>NZ_CP170991.1:3867500-7280000 GCF_043099735.1 Nostoc sp. C117
TACAAGCCACGCCTAGTATCCATCGTTTACGGCTAGGACTACTGGGGTATCTAATCCCATTCGCTCCCCTAGCTTTCGTCCCTCAGTGTCAGTTGCGGCCTAGCAGAGCGCCTTCGCCACCGGTGTTCTTCCTGATCTCTACGCATTTCACCGCTACACCAGGAATTCCCTCTGCCCCGAACGCACTCTAGCCGTGTAGTTTCCACTGCCTTTACAAGGTTGAGCCTTGCTCTTTAACAGCAGACTTACACAGCCACCTGCGGACGCTTTACGCCCAATCATTCCGGATAACGCTTGCATCCTCCGTATTACCGCGGCTGCTGGCACGGAGTTAGCCGATGCTTATTCCTCAGGTACCGTCATTGTGTTCTTCCCTGAGAAAAGAGGTTTACAACCCAAGAGCCTTCCTCCCTCACGCGGTATTGCTCCGTCAGGCTTTCGCCCATTGCGGAAAATTCCCCACTGCTGCCTCCCGTAGGAGTCTGGGCCGTGTCTCAGTCCCAGTGTGGCTGATCATCCTCTCAGACCAGCTACTGATCGTCGCCTAGGTGCGCTCTTACCACACCTACTAGCTAATCAGACGCGAGCTCATCTTCAGGCAGCAAGCCTTTCACCTCTCGGCACATCCGGTATTAGCCACCGTTTCCAGTGGTTGTCCCAGACCTGAAGCCAGATTCTCACGCGTTACTCACCCGTCCGCCACTAGCTCCGAAGAGCCCGTTCGACTTGCATGTGTTAAGCATACCGCCAGCGTTCATCCTGAGCCAGGATCAAACTCTCCGTTTTGTTGTGTTTCGAGTTTGTGGCTCCGAAAAAAATATTTCCCGGAATCCCAGTTAAAATATCGATTGTCTTTTTGGGTTTTCCCAAAAACAAAATCTTCTGACGAGGATTGGTTATTTTTAAGCTTTCAAAGTATTGTGTTTTTACGGTTCAGGTGTCGTTGGCGTTCTCTTTTGCCTTCCGACTTAACTAGAGTAGCTAGTCTTCCCCTAGATTGTCAAGGGGTAAATCTAACTTTTTTTTATAGTGGTTCAGAACGTTTGACTAGTAGTGCTTTGAGCTTAATCGCTTAAGGATTCAGAAGAGAAGCAAAAAACCAAGTGGCTTTTCGTTTATAGATAGGACTCCTATTTGATTTTTGGGCGTGCATTTAGGACGTTTAATGAGACTCTCGGTGTACATCCACAACTGTTTTTGGTTTCTGTGACGGTATCAACAGGGACTTTTTTGTTTCTAAACGAAATCTCTCAGAACTAACCAACACACTTTCTTTTGCGTTGTGCTGTAGGGCGAACAGTTGATTCCGATACTTGCCAATCTTGGGTTATATGGAAGTAATCCCTCTTTGTATCACTCTGAGAAAAGAAAAATAAGAGCCAAATTTTCAACTCTAGATATAACAGGCATTTGAGCGTTTATTTTCTCACACAATGCCTGAAATCAAAATTTTTGGTAAAAGTCTTATGCTGTAAGCATTCAAGATTATTCTCTCCGGAAAGTGATAAAAGAGGGATAAGTTTCGATATTCTCCGAGGCGGAGTGTCTCCGACTCCGCGTCAATATTGCAAGCAAATTAAAAGTTGGTCTTCCAAATCTAATTTATTTGGACAACCTGGAGTTGGTTTAGGAAGGTTTATCCTCAGTTTATTGACCCTGGATCTCAGATTGTAAGTAAGATTTATATGACTAGAGTTGAAGGTGAGAACACTCTATGTAGCCATTATGTTAGACGACTACATCGAAAAACATTGTATGTATTATTCTAAGTATCTAGAAAGGCTGAAATACTCTATTCGATAATTACTTAATTAATTGAAGTATTGTTTTATTCCTCTCTTTGGTTAAGTGATACTGCAATCAGCAACGTCAGTTTTACTTGTGGACTTCACTCTTTTTTTGGTTAGTTAACTGTTGCAGCAATAATTGCAGTGCCAGAGCTAACAAACCAATTGTTACTATACCAAATATCCCGCTTCCTAAAGCAACTACACCGACAACCAAGGTACGAACAGCAGAGGCAATTTTTATTACCAATGGATTAACTGAATAGATAGGTTTAGCCGCAAAATTTGTGGCGATCGCAATCATTAGCGAATACATTGCAAATGCCATTCCTCCGGAAATGACAGCCCCAGTAATAGACCTTAACGGAGTGGCTGTAACCTTGGCTGGAACATCTGTTTTTGGAGTTAAATTTTGGTCACTCATACAATTTTTAGATTTGGGCGTTAGGAATGGGGCATTGGATATGGCGATTGCTGAGTTAAGAGTTTTGTTTATCTTCTTGTCCTCTTTGTCTCACTTATATCCCTCACAAAGCTTTTTTAAACTGAGGATACTACCTCAATACCATGTGTGACTGTCCGAGTCACAAACAATTCTAAATCCTCATCAGAAATTGCTTTCCTGAGATGCAGCTTAACTTTTTCTGCTTGCTGTTCAGACTCAAAAAGAGCAAATACTGTCGGACCAGAACCAGACATCATTGTTCCTAAAACGCCTTCTTGATTTGCAAATAGTTCTCGCAGTTCTAATACTTTGGGATAGGCTGGTAATATTATGCGCTCTAAATCATTATGCAGTTTTTGAGCAATTTTTCCTGGGTCTTGAGCGACGATCGCTTTTACTATTGCTCCTGAGTGGACTGCACTAGCACGCGCTGCTAAGTCGTTGGTATCTTTGATGTAAGAATCACCAAATTGCTGCCGATAGGTTTTGTATGCCCAAGCAGTGGAAACTTCTAAGCTGCGATATTTTGCCAATACTATATATATATTATCCAAACTGGGCAGGGGAGAAAGTTGCTCGCCTCTACCTGTGGCGATCGCTGTTCCACCTGATACACAAAATGGCACATCTGAACCGAGTGTAGCTCCCAATTCTGCTAATTCTGACTGAGTTAGTCCCAATTTCCAGAGTAAATCTATCCCCACCAATACAGCTGCGGCATTTGTCGAACCCCCGGCTAAGCCAGCCGCTACAGGAATTTGCTTATTGATGCTAATCTCTACACCTCCATATTTAGCCCAGGCTTCAGGAAATTGGCTGGCCATGAGTTCTGCTGCTCTATATGCCAGATTACTTTTATCTGTCGGTACTTGTGGGTGGTTGCAGTGAACGCGAATGGTGTCAGTACTGATGGAACGAACATCAATTTGGTCTGCAAGTCCAATACTTTGGAGTATCATTGCCAACTCGTGGTAGCCATCGGGGCGATCTGCAATGATTTCTAGATACAAGTTGATTTTAGCAGGGGCAATTAGGTTGTAAGAATGCATTTTTGCGGAAGTGGGAAGTGTGATATTGGGCATTGTGCAAAACAGTTCCGTTAGCAGCGGGGCGTTTAGCCCGTTCCGAGTTCCGAGTTCCGAGTTCTGAGTAAAGAACTCGGAACTCAGCACTCAGCACTTCTGAGGGGCATTGGGAATGGGGCTTTGGACATTGGTATTAATAATTTTCTTGTGCTGCCTTTCCCTACTCCGTACTCCCGACTCCCAATTTATTTGCTAAAGTTACCCATTGCTGAGTGCTGAGGTCTTCGGCTCTGGCTTGGGGATTTATTTCTAATTGTTCCAGTAAGTGGGTCAGGCGATCGCGTTCTACGACTGATTGCAAGTTATTTCGTAACATTTTGCGCTTGGCACTAAACCCCAACTTCAGCAGACTCTCTAACTGTCTTGGATCGCGTGCTGGTATTTCTATTTTTTGAGGACGCAATCGCACGACTGCTGAATCGACTTTTGGCGGTGGATGGAATGCAGCGGCTGGAACTGTAGAAATTAATTCACACTCAGCTAAATACTGTACCCGCACACTCAATGCCCCAAAGGCCTTTGACCCTGGTTTAGCATACAATCTTTCTGCTACTTCTTTTTGTACCAGTAGCACTATCGAGTCAAATGGTTCTGAGTTGGGGTTAGCGATCGTACCAAGTAGTTTCTCGATGATTGGACCGGTAATATTATAAGGAATATTGGCTACTACTTTATTCGGCTTTTGAAAATTGGGAAATGTTGCTAAGTGTGATGTTAAATCTAGAGTCAGAAAATCTCCTTGTAGTAGTAGAAAATTTTCTTTCTTACCTAGTTGCTTTGCCAATAGTTCGCATAGGTCGCGGTCTATTTCAACTGCGACGAGAGATTGTACCAAAGGTAGTAAACGACGAGTTAAAATACCCGTTCCTGGACCAATCTCTAGAATGCGTTCACCGAAGTCATTGCTTTTTCTACACTCTGCTGCTTGAATAATTGAGTCCAGAGCTTTTTCACTTTTAAGCCAATGCTGGGCAAAGACCTTGCGCGGTCGTATCATGATAAAACTCCATCACAAATTTGATCCTATAAAAACTAGAGGGTAAAAGCGATCGCAATTACCAAAATCACAATATTGCCTTTGGCTGAAAAAATCATATTTGCTTTCTCACCCAAGCACGAAATGCTTTCATTGTTGCATTCCTACCATCAGCTTTACTTCGGTTTAAATATTCGGGAATAATTTGAGCTATGGAGAAATTTGGAAAAATAGAACTTGTAGAAGATTTTATATATGTACCATTAATCAAAACATTAATTTCTAGTTTAGTTCCATTCCAGCGCCATAATTCTGGAACTTCCAATACTTGATAATTATTAAAATGAGTCCGGGAGGTAATATCAATTTCGATTGCTAAATCTGGAGGTGGATCGACTGTTAAATCAATTCTGTCCTTACCTCTAACAGCAGTTTCGTTTTGGATGTAGAAGCAATCATCGGGTTCTACCCCAGCATCCATCTTTTCTCGATCAAAAGTTGTAGACCCCAAACTCCAAAATTCAATATCAAGTTCTTCAAAAAGAACTTTTAGTAAGTCCCCAATAATAACTTTAGCTACCTCATGCTCTGGTAATGGAGCCATTATTTCCAGCTTTCCTTGACTGTAAGATATCCGAGAACTGCGATTTTCACCCAATTCTGCCAAAATATTTTTGTATGTTGACCAGGATATACCTTTAATCAATAACTGATTACCAACAGGTACAATTAGTTGGTTGAGTTCAACTAACATAACTTACTTGCCTCTAAAGTTAACCTAAGTAATACCAAATCCATCTTATCAGGAGAAAATACAGCAGATTTGAATTTGGTCGACTACACAATCTCATTCTCAAAGCCAAGCTTAAAGCCCATTTTACTTCTGTTAGTACAGTAGGGCATAGCTGGAGCGTCTCCGGCTCCCTTTATAAATTCTGCTGTATTACTTGACAATCTATGACTGACTGGTGGGAATTTTAATTATGAATTCTGCTCCTTGTCCAAGTATTGAATTACAAGACAAATTTCCCCGATGTTTCTCTACCACAATCTGGTAACTGATGGATAATCCCAGTCCTGTACCTTTACCAATATCTTTAGTAGTAAAGAAAGGATCAAAAAGTTTTGGCAGTATTTCTTGGGGAATCCCTATACCATTATCTGATATGCTGATGACTACCCATTTGCTATTAAAAACTTCGGTGGAAATGCGAATTTGTCCTTGCTTTACTATCAATGAATCTTCCAAGGCATCAATAGCATTAGTGAGAAGATTCATAAATACCTGATTTAATTGACCCGGATAACATTCAATGAGAGGAAGTTTACCATATTCTTTAATTACAGAAATCTCTGGGTGATTTGGTTTAGCTTTCAAGCGGTTATGTAGAATCATCAAAGTACTATCGATACCTTGATGGATATCTACGTCTTTAAATTCAGCTTCATCAAGGCGGGAAAAATTCCGCAGGGAGAGGACAATTTCCCGAATTCGCTGAGTTCCTACGGACATAGACTGGAAGAGTTTTCCAAGGTCTTGTTTGAGAAAATTAAGGTCAATATCTGCGATTTTTTCTTGAATTTCTTCTGGGGGATTGGGCAAATGTTGTTGATAAAGTTCTACTAGACGCAACAAGTCTTGAGTGTATTCACTGGCTGGAATAAGATTACCGTGAATAAAATTGACTGGATTGTTTATTTCATGGGCAACACCTGCAACCATATTACCTAGTGAAGACATTTTCTCACTTTGGATAAGTTGGCTTTGAGTGCGTTGCAGTTCACGCAAAGTATTTTCCAAATTTTTGGCTTGTTGTTGTAATTGTATTTCGGTTTTTTTGCGCTCAGTAATATCAGTTGAAACACCGAGAATTTGCTTTATTTTCCCATCAGTACCACGGCTAAACATTGTTTCTCTAGTGTATAACCAGCCCCATTCACCATTTGCTTGTCTCACCCGAAATTCAAACTCAAAAATCTCACCATCATTGGCTGTACTACACTTTTTTAGGTGAGCTACGACTTTTTCCCAATCGTCTGGATGAGTAATTGTAGGAAGAATTTGTGTTCCCATCTGCTGAATTTGTTCATTAGAATAGCCAAGAATTTTGCCAATTTCTTGATTTGCATAAACATTACGCTGTTCTTCTAAATCGAAGATATAGAGAATATTAGGAGAAGAGTCAGCAATGCGTTGAATGAAATGTTGGCTGGCTTGGAGTGCTTCTTCGGCTTGTTTACGCTCTGTAATATTTAA
This sequence comes from Nostoc sp. C117, assembly GCF_043099735.1. Classification (NCBI taxonomy): domain Bacteria; kingdom Bacillati; phylum Cyanobacteriota; class Cyanophyceae; order Nostocales; family Nostocaceae; genus Nostoc; species Nostoc sp. C117. The sequence continues at coordinate 3,874,051 of NZ_CP170991.1, forward strand.
CGCTGTTCCGACCAGTCTATAAATTTGACCTTCGCTATTTTTTAAAGGATTAATTGTAGTTAGCCACCAAGTTTCTTGACCGTGAAAAGTCAAGCGTTCTTCATACTTTAGACTAATACTACTTTCTATACATATTTGAAATCGTTCACGTACTTGTTGACTTTCAACAATACCATGCACATATTCTGGAGTTTGACCAACGACCTCTGTGCGAGTCATTCCCGTTGCTTTTTCTGCTGCTGTATTCCAGCCAGCATAACGAAATTCATGGTTTTCTAGAATGTCAACCACGAATATTACTTGAGCAACACCATCATAAATACTGCTTAAGAACTGCTCTTTTTCTTGTAGTTGATCTACGGCTTGTTGGCGATCGCGTAATGCAGCTTGTTCTTCGCTAATATCGACCATATAACCATACCAGAGAATTTCACCTCCTGGTTGGCGTTCTGGTCGCGCGATCGCTTTTAGCCATTTCTGCTGGCCAGATGAAGTTACAATCCGCCACTCATGTTCGTAGTTTTGCAGACTTCGGGCAGAACGAATAAATGCTTTGCGTAAACTGGAAATATCCTCAGGATGAACACAAGCAAGTGTTAGAGACACATCATTTCTGATTTGTTCGGGATCTACTCCGTAAATTTCTCGACATCCAGAAGAAACAAAGGGGAACAACATTTTACCATCAGGGTACAGGCAAAATTCATGAATCATTCCTGGTACATTGTCCGCTAGTCGTTGGAATCGTGCTTCTGTATGTTCCTGGCTTTTGGCTTCTAGCTCTTTATAGTCCCGTTTTAGTGTTTCTTGTACTTGTTTGCGATCGGTAATAATTTCAGAGAAAATGACTATACCACCAATTTCGCCGGATTCTTCGTACCAAGGATTTATTTCCCATTTCACCCAATCGATTGTTCCGTTTGTATGGTGAAAGATATCTTCTTCAGATTTATCCACGGCTCCCGCCAAGCAACGTTGATGAATTTCTTGCCAATACGGAGAATTTTCTGGGAAGATTTCAGAGTGAGAGCGACCAATGATGTCTCGATGGCTCAGATGATAATCTTCTCGCCAACGGCGACTAGTCAAGAGGTAGCGCATTTGTCGATCGAGTATAGCGATCGCAGCAGGGATATATTCAATAAACAAACCCATCTGCTGTTGGCTAGATTTTACTGGATTTGAAGACTTGGTATTTTCTAAACTGGCAACTACCTGACGCAGTTCTATTAATTCTTGTTGCAGAGATTGATAAGTCTTGTTATCGAGGGAAATAATATTACAAAGCATAGTTCCATTAGTTGCCAGCTAGGGATATGAAATTGACTTCATTTCTATATTTCCCAATAATCTGTAGTAAACAACGTTAATCTCTCAAGAAAAAATCTCAAGATAATTCTTAATCGCTAATTTCTAATTCGTCAGTATTACACTCCGAGTAAATTCCCTTTGTTTTAGCAAAGAATAAATTTAAGCAGGAATCAATTACAGAATATATCAACTGAGTTAAGTACACTATCTAAGTCTCGAAGCTAGGCATAGAGATTATTATAAATCTGAATTCTGAATTTTGACTGATGAATTCGGCTGTAACAATTACAAATTATCTAAATAATTATTTGAGAAGTATATTGTAAATTCAGCTTTATTTATTCCCTAAACTATTGTAGGTTTTTACCTTTTAGCAACTAATTAAATGTAAATATTTGCAGATGAACCTTTGTAGTAAGGACTAAAGTGCTTGATTTTTTCAGCCCTAAAGTGCTTACTACAAACCGCTCAAAACTTTTGTGAGATACCAGTAGTTTTGCGACTAACAATCCCTGACCATTGTACTTTTTTCTCTTTTTCTCGGCGGTAAGAAAAGAAATGCTCTGGAGTTTGGAAAGTACAATAAGGTGCGATCGCAATTTGTTCTCCAGTTATTCCCAAACTTTCTAGCTGTAAGGTATTCACTCGTCGCACATCCAGCCGTACCTTTCCAGAATTTGCATCTTCTAGCAAAGGTGAATTTGGTAGAAGATGCAATGCAGTTATAATTTTTCCTTCGTTATTATCTGGTATAATAGTAGCCCCAATTTCGGCAGCCACTTCTATGGAGACTTGATAAACCTCACCAGCGATCGCCGGACCCATTGCAATACGTAAATCATCCAGTTGACTGCCTTGAGATTGTAATCGGGCGATCGCTTGGGGAACAATCTTCTTGGCAGTACCCCGCCATCCAGCGTGTATTGCTGCCACTTGTCCGGTTTTCACATCCCCAATCAGCACGGGTGTACAATCTGCACTAGCGACCCAGATAGCTTGTAGAGGCTGTTCGCTAATTAAACCATCTGCCGATGCTAAATCATCTCCCAGAGCTTTTAAAGAACTTTCGACTTCTTCGGGAGTGAGAACAGTATTGCCATGTACCTGCTTTAAGCGATAGACTGATGCCTCTGGTTGCAGTATTGGAGTGATATCTTGTGGCGATCGCGGCCAAAACTGCTGGGTAAAGAAACCGTGATGCCAATTTTCCAAAATACTACAAGTTAGATAGGGCAGTCCTTCCCAATTGCGCCAGTGCCAAGTGTGCATCTTTAACCAAACCTAAACACAAAATCACTCATCAGCCAATTAATGCTAACTTGAACAACGGGATTTGGGTTAACTGCTGTGGAATTTGATCTGCAAAATTTAGAAGTAGCTTTGAAAGCAGGGCGTAAGTATCCATATTTACCATTTTCTCTGCACCTTTTTGAAAGTGTCTCCTCAACTAACCAAACCCTCTGGGATATGCTAAACCTTGGAGCTAGTTCCGGCTCCGTAGTAATCGCAGCGGTACAGACTGCTGGACGCGGACAATGGGGACGCCATTGGATTTCTCCTGTTGGAGGATTGTATCTTTCACTAGCGATTTCTTTTGATCGCAAAATAGAAGCTACTGACAGCTACCAGCTAACTTTCGCTAGTGCTTGGGGAATTGCGTCTCAATTGCGGCAGCACAACGTGAATGTTGGGATAAAATGGCCCAATGATTTAGTTTTAAATGGTCGCAAGCTAGGCGGCATTTTGACAGAAACCAAAGTAAACAAAGGACAAATTACGCAAGCAGTAATTGGTGTTGGTATTAACTGGACAAACCCAGTACCAGAAACTGGAATTAATCTGGAATCTTGGCAAGCTTCCCAACATTACAGACCGATTTCTTGTCTGGAAATGCTCACCTCTACAGTATTACTAGGAATAGAATCCGGTATGGAGTGTCTTCACCAAGAAGGAATAAGTATACTCTTATCTCGCTATTTAGATTTGCTCACAAACATGGGTGATAAGGTCTACGTCAACAATCTTTCAGGTACTGTAGTCGGGGTGACTCCTCAAGGAAATTTACGAGTTGATTTGGAAACACATGATACAAAGGAACTAATTACACCGGAAATTTATATTGAACCCGGTACAATCAGTTTGGGATACCATAAATCTTCCGTTTAAATTTTAGGTTTGTTCAAAATTTCGCTCTTTGGGCAAGACAAACCACTAGCATCATCTCTTTAGGCTCATTACACACAACTGAGAGAACAAATGACGCAGCGCAAAAATTCTGCCCATCATCGTTTGCACTACTTATGGCAGCGAGGTCTGACAAAAAAACGTTTAGCCTCGTCGCTACCAGCCCAGAGTCTCTGTTGGCTAGGTAGTGTTAGTCTCCTTAGCGGCGGCTTCGTGTTTGCCCAAACGGAAACACAAATAGATAATATTGTTCCCACTGTTGAAAATTCCCAGCCAACAGCAGTTACAAATCCAGTTAAAACCTCGACTCCACTCGGCTTAAAAAAACAGACTGTTGCGCCCGAAGTTGCTCAAACACAGCCAGACTTTGCTCAACGACGAGCCAGACTTAAACAAAGACTACGCAAGCCAGAAGTTGCTCAATCAAAAGAGCCAGTTAGGCAGTCTACACCCAAAATCGAAACTGCTGAACCTGTTGTGATTATCAGACAGTCTAAGCCCAAGGTCGAAACTTCCCAGGTTGCTCCTCCAAGGGTGAGAGAGGAAAAACCCAATACGCCTACCCGTTCTTTACCTGAAAAACTCCCAGAAGTTGCTCAACCATCAAATAACTCGAACAACACTGTCAGAGCAACTGCGGCGAAAACTAACGATTATAATAACGCCTATATTGACCCCAACAGTTATGATGCCGACGGAGGTGGCACTTATCAAGCGCCAAATTCCGTAATCCTCACAGAACGCTCTAGTGGTTGTCGCACCACTTTGCCTTCAGGGCAAGGCGTATCAGTTGGGGTTTGCGCTCAACCATCCCAAACCGCGCGTGTAGGTGATTCTAATGGCAAATCAGCACCTAGTTGGCTCAGAAGGAGTCAAAACGCACAGTTACCAGTAGTTCCATCCGTAGAACAGGTTGCAAGTACTGGTAACGTCAGCAGATGGCGTGGTAATCAAAGTAGTTCTGGTGGTGTTAGTAAGACTGCATTCCGGCCCAATCGGTTTATTCCTAGTCCCGGCGAGTTTAGCCCGACGACAGTTAGTGCAACTCCCATTGCGCCGAGTGGTGGTACTTTACCCCCACCAATGGCAGATGGCAACATTGCCCCCCGCCCCAGCACTGTCGCTTATGACTTCTCACTGGCGTCAGTATTGCCACAAATACCCTACACCGGGACAGTTGCCTATGCTAGTGGTACAGGAATGATGTATCCACTATCTATTCCTGCTCCCATTACCTCTTTGTTTGGTTGGCGAATTCATCCCATCACAGGTACTCAACGCTTTCATGCTGGTACAGACTTAGGCGCAGCTATGGGAACACCAGTTTTAGCTGCTGCTGCTGGTCAAGTGGAAACTGCAAACTGGAACGGTGGTTATGGTCTAAGCGTTATCATTAATCACAAAGCTGCTGAACAAACTCTCTACGGTCATATGTCAGAAATCTTTGTTCAACCCGGTCAGTGGGTACAAGCAGGGACTATGATCGGCCGAGTTGGCAGCACAGGTGCTTCTACAGGTCCTCACCTGCACTTTGAAATCCGTCACCTGACAAAAGATGGCTGGGTTGCTACCGATCCAGGTGTGGAATTACAAAGCGCCCTCAGCCAGTTAGTTAGAGGCTTGCAGACCGCTCAGGTAAGCCAAGAACGGGCAGCTAACTAGGGACTGGGGACTGGAGAGTGGGGATTGGGGACTGGGGAGTAGGGATTGGGGACAAATCAATTCAAAATTCAAAATTAAAGAACTCCTGCCTCCTGCCTCCTGCCTCCTGCATCCTTTTTCCCAATGCCTAATTACAAATACCCGTGTTCTGCTAAGAATGCGGGTGTAATGTTGTCTATACTGGTATTATCAGGGGCTGTAGTCTGTGGTTTGCCAGAATAAACGAATTTTTCCACGTATTTGCCAAGAATATCTCCTTCTAGGTTGACTAAACTACCAGGAAGCAAATAGCGAAGATTTGTATCGGCGTAGGTGAGAGGAATTACCGCGACCTTAAATTGGGAGAATTCTGGTTCATATGTGGCTACTGTAAGGCTGATGCCATTAACGGCAATGCTACCTTTGGGGACAATGTACCGGGCGATCGCTTCTGATGCTGTAAAGGTCATTTCCCAAGAACTAGCCGTTTGTTCTGCCACTAGCAATCGACCGATACCGTCTACATGACCCATGACAAAATGACCGCCGACTTTGCTACCCACTCTGAGGGACGCTTCTAAATTGACATATCTCTGTTGCGTTTCCTCGCCTCCGAGAGTTGTGCGACGTAGAGTTTCCGGTGAAGCAGTGGCAATAAACCCGTCTTTTAAAACTTTTTCTACAGTCAGACAAACGCCATCTACTGCAACACTGTCACCATAAGCCAAATCTTGCATAATTACTTCACCAGACTGGCTAACACAAGTAATTTGCCAAGAATCACCCTCTAAGGGTTTCATTGTTCCTAATGCTTGGATTAATCCTGTAAACACCGCTTTTTTGCCAAACTAACTCTATTTATTGCCTAATTTTGGCGGAAATTAACTGGTAATTCTCACATAATTTGAGAATATCTTAAGTATATTTTCTGACTTTTTTTTCCATAAGAAATATTAACACATTCACATCCTTCACAAGGCATACTTGGGTAAGAAGCTTATTGTCTAACCAGACTCTTTTGACTTACTCTGGTGTTCACCACAAGTTCGGAGTTTAATAGAAGCAATTATAGAGAACAAATGCTTATGTTTATTACTGTCCTCCAACTGCCCAATAAAGGGTACTATTTGTTACACAGCGTCCAAGGCTCTCAAAGGATTGTAGAGGCTTAGCCAATGATTGAAATGAAAGTCGCTGGCATAGCATTAGATGCCATAACCCGCAGCCCGATCGTACTTTTGAAAGATTCTTCAGATCGGCGGGCTTTGCCAATTTATATCGGTCAGGAACAAGCTAGGGCAATTATGGGCGCACTGGAGAATCAGAAGCCTCCTAGACCCTTAACCCATGACTTGATTGTGAATCTTCTAGAAACTTGGAACATGACTCTAGAAAAGGTAATTATTCATTCCCTGCAAAAGGATACATTTTATGCAGCTTTAATTGTTCAGCAAGGCGAGGTGAAAAAGGAAATTGACGCCCGTCCTAGCGATGCGATCGCCATTGCCCTGCGTACAAATACCCCAATTTGGGTAATGGAAGAAGTCATTGCCGATGCTTCTATCCCTGTCGATCGCGATGCAGATGAAGCCGAACAACAAGCCTTCCGTGAATTTATTTCCAATCTCCGTCCTGAAGATTTGATCAAGCGCTTTGGTAATGGCGACAGCTAGGAAAGTGCTGAGTGCTGAGTGGGGTTAGTGCTGAGAAAGAATGGAGAATCTAAAAAATAAGTTCTTTATTCTTTCTTTTTCACCTTTCATTTTGTACAAACAATATTAATCGTCTTTCTACTCAGCACTCAGCACTCACTACTCAGGACTCAATTGATGCAATACCGACGCTTTGGGAAAACGAATCTGCACCTCTCGGTTTTTTCTTTGGGAACAATGCGCTATTTGGCTTGTTTTGAAAATGCTCAGCAAACCATCGAACAAGCCTTAGCGCTAGGAATTAATCATCTAGAAACCGCCAGAGGTTACGGGAAAAGTGAGGAGTATCTTGGTAGGGCGCTAAAAGCTGGGTTGTCAGTACCCCGAACGAAGCTTTACATCACTACCAAAATATCAGCCACGGCAGATGCTGACACCATGCGTCGGTGCATCGACGAATCCCTAAAACGATTACAGCTAGATTATCTTGATTGCTTAGGCATTCATGGCTTGAATACCTGGCAACATTTGGACTGGGTGCAAACCAAAAATGGTTGTATGCAAGCTGTAGAGGAAGCGATCGCTGATGGACGAGTCCGACACGTTGGTTTTTCCACCCACGGGTCATTAGAGCTAATTCAAGCAGCAATCAATACAGATGTATTTGAATTTGTCAATCTGCATTATTACTATTTTTTCCAACGGCACGCCCCAGCGATTCAACTAGCTGCCGAAAAGGATATGGGCATTTTTATTATTTCCCCTGCTGATAAGGGAGGGCGTCTTTACACGCCACCCCAAACTTTAAAAGACCTATGTTATCCGTATTCACCCTTAGAATTAAATTATCGATTTTTACTGAATGACAGCCGTATTAATACTTTGAGTATCGGGGCAGCCAAACCAGAAGAATTAATTGAACCTTTGCGAGTTACTGACCGAGATAATCAACTCTCACAAGAAGAAATTTCTGCATTCCAGCGATTAGAAAATCACCAAAAAATTGCTTTAGAAACTGATAAGTGTAGCCAATGTTATGCTTGTTTGCCTTGCCCAGAAAATATCAATATTCCAGAGGTATTGCGGTTACGTAATCTCGCAGTGGCATACGACATGAAAGACTATGGACAATATCGTTATGGAATGTTTGAAAATGCTGGTCACTGGTTTCCTGGTATGAAAGGCGATCGTTGTACAGAATGCGGTGACTGTTTGCCTCGGTGTCCAGAAAATTTAGATATTCCCGCTTTATTGGAAGATACACACCAAAGATTAAGTGGGAAAGCAGGTAGGAGATTGTGGGGTTGACACTCTCCAGTCTAAAGACTTACTGTGTACACACAAGTTGGAAAACCTCATTCATCCACATTGGCTTAAATCTGGTAAGGTGCGTTATAGACATTAGTCTTAATGCACCGAAAATCTGAGATGGTGCGTTAATGGGGTGTTGACTTTGTAGAAAATGCGCTAAAAAAATCATGCAATTTTTATGTCATCATCCCAGCCTGAAAACACAGTTCTTCTTTGCGATAGCATGGACTGACCAAAAACTTGGGATGACCATACTTTGTGATCAAGGTATCGAACAGTATGCAGGGTCAAATTCGCTATCAGTCCCTCTTGTGAGCAACTACTTTGACCTGTGCAATTGCATCCTTTCGAACTATTATGTATAACGACGTATAACGTTCCCAATCACCTGCTGCTAATAACCTCGAACACCGACTGATTAATTCTCAACGGTCTGTGTACATTGGGATTGTTAGACCGTGTTGACTTTGCCAAGTTCGACAAGACCACCTTCAAAAACTTGCATCGTTAGCTGATAGCCTTCCATGAGGGACATCCCGACGAGCGGTTCTGCGTTAGCTTCGTCTACTGGGATTGTCAGAAAGGTGTCGTCCCAAATTACAATTGCTTCGTAAACGTTGAAAACACATTCACTGCCGTCTCCGAGAATTGCCCGTCCTCGTCTTTTCCATTTCAAATTCAATTCAGCAATCAAATCGGGAGGCAATGACAGCCAGCCATTGAATCCAGTATCAACGATCGCATCCTGAGTAAAAACTTTGCCATCAGCCCGACGAATTGGCAGGGGAATAATCGGCTCAAACTCAATATTAACGAACCCAGTTATCATGCAGTTCTCCGGGTGCGTCCGCCAAAACGACGAACATGACGAGAACCAATGCGAACAATCCAAATTTGAGCATCGGGGTGATGGGCTTCGAGGCGATCGCAAGCAGCAATTTCGCTTTGATCGACTTCAAAGGCTCCGGTTTCGATGTCGATCGCCACAATCTTGCCATGATTCCCTTCCTCAACCTGCGATCGCACCTGAGTTTCATAGATTTCATCACCACGCCGAGCAAACTCTTCTTTGCTATATCGAGGTTGTCGAACTACCATCATCTTGCTACCATATCGACTGCACCTCTCAATTTTATCTTGGGCTGCGACTCGCTCGCTCAGGAATCGGAATCGGAAAACCCTGAATATTCAGACAGAAACAAATACATTCCAACGTCTGACATCCTCACAAAAATACTTCAATATTGTCCGCTCCAATGATTTGTTATGCAGCGATCGCTTAACAATTAATTGTCTTTGCAGCGGGACGCATCCTGAAAGGAATCGCCGATAACTTATGTTAACTCAACAACGAAGTCCATTATCTTTGCTCGCCCGATCTCGGATAGAAACAGAGAAGCTTAACGGTGCGATCGCTGTTAGTATAACCTCTGCATCAGCGATCGCCCTCTCATTTTAGCCTCGCGATCGCATCCACGGTTGCAGCTTAAAGTGCAATCTGGCTTCTGGTTAGTGCTGTCAGAGAAAAGTGATGCTGGGTTTCCTGTTGTCAACTGGCTAACGTTCCGGTTGAACGGTTGCTAGTCACCTTTGCATTCAAACCATCGACTTTCGATAGTCCGCTTACCGCCAGCCCTTTCAACGCGATCATTTGTACTATATTTTCCTCCAAAAATACACCCTCAATAAACCCTTACATAATCAGACTTATATTAGGCGAGATTCTCCAAAAAAATGCTCAATTCTAGAGGCAATAAATTGACCGCTTTCGATGTGCGATCGCATAAACTGGCATCGATAGCCCAGAAGCATAATTTTTGGCTGTAGTCTGGGAGCGGGTTTCAGCCCTTGGTTTAGTAGTTCATTTGTTCGCGTTGAAAGGGCTGGGGCTTACCGCCTAATCACTTTCCCAATAATAAAACCTATTATCAAAGCAGTTAACTCATACGAACCAATTAAGAACGATACAACTATAAGCATTATAAAGGTTGCAAATAGCGGATTATCATCGTACTGTTTGGCATTTAGTAAAGCGCCTTTGTACTCATCAAACCTTTCTAGATATTTTTCCTGTGTTAGTTCACGACCTTTCTCATACTTATTGGCACTATCTCTTGCAAACCAATAACCAGCCAGTAGGGTTAAGCCTAAAAGTATGAGTATCTTCGCAAGAAATACGTTCCTAGTTGACTTACTGATGACAAAAGTCACACTTTCTTCAGGACGCTGCTGGGGTGGTTCTGTAGAATTCATAGCTCAACCTCGTTATCATTTTAAATTTTATTCATGATTGTCTAAACACCTTGCTAAGTCGATTGCGCCGACTCGCTTTTCAACTATCTCTAATAAGAAATTCACACTTACTGAAGTTAAGCATCGCATCCAACGGATTAATTTCGCCATACCCCAACAGGTAACTCAGCGGTCTAAAGCCAACATTCTTAGAAAAATGTAAAATTAATAAAGATTTAATAGAGTCAGGAAGATCCGCCCAAGCTGGGGTATCTCGCGGCAAGAAAAATGAAGATTAAAAAAAAAGAAATATCCTCCGCCAATCGCTGACGGTTTTCCGCTACAGTGGACGGGCTGTCAGCTTAATATGGACTACAAGCCGATCGCTTACTATTCTTCTAGCTAGTTTCACTTTATTGGCTGGTCTTTTACCGGCGGCGATATCCTACATTAGTAAATTAATTGTGGATGCAGTGGTATTAGCATCTCAAGTTAATTCACAGAGCAATGGTTTTGTCAATATTTACCCAGCTCTGTTTTATGTAGGATTAGAAGCGATCGCTGTAATTTTACTAGCAGGTAGTCAGCGGGGAATCATCATTTGTCAGTCGTTATTGCGGGCGCTAATGGGTCAGCGAGTGAATGTACTGATCTTAGAAAAGGCGCTGACACTCGATCTTAGGCAGTTTGAAGACTCAGAATTTTATGACAAATTGACCAATGCCCGACGAGAAGCATCAGTTCGTCCCCTTTCGTTAGTAAACCGCACCTTTGGGTTGGTGCAGAATGCCCTTTCGCTGATTACTTACGGTATTTTGCTAGTAAATTTCTCAGTTTGGGCGGTGGTGGTACTGATTTTGGCGGCTATGCCTGTATTTATAGCAGAAACGAAGTTTGCTGGAGAAGCCTTTCGCTTGTTTAGTTGGCGTGCGCCAGAAACTCGTCAACAGCACTACTTAGAAAATCTGCTAGCAAGAGAAGATTTCGCCACAGAAGTCAAACTCTACCAGCTAGGAAAGATGCTGCTAGGACGTTACCGCGACCTGTTCGATCAACTCTATGGTGAAGACCGCGATTTAACTCTGCGGCGAGGATTGTGGGGATATCTCCTAAGTTTATTAAGTACTGGCGCTTTTTACGCAGCTTATGCTTGGATTGTCTTGGAAACAGTGCTAGGTAAGATTTCCTTGGGAGATATGACAATGTATCTCACTGTGTTTCGCCAAGGACAATCGACTTTTTCCAATGCCCTCACTTCTATTGGAGGGATGTATGAAGACAATCTATATCTATCAAATCTCTACGATTTCCTGGAAGAGAAAGTACCAAAGTCTTGGGGTAAAGCAACCATTGGTTTAAATCCCCAGGATGGTATTCGTTTTGAGAACGTATCATTTACTTATCCGGGGAGTTCCAAGCCAGCGTTGAGAAACATTTCACTGCATTTGCAACCGAGAGAAAAACTGGCAATTGTCGGTGAAAACGGTTCTGGTAAGACCACCTTAATCAAACTACTTACCCGACTCTATACCCCAGACTCTGGGCGAATTTTCTTAGATGGCTTGGACTTGCAGGAATGGGATGTGGATGTGCTGCGGCGTCGCATTGGTGTGATTTTTCAGAACTTTGTCCGCTACCAGTTCACAGTGGGGGAGAATATTGGCGTCGGTGATGTAGAACATCTCGAAAACACAACCAGCTGGCAAACTGCTGCCGAAAAAGGCATGGCTCAATCTTTTATTGACCAATTACCCCAAACCTTTCAGACTCAGCTTGGTCGTTGGTTTAAGGGAGGACAGGAACTTTCGGGGGGACAGTGGCAGAAAATTGCTCTATCTCGTGCTTTTATGCGATCGCAAGCAGATATCTTAGTATTGGATGAACCAACGTCAGCAATTGATGCCCAAGCTGAGTTTGAGATTTTCAATCATTTTCGGGCTATTACTCAAAATCAGATGGTACTTTTGATTTCCCATCGCTTCTCGACGGTACGCATGGCTGACAAAATCCTAGTTATAGAAAACGGGGAAGTTATAGAACAGGGAACTCACGAAGAATTGTTACAGCTAGGAGGGCGTTATGCCAAGTTGTTTCTGTTACAAGCAGCCGGTTATCAGTAGAAAACAAAGCTAGATAAGATCAAAACACTTGTAGAGACGGCGATTTATCGCGTCTCATTGTGAAAATCGCCTCTCATTGTCAAATCGGAACCAGCAACACCAAAAAAGGAGCCTGATTCAGGCTCCTTAATAAAAAACTAGATAATTGTGACTACTTGATAGTCACCTTACCGCCAGCTTCTTCGATGCGCTTCTTAGCATCTTCAGCAGCATCCTTAGCAATACCTTCTTTAACAGCTTTCGGTGCAGCTTCCACTAAGTCTTTCGCTTCTTTCAGACCCAGACCGGTCAATTCGCGGACAATCTTCAGTACGGCAATCTTCTTATCAGCGGGAACTGATTCCAGAACCACTTCAAACTCGGTTTGCTCAACGACTTCCTCAGCAGGAGTAGTAGTACCAACACCAGGCATCATCATCATACCGCCAACGGGTGCAGCAGCACTCACGCCAAAAGCTTCTTCAATTTGCTTAACTAACTCAGCAGCTTCCAGCAAAGAAAGACTTTTTAGTTGTTCTAAAATGTTATCGGTTGCAGCAGACATTGATATAACTCCTGTAATTTTGATTATTTATTTGTCATCGGTCATTGGTCTTTGAACATAGACTTTTGACTCTTGACTGATGAACCGTGAAGTTTATTCAGCAGCAGGTTCGGCGCTGCTATCACCTTCAGCAACAGGTTCGGTACTGCTATCTTCTACAGCAGCAGTTTCGGTGCTACCACTACTTTGTTCTTTATCAGCCACAGCTTGCAAAGCACGAGCCAGTGAACCAGGAACTTCGTTGATACCCACAGCAATCTTCGTAGCCAAGGCATTGATAGCCCCAGCAATTTGAGCGATGAGTTGTTCCTTAGATGGCAAGTCTCCCAGAGCCTTGACATCAGGTTCTTTGAGTAGGCGACCTTCCATCACACCGCCGCGAAGTTCTGTCTTCTTGGTGGCTTTCTGAAAGTCCTGGTAAGCCTTAATTGCAGATGAAAAATCGTCTTTGACTAGCAAAAAAGCTGAAGAACCTTTGAGCAGTTCTGATAATGGCTGCCATTTTTCTTGATCTTGAATGGCAATGCCCATTAGGGTATTTTTAGTTACCTTACAAACAGCGCCACTCGGACGTAAACGCTGACGTAAATCTGTAATTTCAGCAACTGTTAGTCCCTGATACTCAATTACCAGTGCCAGAGTTGACTTACTCAAAGTTTCTTTGAGGTCAGCTACAATCTCTTTTTTATTTTCTAGCGTTCTACCCATTTCAATCTCACCTCCTCAAAACAATCGACGATTTCCCTACTTGTGCGTTTTTTCTCAACTAAATCGAAAACAACAAACCCCAGCTGACACAGCCGGGGTTGATTAGTAAAGCTCTTGATGCCATAGTTATCACACCTTAATAGGTTTTGTGCTAATTAGTGGCAATTTAGAGTTTTCACCTCGGCAGGATATTAAGCTATTAGCACCTGCTGTCTCCGGCTTGGTTTATTTAATTTTGTCATTAGTCATTTGTCCTTTGCTTTTACAAATGAATAATAACTAATGACTAAAAAGTTAACCTACTTCGCTTAGTTTCAAATCTCGTAGGGCGCTGATATCAATTTTAATTGATGGACCCATCGTCGCAGCTACATAAAATGTGCGCCAATAACGACCTTTAGCCCCTGAAGGACGGTTACGGTCAATCGTCTCTTGCAATGCCTTCAGGTTGATTAACAAATCTTCAGGCGAGAATGTTGCCTTACCAAACATAACATGAACGATGCCAGTTCGGTCAGCTCTAAATTCTAATTTACCAGCTTTGAATTCAGCGATCGCACTTGCTACGTCAAATGTCACGGTTCCACCCTTGGGCGATGGCATCAAACCACGAGGACCAAGCAATTTACCCAGCTTTGCCACCTGTGGCATAACATCAGGTGTGGCAATCAGCTTGTCAAAGTCCATCATCCCTTTTTGGATTTCGTCAATCAGTTCTTCTGAACCAACTAAATCAGCACCAGCGTTGCTTGCTTCGTTTACCTTTTCACCTCTGGCAATCACCGCCACTCGGACAATTTGTCCTGTACCTTTGGGCAGTGCTACCGTTGTCCGCAACTGTTGGTCTGTATACTTGGGGTCAATTCCTAACCGGATATGTGCTTCAGCGGCTTCAGCAAATTTAGCTGTTGCTGTGTCCTTTAAAAGGGCTAAAGCCTCTAAGGGTTGATAGTCCCTATCTTCTACTTTTGCTTGCAGCCCTTGCAAGCGACGCGATATTTTTGCCATTTTTTCTCCTGGGGTAACTTCGAAGCTTTGCCTCTCCCCCGATAAATTTAATTATTTGTCTTTTGTCATTTGTCTTTTGTTCTTTATCATTCGTCAGTTACAAATGACTAATGACCAATGACTAATCCGAAACTGTTACGCCCATATTCTTAGCAGTTCCTTCCACAATCTTCATTGCCGCTTCGATGTCGTTGGCGTTGAGGTCAGGAAGTTTGGTTTGGGCGATTTCTTGCAATTGCGCTCTAGTGATTTTCCCAACTTTCTTTTTGTTGGGTTCATTGGAGCCTCTTTCTATTTTCGCTGCCTTGCGAATCAGTACTGACGCTGGTGGCGTCTTGAGTACAAATGTAAAACTCCGGTCTTCAAAAACCGAAATTTCTACAGGTATGACCATTCCAGCTTGGTCTGCTGTTTTGGCGTTGTACTCTTTGCAGAACATCATGATGTTGACGCCGTGTTGACCCAAGGCGGGGCCTACTGGCGGTGCTGGGTTGGCTTTTCCAGCATTCAAGGCCAGTTTAATGACCGCCACTACTTTCTTCGCCATTTGTATTTAACTCTGTTTCTCTACCTGATTAAATTCCAATTCTACTGGTGTATCCCGGCCAAAAATCGAGAGCAAGGCTTTAAGCTTACTCCGCTCTGGAGAGACTTCAATCACCTCACCTTCAAAGTCCTTAAATGGACCAGAAAGCACCATGATCTTATCACCACTAGCCATGTCAATTTTGACCACTGGCTCTTGTTCGCTGGTCTGTTTAAATATCCGCTCTACTTCTGAAGAACTCAGTGGTATGGGGTTGACATGACCGCGACCTTTGCTGCTACCACGTTTTTGTTCTGAGCCAACAAAATTAATGACATGGGAGGTGTTTCGTACTACCTGCCAAGTATCATCATCCATCATCATCCGCACCAACACATAGCCAGGGAAAACTTTTTCTTCTGTATGCTGGCGACTGCCGTCTTTGCGGATTTTCACCGCTGGCGTCTGCGGAATTTCTACTTGGACAATCTTGTCAGCGACATCAAAAGTTTGAATGCGTTGCTCTAGGTTAGTCTTGACACGCTTTTCACAGCCTGAGGCTACTTGCACTGCATACCAGCGTGCTTCTTTTGACGCTGCTTCTGCCGTTTCTGCTGTTTCTTCTGACTGCAACATTGAGTTGCGTGGTTCATCTGTTGCAAAACTCATTAGAACACCTGTTTTGCTGCCCAACCGAACAATCCATCGACCAAGTATATCAAAGATGCGGAGAGTGCCACCATTAACAATACGGCGGCGGATTCGCTCACGATCTGCTTGCGACTAGGCCAAACTACTTTTTCGAGTTCTTCTTTGATTCCTTGTATAAAGTTACCAAAGCTGAACCCATTGGTAGTTTCTGGCAATTCTGCTTCACTTTTTTTGGCCATGGCCGTTTATCCCCCGTTTGTCACTCAATTTTGAATTTTGGATTTTGGATTTGAGATTTAACCGATGCGTTACGGCAAGGGCGCTTAATTTTAGATTTTGGGTTGTCGATTTAAACTTTTTTCTCAATCCAAAATCTAAAATCTAAAATTCGGTTATCGAGGTTTGCAGCTTTGACTCTATCCATTTACTGGAATCAAAACAGCTACAAATACAATAAGTTTACCCGAAATTATTAACGCTAACTGCTATATTAGCAGCTGCGTAATTATTTCGGGCTTTGTTTATTGCTGTTGAGCGCGCCCTGGAGGACTTGAACCCCCGACATCAGGTTTTGGAGACCTGCGTTCTACCAACTGAACTAAGAGCGCACAAGCTGTTTTTAACTCAGTTATTGCGCTGAACTGAACTAAATTTTAGTTTAACTTAGTTTAACGCAATACGAGATTTTTATCATACCTCAATTCCATTGAGAAAACAAGTCAGCGGCGGATGCCGCTTGAAGGTTGAGATTTCTCCCATACTTTTAACAGGGAAATTACAAAGGACGGTCAAACCGTTGCTTGATCCGGGTTGCTTTGCCGACGCGATCGCGGAGATAATACAACTTAGCACGGCGGACTTTACCGCGACGTAAGACTTTGATGCTGTCAATCCGGGGAGAATGCAATAAAAATACCCGCTCAACGCCCACGCCTTGAAAAACTTTGCGAACTGTAATTGTTTCGTTGATGCCACCATTCCGCTTGGCAATTACGACTCCTTCGTAGGGTTGGACGCGATATTTTTCGCCTTCTTTGATTTTCACTCCCACTTTTACGGTGTCGCCCACGTAAATATCGGGCAGATTTGATTTTAGGTGTTCCGCTTCAATGGAGCGGATAATCTCTTGAGCGTTCATATCTTTCTTTCTGCTGAAAAAAACTCACAATCATCAATCATAAATCGATAATCCTATTTCAGTCTACCTTTGGAGATTGATAATTTTACTGATACAACAGTCTGCAAAGGGAAGCTATATTGCAAAATGCTGTACCACAAGTAGGAATTTATGAAATTTAGCGTTGTCATTAGTACTTATAATCGCCTGGACTTGCTAAAAAGAGCAATTGAATCAGCTTGGAATCAAACGATGGAGTGTGAGGTGGTTGTTGCTGATGACTGTTCTACTGATGACACCCAAGCTTATGTCAAAAGTTTAGGCGATAAAGTAGTTTATCATCGTAACGAAGTGAACCAGGGTCATGCAGCGACGGTAAATGCTGGAGTTGCCAAAGCCAGTGGCGATTGGATTAAGTTTCTCGATGATGATGACTATCTGGCTGCCAATTGTATAGAAGAAATGTCTAAAGCGATCGCCCTTCGTCCCGATGCTGTAATCTGCTCTTGTGTGGCGGCTCAAGTAGATGGAAATGAAGTTGAACTTTCTCGCACTCCCCAAGTTGGCCCCGGTTTAGCTTTTTATATCCCACAAGCTGATATTCACTACGGTATGCTCTTAGAGGTTGTACCTTTTGGCACACCTGTACAAGTAGCTTGTCAGCGTGATGCTTTTCTGCAAACTGGTGGTTGGGACTCTACGCTTGATGCGAACTGTGATGACATTGATTCGTGGATTCGGATTGCTCAGTTTGGCGATGCTGTTTTTTTGAATCAGTGTCTTGCTTACCGGACTATCTGGCCTGGTGCTTATAATCAAAAGTTTTCTTTATCTCGGCGGTTGGCGACAAATATTTTAATGAAGGAGAAAATTTACTCCTTGGTAAATGACCAATATCGGTCCAAAATTCCTGTTTTTCAGGATATAAAAAATTACCTAAAACTTCATTGGCTTTTGGTAGCACTGAAGCAAAAAAATATCAAGAGTTTTCTTTCAATGATAGATATATCTGTACTTTCTCCTCACTCTTGGAAGTTTTTGCTCAGTGCTGTTTCATCACGCCGTTCTCAGGGAAACAATTCTCAGGTTCGCAAACTTGTGTTGATTGAGTCCTAATTTTTGAAGGGTTGGTAATGGTTTTCAGTATTACAAGCTTAGCTTTTACATAGCCAATTTGAAAAATAACCTAACAAGCGAGTAACGAGCAAAGTTTTTCTGATAGCGATCGCATTCATAACTCATAGTTGACTTGAGTTCAATACAGGTTTGATTAAGAATATTTCTAGGTTGGGTTGAAGGTAGTAAAACTGTCGAATGACACTTACTTAGTTGGATTTAGATCCCCAACTTCTTCAAGAAGTCGGGGATCTGGGCAATAACTTTTGCTTACAGCTATTTTCAGGTAAATGAACCACATCTTTTTATCTCACGCAATAGACGCTTTGCGGCTTCCCGTAGGGTGGCGCAGAGAGAGAGAAATATAAGAGTGTGGTCTAAATATATTGAAAACTGCTGTCAGGTAAGTGACATTCCAATACGGTTGGGTTAAAGGGGAAAGGTTTTGAATACATCCTTTACCTTTTACCCGCAACCCCATTTCCCAGACCATAAGGAAAGTGAAAAATGCTTATCCGAACCGTATTGAGTGACATTCCACCGTACAGTCTAAATATAGAGTTTAGACAAGTACATTAGTACCAACTACCAGATTTGTAGCCGTGAAATTATTTAAAGTTGTCAAGGTGTAAAAGAAATTACCATCACCATAGTAAGAGTAATTCACTACTGTAGAAGTACCTGATTGCACAAATTGGAGATAGCGGTCTGAGATGGGATTGGTACCACTATAGCCTAGACTACTAAACAGGTTAGTCAGAACTAACTTATCCTCACTCTGATTAAAGTCAGTGATTCTATCACCAGCATGATTCAAGGTTTGGTATATGAACTGGTCATGACCACTACCACCAGTTAGGGTATCGTTACCTGTACCACCAATGAGGATGTCATTGCCAGTACCGCCGATCAGGCTATCATTATCAGCACCACCAATGAGGGTATCGTTACCTGCACCGCCAATCAGGGTATCGTTACCTGCACCACCCCGCAGCAGGTCATTACCACTCTTACCGTCGATGCGGTCATTACCCCCCTGACCATTAATCACATCTGCTGAGTTGTCAAAGCCATTGACATTGTTGTTCAGGTCATTGAGAAAGGTGACTGTGTTTTTATTGAAGATGCTGCTTTGGGTGGAGTTAGCATTCAAGATATCAAAGCTATCACGAATCCAGGTTTGCCCATTAAACAGGATATTGCCCAGAGTCCATAGGTTGTCTAGGTTTTCCAGGGCAAAGTTTTGTAGGATAACTTTGTCATCAGCCACCCCTTCAAAGGTGATTTCCAGATTGTTACCATTTTGGGTGAGTAGCAGATTTTGGGCTGTCAATCCAGTACCTTGGAATTTGAGGGTATCCAATTCAGCAATGACTGCTGGTGAGGGATTTGAGCCTTTACCTAGTCCACCAAAATCGGTGATGGTATCAACACCGTCACCTAAGTTGTAAACAAATTTATCTTTGCCACCGCCACCAGTTAGGATATCGTTGCCTTGATTACCTGTGATGGTATCATTCCCAGCTTGAGCGTTAATTATGTCGCCATAATTGTTACCCACTAGGTTATCACAACCAGCGGTTCCATTCACCCCGTTAAACTCCAAAGCCCCAATATCAACTGTACCCTCAGATATTCGGTTAAATCCAGCGCCGCGTTGATCGGTGGTGACACCAGGTGGAATCAGAGCATTATTACCTGCGTTAATGGCGGGGCTATCGGCAAGTAAGGCATTAGTAAAGGTTGAACCACCGTTATTTTGTAGGGGGCTAAGTTTGGGGTCGATGGGGTTGGCGCTGGTGCCGACGAGGGTGCTGGTGGTAAAGCCTGTGCTACTGGCGTTATTCCCAATTAGGTTATTGCCGAGGTCGGTGAAGTTGCCGAAAACCTCGCCTTGAAAGCCAGTATTACTTGCAATGATGGTATTGGCAACAATGGCAGTACCATCAGAGTAATTGAAAACACCTCCATAATCACCATAAAAACGATTAAAGTCCTCATAAAACATCCCAAAGTTGTTGGTAATGGTGCTGTTAGTGAGGTTGAGGATGCCTTTGTTAGAGATGCCAGCCCCATTTTTGTACCCCTTGTTGCTAGAGACAGTGCTATTGTTCAGACTAAAGCTGCCTTGGTTAAAAATGCCGCCACCGTAGGAGGCGTCATTACTAGAGACAGTGCTTCCAGTTATGCTGAGGCTGCCTGTGTTAAAAATACCACCACCATAAGTATCGACTATCTGAATCCCAGGTGCATACAGATAACTATAGATGATGCTGGATATTGAATTATCCGAGACAGTGCTGTTAGTAAGGCTGAGGTTACCTGTATTAGATATGCCGCCACCGAAGTAAACTGTATTGTTGCCAGAGACAGTACTGCTAGTAAGGCTGAGATTGCCTGTGTTAAATATGCCACCTCCTAACGATGTCCCTCGATTGCTAGAGACATTGGTATTGCTCAAGCTGAGGCTGCCTCTGTTAAAGATGCCACCTACTGACCCAGTATTACCAGATACAGTGCTGTTGGTCAAATGAAGGGTGGCATTGCTATTGAGCAAAATACTACCAAAGGCATCATTAGCATTAGTAATCTTTAAGCCGTCAATGGTGGCATCTGTCCCAGAACCAGATATCTCAAATACGCCCGATGAATTATTGCCGCTGAGTGTGAGGTTCAATGCCCCAGTTCCGAAGATGGTGACATCATCGGTAATCGTCAATTTTCCAGAGGTGAGGGTAATAATATCTGGGGTGGCATCAGTGAACACTCCCGCAAAGGTAATTGTATCCGCCCCAGCAGTAGCATTGGCATTGAGGATAGCCTGCCGCAATGACCCTGCCCCAGAATCGTTGGTATTAGTTACCACTGTGTCCGTATTGACAGGAGGAGGTGGGCTGGTTGACTGGACTTCATAAGCACCAATATCAACCACACCGTCGGATATCCGCTCAAATCCAGTATCTCTTTGATCGGTGGTCACACCAGCAGGAACTAGGGAATTATTGCCTGCGTTAATTGCGAGACTATCCGCAAGTAAGGCGTGAGTTAAGGTCGCACCACCGTTATTTTGCAGTGGTCCGATTTTTGGGTTGATGGGGTTGGTGCTGGTACCAACGAGGGTGCTGGTAGTAAAATCACTGCTACCAGTATTATTGCCAATTAGGTTATTGCCAGAGTCAGCGAAGCTACCACTTACGTCGGGGTTGATGTTGCCGGAGGTGGACTTATCGAAGTTGCCTGCAATGATGGTATTGCCAACAGGGATAGTCTGACCTTCGTCGAAAAAACCGCCTCCGTCGCCAGTACCATCGCGGTTCGAGTCAGCTGTGTTATTGGTAATCGTGGTGTTGCTGAGGGTGAGGATGGTATTGTTATAGATACCGCCGCCACTAGTAGTCGTCGTATTACCAGATACAGTACTGTTAGTGACGATAGCTAAACCTGATGTTCCTCCATAAGCTCCATCAGAGAAGTACGAGTTAAAGATGCCGCTTTCGGTATTGCCAGAGACAGTGCTATTAGTAAGGCGAAGAAAACCACCTACGTTATAGATGCCGCTTCCCGTATTGCCAGAGATACTGCTATTGGTAACGGTGAGCAAACTAGACTGATAGAGAGTAGCTTTACCATCTTGACCAGTAACGGTGGCATTATTATAGATGCCACCTCCGGTATTGCTCAATACACTACTATTAGTTAGGCTGGCTCTAATACCTACGTTATAGATGCCACTGCCGAAGGAACCTGTATTGCCAGAGACACTGCTGTTAATGAGGCTGAGGCTGCCATAGTCAGTGTTAGAGATGCCACTGCCGAAGGAAGCTGTATTGTCAGAGACAGTAGTGTTAAGTAAGCTGAGGATGCCACTGTTAGAGATTCCGCTGCCGTAGTACTTTGCTGTATTGCCAGAGACAGTGCTGTTAGTTAGGTTGAGAATGGTTCCGCCAGAGACGAAAATACCGCCGCCATTGCTTGTATCATTACCATTAGTAATTTTCAAACCATCGATACTGACATCTGTTCCTAATCCCGATATATCGAGGACTCTGGAAGCATTGTTCCCGCTCACCGTGAGCTTAGATGCCCCAGTTCCCAAGATGCTGACATCATCGGTAATTGTCAGTTTTCCAGAGGTGAGGGTGATAACATCTGGTGTGTTATCGCTGAACACGCCCCCAAAGATAATGGTGTCATCCCCAGCAGTGGCATTGGCTAAGTCAATTGCTTCCCGTAGGGTGGTGACGCCGTTATTGCGATCGCCATCATCCCCATCTCCGGTATTATTGACTGTGAAGGTCGCCAAGACTCCTGCGTAAGTTTCCCGCATCGTTTCTGTAAACGCTAAAGTCACTTCCATCTCTGCGGTGCAGACTTCTAGTTCCCAGTTCCCACCTAATGCTGCATTGCCTGTCTGCTGACGCGAAGCAGCAATATTTGCCCCTGTGAGTTGGTGCAGTTTTTCGATAAATTCTGCTCCGGCATCACCGGAAGCAACATTGCAACCGTAGATGAGTAAGTTGGTTACAGATTTTATAGTTTTGGATGAGGCGGAAAATATCTTCTGCCATTGTTGCAGTTGCTGGCTATAGTATTCCAGGGTATCGAGTCCTAAGTGGGTGTTTCCCAGTTGCAAGCGACCTGGGACACCGTGGCAAACAATGTGAATGCTGCGAAGATTCTGGCCAGCACGAGTTGCCAAAATGTCTGTAATTTGTTCAACACCGTTCTCTGTCGAGTCAATAACGAAGACTTCTGTGTCAGATATAACACCGTTAACTAAACTCTGATAGTCTTCAAGCGCCATGTCTATGAAGACTAGGCTGTGGGAATGAGATGTGGAAATTACGGAATTTACTTGGAAGTTTGAGGTATGTAGAGTTACCATTTCTTTACTTCAAGATAAGGTTAGAAGGTTAATTCAAACTGATTGAAGCCTTGTCATTACCGAGTTTTCACACACTTATTTACATTAATAATCAATGATTTTTGAATATTAATTTCCTTTTTATCATCAAGAAAATTGGTGTTTTTGTAAAGCTATAAAAGTAGGTAATTTTACTATTGATAATAGAATCGAGCAAGTTGCTGCTTTTGTGAAGACATCAGAATCTTGCAGTTTTACCCCGATTTATCGAGCTATTGCTGAATAAGTCTTTAAAGCTAAGTGGCTGATGAGAAGCGCTTTTAGTCAGTAGCAGGTGGTTAATTTTATTAGACCTCTTGCAAAAGTGCTTTTTGCAAGAGGTGGCAAAAGGGAAAAGGTTAAAGGGGAAGGTGGGGTCCCAAGAAGGGGATAAGGGGCGGGGGAAAATACAAAACCTTTCCCCCTTTTCCCTTCCCCTTTTCCCTTCCCCTTTTCCCGACTTCTGCAAGAAGTCTATTGACTACTGGCTACTTTTGAGTTGTCCCTGAAGACCTCAGCAATTGTGTTAATTAATACTCAGTTACTGGTCTTGATTTTTTATACATATCTCAAACACTATGCGAATCATACATATTTTGAATCACGTTCAAGAAATAGGTAACGGTATTGTGAATGTGGCTGTAGATTTAGCTTGTCTGCAAGCAAAATCTGGTCATGAAGTAGCGGTTATTTCTGGTGGTGGTGAATACGAGGCATTACTAAATATTTATGGCGTCAAACATTACCAACTAGACCAAACTCGGAAACCGATAACTACCATTAAAGCAGCGATGGGTTACAGAGCGATCGCCACAGAATTTCAACCGGATATCGTTCATGCACACATGATGACCGGAATCATCCTAGCACGCATTTTTCAAGGACATAAATATGCTTTAGTTTCTACAGTCCACAATGAATTTCAACGTTCAAGTGTGCTGATGGGTTTAGCTGATAGGGTGATTGCTGTCAGTCAGGCTGTAGCAGATTCTATGGCAAAGCGCGGTGTCCCAAAAAATAAGTTGCGGGTAGTCTGCAATGGAACGTTGGGAAGTCCCCGCACTCGACAAATAGAAAATTATCAAACTTTACCATTACAGCGTCCAGCGATCGCCACCGTAGCTGGAATGTATCAACGCAAGGGAATTGCTGAGTTAATCGCTGCTTTTGAGCAAATTGCCTCAGATTTTCCCGAAGCACATCTTTATTTGGTGGGAAATGGCCCTGATAAACAGCTATTTGAGGCACAAGCACAAGCAAGTTCTGTGGGAAAACGGATACATTTTGAAGGCTTCCAAGCAGAACCTCAGCGCTACCTGAGATCTTGTGATATATTTGTGCTGGCTTCCCATCGTGACCCTTGCCCCCTGGTGCTTTCAGAAGCTAGAGAAGCTGGAACTGCGATCGTTGGTACTCAGGTAGATGGAATTCCCGAAGCTTTGGATAATGGGGAAGCAGGTCTTTTAGTACCAGCAAAAGATAGTCATGCTTTGGCTGGAGTTTTAGTGAAATTACTGAGTGATGGTGATATGCTGCACGAGTGGAAAAATCGGGCAAACCAAAACCTACAACGGCTGAGTGTTGCCCGCGTCCATCAAGAAACATTAGCGGTGTATGATGAGTTAAAGCGTTAAGAGTATAGCGATCGCTTTAGTTTTAAAACTACGCCTAAAGTGCCAAATATCAGTACACCCAAAACATTAGGTGATTCCGGAACAGCGGTGTAATAACTAGCCACTCTGATTGGTCCATCTTTATCCACTCGATCTTCTGGTATTGGTGGAATGATTCCACCACCGGGAGTTAAATCAGGCTTAGTAGCAAATCGATTGAAAAATATGGTTCCATCTGGGATTACACCACCACTATAAGTAGGGGTTGCTGAAAAAGAAAGAGAAGCTCACAGGATATAGATTATCTGACCAAAGAAGTATATTCAGGTGCAAGACTTGAGGGTAAAATAGCCCAAAATCCTTGCATAACCGCGACCAATTGAATCAAAAGAAACAAGATTTAGAATCTGAGAAAATTCGTAATTGTATTGAAGGAAAATTTGGGCAAGCTAAAAGAAGGTTTAGCCTCAATCGAGTGATGGCGAAACTTTCCCATACTTCTGAAACTGCAATTGCTATTACTTTTTTAGTGATGAATCTTTCTACTCACCTGTCGCGCGTGTTTTATGCTTTTTTATGTCTATTTTTGAAAACTGCACCTTTTTTGCAGTTTCCTATAACTGAAAGTTATTATTTTCTGAATTAGAGACAACAAAAGCTTATCTTTCATTTTGCTTGAATAACTAGTCAACCCAAAAGAATTGCTTTTTCATACTTTTTCAGCAACCCCTACATACTAGTAGTCTGCCAACCCAAAATTGCCAGGTTTCGACTAGGAAAAGGGGACTGGGGTTGGGCGAAGGAATTAAAACTTTTTCCCTTTTCCCCTTACCCTTTTCCCCTTACCCTTTTCCCCGCCAAGTTTCCTTGGCGAACTACTAGGACTTACGCAAAGGTGATGGAAAACGTTTGAGAGGGTTTTTGCGTAAGTCTCACATACATCAGGGTTTTGGGCTGATCTGAACTTTATTTGTGCCTAATCTTTATCAGTGATGGAAATAAGTTTTTTCTTAAATCCACGTAACCGGATTAACAAAAACTTAGCCCAATTTCCACCTAGCAAATCGTGCAACAGAATATAAAAACAGGGGATGATAAACAACGTTAACATTGTGGCGATCGCCATTCCAAAGAAAACTACAATTCCTAATGGCTGCAAAAACTCAGAACCTTCGCCAATGCCTAATGCCAAGGGAAACAGTCCCAAAATGGTGGTGACTGTGGTCATGATAATTGGGCGCAAGCGTTGAGGAGCAGCTTTCAGGATGGCAATTTGGCGACTACAACCTTCTTCATCCCGAATTTGGTTTGCTAGTTCTACCATGAGAATCCCTGCGTTCACTACAATTCCCACCAGCAACACGACACCAACAATTACAGTTGCGCCGATTGCAGTTTGGGTAATGTAAAGTCCAAAAATTCCCCCAGCTAAGGCTAGTGGTACGGTGAACATAATTACCAATGGGTCAATCAGCGAATTGTATTGCACCGCCATAACTACAAAGATTAAGAACGTCGCCAACGCTCCCAAAGTTTTTAAAGCATCCTGAAGTTGTTGATTAGTTTCTTGAGCAGAACTAGGCACAATGGAAACGCCATCAGGTAAGTCTACATCCTTAAGTACCTCGTTTACTTCTGCGATCGCTTCACCAAGACTAGCTCCCTCGCTGAGATTTCCTGCCACAATAAAAGCTTGGCGCTGATTAATCCGTTGCACCTCACCTGGCGCTTGACCTTCTTGAATGTTCGCCACATCTGACAGGCGGATTAGTTGATTGTTTTCTGTAAATAGCGGTAATTGCTCTAACTGGGAAGGACGCTGAATCGCTTCTTTATTTAGTTGCACCCGCACATCAACTAGACGATTACCGCGTTGAATTTGTGTGGGAACTGAACCTTCAATTGCTGTTTGAACTGTTGCACCAATTTCTTGAGCGCTCAATCCTAAAGCTGAAACCCTTTCCCAGTCAGGACGAATTTGGATTTCCGGTTGCCTAGCGTCGGCATCTGGTCGAAATGTTGCTAATTTTGCCCTTTCCTGTAATGCTTGCAGTACTTGCGCTCCTGCTTGGGTTAAGCTTTCTTCATTCTCACCTTGGAGAATCACGTCAACTTCTGACCCTTGCACTGGAGAATTACTCAAGATTAAACCCCGCACCTGACCAGGATTGAGGCGTAGCAGAATTCCTGCTAAGTTGAGTTTGTTAAATTCCTGAGTTACTTTTTTGACGAAGGCTTCGACATCTGTGCCTGGTTTTAGATTGATAGTGCTACTGGCACGTAAAGGATTTTCTGTAGTACTGCTACCAAATAAATTACCACCCACAGTTGTGAAAGCTGACTCGGTTTCTGGTTGTTTGAGCAAAATGTCATCGACAATTTGCATAACTTTTTCAGAAGTTGCTAAAGGTGTACCAGGCGGAAACTGCGCTCTCAAGTTAGCTTGACCAGTACTGATGCGAGGTAAAATTTCTTGGGGAATTTGACCAAACATCAAGAAACTGCTACCGCCTAAAATTACCAAAGCAGCAGTGACTACGAAAAACCGATAGCGTAAAACCTTGGTTAAGAAGTTACCGTATCCCCGCGTCGCATCTTCAAATCGGTGATTAAATTGTCTAAGCAGCCAAAATTCGCCGATCCGACTAGACCAGCGAATTCCCAAAAGTCGAGAAGACAGCATCGGTACTATTGTGATGGCGACGACAAGAGATGCTGCGACTGCGAAGCTAATTGTCAGAATCAGTTCATTAAATAGCAGTGCAATAAAGCCACCAATTAAGAGGAATGGCACTACAGAAACTAAGTTGGCACCTGTAGCAGCAACTAAAGCAGATTCTACTTCTTGGGAAGCATTAATGGCACTGTCAATAAAAAATTTAGAATTTTTCTTCTGTCCCCCTGCTTCCATCTCTTTTTGATTGGGTGTCATTCCTGCTTTTTCGGAAATGTTCTCCAAGATCACAACCGATGTGTCAATTGCTTGACCAACTCCTAATGTCAGACCTGCTAAACTGAATACATTCAAAGTCAAGCCAAATATTTTCATTAAAGCGATCGCTGCCAAAGTACACAAGGGAATCGTCAAACTGATAATCAATGTTTGTCTGAACGATCCCAAAAATAACAACACTGCTGCTGCTGCTAACAATGCCCCAGAAATCCCCGAAAAAATCACATCATTTAAAGAATTGCGGATGAAGATAGATTCATCTGTGGTGGGACTCAAAGTCATGTCTGCTGGAATTAAACCCGATTGCCGTAATTGTTCAATTCGCCGCTTAACAGCATCTACAACTGTGATTGTATTAGCCTCAGGCTGCTTTTGAATGGAAAATTTCACCGCCGGCTGACGGTTGAGGTAAACAAATACTCGCTGTTCTTCGGTATCGTCAATTACCTCTGCAAAGTCTCGCAAGTAGACGCGGCGGGAAGGTGTAGGGGAGGCAGAGGAAGCAGAGGAGGCAGGGGCGTAAACTTCTAAGGAAAGGTTTTCAATTTCTCTAGCATTTTGGAAACGTCCGACAGTCCGAGTTAATGGCTCGGAATTTTGCCCGAGAATCCGACCACCGGAAGTATCTTGATTACGAGCTGTTAATTCATCTAAGACATTATTTAATCCTACGCCCAAAGCTTGCAATCGGTTTAAATCAACAAGTACTCGTACTTCTTCCTCTGCACCACCAGATACATCAACTGAAGCGACTCCTGGTACAACACTGAGTTCACGACTTAAGTCTTCGTCAGCAAATACGCGTAAATCTTTACCTGGCAATGAAGCAGAGGTGAGCGCCAATTCATAAACCGGCAATTGGGAAGGATCGACTTTAAATAAGCGTGGCTCCTCTATCGTATCTGGCAGTTGTCCTCGACCTCGGTTAAAAGCAGCAGTAGCATCATTTAAGGCTTGGTCAATATCGCCCCCTGGTTGGAAGTATAAATCGAGGCTTACCTGTCCCTCACGGGTGCGGGAAAAGACTTGTACTACATTCTCTGTGGCCGATAAAGCTTCTTCTAAGGGTCTGGTGATTTCATCTACTGCTACTTCTGGTGAAATACCAGGGGCTTCTAGGCGAACGCCAATCCGTGGATAGGTAATTGACGGTAGGAGATCGACTTGGATAGTTGTGAGAAAAAATACCCCAATGACAACTACTGCCACTGTGAGCATAAGTGTACCAATATGTTGGCGAATAGCGATCGCACTCAGGCTAAATCCGCCATTGCCGTTATTATTTTCTTGTTGCATGATAGTAAGTGCTAAGTGCTGACTGCTAAGTACTTTTTTCGTTGGTATGCTAGTTGTTGCTCACCTGAGTATTACTTTTCGGAAAGAATCGATAAACGTACAGCGTCACCTTCTTTTAACGGCTTACCACTGCGAACAACATAGCGCTCCCCCGCTTGTAAGCCAGATAGGATTTCCACTTTACTATCAGCTCTTTTTCCTAAGGTGACAGAACGCGTCACTACTTTGGTCTTACCATCTGTGTCTTTGACTACAAATAATGTCCCAGATGGATTTTCTTGCTCTCCTGCGGCTCTTTTTGCTGCCCCTGCTGGTTTCTGAATAGCTGTTTGTGGCACTACTATCCGCTGTTGCGTCTGGTTTTCAAAATTCACTCGCGCCAGCAGTCCGCTACCAATCTTTCCTTGACTGTTGGAAATTACTACCTCTACTGGTATCAAGCGAGCTGTGGCATCGGCAGCAGGAGAAACCCGGGTCACTCTACCAATTAAGGTTTCCTTGGGGAAGGCATCTAAGCGCACTTGTACAGACTGACCAACCTGGATTTGTGCCAGTTCTAATTCGGAAACTTGGACGAGGACTTTAACACGACTAAAGTCTCCAATTTTCAAGATTTCGTTACCTGCTTGCAATAGGTTGCCTGGTTCTGTCACCTTTTCTATGACTACGCCAGTGATTGGAGATACCAGCCGAGCATAAGACCTGCGTTCTTTGGTTTGAGCAACCAATGCCTGTTGAGCAAGTACTCTACCTTGGGCAGCTGCAACGGCTTGCTGTTCTGTCCGTACTTGTTCTTGAGCTGCCCGCAATGCCTGAGCAGCGGTTTGTGCCTGGGTACGCGCTTGTTCAGCAGATTGTTGGGCGATCGCTCCAGCTTTGAACAACCTCTGCTGCCGTTCTGAGTCTGCTTGAGCTTGTACTACTTCTAGCCGCGCTCGTTCAACATCTGCACGGGCATTGCTTACCTGATTGCTTGCCCTAGCTACTTCCGATTTCAGAGCTGCTAGCTCTGCTTCTGCTTGCTTTAATTCAGTCGAAAGTATGGCATCATCTAACCGTCCGACGTTTTGCCCCAGTTTTACTGTATCACCCACATCTAAGTTCAAAGCTAATAGCCGAGCTTCCACTTGCGATCGCACTGATACAATCCGAAAGGGTATTGTATTACCTGTGTATTCTGGTTGTTTTTCTAGTAAATCTGTTCGAGCGATCGCCACATCTACAGGTGTTGAAACTTCACCGCGTTCCTGCGCTCCAGGACTTTGAGATTGTGCATCAGCTGATTCCTTAGTCAGCGATCCGCAACTCCCTACCAGCAGTCCCATACCCAACAAACAGGGAATTAATAAACTTTTCAAACAAGTAGCAGCAAGAAAATATTTTTTCGCGCTTTTTGCAAGAAGTCTAGTCCTAAGATCGGTGTAGGAGGCGCAGCCTAACTCAGGGATCGCCACCCCAGTCTTCACAACTGAATCTAACTGGATATTAATTAGCTGGTTGTCGATTACGGTATCTGTCATTTTCACCTGTTTCTGCGGCTTATTTATGTCCAAAATCATTTATTTTTCTCCGATTGGGGAGCTTTTGGGATTAAACAGCCGTGTTTTACCAAGTAATTTTAAAAGATATCATTAACGAAAACGGCGAGAATGGATAAGCTGTCTGACAGTAAACTCTGCATTCAGAAATTACTGTGTTCCCACAAAAATCAAAAAATTCTCACCGCCCTACCACTTCTTATGCAGAGGTAGACAATCTTCTTGCAGCTAATTGATTATAAACTTAGTATAAATATTTTTCACTTTTCTGGAATCTACCCATAGGAGAAACCTAGTTTTACCTAAAGATATGAGATTTTTTCCATATTTCAACATAGGTAGTGTTATAATTATTATCCTTGATATTACATAATCTATAAAATTCCCCTACAAACACTAGTATTTACCGTATTCAGCTATTTTTTAATGCAAAGTAAATATTTATTGATGTTTGGGATTTTTTATGTATGTTGTATTTAAACACTTTTTTCCGAAATATCCCTGACTAATTAGTTTCTTTAATGGACAGTAGTCGGCGTTGAGTACCTAAACATAAATTTTTATAACATTTTTTAAAACTTTCTCCTAGAAAGTAAATTGCTGTGTCATCATGGGGAGTGAAATGAGAATTAATTCGGCAGACAGTGTTTGTTCTTAGTATTGACAGGCTTTTTCCTCTTGGTATTACAGACTTCTCTCCGAAATCTAAATCTCTACAAACTTACGATGATTTTGGAGATACTTGATGTCAATTTACGTAGGTAACCTCTCTTATGAAGTTACACAAGATGCGCTTAGTGCTGTTTTTGCAGAGTATGGTACTGTAAAGCGCGTCCAGCTACCTACTGACCGCGAAACAGGACGTTTGCGCGGCTTTGGTTTTGTAGAAATGAGTTCAGAAGCAGAAGAAACAAAAGCCATTGAAGCTCTTGATGGTGCTGAATGGCTAGGTCGTGACCTGAAAGTAAATAAAGCTAAGCCCAGAGAAGATAGGGGTGGTGGTTCCTTCGGTGGTGGTGGTGGTAACCGTGGCGGTGGCTACGGTGGTGGCGGCGGTCGTGGCCCTCGTTACTAACCTAAGTATACGAAAGCTAAGTTAATTTAATCTAGAAAAGGCTCAGGCGGGAATGCTTGGGCTTTTTCTATGCAAAAATAAACTATATTTTTAATTCAAATCCAGGTAGAGCTATATTACAGTGCCCTGATGAAAGATTATTTTCCATTGATTATCGATCAATTTCCAGATAGAACTTCGCAATGAGTCAACAGGCTGTTCGCCAGATATATGTTTGACTATACGATAAGTCACTAAAACAACCCCTGTTGCTAACACTAACGTTTTGAATTCTGTTATCGATATTTGAGTTAGGGGTTCAATGGGTTCATTCTCCAAGCTCTTGATAATTTGCTGTTTATCAAAAACACGGCCTGAGCTTCCGAACTCAATAAACTCGTCGGCAAGTAAATCCATGACATCTTTAGCTGACTTTCGGATATCTGGTTGAAGTAAACGCTCTTCCAACTCACGGAGAAAGGATTCGTTTAAATAGTCTGCTTTCATCTACTTGCTGAAGTTGATTATGTCTTGGATAAAAGAGCTTACAACCATCCGATGCAACGGGGTATTAAGTAAGGTCGAGTAATCATATACTACAACTAGAGTTTTTAGAATTAGACCGACGAGAGGACGCCGGGACGCGGAGAAATTTTAATGATAAGTGATTAGTCGGACATGATATCCCTTACCTGAAGGGGAATGATGAGATGAATTTTTGGGCGATGAGGAGTTAACCCCATACCCAATGCCCCATGCCCCATGCCCCATGCCCCATGCCCCATGCCCCATGCCCCATGCCCCATGCCCCATGCCCAATTAATAATGAGTTGCCGACTTACGATGATGCACGGCTGTAACGCCATCAGTATCTAATAATTTACCACTCTCGATAGTTGCATAAACCAGCCAATGGTCACCCGATTCCATCCGGTTTTGTACAGAACATTCGAGATATGCTAAGGCATCGGTAAGTATGGGAGAACCGTTTTCAGCTTCTTTGGCGGCGACATTCGCAAATCGGTCTTCTCCTGGGCCAAAAGGTTTGAGAAAGTGCTTCATCAATCCTAGGTGATTGCCTTCTTTGAGGATATTAAGGACAAATTTGTTTCCTGAGTATGTCAAAGACTCCACTGCGCGTTCTTTGGCGACGGCGATGGTTAAACCAGGGGGATTAAAGCTGGCCTGAGCCACCCAAGAAGCTAACATGGCGCTGGAGCGATCGCCTTCTTTGGCGGTGAGAACGCACAGAGAACCCACAATTCGCCCCACTGCTTGTTCTACAGTTGTTGCAGGTTGACCTGGCGATCGCACTTTTCTCGCTTTCTTCAATGCTTGGGCAAAGTCGGTGCCAGCTTCTTCACACAATTGTAAGGTGGCATCTTCGGGTTTGAATTTGACGCGGATGGTGTCAAAACCAAATCGATAGCCAGCATCTTTTAATTTACCTTCAATTAAATCAACTGCTTCACCACTCCAGCCAAAGGAACCAAACACACCAGCAAGTTTATTATTCGTCGCGGTGGATAAGACAATTCCTAAAGCTGTTTGCACGGGTGTGGGTGCATGACCGCCGAGAGTAGGGGAACCGATGACAAAACCAGCGGATTTTTCTACCGCAGTCCGGATGTCTTCGGGGTCGGTGAATTCACAGTTAATTGATTCTACGGCAACACCAGCTTTTGTGATGCCACGAGCGATCGCCTGGGCTAAAGTTGCGGTATTTCCGTAAGCTGATGCATAAATCAAAGCTACTGTCAAGTCAGCAGAAGTTTGCTGCTGACTCCATTTTCGGTAAGCTTTGGTTACTTCGATTAAGCCATAGCGCACTAAAGGGCCATGTGCAGTGGCGTATAATCTCACTGGCAAATCTGCAAGTTTATCCAGGGCTGTTTCAACTTGACGGGCGTGGGGAGCCATGAGGCAATCAAAATAATAACGCCGATCTTCGTTATAGATTTCCCAGCCTTCATCAAATACCTGATCTCCGCAAACATGCGCCCCAAATAATTTATCTGAGTACAAAATTTCTGTTTGCGGATCGTAGGTGCAAAGGTGATCTGCATAGCGGGGGTTGGGGGTGGGAATAAATTCTAAATTATGCCCATTACCCAAATCGAGGGTTTCTTCTCCCCGCATCACCAGAATTTGCAAATCTGGATTTTCCAGCGCCCCACGTAAATTTATCGCTCCTGGATTAGAACAAACAAAGGTAATTTGTGGGGCAATTTCCCACAAAGCTTTTAAAGTTGCAGCCCGGTTGGGATTTACATGTCCCAAAATTACATAATCTAAGTCTTCGAGATGGAAACGCTGTTGTAACGCTTCTAAATAAATTTCTGTAAAGGTTTCCCCTGGAGGGTCAATCAGCGCAGTTTTATCGCTTTCGATTAAATAAGAATTAGCAGTTGTACCCTTAGCCAGAGCATATTCAATTTCAAATCTCAGCCTTGACCAACTGCGCGATCGCAATATTCTTGTATCTGTAGCAATGGGGAAAACTTGAACGTCACGGGGTTTGTTTTTTGACATAACTGAAATAATTTTAGATTTTAGATTTTGGATTATTAATTAGACTTCTTGCAAAAGTTCTTCTTTGCGTTCTCTTCTCTGCGACTCTGCGACTCTGCGTGAGATAAAAAAATATTTATCCAAGAAGTCTAACGAGAAAAATTTCCACTCAACCAATATTGAGCATTGTGGGATTTTGGATTGTTAATCTAAAATCCAAAATCCTAAATCCAAAATTAATAGTGGTTTCCAACTTTGCGATGATGCACAGCTGTCATTGCATCTGGCTTAGACACTCGTCCGGCATAGACGGTACTATATACTCCCCAATGGTCGCCGCAGTCCATTCTACTGATGACTTCGCACTCCATGTAGGCGAGGGCGTCGGTGAGGATGGGAGCACCGTTTTCGGCTGGCTGGGTTCTCACTCCTTCAAAGCGATCGGCACCGGGACCGAATCGCTTCAAAAAGTGCTTCATTAGTGGTTGAAAATTGCCTTCTTCTAAGACGTTGAGAACAAAGCGATCGCCTACTTGCATAAGTGATTCAATTGCCCTGTCTTTGGCTACCGCAATGGAAAATCCCAAGGGTTTGAAGCTGGCTTGAGCAACCCAAGAAGCTAACATGGCACTGGAAACATCACCTTTTTTGGCAGTAATGATATATAATCCGCCGCTAAGTCTACCTAGTGCTTTATCTAAGTCTGCACCCAGGGATTTCATCGCTTTGATACTGCGATCGCGTGTTACCCATTGCCCTAAGTCTGTACCTGCTTCTTCACAAAGCTTGTAGATGTTTTCTGTGGGTGTTTGTTTAATCCGAATCGCGGGAAAAACTGTTGTCAAACCCAAATTGCGGAATTTACTCATCAAAGGATCTATCGGTTCATCATCACCACCACCAGTTTCAAATATGCCGATAGCTTGCTTTTCTTTTGCAGATCCTAAAACTGTGCTGAGTGCAGCTTGAATACTAGCAGCGCCAGAAGCCGGAGGTAAACCAACAATCAATCCAGCACAGCGGCCAACTAGTTCGCGCAACTCTTGTAAATCCAGTTCCGATCCTAAATCGACAATTTCGACAGCCACACTGGTTTTGCCGATACCATTGGCGATTGCTTGGGCAAGGCGATCGCTATATCCATATTCAGAAACGTAAAATATGCCAATGGTTGTTTCTGGCTTGGTTTGGGTTTGGCTCCAAGTACGGTAACGTCCAACTAGTTCTTCAACATTGTGAGATAATAACGGCCCGTGCCCTGTGGCAATCATGTCGATGGTTTTTAGTTCGCCCATCCGCTTCAGGGCAGACAAAACCGATCGCGCATTCGGTCCCATCAAACAATCATAGTAGTAATGAAAGTCTTCTTCGATCGCCTTTAAATCGTCATCAAAGGTGCTATCTGAGCAATAGTGCAACCCAAAAGCATCGCAGGTATAGAGAATTTTGGTTTTATGGTCAAAGCTGAAAATGGTGTCAGGCCAGTGTAAATTGGGAGCAATCACGAATTCAAATTCATGACCATTGCCCAAATCTAGGCGATCGCCATTTTTCACAATCCGCCGTTTAAATGGCTGATGTACGAAATCCTCCAAAAACTGAATCGCCACTTTAGAACCGACAACGGTAATTTCTGGACCCATTTGCAGCAAATCTTTGACTAAACCGCTGTGGTCTGGCTCGGTGTGGCTGATAATCAAATAATCTATTTCTTTTGGGTTGATTAATCCCGTGAGCGTATCAAAATATAGTTGACGAAACTTTTCGTGGGAGGTATCAACTAAGGCAGTCTGCTCCCCACGAATGAGAAACGAGTTATAAGTAGTACCGTTTTGCAGACCAAACTCAATATCGAAGCGATCGCGATCCCAATCCAAAGAGCGAATAGCCGTCGTATCTTGAGCGATTTCTACAGTCTGTATGGTGAGCCGTTTTTCAGTTTTTTCGGTGAGCGCTACCATAACTCCCCTCCTTAATACAATGAGTATTTGTTCCTCTAGTTTTATTGTTACATGGCTTGAATATTAATTTTTATTAAAAAACCTATAGCTGACTTAAAAAAATTAAAAATGTGAAACCGCAGAGGCACAGAGAACACAGAGAGGAAATTTGGCTAGCCTTGGAAATTGGCAATTCTCGGCTGCATTGGGCATTGTTTATAGGCGAGACGCTTGACTCAGCTTGGGATACCGACTATCTACCTGAGTCTGTCATACAGCAGTTAGCTAAATCTCAAACCCTAGATGATTTAATTCTGGCAATTTCCCCACTCGATCGCCAAGGTAATTTTCTCACAAACACTCCACGCCTCCTCCCCCCATCGGTCACTGAGCGTTGGTCATTGAGGCGAAGTGCCGCTCCTTTGCCCCCCTATCCTCTTCTCCTCGCCTCTGTAGTTCCCAGCCAAACTGCTATTTGGCAAACTTATCCTAATATTCGGGTTATTACCTTAGACCAAATACCACTCCAAGGTGTGTATTCCACATTAGGAATTGACCGCGCTTTAGCTTTGTGGGGTGCTGGGAAAACTTGGGGTTTTCCAATGTTGGCGATCGATGCAGGAACAGCATTAACTTTTACAGCTGCGGATGCTAATCAGTGTTTAGTTGGAGGTGCAATTTTGCCGGGATTAGGTTTGCAATTTGCCAGTCTCGGTCAACAAACAGGACAATTACCATTAGTAGAAATGCAAAATTTTGCATCTCTCCCGCCGCGTTTTGGACTGAATACAACAGAAGCTATTCAAAGTGGAGTAATTTACACGCTATTAGCTGGAATTAAAGATTTTATTGAAGCGTGGCTGGATTTATTCCCTGATGGGAAGATTGTCATTAAAGGAGGCGATCGCACTTTATTACTAAACTATCTACAAGCCTTATATCCTGAGATTGCAGCATCTTTAATTGTCGAACCAAATTTAATTTTTTGGGGAATGCGGGAAATAAAGACGCGATAAATCGCCGTCTTTGGATTTATGGCGATTTATCGTGTCTTTGGATTTATGACGAATTATTTAATTAGAAGGTCGAAATTCCGCTTTGATCATCTGAGCGATGGAAGTAGCTTCACGGCGAATTCTCTCAGGGTCAACTGTGAGCATTTTCCGTTTTTCCATGAGAACTTGCCCATTTACAATTACGGTATCAACATCTTGGGCATCTGACGCATAAACCAGATCCGAGA
This sequence comes from Nostoc sp. C117, assembly GCF_043099735.1. Lineage (NCBI taxonomy): Bacteria > Bacillati > Cyanobacteriota > Cyanophyceae > Nostocales > Nostocaceae > Nostoc > Nostoc sp. C117. Next base: position 3,911,223 of record NZ_CP170991.1, read on the forward strand.
TGACATCGTAAAGTGGCAATAGATGCGGTTCTTTAAGCTTGACTTGAATTAAGTCTGCTTGAAGTCCTACCTTAATCGCCCCAATTTTATCTGATAAGCCGAGTGCTTCTGCACTTCCCAATGTTGCCATACGTAAAACCGTCTTAGCCGGTACAACAGTGGGATCGAGGGTAGTCCCTTTATGGATGAGGGCGGTTAGACGAATTGCCTTCCACATATCAAGAGTGTTGTTGGAAGCAGCTCCATCCGTACCTAAACCAACTTTAACTCCCGCTTTCAACATCGCCGGAATCGGCGCAAAGCCCGAAGCCAGTTTCAAATTTGAGTCAGGATTGTGGATAACACCAACACCGCGTTTAGCTAGCAGAGCAATTTCACTTTCGTTAGGCCAGACAACGTGTGCGGCAAAAACACGGGGTTCCAGAAAGCCGAGATTGTCTAGATGTTTGACTGGGGTTGCGTTATAGCGCTGCTGGACATCTTTAACTTCAGTTTGTGTCTCTGCTAAGTGAATGGTTAGGGGGACATCATAATGACGTGCAGCCCGAATAGCCTGGATAAGATGCTCTGGGGAGACGGTGTAAGGAGCGTGAGCAGCAATAGCCGGTATTATACGTTCGTTTTTGCCTTTCCAATTTTTCAGAAAATTTATTGCCGAGGCAAAGGCATCATCCCATCCTTTGAAACCAGGACTAGGAAAATCTATTGACGAAGGCGCAATAATAGCTCTTAAGCCACATTCATTAACCACTTTGGCAGCCACATCCGGCTGAAAATACATATCAACAAAGGTTGTTGTACCACCGCGTATCATCTCCCAGCAAGCAAGCTGTTCGCCAACGCGGACAAAATTTTCATCAACAAACTTTCCTTCTGCTGGAAAGATATAATTTTGGAGCCAATCCTCCAATGCTAAATCGTCTGCAAGACCGCGAAATAGAACCATTGCCGAGTGAGAGTGACCATTAACAAGACCTGGCATCAGCACCATACCCTCGCCTGGGAGCGTCCTGTCGGCTTTGTAAGATGCCATGATTTTGTATTGCGTGTCTACCGCAACAATTTTGCCATCCCTAATGGCGATCGCTCCATTCTCAATAACAGGTTGTGCGTCGTTCATAGTGACGATGAAATCACTACCCACAATCAGTTCTACTTTTTGCTTACCTTGAGTGCCTAAATTATAGTTACTCTGAGCAATAACTATCTGACCAAAAAAGACAAACAACGTTGTACAGAGAAAAAGAACTAAAGGCTTATAGTATTTTGTCAGATGATATTTCACGCTAAAATATCCTTGTTGAACTTTTCTTGTGACTTTATCATCCGTCTAATTGCTACCAATTTGACAACTAAAAATTGTGTTTTATACCAAATCTATTTGTAAGCATTCTTCAAAATTTGATAATCATGAATAGCCCTCTTTTCTTTCTCTCATGAGAGAAAAATAAATGAGAAAATCTAAAATTAAGATATAATAACAAATATGGACTTTAATTTCTCACAGAAAGCCTAAAAGATTGATTTTTACATCAAGCATTTTCTAATAGAGGTTCCACAAAATTCTTCCAACAGATTAATTAAAAATAGGTATTTGATTTTTTGATTTGTGAGAATTGCAAAGCATAGACACCCCACTTATTTGCAAAGTCGGGTATCTTCTTTCCCACTAATAATTTAGGATTGCTATATTAAGTAATTGATTTTAATTTGCAGGGATATTTGCCAGAAATTAAGTGATTAAGCTTTGGCTTTTTGAGTCGCATTTTGTCTACGCTTCATTAACCAGACAACTCCACCAGTGAGAACTACGCCACCCGTTGTTAATGGTTCAGGAATTTGGGTTGTAGGCATAACAGTAATTAATCCATTGTTATGATCTATTGTTCCCTCAGTAGGATTTCTCAGATTAAGGCCTAAACCAACATTTCCAAACAGATAATAATCTCTACTTTGTGTCTTATCCTGACCTACATCAAAGTACCCAAACAAAGACTTTGTACCTGTATCGTAGTTGAAGTCTAAAAAATCATAAACAATACTTCCATTAGTAACCGGAGCAAAACTATTTAACAATTTTTTACTTGGGTCAAAAAAAGAAACTGTAATGGATTGAAGTTTTGAATTGTCTATCGTTGTGTAACCTTGAGTTTCATCATAGGAAAATGAGCCTCTAGCTGAATAGCCAGCATTACCAGTCCAATCAAAGTTGAGTGTAAGTGCATGTACTGGGACAGCTTCTAGTAAACTCAGACCGAGCGCTATCCCAGCAGTAGTAGCAATACAAAGCTTTTGAGTGAATTTCATAAGAAAAACTTTTCTAATCTAAGAATCTGTATAAAGCGGCTCTGTAGTTAGTATAGATTATTGCATTGCGTTGTTAAATACTAATCTAGTAATAATTGCCCTAACATACTCTTGCTATTTCAGCCTAAATACAACTCCAGTTAAGAACAATAAAGAGTTAAAATGCTTAATTTCCTTGAACAAACTCTTTAATATCCATTGCCACAACCTCAGCACAAGATTGTGGTAAGTCATTTCCGGCATGGGCAATTATTTTCAATTCGACTTTGGGAGTTAGTTGAGCATAAACCCGACTCTTAGCTAAAGCATCTGGTGTATCTTGGCCACCTTGTAAAATCAAAACCGGGACTTCAATCATGTAAAGCCGCTTTTGTAGTAATTCCGCGTCAATTTCAGCTTGTCGTCGTTTGAAAAGTAACTGGCAGCCTATAGGATACGGCAACAGGGCCTGACGTAATTGCAAATCCTGTGTAATTTTTTCATGCCAACCCAGAATTTTAGTCAAGGGAGTTAGCGATCGCAACAATTTAACTATGAATGGCGGATAATTCAATAATCGCCGCATCTTCCGGCAATATTCTTGTTGTCCTGGTATCTCTACACCGTCTGGTGCTAGCAGTACCATACCATTAACTTTCTCTGGGTACTTGAGGGCATAGCTAGCAGCAATCCAACTCCCAAGAGAATGACCAACTAAATAGACTTTTTCTAGCTTGACAGCTTGCAAGAACTCAGCTAAACACTCGACTTGTAAATCTATCGAATGGTGGATATTAGGATTCTCCGACTCACCAAAGCCTAACAAATCAGGTGCAAAACAATGGAAATTATCCGTCAGGGACTCCATTACAGATAACCATTGACTGCTATCATTCCAAGCACCATGTAAAAAAATTACAGGAATTTCTGCACCGAATTCACGCCAAAATAATAGCCCTTGAGAAAGTTTTCTCCGGGAGTTACGGAATAGTGTATCCATTTTAATTTAGTAGTCAACTTTTAGCACCATAATATTTTGTCATTGGTCATTAGTTATTTGTCATTGCTCATTATTAATTAGTTTTGGACAAATTAAAACCAGAGAAGTGTCAGCCTTTCATGTAGCTTCTCATAGAGATAGAGAGGCTAACTTAGCTCATAATATTTGCGGCAAATGACAAATGACCAATAACTAATGACAAAACATTATTATGCCAATGTTGTCAAGCCATTGAAGTAGTCTTGCAACTGCCGAGTATGGTCATGAGACATCTGTCCTGGAGGTAAGAAATTCGGCAGGAAAGCTTGAATTTCTATCACTTCCAAAGTATCTTTTACTTCCATTGTCCCATGTACTTCGGCTTCAACCACAACACAAATTGAATGGATTCTGGGATCGCGGTCTGGTGAGGAGTAAACTCCTACTAAACGGTTAATTTTTACTAATTCTAATCCGGTTTCCTCCATCAATTCCCGACGGACTGTGTTGGGAATATCTTCTCCCCAATCCACCATACCTCCAGGCAATGCCCAAAGACCATCATCACGGCGTCGGATCAGTACTATCCGACCATCAGGTAAAATTGGAATGATACTAGTTCCAGTAATGGGATGACGAAATATAATACCCAATACTGTTTGTCCAATACGCCATAAGTTACGTGTGGACTGGACAGCTGCCGGGAAAAAAGCAATAGCGTTCAATCTTCCAAATTTATGTGTTGTATTATCTAGTTCTCTACCACTTAACATAGACTCAACTTATAAATTCATAAATTTATAAGTTGAGTTTTGTTTTATACAAAAATGTTTATGGTTTGAGATTTTATTCTCACGATTTACGTAGAACATTCCCAATTCTAACATCAAGTTTCCACAGAAGCACCGTATTGCTATATACGTAATATTTAAGAATTCAGTAGTCAGAATTCCGAAGTCAGAATATTTGAATAAAAATACAGAATACAGAATTTAGAAGTATATTAATTCATGAAATATTCTCCTAATTCTTTAACTATTCAGGCGGATGTCTTTTGATCATAATGAATTATTAATTATCGATTATGAACTATTGTGACAAACTACTAGATGCCAGGAAGATAATTCTCAAACTTTATTGACATAATAAGTTTCAGTGCGGTAGACTAGAACACTGTTTAAAGTGTATTGATGCTGCACTAGGCTACAAGTATATCAATAACATTGGTAGCTCATATTGCCTACGTCATGCCTAGTTGCCACTTTTTTGTTGTTTATTAAATGAGGTGAATATGGCTAAGCGCCGTAATCCGAAAAAAGAAAAGGCGCTACGGAACCAGGCATATGCCCGGAAGTTTCGTAAACGGACTACGACAGGAAGAATGCAGAGAAGGTTCCAACAAAGACCACCCAAGAGTGAGGAAGATGAAGGCGCAGCAGCAGTTGATGCTGAGTAAGTTGCCTGTTGCAATACTTGCTATTTGAGTCTTTTTGGTTTTGGGGGCGTACAAGTGTACGCCCTTAATAATTAGGAGTGCTGTTAGCGGTAGCGGGGCGTTTAGCCCGTGCTGAGTGGGAAGTGAGGAGTTTTGTTTATCTCCTTATTTCCTTGTTCCCTTGTCTCCCTCTCTTACCCCATTTGAGCGCGGGCAGCTATGAGTGCTTCATTTACCTGTGCAAAGCCTGTACCACCATAACTGTTACGCGCAGCAACAACTTGACGGGGGGAAATGGCTTCATAAATATCTGCTGCAAATGCCGGATGTATTTGTTGCCACTCCTCTAATGTCAAATCTTTCAGGAGTTTACCTGCGGCAATACTGGTTTTTACAACTTTGCCCACAAGGTTATAAGCTTCGCGGAAGGGGACGCCCCTTGCTGCTAGATAATCTGCGACATCGGTAGCATTGGAAAAGTCTTCGGTTACTGCTTCGGCTAGGCGCTGGGTACGAAATTCTAAGCCTTGCTCTAGCAAAATTGTCATCGCCTCTAGAGAGGCTTTGACTGTGTTAACGGTATCAAATAAACCTTCTTTATCTTCTTGTAGGTCTTTGTTATATGCCAAGGGTAGACCTTTCATAATCACCAGCATTGCTTGGAGATGACCAAATACACGGCCGGTTTTCCCGCGCACCAATTCTGGGACATCGGGATTTTTCTTTTGGGGCATGATGCTGGAGCCAGTTGCACAGCTATCTTTAAGGGTGACAAAGCGAAATTCTTCAGATGACCAAAGAATGACTTCTTCTGCAAGCCGGCTGAGGTGAACCATAATTAAGCTAGCAGCACATAAGAATTCGATCGCAAAATCGCGATCGCTCACTCCATCCAGGCTGTTAGCATAAATATTCTCAAAATTCAACAGTTTGGCTGTGTAATGGCGATCGATGGGGAAAGTAGTTCCCGCCAAAGCACCGCATCCCAAAGGTGAGATATTCACCCGGCGAGAAACATCACCTAAGCGTTCCCAGTCGCGTTGTGCCATTTGAAAGTATGCCAAGAGGTGGTGAGCTAAACTCAGTGGTTGGGCGCGTTGTAGGTGAGTATAGCCAGGAATTAAAGTTTCAACGTGCTTTTGGGCTATATCTACTAAAACACCTTGAAATTCCCGCAATTTGCCTTTGATTTGTTCGATTTGGTCGCGGAGGTAGAGTCTGGTATCGGTGCCAACTTGGTCATTACGCGATCGCGCTGTATGCAGCTTTTTACCCACATCGCCGACAATTTCTGTCAATCGTCGTTCAACTGCAAAATGCACATCTTCAGCATCGACACCAGGCTGAAATTTTCCCTGGTGGTACTCTTGGCGAATTTGTTCTAAACCTGCAACTAATTGCTCCCCTTCTTGTTGGGAAATTATGCCTGTGTGAGCCAGCATTTGGGCATGAGCTTGAGAGCCAGTTAGGTCATATTCTATTAATTCAATATCAAAACCTATACTCGCATTAAAACGAGCGATCGCCGGATGTAACGCTGATTCAAACCGCTGACTCCAAGTTTGTTCTTTGGTCATACATTATGAGGGGAGTGGGAAGAGGGGAATGGGGAGTGGGGAAGATCGGGAAAATAATTTCCCCCTTTCCTCTAATCCCGACTCCCTAATCCCCACTAGTTTTAACCGTAGCTAGTTAGATTCCGAATGATATAGCCAATGACTAAACCAATCAACAATGCCCAGACTTGACCTGTCTGTATAAAGTGGTTCCAAGCTTTTTGCATTTGACCCATCAGGTCTGGATCGGTAATTGTTTGTGCAAGGGCTGTCCAATTTACAGGCAAATGCCAAAGTAATTGAGACATCAATTCGTTATAGTGGCTCATATTTGGTGATTAAGAAGTTGGGGTGGCAAGTTTCAGTATCAGTTTATTTATGACAATAATTACTGGTAAATACTGAAATATTGAGTATAACTTTAATGTCTTAACTCAAGATCCCAGGGATGCCAACCGTAATTTCTCGGCTGTTCGCAAAATTTGCCCTGCCAAAACTGCTGCGCCAAAACCATTATCGATATTGACTACACCAACTCCCGCAGCACAAGAGTTGAGCATTGTCAATAAAGGTGCTAAACCACCAAAACTTGCGCCATAACCGATGCTGGTGGGTACCGCAATCACCGGACAACTTGCTAAACCAGCAACGACGCTGGGTAAAGCGCCTTCCATCCCCGCCACAACAATCAACACCGATGCCGAATCGATGACGTGACGGTTACTTAATAAGCGGTGAATACCCGCAACGCCAACATCCCAGAGGCGCTGGACGCAAAAACCAGAAAGTTCAGCAGTGACAGCGGCTTCTTCAGCAACAGGTAAATCAGCTGTACCGGCAGAAAGAATGCCAATTTCCCCCTGAAATTGTGGTTCGATGTTAGGAGGAGCGATCGCACAAATTCGCGCCGATGGGTAATATCGCAAACCGCTAACTTTTGTTTGCAGTGTGTCATACACTGCTGGTTCAATGCGAGTTGCCATTACCACCGAGTTGCGGAGGCGCATCACCTCGATAATTTGAGCAATTTGATCGGCAGTTTTCCCAGGTCCCCAAATTACCTCCGGGAAACCAGTTCTTAGCTGACGATGGTGGTCAATTTTGGCAAACTCACCCACAGATTCATAAGTTAAGTCTTTGAGTGAGTCTAAGGCTATATCTGGAGTAACTTTACCACTGGCAACCGCTTCAAGGAGCGATCGCAAAGTTTCATGTTGAGACACTGGTCAGTTGTTTTGATTTTACAAATTTTCTTAAATTTGCCACAGAAGGCAAATATTATACTACTTTAAATAAATAGAAAATATCACAAATTATTTCGGACAAGATCTATAAAGGTATAATCCCCAATATTTCATTTAAACTCTATTCTCTTACTTTCAGTTCATATTTGTTCCACAGCGTTCCTTTTTGGGAGCCAAGTGCAGAGAATTTGACGTTTTGGAGGCGATCGCGCACTGCTACCAAAGACAAAGGATTCACTAAATAAATGTAAGGTAAATATTCCTGAGAAAGGCGTTGAGTTTGGGCGTAAATTTCTTTGCGCTTTGCTTCGTCTAACTCTCGCGCTGCTTGAATATAAAGACGACCAATTTCCGCTTCCCAATCTGCAACTTGCCAACCAATAAGAGCTTCTTGCCCTGTTTGAAGTTTTTGATTGAAGGTGTGTAATCCACCTTCCGGTAACCAAACATTAGCCCCATCATTTGGTTCAACCCCTCCAACAAAGCCTAGCAGATAACATTCCCAATCAAGAGAATTAGAAAGCTTGCTTGTAAGGGTATTAAAAGCAAGTGGATTAAAATCAACTTGAATGCCGATTTTACTCAAATCTTGCTTAATTTGCGCTCCCATTAATACACGAGTTTTATTTTCAGTATTTGTCAATAAACTGAAGCGCACACGATTACCATCAGCATCCACTAACTGTTTATTGTCATTATATTTAAAACCTGCACTTAATAGTAAATTTTTAGCTTTTTCTTGATTATATTCATAAATTTTTAGACCTTTTTCTGGAGAAAAGTAGTAAGGACTTTGAATTTCTATCGGCGAATTTTGTAACACACCGATTCCCCGGAAAACATTATTTAACATTGTTTGACGGTCGATTCCATAGGCAATTGCTTGTCTAAAAGCAAGGGTATTAAACCAACGGGATTTAATTGGATTAACCACATACTCTCCATTTTGCCGCCGACCTTTGTTGAGATTAAATGAAATATAAGTATTGGTAAATTCCGGACCTCCATTGTAAATAGTAAACTTTCCTCGCTTTTCTTCGCGCTTAAGTAATGAAAAGTTTTCTGGAGAAACAGTTACTGTATCTAGTCCTCCAGAGCGAAATTGAAGAATTATTGTATCTGTAGATTCAATAATTTCCCAAACAATCCGCTCAACATAAGGTAATTGATTACCTTGGTTATCTTTGCGCCAGTAATAAGGATTGCGCCGAAATACCACACGTTGACTAGGAGAATAACTTTCTATTTTATAGGCACCATTGACAATAATTTTATTAGGATCTGTATCAGTACCCCAAGTAGATAAAAATTTGAGATTACCTTTAGCATCTTTAGATTTAAATGATTCAGCTAAAGCATGTTTTGGCAAAATCCCAACTGAATTTGTTGATGCTCCAGAAGTGGTAGAAAGGAAGGGAGCAAAAGGCTCAGGTAGAATAAATTCAATTTGGCGATCGCTTATTTTTCTAATTTTAGGAAAAGTACCACTAGAACCAATTTTCAGACTATCTTTCCAATCGGTAGGAATCTGTGGATTGAAAATTATATCCTCATAAGTGAAGATTACATCATCTACGGTCAGTGGTTCGCCATCTGACCATTTCAAGTTTTCTCGCAAAGTAAAAGTAACTCGCTTTTTATCATCAGCAATATCCCACGATTCAGCTAAAGCTGGCTCAAATTGGCCTGTAATTCCATTGAGGGTAGTTAGTCCTTCCGTTGTGAACAGAAAAACATGAGGATATTCCTGATTAAAGGCGTAATTAAAAGTTTTCGGATCGCCAATCGTGCTTGTAACCCATTGCGATACTTGTGCAGCTTTACTCTTAAAATTAATTGGGTTGCAACTGATAAGAGCTATCTGACAAATCAAGAATAGACCAAATATTCCTAAAAATGCAAACCCACGGTGGCGGGTAGGCAAGAGAGCAAAAATCATAGAACTGAAAGACTAAACTGTTTGCATAATACACCTCGTGTTCAGCTTATGAAAATTAACTAGCTTGTTTGTCTGCTATTTTGAGTTCATAAATATTCCAGTTGTAACTTCCAATAGCCGAGTATTTTACGTTCTCAATGGTATTACGAACGGCTACTAAAGCTAGGGAATTAAATAGATGAATAAAAGGCAGATACTCTTGTGAGAGTTGTTGGGTTTCTGCATAGATGGCTTTGCGTTTTGTTTCATCAAATTCTCTTGCGCCTTGGATGTAGAGGTCTTCAATTTTCTGCTCCCAATCGCTAGCTTTCCAACCTACAGTGGGGGATTGTCCTGCTTGAGCTTTCTGATTAAATACATGAAAGTTACCTTCTACAGACCAGACATTGAAACCATCTTGCGGTTCAATCCCACCTGTGATGGCTCCATACCAACATTCCCAATCTAGGGTGTTAGAGATTTTTTCTCCAATAATATTAAAGTCAAGAAATTGTAAATCAACTTTAATGCCTATCTTGGCGAGATCCTGTTGAATTTTCGGTGTAATTGTGGGTCTATTACTAGCAACAGCCATCATTGTGAAGCGGACTCGATTACCATCTGTATCTAAGAGTTGACCTTTGTTATCGTATTTGAATCCTGCTCCTAGTAAAATTTGTTTAGCTTTTTCTGGATTGTAGTCGTAGGTTTTTAAACCTTCTTCGGGAGATAAATAATAGGGGCTGGGAACAGAAATTGGCGAGTCTTGCGGTTTACCCAATCCCCGCAAAGTGTTATTGATCATTGTTTGGCGATCGATAGCGTAGGCTACAGCCTGTCTAAAAGCAACATTGTTAAAAACGCGGGACTTAATGGGATCTACAACAGGCTTACCATTGCGACTACCTTTATTGAGATTAAAAGTAATAAAATTTGTCCCAGTATCAGGCCCAGCATTTTTAATAGAAAAGTGACCGCGTTTTTCTTCATGCTTAAGCAATTGAAAACTTCCAGGCCCAATTTCTAATAAATCTAATCCTCCAGAACGAAATTGCAGCAAAGCTGTATCAGGCGATTCTACAATTTGCCAAATTAGACGTTCAATATATGGCAGTTGTTGTCCTTGTGCATCTTTTTGACGCCAATAGAAAGGGTTACGCCGAAATATTAAGCGTTGATTAGTTGAATAACTCTCAATTTTGTAAGGGCCATTAACAATAATTTCTTTCGGGTCTGTGTCCGTTCCCCAAGTGGACATAAACACTGGTTTACCCTCAGAGTTTTTGGTTTCCACTGCTTTACGCAGGGAGTGTTCTGGTAATATTGCTACCCCTGCTGCAATCGATCGCAAGAAAGGAGCAAAGGGTTCTGGCAGAATAAATTCTACCCGACGCTCGTCGATTTTGCGGACTTTGAGAAAAGCTTTACTGATACCAATGCGGAGAGCATCTTGGGTATAAGTGGGAATACGTTTGTTCATGTAGATGTCATTGAAAGAGAAAACGACATCATCAGCTGTTAATGGCTTACCATCCGACCACTTCAATCCTTCTCGCAAAGTAAAAACAAACCGCAGTTTGTCTGGGGAAAGTTCCCAAGATTCAGCCAAAGCTGGCTCAATTTCCTTAGTTATTCCGTTTTGAGTAGCTAATGCCTCATAAGTGAAACCGGCAATATTGGGAGATTCTTGGATGAGGGCGCAGTTAAAGGTTTTAGGGTCAGTTGTAGTAGAAACCACTAACCGGGGAATTTGTGCCGCTGCGGTTTTAAAGTTAGATGGATTGCACGCAGTAACTGTAATTGCTGTTGCCGAAACCAGAATTATTGGTAAGAGAAAACGCTTAATTATGTTAACAATTATCGAATATTTCATAATTTTTATTGTTTCAAAAGCAAGACAACAGCATAAGCACAAATGCCTTCTTCGCGGCCAACAGGACCTAATTTTTCATTGGTGGTAGCTTTGATGCCAATTTGATTTGGTTCTAATTTTAAAACCGTCGCTAGTTTGTCGCGCATATTGTGAATATGCGGTTTTAATTTGGGACGTTCTGCCACTACCACCGAGTCAATATTTCCAATTTCCCAGCCCCGATCGCTAATTAGCTGATGTACTTGAGTTAATAGGACTAAACTATCTGCTCCCGCCCATTGGGGATCGCTAGGCGGAAAATAATGACCAATATCCCCCAAAGATAATGCCCCCAGCATGGCATCCATAATCGCATGAGTTAGGACATCAGCATCACTGTGACCTAATAAACCGAGTTCATGGGGAATTTGGATGCCACCTAAAATTAAAGCGCGATCGCTCACCAATCGATGAATATCGTAGCCGTTACCAATACGAATTTTTGTCATTTGTTATTTTATGATTGGGCGTTAGGAGTGCTGTTAGCGATAGCGGGGCGTTTAGCCCGTGCTGAGTTAAGAGTTAGCAGTTTTGTTTATCTCCTTGTCCCCTTGTCTCCTTGTCTCCCTCATCCCCCCGCATCCCCTCTTCCCAATTGTTCAACAAATCGGGACGGCGATCGCGTGTTTTTTCAATTTGTTGTTCGTAACGCCACTTAGCGATGGCGGCGTGATTCCCAGACAATAATACCTCTGGCACTTTCAACCCGCGAAAATTTGCTGGGCGAGTGTACTGGGGATAGTCCAATAACCCATCCTCAAAACTTTCTGCTGTCAGAGACTCAGTTTTGGCCACAGTTCCTGGTAGAAGCCTTACTACACCGTTAATCAAAGCCATTGCGGGAATTTCCCCACCAGTCAGAATAAAATCTCCTAAAGATACTTCACGAGTCACCAAATGCAGTACCCTCTCGTCCACTCCTTCGTAATGTCCACAAATCACTACTAATTGGTCATAATTTGTTCCCAATTCTCGCAACAAAGGTTGATTGATTGTTTGACCTTGTGGACTCATCAAAATGACTTCTCTTCGGGGAAGAATCGGCAGCGACTCCACGGCAGCAAAGATTGGTTCTGGCTTCATGAGCATCCCCACACCGCCACCGTAAGGTTCATCATCTACCTTATGGTGCTTGTCAGTCGTAAAGTCCCGTGGATTAATCAGATGCACTTCGGCAATCTGTTTAGCTAAGGCTTTACCCAGCAGGCCAGAACTGAGAACGGAGTGAAAACAGTCCGGAAAAAGTGTAACTATATCAAAACGCACAGTAATTCGTATTCAAGGACACTAATCTTAAATTTGAATGTCTAGCAAACACAAGAAGCCAATGTCAGGTCAAACTACAGTTAAACTTTATCAATAGTATCTAAAAGTACCAGGAGTCTTGGATTTTAGCTGCCATCTAAAGTTTTTCTAATTACTTAATTTATGTTTAAATGTTGTCACAAGTACATTTAAATTAATAATCATATCAAGTTAACAACTTTCAGGATGCATCGAGCCAGCCTCAGAAAAAAGCGTGGTCTTACCTGCTCGTCCCCAATCCCAAAGGGGAAAACTGACACTTTTATGCCAGTTTATTCTTTTGACGGAGACGCTAGGCAAACAAGTTGGCAAAGCCGACAGCACTTGCTAACCTTTGGGAATGCCAAGGACGAACAACTTTGCGAAAGTTCGCAAGGCAGTGTCTCCCCAACGCACTTGCTCCTCAACGGGGGTTTACCCCACAGAAGTGTCCTCCCTAGCCTACTAAGTCAGGACTATTTTGCCAGTCTGGAAGTGAACAGGTGAAAAACAAGGCGCTGGCAGCAGGGGAACTGTAACGGCCACGTTTAGACTGAGGCATCGTGTGCGTTAAACAAGAATTTGGAACTGTGCCTAAGGCTAATCCAAACTTCACAAAAGTGTCCTCTCGAAAATTGCAAAGCGCAAAAATCATCAGGCTTCTAATCTTGTTAAATTCACCTGAAGTTGTTGACAGGAGAAACACAATGCCGGAATTAAAAGTTAAATCGCTGGAAATGAGGACACCCCAAGCTACAAAAACTGCCGTTCTAGTTATCGGAGGCGCAGAAGACAAAGTTCACGGGCGGGACATCCTAAGAACTTTTTTTGGACGTGCTGGTGCTAGTAAGGCTCATATTACAATTATTCCATCTGCCTCTCGGGAACCCGCGATCATTGGTGGTCGGTATATTCGGATTTTTGAAGAAATGGGTGCCCAAAAGGTAGAGATTTTAGACATCCGGGAACGAGAACAGTGTGAATCCTCTCAGATCAAAGCATCCTTAGAAGCCTGTAGTGGGGTCTTTTTGACGGGAGGAGACCAACTGCGTCTCTGTGGTGTATTGGCAGATACGCCAGCGATGGAAATTATCCGACAGCGGGTGAGGTCAGGGCAACTTACCTTGGCAGGCACCAGCGCCGGAGCAGCAGTGATGGGGCATCATATGATTGCTGGTGGCGGTAGTGGAGAAACGCCAAATCGTTCTCTAGTGGATATGGCGACGGGTTTGGGATTTATTCCTGAAGTAATTGTTGACCAGCATTTTCACAACCGTAATCGCATGGGGCGGCTAATTAGTGCAATTTCTGCTCATCCCGATCGCTTAGGTATTGGTATTGACGAAGATACTTGTGCTGTGTTTGAACGTGATGGTTGGTTACAAGTTATGGGTAAAGGCAGTGTTACTATTGTTGATCCCACTGAACTCACCCACACCAACGAACCCCATGTCGGTGCTAACGAACCCCTAACAGTACATAACTTACGTCTGCATATCCTCAGCTATGGCGATCGCTTCCACTTATATCAGCGGACTGTATTACCCGCTGTACACCGAATTTCCAGCTGACGGCATTAAGTATCTGAGGTTACACTGAGTTGACCATAAATTTTAGATTTGGGATTTTTGATTTTAGATTAAAAGAGCTTTTTGCTATATGCTGGACCACCGTCCTGCTACGCTAACGCAAGAAAGTTGGCGAAACAAATTTCAAAAAGGCTCGTTTTGCAGCGTAATGTTCTCCCGACTCGGCTTAGCTACGCTATCGTAAATCTAAATAATTAAGAGAGCTAAGTACACTTGTTGTCTCTTTCAATGCAAAAGACGCTGGTTCCGCTCTAGGAGACACTGCGCTAACGCTGCACTATCGCCAATCTCAAATCCTTTTAGGGGTTGACCGCTGATTTATTTCTTGCTGTAGAAAAATGATGAGAATACTATGTAAAAAGAAAAAACTGTTTGTAATGAACAGTTTAGCGGTCAATTCCAGTAAGAAACTAGAATTTTGGTTCCGAATCTCCATCTACCTATTCCCATGAGAATCCTCAAGATCCAGACCTTACGCGGCCCAAACTACTGGAGCATTCGACGCCAGAAGCTGATCGTCATGCGCCTCGATTTAGAAAACCTTGCTGAAACGCCCTCGAATGAAATCCCTGGCTTTTACGAAGGATTAGTTGAGGCGCTGCCAAGTCTGGAGGGTCACTATTGTTCACCTGGCTGTCGTGGTGGTTTTCTGATGCGCGTCAGAGAAGGCACGATGATGGGCCACATCGTCGAACATGTAGCCTTAGAACTCCAGGAATTAGCCGGAATGCATGTCGGCTTTGGTCGCACTCGCGAAACTGCCACACCCGGAATTTATCAAGTAGTGATTGAGTACCTGAATGAGGAAGCGGGACGTTACGCTGGACGAGCTGCGGTGCGGCTATGCCAGAGTATTATCGATCGAGGCCGTTATCCCAAGGCAGAACTAGATCAAGATATCCAAGATCTGAAAGACTTCAGCCGTGATGCTTCGCTAGGTCCTTCTACAGAAGCGATTATCAAAGAAGCTGAGAAAAGAGGTATTCCCTGGATGTCTCTGGAAGCCCGCTTTTTAATTCAACTAGGCTATGGCGTCAATCAGAAGCGGATGCAGGCCACAATGACCGACAACACCAGTGTTCTCGGCGTAGAATTAGCTTGCGACAAAGAAGCCACCAAACGCATCCTCGCTGCTGCTGGTGCGCCAGTACCCAGAGGTACAACGATCAACTTCCTAGATGATTTGGAAGAAGCCATTGAATACGTTGGCGGCTATCCCATCGTCATTAAGCCCCTCGATGGCAATCACGGACGGGGTATTACCATTGATATCAGAAGTTGGGAAGAAGCTGAGGCTGCCTATGAAGCTGCCAGACAGGTTTCCCGAGCAATTATTGTCGAAAGATATTATGTTGGCCGCGACCACAGAGTACTAGTAGTCAATGGCAAAGTTGTCGCAGTTGCCGAACGTGTCCCGGCTCATGTCATTGGCAATGGCAGATCCACCATCGCCGAACTAATTGAGGAAACTAACCTTGACCCAAATCGTGGTGAAGGACATGATAACGTCCTCACCAAAATTGAACTAGATCGCACCAGTTACCAGCTACTAGAAAGGCAAGGCTATACCCTAAATAGTGTGCCGCCAAAGGGCACTCTTTGTTATTTGAGGGCAACGGCAAACTTGAGTACAGGTGGTAGTGCCGTAGACCGTACCGACGAAATTCATCCTGAAAACCTTTGGTTAGCCCAACGGGTAGTGAAGATTATCGGTTTGGATATCGCTGGCTTAGATATCGTCACCACGGATATTAGCCGTCCTCTGCGAGAAGTTGATGGCGTCATAGTTGAAGTTAACGCCGCTCCGGGTTTCCGGATGCACGTTGCCCCCAGCGTTGGCATTCCCCGTAACGTTGCTGGAGCAGTCATGGATATGCTATTCCCCAACGAACAATCTAGCCAAATTCCCATTCTCAGCATCACGGGTACTAATGGCAAAACCACTACCACGCGACTCCTAGCACATATTTATAAGCAGACTGGAAAAGTAGTAGGCTATACTACTACTGATGGAACTTATATCGGAGATTACTTAGTAGAAGCTGGCGATAACACCGGTCCTCAAAGCGCCCACGTCATTCTACAAGACCCCACAGTGGAAGTAGCAGTATTGGAAACGGCTCGTGGTGGGATTCTCCGCTCCGGACTAGGCTTTGAAGCAGCAAATGTGGGTGTAGTATTAAATGTAGCCGCTGACCACTTAGGAATAGGCGATATAGATACCATTGAGCAGTTAGCTAACCTGAAGAGCGTCATCGCCGAAGCCGTATTCCCTGATGGCTATGCGGTACTCAACGCCGACGATCGCCGCGTCGCCGCCATGTCAGAAAAAACAAAAGCCAATATTGCTTACTTCACCATGAATCCCGATTCGGAATTGGTGCGAAAACATATCCAAAAAGGGGGAGTAGCGGCGGTATATGAAAATGGCTATTTGTCTATTGTCAAAGGCGATTGGACACACCGAATAGAAAGGGCAGAACAGATACCCTTAACAATGGGTGGACGAGCGCCATTTATGATTGCCAACGCTTTAGCAGCAAGTTTGGCAGCTTTCGTGCAGAACGTCTCAATTGAGCAGATTCGTTCAGGTTTAAAGACCTTCCGGGCTTCAGTTAGTCAAACCCCAGGAAGGATGAATTTGTTTAATTTAGGCAACCACCACGCTTTAGTAGATTATGCCCACAACGCAGCCAGTTACGAAGCAGTAGGTGCTTTTGTCCGGAACTGGACTACAGGACAACGCATTGGCGTAATTGGTGGTCCAGGCGATCGCCGCGACGAAGATTTTGTGACCTTGGGCAAACTCGCAGCACAAACTTTTGACTACATCATCGTCAAAGAAGATGATGACACGAGGGGAAGACCACGGGGATCGGCCGCCCAGTTGATTATTCAAGGCATTACCCAAGCTAAGCCTGATAGCCACTATGAATCAATATTGGATGAAACCCAAGCGATTAACAAAGGCTTAGATATGGCGCCAGATAATAGCTTAGTGGTGATTTTACCAGAAAGCGTTAGTCGAGCAATTAAATTAATTAAACTCCGTGGTGTAGTCAAAGAAGAGACACATCAACAAAATACTGGTACAACCGTCATCGATTCCCAAAATGGGATCGCACCTTCTTCTGTTGTTAACACATTGCTGTAGTCAAAAGTCAAGAGTCAAAAGTTTAGCATCTAAAAGTTTTTGACCCTTGACTCTTGACCCTTGACTATTGTTCTTCTTGTTCTTGATTGGTTTCCTCGCTGGGAGTTTTCATCTCCTCCTTAAAACCTCTAAGGGTTTTGCCCAGTGCGGTTCCCAGTTCGGGAATTTTTTTCGGCCCAAAAATGAGAATAGCAACGATCGCAATAACACCCATTTCTGGCAATCCCAGTCCAAACATACACAGTTCCTCTCAATAATTTTTAACTAACTGTTCTCTATAGCAATCCTAAATCATTCGTGAGAGACAAGATCCCCAACTTCTTAAAGAATTCGGGGATCTATTTCAGCATGAACATCTCTAATATCTTCTTCATCCTCTAAAAGTTGTAAAACTTTTCCTAAAGTGTTTTCGGATGAGATGTTGAGATGTTTTTCAATTAATTACATTAAGAATTGCCTTTTGCTTGTAGTTGTCATTTTTAGACCTCTTTAAGATTATTTGTTTTGTTTATTCTCGCGTAATTGGGATACCTAACCAATGACTTAATTCATGAGCTAACCATTCCAGTTCGGCTTCAGATTGAATCGCACTACGATCGAGTTGATACTTTTTTACTCCTGCCCAAATATTTAATTCTGCTGGAATAACGCTAGTTATAGTGCCGTTAGAGCTTTTAGTTAAATGTCTTGGAATGTAAACCAACTTAGTAACACTTTGTTTTGGCCATGCAGGGATACGATAAAATTTCCAAGCAAACAATTCTGAGGTTAGGACAATTTGTTCGGGATTCACGCGTAAGTCGATGCGTCCAAATAAATGAAAGAGAAGTTTATACACCATGACAAAGCCAGCACCCCAAAAAGGAAGTGAAAACAAGGCAAAGGGGATGTTGACAGGAAAAGGCGCTGAAAGTGCGCCAATTGTCCAAAATAAGATAAATGAATTCCAGGCGATCGCAAAGAAACCTGTGAGTACTATTGATGAATCAAAACCAGCTGGTGGAACGATAATTTCTAGAGAATCCCCATTTTTGGTTAATTGAATTTTACTCCCATGCGGTTTGTCAACAACCAAAGTAGTCAAGTTTCTCGGTTGTGGTTTCTCTAAAACTGCGATCGCTTTAGTAGCAGAACTCAAACGCCGTTCTAAACTGGGTTCAATCATCCACTTTAACCAATTGCTAAAGCTAGGACTGAGATTTGCCGCTTGCTCAAACTGAATGCGAAAATCCTTTTGCGGTAAATCGGCTGGATGAGTACCTGTAACCAAGTAAATTAACGTTGCGCCTAAACTATAAAGATCGGATGCGGGGACAGTGCGTCCGCCAAATTGCTCCTGTGGCATATAGCCATAGGTTCCCACCACAGTCCTAGTCCCACTTTCTATGGCTAGGACAGTTTGCACGGAGCCAAAATCTACCAGATAAACTTCACCGACACTATTACCAGAGCGATGCCTTCGGCAAGCCGCGCTTGGCGCGTCTACGCTTAATAAAATATTGCTAGGCTTAATATCGCGATGGATTACAGGTGGATGCAACCCATGTAAATAAATCAGAATTTCTAAAATAGCTTTGGCTATCTCTTTGATTTCCGCTTCCGTAAAAGTACGTCCAGTTTGTAAATATTGCTCTAAAGTTTGTGCTGGAATATAAGTTTGTACTAGGGCAAATCCTTTGATGGTTGGTGAATTTACCTCAAAATAGTCTAAGTAACGGGGAATAAACGGATGTGACAGAGATTTTAAAGTTTCTGCTTCTCGCCCAAATAGTTTGAGATCGTCCCACTCAAATTCATGGCCAAAAGAGAGTAATTTGATAACTACTAATTCACCAATTACCAAATCTCTAGCTAGTAGCGTTCTACGCCCTGCTTTCTTTCCTAACTGCTGCTGAATTTCGTAGCGGTCAATTAGTATTTCCCTAACCATAATAGTTACTTATTCTGTAATTAACTATAGACACTAAGAAACTTTTTCTATCTCTATACCTAACCAATCACTTAATTCCTGAGCTAACCATTCACTTTCTACTTCAGTGTTGACCCTATTAATAGGAATACTAAGTTGATACTTTTTTGTACCTGCCCAAATCTCCAATTGTGCTGGCTCTTCAACTGTTGCGTGAGGAGTTTCTCTGGAGTGTTTCGGTATGTATACCAGCTTAGTGATGCTATGACTATCTAGGTGTGACGACTGACATAAATATAAAAATCCAAATAAATTGTAGTTTAAAGTAATTTTTCGGCTATCTATATGCAGTAGAGTATGTCCAAATAAATTAAAAACAATCCGATATATAAAACAGAAGCCAACACCACACAAGAAAAGCATTATCAGGGAATTAAAGTTAAAGCTAAAAGGAACCCCATAAAATGTAGTAATCGTACCAAAAAAGATAGGGGTACTCCAGCAGATTGCAAAGCAAATATCAGAAATCATTGAGCGAAAATTAGCTGGTGGAATAATGATTTCCAGAACATCTTCAGTTTTATACAGTTGAATTTTAGTCAGTTTAACTTTAGTACGAATTGGCTTGATCGCGGTTAGAGTGCCAGCATTTTGCAGTTGCGGTTCACCCAAAGCTGCTAATGCAACATTGGCTGAGCTAAAACGCTTTTCTATACTAGGTTCAGTCATTTGCTGCAACCAGCGAGTTAATTTAGGACTCACATTTGCCGCTTGCTCAAACTGAATGCGAAAATCCTTTTGGGGTAAATCGGCTGGGTGAATACCCGTCACCAAGTAAATTAACGTTGCACCTAAGCTATAAAGATCGGAAACCGCAACAGTGCGTCCGCCAAATTGTTCCTGTGGCATATAGCCATAGGTTCCCACCACAGTCCTAGTCCCACTTTCTATGGCTAGGACAGTTTGTACTGAGCCGAAATCTACCAGATAGACTTCACCGACACTATTACCAGAGCGATGCCTTCGGCAAGCCGCGCTTGGCGCGTCTACACTTAATAAAATATTGCTAGGCTTAAGATCGCGATGGATTACAGGCGGATGCAACCCATGTAAGTAAATCAGAATTTCTAAAACAGCCTTGGCTATTTCTTTAATTTCAGCTTCGGTAAAAGTCCGCCCAGTTTGTAAGTATTGCTCTAAAGTTTGTGCTGGGATATAACTCTGTACGAGGGCAAATCCTTTGATCGTAGGTAAGTTTACTTCAAAATAGTCTAAGTAACGGGGAATAAAGGGATGTGATAAAGATTTTAAGGTTTGGGCTTCCCGCTCAAACAGCTTCAGATCGTCCCATTCAAAATCACTATTAAAAGAAAGTAACTTGATGACGACTAATTCCTGAGTTTTCAAGTCACGAGCTAACAGCGTCCGCCGCCCTGCTTTTTTTCCTAATAGCTGCTGAACTTGGTAGAACTCGCCTAATATTTCCCCAATCATTATGGTTTGTGATAACGCTAGATTTGAAAAGTTTTCATAGCCTATGGCTTTTCGATATGGTCTGCCAATATCTTTAGTATAATTACGTAATTCTATGCCTTCCCAACTTTGGCCTTATATTACCCCTGGTATTCCCGATGAATTGTTCGAGCATTTGCCAGGAATTCCCCTGAGCCAGCGAGAAGTCCGACTGTTGTTAATTGCTCAACTACGACTACAAACAGATTCAGTTTTATGGGACATTGGCGCCGGGACGGGTACAATTCCTGTAGAGGTGGGATTGCTGTGTCCCAAGGGAAAGATTATAGCTGTAGAAAGGGATGAAGAAGTAGCTAATCTAATTAAGCGTAACTGCGATCGCTTTGAAGTCAAAAATGTCGAAGTCATTGAAGGTAGCGCCCCAGAGTGTTTACACGATCTCAAAGTTACCCCTCACCGTGTTTGTATCGAGGGAGGACGCCCTATTCAAGAAATATTGCAAGCAGCTTGGCATTATTTGCCACCATCAGGTCGTGTTGTAGCCACAGCTGCTAATCTAGAAAGCCTGTATGCTATTTCCCAGAGTTTTTCTCTCTTAAGGGCTAGAAATATTGAAGTTGTCCAATCTGCGGTTAATCGCTTAGAAACACGAGGCTTTTCCCAAACCTTTACCGCCGTCGATCCAATTTTTATCCTCAGTGGTGAGAAACTGGATTAGGGAATGGGGACTGGGGATTAGAGACTAGGGACTGGGAATTAGAGAAGAGTTTTCCCATTACCCAATCGCCAATACCCAATCCCCAGTGCCCAATCCCCAGTGCCCAATCCCCAGTACCCAATACTTCTATGCCTTGGTCTCGGATTATTAGTGGAATTATTGCGATCGCTCTTGCTCTTTCTGCAACCCTTTTGGGAGGTTGGTACTTTACCACCATGTTTGCAGTTATTGTATTTTTGGGTCAACAGGAATATTTTAATTTGGTGCGAGCCAGAGGCTTTGCTCCCGCAGCTAAAACAACTATGGCTGTTAGCCAAGTTTTGCTGGTAATCTGTACCCTAAATGGCAGTTTAGCTGATGCTGTAATGCCTATAGCTGGTACACTTATTTGTTTTTATCTACTGTTTCAGCCCAAATTTGCCACGATCGCCGATATTTCCGCTTCTATTATGGGGCTATTTTACGTCGGTTATTTACCAAGTTATTGGGTGCGGTTACGAGCAATTGATACGGCTACTTTTAGTAATCTACCTTTAGGAGCTTACTGGCCTACAAGCTGGACAGATTTTTGGGAAAAGGCAAATTCTGCCTCTTTACCTCAAGGTTTGACAGCAACACTGTTGACTTTGTTATGTATTTGGGCAGCCGATATTGGTGCCTATACTATTGGCAAATTCTTTGGCAAAACCCGTTTATCTGAGATTAGTCCGAAAAAAACCGTAGAAGGTGCGATTTTTGGTATTACCTCCAGTGTTGCTGTAGCTTTGGCTGGAGCCTATTATCTGCACTTACCTAGATCGCTGTTTACTGGTTTAGCATTGGGCTTGCTTATTGGGATTGCTAGTCTTTTAGGGGATCTTACTGAGTCTATGCTTAAGCGGGATGCTGGAGTCAAGGATTCTGGGCAGTTAATCCCTGGACATGGTGGTATTTTAGACCGTACTGATAGTTATATTTTTACAGCTCCTTTGGTTTACTATTTCGTAACACTACTTTTGCCCTTGATAGAGAGATGAGGAAGATTGGGAGACTTGTACTGAGTTTCGACTACGCGGAAATCGAGCGACTTGTACTGAGTTTCGACTACGCTCAACTACCGCGGCCTCGAAGTGAGTCGAGATCCAACTACCGCAAAGCCGTTGGCGCAGCCTCTCGTAGAGAAGTATGGGGAAATAAACAAAACTCCTAACTCAGCACGGACTAAACGCCCCGCTATCGCTAACAGCACTCTTTTGCCCAATGCCCTATGCCCCCTTAAGGATTAACATTAATCCGTCCACGACACACTAACTTACCGGGGATCAGCGTTAGGTCTTGGATATCGACATCTGAGCCAAGATCAAAATTGTACCCATCATTGTTATCTAATAAATCTCTCTGGTCGTCCTTGATTTGGATATGTGTCAGTTGCAACTCATGACCATTGAGTAAGTCCAAGCCCAGACAAATCTCTAGAGGCGTTGTTTCACTATTGGTTACTCTCATACCTCGGAGTATAATTTGGTTGTTTTCAAGAATAATTTCTTGCCAATTAATGGGTTGTGTTTTTGGGCAATATGTTGGTAAAACCTTAACCAGTAAATCGCCTAAAGCAGACGATAATAAGTTAGATGACAGAGAAGCATTGAGATCTTTCTCATCTATAGTCAAATCGGCAACTACTGGTACTATTTCCAACAGTCGCAAGGGCTTACCCTTGAGTATTGACCCGATGTTGATCTGAATATTTTCTGCGATTAATTGAATTTGTGTAATCAGGAGACCTTGATAGACTGCATGAGTAGCAAAAATAGATACAGAGGGAATGCGTCCGGAGATAAGTTGGCGATCGCTAGCTTTAATTTCTACTTCTAGTTCAGATATTTGGCTGACTTGCGCTCTCAACCAAAGCTTTACTGCTGTTGTGAGTACTTGCGTAATTATGCGGATCTTGTTTACATTTGTTGTTTGGGAATTTTGCTCTGACATCTAACCACTGGAGTTTATGAGTATTTGCTCAACAACAGACGAATTTAAAACAAGACTTAAATGTAACATTTATGCCTACTCGCTACAAAATGCAAATATCATTTAATTGTTAACAGTAAATCAGCAATTTCCACATGGAGGCACGGTTACAAAAAATTCTCGCTCAATGGGGTATTGCCTCACGTCGTGAAGCCGAAGAAATGATTAGGCAATCACGGGTACAGATCAATGGAGTGATAGCAAATTTAGGTCAAAAAGTTGATCCCGAAAAAGATGCGATCGCTATTGATGGCAAGCTTGTATCAGAAAAGCAGCGTCCGGCTTTAATATATTTATTGCTGCATAAACCGGCTGGAGTAGTTTCAACTTGCGACGATCCTCACCGAAGACCGACAGTACTGGATTTACTACCAAAAGAATTACGAGAGGGTTCAGGTATTCATCCAGTTGGGCGTCTAGATGCAGACTCTACAGGGGCATTAATCCTGACCAATGACGGAGACTTGACATTTGGACTAACCCATCCACGTCATAGTATTACCAAAACATATCGTGTTTTGGTAAAAGGACATCCTCCAGAAACAGTATTGCGGATGTGGCGTCAGGGTGTGGTGTTGGAGGGTAGAAAAACACGACCCGCTAAGGTACGGCTGATAGAAGATTGTGCTGAAGGAAGCTTTTTAGAAATTGTTTTACAGGAGGGAAGAAATCGCCAAATTCGCCGCATCGCACAACAATTAGGATATCCAGTAATTCAGCTGCATCGAACTGCGATCGGCTCAATTGAATTACAAACACCAAAAGAACCTTTTTTGTCAGAGGGTAAATATCGTTCCCTCAAAGATCCTGAGATTCAGTTTTTGCAAGAGCAAATAAACCAGAATTAAGCCTGTTCCAGCAACCTATTAAAGATTTAGTTGAGTTAAGGAGTGTCAGAAGCCATGAAATGGCCAAAAAAGAAAAATAATCAACAGGTACCACTTTCATTAGAGCAACAAAGATCTGAAAAGTTAGCAGAAATAGGCGCTCAACTTTGGGCATCACGTCAAGAACAAGGCCTATCTCTAGAACAAGTGGTTGTATTGACCAGGATTCCCCGGCGGTTATTGCAGGCCATCGAAGAAGGTAATTTGAACGATCTCCCAGAACCAGTTTATATTCAGGGTTTTATCAGACAATTTGCTGACGCAATGGGCTTAAATGGAGTACAAGTTGCTGACACGTTTCCCATCAATTCTTCACGAGCAAACTCCCAATCTATAAGGATTAATTCACCTCTCAATCAATTACGTCCCATTCATCTTTACTTTCTTTACGTATTGCTAATTGTATGCTCTGTCAATGGCTTGTCTCAGTTATTAAATCAGGCTGTACTACAAGCAAATAATAGCCAAAGCGACACCCACTCAACACAAAAGTCCATTGTTAAACCAGAACTAACTGAGCCCAAACAAGTCAAACCAGAACTAGTAGAACCAAAACAGTCACTAGAAGTTCAACCTGTGAGCGACACTTTGAGCGGCGTTAAACAGGGAGAGATTGTACAAATTGGCGTTACCTTGAAAGCGTCATCTTGGATTCGCGTCATAGCTGATGGCAAAACCCAGTTTGAGGGTACTTTACCAGAGGGTACTCACCGGATTTGGAAAGCTCAAGAGGAACTAACAGTAAAAACTGATAATGCTGGTGGTGTCTTGATGAGCGTTAATCAAGAGAAAGCCAAAGAAATGGGAGAGCCAGGGAAAGAGGAAGAAGTTAGGATTGCCGCCAAGCCTAAGTTTTGAAATATGGGGCATGGGGCAAAATAGTGCTGAGTACTGAGTGCTGTTAGCAGGGCGTTTAGCCCATACTGAGTTAGGAGTACTGAGTTAGGAGTTATTATTCTCCTCATACTTCTCTACGAGAGTCTGCGCCAACGGCTTTGCGGTAGTTGAGCGTAGTCGAAATTCAGTACAAGTCTCCTCATCTCCCCATGCCCCCTTGTCCTTATTGTTCTTGCGGGGCGCGTCCATTGAGTCTGGTCAGAGCTTTCAGTCTTGTACCTAATTCTTCTGTCAAAGCTGCTCCTTGATAGCGCCATTCCCAGTTCCCCTCAGCAACACTGGGAAAATTCATCCGCGCTTCGTTTCCTAATCCCAAGACATCTTGCAAAGGAATAATTGCTTGATTGGCTATGGAACTTAAAGCTAGTCGAATTAAATCCCAATGAATGCCTTCAGGACTGATACAACCTAAATAAAGCAACAGGTTTTGCTTTTCATTGTCGTTAGCTGTGTTGAACCAGCCTAAAGTTGTGTCATTATCGTGAGTACCAGTATAAACTACAGCATTTCGCGGGTAATTGAATGGTAAAAATGGATTAGCGGGATCGGAACCAAAAGCAAACTGCAAAACTTTCATTCCCGGAAATTCATACTTGTCTCGCAGCGCTTCTACCTCTGGTGTAATGACTCCCAAATCTTCTGCCAAGACGGGTAGTTTGCCCAACTTCTGTTTAATCGCTTCAAAAAAAGCGTCTCCGGGTGCTTCCACCCATTCGCCATTCATGGCAGTTTCTTCACCTTGGGGTACAGACCAATAAGCCTCGAAGCCCCGGAAGTGGTCAATGCGAATAATATCTACATAATCCAGCATTGCCTCAAAGCGCTGTAGCCACCATTTAAAGTCTTGTTTTTGCAATTCCTCCCAGTTATAAACCGGGTTTCCCCACAATTGACCCGTGGCACTGAAATAATCTGGTGGGACTCCTGCCATTTGAGCAGCTTCTCCGGTTTCTTCATCTAAGCAAAAGATGTCGGGATGCGCCCATACATCGGCACTATCATGAGCTACGTAGATGGGGATATCGCCGATAATGTCTATACCGCGCATGTTGGCGTAGCTTTTCAGGTCTGACCACTGGCGGAAAAACTCAAATTGGATGAACTTGTAGTAAAAAATCTCTCCGTTGAGCCGACGCTCTACCTGAGCTAGTGCTTCTGGTTCGCGCTTGACAAATTCTCGCTTCCATGTGTTCCAGCTTGCACCTTCGTTGGCATCTTTTAGCGCCATAAATAAGGCGTAATTATCTAGCCAGTAAGCTTTGCTGTCACAAAAACCTGCAAACTCTTTTTGCTGAATGGGCGTAGCATTAGCTCTAAACTTTTCACAGGCTTTTTTCAGTAACCCAATCTTAATGGGCACAACTTGGTCGAAATCTACCTTTTCCAGTGGAAATCCTGGTAAATTAGCAAAGTCTTCTTCAACTAGCAAACCCTCTTCTAGAAGTTTTTCTGGGCTAATCAGTAGAGGATTTCCTGCCATTGCTGAGTAGCACATGTAGGGGGAATTACCGTATCCAGTAGGGCCTAAGGGTAAAACTTGCCAATATTGTTGATGGCTTTCTTTGAGAAAATCAATGAAGCGATAGGCTTCTAAGCCTAAATCCCCAATGCCAAATCGACTGGGAAAGGAAGTAGGATGCAGCAAAATGCCACTAGATCTAGGAAAAGGCATATTTAACCTGAGTTATAGGAGCAAGCGATCGCATAGAATTTATCACGGAACAGTATTTGCAGGGTAAAGTCATTTGTCATTTGTCATTTGTTCTTGGTTAATGCTTAAGGTTTGATGCCCACCTAAGTTAATCTAAAATCTAAAATCCAAAATCCCATGACTTACCGAAATCCTGCACCGACAGTTGATATCATCATTGAACTAGTAGATCGACCTCATCGGCCAATAGTGTTAATTGAAAGACATAATTCACCCTTGGGTTGGGCTATTCCTGGTGGTTTTGTGGATTATGGCGAAGCGGTGGAAGTCGCGGCGCAAAGAGAAGCTAAGGAAGAAACGGGTTTACAGATAGAGTTGGTTGAACAATTATTGGTGTATTCTGACCCCGATCGCGATCCACGTCAACATACCATTAGTATTGTGTTTTTAGCGACGGCGACGGGTGAACCTATGGCTGGGGATGATGCTAAAGGTGTAGGCATTTTTGAGTATTGGTGTGTGCCTGGTAATTTATGTTTTGACCACGATCGCATTTTGCGCGATTATTGGCGATATCGGCATTATGGAATACGTCCGAGGTTGGGGTTGTTTTGATGCACTTTACTCGGTTAAAAATGACTTAAATAATTCATTCACTGTTGAGGAATGAAAGCGTGAAATTTGATGAACTTGATAGCAAAATGCGAGTATTTGAGACAGCACACGATTATTGTGTGCTACCTGGACTTTACATAGTTGCAAGATTAGATGGACGCAGCTTTACTCGCCTGACAAAAGAAGTGCATCAATTTGAGGCTCCCTACGATACTCGGTTTCTAGACTTGATGCTTGCAACTGTCGAACATTTGCGATAATGCCAGATGGAGAAGTTTACAAGCCGATCGCTTCTCAGCTAGAAATCGGTCAACAGGAAACATCGTTAGAGAAAGTAATATCTATGACCCGTAAAGTAATTAATACTGATAACGCACCCGCACCAGTTGGACCCTATAATCAAGCGATCGCCGCTTCTGGTCAATTTGTATTTGTGGCTGGACAAATTGCCATCGATCCCCGTCTTGGTGATGTCGTCTACACTGATGATGTCAAAAAGCAAACTGAGCAGGTATTAGCTAATCTTGAAGCCATCCTCATCGCCGCTGGTGCGACTTTTCAAGATGTGGTGAAGACCACTGTATTTTTAGCTGATATGAATGATTTCGCGGTGGTGAATGCCGTTTATGCTAAATATTTCCCAGAAGATACAGCCCCAGCCAGGGCTTGTGTTCAAGTATCGCGGTTACCTAAAAATGTGTTGGTAGAGATTGATGCGATCGCTGTAATTAGTGGTTAGAAGGAATATATCAATGAGCAAAATCTTAACGGTTACATTTGATGGTTCTGTTTTGCGACCAGATATACCACTTGATTTAGAACTAAACAAGCGCTACGTAATTACCATTGTTTCTGAGGATATTAACTCATCTGAAACTAAAGCGGCTGATGTTTGGGATGTATTAGAAGATTTAACGGGGACAGTTGATGCACCTGAAGATTGGGCAAGTCAACACGATCATTACCTGTATGGCACACCAAAACATCAGCCGGAAATTAACACATGACAGGTGAGCGAATATTTTTAGACACTGTTTTTATCCAAGCATTACTGAATGTACGCGATCAACACCATCTCAAGGCCAAAAATCTGCTACCGCGTGTCCAAAGTGCCGTGGAAGTATGGTTAACGGAAGCTGTTTTAATTGAAGTTGGTAATGCTTTAAGTGCTTTTAATCGCACAGCAGCAATACGATTTATCCAACAGTGCTATCAAACACCAAATATGTGTGTTGTGAGTGTAGAGACAGAATTGCTCAACCGTGCTTTACAGTTCTATCAGTCCCGTCTAGACAAAACCTGGGGGCTAACTGATTGTATTTCGTTTATTGTTATGCAGGATCGGGGCTTAATCATTGCAGCAACAGCCGATCAACACTTTATTCAAGCAGGTTATCGGGCGCTTTTACTTGAAATAGAAGCTTGATTTATCATCAATATGTTGGTGTAAAGCTAGATAATGTTGATAGTTTCCTGCCCATTCGACAAATACTTCATCGTCAGAAGTTTGACCTTGGCTATATTTGGCAAAAAATTCTTCTGAATTAATTTGGTACTTTATTTCATAGGTATTTAACTGTTTGGTAAGGGCAATCAGCGCATCTAGTGGAGATGTATATTCAATGATTTGTTTACGCATTTCTTTTTGGATTCAGTTTTATTAGTTTATACTATAGCAGTTCTCATTAAGGTGAGGTATACCCCCATTGGTGTCAACTTTAAGACAGATAGATAAATCATGAACATTGAACTTAAACCTGAACATGAGCAATTTATCCAAGCTCAAATTGCTAGTGGGAAATTTACAAATGCAGATGAAGTAATTGATGTAGCATTTCAACTACTAGAAAAATTGAATTCCGAGTATGTCCAATGGGTAGAAGAAACCCGGCAAAAAGTTGATGTCGCAATTGCTGAAATTGAACGGGGGGAAGTTTTGGATGGCGAAACTGTAGTGATGCAGATACTAGAAAAATTTCAAAAGGCGCGTGAGGCTTAGTAATGAGCCGCTATGTAATTTCACTATCTGCAAGTCGTGACTTAAATGAAATTTCTGATTACTTTTTAATGCGAAATCTGGAAGCAGGAGAAAAGCTATTTAGAGAGTTTAACAATAAATGTCAAAATTTAGCGGTGTTTCCAAATATGGGACGCAGTTACGCTCATATTAAACCTTCATTACGTGGCTTGCCGCTAGATGTATATGTCATTCTCTACCAAGTGATTGATGATGGCGTTAAAATTTTGCGCGTTATCAACGGTCGTCAGGATTTAGAATCTTTATTTGCAGAGTCGGATGATGAGTAAAGCCATGAATTTTGTTAATTAAGATAAGGGAATTTAAACTCTCTTTTCGGCTTTGCATAAAGTGCAAAAAAAACTCTATTAATTACCTCTCCAGAAACGCGATCGCCTTTAGAACTTTGGGAATACTGAAATTAAGTACCCTAAAGGAGTATTAAAAATGGCAGAAAATCGCATCAGTGCCAAGTTAGCCCCAGCAGACAAAGAAGCGGTCATGGAAGCGATCGCTACAATTAGAGAAAAATTACCATTTTTGATTGATTTGACCCCTGAAGACCGACGGACGATAGTCAAAATGGGAGATAAAAGTCAGGCTTTTGTCAGCAAAGCTTTAGAAGTGGCGACACAGAACCCTAACTTTTTGCCTCGTTATTTTGATTTGGAAGAAATGCGCCGAGACTTGGAAATATATGAGGACTTGTATCCGGTGCTGTTGTCTCTAACCCAACTCCAAGAATTGGTAGATGATACCTGTATTGCGGCTGGTAGTGAAGCTTATGCAGCAGCATTGGCAATTTATAGCTATGCCAAAGCTAGCGGTAATGTCACAGGTTTAGATGGAGTCATTGATGAGATGGGACGCAGGTTTAGCCGCCGTTCTAAGAAAAAGAAACCCGAAGCCACAGCTAGCTAAAGCCTAAGATAGACAATAATACCAGTTATTAATTCAGTACAATACGGCTTCTTTCTAGGGGTATAACAATGTTCATTGGTGTCAACTTAACGCCAAATCCTTGTCAAGACGTGATATTCAGTTCTCTGGCTGACCGTCACTCAACGCGTTACCCCACCCTAACCCTCCCCTTGGAAAGGGGAGGGAACTAGATTCCTGTTTCCCCCCTTTCCAAGGGGGGATTAAGGGGGGTAAAACGTATGTGGGACAATCCTTTGGGCTTAAGTTGATACCTACGAACAATGTTATGCCCCTTTCGCGTTTTGTATCTCAAAATTCTTGTAACCTGCCTCCGCAGGTTTTGTTTGTGTAGCCGGGATTTCTAATCGCCAGGGCATTTTTGAGCCTTTGAGCCTGAGAGTTGAGCCTTTGAGCCTAAAAGTTGAAGCTTTGAGCCTGAGAGTTGAGCCTTTGAGCCTGAGAGTTGAGCCTTTGAGCCTGAGAGTTGAGCCTCTGAGCCTAAGAGTTGAGCGTTTGAGCCTGAGAGTTGAGCCTCTGAGCCTGAGAGTTGAGCCTCTGAGCTTGAAAGTTGCGCCTTTTATCCTCGAAGTTGCGCCTTTGAGCCTAAAATTAGAAGTTTATATAGACAAATTATTAAATCTACTGCTGGTTTTCAGGAAAAATCTCATAAAACCTTGTTGAAATATATTAACTCAGTACATCTACCAGCATCATACAACAGCGATGAGCAATACCTCTGGATTTTCAGTTAGCAAACCTGTTGCATTATGGAATAAACCTATTAAAGCTGACTTTAAAGAACTATTTAAATCACTAGGCAAAGGTGTAATAAATGGAGTCTTTGGGCAGTGGGAAGAGGTAGCTAAAGATGCTGTAGAAGCAACAGCAGCACTCGGTTTAGGGTCAGCACCAGAGAAAGTTGCTTGGTTACTAATTTACCGGTCTTTGGTAGAAGCAATAGTGAGTTTGGTCAAAGGAAATCAAGAATTACTGTTTGCAAAACCAAACGAGGGCGATCTTGAGCTATTGTGCGATCGCAATGATGCCATTAGAGTGATTAGTGGTGGTCTAGGAAGTGGTAAATCTTCCTTTACCAAAATCTTTGCAGCTAACCAAGCAGAAAAAGGGAAAATTCCGGTTTTATTTATTCCTTTGCACCATTTTGAACCATCGGATGACTTAGTTGAGGCAGTGGGTAAGTTTGTACGAGATGATGGCTTTCTCAGACATAATCCACTAGATAAAGATAAGGCTGATTCCCGCTTACTGATTATCTTCGATGGTTTAGATGAGCTTGCCATACAAGGCAAAATTGCCTTCTCCTTCTCATAACAATGTGTAGGCGATCGCTCAACACGATTGCATACAAATATTAAGCGATCGCTACTATTACTTTGCCCAACTCATGACAAAGTATAGGCGATCGCTTTGTTATTAAGCTGTAGGTAAGCGATCGTAAGATTCCGGTTCAATATCTGGTACTTTCGCTAAGAGGTTGTTTGAAAAGTGGTTGGCTGTGATTTTAGGTACTTATTGATCCCCCCAACCCCCCTTTTTAAGGGGGGCAAAACCTTTCAAAGTCCCCCTTTTTAAGGGGGATTTAGGGGGATCTAAAACGTTTTGCTACCAAGAAGAGGACTTTTCAAACATCCTCTAAGGTAAATTCCGAAATACGGCGTTCATATTTAGTAGTTATTCTCTAAACATTAATAGCTCAAAATTAAATCTGGCAATGAACCCGCAAAACAAGCCCAAGAGTCTACAAGATATTCTCAAGCAGCGCCAACAATCAGGTTTTGTGGGTCGTGAAGACCAAGTAAACCAATTTCGCCAAAATCTAGCATTACCCCTAGAAGACGATCGCCGTCGTTTTCTGTATAACGTTTGGGGTCAAGGTGGAGTTGGTAAAAGTACCCTGCTGCGACAGTTTCGGAAAATTGCCGACGAAGCAAAAATTATTTCGGCTTACATCGATGAAGCGGAAAAAACTGTACCAGAAGTTATGGGTCGTTTAGCTGAGGAGTTAGAACGGCAAGGTCACAAACTAACACAGTTTAGCGATCGCTATAAAGTTTACTGCCAAAAGCGCCAAGAATTAGAAACCGATCCAGAAGCTCCCCAAGGCTTCTCAGCTTTTGTCGGCAAAACCGTCTTTAAAACTGGTGTGCGTTTGGCGCGTCGAGTTCCAGTTGGCGGTGCTGTATTTGATTTTGTCGATGAAGACGCTTTTGCTACCCAAGCCGGAGAATGGGCATCTTATGTTGCCAAGAAAATAACCAATAAAGACGAGGTACGCTTAATTCAAGAACCTGTAGAAGTTCTGACGCCGTTATTTTTGCAAGATATTTTTAAAATTGCTAAAGAAACTGCTGTTGTTTTGTTTTTTGATACCTATGAACGCACCGGGGAATTCCTAGATAACTGGCTACGGGAAATTTTGGAGGGTCGCCACGGTGAAGTATCTCTCAATATATTGATAGCGATCGCCGGTCGCCAAGAATTAGATAAAAATTATTGGGCACCTTACGAGGGGTTAATAGTTCGTTTTTCTTTAGAACCCTTTACACAAGAAGAAGCCCAACTATATTTAACTCGCAAAGACATTACCAACAGTCAGGTTGTAGAAACGATTTTGCGCCTTTCGGGAAATTTGCCCCTGCTGGTAGGAATGCTAGCAGATGCTCATCCCAATGACCCTAACCAAGTAGTTGAGCCTAGCAGTAATGCTGTAGAACGCTTTTTAAAATGGATTGATGACCCCAAGCGAAGACAAGTAGCGCTTGATGCTGCCATTCCTCGGTGCTTGAATCGGGATGTTATAGCTCAGTTAAGAGGAGAACAAGAAGCTGATGCGCTATTTACTTGGCTGAAAGAAACATCCTTTGTCAACGAACGTACTGACGGTTGGGCTTATCATGATGTCGTTAAAACCCAAATGTTACGCCACAAGCGTTTTTCATCGCCGCAAAGTTGGGCTGATATACATAGCAAGTTGGCAGACTATTACGACATATTAGGAAACGAACTGGAATTGGAGCAAGTAAAAGCTTGGCAAGATCAAACTTGGCAAAGCCATAAGCTCAATGTTTTGTATCACCGCTTATGCCAATCACCACAAAAGTACTTACCTGTGGCTCTCAATGAATTCCTTGCTGTTCTCAAAAATCAACGCATTTTTGCCCAATTTTGGGCAGCAACAATGCTTCAGGCTGGTAAAGATGTGGATTCTGCCGAAGTTCAAAGTTGGGGTGAGCAACTAAGCAATTGGTTAAAAGCCTATGAAGACAAACGTTATGAAGCTGCGGCTCAAATGCTCACAACACTCTTGAGCGATACTCGTCTTGAGGATAAATGGCGTGCAGTAGCGTTAGATTGGCGTAGTTATATTTACTGTCAATCTAATGAATACTCAAAAGCTTTGGAAGATTTGACCCAGGCGATAAAGTTAGTACCTGAAGAAGTTGAATATTTAACAGTTCGAGGTATGACTTACTGCCAAATCCAGCGTCACCAAGAAGCACTGCAAGACTTTAATCGTGTTATTGAGCTTAACCCGAATTATCAATGGGCGATCGCCAATAGGGGTATAGCTTACCGCGTAATGAAACGCTACCAAGAAGCACTGCAAGACTTTAACCGTGCTATTCAACTCGACCCTAATGACCAATGGGCGCTGGCACATCGAGGTGTGATTTACCGTTTTATGGAGCGTTACTCAGAATCACTCCAAGACTTAAACCGTGCTATTCAACTCGACCCCAATAATCAATGGGCAATTGCCTGTCGAGGTAATACTTACCGCTGTATGCAACGCTATAATGAGGCACTGCAAGACTTTAACCGTGCCATTGAACTTGACCGCAATTTTCAATGGACAGCAGCCAGGGGATTTAGAGGTTTTATTTACCAACGAATGCAGCGCTACCATGAAGCACCCCAAGATTTAGACTGCGCTATTGTACTTAACCGACATTACCAAGATGATTGGTGTTTATACGAGCGTGCTTTAACTTATTTAGTCGTTAACCAGCCAGACAAAGCACGGGCTGACTTGGCGCTTGCGATGAAGCTAGCTAAAGAGCATTACGAAAAAGATGCTAAAAACTGGCGTAATAGCTTTAACTTAGCTCTTTACTATTTGGCTGCTCAATATAATCAACCAGCAGAGCATTTATATCGGCGTATCTTATCTCAAGGTGCTTCCTTAGATATCCGTATAGCAATCCAAATAGCAATCCAAGATCTGAATACCTTTTTAACTGTATTCCCTAACCATGTGCAAGCGACATCTATGCGACAGTTGTTGCAGTCTTCTCTAACTGAGGTGATGTAATGTGCATATAAATACAAAATAAAGCGATCGCCTTTACATTATCCTCGTTTCATGACAATGTGTAGGCGATCGCTTTATATTTGACTTTTCTAAGAGTCTATCAAAATTTGCTGCCGAGTATTAACGGAACACACTAAAGAACTTATTATTAAACTTTCTCATTAAAATGTCAAGTTTTTCGTCTGCATTTCAGCAAAACTTGCCATTAACTCTTGCTACTTCTCTACACTCATCGGACTGTGTTTCTAAACCTTTATTACCAAAATGCTCATTCATCAGCGCGGGGATTTGTGCCGCTTGAATTCGGCTATGGCGTGTTTTATCTGGCATAACTAGGTTTGGTCCGGCTTTGCAGTTTTTCATGCAACCAGTACCCTTGATTGTAACTTGGTCTTCTAAACCGCGATCGCTTAAAGCCGCCTCCAAAGCCTGACAAACTCCTTTACCACCGCGTTTCATGCAATCAGACTTTTGACACACCAAAATCGTTGCTTTAGTCTTCGCTGGTTTTATATTGGCACGATCGATTGATGGTGTTTCTGGTGGTGCAGTAATAGTTTGAACTTTTCCTATCTCCAAACGCGCCGCCATCACCCGTTCAGCTTTCAGTGTCGCTTTGTCTTTTTTTATATCGTATTCTTTATAACCAACAACCTGCAGCCAAGTACCTGGTTGTAACCGCAAATCAAAAGCAGCCCGTAAATGCTTAGCTAATTTAACGTAGCATTCACCCTCGTGAGTTCCGAGCAGCAAACCTTTCAGCTTATAGCCATCTTTAATAACAAAATCTATAAATCTGCCCTCAAGGCAAAATTCTGATACTTCCATATTGCGAGATGCACCCATTTTTTAGTGTCCTTTTAACAAATACAAGCCATTAATCGAGATATTTTCAGCACCAGACTTAAGACTGGCGATCGTAGATTAAAACTTTTGATAACGACTTTTCCAGCAGGATTCAAGAGTCCATATCTGGTCTTGACGAGAGGCTGAGAATCGCCGTATCACACTCCAAAGTTGAACAACCGCTGTAGCAGAGCTAATTTCAACTTGTAATGGCTGATTACTGGCACAACTACAGGGAATATCTAACTCCTTTAGGCGTTGATAGACTTGCCAGCGGTCTGCCCAATTTACTTCTACAACGTGCTTGTTTTCAATTTCTGAACTGAACGATTTCAAGAGAATTGCCCTCAAAGTGCAACAAACTTGCAGTAATTACCGCGATTTAATTTCTGACTTTTTGAAATTTTTAGGAGTTTAACCTCTTAATATCAGCATAGCTTAAGTGCAAACTATTCTCAATAATTTTGGAAAAAATAAAATATTTATGGGTATGGAGCATTGCAATACTACTCGGTTAAGGAATTTCTTGGTTGAGGCAAGCAGGGGAAGCAGTGGAGAAATGGAGGCTGGAATTAAGTTTTGCCTCCTCCGCTTATCCGAGCAGTATTGTGGGGCATTGGTATTGCACGTTGGTTATGGGACATGGCATTGCGCGTTGGGTATGGGTAAAAGACAACGAAGAAGCTTATTCAATAATTCTCTCTAGTAGTTCGCCAAGGAAACTTGGCGGGGTAAAGGGTAAGGGGAAAAGGGAAAAGGTTTTAATTCTTTCCTCCAACCCCAGTCCAAACCTAGCAATTTTGGGTTGGCAGACTACTAGTACAGCACGCCGTAAATAAACCACTGATTCCAAATCAACACAACCCTTACACTGCATTGATTTTTGATTTTGAATTAGGGACTTGCAGAAATTAAATTATTCAATTTTGCCAGAGAAGACGATTGTTAGATTCTTCCTCCTCTGCTTCCCCTGCTCACTGAAACGATGGGATATTTTTTT
Source organism: Nostoc sp. C117 (assembly GCF_043099735.1). Taxonomy (NCBI): domain Bacteria; kingdom Bacillati; phylum Cyanobacteriota; class Cyanophyceae; order Nostocales; family Nostocaceae; genus Nostoc; species Nostoc sp. C117. Next base: position 3,947,854 of record NZ_CP170991.1, read on the forward strand.
AGTTGGAAGTCCCTTACGCCTTGCTGTACTAGTCTCTAATCCATAGTCCCCACAACTTGAAATTATCCAGTAAACAATAAAGTTGAGAATTTTTGTAAGCAAAAATACAAAATATTGCATTGGCAAATTGGCTTGTTATTTTTATTAAAATGTTAATATTGTAAAGATTAAGCAGTTAAAAACTGTAACTGCTAAAAAGAGAGGAACACAATGTCTGAAACGCAAACTTTGTTACGGAATTTTGGTCATATATATGACAATCCCGTGTTGCTGGATCACAGTGTAACTGCTCCAGTTACAGAAGGATTTAATGTTGTATTAGCTAGTTTCCAGGCACTCTACTTACAGTACCAAAAACATCATTTTGTAGTTGAAGGTTCAGAATTTTACTCACTGCATGAGTTTTTTAACGAAAGCTACAACCAAGTACAAGATCACATCCATGAAATTGGAGAACGCTTGGATGGACTGGGTGGTGTTCCAGTAGCAACCTTCAGCAAATTAGCAGAATTAACCTGCTTTGAACAAGAATCTGAAGGCGTATATTCCGGCCGCCAAATGGTAGAAAATGACCTAGCTGCCGAACAAGCAATTATTGGTGTAATTCGCCGCCAAGCCGCTCAAGCAGAAAGTTTAGGCGATCGGGGCACACGCTATCTGTACGAAAAGATTTTGTTAAAAACTGAGGAACGTGCATATCATTTGTCTCACTTCCTCGCCAAAGACAGCTTAACCTTAGGGTTTGTCCAAGCTGCTCAAAGCTAAGACTCTCATAATCTAGATTTGTTTACCTAAACTCAAAGAAAAAGTTCGCAGATCTAACTCTTAAAATATTATAAAAAAATGGCAGATACATAGCGACACTATTATGTGCCATTTTTAATTTCACTAAACGTATTAATATAATATTTAACGTTGAAAATATTTAGCAATTAGTTAGTTAAACATAGATTATCATTTGTTACAAAGTTTTATAAAATTAAATAACAAAGATTTGCAAAATCTCTTAAAAATTGATGGTAACAATTAAATAAAATTAGAAATACAAAATAATCATCAATAGTGTATGGGGCATGGGACGTTAGGAGTGCTGAGTTAGGAGTTTTGTTTATCCCCTTGTCCCCTTGTCCCCCTCATCCTCCTCGCCCCTCTTTGTCATCAAACTTAAAAAACTTAATAATAAAAAGCACGAGAGGGGGTAAAGACCCTTAAAATAATCAGGATTTGTATTCTCGTACTCCAAGGCAACTACTATGCCCCGCCGTGATGACCTCCGGAAGATTCTACTGTTAGGCTCTGGTCCAATTGTGATCGGACAAGCCTGTGAGTTTGACTACTCTGGCACTCAAGCCTGTAAAGCGTTGCGAGAAGAAGGCTATGAAGTGGTTTTGGTCAACTCTAACCCTGCAACGATTATGACCGACCCAGAAACAGCCGATCGCACTTACATTGAGCCGTTGACACCAGAATTAGTCGAAAAAGTCATTGAAAAAGAACGCCCTGATGCTCTACTACCAACGATGGGAGGACAAACCGCCCTCAACCTCGCCGTTACTTTAGCCAAAAATGGCGTGTTGGAAAAGTACGGCGTTGAATTAATCGGCGCTAAACTACCAGCCATAGAAAAAGCCGAAGACAGAAAACTTTTTGGTGAGGCAATGGCCAGGATTGGGGTAGCAGTGTGTCCTAGCGGCACAGCCGAATCTTTAGAAGAAGCCAAAGTTGTTGCTCACCAAATTGGCAGTTATCCCCTAATTATTCGTCCCGCCTTCACAATGGGGGGAAGTGGCGGCGGCATTGCCTACAACCAAGAAGAATTTGAAGAAATGGCACAGGTAGGTATAGATGCCAGTCCCGTTTCGCAAATTCTCATTGACCAGTCTTTACTCGGCTGGAAAGAATACGAACTCGAAGTGATGCGTGACTTGGCGGATAACGTGGTGATTATCTGCTCCATCGAAAACCTTGACCCGATGGGCATCCACACCGGGGACTCTATTACCGTCGCTCCCGCGCAAACCCTTACTGATAAAGAATATCAAAGGCTGCGGGATATGGCAATTAAAATCATCCGCGAGATCGGTGTGGAAACTGGCGGCTCTAATATTCAATTTGCTGTTAATCCTCTCACCGGGGATGTGGTGGTGATTGAGATGAATCCCCGCGTTTCTCGGAGTTCGGCTTTATCTTCCAAAGCCACTGGTTTCCCGATCGCCAAAATTGCCGCCAAATTGGCTGTAGGCTATACCCTGGATGAAATTCAAAATGACATCACCAAGAAAACTCCGGCGTCCTTTGAGCCAACAATTGATTACGTAGTCACAAAAATCCCCCGCTTTGCTTTTGAAAAGTTCCCCGGCTCCGAAGCAGTGCTGACAACTCAAATGAAGTCAGTTGGCGAAGCAATGGCAATTGGCCGGACTTTTAACGAATCCTTCCAAAAAGCACTGCGATCGCTCGAAACCGGACGTGCTGGTTGGGGTTGTGACAAAGCCGAAAAATTACCCAGTGGCGAACAAATTCGCGCCCAACTGCGAACACCTAACCCCGATCGCATTTTCGCCGTGCGTCATGCCTTACAGCAAGGGATGACCGTTGAGGAAATCTACGAACTCACTGGTATTGACCCGTGGTTCTTAGATAAATTGCAACAACTACTCGATGTGGAGAAATTCCTCAAGCGGACACCTTTACACCAGTTGACAAAAGAGCAACTTTATGAGGTGAAACGCGATGGCTATAGCGATCGCCAGATTGCCTATGCCACCAAAACCACCGAAGATGAAGTCCGCGCCTACCGCAAACAATTAGGGGTCATCCCAGTTTACAAAACCGTAGATACTTGTGCCGCAGAGTTTGAAGCGCTTACTCCTTACTACTATTCTACCTACGAAGAAGAAACAGAAGTTTTACCAGCAACCAAGCCAAAAGTATTAATTTTGGGTGGTGGTCCAAACCGCATTGGCCAGGGAATTGAGTTTGACTATTGTTGTTGTCACGCCGCCTATGCCTTGAAAAAAGCGGGGTACGAGACGATTATGGTTAACTCTAATCCAGAGACAGTTTCCACAGATTATGATACGAGCGATCGCCTTTACTTTGAGCCGTTAACAAAAGAAGATGTCCTTAATATCATCGAAACTGAAAATCCTGTAGGCATAATTGTCCAGTTTGGCGGACAAACACCCCTGAAATTGGCTATTCCCCTCCAAGAATATTTGCAGAAATTGGGAACAGCGGATAACATTCAATGCCCAATACCCAATGCCGACTACCCAATTCCTCAGATTTGGGGTACATCGCCAGATTCCATCGATATGGCAGAAAACCGGGAGCGGTTTGAAAAGATTCTCCAACAATTGAATATTGCTCAACCACCTAATGGTATTGCTCGCAGTTACGAAGATGCGCTGATTGTCGCCAAACGCATTGGCTATCCGGTGGTGGTGCGTCCCAGCTATGTCTTAGGGGGACGGGCGATGGAAATCGTCTATTCCGATACGGAATTGGAACGCTACATGACCTTTGCGGTACAAGTGGAACCAGAGCATCCAATTTTAATCGATAAGTTTTTGGAAAATGCCATCGAAGTTGATGTCGATGCGATCGCCGATCGCACTGGAAGAGTGGTAATTGGTGGTATAATGGAACACATCGAACAAGCGGGAATTCATTCCGGAGACTCGGCTTGCTCGTTACCTTCGATTTCCTTATCCCCAGCAGTTCTCAACCAAATTCGCACTTGGACGGTGCAGCTAGCACAGGCGTTGTCAGTTATAGGGTTGATGAATATCCAGTTTGCCGTCGTTGGTGCAAATGGTTATTCTCCCCAAGTCTACATTTTAGAAGCCAACCCCCGCGCCTCCCGCACAGTGCCATTTGTTTCTAAAGCTACGGGTGTCCAGTTAGCAAAACTAGCATCCTTAGTGATGTCAGGCAAAACCTTAGAGGAGTTACACTTCACCAAAGAAGTTATTCCCACACATATTGCCGTCAAAGAAGCAGTATTACCGTTTAATAAATTTCCTGGAACTGATACCATATTAGGCCCAGAAATGCGCTCCACTGGTGAGGTGATGGGGATTGACAGCGACTTTGGGCGAGCCTTTGCGAAAGCCGAAATGGGTGCAGGAGAGCATTTACCCTTAACAGGAACCGTATTTGTATCAATGAGCGATCGCGATAAAACTGCCGCAGCTGGTGTGGTGAAGGAATTTATCGATTTGGGCTTTAAAGTCATGGCTACACTTGGTACACGCCGGGTTCTTCTCGAACAGGGGTTAAATGTTGAATTAGTCCTGAAACTCCATGAAGGCCGCCCCCACGTTGTAGACGCAATTAAAAACCAGAAAATCCAACTGATTATCAACACGCCCTCAGGAGAAGAAGCCCAGACTGATTCGAGGTTAATCCGCCGCACAGGCTTAGCTTACAAAATTCCCATCATAACTACCATCGCCGGTGCAAAAGCTACCGTCGCCGCCATCCGTTCGTTACAAAATACGACCTTGGACGTAAAAGTTCTCCAAGATTACTGCAACATTGTGATGGAGTAGGGAAGAGGCAAAGAGGCGGAGGGCAAGGGGAGACATGGGAGACAAGGAGATAAACAAAACTCCTAACTCAGCACTCAGCACGGGCTAAACGCCCCGCTATCCATGTACAGCACTCCTAACTCCCCATGCCCAATGCCCCATTAAAAAATTAAACAATTCTTATAAGAGAATGACTATAGTTCTCATTGAGATACTTTAACAAGTATGAGGAAGCTTATTTGAGCGATATATTTCATGAAATCGACTTTTAGGAAGCCTGGAGAAGGAAGACAGTATATATTGCGTAAACTGTAACAGCCAGGAAATTTATCCAGCCATATAGCCAAAACCTTCTCATAAAGGTTACAATTATTAATATTAATCGAAATACAAAAATGTTTAAGAAGCTACCTTTTATCTAACTGTAGATACTTGTGGAAACTAGGAAATAATTGTAACTTTTAGCAATTAAGAAGCTCAATTTTGACGATTATGAGCAGCCGAATTAGTCGGGCGCGTAAGTTGCAAACCATAGCATGGGTTCCCAGTCTGACTGGTTAGTACCCATACAGAGCATCTATACCTTAATCACCCTACCGTCAAACTCATCATTCATTATCAAAGAGTAGCGCCATGAAGACCGCTCAGACAGCCACAGACCTCGTGCGGACTTACCTGCGTGAGATTGGCCGTGTGCCACTCTTAACCCACGAGGAAGAGATTTTCTATGGTAAGCAGGTGCAACGTTCAACGGCCTTGCACGAATCGAGGGAAAATCTTGCCACCCAGTTAGGTCGTCAACCAACTATAGAAGAGTGGGCTAAAGCGACAAAATTAGAACCAGCAGAATTGAATGAAGCGATCGCTGATGGTGAAATTGCTAAGCGTAAAATGGTAGAAGCCAATTTGCGCTTAGTAGTCTCCGTTGCCAAAAAGTACATAAAGCGCAACGTCGATTTACTGGACTTGATCCAAGAAGGTAGCATTGGTATGCAACGCGGGGTAGAAAAGTTTGACCCCACAAAAGGTTATAGGTTTTCTACCTATGCTTATTGGTGGATTCGCCAAGCTATCACTCGTGCTATTGCCGAAAAAGCTCGTACCATTCGCCTGCCTATTCACATAACCGAAAAATTAAATAAAATTAAAAAAGCACAGCGGCAATTATCTCAAAAATTGGGACGCGCTCCGACAGCTGGTGAGCTAGCTGAAGAATTAGAATTGACCCCCAAGCAAGTGCGAGAGTATCTAGAAAAGGCGCGTTTGCCGCTTTCCTTGGATTTGCGGCTTGGTGATAACTACGACACCGAACTCGGAGAAATGCTGGAAGATCCAGGAGCTTCTCCAGAAGAGTTTGTTATGCAATCTTCCCTATCTTATGACTTAGATCGCCTGATGGGTGACCTAACGCCACAACAGAGGGAAGTAATCACACTACGCTTTGGGTTAACTGATGGACAAGCGCTGACTCTTGCGAGAATCGGTGAAATACTGAATATCAGTCGAGAAAGAGTCCGCCAAATCGAGCGGGAAGCCTTGAGTAAACTTCGTAAGTCTAAAGCTAACATGGATGAATATTTGGCGAGTTAGTCATTTGTCATTAGTCCTTTGTCCTTTGTGAAAACTAATGACAAATGACCAATGACCAATGACCAATAATTAATGACTAATTGGTGAGAAAATACGCTGGTTTTGGTACGGTTACACCCACTTTCATCAGTAAGTTAGACTGTTACATTAGTTGATAGGAAGACCAAATAGCCACCTAAGTCAAATCGAAAAAGGTATTTAGTCTCCCAATAGCAGACACCGTAGCCAGCAATGGTAGTCAAGGAGATAAAAAATGAGTAACCCATCCAATCGCGTCTCAGAATTTTTCAATGGCGAATCAGAAACTAGCGATTTACTATGGCAGTACGTTAAATCCTTGAGTCCTGAGACAGTGACACAGCTATCTAAACCCAACTCTCCTGAAGTTTTTCAGGTGATGGAACGTAATATTACAGGATTGTTAGGAAATCTCCCGTCAGAACATTTTAGTGTGACTGTAACCACCAGTCGTGAAAGTCTGGGTCGCCTTCTAGCATCTGCTATGATTAGTGGTTATTTCTTGCGTAATGCCGAGCAGAGAATGAATTTTGAAATAGCCCTACAAGGAAATGAAACCAACAATAGCGAAATTGAATAAAAATGTATATTCTAACTAGAATAGATTTAATATTGTTGGGCTTAATTTTCTCATAATTACGCCTATGTCAATGAAAAATAGCTATTTGCTAAATCCTTGTCTATGATTTAAATCATGTATCACATAAATATTTATTTTGAAAAATCCAAAAAAATAGTGAGTTTGGATTTAAATTTAAGCCCAAAGAATGGAGGGTAATGTAGAACTTTTTAATTTGTTTTTCTCCAAATTTATGTAACTTGCGAACTGTTGAAACTAGTGGCGTATGTTGAAATGAATAATAAATAAAGACGCGTGGATGAATCAACAGCGATAGACAAAATTCGCAATCAATACAAACTCGGCAGAGTTGAAACTAGTCTGCCGAGTTTTGTTATTAGTTATTGGGCATTGGGCAAAATAGTGCTGAGTTAAGAGTTAAGAATTTTGTTTTATTTGTCTCCTTGTCCCTCACTTTCTACTCCCCACTCCATAAACTATGAGTCAAATCAGTTCTTTCCCACCACATAAAATCATTGGTGTTGCCGTAATTTGGAACGATCGAGAGCAAATTTTAATCGATCGCCGTCGTCCAGAAGGAATGATGGGTGGTTTGTGGGAATTTCCTGGTGGTAAAATTGAAGTTGGTGAAACCATCCAAGAATGTATTCAACGGGAAATTTATGAAGAACTGGGAATAGCGATCGAAGTGGGAGAGCATCTGATCGCTATTGACCACACTTATACAAACTTGCGCGTTACCCTTATAGTACATCACTGCCGTCATATCACAGGTGTTCCGCAACCTTTAGAATGTGATGAAATTCGCTGGGTAAGCTTAGAAGAACTCGATCGGTTTACTTTTCCTAAAGCAAATATTCAAATTATTGCAGCCCTAAGAGAGAGTGGGGAGATGAGGGAGATGGGGAAGAAAAGAGAACAAGAGGACAAGGAGATAAACAAAACTCCTAACTCCTAACTCAGTACTTAGCACGGGCTAAACGCCCCGCTACCGCTAACAGCACTCAGCACTCAGCACTCCCAATCCCGTAACAATCTATGAATTGCCTCAGGTTGAGTCCCGCAATTTTCTACAATAGGCGCAGGGACTTTGATTAAAGGTGTCAGTAAATAAATGCCTAAAACCGTTGCCGATGTGATGAGCCGCGATCCGATTGTGGTTCGGGCAGAAACTCCACTGAAGGAAGCTATCCAAATTTTGGCAGAACGCCACATCAGTGGGCTACCTGTTGTGGATGATGCCGGTAAATTGGTGGGCATTATCTCAGAAACCGATTTGATGTGGCAAGAAACTGGTGTAACCCCACCTGCATACATCATGTTTCTTGATAGTGTTATCTATTTGAAAAACCCTGCTACATATGAACGTGATTTACATAAGGCATTAGGGCAAACCGTTGGTGAAGTGATGAGTAACAACCCCATCACTATTTCCCCTGATAAAACTTTAAAGGAAGCGGCTACAGTTATGCACGATCGCAGCGTTCACCGCTTGCCAGTACTTGACAGCACAGGCCAAGTAATTGGTATCCTCACTCGTGGGGATATTATTCGGGCAATGGCAGCCAGTCAAGATTAATCATTGGTTATTGGTCATTAGTCATTGGTCATTAGTCATTGGTCATTGGTCATTAGTCAAGAGTTTTTGACGCTTGAATTTTGGCTTTTGGCTCTTTTTTATACGTTTGAAAATCAAGGATAACTAAATGAGTATTACTCCGGAGTCTGTTAAGCAAATGCTTGGTTCTCAAGATTTAGGCGATCGCTTACGTGCAGTAAATCAAATCCGTCAATTAGAACCAGCCATCGGCTTTGAATTGATTCAAAATGCGATCGGTGACAGCAATGCCCGTGTCCGATACTCCGCGGTGAGTCAAATGGATACGCTCGGAACACAGGATTTACAGTTATCCTTGAATATCTTACGCGATCGCTTGCTCAATGACCCGGAAATAGATGTACAAGCAGCAGCAGCAGACTGTTTGGGCGCTCTGAAGTTACACGAAGCTTTTGAAGACTTGGAAAAGCTGTATCATACAACCAATGAATGGTTAATACAATTTAGTATCATTGCTACATTAGGAGAGTTAGGCGATCCACGAGCTTTTGAACTACTTAAACAGGCACTCTCATCAGATAATGAATTAGTTCAAACTGCGGCTATTAGTTCTTTGGGTGAATTGGGAAATTTAGAAGCAGTTACCCTTTTGGCTCCTTATGCTACCAACCCAGATTGGCAAATCCGTTACAGACTTGTGCAAGCCTTGACTCATTTGGGTAGTGCAGAAGCCAAATCTATATTAGAAACTCTGGTTGATGATGATGTAGAAGCGATCGCCACTGAAGCTAAAAAATATTTGCAATCAGCTTAAGTCTGTACTTTTCAGACACTAACGATAAAAGCAACCCCTTTTTTCAGTTTCTATACTTGTAAAACCCTTTCACACTGTGGAGGCAATATGGTTCGGTTAAAGGGGAAAGGTTAAAGGGATTCATGTTTTGAATACATCCTTTCCCCTTTACCCCTTACCCTTTCCCCAGACCACACTCGATTGTGAAAAATGCTTATCCGAACCGTATTGACTGTGAAGGGGTTTTTGATTTTTTCAGAAGACAGGCTAAAAGAAGCGCTTAAATCCTGTCCGAAGTTTTGTCATCAAAAACTTTTAATTTCTCAGTGAAGATACAGTGAATTATTCAATACCAGTTTTATTTTATGCTAGTACGTGATTAATTCATGTATAAATTACGCCAATTAAAAAAATTAGTTCTAAAAATATTCATATAGAGTAATTCACTAGTAAAGATTATGTAAATTAAGACTCAGGTAGATGCACTTAGGTAATTGCCGCGGCTAATATACGAATATACAAAGGCAATGAACACCAGGTATTACTAATCAGAGGGAAAAATTCTAATGAAAAAGTTCACTATTATAGCAACAACATTTATCGCATCAACTATAGGTTTAAATCTGGTTGGTGGTATATCTAAGGCTCAAGCTTTTTCTTTAGTTCCCACAACAGAAGGGGAAATAAAATTGACAAATGTTGCTTGTGTGACTGGTAGCTGTATTGATACAACTCCCTTAGGTTATACAGTAACCAGTGAAGTTTATAGCGCAGATTACAAGCCAAGTTTATTATTTAGTGATGATAGTTCAACAACAAATAATTATGGCTTTGGTATTTCGTTTGGTGCGCCAGATGGAGGAACTAATACAATTGCAGGTGAAAACTGGTTCCGTCCTGTGGCTATAAGAACTAACGGTAAACTACCTGAAAATGGTCAATTGGAAGTTGGTAAGTTTAAGTTTAACTTTACTAGCACAATTAGCGAGTTAGTATTATCATTCTTTGATGTGGAAGATACAGGTACTTCTATTCTGAATGTTAATGGTAATCCTTTTGCAGGAGCAATTACTCCAGGAAGTAATGCCAATATCAAGACAGTTACCCTCACAAATGTCAATTCATTGGAGGTCAAACTGGGTAATATTGGTGGTAGATTCGCCACTGGTGATGGTGTTCGCTTGAATGTCAACCAAACTGTACCTGAACCAGGAACTACTGCAAGCTTAGGTCTTTTGGGATTAGTAGCTTTGTTCGGTTTGCAAAAGCGTAAAAAAGTCTCACAAGCTGTTTAATGTAAACCATCACTGTGGTTTAATCCAAGATTATAAATTCAAAAAATAATTAATTTTGAATGATAAATCTTGTATATAAAAGATTAGCACTTTGACCTATTTTTTCCTGGGGGATCAATTTTTTACTGTTAGATTGAGTAGATAGAGTAACTAATTATGTAAGTTAGTTATTCTTATCTACTCAATTTTCTTATTTGGGTAAATTCAGTAAAATCCTCAATAAATTCTAAGCACCGTATACTTGTGACCAAGTTGTAATTATAAATACTGTAACTGCGGCGATCGCCAACAACCCTTGAATCAAATTCCCAACCAAAGACCCGACTACAATTCCGATACCCGCCTTAACGGCTAATCCTAATTCACGTCGGTAAAGATACTCACCAATAATTGCTCCCAAAAGCGGCCCTAGTAAAATTCCTAACAATGGACCTCCAAAAGGTAAAGCTGGTAATAATCCCAAAAATCCCAACACTAAACCGACAATTGCGCCAATTTGCCCCCACTTGCTAGCTCCAGCTTGTCTTGCTCCCACGTAACTAGCCAGAAAATCGACTCCGACACTGAGGAGCAAAACAATAATTGTTACAATTAATGGAATTTTGATAGCTGCAAAGGAACTGCTAACAATTCCCCAAATGATAATTGCAATTAAAATTAAGCTGCTACCGGGAATCGCAGGAACTACTGCGCCGATAATCCCTACAACCATTACCGTAACTAATAGCCAATAAACAATTTGCATAGATAAAATCTTAAATTCTCAAATTCCTAGTATGGGCGCACAGCTACAACTGTGCGATCGTGTAGCATATTCTAACCAAACAAGAACTGCTAAAAAATCATTTATAAAGTAAATCTATCGCATTTTGTGGCCTGTGAGTGTCTATCCACCTCCATTAAAGGCTGATATGTTAGGCATTTAATTTGTACATTTACCTGATGACTGAAAACTCGTCAACACTCAACGGCCATCAATAGTGTTTATATACTTTAGACGCGCATCAGTTTATTGATATCTGGCTAAACTTTCAACCTGAATCAAATATGATTTTCCAGTTTAATCTGGTAGAATCTGTTTCTAGATCGCTCTTGGTCGTTGTCGAGACTAATTAGTTGCTGGGCAGATGTGATTTATACTATTGATTTTTCTGAGCAGCAAGCAAGTAAAAGCACTTATCTTTTCTAATACTTTCCAAATATTGCTCTGAAAAAACTCAAAACCAATGGCGAGAAAAATATTAACTGGACTGAGTTCAAAAGCTTACGAACACCCCTTCGATCGCAAAGCCTTGGCTTCTTTGCAAAATATGCCCGGTGTTTCTCTACTACTCAAAAAAATTAACGAGTACGGTATCGATCGCCTACTCAGATTACAAAGTCTTGGGAGTGAAATCAGAATCACGCCCCGTAATTTTCCGTCATTACATCAGACATTTATAGAAACTTGCCAAATTCTTGATATCGACCCAGTTCCTGAACTGTATCTATTTCGAGGTACAGGTCATATTAATACTTATATTATTGGTGTCGAAAAACCCATTGTGGGGATTAATTTAGATGCAATGGAGTGGCTTAATATGGATGAGTTGCTTTACGTTTTCGGACATGAAGTTGCTCGCATTAAGAGTCAGCACATAGCTTATCACCAAATGGCAATCGTGATGCCGACTTTAAAAAACTTGTTGAGTAGTACTACACTGGGGTTCGGTGGCTTGGTAGCTGGTGGAATGGAATTGGCTTTATATAATTGGCGAATGATGGCTAGATTCACTGTCGATCGCGCTGGTTTGTTGGCATGTCAGGATATTAATGTTGCAACCACTGCATTGATGAAACTTGCCGGTTTACCAGATGAATATTTGACTCCTGCTGTAATTGAAGATTTCCTGATTCAAGCCCGTGAATTTGCATCTGAGAATTTTGATAGTGTAGATCGGGTAACTAAAATATTAAGTTATACAGAATCTGATCTTTCTTGGGTAGTTATGCGAACTGGCGAGTTATTGAAATGGGTTGATTCTGGAGAATATGATAATTTAATTCAACAGAAAAATTTAACGATATCCGAAGAAGAAGAAGGAAATACACCGGAAGAAAAAGAAGGGTGGAATTTTTTAACTTCTTGGTGACTTAATAATTTGTAATACTTCTCTACGAGAGGCTGCGCCAACGGCTACGCGGGAGTTGAATCCCGACTCACTTCGACGCCACTCAGTGCAAGTCGCTCGATTTGCGCGTAGTCGAAACTCAGTACAAGTTCGTAATTTCTTCAGGTTTGATTACATAAATACTGTGAAGATTGATGGTATCGAGATCCCTGACCTAAGAAGAAGTCAGGGATATAAGTTTTTGACGTTTAGTTTGCTTGGGTGGATGAAATTGAACTCAAAGTAACAGCTAATTTATCTGCAATTCCTGCAATCCAGTTTTCGTCTTGCTTGGTATAACTGCGAGGCGTATTCGCTCCCAAAATTAGGACACCTTGATTGCCAATAGGTTGACATATTACACCTTGTGTATTTTCTGGTAAATAATCAAATTCAAATCTACCGGGATATACTTTTAGTGCTACTAAATAAATCGGCTTTTGTTTTTCGAGTACCTGTTTTAAGATTACTCCTGGCACAACCTCAGATTTAGGACTCAAAATACCGCGACGCAACAAAACTTTATCTTGATAAAAAACTACTAGCGATCGCGTGACTGTATTAGTCAATAATAAATGAGATGCCCAAGCTAGTTCAATTTTTACAGCTTCTGGTAAGTCTGCTGCTAATACAAAACCCTCTTCTCCAATTAGTTCTACAGTATCAGGCGATCGCGGTTGCACCTGCTGCCAAATTAAACCCGTCAAAATTAACACCGCACTCAAAATTACACCCAGCACATCACCACGCGCTTGAGATTCCGTTAATTGCGATGTCAACAAACGGTTAATTAGCAAAAGCACAGCGCCTAGTCCACCTACAACAATGGGTAGACGCCGCAAAACTCGATTAGGATCAGGTTTATTCATTGGGAATTGGGCATTAGACAATAATTAATAGTTCTTCTTCCCCAGCTCCCTCTGCTCCCTCTGCTTCCCCTACCATCTTTCCCCCTGCTCTCTCATCTCCTCACTCCTCCCCTGGTTCAATAATTCGCTGGAAAAGATAACCAGTACCTCGCGCTGTCAATATCAATTCTGGGTTGCTGGGATCGTCTTCTAACTTTGCCCGTAAACGAGATATATGCACGTCTACTACACGGGTATCCACATGCCGTTCTGGCGTGTAACCCCATACTTCCTGTAAAATTTCTGAACGAGAAAAAGCTTCTCCAGAGCGACTGACTAACAACTCTAATAAGCTAAACTCCATACCTGTCAATCTAATGCGCTCATCGCCTTTGTAGACTTGTCGCTTATTTGTATCAATCCTAATGTTAGCGACATGAATCACCCCAGAACTAGGAATGCCAGAAGCACTGGTTTTGTCTACTCGCCGCAGCACCGAACGAATCCGGGCTTCTAGCTCTTTGGGGGAAAATGGTTTAACTACGTAGTCGTCAGCACCCAATTCTAACCCAGTAATGCGATCGGCTACATCACCTAAGGCTGTTAGCATAATAATAGGGACATCTGATTCCTTTCGTAATTCTTGACAAACACCATAGCCATCTAGCTTTGGCATCATCACATCTAAAACTACTAAATCTGGCTCAGCCTTGCGAAAAGTTTCCAAAGCCTCTTCCCCATCACCAGCTGTCACTACATCGTAGCCAATCATCGAAAGGCGCGTTTCCAAAATCCGGCGAATACTCGCTTCATCATCTACTACCAAGATTTTTTCTTTATGACTTTCCAAGTTGATCGAGGCTCCTTCAGTAAAAATTTACATGATTAATTTTTAATACCATAATATTAAGATATCATTCCATGAATTCATTTGGAAAAAGCTCTAACTACTACTATTATTGGATTTTAGTTTTATCCAAGAATTAAGCAAATATTAAGATTATTTAATAAGATTTAAAAATGGCAAAGCCAAAAACCTTCTACGTTTGTAACGATTGTGGGGCAGAATCGCCTCAATGGTTTGGGAAATGTCCAGCTTGCGGCACTTACAACTCTCTAGAAGAACAAATTTCTATTCAATCATCAGTAGATGTACCCACGAGAGGGGGAGTAAGTGGTTGGCAATCAACTCAAGGGAATGGCAAATCTCACTCTAAACCAGCTAAAGCACGAGCCTCTTTAACATTTGATCAAATTACCGATCGCCAAATTGCTCGCTGGGAATCTGGTTATGGAGAATTGGATCGGGTGCTTGGGGGTGGGGTTGTCCCTGGTTCTATGGTGCTGATTGGTGGCGATCCGGGTATTGGTAAATCTACTCTATTACTGCAAGTATCAAATCAATTAGCGCAGAAATATCGCATCCTTTATGTAACTGGTGAAGAATCGGGACAGCAGGTAAAATTACGAGCTTCTCGTTTGGGAGTATCAAAACCCTTAAGTGTGGTTAATGAAGAGAAGGTAACGGTAGTAGTAGATAGTACGCTTCCTATAGACCCTGATAGTATCGGTGCAGATTTATATGTACTGCCAGAAACAGATTTAGAAGAAATTTTACGAGAAATAGACTCTCTCAAGCCAAATGTGGCAGTAATAGATAGTATCCAAACGGTGTTTTTTCCGGCGCTGACTTCTGCACCAGGTTCGGTGGCTCAGGTACGGGAATGTACCGCAGCATTGATGAAGGTAGCGAAGCATGAAGATGTCACCATGCTGATTGTCGGACACGTGACCAAAGAAGGAGCGATCGCCGGGCCGAAAGTCTTAGAACATTTAGTTGATACAGTGTTGTATTTTGAAGGCGATCGCTTTGCCTCCCATCGGTTATTACGCACAGTCAAAAACCGCTTCGGCGCAACCCACGAAATCGGCATCTTTGAAATGGTGACGGATGGATTGCGGGAAGTCTCCAATCCCTCAGAGCTATTTTTAGGTAACCGTGACGATCCCGCGCCAGGTACTGCCATTGTAGTTGCTTGCGAAGGCACCCGCCCCATCGTTGTGGAATTGCAAGCTTTAGTAAGTCCTACCAGCTACCCTTCCCCTCGACGTGCTGGAACTGGCGTAGATTACAACCGCCTAGTGCAAATTCTCGCCGTCTTAGAAAAACGCGTGGGAATTCCGATGTCCAAATTAGATTCCTACGTTGCTTCTGCGGGTGGGTTGAATGTAGAAGAACCAGCAGTAGATTTAGGAATAGCGATCGCCATTGTAGCCAGTTTTCGCGATCGCATCGTCGATCCCGGCACAGTATTAATCGGTGAAGTTGGGTTAGGTGGACAAGTGCGATCGGTTTCCCAAATGGAACTGCGGTTGAAAGAAGCAGCTAAGTTGGGATTTAAAAGAGCGATCGTGCCCAAAGGGACAAAATTCCCCGACTTAAATATTGAAATATTACCAGTATCAAAAGTCATAGATGCAATTATCGCCGCCATCCCGCATCAGGAATTGACAGCCGACGATTTAGAACCCGATGAAGAAGAGTAAATATTGGGGACTGGGAAGATGAGGGAGAAGAATTAATAACCAATGCCCAATGCCCCATGCCCAATACTTCGACTTCGCTCAGTACAAGTGCCCAATGCCCAATCCTAAAGGAAAACCCATCATGACAACCCTCACCCAAGACTACCAAATCACTTGGGAAAAACTACCCGATGATTACAAACTCCCAGATGATCCAGTGGACAACATCAACCAACCAGCCTTAGCCGCTGCACTCACAGAAAGCCTACAATTAGCCGGAAAAATTTCAGCTAACACTTTAACAACAACTAATTACGGCATTTGTGCCACTCTAAACAACAAAATGGTCATTAAAGCCCCTGATTGGGCTTTCATTGCCAAAATTAATGTTAGTAGAGAAGAAGTAACACGCAGTTACACACCTCAATTACAGGGTGACATTCCCGTAATTGTGATGGAATTTGTTTCCGATACACAGGAGACAGAATATTCTATCAAAGCCACATATCCCCCAGGAAAATGGTTTTTCTACGAGCGCATTTTAAAAGTACCAAACTACATCATCTTTGAACCAGATAGCGGCAGTTTAGAGATGTATCGCTTAACTACAGAACAGTACATTTTGCAAGAGCCTGATGAAAATCAACGCTACTGGATAGCCGAGATGAATCTTTACCTTGGAGTATCCCAAGGTACTCGTGAAAATCGCGCCGGAAAGTGGTTACGGTGGTGGGATGAACAAGGAAACCTTTTGCCTTGGGGTTCTGAGTTAGCCCAACAGGAACACGAACGCGCCGAACAAGAACGCCAACGCGCTGAACAAGAACGCCAACGTGCTGAACGACTAGCAGCACAATTGCGGGCGGCGGGAATTGAGCCAGAAGATTAGATTTCCTGTAAATAATTTAGGTTTGCTAGATTAGCGGAAAATTTGCTAAATCTAGCATTTTTTTTATAAATATGAAATTTTAAATAATACTAATTAAAGCCAAAAGTTGACAGTGCTTTTGTTAATTAGTATTGCTAATATTACCAAAGCTAAGGCTAATTTATACCCGTTAAAACTTGAAAATTATGATTAATAATTTTCAAGTTTTTAGTTGACAAGTATAATTTTATACCTTAATATAAAGACATGATAAAGGCGATCGCCCAATCCCGCAAAAGATGAATGCGATCGCCCTTATCTGTCCCCCTTATCAGGAGATAAATACAATCATGGCACAACCAGAAGATTCCGCCCAGTCAAAGTTAGAACAGTTCTTAGGTGAATATTTAGATACACCCAGCGTCAATCAACCAATTCAAAAGCCACTTCCTCAAAGAAAACCGGTTAAGCATCTATTGATTGGTTCAACCAAAGCCGTTACCAGTACAATTCACTACTTACAGGTAATTGGCTACGCCAGCGTAGGGGAATGGAGTCCACTAGTACCAACCGGCAACCCAGATGAGGTAATGAGTATTTTAATTCGGCAAATTCTGATGCAATAGTTTTTAGATCCCCGACTTTTCAAAAAAGTCGGGGATCTGTACAATGCAAATTTTCACAAATCAGATAGGATTATTGGATTAATTTTTGTCTATTCCCATATCCCTGTTTTCTGTCTCGTTGGATTCTTGCGCTTCATTAGCAATCATCCCATTGATGTAGGTAACAATTATCACTAATTCCCCAATAGCTTCGAGTTCAGCCTCTTCTTCTGGTGTCTGAGAATTAGCTGTTTTCTTATCAACAAGTTCTTGCATCCGATCTGACAATTCATCTGTAATTTTAAATAGGTTAATATTACTAACTTTTTCGAGTTGAATACCATTCTCTAGCCAGGATGATGGTTTAACTACTGCGATCGCCATAGGTTGATTACGATTGAATACACTGCTTATTGTAAGCTGCATCAGAATCGCCTTAAATCTCCTTTGCCAAATGGCGATATCTATGGTGTGCCAAAATAAATATCAGTAAAACTACGGTCTTGACTAATGGCGTGGAATCCAGGGCAGCAGTTATTCGGCGATCGCTACATCATCGAGAGAAAATTAGGCGAGGGTGGAGTTGGTATTACCTATCTCGCTAAAAATCGACGCGGTGAGTTGCGAGTCATCAAAACCCTCAGAGAACAAATCCTGAATCATCCCGCCTGGATAAACAAGCAAGATAAATTACGGCACGACTTTCGAGATGAAGCTTTGCGACTGGCTTTATGTCGCCATCCTCATATTGTGCAGGTAGAAAATGTCTTTGATGAAGGTAATTTGCCATGTATGGCGATGGAGTACATCGAAGGCGAAGATTTGGGGAAGCGAATAACTGAAAAAGGGGCGTTACCGGAAGCGGAAGCACTGCAATATATTCAGCAAATTGGCGACGCTTTAACTTTAGTTCACGAAAAAGGCTTACTGCATAGGGATTTAAAGTCGAGTAACATCATGATGCGTGCGGGTAAACAAGAAGCAGTGCTAATTGACTTTGGTATTGCCAGACAATTTATTCCCGGTGGAGTTTTACAGCATACAGAGAATCTTACCCCTGGTTATGCTCCACCTGAGCAGTATGTCCCCGATGCCGAACGGGGGGAATATATTGATGTTTACGCCTTAGCTGCGACGCTGTATTCTTTGCTGACTGGACAGTTGCCAATGCCAGCACCAGCTAGACTGCAAAATTTTACCATGCGATCGCCAAAAGATTTGAATAGCAGTGTTAGCGATCGGGTGAATGACGCAATTATGAAGGGGATGGCGTTAAATTACAAGTTTCGTCCCCAGTCGGTGCAGGATTTATTGGATTTGTTGGGTGCAAGTCCCATACCATTAGCACAACCAGTAATACCTTCTCCTTACATACCCCCATCTTGGGAATGCGTCCACATCATAGCAAGTATTTCTAAAGTAATTGGTCTTAGCCGCAAAGGAGATATCGTAGCATCTGTGGCAAAAAATTCAGTTATTCATTTGTTTTCATCAACTACAGGTCAACTTCTCCGCACCCTGAGTGGTCATTCCGACTGGGTTAAATCTGTTGCCATTAGTAGTGATGGGCAAATGCTGGCTAGCGGTAGTTGGGACAACACTATCAAACTGTGGAACGTGCAAACAGGCAGAGAAATTCGCACCCTGAGTGGTCATTCCCACTCGGTTAATTCTGTTGCCATCAATAGTGATGGGCAAATGCTGGCTAGTGGTAGTTCGGACAACACTATCAAACTGTGGAATGTGCAAACAGGAAAAGAAATTCGCACCCTGAGTGGTCATTCCCACTCGGTTAATTCTGTTGCCATCAATAGTGATGGGCAAATGCTGGCTAGTGGTAGTTCGGACAACACTATCAAACTGTGGAATGTGCAAACAGGAAAAGAAATTCGCACCCTGAGTGGTCATTCCCACTCGGTTAATTCTGTTGCCATCAATAGTGATGGGCAAATGCTGGCTAGTGGTAGTTCGGACAACACTATCAAACTGTGGAATGTGCAAACAGGCAAAGAAATTTGCACCCTGAGTGGTCATTCCGACGGGGTTAATTCTGTCGCCATCAGTAGTGATGGGCAAATGCTGGCTAGTGGTAGTTCGGACAACACTATCAAACTGTGGGGACTATCAAAACACTGGCTACAAAAGATAAAAGTTAGAGAAATTCGCACCCTAAGTGGTCGTTCCCACTGGGTTAATTCTGTCGCCATCAGTAGTGATGGGCAAATGCTGGCTAGTGGTAGTTGGGTCAAACTGTGGAATGTGCAAACAGGCAGAGAAATTTGCACCTTGAGTGGTTATGCTCATTCCGGGTCTGTTAATTCTGTTGCCATTAGTAGTGATGGGCAAATCCTGGTTAGTGGTAGTTGGGACAATACCATCAAACTGTGGAATGTGCAAACAGGAAAAGAAATTCGCACCCTGAGTGGTCATTCCCACTCGGTTAATTCTGTTGCTATTAGTAGTGATGGGCAAATGCTGGCTAGTGGTAGTTCGGACAATACTATCAAACTGTGGAATGTGCAAACAGGTAAAGAAATTTGCACCCTGAGTGGTCATTCCGACGGGGTTAATTCTGTTGCCATCAGTAGTGATGGGCACATGCTGGCTAGTGGTAGTTCGGACAACACTATCAAACTGTGGAATGTGCAAACAGGTAAAGAAATTCGTACCCTGAGTGGTCATTCTCTATGGGTTAAATCTGTTGCCATTAGTAGTGATGGGCAAATGCTGGCTAGCGGTAGTTGGGACAACACTATCAAACTGTGGAACGTGCAAACAGGCAAAGAAATTCGCACCCTGAGTGGTCATTCTTACTTTGTTAATTCTGTTGCCATTAGTAGTGATGGGCAAATGCTGGCTAGTGGTAGTTGGGACAACACTATCAAACTGTGGAACGTGCAAACAGGCAGAGAAATTCGCACCCTGAGTGGTCATTCCCTATGGGTTAATTCTGTTGCCATCAGTAGTGATGGGCAAATGCTGGCTAGTGGTAGTTGGGACAACACTATCAAACTGTGGAATGTGCAAACAGGCAGAGAAATTCACAGCTTTACTCATTTTAATAATGTTTTGTCCGTCGCGTTTAGCCCTAATGAAGCTTGGCTTGCTGCTGGTGATAATAGCGGAAATATCAAAATATGGCGATCGCAGTTAATTGTAGAATAACAGCGTCAAAATATCATCTTCAAAGAAATGGTAGACCGTCCAAGAGGAGATAATACAGGAGTAAAGCCCATCAGATTTTCCCAACACGCTTTGGGTTATGTGACAAAACGCGGTTTCACAATAGCTGAAGTAGAAGAAAGCATCCGCAGTAGTTCCTGGGAAGAAGCTGAAGAAAATCGTTTACAATGCCACAAAGACTTTACCTTCGGTCAAGAATGGAATGGTAAGGTTTATGCTACAAAACGAATCCGCCCGATATTCATGGAAAAAGCCACAGAAATTGTAGTTATAACCGTTTACACTTATTACTTTTAAACAGAGATATTCCTATGAAAATTAGCTATGATGCCGAAGTTGATGCTCTCAGTATCACTTTCCGCGAAACCACTGTAACAACGCAACATTTAGCTGAAGGAATCGCCGCCGATTATGATGCAGAAGGACAATTAGCTGGTATCGAGATATTAGATGCTGTCAAACGATTTGGCGGACAAGAAACTCTCCGCCAAGTAATTATTGAAGGAATAGGTTTGTCAGTTACTAGTGAAAACATGACAAATGTTGAAAAAACAACAGCCTGACAATGAAAATTACTTACGATCCAAGGTACAACATAGCTAAGAGTCGCACATCGTAAAGATATTTATAGAATTTTTCCTTAATACAATATCTTTAGAGAAACACATATCATAAATTGTATCGCGCTGACTATGACAACCGTAATTGCTAGACCTTCATCCTTAATTGGCAGTATCAGAATAGAAAAGCTGGATAAATTTAACCTATTCAAATTTAATGATGAACTGCAAGCACGGATGGAAGAACTTTTAGAACGCAAAAAAGCTGATTTACTAACTCCAGAAGAAGCGATCGCACTTGAAGAAATTGGAGAACTAGATAGAATTTTCACCCATATCAACGCGATGCTAGTAGCTCAACACAATAATTGATGATGCTACTAAAGAAATTGTCCGAAAACGGAGAGGCTCAAATCCCCGACTTATTTAACAAGTCGGGGATCTTGTTATTCACCAATAATTTAGGATTGCTATATAGGTGATACTTCACTAATTATCAGCTTGGGTGCGATCGCCGCTCAATTAGCTTTAATATCCTTGGGTTATCGCCGGAAATAAACTGTATCGATCTCAAACCTATCTCAAACAGTAACACTTTCAATACAGTGCCATGAATAGAAACTAGCCCATGAATACGCGATTGGTCGATTCACTTGTACAAATCATCGAATCCCTCACCCCAGAAGAACGCATCTTTTTGCAACAACGACTAAGCAACCAGCCAATTCAAGTGACAGTTGGTATTTGTGGTGGACAACCACGCATTCGCAACACGCGCATCCCTGTGTCGACGCTGGTTGCTTTTCGCCAACAGGGAGCAGATGAGGAAGAGTTACTGCGAAACTACCCTACCCTAACCCATAACGATTTAACAGCTGCCTGGACTTATTACGAACAGCACCGCGAACAATTAAATCGAGCAATCATCACGTTCGTTGAGGATGATGATGGTTAAACTCTACTCTAATGAGAATTTTCCAATGGATATAGTCAGAGAACTACGCCAATTAGACTACGATGTTCTCACTTCCTAGGAAGTAGGACAAGCAAATCAAGGTATCCCTGATGAGGAAGTTCTCACGTTTGCCATACAAAACCAGCGAGTTCTCATAACTCTTAACCGTGACGACTTCATTGCTTTACATAGTAGCGGCATTTCTCACAACAACATCATTATCTACAAAACTGATAAAGACTATGTAGGGCAAACTCAAACACTTCACGCCTACCTGCAAGATATCAAGTCGCAAAGTCTTGCTTGGGCGATGACACTGCAAAATCGCCTCATTCGTGTCAAAAAGCAGAACCAGCCCAAATCCAGCAAACAAGTTTTCATCATCCAAGAATACTTAAGATAAGCATCAAAGTGTTTACTTAAGCGCTTATTTTCAAACATTAAAGTCTCTGATACCAATTTAACGTGAAGTTGCACATATCTTGATCCCCCTAAATCCCCCTTAAAAAGGGGGACTTTAATAGATGTTTTTCTGGTTCCCCCCTTCTTAAGGGGGGCTAGGGGGGATCGAATTATATGCAGCTTCATAAAAAATTGGTATGATACTCAGTGCATTACGAAACTGCTAGATAATTTTTTGTCGTGACTATCTTCAATCTCAGGCGTTAGCGTAGCTTACCGTAAATATCACTCTTTAACCTTGAACGTTTCAGTTCTAAACACAAATACTTTAACTTTAAACCAAAACGTTCTCATTCAAAACCAGAACATTCTCACCTAAAACGACACTATTCTCGTTTAAAACCAGAACATTCTCACCTGAAACGACACTATTCTCGTTTAAAACTAAAACGTTTTCACTTACAACAGCAAAATTTAAGCTCTGAACTCGGAGTTTTTCATTTGAAACTCAAATACCCAAGCTCAGAGCTATAAATTTTAGGTTTTTAGGTAGAAGCGTTGAGTTAATTTCTCGACTTATGAACTTTGTGGTTGCACTTTTTTAGCTTTCCGGGCAAATCTGCGTCCTAAATCATCAACCATTGACTCTAAACCCGCGCCTTTACCACTGACTTTCGCATAGTTATATACCATCAACCCCGCCGCATAAGCTTCGCTACCAACAGCCACAGATGTATCATCCACCAGTTCTTGCAGTTGCGTCAACGACAGCAAAATGGGATACAGGGCTTCAAATAATTCGATATCTTGGCGCATTTCATTCAAATCAAAAGAACGAGGTAAGAAGTCAGGGTTTTGGGTACCGATTTCCAACGCCTTACTCACAAACGCCCGACTCTTATCCCCCAGCTTCGGTAAAGCTTTACGCTCCTCCGTTGTCAAATCAATCAAGAACGGTAACTTTTCGCGGATAGTAGTAATAGCTTGCATCACGGCTTCCCTGTCTGCGGAGGAAAGTTTTGCACTGACTTTATTATCTGCCATTTTTCATACACCTTTAATGGTACTAAATTCAGTATTCCCCAAGTAATTTAGGCAGTAATAGTTATTTATCAGCAATTAAGAAAAATTTTTTATACTTTTAAATAAGTGATATCTCGCTAATTACCAACCTTGAGCAAGTTTCACCATTAGAGTCCAGTGGCATTTGACTCAAGCAAGCCGAACATTTAGAGATAATAGTAGCAGAGGTAATCTCAAAATTTGGCGTTAGCAGAGCGGTACACTAGCACTTCGCGGCTAGTTGTGAAATAACATTATTACTTCTATAGCAATCCTATTTGATTGCGTGAAAAAACTCAGTACACATCTATTCGTTTCTGTTCCTTATTCCCTATTCCCTCTTAGAAGCTGTGAATTTAGCATAATAAGTACAGTAGAGCCATAGTTCCTTATTCCCTATTCCCTCTTAGAAGCTGTGAATTTAGCATAATAAGTACAGTAGAGCCATAAAAGTAATAGCCGAAAAATATCAAACCCAATTTTGATTATGACTTCTTCTCCCCATTACATCCCTCAATCTGACCCGCCGCTTCCTCCTTGGGAAACACTACCAACGATGTATGATTTACCAAGTGATAACCCAGAGGAACCAGGTTTGCCAGACGATTTTCACTTTTTACAACCCTTACTTTTATACTTAACTTTTCAGCCCATTAACTGGAATCCCGAACTAGTTTACAGTGCGGCTGACCTTAATCTCTACTATGATTTACAGCATCCTTTGTGGTATAAGCGCCCAGATTGGTTTGGTGTGGTAGGCGTAGGAAAATTATACAAAGGGCAAGACTTACGGTTAAGCTATGTAACTTGGCAAGAACCAGCAAATCCCTTCGTGGTTGTTGAGTTATTATCTCCAGGTACGGAAGACGAAGATTTAGGCACAAGAAGAGAAAGTGCAGCAGATAAACCTCCTAGCAAATGGGAAGTTTATGAGCGAATTCTGCGGATTCCCTACTACGTTGTTTTTAGTCGCTATACTAATGAACTTCGGGCTTTTCAGTTAGTCGGCGGTCACTATGAACCGATAAATTTAACTGAAGGACGCTTACTAATGCCAGAAATAGATTTAAGTTTAGGCTTATGGCAGGGTTCATTTCGAGATATTGAGAGGTTGTGGTTGAGGTGGTTCACCTTGACAGGAGAATTAATTCCCGCACCCACAGAGGAAGCTGCTGCTGCAACGGAACGAGCTATGATTGCAGAACAAGAAGCTACAGAAGCTAAACAAGAAGCTAAAGAAGCTAAACGAAAAGCGGAACAACTGGCAGAACGTTTGCGTCAATTAGGACTGAATCCTGATGATTTAGATTAATTATTGTAACTATAGATATATTTTTATTATTGTTTTATCAATTTATGTTAACAATCGAGTTCTTCCATGCATAAAAGAAGCAGTTAATCCAGTTAATTAAAGTATAGAGGTCGAAATTCTTCGATACGCAGCATAATTTTCTAAAGGAATTATCTGTACTTGAAGCTTCTATATCCGATACTGAGGTAGCCATCTAATAGCAATTTTCAATTGCAAAAAAGTTAATTTTTGAGAGCGATCGCATATTCACTACTTGAAATACATATAATATTTACTTCTAGAAGTTTATAGCAACTTCAGTTTTGCAAAAAAACTATGATGTGATGCTATATGCTAGCTGTTCCCAACTTTAGTAGCAATTGGGTTACTAGGGGTAAGGTAAGGTTAAACAGCAAATCCAAATGGTGATGCCGAAAACACTCGCAGACATTACCGCAGACACTGGTTATATTCCGACTGCTAAAATAAATATTTAAATACGAGTAGTATAAAAAGTACTCAAGTAAAAATTGTCTATTTGGTCACACAAGACCATTAAAAGATTGTAGAAAAGTGTATTTCCTAGTTTTGACAGTGGTGCTAATCTCTATTTTAGAGATGATATAAGTCTTTATCTGCTAGAGTTTCTTACTTTCAGCAAACTAAATAATCTATGAATAATAAAATCGCTAGGAGTGCGATGATGATGTCACAGTCCCCTTTGACAAGACCAGAAATAGCTGCTGGAACTCTAATCGATAACCGCTATATTATTCAAAAACTTCTGGGACAGGGAGGATTAGGACGAACTTACTTGGCGTTTGATACTCGTCGCTTTAATGAAGCTTGTGTCCTCAAAGAATTTGCACCCATTGGCACAGGAGAAAGTGGACTAGAACAATATCGAAACTTATTTAAAAGAGAAGCAAAAATTCTTCACCAACTGCAACATTCTCAAATTCCTAAGTTTTTGGCTTGCTTTGAAGGAGATGGCCGGCTGTTCTTAGTACAAGAATATGTTGATGGGAAAACGTATTCTCGGCTACTGGGAGAACTTCAACGTCAAGGAAGAAATTTTTCGGAAGAGGAAGTTATACAGTGGCTAAAAAATCTGCTTCCTGTATTAGAATATGTCCACGAGCATAATATTATTCATAGAGATATCTCTCCTGACAACATTATGTTACCCGATGGCAATGAACTGCCAGTGCTGATTGATTTCGGTGTCGGTAAGCAAATAGCTGATGTGAATGAGGGGAGAAGTTCTAATCACCAAGTGACCTTTGTCGGGAAAATGTCCCTAGTAGGAAAAGTAGGATACGCTCCCCGCGAACAGATTAGCTTGGGTTTATGTTCTCCCTCTAGCGATCTTTATGCTTTGGGAGTAACAGCTATTGTACTGCTCACAGGTCGAGATCCATCCTTATTAATGGATCAGTACTCTTTAGAATGGAACTGGCGCTATTATGCTTATGTTAGCGATCGCTTCGCTCAAATACTCGATCGTATGTTAGCAGATAGACCCAACAAACGATACCAAACAGCCAGAGAAGTGATCACAGATTTAGAGAATCTTGTAGAACCAGAAGTAGCAATATTTCCTGCAATCACCACTGATTTACCTCCCACAGTATTTAATCCCGCATATCAGGCCATGTCGGCAATATCCCAGTCATACAACCCACCTAGTGAGACAATCTTTAGTTCACCTAGTTCATTTGCGAGTCCGCAAAATGAGCGAATTGAACAACAACCTTCGCTCAATCCAGGATTTGTCAAACACTGCCAGCAACAGCTAGCTTACCACATCGGACCAATGGCAAATCTGGTTACAGAAGAAATATTGGCTGAAAATCCTTACATTTCACCTGACCAATTTGTTGAAATGATAGCAAGAGAAATTCCTGACTTTCAAGCAGCTTTTGAATTTAGAAAAAGCTTATTATCATAGACATTTAGACATCGACTGAATTTAGGGATAATTTTAAAAATAAATGATTCAGGATTCAGTCGCTATAATTAGCTTGTTTCTATTCTGTATGACTGGTGAATAGCGCAGCAGTAGCGAGTTATATCAAGTTTGCTTGAAGATAGACTTATCATTAGGACTGAAATGGATATACAGAGACACGGGGAAGTGGAGATTTTTGAATAATAAGTGATGATGCCAACTTGATATTATCGAGCGTTGGAAATAAAGGTGTTTAAATCCCCCACTAGATAAATATGCGGATTTAGTGGTTAAGTTTCCTAGTGGCGGTTATAAATTCTGAATTCTCTGTTTTTCTTCAATCCCCTGTACCTCCCTGAGTGCGTTTGATTCGTTTCATTGCCATTTCTAAACTTAATTGCATCCGTTTAAAAGCTCTAGCTAGATTACCAATTTCATCATTAGATATCTGCTCAAATTCAACTTCCATATGTCCCGTACTCACTTCTTCCGCTATACGAGTCATGCGTTTGAGAGGAATAACAACTTGTTGATTCAAGAAAAAGTTAACTAACAAAATAGTGGCTATAAAAATAGTTGATACAATTAAGATTATCAGCAAAGAAGATTGATTAGCTTTTCCGATCACATCATTCGCCGGTACTGATATGATTTGAGCGCCAACAATTTCATTCAGTTTCCAACCAAATCCATTAGCTGTACCATAAAGGGCAATCATACTTTGAGGTGCAGCTTCAGGTACGCTATGACACTTCAAGCAACTTTCTTCAGAAATGGGTAGCGGACGAGCAATGTAAAAGATATCTCCACCAGGAATTGAGCGAAATCCACTGTCTTGTTGCAAGCCTGATTGATTTCTAAACTTTTCGACAATTTCTGTCTCAAAACCGTCTGCTTTATCCCGAAGATTAGTGGGATTGAGAGTTGCTTCTTTATAAAAGAAGTCACGATAGTCTGTTGTTTTCCGCAAAATTTCAAATACTTCGCGTGCTGAGTATGCAGGTACACTTTGAGGCAAAAACTCAGTTGCTAATTTATCAGTTAACTCTGGATTTACTTGAGTACTGGTGTATTTACGGACAGAACTCATTGTTTGCATCAGCATCAGAGCCGTTGAACTAATGTCTTGTTTAGCATTTTCTCTCAGTAGGGAAGAAAGAGCTAATCCACTTAAACTCAGACCAGATGTCAAAATTACCAGCAGGAGAATTGTAAACTTTTGTTTCAGATTCAGATTCTTTAGCATAATTTTAGATTACCTACAAGTCAAATAATTATAAGCAAATATGGCTAAAGTCGTCGTTTACTCTAGCATGAGCGGTAAGGATAAAGGCGTGAGGGATCAAAATTCAGAATGATTAGAAAATTAAAGGTGCTGTGGCTTCTTAATTTTATTCAAATTATTAAGTTTCCGTCTCAAAATCTTCTTAATTCTGAGTTCTGGATTGTGGATTATAGATTCTTAGCCATCAGCAATTAACTTTCATCTTTTGGTGTAAATGCATAGTTTAGCTAAAACTATGAAGGTATCTCCAACTTGATACTATTAATTAATAGTAATTATTGAGGCATAAAATGTTCTCTAAGTAACTAAATTACCAAAAGCTACAACAGCAATTCCAATGCAATTCCCAGAAATTCGTATTGGCTGTTCTGATACCGTGCCAAAATAAATACCAGCAATCGTCAAATATTACTAATGGTGTGGAATCCAGGAAAGTCTTTATTCGGAGGGCGCTACATTATTGAAAGCCAACTAGGCGAAGGTGGAATTGGCATTACTTATCTTGCCATAAATCAGCAAAATCAACTGCGAGTGATTAAAACACTCAAAGAAGAAATTCTCAATCACCCCGCTTGGATACTCCACCGAAATAAATTACGGCAAGACTTCCGTGATGAAGCAGTTCGGCTGGCTGTGTGTCACCATCCTCATATAGTAAAGATAGAAAATGTCTTTGATGAGGGAAATTTGCCTTGTATGGTGATGGAGTACATCGAAGGCGAAGACTTAGGACAGCGCTTAAAGCGCACAGGAGTTCTACCAGAAGCAGAAGCGGTCTTGTATATCCGCCAAATTGGCGACGCTTTGACGTTGATTCATTCAAAAGGACTTTTGCATCGGGATCTTAAACCGCGCAACATCATGATTCGCATTGAGAAGTCAGAGGCAATGCTGATAGACTTTGGCATTTCTAGAGAATTTATTCCCAATGCAGTTCAAAGGCATACTGTGTATCGCACTCCTGGTTTTGCCCCACCTGAACAATATGAATTAGAAGCGCCACGAGGTGAATACATTGATATCTACGCCCTAGCTGCTACCTTGTATAATATACTAACCGCAGTTGTACCAACGAGTGCAGAAGATCGCCGTCACAATATTAATTTAGAACCGCCACAATATTTTAATCCCAGCATCAGCAACAGGGTAAATCAAGCTATTATGTGCGGCATGGATTTGGAGTCAACTTATCGTCCCCAGTCCGTGCAGGAGTGGTTGAATTTACTGGGTTCGTCACCAGGAGACGATGTAGCAACAATAGCATTGTCTTCAGCGAGCAAGGCTAGACAACCCTCACCTTCACCTGTGCCTGTGATGTTAGAGCGGGAGAACTGGCAATGCATACAGACCCTTAAAGGTCATTCTAGTATGGTTCATGCGATCGCCATTAGCCCAAACGGGCAATTTATTGCTAGTGGCAGCAATGACAAGACTATCAAACTTTGGCAAGTCGGTACTGGTAAGCTAGTGCGTCAAATGGGTCGTTGGTTTTCTGGTCATTCCAATATGGTTCATTCCGTCGCTTTTTGCCCAATCTCCGCAAATTCTTCTTATCAAGGAGAGTCAGGCAGAACTACTAAAACTACAGATATCAACTGGGGAATATTGGCTAGTGGTAGTTGGGATAACACAATCAAATTGTGGGATATAAACACAGGCAAAGAAATTCGTACTCTCATCGGTCATACTAATTGGGTAAATTCCGTCGCCTTTAGTCCAGATGGCAAGCTTTTGGCTAGTGGCAGTGCTGATTGCACAATTAAACTATGGCAGGTAAACACTGGTATAGAAATCCAAACTTTTACAGGTCATTCTGACTCAGTTTCATCAGTCGCCTACTCTCCAAGAACAGCTACAACCACCAACAGCCAAGATAGACAGCTTGTGGCTAGTGGTAGTAATGACTACACTATTAAACTGTGGCAAGCATACACAGGTAGAAACATTTGCACACTTACAGGACATTCGTTCTTCGTCAACTGTATTGCCTTCAGCCACGATGGGGAAATCCTTGCTAGTGGTAGTGGTGACAACACAATTAAACTCTGGCATATAAATACAGGCAAAGAAATCCAAACTTTTACAGGTCATTCTGATTCAGTTTGGTCAGTCGCCTTTAGCAGAGACAGGCAATTTCTCGTTAGTGGCAGTTGGGACAAGACTATCAAACTGTGGCATTTGCAGAGTGGCAGAGAAATCAGCACACTTACCGGGCATTCCAGCTATGTTAGATGCGTCGCCTTCAGTCCTGATGGGCAAACCCTAGTCAGCAGCGGTGATGATGACACTATCAAGATTTGGCGACGTGGGTAATTTTGAGGATGGGGGATTAGGAGTGCTGAGTTAGGAGTTTGGAGTTAGAAGTTAAGAGTTTGGAGTTTTAATTTTTAATTTTTAATTTTTAATTTTTAATTGACTTGTCCCCCCACTCCCACTTTCTCTTCTAGTCTTTCGATAGAACTGCGATCGCCAAAAACCTGTGAAAATAATGACAGTAACAGTTATTTTTGCACGATAAATAATTTTATGGGCTTTGGTATTGGTGATTTATTCTGGATTTTTCTGCTTCTTACTTCTTTGCAACCCCTTTGGCAAAAACGTCAAATAGAATATCGACGCTTACGTGCTTTAGAGGAATTCCAACAGCAACGCAAAAGCCGAGTAATTTTGCTGATTCACCGCCAAGAATCTATTAGCTTTCTGGGAATTCCCATATCTCGCTACATTACTATTGAAGACTCAGAACAGATACTGCGAGCAATTCGTCTCACTCCCCCAGATGTGCCCATTGACCTAATTTTGCACACCCCTGGGGGTTTGGTTTTGGCTACCGAACAAATCGCTAGAGCATTAATTCGCCACCAGGCAAAAGTTACAGTCTTTGTACCCCACTACGCTATGAGTGGGGGTACAATGCTTGCCCTCGCCTCTGATGAAATTGTTATGGATGCTAATGCTGTTTTAGGACCAGTCGATCCCCAACTCGGTAACTACCCAGCAGCTAGTATCCTAAAAGTAGTTGAAGATAAGCCCATCAGTGAGATTGACGACCAAACCCTAATTATGGCCGACCTCTCACGGAAAGCAATTCAGCAGGTACAACGGTTTGTACGGACTTTGCTAAAAGACAATATACCCAAACAAAAGGTTCAACCAGAAAATATCGAATCGATTATTGAAGCTTTGACAACTGGGCGGGTTACCCACGATTATCCCATCACTATTGAAGAAGCAACAGAAATGGGGCTGCCCGTAACAGTCGGACTGCCCCATTCTATTTACGATCTCATGGATTTGTATCCACAGTCACAAGGAGGACGACCAAGCGTTCAATACATTCCTATGCCTTACAACGACCGTCGTCCAATTCTACCTGTACCTAAGGGCAGACCCTTAGAAGAACCAAATCAGATTAGTTAAAGCTCATCTAAGTTGAGAACCGTAGTTTTCGCCCTCACCCTAAATCCCTCTCCCAGATCTGGGAGAGGGACTTTGAAATTCTAGCTCCCCGAATCCCATATCTGGGAGAAGGGGTTGGGGGATGAGGGCAAATCTTTTTCATCAGAGAAGAACTACAGGTTTCAAGATAGACGTGGTTTAAAGCTTTGAGGTAGAAAGTTTTTCGTAATGACTAGGGTGTAGATGTCGGTGTAGGTGTTGGTGTCTCTGTTGGCGTAGCGCTTGGTGTAGGCGTTGGGGTCTCGGTTGGCGTAGCGCTTGGTGTAGGCGTTGGCGTAGCCGTTGGTTTAGCTGTGGGTTTAGCCGTTGGTTTAGCCGTTGGTTTAGCTGTGGGTTTAGCCGTCGGTTTAGTTGTGGGTTTAGCCGTCGGTTTAGTTGTTGGTGTAGGTGATGGCTTCGCAGTTGGCTGAGTGAAGAGTGTCTTTGCTTCTTCATTCAGCTTTTGGCGGAGTGCTAAATTAGCAATTCCGGTTTCTTGCAACTGATTTTTCTTCTGATATTCCTTTATTGCCGCTTCCACCTGGGGACCAAAAAAATGATCGCGGGGAAGGACAGGATTGGGCTTCACCACTGCATTCAAATTTGTTTGCAGAATTTTGATGATGTTAGCAGCAAAAGCTTGGGTTTTTGGTCCGGCTATCCCATCAACTGGTTTTAGCTTATAACCAGTCTGAAATTCACGAATTGCCTTTTTAGCTTCGTCGTCCGTCAAAGGCGCATTTGTTACCTTGACGTTATACCCCAATCCATGCAACACAGCACGAAATTGCTCTGGTGTATAGCTACGTTGAGAGGCGGCAAAACCTGTATCTGCAACTACTATGCTAGCAGTTACCAGGCAGGTAACAGCAAAAGTAGCGCTTGATTTTCCAAATCCACACCACATATTTAAAACTCCTTTGGATTAAATCAGCAGGATTATAAACGTTAACAGCTGCATTTTAAGTTTCTTTAATAACTTTTTTCGCGCTTATTTAATGATTTTTGAATAATTTATAATTTTTTTTGTCAAAATCAACTGATTTAGAAAAAATTATTTTTGTCATCTATCAAAAGAAGTATCTTGTATTAGCAGAGATAATTGGTTGTCAAGAGCAAGAAGTCAATCTCTGAGAAAGATGATATTGAAAATCCGAAAAATTTGTATAATATAAAACAAAAAATGAAGAGCATAAAAATTCCTAAACAGCGTAGCCTTTGGTTTGAGAGAATTATGGCATTTATTGCCACAGTAAATTTAGGTTTAGTTTTGTTTAATTTAAGTTACGTACAGTGGCGGGATTTGTACTTGCAAAAACTTCCCCAAATTGTCGATATTTATGACCCCATCAAAGGTATTCAACCTCATCGAGAAACGAAAAGGTATCTAGAAACACTAGACCAATTACAAGAACAAGTCAGCCAAACAGGGTTACAGTCTGCTCAAGTCAAAACCAGGTTAGAGGAAATAAGTCGTCTGAGTAACGAGATGATTGACACTAACCCATTTGCGGGAGCGAATAAAAGTGGTACCTTAGAAAAAATCAAAAATAGGATGCGCGATCGCATCAGTAAAGAATCTGCAAAACAATCTTTTGCTACTTTTTGGAGTCAGCCGTACTTAACCCAACAAGGTTGGGCTAAAGAAATTAATTTTTTCAACCAGAGTATCCGCCCTTTAATTGCCACTAACTACTACCGTCGAATTAGCGAAAGTGGCGAATTTGTCGATGATTTCTGGATTATTGACTCAGTGTTTATGATTTTATTTGCCCTAGAATTACTGGGGCGTACTTTCTTGCTCAAACGCCAACGTCCTGGTTTAAGCTGGTTTGAATCACTGTTGTGGCGTTGGTACGACCTATTTTTACTACTACCTTTTTGGCGAGAGTTAAGAATATTACCTGTATTAGTTCGCCTCGATCAAGCAGATTTATTGAGTTTCTATTCAGTCCGCCGACAAATTAATCAGGGAATCGTTGCCAATTTTGCTGAAGAACTGACAGAAATTGTCGTAGTCAGGGTAATTAACCAGGTTCAAAGTTCAATTAAGCGGGGTGATTTAATCCGCTGGGTGTCGCAACAAGAAAATGTGCGCTCCTACATAGATATTAATAACGTGAATGAAATTGAAGCGATCGCAGCTCTTTTGCTAAAAACAATCGTCTACCAAGTACTACCCGAAATCCAACCAGCGATCGCAGCTCTTTTGCGTCACAATATCGAAACCGTCATCCATCAAGTTCCCCTCTACCAAAACCTCCAGAATCTCCCAGGCTTAGGACAAGCCCAAACCCAGCTCAGCGAACAACTAGCCACCCAAATCACAACAAACCTTTACAAAATTGTAGTTAGTGCCGTCGAAGATCCTGTTGGTGCAAAACTCACCAGTCAACTAGTACAAAGCTTCAGCGAAACCTTGGGAGCGCAAATCAAGGAAAAACACTTAGTCTCAGAAATTGAGAGTTTACTTTTTGACTTCTTAGAGGAAATAAAACTCAACTATGTCCAGCGTTTATCTCAAGAAGATATAGACCAAATTATCGAGCAAACCAGGCAGCTACGAACACAAGTATCAGTTCCAGTAGTAGTGGATAAAGGTACTGCTCTAGCAGAGAGGGGAGGGACAAGGGGACAAGGAGATAAACAAAACTCCTAACTCCTAACTCAGCACGGGCTAAACGCCTCGCTATCCATGTACAGCACTCCTAACACCCAATGATTAATGACTATCCAATAAATACGCTAAACTCGAATTAGGGCGAACTAGTATTGGTTCGTCACAAGACTTCTTGGAAGATATACCTATCGCAGGAAGTGGGTCGATGCCCACTTTTTTTATTGAATTCTCTCATGGCTCATCCCTTAGTACCACAAATTATTGATTTGGCGACACCAGTAGCAGAAGAACTGGGATTGGAACTAGTTGGCGTGGTTTTTCACACTAATCAAAGTCCACCAGTGTTACGGGTAGACATTCGCAATCCTCAGCAAGACACTGGGTTAAATGATTGTGAGATGATGAGCCGTGCCTTAGAAGCTTCCTTAGATGCTGCGGAAATCTTTCCAGATGCTTATGTCTTGGAAGTGTCCAGTCCTGGTATTTCGCGGGAATTGGTTACTGACAGGGAGTTTATTTCTTTTAAAGGATTTCCTGTTATCATCTCCACTTCACCACCCTACGACGGACAACAACAGTGGACTGGTAAGTTGATTCGCCGGGATGAAACAGCAGTTTACTTAAACCAAAAAGGTCGTGTAGTCGAAATTAAGCGCTCCCTAATTACTAGGGTGCAGCTAGACGAAGGCCGATAAACAAGTGAATAAAGGCTAGGGATTAGGGACTATCGGCTGCGGGAGTAGAGGAGCAGAGGAGTAGAGGAGCAGAGGAGCAGAGGGGAAGTTGCTGCAATTCTTTCCCCTTTGCACCCAATCTTCTCTGCCCAATGCCCCATGCCCCATGCCCAATAACCACTCTCTAGTTCCTAATTTTTAAAGGAGATTGCTTATGTCAATGGTTACTTTACCTGGATTAAAAGAATTAATTGAAAGTATTAGTCGTGAGCGCAATTTACCTCGTCTTGCAGTTCAATCAGCTATTAGAGAGGCACTACTTAAAGGCTACGAACGTTACCGTCGCGCCCAAAATTTAGAGCGCAAACAGTATGACGAAGATTATTTTGATAATTTTGAAGTAGAACTCGATATTGATGGAGAAGGATTTCGGGTTCTTTCCACCAAAACTATTGTCGAAGAAGTCAGTAACACAGACCATCAAATTTCTTTAGACGAAGTTCAACTAGTAGCTCCCGAAGCTCAGTTAGGCGACTCTGTGGTGCTGGATGTGACACCAGAACAAGGAGAATTTGGTCGTATGGCAGCCATGCAAACCAAACAAGTACTAGCGCAAAAACTGCGGGATCAGCAACGCCAAATGGTACAAGAAGAGTTCCAAGACTTAGAAGGAACTGTCCTCCAAGCCAGAGTTTTGCGGTTTGAAAGACAATCAGTCATTTTGGCAGTTAGCAGCGGTTTTGGTCAGCCAGAAGTAGAAGCCGAATTACCAAAGCGGGAACAGCTGCCCAATGATAATTATCGGGCAAATGCCACCTTCAAGGTATATCTCAAAAAAGTTTCCCAAGGTCAGCAACGGGGACCACAGTTACTAGTATCTAGAGCAGATGCTGGCTTGGTAGTTTATCTGTTTGCCAACGAAGTACCAGAAATCGAAGATGAAGTAGTACGGATTGTTGCCGTAGCGAGGGAAGCAAACCCTCCTTCTCGTTATGTAGGTCCCCGGACTAAAATAGCAGTAGACACTCTCGATCGCGATGTAGACCCTGTGGGTGCATGTATCGGAGCTAGAGGTTCCCGAATTCAAGTAGTAGTCAACGAATTACGCGGTGAAAAAATAGATGTAATTCGCTGGTCACCAGATCCAGCAACATATATCGCTAATGCCTTGAGTCCAGCGCGCGTTGATGAAGTGCGTCTCATGGACCCAGAAACCAGGCAAACCCACGTACTAGTCGCTGAAGATCAACTGAGTTTGGCCATTGGCAAAGAAGGACAAAATGTCCGTTTGGCAGCTCGTCTGACTGGTTGGAAAATTGACATTAAAGACAAAGCTAAGTATGACTATGCAGGAGAAGATGCCAAGTTTATGGCTTCCAGAGCAAAATATCAAGCCGAGCAAGATGATAGTGATTTTGACGAATTAGACGATGAAAATCAAGATCAATTAGATGATGAAGATACTTTTGATTCTAACGATGACGAATAATTTATCTAGAATCAAAGGATTTGAAATCGCAACTCTGAGAGACCCCATTCACGTTCCTCTACTCCCCTGAGCGATCTTTGTACAGTCAGGGTTGGAATTTTGAATTTTTAACAAACTTGTAGAGTTTTGCTACTGTTGATTTTAGTCCCCATATCCGATATATAAAGGATTTTTCCGAAAAGCGAGTTGGTATAAGTAAAAAATAGTCATAAAAAACTTCTTTTTACATCCAAAATGCTGAACTGAGATTGTAGAAAACCGATGAAACCAAATTATCGGCGTTGTATTAGTTGCCGCAAACTAGGCTCCAAAGATGAGTTTTGGCGGATTGTACGCGTCTTTCCATCGGGAACGGTACAATTAGATCAGGGCATGGGGCGTTCTGCCTATATTTGTCCGCAAACGAGTTGCCTACAAGCAGCTCAAAAGAAAAATCGACTAGGGCGATCGCTACATGCATCAGTGCCAGAAGCACTGTACCAAAGCTTGTTGCAACGTCTGGGTGGCAGCAATACCCAAAATCAAATTTAATTAGTAGAGGAATTATGCGAAAGCCGAATTAGTCGCGCTTTTTTCATACATATCCTCACTCGATCTTTGGGGTTAGTGCCAAAATAGTAAATGGGTGTAAGAAGCATTCAGCTCTCCTGTAAAAAGAGGGGCGGGGCAACACTCCCAGAACAAAATGTACTTGATTGTGTTGTGGAAGACTCAGAATCAGCAAAACAAAAAACTAAAAAATGGCAACTTGGTAGCGCTCAGGCGCAGTTCGGCGTCAAAGGTTTCCGTAAAAGTCTTTTATTTAAAAAATTTTTATGGTCCTCTCTCAACCATCATTCCTGGTGGGGATGCCATTATTAAACCGAAACATCTCTCTTTCCTGATTGGAGGCACCGGCAAAATCTGAACGGCTACCTAAAAACAGTAATCCAAGGATGGAGATGTCGCAAACCAGGCAGCCATCCGCTAAAACTGTAAATTAAAGGGGAAGAGTGGATGAACAACGGCAAAGTTAGAATCTATGAATTATCAAAGGAATTGAATTTGGATAACAAAGAGCTACTAGCAATTTGCGACCAGCTCAGCATTGCGGTCAAAAGCCATAGCAGCACGATTTCAGAATCCGAGGCAGAACAGATTCGCACGGCTGCCGAAAAACTTGCAGCGACAAATGTGACGCCGAAAAAGGAACTAAGTACAACCAGCCATAAACCAAATTCACTACTAAACGGCGGGCGTAACCGACCTGCTGCACCCCACAAACAGCAAATTCTGGAAATACGCAAACCCAAAATATTGAGAAATACTACATCCAACGCCCCAGAGGCGTCAGTTGCTACCAATACCCAAGCTGCTTTGTCTGAAGCTAATCCTCCCTCACCTCCACGGCCTTTCGCTACACCAGTCTCACCCATGAAACCGACAGCACCAACTCGACCTGTGCCCCGGAATCAATCTGAGACCCCAGAGCAACCTCCTGTTAAAGACTTGGAAGAAACGCCCAGTCAAAATCCAGTACAGGAAAAAATAGTTGCGGAAAAAGCGGAAAAAATAGTTGCACCTAGACCGAAACCGGAAAAACCTCAAAAGCCGCAATTAGTTGCGCCACCAGCAAGACCTGCAGCAGAAGAAGCTCAGGTGGCTGAGCAACAACCTCCGGCAGACAAACCGATTCTCAAACGCGAACGTCCACGACCAACCGAAGGCGATCGCAGCGATCATCAAATTAAGCCAAAAGTCGCCAAGCTGCCAACTGACCAGCCCTCACAAGCTGCACCACAAAGACAGCCTCGCCCCACCCCGTCACCCACAAGACCGGAGCAGGGTGGAAGTAGACCATCAAGACCATCGCCACTAGGAGACGGGCAGCGACCCCGGCCAGCACGTCCAGGTGAAGCTGTAGCAGCAGCAATGCCCATCGCTACTCCACCAAGACAGATGTCCGGAATCGGGGGTAAATCTGAAGCATTGGGTGACGATCCAATCGTACCCGATCTTCTTGATTTGAAACGCCCAACCCCACCTCGCCCATCCAAAGGCGGGAAAAAATGGGTAGAAGAAGAAATCATTGACGAAGTTAAAGAAAAGGCTAAAGCTGGCGTCAAAGGCAAGCGGGTTAAGCCAATACTTCTTGATGATGAATTTGAAGAAGACGATTTGCTCGATGATGACGATTTAGACGCGCCAGCCACTGTCCAAGTTAGTCTTTCCATCGCCCGTCCCCCCAAACCTAAAGCAACTCGACCGACACAGGCACCAGTTGCAGCCATTGCTAGCGCTCCAACTGCTAGAGGTAGTAGAAAATCTAATTCCCATCGCGACCACCAAAACCGTCGCCAAGAAGTTGAAACAAAGCGCGATCGTCCTGAAAAAGTGGTGGTAACAGGTCCGTTGACTGTGCAAGAATTGGCTGACGTTTTAGCCGTTGCCGATACAGAGATTGTGAAAATCCTGTTCCTCAAAGGTATGGCAGTCAGTATCACCCAAAATCTGGATATTCCAACTATTACTCTAGTAGGAAAAGAACTAGAAATAGAAGTCGAAACTGCCGAGCGAGAAGCAGAAGCTCGGAAAGTTACGGAAATGGTTGGTGCAGAAGACCTCGAATATCTCCACCGCCGTCCGCCAGTTGTGACAATTATGGGTCACGTAGACCACGGTAAAACAACCCTCCTCGACTCCATCCGCAAAACCAAAGTGGCTGCTGGCGAAGCTGGCGGGATCACTCAACACATTGGTGCATACCATGTGGATGTAGTACATGAAGGTCAACCGCAGCAAATTGTCTTCCTGGATACTCCTGGTCACGAAGCTTTTACAGCTATGCGGGCACGAGGAGCGCGGGTCACAGACATTGCCGTGTTAGTAGTCGCAGCTGATGATGGTGTCCGTCCCCAAACCATTGAAGCCATTAGCCATGCCCAAGCAGCCGGAGTGCCAATTGTTGTTGCAATCAACAAAATTGACAAAGAAGGCGCACAGCCAGAACGGGTAAAACAAGAACTGACTCAGTATGGTTTGACCGCAGAAGATTGGGGTGGTGAGACAATCATGGTTCCTGTGAGCGCTATCAGGGGTGAAAACCTAGATACGCTCCTAGAAATGATTCTGTTGGTAGCAGAAGTTGGAGAACTATCTGCCAACCCAGATCGTTCCGCCAAAGGAACTGTCATTGAAGCACATCTGGATAAAGCCAAGGGAGCAGTTGCTACCCTGCTAATTCAGAATGGCACCCTGCATGTGGGAGATATCTTAGTAGCTGGCTCTGCTTTCGGTAAAGTTCGGGCAATGGTAGATGACAGAGGTAAGAGAGTAGACATTGCTTCTCCTTCCTTTGCTGTGGAGGTGTTGGGCTTAAGTGATGTGCCAGCAGCCGGCGACGAGTTCGAGGTCTTCGAGAACGAAAAAGAAGCCAGAGCGCTAGCAAGCGATCGCGCCGACAAACAACGCCTATCCCGCTTGTTACAAGGACGTGTCACCCTCACAACCCTGTCAGCTCAAGCACAAGAAGGCGAGTTGAAAGAACTCAACTTGATCTTGAAGGGAGACGTACAAGGTTCCGTGGAAGCCATTGTGGGAGCGCTCAAGCAAATCCCCCAAAACGAAGTCCAAATTCGCATGCTATTGGCGACTGCTGGAGAAATCACTGAGACAGATATCGACTTAGCAGCAGCCAGTAACGCTGTAATCATTGGCTTCAACACTACCTTCGCGAGTGGCGCCAGACAAGCCGCTGATGAAGCAGGTGTAGATGTCCGGGAATACAACGTCATCTACAAACTCCTAGAAGATATCCAAGATGCCTTGGAAGGTCTTTTGGAACCAGAGTTGGTGGAAGAACCCTTGGGTCAAACCGAAGTCCGGGCCGTCTTCCCAGTCGGTCGTGGTGCCGTTGCCGGTTGCTACGTTCAATCTGGCAAGCTAGTTCGCAACTGCAAAGTCAGGGTGCGACGTGGCGGTAAGGTGATCTTTGAAGGTGTCCTTGACTCTCTAAAACGGATGAAAGAAGATGCCCGCGAGGTTAACGCTGGTTATGAATGTGGTGTTGGCATGGATAAATTCAATGATTGGGTTGAAGGTGACATCATCGAAGCCTATCAGATGGTTACCAAGCGCCGTACTCTTACCTTAACGAGATAGTGTTGAGGGTAAAATGGTTACAAGTTAGGAGTAATAAATTAGGAATTAGGAGTTAAAACCTACTAATTCCTAACTCCTAACTCTTAACTCTAAGAGTCTCCGTGTCTTTAGACGGGAGAGTTTAAAAATATGCATTCATTTCGCTCTGAACCTATTTTGTGGATTCACGTCGCTGGATTGGCGGCGTTGCCTGTTTTTTCATTACTGTGCTTATTGTTCCTGTCTGTAGGCGAGCCGTTTTTGCCAGTCTGGATGGAATTATTCTTAGTAGCCGCCATTGGTGTTGTCCCGCTGCTATGGATGCAGTTACGTCGCCCATTTTACATCTTTGGTCTTTTGGGAATAGCGCTAAAGCCAGAAAATTTGACTGAGCGGCAGCGAAAAATTCTCTGTTTAACTAATACCAAGTTAAATCGTATACTAGCCCTAGTGACATCAGTATTGTCGATTTGGGCATTGTGGCATATATATCAATTTGCTCCATTAGTAGCAAATACAGCCAAATTTTTACCCCAATGGCGCAGCCTTGCTTTAATACTTGCGGCATTAGCCTTTTTAGCCAGTAATCTATTTTTACAAATTCCCGTTAGTGTGATGCGAGTTTTAGTGACTAATGACACAGAATTTGCTGCTCTAGAACCATTATCTTTAGAAAAGATTAAACAGGATTTTACAATTTTAGGTGTGCGGGTTAATCAAATGTTGCCCCGTTTGTTTGAATCTTTGTTTGGGAAAAACAAAAATTCGCAGCAGCCCCCAGACTAAATATTATTTCATTTTTAAGATAGGGGGCAGATGAGGCAGATGAGGAACATAACAAATGCCTATGCCCCATGCCCAATGCCCAATAACCAAAGGAATGAGAAATTATGGCTCAAATTCCAGCTTATAGCGATCGCCAATTTTCTGCTGATAGTGAAATTTGGTACAGCCTCAAATCCGCGATCTCCATTAGTTCCGGTTTTCAACGCTGGCAACTAGAACGTGACGCTCAATTACAAGGACTTCGCTTAGAACAACAAGTACAAAGGTATTTACGAGAAACTTTAGAAACTCTAGCTTATTAAATCTCAACATAAGTCTTGTAAGGGATGAAGTTGATATGGCAGTTTCAGCGTTACAAAAATGTCGATAATGACAAGCCTTTAACAAGGTGCTTAGAGCGATTTTAATTTGAATAACCTAAAGGCAGGGTAGCACAGCTAGCTGTGCTACCCTAAAAATCTTCTTTAATTCACGTAATCGGAAACCGCTATCACCCAAATTGAAATGGTAGCTGGATTTACGTGATTCTGTAATAGTAGAATTTTCTGAATAAAATAATATAACTAATGTATAAGTTCTGTGATTTATCTCAGAAATTTAGCTGAATCAGTGCTAATCATCCAGTATAGTTTTGCATGGGTTTTATAGCAGCTGCTAGGCTGCTAAATCTAACCTTGTTCGACTTACCATAATTCAGCACATCACAGACTTAAAAATGAAATATCGGGGTTTTCACGCTTGTCCAGCGAAAAATTTTCGCCTTGTTTCTAGCACTCATCTCAGATCTACTTTACGCGTAGGAGCCGGACTAACGGCAATGCTTGTTGTTTTTGGTGGGTCAATGCTACTACCTAGTGAGGTAAATGCTGGTGCTAATGATTTACAAAGTATTAGCCCAACTCTCACAGCCCAAGTTCCCACAACTGCAACAGTAATTTACGTTAATTCAGCAACCGGTGCAGATAGAGCTGGTGCTGGTGCAACGGCTAATGCACCCTACAAAAGCATTAGTTTCGCTCTCAGTCAAGCTCAACCAGGTGCAGTTATTCAACTAGCACCAGGGAATTATAGCCAGGAAAGTGGCGAAACCTTTCCAATTTTGCTTAAACCAGGGGTGACACTGCGGGGTGATGAATCTAGTAGAGGTCAGGGGATATTAATTTCCGGTGGAGGTTTCTACACTAGTCGTACCTTTGCCAGACAGGACATTACCATCCTTGCTGAGCAAGATACCACCATCGCGGGTGTCACCGTCACCAACCCAAATAGCCGGGGTACGGGTGTTTGGGTAGAGTCAACGAATCCCATTATCAAAAACAGTACTTTTACTAACAGTATCAGAGAGGGTGTGTTTGTCACTGGTACAGGCAATCCCAAAATTGAAAGTAACATCTTTGTACAAAACAAAGGCAACGGAGTTTCTGTTGCGAAATCTGCCCAAGGAGAAATCCGTGGTAACTTATTTCAGGATACTGGTTTTGGTCTAGCGATTGGTGGCACTTCTACACCGCTAGTTATAGAAAACCAAATCATCGAAAACCAAGATGGTCTTTTTATCTCAGAGTCAGCTAAGCCTGTATTGCGTAAGAATGTCATTCAAAACAATAAGCGAGATGGTGTAGTAGCGACTGTTAGCGCTTTACCTGAACTCGGCACTAATGCAAGTCCTGGTGGAAATCTGATCCGCAATAACACTCGTTATGATGTTAATAACGCCACTAAAACTGGTACAATTCTTGCGGTTGGCAACGATATCGATCAGAAAAAGATTTTTGGTTCAGTAGATTTTGTTGCCGCGAGTGTTGACGTACCCCCTGGAGGGGCTGTCGCCTTTAAAGACGTACCTGCAAATTACTGGGCAAAAGTCTACATCGAAGCCTTAGCTTCTCAAAATATTATTGCTGGCTTTCCTGATGGTACTTTTAAGCCCAATGAACCTGTTACCCGCGCTCAATTTGCCACTATTATTACTAAAGCCCTGACACCACTAGTTAAACGTGCAGGGATTCAGTTTAAGGATGTAGCCAGCAATTTTTGGGCTTACGCTGCAATTCAATCTGCTTACCAAAGTCAATTTGTTTCGGGTTATCCTGATGGTACTTTTAAACCACAGCAGCAAATTCCGAGAGTGCAAGCGTTAGTCGCTTTAGCAAATGGTTTGGGTTTAACTGCAAACGATCAGAATGTCGTTTCCTTTTACACTGATGCTGCTCAGATTCCTAATTATGCGATCGCCTCTGTCGCAGCTGCAACTGTACGACAACTAGTGATCAACTATCCCACAGCTAAACAACTCAATCCTAATCGTCAGGCAACTAGAGCCGAAGTTGCTGCCTTTGTTTACCAAGCACTCGTCAATGCTGGACGGGCTCAACCAATTCCTTCACCCTATTTGGTAACAGTTCAGTAAATTTTTAGTTAGCAAATTAGAAGCGCCATACTAATAAGTTAAGTTATTAGCTTGGCGCTTTTAATATTATGAGTTTTCTTAAGTTTAGGGTTTTTAAATAAAGTTGACCCCATTTGAATGTTGTTAGGTATATGGTCAGGGTCTTTATATTAGCTGACCCCGTTTCAATGATTTCTAGTTTCTCAGAAATTTTTGGTTTTTGAGATTTCCTAATAATTTTTTTATTTTTTCTTTCTTGATATTTAAATTTTTGTCAAAGTATTAATATATTTGGAAGAATATTGAAGATTTTGAAAAATCAAGGACTAAAAAATAACAGTTCAAATTTATTTAAGAGTTACCAGTTTTACTGGATTGGCGACGCCGTTCCCACCGCCAGAGGAAGATCATTAAGGCAACTATTCCTACTTGGAGAGCCAAACTAGACAAAGCACTCTCAACATTTCGTCCCGCAAGCACTTGGAAGAAAAAGACAAATGCACCGAGTGAGCCAGAAGCACCGAAAGCAATGTAGAAAAATTGTCGTAAGCCCCGATAAGGAGCGGCTACTTCTGCTTTCAGGCTGGCATATTGTTTGGGCTTAAGGCGACTTTTGGGATTTTGATCTACCATAGTTAAATCATGTTATACTTTTAGATTGTGTACGCCGATGTGGCTCAGTGGTAGAGCAGCTGATTCGTAATCAGCAGGCCGTGGGTTCAAATCCCATCATCGGCTTTGATTAAGTATTACTCAACACTACAGTTTGTTGTACTGTTTCAATGGAGAAATTTTTTAGTAAACACTTAATAACCTCTTCGAGGCTTTATAGTCTGTTAAAGCCAGTTCTTCTGACAATTTTTTAGTCAATATCTTACACACTACTTTTATCATTTCATTTTTTGAACCTTTTCAGAGTAACATAAGTATAAGTTATATATTTAGTAGTATATAATGCTTTAATATACTTAGTAATGATTAGCTTAGGCATCGCTCTTAGGACTTACGCACAGTCTACGGAAAAACGAACCACAGAGGACATATAAGGAATGAGG
Organism: Nostoc sp. C117; assembly: GCF_043099735.1. Classification (NCBI taxonomy): domain Bacteria; kingdom Bacillati; phylum Cyanobacteriota; class Cyanophyceae; order Nostocales; family Nostocaceae; genus Nostoc; species Nostoc sp. C117. The sequence continues at coordinate 3,992,479 of NZ_CP170991.1, forward strand.
GTTTGAGAGGGTTTTTGCGTAAGTCCTAGCTCTCTGGAGAAAAACTTTTTGGTTTACTGGTAACGAGTTTGATTTTATATAGGCTACAGCATTGACTATTGGTTTGGATTCAAATTTAGAAACATATAATTCCGAATTGCTGTATAACTCCAAAAATAACCATTATTCGAGATAATGGCAGTATGGCAATACCAGATGCAATGCACAATGGCGCAACTAGAAAGACTGCTGCTTATGGCAGAAGATGAGCTAACTGAGTACAGTACTGATGCTCGTAAAATTGAAAAATTACGCCGGAAAATAGGTTTATCAGTATCAGCAGCCGAACAGCGACAAGTTAAAGAAGCATTATTAGCGACTAAACAATCTAATATAGTTACTCAAATTGTTGAAGAACAAAGACAAACGGTAGCCTTACCATTTTGGGGAATTGCTGGATTAGGTTTACTATTAGGAATTTCTTTAAATCAACCCATAGGCTTGTTAGCTGCTGTAATTGGAACTGTATCAGCTTACAGAATTCAAAAATGGGGTTGGCAATTGCAGGCAAGGCGTTTATTGTTACAAACATTAGAAGAGATTGAAACGCGTGTTGCTCAACCGAATAAATAATAGGCGTTGCTGAATAATTAGGGTTGACACGGGGACAAGGGGACAAGGAGATAAAGAAAACTCTTAACTCCTAACTCAGCACTGGCTAAACGCCCCCCTACCGCTAAGACCACTCAGAACTATTTTGCCCAATCCCCGTGCCCCATGCCCCATTCAATAGGGATTTGAATCAATCCGTCCCCTTTTGACACTCCTGAGATAGTATCCTGATGTCGGTCTGTTTCTCAGATTGAAGGTGTCGCCACTGCGGACTTTCCAAATTTTGTAATTAGAAAAAGTCAAAGGCGATCGCGATTCGCACACTTCCGGCATATGATCGCCTAGTACAAAGTACGCTGCACCCCTACCTAAAACTTTCACCAGACCGTTTCTATCCACAACAACCGATGTACTCTCACTAACCCCTATACCCAAAACGCTGCTAGATATACCCTCCTTAATTTGACGGGCAATGAAAGTCATAATCCGCCCCATTCTTTCCCTTCTGTCGAAGTGGGTATCGACGATGGTTCCTTTCAAATTGCTCCAGTTGAAAAAGTTGTAACTAAAAGTAATATCTCGGTAGGGATCTTCCAGTGCATCCCTAGTTTCAATACCTTTTTCGGAGGAAGCGCAAGCATCGTAGACATACTCACTTTGGATCATCGCACCCGCACTAGTGCCACCAATACCACCTCCTTTCAGGTAAACTGACTTGACCGTAGCCTCAAGCTTGGTGTCTTTCCAGTTGCGGATGTATTGACATTGGTCACCGCCAGCAAAGAAAATCACGTCAGCATTTCTGACTTTTTCCGCAATCTCAGGTTTGTTTGCTTCTTGTCGATTGCTAATAAGCAGAGTTTCCACTGAATTTACGCCTTTCATGGCATAAATTAGCCGATTGTAATCGTGATTACCATTAGTCCGGATAACTACAACATTAACTTTGGTGGCTGAGTTAGTACTCCCCCTAACTTGGTTAATCATCCACTGGATAGCATCGTCCACATCAGGACCACCTCCACCCAAGCTAAGAACGGGGCCACCCAAGGAAGAAGGACGGACATCGAAGGAGGGGGAGGGATGAACATTAACGGTGTCGCCAAGAAAATAGCGTTTCCAGTTTGCTATAAAACGGGTTATGAGGAAGATTCCCATCTTAAACAACTTGATTGCTCTACTCTTCAAGCGCCTTGGTACATTTGGGAATGTCTTGGTCATACTAAGCTTCTGGTGCAAACTGCAATTATTGCTAAGCTTTTACGCATTTAAGTTGCTTATTTACTCGTCAGGATTGTCATTGGTCATTGGTGATTAGTCTTTTGTCAAGACAAATCACGAATAACAAAGCGCAAAGTCTGTAGCACGATCCCGCAGGGTGCGGAGGTTTTCGACCATCAGAACTTTTAAATGACAGTTTGAAGCAATTTAGACGCGCCTTAGCTTAACTCTCGCACCAGAGAAGGTGAAATTCCAGCGTACAGGACTTGTACTGTTTTTTCACACAAAATAACCCAGAGTAACCATTTATTCTCTGTGTTACTTTGTTAAAATATTCGCATTATTTATGGCATTTAATTTTCACCAGATGAAATCAAAAATTGATTAGGTGTTAGTTGTCACTCTCCAGATTCTTCCGTAATTGTTGGGAATATTTACCCAATATTCTGAATAACTGGGAACATCGATTAAATTATGTTGTCCGTGAAGTTATTTGTGATAATCGCCAGGAATTGGAAACCAGAAGAGTATACTTCGACCACTACTACCAAAGTTGAGTACTATGAGGCTAAACTTGTTACCGTGTTTGCGACAGAATAACAGCACTTTTTTGGGGCGATCGCGGTCATAATTGTTGTAAAGGACCTGCTATGCCTGGTGTTTACCACGAAGTACCTTGGATAGAAGTCGAAGCCAAACACAAGGAAGTAGCGATGCCTTCTCTACGAGAGGCTTCTCTTTCAGAGACGCGAACGCGAACGCCAACGCCGATTTGCATTCTTGGTGACTGATGCAGAATAATCACATAATGAAGTAGCTTTGGTATCTTGGTACGAGATCATAAATAAAATATGGCGATCGCGATCGATTTTGGTACTAGCAACACAGTCATTGCTCGTTGGAACCCTGTAACCCAGCAGCCAGAAACCCTGAATCTACCTGGTTTATCAATTAAACAAAGTCTCAACCCGCCACTAATTCCGAGCCTAGTTTATGTTGAAGACGCAACACAGGGTAAAGTTTTAGTAGGTCAACAAGTACGCGATCGCGGTCTTGACCTCAAAGGCGAAACGAGATTTTTCCGCAGTTTCAAGCGGGGTATTGGTGCAGATATTCAAGGTTTCTTACCGGAACTAGATGGACAAAGCATCACCTTTGAAAAAGTAGGAGAATGGTTTCTAACTGAGGTGATTGAACAACTAGCGCCTTTGCAAGGTGGCTTAGATTCTCTAGTCTTAACCGTACCCGTAGATAGTTTTGAAGCTTATCGTCACTGGTTAGGAAAAGTTTGCCAGTCCCTAAAAGTCGAACAGGTGCGGATGCTGGATGAACCCACAGCCGCCGCCTTGGGTTATGGTTTAGGCGATCGAGAAATTCTCTTGGTAATTGATTTTGGTGGCGGTACATTAGATTTGTCTCTTGTGCAGTTGAATCAAGGCGTCCAATCAACTACAAAACCCCTGGGATTTCTTCTGAAATGGGGTAATAAATCCTTAGCTGAAGATTCAAAACAAAAAGTTAAAACTGCCCGTGTATTGGCGAAAGCTGGGCAAAATTTGGGCGGTACTGATATTGATAATTGGTTAGTAGATTACTTTGCCAAAAATCAAGGACTGGCGGTAAGTCCGTTGACAACAAGATTGGCAGAACGAGTGAAAATTCAACTATCAACTCAAAACCAAGCCAGTGAAGTTTATTTTGATGATGAGACATTTGAAAGTTATGAATTGGAATTAAACCGCGATACTTTGGAAAATGTCCTCAAAGAACACGCATTTTTTGAGTTATTAGATGAGTCGATGACAACACTGTTGCAACAAGCAAGACGCCAAGGGATAGAACTTCCAGATATTAATGCCGTTTTGTTAGTTGGTGGAACTGTCCAATTGCCAGCAGTGCAGACATGGATCAAACAGTATTTTGAGCCAGAAAAAATCCGTTGCGAACGTCCATTTGAAGCGATCGCCCAAGGTGCATTACAAATTGCTCAAGGCGTCCAAATCAAAGACTTTCTCTACCACAGTTATGGTATCCGCTACTGGGATCGCCGCAATGGCCGCCACAAATGGCATCCTTTAATTAAAGCTGGACAGCCATATCCTATGAGTCAGCCAGTGGAATTAGTTTTAGGCGCTTCTGTGGAGAATCAGCCCAGCATTGAATTAATTATGGGAGAATTGGGAGCAGATACAGGGAATACCGAAGTTTATTTTGATGGCGATCGCTTAATTACTCGCCGTTTTGATGGTAATGAAACCACCGTCAAACCCCTGAACGATCGAGAAGGCGCCAAGACAATTGCCCAACTGACACCAAGCGGCTATCCGGGGAGCGATCGGGTTAAAATCCTTTTTCAAGTTGATGAGCAACGCTTTTTGCGAATCACCGTTGAAGATTTATTAACCAATGACACACTTTTAGAAAATCAACTCGTGGCACAGTTGAGTTAGGGAATTACCAAGAAATAAATAATCAATTTTGTGGGGTGGACATCTTGTCCGCCCTTAGCTATATCCTCCACGGCTGCGCCAACGCCAAGGGCGAACGCTCTCATGTCCAGTCTTCTGTGCGTAAACCCACAATTTGTCCAAAATCATACGAATTCCGAGTCAATAGAATGGCTTGATTTACTAGGGCGATCGCAGCAATTTTCAAATCCATTGTGCCAAGTCTTGAATACGCCTTTTTGAGACGTTGGAATTCTTGAGCTGCTGGTTCATCAAATTCTAGAATTGGGATAGCACAGTAATTGGTTAGTTGCCTATTTAACTGTTTGTAGGCTGCAACTTGTCCCTGAACAGTTTGAGCTTTTTTTATATAACTCAACCAGCCTCGCATTTGCTCCTCGTAGCTGATGATTGTTGCTGCAACCTCATTCGGATTGACATTTGCCAACCGTATGAGAAGACTTTGTGCCCCTGCTCCTCTAGGTTCCAAAACGCTGAGATGATCGGTATCAAAAACGTACATTTATATATCGTGTGGTTCTACAGAATTTGAGCGCAGGGATTCACGATATTCGCGCCCTAGTTGCATAGCTTCATCATAAGCTGAGTTATCAGTAAATGTTCCAGCGATCCTCTCCCACCAAGGTATTGTCGGGGAGGAAACAACCTCTAATTTACTTTTAAGGCGTGCAACTTCTGCCTCTAGAATTGCTACTCGTTCTTCTAATTTTCCCGATATTGTTGACATAACTTACTTATCTTCGAGATATTTCACAACTATTGCTATGATCGCATCTTGTTCACTAGCAGACAAAGTTTTTAGTTTAGCGTAGATGCAAAGCGGCTTTCTGCCAGACATCGTTTGTTCAAATAGCTCTGTCATAAGCTAAAAGACATCTAATTTGCATATCATCTGCCTCTGCGATCGCTCTCCATAGCAGAAGTATTAAAGTTTGACTAGAAGCAACTTTTGAGTTGTCGCTAGAACTGAGAGAGCAACCTGTCATACTCGGCGTGTGAACCTAGCCAAAACCAAATAACGGTATCTCCATCTAATTGTCCAACCGCTCGGTAACTTTTGCTAATACGTGCTGAATAAATTGGTAGTTCTGGATGTACTTTTTTGAAGCGCAAGCTTGGATGGCTTGGATCTTGTTTAAAAAGGCGGTATGCCTCACGCGTTTGCTCTTGAACTTGCTCAGGTAGATCGGCAAACCCTTGACGAAACTGAGTGGTTATACGTGACTTCACAATGTATCTGGATCTAACTCTTGGGTTTTACCTGCACGGTATTCAGCCATTGCCTCGGCTGCAAGTTTGGCAAGCATATCTGGAGAACGGGTAAAAGCTTTATCCCAACGGCGTTCATCTTCTAGTTCTGCCAAAATCATCGCCGCGATCGCATCTTGTTCAGTGGCAGGCAAATTTTTTAGTTTAGCGATCGCTTGTTCAAGTAGCTCAGTCATAGCTATTAATCGTTATGAAAGTCCTGCTATCAATTATCTCTGTTTGCACTCGGTTGGGGTTTTTAGGGTGCGATCGCTCTCCAGAGCAGAATTAGTAGAGTTTGAGACAGTTCTACAGTAAAAGCAAAGACGGCTCCAACTGAGTATTACCCCTCTTCTGTCACTTTCCGGTTATTCTAAATAAAAGAATAAAAAAAGAAAACCCTGAAAGGTAAGTAGGGCAATGGATGTAGAATTACAAATTTTGAAACATTTGGCAAGAGATGCTCACCCAACAGTTGCGACCATAGATGAATATTGTGCAGAGTATAAAGACCTGTTTAAAGAAGTAAGAAATTATGAATGCTTCAAATATTTACATCTGGGAATAATGTCACAAATTAAAAGAAAATCATTACCAGAGATAGCGAAAGTCGTAAGTATAAACTCCGCACAGTCATTACATCATTTTTTAGCCAATTCAGACTGGTCAGTAGATAAATTAAAACAACTAAGATTAAATAAACTTAAAAAAGCACTAAATGGAAATGCGATTACAGTAGTAATAGATGAAACCGGAGATAGAAAAAAAGGTAAAAAGACTGATTATGTAGCCAGGCAATATCTAGGAAGTGTAGGAAAAGTCGATAATGGAATAGTTTCAGTCAATGCCTATGGAGTTTATTCTAATATAACGTTTCCATTAACTGTAAAAGTATTCAAACCCAAAGGAACGTTAAAAGAGGAGGATAAATATAAAACTAAAATAGAGTTAGCGTCAGACATCATTACAGAATTAATTGAATCAGGTTTTAACATTAAACTGGTACTGGCAGATAGTTTATATGGTGAAAGTAGCCAATTTATTAGAAAAGTAGCTGAATATAAATTAGATTATGTCGTAGCAATAAGAAGTAATCATGGAGTCTGGTTGCCAGCAGGACAAAGCGTTAGGGCTAATAAGTGGTGTAAATTTGAAAGAACATTTAGCAATCAAAAATCAGAAACCCGATACATTAGGGAAATAATTTATGGTAAAAAAAGAGCCATAACTTACTGGGAAATAACTACTGACCCAGAAACCATGCCAGAAAATTCTACAACATTTGTGATGACAAATCTTCAAGGAAAACTCAAAAAAACTTTAGGCGATTTATATGGATTAAGAACCTGGGTAGAATATGGATTTCGACAGTGTAAACAGGAACTCGGCTGGACAGATTATCGGTTCACAAATTTTCAACATATAGAAAGGTGGTGGGAAATTATTTTTTGTGTGTACACAATGATTAGTTTAAATTCTCCAGCCTTCTTAAGCTTAAATAAATCTCGTCAAATTGAAGCTGAGGTTCAAAAAAATAGTGATGTTGATTTTTCTAATCATCAACAATGGAACCATGAATGCGGATGGAAAAATACTCTAAATAATCTGCGTCTCATTGCCCAACCACTCTTACTATTTTGGTTAATTTATCCCTGGATACATATTTTCCCAAATTCTAAATTATTGCTGGGATTCAATCAATTAATTAGTGCAATGAATCAATTTAAAACCTGTTATGCTTCTGGATAATTTCACTTTGTTACTACTTGCTTATCTCGGAGAGTGACAGAAGAGGGGTAACTTACGATAACTGGCTACCTACACTTCTCTTTAAAATTCAAGCTTATCCAGCAGATTATAGTCATTTATGTTTCGTTTTCTAAAATCTAAATATTCTTGATATGTTTTGATATCGTGTTGCTCAACTTCTCTAACAAATCCTTTTTTCTCGCTGTTAATTTTTCTCATCAAAGTTATCGAGCCAGCACCGAGGCAGAAATCAATCTCCCCAATTTGAGCAACTTTTTCAGACAACCCACCTTTACGGTTTACCTGATTTAGTTTCCCACTTTTAGAAAGGTGGTTTAACTTCAAAGATAGAGTCTCTTCTTCTTCTTCCAAAAAATATTCGCAAGAATGATAAATTCTACATCCACAATCTCCTACTTCTACAGATGAATCTAAATTATTATGTTGTTTGATCCTCTGAATGTATTCATCAAGTAAGTCTGCCATCCGATCGCAAACAAACTGACATATATCTATATACTCAAGTCGATTTTTTGGAAAGTAGTCAATGTGAGAACGAAAAGAAACTGCTGAACCAGATATTCGATATCCCCAAACAAGGACTTCTCCCTCATCCTCCCAAGAATCAGGACGTTTAATTTGATTTCCGTATATATCTGTGCTATCAAAAATACGCTCAATACGAAGGTATGTTGGGCCAATGTGAAACTTTTCTTTTTCCATCGTTGGTTGTCCGTGCTATGGAAACTTAGATGCCTAATCTCTCACAGACAAAACTAACTCACCACCGAAATTACACAGATAACAGCGATGTCTACGAATGGCTATGTTTACGCATTTTGGATTTTACTCAAAACGTTGCAGAGTTAGGTGACTGTTAACGTGTGTAGGGCTGTGCCATAACAAGACCGGGAACAACACGGTAATGTTTCACATTGAATGTACAAAGTGTTGCACCTTGCCCAACAGCACAAGCAGCTATCAACGCATCTAACAACCCTAAACTGTGAGATAAATGGTAGGTCGTAAAGTCAGACAAGGCGCGAATCAAGTCAGCCTCAGTAGCCCAGACTACAGGTAGTGGCGCAACCAGTTTTAAAGCATTACTCAACTGTTGCTTGTTTTGAGAATCCTGAATTAGTTCCATTACCACAAAGCCGGGCACACTGGGTAACTCTGATAAACTGGCAAACCAAGTTATTGCAGGAGCATGACCTCGTTGAATATCAATCAAAACGTCGGTATCTAGCAAATACATTAACTTTACTTATGCTCGCTCACGGATTTCAGCTTCATGACGCAACTTACGAGCGTATGCTTGACTATCTGTAATATCAGATCGTGAGTTGATAACACCTTCGCTCTGCCAATAGGCAACAAGTTCGGCTCCTGTCTTGGGTGGATTTGCTAGAACCTGCCTTACAGAGAGAACACGAAGAATATATTCAGAAAGAGGAAGGTTTAGCAGAGAAGCTTCGATACAAAGCTCGTTTTCTAGTTCTGGCGGTAAATCAAGATTAATACTCACTTTCAATCTCCTGTATACGGTTTCACTTGATGATTAATTGTTAGATCAAACAATAGCCGCCTCTGGAATCGCCCCCTGCATTCTTCCAAAAGCATCAATTAAACTTTGCAATTGTTGATCGGCTTTAAAAACTCCTAAACCGCGCACCGTTACTTTCCCAGGAGAATACACAAAGCGCGTTTTGAGATTGTCTGGTAAATTCGCCGCCAACAAATTCCAAGCGGGTTCTTCCATTGGGGTTTCTAAAACGACGTGCTGCTTTTGTTCTGGTTTAATTCGGCTAAATCCGAGTTTTTTCGCTAACTGTTTGAGTTCCATGACTCGCAGCAGTTGATTTGCAGGGACTGGCAAAGTACCATAGCGATGTCTGCGACGGGCTTCGCCTACGCCTTGAAATTCTAAACTCCACCTTCTAACTCCTCTAGGTCATCTACTGTCAGTGGTGCTTGGCCACTGTGGCGCACATACAATACATTAACTGTAGTATCTCTAATCGTAAAAAGTACTCGGTATACATTTTTGGTTTTCCCATAAAGGAGTTGACGTACTTCTTCTGGAAAAATTTCATGTTCGACTGCTAAAGCACAACGTTGGGGCTTCTCTTGTAGAGTAGCAATAGCATTCATCAATTCTCGAAACCAACGATCAGCAAATTCAGGATTCCGCTCTCGATACCAGCGATAAGCTTGCTCAATCTGAGTTTCTGCGATTGGGGTAATCTCAACTTGAAATGCCATACTTTTGCTGCATTTCTTGGACAAAATCCTCAATTGGGCGAGTTTTACCAGCGTTGAGTTCCTCGAAACCTTGTCCAATACCAGCAATTGTCTCCAATTGATCAATCAGTTGGCGTAATTTCGTGGGGTCGATTTTGGCAGTGTCTATAAAGGTGACGAGAACTTGGGAGCGATCGCTAACATTTTGCGGTAGCTGGGTAAGGTGAATTTGTCCATCCTGATAAATGCCTTCGATAGTTTTTATCATGACTTGAAGTTGGGTTGGTATTTCTTTTAATTCTACTAACTAGACTCAAAGGGCTGGGTTTAAAATTCCAGCCTACTCAAAATGACATAGGTTTTCATTTGATGACTAATCTTTTTCTCCCAATCAAACAATAGCCGCCTCTGGAATCGCACCTTGCATTCTCCCGAAAGCATCAATTAAACTTTGCAATTGTTGATCGGCTTTAAAAACTCCTAAACCGCGCACCGTTACTTTCCCAGGAGAATACACAAAGCGCGTTTTGAGATTGTCTGGTAAATTCGCCGCCAACAAATTCCAAGCGGGTTCTTCCATTGGGGTTTCTAAAACGACGTGCTGCTTTTGTTCTGGTTTAATTCGGCTAAATCCGAGTTTTTTCGCTAACTGTTTGAGTTCCATGACTCGCAGCAGTTGATTTGCAGGGACTGGCAAAGTACCATAGCGATCGCCCCATTCAGCTGCAATTAGCTTTAATTCTGATTTAGATTTAGCTGTAGCTACCGCGCGGTAAGCACTCATCTTTTGATCCAAATCAGTAATATAATCTGCTGGGATAAATGCCGTGAGGTTGAGATCGATCTGGGTATCCTCCACTTTGGGAATTTCTTGGCCGCGAATTTCCCGAATTGCTTCTTCTAGCATTTCCATGTATAAATCAAAACCGATGGCATCCATTTGACCGGATTGTTCTGCACCTAGCAAGTTACCCACACCGCGAATTTCCATGTCGCGCATCGCTAGTTGATATCCAGAACCTAGTTGAGTAAATTCCTGAATGGCTCGTAACCGTTGCCGTGCCGCATCAGATAACGCCCGTTGCTTGGGATAAAATAACCAAGCATGAGCTTGGATACCTGCACGTCCTACACGACCGCGTAATTGATACAGTTGAGATAAACCAAAACGGTGAGCGTCTTCAATTAAGATGGTGTTGACTCGTGGAATATCTAAGCCAGATTCAATAATTGTCGTACAAACCAGGATATCTGCATCGCCGTTGCTGAAGGTGAGCATGGTTGATTCTAACTCGCTTTCATCCATTTGACCGTGAGCGATCGCAAATCTGGCTCCGGGTATCACTTGTCTCAAGTTAGCTGTTGTCTCTTCAATGCCATCAACTCGTGGAACTACATAAAAAACCTGCCCACCTCTGTCTAATTCTTGACGAATCGCCGTGCGGATACTTTCGGAATTAATCGGTGATAAATGAGTTTTAATTGCGCGTCTGGTTGGAGGTGGTGTGGTAATTAAACTCATTTCCCGAATTCCCGACAAAGACATATACAGGGTACGGGGAATGGGAGTGGCGGAGAGGGTAAGCACATCAACCTGAGTTTTCAGGCTTTTAATTTTCTCTTTTTGGTTCACCCCAAAACGCTGTTCTTCATCTACCACCAACAGTCCTAAATCTTTGAATGATACGCCTTTGCCTAAAATTTGATGTGTGCCAACAACTACATCTAATTCACCTGTCGCCAATCGCTTTTGAATATCGCGGCGTTCTTCAGCGGAACGAAAACGGTTGAGTAAGCCGACATTTACGGGGTAGGGGGCAAAACGTTCTTTTAGTGTATGGTAATGTTGCTGTGTTAGAATAGTTGTTGGCGCAAGGAGTGCCACTTGTTTACCGGCGGTGACTGCTTTAAAAACAGCACGAATCGCCACTTCCGTCTTCCCAAAACCGACATCGCCACAAACTAAGCGATCCATTGGGCGATCGCTTTCCATGTCACGTTTTACGTCTTGTACAGCTTTTAGTTGATCCGTTGTCGGTTGATAGGGGAAAGAATCTTCCAATTCTTCCTGCCAAGGCATATCACCTGGGAAACTAAAACCTTGTTGTTGCGATCGCGCTGCATAAAGTTTCAGCAAGTCCACCGCTAGTTTTTTGATGGCTTTGCGGACTTTATTCTTGGTATTTTCCCAAGCTTTACCAGTCATCCTGTTGAGTTCTGGCGCTTTATCACCGCCGGCGCGGAACCGAGATAAGGCACCGACTTGATCGGCTGCAACTCTCAATAAACCGTCAGCATACTGCACCACTAAATAATCACGGGTTTCGTCATTAATTGTCAAACTTTCCAGCTTGACAAATTTACCAACACCATGATTTCTATGAACCACATAATCCCCTGGACGTAGCTTATTGGGATCGACTTGCTTGGAAGTAGCTTTGTGGCGTTTGCGGATATAGCCGGGAGTCGCTAAGGAATGCTGTCCAAAAAATTCCCTATCTGTGACAACTACCAAACGGTAGGTAGGCAGAATAAAGCCTTCTAATTCCGCCAGCCCAGAATATTTGAGGGCGATGGGAGTATGGTTAATTTGCAGCTTATCGATCGCCAGATAATCGCGGGGATTGGGAATAAATTGAGCCGGACAGTCATGTTCTTGCAACAGCGAGACAGAACGCGAAGGTTGAGCCGAAAGCAACCAAATTGAGAAATTGCGATCGCGTTCTTGGCGGATAGTTTCGGCTAATTTCGCAAACTGATGTGGCGTAACTGGCACAGATCTGCTAGCAAGATTAACTCCATCATTTTCTTCTGCCAGTTCCGATAAATATAACGTTTGAAATTTTGCAACATCAAGCAAACATTCATCAAAAGAGCGATGAATTTTTGGTAATTGGTTAGACTCTTCCCCAGTCCCCAATCCCCAGTCCCTAGTCCCCAGTCTCCATTGTTCTTCGGCATTTTCTACCCAGCGATCGCTATGAGCATGACATTGTTCTGGCTCATCAATGGCAATCAGAGTATTTTCTGGTAAGTAGTTTAACAGAGAGGCTGGTTGCTCGAACGCTAACCCCAAAAAACGACGACTACCTTCAATCAGTCCTGAGTTAGGAGTGCTGTTAGCGATAGCGGGGTCTTCAGCCAGTTCTGAGTCAGAATTTAACTCAGCACTCAACACTCGGAACTCATCACTCTCTTTCAGTGCTGCCATAATGATGGGAGCAAAGCTAGTTGGAGTCAGAACTAACTGCTCAACTTTATCCAGGGCAGAACGTTGAGTTGCTGGGTCAAATTCCCGTATTTGTTCGATTTCGTCGCCAAACCATTCCAACCTGACTGGAAACTCCGATGAAACCGGAAACACATCAACAATATCACCCCGCCGACTCCATTGTCCTTCCGTTTCCACCAGAGGCACCCGTTCGTACCCCAAAATAGTTATTTTTTCACTAAAAGCATTTAGATCTAATTCCATTCCCCGTTTCAAGGTCAGACATAATTCTTGAAAAGCTTCTGGTGGTGGCAAATGAGGTTGCAACGCCCCTTGAGTAGCCACAATTGCCAAAGGTCGCTTCGCTCCGGTACTGGGGATTGGGGATAGGGAATTAGGTATTGGGGTAGTGGTATTAGTTATTCCTCTAGTTACCTGATCCCCTTGTCCACTTATCCCCTTCTCACCAGTCCCCAGTCCCCAATCCCCAGCCCCCAGCCCCCAGTCCCCAGTTACCAAATCTGCCAATACCTGCATTTGCCCCCAACTCATTTCAGTTTCCGGGTCAAAAGGTTCGTAGGGAGATGCTTCAGACGTGGGGTAAAAATGTACTGTTTGCCATCCCATTGCTTCTAATTGGGCGTAAACGCGTCCAGCTTCCTCCAGAGTGGCGCATACCACGAACAAATTCCTGCCTTGAGTTTGTGCCAATGCTGAGGCTACCAAACCCTTAGGCAGCCGGGGAATGCCATTTAACCGCAATTCTTTTTGGCGATTTAGCTTAGAAATAAATTCAGTGGTGAGCGGCGATCGCCCTAAGGCACGCACAATAGAAGAAAATGACATAAAGTTCTACTAGCAATGGAAGTCTTGGCAGTTCAGAAAATATTTAGGCAGTTTATGTCCACCATTTTAAAACTGATAACTGATGACTGATGACAGTTAACAGTCTAAAATACGCTCTTGATGGTTCCAAGAGTCCAAGCAACTGGCTCTCATCAATCAACCGTCAACCGTCAACAATTAACTATTACTTTGTATATAGTCAAAGCATTTATCGAAGCACCTTTAATACTAGATACTAAGGATTGAGCTACATTCGCTCTGATAAGCGGCAATTTTAAACATGTCCTCCATCACTTTTGAAATTTTAATCATCTTGGTGCTAATCATTGCCAATGGCGTATTTTCGATGTCTGAGATGGCAATTGTCTCAGCCCGGAAAGTTAGACTACAACAACTTGCCAATCAAGGAGATGCCAAGGCAAAGGCAGCATTGAAACTAGCTGAGTCTCCAAATCATTTCCTGTCAACCGTCCAAGTGGGTATTTCTCTGATCGGTATCCTGACTGGTGCTTTTGGAGGAGCAACAATTGCTGCTCGACTGGCAGTTTATGTGCGACTTATCCCTTTGTTAGCACCTTATAGCGAACCGATATCTTTTGGAATAGTGGTTTTACTCATTACCTATTTCTCACTGATTGTTGGCGAATTAGTCCCAAAACGTCTGGCATTAAACAATCCAGAAAGGATTGCATCGATTGTAGCTATTCCAATGCAAGCCTTGGCGACGATCGCTTCTCCAGTAGTTTATCTCTTAAGTGCTTCTACAGATTTAATTTTGCGAATCCTCGGAATCACAGCTTCTACAGAGCCACAAGTCACCGAAGAAGAAATTAAAATCTTAATCGAGCAAGGCACCGAGGCGGGAACCTTTGAGGAAGCCGAACAGGATATGGTGGAGCGGGTTTTTCGTTTAGGCGATCGCCCTGTAAGCTATTTAATGACACCCCGTCCCGATATCGTCTGGCTAGACTTGGATGACACTGCTGAAGAAAATCGCCAAAAAATGGTTGATAGTGCCTATTCTCGTTATCCAGTTTGTCAGGCGGGACTTGATAATGTGTTGGGTGTAATTCCAGTCACCGACTTATTAGCTAGGAGTTTTCGAGGTGAACCCCTAGACTTGACAGTCGGATTGCGACAACCCGTATTTGTACCAGAAAGCACCCGTGGCTTGAAAGTTTTGGAATTGTTTAAGCAAACTATTACTCATATGGCGTTGGTAGTCGATGAATACGGCGTGATTCAAGGATTAGTGACTCTCAACGACATCATGAGCGAAATCGTGGGTGATGTTCCTTCTATGGATGGACAGGATGAACCACAAGCTGTACAACGCGAAGATGGCTCTTGGCTTTTGGATGGAATGTTGGCTGTAGAAGATTTTTTGGAACTTTTCGGTATGGAAGAGTGGGAATCTGAAGAACGTGGTAGCTATCAAACCTTAGGCGGTTTTGTCATCACTCATTTAGGTCGTATTCCCGCAGCAGCAGATCATTTTGAATGGGAAGGTATGCGAATTGAAGTCATGGATATGGATGGTAACCGCGTTGATAAGGTGCTAGTTGTACCAAAAGGAAATAAATCAACTACAACATCTAATTAGTATTGGGTATGGGGCATTGGGCATTAGGTATTGATAGCAATGTGTTCAATGTTATATGTTGTGTTAGGCTAAAGCCCTCACGCATCCTACTAGGTTGTGGATTGGGCATTTTGCCTACCCTAATCAACATTAAACAATTGAATTATGGATCGATACGGTTTATTTAAGTTAAGGGACTTCCAGAAAATAAATTATCCCATTTTCATAGTGGCAGATTCTTTCTCCTCTGCTTCCTCTGCCTCCTCTGCATACACAACGATGGAATATTTTTTTAGTTGGAAATCCCTAAGCATTTCTTCTTTCTCTTTACCTCCTACCCTGGGAAAGTCTCTCTGCGTTTATACGGTTCGTTCAATCTTTTAATTTACAATAATCATACTTTTAAATTAACGATGCAATAATATTAATACTCATCGCTAGAATGGTGGTGTTGAAAAAGAAAGATAATATTCCATGTAGCAACGTCAAGCGCCTCATGTCAGGTGATGTTGTCTGGACATCTGAAACTTGGCTAGTCATGCCAATTACAAATGAATAATATAAAAATTCCCAGTAGTCTGGATAGTCGTTATTAGGAAAATCTAAACCTTTGGTGATTTCTTGACTATTATGACGATTAATATATTTGTAATAGCTGTGTGCATATTGCACGGCGAACATCGTATGCACTAGTAACCAAGAACCAACAATCGTCATAATTGAAAGTATGACATGTAGGGTAAGCAGAATTGTTGACAACCCTTTTTTATCAGTTAATAAAAACCCAATAGCTAAAACACTAGCACAAGCCGCAGCTATCACTAGCAGAAAGATAGCCAAATGCCCTTCATATTCATTCTCAGCATAACGGCGAATTTTTTCTGGATTAGCCTTAATCATCTTCCACCAAGTTATGGCTAAGAAAAAGTCAGTACCGGAGTTCCAAGCGCAGAGAATGCGAGTGGGTAAGTGCAGAAAAGGTGGAAGTATGACTGAAATTAATACAGCAACTCCCACAGCAAATATGAGTCTGGGTCGAGAGTCAAAGTTTTTAAACAAATTAAGTTTCACAAAGATAGCGATCGCAGATGTATTTTAATCGAGTTGAACCAAAATTACTTTAACTTCTCTCTAATTGTCTCTATTCTTTGACGATTAACACCTAAATCACTCTGACCTAAACGTGAGGCTGAACGGACTTGGATAACATTAGCATTCCGATCTAGATAGAATTCTACATCATCTACAAATCCCAACAAGGCACTTTTAAATTCTGCATATAAATAGTCTTGGTTTTCGGTAATTATTTTAGTTCTTGGTAAAGACTGAATAATCTTTTTTAAATTAGCAATCGCTTGATCTGGGGTAGATCTAAAACTCAGCGGTGTAATTTTGTGGACTGCATCTGTACTCTGACTGCAAACACAGTTAGGAGAGTTAGGACAAGGTGCTAATTTCCCATCATTAACACCTAAATTGTTGGGTCGTTTGCCTGTAAAAACCATGATTCTATCTTTTTAATCAATGAATAAGTACACTTTCACATGCTTCATTCAATTACTGTAATACTTTCTGGTCATCCCTTCTTGCTGTAAATGAGAGATTAACCTAAATTTTAGACTCACTCAAACATCGGTGATGCGATCGCCTCTGGCGTTGGCGAAGCCATCGCTTTATGATTCGGTAAGTATCGTCTAAGCGAACACACATTATGACGCCAACAATTTCAATTAACGATTCTGGGCGCTTACAACTCTCACCTTTAGAAATCCCATCTCGTTTACTGTTGGGGCCTGGTCCCTCAAATGCCCATCCCACAGTTCTCCAAGCGATGAATACTTCACCAGTTGGGCATCTTGACCCGGCTTTTCTCGCACTCATGGATGAAATTCAGTCGTTGCTACGCTACGTATGGCAAACCCAAAATTCACTTACCATTGCAGTTAGCGGTACGGGAACAGCCGCAATGGAAGCAACCATCGCCAATAGCGTAGAACCCGGTGATATGGTTTTGATTGGTGTAGCAGGTTATTTCGGTAATCGCCTTGTGGATATGGCTGGACGATATGGCGCTGATGTGCGAACCATTACCAAGCCTTGGGGACAAGTTTTCAACTTAGAAGAACTACAAACTGCTCTAAAAACTCATCGTCCAGCTATTCTAGCTTTGGTTCATGCCGAAACTTCTACCGGCGCACGGCAACCTTTGGAAGGAGTTGCTGATTTGTGTCGTGAATTTGGCACTTTACTACTAGTGGATACGGTAACAAGTCTGGGTGGTGTCCCTTTGTTCCTGGATGCATGGGGAGTTGACCTCGCTTATAGTTGTAGCCAAAAAGGTTTGGGTTGCCCGCCTGGTGCTTCGCCTTTTACAATGAGTCAACGTGCAGCCGAGAAATTGCAACAGCGCCGGACGAAAGTTGCAAATTGGTATTTAGATATGTCTTTGCTGGGTAAGTATTGGGGCAGCGATCGCGTTTATCACCACACAGCACCGATTAACTTATACTATGCATTGCGGGAAGCACTGCGTTTAGTTGCCGAAGAGGGATTAGCAAACTGCTGGCAGCGTCATCAAAAGAATGTAGAGTATCTCTGGGAAGAGTTGGAAAACTTAGGATTGAGTATGCATGTTGAGCGGGAATACAGACTGCCAACCCTTACTACTGTCAGCATTCCAAAAGGAGTAGATGGTAAAGCGATCGCTCGGCAGTTACTCAATGAACATAATATTGAAATTGGCGGTGGTCTTGGCGAACTAGCGGGTCAAGTTTGGCGCGTAGGACTAATGGGCTTTAATAGTCGCAAAGAAAGTGTTGACCAACTAATAGCAGCATTGCGCCAAGTTTTACCTAAGTAGTTTTGAGGTGATGAGGTGCGTCCGTTAACGGTAGCGTAACGCACCTGAGACAAAAGGCGATCGTACTAGGATTATTTAGAGTTATTTTTCAGTAAGGGACTTCTAATAAATAAATTATCCATCTTGTAGGGTGGACATCTTTGTCTTAAATCTGGGACGGGTGGGGACACCCATCCCACAAGAAAAGTTGGGATATTTCTTTATTTGTCAGTCCCTAAACTCTAAAATTTTTAGTAGGCATCGGTTGCATACAACAATATTGCCAAGCCTACTAACAATGCAAGGAACCCACCTTTAACATTAATTTCTCCTTCAGACAGATCTCGAATATAGTTTTCCGAATCAGATAATAGAGCAGAACTATTCTGATGTAAGTCAGAAATTGTGAGTTTAGCCATTTCGATGTCTCCTTTTATTTCATTTGGATGTTATCCAAATCAAACTATTTGATTTGGGTTATTTAATTAATCACTTATATTTTTAATTTTTTCCAAATTTAGGAAATCCCAAAGGGACTTTATTATTACTATTTAGGAATTACCTCTGTCTGATTATCTTAAGACAACGCTAGTGAAAATGAGGTCTTTTTACTAAATATTGTATTTTTATTATTTAACAAGATAAATCTCTATAAAACACCCCTTAGATTAGGGACATAAATGGTTTAATAATGACCTAATTTTCTGAGAGTAAATAAATTATTTTCCCTTCCGGTGGTAAACGAGTAATCGTACAGATAGTTATGCTAAGGAACGTGGATTAAATAATATGCAAAACTTCATTCTGTCTCTAGCCTTCCTCTCCTTATAAAGGGTACGGTATAAACACAAATCGGAAATAGTAGTCTGTTAAGGAATACTTGACAAGTAGATTATCTGTCTTGACGGCGATTTATCGCGTCTCTCTAAGGTGTCAGTTTTTTAGACGCGATAAATCGCGTCTCTACATGAGGGCTTTACAGCTCTTCTGATTTTACCTTCTGCCTCTTGTCCTCTAGCTATCACTGTGAGAAAAAACCAACAACCAGCAGAGGTAAGAGTATTAAGACAGAGACAATCAAAACGAGGGTTGCCGGCTCAATTTTAATTTGGTTCTTTTGGGGATCGTGCATTTGGCATTTTCTCGATCAATTAAGTTTATTAACTTAGCGTAAAGGATGTTTACTAATTTTTCCAAGACTAATCACATTGAGAAGTGTAAATCTTTTAGTGATTCGAGCATATTCAACTTACATATTGTTGATTTTAGAAACTGCCAATTCCTTAATTCATCACTCCATTAGCTTATTTCTTCCAGGGGAGTTTAGTACCCATTTCAGTTAATGCTGAGAAGAGAAGATAAAGGATGAGTAACCCAGCAGCCGCAAAAAAAGCCAGTAAATCACGATCCATAAGTAGTGTTAGTTAAAACTTCGTTAATCATAACCGACTGAGCGCGATCGCCTAAATGACATCTAGCTTTATCTAAGTTCAGGGACTGACAAATAAAAAAATATCCCACTGTTCACAGTCAACAGTCAACAACTTCAAGCAGTTATTTTTATTTCTTAGAGTTCCCTAATCTCTAACATTTCTCTGAACCTGCAATCTTTGGTCTTCTGGATGCAAACTGTACCAGCCGTACCAATGACGAACTGCTAGCCAAACAACTGAAAGCAAACCCGCTAAGCTGAGGGTGAGACCAGTGAACGGTACTAATAATCCAAAGATGGGTAATACTGCTCCAGCAATGGTGCAGATGATAGCAGCCAGGGAAGTACTACGACTTGCACCTAATCCCCATGTTAAAAGTAGCAAGATGAGGGAAATTAAAGTCCAAGCCAATTGAGCATTCATCAAACGAGCCAGATAGGTCAAAGTCAGCAGACAAGCAAAGAAAATACTAGCAGCGATCGCTATATTTTTAAAACTCATTGGCAGTGACAAGTATAACAGCAATATCCACCACAGAAATATTGCTGGTGCTAGCAACAAAAGCCGCGGAATGATGCCAGTATGACGAATGGGTTCAGTGTTAGTAAATACTCCAAATGGATTTTTGACTGAAACATTATCGTCAAATATCCAAGTAAATCGAGTGCTGTGCCCATCAACTTTAATCTCATTAGGTACAATACCACTGGCAAAATCAGCCGGAGCAAAGTTGGCAATTGCTGTGAGGCGGAACTTGGAAAGCAACTGTCCATCTGCACTATAAACCCAGCGCGGTCCTCCTTGAGCTTGATAGGTAACTAGAAAGCTGGTTTGTTCTCCTGGTTGTAAACGAAAGGGAAAGCCATAGTCTCCCGGATTCGTTTGTTGCAGCCTAGTACCGTCACGCTCTACTTTGTAGCTAGAAAGCAGTGAGTAGCCGTTAGGTGGTGGTGCTTCAAAGAAGAAATTATTAACATCTTGGAGTTGGTTCACTACTTTATAGTCAGCAGTATATTCCACGCGATAAACTGAACTGCGACCGGGAACATCTACGCTTTGGTCAAGCTTGACTTGAATTTGCGAACCAGCCAAAGTCAAAAATCGGTTAATCTCTCGCGTATCATTGACTTTAACTATCTTGCCATTCACTTGGGTGGTATATGTATATGGCTCTTGAATAGAGTAACGCACTTGCGGGGCAAATTGTTCGAGCTTGTCACCTGCAACACTTTCAGCTACTTGAGCCACCCTTGCTTGTTCCCAGTAGTGATAGCGATTGCTCAAAGTTGAACAGAGGAAAAATCCCGGTACTAATAGAATTAATACTAGAATTAAATGCTGTAATCCCCGCAACAGTTGGGAATAACGAATAGCCCATTCGCCAATGAAAATGACACTTTCCGGCTCGTAGCGACGTAGTGAAAAACTTACCAGAGCGATCGCAATTCCTAAAGCTATAAGTAAAAATACTAATAATAGCGAAGCTTTGAGTGCTTGAGTTCCAAATTGGACAAGCTCAATTGGATGCGTCAAATCGGGTAATCCAGGAATACCTTGAGCAGTAGATGACATTGCCGTGTTCTTGCAGAATTTAGTTTTATCTTAAGCTCAAATACCTAATCCTCTACGCTCTTGGTTCACAATTTAGAATCAAGATTCATCTAACCGCCGTTGCCATTCAGCATCAATTTGTGCAGAACGTTCAACTTCTTGGTCTATTAAATCGGTTTCAGTGGAATACACTAAGTCTTCCTTGCCAATAACTTTTTCGGCGGCAAACTGACGGGCGTAGTCAATCTTTTGCTGCAAAGAACTATCCGCACTTTCTAATAGCCTAGCGCGAGAAAGGCGATCGCGATTCCGTGCAACAATTTTTTGATTTTGCCACTGAATCCAGAAATAACGCAATAACGGTATACCCAAAAAACCTATTCCGTAAGCCAATAACAGCCAATAAATTCCTTGTGCAAAAGCCACTAGTCCACCTAATTGCGCCGCAGCAGTACCATCTCTCAATAAATTTCCCAGTACTAAAGCACCAACCAAATTTAGTGAACCCAAGCCAGCACTCAGCATAATTTGTCCTGAAGTTGCGGCACTAAAACGCCACAGAAATTCCTGCAAATGATCTGATATTGAATGGCGAAGCTTTTTAGCTGCACTTATCTGCAATTCTGGGAAATAATATACAATTTGTCCTTGGTCACTTACCTTTGGTTGCCCATTAAAACGCGTCAGAACAGGCAGCATATAATCTTCGTACTCTCTTTTATATGCTTCACCAATGTCATCTAGATATGGGGAAATTTGTTCTGCTACCACAGCGCCACGGTTACTCCGAATCACCGTACCAATTTCTTGCCAGCGACGTTCTTCTAAGTTGGCATTAGGATTACCATCGCCAAACAAAAACGAAAACACAGCTTCAAAGAAATTTAACTCGCTTTGTTCTCGCCTTTCATGTCGGCGTTCCGGGTAGTGGGTGCCATAATCTGGGCTAAAATACCAGAATAAATTGGGGAAATAGAAGAACCCACCACCACCTCTGGAATTACCACTCCCATTGTTGTCACGGTCTGAATTGGCAGCAGTGATGATAATAATGATGGTAATAGTTATGAGAGCGATGGAAAGAGTTAAGAAAACTCCAAAAGAAATGCGAATCAGGTAAAATAAAACACCCCAGACTTTTTTCCACCATTCCTGTAATCGTAACCGGAAGTATTTATTACGTAAAATCGATCGGAAATTTTTGGGAAATAAGTAGACAATATCACCTGAATCCGCTACTTGCAAATGTCCACCTGCATCAGATGCTAAGGCTAACAGCCCAAGATTCGCTTCAGTAACGTTCAATCCTGCCTGAGTTGCCACATCACCAACGGTAACACGATAACCCAGTTGCTCCACAGCTTGCATAATGGTGGGATTAAGAGTCATTTCTTTCCCCTCCTGCGAAAATTTACTCTTCTTTTTTTAAGTATAAAGTTTTATTTTGAGCCACTTGTCAAGAGCATAAATAAACTAACAAATAAGCTGACACGCAATATGTTAAGATTATCTTCCTAGGCTTGGTTAACCAGCAAATTTTCTGCCTAAATATGGTTCAGTATACTCTCGCTCAAAGCCCAGAAATTATCCTCACTGTTTCTGGAAAAGATTCAGCCAAAGCTCGTGATAAAGCAATGGATCAGTTGATGGAACTGATGGATGCAGGTAAACTACCCACGGAACTAGAAGAAGGATTTGGCCCTCAACAATTAATTGAGGTTAAAGAGCCAAATATTGACGCTGCTAATGGTGAAGATACAATTACACAAGCTGTTCAGGTTTTGAGTAACTTGGCCACGCTCAAGCTGAAAGTTCAGGAGTCACGATCTGAAGCATTGGAAATTCGTAAAGCAGTTGATATTCTGTTCACTGACGAACCAGTGAGTGAAGAGGAAATTACTCGACTCAAGGAAGGCTTTAAAGTTCTCAAAAGTTTTGCTCAAGCTAATGTGCGTTACCAGGAAGCACGAACTAAAGCAGAACAAGCCCGACAGATTCTAGATCAAGCTCTTCATACGCCTGACAAGTGACCCTAATAAAATGGCTCTTCACTTACAAATAAAAATTTAAAGAGACAGGATTTTATTCCTGTCTTCTATCTAAACTGGGGCGCTAGGATTCGAACCCAGGGATGGCGAGACCAAAACCCGCTGCCTTACCACTTGGCGACGCCCCAATGAACTCACGCTAATTAATATAGCACTTATTCCTGGGTTAATGTCAAGTATTTTCATAGTTGATTTGAGATCGTGAGTTTTTACATTAGGACTATTGAAGCCAGAGGGCAGAAAACAGGATTTCTGTGCCATTTCCTTTTTATTATGATGGACACTGGGCTGAGTTTGTCCGTCCCACTTCGTGAAAGCAAGTTACGCCCAACGTCCAGTCGGGAAGGATTTCAATACTGCGTAGGTTTTGCAATTTCTTGGTTGAGGCAAGCTGTTCTTGAGCAGGGTAAGAAATGGAGGCTGGCGTTGAGTTTTGCCTCCCCTGCTTCTTTGAGCAGTATTGGGTCTGTATGCAGTTAAAAAGCTGTATTATACTTACTTTTTTAAAAGGTTAATAATTTTATTTTTTATTGTTTTTTCAGAATTCTGACAGATTTAATTCAATTTATATTTTGCTGCAAGCACAACCCAAAAAAAGGGGAAGATAAGTTTATCTTCCCCCCTTGATTATTATTCTTCTCATCTAATGTCTTAGCTTCCTTAAGTCTTTGCCGTAACATTTGTCTTTGCTTCTTGAGTTGCCGCTTTCTAGCAGAACCACCTCGACCTTTATCATTCCTCCCCTCTTTACGCGGAGATTCCCATCTTTTGAGCTGCATAATGTTTGCTCTCTCTGGTATTTAATATTGTTTTTTAGTATTCTTATGTACTACAGAGTATAACACACTTTTGAACGTAATTTCTTGATTTTTTAAAATGACAATTTTTCCAGAAAAATAACACCTGTTCCAATACTTTTCGGTTAATGGGGAAAGGGGAAAGGGAAAGGGTTTGAATTTCCCTTTCCCCATTACCCTTTAACCTTTCCCCAGACCAAAAGAGAGATTATTGGGTTTAACCGAAAAGTATTGACACCTGTTCCTTCATCAGGATATTTGTTTAATAAGGGTCTTCAAACCAGTTTCCTACAAAGGATACTGATTTTCCCACGACAATAGTTTTTCACCAACGAGATGATGACGCATGAAAGGAAATCGGCTAACGCATAACTTATATGCAGAAATTTGTTATATTTTTTGGTAGTGGGCAGGAGGAGAATCGAACTCCTATGACCGCAAGGTCGCCACATTTTGAGTGTGGTGCGTCTACCAGTTTCGCCACCCGCCCTTATATTCAACTTTCCTATTATAACTCGATTTTCTGAGTTTGCAACAAGAAGTCTAAAAATTGATTCTCAAAGTTTTTTTGGGTTAATAGATGTAAAGTACCTAGACAGACCTTTGTTATGGTCTACCCTCAGAATGTCTGGTTATTTGAGCGCTGTAAGCTTTAATAGTGATTTTTGTCCTTTATTCTTCTTGAGATTTAGTTAGTTTTAACGCTTCATGGGTGGGAGCGTTAATAAACTAGGGTCAATATCCTGTAGCTTGGCACAGCCGCTAAGTGCCATTCCGAGACTTAACTCGTCTTGTAGAAGTGAGATGACATGAGATACACCAGCTTGTCCTGCTACTGCTAGTCCCCACAAAATGGGTCGTCCGATTAGTACCGCTTTTGCTCCTAATGCCAGAGCTTTGAGAACGTCTGTGCCCCTACGGATACCTCCATCCAGTAGTACTTCTACTCTACCATTGACTGCTGCTACTATTTCAGCTAGGGCATCTAAAGAAGCGATCGCCCCATCGAGTTGTCTGCCACCATGATTAGAAACAACAATTGCTTTGGCTCCATATTCCACAGCCCGCACTGCATCATCTGAGCGTAAAATTCCTTTAAGTACTAAGGGTAATGGAGATATGGACTGCAACCATTCCAAGTCCATCCAAGTTACTGCGGGATTTAGTTGTTGAGCAAAATAGGTAAATAATCCAGATTCGCCTTTTTCATGGGAAATATCTAGCCCTGAAATAGTGGCGAGATTAGCCAAATGTAAATCTAAAGGTAAGGCAAACTCATTACGTCTATCTTTTTCCCGCTGTCCGAGAACAGGTGCATCGACGGTCAGACAAAGTGCTTTGTAACCCGCTTTATAGGCTTTTTCTACCAAAGCACGAGTCAATCCTCGGTCTTTGTGGATATAAAGCTGGAACCAGCGTAGGGAATCTGGAAACTGTTCCGATGCAGTGGCTACTTCTTCAATACTCTTTGTTGCCATTGTACTTAACACCATACCTACACCAGCCGATGCCGCAGCGATCGCCGTCGCAACTTCTCCATCTGGATGAGCTAGACATTGAAAAGCCATTGGTGCAATCAATAGAGGTAGTTGCAGGGGTTGTCCTAAAATGGAGGTATTTAAATGGCGATCGCTAACATCCACTAATATCCGAGGTCGCAGCTTGATTCGCTCAAAGGCAGTGCGATTGTCTCGCAAGGTGATTTCGTCCCAAGCACCACTGCTGTAATAATCAAGGGTCATTTGGGATAGATGCTGTTTTGCCAGTTTTTCGTACTCAAAGAGATTAATGGGTTGAAAGCGATCGGCCTTAGGTATAACTGTCATGGTAGCGCCTGTGGGTTAAGTGATGAGATGTTTTTTAACCTGATTATGGGATTAAGAAAGCTTAAGGAATCATAGATTTATTGCTCAAGATGGAGAAGTAAGTAACTCTGACTGAGTTATTCTAAAGCAACCTATCTAAATAATTCTTCTGGGGATAGTTGCAGTCATAAAAGAGTAAATTCTTCTGGTGATAATACCAATAATTACTCTTAGTTGTAGATCTAAAGAACCAGTCTATCGCTTGTTGTTGTCTCTTCCTTTGCTTAACTTTTACTTGTTTGAAGTACCTGTTCGCATAGCCTATTTGCAGGAGAAAGATAGCAACAACAGTCTGTTAGCGAGGTAAGACCTCGCTTTTGAAGACAGAGCTAGAAAGTTAACAATTTAAAATTCAAAAATAAACTGGTTTGGCTCAGTAGGTCTACCAGTTTCGCCAACCGCCTTTAGCTAGAACTTCATTATTCGTAGACTTCAATCCGCGATCTTGAATTAAAGATTGATATTCTGTGCTACTTGCCCAGCGGTCAATTTCTCGCGCCCGTAGTACTGGGACTGGATGGCTTAATTGGGCTGTGCGGGCAGCTTTGACCATTTCGCCGAGTTCAGTCTTGCTAATATCATCGTAAGCGCGAGCTTGGGCGACAAAGGCATCAAGATTTAGTTGTGGGGCTAAGGTGGGAGAACCACCAGCAAGTTTCATTAGCACGGACATGACAACTTTGGGGTCTTGGGTTGCTAACAAGGCGGCGCGATCGCAGGTAAACTCAGCACATCGTACCCATTCCAAAAGTTGTGCTTGTATTGCTTGGGCTATGAAGCCTCCGACATTAGGCACAATTGCGGCAGCTAATATTAGTAAATTTACAGGCGTTAAGTAAACACTGTGATCGCACTTAAGATGTCCCAACTCGTGGGCAATTACTGCTTGAATTTCTTCTGGTGTGAGGATATCAATTAGGGATGTATGTAGCACAACAAACGGCTGCTTGCCCCGTACAGCAAAAGTATAAGCATTGGGAGCCGGATGTTGCCGGACGTACAATTGAGGAGGCTCGATATCCAGTATTTGACAAGCATCTAACAACAACTTGTGTAAATCCGGCAGTTGTTTTTCACCCACCAGAATACTTGAGGCAATATTTTCGACATAAAAAACCTGCTCTGCCATTGGTCCGAGCCAATTTCGCACCAACATATCTATGCCTGGTATCTGTTTAAGCGCTCTAGTTGCTTCTAGGTCTAATGGATGACGAAAAGAGTCAGCTTTTAAACCAATCAGTGGGGTTTTGAAGAAAGACATAGTGCAGCAAGCTATAAAAAATACAACTTATGGAATCTGGCTGGTTAAATAACCGCCTCCCACAGTTAGTATAACGATTTAAGTAGGGGGGATTGGGCGTTAAGAGTGCTGAGTTAGGAGTTTTGTTTATCGCCTCATCCCCCTCATCACCCTCATCCCCCCCATCCCCGCGTCAGTAGCCTATCAATTTCAACTTGACAGGCTACTGATGCTGGGAGCAAGTTCTGCATCTGATGATGTTTCGCCCACCCGTAGGATTTTAGCCCCCAATTGCTGCAACTTCATATCAAGTCGATCGTAACCGCGATCGAGGTGCTGTAATCCCTGAATTGTGGTTTGTCCTTCTGCCGCTAGTCCTGCTAAGACTAGTGCTGCTGAAGCTCGCAAGTCTGTACCTAATACTGGTGCGCCAGAGAGTTTCGGGACTCCCCGAACAAAAGCAGCATTGCCTTTGACACGAATATCTGCTCCCAAACGATTCAACTCTGATGCATGACGCAAGCGATTTTCAAAGACAGATTCGTTAATTACGCTGTCGCCTTCGGCCAATGTCAGCAAAGCCATGAATGGCGCTTGCATATCAGTGGGAAAACCTGGATGGTATTGGGTTTCAATATCTGTTGCCTTGAGGGTTTGTGCTGGGAGGATACGTAGGTGTTCAGGTGATTCCTCAATGATGGTTACTCCAATATCCCGCAGCTTGGCAATTACTGGTACGAGATGTTCTGGAGCTACAGGCGAGAGGCTAAGTTCTGAGCGGGTAATTGCTGCTGCCACTAAAAACGTCCCTGCCTCAATGCGATCGGGGATAATACTGTAGTCAATAGAATGCAGCTTAGGAACTCCTTCAATAATAATTCTGCTAGTCCCCGCCCCACTAATTTTGGCTCCCATCGCGTTACAGAAGTTAGCTAAATCAACTACTTCCGGTTCTCTAGCAGCGTTTTCGATGATCGTTTCCCCGTCTGCCAGGGTAGCCGCCATCATCAAATTTTCTGTCGCACCAACACTGGCGATATCTAAGTAAATCTTCGCTCCTTTTAATCTCCGGCTACTACCAGGGACGTAAGCATTACAAATGCCATGTTCAATCTGCACTTCAGCTCCCATTGCTTGGAGTCCCCGAACATGTAAATCAACTGGTCTTGCCCCAATAGCACAACCACCTGGTAAGGGCATCTGTGCTACTCCCAGTCTTGCCAGAATCGCACCAATGGCAAAAAAACTCGCTCTCAACTGGGTAACTAGTTCATAGGGAGCTTTTGATGTTTTAATTTCGCTGGCGTTGATGTCTAAGATGTCACCCTGTCGTGTTAAACGTACACCCAAAGCCAATAACACCTGAGCCATCCGCTCTACATCGGCTAATAAGGGAACATTGCGGATGCGACAATCGCCTGGACATAGCAAGGCTCCAGCCATGATTACCAATGCTGAATTTTTTGCCCCGCTAATTTTCACATGACCTCGCAAAGGATGCCCACCCGAAATTTGCAAGACTGAGGAGTCTGCTTCCGGAGTAAATTTGGCATCTGGTAAGCTGCTAGAAGGATTAATAATCTTACCTCCAAAAGTAATACGTATTTTATATGCTTGAAGTTGGTTTTGATTCTACAGTAAAGATTCAATTTGTCCACGTTTTCGGAGAAGCTCTTTGATTGAAAAATTGTGTTTTTGTGGAAAAACGAAGACTCAAAACAAGCTGGAGCAAGCTTTTCGGACTTTTGAAAAGTTTAACAAAAAATAACGAATAATTAGTAAATAGATGTAAAATTAGATACTCACTAATCCAACTTAAGTATTTGCTAAAAATCAATACTCCAATGGATATTCCTAGAAGATAAGTCTTGTAGGTTTCAAGTAGACCAAAACTTTAATTAATACCCCAGTTCAGTACTATCTTATTGTTCAAAAGTTAGGATACTACTGAGAGTATTGTGGAAGCGATCGCTGTTTTTGACTCGATCTTAATTTTTCGCCTTGATTCCCAACTTGGCTTACTAGACAACCCTGAACATAGATAGATGTAAAATATACTTAAGTACAAAAGTACAGAATATTCAGACACGGGGTCAATTCCGTAAATATACCCTCAAGTTGCAGATCTAGGATATAATTATGGATTATTAATCATATTGAGATTAATTATTAATAGTGAGACTAACTTATTAAAAATGATATTAATATTTTAAGAATGACAAATAATTAGTTAATGTACACTTTTTAAAAGCGGGTGATGGGACTCGAACCCACGACGTTCACCTTGGGAAAGTGACATTCTACCACTGAATTACACCCGCAAGTACATGTTAGCCATAAACTTTATATTAGTATAGAGTATACCATTATTTATAGCTGGTTTCAATTGGCTAAAATACATACCTTTTTCGCACTTCCGAATCATTTTTAAAGCTCAATCAATGTCCAACCCTATATCGCCGGAAGGTATTGAAAATCCTACACTGGGAAGAAAGTCAGTGTAGGAGTATTTGACTTAAAGAACAATATCTTCACCTCGCTCGGTAAAGCGAACTTCTTTTATCTTCCATTGGGCATTACTTGTGAGGGTTTTCCGGACACTACCAAACAGAGCAAACTGTTCGCAACTAGAAAGAGAAGCTATTTGCCGCTTAGACTGAGGAGATATCCGCAAATCAACTGTAGCAATCCCATTTTCCACATTCACACGATACCCAGATAAGCTAAAGTCACTTGTATCTCGTTTTTCTATAATTTTACCGACTACATTTGTCACTGGTTCTTGGACTGGTACGGAAACCTTTTCTGGAACTAATTCCTGACATTGGACATCACTTGTGTAAATTGTGACGTTGGTAGTTTTGCTAATGGCAGTTCTAGGAGTTGATGAGGAAGGCGTATTTTCCTTTGGAGATTCTTCATTGGGAGATTTTTCTCTCAACTGAGCGATGGTAGGAATTTGGCTGGAAGTGGAAGAAGATGAGTTATTCGTGGGTGTTGTAATAGGTTCTGGGGATAGTGTACTGCTTGGTATTGCGGTAGGAGATGGCGTTTGGCTCTCAGTATTATTGGTGGTGGGGTTAGAATTACAACTGCTGAGTCCGAGAATAATTGTTACAGCAATCAGAGGTAAAAAATATCTCTTGGTTGTGTTCATAATTTTGGTCACAAGTTACATTACTGCTATCAACTTCAATATTGCTGGTATCAATTCCGCATAAACTGGTGAATTTTGAGCCACTCTCTAAAGTGTCAACCTGCTATCTGTTAAAGTTATTTGAATATTGATGCTCAAATTACTGTAAAAGTGGTAATTCCAATAATGCCCCAAATAATTGCTCGTAGCCAAATATGAGATTGTCACTAGATCCGAAGTTAAGTGAGTTAGATTATCTCTAAAGGCACGATGGGAAAGTTTTCGGTGAGAGGCGATCGCATTAAGCACCTACGCGATAAAATTCTAGAGCATTAATGCTTTGTCAAAGTCGTAATTCGGTAGACATCGCTATTCCGAAGAAAGGTTACAAAATGACATTGCCTATGCAAGCGTTTATTTTAGTGATGTTTTAGAAATGGATGAAGAGATTTATGCCTATTTTTAAACCCAAATAAATAGCGATGGTATCTTATCTAAAAAAAACCTAGTTCATACTCGTAACTTCCTATGTACCTGTGCTAGATACCACATATAATCATCAATTTTGTAATTCTCCGCAGCTTTAACTATATATTCGTGAGCCAAATCAACATTATTCTCAACTTCATAATATAATCCTAAGTAAAGATGACTGTAAAAATTTCCCTTTACACCTTCTGATTGACCAACAGTTAAAACATCATCTGGGGTACAATTTCCTGCATACAAATCATATACGCGCTGCATAATTCGTCGAGGATCGTTTTTCACACTTAGTAAAGAATTACGTGCCTCTTCAACACCTAACGAACGAGCTATGCAGAGATATCGCCATACTGTTTCTTCTACATCTTGAGCATTTACTGTCAAATTTATTTCAAACTGTTGAGCGCCCTCAGCAAATCTTTCTGCATAATAATACGATAATCCTCGTTGCCAAAGGTAAGGTTTAATACGTTCATCCAGTTGTTCTGCCATATCAAAATCTTGAATAGATTCATCAATCTTGGCTAGTTGAAAGTTAACCATACCTCGGCGAACGTAAGCATTAGGATTTTTCGGCTGATTGCGAATGGTTTCGTTCCAGCGCTGGAGTTGATTTTCTAGAGAATTTGAAAAAAACATGAGTTTGTTGAATTGGAATCAGATGCAGTCAATGGTTTAGGGGTTACGATCGCCTAGATTACGACAAAAAGCGATCGCATTGGGCATCACCAAGATAAACTCTTAGGTTGTTGATACTTTTAAAATCAAAAAATCCGCAGAATTACAAATGAGCGATGCTGACGGCGGGCTAAATCTACGCTGGACATTAACAGGAAAAAAAGCACTGGTTACAGGTGCCACCAAAGGCATTGGACTAGCTATTGCCAATGAATTTTTATCTCTGGGTGCAGAAGTGACAATTGTGGCGCGAAATTCTCAGGATATTCACCAACAACTGATTATCTGGCAAAAAGCAGGATTACCTGCTTACGGGATTACGGCAGATGTTGCAACCCCTGATGGGCGACAAGCCATTTTTGAGCGGGTTGGCAAAAACTGGGATAAATTAGACATCCTGGTGAATAATGTGGGAACTAATATTAGCAAAAAAATAGTAGATTACACAGCCGCTGAGTATGAGTTCATTATCCAGACAAACCAGACATCAATTTTTGAAATGTGCCGTCTGTTTTATCCTCTGCTGCAAAATGGGGAAAACAGTAGCATTGTGAATATAAGTTCTGTGGCGGGTTTAGTCTCGAATCGTACAGGCGCTCCTTATGGTATGACTAAAGCGGCCATAAATCAACTGACGCGATCGCTATCAGTTGAATGGGCTGGCGATTGTATTAGGGTAAATACCGTAGCACCTTGGGCTATTCGCACACCTCTAACCGAGTCTGTACTCGATAATCAAGATTTTCTCAAATTAGTTCTGTCCCAAACACCTATGGGAAGAGTTGGTGAACCAGAAGAAGTAGCGGGTTTGGTGGCATTTCTTTGTATGCCTGGGGCATCTTTCATCACTGGACAATGTATCACCGTCGATGGTGGCTTTTTGGCTTTTGGTTTTTAAGTCTAAAACCGAGATTTATCCATGAGGTAGAAGAAACTACTTACAGGATTCAGTATTGTGGAGTTTGTATCTTAAAAAATCAGGAAAAAACGCTCGTGGTTCCAATTAGCGATAATAATCCCACAAAAATCACGCCTTATGTAACTTATGGGCTGATAGCTGCCAACGTCCTCGCTTTTCTTTATGAAGCAAATCTTCCCCCACAAGCATTAAATGGGTTTTTACACCTGGCGGCTGTCGTTCCACGAGAACTGACTTTAAGCTTCGCTGGTACCTCTCTACATCAACCGATACCAGAGTGGGCAACTTTGATTACTTCACAATTTTTGCACGGTGGTTTCTTGCACTTAGCCGGTAATATGTTATTTCTCTGGATTTTTGGCAATAACGTTGAAGATAAGTTAGGTCATGCCAAATATCTGCTATTTTATTTATCTTGTGGAGTTTTAGCTTCATTAACTCAGTGGTTCTTCGCTCAAGATTCTAGCATTCCTTCTTTGGGTGCAAGTGGTGCGATCGCAGGTGTTATGGGTGCATACATTCTCCGCTTTCCTAATGCCGAAGTTCTCGGCGTTGTACCTTTAGGGATTTTCTTCCCGACTTTCCGCGTCCCTGCATATTTCTTTTTGGGATTCTGGTTTCTCGAACAAGCCTTCTACGGACTAGCCAGCCTGGAAACGCGTACTAACATCGGGATGGAAGGTGGTGGTATTGCCTACTGGGCACATGCAGGTGGGTTTATCTTTGGGGCAATTCTCGGCCCCCTGTTGGGTTTATTTAGCGATAAATCCCAGGAAGAATCCTGGTATAAATAATTTTTCATTCATACTGTTTGATTCAATAGGTGAAATTGCCTAAGCTTCGCAACTCCTAGCCTTACAAGCTATATTGCAGTTAGTCAATAATTTAGGAAAAACACCTGTGTTTCCCCTCTACGATGAAAATCCGGCGCGAATCACCCCGTATTTCACCTACGGGTTAATTGGCATGAATATTTCGGTCTTTATTTACGAGTTCCTCCTGCCAAATGCACAATTAAATCAGTTTTTCAATCAGTATGCAGTAATACCTCAAGAATTAACCACCAATTTCAGTGGAGAGTGGACAACTTTATTTACGTCGCAATTCTTACACGGTGGTTGGTGGCACTTAATTTCAAATATGGTATTTCTCTGGGTTTTTGGTAACAATATTGAAGACCGTTTAGGTCATTTTAAATATTTGATTTTTTATTTGGCATGTGGTGCTTTAGCTGCCTCATGTCAATGGTTTATTGGTATGAATTCTCAGATTCCTTCCTTGGGGGCAAGTGGTGCAATTTCTGGGGTTTTGGGTGCATACATTATCCGTTTTCCCCACGCTAAAGTGATGACTTTAGTCTTTTTGGGGTTTTTCGTCACCACAATCAGAATTCCAGCACTACTAATCATTGGACTTTTCTTTGTGCAAAATGTGATATCTGGTCTTGCAAGCTTGCAAACAGTGGCTAATATGAGTGTGGAAACTGGTGGAGTTGCCTACTGGGCACACATCGGTGGTTTTGTGTTTGGGGTAATTCTCGCTCCCGTATTCGGCTTGTTTAGGCGCGACTAATGGGTATTTGTTATTTGTTATTTCTCCCCCTACCTCCTCTGCTCCCTGATTTTCCTCATCCCTTTCTATGTTTTACTAGCACCCGCAGAAACTTCTTCTGCTTCTGATTCTTGGACAATTTCTGGTTCTACTTCCGCTGAAAACGTTGGTTCAGGTAGAGAAACAATGATATCAGCACCATTAATAATTGCTCCTAATAACCCCAATTCGGATTCAACTAATTGATCGATCGCTTCGCCCAGCATATTCTCTTCTGTATAGTGTGGTCGTGCCACTAGTATCATGCCATCGCTGTAGGGTTGAATTAATAACGGGTCATTGGATAAGCTCAAAGGACTAGTATCTAAAATCACTAAATCAAAACGTTCGCGGACATCATCCATCAGCCGCCGCATTTCGCTAGATTCGAGAATAGCAGCCGATTGCCGCACTGGCCCGGGGCTGGGAAGAATGTATAAATTTTCGACATCAGGGACTAAACGAATACATTCAGTTAAGTCAGCGTAATAACGCAGGGGTTCAATAGTGGCTTCGGGATCGGGAATTACTTTTAATGATGTACAACGAGAAGGCGATCGCAAATCTGTTTCAATAATTAAGGTTCTCTTACCAGCACGGGCAGAAGCAATACCCAAGTTATATGCACTTGCTGTTTTACCTTCTAAGCTACTAGTGCTAGTAATTAACACTACCTTTAGGGTTTTACCTCCAATTCGTCGCAGATTACTACGAAACTTCTCATAAAATTCTAAATAAGGAGAATCTGGGGAAAGTACCACTGGTACTGCTTCCTTATCCAAATCATCAACTGGCATTAAAGGCAACTCTCCCAACAGTGCCACATCTCGTTGCTTGAGGCTCTCGCGGATATCTTCTCTGGTTTTGAAAGTGGCTTCTAGCGATCCCAATACAAATATCACTCCGCCACCAATCAGCACGCCCAAGAAACCACCCACAGCCAGGGTAACAGGTACACTCTTCGGGGGTTTGATATCAGGAAGAACTGTAGGGCGTCTAGCAACGCTCAGGCTGCTGGTAGTTTCTGCTTCTGCGGTTTTAGCATCCGTTAGTTTCACCTGCATTTGGTCATAGATGGCTTTTTTAAGTCCAACTTCTTGTTCTAAACGCGATCGCTCTAATTGCTTGTTGGGTATCAGAGAATACTCTTGCCGTAGTCGCCCTTCTTGTTGGATCTCTTGAGCTAGTTGTTGTTGCAATGTCTCCCGTTGGGTTTGCAAAGACACCATTTGGTTTGCCAACTGTTGGCGTGCTGGATCTAAGCTGCTTTGAGTACGAATCCCGGCAATGTTACCCCCAAGCGGAGCCGCTATGCCATTACCCCCTAATACCTCAGCGGCGCGTTGTTGCAACAATTCTTCCGCAGCTTGTTTCTGACGCTGCAATTGAATCATCGTTGGGTGTTCAGGTCGTAAATCTTTCCTTAGCAAAGCGATTTGTGACTCAGATTGATAAATTTGCGATCGCAAGTTGGCAATAATCGGATCGGCACTCAAGGCAGAAGATACATAAGCTTGTCCAACTGTTAACCCTAATTTATTTTGTAAACTACGAATTTGACCATCAACCCCAGAAATAGTTAATTGCATTTGCCGTTGGAGGTTTTGGCTGGCAGTAACGGCGTTTAGCAAACTACCATTCTCTGCTGCTAATATTGCTGTGCGCTCTATGCGATCGTACTGTTCCAGCTTTTTTTCAGCAATTTGCAATTCTCGTTTTGCTTGTGGTAAGCGTTCGTTAATTTTTTGAATAATTGCTTGTAGTCGTCCAGTATTGATGTCACTACTCAATTTGACCATTAATTGCATCAATTCTGCCAACACTTCTATCGCTCGTTTGGGATCAGTATCTACATATTTCAGTTCAAAGGTAGTAGTTTCTAATTCTCCAGTCCTAGCATTTTTTTTCGGCAAAGAAAGGACAATACTTGCACCGAGTTGTTTCGGCTTGATATTTACTTTTTGTGCTACTGTTGCAATTATCTGATTTGATAATAAAACGTCCTCATTTAATTCTTTTCCTTGCTGTTGGATTTCACTACCAGTTGCCGAGAAAGAAACTGGAGGACCCGCATAAGTAAGTGCAGCAGACGCTATATAGCTAAGAGGTGGATCTGGTTGCATCGCTACCACTGTTGACCCCACTACAACTAAACCAAAACTAGCTAGTCCAATCCACTTATATTTTTCAAAAGCAATAAGATAGCGCTTAACAATTGGTGGGGTCATGGTCGCTTCGCTCCAATTAAAAATTAAAAATTAAAAATTAAAAATTTAGGAAGCACCAAACTAAAGATAGTGACTTTGATCCAAGAACGCTATCAACTTCCTAACTGTATATTTGGGTTGATATCTTCAATATTTTCCCATTCATAAATTCAAATAGAAATTGGAGGTGTGGCTTCCTCCACTCGAAACTATTTCCAACTTGTATTCTTTTTTTGAAGTTACTAATTTGATTTTCCACCACCGAAGTTGTCAAAAAATCGGAGAAAGGATTGAACATTAAAGAAAGGTTGGGTAATGGTAGTTAGCAAATTAGTAATTCTACCAATGAGGTTCCGACCAACAACAATAACATCATTATCTTGAAGTGGCACGTTTTGAGATACATCGCCTCCCAGAGCTTTTTTAGCATCAAGTTTTTGAGTAACAGCTTTACCTCGTTCTTGATCGAAGCGAACCAAAGCGATATCGCGGAGGTTAGCAGTGTCGAGATTTACTCCTCCTAACGCATCTACAAATGTACTGCCATTAGGCAGTGCTTGAGTAGAAATACCCCCCGCAGCGTAGTTTAAAACTCGGACTCTAATCTGTGGGACTGCCAAGGATGAACGTGCTACTAAATTACGGTCATAACTGTCATCATTGCCGACTTCACGACGAGGTACAACGATCGCATCTCCGTCTTGTAAACGTAAATTAGGGATTGAACCACCATTTTGCAGAGCTGCATATAAATCAATAGTTTGTGAAATCACAGAACCATCCATTAGTTTGCGGCGTATTTGCACTTGTCGCAGATCTGCATTCAACGTTGAACCACCAGATATTAATAAAGCATCAGCAACACGGGGTGTTGCTGAATTAATCGGATAAATTCCTGGTCGAAATATTTCCCCACTAACGGTAACTTGAACTGGTCGCGTTCCTACCAAGGATACTACCACGATGGGATCTGGTAAAATCCGACTTAATCCCAAGCGAATTTTTTCTTGAGCTTCTTCCAAAGTTAAACCTTTCAAAGAAATCGTTCCGACTTGCGGCACTACAATATTACCTTCTGGACTGATTGCAGTTTGAAAATTTAAATCTTGGCGCTGGCCTGCTAGGGCTAAAACTATTACTGGATTGACAACATAACGATTTAAACCGAAGCGAATTTTTTGTTGAGCTTCCTCTAAAGTTAAACCTTGTAAGGAAACTGTTCCCAGCAGTGGTACGACAATGTTACCTTCGGGATTAATTAAAGCTTGAAAGCTCAAGTCTGGAAAACGCTGAACTGAAACGTTTATTCCATCTCCGATTCCTAAGCGATATGGGCCAGGAGGACGCTGAACCGAAATGCCAATTCCATCTCCTGGTCCCAACAAGTAGCGGCTGAGTTGAGGAGAAATTTCGTCATTTCCACTTGGTGGTGCAACTTCCTCAGTACCTGGCACAGGCGAAGGGGGTTGTCCTTGAGATGGGAAAGGCTGAGCAACAACAAATTGAATAGGTGTTGTTAAAAAAACTCCTACTTCAAGACTGACAAAACACAGGGCGCTGAATGCACGCATATAAGAACTCGGAGTTATCAACATCGGTGCAGGAAAACTCATTTAAGAATTAGTCGCGCCGACTCGTTATTTTACTCTAAAAATGTCGTCACTGTCTCTTTTGCCTGTAAGTATTTACCAAGAAAAAGCCGAAAAATTTTGCCAATTTCTAACTTCATATTTTTAGCATCTTTTGACTAAGTTTTTGTTTGAGAGCGATCGCAATCATACTCTAGACAAAACCTGCCATCAATGCAGCTTGCACGGTTTCCCCGATAGACTTGGCTAAAGACCAAGATTTTTCTACTTCTCCCAAAGGCTCCATTGGAATCAGAATGCTGACAGCCACCCAAGGAGTGCGTTGTTTACGCCACTGTGCCAATTGATCCGCCAAAAACCAGTGGAAAGGTGAGGGATTTCCACCGTTTGGCATAGCGTACCATTGCAAGACCGCAAAAGTTTGCTGTGGTGTGGAGGCACGGAAGAATCTCGCTTCTACTTTCGTTTCAACATTAGAAGCTAATTTTCCAGACGGTTTGACAGTAAATGCAGCAGCACGATATTGAGCTACTTCCCATTTTCCCCAGCGCGATCTTCCCCAGCCGTTAACCTCTGTCCACTCTACCTCCGGTTGATCCATTGGCCCGTTTTGCGGCAGTAAAAGCAGAATTGCCTGAGATTCAGAACCGTCTTTTTTCATTACCTGCAAAGACCATTGATGTTCCCCGATTGGCTGGTCTGCTTGTTCAATGGTTTGCCAACCAGGAAGAATTAATCCTGTTTTGCGGATTTGTTTTAATTCGTTGAGACTAGTCACAGGTGGCGGTTGTTTCCATTGCCAGTGTCCTGTCAGGTATCCAGGAACAGCTCCCATCACCAATAGCAATAGCAATAGTAAAAGTGCTGCTACCTGACTCAATTGATTTTCTTTAAAAAACTTAGAGAAGGAAATCATCAGTAAAATTTGCAATACTTAGGCAAAATTTTACTTTAAAAAATCACATCATGAGTTCAGTAATATTTAGGACTTATGCAGGGAGTGGGGCATTGGGAGTGGGGAGATGGGGAGACAAGGAAGATGGGGAGACAAGGGAGACAAGGGAGACAAGGAGATAAACAAAACTCTTAACTCAGCACTCCTAACGCCCAATGCCCAGTAATTTTAACTTTCTGCTTCTTGCTCAGTTTCTTGCTCGGTTTCTGAAGATGCGGAGAAATAGTTGTTAATCCAATTCAATAAAGGCACTAATGACACTAGCATACAAGCAGAGTAGAGGTCACCACCCCAACCTTCATGAAGCCATTTAAAAGCCCCTTCTTGGCCTGTGCCGTGAAAAAAAGTTAGTAAAGTATTACGAATAATATTAGCGGTAGTACTAATTATGACAGCAATAGATAAAAACGATATAGTTGTACGGCGTGAAGATAAGGCGCCTGTCCAATAAAGGAGCATCAAGCCGACGTAAAGTGTAGTGAACAACATTTTTAGCCCTGCACAGTAGGGGGCGACTTCGACAATCCGTCCTCCTACGTAGAGATTTGTCTCATTAACAGTTACTTCCATACCAAATTGATTCAGTATAAAACCTGCGCTGCCAGCGATGAAGCTTTGAAGAGGCAAGGTATAGGGAGCAATGAGATAAGGTGCTGCTGTTGGGGTTGCTAGAAATACTAGTAAGAGCGGAAATGCTTGCGATCGCAAACCTGATATTCCTTTAAACCACAAGCACAATCCTGCTAATATAACGGGCAAGGAAAGGTTAACCCACTCACTAACACCGCTAAGATAAAATACTCCTC
Organism: Nostoc sp. C117; assembly: GCF_043099735.1. Taxonomy (NCBI): domain Bacteria; kingdom Bacillati; phylum Cyanobacteriota; class Cyanophyceae; order Nostocales; family Nostocaceae; genus Nostoc; species Nostoc sp. C117. The sequence goes on from NZ_CP170991.1 coordinate 4,031,778, forward strand.
CTAATAACAAGAAAACAGCGCCCAAAGGATGGATACTATCTGGCAAACGTACCCACTGTTTTCGCTTCAGCCAGACTAAATAAGCCGCAAATGGTATACCTATAATCCCGTGGCTGAAATATTCATGTTCTGTACTAATATTTTTGTGCAGCCAACCATCTAACCAATGTAACAATATCGGAGCATAAAGCAGCAGCAAAACGCCTAAGATGGCTAAAGTTAATAAGCCTGAGACGTTTTTGTGTTTAATCTGTTGCTGGAGTGCCATGATTTTAATTAATTATTCGACATTGGGTATTGGACAAATGACTAATGACTAATGACAACAGAACAGGATTTATCTAGGTTAGAATTCCTTGAGACTGTATTAGCGATCGCTGCTACAACTTCTTTGATCTGGCTACTGCTCAAACCAGGATACATAGGTAATGATAATATTTGCTTGCATAGTTTTTCTGCTTCGGGAAAATCTCCACGCTGATAGCCTAAGTAGGTGAATGCTGGCTGGAGATGACAAGGTATTGGGTAATGAATGCCCGTTTGAATTCCTACTGCTGTTAGTTGTTCTTGCATTTGCTGACGTTCTATTGGACAAGAATCATCAACTCTCATCACATAAAGATGATATACGTGTCCTGCACCACTTTGGTTCTCGATTGGAATAATACCAGCATCTGCTAAAGGTGCTAGTTCCTTGTCATATTCGTGAGCGATAGTTAAGCGATCGCCATTCCACTGTGACAAATGTGGTAGTTTCTGGTGCAAAATTGCTGCTTGCAAGGTATCTAAGCGGCTATTTGTACCTGCTTCAGTGTGAAAATACTTTTGTGATGCACCATAATTTCGCAAGCGCACCATTTTTTGAGCTACATCGGAATTTCGTGTCAGCACCATTCCGCCATCCCCAAATGCTCCTAAGTTTTTACTGGGATAGAAACTAAAGGCTGCTGCTATTCCCACTGAACCAGCGTGATATCCGTCTCTTTGGGCGAGGTGTGCTTGGGCTGCATCTTCAAAAATTAGTACTTTGTAGTTATCAGCAAAGTTTAATAGCTCTTCTGGTGATACCATTTGGCCATAAAGATGCACAGGAATAATTGCTTTAGTAGAAGGGGTAATTGCCTTTGCTGCTGCTTCTAAATCAATTAAAGCTGTTTGGCGATCGCAATCTACTAAAATTGGCTTAGCACCAGAGTGTAATACTCCAATCAAAGTCGCTACAAACGTATTTGCGGGTAAAATCACTTCATCGCCAGCACCAATATTACATGCTTGCAATCCCAAGGCGATCGCATCTGTTCCTGACGCCACACCAACTCCATATTCTACTCCCGACGCAGCCGCAAAAGCTGCTTCAAAATCTGAAAGTGCTTGCCCTAAAACAAAATCTCCCCGTTCCAATACAGATTGAATAGCATCTTGCAGTTGGGTTTGAATGGGTTCGTGTTGTAACTTCAAATCTACAAAAGGAACTCTAATAGCCATTTTATTCATTATCAATTGTCCTCAAATTCGCTGTATATTTCTGTTGCTCTGTAGGTTATTCCAAAATAAAATTAAAAATTTTTAACTTAATAACGCAGTGACTCAATTTTCCAGAACAAATGTTGAATTTTAAATTCGGCGTATGGACACTAATAGTTACAAGTAAAATTTGCTAACAATAATTACACTATTTTAGCTATCTTCAGTAAATTTACGATAAATATCCTAACAGAGATTTTTCCTTCTGTACATCAAGAATGATAAATCCTTTGATTGGTATCCTTAGTCTTAGGTTACCCTGGTTCAATCAAAATCTAACGCAGTCTCATTGCAAAATCTCTAGCAATAGAGACTACACCAGTGATAAATAAAGAACATTCTGTATCAGTGAATAGTAACTGGTGGAGACTCCAATACCGACTTCATGGAAGAGGTAAAAAATTTTTGCTTCAAACTTGTTTGTCAGAGGCAAAATTAGGGAATGCTTAAAAATAGCAATTGATAACCTAGAAATAGGGCTTATATCAATTACGGTATCGAGAAATTATTAAGGTAGCAGTGGCAATGGTAGAGCCTGAAAACAAATTATTTGCCTTAAAGGATGGTTGGACTTCTCAGGAAACAAGAGAACAACAACGTCTCAAAGCTTTGTCAGATCTAGGTTTGCGGCAACCAGAAACAATTCCAGTTTTTGAAGAAGCCACTCAAACTGCTGCCCACTTTTTGGAAGCACCAATTTCCATTTTGGGATTTGTGGATCAAGAACGCCACTGGTTCAAGTCGGCGGTGGGCTTATCTAGACTGGGGCTAATGAATCATTTAGCACAAAATCGTCAACTCTCACGCAGGGAATCTTTTTGCACCCAGGTAGTAGAGAGTTTTCAAATATTTGTAATTAATGATACGCATAAACTAACAGATCCAGTATTTGCTAGCAGCAAATTAGTTCAGGATTATGGCATTCGTGCTTACTTGGGCGCGCCACTGATTGATGCTTCAGGACATTGTTTAGGTTCATTAGCGGTGATGGATTTAGTACCGCGCAATTTTACAAATCGAGACATTGAATTTTTACAAATCATCGCTCGTTGGAGCATGAGTGAATTTGAGCGTAACCGACTTCTACAAGCGAAACTCGAATCAAACACTCCCAAGAGTGTTACTATATTTTCACTCAATGATGAACATAATACTGAGATAAAAATCACTACACCGAGTAAAGATGGTGACTCTGTTTCTAATAAGCAATTGAAACTGCAACTTTTAGAACAGCTAACTCAGGAGTTACGGACGCCCTTAACATCTGTACTTGGTATGGCTAGTGTTCTAGGACGTGAAATTTATGGACCTTTAACGAGTAAGCAGAGAGAATATTTGGAAATTATTCAACACAGTGGTCGTTACTTACTTTCCCTAGTAAACGAAATTACCGAACTAGGAGCTATAGATGACAACTCAACTGTGTTAAATCTTGCTCCGGTGGATATTGAAATGCTGTGTCAACAAGCTATCAATACTCTAGAAGAAGTGGCTAATCGCCGCGACCAAGATATTCGCCTTTCCATAGAACCGGGACGCAATCGCATTTGGCCTTTAGATAAAGACAAGGTGCGACAAATCCTATATCATCTGGTTTTTAGCGTCATTCAACTTTCCGCAACAGGTAGCGTTGTTCGGATTCATGTCTCCTACAAAGAAGATACTCTTAACGTTACTATTTGGGTTTCCCATCCTTGGCTAGGAGACGGTATAACTGAGGTCGATCCCTACTTCCGTCTCAATTCTTTGTCGCTACTCGAACTTACAGGTGAGGTAACAAGCTATAACAATCGCAAAGAAAGCCAGGAACAAGCAAATATTTCACCAGTAGCAGTAGACAAGCTAAAAACCTTGAGTGATTCCCACTCAGATTTATTTGCTCCTAATTCCAGCATAAATTTAGCTAAATCACATGGAAATCTTTCTCGTGAAAGCTTAGGTCTGTTGCTCAGCTGTCAGCTAGCAGAACTGCATGGCGGACAAATTTTGATTCAAGGCTCACCAGAATCAGGATATCGTTATGTGCTTTCTTTACCATTACAACTGGCGACTCCCTCACAAGCAATTAATGATGTTTGATGCCAAGCAATAAAAATTCTGAGGATTAGGAAAGAGATATTTTCAATCAATTTATTGTCTATGAAATACATCAAGGGTTAATCAACAGCTATCTTTTTTTAGTATTAGCTGGAGTGTTTTGGAATTAAAGGTGGAACTGATGGCTATGAATAAGAGCGCTATCACTAATTTGTAATCTACGTTATTACCTTTTTATAGCTATAGGCATTATGATCGATTCCAAGTTCTGCCTTGGCAGGCTAATTGATCGCAATGTTTTTTATGAATTTAGTTTGGGAACGATTTACCTTATCATCTTTATCGGTCAAAGAATATCTCACTACCAGTTACCTACACCGTTATCTGGTGGGACTGTTGGGTTCTTGGCGACAAACCAGCGTCTTGATACAGTGGGGAGATACGATCGCAGCTGGTTTACTCAGCTTGGTATATGCCCTTGCACCTTTTGCTTCAAGTACGTTGGTGGGTTTCTTGCTGGTAGCTTGTGTAGCATTTTGGCTATTGTTGACTTTATCTGATGATGCAACAACAAAAGTTACTCCTATTCACCTGCTAGTATTGCTCTACTGGGTAATTGCCGCGATCGCAACAGCGTTATCACCAGTCAAAAAGGCAGCGCTGAACGATTTAGCAACCTTGAGCCTGTATTTGCTACTATTTGCCCTTTGTGCCAGGGTATTAAGGTCGCCTCGCCTCCGGTCTTGGATTATTATCCTTTACTTACACGTATCCTTAATTGTCAGTGTATATGGGTTGCGACAATGGTTTTTTGGAGCCACAGCATTAGCAACTTGGGTTGACCCAGAATCTCCTCTGTCTAAGACTACAAGGGTCTACAGTTATTTAGGTAATCCCAATTTGTTGGCTGGATACCTCCTACCAGCAGTCATTTTTAGTGTAGTGGCAATTTTTGCATGGCAAAGCTGGCTAAAAAAAGCTTTAGCATTAACAATGTTAATTGTCAATACTGCTTGCCTAATTCTGACTTTTAGTCGTGGCGGTTGGATTGGACTGGTGGTGGCAATTTTAGCTGCGATGGCATTGCTAGTTTATTGGAAGAGTGTGGAAATGCCTCGTTTTTGGCGTACTTGGTCGCTACCAATTATCTTAGGAGGCTTAATCGGAGTATTGCTACTAGCGGTGATATTTTTAGAGCCAGTACGTCTGCGGGTATTTAGTATTTTTGCCGATCGCCAAGATAGCAGTAATAATTTTCGGCGAAATGTGTGGGATGCTGTTTTCGAGATGATTCGCGATCGCCCGATTTTCGGCATTGGTCCTGGTCATAACTCTTTTAATAAGGTTTATCCCCTCTACCAACACCCTCGTTACACTGCTTTGAGTGCCTATTCAATTTTGTTTGAAGTGACTGTAGAAACTGGCTTTGTTGGTTTAGCCTGTTTTCTCTGGTTGGTAATTGTGACATTGAATACAGCCTTTTTACAAATGCGACGATTGCGACAATCGAGAAATGTAGAGGGATTTTGGTTAATTGGGGCGATCGCTATTTTGTTGGGAATGCTAGCTCACGGCACTGTAGATACTGTCTGGTATCGTCCTGAAGTTAATAGTCTTTGGTGGCTAATAGTTGCCTTAATTGCCAGCTACTGGACACCTCTAGCTCAAAACCAAACAAATTTACCTAACTCAGAACCATCTTTAAATTAAGATGAACTAAGTTGTCAGTTGTTTTTATCATGACAACTGACATTCTTAGAATATTGATTCTGAATTCTGAATTCTCGATTCTTCTTCAATAGTTTTTCATTGCCCGTTGAATGTCACGCTGATCTTGGCGTTTTTTCAGGTCTTCTCGCTTATCGTGCAGCTTTTTACCTTTGCCAAGGGCTATACTCACTTTTACCCAGCCTTGTTTGAGATACATTTTCAAAGGGATTAAGGTTAAACCCTGCTGTTCTACTTTGCCAATTAGCTTGCGGAGTTCTTGGCGATGCAACAACAGCTTGCGTGTACGGCGTGGTTCATGATTAAAATATTGTCCGCTAGCGTTATAAGGTGAGATATGCACATTTATTAACCATGCTTCACCATCCCGAAGTAAAGCATAGCCATCTTGGAGATTGACTCTACCCGCACGAATCGACTTAACCTCGGTTCCTGTCAATTGAATTCCAGCTTCGTAAGTTTCCAGAATTTCATACAAATAACGGGCTTGACGGTTGTCGCAAATAACTTTGTAACCTTCGTTCTTGTCGCTCATTGATAATTTGTGTGCTTTAAATGTACCTAAAAAATTATTTGGATTGGTTTATACCACAGAATTCAGGAATCAGAAGTCAAACAGTTTTTATACTTAGTTTTGAGACTTAGATTACATACTCGATCAACTTCAAATCTGCTGTCAATTGTAAGTTGTATTTTATAACCTCTAGAAATGTTCAACTCTATATTACTAATTTAGCTTTTCTAAGTTAGTAATGAAAAATTTTCTGGTAACTTAAAGTTACTTACATATTAGTCATTGGTCATTCGACAAAGGACAAAGTGGAAAGTCTTTAGTACAGCTTTGGGACCATCATAACTTTGTCAAACAGGACGAAAAGCAAGGGATACTTGGGCTTATCTGTTCAATCTATGATAAATTACTGATTAAATAAATATTAATTTACACAATAGTGAACATTTGCTCTAGATTATTTATGAGTTGTTACAAATTACAAAGCTATCTATGCCTTTTAAGCATAAGGAGTCAAAGCTGAGTTAGACTTCGTAAACCTTCCTAAGGATTTAATATTTTCTTTATAAATCACCCCTGAGACAGTCATTACCTGGTAATCCTGTCATAGTATGAAACATAGAACACTATTATTATCTGTGTTCACTGATGGAGCTGTATAAGCAAATTTCTGAGTAAACAAATGGTAGGGGTGTACTGTCCATGCCCTTGAAAATCCTTGTAGTGGATGATGATCTGGGCACTCGTTTGTCTGTTAGCGACTATCTTGAACTGTCTGGCTACTCTGTGATCACGGCTAATGACGGTCAAGAGGCTTTGGTTATGGTAGATGAATATCATCCTGATTTGATTGTCACGGATATTGTCATGCCACAGATGAACGGCTATGAGCTGGTGCGCCGGGTGCGTCAACAACCAATGTTCCGTTTATTGCCTGTAATTTTATTAACAGCAAGAACTAAGACCCAGGAAAGAATTTTGGGTTATCAGTCAGGGTGCGATTTATACTTACCCAAGCCTTTTGAACTGGAAGAGTTAGCAGCAGCAATCCGCAATCTTTTGGAGCGATCGCAAATCATTCAGTCAGAGTACCGTTTTTCTCATAAGGAGGGTTTAGATATTTCCTCCTCGACAAAAACGATAGACACTCATAATTCTCTGTCCACTCAAACTCAAAAATCTCAATTGCACTCATCCCTAACTCATAGAGAACAGGAAGTTTTAGAACTATTAACTCATGGTCTTTCTAATGCCGATATGGGTCATCAGCTACACCTCAGTCCTCGAACAGTGGAAAAGTACGTTAGTAGTTTATTGAGAAAAACCTCAACCAGCAACAGAGCCGAATTAGTTCGTTTTGCGATGAAGCATGGTCTAGTGGAATAAAAGTAAGGACTGAGGAGTCAGCAGTTAAAAGGAACTTCCAATTAAAAATATCCCATTGTTCACAGTCAACACTTCGGCTCATTTCAGTTCATTTCGGCTCATTTCGGCTACGCGGAAATCGAGCGCGAAGTCGAGATTCAATGACCAACGCTCAAATTGAGCGAAGTCGAGATTCAGTGACCACAGTCAGCAACTCCAAGCAGTTGTTTTATTTCTTGGAGTTCCCAAAATTCAACTCCTCAATTCTAATTCCTAACTCTTCAATTTAAATTATTGGTTTTTGGCTGGTAACGTAGGTGAGCAGACCTTCACAAGCATCAATGAGTAAATCAATTACCTGATTAAATCCCTCTTGTCCACCATAATAGGGGTCTGGGACTTCCTTAAGGTTGTGGCGAGAGCAAAAATCGCACATTAAACGCACTTTGTGCTGATACTGCTTAGTTAGGTCAAGAGTGAGAATATTATTACAGTTTTCTCGATCCATCGCCAAAATTAAATCAAACTCTTGAAAGTCTGATTTTTGAAACTGGCGTGCTTGCCCACGCAGTTTAATTCCCAACTTTGTAGCAGCCGCAGCACTCATACGTCTATCAGGTGAGCTACCAATGTGATAGCTAGATGTACCAGCAGAGTCACAGACAATGCTATCGCTCAAACCAGCTTGCTCAATTAGGTGATTCATAATATTTTCTGCCGATGGCGATCGGCAGATATTACCTAAGCAGACAAACAGCAACTTGTAAGGCATAAATATTCTTGTCCTTTGTCAATAGTCATTTGTCCTTTGTCATTTGTGAATAATTAATAACTAATAACCAATGACTAATGACCAATGACTAATACTTCGGCTCCCTCGGCTCCGTGGTAGTTGAGCGTAGTCAAAACTCAGTACAAGTCTGCTCAGGGCAAGACGCTCAGTACAAGTGACCAATGACTAAAATCCAGGTAACTCCAATCCACTGGTCAATTCTTCCATACGTTCTCGCATGGTTGTTGTGGACTTGTTGTAGGCTTCTTTCATTGCTGCTGTTACGAGATCGGAAAGTACTTCTGCACCCTCCCCTAAAGCATCTGGAGAAATTTCCACCCGTTTGGGTTCTTGGTTCCCACTGACAACTACCTTCACCAGACCACCACCAGATTCTCCTTGAATCTCCATTTGCTCCAATTCTTCTTGGAGTCGCTTTGCGCCTTCTTGAACTTGCTGCGCTTTCTTAAAAGCGTCAGCCAATTCTTTCATTTTTCCCAAGCCAAAGCCGAATCCTTGTCCTTTACCTGTCATAATTAATTTTACGCGTGTGCGTTGAATAACAAATCAAATTCAATTATAGATGCGGTAAGTAATTTGACTCTTTTTTTACCAATAATTAATGCAACCTGGAATGGGAAATAGGGCATGGGCGTTAGGAGTGATGAGTTAGGAGTTTTATTTATCTCCTTGTCCCCTTGTCTCCCCCATCTCCCCCATCTCCCCACTCCCTATCCACAAGCAGCTTGAAACTCTCCGAGCATTTTAACTTCTGGCTCTAACCGAATAGACCAACGTTCTTGTACCTGATGTTGGATGTGACGAATCAGACAGAAGATATCACTAGCTTTTGCCCCACCACGATTAACGATGAAGTTCGCATGGAGTTGTGCTACTTGCGCTCCCCCAATTTGGTAACCTTTGAGACCAGTTTGTTCAATTAACCACCCAGCGCTATAAGGTTTGGGATTGCGGAACACGCTACCACAACTGGGGAAGTTGTATGGTTGGGTATTTAGCCGATGTTTTTTGTGTTCTTTGGTGATGGCTACAACTTGTGCTGGATCTCCACCTGGTGCAAGTTGTAAGGTTGCTTGGGTGACTATGCGATCGCCCCCTTGCAATAATGAAGTTCGGTAGGTATAACCTAGTTGTTCTGGGGTAAGAGTTTCCAGCGTACCATCGGGTGAAAGTACCTGGGCGCTAACTAACATATCTGCGATACAACTACTATGTGCCCCTGCATTCATGACCACAGCGCCTCCAACTGTGCCAGGGATGCCAACAGCCCACTCTAATCCTTGCCAACCTAGTGCTGCGGCTTCCCATGCTAAGCTGGGAATTGATTCTCCAGCAGCAACGGTTAATTGCCCTGTTGCTGGGTCGAAGTGACTGAAGCGGAGATGACGAGTGGCAATGACTAAGCCTGATATCCCGCGATCGCTCACCAGCAAGTTAGAACCTGCTCCTAGTGTTGTCACCCTTAAATCACGCTCTTTGGCGTATTTAAGACTCGCTTGCAGTGCTTCTAAGTTTCGTGGAGCAACGTACAATTGCGCTGCTCCTCCAACTCTATAGGAAGTAAACGCTGACAAGTATGCCTGGGACTTGATCGCACAATCAGTATTGGGTAAGTAAATTACCTCGTTCTCCACGGAATTAGCTGTTTGTTGTTTCTTAGTATTCAAAGCAGAAACTTTACAGGCGTTTCCAGCTGCCTGGGAAATGGTCATCTTTACTTTTATTGGTAAAATTTTACATTTATTTACCGTAATACTACGGTAATAGAATTCACCTATTAAACCGTTGCAAGACAGGCGCTTTGCTCAGAAATAGAACTTTGCAAAGTCCCCACTTTAAGATGTGGCTTTAGCAGGTTCACAGAATGCTGTAATTACTTCAGGAATCACTTGATTTAAGTTCCCAGCACCCAAAAATAGCGCCAAGTCTCCTCGACGTAGTGTTTGGAGTAGAAACTCACGCACTGAAGATAAAGTTGGTTGATAAACCACTTGGGAATGTTGCTTGGCAATTTCCGCTGTTAGATGTTCACCAGTGATTTGCCCTAAATTGGGTTCCCCTGCACTGTAAATATCGGTCAGGACAACTAAATCAGCGTGGCTAAAGGACTGGGCAAATTCTTCTAAAAAGGTAAGTGTGCGGCTATAGCGATGCGGTTGGAATATGGCGACTACTCTTTGTCCTGGTCTTGCCTGTAAACGTGCGGCGGCGAGAGTAGCGCGAATCTCGCTGGGATGATGAGCATAGTCATCAATGAAGGTAATACCATCGACTTCACCTCGGAACTCAAAGCGGCGTCTTGCTCCGTCAAAGGTGGCGATTCCTTTGGCAATTTCTCCAAATTCTAAACCCAAGGCGCGACCAACAGCCACTGCTGCGAGGGCATTACTGAGATTGTGCCGACTGAGCAACCGCAAGTTCAACACACCCAACGCTTTGCCTCTTTCCCAAACTAAAGCTGTGGTGCCATCAGCACGGTAGTCAATATTAGTAACGGTGTAGTCAGCATCAGTATCAGAGTGTAAGCTATAGCTGATTGTTGGTTGTAAGCGATCGCGTACTGTAGCACAGTCAATGCTACCTATCAAAGTTTTGCAACCTTTAGCAAACGTCTGGAAGGTCTCAACTACTTCTTCTAATGTATCGTAGTGGTCAGGATGATCGAGTTCAATATTGGTAATAATGCCAATTTCGGGAGCGTGTTTTACCAGGGAGCCATCTGATTCATCTGCCTCAGCTACCAAATATTGGCTTTGCCCTAATCTAGCATTGCCTTCCCAAGCATTGACTTCGCCACCTACTAAAATAGTTGGGTCTAAATCTGCTTGCAAAAGCATATAACCAATCATACTACTGGTTGTAGTTTTCCCATGTGTTCCTGCTACGGCAATACTGTAATAATCAGCAATCAAGGCTGCCAGCACATCTGAACGATGTAAAATCGGACAACCCAATTCCAGAGCTGCTTTGTATTCTAAATTATTAGTGTTAATTGCTGTTGAACAAATAACTTGAGGCAATTTTGAGTTAGTAGTACCAGCTAATTGTTCTTCTGAATTTACTACAACGTTAGCCAATACCTGAGGGCGAAATAATTCGAGATTACTTGCCTCTTGTTTACCAAAAATATGAGCACCGATAGATTCCAACTTGTGCGTAATATGGTTTGGACGAAGATCCGAACCTGACACTGGAAATTGACGCTTAGTGAGAACGTATGCCAGAGCAGACATACCTATACCGCCGATGCCAATGAAATGAAATGGTCTACCACTAAAATCTACAGAATTACTCATTTATTGCTCCTCTTACACCACACCACACCATAAATCACAAATGACACGCGTATCATAACAGGAATTTGATTTTTACCATAATTACTGCTGTATCATATTCATGCCTGATGCCTGGATGAGTTTTCTGCTCTGGTTTTGCGTGTTCAGAATGATTTTACCTTGGTTGGAGGTTTTTGCTATTTCTGAACTGTTCTTAAGATTATTCTCAAAATTTTGATCGCATCGGGAAAGAAATTCTTGTAATGTCAAATACATATTTTTGGCTACCTTACGGGAATTGGCTACGATACTAGATTGTTAGTGAAACTGATTTTAAATTGCATCAAGTTTAAGCGACAATTGACTACAATAGTACATTGCTCATGAAACTATTTTTCAATTGCATAAAACCCAGGCGTAACTGGATGCAGCAATTAGTAATTTTTGGTGGCACATTTGATCCAATTCATTGGGGACATTTGCTCGTAGCCGAGACAGCTTTGCATCAAGTATCCCTTGAAAAGGTAATTTGGGTACCATCCCGAAATCCTCCTCATAAACAAGCAGCTTTGTTTGAGCATCGTGTAGAAATGCTGCAATTAGCTACAAAGGACAACCCTGCGTTTACTGTCTCACTAGTGGAGGTAAAACGCTCTGGGATTTCCTATGCTATTAACACCCTGATTGACTTATCTACTTATTACCCAAATACTCACTGGTACTGGATTGTGGGTTTGGATACTTTCCAAACCTTACCCCGTTGGTACCGCGTACATGAACTAGCACAAATGTGTGATTGGTTAATCGCACCCCGACTGCTAGGTGGTGAGACTATAACTCAAAGTGAGTTAATCTGCAAGCAAGTCGAAGAACAATTGAAAGAACAGTCAATTAGCATTCACTGGCAATTCCTGGATATACCTTTAGTAGGAGTTTCGTCAAGTATAATTCGCAAATTTTGTCACAAACGCCAGTCCATTCGTTATTTAGTCCCCGAACCCGTCAGAGCGTATATCACTAACAACAATCTCTACTCCGACAAATCTGAATAAATTATGTGTTTTTTTATTGATCTAACACTTTATGGTTATGAGTGCCCCCCCCCTTTGCGATATGATTGGGGTCAACGATATCAACATATAAGCATAAATACAGAGGGCAAGACACTGTGATTAGAGTTGCAATCAACGGTTTCGGGCGGATTGGACGTAACTTTGCGCGTTGCTGGGTGGGTAGAGAGAATAGCAAAATCGATCTTGTTGCTATTAATGACACTTCAGATCCTAGAACCAATGCTCACCTGCTGAAGTATGACTCTATGCTAGGGAAGATCAAAGGTGCTGACATTAGTGCCGATGATAACTCTATCATCGTTAACGGTAAGACCATCAAGTGCGTATCCGATCGCAACCCAGAAAACTTGCCCTGGAAAGATTGGGGAATTGACCTAATTATCGAAGCAACCGGGGTATTTACTAGCAAAGAAGGAGCGCTCAAGCATGTGAATGCTGGAGCCAAGAAAGTTCTGATTACCGCTCCTGGTAAAAACGAGGATGGCACTTTTGTGGTTGGGGTGAATCATCACGATTATGACCACAACAAACACAATATTATCAGTAACGCTAGCTGTACTACCAACTGCTTGGCGCCAATCGCCAAGGTGTTGAATGATAAGTTCGGCATCATCAAAGGTACGATGACCACCACCCACAGCTATACGGGTGACCAGCGTTTGCTAGACGCTTCTCACCGGGATTTGCGAAGGGCGAGGGCAGCGGCGATAAACATTGTACCCACCTCCACTGGTGCAGCGAAAGCAGTGGCGCTGGTTATCCCAGACCTGAAAGGCAAGCTGAATGGCGTTGCCTTGCGCGTACCAACCCCGAACGTCTCAATGGTAGATTTCGTAGTTCAGGTTGAGAAGCGTACTATTACTGAAGAAGTTAACCAAGCTCTCAAAGATGCTGCCGAAGGACCACTCAAAGGGATTTTGGACTACAGCGAACTCGAACTGGTATCGTCTGATTATCAGGGTAGTGACGCTTCATCTATTGTTGATTCCAGCTTGACTTTAGTTATGGGCAATGACCTAGTAAAAGTTATGGCTTGGTATGACAATGAATGGGGTTACAGCCAACGAGTTTTGGATTTGGCAGAATTGGTAGCCGAGAAGTGGCAATAATTATCATTGGTCATTAGTCATTAGTTATTGTCAAATGACGAAGAACTATTGACCAAAATGTTGAAATCCTTGACTAAGACTCAGAACTTGGTCAGGGAATTTTTTTTGCTTATCGTGCAATAGTATTGTCGATCCTGCTGTAATCCTGCCGACAATCGCAGCACCTTGACCAAGATGTTGAACAATTTCATAGGCTGGTTCTTCTGGCAAGCACAGCACTAATTCAAAGTCTTCGCCACCATATAGAGCATACTCTAGCGCTTGCTCTGCTGTCAGCCAATGGTTAAAAGCTGTCGGTAAAGAAATTTGTCTGCGTTCCAAGATTGCGCCAACGCCGCTAGCGCGACAGATTTGGATTACAGCATCTGCCAAACCATCACTGCTATCCATACCAGCAACGGGCATGGGGCATGGGGATGCTAAGATTTTTTCGAGGATTGGTAAGACATCTAATCGTGGCTGTGGGCGCTGGTGTGCTTTGATTAAAGCGGTCTTTTCTTTGTCGTTGATGTTTTGTCCTAATTCAGGATGCAAGAGCAATTCTAAGCCAGCGTGGGAGGCTCCATGAACACCTGTAACAACGATCGCATCTCCGACAACAGCAGCAGAACGGCGGATAATTCGATTGGGGTGAACTTGTCCAAAAGCGGTAATTGCCAAAGTGGTTACAGGCGATCGCACCACATCACCTCCAACAATTGGGGTATTGTATTTTTGCAAGCATTCTGTCATCCCCTGGTACAAGCGTTCTACCCAACTAACCCTAAGTTCACCAGGTAGTCCTAACCCGACAGTGATTCCCAATGGGGAAGCGCCCATTGCTGCTAAATCTGATAAATTGGCAGCAGCAGCTCGCCAACCAGCATCTTCTGGGGAAGTGGTGAGGTTGCTAAAATGTACGCCATCAACCAGTACATCTGTAGTCACTACCAAAGATTTTCCTGGTGCAGTCTCAAGTACTGCGGCATCATCGCCGATAATTTCTGGAGGACAGAAGCGCTGTAATTTTTCTAAAAGACCTTGTTCGCCAATATCTTTGACTTTAGTCATTAGTCATTAGTCATTAGTCATTAGTCATTAGTCATTAGTCATTTCTACCCCTCCCCATCTCCCTCATCTCCCCCACTCCCTACTCCCCACTCCCCCAAGTTACGATAAAGGTGTCGTTTAGGGGGATGTTGGAATGGTCTCTACACCAGTAAAAAAGCTTACATTTGAAGAGTACTTAACTTATGATGATGGCAATGGTTTTCACTACGAGCTAGTAGATGGCAAGCTGGAGTTAATGAATCCCCCAACGATTGAGCATTTCTTGATTACTAAATTTATTGAGCAGATGCTGGATGCAGAAATTCAGCGCTTGAGTTTATCGTGGTTAACTTTTCGGGAAACTGGGACGAGGACGGGAAAAAATAAGTCTCGGTTAACTGATTTGTCTGTGGTGACGCAGGAGCAAGCAAGAGAATTGCTCAATGCATCAGCAGTCTTTGAGTCACCACCATTACTAATTGTAGAGGTAGTCAGTCCAGATTCTATTAAGCGGGACTATCGTTATAAGCGGTCTGAATATGCGGCGGTTGAAGTCCCAGAATATTGGATTGTAGACCCACTAAAAGAAAAGATTTCTGTGTTGTGGCTAGAAGATGGATTTTACGAAGAGACGGTGTTTACTGGCGAACAGCAAATTGTATCGCGAACTTTTCCAGAAATAGCGATCGCAGTGGATCGGGTTTTCACCGCTGGAAATCTCAGCTAGGGGATTTCGGAGACGCGATTCATCGCATCTGTACAAGAGGTAGAAGTAGAGACCCGATTCATCGCATCTGTTAGAAGTTAGTAATTTTCTCCCTCATCTTCCCCTACTTCCCCTGCTCCCCCTGCTCTCTTCTTATGCAGCTTGCGGCTCAACCAGATTTTCTATGCCTTGGACTACTGTTGCCGATTCAATTTTGTCACCTGCTGTCAGCTTGTCCAAAACTTCTTTACCTTCGGTGAGATAGCCAAAAACGGCATAGCGACCATCCAATAGGTTGCGTCCGGCGGGAGTAAGTTCTGGTTCAAACAGAAAGAAGAAAAATTGCGAAGAAGCTCCATTCACTTCACTTTCGGGACGAGCCATCACGACTGCACCAAAAGCAGAAAAAGGTAGAACTGGCATATCAACGTAACGACCAGCTTCTTCTAGGGTAATGCCATAGGTAGGCTCCTTGTCACCTTGAACCAAGACTTCTAAAGGAATAGCGCGGTATTTACCTGTTTTTGGGTCAATGAAACCCACGTCTTTTCCAGCAGGATCTCCAGTTTGGAGAAAGTAAGATTCTTCAGAGCGGCTAAATTCTAAACCATTATAAAAACCCCTCTCGACTAAATCTACAAAATTCCCAGCAGTGACAGGGGCGCTGTAACCGTCTACTACGAGGGTCAAATTACCTTTGTTGGTTTTAAATTCTACAGTGGCACGACCTTTAAGTTGTGGGAGGTTACTATACTCACTAGGGACTTCAAAGGGGAATTGTTTCACCATTGACTCTTCTAGCTGAGTGACGAGATTGAGCAGTTTAGTTCTATCTTGCAGAATTTGGTCTTTATTTTTGCTGTCTGCCAATTCTTGCAACTTACCCACCCCAGATTTCAACTCGGTAATCCAAGCTTCCGCTTGGGGTTGGCGTTCTTTGGGAACGCTTGTTAAGATTTGGGAAGGTTTATCGAGAATGCGGGATGCTTGGCTGATGTCTTTAGAAATAGCACCCCAGCGCCGATTAGCCCGGAGTTGGACAGAGATGTCCTCTAAACTGGCTTGTAGCTGCCGTACAGGTTTGTTATCTATCGGGAGTGCATACCGTAACAAAGCATTACCGTCGGTTATTGCATTGCCGGCTGGTAGTGCGGCGCTACTAGAGGGAGTCCACCCAGTTGTAGTTATACCTAAAAATATTGTTACCAGCAGTATTGCCATTAGGCTATTCTTCAGCCAGGATTTTAATAAGTTAAGCATGGGATAACTCAAATGCAGCATTGATTATTGTTGACTGGATGTAACCCATCAATAATCTTCCCACAGTAGGAGTGCTGAGTGTTGAGTGTTGAGTAACGAGTGAAAATAAATGGAAGTGGGGTGGGGAGATGAGCGGGATGAGGGAGACAAGAGGACAAGGGAACAAGGAGATAAACAAAACTCCTAAGTCCTAACTCAGTACGGGCTAAACGCCCCGCTATCGCTAACAGCACTCGTAACGCCCCATAGCCAATAACTAATGACTAAATAGCTAATTACTCCGCTTGAAGGGTACAATAAATGCCGATTGTCTTCCAAAATTTGAAAGTTTCATGATCTCCAGTAACGACTTTCGACCCGGTGTTTCAATTGTATTAGATGGGTCTGTATGGCGCGTGATTGAATTCCTCCACGTCAAGCCAGGCAAAGGTTCTGCCTTTGTAAGAACTAAATTGAAAAATGTCCAGAGTGGGAGCGTGGTGGAAAAAACATTCCGAGCAGGAGAAACAGTACCACAAGCTAATCTGGAAAAAAGTACAATGCAGCATACCTATAAAGAGGGCGATGAGTTCGTCTTTATGGATATGGAAACCTATGAAGAAGGTAGATTAAGTGCAGCACAAATTGGCGATCGCGTCAAATATCTCAAGGAAGGTATGGAAGCCGAAGTGATTCGGTGGGGCGAACAGGTTCTAGGAGTAGAATTGCCTAAGTCTGTGGTTCTGGAAATTGTCCAAACAGATCCAGGTTTAAAAGGTGATACTGCCACAGGTGGCTCAAAACCAGCGACTCTGGAAACTGGTGCAGTTGTGATGGTTCCTCTGTTTATTTCCCAAGGAGAACGCATCAGAATTGATACTCAAGAAGATAAATATATCAGTAGGGAATAATTGTCATCCCCATTGAGATGCTTTCTGGCGATTTCAATCCCTATTTAGGGATTAAATCCCTGCAAGACTTAAAAATGCTAATTTACGGATAGGTCGAGGTAATAAAAACTGTGCCATTGGACTTTAATGAAATCCGCCAACTTCTGGTAACTATTGCACAAACTGATATTGCAGAAGTCACACTCAAAAGTGATGAGTTTGAACTAACAGTTCGTAAGGCTGTGAATCTCAGCAATCAGGTGTTGTCGGGAGGTCAAGCGACCTTAGGTGGTGTGGTAGGTTCGGGCTTGACAGGTGGTTCATCTGCTGTAAACCAGATGACTTCAAGTCAGGTAACGGAGGTGTCGACGTCTCGCGTGTTTGAGAATACTGGTACTAGCAATCAATTGCAGTTATCAGTCAATCCTCCCTCAATCATTGACCAGAGATTAGTTGAGGTACCTTCCCCAATGGTGGGAACGTTTTATCGCGCTCCGGCGCCGGGGGAGGCGGCATTTGTGGAAGTGGGCGATCGCATCCGCAAGGGTCAAACAGTATGTATCATTGAGGCGATGAAGTTGATGAATGAAATCGAAGCCGAAGTTTCCGGCCAAGTGATGGAAATTCTCCTTCAAAATGGTGAACCTGTGGAATATGGTCAACCTTTGATGCGAATTAACCCTGATTAAGTATTAATCTATATATCAAATGACTCATCGTTAAAACTTTCCATCCTTGCGGGTTAATCCTGATGAAACAAACGTTGCCTTTACCACCTGAAGTGGTGCAACAAGTAGCTGAATACTTCAGCCTGTTAAGTGAGCCAATGCGTCTGCGGCTGCTACACTTACTACGGGATGAAGAAAAATGCGTGCAAGAGTTGGTAGAGGCAACACAGACTTCTCAGGCAAATGTGTCAAAGCACCTGAAGGTAATGTGGCAAGCAGGTATCCTTAGCCGCCGCAGTGAAGGAACTTGTGCCTACTATAGAGTAGAAGATCAAATGATTTTTGAGTTGTGTAATCGGGTTTGCGATCGCCTCGCCACAAGGTTAGAACAGCAAGCCCGTAATTTTCGTGTATTGAATACTAAACGGTAAGTCAGTTGTCATTAGTCATTAGTCCTTTATCATTTGCCTAACACTAATGACCAATGACTAGTGACTAAAGTGGATAGTTTTTCTGAAAATTTTCACGAGTTAGTGGTTGTTGTAACTCTACACCCTCACCGCCCAAAACATCCAACGGCTTACCGTTCACGTCAATGTATACCTTGGCTTTTGGATTTAAAGTTGTCGCAGTGTAAACAACTTGTCCTACACGACCTATCATTGAGGTGCTACCGCCACCACTAGTAAAATCTTCAGATAAATTAACATGAACTTCATCCTTATCGGACTTCAGTCCCAATAATTTGGTTCCTTTGGGAATAGTTGTCGAATCTGTTCCTTCTGTTGGTCCTGCTAACAAACTTTGGAAAGCTGCTTCTAAAGCCTGGTTGGGTAGTATGGAAGCTACTTTAACAGGCTGGGGAACCAAAGCAACATTTTTTTCTTTTGGTCTGAGCCAATAAACTTGAGGGGTTTGCTCATTAGCTGGCTGCGTAGTTGATGGTGATGGCTGTGCAGACTGCTCGATGCTTTGAGAGGGTTTTGATGGTGTGGGGGTATTATTTTGTGAAGTCAACCAAGCCACGCCGCCACCTACCGCTACAACTGCTGCTGAGACAGCTGCAATTACGCCTGAAGAAATACGATTAGATCCTTGTTGGTCTTTCATGTTCAAAACCTTCCTGACTGAGGGCTGAGATGGTAGTTATGTGAGGAGCAGCCTGGTTAAAGACGATACTTACAAGTGGAGAGTTTCTCGAAACTCAGAGTAGGCTTGATACCTCAAAATGCGATTATTTTTAATCATGCAAGCCCCTAATTCAATTTTAGAATTTTTGCTTCTAATCCGTCACTGTCTAATTATGTAAGTTTTGGAGAGTGGAGAGTAGGGAGTGGGGAGATGAGGAGGATGGCGAGCAGGGGACAAGGGGGACAAGGGGGACAAGGGGGACAAGGAGGAGAAGGGTGAATTATTAAACAAGTCTCTTCCTTGTCTCCCCCCTCTTCCTTGTCTGCCTTGTCTATTCTCTATGCCCCATGCCCCATACCCTATTCTCTATTCCCTATTGCCTCCGCAATCCACTGTTTAAGTGTGGTTGTAACTTCATCAATGGCAATTTCTTGAGATTTACGGGTGGCTCTTTCTACAACTTCAACTTCGCCATTAGCGATCGCTCGCCCGGTTACAATCCTATAAGGTATGCCAATTAAGTCAGCATCTTTAAATTTCACTCCCGCCCGTTCATCGCGGTCATCTAGTAGGGTTTCAATTCCCGCTTGATTGAGTTCTTTGTAAAGTTTTTCGGCGATTTCGATTTGTTGAGCATCTTTAATGTTGGGAATTGTGACAATCGCGTGATAGGGTGCGATCGCTACTGGCCAAATAATCCCATCTTTATCATAAGATTGCTCTACGGCAGCTTGTGCTAATCGTGACACCCCTACGCCAAAACAACCCATAAATAGCGGTTTTTCTTCACCCTGTTCATTGGTATAAGTTGCTCCCATCGCTTGGGAATATTTAGTGCCTAATTGGAAGATGTGACCTGCTTCAATTCCACGGGCGCTTTGTAAGGTTTGTTCTGGGTTATGGATGGCGCGATCGCCTGGTCTTGCCTTTCGTATATCTACTTCATAAAAGTCACTTAACCTAAATTCCTTACCCCAATTAGCACCGACTACGTGATAACCAGATTCATTTGCACCGGTGACAAAGTTCTTTAAGTCAACTACGGTTTTATCAATATACCGCAGAAATTTAGGAATGGGATACTGTAATTGCAATTTTCTTGTTTTTTCAAGTGCCTTCAACAGGATATTAATTTGAGGAGAATGAGACTTAGGATTAGACTGATTAAATTTTTTCTCAACTGCTTGTCTTACATCCGGCAAACTATACGATGGAGATAATGGTAAATCTTGCAGAATCTCATTCAGTTCATCCAGGTTTAATTCCAGTTTCTCTTGGAGTTCTTGCCTTGTAAATGTCCGAGTAGCAATATAATCATTAGGTAAATCAGGAGCAATATAGCCAATAGGTAAAGGTTTTGTTGCCCAGATATTCTGATCGCTTGTGTCAGAAATAGTTAAAGATAAAACTGTTGAAGTACGAGCATACTGATCTTGTACTTTTGCTAATTCGTTCAGAAGTTTAACTTCATTTATTTCTTGATCGCCACGAATACTCACCAGAACGAGTAAAGCATTATCGTTAGCATAAACGGCCTTATACAGAACGTTCTTGACCAATTGAGTAGGAGAACAGTTGAGGAGTTGACAGACCTTTTCAATCGTTTCTGTTCCAGGTGTATCCCGTTTCTCATAAGTTGTAAACCGTGAGATTTCGGCGTCAATTGGTAAAGAAACAGCCTTTTCTACGTTAGCAGCGTATTTTCCATCCTCAGTGTAGAGAACTTCATCTTCGCCAGCTTCCGCCAAAATCATAAATTCTGTGGAACCAGAACCACCAATTGCACCAGAATCAGCTTCTACTGCCCGAAAGGCTAAACCAGAACGCCGCAGCATATTGCTGTAGGCTTTATACATATCCTGGTAAGTTTCTTTGAGGCTAGCTTCATCAACGTGGAAAGAATAGCCATCTTTCATAATAAATTCCCGTCCGCGCATTAAACCAAAGCGGGGACGAATTTCATCGCGGAATTTGGTTTGAATTTGGTAGAGGTGCAGTGGTAGTTGGCGATAAGAGCGAATCATATCACGAGCGATCGCTGTGATGACTTCTTCATGAGTTGGGCCTAATCCTAATTGTTGCTCGCGGCGGTCAATTAGGGAAAACATAATCCCTTCAGCTTTGGTGTAAGTGTCCCAACGTCCCGATTCTTTCCATAAATCAGACGGCTGTAATTGTGGCAAAAGACATTCTTGTGCGCCTGTAGCGTTCATTTCTTCCCGCACAATCTGGGAAACTTTTTGCAGTACCCGCCACATCAGCGGTAAATAAGCATAAAGACCACTACCGATGCGACGAATGTAGCCTGCACGGAGTAATAATTTATGGCTGGGAATCTCAGCATCAGCTGGATCATCCCGGAGTGTAACGAATAACATTTGTGACAGTCGCATCGTTTATAGCCTTTCCAGAATCACTAATTTCTATGTCAACTAAAGTATGAAGTATTAAGGATGAAGTACAAAGGGCATGGGGCATTGGGCATAGAGAATAGACAAGGCAGACAAGGAAGAGGGGGGAGACAAGGAAGAGACTTGTTCAATAATTCACCCTTGTCCTCCTTGTCCCCCTTGCCCCCCTGCTTCCCCTACTCCCCATTCCCCATTCCCCATTCCCTTTAGGAGAAAACTACCTTGGCAAATGTAATTTATCAAGCACAGCCACCCTTAGAATTCATTCCTCCAGCGTTTAACCCTTTATTTCTACGAGTTGTTCATCTGTTGCTACCCAGTTGGATAAAGTGGCAAACATCTATTACCCAAATTGAAGCAGACAACGTAGAAGTTCTGGTAGATCTTTATCGCCAGTTTCAGGAGGATAAGATCCGTTTTATGCTGGGATTTCGTCATCCGAAAACAGACGATCCATTTTCTTTGGGCTACTTGCTATCTCAACTCGTGCCAAAGGTAGCACGATCGCAAGGTACAGCGCTACAACTTCCGATTCACGCTCATTTTATCTACGATCGCGGCATTCCTCTATGGGCAGGTTCTCATATTGGCTGGATTATGTCTAGTTTAGGTGGGACTCCGATTCAGCGGGGTAAGGCTGATTGGACGGGATTACGTTCGGCGCGTGAGTTGTTTGCCAATGGAAAGTTCCCGATGGCGGCTGCGCCAGAAGGTGCTACCAATGGTTTATCAGAGAATATTAGCCCTTTAGAGCCTGGTATCGCCCAATTAGGGTTTTGGTGTGCTGAAGATTTGCACAAAGCTGGACGCGACCAACAAGTTCTAATTGTACCAGTTGGAATTAAATATAGTTACGTTGATGCTCCTTGGGAGGCGATCGCCAATCTTTTAAGTGAATTGGAAGCAGCTAGTGGTTTACCTGTGAATTCACCAGAACAGGCTTCTGTAGAGTCGCTTTATCCCCGATTGTTGACTTTGGCAGAACATTTACTTTTGTTAATGGAAGAATTTTACACGCGTTTCTATCATCAAAAACTGCCAGATCCCAAGGTTGTCGCTGTGCAAATTCCCGATAGAAATGCAGCATTATCAGTTCGTTTGCAAGCTTTATTGAATGCAGCTTTGCTCATATCAGAACAGTATTTTGATTTGCAGTCAAAAGGTAGTTTAAGTGACCGATGTCGGCGAGTAGAACAAGCTGGTTGGAATTATATATTTAGAGAAGAATTTAAGGATGTGAAAGGAGTTTCGGCTGTTGAAAGAGCTTTAGGCGATCGGGTTGCAGAAGAAGCCAATGCACGCATGTGGCACATGCGTTTAGTAGAAAGTTTTGTGGCGGTTTCTGGTAATTATATTCGGGAAAATCCAACAGCAGAAAGGTTTGCGGAAACAACTTTAATCTTATGGCAAATGATTGCAAAAATCAAAGGTAATAAAACTGTTCCCCGTCCGCAATTGGGTAAGCAAAAAGTAAAAATAACTGTGGGTGAACCTATATCTATTTCTGAGCGTTACCCAGCGTATCAAGAGAATCGTTTGGCTGCTAGACAAGCTGTTGGTGATGTAACGAATGATTTACAACACGCGTTGGAAGGTTTGATTTGATTAAAAGCGTTGCATCTTTGGCAAGTAACCAGAATAAAGGTGTAAGTTGTCAGAAAGCTTATTGATTTCGACCCCTAGCTCCTGACTACCTTAGCTAGCAAGTTGCAATGTAAATGCCCATATGTTGATCCGAATTGGATATTAATTTCTAAAGTAAATCAATGCAGACAAAAACTTCTAGTGATAGCGGGTTTAGATGCACTGTACGGAGATGCTGGCGAGATATGGTTTATTAAGCTTGTACAAACCCAAAATTTTTTCAACACTCTTCAAGTAAATGGGTGCAGACAATCCTAGCGTACTAGACCTGCTTGCCTTTGCTGCTATTTGACTTTAATACAATTGGGTTAGACAAAGACAATTGCAACTAAATATGTCATTTTTTATTCAAATTTTATAAAATTCTCGTTAAGTTATCCAAGTTATATTTTCAGAAAAATCACGATTTTATATTTTTGTAATTCCAATTACAAATAGAGAAGTCCAAAAAATTGTGATTCTCTAAAATAATCAATTTATAAATAATGAAAACTCAAAACTTATTCAATTTACTGAAGGTTGGTATTGCTACTTGTGGAATCTTCTTTGTGGCTGGTCAAGGAGCGTATGCATCCGACTTAAAGGGAACAGCATTTAGCATATCTTTGGAGTGTATGAATGACACTACCGGTCTTCTCATGGGTCAAAACTCCACCGATGCTAATGGCTGGCAGTATGCATTTGATTCAAACAGAGATGGGATGAACGGAAATTACTGGGTTGGTTCTGCGCCAGGGTCAGTAAATCCCTACGATATCTCTGGTATGGCTATCAAAGAAACTGCGACTAGCGTCATTGTGGCAATCAACGGCAATATGAAGTTAACAGGAGAAGCTGAACAGGGTGCTGTCGGTGGTCAGATTGGATATGGTGATTTGTTCTTCAACATGGCAGGTAAAACCTTTGATAATGCTATGAACAATGGAGATTTATTTGGTATTCATTTCTCCTCAGTCAATGCTTCAGGGGTACAACAACTAGGTGTTTATAGTGGTGTTCAGGCAAAGACAGTTACTAATATCAAAGAAGGCTACACTGTTGGGTATGGTGGTTTGGCAGGAGATGGATGGATTTCTTACGAAACTCAGGTAAAACAAGGTGGTGGCGTTGTCGGTTATGGTGATTTGACCAGTAGTTACTTTACCAATAACGGCAACGACAAGACATTTAATCTCAATGTCATCGACTCTGGAAAATATCTGAATGGAATCTCGTTCCTAGCGCAGGGTAATGTAACCCAGCAGTTACTAACTACTGGCTATAATGCCAACAAATTCAACGGTACACAAACCATTGCATTTGAATTCAAGAAATCTGGTATTGTCCAATCGACTCCTGAACCTGCTAGTCTTGCTGGTTTAGGAATTGTCGGTCTAGCATTGGCTGGTGGCAAACTACGCAAGAAATTCTCGTAGTAATTTGGTTAATACTATTCGCAATACGGCTTGATTTATCTTCAGTGATTATAGATAAGATCAAAGACTACTTTATCTGATAAAAATAATAGCTGGAGTAATGGAATTTTAGATAAAGCTTAAGCGAAAATTATCCCAATTTGTATCGATTTACTCACTAAATATTAAATAGGTAAATTCCAATGCCCTTGCTAGAAAGTAAGGGCATTTTTTTTGATACGTAAGATAATTACCAAATATAAAAAAACATCAGCGAATTATCCTGGAAATACTTTAGATAAATCCAGAACTAAATCAGTAAAATATGGCAAATTAACTGACTCATTAGGTAGAAAAATCAATTTATGACGATAACCAAATTTACCTTGCAAAGTTTGATAAGGTTCGCTATAACACTCCAGATAATTATCTACTAAATTAAATATCCAATAATCTGAAATACCTGTTTCTGCATAAATAGGTAGCTTTTCCTCTTGGTGATATTTTAAGGATGAATCGGCAATCTCAATTAAGAGTAAAACATCAGATGGGTTGGGATGATTCGCTAGATAGTCATCATCTCTATTTTTTGCAATTACTCTATCTGGTTCAGGCTCACTGTTGTTAGACAAAGTAATTGGTTGTTGTCCTCGCAGGGTTGCGCGATCGCCTACTAGCTTATATAATTCTCGTTCTAGGCGTGTTTCACAAACAGAGTGTAGTTTACCTTTTGCTGCCATCTGGATTATTTCACCCTTAATTAGCTCAACTCGGTCATTCTCCTCAAAGAAGCCGAGTTCAGCTAGACGGTGATATTCAGCTATAGTAAAGCGTTTAGCAGTGGTAAGGCTCATAACAACTACGAGAATGCAGAGTTATTTTTATCTTAATATAGCTATAGCTGATTAAAGTTATGCGATGGGAGATTGTGAGGTGTCGAGGTCTTCTTCTTTATCAGTTTCTGTAACTGTTTCTATGCTTACACCCTTCCAAGGAAAATCAAAATATTGTTCCTGAACCGTTTTTAATTCCTTTATGGACTCTTGGAAAAATAATTTAATAGCAGATAACTGGTCTTTTTCAGATAAAAACTCTTGTAGGCTTTTTTGATAAAATATTCCTGACCATGCTGGCAAAACTTTCAAATTACTAGGAGTCCATATATTGGGTTTATCGTTAATTATTTTTTGCATAGATTCAATAATTTTTGGGCGTTTTTCAAACTTATGAGAAACCTGCAAAAATATACCTAAATATGGATAATCAGTTAAATTACTTGGATTTAAATCGAAGTATCCAACACCACACCAGAAGTCCCATTTTAAGGGAGAAAGGTGGGTGTAGATAATATATCTCTCGTCCCATTTCCATTGAGTCCTACTTGCTGCACCGTTGATAACACCTCCAAAAGCTAGCTTGAATTCCTGCTGTACTTCTTCACTGAGAGTTGATTCCATGAGATTGAGAGTTTTGTTGTAATTCACCATTGTCAATAAGTCAAATGATGAAAATTGATTAGTGTGAGACATTCCATTTTTCCTCATGAAAGTTAATATTTCTTGGGCTAAGATATCAGTTGATTGTTGTTGTAATCTGGAATAAAATTGATGCCACCTCAATTGATAAAAAATTACTTTTGGCTCTAAATTAAATGCTAGAGTTTTGATTTCTTCTTTTTGGTCATAATCACGGGTGATGTAAATTAAAATTCGATGTCTGACATTTGGTAAATTACTCAAAATCTCAGCATATTTTTTTAAAGCATTATTTCCATCCTTTGCGCCAATTTTTGATTCAATAAATATTACATCTGTTCTTAAACCAGTTGAAAGTTCAATCACAATATCAAGTCTACTGTCCTCAGTATGGTTAGCCAGTGCTTGATGTTCTTGCTGAGTTGAAATTTTGATGCTGGAATAATTATCATCACTAATGATTGAGTGATGTTTTAGCCAATAAATTAAAATATCATTATTCAGGGATAAAAAATAAGCGAAAATCTCAGTAAAAAAATCTTCACGCGGTTTGTTTCCTGAATGCAGGTTGAGTAAATTGGTAAATAAAGACATTTATTTTTAAGTATTTTAGGTAATTAAAAAAAAGTTATACACAATAACTAAGCTTGTAGTCCTTCTGGAGCAAGGCTACAAAAATTTTTTAGAAGTTCTGTTTGTATTTGATATTACTAGCGTTGCAGCAGTTATAACTTAGCCGATCGCACTTTGACAAGATTCCTATAAAATACAGGCAATACTTACAACAAATGGGGGTAAAATTTTTACCCCCGACAAAGTTGTGTATTATTTGAAGAATAGCTAAAGAAGCTTAGTAGTCTTAACTTAAGTGACTTTCTAGCAAAGATGCGATCGCCTCTGGATGAATATTCTTGTATTTCTTTTTACCAAGCTGTAAAACACAGTTGGGAGCGCTACTACAGCATTTTTGGCAACTGGTATGTTCAATGGTAACTTTGTCTAACAAACCGCGATCGCACAAAGTTTTTTCTAATTCTGATAATAAGCCTTTACCGCCACGTTTGAGGCAACCCGATTTTTGACATACCATAATTTTGGCTTTGGGTTCCAGTGGCAAGTTTTGAATTGGACAACTGCCAATTGGTGCAATCCGATCGGCTTTGATTTTAATTTCACCTGTGTGCGAGTCTAACTGACTGTGACCCAAAACGCGAATTTGCTCACCGGGTACTAATGATAAACTCAGAGAACGGCGTAATTCCTTTGGTAGTTTAATTTGCATAGTTCCATCTGGAACTCCTAATTGCAAATATTTATATTTCTTTGGTTCAGCACCAACAAAACCTAAAAATTGTCCCTCAAGGTTAAATTCTGATAACGTGAAATACTTGTTACCCATGATTGATTAAAAATTAGGAGTTAGTCATTTTTCATTTGTCATTAGTTAAGAGTTATGAATTATGAATTTTAATTCATAATTCATAACTCCCCACTCCTCAAATCTTGCATCTGTTCCATATCTAGCCAAGAAATAAATTTCTTGGCTAATAGCTTAACTCCACTAAAGTGGACTAAAGTTTTTACTTAGTTTTCTTTAGAAAACTTTAGCTATTAGCCTCAGAATTCATTCTGAGGCGGTTATAGGAATTGGTACAATATCTGAGACTCCCCATTCCCCATTTTTTACGCGAGGCGTTTAGCTTCTACAGTTTGAGGTAAATTTGCGGTGTCTGGTAAATCACGGAATTCCAATTCCCAGCCATTTGCTAAGGTAAGAATCTTTCCGTCATTCCCATCAGTTTGCTTAACTACTTCTTCTTCAAGGTCTTTTTTAGCAACATAAACTACTAAAGTGCCGGCGTCATTCATGCGTAGCATTACTTTCATGAGATTCCTCAACAGATTCTAGTTCTTTTTTCTTACAGCCGACGACAAACCCTGTTTCTAAGAAATGCACAGCATATATATAGGAGGTCTGCAAATATGTGCCTATACTCGCTATGTAACCGATATCTCCCTTGTTGACTAAAACTTGGCCGACTTCTTTACCAGGAAAAGTCCCATCGTTTTTCAGCAGTTTACGAACTCTGACTTTTTCACCAATTTCAAAAGCGGGTGGTAAGTTTAGTTCTAATTCATCGCGTTGCATGAGAGTACCTCTGTTCTCTGACCAAATTCAATAATTCTTCTGTCGTCAAGCTGCGTTTTTTCTGTACTGATTGATGCCGCACTGCGTCTAAAACTAACTGGGTTTCTTGGGGATTTAAGAAAATTCCATGCTGTTCTAGTAAGTTTGAAACTAAATGCCGTCCAGAATGTTTCCCTAATACTAAACGCCGTTCCCAACCCACTTCTTCGGGGGCAAATGGTTCGTAAGTGATGGGGTTTTGCAGAACGCCGTGAGCATGAATTCCCGATTCGTGAGCAAAGGTATTTTCGCCAACGATCGCCTTCCA
The DNA here is from genome assembly GCF_043099735.1 of Nostoc sp. C117. Lineage (NCBI taxonomy): Bacteria > Bacillati > Cyanobacteriota > Cyanophyceae > Nostocales > Nostocaceae > Nostoc > Nostoc sp. C117. Next base: position 4,060,236 of record NZ_CP170991.1, read on the forward strand.
GGGTGGAACATCGGCACCTGATGCGGCTGCAACCAGTTGAGACAGTTCCAGCAAACTGGGAGTGTCAATGCCCAAATCAACGCCGTAGATGCGTTTGATCGCCATCACAACTTCTTCTAAAGCTGCATTTCCCGCCCTTTCACCCAAGCCGTTAACTGTGGTATTCACTGATGTAGCTCCGGCTTTGATACCTGCAAGAGCATTGGCAGTTGCCAGACCAAAATCATTATGCGTGTGGATTTCTAGGGGAATCGTTAACGCTGAAACCAGCCTTTGGACTTTGATGTAGGTGCTGAAGGGATCGAGAACTCCTACGGTGTCGCAGAAGCGGAAACGGGATGCACCCCATTCTTGAGCATAAAGCGCTACATCTAAGAGGAAGTTTTCATCAGCCCTGGAAGAATCTTCTCCGCCGACTGCGACCCAAAGACCTCGATCGACGGCGAAGCTAATACAGTCTTTGAGCTTTTGTAAGCTGACTCGCCACTGACCATGAAATTTAGTGGCAATTTGGATACCAGAGACGGGAATGGCAATATGCACTCGGTTCAGACCACAGGCGATGGAAGCCTTGATATCTGAGATGACAGCGCGGTTCCAGCCGAGGAGTTTTGCTTGTAAACCCAAGTCAGAAATTGCTTCGATCGCCCTGGTTTCTTCTTCACCCATTGCCGGTATACCCACTTCTAATTCGGGGATACCAATGGCATCGAGGAATTTAGCGATCGCTACTTTTTCTTTTAAGTTAAAAGCAACACCCGCAGCTTGTTCGCCATCACGTAATGTAGTGTCATTAATTATGATTTGATTCATTGCAAATATCCCTCTCTTGGAAGTATTCTTAATATCCTTTCTCTCTACAATTCCCCGCGATCGTAAATGCTAAAAATATCACAATTCATAATGTAGGATACATGATCCTTAATTATTGTCCGATTAGCAGCATTCCATCTGTATGGCAGGGAACTAAAACCTGGTATATTTTTCTAATCTTTTTTACCGATGTCAGTTGAAATTTGTTCAAGTAGCAAAGAACTAATATAGCTATTAGCAAATCCGGAACAAAGTAAGACACAAAATCCAGCAATCAAAGTAGTAATCATCTCAGGAACCTCATGTTTGTTGAGTGTTGGTATGTAATTTAAGGAACCTACAAAATAGTTAACTTTGTTCTGCTAACCAGTCAAAAATCTTTTCTAGCTGTTCTAAGTTAACTAAACCATACTGCCAGAGAAGCATCGGTAACGGGCCATTTTCTAACTCACGGTGTCGTAGCGCTACAGCAATATCCGCATTTGAAAGTTCAAGTTCATGGTGCAAAAAATTCAGGAGTTTTAAATCTCTATTACGAGTCGGCATAATCGAACTTTCAATTTCTTCAGTTGGAAAAGAATTAAAAATAAGAAATTCCCAGTCTTATTTCGCAAGAAGGCAAAGGGCAGAAGCCACTAGGCAGAAAGAAGAATACTTGTTTTATCCACTTCTTAACGTTTTTCAAGTGGATAGTTTTTTCCACCATAGTCCATTAGACAAAATCTAAATTTACGCTTATCTTTTTCAGTCTGCAATAGAATTTGCTAGCGGACAGTAACTTCAACTTCTAAACCTGTTCAATATTTATGCATGTCTACAAAGAGCTATGGTTGTGTGAGGAATTCAAGATTAAATTATCTAGATTAGGTATTTAAGAGCTACTCCTCACTCGCTATAAACGCGATTAATCGCGTCTCTACCTATTCATCACTCAGCACTGTCATACCAGCAACGCTCTAACCATTCGACTAATTCGTGACGAGAAGCAAGACATTGCATAACTGTGCTACGAATTAGAATCCCTTCTAGCAAATTGTTTACTTGCACTCTTAAAGAACCATCGGGGAGACAGGAACTCTTAATCTTTAACTCTTGCAAACGGTGATGGATTCGCCAGCGATCGCTCAAAGGTATCTGCAAAACTTGATCGCCTAAGGTGTGATTTGTCATTTGTCATTTGTCCTTTGTCAGTTATCCTTTGTCAGTTGTCCTATCCTGTGGGTTCACCTTTGGCGTTTTTGTAAAGTAGCCGCTAGCGCGTCTATGTCATTTCCAAAGGACTAATGACTCTTGACTTTTAAAGTTTGCAGTTGTTTTTCGAGTTGCTCAATGCGCGAAAGCAAAGAACGAATCACGGTTGCTTCTACATCGGGTAGCTTTCCATGTTCTAAAGGAGAAAGGCTGGCGCCGCTTTCTTTGCGAGAAATAATTCGACCGGGAACTCCTACAACTGTGCAATCGTTGGGGATATTCCGCAAAACAATGGAACCTGCGCCAATCCGGACGCGATCGCCAATTTGCAGATTACCTAAAACTTTCGCACCCGCCCCAATCACTGCATTTTTGCCTACTGTGGGATGACGCTTACCAGTTTCTTTACCAGTTCCGCCAAGGGTGACGCCCTGATAAATCAGTGTATAGTCGCCAACGATCGCAGTTTCGCCAATGACAACGCCCATACCGTGGTCGATAAACACACCCTGACCAATCTCTGCGCCCGGGTGAATTTCAATTCCGGTCAAAAATCGCCCTAAGTGAGAAATCAAACGTGGGATAAAACCCACACCTCGACCATGTAACCAGTGAGCAAGACGATGCAAACATAGTGCGTGCAATCCGGGATAGCAAAACACCACCTCTAGCCAATTACGTGCTGCGGGATCGCGCTCAAAAATAATGCGAAAATCACTCAATAATGGCTCGAAAAAAGCACCAGAGAGTATGTTTTTCAACCAGGATTTAGGTTTTGAACCCTGTATTTTGAGAGTTTGAGAATTCGTAATACTGTCTAAAGACTGTTGCATCGGTAATGTCTATCTGGTAGAAAGAGCCATGTGGTATTTTTATGCTTATATCAGGTGACTGACAACGGCACAGTAAAGCCAATGTTGATTGGATTTATTGGATTTATTAAGGTTGTACTCAAATGCCAAAACCCCCACCAAAGATAAACTTAAAATTTATCTTGGGATAGGGGTGCTAGTGTTTAACGATGGGGGTACTAGTCTTTTTAGGGGAGGGTTAAAGAATTTCTGTACTCGCTACAAGAAACTTTACCTGTATGACTTTACAAAGATTTATGCTGGATATTTTGCGATTTATTAAGTTGTACTCAGATGCACTCAAAGGTGAGTTAGATAAGGATAAAAGTCAAAATTCTGTATATCGTATTACTATTATTATCCTATTATTTGGTGAGGCGAAAGACAGGTTTCTTTATTTTCTTTTAGGATTTGCTGTCTGTATGTGTGTATACGTTTCCAAATATAGTTATAGCTCACAACTGATATTTTCTTATTATATAGATGTGTTGAAGGAAAACAGTTCAATAAGCGCAAATATACCTGCTTGCCAAATTTATAATTAAGCTGTTACGGATTTTAATGATGACTGGTGACTGATGACGGGTGACTGATGACTGATAACCGTTAACTGTCAACTGTCAACACTCAGCAAATTCAAGCAAGATAATTTATTTCTTAGAGTTCACTAATGACTCATTAGTAACTTTTAGTGTTTTTTCAATTGTTCTAAATAAACAGCAACCTACATCATAATGCTGTTACATCTTTGTTAAGAATAGTTACAGCTTCTTAACACAAGGAAATATTTCTTATGCCAGTCGGAATTAATAAGAATGCACCACATCAGGTTGTAATCGTTGGTGGTGGTTTTGGTGGACTGTATGCAGCAAAGGCTCTGAATGCAGGGAATGTAAATGTTACTCTCATTGATAAACGCAACTTTCACCTCTTTCAGCCGCTTTTATATCAAGTTGCCACAGGTACGCTATCACCTTCTGATATTTCTGCACCATTGCGATCTGTATTTAAGAAAAGCAAAAATACAAAGGTGTTGTTGGGAGAAGTAAGTGAAATTGATCCAAAAGCCCAACAAGTTATTTTGGGTGATGAAGTAGTACCTTATGATACATTAATTATTGCTACAGGTGCGAACCATTCCTACTTCGGTAAAGATCATTGGGAAAAAGTTGCTCCTGGCTTGAAAACTGTGGAAGATGCCATAGAAATGCGTCGCCGGATATTTGGCGCATTTGAAGCAGCAGAAAAAGAAACCGATCCTGAAAAACGCCGTGCTTGGTTGAGTTTTGTGATTGTCGGGGGTGGCCCGACTGGGGTAGAATTAGCAGGTGCGATCGCAGAATTGGCATACAAAACTCTCAAAGAAGATTTCCGCAGCATCGACACCTCAGAAACGAAAATTTTGCTATTACAAGGGGGTCCTCGCATCCTCCCACACATGGTACCAGAGTTATCGGCATCAGCAGCAGTATCTTTGCAAAAGTTGGGTGTAGAACTCCACACTCACACCAGGGTGACAAATATTGAAGGTGATATTGTTACTTTCAAGCAAGACAATCAATTTACAGAAATTGCCTCAAAAACTATATTGTGGGCAGCAGGTGTTCAAGGTTCCCCAATGGGGAAAGTCTTAGCGGAAACTACAGGTGTAGAGCGCGATTACTCTGGGCGTGTAATTGTAGAACCTGACTTGTCTATCGAGGGTTATAACAACATTTTCGTAATTGGAGATTTAGCCAACTTCTCCCATCAAGATGCTAAACCTTTACCTGGTGTTGCACCTGTAGCTAAACAACAAGGAGAGTATGTAGGTAAACTAATTCAACGACGGCTTCAAGGTAAGAATTTGCCACAATTTCATTACAACGATGTGGGTAGTTTGGCGATGATTGGGCAAAATTTAGCTGTTGTAGATTTAAGCTTAGTCAAACTCACAGGTTTCATTGCTTGGGCATTTTGGCTATTAGTTCACATCTACTTCTTAATCGAGTTTGACACTAAATTACTAGTAGTATTTCAGTGGGCGTGGAATTATATCACTCGTAATCGTCGCTCTAGATTGATTACAGGCCGGGAAGCTTTTGTAGAACCAAAAACTGTTAACACTAGAGTGCAACAGCCTTCTGGGACACCTCTGTAACTTCAGGTATCACAGCATTAGTCAACTATGGGATATGAGACTATTGGAGTGATGAGTGGCGTGTGGTGGAAAATCTTGGGCAAAGATTAGCTGTTCCACGAAAAGAATATGGGGATGAGATACCGCCCTGAGCAATTTTGGCAATTTGGCATTTCATGAGTTCGAGTTGCAGTTTCAATAGAGATATCAACACAACGGGACAGAGGAAGTTGTACGAGGGATAGAGCAAAACTTCCCGTTTCTAATGTCCCAGCTATGCCAGTTGTCAAATGAGTGCTGTAGAAATGCTCTACATAAATGATACAGCACTCAACAGAGTTCAGTTCCCGCTCTGCAACTGGCTAGAAATCAACAAAACCAAATATAGCAGTTCTCATTTTGATGCAATACACTTTGACCTCTCTCCAAACCTCTCTCCTAAAAGGAGAGAGGCTTTGAATTTTACTCCCCTTCCCTTGTAGGGAAGGGGCTGGGGGTTAGGTCTGTATTGCAAACAGAGAAACTCTATAATTGCTTCTGAGTCAATTAATGGAGTTCAAAGCCTCTTTAATGGAGTTCAAAGCCTCTTTAATGGAGTTCAAAGACTCATTAATGAGTATCAAAGACTCATTAATGGAGTTCAAAGACTCATTAATGAGTATCAAAGACTCATTAATGAGTATCAAAGACTCATTAATGAGTATCAAAGCCTCATTAATGGAGTTCAAAGACTCATTAATGGGGTTTAAAGCCTCATTAATGGAGTTCAAAGACTCATTAATGAGTATCAAAGACTCAAGAACCAGATGCAGCTTTAGTTGGTCTACCTTTGATAGCTTTAAAGCGTTCGCCTAACTGTTCAGCGACAGTCTTTAAACCTGGAGTCTTTTTCGATGCAGTCTTGACGTAATCATAAACAGTCAAACTGCTGGTCATAGCTTCACTACCAACAGCCATTAGGGTATCATCGACTTGTTCGGTCAGTTGCTGTATTGATATTAAAAGCTCGGTGAGCGCACTGGCTAATTGATAATCCCGAACAAGTTCTTCAACGTTAAAAGTGGCTGGAAGGATTTCGCGGTTAGACTGAGCAGCAGTGACGCTATTGTTCACAAAAGCTAGGCTTTTATCGCCCATTTTTACTAGCTTACGCCGTTCTTCTGTGCTGAGAGTAACCAAAAAGGGCATCTTTTGTTGGATTGTCTGTAGCGCGGCTTTAATTTCTTGGATATCTTGTGGCGAAAGGGCGGCTGCAATATTTTGATAGGACATTGTATATTTACCTTGGCAGTTCTAATGGTGAGGTAGCAATAGTTGCTAAGTATAGAATTCCCATTGGTAAGCGCGATCGCACATCATAACCTATTTATTTATCTGTTTTACACTGATTGCACCCCACCTCTTAATCCCCTCCCCTTGCTGTTGAATTACCCCCCTTAATCCCCCCTTGGAAAGGGGGGAAAAAAGAAATCTAGTTCCCTCCCCTTTACAAGGGGAGGGTTAGGGTGGGGTAAAACCCTGCTTAATCAGCTATCTCAGACTTTGTTTAACCACCGTGTTTGACACTTATTACATGGTCAACTTGAAAACCTAAGCCTTCTAATTCTGGATATAAACAATACTCGCATATATGGGGAGCGCGATCGCTAACTAAACGTTGCAGCTCTACATTAATATATGGACGAGACACTTTGAATACTTACTCCGCTTACATTTACCCTTCCCACTGCTTTAACTTCTTCTGAGCAAATTCCCGCACTTTTTTATCTGAGTCATTCTCTGCTCTGTCACGCAACAGTGGTAAAGTCTGGTCATGCTGAGGAAATTGCTTAATAATTATCTCTAGTGCAATGCGCCGAGGGTTATATTTAAACGGGGGATAGTGGCTATCCTTAAAGGGGTCATTAACAGCGCATTGGTGGTAAATTTCAAACAAATCAAGCTGATATTTAAAGTGTTTAGCTAATTCTTCGACTGCTGCACGTCGCACATTGTAGGTATCATCCTGGGTAGCGCGTTGTTTGAGGATCGATTTAGTTTCGGGGTCATCTTTGAAGTTCTTGGCTAATTCTTCGACTGCTGCACGTCGCACATTGTAGGTATCATCCTGGGTAGCGCGTTGTTTGAGGATCGATTCGGTTTCGGGGTCATCTTTGAAGTTCTTGGCTAATTCTTGGACTGCTGCACCTCGCACATCTTTGCTATCATCCTGGGTAACGCGTTGTTTGAGGAAGGATTTAGTTTCGGGGTCATCTTTGAAGTTCTTGGCTAATTCTTGAACTGCTGCACCTCGCACATCTTCGCTATCATCCTGGGTAACGCGTTGTTTGAGGAAGGATTTAGTTTCGGGGTCATCTTTGAAGTTCTTGGCTAATTCTTGTACTGCTGCACCTCGCACAAAGAGGTTATCATCCTGGGTAGCGCGTTGTTTAAGAAAGGATTTGGTGTCGGGGTCATCTTTGAAGTTCTTGGCTAATTCTTGGACTGCTGCACGTCGCACATAGTAGCTATCATCCTGGATAGCGCGTTGTTTGAAAAAGGATTTGGTTTCGGGGTCATCTTTGAAGTTCTTGGCTAATTCTTGAACTGCTGCACCTCGCACAAAGAAGTTATCATCCTGGATAGCGCGTTGTTTAAGAAAGGATTTGGTTTCGGGGTCATCTTTGAAGTTTTTGGCTAACTCTTGGACTGCTGCACCTCGCACATCTTCGCTATCATCCTGGGTAGCGCGTTGTTTGAGAAAGGATTTGGTTTCGGGGTCATCTTTGAAGTTTTTGGCTAACTCTTGGACTGCTGCACCTCGCACAAAGAGGTTATCATCTTGGGTAGCGCGTTGTTTGAGGAAGGATTTGGTTTCGGGGTCATCTTTGAAGTTTTTGGCTAATTCTTGGACTGCTGCACGTCGCACATAGTAGCTATTATCCTGGGTAGCGCGTTGTTTGAGAAAGGATTTGGTTTCGGGGTCATCTTTGAAGTTTTTGGCTAACTCTTGGACTGCTGCACCTCGCACATCTTTGCTATCATCCTGGGTAGCGCGTTGTTTGAGGAAGGATTTGGTTTCGGGGTCATCTTTGAAGTTCTTGGCTAATTCTTCGACTGCTGCACCTCGCACATCGTTGTCATCATCCTGGGTAGCGCGTTCTCTGAGGAAGGTTTTAGTTTCGGGGTCATCTTTGAAGTTCTTGGCTAATTCTTCGACTGCTGCACCTCGCACATCGTTGTCATCATCCTGGGTAGCGCGTTCTCTGAGGAATGATTTGGTATCGAGAGATTCTTGCCAGGTCGTTGCGATTGCTGTGACTGCTTGAGTGCGAATTTTTTTAACTAGCTTAGTTTCTTCTCCATCTCTGTGGGAGTCATAGTAATACCAAAGGTCATATTTAGTTAATTCTTTAAGCTTGTCAAGTAATTTATTTGCCATTGACGCAATTACTGAGCGATTTCTCACCTCTACAAGACACTTAGCCGCTAAAAAGAGATTGATAAACTTTTTCTCTTCGCTATCTTGCGCCATTAAATAGTCAAGAATTTCGCCAACAAATCTTGGCTCAATCATTCCTACAATTAGCAGTAAAACTTCATGCCAACTTTCATCCTGCCAGTGTTTGCCAAAAACTTTATCCTTCAGTTCCTCCATAGTCAGCGTTTGCGTTTCTTTAAACTGCCAGACAAACTCCCAAAAACTCGTTTGTGGCGTTCTAATTCTGCTAATTCAATTTCTGCTTCTACTTGGTCGCTTTCTCGCAGTCGGCGGAGATGTTCTTTCGGCAGTTCGTGAACTTGTGGTAAAACTTGATGAGCTTCCCGGACATTTTGAGCAGTAAAAATCCGCCATAATTTGAGTTCGTTATAGGCATAGCCGCTAGTATCTAAGCTATCTAATTTAACATTGCCATACCGTTCCAGGATTCCTTCTTGATAGCCTTTCAAATCAAACGCGGGAATAACCTCACCATACCCTCTTGTGTTCTTTTCGATTTGTTCCAGATTTTGTGAATCAAGAATAGCTCTGAGTTCAGGAATTCCTCGAATAATCTCCTTAACTTTTTGCAGATATTTCTTAGCAACCCGCTTCCAGTTAAAATCATCTGGTAACGGATTTGAGGTATTAATTTTATCCCAAATTTCTTGTAATCTATTAGTATCTATAACTGGATTGATATCTTTAAAGGCATTTCCCAAAATTTCTTTGACTTCTTGATTTTTGATAAATTGCTTTAGAGGCTGCGTATACTTTTTGATTTCATCTTCAGAAAGTTCCCCGCCTTTTAAATCTTCCTGCACCAGTTGTAAAAATTCCTTTAATGCTTTCCCAGCAGCAATTTCTATGTCTTCTTTCTTAAGTTTCTCTAAAATATTGCCAGGAATGCCTTTTAATAAATCTTTAGCCCAATCTTTAGCAGCATCCTTGGCTAAGTCTTCCAAAATGGGTTTAAAAATCAACCCGGCGGCCTGAGTTACACCCCAAATAGCTAACCAGTCCAGCATAATACTCGCTTGTGTTGAGATTTTGATTACGAGTATATCCACTAGCTGGAGTAATGTTTCCAGATTTCAGGGTTATTGCGGAAATATTACAGTTATTTGAAGAACCTCTCTCTAAATCTCTCTCCTAAAAGGCTATAGTGTACACACAAGTCTGAAATAGCTGAAAAACCCAAGGTTTTACCCCACCCTAACCCTCCCCTTATAAAGGGGAGGGAATTAGATTTATTGTTTCCCACCTTTACAAGGGGGGATTAAGGGGGGTAATTCGACTTGTGTGTACACCGTAGCCTAAAAGGAGAGAGACTTTGAATTTTCCTCCTTGCTGCGTCGGGAAGAACGTTAGGCGGTTAGGTTTGGCGTTGGTTTTTTAGAGGAATTAGTAAGTGCGATCGCCAAGATTTTCACTAAAATGTACTAACTAGACAGCTAATCCTGATTATTATTCTCTTGCTGAACTTTCTGAGCGATCGCTTCTGCAATTATCCGATTATTCTCTTCTATAGGTTTACCATCTTCAGTAAACATCGATGGATATATAATTGCTTCTGAGTCAGGAGTGCGGCGACTAAATAGGATTTCCAGCGCTTCTATATCTTCCCGATTAGCAAGCACATACGCCCTCAATTCTTTTGTGGACATTTGGGCAAAATTAGGTTTCATTGACAAATCTCCAAGTTCCATCACGAAATATAAGGATTTGCAGTTCATCACCTGCCAAAATAAACACATTGCCAGTTGTGTCACTAAAACGGAATAGCTGAATTTCCCGGTAGAAATTGGATAAGTACTGGCAAATAATTACACACATAAGTGCTTGCCGGACCGTAGGATATATATTATTTTCCTCAATTGTGACACAAATAATATTAAGCTTTAGAGGGTGTAAAATCTCAGTTACCCTAAATGGCGATGTCTACGACGGGTTGCACCAACGCAATTTTCCCCACTGCACGCCCAGTTTCACTATAAATATGAGCTGCCGCTAGTTCTTGTAAAGGATATGTGCGATCGATTACCACACGAATTTTACCCGCTTCAATCAATTCTTTGAGAAAGAGCAAGTCTTTAACGTTAGGTTTCTCAAAGAGAAATTTCGCTTTTTGACCGGGAAGGAATGCTGTTAAAACGCTCTCTAAGAAGACTTCAGGGCTGGGTAATGTGGTGATATAAATTCCGTTGGGTTTGAGGACTTTTTTGGTTTGTGAGAGCGATCGCTTACCCACTGCATCAAAGATAATGTCATACTGCGCTGTATCTGCGGTAAAATCTTGTTGCGTATAATCAATCACGCGGTCTGCTCCTAGAGATTTCACCAAATCCAAATTTTTGGTACTGCTAACTCCCGTCACCACTGCCCCTAAAGTCTTAGCAATTTGCACCGCAAAAATCCCTACACCGCCCGCAGCACCATTAATCAAGACACTTTGTCCTGTTTGAATATTTCCCTGATCTCGCAGTGCTTGCAGAGCCGTAAGCGCTGCTAAAGGCACAGCCGCAGCTTCTTCATAAGATAAGTTCGTTGGTTTGAGAACCACCACATTTTCTGGAACAGCTGCAAATTCGGCATAACCTCCTCCAGGGAAGCTAGTACTGCCATAAATAGCATCTCCTGGTTTAAAGCCCGTGACACCAGAGCCAACCTCTACGACATCTCCCGCCACATCAAACCCCAGAATCTTTGGAAATTTGTTGCCAGTAATCAAACTCAACATCCCTTGGCGAATTTTCCAATCAATGGGATTAACGCTACTAGCACGAACTTTCACAAGTAACTGTGTTGGCTCAATTTTCGGCTGTTCCACATCTTCATACTGCAACACTTCAACGCCGCCATACCTATGGATAACCACTGCTTTCATCGCATTCCTCCTGCTACCATATTTTGCTGAATGAACTCAGACAGCCTTTTTTTCCTGATAAATCTAGTGTAGCGATTTCCTAAAATAGAAATATCAGTCTAAAACTACACCTGTATGCCAGCTAGAGACATCTATCACAATAATGTTAAAAATGCTTTGATTAAAGACAAATGGATAATTACTCATGACCCCCTGACTCTGAAGTTTGGTAAAAAAGATTTGTATGTTGATTTAGGTGCTAAACAGTTGTTGGCGGCGGAAAAAGCAGAATTCAAAATTGCAGTTGAGATTAAAAGTTTTACCGGGAGATCCGATGTTGATGATTTAGAAAAAGCATTGGGTCAGTATATTTTATATCAGGATATCTTGATTGAATTGGAGCCAGAGCGAGTACTATATCTTGCAGTACCTAACAGTATTTTTGATGATTTATTTGAAGAACCCATCGGCAAACTGTTACTGAGAAATCATCGTTTAAAGCTGATTACTTTTGATCCAAAACAGGAGGTTATTAAACAATGGATTACACCAAGTTAGACGACTATCGCCAGGTGATTGAAACTATTCTCAGTGAATATGCTTCACTACCCTATTCTTATGCCAATATTCAATCGGAAGTGGTGTTCGATCGAAGCCGCGATCGCTATTTGTGGATGGATCTAGGTTGGGATGGCGATCGCCGCATTCATGGCTGCCTGGTTCATATTGACCTAATTGATGGCAAAATCTGGATTCAACGGGATGGCACTGAAGAAGGCATTGCCGCCGATTTAGAACGGGCTGGAATTCCTAAAGAACATATTGTTCTAGGGTTTCGTCCACCGGAGTTAAGACCTTACACTGGCTATGCAGTTGCTTAAAAGTTAACACGGAACATTCTCTTTATTCTTCAGTGGTAAATACAACACCTTCATACAGCAATTCAATCGGACACTCAAATTCAATGCTCGATAAGGTGACGATATCTCCAGCCGTGTAGGGATAGTAAAGCCACATCCTACCCTCACCCCGACAGTAACGCTCAACGGAGATTTTTTCTGAGTCAATCAAGATATATTCTTGCAAACTGGGGATTTTCAGATAATAAGTAAATTTTTCATCCCGATCTTTAGCACTTGTCCCTGGCGAAAGAACTTCAGCAATCAGCTTGGGATGTTGAATAAATTTGCGGGCGTTGAGGTCTTCAGGGTCGCAACTGACAATAACATCAGGATAATAGTAGCGACTCTGGGGAGTGAGTTGCATTTTTACATCTGACACATTCACTCGACAACCTCTGGAACGCAAATGAGGGCGTAAGGCAGTGTACAAGTTAAGTGCAATGTCGTTATGAGGAATTGTACCGCCTGTCATGGCAAATACTTCACCATTGGCATATTCGTAGCGAACGTCTTGCTGAGGTTCCCATTCCAGATATTCCTCAACTGTCATTTTTGGCGCTTTTTGGGGGACGGCTATCATAACTTAAGATTTTTTGACGTTTGGTTTGATTGTAGCTAAATAGCATCAGCAACAAAGAGCGGTATCTAGAAAACCTCTCTCCTATAAGAAGAAATATTTTAAATTTTGCCCCTTCCCGTGTTGGGAATGGGGTTTTTTGCTAAGGTTTGTAGTGAGCAATTCAGAAAATTCATTGCGATCGCTCAATCATGTTAGATTATAGTTTGTTGTTTCTCTCAAACACAAAACCTGAGAGTTTCCTACCCATCTCCTCATTCTGGGAATGAAAAAAGAAGTTAAAAGTTAAGTTTTTTGAAAATGATATGCAGCAACACACCTACTTTCATTACCTCATATCGCTTATCAGACAAGACTTAGAACCACAATTGAATATGATTGTCAAAGCAAAAATTAAATAAATATGAATTGCATTTTTACCCTCAAAAAAATGATATGTTAGATACAGAATTGAATTTCGCACGTTTCTGGAGTAGAACGATGTAGACTACTCCAGTTTTTCACCCTCAAACCCTTGGCATTGATTGCTTCTGACGGAACTTGAGGGCAATCTGAGTACACATTTAAATAACCCAAACCTAGTTTAAATTTAGTTAAAGTTATTGCTAGGATTGGGTTTTAGCTGAGTACAAAGAAATCCTGAACCCCTATCTATAAACACTAGAACCCCAACCACAAAATACTAGAACCCCTACCTGAAAAAAACTTTTTTAATTCTTGTAATGCTTGAAGAATTAAGGTTTTTAGTATTTGAGTACAAACGTAATAAATCCAATAAATTCTATCCTAGAGAGACGCAACATCTGGCTGGGAGACGGCTGCTATAAATCTTATATCGCCAATCACCTAACGCTCTGAAACAAAACAAAGCGAAGGGTGAGTGGAGGGATGACATAGCACCATGCCTGAAGTGAAGAGAAGTCGCGGCTGTAAGCACCAATTCTACCCAAGAACCGAACGTTGACACACACCAGCCGAACATCAGATATCTATCGCCTGCCTGACTTGAAAACAAGTCGCCCTCACCCAAGGGTTTGCAGGTAGTGTGGAAGACGCGACTTCAATTCTGGGCATGAAAGAGTAGCAACAGCATCTCCCACAGTGGCAGCCAAGTCCACCGACCTTTTGCGAAACTCAATGACATCACCGTCTACACGACTCCTCAACTCCAACGCTACGGAATCGCCAACCCAAGCAAAATCAGGTGGTTGCGGCTGCGATAGCACCACCAGCACCACCGTGGAAAGGGACGAAAAGCTCCAAGAACGCATTGCGAAACATCCCTGCTACAGCGAAGACGCTCATCACCACTACGCCCGGATGCACGTTGCAGTTGCACCAGCTTGCAACATCCAATGCAACTATTGCAACCGCAAATATGATTGCGCTAACGAAAGCCGTCCTGGAGTAGTTAGCGAATTGCTAACACCAGAAGAAGCCGCACACAAAGCTTTGGTCATTGGTGGTAAGATTCCCCAAATGACAGTCGTGGGAATTGCTGGCCCTGGCGACCCATTGGCGAACCCAGAAAAAACTTTCCGCACATTTGAGTTGATTGCAGCACAAGCACCAGACATCAAGCTGTGCTTATCAACCAATGGTTTAATGCTGCCAGATTACATCGATCGCATTAAACAATTAAATATAGATCACGTGACGATCACCATTAACATGGTAGATCCAGAGATCGGTGCTAAAATTTATCCTTGGGTTCACTACAGACGCAAGCGTTACAGAGGTCTTGAAGGTGCAAAAATTCTCCACGAAAGACAGATGGAAGGATTGCAAGCCCTGAAAGACGCTGACATCTTGTGCAAAGTCAACTCCGTGATGATTCCCGGAATTAATGACCATCACTTAGTCGAAGTGAATCGAGTCATCCGTGAGAAAGGTGCATTCTTGCACAACATCATGCCATTGATTTCTGCACCAGAACATGGCACACACTTCGGTTTAACCGGTCAACGCGGCCCCACACCCAAAGAACTCAAAGAAGTTCAAGACAACTGCTCTGGTAACATGAAAATGATGCGTCACTGTCGCCAGTGTCGTGCCGATGCAGTCGGATTGTTGGGAGAAGACCGCAGCCAAGAATTTTCCAAAGAGAAATTCTTGGAAATGGCTCCCGAATATGACATGGAACAACGCGCTACTGTTCACGAAGGAATTGAGAAGTTTAAAGAAGAACTTAAAGTAGCCAAAGATAAAGCGCTAGCTGGCAAGAAAGTTGCCAATAGTCCGAAAGTTTTAGTTGCAGTAGCAACCAAAGGCGGCGGATTAGTTAACCAACACTTCGGTCATGCGAAAGAATTCCAAATTTACGAAGTGGGTGGAAACGAAGTTCGCTTTATCGGTCATCGCAAAATTGACCAATACTGCCAAGGTGGATACGGCGAAGAAGCTTCTTTTGAGCATATTATGAAAGCGATCGCAGATTGCAAAGCAGTTTTAGTTTCCAAGATTGGTAACTGTCCTCAAGAAAAATTGCAAGAAGCTGGAATCAAGACTGTTGAAGCTTACGACGTAATTGAAAAAGTTGCTTTAGAGTTCTACGAGCAATACGTTAAGGAATTAGGGAATTAGGGATTAGGGACTGGGGATTAGGGACTGGGGACTAGGAATTAAGGAAGAATTTTCCCAGTATCCATTACCCAGTACCCAGTACCCAGTACCCAATCCCCAGTAACCAATCCCCAAAAGGAGAATAAATCATGGCTTACAAAATTCTTACTAGCCAGTGTATTTCCTGCAATCTTTGTCTAACGGTATGTCCCACAAATGCAGTTAAAGTAGTTGACGGACAACACTGGATTGACCCTGAACTTTGTACAAATTGTGTTGGTAGTATTCATACCGTGCCTCAGTGTAAAGCTGGTTGTCCCACTTGCGACGGTTGCGTTAAGCAGCCTAGCGATTACTGGGAAGGCTGGTTTACCAATTACAACCGCGTAGTTGCTAAATTAACAAATAAACAAGATTACTGGGAACGTTGGTTTCAAACCTATTCTCAGAAATACTCTGAGCAGTTGCAAAAGCGTCAATCCCAATCAGTGGGTTCTGAAGCTTAATTAAATAATTCCTAATTCTTAATTGAAGACAACAATGCAAAATAACTGCATCTATCTCGATAATAATGCCACCACTAAGGTAGACCCAGAAGTTATAGAGGTAATGCTACCTTACCTCACAGATTATTACGGCAATCCCTCCAGTATGCATACCTTTGGTGGGCAAGTCGGTAAAGCAGTGAGAACGGCAAGAGAACAACTTGCAGCTATCCTGGGAGCCGATGAGTCTGAAATTGTCTACACAAGCTGTGGAACTGAGGGAGATAACGCGGCGATTCGAGCCGCACTGTTAGCGCAACCAGAAAAGCGACATATCGTCACTACCCAAGTTGAACATCCCGCAGTACTCAATGTCTGCAAACAATTAGAAACCCAAGGTTATAGTGTTACCTATCTATCAGTAAATCATCAAGGGCAGCTGGATCTAGATGAACTAGAAGCTTCCTTGACGGGTAACACCGCCTTGGTGACAATTATGTATGCTAACAACGAAACCGGTACGGTTTTCCCAATTGAGCAAATTGGGTTGCGCGTCAAAGAATCTGGTGCTATCTTCCATGTAGATGCGGTGCAAGCAGTGGGAAAAATCCCGTTGAATATGAAGACTAGCACCGTGGATATGTTAACTCTGTCTGGTCATAAGCTACACGGGCCAAAAGGAATTGGTGCTTTGTATATTCGGCGTGGGGTTCGGTTCCGTCCCTTCATGATTGGGGGACACCAAGAACGCGGACGTAGAGCGGGAACAGAGAATGTTCCAGGAATTATTGCCTTGGGCAAAGCTGCGGAACTAGAACTGTTACACTTAGAAGAAGCGACTGCAAGAGAAAGAAAACTGCGCGATCGCCTTGAACAAACTTTACTAGCTAAAATTCCCGATTGTGTCGTTAACGGTGACGTTACGCAGAGATTGCCAAACACAACCAATATCGGCTTCAAGTACATCGAAGGTGAAGCAATTCTACTGTTATTGAACAAATACGGTATCTGTGCATCATCCGGTTCTGCTTGTACCTCCGGTTCTCTCGAACCTTCCCACGTCCTGCGGGCAATGGGCTTACCTTACACAACTTTGCACGGTTCAATTCGCTTCAGTCTTTGTCGCTACACCACAGAAGCCGAAATCGATCGAGTAATAGAGGTAATGCCCAGTATTGTAGAACGTTTACGCGCCCTCTCACCCTTCAAAAATGATGACGCAGGTTGGTTGCAAGGACAAGAACAAGCACTAGCGCATCGTTAGGGACTGGGAAAAAATGGGAAAAGGTTAAAGGGTAAAGGGTAAAGGAATGATTTTTCCCCTTTCCCCATTACCCCTTCCCCAATCCCTCCACTCATAACTCAGCACTCAGCACTCAGCACTTAATAATATGTGGGACTACACCGATAAAGTATTAGAACTGTTTTACGATCCCAAGAATCAGGGAGAAATTGAAGAAACGGGCGAAGTTGGAGTTAAGGTTGCAACGGGTGAAATCGGCAGCATTGCTTGCGGTGATGCTCTGAGATTGCACCTGAAAGTGGAAGTAGAATCTGATAAGATTCTAGATGCCCGTTTTCAAACCTTTGGTTGTACTAGTGCGATCGCATCTTCTAGTGCATTAACCGAAATGGTCAAAGGTTTAACCTTAGATGAAGCTTTGAAAGTGTCCAATAAAGACATTGCAGATTACCTTGGTGGTTTGCCAGAAGCAAAGATGCATTGCTCTGTCATGGGACAAGAAGCTCTAGAAGCCGCTATCTATAATTATCGTGGCATTCCTCTAGCTACCCACGATGATGACGATGAAGGTGCGTTAGTTTGCAGTTGCTTTGGCATCAGCGAATCTAAAATTCGTCGCGTGATTCTAGAAAATCATCTCACGGATGCCGAGCAAGTAACAAATTATGTAAAAGCTGGTGGCGGATGCGGTTCCTGTCTGGCTAATATCGATGATATTATTAGATCAGTTCAACAGGAATACGCCTCACCTGCTCTCAACAATTACGGCGTACAAGTTGCCACAGAAATTGTTACTTCAAAGCAACGATCGCTAACAAACGTGCAAAAGATTGCTCTAATTCAAAAGGTTCTCGATGAAGAAGTCAGACCTGTACTGATTGCAGACGGGGGAGATGTAGAACTCTATGATGTAGAAGGCGATCGCGTTAAAGTTGTACTGCAAGGTGCTTGCGGTTCCTGTTCTAGTAGTACAGCAACTCTGAAAATTGCGATCGAAGCCAGATTACAAGATCGTGTCAGCAAGAACCTTGTAGTCGAAGCAGTTTAGGAATTGCTGTAGGACTTATCGTACTCTACAAATACGCCCTAATATGCATTCAGCCAGGAATAGAAAGTAGGATTTGAACCGAATCGTTGTCTCCACTCGATGCTTCATACCAATTCTTTCTTAATTACGAATTGGTATCAGTCCTACCACAATTACGGCTAACAGCATATAGGCCAAGAGATTAAGTGCCTACTTGCAAATTTCATCATCCAACTCGCTTCAAAGGAACAGGATATGAGCACATTGTACGACAACATTGGTGGACAACCAGCTATTGAACAAGTAGTAGATGAACTCCACAAACGCATTGCCACAGACAGCCTCCTCGCTCCCATTTTTGCTGGTACAGATATGGCGAAGCAACGCAATCATCTAGTTGCTTTCTTAGCTCAAATATTTGAGGGGCCAAAGCAATACGGCGGTCGTCCAATGGACAAAACCCACGCAGGATTGAATTTACAGCAACAACACTTCGATGCGATCGCCAAGCATCTCGGTGAAGCAATGGCTGTGCGTGGAGTATCAGCAGAAAACACCAAAGCTGCACTAGATCGCATCACAAATATGAAGGGCGCTATTTTGAACAAGTAATAGGACTATGCATTGATTGTTGACAAATAACAACATCAAGTCCTATTGAATTTTGCAAGCTGAAACACATTATGACGTATTTGTAAATTGCGTAATTTTCTTTGTTCTTTGTCATTTGTTTTGACAAAGAACAAAGGACAAAAAATCAAAAGAAAAAAATTTTAACGAGGACGATCGATGTACTTACTTTCAATAATTTTAGCTGTGGAGCGATCGCCCCCAGCAGGCATTTATGCCAACGCTACCAACGATGCTCTACACGCGCTCACTACTGTCGCTCAACTGGCGTGAACGCAACTGACAAACGCAAAGACCCACCAACCAACCAATTGCAGGGAAACACGAACAATGACAGAAGAAAACATTAGACAGATAGCTTTCTACGGTAAAGGCGGTATCGGTAAATCTACCACCTCTCAAAATACCTTGGCAGCTATGGCAGAAATGGGTCAACGCATCCTCATCGTCGGTTGCGACCCTAAAGCTGACTCCACCCGTTTGATGCTACACAGCAAAGCTCAAACAACCGTTCTTCACCTCGCCGCAGAACGTGGTGCAGTAGAAGATATCGAAATCGAAGAAGTAATGCTGACCGGTTTCCGTAACGTTCGTTGCGTAGAATCTGGTGGTCCAGAACCCGGTGTAGGTTGCGCCGGTCGTGGTATTATCACCGCCATCAACTTCTTAGAAGAAAATGGTGCTTACCAAGACCTAGACTTCGTATCTTACGACGTATTAGGTGACGTTGTGTGTGGTGGTTTCGCAATGCCTATCCGCGAAGGTAAGGCACAAGAAATCTACATCGTTACATCCGGTGAAATGATGGCGATGTACGCTGCTAACAACATCGCTCGTGGTGTTCTGAAGTATGCTCACACCGGTGGCGTGCGCTTGGGTGGTTTGATTTGTAACAGCCGTAACACAGACCGAGAAATCGAATTAATCGAAACCTTGGCAAAACGGTTGAACACCCAAATGATTCACTACGTACCTCGCGACAACATTGTTCAACACGCAGAATTGCGCCGGATGACTGTTAACGAGTACGCACCTGAAAGCAACCAAGCTAACGAATATCGGATTTTGGCTCAAAAAATTATCGACAACAAAAACCTGGCTATTCCTACACCCATCGAAATGGAAGAACTAGAAGAATTGTTGATTGAATTCGGTATTCTCGAAAGCGACGAAAATGCTGCCAAGTTGGTTGGTAAGACTGCTGCTGAAGCTCCCGTAGTCTAAGTCGCCGCTAAGAAATAACGCTTTAGCATAAGGAAAAAGGAAGAGTTCCATATCTTACCTTTTCCTCTCTCTCTTGCATCTCCCCCCTAACCTTAGAGGGGACTCCTAGTCCCCCTATGCCCCGATCCTTACGAGTCACAGAGGCTAAATATGACACCTCCAGAAAATCAAAACATCATCGAAGAAAGAAAAGAACTAATTAAAGAAGTTCTCAGTGCTTACCCAGACAAAGCTGCTAAAAAGCGCGAAAAGCACTTAAGTGTATACGAAGAAGGTAAGTCCGATTGCGGCGTTAAGTCTAACATCAAATCCCTTCCTGGGGTAATGACCGCTCGTGGTTGTGCTTATGCAGGTTCTAAGGGTGTGGTTTGGGGTCCTATTAAGGACATGATCCACATCAGCCACGGGCCTGTAGGTTGCGGCTATTGGTCTTGGTCTGGTCGTCGTAACTACTATATCGGCACCACAGGTATTGATACCTTTGGTACCATGCACTTCACCTCTGACTTCCAAGAAAGAGATATCGTGTTTGGTGGTGACAAGAAACTTGTCAAGCTGATCGAAGAACTAGATGTACTTTTCCCCCTCAACCGTGGTGTTTCCATTCAATCTGAATGTCCCATCGGTCTAATCGGGGATGACATCGAAGCTGTTGCTCGCAAGACATCGAAAACAATTGGTAAGCCAGTTGTACCTGTACGTTGCGAAGGCTTCCGGGGTGTTTCCCAATCTTTAGGACACCACATTGCGAACGACATGGTTCGTGACTGGGTATTCACCAGAGCAGACCAAGCGAAAAAAGACGGTACACTTCAGTTTGAAGGTACTCCTTATGATGTAGCCATCATTGGTGACTACAACATCGGTGGAGATGCTTGGGCTAGCCGCATCCTGTTAGAAGAAATCGGCTTGCGCGTAGTCGCTCAGTGGTCAGGTGATGGCACCATCAACGAAATGTTGATGACCCCCAATGTGAAGATGAACCTCATCCACTGTTACCGGTCGATGAACTACATCAGCCGTCACATGGAAGAAGCTTATGGTATACCCTGTACGAAGTATGATTTAATCTTATGTGATACCAGGATTTAGTCCACGTCTAACTTTGCTCAATTTAAACATTGTTCTAAATGGACTAAATTTTAAGACACATTTAAGACACAATGAAAAGCAAGGGACAGGACGTTTTTGAGGATTTCACTCCGCCAGCATCTACCGATGGCAGCTATCTAGGAACGCAGAAACACATGAAGGCTACTCGGCAGCATCTGGAACGTAAGTTTGATAAAGGTTTGACAGACACTAGGGACCGTCTAAAAGCCGCTAAGGTCAAAGTGGGCTTGGTCGTGGCACGGGACACAATTCAATTGCAAGCATCTCTACCAATCAAGCCCGGCGATCGCGACACTAAAGGAACTGGTTTTAAGCAGTACAAGATTTCGCTAAATATCCCTGCAAGCTTAGACGGGTTGAGAACAGCTGAGGAAGAGGCAAACGAGCTAGGCAAGCTGCTCGCCCGTAAACAGTTTGAATGGACTGACAAATATCTGGGTAAAATCGCTAAGATCAGCAACAGATCCCAAACCCTTGGTGATGTTTTAGAAGAGTTTGAAACTGAGTATTTCAAAACGCGCAAGTTAACAGAAAAAAGTAAACACACCTTTTTCTATTACAAGGAGTATTTACGGCGATTGATTGGGCTAGATACTTTATTGACTCAATCGGAGATTGATAAAAAAATTGCAGAGTTGACGGGAGATTCTGCCAAATACAGCGCAGTTAAATCGTTGAAGGTTTTAAAATCAACTCTTAATTTAACTGGTTTCACTCTCGAACAATTTAAAGCTACACAACCCAAAAGTCAGGCTAGGGATATTCCTAGCGATCAGGATATCATCAAATACCAGGAATCTTTTCATCAGTACTCTTTGACTAGAAGCCTAACAATTAAAAAGAATTGCTTAGACAGTTGGAAGATGTGGGAGTGGGTGTATGGAATGCTTGCTACTTATGGACTACGCCCAAGAGAACTGTTTGTAAATCCTGAAATTGATTGGTGGTTGAGTCCTGAAAATAAAGATAATACATGGAAGGTTCACCCAGATACTAAGACTGGTTACAGAGAAGCTTTACCGCTACATCCTGAATGGGTTTACTTGTTTGATTTAAAAAACGTAGAGTATTTGGAACTGTTAAAAGCTCAAACTGATGGCAGAACTAGTTTTACAGATATCAACACTATTCGGGTTAATTGTTCATCGTGGTTTAGGCGCGTAAACATTCCGTTTACGCCCTATGATTTACGCCACGCTTGGGCAATTCGAGCGCACATGATGGGCATTCCAATTAAAGCTGCTGCTGATAACTTAGGGCATTCTGTAGAAATTCATACTGAGATTTATCAGAAGTGGTTCAGTTTGGAGAACCGGAAGAAAGTAATTAAACAGGCGGTAGATAAAAAAGATGACATGGATACGTTGATACAGGAGAATGCACGACTAAGGGCTGAGGTGGAATATCTCAGGCAAGCTCTGGCACGGCATCAAATCAGTGAGGTTTTGTCTACTTAACTCACTGCAAAGTGTGGTTTATTAGCAGAGGTGCATCTCTATCTGTTTAGCTTTTGAAACTGTTAAACTAGCGCTGATACATTTTTAGGCAATATATTAGATAAAAAGGCTATTTTTTGGGGATTTTTGTTAAAAAATAGCCAGTCAAAAAAATGTCTACATTTGCTAGAAACGGCATCCAGAGCGGGTTTTACCCGTCTACAGTTCCGTCTACACCTGTAGATAGTGTAGACGCACTCAAGCCGCACTGTAACCACACTTGTCACCGTTGATCGTGGCATTGTAACCGCTCTTGTCACCGTCGATCGTGGCACATAAAGCGCACTTGTCACCGTCTGTTGTTGGAGTGTAGGCGAACTGTACACGGGTTGAAACCGAGTTGAAACCGTGCATAAGTTGACTATAAACCGTGCTTTAGTTCCTTAATAAAAGCGTCAATCGCCTTTCCTGCCGTTGATTGCTTGCCCACTTTAAGCTTATTCAAAGTGCGATCGCGGATTGCTTCATAGTCTGGTGCAAGGGATGCACCTGCTGTTTGTGGCTGTTGCCTGAGTTGCTGGTTTTCTCTCTCTAGTTCCCTAATCTGTTCTAATCTCCTGTTGAGAACTGTTCCATCCTTCAAGATATTGTTCTCTCGCTCAACATCAGCCAATTGCTGCTCTAGCTCCTTCTTTTCCTTGCGGGAATGCTTGAGACGAGTTTCTAGGCTTTTAACCTCGGCTTGCAGCTGGTCGATAGTTTTGCTGTTCGCTACAGTTGAGTCTTCATTGCTTTCTTGCCCGGTAGTGCTAATTTCCTTCTCTACTACCGGGCTTTCAATTTTCCCCGCAGTTCCTCCAGGCGTGCCTCTAGTTGCGTTTCTAGTTGCGATCGCACTTCACCCAAGCTTGCTGCTACCTCTTGCTTCACCAGTTCTTGAATGTCTACAACTGTAGTCAAATCTGTAGACAGAGGATTGTTTCTTTTGACGAAATCAATAAAAAGCCTTTGGGCTGTTTGGTTGAGAGTTTCACCCTCTAACTGTGAGGACTCCACAAATTGAACGATCTCATCTGGCAAACGGAATGAAAACGATTTACTAGCCATAGTTAGCAAGTGCGCTGTATACATCTGTCTACAAGATTAACCTACCCGCCTACATATCGCCTACAGATTGTTGACAGTTGAGTTATTGCTTTGTATATTGGTTGTATGCAGACTGTGGGCAAGATATATACAGGTAGTAGCGAGTAAATCGTAGCGTCGTTTCGCTCTCCTAGTACTCACATAGAATGTGGGGTCAAGCAGGAAGTCATGCTACCAAAATGATTTTCAACAGCACGAGTAACTGTACTGAATTTAGTAGGAGAATAACTTATCCAAATCTTTAAAATCATCAGCAAGACAAAACTAGCTAGGGGAATACGCTGAAAACTAGCATCTTTTTTAAAACCAATAAACGCGATCGCAATTCGTTGCGAAATCTGCTTCAATGATTTCAGATACGACAAATGAAGTCAGCGCTTGAATGCGCCCCGGCAAGAGAGTCTGTTACCTCTCCCCCACCGGCACGACTTCCCCCTTACCAGTTCTCACGCCACTAAGGAGGCAATAAGAATGATAGCGTCAGACGCGCCCACTTTGGGCATTTTTCGTCAAGCGTCAAAGTTTTGGCGTTTGCGGATCAGCAAAGAATTCGACAAGCCCGAATATTACATTGGTCAAACCGTGCTGCACAAGATAAAGGTGCAGCAGGGTGAAATCTTGTACCCGGTAACAGTCCTTGGTCTTTCATGGACTGGCATGGACTGGCAATATAACGTCTCTCTCCCAGAAGACCACCCTTGGTTTGAGCCAGATGACAATGAGCGGGAATGGGTTGATGACCGGGAGCTAGAGCCGATGTAATTAAGATGCCTTGGCAAGGAGCGATCGTCATCGAGGCGATCGCCCCCACGATCGCAAAATCTGAAGCCTTGCAAACAAACCTTTTTAGAGCAACGAGGAATTTATATGTCACAAATAGAGCAGTTTGGCAAATTGGTACAAGACGCACGGCGACATGACGGCTATATCAATGCGACCGAATGGTGTAAGCGTTTTGGGTATCGACTTAATAACTGGAAGCAGTTGCCAGAAACAAAAGCTAGATTAGAGCATTTAAAAACTGGACAATCAAATGCTGAACCCTGGATTGTTGAGCGCGTAGGTAAAACTTGGGTGACTTGGGTTCACCCAATCATGGCAGTTCACCTAGCCAGCTACCTTGATCCAGCCTTTGCCAACCATGTAGCCGAGATTTTTATCAGGTACGCCGTGGCTGACCCAACCCTCGCCGCTAATATTGCCTCACGCCAAAACACAGTAGAAGGGTTGGATGTCATCAACAAGGCAGTTAAGTACCTAAAAAATTAATTTACACTAGCGTCTGTAGACTGAAAAAAAAACAACCCCTGTCTGAGCCGGAGTTGTTTAACATTTTTTAGAAAAACGAAGAATTTATATGTCACAAATAGAACAGTTTGGCAAACTGGTGCAAGATGTACGGCGAGATGACAATTACATCAATGCTACCGAATTGTGTAAGCATTTTGAGTATGACTTGAGAAACTGGAAGCGATTCCCAGAAACGAAGGCTAGATTAGAGCATTTGAAAACTGAACAGTTAAATGCTGAACCCTGGATTATTGAGCGCGTAGGTAAAACTTGGGTAACTTGGGTTCACCCAATTATGGCAGTTCACCTAGCCAGCTACCTTGATCCAGCCTTTGCCAACTATGTAGCCGAGATTTTTATCAGATATGCTGCGGCTGATCCAACGCTTGCTGCTGACATTGCCTCAAGGCAGGAAACAACCGAGGGACTGGACATCATTAACAAGGCAGTTCAGGAGCGTTACGAGTTCCTGAAGAGTAAGTTAGCCAGAAGCTATTACATAATCAAAGACGCTTGGGGAGATAAGTTACACTACAACACTCTCACTGGAGAAATTCAATTAAAGGGAAGTCCTTTAGAGTTAGAGTCTCTCAAAATAAAGCTTGCTCTAGAACTTCGTGTCAAGGTTGAACATGAAGACGCAAAACAAATCGTTAAGAGACTAGCTATACTCAATACCTATCCTTTAATGGATGCTGCGAATCAGCAGAGATTCGGCAAGCAGTATCGGTTTGCTATCAAGAAAAAAGACTTTGTACCAACTAAAGAGTGTCCGCTACCACCGCCAATTTAAGTTGAGGCTTGGTTTTTAGGATACCCCTCCTGCTCATGACTGGGGGGGGTATTCTTTAGCGAGAAAGTTGACTGTGTACACACAACTATTTTCAGAAAATTTTGTAAATCTAATGGATCATCTGGATCATCTGGATCAACCTAGATGCAGCAAGGCTTTGAGTATGATCCATTAGAAAAAAATCATCTGGATCATAATGGATCATCTGGATCACTCAGACTATTGTCAGTCTAAAGTAGCACCTTTACCTGTTGCTAACACGAGTAAATTAAAAATTGACAGGTGTATATAATTACATTTTTTTTGCTAGTAATCTATTTGGCAAGAAAGTTGACTATCCAATTTCTACACAGTCAAATTCCTACACAGTCAAATTCCTTAGTTGGGAGGAAGTTGACTGTCCAATTTCTACACAGTCAACTTCTGATCATCTGGCTTACTCGGACCTCAGTCAGTTTAAAAAATCACATTCAACTGTTGCTAACACGAATAAGCCAAACATTAATGGGTGTACAAAGTTGCAATTTTTATGTCAGTGATCCAGATGATCCATTATGATCCAGATGTGGAAAACTATCTGGATCATATTCAAACCCTTACTGTATCTGGGTTGATCCAGATGATCCAGATGATCCATTAGATTTGCCAAACTTTTCTGAAAAAATTTTGTGCAAACACAGTCAACAGGACACAGCATCCTCGCGTGCAGATGCAAGACCAGCCGCCGCCGATTGCGTACAAAAACGACGGGCGATCGCTGAAGGTTGCCGTAAATTATCCGCAATGCGATCGCCCTTACGGAGCCTTAACCCCTCCGCTCATAGAACAGTCATAAAAACAGTGTTCCGTACTCTGGAAACCTATTACGTTCCCCTATGTCCCGGAATGATCTCTCAGCTATATCCCGCTACAACATAAACCCTTAGGGTTTGCATTTTCTCTATGCTGTGCTTTGTGACTCCAAAAGGTCTCTGTAAACGCTATTTTTTGCTATAGCATTTCAAAGCCTACTAGGAGTGTAACCACCCATAGGGTGGGAAATCTTAGGAATTCATTACAAGCCTTGCTAGACCCATACTGCGCTATGCGAAATATTAACCCTCGCTCAAGGCTATAACGCTCTATAACAGCAGTCGTGCAAACTGCAATTTTCGCGTGGTTTGTTTCTCGGAAACATTAATATCTCCCGGCAATTTTGGCGTGGTTTAGAAAACCTGCAAACAATAAAGATAAAAACCTAATAGGTTTGACCAGAAACGTCTAAGGATTTTAAAGCACCCTGAAACTTAGGGGAAACATCTGATGTTTCCTCTAAGTTAATCCGAGCGCTAACCAGTACCGGGTTAAATTTCAACTAATTTTCTCCACTGGAACCCTATAAGGTTCCACAAGATTTTCACTTAAAAAAATCACCTGCAAAAATTTGCAAAACACAAACACTGATATACGAGTGTATTGTCTTTATTTGACAAAAATACTGCTAGAACTGCATTACTAGGCAGTAGTCAAAATTCTTAACCAACTGACGCTAGTCGAGAGTGCAGCAGCTCATTACCGCGTTGCATCCGAACGCACACTGTACAGCAGTTCTCGCCAGCATCAAACTTTTGCAACGGTAGAGCGTGAGTGGCACGAATCTTGCGACCACACAAAGTAAGCCAAGTTTGCGATCGCGGATTTTCACTATCCATCAAATGCACTACTCCGTTTTGGCTCATCGTCCTTCCCAGTACTTCCATGCCAAATACACTCGCGTTTTAGCCTAGTGTATAAAGTTTGACAGATAACCTGCAAGTTGTTGCAAAAATTTGCTGGACTACTTTAAGTTATCCGTCAGCGAATTTTGACGAAAATTTACCGGACAACATATATGTTATCCGCCAGCGAATTTTGACTCATGCACCACTGTTGCATCTCCAGTCAAGGATTAAGCTCGATTCCTAATTATGTTGGGTATACAGCTAAAACTTCACACCCTTAAGCCACAATTTGCAAATCAAATTACCATTTCACTAGAGTTTTGGATGTTTAAATCGCAAGCTTTAAGACAAAAACAAGCCACACGAAACGCAGACTTGCAGAACTATTGCTGTATAAGCATTGTAGACTTTAAGATACCGTATACCCTGGTTGGAATACAACTTCTTCGGCCCCACCAAGATTGCTGAATCTTTACGGGAAATCGCTTCCAAGTTTGACGAAACAATCCAAGCAAACGCTGAGAAAGTTATCGCCAAATATCAGCCCACAATGGATGCGGTAGTTGCTAAGTACCGCCCCCGCTTGGAAGGTAAGACCGTTGCCATCATGGTTGGTGGTCTACGTCCTCGCCACGTTGTCCCAGCTTTCCAAGACTTGGGCATGAAGATGATTGGTACAGGTTATGAGTTCGCTCATAACGATGACTACAAACGTACCACTCACTACATCGAAAACGGCACCATCGTTTATGACGACGTTACCGCTTACGAATTCGAGGAATTTATCAAGGCGTTGAAGCCTGACTTAGTAGCTTCTGGTGTGAAAGAGAAGTACGTCTTCCAAAAGATGGGTCTTCCTTTCCGTCAAATGCACTCTTGGGATTACTCCGAACCTAGCGATCGCTCCTCAACATCATATAATACAAGGTTTTTTTAGCGGTGAGAGAAAAAAGAGCCTATTTCTAGCCTAAATACAAGTTGCAGAGTTATCTAGGAACAATCTATTTTGATGCTTTAGATAGTATAACTCTTATTGAGTCTGGTTTTTAGAATTTGCTGGCATTTTGCTTTAAGAAAAACTGTAAAATAAAAGACTATTTTTAATGATGATTTTTTAGATTAAATGGTGCGATTGGCTCGAAAGTATTAGTCTGCTAAGCGGATCGTAGCTTATAAATGAGAACGAGGGACTGTGTAATACAGTCCCTCGTTACCTATTAGGGATTCTCCTGTTGTTGCAGGAGTTCTTTCAATTACCGCTGCCAAAGGCTACACGGTCATTCAGAAGTTCAAGAACTTCACGGCTATGGTACGAAACTTCCCTGCCTTAATTAGCTAAGATAGCATATAAAAATACATTTGTACTGAACAATTTAAATCCATGCTAACCCTAGAGTTTAAGGCTGATTTTAGTCCAGAGCAGCAAGCAAAAATCGAGCAATGGCTTGAGATTAATAGATCGCTTTGGAATGTAGGTTTAGCAGCCTTGGAAGGTTGGGATGATTTTTATGGATATTACATCAAGGAGAACAAGGAATATGCAAAATGTTGTCCGGTTCCATACGAGTATCGACCTTTGAAGGAGGAGGAAATCGCTACTATTACTCAACAAGAAAGAACTTCAGGTCAAAAATATCTAGCTCCCTTTTGTAGAATCCTTTCTGAACAATCACGTTGGCATGTTAAAAAAATGCCAACTTATAAAGTTCCTACACCTACTGAAAAGAAAGATAGTTGGGGCTGGCTCCCTTCTTCTCATAATGAAGATCGCAAGTATTCCAACTGCACTGGATATTCTTGTCCTATACCTCGTTATGGTTCTGTTCAAAATCCTAGTTGGTATGAACCTGTAATTCGCAATCCGTCCTATAAAGGTTCTGGTGGATTAAGTTTGGTAAGCAAAACTGAAAATCTACCTCAATGGATGAAGAACAGCGATATTCCTCAAAGATTTCGTGCTGGAGAGATGGGGCAACTCGATACTGCATGGCAGGAATATCTAAAGAGTCGATATGGTCAGTCTGAAGTTAAGCGAGGAAAACCGCAATATAAGCGTAAAGGAGATAAACTCCAAACTCTAATTAACACCAACCCTGGTACAAGTGAAAAATTAGTCAGTAAAAATATCCTTGCGGGAATTCCAAAACTTGGAGCAGTGCGATGTAAGGGACTTGATAAAAGATGGCGCAATCCTGATGGCTCTGTTCCTAGAATTGCTACATATAAAATTTGTAAGCGTCCTGATGCTTACTACATACAGCTTTCAGGTGAATTACAACGAAGCTTCTCCGTTAAAACGACTAATGCTTCAGTGGGGATTGATCCAGGGCTACAGTATGAGTTAAGCCTATCGGATGGTACTCGAATTAAGCCTCAAAAATTTTATCGAAAGTCAGAAGAACGCAGGACTAAATTACAGCAAAAACTTGCCAAAAAATTAACTGAAAGACTAATTTTGTGGGTTCACCATCCTACCCGAACGATTCAAGAAATTCGTAAAAACTTTTTTTCTATAAGCAATGAGAATTATGAAGCCTTAAGAACATCAAAAACAGAGGCTGAGATGATTAAAGCGATAGGAGCTTCCAGATTCAACACGCTAAAATACAATATTATTCCTGATGCACCACCTAAACTGAAGGATAAAAATCCATTTTCAGGAGCAAATCAAAAATCTCTTGAGAAAACCATCCGAAAACTTGATCGAAAAATCAGCTTGCAACGGCGAAACCACGATCAAAAAATTACCACTATGATTGTTCGCAACTATGGTTTTATTGCAGTAGAAGATGGTTTGCAAGATGAGAAATTAAGAAAGCGTACTAAACCAAAGGAACGCGAAAATGGACAAGGTTATGAGCAAACAGGAGCAAAGCGGAAATCAGGATTGAGTAAAAGCCTTGCTGATGCATCACCTGGACGAAAAATCGCCCTACTGAAGCAGAAATCTGAGAAGGCTGGCAGGATTTTTAATCAGCATCCAGCACCTTATACAACAAAAGAATGTCCAGTTTGTGGATCAATGAATGAAGCATCTTATGAAGTAAATGATGAGGGCGATCGTTGTTATCAATGTACTAATTGTGGGTGGAAATGCGATCGCGATGTAAATTCTGGAATAAATATAGAATTGGCTCAATTTGGGAACAACCCACATGCGGTGCTGTCAGAGAATGCTATCCGAGCAAGATTCGCTAACAGTGTATGGGAAATAAGCAATCCAGAGGTTACAAAAAAACCAAGGTGGAAGAAATTAGACAAAAATAAGAAAAAGCGATAATTGAAAAAACTGATCCGGGTACTTTGCCCAAATCCCGATGATTGCACGTTAATAAAACTAATTTACGAGATAGAGCGATCGCAGTAAAAGAAGTAGACTGTTGTTGCGATCACCTCGTTGCAACACGATGTAAAGCTGTTCTAGACTTAGAAAGATGCTATGCAGTTTATAATCACCATGAGCTATCACGATATTATTACAATTGAACCGGACAAGCGAGGTGGTAAGCCTTGTATTAGACGGATGCGAATCACCGTGTACGATGTTCTAGGCTGGTTGGCAGCTGGTATGTCTCATGGAGAGATATTAGACGATTTCCCTGAATTAACAGAAGAAGATATTAGGGCAAGTCTAGAGTTTGCTGCTGACCGTGAACATCGTTTAGTTGCCTCTCTACCAAACGTTACGCGGACGGCAGGTGGTATTTGAAGCTGCTTTTTGATCAAAATTTGAGTCGTAAGTTAGTAACTCAATTAGCGGATGTTTTCCCTGATTCCAGTCATGTTCAGTTTCATGGACTGGAAGTGAAGACTGATACAGAAATATGGGAATTTGCTAAAACCAATGACTTTTGCATCGTAACTCAAGATGTAGACTTTGCCGAAAGAAGCCGTTTGTACGGTTCTCCACCTAAAGTTGTATGGCTACGCTGCGGAAATGCACCAACAAAACAAGTTGAATCTCTACTTCGCTCTGGGGTGGAGGTAATTCAGGAGCTTTTGAATAATCCAAGTCTGCATTGCTTAGAATTGTACTAAAGCTTTGCGAGGGATTGTCTGTGAAATTCAGAAGAAGTAAGCCGTTGTAGCGATTTCTGCGACGGGCTACGCCCTTACTCGACAATAAACTAGGCGATGTCTACGAAATTGAAGGACATAACAATTAGGTGTATGGCTTCAAATAGCAACGCTCACGCCTACTCAAATGATCAGCTAGTTCAGTGAGCCTATAATGATGTTGCTTAATAGACTTGAGGCACAAAAAACTGCTCATTGCGAGGAGCGCGAACATAATCCTCAGCCACAGGTCTAGAGGGAAGCTCTAAGGGAGGAGGTGTCATATCTTCGTAAGCAACTTTGCTCAACAAATGATGAATGCAGTTGAGCCGCGCCCGTCTTTTATCATCTGCTTCAATGGTAAACCAGGGAGCTTCGGGAATATTTGTGTAAGCAAACATGGTATCTTTGGCTTTGGAATATTCTACCCAGCGATCGCGTGATTCCAAATCCATTGGGCTGAGTTTCCAGCGCCTTGCTGGATCGTGACTGCGAGAGAGAAAGCGTTCCTCTTGTTCTTCATCGCTGACGGAGAACCAGTACTTGATTAAAACAATGCCCGATCGCACCAACATTCGTTCAAATTCTGGGCAAGATTGCATGAATTCTTGATATTCTGCTTCTGTACAAAAACCCATCACCCGTTCAACTCCGGCTCGGTTGTACCAACTGCGATCGAAGAGGACAATTTCGCCTGCTGTGGGAAGATGTTGTACGTAACGCTGAAAATACCACTGAGTTTTCTCGCGATCAGATGGGGTTCCCAGAGCCACTACACGACAGCCACGAGGATTGAGTGGATCGGCAATGCGTTTAATTACTCCTCCTTTGCCAGCTGCATCGCGTCCTTCAAATATGACGACAACCCGATAGCCAGTGTGTTTAATCCAGTATTGCATTTTGACTAGCTCAATCTGGAGTTGCTTTAGTTCAGTTTCAAAAGTCTTTTTGGGAATTTTCTTGGCAAAAACTTCAGTACTACCATCAAAAATCCGTTTGGATTTTTTAGCTTTTTTCTTGTCTTTTGCCTTCACTAGCTTTTCTACTAAGTCTGTTGCGGTTTGAACTAGATCGTTATTTTGTTGGTTTTCAACTTCATCAATTGACATTGCTGTTACCCCATGCCATTGAATCGGCATAATTAGAGCTTATCTACCAAGTATATATTTTAATTAATGGTTCTGAGTGTAAATATATATAGATACTCTGATATATAAGAACCAGTCCTAGACATTACCCTAACTCGCTAGACTAAATGTGGAGTTGTAAAGTAATTAGAAATTATGCCTTATAGTCAGTTTACAAATATCAGTAAAGTTAAAGAAGCTTTCGGTTTAAAAACGCAGGAAGGTGGGAGATTCATTCCTGTCACTGAGCCTATTGAAGCATCTGCTACACTCACGGCATATCTTGGAGAAAGTCTGTCACTAGCTTCTTCAGCAAGTGAAAAAGCGCGTTCTGAAGGAATTATTTACCCAGTATTATTAGAAGTTAGACGGATATTAAATCGGCAAATTAGCTTATTTTCTGGAGAAGATTTTACAGTTGATGAATCAGTTGGGCTTAATGGAATGTGTGATTTCCTTTTGAGCAGATCGCCGGAAGTGCTAGAAATTGAAGCTCCTGCAATTGTAATTGTGGAAGCAAAAAAAGCTGATTTAAGAACTGGTTTTGGACAATGTATTGCAGAGATGGTTGCGGCACAGCGATTCAACGCTGCAAAAAATCATCCAGTTTCCGTAATATATGGTTCTATTAGCAGTGGTACGCAATGGCGATTTCTCAAGCTTGAAGAAAATATTGTCACTATCGATCTGATGGATTATCCCCTCCCACCTGTGGAAGAAATTCTAGGAATTTTAGTTTGGATGGTTCAAAATGGTTGATAGGTGCATAGGCGGAGCTAGCAGTTCCAAGCAGCGATTTAGCAAGTGGTTCCCGATGCATATCTCAAAAATCAGCTATTTATTTGTTGTAGTTGTTTGATTTTTTCTATCAACAGACGAACTTGAACAGGTTTGTTACGAAACCAGTCTGTTGACCAAATGCGGTGGATTTTCCAACCTAGCCTTTCAAGTACCTGTTGTCTGAGGCGATCGCGATCTCTGGCAGTAGGTGAACTATGGTAAGATGCACCATCACACTCAATCCCCAGTAAAAACTCACCAGGGCGATCGCTATTGACTACACCAAGGTCAATCCGGTATCCTGAGCATCCAACTTGGGTGCGGATAGTGTATCCCTGCTGGACTAAGACATGGTAAATATCTTCTTCAAATGGCGAGTCAAAATGGAGAGTATCTGTGTAAGAGTTACCTTGCAGTTTTTTTCCACCACTGGCTGCGTACTCCAGGTAATCGTGCAGTAATTTTACACCTTTGCTTTGGGCAAGTTTTTGGTTGATTTCACCAGCCACAATGGAAGAAACGAGTGTAATTTTACTTTTTGCCCGCGTGACAGCGACGTTGAGCCGTCGTTCTCCACCTTGCCGATTTAAGGGGCCAAAGTTGAGAGAAAGTTTACCTTGATCATCACGAGCATACCCAACACTGAGTATAATGGCATCTCGCTCATCACCCTGAACGTTTTCTAATGCTTTCAGAAAAAACTGGGGTGAGTTATCAGTGCAAAATGTCTCTAGATCAGGACATTCTTTTCCCAAAATTTCAATTTGCTCTCGAATCGCGTCGGCTTGGGCTTCGCTAAAAGCAATAATACCAAGGGATTGTTCGGGAAATCGTTGAAAATGCTTCAACGCTAACTGAGCAACTACTTCAGCCTCACGTCGATTATCTCTGTGTTTCCCGCGATCGTAAATACCATCAGGAACGTGCTTAAACCAAACTCCCAAATCTGGATTTTGAACTGGGTTTGGAAATGTAACTAATTGGTTGCCGTAAAAATGAAGGTTGGAGAAAGCAATCAAACGCTCATCCTGACTGCGGTAGTGCCATTTCAACATGTGTCCAAACATAAATTTTGAACATTCATCCAAAACGCTTTCATACCTTTCATCATCTTCATCATCGATATCTTCTTGACTATCTCCGGTTGAAAAAAATGAAGTGGGAGGAAGCTGTTTATTATCCCCAATCACAATCACTTGATTTGAACGGATAATTGAAGGAACAACATCCTCAGTCCGAAGCTGAGATGCTTCATCAAAGATGAGAACATCAAAATGAATTACATCTGGATTGATATATTGACTAACAGAAAGTGGACTCATCATCCAGCAAGGCTTTAAGGCTTTGACAAGATTTGGTATTCCTTTTTGTGTATCATTGAGGAGTTTACGGATGGGCAAATGTCGGCTTCTCTTAGTCGCTTCTTTTTTCAAATTTGGTATCTCAGCTAGAGCAACTGAAGTTTTTTCCCAGTTTTGCCAGCGTTGCACATGAAGCTGCTTTAGACGTTTTCTAGCAGTATCTAGTTGGCTAGAATCTAGTTTAGAAAACTCTTTGATTTGCCGTTCGTGTACTTCCAAATTAAAGTTCTTTAACTCAGGCTTTCTGGCAAGAATAGCATCAAGACAGATTTGATAAATTCGCTTTTCTAAAACTGGAAACCATTGCTCTGTTGGGATTTGATTATCACGTAAAGTATCTAAAAACTTATTATTCCCTAAGTTTTCGAGTTTCTTGTAAGTTTCTTTATAAGTTAACCATTCTTGAAAATAAGACAATTCAGATTGAGCCAAGTTTAAGAAGCTTTCTAGCTCAACAAAAGTAATTTGATTACGAGGTAAATAATAATCTGTAATGTCACATTCATTAAAGTGGGATAAAAGAAAATCTAATCCTTGCCTAATACTCTGATGGACTGACTCATATTCCTTAACTAATTCAGCCATTCTGCGCCGTTTAAAAGGAGTATTTAGAATACGCTGGACGGAATCAGCAGAAAGCGAAAACTTTTGTAAGCCAATCAACCAATTTAAAGCTTTTTCAATTTCTTTTAACTCTGCTTCACCACAAACTTCTGCATTAAACAAAGATCCAAAAACCTGACGAGGCTGGTAGTTAATATGACGTAGCCTATTTTGTACAGACTCAAGAGGATTAGGTTTATTGTCGCGCAAAGCTTCTAAAAAATCTTGAACTCCTAAACTTTCTAGTTGCTTATAGATTTCTCTATATGTCAACCATTGGCGAAATTCTGGTAAGTCTAATTGAGCTAAATCTAAAAAAGTTGCCAGTTCAGTAAATAGAATTTGATTATAAGGCAGATATTGCCCAATAATATTATTTTCATTAAAGTATAAGAATAAGAAATCCATACCCTCTTTAATATCTTCAGGAAGGGATTCAAGTTTATTCACTAATTGATCCAGTTCACGCTGTCCAGAGGGAGAATTTACAATCTGTTGGGCTGACTCAGCAGGAAGTGAATACTTTTGTAAGCCAGTCAACCAACTTAAAGACTGTTCAATTGCTTTTAATTCTTCTTCACTAGAAACTTCCGGGTTAAATAAAGATCCAAAAATCTGGCGAGCTGGGTAATTGCTTTGATATAGCTCGTTTCGTGCAGCTTGTATTTTAACGGCTTGTGCCAAATCACGTTTTAATTCGTTGTGAGAAATCTGTCCCTCTTTAATGCTTAGTTTCTTCAAAAGTTTGATATCGCGCCTATACTGGGGATTAAAAATTCTAATCAACCAAAAGCGACTATATTTTTGATATCTGTTAACTAAAGCAGGTAATTCTGAAGAGAATAATTCAGGATTATATTTTTGTTTTAAAATTGGCTCAGTTTCTTCTAGTAACTTAATATCGCCTTTTAACTTACTGAAGGCATCCTGAGCAGTTGAAATATTTAATTCATGCCAATTTTCGGGTAAATTATCTGGAACTTTCAGTATATGCTTAAGAGCAGGAAAGCAAGCTTCTACATTTTCCAAATTTAATAAGGGTTGAATCCTCATAATCATTTGAAGTTGTTGGCTAGCTGTCTGAATCAAAGAAATTGCTTGTTTCAATTTATTGATTTTATTCTTAATTTCTAGCTCTAGAGTCTCAGAGCAAGAGTTTAAAGTACTTTGTGCCCAAATGGTTGTTTTTTCTCCTCTTAAAAATGGGAGATATGAAGAAAGCTGACTCAACAAATTTTCGGCTTCTGGCGAAAGCTTATTTTTTTCAATCTCTTGAACGTCTGTTTGCAAAATGGTGAAAGCATTCTGAGCAATTGATATATCTACTCCAGTCCAGTTTTCTGGCAGATTTAATGGAGCTTTTCGTATGTAGTCGATAACTGGATAATATTTATCTAGAGACTCTAAATTCAATAAAGGTTGAATTTGGAGAGCCTCTTGCAATTCTTGATTAATCTTTTGGACTAAAAAAATAGCTTGCTGAAATTGCTCTATTTTCTCCGTAATTTCCAATTCTATCTCATAAGAATAAGAATTTAGAGAACTTTTTGCCCAAATAGTTGTTTTC
Organism: Nostoc sp. C117; assembly: GCF_043099735.1. Lineage (NCBI taxonomy): Bacteria > Bacillati > Cyanobacteriota > Cyanophyceae > Nostocales > Nostocaceae > Nostoc > Nostoc sp. C117. Next base: position 4,097,158 of record NZ_CP170991.1, read on the forward strand.
CCTCCTTTAAAGAAAGGTAAAAATTGCGCTAATTGATTTAATAAATCTTTTGCTTCTTTTAATCTACTCTCATTCCATTGGCTAAAGTTGGAAAATATGACATTAATATTGGGAATTGCTTCGCGCTCTTTTTTCAAAAGCTCACCAAATATCTCAAATGGTGATTTATCTAGAGGTTTTTCTTTAGAGTGTAAACTTGTCAGATATAATTTTAGCGATTGACGACTAGAAACAAGCCGCTCAAAAAATAGATGATTATTTTCTTGACCGTAAATTTGTTTAAGATATTCAATAGTTTTCGATAAATTATTTACAAGCTCCCGCTTATCTGTTGTACCACTGTGATGGAGATTAAGACATATATGGTCTAAACCACATTCAGCCATACGTTTATAAACTACACTCAGCGCTGTTTCTTTTTCTGCAACCAATAAAACTGATTTACCATCGCCAATCAGTTCTGCAATCATATTTACAATCGTTTGACTTTTGCCCGTTCCTGGTGGCCCTTGGACAACAAAGCTAGAACCCGATTTCGCTGCTTCAATCACGACTTGCTGGCTAGAGTCAGCATCAAGAATTTGAAATATTCGCTCAGGCTTAACTTGTGAATCTAGAGCAGATGCAGGTAGAGGTTCTCTATAGTTAGACTGATAATTAGTTAAATCACTACTAATTGCTTGTAAAATTGGGTGTTCAAAAATTAGAGCTTCATTTTCGATAATATCCCGAACCATTGCAGCTTTAGCATAAGAAAATAGCGAGATAAATACATTCTCTTTAATTTGCCATGTCTTTTGTGCTAACAGTTGGCGAATCTGGGTAATTAATTCGTTATAAGTTTTTCCTTGTACTGCTTCTCCCTCTGGAAGCTCAATCCCAAAAGTTTGCTTTAACTTTTGTGTCAGGGTTGGATTTAATACAACATCTTCATCTAATAGAGATATCTTATAAACATCTCGTCTAGGTTCTTTAATTAATTCTACAGCTACTAAAATTAGTGGTGACAACAGAGCATCATCTGGCTTATCTTTGTCATACCAAGTCAAGGTTCCAAAGGCGATAAATAGGCTGTTTACCCCTCTTTCTTCAAATGAGCGTCGCGCCTCAAGACGCAATTTATTTATCCGCTTTAGTTGCTCATCTCCTCTTTGACGAGTAATTAATTCGAGAGGATTTTGTTCTCCTGATAATGCTTTAGGTTTTTTCTGCTGGGTAATATCTTGAGGTTCGCTATCAATCATTAGAAAACGAAGCGATTTTTTCTCTTCTGTTAGCTTTGTAAAGATAAAATCTGGTTCTTCTGTCAGAATTTCTAAAGTTCGAGGACTATCTTGCCGAAACTTGATGAGAGGATTTCGTCGTCCTAAGTCAGCCAGCCCAGCTTTCCACTTTGCAATTTTTTGAGCAAGGTTTTGTTGAGAGTCTGAAGCTGACTGTCGCATACTCGCTTTTCTCGTAAATAAACTTATTGTTATTATACTGGCCTTTTCCTACGTGAGTATTTTCCCCGATCGCTACGGATTCATCCGAATCAAGTCTGTTAAAATACTATCTAAGCTGCCGTTAACTTGAATGCGATCGATCTTCTCTGCAATCCGCTCTAATACTTCGAGTTCCTTTAAACGCAATGCAACGGGGTTATCCTCCATCACTTTGGCAGTGTTTAGCATACTGCGAGTAGCAGCAGTTTCTTCTCTACGTCTGACTACGTTTGCTTGAGCGGTTTTTTCTGCCTCCACTACTTTGCTCAAGATAGCCTTAATCTCACCAGGTAAAATAATATCTTTGACACCTACAGAATCAACTTCAATTCCATAGTCTGCGGCTTTCTGGCGAATGTATTCAGAGATACTTCTATCAATTGCACCTTTATCTTCTAATAAAGCATCTAAGTTGCGTTCGCCGACTGCACCACGCAAAGCAAACTGTAATTCTTTGTATAAGAACCCGGAAATATCTGATAAGCCGTTTTTTGCCCTCAATGGGTCTTGGATGCGGAAGCCAGCTGTCAAATTCAACCGCAGAGGTACTTTATCTTTAGAAAGGATGTCTTGACCAGATACTTCCATATTTTGGAGTCGCAAGTCAATGGCTTCGGTTTGAAAAGAGCGGCCAAATAACCACCAAGCATGTACCCCTGGCGATCGCTCTCCTTGAAATTCTTGATTAATGTATACCCCTCTTCTGTCACTCTCCGAGATAAGCAAGTAGTAACAAAGTGAAATTATCCAGAAGCATAACAGGTTTTAAATTGATTCATTGCACTAATTAATTGATTGAATCCCAGCAATAATTTAGAATTTGGGAAAATATGTATCCAGGGATAAATTAACCAAAATAGTAAGAGTGGTTGGGCAATGAGACGCAGATTATTTAGAGTATTTTTCCATCCGCATTCATGGTTCCATTGTTGATGATTAGAAAAATCAACATCACTATTTTTTTGAACCTCAGCTTCAATTTGACGAGATTTATTTAAGCTTAAGAAGGCTGGAGAATTTAAACTAATCATTGTGTACACACAAAAAATAATTTCCCACCACCTTTCTATATGTTGAAAATTTGTGAACCGATAATCTGTCCAGCCGAGTTCCTGTTTACACTGTCGAAATCCATATTCTACCCAGGTTCTTAATCCATATAAATCGCCTAAAGTTTTTTTGAGTTTTCCTTGAAGATTTGTCATCACAAATGTTGTAGAATTTTCTGGCATGGTTTCTGGGTCAGTAGTTATTTCCCAGTAAGTTATGGCTCTTTTTTTACCATAAATTATTTCCCTAATGTATCGGGTTTCTGATTTTTGATTGCTAAATGTTCTTTCAAATTTACACCACTTATTAGCCCTAACGCTTTGTCCTGCTGGCAACCAGACTCCATGATTACTTCTTATTGCTACGACATAATCTAATTTATATTCAGCTACTTTTCTAATAAATTGGCTACTTTCACCATATAAACTATCTGCCAGTACCAGTTTAATGTTAAAACCTGATTCAATTAATTCTGTAATGATGTCTGACGCTAACTCTATTTTAGTTTTATATTTATCCTCCTCTTTTAACGTTCCTTTGGGTTTGAATACTTTTACAGTTAATGGAAACGTTATATTAGAATAAACTCCATAGGCATTGACTGAAACTATTCCATTATCGACTTTTCCTACACTTCCTAGATATTGCCTGGCTACATAATCAGTCTTTTTACCTTTTTTTCTATCTCCGGTTTCATCTATTACTACTGTAATCGCATTTCCATTTAGTGCTTTTTTAAGTTTATTTAATCTTAGTTGTTTTAATTTATCTACTGACCAGTCTGAATTGGCTAAAAAATGATGTAATGACTGTGCGGAGTTTATACTTACGACTTTCGCTATCTCTGGTAATGATTTTCTTTTAATTTGTGACATTATTCCCAGATGTAAATATTTGAAGCATTCATAATTTCTTACTTCTTTAAACAGGTCTTTATACTCTGCACAATATTCATCTATGGTCGCAACTGTTGGGTGAGCATCTCTTGCCAAATGTTTCAAAATTTGTAATTCTACATCCATTGCCCTACTTACCTTTCAGGGTTTTCTTTTTTTATTCTTTTATTTAGAATAACCGGAAAGTGACAGAAGAGGGATACTAGTCCAACATGCTGGGCGGGAACTTGGCAAATATGCAAACAGTTGCGACTGAGCAATTTGACATCTGTTGAACCCTCAACCAATTCAGCCACTAAGTTAGGCTGTAACTGAGCATCTGCCCCGATATCGAGAATTTCCACTGCAACACCTTGCCAAAATAACTTGCGGCTGGTGGGTGGCAAAATAGAAATTACTTTTCCTCGATATCGTACAATTGCAACTTGCGAAGTCTGTAATTGCACTGGCTCACAATAAGCAGCAATAAAGTCGGGATGTTTTTCAATGAGTACATCTTCGAGGGGAAAGTCTGGGTTAGGGATAATCCGGCTGAGAATTCTGACTGTAACATCTCTATCTACCGACCAAAAAGCATACTCTCCTGCTTCTAGAGGTCGCACAAAATTGTTTTGCAGATATAGTAAACCAATTTCAGACTCTGAGATTTGGAACTTCTTTACTCCATTCAAGGTAACTGAACGCAATTGCTGCACAAAGGAACTAGGTAATTCTAAGCTTTCTTCTAAGTTGAAGATATGAGACTCTAGCTCAATAAAACCACGCCAAAAAGCAATCAATTTATTTGGTGCAACGCTTACCCAATTCTGACCATAGCGGACTAACGCAAATTGATTGAATGCGGTTCTGATAATCAATAAATGTTCTTGTAGTTCGGCTTCATAATTTCGCAACAACAGTTCTAGGTTTTCAATTTGAGCTAATGGCTGATTGAGGTCATAAATTTTTACTTGCCAATGCCGACCAAAATATGTATGTGTACCGGGTTGCAAAATTTTCTTAAAGTCACTGCGGTGATATAAGATGCCGATTTCGTTAGGTTTGATATAAAAGGTTTGCCACATAGTGATTTGCATAAATAATTTGTGTGATAGTTTAGTAAACTAGGCAATTACAACTAGCTAAAAAGATTAGAACAACACATTTATAACCTTGCCTTAACTCAAATACCACCAGTTTCTCACGGCTTAACTGCTGAGTAGACAGAATTTATTTAGAGGTTCTTTAGGCTTTACAACCTTTTAAACAAAAGCTAAAAGATTAGTTTTAGCATCTTGTACTACTATATACTACAAAAGATTTGTTTACTCTGCCAGTGCAGGTTTTTACAGTTCCGGTGCGGGCAAAAGCTTCTCCAAAGCTGGATTAAGATACTCAAGTTAGGGAGAGATACAGTTGCGAGGGTTTAGCATTGGTGACTATCGAACGATTTTTGCAAAAGCCGTGCGCTGCATTATGAACTTCTAATTTCTCTAAAATATTCTCTAGAATCCACCTTTGAGCAGCTTTAAGTTCGGGCTTTGGTGCAGAAATAATTCTGTCTCCACCTGTCTTTTTTGAAATTTTGAAAGGGAGGTAATGTCTAGTTAGGGATGTACTAGTTGTTAAAAAGCGCAGTTTTTCCAAGCTTATTCCCATTGCAAAGGCTATTTCTTCGGCAGTATTATATTCAGCTAAACCATGCGATGCCTGCGGCGGGCGTAGCCATCGCAAAAGTGCTATATTATCAGTCGGCAACTTTTCTAGATTACTTTCAGCCGCTAATGGGGTAGTGGTTAAATTTTTGCTGTACATAATACAAAATATTTTTTACTCTGCTGATGCAAGTGTTTACAATTTAGGTGTGGGCAAAAGCTTCTCCAAAGCTGGATTAAGATTGCTGCTACTTTTCCCAGACTGCTCAATGGCAATCTAAAAAAAACAACTGCGCTCAAATATGCCGTTCGCTTGTCAATCCAGAATCCCACAAGAAAACTAGATGTAGCAAACGAAGGGACATACTCAAGTTAGGGAAAAATGCAGTTGCGCTTACTCCTTAACTGTGGCTACCGAACATTACCTTTATGAGTGATGACCGACAGCAAAACACTTACACCGCAGAGTTGAGAAAAGGAGGGGTCTCGAATCTGTTAAGATCCGTACCATATTGGCTACCTTTACAGGGTAGTGTCTTTTGACCCGGACAGGGTTTTGGGTGAAAGTATAGGAATCGAACCTACAACACATCGATTATGAGTCGATCGCTCTTCCAATTGAGCTAACTTCCTCTGGGGTTTGATACAGGACTCGAACCTGTGACTAATCGATTATGAGTCGATCGCTCTACCAACTGAGCTAATCAAGCAATATAGTTGAAAGTACTCGGCGGCATACGCTCATCACGCATGATAGCGCACCAGTTAGGCATTAGAACCTAAACCATAGCTTTGTAACTTTGTAACTAATCCCGATTTTAATTTAGCACATAGAAATCTGTAGTAGCGATGTCTACAATTGATTCGCTCAGTCTGGGAAAGCCAAACCAGTCATTGGGTCACGAATATACAAGCCTAGTGTCAGACTACGGATTGCCTCATCCCAAACCGGTATTAATTGTTCTGCTTGATCTGCCCAATAATCGAATGTAATCAAACACTGAATATTCGACCCCAAACCAATACAAATCCGGGAAAAAGCTTCTCTTGGTTCTTCTTGAGTGTCGATAAACTTAATTTCTGCCCAAACAATTTTGGCAGTTTGGCGCTTAACAGTAACAATTTCTCCCCTAGCAATGGGGTTGCGGCTGTCGTCTTCGATGACTTTCTTCAGGGTAGATTTGAGGGGAAACTGGCTCCAATCATTGGGCGGCAGAGCATTGAAAGATACTTCTAGACAGCAATCATCCTTAGGGGGTTTTTTATCCATAAACTTGAAAGATTTTTCTTGCGGCTCAAAAACCCAATCTTGGGGAACATTGAAGCGAACAGCCCCCCGATTGGCGACAAATATTTTATAGCCTGATGGAGACTCCCAGCGATGATCGGGCTTTAGTTCAAGCGTTTCTTTAATCCATTGGAGATTGCTTTTTTTACGCTTTGCCATAGTGTTTTTGCTTTCTTTGCTCAAGAGTGCGTCACCGAACAGCCAGTCGTAGATATCGCCAAAGTTGGGTAACAGGCGATCGCTTACTTTGTTAATTTTATCAAATTCCTAGTATTGGTACGCTGCATTGTTGCAAGGGCGGAACGCACTTTTTATCTATCTACATAATTCACATTCAGTGAAGCTTGCAATCTGTGACGCAGAACACCAAAATCGCCAACTTACCGAGGGAAATTTTCAACGGGGTGAGTTAGAACGGGTACTAACTCGATCTACGATCAAATGAATATTATTGAGCAAACTCTCAGGGCTGATGAGATTAGAAAAACGATATCAATTGTTTGGCACATTTACCACAGAAAAAAAGCTGACTGAAATTCAGCAAGCCCAAGTGATTCAAGTACCCTTACCAACTCGAATTCCGTGGTATTTAGTCCAACTACAATTGATATCAGCTAAACCAATTTCCCTATCAGCACCTACTCGCGATCGCCAGCAATGCCAAATTATTGTCAATGCGATCGCTCAATTTCTCCGCCTTAAAGGGGTCTAATCAAAAATAACTGCGATCGCTCCAAACATAACAAGCGGCTCAAATACTCAGCACTCAGCAGTTTTCTATAGTTAGGCGATCGCCTCCCCAACTTTTAAGCTAATAATCATTCGGCGTTGCATCCCCGCATCTTTCTGAGGCAAAGGATTAGCTTACGCCAATTTTACTGAACCTGTATATTCTTTGATTACTCCCAAAGAAGTACCGCATGAACTAATTAGCGTGTCACGTCCTACCTGGCTGAAGCTGGCATTTAAGCCACTAATATTTAAGCGATCGTTGCAACCAAAGCCATAAATACTAGCAAAGCCACTGCTTCCCAGAACTACTGTATTTTCTCCTTCACCCAAGTAAACATTATCATTTCCCCCAGCTTTTACTTCTACAGACGAACCAAATAAGTTTGTATCCTTACTTAAAGTTTCTGATAGACAAACCGTTCCTCCTCGGAGATTGATTAAATTATTGCCATTTCCCACCCGGATACTATCATTACCTGAACCAGCAAAAATTAAATTATTACCTGAACCAGACTTAATCATACTGTTGGTATCATTTGTAATAACTGTGTCGTTCCCATCTCCTGTATCAATCTTGGCAAAACTTGAGCTAGGGATTCCAACAGCAACAATAAAATCTTCCCCATTACCGGTTTTAATTGTAGTTTGACCATAGGGAATAACAGCAATTTGATTATCACCATTTCCAGCTGTGATGTTTTGGCGATAAGATGGCGATTTACTATCAAAAATATAAGTCAGTGCTGAAGCTTCACTGGTGATAACGTCATTTCCTGAGCCTGTATCAATTTTGGCATCTCCGGCTCCCAAAAAAATCAAGTTGTTACCTTTTCCCGCATTAATAGTTCGGTCAGCAAATCCACTTAAATAGAAAATATCGTCACCTGCTCCTGCTGAAGCAAATAATTTTGGAATTGCTCCTAAACCAATAATATTGTTATCAGCATCAAACACATAATTTCCACCATAATCGTCCAAAAAGTTATTTCCATCTCCCAAAAAAATTCTGTTATTGCCGACTCCTAAACTGACATAATCATCTCCGGCTCCAGTACGAACAAGATTGTCAAATTCATAACAATTAATGCTCAAAGGACTAGTTTGCAATACTTCCCCACTAAAAATACTAGTATCAAGATGAAAGATTGAATCTACCTTTCTTCCTAGTAAAACAACATCGTTTCCATCTTGCGTATTGACAACATTATTGCTGCCTTCTACAACAAACCAGTCTGAATTGGCAGTACCACTAACTTGTTGATTACTCTCTTGAATGAATTTTTCAGTGTAGTTAATGCCGCGAAAAACTTGGAATGTCATAAAAATTTCCTTTATAGCGAAATACAGTTCCGCGAAACCCGAAAGTTACGTAGATGAGCTATTCTTCTGAAAAAATCAATAGAATCCGGTGAATTAAAAAAACTTTTTTTAGGAATTATAAATGAGATTAAAATGATGTTTTTAACTGGTCTTATCTGAAGTTAAAATTAATTGCATAGATGTACATCTATCCAGAATGTGGTATAAAAATTAAGTTTACTTCCTGAATTTTGCGTGGACAGATAATAGGGTTGGGGGAATAGAGAAAATGAATAGATGCGTACTGAGTCTGATTTAATAATAAAATAATAGTCTGATAGTTTAATAGAGATAAAAAATAGCCATTCATATTGGGGTGGCAATAGCGAACTTCATATCTTATCGAATAATTTAGAATGACTAATAGACATTTTAAAAAATGACAAATTGATCGATTGTGCTTACTAAAGATTTTGGGTCATGGATCATTAGGTTGTGATGATGCCTCTTATAATAGTCCCTAGAGCTTTGGGACTTGAGAAAAAAATAAAATAAAGGTGAGGATGTTGACATCTTGGGAATCATAGAAGTAAATCAAATTAGCATGAATTTCTAGTTTCCATAAATGAAGACTCACTATTTTAGAAAAGGTAAAGCGTTCTCATTACAGATTGTTCTTGTTGTTCCCTTCGTTATTCAAATTTTTGGAGCGGTCAGTTTAGTGGGTTATTTGTCCTTTAAAAATGGGCAAAGAGCAGTTAACGATCTAGCAGAACAGTTGATAGATCGCACCAGCGATGTGGTCAATGAACACCTCAAGTCTTATCTTTCCATTCCGCAAACCCTGAATCAGATCAACGCAGATGCCATCCATAGAGGATTATTAAATGTACGCGATCGCCAAACCCTGGGTAAGTATTTTTGGGATCAAATACAGGCTTATGACCTGACTTATATTGGTATCGGACTAACGACGCGTGAAGGGGTAGGAGTCGGTCGTTATGATGACAAGACAATTACCATTGATGATTGGACTGCCAAGCGTCTCAATAATATTTCCACTTATGCTACCGATCAGCAAGGTAATCGAACTCAAATCAATGCTCGGTGGAATTGGAACAATCTTACTGAATCTTGGTATACTCAACCCATTGCCGCAGGTAAACCTATTTGGGCAAAGATTGTAACTGGAAATCTTCCTACAGGCCCCTACATTGCCGCTTGTGCCAGTCGTCCTATCTATGATTCCCAAAATCGCTTGCTGGGAATGGTTGGCTCTGATATTCACCTGCTAAAACTGAGCGATTTTTTACGCAATTTGAATATTAGTCAGTCTGGGCGAGTATTCCTTGTGGAGCGGGATGGCACATTAATCGCCAGTTCTGGTACAGAGAAGCCTTTTGTTATCGTCAATCAAGATATCCGGCGATTGAGTGCGATCAACAGTTCTGACCCAATCATACAAAACATTGCCAAACATCTCCAAACCTCTGGGTTTGGAGCTATCACACAAGACACAGATTTTAAAATTGAGGTGCAAGGAAAACGGCATTTTGTCGATGTTCTACCTTGGCGTGACAAGTATGGCTTGAATTGGCTGATGGTAGTGAGTGTACCTGAAGACACATTTATGGCGCAAATTAATGCCAACACACAAACCACGATCGCCCTTTGTTTTGGTGCATTAGTTGTTGCCTCAGTGATGGGCGTATTTACGTCTCATTGGATTGTACGCCCAATTCTGCGTCTAAATCGGGCAAGTCAGGCAATGGCATCTGGCAATTTAGATCAAACAGTAGAAACTAGCGTTATTCAAGAACTTAATACCCTGTCTAACTCGTTCAACCACATGGTAGGGCAATTGCATGAATCGTTTACTAGTTTAGAAAAAAACAAGGAAGAACTAGAAGACCGGGTAGAAGAGCGAACCACTGAACTCAAAAATGCTTTAGGGGAATTGCAGCGCACTCAATCTCAAGTTCTCCAAAGTGAAAAAATGTCTAGTTTGGGACAATTAGTTGCGGGAGTCGCACACGAAATTAATAATCCAGTCAACTTTATTCATGGCAACTTAGTCCATGTACAAGAATATACTCAGGATTTGTTAGCATTTGTGCAGTTGTATCAGCAGTATAATCCCAACCCTGCCTCTGAAATTCAAACCCTTGCCGAAGACATCGATCTAGAGTTTTTACAAGAAGACTTGCCAAAAATGTTGTCTTCGATGAAAGTCGGCACCGATCGCATTCGCCAAATTGTACTGTCGCTGCGAAACTTTTCCCGCATCGACGAAGCGGAATTCAAAAGCGTTGATATTCATGAAGGCATCGACAGTACCTTGATGATTTTGCAACATCGCCTGAAAGCGAAGCCAGAACAACCTGAAATTGAGGTGATTAAAGACTACGGCATTATACCGCTAGTAGAATGTTATGCCGGACAACTCAACCAAGTATTTATGAATATTTTAGTCAATGCCATTGATGCCTTAGAAGAACATAATGCCAAGCGCACCTATCAAGAAATCGAGGAAAATCCCAGTCAAATTAAGATTCGGACAGCAGTAATTAATTCAACGTGGTTAGAAATAGCGATCGCTGATAACGGGATTGGGATTTCTCAAGAATTTCAGCAACGAATATTTGATCCCTTTTTCACCACCAAACCTATTGGCAAAGGCACCGGAATGGGTATGTCTATTAGCTACCAAATCATCACAGAAAAACATAAAGGTAAACTAGAGTGCTTCTCAATTCCTGGAAAAGGAACCGAGTTTATCATTCAGATTCCTCTCCAGCTAAAGGTTGATAAAGTGGTTTAAATTAATATTAATTGGGAATTGTCAAGTTATCTAACTAGTAGTAAAATACACGAGGTTTGGGCGCTAACACACCACAAAAAGTAGTCTTATTTGTAAAAAAATCTATGCAGATAAATCAGGTGATTGAAACCTACGATCGCAGTGCAGTGGATTATGACGCAATTATGAAGCGTTTCTGGCACATCGATCGCGAACCTCTAATTGCTTCCTTGCAGCTTCAGCCAGGACAAACTGTACTCGATGCTGCGGTAGGAACAGGTCTTAATCTTTCGGTTAAAGGCAAGTGCGATCGCACTCTTGTACAATGAGTGCGATGTCTAGGACAAATTGCTTTGCGTCTACGCATATCTGATGAGAAAGACGGAGGCGATCGCACTTGCTTTATTTATAAGTTATTTTCAAACAGTTCTAGAACATGTTGCCAAGCATCAGGAGCAGCTTCGGCATTGTACATTGGATTCTGAGTTAGAAATGGGTATTGGTCTTTGAAAAATCCGGCGAAGAATCCGTGTCCGGCGTCGTATCGAAATACACGATGATTTATTTGATGTTTTTTTAGTTCTGCCTCAATTTGCTGGTTTTCCTCCTGAGAAACTAAGGAATCTCTTGTACCAAAAAACGCATAGATAGTACCTTGAATTTCAGGGGTGCGATTAATGGTTGGAGTTTCTTCACCATAACTAGAAGTAGTAATTCCACCTCCGTAAAACGAAGCTGTTGCTTTGATATCGGGTAAAGTTGCAGCTATGTAAGCAACATGACCACCAAAACAGAAACCAATAACACCGATCGCATCATCTTTGACATTGGGTAAAGTTTTGAGGTAGGCGATCGCAGCTTGAATATCGCTCAATATCTCTTCATACTTAACTTGTTGATAGTATTGCAACCCAAGCTGATAAGATTCTGGACTATAGCCAGCATCTTTTGGGCTAAAGTCAGCCTCAAAACCGGGAGCAGTACGTTGATACATCGCTGGGGCGATCGCTACATAACCTTGTTTAGCGATTAGTTCGGTAATATCTCGAATATTACGATTAATTCCAAAAATTTCTGGAAAAACGATAACCGCTCCAAAGGTTCCATTTTGTGCTGGTTGAGCTAAGTAAGCATCGATTTCTAAGTCATTGTTAGGTATTTTGACTTTTTTAGTATTAATTTCGATGTTTTTTGTTTCTAGCATCTTTGTTTCGGCTGATTTTATACCAACTCATGTATTCTGACTGTTTTTGACACAGATGTGACATCACCTCACAACCAAATCTGTGACAAAATAATATTGTTGTCTTATAGCTAATGCGATCGCTTACGACCTATGATTTCTACCATCTCGCGCCGCTACAGCTTGGATGAATATCGTGCGATCGAAGAAAAAGCCGAAGGACGTAGCGAATATCGAGATGGAGAAATTGTACCCATGCCTGGAGGAACGCTCAAACATAGCCGCATCGGTCGAAACATTTTGACCTATTTTACTTCTGTGCTGCGAGATACTCAATTTGAGCCAATTAACAGCGATTTACGGCTGTGGATTCCCGAACATCGACGCGGAGTATATCCAGATGTAATGGTTTTTGACGGTGAACCACAACTAAATGGCGATCGTTTAGATGAAGTCTTAAATCCCACACTGATTGTTGAAGTTCTATCTCCTTCCACCGCAGATTATGACCGACTCAGTAAATTTCGGATGTATCGCTCAATTGCGAGTTTTAGCGAATATTTATTAGTAGAGCAAGATGAACCTTTTGTAGAACGCTATAGTAAACAAGCCAAAGGTTGGTTGCTCAGTGATTTTAGCGGTTTAGAGCTATCTATTTCTTTGGATTCGCTTAGTATTGAATTGCCGATGACAGAAATTTATCGCGGCGTTGCTTTTGAGTAAAATAGCTCTGGCTTTTTTCGACAACGCACCCTGTGGGAGGGATGCGATCGCACTCTATTTATCAGTAAAAGATTAAATATCGTAGATGTCTTAATAGAGGTTTCAGTATTCTATACTTCTAATGTATGTATTTTGCCAGAGATGGAGATTAAAATGCCAAAAGCCCGAAACATACCACCAGAGCCAGAGATTACTGATGAGCAAAGAGAAGCTGCGGAAGAAGAAATCCGTGAAAAGCAGAAAATAGTTGACTACGATACAAAAGAATACCCGGTAGAAGTCCTTGTTCAGAAATATAGAGAAGGGCTAGATGAGGACATTAATGAACTATACATACCAGACTATCAGCGGGATATGATTTGGCCCGATGATCATCAATCAAAATTTATCGAATCCATTTTTCTGGGATTACCAATTCCATATATTTTTGTTGCCGATCTCCGACCAGAAGAAAAAGAAGATTTAGCTCGGCTAGAAATTGTTGATGGAACTCAACGCATCCGCACTTTGGATAGGTTCCTTAAAAATGAATTAAGATTATGTGGATTAAAGAAGCTAGAAAACCTCAATGACTTTAAATTTAGCGACTTGTCGCTTGCACGGCAGAGACGATTTAATCGGGCTACTATTCGCATGATTGTACTTACTGACAAAGCTGATGAGGAGGTGCGTAGAGATTTGTTCGAGCGTATTAACACAGGTAGTATTGCATTGAATGATATGGAGAAACGGAGAGGTATATCTCCTGGCCCATTTGTCAAGCTACTAGAAGAACTTGCAAAGGAAGCAAAGTTTGTAAAACTGTGCCCCCTATCTGAAGCATCACGTCGCAGCCGAGAACCAGAAGAATTTGTACTACGCTTCTTTGCATACTTAGATAATTACAAAAATTTTGACAAGTACGTCAATGTATTTTTAAATGAGTATCTAGAAACACATAATAATTCAAAAATTAACAAAGATGCTTTTCGGAATACATTTCATACAATGCTGGATTTTGTTGATAAATATTTTCCTAATGGATTTGCTAAAGCAAAAGGTCATGTCAGAACGCCTAGAATTCGCTTTGAAGCTATCTCTGTAGGTGTCGCACTTGCGCTGCAAGAGAAAAACGATTTGGAACCAAGCTCAATAGATTGGCTTGACTCAAAAGAGTTTAAGGAATATACAACTTCTGATGCAAGCAACTCTAAACCTAAAGTAATTCGGCGTATTGAGTACGTGCGCGATCAACTTCTAAATTAGCTATGCAAACAGTTCTATTAGATTTCAATACTCGTGTTCAAGAAATTAATGAATATTTTTTATTTTTAGAGGAATTAATTAACGAGACAACTAAATTAGTTGTATTAGAGGATGGTGGTAAACAAAATATTAAGGCTATTGATCCTGAGTTGGCTAAAACCCTAAAAGCCAACGGTTTTCTACTACTCTACAATCTTATTGAATCAAGTATGAGGAATGCAATTGAAGCTATTTTTGATGAGCTAAAAGGTAAAAAAGTTTCTTTTAATTCTGTCAGAATTGAAATCAAAAAAGTTGTACTTCAAAACTTCAAGAATCGTTCTCCTGAAGATATACATTCTAGGATAACAGATATTTCTCTTGATATTATTACTGCTGGATTTAAAAGTAGAGAGTTATTCTCAGGAAATATTGATCGAGATGAAATTACAAAGACAGCTAGGAAATACGGTTTTTCTTGTGATACAGATTACTCTAAAACAAGGCATGGTGAAAACTTATACAGCATTATGCGGAACCGTAACGATCTAGCTCATGGAAACAAATCATTTTCTGAAGTTGGTAAAGATACAAGTATCGGAGACCTTATAAAATTTAAGGAAGAGGTAATAGAATATATTGGACAGATATTGGAAAATATTGAAAAGTATTTAAATGCGAAAGAATATTTGGATTCTTCTTGTGTAAGCACTCTTTAAATAACTTGATTGATATGTTGCAAAATGCTTTGAGCAATAACTTGACCTAGTTTGACAGGAACAGCATTTCCAATTAATCTTCCTACATCAGCAAACACAACAGGTTCATCAGTGGCTACAAATTCATAATCTGGTGGAAAAGTTTGTAATAATGCTGCTTCTCTAAGAGATATAGCCCGATCTTGTTCAGGATGTCCAAAGCGTCCATTACCGAAACCAAAGCACTGTGTAGTTATGGTTGGGCTAGGCTGATCCCATTCCATCCTACCGTATACTCCTGAATAATTTTTACCACTGGTTTTCGTGTGACATTTAGCTATTAAGTCTTTAGACCAATCACGCCAAGTTCCACCGGGTTTGGAAGCACGAATACGTTGAAGATTTAAAGGAGATAATTTACTGCATTGATGAAGTCTATCAGTTTTAGATGCTTGACCTGCCAAAAGAGGTTCAAGGTGTCCGATTGTTTTACGTACTGTTCTGTATTTTTCGGTATTATGGGTGGGTTTTATCAAGTCAATTTTACCGAACTTTGAAGCAAGAAGAACTAAACGTTTTCGAGTTTGAGGAATTCCATAATCTGAACAATTAACTTCGTAAGTTTCAAATGAATAGCTTAAATCCTCTAACAGCTGGATAAATTCAGAAAAAACTGAGTGGTACTTTAGCTGAAGTACGTTTTCCATCGAAACAATTTCAGGCTCGCACTCCTGCACAAGACGAGCAAAATCTTGCACAAGCTTCCATTTCGATTCTTTATCCGTGTAACGTCTTGAGTAGCTTGAAAAAGGTTGACAAGGGGCACAACCTGCTAAGACCTTAACACTACTGGCAGAAAAGTGTTTTGCCAAATCAGAGCCGTTAACGCGCTCCACATCTTTTAGTATGAATTCTGCTTTAGTGTTGCGTTCATATGGAAATTGACACGCTGGATCAATATCATATCCAGCTCTAACTGGAAGACCTGCTTGCTCAAACCCATAAGTAAGTCCACCTACACCACAAAACAGATCAACTGTAGAGATGCTGTCAGCCATTCACTTCCTCTTCTTGTTGGTATATACTAACCAACGAGCTAGTCTAGCCTATTTGCATACGGACTACAAGATAGCGAGTTAGCAGATTTACGTTTAAGTAGATCCGACAACCCTATTTTAGCTGATTTATGAGCAAATTCAACTATGCTTGTAAACCATCTCCATTTTTATTTTATCAATATCAAGTTTTAACTTCTCATTCTCCATCCTCAACTTAGTATTCTCCTCCCTAATCAACTCAATTTCATTCCTCTTACTCAACGCCTGATTAATTGCCAACTTCCGCATATCTAGCGAAAACCAACGCTGATAAGTTTGGGTATGAACCTGCACACTATGCCCCAAATTATCTGCCGCCGCTTTAATTGGTATCCCCAAAATATGCGCCCGAATTGCCCAAGCGTGACGTAAATCATAAGGTTTAAAATCTAATCCTATCTTACGAAACCACCAACTAACTCGCTGTGTTAACGCCGTTATCTCAGCATGATTTGTGTTATCTTTTTTTGCGATCGCCCCCCTCAACATCTCCAAATACTTCGGATTTCTCAAATCAAAATCCTCAATCCATTGCCGATATAATGGTAATGCTTGTCTCTCACCAGTTTTACAATTTTTATCAACTTTCCATGTTAAATCTGAGTTCTCTTGACTCAACCACCAATCAATATCAGGATTAATAAAAAGTTCCCGTGGACGTAAACCAAAAACTGCTAACATTCCATACGCCCAACGCCAAAGTTGCCAACTATCTTGAACGTTTTGATTAACTTGATTACCTCTGTTATTTTGATAATCTTCAAACTTGATAATTCCCTCAAATATTTCTGCATCGGTCGGTATATTGCGGGAATTATTCTCAGGCATTTTGGAATATTTAGATAAATCAATTTCGATATTGAATGTCACACAAAATGCTGCGATCGCTCTAGCTGCATTATATTTAGCCCATTCTTTATCAATTTGCTCAATTGAACTGAGCAGATTTTCCGCAGTTGCCAAATCTTGAGGATTGGTAAATCTCTTGGTACGGGAAAAGTAATAAAAAAAAGTATGTTCGCTTTTAGTTGTGCGTTTGTGAGTTTTAAAATACTCCTCTTCAAATTTTTCAAGTAATTTCCCTATAGTTTGAAAATCTTTTTTAATTGCTTCATTACCTAAATATTTATCATTCCATTCAAAAGTTTTACGAGCGATTAACTTCCCTAACTCATAGGCTTCTTCCTCAGCCGTCTTGAGTCCATCCAAGTTAGCGGGAATATTCAAACTGAGATTGTATTGCTTTCTCCCAGTTCCATTACTGTCCTTGTCTCCTGGTTTAATTGGTAACGTCGCTCGTAATTGCAGACTTCCATTCGATTCTCTAATTGTCACCTTTGCCTTTGCAGACTTCAAACGCAGATTAACTTTCTCTAATTCTAGTAGTACTTTCGTTCTCATGTGTTCTTTTTGCTGCTGTGCTTGCAGAGATGAGCAAAAAAACAGGCGATTCTTTAATCGCCTTGGTTCAGGACAACATTTAGATGATGTGTGAGTCCTGAACCTAGTTATGCTGTGTTTTTAGCCTATATTTAGGCTAAAAATAAATGTGTTCTCAGAAAACAATGTTTATCGCTGACACTGTTTATTGCAAACATTAGACACTTGAAAAGAATTAAACCACAAAAAGGATTACTCCGGCCCTTATCACGGTTATGACGGCTTTGCCATCTTCGCTCGTGATATGGACTTGGCACTCAACAGCCCAACTTGGTCATTAATTGGCGCTCCTTGGAATGAAAAAGCTCAGGCTAAGAAGGCTGAAGCTAAGGCTAAGGCTGCCGTCTAGGGAAATGGGAGAGAGCGATAAGTAAGGATAACCTGGGGCTAAAACCCCAGGGGGGAGTTGGGAATCCAAAATTCAAAATTGAAAGATTAAAATTTCTTTTGATTTTTGCATTTTGAATTTTGAATCATATTCCCATCTCCCTTGTAAAGACGCGATTAATCGCGTCTCTCCCTCCTCAATCAGTAAAAGAATTCAGTAAGCTTGGAGTCCAGAAGAAATGCCTCAGAATCCAGAAAAAATTCAAGATCACGTCGAGTTATTCCACCAGCCTGAGTACCAACAGCTATTTGAAAACAAAAAGCAGTTTGAAAACGGTCACGAAGCCGAAGAAGTACAACGGGTTGCAGAGTGGACAAAGGGTTGGGATTATCGTGAAAAGAACTTCGCTCGTGAAGCTTTAACCGTTAACCCTGCTAAAGGCTGCCAACCACTAGGAGCAATCTTTGCTGCTGTTGGTTTTGAAGGTACTCTACCTTTCGTTCAAGGTTCTCAAGGTTGCGTTGCTTACTTCCGCACCCACTTAACCCGTCACTACAAAGAGCCATTCTCTGGTGTATCTTCTTCAATGACTGAAGATGCAGCCGTGTTTGGTGGTCTGCAAAACATGATTGACGGCTTGGCGAACTCTTACCAACTCTACAAGCCCAAGATGATCGCTGTCTGCACCACCTGTATGGCAGAAGTAATTGGTGATGACTTACAAGCCTTCATCAACAACGCTAAACAAGCTGGTTCAGTTCCTCAAGATTTCCCAGTACCTTACGCTCACACCCCTAGCTTTGTCGGTTCCCACATCACTGGTTACGACAACATGATGAAGGGAATTCTTTCTAACTTGACCGCAGGTCATAAGAAAGAAACCAGCAATGGTAAAATCAACTTCATCCCAGGTTTTGATACCTACGTAGGTAACAACCGTGAAATCAAGCGGATTGCTTCTTTGTTCGGCTTTGACTACACAATTCTAGCCGACAACAGCGACTACCTCGATTCACCAAACACAGGTGAGTTTGATATGTACCCAGGTGGTACAAAGTTAGAAGATGCAGCAGATTCAATCAATGCGAAAGCAACGATCGCTCTGCAAGCACACTCTACACCCAAAACCCGCGAATACATCGAAAAAGAATGGCATCAACCAACCTCAGTTTCCCGTCCTTGGGGCATTAAGGGTACTGATGAGTTCTTGATGAAACTCAGCGAATTGAGTGGTATCCCCATTCCTGAAGAATTGGAAATCGAACGCGGTCGTGCAGTTGATGCCATGACTGACTCCCACTCATGGATTCACGGCAAGCGCTTCGCTATCTACGGCGAACCAGATTTAGTATACAGCGTTGTTGGCTTTATGCTAGAAATGGGTGCTGAACCTGTGCATATCTTGGTTCACAACAGCAACGAAGTATTTGAAGCAGAAATCAAAGAATTGCTTGCTTCTAGCCCCTTCGGTCAACATGCAACTGTTTGGCCTGGTAAGGACTTGTGGCACATGCGTTCACTGTTGTTCACCGAACCAGTAGACTTCCTGGTTGGTAACACCTACGGTAAGTACCTGTGGCGCGACACCAAGATTCCCCTCGTGAGAATCGGCTACCCCATCATGGATCGCCACCACTTACACCGCTACGCCACCATTGGTTATCAAGGTGTGATCAACCTCCTCAACTGGACTGTAAACACCCTGTTTGAAGAAATCGATCGCAACACCAACATTCCTTCTAAGACAGATATTTCCTACGACTTGATTCGTTAGAAATTGCGTAGAAACACAACGTGTTAATTAAAGGGTAAAGAAGGGGAGTAGGGAATAGGGAATAGGGAATAGGGAAATATCCAAACCCAATGCCCAATCCCCAATTCCCATCCCCAACTCCCCTTTTTCTTGATAGCATTTACCCAAGGAATTGATCAATGGAAACCATCAATCACACTCACGAACATACTCACACTCATCCTCATCCTAATTACCATCCACCTAACCAGAAAAAACCAGGATGGTTCCACAATCTTCTTAATCCGTTGCGCCGTGTAGTGGATGGAATTCAGGTTAAAAATAATCGCATCGCTCATCTAATTTGCCAAACAATTCCTTGTTGTTGTCCCTTTGAGCGACAAATTAAATTATTTGGGAAGTGTATTGATATCCCACCACTATGTAAACTCAATCCCTTATATGACGAATTTGTAGGATTGCGTTTCCGCGCTCTATCTTACCTGACCGATGTCTGTGGAGAGGATGTCACAAAATACATTTGTTAGTCATTGGTCATTAGTTATTAGTCATTGGTAGAGACGCGATTATACTCTGCGAGAAGCCGCTCTTCGAGCGTCTACGCGTCTGTACAATAGTCAATTCAAATGACAAATGACAAAGGACAATTAATAATTAAGAGAAGAGAGATGAAAAGCACCCAAGGCAAAATCAACGAACTGCTGACTGAGACAGGATGCGAGCATAATCAGCACAAACAAGCAGAAAAGAAAAACAAGTCATGCGCTCAACAGGCACAACCTGGCGCGGCTCAAGGGGGCTGTGCCTTTGATGGTGCAATGATTGCTCTAGTGCCGATCGCAGATGCAGCGCATCTAGTCCACGGGCCGATCGCCTGTGCTGGTAATTCCTGGGGCAGTCGTGGTAGTCTGTCGTCTGGCCCTCAACTCTACAAAATGGGCTTTACCACAGACTTGGGTGAAAATGATGTCATCTTCGGTGGCGAAAAGAAACTCTACAAAGCGATTCTGGAACTTCACGAGCGCTACCAACCAGCAGCAGTATTTGTCTACGCCACTTGCGTTACAGCCTTAATTGGCGATGATATCGATGCTGTCTGCAAAGCTGCGGCTGAGAAAATTGGTACTCCTGTTGTTCCCGTCATTGCTCCAGGATTCATTGGCAGTAAAAATCTCGGCAACCGTTTTGGTGGTGAATCTTTATTAGAATATGTTGTCGGAACAGCAGAACCGGAACATACAACGCCCTATGATATTAACTTAATCGGTGAATACAACATCGCCGGTGAAATGTGGGGAGTAACACCACTGCTAGAAAAATTAGGCATCCGTATTTTGTCTAAAATTACGGGCGATGCTCGCTACAATGAAATTCGCTACGCCCACCGCGCCAAGCTCAACGTCATGATCTGCTCGCGAGCGCTGCTCAATATGGCGAGAAAGATGGAGGAGCGTTACAACATCCCTTACATTGAAGAGTCTTTCTACGGCATCGATGATATGAATCGCTGTCTGCGAAACATCGCCGCTAAATTAGGCGACGCTGATTTACAGGAGCGGACAGAAAAGCTAATTGCAGAAGAAACGGCTGCTTTAGATTTGGCATTAGCTCCTTATCGCGCTCGGCTCAAAGGTAAGCGGGTTGTCTTGTATACAGGTGGTGTCAAGAGTTGGTCGATTATTTCGGCTGCTAGAGACTTAGGTATTGAAGTTGTTGCTACCAGTACTCGCAAAAGTACTGAGGAAGATAAAGCCAAAATCAAGAAGTTGATTGGCAACGATGGCATCATGCTAGAGAAAGGCAACGCTCAAGAATTGCTACAACTGGTTAAAGATACTCGCGCAGATATGCTGATTGCTGGTGGACGTAACCAATACACAGCTTTGAAAGCTCGGATTCCTTTCCTTGATATCAACCAAGAACGCCACCATCCTTATGCAGGTTATGTGGGAATGATTGAGATGGCGCGGGAATTGTACGAAGCTCTGTATAGCCCGATTTGGGAACAAATACGCAAACCCGCTCCTTGGGAAGAAGAGGAGGAAGTTTAATGGCGATCGTTACCGCTTCTAACAAAGCACTGACAGTTAATCCCCTCAAGCAAAGTCAAGCTTTGGGCGCAACCTTAGCCTTTTTGGGATTGAAAGGGACAATGCCCTTATTCCACGGTTCTCAAGGTTGTACTGCTTTCGCTAAAGTTGTCCTAGTACGGCATTTTCGGGAAGCGATTCCCCTAGCTACGACAGCGATGACGGAAGTCACTACCATTTTGGGTGGTGAAGAGAATGTGGAGCAAGCAATTCTGACTCTGGTAGAAAAGGCTAACCCAGAAATTATTGGTTTATGTAGTACTGGGTTAACAGAAACTAGAGGCGATGACATTGAAGGTTTTCTAAAGGAAATCCGCGATCGCCATCCCGAATTGAATAATTTAGCGATCGTTTTTGCACCTACCCCAGATTTTAAAGGTGCGTTGCAAGATGGCTTTGCTGTCGCTGTCGAAAGCATCGTTAAGGAAATTCCTCGCGCAGGTGGACTCAGAACTGAACAAGTCACAGTTTTGGCGGGTTCTGCTTTCACACCTGGGGATGTACAGGAAATCAAAGAGATAATCACTTCCTTTGGATTAGTGCCGATCTTTGTACCTGACCTTGGCGCTTCTCTAGATGGACATTTAGAGGATGCTTATAGTGCAGTTACAGTCAGTGGAACTACCTTAAAACAGCTACGAGAAGTAGGTAGTTCTGCCTTTACCCTGGCATTGGGTGAAAGTATGCGGGGGGCTGCCAAGATTCTGGAAGAACGCTTTGGCACACCTTACGAAGTGTTTGGCGAACTGACAGGATTAGAACCGATAGATGAATTTATCCAAGCATTGGCGATTCTGAGCGGTAATAGCGTACCCGAAAAATACCGCCGCCAACGTCGTCAGTTGCAAGATGCGATGCTGGACACCCACTTTTACTTCGGTGCAAAACGAGTTTCCCTCGCGCTGGAACCAGATTTGTTGTGGTCAACGGTGCATTTCCTACAATCGATGGGAGCGCAAATTCATGCAGTGGTGACAACCACGCGATCGCCTCTCTTAGAAAAACTCCCAGTTAAAAGCATTACCATCGGCGATTTAGAAGACTTTGAGAGTCTAGCAGGCGGTTCTGATTTGCTGATTGGTAACTCGAATGTAGGTGCGATCGCAAAACGCCTCTCGATTCCTCTTTATCGTTTAGGATTGCCCATTTATGACCGCTTGGGTAATGGTCAATTTACCAAAGTTGGTTATCGAGGCACGATGGAGCTTTTATTTGGCATCGGCAACCTGTTTTTAGAGGCAGAAGAAGCGAGAGTTAAGCAGTTCCAAGAGTTCGGAATTGTGAGCGCTGAGTTTTGAATTCACACTTGAAATTCAAAACAGTTCAGTTAACAGTTTATCTTCCCTAACCCTCCTTTTTAATGCGTGTATACACAAGTCGAATTACCCCCCTTAATCCCCTCTTATAAAGGGGGGAAACAATAAATAAAATCTAGTTCTCTCCCCTTTATAAGGGGAGGGTTAGGGTGGGGTAAAAACTTAGTTAATCAGCTATTTCAGACTTGTATATACACCGGAGCTTTTTAAGGGGGATCTTCCAAAGCTAAATATTACTAACTGAACCGTATTGCTTCAAAATTCAAAACTTTAGAGAGGATAATTACAATGAAAATAGCCTTCACGACGAGTGACCGAGTTCATATTAATGCCCACTTCGGATGGGCAAAAATGATTGATGTTTACGAAATTACCGATGAGGGATATCACTTCGTAGAAACCCTCACCTTTGAAGGCGAACTCAAAGAAGATGGGAATGAAGATAAAATCACCCCAAAACTTGAGGCAATAGGCGACTGTACGATTATTTACGTAACAGCAATTGGTGGTAGTGCCGCCGCTCGGTTAATCAAGAAAGGTGTCACCCCAGTGAAGGCGCGATCGGAAGAAGAAGAAATTAGTGAAGTGCTAAATAAGCTAGTGAAAACCCTCAAAGGTAATCCTCCACCTTGGTTGCGTAAAGCTTTGCAGCCAAAAACCACAAACTTTGCTGATTAAATCGAAGACGAAGCAACAGTATGACCGCAAATAATAGTGTTAATGGAACCGCTACAACTGAAGTCTTGAACTCACCTTTTCTTAAGGTATTAATCAAACAAATCCGTGGTCAAGACAGTTATGGAGTTTATCGTACTTGGTCGGATGAGTTAATTCTCAAACCCTTTATTGTCACCAAACAAAAGAAACGGGAAATCTCCGTTGAGGGCGAAGTTGATGCGGTAACTCAAGCCCGGATTATGGCATTTTTTCGGGCTGTAGCGGCTGGAATTGAACAAGAAACAGGTTTAATATCCCAGGTTGTAGTTGATTTGAGTCATGAAGGATTTGGCTGGGCGCTAGTTTTTTCAGGTCGTCTTTTGCTAACTGTGAAAACCCTGCGAGATGCTCATCGCTTTGGCTTTGACTCGCTAGAGAAATTAGCAGAAGAGGGAGAAAACTACGTCAAAAAAGGTCTTGATTTGGCGAAGCGCTTTCCGGAAGTTGGCAAAATTTAAAAATTTTAGATTTTGGATTTTGGATTTAAGTTTTAATCATTAGCTTCATCACCATTTGATTAAAACAATATCATCCAATCCAAAATTTAAAATCTAAAATCGTTCGACTGAGCGTAGCCGAAGTCCAAAATCCAATGTGGAGTGGCTGATTGTGCAAGCAGAAGAAACAAGTATTGAGGAACTACAAGGACAAATCAGACGGCTTAACAGCAAAGCAGGTCAAATGAAGATGGATCTGCATGATTTAGCTGAAGGTCTGCCAACAGATTACAACCAACTTATGGATGTTGCCGCCGCAACTTATGAAATCTATCGCCAGTTAGATGAACTGAAGCAACATCTGAAAAAATTGGAGAATGCTAAATGACTGGAACTATTGATCAATTCAAGAAACTCGTAGATGCAGAAGAATTTTTTCAATTCTTTAACATGTCCTACGACTTAGAAGTTGTAAATGTAAATCGTCTACATATTCTGAAAAAGTTCTCTCAATACATGCAGGAAATTGATGATAATTCTCCTGACTTGAATCAAGAAGAGAAATTAAATCAATATTCTTTGGCTTTGCAAAAAGCTTATCAGGTATTTGTCGAATCAACACCTCACGAACAAAAGCTGTTCAAAGTGTTTAACGACAAGCCGAAAAATGTAGTCACACTGACAGAAATCACTTCTGATTAGGAGGTATAAATTGGTTAACCTAACGCCTACCGAATTAGAACGCTATCGTCGCCAAATGATGCTTCCGAATTTTGGCGAAACAGCACAGAAACGCCTAAAGTCAGCGACAGTTTTGGTTACAGGTGTGGGTGGATTAGGCGGTACGGCGGCGCTTTACTTAGCAGTAGCGGGCGTTGGGCGGCTAATCTTAGTCCGGGGTGGTGACTTGCGGCTAGATGATATGAATCGTCAGGTTCTCATGACTGATGATTGGGTAGGTAAGCCAAGGGTATTCAAAGCTAAAGAAACTCTGGATGCGATTAATCCTGATGTCCAAGTGGAAGCTGTTCATGATTACATCACCCCGGAAAATGTAGACTCGTTAGTGCAATCCGCCGATATGGCTCTTGATTGCGCCCACAACTTTACAGAGCGCAATTTGTTAAATGAAGCCTGTGTGCGATCGCGGAAGCCAATGGTGGAAGCCGCGATGAATGGGATGGAGGCTTACCTAACAACGATTATTCCTGGTGTGACTCCTTGCTTGTCTTGTCTGTTTCCAGAAAAGCCTGATTGGGATCAGCGCGGCTTTTCAGTTATCGGCGCTGTTTCTGGGACACTAGCTTGTCTAACAGCTTTGGAAGCTATCAAGCTGATTACCGGGTTTAGTCAGCCTCTATTGTCGCAATTGCTGACAATGGACTTGAGTCGGCTAGAATTTGCTAAACGCCGTTCTTACCGCGATCGCTCTTGTCCAGTATGCGGTAATAGTGCGCCTTGGAGACACGGACAATCCAATTCGATGGAAGCTACAGGGATTGCACAAAATAGTCTTTAGTCATTAGTCATTAGTGAATAACAAAGGACAACTGACAAGTGACAAAGGACAACCCCACTTGAAATCAGAACAACTAATCGCTACAAATCAGGA
Source organism: Nostoc sp. C117 (assembly GCF_043099735.1). NCBI lineage: Bacteria > Bacillati > Cyanobacteriota > Cyanophyceae > Nostocales > Nostocaceae > Nostoc > Nostoc sp. C117. Next base: position 4,122,959 of record NZ_CP170991.1, read on the forward strand.
GATTTCATGGCTGTTATCTTATCAGAAAAAGCAGAATTTCATCTGCGAGCATTCCTCAAAGGTTCCGCACCCGATGCTAATGGTGCAACTAAAGGTGTCCGCATCTCGGTAAAAGATGGTGGTTGCAGTGGCTATGAATATGCGATCGATATCACCAGCAAGCCCCAACCAGATGATTTGGTAAGTCAGCAAGGCAAAGTGCTGGTTTACGTTGATGCCAAAAGTGCGCCGTTATTAGACGGAGTTATCGTTGACTTCGTTGAGGGAGTGATGGAAAGCGGGTTTAAATTCATCAACCCCAATGCAACTGATACTTGCGGTTGTGGAAAGTCGTTCAAAACAGACGATGGTACCCCTACTGGTGTACCTTGCAGCCAAAGCTAACATCATTTCGTTAGTGCTAAGTCAATTGTAGAGATTTCCCATAGACACACTTCAAAGAGTTTCAATGCTCTTGAGGTAGCTTCTAGTTCGCTTTGCATCCCCTATAAAGAAGCTAACTAAACTTAGCATCTCTGTAAGAAGAAGGGAAGCAAAAAGTAGGATAGGTTGCTCAAAAACTTCAGAAATTACACCAACTGTATAACGTTTGAGGAGAATCGCAAAATGGCTACCTACCAAGTTAGATTAATCAACAAAAAAGAAGACATCGACACCACAATTGAAGTTGACGAAGAAACTACCATTTTAGAAGCAGCAGAAGAAAATGGTATTGAGTTGCCTTTTTCTTGTCACGCAGGCTCTTGTTCTAGCTGTGTTGGTAAAGTTGTCGAAGGTGAAGTTAATCAAGACGATCAAAACTTTTTAGATGACGATCAGGTTTCTAAGGGATACGCTCTACTTTGTGTAACTTATCCTCGTTCTAATTGCACAATTAAGACACATCAAGAAGCATATCTCGTCTAAATCATTAGTTTAGTTGCATTCTTGAGCAACTAAATGAAGATGAAGGATAAAGGATGAAAATAGACTTCATTCTTTCCTTCATCAATCATCATTCATATTAATTCTGAGTGATATCTTATTTATTATTCAAAGTTAAAACTTTACCCTTTTAGGGTGATTGGTTGTTCCTTAAAATTGTTAAAACCTGGAGACCAAGGAATTATCACTTTCTGTAAAAGTCATGATGAAATAATTTTAAACAAGCTAAGGAATGGAAGTGGGGTTTCAAGAATAACCCTCTTCTGTCACTCTCCGAAAAATTTTGCCATTTCTGAATTCTAGAGCTTTTGTATAGCAGGCGTTTGCGCGATTATTTTCTAATAACAAATACAAGACCAACTTTTTTCTAATAGTATAGCTTGTATTGATTGCCTCATCGGGCTTCTAGCGATCGCCCTCCCGGAGAGTGACAAAAGTGGGATAAGTCGCACATCGCATTATTTATGTCCGTATTATTCAGAATTTAACTAATTAGTAAGCTGAATATACGTCTTAAATTATATAAACACTCTTTATAATTTTTGACGGTTGACTGTTGACGGCTATCAGTTATCAGTCAACGGTCAACCGCCATCAAGCTAATCAACAGCAACTATTACATCTGATGATTTAACTACGGCATAAGCCTGTTTACCTTCTACAAGTCCAAGCTTTTCTGCTGATGATTTTGTAATGATTGACACTAACTCTACTCCTGGTGCTATTTCTAAAGTTATCTCGGTATTAACTGTTCCAGGCACAACTTTTTTTACAGTACCCTTAAGAGAATTACGAGCGCTAATTTCCATTTTATTGCGTCTTTTTTAATTATTGATACTTAAACAAAGTAGCAAATTATGGTTTACAAGATGAAAATATTTGGGATTTCTTAATAAGTATAGATAAATAGTAGCACAAACTTGATTGTAATATCTCTGTATGATTTAGACGTTGTTATTGGTATCAGATAAATTAATTACTATTAATTCACAATATTTAGTTATATAGAAATGCGCTTTTATTTTTGAAATTACTTAACTGAGCAAGCAATAGGCAAAATGAAGCCAACCATTAAGCTATTTCTAGCTTAAGTTGACACCATGAACATCGTTGTGACATTAAAATAATCCGTATTCACCAAGTTACAATCTACTATAAGACTGTCACAAATACTTAAGAATACTATAGCTTAAGAGTTTTTTAAAATTTTTTATTAGATATGTCTAGGGATCTTTAGAAATGATTCATAAATTAAATTTATGAGAGTGATAATATATAACTAAGCTAAATAAATTGTTGCCAGTCAACCTGAACTTCAATAAAAGCGATCGCAGAATGATTTCAGCTACTTGCATAGCATTTTTCAATAATGGTGGGCATTCCCCACCATTAAGTTTTGTAAGCTAATTCATGCTTGGTAATTAGTGATATTTTTGACAGTGAAAGAATAATTATGAGTCAAGTCAATAGTCAAGCTTTGAGTGAATCAACAACTCAATGGTTAATAGCAAAAGGCTATAATCCTGGGGATTTAAATCAGCCAGGTGAAAATGGTGATACAGCTTTAATGAAAGCCACAAGAGAGGGAGTTTGTGCAGTCGTTAAAGAACTGATTGATGCAGGTGCGGATATCAATGCTCGAAATAGCGATCGCAATAATGCTTTATGGTTTGCTTGTTTTGGTAATCACTTCGATTTAATTAATTTACTGCTGGCTCACAACATTAATATTAACAACCAAAATGATAACGGTGCAACTGTTTTAATGTACGCAGCATCATCTGGCAAAACAGAAATAGTCAAGTTACTTTTACAGCATCATCCTAATTTATATTTGAAAAATTTAGACGACTATAAAGCGATAGATTTTGCTAGCAATGTAGAAGTTCTAAGGATACTTAAAAATGCCATCAAGTCAGATATCGGGCAAAGCGTATCATGACGCTACGAAGCATTCTTACTTATCGGTACAGCTCGAGCCAAATTATGTAGATGCTTCAACACAGCCATCTTCTTTTAAAGTTTATCCCAAGTTTTATCGGAGAGTAAAATTAAGTCTCAATAATCCTGTTCATTCTTTTATCTCGTTAACCAGTGGCATAACACTAGAAAAAGTATATAAAGATACTGCCTATCAACTACGGGTGAATCCATCAGCAGGCGCTCTGTATCCTACAGAAGTTTACGTACAGATTCGCCAAATTGAAGGAATAGTAGATGGTATATATCATCTAGAAGTTGAGAATAATTGTCTAACTCTCATCTATGAATTAATTGATGATGGTTTAGAGAGTTATATTATACCGGGTAAAAGTATCAACGGATTCATCTTTTTAATTAGTTGCGTTTATTATAGGTCTAGCTGGAAATATCAAAATAGAAGCATAAGATATTGCTTCTTAGATAGCGGACACCATTTAGGTGCGATCGCCGCTTCAGCTTATCTCCATGAAAAAAATATACAACTAGTTTTTGACTTTGATAAACTTGCGCTCAATTCAGATTTGGGTTTTGAGAATAAGGAGTTTATTACTGGTTGTGCGGTGTCAGGAGAACTACAAGAAAAAAACATTAGACGTTTAAGGCTGAAAATTCCTTTTGTCTCTGGTACTGATTATTTTGAATCTAATCGATTTATTGAAGATGCCTATCAAGCAACTACTCAACAAAAGAGTCGTCAGCAAAAATTAGAGTATCCTCAATTTGATTTTAATCGGGATAAATTTTATCAAACAGTTTTAGCTAGACGTTCTATTAGACGTTTCCGGAAAGAGTCTATTTCTCAAGAAGATTATTTATATGTAGTACAACAACTTCAGCAGTCAATACCAACAGAAAATTATGAGGAAATAGAAATTTACTCAGTGGTTCATCGAGTAGAGGGAATGACACCTGGGTTATATAGAGGTACACATCTGGTTAAAACAGGTAATTTTAGTGAAAAGACAGGTTACTTATGTATTAATCAGGCTATTGCTAAAGATGGTGCTGTAACTTTATTTTTTGTGTCAGATTATTTAAACTATCAAACTGCTATGCAAGTAGCTGGTTTTCTCGGACAGAGACTTTATTTAACTAGTAATTATTTGGGAATTGAATGTAGTGGAATTGGTGCGTATTATGATGACGAAACCAAAGAATTATTAGAAACAAATAAAGATGTACTTTATGGAATGGTGATTGGAATATAAGTAGGAAAATCAGGAAAGATGGCAAAAAAGATGTATTACTTCAATGGTGATGATTCACATCCTATGCAACCGACATCAGCGGATATCATATTGCGGCAACAACTAGAGTATTCTATTAGTAAATACTTTTATGATGCTTGCGATCGCACTATTCAAAATCTGCTATCTAACTGTCGGTGGTATGTCACAACCCATGCTAATGCTCTAACATTGGTCATTGAATGTCCCGATCAAGTTACTAATTGGCGGATTTTGCAAAAAATCGTCCCAATGGGGAGATTGCTATATGGAATTGTTAGCAGTGCGAAAATCCGTGTTTGTCCGCCAGAAAGCCAAGGCGTACCTTTTGAAATGAGGGTAGATGAACTTTCTGTTTATCGGGATTGGGCTTAAAAAAGAATAGTTAGGAGTTAGGAATTTAAAATTACTAGTAATTATTCTGTTTGATAAGTGCAGCTACCTCTTCAAAAACCAAATCAGCAGAATGTTTGATAGCAGGACTTAACTCCAGTCCCAAATCAAGATTTGCCGCCTCAATTAAATAAACTGTCACATCTTCGGGAAAGTCATTTTGAAAGATTTTCCGTCCGGCGGCTAAAGCATTATCCCAACGAAAATCGTGCAAGTTATAACTAGGTTCTGGTAAAGCTTCCAGTTCTTTTCCTGGAACTTTAAACACAGCACCCGGTTCAGAATTAGTTGAACTTGCATCAATAATTATTAATTGTTTACTCCCTCTAGCTTGAAACATTACTTCCATTCCGGCGGTGCCACAGTCATAGACTTGCACATGAGGATTAGGGTTTTCGGCTAGATATTTTTGTAACCGTTGGGCAATGATTACGCCTACTGCGTCGTCATTGCGATTGAGATTTCCGCAACCAATAATAGTTAACATGAATGAGATTTAATGATTTAAGGTAACTTGTTAGACATCTGCCTGAATTGGGAATAATGTATTCAGCTTACAGATGTTTAAGATGTTCAAGGACTAACAATATGGTTTTTTTGGATGAAATGAAGAAGGGAGCTTTGTGAGGATTCTGCTTAGGTATTGCTTTAGGTATCATAGCAACTTTATTGGATTTATCCTCTAATATTCCTGAACTTACAGAGCCAACTACAGTAGTTATTTATGTAATTATTTGGGGAATTATAGGTACTGTTCTAGGCTGTACTGTTGCTCTAATTATTGAAGGTATAATAGGCTCTCTAAAATTTTGCAACTGGTTATTTATCTTTTTGGGAGGAAGTTTTCTAACCATCCTAACTCCTTTAATGGGTAGTTTAGCTGGCTGGCTTAGTGTTTCACTTATTCCCATTCTATTTTTGTGGCGCCAATATCTATCGGAGAAGTCACCTAAATGCATTGAAGAAGTTTTAGACAAACTAATTGGAACAATTTTATATAGTGTAATTTTGACTTTTGTAGCCTATTGTTTCGAGCGAAATGGTATTCATTTACGTGGGCTGCCACTATAAATCGGTCTATGGAGCGATCGCAATTTAACAATTAACGGGAAGTAATTTTGTAGGTTGGGTCTGATACTTAGACGCAACATCATTGTAAATATTAGATTTACCTCACTAAAACTAACATACACTTAATACACTTTTAACTTTTATAAAGATACTTTTCTAAATCTGTGTCCATCTGGTTCTACAACTACAAATGCGCCTACCAATTCTACTTCTGAGTAAGTTTCTATAACTCGTACCAATTCGTTATGAACGTTATTCACAGTTGTAGGTAAGATTCGGAGATAGATGACTCCAGATCCCATTGCTCTAACAAAAACAAGATTTCCATAGTCTCTATCTCGCGTAATGAGAATACGGTTCTGTTCCTGCGCTGTTCTAAGTATTTCTTCATCACTTGCTTGCGAAAGACCAATCTGAGCAACAAGAACTACATCATATCCGGCATCAACTAGAAATCTTGCTGTTACCGCATACACATCTTGATCTAGTAATAATCTCATGCTCAAATAGATACTAGGCGAATGTCTTCAGCTGCCACTAAAGCGATCGCGTATCCTAAGCAAGCACGAATATCTTCAATTTGTAGGTCTGGATAGTAGTCTCGGATAATTTCTTCAAATGAAAGTCCGTCATTGAGCAATTCAAGAATGCTTTGTACAGTGATGCGTGTTCCTGCGATGCAAGGTTTACCAAAATGAATGTGAGAGTTAACTACAATTCTGTCCATACCACTGAAAACCTGTAATATATTCCCTTAATTCTAAGATAAAATTCTGAGAAGCACTTGTTTACTTATGTCAAGCAGATGAATAGTTTATCTACAGATAGGCAGAAATTGATTGAGGCAGTTAATGCTCTACCGGACGAAACATTAATTGAACTTGCAAGCTTTCTTGAATATCTTCAATATAAATCAATAAAGGAAAAAGAAGTAGACAATAATAAATATTCTTTATCAATCGGATCTTGACGCTTGATCGGCGTGACTTTGGTTTTGTCCATCCGAGACACTGTGATTATTTCGAGTTGTTGCCATAATCTGTAAAATAGGAGGCTCTGACTTATGAAAAAGACAAAGCCTCTGAAAAATGATTTATCAGCAGAAAACTATAACTCTACACCATGTTTCTTGGCAACTTCAGTCAGTTTCTCATACTGATGTTGTGATGCTTGAGTTAATATCTCTTCAGCCTGTTCTTTAGTACTTCCTTCTTTAGGAATTAAATACTTGACATAAAGAGATACAAAATCAGCAGCGATCGCTAAACCGGATAAAGCGTGTTTGTCAGCTTCCTTACCAGCGATCGCTGCTACCAAACCTGTTTTAATTGGGTCTGGTTTAACTTTCATGAACTGCTCGACAAGTTTAGGAACGTAGTCTTCTGGTGGCAAATTATCTAACTTACTTCTATCAGGAGTAAAGTTACATTCTGCGGCTTGAGCTTGCTCTAAAACACACCATTCTATGTATTCTTGCAATGCTGCATCAGGAACGCGAGGGAGATAATTATGTAGCGCTAAATCAGACACAAGCTTACCGTGTAAATTGCTGTTTTATGCAAATGCATTAAGGCAAGCCTAACGCACTGTTTCTCAAAGTTTTAGTGTGTTACGCTACAACTGTCAAATTAATAGTTAAACCCCTAGACAGTTAAGTTTATGTGCGCCATTGCTGAAAAGCTATCTACTTATCCTCTGTTTTAGTGTGATAAACATTCCACCAATGAAAAAACAGTCCTAACCCCCATCCTAATATCGGGAAGATAGACCAAAAATAACTAGGACTAGTGATTAAATTCAGCAGGATTAGAAATAAATTCACTGCTATGAAGGAAATAAAGTGTTTCCGAAAGTCTCTGCGTCGTAAATTATTAAATGTGCCTCGCAAAAGTTCTTTTTCTTGTTGAGCTAACCACTTTTGTTCAGTCTTTTCCAAAATATTAGCAGAAATACCTAACTCTGAGGCCATTTCTACAAGCTGTTCTCGTGAAAATTCACCTTCTTCTTTATCGGTGAGTGCTATTTCCAGGATTTGTTCCACATCTTCTGAATTGTAAGACATTTTAATTACCTGATAATTTTGTGTGTAAGTGCGCGTTTTATTTGACGAATTTATCGAAGATAATTGATAAATTCAGTTAGCGTTTGCATCCACATATTGCACCCAATAATTAGTTGTATTCACACCATTATTAGTTTCTCACAATTGATTTATAGCTGCTGTATTTGTTAATACCTCTATATTGGTTTACCTCCAATATAATTGGAAAATAAAACCCAAGATTGATTTTTTGACTAGAGAGTAGTAGTTTGTCAAGTTGAATTTAATCAAATTTGGGGGCTGGCTTTCTGACCGATACAGTAAGCTATAAGTGAGCGTTGTCGATGATTGTGATATGAAAACTTTTACTGCGATCGTTGAAAGAGATCCTGATACTAAGTTCTATGTTGGCTATGTCCCCGGCTTTCCTGGAGCGCATTCTCAAGGTGAAACCTTGGATGAATTGCAGGAAAATTTGCGTGAAGTTATTGAGATGCTTCTAGAAGACAAGGATCTGGTATTCGAGACAGAGTTTGTAGGTATACAACAGATTGTGGTTCAGTAGACTATGAGTAATATTCCTATTCTGAAACCTCTAGAAGTTGTACGAATATTGGAGAGCCTTGGGTTTATAGAGGTACGTCAGAAAGGCTCACACAAACAGTAAATTATTTTTAGATTACTCTTTTGTGGTGAAGATACAAAACTTTAGATATTACTCTGGAAAATTACAATATAATCACTCCATGTACGTAAGTACATATTTAAGCTTGATTTCAGTCTAAGAAAGTATTCGATAAAATCAATGGAGGATGTTGATGAGCATGAATATTGTGGGGCGAGGTCAGGTTGTTGATGTTGGTGTTACCAGCTTTAAAGATCCAGCAAAATCAGCAGGTATACAGATATATTCATCTAGTCTTTATCAAACATATCATGTAAGCCGCGATAAAGTTAAACAAATTTGCGAACGATTATATAATCATGTGGTTGATGACTTAAATGGACGCAATCTAGGAGATTCAAGATTTCGCATAATCACATTTAGAGAAGGAGTCAATTTAGTTCGCGATCATAGGTATGATAATCAGGAACGTACATACATTGTTATAACTCGAGACACTCTTCGTGATACGCGAGCAACTATTCTAGTACGCTTTCTAACCTATAGTGACAACCTTTATGTTGGTGTTGATACATATGTTCTTGGCAAGTTCAATATATTTGCTTTTATCAGAAAGGTATTATTAACAGTACTTCTTCCTTGGTTTGCTATTACGCCCCTATCTTTTGTCCCAGGTCTTAATGTTTTGCTCTGGTTGATATATCTTTGTATTCTATTTCTAGCCTGGTGGGGATTAATTCAAAGAATTCGACAGGTGGGTGATTTAGGGACAGCACTTCGACTAGAGTTCTCTAAAGTATTAGACCTTGGATCTTTTAATCTAGATGATGTAACAATGTTTACAAAGAGTAATTTGTATACCATAGTAACATCAATCAAAGATGTCTTTAAACTAGAAAAATTACCAATTGAAAGCCTAGATGCCTTTATAAGAAATATTAACAACATCAATATCAGTGCAGGCGGGAACATAAATATGTCAGATTCAGCAATTGGTGTAAGCAATAACGTAGTGTCTCCTAATAATGCAACTATTTCTAACAATAACCCAAATTAAAGTATAAACCCATGAATGAACAGAGTCGATTTTAATGGGTCAATTATAAAAGATAAGGAGTAAAAGCGATGAGCAGTGATGCTACAAATGTGAGCGCTGGTGGGTCACTCAATATGACCGGGAGTGCTATTGGTCAAAGCAATAGTATAACTACACTTGGTAACGTTAGTACTATGGTTAAGGAGATAGTGCATAAATTACCAGATTCCAATGATTCTGGGGAGCCTGGAATCAAAGAGCTATTGCTTCAACTTCAAGAAGCAATTGAAGAAGAGAAAACACTATCAGCCGAAGACAAAACAGATTTGTTGGAGCAAGTAAAAGCCCTTGCAGAAGCAAAGCAGAGTGCTGAAAGCGACAAAAAAGAAGGATTAGCCCGTAAGGCCAAGAAGATGTTTAACGCAACGCTAAAAGGCTTACCGGATACCGCAAAAATTGTAGAAGCAAGCAGTAAATTACTCCCAATGATTCTTAAAGCACTGGGGCTTACTGTCTAGTAGCTAATGACTAACTGAAATAATAATCAGCCATTAGCTATTAACATCCTCTAAGCTGTCCGAAAACGCGCCAACTCTTCACCAGTCTTAGCATCATGGGCGTGGACTGTACACACCAAACATGAATCAAACGATCGCGCCACATGACCAACTTCCACTGGATCGCTAGAATCGTAAATGGGTGTGCCAATTAACGCTTCTTCAATAGGACCGCGAATTCCTTCACCGTCACGAGGGCCGATATTCCAAGTACCTGGGGCAATAACTTGGTAGTTCTTAATCTTACCGCCCTCTATTTCCACCCAGTGAGATAAGGAACCGCGTGCTGCTTCTGTTGCACCCCAACCGCGTCCATCTTTTTCTTTGGGTTTGATATACCAAGGGTCGTTTAATTTAAATTCGCGCAAACAGTGTTCGGCTTGGCGATATAACTTGACTATTTCGTGAACTCGTGCTAGCTGACGCACATGAATACTAGCACCACCCATTTGTTTGAAGACATCGAGGATGAAGGGGTCGTAGTGTTGCCAAGATTCGCCATGTTTGCCACCAGCTACTAATTGACGGGCTAAAGGGCCAGCTTCCAAACGTCCGAAGTCTTTGTGAAGAACTGCACTCGCCCAAGAGTAGGCGTTATCGAAGTCTTTGGTATTGATTGCAGTGGGTTTAGTGGTGCGATCGCTAGGATGAATATCTGCTGTCCCTTCATCGTACCAAGAGTGAGTTGTATTCTCGCGGGTAAATGACTGATCCATTAAAACGTGAGTGTCTGCGAAGCTGTCGTACACTCCACTTTTCATAATCATTGCCGCATTTCGTCCTTCGATAGTCGGCTTTTGGTATTTATCTTCATGGGCTAAATATCCCCAAGTGACATATTTACCAACACCAGCGCCATATCTATCTAGACCGATATCTAAACCCATCCGCCAATAGAAACCTAAGTCGGAATCTCGATGATTTCGGTCTTCATCTAACCAATCTCTAAAGTCATCATAAGTTTGGATTTGTTCGTAGCGTTCTAAAGAACAACCCAACCACACTGGTTCTAACCAATTGGTGCGGAAATATTCGAGAAGCGCCCAAGCGCGGGTGATGTCTGTAAGAGTGGGGGCGCACATCACGCCACCAGGCACCATATAACTGCTGTGGCAACTGGTGATATGCTAAAAATGTTCCTGAGTAACTTATTATAGAAGGTTATTTTGCTCGGAAAGAACATTTTATTTTCACCATTTCAGCTTATAAATAAGGGAATATTTAGGGAATGAGCGAGCAAAATCAAAATCAGGATGATTGCGATCGCCAACACTTAATATCGGAGACATATCCCCCATCTACACATGAGGATGCAAACGCAGACTCAACGGATTTGTTCGTCGATATGTTTGCAGATTTTGAGCCGCAGAACACTACAGACGGCAGCTATAGGGGAACAATGGCGAAAGTTAAAGCAACTGAACTACAGTATCAAGCAGTTTTTGAGCAGAAGTTAGTCGAAGCCAATAATAATTTAAAAAGGGATAGAATTAGAGTTAGCATTAAACAAACTGGCAATTCTCTTCAGTTGCGAGCTACCCTACCGTTAAAGCCAAGCGATTGCAGCTTAGGTAAGGAGAAAAAGCAGTATGATTTGTCTCTAGGGATACCAGCAAATTTAGAGGGATTGAAAACTGCGATCGAGGAAAGTTACGAGTTGGGTAAATTAATTGCTCGCCATACTTTCGAGTGGAATGAGAAGTATTTAGGAATTAAATCTAGAGAGAAGCAAGAGATAAAAACTATTGGGGAATTATTAGATACATTTGATGAAAAATATTATCAAACCCGTCAGAAAACTATAACCAGTCAAAATACTTTTGCTAACTATATATCTGTTCTTAAAAGAAACTTTCCTTTAACCACTTTAGCCACAAAAAATAACTTTGAGGAAATTATTAATTCATTTCAAGGAAATAAAAAAAATGAACTGATTGCGGTAACTTCTGTTTTTATTAAAACCTTTCAGTTGGGATTTACACTCGATGTAACACGGGATAATGTCACCCCTGCTCATCGAGAAATCCCCGACGATGATAAAATAGTGTGTTCTTTTGACCTATTTGAAAAATTCGCCCTCAACCGCAAAAATACAAACATTAGTGATGAAATCGACACTTGGGAAATGTGGCGTTGGGTATATGGAATGTTGGCAACCTTTGGGTTAAGACCAAGGGAATTATTTGTACAACCAGATATTAATTGGTGGATATCTCCCCAAAATATCGACCATACTTGGAAAGTCAATAAAAATACAAAAACTGGATATCGAGAAGTTATCCCCTTTGTACCAGAATGGATAGAATTATTTGATTTAAAAAATCCCAAACCATTAAATGTTTTAGAAAAAAAGGTGACAAAAATTGCATCTGTGCAAAATATTAATTGGATGCGAAGAGATATATCCAGATGGTTTAGAAAAGTAGGAATTGAGTTTCAACCCTACGATTTGCGTCATGCTTGTGCGATTCGAGCGCATCTTCAGGGAATACCGATTAAAGCCGCAGCAGACAATTTAGGTCATACTGTTGATGAACATACAAAAACCTATCAAAGATGGTTTGGGATTGAAAACCGGAAAAAAGCCTTTGGTGAGGTGATTAGTCAAAAGTCTTTAATTGAGTTGCAGAAGAATGAAATATTGGCACTCAAGATGGAGAATGAAAGGTTAAGGTTGGAAGTTGAAAAGTTGAAATTCTCAAAGAATGTCTAAAAATTTAGAGGACTGCGAACAGCTTTACCACCACAGTTAAGAACGTGGGTATCAATCATGATGGTTTTGACATCGTTGTGTCCTAATTTCTAAACAGTACGGATATCATAGCCATTTTGCAGTAAATGGGTAGCAAAACTGTGGCGAAACTTATGACAACCCACGTTTTTTTTAATACCAGCTTGACAAATCAGCATCAGTAATAGTATGTATAAAACTATGAGTTATTGAAGTATGAGTATATTATGCCACGGACACTAGTTGTATCGGGTCAAGCGATGAGTCAATGGAATGGAGTCCAGGTTTGGCAAGGACACAATGGTCACTTCCAAAATATCACTGCTAATTGGTCTTGGTCAGCAGATCTTCATCAACACTATGAAGTATTTGCTCTCGCCGACGGTTCCTATTGGGTACCCGTGTCCACCCACCCTCCGGGTGTTTGGGGGGGTTCTACTCAAGTTTTAGGTACGTTTCCACAAGGCAATCAACCAGTCAATCCAAATGGAACAGAATTTCGACCAGACACAACTTATATCTGGATTCCCAACGCAAGTATTCCGGGAAACTTAGTACCAGGTATAACGACGAATTGGGTAGTATGCGGGTATCCAGATCAGTATCCACCACTAGCAATGGACGACATACACTTGTCTTTGCTGGATGAAATTCTTACCTCGGATAAATCGGATCAAAAGGCATTCAAGGATTCTGATGGACTTATTGCTTTTGTAAATCTTTCTAGCTCTTTTATTACATCCAATCCAGAGTTCACCACAGGACAAGATGTGTGTGATAAGGTGGCTAGTTTTTTCGCAACAGTGAGAATTAAAGTCTTTGGCTTTTTGAAAAATAATCCTGGAAAGGTGTTGCCAGGGGATCAACCTCCCAAAACCCAGTGGGACTCCAGTGTAACTCATTATATAATGAATATGCTTACAGGGGCTGGAGGATTTGCAGATTTTCAGATTACATCAGAAAGCTACTCCGTCACACAAGTGATTACAGAATTTAATACTGCAATCATCAAGATAATGTTTGATGCAGTCACCCTTCCTGAAGCAATTCTTGGCGATGTCCTCAGTTTCGTTCAAGGAGTAGGAAGTTCGCTAAGAGCCAGCTGGGATGACAAGTCAAGGCACTACCAGACCTGTTTACTTGGTCAATGTCATGAAGCTGTCCCGGAAGACGACACAGGAACAAATTTCCGCTATTTTCCTAAAGTTAAGTACTACTACATTTCAGTTGATTCTTCACAAACAGCGTTTACATCAGATTGTGCAAAGGTCGAAAAGATAACTTTCAACTTCAAATACGATTACTATGTTACAGCACTGAAAAAATCGATATTGGATAACCAATCCGACGATTACCAAAAATTTTACGACTATTTGAAGAGAGCGCAGGACATATCATATAAGGATGCATCCAACAAGCTAGACGCTATTTTGAAAGATACAGCATCCAATGCTGTCCCTAGTAAAGCGGGAGCTAATTCGTTTGGGGTGGATCTTACGTTATACCCACTTGCAGCAGAACAACCTCCAAAAACTATTGAGAGAGTACTCAATAGTCGGATCATTGCGTAGGAGGTAAGGTTAGGCAAGGTGGGTTATTCACTCAATGTACTCACCTTGTTTGTTGAGGAGTTAGCATAGAGATTAGTGCGATCGCTGATCTTGTAGAGTGCGTTAACGGAGTGTAACGCACCATTAAATATATACACACAAATGTGACGCACCATATTTATGATTATTTACTGATTTTCGGTGCGTTACGCTGTCGCTAACGCACCCTACTAATCGTCCCAATATCCTTGAGGTTTTTCCTTTCTGCCATCATTACCCCAATCGGTTGGATAAATTCCCTGAGCGATAAACCGATGAATACTGGAATACTGCCAATCTTGGGGATTTTCACACAATCCATGTCGAGCCGGATTATCATGAATATAATCACAATGGAGCGCAAAATCCCGTTCATCCCGAATTAAATGCTCCCAAAACCGACGTTGCTAAAGATTACTTTCTCCTCGCTTTTGTCGTGATTGAGAAACCTCCCGATTAACCCCTAATTCTTGTCCATAATGTTTGGTAACATAAGTTTTAATTAAGCGCAATCTCACCGACAAATATTTATCATCAGGGGGTAAAGTCCACAAACAATGAAAATGATCAGGTAATAAAACAAAAGCATCAATACAAAAAGGATATTTTCCCCTTACTTTTTCTATTGCTTCTCGGAGAGATTTTCTCCCTATATCAGTACAGAGCCAAGATTCTCTTTGATAAGTGATTTGTGTGATGAAATATGTACCTCCAGAAATATTAAGTCTTCTATAATTAGGCATAGGGAGCTATTAGGGGTGAATTAAATTATTTATTGTATTGTCATATTGGTTGGGTAAGAACATTTTTTGCTAAACTATAATCAGGGAAATAGCAAGATGAGATTATGAACTTAGATAAAATTCAACAAGATATTGAGTCTCTTCCTCCCGATGCACAACAAGTCATAGTTGAACTCGTAGAAGTCCTGAAAAAACGCTACCTTCTGAATCAACACGAATCTTCAGAAAATTCCTTGCAAGACTGGTCAGACTTTATCGGTTGCATAGAAGGTGAAACAGACCTCTCAAAAAACTATAAAAACTACTTAGACCATGAACTTAACCAAAAATTATGATCATAGTTGATACAGGCTTTTGGTTAGCTCTTGCCAATAAAAAAGATACAGTTCATATATCCGCAAAAAAACGATTTCAAGATTTAGCTAATCAGCAATTTATTACGACTTGGTGTGTCGTCACGGAAACGTGCTATCTATTACAAAAAAGAGTAGGAGTAGATGCTCCAAAAATCTTTATTCATAAAATTTTTACAGGAAATCTACAAATCTTTGATCTGAAACAACATCATTGCCAGCGTATTGAAGAACTGATGGAAAAATATAAAGACTTACCGATGGATTTAGCCGATGCCTCTCTCGTTATCCTTGCAGAAGAATTAGGACATGGCCAAATTTTATCCGTTGATTATCGAGACTTCAACACCTATCGCTGGAAAAATACAGAACCGTTCGATAACCTCTTTCAGGAATTTTTATGACGTAGTGCGATCGCCGAGTCTGTAGGGTGCGTTAATGCAATGTAACGCACCTTATTACGTTTTCATCAAACAGTAATTTCATGCTGATAATGGAGAAATCATAAGCCGACGTTCACGGTCAGCCGCATAAGCAATAAAAGCTTTTAAATCTTCTCGTGTTAGATCGGGAAAATCATCAAGAATTTCTGCTTCGGTTATCTCGGAAGCTAGGTATTCAAGCACCTCATAAACTGTAATTCGCAAGCCACCCACACAAGGCTTACCACCGCGTTTATTCGCTTCAATTGTGATATAGTTTCTGTAATTTATAGGTGGCTTTGCATTTTTGCCAATTCGTCTGATCGTACCATGTATTTCTGCTAAAAACTCAATAATTTCACCGTTAAACACCTTTGAGAAAAGCGATTCCTACGGAGCGCTTCGCTATCGCTCAATATCCAAACAGATAAATCAATACTTCTATACTCAAGTTTATCTGTAACTATTTAAACTTTTATATTACTATTTACGCATTTATATTGAGAAAAATCCCACTTCGTACTTCAATAGCCAGAAAATAATTATACTTAACTACTTATTTTGTACTTCCCTTAACTGCGATCGCTAATCTCGGTTTAGGGAAAGATTAGGTAATGCCTGAGAAAACCAAATAAATTTTAGCAGAGAAAAATAAATGGATTTGCTGCTAGATACCACCTCAGAATCGCCTGATTTAAGGAAAAGCCAGGGAATCATTGCACCTATCCTTGCAAATCCTGACTATATAAGCAATTCCCCAATTTATTTCCATATAACTGCTGTGGGGCCATTGTCCGCCTAATAGTGCATAAATTTCTACAGGTTTAGCGGAAATTGTGATGCCTAGTTCATAAGATTTGCCTGTGAAAGCAGCAAAACGTTTCACAGCTTCCTCATAAAAGCGACTATGGCGGTATTTTTTATTGGTCAAATCAATGGCAAATAATCCATAAAAGTAGCGGGGGATGCTTTGAATTGTTTCGACAATTTGACCGAGATTCCTCGCCAAAATTGCATTGCGGGGAACTTCTGTTTCCCAGGCTGTATCTAATGCCCAAGATGCACAAGTTAAGTGAGAACCGCCGCAAATTCCACAAATACGAGGTGTAACAATTAAGCCGGCTTGGGGATCTTTACCGCGTAGAATAACTTCAAATCCGCGAAATAATTCTGCGTGTGTCCAGGCATTGACTACTCGCCCATTTTCAATATCAACTCGCACATCTAAATCGCCTTCAACTCTACCAACGGGCGATATGTCTAATGATTGAATTGTCATTTGTCATTTGTCCTTTGTCTTTTGTACTTTGTCTTTTGTCCTTTGTCTTTTGTCTTTTGTTATTGGTAATTATCCACTCGCCTTCTGTAAAAGGGTCGAAACCCTTGATTTATGGTTGAGAGGTAGAAGGGAGTGTGAAAGGTTATAGTCATTGGTCAAATCACAAAGGACAAAAGACTAATGACCAATGACCAATGACTAATGACTAATGACTAAACTGTAAAAAAGTCTTCTTCTGCCCAAGGTGGTGCTGCGTCTTTGGCGACCATTGTAAGTAAGGCGTAGTCTTTTTTGTTCACCCCTGGCGGTAATTCTTTGGGAACTCCCATGACTGTTTGGGTTTTAAATACGGTTCCCGGTTTGAGGTCAAAGAAGGGAAATTCTGGTTCGGTGCAACCTAAACAAGGCATTCCGGCGCGAGTTTTGGATGAGACGCGGTTCCATAAGATGCGGTTGCAGGATGAATGGGTCATGGGGCCGCGACAACCTAAGTCATAAAATAGGCAACCTTTGCGCTGACCAAATTCGGCGGTTGAGGCTTTGTAGGCAAAGTGGACGTTGCGGGTACAACCTGTTTGAGTGTAGGTGTTGAAGAAAGTTTGAGGACGATTTAGTTCATCGAAAGCAATGTCTGCTATGCGTCCAGTAGCGATCGCTACTAATATCTGCGTTATCCAGTCGGGATGGGCGGGACATCCAGGTATATTGATTACAGGTAATCCGGCTTGTGATACGAAATCTTTCCCTAAAAAGCCGCCTTCTTGACGCTTGAGAAATTGCAAACCTTCCGATTCGCTGGGGTTGGGTGACATAGCGGGAATTCCTCCCCATGTAGCACAGTCTCCCACCGCGACGATAAATTTAGCGACTTTGGCCAGATCTGCTAACCAATCTTTCATAGCGCGATCGGCAAACCGATTCCATTCGCCAGTACCGTTGGGAGCGTTAACAACACTGCCTTCAAATACCAAGATATCTAGAGGAATTTCCCCAGAAATACAATCTCGCAGAAGTTTTTGTAAGTTATCGCCTAGTTCCAATCCCAAAGATGGATGCCAAAGTAACTTAATACCAAAATCAGCGATCAAATCGCAAACTGTCGGTTCTTCGGCGTTGAGAAATGACATGGTGTTACCTGAACAAGCACCACCCTGTAGCCATAGTACGTTAGTCATCGGCTATGTATTTTTCTATTGTTTCCCATGCATGATGTAGGTGATTATGCTTGTAAAGTCTCACCTGCTTATCAATATTTGTTTTTCAATACTAAGATATTTTTTGATTTAATTCTCTTTCATTAAAAAAGAATTAATCATTAAAAATAGCTCAAGACTGGAGGAGATTATTTTAAACTATTATGTTTGTTATACTCGTAACAGATTTAAAAAATAAAAACAGTAAAAGCAAAAAAGCAATTTTGCTTTAACTCATTTGATCCAAACATTTTTCCGATCTCCTCCTGGGTCAATCGCGGCAACTTCATAGATTACCCCTCTTCGATAGTCCACAGCTAGAGTAGCAGGGCATTCTCGATCGCCTCCAACACAAGGTAATCAAGAAAAAATGCAAAAAGGGGCGTATCATGCCCCAGCGAATCATCTGTACAGATTCTATTTAGTGGAGACAGAACGATATCGGGTTTTAGGCGAAACAATCGATCTAGAATTTTTGCTGACAGATTTGCCCAACCTACTTTTGTCTATGCGGGTTGGCGCCGATCGCATTCGCAAAATTTTTGCTTCCTTGCGTACCTAGTCCAACCATTATTATTTACACCGAACAAATTGACCCTCATAAACTCCAAATCCACATTGTAGATAATGGTTTAAGTATGCCAGAGTCAGTTCGGCAACGGCTATTCGATCCGTTTTTTACAATAAAACCTGTGGGCAAAGGCACGGCTATGGGCTTGTCGATTAGCTACCAAATTGTTAGTGAAAAACATGGTGGCTCACTCTCTTGTAACTCAAAACCCAGCGAGGGAGCGGAGTTTCAAATCCGCATTCCCGTTCGCTAGGAACTGTTGACTGTTGACTGTGAACAGTGGGATATTTTGATTTGGAAGTCCCTTAAAAAAGTATGTTCAGTTTAATTTCCCCGCTCAGAAGGCCAGGATGAATTGAACACGAATTAAAATCGCCGTTACAAAACGTAATTGCGAATTGCGAATTGGTTTAACGAACGCCAGCAGTTTCTAAGGACAAATCTTGAAACATGGGGGTGCTGAGGTAACGTTCGCCGAAGGAAGGTTGAATCATCACGATTAAACGTCCAGCATTTTCTGGACGTTTACCTACTTGAATGGCGGCACACAAAGCCGCACCAGAGGATATACCAGATAACAAGCCTTCTTCTTTGGCCAAACGTCGGCCGTAAGCGATCGCCTGTTCATCACTGACTCTAATTACTTCATCAACCAATTCTAGGCGGAGGACATCAGGAATAAATCCGGCACCAATACCTTGAATTCTATGTGGGCCAGCTTCACCGCCTGAGAGGACTGGGCTGTTGCTGGGTTCAACAGCGATCGCCTTAAACGTCGCCTTACGACTTTTAAGTACCTCTGCAATACCAGTAATCGTCCCACCAGTACCGACTCCAGCAATGACGATATCCACTTCCCCGTCTGTATCTGCCCAAATTTCTTCGGCGGTGGTTTCCCGGTGGATTTTGGGATTGGCAGGGTTGCGGAACTGTTGCAGCATCAAAGCATTGGGAGTATTAGCCACAATTTCTTCGGCTTTGCGAATTGCTCCCCGCATTCCCTCTGCGCCTGGTGTCAACTCTAAAGATGCACCATAAGCTCTGAGCATAGCCCGTCGTTCTTGGCTCATCGTTTCTGGCATTGTCAAAATTAAATTGTAGCCCCGCGCCGCTGCTACCATCGCTAGAGCAATTCCTGTATTACCTGAGGTAGGCTCGACTAAAATGGTTTTCCCTGGCTGAATTAAACCCTCTGCTTCTGCTGAAAGTACCATACTTAAGCCAATGCGGTCTTTCACCGAAGCGGCTGGATTCATACCTTCGAGTTTGACAACTATTCTGGCGACTACTCCCTCAGCTTGAGGAATCTTGTTAAGTTCAACTAAAGGAGTTCGTCCAATAAGTTCTGTTATGTCTTTAGCAATTCGCATTATTTAACTCCTAAAATTCTAAATCTTAGTGCAGAGCATGTACTTATAACAATAATCTTTTGTGTATTGATATTTTGTAGTTGAGTGCAGATGAGTGCATATACTATCTATTTTAACTCAATCACACAATATATAAGTTTCGGAATAACTTTTATTGTGTTTTCAGCATGATGTTAGCTTACCGTATGTGTATTTTACCATTTGTAATTGCTGATTATTGCTTGTCGGCTTGAGATTTGATTGTTAAACTTTTGTTTGTAGGGATGCATACTTTTTCTCATTATGTTTATGTTTGTTATGAAAAATAAATTACTTTCGGAAAACTTAATTGTTTTTTCTTTGTTAGTCAGTATATCTTTATCAAGAGATGTTGATAATTTGTTTTGAGTACAGATTTTGTTCGCTGAAAATTACCCAATAAACAGTCTTTGATCGCTGCCTACACTGCTTTATGCTTGAGTACTCTACATACCAGAACCCCACCTTAAAAACACTAGAACCCCATGTGAAAAACACTAGCACCCATACCCCAATGAATTTTTGAAATACTTATCAGGCATTAACTACAGCGTTTGAGTACTATTCTAATGAATTTAATAATCTTAATGGGGCTGGGATAAACTGTTTTGTGGAGAGCGACTGATATAAATCGTATAGGATTTACGCAGAGATTCCCCTCTACCCCCCAACATTCCTAAGCGCAAGCTTAGTGAACTAGGGGGGACTTCTTAATCTCTCTTTTGAGAGTAGGATGAAACCACATTCCAGGAGATGAGAGCGTTATTTCTGACTTAAAATTCCTACTTTTTGTGAAAAATTTGCTGTTTTTTCAGCGATCGCTAGTCAGGAATCATTAGATAAATGACTGACAAATAACGATTCTGAGAATTTCCGTTTACAGATATTTTAGTATCATAACTGTTTGAGAAGTAGAAATATATGACTACTTTATATGAACAGCAAAAGATATTTTCTTACTGGGTGCATACTACCTAGCAAGGGAGAGTCAAGATGAAAATCAAAGTTTTAAATGTTCTTACAGTTTGCGTCGTTACCTTAGCAGTACTTTCTCCAGGGCTAGTGGTATTTGGCATAATTTGGGAGCAACATCTTGACTTAGTAAAATCACAGAAATTAGCTTGCGAAGTTAACAAGACTAGTGGAGCGATCGCTGTGACTCCTCAGACAGAAAGTACACCTTATCCTCAGACTAGCATACAATCCTCTGATCGTAATGTGGTTACTCAAATGCTGACTGTTGCTGAACAATATAAAGTTGGCACTATCCTGCAATGGTTCTTCTTGTTAATCCCTATTTGTGTTGGGTTAGCCATTATCTTTTACGACAGATATCTTGTTTATCGAGCTGGTGTTTTAAAAGAACAAGTTGAAATGTTGGAAAGGCTGTGGCAACAAAGTATTGAACAGTAATCAATCATTCTCTCTTAGACCGATTGAGAAATTTTCAATTCTCTCACTACGCTGAAAATAGTTCATTCAAAGCACTAAAATTACCATGACAGAACAACGCCAAGGCTTATATTTTAACCTGATTGATGAGCTACTTAAATGCCCTAATGGTCAGGAACCAGAAGTTTTAGAAGGTAAGCCAGAATTGATTGATTCTGGCTTAGTGGAAACAATGTTACAAGTAGCAACTATGTTTGCTCATGAAGGCAATCAGGATGGTGCCCAATTTTTATTTTTTGTAGCGCGTGAGTTAGCTAAACAACTGGGTTTATATCCTGAAATTACCAACTCCGAAGTTGCTAATAAGGAGTAAAAATGTTATTGACTTCAACTGATGCCGGACAAATAGCTTTAGAGCTACTCATGGCAGATTGGAACATTTCCGAAGAAAATAGAGAGTGGTTTACAATCTTTAACTCTCGTCTGATTGGTGAGAGTTGGTACACTGTGGAACTAGGTGTAGAAGGATTTCCCGATCGCTGGTTTATTCAAGTATATGACAATGGAGTCTGTGACCCAAACTATACATTTATATCACCGATTCAGGGATCTGAAGGATTTACAGACTTTGTAAATGTGCCGGATATTATAGCAGAGGTCTTAGTTTGTGAACGCAATGCTCGATAATAACAATTAAATAAGACTAGAGAATTCAGAATCAATTAGTAGCTAACTTAGCTCCACTAATATCTGACAAAGTGAAGCTACATACAGTAGGGTGCGTTAGCGCAGAAAGTACGGCACTATTCCCAGCTTCTGATACGTTAGGCTTTGCTAACACACCTTACAAGATTACTGAGATTTTTTCAACAACAATTTACGATTCATATAACAGATAGCCCTTGGCGTTTCTATGGGGTAAGCTGATGCGTGTCTAAAGTATATAAACACTCTTGATAGTCGTTAACTGTTAACTATTGACGGTTAACAGTCATCAGTCATCAGGTAAATGTACAAATTAAATGCGTAACAGCTTAGCAACTAGAATGCGAATAAGGTTATTCAAATCAATAGACTTCTTGCAGAAGTCGGGAAAAGGGGAAGGTGGGACCCCACCTTCCCCTTTAACTTTTTGCCTTTTCCCACCTCTTGCAAAAAGCACTTTTGCAAGAGGTCCAATACTTTGATTTTTTATTCAAAATAACAATGCTTTACGCCAATCTGAGGTGATACCAAATAAGGTACGCCTCTTTTTTATTTAATATTTTATTTAAAGATCGTAGGCTATTTTGTCATATTTAAATGACAAAATTATGTTATATTAAATAGAGTGATGGACGCTACAGAAATATCAGTTCAAATGATTGCTGAAGACATCTTAGCCAAAGAATTCACAAGAGTCCTCAACCACTACTATCCACAAGTTGGAGAATTACTGGACGGGTGTTATGTGAAAGTGATCACCTGTTTTTGGGGACGACCTGCTAGGCGCTTGCAATATATAGGAATTTATTGCTCTGACGAAATGATTTCCTGTGTGCAAGCTCAAAAAGAAATACTTCGAGAAGTTGCAGACAATATGGGTCTAATGCAGGTAGTCTGCATAAATGCCAAGCGATTGTTACGCGATCCGATGTCGAAACTCAGACAGAACAATCCACGCCTATGGTTGGAGTTGCAGTGGGTTGCTACTTAGTAGTCTTTGAGTCTGACACGGAGACGCAGATAATTTTAACGCGTGCCAAATTAATGAGACAGACTACTAGTGATTCATCGGATTAATTGAGAGGGGTAAATGCCTTTGTAGTAAGCATAAAGTGGTTAAATATTTTAGGACTAAAGTCCTCACTACAAACCTATCAAATGCGATAGACCACTAGAATAACCAGCATCTACGGTGAGTACAAAGTATTAACGCAAGTAATGAAAACTGGAATTTTCTGCAATTACGATAATTATCACCAAGATGCTCGTCGTGCTATGTTTGAGCAAGTCGCGCTGGTAAAACAGGCTGAAAGTTTGGGTTTTGAGGAAGCCTGGGTAAGCGAACACCATTTTAGTGAATCCAATCTCAGCCCGTCCATGTTGCTATTAATGGCACACTTGGCAGGATTGACTTCAACTATTCAATTAGGTACTGCGGCGGTGTTACTGCCATTCCATAACCCGATTCGGGTGGCGGAAGATATTGCCACTTTGGATAACCTGTGTAATGGACGATTATTATTTGGAGTTGCCAAAGGCGGCCCTTTTCCTCAACAGAATAAGCATTTTGCGACCCTACCAAGTGAAGCCCGTCCCAAGATGCTAGAGGCGATGGCATTGATTCAAAAGCTCTTATATGAAACTGATGTATCATTTAATGGGCGATATTATCAATGCGATCGCTTAACAATTTATCCCAAACCATTGCAGAGTAAAATCTCAGTCTATGTTGCTACTGGTGGTGATGATGGTATCGAGTTCGCTGCTAAACATTCCTTCAGCTTGATGGGTGGGCCGCCATTCTCTCTACACAGATTGAAGGATACTGTTAGTAAATATCGAGCCTTAAATTCTAGTGGTGCAGAAAACTTTGTGCTGGCACGCTTCTTTTACGTTGCCAAAACATTTGATGAGGCAGTGAGTGAAGCGTTACCTTTCGTTCGCCAATTTAGCCAGAAAATGAAAGCTAATTCGGCTGAAGTATTGAAAAATAGTGCGAATCCCAACCAAAAACCATTCGATCGCACAAATATTTGTTTCGATGAAGATTATTTGATTGAGAATTCAATTATCGGTGATGTGGAGACTTGTCGAGACAGAATCAAGAAATTTCAGGACGAATTAAATTTAGGTACGCTAGCACTCAAACCCTCGTCTGCGGATTTGCAAAAAAACCTGGACAGTTTGACGCGCTACAACCAAGAGGTGCGAAATTATGTCTTCTAAACTATACTTGCTTCCTCCTGATGATTTACCTCCCACTGAGGTAACGAAACAGGATGGAATGCTGCAAATGGAGCTAGAGCAGTCTACTGGCAGATGCTTTTATCTAGCTTGCGATCGCATTACGCGAGTCCTATTATCTAATTGTCAGTGGTATCTCACAACAAATGCTAGCATCCTCACATTAATTATTGATTGCCCTGACTTAGTATCTTACTGGCATATTGTTAGTAATATTCCCCAGTTGGGTAATAGGCTAGAGCGGTTTGCTAGCAATGGCAAAATTCGCGTTTATCCGCCATTTGGCAAAGGAACGCCGTTTGAAATCAGCGTAAATGAAATATCTGCTTATCGAGATTGGCTTTGAGGTAAATATAAACTGGGAATCATCTTTATCGCTGTCTAACACCCTGTACTTTAAAAGTGCAGGGTGTTGTATTTTATGAGAGGTAGAATTGATTTTTAAAATTGGAGGCAGTTAGTTATTGAAGTAGAAATAACTCCTGTGATTTTGGTTTATTTTTGTATTTTGAGACGTAAATATTTAGGCGATCGCTATGTCTACACTCAGTGGTA
Organism: Nostoc sp. C117; assembly: GCF_043099735.1. Lineage (NCBI taxonomy): Bacteria > Bacillati > Cyanobacteriota > Cyanophyceae > Nostocales > Nostocaceae > Nostoc > Nostoc sp. C117. The sequence continues at coordinate 4,147,980 of NZ_CP170991.1, forward strand.
GTCTAATTAAAAGTGCAGTAGCGATTATCTAAACCTATCTACTTGCTTATGTCCAAACCTGCTGATATCAGCACTAAACGCCTAATCAGTCTTGCACCCGATAACTGGGTAAAATGGGTAACACAAATTCCTGATGTTATTGTAGGTGAAATTCTCAACTCAGAATTTCAGTGGGTTAGTAGACAAAGTGATGTACTTATCCGTGTCGAGAATCCGCAGTATGGAAAATTTCTAGTTGTCAATGAATTACAACTGCGCTATAAACCGGAAATGCCACGACGGATGCGTGCTTATGCAGCTCTCGCTGAAGAAAAATATAATTTACCTACCTATCCAGTATTAATCAATATTCTTAAAGGAAGCAACACAGAAATACCTACAAGTTATGCATCAAATGTTGCAGGTTTAAGAGCAACTCAAGATTATCGGGTGATTAACCTATGGGAAGTTGATGTAAATACTGTCTTTGAGACACCATTACCATCCTTAATTCCATTTGTACCCATTCTCAAAGGCGGTGAAAACGAGGTTGTAATTCGAGAAGCTTTGCAAATTCTGCGTCAGGATGAACAATTATCCCTCTTCTGTCACTCTCCGAGATAAGCAAGTAGTAACAAAGTGAAATTATCCAGAAGCATAACAGGTTTTAAATTGATTCATTGCACTAATTAATTGATTGAATCCCAGCAATAATTTAGAATTTGGGAAAATATGTATCCAGGGATAAATTAACCAAAATAGTAAGAGTGGTTGGGCAATGAGACGCAGATTATTTAGAGTATTTTTCCATCCGCATTCATGGTTCCATTGTTGATGATTAGAAAAATCAACATCACTATTTTTTTGAACCTCAGCTTCAATTTGACGAGATTTATTTAAGCTTAAGAAGGCTGGAGAATTTAAACTAATCATTGTGTACACACAAAAAATAATTTCCCACCACCTTTCTATATGTTGAAAATTTGTGAACCGATAATCTGTCCAGCCGAGTTCCTGTTTACACTGTCGAAATCCATATTCTACCCAGGTTCTTAATCCATATAAATCGCCTAAAGTTTTTTTGAGTTTTCCTTGAAGATTTGTCATCACAAATGTTGTAGAATTTTCTGGCATGGTTTCTGGGTCAGTAGTTATTTCCCAGTAAGTTATGGCTCTTTTTTTACCATAAATTATTTCCCTAATGTATCGGGTTTCTGATTTTTGATTGCTAAATGTTCTTTCAAATTTACACCACTTATTAGCCCTAACGCTTTGTCCTGCTGGCAACCAGACTCCATGATTACTTCTTATTGCTACGACATAATCTAATTTATATTCAGCTACTTTTCTAATAAATTGGCTACTTTCACCATATAAACTATCTGCCAGTACCAGTTTAATGTTAAAACCTGATTCAATTAATTCTGTAATGATGTCTGACGCTAACTCTATTTTAGTTTTATATTTATCCTCCTCTTTTAACGTTCCTTTGGGTTTGAATACTTTTACAGTTAATGGAAACGTTATATTAGAATAAACTCCATAGGCATTGACTGAAACTATTCCATTATCGACTTTTCCTACACTTCCTAGATATTGCCTGGCTACATAATCAGTCTTTTTACCTTTTTTTCTATCTCCGGTTTCATCTATTACTACTGTAATCGCATTTCCATTTAGTGCTTTTTTAAGTTTATTTAATCTTAGTTGTTTTAATTTATCTACTGACCAGTCTGAATTGGCTAAAAAATGATGTAATGACTGTGCGGAGTTTATACTTACGACTTTCGCTATCTCTGGTAATGATTTTCTTTTAATTTGTGACATTATTCCCAGATGTAAATATTTGAAGCATTCATAATTTCTTACTTCTTTAAACAGGTCTTTATACTCTGCACAATATTCATCTATGGTCGCAACTGTTGGGTGAGCATCTCTTGCCAAATGTTTCAAAATTTGTAATTCTACATCCATTGCCCTACTTACCTTTCAGGGTTTTCTTTTTTTATTCTTTTATTTAGAATAACCGGAAAGTGACAGAAGAGGAATAAATCAACTTGAAACAGTTTTGGCTTTTTTTGCTACGTTTGTAATAGAGAGTGCCCTAGTCCAAGAAATCATGAGGTGGGATATGGCTGTGTTGCGTGAGTCGCCTTGGTATCAAGAAATTTTACGTGAAGGAGAAGCACGCGGAGAGGCACGCGGGGAAGCACGCGGAGAAGCACGCGGACGACGAGAGGAATTATATTCAGGTATTGAATTGGCACTGGAGATTAAATTTGGGACTCCTGGCTTAGATTTAATGCCAATCATTTACCAAATCACAGATTTACAGCGATTAAAAGTGATTCAACAGGCTATCAAAACCCTAAATACAGTTGAGGAATTACAGCGAGTTTGTGATTGATTTACTGGTAAAAAAACTTGTGATTTTTTCACTTAGCGATTTATACTACTTACTTCCAGTTTTGATGAACCCCCAGAGGGATTTCATCAGTCAGTGACTTGATTTGACAGATTTTAGTTTAAACGCAGAGGTACGCTAAAGAAAGCGCAGAGGGGCGCAGAGTTTTTACTATAATGATGCAGATAACCACGCATACCAATTTTCTAACCCAGCACCAGTAGTTGCAGAAACCTGAAAAATCTGAATTTTGGGATTTACTTCTTTAGCATATTCTATGCACTTTTGAACATCAAATTGCAGGTAAGGTAGCAAATCGATTTTCGTGAGAATCATGATATCACTTGCACGGAATATGTGCGGGTATTTTAGCGGCTTATCTTCCCCCTCCGTAACAGAGAGAATCACGACTTTTGCATTTTCTCCTAAATCAAATAAGGCTGGACAAACCAAATTTCCGACATTTTCAATCATCACAACTGAATTTAGTGGCGGATTCAGTTGTTGTAAACCTCTTTCTATCATTGAGGCATCTAAATGACAGCCTGTTCCGGTATTGATTTGGATGACTTTAGAACCTGTTTCTTTAATTTTTTTGGCATCGTTAGCAGTTTCTTGGTCGCCTTCAATGACACTGATAGATAATTGCTGCTTTAAATCATTGATGGTTCGTGTTAAGAGAGTTGTTTTCCCAGCACCGGGAGAACTCATTAAATTTAAAGCGAGAATATTGCGACCTTTAAACCATCCCCGATTTTGGGCAGCTAGGAGGTTATTTTTTGCTAAAATATCCTGTTCTAAAGATATCGTTGTGTTGTGTATTTTGGCATGAATTTGAGGTGCTTCTATATGAGTGTCATGACTGTGGGAGTGAGTGATGACAGTTCCATCTGGTAAAGTGTGAGTATGATTATGTTCCGCTTTATCTGTTTCTAAATTTGTAATTTTTATTTCGCCATCATCAGAACAACCGCAGGTTACACACATAATTCCTCTATTTCTATTTCTTTGATTTTAAGTTCTTCACCAGTAATTAAATCTAATTGCACACTACCGCAGTTACAGATTCCAAATGGTTTATCTAAATAAATTTCTGCACCACATTGGCGACATCTCCCTAAACCTGGAATTTCTAAAATTTCTAATGTCGCCCCTTCTAAAACTGTGCCCTGAGTGCAAATATCAAAACAAAATCGGATAGCATCGGGCATAATTGCTGAAAGTTTACCAATTTCTAATAAAACTCGCTGCACTTTTGCGCCTTTGGCGTGTTCAGTCACAATTGCCACAATATTTTGGGTAATTCCAAATTCGTGCATATTATAAATCTATTAAAGATTAACAAATTCGTGGTAATTGGTCGCCTACTAACATATCAACAATTCTTTCAGCACCAAAAGCTGTTTTTAATAATACGATGCCTGGGGGTGAGGTAATAACTTCGCCAATAATACAAGCATGTTTGCCTGCTGGGTGGGATTTCATCGCTGATAAAACATTTTCAGTATTCTTTTTTGGAACCACCACAACTAACTTACCTTCATTAGCTAAATACAATGGGTCTAAACCGAGAATTTCGCAAACTCCGTTGACTTCTTCACGCACTGGGATAGATTCTTCAAAGAGACGAATTCCCACATCGGAACTGAGGGCAAATTCATTTAATACTGTAGCTAAACCACCGCGTGTAGCATCTCGCATAGCATGAACTTGCGGACATGTATGGAGAATAGTTTCTACTAAACTATGTAACGGCTGACAATCACTTTCAATATTAGTTTCTAAGGCTAATTCGCCACGGGCAATTAAAATTGCTGTCCCATGATTGCCTATTTCACCATTAATGATTATTGCATCTCCAGGTTTAATGTTATGAGCAGAAATGTTAACTCCTCGCGGAATGACACCAATACCAGCAGTATTAATAAAGAGTTTATCGGCAGCGCCACGATGTACAACTTTTGTGTCACCAGTGACAATTTGAATACCCGCTTTTTCTGCGGCTATTTTCATGCTGACTGCAACACGCCGCAAGGTTTCTACGGGTAATCCTTCTTCTAAAATTACGCTACAAGTTAAATATAAAGGTTTAGCACCGCTGACAGCTAAATCATTAACTGTACCGTTGACGGCTAATTCTCCTATATCACTTCCGGGGAAAAATAACGGGTCTACAACATAAGAATCTGTTGTAAATGCGAGTCTGTCTCCTTGTTGGAGGAGAGGGGCTAGGTTGAAGCTGGCTTGGTCTTCTAGTTGGGAGAGAATTGGGTTATCAAAATTGCTGATAAAGATATCGTCGATTAAATAACGCATGGCTTTACCACCGCTGCCATGTGCGAGAGTTATGTGAGTGTCTTGCACTTTAGTTTGGCGACGGCGGACTTTTTCTATTTTTTGGAATAGGGGATTTTGTATGGGGTTTGTGGGGAAAATATTCATATTAAAATTTTTTAAACGCAAAGGGACGCAGTAGACGCTTTTGCGGCTTGCCGCAGGCTGGGAAGCGCAGAGGTACGCTGAGTATTATTCTGAGGAGAAGCCGCAGGCGGGTAGAGGTTCTTGAGTTATTTTTGGTTTTGGGGTGATTGTTCTTTTGGCAATTGTGGAGAGTCGTCCATATTTGTAATAGGCTGCACAAGCGCCTTCGGAAGATACCATGCAAGTACCGATTGGTGTTTCTGGTGTGCAAGCTGTACCGAATACTTTACACTCCCAAGGTTTTAAGACTCCTTTGAGGATTTCTCCACATTTACAAGCTTTATGGTCGGCTACTTTGAGGTTAGCAATGGTAAATTTAAGTTCGGCATCAAATTGGGCATATTCAGGTTGAATTTTTAATCCTGAATAGGGAATGTCACCTAAGCCGCGCCAATCAAAACTATCTCGCACGGCGAAAACTTTGTTTATGGCTTGCAGCGCTACTGTATTCCCAGATTTTCGGACAATTCGGTTATATTGGTTTTCAACTTCACAACGATTTTCTACTAACTGCTGTAATAGCATCCAAATTGATTGGAGAATATCTAAGGGTTCAAATCCTGAAACAACAATTGGCTTATTATATTGTTGAGAAATAAATTGGTATGGGTCACTGCCTATTACCATACTGACATGACCAGGCCCAACAAATCCATCTAGTTGTAAGTCGGGATTATCTAATAGTGCTTTGAGGGCGGGAATCACGAGGACGTGATTGGAAAACATACTAAAGTTAGGAATTTCTTCGGCTGCGGCTTGCAGAATGGTGAACGCGGTGCTGGGGGCTGTGGTTTCAAAGCCTAATGCGAAGAAGACTACTTCTTTGTCGGGGTTATCTCTGGCAATTTGCAGGCTATCTAAAGGAGAGTACACCATACGGATATCTGCGCCTTGTGCCCTGGCTTGCAATAAACTCGTTTTGGAACCAGGAACCCGCATGGCGTCGCCAAAGGTGGCAAAGATGACGTTATGATTTTGAGAGATTGCGATCGCATCATCTAATCTCCCCTTTGGCATCACGCATACTGGACAACCAGGTCCATGAATTAGTTCGATGCGATCGGGTAAAATTTCTTCAATACCATATTTAAATATCGAGTGGGTATGTCCGCCACATACTTCCATGATTTTGATAGGTTTTTCTAGCTGATGGCTTAATTTGGCGATTTCGCGGCGTAAGGCTTCTGCTTTTTCCGGTTCGCGGAATTCGTCAACATATTTCATAAGGATTTGGGAATAGTAAGCTTTATGTCAATACGGCTGAGTTAAGTATTTCTTTTTTCTCTCTGTGCCCTCTGCGCCTCTGCAGTTCGTTAAGTTAAGTACTAATCCCTGCTTGTGCTGCTGCTAATTCTTGAAGGAGTTGTAATGTTTCTGCTGCTTCTTGTTCGTTAATTCTATTCATAGCAAAGCCAACATGTACTAGCACCCAATCACCGATACAAGCTTCGGGGGGATGTTGTTCATCTACGATACAAGCAATATTTACTTCGCGCTTAACACCACCAATGTTAACTATGGCTAACTTATGGTTAACGTTGGTAATTTCTATAATTTGTCCGGGGATTCCTAAACACATTTTTTTATTTTTTAAGATGAACTAACCGCAAAGGCGCGGAGAACACAGAGAGAATTATTGGTGAAAAAATTGTCAAATATCAACACTCATCTATTAATTGTGCAGCTGTAATCACTGCTTGTCCTAGAGATAATCCGCCATCGTTAGCTGGAACTAAGCTATGAGTAAGTACTTTTATTCGCAATGTTTCTAATCGTTTGGTAACTTCTTTTAACAATATACAATTTTGAAAGACTCCTCCTGTTAATGCTACCTGATTAATCAGATTCTCTTGACTAAGATGTTTAACCATTTCCACAATCGCATTTGCTAAACCTTTATGAAATTTGGCGGCTATAACTGGTTGGGGAATCTGCTGTTGTAAGTCATTGAGCAAGGCTTGCCACATTGGACGCGGGTCTATACAGTAAATACTATCTGAAAAGCTAAAATTAAAAGGATAGATTAGGGTTTCTTTATCATTATTTAAGCTACTAACATCTACTATAGCTTCCATTGCGATCGCAGCTTGTCCTTCATAGCTACATTTTTCTCTATAAAGACCAACCGCCGCGGCCACTGCATCGAACAATCGCCCCACAGATGAAGCTGGAGGAGAGTTAATCTTTTTCTCTATAAGTTGATTTAGTAGTTTGAGTGGCGTGTTTTTCAGAAATTTTACGATTTCTAAGTTAGTATACTTTTGTTCGCAATCATTCCAAAGATTAGCAGCTACTAATTGGGCATAAGTATTACGCCAAGGCTGATAAATTGCTTGTTCGCCACCAATCATTGCTACTGGTTTAAATGTTGCTAGTCGTTTAAAGCTTCGGTAATCTGCTAAAAGAAATTCTCCGCCCCAGAGTGTAGCATCATTGCCGTAACCTAAACCATCTAAAGCAATACCTAATATTGGAGATGTATCTAAAGGAATCTCATTTTCCACCATACAAGCGGCGATATGGGCGTGATGATGTTGAATTGGATAAATTTTGATCTGATTTGTGTCTGCAAGTTCTTTACCAAGTTTACTTGAGAGATATTCAGGATGTTTATCAATAGCAATTACTTCTGGTTTATGCTCAAATAAATTTAAGTATAAGTTCAATGTCTCTTGATAAGCATTAAAAGCCGCAGCATTTTCTAAATCTCCTAGATGTTGAGAGAGAATTGCTTCTCCTTCACGCAATAAACAAAATGTATTTTTTAATTCACTGCCCATTGCTAAAATTTGTGCTACTTTGTGAAATCCCGTAGGTAAACTAATTGATACTGGTGCATGTCCTCTGGCACGGCGAATTGTTTGGACTTTATCACCAAGGACACGCACAACCGAATCATCTACCCGATTTATAATCTCTCGATTGTGAAAGAGAAAATAATCAGCAATTTTCCCTAATTTTTCTCTTGCTTCATCATTATGAATACATTGTGGTTCATCAGCAAGATTGCCACTTGTTAAAACAATTGGGCGATTCATCCGCCGCAGAATTAAATGATGCAACGGCGTATAAGGTAGCATGAAACCAAGGGTATTTTGCCCTGATGCTACTGACGATGCTAATTGTTTTTTATCTGAAGCTTGTAATAAAACAATTGGTGCAGCAGAACTTGTTAATAATTCTTTTTCTTTGGCGTTGACAATACAATATTGTTCAATTATTTCAATATCCCGCGCCATTAAAGCAAAGGGTTTATGATAGCGCTTTTTGCGCTGACGCAGTTTTTGTACAGCAGTTTCCTGAGTTGCATCGCAAGCTAAATGAATACCACCTAACCCCTTAATTGCCACAATCTCACCTTTTTGCAACAAGCTACAAACAGCATCGACATCATCCAACATCGAAAACATGGAAGCAGTAACCGATTTCCCATCAGCGCGTTCTAACCAAGCTGTGGGGCCGCAAACATGACAAGCTACAGGTTGGGCGTGAAAACGCCGATTTTCGACATCGTGATATTCCTTTGCACATTCTGAACATATAGCAAACGCAGACATACTGGTATTGCTTCTGTCATAAGGAATCGCACGAATAATACTCAGGCGGGGGCCGCAATGAGTACAGTTAGTAAAGGGGTAGCGATAAAAGCGGCTAAAGGGGTCGAATATTTCTTGTTGGCATTGCAAACAAGTAGCTGCGTCAGGGGTAATTTCTGTTTTAATGGCATTATTGACGCTACTAGAAATCACAAAATTATCAAATTTAAATTCACCTTCATAAGGAGTTCTAGTTAGTTTATTAATTCTTGCCAACGGTGGACATTCTGTTTGTAATCTGGCAACAAATTCGGTTATTGCCTCCTCACTACCAGATACCCGAATTAATACACCTTCACCATCATTACAAACATCTCCATGCAAACCATAGGTTTTGGCCAGACGATATACAGTAGGGCGAAACCCTACCCCTTGAACTGTGCCGCGAACTCTAATTTCTTCAGTCGCCATATAAATCTGACTTTCAAAAATTACGAATTACGTTAGCGAAGCGGGGCGTAGCCCATTACGAATTATTAAACTGCCACAGCAAAATTCGGTTATTTCCAGAATCAGCTATTATTGCCGTATTGCCACAAACTTTTATTCCGTAACACCAATTTAAGCTATCTTGTTTTGGCAGTCCAAAATTACGATTTTCACCTTTACTTTGAAAATTTATTTGCCCTGCCAATCCATCTGCCGCTGCACCTTGCAGTGATAAAATTGATTCTAGTTTTCTCCATCCTAACAACCGAGAATTAGCTGTATCTGCAACTACTAACCAATCTCCAGCCACCCCAACACCATAAGGCATACTCAAACTACTAGCACTAGGATAATAAACTCCTTGATTCATTTCCACGAAATCAAAGCTTTTTTGTCCTAAAACCACTGCACAAGGGGTGTTATTTTCTGTTGGTATTCCCTGCCAAATCATCACTCGATGATTACCTGCATCGCTGACAACCAAATTTTCTCCCCAAAGGGTAATATCGTGACACCAACGCATACTCGCTGCGGTTGCAGAAGCACCGCCGTTTTCATTGCGAGATATCATATCTGGTTGTCCCAAAACTACATCAGCCGGTTGACTATTTTCTGTTGGTAATTGATGCCAAATTAATACCCTGCGATTACCAGTATCAGCAATAAATAGCCGTCCTTGATGATAGAATACACCATAAGGCCAGTGCATTGTACTGGCAGATGCTTCTTGGCGTCCCCGATTTGGTTGATTAGCAATAAAATTAGCTTGTCCTAATACTAAATCGGCTGGAACATTGTTATCTTCTGGTAAGTTTTTCCAAATTAAAACTCGATGATTCCAAGCATCTGCTACAGCTAATCCTTCGCCACAAGCACAAATCCCTGTTGGTACACTTAAGGTTGTTCTTCCCGGTGTACTTTTAGCATTTTGCCCTTCATGATAAAAGTCAGGTTGTCCAATTACCCAATCAGCAGGTTGACTATCTCTTGTGGGTAATTTTTTCCATCCTAATAATCGATGATGTCCTGTATCTGATACCCATAAAGGGCCAGTTTTTGATAATAAACAAGCACCACGAGGTCCAAACATCGTTGTGGGACTAGGTGCTATAGGTATCACTAATTTTTGTGGTTCAATAATGTTACCTAAAATTACCTCCGCACCTTGAGGCGATAGAGGTAAATATTGAGAAATTTCTGTTGCTTCTAGCGGTAATTGTGATATGGGATTAATTATGATTGGGATATCCATAAACCGCAGATAGACGCTGATAATTATTTAAAAACATTAATGCCGATGAGCATGTAACAACAGTAACAATTTCCCATGATGTTTTTATTTCAAATTAAGTTAAAACTTTTAAAAAACTTTTTGCTAATCTGAAGTTGCTTTTGCTACATAGCAATATTTGTAATGAATGCGCGATGTACTGAAATGAGAAAGCAATCAAGCATTGTGAGAAAGCATTTAGGTATTTTGCTTTCTCAAAACACTAAAATGAATCACTGAATTGCCCAAATGAGAAACAATTAAGGCCTATTGAGAAAAAATTTAGGCATTTTGCTTTCAAAAAACACTAAAATGAATCCGCGAACTACTGACATGAAAAGCAAATTAACTGTGATTTTCTAATTGTCACGTATATTTGCTAAGATGTTACTTTTACACGCTCATTTTTGCAGTTTCACAAAAACCTTATCATCTTTAATTTTTACTGGATACGACTGAAGCGAAAGATCTGGTGCAGTCAAGCATTCACCTGTCTTTAACTTGTACTGAAATCCGTGCGAAGGACAGGTAATAATACCATTTTCAACCTTACCCTTATCTAGGGTAGAACCTAGATGAGTGCAAGCATTACGGTAACATTTTACTGTAATACCTTGACGGTGCAAAATCAGGGAATTACCAGCAAGTTGTACTGCCAATACACTAAATTCAGGAACTTGTTCAATAGTTGCTACTTTGATCCAAGTAGAAGTTATTTTTGAAGAGAATGGACTAATTAAACCAAAACTTGCATTGTTAACAACAGAGTTATTATTGACCGCAACCACTCTGGTTATTTCAGGACAATGCTTTTTTATTGCCTGTTCTACTCCCTGAGATAAAGTTAAATTAGAAGCCGGACAACTGCTGCAAGTTCCGATTAATTTAACTTCTACTGTATCTGGGGGCTTAATTGCTACTAGTTCTACATCTCCATTATGGCTTTTTAAACCTGGGCGAACTTCTTCAAGGGCTGTTTGAATTCGCTGTGATAATGGTGGTTTTGGTAGTTTTACTAGTTCGTGATAAAGCAGCACTGCGTACACTACTTCATCAGTCACAGCATGACGTAAACCTGACATTGATTCTTGTTTGAGGCTTTTAATTAAATTAGTCAATGCAGCTTTATGCAAAGCTTCAATTGCTCTTTTTAAACCAACTGCTACGCACCGTTGGCTTTCATCCCACTCGGATATAATTGCCTCAAAGCGGTTAATTTCTCGAACTAATTCTTCCAGATTTGTCATTAGTCATTAGTCATTGGGTATAGGACATTGGTTATTCATAAATGACCAATGACAAATTACTTCATTTTGAAATCTTTGAGGAGAAATGGCATAATCAAGCCTGTCACGAGGCTAGATAATGTTATTGGTAAGCAGAAGGGAATGTCGATTTGTGCAAACAACACTAGCAGTAACGAACCTACAGCAGTAGCAATAGCAGTTCGTTGAACAAAATATATTGGATCGCGCAGTAATTTTCCTTTGAAAAATAACTTGGCAGAAAACCACCCAATTTCTAACATATTTTCTCCTAGTAATGAGTCAATAAATTTAGGATTACAAACCCTAAGAGAATAGCAGGAATGACACCAGCAGGGGCAAATAATGCCCCAAGCATTGCTGAAAACTGATAGCCGATATCTTTTCCAGCTAACAGCATTCCACCAATAGCCCCACCAACCATAGACAAGGCTGTTGCTATGACTATCCACACTAATCCTGTTGCTATGTTCAAGTCACCATCTGCTAAACTTGTGAGAAAATCTCTCAGAGAAGGGTTTGTTAAAATATCTCTCATGCTGTTTTTTTCCCGATCGTTAAGGAAGTGGGGGGGATAAAGGAGATGAGGGGGATGAAAGAGACAAGGGACAAGCAGAATAGCCAATGCCCAATGCCCTATTCCATACTCCCTATTTCTGCTTCAATATCTTGTAGGGCTTGAGCTACTATCTCTGCTTGTGCAATTTGTTGGTTTTTGGTAAATATTTCAAAGGCTTGTTGATAGTAAATACGTGCTTGTGAGAGATTTTTAGGATTGCCAAGTTCTGGTTTTTCTGAGTCGTCGGGTAAGTTGAATAAGGCGTTGGCTTTGTTTGAAATTGTGTTAGCGTACTCTAGAGGTGTATCTTTGGAATTACGCACTTTGAGTGCTTCATCATAAGCTGCGATCGCCCTTAAATTATTCTCCACAGGATGGGAACTCACTAAATATTGCAAAGCGTTACCTAAGTTGTTTTGCAGCATTGCATATTCTCTAGGATGATCAATCAAATTAATATGCTTTAGCGCTACCTCAAATGACTGCACAGCTAACCCTTGACGCAAGTATTCTCGTTCCGATGCTAGGGGCATAGAAAGGTAAGCGATCGCAATATTGTTATATAAAATCGCATATTCTTGGGGGTAATCTTCCCAAGTAAATACCCGCAAAGCTTCATGATAAGCCTGGATGCTGTCAGTTATCCGTGCCAAATTGAATGGCACTAGTGACTGCAACACCAGCCCAAAATTCATCTGCGTCTCTGCTACTTCCTGAGGCGTTGCCAATTGCTGTAAAATTGGCAACGCCTCTTCATAACCGACTTTCGCTTGCATCAACAGTTGATACTCAACATCCGGTATTGCCTGTAATGTCCCTGCCATGCCTACTTGCGCCCTGGCTTTTAGCAGGGGATACTCCTCACCACACATTTCATAAGCCCGGTAATATAACCCAACTGCATTTCGCAAGTCTTGGGCAGTTTTGGGCTTTTTTTGAAAACCCTGTGCGATCTCAATCAGCATTTGGATTTTTTCCTCTGCTGAGGCTGACTCCGATGCAACAGCTGCTACCGCAGCCTTCACTGCTGAATCTGTAATACTGGGGGTCATAACTCTGCCGTACTCTAGCCAATTGGGAATTGAGTCTGTTAACACCCATGAATTATCGAAACACGCGATCGCATTTCATCACAGGCCATACTGATTTACGCAGGCTTCGAGTCCTTTAGGCGGAATTCCCCTTTTTTGTCTGAGACTAGGGCTAATGATTAAGGACTAGGGAAAGAGTCGATCCCATGTCCAATATCTAAATACCCCATGCTCAATCAATTTTTTTACTATAAAACACCCTATTTCTAAAATTCTAGGGGGTAATTGCTAATATTAATGTCAGCTTTAAACACCTAATATTTTGAAAATACTTTTTGTATCATCACTTAACACAATCCAAATATTATTTGTTGAATTGTTGACGTACATACACCATTCACGGCTGTTATGAGGTATAGTAGCAGCAACTATTAAAGCAGTTTATTAAATGTTAAGGATTTATTAAATAGAGTGTAACAGAGATTAGTTTATCAACGATTTCTGTTGTAGTTGGAGCAAAACTGCGTAAAAAAGATTTAAGTTGCGATCGCCATAATTCAATTGCATTAAAATCAGGGGACTATGAGGATAAATAACTTTTGCACCTACAGCTTCAATCATTGATTGGCACAATTGAATCTAGTTTATGTGCTTTTTCCGATTTAATCCTAATTTCTGTAACGCGCAATGTCTTTTAAGAGTGGATGTTTGCACAGCAGAGTTTTAATAATGACAGAGACGTTATCAGTTTCTCGCCGTCCGCGATAAATGACGGTTTTGCTACTAGAGTGAAGGGTTTCGAGGAGTTGATAACCAGCTAAAGTAGCTGTCATAGTTTTTTCTTGCAAAATTGGCATTCTTAATATGCCTATGCAAGATTAAGTGTGTAATATCTGAGACAAAATGATACATAGTTTTAATACTTGAGAGTATTGTCGCAATACAGTTTGGTTAAAGCAAAGACGCGATAAATCGCGTCTTTGCTACATAAGTTCGGTACTAATAGACTTCTTGCAGAAGTCGGGAAAAGGGGGAAAGGTTTTGTATTTTCCCCCGCCCCTTATCCCCTTCTTGGGACTCCACCTTCCCCTTTAACCTTTTCCCTTTTCCCACCTCTTGCAAAAAGCACTTTTGCAAGAGGTCTAATGTTTACAGTTGCCTTGCTTTTGGTGTTGTTGAGAACTTTGACCGTGATGATGATCTTTACCGTGGGAACAGCCTTGCAAATCTTGCTTCATCAGCTTGTCGCTGATTTCTTGCAAGGATTCATCCACAGCTTGTAAGCCAATCCAAGTATCAATCTTTTGTACATCAAATCCTACTTCACGGCGATCGCCTACTTCTAACAAAGGACGGCGAATTAACAGTGGTTCTTTCAGCATCAGCGCCAAAGCGGTTTGGGCATCGATTTTTTCCGGAACCACCTCACCAGATTTTATCTTGGGGGCGGAAAGATTAAACCATTCGGCTACGGGGCGATCGCCAAAAAATGAACGCAACCGCTCAACTGTCCAAGGTTCTGTTAGCAGGTTGTATGGTATCACCTCATGGCCGGCAGCTGTCAGCAAAACTTTTTGCTTTGTACCACCTTTACAGCCTGGTTTACTATAGAAAATTACTCTCGCCATTTAACTACCTCCTTGTCTTTTTTATCTCACGCAGAGTCGCAGAGTCGCAGAGAAGATACTCTTTGCGTTACTTTGCGCCCCTCTGCGTTTAAAATCAAATCCTCAATTTACCTCGATGTCAGCTAAAACTTTTTAGCTTTATGGCTAACTAAGTCAAACTCAAACCTTTCTTTTGGATCGGTTTCGCCGTAAATGTTAAAAGTCACAGTCGGTTCATCACCCACTGCTTCTACACAGTGAATTGCATCAGGAACAAAGCTAATAATATCTCCTGGAAAGAGAGTGACTTCTCCCGTAGATTCAATTTTTTCCGGAAAATCTGGGCTATGGGTGCGTCGCCAAAAACTATTTTTTTCCTGACCTTTTAACACCGCCACTACTCCCCATGTTCCATGATTATGAATGCTTGATCGGGTTCCTGGTGCAAATGTTACTGTTTGCACCGTCAATGGAAAACCCAATTCATCGTATAGGAGTAAAACAGAGGTTCCCGTTTGGGGCGAAGGTTCTAAATATTGACTTTGCACCCAGTAAGAATTTACGAGTAAGCGCCTTACAAGCATCCGAATTTCTGGCAGACGACTGGCTTCATCATCCGCACTATTGAGAACATCTTCCACCTCAGTTAAAAACCGATAAAGGCGGTAGTTATCCCTCAATAAATCCCATGCTCTTACAGATTTACAAGCTTGATGTTCACCATCCCCCGTTAGCAGCCAATCCCTACCTTTCATAATTTTTAAATTGATAGCCCAGAAGATTGGATGATCAGGATAGGAGAAACATTAGGAATATTACCTACAGGAGCTTTAGTAGGTATAGTAATAGCAGGAAAGATAGAGTTACTATTACTACTCGCTCCCAAAATAGAGTAAGAGGAATATGATGTATATAACGAATTGTTCATGATTGTTCACCTTGATTGTTGACTAAAAGAGGGCAAAATATTGCTGTACATAGATAGCAGGACGTTTAGTCCGTGCTGAGTTAGGAGTAAAGAGTTAGGATCAAGGAGTTAAGAATTTTCTTTACCCTCCTTGTCCCTCTCATCCTCCTCATCTCCCTCATCTCCCCATACTTCTCTACGAGAGGCTGCGCCAACGGCTCCGCGCTAGTTAGGCGTAGTCGAAACTCAGTACGAGTCTTACCACTCACACTCCCCACGCATATTGACTAATTAATCTTCGTCTGCTGGACGTGTCAAAATATCCAGGAGAATTCCCGCTCCAAAATCCTGCTTTTCGTCTATCTCTTTGACTTTGGTGCTGATTTCTTTTGCTTGGTCTATTTCTCCTAACTTTGCTAGAACTAATCCAGAAGCAGCATAAGCATTTAAATACAATCGAATTTGTGGATCTTCTTTGCGATTGACTAATATAGGCTTAAGTTGCTCCCAGTCCTCAGGAAATTTTTCTATTTCTTTAATTTTATCTAATAATTTGGTTGTTGTTTGTAATGCAAGACAATAATTATTTTTATAATAAAAAAATCTATATGCTGCTACCAAGACATCTGTATTTTCACCAGTTTTGGCTAAGGCTTGTTGAATATATTTTTCGGATTCTGATGTATTTTCCCAGCTTTGTGCCGCGAGAATTAATAAATTTTTGATATCATCTGGAACCTGAAACCATGAGAGTTTATTTGGATCGACTTGCATAATTAACTGCTGAATGGGGAGTGGGGAACTTGTACTGAGCGCAGTCGTTGGCGCAGCCTCTCGTAGAGAAGTATGGGGAATAGGGAGTAAGTAGTAGGAATATTCACCACTCCCTACTCCCTTTTAAAACAAAGTGAGAACGTACACCAAAGTAAAAAGAACAATCCAAATAATATCTACGAAGTGCCAGTAAATTTCTGCCATTTCGATGAAAGTATGATTGGTTGCAGAATATTCACCGGGAAGACGCGATCGCCACAATACTCGTAAAATCAATAACAGTCCCACAAAAACGTGCAAACCGTGGAACCCTGTCATGATATAAAAGCAATTGGCGAACACGTTGGTAGTCAGACCATATCCCAAAGTCGAATACTCATAAACCTGACCACCCAAAAAAATTGCCCCCATGATTGCAGTAATTGTGTACCACAGTTGCATTCCCTTGACATTATTCTTTTTAATGGCCGTATCACCAAAGTGAATGACGAAACTGCTAGACACCAGAATAATGGTGTTAATCGTCGGTACAAGTAGTTCTACTTCACTTCCTTCTGGAGGCCAAACCGCTGTAGTACCTCGGAAAAACAAATAGGTGGCAAAAAATCCGCCAAACATCAGGGATTCAGAGGCGAGGAATGTCAACAGTCCCCAAACTCTTAAATCTGGATGTTCTTCGTGTCCTGCACTGTGATCTTCGTTCGTGGTTGTAGCTATAGTCATAGATTTTTTGACAATATTACCCGCCGAGAAATAAATTGACTGGCTCATAGCCGAATGGGACTAAGTTAAGATACAGCCCTTGCCCTGACTGGTTCCCAGCGTCCAGACCTACGGTGTATACACAAGTATGAAATAGTCTACTCATCTGGGTTTCGGCGTAAGTTTTACCCCACCCTAACCCTCCCCTTGTAAAGGGGAGGAACTAGATTTCCGGTTTCCCCCTTTATAAGGGGGGATTAAGGGGGGTAATTTGACTTGTGTGTAACATGGTAGTCCTCCAAGCTGGGAACGAGGCAACACAAGACTTTGGGTTTATCCTAGTACCATTCGTCTCATAGCCCAAGTCCATTTCAATGGACTAAAATTCTTTCTCAGTCTTCTTTAGAAGACTTTCGCTATTAGCCTGAGAATTCATTCTCAGGCGATTGTTGGGACTGATGCAAGATTTCAATTTAACCAAACTTGGAGTTTCGAGTTCAAAGGCGCAACTTCCGAGTTCAAAGGTGCAACTTCCGAGTTCAAAGGCGCAACTTCCGAGTTCAGAGGCTCAACTTCCAAGTTCAAAGGCGCAACTTCCGAGTTCAAAGGTGCAACTTCCGAGTTCAGAGGCTCAACTTCCGAGTTCAAAGGCTCAACTTCCGAGTTCAGAGGCTCAACTTCCGAGTTCAAAGGCTCAACTTCCGAGTTCAGAGGCTCAACTTCCGAGTTTTGAAGTCAAATGTCTAGAAATTGCAGCCAGCTTAACAAGGTTAGCAATGCTCACTCTACGAACTAAGCACTAGCTTCCGGTGTTGCTGATGACTGTAATTCAGTTCTATGCTCCTGACCGTAGTCATAAGGGCCATGAGTCACAACCGGCAACACTTCCCAGTTTTCAATTGCAGGTGGTGAGCTAGTTGTCCATTCTAAAGTCAAAGCTTGCCAAGGATTATCACCAGCCAAGGGACCTTTCAGCCAACTGTAGATGATGTTGATAGCAAAAGGAATTACTGATATCGCCAACACAAATGAACCAAAGGTACAAATCTGATTCAGGTCGATAAATTGGGGGTCATACATTGCCACTCGTCGCGGCATTCCTTTCAAACCCAATTCGTGCATCGGTAAGAAAGTCAGATTAGTGCCGATGAAGGTGAGGAAAAAGTGAACGCGTCCCCAGCTTTCATTCAGCATTCGTCCGGTCATTTTGGGGAACCAGTGATAAATACCGGCATAAATGCCAAACACGGAACCGCCAAACAGAACGTAATGAAAATGTCCGACTACATAATATGTGTCGTGGACGTGAACATCAAAGGGGGCTGTTCCCATTGTGACGCCGCTTAAGCCGCCCATGACAAACATCGATAACAAACCAATGGCGAAAAGCATCGCGCTGGTGAAGCGGATTTTACCACCCCAAAGGGTAGCAACCCAGGCAAAAATCTTCACGCCAGTGGGAACGGCAACAATCAAGGTGGAGATGGTGAAGAAGATCCGCATCCAACCTGGTGTACCGCTGGTAAACATGTGGTGTACCCACACGAACAAACCGACAACGCAGATGGCTACACTGGAATAAGCGATCGCTTTATAACCAAAAATTGGCTTGCGGGAATGAACTGGAATCACCTCCGACATGATGCCGAAGATGGGCAGAATCATTAAATATACTGCCGGGTGGGAATAAAACCAGAATAAGTGTTGATAAATTACAACGTTACCGCCTGCATCTGGTTTAAAGAAGGAGGTGCCAAAGTTGAGGTCAAACAACAGCAGAATTAAACCGGCTGCTAATACAGGTGTGGAAAGCAGTGCAAGCAATGAGGTTGCCAAGATTGCCCAGCAAAACAGGGGTACTTGATCCCATTTCATGCTGGGAACCTTCATCATCAAAATGGTGATCACAAAGTTCAGTGAACCCAAAATTGAAGAAGTTCCCACCAAAACGATCGCTAGTATCCACATCGTTTGAGCGATTGGTGCTGTTACCAAGCTCAAAGGTGGGTAAGCTGTCCAACCAGATTGGGAACCGCCAAAAATGAAACTACCTAAAATGAGCGCACCAGCTGGCGGATTTAACCAAAAGGCGATCGCGTTCAACTTCGGAAACGCCATATCTCTGGCGCCAACCATCAAGGGCACCAAAAAGTTACCAAATCCCCCAATGGCACTGGGGACAATCCACAGGAAGATCATAATCGTCCCGTGATTGGTCATGAAAGCGTTATACAGATTAGGGTCGAGTAAGTCTGAATCTGGTGTGGCTAATTCGGCACGGATCGCAACAGCCATCAGTCCGCCGATGAGATAGAACACGAACGCCGTCACCAGATATTGGATACCAATCACCTTGTGATCGATATTAAATGTAAAATAGTCTTGCCATTTCCACGCCTGAGGATGTGACGTGTGGGCGATCGCCAGAGTGTCTGGTTTATTTTTTTCTGGCGGAGTATTCGGTGGAAATTCTACCTGCGTCATATTTTTGTCCTTTGTCGTTTGTCATTTGTCTTTTGTCGTTTATCGTTTGTCATTTGTCCTTTGTCCCTTGTCATTCATCAGTTACCAATAACCAATGACTAATGACCAATGACCAATAACTAATGACCAATAACTAATGACCAATGACCACTGACTCTAGAGTTGCAGCACTAATCCCCATGTGATGAACATGAGGAGCGAGAAACTCTGATGTTGATAACTCAGCTAAATTAACTGCAACAGCTTGCTCCAAGTTTTGCTTTTGAGCAACTTGATTTTCTGTTAACCAGCTTTGATATTCTTCTGGTGTGTGGACGATTACCTGTGTCCGCATCGAACCGTGATAACCACCGCAGAGTTCAGCACAAACTACGGGATATGTACCTGGTTTCGTGGCAACAAATCGTAGTTCGGTAGGGATACCGGGAAGCGCATCTTGCTTCAAGCGGAAGTTTGGCACCCAAAATGAGTGAATTACATCTTCTGCTGAAAGGTTGAGTTGTACATCAGCACCTACAGGAATGTGCAATTCTCCAGAAGTAATGCCACTTTCAGGGTAGTTAAATATCCAGGCGTACTGGATGCCTTTGACATTAACAACTAAATCGGCTAGTTTGTTTTGGGTTTCCGGAGACGCACCAATCCCAATGGTTGGGGCGATTGTTGCTTTAGAACTGTCGCTTAATGTAGCGGCCATGGCACTTCCTGGCATATGAGCAACATGAGCTGCTGAATGAGGATGACCAGCAGGCTCAAAGCCTCCCATGCGGTTAAAAACATCTACACTGTAAATGCCCAAGCACAGGACAATTACTGTAGGAATTGCTGTCCAAAAGATTTCTAGGGGAACGTTACCTTCAATTGGTAAACCATCGGTATCATCACCGCGACGCCGACGATACTTAACCAAAAAAACTACAATCGTTCCTTCTACCACCAAGAAAAGAGCGATCGCAATGGTAAACATCACGCTGAAAAAACCGTCTACCAAAGGCGCTTGTAGCGAAGCTTGCTCCGGCATGAGAGTGTGGTTTTGACCAATCCAAATGCTAATTGCTGTGACTACTACCCCAGCAACCAGAGTCCATAGTGAAACAGGAACTTGTTGCATACATACTACCTGCTCTGTAAAGCGTCTTTTAAGGTGTGATTTTCTGAGTATTGGGCATTGGGAATTCTTATGTATTGCCTATTCCCTATTCCCCATTCCCCATTCCCGATTTCCTTTTCACTTATTAACTTTCTAACGTGCAGCTATAAAAAATGGGGGAAACTTCCAGATTTTTTCATATCCTTCCCCCCATAAAATTATGAATTATATTTCAACTCCTATGACAAAGGAAGCTCCCAAAAGAGTACTGAGTAACGAGTGCTGAGTAGTGAGTAATAAAGTAAAATTAACTAGGCTTAGGCATCAAATGAGTTTCAAGTAGTCAGTGCTGAATGCTGATTAGCAAAATTCATAAATACTACTTATTACTCAGCACTCAGCACTCAATTTCTTACTCATTCTTCTTATTCATTACTTATTACTCAGCACTCAGCACTAAAAAAGCTAGTTGTTCAAGAGGACACTGTTAGTCCTAATATTGATTAGGCTATATTAGCAGCAAGTTTAAATATGTCAATAACTAACATTTACGATTTACGCATTTGTTTACTGTGAACTTTTTAGCTAGTTACAGTAAATATTTAGCATTCCCCTCTAGTTACCTTGCCTAGCGCATTTGCGCTTTATACAAACAGCGCCTCCTTATACGAACAACACTTTTTACGACTCCAAAAAACTTAATTATTTAATGCAACATGGGTGTAGCAGTTCTTAGGACAAATCCGCGAACAAGCTTCACAACCAATACAGTTTTCTGGAGAAGTAACTGCCATTACTTTCCGTTCAATTTCTTCATCATCTTCATCTTCTACAAATTCACCTTCTTCGTTAAGTGCTTTTAAACCTAGTACATTGTAACCGCATACTTTAATGCATCTGCCACAGCCGATACATTTATCTTTGTTGATTTCTTGAGCAAATTTTGGTGTCCAAGTCTTACCGCCAAATGTCAAACCTGTTAGTTGTGCCATGAATGAATCCTCGGCATTTTTGCCTTTTCATTTGTTTGTTCTTTAATCATCATACTATCGTAATATTTTCTTGTTTTGATAATCAATTAATACTTTTTTGTTATCAAAATTCGATGACTTTTAATTCCACTTTGCACTATTTATTATCTCAAATTTATAGATGAAATTTATTGCTAATAATTATCATCCATCTTTAAAAGTCCTCTGGTCAGTAGTAAAACATTTTAGATCCCCCTAAATCCCCCTTAAAAAAGGGGACTTTAATTCCGGTTCCCCCCCTTTCTAAGGGGGGTTAGGGGGGATCAACAAGTGCCTAAAATTACAGCCAAACACGTTTAAAAAATCCTCTAACGGGCATTCTCGAAAGTAAATAATAGCTAGTTAGTATTTCCACTAAATGCAACTATATCGATAAGAGTGATGATATTCTTTTTCAAGTATTTTAATGTTGCAGCGAATAAATATCTATAGACAGTATCCACATATACAAATATCAATGTTTGTCAGTTACATTTTGATATGTGCAATATGTATTTTTCAAAGCAACAATTTCCAATTTTTCTCTTACTAAAATATTTAAATAAATGCTGACAAAGTAAATATTATTGTTTTACCTTGGTTGAATTTAAGAAATAGAGGATATTATGAAGGAAGTGTAAATTTCATAGCAGAATAGAATTAGGGTTTAAATATTAAAATTATTAATAAATCAATTGGAAGGTCATTGTAATAGGCTTAAATGTTGACAAAAAATACTTTGGGTAATACTTCACAGTTAAATATAAAATGTCCATTAAGTAAATTTTTAAATAAATGTTAAGTTTTTTCCTAAGCTCATTACGAACAACTTCATAATTTTATTTATGAAATGTATAGTTAATAAGAAGTAATATTAGGCTCGGTTTGAAAGTTATTTAAGGCTTTCAATTGGATGCGAAGTCAAAATATGGATGTGGGGAGTTGGCGTGACGAGAAAAATTTTTCTCGCCAGAAAGAGAATGTGCTAGCGAGTGATAAATAAACAGGACTCATCCAGGGGATACCTGAGCCAGACATCTCAACGATTAGAGTGGGAAGAGAGCCAAATGCCTTATACAATTCCTAACAACAGTTGCGTTGGATGTGACAACTGCCGCCCCCAATGTCCTACGGGTGCAATCAAAATAGAGGACAATGAATACTGGGTTGATCCAGCTCTTTGTAATAATTGTGAGGGTCATTATCCAGAACCGCAATGTGTGATAGCTTGTCCAACAAATTCTCCTATTCCTTGGCAGGCGAAAAAGGGAAGATGTAAAGTTGAACCGAGAGATGCTACTACCAGTTTAGACTTGTTTTCTAACGGTAAGAATAATCCATTTGCTTCTGCGATCGCCATTTGGGAAGCTTGTAATGTATTGGCGCAGCGCACATCCTTACATTGGGAAACTGATGAAGAGGGTTATTTATGTTATAGCAGACAAGTTAACCAAGGTAGGGGAGCGATCGCTTTTCACATCCAAGATCCCTTTAAGGTCAACGACAAAGCTACAGATATAGCCGCAATTGAGGGTCTGGATATCAGAGCCGCTTGCATACATCTGATTTTTGCAGCTTATGCTACAGCTTTAGATCAACCTTGGGAACAGGAATTTGTCATCGATGAGCGACAAATCGAGAAATATTTAGGAATGGAGAAACGCAAAGACTTAAGCAAAGCTGCCAAGCTAGCTTTAATGAAAAACATCGTTCAGCAAGCTTGCTCGCTGATTATCTCCATTGACTGGCCGCAACAAGGCCGAATTAACGGATTTTCTATTACAGGTAGCCGCTTATGGCACTTGGTAGATATTCAGCACCACTTTCAAGAAGACAATCTTGGATGCAAATATCTGATTGGGCTAACTTTTAAAGTAAAACCAGGCATTTGGACACAATATTTTTTAAACAAGCAAGCATGTAAAGAGCGAACCGCATTCTATCAATACGGTAGTCTCCCCAAAACCCTGCTCACTACAGTGATGAGCATTTGGCAACAACATGAAGGAGCAGTCAGACTCATGCTCTGGTTGTTATTTAAAACTAAAATGGGCAAGGAACAACGCATCACTATTCCTACCTTGCTACGTATTGCTTACGGAGAAGAAAAAGTCGCCCTTGCATCCAGACAACGAGAAGAACGCAAACGTCTGCTACGAACTTTTGAAAGCGACTTAGAAATTCTCAATCATTATGGAATGAAACCACTTTTCGATCCAATTACTTACCCACCAGAAATTCAACCTTTGTGGGCAAAGTTAGTCGATCTTCCTGAAGATCCAGATGAAGCATTGGAATTTTGGACTAACGATGGTGGTGCTGAAACTCGCCTCACTGATACAGGCCCTCGTGGTAAGTGGAATCTGCTGATGAATGCGCGAATTTTGGCTTTTGAACTACCACCAGAATGGGAACAACAAATCTCAGAATCACAGAAAAAGCAGCGGCGAACTGTTAAAAATAAAAGGAAATCAGCAGCCACAGACGATTTGCTGAGTGAAGAAATTTTGCAAGCACGAAAAAATTTAAATCTCTCCCAGAGAGAATTAGCAAAGCTCACAGGTAAAAGCCAAAGCTGGATTCGAGATATCGAAAATGGTCGTTTAAAAGCTAAATTAGAAGACCAAGCAATCTTACGAAAAGTCTTAAATATGCCTTAATCTCGATTTGGTATCCTAAATGAGGAGTGATACCAATTCTTCCAAATCCGACTACTCATAGAAGAGGTGAAAACCGAGATAAAACCTAACATGTCTTAATTACGAATTACGTTAGCCCAGTGGTAGCGACAAAGGAGCATCATTACGAATTACGAACTTGTACTGAGCGTCTTGCTCTGAGTTTCGACTACGCGGAAATCGAGCGACTTGCACTGAGCGGCGTCGAAGTGAGTCGAGATTCAACTACCGCGAAGCCGTTCGCGCAGCCTCTCCGACAGGAGAAGGGAGCCGAAGTATTACGAATTACGAATTAGGTAGATGCATAACCTTAATTGTCATGTACTATAACTCATTACCTTACTAGAGGTAACCCAGACACTAGCTACGGCATATTTAGTAATCAGTGATTCGTGTGTAGTATTGCACGAACTCTTCAGTTTTTGAGTCTTGGTTTCATCTTTGACAAGTTTAGCCTGATAAGTGTAGAGAGAACCAGAAGGCTTCTCAAAACTTAGCTCAGCTAAAATCATATTATTGTCTAAACTTTGCTCTAGGATTTTGCCTGCAACTTTATAGTTAAACCAATCCCAACCTTCATGCAGGATTAGTTCTTTTTCCAAAGTCTGAAGTGCAGCAGGCAAAATTCCCCAGCCTCGATAGACTTTATTTAAGCATTGAATATCGCCAGTACGAGTCAGAATCGATCTGAATAAATCTGGATCGAGAACACCATAGTATCTTCCTTCTGGCAAGTCTATAACTGTTGGTGCAAATCGATGTCCACCAAAATGCGATGATTTCCAAATTCGCACATTTTCTAAGTTCAAATCAGCAGTGGTAGCTGTTACTTTGAAGTAAAAGGGAGCGCCATATCTGGCACAGCATTTATCATGGCTACCGTGGGTACATACTAAAATATCTCTAGCTGTATTAGTTTCTACCTCAGAATTAATACTGATGCCCCATAACCATTTTTGGACAACTGCTGCTACCTGCTCAATATTTGGTAGTTTGAATTCTTGCTTATGATATCCATTACTCAGTCCCTCTTTTTTTTGATAAATCAAAAGGGTAGTATGGTTGACTTTGTGTGATAAATCATTAGCAATTAAAAGGAATCTAATCGGTAGTTTAGCACGCTTCACTTCCTCTACCAAAAGCCTTAAATTCTGAGGCACCCATTTGGAATTAAAGGCTTCTGATGTCCAAGGTAGAGGACACTCAACTAAAATATAGGTTTGGTAATTTGTAGCACTACCAATAATATCTTCTCCTGCTTCCCGTGAATAATCAGAACAAAAAAAAGTATTCATCTAACTATACTCATTAGCTTATTTTATCGACAAAAGGTATTAGAAACTACAGTTGTGTTCTTGGCTACAATATTCTTGATGCCAAGAAATCATCAAGAACAATATCCATTTCCCAGTTAAAACTAGGTAGCCACTTTATAACATCATTAGCGATTAAGGTCTTTCCGGTTAATAAATTCTCCACAATAGAGGTAAAAAGCGTCAAGAGATATTTTTCCGTAGTAGCAGCGTTAATTTTGTATCTAGTTTTATTGTTATTTGGTATCTCATAAATGTTTTCTTGCTGAAACTCGGCTTTTCTGAACTTGCTTCACCCCCAATCCAGTTCGGTTAGCTTGTTTACCAGTTGGAGATACGCCCAATACCACTTAAAAAGGGAGGCTATTTACCTTGTTTTCCCCCTTAGGGGGTTCCCAGAGGCGCGGGGGATAGAATCTGATGGGATTGGCTGCGTCTTTTGCAGTGAGCCAATTGTGTTCTAAGATTTTTTCCACACTATCTACTTTTAATATACCTAATTAATATATGATATATTGCAAATAATTCTCAATTATTTGAGAAAAAAATAAAGTATAGTTGTGTTAGTACTTGTACTCTATGGGCGATCGCTTCACCATCAACACTAGTGGCTAATAAACTATAGCTAATGACTAACCCAAAGATTTGTGACTATGGCGATCGCATATTTCTACTTTCATGCAGAATTGAATCATTTTTTACCACGGCATCAAAAGCAGGTGAGAATTTCCCATTCTTTTGCGGAGAGAGCCTCAATTAAGGACATGATTGAATCATTGGGTGTTCCTCATCCAGAAGTTGATTTTATAGAAGTTAATGGTGAATATGTAAATTTTTCTTACATTGTTTGCGATGGAGATACTATCAATGTTTATCCCAGTTCTGCTAGGGATACTATTACACCAACTGTTTCTGTTATACCAAAACCGCTCAGTATTATCCGTTTTGTTTTAGATATTCATCTAGGCAAACTAGCGACATCTCTACGGCTTTTAGGCTTTGATAGTTTATACCGCAATGACTACGAAGATGAAGAATTAGCCCAGATATCTTACAGCCAAGAACGGATTATTTTGACTCGTGATAAGGGCTTATTAATGCGTAGTTTGGTAAGGTATGGGTATTATGTGAGAAATACTAATCCTCAACAACAAATCCTGGAAGTACTGCAACGCTTCGATTTATTTAAATTAATCTCACCATTTCAAAGATGTTTGCGCTGCAATGGATTATTAGAACCTGTAGATAAGCAATCTATTATTGAAGAACTGCTAGAAAATGTGCGAGCGCAGATCGATCGATTCCAGCGCTGTCAAGACTGCGATCGCATTTATTGGAAAGGTTCACATTATCAACGATTACAACAGTTTATTGATGGAGTAGTTAACTCACAAAGAGGTAAATAACTTAGTAATGCCAATTATTTAACTACCTGCAATATTGGCACTAATTATTTGACTACCCCCGATTCTTGGATCTTCATCTTCGTGATTCAAATCATCAAGAGTGGGATTTTGCTTACTCTCTCCAGTAACTTCTTCTGGTTCAATGGGATCTGCCTCTTGAGCCTTATCGATATCAAGAGAACGAGGAGGTTCTTTAGCGTGAGATAAATCTATGAGTGGATTTGCTTGTTCGGGAGTCATGATTTACTAAAATATACAGTCTTCTTTAGTGTTGAATTTATTTTGCTGGCAAACATCTTTCTTGAGAAAGAAACCACGTATTGTAATAATTCAAAAGAGGCATAAAAACTATGACATTAATTTTAGCTCTCGATTTTGGCGGAACTAAGTTAGCGGCTGCATTAGTAAATATTGGTTCGAGAAAGTGGTTACGCTATGAACGCCGTCTTTCCCCAATAGGTGCAGATGCTAGCACTGATTTAGAAATTATGCGATCGCTCATTTACTCTCTACTAGAAGATACAAAACCCGCTGCGATCGGTGTCAGCTTTGGCGGTCCAGTTGACGCTTCCACAGGCACGGTGCGACTATCTCATCATGTGGCTGGATGGGAAAATATTCCTCTCAAAGGTTTGTTAGAAGAGGAATTTGGTGTGAGTGTTGGTGTGGATAACGATGCCAATATTGCTGCCTTGGGCGAACACCGCTTTGGTGCAGGACAGGGCTACGATAGTCTGTTTTATATTACTGTCAGCACTGGTGTGGGTGGTGGTTGGATACTCAACAGCCAGCCTTGGCGGGGTGCTGGTGGGATGGCTGGCGAAATTGGACATATGGTTGTAGATCCTGCTGGACCAGTGTGTTTGTGTGGTAAACGGGGATGTGTGGAACGTTTGGCTTCTGGACCTTATATGGCACAAAATGCTAGGGAAGTTTTGGCAAACGAACCCCACACGGACGGAATGGTGTTGAGAAGTTTGGTCGGGGATGATTTAACGTTGCTGACAGGGCAGTTGGTAAGTGAAGCGGCGGCGGCTGGGGATGATTTGGCGAAGGAAGTTTTGTATAAGGCTGCTTGGGCGCTGGGTGTGGGTATTGGCAATGTGGCGAATTTGATGAATCCGCAGCGCTTTGTATTAGGAGGCGGTGTGATGAAGGCGGGGGAGGATTTTTGGCGGGTGATTCGACAGGTGGCGCGGGAGACAGCTTTGCCGGAAGTTGATTTTGAAGTTGTGCCGGCGGTGCTGGGTGATGATGCGCCATTGTGGGGCGGTGTGGCGATCGCTTCTATGACAATCCCGAATTTATAAATGAGTAGTTCTAATGCGATCGCTAACACTCTGAGAATAGCTTAAGCTGATGCGCGTCTAAAGTATATAAATCTTGATGGTTGTTGACTGTTGACTGTTGACGGTTAACGGTTAACAGTCATCAGTCATCAGGTAAATATACAAATTAAATGCATAAGAGCTTACTAATTATTAAATCCAGCTTTTTAAGAGGTAAGATAATAATGGAGAAGGGAAAAAGAGTGATAATAAAAATTTTCACCAAACTCAATTTTTTTAATTAAAAACTGCTCTTGTTCCAAGTAAACAAGAGCAGTTTTTAATACCAAAGCCCAAAATGAAAAATTTAGGCATCCTCAAGTTCCAATTGAGCTACCGTAATCGCATTCAAAGCGAAAGCCAAAACTAATGGCATCGGAGACTGAAACCAAAAGGTAAAAAGAATAGCGAAGATTGTGCCAATTACTGCTGACGTAGACCACAATCTTTCTTCAAAAGTCAATCCCTTTTCAGCTTTAATCAATCTGAGAACATGAACTGGGATTGGTTCTGGCATGACTCCACCCGGAGGAAAAGCCCAGTAGTTATTACGCCGTTCGACAAATAAATCTGTCCAGCCATTTTCTTGGCACCATGTCTCAATCCATTGAAGTGAGTAATGATTAATCATTGCAGTTGGGAGGTCTGTTGAATTTGTGTAGTTGGTGAAGATAATCTTTCGGAGATTCCAGAAAAACTAATTACTTGGGTACACAGTTAACACTATCTATGCTATGGAGTTTTTAAGCTTTGTTAAGCAATTGAGATACATAATAATTATGCTCAAACATTGCTTTGCTTATAAAAGCCTAGCAGTGGATAGAATCTGTTGAATTCAAAAGACAACAAACTTTACGTGAAAAATTGAAGATGAAGAAATGTAAAGAAATGGGTGAGTGTTAATGCTTAAAAAAACTGTTTATAGCCTAAAAATAAAATTTTAAAATCAAGAATTGTGAACAAATCAATAGGTGTAGACATCGCTTCAAATTATTTCTTGAGAGTTGAAAAAAACTAGACAGTCATTTGTATTCAGTCTTTAGTAATAATTTTCCTGGTATGATGTTGCGTAGGCATAGCCGCGCACTTCTGTGCGAGACGCTCCGCGAACGGCTGCGCTCAGTGACCATCGTAGACATCGCTTCCAGACTCGCGCCCAAGTAATTGCTGCTCTATGTCTCAAGTCACACAAATAATTTACCTGAAAGTGAGAAACTAAGGCTGCTTTTAGGTTACAAAATATTAAGCAAGGGAAAATATAGATCCCTTCAGTCCAGTAGCAAACCTGCGAGTCTTCATTAAGATAATGCAGTCAAGCTAATATTCAAATCCGGTAAGCTTAAAATGCAGCGACTACACACCAAATTAGCTCTCAATATATTTTGGCGGCAAGGATTGGCGTTATTTCTAGGAATTATTGTCTGGTGCGTGGCCGATCCGGCACTGGCGGTAGACTGGACTCACCCACTCTCATTTAGCAATGCAGAGTTGTCAAGACATGATTTTTCTGGTCAAAGCTTGCAAGCTGCGGAGTTTTCTAACGCCAATATGGAATTCGCTAATTTTACCAACGCCGACTTGCGGGGAGCGATATTGAGCGCTTCGGTGATGACCCAAGCAAATCTCCACGGAGCGGATTTAACTAATGCAATGGTGGATCAGGTAAACTTGAATAGAGTCGATTTGAGCGATGCAGTTCTCAAAGAAACTCTTTTTCTGCGCGCCATCTTTAATGATGTGAATATAGACGGTGCAGATTTTACAGATGCAATTTTGGATAGAGCGCAAATCAAAGAACTGTGTATCAAAGCCAGTGGCGTGAATTCCAAAACAGGCGTTAAAACTCGTGATTCTCTGGGATGTTAATGAAACGTGTTGGTGTAATTGGTGGCGGACAACTTGCCTGGATGATGGCAGATGCAGCAGAAAAGTTCGGAGTAAAATTAGTAGTACAAACTCCTAGTGAAAACGATCCAGCGGTGTCAATCGCTCAAGAAATTGTTTTTGCTGCGGTTGATGATGCCAGTGCTACAAAAACATTAGCTAATAAGTGTGATGTTATCACGTTTGAAAATGAATTTGTTAACTTAGACGCTTTATCTGATTTAGCACACCAAGGCGTTTGTTTTCGCCCAAGATTAGAAGCTTTAGCTCCTCTTTTAGATAAATATCATCAGCGTTGCTATTTACGCGACTTGGGCTTACCTGTTCCTCAATTTTTTGCCATTGAACAACTGAAGAATATCAAATCGAAAGTAGAGTATTTGGGTTTTCCAGTAGTCCTCAAATCCCGCCGCCACGGTTATGACGGTCAGGGTACTTTTATCATTCAAGACTTTGCTTCTTTAGAAGAAAAATTGAGTTATGAAACGACAATCCAAACTTCAAATGAATCATCTTTTTTGTTAGAAGAATTTATCCCTTTTGACAGAGAACTAGCAGTAATTGCAGCTCGTTCTGTAGAGGGAAAAATTGTTACCTATCCAGTGGTAGAAACTCAACAAGAACAACAAGTGTGTCGGCGGGTGATTGCGCCAGCTGAAATTACGCCCAACCAGCTAGCAGAAATCCAAGCGATCGCCCATACTTTATTAAATAGCCTGGAAGTAGTGGGAATCTTTGGAATAGAGCTATTTCTGACTGCTAATGGAAAGGTGCTGGTAAATGAAATTGCTCCCCGTACTCACAATTCTGGGCATTTTTCCCTTGACGCGTGTGAAACATCTCAATTTGAGCAGCACCTCAGGGCAGTCTGTGGTTTACCCTTGGGAAATTCTGACTTACAATGTGCTGCGGCTGTGATGGTGAACCTCTTAGGGTATGAAAATTCTCACAGTGATTACCAAAGCCAGCGTCAACAAATAGCAAAGATTCCCCAAGCCAATATTCACTGGTATGGAAAGACAGAATCACGTCCTGGGCGCAAGTTAGGACATGTCACCGTTTTGCTGGATAATCAAAATCGAGATCTGGCGATCGCTCTTGCTCAAAGCATAGAATCTATCTGGTATCCCAGATAAATCCATCGGAAACTTTTGATGTTGAACACACAACATCTTTTTGAAAGCTATAATGAGTTTAAGTTGCACTACGACGTTGGTGACTGCCATCAAGTTTTTTGATCTATGCCTTTAATGACAAGGGAGTCAACTGTTCTCGTGGCAGTATACCGGGCATGTACCCGGAAACTTTAAACGAGGAATTTAGGTTCCCACCTGGATAAACCCAGGTCATAAACTTAGGTAAAACGGCGTCGCGGTGAACTTAAAAATTATTAGCTCCCAAAGTCAATTAGAACTTGGGAGCTTTAATTATATCAATCAGTTTCAAATGAATGAACTGAAAGTAGATATTGCCATATTTTTGGGAAACCTAGATATTGAGGTTTCAAGAATTAAGTCGTATGGTCAGCATTCCCGGATATCAGGTTGGCAAAGAACTTTATAACGGTTCTCGAACTTTAGTTTATCGCGCTAATCGAGAAACTGACCAAAAATCTGTGGTGATTAAGCTGATGAAAACTGCTTATCCCAGCTTCAGCGAATTGCTACAATTTCGCAACCAGTTCACCATTGCCAAAAATTTGAATCTACCTGGAATCATCCAAACCTATAGTCTGGAACCCTATCAGAATGGCTATATGTTAGTGATGGAAGACTTTGGGGGAATTTCTCTAAACCAATGGCAAGGGAGAGGAGAGAATAGGAAAATAGGTGAAACACCACAAGCTCTCATTGAGTTTTTAGAAGTAGCGATCGCTCTATGCAATGCATTAGATATTTTAATTCATAATCGGATCGTTCACAAAGATATTAAACCTGCCAATATTTTAATTCATCCAGAAACTAAAGAAGTTAAGTTAATTGACTTTAGTATTGCATCTTTGCTGCCACGAGAAACTCAAATATTAATGAGTCCTAATGTGTTAGAAGGGACACTGAGCTATTTGTCTCCAGAGCAGACTGGACGGATGAATCGGGGAGTTG
Organism: Nostoc sp. C117; assembly: GCF_043099735.1. Lineage (NCBI taxonomy): Bacteria > Bacillati > Cyanobacteriota > Cyanophyceae > Nostocales > Nostocaceae > Nostoc > Nostoc sp. C117. The sequence goes on from NZ_CP170991.1 coordinate 4,180,279, forward strand.
ATTACCGTACTGATTTTTATTCTCTGGGTGTAACTTTTTACGAATTACTAACAGGGCAATTACCATTTCAATCGCACGAACCGATGGAATTGCTACATTGTCATATTGCCAAACTTCCGCCTTTAGTACATGATATTAATCCGCAAATTGCGCCTGTACTCTCATCTATTGTTAGCAAATTGATGGCGAAAAATGCCGAAGACCGATATCAGAGTGCATTTGGGCTGAAATATGATTTAGAAAATTGTTTACATCAGCTAAAAGAAACAGGGGAAATTGCAAGTTTCCCAATTGCTCAACGGGATGTGTGCGATCGCTTTATTATCCCAGAAAAACTCTATGGGCGTGAGCATGAAGTTGAAACTCTGCTCAAAGCCTTTGACCGCGTTACCAACAACCAAACAGAACTAATGCTGGTAGCTGGTTTTTCTGGTATTGGTAAAACTGCTTTAATTAACGAGGTTCACAAACCTATTGTCCGGCAAAGGGGCTACTTCATTAAAGGCAAATTTGACCAATTTAATCGGAATATTCCCTTCTCCGCTTTTGTACAGGCATTTCGAGACTTAATGGGACAATTACTGAGTGAAAGTGATGTCCAATTGTCAACTTGGAAAAATAAAATTTTACAAGTGCTGGGGGATGAGGGGCAAGTCATTCTTGAGGTAATTCCTGAACTAGAACAAATTATTGGTCAACAACCACCTGCAACGGAACTTTCACCAAGTGCAGCCCAAAATCGCTTCAATTTACTCTTCCAAAAGTTTATTCAGGTATTCACCACAAAAGAACATCCATTAGTAATTTTCCTCGATGATTTGCAATGGGCTGATTCTGCATCACTCAAATTGATGCAGTTGTTGATGAGCGAGTCAGGAAGTGGCTCTTTACTTTTAATTGGGGCTTATCGAGACAATGAAGTATCTACCGCGCATCAGTTGATGTTAACTTTAGCGGAGATTCGCAAAGCCAATGCAACAATTCACAGCATTAGTTTAGTTCCGCTAAGTAATGCTAGTTTAAATCAATTGGTGGTTGATACCTTAAGTTGTTCAAGCAAAACTGCCCAACCACTAACGCAACTCGTCTATCAAAAAACTCAAGGAAATCCATTTTTTGCAACGCACTTTCTCAAAGTATTATACGAAGATGGGCTGATTACTTTTAATTTTGCTCAAAGTTACTGGCAATGTGATATTGCTGCTGTGAAAGCACTTGCTCTTACAGATGATGTTGTAGAATTCGTAGCGCTACAGTTGCAAAAGTTGCCAGATGCAACGCAAAATATGTTGAAATTAGCTGCATGTATTGGCAACTCTTTTGATTTGCTAACCTTAGCAATTGTTTCTGAACAATCGGAAACCGAAACGGCAGCATTTTTATGGAAAGCTTTGCAAGAAGGGTTAGTCTTACCTACTAGTGAAGTTTATAAATTCTTTCAAGATAATGAACATAATTCTGACTCAAACCCCTTAAATTCTAATTTCCAAATCCCTATCTATAAATTTTTACACGATCGCGTGCAGCAAGCGGCTTACTCTCTAATTCCAGATGAAGAGAAACAATTTACGCATCTTAAAATTGGTCAATTACTCTGGCAAAATACCTCTGAGTCTCAGCAAGAGGAGCGAATTTTCGAGATTGTCGGTCAGTTAAATCGAGGAATACTGCTAATTATCCAACCGACTGAACGTCAACAATTAGCTCAGTTAAATCTGAATGCCGGTCGAAAAGCGAAAGAAGCTACCGCTTATGGTGCAGCAATTCATTACTTCTATTCTGGAATGCAGCTGCTACCGATTAATAGTTGGGAAATCGCCTATGAATTGACTCGAAGTTTATACGAAGAAGCTGCCGAAGCTGCTTTTCTCAACAATCAATTTGAGGAAATGGAATCTCTTATCCAGGTTGTCATCGAACAAACAACCACCTTATTAGATAGAGTGAAAGTCTATGAAGTTCAACTCCAAGCTTATCAGGTGCGGAATCAATCATTCAAAGCGATCGCAACTGGGCGCGAACTTCTGGCTCAACTTGGGGTAACATTACCTGAATCAGTTACACCTCCAGACATTCAGCAATCTGTAGTAAACACCCTCTCCACCTTAGCTGGCAGAAATATTGAGGGCTTAGTTGATTTGCCATTGATGAACGATCCCAAAGCTTTGGTTGCTTTGCGAATTATGGCTAGTATCGCTCCCGCCATCCATCAGGCTGCGGCTTATCTGTTCCCAATTATTGCCTGCGAAGAGGTGAATGTATCTCTTAAATACGGCAATGCACCACTTTCTGCACCAGGATATGCAGATTTTGGAATTGTACTTAATATTTGTAACCAACTGGAGTCAGGCTCAGAATTTGGCCAGCTAGCTTTAATGCTTGTGGATAGATTTAAAGCAAAATCTGTTCAAAGTATGACTTTGTTTAAGGTGGGTGCATTGAATCAATGTAATAAACAACATGTTCGCACTTCAATTAGTTTATTACAGGAATCCCATAGTCTTGGATTAGAAACAGGCGATTTTTTTCATGTGCTGGCATCGATGATTTTCAAGTTATTCTATGTCTATTTAAGTGGCACAGAAGTTTTGGAAATTCTCTTAGCCGATATCAAAGCCTACGAGTCTAATTTTGCCCAAAATCAGCGCTTATTAAATTGGTCGAATATCATCTGTCAAAGCATTAAAAATTTAACCGAATCTAGCGATAATCCAGAGAGATTCATTGGTGAAGATTATCAAGATGAACAACTATTATCTGCGCTCATTCAAGAAAATGACGAATTAACGCTCCATGTATTTTTCCTAAGTAAATTAACACTCAATTATTTGTTTGGAAATTTTCTGGCAGCTGTTGAGAATGCAAATCAGGGAGAGCAATATCTTAACGGTGCAGCAGGAATGCTATCTGTGCCTGTTTTCTACTATTACGATTCTCTGTGTCGGCTAGCTGCCTATCCAACGGCTGAACCATCTCAACAAGAGCAGTTACTCTTAAAGGTTGGCGAAAACCAGGAAAAATTGCAGTTTCGAGCCAAATTTGCACCGATGAATTTTCAGCACAAATTTGATTTGGTGGAAGCAGAACGGCATCGCGTTCTGGGCGAAAAAATAGCAGCAATAGAATTATACGATCGCGCCATAACTCTAGCTAAAGAAAACCAATATATCCAAGAAGAAGCCCTAAGTAATGAACTAGCTGCCAAGTTCTACCTCGAATGGGGCAAACAAAAAATCGCCCAAGTTTATATGCAAGAAGCTTATTACTGCTATGCTCGTTGGGGCGCTAAAGCCAAAACTGACAATCTAGAAAAACACTATCCTCAACTTCTTACTCCCATTTTACAAGCACAATTGAATCACTTTCAACTGAGTTCAACCGTCGATGGATCATCATTCCCACATCAAACCATCCACACAAACCTTTCTAGCAGTAGTCTTTCGGAAGCCCTCGATTTTGCCACTATCCTTAAAGTTTCACAAGCTCTCTCCAGTGAAATTCAATTAGAGCAGCTGCTCACTACCCTTTTGCAAGTGGTGATGGAAAATGCTGGAGCAAAAAAAGCTGCTCTACTTGTACTCGAACAGGGCAACTTAGTGGTTAAAGCTGTAGCTACCATCAATGAAGGGGTGACTTTAGTATCTGTACCATTGTCAAGCAGCCAAAACATTCCAATCGCATTGGTAAATTATGTCAAACACAGCTTAAAAACTGTGGTGCTAGATGATGCAACAGCAAAAAACGATTTTATTACTGACCAATATTTGATGGAGCAACAACCCAAAAGTCTGTTGTGTATGCCGATTTTGCGTCATGGTCAGTTAATCGGGTTACTATATCTGGAAAATAAGTTGACGATTGGTGCATTTACAAGCGATCGCACGGAGGTCATCCAACTGCTATGCGCTCAAGCTGCCATCTCTCTAGAAAATGCCCGTCTTTATCAAGAATCTCAAAATTATGCTCATAGAATAGAGCGATCGCTACAAGAACTTGAGCAAGCCCAATTACAAATGGTGCAAAATGAAAAAATGGCAACCTTGGGTAATTTGGTTGCAGGGGTGGCACATGAAATTAATAATCCCATTGGATTTCTCAAAGGCAGCCTCAATAATGCCGAAGATTATATCCAAGACTTACTCGCCCATATCCAATGTTACCAACAACATCATCCGACTCCGGCGACGGCAGTCATCGAGCATGGTGAAGAAATTGACCTAGAATTCCTAACTGAAGACTTACCAAAGCTAGTAGGCTCAATGAAGGTGGCTTCAGAAAGGATCAAAGATATTAGCATCAGTCTCCGCACCTTTTCCAGAGCCGATACAACCGAAAAAGTTGCTTGTAATCTCCATGAAGGCATTGAGAGTACCCTGTTGATTTTGAAGTATCGCCTCAAAGCTAACGAAAAACGTCCAGCAATTGAAGTCATCACCGAATATGGAAAATTACCACCAGTTAAGTGCTTTTTAGGACAGTTGAATCAAGTATTTATGAACATCCTCGCTAATGCCATTGATGCCTTAGATAGTTCCTGCGAAGGGCTTTCTTTTGCCCAAGCGCAGGCCGAACGTCAGCAAATACTGATTCACACCGAAGTATCTAGTGACAAACGCACAGTCACAATTTCCATTAAAGATAGTGGTCAGGGGATGCCAGAGGAGGTTAGAGCCAGGATCTTCGACCACCTATTTACAACAAAAGAAGTTGGGAAGGGAACAGGATTAGGATTGGCGATCGCTCGTCAAATTGTCGAAGAAACCCATAATGGACGGTTGAGTTGCAATTCTGTGCTTGGTGAAGGAACAAAATTTGTGATTGAGATTCCAGTATTTTAAGTAATTTGCGATTTTTCTTTCAATACATAATGCTGTCAATTTTCAGTCCTGTGGAGAACAGCGACAGCACAATTCTTCAAATTTGTATAACTTGATTCTAATTTCGGTATCGTTCAGAGTTAAGATACGAAATTGCATGAAATTGTGGTTAAAGCTACAAAAAATTGTTACAAAAACTAACTAATACCCTATTTCCAGCCTCGGTCTTCCGACTAGACAGTGGTTTAACGTTTATTCATCAAGAAATTCCGACTACCCCTGTAGTTGTGGCTGATGTCTGGGTTCGTGCTGGAACAACCCTAGAGCCAGAACCGTGGTTCGGTATGGCGCACTTTTTAGAACACATGATTTTTAAAGGTACGGCCACACTACCCCCTGGAATGTTCGACCACAACGTTGAAAACCGAGGTGGCGTAAGTAATGCGGCAACCAGCTATGATTATGCTCATTATTCGCTCACCACAGCTGCCCCTTATTTGAAAGATACTCTGCCTTATTTGGGAGAACTACTCCTGAATGCAGCAATTCCAGATGATGAATTTAGCCGCGAACGGGACGTGGTGCTAGAGGAAATCCGCTCGTGCAATGATGATTCTGACTACTTAGGATTTCAAGCTTTGATTGGCAGCATTTATGGGCGTCACCCTTACGGACGTTCGGTGCTAGGTACTGAGCAAGAACTTATGCAGCAATCACCAGAAGCAATGCGGTGTTTTCATCGCGCCCACTATCAACCACAAAACATGACAGTGGTAATTGCGGGAGGCATAGCTCAGCAGTCCGCTTGGGAACTAGTAAATCATTCATTTGCTGATTTTGCCGAACCTTGTAATTGTCCACAATTTCAAAAAGTCGCAGAGCCAATAATAACAGAAATTCATCGTCAAGAACTCTGTTTACCACGCATAGAGCAAGCGCGATTATTAATGGCGTGGCTGGTACCCGGAGTAGAAGAAATCCGGACTGCTTATGGTTTTGATTTATTGTCGGTGTTATTAGCAGAAGGGCGGACTTCGCGTTTAGTACGCGAATTGCGGGAAGATTTGCAATTAGTACAGGGAATTTGTAGTAATTTTTCTCTGCAACGAGAATCGAGTTTATTTACAATTACTGCCTGGTTAGAACCAGAAAATCTAGAAGAAGTTGAGTCATTGATTCGCGCTCATTTAGAGAAGTTACAGACTCAGGAAATTAGTCCACAGGAACTAGCCCGCTCGCGCAGGTTACTATGTAACGAGTATGCCTTTTCTACGGAAACGCCAAATCAACTCACCGGACTTTATGGATACTACAATACCATCGCCCAAGCGGAATTAGCTGTGACATATCCCCAGCAGATTCAGTCTTTTGATGCCCAAGAACTGCAAAAATTAGCTAAACAGTATCTTTCACCGCAAAATTATGCGGTTACTGTACTTAAGCCCTGTTAGTTATTGAGCATAGGGTATGGGGCATAGGGCATTGGGCATTGGTGATTAGTTAGAATTGATCATTTAACCAAGAATAAATGACTAATGACTAATGACCAATGACAAATCACCAATAACAAAGGATAAACAAATGACAACCTTGCTGCAAAAATCGCCTATGCATCGCACTGTATTAAACAATGGTATTGTCGTGCTAGTGGCAGAAAACCCTGCTGCCGACATTATTGCGGCGCGAATTTTTGTGCGTGCGGGCAGTTGCCACGAAAACAGAGAACAAGCAGGGTTGGCACATTTGCTATCAGCAGTGATGACAAAAGGATGCGATGGACTTTCTAGTTTGGAAATTGCGGAAAAAGTCGAGTCTGTTGGGGCGAGTTTAAGTACAGATGCCGCCACTGATTATTTTTTGCTATCTTTCAAGACGGTAACATCTGATTTTGCAGAGATTTTAACATTGGCAGGACAGATTTTGCGATCGCCTACTTTTCCCGAAATTCAAGTGGAACTAGAACGGCGTCTAGCATTACAAGATATTCGTTCCCAAAAAGAGCAACCCTTCACTGTCGCCTTTGAACAAATGCGGCAGGTAATGTACCAAAATCATCCCTATGCTATGTCGGTATTGGGAGATGAAACAACCATGAGCCGCTTAACTCGTGAAGATTTAGTGCAGTATCACCAAACTTATTTTCGCCCAGATAATTTGGTAATTAGCATCGCTGGTCGAATCACACCCACAGATGCCATAGCATTGGTAACAAAAGTTTTTGGTGATTGGCAAGTCCCAGCAGAAGCATTGCCAATACTAAATTTATCTGAAATTAGAATGGAACCGCAGATCAAGTTGAAGCCACAACAGACACAACAATCAATCGTCATGCTTGGTTATCTGGGAACATCGGTGAATTCTCCTGACTATGCCCCACTGAAGTTGTTATGTACCTACTTGGGAAATGGGCTTTCTAGTCGCTTGTTTGTCGAATTGCGAGAAAAACGAGGTTTAGCTTATGAAGTATCGGCCTTTTACTCAACCAAGCTATACCCAGCATCCTTTGTAGTTTATATGGGGACAGCACCAGAGAATACCAGCACAGCCTTAGAAGGACTGCGTACAGAAGTAGATTTATTATCTACCACCGAAGTATCCCCAAGCGCCTTGCAAGCCGCTAAAAACAAAATCCTGGGGCAGTATGCTTTAGGTAAACAAACGAACGGACAAATTGCTCAAATATACGGCTGGTATGAGATTTTGGGCTTAGGAATTGATTTTGATACCAAATTTCAAGAACTGATTGCAGCTGTAGACACCAAAGACGCCATCGCCACAGCTTGTAAATATTTAAAAGAACCTTACCTGTCTTTAGTTGGTCAAGAAGAAGCAATAAATGGGGCGATCGCATAGGGTAAATTAAGCTGTTACGCATTTAATTTGTACATTTACCTGATGACTGTTAACCATTAATCGTCAACAGTTAACAGTCAACGACCATCAAGATTTATATACTTTAGACGCGCATCAGCTTATATGCGTAAATTAGCCTGTCGGAGACGCTACTTTAGACAACAGCTGTTTTTTAGACCAAGCGGCTGTACCATTAGCATCAGAATATTCTGGGAGTGAATTCCATGCAACACAGCCTGACAGCAAGTATTCTGAGTTACTTAAAATTACTACATCCGACTGTAAATCGCTCTAGGGTGGAAAAACAGCAACAAGGTTGGTGGACAAAGAAATCTCAGTCTTTATCAGCGATTGAAATCATCCTATTTTCCACTACACCTCTATTGATTACCTCCTTTGCTGTAGTATCAGTTGCAGCCCCACAAAAAATTGCTCAAGTAAATCCTGGAGATACCATCAACCGTCCTACCCTCCAAGTTGGTAGCCAAGGCGAACGAGTATCTGAGCTTCAGGCAGCTCTAAAAATTTTAGGTTTTTACTCTGGTGCAGTAGATGGTGTGTATGCTGAAAATACAGCTAATGCTGTTTCTCGTTTTAAACAAGCAGCTGGCTTAAATCCAGATGGCATTGTTGACGCCACTACTTGGCAACGACTTTTTCCTAAAGATCCGACAGTAGCATCCACCGTCCCTTCATCTGCGCCCGTATTTAACTCAGCCACAAATTTTCCTGTTCCAAATCAGGCTAGCAACCTCACCAACGTTGCAAATACCAGCCCCAACCCACCAAAGAAAGCTGTAACACAAGTTGCTACCAATCCCAAGCCACCAAAAAAAGCTGTAACACAAGTTGCCACCAACCCCAAGCCACCAAAAAAAGCTGTAACACAAGTTGCTACTAGTCCTGAGCCAAGACCTGCTAACCCAAGGCAAGCTAAGAAAACAACTAATCGTACTACATCAACTACTCGAACTCAGTCAACCACACGTACTGGACAAACTACTCGAACTCAGTCAGATACAAGTACTAAGCAAACTCCTGGCATTCAATACACTTCAGATGGATTGCCAATTTTGCGTATAGGGTTACGTGGTTCGGAGGTTGTGAAGTTACAACAACAATTGAAAAAGCTTGGTTACTTGCAAGACCAGGCAGATGGAGACTTTGGTGTAACAACCGAGGCAGCAGTGAAAGCTGTACAAAAGCGCTATGGTTTAGAACCTGACGGCGTAGTTGGAGGGGCTACCTGGGAAATTATTTTGCGCCGTTAGGCTAAGATTCGAGTAGGAATCTAGCTAGTGTGTGTGAAACTAGAACTCGGCGCTATGTGCGATATTGCATTAGCGCCGGGTAGTTAAATTTCGTACATCCTACAATACGATAAAGATACTGGGATTAGAAGTATTTCTCTATGCCAGCGCTGAAAAATTAGGTTGTTTTTGCGTTGACAAAAAAGAATGACAACTTTTAGAGTCAGCTACAAGTATGCCTAATGGTGTTACAGATCACAATGGGTAATAGTGCAATTAATTAAACTTACAGTTAATTCCTCTAAAAAGACTTATGCAACACTTTTTATTAACTTGGCTCGGTACTGCGGTGGCGTTATTGATTACTGCTAATATTGTTCCGGGATTCTTGATCAAGAATTTTGTGGCTGCCTTAGTCGCAGGTATTGTTATTGGTCTGGTTAATGCATTTATTAGACCAATTTTGCGGATTTTAACCTTTCCAATTACCTTGCTCACTTTTGGTTTATTTACATTAGTGATCAATGCTTTAACACTTTGGCTAGCAAGTGTCCTAACTCCTGGTTCTGGTTTTGAGATTAAGGGCTTTTTACCTGCTTTATTGGGTTCAATTGTGCTAGCAATTGTTTCTAGCGTAATTAACTATTTTTTGAGAGTTGTTGAATAGAAAAATGAGTAAACTTTTGTAATATTCAGATTTCAAGCTTGGGCAACAGCTAGTGTTATCGCTCCTGGTTGCCCTTTTAACTGGAATACTTGTTTGGGAACTAATAATTTCACCCTCAATTTTTCTGTGCTGCTAAATAAGGAAGGGTTGAGTTGAGTAACTACAAGAATAGCCGCGGCCTCTGCTACGCTATATGTGCCTACTTGGTGGTTGGTAATTTTGCTAGGGTTGGGAACTGAGACACAGCTAAGAACCTCCGCAGAAAAGGTTTTTAGGGGCAAATTGCGTAGGTTGCAAAATTCTACTAAGCCAACTTCTGAGGCTTTAGTATTGATGGTAGCAATACCTGCGATCGCCCTTTGAAAAAGATTGTTTTCTTCAAAGACTTTCTCTATTGCTCTATCAAACAACTGCCAAGACGTTCCCCGTTTACAACCAATTCCCACCCATAAAACCTGTTCTATTTCTTCATTAAATTCATTTTTTTCATCATAGTTTGACATACTTAGGATTACTCCAAAAGCCAACCAAATAAATCTCCCACAGTTAGGTTCAACTCACTTGCAAAATCTGGTACAGGAAGAAAAGCTTGTAGTTCATCCAACATCACTGGCTGTTGATTGCGGATGTACACGAACACCGTTTGTTCTTCTGGATCGATCAGCCAGCCCATTTGTGTTTCATAATTCAGGCAATGCAAAATATTTTTTGTAACTTTTGTTTGTCTTTGGTCGGGTGATAGAATCTCGATAGTCCAATCAGGAGCGGCTTGAAAAACGTTGGCAACTTCACCATTTTCATCGCGGGGAATTCTTGGCAATGTAAATACTGCTACGTCTGGAACAATTGATCTGCCACCAAATGTACAACGCAGTTCTGGATATGCTCGTGCAACTCTTTGGGGTTTCAAGACAGCATTAATAAAAATAACCATTTCCCCTTGAATTGTACTGTGTTCTCCCTGTGCCATTGGTTTTTGAATAATTTGACCATCGATATATTCACTAGCGGGCTTCGTTTCTGGTAGCATCAGAAACTCTGCCAACGTTATGTTTTTTGATCTTGTCCGTACCATTTGCCATCGCCTCCCAGTCCAGAAATTCTAATGAACAACCGCAAAGTACACAAAGAAAAATCAGCTTGAGTTTAACTCTTACTCTGCGTACATTTGCGTACAAAAAATATATTACATCCTCTCCAATACCTGAATACCCAACAAAGACAATCCCAATTTCAGCGTTCTAGCAGTCAAATCACATAAAACCAAGCGGGATGTTCGCTGTGGTTCCTCAGCATCTAGCACCCGAACTCCTTGATTGCGATCGTAAAACTGATTAAACTTTTTACTCAATTCATACAAATATTCACATAAACGATGGGGCAATAAATCTTGCTCTACAGTACTAATAACTTCATCGAGTTGAAGTAAATATTTTGCCAGTCCTAATTCAGTTTCATGCTCTAAGACGAGGGCATTATTTCCCAACTTATCAAAGTTAATTTCACCCTTGCGGCTAATTCCTTGAATCCGCGCATAAGCATATAGCATATAGGGTGCAGTATTGCCTTTGAGATCGAGCATTTTGTCGTAACTAAAAATGTAGTTACTGGTGCGGTTTTGGCTTAAATCTGCATACTTAACTGCACTGATTCCAACTACTTTAGCAACATCATTAATAAATTCTTCAGTTTCCTCGCGTTCTTCTTCTTGTAATCTGGCTATTAGGTCTGCATGAGAACGAGCGATCGCTTCATCTAATAAATCTCGCAACCGCACAGTATCGCCAGAACGAGTCTTGAATTTCTTACCATCTTCTCCTAACACCAACCCAAAGGGTACATGCACTAATTCCACATCATCGGGAATCCATCCCGCTTTGCGTGCTACCTGAATAAACTGGGCAAAGTGGTTTGCTTGTCCAGAATCTGTTACATAAATTATCCGCTTTGCTTCATCCTGCTGAATCCGGTAGCGGAGGGATGCTAAATCTGTAGTGGCGTAGTTATAACCGCCATCTGATTTTTGTACAATCAAGGGCAAAGGTTCACCTTCTCTATTTGTAAACCCGTCGAGAAAAACGCATTTTGCACCCTGATTTTCTACAAGTAATCCAGATTTTTCTAAATCTTCCACAACGCCAGATAATAGGGGGTTATAGAAAGATTCGCCCCGTTCAGTTAACTTGATATCCAGCAACTCATAAATTATTTGAAACTCCCTGCGTGATTGTTCACATAGTAGTTTCCAAGCATGGATTGTATCTTCTGCACCTGCTTGTAACTTGACAACTTCTTGGCGTGCTGTTTCTTGAAAAGTTTCATCTGCATCAAACCGGAGTTTGGCTTTGCGGTAAAAAGAGACTAAATCGCCAATATCTAAAGCATTAGCGGTAGTCAGCGCGTCTGGGTAGACTTCCCGCAGGTAGGCGATTAACATCCCAAATTGCGTACCCCAATCACCTACATGATTTAACCGCAGGACATCGTGTCCTTGAAATTCTAAAATTCGGGCGATCGCATCACCGATAATTGTCGAGCGCAAGTGCCCCACGTGCATTTCTTTAGCAATATTCGGACTGGAAAAATCAACAATTTCCCGCTTGGGAATTTTTGCAGGGGGAACTCCCAACCGAGGATCTGCTTGAATCTCGTTGAGTTGTGCTTCTATGTATGTTGTTTTCAGCTTTAGATTGATAAATCCTGGTCCAGCGATTTCCGGTGGTTCGCAGATTTCGGATACATCTAGTTTCTCAGCGATCGCAGATGCGATTAATCTTGGTTGTTTTCCTAACTTTTTACTCAGGGATAAAGCCACATTCGCCTGATAATCGCCAAATTTCGGATTGCTAGCAGCAACCAAAATTGGATCTATTCCAGCGAAGTCAGCGCCAAAAGCCGCCACTAAAGCCTTCTCCAACTGAACTTTTAATTTTTCTTGTGTAGGGTTCATATATAAATTTTATCTGCGACAGGGGTGATGTAATTCTGGAAAAGCTTGATTATTTCACTCTAAAGTAACGTGAGTTCGACGGATAGAAAAGCCCAAAAAGCTTGCTATATAGGAATTTGCTTAACAGGGAAGGCGAAGTGCGATGCCTGGGTTGGGCTACGCCTACGCTACGATTGATTGAGAATCAGCAAAAAAGTCACAAAAAAATGCCGAGACTAAGAATATCTAACAAAAATGAGGGTCAGGGCTTAGTCTACAATTGTATCTCGCCCGGTTCAGGGGGCGACAATAATTGTCAAAGTCTTACAGGTAAAGGGCTTGAAGTAAAAGACCCTCTCAAAAAAATGGAGCTTATTGACATGGTATTATGTTATTTTATACAAACATTTTTTGTAGTAAGCCCTTTTTGAATTTTTCAGTACACTCGATTTGTTGAGAAATAGCTTCGATTTTTTGATTAATTATAGATGCCTTGCTCCCTTAGCCTACTAGTTAATATCTTCAATACTCAAAGAAACTCTGCAAAACTACAATTGTGCAAAATAATCTGTAGTTTTAAATACAAAATTAGATGCGCTTATCCTTGTTCATCAAGAGTTTTAGCTAATAGTTGAGCGACATTAATTTGTGAAATAGCGACATTCAATTTGTTAATGTACACCATGATATAAACCTTGCCATATCAAGGGTTTAGGTATTTTGAATATTGTGACAATATTTTGTTAAATTGACAAATAATTAGTTAATGTACATCTGATATTTTTGTATTTAGATATTGCACTGGTCTGTGAATTACAGGTCGATGCAATCGTATTGCAGGTCAATGCGATCGCATAACAGACCAATGCTAGGAAATCAAAGTGTTCTCAATGCGACGGTCAGGGATAAGCCACATAATTGCAACTAGAACGTATAATACACAGGCAATCCAGGGATTTAGAAAGGCAAGTGGAATTCCTATAGCATAAACAACCACCGATACTTTTCCTTTGAAGTCTCTACCAACTGCGATCGCTAAAGCCGAATCACTGCCATGATGAGAAATGAGAGTGCGGGTAAGAATGAAATAGGCGATCGCACAAAGCAACAAAACCACACCATAAAGGACAACTGGTATGGTGTCAAAGTGATTCTCGCCCATCCACCCAGTAACGAACGGGATTAGCGATAACCAAAATAGTAGATGCAGATTCGCCCAAAGGATACGCCCATTAACATGGCGAATCGCTTGTAACATGTGATGATGGTTGTTCCAATAAATGCCGAGATAAATAAAACTCAGCACATAGCTTAAAAATACTGGTATCAGTGGACGCAGCGCGGCTAAATCACTTCCATGCGGCACTTTGATTTCTAGCACCATAATTGTGATGATAATAGCAATCACACCATCACTGAACGCTTCTAACCTCCCCTTGCCCATATACGCATTCCTTTTTTGTTTATTTGAAAGTGACACTTTGTACTTTATCGTACCAAGTAGCCGCCATTGATAAAGATTGTCTGGCGCGATGATTTATTTCACGTAGAGGCGCAGACAGGATGAGGAGTTTGAGGTTTCATCCATCTCTTGTTTATGTAACACAAAAACATTTAATTCTCACTCGCCAATTTCTGCCGCAATTGGCGAATGGCCGCGCTGGTATTACGTTGGTAAGCAATTTGCAAATAGTCTGTAATTATCTCTAATACATTAATGTTGGGGAAATAGCGACTGTTAGTTTTAACGATGTAGCTCGCCTAGTTGTTCATTGAGTGCTTGATAGTCTTGCCAACTTGCGAGTAGGCGTATTACCGCACCTGGGGGCAAATGAATTGTATCTGGTGTGACAACAGCGAACATAGAACTGATACCTGCACCTCAACTTTAATGCTTTGAATAAACTGTAGCTATACTCGGAGGATAATAACTGTTAAGCGCTGCAACAAAAGTTTTATGGGAATTACAGGTGAGATTAAGCAGATTTCCGCATCGACACTTGAATTATTTAGAGAAGATCCACTTCTTATTTCTGCATTTCGTGATGCTCAATGGTTGCCAGAATCTAAAGAAGTGAGAGAGCGGTTTGCTAAATTGTCTAAAAGGCAGGGTTTAAGTAGGTTTATTCCTGGAAATCGCCAACAATGGAAAAATAATCATGATTGGCAAGCACTAGAACAACAGTTTCTTGCTGAATGGGAAAATCCCGAATTAGATTTACACAAATGTTGGTTGGAACTGACATTTCTATTAGCTGGTTATGTTCCAGGTTATTATGCTACATCTCAAGGTAAAATCCCAGAGTTGATAGTAGATAAAGGATATAAAAAAGATTTTCTACCATTTTCAGTGATAGAAAATTCGGAGTGGGATGGTATGCCTTTGGTTAATGCTTTTGGGGCTGGCAAAGAAATCGGTGATAAAAATGAAACGAGTTATGGGCCTATCAGGTATCTATCCCCAGGTGATGAAGTTAGAGAAATTCTTGATGGCTTATTAGAACTTTCACAAGAGGGATTCCAGAATCGTTTCATCCGAGAATCACAAAAATCAGAACCAATACCCTGGATTGATTGGTCTCAAGAAGAAATGTTGGATTGGATGACAGATTACTACAATGAAATTGTTGATTACTACCAGAGTGCTGTCAGGCAGCACAAGGCTCTCTTACTTTATCTTACTTAAGTTCTGTGATGCTTTATAGCAGTTTGCAATTGTGTGGACTACAGGCAATTCGTAGGGGCACAACATGTTGTGCCCCTACCCTGCATCTCATTCAAATGAAAATCGCTATAAATATCAACTAATGCGGCTGAAAAATACAGCAGCTACAACAATCAAACCTAAAAGTACTAAAGGAACCCAAAGATTAGGAACATCTGATAAACTCATATTTAATTAAGAATTACGAATTACGAATTATTCTAAGCCGATACCGCTTTGGGCGAAATCTTCTACAGTTTTTTGTGATAATTCGTGAGTAGCGATCGCCTGTAACATTGCCAGTGGTAAAGTCAAATGATGCGCCCCGGCTTTTAGTGAAGCGGCTGCTTCTTCGGGAGATTTAATACTAGCTGCCAATATTTCCGTATCGCTACCTTCGAGTACTCTAGCCATATCTTGCACTAAGCCAATACCATCACCTAACAATCGGGTAGCGCGATTGACATAAGCTATGGCAATTTTTGCTCCTGCTTCCCGTGCTACCGCTGCTTGAGCTGCACTATAAATCGCTGTCACCGAACAGGTAATTTCTGACGACAAACTCGCTACTACTTCAAATCCTAACGGTGTTGCGGGAATCTTCAAAATTGTTTGTGAACCAATAATCTCGAAAGCTTTCCTACCTTCAGCTAACATTGCCGCTTTATCAGATGCCATAAGTTGATAGTATAAGGGGCCATTTGTCAAGGCAACCAATTTTTTCAGCGTGGTTTCTGGTGGGGTGTCACTTTGAGCTAAAAGCGTCGGATTCGTTGTGATTCCCTTCACCCAACCCCAATGTTTTACCATTTCCGCTTCAGATGCGATCGCTGAGTCTAGATATAGTGCCATAATTTTTCCCGAATCGATTGTCAAAATTAATTTATCAGATGTGCAACTCAGACCTTCTTATTTAACAAAATATCCTGCACTATTTCCTATAGCTACACAAAGCATTGCTGAATTTTGAATTGTTGACCCAGGTTTCAAGGGATAATTCTTTGATACGGCAACCTGCACGGAGAACCAAATATGACATCTCCAGAAACGGTTATATGGCTACAAGAGCGGACAAGTTTAGGAATTCTCTCACCTGAGGTTTTAAATGCGATCGCTCAAGTCATTGAAGAACAAGTTTTACCACCACAAGTCAACCTCGTTGACGAAGGGACTTCCCCAGAAGCACTTTATATTCTCAAAGAGGGTCAACTTGAATGCGACAATACTAATCATCAGAACTCAGCTTTAGTTCGTGGATTCCTTCCCGGAGCAGTTATTCATCTCCAGGAGTTGCTATTGAATGAGTTAGCCATCTTCACAATTGTTACCCTCACAGAATGTAACTTATGGGTTATACCCGCTGAAAAATTTCGGGAATTAGTCACCCAATACCCCGAAATTGCTCAGGCTTTTTCCCGCCAATTAGTTCAAGAATTAGCTCAAGCTACATCTGCACTTGGCTACGAACAAGAACGTTCTGTGGCTTTGCGGCCATATTTAGTCACCAAAGCGCAACGGGGAATTGTCGGTACAAGTCGCTATGCTGTGCGTCTGCGAGAGCAAATTAGAGAAGCTGCGAGCGATCGCAAATCTGTGGATATTTTTGGCGAACCAGGCTTAGAAAAAGACAACATCGCCGCCTTAATTCACTTTGGTTCTCCAAAACGGCGAGAACCAATTATTAAAGTGAATTGTGGTATTCTGCAAACCAGCGGTGCAGATTTATTTGGTCGTTTTGGTGGTAAAGCGGGACTCTTGGAATGGCTAGGAGAAGGCACTCTAGTCCTCAACAATATCCAAGATTTACCTCCTGAATTATTACCTGCTGTGACGCGGCTGCTTAAAACTGGCACATATACCCCTGTGACTCGTTCCGAAGAAGTAGAAGCTGAACCTCGTCCGAGCAAAGCCAGAATTCTCATTGTTTCGGAAAAAACTTTGCCAACAATCGATCGCTCTGTTGGTCATATTATTAAAGTACCACC
The DNA here is from genome assembly GCF_043099735.1 of Nostoc sp. C117. Taxonomy (NCBI): domain Bacteria; kingdom Bacillati; phylum Cyanobacteriota; class Cyanophyceae; order Nostocales; family Nostocaceae; genus Nostoc; species Nostoc sp. C117. The sequence continues at coordinate 4,197,484 of NZ_CP170991.1, forward strand.
GCTACGCTTGCGGAAAGCTGATATTCAAGCCCAAGTAGAATATTACACCAGTCTTTACATTCGATCTAGAGGTATTCCCAAACCGCACATTACTCCAGAAGCTTTACGCCGCTTACAGTCTTATGATTTTCCTGGCAATCTGAAAGAATTAAAAAATCTGGTAGAAAGAGCGATCGTCCAAGCGGAAAATACCAGTGAACTTACAGAAGAAATCTTCTGGCCAGCCGAAACCAAGAAAAAGCGATTTCGAGTCAATCTGTTAAATGTTTATCCTGATTTACGCAGGTTTTTACGGAGTGATTGGTGGCCAGATCGCATTAATTATGGTTTTACTGCAACTGTTTTTGCGATTATTGTTGCAATATTATTTATTGGACCCCAAACCCGCGATCGCAATTTCGTATTAAATCTATTTTGGGCTTGGTGGTGGCCTTTCTTTCTATTTCTCTTTCCCTTTTTGGGACGTGTCTGGTGTTCTGTTTGTCCCTTCATGATTTACGGAGAAATTACCCAAAAATTATCTTTGTGGTTGTGGCCTCGCAAACTCAAGCGCTGGCCGAGACAGGAAGCTGAGAAATGGGGCGGATGGTTTATGTTTGGTTTGTTCACCCTAATTTTCTTATGGGAAGAACTCTGGCATTTAGAAAATACAGCTTATCTTAGTGCTTGTTTGCTGTTATTAATTACCGCTGGAGCAATGATTTTCTCAGCTATTTTTGAGCGGCGGTTTTGGTGTCGATATCTGTGTCCTATCGGCGGTATGAATGGTTTATTTGCCAAACTCTCAATGACAGAACTTCGCGCCCAGCAAGGCATTTGTTCTGCCAGTTGTACCACCTATCAGTGTTATAAAGGAGGTCCCCAAAAAGGCGAAGGGATGGAAACTAATGGATGTCCTTTGTATTCTCACCCCGCCCAATTAGAAGATAACAGAGATTGTGTTTTATGCATGACTTGCCTGAAAGCTTGTCCTCATCGTTCCGTCGAATTCAACTTACGTCCCCCTGGGATCGAATTATGGACAACCCATGTACCCCGCACCTATGAAGTAGCATTATTATTTTTGCTCTTAGGTGGAATATATTTGCATCGCTTGCCAGAATTGCAATCATGGTTAGGTTTACAAGTCGATTTAACTAACTTTTGGCAACATTTGGGATTATCGCTGGTAGTGTTGATTATCCCAGCAGCTTTTACCTTTGCTACCTACAAAGTCATACAACTGTCTTACTGGTTAGCTAACTATATCGAAGCAGCAAAATCCAAAATCCAAAATCGTTCGACTGAGCGTAGTCGAAGTCCAAAATCTAAAATCCAAAATTGGATCAAGTCAAAATCATTTGTAGAGCTTGCCTATGGCTATTTACCATTAGTTTTGGGGGGAAATTTAGCTCATTATCTGCGTTTGGGCTTGGGTGAAGGCGGGCGAATTTTACCTGTGACCTTTGCTACCCTTGGTTTGAATGGCGAACAATTGCCGATATTGGTTGCTCATCCTGCCGTCATGGCGTTTTTGCAAGGTACAACTTTAATTTTCTCAGTGTTGTTGAGCATTTTATTAACGCAGAAAATTGCCAGACAACCACTGACATCGCTCCTGGGGCAAAATTTAGCAGCGATCGCCTTGGGTGTTAGTATGTGGGCAATTATTGTATTGTAAACCAGGCTTCTAAATCCGCGATCGCCTGAAAATCTAGCAATGCTTCACCGAGATTTTCTAATTGTTCTAAAGAGAGAGTTTCAATACGCGATCGCACCTCTTGGGGTAATTCTCCCACCCGTCGAGTCAGTTGACGGAGAATGAGCAATTGCCCTTCTGTTTTTCTTCCTTCTTGTCGTCCTCGTTGTTCTCCTCGTTGTTCCCCTCGTTGTTCCCCTTCGGCGAGAATTTCCTGATAAATTACTGATTCGCGCATCATACCCTCCCGAAATAATTGTCGAATTAAGTCTTTATTGTATTTTAACCCCGCTAAGATCTCGGTGTAAGCGGAAGTTTCTACTCGTTGTCTTGGCTCAAGTTGATTAACTTTTTCTAAAACTTGTTGCAACAAGGCTTGAGGTTGCGTGGTTGCTGCCAGTGGTGCTAATGGTAATAAAGCCTCGTCATTAAGAAATGGTTCGGGATTTTCTGACCACATAGTAATCACGCGATATTCATGACGAGTATTTTCCACTGTAAAAGCAGTTTCAATTACCGTTTCTGGTGTAGGAGGAAGCAATAATACGACAACTTGCGTTATTGGTAGACGATATAAACGGTACAAGCGTACCCAATAATCTAGCATCCGCAAGGGTAATGGGGGTGTAGATTCTAGTTTGGTTTGAAATTCTAGGTGGAGAATCCGGCCTTCTAGCTGTAAAAATGTGACATAATCAGCGCGAATTGGTTCAATGCTCAATTCGGTTTTAAGAACTTTGACGTTTGTTTGTGGTGTACCCAAAACCCAACTAGCAAAGTTAACGGGATATTTTTCGGAGAGTAGTTTGCAGAGGTTATCAAAGGACATTGACAATCGACGACAATTGAACGAGACATTGCTATTATCTCGTGTAGCAATATTTATTAGCAATCGTCTTGGGTGTTACCATATGGGCGATTATTGTTTGATAAAAAGAGATTATTGTAGTTGTAGGCTGTGTTATGCCGCAGGTTAACGCACCAACTATATATAGTGTAAGGATTACAAATAATGCACGTTCTCAAAAGAACCATCAAGCCACAAACCTATATCTCGTTCCTGCACATCTACCAAACGACTTGGGGAACTGCTGGTGATATCTGTTTAATCCGTGAATCTGTAGCTGATGATAGTACAGCGAAATTTATCGGGCATAAAATCCAGCTAGCAGTACCAAAAGGGCTAGAGCGCGATCGCATTGCCAATTGTCCAATCATTAAAGTTGCAGGTAATGTCGGCGATGGACACCCTAAAGAACACCCGTTGGAGTGGGAGGCTTATGAGGGTGTAAATGAAGAAATAGCGATGGCAGCTTTGAAACCTTGGGGCTTCAAGTTAATTGAGCTTTAATGCGGCAAACCAGGCTTCTAAATCCGCGATGGCCTGAAAATCCAACAATGCTTCACCGAGATTTTCTAATTGTTCTAAGGAGAGAATTTCAATCCGGTTAAGCACCTCTTGGGGTAATTCTCCCACCCGTCGAGTAAGCTGACGGAGAATGAGCAATTGCCCTTCTGCTTTTCGTCCTTCTTCCCGTCCTCGTTGTTCGCCGCGTTGTTCGCCTTCAGCGAGAATTTCTTGATAAATCACTGACTCGCGCATCATACCCTCCCGAAATAATTGTCGAATCAAGTCTTGATTGTATTTTAACCCCGCTAAGATTTGGGTGTAAGCAGAAATTTCTGGTTGTTGTCTTGGCTCAAGTTGATTAACTTTGACCACAACTTGTTGCAACAATGCTTGAGGTTGCGTGGTTGCGGCCAGTGGTGCTAATGGTAACAAAGCTGGCTCATTGAGGAATAGTTCAGGATTTTCTTCCCATAAGCAAATCACGCGATATTCATGACGGGTAGTTTCGACACAGAAGACAGTTTCAATTACTGTTCCTGGTGCAGGGGGAAGCAGTAATACGACAACTTGCGTTATTGGTAGACGATATAAACGATACAAGCGTACCCAATAATCTAGCATCCGCAGGGGTAGGGGTGGCGTAGATTCTAGTTTGGTCTGAAATTCCAGATGGAGAATGCGTCCTTCTAATTGTAAGAATGTGACATAATCAGCGCGAATCGGTTCAATGCTCAATTCAGTTTTGAGGACTGTGACGGAAGTTTGCGGTGTTCCTAATACCCAACTGGCAAAGGTAGCAGGATGTTTTTCGGACAGTAGTTTGCAAAGGTTATCAAAAGATATTTGCGATCGCTAACAATTGAACGAGGTATTGTTATTATCTCGTGCAGTGGTTTGAGTAGGCGATGTCTACGATGGGCTATTCGGCGTCGCACCATCACTCAGGAAAGCTCAATACTATAAGAACTGAAGGAAAAATTAATTCAATACGCTGCTGATACGAAAGACCATACTGTGAGTGATACGTTCGTACAATTGTTGCGACCAAGGGCGTGATATTAATTCGTAATTAAGAAAGAAGCTTTTAGGCTGACGGGAAATTTTTGATTTAATTAAAATGAGCCTTTGAACACCATTAATGAGTCTTTTAGCTCCATTAATGAGTCTTTGAACACCATTAATGAGTCTTTTAGCTCCATTAATGAGTCTTTGAACACCATTAATGAGTCTTTTAGCTCCATTAATGAGCCTTTTATCTCCATTAATGAGTCTTTGAACTCCATTAATGAGTCTTTGAACTCCATTAATGAGCCTTTGAACTCCATTAATGAGTCTTTAAACTCAATTAATGAGTCTGGGTTGAGGGTAAATTCTTGATTTAATTAAAATCTGACTTTTCACTTCATGTAGAAAAGCTAATGCTAAACCTAACCCCTGAGTAAGTTTCCTTACTAAGGAATGGAAGCGAAGTTTTCTAGATAAGAGTGAAAAGTCAGGTTTTGGAATGAGTCGAAAAAGAGATTGTGTCTCTCCTACCGCCAAGTAGAATCAATGCTCAGTTCACCTGGAACTAAGCTTAATCAATAGGCGGAGGGATTAACCACGACCCCAGTAGCGATCGCGTTCATGGCGACGATTATTGTCACGAATGTTGCGAAGGTCGTTCTCACGGTCATAACGGCGATTGTTATCGCGGCGGTCATAACGGCGATTATTGTCGCGGCGGTCATAACGGTGATTGTTATCGCGGCGGTCATAACGGCGATTATTGTCACGGCGGTCATAACGGTGATTGTTATCGCGGTCATAGCGATGGTTATTGTCACGAATGTTGCGAAGACCGTTCTCGCGGTCATAATCATCATTTCTATGATGACGACTGTGACGTTCGTAGTTACCATCATCGTTGCGTTGATAGCTGTAGTTATCTAACTCAGCAAGATAAGACGCTGATGTATTAGCATCGGCTTTTGGAGAAATACCCAAAGCTGATGCAGATGCTATCAAGCCGGCGAGCAAAATAGAGGTAAAGCGGTTCATGATGTGAGTCAAAATTTGTTGATAGTGATTTATGCAAGTCCAGTCTGTTTAGGAAGAGCAGATTCCACAAGTCTTTAAATCAATCCTATCAGTGTTTTCTAACTCGAAAAGTTTTCTTGGGTGGGGTGATTAAGAAAAGTTTTGTCGTTTGTGATACTTTTTGACTTTCTAAATGCCATCAATCACCTTTCGATGACAAAAAACTTTTCGCGTTCCATAATTCCCGGATGATTTGAGAATTTGGATCAATACATAATCACCCCATCTTTGCGTCTCCGTGTCATACCATTTCACTTAAAAAAGGATACACATGAGCAAGCAGAGGAAGTGATTTGTATCAATAATTTCGTAAATTGGTATCAGCCACAATATTGAGCAACACCAGTATTTTATTATCTAAGTCTTAAAAGGGCGGTTAGAAACCGCCGGGCTGAAGTTAACTACTTCAATAAGTCATCCCCAGGAATGACTGTGGCGTAAAAAACATAATTTTTATTAGCTAGATAGCGACGGTCTTGTTTAACTATTGCCATAAACTCTCGGTGTCCCTCGCGTCTGCGTCCTACTAAACACCCTGCACTAGCATTCTTGATATCATTTGCAGGAGCATCATAACCGTAATGTTGATTTACTGCAAAAATACCTGTATCAAGTTTGTCGCCAATCCGTTGAAAATCTTTATTAAAATCTCGGTAAACAGTGATGGGTGCAACTTGGACTAAAGCTTCGTGAGGTTCTGAATTGCCGTGTATGCCAACCGCCCAAGCTTTGTATTGCCCAAATTTAATTCTAGCGGCACCTCCAGGATTCATTGGATTATAAGTATACCAGCGGCCTGGTTCTGTAGTGGCTTGCCAGTGATTGACAATTTTGGGGATACCGTCTACTACTTCAATGACAATACGGCGATCGTTGAATTGATTGGGTGTGTCTTGGTTAAGAGTCCAGTCTTCATTTACTCCTTCTAAATAAACGATGTTGTATTCTTTGGGACTAGTGAATACCTCATAGTTTTTTGCCTGCATGTATTTCACAATCTTGCTGGCAACGTCATTACCAAGTTTTAAGGGAGGTGTAGGAAGATCTTCTGGTTTTGTCTCAATCAGTTCTTTGGCTGTGACTGTTCCTAAAAAGTCACTTTCTCCAATCTTCATTAATTCTTGAAATTTTTTGAGGGCTGCGGCAGAAACTGGGCCGAACTGGTCATCAGCAGGAGAATCGAGCAAACCTAAGCCAATTAACAGTATTTGAATCTGATGAGTTAATTCTGGGTCTTTAGCGATCGCCTCAAATCCCCATTTCTCATTTTTTCCCAAGAAATCTTGTAGTTTCATTATGCACCTGGCTTTATTTACTTACTTCTAAGTATAAACATCATTTTCAAGACTGATATTGTTTGAAACAATACTCTGAGATGTCATAGATTTTTAAATTTTTTACTATTAATTTATGATTTATACCAATTTTTTATGAAGCTGCATATAATTCGATCCCCCCTAGCCCCCCTTAAGAAGGGGGGAACCAGAAAAACATCTATTAAAGTCCCCCTTTTTAAGGGGGATTTAGGGGGATCAAGATATGTGCAACTTCACGTTAAATTGGTATTAGCACAAAAATTTATATGATTGTACTTAGGGAATTCCAAGAAATAAATTATCCAATAAAGTTGTAGTTGAAGATGTGAAAAACATTCTTTGGCAGCTAATGGAACGTCTTGATAAATGGACAGTGAAAAATTTGCGGTGAGGAAACAAAACGTATGGATGGAGTGACGCTGTGAGGGAAATTGTTCCCGCGTCCCCCCATCTACCTCAACCTATCAATTTCAAGTTGACAGACTATTAGTTAATTTGGGGATGAGCATCTTGTGCATCCGAACAGACTAAGGTTGGTGTGGGTATGGTTTGAGTTGGGTAAGCATTTTTGACAGCAACCCAATTACTCGCTATTGGCATTCGCCAACCAGTTCCAAAGGCGCGATCGGTAATTTTTAAGCCGGGGGGTGCTTGTCGCCGTTTAAATTCAGCTCGCGCCACCATCTGAATTACTCGGTCTACAATCAGGGAATCATGACCAGCTGCGACAATTTGGGCTGCTGATTGGTGATGGTGAATCAGTCGTTGCAAGATATCGTCTAGTATCTCGTAAGGTGGTAACGAGTCTTGATCTACTTGACCTGGTTTGAGTTCGGCGCTGGGTGCCTTAGTCAAGACATTTTGGGGGATGATTTCGTTATTACGATTTAACCACTGACAAAGTGAATAAACGCGGGTTTTGGGAACATCTGCAATTACTGCTAAACCGCCATTCATATCACCGTAGAGAGTACAGTAACCAACTGCCATTTCTGACTTGTTACCAGTAGATAGGAGAAGATAGCCAAACTTATTAGCGATCGCCATTAATAAATTACCCCGAATCCGGGATTGGATATTCTCCTCTGCCAATCCAAATTCTGTACCTGCAAATAAATTGGCTAAGGTTTGATCGAAGCCTTGCATTAACTGCCCAATTGGTAAAGTATCAGTTTTCATTCCCAGATTTTCAGCCAATGCCAAAGCATCACTAATAGAATGTTCTGAACTATAAGGCGAAGGCATCAGAACACCGAGGACATTTTCTTGACCAAGTGCAGCAGTGGCGATCGCTGCTACTAGCGCCGAATCAATCCCACCACTTAAGCCCAAAACTACTTTAGAAAAGCGACATTTACGGGCATAATCTCGCACTCCCAAAACTAAAGCTTGCCAGATTTCTTCATCTTCTGATTCATATACAGCTGCGAGATAACTCAACTGCAAATCTCGCACTGCTTCGTCAAATTCAACCGCCAATAAATCAGTTTCAAAACCACGGGCGCGACACATAATTTCACCTTGACGATTCAAAGCAAAACTCCGACCATCAAAAATTAGGTCATCATTTCCGCCAACTTGGTTAGCATAAATAATTGGTTTTTCAAAACGGACTGCGCTATACTTCAGCATTTTTTCCCGAAGCTGTTGCTTGCCGAAAGTATAGGGTGAAGCCGACAAATTCACAATTAAATCTACACCCAGAGTTGCTAAGTCAGCAATGGGATTTACTGTATAACTACGCTTGCCCCAAAATTCTTCATCGTTCCATAAATCTTCGCAAATAGTGACGCCAATATCTATATTATCTAAGGTGAAATAATTAGCTTCTAATCCTGCTTCAAAATAACGACGTTCATCAAATACATCGTAAGTTGGTAAAAGTCGCTTGTGAAAAGCTTGCTTGATTTTGCTATTTTCTAGCAAAGCTATGCTGTTAAATAAAGTTTTACCGCCATTAATATGTGCGTTAAGATTTTGTTCAACAGTTCCTACCAACACAGCTAAATTTGGTGGTAAATCCTGAGCTAAGTTTTGTAAAGTTATGTTCATAGCTTCTACAAAACTAGGATTTAGTAATAAATCTCTTGGTGGATAGCCACACAGAGAAAGTTCTGGTGTTAGCAACAAACGTACACCGCCAGATGCAGCGCGTTGTGCCGCTTCCAGGATTTTTTGGGCATTTCCTGGCAAGTCACCAATTATGGGATTAATTTGAGCGATCGCAATTTTCATATTATTTGTTATTTGTTATTTGTCATTAGTCATTAATCATTGGGAATGGGGAGATCGGAGACTGACGAGCAGAGGGACGAATAATAACTCCTCAGTCAACAGTCAACAGTCATCTCCCTCATTAAATAAACACCAAAGGTTTATCCTTCAAGGGTGCAAAAGCTTCAGCGTCAAACTTATACAAACTCGCTGGACGACCAGCACCCCGTGATACCTTAATTCCGGTATCGGATAAAAAACCTAACTTGAGTAAACGCGCCCGAAAATTAGAATAATCGGAAAAGTTATCACCTAAAACTGTGGTGTATAGCTGATATAAATCATTCAAAGTAAACAATTCTGGCAGGACTTCAAAAGCCACTGGACTATACTCCAATTTATTTCGCAAACGCCTGTGTCCATAGGTCATAATTTCATTATGGTCAAAAGCTAATTGTGGCACTTGTTTGACTGGATACCAAGCTATGCCAGCTACGCGATCGGCGATTAATTCGGCTTCTTCAAATCGCACAAGGGCAAAATAACTAACTGATAGATAACGTACACCATAACTATCGGTAGCTTCTCGTGGATCGCGATTTGGACCTCCAAAGGTATATAGTTGTTCTAAATAAAGATTGTTGACCTTAATTTTCTCTGCCATAATGCGATAGGCAGCATCTTCTAAAGACTCACCTGGACGCACCAAAGTACCGGGAAGACTCCAATGATTTAAAAATGGTTCTTGCTGTCGCATTACTAACAGAACTAACAGCCGATTTTGTGCAGTATCTACAGAAAAAATTACATTATCAACACCAACCTTGAAATCGGCCAAAGGTTGTTGGTTTAACGAAGTTGAAATCTTTTTTTGCTGGCGTCCTGGCATTCGTATAAATGCTCTCGATTAATATAAGCAACTACAGGGGGTGTGAGGGCTTGAGAATCTCCATATTCACGGAAGGCTGTTGAGGAAATATCTAGACCAGTTAAACTAGCGATCGCAATTTTGCCTCCCAGATGTTGCACTACCTCTAAACTAGAATCATCTATTGCATATCCCGGTCGCGGTACAACCAATAGTTGCACTTCCTGTAACAAATCTTCAATCCTATACCAACGTGGTAGCTGACTGAGTAAATCTGAACCAATTACCAATGTTAATTCAGCGTTATCACCCCAACGCAATTTCGCTTTTTTTACTGTTTCCAGGGTTCTCAAGCTACTCAGTTCTTGTTCCAAAGCAAGATTGTGCCGTGGTGCATCGATATCCGCAATCAATAGTTGCAGCATTGCCGCCCGATGCTCTAAAGGTGTTTGATGGGACTTAAATGGATTATCCGCTGCCCAAACCGCTACCCAATCATAACGCTCAGACAACCAACTCAGAATTTCTTGATGTCCAGCTGTTGGTGGATCGGCACTAGTTCCAAACAAAGCAACTCTCATAATAATTCGTAATTCGTAGTTCGTAATTAAGACATACCGAAAGAGTAATTATTGCCTCTGTGTACTCAGCGCCTCTGCGGTAGCCTACAGCAAGCCGCTGTTGCGTCTACATTTCTTAGTTTCTTCTGTCAACTCTTGCAGTTTGCTAGAAATTTCTACTTCTACAGGCACAGGACTATCTAAACGCCGTGTTTGTTGTGGCAAACTGGCAACTGAGGCAGCAGTCCGCTGACGAATTGTTTCCAACGTCTCTAACGGTTGCAACTGTTTACCCTCCCGTACTACCAACTGCAACAAAGGTTTTTCTTCTGGGGAACTTTCGCCTAAAAGTCCCAGCCTCTCAGCTTTTACCTTACCTCCTGCGAAGGAGCGAAAAATCTGCTTGCGCCCTGGATAAGTTATCTTCCCACTCGACTGCTTCATGACTGGGATGCCATCAATATCTACAAGTTTATAGACTCCATTTACGGGGGAACCTGTAACTAATCGCGTCCCCAATCCGTAACCATCAATTTCAGCCCCAGCGGCTTTGAGTCTGGCAATTTCCCACTCATCCAAGTCGCCACTAGCAAAAATTGGCACACTAGGAAGAAGCGATCGCACCTGTTTTGATAAGGTAACTAAATCTCCTGAGTCCAAGCGCACTCCTGTTAATTGCATTTCCCCGGAATTGACTTTTTCGGCTAAGCGTTGGGCAGCAGCAACAGTATCATAAGTATCAATCAACAATGGCGCACCCGGAAAATATCGATGAAATGCACTAAAAGCTTGTTCTTCAGTGCCTTCGATGGCTGACAGCGCCATCACCAGGGCGTGAGCCATCGTACCACTAGGCTTTTGTCCCAGTTGTAGCGCTGCTAACACATTAGAGGTGGAATCTAACCCACCTGCTAACGCCGCCCGCGCCGCCCACAAAGACCCCTGGGGACTAAATGCCCGTCTGGTGCCAAATTCTAAAAGTGTTGCTGATTCCCCCGCTACATCCCGCAATCGGGCTGCTTTTGTAGCAATCAAAGTCTGATAATTAATCGTATTTAATAAGTAAGTTTCTACTAGTTGTGCTTGCCAAAGCGGCGCTTCTACCCTAAGAAGTGGCTGATTGGCAAACACAGCCGTTCCCTCTGGGACTGCCCAAACGTCGCCGGTAAACTTTCCTTGGGCTAATAGTGACCAAAAGCGATCGCTTGCTTGGGCAAAAATTCCCGTCGCTTGTAATGCTGCAATTTGCGATGGACTAAAGCGAAATTTTTCTAAATATTCCAATGCTTGGGCTAGCCCCATTGCAATCAAATAACCAAAACCCTCTGGCAAGCGCCTGACAGACAACTCAAAGCTTGCCCGTCGTTCTTCTATACCTTCACCTGTGTAACAAGCAGCCATCGTCAACTGGTAAAGGTCTGTCAGTAAGCTGTAGTCATCAGCACAGAGGTTTAGTGCCTGATTATGCTGGGCTTGCTGTTTATGTACATAGTCCAAATCTGCGAAAGTTGTCATACCAGAGCTTCCTTACAAGAACGCTTCTTTTATTTATGGTAATATTTACCATAAATAATGTCAACTACTAGCGGATATATTTCTGAGACTACTGTAGAGCAGTAGATTCACAACTATATTAATACTAGCTTCATAGAATACTTAATATTTTTTAATAGTAATAGCTATTAATAATTAGGTGGATATAGCAATCCGATTTGATTTCTGAATCACTCGTAGAGGTAAGGGACTGGGAAGAAGGAATAAAGGTGTAGTGAATTTTGTTCAAAAATCAAATATGACAAATATGAGTCCTATATCATTTAGATATCTTGCACGAACTAAAAATTTGCCCACCCTAGAGAATCTTGCTATATTTTCAACCCCTTCCTCCAATCTTGTGAGAAGGATCTTTATTAAAAGCTGCTTCAATTGCTTTTGCTAAATAAGGATAATTTCTGATACCAATAGAACGTATTTGATAAAAATTTTTAACCTTATACCAATTTTTTATGAAGCTGCATATAATTCGATCCCCCCTAGCCCCCATTAAGAAGGGGGGAACCAGAAAAACATCTATTAAAGTCCCCCTTTTTAAGGGGGATTTAGGGGGATCAAGATATGTGCAAATTCACGTTAAATTGGTATTAACTGAATCGTATTGGAATATAAGGTTAATATTCAGTTTTTTCTTCACAACTTGCATTGGCATCAAAGTCTTGACATTCTCTGCTTTCCAGCAATTGCCTGACTGTACTACCAGGCTGACAACTCATCAAAGTAGCACCCAAAGTAGCCAGGGTAAAAATAGTAGCTAGACCTAACAAAGTAGCTCGTTTTATCGGTTTGATTGCTCTAACTAAATTATCTATCCCAGTGCCATTACCAAAAACCTCAATTGTTTTAAGTGCTTCCAAAGCAATAGCTGCATTAGCATAGCGATGTTTTCGATTGCGTTCCAACATTTTCATCAACCACGACTCAAAACGGGGGCTGATTTTGGGAAATAATTTATAGAAATTAAAGCGATAATTATCATCAATTAACTTACGAATATCAACAGAACGGGTATTAGTAAGTAAGCAAATCAGTGTTGCGCCTAAACTATATAAGTCTGACGCTTCAGTGAGGGGATAACCAAGCTGTTCTTCTGGCGGCATGAAGCCTGGAGTTCCTGTTACAAAACTGCTAAGAGCTATTTTCGCACCCTGTACCTTAGCCAAACCAAAATCAACTAGATAAGCATTTAGTTGCTCATCAATCAAAATATTTTCTGGTTTAATATCCCGATGAATAATTGGAGGGACTTGCTTTTGTAAATAAACTAAAATTTCTAAGATTGATAAAGCAATTTGTTTAATTTCTTCAGGATGAAAGCTACATTTTGAACTTAATGGTGGGGCATTTTTATATTCCTGCACTATATAAAAAAAGCCTGGCACTTCAAAGGAATCTACGTAGTGAGGAATCCGAGAGTGATTTAGTTTTTGTAAAATTTGAGTTTCGCGTTCATAGGCTTTCACACCTGACAAATCAACACTTACACGGGCAAAACAAAACTCTTTAATTACCACTTGTTGGTTAGAGTTGAGGACATTAGCTAGGTAAGTAATGCGTCCCTCTTCTTCGTTGCGTGCTAATTCGCTGATGACTTGATACCCTTGTTGGGAAAAATCTGGATGGTGATTTAAGGGAATTCCCCCTTTATGTCCATTATGTAGATCAAGCTCCATTACACACACCACATGAGTTTGATTTTATCAAGATGGAATTCAAAAATAAGAGGGACTCATCCAAATTGTTAACTGCATTTTTACCTTACTCGTCGTGCATAGACACAAAGTTGTTTTTGGCGATCAACAGTTGGTTTAATGTCACATTGAAGTCTCTTCAACGGGCAGTGTATTTTTGTTGCAAAGCTAAGCTGTTACGCATTTAATGTGTACATTTACCTGAATACTTTAGACCCGCATCAGCTTAGTTGTTTCGACTTTGGGAAATTTTACAACACACTGCCCATCTAAATGCAAAATGATTAATTTTGTCCTAACCAATGGATAATCTGGGCGTTGACAACATCTGGAACTTCATCGTGGGGACAATGACCGGCATTGGGAATGGGAACTATTTTGATGTCTTTGCCATTCTCACGCGCCTTTTCGTAAATCTTAGCCCCGGTAATTGGTGTCCAAGGATCGTCGGCACCCCAAATTACCAATAAAGGACGTTCGACTTTGGGTAATAGTTCCTCTGGGCTTGGACCAGGAGGCGCTGTGAGAATGGAGGCGAAGACTTGTTGCGCTCCTGGGTCGCAAGAGGGAGTATAAAGTAAATCGACTAATTCATCGGTGACGGCTTGGCGATCGCGGTAAACTTGGTAGAGGGTACGGCGAATTTGGGCTTTTTGGCGAATGCGGTTATAGACAAATTTACCTGTAATTGGCGATCGTACAAACCGATTAAAAGCTGCCATCACCATTCGTAGTGGTGGGTTCAATTCATGGGGACGATGACTCAACCCACCCGCAGAGTTAATTAAAATACCGCCAGCAGCAATTTCTGGATGTTCCACCAGTACTATTAAACTCAAAAGTGCGCCGATGGAGTTGCCAATAAATACAGCAGGTTCGTCTATATGTGCTGTGCAGAAATCTTTCAGCAGTTCTACCCAAACTTCTACGCTGTAATCAATAGGTGCTTTATCGGAACCGCCAAAACCTAAAAGGTCTATAGCAAAAACTTGGTAGCCAGCATTTGCCAGAACGGCGATATTTTTTCGCCAGTGTCCAATGGAAGCACCAAAGCCGTGAACTAGTACCAGAGGGCGTCCTGTGCCCATAACAGTGTACTGAATTTTGTAACCCTGCCAAGTCCAAATCAGTTTTTCAAAGGCGTCTTGGGTTGCAAGCTGCTGTGTGGTTATAGTCATTATTAAGATTCGTAAAGTCTTTCTTTAAATATATTTTAATGTTCTGTGACCTCATACAGCAGATTGCAACTGAGTGAGGTGGAGATTATCGTAACAGCACAATATTTTTGTGCCCCTACCTATGTACCTCATTTATCTGAAAAAGGCTGTAACTTTCTCTCAGCACCGATAGATGTTAGCTTCATCTACTCCAAGGGATTAATAAGTCAAGGATGTGAAATATCCCTTTGACTTTTTAGACGAATGGTAGTGTGAGATGAAATACACAAATCAAAGTAACTTTGCTCATTTGAGCAAATTTTTTCTGGCTGCAACCTCTGTGGTAATATTTTTGCCAATAGCTTCTGCCTATGCAAGTTCAGGGTTTTCTACCATCGTCGCCCAAATATCTGATAATTCCACTGAGCAAAAAGTTTTAGCTGATAAGGAAAGTAATATTACTCTCCAACGGCAAACTGTAATTACACAAAGTCAAATAAATACTAGTAAGGTTTCGGCAAAATCGAAAAAAATAGGTTTTAGCCTTGCTATTTGGCAACCATCTGGTAATTTGTCAGAGGTGATTGCGCGGATTTCTCTCAAGAGTAAAAGTGACAATGGCTATTTAAAAGAGCGCTTTTTGGGTGATTATAAGTACAAAATTAACCAAAAAGCAAAATTTGCTAAGGGGTTAAAAACTGGCGATCGCATTGTTGTGCGATTGTATGATGTTGAAAAGCGTTTTATTGGCTACAGCGAGTTTGAATGTTTATCGCAAAATACCACAGTTAATCTGATTTTGTCAGCCAAACCTACAGAATACCAAGTCGTTCGGACTGTTTATGGTGTTGATGCTGACCAAAATGGCAATATTGACCCAAGTACTACCACCTACGACTACTTTACCCAAGTCAGGAACCAACGTGTTATTTTCTTGAGTAGTTCCCAAACCTTCCAAGGTAGTCAGTTCCAAGGAGTAGGTTTGTCAAAAATTCCCGCAACTAGTGTTTATCCCCTATCTTTCACCCAAGGGGATTTTGCTTTAGTGCGCCAGTCGTTTATTAGTGTTTTTGGTTCCGACTTGGCAAAGGTTTTGCGAGTTACTCCTGGTAGATTGGTGCAGGTGACTGAAGTCAGCGATAACTCTAGCTACGATATTAATCAACTGCTGACGAATTATCGCCAAGTTGGGGTATCTCCCATTGCCCAGGTTAACTTTTCTGATGTTTCCACAAACCACTGGGCTAAAGATTTTATTGACGAATTGGCTGCAATGAAAATTCTTGAAGGTTTTCCTGATGGAACTTTCCGCCCCGATGCACCGGTAACTCGTGCGGAGTTTGCGTCAATGCTGCATAAAGCTTTTACAAAGGGCAAAATTCGCCAAGGGATTGCTTTTAGGGATGTCTCAAATCAATACTGGGGTTACAATGCCATCAAGAATGTTTACCAAATGGGCTTTTTAAACACCCGTGTTGGTAAGGATTTCAACCCTACTCAAAACCTTTCTCGCCTCGAAATTCTGGTAGCGTTAGCCAAGAGTTTAAATTATCAAGCCAGTGGTTCCACGGATGGGATTTTATCTGTTTACAGCGATGCAAGTACTATTCGTAGTGAATATCGTAGTCTCGTTGCTGGCATAACACAACATGGTGTAGTTGTCAACTATCCCAACGCGAATTTGCTCAATGCTGAACGGGTGGCAACCAGGTCTGAAGTGTCTGCTTTGCTATATCAAGCACTATATAGCACTGGAAAGGTAGCAAATATCTCCTCAGAGTATATTGTTGTCCAACAACAGCAGCAAATTGCAGTTGAAGGGCATACTGAAACTCCAACGGGGCAAAATAATAAAGTTAAAGTGCGTCGCCATTGCAACCAAGGTATTGGTAATGGTTCTGAGGGTTGTGACCCAGGCAATTCTCATCCCCACGGTGGCAGTAACGATGAAGGTGGACGCACTCCGGGTAGGTAAAATATACGCAAAAAAACTTAACACGATTCATAATGAAGATAGGCGTTATCTTCACAAAATTTTATGTTCTTAACTTGGTTAGACAGCAATAGTTGGCTGCTGGAAATTGGCGGAAAACGCATATTAATTGACCCTTGGCTCGTTGGTTCGTTAATTTTCAGCAATTTGGATTGGTTATTTAAAGGTTCGCGATCGCAAAATCGCCCCATACCAGATAATATCGATTTAATCTTGCTGTCTCAAGGTTTAGAAGACCATGCTCACCCACCAACTCTGAAGCTACTCGACCACAGCATTAAGGTTGTAGCTTCTCCCAATGCAGCCAAGGTAGTACAGCAATTAGGTTACACCCAAGTAACAGTATTGGCTCATGGTGAAACTTTCACTTTAGATAATCAAGTTGAAATCAAGGCTTTTCCCGGCTCTCCCATTGGTCCGACTCTGGTAGAAAATAGTTATCTCCTGAAAGATTTTGACAGTGGTTTAACTGTATATTACGAACCTCATGGGTATCATTCTCCAGAACTTCAGCAAGCTGCACCTATTGATGTAGTGATTACACCGTTTATTGACATGACCCTACCTTTGCTTGGGCCAATTATTAAAGGCAAAAACAGTTCGTTGGAAGTAGTCAAGTCGTTACAACCTCAAGTCATATTACCGACTGCGGCTGGTGGAGATATAGTCTTTGAGGGATTGTTGATGAAACTGATTCAGACTAAAGGAAGTGGTGAAGAATTTCGTTCGTTGCTAGAGAAGAACAATCTTTCGACCCAGGTGCTTGAGCCAAAACCAGGCGATCGCTTTGAACTACCATTAAAAAAACGAGCATTAGCTATCTAATGTTTGGCTTAAAGCGATACAAGCCCCACTCCGTAATTTGAAAACTCTGTGTGGGGTCAAAAAATCTCTAAATCACCCGAAAATACCCTGGTAGGGCATTGCTTTTTGATATCAGGTAAAGGTTTAATACAAGCTTGACTATTGAATTTAAAAGGCTTGAGTGTAATGAAGACCCTCAGTGGATTGCTATTTGTACTTAGCTTCATGGTAGTAGCTTGCAGTCCGTCTCCAGATAAAACTGTGTCTTCCAACCCTGAAGTAACGATCGCTCCAGTTCAAGTAGGAGAGAAAAATACACAAAATAAGCTTTTAGTTGTGACAACAGTCGCTCCCTTAACCAATATTGTGAGTAACATTGCAGGCGATCGCTTAGAAGTTAAAGGTATTATTCCCGAAGGAACCGACTCCCATACCTTTGAACCTCGTCCCAGCGATTCTGATTTGCTATCCAAAGCTAATCTGATTATCGCCAATGGGTTGCATTTAGAATCCCCCACCGAAAAACTAGCTAAAGCCTCAAAGCCCAAAGAAACTAAAATCTTTGAATTAGGCAGTAAAACTATTACCCAAGAGCAATGGCTTTTCGACTTCAGCTTTCCTAAAGAAAAGGGCGATCCCAATCCTCACCTGTGGGTAAACCCCAAGTATGCTGAGGCTTACGCTAAACTAGCAGCGCAACAATTAACCGCCTTAGATCCTGCTGGTAAAGACTACTACGCGACTAATCTGAAAAATTATTTACAACGTCTGGATGCTCTAGACAAAGCAACACGAGAAATCGTCGCCAGTATTCCCGCCAAAAACCGGAAACTTTTGACCTACCACGATTCTTGGGCATATTGGGCGAGAGAGTATGGTTTTCAAGTCATTGGTGCCATTCAACCTTCAGATTTTAAGGAACCATCCGCTCAAGATGTTGCCAAGCTAATTGACCAAATTCGTCAAACAGGCGTTCCAGCCATTTTTGGCTCTGAAGTCTACCCCAGCAAGGTAGAAGAACAAATTGCCCGCGAAGCCAAGATCAAAACAGCCAACACTGCCGATGATGAGTTACCAGGAACAGGTTCAGCCAATGCAATGGAAAACACCAATGCTGAGCATACTTATATTGGGATGATGGCTAATAATATGCGGATTATCGCCTCTAATTTGGGAGGAAATCCTGATTTGGTGAAAAACTTGAAAACTGGAAATGTTGTTGGGCCAACAGCAACTAAGTAGGATCGCGAAAATAAATACAGCAGAATTCAGAATGGGCTAGGGCGTGTTTTTAAACTCGAAGATCCCCCCTAACCCCCCTTAAAAAGGGGGGAAAAGAAACTCCAAAAGCCTCCCTTTCTAAGGGGGGTTGGGGGGATCTCCAAAGACTGAGGGGCTTAAAGAGAGGTTTGAAAACACGCCCTATGCCCCACTGTGCTAACAGAAGTAAAACAGGCTTGATATCTGGCTTTGAAACTTACCTTATGTACTTCACCAACTTGAAATGTGCTGTATATGCAACCAATACTTGAAGTGAGAAATTTAACCTGTGGTTATCAAATCCAGCCAGTGTTTAGCAATGTTAATTTGACGCTTTACCCTGGTCAACTTACTGGTTTGGTAGGACCTTCCGGTAGTGGTAAAAGCACTTTAATTAGAGCGATTTTAGGATTAGTTCATCCTTGGGGTGGAGAGATTTTGTTTCGAGGAAAACGCTTAAAACCAGGTGTAGCGCCACCTTTGGTGGGCTATGTGCCGCAGGTAGAAACGGTAGATTGGACTTTTCCGGTTACGGCTTTGGAAGTCGTGATGATGGGACGTTATCAAAAGCAGAAGATGTTGCCTTGGTCTTCGGGGCGCGATCGCCAAATTGCCAAAGAACTCCTAGAACGCGTTGGGGTTGCCGATGTTGCCCATCAACCCATCGGTAATCTCTCTGGTGGGCAACAACAAAGGGTTTTCATTGCCCGTGCTTTAGTTGGAGAACCAGAAATCGTTCTTTTAGATGAACCCACCAGCAGTTCCGACTTGCACGTTCAACACGAACTATTGCACCTATTGGCTGATTTGAATCAGCAAGGCTTAACAATCATCCTCTCCACCCATGACCTCAACTCGGTAGCGACTCATCTACCTTGGGTGGTATGTTTCAACCACGGTTTAATTTGTCAAGGTCAACCGATCGATGTCTTCACTCGCGCAAATCTAGAGCAGACTTTTGGCGGAGAAATGGTAGTTTTTCACCAACAAGACCGGATCTTAATCGCTAGCGGCGGCACTTCCCTACGTCATCAAATGGAACACAACTTGCCGGAAATATTGCGCCCCTCTAACTCGTCGAAGTCTGCTTAACATCAATATATATGGATTTTTTACTAGCACCCTTTCGCTACGAATTTTTTAGTCGTGCCATTTTAGTAGGCATAATGGCAGGGCTATTATGCGGGATCATGGGAGTTTATATTACAACTCGCAGAATGAGTTACATTGCCCACGGTTTATCTCATGCGATTCTGGGGGGAGCCGTGCTGAGTTATGTACTGGGCTTGAATTTCTACATTGGCTCAGGGATTTGGGGTTTTGGAGCTGCTCTGCTGATTCAATATTTAACAGGACGCAAAGTCTACTCGGATGCAGCTATAGGAATTGTGACAACCGCTAGCTTTGCTTTAGGAGTTGCTGTGATCAGTAGCTATCGCAAGTTTAGCCAAAACTTTGAAGCCGCTTTATTTGGCAATGTGTTGGGTGTTTCCCCGAGTGATTTGTGGGTGGTGACGGGTGTAACGATTGTCTTACTAAGTCTGGTTTTCTTGTTTTATCGCCCGTTGCTATTTTGGTGTTTTGATCGGGAAGTTGCTCAGGTTCACGGCGTACCCGTCTTTGCAATGGATACTTTATTTGCTTTGATGTTAGCGACCTTACTGGTAGCGACACTGAACGTCTTGGGGGTGACCCTGATTATTTCCGCAGTGGTGATTCCAGCATCAATTGCCCGATTAGTGAGCGATCGCTTTGGTTCTATCATGATTCTTTCCGGGATTTTAGGAGCTGTGATTTCCTTTGTCGGTATCTACCTCAGCTACTACCTCGACATTGCCTCTGGAGCGAGTGTAGTGCTACTGTCAACCGCTATATTTGCCTGTGTGTTACTCAGCAAAAACCTGCAAGGACGATATAAACGCCGTCTCCCTCCCCTTTCTATAAAACACCTCCCTTAAGAGGTTGTTTGAAAAGTGTTTCTCTGTGATTTTAGGCACTTTTAGATCCCCCTAACCCCAGCAGGGCTAGCTACGGTGTACACACAAGCGACCAGTTTTATCCCAATACCCTTGGGATAAGCCAGAAAGCGATCGTGTAGAGACGCGATAAATCGCGTCTAAAACACTGAGGTGTTAGAGAGACGCGATTTATCGCTGTTTCTACAGACAATATACTCGTCAATTATTCCTTGACAGACTACTATTTTCCACTTGTGTATACACCGTAGAGCAGTGCTAGGAGGGATCGAATTATATGCAGTTTCATAAAGAATTGGTATCAGTTAGTTGCAAACTGCTGTATCTACAATTTAGGATTTTAGATTAGCAACCGATGACTCTTTCTCTTTATAAACATGCCATTCGGAAATGTAGATTTTGCTTTTTTTGGGTTTGCTAATTTCCCCTTTATGCAGAAATCCGCATTTCAATATTTACAGCCACCGCCTGTAACTCTTTGGCTTTCTCCTCTGGTAAAGCATCATTGGCAAACATTCCTGCTGCGAGTTCGGTTCCTGCAAGATACTTTAGCCTTTCGCTTGTGCGATATGGGGGATAAAACTGGGCGTGTAAATGTGCTTCCGGATGGGCTAAACCGTCCGTGGGTGCTTGGAACCAAGCCATTAAGTAAGGAAACGGGCGATTCCATAAGCCGTCATACTTGAGAGTCACAGTTTTTAACGCTTTGGCAAGTCCCCAACGTTGTTCAGAAGTAAGATCCATAAAAGTGCTAACTGGCTCTTTTGGTGCAATCCAGACTTCATAGGGGTAACGAGCGCATACCGGGACAAATGCGATCGCATACTCATCTTGATAAATAATCCGTTGGTTGTCTGCAATTTCCTTCTGAATCAAGTCTTGCAGTAAACCCCGCTGATGTTCTTTATAATACTCTTGCTGCATTGCCAGCATTCGCGCTGGAACAGGCGGTATAAAAGGATAGGCGTAAATTTGCCCGTGGGGATGGTGCAATGTTACACCCACCTCTACCCCTTTATTTTCAAAGGGCAGCACATACTGAATTTGGGGATTTAGTCCTAGTTCGCGGGTGCGATCGCCCCACACTTCCAACAGCAAATCTAGATGATCCAACTCTAAGGAACTCAAGGAGGCGCGGGCATCTTGAGTAAAAACCACTACCTCACATGCTCCATTTGCTGGTAACGTTTCCACGATGGTATCAGGTGGATTGTTGGCTGTGGGAATCATTGAGGGAAAGCGGTTATCGAACACAGCTACGTCATACTTACCTTGGGGTAGTTCCGTGGGGAACTCAGGATTGGTGGTAGGTGCCAGGGGATTATATTCTGGGGGCGGCATGAATGTCCGCCCTTGACGGTGACTGGCATAAGCTACCCATTCCCCCCGCAAGGGATGCCAGCGCAGATGCGGATTAGCTTGCACTGGCTCATTACTAGGGCTAGGGGCTTCTAACTGACTAGTAATTGGGTAACGACTGTATAATTTTAATTTGCGTCCGTCGGGCTTTAACAGCTTGTGGGAGTACATAAACCTTGTCCTGAGAGGGTTGCAGCGCGGATTGCCTCAATGGGAAATTTTGGAGTGCGATCGCCATACAATAAACCGTTAGCTTCTTGGAAGGTATCTGTTAGTTGTGTGTAACAGAATCCGCTAAATAGCTCAATATTATTAACTGTTTCCAGCAGTGCAGCGTATTTCATTTGCAATTCGGAAATATTCGAGCAGTTTTCATATCCCCAAGCTTGATCTGCATGAGGTTGGTCGAGAGGGGCATAGGCGATCCCACCAAACTCGGTCAACATCACTGGTTGTCCTTGATGGGGATAATTATCCAAAGTGAGAATGCGTCCCCCAGGGCGGCTATGCTCAAATAGATCGGATATCTGATCTGGTCTGTAGCGACGGGCTAATCGCTCAGGCTGACGTTCATAGTCGTGAATAGCGAGGATGTCGGTATCTGTGCTTTCCCAACCATCGTTACCAATTACTGGACGAGTTGGATCGAGAGTTTTTGTGAGGTGGTACATAGCTAATACGTAGTTACGATGAGCTGCTGTCTCAACCAAATTTGGCACTCCCCAGGATTCATTAAATGGTACCCACGCCACAATACAAGGATGGCTCACATCTCGCTTGATGATTTCCGTCCACTCACGGGTCATGC
Organism: Nostoc sp. C117; assembly: GCF_043099735.1. NCBI lineage: Bacteria > Bacillati > Cyanobacteriota > Cyanophyceae > Nostocales > Nostocaceae > Nostoc > Nostoc sp. C117. Next base: position 4,220,152 of record NZ_CP170991.1, read on the forward strand.
GTTCCACGGCTTTCGGCGTGAAGCGGTAAGCGCTAGGCATCTCCTCCCATACTAACAACCCTAAAACGTCTGCCCAATATAAAAAGCGGGGGTCTTCGATTTTTTGGTGTTTGCGTACTCCGTTAAAACCCATAGCTTTGACGAGTTCTACATCACGCCGCAATGCTTCGTCACTGGGTGGAGTCATTAATGTCTCAGGCCAATAGCCTTGGTCGAGAACCAGCCGGAGATAGTAGGGGCGACCGTTGAGCATAAAGCGATCGCGTTGAATGCTGACAGTCCGCATCGCTGTATAAGATTGCACTTGATCTAACAGACAATCTTTATGCCATAGCTGAATTTCAGCATCTATGAGCGTCGGCTTTTCTGGACTCCAGAGTAATTCATTACGGCAATCGTCAATACCTGGATCGCCCAGAACAATGCGGCGGCTAATTTCCCCATTGAATACTTCATAAATATCGCTTGCTAAAACCAGACCGCCAACGCTCAGTTTTACTTTAATTTGTACACCCGAAGTAGGTAAATTACCAGCCAAACCAAGTTCAAACCCAATTTCCCACCGTTCGCAATCGGGAATCCACCGAAGATTACCGATATAAGACTCACCTACGCGCTCTAGCCAGACTGTCTGCCAAATACCACTTGTGCGAGGATACCAAATACTATGAGGTTTCAACTGCCAATCTTGTTTACCACGAGGTTTGGCCAGATCGTGCGGATCGTCTTGTGCCCATACTGTTACCTTTGTTGTACCAGTGTCATTTAAAGCATGGGTAATATCGAGAGTGAAAGAGGTGTGTCCACCTTCATGCTCAGATATGTATTTATCGTTTACCCACACACGAGCGTGATAATCCACAGCACCAAAATGTAACAGTAATCTGCCATCCCCTGGTGGTGTTTCAAATTCCCGTTCGTACCAGCAGTTTGAATGAAAACCGCGATCGTCAATCCCACTTTTGGTAGATTCCGGTGCAAAAGGAACTTCTATATGATGAGACCATTGGCTAAAATCGCTTGGTTGGCTGCACTTTCCTTCGTCATCAAATGCGAATTTCCATAGCCCATTTAAAGTTTGCCAGTGTGAGCGTTTTAACAATGGGCGAGGGTGTGCTGTTTCAGTTAAGTCCACAAAATTATTATTAGTTTTAGAGATTAATTTAACCCCGCTATTTTCCAAATCCAATAATCTCATCAAATTTCCTCCTTATACATACCTCAATCAACCCCTGCTATAGGTTAAATTTAGACCCCAATATTTGGATTGCCAGATATAGCATGAGTTTTTAGCCGATCGTTAATCGATCGGTTAGAGCTAGTAGTATTGTATTTTCTGTAAATAATTATACTTTTCGCACTTAGGTGTTCAAGTATAACAATAAGTTTATATACCCCTAGCTCGTGACATTATGGCATATGCATCATGAATCTTTGCTAGGTTATCTAGAAAAAAAGCATTAAATTTAGGTCGCTCATATATATCATAAATCTGCCACATAATAAAGTAGCGGTCATAAAAATTTTATTCATATAAATTGTTTAAACAATACCTTCGGCAAAAAAAGAGGATGAAGAGATCGGTACGATCTAGTAGAGTTACAGCACTAAAATGACAAAAAAATACTGCAATGCGATCGCACTTTCAAGAAACCGCATTTGCTTGGGGTTGGGGAATAAGCTCAAAACCCAATTGCTGTGAACTTTTTTGGAGATTATTCAGAAGACGTTTTAAAAGTAGGATACTTTTGTAAGAAAGCTCACAAAGCTGATGCTGATATTTGTAAAAACCAGCACCTTGTGAGCGAATGACTAAAGCATACCGTAGCAATTTGACATAGGAACTGTGGGAACTGATTGCAGGAGAGCTCCCATCAGAAAAATCCAGTTTTCATCTACGGACTGTAGCTTTATCTGCGGAATGTGGGTTATTAACGAGATTTTCTACATTGATTTGACTAGACTCAGATCGTCTGCCGTACTCCGCCAAAAATTAAGGAATCATTGCTACTTTTATTACTTGACGCGCCTTCATCTCATAAAACACCTGTTCTAAATCTTTTAATGGGCGCTGTTCAGTAATAAGTAATTCAAAGGGTATCTTGCGACTAGCTATGAGTGCAAGTGCCGATCGCACATACTCTGGTGTATTATGAAACACGCCTTTGATCGTCAGCTCGCTATAGTGTAGCTGTTCTGTGTTGACAGTAATGCTGGTATCCCGTGGACATCCACCGAATAAGTTTACTGTTGCACCAGGACGGGCGCAAGCGATCGCAGTTTCCCAAACGCTAGGCACACCAGTGGCTTCAATCACTACATCTGCACCCCATCCTTGGGTAAATTCTTTCATGACGCTGGGAATATCCAAGATTTGATGATAATTAAAGGTTTGGGCTGCACCCAATTTCTGACCAATTTTTAACCTCTGGTCATTACCTCCCCATAGCAACACTTCAGCAGTATCCGCTAAAGCAGCTACAAACATCAGCCCGATCGCCCCATCTCCCAAGACGACTACTTTATCTTTGGGTTTAATATTAGAACGGGCTACACCATGCAATACACAAGCTAGTGGTTCCGTCATGGCTGCCAATTCCCACGGTAATTCATCAGAAATTTGCAATAAATTATGCTGTACTATCGGTGCAGGAATTTTCAAGTATTCCGCAAAAGTTCCATTATTCCACGTTAAATTCGCACATAATGAATATTCTTGGCGTTGACAAAATAAACATTCCATACATGGAGCAGAATTATTAGCGACAACGCGATCGCCTACTTGCCAATTTGTCACACCTGCACCCAAAGCAACAATCCGCCCAGCAACTTCATGACCAAAAAGCGTTGGCGGTTTTAACATTTTGGCATGACCACCACGCCGCCAAACTTTCAAATCTGTACCACAAGTTGTTGCTGTCCCCACTTGGATTACAACTTCGCCAGCCGCAGGAGTGGGATCGGCGACCTCTTCTAGCCGTAAATCTTCTTGCCCATAAAGTAATGCTGCTAACAAAGTTTTAAACCGATGAAATAGCTCCACCTGATTTTACCAGTTGGAGCTATTTCATCGGTACTAAACTAAATCAGTATTGATTTATAGTAGGTTTTTATCAATCTAAAATAGCAATGGCGAAAAACTAGGTATTCACCACTGGCTGGGTAAGAACCCCGGTGTTTCGGCTTTCCACATTAGGATTAGGCAAGCGAGTAGCAGTTAACAGCGGTACTTCTTGTCGGCACGACAGGCAAAACCAATATAGTTCACCATGACGGGCATGACGTAGGAGGGAACCACCGCAACACGGGCAGGTGTTGGCTCTTGTACTCATACCAATGTCCTCCTTGAATAAAAGTTGTTGTTTAAGCTGAGCAAAAAAAGCAGTTTCTTAAAACTGGATGCTAGCGGCATGAATTCAGCCATTCGATTTTATGCGGTCTTTAATAATTTGTCTGTAAAGAGCTTCATATCCGTTAACCATTTGGCTAAGTAGATCGGCGCAATTAAAGCTAACTGGTGGGAGCTGTCATTTGTCCTTTGTCCTTTCTCATTAGTAATGGTTTTAAGCCTATTTACGTTTTGTAATGTAATATTGTCCTCAATATAATGAATTACATCATTTATTTTATGAGAACAAAGCATTTGTACTTAGTTTTTTGACATTTAAATTAACCTAAAAAGGCTACTAAAAGCACAACACTGATTAACTACATCACAAACTCTCTGCCGAGAAATCTCAGGATTATCGGTCAATGTCAACTCACCGCTATACTTATAACCTTATAGCCAATGAATTACTTGTTGCATCTGTCTTGGGGATCATAATGAAGTAAAATATTTTGTAGCATAGCGTACAAAATTGCATATTTTGTAGCTGGAAATACTAAATTATTAAATGGGATCAACTCATTAAGGCTTTGTTTAAAAGCAATGAAGGAATCGGATATAAATTCTCAATATTAAATAATTGTACAAAAATTACATAATTTGTAATTAGTAATTTACAAAAATTCTGAACGTTAACTAATGAAAATCGCTACTTGGAACGTCAACTCAATTCGCACTCGCCTAGAACAGGTTATCAATTGGTTAACTCATAATCCTGTTGATGTTCTCTGCTTGCAAGAAACCAAAGTTCTAGATGTGGAGTTTCCGCGATCGCCTTTTGAAGAATTAGGCTATCACCTTTATTTATCAGGGCAAAAATCCTATAACGGTGTAGCCCTGATCAGCCGCCAACCAGTCCTAGACGTAAGTAGCGGCTTCACGGCGATTTTGCCCGATTTACACCACGAATGGGATGAGCAAAAGCGGGTGATTACAGGTGTAATTGACGGTATTCGGATTGTGAACTTATACGTTCCCAACGGCGCAGCAGTAGGAACCGAAAAATATGAATATAAACTACGCTGGTTGACAGCCCTACGCGAGTACTTGCGAGTGCTGGTGCTGTCACACCCTCAAATTTGCGTATGCGGTGACTTCAATATTGCACTTGAAGCTAAGGATATTCATGAGCAAGTGAGTACAGAAAATCACATTATGGCAACAGAAACAGAGCGCCAAGCCTTACGGGATATTCTGGCACTGGGATTTGCTGATGCTTTTCGTAAATTCAACACCGAAGGCGGAAATTATAGCTGGTGGGACTACCGCGCCGCCGCCTTTCGTCGTAACTTAGGGTGGCGGATTGACCATCACTATCTGACACCCATACTGTATGAACGTGCTAAAAGTTGCATTATTGATGTCGCACCAAGAAAGTTAATTCAACCCAGCGACCATGTGCCGGTGATTGTGGAATTATAAAGGGGACTGGATATTGGGAACTGGGGACTGGGTATTGGGCATTATTATTCTCGCTAGTCCCTAGAACATCAATTGAGTAATATAGCGGTTCTCGAATGGAAGCAATACACTTTGACCTCTCTCCTTTTAGGAGAGAGGCTTTGAATCTTACTCGCCAACGCTAGTAGGGAAGCAGGGTGGTTTCATACAAGCAGAGAAAAACTAAAATTCGGTTTCAAAGCCTTTCAAGCACAATTTCCTTCTTGCGCCTAAAATAAATCCGAATTTTTCGTCATAACCCTGAATACTGAATCAGTCTTCTAGTCCCCAATCCCCAATACCCAATCCCCAATCCCCATCAATTTAAGGGATAATATATATCCTTAGAACTGGGATTAAGATAAGGACGCTGCAAGTCAATTGTATGGCGTGCAAAGTGTTGGTCAATAACTCTCATTCGTTCTTCCATTGCATTCTTACCTTTTTGCCAAGCTTCCAACAAAGCATTAGCGACGATTTGGCAACGGTTCATCCCAAAACTTTCTTGTGCGGCAAATTTTTGAATTGGTTCTTCAGCTAAACCTAATCCTGGGGCTAAAAATTTGGTAAACAAGGGAATTTCAGGCTGGAAATGAAATTGATTTTCTGGATAAACAGCCTGAAGGATTGTGCGGATTGCTGGATAGTCGTGGAGTTCAAAGTAGAGTACCCCAGAATCATAACGTCCGTATGCAGAAGGATTGTGGAGAACCTGAAAACTAAAAGGAATGGAGGCTGCATTCAATTGCAGCGTCAGGCTGTCCATAAGAGCGATCGCACCAGATGCCGTAAAGTTAAAGTAGATTCGCCCTGCTCCTAAATCACCGTCTGGATTACTTTGCTGTTCCTGTCCCACATTGCTAACTGCCATATAGCAACTATTTTGTAATCTATTTTTGGGCATCCAGATTGCTACTGTGTCACCTACTTTCGTAGATTTTTTACTCGATTCTAGATGGCAATCTGGCTCAACATAAAGTGTTAAACCACCTTTAGTTACCGCCATAGTACCATCGGGTTCTTGCCGTAACACTTCCCATTTAGGGTCAAAGTAACCTATACCATGATTACTTCCGTGCAGTTGCTCATAGAAATCCCAATCAATCTGCAAAGTCGAATTATCTTCTAAATTATGCTTGGAAGGACAATTATTAGTATTGACTGCCAAAGTACTTTGTAAGGAGCCATTGTAATAGATCCCATAGAGAAAATTTCGCAGCAATAGAGTTAGATATTTCTGTTGTAAATCTACCGGAGTTTGCTGAAATCTATCGGCTATTTTAGTCGGCAGAGAGAACGGTTGATAATTGGGATGGTAAATACAAAAATTTGACTCAATTTGGATATTACTAGCAATATCGAACAGAGATGTCAGCGGTTGATTGGTAGAATAAAACATTAATCCATTCAAAACTAAAATTTGAAAATCCAAAATTATCAAGAAGTAGTCAGAATCCAGAATACTCTACTGATGAGTGAACAGAGTTTTAATCAGGAGTCTAATATTACTATATTCATTCATAAAATATTCTTGTAACTTTTTAATTATGTTCTGTTCTCCATTATTAACAACCACGGAGCTGAGTTTTTTCGTAATAAATTCGAAGTAATTGCCGCTCTTTTTGAGGCTGAGGAAGTTGATGAATTTTTGCAGTATAATTGACAATTTCTGATTCTGAAATACCGAAAATAGTCCGTACAGCTTGTTCTGGTATAGTGAGCAAAGTTTTAGCTATTTGCAGCATACAGATATCAGCATTACTAAAGTATTTCCGGCACGTAATTACATCCTGAATTTGATGAATCAGTGCCAGTCCCGTAAACTGAACAACGCGCCGAATAAAGTCACTCCGATATTCTAAAATCATCGGAAAAGCATTGAGATAAGACCTAATCAGGGCGATAATTGAAGGCTGTAAAATCTCCAAAGGTGTCAATGCTAGATGTAGAGATTCTTCTAACTCAATGGTGGGATCTACTACGAGGCTCTTGAGCCAAATTCCTAGATAGCTTGCTAGTAAAGTTCCTAAATCAAAAGCTGGATCTCCCCAAGCACAAGCTTCCCAATCAATTAATCGCACTAAGCAATTGTCTAGTTGCTGCCAGCGGGAATGAACTAAAATGTTGCTCAAGTTCAAGTCGTTGTGAGTTAAGCAACAAGGCTCCCATTCGTATGCCAAATCTGCGATCGCACTTTCCAAACTCTCGTACTGTTGATAAAGAACGTAGAATTTCAGCGCATCCGTGGGAACATTACCGAAAATTTCTGGACTAATTGATCCTATCCCCTGCGCCGGATTGTAAAAACCATAGCGAAACTCTCCTTGGGGAGCAGTTGCCATAAAATCCTTATATTCTCGGCATTGGAAGGTTGCACGATGCAGTGCGGCTAAAGTAGTGCCGATGGCAGAAGCAATTTCTTGTGGAAAAATCTCGTTATTGTGGTATATTGTCGCAAGCTCGACATATTCGCTCAGATAGTTACGGACGAGGATAGAATTTTCTTCGTCAAAATGGACTACTAATGGAGCGTAGTTTACCGCCGTAGGCATCGCCGAAACATTGCCGAGAACTGGAAACTGCTGGAGCAATTGGTGAAACAACCACTCTTTAAATAACTCATGAGGCAAGCCTTCACTGTTAATATTACGTTCTTGTTTAACGAGCAGTTTACGATTATCTGCTAAAGTCACTAGTAAATTGAAGTTTTTCTTACTATTTCCTGGCAAGTCAGATTCATCTGATATGCCATCTCCTGAGTTATACAGACCTACGTCTTGTAGATACTGGATAACATTATGAGAAGACAGTGATAATACCATGTATTACTTCCTACTTCGTAGATTAACGTAAATTAATTGGTGTCACAATTTGCTTAGCCTTAGCAGTTCTTAGTAGATAGTAAGTAGTGTGTCAATAAGAATAAAGATTTGTACAATCTACTAATATCGCATCTTTTGCATGAAAACCTGCCAAAATGGCACCAAAGTCTTTATAATTACTTTAAAATTGCCTCCAAGACACCGTGACATCTTTACACTCTCTCAGCATAGTTACTTAGATACATCTAGAGTAATTTATGCGGTAGGCTCTTACGTATTTAAATTGCAGTCTGACTAGTGGTCGCGCAACGTAATCCCTCAGGAGAGCGGAGGTGTGTCATTTGTCATTTGTCATTGGTATTTACAAAGGACAAATGACAAATTACAGTCTTCTCTTATCAGAGACGCTGCGCCAACACCGAAAATAGTGCAATATAGAAGCGCATTAGCTTATAGCCTTTGATTTAGACCGCGTATCGAGGTTTGTGGCGGTTGAGCATCCCCAGCAAAAAGCAGATGTTGTTTGATGTTAAGTAGTCATCCTGAAAGCAGCGAAGAATTTCAGCAATTCTTCGGGTTACGAAGCATGACTTTCAACACTATTATTTTTATTTATCATCACAAACCTAAAAAAACCGGACATTTTGAGCCGTTGGTAATTATTTTTTGCTTAAATTTTGATAATTGATACCTGAAAGCCTTATTGATAGGTGATTTGTGTTACTTGGAAGCTTTCAGCGATGCAAATAACGGCTATATGAGTGCATCTTATATAACTATACTTTTGTCAACCGCAAGACTCAAAATTGGTGAATCTGATATGTCTTGCTGTGCTAACAGAAGTAAAACAGATTTAATAAGCTGATATCGACCTAAAATGATAAGTCTTCAATTGGACATGATATAACTTGTTCCTTAAAATCTGCCGTAGGTTGGTTTTCATGCCTGACTTTCTGGAATTATGATAAAAATATGAAAATTTGCCACAGCAAAACCAATGCCCGATCCCGAAAACCGCCCTAGTCTCCCTGAAGTTCACCGTAGTATTAAAATTCCCGACAGTAAAAGCTTTTGGCGCAAGATGTTCGCTTATGCAGGGCCAGGGTATCTGGTGTCAGTGGGATACATGGACCCTGGAAACTGGGCAACAGATATCGCTGGGGGGTCTAAGTTTGGCTATACCCTCTTGACAGTAATTTTGGTGTCCAACCTGATGGCGATATTGTTGCAATCGCTATGTGTGCGTTTGGGTGTTGCTACAGGACGAGATTTGGCACAGGCTTGTCGAGATTATTTCAGTCCACGGGTTAACTTTTGTTTGTGGGTGCTGTGTGAGATTGCGATCGCTGCTTGCGATTTGGCAGAATTATTGGGAAGTGCGATCGCTCTGCAACTTTTATTCGGTATTCCTTTAGTATGGGGTGTCTGCATCACTGCACTGGATGTCTTGGTATTGTTATTCTTGCAACATAAAGGCTTTCGCTATACAGAAGCGCTGGTAATAATACTAGTAACAACGGTAGGCTTCTGTTTCATAGCGGAAATTCTCTTCTCTCGGCCTGATATGGGCGGGATTTTGTTCGGATATCTGCCGAAGGGCGAAATTTTACAAAATCCAGAAATGCTCTACATTGCCATTGGCATTTTAGGGGCAACAGTGATGCCTCACAACTTATATTTACACTCCTCTATTGTGCAAACCCGTGATTGGCAACCTAATAACGAAAAAAGATGGGAAGCAATTAAGTTTGGCACAATTGATTCAACTTTTGCTCTGTCGTTGGCGCTGTTTATCAACTCAGCCATTTTAATAGTGTCTGCTGCCACATTTCATTTTTCTGGGAATCAAAATGTGGGAGAAATTCAAGAAGCTTACAAACTGCTTTCACCATTGTTAGGTGTTAGTGCAGCTAGCGCCATCTTTGGAATTGCTTTACTTGCTTCTGGACAAAGTTCAACACTGACTGCAACCTTGGCAGGACAGATTGTCATGGAAGGGTTTTTACAATTTCGCCTTGCATCCTGGTTACGCCGTTTAGTTACCCGGCTGCTTGCGATCGTTCCAGCGTTAATTACGATTATTATCTTTGGAGAACATAGTACAAGCAGTCTCATAGTTTTTAGTCAAGTTATCCTCAGTTTACAGTTACCGTTTGCAGTAATTCCATTGGTGATGTTTACAAGTAACCATCGTTTAATGGGAGAGTTTGTAAATCCCTTATGGTTAAAATCTCTAGCTTGGCTAATCGCTATTGTTATCGTCGGACTAAATGTTTGGTTGATATTACAAAGTACCTTAGGTTGGCTGGGTTTCAATCTTTAAATCTGTTTAAATAGATTAACTAGTAGTAGTAGGGTGTGTTATGGCTTTAGCCTAACGCACCATATAATCAATTAAGTGAATCAGATAGATTCTTGTTGCGTAGGCATAGCCCGCCGCAGGCATCGCTGAGAGTGAGTGCTGATTATTTAATGCTGAAAAAAGCCTATTCTTATGCGGTTTTAAAATCGAAAGCCTATTCTATTGCAGATTTTGAGCAATTATTACCCTAATATAAAACACTGACCGAGTAGGAACTAATTACCGGGTCTACACTTACAATTGTTAAATTATGTTGTAAAGTTTGACAAATCAACATCCTATCAAAAGGATCGCGATGTAATAATGGTAAATTCAAGAGTTGAGCAACACTTTCTTCATCTAGGTTGAGACTACTGATTAGATGCTGCTGACGCTGTTTTGGAAGATAGATTTCAGGTGATTCTGGTAATGGTAATTTACCTAGCTGATATTTAACAGTTGCTTCCCAAACTGAGACGCAACTTAAACATACGTCATTATTTAAATCACGAATGCTATTTTGTAAATGAATTGGTAATTTTTTATCGCCAGTAATAAACCATAAGAAAATATGGGTATCTAATAATAGTTTCATTTCCCCTCAAAACGATTTAATATCTCTTCAGATAAGGGACTATCAAAATCATCTGGAACAATAAACTCCCCAGCACATAAGCCATAAGGTCTAATTTGTTGAGAAGTGGCTGAAACTGGTTTAATTTCTGCAATAGGTTTACCTGCTTGCATGATAATAATACTTTCTCCTGCTGCTACTTGCTGAAGATAGCTAGTTAGATTTCGCTGGATTTCATCAATTGTTACGGTTAACATGAGATATGTATGTAGTAATATTTCTAGTATATCAAGTTGGTAGCACCTCTCGTTTTGAGTCAAAGACAAGTAAACAAAGGCATTGATTTTCTAATAATATTTTACGAATTGGTTCTTGAAATAGTTCTGAGTAGGTTTCTTGATGAATAGCCAGATACAAGCAGCGGTCAGGTTCTAAGCGAGTAAGAATATAGTAATATAAGATATATTGATATATTGCCCTAAAGCATTTTCTACAAAAATTATGACTAACCAAACAAATGCTCCTCCTGGTGTTGATTATGCACCTCTAGAATTACAAGGGGAATTAATCGCTATGCAAGAATTAACGATTGAGGATTTATTAATTATTGGTCAAAGTCAAGTTCCAGAAAGTCAACAAGAACTACATTTACAACTTTTACAAAAAAATCAAAATAATCAATTAAGTGAATCAGATAGACTATTGTTGCGATCGCTCCGAGTGAGTGCTGATTATTTAATGCTGAAAAAAGCCTATGCTTATGCACTTTTAAAATGGAAAGGCTATTCTATTCCAGATTTTGAGCAACTAGTAAAGTAATAGCAGTGTCATCTATCCCTAAATCTATTCGTCAACAAGTCATTAATGAAGCTGGATATAGATGTGAATATTGCTGCACATCTAGCCGTTTAATAGGTATGCCATTAGTAATGGATCATATTTTGCCCACTTCATTAGGGGGAAATGATGAGCGAGAAAATTTATCTGCTTCTTGTTATCGCTGTAATGAATTTAAAGGAGCAAAAATAACTACTAATGATCCTGTAACTAATGAATCTGTATTTTTATTTAATCCTCGTCAACAAAGATGGTTAGATCATTTTCAGTGGGCAAATGGTGGTACTCATATTATTGGGATAACTGCTAGTGGAAGGGCAACGGTTTTAGCTTTAAGATTAAACAATGAAGATATTGTACAAGCTAGAGCAATTTGGATTAGTTTAAATTGGCATCCTCCTAACAATTAATGATGTGGATATTTTTTTCTGATATGTCATGTATAGATATGTAAAAAAATTAAACAGATGCAAAACCAGTAAATTCCCGGACATAAGGCGATCTAAACCCCAAAACAATATCTGTTGTTGGCACACCTAATTCTACTAATTGATTAGCTATTCCTTCTTCAGTAAAATCTCGCTGAATCCAAATTTTTCCATTGATAATATCTATATGAATCACCGAACCATAAGTCCATTTTTCACCTTCCCAACCTAGATGAATTACTAAATAGTGATTTTTTTGATTATCAAATATTAATTGTATTTCCGTTCCCTTGGCTAAATGACTTTCTGTATGTCTTGCTAATACTGTCTGTACTAATTCAGCATAATTCATTCCTTCCATAAGATAACCTCCATCTCGCTTGGTTCAAATACAATAAACTAGGCAATTTCTAACCGCCTAATATTATTGATTTTGAGTTATTATCTCGTTCAATAGTAATCTAATTAATACATATACCAGATGATAGTTTAGATATTGTTTATTAGCCTCTTCTCACATTACTAATTTGAATGGTTTGCATCAGGTTCCTAATTTTTTTAGCTTTGTTTTTTGTATTTAAAGCTTTTATTTTTCTTTCTTCAAAGCTATGAGATAAATAGTTTTTACTGGAAAATCTATAATCTACATGCTTTCCCCTATGGATAGTTCCTCCATAATCACTTATTGAAAAATCCTTCCAAGAATTAGAGTGTCCTATTCCGTGAGGAAGTCCAGCGCCAGTTATTACTCTTGTAATTTGCATAAGGTTAAAACTTTATACTCATAATCCAATTATATGGGACTCTTGTCTGATTTCTGAACAAGATTTAATATAAAGCCCCTTATAAAAGCTTTTCATATCAGGTTCGGTTAAACACTTATAATATCTGTAGGTTGGGTGGAGGAACGAAACCCAACATGGGATGTAAGCTTGTGTTGGGTTTCACTCCGTTCCACCCAACCTACATTGATAAATTTTATGATCAGTAATCACCCGAACTTGATATCATTTGCCTCTGCGTCTCTGCGTGAAAAACAAAAAAAAGGGATAAGCAAAACGCCTATCCCCAAAAAATTAACTAATCAATGTATCAAGTTCCACTTGTCCAAGAATTGATGTACTCAATTTGATCTGCTGTCAAACTATCAATCGTGATACCAATAGCTTGCAATTTCAAACGAGCAATTTCTTGATCGACTTCAACAGGTATTGAGTGCAAACCAGGTTGCAACTTACCTTTATTCTTCACCAGGAATTCACAAGCCAAAGCTTGGTTTGCAAAACTCATATCCATAACTGCGCTTGGGTGTCCTTCAGCCGCAGCTAGGTTAATCAATCGTCCTTGTCCGAGAACGACAACTGATTTACCATTTTTCAACTTGTACTCTTCGGTGAAAGGACGAACTTCTTTGACTTCTTTAGCTTGTGCAGCTAAGTATTTCAAATCAAGTTCCAAGTCAAAGTGACCGGAGTTACAAACGATCGCCCCGTCTTTCATGACATCGAAGTGTTCGCCACGAACGACGTGCTTGTTACCAGTCACAGTGATAAATATATCACCTTGGGGTGCAGCTTCAGCCATTGGCAGGACGCGGAAGCCATCCATGACGGCTTCAATTGCCTTGATGGGGTCGATTTCGGTGACGATGACGTTAGCACCCATCCCACGGGCGCGGAGGGCTGTACCTTTACCACACCAGCCGTAACCGACGACGACAATGTTTTTACCAGCCAACAAAATATTTGTGGCGCGGATAATGCCATCTAGGGTTGATTGCCCAGTACCATAGCGATTATCAAAGAAGTGCTTGGTGTCGGCGTCGTTGACGTTGACTGCGGGGAAGGTGAGAACGCCTTCTCTAAACATGGCGCGTAACCGCACGATACCAGTGGTGGTTTCTTCGGTGCTACCAATCAAATCAGCGATTTGGTGTTGGCGTTGTTGTACCAAAGTTGCAACCACATCGCTACCGTCATCAACAATGATGTTGGGGCGATGATCTAAAGCTATTTGGACGTGGCGGTTATAAGTTTCGTTATCTTCGCCTTTTTGAGCAAAGACAGGAATTTCGTGATCGAGGACGAGGCTAGCGGCTACGTCATCTTGAGTTGATAAGGGATTGCTAGCGATTAAAAGTGCATCTGCACCACCGGCTTTCAGAGCGATCGCTAAATGTGCTGTTTCGGTTGTAATGTGGGCGCAAGCTACAAGACGTAAGCCAGCAAAGGGCTTTTCAATGGCGAAGCGATCGCGGATTTGCTGTAAAACTGGCATCTCGCGTCCAGCCCATTCAATGCGTTGTCTTCCCAAGGGAGCTAGGGCGAGGTCTTTAACCTCGTGCTTTAATCGGGGAGAAGTTGCAGTCATCAAAAGTTACCTCAAAAATGTAAAAAAGTTACGTAAAATCTACGCACTCTACTAGGTTATTCTACCACTTGTGATTTTTGCTTGAAAGAAAGCAAATTACTAGTCAATAGTCCTGAAAACTAGCTTGACGTTTGATTAGCCCTATGTCAACTTCATCCCCAGGTTTTTCCTTTTTGTTTTATCTTTGGTAAGAGTAAGACTATTTTAAGCTTTAGATCCTTATTGAAATTACAATGTCATCTATCTAAAGATAGAAAATAATCAAAAAACATCAAAATTTCATTATATTCAAAAAAATACTTAACTTTAGATAGGTACATTTACTCAAATTATGTGGAGGATGGTTATAGAAGTAGTCAATAGGGAATTTTTCCCAAGGAGGTGTTTGAGTGCGTTTTCAATTTTTGGCGGTCGCAAAGGGAGTTCTGTTACCCAGCCTTGCTCAAGGTTCAAAGCAGCAGGGACAGGTATCTTCAACAGCAACATACCTCGGTAACATCGCCAAGGATATGCCACACTTGGAGGCTGTCAACGAAGTCTCCCACTTGGATAAAAGGAGTATGCTACCCAAAGTTTATTTAGGTAGGAATGTCATGATGGCGATCGCCGGTTCGATGGCTATAGCCGTTGTATCTGTACCAAAAGCCAGCGCCCAGATTCCTTTTTTACCTCAGTTCCAAGCTCCCAGCAGCGTTAGTAATGATTCCAATGACAGAACTGTTTCTGGCTGGATTTATTTAGATGGTCGTCGATTATTTCAAATAGCGGCATCAAAAAGCAACTTTCCTGAGCGTTCAGAAGATATTCAAAATAAGTTGCAGAAAATCGCTCAAAATTACTTTCAGTCACCACCAAAAACAGCAGTCAAGGTAGAAGTTAGGAAAGTAAACGAATTACCAGTAATTTATGTCAACGGTCAATATCTAATGACCGTTACTTCTGAAGATGCTGGACTGCGACAAGTAGATATATCGACATCGGCAAATCAAGTAGCCGAATCATTAGAAGAAGACTTGCAACAAGCAAAGGAAGAAAGACAAACTCAATTTTTAATTAACCAAGGTAAAATTGCTGCGGGTACTGGGCTGGCAATGATTGTTATGAGTTGGGGGGTATATAGCTGGCAACATCGTTCCAGAAAGGATTCAAGACAACCCATTGCTCCCAAGCCCCAAAGGGAACTCTTCACCCTGCCAGCAGCAGCAGCAGCTCAACCAATTACAACACAACTAAATCAACAGCAACATCTGCATCTGCAAGAAGCCAAGAGACGATTATTTCAGCTAACTCAAGCGGGAATTTGGGGAGGTGGAAGTTTCTTTATCTTGGGTTTATTTCCCTACACGCGAGCATTTCAGGTAGGAATTATTACAGCTGCCCAATTTCCTTTGCGATTAGGTGTTGTGTTCTTGGGTACTTATGTAGCGATCCGTTTTACCTATGCCCTCATTGACCGCTTCACCTCTACACTCATTAGCAGTGGTGCTTTACTGACTCCAGAGAGTTCTGAAAGGCTACAACTGCGAGTTTCGACATTTTCTGGCGTAACTAAAAGTATTGCTACTGGTATCTGCGTGGGAGTTGGTTTTTTACTAGCTCTGGTATCTTTAGGGATAGATATCGTTCCCTTGCTAGCGGGTGCTAGTTTAGTTGGTGTTGCGCTATCTCTGGCCTCGCAAAACCTAATTAAAGATGCGATTAATGGTTTCCTAATCATTCTAGAAGACCAGTATGCTTTAGGCGATGTAATTAATGTCGGAGACGTGGGAGGCTTAGTAGAAAATCTGAATCTGCGGATGACCCAACTCCGGGATTCAGAAGGACGCTTGATCACGATTCCCAATAGTGAAATTAAAGTTGTTGCCAATCTTTCTAGTCGTTGGTCACGAGCCGATTTAACGATTCCCATTGCCTACCAAGCCGATACAGAACAGGCTTTGCAGTTAATTAAAAATGTTGCCGACAAAATAAGTCAAGAACTGCAATGGCAACATCAAATTTTAGAACCACCGCAAGTTTTAGGAATAGATCAATTTGGCGATCGCGGTTTGATTATTCGCGTCTGGATTAAAACCCAGCCCCTCAAGCAATGGGATGTAGCACGGGAGTTTCGCCGCCGTCTGAAAATCGCCTTAGACGAAGCCGGAATTTCTATCTCTGTACCTCAACAAGCGATTTGGGTTAATGATGAACAGTCATTAAATTTTCATAGTAATGGCAAAGGTAATTAGTTAATTGGGGATTGGGCAAAATAGTGCTGAGTTAGTATTATCTCCTCCGCCCCTCTGCCCCTCCGCCCCCCATCTCCTTGTCCCAATTCCCAATTCCCAATTCCCCATTCCCGATTTAGTACAAAAGTACTATAATATAGATAGCGTTCACAAAGCCTAGTCAAATGCACAATGGCTTTGTGAAAACCTTGTGGAAGATGGGTTAAAGGGTTAGTTCGATGATGAAGCATTATATTCTCAACCTCAATCCGACTGCCAAGCATGAATGGGATCGGTGCATTTTACGCGATCCGCTGACTGCCAAACGACCGGACATTGCCAAATTAATTGCTGAAGCAGTTGGTGCGGATACAGGCAGTTATTTGGTGAGTGTGAATATCGAAGTTCAAGTTTTAGAGCAAGCTGCCGTACCTCAAGCCGAACAACTCTCGCTTTCGTTTCCAGAGGTGAGTGTGCCGTCACATCTACGGGAAGTGGCTTGAGGTAAGATAGCGATCGCTAATTTGAAATATCTGCGTAACCAGCTTAGTTTAGCAGATGTTGGGAGATAGATTAGCGATCGCTCAAAAACTCACTGATTTTAAATCTTGCGAATTAATTGGTTTATAGTCACCGATGACCGTAGTCTGATTAGACAACTGCTAAGTTAGTCAAGTAACCTTTGTAGCCACTAATCTCAATTACAGCATCCGTCAGGGCAGAAAATCCATTAGTGTTATCATTTAGTGCCAAAAAAGTCTGCCGATGATTGCCTGAACCAAGGGTAAAAGTTGCTGCACCTTTAGCCACAAAAGCAGTTGCAGTCAATATCTGTTGTACATCTGAGAGATTTAGACTCGCAACAGTGCCAAGTTGAACTAAATTAGCAGCGCTAACTGCATACAACCCATCGATTTTATCTTCACCGATTTTCAAGTCGGTAATTTTATCAAAGCCAGACAGCAGGGAATCACTCAGACTGTTGAAGACAAATTTATCAGCGCCACAATCCCCTGTTAGGGTATCATGCCCAGCGCCACCATTGAGGATGTCATTACCGTTACCACCAACTAGTTTGTCATTTCCGGCTAACCCAGAGAGTTTATCGTTGCCGTTTTTGCCGGAAATTTTATCATTACCAGCGCCACCAGTGAGTTTATCTGCACCTTTACCACCGTTTACGGTTTTATTAGGTACATTTCCATCTGTAGTAGTGGTGCTGATTAGTTGACCATTGGTATCATACAGATAAGTGGCAACTGCATCAGTAATGCCATCGCTGTTTTTGTCAATATCTGCTGAAGTCAGTTTGCCACTGGTATTGTAGTTGTAAGTGGTAATTTCGTCAGCGAGGCGATCGTTATTTTTGTCAACTACCTGTGCAGTTAGTCTGTGGTTAGCGTCGTAACTATAAGCGGTCAGTTCATCAAAGATGCCATCATGATTATTATCAATTTTATCTGATGTCAGCTTGCCGCTAAAATCGTAGCTGTAGATGCCAACTGCATCAATTACACCATCATTGTTGAAGTCATAGCTGGCGGATGTGCGTCCATAAGTAGAGGTTGAGACAAAATCAACTATGCCGTCGCCGTTGTAGTCACTACTCAAGGATGTCCGGTTACCGTTGGCATCATAAGTATAAGTATTGACCGAATCAACTATGCCGTCGCCGTTGTAGTCACTACTCAAGGATGTCAAGTCGCCGTTGGCATCATAAATATAAGTAATGGTTCCGACAGACTCAGGTATGCCGTCGTTGTTGTTGTCAGAGCTATAGGATGTCAAGTCGCCGTTGGAATCATAAGTATAGGTTGAGACATACTCAGGTATGCCGTCGCCGTTGCCGTCAACGCTATCGGATATCAGGTTGCCGTTAGCATCATAAGTAGAGGTTTGGACATACTCAGGTATGCCGTCGCCGTTCTTGTCAGTACTATAGGATGTCTGGTTGCCATTGGCATCGTAAGTATAAGTCAAGGTTTGGATATCGGAATCACGAAAGCCAAAATCCATGTCAAAACTAAGGGATGTTAACTTGCCGTTGGCATCATAAGTATAAGTAAAGATTTGAACAGAATCAACTACGCCGTCACCGTTGTAGTCATTACTAACGGATGTCTGATTGCCGTTGGCATTATAAGTAAAGGTTTGGACAGACTCAGGTATACCGTCGCCGTTGTAGTCATTACTAACGGATGTCTGGTTGCCATTGGCATCATAAGTAAAGGTTTGGACAGACTCAGGTATACCGTCGCCGTTTTTGTCTGAGCTAACGGATGTGTTGTTGCTGTTAGCATCATAAGTAGAGGTATAGACAGAATCAATTATGCCGTCGCCGTTGTCGTCAGAGCTAAAGGATGTCCGGTTGCCGTTGGCATCATAAGTATAGGTTTGGACAGACTCAGGTATACCGTCGCCGTTGTTGTCTAAGCTAACGGATGTGTTGTTGCCGTTGGCATCATAAGTCCTAGTTTCGACGTTATCAACTATGCCGTCACCGTTGTTGTCAAAGGTAAAGAATATTTGGTTATAGCGGTATGTAATAACTGAGTCTATTATCCCATCACTGTTGTTGTCTATTTTCTGAGATATCACTTTGCCATCGGCATCGTAAGCGTAAGTTGTGATTGAGGTCATAAATTAATGTTCCTTATCTGTTTGATTTCAGTTGTGTTGTGCGATGTGTTTTTGTGACATATCGCAATGTTCTGCAAAATCTTTGATTCTGACTTCTGAATTTTTCTTGAATACTTTTAAAATCCACATAACCCTCTTTGAACCCATTAAAAATGAGGTCGCCGCAAGCTGCTAACTGAGTAATCCCAAGTGAGTTTTGTTAAACAACATCAACCATAAGCAACTAGTTATTAATTCATCATTAAAGAACGCTTCCTTTTCCCTACTTAGAAAGCGTAGAGGGTTCAATCGACAAGTGATTGAAATTATGAATTATAAATTATGTTGACGCTGCTACACCACCGTATTATATTTTTCAAACAATGATGCCTGGGGAAAGCTACGCTAACGCTCAGTTCATCTATTGAGTTGTAGTAAAACCCAAAATGAAGTTAAGCTTTGCTACAACTCAACACAAATTATTAATTATTTTAGCTAAATCTTTAGGGAGTTACCCTCTCACACTATAGAGGTTTTTAACAATAAGCTTAAATTTAAAAAGCTTATTTAAGAAAATCATATACAAATATGAGTGTATAAGTTAAAAATTAGTGAGAGTTTATTTTAACTTCATACTTGTCGAACTTTAGCAAAGTTACTATAAATTTTTGGAGTTTTTCAAGATTTTTAGGTAATTTGATGGATTGTGTGTACACTGTAGCTTAAAAAGGAGGGTAAAAACTTCTCAAATTCCCCCTTTTTAAGGGTCATTTAAGCAGACATTAAATGGGACAGTAGCTGAGTAATTTGCTGATTAATAGTTGCAATATCAAAACGCTCACTAGCAGTAATTCTGGCATTCTTAGCTATAGTTGCAGTTATTTCTGTCTCTTGAAGACAGGTAGTAATCACTTGTGCAAGTTCCAGGGGTTCTCCTGGTGTCACTAGAAAACCATTAAGTCCGTGTTCTACTAATTCCATTGCACCGCCAGCTTTGGCTGCAACTACAGGTTTTTGACATAGCATTGCTTCAACAATTACTCTACCAAAGGGTTCTGGGGAAGTGGAGGTATGCGCTACCAAGTCACAAGCTGCCATTAATTGCGGAATATCTGAACGAAATCCTAAAAATTTGACACGGTTTTGTAGTCCCAATTTGGCAACCTGTTGATGTAACTGTTGGACGTAATTGTGTTCCCCAAATAGTGCATCGCCGACTAAAATTACTGTTACTTGTGGCGGACATTTCGCAAGGGCATCAATTAAAATATGCTGTCCTTTCCAAGGTGCAAGTCTGCTAAAGTGACCAACGACAAATTTACCTTCAAGTTCTAAGTCTTGCTGCAATTTATTGATGGCAGATTTATCAGTTTGATAAATTTTAGGATCAAAGCCGTTATAGACAACTTCAACGATGTCTCGGCGTCCTCCTGCTTCGATAAAGGCTGTTTTACTAGCTTGGGAATTAGCAATTACTAATGATGCAAAACGATTAGCGAGGTTAACCGCGATACGAAGATTAGTTTGGCTGAAATGTTCTGTAGAAAGAATATCATGTAAATGATACACCAAAGGACGACGACTGAAAAAACTAGCTAATGCTCCTACAACTAATGCTTTTTGCGTATTAGCATAGATTAAATCATATTCACGCGCTTTTATAATTACCTTAGTAATTAAAGGTATAAGTTGTCCCAAACTGTTTAATCCTGGGAGCAAACTGCTTTCTTTACGAACTTGGATTGCTTGAGTTGTGAGAACTTCTACCGGTATATTATTTTGCTGTAGTAAATTTTTAAATTCACCATCTGCAAATAAACCTACTAAAGCACCATCGCAGTATGGTTTAGCAATATCTATTAAACATAATTCTGCACCGCCTAGTTTACCACTTTGATCTAAGAAAAAAATTCTCATAAAACCTTTATTTTAAGTTAATTTAATCGATGCAGTACCCTGCAAATATATTACATTCGCTTAAGCTAATAAGATATTGCGTACTCTCTGAGCAATTTGATTCCAGTCATAATGTGTAACAGCATAATGGCGACACGCTTCTCGTGAAGGTATGGGTATGTCCCCCAGTAGCGCCTGTTCTAATTTTTCAGCAATAGCTGATACTTCGGGGGAAGTCGTAATTAAATCGGGGGAAAAATCTGTTAAAATTTCTGGCATTCCCCCAACTGGAGTACATAAAACTGGAGTACCACAAGCTAGAGATTCAAGTATTACTAATCCAAATCCTTCAAAAGATTGACTAGGCATAACAGTTAATTCAGCAGCTTGATAAGCTATCGGTAATTGCTCATCAGGTAGGAAACCTAAAAATTTAACGTTGTCCTCTAGTCCTAATTCTGTAGCCTGTTGTTGTAGTGCAGCTTGGATGTGACCACGACCTGCGATCGCTAGCCAAACATCTGGTATTCTGGGCTTAATTATAGCTAGTGCTTGTAATAATTTGTCAACCCCAGTGCGATGTACTAAGCGGCGTGATGTAAATATAATCCGGCGATTACTAGGCCAGCCTAACTCTGTACAAGCTTGCTGACGCGATAAATTAGGCCAAAACCAGTGAATATCTACTCCACCAGGAATAACATTAATTTTACTCCACGGTATTTGATATTTTTCATGTAAAATGTTACCAAATGCTTTGCTCAAAACAATAAAGCGATCGCAGCGATTATAAGTGTTTTTTTCTATCAGCCAGTGTTTGATCAAAAGACTGAGATTTTTATTCACCACTTCCTGTTTACTCTCAGAAGCCCAAGGGCCATGAAAGTTAAAGGTAACTGGTACTCCTTTGGGCAAAATATCTAAAATAGGAAAGCTGTATAATGCAAAGTGCAGATTAATAGCATCTGGTTTGCTTGCTCTTGTTTTCTGAAAATTTTTGCGAATCGACCATAATCTTTGAGTAATATTAGTATCTGGAGAACCCAAGTTAGTCAGCTTAATTGGCGAATTTAGTTCAGCCTGTGGTAAACCGACTCCGCATAATTCAATCTGGTCTTGATTTGCTGCTAATTTATGAGTTAATTCATAAATATACCTTTCTAATCCTCCAGGATCTTTAGGAAACCAGCCTAATCCCAGGGTAACAATAGATGCCGATTTTGAAGCTAAATTTTCTTTTTTATCTTCCACAGATGTCTCTCCTCTGATGTATTAAAACAGTAAGAATACACAGATGTGCTAACCTACAGTATGTTGTATCAAAACGTTAATCACTAAATTTTCTATATACACATTAGCAATAAATTTTTTATAGAACACCAATTTATAAACTATTTATATGTCAACGTCAACAAGCAATTAAAACCTGTATTTTAATTAACTAGATAATACTAACTACGATACATATCATACCTGTCTATTAAGGAAGTCCGTGTTTGTAGGGTGTGTTATACCATAGGCTAATGCACCTTGAATAGACTTCTTGCAGAACTCGGGATAAGGGGCGGGGGAAAGGGGGAAAGGTTTTGTATTTTCCCCTTTAACCTTTTCCCACCTCTTGCAAAAGTGCTTTTTGCAAGAGGTCTAATTATTGGCGGTGCGTTACGCTAGGCGACAACACACCCTAGATTTAAGTTTATGAAGGTAGCTTTAAATATTAGCGCCGACTTACTTATCAAGCAACGTAAATGGTAGACAGTCAAAGGTATAAACTAATAAGTAATTGCCAATCTTGTATTAATATTTACCATTTATGGCTGAAAATAAGTAAATATTAATACTTGAATATTTTGAAGATACAAATTAAGACTTGAAGGAATAATGTATTTTTTATAAAGGTTACACAAATAAGGTTTGTTAAAATAAATTCTCTGCTAATTGTATAAAAATTTTTAGAAGTAATTATATTTTCTTGCGGATTTCAAAAATGATGATTGTATATAAAAACTTAAATGCTTAGAAAATATATGAGAAATAAATTACTGGTGCAGTTAGTAAAAGTAGGTCAAAATCTTAAACATAAAATCAAGAGTTTATTTAATTTTAGATATTTACCAAGAAATAAAACGTTTAATTTTTTACTCAGTCTGAGTATTGGATTAATTGTTACTAGTATTGGAATTACAACAGATTTGGCCACAACAGGAACACCTCGACTTACCTATCAAACATCGTGGATAGGTAATAGTATCGGCAAGGGAAATCTGCGGATACAAAACAATATCGAAGCAATGTATGTTGCCTCTGATGGCACAGTTTATACTAATAGTCATTGGGATGAAGCTGGAACAGAATCAGGAATATATAAAGATGGTAAAATTATTTCTGCCCTTGGTGATACTCACGGTTGGGGGCGTGGTGGTGGCAAAGCTGTAACAGCAAATAGTAAATATGTTTATATTGCCATGAGTCAAGGTTCAACTGGTAATACAAAAGAAGATTACCCGCCAGAAGGAACAACTTGGCACTGCGTTAGACGGTATGATTTATCAGGAAAACCCGCGCCGTTTTCAGAAGGACGTGGCTGGGATAAAAGTATGCTGATTATCAGCACTAAAAGCGAATTCACTGGATTAGCAACTGTAGGAAACGAGTTGTATGTGAGTGATTCTGCTCAAAAGCAGATTCGGGTTTATGATACTGAGACAATGAAGGGAATCCGTAGCTTTACTGTTGCTAATCCAGGGGCGATCGCAGTCGATCAACAAAAAAATCTGTGGATTATTCAAAACAAAAATGGTGGTAATCCTGCCAAAATTCTACATTATTCCCAGACTGGAAAGCAATTACCCCAACAGATTGCAGATATCGTTGAACCAAGTGCGATCGCCATCGATAATCAAGGTAAGCTGTTAGTGGCAGAAAATGGTTCGCGTCAGCAAATCTTGATTTACGACATCAAAGATAAACCTGTACAAGTAGGCAGTTTTGGTACTAAAGGCGGTATCTATGCAGGAGTTCCTGGTGAAGTCCAAGATTTGAAACTTTATGGAATTACCGGAGTTGGTACAGATGCTTCCGGTAATTTTTATATAAATAGTAATGGCTTCAACAAATCAGGAACAGATTTGCGGAAATTTTCGCCATCGGGTAAACTGCTGTGGCGATCGCTGGGACTAATATTTGTCGATAATGCCGATGCAGATCCTAAAACTGATGGTGTAGATTTATTCACCAAACAAGAACACTATCTGATGGATTATAGTAAGCCAGCTGGTAAGCAATGGACTTACAACGATTACACTTTAAATGCTGTCAAATATCCTCAAGATCCACGTCTGCATACATCGCCTGATGGAACTTTTGTTCGCCGCATCGAAGGAAAGCCGTTTTTGTTCCTCACAGATATGTATAGCAGCTTTCTGCAAATATATCGCTTTAATCCAGCCACAGATGGTAAAATTGCTATCCCAGCCGGAATGTTTGTTGGTACGAATGGCGCGGATAAACCATTTCTCACCGGAAATTGGCCACCACATCAACCACAAAAAGGCGAGTGGATTTGGCGAGATAGCAACGGTAATGGCAAATTTGAAAACAACGAATATGATATCAGTAAAGATTATCCTCATCTCGGCGGTTGGTGGGTAGACAGCAAAGGAGATGTTTGGAAAGCTTTACGAACACAAGATGGCACTGGCATACGACACTATCCTTTACAGGGAATAGATGCTAAGGGAAACCCCATCTACACCTATAGTTCGATGGAAAAGCAGACTACCCCTAGCATATTTAACGATCTGCGGCGGATCGAATATTTCCCTCAAACGGATACGATGTATTTGTCAGGCTTCACAGTAGATAACCCCTCATTCGGTGATGATACTGGAGTTGTGGGATCTGAAATTGCCCGTTTTGACAATTGGAGCAAAGGAAATCGCACTCCCAAGTGGCGCACAGTCATTCCCTACGACACCACTGGTAAACGCGAAGTCTCTACGGCTGCTATGAGTGTGGCGGGAGATTATGTATTTGCTGTCACAGTTAAAACCGCAGAGGTATATGTCTACAACGCAAAGACGGGAGTGCAAGTACAACAATTAAAACCAGGTCCAGAAGTTGGAGGCGAAAGTGGCTGGATTGATATACCCTACGGTATCCGCGCTTTTCGGCGTTCAAATGGTGAGTATCTGATATTTGTAGAAGAAAATTGGAAAGGAAAGGTAATTATGTATCGGCTAGCGAAGTAAGCAGTTACAGCAATTTAACTAAGTCGCAAGCTCCCGGACTTATCAAAGAAGTGCTGGGAATTAGTCAACGCAGTCAATGAGTTCAGTTGCACTGTGAAAATCTGTAATATTCGCGTTGCAGTTGTTAGCTAAAAGACATCGCAACTGAGGATTGAAATGATAGAATTTGCTTTAAAGAATGATAATAGCACTGAAATAGGAATGCTTCTAAAACGATGATGTTGTCTTCAAAGTAACCTGTGGTGAAGTTTGATGTAGCTGTTGCGAGTCTCGTCTATGGGTGAAATCGTTAATAACTTTCATGAGATTAAGGGTTAGGGAAACGAAGAATAATATGACATTCCAAAAAATTCCAAAATCAGCTGCTAAAGATGCCAAAACCATAGAGACAACATCCCAGTTGACATCGAGACCCTTCGCGCTGACTACTAAACAGACGATACCAGCACCAACTCCCGAACAGCACCAGGAACAGACCAAGGAATTGGAGATTCAAAGAAAGACGAACTTGTTAGAAATCCCTGATTTAATGGCAGCACCAAAAACAAAGCTACCACAGGTAATCCAGCCAAAACTGACAATTGGGAAAGCAGGAGATAAGTATGAGCAGGAAGCGGACACCGTAGCGCGTCAAGTGGTGCAACGTCTTCATGCACCCATTCCCAGTCAGACCCCAGACATTAGTCAACCCAAGAGTGAATTTGTCCAAAGGATGAAAGCCAAGAGATATCAGCAATCACGCGGACATCAACAAGCAGGAATATCAGCAAATATCCAGCGTCAGACGATCCCAGAAGAAGAACTGCAAATGAAACCAATGCTTCAAAGAAAAATGGCGGCTGCACCAGATTTAGAAGCATCGATAGAACAAGCGCGTGGTGGGGGACAGCCATTAGCAGACAATTTTCGCAAACCGATAGAGCGAGAGTTTGGTGGTGCAGATTTTAGTAAAGTGAAAGTGCATACAGATCCGACATCAGATCAACTCAATCAATCAATCCAGGCGAGGGCGTTTACCACAAAGCAGGATGTGTTCTTTCGGCAAGGGGCGTATAATCCTGGGAGTCGAGAGGGACAAGAGTTGATTGTTCATGAGCTAACTCACGTAGTACAGCAGAATGGCGATGCAGTGCGAGCAAAACCAGGGATAGTGCAGAGAACGTCTGACATAGTTATCCAACGAGGGTTAAAAACATTAGAGAATGTACCATCACGAGATTTGTATGCAGAAGATCGAGCAGAACGTGAGAGACACAAAAGAGAAGGAGGAAAATTAAAAGAAAAGATCAAAGAAACTGAACATAAGACTAATACAGAAATGTCCCTGGTAAAACCTGGGTTAAAATTGGATAAAAGCAAAACATACATTTGGGTAGTAAAAACGCTAAACGGCAAAGACGAGATTATCATCGGCGATGAAAAAGATCCAATCACAGGAGATCCAACCCAAGGTCATCCCACCCTTGCAAGAGATCCAAATGCACCCGAAGGTGAAGAAGGCAGCAAAACTGTAGCAGCAAAGACTGCTGGAGAACTCAGCTGGAATAACGATCTAGAAGCATGGGTATTGAATAATAAATCAGGTCGTTTTGGTGTCTCACTCCGTCCAGAAAGCGGACATGGATTAGATAAACCTTCCTTTGATACGAGTGTAATGAAAGGCGTGGCGAAATTATTTAGAGAGCGGATAGGCGATCCTAAATTTAATATCAGATATCAGCCCTGGAGAATAATGAGAGCCGATGGCACTGTAGATAAAGACAAAACTGGTCAATCTTATGAGCTTAAGCCGCCTAAAGAAATAACAGAAACTAATAATCCTCAAGAGACAGAGATAGCAGAAACTAATAATCCTCAAGAGACAGAGATAACAGAAACTAATAATCCTCAAGAAACAGAGATACTAGAAACTAATAATCCTCAAGAAACAGAGATACCAGAGGCTAATGATCCTAAATCAAGCAAGGGGAAAATAAGGATTCCTATTTCAAGGGGTAAAGAGATTAGAGGCTCTACAAAGTTTCCATTTGTCAAGATAAAAAAAAGGTGAGTCAGAGGGGAGGCTTCGATAGCTAAGACTTTTTGAAAGTGGCTGTTGCAACCCAATTCTGCTAGATCAAGGTAGACGCAGTAACAAAACAAACCGTTATGGCTTTGTCGGTGAATGCATGGAGCCAAAGTTACTAACAATTGATGCCGCCTAGCTGATTTGATGCTTTTGACTTATATGCATAGCAATTCCTTTTTCGTAGTAAGCTGCTTCATTAATAAAAATAGGATAAACAGTAGAGGCTCCCTCATACAGAATATCTTTTCCTGCAAAAGTCAAAAATATTGGATCGCCGGGATTGAGAGGTTCATAATCCCGAAACTGAAGTTGGGGATGAATCATGGCTTGAATTTCACCGCGTAGATGTAGCCCGCCGTAGGCATCGCTTCTCGGATAATCAATAGTTCCAATATATTCATACAGTGTAAGCGTCTTGTTTATTTGCGGAACCTGACCTTCGTTATACCATTCAAAATAGTCTAAAATAGCATATATAAGCTGTTCTGTTTCCTGAAATAATTCAGCGTTTAAGACATTTTGAGCCACAGCACCAACTTCTATGACAAAACCCAATTCGCACAAAGAACGGAGAAAACCACCTTCTTTTGATTGCTGATTAATACAGACTTTTACTAAAGGATTTATCGAAGTTAAATAAGCTGCTAAGTTAAGTAATAAAGGATGCATATTACAAAAAATCAGGCTTAAACCCATATTTGCAGTTGTGCTGTGCAAATCAACAATTACATCTACAAATTGCTGATTATGTGGTTGTAGTATTTGTTGAATTTCTTTTGCTCGTTTATCTTCGTAAGTTAAGACTTCTTGATTTTGTAAACCTTGATTAGTGAAACAACGATTTAAATCTTTATCAATATAACGTTTACCTGCTTCAATGGCTTTAGGATTACCTAGTAATGCCAGAGTTTCAAAACTTGGTCTATTAATTAAATTTGCATACTGTTGAAACTTTTTGACCAAGTATACTCCTGTTAACTCATTACCGTGGTTTCCTCCAACGATCGCCACTCGTTCAATTTGACTCATAAAAACCTCGCAATAAAAGCTTATAGGCTAGACATTATAATGCCCACCCTAGTATGGTTTATTGATATAAAACCCGCTATAAGAATCAGAATAAACAAAATAATACTATATGTCTAATATTTAGTTAGTCACTCAAGTATATCTTTAAGATATAATAACGAGAGCAATGATAGAACTTCGACATCTGCGGTACTTTATCGCTGTGGCTGAAGAATTAAACTTTAGCCGTGCAGCTGAACGCTTGCATATTGCTCAACCACCCTTAAGTCAACAAATCCAGGCTTTAGAAGCAGAACTAGGGCTAAAACTATTTGAACGCAAAAAACGCCCGCTTCAGCTAACTGCTGCTGGAGAAGTCTTTTTCACAGAAGCGCGTTTGGTGTTCACTCAATTAGAACAAGCAATTACTTCTGCACAAAAAGTTAGTCGCGGTGAGATTGGACGCTTGGTGGTAGGAACTAATAGTTCTGTTGCTAACAGTGTTCTACCAGATATTTTGCAAACTTTTCATCCTTTGTTTCCAGAGGTGATACTGGTGTTGCGAGAAGTCAGTTCTTTCCAGCAGGTAAACCAATTGCGCGATCGCTATATCGATGTTGCTTTTGAACGATTACCCAATCCTAATTTAAATGATAATGCTTTAAGTTTTCTGCCGATTTTGCAAGAGTCTTTAATCGTTGCTTTACCAGAAAAACACCCTTTAGCAGCCCAATCCGAAATTCCACTCATTGCTCTAGCCGATGAACCTTTTGTTTTACCCCCTACCGACTTAGTGCCATCATACAGTCAGATTATTAACCTTTGTCAACAGGTAGGTTTTTCCCCAAAAGTGGTACAAGAAGCCACCTGGATGGTTACTGTACTAAGCTTGGTAGCTGGTGGAGTCGGGGTAACATTGCTTCCTGCTAATGCTCAAAGTCTACAGCGAAAGGGAGTTGTTTACAGGCAAATTCAAGGAAAAAACTTAACTTCAGAACTAGCTGTGGTTTGGCGCAGCGATGATTTATCCATCGTTTTGCGCGAGTTTTTAGAGGTAACAAAGAGTGTGACGCGAAATCAAAAGTAGGGAATTGGGGATTGGTCATTTGTCCTTCATAATGCAAAATCTAAAATCCAAAATGGTATAACTTACGGTAATTGTTAAGCTGTTGCTCTTGTGACAAAAGGGGAGAAATATATGGAGTACAATTTTCAAGCGATGCCTCCGGCGGGCTACGCCTACGCAGAATTTTACAAAAATGCTCTCCTCAATGACGTACTCCCCTTTTGGGAAAAATATTCTCTGGATTGGCAACAAGGCGGCTATTTCACATGCCTCGATCGCTACGGCAAAATTTATGATACAGACAAATTCATCTGGCTGCAAAACCGTCAGCTGTGGACTTTTTCCATGCTTTACAACCAGCTAGAAAAGCGCGAAAACTGGCTAAAAATTGCTAGCAATGGTGCTAATTTTCTCGCCCAACACGGCAGAGATAGTGATGGTAACTGGTACTTTGCCCTCACTCGTGAAGGGAAACCACTAGTTCACCCTTACAATATCTTTTCTGATTGCTTTGCGGCAATGGCATTTAGTCAATATGCACTTGCTGGCGGCGAAGAATGGGCCAAGGATGTGGCGATGCAAGCTTACAACAACGTATTACGGCGCAAAGATAACCCCAAGGGGAAATATAATAAAATCTATCCCGACACACGCCCGATGAAATCATTGGCTGTACCGATGATTTTAGCTAACCTGACTCTAGAAATGGAATGGTTGTTGTCAAAAGAAACACTAGAGAATATCCTTGGTGAGACAGTCCGCGAAGTCATGACGGATTTTCTCGACCAAGAACGGGGGCTAATGTACGAAAACGTTTCCCCTGAAGGTTCTCATATAGATTGTTTTGAGGGAAGGCTGATTAATCCAGGTCATGGTATCGAAGCTATGTGGTTCATAATGGACATCGCCCGCCGCAAAAACGATACCAAAACAATTAACCAAGCCGTTGATGTGGTGCTAAATATCCTGAATTTTGCTTGGGATAGCGAGTACGGGGGCTTGTATTACTTTATGGATGCAGAAGGTCATCCCCCGCAACAATTGGAATGGGATCAAAAATTGTGGTGGGTTCATCTAGAATCTTTGGTTGCATTAGCTATGGCTTATCGCCTGACAGGGCGTGAAGTCTGTTGGGAATGGTATCAAAAAATGCACGATTACGCCTGGTCACACTTTGCTGACTCAGAGTACGGTGAATGGTTTGGCTATCTCAATCGGCGTGGGGAAGTATTGTTGAACCTCAAAGGTGGTAAATGGAAAGGATGTTTTCACACACCGCGTGCGTTATACCTTTGTTGGCAGCAATTTGACGCATTGCGATGACTGGAGCGGTAAACAACGTAGTCCATTTAATCTCTGCTATTGCACAAGTACTATTGGAAGGATGTCTCATGAATGCTGTGACACCTAAGCGATTTACAATCGCCGAATATCATAAATTGATTGAACTCGGATTTCTAACAGAGAGCGATCGCATTGAATTAATTCGAGGAGAACTGATTCAAATGATAGCAAAAGGAACACCTCATACAGTTTGTAGTTCTATCCTGTGTCGTCAATTGGATCGGCTTTTAGGCGATGGAGCAGTTATCCGTGGACAAAATCCGATCGCACTTCCCAATCAGAGTGAGCCGGAGCCGGATGTTGTCATTGCACGAGGAATAGATGAAGATTATCTCGTTCATCATCCCTATCCAGAAGATATTTTGTTGGTTATAGAAATTTCGGATAAAACTTTAGATTACGACCAAACAACTAAATTGTCTTTGTATGCAGAAGCCGGAATTTGTCATTACTGGATTGTGAATTTGCCGGCTCGTCAACTTGAGCGTCATAGCCAGCCATATCAAAATGCTCAAAGTAAGTTTAGCTATCTCAACAAGCAGATTTCTCTATCGAACCAGTCAGTGGCGATTCCTGGATTTGAAACTGCATTATTGGACTTGAGTCGGTTGTTTCCAGAGGGTGCGTTAGCGTAGCTCACCGGAGGTATCGCCCCTGTACTTAGATACGATTGAATTTGGTTGTCCTATCCCACACCATACCTATATATTAGACCTCTTGCAAAAATATATTTTTGCAAGAGAGGGAAAAGGGACTCATGTCAAAGGGAAAGGATTTTGAGTTTCTTTACCCTTTTCCCCTTCCCCTTTACCCCAACTTTTGCAAGAAGTCTATTCTCTGGCATAGACGGCTCAAGCACAATTCTTAGCAATGCCTGACCAATTTCTGATGTTTGATATTTAGCAAAGATTTTGCCGTTTTCTATCCGTCGAACTCACGTTCAAATAGGATAATTATGTGTCTTAATTTATTACAAGATAAGGCACGAAGAAATAAATATGGTTGAAAACTTTAGTTTTGGCGATGGAGTTGCACTACATTTGTCGGGGCGCACAAGTAACTGTGCGCCTCTGGGATGAGATGTTTTGTTAACTGGAACGTCGCTAAAACATCTGCTGTAAATATTGCTCATAGCCTAGTTCTTCTAGTTTGGCTTGCTTTGCTATGACTGATTCAGATAGGGTTTGACGATATTGTTGGACTCTTTCTAGCAATTCTGGCTGCGCTGTTGCGAGTATTTGTACCGCTAAAAGTCCAGCATTTTTGGCATTACCGATCGCCACTGTTGCCACGGGAATACCCCCAGGCATTTGTACTATTGAATACAATGAATCTAGTCCTTGTAAGTTACGGGTAGCTACAGGAACACCAATAACAGGAAGGGGAGTTAAAGAGGCTACCATTCCAGGCAGATGAGCAGCACCACCTGCACCTGCAATAATTACCTTAATACCGCGTTGGTGTGCAAGTTGAGCATATTGCACCATACGTTCTGGGGTACGATGAGCAGAAACAATCGCTACTTCGCTGTTAACGCCAAATTCGTCACAAACTGCGATCGCATCTTTCATCGTAGGCAAATCAGAATCGCTGCCCATGATAATACCAACTAAGGGAGTCATAGAATTTTGGATTTGGGATTTGGGATTTTGCGGAAAGTTAAGGGCTGGCTTTCAGCGAACATAACTTTACCAAGACAGATTTTGGATTAATCGTCGATTATTCCATCTAAAATCAGATTTAGCTATATTTTCGCCAATAGTAATGACTCAAGTAACACAAACTGCCCTAGAAATTATCAATGCTAGAGTACCTGGTTACAAGGATTTGCAAATGCTCTTGGTTAACCAAGAGGGGATAATTGAACAAATCTTGCCAATGAGTAAAGTTGGTGTAGAAACACACAGCGGTGCAACCCTGCTAGATGTAGTAGGCGACTGGATTTCTCTAGGCGGCGTTGATTTACAAATTAACGGTGCTTTGGGATTAGCATTTACTGATTTAAGAACTGAAAACGCTCATCTTCTGGAGAAAATAACCCAATTTTTGTGGGATGTCGGGGTAGATGGATTTTTACCAACACTTGTTACAACTTCTATAGAAAATATTCAGCGATCGCTTGCAGTTATTGCTAATTTTACTGCTCTTTCCCTTGACAAACATGGGTTAAGAGGAAGTTCATGTGCCAAAATTCTGGGAGTACATCTAGAAGGTCCATTTTTGAATTTTCAAAAGCGCGGCGCCCATCCGCCAGAGTACTTGTTACCCTTAACAATTGACCAGGTAAAGCGGGTTTTGGGAGATTATGCCCATATTGTCAAAGTTATCACCTTGGCGCCAGAATTAGACCCCATTGGTGAAGTAATTCCATATTTGCGTTCTTTGGGGATTACCGTTAGTTTAGGTCATTCCGAGGCAACAGATATCCAAGCCCAACGCGCTTTTAAACTAGGCGCAACAATGGTAACCCATGCCTTCAATGCTATGCCACCACTACATCATCGCCAACCTGGCTTATTAGGGGCAGCAATTACCCATCCCGATGTGATGTGTGGTTTTATAGCTGATGGTCAACATGTTTCGCCCACTATGCTGCAAATTTTACTTCGTGCCAGCTATCAAGAAAAAGGGCTGTTTCTAGTTAGCGATGCCCTTGCACCTCTGGGATTACCCGATGGGGTGTATCCTTGGGACAGTCGGCAAATTGAGGTCAAAAACGGTACGGCACGATTGCCAGATGGCACATTATCAGGAACGACTCTACCATTATTGGTGGGAGTGCAAAATTTGGTAAAGTGGGGGATTTGTGACGTGGAAAGTGCGATTTTTCTAGTCACCAAAGCACCTAGACAAGCAATTGGTTTACCAGGGATAGTAAAAGTCCAAACCACTGCTAACTTATTACGCTGGCATTGGGATAAACAGACAAGAGAACTATCTTGGCACAGACTATGAGGCTAAAAGTTTTTTAGCGAGACTTCTCAAACCATTTCAAAGTAGAACTTATTTTTGAAGTTGAACTAATTCTGAAACTTCAGACGATGGCTGGCGATCGGATATTTCAGCATTTTCAACTTCTAAAGAACGCAGTAATTCTCGAATCACATCAGTAGCAGGTCTTCCTGTTTTTGCACAGTATTGTTGGAGTTTCTGTGTTTCTGTTGACGTAAGATTTACTGTTAGCCTTTTAACAGCCCATTTTTTATTGACCATTTATTTTTTACTACTGACATATTACTCTTAGTAAATAAAATTATACCTTTATTTCTAAGCATCTCCTAATCATGGTTTTAGCCAATTTAGAGACAATTAATCTCAATTCGCCGATAAATAGATAAAACTTCGACTTTCAGCAATTATTTTTAGTTTATACACTGCTTTTCTAGATTATTTGTCAAATCACGCAATATAGAACCCCAAACAGTTACCCTTTTTCGAGAGTGACAAAAAAAAAGCGATCGCTTCATGAAGTTGATTGATTTTAGATTTTAACAGGTTATTGCGATCGTATGGATTGACCTCTCCCCCAGCCCCTCCCCGAAGCCAAGAGACAGGGTGGTTAGGTCTATGTGCAAAGTGGGAGAGTGCGATCACTCTGATAGAATGGTCAATTAGATGAAAACATTGTTATCTTTGTACTCCTAAAGCTTGACTGCAAATGACATCTATAAAATAAATAAATAAATGGTTTATTAGATATTATTCACTTAATCCTATAGTTCCAAGTCTTAATAGCTAAATCAATATACCATCCTAAATTTGTAGGAGTATTTCTTTCCTGTGACCACCACGATTCTAAAAGAGAAATATCAAAAGGACGGGTAGCACCTTTCAGGAGATAGATCAATAAATCTAAAGTGTTTATATTTCTACCATCATTGGATGAGGCTTGACATAAATACATATTTGCACTTGTCCATTTCGACATACCATGCCTGTCAAATGAGAAACAAAAATTATTGTTAGAATTCTCTTCAAGATTAATGGTAGTCTTAGTACACACTAACCATTCAACGACAGAATCTTGATCAAAATGGCTGTTATTTGCAGCTAATACAAAACCAAATCGTGCTACTGGAATTTTGATTTTAGTTCTCACCTTAGTTGGCAACCAAAGAAATAACCATATCCCTTTACCTGTATTAGTTATTTCTGCTAGTTTCTTATGATTTTGTCCTTCACCAGTACCATATAGTATTTTTCTATAAGTAGGGCTAACCATTTCCTTCACTTTTGGTTTAGCCATAAAAAGCTCTCTGATGATTCTAAAATTTTGACGAGTATCTACAGGCAACTTACTTTCAAAGTTATGAGTAAAAGCTGGCAATATTGTACTTCGTAGGTCTTCATTTTGTAAGCTACCAGGTAAGCCAAACACAGGGTAAAGAATATCATAATTCTTACCTTCTAATTGGAATTTAGGAGTTGTTGTCTGATATTCGATATGGAATTTACAAAAATATATATCATCTTCAAATTTTGATGATTCTTTATCTATATAGTTATCTTCATGAAAAATAGGAGCAATAGCGATTAATTTTATCGGTAAAGAGTAATCGATTTTATCGGCAAAAGATTGATTTTGTAAAATATTTTTTCTATATCTCAATAGCTGAGATACTAATCCTCTATCTTCTTCATTTTTTAATTCAATAATGACTGCTTGTTTATCTAATTTGCTACAGCATAGTAAATCACAACGCTGCATTTGGAGACTATGCTGACGTTTAATTAAAACCAATTCTGGGAATATTATGTCAAAATAAGCTTCAATATAATCTTCTAAATCTTGTTCAGACTGAAAGCGAATTTCTCTGCCAATGTAGATTAATTTACGATTAGCTTTGTCTGACTCCTCATTCCGTCTCTTCGAGTTGGTTGTTAAATGTTTCGATTTTAGATAGGGCATGAAAATTTTGAAATACAATAATCAATAATCTATAAACAAATTATTGTATTTTTTATATATTTTTAATGGTAAAAATACTGAAATATAATCTATTTTAACAGCCTCTCAACTTCCTCATCAGTAAAACCGAACTGGCGAAAAATACGCAAAACATAAGCAGGAGATATTTCTCTTGCACCCATATCTATAGGAACTACTCTCCTTTAGATTTTGGCTATTGAAAGATGGAGTATTCATATGATTTTTGTGAGTTCTCCAACACTATATATTTAAAATTAAGGTGAGCTAAAAAAGCTCACCTTAATTTAGATTAGACCAACAAAGCTTGTTCTTCTTTTGAAATCACTCGCCCTTCATCCTCAAAACCGATGATTTGATCGAAGTTCAAATACCGATATAAATTATCAGCAAAAGGATCAATTTTCTTAGCCACAATATCTAAATATTCCGGCACTGTGGGAATGCGTCCCAGCAGCGCACAAACTGCGGCTAATTCCGCTGAACCAAGATACACTCGTGCATCTTTACCCATGCGATTATTGAAGTTGCGAGTAGAGGTAGAAAATACTGTTGTACCATCAGCAACTCGCGCCTGATTACCCATACACAAGCTGCATCCTGGCATTTCAGTTCTCGCACCCGCAGCCCCAAAAATGCTGTATACACCTTCTTCTTTTAATTGGTGTTCATCCATGCGGGTTGGTGGTGCTATCCACAGGCGAGTTTTCACTTCACCGGCACCTTCCAAAACTTTCGCTGTTGCCCGATAATGACCGATATTCGTCATACATGAACCGACGAATACTTCTTGCACTGGGTCATTAGCAACTTCCGATAATAATTTAACATTATCGGGGTCATTGGGAGCAGCAACAATTGGTTCTTTGATTTCGTTCAAATCAATTTCAATTATCTCGGCATACTCCGCATCAGCATCAGCTTCTAGTAACACGGGATTTGCTAACCATTCTTCCATTTTGGCGATACGGCGGAGGATGGTACGCGCATCGTGATAGCCCCGCGCTATCAAGTTTTTCAAAAGTGCGACATTAGAACGCAGATATTCAGAAATTGTCTCTACACTCAGTTTAATAGTAGAACCTGCACAAGAACGTTCGGCAGTAGCATCAGCGAGTTCAAAGGCTTGTTCAACTTTTAAATCTGGCAAACCTTCAATTTCTAAAATTCGCCCGGAGAAAACATTTTTCTTGTTCTGCTTTTCTGCTGTCAGCAAACCTTTTTGAATTGCTACGTAAGGAATAGCATTCACAACATCCCGTAAAGTAACACCGGCTTGCAATTTACCTTTGAATCTTACCAAAACTGACTCTGGCATATCCAAAGGCATGACACCCAAGGCTGCTGCAAACGCTACCAACCCAGAACCAGCAGGAAAGGAAATACCTAAGGGAAAACGAGTGTGAGAGTCACCGCCAGTTCCTACGGTGTCGGGTAGCAGCATCCGGTTCAGCCAAGAGTGGATGATACCATCGCCGGGACGCAAGGCGACGCCGCCACGTTGGGCGAAAAAGTCGGGTAGTTCGTGATGAGTTTTAATGTCAACTGGTTTGGGATAAGCTGCTGTGTGACAGAAACTTTGAATCACTAAGTCTGCACTGAAACCCAGACAGGCGAGTTCTTTCAATTCGTCGCGGGTCATGGGACCTGTGGTATCCTGGGAACCAACGGTGGTCATAATGGGTTCGCAAGATGTGCCGGGACGTACACCAGTTAATCCGCAAGCTTTACCTACCATTTTCTGTGCTAGGGTGTAGCCTTTGCCTGTATCAGTGGGTTGGTGAGGACGGATGAAGAGGCTGCTGGGTTCTAAACCGAGTGTAAGGCGGGTTTTATCGGTGAGGGTACGTCCAATAAGTAGGGGAATGCGTCCACCTGCGCGGACTTCATCCAGGATAGTATCTGGTTTCAGGGTGAAGGTGGAAATAACTTCGCCAGTTTCGTTGGTGATTTCGCCTTTGTAGGGATGGATGGTAATCACCATGCCAGTTTCTAGTTTACTGACATCGCATTGAATAGGCAAAGCACCAGCATCTTCAGCTGTGTTAAAGAAGATTGGCGCGATCGCACTACCTAAAACATAACCCCCAGCGCGTTTGTTTGGCACAAAAGGTATATCATTTCCCATGTGCCACAAGACTGAGTTAATGGCAGATTTACGGGAAGAACCTGTACCAACGACATCTCCCACGTAAGCGACAGGATGTCCTTTCTTTTTCAACTCGGCTATGGTTTGTAAACTTCCTGGTTGCCGTGACTCTAACATCACTAAGGCGTGTAAGGGAATATCCGGGCGAGTTGTGGCGCTTTGGGCGGGGGATAAGTCATCGGTGTTGGTTTCGCCAGGGACTTTAAAAACAGTGACAGTAATGGCTTCTGGGACTGTTGGGCGAAGGGTAAACCACTCAGCTTCCGCCCAGGAGTCAATCACCTGTTTGGCGAAAGGATTGGTTTTCGATAACTCTAAAACATCGTGGAAAGCGTCGTACACCAACAGAATTTTGCTTAAGGCGTTGGCGGCGTAAGCTGCAATGGGTTCTTTTCCTTGTCCACCCATCACCAGAGGCGTTTCGGAAGAGTCTGAGAGGGATACAGTGGGCAATTGCAGCAAATCGATTAAAGATTGCACGTTGTAACCACCTATCATTGTCCCTAGCAATTGCACTGCTTCTATGGGCGCAATTAAGGGACTGGTGATTTCCTCCTTCGCAATGGCAGTGAGAAACCCAGCTTTGACATAAGCTGCGGCATCAACACCAGGAGAAATGCGATCGCGCAATAAATGTAATAATATCTCCTCTTGACCCTTTGGCGGATTTTTCAGTAATTCACATAATTCTGAGGTTTGCTTCGCATCCAATGGTAAAGGAGGAATACCGAGTGCTGCTCTTTCAGCAACGTGTTTACGATATTGTTCTAGCATTTTTATGTTCTCCATTGGGATGTTCTATCTTTAATTATGAAATATTTTTAGTCAATACTTTGCTATAAGAGTTTAGCTTACTTTTATGATGAAAGCCTTACTGGTAATCGTTTATTAGCAACTTTTTTATACTAAAAGAAAAGTATGAGGCGAATAGAATTCGCTACTACACTAGCATTGTTTACCTCCGTAGACTAAGAGTAAATCAAGGATTTTTAACCCAGGTCGGTGGGTTTTGTATTTCGACTCGGCTCAACACAAGTCTGTATAGCCGCAACTTCTATTCGCCAAGTGTAGTAATAATGAATTAGATTGATTGTTGGTTTAACCAAGTTTCTAAATCGGCGACGTTAGAAAAGTCTAGCAATGCTTCTCCTAAATTCTCTAATTGTTCAATGGGTAAACCTTTAATTCGCCCGATTAATGATGCATCAATTTCACCAATACGGCGATTTAGTAGACGCAGTATTAAGTCTTCTTTTCCTTCTTGCCTTCCTTCTTGCCTGCCCTCTTCTTTGGCTTGTTCTCTGTCTCTTTGATAAAGTGGTTCTAGTCGCATAATTAACTCTTTATCAATTGAAATAAATTAGATTAATTGTTGGTTTAACCAAGTTTCTAAATCAGCAACACTATAAAAATCTAGCAATGCCTCTCCTAAATTCTCTAATTGTGCAAGCGATAAGCCTTTAATTCGCTCGATTAATGACGTATCAATCTCACCAATACGGCGATTTAGTAAACGCAGTATTAAGTCTTGTTTCCCTTCTTGCCTTCCTTCTTGCCTGCCCTCTTGCCTTCCTTCTTGCCTGCCCTCTTGTCTGCCCTCTTCTTTGGCTTGTTCTCTGTCTCTTTGATAAAGTGGTTCTAATCGCATAATTAACTCCCTATCATCTGCTTCTAATTCTTGGTTTACTCTCAAGTTTTCACGCAAGTTGTAAACTAATTCAAGAGTTGCTTTTTGGTATGGATGATCTAATGGTAACGCTTGCAACTCGATAATCGCTTGCGACTGCACATTCCCCCTACCTAAAAGCCTCAACCATAATGTCTCTGGTGTTTGGGGTAGTTGGTGTATTGCTACAATTGCTGTTCGCAAGGCATCTGGCAGAAAATGCACTCCTGATAACCAACCTGCTTTTTGCATAGTTCCAAAGCTAGACAATCTAGTTTCAGATATGGTTGGTGTAAAAACCCACAATTGAGGAATTTCTGAGTCCTGAAGTTTGGTTTTATTTGCCTTAGCTTCTCGTCGCAGGAGAGCCTTTATTTCTAATAATTTGAGAATACAATCGCAGATTTCATCGGTAGAAGCTGGATTGCGGTATGGTTCTATAATCGCAGGCTGTTGGGCAAATCTTCCTAGCAAACCCAGTATTTGTATATTAGAGCTTTGCTGTTTAGAAGGAGTGAATAAAACATCTATTTCTTTAATCTCTCCTGATACTTTTTCTGATGCCTTGACTTCTCCGTAATCTTTTAATAATTCTTCTAGATAGTCTTTGGCGAATTTATCATGGATAAACCTGGTCATTCAATTTTAAGATTTCGGAAGTTTTGGGTTAATGCAAAGTCTTATTATATAGCAGTTTTGAATCATTCGTAACAAAATAGATCCCCGACTTCTCAAAAAAGTCGGGGATCTGCTGGACATCTTGAATTTAATTTTCACAGATACCATTCTAAAAAAGTTAAAAGCAGATTCTATAAACCTTTTGATTTTTGACTTTTGATTTCCCGTTAAGGCGTGGCGGTTATTGCATTTTCATCTGATGTTTTATCTATGTTCGATTTCAAGCGTGTCAATCTGCTTTTACGGATACGTTCGCTGTCTCGAACGCCACCTGCAAGTTCATATTCGTTGCTGTTTTTGCCGTACTTGAAACCAACCCACGTCAGCATTTTATCTGAAACCTGACTTAAGGTTTTTTCCATCTCATCCAGCTTTTTTCTAGAAGAGTCAATCATAGCTATAGCAGCATTATAATCATTAAGCATATTGTGAAAATTTTCTATTAATTGAGCCAGGTTTTGCAAGCTGTAAGTATCATCAAAATTGATATTTGGATCTATAGCTTTCAGCCCGGCAACTCTAAATTTAGCTTTTTCTAAAATCCGGGAACTACGTTTTCTCCGAGTCATAATTTTACGTTTTTAATAGCTTTACAGAGCTATTTTGTCTCAATTTACCTGTATTCTGGTTCAGCAAAAAACGCATTTTTTGTAGTAAAAGTTTTTATTAATGCCCGTGATTTCTCGGAATTTAATAATTAAAGGTTGATTTTCAGCAAAATAATATTATGTTTAAGCAATAGACAATAGGGCACAGCAATGATCGTAGGTGTCAACTCAACGTCAAAGCCCTAGAATCACTTGGTATTAAGTCCACTTGCTTACAATCACTATCCGCGTCAACCCAGTTTTGTAAGCCATCGGCTACCGTGTACACACAAGTCAAATTACCCCCCTCAATCCCCCCTTTTCTAAGGGGGGAAGCCGGAAATCTAGTTCCCTTACCTTTACAAGGGGAGGGTTAGGGTGGGGTAAAATGCATGTGGAATAAGCGTTTAAGCTTCACTTGACACCAATGAGCATTGCTGTGCCCCTACAAATAGTCTGTATTCCATGTTGCTTTAACTTTAAGCCTTAATGTTGTAACCTTAAGCCTTTATGTTCTAGCTCTAAGGCTTTATGTTATAACCTGAAGTCTTTATGTTGTAACCTTAAGGCTTTATGTTCTAGCTCTAAGGCTTAATGTTTTAACCTGAAGCCTTAATGTTGTAACATTGATGACCAAAGTTTGTTGGTGAGTGCATTATAGCAAGCGTGGTATTTTAACGATTTTTTTCATGGCTCGCCCAAAACGCAATTTATAATCAGGTTTTTGCTATCACATTACGACTCGCTGCAATAACCGCGAATTTCGCCTAACGCGCTTAGAATGCCGCGAAGTCTATCTGTATGCCATCAAGAAAGCACAGGAAAAATATCAATTTAAACTCTATGCTTTGTGCATTATGAGCAATCATGTGCATTATCTGCTGGAACCAAAACAACCAGAAGATTTACCGAAACTTATGCACTGGTTGAATTGGTATACTGCTATGTGTTTTAACCGAATGCTCAACCGCACGGGGCATTTTTGGGAAAAGCGCTACCACAGTACAGGTTTTGCCAATACAGATAAACGTCGGGCGTTAAATACTCTGCGATATATTCACACTAACCCGAAAGCCGCAGGAATACAGCAACCCCGCAGTGCCAGGTAGGGGGGATCTAGAACGTTTTACTACCGACAAGAGGACTTTTTAAACATTGTCTAATCAGCAATAATTTTTATCGCTCCTCCACGCCAGCAATTACCGCCAACCCCTTAACGCGATCGCGCATATTTATTTATAGTAAGCAAATTTAACTAATTTATTTGAGTTTATTATACTAAAGTAGGTCATCATAGCTGCAAAATCAACCTTAAATCATATTGTCGCAGCAACGGGCGCGATCGCACATAACTATAAATCAGCAACCACTATGATAGTAATTACATCTGTGCATCCACCCGCAGGTGTTCATCCCATCGTCTCACTCTTAGCCCCAAGAAAGTCATGTCAGTTGCCCAAGAATTAGAACCAGGAGAAGATATAATATTTCCGCGAGGAGATATTTACAGTGACGAACCACCATTGGAAAGCGATTTACATCTACGCCAAATTATTCTGTTATTACAATGCTTAGAATTGTGGTGGCAAAATCGCAATGACTTTTATGCGGCGGGAAATTTGACGATTTACTATAGCCAACGTCAACTTAAATCAGAAGAATTTCGCGGCCCAGACTTTTTTATCGTGCTAGGATGCGAAAAAAAACCGCGCAAAAGTTGGGTGATTTGGCAAGAAGATGGTAAATATCCGAATATCATTGTCGAGTTGCTTTCGTCTTCTACAAAAGCCACAGACAAAGGCTTAAAAAAACAAATCTATCAAGATATCTTTCGCACCCCAGAGTATTTTTGGTTTGACCCCAATAATTTAGAATTTATGGGATTT
The DNA here is from genome assembly GCF_043099735.1 of Nostoc sp. C117. Taxonomy (NCBI): domain Bacteria; kingdom Bacillati; phylum Cyanobacteriota; class Cyanophyceae; order Nostocales; family Nostocaceae; genus Nostoc; species Nostoc sp. C117. The sequence continues at coordinate 4,262,706 of NZ_CP170991.1, forward strand.
CATTTAGTAGACGCTCATTACCAACCAATAGAACCGAATTCCCAAGGTTGGTTATGGAGTCAGCAGTTAGATTTATATCTGGGTGTGCAGGACAATCAATTACGCTATTTTATGGCACAAGGAGAGTTAGTGCCGACACCGCAAGAATTGGCAGAACAGGAAAAGCAGCGTGCTGAACAAGAAAAGCAACGTGCGGACGAGGGAAAACAGCTTGCAGAGCAAGAAAAGCAACGCGCAGAACGCCTAGCCACTAAGTTGCGAGAATTAGATATTGACCCTGATATTCTCTAAAGAAAGTTTATCGCTTCTTCTACCTAAATTGTTATAGTAATATCTGGATATTTTTAACTAATTCAGATAAACTAAGAAATTTGTCCGTAGCATCACCTTCTTTTGTATATGCCCAAAACTTACACCGTCGAAATTGATCACCAAGGCAAAATTCATACCTTGCAAGTTCCTGAAAATGAAACGATCTTATCAGTTGCCGATGCTGCTGGTTTGGATTTGCCAAGTTCCTGTCATGCAGGTGTTTGCACGACTTGCGCCGGTAAAATAAACGAGGGAACTGTCGATCAAGCTGATGGCATGGGCGTTAGTCCACATTTGCAAGAACAAGGTTATGTATTGCTTTGCGTTGCGAAACCTCTTTCTGATTTGAAAATTGAGACAGAAAAAGAAGACACCCTTTATCAGTTGCAATTTGGTAAAGACTAAATAATCAGTGAAAAGTTGTCAGTACTCAGTTATCAGTATTGGAATGAATTATTGATAACTGAATAACTGATAAATAACATAAGTATTTCATAGCACCTGATATCAGCTATTCTAGAAACTACAAATCAACAGGATATACTGAGATGACAACTCATTTTATTACCGCAGAAATTGATTTACAAGAAACTCCGGCAGAGTTACTCAAAACAATTGAAACAGAGTTGAAGAAACAAGGAGAACCCCTTCGTTGGGCTGTTACTTCTGTAGACGTTGCCCAGCAGAAGGCTACAGTTGAAGCCGTTGTTACGACAGTCAGTGCCGAGTAGTGAGTTTAGAAGAGCGGAGGAGCAGAGGGGCAGAGGAGATAATACTAACTCCTAACTCAGCACTCCTAACTCAGCACTCCTAACTCACCACTCAATATGTACACTGCTATTTTAATTGTACCAACTGGTGTTGGGGCTGCTATTGGGGGTTATGCCGGAGATGCTTTGCCTGTTGCCAAAGTTATAGCACAGGTTTGCGATCGCCTGATTACTCACCCCAATGTCCTCAATGGCGCTAGTTTATACTGGAATCTCCCCAATTCTTTCTACGTTGAAGGTTTCGGACTTGACAAATTTGCTGCTGGATGCTGGGGTTTGCGTCCAGTCAGGAACAACAAAATAGGTTTGCTTTTAGACCAAGGTATTGAGCCAGAATTGCGGCTACGACACTTGCAAGCAGCCGACGCAGCCAGAGCCACTCTCGGATTGACCTTAACAGATTATGTCATCACTGATGCACCATTAAATGTAGAATTACGGACTACTTCATCTGGTGCCAGTTGGGGGACAATTGGTAACCCCGATAGCTTGTTAAGGGCAGCTGAAATCCTGATTAAAAAAGCTGGAGCAGAAGCGATCGCAGTTGTTGCCCGTTTCCCCGATGATATCGATGAGGAAGCAGTACAGAAATATCGGCAAGGTGAAGGAGTTGATTCCCTCGCGGGTGCAGAGGCCGTAATTAGCCATTTGCTAGTGCGAACCTTTCAAATTCCTTGCGCCCATTCTCCGGCTCTTGCTAGCTCACCCCCAGAACCGAATTTATCACCGCGTTCCGCTGCTGAAGAATTGGGTTACACCTTTTTACCGTGTGTTCTCGTAGGCTTGAGTCGCGCTCCACAATTCATAATAGAGAGAGGAGCGATAGCATCCCATCAAGAAGATATTTGGGCAGATAGAGTGGATGCTGCGATCGTACCTGCAAATGCCTGTGGTAGTAGTGCCTTACTGAGTTTAAGCCAAACACGATGCCAAATAATTACAGTAGACGAAAATAAAACTGTAATAACAGTTCCTCCCCAACCGTTGGGGATCAAATCCATACAGGTAAACTCATATTTAGAGGCAGTGGGTGTATTGGTGGCACATAAAGCAGGCATCAATCCCTGCGCCCTCCGTCCAAAATTATTGTCTTTAGAGCTCAGTGGTCATTAGTCATTAGTTATTTTTCCTCAATGCCCCATACCCCATGCCCTTCAGAAGTGCTGTACATGGATAGCGGGGCGTTTAGCCCGTACTGAGTAGGGAATTTCAGTTCTTTATTCAGAACTTCGGAACTCGGAACTGTTTTGCCCCATGCCCCATTCTCTAAAAACCCGTGATTGAACAACAAAAGCCAGAACCAGAAATTCCATATTTGACACGCATCCAAATACTTGGGGCGATGGGAGCGACTGCAATCATTTTGCTGATAGTCTCCAAACTGTCGTTGCATTTTGGCAACTTTTCCCTATTTTCCTGGAAGTTGGATCAAAGAGATTTGCTGTTGGGTGTAGGGTTGGGATTTGTCATCACCGCATTAAGTGGCTTAGCTTATCGCATTTGGACTCCCTACCGTAAAAGTGCAGATTATTATCTGGAAATGGTACTCAAACCTCTAACCTTACCGGATTTAATTTGGTTGGGGTTGCTACCAGGTTTAAGTGAAGAATTGTTATTTAGGGGTGTGATGCTGCCAGCTTTAGGTTTTAATCATCTGGCTGTAGTTATATCCAGTCTTTGTTTTGGCATTTTGCACCTGAGTGGTTCTCAGCAATGGCCTTATGTCATTTGGGCTACATTCGTCGGAATGATATTAGGATATAGTGCCTTGTTCACTGGTAACTTATTAGTGCCGATCGCCGCTCATATTATCACGAATTTGATTTCTAGCTCTATGTGGAAAATCTGGCAGTTGTCGGCAATTAAAAATTAAATTTTGAGCGTAAAAGTGACTGGGTGTAAAATCGAAAAATTATGGTGTTTTCTCTTACCCACCACCAAATTTTCAAGAACTTTTTCCCAGTACCCAGTACCCAAACGCCATTTGTCCCCCACCAAACATAAAAGTTGGTGGGCGAGAAACCGCGTGACCAGTTGAAAATCATCCCATAAATTAATTGCCGTCAGCAGAATCGAGTTTTATCCGAACTTTATTTGGACGACATGGGCTTCCCCAACAAACTTGCCCAGAGGGCATATTTGTCAAAACACTACTACGAGCGCCAATCACCGCATTAGCCCCAATTTGCACTCCGGGTCCAACGAAACAATCTGCTGCTACCCATGCACCATTGTTAATGGTGATACTCGCTGTTTTCAAACCAAAGGCAGGGTCTTGGATATCATGACTACCAGTACAGAGATAACTTTTTTGGGAAATTACACAGTGTTCGCCAATGTGAATCCGATCTAGGCTATATAAAACTACGTTATCTCCAATCCAACTATAGTCACCAATGGTAACTTTCCAAGGGTAAGTAAAGCGGGCAGTGGGTCGAATTAACACACCTTTGCCAATACGAGCGCCAAATAGTCGCAGTAAAGCACAACGCAGAATGTTTAACGGTTGAGGAGTCAGCGGAAAGGCGATCGCTTGTACAAACCACCATAGCAAAATATACCAACCAGGACGCCCTCGATCAAACCAAGATTGGTCATATTTGCCTAAATCTACGAAAGGTTTGTCATTAGTCATTGGTTATTCTCACCTTTGCCCCTCTTCTCCCCATCACCCCATCTCCCTCATCTCCCTCATCTCCCTCATTTCTCCTGCTTCCTGCTTCGCGGTAGTAGCAGTATTTAGATGACCACCACAATTGCGTAATTCGTAAAGTTTAACGCCAATTTGATATTCATATTGACTCAGCAAACGTGCATATATGTATCCTGCTTTGCCATCTAAAAAACCGCGTTGGATTATATAAAATAAAACAAACCGCAAAAGTGGTTTAAATGGCAAATGTACCCATACTTTTTTCAAAAATCGCTTGCGTTGCACCGCATCACCAAATAAATTCGCGCCGATGGTGCCGCTATCATCTTGACCTGTGAGAATATTAAAATAAACCCGAGCTTCCCAATTGGAATAGCGGTTATGCCGTTCTAACCAGTGATAAAGGTCGCGAAAGTCTTCGTGGAGCATATCATTTTTTAGATACCCAACTTTCCCTTCCAAAATTACATGTTCGTGAACTTCATTGTCACCAGTGTTGGGAATATCTTCAGTATGTAAGTTCTCGTAGCGACCTTTTTTATGCTTAAATAAACGTAGATTCCAATCAGGATATTTACCACCATAGCGAATCCATTTTCCTAAGAAAAATACGCGGCGATTGAGATAATAACCTGTATATTCATCATCATGAATTGCTTGCTCAATTTCTGACCAAAGTTCAGGAGTGATGCGCTCGTCACAATCGACAATTAACACCCATTCGTTACGAAAAGGTAGATTATCTAAAGACCAATTTTTCTTTTTAGGCCAATGTCCATTGAAGTTGAATTGTACGACATTTGCACCGTGACTTTTAGAAATTTCAACGCTGTTATCAATACTTTGAGAATCGACTACAAATATTTCATCTGCTCTGGCAAGACTAGCGAGGCAAGCAGGCAAATTTACTTGTTCATTTTTTGCCGGAATTAATACAGAAACTGGTATTTTAGATGACATAATGACTATAAATTATGTTATTTGAAAAAGAATTCAGGAGTCAGGATGGGCTACGCCCCGCTGAGCTAACAGGAGTCAGAATTAATTGGGAATATGATTAATTGGGGATTTGAAACCCTTTTAAAATCATAGATTTGGAAGTATACAATCAGGTGGTTTAATTCCCAAATTCCAAGTATTCTGATTTCTGTATTCTTCTCTATTTCTTTGATGCGGATAAAAGACCTTGAATAGCGGCGTTTAAGTAGCCAATTTGACCATAAGCATACACAAGTTTATCGAATCGTTCTGCAGGATCGGAGAAATATTGCAATGCTTTATACAAGCCGCGCAAAAATCTTTCGCCGCCTCGCCGTAACTGAGCGATACCGGCTTTGCCCGCGAGTTGTTCTCGATAGCACTCGCTGATACCTTGCCACCAGCCGCGGTTTAAAAACCAAGAGCGTTGAAGGCGTTCAGGAGCGACATTGTGGGCAACTAGTGCTTCTGGAAGATAAGCGACTTGCCAACCACGTTGTAGGGCAAATTCGGTCATTTGTAGTTCTTCATTAGATAATAAATTTTTCCCCACTCGACCAAGATGAGGATCGAAACCTCCAATTTCTTCTAAGAAACTGCGTCGGATGGAGTAATTTAAGCCTCTGGGTGTTAAGCCAGGTTGCTCAATGTAGATAATTGTGTCACCCAAGTCGTATGCACCCAGATTTGCAGCTAGCCCCGGAGATAGCCACCGTGGTTGTTGAATTCCTTCAGGCCATAGGAGAGTGACTTTCCCACCTGCGATCGCTAGCTTAGAGTTATTGTAATAGGCAAAATATAAAATCTGTAACCAGCCCTTGCTCGCAACTGCATCGTCATCTAGATAAACCAGAATATCACCACTAGCTACTTTGGCACCTGTGTTGCGGGCAACAGATAAGCCGATGGTGGGTTCAAAGACATACTTCAGGCGAGGATTGTGGATTCTTTGTTCTACAACTTCACGGGTGCGATCGCTAGATCCATTATCAACTACCACAACTTCAAAATCAGCAGCAAAATCCTGCTCTAAAAGACTATCAATTGCAGCTCCTAAATAGGCATCTCGATTGTGGGTACAGATAATAGCAGAGATTTGGATGTCTGGCATAGATTTAATTTTGGATTTGAGATTTGGGATTTTAGATAAAAATCTTAAATCCAACGCACACCTGCTGAGAGTTAATCTAAACCAAAATTTATCCACCCACCAACCGAGTTTTTTCGGAAATAATCTTTAAAACTTCACGTTTGTTGAATATGACTATGTAAAACTACAAGACTTTGGGCAAGTTGAGCCAGACGAGTTTCTAAAGATTGCTTACGCCCCAACAGTTGGCGTAACTTTTGGTAGCGAGCGATCGCTATGCTAACAGTGGGAACCTGATCCGCAGGACATGGGCGTGACCAAACTTTACCAGAATCGTCTACACCGCAGAGGCGATAACCAGTAATAGATGATTGATAGGATACTTTCCCACCACTGGCACAAATTTCTTCCACGTAGTTCATGAGGCGGTCAACTTCTGCATGGCGGAGTGTTGCAGTTCCTCCTGGTTCTGGTTCGTGGGGATTGGATTCTAACCAGCCATTGACAATCGGTCCTTCTAAGTAAATATCCTGAATTTGCTGCAAAATATTTTGGAGTTCTGTTTGCCAACCAGCGACACTTTCCTGAATTTCTTGCAATAGATTCATTGCCAAACCCGGATTTGCTCCGTGGCGATGGCTACTGATGCTGGGAGTTTTTAACTTCGGTAAGCTGGGTGTTTTGCTACCGTTTTCTTCTGCTTGAAAGGTTTGCACAGAGTCATGGTGAGGAAATAAATTTTGTTCAGTATCGACACCAAGGCCAACTGTTTGTCCTTGTGTCTTTAGTTCAGCTTCCTCAAAGGATTGAGTCTGTGTATTTCCCGTGGTTTCATTAGCTGTGACGCTGATTCTAAAGGAGAAAGGCCGTTTTGTGGCATCACCTGCTTCCGGAGCAGAGGCAGTGCCGCGAGTCCCTAAATCGTGTAGAGTTGCTTCAATGCGTTTTAAACCCGGTTTCATAAAAATATCCTAAAGTTTGTTGTCGATACAAAAATGCTAACTAACATTGCTCACATTTTCTTACTGTTTTCACCTGTAAGTGTCACCAATATTTAGTTCGCAGCCTTTCCCAGACTAATAGTCTGTCCCATTAATTTTGATGGGTTTGTAGTGAGCGATTTATCGCTCAATTTTAAGTACTGAAGTACTTGTTACAAACTTTTATAACCCTTCAAAACTTTTGCGACAGAACACTAGGTGCTTATGAACTTAAATTCGTAGCAGCAAGCCTTTAATTACCCCTACTCAGCACTCAGCACTGGCTAAACGCCCCGCTATCCATGTACAGCACTCAGCACTTAGAAGTGATGATAAACTACAAACATAGCCATCTTGTTAAGATACTCAGGAAAAAATTTTGGGTAAAGTCATCTTAGTAACAGGCCCAGCCCGATCTGGTAAAAGTGAATGGGCAGAAACTCTGGCCATGCAGTCGGGTAAAGCAGTTATTTACGTAGCCACGGCCACTGATAACCCAAACGATCGAGAATGGCACAAACGCATTCTAGAACACCAAAAACGTCGTCCCCAAGAGTGGGTTACCCTATCTGTACCTGTGCAACTGTCTGCTACCCTTGCTGATGCAAAACCCCATAGCTGTCTTTTGATTGATTCTTTAGGAACTTGGGTAGCAAATCTTCTAGAACAAGATGACCAAACCTGGGAAAATATTCTTGCAGAACTGTTGGAGACAGTGGATCTGGTGGCTGCTGATATGGTGTTTGTCGCCGAAGAAGTCGGTTGGGGTGTAGTGCCAGCTTATCCCATTGGTAGGACGTTCCGCGATCGCCTCGGTTCTTTAGTCCGCCAGCTAGGTGCGCTCTGCGATAGTGTTTATTTAATTACTGGCGGTCATGTTCTTAATCTCAGTATTCTTGGTTACCCATTGCCAGCACCAAAGTCTTAATTCAAAATTAAACATTCAACGTCGGAAATATCCTGATTAAAATCTAAAATTGTGGTATGGCTACCAAACAACAAGTTAAAGGATATCTTGCCTACTGGTTTCAGTTGGGTAAGAAAGTGATCGCAAAGAACGGTAAGGCAAGCATTTTGCCTCAATCCGTGCTAGATGGCGATCGCTATAGCGAAGAATTTGAAGAATGCTGGGAGAAAATTCTCTCACCGGAATCTGGGGACTGTTACTTAGAAGGTACCCAAGAAACCATTGCCGAATTGTTAACATCGGCATGGGATATGCAGCCTTGCTGTCGCTGCATGATGCCAGTAGCTGCACGAAACGTCGGAATGCCAGCTTTGTTGTGTCCCTGCAATAATTTACCTAACTGGCCGAATACCGAATTGCCAGCACCGCGAGAGCCAGTTAACACACAAGAGCAACTGAAAACAATTAGCGATCGGGTGTTGAATAATATTACATAACTTGTAATTCGTAATTCGTAATCACGCTCTCTAGACACTGCACGTAGCTTACTTCTCGTTAGGGCTAAGCGGACTAGCTCTAAGCTCGACTTGAGCCATTTTCTTTGCAACGCGATCGCTTAAGCTGAAACCTTTGTGGGACAGTAGTTTTACTTTTTTAACTTCATTCATAATCTGTGACGTGGAAAAAGTACTTGCCAAAAAGCCAGGGTTTTTGCCGCATTAAGAAAACCGAGTTCTTAATTTTGGATAAAGTCGAGCTAAGAGGTTGTTTGAAAAGTAGTTAGCTGTGATTTTAGGCATGAATCAAGCAACCTAACTTTTAACAGCGACAAACTCAATATTAGTTGCAGTATATTTGAGCGGTGTATTTTTAGTTAACCATTGGTCTACAGATTCAAAAACTTGGTATTTAGCATAGGAAATAGGATTTTTAGGCAAAAGTTGTCTGTGCCAAAGGTCAATAAGTTCAAAATTACTTCGCTGGAGGAGGTATTCTACGATCTTTTTGGAATACAAACGGTTATGGTAAAAATCTCCCCGTAAATGCGCTAAATGCTGAGTCCAAGAAAGGTAATAAGGAAGGAAAAAACAGAAGAAAAGACCTGATGGTATTTGATTTCTGAAACTGTGAGATAATTTCTATCCAAATACAAGCAAATAATCGGAAAAATACGCGGATACGTGATATACTTACGTTTGATTAGTGCGGGTTGCAAAATCTTACTAAGCGTGAAAATATTGAAACACTTGGCACAAAATAATTAAACTAATAAAAAATCAAGCTGATTCCTCAGCTTTGTAGATTAGCCAAGGTATTGCCTCTAAAAAGTATTTTGCTCATCAACTGTGCCACTATAGAAACATCATAGCTGCAAATTGAGCAATAGGAAGACTAAAGAACACTGTGCAGATAACATTCTTAGGGACGAGTTCCGGTGTACCAACGCGATCGCGTAATGTTTCCAGCGTCGCCCTGAGATTACCCCAAAGGGCAGAACTATGGTTATTTGACTGTGGCGAAGGCACTCAGCATCAAATTTTACGGAGTGAACTAAAAATCAGTCAACTCTGCCGAATTTTTATCACCCACATGCACGGTGACCATATCTTTGGCTTGATGGGACTTCTTGCTACTTGCGGCTTAGCCGGGAATGTAGAACGAGTTGACATCTACGGGCCATCTGGATTAAATGAATACATTCAGTCCGCCTCACGTTACTCCCACACACACTTTTCTTACCCGATTAAAGTCCATACTGTCCGTCCAGGGGTCATTTATGAGGACGATGACTTCACCGTTAGCTGCGGTACTTTACATCATCGCATTACAGCTTTTGGGTATCGCATAGCCGAAAAAGACCGCACAGGACGCTTTGATGTCGAAAAAGCTAAAGCGTTGCAAATTCCTCCCGGTCGCATTTACGGTCAACTCAAGCGTGGTGAAACAGTAACCCTTGACGATGGACGCGTGATTGACGGCGCCGAATTGTGCGGACCTACAGAAATTGGTCGAAAAATTGCTTATTGTACAGACACAGTTTATTGTGATGGTGCAGTGGAATTAGCTCATGATGCAGATGTCTTAATTCATGAAGCAACCTTTGCCCATCAAGATGCAGATATGGCTTTTCAGCGATTGCATTCTACAAGCACAATGGCAGCGCAAACAGCTTTAGCTGCTGGGGCACATCGATTGATTATGAGCCATTTTAGTCCCCGCTATGCTCCGGGAAATAACTTAGAGTTAAAAGATCTGCTTCAAGAAGCCCGTGCTATTTTTCCGCGTACTGACATGGCTTATGATTTTATGATTCATGAAGTACCGAGGCGACGGGAAGTAGAGTTAACCAAAGTAGGCGTTTAAATAATTTGTAATGGGGCAAAGATAAGAATGACAAATGACCAATGACAAATCCTATAACTTAACTAAGTAACTAATAAGTTACGGTTAACTATGTGTATCAAAAATATAGTAATATTATGATTTAAATATTTTTATCAAAATATTTTATATATTACGAGTTAAAAAAATAACCTTGTGTATATAGTATTTCTGGTACGAATAAAAATTTATAGTGGAATAATTAAGAAAAATAATTAATTTTTGGACAAGATTTGTCTTCCTAAAATAAATATTGATTGAAAATTTGTTCTTCCAGTACTGATTTAAAGTTTAGATGCATGAATTGATGAACATGAAAACGTTAGTTGACATAATATTATCCCAAGTGGTTTTATTCTTGGGAGAAAAATTCGGTATTGTGTTGTAGCTATAGGTGTAAAAAAATCATTTCAGAAATGTTGCTCAGAATCTTCCAAATATATTCTTTCGATATTAGAGGAGTTGAATAGTGGTTAAGACTAGTCTGAATCAAGAGCATCAAGTTACTACCTCAGCACAAAGCGGGGTTGACATCAGACAACTATCTACTATTTTGCTTCGTCAACGTTTTGTGATTTTGGGGGTTTCTTGTGTAGTCATGTCAGTTGCCAGCTTCTTCGCTGTCACGACTAAACCTAGCTACCAAAGCTACATGCAGATATTGGTAAGTTCCAATTTATCTGAAGGAGCGCAGTCAAACAATATTCCAGAAGAGGTAGACACCAAAGTTAGCAATTCCAATTTAAAAGTTGTTGATTACACTACTCAGATGAAACTCATGCTGAGTTCCAAGCTGCTTCAAAAAGCTGTAGATTTACTTCACTCCGATTATCCCTATATAACCTTAGAAGATATCAAAGGTGAAAAAGAACACAACAAAAAAGCAGCGCTGAAAGTCACCCAAGAAGACGCAAACGTAGAAGATAATCAAGCTTTTAGTCAAGTATTTGAAGTTTCCTTTAATGATGACGATCCAGTTAAAGCACAAAAAGTACTTCAAGCTTTACAGAAAGTCTATCAAAACTACAATACAGAACAAAAAAAAGAGCGTTTGGATCGGGGACTGGCTTTTGTCAACACCCGAATACCTGAAGTAAAAAAAGAGGCGACTAAAGCTGATAAAAATTTAGAACAGTTTCGCAAGAAACATAATTTACTCGATCCAGAAACACAAAGTAAAATCCTGCTACAATCTCTAGCTGATGTTCAACAACAACTACAAACTACTCGCGCTCAACTTCAAGATGTCAACGCTCGATATGATAATCTACAACAAGAAATAGCGTCTTCTTCAGAAGATAATGCTAAAATTTCTTCTCGTTTAAATCAGTCAAGCCGATACCAAACGCTATTAAATGAAATTCAAAAAACTGAACTAGCACTAGCTAAGGAACGGTTGCGTTATACAGATGATTATCCATCAGTACAAAAACTGAAGCAGCAACGCGAAAATGAAATAGTACTGTTACGGCAAGAAGTTAAAAATATTACTAGCAGTAAGAGAGAACAACCCTTAAAAAACGATATATTAGGAGTCGATCCCAAGCTAGTAGACGAGTTAATTTTATTACAGACAAATGTTTTAGGATTAACTGCGAATGAAAAAAGTTTAGTGCAATCAGAACAACAGCTTAATTCTGAAATCGGCAAATATCCAAACTTAACAGGAGAATATAATCGTCTGCGACAAAAGGCAGAAACTAGTCATAAAACCCTCGAACAACTGATTCAGGCACAACAGTCCTTAGGAATGAAAATTGCTCAGGAAGGATATAACTGGCAAATTTTGGGAGAACCTACTTTGGGTAGTTATGTAGAGAATGGCAAATTATTATTTTTGCTTGGAGGAGGAGTAATTGGGCCGATTTTAGGTATTTTAGCAGCATTAATTTTGGAAAAGTTTAATGATGCCATTTACTGTGCAGCAGATTTAAAGAGGCTGACAAACTTACGTGTACTGGGAACGGTACCAAAACTGCGATCGCCTCATCCGAAAAAGCCTCTCCTAGATATATCTTGGAATAAGCAACGAAGTTTACCTCCTTCTATGGTAGAAGAAGCTAGTGCTAATTTACCTGTCCATGAAACTTTGGACATGATCTACCAAAACATTAAAATATTAAAATATCCGTTACCTTTCAAGTCGCTGATGGTAACTTCAGCACTACCAGGAGAAGGAAAGACAACCTTAGTATTAGGGCTAGTGGCTAGTGCTACCCGAATGCATCGACGGGTGTTAGTAATTGACGCTAACTTGCAGAATCCGAACCTGCATAAAACTTTAGGACTCTCCAATGATTGGGGACTATCTCTGTTATTAGTTGATGAGATAACTACCGATTTTCAAGATTATATTCAACCCATTCACCCCTTCATTGATATTTTGACTGCTGGCCCTGTTCCAGAAGATAGAGTGCAGCTGCTGAGTTCTCAGAGAATGAAAGAATTAATTGAGTTATTCGAGGAAAGTTACGACTTAGTACTGATAGATGCTTCATCAATTTTAGCCACCGTTGATGCGAGGATTATTGCATCTTTTTGCAATGCGATCGTCATGGTAGAGCGCATGGGTAAAGTGACCCAAACTCAATTTACTCAAGCTACAGAAATTTTGAGTAAGTTGAATTTAATTGGAATTATCGCTAATGAAGTGAGATAGTCTTTACAAATAGGGAGCATCTTAACCTTTGCAAATATACCCAGGTGATTACAAATCGATGCTCTCCTACAAACAAGCGTAATAACTGACAAGATGAAAATCTTGTCAGTTATTCAAGTTTTCCTTTCACCATCTATATTTGATCGGGCTAGTTACTCTAATTTAGATTTCTCTCTGCTATTGCTCCCAGTTCTGGCGAAGTTAGTGGAGCCAAGTAATCCTCTGAATTCTGACTCCTGTTTTACCTTATATCCTTAAAAGACACTCGAGCCGTTGGTGCATTTAAATCTTTACTCGCAAACGCACAATATGCATCCGGATTGATTTGTCCGTAAGTTTTGAGAAAGTTAATACAGCTGCGCCGATCTTTAAAGGTAGCTACATAAACTATAAATAAATTTTTTTTATCTGATAAATTAGGATAATCTGGTATCCAGAACACTCCTGATTGACTAATTCCCTGACTCTGTAAAATTTTCACTTGCTTGATAGCAGCTTGCAGATTTGGCAAACTAGAATTGGCGACAAAATAAAAAGAATTAGCTAGATTAGCGCTATTTGTGAGCAGTGATTCCCGATTTGTCCCGATTTGATTATTTGACGTTCCAGGTGGAATAGATAACGAAGAAGTTTCTCCCATCTCTGGTTGTGGAAGTAGTGAAGATTTAGCTCCTCGATCTGTCCCAAATTGAGGCGAATTTGCTAACAAAAGACCAATAATTACAGATGCGCCAATTAATCCACCTCCGACTAAAGTACTACCAATAAAAATAGCGTTTTGTTTAATGCTTTGAGCATCTGGTAATCGAATAATAGAATTATTCAAACCAGATAGTTGACTATACATCGGTACTTTCGGTGCAGTGGAATTTGCAATTGTTTCCAAAGCATTCAGCATTTCTTTAGCAGTAGAATAGCGCTCTCTAACGTCAAACTGAGTTGCTTTTTTTAACACTTCCATAAAATTGGAACTGATGGCATCCCGATTCCAAATATTTTCTACGGTGTACGAGTCTGTCATCAATTCATGGGGCAATTTTCCCAGCAACAAAAAAATTGCTGTTAAGCCCAAACTATATAAGTCACTGGCAAAAACTGGACGCCCTGCTGCTTGTTCGCTAGGCATAAAACCTGGTGTCCCAATGATAATTGAATTACTAATACTGCCTTCTGAATGCATTACTGTTGCCATCGTTTCTCGCACTGCACCAAAATCAATTAAAATTGGTTGACCATCAGATGAGCGCAGAATAATATTATCTGGTTTAATGTCGCGGTGGATGATGCCTTTGCTATGTACAAAGTCCAGGACTTTCAACAGACTAATTAAAATTGGAATTACTTCACTTTCGCTTAAACAACCATTTTGTTTTACTTGTTGGTTGAGAGTTTGCCCAGAAATCCATTCTTGTACCAGGAAAAATTGCCCATCTGCTTGAAAGTAGGCGTATAGAGTAGGAATTTGATTGCTAGCTCCTCCCAGTTCTTCTAAAATTGCAGCTTCTCTTTGAAATCGCCTTTGTACTAACTGGTAAACTTCAGGGTTGTCGGTCAGTGGTTTGAGTTGCTTAATTACACAACGGCGTCCCGAAGGCATTTGGGTATCTTCGGCTAAGAATGTTTCGCAAAATCCACCATTTCCAAGTACGCTAATAACACGATAGCGATCGCTCAAAAGTGTTGATATCATTTCGTTTTCTTGACTCAGGTTTGTCTATAAGCAATCTTTAGAACTGAAAAGCTACAATCGCCTGGTTTTACAACTTTGTCAGTGGATAGTTTTTGATATAAATTTTTAATGTATTTAAAAGAAGCCTATAATGCATTGGTTGCATATTGATTTTTAGTATCTAAGTATGAGAATATCATGAACTGCTGCTTTCATTAAGATATTGAAACAGATATGGAAAGTGGTATTCTTCTGGAGAGTTTGTAATTCTTATTGGGTATATGCTATTGGGCATGGGGCATTGCTCGGGAGATAGAAGACACAAAGACAGAAGTTATATAGACTTCACTTAATTTCTGAATCTAAGGAAACCAGAAGCTCTTATTTCTCTTTGCATTGGCCGATCTGTGCATCAGCCCTAATTACTAAGTATTCATCTGAACTTGATATTATTTTCTTTATTCAAGGAAAGCAGCCCCGATAAAACAAGTTTCAAAAGCCTATTTGCTGCTTCCTATCTCCCAATAGGCTTCAGTTAAAGGCTACTGGCAAAAATTTTGGGTTTTCGAGACGCGATATTGGGTTCTCGAGACGCGATATATCGCCGTCTCTACAAGTGTTTTGGCCTTATCTGACCTGTATTGTCCTATCTCCTGCTTCCTGTCTACTTTCTAAGAATCACTCAAAAGTGATAAATAAATAAAATTTGTGAAATAATCCAGCATAAGCTTAACCTGAGGTTTCAAGCAGATATGGCTATGAGTAGCACCTACGACATAGGACTGATAACGGTTTCAATTGTGATTGCAGTTCTGTCCTCATACACAGCTCTTGATTTGGCTGGACGGCTAACAGTAGTCAAAGCATGGGCTAAAGTACCTTGGTTAATTGGTAGTGCAATAGTTATGGGAATTGGTATCTGGTCGATGCACTTTGTCGCTATGCTAGCCTTCAGTCTGCCAATACCGATCGCCTATGATATTTTGACTGTGCTAGTTTCTATACTGCCGGCTGTTATTGCCTCAGGGGGCGCACTTTTTCTTGCGAGTCGCCCAGTCTTAAGTATTTGGCAATTGCTGATTGGTGGAACATTAATGGGTATTGGTATCGCCTCTATGCACTACATTGGAATGCTGGCGATGCGAATGGAAGCAACTGCCACATACAGTCCAGTCATGTTTATACTTTCGATCGCCATCGCCATTGGTGCATCAATTGTAGCCCTGAAGATGGCGTTCCAATTAAGCACAGAAGCTATTATAACCAAGTGGTGGACTAAGATTGTCAGTGCTATTTTCATTGGGGGAGCGATCGTTGGGATGCACTATGTCGGGATGGCCGCGGTTAGCTTCACGCGGACTAACCCAACAGCAATATCTGCCCCAGTTAGAATGAATAATTCCCTGACTTTGCTCGGTCTTTCCATTGCTACTGTAACATTCGTCATTCTCGGTTTTGCCCTGATCGCTTCACTTGTAGATCGGCGTTTATCTTTCCAAACAAAGCTTTTAGCACAGCAAGAAGCCCAAGCCAAACGTTCGCAGTTATTTACAGAGATTACGCTGCAAATTCGGCGATCGCTAAAGTTGGATGATGTGATGAACACAACTGTCTACGAAGTTCGTCAAGCATTGAAAGCAGACCGTGTGGTTATGTATCGTTTCAATAGTGATTGGAGTGGTACTATTATCGCCGAGTCTATCGCTGCGGGTTGGACAAAAACCTTAGGAAAAACAGTCAATGACCCCTTCCGGGAAAATTATATTGAAATGTACAAAAATGGTCGAGTCCGAGCTACCAACGACATTTTTACAGCTGGTTTTACAGAGTGTCACCGGGAAATTCTCGAAGGTTTTGAAATCAAAGCAAATTTGATTGCACCAATTATTCATAACAATCAACTTGTCGGTTTATTGTGTGCCCATCAGTGTTCTCAACCCCGGTATTGGCAAAAGTATGAAATTAATTTATTTAAACAATTAGCTATTCAAGTTGGTATCGCTTTAGAACAAGCAAGTGTAGTAGATGAACTTGAGCAAGCACAGAAAGTTTTGCGGTTGCGCGATCGCGCGATCGCCTCAACTAGTAATGCTATGTTCATTACTGACTTGCGTCAGCCTGGAAATCCCATCATATTTTGCAATGCTGCCTTTGAAAAAATTACAGGCTATTCATCTCAAGAGGTACTCGGATGCAACTACCAATTTCTCCAAGGATCTGACACAGATTTAAACAGCATTACAGAATTACACAAGGCAATGGAGGCTTCTAGAGAATGCCAAATTGTACTTAAAAGTTATCGGAAAGATGGAACTTACTTCTGGTGTGAATTAACACTTTCTCCTGTACCAGACGCATTTGGACAAATAATAAATATTATTGGAGTGCTAGCTGAAATTACTTCGCGCAAGGAAACAGAAGAAGAATTGAAGCGTAGTCAACAAGCTATCCAAGAGCAAGTGCTAGAACTTCTCTACGATCTTAATGAGGTATGCAAAGGAGATTTAACTGTTCGCTCTCAAGTCACAACAGGCGAAGTTGGAAAATTGGCTGATGCGATCGATACCATCATTTATAGCCTGTGGCAAATTGTCACTCAAATCCGAGAAACTGCCTATCAGATGAATGTTTCCCTTAGCGAAAATTCTGGTGTCATCCAGCAAGTGAGAAATGAAGCGCTTAAACAAGTCGAACAGATTACCTCTGGTCTTCAGGAAGTAGATCGTCTGAATTTCTGGATTCAAGGGGTGGCAGATAGCGCCCAAAAAGTACAAGAAGTAAGTATCACTACTATTAATACAGTAGAAACAGCCAAGGCAACAATAGATTTTACTGTGGAAAGCATCTTGAATTTGCAACAGACAGTTTCACAAACAGCTAACAAAGTCAAGTATTTGAGTGAATCTTCGCAAAACATTTCTCGTGTTGCATCAACGATTCAACAAATCGCCGCCCAAACTAACTTGTTAGCCAGCGATGCTAGCATTGAAGTGACATGGATGGGCGATGAAGGTCGAGGCTTTGCAAAAGTAGTAGAACAAATTGGTCAATTAGCCGTCCAGTCTAGCGAAGCAACGCAAGAAATTCAAGGCATTTTAACTGACATTCGATTGGAAACTGGCGCATTAGTCAAAGCGATAGAATCGGGAACGATTGAGGTGGGAGAAAGAGCCAATCTCGTGCAAAACATTAAGTTGAACCTAGAAGATATTTTAGAGGTGTCTCAACAGATAAATCATTTAGTTCAGTCTATTTTTATGGCAACAGGATCTCAAACAGAAACTTCCCAAGCGATCGCATCTTTGCTTCAACAGATTGCTGAAACCTCAAAATACACCAGAGATTCTTCTGCTGTTGTATCTAACTCTCTCCAACAAAATATAGAAGTGGCACTGCAATTACAAGCCTATGTCGGTGGATTTAAAACCGGGGAATAGAGATATAAGCTGTTACGCATTTAATTTGTACATTTACCTGATAACTGATGACTTGATGCCTGATGACCATTAACCGTCAACAGTCAACGACCATCAAGAGTGTTTATATACTTTAGACGCGCATCAGCTTAGGACTAGTATTTGATTTGTGAAATATTCTTATAAATACATATCCATAAGGAAAAATGTTTTGAATTTTGAATTGTTAAATGTTCCCTAAATCACCATAAGATAATTAGCGCGGTATTTCTAAGATTAAGGAAGATACAATGACATTATTAAAAGATCGAGTCGCAATTGTCACAGGTGCTTCACGGGGGATTGGGCGAGCGATCGCCATTGAACTAGCCACACAGGGAGCGATCGCAGTTGTCAATTATGCCAGTTCCAGTGCCGCAGCTGAGGCAGTTGTTGGAGAAATTACAGCAGCGGGTGGTCAGGCGATCGCTCTACAAGCAGATGTTTCTAAAATCGATCAAGTAGAGGCGCTAATTAACGCCGTCATGGAAAAGTTTAAGCGTATAGATATCTTAGTCAACAACGCAGGGATCACCCGCGATACACTGCTTTTGCGCTTGAAACCAGAAGATTGGCAAGCTGTAATAGACCTAAATTTAACTGGTGTTTTCTACTGTACGCGAGCTGTCAGTAAAATTATGCTCAAACAGCGATCGGGGCGGATTATTAACATTACCTCAGTTGCTGGGCAAATGGGCAACCCAGGTCAGTCAAATTACAGCGCCGCTAAAGCAGGTGTCATCGGCTTTACCAAAAGCGTTGCCAAAGAATTTGCCTCTCGCGGGATCACTGTTAACGCCGTCGCCCCTGGATTCATCGCCACTGACATGACTAGCGATCTTAACAACCCCGAAGATATTCTCAAATTCATTCCACTAGGTCGCTTTGGTCAAGCAGAAGAAGTCGCTGGTATGGTACGCTTCCTCGCCGCCGATCCTGCTGCTGCCTACATCACTGGACAAGTATTTAATGTTGATGGTGGCATGGTCATGGCGTAAACAGTGCTGAGTTATCAAGCCTAAATCAGGAATTTCAGATATTCCTAAATCTTTCTTTCAAAGAGGGATTTAGGAATATCTACAAGTATTTAATACATCACCGATTTGATTGCTGCCACAATCCCAATCGCTTATTTTTAGCATTAGCTTCTGCAATTAAAAATTGGGTTTTAGTTTCGTAGCAATTATATAAAGTTTCTTGGTCAATGACTGCATTACCTTCTTCTACTAAACGGAGATTTACTGAGCGATTATCTACAAATACTTCACCAACTGTACGACCATTATTGAGTTGTTCCGTGCTTCTAATCACCACACGACTTTTAGATGGTAGTAACTGTTTTAGCCTTTGTGTTGCTGCTAATGCTGATGCCTGGCTAGTCGCTTTTGGTGAGTTAATACACGCTAGTTTGACTGTAATTGCTTGTCCGGCATTATCTTTAACCAAAACTGTATTCCCATCTGCGACACCAACTACTGTACCTAACACCAAAATTAGTTGTAGTAATTCCATCATTTTATTTGTAATAGTTTATGCTTAAGTCTACAATTTTATTTCAGTAATCAGGTGGCT
The DNA here is from genome assembly GCF_043099735.1 of Nostoc sp. C117. NCBI lineage: Bacteria > Bacillati > Cyanobacteriota > Cyanophyceae > Nostocales > Nostocaceae > Nostoc > Nostoc sp. C117. Next base: position 4,282,133 of record NZ_CP170991.1, read on the forward strand.
AGTGTGATTTAACTCACAAATTAAAAATAAATTGATTACTTGATAAACGCTTTGTAGTCTTCAATTTTACTAGCCAAGCGTGATGCAAGAAACAGACTTGCATCTTTCAAAGCTTCATAAATCTGAATAGCTTCTGCTCGATATCTAACAATTTTGTCTTGATTCCAATGCTGTGGGGGTGCTTGTAAATTGGTGATTCTATCCGCTAGTTTTACCATCGATATTTCTGGCGATCGCTGCTTTATCCTTCGTAAACTATCAGCCATTTGCAAATTTTTTTCTAGGGAATTATTTTTAGTTAATGCAAGTACACCATTAGCGATTGATTCACTGAATTCAGTTTTTATTTCCTCAAAAGTAGTATCAGTATCTTCAATTATGTCATGCAAAATAGCACATTGAACTGCTAGGTTGCCATCATGTTCTTTTTCCGCATCTAAGGCAGCAATTACCTCCATACTCACAAAACTTAAGTGGACAATGTAAGGTATTTCTGAACCTGGCATATTCTGACCTTGATGTGCTTGTGCTGCTTTCTTTAAAGCTTTGATATAACTCTCTTGTGACCAGTTTTGTTTCATAATCTATGAACCCTCTCCTTTAATCATCTGGAAATTGCCAAGATGAAATACTTTCCACATCTTTGCTACTGCATTTAATACAAGTAACATCAAATGTTGAATCTATCCACTCATAACCGCAAGCATGACAGTGACAGAAAATATTATTACGGTTTGCATCTTTTATACCCTGATACCATTGCTTTTGATCCTCAGGATTTTCAAACGGAAGATGATCGGACATTCTCATAAACCTTTTATCGTTATAAAAAACGCATCATCTGTTGCAATATCACAGCCTGAACCTCCGGTGTATAAATCAATAGTAACAACGGTTACCATTACATTGGCTAAAAGGAGGACAAAGGCAAAGCACACGAAAAATTTATTTTTTTACTGAAAAATTTATTTTCTTTATGTATTAAGTAGCTTTCACGATTTTATATGTATATTCTATCATTCATTGTTAATTATCAAATGTATAATCGATCATCCATTCTTATTTATTATTTGCCTCTATTACTTATTCATTGGTTAATATTTTGGTATTAAAGTATCTCTTTTAAAGACATAACATATCATTCACCTAGTAGTCATTTATGAATGATTTTTGTGAAGTTGTCTAGCATTTATCTATTGGAGACATTGCCTGAACTTTTGCTACAGAAATGATGAGGCATTATATGAATAGTTAGCAATTGTACGGCACTATCCAATGTCTAAAGAATTATTAAACTCTTTTCAGGAAGCATACAGCAATCTCGAACTGTTTCCGTTGATGGAACGGAACGAAATGGAAAGATTTAGAGTCGAATATGGTGATGATTTGATTGCAGACCTTAACCAATTAGTTGAAGACAGTCCCAACGGAGATGGTAAAATTGTCTTTACAGGACATCGTGGATGTGGTAAGTCAACTTTGTTGGCTGAATTTAGCAGACAAATTCAAAATAAGTATTTTGTAGTTCTATTTTCTATTGCTGACAAAATTGAAATGTCGGCAGTTAACCATATTAATATTCTGTTTGCCATTGCAGTTAATTTAATGTCAGAGGCAGAAGCCCGCCGAGTTGATATTCCTCAATCTACTAAAGAAGCTCTTTATCAATGGTTTGCGACTCGCACACGCACTGAAGAATTAAATTTAAAAGCAGAGGCTGAGATAGGTTTTGATCTTCTCAAGTTAATTAGTTCTAAATTAAAAGCTGATGCTAGTGTTCGGGACGAAATTAAACAAGAGTTTGAACGTAAAATCTCAGATTTGGTCGCTAGGATTAACGAAATTGCTGCTTTGATTCAATCTGCTACAAAACAAGATGTCTTAGTAATTATTGATGATTTAGATAAACTAGATTTAGGTAGAGTTAACGAAATTTATAAGGATAACATTAAAGCTCTTTGTCAACCAAATTTTCGGATTATCTACACTATCCCGATCGCAGTTCTTCGAGAAACATTTATTAGCACAATAATTGCTATCGAAACTAACGATCAAATTGTGCCAATGCCTGTACTGAAAATTTTTGAAAAAGGTAAAAATCGGTTTCCTAATGCTCAACCTCGTCCCGAAGCAACAAAGATTCTCGGTGAAGTTTTACAAAAGCGCATTTCTGATGAATTAATCTTACCGGAAACCGCCCAGAAAATAGTGATTTATAGTGGTGGAGTATTACGAGATCTCATTCGGATTTCTAAGGAATGCTGCCGCATTTGTTTACGAGTTATTCGACGAAATCCTACAGCAAAAGTTATCATTGATGATACAATTCTAGAACAAGCAATAAATAAAATACGTAACGATTTTTCTATACGTTTAGGAAAAGCTGATATAGATATTTTGCAAAGTGTTTATGAGCAATTTATGCCCAACGATCCCAAGCAAGCAGAGTTTTTAGATTTGCTGCATGGATTGTATGTTCTAGAATATCGTACTGATGAAACTTGGTATGATGTTCATCCAATTATTATAGAAAGTTTGAGAAGGCAGGGAGCCATCAATGTTCAATGAAGAATTATTAGATGAACAAGGAGAAAATCAAGATGCTTACGATGATTTAATTGTTTCTATTGAAGCTCAAAGGCGGGGATTAAATTTATTAATTGCAGTTTCTGATGATAGTAATTTTCGCGATCAAGTTATAGCTGAATATGAAGCCGAATTACAACCTAAGTTTCGTGCTTATCGAGTAACTTTACCACGTCAAGAACCGAGTTTAAAAGCTGCTCTTAATCAACTGGTACAAGAAGACGAATATCTCCGTCAGCGTCATCCGGCGGTAATCACTGTGACGGGTGCTGAACAACTTTATTTTTTGAAATTAGAAAAAGAGCAATCAGAACAGGAGAAATTCTTTGGTTACTTACAATGGACAAGGGAAGGATTGCGCGATTTTCCTTTTGCCATTGTCTTGTGGGTAACTAATCAAATTCTAGTGAATTTGATTAAAAAAGCTCCTGATTTTTGGAGTTGGCGCAATGGTGTATTTCGGTTTGCATCTAAAAAAACTAATGCAATTGCTGGTAAAGAATTAGAACCGATACGCTTTGTTTTTCGAGATACGGAATTAGCTGGCACAGATACTAATGAAAATAACCATTTTTTCTTACCTATCCAAGATTTGCAAAGGTTAATTGAGAACATCAAAGAGGAACGAGGAAGTAAAGACTCCAGTTTGGCTACTTTATACTCTAGCTTGGGTGATATTTATCGCAGCAGATTAGAACGAGGTGAGTCTCAGAATTATCAAGAAGAACAAGAATTAGCAATCAAGTATTGGCAAAAAGCAAGTGAGCTACAAAATGAATTAGGTTTGCAGGTAGATTTAGCGACTAGCCTGAACAATTTAGCCGGAATATATCGTGCAACAGGACGATATAGAGAAGCCGAACCTTTATATCAAGAAGCTTTGCAATTAAGGAAACGTCTGCTAGGAGAAAATCATCCTTCTTTTGCTACTAGTCTGAATAATTTGGCAGGACTTTATAAATCTACTGGACAATATACTAAGGCAGAACTACTTTACCAACAAGCTTTGGAAATGAGGAAACAGTTGTTAGGAGAAAATCATGCTGATGTTGCGGCTAGTCTAAATAATTTAGCATTACTATATGATGAACAAGGACGTTATGACGAAGCAGAACCGTTGTATCTGCAATTATTAGAACTTGGAAAAAGTTTGGTTGGGGAAGATCCTCCTTCTTTTGCTTTGATATTGAATAATTTAGCTCTACTTTATTATCATCAAGGACGTTACAGTGAAGCTGAACCTTTATCTCAACAAGCAATAGAATTAGATAAGCAATTTTTGGGAGAAGAAAATCCTGATGTAGCGACAGATTTGCACAATTTAGGTTTAATATACCGCGCTCAAGGCCGCTACAATGAAGCGGAATCTTTATTTTTGCAATCTCTGGAACTGAAGCAACGGGTATTACAAAAAGCGCATCCACTGTTAGCGGATACTATCTATGCTTTGGGTTATATGTATCGAGAACAGGGACGCTACGATGAGGCGGAACCTTTATGCATAAAAGCATTAGAACTCGATCGCCTTTTATTGGGAGAAAGTCATCCTAATGTTGGCGAAAGTCTCAACAATTTAGCAGAAATTTATCGGGAAACTGGGCGTTATGGTGAAGCCGAACCGCTTTATTTGTCAGCTTTAGGAATTTGTGAACGAGTTTGGGGTGTCGATCATGTTCGTTGTCTGGCTGTGCGGGAGAATCTAGAAAAACTCGCAGTGGCGATGGGGAAGAATTAAGGATAAATGACTCACAGAAACTTGTGTGTAGACACTACCCGCTTGCAAGCAGGGGTGAAGAGTGCTGAGTACCGAGTGGTAAGTGCTAAGTATGGTGAAGCAGATACATTTTCTATACACAGGGATACTACTTTGACAAAGTTTGCTACAAGTAGTGTTATTTATGATTGTCATAATTAAAGCAACTGACTCTCAATCATCAATGGTGAACTCTACCCTTGTTCTGACACTCTATGTCAACCCTATAATAGGGAATGATACTAATATTGGTTCGCGGTTAAGTCCGTTTAAAACCCTCACCCGTGCTTTAAAAGTTACTAAAATACCCACAATTATTCATTTAGCATCTGGAACTTACAACGCCACTAGTGGCGAGGTATTTCCGCTAGCGATCCGTGGAGGAGTCCAGGTGGTGGGTAATGAAGCTAACAAAGGAGCCGGGATTATTATTTCTGGAAGTAGCGAGTATCAAAGTGACAGTTTTGGGATGCAAAATATCACGCTACTCTTGTTAGAAAATGCCAGTCTTTTAGGTGTAACTGTTACAAATCCTTCAATAAAAGGTACTGGTATCTGGATTGAATCGGCTGCGCCTACTTTAGCTAACAATACTTTAACTAATTGTGGGCGAGAAGGTGTATTTACCACCGGGGCTGCTAAACCCACAATTGTAGATAATCTATTTGTGCAAAATACTGCCAGTGGGTTAGTGATGGCAGGTGATAGCCAGGGACAAGTATTAGGGAATGTATTTCAAAGAAACCCTTTGGGGATAGTAGTTAGTGACTTTGCTGCTCCCGCGATCGCCAATAATAAATTATCAGACAATCGCACGGGGATCGCACTTTCTCGTAACGCCCGCCCAGTACTGCGTCAAAATCTCATTACCAAAAATACCCAAGGTGGTCTTTTTGTTAATGGCAATGCAGTCCCCGATTTAGGTAGTAACGAAGAGCCCGCTGGTAATATATTTTGCGATAATAGTGAATTTGATTTACACAATGTCACCACACAAAACCTTGTTTCGGTAGGTAACCAGTTGAATCCTTCTCTAGTCAAAGGTTTGGTTGAATTGGTTGCAAAGAAAGAGGACACAGGAGCGCGGGAACACACAGACGCGGGGAAAAAGGAAACGGGGATACGGAGACACGGAGATACGGGGAATCTATCACAAACACTCTCCGCGTCACCGAGTCACCGCGTCACCGCTTCTTCTTTCCCTCCATCTCTTCAACTAGATGACCATTGGGCAAAACCATTTATTCGGGCATTGGCGAGTATGGATTTAACTCAAGGTTTTACCGATGGTAACTACCAGCCAGATAAACCTATGACTCGCGTTCAGTATGCGGCTTTGGTAGCGGTTGCTTTTCACCCCACTGCTAAACGCCCAGCACCCAATTTTACGGATGTAGCCAAGGATTTTTGGGCTTATAACGCCATCCAAATCGCCGCTAGCGGTGGCTTTGTTGGCGGATTTAGCGATCGCACTTTCCGCCCTCATCAACATGTGCAACGGCTACAGGTGATTGTCTCTCTGGTTAATGGACTGGGCTTACCACATGCTGATAAGGATGTCTTAGAAGTGTACAGCGATCGCCATACCATTCCCGACTATGCCCAAGAAGCTGTTGCTACTGCTACACAACAGAGGATAGTTGTCAACTATCCAGATCCAAAACTCCTTGCACCTTTACGTCTGGCAACATACGCCGAAGTTGCGGCGATGGTTTATCAGGCATTAGTCGCCATTGGGCGAACACCTGAGATTCACGAATTCTGAATTAATTGCACCTTAAATCAATCGATAGACTCTTGCATATCGGAAGTTGACAAGTAGAATAGGAAACACTGCCTATCGACTTAATAACTCTGGAAAAAAAAACCATGTAGTTAAAAGCACGATAGGCTATATGCGATGGGTGAAAAATCATAGACCTATTGCCTAAAGCTAATAGCCCCATGTTAACAACACTTCCAGACACCTCTGCCAATTTGGCGATCGCCTTATTAATTCACTATAGTTTTGATCTCAGCGGGTATAGTGCCAATGAGCTAGTTGAACGTTGGCAAACGCAATACCCACTTAATTGGCTACACCTGGCAGTGATTGAAGCACTATATCAAGGTCGTTATAAAGCCGTTTCGGTGCAGCAAATCTTAGTATTTTGGCAGCGTCGGGATCAGGCTACATATCATTTCAACATGGAATTTGAACGGATGATTTGTAGCAAGTTTCCTCAAAACCTAACTTCATTGGCTACACCAACCCTACCGCCAGCCAGAAAAAATGCCCCTGTTGAGAAACTGACGAGGCTTCAATTACCACCAGGGAAAACTAGTAATGGTCATCAAAAAACCAATACCGCAACTTTGCAACTCATCGCTGGAGAACAAAAAACATCTTTAGGCGCAGAAGAAGCAAAACAGGAAGCTAAGGAAAATAAAAGCGCCCTCAAGTCTCCCAGTGCTGGCGACTCAGCTTCTGTCGCAACGCTTCAGCTAGCCTCTACTGTCACCCAAAAGCAAACCTTACCAGAAAGTCAATCACCAATCTCTCAGCAACGGCAAAAACTTCTACCACCTGCTGTTATTCATCCTCCAATAGGACAATTTACCCCAGAAAAAAGCGATCGCTCTGACTCTTTCACATCAAAACTCAAGGCCATGTCTGGGGAACAGGAGAGTCGGAGAGTGAGGGAGTAGAGGACAAGGAGACAAGGGGACAAATAAAACTCCTAACTCAGTACGGACTAAACGTCCCGCTATCCATGTGCAGCACTGAGTGGGAAGCAGGGGAGTAATTAATTTTTGTTACAGCATATTTCAAGTTACTAGTATTCAAGCTAAGTATAAAGCGTGTTTTATTTCTGACTCCTGTTAGCGCAGCGGGGCGTAGCCCATTCTGACTCCTGAATTCTGATGTAAGTTTTTATGTTGTAATTAATTGTTGAAAACGCTCATCATTGGCAATATCATCAAAATCTAGGTCAGCTGCTGCTTCTTCTTTGTATCTGGGATTAAGTTCAATTGCTTGTTTAAGAGCTACTAGAGATAGTTCAATTTGTCTTTGTAATGCGTAACAGGCTGCTTTATTGTAATGGGCACTAGCATAATCTGGCTTAATTTCTAATGCTTTGTTAAAACTAGCGATCGCTTCATCATCGCGTCCCAATCTTACCAAAGTATAACCGTGTTTATCCCAGATTTTTGGAGAATTTGATTGAAATTCTAAAGCTTTTTCAAAAGACGCTATTGCCTCTTCATATTGTTCTAATGCTACTAGAGAAAGACCCCGATTCAACCAAGCAACTGCATCCTGAGGTTGAATTTGTGTAGCTTTATCAAATGAAGCGAAAGCTTGCTGATGTTGTTGTAAATTACCAAAAGCGACACCGCGATCGCACCAAGCTTGATGGTAATCTGGTTTAATCTGAATAGCTATATCGTAGGAGGCGATCGCATCTTTATAGCGTTTCAATCTTCCGAGAGTTAAGCCGTGTTTTAACCAAGCTACAGGGTCATCAGCTTGGATTTTAACAGCTTGGTTGTAAACTGCGATCGCATCTTGATAACGTCTTTCAGAAAATAGCCCATCTCCCTGCTTTATATACTCATCAGCAGTGAATTCAGGTTGTTCTGACTCTGCCTCTTTTGTTTCTTCAACTTCAGCATTCACATCCTCTGGGATGGATGCAGATGTCATTTCAATTAGTTTCTGAGGAATGGCATCCTTTCTTTGTTGAGCATCAAATTGTAACTGGGAAAGTTGAGAGACAAACTCAGTTTCTAATTTTTCTAGTTTTTCCAAAATGAGAATCTTTTGTTGTTGAGCATTGAATTGTAATTCGGAGAATTGCGAAGTAAACTCATAACCAGACTTTTCTAAATTCTCAATGATTAACTCCTGAGATTTTTGAGCATCTATTTGGAATTTGGATAATTGAGCAGCAAAATCTGATTGCAATCCTATTAAATTCTCAATGATTTTATTTTTTTCTTCTTGAGCATCGTTCTGCAATTCCGATAATTGAGATTTAAATTGATAATCTAATTGTCCTAGATTCTCAAATATGATATTTTTTTGTTGTTGAGCATCAATTTCTAATTTAGATAATTGAAAAGCAAACTCTGACTGTAATTTTATAAAACTCTCAATAGATATATCCTTTTGTTTTTGAATATCAGACTTCCATCCAGAAAGTTGAGATTTGAACTCAGATATAGATAGTTCTAAATCAGCAACAGCTATTTCTTTCTGGTGTTGTACACCTAACTTTAAATTTGACAATTCTTCAGACAGACCAGATGCTAATTTTGCTAGATTTTCCAGTGCTAAATCTTTTTGTTGTTGAGTCTCTAATTCCAAATTAGAGAACTTAGAATCAAATTTTGACTCTAAATTTTCTATATTTTCTTGAGATTTTTTAAGTTGAGTTTCTAACCTACTCAATACCTGTGCTTTAACTAAATCTAAATCCGATGTCAGAATAGATAAATTTTCTTGTTCATTTTTAATTTTTTGTTTTAAAGCATCTGTTTCTTGTTCTAATTCATCATTGATTTGTTTAGCTTCTTGAATAATATTTTCCGCATCTTGCTTAACAGTACTTAGCTGATTTTGCAATTTTTCTAGACCCTGTAGCTGTTGCATTGCTCTATCAACAATTTCACGGATTATCACCCGTCGTAATAGCCAAAGTAAAGCAAGCACTGCTACCGGAAATAGACTTAATATAACTAGCCAGATATCGAGTAGGATAGTTGTACGGCTAAAAGCACCATTTAAATTAGATTGAACTTGCTGTTCAATTCGCTTTTCAGCTCGTAATCGTGCCAATTCTTCCCGTTCCTGATTCGATACAACCGCAGTCGGAGTTATTGCTGGCTTAGATGATGGTGCAGATTGTCCACTGACAATACTAATAGGTAACAATAACGGTGAAAAGATAATAGCGCTTTTGACAATTAAAGCGAAAATAGCTTGATTTTTGCTCTTCATAACAACCATCTCAATCTGTCGGTCAGTGTTTGAAGCGGCGTGCCTCTCTCCAATCTATAACAAAATTCAGTAGTAATCTGGTGAACTATACTAAAGGGTAGGCATTGATTTGATTCTCTCACGCTTTTTAACTCCGTGACTACCTCTAATGGAGTATCTTAATTTTTACAATAAATACTTAAGATGCAGACTATAAAAAGACTTTTACCAGAGGTCTGTTAAAGATACTTCTTGAAAATGGGGTAGCGATATTGCCATCCTTAAATTAACATCAGATTATGTAGAAAAAGCAGATTACTTTGCCTAAAATTTATTTAACAAAGGCGGTAGGAAATGAGTCGCATAAATCCCTATACACTGCAAATGCAGATTACCCGAATGTTTGAGCAGGGACAATCATTATTTGTCACAACCAAGGTGCAGGAATGGTTAAAAGAACGCAAACACAACCCACTCGATTATGACATTATTTTCCATCAAAAACCTGCACCTCCTGGTTCAAAACAAGTGATGGTAGTCGAGATTGAATTACGTCGCAAAGATGGACAACCTGTAGATCCTTGGTTACAAGAACAAGCCAACCTTCATGCATAATAAGCTGTTACGCATTTAATTTGTACATTTACCTGATGACTGATGACTGAAAAACCGTTAACAGTTAACAGTCAACGATCATCAAGAGTGTTTATATACTTTAGACACGCATCAGCTTAACATTTTAGATTGTCAAAGGGTTAAGTACGAAGACGTAAATAAATTATAGTTTGTGGTAAATACTTTAGTCCTGATAATACTCAAAAAGCGATTAATTGCTTACTACAAACTAGAAATTAATTGTGACTGAAGATAATTTCCCAAAATAAAGCGTTCCGAATTGTGGAACGCTCTTTGTTATCTTTATTACAATAAGAACTATTGCTTCAAATAATTAAAATGGAATCTCATTGGCATTAGGTTTGTGGATTTCAATATTTATTTATATTTCAGTGAGGTTGGCATCTTTGCATTAGAGTGTAGTAAATATTACTCATCTAATTTTATCAAAATCACCCAATCAGGTGAGTCTAATGGGTGAAGTCCAAGAAAATTAAATATCATAAGATTGAGGCTATAAATCGTTGTTTGTCACACCAATTTATAGCCTCAAAAATTAGGAAGTGGATGATGAGTGTAAACCAAATTTGTGAAGAATTATCAAATCAAATTTATGCCAACTGGGCTAAAAATTTGTTTGGATGGATGATGGTGAAAGATAGCAAAACATATGATAAATTTATAGGCGATCGCAAACGCTCTCTTTTTGCTAATCTCCAAGGTAAAGTATTAGAAATAAGCCCACGAGATGGTTCTAACTTACCCTATTATCCTAAAGATATCCACTGGATAGGAATTGAACAAAATATAGATATGCATTCCTATCTCCAAAAACAAGCAAAAAAATTAGGTTTAAAGAGCGACGTTCGCATTGGTAATGGTGAATGGTTAGATGCTGAAGACAATAGCATAGACACTGTTGTTAGTACTTTAGTTTTATGCTCCGTGCCAAATACAAATTATACATTACAGGCAATTTTAAGAGTACTCAAACCTGGTGGACGCTTGTTGTTTATTGAACACATCGCCGCACATCAGGGAACTTTATTGCGAAAATTACAAAATAGAATTAGTCCGATTTGGAAAATGTTAGGTGATAATTGTCATCCAGATAGAGAAACTTGGATAGCCTTAGAAAAAGCTGGTTTTAACAGCATTAATTATGAGTATTTTGAAGTAGGATTGCCGATTGTCAGTCCTCATATTATCGGCGTAGCAACAAAGTGAGAAAAAGTTTTATTCCATCGTTGTTAACATTTTACAAATTTTCTGACTAAGGCAAAGGAAAAAGTTAGATCCCCGATTTCTTAAAAAGTCAGGGATCTCGACACCATCCTATTGCAATCTTTGTTCCATACCGACATTACCCTGTAAACCGCCTGTGTGTAACAGCAGCAAACTTTTGCCTTTCTCAAAAAATCCCTGCTGTAATAAATCCATCACTCCGTAAAACATTTTTGCGGTATATACGTAATCAAGGGGTACGCCATACGCCTCCCTGAACTGCTGGCTGAACATTAGCAACTCCTGATTCACCTTTGCATAGCCGCCGAAGTGGTAATCACAGATTAATTCCCAAGATGTGGGAGAACTATATGGAGTCGGTAAATCAGAGGCGAGGTAATTTGTCAAGAGAATTTCGATTTCCTGTGCCAGAAAAGATCCATTTTTCAATACAGGAAAACCGATCGCTTTTTGTCCTTGATGCAACGAAAGCGCAATCCCAGCCAGTGTTGTAGCCGTACCGCAAGCTACACATACATAATTAAAGGCGATTGCTTCACTAATGATTTCTGTGCAACCGCGCACACCGTTTAAATTATTACCGCCTTCAGGAATGATGAATACCTCACCGAAACGTTGTCGCAGAGAGTCATGTAGCGCTGCTGTGTTGCGTTGTCGATACGTTTGGCGATCGAGGTAGACAAGCTGCATACCTTGCTGTACAGCAAAACTCAGCGTGGGATTTAGCGGTAGTTTTTCTTCCCCACGAATTACGCCGATGCAATGGAATCCAAAAAGATTACTGGCTGCTGCGGTTGCATAAATGTGGTTGGAATAAGCGCCGCCAAAAGTAAGCAGCTTCGTGAAATTTTTCTCCTTCGCCTCCAAAAGATTGTACTTTAACTTATACCATTTGTTGCCATTAACCCACGGATGCATAACATCAAGGCGTAGCACAGATAAATTAACACCAGCCTCACGGGCAATTTTGCTGTTGATTTGTTGTACAAATGGAGGAATAAGTATTAACGACATCAGGCAAAATAATTCGTAATTCGTAATTGAATTAGAGAATTTAATACGGTTCAGTTACAGCTATTTTCAGGTAAATAAACTACATCTATTGTAGGGGCACAGCACTGCTGTGCCCTTATATCTGTGCTGTATTTTTATGTAATTACGAATTACGAATTAGTAATTATTTTTTTCGGTTGGCTAAGACTGCGGAAATAAATACCTCCCACGGTTATCCAAAAAAGCAGATACCCGATCGCTTGAACGAAATACAGTTTTTGGGTATAGCCAAATAAAGTTTTCAGCAAAATACCGGGAAACTGTCGGTCAGGTAAGATATTTGAGAAATCCCAAATTTGGGGGCCTAAAAGACAAGATGTATTTCCTTGTCCGCAAATACCCAAAACTTCAGGGTTGATTTGGCTAAAAGCGATCGCCGCTGCATCAAGATGGCGAAGTGCAGAAATTACTAACCCAGAGACAATCAGCAGCAAAAAAACGCCCATCACTTGGAAAAACTGGCTCAAGTTGATCCGAATACTCCATTTAAACAGCAGCATCCCGATCGCAACTGCTACAGCCAGTCCTGCAATTGCTCCCAAGACGGGGGTTACACCTTCTTGAAACTTAGCGACGATAAACAAAGCTGTTTCTAAACCTTCCCGAAACACGGCAATAAAAATTAAGCTGAAAATCGCCCAACCTGCGCTATTGTCTTCACTCAAAGCACTTTTCACAGAACCTTCAATTTCCGCCTTAAGAAATCGTGCTTGTCGCGTCATCCAAATTAGCATCCAACTGAGCATAGCGATCGCAATTACACCCAATCCCACCTCAAACAATTGCTTGAACACAGGTGCATACAGCTGCTCAGATGTCTGCAATCCCCGTAGACTGAGATTAATTAGTAAACCAACTACAAAACTCGCTAATATCCCGCTGACAACTCCCAAGTAAACCCAACGGTGCAATTTTTGTTGTTGAGCTTGCTGTAAACAGGCAAACACAATTCCCACAACTAAAGCAGCTTCGACGCCTTCTCGCAGGGTAATAAAAAACGTAGGTAATGCGGCACTCCAATTCATAATAAATTAAATTGCTTTAGTGGCAAATATTTGTTGTATTTTGACTGTAACAGCTTCTTTACTTTTACCTAAAATGGATTTTAGCGTTGCTGAATTTGAATATGAAATTCAAAAATTAACTCTTTTCAACTCTTACTCTCTGCGACTCTGCGACTCTGCGTGAACTAAATTCATATTCTCAATCAGCAACACCCGGATTTTTATTTACTCTAAAACTTGTCGTAATTCCTCAACAGTATTTGAAGTTTTGATAGCCTGTTGAATCGCTTTTAATCGCTGTAAATCATGAATTTGCGAGATAATCGGCATTAGTTCTAAACCAGGAGTGCCAAATTTAATCTCCAACGCCAATTCAATACCAGCTTGCAATCCGCGTTCCTCACCGCGTTCCTCACCGCGTTTCTCGCCCTCGCGTAAAATTTCTTGATACCAAGGTGATTCCTGTAACACAGCCATATCCCACCTCATGATTTCCTGAACTAACTTGCTGTCTAGTACAAAAGTAGCAAAAAAAGCTAAAACTGTTTCCAGTTGATTTAATTGTTCATCAGCACGCAAAATTTTTAATGCTTCTCGAATTGTCGATTCGTTTTCACCACCTTTCAGTATTGGTACAAACGGCAGTAATGAAGGTAATGGTTGTTGAAAGGCGATATTCACATCAACTTCCCAGAGGTTAATCACGCGATAGTCTTGACGTGCTTCCAACCCTCCGATACTCGATCTGTATGTTGATGGTATTTCTGTGTTACTTAATTTGAGAATATTGATTAATACCGGATATATCGGTAAATTATATTTTTCTTCTGCAAGTCCAGTATATGCACGTATTCGGCGTGGCATTTGTGGTTAATAGCGTAATTGTAATTCGTTGAGAACAAGAAATTCTCCTTCTTGAGGACTTGCGACGCGGATTAAAACATCACTTTCTCTACTTATCCATTGAAATTCTGAGTTGACGATTGCGATCGCTCTTACATCAGGAATATCCGTCACCCATTTTACCCAGTTGTCGGGTGCGAGGCTAATTAATTTTTTGGTGCTGACATCTGCCGGCTTCGCCATACAACAATTCTAGTTGAAAACAAGACCATAATACAGGCTAACTTTTCGTCTAGAATCCAAGCTTATTTACTCAGCAAAGTAGAGTTAACAGATCGTAGTCCGTCAACTCAACTTTGCTTGTACGTAGTAAACACTTCAGTGCTTTCAACAAGGACTAAAGTCCTTACTACAAACTCATTTGTTTACTGCCAAACATAGATTAGGATAAACAAAATAATCCAAATGACATCGACGAAATGCCAAAACAGTGAGGTGGCATTAACGCCGAAGTGGCCTGTGTCGTAGTTGCCAGGAAGGAAAGAACGTACTAAAATTATTGACTGCAATAGAATGCCGGTGAAAACGTGCAAACCGTGGAAGCCTGTCAGCAGATAAAATGTACTTCCAAATACGCCTGAGGTGAAGCCAAAGGCGAGGCCATTCCATTCGATCGCCTGTCCAACCAAAAAGTAGCTTCCCATCGCCATTGTTGCCAAAAGATACAGGCGAAATCCCATCAAGTTGTGGCGTTGCAGGGCGCGTTCTGCTAAGTAAATCACAAAACTACTGGCGACAAGAATGACTGTATTGATTGCCGGTTCTTTAATTTCTAGTCCAGAAACACCAGCAGGTAGCCAGTTAGGAGTTGTTGTTTTGTAGATTGCATATCCGGCGAAAAAACTCAAGAAAATGACGCTTTCAGACAGTAGGAAGACAATGAAGCCAAACATTTTGTTGCCTTCTTCGTCATGGCTATGTTCTGCGCTTGTGTGCTGCAATTCATCTGAATTGATATAACTATCCATTAGTGGAATTTGCTTTTAGCTTGAGGGGTAAATTTAAAATCCAAAAGAGAAGCAGCGCGTTGCGCTATGGTGTACACACAAGTCTTTTAAGCTGAATCTTTGTTGCATCAACTCGCACCTTTGATGCATCAGCTTGCACCTTTGATGCATCGGCTTGCACCTTTGTTGCATTGGCTTGCACCTTTGATGCATCGGCTTGCACCTTTAATGCATCAGCTTGCACCTTTGATGTATCGGCTTGCAAAAATTAACTTACTGTACGTTACGCAGTAACTTTAAAAGATTTGTGTGTACACGGTAGGATACTCTGAGTTATTCTGGGAGGTTGGCTGTTAACGGTTCAGATTTGCCGTAGCCGTAGGGTTCAGAGATGATGATGGGAGTTTCTTCAAAGTTTTCTACTGGGGGTGGTGAAGAAACTAACCACTCTAATCCAATGGCGCGCCAAGGGTTGGCGGGTGCTTTTTCGCCTTGCATCCAAGAAATCACCATGTTGAAAATGAAGGGCAAGGTGGACATTCCTAAGAGAAATCCGCCAAGACTAGCAATGACATTCCAGAATTGATACTCTGGGGCGTAGGAAGCAACGCGGCGTACCATCCCTTGCAATCCTAAGGGATGCATGGGCAAAAAGTTGAGGTTAGTACCGATGAAAGTTAACCAAAAGTGGATTTTACCCCAGTTTTCAGAGTACATCCGCCCGGTCATTTTGGGGAACCAGTGATAGATGGCAGCATACAAGCCCATTGTCACTGTGCCGTAAAGGACATAATGGAAGTGTCCCACCACAAAGTAGGTATTGTTAACGTGGACATCAACTGGCACTGAGGAAAGCATGATGCCTGTGATGCCGGCGAAAACAAACATGATCAATCCGCCTAAAGCGAATAACATCGGGGTATTCAGCCGCAGCTTACCGCCCCAGATGGTTGCCACCCAAGCAAACACTTTAATACCTGTGGGGACTGACACAAACATTGTTGTCAGCATGAAAATCAACCGCATCCAGCCAGGGGTACCACTAACATACATGTGGTGTACCCAAACAATACCGCTAACTACAGCAATCAAGATCGATGAAACGGCAACTACTTTGTAACCAAATAAGGGTTTACGTGAATAAACAGGGAATATTTCCGAGAAGATGCCGAAGATGGGCAAAATAATCACGTAAACCGCAGGGTGGGAGTAGAACCAGAAGTAATGTTGGAACATCACTGGATTTCCACCCCTAGCAGGATCGAAAAACGCGGTGCCAACTGTGAGATCGAGTAGCAGCATCACGGCACCTGCTGTCAATGCAGGTAGTCCGAAGAGTTGGATAATTTGGGCGCTAAATACTGCCCAAACAAACAAAGGCATTCTAAAGAAGCCCATTCCTGGCGCGCGCATCTTCACGATGGTGGTGACAAAGTTAACTGCCCCCATAATTGAGGATACGCCAGATATTGCCACTGCTAGCAGCCAGAGAACTTGACCATTAATTAAGTTACCTGTGGGGTTTTGAAGACTCACCGGAGGGTAAGCCCACCAGCCGGCTTGGGCTGGGCCACCAGGAATAAAGAAACTGCTCATTAGCAGAATTCCCACTACTGGCACCATCCAAAAGGCAACGGCGTTAAGGCGGGGAAATGCCATATCTCGCGCCCCAATCATTAGGGGGACTAGATAGTTAGCAAAACCAACCAGTGAGGGAAATGTCCACAAAAACAGCATCACCGTGCCGTGCATGGTAAACATACCATTGTAGACAGTGCGATCGACTAGATCTGAGTCGGGTGTAATCAGTTCTCCCCGAATCACCATCGCAAATATACCGCCGATGAGAAAGAACAAAAAGGAGGTAACGAGATACTGGATACCAATAACTTTATGATCGGTGCTAAAGCTGAAGTATGTCTTCCAGTTTCCGGTGGGTTCGTGGTGAGAACTGGGGATACTAATGCCGTCAATAGGGATATTTGTCATTGTTTAGAAAAAGGGGAAAGGGGAATGGGGAATGGGGAATGGGGAAAACTTTAGTTATGGGTAAAGAATTGTTTTGAGAGGCTAAACCCGAAAAATAAAGCGTCCTTAATCCCGCTATTTGCATGTGAGAGTTCACCCAGGAGAATTGACTAGAGGAGGCGCAGCGGGTGCAACTGTAGCCCAACCAGTTTGAACTGATTGATGGGATGTTTGGGCATATTCAGAAGCAGCTTGGTTTTTGGCTGCTGATGGCTTTTGGGTTGCAGCTTGAGACAGCCATTGGTGATAATCTTCAGGAGATTCAACAACCACATCAGCCTGCATCGTTGCAAAATACGTGCCGCTGTATTGGGAATCGGTCAATCGGTATTGGCCGGGGCGGATGGGAGTAAATTCAAAATCAATATTGTGGTTGGGAATAATGTCCTGCTTGAGGCGGAACGCAGGAATGTAAAAGCCGTGGAGAACGTCTTCTGAGTGTAAGGCTAAACGGACTCGGCGATCGCTCGGTAAATGCAGTTCGGTACTAGTGACATCTGTCTCCGGGTAATGGAATACCCACGCCCATTGTTTGGCTAGTACGTCAATTTTCTCGACGGGTTCAACCAAAGCGTCATTCGGTGCTGCATAAGCCGATTCCATTCCCAAAGGATTATGCAGGTGAACTAGTTCGGCTGGGCCTTGAATTCCCATTTTTTCGTAGACTTGGTAGCTGTAACCCGCAATCCAAAACACTAACAGAATTGGGATTGCTGTCCAGACAACTTCTAAGGTGATATTACCTTCAATGGCGGGGCCATCGCTAAAATCATCTTTAACCGCCCGATGGAAGACCACCGAATACATTAAAGTACTCGTTACTCCCAAAAAGATAAAGCTACCAAGGGTTACCAAGAAACTAATCAAATCATCAATTAGTTGGGATTCGGCCGCTGCTTGTGGAGGAAGCCAAAAGTAAGCCTGCTTGCCGATCCAGAGACTAGTAGCAGTCACCGCGATCGCGCCTGTAAGCAGCGTCAAAATATTTAAAATCTTCTGGATTTTCATGATCGAGGGTCATTAAGTATTGGGCATTAGGCATTGAGCAATAGCTTGTAAGCCTAAAAGTATTCATGTGGAGACGCGATTCATCGCGTCTGAAAGACTTATTTGAGTGTTGTATTCAGGTCTTGGCCTAGTCGCAGTAATCTATCTGCTGTATTGTGTATGCCAAACTCGGCGGCCATTTGCGCCCCTAGTGTGCCGTGGATGTACATAATCAACATGACTGCTACCCCTGCGAACAGATAACTCCATTGCACTTCTCTATCTGTCTGTTTATATTCTTGTTTGCTCCAAACGAAGCGCTGCCATCCTCTCCAGATGGTGAGAACAACAATCACAGCTAATAAGAAAACACCACCAACACCATGCCAGAGCATCGTTTCCATTGCCTCCAATCCCCAGGCACTTTTCATATCAGCTGGTGGTGTTGCCAACAGCATTTCGTAAAAGCCTGCTGCCACTGTGAAAAATGTAATGATGCTGGAGGCTAACATGTTGTACCAGCCAACTTCAAAGAAGTTGTTACGTTCCACAGTAATGGCCAAGAATTTAAAGACCCATTTTTGGAAGGGAAACAAAACACCAACGATATCAAAGGTCATGCCAATGATGAATAAACCCAGTGTCAGATGGACTAAATTGGGATGAATCGGAATGGTGTAAGGTAATCCGTTTGCGCCTAGTTGTACGTTCAATTGGTCAATTAGTTCTGAATTCATGGCAACAAACCATCCTTTACTGCTTCTACAACTGGCACTGTATGCAATCCATATACCCAAACAAGTTCATCTCCAAGATATACTTGCAAGCCAACTATTAGGGTCAAAATTAGTCCGGCTCCCAAATAATAAATCGGCACTTTTTGCGGGTTGCGGGCACGAATGACATAGCGCCAAGCTGTAGTCGCCGCGATGATTCCTGAAAGTGACCAACCAATCAACGTATGCAAACTCAGCACTGATTTAGCTTCGCTATAAGGCTGTGCTAAACCCGCTTCAAACTGACCAAAAATGATGGCGACGAAGATGGCGATGGTGGCGACAAACATATTCCACCAACTCACCTCAAAAAGACGAGTTTTCCCCGTAAAATAGCCAACTACATCACAGAAAAAGGAAAACAATACCATCGCAATTACGAAGTGGACAACGATGGGATGAATCGTATCTGGATAAGGCAAATTGTGGTCATTCAAAGATGTAAAATACTCAAACATTGTATCTCCTAGACATATTTACCGCATTTAGTTCGAGTTTCAAAAATTGGTGAATACTCACTAACATCACCACAAGTATCCATCGATAAATGACCGAAATCTGTTCAAAAGTTATCAATCTCCCTTTAAAAAATTGATAACTGTTAGTATTCACTGATTTAATATTTACGCGGTGCAATATGCTTAATCATCTCTTAGCTTTTTTTAGCTAAATATGGTGAACTTGCTTACAGTGAATAATTTTGATTTTGATTTTTTTCCTCATGCCAATAGCCTGGAACAGCAATTCTTAATGTAGATAAACAAAATCGCTGTGGTTTGTTGATTTGCTTAACCTATCCTTTAGCTTAAGTAAATTTTTATGAATTGTCAAAGCAATAAAAGTTAAACTTTTAACAGTTAGTTATTTAGCAAATGAACATTTTGAGAATGTATCGATTTTGGCAATATTAAAATAGTATTAAGTCAAAACAGAACATTTTGATGTCAAACATTCGACATTTAGGAATTATTTGATTGTAATGTAAATAACAGAAATCGGAATTTGGGTATGGGGACAAGGGAGACAAGGGGGACAAGGGAGACAAGGGAGACAAGGGAGACAAGGGAGACAAGGGAGACAAGGGAGACAAGGGGGACAAGGGAGACAAGGCGACAAGGGGACAAAGAGATAAACAAAACTCCTAACTTCTAACTCAGCACGGGCTAAACGCCCCGCTACCGCTAACAGCACTCAGCACTCTTTTGCTCTATGTCATTTAAAATTGTGGTAATTGGTACTTCATTAGGTGGATTATCAGCACTGAAAATCATTCTGGAAAGGTTACCGGCGAATTTTCTAGTGCCGATCGCGATCGTGCAACACCGTCACAAAGAGTCGAACAACACACTCCAGCAATTATTACAAGAATCGATTTCGTTACCGATTCGAGAAGTGGAAGACAAAGATGAAATACTACCAGGACATATCTACCTAGCTCCAGCAGATTATCACTTGCTTCTAGAACCAGGTCACTTTGCTCTCTCGACTGATGAGCCTGTTTCCTATGCTCGACCATCAATCGATGTCTTATTTGAGTCGGCAGCAGATATTTATGCCGAGCAAGTCATTGGTATAATATTGACAGGAGCCAATCACGATGGTATGGAAGGCTTAAAAAAAATAAAAGCGCGGGGAGGATTAACTATTGTACAGGAACCCGGCACAGCAGAGAGCTATATTATGCCAGAGGCAGCAATTTCTGCTGTTGCAGTAGACTGGATTTTAAACCTCTCAGACATCGCTTCCCAGTTGGTCAAGCTTTGTCAATAATTACGGAAATTAACCGATGCAGATGGAACCCAAAGTAAACATTCTCCTGGTAGATGATAAGCTGGAAAATTTACTAGCACTAGAGGCAATCCTAGAAAAATTGGGTGAGAATCTGGTAAGAGCCACCTCTGGAGAAGAAGCTTTGAGGTGTCTGCTGCATCAGGATTTTGCAGTTATTTTGCTAGATGTGCAAATGCCAGGGATGGATGGCTTTGAAACTGCTACCTTGATTCGCAATCGGGGGCGATCGCGTCACACCCCAATTATCTTTCTCACTGCCTTTAGCACCAGCGACCAAATGCTATTTAAAGGTTATGCCTTAGGTGCAGTTGATTATTTGCTCAAACCACTAGATCCGAATATCTTGACTTCTAAAGTCACAGTATTTGTAGAGCTATTTAAGAAAACAGAAGCTGTCAAGCGACAAGCAGCACAATTAGTAGCTGTGAACGCCGAACTCAGGCAAAGTGAAGAGAGATTGCGATCGCTCAGTACTTGCTCACCAGTTGGCATTTTTGAAATTGATACAGAAGGCGCTTGTAGGTACACCAATCCACGTTATCAGGCAATTTGTGGTTTGAAAGCGGCAGAGAGTATAGAAAAGAAATGGGTAGAATCAGTTCATCCTGAAGACCAAGAACGAGCAGTTACTAGTTGGTCTGTCTACATTAATGAAGGCCGCGACTACTCCGAAGAGTTTCGCTTTCAAACAACTCATGGTATTGTGCGCTGGGTTCAGGTTCGCTCATCACCGATGCTTTCTGGTCAAGGGGAATTACTTGGCTATGTAGGCACCCTCGAAGATATTACAGAACGCAAGCAAGCAGAAGAAGTCCGCGCTCAAGTGATTCGAGAACAGACAGCAAGACAGGAAGCAGAAGCCGCAAATCGCATGAAAGATGAGTTTCTTGCTGTTCTCTCTCACGAACTCCGCACACCCCTAACCTCAATGTTGGGCTGGTCAAAAATTCTCCGCACCAAGAAACTTGACGAAAAAGCCACTTCCCGCGCCCTGGAGGCCATTGAGCGCAACGCGATGTCTCAAATGCAACTAATTGAGGATATTTTGGATGTATCACGGATTATTCGCGGTCAGTTGCGGTTAAATGTATGTGCTGTAAATCTGATTGCGGTGATGGAGACAGCCCTAGAGGCAGTGCGTCCTCTGGCAGAACCAAAAGATATTCAATTAAATACTGTCCTAGATAATTCCGTAGGCTCAGTTTATGGCGATCCAGCTCGTTTACAGCAAATTGTTTGGAACCTACTAACTAATGCCATTAAGTTTACGCCTAAAGGTGGTAGGGTAGAAGTCAATCTGTCAATAATCACCGTTCAAGAACAACAAACAACTAACAAATACGCCCAAATTCAAGTTATTGATACAGGTATTGGCATTAGTAAAGAGTTTTTACCCAAAGTATTTGAGCGTTTCCGGCAAGCAGATAGCACAACAACGCGATCGCACAATGGATTAGGACTAGGATTAGCGATCGTCCGTCATTTAGTGGAACTGCACAAAGGTGCAATCTTTGCTGAAAGTCCAGGCACAGAAAAGGGGGCAACCTTTACTGTGAGGCTACCACTGCTACAAGACAATAGGGCTAATAAGGGGAATAGAGAACTAGCAGAAATTTCCTGCCCTATTGCCTCTACTCCCCTTACTGGATTAAGGATTTTAGTTGTAGATGATGAAGCAGATACCCGTAACTTTCTCAGTTTTATGTTTGAGGACTATGGGGCGTTTACCACTGCGGTGGGATCGGTAGATGAAGCCTTAGCAGTACTGGAACAAGCAAAACCAGATATCGTGATTAGCGACATCGGTATGTCAGAGCAAGATGGTTATACCCTGATTCGGAAACTCCGCTCTTTAGAACCAGAAAAAGGTGGATGCATTCCGGCGATCGCTCTAACAGCATACACGCGAGAAGAAGACCGCTTAGAAGCCCTTTCCGCAGGATTTCAGCAGCATTTATCTAAACCAATCGACCCCAATAAATTAATTGGTGCCGTTGCCAGTATATTAAAATTACCGCTGGAAGTTTCAGTTAGTTGAATTGGGCATTGGATATGATAGGGCGGTGGTGAAAATGACAAATGGCCAATGACAAATCAAGAAGAAGTTAGAGCATGTTTTTTGAGATCGTCTAGAGAAACCACTTCTAAAGCTCTAGGATGAGTTGCTGAGAGGATTACTGGTGGAGCAACACCAGCATCAAGAGCTTCTTGCCAGCGAGAGGCACACAAACACCAGCGATCGCCAGGTTTCAATCCAGGAAAATTAGATTCAGGGACAGGGGTACTCAGGTCATTGCCGCGTGATTTAGTAAACTCTAGGAATTCTGATGTTATTTCAGCACATATAACGTGTGACCCAAAATCCTGACCACCTGTCCGACAAAAGCCGTCGCGGTAAAATCCAGTTATGGGAGAAGTGCAACAAGCTTCTAGGTTTCCACCGATTACGTTTGATGAATTCATATTTCAATATTTTCTCACTAATGATTCCGAATTGCTATATCTCTTAATAGGGAGAGTCTTCTGAATTCTCACTCCTATTTCACTTTATATTAAAAAATAAATTGCGTTCTGAGACTAATTGTTATTTAGTTCCATTAATGAAATTTTTTCGTGGGAATAAAGCCATTTTTCAAAATTACTTTTACAGCGCGGCCATTCTTTGTCTGTCATTGCAAACCAATCGGTATCTCTGTTTTTTCCCCGAACAAACATATGTTGTCGGAAACGACCTTCATAAATAAATCCCATCCTTGCAGCCGTAGTTCGACTTGGATGGTTCAGGGAATCACATTTCCATTCAACTCGACGATATGAATGGCGATCGAAAAGATGTTGAAGTAGTAAAAACTGTGATTCTGTATTGACTTTACTTTTGTGGACTGCGGGAGTAAACCATACATGACCGATTTCAGCCCGACCATGATCTGGAGCGATCGCCATTAATGCTACAATGCCAACCTGAATATTTCTTGAGTTGTCAAAAACTGTCCAAGTAAGAGGATCGGATTTACCTGTTAGGTTTGTTTCCATCCATTCTTTCATTACAGAAGGAGTGTCAAATGGCCCATAAAATAGATAATTCCATACTGATTCTTTTTCAAAGCTGCCGTGTGAAGCTACATATAAAGCATCTATATCTCTTTCTGGAATCAGTGGACTAAGTGTTACAAATTCACCCTTAAGTTGAAGAACTTCGGGTGGCTGCCAAGTTCGATTTTGCATAATTTATTATTTCTCCGCCATCGCCTTGTCATGAAAAAATTCTAAATTCTTCCTCAAGAACGCTACACAAACTCCCTTGGGAGGATGTGAAGAGTCAATCAATCAGTATCCAATATATCAGGGAGTAAGCAACATCCCCTAGAAGGAGACTGACCCAATGAATTGGCAAGCAATTTTGCAACTTTTCCAAGAGACTTTTAAAGAATGGAGTGAGGATAAAGCCTCTCGGTTAGCGGCGGCGTTAGCTTATTACACGATTTTTTCGATTGCACCCTTGTTAATTATTGTAATTGCGATCGCTGGTGCAGTCTTTGGCGAGGAAGCGGCAAGGGGTCAAATCGTTGGACAAATCCAAGGTTTAGTCGGCAAAGGTGGCGCGGAATTTATCCAAACCGCCATTACAAATGCTAACAAACCACAAACAGGTGCGATGGCTTCGATTATTAGTATTGTCGTTTTGCTATTGGGTGCTACTGGTTTATTTACTGAGTTACAAGATTCCCTAAACACGATTTGGGAAGTGAAAGCAAAACCCGGACGCGGCATCAATAATATGATTCGCCTACGTTTTTTGTCATTTGCAATGGTCTTAGGGATTGGCTTTTTACTTTTAGTATCTCTGGTAATTAGTACCGCGTTAGCCGCATTATCAACTTATTTTAGTAATTTAATACCAGGTATTGATTTTGTCTGGCCAATTATTAATTTTATTCTTTCTTTTGCCATCACTACGTTTCTGTTCGGACTAATTTTTAAAGTCTTACCAGATGTCAAAATTGCTTGGAGTGATGTTTTAATTGGAGCTATTCTCACCTCATTTTTATTTTCCATCGGCAGGTTTTTATTAGGACAGTATTTAGGTAATGGCAGTTTTGGTTCAGCCTATGGCGCTGCTGGTTCATTGGTGGTAATCTTAGCCTGGGTTAACTATGCCGCGCAGATTCTTTTCTTTGGTGCCGAGTTTACCCAAGTTTATTCGAGAAGACATGGAAGCGGTATAACCCCTACTAAAAATGCCATACCTCTCAATAATAAAACTCCCAGTCATCAAGGGCAGAACGGCAATGGTTCGGAGCAAAAAAAGCAAAACAGCAACAATAAACAGCCATTTTCTCATCCAATGAATCGCCTAATCCGGCGTTTTCGGCAACCCAAGCGTTTGAAATCTCCAAGAAAATATTATGACTTTTAATTGCTTAAGGTTGAAGATTTATCTGCCGCTAACTGCTATCTAATTGATTAGACTAAACCTCTCCCATAAAGACCTACGGTGTACACACAAGTCGGAAATACTAGTCTGTCAAGGAATACTTGACAAGTAGATTATCTGTCTTGACGGCGATTTATCGCGTCTCTCTAACGTCGCAGTTTTTTAGACGCGATAAATCGCGTCTCTACATGAGGGCTTTCTGCCTCCTGCATTTATTCTCATCAAATAAGCTGCGATCGCTACCTATAATATGACAGTAGAGATTTTACTGTCATAATTTTGCATTCAGATTTAAATACTATAAAGAGAGAAAATTAGTGTTAATGAACAAATGGTTTTTTATCGATTGGCAAGCAATCTTTGTTCCTAGCATCAGTGTTATTGAATTAATTATACGGGGATCGCTGGTTTACTTAGCGCTGTTCTCAGTGCTACGTTTACTTCCTAGCCGGCAACTCGGAACATTAGGAATTACAGATTTACTTGTAGTTGTGCTATTTGCTGAAGCTGCCCAAAATGCTATGGCAAGTAATTATACATCAATTACCGAAGGTGCAATCCTAGTAGCAACTGTGATTTTTTGGAGCTACGTGCTGAACTGGTTGGGTTACAAGCTGCCACAGTTTCAACGTTTTATGAATCCGCCACCGCTTTTACTGATAAAAAATGGCCGGATGATTCAGCGCCATCTGCAACGAGAGTTAATTACAGATGAGGAATTGATGAGTAAGTTACGTCAGCAAGGTGTGGAATTTTTGGCTGATGTAAAGTTGGCATATATGGAGGCTGACGGCAGGATTAGTATCATCACTTCAGACTCAAAATCTAGTCCCATCGCTCAGCAAAAAGTAGAGCTAAAAAGCGATATAAATTAGACATGTGGCGAACTTAAATAGGATTAGGGACTGACAAATAAAAAAATATTCCACTGTTCACAGTCAACAGTCAACAATCAACATTGAATAACTACGTCTCTACAAGGGTTCTGAATAACGCATATTTAATTTTTGGAGATATCTTCTAATTAGAATGTAAAATATGACGGTTGTATTCTGTGCCAGACTGTGATTGAGCGTTATACTCTGCCCGAAATGGCTAATCTATGGAATGAAGCCTATAAGCTAAAAACTTGGCTGCAAGTAGAAATTGCTGTTTGTGAGGCTCAGGCGGAATTAGGTTATATTCCGTCTCAAGCTGTTGAAGAAATTAAGGCCAAGGCAGATTTTGATCCAAAGCGAGTGCTGGAAATTGAGGCTGAAGTACGCCACGATGTGATTGCTTTCTTGACAAATGTCAATGAATATGTAGGTGATGCCGGACGATATATTCACCTGGGTTTAACCAGTTCGGATGTACTCGATACAGCTTTAGCACTGCAATTAGTTGCTAGTTTGGATTTGTTATTGCAACGCCTGGAAGATTTGATTGATGCGATTCGCCAAAAAGCACGGGAACATCGTCATACAGTGATGGCTGGTCGATCGCATGGTATTCACGCCGAACCAATAACTTTTGGTTTTAAGCTAGCTGGGTGGTTAGCGGAAGTATTGCGACACCAAGAGCGTCTGATTATTCTCCGTCAAACCATTGCTGTCGGTAAAATGTCGGGTGCGGTGGGAACCTATGCCAATGTTGAACCGCGTGTAGAAGCGATCGCTTGCCAAAAACTCGGACTTAAACCCGATACAGCATCAACACAAGTTATTTCCCGCGATCGCCACGCTGACTACGTGCAGCAATTAGCTTTAGTCGCGGGATCAATCGAACGCTTTGCTGTCGAAATTCGCAATCTGCAAAAAACAGACATTCTCGAAGTTGAAGAATTCTTCGCTAAAGGTCAAAAAGGCTCTTCAGCAATGCCACACAAGCGCAACCCCATCCGTTCCGAACGGCTAACGGGAATGGCGCGACTTGTGAGAAGTCACGCTGGTGCAGCTTTAGAAAACATTGCTTTGTGGCATGAACGGGATATTTCCCATAGTTCTGTAGAACGGGTAATTTTGCCAGATGCTTGTACTTTAACCCACTTTATGCTGGTAGAAATCACCGACTTAGTGAAAAACCTCTTGGTTTATCCTGAGAATATGGAACGAAATCTCAATTGCTACGGTGGCGTTGTCTTCAGCCAAAAGGTGCTACTTGCCTTAATAGAAAAGGGATTGAAGCGTGAAGAAGCTTATGCGATCGTTCAAGAAAGCGCTCACACCGCTTGGAACAAGCCACAAGGCAATTTCCAGGACTTGATTAGCAAAGATCCCCGCGTTACCCAGAAGTTGTCTCCAGCAGAACTAGAAGTGTGTTTCGATCCCCAACAACATCTGAAACATTTAGAAGAGGTTTATCAACGATTGGGAATTTAACACTCTTTGGTAACTGGGCATTGGGCATGGGGTATGGGGCATTGTTAAAGAAGTGTGGGAGGAAACAGAAAATCTTTCCCTATTCCCAATTCCCCATTCCCTTTTGTAAATAGTGTCCCTCGCGGACGAAGTGCGTATTCAATAGAAGCACGCCTTGCCAAACTCCATATCGTGGCTTGGTTTGCAGTAACTACAGGAATATTTAAATCTGCCTCCAATTCCTCAATAACCTCAAATGTTCTCCATGCTGTACAGGGCAATACAACGGCATCTGCACCTATATGGGAAGCCTCCTTAATAAAAGCAGCTGCCTCATCTGGAGATTGGTGCCAAAAGTAATTCTTCTTCGCAACTTCTTTTGGGCGTTCGTCGCCTTTAAACGCTACTATTTCATAAGGCGTGTCATTCAAAAACATTTTTAGCGTTTCGTTGTTCCATTGTGGATAAGGAGTCACTACAGAAATCTTCTTTACCTTTAGAAATGCCAATGCTTCCAATAAGGCTAGAGAAGGCACAACAGTTGGTACACCAAGCACTTGCGTCAAACGTTGCTCTAATTGTTCCGCGAAAACTCGCCCACGATAAAAAGTTGCCGTTGTGAAGCCGTATGCTCCAAAATGCACTCTGGCTCGGGCTAATTTTTCCACTTCCTTAACTGCCTCTTCATTGATGTCATCCATTGATTCATGACTTTCATACGGATAGGAGCGTTTAGCGATTACGCGATGGGCATGAATGCTAATTTGACTAGAAAAAGCAGAGATAAAGTCAGGTTCAAACGTTGTGTTACCAGCAGGTACTAGCAAGCCAATACGGAAATCCCTATTGGAACAAGCCACTGAGTACATATTAAAAAGTTAAATAATTTTGTAATAGTATATTATCTGCGATCGCTCGCCGTTAGCTTCTCATCTAATAGAGATTTTCCTATAGACTGTAAATATTTTTAGATTGCTAAAGAATCTGAGTTTGCTGCTGGAATTATCATCATCAGTGGGTAGTATACATAACAAATACTTACTTGTTTATTTGTGCTGCGAGTGCTTTGATGATTGAAATCTTAGCCATACTTTCTGCTTCTGCGGCAGCAGGAATGAGAATAGGCATACCTTTGCTGATTATTGGACTGTTGGAGGGTAGTAACCTGTGGTCGCAAGTTCCTATTTTATCTCACATTTCTGGACCAATATTATTAGGTTGCCTCACCAGTTGGTCGTTAATTGAATTATTAGCCTCAAAGAAGCTCTGGGGGCAAAGATTGCTACAGGTGATTCAGTTATCAATGTCTCCCCTCGTGGGGGCAATTATGGGATTAGCTGTAGCCTCCGCAACCACAGCACCAAACTGGCTCATTGCGTTAATTGGAGGTTTGTTAGCTTTAGTACTCCAACTAGTTCAAGTTGGTTGGTTCTATAGGTTACGTGGCTTACCGTTGTGGGCAGTGTTTCTTCAAGATACCTTATGCATTGCCCTAGTACTTTTTGCCTTTGATGCTCCTTGGCAAGGAGGATTAATTGCTTTAATTCTGCTCTGGTTTGCACTTCGTAGTGCCAAGCAGTGGTATGACTGGTATCGCGAGGGAATGGGGAATGGGGAATGAGTGAAAAGAATTAATGCCCAATAAAAACCCAATCCCCAATCTGTTTTACTGCCAAAGTCCAATCAGATGTAGTAGACCGTGACCTGTAATCAGCTCGATGATTAAGCCTATGAAGCCCAGCATGGCAATACGACCATTCCATACTTCGGCGCTAGTAGTTAGACCCCACTCCCAACGCTCTTGGGGATACATTTTCACCATTTTTTTCATTTGGGCTGCTTGCGACAGCTTAAAACTGGGGTTTTTCAGGGCATCAATCACTAATTCGGCTAGTGCATTAATAAATACTGGATGGGTATTGGGAGCAGGTACGCGACGGAAGTTGTGAATTCCTGATTCTTCGGCTACTTCTCGATATTCAATATCAATTTCTTGCAGTGTCTCGATATGCTCTGAGACAAAACTGATTGGTACGACAACCAAATCTTTTACGCCTTGTGCGCCTAGTTCTTTCAGGGCATCTTCAGTATAGGGTTGGAGCCATTCTACTGGACCGACGCGACTTTGATAAGCTAAGGTGTGGGCATTGGGTCGATTGAGGGTCTGCATAATTAGGGCAGTACATTCCTCAATTTCTTGTTGGTAAGGATCGCCTGCTTCTTCGACATAGCTTTTAGGAACACCGTGAGCGCTGAAGAAGATATGAACCTCGTCCGGATTCGGAAATTGTTCCAGTTCCTGGGCTATGAGTTCCGACATTGCTTGGAGGTAGCCTGGTTGTTTGTACCAAGAAGGAATGACGGTATAATCAATTGGTTGGAGTTTTGGGTCTTCTTGCCAAAGCTTTTCTAAAAGTCGGAAACTGGAACCACTCGTACTGATAGAAAACTGGGGGTAAAGTGGTAATACTACCAGATGTTCTACATTATCTTGGGTAAGTTGGGCGATCGCCTCTTCTGTATAAGGATGCCAATAACGCATCCCCACATAGATATCAACTTCTTGTCCCAAATAACCCAACTGTTTTTTTAAGGCTTCCCCTTGGGCTTCTGTAATCCGCCGCAGTGGAGAACCACCACCGATTTGTTTATAGTTTTCTTGAGATGTTCTGGTTCGCCGCGTGGCAATGAACCAAGCTAGGGGTTTTTGCAACCAGCGAAATGGTAGGCGAATGATCTCTGGATCGGAAAATAGGTTGTACAAAAACGGCCCTACATCTTCTAGCTTATCGGGACCACCGAGATTGAGTAATAAGACGCCTACACGACCCATAGCAGTTACTTTCCCCCAATCTTTTCAGGTTTTTTACTAATGTTAACAATATATCTTTATTAAATATAAAGCTTAATCGCAAGGAAATATGCAATGGCAACAATTTTAAGAGATTGGAGTTACCGCTATCAGTGGTTATATGATGGTATTTCCCGGCTTGCAGCCTTAAGTGTAGGTGGTGAAGGTCGTTTTCGGCAACTTGCTTTGCAAGGCTTAACAATTAACTCAGATTCTCGTGTTTTAGATTTATGTTGCGGCAGTGGTCAAACGACGGAATTTTTAGTAAAAATTTCACAAAATGTAACAGGATTAGACGCTTCACCGAAGTCTTTGCAGAGAGCGAGGCAAAATGTACCGTTAGCTTCTTATGTAGAAGCTTTTGCAGAGGAAATGCCATTTGCAGATAGTTTGTTTGACGTGGTGCATACCAGCGTTGCACTACATGAGATGCAGCCTCAGCAATTACGAAAGATTATTAATGAAGTTTATCGGGTATTAAAGCCTGGAGGAGTGTTTACGCTGGTGGATTTTCATGCTCCCACTAATCCAATATTTTGGCCTGGTGTATCAGTGTTTTTATTGTTGTTTGAGACGGAAACAGCTTGGAAATTGTTAAAAACTGATTTGGCTGGATTATTAGCAGAAAGTGGTTTTGAGGTGGTTGAGCCAACTTTATATGCTGGTGGTAGTTTGCAAGTGATACAAGCGAAGAAATGAAGGATAGAATTTGATTTTCCTATAGAATTAGTGTATGAAGGTGTTGTGTTGGCAACAGGAGCGTAAAAGCACACCTTAGGAATTGTGTAACCCTAACAAATAAATCTTGTTTTTAACTAGTAGTTCGCCAAGGAAACTTAGCGGGGTAAAGGATAAGGGGAAAAGGGAAAAGGTTTTAATTCCTTCCCCCAACCCCAGTCACCTTTTCCCAGTCCAAACCTAGCAATTTTGGGTTGGCAGACTACTAGACATTTACTCGATCGTTTTAATAGGATACAACAATTGTGACTTGAGAGCGATCGCAACCTAACTGCCAATACCTCAAAGCTATATCTGATGATGAAATTTATGCTTAGTCCCTTGGCTCTAAAAAAATACTTAATTTTTTAACAAACTACTCCAAGGGCTGAAGAATAATTAATGAATGTTCCATGCCCAATGCCCAATACCCCCATTTCAGGAGATTTAATGTGTTCAGTCAGAAATTATCTTTAAGTTTAAAAGTCCTAATTATTACATTGATTACTGGTGTTAGTACTTTAAGTATGAGTCTCCTATTAGGCACAATCAAACTTGATTATCTGTTAGGAACTCAACAGCCAAAAAGTGACAGTACAAAAGCAAGTAAAGATAGGGTGATGATTGCATCTGCACAAGCTCTTTCCCTAGCTGCAAGTCAGATGAATGAAGTACCAAAGGAATTTCAGGGAGCAATCATTTATCAAGCTCAACTCAAAGCCAATGAGAAAGTCATTGCTCTCACTTTTGATGATGGTCCCGGTCCCAAAAACACAGCACAGGTATTAGAGATTTTACAGAAAAATCATATCAAAGCTACGTTTTTTATGGTCGGAGAAATGGTGAAATATTTTCCCAAAATTGCCAAGCAAGTTGCAGATGATGGTCAGGTAATTGGTAACCATACATGGCATCATTGGTATCGTCATATGGATGCAGCTACTGTGGCTAGCGAAATTAATCGTACAGCAGACATTATTTATAAAACTACAGGAGTAAAAACTACTCTGTTTCGTCCTCCTGGGGGTTTCTTGAATAATGGGTTAGCTGACTACGCCAAAAATGAGAAATATGCTGTGATGATGTGGTCAGAAGAGTCCGGAGATGCTCAACGTCGTTCGCCTCAGGCATCAGGAATGGTTAAGAATGTATTACGAAACGCCAAACCAGGGGGAATTGTATTGATGCACGATGGTGGCGGTAATCGTTCTCGGACTGTCCAAGCTTTACCGCAAATTATCGATGCTTTAAAGGTGCAAGGTTATAGATTTGTGACAATACCCGAACTACTGGAAATACAAGCTCAAGAAAAAAATTTGGTAACAGCAGCATCACCAAAAAAATAAATTAATACTCAACACACACTACTCAGTTCTACTGCACTGTGGTCACAAATTATGAATATCGAAACAATCTCAGTAATGGCATAGCATACGGGCGACTACACCTCTAATTTTGCAGTATTAGGTGAATTGGTGACTAAAAAATTGGGGGTGTTAAACCTGGGTGTTGAGGGGATGATGCTGGTTGGAGCTGTGGCTAGCTTTACTGCTGCTTCAGTTACAGGTAGTATCTACTTAGGATTTTTACTAGAGACGCCTGCATCATTAGGACAACGTTTTCGTTCTACTTATTAAAAGCTAGGAGTTAGTCTAAACCCCTTTTTTCAGAAAACTTTGTTGCCTGAGGAGTATTTTCTCAGTAAATCAAAGTAGTATTTTATAGTTTACGCAAGTTTAAATCCCAGGAAATACTGATTATACTCAGACTTTTGTGGGTAATACTAGATCACAAATTACTGACGACGAAATTGATCGTGAAGCTAAGTATAGTTGATGATAAATTGCAGATAGAATTTACGTTTAAAGAGCAACTGCTAGCTGCTCGCTTGCATAAACTTTGGCAAATATCACTACCCCATATAGAACAAATTACGACAGCCGAACCCCAAAGTAATTGGCGAGAATTGCGTGCCCCTGGTAGCTTTATTCCTGGAGTGATTAAGGCTGGAACTTATTACACTAAGCGGGGTAAAGAATTTTGGTATGTGAATCGACAGACAAATTATCTAACCATTGAATTGCGGGATGAATCCTATAAGCGGATTATCTTAACTATTGATGATAATGAATCTTGGCAACAAAGACTTGCTCAGATAATTACTGCATAGTTAGGCAATTCAAATCTCCTCCACAACATAAGAACTGGTCAATAATCCCCGTCTATGGAAAGCGGGGAGTATCAATTTATTTAGTCTTTTTTGGATTAACCACCAGCCACAGCAGGGACAATACTGACTTCATCGCCATCGGTTAAGCGGGTATCTGCCCCTTTTAAAAAGCGAATATCTTCGTCATTGAGATAAAAATTCACAAACCGCCGTAGTTTTCCTTCTTCATCACACAATCGTGATTTAAAGCCAGGAAAGCTTTGTTCTAATGAATCTACAAGTTCAGCAATCGTGCTGCCACTAGATTCTACGCTAGCTTGATTATTAGTAAATTGTTGAAGAGCGGTAGGAACTAAGACTTTTACGGCCATAGAATTAGAAAGTTAAGAGTGAAAAGTAAGGATTTGTCCATTGTGCAATGGTTTAGCAAATTACAAATGACTAACGATCGATGACTAAACAAGGACTTGTTGCCATTCCAAGCGATCGAGAGTACGCGATCGCTCTAAGGCACGTTCAAAACTATCGAGTTTCGCATCAATAGTCAAGGGTTCGCCAACATAGCCTTGTATTGCTTCTTGGGTTTTGAGTCCGTTGCCAGTGATGTAAACCACGGTAGTTTCATCTGGATCAATTTTGCCAGCTTCTACCAATTTTTTCAGCACGGCGACGGTTGTACCACCCGCTGTTTCTGTGAAGATGCCTTCGGTTTCTGCCAGCAGCTTGATGCCATCAATAATTTCTGCATCATTGACTGATTCAATGTTACCACCAGTCTTATTAGCTATATCCACAGCATAAATGCCGTCTGCTGGGTTACCGATCGCAATTGATTTGGCAATTGTATTCGGTTTCACTGGCTTAATGAAGTCGTGCCCTTCTTTGAATGCTTGGGCGATGGGCGAACAACCTTCAGCTTGAGCGCCGCTGAAACGGACGTTTTTACCTTCTACTAAACCAACTTCGACAAATTCTTGGAAACCCTTGTAAATTTTGGTAAAGAGGGAACCAGAAGCTAAAGGAGCAACGATATGGTCTGGTAATTCCCAACCCAATTGTTCTGCAACTTCAAAGCCTAGCGTTTTGGAACCTTCAGAGTAATAAGGGCGCAAATTAATATTGACAAAACCCCAACCATGTGTGTTAGCAACTTCCGAACAAAGACGATTTACTTGATCGTAGTTACCCTTGACAGCCATTAAGGTGGGACTGTAGATGAGACTACCAATAATTTTACCGGCTTCTAAATCTGCGGGGATGAACACACAACAGTCTAAACCGGCATGAGCGGCGATCGCTGCTGTAGAATTTGCCAAGTTTCCAGTGCTAGCGCAGGAAACAGTGGAAAAACCTAGCTCTCGTGCCCTGCTGAGAGCGACTGACACCACCCGATCCTTAAAGCTCAGGGTGGGCATATTTACAGCATCATTTTTAATATAAAGTTTATTTAGACCCAGACGGCGAGCAAGACGGTGTGAACGAACCAACGGCGTCATACCCGTTCCCACATCTATAACATTGTCAGTTGCGACGGGTAAAAAGGGACGGTAACGCCAAATTGAATTAGGACCGGCTTGAATTTTTTCACGAGTGACAGACAGACGTAAAGCGTTGTAATCATACTTGACTTCTAAAGGCCCAAAGCATAACTCACAAACATTAGTGGCTTTGAGTTCATATTCTGCACCACATTCCTTACATTTCAAGGCTTGAAAGTAGGCAGTGCTGGTTTTCGTTTGAGTTGTGATTGCCTGAGTCATAAACTAGCTTTCCCTGTTTGTCTGTCACTGTCGCCTGATAGTAACACGAGCAAAAATACCAGTCAAACATACCCGACAAATTTTGTCGGGTATGTTTGGTAATGAAAGTAATAATCCTTGTAAAATTTTTATACTAGAAATTACTGTATTTAGTATTTATACTTAACAAATTTGAGTTACAAAAGAAGATAATAGCTTTAGTTATTCAGTTTTAATACTGATAAAAGTTATGATTAAATTGCATTTTATTTATGACTAATTTGCATCTACATCATTTTTTAGCAATCTAGATCGCTTACTCAATTTATCCAAATCAGTTTACAGGGTAGAGTAAATATATAACAGCAAAGAGGCAAAAGCCTGTTCATATATAAATTTGAGTATTTTTTATTTTGGATTCAACTAGTAAACTTGGTATTTGTGTTGCCAAAATAAAGTTGAATTTTAACCTTTGATAGACCAATTCACCGCTAGAGAAGTTAATTATTTATACGGTAGATTTTTTTGGCAGCAAAAGTTACATTTCTACTTGCATAGAAAATTCAGCAGTACGCAACAGTAACTTCCCTATACTTGTGACTACCAACCTTGATTATCAAGGGCGATCGCAAACTAAGACAGGTGAATTATTTCCAGAGTATTGCCTCAATATATTTTTCGAGGAGTATGAACAACTTAACTCCTCAAATCTGCACTCCCGAAACGTGGAAGTTTTGGGTAAATATCATCAATCGGTAATTCTTGAAAAAATTGCCGAACTTTATCCTACTTTATAAAGCCAGGATACAAGTCCAGCAAACAAACAAATTATTCCTATGCTAAAACAAAATAAATCTCTAAACAAGCAGCGTCACCATTATCAATCTTTAGTAGCAACAGCATTATTAACTGGTAGCTTTTTCCAATTTGTCGCACCTGTATTAGCTGATGGAACCAGTGCAGGTACATCTATCAGTAACACAGCCACAGCGACCTACGAAGATCCCAACAGTCCAGGGAGTCCCATCAATTCCACATCTAACACTGTCACCGTGATCCTGGCAGAGGTTGCTGGTATTACTGTTACAGGTTCTGGGATTGCAAATCAAACTACCCCAGGTGGTAGTACTAAGGCTGGTGATACACTGGTTTACACTTACACTGTAACCAACGTCGGTAACGACCTCACCAAATTCCAGATTCCTAACTTAGCAACAACAACAGGCCCAGCCACAGTTTCTGGGATACTACCTGTAGATAAGAATGGTGCTACACCTGCTAGTGGTAACCTGCAATACAGCACTGATGGTGGTGCAACCTGGACAAATATCCCTGCTGGTGGACTAACTACAGCCGCAGTCGCAGTTAATGGTAGTGTGTTGGTGCGTGTACCAGTCACCGTGCAAGCTGGCGCCCAATCAGGCGATACTATCACTGTCAGACTAGGACAAACTCCTGGTGATGCTCAAAACCAACCCCGGATTGCTGATGGTGGCGACGTTTTCACTGTAGATAATAACAACCCAGCAGGAGCGCCAGTCAATGGTGTGAGAGAAGCCAGTGCTACCCAGCAGATTCAAGTAGGAAATACTCCGAAAAGTCGGGCTTTAGCAACTATCCTCAAAACGAAGACAGCCTATGATAATGCTGGCACTTCTGGTACCTTAATTGATGACTTGCTAACTTATGGTTTGAGCTTGCGAGTTGAGAGTAACGACGTCACTAATACTGGTATTACCCCCGCACCTTTGACTGGTACAAATATCACTGTTGATGGTACGACAACCTCTCGGATCTTAATTTCTGATGCGATTCCGGCAAATACAGTCCTGAAAACCACTCCAATTGCTCCCTCTGGTTGGAAAGTAGTTTACACCACCACTACTACTAGTACAAATGCTGAAGCAGCTACCTGGACAACTAGCCAACCAGCCTTGAATTTAATTACACGGGTCGGTTTTATTAACGATCCTACTCTTATCACTTCAGTTGCTACTGGGACAACTGTTAACGGTTTTAGTATCCAAGTTCAGACTACTGGTGCATCTGGAAATGGCCCAGTAGCCATTAATAATATCGCTCAAGTCGTTGGTACAACCGCTGGAGACCCGACCAGCAAAATTTATGACAACTCAGGAGACCAAAATCCGGATAACTTTAACTCCACTAATAGTACATTTCCGACTACAACAGATGCCGGCTTTGTTCCTAATGGTACGGTAGTTCCTGCAAATCAAACTGACGCACAGAATAATAACACTGGTACTAATAGTCCGACTGGGGATGTAAACGTAACTACCCTTTCAGTCCCTAATGCTAGCTCTGTTTTGAATGGGCCAAATGGAGTGCCTGATGCCGTTGGACCCACTAACAACAATGATGACTTTACTAATAAATCGGCACTAATTCCACCTAATTCTGCTCCTGGCTCAACTGTCGATCCGGCTGCGGTATCCTTTACTAACACAGTTCAGAATACTGGTACATCTCCTAGCAATATTTCTCTTGTACCTACACCACCAGCAACAGCAGGTGATTTGCCTACGAATACAGTGGTGACGGTATCCTATCAAGGTTTATCAGCTACTTACACGTACAATGGCACAATCTTTGTATTTACCTCAAGTGTTGGTACTGTCGGGGGCAACCCAATTAGTGCCACTAATCCAGTGCGAATTGATGGAGTTGCAGCGAATGGTGGTAAAGCTAACTATGGTGTAAGCGTTGACCTACCTGCTAATACGCCACTCTCAACTGATACGAATGCTCAAGGTGCAGCTGTCACAACTATCCAACGCGGTTTCCCCACACCGATTACAGCTTTCATTGATGCAAACAATAATGGTTCACCTGATGATGCAGCCACTAACATCAGCATTGACCGTGTATACACTGGCTTCTTGCAATTGCTGAAAGAGTCACGAGTTTTACAAGGAACTGGGCCAGCACTATCAAATAGTGCTGATGGCACATTTAGTATTACACCCAAAAAACCTGCCCCAGGAAACATTATTGAGTATCGAATTACTTACAAAAATATTTCTACTCCTCAAGTGGGAAGCGGAAATGTAATTCTGAGTGCTGACAAGATTGTGATTACTGAAGATGGTACGCAAACTCCCAACAACTGGGCGAAAGACAACGATAACAACAGTCAAATTGATACTAGCAACATTGTTAGTTCAGCTAAGGATTCTGGGACATCAACTATTCAATTCTTCAGTGGTAATCCGGCTACTAATTCTGCTAATGACCAAACTGGAACTACGGCAAATACAGATGTGACTAAGTATGTGGATGCTGTGACTGGACAGGTTGCACCGGGCGTTCAAAGAACATTTACCTTCCAACGCAAGGTGAACTAAAAAGAAAAATACATAAGTCTTGATTTCTCGTTTTGTGAACAGCCTTTTTACTTTTTTTCAAACCTCTCCCCTCGTGGGGGAGAGGCTTGGAAACCCAGTTTGAGTTTTTCTCTACTTGTATGAAACCACCCTGCCAAACAGAAAGCAAAGAGGGGGTGACTCTTTCTTAGCAAAAGCAGGGAAAGATAAGTCAACAATCAACATTCTGGAAGTTTTTTGAGGTTCTTGATATGAAGCGCCTTTCTATTGCAGGTTTAGGAGCGATCGCACTCATTGCTACAGTCCCATTTCTCGGTCAAATTCTGGGAGTTGCAAATATTTGGTATTCAGGAAGTGCTTACGCTCAAAATGTCAAAACTCAAGGGCAAATTCAATTGCGTTTAGAAGCGGAAAAGCTAGTAGTGGCTCAAGACCAGCAGGGTAAGCAAAGCCAGAAATGGGAACCTTTGAAAGGTCAAGTTGTGGTGCGACCTGGAGATGTCTTGCGATATACCTTAAATGCGGAAAATAAGAGCGATCGCCCAGTCAAAAAATTAACGCTAAATCAACCCATTCCCAAAGGAACGGTCTACGTACTTAAATCAGTAAATGTGATTAATAATGGAAAAATTACTTATAGCATTGATGGTGGGCGTAGCTTCGTCGAAAATCCCACCGTTAAAGTTACTCTTCCTGACGGCAAAGTGGAAACTAAACCGGCACCAGCCATTGCTTACACCCACATCCGTTTACAGATTCCGTCAATTCCAGCCAAGACGACAATCAAGGCGACTTATCAAACCCAAGTGCGTTGATTGAAATTGGTTTGTCCTTTGTCATCGGTAATTTGTAATTACAAAGGACAATTGTCACCCCATATTTCATAAAATCAAATCGGATTAACTTAGCTGTGTAATTGCGTTAAATACCATTTAATAATTTGAGATTTTTACAACTAAATAAGTGTTTTTATTAACAACAAATTTGGCATCCCAGAGGAGATGTGTTCAGTGAGCCGTCCTCAAAAACAGAAAAGAATTAATTATCGCGATCGCTGTTGGCAAAGGTTAACAGCAACTGCTCTCCTGGGAAGCTTTTTACATACTACTTTATCTATACCAGTGATAGCGCAACAAAATAACACTCAGGCTGCATCTTTTCCCATCACAAATCAAGCTACTTATACTTATACAGATCCTGCGACTAATTATAATTATCAAGGAAATTCTACTCAGCTGAGCGTTACTCCTAATCCGTTACTTGACCCATTAGGACGGATTTTAGGGTGTGCTGGTACAGTTTTACCTGACTACACAGGTTTTTCAGTTGGAGTATACGAACCTAATTCTAGCGACCCAACGGCTACAGAATTGGGCGGCTTGGTTTCCTTGACTCGAACAGAGTTACCAGATATTCCTAATAACAACGTTCCTGGGGGGAAATCTCCAAATACTGAGAATAGTAACCCCTATTTCGTGACGAATAATCCTGCTGGTGTCTATAACTTCTTACTCGATCCAAATAAGGGTCAAACCGATCCAGGTAGAACTTATATTTTTGTAGTTAATCCACCACCAAATTCCATTTATAGACAGCGGCGAATCAAGATTCAAATCCTTGGTAGTACTGGCACACAAGGTAATAATATTGTGCGATATGTTGCTAGTTCTCTAGATGGTCAACCAATCAGTCTCGCAGGTCAAACTAGGGTAGAGCAAACAGTTGTTTTAGTTCCCAATGCAGAAGTTGTGGGACTGGATTTATTAGCCTTTGAATTTACCACAAATTTGTGTCAAGCCAATCAGTTGCAGATTATTAAAACGGGCGATCGCGCTACTGCTGAACCTGGAGATACAGTAATTTATCGCCTCTCACTCAAAAATCTCGCTGATGCTGGTTTGAACAATGTAGTTATTACCGACAACCTACCTTTGGGATTCCAATTCTTGCCGAAATCTGTGCGGGGAGAGATGGATGGCACACCAGTTACTATCACCTCAGAACGTAACGGAAACATGGTGATATTTAGAACAGACATGACGATTCTCCCAGAGAAAGTCCTGAATATTGCCTATGCTGCTCAACTAACAGCCGATGCCCTGCGTGGTAATGGGCGTAACAGCGCGATCGCTAATGCTCAACGAGTTGATAACCGATTTAGCACTAAGGATGGTCCAGCAACGCACCAATTAAAAATTCGTTCAGGAATCGTTTCTGATTGTGGCACGATTATCGGCCGGGTGTTTGTTGATAAAAACTTTGATGGCGAACAGCAACGTGGTGAACCTGGGATACCGAATGCAGTGGTTTTTCTCGAAGATGGTAACCGCATCACAACAGATCCCAATGGTTTGTTTTCCTTAGCTAATGTTTTACCTGGATACCACACAGGCGTACTTGACCTCAGCAGTGTACCTGGTTACGCCTTAGCTCACAACGAAAAATTCCGCGAACGCAATAGCCAATCTCGCCTAGTACATTTAGAGCCTGGTGGCTTGGTACGCATGAACTTCGGTGTCACCCCCACAATTCAGGAGCCAGTCAAAAAATGAAACCCAGACTGCACTGTGGAACTAGATTTAACTTAAAGTTGTTGGGGGCAATGCCGATCGCTCTCAGTCTTGTTTTGTATCCGGCGATTGTTAAAGCAGAAGCCACTGGCGAAAACTTGCTTTTCTCTAACTCCCCTTCCCAAGCAGACAAGGGTGTTGAAGAGCAAGGGGTGGAAAAAAGTATGGATTCAAATTCTGGAGTTGGTAATTCAGAATATGAAAGGTTCGCGCAAAGGCAAGGCAGCGCATTGGGCGGCTTTGCCGACTTGAAACGACTGTCGCGCAAAGGCGCAAAGTTAAGGAGAATAATTCAACAAGACCAAAATTATCACCATTTATTGGCAAGTTCTAAGGATGAGTTTTCACCTCTGAAACTTCCTTCAAGTTCTTCAGCATCGGCTACTGATACTTCAATTCCAGATGTAGAGTTAACTGAAACGGTAATACAACCATTTCAACCAGCAAATTCTGTAGGTTTACCTAGAGGCTTACGGAAAATTGCCGGAATAGAGGATAAGAACGACAAGCGCAAAGACACTGAGACCAGGGAAATACAACCATTTCAACCACCAAATTCTGTAGGTTTACCCAGAGGCTTACGCAAAATTGCACAAGTAGCTCAGAATGGGGAGATGCAGGGACAAGAGGTGAATGAAAATCTTCCGATGTCTTCGCCTCCTCCATTGTCTCCATCTCCCACTGCTGCGATCGCTACACGAATCAAAATCCTAACTCCCACACCTGACAGTGTTGTAGATGTACAAGCTACCACGGTGGTTGTGCAGTTTCCTGCTGGGAGTCAGGTGGAATTAAAGGTAAATGGCGCGTTGGTAGACCCTTCCTTAGTTGGGCGGACGGAAAGCGATGCCACTACCAACTTAGTAACGCAGACATGGTATGGTGTCTCGTTAAAAGAAGGTCAAAACACTATCTCTGCACAGGTAGTTGGGGGAACAGAACCGCCTGTAACGGTGCAAGTTGCAGTCCGGGGAGCGCCGCAGCAACTAACTTTGGAAACAGTTGAATCCCGTATCCCAGCAGATGGACGTTCTACAGCTACCATCCGAGGTCAACTGATGGATGGAAGTGGTAATCGCTCTAATCGTGATGCTGTTGTCACCTTGATACCTAGTGCTGGGGACTTAGTTGGCAAAGACTTCAAACCCGATGAACCGGGATTTCAAGTGGAGGCAAAAGCGGGGCAATTTACAGCCACTTTGCGATCGCATTTAAAAGCGCAAACTGTCACAATTCGCGCCATCGCTAATGATTTAGAAGCCTTTACCCAATTGCAATTTGAAACGGCACTGCGTCCGAGTTTGGTGACTGGGGTCATAGATTTACGTTTGGGCGCTAGAGGTACAAATTATTACGGTAGTTTCCGTGACTTCCTCCCTCCCGACAAAGACAACGGCACACAATTAGACTTTCATTCAGCGATATTTGCCACTGGTGCCATCGGTGAATGGTTGTTTACAGGTGCATATAACAGTTCTCGGAACCTGAATGAAGATTGTAACTGTGATAATCGCCTGTTTAGAACTTATCAATTCAGCGAGCAAAACTATCCTGTCTACGGTGATAGCTCAAAAGTTGATGTCGTCGCTCCTTCCATTGACAGTGTGTTTCTACGTTTTGAGCGTTCGACTAATAAACCTGGCTTCGATCCAGATTATGCTATGTGGGGTGACTATAACACAGAAGAATTTGCGCGGCGATCGCAGCAATTTACTTCTATCACTCGTCAACTCCACGGTTTTAAAGCTAACTACAACTTAGGAAACCTACAAATTACAGGTTTCTATGGGGATCATTTAGAAGGATTTCAACGGGATACCATTGCTCCCGATGGCACTAGTGGTTATTACTTCCTTTCCCGGAGAATATTACAACCAGGCAGTGAAAATGTCTTTATCGAGTTAGAAGAACTTAATCGTCCTGGTACTGTACTAGAACGCAAACAGCTTAACCGAGGTCCAGACTACGAAATCGATTACGATCGCGGTACATTATTATTCCGCGAACCGATTCTGCGTACCGATATCGATCGAACCGGACAGGTATTAGTACGTCGGATTGTTGTTAGCTATCAATATGACACCGGAGACTCTGACGGTAGTATCTATGCTGGTCGTTTGCAATATAACCTTTCCCGTAAGCTAAACCAGGAAAGTTGGATTGCAGCAACTTACCTCCAAGAAAATCAGGGGGTGCGTGATTTTCAACTCTACGGTGCAGATGCACAAATTTCTTTGGGTGAAAAGGGTAAGCTAATCGCCGAATATGCTCATTCCAGCAATGATTCTGATGTT
Organism: Nostoc sp. C117; assembly: GCF_043099735.1. Classification (NCBI taxonomy): domain Bacteria; kingdom Bacillati; phylum Cyanobacteriota; class Cyanophyceae; order Nostocales; family Nostocaceae; genus Nostoc; species Nostoc sp. C117. Next base: position 4,325,243 of record NZ_CP170991.1, read on the forward strand.
GTGGGAAAAGTCCGGGGTGAGGCCTATCGGTTAGAAGCTGAGGGAGAAATTGCTAATGGTATCCAAGGACGTGCTTATTATCGTTTTGCGGATACAGGTTTTGCCAATAATGCCACTATTAGTTTTGTTCCAGGACAAACTCGTTATGGAGTGCAGGTTACAGCGAAAGTTACCTCAACTACTAACCTCAGAGTGCAATATGACCACGAAGACAATTTTGGGATTGCACCCCAACCCCTAGATACTTTTGAAGAACTATTTGCACCCCGTTCTGAGGCCATACCTGGAAGTAAAGTTGATAATTCCCTAACGACGATTACCGCCGGAATTCAACAACGTTTGGGTAGCGCTCTCTTGGATCTAGATTGGATTCATCGCGATCGGGAAGACCGCATTGCTACTAACGCTTTGAGTAGTAATTCCGATCAATTGCGATCGCGTTTCACAGTTCCCATCGCTAAGAACCTGACTTTCCAAGCCCAAAATGAACTCAGCTTATCTTCCCAAAAAGATACTGTTTATCCAGACCGCACGATTTTAGGGTTGAATTGGGCAGTAATTCCTGGTGTCAGCGTCAGTCTCGCCCAACAGTTTTATAGTAGTGGTCAATTTTCGGGTAATTCCATCACCAGCTTAAGTGTCAATGGCGAACACAAACTTGGAACCGATACCACCTTGACCGGTCGTTACTCAATTTTGGGTGGCGCCAATGAACTTACTACTCAAGGAGCAATTGGTCTAAATAACCGTTGGACTATTGCTCATGGATTGCGGCTAAATGTAGCTTACGAACACGTATTTGGCAATTTCTTCGGACGCACGGCGGCGGGTCAACAATATGCTCAACCCTACGCCTTTGGTCAAGCAGCATCAGCGATTGGATTTGATGGTGGCGATAGTTACAGCGTTGGTTTGGAATACAGTGATAATCCCCAGTTTCAAGCCAGTGCCCGCTATGAACATCGTTCATCTTCTGGTGGTAACAATACAGTAATTACCGCAGGTATCACAGGTAAAATTTCTCCATCTCTGACGGCTCTGGTACGTTATCAACAAGCAAACTCTTCCAATCAAAAGCTTTCAGGATTGGGAGATACCGCTAACTTAAAGTTGGGTTTAGCTTACCGCGACCCCAATAGCGATAAATTTAATGCTTTATTGCGTTATGAATATCGCCAAAATCCGGCGATTATTCCTGACACCATTCTTTTAGGTAGTGGTACGGGTTCTCAAGACCATACTTTTGCTTTAGAAGCTATTTACGCCCCGAACTGGCAATGGGAATTCTACGGTAAATATGCTTTGCGTAACAGTACTTCTTATTTAGCTAACGATTTAGTTGGTACAAGTACGGTTAATTTGGGACAATTGCGGGCAACCTATCGTTTGGGATATAGCTGGGATTTAGTTGGTGAGGCTCGTTGGATTGGTCAGTCTAACTACAGTGAGACAGGCTTTGTTCTAGAAACAGGTTACTATCTGACTCCTAATGTGCGCCTTTCTGCTGGATATGTTTTTGGTCAAGTTGATGACCGGGATTTTTCCGGGACACGTTCTGCAGGTGGCGCGTATTTGGGTTTCACAGTAAAACTCAACGAATTGTTTGATGGCTTTGGACAGCAAAAACCTGTACCACGTCAGCAAGAAGAATCTACGGCGCAAACGCTAGTAAAGAAATTACGAAGCTTAATGGGTAAAGCTAAAGTTTGATGCGGGGACACACAGACGCGGTGATTATGTATTGATCGAATGTCACCCGCAATTATGCAACGCCAAATTTCGCTTCTCTCGGCAATAATTTGTTAGTCATCGTGCCCACATTGAAAACGATAAACTTTTTATGAGAGTAGTTTTCATAAAAACTCGGAAGGTATGGGGTAATGGTGCGATTAAAGCTGTGGCAGTGGTTTGTATTGGTAATGCCGATCGCTTTTATAATCATTTTTTTACTAGTATCCGCTGGTTCTCAAATCCATACATGGGGTATTAGTTGGATTTGGGGCGTGTTCACTGTTTTATTTGTTGGCTGGCGTTGGCTGCTAGTGAAATGGACTCAACCCGCCGTACAGCAGGTAGAAGCTGTGTTAGCCGAAGTGCGCGAAGAATTGGAGTCAGCCGCAGAAGATTCAGCACTCCCAACAGAAAGTGACGCCACAAAGCTTGCAGAAGCAGCCTTCCAAGAAATTTTGCGAATAGCACAAAGCGATCGCCCCATTTGGGAAGACTGGCAAACTTTTTGGACGCGATGCCAAGATTTGGTTGTAGCGATCGCTCATATTTACAATCCTCAAATTCAATATCCTCTGCTAAATATTTACGTTCCCCAAGCTTACGGGCTGATTCGGGGAACGGTGGATGATGTGGATCTGTGGATGCAAAAGTTATCCCCTGTGCTAAATCAAGTAACCGTCGGACAAGCATACCAAGCATACGAAGTCTATCGGAAATTGGAACCATCAGCTCGGAAATTCTGGAAAGCTTGGAACTGGGCGCAGTGGCTATTAAATCCGGTGGCGGCGGTGGCCAAACAAGCTAGTCAGGGTTCTAGTAACCGTGCAACTGAGCAATTATTGGGGAATTTGAGCCAATTATTCCGGGAAGTTGCTCTGAGGAATTTATGCAAACAGGCGATCGCTCTCTACGGCGGTAGCACATTACCAGTTTCTTCAACTACACCGACTTTACCCAAGGCAAAAACCCAAACACTCCGAGAAATCCTCAATCAAGCTGAACCAGCCGAGGCCGTTGAACAAAAACCCGTGAATATTCTGCTAGTGGGGCGCACTGGTTCGGGAAAAAGCAGTTTAATTAATACCTTATTTCAAGCCGATCTCGCAGCCGTTGATGTTTTACCCAGTACCGATCGCATTCAGAATTACCAATGGCAGTCTCAAGGCGGGGAAAGCCTGACGCTTTTAGATACACCCGGTTACGAACAAGTCAACCGTGCAGATTTCCGAAACTTGGTGCTTGATTATGCCAAAAACGCAGATTTATTGTTGTTAGCTACTCCTGCCCTCGATCCTGCGCTGCAAATGGATGTAGACTTTCTCCAAGACATGAAAGCAGAAATTGCAGATTTACCGGCAATCGCAGTTGTTACACAAGTAGATCGTCTGCGTCCTATCCGGGAATGGCAACCGCCTTATGATTGGGAATGGGGCGATCGTCCCAAGGAAATTGCCATTCGGGAAGCCACTGAGTACCGTGCTAAACAGGTGGGCGACTTTTGTAATTTAGTTGTACCCGTGGTTACAGCTGATAGTAAAACTAATCGAGTTGCTTGGGGAGTAGAGGCGCTATCGTTGGGATTAGTAAATGCGATCGCTCCGGCAAAACAACTCCGTTTCGCCCGGTTTTTACGTAACCTGGAAGCCCGCACTGTTGCTGCTGCCAAAATTATCGATCGCTATACTTTTCAAATGGCGACAACTCAGGGATTAACGTCACTTCTTAAAAGTCCTGTCCTTCAGTTTATTTCAACGGTATCAACTGGCTCGCCAACCTTGGCTTATCTGCTAGCAGAACAAATTCCTGTGGAACAGTTACCAATTGTCATTGGCAAACTCCAAATGGCCTATGAGCTTTTCTCACTTTTGAATTCAGGTAACTCTAAGCCGCTGAATTTTGAGTTACTATCTCTGTGGCCGTTACTGCTAGAAAACTCTGCTTCACCGGAACGAAATGCTTGGGCATTTGGTCACGCCTTAGTGGAATACTGGAGTCAGAATTTGACAATTGAACAACTTGGCGATCGCTTTGAGAACTATCTATTTACATTAACTAAAATCAAACAGGAAAATTAAATTATACAACATAAAAGGGACTGGTGATTAGGGATTGGGTGCCAAACCCTTAAAAATTTGGTGGGGGCTTTTACCCACCACCAAATTTTAAAAAACTTTTTCCCAAGCACTGAACATGGTAAATCACAAACTAAATTCGGCTGCATTATCCTCATCCAAATCTGCATCTTTACCCATCGCAGTAGGTTTAAATTTAGACCCATGAATTAATTCACCAAACACAATTCCTGGATTTTGGTGAAGAATATTCAGCACACTCATAAAATCTCGGACAATTTCCCCTGGCGTAAGTAATGCTTCTGCACCCAAGCGACTAATAATTTCTTGGACAAATCCCTTCAAATCACGATTTGTCAAAGTCTGTTCGTAGCCAAAATTGAGTGCATGAATCTCAGCCAAACGTTGCAAAAGCGTCAAGATTTCTGCTTCACTCAGCGGATTGAGCCGAATCACCGGTCCTAAATGCTCCTGAACATTAGCTTGTGCAACAAAACGGCTTTCTTTTGTACGTCTTTGCCAAGCTTGGTCTGCAAAAAGTCCCCGTTTTGGGTCTTCTAAAAACTTGGTTGTTCCACCAACAATGATACCAAGATGTTCTGCTTTACACTGCATAGTATCGTTAAACATTGCAAGGAGTCGATTATAGTTCTTTTCCCGCGTAACTGTAGTAGATATTTGATATAAATGTACGGCTTCATCAACTAAAATTAAGAGTCCTTTATAGCCAATCTCAGCGATAAATTTAGCAAACAGTTTGATGTAGTCATACCAACTATCATCATCAATAATAACGCGCACTCCTAAAGCTGCTTTTGCCTCAATTCTAGTAGCAAATTCTCCACGCAACCAGCGCATTGCCGCATTTTTTAAATTCTCATCATCCAATCTATAGCCACGCCAATAAGCGATAATCACACTACCAAAATCAAATCCGTGAACTAAATCTTCAATATATTGAACTACTTCCCTAATTTTGGATTCAACTTGGTCATCAAAACCATCGTCATTCGGACGCATTTCAGTTTCTTTAACCACTTCTTGTTGAATTTTATTAATCCATCCTTCTAAAATTGACACTAAAGCACCACCATCAGGACGAGTTTTTGTAGCTAGATGGCTCATTAATTCTCGATAGGTTGCTAAACCTTCATTGCTACTTCCTGCTAATCGGCGTTCTGAGGATAAATCAGCATCAGCGACTACAAAACCTTGCTCCATCGCTCGGTTGCGAATGAGTTGAAGTAAAAAGCTTTTTCCGGAACCGTAGTTTCCAATTATGAAGCGAAATGCTGCTACACCTTCTGCAATATCATCGAGATTTTGTAATAGGCTTTTAAGTTCTTTTTCTCGACCTACTGCTATATGTTCAACTCCCACTCTTGGTACTACCCCCGCACCAAGGGAATTAATTAAAGCAGTAGATATTTTTTTCGAGACTTTGAGCTTTCCCATGTATTACACTTCACTTTATTCTAAACGCAGAAGTATGCATAAGTAGTTAATGTATATACTTATGTTACTAATAATCTGACAACGATAATAATAATAATTTAATTTGATGAAGTATGTCTAGCCATGAGGTCATCATACATTGCAATCATTTTTTTTACATGGGTCATATGTTCTTGATAAACTTGTGGACTTTCCGAATCAGAATTAATTATTAATTCACCAATCGTATCATTTGCTCGTTCATTTATAGAATCTATTAATAAATTTGGCATGGTGATATTTGCCTCGGCAATTTTTTTAATGGCAGCTTTGGGATTATCTTCTTCAACGATAGCTTTTAATACTTGTAATTCATATCCTGGTAAATTTTCGAGAAAATTAGTCCATTCTTCAGGTATGTGTTCTGATGTATCAAGTTCTAGAGTATCTATTGCTGCTGAAGATTCAATTAAGTCAGAGAAAGGAAACAATTCAATCCGATCTTCTGTTAAAGTATCAGGTAAAACTTCTACATTGAATGTTTCTAGTTGTTGAAGCAATTCCCAGACTTGATTTTGCAATGAGTCTCGTTCTTCTTGTAATAATGAAACTTGTCCTTGTAATTGCTGTAACTCTTCTTTTTGTGCTGCTATTTCAGTTTTGGAAGAATTCAGGATAGATTGTATATTTTCTCTTTCTGTTGTTGTAGCTACTAGTAGTTGATTTTCTTTATTTACCTGAACTTCTAGTTCTTGAATTGCAATTCGTAGCTCGTATAATTTCTCTTCTAATTGAGGTTTGAGTCTGCCTAAAAGGGTTAAATTGCTTTCATTTTCTTGTTTTCGTTGCTGTAGTTCTGATATTTCAGCTTGCAACTGGGAGATTTCAGCGCGAGATACATTACAATTAGACTCTAGACGCCGCTTTTCTGCTGTGAGTGTAGAAAAAGCATTGTTCAATTCGGCTTGATTGGTCTGCAAGTTATCAAATTCAACTTGCAGGGTATTAATGTCAGTTTCTAACTGCTTTTTTTGCCCAGTAATTGATCTTAATTCTCGATGCAAACTATCCCTTTGATTACGGCTTTCGGCTATTTGATTTTGTAGTTGTTTTGACTCTGCATATAATAAATTGTGATGTTCTTCAATTTGATTAATTTCTCTGACAATACGAGCTTTTAACCCCTCCATTTCTTTAATTCGCTTGCGGAGAGAACCTAAAACAAGCATTTCATAATTTCTGCGTCGCTTATCTACAAATAAGGCTGCTCCATAGATAGTAAGTGCAGTAATTATACCCGTGAGAAAGGCTTTATTGAAATCCCAGTTTGGGACAAGGCTAAGACCAAAACTCACACTAAAGGCAACTATACCTAAAATAAATCGATTCCCGATAGTTACTGATTGCATATTGCTAGTTTTTAGCGTAGTTAAAGTATCAGAATAAGTAGCTCTCATTGTAATTCGTAATTAAAAAATACATCCACCTTAAATTGTTACTAAAAGTGGTTTATAATTGTTGCTCTGTTTGCTCAAACCAAAAATTAACTAATTTGAATGCGAAGTATTAGATGTATTTTCATTTGTACGAAAAAGTGTTAGGTCTGCTTTTAAAAAGTCGATAAACTGCCTAGCTGTACGTCCAGAACGGCCATTATGGCGAGTTGCCCACTGTAATGCTTGATATTCCAAATCTTCTTGGGTAATATCAATTTCCGCTTGTGCTGCTAGATGCTGTACAATTTTTAAATAAGTTTTCTGATCGGCTGGTTCAAAGGTCAAGGTTAAACCAAAGCGATCGCTAAACGAAAGTTTCTCCTGCATGGTATCCCAGGCGTGAATTTCATCATTATCTTTGGGTGCAGGTCTATCAACAAAAAATTCCCGAATTAAGTGACGGCGATTAGAAGTAGCATATACAACTACGTTTTGCGGTCGTGCGGTTAAATTACCTTCTAAAACTACCTTGAGTGCTTTGAAAGCATCATCATCTTCTTCAAATGAAAGATCGTCTACAAAGATGATAAATTTTTGTGACACTCCTCGTAAATGTTCTACGATTTCTGGTAAATCTTTTAAGTCAGATTTTCCTACTTCCAACAGACAAAGAGGGCGATTGGCATACTCATTTAATAAAGATTTCACTAAAGAAGATTTCCCCGAACCCCGACTACCATAAAGCAATACATGCAGTGCTACCTCTCCTGATAATAAAAATTCTGTATTTTTTAACAAAGCATCTCGCTGAGACTCGTAACCGACAAGTGTACTGAGTTTAATGGGATCGGCATACCTAATACCAATAAACTGCCCACCTTGCCAGCGTAAAGCGCGATATTCTGCAAATAAACCACAACCGTATTGTTGATAATAAGCTGCTAATTCTTCTACAGCATCACCCCAATTATCTAATTCGTTTAGATATGCAGCAAACTTTGTCTCTACTCCTACTAATTCTTGCTCTCTATACCAGACTATTGGTGAAATCGGCATATGAGCAACACCTTGCACCCACTCGCTCAAAGAAGCGCTGCTACATTCATAAAGACTTTGTAATAGTTGTAAATCGTGCTGAACTGCTGTTACTAAGGCTGGGGGTAAGTCCTCAAATTTTCGTTGTTGAGCAAGCTTTGTAAAGGGATTCTCAGAGAACAGAATTTGATTAACTATATAGTCTTCCCAGTTTTGATTTCTAGTAGCCAAAGCATGGAAATAACTGCCGTAGGCTTGTAGGCAACCGCGTGCATCGGCGTCAGTATAGCGTATAGCTTGTAATAGGTCAAGAAATGCCATCCCTACTTCGCCTTGGAGAACAGATTGGTAGAGTAAAAGTGAGGCTGCTTGGCGCTGGAGATATTGAACTTTTGTGTAGGAGGAAGTACTTGCCATTGGCATCGCTTGATTATCCATCAATCAACTCGGTTATGTAGCTAAACAGCTATGGTAAATTGTCTGCTGACCCTGGCAGCAAAATCAAAATCTACATAGGTTTTAACAATGAATTTAAGTATAATCGCTGCTTTTGCCTATGGCATATTAGCGATCGCAGGTGGCATTATTGGTTACATTCAGGCTAGGAGTAAAGTTTCACTCTTGAGCGGTAGTATTAGTGGTTTATTACTAATTATTGCCGCTTACCTTCAACTCCAAGGACAAACTCAGGGTTTGATTTTAGCTCTGTTTGTTACTGCCGTTTTAGTCGTTGTCTTTGCATTTAGACTCGCTAAAACACGCAAATTTATGCCTGGAGGATTGATGACTATTTTAGGTGTACTGGCTCTGGCAATCATGGTGAATCAACTTGTGTCTGTAAGGTAATATCACTTTTGAAGTCTCTAATCACTCTCCTTGCTTTGGGGACTTTTATTAGTACAATTATATTACCGTAGACTTACTATCCTTGCCTGATATCTTACAGAACCCCTCTCTAAACCTCTCTCCGCTTCAGAGAGAGGGTTAAAAATCCTATTTCTGTCCCTTCCCTGCAAAGGAAGTATTGGGATTAGGTTCCGTTGCAATACTCCTCGGTTAGGAACTTCCAACAAATAAATTATTCAATCTTGTGGGGTGGACATCTTGTCCGCCCTTGGCTACGGGCTCTCGTGTCGCCCACCCCACAAGAGTTAATTGGATATTTTTTTATTTGTCAGTCCCTTAAGGAATTTCTTGGTTGAGGCAAGTTGTTCTTAAGCAGCGGGAGAAATAGAGGTAGGAAAATAGTTTTGCCTCCTCTGCTTATCTGAGCAGTATTAGGTTCCGTTGAACTCACTCAATTGTGAAATTACTCACTTTTGGCTGTGCGGCTAAAGACTCGATAGTACAGCCACGTACTAGTTTCCTTGAGCGGAAACAGGAGATAGGTGAGAGGATTGATTGTCACAATAATATTTCGGAAGTCTCGGTGAGCCAAAAACAAGATAACACGAGCTACTTGCTGTGCAGACATTATTCCATAAGGGTTAAGTTGACTCTTAAAGGGACCAAGAATTAACTTACGAATTACACAATCCCCATCTAAGCGCTTGAGGGTAACAATATCTCCTAGCGCTCGTTTGCTGAGTTCATAAAGTGGACTTAGTGCTGGTGAAACCTCAGCCTCAGAAGTGTTCACCCAAATTTCCTTAGTTGCTTTTGCTTGTGGTCCTGTGACAGTTGTCAAAAATATATCTATCAACCGCAATGCTGAAAAGGTATTCACTTCATAGGAAAAGTTAATAGCCTGAGGTGTGCGACTGGTGTAGACATTGACTCCGTGGTTGATAATTAAAATATCGACTTTCTCTAAACTCTCCCTCAGATTGACTTCATTGCCTAATTCCCAGGGAACCACCTTTACCCCAGTTTGCTCGACTAATTTTTCTGGATTCGTGGTTAATGCCACAACTTTAGCATTATTTTTAACAAGCTCAGCCGCCAGTGATTGCCCCAAACTTCCTGATGCTCCAGTTAAAGCAACGGTTTTACCCTTTAGAGATAGTCCTGTACCTAGTATTTTATCGACCAAGGGAAAGACACCACTGTAGTAAGCGTTGACATCATCAAAATGATGTCGCCAATGGTATGAGCGATTCACCCACCAAATGGAGGGAATTATCTCTAAAGGGCCTGGTAGGTGATTCAAGTCTGTATCAATTTTTCCCTGAAAATATCGTATAGACGCGCCATACAAGAAGGTGGAAGCATAGGCGACTCCTAGCCATAACCCCATTTGTGGGATAATTAAGGCAATCAGCGTCAATATGACTAGTAGTAGACTCGACTCTAAAATGTCGTGATAAAGCTGAGATTCTTGATAAAGTTTGGGGGAAGCGATCGATAAATCCCGACGATAAGCCATGTGATGTTTGTTGTGCCATTTAGCAAGCCAATTGACTTGATGACACAATGCATGGTAGCTATCTCTTAAGATCTCAGCCAGCAAAAGCGAGAAAACTCCCCAAGTCGCAAACTGCAAGCAGGTATTTACTAAAACCCAATTAATTTGTAATCTTTCCCCAATATCAATCCAGCTTTCAGCTAATATTTTTATCATGTTTGTTTACACTGATTTTTCTTAATCATTCTTTATGATCTTATAAAGATGGATTAAGGTTGAGTGTAGAACAAACAAAAATCAAAGAAAATAGGATATCAAACTATTTCCAGAAGAAGAATCACATTAAACCGAAGGTGAAAGGTATTATTTTGGGGGAACTTAGCTGTTTTGGAAAGCAGTGAATATTTAAGGCTGAAATTCTTAGTGGAGTACTATTTCAACGATTTTCAGCCAAAATATCTGTAAGTTCTAAAATCATTCTGTATTTATGCAACCCCAAAAATCTTTTTAGGGTAGGCACTGCTTAAGATTTACTAAAACTCTTCTTTTGAGGTTGTAAGCAGTACCCACCTTATAGTTGTTGTGAATGTTGCAAGATAGAAAGTAAAGATACAGCAGATTTCCAGTAAGGTGAAGTACACAAGCTAAGTCTGGTAGATAAGTAGAAAGCCTGTTTGACTCCGAAATTCTCTTAGCGTAGGGGGGTGTAGCCCATTCTGACTCCTGAAATTCTGCTGTAAATTTTAGTTTCTACCTTTGAAAGAATTAAGCCATTCTTGAACTTGTTCGCGGGCAATATCGCGTCCTCCCAGACCAAAAGCTAGGGCAATAGCAACAGCGATCGCACCTAGTAAAAGTCCAAAGGCTAAATTTACAATATCACTAGCAACTCCAATCTGTTGCAGTGCCATTGCTGAGACTAAAGCAATGATCGAAATCCGTGCTACTTGTCCTAAAATCTCTGCTTGCCGTTCGCCAGAACTGGTAATAATGTTAAAAGCCAGATTTGCCAGGAATAAGCCAATGGCAAATATTACCAAACCTGCCAAAATCCGCCCGAATATAATCAAAATACCAGACACTAAGGCTGTCAAGGCTGGAATATTCAGGATATTTACCGCCGCCACCGTTGCAAATAGCATGATACCGACTAAGGTAACAATGCCTACAATTTCTGAGGGAGTGCGGGTGGGAATATGAGAGGGTATTGGTTCTGTTGGTTCTGTGGAAATGACGATTCGTCTAGTAGATGTTGTCAGACCCAAGACAGTGAAAATGTTATTAAAGCCTAAATTAGTGAGTATACTTGTAACCAGATCTCCTACAAACCGCCCCACAAAATAGGCAACAAGCAAAATTGCGACAGCTGTAAAAATGGCAGGTAGAGCGTTGAGAACCTGTTGTAGCATTGCGATCGCTGGTCTTGATATAGCTTCAATTTGTAAAGCGTCCAATGCTGCGATCGCCACAGGAATCAAAATCAAAATATAGACAATAGTGCCGATAATACTCGATAGAGGTTGCACTCCAGCAGTCGAAGATAATCCAAATCGACTACCTAAATGGTCAATACCAGTACTCGCCAGCAAATTTGTCACAATCCGCCGTACCACATTAGCGATAAACCAGCCAACTGCGGCAATTAGCCCTGCGGCTAAAATGTTTGGCAGAATTACTAGAATCTTTGTAATTAAAGCTTGTACTGGTTGTAGAGCTTCCTTGAGTCCGAGAGTATCCAGAATTGGAGCGAGAAACAGTAAAAAGATAAACCAATAAAGAACACTACCAATCGTCTCACTCAGAGACAATTGATTAAGACTGGGAGTACTATCTGCAGGTTCTGGATTCAAACGCTCATCCAAGTTAAATGCTTGTAATAAGCGCACAGTAAAAATCTTGACAATGGTTGCTAATACCCAGGCGGTTGCCAAAAGGATTCCCGCACCAACCAACTTTGGCAAAAAGCCAATAAGTTGATCCAGAAAACTATTAAGCGGTCGAGAGGCTACCTCTAGATTTAGGGTTTGTAAAACAGCTACCGCCGTCAGCAGGATAATAATCCAAAAAACCAAGTCGGAGATTAATTTCTCCACCTGGGGAAGATCCTGACGACCTGTTACACCTGCGGCGATATGGTTATCTATGTTTGTGCGTTTGAGGATTTTCTGGGTTATTGTCGCTAAGATCGCTGCAATTAACCAACCAAGAAACAAAATTGCCACAGCCCCCAATACGCGGGGCATAAATAGAATCAGCTGTTGAACAATTCCTTGGACATCAGCGACTCCTTGGTTTACTGCTCCTTGAGTTGATTGCAAGCTGGGCGATTGCGCCAAAAATTCCTGCCCCGTCATCGATAAACCAATATCTATCAACTGGGTTATTCCTTGCCAAGTTGTGTTCATGGTTTTCCGGTATTAAAGTTTTAGATGTTTGCCAAAAACACTTGAGATACTTACGAAGTAGCTTGATTTGAATAATTCTGCATCCCAGTAAGTTTACTAGTGTTTTGCCTATCAATGTACCAGGAAATTACCAGTAAACTCATATATGCCTTAAAGAAGGCTAAAAGGGGATACGGGGACATGGAGACGCGTCTTTTTCTCAATGCTCAATAGCCAATTTTGCGTTACTCTAATTGCAGCAACAGCTTAAAAGATGTAGCATGTCCCAAGTTTTGGAACAATCGATTCAAATTAACGCTACAGCCTCGGTAGTCGAGCGCTGTATTAGCGATTTAACCCTCATGCATCGTTGGCTCAACCCCGTCCTCCGTTGCGAACCTGTGGGCAAAGCTTGGAGTACTGATGTCGGTAGTCAAAGCCGTTTTATCATTCAAATTCCTTTAGTTCAACCCACTTTGAATAGCGTAGTTGTGGAACGACAACCAGGTTTGGTAGTGTGGGAATTTAAAGGATTTTTTCAAGGGCGCGATCGCTGGGAATGTCAACCAACAGAAAAAGGAACGCTCTTACTGAACCGCTTTGAGTTCAATATTCCAAACCCTCTAGTAGGTTGGGGTTTCAACACTTTTGCCGCATCCTGGACAAAACAAGATATGCAATCCCAACTCCGTCGCCTCAAACGAGTTGCAGAAGAACAAAATTAGGGATTAGGCATGGGGCAAAACAGTTCTGAGTGCTGTACATTGCCATAGTGTACAGTGACTAATTATCTTGCAACAGATAGGTGTGCAATTGGGATTTGTTTGTCATTTACGCGATCGCCCCAGTGAAGGTAGTATTGTTGAGCGTCCTTTTGGCACTTTTAATACCGACTTATTTTCTAATATGCCGGGATACACAGGATCAGGAACGCCCAGAGCAAGCTGAGAAAGAGGCTTGTCTGACTTGACGGGAGTTGGAACATAAGTTTGTGCGCTACATCGTGGACAAATATAACCAGCGTCCTGATCCGCGTCTTGGCGATCAAACCCGTTATCAACGTTGGGAAGCAGGATTAATTGCTTCTCCTAATGTAATTTCAGAAGAGGAATTATGTGGTTTTTGGCAACTTTTGGTGATCTCGTTTGGGGGAAGGCAGAAGGCAGACGGCAGACGGCAGAAGGAAGGAGGAAGGAAAATTTCCCACAATTGAAGCTTTGCTTGGTTCTTGGCAACTTTTGGTGATCTCGCTTGGGGGAAGGCAGAGGGCAGAGGGCAGAAGGCAGAAGGGGGGAAAAAAAGAAGGAGGAAGGGATAGAATTGAATTACTAACTTCAAACTTTACTCCGTCAAACTTTTGGTATGGAATTGCTATACCACCTGTTACCTGATACAACAAACCTTCAACTGAAGAGATGGCAATTTGACAAAGTACAAGGGACGATTACGTTGATTGTCTCTGCGATGCAAACTGTCATTAATTGCCCAGTTTGTAACCACCCAACTCACCGAATTCATAGCCGCTACGAACGTAAGTTAACAGACCTGCCCTGGGCTGATTACAGTATTACCCTACAGTTACGGGTGCGAAAGTTTTTTTGCATTAACACTTTATGTAAACGGCGTATTTTTACCGAAAGGCTGACAAGTGTAACCGCACCTTGGGCGCGAAGGACTCAGCGTTTAGCGCAACGACTGAGCGCAATTGGTTTATCTGTGGGTGGTGCAGCAGGGGTAAGACTCTCACAGCAATGGGGGATAAAAGTTTCTCGCAACACACTGTTAAATTTAGTCCGCTCAATCCCACTGCCATCAATCGTAACGCCACATACTCTTGGGGTAGACGACTTTTGTTTTCGCAAATGCAAAACTTACGGCACAGCATTGATTGACCTGGAACGTAGCCGACCAATCGCTCTACTCAAAGACGCAAAAGCTGAAACCTTAGCAGAATGGTTAAAAGCTCACCCTGGTGTCAAAGTCGTCTCACGAGATCGGTCAAAAACTTATGAAAGTGGTATTCGTCAAGGCGCGCCAGAAGCCATTCAAGTTGCAGACCGTTTTCACTTATTGCAGAACTTATCTCAAACGCTCTATCAAGTCTTTGGTATTCACGCCAAAGTACTTAAAGAAGTGGAGAAACAAGTATTTAGTACTAATACTAAAGTGCATTTAGAGGTGGAAACAGCACTTGAAGAAGGCATTGGGGAATTGGATGGGGATACATACCCCACCCAATTGCAGACCACTGAAATTCAAAACTTGGCTGGGGGTCTTAAACCCTTTTTGGCAGAGAATACAGACGGATTGGCTGCACAGGAAAACCCTCAAACCAACCTTCTGCCGTCTGCCGTCTGCTCTCTGCCTTTCCCCGATAACCTTTCCATGATTGCTGAGACTAATAAAAGTTCAGTTGTGCCAAGGTTTCCCCAAAACACATCTTTAAAAAGAAAAGTTCAATCCGCCAAAGCACGGGATAGACGGAGGGAAATCCATGAGCAAGTTTGGAGACTGCGGTCTGTTGGCTTCTCAGGGCTAGCAATCGCTCAAGAGCTGGGAGTTTCTAAAACTACCGTATTCAATTACTTGCGTAGCTCAACTTTTACCGAACGTCGTGAACGTAGCGACCACGGTCTGAGTCTTCTCAACCCTTATCATGATTACCTCCTCAGTCGCTGGAATAGCGGGAACCACAACACCCAAGAACTGTTTGAAGAAATTCGCACCTGCGGCTATATCGGTGGTTATGCCACGGTCGCTCGCTTCACTCGTTATCTCAAGACCTTGCCCGGATTTGGGCCAGCAAAGTGTTCAAAGAAAAATGCGTCCCCTAGGGTTAGTTCTTCCTCCCATCGTCCTCTCACCCCCAGTCGCGTCACAGCTTTAGTCTTGCGACGACCAGAATTAATACAGCCTAATGAGCGTGAAATCATCGCTCAACTACAAACAGCCCATTCTGATTTGAAGTCAGCTATTGAACTAGCTCAACAGTTTGCATTCCTTGTGCGTCAACGCCTACCTGAGCAGCTCGATGCTTGGTTCAACAAAGCTAAAAACAGCTCTGTTTCTTTGTTGCGCTCCTTCGCTGTTAGTTTAGAGTCTGACTACAATGCTGTGAAAGCAGGTGTAACTATGTCAGTTAGTAATGGCCCAGTTGAAGGCCATATTAATCGCTTGAAAATGTTAAAGCGACAGATGTATGGTCGCGCCAAAATAGATTTACTTGAACGACGATTTTTGTTGGCTATTTGAGGAGAAAATTTTGACAATTTACACTTGATTATATGAGTTATAGAAATCAGTTTATCTGGCAAAGGGCGGTTCAACTTGCTATCAATTGTTATAAATTTACCCGCCTATTTCCTCAATCAGAATTGTATGGTTTAACCAGCCAAATCCGACGTTCTTCTGTATCTGTAGCATCCAATATAGCTGAAGGCTATGGAAGGCGCTCAAAGCCAGAATACATACAGTTTTTACATATTGCATTAGGCTCTTTGAGAGAACTTGATACCCAATTAATCATAGCTAAAGAAGTAGATTTAGCTGACAAAAACCTTTTCACTCCCCTATTGAATGAGGTCGAGGAAATGCAAAGTATATTAGTTGCTAGCTTAAACAAACTCAAAGCTTGAATTTATTACTTCTACCCTTCCGACTTCTGCCCTCTGCCCTCTGCCTTCTGCCTTGCCCCAACCAAGATCACCAAAAGTTGCCAAGAACCCTTTGCTTGGATTATAGAACATCTGCATCACTTGAAAGTCGTAAGCGATCGCCCGTCTTGGTCACAAGTCCTAGCGAGGATAACAAAACGTTTTAAAACCTTCTGCCGTCTGCCTTCTGCCATCTGCCTTAAAGTGCGTAACTTTCAATGATCACCAAAATCTGACAAGAACCATATTATGCTTTAAATCACAACGACTGTGACTTTACCCATAACTTTGCCGCTACTGGAACCATAACTTTGCCGTCCAAAACACTACAACCCTCATTCTTGCGTCAGCTAATTTTGGATGAAATTGACAGTTTGAAACCATAACTTTGCCGCTAGTCCAAATTGGAAGGATAAGCTTGCCGTGAGTCCAATCAAGCATAGAAAGCAGGAAAGCGCCGGATTTTTTTAGAATGAATGGAACAGAAGCGGTTTATGCTGGTATGGGATAGGAACTTTTGGCTATCCATCTGTTTTGAGTAACTACTGGAGTATTAGAAGATCCTCCTAACCAGTGAGAATATTGCGAACAATAGGCTAAACTGGATTGCCACTCTAACCAAAGTAGTCGGCGATGACAATGAGGACAATTTTGCACAAGAGGATGTTGATGTATTAAACAAACTCTGACATCTCAAAATTTGCATTTATGGCAGTCATATTAATTCACAGTGAGGAATATGTAGACTTAACGTTTAAGCTAAGAGGCGCACCGATTCCTCTTGATAATGGTTATGTTATCTATAGTGCCTTGTACAGTATTTGTCCTAGCCTTCACGAACTAAAGTCTATTGGGATTCATCCGATTGCTGGAATACCGACCAAGAACAATTTGCTTGAACTAACTGCTCAATCTCGTCTAAAAATTCGGATTTATCATCAACAAATTCCTTTAATTTATCCTTATTTAGCGGGTCAAGTCTTTCATATAGGTCAAAATTTTTATCAACTAGATATTCCTGACTACAAACCGTTAATTTGTTCAGAAAGTGTCTATTCGAGATTAGTGATAATTAAAGGGTTCCAAGACTCTACTAACTTTATTGAAGCTGTTCAACGGCAACTGGATAATTTAGGAATACAAGGAAAAATTGAACTTCTTACCCGACAAGATGGAACACCTCAACGAAGACAATTAACCATCAATAAAGAAGGGAAACAGTTTAAAGTTAGAGGATTTGGCGTAAAAATCAGTGAACTCAATCCTGAAGATTCTTTAACCTTGCAAGAACAGGGCATTGGGAGCATGTCAACTTTGTTAGAACAAACGAACTAAACAGGTTCTAAAGCTGGTCATTGAGATAAGCGCAGCGATGCTTGAGAACTTGAGGGACATGAGGCAGTGCGATCGGGAGATGGAGGAAACTGATCGGCTAATTCGTGGGTTTTGTGATGAGTTGGGGATTGATGCACCGTTATGAGCAAGAAGATTAAGAAAAAAGTTCCTGAGTTGAGATTTTCTGAGTTTAAAGAAGATTGGCAATCTAAAACTTTAGAAGAATTAGCTGAATGGAGTTCAGGCGGGACACCATCTAAAGAAAAATTAGACTATTGGAATGGTGATATTCCTTGGATCAGTGCATCGTCAATGTATTACGACATACTTTTTGATTCTGATCAGAAGATAACAGAACTTGGATTAGAGAATGGTTCAAGATTAGCTACTAAAGGTTCAATTTTAATTCTTGTACGTGGGAGTATTCTTTATAACCGTATTCCTATGGGCATAACAGGTAGAGATTTAGCATTTAATCAGGATGTTAAATGTTTAAAAATCCAAAACAAGAGAGAATTATTTTTTTTGTTTTACTGGCTAAAAGCAAACGAAAATCTTCTAAAATCTCTAGTATCTGGGACAGGTATTGGAGCTGGTAAATTAGATACTTCTCAATTAAAAGCATTAATTCTTTTCAAGCCTTTTATTGAAGAACAAGAAAAAATTGCTAGTTTTTTGGGGGCTGTCGATCGCCGTCTAACCCAACTCCGCCGCAAGCAGGAACTCTTGCAGACCTACAAACGCGGCGTAATGCAGAAAATCTTTTCTCAAGAGATTCGGTTTAAAGGTGCGATCGGATCTGAGTTTCCTGATTGGGAAGAAATGACTTTAGGGGAAATTACAAAAAAAATAGGTAGTGGAGCTACGCCCAGAGGCGGAGAAGATAATTATCAAGAATCGGGCATTTCTCTTTTTAGAAGTATGAATATTTATGATAATCGCTTTCAAGAAGAAAATCTAGCTTTTATTGATGAGAATCAAGCAAGAGAACTCAATAATGTAACAGTGGAAAATGACGATATTCTTTTAAATATAACGGGTGCTTCAATTGCTAGATGTTGTATTGCGCCCGTGAAATATTTACCAGCTAGGGTAAACCAGCACGTAATGATAATTAGACCTAAAAATAATAAATTAAATTCTGTTTTTTTATCAAACTTATTAGTTTTTGAAGATTATAAAAATCAATTATTTAAGCTGGGAGGTAAAGGCGGTTCAACTCGTGAAGCTTTGACTAAATTTCACATTCAAAACTTTCAAGTTATATTGCCTTCTATAAAAGAACAAGAAAGAATAGCGAACTTCCTAACCGCAATTGATCGCAAAATCGAAACCCTCTACCGCCAAATCGACCAAACCGAAAAATTCAAAAAAGGCTTACTGCAAAAACTGTTTGTTTGAAATAGGGAATAGGGAACAGGGAATACAATAAAAGTATTACCCATTACCTAATAGAAAATATGGAGATTTAAGCAATGCTGAACTTGCAAATTACCAAAGAGCAAGTATTTAGTTTACTTGAACAATTATCTTGGACAGAACAACAGGAGATTTTGCAATATCTCAGTCAAAAACTCCATAGTCAACCAGTTGATAGTCAATCTAATCCTGATCATGCTTCAGAGCATCCCATTAATCAACTCTCAGGGAAAATTACAGCTTTTCAAGGGGTTAATGCTTTAGCTTGGCAAGAGCAAATTCGGAGTGAGTGGGATGAAACTGGATTATCTCATTGATACTAATATTTTGATCTCATTGTTCAATCAAGAATTAACCCAACCCATACCCAATGGTAACATAGGTTATTCTGTCATCACAAGTATTGAGATTTTATCTTTTAAGGGTTTATCTTCGCAGGAAGATAATTTAATTCGCTCAACTCTAAAAACTCTTATCGAAGTATCTCTAGATACGACTATTGCCGAAAAAACAATTCGATTAAGGCGAAAATATAGCTTAAAGATGCCTGATGCTGTTATTCTTGCGAGTGCCTGGGAGTGTGCAGCAGTTTTGATTACCAATGATAAGCAGTTGTCCAAAATCAGCGAAGTACAGGTTATTTATTTACCAACGAAAAGTTAGGGAACAGCGAATAAAATAAAAGTATTACCAATTACCAATTACCAAAAAAATGATCGCAGCTAAAGAAAATTTCCCTACCCTAACCCCAGAAGAATACTTTGCGTGGGAAGAACAGCAACTAGAAAAACACGAATATATTAACGGTCAAGTTTATCCTATGGGTATCTATGCCATGACTGGCGGTAGCAAAAACCATAGCTTACTTGCTGCCAGATTCATCACATTGTTTACTAATCATTTAGAAGGGAGTGGCTGCGACACCGCGACTTCAGACCTAAGAGTTAACATTGTTGGTACAAATAACTACACCTATCCCGATGTCAGCGTTACCTGCGACGATCGCGATAAAACCACAACCCAATATATTACATACCCCTGCTTAATCGTTGAAGTTCTCTCAAAAACTACCGAAGCCTACGACAGAGGCGGCAAATTCCGAATGTACCGCCAAAACCCAGCTTTAATAGATTATCTGCTAGTCAGTTCCACCAGCATCGAAATCGACCTTTATCACAAAAACGACGCAGGCGACTGGTTGATTATCAACTACAAAGCAGGCGATGCGATCGAACTCAAAAGCATTAACCTTAATTTCCCTATTGAACAAGTCTATCGCGGTTTAACCCTTGAACCAGGGAATGGGGAATAGAATCAAAGCATTACCTACTACCCATTACCTAACGCCCAATATGCTAACCCTCGAAACCGTAATCCAAAAAATCCAACAACTCTCCCCTGGACAACAAAAAAAAGTGATCGAATTTGTAGAATTCCTAGAATTTCAAGCCGATCGCCAACAACAAGATCAACAACCTGAAACACCTCCCCAACAGGATCAAGACTTTTTCGCCCTAGCCGGAATTTGGGAAGGGAAAAACATTACCCTAAATACCATCCGCAAAGACTTATCCCATAATCCTCAATAATTAGCAGGATTCGGAAAATAATGACTCAAAAAAGGCAACATCTTTGATCGAGTGCAAGTATTTTTTGAGTTAGCAGGATTGTGGGAAAACAAGGAAATTAACACCAATTTTCTACACAGAGAAGCATAGCAGGAAGAAAAGTAAAGTAGTATTCTTTCTTTTTAAGGTAGATTTAGTTATGAAAATTGTTTCTATAAAAATTAAAAATTATCGAGCCTTTGAATCTCTAGAAATAAAAGAAATTCCAACCTTTTGCGTCATCATCGGAGCCAATGGTACAGGTAAATCTACCCTATTCGATATTTTTGGTTTTCTACGCGATGCCCTAAAAAATAACATTCGTCAAGCCCTTCAGATCCGAGGTGGATTTAATGAAGTCGTCACTAGAGGCAAAGAAAAAGAAGATATCGAAATAGAACTAAAATTCCGCATGAATATTCTGGAAACAGAGCGCCTCGTTACCTATGTTTTAAATGTTGGACAAGAAGAAAGACGACCCTTAGTTAAAAGAGAAATTCTACGGTACAAACGCGGCGAATACGGTTCTCCCTATCACTTTCTCGACTTCCAGAACGGTAAAGGATATGCCATCACCAATGAAGAAAACTTTGAACAAACGGACGAAGAACTAGAACGTGAAGAACAACAACTCGAATCCAATGATATTTTAGCAATTAAAGGACTGGGGCAATTTCAACGTTTCAAAGCCGCCAGCGCCTTCCGTTCACTAATTGAAAATTGGCACGTTTCCGACTTCCATATCAGCGATGCCAGAGGTAGCAAAGACGCACTCTATGCCGAACATCTCTCCCCCACAGGTGATAATATGGCAGTCGTTGCCCAATATATTTATCAAAACCATCCCGATATATTCCAAACCATCCTGACAAAAATGCAGGAAAGAGTCCCCGGTATTTCCAAAGTAGAAGCAAAAGAAACAGAAGACGGCAGATTAATCCTCAAGTTTCAAGACCAAGCTTTTAAAGATCCCTTTATAGATCGCTATGTTTCTGATGGCACAATGAAAATGTTTGCCTACTTAATTCTGCTATTCGATCCCAAACCCCACCCCCTACTTTGCGTCGAAGAACCCGAAAACCAACTTTATCCAAGCCTTCTCCACGAACTTGCCGAAGAATTTGCCAGTTATGCCCACAGAGGCGGACAAGTCTTTGTGTCTACCCACTCTCCTGACTTTCTTAATGCTGTTCCCCTAGAAAGTATTTTCTGGTTGACAAAAGAACAAGGCACTACAAAAATTTTCCGAGCTACCGATAGCGAAACCCTGAAAAATTTAGTTCAAGCGGGAGATTTACCTGGATATCTTTGGAATCAAAACTGGTTTGAAGGAGTCGCTCCCTAATGAATTACGATGTTATCTTTTTATTAGAAGAATCTTCTCTAGAAAATGTTTTAAAGGAAATTTTACCCAAAATAATTCCTGATGAAATTTCTTTTATTTGTATTCCTCACCAAGGTAAACAGGACTTAGCCAAATCTATACCAAAGAAAATTAGAGCCTTTCAATTTAACCCTGCCACAAAATTTGTTATTGTTCAAAACGACAACATCGTAGCAGTTACAGATAAGGACATGCCTGAAATGGACGTAACTGGATTCGAACCAGTGACCTCTACGATGTCAACGTAGCGCTCTAACCAACTGAGCTATACGTCCTTAACCACACAATTACTAAATATAACACATACTTTTCTGACAAGGCAAGATATTCGAGCTTGGTGTATGATTGTTAAGGTTATTCGGTTCTGGTGGGGGTCAGCTACCAGAGGTAACGGGGAAAGTCCGGTGTAAATCTGGCGCTGTCCCGCAACTGTGAACTAATTAGAGATTTGAGATTAGCTTGTCTGAGTAATCGTAAATTCTCAAATTGAGTGAGTCAGGATGCCCGCCGAAGTAAATTTATCAGTTCCACATTTCTGCGAGGTACAGATGACTGCGACTGCAAATATTTCCACAAGCGATCGCTCTGGTGTTCCTCACCATACTTTATTTGTTTGCAAAACCTGCGCCAGCGTTTGGCAAGAAGGAAAACGTTTAACTGGAAGTGGTGGCGAACAACTATTAGAGCAACTTCAGCACCTGGCACAAGATTGGGACTTGCGAGATGAATTCCCAATTCAAGAGGTTGAATGTATGAGTGCTTGTAATCGCTCCTGTGTGGTTGCCTTTGCTGCCAAAGGCAAATTAACATATTTATTTGGCGATTTAGCCGTTGATGGCAGTGCATCTGCGGTATTGGAGTGTGCTAGTCAATACTATGCAAAACCAAATGGTTTACTGCCTTGGTCAGAGCGTCCACAGCCTCTGAAAAATGGCATTTTGGCAAAAATTCCACCTTTATGATGCGCCTTTTGATTCTGGGTGGGACGGGAGATGCAGCAGAATTAGCTACCAAATTGGCGACTATGGAAGGGGTAGAAGTAATCACATCCCTAGCTGGCCGCACGCGTGAGCCATTAGTTCCTTTGGGCGATTTGCGGATTGGAGGCTTCGGTGGTGTAGCTGGATTAACTAATTATTTGCGAGTAATGCAAATCGATTTGCTAATTGATGCAACTCATCCTTTTGCTACCCAGATTTCCTGGAATGCGGTAGATGCTGCTACCATTGTCGGAGTACCCCATCTGATATTAATTCGTCCGCCTTGGGAAAAGGTAAGTGGCGATCGCTGGATTGAAGTTGATAGCGTTGAAGCAGCAGCAACAGTCCTACAAAATCAAGCACAGCGAGTATTTTTGACAGTTGGTAGACAAGAACTCGCCGCCTTCGCTGATCTTAAGGACATTTGGTTTCTGATGCGGATGATTGACCCTCCTAGTGAAGATGCCTTAGTGCCACCGGGGATGTTATTGTGCGATCGCGGTCCCTTTACCCTGAACAATGAAAGAGAAATCCTCATTCACCACAACATCGATACCATAGTCAGTAAAAATAGTGGTGGCGATGCTATCTATGCCAAGATTATTGCTGCACGAGAACTTGAGCTAAAGGTTGTGATGGTGAATCGTCCAACCATACCATTAGTAGATTACGTTACTGATGTTGATGCTGCTTTGGCATGGGTATTTGACAAGTTGCAATACTAGTAGTTCGCCAAGGAAACTTGGCGGGGTAAAGGGTAAGGGGAAAAGGGAAAAGGTTTTAATTCCTTCCCCCAACCCCAGTCCCAACCTAGCAATTTTGGGTTGGCAAACTACTAGGAAAACAATTCACTAAGTTATTATCTTCTTCTGCGTTCCTCTTCGTTAACAAACAATCTCTTGATTCATCCTCTCTTCCAGCACATCCAATAATCCATCGACATCCTTACCAGCTTGCTCAAAACAAATTGGTGGTGCTGGTTCCGGTGCAAACTGAATTAACTTAATTTCCCCCTTGCCAATTCCCATCATCACAACCTCTACTTCCGGCTTATGATTCTCGACAATTCCTAATATTTCCTGAAGCCGATTATCAACTTTATTGTTTAAATTCTCTATCTGCTCTTTCGGACAATAAACAAAATGCGGCTTTGGTTGTAAATCAATACCAACAGTACCTTGACTATCACCATTTGCTAACCACAATCCCCAAAATAGTGCTGCCAATTCTTGCTGATTTGCTTTCACAAACCTATCTAACTGGTGACGCCACTTGTTATCACCTGATTCTGGTTGACTATTACCAAAAAACATAAATAATTCGTAATTCGTAATACTTCGGCTACGCTCAGTACAAGTTCGTAATTCGTAATTGAGAAACAAAGAGGCGTGAAAGTTATCTTAAGCCTGACTGTACACGCCAGAGGCCAGAATAAATACCTTCTTTGTCTAGCAATTGCTCATGGGTTCCCGACTCTACTAATTTCCCATATTCCATGACATAAATGCAATCGGCATTACGGATGGTGGAAAGACGATGAGCGATCGCAATTGTAGTTCTATCGACTGTAATCCGTTCTAGGGATCGCTGGATTGCCGCTTCTGTCTCATTATCTACTGCCGAGGTCGCTTCATCTAAAATCAAAATGGGGGGATTCTTCAAGACTGCACGGGCGATCGCAATTCGTTGTCTTTGTCCACCAGATAACTTTTGTCCTCTTTCCCCCACAATTGTCTCATAACCTTCGGGCAGGTTAATAATAAATTCGTGCGCCTCTGCTATCTTCGCCGCATTGATGATTTCTTGTTCTGTAGTTTCAAAGCTTCCATAGGCTATATTCTCAGCTACAGTACCATGAAATAGAAACACATCCTGACTCACCAACCCAATGCAGCGCCGTAAATCTTGTAAATTCAAACTTTGCAAGTCAATGCCATCGACAGTAATACTTCCTGTTTGCACTTCGTACAACCGCAATAAAAGTTTGACTAAAGTGCTTTTACCTGAACCAGTTGAACCGACAATTGCAATGGTTTTCCCCGCCGGAATATCCAAAGAGAGATTTTTAATTACTGGAAATCTATCTTTATAGGCAAAATAAACATTTTTAAATTGCACTTCACCGCGCACTTCATTGATAGGTAACGATACATCACCTGTATGAATAGCGATGGGAGTATCCAACAAATTCATGACTCGATTAGTAGAAGCCATTGCTCGTTGATATTGATCGAATGTTTCGCCTAATCTAGTTAAAGGCCATAGCAATCGCTGGATTAAAAACACTAATACGCTGTAAGTACCTACAGACATTTTTCCAGAAACTGCTGCCATCCCCCCATATAATAGTAATGCCGTGAAACCCACCAAAATCAGCATCCGAATTAACGGTACAAAAGCCGCAGAAAGAGCAATTGCTTTAGAGTTACTCCGGCGATAAGCTTCACTATCTAATTCCAAACGAGAGGCTTCATAAGCTTCAGCAGTGAAACTTTTAATAGTAGTAATTCCGCTGATATTGTTTGACAAACGCGAATTAAGAAAACCTACCTTTTCTCTTACATCAGCGTACCGAGGTGCAAGCAGTCGTTGATAAGCAAAGGAACCCCAGAGGATAAACGGCATCGGCGACAAAGCCATCCAAGCCACACTAGGAGCCAAAATAAAAAAAGCAGCGCCAATAATTAGAACAGTTGCGGAAACTTGGATAATATCATTTGCTCCCCCATCCAAAAACCGTTCTAATTGGTTAATATCATCACTGAGGATAGACATTAAACCGCCAGTGCTGCGTTCTTCAAAATAAGCCAATTCCAACTCTTGCAAATGTTTGTATGCATCCAAACGCAAGTCATGCTGAATATTCTGAGCCAAATTCCGCCAAAGTCGAGCGTAGGCGTATTCAAAAACAGATTCTAGTATCCAAATAATTACAGTGAGGAAGGAAATAATTAAAAATTGTCCAAAGACATCGCGTACCCCTAATTGTGCAATTATGGAATCCTGTTGCTTAACTACGACATCCACCGCCACGCCAATTAAGCCGGGTGGTGCCAAGTCGAAAAATTTATTAAGGATAGAATAAGTAGTCGCCAGCCAAATTTGTTTCCGATACTGATGTCCATACTCAAGCAAACGCTGGAGAGGATGCGTCGAATGTCTACGCCTTCTTGATGCCCGATGAGATTTTAATACAGTAGCCACGGCTTGCTCTGCGGTTGCGTGCAACTGATATTAACACGGAACAAAGTTTTGAGTCTTGAGTCCTGAGTCTGAAGATTAAAGACTTGATTCAGACAGACTAATGGGAAACTTAAATTGGGGACTGGGGACTGGGGACTGGGGATTGGGAAAAGGAGACAATAAGTAGAATAATCACTCTTAACTCCTAACTCAGCACTCAGCACGGGCTAAACGCCCCGCTATCCATGTACAGCACTCAACACTCAACACTCTTAACTCAGCACTCAGCACTCAATATTGGAGAGAATCATTTGAAAAATCAGCAATTGGGAAATTGGCAAACCACAGTTTTTGGAATTGTGTTAGCAATATTAGTGATTATCGGACTAAATGCCTTTATTATTATCAACCCAGGACAAGCAGGAGTGATTAGCATATTGGGTAAAGCGAGAGATGGGGCTTTATTGGAAGGTATTCATGTAAGACCGCCTTTTATCTCCGTGATAGATGTGTATGATTTGACCGTACAAAAATTTGAAGTCCCAGCAGAAAGTTCTACGAAGGATTTGCAAAACTTATCTGCGAGATTTGCAATTAACTTTCGCCTCGATCCCATACAGGTAGTTGAAGTTAGAAGAAAACAAGGAACATTAGAAAATATTGTATCGAAAATCATTGCCCCCCAAACACAAGAAGCGTTTAAAATTGCAGCTGCCAGAAGAACAGTAGAAGAAGCAATTACTAAAAGAAGTGAATTAAAAGAAGACTTCGATCAAGCATTAGGCGATCGCTTAGACAAATATGGAATAATTGTGTTAGATACTAGTGTCGTTGATTTAGCATTCTCTCCAGAATTTGCCAGAGCCGTTGAAGAAAAACAAATTGCCGAACAACGGGCACAAAGAGCCGTTTATGTAGCACGAGAAGCTGAACAAGAAGCACAAGCAGACATTAATCGCGCCAAAGGTAGATCGGAAGCTCAAAGACTCTTAGCAGAGACACTCAAAGCCCAAGGAGGACAGTTAGTTCTGCAAAAAGAAGCCATTGAAGCTTGGAAGACTGGTGGCGCTCAAATGCCCAAAGTCCTTGTTATGGGTGGTGACTCAAAAAGCGGTGTTCCCTTCATATTCAACCTTGGGAATGTCCAAAATCAACCGTAAAAGGGAGTGACCATTCAATAAAAAGCTTTAAAATTATAAAGTTTACTCTAACTTGAGCTAAATTTTACAACACTTGGAAGATTGATTGCTAATTCCTTCTCAGTAGGAGACGCTACGCAAACAAGTGACACTCGTTAGCGTAGCGTGTCACAGACAAGATTCGCTAGCGCCAAAAGAGAAGACTGCACTGCTTCACCAAAATCTAAAATAGCCTAAATTGGGCTACTCCAAACTCAAACACAACAGAAAAACCAACAAGACAATAATCGAAGTTTATGTCAACTCCCAATCCTCACAATCTCACCGCCGAAGAAGCGAAAAAAATACTGAACAAATTCAATTGTCTAGATATTGCTCCTGTCCTCAAAGCATCAGAAAAAGTAGTAACTCGTGATGCCTTAATTTTACTTACCAAGCTTGCTGATTACCAAATTTTAGGAATTTGTGCTGATACAGCAGAAGAAGGAATATTGGCAATGAAAACCTATTCTCTCGCTTTAGGTTATGAACCACCAGAGAATTTATCTACACCAGAAGGACCAGTTTATATCAAATTAAATGGGAAAAATGGCTTGTGTTATCTAGATTCCTATGATGGTCATCATCGTGGTGTATTAGTATCTTGCCAGTCTTATGACGAAGATGGAATCAACGAAATGTATGGACACCTTCCCTTGGATTTATTTGTCTAGAATTGGTCGAATGTAGGTAGGGTATGAGCCTTGCCTACTTATACTAATGAAAAATAATTAATGACTTCAATCTTATGAGTATTATTACACTACAATCTGTGAAAAAAGACTTTGGCATCAAAGAGATTTTAAAAGATGCTAGCTTTAGCCTTGATGCTACCGATAAAGTTGGTTTAATTGGTACTAATGGTTCGGGAAAATCAACTTTATTAAAAATGATTGCCGGGTTAGAAACCATTGATAACGGTCAAATCTTAATCAACTCTGGTTCTAAAATTATCTACTTACCCCAGCAGCCAGATTTAGATGAAAATCATACAGTTTTAGAACAAGTTTTTGCTG
The DNA here is from genome assembly GCF_043099735.1 of Nostoc sp. C117. NCBI lineage: Bacteria > Bacillati > Cyanobacteriota > Cyanophyceae > Nostocales > Nostocaceae > Nostoc > Nostoc sp. C117. Next base: position 4,353,434 of record NZ_CP170991.1, read on the forward strand.
ATAGTGGCGAACACATGGCTTTGGTGCGTGAGTATGAAGAACTTTCAGATAAATTGGTTCACTATCCAGATGATACTCAACTAATGACTCGCCTTTCTGTGGTGATGCAAAGGATGGATACAACTGGCGCTTGGGAATTAGAAACTAATGCCAAAATCATCCTCACAAAATTAGGAATTTCTGACTTTGACGCCAAGATAAGTACTTTATCTGGAGGTTATCGCAAGCGCATTGCTTTAGCATCAGCTTTGCTATCAGAACCCGATGTTTTGCTCATGGATGAGCCAACAAACCATCTTGATGCTCTTTCTGTAGAATGGTTGCAAAGTTATTTAAATCGCTATCGCGGCGCACTTTTTCTCATCACTCACGATCGCTATTTTCTAGATCGCGTTACCAATCGGATTATTGAAATCGACCGAGGCGACATTTACACTTATACAGGCAACTATTCATACTACCTCGAAAAGAAAGCTTTAGCTGAAGAATCTGCCGTAAGTAGTCAACGTAAACACCAAGGCTTGTTGCGCCGCGAGTTGGAATGGCTCAAAAAAGGGCCGAAAGCTAGAAGTACTAAGCAAAAAGCGAGAATTGACCGCGCTCACGCTCTGCGCGATACTGAATTTAAACAAGTTCAGGGTAAAGTTGATATTTCCACAGTTGGCCGTCGCATTGGCAAAAAAGTTATTGAATTAGATAACGTTTCCAAGGCATACAATGGACGCACTCTAATTAATAATTTCACCTACGAATTTAGTCCAGAAGACCGCATCGGCATTATTGGCGCTAATGGTGCAGGGAAATCCACTTTAATGGATATGATTACTGGACGAATTAAGCCTGATTCTGGTATTGCCGAAATTGGTACTACAGTTCATATCGGTTATTTTGACCAGCATTCTGAAGAATTGCTCACAGCATTAAATGAAAATCAGCGCGTGATTGACTATATCAAAGAAGAAGGGGAATTTGTCAAAATTAGCGATGGAACGCAAATTACTGCTTCCCAAATGTTGGAGCGGTTTTTGTTTCCTGGGAATCAACAATATGCCCCAATTAGTAAACTTTCTGGTGGAGAAAAACGCCGTTTATTTTTGTTGCGGGTTTTAATGAGCGCGCCCAATGTTTTAATTTTAGATGAGCCGACAAATGATTTAGATGTGCAAACATTGGCAGTATTAGAGGATTATTTAGAAGATTTTACTGGCTGTGTAATTGTTGTTTCTCACGATCGCTATTTTCTCGATCGCACCATCGACACAGTATTCTCCTTTGAAGAAGGTGGTAATCTCCGCCAATATCCAGGTAATTACTCGGTTTATCTGGACTATAAAAAGGCTGAAGAAGCGCAGCAACAAGCTGCGAACAATAAGGAGAAGCCCAAAAATGTCGAAGTCCAAAATGGTGCAGTTTCACCCAAGGACGGAGAGAATACCAAGCGACGCAGGTTATCCAACTGGGAAAAAAAAGAATTTCAGCAGTTGGAAGGTAAAATTGCCCAGTTAGAAGCTGAGAAAGCAGAAACTGAAAAAACACTAGCAAACATCTCTGGGGGGAATTATAGCCAAGTGCAAAAACTCTACGAACAAGTGGAATCGCTTAAGCAAGCGATCGATGTGGCGACTGAACGCTGGTTAGAATTAGCTGAAATGGAGTCTTGAAATTAAGCTGTTACGCATTTAATTTGTACATTTACCTGATGACTGATGACTGAAAACCCGTCAACAGTCAACAACCATCAAGAGTGTTTATATACTTTAGACGCGCATCAGCTTATTAGCTAGTAGTCTATCAAGCTAGTAATGAAAACTTTGTAGTAAGCACTAAAGTGCTTATAAAATAAGGACTAAAGTCCTTACTACGAAATTACTTACCCATCAATTTAAGCTTGAATGAACACTATTACGCCACTGCGTAAATAGAGCAACCATTGAAAATCCCTAAAGAGCTTATTCTATGTTAACTTTGACTTTTGACTTTTGACTTTTGACTTCCGCTTTATGGTACTAGTGGGGCAATACTTTTCGGTTAAGGGGGAAAGGGGAAAGGGAAAGGGTTTGAATTTCACTTTCCCCATTGCCCTTTAACCATTCCCCAGACCAAAAAAGAGATTATTGGGTTTAACCGAAAAGTATTGACTAGTGGGGTGGTTATGAAAATCCTTTTAGTAGAAGATGAATATCGGATTGCCAAAGCACTTGCAGAAGTACTAATTGACCAAAATTATCTTGTGGATATTGCTAGCGATGGTCAAGCGGGATGGGAGTTTGCTAAAGCTTTTCCTTATGACTTAATAGTGCTAGATTTGATGCTGCCAAAGTTGGATGGTATCACCTTGTGTCGGCAACTACGGCAGGAAGGCTATTCTATACCTATTTTATTACTAACTGCAAAAGATAGTAGCACAGATAAAGTAATCGGGTTAGATGCAGGTGCAGATGATTATGTTGTCAAACCCTTTGATTTGCAAGAGCTAATGGCTAGAATTCGGGCTTTACTAAGGCGGGGAATTACTATTTTACCCGCTGTGTTTGAGTGGGAAAAGTTGCGTTTAGATCCAAGTAACTATGAAGTTACATATAATGGACAAGCAATACATCTCACTCCCAAAGAATATAGAATTTTGGAATTGTTTTTACGTCACAGCCATCAAGTGTTTAATCGCAACGAGATTCTCAAACATCTGTGGTCTTTTGAAGAACCACCAGGAGAAGAAACAATCAAGGTTCACATTCGGAGTTTAAGACAAAAATTGAAACTTGCTGGAGCTAATGTTGATTTTATTGAGACAGTGTACGGTTTAGGTTATCGACTAAAACAAACTTTTTAAATCGATGCTTCAAGCTTTAGCTAGGCGGCTTTTATTTTCCTATTTAGGTGTAATGGTAACAATTTGGGGAACTTCTACCACAATTGTCTACCATTTTTTATCTTATAATCTTTATCAAAAATTAGATGGCGAAATTATCAATTTAGCAAATGCGGCTTCTCACAATTTAATCGCAGCCCCAATAGACAAAAAAGCAATTAATACTAAAATCCCGCGAATTTTAGATAATGATGATGATGGAGATTTAGATATTCCTTGGCAGGATTTACGTGAAAATCATCAAGGAGTAGAATGGTTTGATGTTAATGGTCGGCTATTAGCTAAAGCGGGAAACACTATTTCTCGGATGTCATTTACTGCTAATTTTAACGTTATCCAAAAGCAAAAAATTCGCAGTATTACTATTCCTGTTTATCTGCATAGTTTAAATGTGGGTAAAAAAAAGCTTCAAGGATATGTCCGGGTCAGTGAATCCACAGAAGAACTAGAAGAAGAATTAGACCGACTTTTATGGGGATTTGAGTTAGGAGGACTGATTGTCATAATTCTTAGTGGTTTAGGTGGTTGGTGGCTAACTAGACAATCTTTACAGCCAATTGAGCAAAGTATTCAGCAATTAAAACAGTTTACTGCCGATGCTTCTCATGAGTTACGTAGTCCTTTAACAATCATTAAAACTTCAGTTGAAGTGATTATGAATTATCCAGAGAGAATTCATCCAGGTAACGTGAATAAATTGGAAGCAATATCATCTGCAAGTAATCAAATGACTCGATTAGTAGAAGATTTACTTTTATTAGCTAGAACTGATGCAGTAACGAGTACTCAAGTGATTGCATGGATAAATATTCCTTTGGATGAACTATTAGAGGATTTGGTGGATTTTTGGGAACCGCAAGCCGTCTCTAAGGAAATTATTCTGAAGTCAGAAATATCAACTGAAGTTTTTATCAAAGGTGAAGCTATTCAACTAAAGCGATTATTTTCTAATCTGTTGCAAAATGCATTGTACTATACACCGAAAGGAGGAACTATCAGGGTTTCTCTGGTTAAACTTGAGCGGCTGGTAGCAATTAATGTTCAGGATAATGGTATTGGCATTGCTCCAGAACAGATTCCGCTAATTTTTAATCGCTTTTGGAGAGCAGATCGAGCTAGAAACCAACGCGAGGGCGGGGTAGGTTTAGGATTAGCTATAGCCCAAGCGATCGCTAGAACTCATGGAGGAGATATTACTGTCACCAGTGAAGTCGGTGTTGGTAGCTGCTTTCAGGTACGTTTGCCATTAGCTTCTTAGTTTAATTCTTAGGGTTTTGCCGAGTCTTTTTACCAAATAAACCAGACATACTTAATCCTGTAACCAACAATCCCAGAAGCCCTAATCCGTTCAAAATTGGGTAAATTCCTTCGAGATGCAAGATTTCGCCTGTATGGATACTTAAGAGGAAGCTAGCTGGAACTCCTATACCAATAGACCACTCCCGAACAACCGTTGTTAACATCCCAGTTAGCACGGTTAACACCAGTGGTATAGATAAAATGATACCAAAGATCCGATGATACTTGCGAAATGAACGTTTCATGCTATTTTTCCAGTCAGTATAAACTTTTTTACTATACAATGTAGGCTCAATATTACCTGAAATGCAAATTAGATGAGAAAAATCGAGTCTTGTCAGACAAGACTCGAAGTGAGTAATTGATGTGAGGAGTTTTGAGAGACTCTGTTCTTAAGGTAAACCACACTAGGTAAAAAACTCGGAAAGAAAAAATATCCGTTCTTTCCGAGTTTTTTACCTTAATAGCTTTAATATTTAAATGACAGAAATATCACCTAGTATTTTTGTTCATAATGAGGGCGATGTCTAGACACGAGTTTTTTCTAGATCGGCGCTCTCAAAAGCCTTAAGAAAACAGGTGCTATTCGGCACTTGGGATAAAAGTCTATTTCATCGGCTTTTTAACCCTCTTCAACCGAATAGTTATTTCTACAAGGCTACACGAGTCTACACCAATGAGTTTTGATGAGGAGTTTATGATGAGTCGTTTTAATCCAGTATTCACAGTTGCTTTAATCAGTCTCATGGCATTGGTTGGATGCAACAAGGGTGAAGAGCCTACTGCACAGACAACACCTGCTGGGAATTCTGTATCAGATACAGCTGCTACTCCCACTGCGACAACCAGCGCAGCATCTCCCAGTCCCACTCCAACAACCACTGCCCCAACAGCAATTAGTCCTACCACTGCAAGTACCGAATTTAAAGGTTTAGAGGGTGTTGTTACCAATACTAAGACCGCAGTTACAGCCGGAAATTTTGCCAAAGCTAAAGGGGAATTTGATAAATTTGAAGATTTCTGGTCAAAGGTTGAGGATGGAGTTAAAGCTAAATCTCCGACTACCTACAAAGAAATTGAAGATAAATCCGATGAGATTAAGGCAGGACTTAAAGCCTCTGCACCAAATAAACCGAAATTGTTAACAGCCTTAGATGTTCTTAACAAAGATGTCACTACTGTTGCTAAGCCCTAAGGACTAAATATAGGACTACTATTTGATTTTTCAAAAGAAAGATACGTAGGGCGTCTTAGCGACAACGTAACGCACCAAATCCTTACGAATCGTGCGTTACAGATTTCATCGTAACGGATGCTACAGTACCTAATTTTATTCAAAAATCAAATAGGAATCCTATACATCGAAAGTATTTGTTTACTTAAGTTAGGTAAGCGTAATTCAACATCAAATAAAATCCTAGTTTGTAGTCGGTGATTCATCGCAGATTCAGGATTATCAGGACTAAATTCTTAACTACAAACGTCAAAGTTGGCTTGACGAACTACTAGTGGTTTATCGCATTAATTTTGCCAGCTTTAAAATTCTCCACGTCCACGTGTCACCGTGTCTTTGCGTCTCCGTGTCAGCTTTAAAACTTCAGAACTAATGGGACAAACTACTAGTACAGCACGGCGGGAATAAGCCAACTATTTGCCACGCCTGAAACCTTTGCTAATAGGTAATTACGAATTACTCGCAGCGGTACTAGTCATAATTAATTTTTTGGGTGAAGAATAAAAATGTCAAAAGCAAAAGTTCTCTGGAGTTTTCTTCAGCAGACTCCATTCATTGTGCTTGTTGCCTCATTTGTTGGTTATAGTAAGCTGGCAATAGCATCTCCTGCAAATAATACATCAAAATCTGACAATAACCAAACCGAGCTATCTCTAGAGCTTCCAGCGACTAGTGATGCTGTGGCGCAAGTCACTTCCGTATCTCAATTATCAGATGTACAGCCTACTGATTGGGCATTTCAAGCGCTGCAATCACTAGTAGAACGTTACGGCTGTATTGCTGGATATCCTAATAGTACATATCGCGGTAATCGGGCAATGACGCGATATGAATTTGCGGCTGGTTTGAATGCTTGTCTACAACGCATCAATGAACTGATTGCTACCTCAACTAATGATTTGGTTAAAAAAGAAGACTTAACCACATTACAAAAATTGCAAGAACAATTTATCACAGAACTGGCTACCTTACGGGGTCGAGTTGATGCGTTGGAAACACACAGTGCAGAACTGGAAGAGCATCAGTTTTCTACTACCACCAAACTCAATGGTGAAGCTGTTTTTGCAGTGGCAGGAATTGTGGCAGGAGATAATGCTAGAGGAGAAAAAATTAATCGCAATCCTATTTTAGGCGATCGCGTCCGCCTCAACTTTGATTCCAGTTTTACAGGTAAAGATTTACTCAGAACTCGACTGCAAGCCACAAATCTAAATGCCTTCTCTGCAAATTCTACGTTTACACCAGAAGGTGACTTTCGGTTTGCTGCTGGTACTTTTGATAATGGCAACAACAATGCTGTTGGGATAGATGCGCTGTTGTATCAGTTTCCTCTCACTCAAAAAACAAATGTTGTCGTTGAAGCAAATGCAGGTGCAATTGATGATTTTACTAATACTGTTAACCCTTACTTAGATGGAGATGGGGGTAGCGGCGCTTTTACTCAGTTTGGCACTCGCAACCCTATTTACTATTTAGTTAATGGTACTGGTTTAGGAATTCAGCATCAGTTCAGCAAGAATCTAGAACTAAGTTTGGGGTATTTAGCTAACGATCCTGCTAATCCTCAAAATGGAAGTGGTTTATTCAACGGCGCTTATGGAGCCATAGCTCAGTTAACTGTCAAACCTACTGATAAATTCACCGTTGGTTTGACTTACGTTAATTCTTACAACAACGATTTTACTGCCAATGGTAGTACAGGTAGTAACCGTGCTAACTTGCGATCGGCTTTACTGAATAATCCCAATTTACCAAATGATTTAGCTCCATTTTCTGGTGCCGATCTCCCAGTATCCAGTAATGCTTATGGTGTAGAAGCATCATTACAACTGAGTGATAAATTTGTCTTGGGCGGCTGGGCTGGATACACTAACACTCGGATATTGGCAAGCAATGGAAGTGGAATTAATCGGGGAACTCTTGATATCTGGAATTGGGCAGTTACTTTAGGATTCCCCGACCTTGGTAAAAAAGGTAACTTAGCTGGTATCGTGGTTGGTATGGAACCTTATGTAACAAGTTCCAGTGTTGCCCAAATTGGCAAAGATAAGAACAATTCCTATCATCTAGAAGCGTTTTACCAATATAAAGTGAGCGACAATATTACCATTACTCCCGGAGTTATTTGGTTGACTTCGCCAGATAACAACAGCAATAACAATGATGCTGTTATTGGGGCATTGAGAACTACTTTTACTTTCTAAAGGTACATCTGAATTTTTTAACTCAAGTTTAGTCTTGAAGAAAACTCCGTAACGCCCCACCCTTATTTGCTTGCGAAGATATGAGATAAAGCATAACTTTCATGGGTTCATGGGGTGGGGTTTTTCTTATTTGGAAGTTATGGTGATGGACGCTAGGAATGTCCGTAATGGATGGAAGAAACTAAAAGCAGTCGATACCACAATGATTGCAGTATTCTGGCGTTGGTTTTTAACTTAAACCAATTACACTGTTTTAAGAAACGTATTATTGGTGTATGTTAGGTTTTATGTAAACATTGAATATTTCTATATATAACCCGCCGATGAACGCCGATAATAGACAAAATTATACAATTTTAGAAATTCAAGAACTTGATGTAAATTATGGCGGTATTCAAGCGCTGAAAAAAATTAATTTAATTATTCAAAAAGGTGAGGTAGTTACTTTAATTGGTGCTAATGGTGCCGGGAAAACTACTACACTCCGGGCTATATCGAAAATAGTTAATCCTCAGAATGGCGTAATTATTTATGATGGACATAATATTACTCGCCGCCAAGCTCATGAGGTTGTACAACTTGGGATTGCTCATTGCCCAGAAGGGCGGAGAGTATTAGCACGGCAAACAGTACTTGATAATTTACTTTTGGGTGCTTATATTCGTTCTAATCAAGCAGAGATAAAATCAGATATTCAACGACAATTTGAGCTATTTCCCCGTTTGTCACAAAGACGCAATCAACTAGCAGGAACCTTAAGCGGTGGTGAACAACAAATGTTAGCGATCGCTCGTGCTTTAATGAGTAAACCAAAACTCTTACTTTTAGATGAGCCTAGCTTAGGTTTAGCACCTGCGATCGTTCGAGAAATTTTCTCGATTATTGAAAATCTTCGTGCTACAGGTGTGACTATTTTATTAGTTGAACAAAACGCTCATCTAGCGCTCAAAATTGCCGATCGCGGTTATGTTTTAGAAGCTGGTTCTATCACTTTAACAGGCGCATCATCTGAATTAATTATTGATGAGCGAGTTAAAAAAGCTTATTTAGGGTAATAGACCTCTTGCAAAAGTTGTTTAGTAAGATTTAAGTGTGGGGAGGAAAAGCTCGTAATTGTAAAGAGCAACAATCAGATGAAACCTCAAACTAAATCTTTTTCGGTGATTTCTATAAGTAAAGGACAAAATTTTAAAAACCTTGAGTTTCCAATTTATATGCTCACCTAAAACCCTAATTTTGGCTAAGTCTTGATTACCCTTTTTATCTTGAAAACTTAACTTACCTCCTCTGGGCTTTTTTTGGGAATTCGACTATTTTCATGAAGTTTCCGAATACCTTGGTAACCTTTATCTCCTAAGCACTCTATATCTGCATATCTTCTCTTAATTTAACTTTACTATTTTTAAATATCCGAAAATCATACTCTCTACCCTTACCATGAGCGGTGCAGATGATTTTACCATTGAATTTTGCAAGAGACTCCATAAACGCAGTTCACAATGAAGGAATGAAAATATTTCTTTCCCAGTCCCCAGTCCCCAATCCCTATTTTCAAGGCAGGTCTATTCTTTAGAGAGCGATCGCAAAACTGTTCAGACTACTGACTTTAACATAAGCTTAAACTCCAGTAAACCTGTGAGCAGCACAAATACAAAGAGAATTAACACAGCATTATTTAGGAGTTTTTCTAGAAGTGATGTTAAAGTTTGGCAAAAATCGGCAGGAAAACAGCAATGAATGGCAAGCATCACCACCTCCATTGAGTCCTATTCTCAACTTGATACTCCAATCTAGCATTGCTCTACTCGCATTCATGGCACTAGTGTTCCCTGCTACTGCCCTTCCAGAAGATAACAAAAATGGACAGCCTATTCAACCACCGTATGTCCCCGACAACTTACGAGTACCAAAGGACCAAGTACTGCTGTTAAAAACACTGGGGTCTGGAGTGCAGATTTATGATTGCAAAGCCACCGCTACCGATCCCAATACATTTATCTGGACTTTCAGGCAGCCTCTGGCCAATATCTTTGGTGGCGGTGGGAACAAAAACCAAGTTGGTATTCACGGTCGCGGTCCGTTTTGGGCATCTTACGATGGCAGCCGTATAACGGGCAGTGTCAAAGCAAGTTTACCCTCACCAGATCCCCTTAAGAATATCCCACTTCTTTTACTCAACGCCACCTCAAACGGCAGTGATGGCATCTTCAGTCATGTCAATTTTGTCCAAAGACTAGACACTAAAGGTGGTGTCGCGCCCATCGGTGCATGTAATCCAAATCGGACTCCTAGCATTGCAGTGCCTTACAGTGCTTTCTACTATTTCTACGGCAACAGTCCTTGACTCAGTTAAAAATATGTCATCAACTTCCAAATCAAGTTCTGCCATCAATAAAAATGCACAGATAGCAGTCATTGGCGCGGGTGCGTCGGGGTTATTTACTGCCACCATTCTCCGTCAACAAGGATACAAAAACATCACCTTATTTGAGAAGAATTCATCGGTTGGCGGCTACGCCAAGTCTCTGAAGATGGACGGTCATGTTTTTGATTACTCTATCAAGATCATCCCTGCTTGCACAGCCTACGAACCAAATATCTATGCTCCATTGCAGGAGATGCTCGACAAATACAATTTGTCAAAACAATTACTCCCATTCCCTAACACAAGTTTCTTCGATATAGAGACAAGAAAATTGCTACCGGGACCAATGTTCCTCAAAGACTACCCAAGCAAACAAGTAGTAGAAGAACTGCTAACGGGATGGAATATCTTGCAGAAGATCAGAAATTATGCTGGAATTGCTGGTGTTATTGAGGCTGGTGTAGCACTTCCTGGCGAAACCTTTGCCGAGTGGGTCAACCGCAACCAACTTCCTGTGTTTGGTGTCCTTTGTGAATTAGTCCTGGACAGCTATCTTTTTGGACCTGTCTGTGAACACCTAGCTGGTCTTACTCTTAAATGTGCGGCTTTTTATCTGGTCGTTTTCATCAAGAGAATCCTACTAGCAATGGGTACTGATGTTACCGCTATCCCAAGTGTGAACGACAATATTAAGACAATCATGCAGGATGTCAATCCGACTGCATCCTACGTTCACAAGCACGGATATCTAGACTTTTTCGAAAAACTCGTGGAACATGAAGCTTTAGATGTTCGTCTCGCTCAGGGGATACGAACGCTTCGGACATTAAAAGACTTAGATGGCACGCAGATTGAGCTAGTAACTGATAACGGTAATATCCATAAATTTGATGCCCTGGTTATAGCTTGCTCACCTCACGATGCACTGAAATTTCTCGATACAAAGGAACATATTGTACCTCTTTACCAACAAGTACGTCCTGGTTCAGTGTCTCAGGTGTGGTCTTTTCGAGCTTTAAATTGGCCAGAAGCACTTCCTATTGGACGTCTTGTGCTTGCGTACCCAATTTGTGCATCATTGGGGATACCAACAACTTCTCAACAATGCCACGCGGTAATTCGAGAATATGAAGACAGCAACATTTGTTTAGCCGTTTGTTATGCGAAAAGTGATAGTTCGCCGCTAGAAGCTGAACAGACCATGCGGGAGAGTATGCAAGCTTTAGGGATTGATGTCGGGCAAGTGCTTGATTCTCCTCGTTTTCAATGGCCACCAATGGTTCCTAAAGATGCTGTGGAAAACTGGTATTCACAAGTAGAAACTCTTCAAGGGCAAGACAATATTTTCTATGTCGGGGAAGTCTTTTCTAGTGGTGGTGTAGTCCCTGTCTTAGACTATCTGCTCCAGAAAATTCCCAGCTATTTCCCTTGAGTAATTTGGTGCGCTCATGGCTGCTTGTATGCTGATATGCCGATCGCAAGTGTGGTGTTTCACCACCTTTCAGAAGCCTATCAGACTCCAATACTTGTCGGGTTTTGGGGAAAAGGGGAAGGGGAAAGGGGAAAAAAACCTTTAATCTTTACCCTTTAACCTTTTCCCAAAACCCAATTCCGAGTTAAAAATGCAAAACCCGAGCAGTATTGTATCAGACTCCAATTCATGCCCAATTCTAACGACTGATACCTGTATTCTGCTCGCTCAAAACTGTCAACAAAAATACTCTACTGAAGTGAATAGATTCAGTAGAGTATAAACGTTAATTATGTTTTTCAAGCGGTCAACAATATAAAAATAGCCTTCTTCATCCATCCAACCAAGGTCAACAATTACACTCGGATTTACGCCAATATCAAATTAACCGTATTGAACAACTACGATTCTGTCGAAATTCTGATGCTTATATTACTTGGCAACTCTTGAGAAACTACTTCTCTAGAAAATTTTGCGGTTCTAGTTTTTTAGTTAGCGATCGCTAATCAAATATGAGTCCTATATTAATTTATTATTAACTAAATTTTAATGTTTTATCATTAATTTGGTTGATGCAGTTGCTAAAAATTTGTTTAAATTTGCCTAGTTATATCCCTATTTAGTGTTATGCAAACTAACATAGTTCCTGATTTCAATGACGATTTTAGAGAAGTACTTCGCTTGCTTTTGCTATGGCGGCGGGATGTTCGGCGATTCTTAAAAAATCCTATCTCAAATGAGCTGTTGTTAAATTTAATAGAAATTGCCAATTTCTCTCCTTCTGTGGGGAATAGTCAGCCTTGGCGATGGGTCAATGTGAATGATAATAAAAACAGAGAAAAAATCCGTACTAATTTCCGAAAGTGTAACGAACAGGCTCTTGCTGGATATTCTGGCGAACGTGCTTCGCTCTACGCCAATCTCAAATTAGAAGGGCTAGACGCTGCTCCTGTTCAGTTGGCTGTATTTGCCGATGTTGAAACAGAACAGGGCGCTAATTTGGGTAAATTAACTATGCCGGAAACGTTAAATTATTCTGTTGTTATGGCTATTCATACACTCTGGCTTGCTGCACGTGCATCTGGACTCGGTGTTGGTTGGGTTTCAATAATAGATCCACAGGCTGTGAAAAAAGACTTATCCATAAACGACACTTGGGAACTAATAGCTTATCTTTGTATTGGGTATCCAGTTGAGGAGCATGATATTCCTGAGCTTGAACGTTCAGGATGGCAAAAAAGAACTAATGCAGGGTTAAACATTGTGTCTAGATAGATTTCTGCGATCGCCTCAATTTAGCCATTCCTTACATCAACACTTCTGGGTTAGTAGTTACACGTTAGGGCTAAAACGCTGAGTTTACTTGGTCGTCCTATTTTCTGTTTTGATTGGCTGGGCCATCGCACTACCTCTAGCATCTGGTTAAAAGTCTCCGGTCGTATACCAAGTTATCGAGCGTCATTTTCAATTGATTTGTCCCTCTTATTTTCCACCTCAAATTACTTTTCCTGATATCCTCCAGCGTAGTCAATTACACAGATTGTTCTATATAATTTGTGACTTCCATAAGCAACGCCAGACACTTTAAAAGCACCGTTAAAAATATTTTTTCGATGACCGCGATCGCCCACGCCATCATCAATAATTAATTGCATAACAATATCTTGGGCGGTATTTGGGCCGTAACTAATATTTTCACCTGCGGTTGTTTGCCATCTACCATAGCGGTTAATGCGAGTAAAAGGGTTGCTACCATCGCTACCCTTGTGACCTGTGACACCTTTTGGACCTTGGTCTTTAACGTGGTCTTTTGCTCCTAAAGACATACCCTTAGATGCACCCAACGCCCCTACAGGACGAGCAGATTTCAGAAATGCGATCGCTTCATCAACAGCTTTTACTCCTTCTTGAGTTACCAAATAAGTATTATTAGAAATTTTGACTCGGTTACCTTGAAAGCGCTGGCGATAGGTTTCCAAAATCGGGAGATATGCTTTAGGATTTGTTCGGACTTTATTTGTTTCAATAATCACCTGTTGTTCTAGTGGTGACAAGTAACTCGCTTTTGCTAACAAAGTCGGACTACTTTCTTCAACTAATGCTGGTTTAGAGTTGGCTACAGTCGGTCTAGATTGAAACAGTTGATCTGAGCAGCCAAATATCAGAGTAAGTGGAAAAAATGCCCAAAATTTAAGGCGACGCATTCATTACCTCACAATTTTTCTATGAATTAATTTAGTGAATTAAAAGAAATAGGAATTGTCAACTGCTTCTATGGTTCCCTAAGAGAAGCATAGATTAACACACTAGTACAGGTCGGCGGAAATAAAACACCCACTTGAAATGTCTAGAACCCTTATGCAATGATAATTAAGAATTACGACTTGCAGTACTAGTCTTATAGATCACAGTGTAATTATTTTTGTTCCTGGGGTGTTACAAAGTTCTGACCACGAGTCTTTGAAGTTTAACAGATCGTGAAATTATTCCCATATCTCTATTCCTCAGATCGAGTTGCGATGGTAACTTAATCCACTGATGAATAACATATCAATATCTAATATAAGTTAAAGTAGATAAAATATAACTGAAAAATAGCAACTATAAAAATGTAATTAAGTAATGATAAAATGGATTTTTAATAACTGTCTATCCAAGTTTATTATAGTCAAATTTAAACGAAGTAAACTAATGCGGATACTTGGACATGTTCACTACAAAAGGTACTACCCATGAGTTCCCGCGCACTGCTGTTAGTAAATCGTCATGCTCGCCAAGGCCAAAATGCTTTGTCGGAAGCGATTGATTATCTCAAGACACTCGGCTTTATTGTAATTGAAGAATCTACAGAACATCCGAAACAACTTTCTGAAGTTATACTTCGTTATCAGCATCAAGTTGATTTAGTAATTGTTGGAGGCGGCGATGGAACTCTTAATGCCGCAGTAGATGCTTTAGTTGATACTCAATTGCCCTTAGGAATTTTGCCTCTAGGAACTGCTAACGATTTAGCAAGAACTTTAGGAATCCCCAATTCCCTCAACGAAGCTTGTAACATTATTGCCCAGGGAAATTTACACCGCATCGATTTGGGTTGGGTGAATGGCAAGCACTTTTTTAATGTTGCTAGTTTGGGATTGAGTGTAAAAATTACCGAACTACTTACCAAAGAAGTCAAACGCCGTTGGGGAATATTTGCTTATGCTGCCACTGCATTGCAAGTAATTTGGTCAGCTAGACCTTTTAGTGCCGAAATTGTAATCAACGGTGAATCGCTTCACGTCAAAACGGTACAAATTGCTGTCGGTAACGGTCGCTATTACGGTGGTGGTATGGCAGTGGCAGACGATGCTGCAATAGATGACCAAAGACTAGATCTTTATAGTTTGGAAATTAAACATTGGTGGCAGATTATATTATTATTACCCGCGATGCGACAAGGACGGCATATACATTGGGAAAGTGTACGTTCTCTTCAAGACCAGGAAATACACTTATATACTCGCAAACCACGCCCCATTAATACAGATGGTGAAATCACTACTTACACACCTGCCCATTTCCAAGTTATACCTAAAGCTGTAGCTGTTTTCATACCGCCAGAAGTCGAGAGTTAAGAGTCATTCAATTTGGATTTTAGATTTTTCCTTTAATCCAAAATTAAAAATCTCAAATTGGCGAAGTCACAAAGTATTCTCTCTCATCTCCCTGACCTCCCCCACTCCGTCTGATAGAAATGTGGGAACTCGCATCAACTGACGCCAAATGCATCTGAGATTTTCTCAAGATATAAAATCTTTGTTACAACGCCTAGCCGAAAAGCCCCTGACTCTAGGCGATATTCTGGCAGAAACCTCAGAACGAGGGTTTAGCCTGGTAATTGCATTATTAGTTTTACCCTTTTTGTTTCCTATGCCACCGGGATTAACTGGACCTTTCGGTGGGGCTTGTTTACTGTTGTCAGTACAAATGCTTTTAGGAAGGCGATCGCCTTGGTTACCTAAAAGAATCGCTAACTATAAATTTCCTCGTACTTTTAGTCAGTTACTATTACAAAACTTGGGTTGTCTGACCAAAATTTTAGAGAAAATTACCCGTCCCCGATTATCTAAAATAGCCCATAATCCTTTAATTTGGAGAATCAATGGGCTTTGTATCTCTTGGTTGACAATATTATTAATATCACCAATTCCCTTTACTAATCCCATTCCAACTGTAGGTATTTTACTTTTGACCGTTGCCACCATCGAATCTGATGGTTTATTAATTTGTATTAGCTACATCATTACTGCCCTAATTACCTTGGTCTTTGGATTTCTTGGTTATGGTATTTGGCTAGCTCCCGGTTTGCTCCCATCTATATTTAAATAATAAAAGCCCCAAACCAAAGGCTGAGGGCTGTAATTTATTAGGGTGCATCTACTATTTATTAATCCAGTTGAATTATTTGTAAATCCGGGTAAATTCAATAGACTTCTTGCAGAAGTCGGGAAAAGGGGAAGGTGGGGTCCCCTTTAACCTTTTCCCTTTTCCCACCTCTTGCAAAAAGCACTTTTGCAAAAGGTCTAATTTATATCCTAATTTTCCTGTCCGAATTAAAAATTATCATCAATAAATAAAGCCCCCAGGTACAAACTGAGGGCTATGATTTATTAAGGTGCATCTACATCTACCATTTATTAATCCAGTTGAATTATTTATATATCCGGGTAAATTCAACTTGTAAATAAAATTTTTATATTCACAAAATCACATTAATAGCAATAAAAAAAGCCCCCAGCTAAAAGCTGAAGGCTGTGATTTAATTAAGGTGCATCTACTATTTATATATCCGCTTTGGTTATTGTCCCATCAGGAAGAATTGAAAAAAGAGTGGATGGTTGTGGGATTAATTCCGTTATCTACAACATTAATACTAATCTCAACAATAATGACCTGCGGTATTTGACTAGGTAAGTATTGCTTGTCTTCATGATAATTTTACAAATACCCCAAATTTACGCTGAATACACAAAGTTTCTGTTAATATCTCTAGTACAATATCCGCAATAGTACGAATATAGTTTAGTAGTTGGGTATATGACCATAAACTTTAGACTAACCCAACTCGATGAAGCGATCGCATCTTGTCAAAGTCGCCATGATAGTTCTACTCTCCCTTGGTAGTCTTGGTATTGTCGGGGGAAGCTTTTTCCTCAGAAAAGCTTTTAGCAGTGCTAGTGAACCTGAAATAATAACTGATACAACACGTTATACAGAAATTCGTAATCAATTGTGGTCTAATAATAACCAACTAAAACATTTTCCTAATCAGATTCCCACGGATGCTAAAGGTGTTCGCATTGCTTACTCTCCGGGATTTTTACAGGAAGGTAGTTTTTTTCAAATTAGATTAAAAGAGCCATCAGAAAAAATACAAAAACTACTCTCACAATACAGAAATCATGCCAAGCATAAATATAGAGGCGGTAACACAAACGACCATATAAACCAACCTAACGGTGTTCCGACAACTTTCTTCTACACTAGTGATTCTCACACAGAAACTTTTCCAGATAGTTATGAAATATTAGTATTAGATGCAACAGACAAAGGTAGACCTGGCTTCAAATGGAATCATGGAGATAGCTACGGCGTTGCAATTAATAGTTCTGCCTCAGAAATTATTTATTGGGCTGAACAATGGTAGTTATATGTTTCACCTTATTCATTTACTCGATCGCAAGAATATGAGTGATAAACCATTTGATACCAATTCTTTATGAAGATGCATAGAATTCGATCCCCCCTAACCCCCCTTATTAAGGGGGGAACCAAAAAAATATCTATCAAAGTCCCCCTTTTGAAGGGGGATTTAGGGGGATCGAGATATCTGCAACTTCACATTAAATTGGTATGAGTTCTTTATTTATCAAGATGAAGCTTACTCAAGAGAATTACAATCAAACTGGGGAAATCGAGTTCGGCGAAGCCAATGGAATGAAATATTTTCTAAGATAAAGGACTTGGACTACAAATTTATATTTGAGTGGTCTTGCAAGGACAAAGAATTACCACACAAAATTGACTCTTCTATTAAATATATAGATGAGGAAGATTTAAGAATCTCTCATATCGGCGTAGTTGGAAAATTAAAATCTATTGTATAAGCCAAGTCTTAGAGGTTGTTTTAAAAGCACTTGATTGTGTTGTAGTAACTTATTGATCCCCCCTAGCCTAGCCTCACTTTGAAGAAACAGGGTAATTTCATCTGAGAAAATAAAAATATATAACTCTTGATTTCTCATTTTGTGGGATGGTTTTTTACACCACTACCATTCCTCTCTCCACAGGTGGAGAAGCTTTTAAAGCCAGTTTTAGTTTTTTTCTGATTGTTATGAAACCACCTTGCTAACCTGACTTGGAAGAAGGGGTAACACCTTTCAAAGTCCCCCAATTTATCTGGTTATTTAGGATCGTCTAGAATGTTTTGCTACTAAAAAGAGGATTTCTCAAATAACCTCTAAGGAAAGCAAGAGTTTTGATTGGAGGTATCCGATACACAGATTTGACTAATAGGTCTTGCTTTTACACTTTTAGGAATATGACTCTGGGTAGTTAAAACTTATAGGTAGTATGGCTAATATCTATAAGATACGTAAACAACTATCTTAATATATAAAATGTCAACTGCTTTAATTACTGGTGCGTCTAGTGGTATTGGTAAAGCTTTTGCACAGGAATTAGCTGTACGCAGAACAAATCTTGTACTAGTTGCTCGTTCTGAAGACAAACTCAAGCAATTAGCTAACCAACTAAAAGAGCAACACAACATTCAAGTAGATATTATAGCTCAAGATCTAACAGAACATCATGCTGCTGCTACTATATTTGATATCACTAAAACAAAAGGATTGACGATTGATTTATTAATCAACAATGCGGGTTTTGGTTGCTATGGTGACTTTGCCCAAGAAGATAGAGAAAGACAAGTCAAAATCGTACAATTAAATATTTTGGCATTAGTAGATTTAACTCATAGATTTTTACCATTGATGCGGGAACGTCGTTCTGGAAGTATTATTAACGTATCCTCAATTACAGCATTTCAACCAATACCATATCTTTCTGTTTATGCTGCTAGTAAAGCTTTTATTCTCAGCTTTAGTGAGGCACTATGGGCAGAAAATCGTCAATATGGTGTCCGTATTTTAGTCACTTGTCCAGGACCAATAGAAACAAATTTTTTTACAGAAGCCAATTTTCCTCCAGCTTTGGCAGGAACCAAAGAAAAGACTTATTCTTGTGAAGAAGTAGTTAGTCAATCTCTCAAAGCTTTAGAACAGTGGCAACCTACCGTTATTATTGGCGATATTACTACTCAACTTAGAAGCACTTTAGCTCGATTAGTACCTCGAAAAATTCTGCTGAATATTTTGGCAAAAAAGTTTCAAATAAATGATTTGCGGTAACAAAATTTAGAGTTTTTGCATAATGTAAGGAAGGTTAATCTTTGCACTTTTGATGCATTAAAGGTGCAAACTAAAAGACTCGTGTGTAAACTGTAGCTTAGTAAAAAAGTAGTATAGCACGGCGGAAATAAACCACCTATTACAAATCAACGAAACCCTTACGTTGCATTCATTTTGACTTCACAGGGGTACTAGTTGTACGCTGTAGTGCTAAATAACCCTTAATTGAAGCGTATTGTATTTTAAATAATTCAGATTTTTTGTCTCACCCAGAGGCACAAAAGCACAGAAAAGAATGGAAGAGTGAAAATGGTAGAATGCGCCTAGATAACTAATTGATGCGGTGGTAAATCAACTTGATTGTCGCCAATGGGTCGGCGGTTCCATATAATCAGGTAGGCGAGTGGTGCGATCGCCAACTGCTTTTTTAATCTGCTGTAACTCTAAGTTTTTCGCCCCTGTCAAAATTGTTCCTTCAAGTTTCACATCACTCAAGTTGGCTTGGAAAAAGTTAGCTCCCATCAGATTGGCTTGAGTCAGGTTAGCTTGATAGAAAGTTGCTCTTTGAAGGTTGGCTCCAATGAGGTTTGCTTGATAAAGGTCTGCTTCGGTTAAGCTGGCTTCTGAAAGATTGGCAAAATAAACGTCTGTTTGCTGGAGTTTAGCTGCATTCAAGTTAGCCCCAGAAAGGTTAGCACCATTCAAATTTGCTCCACAGAGGTTAGCACCAATCAAACCAGCCATGTGCAGGTTAGCTTTCCCTAGTTTTGCTCCTTGTAAATTAGCTAAAAACAACTTGGCTCCAGAGAGATTGGCAATTTTTAAGGTTGCTTGTTGCAAGTTAGCTTTATAGAGGTTTGCTCCTTGCAGATTAGCTGCACGCAGACTTGCCCCAGAGAGGTTGGCTGAACGCAGATTTGCACCTTGTAAGTTAGCGCGGTTGAGGTTAGCCCAACTGAGGTTGGCTCCAGACAGGCTAGCTTTGAGCAATTTAGTTTCATAAAGAATAGACTTAATGAGTTTAGCGCCGTTCAAATCAGCGTCAGATAAATCTGCTCCCCGCAAATCAGCCCCACTCAGGTCTGCTCCCCGTAGGTCTGCTAGTTGCAAGTTAGCTCCTAACAGGTCTGCTCGCCTGATGTCGGTATTACGTAAATCAAGTTTCTGGTCTTTTGGGTCTTCGAGTAAATTACGCCTAGCGATGACCGTTAAAGCTGCTTGAATATCGGTACGGATTTTGGGCAATTCTTCAGGGAAGTTTTGATTTAACTGCTGTGTTGAACGAGACCCACCTCTACGCCTATTTGAGGAAACTGCTGGTGAGTATTCTGGCTTTTGTGGCTCTGGTTTTGGTTGCTGGATTGGTGTATTTTCTCGCACAAAGGCAGTGAGAATTTCCATGATTGTCCAGTGTTCTCTAGGAAAATCTTGAGCAACTCTTTCTAATGCATAAATTGCACCTGTGCGAGTTTCAACTTTTTTATGTCCAAGCTGGGAAATGGCTCCCATAAAGCGTTCTGCAATCAATCTATTTTCATTTAGTTTTGCATTTTGAATCTCAATCTCTAGGTTTTTCTCAGATGCGATCGCATTTTTCTGCAAAGCTTGGGTACGCTTTGCTGCATAATAAGCATTAAAGATTGCTGCCGATGCCAAAAAAACTATTGCAGTGGTTGTTAATGCTTGGTTTCTATACTGAATTTTTTCTTGAATTGATAATTCCTTAATACTGGACAATGCGAAGAAAATTACAGCTAAAGAACAAGCAAATATAACTGTTATAGTTATCAACCAATTCAACAGAGTGTCTGTCTTTTTAGAAGACATGGTAAAAATTTTCCTTACAACCTAGAATTATTACTTAGATGTTTGGACAAAATAGTATAGCATTTAGCAAAAAATCATAATATGGTCACAACAGTCATTTAACTCAAGAATTACATTGGATATACTAGTACATTGTGACGGATATAAACCACCAATTATCAATCAGTGCAACCCTTAGAGTATAGTAAGGGAACTCCAAGAAATAAAAATAACCCTTTGAAGTTGTTGAGTGTTGACTGTTGACTGCCAAGAGTGGGATATCTTTTATTTGTTAGTCCCTAATTACTCAGAAAATTTAGCTTCCTTGAAGTTTGCACCATCAAGTATGGCATCATTGAGAATCACCCCATGTAGCTGAGCTAAATATAGATTTGCACGATACAAGTTAGCTCCAGAGAGATTTGCACTTTGGAGATTACTTGCGCTCAGGATTGCACCTTTGAGATTAGCTAGATGAAGATTTGCACCTTGGAGGTTACTTGCACTCAGGATTGCTCCCTCTAGGTTGGCTTCTCTCAGGTTAGCCCCAGCAAGATTAGCTTGATAAAGATTTGTCTGTTCTAAATTAGCCCCATTTAAGTTTGCTCCTCTCATGTCTGTGTAACTCAAATCAAGCTGCTCATTTGCTGGGTCTTTTTTTACATCTCTTCTCGCGATAACGGTCAGGGCTGCTTGAATATCTCCCCGAACTTTTGCTGAAGGGTTGCTGATTGCTTCGTTGTGCAAAATATAATGACAAGCATTTTGTCGGACAAAAGTAGTTAAGATGTCTATGATTATCCAGTGATAATCGGGATGATTATGGGAAATTTGCTCTAAATCATGAATTATAGCTATACTAGTTTCCGTTGTGTTCTTATCTAGCTGCTCAATTGCTATTTTTAAACTCTGTTTTGGCGATTGATGCTGAGTTTGTTTAACCTGTTCTAGAAAATCATATATCTTGAGGAATATTTTTAATAACTGGTTGTTAGTTATGGGAAAAATATTTTTCATAACATGAAAAGCATTAATAATTACCGTCAACATAGTGAAAGATTCGTAGTAGTTTTTAACAATTTTTTGGTGGATGCTGTTTTTTCATGCATGGTCAATACTTGAATATCCTAACGCAACAAACAAAAGAGGTAATATAACTGTTTAGGAATAAGAATTAAATAACATACAATTTATGTCCCTGGCTTACCTCACCCTAAATCCCTCTCCTTATAAAGGAGAGGGAAGCTAGAGACAGGATGAAGTTTTGCTTCTTATTTAATCCATGTTCCTTAGTAGGTAGTCACTAACATCTATAATGTCTGGTGTCTAGGCGATCGGTTGCACTGATGATTTTTCATTCTTCACGAAGAATCGACCCTCATCATGATAATTTTGATTTATTTATAATCAGTGATTAACTAAATCTGAATATTGATAATGCAGCAAAACCAATAGCGAATAGTTAAACACTTAGTGTTAATTGTTTATGGTGACAGCTATCCTATTTTTATAAGAATATTCGGGATAAAATCTTTAGCCATACAAGCATCAGTACCTGAATTGTTAAAAACCGCTGGACAAGGAACTGATGAGCAAGGTTTTACAACAAAATTCAGGAGTCAGAATTCAGAATGAATAATGATACTATTACATTAGTTTGCATCTAAGTAAGGAGCAATGGGAAAAGAAAAACCTTTTGTGGTTGATTCAACCCAGGAAAATGCTTTCTCTGACATTTTTCCATCGCCGCCTGTACTTTCCAGTCACAAAGCTGCCTGGAGTGGTATTCATCTGGAATATCACTGTCAGCCAATGTGGCAAACCCCTGACTACTGTCTAGAAAATCATGTGATTAGCATTAATCTGGGACAGACCAATCGACTAGAACGAGTAATTGAGGGACGCTTTCAAAAAGCTCCGATGTTGACTGGCAATGTCGGACTTTATCCTGCTCACTTACAGCAAAGGCACCTTTGGGATGGGAATGCGGAGTTTCTCTTGCTCAGTTTGGAAGAAGAATTAGTCGCCCACAAAGCTTGTGAATTAATGGGTACACATCGGATTGAACTAGTGCCGCATCTGGTAATTCAAGACCCACTCATTCAGCAAATTGGACTGGCATTAAAAGCCGAACTAGAGTCGGATGGATTGGGTGGTCGCCTTTACGTCGAATCAATGGCGAATGCTTTGGTAATTCATCTGCTGCGACAGTATTCAACTCAAGAAAAAAATATTCCCACCTATCAAGGCGGGTTACCTCAGCAAAAGTTGAAAGAAGTCGTAGACTACATCCACAATCATCTAGAGCAGAACTTAACTTTAGATGAATTAGCAGAGACAGTCCAATTAAGTCCTCACCATTTCTGTCGGTTATTTAAACAATCTACAGGTTTCTCTCCTCATCAATATGTGATTGTCTCCAGAGTTGAACGTGCTAAACAACTTTTATTACAAAGAAAAATGGCGATCGCGGAGGTAGCTATTGCCTGTGGGTTCAGCCACCAAAGTCACTTCAACCGCCACTTTAAACGTCTGCTTGGAGTCACACCAAAAGCATTCCGGAAATCGTAGCAAGAATGTGCAACTGTCAGAAGAATGTGCAAGACTTATGAGAGCTTGCTCTCCTAATGTTAGTGTAAACGCCAAAAAAAAATAATCTTGAAGCGTCCACTAACACAAATAAGAGGAATTCATGAAAGCGATTCGAGTGCATCAGTTTGGTAGTCCAGAAGTGATGCAGTTAGAGGAAATTCCCGCTCCGGAGCCAGGAGTTGGAGAGGTAGTAATGCGAGTCCACGCAATTGGGGTGAATCCTTTTGATACTCGCTTACGAGCCGGACAAGTTATGAAGCCGCCCCTTCCGTTCATTCCTGGTGAAGATGCGGCGGGTGTAGTAGCAGCCGTAGGAGAAGGAGTTACTTCCGTGAAAGTGGGCGATCGCATCTACGGAGGGCAATGTCACACAGGAACTTATGCTGAGTTACTGCTGTATAAAGATTCAGAGGTTTATCCACTCCCCGATCGCATCTCATTTTCTCAAGGAGCCTGCATCAAAGGCCCCTATTTCACTGCTCATTATGCTTTGTTTGGCAGGGGTCGAGGGACAGCTGGGGAAACAGTACTTGTGCATGGTGCTAGTGGTGGCGTTGGCATTGCTAGCGTACAAATTGCCAGAATGTCCGGCTTTCATGTGATTGGAACTGCCAGTTCTGAACGAGGGCGATCGCTTGTCCTTGAGTCAGGCGCTCATGCAGTGGTTGACCACTCTGACTCTCACTATATAAATGAATTGCTGGAATTAACTGGAGGTCGAGGGTTCGACCTGATTCTGGAAATGAAAAGTGATGTCAACCTTGCAAAAGATGCAAAGTTAATTGCACCTGGGGGTCGAATTGTCATGATTGGCGGACAGGATGTTGGTGAAGGAATGAGCGGACGGGCAGAATTCAATCCCTTTGAAATCCTGTTCAAAAACGCTGAAATTATCGGCTTATTCATCACAGTTGCTCCTCCGGCTGAAATTGCTCGGATTCAAGCCACAGTCTTTGCAGGTTTAGAAAATGGGACACTCCGCCCAATAGTCGGTCAAGAAATGCAACTGGCTGAAGCAGCTGAAGCACACCGAGCAATCGATCGAAGTGGTGCTTATGGAAAAATTATTTTAATCCCCTCTTCCAAATAAAGCTACACATACAAACGTGGAAAATCAAAATTACGAATTAGTATAAGGAGCGGATGATGCAGTTTTTAGTTATTGCACGAGTAATAGAAGGTACGCCAGTAGACAAGCTTTTACCATTGGTGAAGCCAGAATCTGCGAAGATTTGGGAATACTATGCAAGCGATCGCATTCGCAGCGTTTATTATATTGCTGATATGAGTGGAGCCGTTTTGATATACGAAGCAGCTAATCTAGAAGAGGTACAAGCAGCGATCGCCCAGCTACCAATGGTGCAATCTAGAGTGTTACAAACAGATATTCTTACCCTCAAGCCTTACACTGGGATTGAGCAATTGTTTGCACAACCAGAGTGATATCATGTGCAGCTGAAGACTTATCATTAGGGCAGATGTGGGGACGCAAAGAGAGATTACCCGAACTAGTTTCTACACCTACCCCCTACGCCCTGCCTCTTCCTGCCTCTAGGGTTAGAATACCCTATGTCTTCATTGAATTTGTTCAATTAGCTGCATAATCTGTTCGTAATACTGGATATTTCCTTCTTGATAATATAAGTCTGCGGATTTCTGGAAATCCGCAATTGCTCGTTGACGATCGCCTAAATTATGATATACATCTGCGCGCAGAATGTAAGCTGAAGCCCAATGAGGTTGACGCTGTAAGGCTTCGTTTAAGTCTGCTAATGCTAAGTGCAAGTCTCCCAACAGAGAATAACTACGACCCCGATTGTACCAATCTTCTGCAAAGCTGGAGTCGATGGCAATTGCCCGACTGTAATCTTTTATCGCTCCCTGATAGTCTTCCACCGCGTAGCGAGCGTTAGCGCGATCGCTATAGAATGCAGCAGATTGAGGATTGATTTGTAATGCTTGGGTATAGTCTGCGATCGCACTTTCATATTCTTCTAAAGCGTAACGGGTAGAAGCCCGGTTATAGTAAGCTTCTACCAAATCGGGATTGATTTTTAATGCTTTGTCATAATCTGCAATCGCCCCGTGTTCGTCTCCTAAAAGACGACGGGCATTTCCCCGATTGCAGTATGCTTGGGAAAAGTCAGGAACCAGCTCTATGGCTTGAGTATTATCATCAATTGCGCCTTGTAAATCTTGCAGAGCTTCACGGGCAATACCCCGACCATAATAAGCTGCCGCTAATTTATCATTAATCTGTAATGCCCGATCGTAATCTTTAATTGCTGCTTTATGATCTCCTAAAGAACGACGAGCCGCAGCGCGATCGCAATATCCTTCTGCTAAATTAGGATCGAGTTGCAATAGGCGATTGCTATCTTCAATTGCACCTTGATAATCTCCCAATCGCCGAAGAGCATTAGCCCGAAACCCATATACTAAAGCTAGAGTCGGATTTTCTTGCAATGCTCGGTTATAATCTTCAATTGCTCCTGCAAAGTCTTCGAGAGTGCTACGAACTAAACCCCGCTGACAATAAGACTGGACATCATCAGGATTGAGTTTTAGTGCTTGGTTAAAATCTTCAATTGCTGCTGAAAAGTCTTTCAGATGAGAGAGAACAAGACCACGATTGTAGTATGCTCCAGCAAAGTTGGGATTAATTTTTAATGCGTTGTTGTAATCGGCGATCGCACTTTCATACTTTGCTAAAGCGTAGTGGGCATTACCTCGGTTATGATAAGCCTCCGCCAAGTTAGGATCTAATTCTAATGCTTGGTTATGATCGGCGATCGCTTCGTGATAATTTCCTAAAATATGATGAATATTTCCCCGATTGCTATAAGCTGCGGCAAAATGGGGATACCACTGTAAAGCTTGCTGAAAATCAGCGATCGCGCCTTGACGATCGCCGCGATCGAAACGAGCTACACCGCGATTATGATAGGCATTGGCAATATCAATATTGATGTTATCAGCTAATTGAGTACTCTTTTCTATTGTTTGGATATAATCGGCGATCGCTTGGTCGTACTTTTCTAGAGCGAAGTAAGCATTACCCCGACTGTGGTAAGATTGGGCGAGGTTGGGGTCGATTTCTAATGCTTGGTAATGATCGGCGATCGCTCCTTCATAATCTCCTAAAAAGTAATGAGCATTAGCTCGGTGACAGTAGGCTGTGGCAAAATGGGGATTGATTTCTATGGCGCGATTTAACTTGGCGATCGCACTGTGATAATCTTTAAGTTGACTACTCAAAATGATTCCTAGATTATGGTAAGCCTCCGCATAGCTAGGATTGAGGTTAATTGCTTGGGTATATGCAGCGATCGCACTTTGATATTCCCCTTGCAAGTACAAATTTAATCCTTGGTTAAAAAAGTCTTCAGCACTCATATATTTTTTTTGCTTTTTAAATTTCCTCGTTCTCAACTGTTAAGATTTTTAATGATATGTTTTGAAAATTATTCTAGGTACTATAGACATCCTAAATCATTCGTAAGAATTTAAGATAGTTATAACCCCGTTGTAATCCGACACCAGATGCTTGTCCTATAACGTACTAAGAGGATGTTTTAAAAGTAGTTAACTGTGATTTTAGGCACTTGTTGATCCCCCCTAACCCCCCTTAAAAAGGGGGGAACCGGAGTTAAAGTCCCCCTTTTTAAGGGGGATTTAGGGGGATCTAAAACGTTTTGCTACCAAGAACAGGACTTTTCAAACATCCTCTAATACAGATCGGCGAAAATGAGCAGACCATTAAATAGCCAAAACTTTGCCCTTATATGTCCACTTAAAAGGTCTAGCCCTTATTTTATTAAAGTAGTCAATAAATTTGAGGATTCGAGTTTTCAAATCATCTTGACTGAGGAAACTGGCTCTTCTGAGTAACTTGCGAACCAAAATACTGAACCAAATCTCAATTTGATTGAGCCACGAAGAATGTTTGGGTATGTAATGAAACACAATTCGGTGTCCTGGGTCACTCAAAAAAGCAGTGCGGGATTTCATTGATTTAAGGATACCACTTTTACACCGACTTGTACTAGTACCCCAAAGCGGAATTAAAAATTCAAAATCAATACGGTGTAAGCGTTTCGTTGATTTTGAATGGGTGGTTTATTTACTCGGTGCTGTACTACCGGCGAGTGGGGGAATAGAAAATAAGGACTGGTGATTGAGAAATAGGATAAAACAAGAATCAATATTTAATTGAGAATTGGGCATTGGGCATTAGTTATTTTTCCCCTGGTTCCCTATTTTCCCAATCTTCTTATTCCCTCACTCCCCTAACTTCTTATGCAAACTGACTCTAACAGTCCTGATAGTACTGCATCTAATAATAACGAGCCTAATCGAGGAAAGTTTTTAATTCCGCGATCGCAGCGACAGAAGTTCTTTTTTCAGTTTACCTTAATGACTCTGATCGGATGGGTTGTAGGCGGCGTTGCCAGCATCGCTTTAGAGAAAATTATTCTCCAAAACCCTTCACTAGAACCGCAAACATGGAGCATTTTGGCTAGATGTCTTAGCAACGTTTTGTTTGCGGTAATTTTTGCTGCGGATCAAGCCCTCGTCGTTTACCGATATTTATCAGGTTGGCAGTGGATATTTGCTACTAGCGCCGGGTGGCTAATTGCCAACGGTGTTTCTACAGCTTGGATTAACTCGATTTCATCCATTGCCTTATCGTTAAATGAAGCTTTATCTCCCGAACAAACTTTTATTTTAGGATTTCTGTCAGCGATCGCTTATATTATTTCTGGTATTTGGCTGGGAATTTGCCAATGGCTGGTACTGAGGCGATATACAGCAAGCGCTTGGTGGTGGAATTTTGTACCTTCAATTTCTTTCTTTTTAATTACTATTTTGGTTTGGTTCCTTTTTATTGGGCAAAATCTTATTCCAGAAGCAAGCCGTAATTTTATATTATATTGGGGTGGACAAGGATTTACAGCAATCATTCTGGGAGCTATACCAGCAATTGGCTTATGTACTTTGAAAAGAAATTCACCCCGCCAAAGTGAAATTTCTCGATGATTTTTGTTATCAGAATTCTTATACTCTATCTTTATATCTAAATGCGGTTCAGTTAAGGCTAAAATCCTTTGTCAAAGTAATTTTTTTAACGAACTGCAAAGGAGGCATTCGCGCAGCGTATCGTCAGAAAAGGACGCAAAGAGAAGAAATAAATGTTTAAATGAACCGTATTGCTTTATATTTGCGACAGCTTGGGCTAAGACTAGTATTTTTTGTCAAAGTGATTTTTTAACTAGCCACAGAGAACATAGAGACAAGAGAGAAAGAGAAGAAATAAATATTACCTATTTCTCACTCTCTACCTCGCAAGGAAGTTCAAAATTCAAAGCAGATTGCTATAAACTAGTATGGATATCATACCAGGGTTCCTTGATGTTGAGCTTATCTAGCAACAACTTTCCCCCAGGTAATCTGGAAATAATTCCATTTATTCCAAGTGTTTTATAGTTCCAAAAAATCCCTTTGTAGACCTTGATGATTTCACTCTCAGAAAGCCAGTTACCTGGTGTTTCTTCTCCAAAAAGTCCGCTAGCACCATATTCAAATTGATATGGAATATACTGACCTTCTCGTGCTGGTGAGGGACAGACTTGTTTCGGTACTTCTGCTTGATTGATGGCTTTGAATTTCTGATAACCAAGTTCTTTAAAGACCGCTAGTTCATTCAGCCAAGTATCCCAAGAAGTTTTTGTTGATTCGATAGAGATAAATTGTGGTTTTTCGTCAAACTGTCTTAATGCATTTACACACAATATTTCAGTACCTTCAATATCAACTTTGAGATAGTAGGGAATGCCAAACTGTTCCAAGATTTTTTCAAATCGGCATCCTTCTACAGTTATTTCAACGAAAGGCGTACCAAAGCTAAGTTTAGTCTTATTAACCTGATATAGTGAGGTTGTACCCCAAAAAGTTCTGTCTGAATTAGCATAAAAGGTGACTGGCTCATCTTTGGTTGATACAGCAATATTTAGGAGGGTAAGCTGACCATTATCAATGTAGTAATTTAGGCGATTTTTCGCTGATTCGTAAATCTGAGGATCGGCTTCTATACCAATAACTCGAAAGCCTTTTTTTAAGTAAAACTCTGTATCTTGACCTGTGTGAACACCGACATCAATTATTAAATTTTTGTCCATGAATTCCTTCGTTTTTTAATTCTCTGTTTGCCAACTTTTTCCAAGCAAGTTTTAAACATTGCTATGGTGTTAAATTTATCTATTATCGATCGCCAATGTCCCTGCATCTCCATCTAAAGTTGCTTCTACACCCACTGGTAAAGCCGCATTCGGGCTATTGTGACCAAAAGGCAAATCAGAAACAATAGGAATCCCTAAATCACCTAAGCGATCGCGCAGAACTTCTTCAACGCTAAAGCTAGGCACGTTTGGCGGAGCTTCACACCGAGTAAAACCACCTAAAGCAATGCCCTGAACTTTTGCCAAAGCACCACTTAAACGCCACTGTGTAAGCATTCTATCGATGCGGTAGGGTGCTTCTGTTACATCCTCCAGTGCCAAAATCACATTATCAAAATTTGGTTGGATTGGTGTACTTAAAAGATGAGTTGCTACTGTCAAGTTTCCTGGTAACAAAATCCCACTAGCAATCCCACCACCCCCAGCACAACCTTTGAGAGGTTTGAGGGGACGACCTTCCAGCCAATCAAACAATCGCTCGATTGACCAATCTGGCTCATCGACGAGAGTTGTCAGCACAGCGCCATGAACGCTGGAAATGCCTACATTATAAAGGCTCCACAACAGGGCGGTAATGTCAGAAAAGCCAATTAACCACTTGGGAAGTTCTGAATTTTGTTGCCAATGCCAATTTTCTAAAATGCGGGTGCTACCGAAACCACCTCTGGCGCAGAGGATACCGCGACAATCCGGGTCTTGCCATGCTGCTGCTAGCTGGTTGCGGCGGTTTTCATCATTTCCTGCTAAATATCCCCATTGAGCATCTATCTTGGGACTGATTTCAATTTGATAGCCACGCGATCGCCAAATTTCTATACTTCGTTCAAAAGCCTCAAATTCTCGTAAAGCACCACTAGGAGCAATGACTCGAAGTAAGTCTCCAGGTTTTAAGGGTGCTGGCAGGATTTTCGATTTCATCTAGGTTGTAGGGAATCCCAAATTGAATCAAGGTTTGCTTGGGCTTTTTTAAGTGCTGTTTCAGCAGACTCACCGAGCAATGTCGCCTCAATCGCTCGACCAAGACTGTCAGCAAGACGACTATATCCAGGAATACCCGGTTCTGTATATGCTACAGGCATTTGATCGAAAAACACTTTTAACACTGGTCTTTGATTGATAAATTGTTGATAAGCTTTGCTTTTAGCTGATGTCAAAGTAACTGGTAAAAAACCTGTTTTGATACTCCATTCTGTTTGGAATTCTTCACTCAAAATATACTCTAAAAATTTGAGTGCTGCGTGTTCTCTTGCTGGTGTGGTTTTCATCACATATAAATTTCCAGTACCTGTGACGGTAGCAGGCCTGACACCTGCTGGTATGGGCAATACTTGATGATCGACCTCAGATTTCATGATTAATGTCCAAGGACCTGTAATCTGCATAGCAACACGACCAGCAAGAAAAGCGTCTTCTTCATAACCTCGTTCTGGAGCAGAAAGCATAACTGAACCATCTTCGATCATGTCTTGCCAAAATTTTAAGGCAGCGATCGCTCCAGGATTCATTAAATTTGGGCGATTATTGGTAACAATCTCTCCCTCAGCACCAAATAAAAAGGGAAGCCAACTAAAGACAGTCCATCCTCCTTTGCCTAAAGGCAGTAACATACCATACTGTTCCGGGCGGCGATCGCCATTACGGTCTATAGTCAATTTTTTCGCCACTTGCCTCAATTCTTCCCAAGTCTTGGGTAATTCTGTGATTCCCGCAACTTCAAAAAGTTTAGGACGATAGAAAAGCCCAATATTACTAGTGTGCATTGGCACTGACCAAGTGTGACCATTTAGCTGCATTGCTTCTAGAAGATTAGGTCTAATATCTGATTTGAGTGGCAATTTTTCTAACCATTCTTCTAAAGGTCGAATTGCTCCTAGTTCTACAAATTGACCTGTATATTCTGGTTGGAGTGACAGGATATCTGGAGGAACATTACCAACAACAGATGTTAATATTTTTGGTAATTGAGGATCGGGCTGAAAGATAGATTCCACCTGAATATCAGAATGAGTCTGATTAAATCTATCTACTAGCTTTTGAAAAATCTCTCTATGTACTGGAGGATTAAGCGATTGCCATAGCGTCAGATGAATTACCCCGTCATTTTTTTGTCTTATTCCTTGACAACCAGATAAAAATGTTAGACACAAACTAAAAAAAAGTATTATAAATGAAACTTGCCAACGATAATTGAGCCAATAATGAGAAACTTTTCTGATTTGGGATGTTAAAAAACTAATATTCATACCAACCATTTAGCTAAAAATATAGGCTAGCTAGCACAAAATCAGCTGATATGCGTCTAAATTAGATAAAGAATTTTTATAATCGTTGACGGTTGACGGTTGCCAGTCATCAGTCAACGGTTAACCGCGATCAGATAAATGTACTAGTTTTATGCGTAACAGCTTAAAAACAATGTTACTAATTAATCATACTCATTAACAAATAATTTGCTGGATCAAAAGTTCTAGATTTTCTGCACAGCTAGATTCGCTAAAAAGTCTTTCAATTTGTTCAGAGCGATCAATTTTTTCCGGAGGAGTTTTCACATGTTCAATAATTGCTGCTGCTAATGCGTTTACATCACTTGGTGGTACTAAAGTTCCACATTTGAGTACTTCAGAAATCTCACGAGGACCAACTGGACAATCACTTGCAATAAAAGTTACCCCACTGGCTACCGCTTCTACAATCACCATGCCAAATCCTTCAAAAGTAGAAGCAAGTATAACTGCTCTAGACAATGAAAAGTAAGCTCTAGGATTGGGGACAGATCCTGCAAACAGAACAATGTCACGAAGGTTTAAAGAATTTGCTAAAGCTTGTATATCTGTTTCTAAATCACCGTCTCCTAGCAAAATCAGCCGGATATTTGAGTAAGTTTCACTAGCTTTAGCAAATGCCTGAAGTAAAGTTTTATGGTCTTTTGGATAATGAAATCTAGCCGCAGATACAAAGGTAATTAACTGAGAATTGCTCAACCAAGACTTAGCTGTAGAGTTGAGAGAGGGATTATTTTGATCGGCTATTACCGGATTGTAACATATTGCTATTCGAGGATGATTCAATCCCAGATGTAAAAATCTTTCAGAAAGAGTCTTGCAAACAAAAGCTAGTCCACTAGCTTGCTTAATGGCCGTCAAATTGATCCAACTATCAATACTAATAGATAAATTGTGAATCACTGCTTTGATGGAGTCTGCTTTGACTTTAGCCATTGATTCAGAAATGTAATCACTGTGAATATAGCTGATGTATGGAATAGATATACTTCCAATGAATAATTTAGAAAGATAATAAAGTTTGGTAACAAATGCAGTATGACAAATAATCAGATCGGGTTTCTGGTTAGTAATAACTTGACTGAGTTGTTTGGCTATTAATATTTGATGTATTGGTCCACCGATATTAAATTTAGAGCCAGAAACTTTCATAATAATTACTTCTTCGCCAGCTTTAAAGTCTACCGTCCATGATAAATCTAAATATGTCAGCACCACAGTAGAAACTTTATAGCCAGCTTTTACTTGAGAGGATATTAGGGAATCAGCAGTTCTTGCCGCTCCCCCAATATTATTCATAATAATGTGACAAATATGCATGGTTAAAGGTAGAATGAAAATTTTAGAGTAGTGGAGAAAATGAATTTTGCTATGTTATTTAAAGGAAATTTAAAGTTTGAGAGGATGCAATAATTCAATATAACCTATCACTTTAGTTCAATTCTGAAAAAGTCTTAGTAACGCTCGTTTCTCCTCTTGTATAAATATAGGTTTCTGGTTGGGTTATTTTTTGAGTTCGGACGATTTTTTCTGCCCGTGCCCAAAAATCTGTATCTTCTCCATAAAGAAAATGTTTAAATCCTTGTAACTCAAAAAATACATGTCTTTTACCAAAAAATGTTGGTCCCAAAACACATTCTCGGAGATTAATTTTTTGACCAGGATTATAATAATCTGCTAGCCAAATCTCTTCTTCGATTGTGAATCCACCTTCAATCAAGTCAATTTCTGGATGAGCTTTCATGTATTCAACACGCGACTCCAAATGATTTGGTTTGTATGTATCGTCGCTGTCTATAAATGTGATATATCTGCCAAAAGAAGCCTGAATTCCAGCGTTTTTAGCATAACACTGCTTCTTATTTCGGTGTTTCAAATAACGGATATTGTTAAATTCTTCAATATAAGGATTAATAATTTCAAAAGTATTGTCTTGGCTCCCATCATCAACTATAATCAGTTCCCAATACTTGAAAGTTTGATTAATAACACTATTAATACATTCATTGAGATATTTTGCTCTGTTATAAGTGCAAAGGATAATTGATATTTCCGGAATGATATCAAAGATTATGGGACTCATAATAGAATGTTGTAACCTTTAGCACTAAGTAGATGTTTTTCCAACTATAAACATAGCTTCATTATTCGGTGATGAAGCTATTTTATGATTTGCTGATATTCAATATACCAAAATTATAGGCAATGGGAATGCTCAAATTACCCAAGCGATCGCCCAGTAGTTTTTAATTCGGCAAAGCATGAACTTGCATTAAATCTAATTCGCGTTCAAAGATTTCATCAATGGGCAACATTTGACCATCAACAGTCATAAATTTATGGTCTTTTGTTGCCTGAATCACTGAACCATCTTCTAAGCAATATTCAAAGACCTCTTGTTGTCCGCGATCGTGCCACTGTGCTACAGGTTGAGTGTAAATATTCCCATAATTATCAACGCTATACACACTACATTCAATGCCTTTTTCGACAATTTTGCCAATGGGCAAAAATCCATATTCTACTGTCAATATTTCTGTATCATAACTCAAACAATATTCAGCAAACTTCAACATTTGCTCGAATAATTCTTCAGCTACTTGTTTTTTAACACCATTTTTTGCCGACCCATCTACGAATTTTTCCCGCTGCTTTTGCATCTCCGAAACTTTCTTTTTCCCCATCGCCCGACGTAGCAAGTCAGCTTGTCCTAGAGAATATCCAGCCATATCCTGAGCAATTTTCATGATTTGCTCTTGATAGACCATAATTCCATAAGTTTCGTCTAGGATTGGTTCTAAAATACTGTGTTGATAATCAATTATTTCTCGCCCGTGTTTGCGGTTAATAAATTTTGGAATCAGTCCTGCATCTAATGGTCCTGGTCGATAAAGTGCTAAAATTGAAGAAATATCTTCTATGTTAGAAGGCTTCAAATCTCGTACTATTTGACGCATTCCCGAAGATTCTAATTGAAATATTCCTTCTAACTCACCTGCTTCTAATAGTTCATAAGTTTTTTGGACATCTTTAGGTAAACTGCTATGTTCACCTTTAGCTAATATCCTCTGGGCTTTTCTTTCTTGGCGGGGAATTTCATCAGGATCGACGCGATATCCTCTGGTTTCTTGAATCAAATCCACAGTTTTTTGAATTAGCGTCAAATTCCGCAAACCCAAAAAATCCATTTTCAACAAACCTAATGATTCCAGGTCTTCCATGAAGTACTGGGTAATTACAGAACCGTCATTATTCTTCTGTAACGGTACAATTTCATCAAGTGGATCGGCAGAAATTACCACACCGGCTGCATGGACACCAAAAGTTTTATTAGTTCCTTCAATTCGCATCGCCATATCAAGCCAGTGGCGAACATGTGGTTCTTTATCATATTTCTCTTTAAACTCTGGTTCTGGAGTTTGATCGGAAATCATCACCTTGAGTTTAGTTGGTTTACCCCGCACCACAGGAATTAATTTCGCCATTTTGTCAGCTTCCCCGTAGGGAATATTTAATACTCTGGCGACATCTTTTAAAACTGCTTTAGAAGTTAGGCGGTTAAAGGTAATAATTTGAGCAACTCGATCTGTACCATATTTCTCTGTTACATAATCAATCACTTTATCTCGCTGTTCAATACAGAAATCCGTATCAATATCAGGCATGGATTTGCGTTCTGGGTTCAAGAAGCGCTCAAATAGTAACCCATGATGTACGGGATCAATATTGGTAATTCGCATTGCATAGGCAACTAATGAACCAGCTGCCGAACCGCGCCCAGGACCTACAGGAATATTATTATCTCTAGCAAATTTGATGTAGTCCCATACAACTAAAAAGTATTTGGAAAATCCCATCTGCTGAATCATTTTCAGTTCGTATTCCAATCTTTCTTTGTAGACGGAATCGACTTCATTGCGAGACTTGCGACTTAAGCGTTCTAATAATCCGTTCCATGCAACATCTTCGGCGTAAGTGTCAGCAGTATGACCGGAGGGGATTGGCGGAGTAGGAATTTGAGGCTCACCCATAATATGGTAAGGCTCGACTTTATCGGCAACTTCTTCAGTGGTGGCGATCGCCTCTTCAATCACATCATCCAACAAATGGTCGCGAAATAGCTGCTTCATCTCTTCACCAGATTTGAGATATTCAGTGCCGCTATAACGCATCCGCTTGTCTTCAATAATTAATTTGCCAGTTTGAATACATAGCAAAGCGTCGTGTGCTTCCACGTCAAAACACGAAATAAAATGCGAGTCATTGGTAGCAATAAATTTAATCCCTAATTCCCGCGCAATTTTAACTGTTTCAACATTCACAATCCGGTCTTCTTGGGAGCCGTGGTCTTGAATTTCTAAATAATAATCATCACCAAATACATCTTTATACCACTGAGCAACTTTCCGCGCTGCATCTGGTCTACCACTGAGAATCGCTTGGGGAACTTCTCCACCTAAACAAGCGCTAGTCACTATCAAACCTTCACGATATTCTTTGAGTAAATCTTTATTAATACAAGGACGAGAAAAAATTCCTTTGCCTTGAACACCTTTGAGGTGAGAAATTGTGGTTAATTTAACTAAATTTTTGTAACCTTTAGTATTTTTAGCTAAAACAACTTGATGATATTTCGGACGGCGTTCTTGTTTTTCAATATCACCGTTAATTACATACATTTCATTGCCAATAATCGGCTTAATATTTTGACTACGGCAAATTTTGATCAATTCAACCGCCCCATACATGACACCATGATCCGTAAGGGCGATCGCTTTCATTCCCAGAGCGATCGCTCGATCCACCAACTCTGGTAGCTGACTTGCTCCATCGAGCAAACTATAGTCACTGTGAATATGTAAAGGGACAAAGGACATATGCATCTCCAAGCACAAGCCAAAAATATCTCTAGGGGCTTACCCTTTCGAGCCGGATTTTGCAAAGCAACGGAATCTTAGATTAGCAGTTTTTACCCAAAATAAAGCTACTGTTTTCCGGATTTATCACTGTCACAAGTGTTGTTTTAATAGTTACAGCCGTTAATCAGCATCTAGCCAATGAGTCATACAGAGACTACTACTTCACCTGAAACCAAAGCTAGCCCTTGGTGGCAGCGTATCCCTCTGACGTTACAAATTCTTATCGCCTTAGTAGCGGCCGTCAGCGTGGGAATTGCCCTTGGTGCGGGAAATCCTAGTCCAACCAACGCCACTCTTATTAACAATTTAGCAATTCCTGCTGAATTAGTATTAAAGGCTCTCCGTGCCTTAGCTACGCCCCTAATTTTGGTAGCGGTGTTGCATACCTTGATGACTACAAATATCCCTGGTACAGCCGGACGGCGGCTAGCAGTGTTACTTTTAACCAACACTACCGTAGCTATCTTGGTGGGACTTTTGGTTGCAAACGTTTTGCGTCCAGGAACTTGGGGCAACGTAGTCACTTCAACAACTACACAAATAACTGCTCAAAGTATTGACCCTTGGGGACTGCTCAAAGATGCTGTACCGGAAGCTGTCCTCAAGCCCTTAGTTGATAATAATGTTATCCAACTAATTGTGATTGCCTTGAGTTTTGGCATCGTCCTGCGGGCATTAAAATCGGAACAAATTGCCCAAGGAAAGCACGGATACCAGCCCATTGAGGATGTCATCGGGATTTTATTTGAAGCGGTAGTCCGCATCCTCAATTGGGTAATCGCCTTAGTGCCTTTGGCAGTCTTTGGGATTGTTGCTAAAACTGTCGCTATGCAGGGCTTTACACCCTTTAAGTCTTTGGGTGCATTCATCATAGCGGTGCTGCTAGCACTAGCATTACAAGCGTGTTACTACCTCACCAGAGTCAAATTAGGTTCTTGGGTTGACCCCTTAAAATTTTTAGCTGGCGGTTCTGATGCCTTTTTGACAGCTTTCTCTACTTCTTCTTCTGCGGCTGCCATGCCCGTAACCTTTGAGGTTTTGCAGACAAAAGTCGGTTTAAGGGAATCTTCTGCCGCGTTAGGGGCATTAGTCGGGGCAAATTTCAATAATGATGGTACTGCCCTCTATGAAGCAATGTCTGCGTTGTATATTTCTCAACTGATTGGGCAACATCTGAGTTTGCCACAGCAGTTAATTGTCATCCTCACCTCGATTTTCGCATCTGTGGGGGCGGCGAATATTCCCAATGCTGGACTAGTCACAATGACACTGGTGTTTACTTCTGTAGGTTTACCTA
Source organism: Nostoc sp. C117 (assembly GCF_043099735.1). Taxonomy (NCBI): domain Bacteria; kingdom Bacillati; phylum Cyanobacteriota; class Cyanophyceae; order Nostocales; family Nostocaceae; genus Nostoc; species Nostoc sp. C117. Next base: position 4,391,462 of record NZ_CP170991.1, read on the forward strand.
CTCAATACATCGCTTTGCTAGTAACTGTAGACTGGTTTTTGGATCGTTGCCGCACTGCAATTAATGTTATGGGAGACATGACTGTTAGTACTTTATTGGACGGCAAAAAGCCCCGTACTCTGGACGAGGCTTAAGCAAGTCAAAAGTCAAAAAAATTAAACTCAGTGCTAGTAACGAATTTAGCTGCATAAGTAGGCAAATTAAATGTGGCATAGCTTAATTTGCCAGCTTTGGTTAAGTGCAGCACCTTTTTAACTAGCTAATGCTGTTGGGGTCCCTTAGCATCACATTCTTTAGTCCAGCAACGCTCTAAAAGTTGAAGACGCCACATCAATGCAAAGTGATGGGGATTTAATACTAATTTAGCGTCGCGGCTAAATAAGGGTTGGTTGAGATACTGCCAAAGGGGAAATTGAATTTTGGTGTGTTTTGGAGCCATAAGAACGACAAATATTATAAACGTTTAGTGGAAATAGTTGACATTTTGTCTAGTAACTGAGTCATACTCTTTTTCTAGTTAAAGACTACACCGTGTTTTTGCAATTGTCCTGGTTGCAATTGCGGAAATTCGGCAAGTGAATTATGTTGTTTCCGCTTTAATACTTAGCTCAACTTTATCCATTTTTTGGCAACGCTCGAGTTGACGCTGAAACCTTTGTAGGACAAGAGCTTTACTTTTTACATTTCATTGCCAATCAGTGATATGGAAAAAGTTTCTGCCAAACAGCTAGGGTTTTTAGCGTATCAAAATAACTAACTTCTTAACTTGGGAAAAAGTCGAGCTTAGAAGATTTTTGAAAATTTGTAACTGATATATCAAAAAGTTTAAATCCTCCTTTTTTAGGAGGATTTTCAGATTGTCGTAAATTGCTCTAAAATCATCGAAAGTGACGGGAAATTCCATCCTCTTATGGTTGGAGAGGGATAGTTGCCCCGTCGGATGGGGGATTGGTAAGGGACTTCCAGAAATTAAATTATTCAATTTTGCCAGAGAAGACGATCGTTAGATTGTTCCTTCTCTGCAACGCCAGCGTCCCCCGGTTACTGAGCGACTTGCCCTGACTTGTGCCGAGCGGACTTGTACTGAGTTTCGACTACGCGGAAATCGAGCGTTCGTGTAGCGTCTCCGTTAGGAGAAGTCGAGATTCAACTACCGCAAAGCCGAAGTAGCCGAGGTAGCGTAGTCGTTGGCGCAGCCTCTCCTAGAGAAGGGAGTCGAAGTATGCTTCCCCTGCTCACCGAAACGATGGGATATTTTTTAGTTGGAAGTCCCTAACTTCTTCCCCATGCCCCATGCCCTTGTGGATGGAGTTTTTCATCCGAATTGCTTAGGGAAACTTCCGTTCTCGCACTTCTAGGGCATAATCTTGCACGGCTTTAGTAATCGTCTCCCGTAAATTTGTGTAAACTTTGGCAAATGGTGGATTCTTCTCTGCAAGACCGAGAACATCTGAGGTAACTAAAACCTGACCATCACAGTGAGTTCCCGCACCGATACCAATTGTGGGAATTGTAAGTTTTTGTGTAATCTGCATTGCCAAATCTGCGGGTATATGCTCTAAGACTAGAGAAAATACACCCGCTTGTTCGAGAGCGATCGCTTCAAGTAAGATCCTCTCACTCGCCTCTTGCGTCTTTCCTTGTTGTCGCAAACCAAGTTGATGTACTGATTGGGGTGTTAAACCCACATGACCCATAACCGGAATTCCGGCTTCTACTAAACGAGCTACAGTTTCAGCGATCGCTGGATAGCCGCCTTCTAACTTTACCGCCTGAGCGCCCGTTTCCTTCAGTACCCGTCCAGCAGAATGCATCGCTTGTTGAAGACTTTCTTGATACGTCAGAAATGGTAAATCTACAACTACTAAAGCCCGTTTAACCCCACGGCGCACAGCTTTAGCGTGATATATAATTTCATCTAAAGTTATTGGCAGTGTTGTTTGATACCCAAGAACTACTGCCATAGAATCACCCACGAGGATTAAGTCTACACCAGCTGCGTCGAGGAGTTGAGCGATCGCATAATCCCAGGCCGTCAACGCCACAATTGAACGTCCCTGTTGTTTCCATTGAATTAATTGCTGGGTAGTGATTGCCATTTTTTGAGTGCTGAGTAGTGAGTGCTGAGTAGTGAGTGCTGAGTTAGGAGTTAGGAATAAATATAGGAGTTAGGAGTCAATAATTGAGAGTTTAATTTAATTCATAACTCTTAACTCTTAACTCCTAACTTGTTACTTCACGGCGCGACTGAAAGCAAGATGGGGTTTTGCACTGCTCATTTTCGGCATTAACCAAGCTAGACCTTCACTAGTGCCAATCCATAATTTATTGCCAATGTCAGGTGCAAGGGCAAGAATCCGACTAGAAGGAAGTCCAGCAACTTCTGCGTCTAACACAGCTCCTGTATTTGGATTTAATCGTAACAAACCATTGTTAGTGCCCACCCAGACACTACCATCTTTAGCAAAATGTACTGCTGTCACGTCACGCCCACGCAACCGAGTCACAGACCGCAATACTGCACCAGTTTTTGGGTTAATAACTAACAAATTATTCGGCATTCCCGCCCAAATCAACCCTTCTGGACTGATAGCTAAGGCTTGTACGGTGGTTCCTGGTAAATCGGCGATTCGCTTCATAATTCCAGCACTGGCAGTATTGACCCGTACCAATCCATCAAGGGTGCCAACCCACAGATGACCTTCAGCATCTAAAGTCAAGGTATTAGCACTGACACCAGGCAGATTTTTTAATGTTGTCATAATCAAGCCTTGGTCGGGACTAATTAGGGCTAAGCCATTGTCAGTTCCAGCCCACAAATAACCTCGTTTGTCAACTAACAGTGACAAAATCCGTTTAGAAGGCAAAAATAAATTCTGCGCGGTAATTTCGCTAGTTCGGGGATCTACTCGCATCAGTCCCCCATAACTTCCTACCCACAACCGCCCTACTTTGTCTTGGGCTAAAGCCCCAATGGCAACATTCGGTAAGCTAACACGAGAGACAATCTTACCCGTTTTCGGATCAATGCGCGATAGTCCCCGCCAAGAACCTACCCAAAGATTACCTGTCACATCTTGCAGTAAGTTAGCGACACGATAATCCGTTTGTGGCGAATTTTCTTCCACTCCTCGCTCATCGGGTAAAGGATCTACTCGCGGTGGCGGTGCTGAAGATGGGTAAGCGGGGGTTAAATCAGATGAATTAATGTCAGGGGTTTTTTGTGCCCATCCTATACTCGGTAGAGCGATCGACCCCAGCAATATAAAAGAACTAATTAATAAACTAGTACGCTTGCAAAACAATACCACGGTGACATTTCCTTTGGAGACAGTACCCATAGCCGTTACCTCAACTAGCTTTTGGTTAACTTCAGTGTTCCCCTAGCTGGGATTTTTTAAACATTAGGGGCTGGGGACTGGGAGCTGGAGAATGGGGAGATGAAAAGAGAATTTCACCCCACCACCCCATCTCCCCACACTTTCAATACCCAATACCCAGTCCCCAATCACCATTGATGACACTTTGTAAAGCGTTTGTAACAAAATGTTTAAATCTTTATGTAATAACAAAATTAAATAGATAAGTTAAAAACTTTCAAAGAATAACTTATCGAATTCTTGATATATTGTGAAACAAGTTACAAATTACGTGGTGTGCAATTTTTTATCTTTTGGTCAACACTCTGCTAAATCTGTGTCAAGTAAATTCTTTTCTGGTATCTTTTCCATCAACGGAAAGATATAAGGAGTGTAAAGGCGGGAATGTGTGCCAGCTAGGCCAATCCCCTAAATACCCCGGTTTATGGTGGAATTATCTAAATGCTACCCGCAAAATGCGGAAGTTTTGGTGAAATTGAGAAGGTTTAGTTGGGTACGAAGAAGAGGTAAAAAAGAATTTTGATTCGTAGGAAGAGGGGACAGTAGAAGCGCTAGGTCGTGTATCCCTAGGAAGGGAGAACACTGGTGAGGAGGGCTACCACCGCTACCAAAGTGTCCGCCGCAAAAAAACTGCTAACCTCTGCCAAAGGCAACCCTTAACAAAAAATTTTCCCGATCTTTCCCTCAGTTCAAGGGGCAAAAGGAGGTGAGGGGAAGTTGCACAAAACGTGATTTGATAAATAAAAGAGTGACTTCAGGGAAGGATTAAAATATGTCTTACGCTCAAACGAAGACTCAGAGCAAATCTGGGTATCAAGCCGGGGTTAAAGATTACAGACTAACTTATTACACACCCGATTACACACCAAAAGATACCGATCTTCTAGCTGCGTTCCGCATGACACCCCAGCCTGGTGTTCCTCCCGAAGAAGCAGGTGCGGCTGTTGCGGCTGAATCTTCCACAGGTACCTGGACAACTGTGTGGACAGATTTGCTCACCGACCTCGATCGCTACAAAGGTCGTTGCTATGATATCGAACCAGTTCCTGGTGAAGACAACCAGTACATTTGCTACGTTGCCTATCCTTTGGACTTGTTTGAAGAAGGCTCTGTAACCAACGTTTTGACCTCAATCGTCGGTAACGTGTTTGGTTTCAAAGCTCTGCGCGCACTGCGTCTAGAAGATATCCGCTTTCCAGTAGCTTATATCAAGACTTTCCAAGGACCTCCTCACGGTATCCAAGTTGAGCGCGACAAGTTAAACAAATACGGTCGTCCTTTGCTGGGTTGTACAATTAAGCCCAAGTTGGGTCTTTCCGCTAAGAACTACGGACGCGCTGTATACGAGTGCTTACGCGGTGGTTTGGACTTCACCAAAGACGACGAAAACATCAACTCGGCACCGTTCCAAAGATGGCGCGATCGCTTTTTGTTCGTAGCTGAAGCGATCGGCAAAGCCCAAGCTGAAACCGGTGAAATCAAAGGTCACTACCTAAACGTTACCGCTCCTACCTGCGAAGAAATGCTGAAACGGGCTGAGTACGCAAAAGAACTCAAAATGCCCATCATCATGCATGACTACCTCACCGCAGGTTTCACCGCTAACACCACATTGGCTCGTTGGTGTCGCGACAACGGTATCTTGCTACACATTCACCGTGCTATGCACGCTGTAATTGACCGTCAAAAGAACCACGGTATTCACTTCCGTGTATTGGCTAAAGCCTTACGTTTGTCTGGTGGCGACCACATCCACACCGGCACCGTAGTTGGTAAGTTGGAAGGTGAGCGCGGCATCACAATGGGCTTCGTTGACCTATTGCGTGAAAACTACATTGAGCAAGACAAGTCTCGTGGTATTTACTTTACCCAAGACTGGGCTTCTCTACCTGGTGTAATGGCAGTTGCTTCTGGTGGTATCCACGTATGGCACATGCCCGCGCTGGTAGAAATCTTTGGTGATGACTCAGTACTACAATTCGGTGGTGGTACTCTGGGTCACCCCTGGGGTAACGCTCCTGGTGCAACCGCTAACCGCGTCGCCTTGGAAGCCGTTGTTCAAGCTCGTAACGAAGGCCGTAACTTGGCTCGTGAAGGTAACGATATCATCCGCGAAGCTGCCAAGTGGTCTCCTGAACTAGCTGTTGCTTGCGAACTGTGGAAAGAAATCAAGTTCGAGTTTGAAGCAATGGATACCGTCTGATCGAAAGCTAGGAGTTAGAAGTAGAGACGCGATGAATCGCGTCTGTACAAGAGTTAGAAGTAGAGACGCGATGAATCGCGTCTGTACAAGAGTTAGGATTTCGATTAATTCATAACTCAATAACTCATAACTCATAACTCTTTAGGGCTGGGGTCAAGCATGAATCTGAAGCAAATTGCGAAGGACACAGCCAAAACTCTCCAAAGCTATCTGACTTATCAGGCTCTAAGGACAGTATTGGCACAGCTAGGCGAAACGAATCCTCCTTTAGAACTTTGGCTGCATAATTTTTCTGCTGGCAAAATTCAGAATGGTGAATCGTATATTGAACAACTGTTGCGAGAAAAACCAGATTTGGCTTTGCGAATCATGACTGTCAGAGAACACATTGCCGAAGAAATTGCCGAATTTTTACCGGAAATGGTTCGCACTGGCATTCAGCAAGCCAATATGGAACAGCGACGCCAGCATCTAGAACGCATCACACGAATAGACACATCTAACCCCAGTCTGCAACCAGAACAGCAAGCAACTTCAGATCCGAATTTGGATAACTTATCCAATTAGTTCGGTCAACTTAGTAGTAAAAATCACAACCAATTATCAAAAGCTATGCAAACTTTACCAAAAGAGCGCCGTTACGAAACCCTTTCTTATCTCCCCCCTCTCTCTGACGCTCAAATTGCCAAGCAAGTCCAGTACATTTTGAATCAAGGTTATATTCCAGCGATCGAGTTCAACGAAACTTCTGAGCCAACAGAATTATATTGGACAATGTGGAAGTTGCCTTTGTTCGGTGCTAAATCTACTCAAGAAGTATTGAGCGAAGTTCAAGGATGCCGTTCTCAATTCAACAACAGCTATATTCGGGTTGTGGGTTTTGACAACATCAAGCAGTGCCAAGTTCTCAGCTTTCTTGTTCACAAACCCAACAGATACTAAAGTTGTTCGGCTTGAAGTAATTTGTTGATGACAAACAGGAGAGGTAGAGTTATCTGCCTCTCCTATTTACTAAGCAGGGTCTGGGATGCATGACAAAATTTACTCCTAAGTGTGATGAACGTGGTGTAAATGAGCTACAAACGCAGGAGAGAATGTCTAGAGAAATTGCGTAGCGTAGCCCGTCGGAAATCGCTCTTTACTGAACAAATCAAAGATTTAGGAATTGATCCAGAAATATTGGATTAGGAAATATTCTCATCTATTAATAATACATCTTCATATATTTGGGCGATCGCACAACGAAAATCAACGCTAGCTAAATAAACTTCTTCCTCTTTTCCATAGGGATAAAGTACCCAATGTCCTTCCTCATTGCGGCGGAAGCATTCCACAGTCGTTTGCTGCGGTGAAATTAGCACATATTCTTGTAGTGATTCTAAGTGTCGGTAGCTGGCAAATTTCTTGCCTCTGTCATAGCCTTCTGTTGACTCAGAAAGCACTTCAATAATTAAGCAAGGATGAGACTTAAAATATTCAAATTCTTTATCTTGTGTATCACAAGTCACCATCACATCAGGATAAAAATAGCGATTTATCACATCAATTTGTGCTTTCATGTCTGCCATATAAACACGGCAATCACTACCCCGGAGATGATTTCGCAGTAGCAGTGATACATTCAGACTAACTGTGACATGAGCATCACTCGCTCCTGACATTGCGTAGACTTGCCCATCAATATACTCATGTTTAATTTCACTAAATTTTTCGCCTTCTAGATATTCTTCTGGGGAGATGTAGTACTCACTTTGGCTAATGACCATTTTAGGACTTTAGTAGTTTTATCAAACATTTTAACCCATAGAACAAATTCAATGAGCCACAGTCCCAGCAGTTGGCTTCACCTTTTTGAAGAATAAAACGGCAATGCCACTAAGTAACAATGCAATGCCAATAAAGTAGAAACAATCGTTAAAAGCCATTACAAATGCTTCCCGGCGGACGAGATTAGATATGGATGCGATCGCCTGATTTTGTGCTGTACTTAAATCTGCTCCGCGACTGATAAAATACTGTGTCATTTGTTCAATTCGCTGTTGAGTTTCTGGGTTATATAAAGAAACTCCATCGCCCAATCTATTCGAGTGAAATTGTTCTCTGTTAGTTAACAAAGTTGCTAAAGAAGCAATTCCGATAGAACCGCCCATATTCCTCATCATATTAAATAAACCACTTGCTGAACCTGCTTCTTTGGGACTTAATCCAGCAGTGGCGATCGAAGTCAGCGGCACCATAATTAGAGGTTGTCCCATTGCACGGACAAATTGCGACCAACGTAACTGATCTAATCCAGTTTCGTTAGTCATTCCAGAGTTCATAAATGCACTAATAGAAAACAAAGTCACGCCAACAGCTACCATTAACCGTACATCAATACGTTGGATTAATTTGGGTATGAGGGGAATAATAAATAGTTGGGGAATACCAGCCCAAATTAATACTTCACCAATTTGCAGCGCATTATATTTTTGAATTTGGGCAAGATACAACGGTAAAATATAAATTGAACCATATAATCCTACTCCTAGGGACACATTTACAATACTGGCTAAACCAAAGTTACGCCTAAATAAAAGCCGCAAATTAATAAATGGTTGTTTACGAGTTAATTCTATAAAGAAAAATATCGCCAAAAAAATTACCGCGATCGCACTTAAGCGCACAATCAGCGCTGAACTAAACCAATCTTTACGGCTACCTTCTTCTAAAACAACTTGTAGGGAACCTAATCCGATCGCCATTGCAATAATTCCCCACCAATCACCTTGTTTTAGTAAACTAATTTGGGGATTTTCTTGCTTAATTCCGTACCAAACCCCAGCGAGCATTAATGCCCCTGGGATTAAATTTATATAAAAGTTGTATTCCCAACCAAAATTTTCGGTTAACCAACCTCCTAATGTCGGGCCAATTGATGGGGCAAAAACTGCACTAAAACCAAATGCCGCCAACCCGATTGATTGCTTGGATGGCGGTAAACTCGTTAGCACAATTGTCATAGCGGTGGGAATTAATACTCCGCCACTAAAACCTTGTAAGGCACGAAATAAAATCATGGAATTGAGATCCCACGACCAAGCACAGCATATAGAAAACAAAATAAATAGTGCAGTATTCACTAACAAATAACGTCGTAGTGAAAATACTCTTGATAACCATCCGGTTAGAGGAATAACGACAATTTCTGCTACAAGATAGGCAGTGGAAATCCAAGAACCTTCTTCTAGAGTTGCTCCTAAGCTTGCTTGAATATCTTGCAGCGAAGCATTAGTTATTTGAATATCTAATACCGCCATAAATGCACCAAGCATACTGGCTAATACACCAATCCAAGTTCTTAGCGGTACACGATCTGGCGGGATAGGAGGATTTGAGCCTTGCTGACGAATTACACCTGTATTAGCCATAGTGTTGTTTCAGTTTCAAGGTTAAGTAGCAAAAAAATCATGATTAAATCTTATAGCTCTCTTGGGCTTTTTTATCATTTGTTATTCATCAAAGGTATGGGAAGGATAGCCGCGGCGTCGGTATTAACTGTTGAGTGTTGACTGATGACTGTCAACTTGAAATCCCGTCCCCTTTTAGGGATGGGATCAGCTTAATTGTTTCGCCATCAATGACCAATTACCTACTTAACTTCCACAGCAACTTCCGCAGACATCCCAGGTGTAATCCGCGATTCGTATCCTTGGATACTCTTTTGGTCGAAAACTACTTTTACGGGAATGCGCTGTACGATTTTGGTAAAGTTGCCTGTAGCGTTATCTGGTGGCAATAAGGCAAACTGAGCGCCTGAAGCTGGGGAAATGCTGTCAACACGACCAATAAAGGCATGATGAGGAAAAGCATCTAGCTTGATTTCTACTGGTTCTCCTGGGCGCATCTTTTCTAATTGGGTTTCTTTGAAGTTTGCAACTACCCAATACTGGTTATCCACGATCGCCATTAGCGGTGTTCCCGTTGCAACTCGGTTACCAACTTCCACGTTTTTCCTACCTATTCGTCCAGCACTGGGGGCGGTTACATTGACGTAGGATAGCTGCAATTGTGCGTCTTTGAGCGATGCTTCTGATTGGGCGATCGCGGCTTTTGCTGCTTCGTATTGACTGCGTTTGACTGTGGTATCTTGACCACCGGCTGTTGCTTGTTGCAAGCCTCCTTTGGATGCAGCCAATTTAGCTTGGGCGCTAGTGACATTTTCTTGGGCTTGTGCTAATTGAGATTGGGCTTTAGCGACCCCAACTTTGGCAGAGGCTAATTTAGCTTGGGCTTGTTCTACTCCCTGAACAGCAGCGTTTTTCTGGGCTGTAGCCACATCATAAGCGGCTTTGGCTGTATCTAACTGCTGACGAGCGATCGCCCCTGTTTTATACAATTCGTTGTAACGATTGTAATCTGTTTGGGCTTTTTCCAAGTTGGCATTTGCTTGGGCTACCTGGGCTTGGGCTGCGGGAATCCCTGCTTGGGCTAACTGAACTTCCGCTTGGGCTGCTGGTATGCCGGCTTGGGCTTCTTTAACTGCTGCTTGGGCTGTGGAAATTGCTGCTACTGCACCGCTGACATCGCCTTGCGCCTGAGTTGTCTTACCACTGGTGGTTTGTGAAGTTAAGGAAATATTTGCTTGGGCTGCTTGCGCCTGACCACGGGCATTTTCTAGTGCGGCTTGTGCTTGTTTTACTTTACTTTCATAGTCCCGTGGATCTAATTTCACCAACAACTGTCCTGGTTGCACCAGTTGGTTATCATTCACCAACACTTCACTGACAGTTCCTGGAATCCGGCTACTAATTTGGTGAATGTTTCCCGCAACGGTGGCGTTATCAGTTTCCTGGTGAGTGGAGGTATATTGCCAGTAGTGATAACCAAAAGTACCAGCAACGATAGCACCCACGCCCAATCCTGCCAAAATCAAAGCATTCGGTTTTTTACGCTTCGGCGGAACTTCTTTTTCCTCAGGAGTTATAACAGGTGCTTCTGTTGTCTTTGTAGTAACAGCTTCTAAAGTCTCTGAATCAGTAATCAGTTCTGGTTCTAAAACTGGGGTTTTTTGTTCCTTGCGTCCGTTCAAAGTATTAGCGCCCATGATTGTTAATTCCCTTATTCAATGATTTGATTGATAGTCGTTTATTTAGAATGCGTAGTATTTCCTAATAAAAATGACCTTTATGAGAATACGTAGTATTTCCTGATAAACAAAATTGCTTTTTCTTAGTATGCGTAATATTATCTCAAGACAAATCTTAATACTGCTTCCTCCGGTCGGGTGATTGTGGCATCTTCAATTAGGAGAGGTTAGCGATCGCCTTATTCAATATTTGGGAAAACACTTCTCTCTCTGCAAAGGGAATACCACTCATTGCTTCATCACGAACGGCTGCGGCGATTGGAGGTAAAACCGTTTCCAGTTCTCTACCCGCATCCGTTAGCCAGATTCGCCAAATGCGGCGATCGTGAGTATCGCGTTCTCGACGCACCAAGCCGCGTTCTTCCATGCGATCGAGTACCCCCGTTAAAGTACCACCCACTTGTTTGAGTTTGTCCCCAATACAAGAAGTCGGTAAACCATCTTCTTGCCAAAGACAGCACAACACCAACCAGTGAAATGGCGTCAATCCAAATGGTTCTAGTCTGTCAGTAAACCTGCGTCCAAGTAGTTGTGAGAGTAATTTAATTCTGTAGCCCAAATTGTATGGTGCAAGATTTTGCTGCCACGACTCTAAAGCTGAAGATTGATTATATGTAGAAACCATCTGATAAAATGCTTAGCATACGTAATATATTTATATTAGCTAAAATAATCTACTTTGACAATATAGTAATCCTAAATGAGTTACAACAAGATCCCCGACTTCTTGAAGAAGTCGGGGATCTGAGCGTCTCACTAGAGAGCAAATCAAATATGACTGGTATAGCTTAGGGCAGTACTTGAATAAACAGATACTCTTTGACAGTACCGATAATGCGGTAAGGTTTGGATAATTTAGAAGCTCGATCTTTATAAATCCAAGCATAGCCAAAAGCTGGTACTTCGGAAATAGACGCTACTGGTTTGTCTTGAGTAGCAATATAGAAATCGAGTAATACTTGAATTTTATCGTCGATTTGTACATAGTATATTGGATTGGTTCGGAGAATTGAAGCGATCGCATTTTGTTGCAGAAAAACCCTCAAAACAGGGTTATAGTCACTTAATAGACCGATACTCCCCATCGCGGCCAAAGCCAGCCAACAGGGAATTAACCAACCGAGAATCCAGTAACGACTGGTGAGAAACTTTTTCCCAAAGTGATAACGGCTAATCCACACCACAGGTAAGATTAACCAACCCAATCCCATCGCCAAGCCAATAGTTGCATACTCGCGGATATCAGAACTACCCCAGCCAAAAACAACAAGACTGGCGATGATAAGTAAAACACCTAAACCACCAAAGCCATAACTAAGATTTCGGGGAAGATTCTCTTTGATAAAAAGGTTTAATATATTTTTTTTCCCATTTTGAAAAGAAAATTGTGATGGAATTCCCAGATCGTAAATTTTGCCTAGCCAGTTTAAACCTACAGATGCAAACAAAGCGACGAAGGGATAAAGACAAAGACTATAGTGAGAGAAACGAGTCGTAAAAATACTAATTTCAACAAATAAGACTAATGGGAATCCAAATAATATCAAATGGTAGCGAGGGAGACGGCGAAAACACAAAAATAGTCCTAAAATTCCCAAAAAAGCCCAAGGAAATGCTTTTAAGGCAATATTCCAAACATAAAATAGCGGAGTAGTATGATAATGATCGTCAGTGCTTTGATGTATGACAAACTTTAACAACTCCTCAAAACTCCCATCTCCATAATGTAAAAAACTCAGCCATAACCAAACGAAACTAGGAATTAAACCGACCAAAAAACCTAAATATAAAATTGGGTTAGCAAGATGACGATGACGGCGATGACCCCAAATTAAATAAGGCAATAAAGCTATAATTGGTAAAAAAATCATAAAGCTTCTGACTAAGAACCCTAAAGCTAAACTGAAACCTGCAATAAAACTCCAAATATAGTAATATTTCCGATTTAATTCTGCCTTAATAAAAGACAAAATCGCTAAAAGTACCAAAAGAATCATTGGGATATCAGGTGTACTTAGGCGACAGGATTGCAGCCAGAGAAACTCCACACTTAAAATTGCACCAGCTAGCAAAGCTAGTTTTTTCCCCAGGATAATTTTGCCGATTTCATATACAACCCAGAGGCTGAAAATACCTGCAATCATGCTAGGAAGACGCGCACTAATATCATTCACACCAAATAGTTTATAGAAACTGGCAATTAACCAATAAGGACCAGGGGTTTTATGATGTGCCTTTTCCCAAGGTGCTATCCAATTACCAGAATCAAACATCAAACGCGCTCGTGAGGCATAAAGCGCTTCATCATGTGCTATCAGACTATTGTATCCAGAAGTAAATATTAATAAAGGTAGTATCCAAATTAACAACCTAAAGTGTGGTAATGATACTACTACCCAAATTTTGCGCCAAATATCCTGCAAGAAGTGTAATTTATAGAACATCGATATTTGTAAGAATTGAATGTTACTATTTAGACTCGTTTATCGTAAATTAAAGGGTTTAAGATTTGCAACGTCAACATGTAGCTCCAGTTACTCTGAGGGATGTTGCTACAGTCAGGCTCTAAATCCCCTTAAGTAAGTCTCTTGAGTTTTGAATTTTGAATTTTTAAGTGTCTTGCTGTTATTAAAATATGTTACATAATGCTTGTTGAAAAATACCTGAAATTACAACATTTTCGGAAAAACTTCTCCAAAACAGAAATTTATGCAGCTAAAACCAAATCAACGCCTAAAATTAGACGACACAGACGATAAGCTGTTCTATGCCTATCCCCGCTTCGTCACCCATGTCGATGAAGGATTTATTCAACAGCTAACGAATTTATATCGCGATCGCCTCAAACCGGACACCCGCATCTTTGATATGATGAGCAGTTGGGTTTCTCATTTGCCAGAAGAGATGCAGTTTTCCCATATCGAGGGACATGGACTTAATGAGGAAGAATTAGCACGTAATTCCCGCTTAAATCATTACTTTGTCCAAAATCTCAACGAAAATCCGCAGTTTCCCTTGCCAAATGAAGATTTTGATGCTGTTCTCAACTGCGTATCTGTGCAGTATGTGCAATATCCAGAAGCAGTATTTTCGGAAATTCACCGCATCCTGAAACCTGGAGGTCTAGCAATTATCAGCTTTTCTAACCGGATGTTCTTTCAAAAAGCGATTCAAGCTTGGCGAGAGGCTTCAGAATCAGATCGAGTCGAATTAGTCAAAAGCTATTTCGCTTCAGTACCAGGATTTACCACCCCTGAAGTTATTACTCATAAATCAATATTACCGAATTTTTTACAGTGGTTGGGCGCACCTGGAGGAGATCCGTTTTATGCTGTTATGGCTTATCGTAGTTAACTAAAAATCTTTTACAGAAGTAGTTACGATGCACATAATGGCTAATAATTAAAATTATGGAGCCAAATGTTGAGATTCGCCGCTTGTTAGATGTGATGCCTGCTTCTGGTCGGATGACGACAAAAATTGTTAGCAAACCGGAGCAGGCAAAAGTGATTGACGCCTCCTTTCCCCAACCCTGGAATCAGGGGCGACCGATATATATTAATTTTGATTTGTGGCGTCGCTTGACAAAGCCACAACGAGACTTATTGCTGTTGCAGATGGTTAGCTGGTTGACCGGGGTGAAGTGGTTTAAACCTGATATTTATCAAGGTGTAGTGTTGGCGGGGTTATTAGGTGGATTATTGGAAGCAGTACAGTCGGATGTGGTAGGTGTAGTTGTCGCAGGGGGATTAAGTGCGATCGCCCTTACTCGTATCTGGCGCACTAACAAATCTCAAGAGTCAGAGTTAAATGCTGATACAGCAGCAATTAAAATAGCACAGCGGCGAGGTTATTCAGAAGTTGAAGCAGCGCAACACCTATTATCTGCAATTGAGGCGGTAGCTAAAATTGAAGGGCGTTCCAGTTTAAATTTTACCGAGTTGATTCGTTGCCAAAATTTAAGAGCGATCGCTGGGTTGTCACCAGTAGGTATGCCAGACAATTATAAGTAGACACGGGGAAGAGTTCAGAATACATCGCTCTGAATAATTCAAGAGTCAGGAAAATATTTGGTGAATGAATAACTTTTATTTACCTTGTAATATATATCGAATCATATTTTTTATCTTAATAAACTAACAGTGCTAAAGAAAAAAATCATCAAATATACTTCAAGAGCGCCTTTTTATTCTCCTTGGTTTATTATTATAATTTTTTCTGTCCTTGGTTTAATCGGTATTCTCAACCATTCGATGTGGAGAGATGAACTAAATCCCTGGCTTATTGTCAGAGATAGTGAATCTTTGGATGATTTAATTGCAAATATTCATTATGAAGGTCATCCTGTTCTCTGGTATTTTTCTCTAGCAGTTATGAGAAAAATAGTAGATAATCCTATTATTATGCAAATTTTTCATTGGGTAATTACTGTTATTTCTGTTACTATTTTTTGCCTATATAGTCCTTTTAACTATCAACAAAAATTTCTGTTTTCCTTTGGTTTTTTCCCTTTTTCCGAATATCTTTTAGTTTCTCGAAACTATGCGTTTAGTATGTTGTTTGTTTTCGGATTCTGTACAATCTTTTCATCCAGAAAAACAACTTATGGTTATTTGGCAGTTTTATTAGGTTTGCTAGCAAATAGTAGCGCTCATGCGTTATTAGTATCATTTTCTTTATCATTAACTTTGCTAGCTGAATTTTGTTTTGATAGCGAACATCGCCAGCAGTATTTTAGCCAAAGCCAAAAATACGACTTATTTTTAAGTATTTTAATTATTATATTTTCTTTTATTTTATCTATTTATATTATTACCCCTCCAACAGATAGTTATCTTTATGGTGGATTAAATAACGGTTGGGTGACGCAATTAGATATGCGTCATTTATTAAGAAGCATAGGTAGAATATTTGGTAGTTATTTATTAATTATTCCTGCACATAAAAAGTGGCTAGATTTAATTGTTTGTGCGATTGTTGCTCTATTTATTATAGTTTTAACCTTAATTAAATTATCTAAAAAGCCAGTTCCTTTCTTTTTATACCTTATAGGTAATTGTGTAATATTTGCCTTTACATACTTCAGATTTATAGGTATGATTCGGCATTTTGGACATTTCTATTTAATTTTTATAGCAGCTTTATGGCTGGGAAGTTATTATGAAGACTCTAAGGTTTTAGTTAATAAGTTTTCTATTAATATAAATTCAATTAAATTTGTAGAAAAATGGCATCATATAGCTTTGATGATAATTCTTTATGTCCAGTTTTTCGGAGGTATTTATAGTTTTTCCAGAGATTTAATTATCCCATTCTCTGCCAGTAGAGAAACATCTCAATATATTCAGAAAGCTGGGCTAGATAATGAGTTTATTGTTGCCAGTCGAGATGCAAATATGGCTCCTTTATCGGGTTATCTCAATCGAAAGTTTTACTATCCTGAGCTTCAAAAGATGGGAAGCTTTACCCTTTTTAAAACAGGTCGTAAAGATGTCGAACAAGCTGAGATATTGAGCCAAATTAATTCTCTACTTAAAAATCAAGCTCTGCAAAAGAAAATTTTGCTGATTTTAAATAATAAATTGAATGTTAACCGGAATGATTTGAAAATTGTTCCGATCAAAGATTTTCAGAGAGATTGGGTGGATAGTGAACGATATTATCTTTATTGGGTAGATCGAGCATAAGGATAATAGCTGCGGTACTTTTACTCAGTCTACCGACCTGGGAAACCTGCTAAGCTAGGGCTTTGTGCATTTAAGCCAAGGGTTCTAGGCTTTAGAAGACAAGTGCAAGGTATGAGCCTCCAACTAGCGCGATTACAGTCTTAGTACATCAGCCTTTGACTAGGTTGCCGCCAGTGATAACTAGCTGCGATGCGTAAGGCTACTTTACACTGGAATAAGAGAACGTGTCGTTCACTGGCGTTAGATGTCAGAACTGAGGAGTTTATTCATACCTTCTCGGTGTTGGTTATGAATTACTTACCTCGTGTGGGAAAACTTAACTTAAATTCTGTCAGTTAGTAACGGAGTTGATGAGAATGGGTAACTTTATTATTTTTGTCTTGGTAGTGATTTATGCAGGTGGTGTTTGGAAGTTTTGGAATGGATTTGGGCTGACTAATTTTAATCCGACTTTGACCAATCGCATTGGTTTATCTTTGCTATGGCCTGCTTTGTTTATTACAAATCAATCCTATCGTCGAAACTTTAGAAAGGCGTTAAAGGGCTAGAGTTTATTATTAAGTCTAACGTCATCTGCTACTTAGGGTGACATATATCTCAATATAAATCTAACCCCAAAACCCCCCTTTCTTATTAAGAAAGGGGGGTTGGCTTTACTCGTCCTAAAAGGAGAGAAATTAGGGAAGGGATAAGTTAGTGGTGTTTACTACTTGGGAAGTATCTGAGCTGATGAATTACGAATTATTTATGATTGGTGAGGAGATTGATTGCTGCACCAGCTGCTGCACCATCAATAGCATTGCCAAGAGTATCTCTCTTATCGCCAGTAATGACGCCGGTCAATGCGCTAGCCCCTGCACCGACTGCGGCATCTTGACCAAGGTTGCGGTGACGGCGATCGCCTCTGAGTCCATTTGCACCATTGACAGCTGCACCAGTTACACCACCCTTAACAGCATTACCTAAGAAACTGCCATTACCCCTAACAGCTCCGGTTACCACATTGGCCGCAGCCCCGATACCGATATCTCTTAGTACTTGGTCATCAGCAGCAGCTGGTTTAGCGGGAACTAAGGTCACACCAGCTAAACTTGCAGCCATGAGGCTAGGTAGAAGTGTGCGTTTTAGGATTGTATTCATCGTGTTACCTTCTCAAGACATCAAACAATTGGCTAAAAGCCAAAGTTCCTGGAGTCGGATAAAATCTGATTTTTTTATCTGAACAACAGTAACTATTTATTATTCGAGAACACATACATGATGACATTTACAGAATCATAATTACTTCTACTCAAAGCATGAATTCAGATTCAGTCTAGAGAAGGGCTTGGTAATTTATTAGATGGATCTGGAGATTACACCTTGACAAAATAGATTAAATATATATTCTAATTTTTCAGAGATGAAAGTTTGATTTTTTATGACTAGTAGGCGATCGCTCATTTTCAACCGCATAGTGCTTACCCTATCTATCTAAAGGTAGTTGCCAAAATAATTAAACTAACTCGTCTGGGTTAATATTTAATTCTCTTAGCTTAGCAGCCAAGCGTTTTACTCGCTTCTGCTTCACGACTAGCTATTAGCAATATAATATCCTGTTTGGTGGACAAACCAGCATCACTGACAGTTTTGATGTGTTTGATGCTAATTCTACTCAAACTATTATAAATCCCGAACATTCTCTAAAAATACTTCTACTTTTTCTCCAAAACCTTAACTTTTTTATAACTTTCCTTAAACTTTGAACAACTATCTTTTGAGACAGTAACCAAAATTAAGTTCATTTAATTGTCTGCACTAATTTGTGTGGACACCAAGCATTTTGTCGCCAAATACTACTTCGATTTCTGTAGCCAATAATTTTTACTGGGGTTGAGTTTAATTAATCGCTCAGTCCATAGACACACAATTGCTGTGATTAATCGTATTCACAATACTTTAAGGAGTAGTCGGCATGGCTGATACAAATGGCAACGGTAGAAATGTCATTATTTTTGTTGCAGATGGATTGCGTAACGGTTCTATAAACCCCACTGATACCCCAACTTTATATGGTGTCCGTCAGCAGGGAGTTACTTTCGCCAATAGTCATTCGTTGTTTCCGACATTTACCACCCCGAATGCTTCGGCGATCGCCACAGGACATTATCTTGGTGATACAGGTGACTTTAGCAACACTATCTACACTGGTTTTCCTAGTCCTAATGCCAATGGTACTGTGACGCCATTCATTGAAAATGATGCAGTTCTGGGGGATATTGATGAAAAGTTCCCCGGTAACAACTTTTTAGATGAAGAGTCACTTTTAGCTTATGCGCGATCGCAGGGTTTTAACACCGCAGCAGTTGGAAAATTAGGACCTGTTGCCATCCAAGATGTCACACAAGTGAACCGAGAAGGCGGCACTACAGGTACTATTCCTACTCCCAATACAATCATTATTGATGACAGTACAAACGGTGTAACACCGCCTACTACGGCTGCTGGTTCACCTGCTGCTGTTCCACTCGATCCAGATATTGTTGCTCGGTTGCAAGCCGCTGGTTTAGATGTAAAACCCACACCACGAGTCCAACCAGCAGGTAACAATACAACTCCTGGCACCCTGAATGCCAATGTGGCTCAACAAAAATACTTTGCAGATGCCACAACCAAGGTAATTTTACCTAAATTTCAGGAAGATGGTAAACCATTTGCATTAGTGTACTGGTCAAGAGATCCCGATGGTAGTCAACACAATCAGGGTGATAGCTTAAACAGCTTGACACCAGGTATTAATGGTCCTACTTCCAAAGCTGGGGTCAAAAATGCCGATGATAATTTAAAGCAACTTCTTGACTATCTCAAGAGTACAGGTTTGGACAAGACTACTGATGTCTTTATTACTTCCGACCACGGTTTTTCTACCATCAGCAAACAAGCCATTGATAGCCAAGGCACAAAAACTACAAGTTATGCTGCAACCCAAACGTATGCAGACGTAAATCAGGGATTTCTACCAGTAGGTTTTGTGGCGATTGATTTGGCTCACGATCTAAATCTACCTCTATACGATCCTAACCCTACGACCCTGCCACCAGACCTCAACCACATCCAGTATGCGACTGTTGATGCCACAAAAGGTCAACATTCGGTTTCTGGGAATGGTGTAATTGGTGGTACAGGTCAGGTAATTAATGGCCAACTCGATCCAGGCGCAAAGATAGTTGTAGCTGCCAATGGTGGTTCTGACTTAATTTATCTGCCCAATGGCAATGCTGACTTTGCTAAACAGGTAGTGAATTTGCTCTCACAGAAAGACTACATCAGTGGTATTTTTGTAGACGACGCTTATGGAAACATCCCTGGTGCTTTACCTTTGAGTGCGATCGGGCTAAAAGGTAATGCTCAAACACCAGTTCCATCTATTGTGATCAACTTCAAAACCTTTAGCACCGACCCAACCAACCCAAACAACCCTCAAGCACAGGTAGAGATTGCTGATACAACATTGCAGCAAGGACAGGGGATGCATGGCAGCTTTGGTCGAGGTGATACCTTCAATAACATGGAGGCTATTGGCCCTGACTTTAAACAAGGCTATGTAGACTATGCACCCGTCAGTAATGCCGATGTCACACCTACCCTTGCGAGTATTCTGGGTTTGAACATTCCCAGTAATGGCGATTTGAAAGGTCGTGCCATTACAGAAGCACTTGTGGGAGGTCCCGATGTAGTTTCCTCTACGAAAGAAGTCTTGACTTCAGAAGGAGCTACTAATGGTCAAGCAACGATTTTGGATTCTCAAAGTGTAGGCAATACTCACTACTTTACAGCCGCTGGGTTTGATGGTCGCACTGTTGGACTAACAACATTAGACCTGCAATTTGGTTCTACTAACAGTGATGATGTCAGCCTCAAGCCAAATCAAACCTTATTTACAGGTGATGGAGCAGACTTTGTAGAAGGTGAAAAAGGTAACACAATCCAGACTGGAATCGGTGATGATACGGTAATAGTCGGCAGTAACTCTTCTGTCTCCACAGGGGATGGAAACGATCAAGTCTTCATTGGTGCCAATAGCCCTGCTAGCAACACCACTGCCGATGGTGGCAATGGTGATGACCAAGTTACCGTAGTCCAAGCCAGTGGTACTAATAACCTGTTTGGAGGCGCTGGTGCTGATAGTCTGACAGTAGTTGAAGGTTCCCATCAATTATCCTTCGGTGGCTCAGGCAATGATACCCTCAAGAGCGAAGGTAGCAATAACCGTCTGTATGGTGGTTCTGGGGATGATAAACTCTTCTCCGCTGTTAATGATTCGCTGTTTGGTGGCGATGGTGATGATGTGCTATTTGCCGGTCAAGGAGGTGGTAATAGCCTCAGTGGTGGTGCTGGTATTGACCAATTCTGGATTACTAACGGCAGTTTGCCAACTAGTAAGAACATTGTGACTGATTTTGCGATCGGTACTGATAAAATCGGGCTTGGTGGTATTGGTGTTAGTCAATTTAGTGCTTTAACACTGTTGCAACAAGGTACTGATACTCTGGTGAAAATCGGAAATACAGAGTTGGCTTCTTTAGTTGGAATTACATCAACTAGCCTCACAGCAAATGATTTCGTTTTCGCTACTAGTATAGGTTAGTTCCAAGATGATTACAGCTAAAATTTCAGAACAAAAATTAATTAAGCTGTAGTAATTTTGCTAATGCGGGGGAATGATACTCCCTCGCTTTTTATATCTGTTGGTAATGATACTGTCGCAGTAGTAGGACAACATGAAAGGTACTAGAAAAGATTGGTTTCCCTCACCAATATGGCATTTTCCTGTTGATAACCATGAATATCTCAATCTAAAATTATTGAAATTAATTGAGGATGAATATGCTCAAGATCCACGAGGTATACAAATGTCTAATATACTTGGTTGGCATAGTGTAGATAATTTAAATAAGCGTGATGATTTTCAAGATTTTATGAAAATTATTATGGATAATGTTTTGGAAATCGCCAATTTTTTAAAGTGGGATTTAGAGCAAGTAGTTCTGACTATTAATAATTGTTGGGCTATGATTAATAGAAAATTTTCTTCTAACTCAGTTCACGATCACCCAAACTCATTATTAAGTGGTGTTTATTATATTAAATCACCGAAAGATTGTGGAGGGCTGTTATTTCGCGATCCCAGAGTTGCTGCTCACCGGATATTACCACCCTATTTAGAATTGACTCCTTGGACAATGCCAAGTGTAACTTACAAACCTGTGGAAGGAACGATGATTATATTTCCAAGTTGGCTAACGCATGGTGTGGAACCTAATCTAAGTGATGAAGAAAGAATTAGTATTAGTTTTAATATTGGTGTTAAAAGTTATCAAGGGACTTCTAACAAATAAATTACTCAATCTTTTGGGGAGCGCCTTTGTATAGGGGGGCTCATGTCGCCCACCATACAAGAAACTGTATATATATATTTAGATATGCAAACTACTACTCTATACAAGTGAAGTTTCAAGAGTAAAAGAACGAACCACTCACTCACTTACTCCTCCGCATAAGCAAGCTATGTGTAGCGTCTCGTAGAGAAAGAGAGAAATAAAAAGTTGATTTATTCAGCAAAGTTGGCTTGACGAACTCGTAGCTATTTACTGATTAGTTAAATCTTTTTCTTGTTCTGCAAATAATTCTAATAAACCTACTGTACCAACAAAAAATGTGTAAATAGCATATTCAATTGGAGCCTTTCTTTTTGAAGGTGCATACACAGTTGCTACTATTGCTTCAATAAAATGAGCTAAAAGAGCAAAACGCCCTAACCAAAAAATAAAACTGAGATTACTAGGAGTTTTTTGATTAACCCAAGTTGCATAGATATTTGCTAACTCCCATGCAATAGCACTGGCAATTAGAATTGTAGAGATTATTTTAATAATAGTAAAAAGTTTTTCCTTGTTCTGCTTCATGCTCATTATTTTTTTGTAATAGAAACAACGATGTTAGCTGAGATTATTTACATTATGGCGTGGCTATTTAAATTCTTGAGATATTGCGATCGCTTACAATTTTAACCTTTTAATAACCTGAAAATAATTTTTTGTTAATTTTTATATGGATTGATAATAGTTATGAATGATAAGTGTTTAAAAACTAATGCTCATGCATGAAATTCTTAGACTGTCATAAATTCATTTAAAGCCAAAAATTAACAATCAACTTTTAAAAAATCATCTACAAATGTTTGTTTATTTAAAAACTTTAATTGTCAATATTTTTACATAAAAGCTTTACATAAAATTTTATCGACATGAGAGAAAATCTGTAATAGAGGAAAGACATTAACTTGTTTATACTAACTATATCTAGGTAAAACCAAGATCATGATTATTAATGGTACTTCAAGTCAAGATAAATTATATGCGACAAAAAATGACCAAATATTTGGTCTAGAAGGCGATGATATTTTAGATGCTTCCAACGGTGAAGGAAATAATTTGCTTGATAGTGGCTCTGGCAACGACCAAGTTTTTGCCAACAATAATGATACTTTAAAGGGCGGTGTTGGGGCAGATGATTTATTTGCTGTAGGTGATTTAGGCTTTAACATCTTGGAAGGAGGAGAAGACAACGATCGCCTTTTTGTAGTCGAAGGTAGCAATAACAAACTCGATGGCGGTTCAGGAAACGATCGCCTCACAGTTTCCGATGGAACTGGCTACAACACACTATCGGGAGGAGTTGGCAATGATGTATTAAATGTATCCAGTGAGACAGGTAATAACAACCTTGAGGGTAATGAAGGTGATGATGTTCTAATTGGAGGATTAGCTAGCGATCGCTTATTTGGTGGATCGGGTGATGATTTACTATTTGGTGGTAAAAAAGGCAGCCAATTGACAGGAGGTACTGGAAAAGACCGCTTTTTTATCGCTAGTGCAGCGGTTCCGGATGTACCTGTTGAAATCTTGGATTTTACTAAGGGTGAAGATAAAGTTCTAATTAGTGGAATTCCCGAAGTTAAAAATTTCTCAGATATAAAATTAGAGCAAATAGGACTCGATACATCCATCAAAGTTAATGTCAATGGTGAGTTGAAAGAGTTCGGCATTTTAAGAAATATCCAAGCTAATACTCTGACTTCAGCTGACTTTGATTTTTTAGCTGGAATTTTCTCAATTAGTAATGCTTCAGCAGTAGAAGGAAATGCTATTACCTTCACCATCACTCGTACAGAAAATACCCAGAGCGAACAAAGCGTAACTGTCTCTACATCTTTGAGCGCAGCAGATACCGCTAGTAACGCTGACTTTACAACAAAAACTGACACCATCGCCTTTCAATCGGGAGAAACCCAAAAAAGCTTCACAGTTCAAACAACTCCAGATTTTATATTCGAGGGGAATGAGACTTTCACTGTCAGTTTGAGCAATCCGACAAATGAGGCAATTATTAATCCTACAAGTGGGACAGCTCAAGGTACCATCAATGATGACGATCCGAATCCTGTAGTCACTATCATCCAAACTGGCGACAGCACAAATGTCACCGAAGGCGGTATAAATGACAGTTACTCTCTAGTACTTGCAAGCCAGCCAACTGCTGATGTCATCATTACTATCGATGGCGGTAAGCAAATCAAAACTAGTGCAAAGACTCTCACTTTTAACACACAAAACTGGAATGTGGCGCAAGAAGTGACAGTAACGGCTGTAGACGATGCGATCGTAGAAGGTGATGATAGTGAGACTATCCGGCATACAGCTACAAGCAGCGATGCTAATTATAATGGTATTGCGATCGCCCCTGTGAACGTTGGCATCACCGACAACGATATCCCACTCTCAAAGAGTGATGATGTATTTACCATTAAAGGTAATAGCGATCGAGCAACACTTTTAGCAGAACTAACAAATCACAGTTCTACGAATCAGCTTTATGAACTAGGGGTATTTACCGTAGACGATCGACAAGGGAAGATTGGCGATATTACCCCTGGTGCTACAGGTTACGCTGAAGCCGCTTTAAATCGAGCCAAAGTGATTTTATCTTCGCTAGCGAATACTCCCAATGGTTTTAATGGTGACTTAACAAGTCTCTTGGAGTTTAATTCTGGCGAACAACTGAGGTTTTATTTGGTACGCAACACTACCACCGATAGTATTTTGGCAGGACAAGCACCAATAACAGACGTACTTTTTTCTGACTCAACAAATCTTAAAATTGACAGCTTTAGCGATGGTAGTTTTTCCCTAGCTTGGAAAGACCAAGATTTGGTAGTGAAAATTCAAGCCACAAATCAACAGCTACCTTTGGGTGCAAGTTTTCAAGGACATAAAGAAGGAGAGCTAATTGATTTACGAAATGTGACACAATCGGTAACAGCGGAGTTTGCAGTTCACAGAGAAGCTGCACTCAACGACTATGTGGGCTTTTATCAAGTGGCTGATGAGAATGGTGGTATTGACACCAATGGCGATGGTAAAGCAGATATTCTCGTTGGACAAACTGGTTACGCCCAAGCCGCCGTGCGTGGACGGGTTG
Organism: Nostoc sp. C117; assembly: GCF_043099735.1. Taxonomy (NCBI): domain Bacteria; kingdom Bacillati; phylum Cyanobacteriota; class Cyanophyceae; order Nostocales; family Nostocaceae; genus Nostoc; species Nostoc sp. C117. Next base: position 4,416,380 of record NZ_CP170991.1, read on the forward strand.
CAGACATTAACTTGACAGTCAATAATCAAGGTTCCGCAACTTATACTGGCACATTCGGGGCTGATTCTCTGTTTGCCCCATTTATTATTGTCAATGGTAGACCCGATGCGTTTCTCGATCGCAATGGCAATAACGATCCGAAGGTTTACTTCCCATTCTTGGGTGCTAACACTGACAAAACAGATCACATTCGGATGTTGGGAAACAACACCTTTGGCTTTGAAGATTTAGCAAATGGTGGTGACAAAGATTACAACGATGTAATTGTGCGAGTTAATTTCAATGTCAACACTCTGTAATCTATAGCGCTTCTCGGTTGAGTCTAATACAGACCTAACCCCCAGTCCCTTCCTTTGCAGGGAAGGGGAGTAAAATTCAAAGCCTCTCTCCTAAAAGGAGAGAGGTTTGGAGAGAGGTCAAAGTTGCATCCAAACGATAACCGTTATAGTTCTTTTCCTCTAAATCAAGGTAGAGAAAAAAATAATTAAATCCAGATGGATATAGATCCTTGTAGGGACGCACAGGTGTGCGCCCCTGTTTGCATAACTCATTCAAATTAGAATCGCTATATTCAATTCAAATAATTGTTTAGCAAAATCTAAAAGCCTCATCCCATAAGCAGAATGAGGTACTTTTATGCTTAGCAATTGAGATGAATTCGATCTTCCTTAAATCAGCGATTTTACTGAAGTCATTTGTTGATTTTATATTCTAAATTAGACCGAACAAATAGTACGTATAAAAAAGAAAGTTATGACAGAGAAAGTCTTGAATTTTGTAGAAGTTGAAAAAAACGGTACAAATGGTGTTGATGGACTTGGTGGTGCCTATTCCGTCACTGTCAGCCCCGACGGCAAATTTCTCTATGCTGCTGGATCTACTGACTCGGCTGTAGCGGTATTTCAGCGGGATACAACCACAGGCCAACTGACTTTTGTAGAAGTTCAAAAAGATAATACCAATGGTGTCGATGGGCTTGGTGGTGCTAACTCGGTCACCGTCAGCCCCGACGGCAAATTCCTTTATGCATCTGGATATGACGACTCGGCTGTAGGGGTGTTTCAGCGGGATACAACCACAGGCCAACTAACTTTTGTCGAAGTTGAAAAAAACGGTACAAATGGTGTCGATGGGCTGGGTGGTACAGCTTCTGTAACTGTCAGTCCCGACGGCAAATTCCTTTATGCATCTGGATCTACTGACTCAGCTGTAGCGGTATTTCAGCGGGATACAACCACAGGCCAACTGACTTTTGTAGAAGTTCAAAAAGATAATACCAATGGTGTCGATGGGCTTGGTGGCGCTAACTCGCTCATCGTTAGCCCCGACGGCAAATTTCTGTATGCGGCTGGATATGATGACTCAGCGCTAGCGGTGTTTCAACGGGATACAACTACAGGACAACTGAGTTTTGTAGAAGTTCAAAAAGATAATACCAATGGTGTCGATGGACTTGCTAATGCGGCTTCTGTAACTATCAGCCCCGACGGCAAATTTCTCTATGCTGCTGGGTCTAATGACTCGGAAGTATCGGTGTTTCAGCGGGATACAACCACAGGCAAACTGAGTTTCGTAGAAGTTCAAAAAGATGGCATCAGTAGTGTCGATGGGCTTGCTGGTGTCTATTCCGTCACCGTCAGCCCCGATGGTAAATACCTCTATGCTGCTGGATATGATGACTCGGCGGTGGCGGTATTTGAACGCAATCAAGAAACAGGTCAGCTGAATTTTGTAGAAGTTGAAAAAAACGGTACAAATAGTGTCGATGGTCTTGGTAATGCCATTTCTACAACCCTCAGCCCTGATGGTAAATACTTCTATGCTGCTGGATATAATGACTCGGCGGTGGCGGTGTTTAGTACGCCTTTCAACCATGCGCCAGAGGTAGCAAATGAAATTCAGGATCAAGAAGCCACCCAAGATAGTGTCTTCAACTTTATCGTTCCAGTTGACACCTTCAGCGATGCAGATGTTGGCGATATCCTAACTTACACTGCAACTCTGGAAAATGATGACCTACTTCCTACTTGGTTAACCTTCGATCCTACTACCCTTACCTTCAGTGGGACTCCCAAAAAGAAGGATGTGGGCGATCTAAATATCAAAATCACTGCTAAAGATACTGCTGGAGAGCAAGCTAGTGATGTATTTACGCTTGGGGTTGCCGATCAAAATACTCCTAACACTCTATTCACACTAATGACAGGAGATATCTTTAGTGTCAAGACTAAGGTAAAGATTAAAGGCGATAAAGCAAAAATCTCAATCAAGATTAAAACCACCACTTCTAAAGAAGTGAATGAGCTATGTGTATTTAATGTTGATGATGATGAAGGTAAAATTGATGGCATCGCCCCTGGTGCAGAAGGCTATACTCAAGCTGCTCTTTTGCGCTCCAAGGTGATTTTCTGCTCCCTTGGGAATATGCCCAAAGGTTTCAAGAATGACGACGTGAATAACGTCTTAGAATTTGACTCTGATACTAAACTCCGATTCTATAGCATATCCAACAGTACTACTCAGGATGTACTGTCTGGAAAAGCCTCTTTTTCAAGCGTCGTTTTTTCCTCAGCTACAAATACCAACACAGCAGGGGAAGGATTTTCTCTCAACTTCCAGAATTTGGTTGTAGCGGTTCAGGCAACAAATCAACAAGTATCTTTGGGTACAAGTCTGCAAGGCAAAAAGGAAGGCGAACTGATTGATTTACGAGGTGTAACACAATCAGTAAAGGCTGACTTTAAGGTTTACAGAGAAGCTGCATTGAACAACTTTGTCGGGTTTTACAAGGTGGCTGATGAGAATGGTGGCATTGACACCAATGGCGATGGTAAAGCAGATATTCTGGTTGGACAAGCGGGTTATGCCGAAGCCGCTATACGTGGACGTGTTACAGGCATTGACTTGACGGTAAGCGACCAAGGTTCGGCAACTTCTAACGGCACTTTCGGAACTGATTCGTTGTTTGCACCTTTTATCATTATCAATGGTAAAGCGGATAAGTTTCTCGATAATAATGCCAATAACGATCCGAAGATTTACTTCTCATTTTTAGGTGCTAACAGTGACAAGACAGATCACATTCGCCTATTGGGGAACAACACCTTTGGTTTTGAAGATTTAGCAAATGGTGGTGATAAAGATTACAACGATATGATTGTACAGATCAATTTGACTGCCAATGTTGTTTAATATCAAAATTGGCTAAGGGACTGACAAATAAATACTCAATTACTTCTTGTGGGGCGGGCAAAATGCCCGCCTTTGCCTATAGTCCCTCGTGTACCTCACCCCACAATATTGAACAATTTATTTATTGGCTTAGATAATTGGTTTTTGAAGACGCGATAAATCGTGTCTCTACATGAGGGTTTTGGGCAAGAGATAAATTATCCAAATAAACGAACCACTCCAGACGCAGAGAACACAGAGAGAAGAGAAATAGAGAGGATTTTTGCGTCAGTTTTGGGATTTTTTTATTTGTCAGTCCCTTATCTGAACTCTATTGAGATTTATACTCATAAATAAAGTTTTGATTTATACTTGTATTCTTCTGGTTTTGCCCTCTAGTTTTTTTGTAGAATTTAAAAACCTCATCCAGCAACGGGGATGAGGTTTTTTTATGAAAATACCAATCAAAAAACTAGACATTTATAAAACTAGTAAATTTACTGAAGCCAGTTATTGTCTTTCCTTCATAAATTTAATAATTGATTCTTCTACAGTATTTTTCCAGTTGATTCATTATTGAACTGGGAAAAAAATCATGGGAAATTCTTTAACAATCAGATATGGGTGCTGTTTGAGGAGGAAAGCTTACTCTTTTTCTCCAGTGGTTATAATGTTCTTCCCTGAATAAAAGAATTTGTAAAAAATAATTCAGAAATTTAAAGTTTTCTTTATTACTAATTCTTAACTAGGGTATTTACTTAGGAAAGCATTTGTGATATTTTCATGTTGATTATCATAACTTGAAATACACTAGGCTAAGTTTAGCAAACCCATCTCTGTGTATTAGTTTGATGATTAATAGAGATTTTGCATATTTACAATAGTAAATCCTGAATTTAAGATTGTATAAATTATGTAGTATTAACGAAGTGTTAATCTTTCCTGAATTTATTTAAGATTATGTTTGTTTTGAAGCATCTATCTAAAACAGTGGCAACTATGTAATAGAAATTCAGGTTTCAATTAGCAACAAAGAACCTCTGTGCTATTACGTATTTATACAAACTGGATGCGATATCCGAAAGTTAAGAGTTAGAAGTGAGCCAGGGTGGTCTTAAAGGTTTCCTTGATGAGCGAATGGCGAACCCCAAATGGGTTAAGAATTGTTTTGATTCTTCATACCTAACTCATAACTTGATGACTAACTTTTACTTTCTGAATTGTTTGATATGACTTATATTAAGAACACTTTTCCGGAATTTCTCACTGCACTAGAAGGGTTCGATCGCCTACCAGATGAAGCGATCGCTAGCATATCAGAACAACTGCAAGCTTGGCGGTATCGCTTAGGTCAAAAAATTATCGGTAAAGAAAGTCTCCCGGAACACATCACGATCCTTTATGAAGGACAAGTGCGACTGTTGGGATACGAACCCCAGACACAAATTCCAACTACCCTGAAATTACTGCAACCTGGGGAAATTATCGGCGAAATTGGTTTGCTGCGGGATATCCCCTGTGAGACAGCGATCGCCTCCACCGAAGTAGTATGTTTAACTTTGAGTGCAGCAACATATTTTAACCTTTTATCTACATATCCAGCTTTTGCCGAGGCTCGGAAGAATCGGAGTTATTTAGTAGAAGTTTTTGATATTCTCAGTTCCTATTGGCAAAAGCAAGCGATCGCCACTTTAAATCTGAAAGAATTAACACAAACAGCTTTACCAGAAGCGAAAATCCATTATTTGACACCAGGTAAAACTTCATTCGATCAACTCGATAACAAAAGTGTCTGGTTTGTCAGTGGTGGTGGTACAGTCACGAATTTTTCTGTTGGCGATCGGCTCGAACAATACGACGATCGAGATAGGATCGTCGTTACAAGCCAAAATCCCGTGCGATTACTTGGTCTAAATCCCTTAGCTTTGATATTGCAACAAGATAGTCATCAGATAGAACTTGCAGTCAGTGACACCCAACCACATAGCCAAGATGAACAGGAAATTCCCTACGCATCAGATGAAATAGTTGTATCACAAACAACAAGTCAAACTTCAAAAAGTTCATCAAAAAGCATAAAATACCCGTTTTTTAGCGGTAAAGGAGAATTAAATACAGCCTTCGCCTGCTTCCAGATGATTACGAAACACTTAGAAATGCCGTTTCGTCGAGAAGTAGTCCGCCGCATTTTAAACGAGCAAATCAAACGCCAGGGTAATATATCGTTTCCAGCTATTGCTTATATAGCAGAGTTAATTGGGCTGAAGGTACAGTTGATAGAAGTACCAATGACTTCATTGACACGCATACCCACACCAGCATTGATTCGCTATGCTGATAGCTTTTCCGTTTTATATGCAGCGGATGCGAACACTATGGTTGTAGGTGTACCATCCCAAGGAATTGTGCGCTGCAAACCCGCTCAATTTGTTGAACAATTAGACGTCGATCCTACCAACTTTCCGCCACAAGCTAGGGTATTACTCCTTACTCCCACCAAAGAAACACCACAAGAACGTTTTGGTTTACGCTGGTTTCTGCCTTATTTGTCACGCTATCGCCGAGTACTAATAGAAGTATTTATCGCTTCATTTTTCGTGCAGTTAGCAGCATTGGCAAACCCGCTGGTGGTTCAGTTGATTATTGACAAAGTTATCACTCAAAATAGTATTGGCACCTTACATATTTTGGGGGTTTTACTATTAGTAGTTGGGCTATTTGAAGCAGTATTAACTACCCTACGAACCTACTTATTTGTCGATACCACTAATCGGATCGATATGGGTTTAGGGTCAGAAATTATCGACCACTTATTACGTCTACCACTGCGTTACTTTGAGCGGCGACCGGTGGGTGAACTTTCTACTCGGATTAACGAATTAGAAAACATCCGCCAATTTCTCACAGGTACTGCCTTAACAGTAGGGTTGGATGCTCTGTTTTCCGTGGTTTATATTGGTGTGATGCTAATTTATAGTTGGCAACTCACCTTAGTCGGCTTAAGCACAATTCCCGTGTTTATCGTGATTACCTTAATAGCTTCTCCCACCATTAGCAGACAATTACGCGCTAAAGCCGAACGCAACGCCGAAACTCAATCTTATTTAGTGGAGGTGATGTCAGGAATTCAAACAGTTAAAGCGCAAAATATCGAATTGCGATCGCGTTTTTCCTGGCAAGAGCGTTATGCTCGTTTTGTCGCCGCTGGTTTTAAAACAGTTGTGACTTCCACCCTTGCCAACTCTACCAGTAACTTTCTCAACAAACTTAGCAGCTTACTAGTTTTGTGGGTAGGAGCTTATTTAGTACTAAAACAAGAATTAACCTTAGGTGAATTAATCGCCTTTAGAATTATATCGGGTTACGTCACCAGCCCCATATTACGCTTAGCTCAACTCTGGCAAAGCTTCCAAGAAACCGCCTTATCCATAGAACGGTTAAGCGATATTGTCGATACACCAGAAGAAGCAGAAACAGACCGATATAATATACCCTTACCATCAATTACGGGAGCAGTTAAATACGAGAATGTTTCCTTCCGATTTGGAACCAGTGGACCGCTACAACTTTCTAACGTCAACCTGGAATTTACTCCAGGGCAATTAATCGGGATTGTCGGACAAAGTGGCTCTGGTAAAAGTACGATGATGAAATTACTGCTGAGGCTTTACGAAACCGAGTCCGGCAGAATTTTAATTGATGGTTATGATATTTCCAAGGTGGAACTTTATTCACTGCGGCGACAAATTGGTGTAGTTCCCCAAGAGACATTATTGTTTGATGGAAGCGTTCAAGAAAATATTTCCTTGACGAATCCCGATGCGACAACCGAAGAAATTATCGATGCGGCTCAAGTTGCGTGCGCCCACGAATTTATCATGAACTTGCCCAACGGTTACAACACACGGGTAGGAGAACGTGGTTCTGCACTTTCTGGTGGACAAAGACAAAGAATTGCGATCGCCCGTTCTGTTTTACAACGACCAAAATTACTAGTTTTAGATGAAGCAACCAGCGCCTTAGATTATCCCACAGAGCGCCAAATATGTCTCAACTTAGCCAGGGCATTCAAGGGTGATACAGTATTTTTTATTACCCATCGCCTAAATACCGTCAGTAATGCAGACACGATCGTTGTCATGGATAATAGCAGAGTTATAGAACAAGGTAATCATCAAGAATTGATGGCTGCTAAAGGTCATTATTATTACCTTTATCATCAACAAGAAGTAAACTTATGAGAAAGAATCAGAATTTACAATGGGCTACGCCAGTCTGCGCTAATAGAATTTAGTAATAACCGTAGGGTGGCACTGTTTATCGATGCTGGTGTCCACCCTATAAAAATCCCATTTTCAATTCCATTTTCCAAAATCTAAAATCCAAAATTACTATGACTCAACTTAATGGAAATAACATTAACGGCAATCATAAAAATGGAGCCAAACAAGATTCACGAGTAGTTACAAAACAACAGAAAGCTGCTCAAGAACCTTTAATTAACTCACATCCCGATGAGTTTGAGCAATCTATTGTTTTGCGCCAATCTCCAGTTTGGTCACGTACAATCATGGTGACCCTAATGGCTTTAGCTTGCTTTGGAATTGCTTGGACTTATTTTGCCAAAATTGAGCAAGTAGTGCCAGCCACAGGGCAATTAAAGCCACAAGGAACAGTCAAAGAAATTCAGGCTCCGGTTAGTGGAGTAGTGAAAACGGTTGACGTTAAAGATGGACAAGAAGTTAAGCCAGGAGATTTGCTGCTGACTTTTGATTCCATCGCCTCTGTTGCCGAATTAAATTCTTTGAAAAAGATTCGTGTTGCATTAATTAAGGAAAACCAGATCTATCGCCGGTTGATGGGAGCAAGTACCGCAACTTCATCAGAACTATTATTTTTGCGTGGTAACTTGCCACCAGAAACTGCTTTTTTATTAAAAAGTCGGGCTGCTTTAGTCGCAGAAAATGACTTGTTGCGAACTCAATTAAGAAATTCTGGACAAGATTATACACTGGGGATTGATGAACAGGAACGTCTACAAGTTGCCAAAAAAGAATTAGATTCTCGTTCTTCGGCGGCACGTTTAGAAGTAGAAAAAACTAAGAAACAACTTGCTCAAAATCAATATAAGTTGGAAGACAGCAAAGCCAGTTTAGCTATTCAAGAGCGGATTTTAGATAAACTTAAGATATTGGCAGAAGAAGGTGGTATTTCTCAGCTTCAATATCTCAACCAGCAACAAGAAGTACAAAACCGTACCGCAGAAGTCGCACAATTAGGTGAAGAAGTCAAACGTCTTCAGTTTGATATTGAAAAAGGACAGCAAGAGGTAAGCAATACGGTAGCTGTTACTGATAAAAGCGTTTTGGATAAAATAGCAGACAACAAAAAACGTATTGCCGAAATTGATAGCCAATTCATGAAAGTTATCTTAGATAATGAGCAGCGTTTAGCAGATGTCAATAGTAAAATATCTCAATCACAGTTAAACGTCAAATATCAAGAACTCCGCTCACCTGTATCAGGTACAGTTTTCGATTTGCAAGCAAAATACCCTGGATTTGTAGCTAATCCCACGACAAAATTGTTGCAAATTGTCCCAAATGAAAAGTATATAGGTGAAGTTTTTATCACCAATAAAGATATCGGTTTTGTGCGAAAAGGTATGAAAGTGGATGTGAGAATTGACTCATTTCCTTATAGCGAGTTTGGTGATATCAAAGGACAAGTCATTGAAGTAGGTTCAGACGCATTACCACCAGATCAAACACATCAGTTTTATCGATTTCCAGCTAGAATATCTTTGGATAAACAATCCCTTATTATTAAGGGTAAAAGTGTCTATTTGCAGTCTGGGATGTCTATCAGTGCCAATATAAAAGTACGCGAAGAACGAACTGTGCTTAGTTTGTTCACCGAGTTGTTTACCAAGCAAATTGATGCTCTCAAAGAGGTACGTTAGTTTTTTTAAATCAACGATTTTGGTTTTTGCGGAAAGTGTGAACTAAGCTTTCCCCAAAATCTAAAATTCATCGGACTTACGTTTAAATCCCTTTATGTAACTCTCTCCAACTTGGAATTTTCAATTATTAAATGGTTAATACTCAACGCATTGAACCGGCTCCCGGACAAGAATCGGTTTGGGATTACCCTCGCCCTCCTCGTTTGGAGGAGACAAACAAACATATCCAGATTATCTTTAACGAAGTAACTATTGTAGATACTTACAGCGCCAAGCGTGTTTTAGAAACAAGTCATCCACCCGTTTACTACATTCCTCCAGCTGATATAAAAATGGAATATTTGCGGTTGACACCACAATCTAGCTTTTGTGAATGGAAGGGAAATGCTGGTTATTACACAATCTCTGTTGGTGATAAAGAAGTTCAAAATGCTGCTTGGTTCTACCCCAACCCAACATCAGCTTTTGCATTAATTAAAGATTATGTAGCTTTTTATGCACATATGATGGATATTTGCTACGTGAATGACGAAAAAGTACAACCACAACCAGGTAACTTCTATGGTGGTTGGATAACTAGTGATATTGTTGGGCCATTTAAAGGCACACCTGGTACTTGGGGATGGTGAGATAGTTAGCAGAGGGGCACAGAGAGGTGCAAGGGAGAATCATTAATAACCAATGCCCAATCCCCATGCCCCATAGCGAATGATGTGCTATCTAGAAGCTTTCGCTTCAAACATTAAATACGTTCCTCCTAAACCCTCAACAATTGTGCGTGTATTAGCAATCATCATTTTCTGATAAGTATCTGCCTCGCCTCCAGGTTCTCCAAGTCCCTCAGAATAGAGCTTTCGTTCGGAAATTTTCACATCGGCTTCTGTGGCTACAGATTGAATCAAATTAGGGTTAATGGCTACCTCAGGAAAAATAGTTTGTACTTTAGCCTGTTTAATATTTTTAGCCAAATTGTTCACTCGTGCCGCTGTCAGTTTTTCCTTACTGCTAATACCTTGCATACCTCCTACCAATGAAATGCCGTATGCTTTGGCATAATAACCCAGTGCATCGGAGGTGATAACTAACTTGCGTTGTCTGGTAGGAATACTTGCAATTCTTGATTTAATCCAGCTATCTAGTTGAGTTAGTTCATTTGTGATTTTTCTGGTATTGCTGGTATAAGTCTCTGCATCACTAGACGCTAATTTTCTTAGGTTATTATTAATTACCTCCACCATCTTGATAGTGTTTTTAGTATTGTGCCAAACATGAGGATCGGTTACTATTTTGCCATCTTCCTGAAATTTTTGTGGCTTAGATACTGCGACTTGTCCGACTGCTATTTTCGGTGCAGAGTTTTTGGTTGTTTTAATTAATTTGATGAGATTGGGTTCAAAATTGTAACCACTATAGAGAATCAAATTAGCTTGCTCAATAGCTTTACGGTCTTCCAGTTTTGGTTTGTAATACTGCGGGTTTATATCTGGGGAAATCAAACAAGTGAGGTTAACTGTATTTCCGGCAACTTGTCTGGTTAAGTCACAGAGTACGCTTGTAGTTGCTACAACTTTGGGAAGATTCTCATTTACCTCGGTGTTAGTTTGAGTAAATGTAGTTCTTACCGTTTGATTTTGGCATCCAACAAATCCAATCGTCAATCCAACAAGAATAGCTCGGAATAAATTATTTGTTGGTGATTTTTTTGACATCCTCAACTCCTACTGGATGCATAAAAAAGATAATGATTATTATTGAAAAAGTCAGAAGTTGGAATTCAGAAGTCAGCAAACAAGTTTTTGCAAGCAAAAAGTTAGCGTCATACAACAGGCTACAAAATTGGTAAGGGTCAAAGCACGATGATAGAAGCGATGCTAAGGTGTGTTTGGTAAGAAATGTAGTGCAGTTCTCTCACCATTTGGTAAAGGAGCTATACCATTGTACTTGTAGCGGATTTCAAGAAGCATGAAGTAAACAAACTAGGTCTGGGAACCAGGTATTAAGTCTGTTTTCCTTCTGAATTCTGATTGGAGCTTTTGGAGTCTCCAGTTTTGCTTCTGAATTTATCAATTCTGATGTATGTGGTGGCAAAGTCGCAAATGGACTAGAATTATCCGGTTAATAAGAGGAACATAGCGATCGCAGGACATATTGATCATACAGGTTGATTTCGCAAACCAAGTCGTGAATCTAAGGCAATTGTAGCTGTGGTTTTGCAAGGTGTGGGCATACACTTGTTACAAAATTGGCAAATTAGCAATTTTTTAGCCATCAGCATAGAACAGCGATAAACGCAACATCGAGCCATCAATGAATTGCTATCACTTCCGAAAAAAAGGTATATGAGAAAAATGTTCTTCAATCGAACATTATCAAAAGGATAACAATCAAATACTTTTTACTATTGAGATTTTGATTAGATGCTATGTTAATTTGCAAATTCAAGTCTGCTAAATAATTGAAGTTTTTTTTGAATAAATAGAGACAATTCAATCAATTTAGGATTTTGGATTGTCGATTTGGGATTCAAGAAGCCTAAAATAGTACAAAGCATCAAACATCAACATGTTCTTCCAATCCAAAATCCGTCTAAGAAAGTTATGTTCGCCCGTAACCAAAGATAGACAAGATATTGATATCCACGCCACAAAATTGGATCGTTGATTTCTTTATAATCCCCCAGTACATAGAAGAATTGGTCAAAGCTGATATTTGTCAAGATAAACAATGGTAATTTTAGTTGTCGTCATTAACACCTTTATTTCGCTGATACTACTGTATGTCGCTTGGCAGGTGTGGCAACTCAAGCAGAAATTAGGATGTATAGCAGATAGCTTAACAGCCTACGAAAGTTGTACCCACGCAACACTACATAAAGCACCTGAAAATATCTACCCTAGTCAGCAAAATATTTATAACTTACGGCAGAGAAACCAAGTGCTTCAGATGCAAATTCAACAAGTGCAGCAAATTATCAGTTTGATTTTGCTAGGACGACAAATCTGGCAGCGTTATTTTCGGAGGCTAGAGTTAATACCTGGGAAAACAACACTCACAAAATAATTTAATAAATACAGGGTAATAATTCAGGACTCAGGAGCCAGAAGTCACAACTTATCTACGTTTTGGATGATTACCAACAAAAGGAGATAAATTAAGAGTTGGATTTTTTTTAAGATTCTGACTCCTGAATTTTGATCGTAAAAGCAACATTTCTGGCTGATATTTTGTCACTATAGGTTGACTAGATAAAATTATTTAGGTCTTGCAAGGGGAGAAAACCCACCTAAAATGGGTGTAAGGAGAGAAACAACATGTCTAATAATCGTTCTGGAACATTTTTTAGTGGTTTGATGCTGGGAGCGACTATCGGTGCTTTGACCGGTTTGCTCGTTGCTCCACGCACAGGGCGCGAAACGCGTAAAATTTTGCAAAAATCTGCCAACGCTATCCCAGAATTGGCAGAAGATTTATCAACAAGTGTGCAAATCCAAGCAGATCGTCTATCTGCTAGTGCATTGCGAAACTGGGATGAAACTTTAGATAGATTACGGGAAGCGATCGCCGCAGGTGTAGATGCTAGTCAGCGAGAAAGCCAAGTTTTGAACCGACAAACATCTCCAGAAGACTCAGATTCTCTTTCCCAGCAATTAGAACGCTTATAAATGATGTAACCGTGATTGAACCCCTGTTTTGGTTGGGACTTTCCTTGCTCTTAGTCGCCACAAGTTTGACTGCGGTTTTAGTGGCGGCCATACCCGCTTTGCAGGAATTAGCACGCGCTGCTCGTAGTGCAGAAAAACTATTTGACACCCTCTCACGAGAATTACCACCGACTCTAGATGCCATTCGCGTCACTGGCCTAGAAATTACTGGTTTAACTGATGATGTTAGTGAAGGCGTCAAAAGTGCCAGTCAAGTAGCCAAACAAGTTGACCAAAGCCTTGATAGCGCCAGAAAACAGGCTCAAAATATCCAAGTTGGGACACGCAGCGTATTTGTTGGCGTGAAAGCAGCTTGGAGAAACTTCACCCGCCAAAAACCAGCGAGGCGAATCAGCGATCGCCTCCCAAGCAATGAAAAATCGGCACTCACGTTGCGAGAACGAGAAGTGTTCAGACAGGAAAATCACCGCATCAAAGCAGAAGCCTACCGCACTAATGAAGGTTATAACGACTCTGCTAACTGGGAAACAGATTTCGATGATGAAGATTGAATTTGCGGCTGGGGATTAGGGACTGGGAAATAAGATTAAAAATACTATCTTTTAATACCCAGTAGCCATTACCCCTTATCCCCAGAGGGGACCCCACCTTCCCCAGTCCCCAATCCGAAAATCCCTTTGCTTTGATCCCTTAGATTAGAGTAAAGTAAACAAGTGTAAAGAAGTATCATTTTCCAGTACTCTTTTAAAACAACTTGTTGACTTTTACCTTTGATATTTGTATAAAAACGTCCATGCAGTCTTGTTTTTGGCAACGAATCTTCGTATCTATTGCAGTATTTTTCCTGGCTGGGTCAATTTGGGTGATGCATCCTTCCCCAGCACTGGCTTATGATAATCCTGACTTGCTCCCTAACACCTTTACCCCAGTTGTAGACTTAGCTAAATCTCTGCCTGAGTTACAAGAAGAAAAGCTGGTCAAAGATTTAGAGCAGTTTGAAACTGATACAGGGTGGAAACTACGAGTACTAACTCAGTATGACCGCACTCCAGGTCGGGCTGTCATCAAATATTGGGGTTTGGATGACAAAAGTATTTTACTAGTTGCCGATTCTCGTGGCGGTAACATCCTCAGCTTTAGTGTTGGTGATGCTGTTTATGAACTTTTACCCCGAACTTTTTGGATAGAATTACAAACCAGGTTCGGTAATTTGTACTTTGTACGCGAACAAGGCGAAGACCAAGCCATTCTGCAAGCTTTAGAATCCGTCAAAGGGTGTTTGCTCAAGGGTGGTTGCAATGTTGTTCCTGGACTACCGCGAGAGCAGTGGATTCTCACCTTGATTACTTCAGTTATTGGGGGAATAATTTGTGGATTTGCCGCTCAACCCCGTGACAAAGGACAAGTTTTTGCTTGGCAATGGGCTTTAATTTTCTCTCCTTTATGGGGAATTTTATTTATTGCCTTTGGTATTGGTCCCGTTGTGACACGTACAAGCGACTGGTTACCTTTAGTTCGCAATATCTCTGGGTTTCTCATTGGTGTCTTAGTCGCTTACCTATCTCCCGTTTTCAGTCGGCCTTCTTCCAGTAATGAGTTATGAGTGCTGTACATGGATAGTGTGGCGTTTAGCTGATGCTCAATTCTGACTCCTCACTCCCTTAAACTGATAAGCTGAAAGCTGATATTTGAGAAGCTCAACAAAAATGGAATGGCACGTAACTGATGCTCAGAGTTTAGCAATCATTGATAGTGAAATTGAGGAGCATGTCTTTTCACCGGCTGAATATGAGATTGTGCGTCGAGTAATCTACGCCACGGCTGACTTTGAGTATAAGTCTTTGATTCGCTTTTCTGAGCGTGCCTTGCAAGCTGGAGCAGCAGCACTAGCTGCTCGTACCACGATTGTGGTAGATGTACCGATGGTACAAGTAGGTATTGCCTACGATATTCAAAACACCTTTGCTAATCCCGTATATTGCAGCATGGAAGCTTTGACACGCCCCCAAAAAGAAAAAACTCGGGCTGCGTGGGGAATAGAAACCCTAGCAAAGCGTTATCCAGAAGGTATATTTGTTGTGGGTCAAGCGCAAACCGCATTAACAGTATTAGTGGATTTAATTGAAGCCGAAGAAATTAGACCAGCTTTAATAATTGCCACTCCAGTGGGATTCGTTAATGCTGATGAAGCTAAGGGGCGTTTACAAGACTCTCTAGTTCCTCACATTACAATAGATAGTCGAAAAGGTAATGCAGTTGTAGCAGCTGCGATCGTTGATGGATTGGTAGATTTGGCTTGGCAAGCCTATGGGCAAGATGGAAATGGAGGAAGCTAAGAAGTCTGCTTTTTACTATTATGTATCTAAAAGAGTATTCAAAATTAGTGAATATCCTGATAATTTTATTGAATAATGCCATTCGAGGAGGGTAGTCTTGTGGTAATAGAGAGTTTTAGTTTCAGCACATATATTGCAATTCCCGTAGTATTAAGTCTTTTGCT
The DNA here is from genome assembly GCF_043099735.1 of Nostoc sp. C117. Classification (NCBI taxonomy): domain Bacteria; kingdom Bacillati; phylum Cyanobacteriota; class Cyanophyceae; order Nostocales; family Nostocaceae; genus Nostoc; species Nostoc sp. C117. The sequence continues at coordinate 4,431,675 of NZ_CP170991.1, forward strand.
TCAGGGAGAAAACATAAAATCATCTGTAGTTAAAAATGTTCATCAGGTTTCTATTGAACAAGAAACAATCGCACCTAGCCGTCAGTTAATCAGTACTAACCCGACTGGAACAACATACTATGTTAGTGGTAGCGGAAACGACAATAATAGTGGACTTTCCTCCTCATCAGCTTTTAGGACTATTCAAAAGGCAGCAAATCTGACTAATCCCGGAGACACCGTACTAATTATGAACGGAGTCTACACGAACGCAAACCCGAAAGGTCAGATAGTATCAATTACTCGCTCTGGAACTGCAAATGCATGGATTAAGTTTAAAGCATATCCTGGACATTCACCAAAACTTCGGCTCAATGGATGGAATGCAATTTTGATTAACAATGGAGCCTCATATATTGAGGTAAACGGGCTTGAGATCATAGGGAACAATCCCAATGTAACTCTTGATTATGCAATGAGTGAGAAGAATAATAAATTAAATCCGTTAACTAATGGAAACTGCATTAGTGTAGATGGAAGGAAAAATGGTCATATTCACCATATACGTATTCTCAATAACAAGGTACATGACTGTGGAGGAGGTATTGGAACATTTCAATCGGACTATGTGACAATCGATAATAACGAAGTATACAATAATGCCTGGTACTCAGTTTATGGTTGCAGCGGCATTTCTATGTTAAATAATTGGAACTCCGATCGCTCTCGGGGATATAAGATGTTCGTGAGAAATAACAAGATATACAACAATCGCCAGTACCTTCCTGCGATTAATCAGAAAACTATCACGGACGGTAATGGCATTATTATTGATACTTCCAGAAATAACCAAGAAAACTCAAATTTAGATGTATATCAAGGACGTACTTTAATTCAAAACAATCTTACATTTAAAAATGGTGGTTCAGGTATTCATGTATTTAAAAGTGAACATGTTGATATTGTCAACAACACAGCTTTTTTAAATAATCAAACTCCAGAACTTAACGGGGGACAAATATCTGCGAATACGTCATCTGATATCCAAGTTTTAAGGAATATTCTTTCGGCTCCTTCTGGGAAGAATGTTAATAGTAAAAATCAAATTAGAAACGTTGTTTATGATTATAATATATACGTCAAGCCTTCTTCTGTAACTCTTAAAGGTCCTCATGATATTGTTGCAGATGCGGAGTTTATCAGCACACATCCAAATTTGAAAAAACTAGTCGGTGATTCCAAACCAGAGCTATACAAACAAAATCGGTCTGTACCTACTTCTACAGATATTCAGCCGACAGGTTTTGTTTGTGAACCGGTGACTTATACTGTGAAAGGAAAAGTCATCAAGATCGGATGCAGCCGCTAACGTAATTTGTAATTACCTGTTTGCAAGGGTTTCAGGCATTTTAAATGGGTGGCTTATTTCCGCCGTGCTGTACTAGTCAGAATTCTGAATCATTCCTCTACTCTACGCCGACGCCGACGCGGCCTTTCTTCCTGACGATCTTCACGCAAGCGACGACCGATTTCGTTAAAGAAATCGCGTCGCAAGTAAGGATAATCGCTCACCCACAGGTCACGACTGGGAACGTATATATCCGTGAATTCTTCAATGCTGCTCAAATCTGAGCGATTTGACATCACTACCATTTCGGCAATTTGACCGCGAGCAATGGCTTTGTGGTTAGGACGTAGTGGTGCTTGAAATTCAATACTAAATCCTGTGTCATCACCGACCTCTAAATTAATCCATTTTTCTCGGTTTTCGACAATTACTAATTCACCTTTGTTATTAACGGTTTCTTGTTTACCAACTAGCTGGTCTGTAATCCACCAATCTAGGACTCGACCACGGAAAAAGCCGCTGTACTTGTAACGGCGGCATTGTACATTCCGCATACTTGCTTGAAACACTGGATACCACAACCAAAAAAAAGCGCTAATTACCCCGAACACAAATACTATTGAAGCAAACTCAAGCTTAAAAACGACTGTCACAAGCAGAATAACAACTACCGCAACTACAGAAATTAACAGCCGTTGCAAAAAATTTGAGAATTTTCCCCAGTAGTATTTGTACTGCAAACCAGTGGCAATTAGGGGGATAACTTGTTCAAATTTCTGGCGAGTCAGTGGTACTAACATGAGTGCGAGTGATGAGTAATGAGTAGTGGTTTAAAGTATCTTTTCTAATCCATATACTAACGACTTTAACGCTAAGACTTTGCGAATCGCCAATAGGACTCCTGGCATATAGCAAGCGCGATCGCTCGTATCATGTCGTAAAGTATAAATCTGTCCCGCTGCGCCAAAAATAACTTCTTGATGGGCAATCAATCCTGGTAACCGGATGCTATGAATTCTAATGCCTTCTTCTCCTTGACTACCCCTAGCTCCTGGTAATTTCTCTGTTTCTTCTACTAGCTGAGGGTTAAAAGTTTTACCTAACTCTCCTAATAACTGTGCTGTTTGAATCGCAGTACCACTGGGTGCATCAGCTTTTTGATTGTGATGGAGTTCGATAATTTCCACATGATCAAAATATTTGGAGGCGGCGACTGCGGCTTGTTGCAACAACACCATACCAATAGAAAAGTTGGGAATAATTAGGCAACCAGTGCTAGCTTTGTCAGCAAAGTCTGCTAATTCTTTAATTTGTTGTGGACTTAATCCAGTGGTGCCGACTACAGGACGAATACCGTAGGCGATCGCACTGCGAATATTGTCATAAACTGAATCAGGATGCGTAAAGTCCACAATTACCCCTGGCGGTGCTTGTCTGTCACCAGCGACATAACCCAGCATCGGTTCTAATTGATTGGTAATCGGCACTTCCAAGGGTTCACTTAAACCCGCCAGTTCTCCAGCATCTTTATCTTGATGTTCTGGACTGCTATCAATTGCACCCACTAGGTTTAAATCCGGTGCTTGCGCCACCGCCTTAACTACCTCACGTCCCATTTTGCCAGCGGCACCATTAACAATAACCGGGATAGGAGCTTGATTCGTCATAGATCGTCGAGAAATACTCTTTGAGTCAACAAGGGAATTGTAAAGACTTTGGCGATCCAGTAGCTAGCTCTTCAAATTTCTGGTTCAATTTCGGCTACCTTGATTTGTGCGGATGCCGCTCAATTTTTTCCATTCACAAAACCAACAAATTCTCATTTGTATCCCACTATCTTAGCCAATAAGCCCTCTTCTATTGCTTACTTCAATTTTTACACTTCAAAAATAATCCCATATTTTGCCAATAAGTAGCTCTCATAAAAGCTATAAATCTTTTTTGTCAAGTCTAATTGACTATCTGTAACAATTTTTGTTATATTTATTTATATAAGTTAGCAAAGCAGCAACAAAAGCCACCTGGCTAAGGTTGCACCTTATTTATCAGCTTTCTAGTTTTGGTTGCCTTGCGATCTGAGCTACAAATATAGATTTCGGTATCGGTTATTTCATCGACATTTGGACTTCTCCCATCTACCTCGGCTATCAAGTCGGGGTTTTTTGTATTCTCGATTAGGGAGCAATGCGATCGCTCCCCAACCAATCTCTCATCCGAAGCGTGCCGCTTGATGGGACAATAAAAACGAGAAATAATGATTACCTGGTATTGCCTCCAGCCCAAAGGAATCTGTAGAAATGTGGAAAAAAATTGTATTAATTTTGCTATTGGTGTTGAGCTTCAGCCTGAGTAATTCTGGTGTAGCGGTTGCAGCTGGACTCAAAAGCTTTGTAGACACTAGTGATGGCTACCAGTTTTTATATCCTAATGGCTGGCTGCAAGTTAAAGTTGCTAACGGACCAGATGTGGTTTTCCACGATTTGATTCAGGTATCAGAAAATGTTTCTGTAGTGATTAGCCCAGTTCCAGAAGGTAAAACTTTGGCAGAATTGGGAACCCCAACAGAAGTAGGTTATAGATTGGGGAAAGCCGCTCTGGCTCCAGCTAATTCTGGTCGCTCAGCAGAATTAGTCAATGCCGGACAGCGAGAAGTAGACGGTAAAACATACTACCTTTTAGAGTATGAAGTGAAAATTCCCAATCAAGAGCAACGACACAACATCGCCAGCCTTGCTGTCAGTCGTGGTAAAGTTTTTACCTTCAACGCCTCAATTCCTGAAAAACGCTGGCCAAAAGTTAAACAAATGATTGATGAAGTTGTGAACTCTTTTTCTGTTTATTAGTCATTGGGGATTGGGCATGGGGCATTGGCAAGAATTTAGTCCCTACTCCCTCATCTCCCCCTGCTTCCCCTGCTCCCTCTGCTTCTCCCCTCCTTCTCTATGGGTATTCCACCTTTTGTATTAGCTTCAGCTTCCCCAGCGCGACGCCGTTTGCTGCAAACTGTTGGTATTGAACCGATAGTTCAAGCCAGTGACTTTGATGAATCACAAATTCAATTAAGTGAACCTGAACAATTGGTAAAAACTCTTGCTCAGTGCAAAGCAGAAACCGTAGCTCCACAATTTGAATCAGCTTTGATTATGGGTTGTGATTCGGTTTTGTCTGTCAATGGTGAGATTCATGGCAAACCAGTTGATGCTAATGAAGCGATCGCTCGTTGGCAGATAATGCAAGGTAAGTTTGGCGACTTATACACAGGACACGCCTTGATTGACCAGAAGCAAAATCGGACTTTAGTCAAGTCTCAAGTTACAAGAGTTTACTTTGCTCAAATGAGCGACAAGGAAATTAAAGCTTATGTTGCCACAGGTGAACCGCTCACCTGTGCTGGTGCTTTTGCCCTTGAAGGCTTTGGTAGCTTATTCGTGGAAAAAATCGAAGGCTGTCACAGCAATGTAATTGGACTTAGTTTACCTCTGCTACGGCACATGCTAATAGAACTGGGACACGATGTCACGGAATTTTGGCAATAGTTATTTGTCATTTGTTATTCACTAATGACTAAATTGCCTAATATTCAATATTGCCTCTCCATGATCTGGAATCCAGGCTAGCCACTCATCTGTTGAAACTGGACACAATAAAAGTGCTTCATCAAAACTAAAAGGGTTGGGAAGTAGCAAAAGACTCACCCAAGTAGAAGCTTTTAACTGCTGTAAACCTTCCAGATGATGCCTTTTTGTTTGCACAGCAAAATCTGGTCTATGAGAATCTAGTTTCATAGCTTTCTATTAGCCTTTACAGATGGGCTAATCTAAAAATATTTCTGTAACCTAGACTACAAAATAATTAATCGTTCTGAAAAGCAGCTGTCTTATAAATTTACGTTGGCTGAGTACAAGTGTTTGCTTATATTGCGATATGGAACAGGTGAGGGACAGCAGGTTGTAGACTGGCTACTAGATCGCATTCCCAACTAGAATATGTCATTTACTTCTATGCCCTCGCTGCGCGAGCAACAACATCCCCTAATTCGTCAGCTAGCTGATTGTATTGAGGCAGCTTGGCATCAGCACCTGGATCTATCGCCTTACCATTTGCCTGATGAGTTGGGGTATGTGGAAGGTAGACTAGAAGGCGAAAAACTGACGATTGAAAACCGTTGCTATCAAACGCCTCAGTTCCGAAAAATGCACTTGGAACTTGCAAAAATCGGAAATATGCTCGATATTTTGCACTGCGTTATGTTTCCCCGTCCAGAATACAACCTGCCGATGTTTGGTTGTGATTTAGTTGGGGGTAGAGGTCAAATTAGTGCAGCGATCGCAGATCTTTCTCCCATACACGTAGAACGTACCTTACCAGAATCTTATAGTGCTGAACTGACACAGCTAACAGTGCTTGATTTTACCCAGCCCCGAGAACTACCAGAATGGGGAAATATTTTTTCTGATTATTGTATTTTTGTGCGCCCTAGTTCTCCAGAAGAAGAAACAATGTTTCTCTCTCGCGTGCGAGACTTTTTAGAAATTCACTGTACTCAGGCGATCGCTTCTACACCAGTTTCACTCGAACAAGTCACACAAAATCTCGCCGGACAACACAACTACTGCACCAAACAGCAGCAAAATGACAAAACCCGCCGCGTCCTAGAAAAAGCCTTTGGCTCAGCTTGGGCAGAACATTACATGACCACGGTTCTATTCGACCTGCCAAAAGAGATTTCCAAATAAAAAATCTCCAATTTCTCAAAGACAAGGGGACAAGGGGACACAAGAGCAGAGGGGCAGAGGGGCAGAGGGGCAGAGGGGCGGAGGAGAGATTAATACTAACTCCTAACTCCTAACTCAGCACGGGCTAAACGCCCCGCTTCCATGTACAGCACTCAGCACTTCTAATGCCCCATCTGTAGGCTCTGTTACGTTTTCCCGTAACTGATAAATGTAGAATTCATTTAACGAGAGTTTGATGGAGTCCCAAAACAGCAGCAGGGAGAACAGTAATATCAATTCGCTTGAACTAGACTACAGATGATGATGCAATCCGGTTCGGATAAGGTTTTTTGATGAAAATTCTAGACCGCCAAGACGCGATAAATCGCCGTCTTTACAAGAATAAGTCCTTTGTAGAGACGGCGATTTATCGCATCTCTTGCCTTAACTGAACCGTATTGGATGATGATGCAGTGTGGTGATGCAGAGAATTAATAATGTGTAGGAAGCTTTTTGAAGCGAATATCACAAAATGGTTTGTTGTCTTGGTAGATGTAAGGAGCTAATAGTCTGTTTTATTAATTTTGATGTCCATACATGTTTGTAGTCAAGACTTTAGTCCTTACTTTTTAAGTACTAAAATCCTGACTACAAATCTCTCAAAAGTTTTGCAACAGATGATTAGCCCTACTAACCGATTAACCATAAAGTTAAGGAAATTGTGATGTTAGGAATGCTCAAGTTGACAAATATTTTTTAGTTAGTCATTGATTCATTGAAATAAAACTTACTGTTGCAACAACATTATTAGCAACCAAGTATGTTTTTGATGTTATTTTGCAATTTTGTGACTAACTGTAGCTTCCAGCAATCAAACTCTGGTAATCGATCCTAATAATTTTATGTTTGCGGTAGTGAATTTAGCAGTACCGCATTATACCAATTTGGGATTTTCACGAGAGACGCAATATATCGCCTTTTTTAGATATTGAATAGCCATCTACAAGAGCGCACTATTTTGCAAAGCTATAGTCTTGAGCGTTGATCGGCAATGAATTTAAAGCCATACCTAGCTTTAAATAACTGTTGTTTATTCTCAGAGGTTCATTATTAATTAAAAACCCTTTTATTTTTACTTCGATCAACACAATTCAGATAAATGGGTAACATACTTATGTCAAGGGTGACTGAAAAGCCAAAGCCAACTGAGCAGCCACTTAATCCTGAACAACCTAAGATTTGGTGGGGTATCGCGGTAGCTGTCCCACTAGTAATTGCTGCTGGGGTACTAGGTACAGCCAAAATCGAGCAGTTGAAAAAACTAACTGTATCCGCACCCGTGATGCCATCTACTAATAGCATTAGTGCTGTGGGACGTTTGGAACCACGAGGCGAAGTTATTAAATTGTCCGCCCCATCCTCAGGGTTAGCTCCATCGTCAAGAATTCAGCGACTACTAGTCAGTGAGGGTGAACAGGTAAAGCAAGGTCAAATTGTCGCAATTTTGGACAACCGCGATACGCAAATAGCCGCACTACAGGAGGCAAAAGCTAAAGTTCAAGAATCCCGGGCGAATTTAGCGCAAGTCAGGGCTGGATCTCCAAGAGATATTCAAGCTCAAAGAGCAGTTATTGCTAGACTACAAGCCCAATTAGTCGGCGAAAGGGATGCTCAGCAAGCAACGATCGCCCGAATTGGCGCTCAGTTGAGTGGGGATAAACTCGTCCAACAAGCAACAGTCAATCGCCTAGAAGCTGAACTGAGTGGGCAAAGAGATGCTCTCAGAGCGACGGTTGCACGTATCCAAGCCGAACAGCGCAATGCTCAAGTTGATGCTGGACGCTATGATTTTTTATACAAAGAAGGTGCAATTTCTCAGCAAGAACGGGATAGAAGACGCTTGAGTGCTGTAACTGCTAATCAGCAGGTTGCGGAAAGTCAAGCCACTTTAAAGCAGACACTCGCAACCCTACGACAACAACTTGCTGAGGCCAGAGCTAATCAAATCCAAAATTTAGCAACTTTGCAACAGCAATTGATTGAAGCCAAAGTTAACCGTGACAAAACTGTAGCAACCTTGCAAAGACAAATCGATGAAGAAAAAGCCAAACTGAGCAGACTTTTGGATGTTAGTCCTACTGATATGCAAGTAGCGCAAGCGCAAATTAGTAATGCGATCGCCAATGTCAGAAAAGCCGAAGCACAACTCAGATTGAGCTACGTTCAAGCCCCAATCACTGGAGAGATTTTAAAGATTCACAGCAAATCAGGTGAAGCGATCGGTGCAGATGGCATTGCTGAAATTGGGCAAACCAGCCAAATGTATGTGATTGCTGAAATCGCCGAAGATAGTATTGGGAAAGTGCGTATCGGTCAAAACGCTACTATCACTAGCGATAATGGAGCATTTAGCAGCGAATTAAAAGGAACCGTCACTGAAATTGGCAGAAAAATTGGCAAAAAAGATGTCCTAAATACAGATCCAGCAGCCGATGTAGATGCCAGAGTAGTAGAAGTAAAAATTGCTCTTTCTCCAGAAGATAGTCAGAAAGTTTCTGGTTTAACTTACGCGAAAGTTGTTGTCGAAATCAATAACTAATCAACTCATAGATTAGCAGTAATGCTAATTTTTTAGAGACCACCTTCTTCTCTGCGCCGATCACTGAGCGTTGGTCATTGAATCTCGACTTCTCCTAACGGAGACGCTACGCGAACGCTCGATTTGAGTGTTGGTCATTGAGCGTAGCCGAAATGAGCCGAAGTGCAGCAACTCTGCGTGATTAAAAAAAGTCCCATTTATCTCCCTACAAATAAGCTTTTATAAACGCCATAAAAAATGAGTCAGAAAATACCTCTATCATGGCTACAACTAACAAGAGAAAAAACTCGCCTAGCGGTAGCTTTAGCAGGAATTGGTTTTGCCGATATTTTGATGTTTATGCAACTCGGCTTCCGGGATGCGTTGTATTATAGTAACGTTCGATTTCATAACAGTTTACAGGGTGATATTGTTTTAATCAACAGTCAATCTAGCGCCGTTTTAGCCATGAGAAGTTTTTCTCAACGACGTTTATATAAAGCTTTAGAATTACCAGAAGTACAATCAGTACATCCTATATATTTAGACTTTACAACCTGGAAAAATCCTGTAACAGGACGCCCTCGGAGTATCCTCATTTTTGGCATGAACCCAGAAATGAACTTGGTAAACTTACCTGGAGTTCAGGAGAATTTAGAGAAACTTAAACTACCTGATGTAGTTTTATTTGACCGTTCTTCTCGGCTAGAGTATGGGCCAATTGCTGCTAATTATGGTCAAGGAAAGACGGTGACAGCAGAAGTACGGAGGCGACGAATTAAAGTAGAAGGACTATTTACATTAGGTGCATCTTTTGGTGCAGATGGTAATTTAATTACGAGTGATGTTAACTTTCTGCGGATATTCAGTAATCGTCAAAGAGGATTAATTGATATTGGGTTAATTAGATTAAAACCGGGAGCAGATGCTAATATTGTCGCCGAAGAATTACGGAAGTATTTACCTAAGGAAGTAAATGTTTTAACCAAACAAGAATTTATTGACTTTGAGCGAAATTATTGGGCAAGTAGTACAGCTATTGGGTTTATTTTCACTTTAGGGACTGTTATGGGTTTCATTGTGGGAACTGTAATTGTTTATCAAATTCTTTACACAGAAGTTGCAGATCACTTAGCTGAGTATGCTACTCTGAAGGCAATAGGCTATACACAAAATTATTTATTAACAGTTATTCTTCAAGAAGCTTTTCTGTTAGCAGTTTTAGGATATTTTCCAGGAATAGTTTTCGCTTTATTTATGTATAAAAGCGCAAGAGAAGCAACACTTTTACCAGTTTTTATGAGTTTTGATCGCGCTATAATGGTGTTGATTTTAACTATGATTATGTGTTTTATTTCTGGGGCGATCGCAGTGCGAAAATTACGTTCTGCAGATCCAGCAGATATATTTTAATTAATTGAATATTAATTATCAATTACTCTAGATAGTTTGAATTTATAATTGGTAGTTAAGACAAGCATTTTCTGATAAAAATATATTTACATCTCAGAATTACTAACTTATAAGCAACAAATCTATGAAGAGACAAGAACCTGTAATTGCCATTAAAAATCTGAATCATTACTATGGCAAAGGCGCACTGAGAAAACAAATTTTATTTGACATCAACCTAGAAATTTATCCAGGTGAAATTGTAATTATGACTGGGCCATCAGGTTCAGGTAAAACAACATTACTCAGTTTGATTGGTGGTTTGCGCTCTGTACAAGACGGAAGTTTAAAATTTTTAGATGAAGAACTCTTTGGCGTTAGTCAAAACAAACTTGTGCAGATGCGACGCAACATTGGTTATATTTTCCAAGCTCACAACTTGCTAGGGTTCTTAACTGCGAAGCAAAACGTGCAAATGGCAGTAGAACTAAACGATCGCATTTCTCAAACAGAAGCAGTGGCTAAATCAGAAGCCATGCTGGGGGCTGTTGGTTTAGAAGAACGAGTTAATTATTACCCAGACAACCTTTCTGGTGGACAAAAACAAAGAATCGCGATCGCCCGTGCCTTAGTGAATCGTCCTCCTCTAGTGCTAGCAGACGAACCAACAGCAGCATTAGACAAACAATCAGGACGCGATGTCGTCGAAATCATGCAGAGCCTAGCTAAAAATCAGGGAACTACTATCTTGTTAGTCACACACGACAACCGAATTTTAGACATCGCCGATCGCATCATAGAAATGGAAGATGGTATCTTAACCCGTAATTCACCGAATACAGCTATTCAGTCATGATTTTAAAGTCATTAGTCTTTAGTCCTTTGTGAATCAGACATGACCAATGACGAATAACAAATGACAAACATAAATTATTGTCTAGCCGAGCCTGATTTTTTCATTCCAGGTTGGCTTGGCGGAGTTGGGGCATTTGGTTGGCGACTAGTGCGGAAAGTCACATTTACGCCTTCATTCGACTGTTCCAGCACCAGTAAAGGCGTAGGCTTAGCTTTTTGATCCCAATGCATAGTGGCAATTCGACCTTGAATTGTTGGTTGCCAACTATCTTCATCTTCCATAGGACTTAAGTAAGTTTCTATACAGTCAATAATTTGACTAATAGTTGCAGAAGTGGCTTGCGTCGGTAACTTCATTAACCGGACTTGAATCCGAAACAGTACACGTTTAGCAGAGTTCCCTGGACTACCAGTTTCATACTCTACATCAAAAACTTCATCTACTTGCCGACCAGCACTGTTAGCAATTCCCACCGATCCTTGTTGGGCTTGATTTGGACGCAGGGCCTGAGTAACTTTTTCTTTGATCTGAATCTTCACTTGATTAAGAATCGCAAAATGAAACACCTCCTCTGACATCCGCATTCGCAGATAATCTAGGTTAAAATCCCGTGAGTTAACCAAATCGGGATTTGTTTCCATTTTGCGAATTGTTTCCAGCGCCAGCTTAAATTTTTTCTCTAATTCTCGCGCCCGGAATTGTTCAAACTTAATTTTTTTCTCCAGCTTATTCATCTGGAGCTTACTATAAACAATCAAAGCAATCACCACTAAAGCCAGTCCTCCAGAGGTTATCACCAATAATGGTGATATTTGAGGATTACTTGCTGGCACTTCCTGGGATGCCTTTTTAGTTTTTGTCCCAAGGGGTTGGGCAAGAAACATCGAAGTGGGCATGGTTGGAAAACTGAAAAACTTGACTCCTGATGTTTAGGATGCCCAAATTTTCAACGCCATCTTGCTGTATGATTAATATTTTTTACAAAGTTGCGATCGCAAAGCTTCTTATCATATCAAGAAAGCCCTTCCGGACTGAGGGAAATGGAGGCAATACAGTTCGGTTAAGGCAAGAGACGCGATAAATCGCCGTCTCTACGAAAAATTGATTATTGTAAAGACGGGGATAAATCGCGTCTTTGCAATCTAGAATTTTCATCAAAAAACCTTAACCGAACCGTATTCGGAGATGAGTAAGAAGTTGTAGTGAGTATTTCTCCTGTGCCCAATGCCCCATGCCCAATAATTAATATGTCCAAAAATCTGAGCGTTACTCCCTTGTCTGAGGTTTCATCTACTCACCTAAGCAATATTCGTCTGATTGCTACAGATATGGATGGCACCTTGACTAGACGAGGAAAATTTACTCCTGCGCTGCTGCAAGCTCTAGAGGATTTAGCAACAACTAACATTAAAGTATTGATTGTCACAGGGCGTTCTGCTGGGTGGGTGAGTGGATTGAGTAGCTTGATGCCAGTGGCAGGTGGTATAGCAGAAAATGGCGGTTTGTACTTTCCACCCGATAACCAAAAACCAGTAGTCTTAACACCCATTGCCGATTTAGCTAAGCATCGTCAGCATTTGGCTACAAATTTTGAAAAGTTAAAAACTCAATTTCCCCAAATCCAGGAATCTACTGATAATCGCTTTCGTATCACCGATTGGACTTTTGATGTAGCTGGTTTGAGTCAAGAGGAATTACAAAGCCTAAACAATCTCTGTCAACAAATGGGTTGGGGATTTACCTACAGTAACGTGCAGTGTCACATTAAACCCCAAGGTCAAGATAAAGCTGTTGGATTGTTGCAGGTGTTGCGCGAATACTTCCCCGATTACTCACCGGAACAAATTGTCACTGTAGGCGATAGTCCCAATGATGAAAGTTTATTCGATCGCCATTATTTTCCGATTTCTGTAGGAGTGGCAAATGTGCGGGAATATCTCGATAAATTGCAATATCAACCTGCTTATATTACCACTGCTGCCGAAGGTGAAGGATTTTGCGAGTTATCTAGTTATATTTTGCAAAGCTTGAACACCCGAAATTAGGGATAATCACACTTGCTCTACAATAATCTTGTAGCATTTACGAACCCATAGACGATGGACGCAGTGAACCACTACAACTGCGCTTAGTGATTGAAGGAAAGCTAATTGGGTTTTATCGAGAAGATACGGGGGAAAAATTACTGATTCCCAATGAACTGGCAAAGGCTTTAGGACAGGAAGTTTTAGCAAGACAGCAAGCAGAAGAACTGCTAGAACAGGAACGTGAACGCGCAGAACAGGAACGTGAACGCGCAGAACAGGCAGAATTACAGATAGAACAGTTAAAGGCAAAGTTGCGTTCGCCCTTGGCGTTGGCGCAGCCATCGCTCAACATAGATCCTGATACTATTCAGTAATATCCAAGGTGTAATCAGGTTGAATAGGTGTAATGCGATCGCTGGCAATTTTTGTTATCAAAACTTTACTTTAAGATTAAGTTCTGCAACTTTGATACAAAACTCATGCTCTTGATGACCGACTTTTGATCTAACCTGCTATCTCATTATTAATTACGAATTAATAACTACGAATTATTCGGTCAAATTTATTACTTTAGACATATTACAATAGACAAATGTCTACCCAATACTTTTCGGTTAAACCCAATAATCTCTTTTTTGGTCTGGGGAAAGGTTAAAGAGCAATGGGGAAAGGGAAATTCAAACCCTTTCCCTTTCCCCTTTCCCCCAAAACCCGAAAAGTATTGAATGTCTACCGCATTTCAATACTTGTAAGTCTCAATAGCACTGATTTGATTGAGAAGGCTATTTTATACAGTCATTCACAAGCAAAACTGATGCAACGGATAAATCAAACGCTAGTCTTATAAGCCACCCAGAGACGCGAAGAGACTAACAGATACTTCAAATAAAACAGGCTAGCGTTTTATTTCCAAATTCTACTAGAAAGTTCAAAACCAATGTAGAGTCAAGAATTTACCTTTAAATATTGAGGTATAAAATCATGCAAGAAATTGAGAGATTCTTTGGTAACTTGTTCAGTGGCATAATTAACCGCTTTAAATATTCTGTAATGGATGCTACTGAGCGCAAAATTAAACAAACCGTCGATCAACAGGTTGAACAACATCGAGAAAGATCCAAGCCCAAGGATGAAGAAGACCGCCAATAGAGAAATCTTTTGGTCGGGAATTGAAATTAGTGAATGGTTAATAAGGATGTATAAATAATAACCGATAATAATCAGTCGGTTAAATATTTAGGTGTACCTAACTTTGACTAAAAACCCGTAACTTTGAGTTTTTGTATTGAGTATTTGTTCTTGCAGATAAGCGTAGCGATCGCTATTGAAAGCTGTCAAAATAGCTAGCTTTTCATCACTAAAGCATAGCGCTTCCTCGTTATTGAGTAGGTAGCGCTATTTTCTCATCCCAGCAGGAAATTTATGCTGCTTTAATTTTAATCTTAGGAAAAACAACAAGTGTTGAGCGTAGGCAGAGTCGAATGCAGGTATGGCTATACTTCATTCTTTACTCAGTAAATTGGATTCCTAGTTGTAAAATTTACACAAAAAAAATACTTATTTACTGTGTAATTTCATTTACATGATATAGCAAATTAAATACTGTCGAAGAACTCACTTTATACTGACTACACTGGTATTCATTAATAACAATCCTCTAGCAAGTTTAAGAGTTAGGAAAGATGACTTATGTATTATCAAATTTGGAACTTTTTTCTTCAAGAAGAGAAATATATTTATTGGAAAGAGAGAATAAAACTTCACACAAATTTTAACAAAGTTACATGGCAAAAGATTATTGATTTTTTGTCATTAGTAGAGCAAACTTTTCCATTGAAACGTCAATTAGCCGAAACTGATAGCCTGGAGCCATTTCTCAAGTTAGCAACAGAAAATGGTTACAGTCTGACGGCAGAAGAACTTGCGTGGTTTTTAATCACCAGGAAACAGATTTGGGATCTTTTTGATTTAGCACAAAAAATACCCTCTCTTAAAGAACAATTACTACTAGCTAAAAGTCCACAGGATTTTATCAACATAGCTGCGGACAATGGTTATTACTTTTCTGTAGAAGAGTTAGCTTGGCTGTTAACTGAAATCAAATCATCTTCTGAATTGGTATCGATTAACAATAGCGTTGGCGAGATTTTGACGGTATCAAGCTACGGCAGAATTGAAACAGGATATTGGATTTGGCTGGCAGAACTCTGGGGAATTGTGCCACCCTTCTGTCATCGAGATAAACCGAGTACTTTCTTATCTCAAAATGTCAACAATCCTTTTTTACCCGATCGCTGTTTCTTGCCAAAGAGCTATTTTAATCAACGCCTGATGTTAGTTCATAACTGATAATTAATAATTGTGAATTACGAATTATTACAGTGAAGCATCCTAGATTGAAGATATATCTTCTATTTAGGATGCTTCACAATAAAAAATTGTTGCAGATACAACAATTATCAACAAGATGTGATATTTAGACTAAAGTTATTAGCCAGCAGAAACTCTCAAACTACTGGGTTTGTGAAGATCGCCTTGCAAAACCACACCGCGATGATTCGCATGGAGATGACGCAAAATCTTGTAGATGGCCTCAACTTGCTCTGATACACCTGCCTTTTCGGCGAGTTCTTCCAGAGAAAGAGGAGTTTTTTCTTTTTGTAGCACTGCTACTACTCGTGTTTGCAAGTCAAGAATACTTGCGGCAGCTTTTTTACCAGCTTCTACCCCTGGTTGATGGTAAGCGTTGACGTTCACCAAACTAGCGTATAAACCAACAGCACGTTCATACAAAGCAATTAATGCCCCTACAGTTCGGGGATTAACTTGGGGAATAGAGACTGTAATGGAATCGCGCTGATTTTCATAAAGCGCTTGTCGGGTTCCTTGAAGAAAACCGGAAAGATAATCGCCTGATGTAACTCCGGGATCTATTTCTGCCGACGGTCCTTGACGATCTTCTAAAACTTCGATGAAGGTAGCAAAGAAATTCGGCACACCTTCGCGCAACTGTTGGACGTAAGCATGTTGATCTGTTGAGCCTTTATTACCATAAACGGCGATGCCTTGATAGACAGTTTTGCCATCTAAGTCTTTTTCCTTACCCAAGGATTCCATCACCAGCTGTTGCAAATAGCGACTGAATAAAAATAAGCTGTCCTTGTAAGGTAGAACAACCATATCTTTTTCACCTCGTCCATTGCCAGCAAAGTACCAAGACAAAGCAAGCAAGGCTGCTGGGTTATTTTTTAGATTTGGGACGCGGGTAGCGTCATCCATTTCTTTTGCGCCTTGTAGCATGGCACGAACATCAATGCCTTGTAATACTGCTGGTACTAGACCCACAGCAGACATTTCCGAAGTGCGTCCGCCTACCCAGTCATACATAGGAAATCTGGCCAGCCAGCCTTCATCTTTGGCTATTTTATCGAGATTGCTATCAGGACTGGTAATAGCCACCGCATATTGGGCAAAGTCCAAATTATCTGCGGCGTAGGCTTTTTTAACTTCAATCATGCCGTTCCGAGGTTCCGGTGTTCCCCCAGATTTGGAGATTACCAATACCAAAGTACTAGCAAGATTGTTTCGGAGATGATTGATAACGCGATCGATACCTGCCGGATCGCTGTTATCAATGAAGTGAAGTTTCAGAGGTGGAAAATCAGGGGCGAGGGCTTCACCAACGAATTGGGGACCGAGGGCGGAACCACCAATGCCAATGGAGATAATATCCGTGAAGCGGCTTGCTTTTGGAGGATGAATAGCACCTGTTTGGACTTTTTCTGCAAAGGCTTCGATTTGTTCTAGAGTTTGGACAATTTCTTGTGTAAGTTCTGGAGTTGGCGCTAAATCAGGATTTCGCAGCCAGTAATGTCCAACCATGCGGTTTTCGTCAGGATTGGCGATCGCTCCCTTTTCGAGTTGAGCCATATCCGCAAACGCCTTGTCAAACTTCGGCTGCAACGAATCCACGAAGGCATCATCGAACCGCATCCGACTCACATCTAAGTACAGTCCCAATCCCTCGTGGAAATATAACCAGTTTTGGTATCGTTGCCAAAGTGCCCTAGCATCCATAGGGAAATCTCAAATAAAGTGTTTTTCAAAAACCAGTTTAATGTAAGGTTATAGCGATCCCTGCCTAGCCTTATACAGTTTACAGTTTTAGGTGTTCGGTTAACTCTTCAGCTTAAACATCTGGCATAGGGATGACACGCAAAAATTTCACAATTTGACCTCTAATTTCTATACCAATCAGATAATCATCTAGGGTAAAGCGGTGAAAAATCCCCTCACCATCAAGCTGTCGTAGTTCTTTTAGTCCACTCAATTGCCAGTTTTGGGCAAACTCGATAAAGACAAAATCATACACCCGCTCGTAAGCAGCAGGTTCTAAGTTTTTTAGGTCTAGCAAAAAAGACCTTGCATAGCGCACTTCCAGACTCACTAGAGTTACCTTCAAAAATAGTGCTGAGTACTGTTAGCGGTGGTGGGGCATTTAGCCCGTGCTGAGTGAAGAGGCAGTACTAAGGACTCAAGACTCGGCACTACTGAAAGGAGATCAAAAGCGCTGCTGAATCAGAAAAACATTAATAGTCGTACTGCTTCATCATGAGTTAAGATGTCCCACGGCTGTTGCGATCGCTTGACTTTTTGTATAGCATTTAGCATATAAAAATCAAAATGTAAAGCTTCGAGAACGTCCCAAATACTTTGCAAATCGTCATCGGCTAACTGCTCGATTAAGTGATGCATTCTAAGTCGCAGCAAATTCATACGTATTCCCTACCAACAAACACCAACAATAAATAGTATTCCCAAAAAATTAACTACGCTTAACGACAAAGCAGCACTATGTTCAAGCTACGCTAAAATTTATTCGCCCAGAAAGGCGGATGAAGGAGATAAGGGGACAAGGGAGACAAGGGAGACAAGGAGATAAACAAAACTCCTAACTCCTAACTCTTAACTCCTAACTCCTAACTCTTAACTCCTAACCTTAACTCAGATCTTGCACCTGGAAATATGAATGTCAAAACCAGAACTACGTGCAAGATGAGTAAGGCGTTCAATATTAAATAAAAGAAGATACACAACTATATGAGGGGATTTTATCTGGCTGTGTTCAGGTAATGGCTGTCCTTGTGCCTCTAAGAATAATGCCAACATCGCTTCCAAGTTATCTTTCTGGTACTGCGTCGGCATCAATTCTTTGAGGGTGTAAACTAGTTTTTGGGCGTGGGCAAGCATTTTTCTTGCTTTATAACATTTCGATATTTCACGCCTTTTCTCTCATGTTTTGATAGAAAGATGCAATCATATCCATATTTGAGGTCAAACAATCTCTGTATTTCGGCATCTTGCATTCTCTGCATTAATCCTTACTTTTAAGTCATTTTTGAAACAAAAGTTATTTAGCTTGTTCTATTCTGCTGTTGTTACATTTAAACGCTGGCTTACCTGTTCTGTACGGACAACTACGGTTGGTGCAAGATTTGAGTAAACTCTTACTATTTGAATTGACAAAAGCTGAAATTAGAATAGCCTTTAATCTTACCACAAAATATTTATGCAAGAGTTCTAATATGCCTATGCCAAATCTTCTTGATTCGCTTATCATCCTTTGATGGGATTGAACTGAGATCCTTGTATTTTCGGAAATTAAAGCTAGAAATACTTGCCTGACTTAGATTTGATAATTTGCTACTTCCTTGTATGCAACACCATTTTAGGTAACGCAAAATCAAGCTTTCTGAGTCCCTATTTCCGTTTTTGTACAAATCCCGGCTCAATCCCTATATGTACTATAAGCTCATTATTTCTTCTGCGTTCCTTAGTTGAGCTATTCAACTGAGGGTATGTCAATTGTTACAAATATTTACTATTCTGCCTTGGTGACAGCTTCCGTAATAGTACCCTTATAAATTATGATATTTGAGACATAATTAGATGCTCTCAAATACCAATACTCTAGTATTTGTTATTTATTTTTTAGTCATTCTAAAACCTGCAAAACTAGCCTCAACAAACTTTATGAAGATAAAATTTTCTCTACCTACTGCATTAACATTGATCGTTGCAAGTGCATTGTTGACACCATGTATTGCAGCAGCTAAAACTCCTATGACTGTTAAAATGACCTACTATACTCCTGAGTCAAATACATCAAAGACAGGTCGTCCGCTTGGAAGTATGTATAGTTCGAATCCAATAAACATAGACACTAGTCTACTTAATCAATTGGATGCTAATCAAAGGACTTTTTTCTTAATACATGGATGGAACTCTAGCCCGACTAGCTCTGATGGAAATCTCCAGAATACGGGTAATGACTTACAGGCATTATATCCAAGAGCAAACATAATCTATGTAGATTGGAGTACGATTGCCGACTATTATGACTATACAGAAGTCGCAAGCATGGTCACATGGGTAGCGGATAAATTGTCATCTTCAATTAATCAACAAGGAATTGATACAACCAAAACTACCTTTGTAGGACATAGCCTGGGCGCACACATATCAGGCTTTACTAGCGCACAATTACAAACACAATATACAAAAAAAGTCAAAGAAGTTGTTGGACTAGATCCAGCGGCACCGTTTTCGCAAAATTTTGATGCAACAGGAACCGGTCAGCACAATAGTCTTTCCTCCGGATTATCCAAAGGGCAAGCCCAAAGGGTCGTAGCAATACATTCGAGTAATTCTGCCTGTTCGGGGCAAGGAAATTATAACCTGATTGGCGATATGGATATATACCTCCGTGGAGGTAGTGGCGATCAGGTGTACGGAGGAAATTGTTTTATGCCTGAGGATCATGGCTTAGCAATATGGACATATCAGTATATGGCGGAACGTCAACTTACGAAGTCAACGTCAATATCTTCACGTACTCTTCAAAACGATGACTATAGGTATGCAAAAGGCTTTGCTTTTGACTTTTGGACGGGAGCAACTTACCCAACTGGAAGCTACACTGATACCATGCAATTTTTTAATCTCGATGATTCAAATTTTACGGGAACATATACTCTCGATGTTAGTGCACAGTTTCATAAAAAGTCCTATCCTATTGGAGGTTTTTATTTCCCTAATAAATCAGGGTGGTATTACTCTAATGGACAGAATCATTATTGTCAAAGTGCTAATAATCCAGATCAAGAACCGGGTTCTTTTAATGGAAATGTATTAGGCGGTTATTATTCAATGACCTACGATGGTCTTTGTGGCCCTAACTACAAAGACTTGAGTAATGCAGGATTGAATCAAGCTGGTGTTTATAAATTTAATAATAACGGTTTGGTTTTCTATTACAATAATGCAAAACATTATTGTATGTATGATTCTTGGAAGAATTTTTCGGATTTAAATGGGGGTAATACAAGTTTCAAAACCGTGTATGGTGATATATCTGAATTTGCAATAACTAATGATACGGTTTGTGGTGGTTGAGAATAGAGCAGCATCATATCCTTGAATTGCAATCCTCAAGGGGTGGCAATCACTCCTTGAGTTTTTAGATAATCTATAGGGTTTAAATCAAACCATTGACGAGATTTTATAAATTGAACATTACAATAGACTTGTCCGAAAATGCCAAAGCCAGACTGTTCAAAGCTTTGAGGCAAAACTTTGAGATTTTGCTAAAAACGCAGTTACAAGGGTTTGCTTGCGGGGGGACAAAATCCTCTGAAATAGAGATAGGGCAATGAGTGTAGCAATTTATGGTAAAAGAAAAAGAGCTCAAATCTTGCACCTGTAAATAGAGATGTCAAAACCAGAACTACGTACAAGATGAGCAAGTCGTTCAATATTGAGTAAAAGAAGATACACAACTATATGAGGAAAAATAGACTCAAGGGCAGCTTGTGCCGCTTGTCCCCAATCAGGTGGTGAGCCTGGCGAAATATGCAGATAAGTCCAATGGGCGATGAGGTAAGCAGTGAGTGAAAGGATAAGCCAGCAATACATACCCAGTAGAGTTCCTTGGCCAAAACGGTGCAAACCAAAACGATGCTTTGCAGTTTTAAACCAGCCCTCAATCTGCCATCGACGCTTACCCCACCCTTCGGGTTCGGCAGTCGCTCATGGGGGAAACCCCCAAGACCGCGCTGCCTCACCACCTGAGAGTAGAAGCTTTAATCGGGCGAGTAGACAAGACAAAGCGTTTTTCAAGTTTGCCATTATGGCGTTTTAAGTAATACCAAGAAACGGTAACAGGAACTTTAAACCAAACAGATAAACCTGTTGTCCTTGTTTATGTAATCGTCTTAAAGGTCTACCATCGGCTAACTTACGGCTAATAGCGACACCTGTAACAGCATGATATTTCAGACGACGTACAGCCTCAAGAAATTCGATACTACCAAAGGCTGTATCAGCTAAAATAATAGTCTCAAAACGTTCAGTTAAGATTTTTGGTAAACGTTGAACAAGTTTCAGTCCAAGCTGTCCTGGGGAAGGCGTTCCCTTACCTCTCCAAACCCGGAAATTCCAAGGAATGCGGCATCTTCCAATTACCAAATAAACTACGACCAGATGCAGACCACGTTTACCATTATAAGTTCTGATTAAATCACTAAACTCTTGAAATTTACCCCGTTTCTCTAAAGTTGTTAAGTCAAGAATTACTTGTAAAAATGGTTTTCTTCCCTGACCAGATGATGCTAATACCTTGAGAACTGTTTGTAATGCGGTGGAGCGAACAACACGAATCATTTCCCTGGTTGACCAAGGATTGATATTCAAAAATCGGCTAATTGCACTTGGAGATTTTGTTTGACTATATTCAGGTAGTGGTTGTCCTTGTGCTTCCAAAAATAATGCCAGCATTGCTTCTAAGTTATCTTTTTGGTATTGCGTCGGCATCAATTCTTTGAGGGTGTAAACTAGTTCTTGGGCGTGGGCAAGCATTTTCTTAGTGCTTTTTATCGATCTACATTTCACGCCTTTTCTCTCATGTTTTAAGCTTCAAAAGCAAACTTGATGATTTCATGTTGGTCATCTCTTTGCTCATGACGCTCAAAGCATCATCCCAGCATTTTGTCATTCCTGTGGCTGAATACGTAGAAATTATATTTTCTTATGTCTATTTAACTACTACTTTAGTTTCCTTAAGCTTCTCGTGCTACTGTAATATTTTTCGCTGTTTATCCACTTTTTGCGTGTTTACCCAGCAAGGTGCAAGAAGTGAGTTAACTCCTAACTCAGCACTCACCACTCCTAACGCCTAATGCCCAATAACTATTAAACATGGTTGAATATCTCATTTTCTTAGCAATTTCCACAGCAACCTTTGCCCTATTCGCTCTCGGTCTGAATTTACAGTGGGGCTTTACTGGATTAATTAACTTTGGTCATATTGCTTTCATGACGCTGGGAGCATACACAACTGTGTTGTTAAGCTTAAAGAGTGTCCCCCTACTAATATCGGTGTTAGCTGGGGCAATTGTTGCCGCCTTACTGGGTTTAATAATTGGTTTTGCGACTCTGCGCTTACGGGAAGATTATTTAGCAATTGTCACCATCGGTACTGGAGAACTAATTCGTTTAGTGGTGAATAATCAAGAATTACCTGTGGGTGATACCTGGATTTCTGGGGCGTTTGGTGTGCAAAGTTATCCCATCCCGCTATCCACAGAACCAAATTTGTTTTTCAGATTAGTGATGATTGGGTTGTTAACGTTATTAGCTGCTGTAACTTTTTTTACATTATGGCGATGGATTCGCATTACCCAAATATCTCGGACTACTGATTTAGACAAAAAGATAACTAGCAAAGAAGAATTTGCTTCGCGCTTGGGTGTGGGAATTGTATTAGGAATTTTGGCGGCAGCAATTTATATTTCTGGGGTAATTGGACTGTATGATTACAACCCAAAAGCGGGTTTAATGCTGGTGTTGCTGTTGATTTTAGCGTTTGTATTTTGGCGGTTAGAAATTTTGGTGCGATCGCCTTGGGGTAGAATTCTCAAAGCCATCCGCGAAGATGAGGAAATTCCCAAAGCACTGGGAAAAAATGTCTTTTGGTATAAATTACAGTCTCTCATCCTTGGCGGGGCGATCGCTGGCATTGCTGGGGCTTTCTTTGCTTGGCAACTGGGCGCTATTTATCCAGATAATTTTCAACCCCAGTTGACTTTTGATACTTGGATCATGGTGATTGTCGGTGGTTCTGGTAATAATGTCGGCACAATCTTAGGGGCAGTAATTTTCTTCGCTTACGATGCACTAACGCGAGAAGTTTTGCCGAGAATCGTTCCCCTTGATGAAGCACGTTTGGGTGCATTTCGCATCATGGTAATCGGATTAATTTTAATGGTACTGATGATTTGGCGTCCTCAAGGTATTCTAGGGAAAAAGGAGGAACTTACCCTTGGTAAATAACCAATCATCGCCACTTCCCCTTTTGGTAGCCACTGGACTTTCTAAAAGCTTTGGTGGTATCAAAGCAGTTAATGAAGCAAAAATCGAAGTTGCCAAAGGTAGCATCACGGGTTTGATTGGCCCTAATGGTGCTGGTAAAACCACTTTATTTAATTTACTCTCGAACTTTATTCGCCCAGATAAAGGACGAGTAATTTTTGATGGCGAACCAATTCACAATTTGCAACCATATCAAATCGCCCAGCAGGGAGTAATCCGCACTTTTCAGGTTGCACGGACTCTTTCGCGGTTGTCGGTGTTAGAAAATATGTTGCTGGCGGCGCAAAAACAAACTGGTGAAAACTTTTGGCAAGTGCAGTTACAACCGCACGTTGTCGCTAAGGAAGAAAAGCAACTGCAAGAGCGAGCAATGTTCCTGTTACAATCAGTGGGCTTGGAAAAAAAAGCACACGATTATGCTGGTTGTTTGTCTGGCGGACAACGCAAGCTATTAGAAATGGGACGGGCGCTGATGACTAATCCCAAGTTGATTTTATTGGATGAACCAGCAGCTGGAGTGAATCCGAGATTAATTGATGATATTTGCGATCGCATTGTCACTTGGAATCGCCAAGATGGTATGACTTTTCTAATTATTGAACACAATATGGATGTGATTATGTCCTTATGCGATCGCGTTTGGGTGCTTGCTGAAGGACAGAATTTGGCTGACGGTACACCTACAGAAATTCAAACTAATCCCAAAGTTTTAGAGGCGTATTTGGGCAAATAACTTACTCCTGATTTGGATTAGAAGCTAAAATCCTTCACTTATGCTTGTAGAGACGCGCCATTTGAAGCGTCTCTACACCGTACAGAATTCTTTATATCTAGTTAATTTTTGTAATTCAAATGAGAAGTAACTTTTTTAGACGGCGCTAGCTCAGGGGGAAAATATATTGCATACTCTTCAGGTGTATAATAAAATTTTTGTGTTTCTAACTGCATAAATATACGACCTATGATTGTGCGGTCGCTTATTCATCTTTAATATCTATGTTGTGCGCCAATAAACCCCATCCTCTCGCTGCATTAACTTGCACGCAATGAATTCCCGTCGCAGGGTGGCGCAGTCAGGATGGTAGCGTTTGAGAATTTCATTTACAAGGCGTTCAGGGTAATTAACTCCTACCTCAAACTGACTTGCTAGCCACTTGAGAATCACTAACCGCTTTTTGCGACTAGCAGGAATTTCTTTGAGGGATTCACCCTCGAAATAGTTTTTCAACACTTTGCTTTCCCAAGCCTTGGTATCAACATCTTCAATCAAGGATGCTATTTTCTCAGGTGTGAAAATTTCCTTACTGATGCTTTGCAAAGCTTCGCTATCCAATTGATATAGATGGCTATTGCCTTCGGGACGCATTGTTACTAAATTTAGCTCTTTAAGTTTTGCTAAATGATGGGATACCGTCGGTTCCTTGAGTTGCAGTAGTACAGCCAATTCCTCGACGCTGCACTCCTGATTCGCTAGGATACCTACAATCTTCAATCGGCTATCATCCGCTAATGCCTTGAAAAAGCGCAGTAAGATGTTAAATTGCTCTGGTTGCATAACTAACTTCTAATTAGATAGATATCTAATTAGAAGTATATCTAATTTAAAAGCTCAGATCCCCGACTTCTTTAAGAAGTCAGGGATCTTACTTGTTATTTAATTTAACTAAACTGTTCCTCGGCATCGAGGTTAAACAGCATTTGCAGAGTTTGCATACAACGTCGTCTAGCTTCCACATCTTGTTGCGATCGCAATTGCACCATCGGGTCATGTAAAATTTTATTAACAATTCCTCGTGTTAAAGCTTCGATTATCTCTTGATGTTTTTCAGCGAATTCCGAACCCAATCTCGACAAAGCTTTTTCTAGTTCTTGTTCGCGGATAGTTTCGACTTTATTTCGCAAACAGCTAATAGTGGTAACAGTTTCAAGAGAGCGCCACCAAATATCAAAGGCTTCCACTTCTTCTTCTAAAAGTCGCTCGGCTTCTTGTGCAATCTTGCGACGGCTTTCGTAATTTTGAGCCACTACAGCCTTCAAATCATCTACATTAAATGCCTGTACATTTGCCAGTTCATTTACATCTGTATGAACGTTGCGCGGTACAGAAATATCAAATAACATCAAAGAGCGCTGAACTTCTAAAACCATTTCCAACTTAGCGCGATTGAGTATCGGCTCTGTTGCCGAAGTACTTGTAAACACTAAATCGCTATCGGCAATTACTCTCATCATTTCCGATAGCGGATGAATTTGAATCGGTTGTCCAGGGAACTGCTTTGCTAATTCTTGAGCGCGATCGCGAGAGCGATTTACAATACTAATTTCTACAGCACCTTTAGAAAGTAGATGTTGTACCAGTAACCGCGACATTTTACCAGCACCCAGAATTACCACTCGGCAAGCAGCTAAATTCGCTACTTTTATTTGTGCCAATTCCACAGCAGCCGAACTAATCGAGACAGCACCAGTACCAATACTAGTTTCAGTCCGAACCCGCTTCCCAGCTGTCAAAGCTTGTTTAAATAATCGATTCAAAATGGTTTTTATACCGTTATATTGCTGTCCTAGCTTGTGAGTAGTTTTCACCTGAGCCAGAATTTGACCTTCTCCGAGTACTAGACTATCTAAACCACCAGCAACTCGCATAACATGCATAACTGCATCATCATGCAGCAACATAAACAGATGTTGCCGCAGAGAAACCACAGGCAATTTGCTGTATTCTGCAAGAAACTGAGTGATTTCCCGGATACCTTGGTCTGCTTCACTGGTAACAATGTAGATTTCCAGGCGGTTACAAGTGCTAAGAATTGCAACTTCGTCAATATGAGGATAGCTGGCTAGTTGAGCGATCGCACTTTCAATTTGTGGTTCTGGAATGCTCAGTTTTTCCCGGACTTCGACTGGGGCTGTTTTATGACTTAACCCCACCACTGCTATATTCATTTGCTAAATCGTAGTTACTAGTTGGTAGTTGAAAATAAGGCATTGAGTCAGAATAGGGAATGGGGAATTCTTGTTTATTGGTTGGTAGCTTTTCCTAGCAACAAACAATAAATAATCACTAACTACTAACTACTAACTACTATAAGGATGAAGCATTTGGGTGACTATTTTTCATTCTTATCGAAAGATTTCTTGCCAAATGCTTCCCCCTATTTTTATCATTCCCCATTCCCTAAAAATTAGTTCAGTTGGAGAGTCTTGGGTTCGCCAAACATATGAATTGTATCAACAAATCGAGCAGTTTTCGACTGATTGGAAATTACCAAGCTTTGAGTTCTAGCTCCACCGTTGAAGAAACGTACACCTTGCATCAGATTACCACTGGTAATGCCGCTAGCTGCGAACAGTACAGTGTTGCCAGATGCCAGTTCATGAGCATCATAGACCTTATCGGGGTCATTGATATTCATAGACGTTAAACGCTCGATATTGGCTTCTCTGCTTTCTCCAATCAGACCTGTTTTGACGACTGCGGGATCGTAAATCAGTTGACCTTGGAAATGTCCACCTAAAGCACGCATTGCAGCTGCCGAGATGACACCTTCAGGAGCCGCACCGATACCCATTAGCGCGTGGATATTGGTTCCAGCAAAACCACAGCTTATAGCTGCACCCACATCACCATCTGAAATTAGGGCGACTCTCGCTCCGGCCTCACGGATTTCTTTAATTAAATCGTTGTGGCGTTCGCGTTTCATGACTACGATCACGAGTTCTTCAATAGAGCGCTCTAGACACTCAGCGAGAATCTTGAGGTTTTCCGTTGCTGACTTGTTGATGTCTACCTTGCCTTTAGCTGCGGGAGGTGCTGCTAACTTCTTCATGTAAAAGTCAGGAGCAGCAAATAATCCACCCTTTTCAGAAATTGCCAACACAGCCATTGAACCAGGTTGTCCATAAGCTACCAAGTTCGTACCTTCACAGGGGTCAACGGCGATGTCAATTTCGATTAATTCATCAGGGTTACAGAGAGCTTCGGCATTTGGTTGGGTACATATACCAACTTCTTCCCCGATGTATAACATAGGCGCGTCGTCGCGTTCGCCTTCCCCAATCACAATGCGACCCCGCATATAGATTTTATTCATCCGCTCCCGCATAGCTTCCACAGCTACCTGGTCAGCGATGTTTTTTTCGCCTTTACCCATCCACTTTGCAGATGCGATCGCTGCTTGCTCTACTACCTCAATAATCTCTAACCCAAGTGTATTTTCCACAGAGTCTGCCCTCTCAACTGCTTGAATTTGCGTTACTTTATCTGGCTATTTCAGTCTTTAAGTCTACCAAAGGGCGGTTACCAAATTTCCATTACAAATGTTAATCAAGTTTCAACTAAAAAATTATTGACACTATTCGCAATAATCAATAGAGATCTTATAGCGTTTCCTAAGTATTCCTAAGTAACTGAGGTACACCCGAATCTGTTTAACAAGGTTAGGGACATCCAAAAATTACATTACTCAATTTTTGCATCCAATAGGAGCAGGGCGACAAGGGGGACAAGGTAGACAAGGTAGCAATACCTCTCCCTTGTCTGCCCCCTCTCCCTTGTCTCTCCAAAGCGATTGATTATTTTTCTATTTGGAAGTCCCTTAGTAGCTTTGAAAACGTACCTCACCAGAATAGGAACCGCTATAGCCTCATTTTAGCCTAGTGCTTATGAGGATAAATACTTAAAATACTTGCAAAAATGTTAGTCTGTGTTTATCTGTGATTTTAAATATTGAAAAATTTAACGGTGTAATTTGAGCTAGTTCATATCAACCTAGAAAAACATCGAGAGGTTAATTGTATTTGCGGTAATCAACCTCAGCAATGATCTAGGCTATAGACAGACATAATTAAAACCTTGCTTAAGATTAAATATGCTGGACTTTCTTAATTCCCTGTTAAATCGACATCCAGAGCGAGTTAAAGCTAATGTTGAGATTTACACATGGCAAACTTGTCCTTACTGCATTCGTGCCAAGATCCTGCTGTGGTGGAAAGGTGTAAACTTTACTGAATATAAAATTGACGGCAACGAAGCAAGCAGAGCTAAAATGGCAAAACGTGCTAACGGACGCCGTACCGTACCACAAATTTTTATCAACAATCAACATATTGGTGGTTGCGACGATCTTTATCAACTAGATGCACAAAGCCAACTCGATCCGCTCTTAGCCCGAGATGCGATTAAGTCCCTCAGAGGAGCTTTATAAATTCTGCCGTTGTATCCAGATTCTCTCAATCCATCCTCAAAAACGGGGACTAACCTTCTCCACTCCTCCTTTTTAAGCAGGATTTAGGAATATCTAAAGTTTTGGATATCTTAGGCAATAATTTTAAAACATCTAGGAATTACGCAAGAACTCTGTAAAATTTTAATTCCTTTCCGTTCTTTACCGTTAGTTTTTCATTTTTTTGCGTCAGTCCTTTCTTGTCGAATAGGCTTTTCGCCCATACAAAAGCCTATCCATAAAATATATTAAATTATAAAGTTTTTATTAAGAATTTATACCTTCTCAGTCAGATCATGCCAGATGAATACTTAGACTATATTACACATAAAAAATGGATGAGTTATGCCCTAAAATTAGCACAAGCAGCAGGTGATGCAGGTGAAGTTCCTGTAGGTGCTGTTATCATCAATTCAACTGGTAATTTGCTTGCAGAAGGAGAAAACAGAAAAGAGCGCGACAAAGATCCCACAGCTCATGCGGAAATTCTGGCTCTGAAAACAGCTGCCAGAACTTTACAAAATTGGCATCTTAATGAATGTACCCTATACGTAACTCTCGAACCTTGCCCGATGTGTGCGGGTGCGATAGTTCAAGCACGTCTAGGATTACTTGTATATGGAGTGGACGATACAAAAACTGGCGCAATTCGCACAGTTATTAACATACCCAGTAGCCCGGCTTCTAATCACCGTTTACAGGTAATCGGAGGCATTCTAGAATCAGCTTGTCGTCAACAGTTACAGGCTTGGTTTACTACTAGGCGGTATCAGAGAAATTAACAGACAGAGGTAAAACTGTCCATCTACTACGACACAAATTACGCAAGAGAATCTACGGTGTAACTAATCAGGCTTTTCGTTAAATTTTATCCGTCAATCAGCTATTTCCGTCATGATGGAATTTTACTCTTTATTCGATACTTGCCAAGACACACCACCAAATCCTCAACGTATCACCTCAAGGGTTTCTCCTTGGTTAAGCCCTCTGGCATATTTATTAGGTCGTCACTGCCTATTACCATTATTCTTTGGGCAAATTAGAATAACCGGACAAAAAAATATCCCTACAACTGGACCTGTTATCTTCGCCCCTACCCATAGATCCCGCTGGGATGCATTGCTTATACCCTATGCCGTTGCTGATTGTATTACCGCAAAAGACTTGCGGTTCATGGTAACTATTGATGAATGTCAAGGATTCCAAGGCTGGTTTGTCCGACGCTTAGGAGGCTTTCCTGTAGATACTCGACAGCCATCAATTCGGACTCTGCGACATGGAGTGGAGCTACTGAAACAGCGAAAAGCCGTGGTGATTTTTCCAGAAGGTAATATTTACCGTCATTGTCAAGCCCCTTTGAAGTCGGGAATTGCACGTTTGGCTTTGAACGCTGAATCTAATGATACCGATCTGGAAGTGAAAATAATACCCATAGGCATTAATTACAGCCAGCCTTATCCTAATTGGGGTACAGATGTGAGCATTAACATTGGCTGTCCAATCAGAGTCAAAGATTACATACGTGGCTGCATAAAACAAGATGCCAAAAGCCTCACAGCTGATTTAGCAAAAGCACTGCAACAATTAAGCCATCAAGAAACAGAAATTACTAATCACACATTTGCAGAAATTACTAATTCTTGATTTAGTCAAGAGTCTTAAGAGAGATTATTGACAATTGACTATTGCAAATTATTTTATTTGTCGGATGTGCTTAATGGATGCTGCCCTATAAACTAAATCCTCAGATGCCGCTGCATAATTGGAAAATTTATATTTTCCAAGTTTGGCATTAATCACTAACTGCTATATCCATCCTGAATAAGTCACAAAAAATTAGTGGTATTTTGCAACCGTTTGAGGATGTACACATCATATATAGATTAGCTTCTATTGCGGGGATATTCTGCCAAATTGGCATTTTTTGAGTAAATAACTATTTATGACCTATAAAATACTCAATTGCTCAGTGATAAATATTATCCAGGGGGAATGGGAACTCTATGAAAGTGATTTTCGGTCTAAATCTGAGAAACTTAGTTATGTGGTTTTGCTTTGCCGGAGACCCAAACAGAGTTAAGATACCCGAAGTATCCATAACTTTTCTATTTCTATATAGTTGTTGCACTAATTGACCCCATGAACACTGCTGCCGCTGTTACCTTGATGCATCGTGCTTTTCTACCAGTCTTAGCAGTCCTCAGCTTGCTATCACCTGTGAATGCTCAGGTATCACAGTTACCAGGCAATACTAGCCAACCACAACCCATTGATCCCAACGATCCCAATAATCTCCGTCCCGTAACCCAGAATAGCAGCCTTTTGAGCATTGAAGGGGGCGATCGCTTAGTGAAAGAGGCAGACCAAGCCGTTTCATCTCAAAACTACCCCTTAGCCGTAAAGAAACTCCAAGAAGCACGTCAGGTTTTTAATCAACTATCTAATTTTTATCAAGATTTAAACTCTAGTTTTTCCGGAATTGACAATAGAGTTTCTGATTCTCAGCGTCAAAAGGCTCTATTGACAGCTCAAAAGCGAGATGAAGCGACCTTTCAACTAGCATTAGTACATCGCGCCCAAAATCAGCCAGAATTAGCAGTGCCATTGTTAATTCAAATAATTAAGAGTCAAAACCCAACCCGTGATTTAGGCAAAAAAGCTTATAAACAGTTGTTTGA
Organism: Nostoc sp. C117; assembly: GCF_043099735.1. Classification (NCBI taxonomy): domain Bacteria; kingdom Bacillati; phylum Cyanobacteriota; class Cyanophyceae; order Nostocales; family Nostocaceae; genus Nostoc; species Nostoc sp. C117. Next base: position 4,462,901 of record NZ_CP170991.1, read on the forward strand.
ATTGGGTTTTGTTGATTCTCCCTATCCCAAAGAAGGTGGTGGCTCATCTTCCTCATCTCAAAAATAACTACATGAAATAGGGTATGGGGCATTAGAAGTGCTGAGTTAGGAGTTAAGAGTTAGGAGTTAGAAGTTTTGTTTATCTCCTTGTCCCCTTGTCTCCCCCATCCCCTCATCCCCATTCAGCTTTAGCAAAACCTGAAGTTGTCATAGGCATTTGCTCTATATCTGTTAATAATAGAGAAGTAGGTTTTCTCAGGAATTGCGATGATTAGTCCGCAGCAGGTTGAGGCAATAATCAAGGCGGAACTGCCAGACGCCCAAGTTCAGGTGCAAGACTTGACTGGTGGCAATGACCACTATCAGGTGACTGTAGTTTCATCGCACTTTGCAGGTAAGGGACTAGTGCAACAGCACAAGTTAATTTATGGTGCGTTGCGACAAGCTATATCAACTGAAGCGATTCATGCTTTGTCTCTAAAAACATATACTCCTGAAACTTGGCAAGGAACATCAGCTTCGTAAAAATAAAGTTAGGAATAGAGACGCGATTAATCGCGTCTGTACAGGAGTTGTGAGTTATAAATTTTTACTCCTAACTCTTCATCGTTGAATGCAACATAGGAAACATAAATACCATGACACCAGAACTCGAAACGAAAATTGATAACTTAGTACAAGAGAACAAAATTTTGGTTTTCATTAAGGGAACCAAGTTAATGCCCCAATGTGGTTTCTCCAACAATGTTGTGCAGATTCTGAATACTTTGGGAGTTCCTTTTGAGGCGGTTAACGTTTTAGCAGACGATGAAATCCGTCAGGGAATCAAAGAATACTCTGACTGGCAGACATTTCCCCAAGTGTATATTGATGGTGAATTTGTTGGCGGTTCTGACATCTTGATTGAACTGTACCAGAAAGGTGAATTGCAGCAAAAGGTAGAAGTTGCACTAGCTTCCTAATGTCCGGTTCACAGCACATAACTTTGGTTATGCTGCTGAATTTGCCTTTGGCTATCAAAGCAATGTGTACTTTGATTTCACTTGAAAGGGGAGACAAATACTCTATCCCCCCTTTCAAATTTTTTTATAAACTACGCTTAGTGTTAGTGGTATTTAGCCTCGAAAGATACCCGCACGTCGCAATAAGCTTCGGTTAAGGCAGGATACGCGATAAATCGCCGTCTCTGCAAAGGACTGATTATTGTAAAGACGGCGATTTATCGCTTCTTTGCGATCTAGAATTTTTATCAAAAAGCCTTATTTAGGCTGGATTGTCAGATTTTTTCGTTATTCAAAAATCCCCTCAGTCGCATTGCCAAAACCAATACAGGGCTGAGGGGATAGGCTTTATCAATACAATATCTCCAAAATCTCACACCACGACAACCTGTTGACCAATACAGATAAAATGCTATAATTATCTGCGTTGATTGACAGTTACTATTAATGACCAGGCAAATGGTATTAGTAGTAATCGACTTGTGGTTGTGGTTGCGGCACTGCAAAATTTGATGCATCGTACAAGTAGCGGCTGGCTTCCTCTTCTAAACGATGAATCAGGAAAGGTTCAATGGCGTTACTATGTCGCAGTGCGGCTAGATATCCATCCAAATACATCCGCATATCATCCATACGATAACCGCGATTCCATAACTCAACGAAGGCGTCAGTGAGTCTTTGGTAATAGCGGATGGTTTGTGTGTCTTGGAGCATAACTGCTGTATTAACTCTTTGGAATGAGAATTGTAAATGATTCACGCTCAAATGGAAAGTGTAATTTCCCTTTGGGATCAATTAAAAGTAAACATATATTCTCCGGATATCACTCTCCTGATAGCTACAAACTACTTCAATCCTATTCCAGAAAACACCTATTATACTTCTCTCCTAAGCTATCTTTCTGATTTTCCCTGGTAATAGCCCGATTGTATATGGTGCTATATTTATGGGTGTAGGGGGTAATTTTTTCATCAAGAATCACTTTTCTGTGAGGCGGAAAAGGTGTTTTGTTAAGGATTAGCTGCTTGGTTATGGTTTTTGGATATTATCACCACCTAAAAACAAAATATTAAGCTAAAAGAACTTTTGAAAACCACAGATAGACTTTTTATAAGTTTAACAAAAATTTAAGAATATTTCTAATCTCCTTTTGGAAAGGGACAAATTAAAGATATTGCGACTCTTTTTATAAGGAAATGTAAAGCTAATACTAATTGAAGTAACAAAGGCTACAAAACCTTAGACATGGGCTTGTTACTTTGAAAGTCATCAACGCTAAGGGATCTTGCCACCGTGGGTTCGGTTTGTATAGAAATCATTGAGGGGAATCCCCATCTGAGGTCGTTGCTCGGTTGGCACTTGCAACAACTGGAATACCGAGTGCATCAAGCTGCCAGTATTTATCAAGCAAGGGAAGTATTTTTAAGCCATCAACCAACACTGGTAGTCTTAGATGCAGATCTACCTGACGGTGATGGCATTGAGTTTTGTCGTTGGTTACATCGTCAGCAGCAGCCTCTAATCTTAATGTTATCTGCCCGCAATAGTGAAGCTGATGTTGTGGCAGGTCTAAAAGCCGGTGCAGATGATTATCTAAGCAAACCTTTTGGAATGCAAGAGTTTTTAGCACGGGTAGAGGCGCTGATTCGTCGTAAGCGAACACCAACTGCACCAGCTTATTTGGATTACGGTACTTTACAAATCGATTTAGTTCAGCGGCGCGTCCGCTTCCAGGGAGAATTCATTGACTTAACACCGCAGGAATTCAGTTTGCTGTACGTTTTGGCACAAGCTGGAGGAGTACCTCTAAGTAGATCAGAATTACTACGTCGTGCTTGGCCTGACGCTATTGATAATCCTCGTACCATTGATACTCATGTTTTGTCGCTGCGGAAAAAGGTTGAACTCGATCCCCGACAACCTAACTTAATTCAAACTATCCGCAATGTAGGATACCGTTTTAACATGGAAATTTTGAATACCAATATTTCGCAGTCACAAACAACAAAGTTAGCTAGAGAGAGATTTAATAATCAACGTTCAACACTTAGCAGTCAAGTTTAAATGGGTATGGGGGAAAACAGTTCCGAGTGATGTTAGCGATAGCGGGGCGTTTAGCCCGTGCTGAGTTAAGAGTTAAAAGTGAGGAGTTTTGTTTATCCCCTTGTCCTGTTGTCTCCTGGTTTATCAATCTAAAATCTAAAATCCAAAATCGTCTTTAGCTTGTGCTTGAATTAAGCTTTCTCCTAATTCAACCCAGTCTATCTCTGAGGCTGTTTTGTTTACGAATAAATGACCTTGCTGTAGATGTAATAATCGAGTACAAAACATCTGGGCTAGTTCGATTTGGTGATTTACCATCAAAATTGTAGTTTGATGAGTTTCACTCAACTCGATTAAGACTTGCATTAGATGCAAAGCTGTACCAGGATCTAGGGCAGAAATTGGTTCGTCTAATAATAAAATTTTAGGCTGGATGAGTAAGGCACGAGCGATCGCTATTAGTTGTCGTTGTCCTGCAGAAAGTTGCACCTCTGTTCGCCCTAACCATTCACTGGGAATATGCAGTTGTTCTGTCCAGTGACTCACTCTTTGCTGAATTTTCTGTTTGGACAAACCACGTAAAACCAAAGGATAAGCTAAAGCTTGCCCAACTGTCATCCCTAACAGCTTTGATTCTTGCAATACAAGTGTCACCATCTGGCGCAACTGGATGACAGGAATTTGCTGATAATCTTGGTTTTCTAGATAGATTTTGCCACTGCTGGGTTCAATTAGGCGATTAAGGAGGCGTAATAACGAGGTTTTACCACCCCCAACCGATCCGACAATATTAATGCGATCGCCCTGGAATACCTCCAAGGAAATATCTTGTAATATGGGGTATCCTTGCTGATTGCCTGGAAGTTGGGTTTTCAGGGTTGTAAATAGATTAACTTGCTCTAGCCTGAGTGTGGCTTTTGCTGTATTCAATGTCTTCGATTTAAACCTTGGTGGACAAGTACATATAACTCCGATTCAACCATATTTAATCCTTCGGGTGACACTCCTTCCATACGAGAGACGCAATTTTGTAAAAAAGATGTAGAAATGACCTACTAATTTTATTGGCTGCGTCAGGGCTAATATCCATTAAGCACCCGACAAAACTAGAAAACTAAATCTTGAGTTGTAAATAAGTATAAATGCGCTAAAGTCTAGAATTTTCATGAAATTTTCAATAAGTTGCATTGGTTCCTACACATAATCTGCTGATGTTTCGCTAAGCTATAAGCTCTATGATTAAGTTTTATTGAAACTCTTATGCATTGGTTGTTATCTGGACCGTTGAGTACCGAGAAATTGACGGTTAAGATTGGGGGATTACCTGCACCTTTACAAGGTAAAAAGTTGGTGCAGTTGTCAGATTTTCATTACGATGGTTTGCGGTTGTCGGAAGATATGCTAGAAAAAGCGATCGCCACTAGCAACAAAGCTGAACCAGATTTAGTTTTATTGACAGGTGACTATGTAACTGACGATCCCAAACCGATTCATGAACTGATACTTCGACTCAAGCATCTGGAAAGTCGCTCTGGGATCTATGCTATTCTTGGCAATCACGATATACATTACAAACACGCAAAAGAAGAAGTTACAGATGCCCTGACTAGCATTGGAATTCACGTCCTTTGGAACGCAATTGCCTATCCACTAGGAAAAGAATTGCCAATCGTCGGATTGGCGGATAGTTGGTCGCGGGAATTCAATCCTGTAGTAGTTATGAACCAGCTAAACCCATCCACACCCTGCATTGTTTTATCTCACAACCCAGATACTGCGGAGGTCTTACAAGCATGGCGAGTCGATTTACAATTATCTGGTCATACTCACGGTGGTCAAATCGTGATTCCTGGATTTGGACCTGCGGCGCTAATTTACAGCAAGATTGCCAAAAAAATACCCATGAGTGTGCGGCGTCGAGTACCATTTTTGGAAACAAATGTTTCTGTTGTCCATCATTGGGAATGGGCACAGGGTTTCCATCGTTTGGGAAAAAATCAGCTATACGTCAATCGTGGCTTGGGAACTTATCTCCCAGGACGTTTGTTTTGCCACCCAGAAGTTACTGTAATCACCCTACAAGGTGAATGAGTAATTCCAAATTCAAGATCGAATAACCTAGTCCCAGCAAGTATCCTAAGTGACGAGTACCTGCCAATTAAAACAAGACCCGCTTAGTTTAGTTTCATAAACTTAACCAATTAGTTAATTATATTTGCAGTAGATGACATAAATTATTGCAATTTATCAAGTTAGATTTTGATTTTTGATAAGCTGTAAGCGCTGGTATGAGGAGTATCCATTGCCTTATGCATTGGTTGTTTACAGGACATTTAAGAGTAGATAAAGTAACGGTTAAGATTGCGGAACTTCCGAGATCTTTACAAGGTACTAAGCTGGTACAGTTGTCAGATTTTCACTATGATGGTTTGCGGCTGTCAGAAGATATGTTAGAAAAAGCGATTGCATTTACTAACGAAGCTGAACCAGATTTAATTCTATTAACTGGTGACTATGTAACTGACGATCCCACGCCGATTCATCAATTGGTTCTGCGATTAAAACATTTGGAAAGTCGCTGTGGTGTCTACGCCGTACTGGGTAATCACGATATCTATTACAGCCATTCCCAAGCAGAAGTTACAAAGGCCTTGAATAGCATTGGCGTACATGTGCTTTGGAATGAAATCGCTTATCCACTAGGAAAGGAATTACCACTGGTAGGATTAGCTGATTATTGGTCAAGGGAATTTTACCCTGCACCAGTAATGAATCAACTAGATTCTGTTACACCTCGCATCGTTTTATCTCATAACCCAGATACAGCTAAGATATTGCAAAAATGGCGCGTAGATTTACAACTATCTGGTCATACCCACGGTGGTCACATTGTAATTCCCGGCATTGGGCCGGTAGTATTTTATTATAAAAAGCTACTCAAAAAAATTCCCAAAAAACTGCGGCGTTGGGTAACACTATTACTAGGAGACTGCTCGAAAGTGGTGCGATATTGGGAGTGGGCGCAAGGATTTCATCAAGTGGAAGAAAATCAATTATATGTCAATCGTGGTTTAGGAACTTATAAACCAGGACGGCTATTTTGTCCCCCAGAAGTAACTGTAATTACCTTAATAAATCATTAGTCAGTGGTCTAAATATATGACAAATGACAAATTGATACTCAAAACAGAAACCGCCTGAAGCTACAATGGATAGATGTCAGCAGCTTGGGGCGGTTCCTTGAAGATTGGATAATTCAGAGGTAACTAATTCAACTAAGGTGGACAGTATTCGCGATCGGTTTACTGAGAATTGCACATCCTTGTATATTTCAACTAGGCAGGCATTTTCTGGCTGTGCGTTTTAAAACCTCCAAAATAAACTCGATGAACTCAAGGCTAAAAGACATTTAATGGATGCCACAACCTAAGAGCGATCGCGATAAGATTAGAGCAGGAGGCACAGGCTCTAACTTGAAAGTTTTTGTTTAACTTTTAACCTGTTTGTACCTTGCTCTTAATCTAGCATTGTGTTTGTTCAGGTTAGGTACATGTTTACTAAACTTGAATACCATTAATTTATTGCAACAATTCTGAAATATTCCTTAAAAATTGTGCCACTTGATAATGTCAGCATTATCAAGTGGGCTGAAGCTCAGAAGCTGTTATTGAGCAGAACCGCCTGTACTACTATCATCTGGGGTAGAAGAACCGCTATTAGATGTATTGTTTGATTGGTCTGCTCCTTGAGGTGGAGTAGTTTTAGAGGTATCGTTTTTTGTACCTGGAGCAGCAGTATTCTGCGAACTTGGAGTAATGCTGGTTGGACTTTGTGTCGCTTTCGGCGCTGGCTGGGTTACAGAAGGTGCTTTTTCTGCGGCTGGCTGCTGGGGTGGAACAGTAATATTAATATTTGGTTGAGCAGGTGCAGATGGTGGTGTAACCTGTTGTTGCGGAACAGGAACAGGAACAGGAATTTCCCTAGTTTTTTCGATGATCGTCGTTTGGGGTTGAGGAGAAGCACTAGGGGTTGGATTGCTATTAGTCGGTACAGGAACCACGACCGGCACAGTACTATCAACCGCTGCATTATTGTCCTTGGTGAAGTACCAGACCCCACCTATAACCAAGCCAACCAGAGAAGTAATGATAATACCCAGCAGCAAACCACGACTAGCATTATTATTGTCACGCTCAGCTAAGTCTGATTCCTGGTATCTACGCTCAACATTTCGACCTTGTACGTAACCGTTAGTGTAAGAATTGGGATTAGCAGTGCTGTTGTTAACTGTTTCAGTGCTTCGTGTTAGGTGAGTGTGAGTATTACCATTAGTATCAGTGTAAGATTCTTGCTTAACTTCACTATTTTTGCTTTCGCGTTCATTAGGTATAGACATAGTTGTTTATTTCACTCCTCAGATAGATTATTTAAAAACTAAAGCTTTGTAAAAACAAGAGGTTTTGATGAGTTTGAAAATGTATGTTGCTGATAAAATTTGAGTCTTATTCGTTACTCAATTGTTTGTTGGTACTTATCAGAATAACCTCTGTAATTAAACAAGTGGCTCTATCTTCAGGGAGTTAATACTTAATCTAAAGAAAGAGTATGCCAAAGGTAGATGTTATTATCCTGTCAAATGATGCCTTAAGAAAAAATCTATAGCAATCCTATTTGATTTGTAAAAATTGCAAACTACTAAACCCTGGCTTATCAAATAAGCCGGGGGTTTTTATTTATCACGAATGATTCAGGTTACTATAGCAATTTACTGAAATCATCTAAATTTTTAATTTCTCGTTACACATTGCAACGCCAAATTTTGATTGTCATGTCTCGACTACCACTAACTAGAGTTTTGCCATCTGGACTGAAGGTGACAGAGTTAACCCAATCTGAATGGTTATTTAAAGTGTAAAGATTTTGTCCTGTGTTTACATTCCATAGCTTCACAGTATGATCTGCACTACCACTAACCAAAGTTTCGCTATCTGAGCTAAAGGCTAAACATCTTACCCATTTTGTATGACTAGTGAGAGTATGTAGTAATTTCCCTGTGTCGAGATGCCAAATCTTGATAGTATTATCACTACTTCCACTAGCCAAAGTTTGCCCATCTGGACTCATTGCAGTTGTAAAAACCCAGTTTAGATGCCTAAGAATGTGTACACATTTCCACGGTGAAGTTTGAGACTGTGATTCAGATGGTGGTGGCGGTGGTGATGTAGGTTTTGGTGGTGGCGGTGGTGATGTAGATGTTGGTGGTGTGGATGTAGGCTTGGGTGGTGCTTTTTTCTGTTTCAATTCCAGTTCTCTGGCATTTTTCAAATCTGACCAAGCTCTATTTTCATATCCCAGTTTTGAGCAAGCAAGCCCTCGATATCTGTAAGCTTCAAAGTAGTTGGGGTTGAGACGAATCGCTTGGATAAAGTCTTCAATTGCTTCACTATATTTTCCTTTTTGAGCTTTCTCCATAGCAAGTTTGTAGAAACTTTCAGCATTGGATGGAGTTAAATCAATTTTGGTAGAAGTAGAAGCAGATTGATTTATTTCATTTGGCTGATAAGACTTTAACTTTGCATAAGCTTGATTGATTTCTTTGATTTTGTCTTCTGCTTCTAGCTTTTGGTGCGGTTCGAGAAAGCAATCTGGATGCCAAATTTTGGCCATTTGGCGGTAAGCTTGCTTAACTTCATCCACAGATGCACCTGGTTTCAACCCAAGAATATCGTAAATATAATTTATATCAAAGCGATCGCTCATACCCAGAAATCAGCAGCAATTTTCGATACACTTAGTATTCCCAGAAGTAAGTATTATCTAACTCCGAAGATTCCTGAATCTTTCTTTGTTGCTTATCTGATTTCTAGCGCCGATTTAGCCGCAATAAACTTTTTATCCCCTGACACAATCTTTTTAGCCAGGGTTTAGGCTTTGATACACGTCTAGGTGATGACGATTTACGCGCACCACTAGGATTTGTTAATTCTTGTTCTATTTGTGCAGCTTTATTTAAATCTGAAGTGGCTCTATATTCGTATCCCAGTTGTGAGCAAACTAGCCCACGATACTTATATGCGTCAATATAGTGAGGATTGAGATGAATTGCGTGGGTAAAATCGGCGATCGCATCTTCATATCTTCCTTCAGTAGAATTTTTTACTCCTAAAGTATAAAAAGCTTCTGCATCCCAACGTTTAACAGATACTTTTGTGGGCTTTTTTGGCAAAGATGAAGAGGGATTTTCAGTTGTGGGAGGCTCGGATGGACTTTCAGATTTAAGTTTGTTGTAAGCTACGTTGATTTGTTTGATTTTTTCCTCAGCTTCCTGTTTTTGCTTTTGATTCAAAAAGCGATCGGGATGCCAAATTTTTACCAGTTTACGGTAAGCTCGCTTTACCTGGGCTGGTGATGCACCAGGTTCCAATTCCAAAATTTCATAAGCGTCATTGATATTGAGATCGTCACGCATACTGAAAAAATCAGCAACTATGTAAAACTATGTTAACTATTCCTCTAAATCTCCTTCAATCAACTCAAACGCCCCATTCTGGTTACCATTGGGACGGAAGTAGCCGCCGCTTTTTTGAAGGCTGGTATTACCGCGTTACTTTACCGGAAATTGGGCAAACATTCGCCTTTATGTACTCTATCGAAGATCCCATCGGTGATAAACCTTACAGTGGTGGTGCAGCCCAAATCCTTGGCCCGGATGATGAGTATTTATGTCGCACTTTTCCCGATGTGAATAAATTCTGGGGTAGTCGAGATGTGCTGGGTTTGGGTCATTGGGGTAAAACTGATTTACAAGTTTCTCCCCTATACCTTCTCCCACAAGAGTTTGAACATCATGTTCAAGAAGGCTATCAAGCTACAGCGACATTAAATCAGGGAATTATTCGCGATCGCTCCACCAATAATTATTGCCGTTGGCAGTATGAAATTCAACCTGTATACGGTTGGGGTAATCAAAATAGTATTCAGCAGTCAACCGCAGGTTGGCTGTCATTTTTACAGATTTTTGAACCTGGATGGCAAATTTTGATGGCTCACGGTTTAGCTAGCGGTAAAATTGACTGGAATGGCAAAATTTACGAATTCACTAACGCCCCAGCCTACGGTGAGAAAAATTGGGGTGGTGCTTTTCCTCAAAAATGGTTTTGGCTAAATTGTAATTGCTTCGAGGGCGAACCCGACTTAGCCCTAACTGCTGGCGGTGGGCGGCGGGGTGTATTGTGGTGGATGGAATCTGTAGCCATGATTGGTTTGCACTATCAAGGCAAGTTTTATGAATTTGTTCCTTGGAATTCCCAAGTAGATTGGGAAATTCACCCTTGGGGTAGATGGCAGATGAAAGCTAGTAATTCAAATTATGAAATTGAATTGACAGGAATTACCGATCTACCTGGTAAACTCCTACGTGCGCCTACAGATGAAGGTTTAAAATATTGTTGCCGAGATACAATGCAAGGAAAACTAAATTTAGAGTTACGAGAATTAAATGGGAGGAAATCTCAAATCATCCTCAAAGCCGAAAGTTTTCTTTGTGGTTTAGAAGTCGGCGGTCAACCTTGGGATGATTGTTGGCAGTCTCGCTAAAGCTGCTATAATTTTAAACAGATATTTTTTTGGGGTTGTAGCTCAGATGGATAGAGCGAGCGCCTCCTGAATAATCGGGCACCATAAGGGAAACCTTGTGAGTGAATGTGGTTGAATTCGGTGAACCCTAAAGAGTGAAAATTTCCCTTTTTAAAGTGACACTTCAAGGGAATACCGAGCCAAGCTTGATTAATCTCAAGAAGGTGTAGAGACTAGGTAGCCACCACCTAAAGGCTAAAAGCCTATGGTGAAGGTATAGTCCGGAGAGTGGGGAAACTCACACAAATCTGAAGCGCTAGGTCGTGCGTTCAAGTCGCACCAGTCCCGTTAATAAATAATTCGCAATTCCCAATTCAGATGTAGGCTGTGTTACGTCGTAGGGTAACGCACCTTAGATTTTTGTCTGCCTTTGGTTCATTGGAAGTTGTCAATGGCAAACGCACCATTAGTAAAACTCAAGCAGAAACGTTTGTGGACTATTTTCACGTAGATGCTAGTCTATTTACCTAGCTGTGGAAAACTTGTGGAAAAGCACCTGAGTTTTTCCACAAGGTAATTATACTTAATTAAGTTTTATCAAAAAATCTCAAGTTTTCCACAGATTTTTCCACAAACAGGAAGATTTTTTCCACAAGCTAAGTTAAATTTAATCAATTTTTATACGTTACTTAATATTATCGACTAATTATTTAGCTTTCAAAGTTTAATGATTCGGTTGCTGCTTGTGGAAAACTTCAATCCACCTTCAAGATGATTTTTGGGGGCGGCTTTTCATATTGATGCGATCGCTCAGTTGTCGTAGTGTTTGTGATAAAGTGCGATCGCTCTCTTGGAGTTGGGTAATTTTGTCACAACTGTAAATCACCGTTGTATGGTCTTTACCACCAAACTCCTCGCCAATTCTCGGCAAACTCAGAGATGTATGTTGACGCATTAGATACATTCCTATTTGACGCGCCCAGCTAATTTCCCGGCGGCGTGAGTTGCTTTTAAGCTCATCAATTGAAACATCAAAATTATCAGCAATAACTGTCAAAATTACTTCTGGGGTAGCTGCTAATTTTTCGTTGGGTGGTTCTAAAACTGGTCTGATATTTTCTACTGTCATTGGTAAACCCCAAATAGAAATATAAGCCAACGCCCGAATTAACGCTCCTTCTAATTCTCGAATATTAGAAGTATAGTTAGAAGCAATATATTCAATTACATCGCGGGGCAAACGAATATTTTCATACTCAGATTTTTTCTGGAGAATCGCCATTCTCGTCTCTAAATCAGGTGTTTGCACATCTGCGATTAACCCCATAGAAAACCGAGAACAAAGACGTTCTTGTAAACTAGGAATTTGGTTAGGGGGACGGTCGGAAGCAATGACAACTTGTTTACCTGCTTCGTGTAAAGTATTGAAAGTATGAAAAAATTCTTCTTGGGTGTATTCCTTGCCTTCAAGAAACTGAATATCATCCACTAATAAAACATCAGCGGCTCGATAATGCTCTCGAAAAACTTGCATACTATCCTTACGAATCGCCATAATTAAATCATTAGTAAACTGCTCCGTAGAAACATAAAATATTTTACAAAACGGAGAAATTTCCCAGCGATAGTGACCAATAGCTTGCATGAGATGAGTTTTACCTAAGCCGACACCACCACATAAAAATAAAGGATTAAACTCCCTACCAGGATATTCTGCAACTGCCAAAGAAGCAGCATGAGCCATGCGATTGTTAGCACCAACTACAAAACGTGAAAAGACATATTTAGAGTTTAATTCCGTACTTTTTTGGATATTATGAGAAACGGGTTCAGAAATACTGGTAGGATTTGGTGATTCCCAAGAAACCTCTCGTTCACTAAAATGAGAAACTTCATCACCTTGAGCAACGGTAATATAAATTTCTACAGGATAACCCAAAATATCTTGTACTACATGAGCAATGGTGTTTACATAATACTTCTGTAACCAATTACGAGCAAATGGATTAGGAGTACGTATCACCAAGCAATTATTTTCTAATCGCTCCGCACTAGCAGTTTTGATCCAAGTTTCAAAGGTAGGCCGCGATAGCTCAAGCTGTAGGCGCTCTAGTACTTGACTCCACAGACTTTCTATGGAAATTTCCATTATCCACCACCTTTGCTGCTAATCGTCACAATAGAAGAGAAAGCACCAATTTAGCATCCAGACACGCTAGACCTAAAACAAGCTTTTAAGTTGTAATCATTTTGGGACATACCCGGTAGGCAAGATCCTAACACCCACTGACCAAACTGAGTGCTGAGTGCTGTTAGCGATAGCGGTACTCTTAACTCAGCATTTTCATTGACACGGAGAAGGAACGACACATGAAGACAATAAACCATGACTTAGCGCCCAAAAATATTAATTGCAGGGGTTTACCCTACAGGTTATGGATGCTCTCAATAGTGGTGTTCCTGGGGAGCTGCTCTCTTTTACCTGCCAAAACTTTTGAGAATGAACAAAGCGATGCTCAAGCCCAAAAGTCAGTAGATTCCAATTCCGTAATTGTCCCCCCGCCAATTCTCTCATCGTCTGGAGATCCTAATTTTGTGGTGAAAGTGGTGCAAAATGTGGGACCTGCGGTAGTTCGCATTGATTCTTCCAGAACAATCACTTCTCGCGTACCAGACGAATTTAACGATCCATTATTCCGGCGATTTTTTCCAGATGCGGCGCCACAGGCGAGACAACGGGTAGAGCGGGGTAGCGGCTCTGGATTTATCATTAATTCCTCAGGTCAAATTTTGACCAATTCCCATGTAGTAGACGGTGCCGATCGAGTGACTGTTACACTCAAAGATGGTCGGACTTTTGACGGTAAAGTGTTAGGTGAAGATGCGGTAACGGATGTAGCTGTAATCAAAATTGACGCCAATAACCTACCAACCCTATCTGTAGGTAACTCTGATATCTTGCAACCAGGAGAAGCAGTAATTGCCATCGGTAACCCCTTAGGTTTGAATAATACCGTTACTTCGGGAATTATCAGTGCTACAGGTCGTTCTGGTAGCGATATTGGTGCTAGTGATAAGCGGGTTGATTACATCCAAACCGATGCTGCTATTAACCCTGGTAATTCTGGCGGACCACTACTAAATATTCGTGGTCAGGTAATTGCCATGAACACAGCCATTATCCGAGGCGCTCAAGGTTTAGGATTTGCGATTCCGATTAACACTGCACAAAAAATTGCCCAAGAATTAATTGCGAAAGGCAAGGTGGATCATCCTTATTTGGGCGTTCAGATGGTGACACTAACACCAGAAAACAAAGAAAAAATAAAAAATATTGCAGGCGATCGCCTAAATCTTACAGCAGATGAAGGCGTTTTGCTCGTTGAGATTGTGCCGCGATCGCCCGCATCCGTGGCTGGACTCCGAGCAGGTGATGTGATCAAAAGCATTAATAACCAGCCTGTGACTAAAATTGAACAAGTCCAAAAGCTAGTAGAAAATAGCAAAATCGGTACTAACCTACCAATACAAGTAGAGCGCAATGGGCAAATTTTACAAGTAGGAGTAAGACCTGCTCCTTTACCTGTAAGACGTGAAGGATGAAGTATGTCATTTGAAAAACAACTGGCATACTCTATTTCTATATTCCCCCATTCCCAATGACCAATACCCAAAAGGAGTTTTCTCATGTCTGAATTAATCCTTCAATTAGGCAATCCAACATTGCGCCAAAAAGCTGTTTGGGTTGACAACATTCAAGATGAAGGTATCCAAAAATTAATCGAGGACTTAATAGCTACTGTTGCCAAAGCTGATGGCGTCGGAATTGCTGCACCTCAAGTTGCACAGTCCTATCGTTTATTTATTGTGGCTTCCCGTCCTAATGCCAGGTATCCTAACGCTCCAGAAATGGAACCAACTGCTATGATTAATCCTAGAATCATTTCTCACTCAACTGAAGTTGTCAAAGATTGGGAAGGTTGTTTAAGTGTTCCAGGAATTAGAGGGTTAGTTCCTCGGTATAAAACTATCGAAGTGGAATATAGCGATCGCCAAGGCAATTTACAAAAGCAAGAATTAACCGATTTCGTTGCTCGTATATTTCAACACGAACATGACCACCTCAACGGCATCGTATTTGTAGATCGCTTAGAAAATACTCTAGATATGTTTACTGAACAAGAATATCAACAACAAGTATTTAATAAGACATAACCCAAAATAGTTATTGAAAATGATAATTAATTAAATTAAAGGTCGCGCTGGTTTCCCAACTTGATAAACTGGTGTGAAACTGTCCCTACTCTTAGGCAACTTTCATTCGCCAGTCGCACAGAATTTTATTCTGAATTCTGTGCGACTGGCGTCAATGTTAAAGAGTTTTTAAAGATTGAAAATCATTTAATTTATTTTTACAGTAACCATGCTATAGATAACTATTGTATAAGTCAATACTATTGGTGACTAGAATGATTAAAACATCAGCCAGTAAGCTAGGTCTAAATTTCTATCTATGTAATTCATCGACTTAAAAGTATCTTTACTGTCTCCCTTGGATAATACGGCGCGTATATACTATGAGTCAGATTGTGAATATTAAGCGATGCACACCATTTTTGTATACACAATTTATAAAAAATACTTACAGCGCTTTTTATTTAAATGAGGTACATCACTCTAGTAGAATAAAGTCTAAATAAACTACCCATCCCAAAATCAACAAAACGCTTAGGCTGTATTAAGTTTGAATTTTGTTAGCGAGTCTGCGTTTGCTGTTAGCGTCTCATAGAGAGTATCATTTTGAATTCTGCCTTATCAAAATCTACTTCATTCAACTGAAAAACACTGTAAGAAAGAGAAATTAATAGGTTTAATATACTTACTAAATCATCAATTTAGTAGTGTCTCTTTCATATGAGAACGTCAAGCAATACTAATTATGCAGCGGTTTAAAACCATACGAAGAAAGAATGAAATTTTCATAAATTTGATTGACAAAAAACTATGATTCAATCTCAAGAAGAGAATTCAAAGTTTCTCCAAAAATGGCCTTATTATCTATCAATTTTAATTTTATTATTTATTTTTTACATTTATAGCTGTTCAATTTATTCAGATAAACTATTTTTGGGAGAGGGTGATAAAGGAGGCAGATTTTTAATAGCAATGGAGTTTGCTCACGATCCAAGCAAAGCTTTAGATCTAAAATATTGGGTATCAGCATGGCCACCAGTTCCGTTTATAATTCAGTCATTTATTCTGCGCTTAGTTCTTTTTTCAGTAACATCGGATATTAGCATAGGTATTAAAGCTGTTGAATTGACGGGCGTTGCTTTTGTCTTATTAGGGTTCTTTTTTATTGGTCGTTCTGTAGCTCTGCAAACTAATGAGATGACTGGGCTATTAGCTTTTTTAATGTGTTTTCACACACCTTTAATATTGGATTTAGCGCATACTACTATGGCTGAATCATACGGTTTATTCTTTATTATGGGTGGTTTTTATAATGTATTTAGTTATGTTAAATATAACCAAAAATTAAACTATATAATTGCAGTTTTATTCTTCATATTAGGATATTTTTGTCGAACAGAAAGTCTAGTTTTTTCACTGATTGCTGGCATCTTTTTGTTAGCGAATAAAAAGTGGAAATCAGCTATATTACTTATGGTAATAACAGTATCAGTAGCAGTTGCTCAAACATTAGGAGCTAGCTTTTTGATCGAAGGAATACATTTTTATCAAAGAGACTTATGGGGAGGCAAAGGATTAGACAGATTAAGATATGCTAAAATGCTATTTTTTTACTTTTTAAGTGCTAGTAAAGAACTTATCCTTTTTGCTTTGCTATGGATTATTCCTGTAATCTATTTAAATTTTAAACGGCATACATCTATAAAGTCTAATCAGGTTGTAAAAACGAAACTAAACCTTAAGATTCATATTATTAAATTTTACAATAATCTAAAAGTATGGTTAGTGGATTATCCTATTACTATTTGGATTATTTTATTTGTCAGTGCATTAGCACTACCTATTCTTTTAGCTCTACAAGGTGCAATTGACCCTTTAGCACGATATCTATGCTTAGCAAATATTTTTATCAGTACAGTGATTGCTCTAATCATTGCTCAAACGGCTGATACTCTTTCAGTGAGTAATAAAAGGTTAGGAAAGCAGTTAGTTATTGCAAATCTTGTCGTGGTAGTAATCTTCTCCATAACGTTTAGTTTTTCCTATGCAAGTGGTAGTGTAAAAAGCCAAAATATCCGATTATCAATCAAGGAAGTTATAAACGTTATTTCTCAAAATAAGCTTCCAAAGACTCGAATAGTATTTGATTTCTTAGACTGGCAAGAGCTTGGAATGGCGGCGTACTTATTAGATCCTGAATTGGAGAAAATTCCTACACAGTTTTCTCTTATATGGACTGCTTTCCCGCGAGCAATTGATTCAGAAATTACATCTTTATTGCCAAAAAAATTCCAGATTCCTGCTCCTCAGTCAACAGTTGAAGGAAGAACTGCTGTTTTTCATTCTTATATATATGCTAAACATCCTAGCTATTTTGTAATAGCAAGCGATAACTTATACAAAGAAATAGAGAATTTACTTAGAGTCAAGAGTGCAATAGGATATGGGAAAAACTATATCCGAAAATACTTAACCCCAAAAGATACAACAAAATCAAGATTTGAATTTCAGTCTCCTTATATTCTCCCGGAAAATAAAATTATCTTGACTAAAGTTTATGAAAATGAGTCGTACATTATTCTAAAATCTTAATTGACTATCAAGATTTCTCAAAAGTTAAACTTCACTGTGATGTATCGAGCGAAAGAGCTAAAATTCCTTCCGCATAATTCAGCTAAAAGGCATCAGCAAAAGCGCAGCGTAAAACTTAAACAGAGAAGGAGACAATCTCATGGTATCCAATGCGTCTTTCCAAGAAAAAATAGAGACATTGTATAAACGTCATCAAACTTTATTTTTTCATGTATTCTTTGCTATTGTATGGCCGATCGCTATTTGGTTGATGTATGTGGTATTTCCCAATCAGCTAGCAACTCGAATCCAACTTTCAAGAATTATCTTCATTGGCATTTTTGTTCAGTTATTAGTTTTGGGAGTTCAAAAACGCCGTTACGCAATCAAAACAGTTCGGGAATTTTTCACAGGAACGACATATCCGATTAACCTAGCTATACTTCGGATATTTGTGTTTGGGACTATATTGCTGCAAGTCAATCAAAGTTTTTCTAGAATTGTCTGGTTGAGTCAATTACCTAAAGAACTTCTAATTTTCCCTTCAGGGTTAAAGTTTCTATTTAGTGATTTTATTCCCATCAATGGGACATTAGCTCAGATAACTAGTTGGCTATTAATTATTTGTTCATTTACCGCCATGATTGGGCTTTTTACACGTACCTCAGCATGGCTAACAGTAATTCTTACTTTCTACGTTATGGGTATTCCCCAGTTTTACGGCAAGGTCAACCACGATCATCACTTATTATGGTTTGCTGCGATTTTAGCCGTTAGTAGATGTGCTGATGTCTTGTCATTAGATGCTATCTTCCTTTCCTGGAAACGAGCCGATCGCGGTGAAATAGAACCTCCTGGTCTTTCGAGAGTCTATGCATTACCGTTACGTTACGTTTGGCTTTTATTTGGTGTCATTTACTTTTTCCCAGGACTTCATAAAGTATGGCAACCCGGTTTTGATTGGGCATTCACAGACAATCTGAAGTATCAAATATATTCAATATGGCTGGAACGAAATGAAATAGATGGTTGGATGCCCCTCTTAAGAATAGATCAATATCCGGTCTTATATCATTTGGCAGCTATTAGTTCGATCTGTTTTGAATTAAGCTTTATTTTTTTAGTGTTTTTACCTGTGACTCGATACATAGCAGCTTTTGGAGGGCTGCTTTTGCATAACAGCATCGGTCTAGTAATGTATATTAAATTCGTCTCTCTCCAACTTTGCTACGTTGCATTTTTTGATTGGAATACTATTTTTCATTGGATTGGACGCCGACTTTTTCGGAACGATATGTATGTTGTATATGACGGAAACTGCAAACTCTGCCGTCGTACTATTGCAACTTTAAGAGTCTTTGATATTTTTGAACGATTAATATTTGTCAATGCACTCAACGATCAAGCCCTTACCAGTCACAATCTCCTTTGGCTAGACTCCCAAGCACTGTTAGCTGATATGCACGCAGTTCTTAAAAGAAATTCATGGAAGGGTTTCTATGCCTATCGTGTATTAGCAGCCCGCATACCAATTTTTTGGCCGATTTTACCTTTGCTGTATATCTGGCCTATACCAGAGATTGGCAAAGCTATTTATCGACGTGTTGCTGATTCTCGTACCTGTACTCTGCCTCAATCTGAGATTCCTGACACTACAAAACCAAATTACCAATTACCAACTTATTTACAGGCACTCAGTGTTGTTGCCAGTTTATTACTTATTGGGAATATACTATTTGGTTTCGTTGAGAAAAGGTCGGGTTGGCCATTTTCCTGCTATCCCACGTTTTCGGAGATTTTAGGACCCCAAGTAGAAAGTCTCGAAGTTGTTCCTGTAGATACAACGGGCTTACCTCTTACTTCTGATTTAAAAGAATTCAAGACAAAAATGGGATCTGAACGGTTTAGAGGGTTAGCTGGGAATATTTTCCACCACAGCAAAAACAGAACAGAGAAAGAGCAAAGATTGAGCGGTCTCTGGAAAGCAATCAGTCGTAATGACTCCAGCGCTCAGCAAATTAAATCGGTTGAGTTTTATGACACTACACTATGGACTGATCCCGAAAAACGATCGCAGAATCCGGCGGCTCGGTCACTAATCTATGAACTGAAATTGTAATAGTCTCCAATTTTTGTTTTAACTTTATGAAAAAGTTGGTCAATAACCCAGAAGACTTTGTGCGCGAAAGTCTAGAAGGTATGGCAGTGGCTCATTCTGATTTAATTAAAGTCAATTACGATCCTGCCTTTGTCTATCGAACTGATGCACCTATACAAGGTAAAGTAGCAATTATTTCTGGTGGTGGCAGCGGTCACGAACCAATGCACGCTGGCTTTGTGGGTAGAGGAATGCTTGATGCAGCTTGTCCTGGAGAAATTTTTACCTCACCTACCCCTGACCAAATGCTACAAGCCGCCAAACAAGTAGATGGAGGGGTTGGTATTCTTTATATCGTTAAGAATTATAGCGGCGATGTGATGAACTTTGAAATGGCAACGGAATTAGCTCGTGCTGAAGGCATCCGATCGCTAAATATTTTGATTGATGACGATGTAGCAGTCAAGGACAGCCTGTATACCCAAGGACGGCGCGGTGTAGGAACAACAGTACTGGCGGAAAAAATTTGTGGTGCAGCAGCCGAACAAGGGTATGATTTATCACCAATAGCGAATTTGTGTCGTCGGGTAAATTTATATGGGCGGAGTATGGGAATTGCTCTAACATCTTGTACAACACCCGCCAAAGGAACACCAACATTTGAATTGGGCGATCGCGAAATCGAATTAGGTATTGGCATTCATGGTGAACCAGGAATAGAACGCACAAATCTAAAATCAGTAGATGAAATTACTGAAATTTTGACGCGATCGCTCATTGAAGATACAGAATACAGCCGCACATTGCGCGAGTGGGATGAAGACAAAGGAGAATGGGTGGATGTGGAACTAATAAATCCACCACTTGTAAAAGGCGATCGCGTCTTAGCTTTTGTCAATGGAATGGGTGGAACTCCAGTTTCAGAATTGTATCTTGTTTATCGCAAACTCGCCCAAATCTGCCAACAACAAGGATTGCAAATTGTGCGAAACTTAATAGGCTCTTACATCACATCCCTAGAAATGCAAGGTTGTTCCATTACCCTGCTGAAATTAGATGATGAAATGATCCGGCTATGGGATGCACCAGTAAAAACCTCTAGTTGGCGCTGGGGAATTTAAGTAATTACTAATTCGTAATTCGTAATTTTAGGGTTCAAGTCCTCCTCGTCTATACGTAAGCATTATTTGGTGTATTTGTCTAAATAACACTTTGAAACTGTGTTTAATTACGAATTATAAATTATAAATGACGAATTATTTTAATATGGTGAGCAAGGCGCAGATATTACGATGGTTACAGGTATTTGCATCGGAAATAGAGCAGAATAAAGCATATTTGACAGAATTAGATGCAGCAATCGGAGATGCTGACCACGGGATGAATATGGATCGCGGTTTTAAAAAGGTAAGTACTCAGTTACCAACTCTTTCAGACAAAGACATTGGCGAAATTCTCAAAACCGTGAGCATGACCTTGATTTCTTCCATTGGCGGCGCCAGTGGTCCACTTTACGGGACTTGGTTTTTACGAGCCAGTACAGCAGTAGCTCTGAAGCAAGAATTAACAGAACAAGATGTGTTATCACTACTACAAGTAGGCTTAGATGGCTTAGTGCAACGGGGTAAAGCCCAACTAGGGGATAAGACAATGGTAGATGTGCTATCCCCCGCTGTGGTGGCATTTAGGCTGGCTGTAGAAGCAAATAAGGGCATCGTGGCAGCTATGCAAGAAGCTGTAGCAGCTGCCGAAAGAGGGTTGCAGGAAACTATATCAATGCAGGCAAAAAAAGGACGTGCTAGCTATTTGGGAGAGAGGAGTATTGGACATCAAGATCCCGGAGGGACTTCTGCTTATTTGATGTTGAAAAGTTTGTTAGAGGTGTTGGAAAGTTATTAAAACAGTTATTACTTATCAAAGTTGGAGTTGAGAAGTTAAATCAAATTATCAGTTATAAAAAAGGAAATAGGTAGAGGCGATTTCCCGCAATCTAACGTTCTTGTTCAACGGTGGTAGATATCTTTCTTTGGCATCCTCACCGAGATATCTTTCCCCTCCGCTGTAAAGAGGTTGTTATGCTGCGATTGCATCAGCCATCCCCAAAGAATTCCAAGATCTTATCCATAAAGTTTTGTTCCCATAACTCTTGTACTCTTTTGGACAACCAATCATCTACGCCATCAATTTGGTTACCATCGAACGTTCTAATGCCAAGCTCAAGCTGTGTTTTATTAGACTGATGCTCAAACGACTAGCTGTCGCCTAAAAAGATCTCAAATGGGTTCTATAAGCGTCCTTTATGACGGGGCTTGTACCCATGTTCCGCACCGAAAAGCGCGTTGCGGGAAAGGGCTTCTTCCCCCAGTAAGAACTGCTCCCTTCCCCCTGCCTGTTCCGGTCAAGCGGAATCTTTTTGTATGGAATCGGTTGATACCCCGCCCGCAAGTGGCGCGGTCTTTCACGCTCTTTGCCGAGGCACTCAGCACTCTTCATCAAAGAGAACCAACTTGTTTAGCGATCGATCCAACGGCTCACTGCTGGCAATTGTGCAGAGAACCATAGCGCACCTAAGATATTTAGGCTGCCACAGACGATCAAGGCATTAGTCGCACCAAAATTCTGTGCCAAAGTTCCAGCTAACAGATTCCCAAAGGGCATCATACCCACCATTGCTAGGGCATAAAAACTCATCACCCGTCCACGCTTATCTTCGGCAACTAGGGTTTGGATAATCATATTACTACTGGTAATCAGGAGGATAGAAAAGCAGCCTGTAAACACCAGTATGATTATGGATAATCCAACTTGACGCGATAGTGAGAAAGAGATCAGACTTATCCCGATTAAGACTTGAGCCACTACAATCAAACGCTCTAAGCCCGCAATCCCTCGCCTAATACTGAGATACAAACAAGCAAACAACGAGCCAATGGGCGCTGAGGTGCTGAGGTGAGCCATTGTAGTTGCATCCCCATTTAAAATCTTAGCCGCGAAGATGGGCATGAGCGCGACATGAGACATGCCGACTAAACCTTGTAACGCCAGTATTAATAAAATTGCTCTAATGGGCTGGAATTGGGAGACATATTCAAAGCCCTCCCGCAATTTTTGCAAAGTATCGCTCAGGCTCGTAAGAGTTTGCATAGATCGGACTTTTAACCGCATCGCTAGCAGGGTAAAGATGGCAGGGATATAGCTGAGAGTATCGTAGAGAAAACAATATTTCACCCCTAGCGTCGCAATCAAAATCCCGCCCATAGCCGGCCCCAATACCGAAGAGGAACTTAACATCACTGAATTCAAAGCGATCGCATTACTCCAATCAGCGCGATCATCTACGGTTTCGGTGACGATTGTATGGCGCACAGGCATATCTAATCCCTTGAGCAAACCATTGAGAACACTTAGTACCAATAGGATGGGAAACGTAATCCAATTCGTAAAGGTAAGAATCGTTAAAGTCAGGGAAACGCTAATTCCCAATATCTGCACCAGCATTAACAAGTCACGGCGACTCCAGCGATCTGACAATACGCCCGAAAAGGGAATCACTAGTAACGTCGGTAAAAATTGTACAAAGCCCGCAACTCCCAACAACCAAGCCGATTTAGTCAAATCGTATACCAGCCAAGGAATAGTTAACTGCTGGGTCATAAATGTCCCAGACATTGAGAGTAACTGTCCTCCAAAAAACAGGCGAAAATTACGCCAGCGAAAGGCGGGTAAATATTGGTAAATGATATTACTTACGCGATCGCCTAGTTGTCTGTTCCAAATTTTCATCAGGGCAGTTCTATTATGTTCTACTAAATCTTAGATTAACTAATATTTAGTTTGACTAATAATTATAGGATAATTGGGTAGTTTAGCGCCGCAGGCATCGCGTCTGGTTTTGTAGCAAGCTTGCTGATTCGAAGGTTAAGCCTTATTTCTAAGGGCATCTGGTGTGATCGCTGCATACTGCTGGGCAGTTAAGGTTGCTCCTTTAACATCGACTTGTTTTGGCACAACTTTCAGTTCATACAGAAGATCCGCAACCTTTTGTTGAGCGCTAATTACTTCCTCAGTAATTGGTTTCATGTCATATTTTCTTCTCGTCAGCGTCAACTCCATAGTATCGACATCAGTCTTCACCTTCGGTGCGAGGATTTCGGCAGCAGCTCGCCTGTTTTTGTTTGCCCACTGCCCAACTTCGTAGTACTCTGACAAAATTGCTTTCAAGAGTTCAGCATTATTAAGTGCAAAATCTCGTGAGGCTAGGTAATAACCTCCTGGTGTCTTAATTCCTTGCGCGTCTCGTAAGATCCGAATAGTGCCTTCCCGTTGCAGCTTGATCAGACTAGGATCGCTTTCTACAAAGGCATCAACCGTCTTGTTCAAAAACGCTGCTCTTCCATCTGCAATGGTTAAATTCACTGATTCAATATCACTGATTTTTAGCCCTATCTCTTCAAACGCTTTCACCACAAAAAAGGTCTGAGCCGTCCCTCTAGAATAAGCAACTTTTTTACCTTTAAGACCTGCCAATGTTTGGATTGGAGAATCCTTTAGCACAACAATTGCTGAACCTTCTCCAGTACCTGGCGGGGTATTAACTACATAAATCAGATTAGTACCAGCTGCCTGAGCAAAAATGGGTGGCGTTTCACCAGCAGGACCAAGGTCAATGCTACCCACATTTAAGGCTTCCAAGAGCGGAGGACCAGAGACAAATTGAGACCAAGTAACACTTATTCCTTGAGGAGCTAAACGCTTTTCAATTACGCCTTTTTCATGAGTTAGATCCCCTGAAACTTGGTAGCCAAGCCGAACAACCTTAGTACTGCTACTGCTCTTAATATTAGTGTTACTGGCACTGCTATTGCCGATACTGGTCTTGTTTGTACCACAACTAGCTAAAGTCGTAAAAGAAACTAATCCATAGAAAGCGTAGAGTAAATCACGTCTGGATATCGAATATTTGCCAATTTGCACTTTTCTCATAACTGGTCACTTGATATTAATGTTGATACCTTTAGGCAAAAGTTTAGGCAGTGTTATACTATCTAACTTTTCTCTTTAAAAACTTTTTAAACATCTTTTTAGAGAGAAAAGGGAGATACTTTTAAAGCCTCCTTAAAAAGAATGACTTAGACTTTCATTTTCTCCTTGAAAAACTGCGATATGTATACATCTCCATGCTCGGCAAAAGATATCATTACCACTTTATTCCCCCTTAAAAAGGCAGGGCCGATTCATTCCCTAAAGAGCTTTAAAAATCAAGGGTTCTAGCGATTAAAAATTAGTTATTTTGTTACTGGCGTGCTGATGAAACCAACTATTTTACTGATATTTCAGTGCTGAAATGTTCATCTCTTCGTCACGCTTACTGACAATTTTCTCGCTAACCATCTTGACAAATCCTGTTTGAAATGGAATGAATCAGCCCTGCTTAAAAAGGGGGAATTCAAGAGACAGCCTCTCGTAGAGAAGAAAGCTAACAGAATTCAGGTTTACGAAAGCACTGGTTGTGGTTCCTTAAACTCAGCATTCTGCTTGAAGACAGTTGGTACTTCCGCGTTGAACACCTCACCTTGAACCACTTGGGAGCGGAAACCATCAACTCCAACTGGAACATCACCAGTAATGGTGGTGCGATATAACAGACGCTCGACATCTAAATGATCTAAATCTTGAGGAGCTAAATGTACAGTGGCGCGGTTATCCCAGAATGCGATATCACCATTGTTCCAACGGAAACGGGTGGTGTAGGCAGGCTTGGTGATTTGATTGAAGAACAACTCAAGTAACAGTTTGCTCTCTTGTGGTGACACGTCAATAATGTGCGAGGTAAAGCCAGGGTTAACGAACAACGCACGTTCACCAGTCTCAGGATGAACCCTGACTACTGGGTGGATTGAGACTAGTGGATTAACAGCAATGCGCTCGTCGAATTTGCCGTTACGGGGCTGATACCCGCCCCCATTAAAGCGATGTTCAGCTTTCAACGTGTCTGCTAGCGCCCGTAGGGGTGCTGACAGTCCCTCATAAGCCGCAACTAGATTACTCCACTGAGTGTCACCACCGAAGCTGGGAACATTAACCGCGCGTAAAATTGACCCTGCTGGTGGGTTAATAGCTGCCGTTACGTCTGTGTGCCAAGGACCACCAGTGCGAAAACCGTACTGCTTCTCATAAAGCTTACGATCTACGGGTTTGATCTGTGGGAATCCCGGGACTGGTTCAGGCTCTCCGAGTGGATGCGCGAAAGTTACTTCACCGAAACGAGATGTGAACTCAACCTGAGCAGCATGATCGATGTTCTGACCACGAAAGAACACAACTTTCCATTTCAATAACGCTTTACGGATTTCTTGGACTTGCTCGTCAGAAAGAGGACGGGAAAGGTCTACGCTACCGATTTCAGCACCGATGAAACCAGCAACTTGTTTAACTTCTATATGTTTGTAGCCCATGTAGATTCTCCAGAGTTTGATCTGTAGGGTGGTGTTCACACTCGCCTGTTTCCTTTGGAATTTTGCCAATATTCTGATAGCAACATTCCTGTGCTGGGAGTAGAACTGAGAGTATCATACATTATCTCGATAGATTTACCGTAGTATACAATTCTATTTAATAATCTCCTGTATTTTTGCAGCTAGGGATTTTTCGTACAAACCCTCGAAAAGGGGGATTAAGGAATTTAATCAAGAATGGTGCTTTACCTTTTAATCAGCGCAAACCTTCATAAAGCTATGGTTTGGAAGAGTATCATTAGTCCTTAAGAGGATCTAAGAATTGCTTTTTGAGACATAAAAAGAGACTAGGGCTTACGCATTGACAGAATAACAAAATAGTGGATTCATAAATCAGGGTCGTCTACTTTACAGGTATCGGACAATTAGAGAAATTACGAAACCATTGCTACGCAACGCTAACGCGAACGACAGGACAATGCAATTTTGCTACTCCGCCTCTTTTTTACTACGGCGTTCAAGCGTAGCCCGTCAGAGACATCACCTAAAAATTCCAACTTAATCTAATTCACAACAGATATACTCTGAATCCGCCATTTACCTTGTTGTCGCATCAAATCATAGCGGACTCGCAATTTTTCGTCAGAAGACCTTTTAAACTGCCCATTTTCATACAATTGTGTGGCTTCTTTTACCGTAGCTTCCACTGCGGCGCGATCGACAAATAAATCAACCTTCTCTACAGATTCAATTTTTACACTATGATCGTACTTTCGGTAGCGGTTATCTAACCTATCTTGTTGAGCAATCAGCCGCCATTGAGATAAGGCTGAACCAGTTAAAATCTGCTCTAAATTATTAATATCATGATTCGGTCCTAAAGCTGCGGCTTTGGTAGATAACCAAGTCTCAATTATTTCCTGTGCCTTTCCATTTGTTAGAGATCCTTCTGATAAAGGTAGCGGACTGTTTGGATCGGGAATAAATATTGGTGGTTGATTTATCTGTACAAACAATTGTAAATCACGCCCAGATGGTGTAGGGAAAAATAGATTTTTGAACCATCCAAAAGCTGTGGTGGCTAACACCCAAAAGACTAATATAGTCACTAGAGAAATAAACACCTTCCATACTAGGCGTGTTTTCCCTTCTATAGTGTTAGCAAAAGTTCGCCGCCGCCGAGGAGAACGAGAACGAGGACGATTATTTGGTATACGTTCTCTGTTAACAGATTGAGTAGGTTTTCTTCTTCTACGCTTTTGATTATGTCCAGGATTCTTCCCTGAACCATTCAAATGCTGATTACTGCCTGTGGTCGTGCGTTCAGCAGTAGGAAACTGTGCAGTCGGTACTTCTGGTTTAACATTTGCAGATGAATTCCGTCTCGGTGGCGAGATATTTGAATATTCCAGTCTTTCTTGTATTGGTATTTCTGCAAAACCTGGGTCAGGTATTTTGCTGTGATTAAATTGCCCTGAAGTCCCAGTTAAATTATTGTGAAAACGAGAATTATTTGTTTGTGGCTGAGGAAAAAATTGGGGGTTAATTACACCTGATTCATTGCTTGTTTGGGCATCAGTTGGCAATGCTTCTAAATAAGCTTGCACCTGTTGGTTAGCAAAGTATTCTTTTAGGGAAGCTTGCTGGTTTGCCAAATCTCGAAAATGTGGAAATACTTCATGTTGCAACCACTGTTCTGCATATAGACAAAGCCCCGGTAACAAATCTGGAGAGTCTTGAGATTTTTCCCGAATAAAAGCTAAAGCTTCGTACTCCTGACTAAGTTCTAAAACACGAGTTGCTTCTTCAGTTTGCCCCAACAATAACGCACATAGGGATTGTTCTAAATGTACATCTTGGCGATTACCCAGACGGACTAGCATTTGCCTTGCTTGACGAATTAAAGCAGGTTGTCGTTGAGCAAATCCCCTTGCTATCAAAGCATAAACAGCCAAGTAAATGGCAACAGCAGAAGGACGTTTACTTTCTGCTTCAAATAATTTGTGTTGTTCTGCGACTGTTAAATGGTTACGTAATTGCTGGATAAATCGCAGAAAATCATCTATGTTTAAGCCAGATTCATCATTGTTCGTGCCATCAATCCCGCCACGATCTTCTAAAAGGTTTTGCAATAATTCCAAGCCTTGGCGTCGTTGGGCAGTCTTTTCTTGAGGTAACGCCAGTAACTCTAAAATTCGATAAGGTCGTAATTTGTAAAGATCCGCCTGAATTTCGGCTTGTACACTGGCAAATAAACCTTCGCGTACTAGCAGTTCTTCGCCAGTTTCTAGGGATATGGCAGCATTTTCATGGTGACCTTGCTGCCATTGTTCGCGTCCTAATTCTAAACAAGCAAGGGCAACAGTGAGAACCACATCTGGATGTTCGGCACTTTCGAGAATTTCTTCCTCTGCAAGAATATTGCCCTTTGTGGTATTTGGGAGATTGGTTTTATTCACCAGGTACGGACGACCTAGTTTCAGTACAAGTTCGTATTCCCCTAATTCTTGCAAAATCAACAAAGCACCAACTAATTCCTGTTGGGAAATTTCGATGCCCAAATTTTGGGCGTCAATACCCCTTTTCTGGCTTTGTCTGGGATTTTGATTTTCTACTGCTACTTGGCTAGCAGCAAGGTTGTCAGGGTCATAGGCGTGGGAAAGATAAAGGTGATCGTAGGTACTGCGTTGTTTTGGATCTGATAAAACCACGTAAGCTTCTTCTATAAGTTGTTTGCGAGAAGAAATTGCTGCTTGAGAATACTCACGTCGTGGCAATTGTACAATGCGATCGCTGTATGCTTGCCGCAATTGTTCATCACTTGCCGCTAACGGTAGTCCTAAAATTCGGTAGTAATCTAGCGGAATTCGCACAGCCTACTTCCCCTGCACCGTAATCAACATAATTCACCTAGAGCGTTCCAGGCCTGTAAAACCGTGCCATAATAATGCCGTGTAGAATTTACTCTACAAGTGTATATTGCAACAACTTGTTTTGTACCTTTCCGAAATTTTGAGTCACATTCTAGTATTAATTTTTTGCTTTCGCCTAGAAAGCCTCAATTTTTTGTCTTAATTCTTAGTATTTTTGTTTAACACGACTATTATCAGCCTTCGATACCACAAACCACAACTACCGATTTTAGTAACGGCATAAATGTTGTGGTTCCAGGAATCTATTGATTTTTTCGGGACTTCCCCACTATACAGTCAATAAAATACCGTTATTGGGGATTGACACTGATAACAGGAGAACAAAATGATATCATAACCAACCTTTAATTACAATTACCGATTTAGGTATAAAGCTTTTGCCTTCTTTTTTTTAAATTGTTAATGGACATGCAGAAAGGTGTCAATCTTGATTGCTAGTCTATAAAGGGAAATAGGGCATAGAACATGGGAAAGAGAATTAAGTTGCTATTTCCCATTCCCTAAAGCCCTTTTTGGTGCATAAATAAAGTTTGATTGTTGACTCTGGCAAACGCTAACCTGTTAAAGGCTCAGACGTTTCACACCAACTTATTTAAGACCGTAACTTTAAGTTGAACAACAGGGATACTCAAAAATAATGGTTCAAGAGCGTACTTTACCCACATTTAATGCTGCTACTACGCGCATTACTAAAGAAGAAGGGTTACGGTTATATGAAGATATGGTATTGGGGCGTTTGTTTGAAGACAAATGCGCCGAAATGTATTATAGGGGCAAAATGTTTGGTTTTGTCCATTTGTACAACGGTCAAGAAGCTGTTTGCAGTGGCGTTGTGCAGTCAATGCGACCAGGTGAAGATTTTGTTTGCAGTACCTACCGCGACCACGTTCATGCCCTGAGTGCGGGTGTGCCAGCAAAAGAGGTCATGGCAGAATTATTTGGTAAAGCCACAGGTTGCAGTAAAGGGCGTGGTGGTTCCATGCATATGTTTTCTGCTGAACATCGCTTGCTGGGCGGCTATGCCTTTGTGGCTGAGGGAATTCCTGTAGCAGCTGGAGCGGCTTTTCAAAGCAAATACCGCCGCGAAGTACTTAAAGATGAAAGTGCTGACCAAGTGACAGCTTGCTTTTTTGGCGACGGTGCAGCCAACAACGGTCAGTTTTTCGAGACGCTGAATATGGCAGCTCTCTGGAAACTGCCAATTCTGTTTGTGGTAGAAAATAATAAGTGGGCTATTGGTATGTCTCACGAACGAGCCACTTCTCAGCCAGAGATTTACAAAAAAGCCAGCGTATTTAACATGGTGGGCGTGGAAGTAGATGGCATGGATGTGCTAGCAGTAAGAGCCGTAGCCCAAGAAGCTGTAGCTCGCGCCCGTGCAGGTGAAGGCCCAACATTAATTGAGGCGCTTACCTACCGTTTCCGGGGTCACTCCTTGGCAGACCCAGATGAAATGAGAAGCAAAGCTGAGAAAGAATTTTGGTTTGCCCGTGACCCAATTAAGAAGTTAGCAGCTTATTTGCTAGAGCAAAACCTGGCGGATGAAGCAGAACTCAAAGGAATTGATCGTAAAATTCAGGATGTAATCGATGAGGCGGTTAAATTCGCCGAAAGTAGCCCTGAGCCAGACCCTAGTGAGTTATATCGCTTCGTGTTTGCAGAAGACGAGTAAGTTGGGGACTGGGGGAGATGAGAAGAGAATTTCACCCCATCTCCCCACCGTCCCACCACCCCACGTCTCCCATACCCAATACTTCGACTACGCTCGGTACAAGTACCCACTTGCCCTGAGGGTAGCCGAAGGGATGCCCAATTCCCAATTAGGACTAAATTTGTGTTTAGCATTGCAGTTCAACAGCAACAATACAAGACCTACATTCTTTCAGATGAAACCGCTGGTTCTCAGTTGGAAGTTGTACCAGAACGCGGTGGTATCATCACCCGTTGGCGCATTCAAGGGCAAGAAATTTTCTACCTCGATACTGAACGCTTTACTCATCCTGATTTGAGCGTTAGGGGCGGGAATCCGATTTTGTTTCCCATCTGCGGTAACTTACCAGATAATATCTACACCCACAACGGTCAGCAGTATACTCTCAAACAACATGGCTTTGCCCGTGAATTGCCTTGGGAAGCTACTGAGTCAAAGACTAAAGATAAAGCTAGTCTGACTGTTGTCCTCAATAGCAATGAGCAAACAAAGGCAGTTTATCCATTTGATTTTCAACTGGCTTTCACCTACGAACTTCAAGGCAATACCTTAAATGTTCTGCAAGAGTACAAAAACCTGTCAGCAACACCAATGCCCTTTTCGGCTGGTTTCCATCCCTATTTTCTCTGTGGCGATAAAACTCAGCTAGAGGTTAATATTCCCTCTGGGCGGTATCAAGACAATATAACCAAGGAAATTCACTCCTTTAACGGCAATTTTGACTTTAACCAAGACGAAATTGATTTTGCCTTTGGACAGCTAACTAGTCAATCTGCCACTGCGATTGATAACAGCCGCAAGTTAAAAGTCACCTTGGATTATGATGACTTCTCTACTTGGCTGGTGTTTTGGACAGTCAAAGGGAAAGAATTTTACTGTCTAGAGCCTTGGAGTGCCACCCGCAACTCTCTAAATACTCGTGAAAACCTGACTGTGTTAGCACCAGGAGCTAGTTGCTCGGCATCTATCCAGTTAACCGCAAATTTTTTCTAAACCCCTTTACAAATCTATAAATGTATATGCTATGATGGCAAAGTTGCCAAAAGCAGCGAAAGGGTCGCTAACTCAACGGTAGAGTACTCGGCTTTTAACCGATTAGTTCCGGGTTCGAATCCCGGGCGACCCATATAGCTACTATAAGTCCTTCTTTGACGTTTACTGAGAGATATGCAGGTCAATCCAACTTTGATCGAATATTAATTTGTAAATACGGCTATGGACTTGAAGCGAACCTTGTTGCTTAATGATTATTCCTGATAATATCAATTCTTTTTCTTGTGGACTATCAACCGATCTGATTTCTCCTTGTTGTAAAATTTGTTGATAAAGCTCCAGCAGATGGTTAACTTGTAGATCGGTATTAAGAATGCGATCGCGAATAGTTCTTAAATGCTCCGGCTCATCCTGGGATTCCCAGTTATTAAGCACATTTGTCTGTACCAAATTTTCAATCCATTCGGCTTCACTGTTTGCCGGAATAGGAGATGCAGAGTTACGGATGAGCTGACAAAGCTTTTGAGTGAGGAAAGGCTGGCCATTAGTCCAGTGTAATATTTCCCTGATTACTTTGCGAATGGCGATCGCGTCGCTAACTTTCTCTTTTAATCCTTCACCTAAAGGATAGACTTCATCTTCTTTAAAACCCTCTAGTTGAATTGACTGACCAATATTAAAGGGCGTTCTCTTATAGTCTGAAATTAAATCTGAGGGAGTTGCTACGCCAAAAAACGCAAAAGTTAAACGTCGATATTCTAGGTTAATACTACGCTGGTTATAACAGAAGCGTATCAAAGCAAAAAAGTCATTAACAGAGAAGTTTAAACCCAAGACACTATCAATTTCATCGACAAAAATATAAATTTTTTCACTGTGGACTTGTTTTAGTAAAATATTTTCAATAAATTGACTTAACTTCTGAGTCGGTGATAAATCTTTGTACTCATTCCACCAAACGGGAAGATTTACTTTGTCTAACAAATCAAAATTCTGCCATAACTCGACTGCTAAGCCTAAATACCATTGAGCAGGGGTAATATTGTCACTACCAATGCGAGTTAAATCAATTGCTGTACAACTAAATCCTTCTTGCTGAAGATGGTGCATCATGCGTACCATAAGACTTGATTTACCCATCTGCCGTGCATTTAGTATGTAACAAAACTCACTATGCCTCAGTGCTTTATAAAGGTGACGGTCTGCGGAACGCACTACATATGTGGGAGCATCCATTGGCAAACTCCCCCCAATTTGATAGTCATAGGTTGAGAGTTGTTCTGAACTCTTAAGTAAATCGTTCTCAAATCTGAGTTTTTCTTGAGTAATTTTTAGTTCTTCTAGTATTTTTAAAAGCTCTTTATTCCGCTCTTCAACTTTTTGTTCTAAAGTACGGTTGTAATCTTCTAATTGTTCGTATAAACGGGAATTTTCAATGGAGATGGCGGCTTGTGCAGAAAGGATTTTTAAGATTTCAATACGCTCTGGAGTAAATGCATGTGTGATTAAATTATTTTCTAAATATAGAATACCGCTTAATTTACCTTGATGAAGTAGAGGAGTGCAAAGAATTGATTTAGGTTGCACAACAGTAATGTAAGGATCGCTAATAAATTGCCCTTCATGTTCTGCTTCATTTAAAACCACATTTTCCTGACTGTGGCCAACATAGTTAACAATAGAAGTCGAGAGTAGAGGTAAATTATGAACAGTATCTACAGAATCTATTGTGATGGATTGTAGGACAGTAATATTATCATCATCCATTGCCCCTTCAGCTTCAATGACCCACTTTCCTTCCTTCTCAAGAATCAAAAAACCTCTTTGAGCGCCTGCATTCTCAATGCTGATTTTCATCAGTTTTTTTAGCAACTTATCCAGAGTGATTTCACCAGCTATAGTTTGTGACGCTTTGACAACAGTTATCAAATCAAGTTTTTTGCTATCATTGTTGCTTGTAGAAATAGTACTACTGATATTCTTATTGCCTGTTTGGTTATTTACATTCACCAATAATTCGGGATATTCGGCTTCGAGATTTTTAACTTTAGCTGTCGCTCCCCACTGGACGTAACAATAATGAGCATTTTTTAAGTAAAAAAGACCAATTTCTTCTCTACCAATTGAAAGATAGAATTCGGCTGCGCGTTCGTAAGCTATAGCTTCTTCATGAATAAATTGGTATTTTTTAGCGCCTTGTATAGCTTGTTCATAAAGTTCTTCAGCTTGCCAATTTTGTCGTAGCGATCGAGCCTTTTCAGCTTCCACTAAAGCATACTTGTGTTGAAAATTGGCTGGACAGTGGTTCACCCATATTTTCATACTATCCTGATTTTTATCTACTTGATAAATTAATTCTTTTTGCTGCTTTAAGTCACAATTATTATAATGAGCAAGATAAGAAAGAGACGAATAAAAATTATGTTGGGGAGCTGTTAAATATGAACTAGAAGCTTTGACAAATTTTTCCGCATTAATTCCATTAACGAAAGCATGATTATAATCTTTAAAAACATAAAAATAAACGGTTCTAGCAAAAGATACAAAAAATATTAACCATTCGCTATTGTTTTGCATCCAAATTTTTATATATTTTTCCTCTTCTTCTTGAGAATTGCCAATAAATAATTTATTTGGATTATTTATTTTTAATAAATTAATTGCTAGTCTATGAAATATTTCTATGGAGTAAATACCAAATTGTTGTTTTAAGGTTTTGATCGACTTAGAATATTTTTGGTAATTTCGATCAACCTCTTCTAAATTATGTCCACATAAAAATTTTATCAAACAATAATTTATAGCTGCATAAGAAGCAAACTCATTTTCTCCTGTATCTATACCTATTTTAAAACCACGTATTAATTTTTTATGTGCAATTATACTCGTAAGAGGCTCTTTCCAGTGCCATATTTGTCCATAATACATCTGTATAACAAAAGCTTCTAATTTTGGACTATTAAGTTTTTTTAGTATATTTAGAGCAAGTTTGCCAAACTGATATCCATCATTAATATCTTTTTTTAGACTACACAAAAGCATTCCATAAGTGCTGTATATATAAGCTGCATGAGGTGGATTACCATATTTAATGCAGAAATTAAGTTGGATTAATATTACTTCAATAAATAAGGGAAAATTTGTTGTATGTGTAGCTGAAATAATTTGCTGTAATATTAGTGTAGCTGCTATTTTAGAATCTTCAGTCATCAGAGGTAATTTAGATAGATCCTCAATATTTTTTCCCTGTAAAAATGTTTTAATCAAGTCCTTTTGCTGTTCAATTTTATTTTCTAGATTATCAGAATTTTGAGAAATATTTATTCCTAACTCTAGTAAAGCTTTGAGTGCAATATCTATTGCTTTATCAGTTTTAAATATGGTTGAATAGTATAATATTTTTATCTGATTAACCTTAGCTTTATCGACAATTTCTTGGGCTTGTTCTATAACGATTTTAGATAGTTCTTCAAATCGATCAAATTTAGTGTTTAAGTAAAGCATCTCTAAAGTCTCTATATGTAATTCCCATGTCAATTTATACTGATAAGACCAGCTATTGGATGCTAATAATCTTAATCCGGTTTCTAAATATTTAAGAGCAGGTTCATAAGCTGTTGATGACTTAGACTTTTTAGCTGCTTGAAGATTCAATTTAGCTAACTCATCTCTCTCTAATTGTTCAGTAATTAATTCTGCACCTTCGTTGAGTTGATTGACAATATTAAACATATTTTCTTCTAACTCATATTCTTGATAATTATTCAACAGGAGACGACCTATTTGCAGATGAACTGCTTTTTTATCTTCTTCTTGAATTAGAATATAAGCGGCTTGTTGAACTCGGTCATGTAAAAATTTATAAGGAATAGATTTGGGATATTTGGGGATGAAAGCAGAGGAGATTTCCGAAGTATCACTTGATATTTCCTCCTGACTCCACAGCATGGGGAGTTTATAGTCATCATTTAAGGGAATAATCAATCCTTCCTTGAGTGCTGGCTGTAATTCTTGGGATGTAACTGTTTGAGATTTTCTATTGACAAGTGACAGAATTTCTAAATTAAATTGGTTTCCTATACAGGCAGCTAATTTTAAAATATTCTGGGTTGCTTCATCAAGTTTCTCAATTTTTCTGGTCATTAACTCAACTACATTATCAGTTATTCCTACTCTTTGGATTTGCTGAATATCCCATTGCCAAAACATCCTTTTAGTTTCTCCCTTAGTAAGGGTAAATTCAGGAGCATTAAAAACTAATAGTTTTTCTTTGTATAATGTTTGAAGTAATTGAGTTATAAAAAAAGAATTACCACCAGTTTTTTGATTTACTAACTTTGATAGAAGTTTGACATTTGTTATTGAGGAATTTAGAGTATCAGCAATCAATTGGTTAATATGCTTAATTCTCAAAGGTTGAAGCATTATTTGATTCACTTTAGCTTCTGCCTTTTTAATTTGCTCTAAGGTATGCATTAAGTGGTGGGTAGGACTGACTTCATTATCTCGGTATGTCCCTATTATCAATAAATATTGACTGTCAGCATTGGTGGTTAATAGCTCAATTAAATTCAAAGATGCTAAATCTGCCCACTGTAAATCATCCAGGAAGATAACTAAGGGATGTTGTTTTTGGGTAAAAATGCTAATAAATCTTTCAAAGAATAAGTTAAACCGATTTTGAGCTTCAGTTGCTCCTAGTTGTTCAATAGGTGGCTGTTTACCAATAATCTTTTCTAAGTCATGAATTACGTCAATAATAATTTGGCCACTATTTCCTAAAGCTTCTAAAATTTTATCTTTCCAAGTTTGTAAGGTTATTTCAGATTCACTCAGGAGTTGACGAATTAATTCACTAAAAGCTTGTGTGATTGCTGCGTAGGGGATATCTCGCTGCAACTGGTCAAATTTGCCATGAATGAAATATCCTCGTCGATGGGTAATAGGTTTGTGAATTTCATTGACTAAGGCAGATTTGCCAATGCCTGAATAACCAGAAACCAGTATTATCTCAGTAGTACCTTCGCTGACTCGCTCAAAGGTGGTTAATAGTTGAGAGATTTCCTGTTCTCGACCGTAGAGTTTTTGGGAAATCTGAAATTTTTCGGAAATATCCTGACACCCTAAAGAAAAGTGTTTAATTTTTCCTAAAGTTTGTAACAGATAAAGACAGTTTTCTAAATCAGCTTTTAATCCCCTAGTACTTTGATATCGTTCCTCTTGAATTTTGGCTAATAATTTCATCACAATATTAGAAACCATCAAAGGAATTGAGGAAATTCGCTGGTGAGGTGCATCAGGTTGTTGTGCAATGTGGCAATGGACTAACTCCATTGGGTCAGTTGTTTCAAAAGGTAACTGATTGGTTAACAGTTGATAGAACGTGATGCCCAAAGAATAAAAATCACTGCGATAATCTATTCCCCGGTTCATTCGACCAGTTTGCTCTGGGGCGATATAAGCCAAAGTTCCTTCTAATTGATTTGGATTGCGAATCGTCTGATTTTCTCGAGATAAACGAGTGGAAATACCGAAGTCAATAATCTTAACTTGCCTAGTTTCTGGGTTGTAAACAATATTTGAGGGATTAATATCTTTGTGAATAATATTGGCATTGTGAACAGCAGCTAAACTCTCAGTTATTTTCAGAGCAATAGTCAGAAACTCTTCTAATAAAAACTGCCGCTCTGATATTAAAATTTTTAAGGAGCTACCACCAAAGTCTTCCAAAAACATCACTAAACTATTCTGATATCGCTCTAAGCTATATGCTTTAATAATTCCATCAGCATTCATTGAACGGGTAATTTCATATTCCTGCTTATAACGGTTGAGTTCTGAAGGATTAGGATAGTTTTCTTTGAGAATCTTCAAAATAATGGGTTGATTATCAGGCTTGAGGATACCTTGATAGACTAACGAATTATCACTTTCGTAAATTTGTTGAAGAATCTGATACTTTTTTATTGTGTTCATGATTTTAAATATTGTAATAACGTAGTTTGAATATTCTCAGACTTAGTTTTTTGGTAAATTTCAGTTACTATCGTTGTTGTAGCCCGAAGGGTAACTCAAAACCAAGAATCACCGGTTTTTTTGGGTTTCGCAAAGCCTCAACCCAACCTACAGATATTTTTATTTGTTGAGAGTAATAAAAGACCATTATATTATGAACATTCACAGACTAAAACCCCTACGTATCTTACTAGATAAAGGGGTTTATTCTATGGATTTTACAGAAAAAGGATATGAAGATACTACCTATTTCCTAAGTGCAACTTAGCGGTATATAGGGATAGGGAGGCGAAAAATATTGCACACCTACTAAATAGCTTTGGTCATCCTCGTCTTTACTATAAAATGGAAATTCTCCACTCTCATCTTTAGCCTGAGACCATTTTGTAATATGTTCAGGAGATAGATTAATCTCAGAAGGTATGGGAGGATAGGGAATAATAGCTTGATAAGCAATAGAAGACTTTCCTGGGTCTACTTTTAGCTCTTTTATATCACCTTTAAACTTATCCCAAGTTACCTCTAATCCATATTTACTAACTATTTCACCTGTACTCAAAATGGGTTGAGAAATTTGATGGTAGTATGTTTGTCCATCTTTCTTGATTTCATAATATGCCTGCCCTGCCATTAAGAGACTCAAAGTAATTCCCTGCCAACCTTTACTACTAGGCAAAATCAAAAATCTTGCTTTTCCACTAGATTTTTCACTATTTAGTGGATAATAGATATCAAGGTTCTTTGGTACAAGATGGTCAGGGGAAGATTGTTGATCAAAAAAGAAAATTTCTCTGGCTATGAGACCATCTAAAATATCAGAGTGAATCTCATTCCATTTACCATGAGCAAAGTCATACCACACGTCACTTGCTTTCGCCTCTAAGTAGCAATGCCACGTTTTGGCAATTAGTTGGGATATTTTGCGGCTATGCAGTAGAGTTCGGATTGGATCGTAAAAATTATTAATCTCAATGGAGTTATTTTCTGAAGAATTATCTGGGAATAAAGCTTTCACAAAACCTTTTGGAAAAACTACTCCAGCAGAAGGTAGGTAGGAGGCTATATTTTTATGATTAATATCCTCCTGATCTGGGATACAACCTATTATATTTTGTTGTATTTTTTCATCAAGAAGATATTTTTTAAATTCTCCTCTTTTTTGAGCTACTATTGTTGTTTCTATGTATTTTCCTTCACTTCTCTTTCCAGGAGGAGCAACTAAGAGAATCTGATAATATGTATCATCATCATACCACTGCCCTGGTTGTAGCGGATCTGTACCTGTCAAGCTTGTTACCATAATGATATGTCCTCTTATTTAGTGTTAGCAAATTTTGGAACTTTTACGTCAAGCTGTAAAAATTGTTAGGATTATCCCAAACAATCTTTTGTACTATTTCTGGAGATAACTGCGCCTCAAGCTCTAGAAGTGTTTTTACAATGTTCGGCTGATGATCCATGTGTGGGTAATCAGAGCCGAAGATTAAATTATCAGCACCAATATACTCGATAATTTGAGATAAGCAAGGTTCAGTAGGTGCGATCGCAATACAGCACTGACGGCGAAAATAATCTGAGGGCTTCATTTTGACATTATCTTTAACCTCCCAATATAAGTTCTCGTACTCTTCATCT
This sequence comes from Nostoc sp. C117, assembly GCF_043099735.1. Taxonomy (NCBI): domain Bacteria; kingdom Bacillati; phylum Cyanobacteriota; class Cyanophyceae; order Nostocales; family Nostocaceae; genus Nostoc; species Nostoc sp. C117. The sequence continues at coordinate 4,502,125 of NZ_CP170991.1, forward strand.
AGTCGCCATAGCCAGTAAGGTAACCAGCCACAACCAGACTCTAGAAAAGCTACCTTCAAGCGGGGATGACGCTCTAAAACACCCCCTTCAATCAGGGCTAAAAGTGCCATCATTTGTTCCATCGGATGAGAACAGGCGTGGAGAGCAAAACGGGTATGAAACCGCTCTGCTCCTGTGGTTGGTAAGCGACTATGAGTTCCTTCATGAATCCCCACTGCTATACCCATCTCTTCGCATTCTGTCCAAAATGCCTCATAGGCGGGGTCACTCAATATTCTTCCTTTAACTGGGTTGGGGCGTAAAAATACTGCCTTCCAGCCAAATTCGGCTATGCGATGTAATTCTGTCACCATCTCTTCAGATGCATGAGGATTAATGGCTCCTACGCCTTTTAACTTATCTGGAGCATAGCTGCAAAATTCTTCATATAACCAGGTGTTGTAAGCACGAGTAAAAGCTCCCGCGACCTCTGGTGCCATATCGTCAATTGCCCAAAGCCATAACCCATAAGTTGGATAAATGAAGGCGATATCAACCCCCATCTGTATCATTGCTTGGATGTGAGATTCAGCATCGTATCTCTTGATATAAGAATTGGGGTGAGCCTCCATCATTTGCTGATTTCCTTGGTGGCGAACTTGCTGTGAAATCTTCTCAACAATGTCTTCCCCTTTAATTTTCATATCTGCGGAAGGAGCAAAGTGCTGAAATTTTGGTTCTAAATACTTAGCCCACAATGAGGGAGGTTCAATAACATGGGAATCAGCATCAATAATTTGATATCCATTTAGCATAATTAATTTGGTGTTGCTGAGTGGAAATATGAATTTTGATCGCGCAGAGGCGCAGAGAGGAAGAGGTGAGAATAGTTTATTTTTGAATTGTGATGACCATAACACTCACATCCACATGGGAAAAGGATTGAGTTGGTTTTCTGTTAATGGCTCTTTTAACCATCTCATTTTGATAGGAACGTCATATAATCGTCCCGAACCTAAACGCTTCCACATATGGCGCATTCCTGGAACTATCACTTTAGCTACTCTGAGTCCAATATCGGGACGAGTCTGATCTAAAATGAGCATTTCTAGACCATTTTTTTCGACGATTTGTTGACACAGTTTGATATCTTCTAGCAAATCATCATTGACAATTTGGGGATAATCTGAATATACTTTGGCAGCAATTGTGTCATTGGGAATGAGATAAGGCTGATTAACTAAAGTTGCGGTTTTCCACCAATCTATTGCTAAGCGATCGCCTGATGCAGGATATTGAGTACTACCGTCATCTTTTGCATATAAAAGGTTGGGCAGAATTTGGTTAACTTCAGTCAAAGCTCGACCTAGAGCAATTTTGGCATCAAAATGGGTTCCATAACCTAATATAATATCTTCTACTTCTCGATTCATTCTGCGAGTAATGGCAGCAAAAGTAGGAATATTAAAATCACTAGTTATATCCAACACCCACAGTTCTCGCTCAATGCTCTGGTAATACTGTTTCAGGGTGATAAAATAAGGTTCGTTAAAACTCTCTAAATCTACCTGGCGTTTCTGGAGGCGATTATACCACCACAAGGCCACAGAATCGCGTTCTACTAACTCCATAAACCCCTGAAGAATAGCTTCTTCAAGAGTATTACCCGCTGCACATCCATTGGAATCTGCCCAACAATCAGGTTCCAAAGATGAAGGATAGCCATAATAACAATAAGCAGTTGGTAGATATTTAAATTCTTCGTGAGTTAATGACCAAACTGGTGTCCAATCAATTTCTCTTTCCACATCAAAAGGTTCTGGGACTTTTTGAAACCAGCCTTTAAACTGAGCATTCCATTCTTCTCGCGTCTGGTATTGTTGTTGGCTGAAGTTCATACAAACGTTGGGATGAATTGCTTTGTCTTTCAGTTGTTGATAACTGGCTTTGTTTCTGATTTCATCTCCCTGAAAAACTCCAGAATATCGCTCAATAGCTTCACAAAAACCACTTGCTTGGGCTTGAATATCAGTTGCACCTTTTCCCGAACTTCTACCTCCAATATTTTGGCCTAGGCTAGTTAAATCATCAAAAACACTCAGAAAGTGATGCTTAGCAACATAAGTATGGGTTAATTGATTGCCTGGTATTTTTCTCAATTCTCTAACAACACCTGTAATCGGACTAATCAAATGTTGATATTTTCTCAGCGTTTCTTCGGGTGAACAAGAACGATGCCCTCCATCTGCGGTAAATGTTTTTTTGCAGTGTTTTAAAACAATGGGTAGGGGTTTATTCATCAACCCATTGGACATTTCTCCACAGCTAGGACATTGAGGACGTTTAACGAAGACACAATCTTGGGTTTGTAAACTGAGGCTATCGTAGGTAACTATAGTTTGTTCTAAACGTTTATTTTCTCCTTGAACAATCCACTTGAATACTTCTGTGGCTGCTATTCCTAAGGCGGTTTGAATTGTAGATGCTAAAAACCCTAAAGGAGGGGATAAAGGAGTAGAAATGTTTTGATGTCTTTGAATAAATGCTTGCACTGGTCTATTATCTCGCAAGCGGCGGGCTAAACATTGCCAACAAGCGGTTTTGTTCCCGTCAAATATCGGCCCTATCCAAAGCATTGTTCCCAAGGGATTGACTAACATCCAAGGAGATTGGGATTGTAACGCTTGTTGATTGAATTCATCTAAATTTGGATGGAGATAGTCTTCAGTTAAGACTATTGTGAAATCTCCTTCGTCGGCTATTTGAATTTCCAGAGATTTGAGAATGGCAATAAAATCGTCAGCGTGAAGAGAGCCGAAGGTTTTTAGTGCTACTTTAGTTAATTGTAATCTTTGATGAGCTTCGCTAGGTTTAATATTCAGATGATTGCAAAAGATAGTGAATGGCGTAGGCGTAGCCCATCGTAGATATCGCACTTCGTCTTCTTTTTCTAAAATATAGCCCTGTGTTTCCATTTGAAATAGAGCATGTTGGGCTTTAATACTGGTGTCAAGAACATTTTGAAAAAATGAATTATGGTCTGTAAATGATTTTTCGTCTTGTAGTAGTTGTAATTGAATTATCTCGATAATTTCGTCAATATCATGATGACCATCGATTAAAGATACTAGACAATAAAAAATGCGATCGCGAAACCAAACTGCATCTCTCTCAGATAATAAAAATACCCAATCTGGTTGGATCGTCTCAACAGAGTAACAATGTTTCAAAACTGGTTTCTTGAGCATTACCTTGAATTGATATCACTAAGTGTAATCAAAATTTTCAGAATCTATTATCAATGAAAAGTTTTACCTTTAAATCGAGCGAGCGCAGCCATTTTCCTTAGAGGTTATTTTAAAAGTTATGATTGATGTATCAAATATTTTATTACCCCACCCTAACCCTCCCCTTATAAAGGGGAGGGAACTAATTTCCGGTTTACCCATTTATAAGGGGAGGCAACTGATTTCCATTTATAAGGGGGGATTAAGGGGGGTAATAATTCGATTAAAATCACAACATACCACTTTTTAAACAACCTCTTAGCTTGCAGCCACTATCTGTCTTTTTCCACCCAAGGAAGGTGGTTGAAAGTACTGCCGATATAGTTGAGAACTAAGTATTACTTTATTATTATCTAACTTAATTAGTCCCATACTGTTTAACTTGTAAGCAATAATGGGTTCTAATGATATAGGTTCACTAGCATTCATCACCTTGTCAAGAGCGATCGCTAATTCCGGTTGTTCTTGCAACATTGTTAAATGACGCTGCAAATGATGAGCATAAATACCAGTGGATGTAGAAGCATTTTCGAGCAGTTCTTCTAGAGTTATATGCTTACAACTAAGGTAATAGACCGCTATGTGTATTAGTCCTGGATGTCCTCCAACTACTGCCATCAATTGCTTTGCTTCTTCGCCACCAGACCACTTCAGACCATAGCGTTGGGCTAACTGCTCCACCTGATCTAAATTAAAGTCAGGTAACTGAATTGGTAACCCAATATTGAAAGGAGATTGCTGAAGCTGTAGCGGAACATAAATTTCGGTTGAATGCACCACAACCAAGCGTAGCTTTTGCCATATTTTGCATCTTTTGGCTTCTTCAAACCACGAACGCAACAGAGGTAAAAAATCTTTTGCTACCTCAGTATGCTCAAAAATATAGTTCACCTCATCTAATGCTAAAACCAGGGGAGTATCAATTTGCTTTAGTACATAGTTTCGCAAATAAAAAGTACAACTCAGTTTGCTACCAAAATCTTTATTCCAATATTCATCTAGTTTTTGCTCCATCTGAAGCTGTTGAGTAATATTGGCACACAGCCAACGCAAAAATAGATTTGTATCGCTTAAAATTCTTTGGTCAACTTGCTCAAGGTTCAATCTAACTGTACGGCAGCCTATCTGTTCAGCATAATCTAAAATCCTTAACATTAATGAAGTTTTGCCCTTTTCCCTTGGAGCTTTAATCCGCACTAATGCTCCTGCTTTTGTAATCTCTGCATAAACCGATTTTTGAATATTAGGATGTTCAATGTAAAACGGAGAGTTAAGAGAGACTGAACCACTGGGGTAACAAGGAAATGTGTCTTGTTCAATAGCTAGATTTAACTCTTCAGACTTTAATTCCAGCGACTTTGTATCTGACGTAGCTTGTAGTGCTGTATAAGATTCCAGCATCGCCCGACAATTTTTTTTAGTAACGCGCCTGCCAAAGATTAAAGAGAGTTTTTGGTACAATCGCGGGGCAACAACATTAGTAATGTATCCACAGCTATATCTTTTTTCTTGAGCTATTTCCTCATAGGTTTTGTTCTGGCATATTCCCTCTAAAACTAGAATTTCTGTGGAATGAAGAGGATCATTTTGCATTTCCACTAGCTTGCGATTAATAATATCAAGTATAAAATCTATTGTCATAAAAGTTGAAAGATAACTTTCTTTTTTCAAAAGCATAACTTGGGATTGAGAATAGAAAATATAGCTTTTTGGCTATATCTTAATTTTTGTAAGTAAATATATACGGTGCTACAAACTGAAATTGCTGCTTTTCGGATTTTTTCCTAGATATTTCGATCAAGCTAAAATGCTGACGATTTTTATGCCCTCTTTGTGGGCAATTGCCCATGAATATTTATCTAAAAAACAGCTTACTAAGGAACAAGAATCTTACTTTTACTCATCAGTAATAAGCCTCAAATTCTTGTATTTTTTACAACATTGCAATTCTTGGTAGCTCAGAGTTAATAAAAATGGATAAGGAAAAAATCAGAGTTTGCAAAATCTTCAAAATGAGCTTTTCTTTCCAGGAATATCGGTAAATTTCCGAAATCAATAATAGACTAGCGTTTTTTTCGCACTTATCAATTTTTAAATATTTAAATTAACGAACAACTTAGAATTTTGTAATATTTTTTGAGAAATAAAAACCTGTAAGCTTTAAACCATAATGGCTTTCAATCATTTTTACAATATGAGGCTGATTCTCAATATCAGTTATAAATCTTCACATAAGCAGAGTTTTAACATTCAGACCTATTTTATAATTAAGTATAAAAAAATACAATACATGATATCAGCTTTAAAACTTTCCTAATATGCTCTAACGATAGACTCCTATCTGTTTAAGCGGATGATGGATATTTTTAGAGAAACACTCCACAGAAGGCGATCGCTCAAAATAATCTATTCAAAAATCAATGAACAAGGGCGAGTAATTTTAGCAATTGATTAAAATGCAACCAAAAATTAAATATGAGGTTTAGTAAAACTATATGAAATAGTTATGAGATTTATAGGTTTCATTTTCGGAAAATAACAACTAAATTTAAAACAGTATAATCCTAAAAAATATCTCTTAAATAAATCTTCAGATGTCTAAATGTTTGGATGTAACTGGATTGTCAGTACAATTCAAACCTGCGGATATTGAAGATAGTTATCCTTCAGATTAAACAATAGAAAGTAAATTTTACCTATGATTAATCATTCTCAGAGCTTCCAACTTAATGATGCAGGCTTACATCTGCTTGATGTGTCGATCGTCCATAAAATTCCTCATACAAATGTTTTGTATAACGTATTAGAAGAGACAATTTGCTTGAGACAAACGCCTCAACCCGATGTCTGTCTTGAAAATTTCATATCTAAGCGTGACGACGGGCTAGGTCTAGGTACAGACTTTTGGCAGTTATGGCAACAATATCGAGATTATCATTACAGTCGCTGTCTTCAGTGGATGGGAGGCGATCGCAATGATGCCGAAGATTCTCTGAGTCTAGCTATGCTGAAAGCTTGGAAGAAATGGCCAGACTATGCCGACAAAATCACCAATCCTAAAGCTTGGTTGACGCGACTGATTCATAATCTCTGCATGGATATACATCGAAAACGCCAGCGAAGCGAGCAAAGCATTGAAAACATTGAAGACATTAAATTTGGAGATGAGATGGCATTGACTTGCAGTATCGAATCTCCTGAGTCAGACATTTGCCGTCGTGAGATGAGAGCATTCCTCTACGAAGCGATCGAAGCTTTGCCTCCCAAACTCCGGGATTGTTTTATTCTACGTTGTTGCAAAGATAAGTCATACAAAGATATTGCCAACCAACTCCTTCTTTCCGAAGATAACGTTTACAAACGAGTTCAAAAGGCACGAGCCATTTTGCAAAAACAGTTGAACAAGTATCTGGCGGGGGAACATAACACTTCTTTAGATTCCTTCCAATCCAGCTTTAAATCGGTGATTCCGACGCCAGAAGAATCAAAAACTGATAAAACAACCATATCAGATTGGCAAGTGGCGATCGCCACCCAAAGCCTTGTCGAACAAATAAATTACAAACTAACTACTATATGTCTAACAACCTTGCCACATTCTTGGTACAGTTCTCCCAACCCTCTGGTGTGGAGATGAATGTTCATCTAGTTTTAGATCAAAAGCCGACTAGACAAGACCAGAAACTCAAAACTTTAACTAAGTACGTGCAGAAATATCCCCAAGGATGGAAAAAACGCCTGGAATTGGCTGAACTATTATACGAAATGGGAAGTTGGCAGCAGGCGGTTGAGGAATATTACCAACTGATTGAGCGCCAGCCTCAATTGATTGATATCCGGCTACAACTAGGGAAAATCTTAGAACTGATGGGACGAGAGACAGAGGCAATAGAGGTTTATGAGAATGCCTTGCCCTTATCCCACAATGAAGCGACTCGGCAGCATATAAATGGATTGATTGAAGTCTGTAGAGGTGACACTCAGGCAGCAACAAACGCTTTTAAGATAGCAGCTTCCTTAGAACCCGATAAAGTAGTTCACTGGCTAGCTTTGGGACAGGTGCAGATGGCAAAAGAGAATACTATTGCAGCTTTGCAAGCTTTTGATGCAGTCTTGTCACTCAATCAAGATGATATTGTTGCCTTAATTCACAGCTATGACACGCTAATAGCAGTAGGGGACTTTCAGGAAGCTCGGCAGAGATTGAGCAGAATCATCGAGTTAGCTCCTGATGATTTGCGGGTAATCGAACGACAGTTGGATGAACGTTGCAGAATGAGATTGGTATTAGGTGAGGAGGGCAAGCAGACTAAAAAAATCATTAGCTCTGCTCTGCAACAAGCTCCAAATGCAGCTGAGTTCCACAAATCGCTGGCATACTATCACATTTTCCGAGGAGATTGGGCGCAAGGAGTCAAAGTGTTAGCAGAGTTTACTGAGAAACACCCAAATAATTTTAGTGGTTGGTACTACTATGGACGATGCTTGTTTGACACAGCAGAAAACCAAGCAGCAGCTGAAGCGATGCTCAAAGCTTATCGTCTTTATCCAAATGATTGTGAAATCTATCGGGCGTTATGTGAGATTTTACCTGCTGCGGGACGATTGAATGAACTACATCCTTTAGTAGAGGAGATGCTTGAGCGTTTTCCTGAGCGCTGGAGTGTTTGGGCGACGGCGGGGCGCGTACTAGTGGAAAGTTTTCAAGATGTAGAGCGGGGGTGTAGTATCTCTCTGCAAGGGACACAACTTCAGCCCCAGTTACCTGATGCTTGGTTTTATCATGGGCAGGTATTGGCATTAGCTCTTAAACACAGCGAGGCTGTAGAGGCCTTGGTGCAAGGATGGCAGTTCTTCCCAGAAAAAACTGTTTGTCTGCAATCTGTACGTGGGTTGATTTGGCTTGGGGAGAGTTATCGAGTGCTGATAAACGATACGACTAGTCGGCGGTATTGGGAAGAAGCTTATTTACAAGCTCAACAATTGATTGACTTTGACCCAGCTACTGCTTATTACTGGCAGGGGAGAGCATTAGAGGGATTGGGAGATGATTTCGAGGCTATAGAGGCTTATCGAAGTGCCTTGAGTCAGCAATTGCTCTACCCTAGCCACGGGGAAGTGAAAGAGGCTTTGAAACGGCTGCAAGCTATGCTGCGAAACGGTTATCGGGCTTAAGACTGGTTTGTTTGGTTGGATCGAGTTAGGAAAAAAGCCTGTAACTCAAAAAATTCCGAAATTGACTTTGGCGATCGTCTTAAGAGTAAGACAGTTAAAGGCAATAGGGAAGAGGCGATCGTTTTACAGGGCAGGTGAAGTGCTGTGGATTTAAACTCCGGACAACACAATCGCCCATTCAGGGCAGGGCTTCTGACCCTTCGTAGTGGTCGAGGGAACAAACAGGCAACTCTTATTTTGGGCATCTCATCAAAAATCTTTACGCTTTGCCCGTTGCCTGTTGCCTGTTCCCTCGACCTTATCTCGGTGAATGAAATTCTTAAGCCGACTTTGGCACAAGAATTTTTCAATCTAGTTTTCTAGTATCTGCAAAATTATACTATAGGACTCCTATTTGATTTTTGCGACTGATTGAAGACCACCAAATGTTCAATTTGGTGGGGGTGCAAAAACGCCGATTATTCAGATGCTCGTTGCGCTAAAGCGTCTCCCCTTGGGAGAAGACTCGCTTTCCGTTTCGCTATCCGCCAGTCATACAGAATACCCAACTGAATTCTGACGACTGACGCCTCTATTCTGTTCGATAATTAGAGAAGCGATCGCTTCTTTTTGATTGTATAAAGCGCGATCGTTCTTTTTAGCAATTCATGATTATTTGATTAGAGAGTCATAAGGGTGATTACAGTTTTAATAAACTGCGATCGCCCTTTTTTGTTATCTAAATATTTATGAGATAAGTTCTAATACAGTTCATATAAGACCAAAATACTTGTAGAGACGGCGATTTATCGCGTCTCTAAAACCCAAAATTTTTGCCATTAGACCTTAACCCAAGCCTATTGAGATAAGTTCGATCGGCAAAATATTTAGATAGTAAAGCTTTCACAACTATTTTCGCTTATTGATACAAACTCTCCTTTTACCCAATTTAAAAAAAAAGGTTAAAAGTCAAAAAAATCAGATTTTATTCTAGAAAATCGTTTTAAAAGTGTACAAGGTAAACACATCTTATTTTTAAACTCAATACCAGATAAAGTTTCAGCTATTTACTATTTATGCTGATGATTTTATGTAACCTTTTCTGGGAAAAGTATCCAGAATTTAGATACCTTTGCCTTGGCTGCACACGACGTAAACACGGAGAAAATAAAATGGCAATACATATCAGTTATGAACCTCAAGATGTGGCTAATGCAGGCCAGCGCTACACTTTAAAATGTGTGAATCAATCTGGTCGTAATTGGGTTTTCTATGTCTACCAAAAGTTACCAGATATAACCTCAGAAATATTCTCACTTGCTTGGTTTGCCAGCCCTTATAAAATCAAGCCGAACGATTATATCAAGTTCACTTGGTATATAAACTACAACTTTGTCTGGAGTGATACTGGCAAACTCCAGCCAGGGATAATTTTCGAGGCAGGAGGAGCCCAAGATGCAAACCTAGACACCCAAAATTCAACCACTTTCGGCTACGAAAATGGAGCGCCAGGCTTGAGTACGCCAACAGGTGATTCAAGCAATAAAGGAACACTCGTCATAACTGACTTGGACAACATACCTGACAATAAATTTTCAGTAGGTATTGGAATGTCAGGGTATGGGACTTATGTTACACAAGCCGGACCCAATCTGAATCACTTATTTACTCCCACTCCCTACTATTGGGTTGCAGCTGGCGATGAGATGGAAGTTGGTAAGGTTTTAAAAATCGACACAGTTACCCGCACAGCAGAAATAGAATACCCTAAAAATGTATATGACATAATTGCAACTCTCGGAGCGGATTACACTTGGTCAATGAGTTACAGCCAAGCTTTGTTAGGCTTAGGCTTGAGTACTATTTCAGTGTATAAACACGGAACGAATACTAAGCTTGGAAGTGGTTTAGGGACAATTGATAAATCTGCTCAAACAGCAACTATCAACCAATGGAACGACAGGCCAGGTCTACAGGCTAACACGAAATACAAGCTGATATCGGATGGTAAAACATATAGCGATGTCAGCACAGGTAATAACCTCAATCTGCCCGTCATTTTCACCGGAGTAGTATAAGCTAAGGGAAACCTAAACCCTAATTTTACGTAGGGGCAATTCATGAATTGTCCCTACAGTATTTAGTTTTGCGTAAGTATTAATTTTCTGAAAAAATCACAGGGGTGATTGCCAACTCCACGCAATGCGATCGCTCTTTAAACAGCTTTCATAAAAAAATGGCGATCACTTGTTTAGCAGTTCATGATTATTTGATTAGAGAGTCATATAGGCGATCGCGGTTTCATAAAACTGCGATCGCCCTTTTTCTTTATCAAAATATTAGAGAGGCGATCGCTTTTTGAGCAAATAACACAAAGGCCACATCTACCCATTTGTTGATTAATTGCGGTCAGAGCGATCGCCCAACACACAAGAAATTTCCCCAATTCGGTAGGATAAGCTTAGGCTAAACCAAAATACCACCATTATGGTAAAAACACCTTCACAGCATCGGACAATTCCCTTGTTAGAAAATGGCGACAAACTCAACCGTTATGAATTTGAGCGGCGCTACAACGCTATGCCTAACTTGAAAAAAGCCGAATTGATTGAAGGAATTGTCTACACATTTGCTGCTGTGCGTTTTAGAAGTCACGGTCAACCGCACGGTTGGATTCTGGGATGGCTTGGTACTTATGAAGCTGCTACACCAGGTGTAGCGTCAGCAGTTGAACCCACTGTGCGCCTAGACTTAGATAACGAACCTCAACCAGATGCCGTACTTCTGATTAACCCAGAAGCAGGGGGTCAAGCAAGGCTGAGTGACGATGATTATATCGAAGGCGCACCAGAGTTAATTGTCGAAATTGCCGCTAGTAGTGTCGCCATCGACCTCCACGCCAAAGAACAAGCCTATCGTCGCAATGGTGTCAAAGAATATATCGTCTGGCAAGTACTCGATCGCAAATTGACTTGGTTCTATTTGGAACAGGGTGAGTATCTAGAGTTGGCTTGCGATAGTAACGGAATTCTGCGAAGTCAAATTTTTCCAGGGTTGTGGTTAGCGGTTGCAGAGTTATTAGCGGGGAATATGCAGTCAGTGTTAACTATTTTACAAACAGGCTTGCAATCTTCCGAACACGAAGCATTTGTCGAGAAACTAGCACCTTTTAGCTGAGGCGATCGCGCTTTGGCAAAATAGTTAGGAGGGCGATCGCCTTCAATTAACGATTTAGGATACAGCGCTACCAAACCCCTTAGCCTTAGGGTAGCTGATGGTACAGCAGTGTAGGGGAAGTATAGGACATATTTATGGTAACTATGCCTTAAAGTTTTTAAACATAGACACACCACACTAGTTATAATTTCCTATAAGTTGAAAAAACTCTTAAGATTTAGCGTAATTAGTACGCTTCTCTCACACCGACTAACTGACAACCACACTAGGAGGACTATCTATGGCGCTTGTACCACTACGGTTGCTGTTGGATCACGCAGCTGAAAACGGTTACGGCATCCCGGCTTTCAACGTTAACAATTTGGAGCAGATTCAGGCAATCCTGAAAGCTGCTGTCGAAACAGATAGCCCCGTAATTTTGCAAGCTTCTCGTGGCGCTCGTGCTTATGCAGGAGAAAACTTCTTGCGCCACCTGATTTTGGCAGCAGTAGAAACCTATCCTCATATTCCCATTGTCATGCACCAAGATCATGGGAATGCACCTGCTACCTGCTATTCAGCAATTAAGAACAACTTCACTAGCGTGATGATGGATGGTTCTTTGGAAGCTGATGCGAAAACCCCCGCTAGCTTCGAGTACAACGTCAATGTTACCCGCGAAGTTGTAAACGTAGCTCATGCTTTGGGTGTCAGCGTTGAAGGTGAACTCGGTTGTTTGGGTTCTCTAGAAACTGGTGCTGGTGAAGCTGAAGATGGTCACGGGTTTGAAGGTACACTCGACCACTCCCAACTGCTAACCGACCCCGATGAAGCCGTTGACTTCGTAGAAGCAACCCAAGTAGATGCTTTGGCAGTTGCCATTGGCACAAGCCACGGTGCTTACAAGTTTACCCGCAAACCAACTGGCGAAATTTTAGCCATCAGCCGTATTGAAGAAATTCATCGTCGTCTGCCTAACACCCACTTGGTAATGCACGGTTCTTCTTCTGTACCTGAAGATTTGCTGGCACTGATTAACCAGTACGGTGGTGCAATTCCTGAAACCTACGGTGTACCTGTAGAAGAAATCCAAAAAGGTATTAAGAGTGGTGTACGCAAAGTAAACATCGACACCGACAACCGTTTGGCTATTACTGCTGCTGTACGTGAAGCTTTAGCTAAAAAACCAGAGGAATTTGACCCCCGTCACTTCCTCAAACCTTCTATTACATACATGCAGAAGGTTTGTGCGGAACGCTATCAGCAATTTGGCACAGCTGGCAACGCCAGCAAGATTAAGCAAATTTCCTTAGAAGATTTTGCTGCTAAGTATGCTAAAGGTGAACTCAACGTTGTTACCAAAGCAGCTGCGAAAGTTTAATAAATAAAAGGGACTGGGGATTGGGGACTAGGGACTGGGTAAGATAGCCGTTTACTAGAATCTTTCTAATTCCCAATTTCTTTAATTTACAAATAGGAGCGAAACCACTCCTATGCTTTGAGAAAAGTGACAATTGTAATATTGAGTTAAGTAAACCGGGTGGCATTAAAGTCACCCGGTTTTTTATTTGATTTAGGTGTATGGGATATTTGGTACTGCGAAAACTCTTCCCCCCAGTCCCCAGTCCCCAGTCCCCAATCCCCAATCCCCAATCCCTAAAACACCCGATGCTGTAAAGACGGCATTTGACGGCGTACTTGTTCGAGCCTAGTGGGTTTGATTTCAGCGATCGCTATTCCCGGTTTTTCTCCAGCATCGGCTAAAATTACGCCCCAAGGGTCGATAATGACGGCGTGTCCGTGGGTTAGACGGCGAGCGTAGTTATTGCCTGTTTGAGCAGGAGCAATGACGTAGGCGGTATTCTCGATGGCTCTGGCTTGTAGTAATACTTGCCAATGGTCTTTGCCTGTAAAGGCGGTAAAGGCGGCGGGAATAAAGATAACATCAGCTCCCTTATCTGCCAGATGACGATACAGTTCCGGGAAGCGGACATCGTAACAAATAGAAAGTCCTAAATTACCCAGTTTTTCGGAAAAATAGACGGGAGGTAGTTGTGTACCAGCTACAACAGTGTTGGATTCACGATAGGTATTGCCGTCAGGGACATCAACATCAAATAAGTGTACTTTGTAGTAGCGAGCAAGTTCTTGACCGCTAGGATCGATGAGTAGAGTGGTATTATAAACTTTGCCTGTATTGTCTACTGGAAGTGGAAAGCTGCCGCCCAAGATGGTAATTTGAAAGCGCTGAGCCATTTTTTTGAGAAATTTTTCACTTTCAATAGCGATCGCATCCCCTTGCGCGAGTCTGTCTTTTTCTTCTCCCATATAGGAAAAATTTTCTGGCAAACCTACCAATTCAGCACCTTGACGCACGGCAAGATCTATTAATTCTTCTGCCTGTGCCAAATTTTTTTGTAGATCGGGCACACTGGTTAATTGAATAGCGGCGGCTAAATAAGACTTCATAGATTCAACAACGAATAGTTGATTTATGGGAAATAGATTATCAAAATATATCGCTACTTCAACATTTGTGGAACTTAATTAGAAATACATCAGGGTTGCTTTTTTTGAACACGCTTATCATTCCCATTGCTTATTTTAAGCTTCTTGTACGGTTCTAGCAAACTGATTCGCATTGCCATTAAGTTGTGAGTAAACCCTGATAAACAAGAGGAAAAAAGGAAAAGGGATAAACACGTCGCCTACAATAAATCTCAAATAGCTTTTTACCTTCTCCATAAGACAAGAATTATTTCGCCCACTTTACAAAGCCCAAAGTTTTAACCTTGTCTCCTTGTCTATTTCTTCAAATAAATAGTTGATTTTGAATTCAGAGGATACTTTTCTCTTAGGCAAGCTATGTGACTTAGCTTTTGGATTTTCTGTTGGTAGCGCTAGGGGGAGAAATTGGTAATGAGAAAATTAGGAGTTGTTTTTGAGGTAGAAAACTCCTAAAAATATTGTGAACCTGTATACAAATGTAAACAAGCTTGAGAGATTGGAAATTTGTACCTCTCAAACTTGTTTATAAAAATTAACTTAAAGTTCCAACAAAATGGATAACTCAAAAGCATTTTATTGCCGATTGAGTTTCAAAGATGCTTTTCGAGAGTGGAAGCTAATGTAGTTTTAGGCACGGCGCCAACAACCATATCCACTTTTTGTCCACCCTTAAAAATCATTAATGTGGGAATGCTGCGGATGCCGTACTGACTGGCAACATTAGGATTTTCATCCGTGTTGACTTTAACCACCTTGATTTGGCCTTTGTACTGTTCGGAGATTTCATCGACAACAGGAGCTACCATACGGCATGGTCCGCACCAGGGTGCCCAAAAGTCAACTAAGACGGGTACTTCGCTGTCGAGTACTTCTTGCTTGAAACTAGAATCTGTAACTTGTGCGGCTGCTGACATGCCTAAAACCTTCGCCAATAATATCTGAGCTTGGTGAAAATTCTACCATAGCAAAAACCTCAGCTTGGAAGTGCGAGGATGTACATTTGCAAAGAAGCTCTAGAATTTATTTATAAACATAAGGAACCGCCCGAACAGTAGTCCGGGCGGAGTGTGGTGTGAGGAGTGAACGGAAACATGCGTCTCCGCTATCTCTATTGTAGGCGACATATAGGATTTTTCCAGGAATTGTTTAGGGGCCTGAAAAATTTATTTAAGAATTTGATGTTGGGGATTGGGCATTGGGAGTGCTGAGTTAAGAGTTACGAGTTTTCTTTATCTCCTTGTCCCCTTGTTCTCCCCATCTCCCTCATCCCTTATCCCTTATCCCCAATTACTATTTCCCCATCCCTAATTGTTGAGCTTTTTGGTAAACTTTGCCCTCAGTTAATAGGGAAGGAGCAATCACAACTTCTACTTGTTGCATTTCTTTAATATTTTTGGCTCCCAATGTGCCCATACTGGTCTTTAAGGCTCCTAAAAGATTGTGAGTGCCATCATCTAGTCCTGCTGGACCAATGAGTATTTGCTCTAGGCTACCAGTGGTGGCAACGCGAATGCGGGTGCCTCGTGGCAAAACTGGGCTGGGAGTAGCCATACCCCAGTGATAACCTCGTCCTGGGGCTTCAGAGGCTCTAGCAAAGGGTGAACCAATCATTACACCATCGGCACCACAGGCGATGCATTTACAAATGTCGCCACCAGTGATTAAACCGCCATCAGCGATGATGGGGATATAGTTACCAGTTTCCTTGTAGTAATCATCACGTGCTGCAGCACAATCAGCGATCGCAGTTGCTTGGGGTACACCCACACCCAACACCCCACGAGACGTACAAGCCGCACCAGGTCCAATTCCCACTAGTACCCCAGCCGCCCCAGCTTTCAACAAATTCAAGGTAACTTCGTAAGTTACGCAATTCCCCAACACCACGGGGATGGGCATGGAACGGCAAAATTCTGCTAAATCAAGTGGTACTAAAGACTCTGGTGACAAATGTGCTGTCGAAACTACCGTAGCCTGTACAAAAAATAAATCTGCCCCAGCTTTGGCCACCGCCTCACCATATTTGCTTGCACCGGCTGGAGTCGCACTCACTGCGGCAATGCCACCTTGTTGTTTAATTTCCTGAATACGTTGTTCAATTAATTCTGGCTTTATTGGTTCGGCATAGAGTTCTTGCATCAGGGCAACAAATTCATCTTTCCCCACAGAGGCAATCCGATCTAATATTGGCTCTGGGTCAGCATAGCGAGTTTGAATACCCTCTAAATTGAGGACACCTAATGCTCCTAACTGTGACAAACGTACAGCCATACGAACATCTACTACGCCATCCATTGCACTAGCAATTATCGGGATTTCTCGCTCAATATTGCCAATACGCCACTTAGTATCTGCCAAACTAGGGTCTAGTGTTCTATTACCAGGGGCTAGAGCAATTTCATCTATTCCGTAAGCTCTGCGAGCTGTTTTTCCCCGCCCAAGTTGAATTTCCACGCTTTAACTTTACTCAAATCTGTTTAAGCTAGGGTATCAAATTGTGGGTAAAATTGGGGCATTTTTTTCTCTAATTGTTAAACAGTCCCAGTGCTATAAAATAGCTATATTGAGATTAGTGCTAAAATATCAAATTTTACTTAATTAATAATGCCAATAATTATGACATTAATTCTCTAGGTTACCTGTATTGAATCGAGTTAGTTCGGGATCGTGGAAGATCCCAACACAATAATTCACCGTTTATTTTTCGCTGCATCCACACCAGTGTAACCAGTTGCTAACCAGATTATGGCTCTAGCTCCATCACGAACAGATTTTTCGATAGATTCAGGGGGTTTTTCGGAAGGAACTGGCACTGGTTTTAAGTCAATACCCCGACTACCCAAAATAATTTCGCCAATCACACAAGCCCGCCGCATATGGAAGTCTGAAGTAATTAAATAAACACTCTTGATTCCGCGAGCTTGCAAATCATCCACCAAAGTAGTAAAATTGGTAACAGTATCTACGGCTTCATAATCCAAGTGTAAACGTTTTGGATCAACACCAGCTTTGGTAAACACTCGTCGGGTGAATTTAGGTGGACTACCTCCGCTAATCCAAATTGGTATATTTGGATGCTGGCGGACGAATTCTGCGGTAAACTTCTCTCGCTCTAAACGTCTAGTTGAACCACCCAACACTATGACTGCTTGCGGCTGTACAAATTGGTTTTGTACTTCTTTGTATCCCCACCACACGATCAGCGGTAGGACAAAAGCCATAAATTTCAAAGATTTAGGTGTAAATAATAGTTTATTCAAGGCTCGATAACTTAATTTACTGAGTCGAAAGTTTTCTGTAACTAAAAAAAATAACAATTGATTAGGTAGAGTAATAACCTCCCAAAAAATCTGCCCAAACTGAAATTTGGGTAATTTCTAAGTTGCAACACGCTTAATCGCGCTTTGCTTCAAGATATTCCTCTAATTGATGGATTATCGTAACCTGTATCTGACGATCTATCAAAGGGTTGTAGCCACTTTATATCATTTGATTTTTGAAGGCGAGGGTATTGAAAACATTTCAATTTTGCCAAAATACAAAGGATTAGCGCAAAAACCCTTTCCAAACCTCTTTCCTTTATATTTAAACCCTTTCCTTTTTTCCTTCCCCCTTTAAGTGAAAAGCATTCATAACTATAACCACCCGTCACTACTATAGTTTGTCTTTGGAATTACTACTGAATATTGGCTCAGAGTTGCTAAAACTTCCGATTTACGTGATTTTGCGTTTATCGAAACTGCCATCGCGCAATAACTTTAGCGGATTGCTACCATCACAGGTAGAGCCTCCACTTCCGTCAACCAAGATAATAGTACACCCAACCTTATCGCCACAGACATACTGACCGTTAAAGATCTAGATGCTGCTCAAAACCAATTTAGCCCCACTGTTACTTCAGCAACTGGCAACTTAGGCAGCCTCAGTATTACCACAACCGGAACTTATATTTGATTTCTGCTACCGATTTTATTGCGGTTTAACTGCTGAATAAAGGTAGCATAGCTAACTGTGCTACCTTACGAATTGCTGTATCTTGCCATTCGCGTATCAACAATAAGGATGTTAGGATATCTTTCACCAGCTGAATCTGACTTATGAAATTAGTTTGCTCCCAAAGCGACCTCAGTACAAATCTCTCCCTCGTCAGTCGTGCTGTACCTTCACGACCGACTCATCCGGTACTTGCCAATGTGTTGCTCCAAGCGGATGCTGAAACTAACCAGGTAAGTTTAACAGCTTTTGATTTGAGCTTGGGTATCCGCACCAGTTTTAATGCTGAGGTATGGGAAGGAGGAGCGATCGCACTTCCTGCTAAATTACTTGTAGACATCACCTCTCGTCTTCCAGAGGGCAAAATCACTTTAGACGATGAATCAGCGCTCAGAGGTGCAACATCTGGCGGCGAAGGTTTAATTGTGACACTCACACCGAAGAGTGGACATTACCAAGTCCGAGCAATGGGGCCTGAAGAATTTCCTGAACTACCTGTAATTGAAAATACAGAAGTAATCCACCTCACCACCGCTGCATTAATTGAGGGATTACGGGGTTCATTATTTGCTACCAGTGCTGATGAAACCAAACAAGTACTAACGGGAGTGCATTTAACAGTTAAACAAGATACTTTAGAATTTGCCGCTACCGATGGACATCGCCTAGCAGTGGTAGAAACTAGCAATGAACGTCCTCTAGGCGGAACTAGTGAAGTAGAAGTCACAGTACCAGCTAAAGCATTACGCGAACTACAACGAATGTTAGCTCATAGTGCCTCATCTGATGAACCTGTAGCTTTATATTTCGATCAAGGTCAAGTTGTGTTTGCATGGCAAAATCAACGCTTGACTAGTCGCACATTAGAAGGACAATATCCCGCCTATCGACAATTGATTCCGCGTCAATTTGAGCGCCAAGTAACAATTGAACGGCGACAATTCGTCAGTACTTTAGAGCGGATTGCGGTGCTAGCAGATCAGAAAAATAATATTGTGAAGCTAAGTATTGATAGCGAAGCCCAAGAAATTACCTTATCTTGTGAAGCTCAAGATGTCGGGAGTGGTAGAGAATCAATGGCGGCGAAGATTTCTGGGGAAAATATAGAAATTGCTTTTAACATTAAGTATTTGATGGAAGGATTGAAAGAGTTACCTTCTTCAGAAATTCAAATGCATTTGAATCAAAGTTTAACTCCAGTGATTTTTACGCCACTGGGCGGTTTGAAAATGACTTATTTAGCTATGCCTGTACAACTGAGAAGTTAAAATTTATTGGATTTACTAGTAACTATTTCTATTCAGAATAAACAGTTTTGTCTGACTGACGGCACGCAGGAGCAACTATGCATATAAACACTAGTACCCCCGTGAATTCAAAATTCAAAATGAATGCAGCGTAAGGGTTTCATTGATTTGGAATGGGTGGTTATTTCCGCCGTGCTGTACTAGTGGTCTGTCAAATTCATTTTGACGGTTAAAGAGACGCGATAAATCGCCATCTCTACAGGCAATTTATCCATCAATTATTTATTGACAGACTACTAGTGGTGAAACAAATACAAATTATAGTGGCTGAAGATCGCCAGCTACTATAAAAGCTGAAGGTCAATCTCCCAATAGTCTACAAACAGAGAAAACCGATTCAGAAAATATTTCTTGAATTATTCATTTATACATCACGTCCTTTGAGAAAATTGTAGATAGCAAGTCCAATAGCTAATAGCAATACCGCATGAATTAAATTTCCAGCAATATGAAGTGCCAATCCTAATGCCCAAAAAGCAAATAGTAAAACAACAATGCCCCAAAGTATACTAAACATATATTTACTGTTAGTAAAGTGATTTTTAGTTGTTTAGATATTTTATAGCCTAAGTTGAGTTTTATTCTATTTGTCCTAAGATAGGTTTTTAAATTTAAATCATCTATCTTGAGAAATAAAATTCGTTCTTTTGATATTGAGGCTCTAGCAATCTCAATTGTGTATATCAAACTAATCAATTTTATGCCTCAACCTAGAGGCGTTGATTGTGCGATTTGGTGTTTTGTTTAATCGGAATTTCAATCCAAAATTCTGTGCCTAAACCTGGCTGAGAATCACATTTAAATACACCACCATGTTTATCGACAATAATTTGGTAACTAATTGATAACCCTAATCCAGTGCCTTTTCCTACTGGTTTAGTAGTGAAAAATGGGTCACAGATTCTTGCCTTTAGGTCTTCGGGTATTCCTGGACCATTGTCTGCAATACGAATTATTACACTTTTTATATTGCCTTCTATCTTGCCAACAGCAGTACGAATAGTAATTTGATTACTGTGAAATTTTGATTTAGACTCGTGATAATCTTCTAGAGCATCGATCGCATTGCTTAAAACATTCATAAATACCTGATTCAGTGGGCCTGCATAGCATTCTACTAAGGGAAGTTCTGTGTACTCTTTGACTAATTTAATCGCCGGACTTTCTGGTTTTGCTTTCAAGCGATGTTGCAAAATTAATAAGGTGCTATCAATACCTTCGTGAATATTAACTGGCTTTTTTTCTGCTTGGTCAAGGCGGGAAAAATTCCGTAAACCTAAGACAATTTGACGGATGCGATCTATGCCAATTTTCATAGAGGATAGAGTTTTGGGCAAATCCTCAGTTAAAAATTCTAAGTCAATTTCTTCGGCGCGATCGCGAATTTCTGGGTTGGGGTTAGGACAGTTTTGCAAATACAGGTCTAATATACCGAGTAAATCTTGGGCATATTCGCTGACATGATTAATATTGCCATAAATAAAGTTCACTGGGTTATTGATTTCGTGGGCAACACCAGCTACTAGCTGACCCAATGAAGACATTTTTTCAGTCTGGATGAGTTGAGTCTGAGTTTGCTTTAAATCATGCAAAGCTGTAACTAGTTTTTCTGTCTGCTCCTTAGTCTGATTATGCAATTGAGCTTGTTGGAGTCCAACCCCAAGCTGATTAGCAATTTGAGCCAGGAATTGAATTTCTGAGGTTTCCCAGTGACGCGGTGCAGAGTTTTGATAAGCTGCTAATAAACCCCAGAGTTGTTGTCCAATAAATATCGGTGCAATGGCATAAGCTTTTGCTTGAATTTGCTCTAGACCTCTAATGTGGCACTCAGAATGGCCAGCTTGATAGATGTCATTGACGGCGAAGGTTTCATTGTGACGATATCGCCCACCTTTGGTTTCCTGCAAATAGGTATCTTGCCAAACTTTGTTGAGATCAGAATTTACTACTTTTACCCAACCTTCACCCACAAACTCAGCAATGTATTCACCACTCCAATCAGGCTGGAAGCGGTAGACTGCAACTCGATCCGCTTGTAGTGATTTACAGATTTCTTGAGTAGTTGTCTGAAAAATTGCATCTAAATCCAGAGATTCCCGAATTTTGGCGACAACTTCAAACAATACTCGCTGTTGTTCTGCTGCTTTTTGCAAATCTAACGCTTGTTCTCGTGTCTGAGTGAGTAATTGAGCTTGCTGGAGCGCTACCCCCATTTGAGCTGCAATCTGACTGAGAAAGTTGACTTCAGTAGGTTTCCACTGACGGGAATTAGTGTGTTGATAAGTTGCCAGTAAACCCCAAAGTTTTTGCCCAACAAAGATCGGAGCAAGTACAAAAGCGTGAATTTGAAACTGCTCTAGATTGTCGATGTGACACTGAGTAAACCCCATTTTGTAGATGTCATCGACTGCAAATGTTTCATGGTTGCGATACCGTCCTCCTTGTGTGTCTTGTAAGTAGGTATCATTCCAAATTGTATTAATACCTAATCCGGACTCATTCAACCAGTATGGATTAGCAGCCTCGAAATCCCCGACAAATTCACCACCCCAATCAGCATCGAAACGATAAACAGAAACGCGATCGGCTTTAATTAGTTGACAAACTTCTTTAGTTGTTGTCTGAAAAATAGTATCTGTATCCAAAGATTCCCGAATCTCGGCAATAACTTTAAACACAGCCTGTTGTTGTTCTGCTGTTCGGTGTAGTTCAATTGTCCGTCTTTTAACTTGATGTTCTAAGTTTTCATTGAAGACTTGTACTTGCTGGTATAATTCATACTGCTGAACTGCGGAAGCAAAGTGTTTACCGAGATTTCTAGCTAGTTCAATATCTTCGGTTGTCCATTGCTGCACTTGTGCTTTTTTCAATTCCCGCCAAGCCTCAAAGGATTGCCGGGGATATAGTTGTCTGCGATCGCTATCATACTGTCCTGCCCATAGAGTTTCTGTATCTATCTCGTTGCGGAAAATACTTAAGTAGCCAACCAACTGCTGACGATACTGGAGTGGGATTATTAACACACTGCGAATTTGAGTTGGTTCAAAAGCAAGTTGCAAACTTCGCCAGCCAGGAGTTTGATATATATCTAAAATCGGCCAAACATCATATTCTTGAGCGGATTTGTAGTGTTCCTGCCAAACGCTATGCTGCTCTATAAGTGGATATATACTTTGTTCTGGCATCACTGGTTGCTGTCCGCAGGTATAAAGCTTGACGCAACTATTTCCGGGGATTAAGCATTCTGTTAAGCTGCTAACATTGCCATTGTGAAAATCAAAAGCTGCATTTCTAATGCAAAGCCTACCACCAACGCCAGCAAAGGCAGCAACAGCGGCTTCTAGGGCTGGCTGTAATACAATTGTTGGTAATGAATGTAGTAAGGTGGCAATGCGATTAATAATAGCTTCTCGTTCCCCTGTTTTGCGAACTTGAGTCAGAAGGGTACTCTGAGCGATCGCCACTGATAGTTGATCGACTACTATTTGTAATGCTTCTAGTTCAGATTCTGAAATCAAACGCGCCTCAGAATTATGAGATACCAGTAGCCCCCAGAGTTCATTTTGATGGAGAATCGGAGCGACAACAGTAGACTTTACCCCCATTGCCGTCAAATATTCAATATGGCAGGAGTCTACAGTCCGGTAAGAGATTTCCTCTGAGATCGTTTTTCCATTTTCCAAGTCACGGAGCGGACTATGACCAATCTCTTGAGTATCAACATTGACAACAGAGCGCACCCGTGAATTAATAAATAGTTCACGGGCGGCATCTGGAATATCATCAGCAGGAAAATTTAGTCCCAGTAGGGACGGTAAATTATTGTTATAAATTGACTCAGCAATGACCTGACCACTACCATCGGTATGAAATTTATAAATCATCACTCTATCAGTTTGCAGTAGCGATCGCACCTCTGCAGTTGTGACTGTGATAATCTCTTCTAATTCTAAGCTTCGTCGGATACGATTTGTAATCCGGTGTAGTAAACTTTCTTCATGGTGATACGAAGGTAGATCTGGTTCAGGGTTGGAGGTCATTGCTGATAATATCTTCAATTAATAATTCGCAAACAGATATAATTAGATCTAATGATATTCTTAAATTTCTTTAATCAATTTGTCTTCAGTAAAACTACGGGCAATTACTACCGAAGATTTTATTGTTTTTTGATAAAAATTCACCAAAAATATATAAAAAAAGACGCTAAAAGAATTGCGTCTGTACTAACTACAAGAAAAGATTATTTTGACTCGAACTCGAATATTCGCCGAGGAAGAAAATTAAACTCTGATGTTGTCACTAAAGCGGATTTTTAGATAGTCATCTTCCATCTTTGCACCTGCTGGTTGTAGTGCTGCTAAGGCTTGTGGCAAAACTAAATTACGACGATGGTTGCCAATAGTAATGTTTAATTCGTCTCCGGTTTTACTGAGTTGAACTTGGTCTTTAGGAATACCAGGTAAGTAAAGTTCTAAGCTGTATTGGTTATCCTCTTGCACAACTCTAATAGTTGTTTCTTTGTAATAAACCTGAGTTGGATCTTCATCTTTATAAAGAGTTTCCTTCAGGCGTTCTAATGAAGCTAATCCGCACATTTCTTCAGAAAATAGCGGAACTTCTTTCACAGGTAAAGGGTGGAAATTATCATGAATTTCCTGGCGATACTGCTCCTGACTTTCTTTCCAACGTTGAAAAAATGGGTCTTGGACTTCACGCGGAATGATGCGATTAGCCACAACTAAATCTGTAGCAACATTATATAAACTCAAATAAGCATGGGCGCGAAGAGACTCTTTTATCACCATCTTTTCGGGATTAGTTACCAGACGTACTGAGGTTTGAGTATTGTCTGTTAATACTTTTTCCAGGGCTTCGATTTGTTCATAAAACTCGTAAGGCGCATCCATTACTTCTTTATCTGGTAGCGAAAAACCAGCGATCGGTCTAAAAAAAGGTTCAACTAAAGGCCGAAGTGCCACCGAGATATTCTGAAATGGTTTGTAAAAACGGCGCATATACCAGCCACCGACTTCAGGTAAACTCAGCAAGCGCAGTGCTGTGCCTGTGGGAGCTGAGTCGATAATTAAGACATCAAACTCACCTTCATCGTAGTGGCGTTTCATCCTTACCAAGCCAAAAATCTCATCCATACCTGGTAATATGGCCAATTCTTCCGCTTGTACTCCGTCTAAACCCCTTGCTTGTAAAACTTGAGTGATGTAACGTTTCACAGCACCCCAGTTTCCTTCTAATTCTTGCAGTGCATCTAATTCTGCACCCCACAAATTTGGGCGAATTTTTCGGGGTGCATGTCCCATTTCCATATCAAAACTGTCTGCGAGGGAATGAGCGGGATCTGTGCTTAAAACCAACGTCTGATAGCCTAATTCTGCACAACGGAGTCCAGTTGCAGCAGCAACGGATGTTTTACCCACGCCGCCTTTACCAGTCATTAAAATTACACGCATGGATGCTTCTTTCCTGCCTGAGGATTTTTTACAATTATTTACATTATCGACTGTTTAAGAAAAATAAATGTCGCATTAGCATGTCTAAGCGCGAACAGTTCAAGAATAAATACCAGGAATAAGCTGATATGCATCTAAATTATATAAACACTCTTTATAATCGTTGACGGTTGACAGTTGACAGTTGAGGAGGGTCGATGGTTATCAGTCATCAGTCAACAGTCAACAGTTATCAGTCATCAGTTAAATCCGTAACAGCTTAATTCAGCTATATTGCCATACTGACTGCTACTTATATAGTAGTGGATTGAGAAAATACAGTATGAGGCGGTAATGTCAAAACCAAAAATTCTCCAACCGGATGGGAATTACTCATTTCGTTCATACTTTGAATTTGCAAGCGATACAGATGAAGTTTTAGCAGAGTTTGACTATGCTTTTATCCGTAAGCGGTTGCAACTTCCGAGAACGAGTAATCAACTACAGGGACTCGATCAACTTCAACAACAACTTGAAGATACTATTCCCTACGTTACCCTGAGTAGTGAAACCGCCAAAAGGGAAATTTTGGTTGCACCAGTCTTAAGTAAGGTAGCGGTTACTTGTAAGCGACTGCTGCGGATTGAGTACCCCTTGAAAGTAAATAATTTACTTCAAGGGAATCTCGACTATTTTATTCAATCGGAACACAACTTAGTTGTGGTTGAAGCAAAACGGGATGACTTGACACGGGGATTTACCCAGTTAGCAGTAGAAATGATTGCGCTGTCAATGTTGGAAGACGCGCCAAATATCGTGTATGGTGTTGTGACGATGGGCGATGTCTGGATCTTTGGGACTTTGGAGCAGAATATACACACCATTACACGGGATATTACATCGTATACTTTGCCGGATGATTTGGTAGAAATAGTCAAAATTTTGGTGGGAATTTTGGAGTAGATTTTCGTACTAAATACTAAGTAGAGGTACAAAGATGAATGTTTAGCTTAACTCATCTGTTGGATTTTCCTGCAATAGGCGATCGAGCTTCGTTTCTAATGCTGAGAGTTTTTTAAGAATTGTGGGGCGATCGCCATCAACAGAAATTAGTAAGTTGGTTATTTTATCTTGTATGTTGGTTAATTGTGCCATTGCATTCTGGATTTGGAGCATTCCTTCTCGGAGTTCTTGACGTTCCTGGCGTGCTTCAGCGATTTCATCTAACATAGCTTGGACTGTTTTTGCATTGCTCTCAATTAGATGTTTGAGTTCTTTATCAGTCATTGCGATCGCACTTTGAAGTTCAGTTCATTATTCATCATAATTTGTAGGTTGAATGGAGCGATCGCTAAACTCAATATTTATACAGTGATTATTAGCTTTCACTTTCTTGAATCCAACCTACATAGCTGTTTACTGACTCAACATGGCAAAAGCTTGCTCAATATGCATCTTCGCTTTATGCAAGTTCAACAGCTTTTCTTGTTCAAATCTATCTGGGTAAATCATTCTCCTCCCTTCTAGCGTCATCCGAATCAATGCTATTTGCTCATCTGTAGGTGAACTCATCTCATCTATCGCTGCGCCAATATACTCAAAAGTGATGAAACTGGGAGCAATACTTCTCGGGTTTTGCATTTTTAACTCGGAATCGGGTTTGGGGAAAAGGGTAAAGGGTAAGGGTTAAAGGTTTTTTCTTTCCCTTTTCCCTTTCCTCTTTTCCCCTTAACCGAGAAGTATTGAAACTGGGAGCCTTTAACCCTCTTCCCTCTTGCATCTGATGTAGTGCTAATTGTGGAAATGCCATCAAAGAAGTGATGTACCTTGTTTTGTATCCTGCGTTACCTGTCGGCTTCGTAATTCTCGCATGGTTTTGATTTCTAACTCGGAACGCGTGAACATAAAATAGAAGTGTCCATTTTTGATGGTGGATATTTGGTGGGTATCTAGTTTCTCAGGCGAAATACCCACTAATAAAATCATTATTCAATATGTATATCAATTAATCCAGCTTTGTTAAGTAACGTAAAGTGTCTAAAGATAATCGTGGCAATCCAGAAATTAAAAATCATGGTTTTAAAACTGACAGAGATAAACCATTGACTGAATACATACACTTGCGAGTCACCAAGGAAATGAAGGAAGAGGTAAAAGCTAAAGATGACCCTCCAGAATTTTGCCGTCGTGCTATTCAAAAAGCACTAGATGAAGAGAAAGATAAGTAGTACTTATAACTGTTCCCGCACAAGTAAGGTATAGAAAAAGTAATTAACTAAAGAAATTAAAATTCAGCCAAATTGCTTCCTACTCTAACTGTTCAGTATCAACTCCTAACCCCTTCAATCTAGCCTTCAGTTCTTCCACTTCCTGCTGTGCAAGTTCCCTCTGTTGTCGTTCAGCCTCAGCTTCTCGTTCTGCTGCTTGCGCCCTTTCTTCTGGGGTCGCTACTAACTGCTTATCCGCGTTAAAAAACCGTAATTTTGACTCATACACTCCTAAAAATAACTCTAACTGCTGACTCCATAGCCACCCATCAGGATTTGCTTCCAAAGGTTGATATTTACCACCCACTAAACGAAATCCTTTAAATTCCAAAGTATTGGGGTGAAACCAAAAATATTCCGGCGTGCGAAAAGTCTCTTGGTAAAGTTCAAATTTAAGACCTTTATCAACCTTGGCGGTGCTATTAGAAAGTAATTCAATAATGACATTGGGATACTTTCCTTGTTCTGCCCATAATACCCAACTTTTGCGGGGGCGATTTTCACAATCCTTGACGACAAAAAAATCTGGACCTCTAAAGTCTCGCGTGGTAATCTGTTCTGGGCTAAAGTAAATCGTTAAATTTCCAGTTGCATAAAAATCAGTCCGGTTACGCCACCACCATTTCAGACACGCCAATAGTAGTTCGATTTGGTCACGGTGCAAATCGCTTTCCAAAGGAGGTTCATCACTCCATAAATCACTAGGTGGAATGATAATATCTTCTGCTTCTGGATGTATAGTTAATTCAGTAGGGATTTCAGGATTCTTGGCAGCCGTCATAAAGATTAATGACTTTCTTTATTACCTTTAGTGTAGTAGCAATCAACTCTTCAGTTATTTCAATATGATTTTTTTGAAGAGAAAAAATGCTGCTTTACCACATCTAGGCGCGAACAATTCCAATAATCAATATGGGAGACAATTAAACCATCAGAGTTAACGCCTAATTCACTCCAACCAGGAATGGAAATACGTGGCTTCCAAGGGATAGGGGTATTCCAACTGAGTGTCCACTCTGTTTTAATTGTGTCTCCTAAACGTTGAATATTATGTAAGTCCATTTTGGGATTTAAAAACCAATTTTGGATGAAATTAATCATTTCTTTGTAGCGTTTAACTCCACGAAATTTATTCATTGGGTCTTGAAAATAAACGTCTGGAGCGTAAATGCTGTAAGTTTGATTTACTGGGAATCTTTTATAGTCTTCTTTGAGGATTTCAATAATATCCATAATTCATTAAAAACTAATTTTTGATTGTTTAAGGGTTTTCTTTTTACTTTTCTCTTTTTAATTTTTAAATTTATATCTCATTCCATAAGCGTTCTAACTGACGCCGCCAAGCAGTTAAGGCTTGTTCTCGCCCCTCTGGGGTTTGATTGATTTCACCCATCATTCCTTCTGCATAAAAGCGTTCTAAACTTTGCATTGTAGCTTGCAGAGATTGTCCTTGCAGTTTTGCTGCTTGGATAATTTGGCGGATGCGACTTTCAACCAATCGATTGAAGACATTATCTAAACCAGTTTGATGTAGAGATACCAGTCGAGCGATCGCACTTTCAAAATCTCCTCTTACCAAAGTCCTACTATTATGATGGAATACTGCCCAAATTTTACCATCATGCAAAGCATACCGTACTTCCTGAGTTTCATCAAAGTTAGCTGACAAAAACTCTGCTAAAAAAGATTGGGCTTCTTGTAAAGGTGCAATTGGTAGTAAGACTCGCAGCCAAGTATGATCTTGGGAAAGCAGCACTAAAAGCCGAAAAGCAGAAGTGTTTACTTCCCATAAATTCGGGACGATGGCACCAACAGATGATGTACCAAATAATTCTGTTAGAGTATCCGCAATTTCTTCAGGTGTCATAAGCCAGCCTTTTGTACATCTAGCCTCTACATTTATTTTATTTTTTATAAATCAAAAAAACCGAACCAATCGGGCCAGAATTTTCTACATAAATTTTTTGGTTATAATACAATCCTGGAGACATACCTCCATCAAATAAAATTCCTTCTTGAATCTTTCCTAAACAGTTATTGCTAGCAATCCCTTGCAAAAGATTATCAAACATATTTGGCAGTAACTCTTGATTAACTTGAGACAACTCAATCTCTGAATTAGCTTTCAAGTCATTAACTAATAGTATTACATATCCTTGATTAGTGATAGCTGCCATAGAGCGATTAATTGCACCTTTACAAGCAAATTCTCCCAAATCCTGACAAATATTTTTAAACTTACCCTGACGATAAAATCTGCCATTACCTCCCACTAAATTGTAATTGAGAATATTGTCTGTTCTTCTACCAGCCTGGATAGTGGCCTGTCGTTGTGTGGGTGTACCTCCTGATATGCCAAAGGAAGAACGCTTATTTTTAAATGCTCCGGAATACTCTACGCCACGAGAAATATTTAAGCCTTGTGGTTGATTGTCAGTGCCTATATAGTCGGCATTAATTGCAGCAATGGGTAGCTGTCCATTTAATTTGGCATTATCACCAATAATGAGTTCACGAAACTGTTTCGGTACATATTCTTTACGGAATTTACCTTTAGCATCTTTAGCATAGAGTTTATGAGATAAGCCAACATTAACTTTAAAATCTAGTTCTGCTGATTTAGGATTAAAAATAATCACATGATTAATACCTTTTTGATTTTTCTGACCTTGATTATTAGTTTTAAAAAACTCAATACTGAAGTTTGCATCTTTACCAGGACAAATTTTAGATACTTTTGGTACTGAATTTGCTGCCATTTTTTGACAACCTGGTAACAAGGTTGCAGCAATTATCACGATAAATAACAAAAGTAACTTTTTTGTCAGCATAATAATGTAAAAAACCCGCTACAGAATTACTATAGCGGGGAATAATTTAAAATTTCAGTCTAAAGTTCATCTGAGAACTAAAACTTAAGAGAACCATTCTACAACAGCTTCTTCTTTGGTGTTAGTATTCCGGGATGGTGTTTCACGATTGAATTTCATCTGAATTGACCGGGTTTGCTCACCATCAGCAGCTACAGCCAGAATTGGATAGTCAATCAAACCATCTTGGAAGGACATTTGGAAGCGGAATGTACCATCTGCATTCAGTTTAATTGGACGGCCGCCAATGGTTACGGTAGCATCAGGTTCAGTTGCACCGTAAACAATCAATTCAGCATCGGCTATTAGCCAGAACTGGCGCGGACGCACTGGTACAGCGGAAGCCGAGAAGCCAACACCTGACATTCCTGCACCAGACATGGTTAAACCAGATGCGGTGGGAACTGCCCACATACCTACACCAGAGGGGAAAATGTAGGAACTGATAGCTTGTTCAGGACGTGCTGAGCCTGGTACTTGCTGCATGGAGCCGAATACAGAACCAGCAACCCGTAATGCTTCAGCAGATTCGGCTAAGCCAAAGATTTGGTCGTAGATGGGGTTTCCATTTACACCATTTACAGCATTTACACCATTTGCAGCAGTTGCAACTTTCTTGGCCGGTGGAACTAATTCGTACTGAGTCTTACCACGCAGATCTTCTTCAAAGTTAACACTGATGAAGACATCTTCAATCCAGTCTGAAGGATAGACGGGAGGAATGTGTACTCTAGCGGAACGAGATAGTATTAACCAGCGGCCATCAGCAGCACGATAGCCGATATCGATAACATAATCGCGATCGCTCACTGGAATTGGTAGATACCATTCTCTTGCTAGTTCATCAGCAGGATATTCTTGAATGCTGTGGGGGCTTTGAAAATCTAGATTGACATCGGTAACATCATAAATTCGCAGTGCCAGTTGTTGTCCCCCTTGGCGGCGCAGTTCTTCTTTATGTTCATTGGGAACATCCCAGTAAGTGTAAGCCCATTGAGGATCGCGGGGTAAGAGTACAATCCGGCTTTCACCATAACCAGAGGGTAGGTCTGGGAGTCCTTCATCAACATCAGCAAGAAACCCACCGGTACGATCTTCCTGACCTAATTCAAACTTAGCTGCTTCCACGGTTTCCTGAGCCTCCAATGAACGAGATGGACTGAGCGAAATTTTCGTGCGCTGGACTTCTTGAATTGATGCCAGCAATTGGGATTTACGCATTCGGCTATAGCGAGAGATACTATATTCGCTAGCAACTCTGCGTAGTTGCCGTAAGGTCATCTCCTCTAGTGGCGGGCGTTCTTTTGCCATTAATTTGGCCTCCAGTAGTTTAAGCGGTAAATGATTTCGCCTGGTTAAAGAATGCGATATTAAATGTCATCCATTCCAGATGAATTTCTTATTCCTGACTCCTGGTTTTGCCCAGTTTTTAAGTTTTTTTACTGTGTTTTTAAATTGAGATTGCTTCCTCTGATTCTTTATGTATGCCAAAATTAGCATTTCTTTGGGATCGGAGGAGTTTTATTTGTTAAGTCAATATTAACCACTAAGCATATGTAGGGATCAAGGGGTAAGAAGTAGGTTTTTTGCCTATTTCACGAATTATCAGCCATTCTGGGATCAAATTGTTATAGAATCATGACATTTATAACCAGCTATATCTGAAATCATGGAGAAAATATAAAAATTTCATGACAATTGGGAATTGGTTAGGGATTGAGGGACTTCCAAAGAAAAAAACATCCAATTTTTCTTGTGGGGTGGGCGACACGAGTGCCCAAAACTTGGGGCGGACAAGATGTCCACCCCACAAGATGGGATAATTTATTTCTTGGTAATCCCTGACAATTCAAAATTATTCTCCTGTGTCGCTCTAATCCTCAGTGAGGTCAAAGTAAAAGGAGCGATCGCTCCCAGCAGATATTTTAGTGAGATAGAATGTTTTTCACATAAAACCACAAGTAAGAGTTAGAAACTCTTTATTCGGATTTTGACTCTTGGATTTTGTACCTCACTTAAAAAGCAAACTGCTGTAGCTTTAATTGTGGCGACCTACTTAGTTTTTTTTGTAATGAACGAGACAGAGGGGACAGAACAGCAAAGATGAGAATAGACTTCTTGCAAAAGTCGGGGTAAAGGGGAAGGGGAAAAGGGTAAAGAAACTCAAAATCCTTTCCCTTTAACATGAGTCCCTTTTCCCTCTCTTGCAAAAATATATTTTTGCAAGAGGTCTAATGACAAATGACCAAATGACCAAATATTTAATATGAAGGATGAAGTTTTAGCGGCTAATACAAATTTTTATCGAGCTTTTGAAAGAAAAGATATTGAAGCAATGAGTGCAGTATGGTCACAAGGATCTGGTAGTTTTTGTATTCATCCTGGAAGTAATGTGCTGCGGGGTTGGAAAGAGATTCGTACCTCTTGGGAGCAAATATTTAAAAACACCGCTTACATCGAGATTAATACAGATATAATTGCTACAGAAATTAATGATAATATCGCCTATGTTCTGCTGAGAGAAAATGTCTTTCAAGTCGTAGGTTCGAGAAGAATCGAAGCACAATCCACTGCAACAAATGTATTTCAGCTTATTGGTAGTAAGTGGTATTTAGTTCATCATCATGGTAGTCCAATTTTACGGTAGATAGATGAAGAAATAGCGGAAGCAAAGGAGAAGTCGTCAATCCAAAATCTAAAATTGTATTAGGCGATCGCCCCAGCAGTAAAAATTTGTTTTGCCGTTAAATTCAACTCTGGAAAAATTGGTGATTGGATATCCCAATAATCGCAACAAGTTAGTAATAATTACGAATTACGAACTTGTACTGAGTTTCGACTACGCAAAAATCGAGCGACTTGCACTGAGCGGCGTCGAAGTGAGTCGAGATTCAACTACCGCGTAGCCGTTAGCGCAGCCTCTCGTAGAGAAGTATTACGAATTACGAATTACGAATTATACTGACTGTTTGCGCCATCTGTGTTTTTGAAACTTTGTTTGCCAGGACTCCACATAGGTGTAGAAAACCGGAGTTAAATAAAGTGTGAGAAACTGCGAGAACACTAACCCGCCAACTACTGCTAAACCAAGAGGACGGCGTGTATCTGCTCCGGCTCCCAAACCAAGGGCGATGGGTAGCGTTCCCATCAGTGCTGCCATTGTGGTCATCATAATGGGGCGGAACCTCACCAAACAGGCTTCATAAATAGCATCATAAGGAGTTTTGCCGTTTTGACGGGCAACGATCGCAAAGTCAACCATCATGATCCCATTTTTCTTGACAATGCCAACCAACAAAATAATGCCCACGAAGGCGTAAATATTCCTGACTTTTCCCGTTAAGTATTGAAAGAGTTACTGGTAAAGGATTTGAGAAACAGCACAGCAAATACTGACTTTTCCCGTTAAGTTGTGAAACAACGAAATGGCAAGGGTTTCAGACTAGAGTTTATTCTCAATTACTTAAAATTAATGACAATGAATTACCAGAGAATAGGGCTTTGGGCTAGGGGTATAGTACGCGATCGCTCAATCAAGAAAATAACGGGAAAAGTCAGGCTGAAAATAAACCCCCATAAGTTGGCCATTTACCTGTGACTTGACAGATACCGTAGAATATGCTTCGACAGTTCCTGTAGCAGATAGCTGTATTGGAATAGTTTTTTGAATAGCAGTGGTAACCACCACTGGTACAGCTCGCTTTTTATCTGCTTTTTTTCCACTTGATTGGGCGTCAGTTGCATTACAAGCAGCACACAAGTAGGTTAAACCCAGCACTAGGAAGCAGAATCTTCCTCTTTCAATCAAGCTATGAAGACGAGGAATGCTTTGACAAATTGGATATAAAGGCTTTGTCGTCTGAACCGAGATTAAACAGCGCATATCAACAAATCAGGCGAAAGGGAAAGCACAAACACATAGTGGTGAAAAAGTAGTATTTAATGAGGTCAGTTAAATTAGGCGACTGCATTAACGTGAGTTCGACAGAGCTAAAAAAGGGCAGGAGGTAGAGCAAGTAAGCCTTTTGGGTAAATGTCAATAGAAGGTTTTTTAGGCAAATAAGTATAAGCAGCTAAACCAGCCATTAAATTAACCAAAAAGTTAAATGGACTACGATGGCGAGAATGTTCGATTTGACATATATTTTTTAGATGGTCATTGACGGACTCAATCACAGCGCGTTTGCGTAACAGAATCTTATCAATCAGTTTTACCAAACGGTTTTTCATTTTCTTCTTAGATTTTGTGACTAACTGCAATCCGCGCTCATATAACTCCTCAAATAATTTTTGAGAGATGTATCCTCTGTCACCAAAAAGTTTACCAATTAAGTCACGAGTCATTTCTGGAACTGGTTTTCGGTCATCTACATTCGCCGGAGTTAATGAAAATGCAAGTAATTCTCCGCAATCATTAATAATCAAATGAAGTTTAAATCCAAAGTGCCAACCTACAGAATTTTTACCCCATTCTACTAAGCCTTTAAATACCTTATGAGAATGGGCTCGACAGTTATGACAAACATTAATCGGAGTGGAATCAATAAAGCTAATCCCTGTAATTTCTCCTGTACGTGTATGTAAAAAGCAACATAATAACATTAAGCACCAAGGCATCAATTCCACAAACCGAGTGTAGCTGACCAAATTCGGAAATGCTTGATGCCAACTTTGAAGCACATGCAGAGTGTAGAATTCCTTGAAAGTCTTATATCCACTGCCATGAAATGCAATGACTATTGTCATTACCTCTGATAAACACATCCTCGATTTACTGCGACGCTCTCCAGAAGTAGACGGTAATTGTGGTATTTGCTGCCATAGATTTTCCCATTGGTTACAGAAATCATCTACATCCCAGAATATTTGAGTGATATCGAGCCGAGATACAATGGTAGACATAGCCGAGACCTTGATTTTTCTTAGATATTTTTAGTCTCGGCATTTTTTTGTCACTTTTTCACAGATTCTCAATCAATCGTAGCGATCGCCTGAACAATACCCAATTGTGCAAATCTATATATGGCAAGCTTTTTTGGCTTTTTCTAACCGTCGAACTCACGTTGCATTAGCGATCGCATCGCTTTCGCAAATTGTCAAAACGAGCATAACCCATTCTTTGGAGGGTAGGGTTTGTTGCCAGATATGACATTTTTGGCAAAATCGTTGTAATTTATAATTTTGCTAGATTAGCTTAATGTTAGCCAAGCTAAATATTAGTATACTAATATTTTTTGGTTCCGCCTAGCTCTTGAGAGAGAAATTTTGGTGAAGCTGTTGTGACTTTAGGATGAATCTATTGTGACATTTGGTAAGTAAACATATTTAGAAAATTGCTGCGTTCTGAAGTTAGTCTTCATTAATTTTTGATTTGCATAACTCCTCAATAACTCTGAATCCCTATAGAGTGGAATTTCCTAGCAAATTGATGAGTTGATTGCATATTTGCTCAGACGATCTAACAGGTCACAAGATCGCTGACCTTCTTCGAGAACATCTCGAAAATATGAATGAGATTACACCGCTCCAAAGCGTTCATGCTCTTGATTTAGAGGCATTACGATCGCCCAATATTAGTTTCTTTTCGGCTTGGGAAGGTGAAGAATTACTTGGATGCGGGGCACTCAAAGAACTAGATTCAAAAACTGGTGAAGTCAAATCAATGCGTACCGCCAAAGCTCACCGTCGTAAGGGTGTCGCCTCGAAGATTCTTGAACACATCATAAAAGAAGCCGAACAGCGTGCTTACGATTGCCTAAATTTGGAAACAGGGGCAAGTCCAGAGTTTGCCCCAGCACGAGCCTTATACACACGGTATGGGTTTGAGTACCGAAATCCCTTCGCTGAATACATCGACGATCCCAATAGCGTATTCATGACGAAAAATCTCTAGAATTCGCTCCTCAGAATTGGCGTATTTGCGGTTTTGGTAGCAATTTTGTAGGTATTGAGCCAATACATTGTAGAGACGGTGATTTATCGCGTCTCGAAAAGCCAAAATTTTTGCCAGTAGCCCTTAACCCAATACTGCGTAGGTTTTGGAATTTCTTGGTTGAGGCAAGTAGGGGAAGCAGTGGAAGAAATGGAGGCTGGGGTTGAGTTTTGCCTCCCCTGTTTATCCAAGCAGTATTGGGTAGGGACTAAGTTAAAAATTTCATTTAAGCAGCACAAACAAAAGGGGTAGGTTTAGAACCTACCCCTTTTGAGTGCGATATGCTGCGTCCAACAGCTGTTGCCACAGGCTTTAAGCTATTAACTAAATCCACCATATCTTCTAAAGAAAGTGCTTGACGGGCGTCAGAAACAGATTTTTCTGGTTCTGGGTGACACTCAATTATTAATCCATCTGCGCCACAAGCGATCGCAGCTTTAGCCAAAGGTGCCACAAGTTCCCGTTTACCAACGGCATGGGAAGGATCTACAATCACAGGCAGGTGAGTTATTTGTTTCAGTGCTGCCACTGCGCCTAAATCAAGGACATTGCGGGTGTAATCATCGAAACTGCGGATACCCCTTTCACACAACACCACATCAGGATTGCCGTGGCTGAGAATATATTCAGCCGCCATCACGAATTCTTCGATTGTCGCTGCTAATCCACGCTTGAGAAGTATGGGTTTACCAGCTTGACCTAAAGCTTTGAGTAAATCGAAGTTTTGCATATTGCGGCTACCGACTTGAAGCATATCAGCGTGAGTAGCGATCGCTTCAATTTGAGAAATTGACATCACTTCGGTGACAACGGGAAGATTATAATGCGATCGCACCCGCGCTAAAATTTCCAATCCTGACTCACCCATACCCTGAAAGGCGTAGGGAGAAGTACGGGGTTTGTAAACACCGCCACGCAAAGCTTGCACCGATGCAGTAGACAGCTTTTGCGCTACTATTTCCATTTGTTCTAAGCTTTCAACAGTACAAGGACCACCGATAATTACCAGTTCTTCACCGCCGAAAGCGACTTTTTCTGAAAGTCTGACGATTGTCTGGTGGTTGGGGTGAGATTGTGCAGCAAGTTTAGCGTTAATCATGGTTTAATTCTCCTAAAAAATTAGATATTGGGCATTGGGCATGGGAGACGTGGGATGGTGGGGTGGTGGGGTGGTGGGGTGAAATTTTCTCCCCATCTCCCCACGTCTCCCCATACTTCGGCTTTGCGGTAGTTGAATCTCGACTTCTCCTAACGAAGACGCTACGCGAACGCTCGATTTTTGCGTAGTCGAAACTCAGTACAAGTCTTCCCACCCCCCAAAAAAACAACTAAAAAAGCCCGAAACCTTTAAGGGGGTTCCGGGCGCGTTTGGATTCATTGGCATAACGCTATTTACCCGGAACCATATGTGGGCCAGAAGTAAAAACCGTAAAACCAACTACCGAAATAAGTCGTCACAATGAAATTCTCCTTAAAAAACAAAAACCGCAGAGTTCGCTCTGCGGTTCACCGGGCGGTTTCCATATGGAAACTTAATTCACCCCCGGTGAACCACCCTAAACCAATAATAAAAGTAGGAATTTGTCTGAAACATTTGCTGGGCGCTCTGGCTAGAAAGAAAATTTAACTTACAAGTACTTAAAGCTATGTAATGTAACATTAACAGGAAGAGTTTGCGGTGTCAAGACCCCCACAACGGTTAAAAAAGCGATAGACTCAGTAGAACAGTGAGAATCAAGATTAGTACCGCTTCTCTACGAGACACTAGGAAGTGTTGGTGCTTGTTTGCCTGCTTTTCTAAAGTCAAAAGTAAAAACAAATACTGAATTCTTCTATCTTTTAAATTTTTACTTTTGCCTGATAATTTAGCGGTTTTCTCATGAAAACATACAGTCAATTTAAAGGAATCAGAGATAACTCAGAGCAGCGACTTAGTGCTTCAAAACTTCAAAAAGCCAGAATTCAAAGGTGAAAATATTTAATTTTCCTGACTTCTGTTTTTACCTTGCAAAAGCTGATTTCAGAAAATAGAGAAATGGCATATATCATTAATTATCCAAGTCTTCATTGATCAGATCAACTTTTGAGAATCACCAGTTTCATTATGCCCAGTCCTAAAATCTTAGCCAAATCTTTTGACTATCATGGAGTTTACCCCTGCCCAGTCTGTCGAATAGGTAAGATTTCTCATATGCCATTGATGGAAGCGATGGCTTGTGAGTTTTGTCAAGAGATTTTTACAGTCAACCTAGAATTACAGCAAATCAAGATGCCTTCTAGGCAACCCCCCTTAATTTGGCGTTGGAATGGTTTTAGTTGGACAGAAGCCCAGTTAGAAGGTGTGGAATTAGGTTGGGGTTATGGATTAGCCGCTGCTGCTTTTGTAATCTTTCCCACTACTTTAATTGGCATAGTAGCTTATTATTTTCCTCCTAATCTCAACGAACCCATTACTTGGATGCCATATATTTGGACAATATTAACTTTTTTGTCACATTTATCAATTATTGTTTGGATTTTTATTGAAGTTTATCAAATTCCAGTTGCAGCATATTTGAGAGCGATCGGTCGATGGAGAAATGGGGAGGTCGGGAGATAGGGGAGGGGACAAGGGGACAAGGGGACAAGGGGACAAGGGGACAAGGAGATAAATAAAACTCCTCACTCTTAACTCAGCACGGGCTAAACCTTAGCTATCCGCTAACAGCACTCTTAACTCAGCACTCCTAACACCCAATGCCCAATTGACAAAAGATGCAGCCGATAGACCGCTGTATCACTCATAATTAAGTTGACTGTCCACCAAAATGACGTATGAGCGATCTGGAGCGGTACTATAGAGTTTTGGAATTAGAGCCTGGGGCAACACTTGAGGAAGTGAACCAAGCTTATAAAGATTTAGTGTTTGTTTGGCATCCCGATCGCATTCCTAAGGAAAACCTCCGCCTACAGCAGAAGGCACAGGACAAGCTGAAGGCGATAAATGAAGCTCGTGATAAATTGCGCTCTCTAAAAACCAAACATCAAACGACACATCACTCACCGCCATCTCACCACGAACCGCCACCAAGCCAAACAAATCACCCACCAGCTAAGCACAATCCAGATTTGAGCGGTAAGGACTATAGTCGGGCAAATTTGAGCAATAAAGACTTATCTGGCAGAAATCTCAGTTATGCCAACTTAAGCGGTGCTAATCTCAGTGACACTTTTATGCACAAAGTCAACCTCAGAGGAGCGAATTTATCTGAAGCTAATTTATTTCGAGCAAACCTACTTTTAGCGGATATGAGGGAGGCAAATTTGCGTGCGGCTAATTTAATTGGTGCAGATCTCAGTGGAGCTGACTTGCGGGGAGCTGATTTAACCGGAGCGCGGATTCGTTCTGGCGAGCGCCTTTTAGTTAAACTAATTGGTGCTAACCTAGCCGGAGCAATTATGCCTGATGGTGCTATTCATCAGTGAACAGGAGAATTCACCAGTCAGAATGGGCTACGCCACGCGTACCAACATGAGTAAAACAGGCTTTTGGTAAGATTAGGGACATCCAAAAATTAAATTATCCATTTTTCAGAGCGAAGACCATAATTGTATTGTTCCTCCTCTCGCTGCTTCTTCTGCTTCCTCTGCTCAAGAACAACTTGGCAAAGCGATTGATTATTTTGTATTTGGAAGTCCCTTACTCGCGCAGTGCGTACCCTACACCACGCACTGTATAAATTAGACGTTTTTCGTTTTTTTCTTCCAATTTTAGGCGTAGATAACGAATATAGACTTCGATAATATTGGAATCGCCCATGAAATCATAACCCCAAACTTTTTCGAGAATTTGATCTCTAGTAAATACCTGACGGGGATGTGAAAGTAGATATTCTAATAAATCAAACTCTTTTGCTGTTAGCTCAATGCTTCGTTTGCTCCGAAATACTTGACGAGTGCGACGATTTAAACTTAAGTCTTCAAATTGCAACAAGTCTTCATCTGTTTCTTGAGTGCGGCGCAAATGAGCGCGGATTCTTGCTAAGAGTTCCTCAATGCTGAAAGGCTTGACTACATAATCATCAGCTCCTGCATCTAATCCTGCCACGCGATCGCTCACTTCATCTTTTGCTGTCAACAAAATCACTGGTACTAAACTGCCTGTGGCTCGAAGACGGCGGCAAATTTCTAAACCCGACAGCCCTGGTAACATCCAATCGAGAACAGCTAAATCTGGCGATGACTCCCGTGCCAAAGTCAATCCTGTGATACCATCATGGGCTATGCTAACTTTGTATCCTTCACTACTCAGTTCTAATTCCACAAATCGCGCTAGTTTCACTTCATCTTCAACCAAAAGGATATGTGCCGTCATATTTTTACTCATAAACTAAGTAATTTCCGAATCATAGTGCTACCGTAGCTCGGCTGTGATTTAAGATGGTCAAATTTTTCTGCGATCTACACGATATCTGCAACCACATCATTCAATATTCTGTATCAGTGATTCAGATTGTAAGGGCATCATACTGTTACTTGCCCTTTCCAGATCCAATAAGTTTTGCAAAAGTTGAGTCATGGGTTCTGCTTCTGAGACATTTATCTCTAAGGCTTCTTGTTGAATATCTGTTAAATAATTATTACATTACCAGCTTCTTTGCAGATAAGCATAAATCATGCACATAATCATTAAACTCTAATATAAATGGGTGTGAGAAAAATGAGTTTTTCCTGAATAGAATTATAGCTTTTGCTTAAAAGTCTAGGAATTATTGAGATGAAAGAGGTTTTATCCCTTCCTATTTGTACAAAAATTATCAGAAAATTAATTTTTAAATCTCACAAGAATTTAATTTATCCATCAGCTAGAATTCAAGGTTAGAATTGAGAATATAATTTGCTTTGGGAGTGGGAAGATGAGGAAGTAAAATTGATTCCTCATTCGGCGTTGCTAATTTAGGGGATGAATTTTGTTTCGCGTATTCCCCTTTATCTGTTCCCACAGGATAGGTGCAAATAATCAATATTTAACATTTAGTAAAAATCTCAATTCATCCTGTAAATATGCAACGCCTTGATATTACAAATTTATACTTCTTAATCTTGATTGTATTACAGTATTTATAGTGCAAGAACATGCTAGCATGAGTCAACTTCTAATTATGTAGATTTTCGTTATCGAAATTCTATATATTCATTTTGTCAAGATCGTAAAAAGAATCAGGAAAACTGTAGTGACTCAGGAAGCTGAGGATATCCAGAAAGAGCAAGAAGCAGTTTCCTATAACGCTCTGACTTCTAGAGAACAGAAGCAACGATTAACGGAACTGGCAATGGTGTTTTTGCGACTGGGGGCGATCGCCTTTGGTGGCCCTGCTGCCCACATCGCCATGATGGACAATGAAGTAGTAAATCGCCGTCAATGGATGAGCCGAGAGAAACTGCTAGATCTACTGGGGATTACAAATTTAATTCCAGGCCCCAATTCGACAGAATTAGCTATTCACATTGGCTACGAAAGAGGCGGATGGCGTGGTTTATTAGTTGCGGGAAGTTGTTTTATTTTCCCTGCCCTGGTCATTGTTTGGGCATTAGCTGCTATTTATGCTCGCTATCAAACTGTTCCTCAAGTGGAATGGCTGCTCTATGGAATTAAACCTGTAATGATTGGGATTGTACTTCAGGCTGTGTGGAATCTGGGTAAAAAGGCAGCCAAAGACCTGCCAACAATGATTGCCGGGGTGGCTGCAATTGCAGCGTACTTTGCTGGATTGAATGAAATTTTGGTGCTGATTTTACTAGGTATCTCTGTGATGCTAGTGAAGAATTGGCAAACCAGAGGACATACAAGCGGAGTATTCCTATTACCTTTTTCAGGTGTTTTGGCTCAGGTTGGTAGTACCGCAGTAGTCACATCAGTCAATTGGGTCAGCGTCTTTTTCTTCTTTCTCAAAATTGGGTGTGTTCTCTATGGCAGTGGTTATGTTTTGCTAGCATTTCTGCAACGGGAATTGGTTGAACGTAACCATTGGCTTAGCTCACAGCAGCTTTTAGACGCGGTGGCGATCGGGCAGTTTACACCGGGGCCTGTTTTTACCACGGCAACATTTATTGGGTATTTGCTAGCAGGAAATGCTGGGGCGATCGCTGCGACAATCGGCATTTTTTTACCAGCTTTTGTACTGGTGTGGGTGGTTAACCCCTGGGTTGATAAGTTGCGTCAATCTCCCTGGGCGAGTGGATTTTTGGATGGTGTGAATGCGGCTTCTCTGGGATTAATGGCAGGAGTCACCTACACATTAGGACGAGCTGCAATAGTAGATTGGTTGACAATTATTGTTGTAATTGTGAGTGCGATCGCTGTGTTCCGATTTAAAGTCAATTCTGCTTGGTTAGTCCTGACAGGAGGAGCGATCGGACTTGCTTCACATATATAAGAGTATGTGTTATTCTCATTCCCCTCTTTACCAAGTACTGGCTTGAAAGTATTATTGGCGTTTAGCCGATGCTGAGTAAAAATACCAGTCCCCAATCCCCAGTCCCCAGTCCCTAGTCCCCAATCATTCTTTCATCCAAGGCTTTTGAAACTCGTTTCATCGGGACTCCCTTCTTGGTAAGCGGAACCAAAACCTAGAACCACCTTCGGGACGGGGTAAATAACCAATACTACCTCCCCACCGTTCAAGTGTGATTCTACAAAAATAAAGACCTAGACCGGCTCTTCCTGATTTATTTTTGCCTTGGGAAAACTTTTGAAATAAATTTTTGACTATTTCTGGCGCTACACCTAAACCACTATCATCTACAGTAACTAAAACATATTCTCTATCCAGTTGTAAACCAATAGTCACAACAGAATCTGGAACACTGTAACGATAAGCATTTTCTACTAAATTAGAAATCACTCTATCTAAACGAGATTTTTCTCCAATAACTGTCCAGTCTATTGTTATATCAATTTCAGTGGCAAGTTGTAATTGTATATTATTAAGATCAAAAGTAGGCTTAAAGAACTCAATTACTTCTTGTATGGAAGTTAATAAATTCGGTGCATTTTCAACATCGAGACTAGAGTTTTCTAGTGATGTAAGTTCAGTAGAAAAAATAGCTAAAATATCCTGAATTAGCATCTCTTGTTTCAAGCATTGCTTGATGCCAATTTCTAAATATTCTTTCCCTTTAGGTGTTAAATTCTCAAATTCTAGCAGTGAGAAACAGCAATTTATAGCACTTAATTGTCCTGCTATATCATGAATAACACAATGAATTAAAACATCTTTTTTTAGATTATCTTTCAGCAATTGAGCGTAAATTAAATGATATTCTCTACCTTTTTGTATAAGATGTTGTTTATCTTTATAAGTATCTTCTAAGGACTCAATTAATAGAATTTTTCTATTATTTACAAAAATTGCATAAGCTTCAAATTGATATTCTTGTCCAGTTGCATCTATTTCAGTCCATAAACCTGAACTGAGTTTTTTACCACCATGATTTCTCCAAAATTCTTCAGCATCAATTAAAAAGTTCTTTAAAAAACAAAACTGTTCTTCTGGTATTGATATATTCATTCCTAGCGTTAATTTATGAGGACAAAATTGATTTAACCACTCAGGTATACTCCCAATTATTTTAAATAAACCTGCATTAATATACTCTAATGCTAGAATGTTTAAAGCACCAAGCACATCATTTGTGATAGATGTATTCATATTACTATAATTAATTTTATTTAAAGTGATTAAGATAATTCTCTATTTGATTTTTCTTGTAAAAGATTGAATTCATTAGCTTTCTGTTGAGTAGCGAAGATCTGATTTTCATCGCAGCTACTATCTAAAAGTAACACCCAATCTCCTTCGTTGGTGGTGAATATATGAACATCCACACAACTGCCATACTCTGTTTTGATGAATGGTAAAAATAGGGAATCATCATCTAATGGTAGTAACCCTTCCAGAAAAAAAACTTGCTCTTTGATATTTTCTCCTTTACTAAGGTTCGTAATTCCATATTCTGCCAATTTGCCACCCCAATCTAATAGGCTACCATCTTTTTTAACCAACAGATAAGCGAGAGAACGTTCTGCTGTCAAAAAATTGAGAAGATAGGTAATTACAGAAGTTGGGACATCTAGCATTTAACAATCTAAGATTTTCTTAGCAAGAGTTTGAAAAAGTTCTTCTACACCCAAACCATTTTTAGCACTTGTTTTAATCACAGTCCAACCTTTTTCTATAACATCATCTATTTCAGTAGATTCGATTTCCCATTCATCTGTGATGTCCCATTTGTTGATTACCAAAATAAATGGTACTTGCCCAATGGCATTTTCTACTCTTGTTTGTAAATCAAAAGCTTTTTCTAAAGTATGATGTCTAGTACCATCTACGACTAATAAATAACCAGCGCAACCTCGTAAATAAGACATTCGTACTTTTTGAAATTCATCTTCTCCATAAAGATCCCAAAGGATTAAATTTAGTTTATTTTCTTCAATATCTATAATTTTTTTATCAATCTTTACACCCACAGTAGTATGGTATTTTTCAGAAAAAATACTATGGACAAACCTCGTGACTAAACTAGTTTTACCTGTAGCAAATGCACCGACCATACAAATTTTTTTCTGGATTATCATATATTGATATAGGAATCCGGTTTGATTTGGAGAACTAATTTAATTTGGGAGATTATAGGTAATAGGCAATCTTATAAGAAGGTTCCTTGAGTTGTACCTGGCTTATCAAAAATCAAACAGGAGTAATATATAACTTTAGTTAGGTTTATTAGTTATAAATACTTTGAAAGATACTCTACGACTACGAATATTTTTAGATTCTGATGTCACTTCTAGCTGGAAAGGTTGGCTATAACTTACACCTATTGCTTTGAGTTGGTTTGGGTTGATTTCTTGCGATTTTAAATAAGATAGAATTTTCTCAGCACGAGCTTGACTAAGAATGATATTTTTTTGCTCCGTTCCAGTGTTATTGGTATGTCCAATAATTTGAATTTGGACATTTTTACCCAAATAGTTAGCAATATCCAAAAACTGGCGAATTGATATCGCTAAATTAGGTAGCTTAGTAACTTCCCCAGGTA
Organism: Nostoc sp. C117; assembly: GCF_043099735.1. Taxonomy (NCBI): domain Bacteria; kingdom Bacillati; phylum Cyanobacteriota; class Cyanophyceae; order Nostocales; family Nostocaceae; genus Nostoc; species Nostoc sp. C117. The sequence continues at coordinate 4,547,112 of NZ_CP170991.1, forward strand.
TAAATTCAGTTGTTCCTTCTGAAAAGAATAATATTTTTTGCTCTATTTGTTTTTTATATATCTCCAATTGAGTAAGTTCTATTTCCACAATATTTTTATCCTGAAATTGAGTAATACCAGGAATAAAATACCATAATTTTTGTGCTTCCAAAATCCATTGACGAGATGCATAACCAGTAGCGCTAAGAATACCGTTTTTATCAACTTTTAGTGAGGCAGTTGCTGGAGGATGCAACAATTCTTTAGCTCTTTTGGTAGTAAATTCTGGCTCCAAAGATAAGTAAGGTTTCCACTGGCTGATTACTGTTTTGGGATTGAGATTTGTTTGTTCTATGAGTATATTGGGATCAACTGCTAAAGGATCTCGGATTCCTGTAATAAAATATTTTCCAAAACTTTGCTTGGAGTTAATCACAATAATTCCTGGCTGAGAGTTAAGTTTTTGGAGATAGGATTGCCAACGGATTTGTTCTCTAATAGTAAAAAAGCTCCAAATCCCACAAGCGATCGCGATCGCACCGAATAAAGCCCAAGCATAAGTATAATTTTTTTTAGTCGCAGATTCATACTGAACTATCAGACAATCTTCTAGATAACGCTTACTTGCCTCAAATACTTCTATTTCCCCTGTAAAATTTTTAATTTCTCTACTAAGATTGAGGTGAATTTTTTCTATTGCTTTTTGTAAAATTAACCTTAATTCTTGAGGAGGGTTTCCTCGAATAATACCTGCTATTAAGGCTTGCGGCCCCTCTTCAATCCAAATCACTAATTCTCCAAAGCGTAAACTTTTTACCCCATCTCCTTTTTGTACACTAAAGGAATCTTTGATAAAGTCCTGGATAGCTGTCAACATAGCAGCTACTAAATCTGGATCTTGAATAACTACCTGCTTTGTGACTAAATGTTGAAGCAATAATCCAGATTCCTTGTGAATCAAAAATATTTGTTCTACTCGGTAAACTAGCGTTCGTAGCAGCACAATTTCTGCAAATGATTTTCCTGTGCGTTGCGCTTCTAGTCTCCACTTAAAACTCTCTGGTGACAAGCTATGTTCTAGAGTTTGATTCATAGATTGCATCATTTCCTCAAGAGCCGTGGAAATTGCCTTTCGAGTAGCTGGCCCAATAACTGGAAATAATGTATCTGCAAGCACATTGTAGTTTTGTTTAACAGAAACTTCAATTGCTTCTTCAACAGTTGATACCATTACTTCTCCAAGTTGTTTATCTTGCTTTGACCGCAAAATTACAGCTTCTGGAAGCATGTCACCAATATCTTTTGGTTGAATCTGAGTATTTTTTAATCGCTCATAAAGTTTTTTTAATTCAGTTGGCTCAATATCTAAAAGTAAACTGCGGAGTATAGTTAGTTCATCGTTAATTTCAGAGTTTTGACTGTTGCTGTTCAAACCCTCAGAGGATGCTTTTGATATTTGATTTGTTGAATATTCACACACGATCAAAATCTCCAAATTCACAATTGATTTGAAATAGCATTTTGTTGTAAATAGGAGTAATAATTCAAAATTTATAACTCTAAATTTTGAAGAATTCAAGCATAAATGTATCGATTTTAAGTATGGGATTATTTAATATTTTTATCTCCACACTTAAGGTTTTTTCAACCAATATTTATCCGCTAGCCTTACAGAAAACATATTTAGTTCGGAATTTTTATTGATTAAACAGTCAACTTTTTATTTCCCGATCCTGAGTTCAATACTTGTGTTCTCCGTTTAACTGTATGGCTAATTCTGTAAACATAGCAGCAAGATTAGAACGGTCAGTTTTATTTTTCCGAAGCTCTTGAGCTTCCCTTTCTAGTAAAGCGAGGATTTCTTGAGATTTTTGCTGAATATCGTCTTGTAAGCTTTTAGATTGATTGAGAATCTGCTCGCGTAACTCTCGTTGGCTTTTTATTGTTTGTTCATCAAATTCAGTAAGTTTTTTTTCTAAATTCATAGTTATATTTTTATTTTCTTGAGCAACTGCTTTCACCTGACCATCACGTTCTATCTGCTCATTGATTAAGCGCTGTGTTAAAGAATCAATTTCTTGCTTAATATAAATTTCTAAAGCATCTAGACGCTTTCTAGTCTCATCTTGTACGTTAGAAAATTCCTTAATTAGACGTTCTTCTAGGCGGTTAAACCTTTTTTCAATATCCCGAACTTGATTGCCAAAAAGAATTTCTCTAACTTTATCTAAATTTCTGCTTTCGCCAATATTTTTATTACTAAACTGTAATTCATTCATTGATGAATTTGTTCCGTCTTGTTCGGCTGTGAATGAATTATTATTTTTGTATTCTTCTGGTAGATTCATATTTTTAATTGCTTTTGAAACTAAAACTTTGCTTGCTTTTTAGTTGTGATATAGCGTTTCCTAAGCGACTGAGGTACAGCTTAACCTTGCCGCAATAAAGCACAGCTTTAACTCCTCTCCGTGAGTTCTGAGAGGGGCTGGTACTGAGGTTTTGAAATGTATTTCACAGTTATTAGGAAACTCCATACCATATTTAGAACCTAGTAATAATAAGTATAAAGTATATTTAAACACGAAAAAATTATATTCACTTGAATATATAAAAAATATCTAAATTTTAATCAAAGTAATGATGAATTTATCAAGATGCTTATTGAGAAGATAGTTTGTCTATTTCCTCGCCCAACTGTCGCCGGATTGATTCCATCAGATTTGTATCTCGTGTTCAGTGTTTATAGTTAAAACTGACACGCGAAGATAATCCAAGTACTGACTGTTGGCGATCGCTACTTTTAACTATTTTGAGATATTCGTAATCTTCTACCCCTTTTCTCAGCCAGTTCAGTCTACCTACCTCTTTAGCTGGATAGAACAATATGCCTTCACCAAGATAATAGTCTTTTAAATTCGTTTGGGTAATTTCTGGTGGATATGCGATCGCTAATTTTTCGATCCTACATCACTTTAATCACTTAGCCTCTATTATTCTCTACCCAAGGTAATAAAAAAGGGTTACACACACAAAAAAATCTTGGCGAATTCTTGTTCCTAAGGCGGCTTGAGAACTTTATTAATGGGTATTGCATTTAATAGCGCTTAAAGGAAGTATATAAATTTTATGTAAAGCTTAAGTGTTATTAAGCGCAAAATTTATTTGAATGGACTTATTAGTTTAACTTATCTATTTAAAAAATATTTCATTAATATAAAAATATTTTTTTGTGATTAAAAAAAAATATTTTTGAGAACAAAATCAAAAATTGAAATCTAAGTTAACGATAATACCCAATTAAGCTAAAAAAGCTGGCAATGTTAACCAAGTAAATCAGTAGATTTTAAAAAATATTTAATTAAAATTTACCAGTGTAATTCAATGTATTATCAATAGTATTTATTGAGATTTTAAAGATTTGATAAAGAAGTTTACCTAGCCTTGAACTCATGGTAATTAAGTAATTACAGCTAGGTTCAAAAAGTGGGGAAAATAACTAAAATATTTGACCTAAATTATTTACTATTTGAGTAATCAGTTAAGGTATTTTTAGGAAATAAATTACCTAATTTTGTAGGGTATGCATCTCGATCCTCCGCAACTATAAGCGGGGTATTCGGGCTAACCGACAATAAGTAGTTGGATATTTATTTGGTTAGAAGTTTTTAACCAAATAATTAATATTACAGCTTTTCTTAGTCTACTGAGGTATACCTTAACCTCACCCCGATCGAGCTGTGCTTTATCTCCCCTCTCCTTACTAAGGTTGGGGGTGAGGTTTTCAGATGTACCTCAATAAACTGGGAAACGCTATATCTAACTAGGATTACCCAAATGGTCAGTAATCTACATTGAACTGATGAATAGTTGTTTGACTCAGGCTGAAGTTACGTATTAGTGAAAAATTCAAGAGAGATAATATGGGATTGATTTTTGGCACTACAGGCGCTGACACGAAAAATGGGACTTCGGCAAATGACACGATAGTTGGTTGGGCAAGTGGTGGTGATGCCAATAGTGACTCCGGTAACGATATTTTGAATGGTTTTGCTGGTAACGATTCTCTTGCAGGTGGAACCGAAAACGACAGTCTAAGCGGTGGAGATGGTAATGACACACTTGATGGTGGCACAGGAAACGACACTCTAATTGGTGGTGCAGGCACTGACATCTTCAAAGGTAGTCAGGGTAACGACAGCATTGATGGTGGAGATGGCGTTGATACCGCAGATTACAGTCAACTAGGTCAAAGCATTACCTTGTCAGGTGTTGGAACCATTACCAAAGCTGGGGGATTCGGGCAGGACAAGCTTTTTAAAGTAGAAAAAATTATTGCTAATGCTAGTGTTGCCAACAACACCATAGATGCATCCCAATCTTTAGCCGGAGTATTTATCACCGTTAACCTGCAAACCCAAAGTTTGGCTGCTAATAACGTTCCTGGTTTGGGAACATTGCCATTTACTGTAGTCAATTTTGATAATGTTATCGGCACAAATGCAAATGACATCATTGTTGGTGACAACCAAAATAACCGATTATCCGGTAATAATGGCAATGATAGTCTAAGCGGTGGCATTGGCGATGACACACTTAATGGCGGTTCGGGTACTGACACCTTGATTGGTGGAGCAGGGAACGACACTTACATTGTGGACACTACTGCTGACATCATTAGTGAAGCTGCTAATTCAGGCACAGATAGCGTCCGATCTTCTGTCAGCTATACACTCGGTGCTAATATAGAAAACCTCAGGTTTACCACAACTACCGCCATCAATGGGACAGGTAATAGTCTTAACAACTTCATCTTTGGTAGTACTGTTGACAACACTCTCAATGGGAGAGCCGGTAATGACACGCTAGATGGTAGTTCTGGCAATGATATCCTCAATGGTGAGGACGGGAATGATAGTCTACAGGGCGGAGGAGGCAATGACATCCTCAATGGAGGGTCTGGAAACGATATCCTAATTGGTACTTTCCCTGGTAGTCCCCTCCCACCTGGATTAGGGGAAAGTGATAACTTTACTGGCGGGACTGGGGCAGATAGATTTATCTTAGGGGACGCTGTAAATGTTTTCTACGACGATAGCAACACTACGAATCCCGGTTTTGGAGACTTGGCTACTATTACTGACTTAGACTCTAGCCAAGATCGAATTGAACTCAAAGGAGCCCCAAAGGACTACATTTTGCAAACTGTTGGAACTAACACACGAATATTGTTAGACAAACCGGGAACAGAACAAGATGAGATCGTAGGTGTTGTCCTAGGGAGAACCAATCTCAGACTTGATAGTGATGACTTCCTTTTTTATGAGCGAGAAAATGGTGGACAAGCTACAAACAATACACTAGCGACTGCTGAAGGATTAGGTTCTTTATCATCAGACTCAGATGTTAATCTCTCAGGTCAATTAGTAACAGTTCAACCGGGAGATAATCCCGATTTCGACTTTTTTAAATTTTCTTTAGCAAGTGCAGGAAATGTCACTATCAGTGCCGCGACATCTGGAGATACAGTTCTTGGTTTGTTTAACAATGCTGGAACTTTACTGCAAACTAATGATGATAATGGTGTTGATTTTGGGTCATTAATCACTACTTCACTAAGTGCAGGTACATATTCAATTTCAGTCAGCAAATATGCTTTCTTCCCTGAAGATGGCGGAACTTTTTCTGGACAGAGTGACAGCACTTCTGCTTCTTATCAGCTAGAAGTCACTTTCGGATAAGAACGTTGTTATAGACATTTTCAATCTGGTGAGGTACAGGTATGCAAATAGACCTAACCCCCTAACCCCCTCTTACCGAAGGCGGGAAGGGGGAACAATTCAAAGCCTCTCGCCTAAAAGGTGAGAGGTCAAAATTGTACTTCACGCTCACCGAAAACCGCTATAACTTCAATAATTACTGATATCAGAAGGGCTAAATCAGTAGTTTGAAAATATTAACTAGGGGCATCTTTCAATGTGTCCTTTATTACCTGATTAGGGACTCTTTACAACTCATTGATCTGTTACTGATTTCACGCTGTAATTCTTCAAAATTTTGCTCACCCAAGAATATTTAGCAACAAAACTACCTGACTCTATTTATTCAGAAAACAATGAATACTACTAAATCATTCAACCAAGAAAAAGGCAGATTTATTGATAAATTTGCTCTGAATCGCTGCTTTTCATTTGCAAAAATACTGCTATTTACAATAGTTGTATTAAATCATAGTACTACTTTAGTAAATGCTGCACCTAAAGCTTTGCGTGCTGATATTCACATTCGCAATATTATGAATACGGTAGCAGTTTCTCCTTCTGTTCGGATTGCAAAAGATCCACGAAACAATACCCTTTATTATCTCAAACAAAATGGTGACATTTATCAAGTTAATTTAGCCTTATCTACAAGTACACTTGTCTACAACTCTAGTAATCATAAGGTAAGTGAAACTCAAGGAATGGCCATTGATCGTAATGGTACAATTTATTTAGTTGGCAATGCTAACCTTGTGAATGACCAGACCAAAGGAATTATTGTTAAAGGCGTAATTAACTCAGCTACAGGACAACGCATCTGGTCTGTTTTAGCTAAAAGTGCAGAATATCCCAAAAGCAAAACAGCCTATGACCATCGCTTCAACGGTGTGGTTGTTAGCCCAGATGGTAAATTTATCTATGTGAATAGCGGTTCTCGTACCGATCATGGTGAGATTCAGTCTAATGGTGGTCTATATCCTAATACTCGTGAGGTAGGATTAACCGCGTGTATACTCCGTCTTCCTACTAATGGCCAAAATCTATTTCTTGCTAACAATCGGGCGACTTTAAAAACCTCTGGCTATATTTTTGCAGAAGGAACACGCAATACTTTTGATATGGCTTTTGCACCCAATGGGGATTTGTTTGGTGCAGAAAATGGTCCCGATCGCGATATGTCAGAAGAATTAAATTGGCTACGTCTAGGTCATAATTATGGCTTTCCCTGGCGTATAGGTGGCACAGATAATCCACAACAATTCCCAAACTATAATCCTGCCAATGACAAGTTGTTAAATCCCATGTTTAACGCAGTCCAAAAGGGTTACTATTATAACGATCCAACCTTTCCTGCTAAGCCTAATAGCAGCTTAGATGAACCAATTACTAATATTGGACCAGACGCAGACAATTACCGCGACCCTCAAAATGGCCAAGTCATAGACGCCAGTGTTATTGGGAAAACAATAAGTACTTTTACAACACACCGTTCTCCTTTAGGTTTGGTTTTTGATACACAAGGAGTAATGAGTCCAGAATTTAAGGGAGATGGATTCGTATTAAGTTGGACACCTGGCGATCCTACTGGGGAAACTTTACCAGGTCCTTTTAAGGATGCTAGCCAAGATTTATTAGATTTGAAGTTGACTAAAGTAGGAAATACCAACTATCAACTTCAGGCTAGGCGGATTGTCGAAGGTTTTAGCAATCCGGTTGATAGTGAGATTATCGGTAATAAAATTTATGTTCTGGAATACGGTGGAAATCAAGGAATTTGGGAAGTTTCTCTGCCGACTAATTGAAGAAGAATTCAGGAGTCAGAATCAAGACGCTCGTTGCGCGGCATGGTCTCCCCTTGAGAGATGACTCGCTACCGCTGCGCTATCTGCTTTTTCGGTCAGAATTCATGCTGAATTCTGACTCCTGACTCCTGACTCCTGAATTCTGTTCGATAAATTTACAAAAGTTCAGAGCGCCGATTTCTGGCGCTCTGACTTTTCGCTAATTGCATTCTGGATTGCTCTTAAACTCTCAATTAAACCTTTACTTCCAAAGATTTGAGTAATTCGGTATTCACACCCGATTCACGAGTTAGGGCAATTTTGCCAGTGCGGGCGATTTCTTTTAATCCAAATTTTTGTAAGACCTGGACGATCGCTACCATTTTACCTGGATCTCCCACAACTTCTAAGGTCAGAGAATCTTCAGCCACGTCTACGACTCGCGCCCGGAAAATCTGAGACAGTTCGATCACTTCTGAGCGATTGCTGCTACTAGCATTCACCTTCAATAGCATCAATTCTCGCTCTACGCAAGGAGTTTCGGTGATATCCTGTACCTTCAGCACGTTGACTAACTTGTATAATTGCTTGGTGAGTTGCTCGATCACGCGATCGTCACCAGGTACAACCATCGTAATTCGGGAGATTCCTCCCTGTTCAGCCGGACCAACAGCAAGGCTTTCAATATTAAAACCACGACGTGCAAACAAACTAGCAATGCGGGATAGAACCCCCGCTTCATCTTCTACGAGAACTGAAAGAGTATGTTTCATCTTCGCCAACAGAGGCTCAAGCAGGATTTGAGTAACGCAGACACTAGCTAACGACTACGCTAGACATACTGCCGCACTAAAATTTTCAGTGCGATTTTTTATTTTAAACTTAATGGCTGCACTCATTGCATCTTTAGAGAAAAATTGTCCAAAAATTATTCTCTAAGCATGATTCTGATTCAATGTATATCTTTTTATTGGTAGATGCGGTATTTTTGTAAAGTATTTATACTCTGATTTAATAGGTTTCTAATAGGAGGAAAGCATTTATGGGTTGGTTACAAAGACTATTTGGAATGGAAAAACCTGAAAATGCCGAAGTAAATCCTACTCCTCAGGCGGTTCCGCAAGCTGTTAATGCTGACATTGCGGCTACTGATACGCAATCAATACCAGCAGAACGTGTAGGATTAAGCGGAGAATATGACCAGAGTGGTTTAGCTAAGCGAGTAGCGTTGGCATTCGATCAAGACGACCAACTCGATGATGTTGATACCCTTTGGGTTGCTCAAACGGGTAGCACTGTCGTGTTGAAAGGTAAAGTTCCCAGCCAAGAAATTCTCAATCAAATGATTTCGGTAGCCCGTAATGTGAATGGTACTACAGATGTTGACACCTCTCAAGCTACGGTTGGCTAGGGAGAAGAAGGGAACATACTTCGACTCATTTCGGCTCATTTGGTTTGGGCTCATTTCGACAATGCTCAAATCGAGCGACTTGCACTCAGCGGCATCGAAGTGAGTCGAGATTCAGTAACCGGGGCAGCAAGGGAAGAATTCCTAACTCTTAACTGCTAACGACTCTTTCAATCCAATCTAAAATAGCTTGGTTGACTTGTTCTGGACATTCATCATGGGGACAATGACCCACGTCTTCTAAATTCAGCACTTCCAATTTCTTGTTGTATTGAGCAAATTGCCTGGCTAGGGCTGGGGGAACAAACCGATCTTTTTGTCCCCAAATTAAGAGCATGGGTATTGTTAAGGTTGGTAATACTTTCTTGACACTGGGACTAAAGTTAATTCCGATCGCGGCTTTAAATAAAGCACTAAAAGCCCTCGCTGAACCTCGGTCTTGGGGAGGGCCTGCTAAAATTTCTATCAGTTCATCGGTAATGGCTTCTGGGTTAGCGTAGGCAATACTAGCCCAGCGGCGCAGCACTCCTGGACGGCGGACGAAGTTAAATAAAGGTTTGAGAATCAACGGCGAAGCGACAATATTTTTAATTCCCGTGACCAATGGTCGCAGCGCAGGGGGAATTGCTTCTTGTTCTAGTGAAGGGTCGGGTAAACTCATCATCACCATACCCTGCACCATGTCGGGATGGGCGGCGGCGGCGGCCATGGAAATCAGCGAACCGTTGGAATTGCCAATTAATATTGCTGGTTCGCGGATAAAGGTTTGCCAAAAATCGTAAACTTGCTCTACCCAAAGTTCGATGCTGTAATTTGCTGCGGCTTTTTCCGAAGCGCCAAAACCGAGCATATCTATGGCGTAAACTGTGTGATGTTCAGCCAACACTTCTAAATTATGTCGCCAATGACCAATGGAAGCGCCAAAGCCATGTAAAAGAATTAGAGGTTGTGTTTTCTGGTGATTTTGGCGAGGGCGAATGTAAGTATAGCGAGTTTGCCAACCCCGCCAAACCCAATCTCTTTGATTACCAACTCTTTCTTGCCAGTGTAGTGTAGTGGTCACAGTCGCCTCTGATTCATCAGCGTGAAAATACTATTATAAGTTTTACCCCACCCTAACCTTCCCCTTTCTAAGGGAAGGGAACTGCATTTCCGGTCTCCCCCCTTTATAAGGGGGGAAAAAGAAAAATCTAGTTCCCTCCCCTTGTAAAGGGGAGGGTTAGGGTGGGGTAAAAGAATATTTCATGCATCAATCATGACTTTTCAAACATCCTCTTAGCTATCCGCTAACAGCACTCCTAACTCCTAATTCCCTAATTCTGTAGCTTTTTAAGCTCTATTTCTGTAAACGGATTCTTCCCCGCCTGTAAATCTTTCACCCAGCGCTGCCGTTGTGCTTTACTATCTTTATCTTGAGTTTGGGCGATGTATGCTTCAAAGTCCTCAATTGCCCCTTGATAGTTGCCTGTCAGCGCCCTAGCCAAACCACGACTGTCACGAATGTTGCCATCTTGAGGTGCAAGGGTAACGGCTTTTTCACAGGCTGGTAAAACATCGGCGGCTTGTTTTTGTAGGCTCCCGTCCCAGCAGATTGTATTCCAAGAATCATTCGGAATTTCGGCTTTGGGATCGAGCTTGAGGGCTACGGTATAAGCTGCTAGTGCTTCCTTAAACTTTTTCTCTTGTAAGCGGCTGTTCCCTTCATCAACTGAGCGTTCAACCTTAGCTTGATTCGCCAACTCTCTTGCCCTCGCCTGGGAATCAAACTTTAATTTATTATTCCACTGCTGTGCTTTGTTAAACTTTTCCACAGCGCCACTAATATCATCGTTTCGCGCTAACTTCTCACCTTGGATGACTAACACTGTTGCCCCTTGCGCTAACTGAGATGGAGTTTGGCATGATTGCAACTCTTCTAACACTTCTGGATGGGCAACCATATAATTATTCAGCAAGTTGCAACCACTGAGTAATAAATTCTCGAAATCCAAGTCCCATAAAATCGCGGTCTTGTCACCACTGCCAGAAGCCAGTGTCTTGCCATCGGGGCTGAAGACTACGCTATAGACTGTACTGCTATGCCCAGTCAGGGTTTTCATGGCTTTGCCTGTGCTGACATCCCAGAGTTTGATCGTGTTGTCATCACTGCCAGAAGCCAGTGTCTTGCCATCGGGGCTGAAGACTACGCTATAGACTGTACTGCTATGCCCAGTCAGGGTTTTCATGGCTTTGCCTGTGCTGACATCCCAGAGTTTGATCGTCTTGTCATCACTGCCAGAAGCCAGTGTCTTGCCATCGGGGCTGAAGACTACGCTATAGACTGTACTGCTATGCCCAGTCAGGGTTTTCATGGCTTTGCCTGTGCTGACATCCCAGAGTTTGATCGTGTTGTCATCACTGCCAGAAGCCAGTGTCTTGCCATCGGGGCTGAAGACTACGCTATAGACTGTACTGCTATGCCCAGTCAGGGTTTTCATGGCTTTGCCTGTGCTGACATCCCAGAGTTTGATCGTGTTGTCATCACTGCCAGAAGCCAGTGTCTTGCCATCGGGGCTGAAGACTACGCTATAGACCCAACTGCTATGCCCAGTCAGGGTTTTCATGGCTTTGCCTGTGCTGACATCCCAGAGTTTGATCGTCTTGTCACCACTGCCAGAAGCCAGTGTCTTGCCATCGGGGCTGAAGACTACGCTATAGACTGTACTGCTATGCCCAGTCAGGGTTTTCATGGCTTTGCCTGTGCTGACATCCCAGAGTTTGATCGTGTTGTCTAAACTGCCAGAAGCCAGTGTCTTGCCATCGGGGCTGAAGACTACGCTATAGACTGTACTGCTATGCCCAGTCAGGGTTTTCATGGCTTTGCCTGTGCTGACATCCCAGAGTTTGATCGTCTTGTCTAAACTGCCAGAAGCCAGTGTCTTGCCATCAGGGCTGAAGACTACGCTATAGACCCAACTGCTATGCCCAGTCAGGGTTTTCATGGCTTTGCCTGTGCTGACATCCCAGAGTTTGATCGTCTTGTCTAAACTGCCAGAAGCCAGTGTCTTGCCATCGGGGCTGAAGACTACGCTATAGACCCAACTGCTATGCCCAGTCAGGGTTTTCATGGCTTTGCCTGTGCTGACATCCCAGAGTTTGATCGTCTTGTCTTCACTGCCAGAAGCCAGTGTCTTGCCATCGGGGCTGAAGACTACGCTATAGACCGTACTGCTATGCCCAGTCAGGGTTTTCATGGCTTTGCCTGTGCTGACATCCCAGAGTTTGATCGTCTTGTCTAAACTGCCAGAAGCCAGTGTCTTGCCATCGGGGCTGAAGACTACGCTAATGACCCTACTGCTATGCCCAGTCAGGGTTTTCATGGCTTTGCCTGTGCTGACATCCCAGAGTTTGATCGTCTTGTCTAAACTGCCAGAAGCCAGTGTCTTGCCATCGGGGCTGAAGACTACGCTAATGACCCTACTGCTATGCCCAGTCAGGGTTTTCATGGCTTTGCCTGTGCTGACATCCCAGAGTTTGATCGTGCTGTCACCACTGCCAGAAGCCAGTGTCTTGCCATCGGGGCTGAAGACTACGCTAGAGACCGAACTGCTATGCCCAGTCAGGGTTTTCATGGCTTTGCCTGTGCTGACATCCCAGAGTTTGATCGTCTTGTCTAAACTGCCAGAAGCCAGTGTCTTGCCATCGGGGCTGAAGACTACGCCATAGACTGTACTGCTATGCCATTCTAAGGTATTTACCTCTATGGCACGGTTTTCTTTCTTCTCCTTCGGCTTTAAATAAACCGCTTGCTGTAAAGTTGCCACAGCGTGCATTAGAGTATTGCTTTCGTGCTGTGCCCAAAGTGTATGCTTGAGTTTGCTACTTGCCCTTAACGCTGTTATTAAAGCATCTGGATATTGTCCAGAGACAGCAAAGGCTTCTGAAGAATTATTGATGGCGTTAATTTGACTAACATTTGCCTCTACTGCCCACTGGAATGTTGCCGCAGCTAAAACAGCAAATCCTAAACCTGCGGTTAGGGAACCAAAAAGAGCGCGTTTGAGAACACGATTAAGTTTTTCGTCACTTTGTTTTCTTTGTTCTCGTTCTTTTTGCAGTTCCGCCATCACCTGCTTTAACTTCGGTTCTTGTTGCTGGCGGATAAAAGCGGCGATGTAGTCATGTACTAGTTGATAACGGTCGGCGGGGTTTTCTGGTAGCAAAACCACTAAGCCGGATTGGACAAAAATTTCTAACACTAAATCTAATTTGCTGATTTCAGAAGCTTGTTCCCCGCTAGCTTCCGATCCCCCCGCCTGGGTTGACCCCCTTTTTAAGGGAGTTAAAGAAATTAAGCCCCCCTTCTTAAGGGGGGTTGGGGGGATCTCCGAGAAATACGGCATCAAATCGCGTTCCAACTCAGCGCGAGTCTTCAGAGGGCGAGTTCCTTTGTCATCGGTCAGCAAATACAGTAATATATCGGCTGCTTGCTGATTTTCTTCACCACAATCATTAACAACTTCATTTAAATAACGCTTAACCAATTCGTCTTTAGTACCGCGTTGCCGATATTCTGCCAGAGTTGTAATATTCTCCGTTTGCAGTTGCGCCCCCATAACCTGCAACTCAATGGGACGCACTTCACCCAATTCTACGGCTAAATCTTCCACCATTCGATCGACTAAAGCCGGTTCCAAGTGGAAATCAGCATTCTCTGTTAAACGCTGAATAATTAACTTGGCATCAACAGGTGAGAAATTACCCAACTTGTAAAGCACATTATTACTGAGAATGTCGTTGCCAATAATCTTAAGGCTGGGCAAATCATTGCACTCTAGCAAGTAATGGATGTAATCTACACGCAGCGATAAGATAACTTTCACCGATAGAACATTCAGACACTCTCCCAGAAACTCAAAGAATTGCTTCCTTTGGGCTGGTTCGGTGTAAACAAAGAAAAATTCCTCAAATTGATCGAAAACTAACACCGTGCGGAGGTTGCGCTGTTCGTTTTCTTTAAGCCTGGATATCAAATATTGCGTAGTTCCGAGTTCTGAGGCTGAACGTTGACCTTCTGAGGCTGAACGTTGACCTTCTGAGGCTGAACGTTGACCTTCTGAGGCTGAAAGTTGACCTTCTGAGGCTGAAAGTTGACCTTCTGAGGCTGAACGTTGAGCTTCTGAGGCTGAAAGTTGACCTTCTGAGGCTGAACGTTGAGCTTCTGAGGCTGAACGTTGACCTTCTGAGGCTGAAAGTTGAGCTTCTGAGGCTGAACGTTGACCTTCTGAGGCTGAAAGTTGACCTTCTGAGGCTGAACGTTGAGCTTCTGAGGCTGAAAGTTGAGCTTCTGAGGCTGAACGTTGACCTTCTAATTCTCCCTCATCTCCCTCATCCTCCACCCTACCGCGTACACACAAATCGGAGTTACTTTGAGATCCGGGTTTTACCCCCCTTAATCCCCCCTTAGAAAGGGGGGAAACAAGAAAATCTAGTTCCCTCCCCTTTCCAAGGGGAGGGTTAGGGTGGGGTAATTCAATAACTTGTGTGTACACCGTAGCATCCTCCACCCTGCGGGAAGCTAAAGCTACATCTCCCTCATCTCTCCCCAACACCCGCCCCAACTCTTCCACCCAGTTAGTATAAACCCGCATTACCACCGGCAAATAATCTTGAATACCGATCGCTTTATTCTTTAAAGCTGGCACCAATCCCGCATTCACTAAAGAACTTTTACCGACACCCGATTGCCCATGAATTACTATCAGCTTATAATCAGGGCGTCCCATGCGTTCAATTAAACGTTCTACATCCAATAGGCGACCAGATGCAGCAATTTCTGGGGCAATATTTCCTTGGGGAGAGTTTGAGCGCAATGTCAGAGCAAATGCCTGTTTTGTAGCTTTTAATCTACCTGCACCAATAAAAGCCCGTAAGCCAAATTGCTGCTCAATAGAACGCTGTTGCTGTTTGATGTTGTATGCTTTTAGATATTTTTTCTGCTCAAAGTAAAGCTTTTGCAAATGACTGAGAATGTTGAGATAAAGCTTTAAATCTATCTGGGGATTGCCGATATCTTTTGCAGTTTCTAAGTTACGAATTGCCTCTTGATAAGAACCTAAATAATATTGAGAACGGGCTAAAAGAAACCTATACAAGCTAAAATCATTTGATATGAGGAGTGTGGTGCTGTGTCCCTCTACAATCTTTATAGCTTGCTGTGCAAATTGATTGGCTTCTAACCAAGATTGTTCAGCTAAAGCTACCTCAGATAAAAAACCGTAATCCTTTGCTAGTTCTATTAATTGATTATCAGCCCGATGTATTTCTAATGCTTGTTCAGCAAGACTTTTTAAATGTTCCCATTCTTGTAAATCACGTAAAATAACACCAATCTTAAAGAGAGAATTTGCGATTAGTCGTTTGTTCTCCCCAATGGAATTGATATATTCTTGAAGATAGTGTCGAGTGTTATTCCAATCTGGATGATTGATATCTTGATGTTTAAAAGCCTTGAGATAATAACAAAAGCCAATTTCACCGAGGATTTTAGTCTGTCGTTCTAAATTATTAGTTTGTTGCCATAGCTCTAAAGCTTTGTGATAATGCTGTAGCGCCGAATCTTTTTGATTATTTATCTGTTTAACAAAACCTAATAAAGATTCTAAATTAGCTTGAATTTCTAAACGCTCAACATCTGGTTTGTTGAGCAAATATCTTTGCGCTGCTTCTAATTCATTTTGTAGATTAATATATATATCGGCGCTAAATTTTAAGTTATTACTAAACCATTGATTAGCCGTTTCGATAATAAAATCTACTAATTGTTGGGTTGATATCTCAAAGTTTCTCGTAGTTGCCCAACTTTCCAAATCTGGCGCAAGCTGTATTAGTTGTTTGTAGATTTCATCGTCAATCCACAACACTAAGGGAAAAGCAAAATTCTTGCGAAACTCTTCCCGCACCTGATTTGCAGAAGTTAATATCACAGATAAATTCTGCACTGATTCCAAGCCGACAACCATCACACAGGCTGGTATTTCTTCGCCGAATTCTTCCTGAATGGCAGTATAAAGAGTCCTGTGAGATTGCTGCACCGCCAAGACACGAATTTCGACTTGAGAGATTTGACGTAATTTTTGGATGAGGCGATCGCGCAAGCTACCATAATTACACCGTGCCAATATCAGCTTAAACTGTCCCACAGAGGATTCGATCGCCCAAGCTAATTGTTGCAGAGAGCGTAGGCTTAGCTCGTCGTAGACATCGCTCTTTATATGGTCATTTTCTGGTGGTTGGGAGTCTGTCATAAGCTTATGGAGGCAGGATTAAAGACTACAAAATTAAACTTACTGGCGTTTTACCTCCTGTATCAATACTTGACAACGTTTGCTAGCTTCTCTTGCTTGTTGTCTAAAATACTTGGCTTGCTGACGGTCACTTAAACACACTTCAGATGCTTTTCTACTAAATTGAACAGCTTGTTTACTAAGTTCTTGAATACGAATCTTTAACTCTGGGATTGTTTTCATATTTCCTCCTGTTCTGAAATTACGAATCTGGGTTTTACCCCACCCTAACCCTCCCCTTGTAAAGGGGAGGGAACTTGATTTTCGGTGTTACCCTTTTTCCCCCCTTTCCAAAAGAACTAGATTTCCGGTCTCCCCCCTTTCCAAGGGGGGATTAAGGGGGGTAATTCGACTACCTAATTCCTCATTGCAATTCCCTCGCCTCAGCCAAAATTGGATTAACATCAAACCAAGATTCGCCCCCATCGCGGTATTCAAAGACAAAGCGACTGCGGATCAATTTTTGATATCCGTGGTCATCACTCACCTTTTTCCTTTCCTTGACATGACGTAATAATTGCCACTCTTCATCAGAAATCGGTAACATGATTTCATTCCGCCGAGAACGAATAACTTGCTCTAAGGTTTCACGGCTTAGGGGAAGACTCATTTCTTCCATAATCCAGGTATTCAGCAGCCTCAGTACATCCCGCACATGACCACCGCTCATTTTACATAACCGCTCTAAGCTAGCAGCACTATCAAAAATCGCGGTAACTTTATTTAAACGCTCTTCTGGTGTCAAGTCAGGAAAAGCTCTTGCTAGTATCATCTGCTGCATAAGTGCCATTCCCTCTACATGAACACTACCATCAGTCTTTTGTACTGGCACCATCGGTAACACTTTGGGATCTTCTGGGAAACGCTGGGTGAGCATTCCGTAATCATTGGAAAACTTCAAAGACAAGGGCATGGTGTAAAGTAGATGACAATTAAGCTTGGTCAAAAACTCACCTTGATCGACAAATAAATATTCTTGCTGTGGACGACCCCAAGGTTTGGCACGATTATCGATACGGTCGAGATTATCGACAATTACCACTAGACCATTTTTACCTTGCTGTTTGAGTTTAGCGATCGCTGGTTCCAATAATTCTTGATTAATCGCTTCTAGCAGCTTAGTTTTTTGCGGTGCTAAATACTGATTGAGTTTTTCTCGCAGGGTTGGGTCATTTTTCATCTTCGTTGTGATTTCACCAATCCCTACAGACAGAGAAAGCTTTTCTTTTTCTGCGGATACGCTGACATCACCAACTACCGGAACCTTAACTTTTACTCCCGTCACCTCGGAGTTTAAGACTTTCCAAGCACCTTGGAGCAATTCATTAAATTTGTTGGGTGGCTCCAGTGTAATTTTATCCAGACTTTGACTCACCCGCCGAGCGATCGCTAACAACACATCAGCGATATCGACATCAGTCATTTCCAAGTCTTCGCTAGACTCAAAATAGACCACGTGAAAGCCTGATTTTTCCAGTTCCCCCTGTAGCCTCAGTAGTTCCGTCGATTTACCACAGCCAATATGCCCAGTAAATAGGGTGCAGGTAGGCTCATTTGGCTTAAAAAAAGTAATTTTTTGCTTCAGTTTGGCAATAATATCTCCGCCTCGCACGGAAGAAAAGTCAATGTAGTATTTCACATCCGATGGATTGTTGACGAACAGGGTTCGACTGGGGTCACTAGCTTGAAAAAATGCTCGTAAATCTATAGACATAAAGTTTTGTAATATGATTGTGTTTTATAACAGTGCGATCGTATTCTCAAAATTTTCAAGCCGTTGTTTTAGCTCGGCAAGTCTGTCCAATGTGCCTGAATATTGTGGGAATTCCAGAAATTTACGCTCGAATGAATAACCAAATTCAGCTACTAAATCATCAACTGCAAACCCTAATTCAAAGTAATTGCTAAAAGTATAAGAGCGATTTGGATCTAACAATGGCGATCGGCTCATTTAATTCCTCCAATGAAGTAAATTACACAGCAATTGATTTAGATATTAATTCCGATATATAGGACTACTATTTGATTTTTGAA
The DNA here is from genome assembly GCF_043099735.1 of Nostoc sp. C117. Taxonomy (NCBI): domain Bacteria; kingdom Bacillati; phylum Cyanobacteriota; class Cyanophyceae; order Nostocales; family Nostocaceae; genus Nostoc; species Nostoc sp. C117. Next base: position 4,565,398 of record NZ_CP170991.1, read on the forward strand.
AAGATACGTAGGGTGCGTTAGCGACAGCGTAACGCACCAAAGCCTTAAGAATGGTGCGTTACGGCTTACGCCTAACACACCCTACAAATACTTAGATTTTTCAGAAATCAAATATGATTCCTATAGCAATCCTAAATGAGTTACGAACAAAAAAATCCCCGACTTCTTCAAGAAGTCGGGAATCTGAGCCTCTGGGTGTTTGTGCCTCGGCTCTGTTCTAAACTAATGTTGCTTATCCACTGGAAAATTCACAACTATAGGCGGAATAGCATTTTCTGCGGTTGGTTGGCCTTGGGTAACTATCGGTTGTGGATGCAAAGGCGTTGGTTTCACTTCACCATTGTGACCAGTTTGATTCCATAAAATTAAGGATAATAGACCATCTACTAAACCGTTATTACCGCCGTTACTGCCAACTAAGACATCGGGAATTAAGCGGACATGGCGATCGCCTATAATCTGCATTAGTTGCATTGCTGTATAAGCTTGGGAACCCAAAGCGTCCACACCAGCGCGGTAGGTTTCGGCTTTGGCGTTACCTGTGACCCGAATACCTTCCGCCTCCGCAATTGCCCGGAGTTTTGTCCCTTCAGCTTCACCTGTCGCTTCTTTGATTTGGGCTTGGGCTTTCAAGTCGGCTATATGCACACTTTGCTCTGATTTCACCATTTCTTGCTGGATATTAGCCAGGGCTGTTTCCCGAACAAGTTGCTGGCGTTGGGTTTGTGCCATCTGCTGGACTTCATAAGTCTTGCGTTCTTCTTCGGCAATTTTCCGGTCTGTCTGTGTCTGCATTAAGGACGCCGGAGGCTGAATATCGCCAATGAGGGTATCGATCGCTTGCACATCATAAGCCCGCAATGCTGTTTTAATATACTCAGCAGCCTCAGATTGTCGCTCACTCCGAGCGGTGAGAAAGTCTAGTACTGTATAGTCTTGGGCGGAGTTGCGGAAATAATTACCGATGGTTGGTTCTAATACATGGTCTACCAGATTTTGCATTGCCCCAACGCGGGAAATTACCTTCGGTGCATCCAAAGCACCCACGTGGATGATTTGGGCGACTTCCAAATCAAAGGCGAATCCATCACGCGATCGCACAGTTAGAGAAGCCAGTTTAGCATCATAGCTGTGGCGTTCGGTGCGACCTGACCAATTTAAGACAATGTTGGTTGTTGGCACCAGTTCAATTTTCATAATCCGAGAATTAATCGGATGTTTACCAGGATACAACGGTTCGACCCATACGCCTTTGTGTCCCTGATTCACCAAATTACCGTGTGTGAAAGCTGCACCGCTGACATCTTGATGTGCCTTACCCACAAAAGAAATTACCACACCGACATAGCCAATAGGAATTTCCGTCATCGGCACTTGTTCAACCTGAACAAACCAAGGATTTAAGTTCCAAGAACCGGAAAGGAGAATTTGCTCTTGTAAGCCTCGCCGTCCACCGCCATTAATAAATTTTTGACCATTTTGGAAGTTGTCATGTCCCTCAATTATCGGTCCTGCGAGTTCACCAGCGGAAATGGGGACACCATCTAAAGTAGTGACAATGCCAACTTTATCAGATGCCAAGCTGTATACCCGTAACTGTTCTGGAGTCATGCCGTGAGTGCTGGCATTTGCTGCCATGATGACTTTAAACAGGGCGGTGTTAATCCGGTAAGTACCAGCAGTGAGAAAACCCATTTGCCGACCTTTTTCGCCGCCTTGGGTGAGGAATTTTCGGGCATCTTGGTAATTGTCACAACTGACAATTTTCCCCAAGATGCGTTCTGGTGGGTTGGATTCGCCATCTGCGGCGACAATTAAAGCGATTTCACCTTGGGGAACAACTACTACCGACTCTTTACGAACTGAGTATTGCCAAGGCCAATAGCCCCAATGCCAACCAGGCGCTAGAGTATCTGCTTGTAAACCAGCCTCACCATTGAGGGCAATCAACCGTCCAGCGGGGAGTCCGCGCCCGGAAAGGGTAAATTTTCTCACCACAATGCCAACTTCCCGTTCCCCAATCACCACCAGTCCCCCAAAGAACAGGGGGACAAAAATGATGAAACCGCCAACAACTAGGATGGGAACCAGGACAAAAGGATCGATTCCAGCAGCTTGATATTGAGTCTTATTAGTTTGTAACTGGGCAATATTTAGTTTGCTCTGACTCAGTTGGACTGACGCCGAAGTGATTTCTTTGGCAGTAGTTATTTTTATGGGAGTAGCACTGGCATAATTAATACTACCTGCGTTTGTCACAGACATTGGCGCAGCGTTCGTCAAAGACGTTGGCGCAGCCATCGCCAAAGATGCTGCCACAACAGATGCCGCAAAACGGGCTACCTTATTTTGTTTACGCGCACCAAGACAAAATTGAAAAGTTTTCATAATTTGTGCCCATTTGGGCAACTAATTAGCTAAGTTAACACTTCACCAAAACAGACCTCGATTTCTTAAACTTGGCTTCAGAAGTTTTGAGTGCTGAGTTAGGAGTTTTGTTTATCTCCTTGTCTCCCTTGTCTCCCTTGTCTCCCTTATCTCCCTTGTCTCCCTTGTCCCCTTGTCTCCCTCATCCCCCCACTCCCCATTCCCTGTAAAAATAACTAGGATCGAATAGCGAGGTTAACCGAGAATCTAAATTATGACTTCCACATTACCCGAACCTCATCACAGCAACTCACCCAGTTGGGAGGAAGAACTAGATAGTGCCATTTTCAGTTTTGAAGATATTCAAAGCGAACTGAATTATAAACAAGCACAAACGGCGCTGCGAAATTTGGTGACTAATCTTGACCTCAGTCCCCAAGAAAAAGCCGGATTGGAGGAGGAAATTACTGATTTGGAAATCATGCTGGGCAAATTAGACCGCATGGTAGTACAGATTGCGGCTTTTGGCATGGTGGGACGTGGTAAATCTTCGCTACTCAATGCCTTGGTGGGACAAACAGTATTTGAAACTGGACCACTGCATGGTGTTACCCGTGCAGCACAAAGAGTCAATTGGAGTATTAGCGAAGAACCAATTGGGGAAACTCAACGGACTCTACGAGTCACTCTCCCCGGCACCGGTCAATCCCAGGTGGAATTAATTGATACTCCTGGCTTAGATGAAGTCGATGGTGCAACGCGTGCGGCATTAGCCGAACAGATTGCCAAACAAGCGGATTTGATTCTGTTTGTCATCTCTGGCGACATGACGAAGCTAGAACATGTTGCCCTTTCTCAATTGCGGGAAGCAGGTAAACCGATAATTCTGGTATTTAACAAAGTAGACCAATATCCAGAAGCCGATCGCCTGACAATTTATCATAAAATCCGCGATGAAAGGGTACGAGAATTACTCACGCCTTTAGAAATCGTCATGTCAGCAGCATCGCCATTGGTGAAAACGGCAGTTTTTCGCCCTGATGGCAGTCGGGGCATACAGTTGCGTCCAGGTAATGCCCAAGTGGATGAACTGAAGCTGAAAATTTTGGAGATTCTCCACCGCGAAGGTAAAGCTTTGGTGGCTCTCAACACCATGCTTTATGCTGACACTGTAAATCAGCAATTAATTGAGCGAAAACTGATGATTCGGGAGGTGAACGCCAATCAGTTGATTTGGAAAGCTGTGATGACTAAAGCAGTGGCGATCGCTCTTAATCCCGTAACTGTGGTAGATATTCTTAGTAGTGTAATCATTGATATCGCTTTAATTTTAGGTTTATCTAAGCTCTATGGTTTCTCGATGACGGAAGCCGGAGCCGTACAATTATTACAAAAAATTGCCCTGAGTATGGGTGGTATTGGTGCTAGTGAACTGTTGGCAAATTTGGGCTTGAGTGGATTGAAGACTTTACTGGGGATATCTGCAACAGCTACGGGTGGTATTGCTCTTGCGCCTTATATATCGGTAGCGCTTACTCAAGGCGGCGTGGCTGGTGTTTCTTCTTACGGTATTGGACAAGTTACCAAGGTTTATTTAGCTAATGGGGCGACTTGGGGGCCTGATGGGCCAAAAGCGGTGATTAATCGGATTTTGACAAATCTTGATGAGACTTCTATTCTTAACCGGATTAAGGACGAATTGCTGCATAAGGTAAAGCTGAGGAAATGAGGGGAGTGGGGACTGTTTTCCAACTCGAAGATCCCCCCTAACCCCCCTTAAAAAGGCTACAGTGTATACACAAGTTATCGAATCACAAGCAGTTTGTCGAATTACCCCACCCTAACCCTCCCCTTATAAAGGGGAGGGAAGTAGATTTCTTTTTCCCCTCTTTCTAAGGGGGGATTAAGGGGGGTAGTTCTGGATACAAGGGGAAGAAAACAAACTTGTGTATACACCTTAGCTTAAAAAGGGGGGAAAAGAAACTCTAAAAGCCCCCCTTTCTAAGGGGGGTTGGGGGGATCTCCAAAGACTAAGGTGCTTAAGGAGAGGTTTGAAAACACGCCCTAGTAACTAAAGAAGAGTTTTCCCATGCCAATGCCCAATGCCCCATAACTAATAACTAATCAAATCTTGAAACCGTTGATCTTCTCGAATGTTGTCAAAATCAGTATCAGTTTTTGCTATCTCTTGCCATTCAGGATTTAGATTGATAGCTTGTTGCAAATTCTCTATTGCCAAATCGATATTTCTTAGTAAACCATAGCACCGAGCCTTACCATACCAAGCTTGATGGAAGTTGAGTTTGAATTTGAGAGCTTGGTCGAATGATGCGATCGCTTCATTTAATCTTCCCAAACTAAATAATGCACAACCCCGATTATTCCAAACTTCGTGATCGTCAGGTGTATATTTGAGAACTTGGTCGAATGATGCGATCGCTTCCTTTAATTTTCCCAAACTAAATAGCGCATAACCCCGATTATTCCAAGCTTTGTAGTCATCAGCTTTGATTTTGAGAGTTTGGTCGTAGGATGCGATTTCCTCTTCTAATCTTCCCAAGTTTCGTAGTGCAATACCTCGGTTGTACCAACCATCGGGATCTTCACGCTTGATGGTTAAGCCTTGATCGAAGGATGTGATCGCTTCATTTAATCTTCCCAAACTACATAGAGCAGCGCCCCGATTGTTCCAAGCTTCGTAGTAGTCGGGTTTGATGGAGACGGCTTGGTCAAAGGATGCGATGGCTTGTTCTAATCTTCCCAAAGAAATAAGTGCAAGACCTCGGTTGTAGCAAACTTCGTGATATTCAGGATTGATCGATATGGCTTGGTCGTAAGCAGCGATCGCTTCTTCTAATCTTCCCAAATTCTCTAACACATTGCCTTTAAAATACCAGATGAAGGCGATCCCTTGATTATGTTTTTTTAAATCATCTGGCTTATAGTCGGCAAACCAGACGGAAGTTAGAGTTAGAGTTTTGTTTAAGCAACGTAACGCCTCTTGATAGCGTTTTAAATTGTTCAGATTCCAACCAAACTTTAGCAGCGAAATTTGAATTTTTTGGTGTTTCTCTGCTAGCCGCAAAATTAACCGAGTAAAGGGCAATATGAATTCCTCTGCTTCTACTTGCTTTCCCTTGGCCTCAATTTGCCCATCACGGGGTTCTAGGATGCGTTCAGCTGAAATCAGATAATTGATAGCTCTGCGTATTTGCCAATAATACCAAAGTCGCCACCAGAAATTCCCCGCCGCTAACATCCGTGCAGTTGCCTCCACTGTCAAGCGATAAACAGGAAGGTCGAATTGTTGCAGCAAGTCCACGGCATCATAAATGTCGCGGCTCACAGAGTACTTTTCTACTGCCTTCTTGTAACGTCTTTCCCAAGTGTCTTTGAGGGTGTGGCGGTAATTGTTTACAGTCAAAGGCAAGCTTTCATTTTGCAGACGGTGGAGATTCTCGACGACGTTTCTAAAAGTACTATCATTGCACCTAGCTAATTCCGGATATTGCTCTGCTTCAGCTTTGATTTGAGTCTCAGAAACCGTTGCTGCTAACATCGCAATGATGGCATCATCTTCCGGTTGCGGCAATTCATAGGTTTGAAATCGGTTCCACAGCTTGGAATATTTATCCCATTGCAGTTTTTCCCAAGGGCTGGGTTTTCCCGGATCTTCAGAGTGTCTTTCATTGCGTGCAGTGGCGATGACGCGGATTTCTGTCGGTTCGCATAACTCCTCATACTTATTCAAAGCTTGCAACAGCCTTTCTTGCAACGCAACTCGAAACCGTTCTGCGAGACTTTTCTCGGCTTCTGGGGATATTTCGTGGCCACTGGCATACATTTTCTGATTCAAATCGTCAAAGAAAAACAGCAATTTGCGGTTTGTCCCTATCTCCCTTGGCATAGCCGCCGGAATATCTAGCCATTCTCCTAATTTGAGGTAAAGCACCGTCCAGCCTTCTTGGTTGAGATGCTTTGCTAACTCCGCTGCTTCTCGCGTTTTCCCTAATCCCGTGCGTCCTAAAATCAATACCCAGCGATGTTCTTCTAGCTGCCGCTGTAGCTCCTTGCGGATGTGACGATTTGCTACACGTTGTTGGTAAACTATGTTTCTATCAGCCAAAGGATCGTTATCATTACCCCCCAAAATTCGCCGCATCAGGTCTTGACTCTTGGGTGTAATCACCTCAAAAGCAAAAGTTTTCTCTGGAATGCGTCGCTGGCGGTGTGCCCAGATAAACCACCCGAAATAACACACAATCGCCGGAAATGCACCTGAGAGCAGGTTGTTAATAAACTCTTTGTTGTTGCTGTAGAATTCGACAATTGGCTGAAGAAAGTTAAACACGCAGTTTATTGTGAGCGATCGCTACCTAATTGCTCCTTCATTACAGTGTAGTTCTTCTTAGCGATCGCTATGAAACCCTTACCTGGTCAAAATAACTCGTGATTTAGGCGTGTTTTTTTGTTAGTGTGGCGATCGAACCCAAGTTTTTGAGTGGACAACTCGGAAGTTCCTGTTTAAAACTCGGCTGTTCCTGTTTAAAACTCGGTCGTTCCTGTTTGAAACTCGGTTGTTCTTGTTTAGAACTCGGTTGTTCTTGTTTAGAACTCGGTTGTTCTTGTTTAGAACTCGGTCGTTCTTGTTTAGAACTCGGTCGTTCTTGTTTAGAACTCGGATGTTCCTGTTTAGAACTCGGCCGTTCCTGTTCAGAACTCGGACGTTCCTGTTTAGAACTCGGCCGTTCCTGTTCAGAACTCGGAACCTAAACCAGAAGCGCTATAGTTCTGCCTCCAAATGACCAATGACCAATGACCAATGACCAATGACTAATCCCCCATCAACTCCACCGCATCTCGCCCATCAAAATCTTGTAAGTAAACTTTGACGATTTCTTCTTTAGCAGTAGGTAACTTCTTCCCAACAAAATCTGGATGAATTGGTAACTCACGATGACCCCTATCTACCAACACAGCTAAACGAATCACCTCTGGTCTTCCATACTCATTTACAGCATTCAAAGCAGCGCGAATCGTCCGTCCTTTGAAAATCACATCATCCACGAGTACAACCGTTTTCCCTGTCAAGTCAAAAGGAATTTCGCTTTTCGTTGGAGTCCGCAATCCAATTTTGTCAAGATCATCTCGATAAAATGTAATATCCAAAGCACCGACAGAAACGGATACACCTTCCAGCATCTCAATCTGACGCGCCAACAATTCAGCCAATAACGCACCCCTAGTATATATACCGAGAAGCACCAATTGGGACAAATCACGCGACCTTTCCACAATTTGAGAAGCAAGGCGAGTCAATGTACGACGAATTTCTTCTGATGAAAGGATTTCAACTACTTTTGCAGACATAGCTATCTATCTTTAGGGGCTGAGGGGAAATAACTAATGGCCAATGCCCTATATTTATCATTACCTGTTTGGGAGCAAGAATATAGCGATCGCTATTCCCAACCATAATAAAAAACAATATCGAGTCAATTGCAAAGCTTTGTGAATCGAATTTGGGGTAATGGGATAAATGGCATCTCCTAACAATGGCTTGTGTTTAGCTATCCCACGATACCAATTTGTCCCCCCCATTTGTACACCTAAAATCGCAGCATAGGCGCACTCACTCCAGCCAGAATTGGGACTAGGATCGGTAATTGCATCCCGACGACAAATTCGCCAAACATGCATCGGGTTTCCCGATAATAATGCCAAAGTCAGAACTGTTAACCGACAAGGTAGCCAAGTTAAATAATCTTCCAATCGCGCGCTAAACCATCCCAAATAAGTATAAGGTGCTTCCCGATAACCCACCATTGAATCAAGGGTACTGCTGGCTTTATATGCTAAAGCCAAGGGAATTGACCCGACAACTGGGACAAATACGCCAATAATTGCATAAAAAAGTGGAGCCATTACCCCATCAGTAGCATTTTCCGTGACTGTTTCTAAAATCGCTCGCAAAATTTCTGCTTCTGAGAGGTTTTGTGTATCTCGACCAACGTAATTACTTAAAATCTTACGAGATTCTTCTAAATTTCCTACTGCTAAAGATTGTAAAACAGTTACTGCTGCTGTCCGCAAACTTCTGCCAGCAAAACAACTAGCCAAAAGAATACTTTCTACAGCAATTCCCAATACAGGATGAATCGATCTGGCAGTTTGAACGATCAAAAAACCGACAACTCCACTACCAATTATTAGGATAATACCTAGTAAAATTCCGGCTAGGCGTTGTGTGAGAGAAGTTTGACACAATTGCAGAGAAAATTTCGTCAGCCGAGAAATTACCCACCCCATAAATTGGACAGGATGAGGCCAACCCCAAGGATCGCCAATTAAGTAATCTAAAAGTGCAGCAATGATTAAAACAATAGCTGATGTCATTTGTCAATAGTCATTTGTCTTTTTTGAAAAGCAATGAGCAGTGTCCAATGCCCAATAAACATTGACTAAACCACAAAATTAGCTTCTTCACCAAGGGAAGCTTGCCAGCTACGAGCATCGTAATAAAGGTCTGCCAGAGTAATACTATACAAAGCTTCTTTGAGTTTTTGATTGAGCCTTTGCCAAAGGGTAAATGTTACCCAATCTTCAGCTTGTGCAGGTGCTGGAGTGAGATGGGGTAAATGAGTAAGGCTTTCGCCCACTGCTTCTAAAATTTGTCCTATAGATATTTGTGCAGGTTCTCTTGCCAATTGATATCCGCCGATGCTACCACGAATTGATTTCACTAACCCACCACGCCGCATTTCTATTAGTAGTTTTTCGAGGTAAGGAGCTGGGATATCTTGGCGTTTAGCGATCGCTTTTACAGATACAGGACTATCTCTTGGCTGTAAACTCAAATCTAGCAACGCCTTCACACTGTAATGTCCTCTGGTAGTTAGTTTCATTATTGTTTGTCCTTTGTCCTTTGTTGTTTGTCCGTTGTCATTTATTTAGACCAATGACCAATGACTAATGACTAAGGATCAGTTTTGCTTATCATTCTCTGACTCAGTTATCATCCTCAGTAACTAGACAACCTTTTGAGCGTTAGTTTAAAAAACTTAAAACTTGTATAGTCTAGCAGTAATTCACAAACTAATATATATAGTTATCAGCATTGCCAGCATTATATAGAATTAATTGTTTGAGAAATATTTGCTAATTGCATAACAATTATGGCTATGAGTGTAATATACTTGGCTATGTTGAGATGAAAACTAAAGGATTATCTTCCTGTTAGCTCAACCTCAGCTAAAATAAAATCGATTCAAACACTTCAAACATTCGTTTTCGACCTAAGTTGATGCCTAAACAGAAAAAAATTGAACCCCTAGTCGGTGAAGAACTGCTCAAAAAAGTTAAAGAGCTAGAGAACGAGAGCAAGGAAGACAAAGCCAAGAAATGCGGATACTATACCGTTACCAAAAATGGTATAGAGCGCGTCAATATGATGAAGTTCTTAAATGCCCTCATTGATGCAGAAGGCATTCAGTTAGATAGTACACCCAGTGCTAATGGGCGTGGTGGACGTAGTGCTAGCTATAGAATTAGTGTGCAATCGAATGGTAACTTACTTATAGGTTCAGCTTATACAAAACAGATGAATCTTAAACCAGGCGATGAGTTTATCATCACTTTAGGTAAAAAGCACATTCGTTTGCGCCAGGTAGATCCAGAAGACAGGGAAGATGATGAAGCCCTAGAAGCCACAGCTTAATAATATAGTCATTAGTCAATTGTCAATAGTCACTTGTTGTTTGTCTTTTGTCCTCTGTTCATTAGTCATTTGTGAGAACCAATGACCAAAAAGTCATGACCAATGACCAACGATTAATGACCAATGGCTAATGACTAATAACTATATCTGTTTTAGGTAATACTGGTAAATAGTGACGCAGTGCTTTGCGCGTAACGGCTAAATTGCAAGTTAATGCAATTTGCTCTTTTTCTAGTAAACCTAAAATGCGATCGGGTTTATCTCGTGCTACCACTGGTAACTGATGCAAACCTCGAAGACTCATGCGATCTAAAGCTTCAGATAATAGTTCATCCTCCCATGCATAGAGAATTTCAGTAGTACAAATGTCCATAAGGGTTTGACTAGATAAATTATCTGGAATTTCAGTTGCTAAATTTAGGTAGGTTTGCCCAAGACTAAGGGCGCTGTTAATATCTTCCAAAGAAACAATACCAACTAATTGCTCTGCTTCATTAATGACTAAAGAGCTTCGTGTGCGATCGCGGATCATTTCCACAGCCGCTTCTAAAACACTAAGGGTTGCACGTAACTTTTTTGGAGAAGGGTGCATAGCATCTTCTACCAAAATCTTCTGCACAATTTCCGCTTGTTCATCTTTCAATTCCGAAAGACCGATTTGTTGTAAATTAGAGTTAGAGTTAAAAGTTGGTTTAATCCTTTCTACTAACCAAACACTCAAACCGACAGCCGCCATCAATGGTAAAACAATGCGGTAGTCGCGGGTTAATTCAAATAGCATTAAAATAGCCGTTAACGGTGCCCTCACACTTCCAGCCAGTACTGCTGCCATTCCCACCATTGCATAAGCTGGAGGAGCTGCCATTTGGTCACAAAGGGTTGGGAATAGCGCAGCTAAAATTTTGGCGTAGGCCGATCCAAAAGAAGCACCTAGAAACATCGCTGGCGCAAATAAACCCCCAACAAAACCGCTACCCGCACTAATTGCAGTCATCAGTAGTTTAACCACTAATAGCACAACTAATAGGTGCAATGAAAACTTGACATCCTGAAGCATAGCTTCCACAGTTTCATAACCAACGCCGAGAATTTGCGGGAACTGCAAAGCAACTGCGCCGACAAGAACGCCACCAATAATTGGATGAATTGGCTGAGGAATTTGTCCCAAAAACTGAAACCCTGGAACCTTCCCAGCAAAGCAAGCTTTAGCCAAGCGAATTGATTGAGTATAAGTTAGAGAAACTAGGCTAGCGCCTAAACCCAACCCAAGATAAAGGGGTAATTCTAAAGGACTGCGGACTTGGTATGCAGGTAAATCAAAAGCAGGTTGTGCCCCCAAACCAATTTGAGCAATTAATGCTGCTACCACCGCCGCTAATAGCACCACACTGACAGCAGAAGTAGCAAAAGATGTCGCTCCCATTACGACCTCTAGGGCAAAAAATACTCCAGCGATGGGAGCATTAAATCCAGCGGCTAATCCAGCCGCAGCGCCAGCACCTAAGAGCAAACGTCTTCGTTCTTGAGATACGTTGAGGATTACAGACAACAACATGCCAAAATTGGCACCTATTTCTACACTTGGTCCTTCTGGTCCTAAAGATGCACCGCTTCCCAAAGAAACAGATGCGGCCAGCATCTTCGTGACTGGTCGTAGTGGTCGCCGAATCTCTGTTCCCTGAGAGGCGGCGATGAGTGATGAAAGTCCAGGACCGAAGTCTTGAGTACGCCAGCGCATCAAGCTAACGATTAATCCGCCAAGGATGGGAACACAGGCTAGAGTCCAAGCACCCCAAACGCCAATCTGACCCATCAAATTTTCTAACATTAAATGGTGGATCAGTTCGATCAAATAGTGAAAGGTGACTACACCCATACCAGTGCCACCGCCAATCAACATGGCTAAAAACAGCACTACGGTTTCTGGGGATGGTTGAAAACGGTTAATTAGGTGAGATAAGCGAGTGGAAGGTGAAGGAAAGGCAGGTTGTTCCGTTACCTTCCTCAGTTGAGTGGGAGGCAAGAGAGTCATTGATAGGGGAGGTAAATGTAAGAAAAAATTTAAATTTTTATCTGTTACTTCTCATTGTGAGCCATTATTTAGCAACCAGACAAGTAGACTTTATTTGCTCGATTTACAAAGCTATAGCAAAAGATGTCACTATGCAAAATTTTTGTGGGGAGAACTGTGTAAATGAGAGACAATTATTATTTAAGGGTCAGCGATACTTACAGCGAGCAACGCCTACGCTGATGGGTAAAACTCTTTAGAGACAACAGAGTTACTGCGATCTGGGTGTACGCACCCACAAGCATTAATGAGGAGTCATTTTCGCTTAAATCTAGCTATACTCGTGTTGCGACCATTGAGCAATTGTTGGTGGTAATACAATGTATGTGTGATTTACAGCTGATGTCAAACGATACTTAGAAGTCTGCTAAGTGTTGATCCCAATTAAATATAGCTATTGTTATAGAGCGAGTAAATGGACTAGGCGGACGAGGTAAATGAATATACACACCTTTGATAATCATTATGTTACTTGCCCAATTTGCCAAAGAAATGCCACAGCCAAACCAGTTAAAACGAGTATTGGCTTGTTTTGTTGTCCCTATTGCCAAGAAAGGCTAGTAGTTTGCCAAAGCGGTCATTACGTCCGCGATCCGTTTACTTGGAGACAAATGATGATTTCTTCGGCGCTACGCCGTCAAAGCCGACCTTTAGCTAGGATTCTGAGGGATTTTGTCCTACTCAAGCGTCCTATGGTGGCCTTTGCTGTAGGTAGTGCCATTTTTTTTAGTATGATTGCTATTACTCAGGAAACAACTAACAGCGATCGCCATATAGTTCCTACAGAGCAAATTAAAAAACCAGGGGAAAAATTTCCATAAGATGAGTATATACCCTGTCAAGGATAATATATTACTTTAATTAATTTCTCTAATTTTGCAATCAATAATACTTATAAAAACAGTGTTCTATTTGCCCCAACAAATAGAACACTGTTTTTATGGCTGGATATTTTAGTAGCTTTGAGTGGGGGATGAGGGAGACAAGGGGAAAAGGAGATAAACAAAACTCCTAACTCAGCACTCCTAACGCCCATACCCAAAATTTAGAGCCGATTCGTATCTTTTGTAACTAATTTCCAACCTTCAGCTTGGTCAATTAGCCTCATGGACTCTAGTTGAAGATTGTTGAGAACAGATGCATGAAGTAGGAAGTAGGGTTGCCCGTTATAGTGCCAATAATATTCCAGTTCACCAACAGAAGCGGGAATAATGGTGCGATCGCTATAATAATCCAACGACGGACGAGAGTAGGGAAAAGATGTGTAAATCTTCTTTGTAGCTGGATTTGCCCGAACTATCATCGCGGCGACTGGTTTAACTGGATAAGCCTCAGATAATTCCCAAACCCAGTAATTAGATTTCATCAACAGTAGCAGGGAAATATAACTTCCCCAGAACAAAATCTTCAAAAATTGTCCGTCGCCGCGCTCTGCCAAAATAGCTGCTAAGGTCATAGTTAAAGCTACTGCGGCAAAAATCAGCTGTAAGTCTGCTTTCGGTGTTGTGCCCCAACTAAAATAAATGCTGCCGACAGAAGCGACTACAGCTAAAATCGCCAAACCTGCTACCCAAATACGGGGATAGGATGATACTAAAGGTGAATTTTCAGTCTCTGCTAACTGGACACCAAAAGCTAAGGCTAAACTGGGATAAATTGGGAATACATACCAGGCAAGTTTGGTAATCATCAAGGAAATTACTACCAGATAAACACCACTCCATACAAGTACTAATCTTGCCCAACTAAGGTTGCGATTTTCCCAAGTTAAACGTACAGTTTGCGGTAAGAATAATAACCACGGCCATGTGTACTTGAGAAGTTCAAGAACATAGTACCAAGGTGGTTGAAAGTTATCTTGTGCAACTGTGCCAATTCGGCTCAGAGATGGATTTACAATGCCAATTTGGGCAGCAGTGTAACCATAGTGAATTAGTTGGGCGGTGTACCAACCAAGCACAGGTAAAATGCCGAGAAAAATGGCTATCCACAGATAGTAACAAGTGAGTAATCGTGGTGTATCCCAAAAGAGGAATACGATTGCGATCGCACCTAATAATATGCCTAGCAGTCCTTGAGTTAGGCAAATCAACCCAAAACCGATGCCAACACCAAGGCAATAACGTAAATCTCGGCGCGATCGCAACACGCACAACATCATCACCATCAAAAAACTTACTACCACCCCATCTAACATCGCCAAACGTCCATGACGCACAACGGGTAGCATTGTTAGATAAATCATGGCACTATAAATAGCTGCCCAGCGTTGGCGAAATATCTCTCGGCCAATGCAATACAGTAAAGGTACTGAAGTTGCTGTTACAATTGCTCCAGGTAGGCGTGTAGTGCATTCATTTTCGCCTCCTAAAGAATAAGTCCAAGCAATTAGCAAATGCATTAAAGGGGGCTTGTTATGATATGGTTCGCCTCCTAGCGTTGGGTAAAGCCAATGCATTGAACCTGGTGGGGCGTGCCAAATTTCCCTAGCAACCTGTGCCACAGTACCTTCATCCCAATCTCGCAGGGGCAATCCTCCCAGATTGACGCTAAACAGTAAAATTGCTGCTAACAGCAACAATATGAGCCATACCCAGTCAATCAATTTGCCAACTGTGCGATGCTGTTTTTCTAGATGACCCCAAATAAAGCTTCCTTCTTGCATATTCTCTGGTAATCATTTTACTTGCTGGTTTGATTACATAGAGACCAGAGCGAATCTCCAATGTTGTCACCCAGTAACAACGTATCTTCTTAACGATTGCTAGTTTCCAAGATTAACTTAACTTTCTCTAATTAGTACTATCTTTCCGGGAAATTTAGCTTAGTTATTTAATGACTATTTTTTGAGCCGAATGATACAAATAAATGGTGTAAAAACTAGCTCATTACCTGTTGAGTATTTTTTCAAAAAATCTATCTTCTTGAAAACAATTCATTACCAAGTAGTACAGGATTTATACTGAATTTTATATTATTAGTTAATGAATATCGGTTGAAAATATTCCCCATTATGGGCAAAAAGAAATTAAAGCATTTTCGTCTTCAAGTTCTATACATTTAGAGTATTTTGAAGAAGGAGTCAGAAGTCAGAATCAAACAGAATTAAATTCTGAATTCTGGCTCCTGACTCCTGAATTCTGTTTGATAAATACTAAATTATTAATGATGACTCAATACGGTTCGATAAAGGCAGTATACGCGATAAATCGCCGTCTCTAAAAAGGAATGATTCTTGTAAAGACGGCGATTTATATAGTCTTTGCGCTCTAAAAAACTTATCCTAACCGTATTGAATGATGACTTATAGATAAATAATTATCGATTAAAAAATAAAAATAACTTGTAAATTCCATTCTTGGTCTTGGCGAATAATTTCAACTTGACGAATGAATTCTCGAAAGTAAAATCGTCGCTCTGTTTCCGATAAATCTAACCAGAATTGGGGAATAGAAACGGCTTGGGCAACAGAACGCAAGTTCACTGGCGGGAGAATTGCCAACTTGGCTTCGAGTGCAGAAATTTCTGTGCGGAGTTTATAAGCCCTTAACTTGGCTGTTTCGGTATCTAAAATTCCAGTTTCAATTAAAGCGGGTAACTGAGTGAGTATTTCTTGCTGACGGGCGATCGCTTCCCCTAAACTATTCTTGACTGCATCCAACTGGGGAAAATTCATCCCCGCTACAGCTAGGGGTAAGTCACGACAAACCGTTTCAATTGTCTGTTCTAAAACCTCTTGGTAGAGAATGGCTTGACACTTGGGATTTCGGGGACAGTTAACAGAACGTAAATAAAGATACTCTTTGTTTTGGTTGCGTTGAGTAACACGGGTGACTGTCAGATGTGATTGACACTCCCTACAGACAACCAACCCAGCTAAAGAACGCCTAGCACTAGCAGTTCGAGATGGTAAACGGCTGTTACGGCGTAAAAGTCGGTCAACTTGGGCTGCTTCTTCCTTGGAAATGATCGGAAGATGGGTATCGGAGATAATTTCACCATTTTGGTAAGCTGTATTACCGCGATAAACTGGATTTGTCAGCCAGCGTCGCCCAGTGGTAACAGAAATTTTCTTGCCGTATTTTTTTGCTAAATAGCGCACTGAACCGCGTAGGGAACCATAGAGTAAAAAATTGTCAAAAAAATCTTTGACCACTGGTGAAGTACTGCGGTCAATGGTATATTTTCCCTTACCTCTGCGGTAGCCGTAGGGAACTTTGCCTGGTGGAGGTGCAGCATCAAGACGATTACGGGCGTGTCCTTGACGGATGCGACGACTACGTTGTTCGCGTTGGATGGCGTGTAGCAAATTCAGCAAGTCAGCGCCAAGAGGGGAATTTTCGGAGGTGTAGGCTTGTTCAGTGGCAATTACCGCTACTCCCATCGCTTCGAGTTCATTAAGGCGATCGCTTACTTCCTCTACAGTATCCCCTAATTCTTCCAGGCGACGGATCAGGAGATAATCTGCTGGTTCAGTTTGGCAATCGGTGAGTAATTTTTGTAATTGCGTTCGGGTAGCATGTCCAAAGGACTCTCGGCCCAAATCTTGATAAACTCCATCAACCTCCCATCCCCAATAAGCTTGATCGGGAGAAGATTCTAATAGCGGATCGGTGTAAGAGTAAGCAATTATTTTCATTAGGTATTGGGCATTGGGGTGGACAGGAAGCAATACGGTTCAGTTAAGGCTAAAAATCTTTGTTAAAGTCAATTTTTTAACGAACCGCAAAGGACGCAAAGAGAACGAAGAAATACTTAACTGAACCGTATTGGGACAGGAAGAGGAAGTTAGCTATAATTTAGCGAACTGGTATAAATAAGACTCATTCATGAGTCTTTGATACTCATTAATCCACCTCAGAACTCCGTTAACGAGTCTTTGATACTCATTAATCCACCTCAGAACTCCGTTAATGAGTCTTTGATACTCGTTAATCCACCTCAGAACTCCGTTAACGAGTCTTTGATACTCATTAATCCACCTCAGAACTCCGTTAATGAGTCTTTGATACTCATTAATCCACCTCAGAACTCCGTTAATGAGTCTTTGATACTCGTGAACAAGCATAAAAACTCCACTCTTTTTTGCCTTTCTGCCTTTTTGCCCATTACTGCTGACTCAACTCAACAATATTCCCGTCTGGGTCTTGAGTAAATAGAGCAGGACGGCCTGAGGCGCTAGGTTGAATGGGATAATTATGATTGAGCAGTTCTTCTTTAGCGGCGTCTAAGTTTTCTACTGAGAAGGCGAAGTGGGGATTGCGTCCCCATTTTTCGTTAGGATTTTCGGTGGGGACAGTAGGTGCAACTATTAGGTGAATTTGATAGTTGCCGACTTGATACCATGCACCAGCGTATTTTAGGGAACGATCTATTTTGGCTAACCCCAATACTTTGCCATAAAAGTGTTCCGAGCGTTCTAAGTCAGTTACAAGAATTGCTGTGTGGAGACTTTGGGTAATCTGCATTGTTGTAGGTGCGATCGCGTTTATCTAAATTTTGACCTAGTTTGCGACTTGCAGGGAGTAGGGAGGATGAAGGAGATGAGGAGGATGAGGGAGAATGAAGTAATGCCCCATGCCTAATAAGGATAAATAATGGATGCTCAATTAAGTCTTACAGAAATCAATGTTGCACGGGAGATTTTACAAGATTACGATCCTGCACAACACGCTTTGAATCATTTGGAAAAACACAATGGCAAAGTTGAAACCGCTTTTGAGGATTTATGGATAGAAAAAAATGGGAAACCTTTGATGCAACAAAGTAAATCACTTTGGCAAGTAACACTAAAAGTATTGCGTGAGGAACTCTGTGGCGATGATGGTTTTCGCGGTCAACTTAAAGAATACAGCAAGAATTCGGGGAGTTCGCCTTTATTGACAGGCTTGATTATTTCCCTTGTGGGTGTAGCGACGGCGCACGGCTTACCAATCGATCCAGCGATCGCTACTGTTATTGTTTTATATATCCTCAAAATCGGCTTGAATATTTTTTGCGAATACACTGAAGCACCCACTAGCAATTCTGAAACTCTATTACCAGAAAACTGATGTGCTGCCTTGCAATTATGCAGGGTATCCACCAGCTTGAAAAATCTGTTCGGCGGTTAAATCTAACTCTGGAAAAGTAGGCGAGACGATGCGCTCATTGCCTCTAAATTGAGTAGCTTGGTATTCACCGTCAACTAATTGATAAACAGAGAGAGTGGGTTGTTTAGGATTACCGATAAACTTTTTACCACCGATAGTTAAATAATCAACAATCCAATATTCTTTTATCCCTATCTCTTCATATTCACCTAACTTTTTATGATAATCATCCCGCCAGTTAGTACTAACAACTTCAATGACTAAAGGGATGGAATCGGCAAATTTAACGGTAGAATATTTATGCCAAAGTGGCTCTAGTTTTAAAGCAAGACGGTTGAGTAATAGCAAGTCTAGAGAATAGCAAGACTGGCTACTAGCAGATTGGACTAATGCTGTTTTGGGGATGGAATAATGTAGACCATTCCGAACGTACTCAACAGTAATTTTTTCAGCTAAAAATCCGACAATATCCTGATGATCTCCTAGTGGTTGTGCCATTTCAACAATCACCCCATCATGCAATTCATATCTTCCGCCTTCGGGTCGCCATGCTGCAAAATCTTCAAAGGTTACTAGTTGGGGTATGGCTTGAGTCATAAATTGTTATCTTGGCAACTATTTGACCTATCAGCAATCTTATCTTACGAACATATAAATATAACTATGTCAAACAAGCGACGATCGCCTTTCCATCACTCTGGTAATTTCTCTAACGCCTCCCGTGCGATCGGCAAATTCAGTATTGATAGCTAAAGCTTGTTGATAATTGCGCTGCGCCTCCGCTGTGCGATTTTACATCCGATCAAAGTTTACTGTTAGAATTGGCACAAAATTGTACTTTTTTATACTTCAACCTAGGGGCTAACAATCTTCTTTGCAATTTTCTTATCCAGGACTAGATAGCGTCGGGGTAGTTTGTTAAACTGGCGATCGCTTATAAGGCGCGCTATGAAGTATGACTGATTGAATAAACATAATATTAATTCAATTGTCAATCCTCCAAGAGATATAACATATGAGTGTTAAGTTTATTTACGCTCAGTTATTGAATCCCGATGGAGCAAATCATTGTCAGAATTCAGAAGTCAGAATAGTTAATGAATGATGAGAATATTTTATGAATGACTAGAACGATTATACGGGAATGCTTATAAATTAATACTCCTGAGTGCTAAATTCCTACCAAAAATTAATATTAATGTCAGTAAAAAAACTGAGTATTAACAATTTCTATCCTGACAGGCTTGTATATTTATCAAACATTTGAAACAATAACTTAGAAAATTATCCATTAGTAGTGCTAAATTACTACTTATTAGTCTTGAGTCCTGAGTTATCGGACGAATGATGCTGTTATAAAGCAATAATTTGAAATTTTTTCTTCTTATACTCTAAAATCTCCTGTTTGAATCTTCCTCTCAAGTCTGCTCCCACATTACAATGAAAGATCAAGTATTAGATCGGATTTTTAACAAACCTTCCTTTCCAAATAAATTTGAACGCTTGGAATTGGATGATAGTTTTTGCATCCTAGATACATCTGAGCAAGTACAACGGTTTGCACACCAACCAGAGGAGGTGATAAAAGGTAAAGATATCCGGCGAGGCTTTCCTGAGTTTATCGGACTTGAAGATATTTTGAGAGCTATCTTGTACGGAAAGCAAGAACTATTTGAATTACAAGAAATTAAACGAGATTGTAAGCAACAATCTCATATATACATAGATATATATATTATTGGCGAACAGCATGAAAGATTTGAAAATAGATTAATTGTACTAATTGAGGATGTTACCGATAAAATTATTTTAAAACAAAAGTTAGCACAGCAAGCTAATGAAGCGAATCTGCTATCCAGTGCTTTGATATCTTGTGAAAGTTACATGGATGGAGTAATCACTTCAATGGCAGATGCTTTTTTAGTAACTAATAACTTAGGAACAATAATCAAAGTAAATAACGCAGCTCAAAAATTATTTGCTTTTACTGAAAAAGAATTACTTAATCAATCTATATCATTAATAATTGAGGACAAAGTAGTAATAAAAGCCATTTATCAACATTTTTCTCTCAAGCAAAGTTTTCAGAATTTAGAGGTAGTTTGTAAAACAAAAACTAGAGAAAAGCGTTTGGTTGCTTTTTCTTGTTCGGTAATTCCGAAAAGAATAGAAGGATTAGAAGATATTGTATATATTGGTAGAGATATTACTGCTCGTCAGCACAGAGAACAGCGTACAAGCACCCAGTATGCTATCACCCGGATTATATCAGAATCCCAGAGTGTAAAGCAGGTAATTCCGCAAATTTTACAGGCGATTTGTCAAAACTTGGGATGGGATTTAGGTGAACTTTGGACACCAAGTCAATATATCGGCACTTCAGTAAAGAGACACAGTGTCAATGTAGTCCTAAGGTGTGTGGAAATTTGGTCAAGTCGAGTTGTTTCGGTGAGAGAATTTAAAGCAATTACCTGGCAAACTACTTATACACCTGGTGTTGGGTTACCTGGTGAAGTTTGGATCGGTCGATCGCCCTTGTGGATTCAAGATATCACTCAAAATGGAGATAAAGCGCGATCGCAACCTGCTGCGGAAGCTGGATTACACGCAGCTTTTGGCTTTCCTATTGTAGATGATAATGAAATCTTAGGGGTGATGGTTTTCTTTAGCCGAGACATCCAACCCAAAGATACCGAACTATTAAAAATGATGGGTTCTATTGGTAGCCAAATCGCCCACTTTATCAAACGCAAACAAGTAGAAGTTGCACTTAGAGAAAGCGAACAACGATATCGAGATTTATTTGAAAATACTAATGACTTAATTCAAGCCGTTAATGCCTATGGTCGTTTTTTGTATGTCAATCGTGCATGGCGAGAAACTTTAGGATATAGCGAAGCTGAAATTATGAATATGAATATTTTTGATATCATAACTCCAGAGTTTAAACAATATTGTTGGCAAAAGTTTTATCGCGTGCTTTCCGGTGAAAAGCTAGAGCAGCTAACAGCTGAATTCATTACCAAAACTGGTGAAAAAATCTTTTTAGAAGGCAACATTAACGGTAAATTTGTCGAAGGTCATCCAGTTGCTACTCATGGTATTTTTCGCAATGTTACTCAAAGATTAGTAACAGAAAAAGCACTGCGTCATCAACAGGAAGAAACCGAACGCTTGTTGCTGAATATTTCCCCAGCAGCAATCTCGAAACCCTTAAGAGAACAACGAGTTAGCATTACTGAAGATGTCGCTGATGTCACAATTTTATTTGCAGATATTATCGGCTTCAGCGAAATTGCTACTTCTATGAATGCGATTCAACTGGTAAACCTACTGAACCCAATTTTCTTAGCTTTCGATCGCCTCACCGAACAACATAGTTTAGAAAAAATCAAAACCGTTGGCGATGCTTATATGGTAGTTGGCGGCTTGCCCAAATGCCCAAATCACGCTCAGTCCGTCGCCCAAATGGCCCTGGATATGCAAACAGCGATCGCTTTATTTAATGCCGAAAATAACCAAAACTTCAACATCCGTATCGGTATTCATAGCGGTTCTGCAGTAGCAGGAATAGTTGGTCTGAAAAAGTTTACTGACGATCTCTGGGGAGACACGAGAAACATCGCCAGATGTATGGAATCCCAAGGCATTGCTAGTAAAATTCAGGTTACAGAATATACTTATAAACGCTTGTGTAATCAATTTTTATTTGAAAAGCGCGGCGAAATTGAAGTTAAAGACAAAGGGAAAATGACGACTTATTTTTTAATTGGGAATAGGGCATGAGGCAAAAGAGTGCTGAGTAATGAGTGCTGTTAGCGGTAGCGGGGCGTTTAGCCCGTGCTGAGTGCTGAGTTAGGAGTTAGGATTTCTCCCTATGCTCCTCTGCTCCTCTGCTCCCCTTGCCCCTCCGCCCCTCTGCCCCTCCGCTCCCTAAGTATTCGGAATCAACCTACCGCAGGGATAAGTGGCTGTTTGCTGTGAAGCACTTTCAGCTACCGCTGCTGGAATCTTATCTGATGGTTGGGTTTTGGCTGCTAGATAGTCTGTTTGCAGTTTGTTGAACATGGCTTCTCGCCGATCGTACAGACGTTTTAGGGTGCGAGGCTGGCACTTGTTGAGGATGTATGCTGTTACTAGTGGTAAAGCGATCGTGCTATCGGTGTAACAGACAATTGTGTTAGGTAATTCCTCTGGGTCAATCTTACCCCAGCTGACAGCTTCCGATGGGGTTGCGCCGGATAAACCACCTGTATCAGGACGCGCGTCTGTAAACTGCACAAAATAATCATGTCCGCGTTCTTCTAATCCTAAGACTTCGTGAATTTGCGGCTGTGTCTGTAGTAAAAAGTTTTTTGGACTGCCACCACCAAGAATTACGGCTGCACTTTTACCATCACCTTCACGGGCATTGTAAGCGATCGCTGCTGTCTCATTCACATCAATAGAAGGATCTAATATCAACTGCGAACCTTCCAACGCCAAAGCTGCTACGTTCATCCCAATTGAGCTATCGCCTGGAGAAGACGTATAAATTGGTACGCCATACTCATAAGCTGTGGCTAGCAAACAAGAATGCTCAACACCCAATTGCTTTTCTACTTCGCGGACATACTTACCTAGCAAATGGTGAAACTCAGCAGTTCCCATTCGTTTTTGAAAAGGTTCTGCTTGCAGAATCTTGCGGATAAAAGCATCGGTTTCCAACAACACATCGTAGCCAAAGATAATGTCATAAATCCGGATTGTGCCTTCTTGACGCAGTTTCACATCATCCAAAAACGGATTACCAGCAAACAATTCAAAACCCAAACCGTAGTGCATATCATGGTAAAGATTTGCACCTGTGCTAATCATCCAGTCAATAAAGCCGTTGCGAATTAAAGGTGCAAGCGCTGAAACCCCAAATCCGGCTGGTGTCATTGCACCAGAAAGGCTTACTCCCACCGTCACCCCTTCTGTTAGCACATCGCGGCTGAGTAGTTGGCAGATTTCCCGCAAACGTGCTGAGTTATACGCGGTGAAGTATTTATCAATCAAATCCACAACCCCAATATCATTTGATATCGGTGTCGGTGCGATTTTTTGACCCAGTTGTTTCGACATTTTGGCACTCCTGAACAGTAAACACGCCGAATTTAATGGTATCTAGCTTTCAGCCAAAGTGACAGTAATAAGCTTTAAGTTGCATAATTTGAATCGCTAGAAAGATGGGGGGATGAGGGGAGGCGAAGACGTGGAGATAGGGAAACACGGGGACGCAGAAATGCAATTTAAATGACGATTAGCTTAGCCCCTTAATTTATTGATGGAGAGCAAAAAACAGTCTGCCAATTTCTATGCCCCTGACTTCAGTCGTGGGGTAAAAATCAATACGGTTAGGTTAGGGCTTTTTGATGAAAACTCTAAATCACAAAGACGCGATAAATCGCCGTCTCTACAATAATCAATCTTTCGTCTTGACGGTGATTTATGGCGTCTCTTGGCTTAACTAAACCGTATTAGGATAACAATTACGAATTATATGAGCAATCTGCACCTTTATTGCATCGACCTGCACCTTTATTGCATCGACCTGCACCTTTATTGCATCGACTTGCAACTTTAATGCATTGACCTGCACCTTTAATGCATTGACCTGCACCTTTAATGCATTGACCTGCACCTTTAATGCATTGACCTGCACCTTTAATGCATCGACCTGCAACGCCTTAACTTTTTTTATGTTACACAACAACTCTAAAAGACTTGGTATAGGCGGTAGCCTTATCAAAGGGGGACTACAGAGGGGGTTTTCTTATATGCATTTTTATACAAAATTGGTATTAGTGTCAGAAAATCTTGACAAGTATCAAGGTAAAATTATTGCTTTTGAAGGGACATTTTTGAGATTAATAAAAAACCACGGTATTTGCATCGGATTTGGATGGAAGAGACAGATAAATTTTAGAGAAATACTTCTAAAACCTTATTTTATCTAGATTTTAATTTGTGTAATCTTACGATCCCCACTCTCTCAATTTAGGGAATTGAATACTCTAATCGAATTCCCACTTATTCATGTGCCTATGTGGTTTTTTGAACTAATTCATGCATGTCCCGGCTGAGAACAAGCATAAATTTTAGGTTTTCCGGGATAAATTGATGAATTGAAAGCAGTAAGTGCAGCTTGTACATTTTATGAATAACAGTATTTTTAACCTAAACATTTCTCCAGTTTCAATTGCCATCATTGGTGGTGGCTTTAGTGGTTCTCTGGTTGCAGCTAATCTTTTACGTCATGCAACTACGCCACTTTCCATCAAGTTGATTGAACGCAATTCGGAAGTGGGAAAAGGAGTTGCTTATGGTACACCAGTGGATTGTCATTTGCTGAATGTGCCAGCTGGTAAAATGAGCGCATTTGCGGATGAACCAAATCACTTCCTCAACTGGTTGCACAGCAACGGATATGAACAGGTAACAGCATCTAGCTTTGTTCCACGTCGGGTTTATGGGAATTATGTACAGGCGACTTTAAAGGCAGCACAGATAAATGTATTGGCAAATGTGCAGTTAGAAAAAATTGTAGATGAAGCGATCGCCATTGAAACAAAATCTTCTATGACAATAGTTTATCTCAGCAGTGGTCAGAGTTTATATGTCCAAAAAGCAGTGCTAGCTTTGGGCAATTTCCCAGCAATTATGCCTACACCAATTGCTAGTTTAAACAAGCAGTATGTCAAAGATGCTTGGTCAAGTAATGCGATCGCTAATTTAAATCCAGAGGATGCTATTCTGCTAGTGGGCACAGGCTTAACAATGGCGGATACAGTTGTTGCTTTACATCAGCAAGGATTCCAGGGAAAAATTTATGCTGTGTCGCGTCACGGATTGATGCCTTGTAGCCACAAATCAACAAATCCTTATCCAGCATTTATTGACGTAGAGACCGCACCAAAAACTGCCCGAAGTCTGCTACATATGATACGCCAAGAATTGCGATCGGCATTTACCCAAGGCAAAGATTGGCGTGGTGTAATTGATGCCATTCGTCCAGTTACTCAACAACTTTGGCAAACACTGCCATTACCAGAACAAAAGCGATTTTTGCGCCATCTCAAAGCTTATTGGGAAGTTCACCGTCATCGCATCGCCGAAGAAATTGCCGTAGTAATTGATGCTGCAATCAACTCTGGTCAACTCACCCATTACGCAGGTCGAATTCAAAGCTGTCAGCAGTTTGAAAATGGGGTTGATGTGACAATCCGCGAACGCGGGACACACAAAGATATGGTTTTGCAAGTCAAGCGGATTGTAAATTGCACTGGCGCAAATTGTGATTACCGCAGATTGCAGCACCCATTGGTAGCTAGTCTGCAAGAACAACGTTTGATTCGTCCCAACACCTTCTCAATGGGAATCGACACCGCCGTAAATGGTGCGCTGATAGATGCAGATGGAAAAGCATCTCAAATGCTGTACACCTTGGGGACACCGCGCAAAGGCAATCTTTGGGAAACCACTGCTGTTCCAGAAATTCGGGTTCAAGCCGCAAGTTTGGCGCAAGAGTTACTGAAATCCCTCAATTCCCATGCTAGTGCTGTGGAAGAAAATCTATCATTGAAGTTGAGGAAACCTGTTATGCTATTTCGTCAACTGTTCGATAAAGAATCAAGTACTTATACTTACTTGATTGCTGACCCAGAGACTAAAACAGCCATCCTAGTTGATTCTGTATTGGAACAGGTGGAACGGGATTTAAAAGTTTTGCGACAATTGGATTTGACTTTGCGCTACTGTCTGGAAACCCACATCCATGCTGACCACATCACTGGTACAGACAGACTCAGGTCACTTACAGGTTGTGTCGGTATCGTACCAGAAAACTCGGCGGTTACTGGTGCAGACCACTACATTGCTGATGGCAACATCTTGGAATTAGGTAATGTCCAAATTCGAGCGATCGCTACCCCTGGTCACAGTGACAGCCACATGGCATACTTAGTCAACGACACTCACTTATTAACTGGAGATGCCTTGTTCATCCAGGGTTGTGGTCGTACTGACTTCCAAAATGGCGATGCTGGCTCACTCTATGATGCCGTTACTCAAAAGTTATTCACATTACCAGATGACACCTTAGTATATCCCGGTCACGACTACCAAGGACAGACTGTATCCACCATTGGCGAAGAAAAGCGCTGGAATCCTAAGTTTGCTGGACGCAGCCGCAACCAGTTCATTGAACAAATGAACAACCTCAACTTACCTCAGCCGAAAAAGATACTGGAAGCTGTACCCGCAAATCAGCAATGTGGCAGAGTTTTAGTTGCACTGGATTATCAAATTTAAAAGCGTTGCTGAATTAAAGTATGAAATTTAAAATCTTTACCTTTGCGTCTTTGAACCTACCCTGCGGGAACGTCTAAAGGCGAATACGCCAAATTCAAATTCATACTCATATTCAGCAACGTCCAATATCTAGCAATCTATCAATAAATAATTGGTGGATAAATTCCCTGTAGAGACGGCGATTTATCCCGTCTCTCTAAGCGTCAAAATTAATGGGACAGACCACTAGCAAAAAACATAAGTTTTTAGCTGGGGATAATATCACATATAATTCTCTATTTGTATAAAAATATGTATAAACTTTTATCATAACAATAAAAAAAATGATTTGATATACACCCAACGATAGATAGATTTTATTAAAAAAATAGTTTAGATTTGTAACAAGTTACACAGAACTAGGTAAAACACATGGCCAACATAATTGACACTGCTACCAACAATGGTTCTTTCAAGACACTAGTTGCAGCAATCGAAGCAGCTGGTCTTGGAGATACACTAAATGGTGCTGGACCATTCACCGTCTTCGCACCCACTGACGAAGCATTTAACAAGCTTCCAGCAGGTACAGTAGACGCATTACTAAAAGATATTCCAAAGCTCAAGAAAATCTTGACCTATCATGTTGTCTCAGGTAAAGTACTCGCTGCTGATGTAGCTAAACTGAAAACAGCTAAAACCGTTGAAGGTTCAGATGTGAAAATTGATGCTTCTAATGGCGTCAAGATAAATGATGCAAAAGTTGCAACAGCAGATGTTGCTGCTGATAACGGTGTTATCCACGTTATTGACACAGTTTTAATTCCTGCATAACGAAACGTCAGAATAGCGAATGCTATCTCTGGAGTGACGGCTACCTATAGTCGTTTCTTTGTTACAGTCTGGTTGAATGTTTCTTAGTAAACACCAACTACCAATAAATCCATCTAGATAATGTCTAGATGGATTTATTGTTTTATAGGTATAGAGACGTTGTAATACAACGTCTCTATTTATTTAGGTGTAATCAAATTTTTAGTTTTGCCAAACCCAAATAACGGATACCTTCGGGGGAAATATCAAAACGGCAAGGTAAGACTTCTAAACCGAGAGCGATCGCCTCTCGTAATAATCTACCATATACAGGGTCAGTGCGATCGCCTGGCGAAAACTCTGTACAATCACTGCGATTGATAAAGTAAAGCATCACCGCACGAGTTAATGGTAGCAGCGCCATTAATTCTCGCAAGTGCTTTTGTCCTCTAGTAGTTTCCGTGTCAGGAAATAAGGCTAATCTTCCCTCAGAAAAAGTTGTATTTTTGACTTCTAAATAAATCGGGCGTTCTTCATCACTCCCCGTCAAGAAAAAATCCACTCGACTTTTTTTATCTAACCCGTAAACTACCTCGCCCTTAACCTGGCTATATTCACCCAATTCTGGAAAAAGATGTTTCGCCAAAGCTAACTTTACCACCCGATTGGGCAAAACAGTATTTATACCGACCCAAGTCGGCTCGTTGTCATGTACCTGAATCAGTTCTAAGGTATAAGCCAATTTGCGGTTGAGATTATCACTTTTGGAAAGCTGTACCGCACTTCCAGCAGTCGATACTCCAGTCATCGGCCCTGTATTTGGACAGTGTGCTGTCACTATCTCACCGGAAGTAAGTTGAACGTCAGCAAAAAATCGCTTGTAACGCTTGAGTAAAATACCCGAATACAAAGGTGGGTAACGGTAAAGCCAATCTATCATTATAAAACCTTGTTGCTGCTAGTAAATATACGTCGATTCCTTCTCCACCAAAGCCCCATCAATAAATCTTTTCCGCTGGGACTCCGCCCTGTGGGAGAACCAAGCAACTTTATATATCATGAAGTGTCAATTTTTGTAGTCAAATTAACAACATATTAATAAAAAGTAGCATATACTAAGTGTTATAACCCTCCCATAAAGAAAAACCTGGGAGAATTTCAATCTGCAAGGAGGTAAATCCTATGCAAAAATTGCGGACATCAACGGAATTAGAATATGCTTTTCTATTTACTCTTAGAAAAGTAAATTCAATTAATGTAGAAGGTTTCAAGCCATTTTTTAGTAATATGCCTATTGATCCTTACATCAAAGGTAACTATCGTTCGAGAAGACTCTCTCGGTTTATAGTTGCTGAGGATCAGTTAATTAAATTACCTCATGGCTACCTTTTTCAGAGTAAAGAGTATAATCCATTATTGGGCGATATAAAAAGAGAGTTTGCAGAATTAGATGATGCTCTCATAGAACTTGATATTTTTAGAAATCTTGTCTTAGCATTTAGTGATTCTTGTAAACTTCATCCCGAAGCTGAAATCGGAATTCATCAAATTAGAACTATTTGTTCCCCAGATAACTTAGGTAATCCCGCACCTGAAGGTATTCATCAAGATGGGACTGATTTTATTGGCATATTCTCAGTAGATAGAGATAATATTCAAGGTGGAGAAACACATTTGTATACGGCTAAAAAAGAAAAGCCTGTATTGAGTAAAGTTCTTAATCCGGGAGAACTTTTGTTGGTCAACGACCATGATTTTTTCCACTTTACCACTCCCATCAAACCACAAATTGATGCTCAAGGAAGTAGGGATGTTTTTGTGCTGACTTCTCCTAGCTTACTTTTTGAATAATTTTAGTCAACTGTAAATATTTTACAATCTACTAGATATGGGGAATTGAATCTAGTCATTTCCCCAGCTTTTTTATTGGGAATTGGAAATAATCGAGATGATAGTGGTTTATTCAACTTGATAGCTAAAGTTGCCATATCAATTAATATAGCCGTAATCTTTTCTATCGTTATATCCCCTGGAATTGGAACTGTATCCAGTCCACAGCCACAAACAGCTGAATATAATAATAAATTTGTAATATCATAGGTTTGCTCATTAGCTCTGGTAGCTAGCCCGACATCTTCACAAACTGGAAGCATTAGACCAGAATAACCACAGATTTTGACTGATACATTTTTCAATACACGAGTTAGCATCCCAGAAATGGCGAGAGTTCCGGAATTTCCAAATTTACCATCCATCAATTTTTCATAAGCAAAAGCAATACTATTTTCTTTATCCAAAGATGGAGCTAAAGAGGTATCAATACCTGTATAGAGAACTTGAAATTTATCAGATATTTTTTCAGCAATAACTGCAATTTTCTTTAATTCTACTTCTAAAAGTAATTGTAGCTTTTGCTCTGCGGGTAAAATATCATGAGCCTGTGAAAACGCTTCCATTACCAAATCACCTAACTCTAAACCTATAGAAAAAGATGTATTACCTGTATGGTATGCTGTAGGAAAAAATGGGATATTTGGTTGACAGTTTGCCCATGCACAAAAACGAAAGTTACCATAACCATTTTCAGTCTCTTGTGAAATACATTTAATAACTTTGGCAGATTCCCTCGCATTCTCAAAATTGATGCCAGTTTGCCTATCGCCAATCTTACTTGAGCAATAAATAATCGATGTATTTTTGTTAATATCTGGAATTATAGCTATGGTTTCGGGTTTATCTGCATAACCAATATTGAAAAAGTGGATATTCAGACTTTGACAAAGTTGTTCTAGAGATTGAATTTCATTGATAACTTCACTTTTTGACAGCGGTTGCAGATATTCTTCCCAGCTATTAGTAGCTATTCTAGTCGTCTGTACTTCATATCCTTGTTTTTCAAACTCAATCTGCCCTTGCTGATTGAACTCAGCAGCTTGCTTAATTTTTTCTTTTTCTTGTAAAGATTCAAGTGATATCCCTGTTGTGATAGTTCTAATTTTCATTGGTAAAACTGATTTTTAATAAAGTATACTCTAGGCTATTACAGCCATGCTACGTTACAAAAATATGGCGATTCAAAATTATGAATCACCATCGTTTGTTCATTTTATTTCCCTGAAAATTACGAAATTAAGCAAAGCCATGTTGAATATTTACAATATCAAGAGTAAGTAAATAGGTTAGGCTACGAAGCAACCCTACTCGAATTTAACTAACTGAATCAACCCCATAAATGCGATGAATGACGAATTCTACAATAGAGGATTGGAAAAGGCTAAGCGAAAAGACTACGCTGGAGCAATTGAGGAATTTACTCATGCTTTACAATTAACACCTTACTTTACCGAAGCTTATTTGCAACGGGGTTTAGCACATTATGACTCAGGAGCAATCCTTAAGGCTGTTTCAGATTATACCGAAGCCCTGAAGTTAAATTCTGAAAGTGTAGAGGCGTATTATTGTCGTGCATTGGCGAGGGTGGCGCTGAAAAATTTAGCGGGGGCGCTGGAGGATGTTGAACGAGCTATTCGTATCAATCTCAATTATGCTGCTGCTTATAATTTGCGGGGGATAGTGCGGCGTAAACAGGGATATATTCAAGATGCGATCGCTAACTTTAAAAAAGCTGCAAAATTATATCTAGAACAACAGGACAAAGAAAATTGTCGCCTGTGTCTAGAACAAATTAAACAGCTACAACCGCAAGAAAAAGCTGCTGTACAGCCATCACGTTCTCCAAATGCGCCGATTTTATCTACCAAGGAATATTTCACGCAATTATTAGACAAGGCTGAAAAAGGAGATACCCAAGAGGCACTCGCGGATCTAAACTGGGTATTACAAGCCGATCCGCAAGATGCCCAAGCTTACTGCTGTCGTGGGGTTGTGCGTTGTAAGATGGGGAATTATCGAGAAGCGATCGCTGATTTTAATCAAGCATTGCGATTAAATTTTCAAGATGCCATTGTCTATCGTAACCGAGGCAAAGCACGTTCTGTCTTGGGAGATCATCAAGGAGCGATCGCAGATCTAAACCAAGCACTCCAGATGCAACCTGAAGATGCCTTAGTGTATATTGCCAGAGGTAATGCCTATCGAGCAACTGGCAACTATCTCGGAGCAATTGAAGATTACACTCAAGCCCTACAAATTAATCCTGATGACGCTCAAGCTTACTACAATCGGGGCATTGCCTACACTTGCATAGAAGAAATACAAAATGCGGTGGAAAATTATCAAAGGGCGGCGAGTATTTTTTGTGAACAAGAAGACTGGGTAAATTATCAACAAGTCTTAAGTAGCCTAGAAAAAATCCAAAAATTTAGCCCGGAGTCCAAAAAGCAAAAATATAACCTACTACGTCAACGACTTTTGCGAATGGTGGGCGGATATTGGGAAATCGCTGAACGATTGATTCAACAAAAGCAGGATTATTATCCTGGGATGTCAGATGACTGGTATTTGCAAAAAGTGATTGATGATTTAGAACGCGATCGTGGTATGTAGAAGATAAATGCCCATACACATAAATTCACCCGTAGACTTATACGGGTGAAAATTTAATTAATCACTTGTTATTTTCTAATAAAATTAAACGCACTATAGATTAACAACTGAGGTTTCAAAGTTTAGTTAATAGTGCGAGTTTGACGGCGACGACGTAATCCAAACATGCTAACTGCCCCCACTGCAAACATTGACAAAGTAACAGATGGTTCAGGAACAGTAGCACCGATGAGTTCTTTAACATTTGCCTCGCCGATATCAAGAACAACGACAACATCATTAAAGTCACGGTCAGAACTTTCGTTCCACTTACCAGTTTTAGAATCTACCCCGGAAGCGTATAAACCTCCGTATAAATCCTCGAATGCTAGGAGGATATAGTTATTGTAAGCATAAGCAACTGCGTGCTGTAGTCCATCAGCATTAGAAGCAGTGTCAGTACCAAAGATATTGGCAGAGTCACCACGGTTTAAACCATCAGCTCTCAACCATAAGTCGAGTTGAGTACCTGCGCTAACATTACCAATATTCACGCCATCACCGAGTTTTAGCGCATTACCGCCCCAACCACCAACACACCCGGTTCCTTCACAAGAAATATCATTAAAAAGCAAACCAGACTTGTTAGTAGTTCCTGTGGCATTAAAGGCTAATTGGTTTCTATAACCAGCACCTTCATTAATGAAGAAAACAGAAACATCGTGGTCGTATTTTAGGTTTAATTGACTGGCGTCTAATTTAAATTGTCCGCTGTTTGGAAGAGCAACACTTTCTGCTTGAACAAATTGCTGGAAAGGAGAATCATTAAAACCAGTCTGAGACTTATTTTCTACTGTTGGTTGAGTCCAGGAATCATTCCAAGTAAAATCTGAAGCAGATGCAGTTTCTGCTTTGGTGACTAATCCAGTTAATGTAGCTGTAGCGGCAATCAAGGCAGTGAATAAAGTACGTTTCATATCAGAGTCATTGAGTAGGTAAAACACTTTAGATAATGCTCTTTTGAGCAGCTATCTCTCTTCTGTCTTCTCTTACTTCTAACAGCTATACTTCTACAAAGTCAATCTTAATTTTGCCTTTTTGTGGTATGTTCAAATAGCTCTTTATTTAGAGTGTTATTACTGAAAAATTATATTTTTGGACAGACAAGACACTGTTATTAGCACTTAGTATTTCAACTTAAGCGATATTAAAAATTGATGAAAATCTTTATACTTTTTATGAAAATCAGATGTGCAATTTATATAATCAAAAGCTGAAAGCTTCATCTATAGGAATTTTTATTGGTATGAAGTAGATGAGTAAGGCTGCACTATCATATGTGTCAACTTAATACTTGGCGAAGGTCATTTGCAGGTAAACAAACACAACTAACGTCCGTGCTTAAGTTGAATCAGGGTAAGAGCATCTAAGTTGGTATAAATTGTACTTGACAGATGAAATGAGAGCATGGTACTTAAAAGAACATCTGTACTGCTATGTAAATCTCAAAGAATACTAAAATGTCTCAGGGCTTTGAAATGGAATCTGGCAATGGCAAAAAGACTTCTGGTAATCAGCAGAACCGAATAGAAGTGCCAGAAATTGGAGCTATTGAGCAGAGCTTAGTCCAGCACTTTGGAGAGATCAAAGACCTAAGAGTAGAGCGTACTAAAAAACATCTGCTCACGGACATTTTAGCGATGGCAATTCTAGCAATAATCGCCGGAGCGCAGGTATGGGAAGACCTTGAAAATTATGGCATTAGCAAGAAATAATGGTTTGGTTAGAAGAGTTTTTGGCATTACCCAACGGTATTCCATTAGTGCAGTCCTTGGGTAGTCCAAATGAACCAATGACTATTCCCCCAAATTATTGGGGGATTGTTATGAGCTAGTTGCAAATTATTAACTTATTAGACTGAAAACTCAATTAAAAGGTGATTTTTGATAAATTGCTTGTGAGGTCTAAGCGGGAAAAGCTTATGAGTAGTAAATTAGCTGCTAATGCTCACGATTTAAAGTCTCTTTTGGATTGGGGTCAACCAGGTTTAACAATTGTTGACGTGCGCGATCGCCATACTTACAATCAAGGTAGGATTACTGGGGCAATATCTATTCCCTTGGAAGATTTAGCATCCAGAGCTAAATCTGCTTTGCATACAGAACGCCATATCTATGTTTATGGCGAAAATGACCAACATACAGCCGAAGCTGCACAAATTCTCACAGCAGCAGGGTTTGGTCATGTAGCAGAAATTCCCGGCGGTCTTCCAGCTTGGATTTCAACCGGTGGTGCAACAGAAGGTGTTGCCGCATAAACTTTACCCAGATTATTTCATATAGCGCTTCTCGTTTGGATGCAATACCTGACGATACATACTAGTAGCACCGCAATGCTGTAACCCTACGAGCGCCTGTATTTCACCCAAGCAAGAACTGCTATAATTTTCTGGCAAAAATCCGAATTAGGGAAAAAAGAACCACAGATTAAGGGAACTCCAAGAAATAAATTATCCCGCTTGAAGTTGTTGACTGTTAACTGTTAACTGTTGACTGTGAACAGTGGGATATTTTTTATTTGTCAGTCCCTATACTGATAAATTATCTGTATGCATCTGTGGTTTAATCTCTAAAATATTGATTTTTGCAAGATATTTATTGTGGATTAAGTCGGTAGGCGTAATTAAACATAAGATAAAACCTCACCCTCAATCCCTCTCCTTAGTAAGGAGAGGGAAGCCGGAGGCAGGGTGAGGTTTTATATTTAATTTGACCCACTTACTTACAGCTTTTTCTCCGACATGAGAAAAAATAATTACTTGCAACATTAATTAACATAAAATCAGGTGATTTTATGATGATCTCTAGGTGGTTTTTAATTAATATCCCCCATCACTAAAACTTTAGGTGTTTCAAGTTTCAGTAAACCATTCAATAACGATGCGGGATGTTGTTTGTAAGGCCAAGCAAAAGCATGACGGAAAGCTGCATCCTGACAAGCTTGTAGTTGTTTAAAGTTAATAATGTCGTAAGTCAAGAGATTTTCATACTCCCAAGGCAAACGCACATTGTGCAACCCAGCGTTATCAGTACAAATAGCAATATCGACGCCAGCATCAAAACAACGGTCAAAAACTACTTTCAGTTGGCGTATATCCTGCAAAGTACCAGTTTTCAGATAAGTTGTGGGGCAAACTTCCAAGCACTGTCCGCGTCTAGCCACATCATTAAGTAATTCTGGATACAGCAAAGGAATTTGGATGCCGTGACCGATTCGCATGAGATAGGGTAACAGTTGCGGGTAACAGCCGGCAGTAGTTTCATATAAATGTCCGGTGGTATTAACGCCCTGCGATCGCGCATAATCATATAGACTAATCCATTCTTTGAGGCGATCGGCATAATAGCTATCACCTCCTGCGACATCTACTCCACAGACATACTGCTTATTTTGCGCCGCCAAATCAATAATTGCCTTGTTCACCTCATAGGGTAAACGCGTGTGCATACAGAGAATTTGGCTAGTAACAATGGGATATTCTGGCAGGTGGCTAGCTTGTCCTACTACTTGGACAATTTCTGCCATCTTGTCAATTCTGTCTAATTGACTCAGATGCTCAGGTGTCCGTAAATAGGGAGTATAGCGCAGTTCCAGATAAGCCAAATTTTCAAAAATGTAAGCACCCCGCACCAGCCGATAGATAAAGTAAGGTAAAGTCTCTACAGTTTGTACACTTTCTACCAGAGTGTGTAATTCTAGATACTCATCTAGGGTATTGCGTGGGCGGGTATAAAAATCTTCAAATTCTGAATAGTCAGCAAAGCGGGAAATCAACTCTGAAGAATGTCGCTCGAAATATCGCCACAAAACTCTGGGTACGACGGAACCGCCTAGATGTCTATGTAATTCTGCGTATAAGGACATAGTGGTATTTTTAGGGAAAAAATTTCAATAATTGTAACAAAAACATAGGAATAAAAAATCTGTACTCGAAATTTTTCGGAGACTTGTGTCCTTTGTGTTTTTTTGGCTACTAAACGCTCCATTATTGCTTAATAAGCAGCTCTCCAGGTGTTGAGATACGGCTTGGTGACTCACAGACATCGCGTCAACCCACAACAATCCTTCAATTTCCAGGCAGCAAGCACATCTATAGGACTTACGCAACTGGCATATTTTTTTGTTTGTAGCGAGGGCTTTAGTCCTCAAAATCTGGACTGTTCGCGTTGGCGGAGCCTCTCGAAGAGTTGCGTTCCCGTAGAGTAGCCCTTACTACAAACTAAAAGTTTTAATTTTTTGTGACACTTGCGTAAGTCCTAATCTATATAAATAAATGCTGTATTTGTCGATACAGTAAACTCAATACTATTGCTGCCATTACTGCTAGGGTTAGTACACGATGGCGCAAACTACGTTCAAAGTCTTTTACCCCTTTGAGATTGGTAAATGTACCTTGGACTGATTAACTCAAACAGCCTAGATTCTATTTCTTAGCTGGGGAAGGTGACTCGATGCAAATCTGGATTCCCTTGTTTTTGGCGTGGTTTACTTATGACTAGTGGTCTGTCAAATTCATTTTGAGGGTTAGAGAGACGCGATAAATCACCGTCTCTACAGGCAATTTATCCATCAATTATTTATTGACAGATTACTAGTATCAATACCACTGTCTTGAGTTTAACCATTACTCAAAAGTAGATATTTATTTATAAATATTCAAAACTTGTTTATAGACTAACTCAAATTTAGAAATTTCCGGACATTAGAGACAATTTCCTGATAATCATCACTGTAGTAGTCCTGAGTTAATGGCACGAGTTGACCAGAGTCAAGTTTCAAAGTAATTCTGTGCGACTGTCCCATAGCATAATCGCATATTTCAATCTCAACTTCTGAAATTTTTCCGAGAGGATACTCTATTACATCAATACAGCGCAGCCATTTTTTGCGAGTTAATCTAAAGTAGTTAGTATCGCGGTCAAATATGCAATTTGAGCCAGCTTCATATATTTCGCAAACAATAAAGACTATATTAAATGCAAAGAGTGGAATACTTCCCAATAACCAACTACTGAACTGATTTTGCAAAATATTTAGTTTCTTTATCTCAGGTGTAGCAATATATTGATTGATTCGAGTTACAACCTTATTCAGAGTAGCATTTATATCTTCATTTGTTCCCTCACTAAAATTCAAAGGAACCTCAGTATTTTTAATTAGCAATACTATATGATAAGAGTATTTTCCTGTTTGTCCATCAGCTTTATCTGACTTTTTGATCTTAGCCTCTCTCAAGTCTGAGAGTTTAAATTTTTGCTTGACTTTTATCCAAAAAGGCGATTGGATAAGTTCACAGCTTCCCTGATTTGGAGAAATTTTCTGACAGACCAGACCAGAATCACTGCCAACGAAAAAAGCTCCCAGTAACGTGAAA
This sequence comes from Nostoc sp. C117, assembly GCF_043099735.1. NCBI lineage: Bacteria > Bacillati > Cyanobacteriota > Cyanophyceae > Nostocales > Nostocaceae > Nostoc > Nostoc sp. C117. Next base: position 4,602,690 of record NZ_CP170991.1, read on the forward strand.
ATTGTACATAAAAATGTGAAATATAAGTTTCTCCAATTAGGTTTTAAGGGTTTAAAGAGTATTAGTTGGTGTGAATTAAATTTCCGAACCTGCATAATTCATAAAATTTTAGGTCAATTAATTATTGAGGAATAAAATAAACCAAGATTCTTCAAGCAGGATGAAAATAATTGTAAATTTCTTGAGCCAAACGTGGTCCGATTCCTGGAACTTCAGCGAGTTGTGCGGTTGTTGCTTGGCGAATATAATCGACTGAGCGAAAATGCCCTAATAGAAGCTTTTGTCGATGATGTCCTAAACCGGGAATTTCATCTAAACGCGATCGCTTTAATTTATCACTACGCTGCTGACGATGGAAACTCACTGCAAACCGATGCGCTTCATCCCGCAGTCGCCGTAACAATTGTACCCCTGGTTGTTCTGTGTCAGTCGTCAAGGGTTTAGATTCTCCGGGTAAAAAAATCTCTTCTCGCTGCTTTGCTAAACTCACAACTCGCAAGTCTTCTAATAAATTCATTTCTTGCAAAACCGCAACAACTGATGATAGTTGACCTTTACCACCATCGATCATAATTAAATCAGGCCAATCAGAATTACCCAAACGTTCTAATTGCGGATCTTCAGCATACTTGCGAAAGCGACGCTGGATAACTTCAGCAAGACTAGCAAAATCATCTGAATGTCCGGCTGTTACTGTAGGATTTTTAATTTTATAGTGGCGATAGTATTGCTTGGCGGGTAACCCATCGATAAATACCACTTGTGAAGCTACAGCATTTGAGCCTTGAATGTGAGAAATATCATAACCTTCGAGACGGTGGGGTACATCTGCCAAATCCAGAATAGCTGCTAAATCTTGCATTGCTTGGTCGTTGCGATCGCCTAATTTTTGCATTCTTTGCAATTCATACTGGGCATTTCGCTCTACCATCTCTATTAATTCTGCCTTAGTTTGCCGCAAAGGAGTTAAAATTGTGACTTTTTTACCTTTACGTTGAGTCAAGACATCCGCCAATATTTCCCCATCTGGTAAATCATACTGGACTAAAATTTCTATGGGTATTTCCACTGAATCAGCGGTTTGGTAATGTTCTTCTAAAGCTCGTTGTAAAATAGCTCCTAGTTCTGCGTGAGTATTTGCTACAAACGCCAAGCGTCCCACTAATTGACCAGCACGAATCTGAAATAGTTGAATGCAAGCGTGTTGTGCATCAGCTGCCAGAGCGATCGCATCCCGCGAAACTGTATCATCTGGTAGAGACACTTTTTGGTCAGCTGTCAGCGACTTTAACCCAGAAATTTGATCGCGAATTCGCGCCGCTGACTCAAAGTTGAAGTTCTCAGCAGCAGCGTTCATCTGTTGGGTCAAAATATCAATCAACTCTTGAGTCCGACCTTGGAAGACCATCGCTATTTTTTGGACAATTTTGCGATATTCTTCTGGTGAAATCAGCTGTTGACACACACCAGGACAACGCCCTAAATCATAATTCAAACAAGGACGGTCTTTAAAAAGTGGTTGAGGTCGTTGTCGCTGGGGAAAAATCCGCTTACACAGGCGGACAATTTCTCGCAATAGACCAGCATCAGTATAAGGGCCATAAAATTTATCTTTTTCTTTGCCGAATTGACGTTTCCGAGTGATGAAAATTCGGGGATAATCTTCTGACCAAGTGATGCAAAGATACGGATATTTTTTATCATCTTTGAGCAGCACGTTAAAGTATGGCTGGTGCTGCTTAATCAAGTTGGCTTCCAGCGCCAAGGCTTCCGCTTCAGTATCAGTGACGATGAATTCAATTTCAGTCACCAGCTTGACCATTGTCGCTATGCGTTCGCTTTTGTTATAGCCATCTCGGAAGTAGGAACGTACACGCGATCGCAACTTACGTGATTTACCTATATATATAATGCGATCGTTCTTGTCCCGCATAAAATAGACCCCCGGTTCCGGTGGAATTTCCGCTAGACGGTTTTCCAGTCGTTCTGGCTCTTTAACCAGTGATAGTATTTGAGTTGATATTGTCACGACCATAATTAAGTAATCTTTCTCTATTTTAAGAAAAATTATTTTTTCCTGCCGATTTAACAAAGTACTATCAAGTAAATATACTGTAGCTAGACTTTTAGCTCACACTTAGATAAGTGCCGATCTGAGAAAACTTTCACTCACAACTTCGATTTACACTTAGTTTATCTAGCTGAGACTGGAATCGGCAATAAATATTACAATAAATATTACTTGTTGTACTTGTACTGAAATTTTAAACTCACGATATTTTATTATTTAAAATTATATTTTTTAGATAAAAATTACTTTATTTCTCTGACTGTATTGACTTTATCTATTTGTTATTAAACTCATTTATTTTTTGAAGTTTTAATATTAATAGAATTAATAGAATTAGTAACTTTAATTGATCGATTACTATTGATAATATAACTATTTTAATAATTAAATATCAGACCTAAATTATGAATATAAATCTACAAGATTTTGAAACGCAATACCGTGAGGCTACAGCTGAGACGCTCAATGATTTACAAACAGCAGTTTTATTATTAGCAGAAGTACAAAAGAAAATTTCAAAAATTGGCAATTCTGTGCAAAATCTTAGTCAGCGTCTTGAAGAGTTCATTGCTGAGCAAAAAGTATAATAAATAAATGTAAACTAGAAAAGCTTATCTGTAGCTACACCTAAACTCTTCTTCAATTGTCAAGATAAGATCCTTGAGTTTTAGAGGTTTAACAAAATAACGACGTGCGCCCAAACTTAGAGCTAGTTCTTGATCTGCTTTAAAAGCAAATGCAGAAACCACAATAATAGGTATTTTGGACAAATCAGGTTTTTGCTGGACTTCTTTTAAAAGTGAATAACCGTCAATATCTGGTAATTTCAAGTCGAGTAACATTAAATCTGGCTGGAATTTTTCTATAGTTGAGAAAAAAGCAGAACCTTCTGATAAACTCTGAACATCATATCCACAATAAATTAGATAATCACTCAGTAACATTCTATTCAGATCGTGGTCTTCGATTAATAAAATCCGTCTAGCTTGGTTTGACCGGAATTGATGATTTATATTCACTAATTGTGCTGTCATTGCCATGTATCATCATTTTCAGTTAAAAGTCAATTATTCATTGCCAGATGAATTCCTAAGCGAATACAAACTTGACTTAATATAATCAAAAACAATAATATACCAAATTTAGCTACATAAGTATACTTAAATCATATGATGTTACAATTAAAAATTAATTAAAAATTAAACTTTTCTTCATAAAGTTTTTATTCTTGATCTTCTTAAATATTTTGCTGGTAGGGTAAATGCTCACTAGAGCAGTTTTAATCCGGATGCCAGAAAAAAAGTCAGTACTGACGCAAACAATAGGCGAAACCCCAATCCTCAAGTAGGGGCAATTCATAAATTGCCCTTACGCTCTATAGTTTTGTATGAGTCCTAAAAAGTAATAAGGGGAATATACTCTCTAATAGCTCACAGGAAATATCTAGGACTTAGAGATTGACATAAGCAATTAAATATGCGTATGAATTTTCAGGTATTCAAGTTTAATTTTTTCACCATTAGTCAGCCATCTAACACTAGTACTCAATAGCCTAAAACAACGGGTTTTCCTTGATACACATGATAGTCATTTTATACAGTGTGTAAGTCCTATATTCATAAAAAAAGGAGCAAACATTGCTCCTTTACTTATTTTTGGGAATGAAAACCGGAGTTTCAACCAGATACTTTTTTTAACTTGCGTTGTGTAGCAAAGATACCAGCAACACCTAAAATACCAAGTATTACTGATGGTTCTGGCGCTGAGGCATACTTAGGTGTTGTCCAAGTATAAATCGCACTGTAGGATACACCATCATCAGAAGCAGTAATACCGGATGCAGTTGGGTTAAAGCTATAGGCATAGTAGGTTTGACCACCAGTAATTACCTTGGCAATTTCACTAGCTCCAATTTCACCTTTGTAGTCGTTTAATGTAGCTTGCAGGGTCAGTACATCTTTAAATGATGTGAGTTGAGAGATTTGACCTGATAGCTGATCTTTGGGAGTATTCAGTTGAGAGATTTGACCTGGTAGCGTCACTGTTTTGAGAGTATTGAGTTGAGATTTTTGAATTGCTAGCGGCTGAGTTTTAAGAGCATTGAGTTGAGCTATTTGAGTCGTCAAGGTTTGCCTTTGTGTTTGATTGGCTGTAGTGTTAGGAATTGCATTCAGGGCTCCTTGTAGTATTGTAATTTGTGTTGTAATTGCACTCACCGCTGCTGCTTGTGTTGCAATTTGTGTTGGAATTGCGTTGATTGCTGTTTGTAGTGTGGTAATTTGTCCTGTAATTGCGTTTAGTTGTGTTTGTAGTTGTGGAATGGAACTTTCAACTTGTGAAAGGGTTGGTTGAGCTGTTAGTTGAGGAAACTGTGATTTAATTGCATTCCACTTTTCATCAACCTTACTAGAAATAGTTGTTGCAAGTTTATTCTTGACATCTAAGTGACCAACTAATTTCAGTTCCACACCGCCATTTTGACCGAATTGGAAATCACCAACGTTAGGGTCTCCCATTCCCAAAGAAGGAAAATAACTAGTTACTAGTGATTTGGTATCGGCGGAAAACCCGTTCCAAACTGATTTAAATGGTGTGTAGCTACTCAATAAATCGCCTAGCCATTGGGAACCAAAATTATTCCAGTCGTTAGCGGTGACACTGCTGACAGTAGCACTGTATTTTCCTTGTGTGGCGGTGAAACCAACGTTAGAAGTGGGATTTTCGGTACTATACCAAAGTTCAACGTTAGAAGTGGGATTTTTATCGGTTAAAGCTTCGGCTGCGGCGGCGGCATTTCCTTTAATGAACTGGCCGTTTGAACCACCTGTGTAAGTATTGGTTTCGTTGAGATTATTGAACTCAAAGGATACAGCGTGTGCTGGGGCAGAGGCAATAGCGCTCACACCAATAGCCATTGAAGCACCAATCACAAGTTTCTGAAAAGTCATTTTCATTTTTTTTCAAGTCTCCGTCAGTTTGAAAGTTAAGGTTTAAACTACTGCTGTTTCTAGGCTTGGACTGTCTTGACTACAGGCTTTTTAGCAATACTTCCGCTTAAAAATGCGACCTGTATGTTAAGCCATCTTTGGTAGCTGAGCGTACAAACCCACTTTAAGAAATGGGAGACTTGATTGGGTAAAGTTCCTGCTGATTATCAATGAAATGATGACGAATCTTTATCAAGTTTTATACGTACAATTACATGTTTCAGCAAATAATAAGGGTATTTTAAAGCACATGATATTTGCTGAGGAGAATATAGATATTTGTAGGTAATCACAGCTGTGTTAACCTACTCCATATTCCAGCTATGGACTTTGGCGGAAAAAATCCTTAGGAATAAGAATGAAATAACATACAATTTATGTCCCTGGCTTACCTCACCCTCAATCCCTCTCCTTTATAAGGAGAGGGAAGCTAGAGACAGGATGAAGTTTTGCATCTTATTTAATGCACGTTCCTTAGCACTCAGTTTGAGAAGAAATTCAATTCAGGAATTTAGCAATTTTTTCCACAGCAGTTTCTAACAAAGCTGGCTCATGCACTAAAGCAAAGCGGACATACCCTTCACCGGATTTACCAAAACCCGCACCTGGAGAAGCAGCTACACCAGTTTGTTTGACTAACTGGGTGCAAAATTCGATGGAGTTTTGACTCCAGGGTGAAGGTAACTTTGCCCAAATGTACATTGTGGCGTGGGGAGTGGGAACATTCCAGCCAATGCTGTGTAAAGCAGTGATGAAAGTATCTCGACGCTCCTGGAAGGTAGCTACAGCAGTTTTTACGCCAATTTGAGGACCAGTCAAAGCAGCGATCGCCCCATTTAAAATTCCCCGATACTGGTTAAAATCAACAGCAGCTTTAACCTGGCGTAAAGCTTTAATTAACTGGGCATTACCAATGGCGTAGCCAATGCGGAAGCCGCCCATATTGTAAGACTTGGAAAGGGTAAAAAATTCAATGGAGACGCTTTTTTCTGGATCGGCTTGTAGAATTGAAGGGACTAGGGACTGGGTATTGAGTATTGGGTATTGAGAAAAATCTTTCCTATTCCCCAGTCCCGACTCCCTATTCCCTTCAAATACCAAATCTACGTAGGGGAAATCGTGAACTAGGGCGAGATTGTGTTGCTGACAGAAAGCGACAGCTTCTTGGAAGAAAGATAAAGGAGCGATCGCCGCTGTGGGATTGTGAGGATAACTCAACACCATCATCCGCGACTGAGCCAAAACTGGAGCAGGAATATCAGCAAAAACTGGTAAAAAAGCGTTTTCTTCCGTTAGTGGCATTGGGTAGATTTGTCCACTAGCCAGGTAGACTCCTCCAGCATGGGAGGGGTAACCTGGATCGAGCAATAGGGCAAAATCTCCGGGATTGAGCAATGCTAGGGGAAGATGGGCTGTGCCTTCTTGAGAACCAATCAGAGGTAGTACCTCAGTTTGGGGATCGACTCTAATGCCAAATTTTTGTTCGTACCAGTTGGCTGCGGCTTCCCGAAAGCCTTGAGTACCATTAAATAACAGATAGCCGTGGGTAGTGGGATCGTGAAGAGATTGGGCGATCGCCTCAATGATGTGTGTCTCGGCTGGTAAATCAGAAGACCCCAAAGACAAATCAATTAACTGTTGTCCAGCAACCAAGGCAATTGCCTTGGCTCTGTCCATATCAGCAAATACATTAGATTGTAGGGGTTGTAAACGTTTGGCAAATTGTATGTTAGTCATTTGTACTACCCTGGGGGAAGCCGCTGGCGCGTCTATGTCCTTTATCATTTGTCCTTTGTTATTTGTCATTTGTCATTTGTCCTCTATGACAAAGTTCTGATGCTGGAAAACCTCTACACCCTGCGGGATGTTGCTACAGACTTTGCGCTTTGTCATTTGACTAACGACTAATGACTAATGACCAATGACTAATGACCAATGACTAATTACTGTCTAAGTGTTTAGCAAGGAGGCTGAGTAATTTTTCTTTGCCGATGACTCCCTCAGTGGATTCTAGTAGTTTGTCTCCTTGAATTAGCCTGAGGGCGGGTACACCTTCCACTTGGTATTGCTTTACTGTGAGAGGGTTCGGGTCAATTTCCATTTTAACGACTTTGAGGCGATCGCTATAAGCAGTAGCAGCTGAGCTAATCATGGGCGACATCAATTGACAAGGCCCGCACCAGGAAGCCCAAAAGTAAACTAATACAGGCTGCTCCGCTTTTAAGACTTCTGTTTCAAAATCAGCATCAGTTATGGTGATTACAGCCTTACTCATTGCAGTCTCCATCAGGTGGCGATCAAAGTTGGCACACACAATACTCTATCCCAAACTGAGTCCTGAGTCACCGAACTTCTCATCTCAGGCAGCTGAAACTCCAAAGTTATTGCTGATTCCTGAGAAAATAGTACAAATCCCCGTAGGGGCACAACCACATGAGAATCATTAAAGATTCAAGCTAGAGTCAAATATTACAGGCTAATACAAGTTAAAACTGTCAATAAATTGCGTATGGATATTAATCTGTTTAATTATCAGGATTAAAGCGCGATTCTCTTGCAAAGAGGCTGCGCCAATGCGTGCAGAATATTTACAGTGTTGGCTAAAATTTATGGATAATTTCCCAGTGGTCGCTCAAGCGAATGCATCCCTATCCAATTCCCTTCAGGAGAATACACGTCTAATGCGACCTAATAGCGACTCAGATTCACCAGCGAAGGAAAAAGTAGGAAGTGACTTTGATTCTCGCATGATGCAACGGTGTTTAGAACTTGCTCGCCGCGCTTTAGGGCGTACTTCGCCAAATCCATTAGTGGGAGCAGTGATTGTCAAAGATGGAGAAATTATTGGGGAAGGATTTCATCCTCGTGCAGGTGAGCCTCATGCAGAAGTATTTGCCTTAAAAGCAGCAGGAGTTGAGGCTAATGGTGCAACAACCTATGTCAGCCTCGAACCTTGCAATCACTACGGACGGACTCCCCCTTGTTCGGAAGCGTTGATTGAAGCAGGGGTGGCAAAAGTCGTAGTGGGTATGGTTGATCCCAATCCCTTAGTAGCGGGAGGCGGTATTGCTCGTTTACGTGCAGCGGGGATCGAAGTGGTGGTAGGAGTAGAAGAAGAAGCTTGCCGTCAGCTAAATGAAGGTTTTGTTCATCGCATCCTCTACAAACGACCTTTGGGAATTTTAAAATATGCCATGACTTTAGATGGTAAAATCGCCACTACCTCTGGTCACAGTGCTTGGGTAACCAGCCAAGATTCCCGTACCGAAGTACATCAACTCCGGGCAGCTTGTGATGCAGTAATTGTCGGTGGTAATACAGTACGACTAGACAATCCTTATTTAACCAGCCATCAGGTAGGGGCGCATAATCCGCTGCGGGTGGTGATGAGTCGCCGTCTTAATTTACCGGAAAATGCCCGTCTGTGGCAAACTGCTGACGCTCCGACTTTGGTGTTGACGGAGGAGGGTGCTAACCCGGATTTTCAAGAGTTGTTGCTCAAACAGGGGGTGGAAGTAGTGGAATTCACATCGCTGACACCAGAGAAAGCAATGGCGTATTTATACGAGCGGGGTTTTTGTAATGTTTTGTGGGAATGTGGTAGTACTTTAGCTGCTAGTGCGATCGCTCAAGGAGCAGTGCAAAAAGTCTTAGCATTTATTGCCCCAAAAATCATTGGCGGTAGCATTGCTCCCACACCTGTAGGCGATTTAGGTTTTACTACTATGACTCAGGCACTCTCTTTAGAACGTGTTCGTTGGCGTGTAGTCGGCTCAGACTGTTTAGTGGAAGGTTATTTTCCCCAAACAAGCCAATAGTCAATAATCACAAGAAGTCAAAATTCAGAATTTTGAATTCTGAATTTAGCGATCTGCCTATTATGAACATTGACGTTCGTGGGCAATATCGCGTATGAGTGCTAGCCGAGATTGAATGTAGTGACTGAGATAATCAGTTTCGTTGGAATTTAACAACACTTGCGTTTCCATTTGTTTTACCAACCACTGCACCAAGCTAGCATCATCCAGTTGTAAGAGGATCTTTGCTTGGGCGGTTTCAATCACAGACCAAAGCTGACGCATAATTGTCGGAGTCATCAGACCTCAATAGAATCATTAGCTTAGCTGTTCTCAGATTACACAATTTTGAGCGCACTTTACGACATGAATGTAGAAGCTGAGATAAGTATTATTAAAAACTTAATAATGATATTTATAACTTTATGAAGATTAAGAATTGAAAATTCGGCTTTGAAAATGGGTATAGGGGATTGGGCATGGCTTATGGGGTATGGATAAAACAGAGTTTTATGAGTTTTTCCCCAAAATCTAGAACACAAATTTACTAATCTTAAAAATTGGGTTTTTGTATTTGGCAAGACTGAAATTGTGTTGATTTAAGCCCAAGAAAAATGATTTTTAATGCTTTTTTCGCCGAGAGTATCTGTGTTCTACAATACAGAAATCTAATTTTTTCAATCAATTTATTCCCAGAGATTAACATTTTTTACCTGTAGATGGATTCACAAAATCATGTAAATCTGCGTCCCAAATACTAATGTAAATAAAATCACATTCTTGGCGGATAATCTGACCCTTAACTGAACCATTCTTAAAACTAAAATTATCAGATTGGCGTTGTTGAACTTGTTTAAGCCCCTGCTTAATATCTTCCGTGGCTTGCCCACTTAAGAGTCCATTTAAGGTAGCTTCCATTACTTGTGGATCTACGGATTCTGCAAAAGATACTTCTGTTTGACGCAGCGCTTTAGAATTGCGATCGAATAAATAGCCAAGGTCTATTTTATTTGGTACAAGTTTGTAAACAACAGCACGGGTATTGCCCCAGGCACCTCTTAAATCTTGCGTTGGTTTGCCGAGGCTAGCTTCTACGATTTTTCTTGATGTGCCTGTAGGAAATGCGGGAATGCTTTCTCTGCTAGCAGTGGCAGCTAATTTACTGCGAGGTTTCTTCTGTGGTGTAGGACGCGCTTCTGGTGTAGGAACCACCATCGGATTTTCTGGTTCTGTCTGTGGTTTGAATGTTGCCAATGGTGCGGGAGTATCTAAAGTTACAGGTTCTTTTTCCGGCTGTGGCGTGGAAGTTACAGGATCGTTGTCTGCTTCTGGTGTGGATATGATTGGGGAATTAGAAGCTGGCAAAGGAATAGGAATTACTCGCCGTTTTGGTGGTGGGGTAGGTATAACTGGGACTTGAGAAGGTTGGGAAGAAATTGGCGGATTGGCGGCAGGTGTAGGAGTGGGCAAAGATTCTGGTGATGGTGTGCTACTTGTGATAACAGTTGTCCTTAACTGTTGTTGACGAGTCATATCAGAAATTGCGATCGCACCAATCAAACCGCCTACCAGTAAACTACCAATAATCACAGCAGGTTTTTGCCAGTTTCCAGGAGTAGAAATTGGAGTTTTTTGGGGAGAAGATAATGCCTGGGTTTGCTCAGTTGATGTCCTACTTGGAGAAAAACTGCCTGTGGGATTAGTTTGGGTCGATGGCGAAGGAATATAACTAGGAGACTGTAATGCATATAGCATTTTACTAGCAGTACTGTAGCGATCGCCAGCGTGAGGGTTAATTGCCTGATTGAGTACCCCTGCCAATTGGGCAGACACATTAGGGGCGTACTGCTGCCAAAGTATTTCTCCAGTTTGCAGATCGGTTAGTAGTTGTTGCGGGTGTTTGCCAGTCAAGAGATAAATTGCCGTTAAGCCCAAGCTGTAGATATCAGTGCCGTAAACTGGGCGTCCAACGGCTTGTTCGCTAGGCATATATCCCGGCGTACCAATCACAAGCGATCGCGTGGGGTATCCTGGAGAATTCACCACCGAACGAATTGTTTCTTTAACTGCACCAAAATCAATCAAAACTGGCTTGCCATCAACAGAACGGACAATGATGTTCTCAGGCTTAATATCCCGATGAATGATGCCTTTGCTGTGGACATAATCCAAGACTGATAGCAGACTCAAGAGAATTTCTCGAACAACAGTTTCACTCTCAAATCCTTTAGCTTCGATAATTTTTGTTAAGGTTTGACCGTGAATCCATTCTTGAACGAGGTAAAATCGCCCGTTTTCTTCAAAGTAGGCATAGAGTTTGGGAATTTGGTTACAACTTTCACCCAAATATTCTAAGGTTGCTGCTTCCCGTTCAAACCGCTGTTGGATTATTTGGTAGGTTTGCGGGTCATTATTTGTTATTGGTTTGAGTTGTTTGATGACACACTGACGGCGAGAAGGCATATGGGTGTCTTCTGCGAGGAAGGTTTCGCCAAACCCACCAGCACCGATTACCTCGATAACTTGATAGCGATTATTTAGCAGGGTTGAAGTCATGAAAAATTAGAAGCGATCGCCATTCTCAAATGTACATCAGATAAGTTGATTAAGTTATGGACACGGAATTGAGAACACTATCCGTTCCCAATAGTTTATCGTTATAGTGATGGCGTGAATCCCTTTAAGTCCACTTACTTGGTATCACTAACAACCCACCTATTATTTTGGGCATCCCATAGAAGAAAAAAGCGTACAGAAGCCGGGACTACTCTACCAGTTTTCATCACATATTTAAATTGAGCATCAACTGTAGCTAATTCTGCACTTGCTTCTACTAAAGTAACTCGTTCGACATCTACGCTTTGAACCTTTCCACCCCACCAATCGATATAAGAAAGATAGCCATTTGGGTGAAGTCGTCGATTATTTTGGTAACTCGGAGATAGCTGATTCCAGCTGGCTTGATACTGACCTTGATTAATAGTTGCATAATAATTTTCTACCGCTTGTGCTGCCGGGGGTCGATCGATTTGTGGCTGGGTTGACGAGGAAGCTTGAGCCGATTGAGTAGGGCTAGGCAAAGGCGATGGTGTATTATCCTGGGGTGTCGGAGTGCTGGAAATTGTGGATTGTGATGACGTTGGTGTATTTTGCGGTTCGGTGGGGGTTGGGGTAGATTCCGATGAAACGCTTGATTGTACTACTGGTTGATTTGGTTTATTGAGAGCAAGACCAATAACTATAGAAGTACCAATCAAACCACCAATAATTAAACTACTCAGAAGAATTCCCTTCTGTCCACTACTTTGATTAGTGGGTTGGGGAGAAGAACCTGGACTAACAGCAACTGTATTTTGTACTGTTGGGTGAGAAGGTACAGTTGCTGGTGGTGATGGGATATAAGGTACTGTCTGCGGGAAGTTTCCTGCACCAAATTGCAAGGCGTCTAGCATTTCTCTAGCGCTAGTGAAGCGATCGCGTGGATGATAGGCGATCGCTCGATCTATCACTCCTGCTAATGTTGGACTAATACTCAAAGCATGTCTGTGCCAAATAATTTCTCCGCTACGTGAATCCGTTTCTAATTCTTGTGGTTGTTTGCCGGTGAGGAGAAAAATTGCTGTGATTCCCAAACTATATAAATCACTTGAATAAAGTGGTCTACCTGCGGCTTGTTCGCTTGGCATATATCCCGGCGTACCAATCACAATGGAACTGGTAGGTAACCCTTGGGAATTCACCACTGTTCCCATTGATTCCCGAACAGCACCGAAATCAATCAGCACTGCCTTACAATCTCGATGACGCAAGATGATATTATCTGGCTTGATATCTCGATGGATAATCCGCTGATTGTGTACTTGTTCTAGTACTGGTAATAAATTTATTAATATTTCTCTGACCGCACTTTCACTTAATAACCCTTGTTCGTGGACTTTCGCTGTTAAAGTATCGCCTTCTATCCACTCTTGAACTAAGTAGAATTGTCCATCTGACTGAAAATAAGCATACAAAGTGGGAATTTGGTTACTTACGCCGCCTAAGTCTTCTAAAATTGCCGCTTCCCGCTGGAATCTTTCTTGCACTAACTGATAAATCTGCGGGTTGTTTTGAATCGGTCTTAGCTGTTTAATTACACAGCGGCGGCTAGAAGGCATTTGGGTATCTTCCGCTAAGAAAGTCTCACCAAACCCACCGCCTCCTAAAGTCCGAATCACTCGATAGCGGTTGTTTAGCAGTGTTTGCATAAATTAGCACTGGTAATCACAAGGGTGTTTTGTCATATTATTTCATCTACTTTAGTTTGTATCTGATTTTTGTTATTAGGAGCAATATAAACATCAGTGATTCACACTCCGTTAAGCAATTTTATACTGACGTTGTTTGACTATATTTTTTATACCTTCAATTAGAGCGATCGCTAATTCATCTTTATCCTCGTAATTTTTGGGGACGAACCGCATACCCCTTCGGGGAAGCAAGCTACGCGCAGCGTCTCGTTAGAGAAGGACGTAAAGGGCGCAAAGTAAGAAATATTTTTACTAGGTTGGGTTGATGGGTAAGTCGCGGAGAAAGTAAAAGCGATCGCTCTTCCAATCACTGCTTTTTATTCGCCCCAAATAGCCTGTTAAGGGTGAAGAAAGTTCTATCAGTAAATCACGAACTACTTCATCATTTAGCTTGGGGTTATGAGTAACATTGTAATGAACACGAATTTCTGTAACTGTGAAACTCGGATGTGTAGCTTTTGAAGTTTCGTTATCTTGTTCAGAGAGTTCTTTGACTGCTGCGATAATCTGCGATCGCAATTTAATCTCTCTCTCAGCTTTATCAATAAATTCACCAATTTTATAGTCAATTTGCCCAGGTTCTAAATATTGTTTTAATTCGACTAAGTTAATCGCACCTGGATATTTTGCTTTTAATTCAACGAGTTTTTGTAGAGTCATTACATTTATAATGCTGATTTGAGATATCTGAGCAGATTCTTTCAGATTTTTAGTTGGTTGACCTGGGCCAATAATCAACCGCATAGCTTGAAGATAATTTTCTTTAAGATGCCTTTTACCAATCCTATCTAATTCTTCTACTGCACGATCAGGAATGCTTTTACCTGCTTTACATTCGCATACAAGAGGATAAGGTTGTGAGCAAAACAAGTCTAAGCCACCTGCACCACCTTTGTAGTCTTCTTCAACCTTGAATCCTAAAAAATCAAGGCTACGGCGTGCGATGATTTCAAAGTCTGTACCAGCTTGGTAATTGCTTTTACCCTCATCTTTTTCGATGCTGCGATCGCCCAATTTTGCAATATCATTTATCCAAGCTAAATTTGAGTCGGGTTGCTTAATTAGCTTGTCACTACTCCAGCCTAAGAATACTTTGATATCATCGTCTAATTGTTTAGCTGCTGGTTGGCTAATGCTTAGGGATGCGATCGCACTTTGCAATTCTTCCAATTCAGGATACAGCGGTGGCTGTCGATTTTCTAATTGATGCTTGCGTTGGGCGAAGGTGCGATCGTTTAATACTGGCTTTTCTTCAGAAATATTGATAGGTTGAGATAATGCAACAAACTGACTATTTGACTTTATTGTAACTTCAATTGATTTAGGCAACTTATATACTCGCAAATATGCCAAAAAAATATTTTGCCTTTGCCTTAATATTTCCTTTAAAGCTTCTGTTGTCCAAATAGTTAGCTGTGATAAAGCAACCAAAGATTCAGCATTGTTGATAATTTGGCATAGTTCGCACTTAGCCCAGGCTTTAATTAAGACTGTTTCATAAGCTAAGAGTGGTAGTTTTAACTGTTCCTCATCTCGAAGTAAGCTCATTTGATGAGGTTGTATTAAAACACCCTGAGTATTTAACTGTGTGAATGAACTTTGAGCAATTGTTAGAAAAATTGATCGATAGTATTGCTCATCTGGTAGTAGATTAATTGAAGCATCTACTGGACAGAGTGCAAATTCTCGTTCTGGAGTAAGAAATTTACTGGGCATTACTGCAATTATTCTCCCTTGCAATAATGCCTCAATTTCTAGTCTTGGTAAACGTAAAGCTATATTAATCATGATTCCTGAAATAAATCATCTGAACCAACACTTACTACATCTGCAACCTCTGTTAAAGTGATATTACTACTTTCAATTTCTTCATCAATTGCATCTTTAGGAATTTGTCCTGATGGATCGCTGAGAATTTCACGGATCAAATAATTATCAATTGCTATGCGCTTTTGGCGAATAAAATCTATAATTTGATCTTCGCTTAACTCATCATCTTCACGACCTTTCATGACAAAGTGTAATGCTAAAAGTGGTTTGATATCTTCAGGCTTTAATAATACCCATTCACCACCTAAATCACGTGATAAAAGCTGACTTAAATAATTTTGTGCTTTAGTAGCACCTTTACTAATTTGTTTAGATCGAACTAAACAACCACGAGTTAAATCAAAATCTTTGTAGCGAATTAGCCTTTTCAATGCAGCTTGGACGAATAAGCCCCCAGATTCTTGTAGAATAGCTACGGCAATTTTGACATCTTTACCGTTTTCTTTCCCAACAATTTTAAAGTCAAGGTAGCCTTTATCCACAGCTTTAACTTGAACATCAATTATATCTACAATTTGAACATTTTCTAATACTTCTCCTTTGATAGTAGTAAATGCTAATCTTAGCGCTTGAGCAAGAGTTGCTTTATTCTCCATGTAGTCTTGTATAGTAGTTTCTAAAGCAGCTATTTGTTGATTATAAGCAGCTTCTACTGGATGTTCTATTACGTCAGAAATACCAGATTTAAAATTTTCCGCACACCATTTTAACACTTTTCTAACAATCGGTTTTTCCTTGCCTAATGCTCTCAATTTTTCTTCATCAAATGGATAAATTGGATAAGGAGGTGTTAATCCTTTCTCTTGATAAAATTCTTCAAGCCATCGAGAGACTAAAATAACAACATCATCAGAATTAAGATACTTTAAATCAATTACTTGTTCAGCAATTCTATCTACAACTGAATCAGCATTTGATAACTTTTTAACCTCATGAATCCAATGATCAGGAAAAATTGATGTTAGCAAAACACCTCGTTTAATTTTGTCAGATAAGTCTTTAGCTAAGATAGCTGTAACTTGTTGTGCAGTGTATCCTATTTCATTACAGTGGTCGCTTTCCATTTCATCAAAACAAACGACTATTGGTTTATAATCGCTAATCAAATCAAGAATTTGCCGCACTGTATTGAAAGATTCAGCTTCTTGATCATTTGCACTTATATTAGCTAAACCCATCGCATCAGCTTTTGTCTGTGGCAAGTTACCACCAGCCAGCCATCGAATAGCAAATATTTCATAAGCTGGATCAGGAGAAAGTGTCCATATAATTGCCGTAATAATATCCGGATTTTGGATATCAGACTTAATGCGAAGTACCTTGTCTCGCAAAACTTCAACTACCTTGGGATTTTTAGCTAATGCCCCAGGAAATTGATTTATTAACTGTTGAGATGTATAGTTTTTATTAAAAGCTTCATTAATTAAAGCTGCTGCTAATTCCTGCCATTGACTAACATTCTGACTACCTATTTGTTTAAGACTATTTGCAAGAGTATTTAAAAATTCTGCTTTAATTCGGTTTAGGTTATTACATTGACTCATATAAACGAATAAAGCGCTGCCATCAACCTGTAATCTATGGCGAATTCTGCTGATAACGTGGCTTTTTCCTAACCCTCTTTCTGCTGTAATAGTAATCCCCACAACTTTCTGCTGTCCACTACGAACTTCCTCAATTGCGTTATAAACAGCATTGGAAGCATGAGCATTTAAAGATGCTTCATCAGGAAAACCTTGTCCCCAAACATTATGATCTTTAACTACTAAGCGACCTTTAAATGGGTTGTGGTTGTTAATAGCATTAATTAAATCATTAGACTTAGACATGGATTTATTGGAAATAGTTGTGTATGAGGTTTGACAGAGAGCAAAAATTACAAAAATTGGTGGATTAATTTAAACGTTTGGCATAGCAACGCAGTCCACTGACTTCAGTAGTTACGGAGTCTTCAAGTTTGGCTGAGTCGTTATCTGGTAAACTTCCACCTTGAAGCTGCAAAATGTCCTTTTCCTGCATTTCCAGCAGCCATTCATTGAAATCTTCACGACTGATCCGATCGCCTATTTCTCTCCTAATCCGATAAATTGGCACCAGATCGTCTAAGTTGTAGTTTTGGTTCAACTTGTCGTAGACTTCCAATGCCACAGATTTAAATTCGTCGTAAGAAGCGATCGCCCCAGTCTTCCCATTAACCAGTACATCTGCACCAGCTACCGCAACATCAATCTGACTAATCCACTTCACTAACGCATTCGCCGCCCAAGTTCCGACAATCGTCCCTTCAAACTTAAAATCGCCATTTCTCAAACCCTCACCCAATACCTCTACACCCTTGGGAGATGTCAGAGAATACCCTTTTTTGGAAATAGCGATCGCATCCTGCTTCTGTAATTCCTCGAATATGCCCTGATAATCTGCTACCTTCTGGCTTTTAGATACAATTCGCTTAGTCAATTGACCCTTCTTAACTTCTTGCTGTATTCCTCCCAAATCCCATAAAGCCAAAAGAAGACGAGTGCTAGTTTGGAGTGTATTTTTTGATGCCATATTCAGTGTATTTTTTTGACAAAAAACATCATAGTAACTGTATCTTTCTAAATTATTTACTCAGGAAAAATAACCGAGAAATTGCTGAAGATTTCACCGTTTCAGCCAAATAGATTCAGAAAAAATTCACAAGATATTTCCTTCGGATGAATACACTTTCTCTCAAAGGCAAGATGAAATATCTGATAAATTCGCCGATCATATTAGTCAAAGGCTTTAGTTGTGCTGGTGAAAATCAGCAGTAAATGTTTTTGCAATCCCAGGCAAAAGAACACTAACTACAACTGTGTTGTAGCAACAGCAAGGCTTTTAGTAAAGATAGGTGATGATGAAATACGATGCTAACAATATTTAAAGAACGTAAAATAGTAGTCTCGCGTCTAATTGCAGTGCTGCTTTCGGCATTGCTAACAGTGCCATTGCTAAGTAGCTGCGGAGGTGGTTCTCAAAAGGCTTCAGTGCCCCCACCTGTTGACGATACTATTAGTAGAACAGTGAGCGATCGCACCACTAACCAGACCGAAGCCAAGAAAGGCTTGTCCACAGGACAGAAAGTAGCTCTTTTAGCAGGAGCTGCGGGACTTTATTACCTCTACAACCAACATAAGAATGCTCCACAAGAAGGAGCGCAAGGTAAGTATTATCTTTCCAAAAACGGGCGTGTATACTACCGTGATGCTGAACATCGCGCTCACTGGGTAACTGCACCAGCAGAAGGCATTCGAGTGCCAGAATCTGAAGCACAAAAATATCGCCAATTCCAAGGCTATAACGGGAGTTCCACAGGTCGCGATCTCACTGGTCTAACTTCAGAGCCGGCTCCAGCAATCTAGATTATCCAAGCGTGTGTAAATCTAAAGCGGGTTTCCCCGAAGGATAACGCCGATCGCGCACGTCGGAAACAGGAACTTAAATCAGGAGACAGATCATGGTAGATGAATTTTTCCGAAAGGCGAAGGAGTTGTTTTTGGGGTCGAACAGCGATCGATCTGAACAAGATGCCGAATTGGGCGATCGCAATGTACGTCCAGCCAGTGAAGATCCATACGGCGACCCCGCAGATCCGGCATCTTACGGCAATGTCAGCCCAGCCAGTGAAGATCCCTACGGCGATCCCGCAGACCCGGCATCTTACAGCAACGTTCGCCCAGCTAGTGAAGATCCTTACGGCGATCCCGCAGATAATGGGGAGTTTGGTAACCTCCGCCCAGCCAGTGAAGACCCCTACGGTGACCCCGCAGATCAGGATTCCAGACGTTAAACTGCACCTAATCCCCATTCCCTAGTAGGGAATGGGGAAATTTTAAATCCTCTCCTAAAAAAAGCTACGGTGTACACATAAGTCTGATAAGCTGTCACACATTTAACTTGTACATTTACCTGATGATAGTTTGACGCACAAATTAGATTGAAAGTACAACAGCTTGATAAGTTACCTGATGCAGACACAATTAACTTGATAGAGAAGCGGGCGTTGCATATTTGCGGGATGAATTGAGCTTTTTGGTCAAAATTAAAGGTAGATTCTTTGCGCCTTTGCGCCTTTGCGTGAGACAAAAATCATCCCATCAATCAGCAACGCCGAGAAGCGTATTAGCCAATCAGCTTAATAACGCCTTGACTCACTAGGTCTTCAAGCTTGTCATCGCGCTGTATTTGTTCGCGTACCAACTTGATCTGCTCGTGGCTGAGAATATGTAATCCCGGATGGACAACATAACCTTGAAGGATGATGCTTTGTGGCTGGTGGCTATCGGTGCGATTGTAGGTAATTGAAGGCATACTTGCAAAAAGCTCTTTAAGGGATAATGTGTAGAAGAGAGTTTGACTTTGGTGTGTAAGTACAGCTTTACAGAAGTTTTTAAGCAGATTACAGCGAGCAGCGCTCAGTAGTCAAAAAAACCAATAATCTGAACGGTGAGGAAAATCTGCATCCGTATTAATACGTAGTAAAACCTAAAAGTTTTAGAGCGTGTAATTCAGATTTAGGATATTAACTGCTCTAAAAATTAATTTTATATTGCTTATAAGTATAAATCATCTTGACACAATAATTTATCTTTTGATAAGATAAAAAATTTTAATTTAATGCTATGCTGATAAAAGATTCTAACTGTTAACCAGGTCAAGCGTAGCAGTATCTTTTAGCTAAGCCAATTTATTGATGAGGTTGAGTAGAAATTGAAAATTCAAGCGTTGGAAATCAAGGCTGGCGATCGCATCGTAGCTTACTGCAAAAACAAAAGGCAAATTTGCAAAGTGAAACAAATTTTAGATCCAGGTAAAACCAATATCACGCTTTCAGTATTTACAACTGAATTTTACCGCGGCTGCTCAGTATCATGCGTAGTCCGGTTTCAATCCGATGCTTTAGTTGAATTAGTCAGCTAAAACCCCGTCCAAATTTACCAAAGTCATGACTTTGATTCGAGTCCAGACAGTTTCAGAATCAAGCTTTTCAGTGAAGTATGCTTATTTATCTTCTTTAAAGTCTGACTCTCAAGACCATTACTAGCTATAATTATATAGAATTTGTTTACATAATGTTATAGTGGCCGTCATACTTAAACCAACCTCACACTTGGCGTTATGTTACCTTAGGATTACTGGCAAAGCAAAGTGTTGAATAATTGAGGAAACCATTATCGTAGTTCAAAAACAGCTAATTAACTCACAAATCAAGTCACCAAAAGTTTTCTTGATCGATCATGAAAACAATAATCGCGGGCTGATGGATACCCATGAAGCTCTACAGATAGCACAAAGTGTCGAGCTTGACCTAGTTATAGTCTCTGAAGGCAAAGACGCTCCAATTGCAAAGATTGTTAACTATGGTAAGCTTCAGTATCAAAAGAAAAAACGTCAGGGACAGAGTGCTAGACCCACAGTGAAGGAAGTTAGGTTTCGTCCAAATGTTGGTGTAGCAGACTACAAGTTACGCATTGAACAAGCCACTCAATGGTTAAGTAAAGGCGACTCAGTCAAGTTTGCTATTCGCTTACGGGGTCGGGAACATCAATATCGTGACCAAGCTGGAGAATTGCTAGAGCGGATTGTAAATGATTTAGGTGAAGTTGGTAAAGTTCAGTCGCTTGACAAACGCTCCCTGATTGCTCAAGTTATTCCTGCTTAATATTAATTAATCTGAGTTTGACGAACTTCTCCCTATCTTGAACTAAAGTTCAAATCTGTCCCTCTCCGACTCGGAGAGGGAAATTTTTGTGTAGTGAAACCTCTGATTTTTTGATTAAGCGTGAAAATTTTCACCAAATTGGGCTAAGAACGTGCAAACTCAATAAAGAGATTTTTATATAAGCCGCCTTTGCACCCAACAATTAGCGATCGCTTGTACTGGAGATAAGCTATGCAAATAAACATGCTAAATCACAAAGACGCGATAAATCGCCGTCTCTACAATAATCCATCCTTAGATTTATCGCGTCTCTTGGCTTAAGCAAACCGTATTGAGGGCTGTCATTAGTCCTTAGTCATTTGTGTTTACTAAGGACTAATAACGGTCTTCACGTCCAATATGTAAGCACGTTAGCTTATCTGCGATCGCTTTAGGCGATGTTTGCGATCGCTACAGTCTTATACTACCTTTAGTTACCTTCACTTTTTTTGATTCTTCAACGATTTGGTAGAGTTTGTCTTCAAGTTTTTCCATACATGCTGACCAATCGAAATCGATTATAGAGGGGCGAGCGTGTCTAGTCATGTCTGCCTTCAGGTCAGGATTTTCTAGAATCGTAATCACTTTTTGGGCGAAGTCTCTTGGGTTGTTGGGTTTGGCAAGAAAGCCATTGCGACCAGGATATACCTGTTCTGAGGTAGAAGGTGCAATCACAGCAACCACAGGAGTTCCAGACGCCAGTGCTTCGTTATTTGTAGTGCAGAAGTTTTCGGTGATGGAGGGATTAACAAAAATATCTGCTCTAGCAAACCAACCCAAAAGTTCTGTACCATGGGACTCACCCCACATGGTAATACCAGATCCAAACTGTTTGGCACGCTGACGGATTTCTTCATCCTGAGGACCACTACCAACAATCACCAAATGAACATCAGGGATTTTGGCGGCGATGAGTGGAAATATATCAATTAGTTGGTTGACATTCTTTTCAGGGGTGATGCGTCCGACAAACAGCAGAGTTGGTCGTTGGTCATGGGGAATTGGATCGTAACAGATATTTCTTGGGTGAAATTTTTCACAATCTATCCCTTGATAAGGAACGTATTCAGCACGTTGGCATTTTAGATCTTTGTATTTATTCAGTTGTTCTTGAGATGAAAAGTAATTGAAGTCATAAGACTCACTAAACTGCTTGACCAAAATCGGCACAATTGGACGAACCAAGTTAAAGAACTTTTCTCCAAAGTAATATTTGATGTAGGCAACAATATCAGTATGGAAAAGTGATATTGTTGGGGTACTTGTTCGTTTTGCGTATTGAGTGCCCACAGAGCGGCCATAACCTTGCAAGAAAAATGAGTATAAACCTCTCATTTGTGCTGCTTCTTCAACTATGATAACGTCGGGCTGGAACTTCTCCAATAGCTTGGTATCACTCCAATGACGATAATGCAATGGTTGGGGAAGAGACTTGTAGAATATCAGTGGTTGGGTGGGGAATGCGTAAGCAGAGAAGTTAGGGAAAGTTTGAATTTCATTTAATCCTGGCATAGGACGAGCGCCAACATTTTTTGGATAGCGATCGCTAATTTGTGGATGAATCAAAAAAACCTCATGTCCCTGTTGTAACAACCAACGAACTCGTTGGTGTACTGCGACAGAAACCCCAGTTAAAAAAGGAGCATACAATCCCGTAAATAACGCAATGCGGAGTGGTTGCTTAGTCATATGAAAAAGGAATTATTTCACGAAAATGCTGGTTTTGGATTTAGGACTTACGCAGCAATGTTTCATGAACATCCTGATTATTTGGCTCAGCAATTCCCACGAATAGAGTTAGAACAAGGATTTACGCATTTACAAACAGCCTCAATTTTAGATTGTGAAAATAATGTTTCTGAAACGTACTCAGAAACCATCAAAACATTCAAAATCTCAGTCAAAATTCCCCTTAATATATTTCTTTTAACCCTTGTCTATCATGTGAAGATGTGTGTTTTACAAGAGTTAAAGTTAATATGGTTATACTATAAATAAGGTAATATAAATTGAACACTAGGGAATGTTTAGTTTGATAAGTTTCATGCCCTAGTTTAAAGATGCAAAAGTAAAAATTAAAAAGGTAAAATAAATGATATCATCTTCGGTTGAAGACTTATCATTAGGGCTAACACGGTGACACGGCGATCAGAGAGATTTTAATAACAAGAATTACCCGAACTTCATACAACACATAACGATCGCTTCAAAGAGAAACCTTGCTATCAACTGGCTGATCTAACCATTGATAAGGGCGATATTCCACTAGTCGGATATTCCAAGCTCCTTGAGCGCGATAGCTAACACCGCGCCAGGTCACTGTTGAAGTCCACAGAGATGATAGCATTGCTAACCCATAAACCCATTGTGTTAGGGGAATGCCAATCAACATTTTAACGATTGTGGTGAGTGATAATTTGGCGATCGGCTGGTCATTCAAGCGAACCACTTGCTGTATGCCTAACTCCAAGATGAGCATCAGTAAGAGTAATCCGACAATATAAACACCATAACAGCCAAATAATAAAGCTGCGGCTTCCCATTTTCCCTCTAATAATGAGTCTAAAACTAACATAATGACTGTCGTGGGAAAGAGAATACTAGAAACAGCTTCGCTCACTAAAGCTAGCCAACGTGGATGATAAAGCCGCGCACAAAGTATGAAGCGCTTGAGATAATCTAATAAACTGACTAAATCAGTTTCTTCCCGATTAACTATTAACAAAGAAGGCACAAACTTTACTTGCAATCCATGTATTTTGAGAACATCATGAATCATGAAATCTTCACTTAAAGCCTGTCCCCACTTATCTAAAAGTTCTGTTTTGTGAAGGACTTCTGTTTTAATAGCCAAAGTTCCACCCCAAGGAATTTGGAAGAGAAACATTTGCACTACTGTGGATACATTACCTGTATATCGCACCAAAGATCCCCAATACTTACCTGTTGGCACATACCAACGGTTACCCGTTGTTGCTCCCACATTGGCATCACCTAGAGGACTAACTAATTCTCGCAGCCAATTGCGATGAACTATAGTATCAGCATCAACTAAAGCCACTACCTTATAAGAATCGTCCAACTCACGGACAGCTTGGACTAAAGAACTACATTTGAGACTACAATTATTGCGTACTATTCTCAAACGACTGATTTGAACATTGGTAGCTTCTTGCTCAGTAATAGTTTCGCTAGCAATTTTCCAAGCGGGATCTTCTTGGCTATCAACGATTAATTTTAAATCATACTGTGGGTAATTTTGGTTTAGGAGCGATCGCAAACATTTAGGCAAAAACGGATCGGCTCCCCGCAGACAAAGAATGACTGCGGTTTTGGGCAACTGGTCATCTGGTAATAAGGTTTTTGGGGATGAACGCAGATACCATAAAAAGATTAGCGTTAAACACACCTGAATAACCAGCCAACCCATTAAAGACTTAGACAGAAATATTGCCAAATCTTCCATTAAATTTTTAGTCTCCGGCAGAATAGGGCATTGGGTATAAGGAATGGAGGAAATTCTTCTCTCCATTCCCCTTTGATTTAGGAATCCAACGAATATTTCATAATAATGTTGACTGTTGTATCTTTGTTCACAACAAAACTGGCATCACGAAACTTTGGCGAACCTGTTTGTATAGAGACAGTGGGATTTTTAGAAATTCCAAAACCTTCTTTGGGAATACCAAAAAAGTCACTGTTAAGTTTACGATCGCCATTTTGATCGTCAACTACGGCAACAGCATAAGTTCCAGGTTTTAAACCAGAGAATTCTTTTTTTACAGAAGTGCCTGTAATCTTAGTGCAGCCACTTTGAACTTCACCAGTATTACTCATCGGAAATCCTTTCTCATTTGCGAAAACTCGAAAGCAAATCTCGCCTTTTTGGTGACGGATTCCATTGACGACAACACTCAGTTTTTCAGTCTGCCCAGCGTTCACTGTTTTAGCAAAGCTGATGCTCACTAAACTGGCAAGTACAAAATAACAAACTTGAGATAGTTTCAGCATAATTTTTGAGTGGAAAATAGGTGATTTGGGATTTTCAAAAAAACTGCGATCGGCAGCTTTAATTTTTGAACTTATTCGTTCAATGTGTGACTTGCTACTCTTTAATTGATGCTGCTTGTAAACCTTTCCAGAGTACTTGCAGCACTTTTAGCAAATCTTTCAGTAAAAGATATTTTGATCCTTTTAACTGCTTGTGTAGACTTTTATGACAATATAGCCGCTCAGATAAACTCAATGAACTACGCCATATCGAGAGTAGATACTCCCAGATTATTCTCCAATGCGGCAATAAAATTTTTCCTTCATTTGCTGAATCAAACCACACTGAATATGCATAAAAATCAGGCAGTATACTCAATGAGGATTTTTGATTATTATCAGTAAATGACAAATAATTAGGAAAGAACATACTCAAAGATTGTTCTGGATGACTTCTGGCAAAAAACAGATATTCAGGAATTTCATAAAAACGACCGACTAGCGCAAGTCTTAATAATAAAATTCCATCTGCATTCCCATAACCACCCATAAGCGGTATTTTCTTTAAGGCACTAGCACGAATTACCCCGTAACATTGATAAGATAAATGTTTGGCTAGTAATTCCTGAAAACGATCCTGTGGCTTGAGGGAATCTGTCTTAAGTTTGATATTGTAATTTTGAAGAAAATTTCCCTGTTCGTCAATGAAATATACCTGGGTGTGACACAAAATAATGCTAGAATCTTGGTCAAGCACTTGAACACATTTGCTAATAAAATCGGCAGCATGTAAATCATCATAGGCAGCCCATTTAAAGTACTCACCTGAAGACAATTCAAAGACACGATTGAAGTTACAAGCGCAACCGATATTCTTGTCATTGCGGTAGTAACTAATACGTCGATCTTTCTTGGCGTATGTCCTACAAATTTCCTCAGTTCGATCTGTAGATGCATTATCTGAAATAATTAGCTCAAAATCTTCAAAAGTCTGAGCTAAAAGTGAATCTATGGCTTCTTTGAGGAATTTTTCACCATTATATACAGGTAATCCGATGCTCAATCGTGGCTGATTGCTACTCATAGAAAGCAAATACTCGGACAATCTGTGAATTGTTTTATGATTAATGCCAACTAATTGTTAGATAGATGCAATGTAAGAAGTCGAAACTCAGAATAATTTCATACCCAAGCTGAATAATATCAAGAAAATCAATCAGCTATAACAAGCTTTATTTTCTAATTTGGCGTTGGATAATTGCGGGATAATTTGATAATTTGGATCGATACATAATCACCGCATCTCTGTTTCAGCCCCAATCATCCCATTATTCAGCAACGCCTCTAATTATTCTACTCCCACTCCCAAATAACTATTTAATCAACTTTTGGATATCTGTTTTTTGCAGCCATTCATGTGTTCGCTGCATACCTTCTTCTAGGTCAATTGCTGGTTTATAATTTAACATGTTTTGCGCTTTGGCAATTGAACAAGCATAAGGACGAGTCATAAAATCTATAGACTCTGGTAAAATATCAACTTTTTTCCGAAAAAGTTTTTGTCCTTGAACGCGCAGCTTTAAAAACAATTTGATCTCATCTTTTGGTAATGAAAGCGGTGCTGGTAAACCTTCCATCGCGGATAAGCGCATAAAATAGTCTTTCCAGGAAGTTTCTTGTCCATCGGTGATATTAAATATTTCACCGTAAGTTTCTTTTTCTATGGCTAGAAAAATACCATCAATCAAGTTATCTATATATACATGATTGATTACTCCTTTACCATCGTTGGCATAGGCAAATAACTTTTGACGCATCATTAGAATTGGCCTGACTATCCAGGGAATACTTCCTGGGCCGTAAACATCTCCAGCTCGAATAATAATAATGCCAAAACCTGGAGTATTTAGTTCTAAAAGTGCTGCTTCAGCTTCTATTTTTGTTTGACAGTAGGGATTATTATCGCCCGAAAGGACTCCAGTTTCTGTAACACCATTAGAATAGTTAAAGCCATAAACCATGACACTGGAAAGATGTACAAATGTTTTGACACCAGCTTGCTTAGCAGCTTTAGCGATGTTTACACTACCGGCAACATTGACATCCCGAAAATGATTAATTGCACCAGCTTCTTCAGCAATTTGCTCTGTATGTAAAACAATATCTACTCCCTGGCAAGCTTTTTGAGCAGTAGTAGGATCGGTAATACTACCATTAATTATTTCAATGCCTAAAGTCTGTGCTTTTTTATTCTGTTCTGTAGAAGTTTGTAGTCCACGAACCTTCATTCCTTGCGCTATTGCTAATTCAGCTATACGCAAACCGACAAATTCATCAATTCCAGTAATTAGCAGAGTTTTGTTGTGAAGATTCATAAAGTAAAAGTTATATCGATTTTGGATTTTGGCTTAAAGGTTTGGCACAATAGTTTCAACGATTATTCAGGGAATAATTGGTTAGAAAATATCTCCGGGATCTGCGGAGCGAAGTTTGTTAATAGCAAGCGCTCCAGATGTTATACACATTAAAACCGTTGAAGTTAAGACAATCACTGCATTATTAGTGGTCATAACTATTGGTAGTTTTGTTGCTTCCATTGCAAAATCATATAACAACACAGAAGTCAAAAAACCGGGGATATAACCTAAAATTGCTAAAATCAAAGCTTGTTGGAAGACCACATTCAATAAATATCTGTTGGCATACCCGATGGCTTTTAATGTGGCATAAGCAACGAATTGTGTAGCAATATTGCTATAGAGAATTTGATACACAATGACCACCCCAACAACCGCAGCCATTGTCAACATCAGGTTAAGTATAAAACCAATTGGTGTTCTAACTGCCCAATATTTTTTTTCAAAATCAATAAAGCCTTGGCGTGTAAAAACCTGGACATCATTGGGCAAAGTTGCTTGTAAATTTTTTAGTACTGTTTGTACATCACTACCAGGTTTGAGCGTAATCAAACCGATATCTATCATATCTGCCGGACGAGTATTGGGATTTATCCTGAGGAAAGTTGAGTCACTGACAAGTAAGTTGCCATCTACTCCAAAAGAAGGTCCTAAGCTGAATAATCCACCAATTCTCACTCTATAGCCAATTAATGAATTGAAGGGAAATATTTCAATTGTCTGTCCAAGATCTCCCCCATTAAAGTTTCCAGCTATTGGGCCAAATTCTGGACGAGAACTCCGGTCAAAAAGCACAACATCAGGAATTTTGAGTTTGTCTAGATTTTGCTCAACTTCGGGGATGTTCATCACAGGCCTACCTGGGTCAAAACCAATAACGTATATTGAATATTTTTCACCAGTTGCCGGATTTTTCAGTTTGGCAAATTGCAGATACATGGGGCTAACTGACTCTACGCCATTAAACCCCAAAGTTTGATACAAACGAGTCCGTGAAAAACTTTGATTGGAGGTCAAAGATTTATATTGCGAACTAACTAAATATAAATCTCCCTTGAGATTTTGATGCACTGCGGTTGCACTAGAATACAAAGCATCTTGAAAACCAAGTTGCACAAACATGAGCAAGACAATAAAACCAATCCCGGCTACAGCTACTACTAAACGAACTTTTTGCTGGGCTAGCTGTAGCCATGCTAAAGGAATTTTAAAATTCATAGATTTATTTGTTATTTGTCATACCCTGCGGGAAGGCGAGGCGCCTATGTCATTTGTCATTTGTCATTTGCGAATGACTAATAACTAATGCCCAATGCCTAAATATGAATGGCAACATCGACCTGTAAGTTAGTTAAACGGGCGACCTTTTTACTGTCTGCGGGATTATCGATAGAGATTTTCACTTCAACTATTCTGCGGTCTGTATCTGAACCAGGGCTGAGGCTGAAGATGCTTTGTTTGTCAACTTGCCAACCAATCTCTTTTACAGTTCCTTTTATGGTTCCAGTAAATGCAGTGCTGGTAATTGTGGCTTTTTGCCCTACACGCACTTTTTGAACATCGGTTTGATACACCTCTGCAATCACATACATTTGCGATGTCTTACCGATTTCAGCAAATCCTCTGCTGGTGCTGATGACTTCTCCGGTTTTAGCGTGAATTTTTAAAATTTTGCCATTTATGGGAGATTTAATGTAACTTAAGTCCAAGTCAGCTTTTGCTTGTTGAACAGCAGTTGTGGCACTGTTGACTTCAGTTTGTGCAACTTGAACATCTACACTACGCACTTCGCTAATACTGGTAAGTTGTGCTTCTGCTTGCTTGCGTTGTTCTTGGTATGTGTCTTGGGTGCGCTTGAGGGTGGCTTGAGCTTCTGCTAGTTGCTGTTGTGTAGTCTTTAGTTGCAAAGCTTTGGTATCTGCTACAGAAGCCGCGATCGCACCTTGTTTATATAATTGCTGATAGCGATTGTTCTCGGCTTGAGCGTTATCTACTTCCGCCTGGATGCGGTCAATTGTCGCCTGTTGTGTAGCAACATCCCCTTTATATTGTGGCTCTAAACGGGCGATAACTGCCTTTTGAGCATCAATATCTCCCGTTTTACCTCCAGATTTCACCTGCGCTAATTTAGCTTTAGCAACTTGCAGTTGATCTAAAGCCTGTTGCAAAGCCGTCTTAGAACGACCATAATTTTCTAGATAGGCCAATAATTGCCCTGCTTTAACTGCATCTCCTTCTTTTACCAACAGTCTATCTACTCGCACACCATTATTGGAAGCAGGAGCAGTCAAAGAAGTAACTTCGCCTTCTGGCTCTAAACGTCCCAAGGCAGTTACAGCAACTTTCGCAGGAGTGGCAGCTTTTGGAGAATTCGCTGGCACTGTTTGAACTTTAGATTTAGACCAAAACGGTGCCAAACTATATAAAGTGATTAATCCGATCGCTAAAGTCAGAGAAGCTGCTAAGATTGCTTGCGATCGCCCTATGGGTTTTGTGAATAATCGGTTTTCTTTATTTACTGCCATATTTTCATTCCAATTCTGCTTTTTGAGGGGATAGCCTGGTTATATTTAGTCGATTACAATAGACTCATCCGCAAATTACCAAGAGGGCTTTTCCTCTAGGTTTCTACCTGAATCAAGTGGATGGATCTAAATTGGTTTTATATCAATTGTTGTACGCTTTTATCGCCCAAATTTACTATTGTGGCGTCAAAATTAATGGTGTGTTACTTCAAAGCTTCCTAAGTTATATCCTAATTCAACATCCAATCCCGTAGCGTAAAGTACAATAGCGCTAACCAGAAAACTTAACTCTCAAAATAACGAAGCGCTAATAATAATGACATCAAAACTTGGATAAACTTGTTTTTAACTATGACCTAAAAATTGATTTTTGTCAATCAATTTACTTTAAATAAGTCTTGATTATCTCATTAAAATATTTGATCGCATAGGATTCATATAGGACTTGTATTTGATTTTTGTGAAACTAGGTACACATCTATTTCCGTCTTTCCTATTCCCTAACTATCGCATTTCTGCTTCGCGCACCACGGAAGTGATTTTAGGAATCAAATCGAATTGCTATAGATAGTTAATTATTAAGTAGATTTGATATTGATAACAGATTATTATTAGCGTGGTTGTGTAATATAAGACATTATTAGCAATTTAGCTAGAGTAGAGAAAAAATAATTAACCACAGATGAAGATATATCGTCATAGGAGCGTATAACTGTCCGTTCTTCATCATTTAACTCATATTATGTTGAGCGAGTAACATACTGAAAATTAACATTTGCTTTATAAATAACCGCTTTGCTTCTCAACTTGACTTATATTGAAAAATAACCCAAAACTTTGACTCAATTATGATGTTTCTCTGAGAAAGAATACTTATGGTTATTCAATTCATCTATGTATTCATTGAATTGTTACTTACTAGACAACAGATTTGGACTGTTAACTTAATCAAGATAATATTTATGTTTAACTCGTAGATAACAAAATATTTCACACATTAATCTAGTCATAAATTATACTTTTAGGTTGGATTTTATTCAAAATTCACATCAGCAATAGTATGGGGTTATTTATAAAATAACTTTAAAGGAATGATTTAGTTTATATAAAGTGTGTTATTGTTTTTAGTAATTCAATGCTTAAAAGTTGTGAGGGAAATTAGTTATTTCCTTAAGCTTTTGAAAGTAAAAATAACTAAATATAACTGCTTGGTAATCACCTACCGTTCGTTTAATTACTTTTTTACATTGCATAAATTCGGATTAAAGGTGATGTTTTCTGTAACAAACTTGTCAACTTTTCGGGGTCTAATCTCATAAAATGTATTATCCTGGACGTTGAAATTGGCTATGATATTTATCAAGATACAGAACGTTGTCATTAATACTAGCTACGTTGCTGCTAGGCTTGATAATAAAACTATTGCCAGCAAAAAAAGCGTTTCTGTTTTATTAGCTACTCTTCAGCTTTCATTGTTCCACTGGGATACCATTATTGAAAATCTCTACCATTCAAAATGGTTTGAATTTACTGGTCAAGCAGTTATTACACTCCAAGACTATTTTACCAGTTTGAACAACGTTATCGATCGATTATCACAATATCAAGAGTCAAGCGCTGCATAATATTTTTCCGCGATGTCTACGACGGGCTACGCCTACGCTATGTGCCAAAATCGCCTGTAAATCTAAGGCTTTATTAGGGCAATATGTGTCGTGTGGTGTTGATTTAGGAAAAAGCATTTAGCAAATATAGAATAGCTAACTGCTGACAAGAGTTTTTCATTATTTAGTAGGCAACAGAAATTACTGTAGCTACACAATCCACAGTACTCACTATGCCCTATGTCTGCTTATTCAATTGATACTGCCTTAGCGGAGTTAGAGAGCCTTATCAATAATTGTGAAAAGGTTGTAATGAGGTCTATTGAGGAAAAAAAGATGAACTTAGATAAGCCAAATAAATCAGTGTCAACCAACAAAATTAACAGACAATTACAACACAATCCTATAGCTATCGTTGGGATGGCTTCTCTATTACCTCAAGCCAGAAATTTACGGGAATATTGGCAAAATATAGTAAACAAAATTGACTGTATTACTGATGTTCCTTCCACTCACTGGAGTGTTGAAGATTATTACGATCCGAATCCTAGAACGACTGAAGATAAAACCTACTGTAAAAGAGGCGGGTTTCTTCCAGAGGTTGATTTTAATCCGATGGAATTCGGCATACCACCCAGCATTTTAGAAGTCACAGATGTATCGCAACTATTAAGTTTAGTGGTTGCGAAAGAGGCGATGGAAGATGCGGGTTATGGCGAAAAACGTGAGTTTAACCGCGAAATGGTTGGGGTAATCTTAGGCGTGGCGATGGCCAAGCAGTTAGGAATGCCACTTTCTGCGAGATTAGAATATCCGATTTGGGAAAAAGCACTTAAAAGCAGTGGTTTATCTGATGAAGATACCCAAAAAATCGTTGAGAAAATCAGAAGCGCTTATGTTAAGTGGGATGAGAACGCTTTCCCTGGAATGTTAGCTAACGTAGTCGCGGGTAGAATTGCCAATCGCCTAAATTTTGGTGGGATGAATTGTGTAGTTGATGCGGCTTGCGCTAGTTCCTTTGGTGCTTTAAAAATGGCAATCAGCGAACTAGTTGAGCATCGTTCTGACATGATGCTGACTGGTGGTGTTGATACCGACAACACGATCATGGCTTACATCTCGTTCAGCAAAACACCGGCGGTTTCTCCTAGTGAAAATGTCAAACCTTTCGATGCTAAATCTGATGGGATGATGCTGGGTGAAGGTATCGGGATGATTGTCCTCAAACGTCTGGAAGATGCTGAACGGGACAACGATAAAATATATGCCGTAATTAAAGGTATTGGTACTTCCAGCGATGGGCGTTACAAGAGCATTTATGCTCCCCGCAAAGAAGGCCAAGTTAAAGCTTTAGAACGTGCTTATGAAGATGCCGGCTTCTCTCCCGCTACTGTTGGTTTGATGGAAGCACATGGCACCGGGACAATGGCTGGAGATCCGACAGAATTCGGTTCTTTAAAAGACTTTTTTGATGTGCATGATGACAAAAAGCAGCACATCGCTTTGGGTAGTGTGAAATCGCAAATCGGACACACAAAAGCGGCTGCGGGTGCGGCGAGTTTGATTAAAACTGCTTTGGCTTTACATCACAAAGTATTACCGCCGACAATTAACATCACTGAGCCAAACCCCAAACTCAACATTAAAAATTCATCCTTTTATTTGAATACCGAAACCAGACCTTGGATTCGTCCAGAAGGGGAAGCACCAAGACGCGCAGGTGTCAGTTCCTTTGGATTTGGCGGAACAAATTATCACGTTGTTTTGGAAGAATATGAAGCCGACCAAAACGCCGCTTACCGCTTACACAGCGATGCTAGTGAAGTGCTGTTGTTTGCTCCCACAGTAGACCAATTGTTGAGCAAATCGGAAGAGATTTTAGGTAAGTTGCGTTCACGAAGTGACTCCGCAGGAGTATCGCCTGAAGCAATTTCATACTACGCACAATTAGTCAATGAGTGCAAATCACAACAAATTCCCCTCTCTGCTCCCCGATTTGGATTTGTCGCTGAAAATCTCGAAGAAGCTTGTAAGTTTCTGCAAACTAGCATTGACTGGCTGAAACTCAAAGGAACAGCCGCATCTTGGGAACATCCCCAAGGGATTTATTACCGCGCTTCTGGTATGGAGTTGGGCGGAAAAGTTGTCTCTCTATTTTCTGGTCAAGGTTCGCAATACCTGGAGATGGGACGCGAACTGGTGATGAATTTTCCTTTGATGCGCCGTCTTCATGGCTATATGGATAGCCTGTTGCTCAAAGATAATTTACAGCCGTTGTCAGAAATCGTTTTCCCTCATCCTGTGTTTGGAGAGGCAGAAAAGAATGTCCAAATTGCTGCCTTACAACGCACAGAATATGCTCAACCAGCCATTGGGGTGTTGAGTGCAGGGATGTACAGCATATTGCAACAAGCTGGGTTTAAGTCAGATTTTGTGGCGGGACATAGCTTCGGGGAACTCACAGCACTATGGGCTGCGGGGGTTTTGAGTACAGAAGATTACTTGTTCTTAGTGAAAGCTAGGGGTCAAGCAATGGCTGCACCCGAAGATCCAGATCATGATGCAGGAAGTATGCTGGCTGTCAAAGAAGACATCAGCAAAGTTGAAGCAGTAATCAGACATTTTCCCCAGGTTGCGATCGCTAATCAAAATTCTCCCACTCAATTTGTCTTGGCTGGGCCGACCGCAGAAATAGCGAAAGTCAGAGAGATTTTACACGAGAAAGGATATACAGCTGTATTGTTACCTGTTTCAGCAGCGTTCCATACACCGCTAATCGCCTTTGCTCAGAAATCCTTTGCGATCGCTACCAAGTCTGTCAAGTTCCAAAGTCCGAAAATCCCTGTTTACAGCAACGTTACCAGTAAGCAGTATCCCAAGGAAGCTCAAGGTATTCAAAAGATTCTGGAAACGCACCTTTCCAACTCAGTACTGTTTAAGCAGGAAATTGAAAATATCTATGCAGCGGGTGGTACTTGCTTTGTGGAATTCGGGCCGAGGAGAATTCTCAGCAACTTGGTGAAAGAGATTCTTGGCGATCGCCCACATATTACTGTATCTCTAAATCCCAGCACTCAAAAGAATAGCGATCGCTCTTTGCGAGAAGCAGTTGTGCAATTACGTGTGATTGGTTTGGCTTTGAATAACCTCGATCCTTACCAACTTCCCCAAACTATCCCCCCAATTGAGACGAAGAAGACATTAAATGTCCGTTTGAACGGCATCAACTACAGATCCGAAAAAACGAAAAATGCCTTCGCTCTCGCCTTGCAGGATGGGCATAAAGTCACATTACCTACTCCCGAATATTCTGAAACTGCGGCTCCTTTATTTAGCAGCCCAGGTGTAACTCCACCTGTAGCAGTGATAGAAACTAACGGACATAAAAAACTTACCCCAGTAACGAACGGTGTGACTGCTACTATCATCACCCAGCCAGAGCAACAGATGAATCCTGTTACCCTGTCACAACCAGTCCAGGAATCTAAGATGCAACCAACACCAGAAAAACTTACAAATTACGAACAACTTTTAGCAAGTTTAGAATATCTCCTGACACAGTTCCAGGAAAATCAAGCCGAGAATTTACAAGTTCACGGTACTTATCTCAACCATCAAATGGAATACGCTAAAGCGTTTTTCCAACTGATGCAGCAGCAGAATTCCTTGTTGAGTGAAAGTAAATCAACAGCCGAAACTGCCAAAATGAAGCTAGTTGTCATGGAAAGCTTAGAGCGTAGCATGATGCAGTTTCACTCCCAACAAGGTGAAACCCTACGCATCCATGAACAATATCTCCAAGAGCAACTGGAATATACTAAGAGCTTTTTCCAACTCATCCAGCAAGAGTATTCTCAAATCATCTCAGGTGAAGGAGCAACTCAACTAACAGAGAAACTCAACAATTTCACTCCCTTCACCACAGAAACAACTGTTACTGATGCACCGACCAAGATAGTAGAAAGCCAGCCTTTGCCTGTAACTGAGCCTGTAGCTAAAAATGGCTTAAATGTTACCCAAGAACCTCTCCCGGCTGCTGTAGAGCCTGTAGTTGAAACTTCCTACTCCCCACTTCCCACACCGCACTTCGCAACTGTCGAGACAGTAGAGCCTGTAGTCGCGCCACCTGTCCCAGTAGTAGAAGAACCCCAAGCTGAGGTTGTAGTCAAAATTAGCTCACCCCCAGTCAACGACGTTGTTGCATTTACTCCAGCACCCACAACTGCTGCACCTGTATCTGGCGCAACCATCGATATTGTTGACTTGGATAAAAACCTGTTAGCCATCACCAGCGATAAGACCGGCTACCCAGTCGAAATGCTGGAAATGGATATGGACATGGAGGCGGATTTAGGAATTGATTCCATCAAACGGGTGGAAATCTTAGGGGCACTACAAGAAATGTACCCCAACCTACCCAAGCCCAACTTAGAAGAACTGTCAGAAAAACGTACCATCGGTCAAGTTGTAGAGTATCTGCAATCTCACGCTTCCAAAAGTGTTTCTGTAGAAATTGCAGTTCACGAAATACAACCAGCAACCGAGATTCCAGTAGAGACTGCACCAGTAGTTGAGGTAGTCGCTGCACCGGAACCAAGCATAGTTGTCGCATTCACCCCAGAACCAGAAGCCGCTCCTTCTACAAGTGATGAATTTGCAAACTTAGGCGAAACCCTGTTAGCCATCACCAGCGATAAAACCGGTTATCCAGTGGAGATGCTGGAACTGGAAATGGACATGGAAGCCGATTTAGGAATTGACTCCATCAAACGGGTAGAAATTTTAGGGGCGATGCAAGAAATGTACCCCAACTTACCCAAGCCAAATATCGAAGAACTCGGCGACCTCCGCACCATCGGTCAAATAGTTGATTACCTACAGCAGTTGGCTGGAGGTGAAAAAAAAAGTCTGAGCCTGAGTTTGTCCAACAGCAGCCACCGGAATTAGAACATGAACTAGAGCATAATATCCAGCGCCATCTCGTCAAACTCAGAAGTTTACCACAGCCCGATTATTTGGATTTCACGTTACCAGAGGGACACATCGGTTTAATTACCGATGATGGTTCCCTCACCACTTACAAATTAACTGAATCCCTAATCGAGAAAGGCTGGAAAGTAGTAGTTATCAGCTTTCCCCAATCGCTCATCGCCCAACAAGCGCCCTTACCCACAGGAGTAACCCGCGTTACCTTAGCAAACTTAAGTGAAGAACATCTTCAACAACAATTGCAAGCGATCGCATCTCACTGCGGAACGATTGGGGCCTTCATCCATCTCCATCCAATGTTTGTAGGAAATCACACCGGGAGTATTTCTTATAACGAACAAGAAAAGGCGATCGTTAAGCACGTATTTTTGATGGCGAAACACCTCAAACCTTCCCTCAACGAAGCCGCAAAGCATGGACGTAGTTGTTTCTGCACAGTTGCTCATCTTGATGGAGCCTTCGGTTTAGAGTACAAAGTCAACTTCGGTGCGATCGGCGCTGGTTTGTTCGGATTAACCAAAACTCTGAGATGGGAATGGCCAAAAGTATTTACTCGTGCGATCGACCTAAGCCCTAGACTTGACGCTAAACAGTCAGTACAAAACATCATCGCCGAACTTCACGACCCCAACCTTTATATAAGTGAAGTTGGCTACGGCTCACAAGGACGAGTCACCATTATCGCCGATTAAATCCCCTCCTTCTGCGCTCTCCGCGTCTCTGTGGTTCGTTAAAAAAAAACCGCAGAGGCGCAGAGGACACAGAGAAAGAGATAGGAACAACTTGTCTTAAATTACGAATTACGAATTACGAATTACGAATTAATCCCAGAGGATTTATGACACAAACAGCCCAGCTTAGTCCATCATCTGTCTTTGTCGTGAGCGGCGGTGCAAAAGGGATTACGGCTGAGTGTACTATCAGATTAGCCCAACAGCAACCCTGCAAATTCATCCTCCTCGGTCGCTCCGAACTATTAGAAACCGAGCCAGATTATGCTCAAAATTCCGATGAATCAGCATTGAAAAAATGCATCATGGAAAATCTTCTTTCTCAAGGAGAGAAGCCCACACCCATGAATGTGCAAAAAATATATAACAAAATTACCTCCAGCCGCGAGATTAAAAAGACTCTAGCAGCAATTGAAAAAACCGGAGCTAAAGCAGAATATATCAGCGTCGATGTCACAGATACGCCAGCTTTACAAGAAAAACTTGCCACTGCTGTACAACATCTGGGCCCAATTACCGGAATCATCCACGGTGCTGGAAACTTAGCTGATAAGTTAATTGAAAAGAAAACAGAAGAGGATTTTGAAAAGGTTTACACCGCCAAAGTTCAAGGTTTAGAAAACCTACTAACTTGCGTTAACCCTAATCAACTTCAGCATTTAGTTTTGTTCTCTTCAGTAACAGGATTTTACGGAAATCCTGGACAATCTGATTATGCGATCGCAAATGAAATTCTGAACAAATCGGCCCATATATTTAAGCAAAGTTATCCCTCGTGTCATGTAGTCGCTATCAACTGGGGCGCTTGGGATAGTGGGATGGTGACAGCAGAATTAAAGAAGATTTTTCAAGAGCGAAAAATCGATATAATTCCCATTGCAGTTGGGGCACAAATGCTGGTTAAGGAAATGGATAACGCCAACCATGCAACCGCACAAGTTGTTATTGGTAGCCCACTGGTTCCACTGGCGGCAGAGTTAGATTCAGAACTACGAACTTATCGTATTCGTCGCCAAATGACATTGGAAGCTAATCCATTTTTACACGATCATACGATTGCTGGTTCTCCAGTTTTACCCGCAACTTGTGCAATGACCTGGATTATCAATGCTTCTGAACAATTATATCCTGGTTACAGATTGTTTAATTACCAAGATTTTAAAGTTTTAAAGGGGATTACTTTCAATGAAACATTAGCGAAGGAACATATTTTAGAGATAGAAGAAATTTCTAAAGTTAATCTTGAAAAAATCGAACTTAAAGCCAAAATTTCGAGTAAAAACCCCGAAGGCAGAATCCATTTTCATTTTAGCGCTCAACTCAATCTCCAGCGAGAAATCCCAGTTCCACCTATCTATGAATCTCTCAATCTCGAACCAGATAATATCATTACCGCGACAGGAAAAGATTTTTACCAAAATGGTGGGGCTACATTATTTCACGGCCCCGGTTTTCAGGAAATAAAAAGAGTCTTAAACATCACTCCTGAAAAAATCACTACAGAATGTCTTTGGCCAGAACTCACCCCACAGGAACAAGGACAATTCCCCGTGCAATGGGTTAATCCTTACACCACTGACTTGAGTATGCACGCCTTATGGGTTTGGACACAACACTTTCATGAAGAGGGTTGTTTACCTGGAAAAGTAGAAAAATTTGAACAGTTTGCGATGATACCACATAACGAAACATTTTACGTTTCTTGTGAAGTACTAGCTAAGACACCAAGTAGTGCGATCGCAAACTTTATCATACACGATCGCCAAGGTAAAATATACTCACGAATGCTAGGCGCTCATGCGATTATTTGGTCAATGAAAATGCTTAGAAGCTAGTAATCTGTGAAATTAAAAGTTTGTAGTAAGGACTTTAGTCCTTGTTTTATAAGTACAGATTTGTGTGAGCTTGTGGCGAATTGAGGGTTGAATTTTCAACGCAAAGGGGCGCAAAGGGAAACGCAAAGGTTCGCAGAGAGTTTGCTAGATATCTTGTACTAAGGAATAAAGTCTTTACTGTAAACTATCCAAGCTAGCTTAATCTTAGGATTGCTATAACTTGCCTCGTTTAAAGTTTGGGGAACAGCGTAAATCCTGCCTTTTAATTATCTCTTGCTAAATACCCAAACTCGGAGCATATAAATCGTGGAAAAAATAGCCATTATCGCATTGTCATGCCTATTCCCCGATGCAAAGAATCCTGAAGAATACTGGCAAAACATCGTTAATCAAAAAGATTCGACATCCTCTGCAACTGTCGAAGAAATCGGAGTAGATCCGACAATCTTTCACAATCCAGTTAAAGGTACACCAGACAAAACCTATTCTCTCAAAGGCGGATACATCCGCAACTTCCAGTTTAATCCATCTGAATATAATCTACCATCAGAATTTGTTGCTGGTTTAGATAATACCTTCAAATGGTCATTGTATGCCGCTAAACAAGCAATTGAACAAAGTGGTTATTGGGGTAATCAAACTGTTCTAGCAAAATGTGGCGTAATTTTAGGTAATTTGTCATTCCCAACAAAATTATCTAATCAATTATTCTCTCCAATTTACCAGCAAGCTATTAACCCTGCTGTCAGAGAACTTTTGCAGTGTGAAGACTTTGATTTAGCTACTTTACCAAGTGCAACCAAAGCCTCTTTATACAATGCCATGATATCTGGTTTACCAGCATCTATCATTGCTCAAGCACTATCTCTATCCCAGATTAATTTATGTCTGGATGCTGCTTGTTCGTCATCATTTTATGCCATTAAACTAGCATCTCATTACTTATGGTCACACAAAGCTGATGTCATGTTAGCTGGAGCTATCAGTTGTGCAGATTCACTATTCGTGCGGATGTTATTTTCCGGTGTTCAAGGGTATGCAGAAAATGGCATTAGCCGCCCCTTAGATAAGTCCTCTAGAGGGCTAATCCCCGCCGATGGTGTTGGGATGGTAATGCTGAAGAGATATTCTGATGCTGTTAGAGATGGTGATAATATTCTCGCCACTATCTGCGGTAATGGACTCTCGAATGATGGCAAAGGGAAGCATTTATTAAGTCCGAATCCTAAAGGACAAACCTTAGCTTTTGAACGAGCCTATAACGAGGCGAATTTTAGTCCAAAAAGCATCGATTATTTAGAGTGTCACGCCACCGGCACATTACTAGGAGATACAACCGAATTCAATTCAATAGAAACATTCTTTGGTCAAAATCAAGCTGCACCTCTGGTAGGTTCTGCTAAAGCAAATACTGGTCACTTGCTAACTGCTGCCGGCATGGTTGGCTTGACTAAGGTGATTTTGAGTATGTCTCATGGTGTAATTCCAGCAACCATGAATATTTCTGAACCTTTGACTTCAGAAAAAGGTACAATTTCCGCCGATAAAATTGTTAGAACAGCTACGGCATGGCCAAATAATAATGCACCAATTAAACGGGCAGCTATTAGCGCTTTTGGATTTGGCGGCACTAATTCTCATCTGATTTTAGAACAAGGAAATACAGCAGAATCAGTTGAATCAACTCCACCTGTTCCACCTACCAAAGTTGCTATTGTCGGCATGGATGCCTTTTTTGGTAACTGTAATGGCTTAGATGCTTTTGAACGCAGCATTTATGATGGAACCCAGCATTTTATATCTCTACCGCCTCAAAGATGGCATGGTATAGAAAATCAAGAAAATGTCCTGAAAGAGTACGGTTTAGCAGACGGAAAAGCACCAGTAGGGGCATATATCAAGGATTTTGAAATCGATACTTTATCGTGCAAAATCCCACCGAATGAGATAGAGAAATTAAATCCACAACAATTGTTGCTTCTGAAGGTTAGCGATCGCGCCGTCAAAGATGCGAAACTACAGGAGGGTGGCAATGTAGCGGTTATAGTCGCCGCCGAGACAGAATTCTCTGTGCATCAGCTACAGCAAAGATGGAATCTATCTTGGCAAGTTAAGGACGGCTTACTCAACCAAGGAATTTCTCTACCTGCTGAACAACTTTCCCAACTGGAAACCATTGTCAAAGATAGTATTCACCAACCTGTAGAAATCGGCGAATATGTGAGTCACATCGCCAACATCATGGCAAGTCGGATTTCTGCTTTGTGGAATTTCACTGGCCCTGCATTCACCGTCAGCGCTGGCGAAAATTCTGCTCTCAAAGCGTTGGAAGTTGCCCAAATGCTACTCGCTACTGGAGAAGTAGATGCAGTGGTTGTGGGTGCGGTAGATTTAGCCGGTGGTGTAGAAAATGTTTTATTCCGCAGCCAATTTGCCCCAATTAATACAGGTGTGAATACGTTGGGTTATGACCAACAAGCTAATGGCTGGACGGTTGGCGAAGGTGCGGGTGCTGTCGTCCTCAAGCGCTACGAAGCCGCTAAGGAAGATAATGAACGCATCTATGCAGTAATTGATGCCATGAGTTTTGCACAAGGTAATTCTACTTTGGGTGACGCTTTGGTAAAACCTGATGCTTCAGCTATCAGCAATGTCTGCAAACAAGCTTTCCAAATGGCGGAGATTCAACCCACAGAAGTTAACTATGTGGAAGTCTTCGGTAGTGGCGTTCCCCAAGAGGATGAAGCCGAAATCACAGGTTTACTCCAAGCTTATCCGAAAGTGGGCAATGGTTTGCACTGTGCATTGGGCAGCGTCAAAGCTAATATCGGCCACACCTATACAGCATCGGGAATTGCTAGCTTAATCAAAACCGCTCTCTGTCTTTATTACAGGTATATTCCCGCCACACCAAAATGGTCTGGTGTCAAAACACCGCAAGTATGGGAAGGTAGCCCTTTCTATGTGGCGATGGAATCAAGACCTTGGTTTGTCGATAAAGGCGGTACACGCAGAATAGCAGCAATTAATAGCATGGGTATAGATGGCAGTTACGCCCATTTAATCTTATCGGAGGAACCCAGCCAAGAGGAACGGGACAATAGATATTTGCAACAAATGCCTTTTCATCTGTTTCCGATCGCAGTTAGCGATCGCTCCACTATACCCGATATCCTAAACCATCTTCAAAAATCCATCGAAGCTAGTTCTTCTTTATCAGCTACCGCCAGCGAAACATTCGCTACTTTTCAACAGCATTCCAATCCAAAATACGTCTTATCAATTACAGGACGTAACACAAAAGATTTACTCAAAGAAATTGAATCTGCTCGTAAAGGTGTAAATAATGCCTTTGAAAACGGTACAGATTGGCAAACACCAATAGGAAGTTATTTCACAGCAAAACCATTGGGTAAAACTGGAGCAGTTGCTTATGTTTACCCCGCAGCAGTCAATTCTTATATCGGCATTGGTCGGACTGTTTTTCGTTTATTTCCTAAAGTCTTCGAGGATTTAAAAAGTAACAATCTCTACAATCGGGCTGCCGATGTTGAAAAGCTGGTTTATCCCAGAAGCTTACCTAAATTGACAACCAGGCAACTAGAAACACTCGAAAAGCAATTGTTAGATGATTCACTAGCAATGTTTGAAAGTGAAATCGCCTTTGCTAGATACATGACGGCAATTTTCCGAGATGATTTTAAAGTCAAGCCGCAATCTGTATTTGGGTATAGCTTGGGTGAAACTAGTATGATGGTTGCCCAAGGAGTTTGGAGTGATTTTGAGGGCGGAAGTAATACCTTAAACTCATCACCTCTATTTGGCGATAAATTATCTGGGCCAAAAAATGCTGTGCGTGAATATTGGGGATTAACCGATTCACCAAACAACAATTTTTGGAATACCTATGTTCTCATGGCTACTCCATCTCAAGTTAGAGAATGCCTGAAACATGAGAATCGCGTCTACTTAACTCAAATCAACACACCAGAAGAAGTATTAATCGCTGGTGAAGATGCCGCCTGTAAGCGAGTGATTGCAACTTTAGGTTGCAATGCGTTCCCCGCTCCCTTCGACCATGTGATACATTGTGAAGCGATGCGATCGCAGTACGAGGAAATCAAGAAGGTAAACACCTTACCATCGCAAAATCTTCCCGGTATTGTGTTTTATTCCGCCGCCGACTATCAACCGATTGTACTTGAAAGCGATGCGATCGCGCACAATATCGCCAAAGGATTGTGCCAAGAACTTGATTTTCCGCAATTAGTTAATCGCGTCTACGGTGATGGGGTCAAAATATTTTTAGAAGCGGGCGCTGGTAGTGTTTGTTCACGATGGATTGATAAAATTCTCGGCAACAAAGAACACATCACAGTTTCTCTGAATCGTAGAGGGATGGATGATCATGCTGCAATGGTCAAAGCATTAGCAAAACTACTCAGTCATCAGGTGAACGTAGATTTATCACCGTTGTACAACAAAGCTCAAGGAACTGCTAATCAAAATAAAGCAACATTGAGAACAGTTACCTTGGGTGGGAAAGCGATCGCTGCTACAATTTTGAGCGAAGAAAATCGCAACCTTGTTAAAGATTTGGTTGAGGATATTAAGTGCGATCGCTTCAAAATACAGCATCCAGATATACCTAATATCCAACAATCTGAAATCACAGATTATCTTAACACTTCCAACCAAATAACCCAAGAAGAAAATTACTCCCCTAACATCTTGCCTCAGTCAGAAGAAGTAAAACCGAAAAATATCATTGATAACGTTTTTGAAACGAGAGAACAA
The DNA here is from genome assembly GCF_043099735.1 of Nostoc sp. C117. NCBI lineage: Bacteria > Bacillati > Cyanobacteriota > Cyanophyceae > Nostocales > Nostocaceae > Nostoc > Nostoc sp. C117. Next base: position 4,646,274 of record NZ_CP170991.1, read on the forward strand.
TTACAATCTTCTGAGTCAAGCGCAATTGGGCAGCAAAACCTTCTTCATTCGCCACCTGTCATCACTAAAAAAATTAGTAGCATCATCAGCATGTTCGATTTAAATAAGACCCAGTATCAAAAGCTCAATGCTAATAATTCAAAGATAACTAAAGCACACACTGCCTTCTTACAAGCTAGACAAGATTACAGTCAGCAAATGAGCGAAATAATTCAATTGCAACTAGCTTGCGCCCAAAACTTGCTTAACGACGAATCCTGAGAATTTCAAATGTAGACTCTTGTCAATATGGTTAGGTTAAGATCCCTCCGCCTACGGCGACCCCCTTAAAAAGGGGGTGAATAAGAAAAATAGCTTCTTTAAGAAGTTAAAAAAGGAAAATAGCCCCCCTTTTTAAGGGGGGTTGGGGGGATCTCCGAGCGATAAACAACTTAACCAAACCGTATTGAAACTTTTTCCAAGAATTTACACCCTTCACCCTTCAAATTTAATCATCCATTGTTTGTAATCCGAGGGATAACTACCGTGACAACCGTAGATACGGTACTAAGTAAACACGATAATGGTCTTAACTTCTCCGCTTGGTCGCATAACAAAAACCAAGTTTGGAAAGGTTCTTTAGAAACTGTATCTTTTGAGAAACAAACCATCAAAGATAAATTGATGGTATTAAATAAACCCTGCTACATCGTGAAAGTTGCCGGAAAAATCGGTGTCACTAATGAGGGTTATTTATCCCCTGGTGATAATGGCACAACAGCACAAGTAGAACTGCTAACATTTGCAGCACCAATCCGCATTCAACAATTTGGAGATCCCAATTTTCTCTCCTCTCATGGAGTGAAATATGCCTACGTTACCGGCGCAATGGCTGGCGGAATTGCTTCTGAAGAAATGGTCATTGCACTCGGAAAAGAGCAAATTTTGAGTTCCTTTGGTGCAGGTGGTTTAACTCCAGAACGTTTGGAAGCAGCCATAAATCGCATTCAAGAAGCTTTACCTCAAGGGCCCTACGCATTTAATTTAATTCACAGTCCTAACGAACCTGCGATTGAACGCCGGGCTGTGGATTTATATCTCAAATATCAAGTGAGAACAGTAGAAGCATCTGCATTTCTCGACTTGACTCCCAACATTGTTTATTACCGTGTTGCGGGATTGGGATTGAATAGCGCCAATCAAATTGAAATCAAAAATAAAATCATTGCCAAAATTTCTCGCCGAGAAGTTGCGACTAAATTTCTACAACCAGCACCGGCCAGAATAATCAAAGAACTTCTTGAACAAGGGTTAATTACTGAGTTACAAGCAACTCTTGCAGCCAAAGTTCCGATGGCTGATGATATTACCGTCGAGGCTGATTCTGGAGGTCATACAGATAACCGTCCCCTGGTTTGTGTGTTACCTTCTATTATTGCCTTGCGGGATGAAATTCAAGCACAATATCATTACCAAACACCCATTAGAATTGGTGTTGCCGGAGGAATTGGGACACCACAATCAGCATTAGCAGCCTTTATGATGGGTGCTGCTTATATAATGACCGGTTCCATTAATCAGTCATGTGTTGAATCTGGGGCTTGTGAGCATACCAAAAAGTTACTAGCCCAAGCTGAAATGGCTGATATGATTATGGCTCCAGCAGCAGATATGTTTGAAATGGGAGTCAAATTGCAAGTTCTCAAACGGGGTACAATGTTCCCCATGCGAGCGCAGAAATTATTTGAACTCTATCGCGCTTATGATTCCATTGAAGAGATTCCTTTGGCAGAAAGGCAGAAATTAGAAAAACAAGTTTTTCGCAAAACTATTGCTGAAGTATGGGAAGGAACTGCGGCTTATTTGTCCCAAAAGAACCCTGAGAAACTTGGGAAAGCAGTCAATAATCCTAAACTAAAAATGGCGTTGATTTTCCGTTGGTATTTAGGATTATCTTCTCGCTGGTCGAGTTCTGGTGAAAAAGGTAGAGAAGTCGATTATCAAATTTGGTGTGGCCCGGCAATGGGCGGTTTCAATGACTGGGTACGCGGTTCTTACTTATCTGAACCAAATAATCGTCGGGTAGTTGATGTTGCTAATCAAATTATGACTGGTGCAGCCTTTTTGTACCGTGTCCAAAATTTGAAAATTCAAGGACTACAAGCTTCCGATTATTACAGTCAGTATCACCCTATTCGTTCTACATCATTGTTGGAGATTTAAAAATGACTATAAAACAGTCTTTCACAGCAGACGATATTCAAATATTTTTGGTATCTAACTTAGCTAAGTTGCTAGGAGTAGCAACTGATGAAATAGATGTCAAAGAACATTTAGAAAACTATGGGTTGGATTCAGCCCAAGCAATGATTCTAGTAAGTAACTTAGAAAAGTTGCTCGGATTTCAACCATCTCCGTTGCTTCTGTGGCATTATCCAAATATTGAAGCTCTTTCACAGCGTTTAGCTGAAGAAGTACAAGAAGGTTCACCAATTCAAGATACAAAGGTGACAGCCTCTAATGCCAATGCTGCACCCTCTGTTCTAGATTTAGGTGCTGAGGCTGTTCTTGACCCTACCATCAATCCCGGCGCTGCATCTAATGTACTTGTGGGTGAACCCAAGAACATATTTTTAACTGGAGGAACAGGCTTTTTAGGAGCTTTTATCATCCGGGAATTGCTACAAGAAACCAATGCGGATATCTATTGTTTAGTGCGTGCTGCTAATGCCGAAGAAGGCAAAAGCAAACTCCAAAAGAATCTGGAACAGTATGCTATTTGGCAGGAAGAATTTACATCCAGAATTATTCCGATTGTCGGCGATTTATCTCAACCTTTGTTAGGTATTGGTTCGGAACAGTTTCAAATCTTAGCTGCAAATATTGATACTATATATCATAGTGCCGCTTTGTTGAATTATGTTTTCCCATACTCTGCACTGAAGGCAGCCAATGTTTTAGGCACTCAAGAAGTTTTGAGATTAGCTTGTCAAGTTAAAGTCAAGCCTGTACATTACGTTTCTAGTGTTGCTGTTTTTGAATCCACTGCTTATGCTGGCAAGGTTGTCAAAGAACAGGATGAATTCAATCATTGGGAAGGTATTTATCTTGGTTACTCTCAAACTAAATGGGTAGCTGAAAAGTTAGTTAAAATTGCTCGTGACCGTGGACTTCCTGTAACTATTCACAGACCACCACTGATTTCAGGTGATAGCAAAACAGGCATTTGTAACACACACGACTTTATCAACTTGATGACCAAGGGCTGTCTACAAATGGGATATTTCCCTGATGTAGATTATATGTTGGATATGTCACCTGTAGACTATGTAAGTAAAGCGATCGTTTATCTATCACGCCAAAAAGAATCTATAGGTAAGGCTTTCAATTTACAACATCCCCAACCCGCCGCTTTAAAAATGCTAGTTGAGTGGATACGCTCTTTTGGTTATTCAATTGAGATGATTCCTTATGAAAAATGGCAATCGGAGTTAATTAATAATGTGTCTTCTGCTGACAACCCTTTATACACTCTGCGACCATTTTTACTGGAACGTTGGTCTGATGAACAACTGACTATTCCTGATTTGTATTTACAAGCTAGAAGACCCCATATTAGCTGCCAAGATACTCTTCATGCATTGGCAGGTAGTTCTATTACTTGTCCGCCAATTGATTCTCAATTGTTTATGACTTACACCGCCTACTTGATTCAAAGCGGCTTCTTGAATATCGTTTAGGAGTTCACGACTTACATAGGATGTGTTATGGAAAACGTAACACATCCCATAAAATAATTTTATTTAGTCCATGTTTTTTAAAACTCAGTACTACTGAATAGCCGATATTTCAGATGCCAGCAATAACTCATACATTAACAGCGGCAATATAATTGCCCTGTTTTTTTATGCTCAATCATGTAAATTTTTAGTATTCACCTCTTGACAGAAGCAATCGAGGATAGAATGGTTAGTGTCTGGCATAAAAGTTTAATTTTACCCGCTTGCTTTTGTGAGTAATCAAAAGCGATCGCTAGCAGTCGGAAATAACCAAGCTTCTTTAATGCCTAGCTTTTTCGATGCATAAGTCCTAAATTTACGTTTGGACTGCTACATCTATCTAATGAACCACACAAGCATTTGAAAGGGTAATAACTCAGATATTTCTCGTTAGTTCAGATATTACGCGTACTTAATTGTAGAACGAGAACCACTGTAAATGCAACGTAGCTTCATCAAGTTGAATTCACTAACATTCTTACATGAACACAAAACATCAAGATCAGAGCAAAAAAACTGCTCTTATTACTGGGGCAGCCGGTGGAATTGGCTATGAATTAGCATGTATTTTTGCTGCTCATGATTACAATTTGGTCTTAGTAGACAGAAACGGGTCAAAGCTAGTAGAAATTGCAGCTAAATTCCCAGAAAAATTTGGGATTTTTGTCAAAACTCTTGTTAAGGATTTATCAATATCAACTGCTCCTGAAGAAATTTTCACGGAGTTGCAACTCGTTGATATTAATATTGATGTGCTGGTAAATAATGCCGGATTTGGTATCTATGGATTATTTCACGAAACAGACTTAGCTACTGAATTAGAAATGCTACAGGTAAATTTGGTGTGCCTTACCCATTTAACCAAGCTATTTGTAATGCACATGGTAAAGCAAGGTGAAGGTAAAATATTGAATGTTTCTTCGGCTGCTGCGTTTCAACCAGGACCTTTGATGGCGGTTTATTTTGCTACTAAAGCCTATATCTTATCTTTTTCAGAAGCGATCGCTAATGAATTAGAAGGTACAGGTGTCACTGTGACAGTTCTTTGCCCAGGCTCAACTGCATCTGGCTTTCATGAAAGAACGGGAATGGCAGACTCTAAGATGCTCAAGAGTAAAAGGATGATGGATGCACAAACAGTAGCCGAAATTGGATTTCGCGGCTTAATGAAGGGCAAAACCATTGTCATTCCTGGTTTTATGAATAAACTACTTGCAAAAAGCGTCAGATTTGTACCCAGAAAGCTGGTAACAAAAATTGTGAGAAATATGCAGGAGGATAAGTGAGCAAGGGGAGCATACTTCGACTCATTTCGGCTCATTTAGACTACGCTCAAATCGAGCGACTTGCACTGAGCGGCGTTGAAGTGAGTCGAGATTCAGTAACCAGGGGGTGCAAGGGGAGAAAGAATAATTAATGACTAATTACTAGGATTCATATTGCCAGCATTTTAAGTTACAGCCATAATTTGCTATGGCAACAGCAGCAACATAATTGTTAGCAGGTACTAGTTCAAAAAGACTCCAATCTTCAGTTATCTGTAACTTGGCTGGTTCTGTGGGAGTTAGCGATACTTCAACTTGCTCTAACTGGGATAGTCCGTCTCCAGTTGCTTTTAAATATGCTTCCTTACAAGTCCAGTAACGGAAAAATACCTTTTGCTGTTGGTTGGGAGAGAGCGATCGCAACATCTCATATTCTCTCGGTAAAAAGAACCGTTTGGCAAGAGCTTCTAAATCAGACATCGGGCGAATATATTCTAGGTCTACACCAATTGGGTGGGTGCAATTCACCGCACATAAACCCAACCCTTGGGAATGAGACAAGTTAAATTCCAGCCTAATATCGGCAAATTTATCTGCTAATACTGGTTTGCCACGCTGTTGATAATTAAACTGCACTTGTAAGGGCTGGATACCCAAATAACGACCTAATATAGTTCTAAGAATACCGCGACCAGCGATGAAATGCTGTCGATGTTCCTGAAAATAGAACCGTCCAGCACGAGCTGTTTCGTCACTGGAAAGAGTTGCTGCTAAATTTTGCAGTTGTGTTTCCGGTTGCTCAAGGTCTATGCGCCAGACATGAATCTCATCCGGTAGCAAAGTTAAATCCGTCGGTGCAGGTAGCCAAATATCATTAGAAGCGGTCATTGAGTCAAAAAGTCAAGGGAGTTGTACTTTAATAGTTTGTTTAATTACGACGATTATTATGGGTGGATCTGGTTTGACGCTTTAGCATTACTATATACAACTGTGCGTATTTTTCCTAGAATCTGCCATAGATGTTGTTAGATATTAAATCTAGCTGTAAACATAAATACAGGTAACCGCTATTGCTTTTGCCAGCTAAATATTATAATTTATTACTCTAGATGTACGCTTCTCAAATCCAGGTTAAATCCCCTGAGAGAGAATCACAAATTTTATTTTGGCTATAACATTAGCTATTACAATATTACTCAAAGTAACTACAAGCAATGTTTGCAAGTGTTCTGAAGTAGATATATCTTCACTGGTAAATAGTTTTGGTTCTTCAGTACATAATATGCTTAACTAATAGTTTAAATGCCAATTTAACAAGCATCTAACTCGGAAATTATCAAAGTTTCTAAATCCATAGCCGGAACGTTTAATTAGCTTAAGTTTGTTATTAATGCCTTCCACAACACCACTAGTTGTCCCATTATCAAAGTAAGCAATAATCTCATCAAACCAACGGATAATAGTATTGTTACTCTTGGGAAAATATTTTTTAGCTTTTGCTAACCACATCCCGAGTTTAAAAACTCCCGGATACCAGTTATCTGTCTTATTGAAAATCTTTCTAATTTTTTCTTTTAATTCATGCATTTCTTTGAGAATAGGAGATAAATTTTTCACTTGATAAAGTTTGTTTATCTGCTCTTCATTTAAGTCTGACTCATTTTTCAATAAAACGTATTTACTATTTTTTAGTCCCGACAATACTTTTTCGTACTTAGATTTTTTTGATAATGATTGCGCTTTTTTAACTAATTCTTCTAGATTCCGCTTCTCTTGTTTTCTTTGTGTATCTAGTTCTTTATTGATTTGTGTCATCACATGAAATCTATCTGCTACTACTTGAGCATTGGGCATTAATTCTGTTACTACATTTTTGTAACCTACCCACAAATCTATACTCACTTCCTCAATTCGTGCTAAAACCTCAGTTCCCCACTCTATAAGGGTTTTCTTTACTACCTCTTGTGTGCGCCCACTTAACAAAGTTATTAATTTAGATGTATCTAAATCTATTAATACTGCACAGTAATTACCCTTGCCTTTAACTAGAGCTATTTCATCAATTCCAAGCCTTTTTATAAAATCAGGTTTGTTATCAGATAATTTTTCTGAGGCATCTTTTAACATTCTTTCTATTTCTTCTGTTGTCACTATCCCTTTATTTGCTACACTATGAATATCATTTTCTACAACATCTTGTATTATCTTGTCTGCTAGCCGTTTTGTATAAGTTCTTTTCTTACTTACAAAATCTAGCTTTTCACTAAACGGTTTTTCACATTTTTCACATTTGAATTGTCTCCTATTTATTTCTAAAAATACTGGCTTTTCTCCAAAAGGTAAGTCTTTAACAACGTATCGATGATTTTGATGTAATCTATGGCTTTTTGTACCACAGCGAGGACAATTACTGTATGATTTTGTTGATTCAGTTTGTAAAATCATTCCTATCCCCTCATGAATCCGATGAGATATAACTTTCACATCTTTTAAATCAAGAAGCGCTGTTAGGATTTTAATATTTTGTTTCCTATTCATGACTGTAAATACACCAAAAAATATTTCTCTTGTAATTACAGCTAACAACAAATATGCTTTATAAGTCAATTAGGTCAAAGTTTTTTCTCAATAGCTGATACGATTATTTTTATTTATTAAGCTTTTTGGCTAACAATTTAGCATAACAAGTGCTGAAGAACCATAGTTTTTGTGAGAAAGTGTTAAATCTGGAACAAAAAAACCTTGCCAAAACTTGTTAAAAACCTATTAGGACTACTTTTTTGTAGAACATAGTGAGGATGAATGATAATTAATTTGCAGTACTTTGCCTTCTTTATACTACTACTGGCAGCACTGCTATTAGCAATTAGGCAAATGAGCGTTGCTTTGGATGAGTTAGATATTGCGCGTTTTACTCTCTGGACAGGTATTGCTTCTGTTATTGCTGGTTTACCAATGATATTGTGGTAGCTTCTTAGTCAATGCCATCCTCTCTATTTTGGGCTTCCAAGCAATACGACTCCATCCGTCGTGCATCCTCGCAACTAGAATATCGTCTCGCCTATTACTCTATTCGTTTTCCCTCTAACCATTGTAAAACCCGATTCCATGCCCACCAAGGATCGGAATCGTTTACTTGGCGCTGGCACTCTTTACTACTCAAATAGCCAACATAACCGCCGTATTGAGTGAGTAACAAATCTATTGCGAAATTGCGATCGCAAGCTTCTTGTAATTCCGGTATGATATCTGGGTCGAAAAGTGGATAGTTTTTTAGATAAAATCTTAATTATTACCTTGGCTATCAAAAATTAGTGATTATGGACTGGCAACAGTATATCCATTCTGACCCCAAAATTTTATTGGGTAAACCAACACTAAAAGGCACACGATTATCTGTTGAATTTATACTTGGTTTATTTGCTAACGGTTGGACGATACAGCAAATTTTGGATAATTATCCAACTGTAACACCAGAAGCTGTACAAGCTATGTTTGTGTTTGTTGCTGAGTGTATGCGAGATGAATCTTTATATATGCTACCGTTTTTATCTGAGTCAGCGTGATGCGATTTTTAGCAAATGAAAATTTCCCGATGATGAGTGTAGTACGCCTGCGGGATGCTGATTATGATGTAGCTTATGGTAGCGAAGATGCTCCTGGTGCGGAAGATTCGCTAGTTTTGGAACGGGCTGTACGTGAAGAAAGAATTATTTTGACTTTTGACTGAGATTATGGTGAATTAATTTATAGGCTGCGGATGGCAGTACCAAAAGGTTTGGTTTATTTTCGCTACTTTCCTGCAATGCCAGAAGCACCTGCACAAGATTTACTAAATTTGTTGAGCGTAGAAGGATTAGTTTTGGAAGGATATTTTACAGTTTTTGAGCGTACACAATTACGTCAGCGTCCGTTACCTTAATATTGGTTTATTTGAAAGCGACTGACTCAGACTAATCGCCAAATTTTAATAGTCCTGTCAGAACTATTACTAGCTAACATTTTGCCATCTGGACTAAAATAATAAATAAAAAATTACAAATTACGCTGACTTTCCAACCATTGTAAAACCCGATTCCATGCCCACCAAAGATCGGGGTCTTGTATTTGGATCTGGCACTCTTTACTACTCAAATAGCCAACATGACCCCCGTATTGAGTGAGTAACAAATCTATTGCGGGATTGCGATCGCACGCTTCTTGTAATTCCGGTATGATAGCTGGGTCGAAAAGTGGGTCATCGGCAGCATATAAAATCAAAGTCGGTTTCGAGATTTGGGGCAATATTTGTAAAGCACTACTAGCTTGGTAATATGCTTCCACAGAAGAAAAACCTAATCGTTTAATTACTAATTCATTATCAAAACCCCAAATACTATTCGCCCGTTCAATCGCTGCTGAGTCAAGCTTTCCAGGATGAGCATCATGTATCCGCCAGGCCAGTTTTTTTAAATTCTGGGCAATTGCTACTTCCAAATATCTGCCTAAGGGCTGTTTAACTAGATAAGATAGCGATCGCTCCGAATCTAAACTCGGACAAATCACCATACCACCGCCAATATCGCTATCTTCTAATCCTAAATCTTCATACTCCCGAATCACCTCACCAGCCACCTTCACCGCCCATAGCGCCAATTGTCCTCCTAATGAATACCCTGTAAACCAAAATTTACTCGGACATCCCATTCCCTTAGCAGCAGCGGCGATACGAACAAAATCTTCTCCCTCATACAAACCATCAGAGGTCAGAGTCGGGGATAATTCGGCAGTTTTGCCGTGGGCACGCCAATCAAACAACACCACAGCGTATCCTTGAGCGTAGGCTTTACGTCCTACTACCCTCAAAAACCATTCCGTCTCTAAATCTCCAGTAATGCCATAAGTACCGATAATCGTACTATGAGCATTTTCCGGGATAGCAACCAAGCCAAAAATTGGCACACCCTGGCCACCAATAAAAATTTGTTCGTGATAAGACGGTTCTGGGTCTTTAGTGGTACTTTCCCAGTAATGTTTTCCCCACAAAGCGGTGTATACAGTCATCATCACACCGTTTTGTAAAAACCAAGACGGATTGTAGGGGGCAGTATAACACATCATATGACTATAAAGATTTCGTGTAGTTGAGTCTTGATTTCACAGTCATTTAATCTTAATATTTATGTAAGATTTAAAAACTTTTTCATCATTGATTCAAAAATCTTTGTATCTATCAAAGGTTGTTAATTATCCTTAATAAGTAGTAATAATTTTTTAAGAATGCCGAGGATTCTTGTCATAGACGATGACCCAGCGATTTCAGAACTAGTTGCCGTCAACTTGGAAATGGCTGGCTACGATGTTAGTCAAGCTGAAGACGGCATCAAAGGTCAAGCGCTGGCTCTCCAGCTACAACCAGACTTGATCATGCTCGATTTAATGTTGCCCAGGGTAGATGGGTTTACAGTTTGCCAACGCTTACGCCGAGACGATCGCACCTCTGAGATTCCCGTGTTAATGTTGACGGCTTTGAGCCAAACTCAGGACAAGGTGGAAGGCTTTAATGCTGGCGCAGATGACTACCTTACCAAACCTTTTGAAGTTGAAGAACTGCTAGCGCGGGTGCGGGCACTTTTGCGACGTACTGACCGCATTCCCCAAGCAGCAAAACACAGTGAGATTCTCAACTATGGCTCACTTACCCTCGTTCCCGAAAGATTTGAGGCAATATGGTTCAGTGAAACAGTGAAATTAACTCACTTGGAATTTGAGTTACTTCACTGCTTGCTACAACGCCACGGTCAAACAGTTTCCCCCAGCGAAATCCTCAGAGAAGTTTGGGGCTACGATCCTGATGACGACATTGAAACCATTCGAGTCCATATTCGCCACTTGCGAACCAAACTAGAACCAGATCCCCGCCACCCCCGCTATATTAAGACAGTATATGGTGCAGGATACTGTCTTGAGTTACCCAGTATACCTCCAGCAGCAGAGGGAGCTTCCGTAACAGTCGTTGAATGAAATCACCCAAGTAGTGCTGAGTGCCAGGGTTAGTTAAGTGCAATGTAGGGTAGCACATCTGTGCTACCTTATGAATTATACGTACTTTTATACTAGCTTTTAAGCTATTTTCAGATATTGCGGTGGTTGCCACAATCGGCTCAGAATGCAATACTTGTCGGGTTTTGGGGAAAAGGAGAAGGTGGGGTCCCAAGAAGGGGATAAGGAGCGGGGGAAAGGGGAAAGAAAAAACCTTTAACCTTTACCCTTTAACCTTTTCCCAAAACCCAATTCCGAGTTAAAAATGCACAAAGCGTGCAGTATTGGCTCAGAATGAATTCTGACGGGAGACGCTTCTGAATTCTACGTTTCTATTTCCGATTTATTTAAACCTGTTAACCTAGCTACCTGTTCCACTGTCATCCCAGACTCAAGTAAGTTGCGTGCAGTTTGTAATAACTGTGATTCTGCTTTGTCTGCCCTTTGGCGTTCTTGTTCTGCCCTTTGGCGTTCTTGTTCTTCCGGAGTTGGCAGTAATTCCCCTAAGGACATTGCCCAGCGTAACCAAGTAGCATTAATACCTTTATAATTTCCCTGCCAAAGCTGCAATGCTAACCCTAAAGATTGACTCACCAACTGATTTTGAGCATTTGCGGCGATGGGTTGATAAACTCCTTTGTCATTAGAGAAACCAGCCAAATCATCAGGATTAAAAGGGTCATACCAAAAATATTCCGGTACACGCATTTGATTTTGATAAATCAGTTTTTTGAAGTTTTTGTCTGCTTGGGCTGTGCTGTCAGAAAGCAACTCAATAACTACATCTGGCGCTTTCCCCTCTTCCCACACTACCCAACTGCGTCGTTCTCCTTTCGGAACTCCCAACACAGCAAAAAAGTCTGGGCCTTTAAAGTCTTTGTTTCGCACCTGCGCCAGACTGTAGTAAACGAACATATTACCGCCAATAAACCCATCTTCTCGTTCTTCCAACCAAGGGATGAGAGCATCTATCAGCAAGTCCATCTGGGCTTTATGGCGTGCGCTTTCCCTTGGAATACCGTCATCGTAGGGTAATTCTGCTTGGGTGGGTGGGAGTTGAATATCTGGTGCAGCTAGGATAGTCTCTGACATAGCTTTTCACCTGTTGGCTGGGCGTTGCGGATATTTTTATATTAAGCGATCGCCCGATTTTTCCGAGTGTATCGCTTTTGGCTAAAATATTGCGATTGCATAATCTCATCATCGCTTTTGCAAACACCACTGGCTTCTCATATTCACTACTGTATTTGCATTTAAAATCTAAAATTCGGTCATTAGTCATTACTCATTGGACTAATGACTAATGACTGTTAACTAACTGTAATAACTGTTCCTAAACTCTCATTCGCCAACCTATCTACCGCACACACAGCATAAGTTCCCGCTAATTGAACGGTAGCGAAGGTTGTGCCAGCTGACAAAATTCGCTGAATTGTCCAAGTATCACCAGTTTGCCGATAAAGTGTCCAAGAACGAACCGGCTGATTATCTCCAGGCTCCCAACTGAGTTTGCGGTTATTGACTACTAGTCCGGTAGGTGGTGGGGGTGGTGTTGTATCATGCCAAGGCATAGTCGGAGGTAAAGCAGGTTTGTTATAAAGCAGACTTTGAAATTTATCAGCAATACCCTGACTATTTTCTGTTAAAACACTGAGATTAAAGAAGATATTTCCTAGTGACAACTGTCCAGCTTCGCTGCGACTAATTTTCACCTGCTTTTCAATCTCATCACTCTCCCGACTCTTGTTGCTTGGTTCTGTGAGATTGTTGCCAGCATAAACGTGTCTTTGCTTTGTGTTTACGTCTGTCCACCACTTTAACAATGCAGGATAACTTTGTTGTGGTTGGTCTGTGCGCCAGTAAAGTTGAGGGGCGATATAATCAATCCAGCCTTGCTCTAACCATTTCTTGGAGTCAGCATACAGCACATTGTAAGCATCCAACCCAGTAATACCAGCGGGTTGTCCGGGGCGATAAATCCCAAAGGGACTAATACCAAATTTAACATCAGGTTTAGTTACTTTAATCCCCTGAGAGAGGCGCTGTATCATTTTGTTAACATTGTCCCGTCGCCAGTCGCCAAGGCCGAGTGTACCACCTGATGCCTTGTATGCAGCGTAGGTTTTGTCATCGGGAAAAGATTGTCCCTCAATGGGATATGGATAAAAATAATCATCTAAGTGAACGCCATCGATATCGTAGCGCTTTACTACATCGAGAATGACGTTGTAAGCCCTGTCTTGAACTATTTTTAGTCCGGGGTCCATCCAGCGTTGAGTTTTCCACAAATAAACGGCTTCTGGATTGGTAACTGCTATGTGGGGACGGACGGTTTTCGCGGGGTCGGTGGAAGTGCTGGCGCGGTAAGGGTTGAACCAAGCATGAAGTTCAATATTGTGTTTGTGACATTCTGCGATCGCAAATGCTAAAGGATCGTAAAATGGTTCCGGTGCTTTTCCCTGGGTTCCGGTAATCCAACCACTCCAAGGCTCTAACTGGGATTCATACAACGCGTCTCCCTCTGGTCGCACCTGGAAGATGAGGGCATTGAAGTTTAGCGCTTGTAATTTAGTAATAATTTCAGTGAGTTCAGCTTTTTGTTGGGCAACAGAAAGTCCCGCTTTGGAAGGCCAATCACTATTCCACACAGATGCTACCCACACTCCCCTGAACTCCCGACTATGATTTAGCTTAACGCTTCCGGCAGGTATGGGCGTAGGTGTGGGTGTGGGTGTTGGTATCGGTGTGGGTGTGGGCGTTGGCGTGACTATCGGTGATACCACAAGATAATTAGAGGCTATCTTTTCTGCCTTACCCAGATAAACCAAAGCTTGATAAATAATAACAGCCACATCTGCACGGGTGGCTGCGAGATTGGGATTGAGTAATTTCAGATTTGGAAAATTAACCACCAATCCAGCGCTAGTAGCGATCGCTATATGATTTTTGCCATAATCAGGAATTTGAACCGCATCTTGGTAGATTTGTGGAAGTGTTGAAAGGAGGTCAGGCTTTACCTTCGTGGCAATTTCCAACCCTGCTACCAAAGAAACTAAAACTTCCGTTCTCGTAATTCGGTTAGCAGAACGGAAGGTATTATCAGGAAATCCACTAATAAATGCTTTTTCGTAAGCTGTTTGAATGGCACCTGCTGCCCAAAAACTACTAGGTACATCAACAAACGGAACATACTGCCGCTTTTTGGAGACTATCCCAAATGCATTAGCGACGATGGTGGCAAACTCAGCACGGGTGAGTGAGTTATCGGGGCGATAAGTCCCATTAGGCAACCCACTGACAATACCACGTTGGGCTAAGGCTGTAATAAATAAGCGTGCCCAATGGTTTTGAATATCCGAGAAGGGAGTAGTAATAGATACCATTGTTGATTGCAGCTAGCTAGCCTGGATTTTGATTACCTTTGTTAATTTAGCAATTTTGTTGGCGTAGGCATAGCCAGTAATACTGTTCGGTTAAGGCAAGAGACGCGATGAATCGCCGTCTATACAATCATTCAGTCTTTTTGTCTTTGTGATGATTTATTGCATCTTTTAGCGCTCTAAAATTTTCATCGAAAAACCTTAATCGAAAAGCATTCTGGGGATTAGGCGTTAAGAGCGCTGAGTTAAGAATTAAAAGTGAGGAGTTTTATTTATCTCCTTTAGTCCCCAATACCCAGTCCCCAATCCCTAGTCCCCATTTAGGTAGAACGCGCATTCAATGAGAACATCACGCGTGAAATGCCAGTGAAGAGAATACTGACACCAACAAGTGTTCCTAGAAGCCAGGGCGCATTGAAAGGCCACTGAAACCAAATCATTGCACCCAAAACCAGGGTAATAATGCCATCAACTAGTACCCATATCCAGTTATTTTGAGGACGTAATTGGAAGGCCAGAATTAACTCGAATGTGCCTTCAGTTAGCAAAAAGCTACCAAGCAATAAAGTTAAGGTGAGAACACCCGTCAAAGGATAAACAAACAGCATTAAGCCAGTTGCAATATAGAGTCCGCTTAATAGAAGTTTCCAAATAAAACCTCCTTGGTCACGGGTTTGAGTGGCATAAACTAGTTTTGTAAACCCTCCGAAAATCAAAATTGCTGCAATCCAGGTTTCAGCGAATAGGGTAGTGAAACTAGGCAAAGCGATCGCAATAATCCCCAAAATGCTCAAAAGACCGCCAGTTATCAGTGCCCCATTAACTTCCTTCTTAAGATCTTTAGAAACATCAGTTGTCATATCTTTGAACTCTAAACTCTACAATTACATTAAGAAATTTTTCAATCCCAGAGTAGAACCTTAAGATAGACCCATCGGTATTAAATTTCAGCAGTAACTAACACTCACAAAAGCTCTGCAAGATCGCTTAGGCGCTGATAAACAGTAATCAGGCGATCGCCTTCCAGTTCAACAGAATTACTTGGATAATTCTGAATAGCTCCAAGCAGTGTGACTTCACCATTTTGCTTAATAGATGTACTTAAAGCGGTTCGCAGTGCTTGTTCGTCTAATTGTCCTGCGGGAGGGTGAACTACCTCACCAATTTGGTTAACCAAAACTGGCCCAGCCCAGCTAGATAGTAAGTTATTTAAAAAAGCGGGGTCGGCTTTTATTGGAGCTTTCAGTGCTTTACGAGCTAATGCAGGTTCTTGTTGAGCTGTTTGCAAATAAGCCCTTAATGTCGGGGTAATCTTGCCAGTTTCTACAAACTGATTTAATTCTTGAACAGATATTTCCCCCTGAAAGTTGCCATACTTGAGAACAACTTCCTCAGCAGCGTTAGCATTAGTACTTGAAAATAGAACAATCGCGCCTACGCCTAAAGCTACTGTTTGAGTAAGTAACTTAGTGAATTTTTGATTTTTGAATCGCTTCAAAAGTTGATAAATCTGCATCTCGTCGAACTTAATAATAGGATTGTGCGGAGCTTGATATCCAAGTCTTATGTTAAGCCTCTTCATTAGGCGCGGCATGAGGTAATATAGACTTCTCTTCGTCTAAGGTTGGTGCAGGTATGCCTAAATGCTTTCTTGCAGATTCTTCTGCTAGCTTGCGGTCTCGATCGTTCTCGAACTGGCTTTCATCTAATAAATGAGGGTTTTTTGCCGCTTCATCTCGGCTTGGTCGATAGCCATTTTTCCACCTGTACTTCCAGTCCATAAGTTGAAAGGCAGATATACTGCGATTTGATTGCCTAGTTATTTATCGTAGGCGCTGAATGGAAAATGACACTCCTGCTATAGGTTGAAGAGATTCATTCAGAGGGTATACAACAAGTTATGAATGAGACATCGCAAGTGTAATTGCTATAGTCATAAGCTGTTAGGCATTTGACTTGTAGATTTACCTGATGACGGTTGACTGATGAGCATAACCGTCAACTGTCAACGATTATAATCTCAAAACAATATCTCTATAGATATAAATAAAAAAGCTAACTTTAATATAATTCCACCTCTAGACTCACGCAATTCAAATTAAAAACGTGAATACTGAAAGATGAGTTTGCCGTCTTTAACCCTGGTTGTAATCAAAAATTACACTCCAGAAAATAAAATAGAAAACAATACAGCCAATGACAACTTCTACAGAACATGTTCAAGATATTCAAAAGTTTTGTGAACTTATCAAAGACATTGATTATGGTATGTTCACCACTGTCGATGAGGATGGTAGCTTGCATAGTTACCCCATGTCAATGAGTGGTGAGATTAAATCTGATGCCACACTTTGGTTTTTTACATATAGCGATTCTCATAAAGTATCTGAGGTTGAATATCATCCCCAAGTCAATGTCAGTTTTGTTTCACCTGAACAGCAGCGATTCATTTCTATTTCTGGTACATCACAACTTGTACAAGATCGCAATAAAATGAGAGAACTATGGAAGCCAGAACTTCAAACTTGGTTTCCTAAAGGATTAGATGAAGCTGATATTGCTCTGCTCAAGGTGAATATTAATCAGGTTAATTATTGGGATAGTGTATCAAGCTTCAAGCCACAAAAATTAGTTTTTTGACACCACGGCTTTAACTAATTACTAATTCGTAATTCGTAGTTAAAAATTAGATTACGAATTACTGTAACAAGTTTAATATAGCTAATCTACATCGGTTTCAATACGCTTAAGTGATATTTGTAGCGATCAAGTACTACACAATATCGAGCTGGGTCTGTTTAATACATCCTAAGGCAATCCAGAGCTTGAGACTCTCAAGCTCTATGATTATGATTCAAGAAAAATTTTAAAAAGAAGAATTCAGAACTCAGTAGTGAGAATTCACTATAAATGCGAAATACAATAAAAAAATAATTATATCAATTTTGGAGAAACGCAGTGATTCTGCAACTCACTCCATCGACGCAAAATCTCGTCATTACCTGGGAAAAACTCCCTGACGACTTTGTTTTACCTGATGAACCGGTGGAAAACATTCAACAGCCTTTTGTTGCAGCTGCTCTGACCGATGCACTTGGAGAAGCAAGCTTAATCACTTCTGAAATGCTGATTGCCTCAAACTTTGGTTTAGTGGCAAAGGTGAATCAAAAAACGGTAGTAAAAGCGCCTGATTGGTTGTTTGTCCCAAAAGTATTCCCCGTGCCTCAAGGTACTCTGCGCCGTAGCTATACGCCTATTTTGGAAGGAGAACCCGTGGCGATCGTCATGGCATTCCTCTCAGAAACCGATACCGGCGAATATTCTGTACGGCCAACTTATCCATATGGCAAACTGTATTTCTACGAACATATTCTCAAAGTTCCTGTATATGGGATTTTTGATCCAGCAAGTAGTTTGCTAGAAGTGCGTCGATTGGAAGCAGGGCAATATGTTTTGCAACAGCCTAACAATGAAGGACAGTATTCGATTCCAGAATTAAATCTATCTTTAGGAATTTGGTATGGTAATCGATTAGGGATAACTACTAATTGGTTGCGATGGTGGGATCAAGGCGGAAATTTACTGCTTTGGAGTGCTGAGAAAGCTGAACAGGAACGCCAACGCGCTGAACAAGAACGCCAACGTGCTGAGATTGCAGAACAAGAACTAGAAAGATTACGTAGGAGTAATCCGTCGTAGATATCGCTACTGCAACAACAGAAGCCTGAATAAAAAACTTTGATTTACCGTAGAGGCGATTCATAAATTGCCTCTAGATTTTGTTATTAAATGCCCCTTACAATTCTCACAAATCAAATAGAGTTCTATATGTTTTTAATTTTTAACTCCTACGGTTTTGCCTGTTGTTCTATGGCTTTACTTGGCGGAATCTCTTCAAGAGGAATCAAAGCTTCGATCACCGACTTGACAATTGGCGCGGCGACGGTAGAACCATAGGCATTTTCTCCTTTTGGTTCATCTACCAATGCGAACACAACATAACGAGGAGATTCCACTGGTAAAATAGCTACAAAACTAGTGATTCTCGCACCCTTGATGTAACCACCATTGGGACTAGCTTTTTGGGCAGTACCAGTTTTTCCTGCTATGCGATATCCCGGAATTTGTGCTACTTTGCCAGTGCCTTCAGAAACAACAGTTTCCATCATTTCTACTACCTTTTGGGCTGTTGCGGCTGAGAAAATTTGGCGTGGTACGGTGCGAGGGGGTGAATCATGCATCTGCCCTTGGGTATCAATCAGACCTCGGACTACATGGGGTGTAACCAATTTACCCCCATTGGCTAAAGCACCGTGCATTTGTACCAGCTGTATTGGTGTCATGGAAAAACCCTGGCCAAAAGAAGTAGTGGCTGGTTCAATTGGTGAAGCAATAAATTCTTCTTGACTTTTGAGCCGACCGCCAACTTCAAAAGGTAAATCTGTATCAACTTTTTGTCCTAACCCCAAACGTTCTAACCAGTTGTAGTATGTTGAGGGTTTTAATCGTTGGATAATTTGCACCATGCCAATGTTGCTGGAATTTTGCAAGATTTGAGCGATGGTGATTCGCCCATAACCATTGTGCATAGCGTTTTTAATGGTGTAATTGGCTACGCGAATAGAGCCGGAGTCATTAAACATATCATCTGGTTTGATAACACCATTTTCCAGAGCGATCGCCACATTTAAAGGTTTAAAAGTCGATCCCGGTTCATAAAGATCCGCTACCGTCCAGTTTTTAAAGAGTGAAATATTAGATTTAGAGTATTCATTCGGGTTATAAGTCGGCTGAGAAACTAGCGTCAGCAAAGAACCATCCAACGCGTCCATGACAATTACTGCCCCACGTTTGGCTTGAAACTTATCCATCTGAGCCTTGAGAGCAGTTCGGGCAATTCGTTGCAAACGATTATCAATAGTCAGTTGTAATCGCAAATCATCAAAATGCAAAAAACCTTCAGGAGCATGATCTGGCATCAAAGCGCCATTACCCGAACGACTGAGCCGCACCGTTTGCACAGAACGTTCTAGTAACTTCTCCTGAGAGTATTCCACACCTGCTTGACCACGGCGGTCAACATTCACGTAGCCCACCACATCGGCACCCAAATCGTCCACTGGGTAAAATCGGGAGTATTTTTGAATCAACTCTAAGCCATTTAAGCGCAAAGAAGTGATGCGATCGATCATTTCTTCGGGGATAGCTGGGGCAAGTATAATCCCACTTTTTCTGCTTTCAAAAATCTTCACCAATTCAGGAACATCTTTTCCCAATATTGGGCTAAGTTGCTCTGCTATCTCTTCATTAGACTTGTCAAATAGCTTGGGATGGGCATACAAAGTATACACAGGGCGATCGATCGCCAACAAATTATTATTACGATCTACCACCGGGCGACGAGGCATAAAAGGTCGCAAATTGACCATTTGCTGATTTCGTGCTTGCTCTGTTAACTTTGGCCCCCGGACAATTTGCAGGTTATACAAGTTGACAGCTAATCCCAACCCTGCTGCTATTAATGCACCCCACACAATGAACAGTCGGGAATTGGTGTTAGATGTTTGCTCTTGGATATTAGAGATCAATCTTCCTAACAATCCCCGTTTATAACCCTTCTGTTGCCTTGTGAATGCTGAATTCCGAAACTTTCTCAATTTTGTTTTGCTTGGTGACTTTTGCATTGGGTTAGTCCTTTATCCTTTGTCATTTGTCCTTGAAGTTCTAATTACTGCTTCTTGACGGCAAGCGCCGTTCATGATTTTTCGCAGTAGTAGGCTGTGACACCAAAAATCGGCAATCAAACCTCTCTGTTTGTCTGAAACCAATGACCAATGACAAATGACTAATCACCAATGACCAATGACTAATGACAAATGACTCTTCACTTTAATATCCCAAAGGCGAGAGTTTTTGTTGTTGTGTTTCCGAATTTGGCTTTGTGTTAGACGATCCTGGTTTAACATCAGAAGATGCTGGAGGTAAGAAAATCATCCCTTCAGGAGTTGGTGATACCAGACCTGTGGTTGGTTGTTCTGCTTCCTCTGCCATTTTGTTGGTTAGCGTAGCGTTAGTTGTCGTCAGTAGCCGCTCATGACGTTGGAGGTTTTGCAGTCTGCGATAGGACTGGCTCCAAAGCTCCTGGGAATATACTGTCGAGCTATAAACCGCAAGTGTTGCTAATACTAACAAAAACGCCAAAACAGATGAATAACGATGAAAAGTATACAAACGTAGCAACCATAGTGGTGTTGCTCCAGAATTAGACATTATTGGAAGACCAAGAAAACCTACCTCTGGACTCTTGTGAGTTTCATTTGACAGCTCATTGAGATTCGGCAGTTGTTGTCTGCCCACATCTTTCATCAATTTAGGCATAACCGCCTTATTTGTAGAAGAAACCGATAAATTTTTTGAGGAACGCTGTTGTCTTGGAGAGGATATTGGTGCAGCTTGACCAGTCGGTATAGAACCGCTTTGGGCTGCTTTTTCTAGACGTTCAGAAAGTCGTCGCCTCCTTAAAGAAAGGATAGAATCCCGGCGGAACCAATTAACGCTTGTAGAAACAGCTGATTTACGAGCAACAACCATAAATTTTTTTGAGATGGAAAATACTGTACTTTAAACTGATTGTTTGTTTTTACGGAGGTTAAAATCACCTTTAAGAACAAACACACATAACAGACTACACCCATTTAACTGTTCTAATAGCTAGCTATATCAATGTTTCCATCGCCTAGATATTGCAAACATTGCAATCAGCGATTAAAAACTCCACAGCTTGCCGTTTAGATATCGCACCTAAAGTATGGCAACGCGGACTGGCAAGGTGCAATACTCTGTAAAAAAAAATAAAAGGAAGTTGGAGGTTATAATACAGCGGATTTCCAGAAAGGTGAAGTACACAAGCTAAATCTGGTAGCTAGTTATAAAGCCTCTTTATCAGTTACGGAGCTAGGCGTAGTACATTCTCACCGAAAAACAAAAAGATACGGAGCAACGCCAATTTATTTATGGAGATTGTTAATTTTGAATTCGCAGCATCTGCATCTGTGTTTCTGAACCTACGACAAGTAAAGTATGTTTTTATACTACTAATTTAAGATGAACTCTTACGCATTTAACTTCTACATTTACCTGATGACGGTTGACCATTAACTGATGCCCGATAACAGTCAAACCTCAACCATCAACTGTCAACGATTATAAAGAGTGTTTATAAGCTGTTACGCATTTAGTTTGTACATCTTGATGACTGATGACTGTTAACCGTTAACCGTCAACAGTCAACGACCATCAAGAGTGTTTATATACTTTAGACGCGCATCAGCTTATTTAATTTATATAATTTAGACACATATCAGCCTAGAATTCGTAATTCATAGATTTGCAAGGGATTTTAAACCCCTGTATTCATTCACAAGTCACACTGCGATCCATTCTAGATTCTGAGGACTGACTTCTAAATTATTGGCGATCAAATTTTTTGCTATGATGGCTCGACTGACAAGAAAATTTAATACTTTGGATTTTGGTGCTGGTCAAGAGAAACTAATCAAATGGCTCTATGATACATAATTTAAAAAAGAATACCCCAAAGGGTTGTTTTTTTGAGTATGTAATCTTACAACATTTAACAAAAAGCAATAAATACGGTATCGTATTCAACAGGCGAAAAATTGTTCTAGCCGCAATTGGTGAAAGAGGAGTTATGAAAACAAAAATCTTGGGTTTGGCTCTAATGTTAAGTCTGGCTACAATTCTCGGAGCGTGTGGTGATGGTGGTGATGGTGGTGGTGGTAGTCCTAGTACTCCAGCTGCTACAGGTGAACCAACTGATGCACCTCCTGCTGGGTCTACCCCTGCTGCTACTACACCAGCGACTCCCGCAGCGACTCCCGCAACAAAACCCACTGCTACTCCTAAATAAAGCACTCTAAAAATTGAGTTAAAATCAGCCCACAATAGCTTAGTGAAAATACATAGCTTGAATTAATCAAGTTGAGATAAAAACCCGCATCTTTGTTGGTTAGTGCGTGATAGCCTTGTAACACTTATCTGAAAGAGGCTGGTGTAGCTTAATTTTTTTATAGAGTACGCAAAATTCAAAATTCAAAATTCCGAAGTTGTGTACCCTTCTGCTGACAGAGACCCTACGCAAACGGAATACCACAATGTAAGTAAAGAAGCCTGAAACTCAGGCTTCTTTAGCTCTACTAAAATGTAAAAGCTTGTAAACTAAGCTTTTCAATGTTTTTGAATGGGTAGTTTATTTCCCTAATCCTGTACAAGAGTTTGTTCAAACATTAGCTGAGGCAGGAAGTAAAATACACTAGTACCACCGTGAATTCGAAATTCAAACATGTATATAGCTTAAGCATTTTATTGATTTGGAATGCCTGGTTTACAAATGCCCTGGGGTACTAGTTATGAGGATGGTATCCTCATAACCAGGGTCTGCCTAAAATTCTCGCCTGAGAGAAACTTGTTTGAAGTGAAAACGACTTGAGTTGTGTAAATCTAAGCTAGATTATGAGCAAGGTACTTTCCTGGTTTAGTATTTGGAATAGCTTAGATTGCTAAGTTTAGAGAGGGCAAAACAATTCATCTGTATCAAAAATTAAGACCTGGTGATGTCCCTTGATATCGCCAGATTTTTATTTGCATGGGGCATTTGATATGGGGTGCGAGGCGTCGGAAAAACAGATTTTCATGCTGCGTTGTGAATGCAGTTCAGGATATGGGGAGATTTAAACTGACAAAGGCAGTAAAATTACTGCTGTTAATTCTAATTAGCGCTACATTTGTATTTATAAGCAGTTATTGGGGATCAGTAGTAATAGCATTACCCCCTCCAGAGGATACACCAGAAGAAATATTACGGACACAGATTATCATAGAAGCGCGATCGCCTATTGACGGTAAATTCCTCACTGCTGCTGAATATGCCCAGTTACAAGCACAATTGCAAAAAGCACCCCCACCAAAACTAGACCCCAAAATTCGGGAACAGATTTTCTTACTTCGCTTACGGAAAAGCTTACTTCAGTTTTTCCCATTTTTAAATTTTTGAGAAATTTGTCATTGGGTATGGGGCATGGGTTATTAATTATTCGCCTCCGCCCCTTTGTCCCACCCGCCTTGAAAAAAACTGATGACTCAATTGTGAGGTAGGATAACGGTGGCGACAAATTTGCAAATAAATGTAAAGAATATATATAGATTTAAAAAAAGTACGTTTAGTCAATCACTTTATTACACTTAGGTAGCTTCATGTCCATGACCACGATCGCTCCTGAACAGGTTAACCGTATAGTTTGGAATCAGCATCACGATCCCTTTGAAATACTAGGTTCTCATCCCATAGAACAAGATGGCAAAACTGTCTGGGCTGTGCGAGCCTATCTACCAAATGCAAGTGCTGTATGGGTAGTTCTTCCAGAACAACGGAAAGAATACCCAATGGAAACAGTCCATCATCCCCACTTTTTTGAATGCACGATTGAAACCGCAGAACTGGCAAACTATCAGTTACGGATTAAAGAGGGAGAACACGAGCATGTCACCTACGACCCTTATGCTTTCCGTTCTCCAAACTTGACAGACTTTGACTTGCATTTGTTCAGTGAAGGTAACCATCATCGGATTTACGAAAAACTGGGAGCGCACCCCACCGAAATAGATGGTGTCAAGGGAGTTTATTTTGCTGTTTGGGCACCCAACGCCCGTAATGTTTCATTACTGGGAGATTTTAACCTCTGGGATGGGCGCAAACACCAGATGCGTAAAGGCCCTACCGGGGTTTGGGAATTATTTATTCCGGAAATCGGTGTGGGAGAACATTACAAATATGAAATCAAAAATTTTGAAGGACACATTTACGAAAAATCCGATCCCTACGGCTTCCAGCAGGAACCCCGCCCAAAAACGGCATCCATTGTCACTGATTTAAATGCTTACAGTTGGGATGACAAAGAGTGGATGGAAAAACGGCGTCACACTGACCCCCTTAGCCAGCCAGTTTCTGTCTATGAAGTCCATTTAGGCTCTTGGTTACACGCTTCTAGCGCAGAACCGGCTCGACTGCCCAATGGTGAAACCGAACCTGTAGTTATTGTTTCGGAACTCAAACCAGGCGCACGTTTCCTTTCTTACCGAGAACTCGCAGACAGACTCATTCCTTACGTCAAAGAATTAGGATACACCCATTTAGAACTGCTACCCATTGCGGAACATCCTTTTGATGGTTCTTGGGGTTATCAAGTTACTGGCTACTATGCCCCCACCTCTCGTTTTGGTACGCCTGAAGATTTCATGTATTTTGTTGACAAATGTCACAAAAATGATATTGGCGTAATTGTCGATTGGGTTCCCGGTCACTTCCCCAAAGATGGACATGGTTTAGCATTCTTTGACGGTAGTCACCTTTACGAACACGCTGACCCTCGTAAAGGCGAACACAAAGGATGGGGTACTTTGGTTTTCAACTACGGTCGCCATGAAGTCAGTAATTTCCTAGCAGCAAATGCCCTATTCTGGTTCGACAAGTACCACATTGACGGGATTCGTGTCGATGCTGTAGCTTCAATGCTCTACAATGACTATTGCCGCGAACCAGGAGAATGGCTACCCAACAAGTATGGCGGTAGAGAAAACCTCGAAGCAGCAGATTTTCTGCGTCAAGTAAATCACATCATCTTTAGCTATTTCCCTGGAATTCTCTCAATTGCTGAAGAATCCACCTCTTGGCCAATGGTATCTTGGCCTACCTACATCGGTGGACTGGGCTTTAACTTGAAGTGGAATATGGGCTGGATGCACGATATGCTGGACTACTTCAGCATGGACCCTTGGTTCCGCCAATTCCACCAAAACAATATCACCTTTAGTATGTGGTATAACCACAGCGAAAACTTCATGCTGGCATTGTCCCATGATGAAGTGGTGCATGGTAAGAGCAATATCATCGGCAAAATGCCGGGTGATAGATGGCAAAAATTTGCGAATGTGCGTTGTTTGTTTACTTATATGTTCGCTCATCCAGGCAAGAAAACCATGTTTATGAGCATGGAGTTTGGACAATGGAGTGAGTGGAATGTTTGGGCTGATTTGGAATGGCACTTATTGCAGTATGAAGCCCACCAACAGTTGAAAACATTTTTCCAGGATTTGAACCATCTTTACCGCAGTGAACCAAGTTTATACACCCAGGATTTTGCCGAACCGGGGTTTGAGTGGATTGACTGTAGCGATAACCGCCATAGTGTAGCTTCCTTTATTAGACGGGACAAGGATTCTGAAGATTTTGCGATCGTTGTTTGTAATTTTACACCCCAACCCCATTCTCATTACCGCATCGGTGTACCAGAAAAGGGATTTTATACCGAATTGTTCAACAGTGATGCACGTCAGTATGGCGGCAGTAATATGGGCAACTTAGGAGGTAAGTGGACGGATGATTGGTCATTGCACAGTCGTTCTTATTCGCTGGATTTGTGTTTGCCACCTTTGGGCGTGTTAATTCTCAAGTTAGATAAGAAGAAGACGGCTAAGGCATTGGAAGGTTAAATAAAAAGGGTGGGCTGCTTGCCCACCCTAAAATTTTATAATTCAAAATTCTTGCATTAAAGTTTTACTTTTTAAACCTTCTGCATATTTTGACTGATGGGGTCAAAACCTTTAGAAAAACGGGTGCTTTCATCATAGTAAGCGCCAGTTAAATTTGCTCCATATAACTTGGCATATTTGAGTTTAGCTCCCCGAAGATTCGCTTCATTGAGTTTCACGCCGCTCAAATTCGCTCTAGTTAAGTTTGCTCTGGCTAAGTTAGTTCTACTCAAATCTGCTCCCCAGAGTTTGGCTTTAGCTAAATTAGCTCCACTCAAGTCAGATCCCCATAAATTAATTCCAGGTAAGTAGGCTTCAATCAGCTTACCCCTACTCAAGTTAACAGCTGGAAAATATCTCTCTCCTGCGGCATAACGCCTTTTCAATTCCTCAGCATCCATGCATCACATTCACCTTTGTTAGCAGTACAGAAGTTATTTCTTCCCATTCCTGGTTTAGACATCCGAAAAACTCGGGCTGGCCGCTACGTTGATACCAGTAACGGGCATTGTTCAAATCGCCCTCTTTGCGGTGCAGGTAAGCGTGAACCCAACCACTATCAGCATCACTGGCATCTTGAACTATTTCATGAGCTTTGCTCCAGTCACCTTTGTTGTCATACCACATTGCTTGCAGCGCGTTTGGCAGTGTCTGAGGACATGGGCGCTGTGTTTCAATCAATCGCAAGAATTCCTCTGTATTCACGATCGCCACCCAACAAAAATCAAACTTCTATCTTTAAGATACTAGAGATACAGGGGAGTAGGGGAGCGCAGGGGAAGCAGGGGAAGTATGGGTAAATAACTCTTAACTCAGCACTTAGCACTCCTAACGCCCAATAGCCTTTTATATTTGCTTGACTGGAACAATTTCAAACTCGAAATTACTAATTAGACGGTCATCAATATAGACCTCTATTTTATGCTTACCAACTGGATCGCCAGGAGCGATCGTCCAAAAGTTCTCAATCACACCATCTGGAGCCGACTGTGTTCGACGTGTTACGGATGTAGTACCATCTGCTGATATTGAGAAGTCTTCACCGTTATCTGTACCCCAAGTTTCTGGGGGTTTTGGTAAATGTAATACTTCGCGCCATTTTACTTCACCTTGGTAATTGTTGAGCTTAATTCGCCATCCGTAGGCGTTTCCTTCCTGAAGTGGCACTTTTGTTGTCTGGAAAATGGTAACGTTACCTTTAGTGTCAACTCTCTTCAGCCCGAACTCAGCGTTACTGACAGTAATTTTTTTCAGACTTGTTGGTGTCGGAAATGGTGTGAGTTTTTGTGCTACATCAGAATTAGCCGCGATCGGCTGAGAACCTATGACCCCAAATATTAGCCAAGAAAAAGTTAGTACAGCACTAGTAGTCCAAATTCTCATCAGTATGGTTTTCCTATCAGACTTTTGGTACTTATTCAAGTAATCTGACATATTTTCCGGGTCAAGGTTGCTTATAGTTGCATAAAGACGAAATTCTTACCAATAAGCAACGACAAAAGAAAAATGACAACCTCAACCAGTTAGTTTTAATTACGCTAACCTACTTATCTACAATTTAGAGCTTGAATGATATTATAGTAATAATTATTACATAATCTATTTTTGTATTTATACAATTTAAAATGTCTATTTTTAGTTACCCTAATAAAAAATTACTAATAATTTTAGTATGCTTGGGAATGACAGGTACTTCATTTGCTTCTGAAGATTCTAAATGTCAAGTAATGGGTAAGTTGCTTTTAAAAAAAGAAGTACTACAAGAAAATATTTCTAATTCTCTGATAATAAATGTAATTCGTTCGCCTAAAATAATAAATCGCGTTATTCAAGAATTGAAATTAAGTGATATTAACGGTCAATATATTCCATCAGAAGATTTGATTATAAATTTAAAGGTTGAAAAGGTTGAACTTCTTCCAAATACGGATATTTTCAATATTTCATATTCCCATACAAATTTGAATTTAGCCGCAGAAGTTGTTAATAGTGTAATGACCAACTATATTAAAGAATCGGCGCTTCAATTTAAACAAAAAGTTGCAATATCAAAAAAAATAATTGAAAATGATTTAGCTAGAAAAAAAGAAGAAAGAAGAATTACCCAACAAGCAATTCAGAAGTTATGCGAATCTAAATATCCAAATAAATACGAAATATCTCAGTATTCAAATAATTTAGACCAGCTGAATATCGAATATAAAAATTTATGACTAGGTTGCAAGAAATAATAGTTGCAGAACATCAATCGACAGGAAATGCCCGAATTATCGCTTTCGCAAGATCCAATTGTAATAAATAATTGGTTGACTCCAAAAGAGAAAATATTGTGATGCAGTATTAGGGTTATAAAATTATAAGGTACTAAAAATTAAACTCAAGCAAAAATTAAAAGCAGAGACTGCCACTCCACCATAGCGTTTCCTAGTTTGTTGAAGTACACCTTAACACCTTAACAAACTGGGAAACGCTATAGCTGAATTGACAAAAACTAGTTCTGTTTCTACAAATCAATTAATGGATAATGGATTTTTGGTTGGAATTAATAATGTTTGCTGACCCAATACATTTTTCACTAGTGTGATAAGTTCTTCGCCATTTTTCAAGATAGTCTATAGATATTGATTTAGATGTGACATTCACACCATTTCCTCGCCAAGCAACTTCTGGATCTGTTGTAAAAACCCCACACTCTAATTGATCTAGCCTAATATTCCAATATTCACTAAATCGACCTTTTAAAGTAATAACTTGCTCAAATACCTTATTTCTGTGTTTATTTCTTCTTTTTCTTTCTGTCGCTCCTGTTGCTTCTGTATCAATAAACTTAGTTTCAACTAAAAACAGACTACCTTTAAAGGTCAAGTAAACAAAATCGCACTTTCCTAAATCGGTATAATCTGATATTGGAGATTTTTCAAATAACAACAATTCCGCGCAAGAGGGAAATAAATCTTTAATATTCAGAAACAAATAAGCTTGCAATAGCAGTTCCTTATCATAAGGAAACAACAGCACCCCTTCAAAAAATTTTTGAATGTCCTCCTGAGTTTGGGGTTGAATTCTTTTACAGTATGAAACAAATTTATGTAACTCATTAACGGTCATCAAGTTATAACTCCTTCCCCCAGTCGCAGCCTTAAGGGCTATGGCATAAAAAGATACCATGTCCTTAAGAGAAATTTCATCCGCATAAGTAACTAAAAAAACCCTTACTAGCCTAAATACTTAAGGCAATATACTGTTGACAGCTAAGAAAAACTGATTTAACTTGCTTTCAGTACTGGAGGACTTTTTACTTCTAAAATCAGCTACCAATAAGGGATTTTAGATGAGCAGGAAAACTGGCATTTTGCAAAGCTTGAACGGTTATTCTAGAATCTTGTACGCAAAATTGCCAACCCAAACGAACAAGTTTACGCGAATGTTCAGTTTGTATAATTCCAATCACTGGCATTTTTGCCTTTTCTTTATCTGGTGAATGCTCTTGCAAAATTGTTTTCAAGCGATGTAGGTCTTCCATATTACCTGCTTGCTGGGGATTTAACTCCACCATTACCATTTGTACTGTTTCCACTGGTTCTGCATCTTCAAGGATAAATTGGGTTTGTTCGTCACGTCGATCTACTTTTCCCCAGATAATCAATCTGGTATCAACTTGGAGTATGGAACTAATACGTTCATAGGTTTTGGGAAAGACTACAGCCTCTAATTGTGTCGTTAGGTCTTCTATTTGCAAAATTGCCATCTGGTCGCCTTTTTTAGTGACGACTTTTTTCACATTATTCAACATGACAACTGCACAAAGTTTTGTATCTTCCCTTTGTTCTCCAAGTTGAGAAAGGTTAATTGGAGTCAAAAGTGGCACTATTTGCCGTAAAGATTTTAGGGGATGATCTGATACATAAAAGCCTAATAATTCTTTCTCCATTTGTAATTTTTTCTGTGGAGGAAAATCCATCACAGATTGAGATTTGGGAGCAGTTTCAAAGGCATTATTTGCTCTTTTATTTTGAGTTTGAGAAAATCCATCACCTAATAAATCAAAGAGATTACCTTGACCACTAGCTCTATCTTTAGCGCGAGATTGTGCCCAATCGTATACTAATTCTGAGTCATTTATTAACTGTTGTCGGTTGGGTTGAATTTTGTCAAAGGCTCCACAATAAATCAGTGACTCCAGAGTGCGGCGGTTAACAGCACGTAGATCCACGCGATCGCAAAAATCAGCCAGAGATTTAAACTCTCCTGTCTCATTTCTCGCCTCCAAAATACAAGCGATCGCATTTTGTCCCACATTACGCACTGCCGAGAATCCAAATAAAATTTTTCCGGCGGTTGGCGTAAAATCAACACCAGAACGATTAATATCTGGCGGATCTATGGGAATACCCATATTTGCACAGTTAGTAATATATCTCTGTACCTTATCTGTATCGCCACTGTTAGCCGTCAACAGTGCCGCCATGTATTCCAATGGGTAATTAGCTTTCAAATACGCTGTTTGATAAGTTACGTAACCATAGGCAGTTGAATGGGATTTATTGAAACAATTGGAAGCTATTAAACCATTTTTTATAACAAAATTATGGTCACACTCAACCCCAATATCATAGACATTTTCTCTGCCTAAATATTTGCGTGTCAGTATTTTTACCATCCTAACCCCTCTGAAAACAAATTTTGCAAACAAAATTAATTAATTGATAAAATGATGAAAATTGTAAATTGAGTAATACTGATAATACAATTCCTCCAAATTAGAAAACATTGATATACTCTTACACAAAATTAACCATAATATATCAAAAGTTTAGTGAACCAATAAATAGACAGTTAATAGGCAGATAATTGGTGTTTTCAAAAAGTATTAAACACATTGAAATACATATTAATCCGCTTAACCAGGTATCTATGATTCGGTATGGGGCATAGAGCATTAGGAGTGCTGAGTTAGGAGTTAGGAGTTTTGTTTATTTCCTTGTCTCCCTCATTTCCCCAATCCCCATTACCCCTTATCCCCAGAGGGGACCCCACCTTCCCCAATCCCCCATTCCCAATCTCATTCAATATGTACTAGAATCAATGATTTGAGTCACTAAGAGAGCAATCATGGCATCCATCCGCGAGTTGCACGAACAGCTAGTAAAAAAAGAACGTTCTGCCGTTGAAATTACCCAAGAAGCTTTAGAGCGTATTCAAACCTTAGAGCCGAAATTGCACAGCTTTTTATGTGTCACGGCAGAACGGGCATTAGAACAGGCGGGTACTGTGGATGCAAAAATTGCTGCCGGAGAAGAAATTGGACTACTAGCAGGAATTCCTGTAGGTATTAAAGACAACATGTGTACCAAAGGGATTCCTACCACCTGCGCCTCCCGGATTTTGGAAAATTTTGTACCGCCTTATGAATCAACGGCGACACAAAAACTTGCAGATGCTGGGGCGGTAATGGTGGGTAAAACCAACTTAGATGAGTTTGCAATGGGTAGTTCCACTGAAAACTCTGCTTACCAAGTGACGGCTAATCCTTGGGATTTGTCACGAGTTCCAGGTGGTTCTTCAGGGGGTTCTGCTGCTGCGGTAGCAGCCGAAGAATGTGTGGTTGCTCTTGGTTCTGATACTGGGGGTTCGATTCGCCAGCCAGCGTCTTTTTGCGGTGTGGTGGGGATGAAACCAACTTATGGTTTGGTTTCGCGTTATGGTTTGGTAGCTTATGCTTCGTCTTTAGACCAAATTGGGCCATTTGGAAACACGGTAGAAGATGCTGCTATATTATTGAGTGCGATCGCAGGTTACGATCCTAAAGACTCTACTAGCCTTAAAGTTCCTATTCCCAACTACGCCGCTAGTTTAAAACCAGACTTCAAACCCAGAGGTCTTTTAAGAATTGGTATCATCAAAGAAACTTTTGGTGAAGGCTTAGACTCTGTTGTGGAAGAAGCTGTAACCAAAGCAGTAGATCAACTACAAAGTTTGGGAGCAGAAATTCATATAGTTTCCTGTCCCCGCTTTCGTTACGGCTTACCTACTTATTACATTATCGCCCCATCAGAAGCATCAGCAAACCTGGCTCGTTACGATGGCGTTAAATATGGTTACCGCGCTGCTGATGCTGATAATTTGCTATCGATGTATACTCGTACCCGTGCCACTGGTTTTGGTACAGAAGTTAAACGCCGGATTATGATCGGGACTTATGCCCTTTCGGCTGGTTATTATGACGCCTACTACTTGAAAGCGCAAAAAGTCCGCACACTGATTAAGCAAGACTTTGAAAAGGCTTTTGGCGTGGTTGATGTGTTAGTCTGTCCCACATCTCCCACTACAGCATTCAAAGCAGGGGAAAAAACGACTGACCCCTTGAGTATGTATTTAACTGACTTGATGACTATTCCTGTAAATCTTGCTGGTTTACCTAGTTTAAGTTTGCCATGTGGTTTTGACGATCGAGGGTTACCCATAGGATTACAGCTAATTGGTAATGTGCTGCGAGAAGATCAATTGTTTCAGGTAGCTTATGCTTATGAGCAATCAACTAGTTGGCATCTGCGTAAACCGAAAATATCTTGAAAATTGTCATTAGTCATTGGTCATTGGTCATTTCTCTTCTAGCTTCTGCTCCCTCACTGATTACTAACTATTGATTGTTGATTGTTGTCCTCTGGTGCCAGGGATTCAGATGTAAGTCGTGGATTAAGTGTATAAACAAGACCGGCAGATGCACCCACTAATAATAAAATATAGGTCAGAACAAGAGGTATATATGTATTTCGTTTATTCTCAAAATTCTTATGAGAATTTTTGGAGTTTTGGCGCACAACATTGGTTATAAGGCTGTATGATAAAGCATTTCCATCCAACCCTAAAGCATCCCCATAGCGACGAATCAATCCTTGAAGAAAAATAGGCTCAGGTAATTCTTCAAATTGCTCTTGTTCTAAGGCTTCCAAAACACCTGGTCTAATTTTTGTTTGAGCAGCTATTTCTTCTAGGCGGATAGATTTCTCTTGTCTAACTTTTCGTAAGTGTGTGCTTATTTCCTTTAGTTGCTCTACTTGAGCTTCGTTTAAGAACGTCACAGTCTTCTCCTAGTATGGGCTAATTCTACTTTCATGGAGAAGACTTAAATATGCATACGTAAAATTACTGAATATTTGATTTTCGGATTAATTTTTTTCATAATAGCTTAATCCTGCATTCCAAAATGCTAAAGCCGCTCAAGGTAAGTATATTTTTTGTTACAATGCATACTTTTTACATCAAAAAATGGGCATAAAAATTAAGAAGCTGCAATTTATAATACAAGTATTTTCACGACTTTTACTGTGGGTTGGGATAATTGCAGCGATCGCTTATTTTGCTATCTGTGTACTTCTTTTTATCGGACAAACTCGGTTCATTTTCTTTCCCTCTGCTGTTATTGAAAAGACACCAGAGTTTTTTTATCTCCCTTACGAAGATGTTTGGTTAGCTGTAAAAGTTAAACCAGGTAAGGTTGAACACATTCATGGTTGGTGGATCAAAGCCAACCAACCCAATGCTAAGGTGTTGCTATACTTACACGGTAACGGTATCAATATTGGTGCAAATGTAGCTCATGCCAATCGGTTTCATCAACTAGGGTTTTCGGTGTTGCTGATTGATTATCGGGGTTATGGTCGTAGCGAAGGCGGCTTTCCCAATGAAAAGCGAGTTTATGAAGATGCAGCCACAGCTTGGAATTACTTAGTGCAGCAACAAAATATTTCACCAAGCCAAATTTTTATTTATGGTCATTCTTTGGGGGGTGCGATCGCCATCGATTTGGCTGTAAAACACCCACAAGCCGCTGCTTTAATCGTAGAAAGCTCTTTTACCTCTATCCGCGATTTAATCACTTATCGAAAGATGTTTCAGATGTTTCCTGTGGATTTAATCTTGACACAGAAGTTTGAATCTATTAAAAAATTGCCAAATTTAAAAGTGCCAGTTTTATTCATTCATGGCGCTCTTGATTCGACTGTACCCTCTTTCATGAGCCAAAAACTTTATGCTGCGGCTCCCGAACCAAAGCAACTACTCTTAGTTGCAGGAGCAGACCATAATAACACCGCAGTAGTTGCCGGTTCACAATATTTGCAGTGGGTAGAGTCTTTTCTCCAACAAGTGCAGATAACTCATAAACGATAACTTTAACCTGAATATTAGGCGATCGCTAAATAGAGCAATATCCACGACGGGCTACACCTACACAGTAGACCTCTTGCAAAAGTGCTTTTTGCAAGAGGTGGGAAAAGGGAAAAGGATAAAGGGGAAAGGGAAAATACAAAACCTTTCCCCCTTATCCCCTTCTTGGGACCCCACCTTCCCCTTTTCCCGACTTCTGCAAGAAGTCTAGTTTCTCCGTCGTTACCAATTTTTGCAACCAAATGGTTGCACAGCTATCTAGCCATAGGAACTTAACAGGTATTTTGTGAAATGCCATTAATTCACAAATCTTCATAAAAATTCTATCCGATATATCGCGATATATTCTGATATATCGTATATTAGAGATAGTTGATTTGAGATTCACTTATGTTTAGACACTTTCGGTCACGTTTTGGCGCACCTGTATGGGCAGGAGTTAGCGAAGATGATTTCTTGCTTGTCAAGTCTTGGTTTGAGCATGGCAAGCATCATGAGCATCATGGTAGACATCATGAGAAACATTTTGGCAATGAAATGTTTGGTCGTGGTTGGGGAGATGAATATCGGAATCGTCGGGGTGACATCAAGTTCATCCTGCTGGAATTGTTATCCGAGCATCCTAGTCATGGTTACGACCTGATTAAAGAAATGGAAACTCGTTATGGTGGTTTCCGTCGCCTCAGTCCTGGCTCAGTGTATCCAACACTGCAACTATTGGAAGAAGGTGGTTATTTAACGAGCGCGCAGGAAGGTGGCAAGCGGATTTA
This sequence comes from Nostoc sp. C117, assembly GCF_043099735.1. Taxonomy (NCBI): domain Bacteria; kingdom Bacillati; phylum Cyanobacteriota; class Cyanophyceae; order Nostocales; family Nostocaceae; genus Nostoc; species Nostoc sp. C117. The sequence continues at coordinate 4,681,244 of NZ_CP170991.1, forward strand.
CACAATTACCGATGAGGGTAGACAACTTTTAGCAGAACGTACCCAACAAGAAACTTCAGATTCTCCTTGGGATACCTTCAAAAGTTTTGTGACAGGTAAGCCTCAAGAATTTATTGAGTTACGGAATGCGGCTACAGAATTAGCTGCTGTGGTGGTGCAGGTTGCTCGCAGTGGAAATATGGAGCGGATAAATCGGGTGCGTGAGCTTCTAGAGCAAGTTAAGCGCGAAATTTATGCAATTATGGCTGAGAAATAAGTAGAGGCTCGTAGTAAGGACTAAAGTCCTTATTTTCTCAGCACTTTAGTGCTGACTACAAACCTTCATAAATGAGTAGTTTGACTACGCTTAGCGTTCGCTGTCGTGCATCTTTATGTGATGTTCATCATGAAGCGATCGCACTTGAATCTTCGGCGATCAGTGAGTTGAGGAATGTCCACAACTGCAAATCAGTAAAATCTGGTATTGCCATAAATGCGCCAATATCTTGTAAGAGTTGCGGATTATGGGTGGAGGCTATGCCAATGGTGCGGATATCTGCGCTCACGGCAGAACGAATTCCAGAAGGAGAGTCTTCTAAAGCGATCGCTTGTTCTGCTGTAATTCCTAACTTGCTCAAGGCAGCTTGGTACGGTGCAGGGTCAGGTTTACCTGCAATACAATCATCCGCCAAAACAACTGTATGGAAAGCTTCTTTTATTCCTAAAACTTATAGCATAAATTCTGCATTTAGTCTAGGAGCATTAGTTACTAATGCACGTTTTAAATGATGTGTGTCTGTCCATGCTAATAGTTCAGAAAATCCACTCAGGGGTTTGAGATTCGGGGCGAGTTTGCGGAAAAGCGCCTCTTTTTCGTCTGCAAATTTTTGCCCTTCTGCTGCTGATAATTGTGGCAGAATATCCTTAACAATTTCTGGATTCAGCCCTCCACTAATTCGGGATTTATAAAATGTTTCGTCAATTTCTATACCGTAATTTAACAGCATTTCCTGCCAAGCTTGGTAGTGTATGGGGTCAGTATTGACAATAGTGCCGTCTAGGTCAAAAAGAATTGCAGCCAGCATGATTTTTGGGTAAAATGTAAATAATTGTTAACTTAATTTAAATAGTTTACATTGTTTTTTGTCCTTAGTGATTGTTCCTTAGTCAATACTGGGGACTGAGGAATAAATTAGTTTACTATGGGGAAGATTTTAACTAAATCTTAAGAGTCAGAAATTAATCTGCTAAATCTAAAATCTATGCTGGATATGGCATGTAAGGGTAGACATATACAGGGTCTTCAGTAATCAGTTAAACTGTTACGCTTTTAATTTGTAAATTTACCTGATGACTGATGACTGAAAACCCGTCAACAGTTAACAGTCAACAACCATCAATAGTGTTTATATACTTTAGACGCGCATTAGCTAAACAGGGAAATAACTGATTACTATTTTCAGTAACTGGCGTATAATTAGTAACTTTCAACGTAAGCAAATGCTAGCCACCACAAAATTTTTTCGCGTTGATGATTTACTGGTGCAGATTTATAACTCTGAAGTCGAAATGGCTCAGGATGTTGCCGAAATCGTGCAAAAGTATTTACTGCAAATTCTCAAAGAACAGGATATAGCTGCTGTGTTGTTAGCAACAGGTAACTCCCAATTGAAATTTCTCGATGCATTGATTGCATTGGGTGGTGTAGATTGGTCACGGGTTATTCTGTTCCATCTAGATGAGTATTTGGGAATTAGTGGTGACCATTCAGCCAGTTTTCGGCGCTATATGCGAGAACGTGTAGAGAAACGGGTTTTTCCGAAAGAATTTCACTATCTAGAAGGTGATACACTGCAACCAGTGGCAGAGTGCGATCGCTACACGAAATTATTGCAAGCACAACCAATTGACTTATGCTGTCTTGGTATTGGCGAAAATGGACATTTAGCTTTTAACGATCCAGCAGTAGCAAATTTCCAAGATCCTTACAATGTGAAACTAGTGAAACTGGATGCGGTGAACCGTCAGCAACAAGTAAGCACAGGTCACTTTCCGAATCTAGAAACTGTCCCACAATACGCTTTTACTGTTACCATTCCGATGATTTGTTCAGCCAAAAAAATTATCTGTCTTGCTCCAGAAAAACGTAAAGCGAATGTGGTAAAAGAGATGTTGCAAGGAGCTATAAGTACAGATTGTCCAGCTTCTATACTCCGTCAACAATCCCAAGCGACGTTATTTTTGGATGTTAATTCTGCTAGTTTGCTTTCTTGAACTTCTCTCGGAATTATCAGAAGATGTTTTAAAAGTCTTTGGTGATGTATTAAAAATCAAGCTCACCATCCCCTTTAGTTTTGCTTTCAGCAATACGTTCAGCAATATACAGGTCGAAGGTAAAACCAGGGACGAAAACCCCATCGTGTCGAATGACATCCCAGTACTTACAAGGATCTTCGCCAAATCCACGCAACTTAGCACCTTGAAGGTTGACTCTAATGAAATGAGTACTAGTCAGATCGCATACCCTTGTATTAGCACTTCTCAAATCGCAGTCATAAAACCAAGCCCATTCCAAGTTACAACTCTCGATAAGAGCATCCCTGAAGTTACAGTAAATGAACTGAGCTTTCAAAATACAACTCCTCAACTTGATGCCGCTCAAATTGACATAATTAAATTGAGCGCCATGCAGATTGATCCCTTGCAGTTCAGCCCCACTCAAGTCAGCGTATTCTAAAATGATCCGATGGAAATCTCGCTCCCCAGCAGCATAACGTCTGAGAAATTCTTCTACAGTAACTCTCTCCCTTTCCATACCTCAACTCCCACATCAAGTAACACATATTGCCCAATTCCCCATGCCCAATGCCCAATGCCCAATTCCAGCGATCGCGCGAACAGTGATATATAATCCTAGTAAACACATACTGTTAGCAGTATCGAATACTGCCATCGACAGAAAGTGCATTCCCCTCCTACCAGCAATCCCAAAAAAACCCAAGACCTTTTCTTAGTATGCGGACTTCAAAGTTTAGGGCAACATTGTGTTGAAGTCCTAAAAGAATACGATGTTAAAGTCAGCGCCATTGACGATATACAGCCCGAACATTGGGAAGTCCCAGAAGTACCAAGCTTACTAGAAAAATTAATCGTAGGAGACTGCCGCCAGCCAAGTGTTCTAGAGCAAGCAGGTATAAGGCAGTGTCGTTCAATACTTTTAGTGACTAGAAATGAGCGGATAAATATAGAAGCTGCCTTTGCAGCCCGGCGTCTTAATCCGCAGGTTCGCCTGATTGTACGTTCTGATAAACAAAATTTTAACCAACTCTTGTGGGAAAATCTCGGCAATTTTGTTGCCTTTGAGCCTACTCATCTCTCGGCTCATGCCTTTGCTCTGTCAGCCCTTGGCTCTGAAGCTATTGGATATTTCACCTTGGAAGGGCAACTATTGCAAGTGATCAAGCACGAGGTACAAGCGAAGGATAGCTGGTGTAATGGCAAGCCAGTACATAGACTCAATCTGACAACTCGCCGCATCTTGAGTCACAGACCTGTTTCATCTAACCCACCCAAAGAATTGTTTGGCTGGAATCCAGAGACAGAAGTGCAGGTAGGAGACACCCTAGTTTACATTGATGTTGCATACGATTTGGCTTTATCTGAGCAAAATCGAAAATCTAATAGTCAAAAATGGCAGTGGCAAAAGTTTATCCAGGGCATCACACCGAAAAATCTCAAGGAAAAAATAGCAGAATTTTGGCAATCTTACTACCAAAGCCAAAATCAAATCCGGCGAATTGCAACAATCTATGCGATTACCGTACTCATCCTGTGGTTTGTTGCAATAGTTCTTTACCGCTTATATTATCCTGATATCACCATCCAAGAAGCTTTTTATGCAACAGCAGTCTTGCTTTTAGGAGGATACGGAGATTTATTTGGTGGTGTTGAATTTGCATCACAATCAAAACCCTCAGACGATATGCCTTGGTGGTTGAGGTTATTTAGCTTGGGACTAACGTTGACAGGTCAAGCTTTTGTCGGAGTATTATATGCACTGGTGACTGATGCTCTTGTCACTTCAAGATTCCAGTTTTTCAATTCTCGTCCTCCCATCCCACAACGCAACCATGTAGTGATTATTGGCTTAAATCGCTTGGGACAGAGAGTGGCTACCCTTTTACAAGAACTCAACCAGCCCTTAGTAGGAATTCATACTACCACTCTTGAGCAAAACACTTTACCCGATATGCCCCTTATTGTTGGCAATGCTAGCGAAGCACTAACTAAGGTGAATCTCTCCCATGCTAAAAGCATCGTTTTAGTTGGGGACGATAATATGGAAAATCTGGAAATTGGTTTGATGGCTCATGCAATGAACCCCATCACTACCTTGATTATCCGCTCTCAAGACCGCCAATTTAGTGATAATATAGCCCCTTTGTTTCCCTATGCTCAAGTTCTCTGTGGCGCGGCTTTGTCAGCGGAAGTCTTTGCTTGTGCGGCCTTTGGAGAAAATGTTCTGAGCTTGTTTCACTTAAACGAGCAAATAGTCATGGTGACGGAGTACAAGATTGAAGATGGCGATACTCTCAATGGGTTGCTTTTATCGGAAATAGCCTATGGCTACAGTGTTGTGCCGATTCTCTACCAAAAATATCGGCGAGACAATTACTACTTAATGCCCTGGTATGATGTTAAGCTTAATGCTGGCGATCGCCTGATTGTTTTAGCCACAAGCAGTAGTTTGCAGCGAATTGAATGGGGTGAAATGCTGCCTCGCCTTTGGCAGGTGCAGATTGAAAAAGCTTTGACTACAAATGCTGTTATCTATGGTGCAGAAGAAATAGTCTTAATTACGGGATGTAGTAACGCTATTGCCAAGCAATGGATGAATGATTTGCCTAGAGTTTTACCAATATCACTTTATAAACATCAAGCTCAGCGTCTTGTGCGGGAACTGACGAAAGTACAAGTTTTGGCAAATGTCATCTTCATTGGGCAACCATCAAATAATTAAATTTAGTACGTGTTTTCTTGGTTGACGTAACCAAGGGGAGCAAGGGGAGAAATGGAGGCTGGCGTTGAGTTTTCCCTCCCCTGCTTATCCGAGTAGTATTGACCCCACACAGTGTTCCTTTTTTCAGATGACGTGAAAAGTCAGGGAGGCTGAAACAACAATAATCGTTGACGGTTGGCGGTTATCAGTCAATCGCCCGCCAAACGTCATCAGGGAAATCTACAAATGAAACGCATAAAAGCTTACTATCTGGGCCGAGAACCTGTTACTTCATTAGGATCGCTATAAGCCCGAGCTTTTTCACGATTACGAGCCAGACCTGCTAAACCACCTAGACCAAGCAAACCTAGCCAACCCCAATCTAAACCGCGATCGCGATTTTCCTGGTAAGTTGTGACACCTGTATTCCTGTTAGTACCTGTTGTACTAGTGCCATCTGTAGTTGTGCCTGTACCTGTTGTACCTGTACTATCACTACCTGTAATACCAGTGCCAGTGCCATCTGTAGTTGTGCCTGTACCCGTGCCTGTACCTGTGCCTGTTGTACCTGTACTATCACTACCTGTAATACCAGTGCCAGTACCAGTTGTGCCAGTACCAGTTCCAGTACCTGTTGTACTACCAGTACCAGTTCCAGTACCTGTTGTACTACCAGTACCAGTTCCAGTACCTGTTGTACTACCAGTACCAGTACCAGTTCCTGTACCTGTTGTACCTGTACTACTAGTACCATTTATACCAGTGCCAGTACCAGTTGTACCTGTACTACTAGTACCATTTGTACTAGTGCCTGTACCAGTTGTACCTGTACTACTAGTACCACTACCAGAACTAGTTCCCGAGCTAGAGCCAGTGCCACTACCAGAGCTTCCGCTTTGGGCGGAAACAGACACAGGTAAAGATGCAGACGCAAAACTTATGGCGAAGAGACTAACCAAAACAGCTTTAGATAAATCAGAAGGTTTCATGATTATGGTTCCTTGTATGTTCTATATTCTTGTGGTTTGTTGATTTTCAAAATCGATATTGCCTACTCAATCTGCTACTGAAATTAAGTAGATTTAGCTTCCCTAGACAGATTAATGATTATTGAACCTATATAATGTTTCTAGTGCGGAAAAAATCATTAGCTTAATTCCACCATAAGCTTTGAAGTTTAGACAAGCAAGGATTGTTTATTTGTTTAGGTTACTCTAATTTAGAATACATGCTGCTATTTTTCGGGACTTCTATACATAGGAATAACACTAGTTATGTCAAAAGAATTATTTTCAATTTTAACTAAGTTGAGATTGAAAATAATGAAGAAAAATTAGCTAATTAAGCCTCAAGATAGATACAATATTAACAATGCGCTCGTCGTAATTTAGCAGGGTAAGCGTATCTAATTTTTTTGTATCGAAAAATATATATGATTTTCCAAAAGGCTGTATACAGTAATAGAAGTTAAGTATTAAATTATATTAAGTAGTAGGCTAATAAGCCAAGAATCTAATGCTGATGTTATCTTCTATCGTGACTGGCAAAGACTTGTAGCTTTGTCAGATTGACGAGTTAGAGGCCATAGGCAAAATCTCTCGTACATACTACAAATCCGCAAGTAAGGTTTTTATGTGAACGATAAATAGTTCATTTCAGAAGATCTACGGTAACAATAACCAAAGCGATCGCGGTATTTTAATTTCAATAAATCCCAAATTATCAGGTTAAAAACTCAGAAAGTATGATGAATAAAGGATCTAGAAGCTCTATCCAACCTCCAGGCGCTCTGAAGCCTATGGTTTCTGCCCCATAGCACAGCAACATCTGCGTATTGCTTCACACTCTGGCTTCTATGAAGACTTTTGCAGTGTATAGGTTTTGATCGTGGAGTTTTTAAATAGTTTTTTCTCTATTAACCAATTTATTCCGCATGGACATTGCTACCTCTGGAAACCAGAATTGGTATACTTACATCTGCTTTCAGATGTACTAACTGGATTTGCTTATTATTCAATTCCAGTGATGCTAGTTTATTTTGTCCGTAAACGGCGAGATGTGCCTTTTGACTGGATATTCCTGATGTTTAGCACATTCATTGTTGCTTGTGGCACAACCCATTTAATGGATGTGTGGACGCTTTGGTATCCTACCTATTGGCTATCAGGGTTAATCAAAGCTATTACTGCTTTTGTCTCTGTAGCTACAGCCATCAAACTTGTGCCATTAATACCCCAAGCATTGGCTTTACCGAGTCCTGCTCAACTAGAGGCGGCAAACCACCAACTAGGAAAGGAAATTGCTGAGCGCAAACGAACTGAGAAGGTGTTAAGAGAAAGCGAACAACGCTGGCAATTAGCTTTGCGTGGCAATAATGATGGAATTTGGGACTGGAATGTTAAAACCAATGAGGTTTTCTTCTCGACTCGCTGGAAGGAAATGCTGGGTTACGAAGATAATGAAATTTCCAATAATTTAAATGAAAGAGTTATGCGAGTGCATCCGGACGATCGTCAAAGGGTGACACAAGCAGTTCAAGAACACTTTGCCAAAAAAACACCATTTTATACTACCGAGCATCGAGTTTTATGTAAAGATGGCACTTACAAATGGATTTTAGAGCGAGGTCAAGCGCTCTGGGATGATGATAATAACGTAGTGCGAATGACAGGAACGCAGAAAGATATTACTGAACGTAAGCGAGCAGATGAAGCACTAAATAACCTACTTAACCAATTAGAAAATATGGTTGAGGAACGGACAGCAGAGTTAACAAGAATTAATCAATCCCTACAGGTAGAAATTACTCAACGCCAGCGAATAGAAGAAGCATTGCGGGAAAGTGAAGAGCGATTCCGGTCTGCATTCCATCAAGCTGCTGTTGGTATTGCTCATGTGGCAATAAATGGCAGGTGGTTGCTAGTTAATCAGAGGCTTTGCGATATTCTTGGTTACACGCTTGCAGAACTACAATTGCTAACTTTTCAAGATATTACTCACCCAGACGATCTTGATATCGACCTAAAATATGTTGATGATATTTTAGCAGATCGCATTCAAACTTACTCAATCGAAAAACGCTATTTTCGCAAAGATACTTCCATTGTTTGGGTTAATCTCACGGTAGCTTTAATGCGTGAACCTAGGGGGGAACCAAAGTATTTTATTTCTGTGATTGAAGATATTAGCGATCGCAAGTACTCACAAGAGCAAATCAAAGCATCGCTTGTAGAAAAAGAGGTGTTATTGAAAGAAATTTATCATCGGGTTAAAAATAACTTACAGGTTATTAGCAGTTTACTAAATCTGCAATCTGCATACATCAAAGACAAACACGATTTAGTAATATTTCAACAAAGCCAACAGCGAATTGGATCAATAGCTCTAATTCACGAAAAATTATATCAGTCTCAAGATTTGGCAAGGATTAATTTTGCTGAATATATTCGAGATTTAGTAGCTAGTTTATTTACTGCATACGAAGTGAATGAAGATGCGATCGCTTTAAAAATAAATATCGAAGAACATATTTTACTAGGCTTGGATACAGCAATTCCTTGTAGCTTAATTATCCATGAGCTTGTATCTAACTCGTTAAAATATGCATTTCCCACAAAGAGAAATGGTACAATTTGTATCAATTTTAACCAAAACAATCAAAATAATTTTATCCTGATAGTTAGTGATGATGGTATTGGTTTACCCTCAGATTTTGATTTACAAAAAATCGACTCATTGGGCTTACAGCTAGTAGATGCTTTCACTCATCAGTTGGGAGGAAATATCAATATAAAAAGTGATGTCGGAGTAGAATTTCAGGTGAAATTTACCTTGTTTTAAATATTAATAAAAAATATCAAATATGACAAAAGCAAAAATTTTAGTTGTAGAAGATGAAGCTATTGTTGCCAAAGATTTACAGTATAGACTAAAAAAATTTGGTTACACGGTTCCGGAAATCGCCTCTTCAGGAGAAGAAGCAATTAATAAGGCAGTAGAAATTTCTCCAGATTTAGTGCTAATGGATATTAGACTTAAAGGTAAAATGGACGGGATAGAAGCTGCTCAAGAAATCTATAAGCGTTTGGATATTCCAGTAATTTATTTGACTGCTTATGCAGATGATAATACATTAGAACGAGCCAAGATAACTGAGCCATTTGGTTACCTACTCAAACCGTTTAAAGAAAAAGAACTACAAACTAATATTGAAATCACTCTGATAAAACATGGTCTAGAAAAGCAATTGAAAAGCAATAAAAAATGGCTGGATGCACTACTAAAAAGTATCAGCGATGGTGTAATTGCTAGCGACCTTCAAGAATTAGTAACTTTTATGAATCCTGTCGCTGAAAACTTGACGGGATGGAAACAGGAAGAAGCTTGTGGTAGAAATTCCTCAGAAGTCTTTAATATTGCCGATGCAGTAACTCATAATTCTATTGAAAGTCCGATAATAAAAGTCCTTCAAGATGGTATAGTTTTCAAACTACCAGCAGAAACGATTTTGATTGCTAAAGATGGTGTAGAAATACCAATTGATGACAGTGCTGCACCAATTAAAGATGACAAAGATAAAATTACCGGTGCTGTGTTGGTATTTCGGGATATTACCGAACAGAAGGTAGCGATTGAAGCGCGTAAAAAGCAAATTGAGCAAGAGCAACTTGTGGCACAATTAGAGGAGATAAATCAACTCAAAAATGACTTCTTGAACTTAGTTTCGCATGAACTACGATCGCCCCTGAGTAATATTAAGGTAATGATTCAAATATTACAAGGTTCTACTGATATAGAGGAAACTCAGCATTATCTAGAAGTAATGGATGCCGAGTGCGATCGCGAGTTAGAATTAATCAACGATTTACTAGACTTACAACGTCTAGAAAACTCATCTTATTCAACTATTGCACCTGATGCCTTGCTCTTACAACAGTGGCTACCTTGGGTTATTGAGCCGTTTCAAATCCGTATTCAAGAACATCAACAAACTCTACAGATAAATCTCCCTTCAAATCTCCCGCCACTAGTCTCAGACAGCACTAACTTGGAACGAATCTTAGTAGAATTGCTCAATAATGCCTGTAAATATACACCAGCTGGTGGTGAAATTATTCTTAATCTACGTCATGTTTCTTTAGAAACACCTCCACAAACTATAATTGCTATTAGTAATTCAGCAGAAATTCCGGCAACACAATTACCACGAATCTTTGAAAAATTCTATCGCCTCCCTAATGCAGATATCTGGAATCAAGGTGGTTCAGGATTAGGTTTACCTATAGTTCAGAAATTAGTCGAACAACTGCAAGGAAATATTCAAGTAGAAAGCAGTAATGGATGGACAACATTCACCCTCATATTAAATGATTTATTAGGATTTTAGGCTTTATAAGCTGATATGTGTCTAAATTATATAAATAAACACTCTTTATAATCGTTGACGGTCAACCGTCATCAGATAAATGTAATAGTTTTATGCGTAACAGCTTCATTCCAAAATCTGAGATAATTAAAGCGAATTATTAAATAGACAAAATGACATTAACATCTTCCACACCTCAGGGTTTTAGTGCATTTATTACTAATTTAGGAATACGAGACGCAACTGATGATTTTGTATTGATTAAATCATCAGTTCCTTGTGTTGCTGATGGAGTTTTCACTCAAAGTCTTTTTGCTGGACCAAGTGTTACTATTAGCCGCAATAACTTAAAAGACTCACAAGCACAAGCAATTGTTGTGATATCCAAGAATGCAAATGTCGCTAATGGTTCCGTTGGTATCGCTGACGCCGAAGAAGTTTTACAAATGGTTGCAACAGAAACTGGAATAGCTGCACATAATATTGTGATAGCTTCTACAGGTGTAATTGGCAGACGTTACCCGATTGAAAAAATCCGCGCAGGTTTATTAGGATTCGGGAAAAAAATCATTACTGCTGATTTTCATGCCGCAGCTTCTGGTATTATGACCACCGATACAGTTCCCAAACTAGCTACACGGCAAATTGGCAATGCCAAGCTAGTAGGAATTGCCAAAGGTGTTGGCATGATTGAGCCTAATATGGCTACTCTGTTAACTTTCTTTTTTACTGACGCTGCGATTCAAGCAAATAGCCTTCGTTCTATTTTTCGGTCTACTATAGATAAAACCTTTAACTGTTTGAGTGTAGACACTGACACTTCTACTAGTGACTCCGCCGTGATTCTAGCTAATGGAATAGCCGGTGAAGTTTCAGAAGCAGATTTTGCCACTGCATTAGGAGAAGTTGCACAGGAATTAGTGCTGAAAATTGCTAAAGATGCAGAAGGTGCTACCAAAATTATTGAGGTGACTGTAGATTCGGCGATTAACTATGCACAAGCTAAAACAGTAGCTAAAGCAATTGTAAATTCACCATTAGTAAAAACCGCTGTCTATGGAGCAGATCCGAATTGGGGAAGAGTTGCTATGGCTATAGGTAAATGTGAAAATGAACAGCAGATAAATCCCGAAAAAGTTGTTATCAAATTTGATAGAGTTAAAGTTTATCCTGATACTTTAAGCGAGGAAAATCTGGAAGATTTACGGCAAATTATGTCCAAAGACAAAGTAGATATTTATGTTAGCCTGAATATTGGCGAAGCTTCTGCAACTGTATGGGGTTGCGATCTTTCAGAAGGTTATATCGAAATTAATGGCAAATACTCAACGTAACAATTCATCAGCCAGAATCGTTCAGGTGCTTTATCTAAATATAGGAATCCGGTTTGATTCGTGAATGTACTTGTGTCGATAGGCAACAGGATTAGGGAATAGAGTTTGTCTTGAGATATATCATTCAGTCGTAGTTTTAACTACGACTGAATGATAGAAAAGTTCTACTTCGTTAGACATAATCTTGATAGCAGCAGTTAGGTCGCTCGGTGCTATTAAAGCTAGCTGGGGGCTGTAATTCGTCCTTTGTCATTATTCCTTTTGAAAGAACAAATTAAACTAAGGTATATATCGGTAAGTAGATATGTAACTTGCATTAATAATGTAATAATTTTATCTAAGATAATCAGTCAGATTGACGATAAAAAATAAGAATAAATTAAGTAAGTAAGGTAAAAAATGCCTAGACTCGTAGGACAGCGCTCTAATACTGGAGCAAACATTACCGTTCTCATTATGTTAATTGCCATCTTTGGGGTATTTCTCGAATACTTTGGCTTGATTGATATTATCCCTGGTTTTGGGCGAGAGGGGCGATTTTTTCAGCTTAAAGTTCATCCAATCAACGAACAAGTAATTCAACAACCTAATCAATAAAAATCTGAGGGATAGATAAGTGCGTAAAGGTAGTGATGTTATCGATAAAGTGGTCGTTACTTACGATACAGGTAAAAAACTTGTACGAATTATAGATTTAATTTTTGATCCTAAACGCAATCAACTTTTAGGTTTTCTAGTTGCAGAAAAGGGATTGTTTCGAGATGCAAAAGTGATTCCCTTAGAAGAGGTGCAAGCGATCGGGTTAGATGCGATCGTAGTTAACTCGAAAGAATCTGTTGTTAAGGCACATCGTCTACCTCTAATTAAAGAGATCCTACACCAAAATATCGTACTTAAAAGAAAGAAAATTCTGACTACAGAGGGACTCGACCTTGGTGTATTGGTCGATTTGTTCTTCGATGAGCATAGTGGACTGGTGGAAGGATACGAAGTTTCTGGCGGTGTATTTGCTGATGCTTACTCAGGGCGATCTTTCGTTCCGGCTAGTGAAGCACTAAAAATTGGTTACGATGTTGCCTTTGTGCCCCCAGAAACCGCTCAAATGATGGAAGAACAGATCGGTGGTATCCGAGGAGTCGTTCACGCAACTGGAGATAGATTACAAGACTCAGCCCAGACTACCAACCAGAGACTGCAAATAGCAGCTCAAAGCGTGAATGAGCAGCTGCAAAGCTCGGTAGAGAACGTGAATCGTCGGCTACAAGAAGCAAGTCAGAATGCAGGTGAGCAATTGCTTGCCGCAACTGATGCTACTAACAGCAAATTGCAAGATCTCAATCGAGATACAGCCGCCTCCCTGACAAATAATTTGGTTGACCCTGCCGAGCAAAAGGTATATGTGATTGGCAAGGAGCTTGAACGGGATGTACTCACTCCAGATGGTAATGTACTGCTATTACAGGGGCAATTAGTCACGCTAGTTGATGCAGAAGCGGCCGAACGTATGGGTATCCTCGATGAATTATATCGAGCCACAGGTGGCAGTCTAACTACCAATATCAGGCGCAATTTGCAAGCCGCAACAGAATTTACTAGCAATCGAATTGGGAGCGTCACGATGAGTAGCGTCGCTAATGTCCGTGATTCAATTGATTGGCTGACAGCACAAATTCAGCAGACAAGAGGGCGTAGAGTCCTGCAAACTGTGCGTGCTGATGATGGCTTAATTATTGCGGCATCTGGGCAGATTGTGACGGAATCTGTGCTTGCTCGTGTCCAGACTTTCGGTAAACAAGCAGAATTACTAAAAGCTGTTGGTCTGAATCTAGCAACCACAGCCCGTTCGACCGCAAGTGACACATGGTTAGAAGCTAAAGTTCAACTGGGTGATGGGGCAAGCATCGCTCAAGAGAATCTGAATACTTTCTGGCAGGTATTGAAAGCCAAGGCAGAAAAGTTACAAGGACGCAGCACTCAAGTCATCAAGAAGCAGCGGATTGAACAAGCACTGGGTCGTCCAGTGACTCGTGTCATTCTTGACCCAGAAGACAAGGTGATTCTAAATGTAGGTGAGCTGATTACACATCGCGCTGTCAGTCAAGCTGAAGAAAGTGGAGTTCTGAATATCTTATTGAGTTCGGTCTATACCAAAGAGCCAGAAATCTCTGACAAGGAGTTACGTGCTGAGGAACATGGAATGGCAGCCTTAGCAGATCGTCATAATGGGCGATCGCAACTTGAATCGAAATCAATCTTAGTAGTAAATTAATGCTCGACTTTCACACCTTAATTCAATTCTCAAGCACTTACTGTATTGGGATTTGTACTTTTTTAATTCCAGCCAACTTAGTTGCTACCTCATCAACAATAATTTTTGCACTGTTGGGTTATCCGGCTATTCATATCTGGCAAACTGCTGGTATTGCTAGTTTCTTTGCTCTGTTGATGATACTGCACGTATTTGCTTGGTTGGCGATCGGAGTAGTTATGGCACCCACATACATTTTATTGGGGCTAGGAAGCATTTGTTTATTGGCAAATTTAATTGTAATCGTGCCATATAGACGTTTTGTAAACGCATAGGTTTAGCAAATCTGCGTAGCATAAAGGACTTCCAAAAAATAAAACCTTCATCAATAATAATGACTCTTTTAGACCTGAAATGAAACATCGCATTAGTTCTGCTGGGTTGAACTGAAACGCAGATGCGGTGAAGTGGAGAATTTGAAAGCTTGCAAAATTAATGCGACAATCCACTAGTTGATATGGTTGCATAATGCTGAGTTCAACTGAAACAGCACCCAATGTTTCATAACCCACACTCAATAACCCGCATTAATCAATATGTCTCTTATTCAAAACAAAGTGGTAATCATCACCGGAGCCAGCAGTGGTTTAGGTGAGGCCACCGCGAAGCGACTTGCCGCTTCTGGGGCAAAACTCATGCTGGCCGCCCGCCGGGAAGATCGGTTGAAAGAATTGGTTGCAGCGATCGCTAAATCAGGAGGAACTGCAACCTACCAAGTCACGGATGTGGTAGATCGGGCACAGTTAGAAGCCTTAGCGAAGGAAACTTTGAGTACTTATGGTCGGATTGACGTGCTAATCAATAATGCCGGGTTGATGCCCCTCTCTCCCCTTGACCAAGTAAAGGTGGAGGAGTGGGATCGAATGATCGATGTCAACATTAAGGGCGTTCTCTATGGGATTGCTGCCGTGTTGCCGATTATGCGTCAACAAAAATCTGGTCATGTCATTAACCTATCGTCCGTGGCTGGACATAAAGTGTTTCCTGGGTCAGCAGTCTATTGTGCTACCAAGTATGCAGTGCGAGCGATCTCTGAGGGGCTGCGACTAGAGTCAAACGGTGAAATTCGTTCGACTAATATCTCACCAGGAGCCGTTGCGACTGAGCTGACTACTACCATTACCGATAAAGACACAGCAGCGGGAATCGATCGACTTTATGCGATCGCCATTGATGCAGATGCTATTGCCCGTGCGATCGCCTATGCCATTGAGCAGCCCAGTGATGTTGATGTAAATGAAATGATTATTCGTCCGACACGTCAAGAACTTTAGAGGTTTACCATACTCAGTACTCAGCACTCTCGATCGATGCAATTGGGATCTTTTCCAATGGATTCCCTCCCTAAGTTTACCCGGTAATGCTATGGCGTTTCCTCAGCAACTGAGGTACAGCTTAATCTCAAGCCGATAAAGCTGTGCTTTATTTCCCATCTCCTTACTAAGGAGATGGGCTGGGAATGAGGTTTTTCTTTGTACTTCTATCTTATTGGGAACAGCTACAGCGGGTAATCATACAATAAATTCGGTTTCTGAAAGGCGATCGCAACCAATTGCTATAAAAAAACAACAATTAGTTGAGCGAACAAGACCCAGTTTTCTTAAATTCTGACTAATGGTTTTTCAACAGGGGTAGGCGTAACTAATGGATCAAATCCTAACTGTTCAGTAATACGCTCTCTAGCTAAAAGACGATATTCCCAAAAATGCTCGCCAGCCGCACATAAACCCAAATACATATTCACGAATTGGGGTTTAGCGCGAATAATAGCCCAAAGCTGTTGCCAAAATTGACCCCGAATTTCCTTTCGTTGCCAACCTTGTCGCCAGAGCAAGTTTGCAAGTAGTCGCAGTCCTTTGCCAGGAGGAAAATACATCGTCTGCTGTAGTTGGGGATTAGGCGTAATCTTCAGGCATTGTTCAAAACAACGTCGGAGATAGTTTTTGGGTTCGTACATTCTCCAAATTGCCTCTAAATATTCTTTAGCAACTTCAGCCATCGGCCGGCTTGGAACAAAATTCATTAAGGAATTCTGATCCCCCACCTTCAAAGCTCCAAATCCTTCTAATAATCGTTCCTCTCGTTTTAGTCTTTCCCAGAGGGCAGTGTTGGGAAGGGCTTGGAGTATACCTAGCATTGGTTGAGGAATGCTGGTTTCTTCAATAAAAGCTTCAATTCGCTCCCCAGCGCCAGTTTTTTCTCCATCAAAACCAATGATAAATCCTGCATAAATTAACAATCCGGCTTCATTGATGTTACGACAGGCTTCTAACAGAGGATTGCGGGTATTTTGAAACTTGCGAGTGAGTTGCAAGCTGTCTTGATCTGGTGTTTCAATACCTAAAAAGACTGCGTAGAAACCAGCTTTAGCCATTAATTCTAATAGCTCAGTATCTTCTGCTAGGTTGACGGAAGCTTCAGTCATGAAGGTGAAGGGATAATTGCGTTCCTGCATCCAGGGAATTAATGCTTGTAAGAGGCGTTTTACATTGCGTTTATTGCCAATAAAGTTATCATCCACTACGAACAGAGATCCGCGCCAGCCTAAGTCATAGAGGGTTTGCAGTTCTGCTAGGGTTTGACTGGGTTCTTTGGTACGTGGTTTGCGACCGTATAAATTGATGATGTCACAAAATTCGCATTCAAAAGGACAACCGCGAGAAAACTGGATTGCCATCATTAAGTATTCATCTCGCTTGAGTAAATCAAAGCGAGGTATAGGGCTTTTGCTCACATCTGGTTTTTCCAGGGCGCGGAAGGTTCCTTGTTCTTCACCTTTGGCGATCGCTTCTAAAAATTGCGGAACTGTAATCTCGCCTTCATCTAAAATTAAGTAGTTAGCTCCTGCTTTCTGGGCAGGTTCTGGGACTGAGGTTGGATAAGGACCACCGACAGCTACTTTCTTCCCCAGTTGCGCTGCTTTATGAATTTGAGCGAGAAAGTCTTCTTTCTGTGCAAGCATGGCAGAAAGAATTACGATGTCGCACCATTCCCAATCAGCATCTGTTTCTTGGTTAACATTACGGTCATAAAACCGAATTTCCCAATCTGTTGGTAGCATAGCAGCAACAGTCAAAATCCCTAGCGGTGGAATAACTGCCTTAAGTCCCGCTATTTTCATGAATTCGTCGTAAGACCAAAACGTTTTGGGAAAACGGGGATAAAGTAAGAGTACTTTCATTGCTATAGTCCTGTAATTAAATGTTGGTTGGAATATTTTTTACTTTTGATAAATCTGTGTTTTTGGATACTGATTGCAGAGATGATGCTACGATCCCACTACCCCTATTCTTTCGCTATCTGTCTAAAGACAGACATTTGCATCGGCAAAGGTGATGTTTTAGTCAGTTAGCAGGAGTACCGCCATTGTAATAAAACCTAATGGCGGATTTGTGGAGCGAAAAACTGCCATATCAATCGTCTGGTGATAAATCCAGAAATAATTGAGCATTTTTATGCATCAACTTGCAATGCCAATGCATCAACCTGCAATGCCAATGCATCAACCTACAATGCCAATGCATCAACCTGCAATGCCAATGCATCAACCTACAATGCCAATGCATCAACCTGCAATGCCAATGCATCAACCTGCAATGCTAATGCATGAACCTACAATGTTAATGCATGAACCTACAATGCTAATGCATCAACCTGCAAAAATTAACCTACCTTTTATATTAAAGCTTTTGTATTACAGCTTAAATATCTTATTTGGTAACGGCGAGTTGACCTGGAAAATGTCAAAATTAAATGAGTTTTGCGTAGGCGGAAAGCAATTTGTCGCCAGACATCGCCACTTTACATAGCGCGGATTTGAGATACATAACTTGAAATTTATGGGCAAGCAACGTGTTCTTTCTGGAGTTCAACCAACCGGCAATTACCATCTAGGTAACTATTTGGGAGCCATTCGCAACTGGGTAGAAGGTCAGAGCGAATACGAAAATTACCTTTTTGTGGCTGATTTGCACGCGATTACAGTGCCACATGACCCCAAACAGTTAGCAGCTGATACCTACACCCTCGTTGCTCTGTATCTCGCTTGTGGTCTTGATTTAAATCACTCCACGATTTTTGTGCAATCCCACGTTTCAGCCCACAGTGAACTCACCTGGTTGCTCAACTGTATTACCCCTCTAAACTGGCTGCAAGATATGATCCAGTTTAAGGAAAAGGCCGTCAAGCAGGGAGAAAATGTCAGTGCAGGTTTATTAGATTACCCTGTGCTGATGGCAGCTGATATTTTGCTTTACCAAGCCGATAAAGTGCCAGTAGGTGAAGATCAAAAGCAACACTTGGAATTGACACGGGATATTGCAGCTCGGTTAAATCACCAATTTGGTAAACCAGATCGGCCAGTTCTGAAGTTACCAGATCCTTTGATTCGTAAGGAAGGGGCAAGGGTGATGAGTTTGGCGGATGGTACGCGCAAAATGTCGAAGTCCGATCCTTCGGACTTAAGCCGAATCAATTTGTTGGATTCACCAGAGCAAATTCAATACAAGATTAAGCGTTGTAAAACCGATCCAATTCGGGGTCTGACTTTTGACGATCCAGAGCGTCCAGAGTGTAATAATTTGTTAACTTTGTATACATTGCTTTCGGGTCACACAAAAGAAGATGTAGCGGCTGAGTGTCAAGATATGGGCTGGGGGCAATTCAAGCCATTATTAATGGAGACGATAATTGCATCCCTTAAACCAATACAAGAAAAATATCAGGCGATAACGGAGGATAGAAGCTATTTGGAGACTGTGTTGCGGGAGGGTGGCGAAAAAGCTAGAGCGATCGCTAATCAAACTCTCTCGCAAGTAAAAACTGCTTTAGGCTACTCTTTACCTCTATGAGTTTCAACTTTCAGGTGTGATTTGTTATACCATTTAACAAGAAAGAATTCAATAGTCAGGAGCCAGAATTCTCTTGCTTGAATTCTGTGCGACTGCCTTTTTCTGAATTCTGACTTGTTCTTTTGAATCAATCGAGATTTTTAATGATATGCATCATACCCATAGCCCCACTGCCTTCCGTAGAGCCGTGCAAACAGGTGAATTCCTTGTTACCGCTGAGGTAGCACCGCCGAAAGGGGGAGATCCAGCGCACATGATTCAAATGGCGGCGACTCTTAAGGGGAGGGTTCATGCCGTCAATGTTACTGATGGTAGCCGCGCAGTGTTACGGATGTCTTCGTTAATCGCGTCGGTGATTTTGTTACAAAACGGTGTAGAGCCGATTTGCCAAGTTGCTTGTCGCGATCGCAACCGCATTGGTTTACAAGCTGATTTGATGGGCGCTCACGCTTTGGGCATACACAATATATTAGCCCTAACTGGTGACCCATTAAAAGCAGGTGATCATCCAGATGCCAAAGCAGTGTTTGACTTGGAAGCTGTGCGACTGCTGCAAGTCATCCGCAAAATGAATCAAGGCGTTGATTACAACGAGAAACCCCTAACTGATGGGGCGTTAGATTTATTTGCTGGTGCAGCGGTAGATCCACAATGTAAGAGTTGGTCGGGTTTACAAAGTCGATTTGAACGCAAAATCGAAGCCGGAGCGCAATTTTTTCAAAGTCAGTTAATTACCGATTTTGAGCGGCTAGAAAAATTTATGGACACAATTGCTACGGGTTATAAAAAACCAATTTTGGCAGGAATTTTTCTGTTGAAATCAGCAAAAAATGCCCGATTTATTAATAAGTCTGTTCCCGGTGTAGATATTCCTCAGCATATTATTGATAGATTGGCAAAAGCCAAAGATCCTCTTGAAGAAGGTATGAAAATTGCTGCCGAGCAAGTGCAGATAGCGCGGCAATTGTGTCAAGGTGTCCACATGATGGCGGTGAAAAGGGAAGATTTAATTGTGCCAATTCTAGATATAGCTGGAGTCGCTCCAGTTAATCAGTTGGTATCAAGGTAAACGAGGTAATGCATTTTTTACTAAAGCAGTTGGTTATGCCATCTGCTTTTTTTGAATTTTGAAACAGAAGGCGATCGCTATTTTTGATAAACTTTCAGTAGACACTTTTACTTGAACTAAATCTAAGTGCAAACTGATAAAATATTTTATAGCTTATTTCAAACTTTCCCTAGTATATTTTTTGCAATCATTGGCGAAACAACTGTTAATATTAACGCCTATGAATTTGTTTCGGTGGAAGTGAAGGAAACAGCCTTTCGGATTGATGGGGTATTTATCCCTAAAAGTGAAAGCACAAACCAACCACTTTACTTTGTGGAAGTGCAGTTTCAACTAGACTCGAATTTTTATAGACGCTTTTTTGCTGAAATCTTTGTTTACTTACGTCAAAACGAATCAGTTAATTTTTGGCGTGCTGTGGTTATCTATCCCCAAAGGAGTTTAGATCCAGGCGATCGCCTACCCTATGAGTTGCTGCTAAACAGTTCACAAGTGCAACGTATTTATCTAGATGAATTAGCTACAGGAGAGAATTCACTGCAAGTAGCGATCGTTAAGTTAATTATCGAAAGGGAAGAGACAGCCTTAGATAAAGGCAGGGAATTGATTTTACAAGCAAGGCAACAACTGGCAGATGAAGCTACCACCAAGCAAATTGTAGAATTGATAGAGACTATTCTGTTGTACAAATTTACCCGGTTAAGCCGAGAGGAGTTAGCAGAAATGTTGGGTATAGACGACGAATTCAAAAAAACAAGGATGTATCAATCAATCCTGAAAGACGGCTTAGAAGAAGGTCGCCAAGAAGGTCGCCAAGAAGGTCGCCAAGAAGCTAAGTTAGAAGCTATTCCCCGATTGTTAGCATTGGGCTTGAGTGTGGAACAAGTGGCGACAGCTCTTGATTTAACGGTGGCGCAAGTACAGGAAGCAACCCAGAATCAGTCTAGTTGATATGAGACTGTGTTTGCATCTAATGTAATCAGCAAGTGTGTAGGCTAGGCGGCCTACGCACTGTAAAACCTGGATTACATCTTACCGTGTTGCATCACTTCTTGTAGATGGTGGCGAATCTCTTGTGCGTGTTCAATATCAGATTGCCGCAATTTTTGGAACAACTCTACACAAGGCTGAGAACCGGCTTGCTGTGCATCTTTGATGTAAATATCATAAGCCTTAACAGCTTCAGCCTTGTTGTGCAAAACGGTGACAAAATCATACTCCAAGTTGCTAATCACTTCTTGAGACTGTCCGTTACCTGTATTTGTAGCCATTGCTTAAACCTCTTTTAGGATTTCTAATTAACTTTATACTTACCCTTAAAGAGCGATTCATCTTCCAAAAAGAGTATATTCCAATACGTCGTAAGTACCTTGCAAAAGTAGGTTATAGCATTTTAGATTTTAGATTCATTCAAGTTCCTAATACAGTTTCAACCAAAGGAGTGCAGAGGAGGAAAATACTTTTTCCCCACTCCCTACTCCCCACAGTCCATTTTCATAACCATTTATCCCAGTGGTTGATTTTCCTCACATTGATGTGAATACTGTAATTCCAAATCATTTTGCCGTTCTCTACCTCCTCTATATACAACCGGACAAAACTTAGTGTTAGCACTCATACAATCCATGTGTGGCGTTTTAGCACACACCACAAGTAGTCCACCCAAAACAAACAACAAACCACAAATTGCAAGCGTATTAACCCAATAAATTTCTAGCGCTCCGTGAACTACTACCTCTCGCAGTAGAGATACAATTGTTACCTCAACTGCCACTCCTACAGAGATACTATGTTCTTGCAAATAAACCATTAATAGTCGGAATAATTCGACTAAAATCAACACAAACAGTATTTTTGCAGTCACATGTTTATAGTCTAGTGGCTGCGTGAGGGCGATCGCTATCCCCCATAATTGGATCAGCATGACGGCGAACAAACCCAAACACAAAACAATCACAATTAAGTCTTGGAAGGCTTCCATGTTGCGAACAATTGATTGCCGATCGAGCCAGCGATCGCTAAATAAAAATCGACTCTTTAGGCGCTTTTGCATGTAAGTTTCATTCCAATCGGGACAAGTTCAGACAACACCAGCGAGTCAACCCAATAGTTTTATGTTACGCAATATTAAGCTTTTATGCCTCAGCAAGTTTGCTAATTTAGCACTTATTGCTGAATTTTCTCATTGGTCATTAGTGATTAGTTGTAGACAAATTACAGTACACTATTTACTATTCATTGATTTAATTTTTGTGCTTGTTGTAACACTTTTTCAGAATTTTTTGCCCATTGGGGATTCCCCTGAGCATTGTATAAATCTCTAGCAAATTGCAATACTTGTACTGCATCCTTATATTGTTGTAATTGCATAAAAACTAACCCAGCCCCGTAATAAGCATTGGGATAGTTAGAATTAGCTTCGGCTGATTTTCTAAAAGCCTCTAGCGCCTCTTGTAATTTGCTTTGTTTAAACCAAATTGAACCGATATTGTAGTAAGCTTCTGGATACTTTGAATTAATTTTTATTGCCTGATAAAAAGCACCTCTGGCTTGATCCAGTTTACCTTGTTGGAGATAACACATACCTATATGATAAGGAGGTTCTGGTGCATTTTTGCTATATTGTATGGCTTTTTTAAAAGATGCGATCGCCCGCTCGCAATCTTGTTGCTGTTCTTGTACCAACCCCAAGTTATAATGGGCAAATCCTAGTTTAGGATCGAGTTCTAGAGCGCGTTGCAAGTAATCATTAGCTAACTGTAAATTATTGCCTTCTAACAATGCACCGCCTAAATTAGCAAAAGCTGGAGCAAACTTAGGATCTGCTTGTGTCGCTCGATAAAATGCGTCCGCAGAGGGTTGTAATTGTCCCGTTTGTCGTAATGCTAGCCCCAAATTATAGTAGGCTGGTGCTAATGTCGGATCTAATTTAGCTGCTTGTTTAAAAGCTGCGATCGCATCTTGTAACTTTCCCGCCTGAATTGCCTGTAAGCCCTGGTTTAACCAGTCTATGGCAGTTTTAGCATTAGATTGTGCCAGCCTTAAATAAAGAGGAACAGGAACAGCAAGGGAAGAGAGGGAGAAGATGCTACTACCCACTAATATCAAACTTACTAAACTTGCTATGCGATATTTGTAAAGTGATAATCTCATAGATTTTCTAAATCGCTACAATTTTCAGTTACATCTACTTCATAAAAAGTATTGTGTCAACTCCACTTTTTTTACAAAAATTTTTAATGTGGGATTAAACTTTGTGATACTTAACTTTTCTTAAGCTAAATCTTACAACAGGCTACAATTTTTTTAACTTTCGATTAAAGGTAGGATAATAACAAATTAAAGAAGGGGTAATTTTGACTCCAGAGAACCATTTTTTATCCCTGATACATATGGCGTAATGCGGTTGTGAATTAATTACCGCAAGGGAGGTTTTATGAACGAAAAAGTAAAATCGGGTTCGCGAAATGTTGCAATTGTCGGTCCTTATTTAAGTGGAAAAACTACTTTACTAGAAAGCTTGTTATTTGTCACAGGAGCAATTTCTCGCAAAGGAAGTGTTAAGGACAGCAATACAGTGGGAGATAGTGCTGCCGAATCGCGCGATCGCCACATGAGTGTAGAAGTCAGCGCCGCTAGCACTGAGTATAACGGTACTCGGTTCACTTTTATTGATTGTCCGGGAAGTGTAGAATTTGCCCAAGAAACGTACAATGCTTTAATCGGAGTAGATGCAGCAATTGTAGTTTGCGAACCCATACGCGAACGAGTCCTCACTCTCGCCCCTCTATTTAAATTCCTAGACGATTGGGAAATTCCCCACCTCGTCTTCGTTAACAAAATGGATCGGGCAAATATTCATGTTTTAGAAACGTTGCACGCCCTCAAAGCAGTTTCCAGTCGTCCCTTAGTAGCCCATCAATATCCCATCGTGCAAGGGGAACAACTCACCGGCTTTATCGATATGGTGAGCGAACAAGCATATAAATATCATCCAGGCGCACCTGCTGACCCCATTCCCTTCCCCGAAAGTTTAAAAGAAGAAGAACATATAGCCCGGGCAGAAATGCTCGAAGCCTTAGCAAATTTTGACGATCATTTACTCGAAGAACTTTTAGAAGACATCGAACCACCCCAAGAGGAAATCCTTAAAGATTTAAAAATGGAATTAGGGGCAGATTTAGTAGTCCCCGTTTTCTTTGGTGTAGCAGAACAAGATTATGGTGTTAGACCTCTATTAGAAGCCTTGTTACGGGAAGCCCCCGAACCAGAAACCACAGCAGAACGTCGTTTAAAAAACTTAAAAGGCGATACTCCCATAGCGCAGGTACTCAAAACTTATTACACTCCCCAAGGTGGGAAACTTTCCCTGGTGCGGGTTTGGCGGGGCAAATTAACCGATGGTCTTGTCCTCAACGGGATTCGGACAGGTGGAATTTATCGCCTCATAGGACAACAACAGCAGTTTGTTAATGAAGTTTTTGCCGGTGAAATAGTTGCATTGAGTCGTTTAGAAGGAATCAAAACCGGCGATACAATCTCCACAGAACAGCGGGTAATAGAATTACCCAAAGCTGCACAATTGGAACCTGTCTATGCCCTCGCCATTACACCAGAAAAGCGCAACGATGAAGTTAAACTCAGTGGTGCCATTACCAAGTTGTTAGAAGAAGATTCTTCACTGGCTTGGGAACAACACGGCGACACCCACGAAGTTATTCTTTGGGGTCAAGGCGAAATTCATTTGCAAGTCACTTTAGATAGACTGCGCCGCAAATATAATTTACCGATGACAACCCACTTACCGCAAGTGCCTTATAAAGAAACCATCCGTAAAACGGTGGCTTCAGTTCACGGGCGCTACAAGCACCAAAGCGGCGGTCATGGTCAATTTGGTGATGTTTTTCTGGAAATTAAGCCTCTACCACGCGGTACAGGTTTCAATTTCAATGAAACCATTGTTGGTGGAGTGGTTCCTAGACAGTATATCCCCGGCGTAGAAATGGGCGTGCGGGAATTTCTCACACATGGGCCTTTGGGTTTCCCTCTGGTGGATTTAGCGGTAACCTTGACCAATGGTTCTTATCACAGTGTCGATAGTTCCGAACAAGCCTTTAAGCAAGCGGCGCGATTGGCAATGCAAACAGGGATACCCCAAGCCGAACCCACCTTATTAGAACCAATTCTGCGAATAGAAGTGACAACACCAAGCGAATTTACCTCCAAGGTGTTGCAACTGTTGAGTGGTAGACGGGGACAAATTTTAGGCTATGAGGGCAAAAACGATTGGCAAGGCTGGGATAATGTATCGGCATACTTGCCGCAAGCAGAGATGCAAAACTTTATTGTAGAATTGCGATCGCTCACCCTCGGTGTTGGTTCCTTCCACTGGGAATATGACCATTTACAGGAAGTGCCAGAAAAACTCGCCGAACGTGTCATTCAGAGTAATGGCAACGGTGGTAACGGTAACGGTAAGTAACTCTTGATTAATCCAAAATCAACCCTAGCCCGGAACTTTGACTTTCGGGCTAATAAATAGTTTCCAATAAATCACTGTTAGTCTATATTTTCTTCGGTAAGAACTGCATCTTTGAGCAGTCCTTTCAGTCTTGCAATTGGTAAATCCCGATTGCTATGAACAGAGGTTATATATTTTTTTTATTAGACCCAAATAAAGCGCTTTAAAGCTAGTATTGCAATTCAAGAGCCTTGCACTTGCTGTAATAAATTAAATTAGAGAACATATATATTTGTCAGAGTTTTACAGGCTGATTTTCGACAATAATTCTTTAAAACTGATTTGATTGCTGAAAGCCCCGAAAATACGTAACTTATGCCCCTGAACTTAGAAAAAATGGACAATAATTCTTTAAAAGTGACAATAATTATTTAATGGACAAATGGAGAATAACGGATTTGAACCGATGGCCTCTGCGGTGCGATCGCAGCGCTCTACCAACTGAGCTAATTCCCCTTAATTAATTCACCAATGAATATTCTAACATTCTGTTATTGATGACTGATGCTCTTTTTGGGAATAAATTTTCTGCACGCGTTCGAGTTCCAAATCGCTGAGATAATCAACAGTCCAGTTACAGCAGCGCTGAAGCATATGGAATGGGTAAGTATTCGCTACACCCACAACTTGCATTTGCGATCGCTTTGCTGCTTCGATACCTGCTGGAGTATCCTCAATTGCCAGACATTCATGTGGTTGAAGATTCAATTCCGGATATTCTTTATTCAGGCGTTTTACTGCTAGTAGATAACCATCGGGTTCTGGTTTACTGGTGGTGATGTCATCACCCGCAACGATAATTTTAAAATGTTCAGCCAGTTTAGCTCGATGGAGTACCAATTCTATTTCTTGGCGAATAGCGCCACTAACTAAACCTAGCTTCAGATTCCGCGATCGCACCTGAAATATTAAATCTTCTACGCCTGGATATAAAGGCAGTTTCTCGATTTTCTCTAGTTCCACCACATAGGCTTGGGCTTTGCGGTACAGCAACTGAGTTAAATAGCTCTCGCTAGCTACCCTACCACGATTTGCCAGTAGTTGCCCAAAACAAGCGCGATCGCTGCGTCCTAAAGAAGCTTGGCGCTCATCAACGCGCTGGGGTTGGAGATTTTCTTGAATCAGAATCTCATCTATTAGTTGCAGGTGAATTGGCTCATCGTTAATGATGACACCATTAAAATCAAAGAGAACTGCCTTTAAACTCATGCTATTATGCCAAACGCTGGCGATCCAACTCCCTCCAAATTATTATTATCTATTGTGGTGTCTATTGAGGTTGAAGTATATTGGCGGAGATTTTCAGATACTATCGGTTTAATGCCGCTAGTTACCTGATTTATCCACCAGATATCTTGGGTTCGCACTGCTTCAAACCCTGCTGCACCCATATTCGCATCGATGCTAGCATTCGCATACTCACGAATATATGGTTCTTCAAAAAGGTCATTCAGCCATTCTAATTGACGCAGAGTCTTTTGATTACCATCTAAAATTAATACTTGTCCTCCAGTTACCAGCAACCGAAAGCTTTCTCGCAAAATTGCTAAAGACACCGTATCTGGTGTTTCGTGAAATAGCAAAGAAGCTGTCACTAAATCAAAGGAAGCATCACTCAAACCAGTTTTCTCTGCATTCCCGTGTCGCCAGGCTATATCTAAACCAGCATTTATTGCTTTATGTTCTGCCCTTACCAGCATATAAGGTGATAAGTCCAAACCAATAACTTCGGCTTGGGGGAAAGCTTGCTTTAACATTAAGGTAGTGGAACCTGTACCGCAACCTAAATCAAGTATGCGTCGCGGTTTTACCTTAATAGCATCAATTAAAGCCTGACGGACAATAGTTTCGTTAGGTGGTATGACGTATTGGGTAATCGGATCGTAACTCACCGCTGCACCGGAATTCAAATATCCGCCTGTAACACCGTGAAAGTTTTGACTGCTGTAGTACGAGGGGATTATGACATCATCTCGTCGAAAGCGATCGCTTTCTTTCTCCCAGTCAATACTATCAGCGTAATGTCGCAAGCCATCTTCATCAATAAAAAGACGCACCACAGGAGATAAAAAACGCTCCCAGATTGTATCTTGACGCACTGCCATAATTGTTGTGTCAGTAACTGTAAAGGATTATTTCAATCAGAGTTATTTTCTTTACAAATTTTAATACATCTTTTCTTTCTGTGGCGATCGCTTGACATTTGTAATTTATTAAGTTACATTTGTAGTACAAAATTCTCTTAAGAGAATGTTTAAAAAGTGTTTTGCGGTGACTTTAGGCACTTTTAGATCCCCTCTAGCCTTAAAAAGGGGGGAACAGGAATCAAAGTCCCCCTTTTGAAGGAGGATTTAGGGGTATCTAGAACGTTTTGTTACCAAGAAGAGGACTTTTCAAACAACCTCCAATACCGTTTCACTTTAAGATTGATACAGATTCTTGCAGGGGGAAGCAGAGGGATAAGAATAGTTCTTCAGCTTCAGGAAAATTTAGCTTGCTAAATGAAAGACAATACAACATTTAAATTGCTACAACTAACTAGGTAATCGGTTATAAGGGAATGGCACTAAGACTCATATCAAACTTCCTTGCTGACAAGGCGTGGGGTGTAGGGTGTAGTTTTAATAAACAATATGAAACGATGTTTTGTTATTTGTAAGCCCCTTAATTTAACCGGATTCAATTGTCAGTCATACCAATAATTATGAGTGTCCCATACGGAATCCAAAATCTAAAAATTAAAATCCAAAATAGAAAAAATTATGCCATACGAAAAGTTAGAAATTACCACACCAGCACCGGTTTTATCTTGGGCTAACCACTCTTTGGGACCTGAAGAAATCAAAATGGCAAAAAATGTCGCCTCGTTGCCATTTGTATTTAAGCACGTAGCGTTGATGCCAGATGTTCATTTAGGAAAAGGTGCTTTAGTTGGTTCTGTAATTGCAACCAAAGAAGCGATTATACCTGCTGCTGTCGGAGTGGATATTGGTTGCGGTATGAGCGCGATAAAAACAGCATTTACTGCCGAACAACTAGAAGGAAAACTAAAGAAAATCCGCCTGGATATTGAAGCAGCAATTCCTACTGGATTTAACGAAAATAAAGACGTTGAAAAATCTGTCAGCAACTGGCAACACTGGGATGATTTTAAAGATTTGCATCGCGGGGTACAAGACTTACAAAGTAAAGCAATGAAACAAATGGGTTCTCTCGGTGGAGGAAACCACTTTATTGAAGTGTGCCTCGATACAGAGAACCGAGTTTGGCTGATGTTGCATTCTGGTTCGCGTAACATTGGTAATAAACTCGCCCAGTGTCATATTCACACAGCTAGAGAATTAGCAAAAATGGCAGGTAATAAATTGCCTGACCCAGATTTAGCTCACTTTGTCGCTGGTACGCCAGAATTCCAAGCATACTGGCACGATTTACAATGGTCGCAAAACTATGCGCGTGTCAACCGCGATGTGATGATGGCGCGTTTCAAGCACATAGTTGAGAAACATCTCACGGGTGGAAAGGCAACTAAACCTTTATTGCAGGTTAATTGTCATCACAATTACGCCGAAAAAGAAGTGCATTTTGACGAGGATGTATACGTTACTCGTAAAGGTGCAGTCCGCGCCCAAACTGAAGATTATGGGATTATTCCTGGTTCGATGGGAGCAAAATCTTTCATCGTCAAAGGTAAAGGTAATGCCCACAGCTTTTGTTCTTGTTCTCACGGTGCAGGGCGTTTGCTGTCTAGAAATAAAGCTAAGAATATCTACACACTTGATGATTTGATAGAGCAAACCAATGGCGTAGAATGCCGCAAAGATGAGGGTGTTTTAGATGAAATTCCTGGTGCTTATAAACCAATAGAACAAGTGATGGAAAACCAAGCGGATTTGGTTGAAGTTGTAGCAACACTCAAGCAAGTTCTTTGTGTGAAGGGATAAATTTGTCAGGCTGGTTAATTAAAGCAAATGAAATTCTGCCATCGCTTTGGGAAAGTTTTTGTTTTCATGTCCTGAGCGACTAAGTTTAATTAAGGCAAAACGCTCTAATGGTCTTAAAGCTGCCCATTTTTGCTGTGTGATGACTACTCCTATTTCTTCGGCTTTGTCCTGGACGCTAGCTGGTACAGTGGCAAAGTCGAGCCATTCTGGATGGGATTCTATGGGCAATTTGGCAGCTGGTATACCTGTGTGTTTTAGAGTCAAATCCTCAATATATTCGCGGTAAGACTCAATTTCGCTTTCTGTAGTGCAAGGTAGTTCGACTAAAGCTTGATGTTCTAGTGTAGTCATTTGATTCCAATCAGACAATTTTAGCTTAATGCCACAGGTATCTAATTTGCAGCGCACCTGCATGGGAATACAACGCAACGAATGAACAAAATCTGCTTCAAATTGAAAAAAATCTTCCATAAATAAAGTATTCAAAATTAGCTCTTAATTAGAATGTTGCTTGACTACCCTACAATTACTGGCTGAGGGTGGGAAACAGAGAGTACGGAATAGGATAAAGATTTTCGAGACCTACAACAGGTTATAGTGTTTCTTATTTAACGTGAATCTTTTGAATTACTGAGACGAATGATCAAATAGCTAATTGATAGGGCAAGAATAGCAATACCTAAACCAATTATATCAATACCTGGAACTTTTTCTAAGTCAAGAATAATAATTTTTCTAGCAACAGCAATTAAAGAAGTGACAATAACTAATTCAACCTGAAAAACGTGTTTTTGTAAATAAGCTGTGATATTTTCTAAGATTTCTAAAGCAATTAGAATGTTTAAAAATAAACCGAAAATTTTATATAATGTGGTGTTAAATGTACCATAAGGTGCTGTAAATAACTCTTTAAAAATAAAGAATCCTAAATCTGCGATCGCCATCAAAATTACAATTACCATGAAAATAGATAGAACTTTAGAAACTAGCACTTCGACGTTTTCGATGATGTGCATAAAATTCTCATCTTTCGTAGCTCCTAAAATTCGCCTCATTAGCTTTTTCATCATATCCTACACCCCATTTTCAAATAAAAGAAAATCCCATAGATAAATCTAGAGGATTAGAATAACCCGTAATAATAGCTTCTGGCGAGAAGCAAACTACGTAATTTGTAATTACAGCAGAATTCAGAAGTCAGAATTTATATTTTTATTCTTTCTCTATAGCTAAAATGACTTAGTAAAAGCCCTCATTCCTAAATATTTAGTATCTTTAGATATGGTAATTGGTAAGAGTCAAAAGTAGATAGTTATAAAAAATAATAATAACTATTGACTATTGATGATTGACAAAATTACTTATTGCTATTTATAAATTATCGGTTTATAGCTACACTTAGCAGCTTACCATTGGGAGGATTGTAGTTGATAATTTTTGACTGTAACTTTCAGAGAAATTGGTATCAACTGTACTGCACAGGCTTTTAATTCTGGTTGTAGGGAATCGGGGCAAGATTCGGGATGGGTGAGGGCGTTAGCTTCGGCATTGTCTGCCCACAGGTAACCCCAGTGCATAGGGACAAAAACTGTACCAGGTGCGATCGCCTTTGTAACTTTAGCAGGAAACTGAGCTTTACCGCGACGCGATCGCACTTCTACACACTGATTATCTACAATACCTAACTTAGCAGCATCACGGGGGTGAATCTCGATAAACGGTTCCGGGTGCATTTTGCAAATTTTTTCAATGCGACCGGTGCGCGTCTGGGTGTGCCAATGTCCATAAAGGCGACCATTAGTTAGCACAAAAGGATAATCAGGGTTTGGTGGTTCTGCCAATCCCTTTGAGTAATATGCCCCAAATCGAGCGCGTCCGTCAGGGGTGTGAAAGCGCAAGTTAGTATATAAACGCTTTCCAGAGGTTTCTCCCACTACCTCCCCTGCTCCTCTACTTCCCCTGCTCTCTTGGGGGTGAGGCCATTGAATCGGGCTTTGGACTAATTGCGCGTGACTGATACCTGTCATATCGCAGGGGCGATTTTGAGTTAGTTTGACAAACTCTGTGTAAACTTCACCCGAGTTAGCAAAGGCGAATTCCTTTTCAAAACCTAATCTACGTCCAACTTCGGCAAAAATTTCCCAATCTGCTTTCGCTTCTCTTGGCGGTTGGCGGAAGGCTTGACACAAAGTTACCACCCGTTCGGAATTGGTCATCACGCCAGTTTTTTCACCCCACTGGGCTGCGGGTAGCAGGACGTGGGCGTAAGCAGAAGTTTCTGTGGGATAATAGGCGTCTTGGTAGATGGTGAAAGGCGATCGCAATAACGCCTTCTTAGTCCGCTCTAAATCTGGCATACTCACAGCTGGATTAGTCGCAGCAATCCATAGTAGCCCCACAGCATCATCTTCCAGACCAGTAATCATTTCCCAAGCACTTAAACCGGGATTGGGCGAAATTTGCCCTGGCTTGAGTCCCCAAAACTCTTCAACTTCTGCCCGATGCTGGGGATTTTTTACCACCCGATAACCCGGTAATAAATGCGCCAAACCTCCAGCTTCTCGTCCTCCCATCGCGTTTGGCTGACCGGTGAGCGAGAAAGGACCAGCCCCAGGTTTGCCAATTTGTCCAGTCATCAGGTGCAGGTTAATGATAGTTCTGACCTTAGCTGTTCCTTCTGAGGATTGATTTACACCCATTGACCACAAAGATAATACTCGCTGCGATTTACCCCAATAGCGAGCTGCTGTTTCTAAATCTTCAATGCTGATTCCACATTGACGCGCCACGACTTCTGGCGGATAGTGGCGAATTACCTCAGCATATGCAGGAAAATTGCTGGTGCAGTCGTCCATGAACATCGTATCCATGTAGTTCCAACGCATCAACAAATGAGCGATACCGTTTAACAAGTCGATATCTGTTCCGGGACGAATAGCTAAATGCAAATCAGCAGCTTCTGCGGTTGGTGTCCGACGGGGATCAACCACAATCATTTTGACTTTGCGGTTCTTTTTGTGATATTTTTCCAGTCGGTTAAAAACGATGGGGTGACATTCCGCTGTATTAGTGCCAATTAAAAATGCACAGTCAGTTAACTCTAGGTCTTCGTAACAGCAAGGAGGTCCATCTGAGCCAAAGCTTTGAATGTATCCAGCTACAGCGCTAGACATACATAAACGTGAGTTAGCATCAAAATTATTAGTACCCAAGCACCCTTTCATGAGTTTTTGGGCGATGTAATAGTCCTCGGTTTGAAACTGACCGGAACCATACATACATAAGGCTTCTGGCCCTTGGGTGAAGCGGATAGTTTGAATACGCTGCGTGATTATATTAAAAGCTTCGTCCCAACTAACGCGGCGAAACTCCTGATTTAATGAGTCTCGCACCATTGGGTAATGTAATCTATTTTTATCTAAAGATTCCGCGATTGTTGCACCTTTGACGCAAACCATTCCCTGACTAGATGGATGGGCTTTATCGCCCCGCACTCGCCAAGTTGGAGTTCCTTGGCTATCTCGATTAGTTGCTTTGCCATGTTGGGCTGGGGGTGAAACTTCTAATCCACAGCCAACACCACAGTAAGGACAAAGAGTTTTGGTAAATTCACTCATGGGAGTTATAGATTTTTGTTATTCGGATTGTGCAACCTTGGATGGAGCGACTATAATTGCGATTTTATTTACAGGAGTTTTTTACATGAAGTTATTGGTGTAGATAATTGGTGTTTGAAGACGCGATTTATCGCATCTCTACAATAAGAAAGACGCGATAAATCGCGTCTCTACAATAAGATTATTCTTCGGTTAAGAAGATAGTAGTTGGGGTTTGTAATGTTTCAACTTCATGAGATGCGCCAAAGGAATTTTTCGGTTCTTTGAGGAAGAAGGCGCACATGAAAGCGCAGACTAAAGCCGCTAAACCCATTGTGGAAAAAAGTGTTGGAGCGTCGGTTAAGCTAAAAATTGTTAGGTAAACTACGCCGCCAAAATTTCCGTAAGCCCCGACATTACCGGCGATTTGTCCAGTAGCTTCTTTCTTAATTAGAGGTACGATGCTGTAGGTTGCACCGCAGCCAGCTTGAGCAAAGTAAGCGGCAAACATTGTCACTGCGATCGCTAGCGGAATCGGCCAGTTACCATTAATAAAATGTGCCATCAAATAACCAACACCGATACCAGCGCTGATAATTGTCATTGTCCACTTACGGGAGCCGAATTTATCAGAGATTAAGCCACCACTGGGACGAGAAATTAAATTTAAAAAAGGATAGCTAGCAGCAATCATCCCCGCGACAACATGCTCTAAAGCAAAGGTTTTTTCAAAAAATGCCGGGAGCATAGAAACAGCTGCCAGTTCCGAACCAAAGCTAGTTATGTAAGTGAATTCGAGTAAAGCTATTTGACCAAATTGAAAACGCTCAGTTGGTGGATAAGTTTTCTTCCCAGTTAGTAGTTCTCGATTGACTTCCCAAGCTTTATAACTTTGGTAAGCAAACAATCCTGCTAATAGCAACCAAGTGAGATACATTTGGCTCAAATTTAAGAAATGAATGTTCTTTTGTTCTAAGCGCCAAGCTAATAAACCCAAGGCGAAAATTAAACCAAAATTCGAGACAATCATTGCCCAGAAGCTTTTAACAGTGGTTACTTCTAAAGCTCCATTTTTCTTAGGTTTTTTATAGACTTTACCAATCGGGGTATCTTGGACGGTGTTGTAATAAATTACGCCGTAGATGGCTGCTATGATTCCTGTAAAAGCGATCGCTAATCGCCAATTAGAAGTACCACCAGCTAAAAAGCTAGTAGACACTGCAATCATTGGCAAAGCAAACTCCGCACCAAAAGCCCCAAAGTTACCCCAGCCGCCATAAATGCCTTGAGCAATTCCCATCTCTTTCGGCTGGAACCATTCCGCCACCATGCGGATACCCACAACAAACCCAGACCCAACAATTCCCATCAGCAAACGACTGATGACTAGTTGATTAAAATCTTGGGCTACCGCCGTCATCAAACAAGGAACAACCGCAAACATCAATAGCATTGAGTAGGTGATTCTAGGACCAAAACGATCCAGAAGCATCCCAATAATTAAACGTGCAGGAATTGTCAAAGCAAGGTTACAGATACCTAAAGTTTTAATTTGCTCTGGTGCTAGATGTAGTTCTTTGCCAATAGTTGTAGCGAAGGGAGCGAAATTAAACCAACAGACAAAAGTGAGAAAAAAAGCAAACCAAGTTTGATGTAAGATGCGATAGCGATCGCCTGATGAAAATAATTTTTTAAGCATTCTAATCTTTCTAATTGAATAAAATACCGAGAACCGGTAGGGAAAGTTGAGCCTTTGAGGTCGGAAGTTGAGCCTTTGAGGCTGGAAGTTGAGCCTTTGAGGTCGGAAGTTGAGCCTTTGAGGTCGGAAGTTGAGCCTTTGAGGCTGGAAGTTGAGCCTTTGAGGTCGGAAGTTGAGCCTTTGAGGCTGGAAGTTGAGCCTTTGAGGCTGGAAGTTGCGCCTTTGAGGCTGGAAGTTGCGCCTTTGAACTCGGAAATTGCACCTTTGAACTCGGAAATTGCACCTTTGAACTCGGAAATTGCATTCAATAGGCTAGGCTTGGATTAAGGGTTATTGGTGTAGATAATTGGTCTAGAGAAGACGCGATAAATCGCGTCTCTACATGAGGGTTTTGGGTTTATCTGTGAAGTATGAGTCTTGCCCAATGTCCAATTCCCAACTAACAGCCACTAACTACTAAGGCTTCTTGCTTGAGTTTTGCCCCAAAGTTTTTGATAAGTAAATCTTGCAATATTGGCTGTAAATCTTCACAGGGTATGCCTTTGATGACGCAAGTTCCTAAATGGGCATCTTTGCCAACTTTGCCGCCCATATATATGTCAACGCCTTCTAGGGTTTTGCCATTTTTGCGAGTTTTAGTTCCCATCAAGCCAATGTCTGCAACTTGGGGTTGTCCGCAGGAGTTAGGGCAACCTGTCCAGTGAATTCGCACCGGATGAGTGAAGATTAAATCTTCTTCTAAGGCTTTAATCATTGCCAGGGCGCGGTTTTTGGTTTCGATGAGAGCAAAGTTGCAAAATTGTGCGCCTGTGCAAGATACTAGCGATCGCGCCAGTAAACCTGGATCGATGGAAAACCTTTGCAGCAAAGGATCTGTTAAAAATGTTGCTAAACGCAAGTCAGAAATATTGGGGATAACAATGTTTTGCTCGACTGTAAAACGGATTTCGCCACTGCCGTAAACTTCGGCTAGACGAGCAAGTTGAAACATATCTTCGGCATATAACCGACCGACAGGAATATGCAAGCCTACGTAATTTAATCCCGGCTGCTTTTGTTTATATACTCCGATGTGGTCGCGTTTTTCCCAGTCGATTTCGTCTTTTGTTGCTGCGGGTATTAATGATTTACCCAAACGGCTTTCTACTTCTGCTCGAAACTTATCTAAACCCCATTCATCAATTAGCCACATGAGGCGGGATTTTTGCCGATTAGCACGTAAGCCGCGGTCACGATAAACTTCCAAAACAGCTCTACATACAGCGACCACATCTTCCGGAGCCACCCAAGCATTTAAAGGAATCGCCGCCTCACAACGTTTCGCTGAGAAAAAACCACCGACAAGGATGTTAAAGCCGAATATTGGGGATTGGGAAGATTTTTCCCCAGTCCCCAGTCCCCAGTCTCCAGTCCCTTCCTTAAATGCTGGCACGAAAGCCAAATCATTAATCTCCGCATGAACGGAATTGTCTCTTCCACCAGCGATCGCAATATTAAACTTTCGTGGTAGGTTGCTAAACTCTGGGTTCCCTTCGCCTTTGTTGGTGAGCATATCTTGAATTTGCTGTACCAACTCTCGTGTGTCGTACAACTCATCTGCATCCAACCCCGCCACCGGATCGCCTGTGATATTGCGGACGTTATCCATCCCTGACTGGACGGTGGTTAAACCAACTGCATGAAATCTATTAAAAATATCTGGTAAATCTCCAATCCTAATCCCCCGCAATTGAATATTTTGTCTGGTAGTAATATCAGCACTACCCTCATCCCCGTAACGCTGCACTACTTCGGCTAAAACACGCATTTGAGTGCTAGTGAGAATACCATTAGGCATCCGCAACCGCATCATAAACTTGCCTGGAGTGACTGGGCGAAAAAATACACCCATCCATTTGAGTCGATGATCTCGGTCTGTTTCGTCCATTGCTTCCCAACCCAAGGCGGCAAATTTCTCTATCTCACCCTTAACGGCGAGTCCATCTTTTTCTGCCTTGAATTTCTCGAACTTATTGAGGCTGACCCTGGTAGTTGCTATATCTGTCATGAGGCTGACTCTCGTTGCAAATTATTAAAATTCAGTGAGATTTTGTGGTGCTACTTGCCCACGATCCATCAACCCGTAGTCTCATCAGGTGTTGTATCTACGAGGATTAGAAATGATAAACTTTATATTTGGTTACGACTGATTACTTATACTTCAGAGCATTCCAACGCGAAACTTAAAATCCGTGGTTAGTGAGGGAAAAGTTTTCATATCGATATCTTGGGAATTTGTCAAGCAGGTTTAGAGAATGTTCATGTAACAATTTCCATACTCATAACTTAAAGTGATATTTCTGTTAAAATCGTATAAATTGTTACGGTTTTTTAGTAAAATTGCGACAACCGCATGAATGCTATGCATTTTCTACATCAAGCTCAGCAATAAGCGATGCAAAGCGCTCGATCAAAGCATTTGAGATAAGGGATTTTAGCTAAAACTTAGAAATTATTTCAGCAGCTATGAAACGTCGTGATTTTATTAATTGGGTAGGTTTGGGTTTGATTGCGAGTTCTCTACCTGTAGCGATCGCAGCCTGTTCTTCTCAAACAACTTCAACATCTGGAGATTGGCAAACAGTAGGCACCTCAGCAGAATTAGATAAAACAGGACAACTGCTGGCGAAAAACTCACCTGCTGGGCCTGTGTTGGTAGTCGGCACATCTAAAAGCGAAAATCTGACGGCTGTCAACCCTACTTGTACTCACGCAGGTTGTACCGTCGGGTGGGAACCCTCAACAAAAACGTTTTTATGTCCCTGTCATGGTTCCAAATATGGAATTGACGGCAAAGTACAAAAAGGCCCAGCCAAAGAAGCACTTAAAACTTATGCCGCCAAAATTGAGGGGACTTCAGTTGTAGTCAAACCAACATAGTGGTCTGTCGTATTAATTTTGCTGGGTTTGTAGTGAGCGATAAATCGCTCAATTTTAAGCACTTCAGTGCTTACTACAAACTAATGACATGGACTACTAGTACCACTTTGGATAACTCAAAATTCAAGCAGGGTATTGTGAGTAATATCAACCAGCTTTTGCTAGAAGCCGAGGCAGCATATAATGCAGCTGATTGGTCATCACTAATTCAATATTTACAACAATTAATTTTAGGGGCAGATTCTAAAGATCCAGAGATAGTTAAAAATCGAGAATATCTTCTGAAATTAGCGCTTTCAGTGTTAGAGATCGGGGATTTTCAACAACGCTGGGAAATCACCAAGGTGTTAACTGACTTGGGGAATATTGCCATCTCACCACTCATTGACATCTTAAAAGATGAAGATGCAGAAGAAGAATTACGCTGGTATGCAGCACGAACTTTGGGGGAATTTCAGCACCCAGAAGCGATCCCATCTTTAGTGGAATTGTTGAAAATCGATGAGGATGAAGAACTCAAAGCGATCGCAGCTACAGCACTGGGACAAATGGGTACTGTTGCTATTACTTCACTAACTGAACTTCTAATAGATGAAGATACACGGTTGCTAGCAGTGCGATCGCTTTCTTTTATTCCCCAAATAGAAACCATTGCACCACTGCTGAGTGTAGTGCAAGATTCTCAACCCGCAATCCGTACCGCTGCAATTGAAGCCCTCAGTGGCTTTCACGACGAACGTGTACCACCAGTATTATTAAACGCTTTGGATGATGTTGCTGCCACAGTTAGACGTGCAGCAGTGATTGGTTTAGGTTTTCGCCCCGACTTACGCCAAGCATTAGATTTAGTCATAAGACTACAACCGAAACTTTACGACTTTAATCTTGATGTTTGTTGTGCAGCAGTAATTACCCTTTCTCGGATGGGTTGCGATGACGCGGCCAAATACTTATTTGATTTGCTGATTTCACCCCAGACACCAATAACGCTGCAATTAGAAACCATCCGCGCTTTAAGTTGGGTGGGGACGTTATCGAGTTTAGAATATTTGCAAACAGAATTTCATCAAAGTACTTCCGAGACACTCTGGCAAGAAATTGTCACAGTTTTGGGACGAGTGCAAAAACCGCAGTTAACTAGACCAGCCGCAGAAATCTTACTACAAATACTGCGCTCGCCACATCCAGCCAGAGAAATTGCCCATATCAAAAGTGCGATCGCCCTGTCTTTAGGACAGTTAGGAAAAATCCAAGCAATTGAACCATTAATTGGGCTGCTAGCTGATTCTGATGCATCCGTGAAACTACATGCGATCGCAGCACTGAAAAATCTGGACGAACAAGCTGTACATGAACAATTGCAGCAGTTAGCAAATAATGATGCAATTACGCCAGATTTAAAACAAGGAATAGCGATCGCTCTAGCCGAATGGTAAATTTTCTCCAATAATAGAGATAAGCTGATGCGCGTCTAAAGTATATAAACACTCTTGATGGTCGTTGACTGTTGACGGTTAACGGTTAACAGTCAACGACCATCAGGTAAATGTACAAATTAAATGCGTAACAGCTTAACATTAAATACAAAATTTATATGAATACTCAGATAACAACACAACTACCAATTCCCTCCCACTTTAACCGCGATAAAGTCGGCGAGGTCTGGCGCGTACCTTACCTAGAACGTGCTGCAGAAGCCGAAACATGGTCAAAACAACACAACATTAAACCTGCATCTTCAGATAAAACTAAAATTTGCTTACTATTAATTGATGTCCAAAATACCTTCTGTATTCCTGAATTTGAATTATTTGTAGGTGGAAAATCTGGTAATGCAGCAGTGGATGATAATTTGCGATTGTCTGAATTTATCTATCGTAACTTAGGAGTAATTACAAAAATTATACCTACTCTAGATACCCACACAACAACACAAATTTTCCATCCTATCTTTTGGGTAAACGCCGCTGGAGAACATCCCACCCCGGCAGCGACTAGCATCACTCCTGGAGATATCGCCCAAGGTATTTGGAAAGTCAACCCAGCAGTTGCCAATAGTGTTACGAATGGGGATTATGAATTATTAGAAAAACATGCTTACCATTATGTTAAGCAACTAAGTCAGGACGGAAAATATCCGCTGACTGTTTGGCCTTATCATTCCATGTTGGGTGGCATTGGTCATGCTTTAGTTTCGTCGGTAGAAGAAGCAATATTTTTTCACGGTATTGCTCGTCAGAGTCAAACACAATTTGAAATTAAAGGGGAAAATCCTCTAACAGAAAATTATTCTATTTTACGTCCAGAAGTCTTAGAAGATTTTGAGCAACGTCCACTTGCTCAAAAGAACACCCGTCTCATTAAACAACTTTTAGAATTTGATGCTGTAATTATTGGCGGTCAAGCTAAAAGTCATTGTGTCGCCTGGACAATTGACGATTTATTAACAGAAATTAAACAGGTAGATGCCACCCTGACTCAAAAAATTTATTTGTTAGAAGATTGCACTTCTCCTGTTGTTGTTCCCGGTGTTGTGGACTACACAGAACAGGCAGATGCAGCATTTACAAGATTCGCAGAAGCAGGAATGCACATTGTAAAATCTAGCGAATTTGGGCATTAGGAGTTAGGAGTTAGGAGTTAGGAGTTAAGAATTTTTTTATCTCCTTGTCCCCTTGTCTTCCTTGTCCCCATTCCCATTACCTCATTTTTTCAAATAACTCTTGGGATCTTCTGCTACCCAACCCAGAGATGAGCTAGAACGCACTTCAAAATGAAGATGCGGTTGATTGGAACTTGGTTGTCCACTAGTACCTACAGTTCCTAGTAAGTCTCCTTTTTTTACTTGCTGACCAACGGTAACTTTGATGGTGTCAAGTTGGGCGTAGCGGCTTTGAAGTCCGCCATTGTGGTTAATGATGACCAATTTGCCATAACTGCCTTGATTGTTGGCAAAGGCTACAGTTCCAGGTGCGATCGCCAGCACATCTGTACCAACTGGTGCTAACAAATCAACGCCGCTATGAAAGAAAACTTGACCTGTCGCAGGATTAATTTGCCAGCCGTAGGCTAATCCTACTGTTACCACCTCTGCCAAAGGATATCCTGACAAGGATGCACGCTTTGGCGTACCGACATCAGTAGGCGAAGGGGATTTAGTTATTACACCATTAGGCGACCAATTTACCCCCGGAACAAACACGATTCTGGGGTCTTGTTGGCAGCCATTCACCTCAAAAAGGCTATCAGCACGAACCTTGTATTTTGCCGCCACTTGTCGCCAAGTTTGACCACTAGGCACTTCAACTACAATCCCATTGTAGGGAGGAATTTGAAGCACACTACCAACGGCGATCGCTCCGTTGTTTTGCAAACCTGGATTCATCCCAATAATAGTTGTAGGTATGAGATTGTAGCGCTGCGCTATACTCTCCAAGGTTTCGCCACGAACTACTTTATGGCGCTGGAAGCGAGATAAGGCTGGAGTCGGGCAACCACCTACAGCAGCGTTGGCACTGTTTGAGTTTGGCAGTATAGATACTAAGCCTAAGACGCTAACTAAGCTACAGAGAAACAGTTGACAATAGGATAAAGTCATGTATACAAGTCAATAGCGCATTATTAGATTTTAGATGGAGATTTTAGGGAATGGGGACTGGGGAGATGAGGGAGTGGGGGCAGGGAGCAGGGGGCAGGGAGAGAAATAACTCCTAACTCAGCACGGGCTAAACGCCCCACTACCGCTAACGGAGCTGTTTTGCCTAATCCCCAATCCCTAATTCCCAGTAAATTGATCTGTCCACTTGCCGTTAGCTTGACTACACTTAGAAATTAGCAACTGCATTGCTGTCCTTGAGCATAATGATTATGAAGTTATCCTTGAAGCAACTGGCCGTTTATCTGTTTTTACTGGCGATCGGCGGTGGTGCAGGTTTGTTTGGCAGTCGTTATCTGATGCCACAATATCCCTCGTTCCAACAGTTAAAAAATGTAACAATGGCTTTGCCTCCAGAATCGGTAGTTCCAAATTCTCCTAATGGAGCGATTGGGGGTACTGGGGGCAATAATGTAAATTTTATTGCGACGGCAGTGCAAAAAGTTGGCCCAGCTGTTGTGCGAATTAATGCCACTCGCAAAGTAGCCAATCCAATTTCTGACGCTTTGAAAAATCCACTTTTACGGCGATTCTTTGGAGAAGATGACGAACCAATTCCCCAAGAACGCATTGAGCGCGGTACGGGATCGGGATTTATTGTGAGCGAAGATGGAGAACTACTTACCAATGCTCATGTAGTAGCTGATACAGATACCGTACAAGTTACCCTGAAAGATGGTCAGACTTTAGAGGGGAAGGTAGTGGGTGTTGATTCTATGACTGATGTGGCAGTAGTAAAAATCAATGCGAGTCATCTACCCACGGTGAAGTTAGGAAATTCACAAAACTTGATACCAGGAGAATGGGCGATCGCTATTGGCAATCCTCTGGGTTTAGATAATACTGTCACTATTGGCATTATCAGCGCCACAGATCGCACCAGCACTCAAGTTGGTGTCCCCGATAAGCGAGTCACCTTTATCCAAACTGATGCGGCAATTAACCCTGGTAATTCTGGCGGGCCTTTGTTAAACGCCCAAGGCGAAGTGATTGGTATTAACACTGCTATCCGCGCTGATGCTCAAGGACTCGGCTTTGCCATCCCCATTGAAACCGCAGCCCGCATTGCCAATGAACTTTTTACCAAAGGGCGTGTTGAACATCCCTTTTTGGGTATTGATATGGCAGACCTATCTCCCAGCAGAAAACAGCAGATTAATCAAGAAAATCAGTTGAATATCCAACAGGACGCGGGAATAGTCATTAAAGGAATTACAGACAATTCTCCAGCCAAGCGTGGAGGACTTTTGCCTGGAGACCTGATTCAAAAAGTCAATGGTCAACCGGTCAAAACCTCAGCCCAAGTACAGAGGCTTGTAGAGTCCAGTAAGGTTGGTGATATTCTAGCGATCGCAGTCAACCGTAGCGGTAAAATTCAAACCTTCAAAGTGAAGTTAGAAGTTTATCCTAAAAACTAGTTAGAAGTTATGAGTGAGGAGCGAGGAGTGAGGAGTTAGAAGTTAAAAATTTTGCACAACTTCTAACTCTCAACTCATCACTCATAACTTTTGCTCTAGTTGCATCCTTTGTTCCATTTGTCGCAGAAAATACCCCGTCATCATTGCCGATGCTAGAAGTCCTGCTAGGTTATCCCGATCTGTTGTGATTTGCACATTGAAATTTTCTGCAGGGAGCATTCCCACTAGCCCTTGGACGTTTTGGGAGATGATTTGTTTAATTTCAGGGCTGACAGACTGGGCGACCCGGGCTAGAACATCGGGAGACTGATGTTGTAGATATTTGAGTAACTGATTGGGGTATTCTTCAGAGTGATCCGAAAGAAGTTGATTAGGGTGTTCCTCAGAGTTGTCATTCAAAAAGTCAGGATTAAACACCATTGGCAGTTTTATTTAGCTTAATTGCTAACTCTACTTTAAACCATAGTACAAGGGTAGCGCATTCACCACGGGTATAAGTCATTAAGAGGAGATTGGGCATGGGGACTGGAGACTGGGGACTGGGGACTGGGGGAGATGAGGAGGATGGGGGGCGGAGGGGCGGAGGGGCGGAGGGGTGGAGGAGATAAACTAACTCCTAACTCAGCATGGGCTAAACGCCCCGCTATCGCTAACAGCACTCCTAATGCCCCACTCCCTCTAGTTCTAGTTCTAGTTTTAGTTCTAGTTGTTCTTCTTTCTGCGTGGTGGAAAGTATTTGCGGAAGTTCTTCAATTTGGAAATATTGATGAAATTTTGGCGTTACTTGGAGTGAGTAGGAACGAGAATCGCTGTCTCGGCGCTTGCGAACGAAACCGAGTTCAACGAGTTCTGGAACGTGCTGATATACTCCTGAACCCCGCAAGTTAATCAAGTCGGTCTGGAGTATGGGACTATTGAGGGCGATCGCGGCCAAAGTTCTCAATGCACCTACACCTAATTCTACTGGTATCATAGTTTGCACTAAGTCATAAAAATCAGACCGTAGTTGTAAACTGTAACCATCTGGGGTTTCTACTACTTCTAGAGCTGTATCTCGGTGGGCATAATTGTCCATTAGTTCAATGATGCCTTCCTTAATAGTGGCGCGATCGCACGCGGCATACTCGGCGATTTCGCCGAGCGACAAGGGTTTACCCTTTAAATAGAGAATTGCTTCTATCTTCGTCGCTGTGGCTGTAATCATTTGGTCATTAGTCA
The DNA here is from genome assembly GCF_043099735.1 of Nostoc sp. C117. NCBI lineage: Bacteria > Bacillati > Cyanobacteriota > Cyanophyceae > Nostocales > Nostocaceae > Nostoc > Nostoc sp. C117. The sequence continues at coordinate 4,725,118 of NZ_CP170991.1, forward strand.
TTAGTCATTGGTCATTAGTCATTAGTTATTAGTCATTGGTCATTAGTTATTTACAAATGACAAAGGACAAATCACAACTAACAATCAATAAGTCTCTGGGATCATATCCTAAAATGTCAAAAATATTTTGACAATCTCAAAATTTGGCATGGGGCAAAAGAGTGCTGTACATGGATAGCGGGGCGTTTAGCCCGTGCTGAGTTAGGAGTTAGGAGTTACGTCTAATGTGAATTGAGTGTGGAAATCCAGCTAATTTCGTCTATCGTTCCAAAAATAGGATTTTTAACAAGTCTTGAAACCCTTATGGGGAAAGAGGCGTTTTTAATTCACATCAGGCGTGAGTTAGAAATTTTTTTATCTCCTTGTCCCCAGTCCCCAGTCCCTAGTCCCCAGTCCCTAGTCCCCAGTCCCTAGTCCCCAGTCCCTAGTCCCCAGTTCCCAGTCCCTAGTCCCTAGTCCCCAGTCCTCAGTCCCCTCAAAAACCTCTGCTTGTAAGAATAAATTCTGCGATCGCTAAATCTTGTGGAGTTGTGACTTTTAAATTTGTCTCTTCTCCTTCGACAATTCGGACTTCAATGCCGCACCTCTCAAACAAAGCGGCATCGTCTGTTACTTCCCAACCTTGACGCACGCCTTCAGCATGACACTGCTTCAATAATTTGACATCAAATCCTTGGGGAGTTTGTGCTGCCCACAGTTGTCGTCTGTCGGGTGTACTTTGAATTATGCCTTGTTCATCGACGACTTTGATGGTGTCTTTAACAGCCACCGCAGCAATTAAACCGGGACAGTGGCGAATAGCTTCGGCACATGAGTTGAATAAATCTGGTGTGACCAAGCATCTAGCCCCATCGTGAATCAATACTTGTTCTGCATTTGCTGGCAGTGCTTGTAAGCCGTTGTAAACCGATTCTTGGCGGGTAGAGCCGCCTTGAATGAATTCGACTGGTTTATTTAAGTTCAGATCCGCAAGAATTGTCTTAAAATCAGGCCAGTCAGTGGGTTGGGAAATAATCCCGATCCAACTGATTGTACTGGCGGCTTCTGCAGCTAATAAAGTCCAGGCAATAATTGCTTGCGATCGCACTTTCAGCAGGAGTTTATTGCGGTTACTCCCCATTCTTTTTCCGATTCCCGCAGCTGGAATTAGTAAATACACAGAATTCCTCAATCTTTAAGCTATATATTTTCCCCTAAAATAGGGAGCGAGTAAGCGTCAATAAATATTATGCGAGTAGTAGCCCTTGTACCTGGCGGAATTGGCGACCAAATTCTCTTCTTTCCGACTCTAGATAACCTGAAGCGCAATTACCCAAACGCTCAGATAGATGTCGTTGTTGAACCCCAATCAAAGGCTGCCTATCAAGTCAGCAAGTCAGTTCACGAGGTACTGGCTTTTGATTTCAAAGATCGTAACAGTCTGGCAGATTGGGGTAATCTGGTGGGGACAATTCGCGATCGCGAGTACGATGTTGCCATTGCTGTTAAGCAAAGTTGGTTGGTAGGTCTTTTACTGTGGTTGACAGGAATTCCCATACGCATTGGCTACCAAGGCAAGGGTTCGGTTTTTCTAACCCACACTGTGCCATTCAAACCATCTCAGTATAGGGCAGAAGTATATCACGACTTGTTGCAACCACTGGGTATTAACACTCCTCTACCAGAGTTAGCAGTAAATGTACCAAAACCAGATATTGAGTGGGCACAAAAAGAACAAAAACGCTTAGGCGTCGATGAAACAGGCTATGTCTTGATTAATGGCTGTTCTGGCCAGTTATCTCAGGCTAAAGAACCGGATAAAATCTACCCTGTGCAAAATTGGCAGCAAGTCATTCAAAATTTCCAATACAAGCAGCCAGATATGCCTGTGGTGGTGATTAAGGGAGCTAATGATGAACAGTTTGTGCGATCGCTTCTGGAGTCTTCTCCAGGAATCAAAGTGACTACCCCAGACAATCTGGGTCAATTAACTGCCATAATTGCCGGTGCAAATTTGATGTTGTCTACTGATAGTGCAGCACTACAACTCAGTGTTGCCGTGCAAACCTATACCATTGTTCTGTTTGGTCCCACCGATCCAGGTAAGTTATTGCCGAAAAACGATAAATTCCTGGGTATTAAATCCCCCACGGGTAAAACGGCAGATATTTCACCAAACACTGTTTTGGAAAAAATTTGGGGTGGTTGAAGAAGAATACAGAATTCAGAATCACTCTTCGTAGGAGATTGGAACTTGCCACCTAAGCCTTGAGATATTGCCTCGCTCCAAAGCCTAAAGTTTACGGTGTATACACAAGTCTCTCAGGAAGTAATTGACGATTTATCGTACACGCCCTAGATACCTCACCCTGGTTGTGCTATGCAAAATCTGTCCCTTTCCTTCCCAAGGCTTAGGTGTACACACATCTCTCGCCAAACCAAAATCATTGGAGTTCCTCCTAAATCCTCCAATTTACCGGAGGATTTTGAGAGGTTTTCCGCTTTTTTTAGCTCTCGTGTATACATCGTAGCTTTAGCAAGGATAGGGTCAATCGTGAAAATTTAAGATAAAGCGTATTTTGTGAACCAATTAAAATACTCAAAATCTAGTTAAGAAAAATGATAATTATCCGTGGGGGAGGAAAAAGGAGGCAAATAAAATTCGATTTATTTCAACCAAGTAAGCTTGTTAGGCTGCTGACAAGTGTTGTTCTAAAGCTAATGCTGCATATGCGTCAAAACCATTATACGCATCGGTCACAATGACTTTAGAATTAGGTGGATAGTGTTCTGCAATGTCATCGATCGCTACCCAAAAATCATCTAATGCATTGTTATGCCGTAAGAATTCCAGAACCTCTTGATACCGAAGGTATTGGAATTCATGGATAATCTTGGGATCTAAAAAAGGCGTAAATCCAACAATGCGCTCAACAATACTTGGTGAAAACAAAGGGCGAACTAATTCAAATGGAAATACCTCTCTCCATGAAGATGAAATAACAACTAAGACTTTCGGATATCGTTGCAAAACATCTTCAAATATTTGCAAACAAATGGGATCGAATTTCAAGAGGTTTTCTCTCTCAACTGGGATGTCAAACTTCTTTTCAGGAACAAGAACACCATCGATATCTAAAAATATCCACATCTCAGGAAGGTTGACTTTTAATAGTATTACTCATCTGGGAACTATAAATTATAGTCAAGGGCAACAGAGAACGCAAAATCAAGCAAAGCAATTACCTATTATTTTACTATTAAAGGCCAGGAAACAACTCATTGGCTCTCACTACCTCACCAACCTCGATCGAATTACTTTGTGCGGAAACCTTTCCAAAGTAATAGACTAAACAATATTAAGCCTAGTGAGGCTATAATCCACCATATTCCACCTTGAACCAAAAGCCAGACAACTAATTTTGGGGCGCCACACGTCGAGCATCCCATAATAATTGATACATTGAGCAAAATTAGTATTTCTCCAAATATATATTAATGGCTTTCCCGTACTGTACCAGGGTGAAACTTTCCGCTGAATCTCCTCCCTTTAAGTATTGCTAAATCCTGACCTCTTCAAAATATTTCAAAAAAAGCATCATCTAATTCATAACCGAGCATTTGCGCCATAGACTTCAACCGCGATAGGCTGGGAATACCTTGCTGTTTAAACCAATCACTTAAAACAAAGATTTTGTGCATCAAAAATATTTCTAAGGCTTCAGGATTATACTGAATACCTTCTTGAGAACTGAACTGGTGTGGTACTAGCATGGCAGCATAACGAGCGAATTCTCCGGCTTTCCAATCTAGTAAAAATGGTAACCAGGGATATTTAGCATCTAGACGCACAAACCACAACCGCACCTCTGGAATTTCTGAGAGTTCGCGTGGATCGCCAGGTTCGAGATCGTAATTGATATCAAAGCGTAGTTGCTGTTCATGGGATGCGACTCCATCTTGCAGCAGTTGTTCGATCGCCACTGACGCAGGTGACAGATCCAAATTGTTAATTAATTCATTATTGAGTGCGATCGCAATTGTTTTTGACTCAGCAGCCACTTTTTTATGCTCAACTGGAGGATCGAGAACCACAGTAGCAGTTTTGGGCGATTGACGCCACATTCACCAAAAAAGTCCTGATTCACAAAGCTTCTAATGTCTAACGACAAGCTTTTGGCGATCGCCATAACATCGTATGCCATCAGAATAAGCCTCCTTTGTCAAGGTAATGCCTGTCCCAAGGTGGACATTTACCGCATTTTTAAGCTAAAGTTGTAATGAGTTTGTTTTAGATTAAGGTCTTAAAAAGTAGGCATCCAAAGCAAAAAAACCATTATCGCAACCTGTGACTCCAGCAGCATCAAAAGCCAAGACACAACTACAGGGAAAAGAGCGATGTGCAATATCCATACATATATTAAATAACCAATAAACATTGAGATGGGAAAACTCCCACAACAGTTAGCAAGCTGTAATATGCAAAAACCAACAATTTCTACAAGACCAATTCGTTCCTTAGAAGATGCGCTTGAGCGCTGTCAATCCCAGGGTATGCGCGTCAGCCGCCAGCGTCGTTTTATTCTGGAACTACTTTGGCAAGCAAACGAACATCTTTCCGCTAGAGAGATTTACGATCGCTTGAACCAACAAGGCAAAGAAATCGGTCATACTTCTGTTTATCAAAATTTAGAAGCATTATCAACTCAAGGCATCATTGAGTGTATTGAACGGTGTGACGGCCGTTTATACGGCAATATCAGTGACTCTCACAGTCATGTCAACTGTATAGATACAAATCAAATTCTGGATGTTCATGTGGAACTCCCAGAAGATTTTATCCGCCAAATTGAAGAACAAACAGGAGTAAGAATTACTGATTACAGTATTAACTTTTTTGGTTACCGCAACTCAGAAGAAAGTTAATTTTCATTGAGGATTGGGCATTAGGAGTGCTGTTAGCGATAGCGGGGCGTTTAGCCCATACTGTACATGAATAGCGGGGCGTTTAGCACGTGCTGAGTTAGGAGTTAGGAATTTTTTTATCTCCTTGTCCCCTTGTCCCTATTCCCTAATTGAGTTATTGCCAAAAAGAGTCTCATCAACAGAGTCATCATCATCTGAATCTACTGTTAAAATTGTGCCTTCGCTGCTTTCAATTAGTCCAAATGCCGGGGGATTATTCCAATTATGATATGTGTTTGAGGTGATTTTTTCGTTATTTAGAAGGGGTTGCGATGCCTGTGGCGGTAAACTACGCAAATTTTTGAGTTTTTGCAACGACTCTTTGGAGAACAAAGCACCATTATCAGCGGCCAATTTTTTGTCAGTCTCAGAAAGAATGGCATCAAATAAACAGGCGTTGGTGAGATTGGCAAAATTAAGATTTGCACCTGTGAGATTTGCCTGTTGCAGGTTTGCCCCTGTAAGATTTGCCTGTTGCAGGTTTGCCCCTGTGAGATTTGCCTGTTGCAGGTTTGCCCCTGTGAGATTTGCCTGTTGCAGGTTTGCCCCTGCGAGATTTGCCCCAATTAACTCCGCATTGGATAAGTTTGTTTGCTCAAGATTTATTTGAGTTAACGTCACTTGCAATAAAGAGGCTGCCGATAAGTTGAGTTTAGCCAGAGATTTGATGCGGGTTGCAAAGACGTTTTTTTCCAAAACGGTTGTCCTAGCAATCAGCGCACTTAACGCCTCCGGATTGAATTCTGCCAAATTAACTGGATTGCCACAAGGCCAAAAAGGAATTTTTGTTTCCCGGTAGCAAGCACAAAGTAATAAAAACACATTCAATCCCACCGCAGCATTTATCTGCTCGACATTAACAGGATTTTGCAGTGCGTGAAAATGAGTCAAAGCTTTGTGTGCTATTCCCTCATCTAACCAACGACCTTGACAATAAGCACGCCAGAAAGATAAAAGACGTTGAAACAAAACTTCAAAAGAAAACTTGTGTTTTTGCTCCTGGCGTAACCCCTCGATCGCCAATTCTTCAATTTCCTGACTCAGAATCCCATAACCCAGTAAATTATAAATATGCTGGGCAACACTACTGGGAGAATCAAGCAAAAAACTAAGCGCCCCATAACCCTCATCTCGATACCGAGTCAGCAATTTCAACTCATTAGCAATAGCTTCCGCACAAAGATATTCTCCCAACTTCACATGCGAAAACTCAACTAAATTACTTTGCGCCTTTGCGCCTTTGCGTGAGCTTTCAAAATCCCTAACTTCAAAATAAAACCTCGGTAAATTCTGACATTCCTCACCCCAATTGACTTGATAACATTGCGAGTGTAAAATCCTCAAAGCGATCGCTTGCATCTGCTCAATTAAATCTTGAGGATGGCGATGGTTGAGTAAATTAGCGATCGCTTCTGGAGTCCGGTGAATATGAGCGAATCCTGAGCGCAATAACATCGTCTTCATCCCACCAGTTAGCGGATAGCCTAATAACCACCGACTCAAGCGATGATAAATTTCCCACATGTGAGTGTTAGTAGCTAATTGCAAAAACTGCTCATCTAGAAGTCCTTCACGGTGCAAAATGCCTAATAAATGCAGCATTAGCGGTTGACGAACAAGGGCAGATAATTCTGGAGACTTTGATTTGGCAAATAACCCCGCCTGTTTGAAGAATGTAAACAAATTTTGAGCAATGGGTAACGATTGTACTTTTGCCCACTGCTGAAACCATTGTTTGAGTTCTTCTACATCCAATGGCTGGATAGTAATTCGTTTGAACAACAGCGGTACTTCTGGGATAATTTGCGGCAACGTTGTTGACCGACTAGTTAACACAATTTTGTGGCGCTGCTGAGACTGAAAGTTGAGCAATTGCTGAATAAAAATTGCTTTTGCTCTTGTACCTTGAACAGAAGGTGGTAATTCGTCCAAACCATCTAGCAGCAATAAACACCGAGAATTTTCTGGTTCTAACCAACTTGAAAGGTTTGTATTGACATTTCCCAGAAAAGCAGAATTTAGGGTTTCAGTAAAAGTTTTACCGTATTTGATATCTCGCAACCTAATTAGTATAGGCATCCAATCTGGGTAAAATTCCTGTGCCACCTGTGCCGCCCAAAGTTGGCAAAAACTAGTTTTTCCATAACCAGGTTCCGACTCAATGATAGCGATGGTTTCTAAATCAGCTAGCTGTTGCTGTGCCCATGTCTTTAAATCAACAGCTGTAACAGTTTTTTTATCCTGGTCAGAAATGCCTTCTTCTACTAGTAAGCCTTGTTGTGCCACATAGATATCCTTAAGGGCAAAGGATTCCATCAGTAAGGGCAGACTCAGATTTTGAATCAAACTTGCGCGGTAATATTCTCGGTGCAAGTCAATTTTATCGCCCACCGATGCTTCTAATATTCCAGATTCTGGGGTAATGAAACTGGGAGATAAGGAAATCCCCAATCGGACAAATTTTTGCAGTTGGGCTAAGGGAGCAGGATTTTCGGTAACCACTATTAGTAGGTGACCAGGAAGTGAGTTAACCAAACGCTGTGTTAAGAGTTTAGCTTCAACTTCCTCTGCACCATTAGCAACAAACCAAGCTATGGCAACATTATTTATTTGTTGTACTAGTAAAGAGTCACCAATCAAAGACAGTGCTTGTTCTGCTTGAGTGTCACTCAATTTACCTGGGCTGAGAGTTTTCAGTAATCCTTGTAATTGAGGATCTTGGAGGGTGAGTTTACCCACTTCCTCTTGCAGGATGTTTGGTTGGGTGGGTATTTTTGCTCGGTCTAACCACGGTCTTTGTAGGCTTTCTTCTTGGTCTAAAATTGTTTGTAAAGCTTGAAGATAGGCAATTTGAAACGCTAGCCATGTGCCTTCGGTACGTTTTAGGGGCTTTTTTTGGCTGAGGCGACGCAACAGACTTGCTGTCAACTCGGCAATGACGCTAATTTCTTCGCAAACAATATCTAAAGGTAGTTCTAAAACCTCTACCAAGGTACAGACATCAAAAGGCATGAGGCTTTTGACTTCCATATCCTGAACAATACGGTAGGTAATACCTGCCAATTGCCCTGGTGAAAATCCCCCAGTCTGATTGATTGCGATATGGCGTTCTGCCAACCAGTGCCGAATACTTAGGTTCATTTAATTACACGGTGAAGGCTGCCTAGGGCAATTATGCTTCATTTATCAGTTTGCGAAAACAGGTAACAATGGGGGAGACAAAGTTTAGCATTAAGGCTGTTTTTTGATTGGTAAAAACAGTACTGGTGTAATTGAGTAAATTATGAGCGATCGCCCTCTAAAATTACTGTTAATCGACCAAGACCCAATTTTCCGTTTGGGACTACGGGTAGCTCTAGAAGCAATTCCTGACTTGCAAGTAACAGCAGTGGTAGAAACTTATACTGCTGCCTTGCAGATTTTAGCAGAAATTGCCCAACAAGACCCAAACCAGGTAAATTTGGTGGTTTTGGAATTAGGTAATGGTCGCTTCACCACAAGTCAGCAGCTAGGATTGCAATTCTGTCAGCAACTTAGAGCCTTGTACCCCAACCTACCAATTTTGCTCCTCAGTTCTGTTCAACAGCAAGGACTATTATCGGCGGCAAAATCTATTGGCGTAAATGGCTACTGTCCCAAAGGCACACCTATTTCTGAGTTGGTCGTCACAATGCAACAACTTGCAGATGGTGCTTCCCATTGGTTTCAGGAGACGGAAGTAATCATAACTCCTAACTCTCAACTCCGTACAGATGCGATTAATCCCGTTTCTACTCACTCCCTACTCCCTTTCTTTAAACTGAGAAATAATTTACGTTTGTCAGGAATTGATTACATTAACGCTACCCTAACGGCGGTAACAGCACAATTACAAATACCTGGAATACTAGTATTAGATCGGGCAATTCTAGCTGGACGACGGCGTGAACTGCTAGCAGCTCGTTGGTTGCTCAATCGCTTGTTGGTTTCACCACAAGAAAGGCAAGAGGAACATATTTCAGTGGCCGATGAGTTCCCTCTGAGTTTTCAAAAGAGTAGTGCCATTCAACAAACGCAAATGCCGCCGCCTTTGCTAACCACGGGAGCGCTACAATCTGCTTTGTTTGCATCTTGCGTTACTAAACTTCAATTTTCTTTAGAAAATGTCACAGATATTCCTTTAGAAATTGACATTTTACGCGAACAAAAAAAACGGGAATTACTTTATCTCATTCTGCAAAAATTAGCTGAACAATTGGATGAACTTCGAGCTTCTGAAATAGAGATTAATCAATTATTTGAGCTAAGAGTTAGCTTATTAAAGGATTTATGGCAAGCAGTAATAACAGATTTTTTTGGAAAGTTTTCTTTGATTAAATTAGGAAAAAACAATATAGAAATTGTTAATTTATTATTGCAAAGTTCGGAAGTTGTAAAAACAGAAATTCTCAATAAAATTCCACTGGCTTTTGAATTGTATAGTTATCTGCTATTTCAAGCAGAATTGTATATTAATAATATTTCCTATTCAGCAGTGAGTGATGAAGCGAAGTCCCAAGCATTAATGATTTTAGAAAACTTATTAATTCAGTTAGCAAATGGGATAGTTCAACCACTGCTAAATTATTTAGCCGATGTAGAAACGATTAAGAAAAACTTTTATGCTAGTCAGTTTATTTCTACAAGAGAAATTGAAAGATTTAGAAACGAATTATCATGGAAATATCGTTTTAATAATTATATAAATGAAGCCAAAGCCGTTTTTGAAAGTCGCTACGAAATATTTGTAATTGCACCTCGTGGCATTGCCAAAACTTCAATTTATGCTTCACGCAATCAGGAGTTAGAAAAACTTTCTAATATTCCTTTATTAGTGACACTGATTATAGAATTTAGTGATGCGATCGCCCCACGTTTAAAATCACTGTTATCCTTTTTAGGTAGCGGTATTGTCTTCATTCTTACACAAGTAATCGGTCGTGGTTTAGGTTTAATCGGCCGTGGTATTCTCCAAGGTATTGGTAGTGTTTCGTTAGCAGAAAAGAACTTTAGACGAAATAGCGATCGGACTAAGTGAGGGAATGGGGGCAAAGGGGTAGAAGGGAATAATTAATAACCAATGACAAATGACAAACAATGATTTTATCGGGTTAGTAATTTCTTATGTATACGCAACTGGTCTACTCGTTATTGGCGAGGCGCTACGCAGGCTGTTTGGTGTCAAGCCAGATTTGACTCGCAAGATAATCCATATTGGTGCGGGAATGTGGGTTTTCGGTGTCCTGTTGCTATTTAACCGCTGGGAAATCGGAATTATACCTTTTGCTACATTTATTGGACTCAACTACCTGTTCTACCGCTACCGAATCATTGGCGCAATGGATACTGAAGATAGTTCACCTGGCACAGTTTATTTCGCTATTTCGGTGACACTGCTATTTGGGTTACTCTGGCGACCAAATAGCCCACTAGATAACGCCCCAATTGCTGTAGCTGGGATAATGGCAATGACTTGGGGGGATGCACTCGCAGCACTAATTGGTAGGCGCTTCGGGGAACATAAATACCAAGTGGGAAATTCTATACGTTCCTGGGAAGGTTCAGCAGTAATGTTTGTGGCAAGTACAGCAGTGATTCTTTTGGTGCTGCTACTACTTCCTGGTTCTTCTCTTTGCCCTCTAGCAAAGTCTTTAAGCTTGGGACATGCTATATTGACGGCGATCGCAACTGCTACTTTTGCAACCCTAGTTGAAGCAGTCTCACCCCACGGCACGGATAACCTCAGCGTACCATTAGTAGCTGCGGGGGTCATCTGGATAGTAATGCAGGTGTAACCAATAATTATTAATTAATAATTATTGGTTACACCTAACTCAAAGCTGATTTTGGCGACAAATTCCAAATGCGGAAGTATAAGCGTGTAAAAAAGTTCTGCCACCAACAGGGCCGATTTCACCGCCACAGAAAAAGCCGCCCACAGGAATATCGTTGAGGTAGCGCCGAAATAGTTCCGAATCGAAATTGGGTTTACCATAAAGTCCTTCACCTCGCCCCAAACAGGAAAACATCAAGGCGGCTACGGCGGAGGGTTCAGAGTTTCGTTGGTCTTGATAACTTTGGAGGAGTAATTCTAGGTCTTCGGCGGAGGCTTGGGCATCACGTAGGTGGAATTGTAGCCTTTGACCGGGGCGGACACGATCGCCAATGGCGATCGCTCCAGCTGTAGGATCTACACCAAGAATACTGCGAATTAAAAAGTCTCCCTGTTGTAAAGCTAGCTTAAATTCATCCATTGCCACCCCCACAAACAAAGAATGCTGCGCTAAAGTTCGTTCGTGTTCGCTGAGACTAGCAATCAAATCTCGCAATACCACCAAAGGTACCTTCTCATCTAACTCTAGAATGATATTGCGATCGGCTTTTGTGACTTGGAATGGTTTGCCAATCGGTCTGCATCCTTGGGCTACAATGGTTTCCAAAACAATATTCCCAGTCAAAGCTATACCGAGAGTACCCTCACGATACAAGCGTTGACCCAAATCGCCGGAGTTATCTTTACAAAATAGGGCAACACGACCACCCATACCCCCCCCACTAGCCTCTCCCCCGACTATTACCGATCCTGGATAAGCAAAATCAAGCCCCTGCAACAAATCATTGATTCCAGAGGCGAAGGAACTAGAAAGCAAAATGAACTGGGGTATCGATGATGGTGGTACACCAACCAAATCAACCCAAGCATCTGGCGGACTGTCCAAATCGGGTAATTGTTCAGCAACAACATGAAATACTTGTACCTTCACCCCTGGAAGGTGGGCTAAAGTCAGACTGATTGCTGGTTCAGCCTCCAATTCTTCCGTTTCTCCGCTAACTGTTGTCCCAATCACACCTCCACCACTACAGCCAATTAGCACTGGAACAGAAAGTTTCTCAGCCAATAAGGGTAATAGTCGGGAATACTCACTCGTAAAAGCAGAAGAAATGAATACCAGCCCTAAATCCGCAGGTGCTGTTAACGACGAGACAGCTCGTTGTACCACATCTGCAACTGCTGCTTCCAATGAATGATGGGTTGATAGGGCGTTTGTCCACTGCATTTGGTCTGCCATGAGTTTTGGGCTTCTTTTTCTTTTTAGGGTAGTAGTTTTTGATTTTTCATTTTGAGAAGAATTGCATCCTACAAAAGTTGACCCCAGTCCTTTGTATTCCCTATCGCCGGAACCTGGGATTCTCGTTCCCTCATACATGCATCTAAATATATTGTATGATTATCTATCTGTAGTACTGATTCAATAAAATCTTAAAAAATAAAGGTGAATGCATTATATGTGTGGCAGTTTGCTGTATTGATTATTAAATCAATAGGCTCCAACGCTAACTCAACTGTTAAGTAGTTAGAATGGTTAGTAATAAAGCCAAAAATTGCCATTTTTGAAGTTTTTCTATACTGGTACTAACAACACATAACGAGACTAAAACAATGACCAACATCCAAGAAACAGCAAAGAGCGACATCCAAGAAAAAATTCAAGAAGAAGTGGAGCAAGCCCGTACTGTCTGTGATGTCAACGGTAGCAACTCACCAGAGTGTGCTGCTGCTTGGGATGCAGTAGAAGAACTGCAAGCAGAAGCTTCCCACAAACGCCAAAGCAAGCCAAAAAACTCTTTAGAACAGTATTGTGATGATAACCCAGATGCAATTGAATGTCGGGTTTACGACGACTAGAAATTGAGGTAAGAGAATTTTCTGTTTGTTTGGTCAGCAAGTAACCAGGATCTATGTTACTGATATCTTGCACCTTCATATAACTCCTGACTAAAATCCCACTCTCACCCTTTGATGATATTTCTCAAGGGGTGGGGAGTTGGTGAAATATCTAGGGTTAGAGATGCCTATAGGTAAAAATTTGAGAGTTTTTCGGCTGGGAAGTAAACCTTTACACCCCAAAAATTTGGGGTTTTGTCCAAGATTGGCAAACATATAGCCCTTGGGTAGATTTTGCAAATTTCCTTGATGCTATTACCTATAGGTAGGTGCAAAATCAAAATTTAAGATCTTTGAGTTGCTTGTTTTTTAGCATATGTAGAGATTTATGAAAAGTAAATTAAATAACCTAAATAATTTCACCATGTAACACATATTATAAAAATCTTTGTCATAAATCAATTGGCTGTAAGATTGTATAGATGTATGCCCAATAAGGTTGGGTTAAGGCAAGTGACGCGATAAATTGCGTCTTTACGAGAATAATCAGTACTTTGTAGAGACAGCGATTTATCGCGTCTTTGCGATCCAGAATTTTTATCAAAAAACCTTATCCGAACTTTATTGGATGTATGCCCCTAAGTAAGTCGGCGAAAAGCATTCAATTTATATAAAAAAATATTAATTTCAAGTATCGGAGCCACTGCGTTGATTTGCTTCCTCTACGTTTAAGTGGGTTAACATGGCTGGAAATATTTAGTGGGAACTTGCTTCCAAACCCATTTATAGTAAAAAACGGCTCAATTAGACCTAAAAACCTTAAAATAAACCCAACATTAAGTGCTAATTATTGGATTAAACAAAGTTAAACCCAAGCCTATTGATTTATAGCGTATTTACGGGTAGGGGCACAACATATTGTGCCCCTACGATTATCTGTACCTCACGCCTGTTGCAATCTGCTGTATAGTATGAATTTCGTGAAATGCTAGAAGTGGAGGGGGAACTTGCTTGCAAAAAAAAGTCAGAGTGCTGTTTTGACACTGCCCACTGAACTTTGTGGTTTGATTAAACTGTTATGTAATATAGATAAGCTAGTAGCTAGCTACTAGCTTAGAGCTATGTCAAAGTTGATTTACTCTCTCGATTAGTTCTCACTTATGGATATTGCTTCTTGGTTAAAAATGGTGATAATTGACTACTCAGGAGTTAAAAGTCACAATCTTTAAAGAGTTTAGTATGCTTGGTATACTTATTCATCAAATATTCTGATGATTCTCGAATTATTCAGACTGATGTATTCTGACTTCTGAATTCTGGCTAAAATGTTTTATTTATCATTTGCAAAAAACTATGGATTTTAATGTTTGGTTTCGCCCTTTCGTCTGGATTGATTACCGTCTGGCAGTATTATTTATGGTAATTATTCCGCTAATTCTTTTGATTTGGGCATTTGTGCAAAAGGCGGAAGGTATACAACGTTTGTTAAGTATATACTGGCGAGTATCAAGCCTGTTGGCAATCACTATTTATCTCATGATCGCTCAGTATCCAGTCAGCTTTATTTCTGGATTAATGGCTCGGATTTTGATTCCGATTTCGCTATGGTTTTGGGTAGATCTCAACGATGAAATTGAGTATCAAACCAGTGGAGCTTTAAAGTTCATTTTTACATCTTGGCGCTGGGCTACAAGTGTTTATTGTCTTTTAGGCGCAATAGCTTCTATGCTTTTTTTAGGTTGTGCTTTTTCTCCCAATGTGCTGAAGACATCTTATTGTCGTGTTTGGTTTGAGGTTCCATTACAATTCAAAGAATATTTCCATGCTAATAGCAAACCTGAGTTTTTAGGTTTTCTGGGCATAACTTGTTTAGTAATTTATGTGCTTTATTTAAGCTACTTTGTCCTAATTAAACTAGGCAAGCAAGGACGCTCAGCCACACCTCAGTAATCATTGTTGTGCTGCAATTCAAAATTGAAAATTTCAAATTCAAAAAATGGATGCCATTGGCAAGCGACTGGAACAATACACAGCTAAACGCCCCCACGAAGTCTTACTTGTAACTGTAAAAATTGACGATGAGCAAGATATAATCGCTATTTTCAAAGGCTTTTCTAGTTCTTTGATGCGCCCTACAGCATTTGATGCAGATGTACCCGTTCTACCAGATGGGGCAATTATCCTGGATATTGACCGAGTAGCTAGTCCTTACAATCCGGAAGCACCTCGTTATATTCAACAACGACTTTCTTGGGAAGCTATGGAAGTCCTATTATTAGAAGTAGGTGTTTAACTAATTTATAATTAGTTATTTTGGTGTAATTAACTAAGCAGTAGTCAGCAGCATAACACTGTCTTGGAGCCGACTGACCAAGAGTGATCTGTGAAAGTCAAAGAAAGGTTATCTACTTTTTTATGAATTACCACGACATGATTACGATTGAACCTGGAAAACGCAGTGGTAAAGGCTGTATTGGGGGAATGCGAATCACTGTTTATGATATTTTAGAGTATCTTGCTGGTGAAATGACTGAAGCAGAAATCCTAGGGGATTTTTCTGAATTAACTTCCGAAGACATCAAAGCCTGTTTAGCTTTTGCTGCTGATAATTTTTTGGGAAGCATTAAAAAATGTCCCGTTCTGGATACACACTCCCGGTATTTGCCTGTGCTGCTGCTGTTGCAGCTTTACACTGGTTACACGATCGCCAACCCCTAACTTTAGCATCTGTAGATCTAATTGAACCCAGCCAAATCGCCGAAATCCCCATTGAACAGGTAGCTGGACTATCTGAAAATATGGCTTTGGCGATCGCTCGCAGCGATCCTGGTGATAATCTTGATTTGACTAAAAACACACCAATTTGGGCAATGGTGGAATGGCGAGAAGCGGGGGAAGCAGTAATTATTAAAGGTGGGGAAGGTATTGGCAAACAGATGAATGCTGGTGACAAGCCGGCTATTTATGCCTATGCCCAAAGGCTGTTGCAAGAGAATTTGCAAGGAATGTTGGCACCAGGGGAAAAAATCACGGTGACGATTATTCTACCTGAAGGGCGATCGCTTGCTGTGAGAACTTCCAATTCTGCCTTTGGTGTGGTTGAAGGACTTTCTCTTTTAGGCACAACCGGCATTTCTCAACCCTTAAGTACACCAGATCAGCTTGCGGTTTTTCGGGCGGAATTACAAAATAAAGCCAGTCGTTTTGAGAGTTTAGTATTCTGTATCGGCGAGAATGGCCTAGATTTGGCGCGTAAACTAGGGATTAATCCCGAACAATTGCTGAAAACTGCTAACTGGCTTGGCCCAATGTTAGTAGAAGCTGATGTGCTAGGCGTGAAAGAAATCTTATTATTTGGCTATCACGGTAAGTTGATAAAGCTGGCTGGAGGGATTTTTCACACCCATCACTACTTGGCTGATGGACGGCGGGAAATTTTGGCAGCACACTGTGCGATCGCTGGTTTAAAATCACCAGATATTCAAGTTGTGTTTAATAGTGCGACTGCGGAAGCTGCACTCACATACCTAAAATCCCTAGACGCTTCTACAGGTAGTGATTGGGTAAACCAAGTTTACAGTGCGATCGCCGAAACTATCGATATTCGTTCCCAAGAATACATCCAAAGCCATAGCGAAAGCCGCACAGCAGTTACAGTTTGTGGCTCGATTCTCTTCGATCGCGATCGCAAAATTATCATGAAGAGTAAAACTGCTGGTCTGCTGATGGGAAAATTATGTTAACTTATTATGAATAATCGTAAATAATTCACACAAATAATCTTTTAAGTACTCACTTTCGGGTAAGTTTATCGTTCTAATACCATCTCCGAGTCAGAGAATAGACAATCGCACATAAAGTTGCGTTTGTCAAGGCTCTTTGTACCATTATCAGGCTGCCCAGGCTGAATAATAGCATCAGCTATAGATTGCATAGCATCAATTTATCCTTCACAGGCATAATTCCCGTCATGAATACAGCGGTGACTCTACCAACAGAACAAGCCCCCCAAACATTAGAAAATTTTGGGCGGCTGAATCGCCAATTGATTGTGATTCTGGACTTTGGCTCTCAATATTCTGAGCTGATTGCCCGTCGCATCCGCGAGACTCAAGTATACTCTGAAGTTTTGTCTTATCGCACTACTTCTGCACATTTGCGCCAACTCAATCCCAAAGGAATTATTCTTTCCGGTGGTCCGAGTTCGGTTTATGGTGATAAGGCTCCTCATTGTGACCCAGAAATCTGGAATTTGGGAATACCCATTTTGGGTGTTTGCTATGGGATGCAGCTGATGGTGAATCAACTCGGTGGGGAAGTGGCCAAGGCTGACCGAGGCGAATATGGTAAAGCATCATTATATATAGATGATCCCACAGATTTGCTCACAAATGTCGAAGATGGCACTACGATGTGGATGAGTCATGGAGACTCAGTTACCCAAATGCCACCAGGGTTTGAATTACTAGCACATACAGAAAATACCCCTTGTGCAGCGATCGCTGACCACGAAAAGAAACTTTACGGTGTGCAGTTTCATCCAGAGGTGGTGCATTCTCTTGGTGGTATAGCATTAATTCGGAATTTTGTCTATCACATCTGTGATTGCGAACCCACCTGGACAACAGCAGCTTTTGTAGAAGACGCAATTCGGGAAATTCGCGCCAGAGTTGGTGAAAAGCGGGTGCTGTTAGCGCTGTCTGGAGGTGTGGATTCTTCTACTTTGGCTTTCTTATTGTATAAAGCTATTGGCGAGCAACTAACTTGTGTATTTATCGACCAAGGCTTTATGCGAAAGTATGAGCCAGAGCGATTGGTCAAGTTATTCCAAGAACAATTTCATATTCCCGTAGAATATGTAAATGCTCGCGATCGCTTTTTAGCTGCGATCGCTGATATCACAGATCCCGAAGAAAAACGTCGCCGCATCGGACACGAATTTATCAGCGTCTTTGAAGAGACATCCAAACGCCTCGGTCATTTTGATTATCTAGCTCAAGGTACTCTTTATCCAGATGTCATCGAATCTGCCGATACCAACGTCGATCCTCAAACTGGTGAACGGGTAGCGGTAAAAATTAAGAGTCATCATAATGTGGGTGGTTTACCCAAAGACCTAAGATTTAAATTGGTGGAACCACTGCGGAAACTATTTAAAGATGAAGTTCGCAAAGTTGGACGTTCCATTGGTTTACCAGAAGAAATTGTCCAACGCCAACCTTTCCCCGGTCCTGGTTTGGCAATTCGCATTCTCGGTGAAGTCACCGCCGAACGGTTAAATATTTTGCGCGATGCTGATTTAATTGTGCGCCAAGAAATTAACCAACGCGGTATGTACCACGATTTTTGGCAAGCGTTTGCTGTGTTACTCCCAATTCGCAGTGTCGGTGTGATGGGGGATCAACGAACCTACGCTTACCCGATAGTTTTGCGGATTGTCACTAGTGAAGATGGCATGACTGCTGATTGGGCGCGAGTGCCTTATGATGTGCTGGAAGTGATTTCTACTCGCATTGTAAATGAGGTCAAAGGAGTGAATCGGGTGGTTTATGACATTACTTCCAAGCCACCTGGAACTATCGAGTGGGAATAATTTAGTTAGGGAACTCCAAGAAATAAATTATCCCGCTTGAAGTTGTTGACTGTTGACTGTTGACTGTTGACTGTGAACGGTGGGATGTTTTTTTGATTTGCAAGTCCCTTAAGAGAGCTCTTACATAAATCATAAAATTTGAAGCCCACCCCGCCAAAGCTACGCTTTATCTCCCTTACCCTCTAGTTAGTAAAGCTATGGTGTACGGACAATTCTCTTAATCGGCATCTTTGTTGCATGGACTGGCACCTTTGTTGCATGGACTGGCACCTTTGTTGCATGGACTGGCACCTTTGTTGCATGGACTGGCACCTTTGTTGCATCGACTGGCATCTTTGTTGCATCGACTGGCATCTTTGTTGCATCAACCTGCATCTTTGTTGCATCGACCTGCAAAAATTAATCTCCCCTACGTTACACGGCAATTTTAAAAGACTTATGCGTACACAGTAGCCTTAGTAAGGGGAGGGGATTAACAGGTGGGTGTTAGAAACTATTTGGAAGATATCTAAAGCCTATTACTTCGTGGGGACGCAAGATTTTGCGCCCCTTTGTAATTATCACCGCATTGCAGACACTCCCATAGGGCCGCGAGTTACGCCTAATTGATTTTGCAACTTCAACTCGCGCCAGAGTTGAGAACCTGTAATCTCACCTTGCAATAATTGACTATAGCAATGTATTGTTTTACTCACTTGCTCTGGGGTTTCATTAACAAACTCAATGCGTAAGTGACGTAATCCCAGTTCAATGAGGCGTTGTACGTACTCGGCTCCTGTTTGAGCAGTGCCGTTAAATACAGTATTGCGACAGCCTATATCTGCTTTTAGAACGTGTTCGCTACCAACGCGGTCTTTTAATTTCACTTCATGCTTCTCGCAAGGTCGTCCACAGTTGGTATAGTCTGTTCCTGTAGATAGAAAAGCACAAAATACGCAGTGTTCCATGTGAAACATCGGCATATGTTGATGGATTGTCACCTCAAACCACTGGGGTGGACAACTAGTAAGCAGGTCTTGTAGTTGGGTAATATTCAGGTCATAGGATGCCGTCAGCCGTTCTAAACCAAAGCGTTGCTGAAAATAGTCTGCTGTCAGCGGGTTGGCAACATTGAGCGAAAAATCTCCAATACAACGGTCTGCCGCAAAAAATTGCAGTTGGTCATAGTTCCGTACCAGATAGCCATCTGCTTTAGAGGCACGTACTTGTTGCAAAATCCAGTTTTCCCCAGGTTTGGTAATTCGCGGTGGTGTAACCCAGATGGTGGGGAGATGGGGAGGATGAGGGAGATGAGGGAGATGAGGGGAAATTTTTCCATTGTCTCCGTTATCTTTTTGTTTGTGTTGGCGTACCAACTGTACAGCTTCTCGATAGGCGCGGGGATCTTCAAATTCACAGTACAGTGTTTGAACCCCAGCTTTAAGGGCGGCTTGGAGTTGCTTGAGATTTCGCACCAAAACGATGAGTGAAGGAGATGAAGAAGATCCCGCGTCTCCGTGTCCCCGCGTCCCCATGTCCTCTTCTTTGGGAGATGAGGGGAGTAACTCTTGGAAAGAGACATGAGAACGTAATTCCCAGCGTTTGGGTTGACTTCGCAATTCTTCCAACTGCACCACGATATCCCGGCGCATTCGGTTTAACTCACTTACGGGTAGCATAATAGCACCGCTGAGATGGTTGGTTAGCTCTCCCAAACAAAAAGGTGTGTTACCAAGACGACCGAACTGTTCTTCTAAACGATCTGTATTTAGAGGTTTGGTGTGCGCTTCAACCAGAGAAATTGCAGACTCCACTTGGACAATATTACCGAATCGATCGCGGGCGATCGCAATTAATGGTTGACCAACTTCTCCATAAAGCTCAAAGTCAATCGGACGCTGAAATTGGGGGTTCTCGCCGGCAAAACTCTGACGCAGTTGCTTATCTAATTCTGGATCGCTGGTTTTCCAAATGCGATCGCCTACATGCACTCGGCGCAAGTTCAAGTCATTTCGACCAAAGGTCAGCACAGTTTCTTTGCCTTTGGACACCACCCCATAAACCCGTCCACCTTCTTCCTTGGCCTCTGGATGACCGCAGTCAAATACAATTCCATCTCCTGGCTTGACAGGCGCTTCCAGTTTGATTATCACTTGTTCGTTGTGGATGCGGGTAACTTCACCTAAATAAACTCCGCGCTTTTTACCAAAACGGGCATGAACCAATTCCTGATTATTAATCCCATCAAACCAACCCGTGTAGAGTCCGCGAGAAAATGCCATCTCTAAGTTGTAGTGTTCCTGGTTTGATTGACCTCTCCCCCAGTCCCTCTCCGAAGCAGAGAGGGGAGCTTTTATTCCCCCTTCCCTTGTAGGAAAGGAGGTTAGGGGGTTAGGTCTTTCCAATTCCTCCATCACCCGATCCAGGGCTTGCCGATAAACACGGGTAACATTAGCAACATACTCTGGGGCTTTCAAGCGACCTTCAATTTTGAGACAAGTTACTCCTGATTTGACCAAATCTGGCAGAACATCTAACCCTGCGAGGTCTTGAGGACTAAGTAAGTATTTGCGATCGCCTAAATCGACAATTTCCTTATCAGCGATTAAATCATAAGGCATCCGACAAGCTTGGGCACATTCACCTCGGTTAGCAGAACGTCCGCCTAAAGCCTCGCTAGTCAAACACTGACCGGAATACGCCACACACAAAGCACCGTGAACAAAGACTTCCAAGGGCAGCGAAGTTTCTTGTAGGGCAATCTGCTGCTGTATTTTATTGATTTCCTTCAGAGAACATTCACGCGCCAAGACTACTAATTGACAACCGAGGGACTTGGCAAATTCCACCCCAGCAGCACTGGTGATGGTCATTTGGGTGGAAGCATGTATAGGAAAATCAGGGGAGAGGTGACGGATGAGACGACATAAACCCACATCCTGAACAATCACCGCATCCACACCTGCGGCAATAATTGTGCGGAGATATTGCTGTGCTTCTGCTAATTCTTTAGGAAATATAAGTGTGTTGACGGTTACATAACCCTTTACGCCCCGACGATGGAGAAATGTCATCAATTGGGGTAAGTCTGCCTCAGTAAAATTTTGTGCCCGCATTCTGGCGTTGAAGCGATCCAAACCGAAGTAAATCGCATCTGCCCCATTTTCTACAGCAGCTTTAGCACATTCCCAGTTACCTGCCGGTGCGAGTAGTTCAGGACGTTGAAGAGAAGGAGGGGAAAAAGGGCGTAGGCGTAGCCCATCGGAGATATCGCTTTTCATCAGATTTGGGGTTAAGTAGCACCATAGTGATTTTATCTAAGTTGATGGGGAAAGGGGGGAAGGGGCGATCGCTATCTCCACACTAGTGTTTTAATTCACCTGGAGGTGAAGAAAAAATGATCTCGCTGACAACTATTGTGTGTACATTGTCCACTAATATTAGCTATACTGTAATTACCAGACTCACCTAAAAGTGGGAATTAACCATGTCAGAAACATCATCAGCAAAAGATTGCCGTATTGATTTACGAGTAACTCAAGAACAAAAAGAACTATTAGAATCTGCTGCTAGTCTCAAAGGAATTTCTTTGAGTGCTTATACACTTTTTCATGTTTTGCCAGCAGCCAAACAAGATATAGATGCCAATGAAAGGCTAATACTGTCTAATCGTGATAGAGATTTGTTTATGTCAGTCATGGAAAACCCACCAGAACTGAAAGGAAAACTAAAATCTGCTATTCACAAATATAGAGATAAGTATGGCAAATAATAGGGAGGTAAGATGGAATTTTATACCAATTGATAAAAAATATCAAAGAGATGCTTTTGATTGTGGTTATACAATTTTGAATGATTATCTCAAGAAATACGCACGACAAAATCATCATAAAGGAATTGCTAAAACATTTATAGCAACTGCGGCATCAGGAAATTTAAAAATTGATGGTTATTATTCTGTTAGCGCAAGTGTTATTGAATATCAATCATTACCAGAATCTTATCAAAAAGGAATGCCTGCCTATCCAATTCCAGCGATACTGATTGGGAGATTAGCTGTAGATAATTCAGTTAAAGGACAAGGTTTGGGAGGCGAATTGTTAGTTGATGCTCTTTATCGTGCTGTTCGTGCTTCTCAAGAACTTGGAATATATGCTGTGAGAGTTGATGCTATTGATTTTCAGGCAAAGGAATTTTATCTCAAGTATGAATTTATTCCTTTTCAAGACAATGAACTCTCACTATTTCTGCCAATGGCAACCATAATTAGAGAATTTAGTTAACAGAGCTATACTCAATTATCCCTCTTCTGTCACTTTCCGGTTATTCTAAATAAAAGAATAAAAAAAGAAAACCCTGAAAGGTAAGTAGGGCAATGGATGTAGAATTACAAATTTTGAAACATTTGGCAAGAGATGCTCACCCAACAGTTGCGACCATAGATGAATATTGTGCAGAGTATAAAGACCTGTTTAAAGAAGTAAGAAATTATGAATGCTTCAAATATTTACATCTGGGAATAATGTCACAAATTAAAAGAAAATCATTACCAGAGATAGCGAAAGTCGTAAGTATAAACTCCGCACAGTCATTACATCATTTTTTAGCCAATTCAGACTGGTCAGTAGATAAATTAAAACAACTAAGATTAAATAAACTTAAAAAAGCACTAAATGGAAATGCGATTACAGTAGTAATAGATGAAACCGGAGATAGAAAAAAAGGTAAAAAGACTGATTATGTAGCCAGGCAATATCTAGGAAGTGTAGGAAAAGTCGATAATGGAATAGTTTCAGTCAATGCCTATGGAGTTTATTCTAATATAACGTTTCCATTAACTGTAAAAGTATTCAAACCCAAAGGAACGTTAAAAGAGGAGGATAAATATAAAACTAAAATAGAGTTAGCGTCAGACATCATTACAGAATTAATTGAATCAGGTTTTAACATTAAACTGGTACTGGCAGATAGTTTATATGGTGAAAGTAGCCAATTTATTAGAAAAGTAGCTGAATATAAATTAGATTATGTCGTAGCAATAAGAAGTAATCATGGAGTCTGGTTGCCAGCAGGACAAAGCGTTAGGGCTAATAAGTGGTGTAAATTTGAAAGAACATTTAGCAATCAAAAATCAGAAACCCGATACATTAGGGAAATAATTTATGGTAAAAAAAGAGCCATAACTTACTGGGAAATAACTACTGACCCAGAAACCATGCCAGAAAATTCTACAACATTTGTGATGACAAATCTTCAAGGAAAACTCAAAAAAACTTTAGGCGATTTATATGGATTAAGAACCTGGGTAGAATATGGATTTCGACAGTGTAAACAGGAACTCGGCTGGACAGATTATCGGTTCACAAATTTTCAACATATAGAAAGGTGGTGGGAAATTATTTTTTGTGTGTACACAATGATTAGTTTAAATTCTCCAGCCTTCTTAAGCTTAAATAAATCTCGTCAAATTGAAGCTGAGGTTCAAAAAAATAGTGATGTTGATTTTTCTAATCATCAACAATGGAACCATGAATGCGGATGGAAAAATACTCTAAATAATCTGCGTCTCATTGCCCAACCACTCTTACTATTTTGGTTAATTTATCCCTGGATACATATTTTCCCAAATTCTAAATTATTGCTGGGATTCAATCAATTAATTAGTGCAATGAATCAATTTAAAACCTGTTATGCTTCTGGATAATTTCACTTTGTTACTACTTGCTTATCTCGGAGAGTGACAGAAGAGGGTTATAGCAATCCTAATCCAAACGTGAGAAAATACTGAGATAAAAATCGTTATCTTATAGGCATTTGAGGCTTATTGAACTCTCACATATCATTTAGGATTGCTATAGTTAGTTAACAATATTTACCATTAATCTACCCAAAGCTATAAAATTTCAAGTTGCTTAAATCTTTTGCACAGGTAGGGCGATCGCTATTTTTTTCTACCCAATTCATCTGAGAATCATAAATCGTATAAAGTCTTAAACCAGGTTACGAATGCCTGTGCTTTTGGATGCTGTGGATTCAGAATTCTATACTTTATAGCTTGATGCAGTTGTCTTCCTGGCTCTTCTTGCCATGCTAGCCAAGTGTAAATTTTAGCTTTATCAAGATAAGAATCTTTGAATGATGCTCCTTTGTTTTTTGCTTCTTGTGCTACTTCCTGAGCATATTGCCAAATAGTTTGGCTTTCATGGTTAATCATATAAGCTAAAAAACTCTCTAGCATACCTCTCATTTGATTATCTGGCATAATCCAGATACCAAATTTAATTCCATTTTCTGTAACGTGGATAAGTCCTGTCTCTGATATTTCTTCAGGAATGTCAGGTATACTTGGCAAACAAGCATTTCTTATACTTATCCAACGTGCAGTTAAATCTTCATCTGCATCTATTATCACGCCTAAATGAGTTAGTCCTGATGCTTGTAATTCAGTCGATATAAGGTTTTTGTCAATATTTTCATAACCTCCACAATCTTGTATTGATACAATTGCTTCCCTTTTGTTATCACCCCAACGAATCCCGTTTTTTTCTATTAGTTCTGGTATAACTCGTAAATCTTCCTGTCCTTCTACTAACAGTTTTTTGGGTTCATAACCTTTTGCCATTACTAACGTACCTCAATTTCTCTTTCAGCAGCAATGACAATTTGAGGTTCAGTGAAGACTACACTTGTTTCTTTACCTTTTTCAATTCTGTGAATTCTAATACCATCCTCAGTTACATCTTCCTGCTCTGCAATACTGGCTAAACTTGTCCAACAATCACTATTGTGAGTAGTTGCGAAAACTTGCACATTTAATCTTTTGGCTGTTTCCCAAATCAGTTTCCACATATCAGACATCGCCGTAAAATGGAGTCCGGTATCAATCTCATCAACAAATAAGTATCCATCTTTAGCACACACTGTAGCTAGTGCAAGTCCTAAGATACGCCAAATACCATCACCCATGCTGCCAATTGGTACACGCTGATTGCTATCAGAAAGAAGTACAAAAAAACCGCCCCGCGAATCTAAGGAATACCTGGACTTTCGAGAACTAACTGGAGCAATCCGTTGAATTTTAGAATCTATTCTATGAAGTGCCTGCTCTACAAGTTTTTCTTCAGGCGTTAGTACTATCTGCTCAAATAGTTCAATCATCTTCTCAGTTTCTAGAGAAGATGATGTTATAAATTGTATTTTTGGTGCTGGGTTTTTACCATCTCGATGGAATGGTTGAATATAATCTAAATTCAAACTATTATTATTTGATAAGGGAAAGGTCAAAATTTCTGTTTTCTCTCCATGAGTCCACTTGATACCCAAATTAAGACCTTTTATGGAAAGTGAAGATTCATTTAAAATGCTAGATTCTTCATTTAATTGTTTACCCAACTTGCCCAAATCATCATCAATGTGAAAGTAACGCGCTCCTATACTAACAGTAATTGTCTCCTTATTTTCGTCATTCATCCCTGATACACAAAGGTTGCTATCTGGTTGAATTTCATGTCCATAAAAAAGATGACAAATATCAAGTTCACTATTTCTTCTTTGATGATCGTTCAAAAAATATTCACCTCGGTTAATCATAACCTCAGCAAGTGGTTCAAGATTAGTCCGTGAGCATAAAAGTTGAATAGCTTCCAGTATTGATGTTTTACCACTGTTGTTTTTACCAACAAGTAGGTTTACTCTACCAAGTTGCTGAAGCTCGAAAGATTTGAAACTACGGAAATTATCTATTTTTATCGTCTTCAACATAATTTTGCTAGCCGGAGACAACAAAGAGGTAATGACTGGTATTAGTATAAGCAGTCTTGATACTTTTCACTCTAGCAAAAAGAGCAACGCCCAGAAATTTTATCTAAGTTGATGGGCAAAAGGCGATCGCTATTATCTTTACCACTGAGGATTTGCCATAATTAATGCCTCTACCTCTGAGCTATTTAATGGAACAGAGAAAAAATGTCCTTGGGCATATTCACAGTTCAACTTTCTCAGAATTGCTAGTTGCTCTTTTGTCTCTACTCCTTCCGCGAGTACATCCACACCCAGCTTATGTGCCAATGCGACAATTATCTCAATAATTTCTAAATTCTTACTACTACCAACCATTGAACTGACAAAAGAACGGTCAATTTTCAACACACTAATGGGAAAGTTATAAAGACGACTTAATGAGGAGTAACCTGTACCAAAGTCATCTATTGATAATTCAATGCCCATCTTTTGAAGTTGTAAGAGTGTAGCAGTTGCGCGATCGCCATTTTCCACAATTACGCTTTCAGTAATTTCTAATACTAGATTGTTCGCATTCAAACCAGTCGAATCCAAAATTTTCTCTATCTGCTCAATCAAATCCGGCTGGGAAAATTGCTTCAAGGAGAGATTGACACTGATTTTTTCTAGCAAATTGGAACGATGCGACTTCCGCCAAGCTTGCATCTGGCGACAGGCTTCATACAACGCCCAGTTACCAATGGCGAAAATTAGTCCAGTTTCCTCTGCTAGAGAAATAAAATCTACTGGATTAAGCAAACCACGGTCTGGATGCTGCCAGCGCAACAGAGCTTCAAAGCCTAAAATAGAGCCACTAGTTAGGGAAACAATTGGTTGGTAATAAATCCGAAACTCATGGCGTTCAATTGCTCGACGCAAGTCCATTTCTAACTGCAATTTCGCCAGAGCATCAGCATACATATCTGAGTTGAATAGTTCGTAACGCGCTCTACCCAAGATCTTGGCTCGGTACATTGCCGTATCAGCATCCCTCAACATGTCTTCTGGATGTTCATAAGCTACTGTCGAACTCAAGGCGATGCCAATACTTGCTGTTGTGAAGATTTCTTGTCCATCAAGGTCAAAAGGTAACGTCAGTTCAGATTGAATCCGCTCAGCGACTTTGATCGCGTCTGACACATCTTGGATTCCTTCAATCAGGATTGTAAATTCATCTCCTCCAAGGCGTGCGGCTGTATCTATGGAGCGTACACATACTTCTAGCTTACTTGCAACAGCAAGCAGAAATTGGTCTCCTTTTAAGTGTCCAAGACTATCATTGATCGCCTTAAATCGATCTAGGTCGAGAAACAGTACAGCAAATAGATAATCGGAATGCCTTTTGGAATAATCGATCGCATGTCTTAGGCGGTTAATAAATGCAGCACGGTTTGGCAGACCCGTCAGGGCATCGTGAAATGCAAGGTGTAGTAGTTGCAACTCGATTCGTTTACGTTCTGTAATTTCAGCTAGCAATTTCTGGTTTGCTTTTACCAGTTCCGCTGTCCGCTCCGCTACTCGTATTTCTAACTCATCGTAAGCTCGGTGCAACATTTCTTGAGTTTGTTTGCGTTCGCTAATGTTGCACAACAACCAACGCCAGCCAATGTGTTTTCCTTCAAGGTCGTACACCCCAGATGCCTTGATACTAGCAGGAAAAGGTGTTCTTCCCTTTGGTTGTAAGGAAACTTCCCAGTTGAGTAACTGCTGTAAATTCTTGATTTGAGAGCTAAACAACTGGTGGTCTTCTTGAGCAATAAAGACAATTAATGGTTTACCTACTAGATACTTTTGGTGGACACCGAGTAAGATTGCTGCTGCATGGTTAGCCTCTTGGATTGTCCCTGCGGTATTAGTTACCAAGTAACCATCTGGAGCTAACTCAAATAAATCTTGGTAACGCTGGCGCTCTTTTTCTAGTGCGGCTTGTGTTACCTCTAATTCCTGGGAGACTATCAATAGTTCTTCCACTGTGGTGTGGAGCTCCTCGAAAGCTTCTGTTATTATTTTTTTTTGTGACTTTGGTTTAGTTGCACTGTGTGAAAGTAGTTCGTCTACTTGTGAGTGCAATTTTTTTATGTGTTGGCTAAACCCATCTACGTTCATGTGGCTCAATTCTGAAAACTATGAAGCGTAGCTGTGAAGCAAAAGGGCAAGATAAATAAATCCTATACCTTCCTTGAATCTCAGACCCTGTAGAATAGGAAAGTAGTATTTAATTTACAAGAGCAGACATATTGTAAATTAATAAGGACTACTTATTGTCTTGATTATTAAAAATAATTAATGATATAGTAATCTATTAGGTTATTTTTTCAAATACCTCTTAAGATACATTTACTACCTCAAAAAATTGGTATTTGACGGAACAAGAAGATTTTAAGTTAGTTTTTTTGAGCTGGAAGAGGCTTTGCTGCCTAGTTATATGGGATGCTATTTATGCCATAACAAAAAGGATTACAGTTATTTGGCTGGCTAAGCTCTCTAGTTTTGTTACAGCCGAGGAATTATCTCGGCATTTTCTGGTAACTTGGCCTCTTTTTGCCCAGCTGCACGCGCTCTTGCTGTGAACAGACCGATGGGGGTATTTAATAAATCTACGAGAGTAGCTTGACCTGCGATCGCTTTTATCGCATCCCTTGGTACTTCTTTCAATAACCAACGCGCCAAACGATAGCCACATTCTTTAAGTGTCATCTCTCGCATTAAATCTACGCCGTGCAGCTCATGTAGATAGAAATTTGAGCGTCCATAGCGCCGCCATTGACTTTGGAGTTCTGGAAGTGTGGCGCGGTGGCGGTGTTGGACGATCGCATTTGGGGCAAATTCCAAACGGCCGATGTTCTCTCCCAAAATTCGCCAACAAATGTCTGCATCGCCACCAGTGGTAAGATAAGGACGAAATAAACCCACTTTTTCTAGAGCGATGGGTCGAATTGCCAAATTAGCAGTTTGTCCATAAGGACGAAAGGAATGGGCAAGGGTATGTTTTTGCGATAAAGTTTCTTGACGCTCTGCATGTTGTTCTAGGATAGTTTTGCCTGGTAGCGCCAAAATTTCCCCAGCAACAATTACCACTTCTAAGTTGACAAAAGGCTGAATTAATGAGTTGAGCCATTGTGGTTGGGGACGGCAATCTGCATCAGTAAAAACTATAAATTCGCCCACAGCCGCACGAATTCCAGTATTACGAGCCGCGTAGGAGCTTTGAATGAGATTTTCGCTTAAGGGGCGAATTGTAATGGGGAAATTTTCGGCAGCTGTCTGTAGGAAAGCGAGAGTGCGATCGCTACTATTATTGTCTACCAGTAAGTACTCTACTCGGTCTTTTGGGTAAGTTTGAAATAACAGACAATTGAGCAAATCTGGTAAATCTGCCTCACCGTTATAAATAGGAATAACCACCGATACCATTGGGAAAAAGCTGGTGGCGGTGGTTGCATCAATTGGTTGAGGATTCATAAATTTGAGATTTGGGAGATGGGATTACTAACTAGTATTCCCAATCCCAAATCCTGGAAGATCGGAAGGAGTCAGAATTCTGTTCAATCTAAAATCTCAAGTCACCAGCACGGCTCATAGGTTGATTAGGTTGATTGGCTGGGGGCTGGGCAAAGTTATTATTTGAGAGAATTGCGATGGCCCGCGCATATTGGGGATCGCTCTTAGTGCCAATTAAATCTGGATTAGAAGCCAACTGACGTTCCTGTGCCTCTGTCAAGTCTAGTTTGATATCTGGAGTAATCCCTTTATGGTTAATATCTGTTCCTAAGGGAGTGTAGTAGTGGGCAATGGTAACTGCCAAGCCGGAACCATCGGCGAGTTCGTGAACTGACTGCACTAAGGCTTTACCAAAGGTTTGACCGCCAACGACTACCGCCCGTTTATTATCCTTAAGTGCGCCTGTGAGAATCTCACTAGCACTAGCTGAATTACCATCTACTAGTACCGCTAAAGGACGATTTGTCAAGGCTGTGCGATTGGCTTTGGTTTCCTCAGCGCTTCCTACACGATCTACTGTTTTGACAATGCCACCGTCATTATACCACATCCGAGCAATTTCAATGCTGGCCTGTAACAAACCGCCAGGATTTCCCCGTAAATCCAAGACATAAGAATCAACTTTCTGATTGCTCAAATCGCGGATAGCTCGTTGCATTTGGTCTGCGGCGTGGGCGCTAAATTCTCGCAAACGGATATAGCCAATGCGTCGATTGCCTTCTTGTCTGAGGGTATAACGTACTGTTGGTACTTCAATATTTGCCCTAGTCAGCTTCAGATCAAAAGCATTTTGCCCCTTGCGTCCCAATCGTAGCTTGATGGGAGTACCTGCTTTACCGCGAATTAGCTTGGAGGCGTCATCTACTTTCATTTTGAGAGTGGGTTTGCCATCAATTGCTAAAATTTCATCACCTGCTTTGATCCCAGCTTTGAGCGCTGGAGAATTTTCTATGGCTTCAACAACAGTCAGCCGCTTAGTTGCTTCGTTCACTTCCATCCGAATACCAACACCAGAGACTTCCCCAGATGTTTGGCTAGTGAGGGCTTCAAATTGTTTGGGGTCCATGAACCGAGTATAAGGATCTCCCAATGTTTGTAAAGCTTCACGAATAGCCGCATAAGCTTCTTCACGAGAAGAATAATCTTTGCTCAAGAGGCTTTGCCTGGTTGCTTGCCAATTTTGTTGATTAAATTTGCCATCAACATATTCATGATTCACCAGTTGCCAAACTTGGTCAACTATCTGTTTCGGACTATCTTGTAAGCTTAGGGCTGCACGGACTCCGCGAGTCCAAGCGGAACCAAACACAGACATAGTAGCAGTTGTGGCGATCGCTCCACCAATCAAGGCTACTTGGAGCGGTGAGTAACTTTTCGCAGATTGGTTCATGTATATTTAGCTGGAATAATTGTGTTGTTGACAGTTTAGCAATCAGGCTTTCTCGAAATTTTTAAGTTTTTATACCCCAAACATAGCTATCTTACTTCATCATTTGGCGTTGAATGATGCCGAAAATACTACATTAGTTATTAATAACCATTTCTCTCTTTGTTAGCCTTCTCCGGAAGGCTATACTGACGATGTGACACTTTGAACGGCGTCATGTTTGTACTGTGGATTACTTTTATAAGATAGCACTTTGATCTCCCAATTGCAGTACTGTTGGACAGTTATCAAATCGGGTTTTCTTACCTAAGTCATGAAACGGAAATCTCCCATAAAATCATTAATTTCTATTAAAAAAAGTTTGGTTAATTTGTGGCATTTGTTACAAAAACTAACTTTTGGATTGTACTTTATTTTGGCGGCTTGGCTGATTTTTACTACTATAACCTTAGTGTTTGCTTCTTCGCAGCCAGTAGATGCCTTCTTTGTACTTGGTGGCAGTATTAGTCGAGAAACTTATGTTGTCCAACAAGCAAAACAATACCCGCAAATCCCTATCTTAATTTCTCATGGTTCGCCAGACCCTTGTATTTGGTTAATTTTTCAGCGGGAATCAGTAAGTTTAGAGAACGTTTGGTTAGAAAAGTGTGCAAATTCGACCTTTGAAAATTTTTATTATGGTATTCCAATACTGCGCTATTGGCGAGTACATAAGGTAAAACTCATTACTTCCCCAACTCACTTACCGAGAGCTAAATGGATGGCACAGATTCTCCTAGGCGCTCATGGTATTTGGGTACAGACAGAAATTGTTCAAGAGTTCGGTATTCCTGGTAATCATGAATCTTGGCTGAAAACTGGACTAGATTTAACGCGCAGCTTATTATGGGCGATTTTAAGTCAAATTATTCAACCACAATGCTCAGGCATCATCAAACTTGCAAAAGTAGATCTGCCAGATTGGCAGAATCGGGGTTTTAAGTGCGAACATCAAGGAGGTTTAGGGGATCGGGGGATAAATAAAACTCCTCACTGTTAACTGCGAGAACTCAAATCTGCAAGAATTGCTATTTGCTGGGTAAATTGGGATATAGATCCAGAAAAATTTTCTGTGTAAACTTGACCAGCAAATGGTAATGAAAAAATATTATCAAGATTTTTTAATTCGTGATTGGGTGGAAAGCGATCGCACAAGAGCTGCCCAAGTAATCAATTATGTGTTATCTGAATACGGTCTGGGTTGGGAACCAAACGATGCCGACCGAGATGTGCTGCAAGTAGAGGAATTTTATTTAACTACTGGCGGGGAGTTTTGGGTAATTGAACACCAAAGTCAGTTAGTCGGTACGGGGGCATACTACCCCATACATCGCGGTCAAAAAGCTGTAGAAATCCGCAAAATGTATCTTTTACCGAGCATCAGGGGTTTAGGATTGGGGAAATATTTGTTACAACAGCTAGAGGCGGCGATCGCAGAGCGTGGTTTTGAGCAAATTTGGATTGAAACCGCCAGCGTTTTAGTCGAAGCAGTCAAACTATATGAAAGCAACGGCTATAAACAAACAACGGGAACAGAAACAGCACGTTGCGATCGCGTTTATCTTAAGTCATTGGTCAATGGTTATTAGTCATTCTTAACTAAACAAATGACAAGTGACAAAGGACAAAGGACAAATCTAAATGCACACTTGGACTCAAAATTTTACAGGCTTACTAAATCTTTTTCTCCAATCCCATTGCCCGCTGTGCCAACGTCCAACTTCCCAAGAATTCTGTCAAAATTGCACCAGACAACTACAAAAATGTCAACGCCAAGACCACATTTCTCTATGGCAAGAGCCACTGGCAGTATTTGGCTGGGGAGAATATGGCGGTCCGGTGAAAAGAGCGATCGCGGCGATGAAATACGAAAATCAACCCCAAATAGCTCGTCCTTTGGGTCAATGGTTAGGAGAGGCATGGTTGTTAGATTCACCAAGCCGAGATAGCCGTCCGATGGTAATTCCCATCCCACTGCACCCTAGCAAGCAAAAGCAACGTAAATACAATCAAGCTGCACTGATAGGACAAAGCTTCTGCGAAATAACTGGATTAAAATTGAAACTAAATGGATTAACAAGAGTGCGAGAAACTGAAGCGCAGTTTGGTTTATCAGTATCTAAACGAGAAAAAAACTTGGACAAAGCTTTTGGTGTTGGACAAGAATTTCGCGATCGTCCCCCAAATGTCCCAGTATTATTAGTAGACGACATTTATACTACTGGTGCTACTGCCAGATCTGCTGTGCAAACACTTCGTGAGTATGGAATTGTGGTCTTAGGATTAGTAGCTGTAGCCACTGCCGTCAAAGACGGATAAATTAAGAATTAATGGGCAAGCTGAGACAGATAATTGCATAGACTAACCAGATACCATAATTTTTGTCGAAAAATTACTTGAAATGTATGAATAAAGTTTTTGCGGCGGGTTTAAAACAACTCACCATCATTCCTGCTACGTTACTGGCAATAGGTATAAGTACAAGTGCAGCTTTTGCTCAAAATAAATTGTATAGTCCAATCCCTTTATCTAACAGTACTGAAATTGATGATAGTCTCTCAGACAAAGACATTCCCACAGGTCAAGGTGGCTTTGCTCGTGATTACACAGTCAAGCTACAGAAGGGCGATAATTTAGCAGTTGACCTGTCATCTGAAAACTTTGACAGCATTATTACACTGTTGGCACCAGATGGTTCGACTTTGGCAGAAAACGATGATGGTCCTGATGGTAGTAGTAATTCCCTACTATTTACTCGCATTGTAGAGACAGGGAATTATGTGATTCGTGTCCGATCTTTTGGAGAAACTGGGGTTGGGGCTTTTAAACTTAAGGTGACAAAGTTGCAACCGATTAAGTGAAGTGGGCATTGGGTATGGGTTATTCTCCTTATATCCCACCGATCCTGTGATGTTAACTAGCGATTTTCCTACTAATAGCCTCTCCAATCTCCATCAGTGTCTCTTCCTCTTGGAGAGTAAATTCGTAGGGAATCAGCTTGGCAATGCCCAAAGTGCCATATAATAGGCCGTTCAGCATCAGCGGTACTGTAATCGAGCCTTTTACCTTGGTTTCTTTGGCCGAGGGTCTGGCCACCCCCGATTCATCGGTTTGCAGGTTACAAATCTGTACGGGTCGGTTGCGTTCGGCGGCGACACCGGCCATCCCTTTGCCAATGGGAATTAGCGTCATTTTAGGCAAGAGGAATTCTGGAATACCTTGGTAAGCCTTTAGGTGCAATAATTGGCTGTGGCGATCGAGGGTATGGATAGTACCTGTAGAGCAGTCGAAAGCAGCCAAGATTTCTGTCAGCAAGCGATTCCAGTTGATACTCAGCCCTTCGTTAGTCAGGGTATCAAAAATGAGTTTGGTATCTGAAGTCATAATGAATTATTAATTAGGGGTTGCTGAAAAAGTATGAAAAAGCAATTCTTTTGGGTTGACTAGTTATTCAAGCAAAATGAAAGATAAGCTTTTGTTGTCTCTAATTCAGAAAATAATAACTTTCAGTTATAGGAAACTGCAAAAAAGGTGCAGTTTTCAAAAATAGACATAAAAAAGCATAAAACACGCGCGACAGGTGAGTAGAAAGATTCATCACTAAAAAAGTAATAGCAATTGCAGTTTCAGAAGTATGGGAAAGTTTCGCCATCACTCGATTGAGGCTAAACCTTCTTTTAGCTTGCCCAAATTTTCCTTCAATACAATTACGAATTTTCTCAGATTCTAAATCTTGTTTCTTTTTTTCTTTACTAAGATTAGCAGGTGGTCTTCCCAAAGGAGGGCCACTGATGATAATACCTCTTTCTTTGCACCAAGCTCTATTCTCTCTTGTGCGATAAATTTTATCTACATGAACCGATTCTGGATAATAGCCAGTATAATTTTTATATGCTTCTACTTGTGCTTTTAAGTCTCCTGATTCATTAAAATTATCCCAACTAATATGGTCTAAAAATACATATCCATCAAAATAACTAGCTGATAATTTTGCCCCAAATTCCACGGCTTTCCCAGCTTTTCCACGGACAATTGGACGGATATGTGGTTGGCTTAAACTAACGATTCGGTCATCAATACTCTGTTTTTTATTTTCATACAACCATAGTTGTTGACGATAAACTTCTACAACTACAAGCAACATTTTATATTGTCTAGTACTTAGTTTTTCTAGAGTTGCTCCTGTTCTGATTAGCTGGTCAATATGAGATAAGTTTCTTTTGATATATTGAAGCTGCTTTTTAATCGCTTTTTTCCTATCTTTTTGGGATACACGACGCTTTTTAGCGACTTCTAAGTAGTCAATTCTTGCTATTTCCCGATAAGTCCTTGGTTTTTTCTCTAATGTACCTTTTATCTGTTCATAAAGAAGGTCTATTATTTGTTCTGTCTGTTTTCTTGCTTGGTTCAATAGCTCGAAATCTGTTGGATAGCTGATGTCTGCTGGCGCACAAGTCGCATCTAATATTAATTCTCCCCGATTTTTTGGCGTGTTATCTTCTTTTTCTAATTCTTCTTTTTTTTTTTGAGTTGATTCAGTTGATTCAATTGATTCAGTTGCTAAAGTCGAAGATGTTGTCTCTAGTATCCTCTTAACAGTTTCTTGATTTACTTTGTTTACTAATTCTGCACTAATTCTTTCACGAAAATGGACTAGCATCGATGCATTAAATGGAGCTTCATTAATATAGGATGACATCCCTATGAAGTACTGTAGATAAGGGTTTTCCTTGATTTGTTCTACTGTCTCTCTATCACTTATTCCTAGTTTTTCTTTGATTATTAATGCCCCTAATGCCATCCGAAATGACTTTGCTGGCGCTCCCATCTCTACAGAGAACCCGGATGAATATTCCTCTTCAAATTCTGCCCAGGGTATTAAATTCGCCAGAATAATCCAACGATTATCTGATGACAACTTGCCTGAAAACGGAAATTCAAAGTTCTCTGGTGAGATTGGATTTTGCCCCTGTTTTCGGTACATGGTTACAAACAGCACACTTGTGTACTGCTGGTCGCGGTTATGCAAGGATTTTGGGCTATTTTACCCTCAAGTCTTGCACCTGAATATACTTCTTTGGTCAGATAATCTATATCCTGTGAGCTTCTCTTTCTTTTTCAGCAACCCCTAATTAGGGGTTGCTGAAAAAGTATGAAAAAGCAATTCTTTTGGGTTGACTAGTTATTCAAGCAAAATGAAAGATAAGCTTTTGTTGTCTCTAATTCAGAAAATAATAACTTTCAGTTATAGGAAACTGCAAAAAAGGTGCAGTTTTCAAAAATAGACATAAAAAAGCATAAAACACGCGCGACAGGTGAGTAGAAAGATTCATCACTAAAAAAGTAATAGCAATTGCAGTTTCAGAAGTATGGGAAAGTTTCGCCATCACTCGATTGAGGCTAAACCTTCTTTTAGCTTGCCCAAATTTTCCTTCAATACAATTACGAATTTTCTCAGATTCTAAATCTTGTTTCTTTTTTTCTTTACTAAGATTAGCAGGTGGTCTTCCCAAAGGAGGGCCACTGATGATAATACCTCTTTCTTTGCACCAAGCTCTATTCTCTCTTGTGCGATAAATTTTATCTACATGAACCGATTCTGGATAATAGCCAGTATAATTTTTATATGCTTCTACTTGTGCTTTTAAGTCTCCTGATTCATTAAAATTATCCCAACTAATATGGTCTAAAAATACATATCCATCAAAATAACTAGCTGATAATTTTGCCCCAAATTCCACGGCTTTCCCAGCTTTTCCACGGACAATTGGACGGATATGTGGTTGGCTTAAACTAACGATTCGGTCATCAATACTCTGTTTTTTATTTTCATACAACCATAGTTGTTGACGATAAACTTCTACAACTACAAGCAACATTTTATATTGTCTAGTACTTAGTTTTTCTAGAGTTGCTCCTGTTCTGATTAGCTGGTCAATATGAGATAAGTTTCTTTTGATATATTGAAGCTGCTTTTTAATCGCTTTTTTCCTATCTTTTTGGGATACACGACGCTTTTTAGCGACTTCTAAGTAGTCAATTCTTGCTATTTCCCGATAAGTCCTTGGTTTTTTCTCTAATGTACCTTTTATCTGTTCATAAAGAAGGTCTATTATTTGTTCTGTCTGTTTTCTTGCTTGGTTCAATAGCTCGAAATCTGTTGGATAGCTGATGTCTGCTGGCGCACAAGTCGCATCTAATATTAATTCTCCCCGATTTTTTGGCGTGTTATCTTCTTTTTCTAATTCTTCTTTTTTTTTTTGAGTTGATTCAGTTGATTCAATTGATTCAGTTGCTAAAGTCGAAGATGTTGTCTCTAGTATCCTCTTAACAGTTTCTTGATTTACTTTGTTTACTAATTCTGCACTAATTCTTTCACGAAAATGGACTAGCATCGATGCATTAAATGGAGCTTCATTAATATAGGATGACATCCCTATGAAGTACTGTAGATAAGGGTTTTCCTTGATTTGTTCTACTGTCTCTCTATCACTTATTCCTAGTTTTTCTTTGATTATTAATGCCCCTAATGCCATCCGAAATGACTTTGCTGGCGCTCCCATCTCTACAGAGAACCCGGATGAATATTCCTCTTCAAATTCTGCCCAGGGTATTAAATTCGCCAGAATAATCCAACGATTATCTGATGACAACTTGCCTGAAAACGGAAATTCAAAGTTCTCTGGTGAGATTGGATTTTGCCCCTGTTTTCGGTACATGGTTACAAACAGCACACTTGTGTACTGCTGGTCGCGGTTATGCAAGGATTTTGGGCTATTTTACCCTCAAGTCTTGCACCTGAATATACTTCTTTGGTCAGATAATCTATATCCTGTGAGCTTCTCTTTCTTTTTCAGCAACCCCTAATTATCAATTATGAGTTATGTTGACACACTCACCCACAGCTTAAAAAACGGTCAATACACAGAGAAATAAGGCTTCTGTCCACTCAACGACTGCGCCGTAGGTATCTCCGGTGTGTCCGCCTAATTTGTGGTTGAACCAGGCACCGGTTAAAGTAGCGATCGCACTTCCAGCAACTATCATTCCTACTGCTAGAAATAGCTGCTGTTTATCTATCAACCAGACTAAACCACTTAAACCGAACAACAACAATAATCCCGGTAACAAATCTTTGTAAGAACGAATGGCTTGTTTGTGAAATGCACCTTTGCCAGTTGGTTTGAGATAAGGGTATCGGGCGATCGCTAACTGCTGTCCCCAACGTCCCCATCCACAAGCGGCCATCAACACTAGACACCGATTTTCTGGCATATCTGTCAAGGCAGTTATTTTCAATAATACCAAGGCGATCGCTGCCATTGCCCCAAAGGCACCTGTGGCACTATCTGCCATAACTTCTAATCGGCGGTTTGGATCGCCCACTGCCAAACCATCGGCAGTATCCATTGCCCCATCTAGGTGCAATCCTCCAGTAATAGCAATCCAAATACTTACCACTAAAGCACTACGAGTTAACAATGGCATACCAATATAATTCATCCCCGTATCCACTAACCCTAAAATTCCCCCAATTATTAACCCTACAGTCGAGGCAAGACGTGCCACTCCCCGAAAGTCTAATCCATTCAAATACGGCAGTGGAATACTGGTATAAAATATAATACTCGCTGCCAACTTTAACAGTAGCTTTTTCCACCACTGTTCCTGTTTCATCATCTTGATTACACTAATAGTTGGTTAATTGCTGGATAATAGTCTGCGCTTAGGTAAAATCCACATTAGTAGACTTTAAAGCTTTAGATAAGATTTACTTCTATTAGAGATTATCCCGGAAAATTTTGTTATGCTGGTCTCAGTGGCAAACTAATAATCTTAAGTAAATTTTCATACAAAAGGTATAAGTGATTCAGGAAATTATAATTCCATCAAGGATCAAAATTTATATTTTGTATGCGTTGACTAAAAACTTACTCCAAAATTATTAGACGATTGCCCCACAAAATTGATATTTTTTAAATGTAGGGAGAAAACAAGCTATTCAATATGACAGTTTAGCTATGTTATCGCTCTCTGTAGCTCAATCGCTATTTTCCTATGAGTCACCATCTACCCGACACCAGGATACCAGCTCCGTGCATTATTAACACGGGCATTATTGTGAATAAGCTCGACATGCGGCGATTGCTAGCTGATTTAGGTCGAGTCCACTACATCTACACCCACGAACATAAGGTACTGAGCGAGGGTGAAGGGGATGTGATGGAAGTTTTTGGCAATCCACAAAGGTCTACCCTAGTGGCTAACCATGCGCTATATTTAAATGTCTGTAGTTTTGATTACTTAGAACTCAAACAGTCATCGCAACAAGAAACCTACTTTGATTTGATGCAAGAAGGAGTGTGTCTGCGTTTAATTCCTCTGTCCACTCCTCTGCAAGAGCGACGGGAGCGAAATTTCAATGTCACAGCTATAGAAGCGATGATGGAGCAAGTACTCTCAGCGAGATGGGATGCCGAAATTGACGATGACTGTTCTGATTCTTTCTAAATAGCAATTATTATACCAATTCTATGTAAGGCTGCGCTTGATTAATGTAGGGGCAATTAATGAATTGCCCCTACATTGTGTAGTTTTGCTTAAGTCCTAGAGCGCGTCTTCAAAAATTCAAAATGGTATGAGTGCCAATTTTTCATTTCAATGTCTTGCTTGCTGTAGCGAAACCAAAGCTAGAGCTGGAGTATTTTTTACCCCTCACGGTATTGTAGAAACCCCAAGATTTATGCCAGTGGGGACGCTGGCCAATGTCAAAACCATCACCCCAGCCCAGCTACGAGATACTGGGGCGCAAATGATCTTATCCAATACTTATCATCTTCACCTCCAACCAGGAGAAGCGATCGTTGCTGGGGGTGGTGGTTTGCACAAATTTATGGGCTGGAATGGGCCAATGCTCACAGACTCGGGTGGGTTTCAGGTCTTCAGCTTAAGTGAGATGCGAAAAATTACGGAAGAAGGTGTAACTTTCCGCTCACCCCATGATGGACAAATTATTAACTTAACCCCAGAACGCTCCATCGAGATTCAAAATACTCTAGGGGCGGATGTAATCATGGCGTTTGATGAATGTCCACCTTACCCAGCCACTCGCCAAGAAGTAGAAACTGCTACCGAGCGTACTTACCGCTGGTTAGAACGCTGTATAACGGCTCATCAACATAGCGAACAAGCATTGTTTGGGATTGTGCAGGGAGGTGTGTATTTGGATTTGCGTTGCCGTGCGGCTGAAGCTTTGGCTAAGTTAGATTTGCCTGGATATGCCATTGGTGGCGTGAGTGTAGGAGAACCACCAGAATTGATGGCTGAGATTGTCAAAGTTACAGCACCACTTCTACCCCCAGAAAAGCCGCGTTACTTGATGGGTGTGGGTACTTATCGAGAAATGGCGATCGCCATCGCCTCTGGTATTGATTTATTTGATTGCGTAATTCCCACACGCTGGGCGAGACATGGGACAGCAATAGTGCAGGGCGATCGCTGGAATTTGAAAAATGCTAAGTTTCGTGATGATTTTGCCCCGTTAGATGAAACTTGTCCTTGCTACACATGTCAAAATTTCAGCCGTGCTTACGTATCTCATTTAGTACGAGCGCAAGAGATTTTAGCTTATACCTTGTTGAGCATTCACAATATTACCGAACTAATTCGCTTTACCCAAAAGATTCGAGAAGCAATATTAAGCGATCGCTTCACTACTGAATTTGGTCACTGGCTCAACTGAATCAGGGAGTAGAGGGTAAAAAGTGGGGACTAGGGACAAGGGAGATGAGATAAACAAGGAAGACAAGCAATGACAAATGACCAATGAGCAATGACCAAACCATGTTAAGATACTTCTCAATTATGAACGCTGTGTTGGATAGGTGGATTTAAACAAACATGGAAGCAGCACTTTTATTAGCAAAACTACCTGAAGCTTACCAAATCTTTGATCCCTTAGTGGATGTTCTCCCAGTTATCCCCGTATTCTTCTTGTTGCTTGCTTTTGTTTGGCAAGCAGCTGTGGGATTTAGGTAAGTTAATTCATTTTCAATTTATTTTTAGGACAGGTACTATACCTGTCCTATTTTTTGTAGCATTGCGTCTCATAAATTAATATTTATTAATATTTTGTAATGAATTATGATAATAACTAAGATCTGAATCAAGCCATGTCAATATGAAGCCTTGAAAGCCAAGCTTACAGTCAAGGAGATGTCAACGATGGGTAATATCAAGTTTGTTAAAGAAAATAAAGAAGTAGTGGCGGCAGATGGTGCAAATCTCCGGCTCAAGGCGATGGAAAATAACATTGATATATATACCTTGATTGGCAAGATGACGAATTGTGGCGGCTATGGTCAATGTGGGACTTGCGTTGTCGAGATAGTTGAAGGACTAGAAAATCTTTCCCCCCGCACAGATGTAGAAAACCGAAAATTCAAGAAAAAGCCCGAAAATTACCGCCTGGCCTGTCAAACTTTAGTGAATGGCTCAGTCAGTGTAGTCACGAAGCCTTAAGTTCTCCAATCTGCCTTTATCCAGTCACTAGTTAAAATACTGCTCAAAATTGACTTTCCTAAAACTCTGTCATCAATGAAAGATGGTATCCTAATCTTGTTGACTGGAAACTAATTTAAGAGAGGCTTTTTTTCCATGCAAGTTAATGACCTGGGATTCGTAGCCAGCATTTTATTCGTGCTAGTTCCCGCTGTGTTTTTACTAATTCTGTACATCCAAACTGCTAGCCGCGAAGGTGGAAAAGATAGTTAAGAGTTTGTGTATCAAATAAATAACCCCTGCACGAATAATGTAGGGGTTTTTACTTAAAAGACAAAATCTTGATTTCTTCACATCCTACAAGAATAATTCTTATACTCAGCACTGTTTATCTTAAGCGATGGTTCGGGCTAACAATACTGGACAAGTGGCATTGACTCGAACATAATCTGACAAAGAAGCTCCGATGAGTCTATCTATATCAACAAAACTCTTAGCGATCGATGGACGGCGATCGGGAGAACCGAGCAATAACAAGTCTACATTTAACTCACCTGCTAATCGGCAAATTTCTTCACCAGGTTTTCCACTACTGATATAAGAACGAGATTGCGTACCTTGTTTTGCGGCTTCTGCAACTGCGGCTGCTAAAACTGAATTTTTGTCGGCATTAACCTGAGTTATTTCTGATATTTTACCACCTAAATCTGTACTAATATTTGCCAAAATCAACTCACCACCCTGAATATCTCTCAGCAAAAATAGTGCCAATTTCAAGCAATTTTTCGCTGCATCAGAATTGTCTATTGCCACCATAATGCGCTTAATTCTTTTAACATAAATGTCATCTTTTACCAGCAACATGGGGCGAGAAGATAGTTGGAAAACGTACTGACTGACTGAATTTGATAAAATCGATTGTAATCGCTTTAGTCCTCGTGAACCCATAATAATCAAGTCAGCGTCGATTTCATCAGCTACTTGACAAACCACGTCTTTGGGATCGCCTTGGCGCAGAATTGAAGAAACTTGACTAGGATCTAGGTTCAAAGATTGAATCGTATTAGCGAGAATTTTACCACCATCTTCCCATTTAGCTGTCATGGTAGTCGCAGTACTTTGTGCAGGAACAACATGCAAAACTGTCACTTTTGCAGATTGAATTGAAGGTATTTCTCTCAGGGTTTTGAGCATCTCTTCAGCATGTCCTAATCCCGATACAGCCAGCAAAATTCTTCTTATCATCTTACGTAATTGTTGTTAAGTTTACTTTAGTTTTCGCTGTTATTAAAATTGGCTCAGATAGGATTTTCACCGCCTTGTGTGACAACATAGTAACGCAAGGCAGAATTGAAAATTCAAAATGAATATATCGTCAGGGTTTCTTTGATTTGGAAGTGGTGGTTTATTTACGCCGTGCTTTACTAGTTAGTAAGTTGACACAAATAAACTTTATTTTTTAGTATTTAACACTAAAATAAATGACAAAGTACAAAATACTAAACAAATATTTAACTTTATTTGTATTTATTTACTTCATTTTTGAACAAGACTTCAACGATTAGCATACTCTTAATTTAGCTTGATAAACTTTATAAATTATGATGATAGTTATTATTTTTAATCTATGTTCACTTTTTTTAATTAGAAACTAGTTAAGTATTGCAAAGAAATACCAAAGCAACCCTTCAAGAAAATTTCTTTACTGTAACTATTGATTAGTTACGATAGAAACAGTACTAACTTACTTACCCAAATAACCCTCTTCAGAGCGACTCCAGACATCGCTACAATAGTAGCCTAAGGAAGGATTATGCCCAAATAGCGATATTATGACCTCTGCTACGACTGTAAAAACTGAGTATGAAGCGATTATTGGTCTAGAAACCCATTGTCAGCTAAGTACCAATACGAAGATTTTCTCTACTAGTTCTACGGCATTCGGCGCTGACCCCAATACTAACATCGACCCAGTTTGTATGGGCTTACCTGGGGTGTTACCTGTACTGAATCAAAAAGTATTAGAATACGCCGTAAAAGCGGGTTTGGCACTTAATTGTCAAATCGCTCGATATAGCAAATTTGATCGTAAACAGTATTTTTATCCAGATTTACCGAAAAATTACCAAATTTCTCAATACGATCTACCGATCGCTGAACATGGTTGGTTAGAAATTGAGTTGGTAGATGCTGAGGGAAAACCCACCCGCAAACGCATTGGCATCACGCGTCTGCACATGGAGGAAGATGCAGGAAAATTGGTACACGCAGGTAGCGATCGCCTTTCCGGTTCTACTTATTCGCTTGTAGACTACAATCGCGCAGGTGTGCCATTAGTCGAAATCGTCTCAGAACCAGACTTGCGTTCTGGACTTGAAGCTGCTGAATATGCCGAAGAGTTGCGGCGGATTGTCCGCTACCTCGGCGTCAGCGACGGAAATATGCAAGAAGGATCTCTCCGCTGCGATGTCAACATCTCCGTGCGTCCCGTGGGACGAAAGGAATTTGGCACCAAAGTAGAAATTAAAAATATGAACTCCTTTAGCGCCATTCAACGGGCGATTGACTACGAAATTGAACGGCAAATTGCAGCCATCGAAGCTGGCGATCGCATTATCCAAGAAACTCGTTTGTGGGAAGAAGGCGCTCAACGCACAAGTAGTATGCGAGTCAAGGAAGGTTCTAGCGATTATCGTTACTTCCCCGAACCAGATTTAGCACCCATTGAGGTGTCAGATGCACAATTAGATAAATGGCGTAGCGAACTACCAGAACTACCAGCCCAAAAACGCCATCATTACGAAAATGAATTGGGGCTTTCGGCTTACGATGGGCGAGTATTGACAGAAGATCGTGTAGTAGCC
Organism: Nostoc sp. C117; assembly: GCF_043099735.1. Taxonomy (NCBI): domain Bacteria; kingdom Bacillati; phylum Cyanobacteriota; class Cyanophyceae; order Nostocales; family Nostocaceae; genus Nostoc; species Nostoc sp. C117. The sequence continues at coordinate 4,769,388 of NZ_CP170991.1, forward strand.
GAATATTTTGAAGCGGCGATCGCTGCTGGAGCAAATCCCAAAGCTGCCGCCAACTGGATTACTCAAGATATCACAGCATACCTCAACAAACAAAAACTCAGTATCACTGCGATCGCTCTAACTCCCACTAATTTAGCTGATATAATTACCCGCATTGAAACGGGCAAAATTAGCAATGCCCAAGCTAAAGAAAAGCTGCCAGATTTGCTCAGTGGAATTCCTCCGGAAAAAGCTTTTGCTGGTCAAGAATTAATCACCGATCCTGGTGTACTAGAACCCATCGTTGATGAAGTCATCGCCGATAATCCCAAAGAACTAGAAAAGTATCGCAACGGTAACATTAATCTCAAAGGCTTTTTCGTCGGACAGGTTTTGAAAAAGACAGGTAAACGCGCCGATCCTAAGCTGACTAACGAACTAGTCGAGAAAAAACTCAACGGCTAGTGGTCTGTCCCATTAATTTTGCAAGGGCTGCAAGATCCCTGACTTTTTCAATAAGTCGGGGATCTAACCACACCGTTATTTGATGAATAATTTACAAAATTTAAGAATATGATGCGATCGCAAGTGATACCGATAACAATACTGCTCGGGTTTTGCATTTTTAACTCGGAATTGGGTTTTGGGAAAAGGTTAAAGGGTAAAGGTTAAAGGTTTTTTCTTTCCGCTTTCCCCCGCCCCTTATCCCCTTCTTGGGACCCCACCTTCCCCTTTTCCCCAAAACCCGACAACTATTGATACCGATAATTACACCCTACAACACTTGTAAACACTTGACTGTCTAATGGGTATGTTTTTCTTATTTAGTCCAATAGACATCTCCAGAAACTAAATATGCATTATCCAAAATCTTTGTAGAGACGTAGCGCTGCTATGTCTCTACATTCTTTTTTACTCTGTGGTATTCATTGGCGTTCCAATGGTTCAGCTGCTTTGGCCTTGGGAGAAGAAGTTGCTATTAGCCTACTTCGGGATGAAACACTAGATTACAACAAAAAATTTAGCGGCTTCACTTTTACTAAATTTGACGGTACAAAAGTCACAGTTTAACTAAATTCGTAATTTGTAATTTTTGGATCTTAATGCCCAATCTTCTATCCCCTAAGTATTTTCCCGGTTTTTCTTCATGAAATCTTCATAATAAAACTGGTGACAACCCTCATACCAAAAATGGTATGCTCTGGTAAGTAGATGCACCCTGATGATCTGGAGAGCGACTTTATAGCTCTCCTTTTTCGCATTTGTTTTTGATCGTAAGAAAGGTAAAAATAATTATGCTAATGGGCAAGTGGTGCATTATTATTGCCATCAGTAAATAAACTCACAATAAAAGCAACTAGGGATTGGGGATTGGGGATTGGGGAGATGAGGGAGACAAGGGAGACAAGGGAGACAAGGGAGACAAGGAAATAAACAAAACTCCTAACTCCTAACTCAGGACTCAGGACTCAGGACTCAGCACTCAGGACTCAGCACGCTCCAATCTGATAGTTGTTGTAAGGAATAATCATGGCAGATTGGCAAAAAATCACAGGTGGTATCACAGCACCAAGGGGGTATCAGGCGGCGGGAATTACCGCAGGATTGAAACCTTCGGGGTTGCCAGATTTAGCTTTGATATTGTCAGATGTGGAAGCGATCGCAGCTGGTGTGTTCACTACCAGTCAGGTGAAAGCTGCTTGCGTTGACTATTGTCGCCAACGCTTGCAAGCTAAACATAACGCTCGTGCTATCCTCTGCAATGCTGGACAAGCAAACGCCGCGACCGGAAATCAAGGCTGGTTTGATGCCCTAGAATCTGGGATGGCAATAGCCCAAGCACTTAACATTCCCTCTGAATCGGTGTTATTGGCATCTACTGGCGTCATTGGTCAAAGAATTAAGATGGATGCTTTGCGAAGCGGGATTCCCAAGCTAGTAGCGGCACTATCAGAAACAGGCTCAGATGCCGCGGCCAGTGCGATTATCACCACAGACTTGGTAACAAAATCCATAGCGCTAGAGACAACTATAGGCGATCGCCCCGTGCGGATTGGTGGTATTGCCAAAGGTTCCGGCATGATTCACCCCAACATGGCAACCATGCTGGGATTTGTCACCTGTGATGCAGCCGTTTCACCAGCCCTTTGGCAGCAGATGTTAACCAGGGCAGCTGATAGAAGTTTTAATTCCATCACAGTGGATGGTGATACTAGTACTAACGACAGCTTAATTGCCTTAGCAAACGGTCAATCTCGCACCCCAGCAATTACAGAAGTCGGTGTCGAATCAGAGAGATTAGAAGCAATGTTAACAGCAGTTTGCCAGCATTTAGCCAAAGCGATCGCCCGTGATGGTGAAGGTGCAACCTGTCTCATAGAAGTAGAAGTAACTGGTGCCCATGATGAACTCTCAGCCAGACAAATAGCTAAAACCATCGCTGGTTCATCTTTAGTTAAATCTGCAATCTTTGGACGCGATCCTAACTGGGGACGCATCGCCGCTGCTGCTGGGCGTGCAGGTGTACCTTTCCATCAAGAAAATCTGCAAATTAAGCTGGGGGATTTCTTAATGTTAGAAAATGGCCAACCCTTAACTTTCGATCGTGCAGCAGCCAGCGCCTATTTAAAACAAGCTGCCATAGGTGCTTATCTTCAAGAGGATACAGTTTTAATTACTGTTAGCGTTGGCAATGGTTATGGTAAAGGTAAAGCTTGGGGTTGTGATTTGAGTTATGACTACGTGAGGATTAACGCAGAATATACTACGTAAAAGGGATTGGGGACTTGTACTGAGTTTCGACTACGCTCAAATCGAGCGACTTGCACTGAGCGGCGTCGAAGTGAGTCGAGATTAAACTACCGCATAGCCGTTGGCGCACCCTCTCGTAGAGACGTATTGGGGATTGGGTAATCAAGGTAAGTAAACCTTAAATTTTCGAGTGTGTTTAACCCTGTTTTGTCACTTTGGGAGAATCCAATCGCTCAAACGGTTATGGGTCTTTAATTTCTACTTTTTGTCTAAAAATTTTAGTTTCTGTTAGAAAATAAAGCCTCAAACTTGGATTAAATCAAAGTCTCAGAATTTGGCTGAGATTATTGTTTTCCGAGAGTGACAAAAGAGGGTTAAGCAGCGCGTAACGCACCTGTAAATATGCTGTCTTACGGCTAAATTAGATTTTCTCAAACCCTGAAATTCCTAGATAGCGGTAACACACCCTGCTTAATATTTACTTTATCTAGGACTCGGATTTGATTTTTGAAAAAACTAAGTACACATCTATTCCCTTTTTCCCTGTTCCTCTAACCCTGTTCCCTCACTACGCCAGTCAGTTCAGTAATCAAATCGGATTCCTATAAATAGGCTCTAATCCATTGCTTTATTTATAACTTCTTCATGACATATACCAGCGGTTTCAAAAGCAGCATAGGCAAGCTTGAGAAAATTCACCACTCTTTGTTTGCTGATTATGCCAAATTCTTTATACTGCCTTGCCTCCAAAAATGTTAATCTGTGCTGGTCTATAATATTTCTTTCTTTATATGCGAGTTTCGGAAAATCTATAGCCCTAACATTATATTTTTTGACTATTTCTTGTATTGTCACATCAGAATTTACGTGTTCCCAGTCATCGCATAAGCCTAAATTTCTGACTAATACATGAGGAATTTTACCACCATAGCTATTTACAGATTGCTTAAATAGATTTAGACTGTCATACCCTCCTGTTGAGACAAACCACTTGCAAAAATATACTTCTTGTGATTGTCCCAGTTCAATTAAATGATTCTTCTCAATCCATTCCTTAACTGCCCTATGAGATTGTGCGGCTAGATTAGCAATCACTGTCTTATTCATTGCTATTTCAAAAAGTTTATCTGCCTTATCAGCTTGCTTCTCATCTTCGGTAAAAACTGCATACTGACATATCCCCTTGTACACCCCAGCTACATCTGGGTTTGACCTATCCGTTTCTATTGGTACAAAGGGCATATTCTTATCCAGATAATACTGAATCATTGTTCTAGCGACTAGAGACTTGCCTACCCCTCCCTTTTCCCCATCTATCAAATGAATTGTTGGCATAGCTGCACCTCATTTATGTTTGAACATAGTATCGCTCAAAGTCATTTACAATATCATCTTTTGGCTGAGATTAAGTTGCCGTTTTTGCCTAGTGTTTTTAGCGTCACGGGATTCACAAACCCCTAATCTAGCCTAGACGTAAATTTCGATTGGTGGTTGTCTGTTTCAGTTCCTCTGGAATTTGATGATTGGGATTGATAGCAGTAACGATCGCAATTATGCCATTACGACTAAGTAAGTTTGATTAACAAAGGTAAAAGAAAAGGGAAAAACTTTTACTCTTTAACAGTTTGGCTGATGCCGACGACGAAGCCTTTCCCCTTACAAAACTTTACATAGGTTGATTTAATCGCGCCTACTTACTCAGGCAAAACCGCACTTTGACGAACAATACGCTTGCGCTCGCTTTTGCGAGTACCTCCAGCCATCTGATATTCATGGCTATTATTACCAAACTTATAAGCAATACCACGCAAAAATTTATCAGAATAGTCTGCTAAATCTTTTTCATTTTCGACAATCTGAGTTAATAAAATATCAATAGTGGAGAGAGTAGTATTGTATGCTTCTATAGATTGTCGCAGACTTTCAATTTTTGTAGTATAGTCTTTGACCGTCAAACCTTCTCCAACATCAAGAGTTGAACTGATAGATTTAATACTTGCTAGACGGACTTCAGCTTTGTCAAGTGTACGTGAATTGCGTTTTGGTCTTGCCATAATTAACACCAACTTTCCGAATTTCTCATAACTCTATAATGAACAATTGTTAAAAAAGTTGTCATACGTAAAATTGTTGATTTTTCGGAAAAAATCTCATATTTAATTGATTTACAGTAATTTTTACATCTTTGAACTACATCTATTGTTAGGATACATAACTGCTGTACACCAAAACCATATTTTATGTACGTAAAAATAGGTGTAACGCAAGTATGTTTTTGCTAACGTCAAAACGGAAACTGCTACAGGGTGCGTGAAATACTGAAACGTCAAAGCGGAAGCTCTTACAATGAAGACGGAAGCTACTACAAGCTGCGCGTAATACTGAAACGTGAAAACGGAAGCTCTTACAATGAAGACGGAAGCTATTACAAGCTGCGCGTAATACTGAAACGTGAAAACGGAAGCTCTTACAATGAAGACGGAAGCTATTACAAGGAAAGCAAAATAAAGAAATTTGTTCGGTATACGAAATATTTTCCCTCTGTTTTTCCTAAAGTATTGGAAGTTTGGATAAAAGCGATCGCACTTTGGAGAAACTTGAAGTGCGATCGCTTAATTTTTACTTAGACTCGTAGTTCACTAAATTCTCTTGGCAAAGTAAAGGGTAAGGGGAAAATTAGATGTTTTTTGGGTTATCTGCACTCAGCACTTCCCATTTACACTTTCAGAAACCAGCGTTGGCGATACATCACAACACCAACAACCCACCACAACAACACGGTGACTAGGGCAAATAATAGGGAACCGTTAAGCGCCCCAGCCCAAGATGCGAAAAAATTCTGATCGATCCAATTGTAGGTACTGGGAGCCTTTTCTCCTGTACCAATAGTGGTTTTGACTAAAATTTTAATCAATAAAACAGATGCAACAAAAAGAGCGATCGCATTTAAACCCATAATTTCAAAAGGTTTACTCCAGCGACGTATCAGCCGTACTTCGATCAACTCATAACAAGTTGCTAGCAACAATAATGCCCAACCTGTTGTAAAAACCACATAAGAACTTGTCCACAGTTTTTTATTAATGGGGAATGTCCACCCCCACGCCCAACCGATAATTAAACAACCGATTCCAAATAATCCTAAACCCATACTTGTGCGTGACTGTACAGGCTGGCTGCGTATCCATTGCCCAGTAAAATAGCCCGCTAGAACACTCACTATCGCCGGAATAGTACTAAAGAGTCCTTCTGGATCTCCCATGAACTTGAAACCATCACCTTTATATAAATGTGCTTTGGGAATAATTAGGCGGTCAACATAAGCGCCTAAATTACCTTCCCGCGTTAGAACTCCGGCACCATAATCGGGTACTGGTAAATACATCATCATTAGCCAATACCCAATGAGTAGCCCTCCCGCTAGTATCCATTGACCTTTACGCGGAAGGTTGAGAACTATCAAAGAAGCCAGCAGATAAGTAATGCTGATGCGCTGCAACACCCCTAAAATTCGGATGTTACTCAAATCAAAAGTCCAAACACCTTGATTCCAAAAACCATTTAGCAGCAATCCTAAAGCAAACAGAATGCCGGCGCGGCGCAATATCCGCCAGTAAACAGCCGACGTTGGTTTATTACCTTCGGTGTACTTTGACAACGAAAAAGTCATTGCTACACCAACAATAAAGAGAAAAAAGGGAAATACCAAGTCAGTTGGTGTGCAACCGTGCCAATCAGCATGGGCTAAAGGAGGATATACATCATCTGCAACTCCTGCCATATTGACGAGAATCATAGCAGCGATCGTAATGCCGCGAAAAACATCTAGTGAAGTCAAGCGCATAAGCGAAATTTTATATTTTAAAATCTAACAGTAAGTAGAGCCGCGTGAATAATTCAACGTTTGTAGTGAACGCGAACAGCGTCTCGTAGAGAGGTCTACCCTGCGGGAACGCAACTCTTAGAGAGGCTCCGCCAACGCAAACAGACCTGATTTGAGGACTAAAGTCTTCACTACGAAATGTATATATAGTGAGTGGTCTAAACAGATTGTTTGTCCATTTCTAACCTAGTTCCAAACTTGTCACAGCGAACACACGATTAATAGGTAAACTAGGAATTTCTTTAGTGTACATCCGAGCAGCTTGAAAGACTGGCTGCAATTGGTAACGTTCAACTAAGTTAATTGCTTGTAGATTTGTATCTGGCACATCAAGAAACACTGGAGCATGAGGATTTTGTGCAAGTAACGCTTGAAATAATGCTTCAGCAATCTGTTCGTCATTAGCAAACAGCGGCCCAATCCTAAAACCTGTATGGGCAGGCCGGATAACTCCGTAACCAACAAGATATCCATTTTTGAGAAACCCGAAAGCACTACTTTCTGGCTGTTCAATCCAATGTTGCAGAAACACTGGACGCTTAGAAGGAAAAAGTTGGCGATCGTAAGCCACCAATTCTTCAAAAGGCACTGTTTTCAGTTCGATGATACCAGCAGGTATCGCACCGTTACCGACACCTTGATAACGAATATTGTTATAAGCAATTTGGAAACCAGACTTTTTGTAGTTATCTTGTTGAGCTACTACACCATCTAAGCCAATGTTACGGTCAGCACCTAGATAGTCCATTGCTGTCTTCCAAATTTTCATACCCAACCCCTGCCCACGAAACTGGGGTTTCACAATGTAAAAACCTAGAAAGCCAAAATGTCGATCGTAAGCAACAGCAGAAATGCACCCCACCAGATCGCCATTCAACTCGCCCACAAAAAAACCGTTCTTGTCAGTTTGATAAAAAGATTCAGCATCATACCTTCCTGGATTCCAACCTTCGCTTGCTGCCCAAGTAATCGCCAAATCAATTTCCGACCTATTCATTGTGCGGACGATGAAGTTATCAGCGGTCATAATATCTTCTTACTCTGAGGCTGTTAACTATTTAACTTCACTTTCGCAAATCCAGTGATAACTCTTAATATTTTTATACTCATACCAATTCTGTATGAAGATCCGCTAAACATGTTTAAGTAGAAGAAAGAAAAACGAACGGGAGCATCTCTGTTTTGCAAATATACCAGATGAGAAACAAGATTCTTGCTCCCTCTCCTTACCAAGGAGAGGGTTGGGGTGAGGTTTTACAAGGCTTTTTACGAAAGTGAGATGCTCCCCCAACCGCATAGGCGGACTTTGTTAATATAGCCTGAAGTTACATTAGTTCGGATATAAAATCACTCGAATACTACTGTTCTATTACCATAGACTAATACACGATTTTGCAAGTGCGATCGCACTGCTCTTGCTAATACAACTCGCTCTAAATCTTTGCCTTTTCTCACTAAATCATCAACTTCATCACGGTGACTAACTCGTACAACATCTTGCTCAATAATTGGTCCGGCATCTAAATCAGCAGTGGCATAATGAGCAGTTGCACCAATAATTTTAACACCACGTTCAAAAGCTCGGTGATAGGGATTTGCTCCGATAAAAGCTGGTAAAAATGAATGATGAATATTGATAATTTGTGGAAAATTATTAATAAAATCGGCACTAACAATCTGCATATATTTGGCTAATACAACTAAATCAATTTTGTATTGGCGTAGTAATTCTAGTTGTTGAGCTTCTTGTTCTAGTTTGTTGTCTTTAGTAATATGAATTTGTTGAAAATCGATACCAAATTGCTCTGCCACCACCTTTAAATTAGAATGATTGCTCAGAATTAAAGGAATTTCCGCAATAAATTCTTTGGCACGTTGTCGCCAAATCAAGTCAAATAAACAATGGTCTTGACGGCTTACCCAAATAGCAATACGTGGTACAGTATCAGAAAAATGCAGTTCCCACTTAGCGCCTAAAGGTTGAGCAATAGCATTGAATGCCGGTGCAATAAACTCTCGCGGTAAATTGAACCCATCTAACTGCCATTCAATACGAGTGAGGAACAATCCAGCCGCAAAGTCTGTGTGCTGATCTGCATGGATAATATTACCACCATTAGAATAGATAAAATTGGCAATTTTCGCCACAAGTCCGCGTCGATCTGGGCAGGAAATTAGCAATGTTGCTGTCGGTTTTGTCATTAAATATTGGAAGATTTTTGAAGTTAATTATTTGCTATTGGTCGGACTTGGTAGAGGAAGAATGCTTGGTAAAGGTGTTGATTTAATATTATCTACGGGTTGTTTCCACTCTGATAATTCCCGATTCACAGCATTTGCAAAATCTGTAGATACCAACAGCACATTTACAGCTCCATCGGGTTTTATCGTGGGATCGGCTTGAGCATATAAAAAACGCCCGTTAAAGTTAGATTTACCTAAAATTAACCGATGGGTTTGTTTGTTTTTCAAGGTAATATTAATAGTTCCTTGGGGTTGATCTAAAGCGAATTGTCCCAATTCTTTCGCTGGAGTTGATAAAGTACTGTCGCTCTTACCCTTGACCAACAAATCCATCAAATAAGAAACAATAGCGTCATTTGCTGGTTCAGATATTGGAGATTTAATTAACCATTTTGTGTTGCTAGCTTGATTATTACGTTCTAGATTCAGGGTGAGTTTTTTTGTTGTTACTGTTAAAGCCTGTACATCATCTGCATCAAAAGAGAAAATTTTCTGCTTTTGCTCTTTTATCTCTTCTCGCACAGTCGCACCCCGAATTTCATAGAAGTAAACAAAACTGCCTAAACCCAGCGCTAGGAATATCAAAATTAAAGTTGTTCGTGGCAATTTCATTTTTTTGTCATTTATTATTTTTTATGGGGCAGAATTTCTAACTTTACCGTCGTTTCCACCAGAGAATAACTGCTGCCGCAAACCCAATTAGAGGTAAAACTAACAAAGACGACACTGTTAAAAGACTGCCTTGCATTGTTGTCAGGGTTATCCGACGGTTTTTTGGTTCTTTGGGGCGAATGGAAAGGGGCTGCTTATCTTGTTGATTTAGCCAGGTGACTGAGTTGAGAAATACATCTCCATTTAGTTGCTGTTGAAATAAGCCATCGGTGACAAAATTAGAATTTCCGAAAACTACTAAGCGTGATTCGGTGGGTGTTTGAGATGAGGGGGAAGGAGTGGGCGCAACGGAGGCAGGGGGAGTAGGGGAAACTTTGCTTTTGGTGGTTGGTGATGGTAGAGGGGAAGGTGGGGTTTTTGGGTTAGCTTTGCTTTGGGTGATGGGTGATGGTAAGGGAGAAGGTGTCGGTGAAGCTTGGGGAATAGAAGGAGATTTGGATGTTTGTTTTCTTGTTAAAGCAACGCCTAAAGTCAGAGGGCCTTTGAGGTCTTTATCTGCATTAAATTCCAATTTTTCGCTTTTTAGGTCGCTTTCTGCCCAACTGGTGGGATAGGGTTTGGTTTCCAGTAGACGAGTAGCTTGAATACCAGGTACGGAGATAATTTCTAGAGGACGGGCGATGGGATAAAAGGAAATACCGTTACGGAAATCTTTGGTAATCGGATGTTCTCCGTATTCTGTCACCAAGGGCGTGGCGGGGCCAAGTCCTACAACGCTGTCACCGGAAACATCTACTGCTAAACGATTATCCAGACGAATGCCCCACTCTTGTAGCAAGCTATCAAGTTTGGGATCGGTATTCGGATCGATCATCAGCAGTAAGTTACCGCCTCGATTTAGATATTCTTGTAAAGCTTTGACTTCGCTTTCAAACAACCCTCGCTTGGGACCGGCTACTATTACCACAGAGGCATCTTGAGGAACTTTAGGGTTTTCTGTCAGATTCAACGGTGCGGTTGTGTAATTTTTATCGCCTAATCCCTGAATTGCTTGGGATATTGCACCTTTACCTGCTGATAATTGGTGTTCTCCATGACCTTGGAGTAAGTAAACTTTGGGTGTCGTTGAACTTGTTAGTTGTTGTAGGCGAGTAGTTAATCTGATTTCCGACAGGCGTTCATATTGATTTACTGTTTGTACTAATTGCTTTTTATCGCCAGATTCTAGATAAACTTCGCCATAATTTTTGACGCCAAATTTTTCTGCCAGTCCTGGTCTTGCTTCGGGATTTATATATTCAAAATTAAATTTTGAGCTTTGTCGGCGATAATTTTGCAATAATTCTTGATCTTGGGGATTCTTGCTAATATCAAATACCCACACTTTAACTTCCTCTGGCAAAGCTTTCACCAATTCCTGCGACTGAGGTGCAAGAGTAAATAATTGGTTTTCTGTTAAGTCTGCCCGTAAGTGGTAGCGAGTTCCCAAAAAGTTAATTAATCCCAAAATGGCTAATACTGCCAGAGTTGCTACTAGGGCATTAGTTCCAGCTTGGGTAGAGCGACTTTTCCACCAATTAGTTTGGTAGCTTTGTAGTATTATCCACAATACAATGATGATGATTCCCGGTATCAGGAATGCTAATGCAATTAGTCCCCAGTGTTCATCGGAGACTAAACCAACTGTTAAGCCAACAGCTACTAGGAATGGTCCTAGCCAAAATAGATATTTCCACAGTTTCTTTTTTGGGACTATTTTCATAATTATTTGTCATTGGTCATTGGTCATACGAAAAAATTCTATTCCTCAACAATTTTTCCAATTTTATCTGCTTAATGCTTCTAATAATTGATACAGATGTAATTATTGGGAACGCGTTGTTGCCATATATTCACTTGTCTTACTGATTTTTAATCACTCAATGTTCGTGCATATATTTTACTTGTCACTAGTTTTTATAAATAACAAATGACAAATGACAAATGACTAATTACGCTGAAAACGTAGTGCATCAATTGATTGAGCAGTGAGAAATATTCCCAAAAAAATGTAACTAGCAAATAAAATTAAACTGCTGGTATCAAAAATTCCTTGAACTAAATCGTTGTAATGTTTTGCCAATGAAAGATTACTAAGAAATTCTCCCATTGAACCACCAAGTTTCTGCCCGATAAAATCTGGAACTAACATCAGCAATATACTTGCTGTGAAAGTAAAGACAGCAGACAAAATTGTACTTTCACCTAAAGAGGAAATGAACATTCCCAAGGATAAAATTGCTGCTGCTAATAAGATTAATCCCAGATGACCTAACAAGAGAATTGCTGGCTGCATAGGTGGGTTTGCTGCACTCAATGCGATCGCTTCTAATCCCAGTATCGGCACTACCAAAGTGATAAAAAAGGTCAGTACTCCCAATAGTTTACCTACGGCTACTCCCCAGTTAGTTATCGGCGATGTTGCTAGCAGTTCCAAAGTACCACGCTTGCGTTCTTCGGCATAAAGTCCCATTGAAAGAATTGGTAGCAAAAACAGCAATAACCATGCCATGATACTTAAGAAATCTTGTACAAACCTGGAACCAACATCTAGCGATCCTGGCGCTCCTTGTGAATCTTGATAAAAAGCTTCTGCAATAATGCCAGTTGGTCCGAGCAAAATCAAGAAAAAAAAGAACCCTGCGATTAACCAAAATATGCCAGCGATCGCGTAAGCCAATGGTGAGACAAAATAACTCTGTAATTCTCGGCGATAAATGGCAACAATATTACTCAGTACTATACCCATTTATGCGGCTTCTCCTTCTGTGGCTGCTTCTAAGTTCTTTTCTTCTGTGGTCAGTTGCAAGAACACATCTTCTAAGGTAGCGTTAACTCGCCGCAATTCATGTAAACCAAATCCTGCACGCACTAATGTTGTGGCAATTTCCCGTCCTGGTTCTTTTCCTGGTTGCGATATCACTCGCAGGTAAGCCCGATTTGCTTGGGGTTGATGACTGTGCATTCCGGCTGTGGGTATTGATTCTACCAAACTTACACCTGCAACATTTTGCAATACCTGTTTCGCTAGTGCAGCTTCTCCTTCTATTTCAATTTCATACCCAGAACCGCCTGTCAACTGGGTCATGAGATTTTCTGGTGTATTAGTTGCCACTACTTTGCCGCGATTAATGATAGCGACGCGGCTACAAGTCATACTCACTTCTGGCAAAATGTGTGTGGAGAGAATAATAGTGTGAGTACCAGCCAGACTTTTAATTAAATTCCGGACTTCAATGATTTGTCTTGGATCGAGTCCCACAGTGGGTTCATCGAGAATGATTGCTGGTGGATCGTGGACGATCGCCTGAGCAATTCCTACCCGTTGGCGATATCCTTTAGAAAGTTTGCGAATAATTACCCGGCGCTTTTCTTGTAAGTTACAGCGTTCGATCGCTGCTGTAACTTTCTGATGGCGATCGCCTGGTGAAACTCCCTTAATTCGCGCCACAAAATGCAAAAATCCTTCCACCGTCATTTCGGGATATAACGGTGGTGTTTCGGGTAAATAGCCAATTTTTTGCCGCACAGCCAGGGAATTTTCATGGACATCATATCCAGCAATTCGGGCATTTCCATTTGTTGCCGGTAAATAACCAGCGAGAATCCGCATGGTTGTCGTTTTCCCAGCGCCATTGGGACCTAACAACCCTAAAATCTCCCCTGGTTCGACATTAAAAGTCACATCAGTAATGGCGGGGGTAGAACCGTACATTTTACTGAGATGTTCAACTTCAATCATTTTTGGTGGCGATCGCAAATTAGAAGATACCCAATAATCTTAGATCACGATATTGGGTATGGGGGATTGGGCATTGGGTATTCGGCGGGTTGACATATAAGAGCGATGCCAATATGGTTCAGTTAAGCCAAGAGATGCGATAAATCGCCGTCAAGACGGAAGGATTGATTATTGTAGAGACGGCGATTTATCGCGTCTTTGTGATTTAGAATTTTCATTAAAAAGTCCTATTGGAATGTTTGTATATATCCGGCTCAAAATAATGGCTTGGCAGATACTCTAGCTGAAGCCGAAGCAGAAATTAGGAATTACGAATTAGATTAACGATCGCCTTAGCTAAATCTATCGGTTCCACAGGTTTCGGTAGGTGTTTTTGAAATCCGGCTGCTAGGGCTTGATTATAGTTAATTTCTCCAGCATAAGCAGTTAAGGCGATCGCGGGAATTTGTCCGCCTTGTTCTGGCGGCAATTTTCTCACTTCCCGCAGCAGCATGTAGCCATCCATCAAGGGCATTCCAATATCGCTTAACAGGATATCTGGTTTGAACTCGGCTAGTACTTCTAATGCTTCAGTTGCATCCGCAGCTGATGTTACCGTGGCTCCATACTGTTCTAAGGCAAAGCTAAAAAAGTCGCGCACATCTGCTTGATCGTCCACTAACAGAATTTGCACTCCTAAAAGTAATGAGTCTTCAGTATTAAGTTCTGAGTTAGAAGACTCAGGACTGGAAACTCTTAACTCGGAACTTTTCAGCAAAGGTAGCTTCACTGTAAAGGTTGCTCCTTTTCCTTCTCCGAGACTGTCTGCCTCAACTGTACCACCGTGAAGTTCAACTAAATGACGCACAATTGCTAGTCCTAATCCCAATCCCCCAAATACTCTGGTTGTTTTGGCATCTGCTTGGCGGAAGTAATCAAAGACATGAGGCAAAAATTCGGGGATGATTCCCTTTCCTGTATCAATTACTTGAATTTGAGCATCCAAGCCAACCTGTTCTAAACGTACTTCTACTCGTCCGCCGCTGGGTGTGAATTTAACGGCATTAGAGAGTAAATTCCACATTACTTGTTGCAAGCGATCGCCATCACCTAAAACTTTGCCGATATCATGACTCAACACCGTTTGAATTTCAATTGATTTGGCTTCTGCTGCTAAACGTACCGTTTCTTGGGCAGCAGCGATCGCTATTTTCAAATCCACTGCATGGAGATTTAGATTTATCTTACCTTGTAAAATCCGCGATACATCTAGCAAGTCTTCAATGAGTTGGGTTTGTAACTTGGCGTTGCGTTCGATTGTTTCTAACGCCCGGATTTTTGTAGTTTCGTCAAACTTGCGGGTTCTGAGTAATTTTGCCCACCCTAAAATCGGATTCAGGGGAGTTCTCAATTCATGAGAAAGCACAGCGAGGAATTCATCTTTAATACGGTTAGCTGTTTCAGATTGCGCTCGTGCAGCCTTTTCTGCTTCGTAAAGTTGAGCGCGGGCAATGGCTTGTCCACATTGCTGTCCCAATGTCAACATAAATCCCCGATCTTCTTCTTTAAATGCTTGGGCTGTAGCAAAGCTGAATCCCAGAGCCCCAATCGCTTTACCCTCTGCTATCAATGGTATGGAAGCCCAGGCATTAGTCCTAGTGATAGCCACAGCATTAGCTAAGCTGGCATAGTTTGCCATCAAGGCTGCGACATTTTCGGCAAAATTTTCTACAAAAATCGGCTTCTTGGTTCTGACTGTTTCAGCTATGGGGTTAGGGGCCGTAATGGGAAAACTTGCCCAAGCATCTATCAGTGATTGCGGATAGCCAATTGCTTGGACGACTTTCAAGGTAGTATTTCCCTCAGTAAGTAAGACAACAGAACCAGCGGTGGCTCCCAAGGCGAGAATTCCTTGGTTCATCACCACGTCACCGACTTGTTGGGGAGTTAGGGCTTCGGAAAGGGCGGCGGTGATGCTTTGTAAAAGTACTGTGCGATTCATAGAACGCTCAGCGGCTTGTTTTGCCTGTTGAGTTTCTTGGTAAAGTCTGGCGTTGTCGATAGCTGTAGCCGCCCGACGGGCAATATCTTCTGCTAAGGCTAAGTCTGTGTGTTCGTAGTGACGGCCTGACTCGGCTGTAAAAAAAGAGATTGCTCCAAATAATTGCCCGCGGGAACGGACGGGAATCACCATTAAAGAACAAATACCCAAGCTTTGTAGTAATTGCAGATGTGCTTCATCTTGGGACATCTGCACCAGATGAGAGTCAGATAATTGGGGATAAAACACAGATATTCCCAGTTTTAGCTGCTCTACCAGCTGTTTGGCTGTGCCTTTGGGTGGATAACGCTGTTGGATTTGATTTAAGATATTTTGTTTTGTTGGGTCAGCAATGGCGATCGCAATTTGTTTACTTGACCAATCTTCGCCAAAAACATCTACAATACACCAGTCTGCCAAGGTCGGAACTGCCAGATTCGCCACACTTTCTAAGGTAATTTCATAATCCAATGAGGCCGCGAGTAGGGTGCTGGCTTCGACTAAAAACTCTTGTGTGGCTTCAACTCGTTTGCGTTCGCTAATATCCTCGATAATACCTGAGGCATACTTGAGTTCTCCTTTACTATCCCAAACTGCGGATGAAGTTAAGTTTACCCAAACAATAGAACCATCTTTGCGGATATAGCGCTTTTCTAGGGAATAACCATTAATTTCTTGTGCTAAAACTCGCCGAGCATTCTCCATATCAACTTCTAAGTCTTCAGGGTGGCTAATTTCCTGAAAGTTCATCTGAATTAATTCTTCATGGCTATATCCAGTAATCTCGCACAGGGCAGGATTCACCTGAATAAATCCTCCATCTAAGGCTACCAGAGCAATGCCTACAGCTGCCTGATTAAACATTGCCCGGAATCTTTCTTCGCTTTCCCGCAAAGCAACTTCTGTTTGTTTTGCCTCGGTTACATCTGCCAAAATCATGCCAATTCCTACTGTTTCGCCCATACGGTTGTTCACCGGATAATAATTGCCCAGCCAATATTCGTAATTTTCAGATTGTCCTGGTGTCTCGGTGCTAATTTCTACATTCAGCAGAGGTTCTCCAGTATCTAATACGCGCTGTAATTGTTGCTCCAACTCAGCTGTCATCTCTGGTAGCACTTCGGAAAATTTGCGTCCTAAATGCTCGTCTATGGTTATACCGTTAATGTCAGCGAAAACCTGATTAATTCTGATATATCGCAGTTCTCGATCCAAAAAGCATACAGCCACCGGAGCAGCGCCCAGCAGGGCATCTAAAAGAGATAGAGATTCGGCATAATGAATTAAAGCTTGATGAATGTCTCGATAAAGTTGAGCATTTTCCACTGCTAAAGCGGCGCGATAAGCAATATCTGTGAAGAAAGTTAAATCAGAGCGATCGTAGCGACGGTCTAATTGAGTGCTGACAAAGCTGATGCAACCGAGTACTTTCTGGTGGGCAATTAACGGCACAATCATCACAGACTTCATCCCCAATTGCCGAATCAGTTCTAAGTATTGCTGATTTTGAGCATTTGCCACTAATAGCGAGTCAGGTATTTCTGAGATTAATTCGCTTTCTCCGGTTTGCAGTACTTTAGTAATTGCACTTGTACCCTTGTCATCTATCACATAATCCTGAAGTTGACGCGCCAAATCGGCTTGGGATGGTTCTGCATAGGCAATAGGTAGGCGACGAATGGAACCATCTTCATTCAATATATCGACGCTACACAAATCTGCTAGCTGGGGAACTGAGACTTTAGCGATTTGTTGTAAGGTTTCTTCATAATCTAGGGAAGTAGAAAGTATACGACTAACTTGGGCAATATAGCGGAGTTTTTCTTCAGCTTGCTTGCGCTCTGTAATATCTAGAACAAAAAAGGCTCCTCGATTTAAATTCTCTTCAAAGTGGCTAGCACCTACCAAAATCGGGACGCGTGAGCCGTCTTTACGAATATATTCTTTCTCGAAGGGGGTGCAAAAGGGGGTATATTGAAGTTGAATCAGTGCTTGTTCATCCAGCGGTATGTACTCTGGTGGAGTTAGGTTTTGCCAGTTAAGTTTTCCAGAAATTACTTCTTCATGAGAATAACCAAGCATATTCAACAAGGCATCGTTAGCGTCTGTGATACTGCCATCTCTTTGCCAGAAGCCAATGCCAATCATATTTGACTCAACGACACTGCGAAACTTGGCTTCGCTTTCCCGTAAAGTTTGCTCGGATTGTTTCTGTTGAGTAATATCAATGCACGTGACACCTACTCCTAATAACTGCCCATCCGGCAAACACACCGGATAGTAGCTGACAATACCGTAGCAATACACCCCAGACGGATAAGTTTCCCCGCTGACTTCCTGGTTAAGTAACGACTGCCTAGTTTCCATTACTTGCTGAAAAATAGGCTCAATTTGCTCTGCCCATTGCGGTAGTACTTCTTGAAAGGTACGACCAAAATGTTCGCTTTGGGGTACACCATTAATGGCTGCTAAAGCTTCATTAGCGTAAACGTAGCGAAGTTCAGTATCGAGAAAAGCCAGCGCCACTGGCGAAGTCATAACCCAAGCATTAAGCAAGGCCAAAGATTCATCTTTTTGCTGAAGCGCTTGCTGAAGTTCTCTCTGCAATCTGGCATTTTCTAGTTCTGCTTGCTTGCGCTCAGTAATATTCATAGCGACGCAAATAATACCATCAATGCTCTTGTTTGTATCCTTCATCGGTTCAAGGAGCAAATCATAGTAACGGTTTTCTCCATTTACTGGCAGATAAACCTCTTGACGTCTGGAAACACCAGTTTCTAGTACATTTTCCTTAATTGCCGTCAATTGTTCTGCTACTGAGGCTGAAAATATTTCATCATCACATTTACCGATTACTTTCTCTATTTCATCTGTACCATGAGGATTATGAATCCACTGATATCGCAAATTGCGATCGTGCTGAAAGACCATAATATCTGCACTGCTTAAGGCTAAGGAAAATCGTTCTTCACTAAGTCTCAGCTTTTGTACATTCACTTCAGCGTGTTTTTTAGCAGTTTTTAATGCTTCACAAAGCATACTGAAGAGCAATCCTTGCAATGCAAATAACCCAATTCGCACAGAATTTGTTAGGTCAAAACTCAGTTCATAAACTGGTGGGAGGAAAAAGTAATTGCTCAGTAGGCCAGACAAAGAAGTTGCTAATATCCCTGATTTCAAACCACCATACCAGGCACTCACCATAACAGCGCTAAAAAACAGCAAAAAAGGAGTTCCACTCATGCCTAACCAGGGGTCAAGTATCAGCATTAACACTAATGCTAGTGCGACAGTGAATACAACAATGCCGTAACGTAGTAATTGGGAGTAATTAATATGAGGCATGAAAATGTTTAGGAATAACCAATACTTGTTGCAGAGGCTATATACACCCTAAGTTAGTTTGCAACTTTTCGTAATTAATCTCTAGATAGATTTTGATCTACTTTAAAAGTCTCTTTTGCTAGAGGTGAATTTCTGATTTATCTGATATACAAACGGAAAATTTAGCTTGATATTCAAACAAGGAGGATAATATTTTGATAATACTAAATTATGTAAAATATGCATTATATTTTGTCTTAGCATAACTCTATATTACTTATATCTGGTAAATGCGATCGCCTATTGCGATTTTGGCTTGTTTGAGAGCTTTTTCGGCTCTATTAATTAACTGCTGTGGGGATGATTCGGGGCTGGGAAGAATGCTCGTCACCCCTAACTTTAAGCTGAAAAATTCACTGTTAGAATTAGCCTTAGTCGCAGACAAAATCGCTGTTGCTACATCTAAAGCGGATTTGCGTTCACTATTTGGTAAAATCATGGCGAACTCTTCACCACCGTAGCGAGCTACTAAATCCGCTCCCCGCCTTTTGCACTTGCCAATAGTGTCAGCAATTTGTCGTAAGTATGCATCTGGGATATCGCTATTAACAAAAGAAATGTTACATAAAATTAAAGATAGAGATAATTGATATTTTTGCAATCGGTTCCATTCGCGTTCTAGGTATTCATCAAAGTAGGAACGGTTAGCAATTTGAGTTAAAATATCTACAGTGGCTAGGCGTTGCAATTCTCGATTTCCTGTTTCCATCTGGACTGTCAAATGGCATTCTCGTTGGATTTTTCGTTGAATTTCCGCTATTGCCCGTCGAGATGTCAGTAAGCGATTGACTCGTTGACTTAGTACCTTCCAATCGATTGGTTTTGTGATATAATCTGTTGCCCCTGCTTCAAAAGCTCGGTCAACAGACTCTTGGTCGTCGAGAACAGTAATCATTAAAATTGGGGGACAGTTATCACCTAGAAGCCTTTGCATTTGGGTACAACAACTAAAGCCATCCAAGTCTGGCATCATCGCATCTAGTAAAACTATATCTGGTTGCTGCTGTTGAAAAATATCTAAACAATGTCGTCCACTGCACGCTTCAGTAACGCGATATCCTTCTTTTTCCATCGCTCGACGCAGCACTAATCGCAAAACTCTTTCATCATCGACAACGAGAATTGCAGGTGAGTTGTTTTCCAAGTCGGTATTAATCATTTTTATTTTGGGGATGTTGTAATTGCAAAGCAGTTTTTACCCGTTGATACTCGGTTTCAATTTGGGAAACCAGAGTAGAAGCACTGACTATATTATCAGTACGAGCGATCGCTTCTAATTCTTCGCACAGTTGAGCCAGAGGCATAGCGCCAACAGTCGCGCTCAACGATCTCAAAGCATGAGCAGCACTTCGGAGTGCAGCCGCATCTTCTCTGGTAATTGCGTTACCAATTGCTAGTAACCTTTGGGGCGCATCTTCTAAATAACCATCGATGAACTCCGCTAAAATCTCACCAGCATCATCGCCTGTTATGTCTGTTAAAGCGGCAAATATTTCGCTGTCGATCGCTGATGCTAAAATTACCTCTGAATTGATTTCTATTTGGGAAATTTGTTCATTTCTATTGATAAAATCTTTTATTTGTGTATTAGATCGCTGGAAAATTCTATAGTTGTTAAAAACTTGGATGAGAGCCTCTGCTCGGATCGGTTTGCTAATGTAGTCATTCATTCCAGCACTGAGGCATTCTTCCCGATCGCCTTGCATGGCATGGGCAGTCATGGCAATAATCCAAGGTCGCTTGTGATGCGGCCATTCTTGACAGATCCGACGAGTTGCTTGCAGTCCGTCCATTTCTGGCATTTGCACATCCATAAAAACTAAATCATAGAATTGCTGGCGTAAAGCTGACAGTGCCTCTAATCCATTACTAGCAACATCGGCGCGATAGCCCAACCGTTTGAGAATTTGCAGAGCTACCTTTTGGTTTAAAGAAATATCTTCTACTAAAAGAATGCGTAATGGTAGTTGTTGGCTTAACTGTGAATTAAATACTAATGGCAGTGATTGTGTGGGTAGTAGAGAAATTCTTTCCCCGTATAAGATGCGGATGAATACATTGTAAAGATGCGATCGCTTAATTGGTTTATTCAAAGTGGCAGCAAAATCAGATTTGGCTCCCTGTTGTTTATTTGGTAATTTTTCAACAGAACTTAGCATCACTAAGGGTAGTTCTTGACACTTGGGCAGAGAGTGAATAATTCTAGCCAAAATTAAACCGTCCATATTTGGCATCTGCATATCTAAAACGGCAATATCAAATTCCTCTCCAGAATTAATCAATGCCAAAGCTTGCAAACCAGACTCCACAGAGCGAACAATCATGCCCCAATTTGAGGCTTGGACGCCGATCACTTGTCGATTAGTGGCATTGTCATCGACCACTAGTAAGCGTTTGCCGGTTAAATTTGGTTGAACAACCTCCAGGTCAACGATTTCTGGACTAGAAGCCGACTCAGCCACCAGGGTAAAATAAAATGTCGAGCCAACCCCCACAGAACTCTCAACCCAAATACTGCCACCCATCATTTCACATAAGCGTTTGGTGATGACTAAACCCAATCCAGTACCGCCATATTGGCGATTCATCGATGCATCAACCTGGCTAAAAGGCTTAAATAGTCGCTCCAGTCGTTCTTCGGGAATGCCAATGCCTGTATCCTTGATGGCAAATTGAATTTCGTATTTGTCTTGACTAATTACTTGTTTTACTGTCACAGAAACAACAACTTCCCCAACCTTGGTGAATTTAACTGCATTGCCAATTAAATTCACTAAAATTTGTCGGACTCGCGTCACATCTCCCACAATTGTCTTTGGGTTTTGACAGTCAATTAGATAAGCTAAATCTAAGTTTTTGGCTGCGGCTTCCGCAGCGAGAAGGTCGAGAGCTTCTTCTATGCAATAACGTAGGTTGAAAGGATGTTCTTCTAAATCTAATTTCCCCGACTCGATTTTGGAGAAGTCCAAAATATCATTGATGATAGTCAACAAGGCATCACTACTACTGCGGATAATTTCTACAAAGTTGTGTTGTTCGGGCGTGAGTTCCATATCTAGCAGTAGTCCAGTCATACCGATTACGGCATTCATTGGAGTACGAATTTCGTGGCTCATCATGGCCAAAAACTCGCTTTTGGCACGATTTGCAGCTTCTGCTTCCCGTTTAGCCTGTTTCAGTGCCCAGTTGTTCCAGGTGAGTTCTTCGAGTCGCTGACTTTCTTGCTCTAGTAAATCTGCGTGGGCTAGGGCAATACCCAGTTGGGCTGCAACTGCTTCTAATAATTCTATTTCTTCTGGAGTCCACTGACGAAAATGGCTGCACTGGTGTATGCCAATGATTCCATTCGGTTTTCCTTGATAGGAGGTGCGGATTACTAGCAGGGACTTGAGGTCAATCTGCCGTAATATTGGTTCAGCAGTTTGGAGTAAAGCATCGAGGTAAACATTGGGAGAAGCGATCGCCCGATCCTGTAAGATTATTTTTTCAACATCAGGATTACCAACCATCGGCATCTCTAATTCCAGCATCGAACTGCAACCAGGAACAACATACTCTGCGACTATGGGAATTTGTGGTGTGGCGTCACTCACATAAGAGTGGATTAGACAGCGGTCTACTTTGAATGCTTGTCCAATTTGAATGGCAGCCGTAGCAAAGATTTTTTTGGTATCCAGGCTTTGACGGATTTCCTGAGTGATTTGTTCGAGCAACATCGTGCGTTGCAATTGCTTTTGTATTGCCCGTTCAGCTTGTTGGCGCTCGGTAATATCAATGGCAATTCCTCCTACCAAACAGCGATCGATTTGACTAGAAATCGGAAATTTATAAACTAAAAAATCTCGAACTATACCGTCAATGCAGGGTGCAGATTCAACTGCTTCTAGAACTTGGTTAGTATGAGCAACTCTTTGAATGTTGTCGATGAATTGCTGGGCAAATTCCGGCGGATAAATGTCAGATACAGTTTTGCCAATCATTTCTCGTGTAGGCAATTGAAACACCCGCAAGTATGGTTCGCTGACGTAGAGAAACATTCCGTCAGTATCGGTAATCCAGGCAGGTATCGGGCTGTAATTCATGAAAGATTGAAAACGTTCTTCACTTTCAATCAGCAGAACTTCTGTGCGTTTGCGTTCGGTGATATCTTGCAGGAAACCAATGATAGCAATAGTTTGCTCGTGTTCATCTCGTAAGGGTACTACAGTGGAGCGGCAAATTCCCTGACTACCATCTTTGCGGACAACATTAATTTCATCTGACCAACGTCTCTGCTGTTTGATTCCTTCAAGAACCATATTGTTTAAGCTTGTAGCTGTTTCTTCAGCATGTTGAAGAATATCAGGAGGAGTTTTGCCTAAAACCTCCGCTTTGGTATAGCCAAATATTCTTTCAGCAGATGGACTCCAGTCTGTAATATTGCCTGCAAGATCCGTAACGATCGCGGCATCATGAATATTTTCAAAGGTGAGAGCTTGGCGACGTAGAGCAACTTCGACTTTTTTCTGCTCTAAAACTCTGAGAGATAGCTCCTGATTTATGGCTGCTATTTGATAGTTACTCGCTTTGGTAGCTTGGGCGAAATAAGTTAACAAAGTGAGTGTGGTGGCAAATAATAACCCCACAAACAATACAACTGTGGGGATGCGCGAATGCAAATTTGTGAGTAACTCTGGAGTGGGATAAATTTGTACTCGCCAGTTAAGTCCGTACAAGTTAACGTTGATCTCTTGCTGCCAAGGTGACTGTTTTGTTAGTTGTGAATCATCACCATAAATCAATTCCTGACCCTCAAATACCTTAATTTTGTAAACTCGTGGCACATGGACAACTGAATCAAAAAAGGGTTGAATTTGAAAAACTCCTAAGATGAATCCGTCAAATTTATCTTCTAAAAATAAGGGTATGTATGCTAAAAATCCTTTGCCACCCACTACAAGGTTGACTGTGCGAGTCAAAGTTGTTCGATGGCGATCGCGTGCTTTTTCTAGTGCTTCCCGTCGCCTAGTTTCTTGACTTAAATCAAAATTTAATGCTTTTTCGTTTCTGGCTAACGGCACAATCCATCTCACTCGCAAAGATGGATCGACCCATTCAATTGCCCGATATCCTCCGAAGTCTTTGACAGAGGACGCTGCATCTGCTTCCCATTCCTTTTGAGGAGTACCCCCACGCACTTGCCAGCGTCCTCCCATCCGTTCTAATGCGATGATACGAGTTTTTAGTTCAGTAGCCAGTTCAGTTTGAATGGCGATCGCCTGTTGGTAAATCAGTTGTTCAATCTTGGACTGTTCTTCAATTACAAACCATTCCCGGAGTCCAATCACTGCAATTGAGATCAAAATACCAACTAACAAGGGCAACACATATTGCTTGCCAAAACTTGTTACTAACTGTAACCAGCGATATTTATACTGACTAACCACTGATTCGCCTTTGAGAAATTTAAGTATTTTTTTTTAGTAATGTTTACTTTTAATTAATTTAAAATATGAACAGCAATGGTATAATTACGGAAACATTTTTTGTGAATATTTGTGTATATTTAAAAATAAAAATTCACCCTTACTTATCTACTAAGTACCTAGTCGGAAATAAATGAAATTTTTTGTAGTCAGGACTTTATTCCTAATAATCCAAAATCAGTGATGAATTGCTCGCTACGAACTGTGCTAAGCTTTTTAAAAGCCGATTCCTCTTCCCGCCTGAATCGCTATCAGTGTTTCTGCTTTTTCGGGGCTGAGGGGTTTAGAGAATAAGTAACCTTGACCGAATTCACATCCAAGCTCCTGTAACCATTGAAGTTGCTGTGGCGTTTCAATACCCTCTGCAATCACGGCTAATCCAAGTTGATTACTCAAAGCAACGATGGTACTTACAACTTGATAATTACGATTTCCTTCGTGCATTTGACTGACAAAAGAGCGATCGATCTTCAAATTATCAGCAGGTAAACGATGAAGATAATTGAGTGATGAATAACCAGTACCAAAGTCATCAATACTGATCTGAATTTTTCTTGCCTTTAGTTGACTTAATAAATCTATTGTCTTACTGATATTTTCAATTAGCATACTCTCAGTAATTTCTAAATCTATAGAATCGCCTTCTAAACTTGTTTGGGCTAGTATTTTATCCATGTCTTCAATGAAGTTCCCTTGGCGAATATCTTGAGCAGAAAGATTAATACTAATTTTTCGGGGACAATGACTAGGAAACTTTTTTTTCCAGTTTGCAAGTTGTTGACAAGCTGTGTAGAGCATCCAGCGATCGATTTGCACAATTAGCCCTGTTTCTTCGGCGATAGAAATAAATTCCCTTGGCAAAATCAACCCGCGAATCGGATGTTGCCAACGTACCAATGCTTCAAATCCAATCAACTGACATGCTTGGAGTGGGTTTTTTTTTAAAGACGCTGTACCAATGTCTTGGCTTTGTTTTGCGTAGCGATCGCCAAGTAGATCAATTATCGGTTGGTAATATATAACAAACTCTTCTCTTTCCAGAGCTTTGCGAATATCGGTTTCTAAAGTTAGTCGATTTACGGCTTGGGTGTGCATTTGGACATCAAAAATTTTGTACGAACTTCTCTTTTGAGCCTTAGCTCGATACATAGCAATATCCGCATCTCGAAGTAAATCAGAGGCTTGATGATAGTGATTTGTTCCTAAGACAATGCCGATGCTTGTATTAATAACCACTTCTGCATCGCCAAGTATCAATGGTGTTTGAAAATCTGTGAGGATACGCTCAGTCACTTGAATGGCTTTTTCAATACCAGAAATATCTTCCAGCAAAATTACAAATTCGTCGCCACCAATGCGAGCGACTAAATCAACTTCCCGCAGATGAGTTTTTAGTTTCTGAGCAATATTCTTTAGTAGTTGATCTCCAGCTAAATGTCCTAGACTGTCATTGATGACTTTGAATCGATCTAAGTCTAGAAACAAGACAGCATAACGATAAGTTTCTAGTCGTTTAGCTCGGTTAATCGCTAATTCTAGGCGTTCTACTAAAAGTGTCCGATTTGGTAAATCCGTCAACGGATCGTGCAAAGCGTTGTGAATAATCAACTCTTGTGCTTGTTTGCGATCGTTCACATCCAATAAAACACCATACCAGACAATATCCCCGTTTTCTCGAGACTCTGGACGAGCATTTGTTTGTACCCATTTGATTTTGCCAGAGGGTGTAACTAATCGCCACTCGCAAGAAAATGGTTTTAAAGCTTTAGCGCTCTGTTTGGCAGCTGCATAAAATCCTGTACGATCATCAATATGAATTTGAGCAAAACAAACAGAGGCATTTTCTAAAATTTGATTTGGTGTTAACTCTAAAAGATCTAAACAGCCCAAACTGATGTATTCAAAGCTATTAGAACCATCAGAATGGCGAACAAAATTGTAAATCATTCCGGGTATATTAGACGCTAAAGTTTCTAGCAGCTTTTGGGCTTGTTTCCGTTCTGCTCGCACCTGTGCATCTCGAATTTCTCGACGTACTGCCTCTGGCAATCGATTTAAGTTATCCTTCATAACATAATCATGGGCACCCGCTTTCATCATTTCCACAGCAAATACTTCGCCGATTGTGCCGGAAACGAGAATAAAAGGAATATCTTTTTGGCTCTCCTTTGCTATTTCTAAAGCCGCAGGAGCATTGAATCCAGGCAATCGATAATCTGAAATTATCACATCCCAGGTACAGCTATTGAGAGCTAAATATAGCTCTTGGGCTGTTTGGACACGCTGCCAAATTGGATTGAAACCACCGTGACGCAGTTCACGGAGAACTAACATAGCATCGGTTTCTGAATCTTCAACAATCAGCACGTTCAATGGTTCACTCATGCCCTACAATCTCCTTAGTAATACAATACCAATTTGAAAAAAGAATGTGACACATACAAACCTGCAAACCCAGAGAGAGATAATCACACTTTCTTAATTTTGAATTGTGTTAGCAAGTCCGCGTACTTCTTCAAAGAAGCAAGCTACGTGCTGCGTCTAGGAGAGAGCGTGATTGCGAATTGCGAATTGGTATAACCATTGAATAATCCAGCAATATTTTCATTTCAATTTTGTAAAAATGCCCCTAGCATAGTTGAAGAAAGAAGCAAGGAGGCAAAACTAAGTCTGTCTTCTTGTATGTTCATTTCTGTTGTCTCCTGGTATGTTCATTCTCCTTGTTCTCTTGATAAATGGGAAATGAGGGGTTCGGCTATTGTATAATCGGGTTTGTGACTCAACTAAATTTTGGATTTTAAATTGACCTGATATCTCACAGCAGTAGCTCTGAGTAAAAAGTTTTAGATTTAGGATTTGAAATTTGTTGTCATATTTTAATTCGCTTGCTCTGAAACCAGTTTTTAAATTTGGGATTGAGAATTAGACATCTCCAAAATCCTAAATTCGTCTTGAAAGTTCTGAGCGCTGGAAGCCGACGCTGAGACTTTCGGCAAAATCTAAAATTCGGTAAACCCGGCTTTGTCCTTCTGTATAGTAATTGCAGGTGGTTTGACTATGCTGGAAATTCCTGGATATGAAATTCTGACAAAAATCCATGAAAGTGTTAATTCACGGGTCTATAGAGGAATTTACCAACGGGATCGTTTGCCTGTAATCTTCAAGATTTTGAAGAAAGACTACCCCACCCCAGAAGAAATCACGCGCTATAAGCTCGAATATGAAATTACACGGAGCTTATCATTGGAAGGTGTCATCCAAGCTTATAGTTTCCAGCAATATCAAAATAGTTTTGTACTTATTTTGGAGGATTTTGGCGGAGAATCTTTAGCAAAAATATTAACTACAAGAAAATTTACCTTAACACAGGTTCTTAAATTAGCTATTGAAATAACTCAAACTTTAAGTGAAATTCATACCGCAAATATTATTCATAAGGACATAAATCCATCCAATATTGTTTTAAATATCCAAACACAACAACTGAAAATTATTGACTTTGGAATTTCAACTGCCTTATCGCGGGAGACATTAACTCTCAAAAATCCAACCGTGTTAGAGGGAACACTAGCTTATATATCTCCAGAGCAAACAGGCAGAATGAACCGTTCTCTGGATTATAGAACTGATTTTTATTCTTTAGGTGCCACCTTATATCAACTGTTGACCCATCGATTGCCGTTTGAATCGAGTGATGCCCTGGAGGTAATTCATTATCATCTGGCTTTAGAACCCATTCAACCACATTTTATCGATCCAGAAATTCCTGTGATGGTTTCCGCAATTGTCTTGAAATTGTTAGCAAAAGCAGCAGAAGAACGCTATCAAAGTGCCTGGGGAATAAAAACTGATTTAGAAGAGTGTTTGAAGCAGCTACAAAATAGGGGACGAATAGAGTCTTTTTTGTTAGGGCAACAGGATATTTTTGATAAGTTTCATATCCCGGAAAAACTGTATGGGAGAGAAAGGGAAGTTAAGACGTTATTAGCAGCGTTTGAAAGAGTTGCAGGTCAAGAGGACGTAGAGAGTCTTGGCAATCAATTCCCCGTGTCCTCCTCTCACCATGTCACAGCATCTTCTTCGCAAGTTGAAATGATGCTGATAGCAGGATACTCTGGTATTGGTAAGTCAGTTTTGGTGCAGGAAATTTATCGGCCAATTACACAACGGCGAGGTTACTTTATTTCGGGAAAATTTGACCAATATCAGCGCAATATTCCTTACTTGGCGATCGCCCAAGCTTTAGAATCACTGATCAAACAATTACTGACTGAAGACGAAGCGCAATTGTGTCAGTGGCGCGAGAACCTCTTAGCTGCCCTCGGCTCAAACAGTCGAGTAATTACCCAGGTAATTCCAGCATTGGAATTGATTGTCGGCAATCAACCAGACGTACCTGTA
Organism: Nostoc sp. C117; assembly: GCF_043099735.1. Taxonomy (NCBI): domain Bacteria; kingdom Bacillati; phylum Cyanobacteriota; class Cyanophyceae; order Nostocales; family Nostocaceae; genus Nostoc; species Nostoc sp. C117. Next base: position 4,797,908 of record NZ_CP170991.1, read on the forward strand.
TTACCGCCAGCAGAAGCTCAAAATCGCTTTCACCAAGTTTTCCAAAATTTTATTCACGTCTTCACCCACTCAAAATATCCACTGGTGATTTTTTTAGACGATCTTCAGTGGGTAGATAATGCCTCCCTGAAGCTGATCCAACTGCTAGCTAGCGCCACAGATGGGCAATCTTTGTTCTTGATGGGGGCATACCGAGATAACGAGGTAAATCCAGCCCATCCCCTGCTGCAGATGGTGGAAGAAATCCGGCAGCTGGGAGGGGTGGTAAACCAACTTTTTCTCTCACCATTGAGTTTACCTGATATCAATCAGTTAATCGCCGATACATTGCACTGCCAACCAAAGGATTGCCTGTCTTTAGCCGAACTCGTGGAACTAAAAACCGGTGGCAATCCCTTTTTTATGAATGAATTTTTGAAATCTCTCTACAGTGAAGGGCTACTGGAATTTCATCACCAAACGAAAAAATGGCAATGGTCAATAGAGCAAATTCAGGATCGGGGGATCACAGATAACATTGTAGATTTAATGGCAGGTAAAATTCACAAGCTTAATCCTCAGACCGAGCAAGTCTTGCGTCTAGCTGCCTGTATTGGCAATAAGTTCGATCTGGAAACCTTGGGATTTGCGGCTGAACTATGCCAGCGAGAAGTTGCCCAGGCTTTGGCAGTAGCGATCGCCGAAGGGTTAATTTTACCCCTGAGCAATGCCCACAAATCCATTGAATTGGATGTACCGCTTCCTGTCCATTGCCCTGCCATTGAATATAAATTTGTTCACGATCGCATTCAGCAAGCAGCTTATTCTCTAATCCCAGAATCAGAACGAAGAAATGTTCATTTGCAAATCGGGAAACAACTGCTCCACCAAACTTCTGTCCAACAACGAGAGCAAAATATCTTTGACATCACAAATCAACTCAATTTGGGTAAAGAGCTAATTACAATCCAGTCAGAGCGAGATGAACTGGCTCAACTAAATTTGATGGCAGGGGAAAAAGCGAAAGCTTCGACAGCATACAACTCTGCTTTAAAATACTTCCAAACTGGTTTAGAACTGTTGGCTGATACTTGTTGGCAGACTCAGTATGAACTAGCTCTAGGGCTGTATAGTTTGGCAGCAGAAACCGCCTATCTCAATGGCAGACTAAATGAGATGGAGGAATTGGTAAGCAGAGTCCTAGAAAATGCCAAAACCCTAGAAGCCAAAATTAAAGTCTCTGAGGTAAAGATTCAAGCCTATGCCGGACAGATGCAATTTTTGGAAGCACTTGAAATCGGTCTTCAGTCTTTAGCAGAATTAGGCGTACATTTGCCAGGCGCACCAACTTCAGAAGAGATCGAGCGATCGTTTTTCCATACTGCCTGCAAGTTGCAAGGTAGGGCAGTTGAAGATTTGCTTCATCTACCAACCATGACTAATACAGTTGCTTCCCTCAGCATTCGGTTACTGGCAGGTTTAATGGCTCCAGCCTACCAAGCAGCCCCAGAGTTATTTCCACTGATGATTCTGGAGATGGTGAATTTATCCATTGACTACGGCAATCATGACCTTTCTGCCTTCGCCTTCGCCTCATACAGCAACATTCTGGGTAGTGTGCTTCTGGAGATTGAAAGGGGTTATCAGTTTGTGCAATTGGCACTCAAGCTACTAGAACAATCCAGTAACTTACTGATCCGTTGTAAAACCCTGTTCATGGCAAATACCTCTGTACGGTTTCGGAATCTTCACCTCAAAGAAACCATTAAACCGTTACAAGATGCTTACCAAATTGGCATTGAGACCGGAGATTTAGAATTTGCTGGATATAGTATTTTGCACCACTGCGACCACTGTTTTTTTACAGATTTACCCTTGTCTGAATTAAAACAGAAATTAGAAAGCTACATTCAGGCACTGACTCAACTGAAAGAATCTACTAATGCCAATGCACTTAAGCTTTATCAACAGACAGTCTTGAACTTGATGACGACATCTCCCGCTCCCGATCTTTTGATTGGTGAGGCTTACAATGAATCGCAAGAATTACCTTTGCTACAACGGGCTAATCATCATAAGGGGCTGTTCTATCTTTACTTCAATAAGCTGTTTCTTTGCTATTACTTTCAGAATTTCTCTCAAGCAGTTGACAACGCCAATGAAGCAGAAAATTATCTAGATGGGGGTAGGTCGAATGCTGTTTTCCCCATATTCTATTTTTATGATTCTCTGGCGCGACTGATGCTTTATCCCCAGGTGAATCAGGTGGAACAGGCAGTTATTCTCCAACGGGTAGCAGAAAATCAACAGAAGATGCAGCTTTGGGCGCACCATGCCCCGATGAACTATTTACACAAGTGGCATCTCGTAGAAGCAGAACGGCATCGGGTATTGGGTGAGATGATGGAAGCAATGGATGCCTACGATCGCGCCATCGCCCTAGCGAGGGAAAACCAATACCTCCAAGAAGAGGCTCTAGCCAATGAATTAGCAGCAAAGTTTCATCTGGCAAACAACCGAATTACCATTGCCAAAGTTTATCTGCAAGAAGCAAGGTATGGTTATTCCAGGTGGGGGGCAAGGGCTAAAGTCCAGGCTCTAGAGAAGCAGTATTCTCAACTGCTAGAGGTACGCTCAGAAAGAATTGAAACAGGTCGAGTTGACACGACACAATCGACTTCCAGCAAGTTAGAAGCACTTGACCTAGAAACGGTGTTGAAAGCTTGTCAGACCATCGCCAGTGAAATTGTGTTAGATAAACTCCTGGCAAAATTGATGACCATCTTGATTGAGAATGCCGGGGCGCAAACAGGTTACCTGATTTTACCAACACAAGACCAATGGCAGATTCAGGCGATGGGATCGATTGGCGATGAGACAGTAGCCGTTTTACAATCAATTCCCCTGGAATCGAGAACATCAGATAACACTCCTTGCTTGCCAACTGCCCTGATTAATTACGTGGCTCGCACCCAAGAAAGTATTGTCCTTGACAATGCGGCTCAATTCGGCAACTTTCAATCCGAACCCTGGATTGTGCAGCACCAGTCGAAATCGCTTCTTTGTGCCCCCCTGTTGAAGCAGGGAAAACTAACGGGAATTATCCTTTTAGAAAATAATCTCATCACCAGTGCATTTACCCCAGAGCGACTGGAAATCCTGCGTTTACTTTCGACTCAGGCAGCTATTTCCATTGACAATGCCCGTTTATTAAAGCAGCAAGCAGAGCTGAATGGATCTTTACGAGCTGAAATTGCCGATCGCCAACAGGCAGAGAAAGACCGCGATCGCCTGATTGCCATGCTAGAAGCCACCACCGATTATGTTGGTATGGCAGACCCCCAAGGCAATGCCCTCTGGAATAATGCTCAGTTTCGGAAACTCCTCGATGTGTCCCTAGATTCAGACATTTCCTGCTTTAGCATCCCAAACTACCATCCCCAGTGGGCACTAGAGATCGTTCAAAACCAGGGTATTCCTCTGGCGATTCGAGATGGCACCTGGGTTGGTGAAACCGCTTTGTTAAGCAGTGATGGTAGAGAAATTCCCGTTTCCCAAATGATCGTTGCTCACAAATCAACAGATGGCAGTCTGGAATATCTTTCTACCATTATGCGGGATATCAGTGAGGCGAAACGCAAAGAAGTAGAACTAAAAAGAGCAGAAACAACGCTACAAAATTTGGTTAGCGGAACGGCTGCGGTTACAGGAGAAGATTTTTTCCCAGCTTTGGTTCATCATATTGCCGAAGCCTTGGAAGTACCCTATGCCATTGTCACCCAATTAGTAGATAGCAAACTTCAATCTCTGGCTTTTTGGGCGCATGGGGCATTGCAACCAAAAATATCCTACTTTCCAGCTCGTACACCATGCGAATTTGCCTTGAAAGACGGATTGTTTTACTGCGAAAGCTATATTCAGCAAATTTTCCCTGAAGACTTAGACTTAGTAGCAATGCAAGCAGATAGTTATCTGGGTATTTCCTTAAAAAATGCCAACGGCGACCCCATTGGCAATCTTTGCATTCTCGACGTAAAACCACTCTCAGATAGGCGACGAATAGAGATTATTCTAGATGTATTTGCCGCGCGGGCAGCAGCAGAATTGGAGCGCAAAAGGGCGATTGAAGCCCTGCATGAACTGAACCAGTCTTTAGAAATCAGAGTTAAACAAAGAACTGCCCAACTAGAAACTGCGAATAAAGCATTGGAATCTTTTTCCTACTCAGTTTCCCATGATTTGCGGACACCATTACGGGCGATCGATGGCTTTTCGAGAATGATGCAAGAAGACTACAGTCAGCAACTCGATGCCGAAGCGAATCGTTACTTAAAAGTTGTGCGGGACAATGCCAAACGCATGGGTGAGTTAATCGATGATTTATTGACCTTATCGCGCCTAGATCGTAAGGAAATATCCCAGCAGCTTGTTTACCCAAATCAGGTGATTCAAATAGTGCTGAATGATTTAGCCCCGGATTGGTCAGGTCGTCAAATTCAATTTGTCATCGCCCCCAATCTACCTGTATGCCAAGGTGACCCTTCCTTGCTTAAACAAGTTTGGATCAATCTGTTTTCCAATGCCATCAAATACACCCGCTACAAATCCTCTGCGTGTATTGAAGTGGGTTATCAGGCGATCGATAGTGAAGGAGTCTACTTCATCAGAGATAATGGGGCAGGATTTGATATGCGGTATGCCGATAATCTGTTTGGAGTGTTCCAACGTCTTCACCCCGAACACGAATTTGAAGGTACGGGGATTGGACTAGCGATCGTCCAACGCATTATTCAACGTCACGGTGGACGCATTTGGGCAGAAGCAGCAAGCGATCGAGGCGCGACCTTTTACTTCACCGTTCCTAATAAACTAACCTATGACTGACCAACCCATTGATCGGCAAATTGATCCGTCATCCCAGCAACCAATTTCCATTGTCTTAGTTGAAGATAATCATGCTGATGCCGAACTAACGATTCGGGCATTGCGTCATGGCAGAATTGGCAATCACATTCAACTGCTTCAGGACGGAGCAGAAGCACTAGATTTTATCTTTTGTCAGGGAAACTATGCTCACCGCAGCATAACGAATCAACCCAAAGTTATTTTGCTGGATTTGAAACTACCAAAGGTAAGTGGATTAGAAGTTTTACGACAACTCAAATCTGACCCACGCACTCAAATGATTCCAGTTGTAGTGCTGACCTCTTCCGCCGAAGACCGAGATATGATCGAGAGTTACAACATTGGGGTGAATAGCTACATCGTCAAACCAGTTGATTTTGAGCAATTCAACCAGGTAATCCAACAGCTTGGTTTTTATTGGCTTTTGTTTAACCAATTGCCGGTTTTCTAAATGGGAGTGCTGAGTGCTGAGTTAAGAGTTAGGAGTTTTGTTCATCTCCTTGTCCCCCTTGTCCCCCTTGTCCCCCTTGTCCCCCTTGTCCCCCTTCTCCCCCACTCCCCTCTTTCAACACTGCTACCAATTTTTCAATATGCATTGCTTCATGAGTTGCCATCAAAGAGATTCTGATGCGACTTGTAGGTACTGTGGGGGGACGAATTGCTGGGGCAAAAATGCCAGCATCTCTTAGCTGTTTTCCAGCTTGGAGAGCATCTGTGGGATTAGGCAATTGAAAACATAATATCGGTGATTCTGAAGGCACTAATTTTAGGTTAGGTAACTGTTGCAGCAAAGTTTTTAAGTAATGCACATTTCGCCACAATTGGGCACGGCGTTGCGGTTCTTGTTGCACTATCTTGACTGCTGCTAAGGCTGCGGCTGTATCAGCAGGTGAAAGCCCTGTAGTATAAATCCAAGTGGGGGCGCGGTTCCGCAAAAAGTCAATGAGGGCGCTACTTCCCGCAACATACCCGCCTAAACTACCCAAAGCTTTACTCAAAGTACCAACTTGAATTAATTGCTTTCCTGTACACCCAAAATGCTCAACACACCCAGCACCAGTTTTTCCTAGTATTCCAGTAGCATGAGCTTCATCAAGCAGCAGCATACAGCTAAATTCATCAGCCAGATCCAACAGTGCGGGTATTGGACATAAATCGCCATCCATACTGAAGACGCTATCAGTAAGAATCAAACAGCGTCGGTAGTTTTGCCGCTGCCGACTCAACTGGGTTTTTAGTACTGTAACATCACAGTGCGGATATTCCAGAACTGCTGCACCACTGAGAATGGCTCCATTTTTGAGACTGGAATGATTGTATTGGTCAGATAAAATTAAATCACGCTTGCCGACTAAAGCGGTAATTGCACCCAAATTAGCTAGATACCCGGAACTAAATACCAAAGCATCTTCAGTTTGTTTGGTAGATGCGATCGCCTCCTCTAACTCCCTGTGCAATTTTCGATGCCCACTGATTAATCTAGAACCAGTACTACTAGTCCCAAATTCTTCAATAGCATCGATCGCCGCTGCCATCAAACGTTCATCTCCAGCCAATCCCAAATAGTCATTACTGGCAAAATTAATTACCTTTTGCCCAGCTAAAACCACCGTTGCCCCAGACCGACCCTCGATAGTTTGTACTGAACGATACCAGTCTGCTCGATGAATTGTTGCTAAGGACTGTTCTAGCCAAGCATAAGGGTCAGTGGGCATCGAGGGGATGAGGGGGATGAGGGGGATGAGGGGGACAAGGGGGACAAGGGGGACAAGGGGGACAAGGGGACAAGGAGATAAACAAAACTCCTAACTCTTAACTCTTAACTCTTAACTCCTAACTCAGCACGGGCTAAACGCCCCGCTACCGCTAACAGCACTCCTAATGCCCAACTTGTTCGCTACTACTGAGATGAGCGATCGCTTGTTTAATCCAATCTTCTACATAGGCGTCCTTTGGTAGTCCGATGTCTTCACTTACCACATGTAAGGCATGGCTGACTTCATGGGCAGTATATCCCAAAGCAAACAGTGTCATTTGCACTTCTTCGAGAATTCCGGGTGCTGGTCCGCCTGTGGCGACGAAGAAGCCGGCTGACTTACGCCATTCAATCAATTTGCTCTTCAGTTCTAGACAAATGCGTTCGGCAATTTTCTTACCGACGCCGGGAGCCTGAATTAAGATTTGTGTATTGCCAGCGATAATTGCTTGGACTAAATCTGGTAGTTCCAAAGTGTCCAGGAGGGCGATCGCTAAGGCTGCACCAATACCACTAACAGTCAGCAAGTGGCGAAATAAATCGCGTTCAGATGGCGAAGCAAAGCCATAGAGTAAGGGCACTTCTTCCCGAATTTGGAAATGGGTAAAAATTTGCGCCACTCCTCCTGACTCTGGTAACTGATTTGCTAGACGTTGGGGAACTTGCAAATCATACCCCAAGCCATTCACTTCCAGAGTCAGGATAACGCGATTAGCGCCAATTGTTTGGATACCTGCGACTATACCTTTTAAATAACTAATCATTTCAAGAAACCAAAATAATTTAGGCCTTCGATAATTCCACCTGCACAAAAACCTTTTGCCAGGTAGCGGTGGTCTACGGGATGCTCATTGTGCCATTGGAGTAACTCTTTTCGGGCATTCCCCACAATGATTCCCCGTTCGTTGCCTACAGCAAATAAAGCAATATCATTACCTGAATCACCACAGACAACTGTTTGTTCTGCTGCAAATTTCCACTTCTGGCGTAAAAATTGCATTGCTTGACCTTTATCGCTGGTGCGGGGTACAATGTCAAGGTCTATATCGCTACTGTAGATTAACTTTACATTTAATTTATATTTTTGCAACTGAGCTTCAAGTTGTGGTAGAACATTTGCAGATGCTTCTGGTTCTAGAAAAAAGCTCACTTTGAAGGGACGCTGCTCTGAGTCTGGTTGCCGTACTAACTCACGGTATTGCTTGGTAACAGATAATATTGCTTCACGTTCCCATCCCGGAGATAATATTTCTGCCCAATCTGAGTCTTGAGTATCAGTACCATCAAGGTAAATTTCTGTACCCACAGCCAGGACGAGGGCATCGGGTTCCAAGAGATTTTTTTGAGCTTGGAGTTCTTGGTAAAGTAAAGGCGATCGCCCAGTAGAATAAACGATCTTAGTGCCATATCTTTCACGATGCTCACTCAGCAATTGCTTCAGTTGTGGTAAAGCGCTGTCATCGCCCACGGTGCGATATACAAGGGTGTCGTCTAGGTCAGTTACAAAAAGAAATGGTTTCATAATATTTAACTCTTGCAAAATTTCGTTATTTTACCGCGTGAAGAGACTTTTGCAAGAAGTTTACAAGAGAAGATAGGAGAAAAGAAGTATGAATAGAAGAGAATTTTTGTATATTGCCCGATTACAACTACTGGTCTGTCAAATTCATTTTGACGGTTAGATAGACGCGATAAATCGCCGTCTCTACAGCCAATTTATCCATCAATAGTGTCCTATCATCCCCATATTATTTCTTATGGTTAGACTACTGTTTTGGGTCTTCTACAATATAGCCTTCCGATTTCTGATTTCATTGGCTCATTCACATTCAGTAAACTAAATAACCTACCTCAGTACACTGCGATACAATAAATTTAAACACCTCTACTGCTTGCGATCGTGGTAAACACCTCTCCACCACATCCGCCAACCGATTCTACTTCCTATATTCTGCCTCTTGAGAGTGGCGATCGCCTCACTCGCCCAGAGTTTGAGCGTCGCTACAATGCTATGCCCAATCTCAAGAAAGCCGAATTGATTGAAGGAGTCGTTTACGTGGCATCACCTTTGCGCTTTGAATCCCACGCCGAACCACATGGTAATTTGATGGGCTGGTTATGGTCTTATAAAGTAGCTACGCCTGGTGTGAGACTGGGCGATAATCCAACCGTGCGGCTAGATTTAGATAATGAACCCCAACCTGATGCAATTTTGTTAATCGATGCAGCGCGTGGCGGATTGTCTCATCTAAGTACTGATGGATACGTGGAAGGTGCGCCAGAATTAGTAGCAGAAGTTGCCGCCAGCAGTGCTAGCAAAGATTTGTATGATAAAAAACGTGCTTATCGTCGTAATGGCATTCAAGAATATATTGTTTGGCAGGTTTTTGATAGCACAGTTAGTTGGTTCAGTTTGCAAAATGGTGAATACGTAGCACTGATACCAAATGCGTCAGGCATAATTCAAAGTCAAGTGTTTCCGGGATTGTGGCTTGATGTATCAGCATTAGTTGCGGGAGATATGCAACAGGTGTTGGCAGTATTGCAGAAAGGGCTAAGTTCAGTGGAACATGAGATGTTTATTCAGCAGATAAGTATTTAAGGAAACTCCAAGAAATAAAAACAACCGCTTGAAGTTGTTGACTGTTGACTGTGTGTGAACAGTAGGATATTTTTTTATTTGTCAGTCCCTAAACTACCAGCCTTTAACTTCTACTCATCACTTAAAGTTTCAATCAACAAATCCACCTGCTGCTGTCGCTGCTGCAAAAAACTTTCGCACTGACGTAAATATTCAACAGCACTTGCAAATTGCTCAAATACCGCTTCTAATTCCAACTCACCCGCCTCAATCCGAGCAATTATTCCCTCTATTTCAGCAACCTTTGATTCATAATTCCACCCTTCTACTAAATCAGAACTAGAGGGACTTTTACGTTTAGCCATTAAACCCTTCGCGTCCTTTGTGCCTTTGCGGTTCATTCATTTCCATAACCTTCACTTTAACCTCTCCCTGCCCCAACTGAATCAACAAATCTTCTCCCACAGCTAACTGAGTCACAGAACGAGCGATCGCCCCATTTTCCCGCCTCACCACCGCATAACCACGCCTTAACACTGCTTTGGGGTCAAGAGTTGCCAACTTTTGCCTTAACAACTCTAGATGCTGCGTTGCTTGTTGCGATCGCCCCATTGTTACTTGCAGCAATTGCTGACGCTTCCAACTCAGTTTACGCACCTCTTGTTCTACTTGTCGATCCAACCGCAAACGTCGCAAACGATTTCGTAATACTTGCAGTTTATTCTCAGCATTTTCCCGAAAATCATGCACCGCTTCATGTAAAGCCAGAACTCGTTGCCGATGCTCAGTATACAATTCTGAAAGTGCTGGTACAACCATTTCTGCCGCCGCCGTTGGTGTATGCACACAGACATCTGCAACTAAATCTGCTAAAGACTCATCTCGTTGATGTCCGATACCAGTAATTACAGGAATCGAACAACTAGCAAGCGATCGCACCACACGTTCATCATTAAAACAAGCCAACTCTTCCACTGCGCCACCACCACGGGATAAAATTAGCACTTCGGCGCGACCATCTCTTTCCACCCGCTCAATTGCCTTGACTATAGATTCTGGTGCTTGTTCGCCTTGGACTGTCGCCGGAGAAAATAAAACGTGTAAACCTGGATACCTTTGCTTGAGGGTTTTTTGAATATCACCCCAAGCCGCCGCAGTGGGTGAAGTGACGACAGCGATGGTTTGGGGATGGACGGGGAGCGATCGCTTTCTTTGCGCGTCGAACAATCCCTCAGCCAGCAAGCGATTTTTGAGTTGTTGATAGCGCAGCGCTTGCAAACCAACACCAGCAGGTAGAGTTTGCCAAACTGATAACTGATATTCTCCCCGTTGTGGATAAACGCGAATACTACCCAAAATAATTATCTGTTCGCCAGCAACGGGTAGCTGGGCGAGTTTCGGCAATTGGCTATTCCAGACTACGCATTTAATGCCAGCGGTGCGATCGGTATCTTGCAGTGTGAAAAATAACCCGCTGCGATGGTGGTTAGTACTGGAAACTTCACCGGTTACCCAAACTTGCCGCAATTGTTCATCTTGCTCTAACAGCAAGCGGATATAGTCGGTTAATCCAGATACTGAAAGCGCCGTATCGAGGATTAGGGAGTCGGGAAGGTTGAAAGTCATCAAAAATATGCGAAAGCAAAAGCTTAATCAAATCTTAGCAAATAAGCACCTTGGCAACGTGGCGTATATACGGTAACTTGGAGCCTGAGGAAGCGATCGCTTCTCTTAGATGTGAAATTCAAAAATCATAAAATATACAATCAATATACCTTTTGGTAGATTAATTTTTAATACTAGAAATATATATATTAAGACTCGTATTTGATTTGGGAAAAAACTCAGTACAGTTTAATCTTTTTGTGGGATTTAGTGCAATTGTCTTCGATTTTAGCAAAGGCTTGCCGATGGAGCGTCTTATACCTAGTGAAAGTATACGCTTATTGATTACAGGACTGATATTTGCTGGAAGTGGATCATTATTTCCAATTTCACCACTAGGAAAACTGAGTGGATCTCACCTCAACTCCTGTGTAACGCTGGCATTTTGGATACAAGGTAAGATGCATCGGCGTTCCACATCTTAATTAAGTAATCACGGTAGGATTTTACAGACAAAAATGTGGCGTATATTAAGATAGCCTACTTGCTAAATTTGAGCGTTCACATCAGTAATACAAGGGTAATATAAGGCGACAATCTTCTTTTCTTATACCTCAAAAAGACATCACGCGATCGCAAGGAGAATTTTATGAAGCTTCAAGGTAAAATAGCTTTGGTCACTGGCAGCAGCCAAGGAATTGGTCAAGCTATTGCAGTGCGACTTGCCCAAGAAGGCGCAGATATCGTAATTGACTACCGCAGTCATGAAGAAGGCGCCCAAGAAACTCTATCTAAAGTCGAATCTATCGGTCGCTCTGGCTTTATTGTTAAGGCAGATTTAGGTGTAGTGAGTGAAGTTCGCCAATTGATTCAATCGGGCATCGAACACTTCGGTAAGCTAGATATTTTAGTCAATAACGCTGGCATTGAGAAGAACGCCTCTTTTTGGGACGTAACAGAAGCAGATTATGATGCAGTGCTTAATGTCAACCTCAAAGGTGTGTTTTTCGCAACTCAAACCTTTGTTCAGCATCTGATTGAGACTAAACGGACTGGAAAGATTATCAACATCAGTTCGGTACATGAAGAACTCCCCTTCCCGCACTTCACTACTTACTGTGCTAGCAAAGGTGGTGTCAAAATGATGACGCGTAACTTGGCTATTGAGCTCGGACCCCTGGGAATTACGATCAACAATGTGGCACCGGGAGCAATTGAGACGCCGATAAATACTGGTCTTTTGAACAATCCCGAAAAATTAGGCGCTCTGCTCAAGAATATCCCATTGGGTCGTCTCGGTCAGTCGCAGGATGTGGCTTCCCTAGTCTCTTTCCTGGCCTCGCCTGATGCTGACTACATAACAGGTTCTACTTTCTTTGTTGATGGGGGGCTGCTGTGGAACTATCAAGAGCAATAATATTTAACTAAAAATTGAGCTAAAGACGTTTTAGGTTGCGGCTCATTGTTGCTCTCTTGACCGTCTATTCTCGATTAGCTCTTGTCACCATTCATCAACTCATTGCGGAAAAATTAATAGGGAGTTTGCGATCGCTCTGTTGACAATTACAAAACAACAAAACTATGACTGCTGAAGAAACAAGATTACAAGCAGACCAAAATCGTACCGCTTATTGGAAACGCTGGGGTCCTTACCTGAGCGAACGGCAATGGGGAACGGTAAGAGAAGATTACAGTTCAACTGGTGAAGCTTGGGATTACTTTCCCCACGACCACGCCCGTTCTCGTGCCTACCGTTGGGGAGAAGATGGAATTGCCGGAATTTCAGATAATCATCAGCGTCTGTGTTTTGCTCTTGCTTTATGGAATGGCTGTGACCCAATCCTCAAAGAGAGAATGTTTGGTTTAACGGGAACACAAGGCAATCATGGGGAAGATGTCAAAGAATACTACTTCTACTTAGACAGTACTCCCACTCACTCCTATATGAAATTTCTGTATAAGTATCCGCAGCAGGTATTTCCATACACCGATCTTGTTGAAGAAAATCGCCGCAGAGGTCGTCACGACCCTGAATTTGAGTTGTTGGATACAGGCGTGTTTGCTGGCGATCGCTACTTTGATGTGCTTGTTGAGTATGCTAAAAACACACCTGAAGATATCTTAATTCAAGTTAGTATTATCAACCGAGGCTCAGAAGAGAAAACACTCCATTTTTTGCCAACACTCTGGTTCCGTAATACCTGGTCTTGGAACCCAATTGAAGAGAAACCCTTTCTTAAAATCTTCAAATCTGACCCTAAATTCAGCATTGTAGAAGCTTCTCATCCAATTCTTGGAGATAGATGGCTCTACTGTGAGGGCGCTACAGAACTCCTATTTACAGAAAATGAAACTAATTATGAAAAATTATTTGGGGTAAGTAATGCTTTTCCTTACGTCAAAGATGGAATTAATGATTATGTAGTAGACGATCGCCAACAAGCAGTAAATCCAAATCGGATTGGTACTAAAACTTCAGCCCATTACAAATTAGTAATTGGTGCAGGAGAAACTAAAACTGTACGGCTGCGTCTGAGTGATTCTCCAGACTTCGTAGAACCTTTTAGTGCTGATTTTAACGGAATTTTCCAAAATCGTCTCCAAGAGGCAGACGAATTCTATCAGCGCATCTGTCCCTTTAAGCTATCCGAAGATATGCACAATGTGCAACGACAGGCCTTTGCTGGTATGCTCTGGAGTAAGCAATATTATTATTATGTAGTAGAAGAATGGCTTCAGGGCGATTCTGTAGGAATAGCACCGCCTCCAGAACGGAAGCAGGGCAGAAATCACGAATGGATTCATCTATATAATGATGACGTTCTCTCAATGCCAGATAAGTGGGAATATCCTTGGTTTGCTGCTTGGGATTTGGCGTTTCATCTGATTCCACTGGCAATGGTAGATCCTGATTTTGCCAAGTACCAGATAGATCGATTGACGCGGGAATGGTACATGCACCCCAACGGTCAAATTCCCGCTTATGAGTGGGCTTTTGGTGATGTGAATCCACCTGTTCATGCTTGGGCAGCTATGCGGATTTACGAGATTGAGAAAAAAATGTATGGCCGTACTGACAAACAATTTTTGGAACGGGTGTTTCAAAAGTTACTGCTCAATTTTACCTGGTGGGTTAACCGCAAAGATATAGAAGGAAACAATGTCTTTCAAGGTGGCTTCCTAGGATTAGATAATATTGGTATTTTTGACAGAAGTGCTGAACTTCCCACTGGTGGACGGATTAACCAAGCAGATGGCACCAGTTGGATGGGTATGTACTGTCTGAATATGCTGACGATCGCTCTAGAATTAGCCAAGGACAACCCAACCTATGAAGACATTGCCAGTAAGTTTTTTGAACATTTTCTTTACATTGCTGATGCCATAGACGGCATTGGCAACGCAGAAATAGCACTTTGGGATCAAGCTGACGGCTTTTTCTACGATGCACTGCATTTACCTGATGGTCATCATACTCCTTTAAAGGTGCGCTCAATAGTCGGGCTGATTCCCTTGTTTGGCATTGCCATTTTGGAACCAGAAACTTTGAAGATGTTTCCTGGCTTTAGACGGCGGATGGAATGGTTTATTCGCAATCGTCCTGACTTGAGACAAAATGTGGCTTGTATGGAGACACCAGGCGTTGGTGCTAGAAGACTCTTAGCGATCGTCGGGAAAGATAAACTCCGCCGCATCTTAGAAAAAATGCTAGATGAGCAAGAATTTTTCAGCCCCTATGGCATCCGCGCTGTTTCTAAGTTTCATAAATCATATCCCTACACTTTGACAATACACGACCAGGAATACCGAGTGGATTATGAACCCGCAGAATCCACTAGTAATCTGTTTGGTGGCAATTCCAACTGGCGTGGTCCGATTTGGTTCCCCATTAATTATCTGTTGATCGAAACACTGCAAAAGTTTCACCATTACTTAGGTGAGGATTTTAAGGTGGAGTGTCCCATTGGTTCTGGGCAAATGTTAACACTTTGGGAAGTTGCAACTGAGTTATCTCAAAGATTGATTAGGATTTTCTTGCAAGATTCCTCCAGTCGGCGACCAGTTTACGGCGGCACAGAAATCTTCCAAACAAAGTCTGATTGGCGTGATTTAATTCTTTTTAACGAGTATTTTCACGGCGATAATGGAGCCGGAATTGGTGCCAGCCATCAAACTGGCTGGACTGGTTTAGTAGCAGAACTAATTCAGCAGTGTGGAGTGAATTGCACGCCAGAGGGTTAAACAATCTAGAAAACCTCTTTCAAAATCTCTCTTCTTTTAGGCTGCGGTGTACACACAAGTCTTTTGACCTGCACCTTTGTTGCATCGACCTGCACCTTTGTTGCATTGACCTGCACCTTTAATGCATTAACCTGCACCTTTAATGCATTGACCTACACCTTTGTTGCATAGACCTGCACCTTTGTTGCATCGACCTGCACCTTTAATGCATTGACCTGCACCTTTGTTGCATCGACCTGCAAAAATTAAAGTACCCTACTTTACGCAGCAACTTTAAAACACTTGTGTGTACACGGTAGCCTAAAAGGAGAGAGACTTTGAATTTTCCCCCTTAGAGGATGTTTGAAAAGTCTTTTGCGGTGACTTTAGGCACTTTTAGATCCCCCCTAACCCCCCTTAAAAGGGGGGAACCGGAGTCAAAGTCCCCCTTTTTAAGGGGGATTTAGGGGGATCTAGAACTTTTTGTTACCGATAAGAGGACTTTTCAAACAACCTCTTAGAGTGTCGGGAAGAGGGTTATATCATGTCCGCTTAATCACTTATCAAAAAAAATTCTTCGCATCTCCGTGTCAACCCTAATGATAAGTCTTCAACCCGACATGATAAGCTGTTATGCAAATAAGATTGCACATCAACTGGTGAGGTTGTCCTTTGTCCTTAGTAAAGACAAATGACTAATGACTAATGACTAATGACGGTCTACACGAAAAATAGTGCAATATGTAGGCGCGTTAGCTTATTAGCTCTATTTTTCTATAGCTAGCCAAGCACGCAGTACTTCTGCAACAGACCAGGCTTGGGCGATACAACCTTTGGGGTCCATTGGTGCATCGCCATTAAAGATTTCACTGATGCTTCCCAAACCAGCGGTGCAAAGGTGATGCTGCATTGGTTCTAGGAATTCACGAGCAGCTACTGGGTCTTTGTAGACACGAAAGTGAGCTAAAACAAACGGGCCAATGAGCCATCCCCAGACAGTTCCTTGATGATAGGCAGCGTCACGGTGAAACTGATCTCCGCCGTAAAAACCTTGATATTGGGGATCGTTAATAGCCAAACTGCGAAGACCGTGGGAAGTTAGGAGCGATCGCTCACAGGCATCTACAACTTGCCTTTGCTGTTCTGCCGTTAGTGGACTTTCTGGTAAGGATACGGCAAAAATTTGATTTGGTCGCTCTGAAGCATCATTACCATTAGGACCATCTAAAACATCGAAGCAATAACCCTTGGCATTATTCCAAAAACGCTGAAAACCTTTGAGGGTAACATCAGCCATCACATCGTATTGCTGATGAGGTTTACCCAATTTTTGAGCAAACTTCGACATTGTTCGCAAAGCATTATACCATAAAGCATTCACTTCTATTGGCTTGCCGATGCGAGGTGTGACAACCCATTTGTCGATTTTGGCGTCCATCCAAGTGAGTTGCACCCCTACTTGACCGGCATAAATTAATCCATCATTGGGGTCGAGGTGAATATTGTAGCGTGTCCCTTGACGATGGAATTCGATAATTTCTTCTAATTTGGGAAATAGTTCTGCTAATATCTGGTCGTCTCCAGTGGTATCAAAGTACAGCCGAATGGCTTCAAAGTACCATAGTGTTGCATCCACTGTATTGTAATCGTCTTCCGTGAGTTGGGTGTTATCGTCAGGGAAACGATTAGGCAACATCCCGCGATTAGTAAATTGAGCAAAGGTACGCAGAATCGAGCTTGCAATTTCTGCGCGACCAGTAACCAAAGTCAGACCAGGTAGACTAATCATCGTGTCACGACCCCAGTCACCAAACCAGTGGTAACCAGCGATCGCAGTTTTGCCGCCTTGACGGTCAACAATGAACTGATCCGCAGCGAGTAATAGTTGCTGCACCCAATCGGGAGGTTTTTGAGCTTGTGGGGATTGGGTAGCTTGCCAAGTAGTTATCAACTTTTGCTCGTAGTCACGACGCAAGCTTAAAGCTGTTGTACCGTTCAAGTCGGGACTCTTTTGGGTGCTGGCAACAAAAGTGAAAGAACTCCCCGGTTCGAGCGTAGCTTCAAAGGTAGCCGCCAAGAAGTTATCGTCCTCATCATTCAGTCCCCGCTCTCGTTCTGCTGCTAGTTGAAATCCGTAGTACCATTCGTTAGCAGCTGAAGCCTGTCCTTTGTCAGTCAACAAGTATAATGGCTGTCCTCCAGAAACTACCGTTACTGAAACGCCACGCTCCACAGGTGTGACCTGTACCCGCCAGTCTTTAGCCGGTGATTCCTTGGCGTGGGTTCTACTGTGATAATCACGATAGTTGACCAACGCTTTCATTGAAAGCTTCAGCGGTTTTCTTGCTCGTAGAAGTTCATAACGAATGTATGTAGTATCAGTACCCGACTGCATCCAAATCCGTTTTTCTAAGATCGCACCCCCACAAGCAAACCTCCAAACTGGGATTGTGCCTTCTAAATAAAAGCTTTCAATATTGCGGTAGCCTGGGGGTGCAACCGTACCGTCAGGCCAACGATTGGTAAAAAGTGGATAAGAGCTACCGTTATACTCCGCAGTTTCATCGAGCTTAGTCAGCAATAAAGTTCGTTTCAAGGGTGGTTGCAATGCTGCTACCAGTAATCCGTGATAGCCGCGTGTCGATAAACCGGCAACTGTACCAGAGGCATAACTACCGCGACCATTGGTTACTAACCATTCCCTCGACTCTGCGGTATTCAAATTTCCACAGATTTCTCGTCCAAAGTTAATGTTCATAACAAAATAATTTTCAGTTCTTCTCTAACGGTACAGGGCGATCGCCCTGTAGTAGCTATAGAAAAGTCATATTGTTTGAAGGAAGCTAATGCTGGGTGCAAAAAAATACTCGCCACCCTTCATTTTCACCCACTTTTGAAAGTTATAATCCATAGTTTCTGATTCACCCCACTTTATTGGCCATTTTTGACTTCCTGTTAATTGACCAATAACAGGGTCTTGTCCAACATTTCTACAGACAAAATGGTTCTCATTAGACCATGCTGCTTGTATGAAATTGAATTGATTACTAATATCAGCCTGAAAGCACATAAAAAGCATTCCCGAACCTTGTTCTGGTTCTTTTGCAAGTTCCTTTTCTCCATAGCTCATAGATCGTCGAGCAATACGATGACCTTTCTCAACCATTAAAGATTCTTCAAATCCTGGAGAAGATTCAACTCTTCCTGTATCTCCTCTAGGATTGGTTGTACGAATATGAGAATGAAAAGGACATTTTGTCGCTTTAGTATCTAAGTCAAAATTAAAGTTGTTAGTTAGTAAATTATTTGCTTTTTCTGAGAGTATTACAGGAGTTCCATCTTGAAAACGACCCATAATTAGCGCTCTGGCTAAATCACAACTAATCCCTAATTTATCAGCTAAGATTTTAACATTTTGATTCCATCCTTTAACATTTTGTTCAAGTTTGCGATAAACTAAGTAGCTACCATAACTGTCATCTGTTCTACCATTTGGATCTTTGACTAAAATGATGTCTAAAGAAGCTCTTGGGTCCCATTGACTGAAGTCAGATTCTTGTTGAGCTTGTTGAATATCTCGTTTTAAAAATAGAGGCTGACTAATACCATCAATAAAACCAAAATGTTCAATAGTTTCACCAGATTCATTCTTCAGGAGAAAAGCATCATCTTCTTGAACAATTTCGGCTATTTGAGATAGTTCTACTTTAATTTTATTTACAGTTTTCAGTAACTCATTGTGGTTGATATCGGCAATTGTTACTAAGGCATGAATTTCATTTTGGAATCCTTTTTCCCATGTATCAATAGCTGGGTCGCTTAAAAGGTTGCCAATATTATTATCTTTCATACCATAGCGAAACGCCATATCATGGGGGATTTTGGAAGGTTGAAATTCTAGGTACTCATAACCAATTCTAGATAAAAAAAAGTTGGCAAACAAACCAAATGCTATATTATCTTCCTGGTAAAGAAGGGCTTCATGTGCTTGTCTCTTGGCAGATTTTAGATATTGTAATGCAAAATTTCGTATCCATTTTTTAACAAGATCTCTTTTACCATCCTTAAACTTTAAGAAAAGATGTACGCTAAAGTCTCGTCCGTGTCCATTGAGAATTCCCCCTTGTAAATCTTCAAGTAAAGTTTGGTATTCACATGGATTTTCAGTATCAATTCCTTCTTCTAGAAATGTTTTGAAGATATTTTCCTCAATCATAAATTAACTCCTCTTCCATTTTTCAATAGGACGATTACTCAATTTATAGGACAATAGAGTTAGAATGTATTAAACTTTCTCTATTGCCGATTTTCTCAAGCTTCTAACTTCACCATCTTGGCGTGAGATGGTTTACCTATATCATTGAGGTAAAACATCATATAGTATCCGGGGGGATACAAATTAGCATTATCTGGTGTTTTAAATTGAATCGAAGACTGTTCGCCTAAAGCTATATTTTCTATCGGCAAATCTGCCAACCGTTGTCCAAAATCGAAAGAATGAGTAACTGAACCCAGCTTTATTAATACAACTGAACTTTTTTGAGTAGCATTATTCACTGAGATTGTGCCAGATTGATTATATTTAATCACATCTGGAGCGTGCTGAATTTCTGGGCGAGAACCTGGTTTAAATAAATAAGGGGGACTGAATATTTCTGATTGCCAAATTTCAGCAGGAACAAATGGTTGTGTGTCACCTTCAGAGAAATAACTTTGGGGATTTTTGTAATATTCCTCAATGCTGAATTCTTTTACTTGACCTGATTTATCGGTAAATTGTGGGAATTTATAATATTCTTTAGGATCTCGTAGAATATCAACATGAACTGTTCCATCTTTTTCCCTAGCTACGCGATTAGCATTACCACCAGTAATTAAAACACGAGCATCTGGTAATAAAACTGCGCCATTGTGATACAGTCTCGGCAGATTAGCAGGATTCATTGACTTAATACTATAACCTCCCAAAGCTTCTGCATTGGGTGTC
This sequence comes from Nostoc sp. C117, assembly GCF_043099735.1. NCBI lineage: Bacteria > Bacillati > Cyanobacteriota > Cyanophyceae > Nostocales > Nostocaceae > Nostoc > Nostoc sp. C117. Next base: position 4,817,942 of record NZ_CP170991.1, read on the forward strand.
ATTAATAAGGGTTCATATACAGGTTTGTATTCTGGATATTCACCACCATTGACTACTAAAATTTCCTTGTTAGGTAGAATTACTGCTTGGACATTTGCTCGTGCTTTATTTAGAAAGTTATCGACAATTTCCCACTTGCCATTCTTTTCTCCACTATTTTGAGGAGAAATCCAACGTTGTAAACTAGAAGCAACCCTGGCATCTTTTGGAAAACCGTCTATTTTACCTCCTCGTCCAAAGTTGATATCATTAGTGCCGACAAGACCGCCAATCAGTAAGATATCTTCAGAGTTAGGGACTTGCAGTGCTGTTCCATAAGCTTTAGAAGTCTCTTTTCTTTGAGGACCAACTTCAAAACTTACAGATAATTTGTTCTCACTATCCTTATGGATAGACATCAAATAGCTATTTTTGCTGTTATGGGGAACTAAAACATTAGCAATACCAGCTTCATCACCTGTAATCAATAATTTCCCGTCAGCGGTTGGAAAGACTCTGGGATAAAGGTCAACGCCGTCGTAAATACCGTTTTCGAGTTTGGTATTGAAAGGGCTATTTTCTATTTGTGTCAGGTCAATATACTGGATTTTTTCGGTTTTAGGATCGTAAATTTCAATACTTGGATTAATTTGGTTTGGAGCGTCTATTTTTAGACCGGAAAAAATGACTATTTTCCCATCAGCTAGTGAAATCAAACTCGGATACCAACGTCCTTCTTGAAGCTGACCGATCGCTGACCATTTACCTGTTTGCCAATTATAAAGGTTAACTTGTTTTGAACCTGTGAATTTTCCACCAGGATAATAGCGGCCAGTACCACTAACAAAAATAATGTTGCCATCTAATAGTTGCAAATGACCTGAGCAAAATAAATCGTTGGTTTCTCCATATTGAATTACAGGAGGTGAAGCAATACGTTCAAATTTTTTAGTTTCTGGATCGAAAAGGGAGGTGTTGTTAACAACGTCATAGTCTTTGACTGTCACTCCCTCTTGAAAATTGGGTTTTCCATCGTTGTAAGTTAAGGTAGTGCGAAAACTACTACCATTGAGGCTGAGTACTTTTCCATTCGGAAGCACTATGGTGTGGACAGATTGCATCAAGTTGTCTTTGCTAGGCAGAGGAACTGTTTCCCATGCTCCCATTTCTTCCTTAGAACCTAGTATTGTTGATGCGATCGCCGAATTTACACTGTATATACTAAGAGTGAGAACCAAAATGCAAGTAAGAAGAACTGAGACAAATCTAGTTTGTTTCATTGCTTTATAAAAAAGTCTACTTAATTTTCATGCTTATTAATTGCTAGGTTGAGCTAGTTGCAAATGATTTTATCTAACTCTCTTTGAGTAATATCGATAGCTTTTTGGGCGATATCATAAGCACTCGGATATTGATTTGCTGTATCTTCTCCTGGTATCCAAAACTTTCTTCTAGTTAAACGCAAGGAATTCAGAAAAGCTGGAATAGCATTAAATATCTCAACTGCGATCGGACCATCGTAAACTGCAAGAATTGGCTCTAAAAAAGACTGCCAAGGAATCCAGCTTGTGTGAACAGCTCCTCTATCTGGAGGGGAAACTTGAACATAATGAAGTCTTTCTTCATCAGCAAGCTGCTGAACTTGCTCCGCAAAAACTTCTGGCCCATCACCATCAAGAATTTCGTGTGAACTGTCGATAACAACCCCAACTTGTTTACTAGAAACTCCTTCCAGAAACTTTATCAATTGGGATAATTTATTAATCCCTGGAGTTTCCCAATGAGTTATCGGCTCGATCGCCAATTTAACGTTTTTTGGCTCTGCATATTCACCTAACTGATTTAGAATTGGTTGGGCATTGGTGTAGCGAGTTTGAAGATAGTCTTGTAATTGGTCGCTCCAAATAGGATTATTGTCATCCGTAAGTGGAAAAATACCATAAGGAATAACCAAAGGACCCATCATAATTTCACCACCTAGAGCGGCAGTAATGTCAACTCTTGACTTGAGATACTCCAAGGCTTTTTGTCGTTGCTCAGCGTCAGGAGAGCTAGGGTCAAATGTACGAGTTGTACCGACATTTGTGGCAATTTGCACATCTTCTAATCCCTCTCCATCCATAAAATCTCTTAGTTTTGAATATTCATCTATTTCTTGCGAGTAACTTTTAGCTCCTCCATTTGGTACAATTGGAAGTTCAAAGCCATTGTAACCAAGTGCGTTCAGCTCTTTCATGTGTTTGATGACAACTTTTCGATACTCTAAGTCCGAAGGTTTCACATCAGTGGTAAACATGAAAAAGCTCAGATAAATATCTTTTTTACCTAATAGCTGATTAGTCATATAAATAAAGCCTTTTTTGATTGTATCGATGTTGGAATAATCAATTAGGATGCCTGTAAAATTCATAACTTTTGCGAAACAGTTAGGAATCTTAAAGCAAAGAGAAAAAAGTTTGTAGTAAGCACTTCAAAGCTTAAAATTGACCGAATAAATTGCTCGCTACAAACCTTGCAAAATTAATGTGAAAAAACTAAGTATTACAACCCAAAATTGTCAGTTGAGACAAGCTTTGTAGTTGAGTTTTAGCTATACAACAGTCATTGAGATGAAATTTAGAGAGTATCAGGAGTCTTATCTTGATTTCCATATTCTGCATACTGTTGTATGAGTTTAGCAATTACACCTGTCCAACCTGTTTGATGGCTAGCTCCAATTCCGGCACCATTATCACCATGAAAATACTCATAGAACAGAATATTATTCTGCCAATCTGGTTCAGATTGAAGTTTATTATTTGCACCAAATAGTGTTGTTTTTCCTCCATAAACAGGGCGATTACCATTATTATCTTTGAGAAAAATGTTGATTAATCTCAGGGATATATCTGTAGCAACATCCCAGAGACTCTTATCAGTACCATTCACTGTTGGGTATTTAACTTTAAAGTCATTCCCCAAAAAGTAATTAAACGTCTGAAGTGACTCAATAATCAAAAAATTCACGGGAAACCAAATCGGACCACGCCAATTAGAATTACCTCCAAACAAATAAGTTGTAGATTCTGCTGGTTCATAATTTACCTTTCCACGTTCATTTCCATCTACTTGTAGATAAAAAGGATTTTTCAGATGGTACTTTGACACGGAGCGAATACCATAGGGACTCAAAAACTCATTTTCATCTAACATTTTTTGGAGAATTGATTTGAGTCTTGTCTGTGGTCTCACCAGTGACAGAAAAGCACCTTTTTTATTTGGTGAATTCCCATTATTAAGACTCAGAGAAATATTTTCATGCTGTGTCAAGTCAGGACGATTGTTGAGAAACCAGTCAAACCGCTTTTTGAAGTCATCAGATAAATATTCATCGACGGTTTGCTGATCGATAGTTTCAACTGCGAATAATGGAATTAAACCTACCATTGAACGCACATTGATCGGGATATTTTTCCCCTTAACACTCAATATATCTTGATAAAATCCTTGCTTGTCATCCCAAATATCGATATTTGAGCCACCAATTTTATTCATAGCATCAGCAATCAACAGGAAATGCTGAAAAAACTTTGATGCCATTGTTTTATAAACTGGCTTTTGGGTTTTCGCTGCTAGTTCTGAAGCAATTTTTAGCATCTTGAGGCAATACATTGCCATCCAAGCAGTACCATCTGATTGCTCTAAACTTTCGCCATCACCCAGATTACTTCTATCAATTGGACCAATATTATCTAAACCTAAAAAACCTCCCGAAAAGAGATTTTTTCCATCAGCATCTTTACGATTAGTCCACCAAGTAAAGTAAAGAGTTAGCTTCTGAAAAACTTCTTCCAGAAAATTCACATCAGCTTGACCATACATTTTTTCCTCAATTTTATATATCCGCCAGGTAGCCCAAGCATGAACGGGTGGGTTTACATCTCCAAATGCCCACTCATATGCCGGCATCTGACCATTAGGATGCATATACCATTCCCTTGTCAAAAGGCGAATTTGGTCTTTAGCAAAATCAGGGTCAATCAAAGCAAAAGCAATAGTATGAAACGCCAAATCCCAAGCCGCAAACCAAGGATATTCCCACTTATCGGGCATAGAAATAATATCCTCGTTAAATAGATGAGTCCACTCACTATTTCTACCACTTTGACGTTGTGGCGGAGGTCCTGCTGGATCTCCTTTGAGCCAATCATTGACTATATAATTATAAAATTGTTTACTCCATAGCATTCCTGCAAATGCTTGACGTTGTATGTCTCGCATTTCATCAGGTATTTTATAGGGATTGACGGCTTGATAAAAATCGTCTGCTTCCTGTTTGCGTTGTTTAAAGATAGTTTCAAAGTTTGAACTAAAAGGTGTAGCTAAGTTTTGCTCGTCACTTAGTCGCAAGTAAACTACCTTCGTCTCCCCTGAAGAAATATTCAATTCATAGCTAGCTGATACTTTGGTTCCATGCTGATTGGGGTTAACGGCATTGTGTTGACCATGAACAATATAATTATTGATTCCATCTTTGACGTATGGAGAAGGATTAGAACCCCAGCCAAATCTCTCTCTATTGGTTTCGTTTTCTGTATAAAGCATTTCTGATGGCTGTTGACAATACAGCCATTTTCTAGAGGAAGATTTAACAGATGGATAATATACCTCCACAACTTTTAATTCAGAAGTAGATGGAACATTATAAAGAGATGGTTTTTCGGAGTAAACTGTAATTTGTTGAAAATTACTAATCAATGTATATTTCTGATTATTTGTTTCATCGATAATTAACCATGTATTACCTCGATTTTTTACTTCAACTTTTGCACTTTGTGATAAACCTATCTGATTCTTCTTAAACTGTTTTTGTAAGTCTGAGGATAAATTACTACTATCTAAATCATTTTGAAATGTGGATGCGAGATTAAATAATCCCCATGACCAGGTATTACGGAACCAAAGAGTAGGTAAAAGATATAGTTTTTTTGCTTCTGGTCCTTGATTAGTAACGCTGATTTTAATCAGAATGTCTTCAGGAGTATTCTTGGCATACTCAACGACAACATCAAAATAGCGATTATTTTCAAATACCTTTGTATCAAGCAGTTCATATTCTGGATTGGTTTTGTTATTTCGCCCATTCACAGAAATTAAGTCATTGTAGGGAAACTCTGCTTGGGGATATTTGTAGAGACACTTCATGTATGCATGGGTAGGAGTATTATCCAGATAAAAGTAATATTCCTTAACATCTTCCCCATGATTACCTTTATCAGTCTTACCACCAGTTAAGCCAAAAAGTCTTTCTTTCAGAATTGGATCGACACCATTCCAAAGGGCTATGGAAAAACATAACTGTTGATGATTATCGCAAATTCCCGCAATGCCATCTTCTCCCCAACGATAAGCACGGGAGCGAGCTTGGTCATGGGGAAAATAGTCCCATGCTTCACCCGAAGTACTATAGTCTTCGCGAACAGTTCCCCATTGGCGATCGCTTATATAAGGACCCCACCGCTTCCAATATTTAGATTTAGTTTTGTCGAGGTTTTCAACCAGTCTTTTTACTTCCTCCGTTTTTTTTCTGGCCTCGATTTGTTCAATTTGTGTCATGATTTTTCTGTGTGAGACTAATCGATAGATTAAACATAGCAGCTAGCATTACACTACAGTATAATTACTGATTTTAAGTAAATATACAACAACGTCACCGTAATTTATAAAACTTAAAAGTATAATTACTGATTTTTCAGTAATTATACTGTTTGAGTAAGTAAGGAAGAAATATAACGTAGACAGCTAAGAACAGTAATAACCCTGTTTAAGCTGATGTGATGCGGATTTAAACTACATAAACAGTCTTGATGGTCGTTGACTGTTGCCTGTTGACGGGTTTTCAGTCATCAGTTATCAGGTAAATGGACAAATTAAATGCGTAACAGCTTAATACCACTAATTAAAAACAGGAACTTATCCCACTGTTCTGTTAAATTTAATAGGTATGTATGAAAAAAACTAAGTTTGCCCATCTAACCATATTATCATTGCTATTTTTTAGTTTCACAGAGCTATTTGTTTCTAATTCATCTCCAGCCTATTCAACAGATAATAGTACAGAAGAAATCAATACAGAAAATAGAGATTTTAATTGTTATGTACAATATTCTGACACTAAATATCCTGAAGCAAAATCCTACTGTCATGCACTTGCTAATACGAAAATTGCTGAATCTAAGAAAATCTGGAGAAATTTGACAGCAATAGTTAAAGATAATACAAAAATTATTTGGGAAAATCCAAAAGCAAAGAGTCGTTTATTAGTAGTGAATTGGACAAGTTGGGATGGCTATAAAAAAGAAGTTGGTCAAGATATAAGAACGTCTAGAGATACTTGGGTAACAGTTGCACCAGAATTACAAGAATTTTGTAAACAGTTTTCTGTACCTAAGAAAATCACACTACCTTACAGAATAAATCAACTATTAGGATTGCCTCCAGAAGATAATGAAAAAAACAAAAATCGGAAGGTTGTCGAAATTTGGGTAGAACAAAGTGATTTATTTAGACCGACTCCAGATCCGGAAATTACTGACCATGAAGCAGAACTAAATTTTCCGGAGTTAAGTTGGTTTATGTTGATTTCTGATAAATATAAATATTGGTTTTTAAACCAATTAATGACAAACAATTATCCTTGGACGAAACTTGGATATACTTATGATTGGGGAAAACACAGCGACTGGGTGAAAATTGATCCAAGCAGACCAGTAAATGTAGGCTTAAGTGAATTTATTATTAGAGAAAATGCTCCGATAAAAGTTCATTCGGTATCAGCAGCAGAGGATTATTGCAAGCAAAAGTTATAAATTTTACAAGAATTTATCTAACTTGGAACCTTTTGTACGCTAAAGAAAAATTAACAATACCTTTATTCTTTATCTAAAAGGGTATTAGCAGCACAAAACATGTTTTCTTGCCATATACTTCACCTGTATTTACGTAATATTACTGATTGACAACCGCATATTTACGGTGATGATAATTGAGTGTTGTTTTCAAAGATATTACTTACAAAGTTTGTAAAACAAAGACACAACACAATTGAGCTACAAATTCAGCAATTCACTAATTTACTACTAGAACCGTCTTCATTCTGACAAGATACATCTGCCCACCTATTTAGTGAAATTGGAGTTAGCAGACCAGTATTTTACAAAACTTCATGACAAGCATACACCACGGACTTTTATTAAAGAAGTTGCTAGCAGTCTGAAAATCAGTCCGTTATGTTCGCTCTCTTCAGATCGGCGATCAAGCCTTCAATAACGACAATGCTTAAACAAAACTCTTCTCATTATCTGGAGATATTGCCAAATAAATTCGTATCAAAGAGTAACCTTTAAGGAGTAACTTATGAGCCAAAGTCAGACGATTGTAAAATCGGTCGATTGCCAGACTGTTTCTGAGAGATTTTACGATGCTGTCATCGTCGGATCGGGTGTGGCTGGTGCCATTGTGGCTAAACAATTAAGCGAACAAGGGAAGAACGTTTTAATCATTGAGGCAACACCCAGTAAAGATCTTACCCTTGCGGGTTTTCAAAGTTATGTTGACCATTTCTATAGTGCTGTGGAGAAGGATGGCAACTCCCCGTATCCTTCAAATCCCAATGTTCTCAGTCCTAATAAGATTAATGACTACTTTGTAGAGAGAGGCCCGATGAAGCTTGGGGGTTCCTATACACGGGTCACGGGCGGTACAACCATGCACTGGGAAGCGAAAACCCCACGGATGTTACCGGACGATTTCCAGTTACGCACTAAGTACAATCATGGTCTTGACTGGCCGATTAGCTATCAAGATATTATGCCCTACTACCGTAAAGCAGAGTATGAAATTGGGGTTTGCGGGGACACAGAAGAACAAAAAGAGCTAGGCATCCCCTTTAAAGAGGGTTATGTCTTTCCGATGGAAAAGCTTCCCCCTTCTTATTTGGATGAGAAAGTTCGTGAGAAAGTTGATGGTACTAAAGTTAAACTCTATGGCGAAACCCTTGAGTTAAAACTGTCTACTTTTCCCCAAGGTCGCAACGGTGTACCTAACCCTAAGTATGACAATGGTGAAGTCTTTGTTCCCGATGGCATTACCAGTGAAAATTCTATTGAATATGGGGAACGTTGCCAAGGTAACGCCAACTGTGTCCCTATCTGTCCGGTTCAAGCGAAGTATGATGCCCGCAGAACCTTAGGTAAAGCCTTCCGAACTGGTAGGGTTGAGCTACTCTCCCAAGCGGTCGCTTATCGGGTCGAAATCGATCGCCAAAATGGTCGTGTCACCAGCATCCACTTTAAGCATTACAATGACCCCAAGTCTCCCGAACACACTACAGGAATTGCCAAGGGTCGTTTATTTGTCTTAGCGACTAATGCGGTGGAAAACGCTCGGTTGATGCTCGCTTCTGAACTACCTAGCACTAGTGGACTGATGGGCTGCCATCTCATGGATCACCCCTTCATCTTAGCCTGGGGCTTGATGCCTGAAGTGACTGGCACGATGCGAGGGCCTCTTTGTACCTCAGGAATTGGAACATTTCGTAACGGTACTTTTCGTCACAAACAATCAGCCTTCGCTATGGATATCCACAACGATGGTTGGGGATGGGCTACCGGATCGCCTTACAGCGAAGTGTTGGATGCGATCGACAACAAAAACAAATATGGTCAAGAACTACGCCAGACATTGATTAGTCGGATATCACGACAACTATTGCTGGCCTTCATGTGCGAATTACCTGCCGATCCCAGTAACCGAGTCACCATAGATCCGCAGTATAAGGATCAACTGGATAATTATCGTCCGGTCATTTCGTTTAACATATCCGATTACTGTCTCAGAACACTTGCCTATGCAAGATCTCTCTCTCGTGTAATCTTCCAGCGTTTGGGAGCAGAAGATTATACCCAGTACGATAAGTCAGATGACGCCTATTTTACCTATGAAGGTCAAGGCTACTTCTACCGAGGAGGAAACCACTTTTCCGGAACTCACGTAATGGGAACGACTAAAAACAACTCAGTTGTGGATGCTAAGTTGCGTTCTTGGGATCATGAGAATCTCTACCTAGTGGGTGCAGGAAGTATGCCCTCTATTGGCAGTTCTAATACAACATTGAACATTGCCGCGCTGAGTTTTTTGGCTTCTGAGCAGATGCTCAAAGACTTAGCATCTTAGGGTTAGCAACCAGGCTAGTAGTTCGCCAAGGAAACTTGGCGGGGTAAAGGGTAAGGGGAAAGGTTTTAATTCCTTCCCCCAACCCCAGTCTCCTTTTCCCAATCCAAACCTAGCAATTATGGGTTAGCAACCAGGCTAGTAGTTCGCCAAGGAAAGTTGGCGGGGTAAAGGGTAAGGGGAAAAGGGAAAAGGTTTTAATTCCTTCCCCCAACCCCAGTCCCCTTTTCCCAGTCCAAACCTAGCAATTTTGGGTTGGCAGACTACTAGTAGTTCGCCAAGTGAACTTGGCGGGGTAAAGGGTAAAGGGGAAGGTGGGACCCCCACGAAGTGGGGATAAGGGGCAGGGGGAAAGGTTTCAAATCCCTTACCCCTTAGCCCTTCCCCTTTCCCCAGCCATCACGTAGCATTTTTGGGTTGGCAGACTGCTAGTACCCCTTACACAATCGACGAAACATTGCCAGCAGAGGTATTATGACCACAGTGAATAATAGTTTGTTGATTAATACGGTTGATGATTTGCATCAGTTTCTCGTCAGGGGAATGATGATAGAACACTCTACTCTTCCCCCTTACCTGACTGCACTCTACTCCCTCAAACCAGGAACTAATTTAGAGGCTTTCCACATTCTTCGGTCTGCGGCTGTGGAAGAGATGCTACACCTAACCCTCGTAGCTAATGTGTTAAACGCGGTGGGAGGAACCATTAAAGGAACTCTGACTGACAAGAATTTTGTTCCCCAATATCCTACCCCTATACCAACGGGAGAGACAGACTTTAAAGTTGGTTTAGAGAAGTTTTCCCACGACAGTGTAGATATCTTTTTGAAGATTGAACGGGCCGAAGAAATCCCTGAAGACGCGCCATTAGTCGTGTCTCGAAACCTACAGCAATCTTTGCTGTCTGTTCCCAACCAGCCGGATTATAGTTTTTACAGCATTGGCTTATTTTATGCAGAGATCATTCGCGCCTTGTATGCTCTGCATAAAAAGATGGGTGACGATCTGTTCTCTGGCCATCATGAGCGACAAATTACTCCCGAATATTACTATAACGGTGGCGGAGAGATTATCCCAGTAACAGATCTGCGTTCAGCAATACGGGCTTTAAAAGTGATTCAAGAGCAGGGTGAGGGGTCAAGAGTCGAGGCTGTCTATGATGCAGAAAGGGAAATTTCCCATTACTACCGTTTTCAACAACTTAAGTTAGGTCAGCACTATAAAGTAGACAAGAATAATCCGGAAAATTCTGATAAACCTAATCATCCCACAGGTGAAAAGTTTAAGGTAGATTGGAACGCTGTTTATCCCATTAAGCCCAACGCGAAACTGAGCGATTATCCTCAAGGATCGGAATTGCATGAGGCAGGCCAGCAATTCCAGAAAACCTATAGTGATTTCTTGAGTAAGATTGAGTACGCTTTTGATGGTCATCCTGCAACTTTGATTCCCGCCGTTGGGGAAATGTTCCGACTCAGGGAGCAAGCTAATCTTCTGATTCGCAACCCAATTCCAGGGACGAATTTTAATGCTGCACCAATCTATCGCTTGGACTAACTAATGAGTATTGACCCGCATTTTTCAGAACCCTTCTTGATTTACAAAATGTGGGTTCACAACGCATTTATAACTATAGTGAATCTGACATTTTTGTGGAGGTAAACAAACCGATGGATATTAATACACCTGAGTTTAGGGAGTATTTCCTCGATTTCTCAGTAGCTGTAACGGGTTTTTCTCGGTTTCATCTGCACGGAACCGGCCAAGTTTCTCTTTACTTTGACACCATTCGCAACATTATTGGTGCAGAAATCTTTGGGGAGTTGCTACAAACCTTTCATGACCTTGAGGAGAAAGCAGAGTTCAGCGATGATAAGTCATTTTTGGCTACAAAGCTTCGTTCTGACATTATGGCGTCTGAAAAATTAGGGGCGATCGCTCGTAATATCATCAAGCTTTGGTATGTGGCTACCTGGTATCAACTGCCTCAAGATTGGCGGGAGGTCTTTGGTACTAAGGAGAATGATAAAACTTTTGTTGTCAGTCCCCAAGCCTATCCCGAAGGACTTTTGTGGCCGACGATTGGCGTTAACCCACCTGCCGCAAAGGCTCCAGGATACGGTACTTGGAGTGAACCCCCTTCAGTCAGTCTTAGTAAAGACTGAAATCCATTGTTGTTAGGGGAAAACAGAGGTTTGTTCTTAGCTGTTCAACCTCTGGCAAAAGACTAGTTTTTGTACTGACACAATTTCACAAAGACTCTGATTTCTAACATAAAACATGAGCATTACATCTTGGTTTCGTAGACTTTCTGCTATTGCTCTGACGATAATCGTTAGCTTAACAATTTTTGTTTTGCCCGCTAACGCTTTTGTGGCGACGGATTACCAGAAGTTGCTTTTAACAAAGGAATGTGTTGGTTGCGATCTATCGGGAGCCGATTTATATGGCAAGGTACTAGATGGAGCAAATCTATCGAACTCCAATCTCTCTGGTGCCCTACTCAATGACGCAAGACTCAAAGGAGCTAATCTCACAAAAGCCAATTTATCGGGAGCTATCCTCATGGGGATAACCTTATCAGATGCTGATTTAACAGGGGCTAATCTATCTGGGGCAGATTTATATAACGCTCTCATGAGTCGTACAATCTTGTCAAAAGCCGATCTAACGTCAGCTGATTTAACAGAGGCCAATTTAACAGAGGCCAATTTAACAGAGGCTCTGGGGAAAAATGCCAAGCTAAAGGGAGTAATTCTCTCTCGATCTAATCTATCGGGAGCAGATTTGTCCAATGCCCCGATGAGAAATACAAGGTTATCAGATGCCAAGCTTAAAGGAACCATCTTAGTTGGAGCAGATCTGTCTAACGCTGTCATGCCTGACGGCACTATCTATAACGGAGATGTTACTAAGTTTGGTGCCATTGAAGTAGCACCTAAATCTTGATCTCTGAAAATTCACAATAAAATGTAGGGTGGGTTAGGAAAATTCATAACCTTCCATGTGTCAACCTTGGTGTAATGTATAGCCAAAACTTCCTCTGAGACCAATTTAATGTAAAGTTGCAGATATCTCGATACCCCTAAATCCCCCGATAAATTGGGGGAATCTCATAAATGTTTTTCCGCTTCCTTAATCAGGGGAGCCAGCGCGGTCTTCTTCCAAAGGGAGACGCTAAAAGCGATAGCGCAGCGTTAGCGAGTCCGCGAGCGTCTGGGGTCTCCCCAAGTGGAGCGACTGGCGTGGGGTAGGGGGATCGAATGATATGCAACTTCATCCAGAATTGGTATGAGGATAAAGCTGATTTGAGGAAGTTTGACTCAAAAAAATGAATTCTCATCCGAGAAAGAATCTTGACAAAGGGATTCAAAATAGGGAAGACAATATAAAAGAAAATGGCGGGGCGATCGCAAAAATTCTCCCGCAATTTTTCCCACAAGAAGCTGTTGTTGCATTAGGGCAAACACATCTAAATTATTGACGAGCCTGAATAAGATTGGAATAGGCCAAGACCTCAATCAGGTATGACTTTTGGTAAATTTAATGTTCATCATATTGACCGGAACAAACTCGAACAAAGTCAGATAGATTCAGATAACCAAACTATGTTGAAACAACAAGGTAAACGTCAAATGAATAACCCTAGAGGCTTCCATCAATTAAAATCTATTGGTCGCTTATTAGTTCTGTTAGTAGCATTAGTATTTTTGGGAATGGGTTACTTGGCTTCTCCCAGCACTGCCGCTACAAATAAGGATAGAACATCATATTTAGTATCCTTGGTTCCTGTCTCCAATAAAACACCTATATTCAACCCAGAAAAAGTTCATTTGGGCATTACGCCCACAGGTTGGAGCAACGGGGACGATCCTACTATCGATCTCGATCCTCCTATCCGTTTTGAGCAAATTCTCAGTGAAATGGCACTATCTGGCTTCCAAGGCTCGCAAACCTCAGGTAAGTATCCAGAAGATATCAAAGTTTTGAAAAAAGAGTTAAAACTTCGTAACTTGACTATTTCTGAACCTTGGGTAGGGACTGAATTCACTGTGGGAAAGAAGGATGAAACCTTCAAAGAATTCGACAAACAGTTGCAATTTATGAAACAAATTGGTGGCAGCACAAGTATTGTGGTGGCTGAATTGGGTAACGCCGTTCATCAAAAGCCAGTTGCCCCTTTGCCTAACAGACCAAAGTTTACTGACAAGCAATGGCAGGATATGACTGAGGGATTGAACGAACTCGGTTCAATAGCCAAGAAGGAAGGTATGCAGTTGTGCTACCATCCCCATATAGGTACAGGAGTTGAAAACTTTGCTGATATCGATCGCTTGATGGCAAATACAGATCCAGAAAATGTCAAATTACTGCTTGATACTGGACATTTGTACTATGCAGGAGTCGATCCTCTGGAAGTGACAAAGAAATATAGCGATCGCATCAAGCACGTTCACCTAAAAAACATTCGCCAGTCTGTCTTAGATGACTCTATCGAAAAAGGTCTAAGCTTTTTAGATTCCATCCGAGCAGGTGTGTTTACTGTTCCAGGAGACACCAATGGCGCAATCAATTTTAAACCGATTTTAAAGGAGCTTGCCAATGCCAAGTATCAAGGATGGCTCGTAGTGGAAGCAGAGCAAGACCCTAACAAAACTAATCCTTTGAATAACGCGTTAATTGCTCGTAGTTATCTACGTGAAGTGACTGGTTTATAAGAAATACACAAACCCAGGTCTCAATAAACCTGGGTATTTCCCAATACTTGTCGGGTTTTGGGGAAAAGGGGAAGGTGGGGTCCCAAGAAGGGGATAAGGGGCGGGGGAAAGGGGAAAGAAACAACCTTTAACCTTTTCCCCAAACCTAATGCCGAGTTAAAAATGCTTTACCCGAGCAGTATTGCGGTAGTTCCTGTCATAAAAATATACACTTCATTAACCGGAGTTTAGCTATGGAATCTTCCGATAAACAAAAGATCAGAGAAGTCTTTGAAGAAGTCTATGCACGCAATGTTAAGTCAGCCGATCTACAGGGTTATGCAGAGATGTATACAGAAGAGGCGCTGTGGATGCCACCGAATGCTGGCGATCGGTGTGGGATAGCTGACATCGTTGCAGGTTTTGCAGATCAGATTGCTGAACAAGATATCGATCCAATCTTTAATGCTGAAGAAATCGAAGTCATAGGCGATTTTGGTTATGTAATCGGAATTTCTCTGGCCACTATTCGCCCGAAAGATGGCTCCCCGACCAAGACAGCTAAGTTTCGGGCTTTATGGTTAATGAAAAAAGACCAAGGAATCTGGAAAATCGATCGCCAGATTTGGAATTCCAAACCCTTGTAAACATTTAATTTGGAACAATTTAAAGATTGAATTGGTTTGATTATAGGCAGTTGATTGAGGGAGCATCTTACCTTTGGAAATATACCAGGCAATTAGAAGGCGTTGCTGATTGAGAATATGAATTTAGCTTTGCCTATAGCTGGGATACTTTTGGTTGATCTAGATATTGATAGACTAGGCGAGAAACTTGACGTACAAATTCCCTTCCTCGCTCATCGTCATGGGGTCTGATGACAAAAATACCTGCTAAGTAATGCTTACCATTAGGCATTTCAATAATCCCTGCATCCCCAACCAAAAATCCAATATCTCCAGTTTTATGAGCAATAGTTCCACCTTTACCCACACCAGCGGCTAGCAACTTATTATTATGACAATGACGCAAGATATCTAAAACTTGAACATGGCTCCCCTCTGAAATCAACTTATGTTGGTCAACTAAGGCTGATAACCGTACTAAATCTGCTGGACTTGTAGTATTAGTGCCTTTAAAGTCTCCTAACATATTACGAATTACTGTGTTTTTTAGTCCCCAAACGCGGAAACGCTGATTGAGTTTTGCTTTCCCGCCTAAACGGTCGATAATCATGTTAGTTGCAGTATTATCACTGATCGTAATCATTTTGTGAACAGTTTCTATGACGCTCAGCTTGATTCCTGATGGTTTATACTGCAAGTCACCCGAACCACTTGCTACTAAGTCACGCCGCATCACTAGCTTTTCATCAAGTTTGACTTTCCCCGCATCTATTTGTTCGTATAAAGCAATTAAAATCGGATATTTAATGGTACTAGCTGCGGGAAATACCTTTTCACCATCAATATTCAAATAGTTACCTGTTTCTATATCTAAGAAAAACATCCCAGGTTTAAGAAAACTGTAATGAGCCATTAATGCTCTAACTTGAGACTTTAACTCTGATATCTCTTTCCCTAATGGAATAATTCCCCCAAATAAAGAAGTATCGTTGGTATTATGGAAAATTTCCGGTTGATTGAGTTTAGGAATCGAATATTTTTGTATAGTTCCTTCACTCTGAAAGTTAGCTAATAAATCCTTCCAATCTCTTGTGGACTCTCTAGGAATCTTAGTAGAATCAAATTTTTCAGATTTTAATGTTGATGCAAAGCTAGTCGATGTTAGTAGAAAAGGACTAATAATAGTTAGTAAAAACCAGGGCAATCTCATTGATTTATTTCCACTATAAATTTACTTCGTTAGATAGCTTTGGGGAATATTTTATGTAAAAATACCTCTAACCTTACCAAAAAAATAATAGTTTAGATTTGTTTGCAATGTCAATATTTCATTAAAAAGCCACAAATATAGAAATTCAGGTTCACGATAAATATAGACATACTTTTGTCATATATTTGTAATAATTTCGACAAAATGCTATGCGAGATTTAAAATTGATTAATTTCGTTATCTAATTGTAAATCATTTGCTTTGTACTTACAGCAGTTTTCTTTTGGATCAAATACAAAGCTAAGGTTTTTAAGACAGAAGGTAAATGTAGAAACTGTTTATATCTGATTTCAAGTCCAACATTGTGTACGTCATTTATTTGAAAATTGCTGTATATATAAAGTATTTTTTCTGGACAAAAATGAAATTACAGTTGATAATTGGGCAACTGTCTGGATACCTAACGTGAAAAATAAAGATCCCAAATATCAAAAGATAGTTTGTGTTGCTATTAGTAGTTTGATTGCTAATTTTATTACAGCTTGTGATAACCTTCCCAGCGGTTTCCTCTTCTCAAAGACGGATAAGCCCGCTAATATACCCCAAGTTCTACCAGTTCCTATAAATCAGACTACAAACCCAATTAATCCAAATTCCAAGCAATTAAATCAAGTAGAAAACCTGACTTTTAGTGTACCAATTAAATATCAGGGAAAAACAGTTTATCATGTGCAACCTAATAATAGTGAGAAAGTTATTGCTCTAACTATCGATGATGGTCCCTGGAAAAATACAACCTCACAAGTATTGGATATCCTCAAGGAAAATCAGATTAAGGTAACATTCTTTTGGGTAGGACAAGAATTACAACAATACCCTGACCTTGCTAAGCGAGAAGTCGCTGAGGGACATGCCGTTGGTAATCATACTTGGCATCATTGGTATCGACAAATGGATGAAGCCACAGCCAGAAATGAAATTGAACGCACGGCTAACTTGATCTATAAAACTACGGGAGTAAAAACTTATTTATTTCGTCCTCCAGGAGGATTTTTAAATAATGGACTAGCTGCTTATGCTAAAAGTCAGAAAAACGCTGTAGTGATGTGGTCTTTGACTTCGGCTGATACCGATCCTCACGCCAAACCACAAGCATTTGTCAATAATGTGTTGAAAGGTGCAAAACCTGGTGCTATTGTTTTGATGCATGATGGTGGTGGAAATCATCAAAGAACTGTAGAAGCTTTGCCACAAATTATCAGTGGACTTAAACAGCAAGGCTACCGATTTGTCACAGTTCCTGAACTATTAAAAATGAACTAATAAAACAGGAGTCATAATTCAGAATTGGTGAATACTCTACCCATAAAGGGATAGAGTTTTAAGCTGATATGTGTCTAAATTAGATAAATACTCTTGATAATCGTTGACAGTTATCGGTCATCAGTCAGCTTAGTTTCGCCCACCAGGGACTAAAACACGTAGAAATTTAAAGTAATATTTTAGACTGATACGTAGGACTGTCTGGAGTTGAACAGAATACGAATAGTCTTGGTCAATGGAATTCGCTACTTAGAGAACAAAACCTACAGGTCTGGGTTTCAAATTATATTAAGGATACAGAAAGCGATCGCCATCAAGAATAAAGCGAAAAGCGATCGCTATCCCCAAAAAAACCTAACATTAACTTTAGAAGTACTAACTATTTAATAAAACAGATTCATGGGTTACTACATCGCTCCCCGCTTTCTGGACAAACTTGCTGTCCATATCACCAAAAACTTCTTGAAGCTTCCTGGCGTGCGAGTACCCATAATTTTGGGTGTTCATGGACGCAAAGGTGAAGGTAAGTCTTTTCAATGCGAGTTAGTCTTCGAGAAAATGGGTATTGAGGTAACTCACATCTCTGGCGGCGAATTAGAAAGCCCAGATGCAGGAGATCCAGCACGCTTGATTCGCCTACGCTACCGCGAAACAGCAGAACTGATCAAAGTACGCGGTAAAATGTGTGTGCTGATGATTAACGATTTAGATGCGGGTGCAGGACGCTTTGATGAAGGCACTCAATATACTGTAAATACGCAGTTGGTGAATGCCACACTGATGAATATTGCCGATAATCCTACAGATGTACAGTTACCTGGAAGCTATGATTCTACGCCTTTACATCGTGTACCGATTATTGTTACCGGCAATGATTTTTCCACTCTCTATGCACCGTTAATTCGGGATGGACGGATGGATAAATTTTATTGGGAACCAGACCGAAACGATAAAGTAGGAATTGTCAAGGGGATTTTTGAACCGGATGGACTACCACAAAGGGATATTGAGCAGCTAGTTGATACTTTTGTTCATCAATCCATTGACTTTTTCAGTGCATTGCGATCGCGCATTTATGACGAACAAATCCGCAACTTCATTCATCAGATAGGTTTTGAGGGTGTTTCGTTGCGTGTGGTTAACAGCCTTGAAGGACCACCAGAATTCAAAAAGCCCAATTTCAACCTGTCTCACTTAATCGAGTCTGGTAATTTGATGGTAGGCGAACAAAAACGAGTGGAAAGTTCCCATTTGGTAGATGAATATAACCGACTGAATCGAGGTAGAAATTCTCAATCTGCACCAGCTGCTGTTGTCACACCAATTAGTCAGCCATCGAGCAATAATGCGACTCAAGAAGCAAAAACTAATGGATTCCAGAAACAGGAAGTATCGAATACACATTTGAGCTTGGATACACAAGCACAAATTAGGCAATTATTATCTCAAGGCTACAAAATTAGTATTGAACACGTAGATGAGCGCCGTTTCCGCACAGGTTCTTGGCAAAGTTGTGTTCATAGCCACATCGATGCAGAGTCTGATGCAATATCAAATTTGGAAGCAACTCTCGCAGAATATAGCGGTGAATACGTGCGCTTGGTAGGTATCGATCCAAAGGCTAAACGGCGGGTTTTGGAGACGATTATTCAGCGTCCGAATGGGAAAAATTAGCAGTCGGTAAGTTGATGCGAAAGGCTAAGGGAACTCCAAATAAAAAAATACTCAACTACTTATTGTGGGGTGGACATCTTGTCTGCCCTTGGCTATGGGCGCGCGAGACGCCCACGCCACAAGATTAGATAATTTATTTCTTGTCAGTCCCGAATCAATACTTTTCGGGTTTTGGGGGAAAGGGGAAAGGGAAAGGGTTTGAATTTCCCTTTCCCCAGACCAAAAGAGAGATTATTGGGTTTAACCGAAAAGTATTGAGTCCCGAATGTGTTCTACGAGGTTGAGTGAAACGTTAGAAAGTACCATCAAACAATGGATTCCTACAGATGAAAATAAGTAACCTGTTGGAAACTTTAGAAGAGGTAGAAACATGAAATCAGAACAGGACAGAAAACAGTTAATCAACGCAATCAACTTATTGTTACATCAAGCTTACGACATACCTTAGACGAAATTCACACATTATTGAAGCAGATACAAACGCAAGAAAACCAGGACGATTTAAAAGCCTATCATGCTGCTAAAAGTGGTGTAGAAAATAATAGTGCTATCGTATGGAATGACATGAAAAAAGAACGTAGTGTGATTTACAAAGTTCAATTTACAAGGGTGCGAGAAAACACTACATATTCTCAAACAGGATGCTCCCAAAGTTAACAGGCTTTCAGTCTTCCGACTTGCATATATCGCAATGTAGATTCGCTCCTTAGTATCCAACCTTTAGAGTAATGAATAAGAGGATATTTTGGAGATTAGTAATTCATGCCTAACGAGCATAAATTTGAGGAAAATTTATTATCCCACGAAGCGGAAAAAAGGATCTCTCAAAAGTTAGATGAAGTAGAACAAATTGAAATAGATGTAGACACTGATTTTCTTAAAATAGCTCAGGGACAAGCGGATGGGGTTTCGGTTGCAGGTCAAGGATTAGTTATTCAAGAAGATATCCGGATACAAGAAATAAAACTGCAAACAGATGCTATTGCTATTAATCCTTTAAGCGCTCTTTTTGGCCAAATAAAACTCGATCGCGCAGTAAATGCTATTGCTCAAATTATACTCACAGAAGCAGATATTAACCGCGCTTTGTCTTCAGAGTTTATTCGCAGCCTGATGCAAAACTTGGATCTGAATGTAGATGGCGAAATTGTGAGTTTTGAGCCGGAACAAATTCAGGTATTTTTACCTGAGGCTGGTAAAATGGAATTTAGGGGAAAGTTGCTGTTAAAAGAAATGGAAAATACTCGCCCTTTAGCTTACACTGCGATCGCTCATCCACGTACTCATACACAACCCGCGATGCTGGAGAGCTTTAACTGTACTGAGGGAGAGGGAATTTCAATAGAACTAATTACAGCATTAATGCAGAAAGCCAAAGAATTGATGAATATACCCTTTTTTACATGGGAAGAAGTGATATTTAGTATCAAAAATCTCGAAGTCAAAACTGGGAATTTAATACTTATGGTAGAGGCTGAGGTAAAACAAATACCTTCATCAGCAAATGCTGTATCTCCTTAGTAGGATTAGCCCTAGTTAAATATAATTTTTTGTTACTGCCGGCTGATTTTAATTTAGTAAATTTTTTTTAAGATTTATAAAGCTACTTAATTTCAAAATAACAACTATGCAAGAGTATGATATTGTCCTGATTGGTGCTGGACATAATGGGCTAGTTTGTGCGGCTTATTTATTGAAAGCTGGTTATAGTGTATTGTTGCTAGAAAAACGTTCTGTTCCAGGTGGTGCAGCAACAACTGAAGAATGTTTACCAGAAGAAGCTCCTGGATTTAAATTTAATTTATGTGCGATCGACCATGAATTTATTCACTTGGGGCCAGTTGTTGAAGAATTAGAACTAGAAAAATATGGCTTGCATTATCTAGAATGCGATCCAGTTGTTTTCTGTCCCCATCCTGATGGTAAATATTTCTTAGGACATAAGTCTGTAGAAAAGACTTGTGCAGAAATTGCTCGTTATAGCGATCGCGATGCGAAAAAATATGCAGAATTTACCGACTATTGGCAACGCGCACTAGGTGCAATGATTCCCATGTTTAATGCACCGCCAAAGTCAATTATAGACATCGTTGGTAACTATGACATCACAAAAATGAAAGATTTATTTTCTGTCATTGGTTCGCCAAACAAAACGCTGGATTTTATTCGCAACATGTTAACCAGCGCTGAAGATTTACTCAACGAGTGGTTTGATTCAGAATTTCTCAAAGCGCCACTAGCCAGGCTATCATCAGAACTTGGCGCGCCACCATCACAAAAAACTCTGGCTATTGGTGCAATTATGATGGCAATGCGTCATAATCCAGGCATGGCAAGACCTCGCGGTGGGACTGGCGCACTTGTGCAAGCTTTGGTGAATTTAGTCACAAGTAAAGGCGGCGTTATTCTCACAGATCAGCATGTTGAAAAAGTTTTAATTGATGATGGAAAAGCTGTAGGTGTGCGGGTAGCTGGTGGTAAAGAATATCGTGCTAAACACGGGGTTATTTCTAATATTGATGCCAAGCGGTTGTTCTTACAGATGACTGATAAAAGTGAAGTTGATGGAGCCGATCCTGACTTATACGAAAGATTAGAACGCCGCATCGTTAACAACAACGAAACTATCCTGAAGATAGATTTGGCTTTAGATGAACCCTTGCGTTTTCCCAACCACGAACACAAAGACGAATATCTTGTTGGGTCTATCTTAATTGCAGATTCCGTCGCTCATGTAGAACAAGCTCATAGTAAATGTACCTTGGGAGAGATTCCCGATGCTGACCCATCAATGTATGTGGTCATGCCTAGCTATTTAGACCCCACATTAGCACCACCAGGCAAACATACCCTCTGGATTGAGTTTTTCGCACCCTATCAAATTGCTGGTGCAGAAGGCACTGGTTTGAAAGGCACTGGTTGGACAGATGAATTAAAAAACAAAGTTGCAGACAGGGTGATTGATAAGTTGGCGAACTATGCACCGAATGTCAAAAATGCAACTATTGCCCGTCGTGTAGAAAGTCCCGCAGAATTGGGAGAAAGATTAGGGGCATATAAAGGGAATTATTACCATGTCGATATGACCCTAGATCAAATGGTATTTTTCCGTCCATTGCCAGAAATAGCAAACTATAAAACCCCTATTGAGAACTTATTTCTAACTGGTGCAGGAACTCACCCAGGTGGTTCCATTTCCGGAATGCCGGGACGCAATTGTGCCCGTGTATTTTTGCAAGCAAAGCATCCCATTGCCCAAACTTTGAAGGATGCACGGGATTCGATTAAGTCTACTGTCGGGTCAGTATTTGGGATTATTTAAATTGCGACGTACTCGCTATATATTTGGCATTCTGCCTAGTTCGCTCTCTATGCCTAACTGACACGAAACTTAGACAGGGTTAAACTTTTGACCACAGCCTCTTAAAATTAAGATGGCATGGAAAACTAATACGATCGCACTTTGATTAATTAAAACGCAAATCAGTGCGATCGCTAGCTACATAGCAATATCTATTACTGTTTTTTGAACTCAAAGAGGCTATAAACAAAGGAATTGCTTTAGGTATATTTTATATGTTATGATGATTAACGCTTGACGTTAAAAAACAATTATTCAGTTTTCTGTAAGCTATTATCTCAAAAAATAAGGAAATGAATGCTTAAAAAATAGTGTACTTTGATAATATTCAAAAAATAACAAATTGTAATAACAGAATTATAGATTCTGTGGGTAAAGCATGGTCTTTATGCGTGGATTAGTTGCATCTAGCTTGATAGTTTTTTTGACATTTGGTTGTAGTAATGGGGCAAACTCATCAACAGAAAATACCACACAAGTTGTACAAGAAAGTAATGTAACCCAGTTTTTTATAGAAGCAAAGGCTACCCAAACAGCAGAAAATTTATTTCATCAAGGTAATAATTTATTAGATAGACACAGTTATGAAGATGCAATAAAAGCATACGATAAAGCGATCGCCATTAAAGCTGATATGCCTGAAGCTTGGATTAACCGTGGCATAGCCTTAACATCGCTGCAACGCTACAAAGACGCTGTGTCATCCTATGATAAAGCGATCGCCATCAACCCTAACAAAGATGAAGCCTGGTATAACCGTGGTATAGCTTTAACATCTCTGCAACGCTACAAAGACGCGCTTGCATCGTATGATAGAGCGATCGCCATTAAGCCGAACAAATATGAGGCCTTAATTAACCGAGGCATAGCTTTGACAAAATTGCAACGCTATCCAGAAGCGATCGCATCTTATAATAAAGCGATCGCCATCAAACAAGATTTGCACCAAGCATATTACAATAAAGCTTGTTCTTATGCTTTAGAGGGCAATGTCGAATTAGCAATTGAAAACCTAGACAGAGCGATCGAGCTTGTTCCTACAAAGTACAAGAATTTAGCCAAAACTGACCCAGATTTTAGTAAAGTACGTAATCAAAAACAGTTTCAAGAATTACTGCAATAGATGGGTATGGAGCATTGGGAACTATCTGCATAACTTTTTCTTGCTCCTCTCTTCCTACTTATAGGAACTAGCTAATATTCTCAAACCAAGCTTCTAAATCTGCAACAGAAGAAAAATCCAGCAGTGCTTCACCGAGATTTTCTAGCTCAGGGGTTGATAAATTTTCAATTCTGCCCTTTATCTGTGGACTAATTTCTCCCAAGCGACGGTTAAGTAAGCGCATCAGCAATTTTAATTCTCCTTGCTTTTCCCCTTGTTCAAGTCCTTGTCGCATCCAACTGGTAACTATCTGCATAACTTCTTCCTGTTGTTTTGGTTCAATGGTAACAAGTTGCTCTTGAAACACGACTTCTTCTTGGGAATTCAATTCCAAATATGTATCAATAAAGCCAGAAATTAACTGCACTTGTGCCGCGTTAAGTCCAAGACTTGTTAACAATTGTAATGATGTCAGTTTGACTTGGGGACGTTCATTTCCACTCATCCGCATTTTTGCCATCAAAGCACTAGCAACAGGATTTCGCTGATTTACAAAATCTTGCCAGTGTAATTGATTTAACTGGATAACATCATAATTAAATTCTAATATGATTTTATTTGCTAACTCCAGTCGATAAGAATTTGGTTCAGCTATTTTGGGGCTATCGTGGGAATAAATAACAATCGGATAAATGGGAAGTGCATATTTTTCATGTAACCGAGCAAAATAGGTAAACATTCGTCGATTAAAGCCAGGTTGAGAATAGGATTGGTGTTCGGTATGAATGATAAATAAAGTATCTTGGCCTTTCAATGACGCTTGCACAACAATATCGAGGATTTTCTTTTCTCCTTCAGTGACATCGGTAATCACTTCCAACGGTAAAAACTGTACCGAGTCACGTTCCCACTCGGCGCTAATATCCGGAAAAAATAGCTCAATAAATTCCGGAAAAAAGTTAGATAGGAGTTCTTTAAACAGACGATCGTGGTCTATCATTTCAGCACAATATGCCTTGAAAAGGAATACCAAATGGTATTAATGCGATCGCTTATATTCTTCCAACAATTGCAGCAAGTAATCATAGCCGTCTACACCAATAAATTTAATGATATTAGTTCGGTAATTTACTATCAATTGCTGTGCAACTTCATCGCCTAATTTATTCTGTAAAATTGTGAGTAAGCCAGCCGCTTGCCGCCATTCCACTGCATTAATTTGTTCTAATAAATACATTCCCAGACAGCTATTATATACAGTTGTTTCTAAATTATTTAAGTTGTAGTGACTTTCTGCCAAATACAAAAAGTTCAGCCCTTGCAGATATTTATCACCAGAAAACTGTACCGCCTCAGTACCTTTTTCTAGATATTCTACAGCAGCTTGGGGTTTTTCTAAGGCGACGTGAGCAATACCAAGACTGATGTAACAAAGGGCTTGAGTTTGGCGTGCAGCCAAGCTAATACCAAATGGTGAATCACGTAATTTTTCTGACAATTCCAAACCTCGACGCAAGTATTCTATTGCTTGTTCATAGACATCTGGTTCTATACGTTCCATTTGCTGCGCCGCCAACACTTCGCTATAGCCTAAAGTTGCCAAGGCGTGGGCTTCTCCCAAGCGTTCCCCTGCTTGACGTGCCAAAATTAACGCCCTTTGGCTGTAGTTAATCGCCTGAGAATAATCTTTTTGAGCAACGCAAACACGGCTATTGTGGTTGAGATTGGCAATTTCACAGGGTCGATCGCCTGCTTGGCGAGCAATTTCTAAAGCTTGTTCGTGGAATGACGTAGCCTCTGGATATTTACCTAAGATGAACTGAGAATAGCCCAACAGCGTCAATATTCTCGCTTTTTCTTGGGTACCTTCCACTTCTTTTAGGGGTGTATCCAAATAATCCATCGCATCTCGGAGTGCATCTCTACCAAACAACGCAAATACTCCGCCGTAAAGGGGAAAGTATTCACGATGGGCAAAAGTTCTGAGAATTTGTAAAACGATTTGAAAACAGGCTTTTGCTAGTTCTTCGCTTTTGGTGCGATCGATATTAGTAGCCACACGAAAACCATTGGACAACTCACACCAAACTACAGCAAAACTGAGAAAAGTGGCAATGGACGCAGATATACCCCACTTGGAATCATAGGGTTGTCTTTCAAACCAAGTTACTAAACCTTGCTGCATTCTTTGGACAATTACTGTCAACTCTACCCAGTCTTTCATATTGATATCAGACTGGCAGACAAGGATTTCTGTTGCAGATATGCCATCAGCCAATACAGAAAACAAAAGTTTTGGTAAGGGACTACTGACTTTTATAGCCCATGTAGCCCAAGGATCTTGCTTTGATTGGGACTCTCTCAATCCTAATGGAGTTGTTGTTGACTCATAAATCCAACTAACAAGAGAAGCTTCTAATTGCTGATAGGATTCTACGCCGCAAGTAATGCCGATCGCTAGTTGTTGTATTTCTTCTTGCAATTGCAAATCTTCATCATCAGATACGGCTTCTTTTAACTCTTGCGCCAGTTTTTGTAATTGATTTTGGCTGAAACCTTGGTTTTGGTTGGGATCTATAAATTGTAATAAAATTGATAAGCGGGAAGCTTCTGAGGCTGTGATAATTTGTTGTACAACTGCGGTAATTACAGCTTGATTTCGTTTTTGTGTTTGGACTCGTTCCCATTCTCCTTGAATACTTTGTAATGCTTTCAGGGTACGATTTAAACGAGCCTTCTTTAACTCCGGAGTCTCTCTTTGGAACAAACTCGGAGAATTTATCACCTTATTTAGTTCCGATTTGGTAGAATTTAAGCTGTCGCTCAAACAGCGTTCAAAGATTTCACCATTACCGCTACTAACATTTTCTACTAACTGACAATATATATACTCTTTAGAATTAATTTGACCTTTCAGCGCGGTAGTAACAATTTCCTCAATTAACTTTTGATAGTTATTAAATAAAGAGTCAGATACTGGGTCTAGGGGAGATTTTGCTGCTAGATTATCACTTTCAGAAGTAGAATAAGGGGCTACTAAACTTTTCTCAGAAGTAGGAAGATCGGGGATTTCTTCTTTCGTTGGTGTTGTTAAAGTTTTTCGAGAATTTGCAGGTGAAGTATTACCTTTAAACTTCGATAAGTAATAATCAGCTAAAGAACCACAGAGGAATTCTTCCCGAAATGCGTCTATTCTAGCACTTGAGTGGAGTTTGCGCTGACGATATTTATGATACCAGAAACCAGAAATGAATAATCCGGCGATGATTCCTATGCCAGTTCCGGCGATCGCCGGAATGACAACTTCGGAAGTCTCATTTTCTTGTCCAGATTCGATAGTCGCATCGGAAGATGGTGTTTGAGCAACAGCATAGTTACTCCCTGAACTTAGCTGCACGCTAGTAGCGATCGCCCCAACCGACAGTATAAAGATTAACTTTGATTTCCACATAATTTGATAATTTAAAAATATGTTAAGTAGAAGACAGAAGCCAAGAAAGCTTATACAGTAGGCTTTTTAAGATTTTTCTTTAACTGTATAGTTATTTTCGCCACGCGGTCTTAGATCCCTTTTTGAGGAAGGAAATTAAACTGAATATAGAGTGATAAAGTTTGGTAATAGTAGTTTCCGGAAGATATTCTTATTTATTAACATTTTTGCGTCTAGAAATCCCTGTAGACAAAGATCTTAACTTATCGCTCGTGGCGATCGTATTCCTTAACCGAAAAATTTACTGATAAATAAAAATTTACCGCAAACAAATATCACAATACAAAATTATTACTTTGGGGATCTACTAGGCAGAATAACCCACTAAAGCCTTAACCGATGTGTCTCCCACAACGCAGTAATAAAAGCATCACAAAAGCTTCGCAATATTGCTTATAATAAACTTAGAGATGCATGTTAATGTTTTAATCTCATCGTCTTGCCATTGAGGCTTTTGCTATGCATCTGCACTATTTACACCCCCAACACCTTGAAGAATTAGTCAAGACTAGTGGTATAGACTTACACTTAGTGCATCTCAATTTTAGGTCACTCCAAGGTGTAACAGCTTATGAGTACCTGTTGATTTCTGAGCTACTTCCCCGCACGAATACGGGAATGATTAAAAGTAGTTGGTTAGAGCGTTACGCCCATATTACTGAAGGTGGTTGGTGGTGTTCCGGGCTAGACCCCTTGAATAATTGGCAAATAATGGAATGGGGATGCTTTAAGCCAAACCAATCCCGAAAAAATAACAATGGTAAATCTATCAAATACGAGCATCCTCCTAGCACCCCAACGCGAGTGTTTTGTTTGCGGATAACACCGCAAATCTGGCAGCAAGTAGCAGGGCGTTACAATCTGGTTATGCCAGATAATATCACCATTACCCCCGATGGCGAAGCCGTTGGTTTCTGGCAATGGGTAATGGAAAAAAATATTTCCCTGATTATCTGCGAAGGTGTGAAGAAAGCAGCAACTTTGTTGACACAAGGATATGCAGCGATCGCTATTCCTGGAATTACTAGTGGTTATCGAGTTGTCAAAGATAAATTTGGTAAAGTTACCCGTCGTCAATTGATTCCTGACTTAGCAGCATTTGCAATTACAAAACGGAGCTTTTATATTTGTTTTGATTTTGAAACTCAACCCAAAAAAATTGCGGCGATAAATAATGCTATTTCCCAACTTGGTTGTTTATTTCAGAAAAAAAATTGTCCTGTTAAAGTCATCGAACTTCCAGGAATAGAAAAAGGAGTTGATGATTTTATCGTTGCCGAAGGTGCAACTAATTTTGATAAAATTTATCGCCAAAGTCTAGATTTAGAAATTTATCTTGCCCAAACCAAACCCCACACCGATTTAAGCATTCCGGCTGCACTCAGCTTGAACCGACCCTATATAGGTGAAATACCTTTTCCCACCTCTGGATTAGTAGGAGTAAAATCGCCAAAAGGAACAGGTAAAACCACAGCATTGCAAAGCGTTGTTCAACAAGCAAAAAATAGAAACCAACCTGTTTTATTAATTACTCACAGAATCATTCTAGGACGATTTTTGTGTCAAAAAATTGGTATTCAATGGGGAATAGGGAATAGGGAATGGGGAACTTGTACTGAGCGACTCGTGCCGAGCGGAGCCGAGGTAAGTCGAAGTATAGGGAATGGTGAGATGAGGGAGCAGAGGAGCAGAGAAGAAAGTCTTTCCCCTCTGCCCCTCGGCCCCTCGGACCCTCTGCCTCTTTCTCATACCCAATTCCCAATTCCCAAATCATTTGGTTTATGCGTTGATTCGATTTGGAAATTGAACCCAGAAGATTGGCATGGGGCAATAGTCATTTTAGATGAAGTCGAACAATCTTTATGGCATCTATTAA
Source organism: Nostoc sp. C117 (assembly GCF_043099735.1). Lineage (NCBI taxonomy): Bacteria > Bacillati > Cyanobacteriota > Cyanophyceae > Nostocales > Nostocaceae > Nostoc > Nostoc sp. C117. The sequence continues at coordinate 4,846,490 of NZ_CP170991.1, forward strand.
ATAGTAATACTTGTAAGCACAAACGTGTAAAAATCTTAAAATTATTCCAAGATTTAATTGCTACAGTTTTAACAACTGGAGGATTAGTAATTGCCCAAGATGCTGATTTATCAGATGTTTCACTAGAATATTTACAGAGATTGGCAGGAATTAAATTAACACCTTGGGTAGTTCTAAACGAATGGAAACCTCAACAAGGTTGGGACGTTACTTTTTATGATTCGCCGAATCCAACACCGCTAATTCATCAGCTAGAATTAGATTTGCTGGCTGGACGTAAATGTTATGTTACTACTGATAGTCGCGCTGGGCGTTACAGTTGTGAAACCATTGAACGTTATTTAAAAGAGCGCTTACAAAAATTAAGACGACAGTTTCCGAAAACTTTAGTAGTTAGTAGCCACACTACAAATACACCAGGTCACGCAGCAGTTGATTTTATCGCAGCTATTAATCAAAAAATATCTGAATATGACGGTGTTTTTGTTACCCCTAGTTTGGGGACAGGAATTAGTATTGATGTTCAACATTTCGACCGAGTTTACGGTATTTTTCAAGGGGTAATTCCTGACTCGGAAGCACGACAAGCCTTAGCAAGAGTACGGGATGATGTGCCGCGTGTTGTCTGGTGTGCTAAACGAGGTATTGGTTTAATTGGTAGTGGTAGTACAAATTATCGCTTGCTATCTGATTGGTATCAGGAAAATCAAAAAGAAAATTTAGCATTACTCAGTCCTTTACATAAAATTGATGTGGATTTACCTTTAGTTCATGACCCAATTCATTTACGAACTTGGGCAAAGTTATCTGCTAGGGTAAATGCTTCTATTCGCCTCTATCGTCAATCGATGCAAGAGGGACTAATTGCTGATGGACATCAAATTCAGATGCGGAGTAATGCGGTTCACAATAATATTATTCGAGATTTACGCCTGGCATTTTTAGCGAGCGATCCCAATGATTTAGCAACTCGCAGAAGGTTAATTCTAGAAATAGTTAAAGTGCAAAAAGATTGGGCACAAAGTCGTCAAAAAGCCAAAGATATTAAACGCAAAATTAAAGAAATCAAACAACAAAATCAATTAGCATTAGCTACAGCTGTAGCTAATGCTAAAAATATCGATTATGTTGAATATGAACAGTTATTAGTTAAACATTCATTAACTGATGCAGAACGCAACCAAATTAACAAATATCTTCTCAAACAAAAATATGGGATAGAAGTTACTGCTGGTCTGAAATCACAGGATGACCAAGGATACTATTGTCAACTCTTAATTCACTATTATCTGACTCATGAAAGTGAGTATTTTTACATCAGAGATCAGCAAGAATGGCAGCAGCAATTATCTTGGGGCGAAGGGAAGGTTTTTCTCCCAGATTTAAGGACTTACACTTTAAAAGTGGAGGCGATGAGGGCGTTAGGAATGCTGCAATTTCTAGAATTAGGACGAGAGTTTACGAATAATTCTGCCGATCTAATATTACTGAAAAATGTTGTTTTTCAGCATAGCAAGCATATTAAAAGAGCGCTTGGTGTTAATTTCGCTGGAGAGAAAGAACAACTTTCGGGAATCAAAATACTCAGCCGACTGTTAAATTTATTGGGTTTAAAACTAAAGCGAGTAGATGAAGTTTATCAAATCGATTCAGCAACCCTAAATGATGGTAGGGAAAAAATATTTGCAGTTTGGCAGCAACGAGATGAGTTAATGTTGGCTCATCTTAAGAGTGGCGGCTATAGAGTGACCAATTATTCTTTAGATTGGAAGCTTGAGATTATCCAAACGAAGCCTGAAAAGGAAGAAAATAGATTATCTACACCCAATACAGTTCGGATAAGATAAGTTGCCTATCGATGCTTATTAGAGATGTTGCATTGCAACATCTTTACACACTATGAGAGATATACTTATTAATCAAATCTGGCAATATGACTAAAATTTATCTTGCTTGAATTGCAGGTTTTATCAGATTAAATACAGCTTTTAATGGACGGTTATAAAAGATTTAGCGAAGATTAATAATGAGCTATGGCAGCATATGGCTTAGTTCCCCGCATCAAAAATCTGTTGTGCAGTTAAATTTAATTGGGGAAAGGTAGGTGATAAAATCGCAGTGTTGCCTTGAAAGGGTGTCATTTGATATTCATCATCAACTAATTCGCATACGAAAATAGTGGGTTCTTTGGGGTTACCAATAAACTTTCTTGCACCCAAGGCAGCATAATCAACAATCCAATATTCAGGAATGCCCATTTCTTCGTAATCTCTAAATTTATTGTAGTAATCATCTCGCCAGTTAGTTGAAACAACTTCAATAACTATTGGAACCGATGCTGCAAGGCTTACTGTTGACTGTTTTTCAAAAAGCAGTTCATTGTCGAGATTATCAAGATTTAGGAGCAACACATCAGGCGAATAAGCCGATTCGGCAGAAGGAGTTTTGATTAATGTAGTTTTGGGTATAGTGTATGGCAGGTTTAAGCGATCGAACTCGACAGTTAGCTTACGGGCTATAAATCCTACAACTTTCTCATGTTTTCCGGTTGGAGGTGGCATTTCAATAATTACTCCCTTATGCAATTCATAGCCTTTATTATCGTCAGGATACCATTCAATAAATTCATTGAAGGTAACTAATTTGGGTAAAGCTTGGGTCATAATCTTACCTCCACATAGGTTTTACTTTCTCAAAATTGTCTATGTAAAGCAGTATTTTGATCGTCAAAAATTACATATACCGAGTTAGTTGCACGCGGTAACGGTCTTTTTTTGTAACAGCAATTTCCCCAACTTCTAAACGCCCTTTAGAGCGAATGGCGATTAAGTCGCCTGATTTCAGTTGAGAACTAGCTTGGGTAACTTCCTTCCAATTGACGCGGACATCGCCAGCATCGATTAAATCAACCATTTTGCTGCGGGACATGCCAAAACCAGCAGATGCGATCGCATCTAATCGCAAAGAAGCCTCCACAGTCGTTAATTCTTTTTTCTTCGGTTCTCGAACCTTTAACTCCGTTATCTCAATTTGCTGAGTTTTCACCGGAACCGATCGCACCTGTTGCAGACTCATTGCCAAAAACTCTACCAACTCTGGCGCTACAATGGCTTGCGCCCCTCTTTCTCCCAAGACAATAATATCTCCCGTCTTTTCACGGACAATTCCCGTCCCCAGCATTGCGCCTAAAAAGTCGCGGTGAGAGGCGGTATCAAACAGGAAATTGCCGGCAATTTCTACTGCAACCAGGCTGACTTGAGATTGATCTAACGGCAGTTCCGAACGAGCGATCGCTATTCTTTGGCGTTCAGCTTGGGGATATCCACCCCATACAACTAATTGCACATCCGTTAATCGACTAAACACCCGTTGAATTTCCGCCAATTCCGGAGGAGATAAAAAATCCGTTACAACCACTTCCCAAGTTTTAATAGCTTGTTCTGCCTGGTCAATTACACGGGCTACAGTATCTCGATTTTCAACACCTTTTAAAAGTTCTTCTCGTGGTAACATTCTGAAAAATTATGAATTAGTCATTTGTCATTTATCTTTTACCAATGCCCAATGTTCCATGCCCCTCTTTAAAACTGTCTTGATTGTAACTTCAATTCCCATTTCAGCAGATTTTCATCTCTAGCAATTTGTTGCATTCCTAGCTTTTCCAGAATGCGAATTGAAGCACTAAGATCGTCTGGAGAATGAGCGATAATTTTTTTGAGTTCTGGTTGAGTAAAGGCAAAATTCACTAATGCTTCTACTGCTTCAAAAGCAAATCCCTGCTGACGATAGGCCGATATTACTTCATAACCAATTTCTACAGTTCCTTGTTCATTCGGTTTGCCTCCAAATCCCAAATCACCAATCAGGGTAGAATCACCAATGTGAATCATCAGCCACATACCCCAACCTAACTGGGAAGGATCGTCTATTAGCATCTGGGCATACATTGGGAAAAGATCTAGCACCTCACATGCATACCAATCCTCAGGAACATTTACCCCTAAGAGGGTTTCTAGTTTAGATTTATTTTTTGTCACAGCAGCTTGCGCCACTTCCAAAGAACAAGGAAGCAACTCAAGTCGCTGTGTTGTAATATGTAAACTATGATTCATTTGCTACACGCTAGTTGTGTCAGCATAACCCTGAATATTTTCTGGTTCAAATTGTCGTAATATTTTGGTTGCTTGCCGAGTTAGAGTTTCAGAACCTTCAACGGCAACTAAATATTTTCCTGCATCCAAGCGGTTGCGGTAGGGTAAAGCATCACCACTACCCACAAGTAAACCAACTCCACCACCGACAAACACACCACCCATAGCACCACTAGCAGCACCCAGCAACCCTCCAACAATGTGATTGCCAACTTCACCCGCCCAGGCAAAAGTATCTAAACCAGTAATCAGGCTGAAGGTAAAACCTGCAAAAAAGCCGAATGGTATCAGCCAGGTTGCCATGATTTGTGCTTGTTTTTTGGCTTGGTCTTTGGGGTCAATTAAGCCAAATTCGTCAGCAGTTTTATACCCTTTCCCCAAGATAGTACTCTTTATACCTTCTTTTTCTAAAGCTAAATAAGCAGCTTCAGCTTGAATGCGGTCTGGTAATACGGCAACAAGGTAATTCATTGATTTTACAATAGTCATCTAATAGAAGTTTTGCCTTAATTAACAGCGTATCAGTCCTGGGGCAATACGGTTCGGTTAAGCCAAGAGACGCGATAAATCGCCGTCCAGACGAAGGATTAATTATTGTAGATACGGCGATTTATCGCGTCTTTGTGATTGAAAATTCTCATCAAAAAGCCATAACCGAACCGTATTGAGTCCATTGACATAAGCCGATCACTTTAACAAATCGAGTGGCTCACAAAAATTGTTCACGCCTTGCTTGAGGACATAAATTAAAACAGGCGTTGCCAAAATTTTCGGAAATGTTGGCGTTGTTTTTAAATGTTCCATCATCTTCTGAACTGAAGTATTCAGCAAATCTTCCCGATATTCTTGTTCACAAATGACTGCACGCCACCTTCTAGCCAAAGCATCTAACCACTCGGAATTTGCCCTTTCTGGTTGTTGTCCGGCGCGGATAGCTAGCGTCATCGCTGCATCCTCTAAATCTCCATCACAGTCTTCAATCAAGTCCAGCGCTTCCATATCGCTGGGATCATCTGCCAATTGAGAACGAAACTGGGCAATTTCTTTGGACGTTACTTTAGTCATGAGTCTTTGACAAGGCGAGCAATCGAACATTCAGTTATGTTAGTTCAATTTTCAGTAATAATTTACATGAAAATTGGGGATAGAGCATGGGGCAAAAGAGTGCTGTTAGCGATAGCTGGGCGTTTAGCCTGTGCTGAGTTAGGAGTTTTGTTTGTCCCCTTGTCCCCTCATCTTTTTAACAAAAAGCCTCATTTCCCAGTCTAATAACTGAAAAATGAGGCTTCTGGGAGCTTTTCATAAGAAATGCAAAACCGTAATTACGAATTACGAATTACTACCGTAGTCCTCTGACGGTAACAGAACGTTGTAGTTGAGCTAAAGCACGGTTGTAATCCAAAATTGCAGTGACTCGATTACCTTCAGCTCTTGTTAAGTCGTTTTCAGAGTTAATAACATCAGTTTGAGTACCTACACCAGCTTGGAATCGTAAACGTGCTAAACGTAAAGCCTCCCTTGCTTGTTCTAAAGCGGTATTAGCAGTTTGAACATTCTCCAAATTAGATTGCTGGTTAGAAAAGGCTTGTTCTACTTGAAAGCGAATTTGGTTACGCTGCTCAGAAAATTGAGTTTCGGCGATCGCAATATTAACTTTCTGTTGATTTGCCCTTGCCCTTGCTGCTCCCCCATCATACAAATTGAGGGTTGCTCTAACTCCGAATGAATAACCATCTGTAACGCTGACGCTATCATCAAACTGGTCTAACAGGTCATAGCTGGCTACCAAGCTGATTTGAGGACCTAACTCTGCCAGAGCCTGTCTACGCTGTTGCTCGTTGATATTACGTTGCGCTAGCTGTTGTTGAAGTTCTGGACGATTTTGAAAAGCTAGTACAATACTTTGTTCTAGCGTCTGGTTCCAAAGACCAGCTAATTGTACAGGGTCGGCGGCACTGATGTTGATCCCCTGGGGTAAACTGATCCGAGTAGCCAACTGACGACGAGCAATTTGCTGCTGAGATCTAGCATTAGTCAAATCTTGTTGGGCATTTGCTAAGTTTACTTGCGATCGCAGCACATCAAACCGCGTACCAACTCCCGCTCGCTCTAAAGCTTCTGCATCACGTAAACTAGCCTCGGAGTTCTGTACAGCCGACTGGGCAATGCGTACTTGTTCATCTGCTTGTTGTAAATTGTAGTAGTCAGTCGTCACATTCAAACGGATTGTCTCGGACTGAGTTTCTACAGCCAACTCATTGAAGCGTACCTGTTCCCTAGCAGCGTTTCTACGAGCTGTACCTAATCCAGAAGTGTATAGGTCATATGACAGTTGTGCTTGACTAGAAAAAGATGTACTAGGTTTATCTTGGTTAGAAATTAAGCCATTTTTGCTACTTAGTGCATCCTGAAGCTGACTACTAGCAGATTGACTACGAGTTAGATCTGCACTAATTCCCAAAGTCGGCAATAAACTCGCTTCCTGCTCTTTTAGGGCATATCGGCTGCGTTCTAACTCCAACAGAGACACCTGTAGATCGTGGTTATTACGCCGTGCTAACTCCAAAGCCTGTGCCAAAGTAATCGGCTGATTTCCCTTGAATGTCACTTCCTCCGGTTTAGTAGGAAATTGCAGGGGATTGGCATTAGGAATCAGGTTCTGAGGAATTTGCACCGGACCTGAGGGCACAGGAGTAACAGTTGTTGGCACAGTGGGAGCTGGTGTTGAACCTGCTGGTGCAGGAGTTACGCTTCCTGGTACAGTCAGAGTCGGCGTTGAATCTGTCGGAACCGGGGTGGTATTCTGAGCCAGACGTTTACCAACATCATTTTGTTGTAAGCACGTACTTGAGGCCAATAGCAAAGAAGCCAAGCCATCAGTTTTGCTTTTTCCCAACTCTTCCTGTTGACACCTCTGCGCTGACATTAGTTTTGCCGACCCTACACCTGTGGGTGAAGTTTGTAAAAATGTCTGCAACTGAGTTATATTACTTACCTTTGGAACCACTGGCTGCTGTGAAGAAGACAGGGACAAAATTTCTGTCTGGACAGAAGGGGATTTTGCAGTGTAGTTGGGAACTACTATGCTTTTTACTTTCTGCCAGCTACTTGAATTACTCTGTTTTTGGTTCCTTTGGGCAGAATGGCTAATATCTGGTTGTTGGGAAGAACCAGAAGTGGGTGTCAAATTAAAAAAGTTACCTTCATTTTTGTGAGGTACTTGTCCTATTGGCACATCAGTATTTCCAGCCATAAAAACTGGAATACTCTTATTACTTAAAGGCTTGACACTTAACTTAGTAAAACCAGGAGCAGGTAATAGGGTTGGAATACTAACATCTGCCGTTTTTGGCAATTGCGTATTCATGATGTCCACACCCAAGGCTTGACCATAGATAGAAGTCAAAACACTAGGAGAAGACGCCAGCTGTACCCCAGTTACTTTCACAGTCCCAGCCCACGCAGGCTGAGTTGTTAAGACCGCTGCTGTCACACCAGGTAAGAAACTATGGAATAATTGCTGTCCTTTCACCGCATCCCCTCACACGAAAATCAATCTAGCGGCAGAAAACCTTTCTTCACCACAGAATATAGCACGATACTAAATTTAGGAAAGAATATACTACGATACTAAATTTAGGGTTCGGAACTCTGTTTGTCTTCAAAACGTCTAACAATGCGAGAAAGTTCCGCCTTTTCATCGATACTAACGCGAGTAGGAGCACCGCTGATAATCCGTTCGTAGTTTCGGAAAGAATCTTTAATATCGGGCCCGTCAGCAGTGATATTATACTCACGAATCCCTTTATCATGCCAAGACCCGCGCATTTTAAATACGTTAACTGCCCGCGACATTTCTCCGCGAATTTCTACGTACTGTAACATTAAAATTGTGTCGGTGATCGTGGAAATATGAGAGTCAGTAATCGAATGCGCTCCCAAAAATTGGTCGGTTGTGTTAGTAAAGAAACCAGTAATTTCTTCTTGTTTAGCATAACCTGTAACACCAATCACAAACTGCCGAAATGCATTATTGCTCACTCCTCTCGCTAGAGCAGAAAGTGAGTCAATGGCGATGCGAGCTGGTTTAAAAATGGCAATTTCCGATTTAATAATTTGTAAGTGGTCTTCTAAACCAGTAGATTCAGGATAGGTACAAATGATTTTGAGTAAACCCTGATGTTCTAATTCCTCAAAATCAATTCCCCAAGAAGAAGCATTCCGAGATAGTTGGGCACGTGATTCTTCATAAGCAAATAATATCGCTTGTTCTCCATTTAGGCAGCCATCTTGAATAAACTTACTTACTAACAGCGTTTTACCTGTACCTGTCGCTCCTGTTGCTAAAATAATTGAATCTTTAAAGAAGCCACCACCACACATTTCATCTAAGGTTTTGACACCAGAAGATACCCTGACATTAGAAGAACGTTGAGTTAAGCGCATTGCTCCCAATGGAAAGATGTTGACTCCTTCGTTAGTAATTGTGAAGGGATACTCGCCTTTCATGTGAGTTGTACCGCGCAATTTGAGAATTTCAATTGTCCGACGGCGACGTTCTCCTTCTAAAACGTTGCGAACAATTACTACATTATCGGAAACAAATTCTTCAACTCCAAAAGAGGCAACAGGACCATATTCTTCGCTACGTTCAGTGGTAATAATAGTCGTTACACTGAGTTGTTTCAGACGTGCTACTAGCCGAAAAATCTCGCGCCGCACTACTCCCATAGCTTCATACTGCTGAAATACTGCTGTTATGGAGTCAATGGAAACTCGTTTAGCTTTATATTTGCGAATAGCATATTGTAAGCGTTCAATAAGTGCAGAAAGGTCAAAATTACCAACGATATCTTGACCTTCTGGATCGGGAGATGCATCCAAAATAAATAACTTGCCTTCCTCAATGAGGCGTGGCAAGTTCCACCCGAAAATATGAGCATTTTTAATAATATCGCTTGGCGATTCTTCAAAGGTAACAAATACTCCTGCTTCATCAAAGTAGGTAATACCGTTATAAAGAAACTGTAGAGATAATAAAGTTTTTCCTGTACCTGAAGTACCGCTAATCAAGGTAGTTCTAGCAATGGGCAATCCACCATGACTAATATCGTCAAACCCCTCGATCATCGTCCGAATTTTTTCTACACCCCCAATTAACGGTGCTTTGTTTGGTTCTAGTTGCTCTTTTTCACTCATTGCTTGATAACAAATAGGTATTAAACCCGGTTTTTTACTAAAGTTTGCGCTCAATTTTATTTATAATTAAATGTTTTATTCTTCAAAATTTTCTTCACTTAGTTCTTCATACAGTAAATCTAATCCAATCAATACTCTTTCTCTATCTGAAAGATCTCCAATAATTTTGCGAACAGGTGGAGGCAAAATTTTAGATAATGTTGGCGTCGCCAATATTTTATCTTCTTCAGCCAACTGCGGGCTTTTCAGGACATCAATCACTTTTAAAGCATAAACACCTTTAAACTCTTGTTCTAAAATCTCTTTGAGTGTTTTTAATGCCCGTACTGAGTTAGGAGTGTTCCCTGCTACATAAAGCTTGAGAACGTAGGTCTTTCTGGCTTTATTCATACTAGTTACAGGCTAATTATTAAGAAGATAAATACAAGATACATTTGGGAATTGAAAGTAAGTAACAGAAGTAGATTGTGCAGATTTGAACATTGATAAATTTAATTTATTTAGGAATCGAACATCTGTAGACTTCGCACAAATGAGCCAGTATATCTATCAAAGTCAGACGGTAATCAAGTAACGTTTCATCGCTCCTTCCTTCTAATTTTAGCTGTTTGGAAAATTCATCAATTACTTCCATGTGAATTTCGATAATTTGTGGCACAGGAATATTAGCATAAAATATAGTGTTGATAAATTTATCAATTTTTTCCTTGAGTGTTTTATCTGTGGTAAAATAATCTATAATAATCTGACTATAAGCTGATTTAAGCTCGTTCAATAGTTGTTGACGTTCGGCTGAAGTCATTTGCTGGAAATGCTGCTGGCTTTTTTGCATATTACTGGCAAATACATAGAAATACTTGCCATTGTGTGGCTCAATTTGGTTTTGTTGAAGCTTATTTGGTAAATAGTTGATTGTTACAGAGGTAGTTGCAGCAACAGGGAGGTAGCAAAATTGGGTAATAATGGCGTAAATAAACTTACCTATCCATTGGCTGACACCTTTTTCGTTGGCTAAGTCATATGGATTACTTAAATCTTTATTAACATCAGGTTGTAAAAACAATATAGGTAATAACATTTATTGTCTATCTATCTTGTCGATCGACTTGACCGAGAAACGTCCGCTGATATTTATGGCAAACGCTTCTAGGGTAATACTGAGTGTGCAGTAAATTTGTGGTTCCACCCCAAAAAAAATAACGCTCTGCGTTAACAGATACTTTTAGCCACTCAATAACTTGGCGTAGCGACTGGGTGGTAGGACTTAGGAGGTATTGGATAAGGTCTGTCTGGGTAATTTATTACTTGTCTATCTATATCTATGTATACAAATAGATAGACTTTTTAATTTTGCTCCTTGATAAGATACTTAAACGAACTTAAAGGATTGTCGCATTCTAAATCATTATAATTCCTCAAGGTTCTAAAGCGAATCTTTGGAGCCATAATTGTTTTAGCCGTCGCTATCGATGAGGAGTTTAAATACCAGTAAGACACTGGTGAGGCTAGTTGCTAGAAATAAGGAGCAGCAAAAACAAAGGTCGCCTCTCTGAAAAACGTAGGATGCAATACAAGTGTCCACGATCGCAAATCCCGTTGTTTTAATGGCGTTGAAATCGTAACCAAAATTGCTTATATGAGTCTTCTTAAAGGATATGGCTTCAGGCACACAGAACATCAGCAGTTGGCAGATGGCAATGCCGGACGTTTCCACAGGAAGAATGAGCCCCAAAGCCTTATGTCAATGCTAGATTATCCGCTTTATGACTTTCAGGCAACCGTACCTAGCTGCCCCCAAACAACAACTCTGGCAGTGGTGCTGGAAATTTTTGAGCAAGAGCAGTGCGATCGCCTGGTAGTGGTCAACCAACAGCAATGTCCCATCGGATTGCTGTACTCTGCTCGTTTAATCCCAAAATTATTAGGCCATAGTGACGATAAAAATTTAAATTTACAGCAATCACTCTCCATCTGGGGGGAAGCTCTCATTGAGCCAATACAGACAATACCAGCTTGTGAGTGTGTAGAGCAATTGAGCTGGCGTTTGTCCGATGGACAAGCCCAAAAGCAGCAGAACTTAGATTGGGCGTTGATTGACTCCAATGGTGAATATTTGGGGCTGGTGGATACTTCACGCTTGTTACGATTTTTAGCTAAGGAGAAAACTACTGGGTTACTGAACTCTGGCGAGCATCGCCATGAGTACGATCCTGTGCCAAGAAAATCGCGATCGCAGACGCCAAATCAACCCAAGCCATTCATACATCAACCACTAGTACAGTTGCTAGAAAGACTACCTTGGCCTTTGATGTTGGAAACAGGTACTGGCGAGGTAATAGCTCAAAATCCTGCTTGGTGGCAGCAATTAGGAATTTTAAAAGACCCAGAAGGAGTTAAGCAACAGGTGGAGGCAATACTTGCCCCCATCGGAGCCAAAAAACCAGAATACCTCAACCGACAAGCAATTAAGGTTCATCCCAATGGTGGTGAAGAGCAATCAACGCCACGGCTATCTGTCAAGAGTGAAGCGATCCAATCAGGCTTGTCTTCCTTCTCACCAGGGACTCATGAGCTTTCCGAACAGCAAACAGCCGAAGAAACAACATCTACTCGCTGCTTTTTGGATAGCCAGGTGGGTACTTGTACTTGCGTTGTCGAAGTGCAAAATGGTCAGGAAAGAATTTGGCAGTTTGCCAAAATCCCATTAGATAACCCTGAGTTAAAAGCGATGAGTACTGAGTCAGAAGTTCTACTTACCACTGATTTGTGGTTAGTATTAGCAACTGACGTCACCGAGCAGCAACAGCTTTGCAAAGAACTAGCAGCCAAAAATGCCGATTTAATTCAACTAAATCGCTTGAAAGATGAGTTTTTAGCTTGTATTAGTCATGAACTGAAAACTCCTCTAACTGCCGTTTTGGGATTGTCGCGGTTGTTAGTAGATCAGCAGTTGGGAGAACTAAACGAGCGTCAAGCCCGTTATGCCGGGCTGATCCATCAAAGCGGACGCCATTTGATGAGTGTGGTCAATGACATTTTGGATTTGACCCGTATGGAAACCGGACAAATGGATCTAACATTAGCTCCAGTCACAATTCGGGCGGTGTGCGATCGCGCCTTATCTGAGAGTAAAGCCATTCACACTCAAACCGGGAAAACCACATCTTCCTCCCGAAGCCAAAATGTCCGTTCATCTGCTCCCCAATTCAGTCTCTCCATTGAACCGGGTTTAGACCAGATCGTGGCAGATGAATTGCGATTGCGCCAGATGCTCATACACTTACTTTCCAACGCCTTTAAATTCACCGAAATATCAGGCGAAATCGGGCTGCGGGTGAGTCGTTGGGAAGGATGGATTGCCTTTACAGTTTGGGACACAGGCATTGGTATTCCCGAACATCAGCAACATTTAATCTTTCAAAAATTCCAACAACTAGAAAATCCTCTCACTCGCCAATTTGAAGGCACAGGTTTGGGGCTGGTATTAACTCGCGCTCTGGCTCGCCTCCACGGAGGAGATGTGAGCTTTTTATCTCGTGAAGGTAAAGGTAGTCAGTTCACATTGCTGCTACCCCCCAGTCCCCCAAAAGTAGGTTTTTCTGAGCCAGATATAGAAGTCATAGAAGACACACAAACACAACATCAACAAACCCGAACTCGTCAGCATATGACGACATCTACACAGTATTATCCTGCTAGTTCTCAACGGTTGGTTTTAGTAGTCGAGGCAGTAGCTCGATATATTGAAGATTTGACCGACCAACTTAAAAGCTTAGGATATCGCGTAGTGATTGCGCGATCGGGGACAGAAGCAGTAGAAAAAGCTCGGCGCTTGCAACCAATAGCAATATTTCTCAATCCGTTGTTACCCTTGCTCTCAGGCTGGGATGTCTTGACCTTACTCAAATCGGACACTGCAACCCGTCATATATCTGTAATTTTGACAGCCACAGCAGCCGAAAAGGAGCAAGCATTTGCCAACCGAGCCGATGGTTTTTTAAGCTTACCAGTAGAGCATCAGCTTTTGGCGCCAGTCCTAGAAAAATTATGTACTGCACAAGCAAGTCTTCAGCTAGGGTTAAACAACGGCGCAAGTATCCCCACTAAGACACCACTGCGAATTCTCCGGTTGGTGAATCCTGAGTTGGAACTCGTCAATCCCCACTCTTCACTTCGAGAACATCGGGTAATTGAAGTAGATGACCTAGATCAGGCAGAACTCTTGGCGCGGGTGTGGCAGTTTGACGTAATTTTGCTAGATGTAGACACCACCACTGCCCAAACTTATCTCCAACAACTAATCCAGCACCCACGCTTAGCGGCTATACCGTTGGTTACTTGCGATGTCGCAACCACCTTAATAGCCTCTAAAATACCAGGGTTATCTGTATTTCCTTACTTAACACCATTTGGTAAAGACAACAGCAGTCGTACCGAGAAAACAGATGCCTTGCTATCAGTACTGCAAATTGCTTCTGGTGTGTGTTGCCCTCCCAACATTTTAGTAGTGGATTTGTCCATGCTGCGTGATTTACCACAGGGAAGACGCAAGCAAATCAAAGGCGATCGCCCAGAAAAAAATTGCTCAATCAGTAGTGAAACTGCTGAACGAGGAGCTGAATGGTTCCAAGCTTTAATTCAGTACCTACAAACAGCAGGTTTCAAAGCGGCAATGAGTCCCTGTTGGGCAGAAGTGTTACAACAAATTCGTCATCAAAGCGTTGACTTAATCCTAATTTGCTTAGGAGAATCTGCTATTCATAAAGACGTACTCAAAGCATTGAAAACCTTGGGAGAGTCGCCTTTGAAGTTACCACCAATTTTAGTACTCAACCAGAGATTAAATCCTTCGGAAACTATTTCCCAGGGTGGGGTAACTTACGATAAAATTGACGACCGGAAGAAGAATGCTTTGGAATCGATAGAAACTATTGTGCGGACGATCGCTACCCAAATATTACCGCGATCGATATCAATGGAAGACCTATTAAACCAGATCAATCAAGCTCTAGCTGTCAATGGTTACAATCACAAATGTTAATCGGCATTGGGCGTTAGGAGTGCTGTTAGCGATAGCGGGGCGTTTAGCCCGTGCTGTACATAGATAGCGGGGCGTTTAGCCCGTGCTGAGTTAGGAGTTTTGTTTGTCTCCTTATTCCCTTGTCTCCCTCATCCCCATTCCCAATCCCTATGCCCCATTACGATATGTCTATTTTTTCATTTTTCTTTTTAATAAAAGGAACGCGAATCAAATTATAAGCACCCTTGGTAGATAAATTCTTGTAATCATCTGGCTGTAAATCCATTTGTAGAAGCTTTTTCTGCTCAGCCAACAACAGTAGTGAAGGAGGTTTTAGTGCTTTGGCTGCTTGATTTTGAAGATGCTCTAGAGTCTCTTGAGGAAATCTGAAATAATTTACCTGACTGTGACTATAAAATACTACACTAGGCTTCTTAAAGCCAAGCATCACCACTTCTTCATTTGGTTGTTTTACTTGGTGTATAATTGCAGACAATTCTCTTAAAGGTAATTGTCGTTCGCGATCGATAAAAAAGGAAGCAGGGGTTAAAACAAAAATCAAAAATCCCACAAATCCCAATAAATTAATACCGATGATGTAGTTCCAACGGCGACTTAGTAGTAACCCGGCAACCAAAATAGCACAAACAAGCCAAGTTACGCCACCGATGACTGGTAATCCAGATTCCTGAATTAATTCGTGGAAGTTAGTTATTGCTGGATCGCTACCTAATATTTGGGTGATGTTAAACATTGCCGTTGATAAAACGGATAAAACCACTACATTCACCCAACCACTAACTCGCAGAAAAGAGGAGGAAACAAGAATTGTTCCTTTGTCTTTGGTATTTTGAAAAATATCGCTCCAGAAAAGCGCCACTAGAATGGCTGCTGCTGGCATTAAAGGCAATACATAACTGGGGAGTTTGGTAACCGCAATGCTAAAAAAGCCAAAGACACCAGCAAACCAGAACCAGGCAAATAAACTCAATTGCTGAAAACGCTCAAGGGATCGCCAGTGCGATCGCTGCCAAAATTTCAGCCTGAATATTGCCACTGGTAAATATACTGAGTATGGTGCAAATCCTAGCAGTACGATCAGAAAGTAAAAATACCAAGGTGCTGAGTGACCATTCACTACTTCTGTAAAACGTTCCAGGTTGTGATAACCAAAAAAGGCATTAATATAATCCCAGCCATTGCGCCAAGTCACTAATGCATACCAAGGCACTGATAAACCAAAAATTACCAGTATACCTACCAGTGGGCGCATTTCCCGGAATACCTCTCTAAACCTGCCCACATAAAACAAAAAAGCGACAACAATCAGCCCAGGTAAAACAATCCCCACTGGACCTTTAGTTAAAATCGCACCAGCAATTAGCACATAACAAGCTAAGTACCACTGATTGGGAAACGGGGATCGGGCATGGGTTATTTCCCTTGTATTCCTAGTCCCAAGTCCCCAGTCCCCAGTCCCTTCCTTTGCGTAACCTAGAAAGAAACACAACAAAGCTGATGCCATGCAGCCAGTAAGCAGCATATCGGATACACCAGTTCTCGCCCAAATAATTGTTTCGCCATTGAGCGCCATAATCGCTGCTGTTAACAAAGATATTAAGTAGCGGCGAGTAGGACGCGAAACTTGCTCTAATTCGTCTTGTTTAGCCAAATACCAATGTATGGTGTAAAAAGCCAAACAAATTAACCCGAATGCGGCGATGGCCGAAGGAAGGCGTACTGCCCACTCATTCACGCCAATAACTGCATAGGCGATCGCCTGACACCAGTAAATTAAAGCAGGTTTATCGAAACGAGTGTCACCATCGAAAAATGGGGTGATCCAATCGCCTGTGATTAACATCTGACGCGACGCTTCTGCAAACAGTGGCTCTGTCTCATCAATCAAGCCAATGTTGCCCAAATTCCACCCAAAAGCTATCCAGCCAATCAGTATCAACAACAAAACCGACATAGTTACACCAAGGGTTGGATTCCTTGCTATTTTGTTGAACCACTGATCGACAGTGCCTTTAACACTCAATTTCATTCTCATTAGTCAATAGTCAACAATCATTACTCAATAGTCGTTAGTTAGCTATATTTTGTTCTTCTTAAAGAAAATAAGTGCTGAATCAGCGATCGAGCAAAATTAATTATACGTGTTTAATGGAGTATTGGGCATGGGGAGATGAGGGAGAATAATAACTCCTAACTCAGCACTCCTAACTCAGCACTCACTACTCAGCACTCAATACTAGTTGCCATTCTTTGTTTTGGGAATTCCACTGAGGTAATTGAGTTTCACCAACAACATAGGGACCCCAGTAGCGGCGGGAACCATCTTGTGCAAAAGCAACTAAAATATCTCCCTTTTCCAATTTCAAATTATTTTGAGGTAGAGATAAAATCAGCCCCTTGTCACTACCTTCTTGGGGAGCAAAATCCCAATGTGCTGGGACATCATATTGAGTCTGTTTAACACCAGAGCCTTTTGCTACAGACTGTCGCGCTAGTAAAGCTAGGCGCACAGGCTGATTTGTTCGATTGCTCATCCGCAAATTTCCTTGATTTTTGGCTTTCGTAGTTGATTTATCTCGATTTGCCAAGACAGGATAAGTCTTTTCTCTAGTGCTATGTTGTACTTCTTTGCTTGGGTTCGTTGGTAGAGCCGATATGCTACTAGGGGAGATATCTTTTGCAGTTGAAATTGTTGTAGATGAAGTTGTCTCCAACTGTTGAGTATCAGGTGGCAGTTGTGAAGATGTATCTGGGTTGGCGGACTCAAATGATACGCTCACTCCCAAGCATCCCACTAGAGCAATAAGCAGTCCCAAGCAACAAGCCGTAACACCGACGTTACGATAAATTGAAGATTTCATATTGATAGTTTTTAGAAATAAATATTTGTCTAGACTTGACCAAATAGTAGCCTATTATCACAAAAGGCAATCACAAAAAGTAGCCTAATATAAATTTTCCGAAAATTAGGGTGAGGAATGTATTATAAATATCATTTGAAGTAGGAAACATTTGGAGGAAATAATTCTTTGGCTCTTTGATTAACAAGGGATGTGTAGATCCATTGCTTAGTATTTTGTCCATAATTTTGCATAAAAATAAGAAAATTAGATACTGAATCAGGGAATTCATTTGTATGTATCAAACAAGAAAAGTTACCTGAAACTGCTAGTACAGTACGGCATAAATCCAGCTACCATCTCAATTAACTCCACAAGGGATAAGCAAGGTGCTTGAGCAACTCGTCTTAAAGTTAGGCAAACTTCCGCTACAGTGTCTTAGCGGCATCAACAAGCTATCGATCGCCTAACCTTAGCCAAACCTTAGATAAATCTAGGTCATATGTTTCATCTGGGAACTGAAAAACACCCCATTTAAGAAGCTCTGTACTTCCCTAAAGATGATAAGATATACGAAAAATTTGAGTAAACACTGGAAACCCAGTAGACATCTACTATTTATAATAGTAACAAATAAGCTGATGCTAAAACCAATATTTTCAATCTCAATATAAATATATTTCAAGATATGTTGACTTTTTGCCAGAAGTCCCTTTAATGCAAAACACTCGTCTCAATAACTTGTTCGATGCCATTGCTAGAGTGTTGGGGCAATGGTTTTTAAATCCTTGGCGGCGACTATCGTTGCTGATAATTAGTTTTTTATTCGGTTTTTTTCTGGGAAACGCAGTTTCCACCACAGCCGGTCAAAGGGCAGAATTAGACATTGTGGCAGCTGGTTTTTTTGTACTATTCACGGAAATTACCAGCAGAATATTTTATAGTCGCAGGTTTTTGGAAAGGCGATCGCTCTTGGTGGACTCATTAAATCTACTCAAAGTTGGTTTCACCTACAGCCTGTTCCTCGAAGCCTTTAAGCTGGGATCGTGAAAAGAGGCAGAGGGGCTGAGGGGGGAATTTATGAGTTTGTGGCTGAGTGAAATTTTAGTTTCAGAAGTAACTGAAAGTTGGCAGCAGGAATCAAGAGAAGCGGCTTTGGCAGATAAGTTGAGGGCTAAAGCTTTTGGCATCACGCCGGAAAATGTCGATGAGGCGATCGAAAAGCGATGGCATTTACTAAAATCTGTGTTCCCAGCTTTTAGTGAATTTTGCCAAACTACCTTCCAAGTAGAACCCAAAGAAATGTTACAGGTTTTGTGGGACTTGTGGTTGCCTTTGGGAATCAAACTCGCATCGCATCGCCAAGAGTTGGGACGCCCTCTGATTCAGGGCATATTGGGAGGACAAGGCACCGGTAAAACCACAATGTGCAAAATTCTCAGTTTAATTCTCGATCGCCTGGGATACCGGACTGTGAGTTTGTCTTTGGATGACTTATATAAAACTTACAGCGATCGCCTACTTTTAACACAACAAGATCCCCGCTTGATTTGGCGAGGGCCACCAGGAACCCATGATGTAGATTTAGGCTTAGATTTACTAGATCAAATCCGTGAATTGCAAAGCCCAGTCATGGTTCCGCGCTTTGATAAATCTGCTTATGGAGGCGCTGGCGATCGCACTACTCCAGAAATCGTTACCAATATAGATATTGTACTATTTGAAGGTTGGTTTGTGGGTGTACGACCAATTAACGCAGATATATTTGATACTCCACCACCGCCAATTGTCACAGATGAAGATAAAGCATTTGCCCGCGACATGAATCTTCGCCTCCACGATTATCTACCACTGTGGGAGCGATTAGACAGCTTAATTGTGCTATATCCCACCGATTACCGCTGTTCTTTAGAGTGGCGCAAACAGGCGGAACAGCAGATGATTGCTGCGGGTAAATCGGGGATGAGCAATGCAGAGATAGAGCAATTTGTCAATTATTTTTGGCGATCGCTTCACCCTGAATTATTCATCAAGCCGTTGGTAAAAGATGCAACAGCGGTTGATTTAGTTATTGAGATTAATGGCGATCGGAGTATTGGTACAATAATTCGTAATTCGTAATTCGTAATTCTTGTAGAGACGCGATTCATCGCGTCTAACTCCTACGGATTTGACCCCGATTTAGAAGCATTACTAAACAACCAAGACAAAAGATTAGCAACCGTAGCAGCCCCAAAAGAAAATAACGCAATAATTGCATCACGAGGTAAAACGCCATCTAACCAGCTACCCTGTATTTGAGAAACAGGAAAATTCTGATCTAGACCAATTTGAATCTCTTTAGTTTTCCCAGAAAAGCGGGCTTCTATACCCTTTTTAGGAACAATTTGTAGATGGCGTATCAGTTCAATATTTAGAGGAGTATCAGGGTTTTCTCCCATGAGAAACTGATTTTGCTTAATGTCCTGTTCCTGATTTACCATGCGGATTTTACCTTCCACAATAGTAGAAATTTTTAAATCGTCTCTGGCATCTTTACCATTTCTGTCCAAATCTAGAAATTTCACATCTTTAGTTTCTATCTTTTCTCTAAACCATTGTTCTGATTCATATTTGGGAGCTTTGGCTAGGGTGAAATAAATATTGGTATTTTGCGCGATTTCTAAGTTAAATTTTTTGGTTCTTCAGTACATAATATGCTTAACTAATAGGTTAAATGCCAATTTAACAAGCATCTAACTCGGAAATTATCAAAGTTTCTAAATCCATAGCCGGAACGTTTAATTAGCTTAAGTTTGTTATTAATGCCTTCCACAACACCACTAGTTGTCCCATTATCAAAGTAAGCAATAATCTCATCAAACCAACGGATAATAGTATTGTTACTCTTGGGAAAATATTTTTTAGCTTTTGCTAACCACATCCCGAGTTTAAAAACTCCCGGATACCAGTTATCTGTCTTATTGAAAATCTTTCTAATTTTTTCTTTTAATTCATGCATTTCTTTGAGAATAGGAGATAAATTTTTCACTTGATAAAGTTTGTTTATCTGCTCTTCATTTAAGTCTGACTCATTTTTCAATAAAACGTATTTACTATTTTTTAGTCCCGACAATACTTTTTCGTACTTAGATTTTTTTGATAATGATTGCGCTTTTTTAACTAATTCTTCTAGATTCCGCTTCTCTTGTTTTCTTTGTGTATCTAGTTCTTTATTGATTTGTGTCATCACATGAAATCTATCTGCTACTACTTGAGCATTGGGCATTAATTCTGTTACTACATTTTTGTAACCTACCCACAAATCTATACTCACTTCCTCAATTCGTGCTAAAACCTCAGTTCCCCACTCTATAAGGGTTTTCTTTACTACCTCTTGTGTGCGCCCACTTAACAAAGTTATTAATTTAGATGTATCTAAATCTATTAATACTGCACAGTAATTACCCTTGCCTTTAACTAGAGCTATTTCATCAATTCCAAGCCTTTTTATAAAATCAGGTTTGTTATCAGATAATTTTTCTGAGGCATCTTTTAACATTCTTTCTATTTCTTCTGTTGTCACTATCCCTTTATTTGCTACACTATGGATATCATTTTCTACAACATCTTGTATTATCTTGTCTGCTAGCCGTTTTGTATAAGTTCTTTTCTTACTTACAAAATCTAGCTTTTCACTAAACGGTTTTTCACATTTTTCACATTTGAATTGTCTCCTATTTATTTCTAAAAATACTGGCTTTTCTCCAAAAGGTAAGTCTTTAACAACGTATCGATGATTTTGATGTAATCTATGGCTTTTTGTACCACAGCGAGGACAATTACTGTATGATTTTGTTGATTCAGTTTGTAAAATCATTCCTATCCCCTCATGAATCCGATGAGATATAACTTTCACATCTTTTAAATCAAGAAGCGCTGTTAGGATTTTAATATTTTGTTTCCTATTCATGACTGTAAATACACCAAAAAATATTTCTCTTGTAATTACAGCTAATAACAAATATGCTTTATAAGTCAATTAGGTCAAAGTTTTTTCTCAATAGCTGATACGATTATTTTTATTTATTAAGCTTTTTGGCTAACAATTTAGCATAACAAGTGCTGAAGAACCAATTTTTTATTATTTGGATTGACAATAAATTCTAATGGTGTTTGCGTATCAGGTTGATTTGGTGATTTTGAATCTAGTAATTCATAGCCTTCTACTATAACTTTGATTGGTTGTTCGCCTAAATATAGTTCTAATGTATTTTGGTTGCTTTTTAAGTCTAATTTAGAGCTAGATTGCAGAGAAAAAGCCAATTGATTGCGATAAAAGTCATAACTTAACCCAGATACTTTTGTATTTGGTTGCAGCCGTAGTTCCTCTAGGTTGATATCACTTCTTGCTTGGAGATTAGCCGGGGCAATAATCCATCTACTCTCGCTATCTTTAAGCTGAATTTTTAAGGAGTCTAACTGATTAAGTTCTGGCCAAGTTTCGCTTTGAAAACTGCCTGTGAAAGTTAGAGTTTGTCTGCCTTCATTTTCTAGTTCTTTAATGCCGCGAATATTTTGAAGAAAGAGTTTTGATTGTTCTCCGTTATAAATAAAACTCATTTCTTGAAAAATGATATTCCCTTCAAATGTATGTGTGCCAGGTACAACAGCAGCAAAGGTTACGATAGTCAATAATAAAAGTAACAGCAACACCAACAATAATTTTTTATGATTTGAAATAGTTCGTAGTAAGCGTTTTAGCACTGAAGTGCTTACTACAAACAAAGCAGTTAGATATGTTTTCAGAGAATTCAACAATTGGCGAATTTTGATGAAGTTGGGAAACTTGTGTTTGGCTTTTTGCCGAGATGCCATGATTTATTTCAACCAATTTGGGTTATGTTCAAATACAATTCGCCTTTCGATGCGATCGCTAGGTTCATCTCTTCGGTCAATATTAGCAACATAGTGCAGTTCATAGCGCCCTGCTGGGGCATTACCATCCCAGGTAAAAATAGTTTCACCTTTTTTCGGGTTAGGGCGGGAAGTGCTATAGATTGCTGGTTGACCTTTGGAGAGGATTTCAAAGGTAGTAAATCTAACTCGGTCTTGGGAATAAAAGACAAATTCATACTTACCAGAAGTTTGCCCCAGAATGACTGGAACATAAACAGGCTGGGAACCAAGGTTATAGGATGCCACAGCGCGAAGGCTGTTAGCTGGGATTTTTGCTTGTCTGAGAACATAAGTATCCCAGCTAAAGCTGAAACGCGAACCATTATTAGACAATAACAAGTCATCCATTTGATAGTGATAATTATCACCCAATGATTTCACTATTACTTGAGGATTTTTACCGCCACTGATGCGGGGAATTTGCACCGTGAGGGTTTTGCCAAAACTGGTTAGGTTTCGGGTAGCAATAGAAATCAGGTTCAAGCTATTGCCGCTTAATTGTTCTTCTTTGATTCCTTCGCAGCGATTGGGTGGTTTGCGCTGGATATAATCGGTAGATTTGGGGTTCCCTTCTGGGCAAGCAGCAGCAGGAAGATGGCTGACGCTAAGAATTAATAGGCTGGCAAGAATAATTTTATAATTCATAGTTTGTTGTAGAGACGCGATTCATCGCGTCTATTTAATGTTCCAAGTGGACAGTTGTTTTTGAATCTCAGACATGGGATAAGCGAAATCTCGGCCTTCACCTTTTCTTGCAAAGACGATGCCTAAAAGTTGATTTTGCGAGTCAATTACAGGACTGCCAGAATAACCTGGTTTGAGTCCAGCTTGAGATATTTCTAATCGCTGGTTTTGATAGCTGATTTTTCCTGATTGCATAGACCAAGATTTATCTTCACCCCTTTGAGCAGAATGACCGATAATCCGAATGGGCATTTTCGGGTTGATCGCACTTGAGGAAATAGGTAGAGGCTGGATATCTTCTGGTAGATTACCACTAACTTCCAAAACAGCTAAATCGAGTTGTTCGTCAACAGAAGTCATTTTGAAAAGCTTGGCATCTCGCCGCATTCGCACTCGGTTTGATGGCGGTGAACTGAAAAATTCAATTTGAATATTTTTACCCTGTTCATAGCCATCAAAAATGACATGACGATTAGTGAGGATTAATGTTCGGTTGTCTTCTCGCTTAATTACTACACCAGTGCCGATCTCTGTTCCCTGGCGTTCGCGGGTAGAAAACTCGGCAGTGATGCGTACCACAGAACGCTTAATGGGTAAAGTTGGATCGTTCTTAGGCAACCATTGGCGATCGTCTTCTACCCCCTTAGCTTGGGTATCGTCTTTCGTTTTCCATAACTGCCTTGCTTCTATATTATTGTTACTGGCATAGATAAAATTGGGGTCAATCTCTTCTGCTTTGTCAAACTGTTCAATGGCTTCTTTTAGTTTCCCTTGCTCTTGGAATGCTAAACCTAAGCCATTGTGAGCAGCAGTATGAACTCTGGTTATATTTACAGAATTATCGTTTATAAATATTGGCAATATTAGGTCTTTTTGGTAGGCGGTAACTGCTGCATCTAATTTATTCTGCTCTCTCAGGGCATTGCCGAGATTGTAGTAACCTACAAAAGCGGAGTTGGGGTTGAGTTGAATTGCTTTTTGGTAGGCGACAACTGCTGCATCTAATTTATTCTGCTCTCTCAGGGCAATGCCGAGATTGTAGTAAGCATAAGGATTGTTGGGGTTGAGTTGAATTGCTTTTTGCAAAGCGACAACTGCTGCATCTAATTTATTCTGCTTTCTCAGGGCATTGCCGAGATTAAGGTAAGCCAAAAAAGTTAAGTTGAGGTTGAGTTGAATTGCTTTGTGGTAGGCGGCAACTGCTGCATCTAATTTATTCTGCTCTCTCAGGGCATTGCCTAGACCGTTGTAAGCCAAAAAAGTTAAGTAGGGGTTGTTGGGGTTGAGTTGAATTGCTTTTTGGTAGACGGCAACTGCTGCATCTAATTTATTCTGGTCACTCAGGGCATTGCCTAGACCGTTGTAAGCCAAAAAAGTTAAGTAGGGATTGTTGGGGTTGAGTTGAATTGCTTTTTGGTAGGCGGCAACTGTTGCATCTAATTTATTCTGCTCTCTCAGGGCATTGCCTAGACCGATGTAAGCAAGAGCATCGTTGGGGTTGAGTTGAATTGCTTTTTGGTAGGCGGCAATTCCTGCATCTAATTTTTTTTGGTCACTCAGGACATTGCCGAGATTAACGTAAGCCTTAACATAGTTGGGGTTGAGTTGAATTGCTTTTTGGTAGGCAGCAACTGCTGCATCTAATTTATTCTGCTCTCTCAGGGCACTGCCGAGATTGTAGTAAGCAATAGCATTGTTGGGGTTGAGTTGAATTGCTTTTTGGAAAGCGGCAATTCCTGCATCTAATTTTTTTTGGTCACTCAGGACATTGCCTACACCGATGTAAGCATTAGCCAAGTTAGGGTTCAATTGCAAGGCTTTCTGGAAAGATGCTAATGCCTCCTTTAGTTTACCTTGAATATTTAGCGCACTCCCTATACCAATGTAAGCTTCAGCATTATTAGGATTGAATTGTAAGGCTTTCTGGAAAGATGTTAATGCCTCCTCTGATTTCCCTTGAGCATTTCGCACATTCCCTATACTAACGTAAGCTTCGGCATCATTAGGGTTGAGTTGTAATGCTTTCTGGAAAGATGCTAATGCTTCCTCTAGTTTCCCCTGTCGTCCCAAAGCATTACCCAAACTGTTATAAGCTTTGCCATTATTGGGTTCAACTTGTAAAACTTTACGCCAAATTGTCTCTGCTTGGGAGTTATTACCAAGTGTTTCGGCAGCCTCCCCTTGTTGAAATAGCTGTTCAATATTGTTTTGAGCAACTACAAACTGGGGTGTGGTAGTCAAAGATAGAATTAAAAATAAAGTAGTAAATATACGGTTGTGCATATTAATGCTAATAAGTTGCCTGATTGTATCAGGATTCACAAAAAACTCGCCAAAAACCGCATGAATCTTTAATACATAGTTGTGAACGAGGCTTTGAACTCCGTTAACGAGTCTTTGATACTCGTGAATGAGGTTTTGAACTCCATTAATGAGTCTTTGATACTCGTGAATGAGTCTTTGAACTCCATTAATGAGTCTTTGATACTCGTGAATGAGTCTTTGAACTCCGTTAACGAGTCTTTGATACTCGTGAATGAGGCTTTGAACTCCATTAATGAGTCTTTGATACTCGTAAATGAACCTCAGAGCTTCGCCGATGAACCTCAGAGCTTCGCCGATGAACCTCAGAGCTTCGCCGATAAACCTCAGAGCTTACGGTTTACACAGAAGTCTAAAGTAGTTTATAAATCTGGGTTTTACCCCACCCTAACCCTCCCCTTGGAAAGGGGAGGGAACTGGATTTCCGGTTTCCCCCCTTTCTAAGGGGGGATTAAGGGGGGTAATTCACACCGTAGCCTTTTAGGAGAGAGGAATAGAAGTGAGGTAAAAGTTTATTACATACAAAAGCGATCGCTGAAATAATTCTTAGAGGGTAATTGTTACCTTAGCTTGTATGTTGCCTTAATCATCAATGATTTTAAAGCTGACAAATTGCTTTTAAAGCTTGTAGCAACTGACTCGATCGCTCTTTTTCCATTAAGTTTAATTCTGGCAATAAATAATAAATAGGGGGATTTCCTCGTTCGATATAGACAAACTGATAACTTCTACCATTAGTTGCTAATCCCCAAACTGATTTTTGATTCTCTAAATTCTTATAAGAGTATGTAAGTAACTGAGGCAAACCTGTTGATATATCAACTTGACAATTTTTCGATTCAATCAACAGTACCCAAAAATATGTTTGAGGTTTTGTATGTTTACCTTTACTAACAGCTCAAATATCAAATCTACCTTTAATTTTGATATCTTCATCTTCAACTTCAATCTCGGCAATATTCTCCTCTAAAACAATCTCGATCGGATAGCGATAAAAACCAGCTAATCTTAGTAAAGGCGCAACTGCAAGAAACTTTACCTGACCCTCAGAAACTTTGCCTATTGTAAGGTATCTATCAAAGTCATTCTGAATTTGTTTGAGTTCCTGCTGTTTTGCTTCCGTGAGAGGTTCGAGAGATAAGTAGTTAGAAAATGAGTCACTATATTGTTCTTGAAAGCCAAACAGACGCTGAACTTCTTCTAAGGATAAATTACGAGCGTTGAGAATTGTCATACATTTTTGATTGATTCAGGTGCAACTAAATTCAAATTCTCTATATAAAATCTATATTAACCCCTGGACGATTACATGGAATACAAACAATTAGTAGGGTGGCACAGATGTGCCACCCTACCGTGAGAGAAATTCAATCTAGCTTGAAAATACTACACAGTAAATGGTTTGCGATTACGATCTATCAGACGATCCCATTGCATAGTTAAGGTGCTTCCCATTTTTTCCTGTTGTTTTGCCCACACCGATAGTAAGTCTAGGCAAGAGTGATCTATATAAGCCAAGTCTTGCATATAAACATGCAATTCACTTCCTGGAGGCACAAGTTCTAAAATGTTCGCTAATTTTGGTAGTCTCACAAATGTTGCCGCGCCTTGTAAATGAATGTCTATTCGCTGATTGTCTTCGTGCTTAATAACTTGGATATTCAGCACAGACATTTTGTGAATTAGCAACATTCCTGTTAACAGAATACCAATTAAAACACCTGTGATTAGGTCAGTAACAACAATCCCGATGAAAGTGGCAAAAAATATGATCATCGGAAAACGTCCATACTTCTTTAACTGGCGAATATGTTCTACTTCGATTAGTTTGTAACCAGTAACAACTAGAATTGCTGCCAGACTAGAAATCGGAATTATTTTTAGCAAGGTTGGAGCTGCAATTACTAAAATTAACAGCCATACACCGTGAAGTATTGTTGATAATCTCGTTTTAGCACCAGCTTCTACGTTTACAGAACTGCGGGCTATCACTCCCGTCATTGGTAAAGCACCCAACAACCCACATATAACGTTACCAATTCCTTGCGCTCTTAATTCGCGATCGAAATCGGTTCTTCGACCGGTATGCAGTCGGTCTACTGCTACGGCTGAAAGCAAACTTTCTGTACTAGCAATGAATGCAATCACCAGCACATCAAGCAAAACTGGTGCCTGAATGAGGCGTGGTAAGCTGGCAGGTATTGGTAATTGAATTGTTTGTGCCAGATTTGCAGGTATATCAACATACTGAATTGGCAATCGATACACTGTAGCAATGGTGGTGGCAATTACAACACCTACAAGCGCGCCAGGTACTAACTTCAAACTACTGGGTTTAAATTTTTCCCACAGCACAAGAGTGATGATAGTTGTTAGACCTATTAATGCTGCAATGTGATGAACGCTACCATTAATAGGAAACAGAGCTTTGTAAATGGCGTTGGGAATAGAAATTAAATTCTCGATGCCGTGTACACGTGGTTGATCGTCTAGCATGACATGAAATTGGGAAGCGAAGATTAATATCCCAATACCTGCAAGCATTCCATAGATGACAGCCGGTGACATGGCGCGAAACAACTGGCCAAGTTTAAATATACCTGCGAGTAATTGAATTAAACCCGCTAGCAGTAGAATTGGCCCAACCATTTCAATGCCATATTGTTGAACTATTTCGGCGACAATCACCGCCAGTCCCGCAGCCGGTCCGCTGACAAGCAAAGGTGAACCGGAAACAGCACCAACAACAATTCCGCCTACTATTCCTGTAACTAAGCCGCGAGATGGGGGAAGCCCTGAAGCGATCGCAATACCCATGCAAAGAGGGAGGGCGACAAGAAATACCACAAATGATGCTGGTACTTCACTAGTAAATGAGGATTTATCTATGATTGCTTTCAAATTTCTCATTTGCTTCTCCTCCAATGAAAAGTTTTTAATTTTTGGCTAGCAAGGTGAACTGTTCCAATGCAGCGGAAACTAGGTCTGCATTGAATAGTTCAAACATATTTACGGAGTTTTTATTACAGCATAATTGTACTGGTATGGTTAGCCCTCAAATAGTAAGCTAAAAAGCATCAAGTAACTTGACTTACAGTTATAGCGATTATTTACCAGTTATAGCTACTATTTACACTTCTTAATGATTACAAACGAATCTATGATAACAATATGGTTATCTGATTGGTATGACATAACTTTTTTATTCGATTCGTTGTAAAATCTTAAGTTAAACTAAACAATAAGTTATAGTTACCCAAAATAAGGTATAATATAGTTCGTTATAACTTGATTTGATCTTGGGAATCTTAACCTCCAACTGCTACCTATCCCAAAAAATCAACTTAACAAGCATATTGCTCATCATTCTCGGTATTTTGAGAAATTATTTTTGAAATTCTCTCAGCGTTTGACGGGATTCATCCAAGATTCTAATCGGCTAAATGCTTGGGAAGAAAGTAACGTCAAACATAAATAAACCACTGCTACACCTGCGTAAATCTCAAAGGCGCGATAGTTGTCAGCAACAATTAATTGTCCTTTACGTAGCAATTCTTCAAACCCAATCACAGAAACTAAACTAGTATCTTTCAATAAACTGATAAACTCATTACCTAATGGTGGAATCATCCGCCGGAAAGCTTGGGGAAAAATCACATACCTCATGGTTTGCACAGAACTCAAACCTAATGATTGTGATGCTTCTGCTTGTCCTGGTTCAATTGATTGAATTCCAGCCCGGACAACTTCGGCAATATATGCAGCACAATTCAAACTTAAAGCAATCACCCCAGCAGTTAGGCGATCGAAACTAAATGTAAAACCAAGTTCTTGCAAAATTGCTGGTAATCCAAAGTAAATCATAAAAATTTGCACCAGCAAAGGTGTTCCCCGAAAAAAATCTACATACGCCCTCGCTAACCACCGCACAGGTGCAATACGAGAAAGGCGAATAATACCAATGAGTGAACCGCCAATTAAACCAAATACTACAGAAAGTACCGTTAATTGTAACGTTATTAATGCACCCTGCAATAGACTGGGAAAAGCTTGCAAAATCACACTAACCGAAGTCAATTGTTGGGCTGCGTTACTGTTAGCTTCATCCTGAAATGGTAATTTAGCTGGTAATGATGGCGGTTCAGCTTGAAACCATTTTTGGTATATTTGGGCATAAGTGCCATTTTTCAGCACCCGATCTAAACCATCATCGATCAATGCCAAATTGGGCGAATTTTTAGCTGTAGCAAAGCCATAAAATTCCTCTGTTAGCAATTGCTGTACTACTTTTATTCCCTTGAGATTGCCTGTATTAATAGCATATAAAGTTACAGGTGCATCATTAATTACTGCATCTACATTACCATTGGACAATTCTTGCAGGGCTATGGGTGCTGAATCAAAACTGCGAATTTGCACTCCAGGAACACTCTTAGCTTTTGCAGCCCCAGTTGTGCCAATTTGTACTGCAACTTTTTTATTTTTGAGACTGTCCAAACCAGTAATATCTTGATTGTCTGCGCGAATTGCGATCGCCAACCCAGCTTTAAAATAAGGACGGGAAAAAGAAACTGTCTTCGCCCTCTCCTCTGTAATGGTGATGGAACTACTAGCCACATCTACAGTTTTGGCTTGCAAAGCTGAAATCATACCATCAAAAGGTAGACTTTGGAAATCAACTTTAAACTTAGCTGCAAGTGCGATCGCATTCATCAAATCAATCGAAAAACCTTGTAATTCACCACCTTCTTTTTTAAACTCAAATGGTGGAAACGTCGGTTCGGTAGCAATCCGGAGAGTTTTTGTCCCGCCAGGGTTCACAGCACAGCCAGCTAGTAATAAACAACTAAAACTTATAACTATAGATAGGCGCAGCCAACGGATAAAACCAAATTTAGTCATATTTATCAATACTTTTTTCTCACGCAAAGGCAAGGCAGCGCGGTCTTCTCCCAAGGGGAGACACCAAAGGCGATAGCGGAGCGTTAGCGAGTCCGCGAGCGTCTGGGGATTTCCCCAATGAGCGACTGCCGCGCAGAGGCGCAAAGAAGAATATTTCCCTCTGCGCTCTTGGCGGTTGGTTAAAAACACTACAATCAACTGTAGAGCAGCTTGACATAAGTAATGAATAATTCTATCCCCGCTATTATTTTTGACAATATCGAAAAAAACTTTGGTTCTCTAAAAGTTCTCAAAGGAATCAGCGGCGAAATCCATCGGGGAGAAGTCGTTGCAGTTATCGGTTCCTCCGGGTGTGGTAAAAGTACTTTACTGCGCTGCTTTAACCGTTTAGAAAGTATTGACAAAGGACGCTTGATAGTCAATGGTATGAACGTATCCCAACCCAATGTCAACTATACTCAACTGCGGGAACTACGCACCCAAGTAGGTATGGTTTTTCAGCAGTTCAACCTGTTTCCCCATCTCAGTGTCTTAGAAAATATGACACTCGCACCGCGTAAAGTCTTAGGTAAAACAGCGAAAGAAAGCGCCCAACTAGCGGGATTATATCTGGAAAAAGTCGGTTTATTTGACAAAGCCTCAGCTTATCCCGAACAACTTTCTGGGGGACAAAAGCAACGAGTAGCGATCGCCCGTAGTTTATGTATGAATCCCCAAATTATGCTATTTGACGAACCCACAAGCGCCTTAGATCCCGAACTCGTTGGGGAAGTTCTGCAAGTCATGCAACGATTAGCCGCAGAAGGGATGACAATGGTGGTTGTCACCCATGAAATGCAATTTGCCAAAGAAGTAGCCCATCAAGTGATATTTTTAGACAAAGGTATTGTGGCAGAACAAGGTTCAGCCTATGAAGTTCTCACCAATCCGCAAAGCGATCGCTTACGTACTTTTCTCAGTCGCCTGCAAATAATTCGTAATTCGTAATTAAAGACCTCCTTTAAACTTACAACTTTTCTACTAAAATTCAACTCATCACTCAGCACTCAGTAAGCACTCACTACTCCTCAAAGGTATTCACGCAAGAAATCAAAGGGATCGTCTTCCCAACAAGGTTCAGGTATTAACCAAAGCAAATTAGTGTGGATGTCGGTTTCAATGTCATCGCCATCATCCCTATCAAATAGTTCTATCAAAGCTGTCCAGTCACGTTCTCTAAGTGATGTTAACGATGGGGCATATACTTGGATATTATTTGGGTAATTCACACGCTAATTTATAATTTAGTGCTGCAAAAAACTAGTTTAAAGGTTTGGAAATAATCGAATTTTAGCTTTTATAAGCGCAGTTTAATAGTTACATTGATATGATAATTTACGACCACTATTATGAGTGTCTCACAACTTAAATAGGACTACTATAGTATTTCTTACATAATTCCCAGCTTAATTTATTCAAACCGGAAAAATCTTTCGGGTTGCATCTCTACTACTTCTACCCCAAAGACTTCTGCAAAAGACTGTGCTATGTAAAAACGCACTTCTTGGCAAGTGATACCTGGAATCCATTCGGCTAAACTGCCTACAGCTTTATCGGGGATGCCGCAGGGTACAATGCGCTCAAAGCCTGTCATGTCTGGACACACATTTAATGCAAAGCCGTGCATGGTAATCCAACGGCTGACTTTAATCCCAATAGCTGCAACTTTTCGCCCTTGTAACCAAACGCCAGTAAAAGCCGGAATTCTTTCTCCCTGCAATCGATAAACTGCCAATACGCGAATTATTACTTCTTCAAGTTGCCGTAAGTACCAGTGCAAGTCTTTACGATAACGTTGCAGATTTAAAATTGGATACCCCACCAGCTGACCAGGACAATGGTAAGTAACCTCGCCACCTCGTTCAACTCGACGCACATCATATTGACTTTTGTCAATATCAAATTTGAGAAAATCTGAGTTGGCTCCTTGTCCCAAAGTGTAAACAGGTGGATGTTCTAACAAAATTAACACGTCATCTAGAGTTGGGTCTTGGATGCGCTGATTCAGGAGCGATCGCTGCCATCCATGAGCTTCTAAGTAAGGGATTAATCCTTGGTTATATAACAAACAACGGTTTAAGTGTGGACTGATACTATAGATCATGTCAAAAATCAACTGTATAACGAACTAAATATATTTCAACTTCCAAGCTTGGAGTCAACAATTGTCAAGCTTTGCAAAGGATTTTAAAGGAAAGTCAAGGGAACATGCATTAGAAAATACAAAGTGCTAGCTTGAATATATAACCTCAATAGGTTTTTAGGAGGAATTCTCTGCAATAAGCATCAGGCCAAGAGAAAAGAAATCAATGCACTGGCTGATGACTCCAATAGCATTGTTTGCTTATCCAACAAGAGCAACTTCCACAAGACTTGTGTTCTTTATCAACAACGAGCAAACCTCAACCGAACACAGAAGGAGCAACTATCAACAGTTCTGTAAGCCTTGCTTTAAAAGAAAAGGTAGTCACAGGAGCTACAATTAGATTTACTCACCAAAGAGTTCTAAGTAGACATCCAATTGGATATCAGCGCAGACATGAGGAGGTAAATCAATGATATATCTTGATAAAAACTCAGACGCAGCAAACTTAGAGACAGCTGACCAGCAGTACATAGAAATACTTCACAATTTGTTTTGGCGGGAGTAATATACATTACCGCAACTTCTTTTCATACAAAGCAAATTCACACATCCAAATATTCAGCGGGAGAGTTTACATGAAGCTTGTCATCCACGGCAAAAATATTGAAATCACGGATGCGATTCGTGAGTATGTACATCAAAAGATTGAAAAAGCAGTTAGTCACTTTCAGAGCATTACAAATGAAGTGGATGTGCATCTTAGCGTCGCCCGTAATCCCCGAATTAATACTAGACAAGCGGCTGAAGTAACTATTTATGCTAACGGTAGCGTTATCCGTGCGGAGGAAAGCAGCGAGAACTTATACGCCAGCATTGACTTAGTTGCAGATAAAATTGCTCGTCAACTGCGGAAATACAAAGAACGGCGTCAAGACCAGAAAACTCATGCCCTACCAACAGAAGTAGTTGTTACAGAGTCGGTGGTCACAGATTTAATTGGCGATCGCACTCCCGAACTACCCAACGAAGTTGTTCGCACCAAATATTTTTCTATGCCGCCGATGACACTTGCAGAAGCTCTTGAACAACTGCAACTCGTAGGACACGATTTTTATATGTTCCGCAACACTGAGACAAACGAGATTAATGTCATTTACGAACGCAATCACGGCGGTTATGGCGTGATTCAACCCCGCAACAGTAACGGTCATACCAACGGCAATAACGGCAAGTCAGCCCACGCTAATATTGTCATGCCGGAAAAATCACATTCTAATAAATAGGGTATGGGATATGGGGATTGGGAGGATGAGGAAACAAGAGGACAAGGTAGATTACTAAACCCAATCCCCAATTTCACAACTTGTTGCAAAGTTTTCAGTGCTTCCTCAACATGACCTTATGAGAATTGCTGCAACTACCAGTTGTGCTGGTCAAGAACGATAACGTTCCTCTTCGACTTTAGTTTTAGCGATCGCGCACTCACCTGTTCGATTGAGCCGCTGGGATAGCTGCCTCTATTGCTTGGAATATCTCAGTATTTTGTATTTTGTGAGACACCAATGACAATTCCTTGAGATGCACTGTATTTGATTTCTATTTTTGGAAACAATACTTAATTTACAACTATTTGAGCCTTAACTGAACCGTCTTGTGTTATAACATTGTACGGATGATGTTCAGTGAATCTCGCATAACTTAAGGAGTACTCAGAGTGAATCAGATACAACTAACTTTGATTATTGGTTACTTGTTAATGACATGCTATTTTTTAAGCAATTGGTTTATATTTTCGCTACGTCATCCTACTTCTGCTCCAGAAGATCAATTTTTATCGTTTGTGATGTTTTTGATCGCCACTATCTTCTGGCCTCTGATGATTATAATGTCTTGCTTAGAAATGTTAAAAAATAAGAAAATAGATATTAGTAAAGTAATTCCTGTTCTATTAGCAATATTTGTATTTAGTATTTCTTACTATCTGACTTATCTTTATGAACACGGATTTTGCCCTGATTTCGTATGTTACTATGCCTCTTAATTAAGCTACTTGAATTTGTCTCTTAGAGAAATTTGACTACTATTAAATTCGTCTTTAATTTTTCTTAGTATTACTTTTTAAAATCACTTCTGCAAAATATTTAAAAGTTCTAATTTGTTACGAACAACATATATACAAAAAGAAGTCCGACTATCGAACTTCTCTCTACAACAGACTACCTAATTTTACTTATCAGGCATAGCCAGTCACTTTTCAATTTGGAATTTACTTATTAACGGCGTCTACCGGAACCAAATGAGCGAGTGCCTGAAGAACGTCGGTTAGTACCAAAACCACTACCAGAATTACGTTTGGTAGTACTAGATTTGCCAGAGGGTTGCAAGTTACTACCACCAAAACCAGAACCAGAAGGACGGTTATTACCTGTAGTGGTACGGGGTGTATTGCGTACAGTTGAACTACCAGGATATGACCTTCTAATTGTTCCTGTACTGCGGAAAGCGGTGCGATTTCTCTCAACTGCGGGTGGTTCGTTATAGCGAGTTTGGTAGCTTTGAATTGCTTGGCCATAGCTGCTACCGTATCCACCGAAACCACTTAACCCTCCTCCTGGTTGATAGACAGGGGGTACATAGTATTGGGGTCTAAACAATAAACTACCGATCGCCTGACCCGCCAAACTACCAGCCACAGACCCGGCAAACGGTGTCCAGAAGCTATTTTCTTGGCGGACTACAACCGTTTCTTGTTTTCCTGTTTCGGGATTAGTTTTGTTCTCAGTAACATTGTGGACATACTGAATTTTAAAATCTTCCGTTAGATATAAAATTGGCTGTCCCTTTTCTACCTTCAGATAAGTCTTCTTACCTTGCTTGATTTCATCATCAGTTAGCCGTGCCATTTGCAAATTTTCAGTTGCAAAGGTTGGGGGTGTGTTGTTGAGTAAAAACAGGCTGTATTCCCCACTTGCATCGTCATAAGTAGCTTGTTGTATTTGATACTGCCCATCACTCAATTTGCCACTAGCCGCAGTTTGGCTAACGTTCTTAGCTGGAGGATTAGCTTGCTCTGGGCCTCCACAAGCGACAGTTGTCAAACACAAACTCAGTGCTAAAAAAACGACTGTAAATTTACGTACTATCGTCATGATCATTGCATTATTGTCCTATCTCCGAGCTTAACAATTTCTGGATGTGAGTAGTAAGTAGGGACTACCCAACATATAGCAGAATTCAGAAGTCAGAATTACTATAGGCTGAGTTTCTCTAGTTCACTAACTTGAAATCTGCTGTATTACAAAGGAATCAATTCGGGATAATATTGCAACAGATGATCGCTAGTAAGTTCATCGCCTAACTGCGCTGGCGAGAAATGTACTTGGATTGCTCGTAGTTTACGTTTGTAATGCAAATTAATTAAAGCTTTCAAAGCTTCTTTCAGTGATTGAACGTTAGAAAGAGCGGTTTCCAATTCTGGTACTTCTCCTTCATAAGCTACTGTAATCATCACAATTACGTTGCGAGTTACGGGTATAGATAAAGGTTCATTAAATCCAGAGTCGGAACTGTAATCTGGTTCGCTAAGATATCTTTGGGCGGAGTCGGTAAATAATTCATTTACATAATCTCCTGCGTCCCCTTCATCCCAAAATACATCGCCTTCATTAGCAGCAGAAAGCCAGCAATCATCATATTGCAAGAGGGTTTGGGAGAGTTCTACCAATGCTTCTCCTAAAACTTCTAAATCCCCATCGGCATCGATCGCATCTCGTGCTGCACTATTTAACGATCCCAAAATTGGTGCTACCTCACCTCCCCCTAAGTGCAGAAATAGCCGAAAGACCACATACCGATTTCGACCAATCATTTTATTAAAGGTATCGCGCATCTGTTTCTCCAAAATTTTGTTTTGTCATTTGTCATTTGTAATTTGCTAGTCTTCCAATGCCCAATGCCCGATAACTAATTACTAATATAATGAAACCCTTTAACAAAATCCATAATCATATTTAACGAAGGTAATATATATTTTGTTGATTCACTAGATATATCATCATAGCCTGAAGCATTGAGAGTAGAACGATTAATAAATCTTTTACCAAAATTGGGATTGTCATAGACAATCAAAGTGTGGGCGCTGGAGTTTGTTAAAATTATTTGGGTTGGGGCTTTACAAAAATTCAACTTTGCAGCTACTTCTATATTTTTTTTCATCTGTTTAATTGTTGTAGCTTTACTCATAGCTTGCTCTAGAAGAATATTTAATTTTTTCACAATATCGGGTGATTTTAGCGAGCTTAAATCTGGGTTGGTAACAATCTCATTGTTAATTATTTCCAGAATATTGAAAATATTATTTTGGGTAGATACCGCATCGAGAAAAGGAAGGATGGCAATATAAGCAGTGGGAAATAATGCTTCGTCGCTATCTACGCGGAAGCTAAAAATAGTGCGACGAGACCCATTTTCCATGCTTGGGGGTTGTTTTATTCCCCGATATTCTTGAGCAATTTGATAGTAAGCACCTGCAAGGGCAAAGTTAGCTTCGTGTTCTAGGGCTGCATCAACAATAATACGGATTGTTGGCGGTGTTTCGTTAAAGAAATCTCGTGAGTCTTCGGAATGAAATTTTTGAATGATTGAGCGATCGCCTGTAGGGCTAAGATCGATCCATTCACAAGTCATACCTTCGGTTTTTAAACCAAATCTAGAGGTAGCATAAAGTTTTGCACCTGTTAAAGTGGCTCCTGTTAAGTCAGCACCAATCCATTCCGCCCTAATTAATTTTGCTTGAGTTAAATTCGCATGTACTAAACTTGTATTCGTTAAATTGGCATTGCTTAAATCTGCACCAATTAAATTCGCACCGCTCAATTTTGCGCCACTCAAATCTGCCCATCGGAGGTTCGCGCTGCTCAAATCTGCCCATCGGAGGTTTGCGCCGCTCAAATCTGCCCCGCTCAGATTAGCATGGCAGAGATTCGCTTGTCTGAGTTCGGCATCTCGCAAATTTGCGCCGGTGATATCAGAACGATTGAGATCGGCAGCATTTAAGTTAGCCATTTCTAAGTTAGCCCCGGTGAGGGAAGCGCCTCTCAAAACAGCCTCATTTAGGTTAGCGTGACGGAGATTCGCTTGACGGAGAGTCCCCTCTCGCAAATCAGCACTGCTGAGGTTAGCCTCGAACAGATCGGCACGACTGAGATCGGCGCGAATTAACTCGGCACGGATTAGTGAGGCTCCTCTGAGTTGAGCGCGACTAAGATCTGCCCGAATCAAGTTAGCTACGTTCAGACTGGCATTATTCAGGATCGCGCTGCATAGATTTGCACCACTCAATCTTGCTACATTCAGCTTGGCATTGCTCAAGTTAGCTTCACTCAGATTTGCACCGCTCAAGTTAACTATACTCAAATTAGCATGGCTCAAATTCACGCCACTGAGTTTAGCTCCACTCAAATTAGCCTCAGAGAGTTCAATACCACTAAAGTTTAAGACTCCTGCCGCGTATTTTTCTAGTAATTCCTCTACAGTCATTGATGCTACCTCTGGGATGCCAACTTATAAGTTGGTAAAGTCATAAAAAATAGAATGTCAAAATCGAAAATGAATATTGGAATTTTAGGACTAGGACTGATAGGCGGATCTTTAGGTTTTGATTTGCGATCGCAAGGACATCATATCTTAGGAGTTAGTCGCCGTGAAACCACTTGTCAAAAGGCTGTTGCCCTCGGCAGCGTTCATCAGGCATCAGTTGATCTGAGCTTGTTAGCAGCCGCAGAAGTTGTATTTATTTGTACACCTTTAGCCCTTATTGTGCCCCAATTTGTAGAATTAATCCCTCATTTGTCTCCCACTACAGTTGTGACTGATGTGGGTTCGGCGAAAGCACAAATAGTCGAAGCTATTTCTCCCCTTTGGGATAACTTTATTGGTGGTCACCCAATGGCAGGAAGCACAGACAGTGGAATCGAAGCTGCACAACGAAATTTATTTGTCGGTAAACCTTATGTACTAACACCCCTTACCACAACACCAACCACTGCAATTACAATTATTGAAGAAATTGTGCGATCGCTAGGGGCGAATATCTTTCATTGTCAGCCAGAACAACATGACTGCGCTGTAAGTTGGATTTCTCATTTACCTGTAATGGTTAGCTCTTCGTTAATTGCTGCTTGTTTAAATGAAACCGATCCAGAGGTTTTACAATTAGCCCAAAAGCTAGCTAGTTCAGGTTTTCGAGATACCAGCCGCGTAGGTGGTGGAAATCCAGAGTTGGGAATTATGATGGCACGCTATAATCGTCAAGCATTACTGCGATCGCTCCAACAGTATCGCCACAATCTCGATGACTTAACCAACTTAATTGAGCAGGAAAATTGGGCACTTTTAGAGCAAAAGTTCAAATTAAGCCAACAGGCACGACCTAATTTTGTTGAGTAGTTGTAATCGGGTACGTTAGGCTATTGATAACGTACTCATTGCTATATTTGGTTAATTAATTGCTGATTCGTTGTAAATGCTTTTTGAGGTAGTTGATGAACTTTTCTACCTCCTTTTTTGTCAAATAAACCTCAAAATTCAAAATTTATCCGTCAGAAATTATCCAAAAATGCTACTCAACAGTTTGATAATTACCAAATCGATGTACGATACAAATAAAGAGGAGTCAGTATTCAGAATACCCCATGTCTAAAGCCAAAAGTTTTATAGAAGAAGAATTCAGGGGTCAGAATGGGCTACGCCCCGCTACGCTAACAGAAATCAGAATCAATGGGAATTGAAACCGATCTCTGATTCAATATCTCTCAATTTGTATAAGTGGTGGAATTCAAGCCGTTTATTCATCCAGGATTTGCACAAAATCACTTCTGAACTCTGGCGACTGACGCCTTTATTCTTTCTTGTTAAAATCCGTTGCTCTAGACTCTTATTCATCTGCGAGTTCTCTACTAGTTATTCTGATGACTGACGCCTTTATTCTTCTGTAAATTTCTAAAAATAAACAATGGTAGAACGCCCAATCAAGAAATCAGAACGTCAGTCTCAACCAAGTACTGACAACAATGCGGAAAATTTGGATTCTAAACCTCCTATTGAATCCAACCCCAAAATCTCAAAACCAAGCCAGAATCGCTCATCCGATCGCTCATCCGGTAAAGGAAAAAAAGGATCGTTTGGGGATGACAACAGACCGCCCTCTAATCCTGCACTAATGCGGGGACCAAAACCTGTTAAACCTCCAGTCAAAGTCCAAACAGAAGTTGAAACTGAATCTGTTTCTGAACCTGTTTCTGAGGAATCTCAAGATTAACATTTTGCAGAAGTCTTCACCACAAAAAAGGCATTTATGCTGAAGGCAAGGTGAGCTATATTTACACGTTTTTAAGCGGATAAATATAGCTCCCTTAATGATTGTTCTGGATCTAATAAATTACTTAATGTAATTTTATCTTGATTATTTAAGCTATTTTGATTTCTGATTACTGAAATATTGGCAAGTTAATATCTAATTACTACTTGATTGACTTTAGCATTATTCTCGATGAATTCCGGAAAAACATATAGATTTATCAGTCAATTATTGACTATCAAAAAAGCACTACATGAACGTGGGGAGACATATTCACTAATAGCGATCGCCTTTGCAATAGTTATAGCTTTAGAATACATGACACCGCCTGAGTACGTCTTTGGTTACCTTTACACAGGCACGATTTTGTTAGCAGATTCTCGATTGAATCGCAAAGCAGTATTGGGAGTAACTTTTGCAGCTACAGGATTAACATTGTTAAATTTGTTTATCCCAGGAGGAGAAATAATTAATCTCCCAACATTAGCAAATAGGTTAATTGCAGTATTGGCTTTGATAGTAACTGCTTGGTTAAGCAATCGCAACCGCCGCAATGAAGAAGCGATCGCTTATACTCAAGCACAATTACGCTCCCAAGAACAACTAGCGGCAATGCGTGAAGATTTTGTTTCTACTCTGACTCATGACTTAAAAACACCCCTACTTGGAGCAATTGAAACCCTAAAATATTTGCAAAATGAGCAATTTGGTGAAGTCACACCAATGCAAGCAAAAGTACTGCAAACAATGGCTCGTAGTCATCACAGTACACTGCAATTAGTCCAAACTCTTTTAGATGTATACCGCAATGATGCCGAAGGGCTAAAACTACAGATATCGCCGATTAATTTAGCCACTGTGGCAGAAGAGATCGTAGCCACCCTGACTGAATTAGCGAAAACACGTCAGGTTTATATTTCTCTACACTATGGCGAATCAGATTTTCGCAGCTTTCTTTGGGTAAATGGCGATTCCTTGCAACTAGGGCGAGTTTTCACCAATCTTTTGAGTAATGGCATTAACCATACTCCTCGGGGCGGTAAAGTAGAAGTAGTACTTGAAAGTAATTCTAGCGATCAAGTGGTAAAAATACTCGATACTGGTTCGGGCTTTACTGAAGAAGAGTTGCCACACTTATTTGAAAGATTTTATCAAGGACATAGCGATCGCCACCTCTCAGGATCGGGACTAGGGCTTTATTTGACCAGACAAATTATTACAGCTCATGGGGGTACAATTTGGGCAGAAAATCGCTCACCACGAGGCGCAGTGTTTGGTTTTCGACTCCCTGCTTGTCCACCACCAGGGAATTGAGGAGATGAGGAAGAAGAGAGAGAAATAAATAACTAATGCCCAATGCCCAAATAAGAAATAACAAATGACAAAAATCTTACTGGTTGAAGATGATGAATTATTTCGGCTTGGTTTGCGGATGCGGTTGCAACAAGAACCCAGCTTAGAAATTGTCGCAGAGGCAGAAGATGGGGAACAAGCTGTAGAGTTAGCAAATCGTTATCCCCTGGATTTGGTTTTGCTGGATATAGGTTTACCAGGCATTGGTGGGATTGAGGCTTGCCGTCAACTCAAGCAGAAACACCCAACTGTACCAATTCTGGTTTTAACGTCTCGTTCTGAAAAACCCCTGATTTCGCGGTTAATTGCGGCTGGGGCACAAGGTTACTGTCTCAAAGGTATACCAGCTGAG
This sequence comes from Nostoc sp. C117, assembly GCF_043099735.1. NCBI lineage: Bacteria > Bacillati > Cyanobacteriota > Cyanophyceae > Nostocales > Nostocaceae > Nostoc > Nostoc sp. C117. Next base: position 4,887,754 of record NZ_CP170991.1, read on the forward strand.
TCTCTGATTTTAGCAGTGCGATCGGTTGCAGCAGGTGCTTCTTGGTGGGATCAAACGGCGACAACAGAAATTAGAGCAGCTTTTGAGGGTAATTCTACGGCAGTGCTAACTGCAAAAACTGACGAACACCTAGAAAATCCTCTAACAAAGCGGGAACAAGAAATTTTGGCACTGGTAGCAGCTGGCAAAAGCAATCAAGAAATTGCTGAAATTCTCTACATCGCCCCTGGTACAGTACGAGTTCACGTCCATGCGATATTGCAAAAATTAGAAGTACGCGATCGCACTCAAGCCGCAGTCTTAGCGATCCAAAAAGGATTGGTAGCACCAGAATTATTGATTAATTAGATTCATTCATCTAGCTGCTAAGGCTGATTTAAGTGCAAATATCGTGTTTTTTACTTACAAAGAGCATAAGTTGCTTTTTTAATAAAGGCGATCGCTAAGTCCTAAAAATAAATCTTAAAGACAGAAAATTTCTAAACTATATTAGAGTCACTCTCATTTATTTAAGTATAATTACGGTTGATTGTATTCTCTCTACAGTATAAATTTTGTTATCCTGGCAAAATATAGATAAAACATAGCTTAATTTTTCTAGGGTGTATTTAATCGTATAAAAACTAGAAATATTGCGGTTTTTTCCAATAAACAAGAGGTTTTATTACCAATTGGATTTGGCGATGGAAGCGAATGATTCAACATTCGCTTCCTGTTTGGTGTTGTGTGATAAATGCTATTAACGTAAACGCTTAGAACTAACAAGTATCTTATTCAATCCAGAGTTTTATTACAGGACAAAAATATATGACCACAGAAAATAATCCTTCTAAAACCCTAAATAATTCTGCTAAAAAGTTGCTAGAAGCAGGTAGAAATATTGTCTTTATAGATACAGCAGTTCTCGATTACCAAAGCCTGGTAGCTGGTATCACACTCGGTAGTGAAGTCGTTATCCTTGACCATAATCGAGACGGTTTAACGCAAATCAGCGAATTTCTGGCAGGATGTAAATCTAACTCAGTTCAATCAGTTCATATTGTCTCCCACGGCGGTGAGGGAAGTTTGCAATTGGGGTCAACTTACCTTAGCCTCACTAACCTTAATAGCTATGCAAATCAGTTACGAAAGTGGGCAAATGTTTTAACTGATAAAGCTGATATTTTACTTTATGGCTGTGATGTAGCTAGTGGTGAAGGCACAAAATTTGTACAGCAGATTAGTCGAATTACTGGAGCAGATGTTGCGGCTTCCACAGACAAAACCGGAAGTGCAGCTTTAGGTGGTGACTGGGATTTAGAAGTGAAGACAGGGAAAATAGAGGCTTCTCTGGCATTTAAACCGGAAGTAATACAGGCTTACCAATCGATTTTGCCAGTTAGTTTTACTGGCACATACACTCAAAACTTCAACACATTAAATACTGCCGGAACACCAGCTTGGGTTAATGATTCAACTCTTTCAGGCTGGTATTCCACAAGAACAACTTACAGCCTTGGTTCAGGCACTAATAACACAGGTGGATTGTACAGTTTTGGTACAACCACAGAGCGGGCACTCGGTTCTGTAGCTTCTGGCACTACAGGAAATATTTATTATGGGTTGCGCCTCCAAAATAATACAGGTTCACCTATTACTAAGTTGCAAGTAAATTATACAGGTGAACAATGGCGTAATGGTGGAAATACATCGCAGCAACAGCTCAAATTTAGTTATCAAACTGGGTCAACTGTCACAAGTTTAACAACAGGAACGTGGACGCCTGTCACATCACTAGATTTCACCGGGCCAATTGCAAATGCAACCGCAGGTTCTCTGAATGGTAATCAAACTGCCAATCGAACTGTCATAACGCCTGTAATAGTTAATCTAGCTACCCCAATCGCTAACGGTGAAGAGATTATATTGCGTTGGGAAGATATAGATGATGGAGGTAACGATCATGGTTTAGCCATTGACGATGTATCTGTCAAAGTAGATGGCACTACCTATATAGTAACTAACACCAATGACAGCGGTGCTGGCTCCTTAAGGCAAGCTATTATCAATGCCAATAACGATCCAGGGATTGAGACAATCCTCTTCGATCCGACTGGAATATTCGGTGATGCCACCCCCGACACCATTACCCTCACTTCTGGCGAATTGGATGTTACTCAAGGAGTCATCATTCAAGGAACTGGGGCTAATAAACTTACCATCAGTGGTAACAATACTTACCGTGTTTTTAATGCCAGTGCCTCCCTCTCAATTGATGGGTTGAATATAACTGGGGGAAAGGCAGCAAATGGTGGCGGGATCAACAGTACCAGTAGTGTCACAGTCAGTAATAGCACTTTTTCTGGGAATACTGCCACCACCAGCGGCGGCGCCATTTATAGCAGTAGTAGTGTCACAGTCAGCAATAGTAGTTTTTCTGGTAACACCGCAAACACTAACGGCGGCGGGATTTACAGCAGTAGTGCCACAGTCACCGATAGCAGTATTTTTAGCAACATAGCCAACCTTGGGGGAGGTATTTACAGCACCAATGCCACAATTAGCAATACTACTATTTCTGGCAACACTGCTAACAGCAATGGCGGCGGCATCTTCAGTAGCGGTAGTAATAGTAGTGTCGCTATAAGCAACAGCACTATTTCTAGCAATACGGCAAAAACTCATGGTGGCGGCATCTACAGCACCAATAATACTACAGTCAGCAATAGCACTATTTTTGGCAACACTGCTGATAGTGATAACAATACCCAAGGTGATGGCGGCGGCATTTATAAATCTGGCGGCACAGCAAGCATCAGCAATAGCATCATTGCTGGCAATATTGACCCAGGTAATGAAGGAGCCGATGTCTATGGTAATAACTTCAATACCAATGGTTACAACCTAATTGGCAAAATTGCTGGTAAATCATCTGGGACTCTGGGTACGGGTACAGATATTATTAACCCCAACCCCGGACTCAAACCGCTAGGAGATTACGGTGGTTCTACACAAACTCATGCTCTATACTTTAGCAGCCCTGCCAGGAATGGTGGCGATCCGGCTTACAGTGGTGGCTTAACGAACGATCAGCGTGGCACAGATTTTAACCGGATTGAAAGCGGGAGAATTGACATTGGAGCATTTGAATATGTGCTTCCAAAACTCAACTTTGGTGCTGCTACATACAATACGACAGAAGATACTACCGCCACTACAATAACTATTTCTGTTACCTTGGATGCCTCTCCGGAAACTGCTGTCACAGTTCCTATTGTTGTCAAAAACACTAGCACAGCTACTAATGGCAACGATTACACTTTTTCCCCCACTAGCATCTCTTTTACTGCTGGGGCGACAGGCGCAAATTTAACACAGCTAATTACTTTTACTATTAACCCAGACGATTTACCTGAGAATGCAGAAACAGTTGTACTCAACTTCGGTACGCCAACAGGCGCTGATTTGGGGACAATAACTGAAACTACTCTAAATATTGCTGCTAATGATGCGATTCAATATGCAATTTCTACTCCTACCTCAAGTTTAACTGAAGGTAATAGCGGGACTCAAGCTATTACCTTCACGGTTACTCGCAGTGGTGGTATTGGCGTGGCTAGTACCATAGATTATGCTTTTGGCGGTGCGGCAACTTTTGGCAGTGACTATAACAATATTCAAGTTACGGGTGGAGGAACTGCTGCATCCGGGACTTTAAGCTTCGCTGTTGGGGAAACCACAAAGACAATTACAGCTAATGTTTTGGGTGACAACACATTTGAAGCCAATGAAGACATTAATGTTATTCTGAGTAACCCCAGTATCATAACTGGAGCGCCAAATTCCACAATTACTAACAGTTCGGCGACAGTAAACATCATCAATGATGATAGCCAACCAACTATTAGCATCTCAGATGTCTCGGTTACTGAAGGGAATACAGGTACAACAACTAACGCTAACTTCACTATCAGTCTTTCTAATCCCAGTTCTCAGCAAGTTACTGTAAATTACAACACGAGTGATGCCACTGCTCAAGTTGCTGACTCTGATTACAATTCTGCTTCCGGGACAGTTACTTTCAATCCTGGGGAAACCAGTAAAACCCTTAGCATTGGTGTTGTAGGCGATAACAAATTTGAAACCGACGAGACATTTTCCGTCAATCTTTCGGCTCCGACAAATGCCACAATTACTGATGGTTTAGGATCTGCTACCATCATTAACGATGACAGCCAACCAACTATCAGCATCTCGGATGTCTCAGTTGCTGAAGGTAATACAGGCACAACAAATGCTAACTTTATTGTCACTCTCTCCAATGCCAGTTATCAGCAAATTACTGTAAATTACAATACTAGTGATGGTACTGCTCAAGTTGCTGACTCTGATTACAACTCTGCTTCTGGGACGATTACTTTCAATCCTGGGGAAACGAGCAAAACTCTTAGCATTGGCGTCATCGGTGATAACAAAGCTGAAACCAACGAGGCATTTTCTGTCAATCTTTCGGCTCCGACAAATGCCACAATTACTGATAGTTTAGGAGTTGGTACTATCATCAATGATGACAACCAACCAACTATCAGTATCTCAGATGTCTCAGTTAGTGAAGGCAATACAGGTACAACAACTAATGCTAACTTTACTATTAGTCTCTCCAATCCTAGTTATCAGCAGGTTACTGTAAATTACAACACGAGTGATGGTACTGCTCAAGTTGCTGACTCTGATTACAACTCTGCTTTAGGGACAATTACTTTCAATCCTGGGGAAACGAGCAAAACTCTTAGTATTGGCGTTATCGGCGATAACCAAACTGAAGCCGACGAGACATTTTCTGTCAATCTTTCGGATGCGACAAATGCCACAATTACTGATAGCTTAGGAGTTGGTACTATCATCAATGATGACAACCAACCAAATATCAGTATCTCAGATGCCTCAGTTACTGAAGGCAATACAGGTACAACAAGTAATGCTAACTTTACTATTAGCCTCTCCAATCCTAGTTATCAGCAGGTTACTGTAAATTACAACACGAATGATGGCACTGCTCAAGTTGGTGATTCTGATTACAACTCTGCTTCCGGGGCGATTATTTTCGCTCCTGGTGAAACGAGCAAAGTTATTAGTATTGGTGTCATCGGCGATAACAATTTTGAAACCGACGAGACATTTTCTGTCAATCTTTTGGGTGCAACAAATGCCACAATTACTGATAGTTTAGGAGTTGGTAGCATCATTAACGATGACAGTCAACCAACTATCAGCATCTCAGATATCTCACTTCCTGAAGGCAACACAGGCACAACAAGTAATGCTAACTTTACTATCACTCTCTCCAATCCTAGTTATCAGCAGGTTACTGTAAATTACAACACGAGTGATGGTACTGCTCAAGTTGCTGACTCTGATTACAATTCTGCTTCCGGGGCGATTATTTTTGCTCCTGGCGAAACTAGCAAAACTCTTAGTATTGGCGTCATCGGCGATAACCAAACTGAAGCCAACGAGACATTTTCTGTGAATCTTTCAGGTGCGACAAATGCGGCGATTGCAGATAATTTAGGAGTTGCTACCATCATTGATGATGATAACCAAACAACTATCAGCATCTCTAATATTTCCCTTCTTGAAGGGAACGCAGGTACGACAACTAATGCTAACTTTACCGTCACTCTCTCCGCAGCGAGTTTACAGCAGGTTACTGTAAATTACAACACGAGTGATGGCACTGCTAAAGTTTCTGACTCTGATTACAACGCTGCTTCCGGGACGATCGTTTTCAATCCTGGCGAAACCAGCAAAACTCTTGGTGTTGGTGTCATCGGCGATAACAAATTTGAAGCCAACGAGACATTTTCTGTGAATCTTTTGGGTGCTACAAACGCCACAATTACTGATAGCTTAGGAGTGGCTACTATCATCAATGATGACCAACCCCCAAGCATCAGCATTGCAGATGTATCACTGAAAGAAGGCACAACTGGGATGACAACTAATGCTAATTTTGTTGTCACTCTCTCTAATGAATTCTATCAACCGATAGTCGTAAATTACAGCACGGCTGATGGTACTGCCCAAGAATCTGACTCGGATTACAATTTTGGGTTGGGTACAATTGTTTTCAACCCTGGCGAAACTAGCAAAGTTATTAGTATTGGCGTCAGAGGTGATAATAAAGTTGAAGCCAATGAAACATTTTTTGTCAATATCTCTGGTGCGGCAAATGCTACGTTTGCTAATAACCAAGGAATCGGTACTATCCTCAATGATGACCGCTAATGGTTGACATGTTAGGAGCATCCTTTTTTGGAAGAGATAAAAGATGATCCATAATTATATAGCCATTTATTAAAATCATCAGGAAGTGTCGTTTGCTGCTGCTGTGTCTGCTCACTAGATGTCACAGTATTGACATCATAGTAGCGCATCTCACCCAAAGCACTACGAGCTTGAATGATTTTTGTACGCTCAATGCGACTCTGTTCGTAGCTAGTTAGAGCATCTTGCAGAGTAGCTGAGTGGGAAAAACACTCTCCGAGTTCGTATGCATCTTCAAAAGTGGTATTGGCTCCTTGTCCCATAGCCGGTGCCATCGGATGAGCGGCATCACCTAAGAGAGTGACTCTGCCTTGGCTCCAGTGGGTTAAGGGGGGGCGATCGCAAATCGGTCCTTCCCAGATTTGCTCGGCTGGTGTCGCTTGAACCACCGCTAGAAAAGATTCGTCCCAATCGGCTAATTCTTGGAGAATGCGAGATTTGACCTCATCGGCGCTGTGAGAAAGAGAGTAATCAGGTGACAACTTCCGACTAATCCAACTGGTATAACCATCCCCCACATTCAGAATGTACATGAACTGTTTGTTGCCCTTCACAAAAACGAGTTCATATTCATTAAATAGCTCGTGGTGATATTTGATGACGGCACGCCAACACATACTACCAATATAGTTAGGCTCACTCTCGCCAAATAAAGTTTCTCTGATTACAGAATTGACGCCATCAGCGCCAATCAGCAAATCTGTATATACTGGTTTTTGACCATCAAAATGAATTTCCACACCGTTTTCATCTTGCTCAAAACCGATGCAGCGATGATTGAGGTGAATGATTTCAGAGGGCAATCTCGATGCGATCGCTTGCTGTAAACGATACCACCAAACTGTCAGTAATGGCTGTCCGTATTCCTCTAAGTATTTAGTTTGGTTAGCACGAATTGTTTCATTGCGAATATTCTTTAAAACCGTGTGGTGAACCTCACAGCCCGAACTTTTGAGAGTTTCAACTATTCCCGGTGCGATCGCCTCCAAGGAGTTCAAGCCATTAGGAGCCAGTCCTAGTCCCGTTCCCGCCGGACGAAATTCTTGGGCTTTTTCGTACACTTGAACATCAATACCTTGGCTTTTCAGTGCTATGGCAGTAGCCAAACCGCCCAGACCTGCACCGATAATCGCAACTTTATTTACTATTGGTTTAGATAATTTCTGAGTTAGATTTATGTTCATAATGAGAAATCAGGCTGACAAACTCAAATAAATACAATTGCGTCGATTTTGGTAGTAAACTCTGAAAATTCGACTTTACATATCTCAAAAACCTACTGTACTGAACAAAACTTACTGTATCATTTTTGTATTCAAAAGAATTGTGGACAGGAGTTTGTATTAAATATGGAAGAAAATTCCTTAGCTTCAATCAATTCAAACTCTCTGACCCAGGAATTGAAAATATCCGGTTCAGAGGAAGTAGAATTATCACTGAATATCAATAACATATCCTACTCACTAAAGCTAGAACCTCGGGTCACTTTACTTGATGCACTACGGGAAAAGCTGGGTTTAATGGGTACAAAAAAAGCTTGCGATCGCGGTGAATGTGGTGCATGTACTGTACTAGTTAATAATCGGCGAATTAACTCCTGTATGACCTTAGCAGTCATGCACATTGGCGCTGCCATCACCACAATTGAGGGAATAGCCCAAGATGGGAAACTCCACCCTTTACAAACAGCTTTTATTACTCATGACGCCTTTCAATGTGGATACTGCACATCGGGACAAATTGTATCTGCCGTGGGGATGATCTTAGAAGATATGCCAAAATCTGAAACAGAAATTCGCGAAAAAATGAGTGGAAACCTTTGCCGCTGTGGAGCATACCCGAATATTATTGCAGCAATTCAGAATGTGGTAGAGGAAATGGAAAATGCAGCCATTTAGTTATGCTAAAGTTAGCTCACAAGAAAGAGCGATCGCCACAATTGAGCAAGATAAAACTGCGGTATTTATTGCTGGTGGTACTGATTTATTGGGGTTAATGAAAGATGGAGTACAAACAGCGAAGAAATTAATTGATATTAATAGCTTACCTTTAGCAGATATTGAATTTCAAAATAATGGAGTTTCCATTGGTGCAATTTCCCGAATGAGTGATGTAGCTTTTCATCCTCAAGTTCAAGAGTGTTATCCAGTAATTAGTCAGGCTTTATTACAAAGTGCTTCACCACAGCTGCGAAATATGGCAACCGTAGGCGGTAATTTACTACAACGAGTCCGTTGTGGCTACTTTCGCGATCCAGTTTTTCCTTGTAATAAACGGACTCCAGGTATAGGTTGTGCAGCCATTACAGGTCATAATCGAATGCACGCAATTTTCGGAGCTAGCGAACATTGTATAGCCGTTCATCCCTCCGATTTAGCTGTAGCTTTGACGGCATTAGATGCAATTATTTGCATTCAAAGTGTAGAAAAATCACGTCGAATTTCAATTCATGATTTTTATCTGTTACCAGGCGAGACACCAGAAATAGAAACTGTATTGCAGTCGGGAGAATTAATTGTTGCCATTGAAATTCCCAATTTTGCATCTAAATCTCATTATTTAAAAGTTAGGGATCGTGCTAGTTATGAATTTGCTCTGGTTTCCGTAGCTATTGCCTTAGAAGTAGAAGAAGATATTATCAAATCAGCCCGAATCGCTTTTGGTGGAGTAGCGCCTAAACCTTGGCGTGGATGGGAAACTGAGGAATTCATCAAAGGAAAACCAATTAATCTAGCTACATTCACAGCCGCTGCGGAAGTCGCAATCAAAGAAGCGAAACCGCAAACACACAACGAATTCAAAATTGAATTAATCAAACGCGCTTTGATCCGTGCGTTGTCAAATTCTTAGCCTCACGCAGAGGTGCACAGAAGTGCGAAAAATCGGACAAACCTCTCCAAAATTTAACTTTCCAGTTATGAATAAAATTATCGGAGAACCAATAGATCGCGTTGATGGTAGGCTGAAAGTAACGGGAGAAGCACCATATACAGCCGATGTACCCATAGAGAATTTGACTTATGGCGTAATTTTTGCAAGTGCGATCGCCAATGGTAAAATTCTCCAAATAGACACATCCGCAGCCGCAGCCGTTCCTGGTGTAATAGATATCATTACTTACGACCAAACACCATCTTTGGTAAAAATACCCTTCTTTTCTTCTCCAGAAAGTCAGTCAATTGAGAAAGATGACAACATCTACTACAATGGTCAACACCTGGGCATTGTAGTTGCCCAAACTTTAGAACAAGCCCAAACCGCCGCTTCTCTCGTAAAAATTATCTCCGAGGAAGCACCGCCAACAATGACATTGGCACAGGCTGAAATATTTGAGCCAGAAACACTATATTTTGGTATGATGCCAGGTACAATTACCAGAGGCGATATTGAATCAGGGAAAGCACAAGCAGATATTCTCGTGCAGCAAGTTTATTCCACGCCAATGGAACATCATAATCCCCTAGAACCTTCTGCAACCATAGCCATGTGGGAGGGGGATAATTTAACATTGTATGAAACTACTCAAGGCGTTTCTGCAACTCAAAGAGCGATCGCATCTGTTCTGAATATTCCCCAAGAAAATGTCCGCGTCATCTCCAAATATTTAGGCGGAGGATTCGGTTGTAAAGCACTATTAAGGTCTCATACTATTCTGGCAGCGATCGCCGCCAAACAAGTCAATCGACCTGTAAAAGTTGTCTTAACGCGATCGCAAATGTATACAAGTTGCGGCTACCGTTCCCAGACGCAACAGCATCTAACGCTAGGTGCAACCAAGTCAGGTAAACTAACAGTCATTACTCACACTGGCACATCCTTAACTTCTCTATTTGGGGACTTTGTGGAACCCGTTGGTGCGGCAACAATAATGATGTACGCTTGTGACAACTTAGAAGTAAAATATCGTTTGGGACGGATCAATGCTGGCACACCAACCTTCATGCGCGGTCCTGGAGAAGCAACAGGAATGTTTGCCCTGGAATCGGCAATGGATGAACTAGCATCTGCCTTAAATATTGACCCCATTGACCTGAGACTGAGAAATCATGCAGATGTCGCTCCCAATACAGGATTACCTTGGTCAAGTAAATCCCTGAAACAATGTTATCAAAAAGGCGCAGAAATTTTTGGTTGGTCACAACGTAACCCAATTCCCCGTTCCCTGCGAGAAGGTAATTTTTTCATTGGCTGGGGAATGGCAAGTGCGACATTTCCCAGCAACTCAGCTTCAGCATCAGTCAAAGTAGAAATTTTTGCCACTGGAGAAGTTAAAGTCCAAACTGGGACTCAAGACATCGGTACAGGAACTTATACAGTGATGACTCAGGTAGCTGCTGAGGTATTAGGCTTACCAGTGGAATTTGAACTCGGTGATAGTCATTTTCCCAAAGCCCCCATCACCGGGAATTCAATGACAGTAGGTAGTGTTTCCCCGGCGGTACATCAAGCAGCGATCGCCGCACGAGATAAAATAATTAAAATGGCGATCGCCGATGTAGATTCACCTCTGTATCAATCTCAAGCAGAAGATATTACAATTGAGTCAGGGCAAATATTCTTAAAACAAAATCCATCCCAGCGAGACAGTTACACCGATATTTTGCGCCGTCAGGGATTAGAAAGTTTAGAAGTCACAGAAGAAACCTCACTTAACCCAGAAAGTAAAAAATACGCCAAACATTCTTTTGGTGCCATCTTCGTTGAAGTCGCTGTTGATGAACTTTTGGGAGAAATCAAAATCAGACGTTGCGTAGGCGTTTATGATGCAGGACGAATTCTCAACTTCAAGACAGCACGGAGTCAAGTTTTGGGTGGAATTACTTGGGGAATCGGGATGGCCTTGATGGAAAAAACCGTAATGGATGCGAATCAAGGCAGAATAGTTGGTGCAAATCTTTCAGACTACTTGATTCCCGTTCATGCAGATATCCCAAATATGGAAGTCCAATTTATTGAAGAACAAGATGCTTATGTAAACGCGCTAGGAACCAAAAGCCTCGGAGAACTTCCCATAGTTGGCGTAGCCGCAGCCATATCGAATGCAGTTTATCATGCTACAGGTAAACGGATTCGTGACTTGCCAATTACACCAGATAAGTTGCTGTGAGTGAAATTGAAACCTACAGAAGAATTGAGCCGATAACCTTCACGGCTTAGTAATTTAACTGACCACTTTTACCACTATTTTCATAGCATCTTGTAATTTTGCTTCACCTTCTGAATCAATACAGTTCAGATAAGCCCAAAACCCTCATGTAGAGACGCGATTTATCGCGTCTTATCTACGACCAATGACCTTTAAGTAAACCGTGTTGCCTTCTGAATCTAAATTAGCTAAATTAGCTAAATTACCTTCAAGAACAAGTAGTGTTAACACAGATCCTTTGCTAGGATTGTCAGGACAGTTAAAACATTTATCATCCTTTTGAGATAGAGACGTCTTGCTTTTTCTATTGTTCACTTCACGCTTTTTTTTTGTATCAAACATCTTCATATTTCTCACAAACTTAAGTGCCGTTCCTAAAGCAGACAAGCCCATTATGCTAGAAATGATCGCTATAATCTCCATAATTTCCTCCGAATTAAGACATCGCTAGATACTTGCAAAAAAGACTGGTAGCAAAAGAAAAGAAAAATATAGCTGCCGTAGTATAAAATATCATTCTATAATCGGGTGGACTAGTTGTTGTTCGACTATCTACTCCAAGGTACCTGATGAAAGGATAAAGCAGCCCAGCAGTTAAGGTAGTCAAAAAGCAACTACCGACGATTAGAATTTCATACCATTGATTTAATTGAGACCTAATTAGGATATTACCTATTGATTCCGCCCCAAAAGATACAGCAATTATTAGTAACTGCCCATCTTTGTAATGTTCATAGTCAAACCATGGTTTTGCGTCAAATAGCCTAACCAGACAATCAATTCCTAATGGAAGCACTGAGACTACAAATGTAAATAATAGCCAAACAAGTACTTCTTTTGGTATTGGAGGCAACATAATTATGTTAGATCAATATAATAACGTATTGTCTAACAAAAAATAAATTCAAATTGCAGAAAACATACAAAAAGCTTAGTCAAAATTGTTTGTTAATGTAACTTTTTTAGGAAAAAAATTGTTCGTTAGTATAACTTTTTTAGGAAAAAATTATATTTATATTTTCCGCTTACCTAATTCCTGCAAGCGGTTTATCTTTGAAGTCAACAACCCAGCAACAGATGCGTAGGTTAGGTGAAAAGTAGTGAAACCCAACGTCAAAACTTTAATTTTGACGTTGGGTTTCGTTCCTCAACCCAACCTACATATATCTCTTCCTCTCTGCGCCGATCACTGAGTGTTGATCATTAAGGGTAGCCGAAATGAGCCGAAATGCTGCGCCTCTGCGTGAGATAAAAAGTATTCCCCCTCGGCAACTTTCTAAACTTCCAACTTCACACCTCGAATGGAATAATCCAACAACTCCATCGGATGAATAACCGAAATTTTCTTCCCCTGCAACTGCAAATGCTTAGTAATTTGCAAAGTACACCCCGGATTAGCAGAAGCAATTAATTCAGCACCAGTATTTAACAAATTTTGTACTTTTTGCTGACCCAATTCTTCCGAAACTTCTGGTTGCAACATATTATAAACCCCAGCGCTGCCACAACACAAAGCCGCATCTATCGGTTCTTTCAACTTCACTCCTGGAATTTGGCGTAACAACTGACGCGGTTCGACGCTAATCTTTTGTCCGTGCAATAAATGGCAAGCATCTTGATAAACTAAATTCAGAGGTTCATCAGTCAACGGTGATAGTTTCGTTGTTAACCCAACAGTTGCCAAAAACTCTTGAGCATCTTTCACCTTCGCCGCAAAATCCTTTGCCTTTTCCCGATATTCTGCGTCATCTTCTAAGATATGTCCGTATTCTTTCAAAGTATGACCGCAACCAGCAGCATTGATAATCACAAAATCCACATCAGTCTCAGCAAAACTATCAATCATCTGCCTTGCTAAAGCCTTCGCCTGTTCTGTTTGTCCTTGGTGTTCGGGAAGCGCTGCACAACAACCTTGAGATTTGGGAATCACAACTTCACAACCGTTCGCTGTTAAAACTCGCACCGTCGCTTCATTTACTGGAGAAAAAAACAGCCGTTGCACGCATCCCAAAATTACCCCAACCCGATAACGTTTCTCACCGTTAGCAGCAATCACAGTCGGCAAATTATCTTGAAAAGATTTGAGAGTAATTTCTGGCAGAATAGATTCCATTGCTGCCAACCGGGGAGATATTTTCTTCAGTAAACCCGTAGTGCGAAATAACTTAGAGAAACCCAACTTTTGATAAACCAACAACGGAACTAATAAAACGCGTAAAAGATGAGGATAAGGAAACAGAGAAAATATCAATTGACGAATTAATTTATCTGGTAAACTGCGGGGATAATTGCGTTCAACTTGGTGACGAGTTGCAGAAATTAACTTGTCATATTGCACACCAGAAGGACAAGTACTCACACAAGCCAGACACCCCAAACAAGAATCAAAATGTTCTACAGTTGCCGTATTGAGAGCAATTTCACCCTCATTAATTGCATCCATCATATAGATGCGTCCTCTCGGAGAATCCATCTCCTTACCCAGCACCCGATAACTAGGACAGGTCGAAAGACAAAAGCCACAATGCACACAACTATCAATCAACTTAGGCTCAGGTGGATGATTTTCATCAAACCCTTTCAAATTCTTCAAACTAGCCGTCTTCTTAACAGAATTTTCAGAAACTTGCATAATTAATTCTTTTCCCCTCTCTTCCTTAGCACCCTTTGCGTCTTTCTCCCTTGGCGTTAGCCTCTCCCTTTGGGAGAAGGGGAGACGCTAACGCAAATGCGGTTCGTTTTCTTCCAACTTAAATTCCACCCACAAACCGACCAGGACTTAAAATATTCTTACTATCAAACTGTTCCTTAATCCCACGCATCAACGGCAAAGCATTCCCCGTATAACCCCAAACATCTACTTGTTCTTTAACCCCCACTGGTGCATCCAGAATTGTTAAAAAACCACTATTAGCTTGAGTCCTTAGGCGCAGCCCGCCGTAGGTATCGCCTCCGCCGGAGTGTAGCTTATCGCGCATTTGTAAAACCTGACTTTTATCCTCTAATTGTAACAAACCTAAACCACTACTAATATGAATTAAACCCAACTCCACCTGAGACAAAATCTCTATGGCAGCAGTAGGTAACACTCCTATCTTGCAGGTAATTACGGATTCTTGCACAGGAGAATGTATTCGTTCTTGCAATCTTTGCCATAGATTAGCTTCATCTGCATCAGCATAAATTGCCCCATCTAAATCCAACTTTTCTCCTAATGACAAAACTCGGTTTGACTGTTCCTTAACACTTTCACTAATACTTTGAAACCGAGCAATTAAGCCCAACCCTTCACCCAAACCCAAGCTAGACACCAACTTAGTTGATAACAAATCAGCCTGGACTGGTGTTAATGCCGAACCTCGCAGAATATCAGCGGCTTGAGATACAGCCTCAGCTTTCCCAGTTAGTACCACCGTTGCCGATGCTTCTTGTAACGGGTACAGTCGGAAAGTTAGTTGACTAATAACTCCTAATGTGCCGTAAGACGCAGTAAACAACTTCATCAAATCATATCCGGCGACATTTTTAACTACTCTTCCTCCAGCTTTGGCAATTTGTCCATCAGCACGCACAAAAGTAATACCTAGTAATTGGTCGCGCACACTACCATAACGTTGTCGTAGAGAACCTGTATCACCTGTAGCGACAATACCGCCAATAGTTGCCGACTCTGGTGCAGTGGGGTCAAGGGCGAGAAATTGCCGTGACTTTGCCAAAAGTGCTTGGAGATGAGAAAATTTCATCCCAGCTTCTACAGTGACAGTCAAATCACCCACAGCGTGTTCAATCAGTTGGTTAATGCGTTCTGTACTGACTACAACATCAACGCCCTTAGCTAAACCACCCCAAGAGAGTTTACTACCACTACCACAAGGGAGGACGCCCCAGTTATTTGTGTAAGCTGTGGCAATAACTGCGGCTAGCTGTTCTTGGGTGCGGGGATAAACGATACAACTGGGGGAATGTCCAGAAGCTATTGCCTGTTGAATACGTTTTTGCTGACCGAGTTCGATATTTTTCCAAAGGCAAACAGCATTTTCTTCACCGACGATAGATGTAAGAACAGAAGCGCACATGCCTTGCGGCTTGTCGTTAGACATCGCTTTCATTAAGTTTATTTTTTTACGCCCTACATCTAATTTACTGGTTAACCTGACCAAAAAAGCGCATTCCCAATGTAACAAAGACGCAGGTCAATGCAACAAAGGCGCAGGTCAATGCAACAAAGGCGCAGGTCAATGCAACAAAGGTACAGGTCAATGCAACAAAGGCGCAGTTTAAGACAATACGGTTCGGTTAAAGGGGAAAGGTTAAAGGGACCCATGTTTTGAATACATCCTTTCCCCTTTACCCCTTCCTTTCCCCAGACCACACTCGATTGTGAAAAATGCTTATCCGAACCGTATTGCAGTTTAAGAAACTTGTATGTACACAGATTAAATATTTTCGGACTTAGACTGTCTAAGATCAAGACTCAAAAATCTAAGCCAGCTTTTGACTCTCTTTAAAAAAAAGTAACAGATGGGTAAAAATTACCCCTCTGCTACAAACAAACGGAGGTATAAACTTTGATTATTTAATTGGCATGAACCAATTCTTGAGGCGCAGCAGCATCGTATTCTACAGCTTTCACAAATTCCTTGAGAACGTCTTTAAGTCTTTGGTCAATTTCTTCATCTAACAGAAGGCTATTGTCAGCTTGTCGTTGAATTTGTTTATCTACCGCATAAACAGTAGCTAGAATATGCCGCGCTCCTAATTCAGATAACACAGGTTTTAGGGCATATTCAATTGCCAATAAATGAGCGATCGTACCACCAAGAGCAATTGGTAATATGGGTTTACCTGTTAATGATTTTTGTGGCAACAAATCTAAAAATGTTTTCAGTACTCCTGTGTAAGCAGCTTTGTAAATTGGGGTGGCAATAATCACACCATCTGCCTTTGCCAGTAAAGCTTTTGGTTCTTCTAAAGCAGGACTATCATATCGTCCAAAAACTAAATCTTCAGCAGGTAAGTCCCGAACTGAAATAATGTCTACATGCAAGCCTTCTTGTTGTAAAAGCTTGGCGGTATATTCGACAAGACCGTAAGTTCTAGATGGATGAGTTGGACTACCAGCGATCGCTAAAACATTTGTCATTTTATCAAACTCCTATTAATGGGTATGCGGATTGGGGACTGGGGACTAGGGACTAGGAGACAAGGAGATAAACAAAACTCCTAACTCCTAACTCAGCATTCCTAACTCAGCACGGGCTAAACGCCCCGCTATCCATGTACAGCACTCAGCACTCCCAATGCCCAATACCTTAAACTTTACTAGGATATGGATGTAGCTTTCTGTTTGTGTTGCTGAGGAAAATCTTCATTTGCCACAATCTCGCCAAATGGACTCAAGACATGTTGCTTTTGTACTGCGGGTAGATTTTCTAATGGCAGGTGAGGGAATAGAAGTTCTGCAACTCGATAAGCTTCCTCTAAGTGGGGATAACCAGAGAAGATAAAAGACTCAACACCCAAAGCAGCGTATTCCAATATCCTGGCTGCAACTGTTTGCGGATCGCCTACTAAGGCAGTTCCGGCACCACCCCGTACTAAACCAACTCCCGCCCAGAGGTTCGGACTAATCTCTAATGCCTCTCGATTACCGTGGTGTAATTGAGTCATGCGCTGTTGTCCAACTGAATCCATCCGCGCATAGGCTTTTTGGGCTTTAGCGATCGCTTCTTCATCTACATACTTAATCAATTGATTCGCCGCATCCCAAGCTTCACTCTCGGTTTCCCGTACAATCACATGTAGCCGAATCCCAAACCGCAAGGTTCTTCCTTCGGCCTCTGCCAATCTGCGAACTGAGGCAATCTTCTCGGCTACTTGCGCTGGTGGTTCGCCCCAAGTCAGATAAACATCTACGTGTTTAGCAGCAATTTTTTGAGCAATGTCAGAAGAACCACCAAACCACAAGGGCGGATATGGCTTCTGCACTGGTGGAAACAGCAGTTTACCATCTTGAATGTTGAAATAGTCGCCCTGAAGATTAGCTGATTCACCACTGGCGATCGCTCGCCATACTGTCAAAAATTCATCTGTTAATTCATACCGCCGATCGTGACTCAAATGCAAGCCATCCCCCGCTAACTCTATGGGATCGCCCCCTGTGACTACGTTAATTAGCAAGCGTCCTCCAGAAAGGCGATCGAAAGTTGCCGCCATTCGCGCTGCTACTCCCGGTGACACCAAACCAGGACGAATGGCTACCAAAAAACGCATCTGTCGCGTTAGTGATACCAGCGTTGACGCTACAATCCAAGCATCTTCGCAAGAGCGACCTGTAGGTAGCAATGCCCCTGTGTAGCCAAGGTCATCCACCGCTTGAGCAATCTGCCGCAAATAGGGAAAGCTGACTGCTCGTCCGCCTGTAGCAGTTGCAAGATAGCGCCCGTCACCGTGGGTTGGGATGAACCATAGTAGCTGCATAAGTTCTGTCCTTTTAAACTACGGTAAACACACAGAAATACCGCTCTTTGTTTATCGCTTTAGAGTATTGCATATTCCACTTAACTAAGCAAGAATTTTTAACTCCTGTATCTCTATCAATTAAATGTATATTTAAGTTGTAAGCTGTTCTCACTTTTCACAGGAACTAGTAAAATCCTCATCCCCTCTACTCAAGTGGATCGGATTCCCGTCCAGTATTTGGCTGAAAAATAATTTGTTGTTTCTTAGCTAATTTTAATCAGACTATCAGGGCTAATTCAGAGCGATCGCTGATTCTAGTACTTAAAGCAGGGAATACCGTACTGGAGTTGATTGGCCAGTTAACCAGAAAATAGAAAATAATAGATGTATGGATAAACGGTATTTTTTACAAGCTAGTGCAGTAATAGTCGGCACAGCAGTGTTATCAAGGTATATCAATTGGGAGTCAGAAGCGATGACAACTTCTAAAAGTGGATTTGAAATTACCAAACCGGAAGAAGAGTGGAAGACGATTTTAACACCAGAACAGTTTAGTGTATTGCGTAAACATGGGACTGAACGCCCTTATACCAGCCCACTTGATAAGGAATACGACAAAGGTACTTATTTTTGTGCTGCGTGCGAACAACCACTTTTTACATCTGATACCAAATTTAACAGTGGTACTGGCTGGCCGAGCTTTTTTAACCCGATTGAAGGTGCGATCGCCTTCACTGTAGATAAATCGTTGTTTATGACCAGAACTGAAGTGCATTGTAGTCGCTGTGGTGGTCATCTAGGTCATGTCTTTGATGACGGTCCTGCACCCACCGGCAAGCGCTACTGTATGAATGGTGTTTCGCTGAAGTTTGTTCCCGCGTAATTTTAGGATGCGTAGGTGCAGCCCGTCGTAGATATCGCATTGCCAACCATCAAAGGTGAGACAGTGCGATGGCTCTAGCCTATTCTCTGAAAAAGTGCGCTAGATATTGGTCTAGCGCACTTTATAACTATTCCTTTGATTGATTCTGAATTCTTGTTCAACTATGCTATGTCCGATATTTTATCTAAAAGTTATTGCTCAAGAAGTTGATCCTACCTTGTTCGCGATCGGCTGCTGAGTCTGCAAGATTTTGTCTCTTTTTTCTCCAGCGATCGAGAGAGTAAATATTAAAGCTATTGGCTGCAAGCAAAATAAACAGCACAATCCCGTAAAAAAGCATAGAAGTAGCTGCACTCCAGTTTTGTACCGATGTTACCCCCAATTTTAGAACAATCATCAAGACAAAGGTGACAATCAAAGCGCTTCTGGTTGCTAGCCCAAGTGTGATTAACACACCCACAATTAACTCTATCGGGGGCACTAGGTAGGAATTAATTCTCACCAAAAATTCTGGAAAATAAGAATCTGCCAATTGTTTGACAGTTTCTTCAGCGAATCCAGGGATGTTCAAAATCCGAGTGAATCCGTGATTGAAGTAATTCACACCGATGAGAATTCGTAGTAACAAATAAGCGATCGCAACATCCTTTGGTTTGAGACTAATATAGGTTTTATTTTCAGTCATTTTCTGAACTCCAACTATGGTATGCCAACGGTGATTGATGAAAAGAAAGGCAGAAGGCTTTGAGGGCTAACGTTTTTTCACAGACAGAATTAAGCGAACAGAGCGATCGCGTAACAAGTAAGTGTGAAGCCAAGTGAGTAAGACTAACAAACGACTGCGGTAGCCGGGAAGATATACTAAATGAACTCCTAGCCACATCAGCCAAGCCAAACAGCCAGTAAAAGCAAATGCCCCAATTTTTCCTACACCTGAATAACAGCCAATGATTGCTAATCTTCCCTTGTCAAAATAACTAAAAGGTTTTGGCAATTGACCTCGAAATTGCCGCTGAATATTTCGGGCTACAGCAACACCTTGCTGAAGTGCTTCTGGTGCAACTCCAGTTAATGATTTACCGTTCTTTTCTACTACATAAGCTAGATCTCCAACAGCATAAACATTGGGTTGCTCTAGCAATTGTAGGGTGGGATGAACGAGTAACTTTCCCTTATTTGCGAAAGATACCTCTTTTGATGTTGTGGGATAATTTGCCTCTAATCCCGCAGTCCAAATGACCGTTGCAGTGGGAATTACCTCATGGTTTTGCAGATGTACAGATTCAAAAGTCACTCTAGTGACTCTCGTTTGCAGATAAACCTCCACTCCCAGCTGATGTAATCGTTTATGGGTGTAGGCTCCCAACTTTTTTGGCAGTTCGGCTAATAAGCGATCGCCAGATTGCATCAGAATCAACCTCACTTCCTTTACAAGTGTGGGATAGTCCCGACGCAACTGACCTCGAACCATTTCCACAAAAGCACCCACCACCTCAACACCGGTTGCGCCACCGCCGACAATCGTAAACGTCAGCAGTTGTTGGCGTCGTAATGAATCTGATTCTTTGATAGCTTGCTCAAAACAAGAGAAAATCTGATTGCGGATGGCGATCGCTTCTTCTAATGTTCTCATCGAGAAAGCAGATTCTGAAGCTCCAGGAACTCTCAAAAACTGGGTGCGGCTTCCAGTTGCTAACACCAGAAAATCATAGGTGATTGAACAACTATCTGTTTCAACAGTTTGTCCTGAAAAATCAATTTGCTCAACCTCAGCCATCAAAAACTGAACCTTCGGCTTATTTCCCCAGAAAGAGAATGGCCGTAAAATCGTGCGGATCGGATAAGCAATGTACTCTGGTTCCAATTGACCTGTTGCAACTTGATACAACAACGGTACAAAGGTGTGATAGTTGTGGCGATCGATTAATAATACATCTGCACCACAATTAGCTAAAGATTGGGCAGCTTGCAACCCACCGAATCCAGCGCCAACAATGACAACGCGGCGACTGTTCATCCTTCCCCTCTTGATTTACTTAGCTAGTCAGTCAAGTTATTAACTGTCAATATATTGATAATAATGGCACTAAGATAAGTTCACTGTTTCCGGTAAAAATTTGCCAGTCAGTCATAAAATTAATCAGTTTAGAGTTTGTTTTCGGTTAGTAGTTGTTCGGGTGGTAGTAAATTGGGATCATCCCACAATAAGCATAAATGGTTAATATTCTTGTTGCCTTCTGCTTTTTTGTTTTTAAATTGGGAGGGTAATTCTTTTAAAGATATATCATTATCTTCATTTTTCAAAATCCTATTGAATTCGTCTTCAATATCAGGAATATGTTTACGAGTGCATAATGCTAGAGGAAGAGCAGATTTGAAAATAATCTTTCCCAACACCTCTTCTTTTTCAAAAACACTTGTGATTTTTACGGCGATTACATCTTCATGTTTGACTTGATCGAATAAAGTTTTTTGATTATCACTAGAGGCTAAAACAAAAATACTATTAGCATATTCTTCTGATTGATTGTTGAATATATTTGCTTTTTCCCGCCATTGAAAAACAGGTGAACTTTTACCTCTTAATCTATCTGAACAACGAATCACTACTTCATAATCTTCAGAAATTCCTGTGGTAAAATCTTCTGCACCTTCTTCATATTATTCAGTTTTCCAACAATCAAAATCATGATTCATTAATTCTGATTGCAATAAAATATGAATTCTTTTTATTGATTTATTAGCTTTAATTAAACTTTGTTGGAGGAAATTTATTGTAATCTTAGGTAGATTACTTAAATTTTTATCTGTAATAATTTCTGATTTATTTTCAACTTTAAGTTGTTCGCAATCTGAGAAAGAATCTCGATGATTTAGATTTTCCTCTAATTCAAACTGAACCATCATTTCTAAATCATTTTTAGTGGGATAGGCACTAACAATGGCTTTAACTAACTTTTTGAGTTCAGCACCAGATAGGTTCATAATCAATCTTAACGACTTATGTAAAAATTATCCCCAGAGGGGACCCCACCTTCCCTTTTTCCCGACTTCTGCAAGAAATCTTTTGAATTGTTACCCCTTCCCCAAGCGGGAAGGGGTTTAGGGGGTCAGGTCTATTTGCATACCTGTACCTCACCAGATTCAAAATAGCTATAGTTTCATCAGGGGAAACATCTACAACGTCGCCACAAGTTCCTTTAAGCGATCGCATCCATCCCGAAAGACAGGCCAGCCATCCCCCACCAACACCGCTTCTACTCGACTGAGTTGTGCCAACCTCTGCACCGAAGCAACAGCTTCCTCTCGATTCAGCAGCTTGTCATCTGGTAAAATCGTCAAGCTACCTGCTTTACGTGCCCGGACTAAATCCCCTGTAATCAACGTTGTTTCCTCCAGTAGTAGAGCCAGTTCACCAGGTGTTTTCGAGCCTTGAAGTTCAATCACCTTTAGTCCAGGTACAAATTCTTCCCCATCAGACAGCCAGCGATCGCAAGCTATGGGGAAAGTGTCTTTTTCTGCCACAGGACCAGCAATTTTAGCATAGGTTTGATCGGCAATTTCTTTAGTTGCCCTGACATGCTCAGAATTCGTCAGCACAATCCAAACTACACCACCAAGGGATTTCAGATGATTCCAATCATGGTTTGATAGGGCTACTGGGTCAATCAAGATGTTGCCATCTGGGCGAATCCAGGCAATCCCATTGAAATCAATATTTCTTGCCGGATTGAAATTAGACCAGCTATAGAGATCGGGACGGTGCAAAGATTTCATGATGATTCTGGATTAGTACCTTCAATAATTGACTATTAATCTCAATAATTTAGTATATAGATAATAGGGGTATTGGGGACTAGGGATTGGAGACTGGGTAGTGGGAAAGAGGATATGGAGACACAGAGAAAAATTACTCACTGTATCGCCGTGTCTCCCACTATCCCTTGTTTTCTTCATGTCCCTTGTCTCCCCAATCTCCAATCTCCAGTCCCCAGTCCCCAGTCCCCAGTCCCCAGTCCCCAGTCCCCAGTCCCCAGTCCCCAGTCCCCAGTCCCCAGTCCCCAGTCCCCAGTCCCCAGTCCCCAATCCCTAATCTTTCCTCTGAATCTGGAATTTGAGTATACTACGATAAGTCTATCGATATTATGGTACATATTGGGTTTACAGAAATTCCCCCATAAGTGCAATATAAATCAACAGAGGCATAGGGTGAGTCAGATGCAGCGCCAAAAAATATCAGCGAAGGCAAACCAGTTTACAGAGTCGGTAATTCGAGAAATGACAAGAGTGGCATTGCAACACGATGCAGTGAATTTAGCTCAAGGGTTTCCTGATTTTCCGTGTCCGCCTGAGTTGAAACAGGCAGCATATGAGGCAATAGAGGGGGATGTGAATCAGTATGCCATTACTTGGGGCGATCGCTCATTTCGTGAAGCGATCGCCAAAAAAGTCCACTGGTATCTCGGCTTAGATATCAACCCCGAAACCCAAATCACCGTCACCTGTGGTTCTACAGAAGCAATGGCAGCTGTGATGCTGGCGACAGTCAATCCCGGTGATGAAGTAATTGTGTTTGAGCCGTATTATGAAAACTATGGCCCCGATGCGATTTTAGCTGGTGCTAAACCTCGCTACGTCACACTGCATCCCCCTCTTTGGACATTTGATGAAGCACAGTTGCGTCAAGCTTTCAACGCCAATACCAAAGCCATTATTATTAACACACCCCACAACCCCACCGGCAAAGTCTTCACCCGTGAAGAACTCACCCTAATTGCTGAACTTTGTCAAAAGTGGGATGTACTAGCTTTTACAGACGAAATTTACGAACATATTCTCTATGATGGCACTCAACATATTGCCTTAGCGACCCTTCCGGGAATGGAAGAACGCACCGTTACCATCAACGGTTTATCGAAAACTTACAGCGTCACCGGATGGCGAGTCGGCTACATTTTGGCAAACTCTGAATTGACAACAGCCATTCGGAAAGTCCATGATTTTCTAACAGTCGGTGCCCCTGCACCATTGCAACGAGCCGGAGTTGCTGCTATGCAACTACCGCCATCTTATTATGAAGAACTAGGCAAACTTTATCACCAGAAGCGAGACAACATCTTACAAATTTTAGATCGAGTTGGAATTCGCTACTTTCTTCCCCAAGGAGCTTATTACGTACTTGCAGATATTTCCCAATTCGGCTACAAAACCGATATTGAATTTACTTATCACCTAATTAAAAATATTGGTGTTGCAGTAGTTCCTGGTTCCAGCTTTTTCAGTCAACCAGAAAAAGGACATTCATTGATCCGCTTCTGCTTCAGCAAAAAACCTGAGACATTGCAAATCGCAAGCGATCGCCTACTAAAACTGCAACCCACTCTACAACGGGGACTGGGAACTGGGGACTGGGAGAAAGTTTTTTAAAATTTGGTGGTGGGTAAAAGCCCCCATCATAATTTTTCGATTTTGCACCCAATCCCCAGTCCCTTTTAGGCATTTATTAAAAATAATGACATTATTTTATCTTCATATTGAACTCTAACTTTTGATTTTCAACGGAAACTTAACTTGCTTAATAAAACCCCACTCCCAAACGGGAGTATCTAAGCTTTAATATGTAGTCATCGCCAGAAAAATAACACTAAATATCTGTAGAATTAGTCTAAATTTCCGGTAATTATATCGGAATGGTAGGTTTATTAATTCTGGGGAAAACCCCCATTGACTACTTAAAAAGATTGAACTACTGTTATAAGTAGTCCCTAAAAAGACACTATTTATCCATCAACAAATCAAGAGGTATTTCCTATGATGATGATGATGACTGAAACCATGACTCCCGAAATGCAAGCTTGTATGGATGTTTGCATGAACTGTCATAAAATGTGCATGGAAACCATGACTTACTGCATGAACAAAGGTGGTAAGAATATGGACAAGAGCATGATGAGTATGATGAGCATGATGCGTGATTGCGCTGAAATGTGCATGATGTGCATGAATATGATGATGAGCGGTTCTGAGTTCATGGGAAGCACTTGTATGCTTTGTGCAGAAATGTGCGATCGCACTGCTATGGCGTGTGACATGATGAGCGATGACGCCAAAATGATGGAATGTGCTGCTACTTGCCGCAAATGTGCAGAATCTTGTAGATCTATGCACATGATGCCTGCATAATTCTCGTACTTCGCAGAAGTTTCTCTGCAACCTAATATTCAAGCGCTCAGACTCTTTGGGTCTGGGCGCTTGAAGTAAGTAATATTATTTTAATGAATTAAGCTGTTGTACATTTACCTGATGACTGATGACTGAAAACCCCTCAACAGTCAACAGTCAACGACCGTCAAGAGTGTTTATATACTTTAGACGCACATCAGCTTACCGATGTGTATACATCTGTGCGTTCACTGCATCAAAATTAAGCGGAGAGAATCTAAACGCACATACCAAGGAAAAGGTTGGTCTTTCATCGTCACCCATTTTTCTTTAAAAACTTCAGCTTGCAGATCGTAATCTTGAGAGTTAATGGCAGCAGAATGTAGTTTGAGAAATAATGTCATTCGGTGAGGCGTTTCACTTATCCGTACTACCCAACAAGGAAAAGTATTTTCACGGGATGAGTCATTGGTAAAGATAATTTGATGGGCACGAATGCCAACGTAGGATAATTCACTATTGATTGGTTCAACAACTTGCAGAGTACAACCCCAATCAGTGGCTTCTACCTGTTGGGATGACTGGAAAATAACGCGGGAAAAGTTTTTACAGCCGGTGATTTGAGCAACACCTACAGTTAGAGGATGCTCAAAAATATCGTACTTGCTGCCATAATGAATGGCTCTACCATGCTCTAATACCAATAGATTTGGGCAAAGCCGATAAGCTTCTTCCATATTATGCGTAACAAATAAAGTCATACCTTCGTAGTCAGCCAGAGTTTCAGTCATTTGTTGCTCTAATTGACTACGCAGATGGGTATCGAGTGCTGAAAAGGGTTCATCTAAAAGTAATGCTTCTGGTTGGCTGGCTAATGCTCTAGCTAAAGCGACCCGTTGTTGTTGTCCCCCAGAGAGTTGGTGCGGATAGCGATCGCCTAATCCCTGCAACTGCATAGTTAATAATTGTTCTTCTACCTGCACCCTAATACTCCCGGTGGATAATCCTTTGGGTAAGCCAAAAGCAATATTTTGCGCCACAGTTATGTGTGGAAAAAGGGCATAATTCTGCACTAAAAAACCAATGCGGCGATCGCGGCTGGGTACATTAATTCCTTTTTCCGAGTCAAACAAAACTCTCCCATTTAAAACTATGCGTCCTCTAGTTGGTGTCTCTATTCCCGCAATGCAGCGCAGAATCATACTCTTACCTGCTCCCGAACCTCCCAATAAACCTAAAGGCTGTTCATCAGTGTTGAAGCAGACTTGTAGATGAAAACTTGCCAGTCGTTTCTCAATATCTACAAACAACCCACGCGACTCAAAAGCAGAGTCTGGTATAAAGAAAATTTCTCCCCCTTGTCCCCCTTGTCCCCCTTGTCCCCCTTGTCTCCCTTGTCCCCTCTTCTCCCTCAGTTCTTGCCAGAAGTTAACCCCAATAATTCCAGATAGAGAAATCACCATAATAGCGATCGCCCAAAACCAAGCTTCATTCATTGCTCCCGCTTCCACAGCGAAATAAATCGCCATTGGAATTGTTTGGGTTTGTCCAGGAATATTACCAGCCAACATCAACGTCGCACCGAATTCTCCTAAAGCACGGGCAAAAGCTAGCATTGTAGCGGCTATAATCCCAGGTAGTGCTAGGGGTAAACTAATACGCCAAAAAATTGTAGCTTCACTTGCACCAAGGGTTCGGGCTACTCGCAGCAAATTGCTATCTATTTGTTCAAAGGCTCCCAGTGCAGTTTTATACATTAACGGGAAAGAAACAACTGTAGCTGCGATCGCTGCACCATACCAAGTAAAAACAATGGTGAAGTCAAAAGGCTGCATGAGTTTCCCTACAGGGCCATTTTTACCAAAAAATAGCAACAACAAAAAACCGACAACCGTAGGCGGTAAAATCAGAGGAGCAATAAAGATACCCTCAATTAACGATTTACCTTTGCCCCGATATCCCAGCATCCAGTAAGCAGCAGCGATACCCAAAAAGAAAGTGATAAATGTGGCAAGTAATGAAGTTTTGAGTGATATCCAAAGAGGCGATAAATCCAATGGCATAGTTGCGTAGGCAAGAATTAGCTCAACTAATCCTTAATTTACCAACTTAATCTTAAAAAGTTGGTAAAAATTGGTAACTTACATTACAAACAATGAAGAAAATCTGAAAAAGAGAATATTGACATTGGAGAATGTGTCAGAACTGACGCAACTATTACATATATCTTCTGTTATGGGGTCTAGACAACCCCTACGAAAAAATACGATATTTGCGTAAATCCCAAAAAAAGCAAAAGGCTACTTTTATGGCTATCTTCGGCACTTCTGGCAATGACATTCTAAATGGTACTGAATCTGCGGACATCTCCATTTTTGGATATGGAGGTAACGACAACATCTATGGCAGAGGCGGAAACGACATAATCGATGCTGGAGAGGGAGATGACTATGTTTATGGCGGTGAGGGCGGCGATACCATCCTCGGCCGCGGAGGCAAAGATTACCTTTTTGGAGACAACGGCAATGATGTTATTTTCGGTGAAGCAGGTGATGACTTTATATGGGGTGGAGGAGGCACAGATATTTTAATTGGTGGAACAGGTAACGATACTTACCTCATTTCTGCACTGACAGGGGATACAGCTGACACTATTACCGAGTATGGTAACGAGGGCACTGATACTGTTTTATCTTATTCTAGCTACACTCTAGGGGCTAACCTGGAGAATTTGACATTATTGTATGCGGATACCGCTTACTATGCGATCGGTAACAGTCTCAACAATGAAATCACAGGAAATGATTACTCAAACTATCTCAATGGTTTGGCAGGAAACGATTACCTTCAAGGCAAGGGTGGTAACGATTATATCTATGGTGGCGATGGCATCGATAACCTGATTGGTGGAGCTGGTAATGACTTTCTTTATGGTGGGACAGGTGGTGATATACTCTTCGGCGACGAAATCACCATTGGTAGCGGTACTCCGGTAGGTAATGATTACTTAAGTGGTGAAGACGGTAACGATCTGCTCTATGGGGGACGTGGAAATGACACAATGGTTGGTGGTGCAGGGAATGATTTTCTTAGTGGCTACGGCGGTAGTAGTGGCGAAATTGACAGGTATACTGGCGGAACTGGAGCGGATACATTCAGCCTTGGTTACAATGGTTCTTTCAGCACCAATATTGACTATTTGGGCACTGGATATGCCATAATCACAGACTTCAAGTGGTCAGAAGGCGATAAGATTAGGGTTGGTGGTAGTATTAGTGACTACACTCTCCAAAAAACCTCAAACTTCAGCGGCACGGCAGCCTTGGATACCCTCATTTACAGATATAGTGACCTAATTGCTGTTGTCCAAGATACTACCAATGTATTTGCCTCTTTAGATTTTATTGTCTAATGAATTTATGTTTCATGTAGCTTGCTGAATAAAGTCTGTAAACATTTAGTGTAAAAAAGCGCAATCACAATAATGTTATCCAGATGTGGATTGTTTATATAGGGTTCCTATTTGATTTTTGAAAAGACCCTACAATACCTAATTTTTTTCGTAAATCAAACTCGATTCCTATATTCCAATACGCTTGGTTTAAGGGCTACTGGCAAAAATTTTGGGTTTTCGAGACGCGATAAATCGCCGTCTCTACAAGTGTTTTGGTCTTATCTGAACTGTATTGGTTTATATTCACTTAATTTGAAAAACCGTATAGCAATCCTGAATCATTCTTGAAAAGCAAGATCCCCAAATTATCAAATAATTCGAGGATCTGGGACTTGCAATTATGATAAATGAAATAGGATTGCAATTTACCTGAAAAGTGGTGTAATTAATCCAATTGAGTGCTGTAGGCACTAAAACCATAAGCCAAAGTTTCTTTTAAAGCATCTGATGGTTTAAGACTTCTGTTAATAGCATTAGCAAAAGGCACTGGAATTCCTTTAATGGTTTCCGGCAAAATTGCATATTCTTGGGTTGGTTCAACAGTGTATTGTGGACACTTAGCTTTTATCCCAGCAGTGACTAACATTTCATTTATTTCAGCAGAAGAATATTGCTTGAGATAAACTGGATTTCTCACAAATGGGTTCAGCCTTCTAATAAAATTATGGATAACATGAGAAGGACAAGACTTATTGTGAAAGGAATGATTAAAAACAAAAATTCCACCGGGTTTGAGTACGCGAGAGATGTCAGCCAACAAGTTTCTTAATTGTGCATCTGGTATATGCATAAAAACACAATTAGAAATTACTAAATCTATAGAATTATCTTCTAAAGGCAATATTTCAGCCGAGTTGCAAATTAAGTGAAACTCAGAACCTGGGAAAAAATCGTATTCTTGTTTAACTCTGATTAATCGACGCAATAAAGGTTCAGAAATATCAATACCATAATATTTCTCACATCTCAAATTTTTCGCTTTAGATAGATGCAAAGGTGCGCGACCATAACCGCAACCAATCTCCAAAATCGAATCAACAGATTTATTCAAAGGAAATTTATTCCAAGTACCTCCAGGCGTACCAGTTAGCAGAGTGTAATCTTGTTTGATGGGCGATTTATCTGCAACTTTTTCAATTTTTTGGGAACCATAATATGTTTTACCAATTCTATCCCAGGTTTTTTTATGTTGAGTACTGTTCAACTCTTCGTAATCGCAGGGAAAATAAATTCCATCTCGTAATTCAAAGTCATTCAAACTGGGTTTTACATTTGCTAATTGAGTCATTAGGATTATTCTCCATAAATAATTAATCTGTTTTCTGTTATACTCTTAACTCAGCATTAACCGCAAGGAATTTTTACGGAACCCCTTCCCCTGAGCCTTTCTCCAGATTCTATAGATATTTTCAATTCAATTAAATACATTCCGTAGGGTAGCACAGCTTTGCTACCCTACGGAATGTATTGCATTCATACGCAAATCGCTATAATAACCAGCTTTTGCGCGATCGCAACACAAGTTCGTATACATTAGTTGATGGACTGCAACAATTGGAGGCTGTGATGGTAGAAGGGTCACAACAAAAACGGGTAGTAGTTGTGGGTGCAGGTTGGGCTGGTTTAGGAGCAACCTACCATTTGGCAAAACAAGGTTATGATGTGACACTTCTAGAAGCAGGTCCTTATCCCGGTGGATTGGTAGCAGGTTGGCAAACAGCAGCCGGAAAATCTGTTGAAGCTGGAATTCATGGCTTCTGGTATCCTTACAAAAATATTTTTTCCCTAATCAATGAATTAGAAATTAATCCTTTCACTACTTGGACTCGTTCTTCGCAATATTCACCTGCAGGGTTGGAAGTTGAATCACCAATTTTTCAAGACTTACCGCGACTACCATCCCCGCTGGGAACTTTTCTCTATACTCAGTTTAAGCGGCTACCACTAATTGACCGTCTTAGCGCTCTACCTTTACTTTATGCTGTCGTTGATTTTGATAATTCTGATGCGGCTTGGCGACGCTATGATTTTCTAACTGCGCGTGAATTATTCAAAGATTTTAATGTTTCTGCACGGCTTTACCGCGAGGCTTTTGAACCAATGTTATTAGTGGGCTTATTTGCCCCTGGCGAACAATGTTCAGCCGCCGCAACTTTAGGGATGCTTTACTTTTTTATTCTGGCTCATCAACCAGATTTTGATGTGGTTTGGTGTCGGGGAACTGTGGGAGAAAAGATATTTCGTCCTTGGGTGGAACGTATCGAAAAGGCTGGTGCGCGAGTGTTATCCAAGCGTCGAGTTACAGATTTAATTGTTGATAGTAATCAAGTTAAGGCTGTAGTTTGTGGTGATGAAGTAATTGAAGCAGATGCAGTGATTTTCGCAGTTGGAGTCACCGGGATGAAGAAAATTGTCTCAACTAGCCCTAGTTTACAAAGCAATGAAAAATTCCGTAATTTGAACAATTTAGGAGCAATTGATGTTTTAGCTACGCGACTATGGTTTGACCGTAAAGTTGATATTCCTCGCCCTTCTAATGCTTGCTTTGGATTTGACGCAACTACAGGTTGGACATTTTTTGATTTGAATACCCTACATGATGAATATCGAAAGGCTCCAGGAACAGTGATTGAAGCTGATTTCTATCACGCAAATCAGTTTCTTGGTTTGAGTGATGAGGAAATTTTACCAATAGTCCAGCGTTATTTAACAACTTGTGTACCCGCGTTTCGAGAGGCAAAGCTAATTGATAGCAGTGTCATTCGGCTACCTCAGGCGGTGACTCACTTTGCACCTGGTAGCTATCGTTATATGTTGCCCGCAAAGACCAGTTTTGAGAATGTGTTTATGAGTGGGGATTGGATTGTGAACCGTCATGGTTCCTGGTCGCAGGAAAAGGCTTATGTTACTGGTTTAGAGGCGGCCAATTTGGTGGTGTCTTATTTGGGAGAAGGTCAGCCATCTGAGATTTTAGCTGTAGAAGAGGATGAAGCGCATATCCAAGTGGCGCGATCGCTCAACCAAACAGTGCGTAATTTCGGCAAATCTATCTTACCTGACTTTTGGTTGCCCTAATTCAGTAGCGTGGTACAGCTGTGCTACCCTATTTTTTCCAAATATAGTGGATTATTAATTGTAATCTAAATTCGGTAAGCTAAAGAAAGCGATCGCGATACCATCTTTAATAATGTAAATCAAATCACATCAGCTTATGGAACCAGACTCTTTACAAACCGAGGTGATTCTGACACACCCGCGTGAGTCTCTCGGTAAAGTGCAACTTGATTGGACACCCCAACCTGGAAACTATCTTGATTTTCAAGGTAAAACCTACGCGGTTTTAGAACGTCGCCATCGATACCAACTAAAAGCAGGACGCTACCGTTTGCACAATATTGCTATTTACGTCCAGTCTGCTAAACGACCATCGGAAAAAAGTTTGGTAGGAGGACGTTGGGTAATCGGCGATGCCACCTGCTGTTACAATGCTCATTCAGAACTCATTCGCTGTGCAGTCAATCCAGATGGCCCTTGCGAATCTTGCCGCTTTTATGAAAAGTCCGAAGCCATTTAATTTTGGATTTTAGATTTTTCCTTTAATCCAAAATCCAAGTTGCGTTGGAAGCGGATCAAAGGTGCGACCCCAAATCTAAAATTGGCAACCCCTCAACTCCCCGCACCAAAAACTTCTCCCACAGTTAAGCGAGTACCATTAACAAAATCCCATCCGGACTGGGGACGTTTACCAGCTAGCTGAATCTCTCGCAACAGCAACAAACCCTCTCCAGTTTGGACGATCGCCCCAATTCCCTTGATAATACTCACTACAACTCCTGGTTTGTTCGATGCATTTGACAAATCAGGCAATTTATGCAGTAATTCTTGTAATTCTGATGGTAGATCGCGATCGCTTACAGAACCAAGGGGAGCAGAAGCAGTGATTTTCAGTAGGTTGTCACGAAAGGTAGCCGTGCAGTTAGGATAAAAGCCTCTGATTTGATTGTGTAATTGGATAGCGCTTTTTGACCAATCCAAACCATAATCTTCTTTTTGAATCAGAGGTGCATAAGTAGCTTCTAAATTATTTTGGGGTATTGGTTGAATTTCTTCAGATTCCAACTTCAACACAGTGTCCACTAACAAATCCCCACCGATAGCAGCTAGTCTTTCAGCTAGATCTTGGGCATTATCTAGTAATCCAATGGGTGTAGTGGCTATTTGTAGGATTGCCCCGGTATCCATCCCTACATCCATTAACATGGTAGCGATCCCCGTTTCCCTCTCACCGTTATACAAACACCACTGAATCGGCGCTGCACCCCGATATTTAGGTAAAATCGAGCCATGCACATTAATGCAGCCCAACTTCGGCATATTTAAGATTTTCGATGATAAAATCTGTCCATAGGCAACAACAACAAACACATCTGCACCTGATTGTTGGAGTTTAGTTAAAGTTTCAGTATCTTTTTTCACCCGTTCCGGTTGCCATACTGGCAAATTATGAGCAGTGGCGATCGCTTTTACTGGTGAAGGACTTAATTTATTTCCCCGTTCCCGGCGTTTATCAGGTTGGGTGACAACTGCCAACACCTCAAATTGGGAATTATTTAATAATTTTTCTAAAGTCGGAACAGCAAACTGTGGAGTACCAAAAAATACGATTTTCATTAGCCATTAATCATTAGTCACTACTCACTAGTTAATAGTAAGTGCGCCCCTCATAACTGACAATAGTCAGGAGGCCGCGGGCGAAGGCAAAAGGCAATAGATAGAAACTTTTTATATAGGATCTTCAGTCTTACATTTTGTACCTCAGTTACTTGCAAACTACTTTATTTGCTGAATAGAGGCGATCGTGTTCACTGACCAAATGAATTTATAAAATAGCTAAAAAATATCGGTTGTTTGATGGTAGAATATCACAGTATTCTTTAACCTCTAGGCTAGTTGATTAACTTCATATTTAAGTTGGCAAGAGTAAAAGCTGTTATAACCTGCATCTCATCTACTTAAGCTTGAGGTTTGGCGCTGTGCGATCCAGACTGGCTAAAGCATCTACCCAGTAAATGTTGCTGTACTTTCTCACGATGTTCCCAAAGTTGGCATGAAGCGCAGTTGCCTTTGTAAAATAGCATTGCCTTCAAAATGCTTAACTAATTTAGATTGAAATTTCTAAATTAGGGTTGCTGGCAGCAATATTTTCTGAGTATCATGTATTATGTATTGGCTTTCCCAGCTTTTCAAGTAACGCCTCACGTTTACCATTACCAGGGTTTGCACTGTTATAGTAGTGTGTTAACTGGTTTATTTACCTTGTGTATAAAGCCATTCGACTACTGTTAGCTGGGGCTATGGCTAGCCCTAAATGTAAGCTGAATACGCATTCACTAATACATAGTTTTGGTGTTAATTAAGTCCGTCTACACCAGGGTTATATATCGTGTAGTAATTACTGAGTTATCAGAATATTTACTATACTCGCATATTTTCGGAAAAAAGCATTCAGTAACATAGCAATAAAAGGTGTACTCAATGATACGTAATTTTTGTAAAGCTTTGCAAAGGAAGAAATTATTTAGTAAAAGCTTTTAGTTTCTTGTTATACATATAATTATCGCCTGCCCCATTGCTGCATAGGTATTGCTCCTCACATAAGCAACCCCCCCCTCTAGAGAGTCTACAAATGCTTAAACCCCTTTTGCTGTCAGGATGGTTCCGCGCGCAACCATTTCTCAAATACGTTGTAGTTGTGATATTGATCGCACCCTTTCTAGGGGGATCGGGTCACTCGACTACAGTAAAACCCGAAGTTGCTAAAGAAACTTCAGTTACTGAAGAGTCTGACCATATGTCAAAGGAAATAGCTTTAGTTGGGGAACCGGAGACAGCCGAAATATTCAAAGTAGATCAAAAAGCAGATCAAACCAACTCTTCCAAGGATGAATTTGATTCTGTACCAACAGAAAGTAGTGCTGTTCAGGAACCGCAAGTATTACCAGAGAAAAAAATTGAGCTTTCGGCTCAAACAGATAGTTCTGAATCAACCAGTAATTTAAATGTTGCCGATCCTTTGGCAGTAGTTGAACTCGCACCATTAACAGATACTCCGGTTAGTCAGCTTAATTTAGTGCAAAAACTCAAAGCTGCTAATATCAAATCTTTGAGAGAAGAAAAGAACTCTGTTTCTCAAGAGAAGTCTTTTAATAAATCATTGGTAGCAGTTCAAGTACCACCAACTCTGACAGAATCACAACCAACCACAACAACAGAAATACCTGCTACTGAACCAACTGAGGAATCTGAAGCAGAACAAATAGATCCTATCGGTAGCCCTCATCCTATTCCTTGGAAATGGATCACAGCTACTCAAGAAGCTATTGGTTCTAAGGGTGGTTCTGGAGTCCGCCACTACCGCAGCGTACCTGTAGTATCTCCAGATGGGAAATATGCTGTTTATAGCCGGGTGCAACTAGAGGTAAAACCAGAAATGTACAACAGTCGTGTTACCAGCGTTCTGTTTGTACAAGATATGCAAACCAAAAAATTGTGGGTGATGGCTTCAACTACTCCTGTTAGCGATCCCCTATTAAAAACCAAAGCTTTAAAAGCGGTATCACCAGAAGAAACTGATACAAACGGTCAGATTGGCGTGTTAGTTCCCGTTAGTTGGTCAGAAAAAGGCGATCGCTTTTTGGCACGCAAATTTGAAGGTGTATTTAACACAGGGGATTCTACAGATAGTGCAGTGATTTGGGATCGGCAAAATAATCATACCAACATTGTCGCTCCCGCTAATAACGAACATGAAAACGAGAAAGTTGCAGTATTGTTAGGCTGGAGTAAAAGCGAACCCGATCGCGTGCTATTTCGCGCTGGCGAACTAGGCGAGGAAAACTGGCCTTTAGTGAAAGTTGCGAATGATGGCAATACTGTCATCACAACAGATGACGATCAGCCAATTACTTTTGGTAAAAAGGTGACAGAAATTTGGGCTGGTCCACAAGTT
The DNA here is from genome assembly GCF_043099735.1 of Nostoc sp. C117. Lineage (NCBI taxonomy): Bacteria > Bacillati > Cyanobacteriota > Cyanophyceae > Nostocales > Nostocaceae > Nostoc > Nostoc sp. C117. The sequence goes on from NZ_CP170991.1 coordinate 4,923,176, forward strand.
GCTTATCGATAGTTTAGGGAAAATCTGGCTTGGCTAATTCATGAGATCAATTTTGTCTCAGGCAAAAATCAGGCAGTTGCTGACTGAGGGCTTTTCAAAGAGTAGCAACTCTCATCGCCAAGATTCAAAAGTGATATAGCAATTTTCATTTGAATAAGACAATTAGTAGGGGTGCATAGTTAACTGTGCGCCCCTACTAATTGTCTTGTCATTTATCAATCAATAAGCTTTTACGCATTTTGTACGCTTACCTGATGACTGATTATCTGATAACCATCAACCATCGTAAAGAGTGTTTATGTATTGAGCCGAGATATATGTAAAAACCTGCATTCCTGGTCTGGAAATGCTTGCTTATCTACGTTTTAACGATTTTGATTCACTGTTTTATCAGCCCTTCCGTACATTGAAAAAAATTTATACCTGGCGAACGCTACTAACTCGCCACAGGAGCGCAATTAGCGCATAGTTGTGTCCCGCAAAGATAACAATACTTAGCTTTAACGGTACAATAGATTGTTAAGACCCGGTGCATCTCCTTCACCATACCTTTTATGTCAGATCAACCTGCACCAGAAATCGAACTCCTTCGTGCGGCTTACGCGGCCTTCAACGCACGAGACATTGATGCTGCCCTTGCCCTCATGACTCCAGACGTGGCTTGGCCGAAAGCGTTCAAAGGCGGTTTTGTCCGTGGACCTGAAGAAGTTCGCGCTTACTGGACGGAGCAATGGAGCGAGATCAATCCGCACGTCGAGCCGGTTTTCTTTTACTCGGAGGAGGGCGGGCGTATTTTAGTCGATGTGCATCAGGTCGTGCGTGACAAGGCTTACGCAGTTATTGCCGATGAACACGTGGGTCATCGATTCACCTTTGAGCAGGGCTTGATTCAAGTTATGGAAGTGGATAGACTTCCATCGTCCACACCAAAGGTCTAACCACGCGCTCCAGCGAACAGGGCATTGAGCCGAGATAAGATATATGTAAAAACCTGCATTGCCGGTCTGGAAATGCTTTCTATGATTAGATTTCAAATATTTCCGAAGGTAGATTAATCGAGGCTTATAACGGCTGCAGTAGAGATATGCAAATTCTACAGAGATTTATTTGTCACCTCGTTCCCATTCGGGTATAGCGCCTTTGACCCGGCGGATGGGTAGGTTGGCAATTAAAGCTGTGGTTCGTTGGTTGCTTTCTAAAGAAAACTCTAAGCCGTCTGTCTCAACTTCAACATAGCGACAGACGACATCTAGGATTTCTTTACGCATTTTTTCCAAGGTTTGAGGGTCTATATCAGCGCGATCGTGAGCAATCACCAATTGCAGGCGACGTTTGACTTGAGTTCGACTGCTATCAGGACCGCGAGAAAAAAGTTTTTCTAGAAGTTCAATCATTACGAATAGTCTGGGGAGGAGACTGGAAAATTAAGTTAAACAATCTTTGTCCACAACAACCTTCGTAAACGGGCGAAGATGCTGTCTTGGGACGAGTCGATCTCCAGAAATTCGACATTTTCCCCTTCTAATCTACGAGCAATGTTCTCAAAGGCTGTGGCAGCTAAAGAGGGATTTTCTGCTAACACTAAGGGTTCGCCGCGATTGGTAGATACAATAACACGCTCGTCGTCAGGGATTACCCCGATCAAGGGGATGGCGAGAAGTTCCTGAACATCTTGCACTGACATCATATCATTTGCCTGAACCATTGCGGGTCTAATGCGGTTAATTATTAAATGAACACGCTTGATGCCTTGTGCTTCTAGTAATCCAACTACTCGGTCAGCATCGCGAACTGAGGAAATCTCTGGTGTGCTGACAACTAGTGCTTCTTTTGCCGGGCCGATCGCATTTTTAAATCCATTTTCAATACCGGCGGGGCTATCAATAATTACATATTGATATTTTTGCGCTAATGCATTCACCAATAACTTCATCTGTTCAGGTGTGACTGCATCTTTGGAGCGATTTTGGGCTGCTGGCAAGAGTACCAGATTGGGTTGTCGTTTATCTTTTACTAAAGCTTGTTCTAAACGACACTCTCTAGCTAAGACTTCCACCGCAGTATAGACAATGCGGTTTTCCAGCCCTAGCAGCAAATCCAAATTTCTCAAACCAAAATCCGCATCAACCAAGGCAACTTGACGACCCATTTTGGCTAAAGCCATGCCCAGATTTGCTGAAACGGTGGTTTTACCCACTCCTCCTTTACCGGAGGTAATCACAATAATGCGAGTCATGATAGAAATGCGGTCAATGAGGGTTCAGGAAATATAAAACAGTAAATTGCAGTATAAAGTATGAAGTATCGTATCAAGTATGAAGAAATATCTGAATTTTCCTGATAGGTGAAGTATGAATATTTTTATAGCGCTTTTTGGTTGTGTGCAGCACACTTTCTTAGAGGCTAGGGATTAGAGTAGTGTATTCCATCTGCATGAAAACCGCTATATCTTATCCTGCATATCCTTCATCCTTTAAGTAAATATCAGGGTTGTTGATTGACCTTGGTTAATTGGTTTCGGGAAAAATCAGTAGCCCTAGCGATGCGAATTCCTTGGGGCGTAATATGTGCCACTTCTGGAGAAAACTGCATCGGCAGTTTTTCTGGTGCCCTAGCTACAGCATCGGCGATTCGCAATTGGGTTGGTTCCATTTGCAAGGCCATAATTAGACACTCACGATTACCTCCGGCACCAGCATGAGCGATTCCCCGTAGACGACCCCAGATAATAATATCTCCATCTGCAATTACAATACCACCTGGATTTAAATCTCCCAAGAGAATTACTGTGCCAGGATGACGAATTTCTACTCCAGAACGTACAGTCATTTCCAAATAAAGGGCATCTGCCTGGGGTATGGCTGTCGGTTTGGACTCTGTATTCAGGGAAGTTATGGGTTGTAGCTGTTCTACAGAATAACCAGAAGTGACAGCGGCGATCGCAGTTTGCCGACGACTAGTGGATACAGATGTCAGGCGGAGTTGAACTTCACTTAAAGCTTCGGCGAGTTCTTGGAGTTGTCTGGCATCTACTAGACGGTCTTGTGCCAGGAGATGTACAGGGGTATTGGATATGCGGAAGCGATCGCCTGCGTTCAAACGTTGCCTAATTTGTTGCCAAATATCAGACCAACTGAGTTCTGACGCAGATACTTGAGATTCCGAGGGCAAAATCAATAACAGTCGTCCCTCGTTACTTTTTAACTGGACTTGAGTATTATCATTTGCCCGATGCGCTGGTAATGCTGACTCATTGGGATTTAAATCAGTGAGGATAAAATCTGATACTGCATTAGGATTTGACTCTATATTTGGGTTAGCAGGATTTGATTCTACATCCCCAACAAGAGTATTTGATTTTAAATACAGTAGGACAGAATTTAATTCAGCATCTGGGGGGATAGAATCTGACTCTACATCAGAAACAGTCGGATTTACCTCTACCTGAGAAAGGATAGAGTTTGGTTCTGCATTCGGAAGTGCAGAATTTGACTTTAGATTGGGAATCGCAGAATCAGAAGTCATATAGTACTAGCCAAAAGACAACAGATTTTAAATTTTGGGTCGCACCTTTGGTGCGCTGACAGCGCAACTTGGATTTTGGATTTGTGTCACCGATAACGGGTGTTGGCGTAGCGGGATGTTAGTCCGACATCAACCAAAAGACTCTTTAATCTAAAATCTTAAATCTTAAATTGGCACGGTCAACCTTTGATAAACTATCCCCAAGGCATCAGCATCACCGACGTTCCCGGGAAACAGCACCACAGGTAGATCGGGAAACTGGGGATGATCGGATGGTGTCACCACCATTGAGCAACCAGCTAAAATTTGACCGAGTAAGCGGGCTGAATTTAAAGCTAGTCCAGTACTCAAGACATCGTTTGAAGTAATACCACCCTTGCTGATTAAAAATCCAATATCAGATGGTAAACCGCGCACAATGTCCATCAATAAACTTGAAACTTGTACCCCAAACTCCAATCGTGTCTTGACATCTTTAAAATTCAGTTCTTGACGGCTAGTATAAACCACTGGTGTTTTACCGGCCTCGTGTGCGGCTCGTGTACTTTCTTTGATTTCTGTTAGCAATACCGCAGATTGATTTGCATCATCAAGTAATCGCCCTACATTCACTTCGATTCCCAAAGTTCCCTCTAATTGCAATAGCACTTCTAACTGCTGAGTAGTCTTTTTCACATGGGAACCAACAATCACTACACCTGGTTTCCCTTGGCGGACGTACTGCGCCATGTTTTGGGCGGCAATAGGTTGGGGTGGTAAAGCAGCTAAAGCGGTTAAAATACTGGCAGCACTGCGAAATAGAAAGCGTTTCCCTTGACTGGCTGCTGTTAATATATCCACTGCAAAGCGGTTGAGATCGTCTTGAGTTTCACCATCGACGACAGCGCACTGATTACCACTCAACTTTAGCAACCGTTCCAGGCTACCAGCGCGAATATCAGCAAGCAGAAACCTTTCTACTGCTTCGGCATTAATTTGTCCTTGAGTCTTTTCTTCAACGTACTTAGGTAAGTAACTGTGATGGTAACTGAAAACTGAATCACGGGCAAATTCTGTTTCATGCACTGGGGTAGGTACACCGTCAACAATCAAGTAATGTACGCTGTCACGGGTGATGCGTCCACCGTCAAAAAAAGCTGGGACGAGAAAATGAGCGTCAATTGGGCCGAGTTCTTGAGCGATCGCATCTGTTTCAATGGGATAATGTCCCCGCAAAGTAGAATCAGAACGGCTGACAATTAGAAAATCGACAATTCCTTCGGCATTCAAGGCGATTTTCAGGTTTTGGCAAACTTCTTTGGTGACAGATGCAGCTGACTCTGGCGTTAAGGATCTAGTATTAGTCAGCACAAAGAAAATCGGCGAATCATCCTGCAAACCGCTACGTAAAGTGTCCACATCCCAGTGCATTAGCAGTAAGCAGCTGTGGACTGTTTGAGAACCTGTAGGGTCATCATCCAGGACAATTATTTTGGGTTTGTTGCTCATTTAAGTCAACCGGGCGATTGTTTTTTCGGAAAGTATTAGGCGACTAGAAGTCTACTACACAAGCAAAGTCTTAAGAGAAAATCAAGGGTTTTTCACCCAGGTCGGTGGGTTTTGTCTGTGTAGCTGCGACTTATAGTCGTCCAAGGTAGTAACAAATTAGACTTTACAAACATCTACTTAGCCTTTCTGCAATTTTTTAATTTCTGCTTGCACATCGATTGCAATTTGCAATGATTGATTTAGGATTTGAGCATATTCGCCTGCTTTACTACTAACTTCTAAGGCTTGGAGACTGGCTAAATTATTGACAAATAACTCTTGGTTATTAGCAAGCAATTTTTTATTATCTCGCAAAATTCGTTCTGTTTTCAAAGCGCGAACTAAATCTTCTCTAATAAGTTGCAGGGCCGCAGTGACTTTATCTCGGTCATGGATACTACTTTCTACGTTCCCTGATGCTGCCAATTGGTCATTAATATCGATAGCACCAACCAGGTCATGATATTTATCAACTTCATCTAAAAGTATTGTCAGTCCTTCGGGACAGGTTAATTGTCGCCACAGCCATCGCCCCACCAATATCGGCATTGGCACTAAAATTAGTAAAAGAATTCCAAATTTAATTGAAGAGCCAATTGTTGGTAGAATAACAAACAAATAAATAAAGCCAACAATTATTGGCGTTAGCACCAGCGTCACCAGCATTTCATTAATCAAAAACCCTAATCGCTTCTTCCTATCTCGCAAAACAGAGGGACGAAAAACGTCTTCTGGATCGAACCCAGTCAAACGTCTCAGTTCCCCCTTACTAATTTCCAACCCTATTAAGTCCGGCTGCACGGCTGCATACTCCTATGGAAACCCCTGTTGCGTATTCATTTTAATCGGGTTTAACGTCACGATTGTGGTTATATTCAGGAAACCAGTTTTCATCTAAAATTTGCTCTAAAGAGCCAATGGGTATGAAGGGAAATATGTCAATGAAAAGTTGAGAGCGATCGCTTGCTTCTGCCCTTGCTTCTTGGTAACACGCATCAAAAATTTCTAAGATGTAAGGCTTAAGACTAGGACTATCTTTGAGTTGATCCTTTGCTTGACGTAGAAGCAATAATCCCGTTTGTGGAGGTCAGTTACCATATACACTAAGTATTTGTTAGGTATTTTTATTGTAATATTAAGGACAGATAGTAATGTTGGAGCAATCATCTGTTTTTCCATAAAAAAAGCCCTTGCTTTTATGCAAGAGCCTATAAACGATTGATTGTCAGTGATGAGATAAATCTTGCAACCTAGTCTAGGTCGTTCATGAACATTACTGGTTCAGTATCACGATTGATACCCTTCTCAAAACCACCAGCCGCAGCCCGTGCGCGACCAGCATGCCACAAATGACCAACTAGGAAGAAGAATCCTAGTACGAAGTGAGAAGTCGCCAACCACGCGCGAGGAGATACGTAGTTGAAGGAATTAATTTCAGTAGCCACACCACCCACGGAGTTCAGAGAACCCAAAGGAGCGTGGGTCATGTATTCAGCAGCACGACGAGCTTGCCAAGGCTGAATATCATTCTTGATTTTGTCTAGGTCTAGACCATTAGGACCACGCAGAGGCTCTAGCCAAGGACCACGGAAATCCCAGAAGCGCATGGTTTCACCACCGAAGATGATTTCACCTGTTGGAGAGCGCATCAGGTATTTACCCAAACCTGTGGGACCTTGTGCAGAACCAACGTTAGCACCCAAGCGTTGGTCACGGATCAAGAAGGTCATAGCTTGAGCCTGAGAAGCTTCAGGACCAGTAGGACCGTAGAATTCGCTGGGATAAACAGTGTTGTTAAACCAAACGAAGATAGAGGCAATGAAGCCCATCAAGGAAAGAGCGCCCAAGCTATAGGAGAGGTAAGCCTCACCAGACCAGATGGATGCACGACGCGACCAAGCAAAAGGCTTGGTGAAGATGTGCCAGATACCGCCAGCAATTAAGATAAAGGCAATCCAGATGTGACCACCGACAACATCTTCTAAGTTATTGACGCTGACAATCCAGCCTTCGCCACCGAAGGGAGACTTGATCAGATAACCGAAGATGACTGCTGGGTTCAGTGTTGGGTTAGTGATAACCCGAACATCACCACCGCCTGGTGCCCACGTATCATATAAACCACCAAAGAACATTGCCTTCAGAACTAACAGCAATGCACCGAATCCCAAAATAATCAAGTGGAACCCGATGATGTTGGTCATCTTGTTTTTGTCTTTCCAGTCGTAACCAAAGAATGAAGAATATTCTTCTAAGGTTTCTGGACCACGAACGGCATGATAAATACCGCCAAAGCCCAAGACTGCTGAGGAAATTAGGTGGAGTACACCGACAACAAAGTAGGGGAAGGTGTCGATGACTTCACCACCAGGACCAACACCCCAACCCTGGGTGGCAAGGTGAGGTAGCAGGATAAAGCCCTGCTCGTACATCGGTTTTTCGGGAATGAAGTGAGCGACTTCAAACAAAGTCATCGCTCCAGCCCAAAATACAATCAAACCTGCGTGGGCAACATGAGCGCCCAGAAGTTTACCAGACAGATTAATTAAACGGGCGTTACCAGACCACCAGGCAAAGCCGGTAGATTCTTGGTCGCGTCCAGAGCCGCCTAAAATAGTTGGTCTATTAGAGAGCGTTACCACGTGGTAATACCTCCTCAGGGAATACAAATTGTTCGTGGATTTGATCTTGAGGAGCCATCCAAGCGCGGATACCCTCGTTAAGCAAAATGTTTTTGGTATAGAAAGTTTCAAACTCTGGGTCTTCCGCCGCCCGCAATTCTTGGGAGACGAAATCATAAGCCCGCAGGTTGAGTGCCAAGCCGACAATACCGACTGCTGCCATCCACAAACCTGTAACTGGCACAAACAACATGAAGAAGTGCAACCAGCGCTTGTTTGAGAAAGCAATACCGAAAATCTGTGACCAGAAACGGTTTGCAGTCACCATTGAATAGGTTTCTTCTGATTGGGTAGGATTGAATGCTCGGAAGGTGTTAGCACCTTCTCCGTCTTCAAACAGGGTGTTTTCTACGGTGGCTCCGTGAATCGCACACAATAGCGCACCACCCAATACTCCTGCTACCCCCATCATGTGGAAGGGGTTGAGGGTGAAGTTATGGAACCCTTGCACAAACAGAATAAACCGGAAGATTCCCGCTACACCAAAGCTGGGTGCAAAGAACCAAGATGATTGTCCCAACGGGTACATCAGGAATACACTGACGAATACCGCAATCGGGGCTGAAAATGCCAATGCGTTGTAAGGACGAATCCCTACTAGCCGAGCAATTTCAAATTGCCGCAACATGAACCCGATCAAACCGAAGGCTCCGTGGAGGGCGACAAATGGCCACAATCCTCCTAATTGGAACCAACGGGTGAGGTCGCCTTGAGCTTCTGGTCCCCACAACAGCAATAGCGAGTGTCCTAAACTGTCTGCGGGGGTGGATACTGCCACTGTTAAGAAGTTACACCCTTCTAGGTACGAGGAGGCTAATCCGTGGGTGTACCAGGAGGTGACGAAGGTTGTGCCGGTCAGCCAACCGCCTAGTGCTAGGAAGGCGCAGGGAAATAGTAGTATCCCTGACCAACCTACGAATACGAAGCGATCGCGCTTGAGCCAGTCGTCTAGAACGTCAAACCACCCTCTACTGGGCGCGCGTCCAACTGCGATGGTCATCGGACTAAAATCCTCTTTTTTTACTAAAATTGCAACGTTTTTGAACCAGCGCCGCCTTAAAGGTTTACTTTATTTAACGACTGCCGTGAGGAATTAACGTTTTTTTGACAATCTCAATTGCTTTTAAGCAATTGAGATTCTGAGTATTTGCTGTCTAGTGAAGTCAGCATTTTTCAGTGTGTATACCACTACACGTACCACTGGCTAGTAATGTAGCTTGTGGTAACTTAATGATTCTTAACTTATCACATTAGCTCGGTTTTAGGCCGGACACACGGAAGCGAATCAGGTATTGAACACGAATGTATATTAATAATATCAATATCAGAATTTTTACAATTTGACACAAGTTTTCTCAGAAATCTAAATAATTGGGATTGAGGATTGAGGATTAGGCATTAGGCATTAGAGATTGGAAAATTCTTTCCCAGTCTCCAGCGATGCACTGAGCTTGTCGTTGGCGCAGCCTCTCGCACAGAAGTATCCCGAGTCCCTAATCCAGTTGCAATATATCCCGATTCAATGGCAGACTTTTAAAGAGAGTATCTCACAGGTCAAGGTAGTTAAATGACGGCATCAACAACGATTAACAAAGGCGATCGCCTCCTGCATCAAAACGTTCTCGGTTCTCGTCGGTTCAGTAACTACTCGTGGGCAACTATCGTTACCTTGGGAGCAACGGGCTTTTTACTGGCTGGTATATCCAGTTATCTAAAAATTAATTTACTCGTAGTTAGCGATCCAACTCAACTGATATTCGTTCCCCAAGGACTAGTAATGGGGTTATATGGCACCGCTGGATTGCTACTAGCCACATACCTGTGGTTAGTAATTTTATGGGATGTAGGGGGCGGTTACAACGAATTTAATCAAGAAACTAGCACAATCAAAATATTTCGTTGGGGATTTCCTGGCAAAAACCGCCGAATTGAAATTGACGGCAGGATAGAAGACGTACAATCTGTACGAATAGCCGTCAAAGAAGGTCTTAATCCCCGTCGTGCCCTCTATCTACGCGTTAAGGGTCGCCGAGATATACCCTTAACACGGGTAGGACAACCTTTATCCTTAACAGAGTTGGAAACAGAAGGTGCAAAGTTAGCCCGCTTTTTAGGAGTATCCCTAGAAGGACTTTAAGGAATTGGGGACTGGGGACTGGGGACTGGGAACTGGGGAATGGGGACAAATCAATTCAAAATTCAAAATGACGCTCTCTACGAGACGCTAAAAGCGTAGCTTGCAACTCTTACAGAGTACGCGGACTCGCTAACACTGCGCTAACAAAATTCAAGCATTTTAGAACTCCTGCGTTCTGCCTTCTGCCTCCTTTTTCCCAATGCCCAATTACCAGTCGCAAGTACCCAATTCCCCAGTCCCCAATCCCCAGTAATACCCATCAAAACGATAAGATACTCTAGTTGAATCAGTAACTAGTAATGCGGTTGAAAATTTCACAATTTTTGCTTTCTTTTGCGATCGCTAGTGCCTTGATGTTGGGAGCATGTTCGACACAGCAAGTCGCTTCTAATGCTTCTTCTCCAACATCCACAGCTACGTCGACCACCAGTGAGGGAACCATCAAGACAACTACTGAAGCAACATCTGTATCTCAAACTACTAATGAGAACATTCCTGGAATCACAGATTTACCACGGCTCGAAGGCAAGGCGACTGTGGTGCTTACAGTTAAAGGCTCACCGATTACGATCGAAGTAGACGGCACTAATGCTCCAATTACGGCTGGTAATTTTGTAGATTTAGTGCAAAAGGGCGTGTATAACGGCTTATCTTTCCATCGAGTTGAGCGCGGAACTGAGGAAAAACCCCAACCTTTTGTAGTTCAAGGGGGCGATCCCCAAAGCAAAGATCCGAAATTTCCGGCAGAACAACTGGGAACAGGTAGTTATATTGACCCAAAAACAGGAAATATTCGCTACATACCTTTAGAAATCAAGCCAAAAGGTTCAGATACACCGATTTACAATAAACCATTTGATGCTACTGCTCAACCCGTCGTATTGCCCCATAAGCAAGGTGCGGTGGCAATGGCACGATCTGAACAACCTGACTCCGCTTCTTCTCAGTTTTACTTTGCTTTAGCCGATATAGGATTTTTGGATGGTAACTACGCCGTATTTGGCTATGTCACTAAAGGCTTTGATGTGGTTAACAAAATTCAGCGAGGCGATCGCATTGACTCTGCTAAAGTTACCCAAGGTGCAGAAAATCTGAAAATACCCGGGAAATGACGGAGTAAGGGAGATAAGGGAGTAAGGGAGCAAACAAACGATTATTATTCCTCCTCATCCTCCTCATCCCCCTCATCCCCCCAAATTAGAAAGTCGTGAAGGTTCTTGTCACTGGTATTGGTCTAGTTTCCGCTTTGGGTGGAAGCTTAGAGGGTAGTTGGCAAAATTTGCTAGCAGGTAAATCTGGAATTCGATTACGTCAACCATTTCTAGAACTTACACCACTTCCTCTAGGTTTGATTGGTCAACAACCAGCTGAGTTGACGATGCTAACTGAGCTGGTTGTTACTTCTGCTTTGCAAGATGCTGGCTTAGTTCCACCTTTAGCTGATTGTGCTGTAATCATTGGATCGAGTCGATCTTATCAGGCGTCTTTGGAAGCCATAGCACGTGTCAGAGCGTCCTCTTTAGAAAATTGGCTGAATATATTGCCTCACATGAATGCGATCGCAGCTGCGCGACAAATTAGTGCATCTGGGATAGTGTTAGCACCAATGGCAGCTTGTGCTACAGGAATTTGGTCTATTGCTCAAGCAGCTTTACTTATAAAAACTGGGGAATGTCAACAAGCGATCGCTGGCGCAGTGGAAGCACCAATTACACCCCTGACTTTAGCAGGGTTTCAGCAGATGGGTGCTTTGGCAAAAACTGGAGCTTATCCTTTTGATTTGCACCGTGAAGGCTTGGTGTTGGGCGAAGGCGCCGCTGTGTTTGTCTTAGAATCAGCAGAGTTGGCAAAGCAGCGTCAAGCAAAAGTCTATGGTGAAATTCTTGGTTTCGGCTTAACTAACGATGCATATCATAGCAATTCACCGGAACCTGAGGGAAAAAGTGCGATCGCCGCGATCGAACAATGTCTAGAACGTAGTTGTCTATCAATAACGGATATCGATTATATTCATGCTCATGGCACAGCTACCCAGCTAAACGACCGAATGGAGAGTATGGTAATCCAACGTTTGTTTCCCCAAGGCGTGCCGATTAGTTCCACCAAGGGAAGTTCCGGTCATACACTAGGAGCATCAGGAGCCTTAGGCGTGGCTTTTTCTCTAATGGCTCTAAAGGATCAAATATTACCGCCTTGTGTGGGATTGCAGCAACCAGAGTTTGATTTGGACTTTGTGAGAGCAGCACGTGTCAGTAAAATTCGCCAGGTCTTGTGTTTGGGTTTCGGCTTTGGTGGGCAGAATGCAGCGATCGCCTTAACAAGGTAAAAAATTGTTATTTTAATAACATAGTAGAAAATATAAAACTGTAACAAAAACTACAAAATTCCTATTTTCTCAAAAAAAAGGATAAGCTAGGCAATATATGACATCCGGTTCGCAAAGATACCGTGATTAGGAGAAAATTTTATGACTTTAACATCTGTTTTGCCGTTGGAAGCAGCTTCTCCAGCGCATATTTGTCCATTCGATCAAGCTTGTAGTTATCTAGAGGCCGCAGCTAAGGAATTAAGGTTAGACCAAGGATTGTTGGAAATTCTTAGCCATCCGCGTAAAGTTGTCACAGTTTCTATACCAGTCAAACTAGATAATGGGGAAATACAAGTTCTTGCTGGACATCGGGTGCAGCATTCCGATGTCTTAGGTCCTTACAAAGGTGGAACTCGTTACCACCCAGCTGTGACACTGCGGGAAGTATCAGCCCTAGCAATGCTGATGACCTGGAAATGTGCATTGTTAGGTATTCCTTACGGTGGTGGTAAAGGAGGTATTGCCATAGATCCAAAACGCTATAGTGTTGGCGAATTAGAGCGGATCACCCGTCGTTATATGAGCGAGTTGATTAAAGATATTGGGCCTGCTGTAGATATTCCTGCACCAGACATGGGTACTTCAGCCCGTGAGATGGCTTGGATGATGGATACTTATTCTGTGAATGTCGGTCATGCTGTACCAGGTGTTGTGACTGGCAAGCCGCTTTCCATTGGTGGTTCTTTGGGACGGGAAATGGCCACCGGACGCGGTGTAATGATTATTGTCCGTGAGACGCTAGCAGACCAAGGTAAATCTTTGGCGGGAGTGCGAGTAGTTATTCAGGGCTTCGGTAACGTTGGCAGTGCCGCAGCTGAATTACTATACGAAGCTGGAGCGAAAATTATAGCTGTTTCCACGGGTGCAGGAGGAGTATTTTCCGAATTCGGTCTTGATATTCCCAAGTTAAAAGCTTATGCCGCAGAGAATCGCAAGAGTATTGCGGGTTTTCCAGAAGCAGTAGCAATTAGTAATGCAGATTTATTAACTTTACCCTGCGATGTCTTGATACCAGCTGCTTTGGAGAACCAAATCACTGAAGAAAATGTAAATCAAATACAAGCGCAGATTGTTGCAGAAGCGGCTAATGGTCCGGTTACTCTTGAGGCTAGCTTGGCGTTAGAAGCGCGGGGTGTGATAGTGCTACCAGATATTTTGGCTAATGCTGGTGGCGTAGTAGTGAGTTATTTAGAGTGGGTGCAGGGTCTTTCCTACCTATTTTGGGATGAAGAACGCGTTAATAGGGAAATGGAACATTTGATGGTACAGGCTTACCGCCATGTGATTCAGCAGTCGCAGAAGCGGCAAATCTCTTTAAGGTTAGCAGCTTACACTCTAGGAGTAGGTAGAGTTGCCCAAGCGCTGACTGACAGGGGTCTTTATCCTTGAGATTTTAGGTATGGGGCAAAAGAGTGCTGTTAGCGATAGCGGGGCGTTTAGCCCGTGTTGAGTGCTGAGTTAGGAGTTTTGTTTATCTCCTTGTCCCCCTCCCATGTCTTCCCCGCCCCTATGCCTCTATGCCCTATACCTACGAAATCATCAACTTGCTCCCACATTCATCGCTGCCATAAAAGCTTTTTGGCTGACATCTCTGTAAACTTTATTCAAAGAGTTCATTACCAAATCACTGGAAGTTGGATTTACTGCGTTTTCCTCTTCCTTTGCTAGGGGAACTGAGCCCAATACATCTAATATCGTCTCACTACTGGAGGGTGTAATCACTACCAAGGATGACTCTAGCGGCTCATGATATTGCCAGAAAGAGTCAATTTTTACCAAGTATTTACTATGAGGAGGTGACTGTTGAATATCGGGCGTTTCTGAGATATCGGCTTCAATTTTTTGACTCCGTAACTGCCGTAAATCGCTGATAATTTGCTCTTTGGTGCGTCCGCGTAATTGAAATAGTACAAATGGATCTTCGCTGAAGCGATCGCCTAACTGATAATATATTGCACCAATATGTTTACAGGGATTTGCTTTATCAGGACAAGAGCATTGACTCTGGACATCACCAAGAGTAAAAGGAAATATCGAAAGACCATTAGCCGTAAAGACTTCTTCGATATTTTGTGGCATTTCTCCTGCTAAAAGTTTGGCAGCAAAAATTGCCCTTTGGGACATGGTTTCAATGACATAACCCCACTGCTCATCGCTAAAAGGTTCAAGAGAAAGGGAAACTTTATAAGGTTCTACTTCACTACCTTGTACCCTAGCCAATACTTTTGCACCTTTAAACTCAATGCTCAAAACGTTTCCCTGACGAGCATAGTTTCTCGCACGTTCCAAACGCTTTTTAAAACGATATGAATCTAGCAAATCTAGCCATTGTTGTGACCACCATTCTCGACTTGCTTGTAATGTGTAATTAGTCATAATCAATTCAAAAACTTAGTAGTCTGTATCATTAATTTTATGAGTTCGTAGTGAGCGCTTTAGCCCTCAAATCAAGGACTAAAGTCCTGACTACGAACTTATTCTGTATCGTCGTCAATTACAGCACTGCGGTCAAGTAATAGTAAGTTGCGAAGTTGGTCTGTATCCATTTCAGTTAACCATTCTTCACCTGCACCTACAACTTGTTCAGCTAGTTGTTTTTTACTTTCAATCATGTCATGAATTTTTTCTTCTAAAGTGCCAGTACAAACAAATTTATGTACTTGCACATTCCGGGTTTGACCAATCCGAAATACTCTATCTGTCGCTTGATTTTCCACGGCTGGATTCCACCATCTATCAAAGTGGAATACATGATTTGCTCGTGTTAAATTCAATCCTACTCCACCTGCTTTTAGGGAAAGAATCATAATCGGTGGCCCTTGGGGATCGTGTTGGAAACGGTCGATCATTTCCTCCCGTTGTTTTTTGCTTGTGCTGCCATATAAAAAGAATATTTCTCGGCCAAGCTGTTTTTCTAAATGAGGTTTAAGTAATTTACCCCACTCAGCAAATTGGGTAAAGATTAAAGCTCTATCGCTTTCTGCTAAAACTTCTTCTAACATTTCTTCTAGCCGCAGAAGTTTAGCGGAATGATGTTGCTCTAATGTCCCTTGTTTCAAGTATTGGGCTGGGTGATTGCAGATTTGTTTGAGTTTAATTAGTAAAGCTAAAATCATCCCTCGACGTTGCAATCCTTCAGCAGATTCTATCTCTACTAAAGATTGCTCTACAACTTGTTGATAAAGTGCAGCTTGTTCGCCAGTCAGACCGCAAAATACGGTCATTTCTTGCTTATCTGGTAAGTCTTGAATGATGTCGCGATCGCTTTTCAATCGCCGCAGTATAAATGGCTGAACTAATGAACGTAATTGAGTCAAAGAAGCCGTATCACCATACTTTTCTATTGGCATGGCAAACCGACGCTGGAAAAATTGCTTATTGCCTAAATAGCCAGGATTGAGAAAATCTAAAATAGACCATAACTCTTGGAGTCTATTTTCCACTGGTGTCCCGGTTAAAGCAATGCGAAATGTCGCTGATAATTGGCGAACAGCTTTTGACTGCTTCGCCTCTGGATTTTTCACATTTTGGGCTTCATCTAAAACAATTATCTGCCAAGAAATACTTTGTAATGACTTGATATCTCGATGAAGAAGTGAGTAGCTAGTGACGATGAGATCGTGATTTTTAACAGATTCTAAAAACGCTTTACCTTTTGGGCGTTTATCACCGTGATATTGCGAAATTTTCAGGCTTGGTGCAAATTTATTGACTTCCCTTTCCCAGTTGCCTAAAACCGAAGTTGGACAAACTAACAGTGTTGGATTTTCTAGTGCATCCTGTTCTTTAAGATGTAACAAAAAAGCGATGAACTGCACGGTTTTACCGAGTCCCATATCGTCGGCGAGACACGCGCCTAAGCCCCAACGTTCCAAGAAGGATAGCCAAGCAGCACCACGTTCTTGATAAGGTCGCAACTGTCCTTTAAAGCCTGTTGGTGTGGGTAAAGGTGCGATCGCCTGATTATTGTTCAACGCCCCAATCAACTCTTGCAATGCCCCAGATGCATCAAAGCTAACCACTGGTAACTTTTCAATTGCTTGGGTATCCCCTGTACTCAAACGCAAAGCATCTTCCAGAGAAAGCGCCATTTGGTCTTTGCGAGTGGTAAAAAATGTTTGGGCTGTCTTAATATCTTGGGGTCGCAATTCCACCCACTCACCGTTAATTTCTACTAGGGGACTATTTAAAGCCACAAGTTTATCAAACTCGGCTTTGGAAATAGTTTGTCCACCAATTGCCAATTGCCATTGGAAATTCAACAGACTTTGCAACCCTAAGCGTCCTTGTTTTGTCTTTGGAGTTTCCGCTGTAATTTTTAAACCCAAACGATTCGCCCATCCTTCACGGTTCGCTAAACTGGGAGGCAAAATTACTCCCAAACCACTGTCTTCCAGCCTCCAGGCTACAGCTTTGATAAACTCATAAGCTTGGATGGGCGTAAGACGAGAAGATTGAGGATATTCCGTTTCAAAACTGGGTGCGATCGCTGGATATAATCTGGAAGCTACGCCCAACCCTCGCAAAAATGTTTCTTGTGGTTGGTCAATTGTCCGATTTTCATACACCAATCGTTCAACTGGATTGTTCCAAATAGTTGCTGCATCGACCAAAAACTCAGCATTGTCAGCCGCTTGCAGGAAATATGCCAATGTCCAATCGGTTTCACCAGACTCAGGAGAACGCAACTGAAAGCAGGTACGAAAGAGAGTTTTAAGAGTTAATTGGTATTGTAGCGGCATTGTCCAAGCCTTGAGTGCGGCTTCTAGTCTTTCTACTTCAATTGCATCTGCATTGACTGTACCTGATGCAGTAGTTAAACCTTGTAACCATTTTTGCACCGCAGTTGGTAAAGATGCGATTGCCTTAGCTTCAATTGGCGGTTGAGAACCGAACAGCGATCGCACTTGGGCATCTATCGTACTGTTGAGAAATCCCAGTAACAATTCTTGAGGTTCAGATGGTAAGTCTACATAAAGTAGGGATTGGGAAAATTCCTCCCCAGTCCCCAATTTCTCCTGATAAGTCCGACAAACCAAAGGCATGTTCTCAGAAAATTTTTCTAGGCGAGTTCCATCTACAGCACTGTCTAGAAGTACTTCCCATTTAGCAACAAATGCACCGTCTGATTGTCGGTCAATGGTTGGTAAAAACTTACACCGCGAGATTAAATCTAAACTCCAGCGGGAAACCTGCGACCAAAAGCGTAAATCGCCTCCTAAAAAAGCATCTTCTCCTTTAGCAGCATTTAAGGGAACAGCAGCCAGAAATTTTGCTGCTTCGCTGGGGTTGAGACAAAAACCCTCAACTCGCCAGGGTTGTAAATATTGCGGCGAGTCTTCTTCTAGCCCCAAGCTGGCAGAATGTACGGGGAAAATTCCTGCTGTTCCTTTGCTACTGCCTTCTGGGATATAAGTTGGTAGGGCAATGATTTGGGAGTCAGTGGGGAAAACGATCTCAGTATTACTGGCGGCTTTGCGCGTTCGCCCAGTTGTTGCTACAGCAATTTGGGGCTGCTGGATGAAGTTGGCAATTGGCATATTCTGGAAACGCAACCACTCGCTTAACTCCATTGATGTCATTGCCAATGGATGTAGTGGTATGTCTCCAGATTCACTCGACTCTAAATTCACTCGCGGCGATCGCCAAGTTTCCCCCCAAATAAATAAACAACCATTCTCATTTTTTAGTAACCAATTACCGTGTAAAATCGCCATTTTCTAACTGCTCAAATCTCGTAAACTTAAATAATTTCAATCTCTAGTATTTTACTGTTTAAATTTTTGCCATAAGAATATTTATCAGGCAAATATTACATTATAATTAAGGGCTAATAATTCATGATTCAACATTATTAATAATGAATTTTCCTTTGGTTAAAGTTTTAAAAAATGGACTAAAAGTCGAACTAGATTATATGCATTCTCAAGAGGAGGAGGTGGTAAGAGGAATACTAAATAATGTGATTGTTGAAGGTAAAACTTATCCCCAAATACAACCTTTATCTCAATCAGAATTTTCAGCTTACTGGTTGAGCAAAGATGCCTTTGTTGTCAGGACATCAGAAGATGGTACACATAAGACAAAAGAAATATTCGGGGCATTTTATTTAAAGCCAAACTTTCCCGGTCGATGTAGCCATATTTGCAACGCTGGTTTTATTGTACAAGCTGGTTTACGGGGTCAGGGTATAGGGCGGTTTATGGGAGAGGCGATGCTGTTGATAGCAGCAAACCTTGGCTACGAGGCTGTAATGTTCAATTTGGTCTTTGAAACTAATATACCTTCAATTACACTTTGGCAGTCTTTAGGATTTGAAATCGTTGGGCGCATTCCTGGTGCTGCAATACTAGAAAATTACCATATGGTAGATGCGTTGATCTTTTATCGCACTTTACATTAAACGACGCCAATCGATCCCGTTAACTGATGACTGATGACTGTTAACCGTCAACAGTCATCAGTTAACTTTGTATGTACCACAAGTCAGCCATAGGGCATAAATGTTAGGATTGCCACAGAAAGAGAATAGCGAAAGAGAAGGGAAAAAAACTGAATGGCAGAAGTTGATAAGTCAATATCCTTCGATGGAAGGGATATTCGACTGAAAGTAGGCCTACTAGCTCCCCAGGCAGGTGGGTCGGTTTTGATAGAATCAGGGGATACATCCGTTTTAGTGACGGCTACGCGATCGCAAGCCAGAGAAGGTATTGATTTTCTTCCCCTTACAGTAGATTACGAAGAAAGGCTATATGCCGCTGGTCGGATTCCTGGAGGAATCATGCGCCGAGAAGGTCGTCCACCAGAAAAAACAATTCTTACCAGCCGTCTGATAGATCGTCCCCTGCGTCCTCTGTTTCCATCATGGTTGCGCGATGACCTACAAATTATCGCTTTAACGCTATCAATGGACGAGTTAGTACCGCCTGATGTCCTAGCAGTAACAGGTGCTTCCATCGCCACTCTCATTGCCCAAATTCCTTTTAATGGGCCAATGGCAGCAGTAAGAGTTGGTTTAGTCGGAGATGATTTCATTATTAACCCTACTTATGCAGAAATTGAAGCAGGAGACTTAGATCTGGTAGTAGCGGGTTCACCATATGGTGTGATCATGGTGGAAGCGGGAGCCAATCAGTTGCCCGAGCGAGATATTATCGAGGCAATTGACTTTGGTTATGAAGCGGTACGGGACTTAATCAAAGCGCAGCAAGATTTAGTCGCAGAACTCGGTCTAGTAATAGTGCAAGAAGCACCACCAGAAGTAGACCAGACGCTGGAAAATTATATCCGCGATCGCGCCAGTGGTCAGATTAAGAAAATCTTGTCACAATTTGAATTCACCAAACCCGAACGCGATGCAGCTTTAGATGTCGTCAAGGATGAAATTGCCACGACCATCGCCGACCTACCACAAGAAGACCCAATTCGAGTTGCTGCAACTGCAAATAGCAAAGCACTTGGTAACACTTTTAAAGATATTACCAAACACTTTATGCGGCGACAAATCATCGAAGATAACGTCCGAGTTGATGGTCGCAAACTTGATGAAGTGCGTCCAGTTTCTTGTCAAGTCGAGGTATTACCAAAGCGAGTCCACGGCAGCGGTTTATTTAATCGGGGACTAACTCAGGTATTATCCACTTGTACTCTAGGTACACCTGGGGATGCTCAAAACCTCAACGATGACATGCAACTAGATCAGCAAAAGCGCTACTTGCACCATTACAACTTCCCTCCCTTCTCAGTCGGGGAAACTAAGCCACTGCGTACTCCAGGAAGGCGTGAAATTGGTCATGGGGCATTGGCAGAGCGATCGCTGTTGCCTGTGCTACCAACAAAAGAACAATTCCCTTATGTAATTCGCGTTGTCTCCGAAGTACTTTCTTCCAATGGTTCCACCTCAATGGGTTCAGTCTGCGGTTCCACCCTCGCCCTTATGGATGCAGGTGTACCAATTCTCAAACCCGTCAGTGGCGCAGCAATGGGTCTGATTAAGGAAGGAGACGAAGTGCGAGTCCTCACTGACATTCAGGGGATTGAAGACTTTTTAGGCGATATGGACTTCAAAGTTGCTGGGACGGATACCGGGATTACCGCCTTGCAAATGGATATGAAAATCCCTGGTTTGTCTTTGGAAGTTATTTCGCAAGCCGTCCACCAAGCCAAATCAGCCCGGTTGCACATTTTAGAGAAAATGCTCGCTTGCATCGATGTGCCACGTACCGAAACTTCGCCCTATGCTCCACGTTTGTTAACGATCAAGATTGATTCAGATATGATTGGTCTGGTCATTGGTCCTGGAGGCAAGACTATTAAGGGCATCACAGAGGAAACTGGTGCAAAAATTGACATTGAAGATGACGGCACCGTGACAATTTCGGCTGTGGATGAGAGCAAGGCCAAGAAAGCACGTAATATCATTCAAGGCATGACCCGAAAACTGCACGAAGGTGATGTCTATGCAGGACGGGTAACTCGGATTATACCAATAGGTGCATTTGTGGAATTCCTGCCTGGAAAAGAAGGCATGATCCACATTTCTCAACTAGCTGACTACCGCGTTGGCAAAGTTGAGGATGAAGTAGCGGTGGGCGATGAAGTGATTATCAAAGTGCGCGAAATTGATAACAAAGGTCGGATTAATCTCACCCGGTTGGGTATCCACCCAGATCAAGCAGCAGCAGCACGAGAAGCTGCGGCGGTAAATCGTTAAATCGATTTGGGATTTTAGATTAGATTAAATCTAAAATCCGCGATGCCTATTGTGAAGGCATCGCCGTATGCTTCTCTAAATTAGTTGCACGACATTCATAACAGACATTAATCGAAATCAAATTAATAAAACTTAGTTCTAATAATCCTGAAGAAGCAATAAATCCCTCACTACAAACGCTTATTCAGACTAACTCTTAATAGACATCTCCGAAAATGAATGTAGAGACGTAGCATTGCTATGTCTCTATATTCATTTCTGGAGATCTTTAATGTTTCTGATGGCAACTCACCGAACATTTCTTTGTAATCTCTGCAAAAATGTCCAGTGCTGCAAAATCCCCATTGGTGGGCTACCTGCATCACCGTTGTTATTTTAGGATCAGCATCTCTTAAAGTGCGGCGTACTCCATTCATGCGTTGAATTTTCAGATAAGCGATCGGACTTAATACATCGAACAAGTAATACCAATTCTTTATGAAGCTGCATAGAATTCGATCCCCCCTAACCCCCCTTATTAAGGCTACGGTATATACACAAGTCGAATTACCCCCCTTAATCCCCCCGATATATTGGGGGGAAACCGGAAAATCTAGTTCCCTCCCCAATACATACGGGGAGGGTTAGGGTGGGGTAAAACCCTGATTAATCAGCTATTTCAGACTTGTGTATACACCGTAGCTTATTAAGGGGGGAACCAAAAAAATATCTATCAAAGTCCCCCTTTTGAAGGGGGATTTAGGGCGATCGAGATATCTGCAACTTCACATTAAATTGGTATAAGAGGAAAATACGATAATTGGGTATCATTTTACGATCAGGAACATTATGATAACGGTTGGACGATTTTACTCAAGCATGTTGCTTACACTTTAATATCGTATTTAAAAAAAGACGATCTGATTTTAGATTTTGGATGTGGTACAGGGTTATTAGGTCGAGAACTCAGTTATTACGGTTCAAAAAACCTCCAAGGTCTCGATATTAGCCAACAGTCTTTAGACATATTAAAAGACCTAGATATATACAATGCTTTGCATCTTGAAGAGTTGGGTAACACTCTTTCTTTTGCTGATAATACGTTTAATGCTTTAGTATCAACTGGAGTTTTTACTCGCAACCAAGTTCCTTTAGAAAGCTTTCAAGAACTGATTCGGATTCTCAAGCCAGGTGGTATTTTTGCTGTTGTTCTCAGAGTAGAAGATGATGGCTTATTATAACCCTATCAAAAATTATTGTGCAATGAAGATATGGCAAGAAGTTTTAAAAACAAGAATTAGTGTGTTAAAAAGCTGTAACCATGAACTAGTGATTTTGCAAAAGCAGAATATTTCGTAGATGAAATTAAGGTAAGGTAAGGTAAGGTAAAGAAACCTAACACTCTCCGTCTCTGGTGTTAGGTTTAACACACCCTATAATTAATTAGTTTCGTCGTCCCATAACAGCAATTTAGTCACACCATGAATAATCTACAATCTGCTCAACCTCCAAAACTTGATAGTTGCAATAACCAAGTTATCCTCGATTACTTTGAGAATGCTTGGGAACTGGAAGATATTTTATTGAAAAGTCTGGTTAGGGAAGAGACATTTTATCTAAATCCCGATCCTTTGAGAAATCCTCTAATTTTTTATCTAGGACATTCAGCTGTTTTTTACATCAATAAATTAATCCGGGTGGGATTATTAAAAAACCGCATCAATCCCGACTATGAAATTTTGTTTGAAATTGGAGTAGATCCAGAAAAACCTGAGGAATTGAATGAAGCGATCGCTCATTTGGAATGGCCGCAAGTTGCACAGACTTGGGAGTATCGAGAACAAGCATATTCAGTAATTTCCGAACTGATTCAAACTACCCCAATTACTCTGCCAATTCATTCCACTCATCCCCTTTGGGCTTTAATGATGGGGATAGAACACCAGCGTATTCACATTGAAACCACGTCGATGTTAATTCGCCAACTGCCAATAGAGAGAGTGAAACGTCCCCAAAATTGGCAATATGCCCCTTTTAATGGTTACACTCCTGAGAACGAAATGATCGAAGTTGCTGGTGGGGTAGTAAAACTCGGAAAAGCCTTTGATGACTCGACTTATGGATGGGATATTGATTATGGCGATCGCACTGTGGAAGTTGGATCTTTTTTCGCCAGTAAATATCTGATTACCAATGCCGATTTTATCTATTTTGTCAAGGCTGGTGGTTACGAAAATCAAAACTATTGGGATGAAGAATCTTGGAATTGGAAAACTCGATACAATATTCAACAGCCCAAATTTTGGCTACATGAGAATGGTAGCTATAAATATCGAGCCATGTTTGATGAAATTGACTTACCCCTCGATTGGCCTGTGGAAGTTAATCATTACGAAGCAATGGCTTATTGTCGTTGGCAAGGTAAAGATAATCGTTTAATGAGTGAAGCCGAGTACCATTTAGCTACTTATGGTAATAGTTCATTAGATGATGTAGAAAATTATAATGTCAATTTCAAATTTGGCTCACCTAGCCCCGTCGGCATGTTAGAAACAGCCAAAAGTTATTCTGGATTGTACGATTTGCGCGGTAATGTTTGGGAATGGTTAAGTGAGAATTTAAACCCTCTTACAGGATATCAACCTCATTTTCTTTATGAAGATAATTCTGCCATCTTTTTTGATGATAAACATCAGATGATGTTAGGCGGATGTTGGATAACTAATGGTACAGAAGCCTTAAAATATTATCGCAACTGGTTCCGTCCCAATTTTTATCAACACGCTGGTTTTCGGATTGTTCAAGATATCAAAGATTAACAGAATATGCCGAAGTCACATACCATAGGAATCTGATTTTGGAAAACTTATTTGCGTAGGAAGGCAATAGGCTCACTGAATGTTTTGCCTATTTTTATATTTGGATATGATATTACTCAACTATAGCAGTTCTTGCTTGGGTGAAATACAGGCGCTCGTAGGGTTACAGCATTGCGGTGCTACTAGTATGTATCGTCAGGTATTGCATCCAAACGAGAAGCGCTATATGTGTATGGTGGGTTATGGGCAATGCTTATAACCTAGAATACCAATTCAGTAATCCTAGAAGAACTTCTCCCCCAATCTCTCGACCTTGGCGTCAGATTGCCGTTAGGCAAGCCCAGAGGGGAGTTTTGCTGCACCTTAGTAGTGCCGTTAATTAAAAAAAATTAAAAATAAAAAAATTAAAAATGAGGACAACGTAAGCGTTTCGTTGATTTGGAATGCGTTGTTTATTTACACCGTGCTGTACTAGTAGGGAAGGAGGCTGGGGGGTTAGGTTAGGTTTTTGATTACTGAATCGATGCTCTAGAAGGTCAATCCTCCTACGAATAAGCCGTAAATTATGTTTCTTGTGAGCGTTATAAAATAGAAGTAGAGCGACGCAAATAAAGCTAACTGGTGGGAATGATCATTCGTTATTTGTACTTGATAATTTGTAACGGTTTCAGGTGTATTTATCTTTTATAAGATAAGTTTGTTTATTCTTGCCGATTTATTTTTAACTATTAAATTGTCTATTAGCGATGACACAGAAAACATAACACAACTAAAAAATTATGATTTGGGCAAATTAGGCAGTAAATTAAGTTTTGTGTGTACAAAGTGATTGAGGAGGTAGAACAGCAGTTAAAAGCAGATGAGCCAGATGTACTTGAAGGCACACAAGTAGATGGAGTAGAAAGTCTTGGATAGTCTAACTTGTTGCTGCGGACATTGACACAAGTTAAACCAGGAAAACATCTTCAGATTTAACGCATTCTGCGGAAGATTTTTACAGCTCCCCTGCTGCGAGAAGGAATTATAAATCCTATTGATACTGAAAGTACTGAAGGCTAATTTGGCAATTTTTGTTCAATAAATTATTTGAAATAGCAATACTTAAAATAGGCATCCATGAATTATAGTCTCATCGCCCAAGCGGCAGAATCTGCATCAAAAACCACCGTAGTACCACCACCTCAGACTTTACCAACTGGCGCACAAATTAGCTCTTTTTTCTATACATTTGGTGCATCTATAGTTGTTGCTTTTGTACTTTACATATTACTGTTCTGTATACTGCGAGCGTTTCTTCGCCGCACAGAAAAAGATGTAGTTCAAATATATGAAAACTGCTGTAATGATATAATTTTTATTTGTCCAGGATTTTTAGCGATCGCAAATCCTAAACTTAACACAGCGAATGATACAATTTGGATTGAATTAATGCGAACTTCCTTTACTTTTAAATTGTCATGTAGAAAAATACATAAAATTATGAAAATCGGATTAGTAGAACTTCCCGAACTAAAAATCATAAATTCTGGAGGCACTAACTGTACGCAACAAAGCCAATATTCTTTATGCGATCGCATTCTCTATGGATGTAAAGAAACATTATTCAATCAATTAGTTTAATGGAAAATAAAAATACTTTACATTTAAAAGGAATAATGCTGCTTATCCTTGTCAATGTAATTAGCGCTACAACTTTTCCATTAACTAAAGACATCGTTACTGACCTTTCGCCAAGTACATTGATTGCCAGTCGTTTTGTCATAGCAGCAGGGGTTTTTACCCTAAATTTACGTAATATTAATGCACTTTTAGTTCGTGATGGTATATTACTAGGGCTTTTGCTTTTCTTTTTCTTAGCTATAGAAACAATTGCACTCAAGACTATACCAGCAAATCGGGCGGCATTCATTGGCAGTTTGAACGCCCTCATCGTCCCCCTGCTGGGATGGCTGAGTGGTCAGCGCGTACCTTTGAAAACTTTCCTAGCTGCTGGAGTAGCTGTGATTGGTATTGGTGTGATGTTTTGGGAAGGGGGAGAACTAGCTATTGGCGATTTATTGATGTTCGTTGATGCTTTTGTCTATGCAGCTTACATACTTTTCCTAGAGCGAGTCGCCTCTCGTCACCCCACTTTAACGCTCACTAGTGTTCAACTTTTGTTCATTGCAACGATAGGGGTACTCTGGAGTAACACACAAATCTTTAACCAGTTTGAGGTAATTCGCCAGCACTGGGGAGCGATTTTCTACTTAGGGCTGTTGGCGACTGCTGCTGTTATCTGGCTTCAAACAATGGCACAGCAATGGGTTTCATCTGACGAAGCTGCTTTACTTTTTACACTTGAGCCATTGTTCGCCACAATTTTCTCGTTTTGGCTACTTGGCGAACATCTGGGAATACGCGGTCTAATTGGCGCGATTCTTGTCTTAGTTGCTCTGCTTCTAAGTCAAAGCTCTCAAAAGATTGAGCCGGAAGCAAAAGTTGAGGTACAAAGCGGTTAACGGACTGTTACCTCGAAAGTGAAATTTAACTAAGCCAAGTTTGAAATTTGGAAGCCGCAAGAAATTTAAACAAACATAGTGGGTCTTTATCTATGACTACAATAGAGTCAATTTCAGCTGTAAAGCTCAATTCTCATGTGACAATTCAGGAAACAGCAAAAGGACGAGGAGTTTTTGCTAGCAAAAAATTTGCCCAAGGGGAAACTGTCGTAGTGGGTATTGCCATTGAAGCAGTTCCCGAACGAACAAGTCATTCCGTTCAGATGGATTTTAATTTGCATATCAACCTAGATGAACCTGCTATTGTCATTAACCATTCTTGCGAGCCAAATACAGGGATAAGGAACAATCAGTTTGGGGGATATGACTTCGTTGCTTTGGGCGATATCGAAGTAGGTGAGGAACTTAGTTGGGACTACGAAACCACTGAATATGAATCAATTTCTGTTTCCCGGTGCTTGTGCGGATCTCTATCTTGTCGAGGGAAAACATTAGGATTCAAATTCCGCGAACAAATGTTGCGTGATACTTATGGAGAGTACATTGCAGATTATCTCAAAACTCAAAGCAAATGATGTTTGCTGATTTTAGCCGATGGGTGTGTCAATAGACGACTTCATGGTTATATACTCCAAAGAAGCTTGTAGTATTCTTTAACAAGAGAGGCAGTATTTCTGAGAGCCGTTTAAGAGAGACGAATATTGCCCTCAGCAAGACTGCGGCGATCGCAAGCCCATAGGATAAACGGCTATACACCTAAAACTATCCTTACAGCTATTTTCAAATAAATAGCTGTAAGGATAATTGTAGATTGAGTGTCCGATTGCAAAACCCAACATTCAATGTTAATTGTGGAGTTACCAGAAGTCAATTCGCTTTTAGGCTAGTGTTGCTCCAATAGCAGTTCAACTCACCCTTTTGCTTAAACTTTTTTCAACCAGCTAAACATAGCGCGTAAATCTTTACCGACTTCTTCAATTTTGTGTTCAGCTTCTTTGCGACGCAAGGCGGTAAATCCTGGTTTACCAGCTTGATTTTCCAGAACGAATTCTCGTGCAAATTGTCCAGATTGAATTTCGCTGAGAATCTTCTGCATTTCCGCTTTAGTTTGTTCGGTAACAATCCGCGGCCCACGGGTATAATCTCCATATTCAGCGGTGTTAGAAATGCTGTCGCGCATTTTAGCTAAACCGCCTTCTACAACCAAGTCAACAATTAGCTTGACTTCATGCAGACATTCAAAATAAGCCAATTCTGGTTGATAACCAGCTTCTACCAAAGTTTCAAATCCGGCTTTGATTAAAGCACTCAAACCACCGCACAATACCGCCTGTTCGCCAAATAAATCTGTTTCGGTTTCTTCACGGAAAGTAGTTTCGAGAACACCAGCGCGAGTACCACCGATACCTTTAGCATAAGACATGGCGCGATCGCGTGCCTGACCACTGGCATCTTGATAAACTGCAAACAGCGCTGGTACACCTTCACCACTTTCATAAGTCCGGCGTACCAAATGCCCCGGACCTTTTGGTGCAACCATCACCACATCTACATTAGCCGGTGGTACAACTTGCCCAAAGTGAATATTGAAACCGTGAGCAAAAGCTAAGACATTTCCTTCTTCTAAATTGGGTTCAATCTCGTTTTTGTAAATCGTTTTTTGGACTTCATCAGGTAACAAAATCATGATGAAGTCAGCAGCATTAGCAGCATCTGCGACATTCTTCACAGTTAACCCAGCTGCTTGGGCTTTTGCAACTGACTTACTACCCGGATATAGTCCCACAATCACATTCAAACCACTATCTTTGAGATTGAGAGCGTGGGCATGACCTTGGGAACCATAGCCAATGATAGCAATAGTTTTTCCAGCCAAAAGGTCTAAATTGGCATCTTCGTCATAATACATCCGGGCCATAGAAGCATCTCCTGTCAGCAAGCATCGTCATTAATTGGCAGACTTACGATTGTACCTCAAATTGAGTAACCAGAGATGAACTGTCAATCATTGAATTTATTTCTTTGAACTCAGGGGAACAAGGGGAATAACTATGGCCAATGACAATAGACTTCTTGCAGAAGTCGGGAAAAGGGGAAGGTGGGGTCGCAAGAAGGGGATAAGGGGCGGGGGAAAGGGGGAAAGGTTTTGTATTTTCCCCTTCCCCTTTAACCTTTTCCCACCTCTTGCAAAAAGCACTTTTGCAAGAGACTAACCCTGTTACATAAATCGCAACAATCCAGGCTTTGAGTTTTACTTCAGCAATACTGGGGTTAACTTCATCCATCTGGGGGATAGATTATGTACGCTTCGACTAAATTACCGCGCACATCTGCTTTATTTATAAGTGCATTATTAGGAGGGGTGATTTTCACTAGTTGCGCCTCGGCCGATCGCTCAACAAATAAGGCTTTACCTCCCATTGCAGCCGATAGTGCAGGAAATTCCTCCTCTGCACCTGCTCGTGAAAGCAGGATTTCCCAAAAGGCGGAACCTACAGCAATAGCTCGTTCTCGTCCCCAACTCATCAAAAAGGCAGCAATTTCTTTGACTGTCAACTCTGTAGATCGGACTGTTGATGCTGTTTCGCAAATTATCAATCAACAGCAAGGGGATTTAATTGGGTTGAAAGAACAACAACCCAAAAACGACAATTCGCGTCACACAGCAACAATCCAATTGCGGATACCAGAGAATCGGCTAGAACCTACCCTGGAAGAACTGGCTAAATTAGGCACTGTTAATAGTCGCAGTATCACTGCCGAAGATGTGGGCGATCGCCTCGTGGATTTCCAAGCTAGATTAACTAACTCCCAGAAAACTGAAGCCAATTTGCAAAAAATTATGGATCGGGCGGGTTCTATTACAGATGTGCTTAGTGTTGCCCAACAATTGAGTAATGTCCGAGAAACAATAGAACAAATTAATGCCCAACTCAAAAGCTTACAAAATCAAGTTGCATATTCGACTATTACGCTGAACATAGAAGCAGCAGTTTCTAGCACCAGTCCACAACCTGCCTTGGGTTTGCAAGTACAGGAAACCTGGAATAACTCTACCCATTCTTTGAGTGCATTTTCCATTAGCTTACTCAAGCTGGGTATTTGGTTAATTGTTTACAGTCCCTATTTGTTAATTTTTGCTGCTTTGATTTATGGCTTTAGCCGTTGGCGGCGAACTCATTTACCACGTTTGACACAAACATCCGAATCAACTAGTTCTGAGTGAAGTTACGTAAATACTACATCTTGCTTTGATAAATTTACATAAGTAAATAGGCATTGAAATATTCCAAGCTCTTACTTCTCTACACACCCTCTTCAAAAGTTTTATTTTTCTTGTAGTTTTAATTACTTTAATCTTTAATCAAATGTAAAAAACAATACAAAATATATGATGACAAGTTTGATACAAATTTGTTAAGAATAGTTACAATAGTCGGCATCCCGGATAATATTTCTTATGGTAAATTCACTTGACAATAGTCCACCCCATCAAGTAATTATTGTTGGCGGTGGTTTTGGTGGACTTTATGCGGCAAAAACACTCGCCAAAGCGGCAGTAAACGTTACTCTGATTGATAAACGTAACTTTCATCTATTTCAACCTCTGTTATATCAAGTCGCCACAGGTGCCCTGTCTCCCGCTGATATTTCTTCACCGTTGCGTTCTGTACTCAGCAAGAGCAAGAATACGAAAGTGCTGCTGGGAGAGGTGAATAATATCGATCCAGAGGCGCAAAAAGTGATTGTGGGCGATGAAGCAATAGCTTACGATACGTTAATTGTTGCCACAGGTGCGAAGCATTCCTACTTTGGCAAAGATAACTGGGAAGAATTCGCCCCAGGCTTGAAAACTGTAGAAGATGCCATAGAAATGCGTAGCCGGATTTTTTCAGCCTTTGAAGCCGCAGAAAAAGAAACCGATCCAGAAAAACGCCGTGCTTGGTTAACTTTTGTAATTGTGGGTGGTGGCCCTACAGGTGTAGAGTTAGCTGGTGCGATCGCCGAATTAGCAAATCAAACTCTCAAAGATGATTTCCGCAACATCGACACATCGGAAGCCAAGATTTTGCTCTTAGAAGGTTTAGATCGGATTTTGCCACCCTTTGCACCAGAGTTATCACAAGAAGCAGAAGTATCCTTGACGCGGTTGGGGGTGGTTGTGCAGACAAAAACATTGGTAACAAATATTGAAAATGATATTGTTACCCTCAAACAAGGCGAAGAAGTTAAAGAAATTGCCTCAAAAACGGTATTATGGGCAGCAGGTGTGAAAGCTTCGGCAATGGGAAAAGTGCTAGCAGAACGCACAGATGCTGAATGCGATCGCGCTGGACGAATTATCGTTGAACCAGACTTGAGTATTAAGGGACATCCCAATATTTTTGTAATTGGCGACTTAGCAAATTTTTCTCATCAAAATGGTAAACCCCTACCTGGTGTTGCACCTGTAGCCAAGCAACAAGGTGAATATGTAGCGACATTAGTCCAACAGCGGCTAGTGGGTAACAGCTTGCCACCCTTTGCTTATACAGATCGTGGTAGTTTAGCAATGATTGGGCACAGTTCTGCTGTAGTCGATTTAGGCTTTATCAAGCTGAAAGGTTTCTTTGCATGGCTGTTTTGGCTGTTGATTCACATCTATTTCTTAATTGAATTTAACAACAAATTAGTAGTAATGATTCAGTGGGCATGGAACTATTTCACCCGTAATCGCGGAGCAAGATTGATTACAGGACAAGAATCAATCACGCAGTTGGGAATTGGCGATCGCAACATTTATTACGCATCAGAAACTAATAAACAGCCAGTAAATATCTAATTGGCAATTGGGCATGGGGCGTTAGGAGTGCTGTTAGCGATAGCGGGGCGTTTAGCCCGTGCTGAGTTAGGAGTTTTATTTATCTCCTTGTCTCCCTTGTCCCCCTTGTCTCCCTCATCCCCTCATCTCCCTCATCTCCCTCATCTCCCTTGTCCCCCTCATCCCCTCATCTCCCTTGTCTCCCTTGTCTCCTCATCCCCACTCCCCGCCCTCATAAATTAGCAGTAAGCTATTTGAGGGCGTTTTTCATAATCTACATAATGGCAACTATTAACGACAACTACCTGAAACTGAAAGCGGGTTATTTGTTTCCAGAAATTGCTCGGCGGGTGAATGCCTTTGCAGAAGCCAATCCTGATGCTAAAGTTATCCGGTTGGGTATTGGTGATGTTACTGAACCTCTGCCAGAGGCTTGCCGCACAGCGATGATTAAAGCTGTGGAAGAAATGGGCGATCGCAATACCTTCAAAGGCTATGGCCCAGAGCAAGGCTACGCTTGGTTACGGGAGAAAATTGCTACTCATGATTTCCAAGCACGAGGAGCCGATATAGATGCTTCGGAAATCTTTATCTCCGATGGTTCCAAGTGCGACACAGGCAATATTCTAGAAATCTTTGGTCATGACAATATAATTGCCGTTACTGACCCAGTTTATCCTGTGTATGTAGACACTAACGTTATGGTGGGAAATACGGGAGATGCCAACGATAAAGGCGAGTTTGAGGGTTTAGTTTATCTGCCAATTACGGCTGATAACAACTTCACCGCCGAGATTCCCTCAAAGAAAGTCGATTTAATTTATCTCTGCTTTCCCAATAACCCCACTGGCGCAACTGCTACCAAAGAATATCTCAAAGCATGGGTGGACTATGCCAAAGCTAATAACTCGATTATTTTCTTTGATGCAGCCTACGAAGCTTATATTACCGATCCATCGATTCCTCACTCAATTTATGAAATTGAAGGTGCAAGAGAAGTTGCGATCGAATTTCGGTCTTTTTCCAAGAACGCAGGTTTTACAGGAACCCGTTGCGCGTTAACTGTGGTACCGAAGACACTCAAAGGAAAAGCCGCAGACGGTTCCGATGTCGAACTGTGGAAACTGTGGAATCGTCGCCAGTCTACCAAATTTAATGGCGTTTCTTACATCGTCCAACGGGGAGCCGAGGCGGTTTATTCTGAAGAAGGACAAGCGCAAATTAAGGAATTGGTTAGTTTCTATTTAGAAAACGCCAAAATTATCCGCGAAAAACTCACAGCCGCCGGATTATCAGTTTATGGTGGCGTGAATGCACCTTACGTTTGGGTGAAAACTCCTAATGGTTTATCCAGTTGGGAATTTTTTGATAAATTGCTGCAAACTGTCAACGTTGTCGGCACACCTGGTTCTGGCTTTGGTGCTGCGGGTGAAGGTTACTTCCGCATTTCAGCATTTAATAGTCGGGAAAATGTCGAAGAGGCAATGAAGCGAATTACCGAGAAGTTTAAGGTGTAATACCAATTCTGTATGAAGATGCGCTAAACCATATTTAAGTACAAGAAAGAAAAACGAACCACAAAGGACGCAAAGGACACAAAGAAAGAAGTTAAAAGGGTTTGGCGCAGCCTCACAAAGAAATGGTATAAGGCATTTTTTGCATTAAGTCTGACTATCTTAGTTAAACTCAATCTGGAAGTCTCAAAGAATAGGGTGGACACTGGCCACCCTACTTGAGAATCCAAGATAGTTAGTATCAAGTTGGCAATAGGAGCTTTTTATGAAATTACTACGAGTTCAAGTTCCTGATTTTCGCATTTTAAAGAATGTTGATATAACTTTTGAACCAGAATTTATCCCTAGTATTTTTCCCCTTGGTAGTCAAAATGGTGGTGGTAAAAGTACACTTCTGCAATTAATTTTTATTTTACTGCATTGTTCTATTGATTCTGATAAAAAATATTTTGTGAAAAATATACTTGATGGATTTACGATTAAGAACAATTATTACAAGAGAGTATTAGCCATAATTGATATCTGGAATGAGGATAAAATTATACAGCTTGAATTTTTATCTTACAATGACTCCTATCTGAGGAAATTATTAATATCCAATGATAAGACTGAGGTTGAAAATGATAATTATCTACAATTCTCTGCTTCCAATAGATTAGAGAATATTATCAATAAAATCTCAATTACTGAAAAAGAAATACAAGATTTAGAGAAACCTCTTAATAGATTAGATAGTGTGAAAAAAATTGAGAGTAATCAGGATAGAAATTATATATTTAGAGAGTTAGTGTTAGAACTTCAAAGATTTAAATTTAGAACTCCTAAACTAAGATTATTACAGGCAGATACATCTACTATAGAAGACTTTCGAGATGAAATTCAAACAAGACTCGATATATCTAAATTAAATCTGGAAAAATATTATGAACAACGTGAGCAGCTTGAGCGTATATTGCAAAGAGTTTTAAAATATTTACAATCAGAAAAGCTACTATATATTTGTAATTATTCAGCTAATGGGAATAAAGATGAAGAGGAAGTTTTACTTTGCCGGATAAATAATATAGATATAAATATGAACAAAGTAGAAATCTTCATGAAGGAGTTATCACAAAAAATATTTCTTGCGGCTCCTTCTACACAAGTTTTTCTTTTTAATTCTAAAGAGTCTAGAAAACTCTTATTTAAAAAGCAGGATAACGAAATTGACTACTATTCAAATCTTAAATTAGCGAAATCAAAACTATCAGGTTTTTTTACCTATGATTTTCTGGCTGTAGATATCCTTATTGAAGCCTTTAAGTCTGCTAGAGACAAAGACTTTGCCGAAGCTATAAAAAAAGGGGAGTATGGTAATAGCTATAAAACCCTAATAAATGATTTAAATATAATATTGTCTAATAAAAAAATAAATGTAGATGCAGATTTATCAGGTGTCAGTTTTAAATTAGACAAAGATGGCTTAGAACTATATCCCGAAGACTTAAGTCATGGCGAGTTAAAAAGATTGAGTATTTATATGTGGATAAAGTACCATAATATAGAAAATGCAATTGTACTGATGGATGAAATTGAAATAGCATTTCATCCAGATTGGCAATATCAAATAATTGCAGATATCAACCAATGGTCACCAAGTAATCAATATATTCTTGCAACTCATTCATACGAATTATGTCAAGCTCTTACACCTGCTCACGTTAAGGAACTAGAACCAAAACTTTTAAAGCCAGAAGCTAAAAATTAAATATGAGTCTTAAGCCGGAACAACTAAAACAACATTGTGAAATAATCATTGGCTCTCGTAGAATTAAAAATAAGATTGTTGTGTTGTGCGAAGGCGAAGGTGGTATTTGGGACACTGAAGGCAGACCATCACCTCAATCATATCGTAAGATGGAACAGATGCCAGATGCCAACTTTTACAAGGCGTGTGTTCCAAAATTATGGAGTCAATATAGACCAGAGTTTTTTAACTGCGGAGATCGTAAAGATGTATTAGATACATATTTTACTCTTTCAAAGTTGCATGATGAAAATAAGAATAATTCATATTTAAGTTTAGAAAAACTTTTTGCAATTGTAGATGTTGATTTACAAACACAAAATATAACAAAAGAATATAGTTATAGCTTTTCAGATACAGAAGAAATTTTCTGCGATCTTTATACAAAACTCAATATAAACGAAGAAAATGCCAAACAGCATCGTATATGGGTTACGGGTTTAATACATAAAGAAGCATATTTTTTCATACCTGAAATACAACCAATATTTGATACTTTTTCTACACTTTATAGTAGTAATTTTCTAGTACTTAGAGAGATTTATCTGACGATGGCAGATGGTATCATTACTGATTCTGATTTAAAAAGTAATTTATCAAAAGTATCTAATCGTATTAGTCATTGCTCTGGATTAGATTGTAGTGCAATAGATAAATTGAGAGATTCATGGAAAGAACAATTTCAAAATGCTCAAAATGATATGCAGGAGAATGAGTTAATTTTAGCTTTATTGACATTCAAAAAAGCTAAGTATTACTGGAACCAAATTCAACCCCCAAGTGACTGGACTTCTTCAGTTGAGACATTTAAAGATCAACTGTTGTTAGAAATATGAAGATTTTATTCAGAACAAAATAATCATACTAAATATCATATTCCTTGCTTTTTTAAAATTTTAAGAGAATTTGCTTAATAGCTCTAATAGATAAATCATTTTATTGGTTCTCGTTGTTCATACTCTCCTTAAGGATGTCTCATGATTGGGTCAATAAATTTAATTTACAGATACTTTCTGTAATGTAAGCGATCGCTTTAAGCATAATCCAGAAGAAAACCGGAGGTAGATTGAAGCCGCCAGTCCTTATTTGTTAAGATTTCCAGTGCGACAACATTCAAACAGGGCAACTCTTCATCATGCCAACATCTACACTTGACGATAAAGACGCAGCAGCGATCCAAGCCGCAAAAGAAGGGGTTGCAATATGCGATCGCTCCAGCTGGGGACGCATCAAAGTGGCTGGCGACGATCGCCTCCGTTTTTTACACAACCAAAGTACTAACGATTTCCTCATACTCAAGCCAGGACAAGGTTGTGATACAGTTTTTGTCACTTCCACAGCTAGGACAATTGACTTAGTAACCGCCTACGTTAGAGAAGATGCCGTCATCCTCCTAGTTTCGCCAAACCGCTGCAAGTTTCTCATCGAATGGCTGGATAAATATATTTTCTTTGCCGATAAAGTGGAATTATCTGATATCACACAATACACCAACACTCTCAGCCTGATTGGGCCAGGAAGTGACGCTGTAATCGAAAAGTTGGGTATTGGCGAACTTATCGGTCAACCTTATGGTAGTCACCAAGTATACACCATCGCTCCCGCTGAAGGAGTGCGGATTGCTGTAGGAAGTGGGTTAGCGATTCCTGGATATACGTTGACTTTTCCTTATACTGACAAAGCAACGGTGTGGAACAAACTGTTAGAAGCTGGAGCAGTAGAGATGAGCGATCGCGCTTGGGATGTGTTGCGAATCTTACAAGGACGCCCCGCTCCAGATGCAGAACTGACAGATGATTACAATCCGCTGGAAGCTGGTTTATGGCAAACAATTTCTTTTAATAAAGGTTGCTATATTGGGCAAGAAACCATTGCTCGATTAAACACATATAAAGGTGTAAAACAACACTTATTTGGTGTGAGCTTAAGTGCTGCTGCGGAAGTTGGAAGTGCGATCGCAGTGGGAGATGAAAAAATCGGCAAACTTACTAGTTATACAGAAACCGCTGATGGTTATTTTGGACTAGGTTACATTCGTACCAAAGCTGGTGGCGTAGGTTTAAAAGTCCAAGTTGGAGAAACTGAGGGTGAAGTAGTACAAATCCCCTTTGTTTCTCACGAGTACCCATAATATTAATTCGTAATTCGTAATTCGTAATTAAGTAAAGACGCGTTGGCGCAGCAGGATGAGGTGCATTTTCGCGTCTCTACTAGTAATTGCTTTTTGGCGCTTTATCTGTTGTGAACATTCTTCAAATAAGGGACAGACAAATAAAAGGGAAAAGGTTAAAGGGTAAAGGGGAACGTGGGGTCCCCTCTGGGGATAAGGGGCGGGGGGAAAGGTAAAAACCGTACTTCGTCCCGCTGCACGCTTTCGCCCGAAGTCAAGCGACCTGTTCATCCCTTTCCCCTTTCCCCTTTAACCTTCCCCCTTTAACCTTTCTCCCTTCCCCTTCCCCCCTTCCCCTTCTTCATAAAAAATATTCCACTGTTCACAGTCAACAACTTCAAGCGGTTGTTTTTATTTCTTGGGGTTCCCTAAAAATATTCTCCTCTCGATCGCATTTAGTACCTTGACAAAATTCATCTATCCAAGAAGCTAGACTACGGGCATTAGTGCTTGGTAAATTTACTTTGGTTTTAACGTCTTGTGGTGGCATATTGATCTGATTACCGTTGTTTTTCATTTCGGTGGTAATTGCTAGCGATGGCTGCGCCAACGTCTTCGACGAACGCACTGATTTACCGTTGCTCTGAATTTCGGTAGTAATTGCTAGCGATGGCTGCGCCAACGTCTTCGACGAACGCACTGGTTTACTGTTATTAGAAACTTCAGTAGTCAATGCCATCTCTGGCATCGTTTTGGCTTTATTGTTTACTCTGGAGTTAATTGTCAGCGTTCCGCCTGAAGAAAAGCGATCGAAGGACGACCTGACTGGTTTCTCTTGGGTTAGTAAACCGGAATCTGGCTTGACTGAATGTAACGGTTTTACGGAAGTATTGGG
The DNA here is from genome assembly GCF_043099735.1 of Nostoc sp. C117. Taxonomy (NCBI): domain Bacteria; kingdom Bacillati; phylum Cyanobacteriota; class Cyanophyceae; order Nostocales; family Nostocaceae; genus Nostoc; species Nostoc sp. C117. Next base: position 4,960,532 of record NZ_CP170991.1, read on the forward strand.
AGTAAACTTAGTAATAACTGCAACTAAAGTTTCAGGTTTGTGTGTAGGAGCTAGTTGTGTGCCAGCTATAAATGATGCTACAGGTTCCTGTAGGCGTGGAAAATCAGAATGTAGCGTTTTGACAGAAGAATCAGGTATAACCTTGGTGGCAGTTAAAACCAACGGTACAGCTTTCCTGTGCTGAGAAAGTCTATCTTGTGACGAATCGCTTTCAACTTGATTTTCTGATTTGATTAAACGTAACTCTTCATCAGGATTAAAATTGAGGCCTAAAGCTGCAACTATTTTATCAGGATTATTACTTAAATCCATCATAAAAGAAAGTATCTCATCAAACTGGGGTTCTAAAACAGATAGGGTTGCCAAAATAAAACCAGACGAAGGACGGCGCAGACCATCGTAAGTAGCCCAAATTCGTATTTTGACCAGCCAAGAACTATTTTGCTCATAGTAAATTAGCCACTTCTGTTTCAAGGATTGACGCAGTTGCTGGATATTCATTAGATGCCTCACTTCAGTCAACAAGAGTGCAGACGTTATTTCAGGGGATGAAACCGATAATAAAGCATCTGTTTGACTCTTTGGCCACCTAGCAAATGCTGTTCTACCAGTAGAGATACTTCATTGGGTTGAACGCCGCTATACCAAACCATATCGGGCAATACCAGCACTATTGGTCCATTGCCACATTGTCCCAAACAACTGCTAGCCGTTACTGTTACACCAGGAATTGGCAAAGCCGCCAAAGTTGCTAAAACTTTAACAGCACCTTGCTTTTTACAAGTGCGATTTTGACAAACCCGCACACATTTGTTACTGGAGGGTTGGTCTATTATGGGGAAGTTTGATGGTTGAGTGATGTTGGTCATTTGTCATTTATCGTTTGTCATTTGTCAAAAGTGGGAAGCTAACTCCCATGCCCCATGCCCACTTGCCCTGAGTGCCGAGTGGACTTGTACTGAGTTTCGACTACGCGGAAATCGAGCGACTTGCACTCAGGGGCGTCGAAGTGAGTAGAGATTCAACTACCGCAAAGCCGAAGTAGCTGAGGTAGAGAAGTCGTTCGCGTAGCGTCTCGCCGAGAAGGGATGCCCCATACCCAATAACTAATCTATTGAAAGTCCTTTTAAAGCTAGCCATTCGCGGTTGAATATGCGCGACTGATAGCGGGAACCACTATCACATAAAATGGTGACAATAGTATGTCCAGGACCTAACTGCTTGGCTATGGCAACAGCCGCCCCAACATTAATGCCGGTTGAACCGCCCATTAATAAACCATCTTTTCTCAGCAATTGGTAAACTACCCGCAAAGCTTCTTGGTCATCGATTTGGATGGCGTCATCAGCAGGTGCGCCTTCCATATTGGCTGTGACACGACCGTTACCGATGCCTTCGGTGATAGAACTCCCTTCCATCTTGATTTCACCAGTTTTGACATAGCTATAAAGTCCACTACCCAAGGGGTCGGCAACAACGCATTTAATTGCCGGATTCTGTTCTTTCAGGTACAAGGCCACACCAGCAAAAGTACCGCCAGTACCAGTTGCAGCTGTCCATGCATCTATTTTACCATCTGTCTGAGTCCAAATTTCTGCCCCTGTGGTTTCGTAGTGGGCGCGGCGGTTGGCTAAATTATCAAACTGATTTGCCCAAATGGCGTTTTCCAATTCAGCAGCGACTCTACCAGATAGCTTGACGTAGTTGTTCGGGTCTTTGTAGGGTACAGCGGGGACGCGACGAACTTCTGCGCCTAGGGCTGTCAGTGCATCTATCTTTTCTTGTGATTGGGTATCGGGAATAATAATTAGGCATTTGTAGCCTTTGGCGTTGCAAATATGCGCCAGTCCAATGCCAGTATTACCAGCGGTTCCTTCGACAACAGTACCACCGGGTTTGAGTAAACCTTTTTCTTCTGCGTCTTGGATGATATAAAGTGCGGCGCGGTCTTTGACGGAACCGCCAGGATTGAGAAATTCTGCTTTACCGAGGATTTCGCACCCTGTTTCTTCACTAAAGCTGTTTAAGCGAATCAGAGGTGTGTTACCAACAGCGCCAACAAAGCCATTTTTAATATCCATTTTCACTGTACCTGTGTGAGTATCTATAAAAATTTTGGCTTATGGCGGTGGCATAATTTACAGTTGATTTGTCTAAAGAGTGAGAATTAGAACAAACGTTGGTGAATCGCTTCACAAATATTTTCTAATGCCTCTTGCTCTGTTTCTCCTGCTGAGACACAACCTAGTAACTCTGGGCACCAAATAGCCCAATCACCTGTTTTTGAATTTGGTTCAAGAATTACACGCCATTTCATTTGCTTTTACAAACTTTACTCATATTTAACCCAAACCCAGGTAATACTGGTTCACCGCTGACAGTCACAGGATTTTCTAGACGTTCCTCTGAAACACCAGGACGATAAATATAGACATGGCAATGTTTGCGGTCAATTAACAAGCCTAGTTGTATTCCTGGTTCTCTCATATATTCCTCCATTTTCTCTTTCAAGGGTTGGAGGTTATCAGAAGATGACCTCAGTTCAACTATAAATGGACAGATGGGGGCAAACTTTTGCTGTTGTTTTAGACCAAAAAATTAATTTTATAGTACACAAGTTCCTATTTTATCCAAATCCATAACTGCTATAAATAAACAATTTGAGGAAATTGTGAGGTTATATCAAGTGCAATATGCGATCGCTTTTTTCTGAGGTTGTTGTTACTCTGGGAAAATAAAAATAATTGGAGATGGGATGAATCAAACACGTAAAGAAGAAGACGCGATGAATCGAAAGGAAGAAGACGCGATTCATCGCGTCTCTACAAGGGGCGATGGGGTGGTTGTTCGCGATCGCTTTCCCAATTTATTGGGTTATTGATAATATATTGTCTAATTTGATAGCGGGCGAATTCATTACGAATGATGTTGTCATGAAACCTTTCTTGCCATCCAAAACCTTCATATATTTGATTAATTTCAAATGAACATCGTCCTTTGTACCACCTAACAATTTTAGAAAGAGAATTTTTAGACAACATCGGATTAAATAACCCAGTAACCCCACCCCGTTGAATATCCCCCCTTGTAGAGACGCGATTCATCGCGTCTTCTTCCTGTGTTCGTAGATTCATCGCGTCTTCTTCCTGTGTTTGTAGATTCATCGCGTCTTCTTCCTGTGTTCGTAGATTCATCGCGTCTTCTTCCTGTGTTTGTAGATTCATCGCGTCTTCTTCCTGTGTTCGTAGATTCATCGCGTCTTCTTCCTGTGTTTGTAGATTCATCGCGTCTCCTTCTCGTATTTGATTAATAATCAAAATCCCATGAATATGATTAGGCATGACGCAAAACGAATCTATCTGGCAATTACAAAAATGATTAGGAATCTCATACCACAATTTATGAGCAATTTCTCCAATTGGCGATAAGTGCATTTCACCCTGCACAATCTCACCAAAAAAACATTTTTTACCTTCGGTGCAAATAGTAATGAAATATCCAGCGTTACTAGCATAACTCCATGCCGGCAAACGGGTTGAATCAATTCGATATTTACCTTTGTATTTAGGTTTGTTGTTTTCTGGTTGAGGATCATCACGATTCATGATTACATCTTTGATTGATACAAAAATTTATGCAATTATTGCTTTGCATTGATGTAATTGCCAACACAAAAAACTCGGAATTATTTGCGCTATGTAAATGATTGGAAGGAAGAAGACGCGATGAATCGCGTCTCTACAAGGGGCGATCGCAAAAATGATCGCATTCCCATCCTGTTTACAATATCTGTTTTACTAGGGGCGACGCATTCCCTAAATTGCGGAAAGATCTGACGCGATAGATTTACCAGACGCTTACGAGATGCGATGAATCGAGTCTTTACAAGGGATTGCTGCTTCTACATTTCGCTTATGTTTTGGCTGGAGGAAGTATTTTTCTTTCCTACTCTCCATCTTTCACTTTCTCTTGTTGATGCCAAGCTTGATAAAAAGCGGGGTAGGGCATACTTTGGGCGCACTTCCAGATAACTTTGTAGCAATGAAAAAATCGCTCAAAGTTATTTTCGTAAGTTTCAGGTGATAAGTAATCCTTTAACCCGGTGACAACACTCGGCATCTGTTCCTCTAACAGAATTTTCTCTAAGCTATATGCTGGTTCCCATAAGGTATCTTCGTCTAGTAGTGGATTGGCGATTAACTCTACCAAAGCATCAATCGCTTTTTGATTGCCAGAGCCAATTTTCTTTAAGCTAGATAAAGCTTGCCTTTGGATAGAATCATCTAGTTGTAGTTTGCCAATTAACTCCACCAAAGCAGCGATAACTTCTTGGTTGCCAGGGTCAATTTCCTCTAAGCTAGATGCCACTTGCCATCGGGTATCATCATCCAGTTGTGGTTTGCCAATTAACTCCACTAAAGCATCAATTGCTTTTTGGTTGCCAGAGTCAATTTGCCCTAAGCTTTTTGCCGTTTGTAACCGAATATAATCATTCAGTTGTGGTTTGCCAATTAACTCCACTAAAGCATCAATCGCTTTTTGGTTGCCAGAGCCAATTTGCCCTAAGCTAAATGCTGCTAGCCATCGGTTATGATCATCCAGTTGTGGTTTTACAATTGACTCCACCAAAGTATCAATCGCTTTTTGGTTGCCAGAGCCAATTTGCCCTAAGCTAGATGCTGCTAGCCATCGGTTATGATCATCCAGTTGTGGTTTTACAATTGACTCCACCAAAGTATCAATCGCTTTTTGGTTGCCAGGGTCAATTTGCCCTAAGCTTTCTGCCGCTTGCCTTTGGGTAGAATTATCCAGTTGTGGATTGTCGATTAACTCCACCAAAGCATCAATCGCTTTTTGGTTGCCAGAGTCAATTTGCCCTAAGCTTTCTGCCGCTTGCAATCGGATAGAATTATTCAGTTGTGGTTTGCCGATTAACTCCACCAAAGCATCAATCGCTTTTTGGTTGCCAGAGCCAATTTTTCTTAAGCTAGATGCCGCTAGGGTTCGGTTAAAATTATGCAGTTGTGGTTTGCCGATTAACTCCACTAAAACATCAATCGCTTTTTGGTTGCCAGAGCCAATTTGCTTTAAGCTTTCTGCCACTTTTATTTGGCTAAAATAATTCAGTTGTGATCTGCCAATTAACACCACCAAAGCATCAATCGCTTTTTGGTTGCCAGGGTCAATTTGCACTAAGCTTTTTGCCGATTGCCATCGGGTAAAATCATCCAATTGTGGTTTGTCAATTAACTCGATTAAGGCACGGATCGCTTTTTGGTTGCCAGGGTCAATTTGCTCTAAGCTTTCTGCTGCTTGCCTTCTGGTACGATCATCCAGTTGTGGTTTACCGATTAACTCCACCAAGGCAGCGATCGCTTTTTGGTTGCCAGAGCCAATTTGCCCTAAGCTTTCTGCCGCTTGCCTTCTGGTACGATCATCCAGTTGTGGTTTACCGATTAACTCCACCAAGGCAGCGATCGCTTTTTGGTTGCCAGAGCCAATTTGCCCTAAGCTTTCTGCCGCTTGCCTTCTGGTACGATCATCCAGTTGTAGTTTGCCGATTAACTCCACCAAGGCAGCGATCGCTTTTGTACGATTTGTCTGAGATAGTGCTGTCCTTGCTCCCTGTTCAATTGGTTCGAGAAATTCCACCCAATCGTTTTGTTCAACCTTAAACTCGCCAAAGCCCCATTTAACGATTTCCGTCACAATAGCATCTGCGTTGACAGAATTTTTCCACTCATCAACCCCCGCAGCAGCGATAAAATAAGCGCGAAACTCGTAAAATCCCCTTCTAACTCTATCAATAGCTCTGCATTCTCCGCACCCATCATCAAATTCCACCAACGCCTGAATAAACTCTTCCTTCTTCTCCTTCTCCACATCCTCACGTCCCAACCACAGCAAAATCACCTCTTTCCACTGCGGGGCAAAAATGCGATAAACGCCTAACGCGGGGTTGTCAGGAACATGATTTAGAAATTCGTGCCAATCATCAATCGCCAACGCTGCAAAATATTCCTCAAATGTGGGATGGTAGAAAGCGTAAACTTTCTCTTTCGTTGCTAATTCCGCAGCCAGTCCAACTTCATTTAGCCATCCCAACTTTAACGCTAACCAAAATAAAGAATTTTGCTGTTTTGCATCACCTAATTCCTCACGCACAAACTTATGTCGTAGCCGAAACCATGACGTTTCTTGGTCGATTGCCCGTTTTGCCAAACGTCCCAACGCTGCGTTTAATTCCTTTTGCTGCTGTTCGGTGGTAGGGTTTTCTTTCCACTTGTAAAACTCTTCCACAAACTGCTGATAAAGTTCGGCTTTAGTTTCCGGTAAACCTTTATCGGAAAATTGCCAAGTGCTACACAACAGCGCTAACCGCAGAGGATTTTTAACTAAATCTTGGATGCGCTGACGTTCAGCTTTATCTAATTCCTGCCATAATCTTTTGCCTTTGTCTACGTCCTTGTTGTGAAACCAACGCCCAATAAAGTCTTGCACATCTTGGGGATATTCAAACTTGCGTAACTCATACGTCTCGAAATCTGCTAAAGCGCCACCGTTTGCTTCCCAAACATTCATCCGACAAGTCAGCACAACCCGCGCATCTTCGATCCATTCCTCCAACTGCTGGGAAATCTCAGTTAATGGTTGGAGTAAAGACATTTCATCTGCTGCATCCAACAACAACCACACACGATTATTCTTATTCTTGAATAATTTTTCTAAAGCGTTTTTGTGTTCTTCTTGTACATCCCTCAATTTTAAAGCCTTCTTCAGCCAATCTTGCAGCAGATAATTTTCTACACTCTTTCCTTGCAAGTCTGCCAAAGAAATCCAAATTGGTAAACCCAGATTGTTGTTTAATATCCAAAAAGCTATAGTTTGCAACTGAGTAGTTTTTCCCGCACCGGGTTCTCCAATTAAAGCGATGCGGTGTCCTTGAGTTTTACCAACACCATCACGGATAATTTGCTCTAAAAAATCTTTATGTTTAAGCTTCTTCTCTTTATCTTCATCACTCGGTTCGTAAAGCCGCGAACCTTGTTCTGCGGAAATATTCTCGCTGCACTTCTTCGGTTTAGTACGTTCCAACAATGCTAAAGGGACATGAATTGCCTCTAGCTCAAATTTCATCTCATCATCAGCAAACAGCAACTCATTTGTGGTGAGACACTTGTGCTTTTCCAGCATAGCGCGGCAGATGTCTTGCCAATCCAAGCTATTATCTGTTGTCTTTACCTGGAATGTTTCTTTTCAATTCGTTTTTTGGTGGTACTCCTTCCACTTCTGCTTAACCACCTCCAAATTCTCTTTTATCGTCGCTGTCTGATGTTTTAGCGCCAGGGTAAATTTCCAATAACCTGGATTTTTCTTAACTTGTTTGTCTCCTAGCACTTGCAACTCGTTCAACCAGTCAAGTGCAGTTTGAAGCTCGTCTAACTCATCAACATTAGATTCTGCTTTTTTTGGGGAAGGTTTTAAAGTTTTGTCAGCTTTTTTAATCTGGTTAAGTAAATATTCTTTTTTTGTACCAACTTCAGTTGTTTTGGTTATTTTTCCTCTTGTCTGTTCGCTTTTATATCCGGTAATTCGCAGCTTATCAACATTCCAGACAACGCAAAGTGGAAGTTTTGACTCACAGTCTTGCTCTTCCGACAGTTGCAGTAATGCTTCTACCAGACTGAGTACATTCTGTAAAACTGATTCATCTCCACGATTATTTCTTGACATCAGTCAAATAATTTTAAATTACCCAAACAAATAAGCTTCCCCAAGCCGCAAAAGCTGACGATACAAGCATTATAGACGTTGCGTGGGGGATGTGTCTGGGGAAATACCCAAAAAAATAATTGACCTTGTAAACCTAAAAACAAGGTTAATTCAGATGTCAGCTAAAAAACCTAGTAAAAGTGCAAGTCAAAGAGCGATGTCTACGACGGGCTACGCCTACGCTTTCTTACTAATTCTGCAAATAATATTAATTAGCGTAAATGCCGAAAACCGCATTCACCAAGGAGACTCACTAATTGAGGTTTTAATCTGGACGATTAACCAGTGTATTCCAGTCCTGAAACAAGCCAGCAATTTGCAAGAAAAACAGAAAAAGAGTCTGTTACCCACACATCGCAGTTTTAAGGAGCAATAATATCATAAGCCCCTTTTTGCTTGCAAAGAGGGGCTGTGGCTATATTGGTTCTCATACAGGAATCCGGTTTCATTGCGTGAAAAAATCTAATACCAATTCAATTAATGATTGCAACACATCGTTGGTTTAAGACGCGATGAATCGCGTCTCTACAATATGGTCTATTTGTGACACGTTTCTCGAAAGCGTGCAATTAGGTTAGCATCGGGTTTTTTGATCGAAATTAGACGCAATGAATCGCGTCTCTACAATATGGTCTATTTGTGATACGTTTCTCGATCGCGTGCAATTAGGTTAGCATCGGTTTTTTTGATAAAAATGAACGCTTTGTAGAGACGGCGATTTATCGCGTCTTTCTTATTCGTCCACAACACAAGTTCGTTGGTTCACAACATAAGTTCGTTGGTTCACAACATAAGTTCGTTGGTTCACAACATAAGTTCGTTGGTTCACAACATAAGTTTGTTGGTTCACAACACAAGTTTATTGGTTCACAACACAAGTTCATTCGTTCACAACACAAGTCTGTTCTCAACCATTTATTCTTTATTATCGTATAATTACTGACTATTTAATATATTAAGGTTAAAAAAGTATCTTATTTTTGTAAGTTTTACTGAACCGCTACATTATCCCATTGAGACACTCTAGAAAGATAAGTTTAGTAAAAAGTGTTCATTGATGTACCGCAAAAAAAGAAGTTCTAAGGTGCTAGACAAAGCCGGACAGAGAGTAATCGGATTTAAATCAATTGATGCCAATCTTGATTTTGGTGATTCTATCAGTTTAAAGTATCTAACCGAATTAAATGAGCAACTCCGCAACAAGATTGACCAGTATAATATGATGCTAACGGACATTGACACAACAAAGGGAGAAATAGAAACTCTTGAAAAGACCATTTGCGAAACGTCAGAACGCTTGGTTAATGGTGTGGCGTCGAGGTATGGCAAAAACAGTCGGGAATACGAGATGATAGGCGGAGTACGCAAAAGCGATCGCATTCGTAAAGCCACCATTACCCGGTTAAAATCGACCGCAGACTCAAAAGCGGCTTCTACACAAACCGCATGACGAGCAACAAGTAGGCATCATTCACAGTAAATGATGCCCCAAAACACTTGTAGAGACGGCGATTCATCGCGTCTTGTCTTGTATACCCGGATTTATTACCACATCTCTCAAAGCCTTTGCTTGAGCAGGGGAGCAGGGAATAAAGAGTACAATAGTAATTTTACTGCTGTTATCAAATATTTGTGTAAGTTAATATACAAACTTAGTGGCAAATAAATGCTGACATTATTTGATTGTTTTAGACAAGGTAGACACCGATGACATCTGAAAACGATCGCCATAAAGAACTAGAACAGCGAGAACGCATACTACGAGAACGAGAAGTTGAATTGCGACTTCGGGAAATGGAAGCTAAAATTCATACTACTGATGCGCCTTTTCACCAAACTGTTAAACATCAGCCAGAAAATTCCCAAAAACCTTGGATGAAAAAACTAATTCTTGGTGGGAAACTATTTGCTCTGGGTGTGGTGGCGCTAGTTGCAGTGAAGATAGCCTCAGTATTGGCTGGGTTTATTATTGTTGCAGCGCTGGGGTTGATGTCTTACAAGTTATTTTTTGAATCCAAAAAAACCAATTCTTAATTCAGGTGTAACTAACTATGAACGATCGAGTAGCAACGGACACATTCATCAAAGATTTAGAGCGTGTTGCTCAAGTGCGATCGGAGATTTCTGTGTGTTTGAGCAAACTTGCTGAAACAATTAATAAAGCCGAGTTAGCTGGCGACTCTTCATCAGGAAAACTCAGTTTAGAACGAGATATTCAAGATATTACAGTAGCTAGTAAAAACCTCCGCAAAGGTGTATTTCGCCTTTTAGTATTGGGCGATATGAAACGGGGAAAAAGTACGTTTCTCAATGCCTTAATTGGAGAAAACTTATTACCGAGTGACGTTAACCCTTGTACAGCACTTTTAACAGTTTTACGCTATGGATCAGAAAAGAAAGTTACTATTCATTTTAATGATGGGAAAAGTCCGCAAGAGTTAGATTTTCAAAATTTTAAATATAAATATACCATCGATCCATCGGAAGCAAAAAGGCTAGAGCAGGATAAAAAACAAGCCTTTCCTGATGTTGAATATGCAGTAGTTGAGTATCCCTTAACGTTACTAGAAAAAGGAATTGAAATTATTGATAGTCCAGGATTAAATGATACAGAAGCACGAAACGAATTATCTTTGGGTTATGTGAATAATTGCCATGCAATTTTGTTCGTCATGAGAGCTTCTCAACCTTGTACCTTGGGTGAACGTCGCTACTTAGAAAATTATATTAAAGGTAGAGGATTGACAGTTTTTTTCTTAGTTAATGCTTGGGACCAGGTGCGAGAATCATTGATCGATCCTGATGATATAGAGGAGTTAAAAGCATCAGAAGACAGATTGCGACAAGTATTTAAAGCTAATTTAGCAGAATATTGTTCTGTAGATGGTCAGAATATTTATGACGAACGGGTGTTTGAGCTTTCGTCCATTCAAGCACTCAGACGACGGTTAAAGAATCCTCAAGCCGATCTAGAAGGGACAGGCTTTCCGAAGTTCATGGGTTCCCTAAATACATTTCTTACCAGAGAAAGAGCGATCGCGGAACTGCGTCAAGTCAGAACCTTAGCGAGACAAGCTGTTAATCACATTCTCGAAGCTGTTGCCAGAAGAGTACCATTACTCGACCAAGATGTAAATGAATTAAAAAAACGAATTGATTCAGTAGAACCAGAGTTTAATAAACTCACAGGTATTCGCGATCAATTTCAAAAAGAAATTATCAATACTAGAGACACTCAAGCAAGAACAATTTCTGAATCTTTCCGCAGCTACGTTTTAAACTTAGGTAATACCTTTGAAAACGATTTTTTACGCTATCAACCAGAATTGAATTTGTTTGATTTTCTTAGTAGTGGTAAACGGGAAGCATTTAACGCTGCATTGCAAAAAGCCTTTGAGCAATATATTACTGACAAATCTGCTGCTTGGACGTTAAGTGCTGAAAAAGATATCAATACAGCTTTTAAAGAACTTTCTCGTAGTGCTGCACAATATGGCGCGTCTTACAGTCAAGTAACAGACCAAATTACCGAAAAACTCACCGGACAAAACATCAAAGTAAATACTACTACCACTGGTGAAGATGATAAATCTCCGGGTTGGGCAAAATGGGCAATGGGGTTGTTATCACTTTCCGAGGGAAATCTTGCTGGTGTAGCGCTAGCTGGAAGTGGATTTGATTGGAAAAATATCTTGTTAAACTACTTCACTGTAATTGGTATTGGCGGAATAATTACCGCAGTCACAGGTATTTTTCTTGGGCCGATTGGGTTTGCACTGCTAGGTTTAGGAGTAGGATTTTTGCAAGCAGATCAAGCCCGTAAAGAGTTAGTAAAAACTGCAAAAAAAGAGTTAGTTAAACATCTCCCGCAAGTAGCACATGAACAATCTCAGGTTGTATACAATGCCGTGAAAGAGTGTTTTGACTCTTATGAAAGAGAAGTGAGTAAGCGGATTAACGATGATATTATCTCTCGGAAATCTGAATTAGATAATTTGGTTAAGCAAAAAGAAACCCGCGAGATTAATCGTGAAACTGAGTTAAAAAGGTTAAAAACTCTCCAAGAAGATGTAATAGCTCAGTTGCAAAAAATTGAGGCATCATATAGTAATTTATTAGCTTATTATAGCTAAGATATAATAATCTTAAATTATTTGTGAAAACCTCTATTTCTTTTCTTCGCGTACTTTGCAAATAAAACCACAGATAAACTAATCAGTAGACTTATTGCAGAAGTCGGGAAAAGGGGAAGGTGGGGTCCCCTCTGGGGATAAGGGGCGGGGAGGGGAAAGGGGGAAAGGTTTTGTATTTTCCCCTTCCCCTTTAACCTTTTCCCCAAACCCACCTCTTGCAAAAAGCACTTTTGCAAGAGGTCTAGTGTTTATCTGTGGTTCCTAATATGCTCTAACAATCCTAAATCATTTATGAAAAAATACGGTTCAATTAAGGGCTATCGGCAAAAATTTTTGGTTTTTGAGACGCGATAAATCGCCGTCTCTACAAGTGTTTTGGTTTTATATAAATTCTTTGTTCTTTCTCTGTGTGTGTTCTCTGCACCTCTGCATTTCGATTAAAAAACTATTCCGAAATTAAACCTGGAATCAAAGTATTATGCAACAACAATATAAAAGTTATCAGGATTTAGTAGATTCTCTGAAATCTGCATCTACATTACTGAATTTAGAACGCAAATCGCAATTGCATCAAGATATAATTGCCATCTGCAATCATCTAGTTAATCCTAGCTTTCGCATTGCGGTATTTGGCCCTTTTAATCATGGTAAATCTACTTTATTAAATGCCATATTGGGAAATCGCACATTACCAATTGATTTAATTCCTACCACAGGCGCGGCAATTACTGTCAAGTATGGTTCCGATGTGCGGACTCGCATCATGTTAGTAGATGGGACAGAAATCTATCGCAGTGGCACAGAAATTTTACAGCAATTTGCTATTCTTGATGGTAATAGGCAGATGCGAAAAGATGTAGCATCTGTGGAAGTTTTTTGTCCCAATTCATTTTTAGAAACGGGTGTAGAATTGCTCGACTTACCAGGAACTAACGATCGAGAAGAACAAAATAATTTAGTCAAAGAACAACTTTTAAGTGCAGATTTAGTTGTACAATTATTAGATGCACGGAAATTAATGACTTTAGGTGAGCGGGAAAACTTGCGAGATTGGCTATTAGATCGGGGAATTAAAACAGTTATTTTTGTTGCCAATTTTATTAACTTACTCGAACCTGAAGAACAAAAACAAGTCCAAAATCGCTTGCTTTTTGTCGCCGAAAGTTTTCGAGCTGAATTACCTCCAGGTTTTAGTAATTTATATCGTGTTGATGCTTTACCTGCCTTAAGAGCTAGATTAAAAGGCGATGTCGCAGAAGCCAATAGTAGTGGTTTAGTGGCATTTGAAACAGCTTTGCAAAATATTGTGGGGATTTTACAACAAAATCGTGGTAGTGTGCGTTTGCCGAGAGTAGAAGCGATCGCCTTGCAAATTCAACAAGCATTAAAAGCGAAAATTGACCCGATCGCCATTGAAGTAAAATCATTTGTGGATAAAGAAAATGCCAAACTTGAAATCAAAGAAAAAGCTGCTAATTTAATTAAACAAGGCTTCGATACTAGTCTGGATGAATTGTCTGATTGGCTATCTTTACCCAAACTATTGACAAAATATCAAGCAGATGCAGCAGTTGCACTGGCAGAAAATAACTTTAAATCTTGGCAAACAAACACTCTCAAGAAAGACCTAACACAGTTGCAATTCGCTGTTGTCAAATGGCTGTATCAAGCTTACGAATTTTTCCAAGCAGAAAGACCAGAAGATTTATTAATTCCCTTTCCTAGCGAACCACAAATAACACTACCTCCCAAACCAAATAGTAACAATGATTTGAGTGAACCAGGTTCTATCGCAGTTGGTGGTGGTATTGGTTGGTTGTTAGGTGGGCCTGTAGGTGCTGCTGTAGTTGGAAGTATTTCTTATATGTTAAATAAGAATATTCAACAACAAGAAGAAAAATCTGCCAATGAATCTTATCATCAGCAAGTTGCCAAACTTTGTATAGCTGCAACTGAAGATTATTTGTCTAATTTTAATAGTCAAGCGTTATCAATTTTGGCTGCGTATGAGCAGAAAGCCGAAAAAGTACTTCACTTTGAAGTCCCTAAAGAACCGTTAGAAATCATTAATAAGCGTGAAGATTTACAGCGTTTACAAAATGCTTTTAATCAGTTATTACGAGAATTTGACAATGCAAACTTTACTTTAAAATATCAACCATATCAAGAAATACCAAAATTAAAAAATATAAATAATCAATATTCTCCCAGACAACAGAGAGTTAAAACTTCTTCTGAATCTGTTAAACAACAGCAGGAAAATACTGCTAAGAATACCCAGACAAAAGTAGAATCTCCTCGTCAACAAGTTTTTTCACCACCACCAAAAGCTTCTGCTTCTCCACGTCCAGAAGAAGTGGACGTAAAATTTCGTAATTGGGAACTAGATCAGGAAATAGCGCGAATGAAAGCAGAAATGCGTAGCCCTAACACTTCTCGTCAGACATCGCCTGGTTCTCAAAATACCAAACAGCAAAATACAACTCAAAACAATAAAGCACCCAATCCACCTAAAAATCAAGCACAAAAAGATAAGATTACTCGCGCCTATGATATTTTAGGATTGCAAACAAATGCCTCTTTAACTGAAGTCAAACAGGCTTATCGAACTTTAGTAAAAAAATGGCATCCAGATTTATTTGTTGGTAAGCCACAACTGCAAAAACAAGCAGAAGAGAAAATGCACTTAGTCAATGAAGCTTATACAATTTTGACTGAGAATTAAAAGGGTTTTTGAGATTTCATCCTAATTTCACTTCTAACTGCCAAGCTAAGAAGTAAATATAGAATTAGGAAACTGTTAGGATGAAATTATGCAACTGCTATCTTTGAAGAATAGTTTTTTGGTGTTCACCTTTGCGGCGATCGCCTCAGCTAGCGGATTAATCACAGGCTGTAGCAATGCTGCTTCCCAGAACCAAGTGCAAGCCCCAAACCCAACCACTACCAATGCTAGCGACAAGCAGCAGATGAATCACGGTAGCGGTATGAATCACAGCATGGGAATGGATTTAGGCCCAGCCGATGCTAACTTTGATTTACGGTTTATTGATGCAATGATACCGCACCATCAAGGGGCTGTGGAAATGGCGAATGTTGCCCAGCAAAAATCCAAACGTCCTGAAATCAAAAAACTAGCAGACAATATCATCAAATCGCAAAACCAAGAAATTAGTCAGATGAAGCAGTGGCGACAAGCTTGGTATCCCACTGCGGGAAATAAACCAATGGCTTATGACAGTCAAATGGGTCACATGATGGAGATGTCATCTGACCAAATGAAAGCCATGATGATGAATCAAGATTTAGGTGCAGCTGATGCTAACTTTGATTTGCGCTTTATCAATGCGATGATTCCTCACCATGAAGGGGCTGTCAAAATGGCACAAGATGTTTTAACTAAATCTAAACGCCCTGAAATTAAGAAATTAGCCCAAGAAATTATCAAAGCACAAAATACAGAGATTAAACAAATGCAGCAATGGCGCAAAACTTGGTACAAGCAGTAATTTCTAATTCGTAATACTTAGGCTACGCGGTTCCTGAGCATAGTCGAAGGACAGTACAAGTTCGTAATTCGTAATTCACCTTGAATTAAAGGATAGCAGTAAAATATTCCTATGATTACTGGCTATCCTTTAGGAAAAATCTGACAACTTAAGTCTCACGCGCTTTACGTAATTTCTCTTCTAGTCGCGCCATTACCACTTCACCATCTATTACGTCTCCACGTTCGATAGAAGCAAGCCCAACAGCTATTTTTTTCTGGGTTTCTTCTTCCCATTCCTGATAACCTTTCTCCCATTCTTCTAGGAGTTTTAATGCTTTAGCAATCACATCTTCAGCATTTTCATATCTACCTGTATCAATTTGGGTTTGAATAAATTGCTCGTATTCTGCTTTGAGTTGAATGTTCATAATTTTTACTATCTTCAAACCTTTGTTCTGTTGGAGTTAATAGGTTTTGAAAAGTTTGAAATTCAGTTTAGCAATCTATCAAAGGCAAAGGGAGCATAAATCTAATAAAAGTTAGAGAAAAACTAGTCCATGAAACTCTTAATCTAACTTTCTTTGCTCCCCTTGCTATTAAGATTTGGGCTTATAAGTCGAAGCAACATGCAATTCTTTCAACTGCTTGACATCTACTCCCGAAGGTGCATCTGTTAACAAACAACGGGCTTGTTGCGTTTTCGGAAAAGCTATGACATCCCGAATGGATTCTTCTCCAGCTAGCAACATTACCAAACGATCTAAACCGTAGGCGATGCCACCATGAGGGGGTGTACCATATTCAAATGCTTCTAAAAGAAAACCAAATTTACTTTGTGCTTCTTCAGGAGACAAACCGATCGCTTCAAACACCTGTTGTTGAATTTCTCGCTGATAAATCCGCAGACTTCCACCGCCAACTTCCACGCCGTTGAGTATTAAGTCGTAAGCTTGGGCGCGTGCAGTCTTTAAGTCGCTCAAATCATCAGGATGCGGTGCTGTAAATGGGTGGTGCAGTGCTTCTAGGCGCTTTTCGCCAGCATTCCACTCGAACATCGGAAAATCTGTAATCCAGAGCAAGTTAATTTTTTCTGGATCGATTAAGCCGAATTCTTTAGCGATCGCTTGCCGTAATCTATCTAAAGTTTTATTCACTGTAGCAGCATCACCAGCCCCAAACAACAGCAAATGTCCAGCTTTTGCACCTGTGCGCCGGAGAATTTCTTGTTTTTGTTCTTCGCTGAGGTTATCTTTAATTGCGCCAATGGTGTCAATTTCGCCATCGTCTCTGACGCGGATATAAGCTAAACCTCTAGCACCGGCTTCGCTGGCTTCTTTAAATAAATCACCACCTGGTTTAATACGCACATTTGAAATTACATCGTTCCCGTTGGGAATTGGCAGAATTTTGACGATACCACCATTAATCACAGTGTCTCGAAAAACTTTGAAACTAGAGTCTTTGACAATATCCGAAACGTTGACTAATTCCAAAGCATAGCGGGTATCTGGTTTATCACAACCGTAGCGTTCCATTCCCTCAGCATAAGTGAGACGCGGGAAAGGTCGGTGTAACTCAATACCTTTAACTGTTTTGAAGATATGACAAATTAACTTTTCGTTCAGTTCGATAATTTCTTCTTGGGACATGAAACTCATTTCCATGTCTAACTGAGTGAATTCTGGTTGTCTGTCGGCGCGTAAATCTTCATCGCGGAAGCAACGGGCAATTTGATAATATCTGTCTAAGCCCGATACCATCAACAATTGTTTGAATAGCTGAGGTGATTGGGGTAGAGCAAACCATTCACCAGGATTGACGCGACTGGGGAGAATGTAATCCCTAGCACCTTCGGGAGTAGAACGCGTAAGTATTGGGGTTTCGACTTCGATAAAACCTTCCAAATCTTCCAGGTAACGGCGCATAGATTTGACAATTTGATGACGCAGTTGCAAATTTTGCGCCATACGTTCGCGTCGCAAATCTAAATAGCGATATTTCAGCCGCAAGTCTTCGCGCACTGTTTCGCTGTCAGCTACGGAAACTTGGAAAGGTAACTGTTTACGGACAGCATTGAGTAGTACAATCTTATCAGCGTAGATTTCGATCTCGCCTGTGGGTAGGCGGGGATTTAGCGATTCTTCGGGGCGTTGTGTCACCCTACCAGTGATGGCGACAACATATTCGTTTCGTAGAGTGTTCGCCTGTTCGTAGGAATCGGGGGTGCGTTGCGGATCGCTGACGATTTGGACAATGCCAGAGCGATCGCGTAAATCTAAAAATATCACGCCCCCATGATCGCGGCGACGGTCTATCCATCCGTAAAAGGTAACAGTTTCTCCAATATGTTCTTTTCGGACTTCGCCGCAATAGTGAGTTCGCATAAGTGTTAGTTCTGTTTTCCGGGGCTAGATTGGGAAAAAAATGTCAAAGCTTTCCCATTATCTAGCATCAATAGTAATTGTAGTAGTTCTGGTGAAAGAAAAAATCAAATAATCTCACATTATATATAAAGGTAAAGGAAGCCATAACACCCGAAAGTTGGGTTTTGCATACACAGGAAGGTAGAAAAGCCATGACACAGACAGCAGCGATCGCGGAAGCGATTACCAGCTTAAGCGATGCCCATACTCGCTTCGGTTTAATCCGAATTGAAGACGAGCAATTTTTCCCAGAGTGGTCTGAAGGCTTACCTAAAATTACTGAAGCTGAAAAAATATCCCTAGATGTACTTCGGCGCAGATATCTATATCACCGTGCTGAAGGTGATTTGTTAGAGGGAACAGTGATGTTGTTAGTGCTGTCTCCCTTGCTTGCACTAGCAGGATTTTACGATCCTCCTTTTAAGAGGATGTTTTAACAGTCCTCTTCTCGGTAGCAAAACGTTTTAGATCCCCCTTAAAAAGGGGGACTTTAATTCCAGTTCCCCCCCTTTTTAAGCGGGGCTAGGGGGGATCAACAAGTGCCTAAAATCACAACCAATTACTTTTCAAACATCCTCTAATAATAAATATGGCGACAAAAACTTCAGCATCACTTACAAAAGCTTGAGCGTTGATAACCAATGTTGTAATGTTAATTTACAATGTTGTAATATTCAGGACAAAAATTGTAATGTTGATGACCAACGTTGTAATCTTAAGGAAAAACATTGTAATGTTAATTTACAATGTTGTAACATTAAGGACAAACATTGTAATGTTAATGACCAACATTACAATCTTAAGAAGAAACATTGTAATGTTGATGACCAATGTTGTAATTTTGACAAGCAAACTTAAATTAGACTAGTGAGAACATTAATATTACTAATATTTGCTTGAATATTCAAAGATGAGGGCGCACACTTATGCGTCTTTATCACGTATTGCATTCAAAATTTTTATATATTGTTTATTTTGCCAAAATCTGGAATATTGCACAGCAAAGTTGTATAAAATCTCAGTGAAAACCTCTTGCTGACGCAATTATGCCGCCAGACTACTCCGGTCAAAATCTCCGAGGTCGCTCTTTTAAAAGTCAAAACCTTACAGGAGCAAACTTTAGCAAAGCAGATATTAGAGGTGCAGATTTTACCAATGCTATTCTCAAAGATGCTAATTTCACAAATGCTAAAGCGGGACTACAGCAAGATTCAGTAATTATATTGTTTTTAATTTTACTTCTGTTCTCAGCATTATCAGGATTTGCATCGGAGTATGTGATATACGCATTGTATCGCTTGACTGAAAAAAGCCATAATTATACAGCAATAATAGCTGGTGTGGGAACCTTAGTCGTGCTTTTCTTATTCTCTTTTATTACTATTAAGAAAGGTTTAGACACATCTCTGAGCATATCAATCTTTGTTAGTGCGATCGCAAGTTCTGTTGTCACCGCCTCTATTAGCGACATTGCAATTTCCACCGGTACCAATTTTAGTGGTGTTCCATTTGCTGGTATTGTTGCTGCTATTATTGTTGATGCTGGCATTCTTGATAGCGCCATTATTATTGTTGGTCTTAATCAACTTAATGTTTTTAATTTTGTTGAATTTAGTATTATTGTCGGTTTTGCTGCTTTTTATAGTTCCATTCGCATTAGTGAAAAAAGACATGATATTAATAAATTTGATGATATTAGAGTTGTAACTTGCATAGTTATTATCTTTATGATGTTCGTGAGTATTGACATAGCGCAGAAAGCGCTCAAAGGAGATGAAAGATATAGCTTAATTCGGAAAATAGCGATCGCCTTTGGAGCTACAGGTGGAACCAGCTTTTTTAATGCCGATTTAACAAACGCTGACTTTACTGGTGCAACTCTCAAAAATACAGATTTCAGAAAAGCAAAATTGAGGCAGACTTGTTTTTATGAGGCAAAAAAACTTGACTTTGCTAGGCTTGACAACACTATATTAACTAATCCAGATGTTCTCAGCTTGATCGTTACTGGCAATGGTAGAGATAAATCTTATGCTGGTGCTAACTTAAAAGGCGCAAATCTGAATGGCGCAAATTTAAAAAAGGCAAATTTAAAAAATGCTGATATTACAGAAGCTACTTTCCAAGGCGCTTGTTTAGAGGGGGCAAATCTGACTTTAGCTCAAGCTGTAGGTACTAACTTCAGCAACGCTCAAATGACTGGTGCTTGTGTGGAAGCGTGGAATATTGAAAATACAACTAAGTTAGATAATGTAGATTGTCGCTTTATCTATCTTCTTGAACATCCAAAGCCTAAAACAGATGACCGCGAACGCCGTCCCAGTAGTGGCAACTTTCAACCAGGAGAATTTACTAAGCTGTTTGAAGAGGTTTTAAATACTGTCGATTTAATTTTCCGCAACGGCATCGATTGGAAAGCTTTTGTTAATGCCTTCCAAACAGTGCAAGACCAAAATGCAGACACAGAATTAGCTCTACAGAGTATTGAAAATAAAGGTGATGGCGTAGTAGTCGTTAAGGTTGGTGTACCTGTTGATGCTGATAAAGAAAAGATTCATAGCGACTTTACGCAGAATTATCAACTGGCACTGCAAGCTGTAGAAGAAAAATATAAAGCACTATTACAAGCTAAAGATGAGCAAATAGTTATCTATCGCCAACAAAGTGGAGAAATGGCAGAGATTGTAAAATTATTAGCCAATAAGCCGATTAATGTTCAAGTTGACAATAAAGTTGAGAATAAAAATATGACTAACAGCAATGATTCGAGCCGTAATATTAATGTTGGCAGAGATTTTAATGCTAGCGGACAAGCTTTTAGTTTGGGTGACATCAGCGGTGCGGTAACAAATACTATCAACGAGTTACCAAAATCTCCAGAACCTGAGAAACCGGGAATTAAGGAATTGTTGACCCAATTACAAGCAGCTATTGAAGCTGATACAAATTTAAATAAAGAAGATAAAGCTGACGCATTAGAACAGGTGAAAGCCTTAGCAGAAGCCGGGAAAAATCCTCAAGAAGGGGCAATGCAAAAGGGGGCGAAAACGGCCATTAAGATTTTAAAAGGGACGATCGCTAGTTTACCCAGTGCCGCAAAGTTAGTTGAACAGTGCAGCAATCTATTGCCGTTGATTTCAAATCTTTTGGGTTTAGGGTAATCCGCCTGTGATTCAAATCGCGGTAGAAGGCGTACATCTATACTGCGATTGCAAAGGGTGATTGTAGAGACAGCGATTTATCGCGTCTCAACTCAACCTGGGGGGAATGATATAGCGATCGTTACATGAAACATGATTTTTTACTAAATCATGTTTCACGTCAATAAAAAAACGGATAAAGAGCTTTTTTACCCTAGCTGGGAGGGCATAGAGAAAAATCAAATTAGTTTAAAGAGGAAGAAAAACGCTTTCTCCTACACCCTTAAGTGGCAACACAAGATAAGTGAGTTCCGCTCCCGCTCGGTTGATGACACGCCCTAAGCCCCTGGTTTTAATCGCCACGGTATCAAAGTTTTGTTTTTGACCATTTTGAAGGTTTACAGGTGGTAGAACCAACGTTAGCTCCAATTGACCTTGATCGAAGTTTGGCTCTAAGGTCACAGTAATCAGTAAACCTAAAGCGCTTTTTTGTTTTTTGATTTCCTTACCTCGAAAAGTAAATTGACCTTCTGGACCTTGATAAGTCAATTGTGAAGCTCCTGGTGGATCGTCTACTCGAATTGGACCTGGCGCTTGCGGAAAAAAGACAATCTGCGTAGTCCTGATTGGGTCAGAGAAAGTATACTGGTTGGCTTGATTAAGTTGAGTGGTATCTGCTAATTTTTGAGCTGGTTTCAAATCAACTGCGATCGCCTCAACAGAGTTTACTGCTCCAATTATTGCGAACAAGAGAGTTGATGTAGTAATTGCAACGATCCGAGAAATTTTAGTTTTCATCGTGGTGTAATTGATTATGTGGTAAACGCAGACATCTTTTGCACTACCCTTGTCAATGCTGAGAGTTGACAACATCGAAATAGGTGTTTAAGTGTACTTTACAGTACTAAGGTTAAGAAACAATACTTTACGTATATAGAAAAATCCATCAGAAATAGTTGACTTTGTTTTCAGAATCGTGAAAGAGCATTTTGATCGAAACTAGTTCGGTGGTAGAGTTCATAGGGAAACATCCGGTTTTGACAAAAATACTTAAATAGCAAGCAAACCATTGATATCAGCACAACCAAGAGAAGGTATTTGGTTGAGACTTTCTTAGGGATACGTTCATTTTTGGGAATAGACTAGGAGCATACATGGAACGCGCTATTTCTGCGTTGGGGATTTTAGTTTTTATCGGCATATCCTACGCTTTATCTGTCAACCGTCAGGCGGTTCGTTGGCGAATAGTCGCATGGGGTTTAGGATTAGAGTTTATATTTGCCCTAGTGATTCTTAAAACTCCTTGGGGCTTGAATGTATTTAAATCTTTAGGAGATATTGTCACCCAATTTTTAGGATTTTCTGATATTGGTGCCAAATTTGTCTTTGGAGAAAATTTTAAGGATCATTTCTTTGCTTTCCAAGTGCTACCAACAATTATCTTTTTCTCTGCTTTCATCAGCATCTTGTATTACTACGGAATTTTACAGCGAGTGGTAAACCTGATGGCATGGATGATGGTGAAGACCATGAAAACATCTGGTTCTGAATCTTTATCCTGTGCAGGTAACATCTTTTTGGGACCAACAGAGTCGGCGCTGATGGTTAAACCTTATATTGCAAATATGACGCAATCAGAACTCCATGCAGTGATGACGGGTGGCTTTGCCACAATTGCAGGTGGAGTACTAGGTGCATATCTTTCCTTTGGCATACCAGCAGAACATCTGATTGCTGCTTTTTTTATGACTGCTCCGACATCGTTGGTGGTATCCAAATTAATGTATCCAGAAACAGAAGTATCAGAAACAGTTGGTAAGGTAAAAGTAAATGTAGAAAGCAATTATATAAATGTAATTGATGCCGCCACTACCGGAGCAATTGACGGCGTAAAGTTAGCAGTTAATGTCGGCGTGGTGATTATCGCGTTTTTAGGATTATTAGCTGCTCTAAATGCGCTACTGGGATGGTTAGGGGGATTTGTCGGTTTACAGCAACTTTCATTACAGGGGATTTTATCTTATTTTATGGCTCCTGTAGCATTCTTGATGGGTATACCTTGGGCTGATTGTCGGCAAGTAGGAGCTTTATTAGGTACAAAAACAGTTTTGAATGAGTTTATTGCTTTTTTGGATTTGAAGGCACTAATTGAAAGTGGTAGAATTTCCCAGCGTGCAGTAATTATTGCCACTTATGCATTATGTAACTTTGCTAATATCGGTTCCATTGGCATTACGATTGGCGGTATTAGTGGAATAGCACCTAATCGCCAGCATGATTTAGCTCGTATGGGGGTCAGAACAATGATTGGCGGATTGTTAGCAAGTTTTATCACTGCTTGTATTGCTGGAATGCTTATTTGAACAAGAATTCAGGATTATGAAAGTGAGAATATTTCTAATCTGGACTTGATGCTTTCATCACAAAGCTCAAAGGAATGAAAATAGCTGTTTAATTTTGAGAATTGGGTGGAGAAAGCCCACCCTAAACTAAAATTAAAATTTATGTAGGACTGAACTGCCAACTACATACTATGGGGGCAATCGATCAATTGCTTCTACCTAAAAATCTGGGTTTCGGTTATTGTTTGCATAAGTCCTGATTTATTCACTTTAAATTTATTGAATTTCATAAAATGCCAGACACGGAAAAGTCCGAAAATCAGCTGGCGAATGAGAAATTGCTCTGCCAGCAAGTTACTAAACAATCTAACTATTCGCTGGTAGCCAGTGGAGAAGAAGGAATGATCCTTCAGTTAGCTGATGGCAAGATTCAAGCTTGTAATGCTGCTGGTGAGAAAATTCTCGGGCTGACAACAGAGGAACTTGTCGGGCAAAATTTGCTCGATCGCAAATGGCAATTTATTGATGAAGATGGCTTGCTTTTACTTAGTGAGACTCATCCTGCAAACATTGCCCTGAAGACAGGTAAGCCTTGTTTAAATGTAGTGTGTGGCTTCTACAAGCCAAATGACGAGCTAGTTTGGCTGTTATTATCTTCACAACCATTATTTCAGTCTACAGGAACTACTCCCTACGCGATCGCCACAACTTTTTCTGATATCACTAAATCTAAGCAGCCTCCGGTTGAGCAAAATTGTAGCTGTCCTGAAGATACTCAAGAAATTGAGCTAGATGACTTTCAGCCCCGATGGGATAGTCAACGTCTGTTTCAACAAATTGCTAGCACTCTTCCGGGTATTCTGTACATCTATAACGTAATTGAGCAGCGAAATTCTTACGTTAATTACGAAATTACTGAAGTTTGGGGCTACACACCAGAACAAATCCAAGCTATGGGAACAGAATTATCTACCCAACTTCTACATCCTGACGATCTGGCTCGACTCCCTAGCTATTTGGAAAAATTTAATTCTGCTTCTAAGGGCGAAGTTCTCAGCTTTGAATACCAAATTAGACACGCCAATGGAGAGTGGCGCTGGTTTTGTAGCTATGACACACTGTACAGTAGAACTGCTGATGGATTGGCACAACATATTTTGGGAATCGCTTTCGATGTTACCGAGCGACGACGTACAGAAATTGCCCTACGGGAAAGTAACGAAAGGTTTGAGCTAGCAGCTGCGGCCGTTAATTGTCTAATTTATGACTGGGATATTTATAAAAATACTGTAGAAAGAACTCAGGGTCTAACCCAACTTTTTGGCTACATGCAAGAAGAAGCTGAACCTACTTTTAAGTGGTGGCAAGAACTCATCCATCCCGATGACCAACAAATGGTTAACGATCGGTTCATCGCTAGTATGGCCAATGGTAATCGTTACAGTATTGAGTATCGGGTACTACATAAAAATGGGTTTTATGTTTGGGTGCAAGATCAGGGGTTTGCAGTGCGGGATGGGAATGATTTGATAGTTAGGGTAGTTGGTGCTTGTACTGATATTAGCGAACGGCAAGCTGCACTGTGCGAACGCGAGCAAGCTGAAACAAAACTGCGGGAAAGTGAAGAGCGAATTCGGTTGGCAACTACCGCTGCTGAAGTTGGAATGTGGTTTTGGAATCTCACCACCAACGAGTTAATTTGGACAGAGAAATGTAAGCAGCTGTTTGGACTGTCTCCAGAAGCCGAAATTAGCTATGAGGTTTTCTTCAACTGTATACATCCAGAAGACCGCCAAGCAATTGAGAAAGCGATCGCCCGTTCTCTAGAACAAAAAGTTGATTGTGACGTTGAATACCGCAGCATTTGGCCTGATGGTAGCATTCATTGGATTGATGCCAAAGGTCGTGTCTTTTTTGATGCTGATGATAAACCAGTACGGTTGATGGGTACTGCTCAGGATATTACCCAGCGCAAAGAGGCAGAAAATGCTTTGCGCCAGCGAGAAACTCAATTAAGGCGGTTAGTTGATTCCAATATTATTGGGATTATGTTTGCTAGTCCTGAATACATCACCGAAGGGAACGAAGCTTTTCTCGAAATGGTGGGTTATACGCGGGAGGAATTATTGACAGGTAAGGTAAGCCGAAAACACATCACTCCACCGGAATATCACGCTCTCGATCGGCAGGGGCTAGAGCAACTTTTTCAGGTTGGGGTATGTACTCCCTATGAAAAAGAATATATTCGCAAGGATGGTTCCCGCATTCCCATACTAATCGGTGGTGCTTTAGTGGAGCGAGATCCGATGTCTTGGATCTGTTTTATTCTTGACCTCACTCCGAGGAAGCAATTAGAAAAAGCACTTAGGCAACAAGCAGAGGAACTCAAACAAGCAAACCAAAATAAAGATGAGTTTCTAGCTATTCTCTCCCACGAATTGCGATCGCCCCTCAACCCGATTTTAGGTTGGTCATCTTTACTCAGAAGTCGCAAATTCGATCAACCTACTACAAATCGTGCCTTGGAAACCATCGAAAGAAATACTCAATTACAGATTCAATTAATTGATGAGTTGCTGGATGTGTCCCGAATCATTCGCGGTAAGTTGAACTTGACTTTTGCCCCTGTTAACCTAGCAGCCGTAATTAATGCTGCATTAGAAACAGTCCGCTTAATTGCAGAAACTAAATCTATCGAAACAAAAATTCAGATCGATCCGAATGTGGGTAAAGTGTCAGGTGATTTTTATCGCTTACAGCAAGTTGTAGGGAATTTACTCTCAAACGCCGTCAAGTTCACTCCCCCCAAGGGAACAGTAGAAGTCACCTTATCATTGAGTCACGATTTGATTTCCCACTCAGCACTGATTAAAGTCAAAGATACAGGTCAAGGTATCTCCCCCGAATTCCTACCCCACGTATTTGAATATTTTCGTCAAGCCGATAGCAGCACAACCAGGAAATTTGGTGGATTGGGACTAGGATTAGCCATAGTTCGCCATTTGGTAGAGTTGCATGGTGGTAGTGCGATCGCTGATAGTCCAGGAATTGGACAAGGAGCAACTTTTACCGTCAGACTGCCCCTAATGAAGGAGAGTGGAGGGGCAGGGGGAGCAGGGGAGGCAGGGGGAACAGAGGAGAGATTTAATTCTTCACTGTTCAACGGATTACGGGTATTGATTGTTGATGATGATTCTGATACCAGGGAGTTTGTGCGCTTCTTGCTGCAAGAGAATGGGGCGCTGATTGCTACAGCTGCATCAGCAACCGAGGCCTTAGCGGCGATCGCACAGATTATACCTGATTTATTAATTAGTGATTTAGGAATGCCTGAGATGGATGGCTATAGCTTGATAAGGCTGATCAGAGCCATGCCAAAGGAGGAAGGTGGAGAAATTCCAGCGATCGCTCTTACGGCTTATGTTGGAGAAAGCCATCGCGATCGAGTTTTGGCAGCTGGCTTTGGAAAACACCTTGCCAAACCAGTACAACCAACTGAACTACTAACCTCGATTGCAGATTTGCTTGAGGAAAGAGTGTAATATTATCCGAACTTTGCATTGACAGGAATTCGACTATGTGTATTCAAACCTACCTGTTATTTAATTAAAGTTTTTTGTGTTGCTCACGACATCTAAAAAATAACAAGTCTTTTATGCTACTAAACGAGTTCAGAAATGCTCTCGTTTTCAGCAATTAATTAAAGTGTGAACGCAACCATTGTAGTGTAGGCAGCCAGAAGATTTATGAATTCTTTCTGACTAAGGCCATACCATAATTTCTGGCGAATTCTCACTAAAAGCTAGTTTAAATAACGAATTTATAGTATCTCATCTCACAAATTAATTGTGAAAATAAGTTACGACAAAATTCGTTTCTTCTAGCTATTAGAACTATTTTCAATTGTATGGAATACATATCTGTTGAGGAGTGCAAAGTCTTGCATCCCGGAAGCTTATTGCATCCATACAAGAATATCTATACCTAGTCTCAGTACATTTTTGTAGGAGTGAAATGAACAAGATGAATCTGTGCAAACAACGTCAGACCAAAAAGAGGGCATTGATTTTAACTTCCCTAACTGTTTTGGCTTTGCCATTAGTATTACCCTTGCAAAAAGCTGCTGCCTTCTCATTTTCTCCGGTCATAAATTTTAACGGCACTAACGGAGCCGAGCCAAAAGCCGGAGTACTTAAAGGCAGCGATAACAATCTTTATGGAACTACTTCTCAAGGAGGCTCTTCTTCCAACAATGGGACTGCATTCAAGTTAAGTGGTCCGACACTGACGACACTCACAACACTGATCAATTTTAACGGAACAGCCTCGCCCAACAAAGGGACTAATCCAGTAGCGAGATTATTTCAGGCAGCCGATGGCACTTTATATGGAGTAACCGCTACAGGTGGTACAAGTAACCTCGGTACTTTATTTAAGCTAGCATCACCTTCTTTTACAACCCTGACAACTCTTGTAGATTTCAGTGGCATCCTTGGGACTAAGGTAGGAGGTAATCCAGCTGGTAGGCTTATTTCGGGTAGCGATGGCAATTTTTGGGGGACAACCTCTACAGGAGGAGTCAATAATTTAGGAACTATATTCAAGATTTCGCCTAGTGGTACGCTCACGACTGTCGCCATCTTTAACGGTACTAATGGAGCAATTCCATTGGCGAGATTGCAACAAGCAACTGATGGAAAATACTACGGCACGGCCTCTGAAGGTGGAGCTACTGATAGGGGAGTTGTGTTCGAGTATGATTCTGCGACTGCAACACTGACTGTCTCTAGCTTTAATGGGGCGAATGGGGAAGCTCCGCAGTCTGGATTAATTGAATCTGGTGGATTCTTGTATGGCACTACGAAGCGAGGTGGAGGTAGCAGCAATAAAGGTGTTATTTTCAAGATTCCGCTCGGTTTTACTTCGAGTACAGCCCCGACTTTAGTTGTCAGTTTTAATGGCACTAATGGGGCTAAACCAACAGCGGCGCTCACACCAGGAGCAAGTGGTATTTTCTACGGTACAACTTCTGCTGGTGGGGTAAATGGCACAGGAGTTATCTATAAACTGACGACTACAGGGACTCCAACTATCACCACATTATATAGTTTTAATGCCCTTGGCACTGGTGGTACTAATGTAGGTGGAGCAAGGCCAGAGTCTACGTTAATTCCCGTTGGAACTGATTATTACGGTACTGCCTCTGGTGGTGGCACTTCTGGTAGAGGAACCGTGTTTAAATTTACACCATAGGTTCAAATACAATTTACGTGCCGAATAAATAGTACAACGTAGATTAGAAAAATGTAGATTTTTCCATTTTCAGATAGTCAGTAGGCGTGACTATCTGAAAATGGGAAAGAGAGGTCAATTATTGAGTAGTACATATGTGCTATCCTACTGCGTACCTATTTAAATGAAAATCGCTATTAAACTATTATTTGAGAAACGCTGTAATCCAAAGTTTAACAAAAACTTAATCCAACTCTCGGCGTCCTTCTAAGGCTCTTGCCAGGGTCAGTTCATCGGCGTACTCCAAATCACCACCCACAGGTAAGCCAAAGGCAATTCGTGTCACCTTAGTAAATGGCTTCAGCAACTGACCGAGATACAGTGTTGTTGTCTCCCCTTCCACACTCGGACTAATTGCCAAAATTACTTCTTGAGGTTGTTGCTTACTTACCCGACGCACCAAAGCTTGAATAGTCAACTGTTCGGGGCCAATTCCATCGATGGGGGAAATCACCCCACCCAAAACGTGATACTTACCCTTGAACTCGCGGGTTTTTTCCAGCGCAATCACATCACGAGGATCTGATACAACGCATATAGTATTGTTGTCACGGTTGGTATTGCGGCAGATTTCACAAACTGGCTCAGCAGATAAGTGAAAGCAGACAGAACATAAGCCTATCTGTTTTTTTGCCTCTATTAAGGCTTGTGCCAAAGCCTCTACTTCTGCTTCTGGTCGCTTCAAAATATGCAAAGCTAGTCGCTGGGCAGTTTTGGGACCAACTCCCGGCAAGCGTTGTAATTGCTCAATTAACCGTGCTAAAGGACGTGCGTAAACCGTTGTCTTGTCTCCAGTATGTTTTTACCTTAACTATGATGACATTCTTATTAATTTTTTACCAAATACTTCCCAAACAAAAAAGCGCCCCCCTTTTGAGGAGAGCGCTTTTTGATTTAACTAAGTTTGAGAATTAACCGTTGATAGCAGGAGCAGTCAGAGCTACAGGAGCAGCTTGTGCAGACGCTAAATCTAGGGGGAAGTTGTGAGCATTACGCTCGTGCATTACTTCCATACCCAAGTTAGCCCGGTTGATGATATCAGCCCAAGTGTTGATGACGCGACCTTGAGAATCAATCACTGATTGGTTGAAGTTGAAACCGTTCAAGTTGAACGCCATTGTGCTGACACCCAAGGCGGTGAACCAGATGCCGATTACAGGCCATGCTGCGAGGAAGAAGTGCAGTGAACGGCTGTTGTTGAAGGAAGCGTATTGGAAAATCAAGCGACCGAAGTAGCCGTGTGCCGCAACGATGTTGTAGGTTTCTTCTTCTTGACCGAATTTGTATCCGTAGTTCTGTGATTCGTTTTCGGTGGTTTCACGAACCAAAGAAGATGTTACCAAAGAACCGTGCATTGCGGAGAACAAAGAACCGCCGAATACACCAGCCACACCCAACATGTGGAAGGGGTGCATCAAGATGTTGTGTTCTGCTTGGAACACAATCATGAAGTTGAAGGTTCCGGAGATACCCAAAGGCATACCGTCGCTAAATGATCCTTGTCCGATGGGGTAGATCAAGAAGACTGCGGTTGCAGCAGCTACTGGTGCTGAGAATGCTAGGCAGATCCAAGGACGCATACCCAAGCGGTAAGATAATTCCCATTCCCGACCTAAGTAGCAGAATACGCCGATTAGGAAGTGGAATATTACCAATTGGTAAGGACCACCGTTGTAAAGCCACTCATCTAAGGATGCTGCTTCCCAAATTGGGTAGAAGTGTAAACCAATGGCGTTAGAGGAAGGAACAACTGCACCGGAGATGATGTTGTTTCCGTACATCAAGGAACCTGCTACTGGTTCGCGGATACCATCGATGTCTACTGGAGGTGCTGCGATGAAGGCGATTACGAAGCAAGCTGTTGCGGCTAGCAGGGTTGGAATCATCAATACTCCGAACCAGCCAATATATAAGCGGTTGTTGGTGCTGGTGATCCAGCTACAAAACCGCTCCCATACGTTGGCGCTTTCGCGGCGTTGAATGGTTGCTGTCATTGTTTTATAAGTGCGGTTATTTATGAATGAATTAAGTAGGTTTGACTACTTGTTACACATCTTAAAGTAAATATTGCGTTTTGTAAAGTACTTAAAGAAAAATTTTTTCTTAGGATTGACGTAGTACTCTGTCAAATTCATTTTGACGGTTAGAGAGACGCGATAAATCGCCGTCTTTACAAGGAATTTATCCATCAATTATTTATTGACAGACTAGTAGCCGTCCCAGCCGAGTGAAAAACCTTGTAATTTCTCTACTCATCATCTATGAAGATCCTGTGCATTGAATTCCCTTAGGGGAAACAACCTGGATAATCAATCGCCTATTTTGACTATGAATTGTTTAATTTGCCGCTGGTTGCTCAGTGGGTATTACTTCTGCACAAGCTTCTGATAGCGGCGGACGTATACATAAGTAAATCAATGGTCCAAATAGCGGTATCAAGGCTATTAACCAGAACAACTGAGGACTTTCCCAACTCCGACGCGCCATATCATCGCTTATTAATGTGGGAAATAACAGGCAAAGCAGACAGAAATCTAAGCTCATTACATGGATGAAGCGGTTAGTTTGCCACTGTTGCACAAAATTCCCCCAATCTCCTGATGTAAAACCATAGGTAACTAGAATAACTGTAGCCACAGTTAGGACAAAACCAGTCACACGAGAATCTAGGAGCTTCAGTAAGGCATTCTTTTTACCAACAAACTTTTTATTTGATTGCCTAAGGGCTAGGTAGGGTAATAGGGCAAAGGCACCAACTGCAAAAGAGGCGATCGCAAATAACCAAGCAGGTATTTTTTGCCCTCTACCATCAATGAAAACTACTGCGCTGTAGATCAGCGGCCAGATACCCATGAGGTTGAATAGTGCTATGACTAACGGGTTAATACCTTGCCACTGAGCAATCGAAAGGTTTTTAATTAACTCAAATGTACCAGGTTGCTCAGGAGGAGCGAGGAAAAAAGCGTAAACAATGAATCCTAGCCACAGTAACCCAAAAACAATTTTTCTCACCATAATTTAAGCAAGCTAACTGAAAGCTTCTGAGAGGTAATCAGCAGCCGCAGCCACCACAGCGATCGCATTTTCATAATCTAGACGTGTTGGACCCAAAACTCCGACACTTCCTACTGGTATTGAGCCTCGGCGATAGGTAGAAGAAATCAAAGTGCAAGTGCGTATGGGTTCTAGCGGGTTTTCTGCACCAATGCGAACTGTTACCTTTGACTTGCCACCATCTTCCGGCTCTGGTTCCTCAAATATTAATCGCCACAGTTGGTCTTGTTCTTCTTCCAACAGGTGGATAATTGTTTGCACTTGCTGTAGTTGGGAAAATTCCGGCTGGCGCAACACTTCTGCTACACCTCGAACCATGATTTGTGTTGCAGTTGGTGCAAGAGTGCGACGAGTTAATTCAGCCACTGAATTTTTCAAAAATTCCCCGTAGCGTTGGAATTCTTGATCTAGTTGACTCCAGTCGAGGTGGGCTAATTCCAATAGGCTTTGCCCCCGCAAGTGAGTATTCAAAAAGTTAGAGACAATTTGCAATTCGTGATCGATTACTTCTGAATCGCGTTGTGTTTCTTCTGGTACTAGGGACAAATCCATTAACTTGGAATGTGTTTCATAACCATCAGTTACCACAATTAACATGATGCGTCCTGCTTCAATTTGCACTAATTGTAGATGTCGCACTAGTGCTGTAGTAGTTTGGGGCATAGTAATCAAGCTAATGCAACCACTCAAGGTAGCTAAAAGTTGTGCAGCTCCTTGGAGTAAGGTTTCTAAACTTCGATCTTCCCATTGAAGACGTTTTTGAAGTTCTAATTCTACTTCTCGGCCTAAAGTTTCTGTACCACTTCCCTGCGGGACGCTGCGCGAACGTGGCAGCAAGCTACGGGTAGCGTCTGTCTGCGACACGCTGCGGGAAAGCAGAGAAGGTGTAATTAGCTGGTCAACATAAATGCGATAGCCTGAGTCTGAAGGTACTCGTCCAGCAGAGGCGTGTGGTTGATAAAGCAACCCAGACTTTTCTAAAACGCCCATCACATTGCGAATTGTGGCTGAGCTTACACCCAAATCGTACTCCTCGACCAAAGCCTTTGAACCAACAGGCTCTGCTGTAGCAATGTAGTGACGTACCGTTGCCCAAAGTATATGCTGTTGTCGATTTGTCAACTGGACTTCCATAGGATATGTTGAGTGCAAATTTTAATCAAACTCTAAAAAATTTGTGGATTTGATTCTAAACAGAGATTATTAATAATTAATTAAGATAATAGATTATACAATTAAATTGTGATAATTAATTTTAAGGTTTACGTACCTATGTTTAAAACTGTGCTTAGAATATAGTCATCAGTTATTATATTGCTCCGAAGACTGACAATCTTAATCTACGAATTTGTAGTTATATAACCGTATTTTTGCACATATATATTTTTTAAACAGTAGTATTGAATACGTATTTTTGTGGCGATATCTACGACGGGCTAGGCCTACGCAGTTATATTGGGGCTGAAAAATTCCATAAATCTTTATCTGATATCAAATCGTAAACTTTCCCACAAAGTTCCTAAACTAATAAACTGCTGTTTTCACAATAGTAAAAGCCAGATGGAAGAGTAAGTCCCATCTGAGTAATGTATAAGATAGGAAGCTAATACTGGGGAATTGAATGGTCTACTAATACAGAATAGGCATCAATACCACCAGAAATATTTTGTACATTAGTAAAACCTTGAGCAATTAACCATTGGCACATCTGGGCAGAGCGCATACCGTGGTGACACAACACAAGGGTTTCTGCTTGGGGATTGAAGATAGTAGGTACTTCATCTCCCCATTCGGCAAATTGACTTAGGGGTAAATTGACAAAGCCTTCAATGCTAGCGATCGCCAATTCTTGTGGTTCACGCACATCTACTAGCTGAATACTTTTATCGCCAGAAGAAAGACGTTGCGCTAGTTCCTGTACACTAATCTGGTTCATAGATTGACAAAAAGAGTTCCCTGTTATGAGGTCTTGTAAACAGTCCTAATACTCCTTATGGTGACAGAAAATCTCTGCCTTGGCATGAGCATCAATTCTTAACCCAAATTTGTCACTAATAGGGTGGGGAGATCTGGGGAGTGTGGGAGGTACTGTGTTGCACAAAGCGATCGACATGAAGCGCCTATTCTCAATTCCTCCTCATTCTTCCCACACTCCCCACGCCCCTCAATTTCTCGCTTGTGACAAATCCAGGTTAAGAGGATGGCTGGACAGGAGGAAATGAAGAGAATTCTTATTCTTAACGTCTCCGTGTCCTCTTCGTCAATGGAGTAGGCTTTCTGCTTAAATGGCTGTAAACCGTCTTTTTTAATAGGTTTAATGTGAATAGTCAACGTTCATTTATTGGTTTTATCATAGCTGCTGCGATCGCCCTGCTAGTAATTGCGATCGCTGCCTTTTCCTGGTTTTTCTCTAAAAGTCCGGCTAACCTCATTGCACCTAACTCCCAACCTGGTGCAACGATATTTGTGTCCAAACTTGCCCCAGTAATGGTGTCATTACTAGCAAATCCTGACCGTTTACAATCGTTGGAGCGTGAAGACGAATTATCTAAACTTAAAACTAGTTTATTGGCTAAGAGTGATATTGATTACCAACAAGATATTCAACCCTGGTTAGGCAAGGAAATTACACTAGCTATTACCACCTTAGATATCGATCGCGATCCGGAAAATGGAAAGCAACCAGGGTATCTTTTGGCACTGGCGACCCAGCAACCGGAAAAAAGCCGCGAGTTTGTCGAGTTGTTCTTTTCCAAACGGGCGCTAGCTGGGGCAAACTTAGCTGTTGAAGAATACAAAGGCGTAAAGCTGATTTATGATAATTCTCAGTCAGAACAGGGTTTGCTTGCAGGTGGTGTTGTTGGCGAGGGTTTTGTGTTATTTGCTAACGATCCTAAAGTTCTAAAAGAGGCGATCAATAACGTCCAAGCTCCCGATTTGAATTTGACTAGCTCCCCGGAATATTTAAGAGCGATCGAAGAATTACCCAAAGGGAGTTTAGCTGTAGCTTTCTTGAATCTTCCCGTCGTGGCAAAATGGCAAGGTTTAGAACTACCAGAACAACTTTATGAGAGCGAAATCATTTCTTTCACGTTGAACTCCAAAGGATTGTTAGCAGAAACCACCTTTCTAACTTCATCAGAAATTGTTTCTCCATCCCCGCCACTAACTAAACCTGTAGGAGCATTGCAGTATATTCCAGCATCAGTAGGTTTGGCAATTTCCGGTTCGAATTTGAATAATTTGGGTAACAGTGATGTAGCCAAAATCTGGCGACAAGCAACAGCAACCGTATACGGTTCTGAGGAAGATGTAGTTTCTCGATTGATAAAACCCTTAGTAGATGTTCAAAAAGGCTGGGGCATAAATCTGTCAGAGGATATTTTTAGCTGGGTAAAGGGAGAATATGCTATTGCATTGTTACCTGAAGAGCGAACAACCCCCCATTGGATTTTTGTGGTAGAAAAATCTGAGAGTGTAGAACAAGCTGTGACGCGTTTAGATGCCATCGCCTCTGCTAACGGACTCACTATCAGTCCCATTAGCATAGATCAACAAAAAATATTTGCTTGGACAGAGTTAAGTACTGCTACAAAAAAAACCGACGTTAAAGAGCGATCGTCTTTCAGCATTGAGGCAAAAGTGCGAGGAGCGCATACAACCTTAGGAAATTACGAAATTTTCACCTCTGACCTGGAGACGATAGATCAAATCCTCACAGCCAAGGACAATTCTATAATGAACAATCCCAAGTTCCAAGATAGTATTGCTGTGATTCCTCGACCAAACCAAGGCTACATTTATCTTGACTGGACAAAGAGCCAGGATTTGTTAGAGCGTCAAATACCGGTTCTCAAGCTAGTAGCAGTCTTAGGGAAACCATTTTTTAACAATCTGCGATCGCTCACAGTTAGTAGTTATGGAACTGACACGCGATCGCTCAAAGGTGGCGTCTTTTTCCAACTAAATAATTCGTGAGATTTTCTTTCATAGAGGCTAAAAAGAATTGTAGAGACCTAGCACTGCTACGTCTCTAAAAGGATTAATGATTTTGTCATTTGGCTTGGTGATGCCAATACGGTTCGGTTAAGACAAGAGACTCGATAAATCGCCGTTTTTACGATAATCAGTCCTTTGTAGAGACGGCGATTTATCGCGTCTTTGCGACCTAGAATTTTCATCAAAAAACCTTATATAAGCTAATGCCATTCGGGAGTTTTTACAAGTTCGTTTAGTGAGCAAATCAATGTGAATCAGTTGGCAAACTTCTACTAGCTTTGATTCGTGCGCTTGAAAGTAAATAAATCCCCACACCCCACACCCTACACCAGCCCGTAACCAGAGATCCCGTGAAAAGTCAGTTGGGCTAACCACCTCACAAGCTGAAGTTTTACGAGTTCTCTGAGGCGAGATGCCTAAAATGATAGATATGCTTAATTGTGGCACATTTGATTGTGGCACACGAGAATCTAATCAGGCTGTAATTTTTTTACTACAATATGTATATATAATTACTCTTTTAAAAGCCTGTTGGAGGGCTACTATGAAATACTGTCGCCCCCGACTTCAGTTTCGTGGCGGTTGGCTGTTGGCTATACTTACAGCCTTAATAGCTACCCCTGTAATCGCAGAGACTGGAAATTTTGCTACTTTGACGCTATCAACAAACTTTAAACCAGCACAAGGAACAGTGGAGGGGTTTACGGGTGGTTCTTACTCGTTGTCTGCCATCAGTAACCGCGATCGCGATCAAAAAGCTTGTATTGGCTTTGCCGATCCCAATCCAGATCATATTATGGTTTTGGAAAATGACTTTTCCCACTTGAAAATACTAGTCGATAGCAACAACAACGACACCACTTTACTCATCCAAGGCCCAGAAAAAACGACGATTCGCTGTGGCGATGACACTGGCAAAAGTAAAGATGCTAGCGTTGACGATAAGAACTGGAAACGTGGTACATATCGGATCTGGGTAGGTACATTTAATCCTGGAATCAAGCGTGATTATACTCTCACAGTAGAGCAGCCTTGATTGGGAGTAGGAGAGACAAGAGGACAAGGGAACCAAAAAAACTTCTCACTCCTAACTCAGCACGGGATAAACGCCCCGCTATCCATATACAGCACTCCTAACGCCCCATACCCACTTTTTGTATAACACCGGAGAGGATAATATGGGAGAGTAGCTTGTTGTGCTTTCCGAGGGTGCTATCTCGTGTTATCTACACTGCGTGCTGACTTTCGTATCATATTTGAACGTGACCCGGCTGCTCGTAACTGGTTAGAAGTTTTATTTTGTTATCCTGGCTTGCAAGCCTTAATATTCCATCGACTGTCTAACTGGTTGCATAGTATTGGTCTTCCCTTTATTCCGCGTCTGATTTCTCAGTTGGCTCGGTTTTTGACTGGAATTGAAATCCACCCAGGTGCAACAATTGGCCATGGTGTGTTCATTGACCACGGTATGGGCGTAGTAATTGGTGAAACGGCGATCGTGGGAGACTATGCCCTCATTTATCAAGGTGTCACCCTTGGGGGTACTGGTAAACAATGTGGTAAGCGCCATCCTACTTTAGGTGAAAATGTTGTAGTCGGAGCTGGAGCGAAGGTACTGGGTAATATCCAAATTGGCAATAATGTCCGTATTGGTGCTGGGTCAGTTGTTCTCAGGGATGTCCCATCTGACTGCACTGTAGTAGGAGTTCCTGGTCGTATTGTTTATCGTTCTGGAGTGAGAGTTGCCCCATTAGAACACAATAACCTACCAGATTCGGAAGCCGAAGTGATTCGTGCTTTAGTAAATCGGATTGAGTTGTTAGAAGAACAAATACAAAATCTTCAGCGTACTCATTCTTCAAATGATACAAATGAAAAAATTCCTGTATTAGCCGGTTCTATGGTTTCTAAGGAAACTGATTTATCACAACATGCTCCTGTGTGTAACCTCAGAGATAAAGCAATACAGCAGTTTCTAGATGGTGCAGGTATTTAATAAAGGCATCTGTACACAAAGTTATGGTTGTTGAAATTCTTCGTTAATTTATAAGAATTTTCAACTAATTAAATCATATGGTAGGGGCGCACAGCTATGCGCCCTTACTTTTTAAGGATTAATTTCTTCACTAAACCATTCTTGATTTTCATCGCGGCGATAAAACCTTCTATTTTGTGGTTCGCCCCGCAATTCTAAATGATCCACCTGTACGGGGTCGAGTAGCAGTAGGCAAAAATTAGGCATTGGTTCTAGAGAATCAGGTGCTACTGGGTTAAAAGCTTCTGGTTCTTTGACTCTAGATTTACCAGGGTGAGGCCAAGCAAATTGCAAACGTGCCGCATCACTCAATTCTTGCCAAATAGATATGCGTGCTGGCTGTAAATGCTGGTGAAAATCATCATTGCCTACCAGAGTCAAACAGCCAGTGATGCGGAACTGTTCTCGTGTATTCGGAAAGTACCAGGAAACTTCTGCCCAAGGTTGTTGCTGTATCTGGTCAGCTTTGGCGCTACGACTATCGGTGATAAATTTTAGCTGGTTGGTTTCTTCTAGAAAGCCGCGAAAAACTAAAGTCCGATTAGCAGGGCGACCATTTGCCTGTACTGTTGCTAGTTGCAGGTAACGGGCATAAACAAGACTGCGGTTGCGATGTAGGGCATGGGCGATCGCACCTCGCCAAGGCGCAAGAGACATTCTAAAATTTCATAGCAGTGAATACAGACTAGTTATACCATTTCGGATTTTGGAAAAGTTTTCAGCCTTCCGCATACTACCATCACCATCGTTTTTCAATTTGTCTATTGTTTTCACTTATGACACTCAGCCTTTCGACCAAAAACAGTTTTTGTATAGCGGTTATATGTGTAATAATAATTCAAGTAACTTAATATTTCTAAATAATTGTAGAATATTGGCACTGACCACTAATGGAATTTTCTGGTTAGCAGTTAGTGCTTTTTGTTATGACTATATTTTAGGAATTTTTACCTGAATGCGAGGCGAAGTAAAAGCATGATCCAATTAGAACAAGCACTCAATCATCCAACAAAACTGACCCCATTACTAAAAAATAAATTTGCTTTTACGGGACTTTTCATCGCTATTTTCATTATTACTCTATGGGCTATTAGTCAGGTTTTTTTACTTTCCCTTGATATATACAAGATAAAATTTTGGCTGTTATTCATTGTTATCCTTTGGCAAACATTTTTATATACTGGATTATTTATTACATCTCATGATGCTATGCATGGAGTAGTTTTTCCTAAAAACTCTAAGATTAATCATCTAATTGGGATGTTTAGCTTATCTCTTTATGGTCTTCTACCATATCAAAAACTCTTAACAAAACATTGGCTGCATCATTATAATGCAGCGACTGAAATAGACCCGGATTTTCATGATGGAAAACACAAAAGTTTCTTAGCTTGGTATTTTCATTTTATGAAGGGTTATTGGAGTTGGGGACAAATAATTTCCTTAACTTTTCTCTATCACTTTGCTAATCACATTCTTTATATACCCCATGAAAACCTAATTTTATTTTGGGTATTTCCCTCACTTTTAAGTTCATTACAATTATTTTATTTTGGTACTTTTTTACCTCATAGTGAACCAATTGGGGGTTATATTCAACCACATTGTGCCCAAACTATTAACCGTCCAATTTGGTGGTCATTTGTTACTTGCTATCATTTTGGCTACCACAAAGAACATCATGAATATCCCTATGTTTCCTGGTGGCAATTACCAGAAATCTATCAAAAGTTTCAATAATGAGGGAGTAAGGAATAAGTGAGGTAATTGTTATCAATTACATTTAAGTAAGGTGTACTACGCCGAAGACTAATAATTATATTTCCCACAAGTTTAGGGCTAAAATCGTACTCATTTGACAGTCTTTTTGGATAATATATCCGAATTAGGCTAGGTTCAATCACCATAATTTACTTTTGTATCTTTGAGGTTCCAGTTCTGAACTCAAAGTGTGGTTCAGCAACCTTAATATTAGGAACTTCCAAATAAAAAATATCTCACTGTTGACTGTCAACTGTCAATATTCAACAGTCGCAAATTGAAGCAGGATAATTTATTTCTTAGAGTTCCCTGACAAAGCATCTTTAGAAGTTTCTGTGGCATTAGGACTATCTTTAGTAGCAGGTTGCTTAGCATTAGTAAGTTCTTGTTCAGGCTTTTTCTGATTACTTTGATTATCTAATTTAGTTAATGCTTGTTTTGCCAGATTTTCAGCAGCTTGTTTAAATAAGGGTTCTATTTTATTTCGCCAATATTGAGTATTGGGCAATTTTTCGGGATGGTTTTTATAATCTAAAACTTTATCCCATTTACCATCATCTATTGCTTTATTAATCTCATTAGATAATGCCTCAGCCTTAGCCCAATCACTCTGCCACTGGGCAATGACTTTGCCTGTCTCTTGGATACTAGAAGCAGCATTTGCCGGAATCGATCTTAAAAGTGCGATCGCTCCAACTATATCTCCTGAGTCATATTTCTTTTGGGCTTGCTCTAAAATCTTAGCGCTGTTCTCACTAGGTTGCGATCGCTCCAATTTCTTCGTGTCGGAAGTTGACGCTTTTGATTTTTCTGTCAACGGTGTTACTACATCCTTAGATTTAGATTTTGGCTGGGGAATTGGTCGAGCAGAAATCAGCGTACTATCATCTATTATTTTAGTTGCAATGCCCTTTTCTCGTAAGCAAGAAACCGATTCTGTCTTGTTGGCTATTACATCCGGGTGCGCCCAAGCCAAACGTCCAGATTTAAGTTTAATTTGTATCCAACCTTGTTTGGTTTGCTTGCCAGTCACTTCAAAGTTAGTGTTATTAGCAACAGTTTGCAAAATATTATCAGAATTGATCGAACTTGGCTCAGAACGAACATTAGAATTTCCCACAACCAAAGCCGAGCATTTGTTTGCTAAAGTAGTATCATTACCTGTGATATTAGCAGCTAAATTTTTTATATTTGGATATACATTTGCTACCAAAGCAGCAGCACCACCTGCTAATAATATGCCAATCAAAATTGGCCAGGGGTCGGATTTACTAGAGTTATGATTGACATATTTAGGGGGGACAGGATTTGCTGGTGCAAGTGCGATGGTTTGCTGGTGAGATACTGGTTGAGGATGAGATTTAGTTGCTTGGTAACTGGAATTTTTAACGGATTCTTGAGGTGCGGAAAGTGCAGCTACAGGATTAATCGTGTCTTTACATGCTTGCAGTGCTTCTGTGGCAGTTTGGTAGCGGTCTTTGAAGTGATAACGTACCATCTTCGTCAACACTGCGGCTAGGCGATGGTTCACGGTTACTGAATGCCGCCAGATAATTTCCCCCGTTTCTGGATCTTCTTGAAATTCTGTTGCTGGTAATCCAGTTAATGCTTGAATGGCGATAATACCCAGGGAATAGATATCACTATTGGGGCGGGGTTTACCTTGCCCTTGTTCTGTGGGCATATAGCCAGGAGTGCCAATAATGACTGTGGCAGGGGCTTGTCCGCCAACTGTCACCATTTGGGTACGCAGTTGCTTCACTGCCCCAAAATCTACTAAAACTAACTTATTATCTGAGGCGCGACGAATGATATTATCTGGTTTGATATCGCGGTGAATCACACCTTGTTGGTGGACAAATTCGAGAATGCCCAGAACTTCCTGCAATAATTGAATTACTTGGCTTTCACTCCAGCGGTTACCAGGTAAAAGTTCCTCAGCTAAGGTATGTCCTTCAATATATTCTTGTACTAAATAAAATTCTTGATTTTCGTCAAAGTAAGCTAATAGCCTGGGTATCTGGTCATGGTTGCCCAGTTTTTCTAGGGTTTCAGCTTCGCTGTTGAACAGACGCTTAGCAGTAGCAAAAACTCTGGGGTCAGTTCCCGGTTTGAGGTGCTTGACAACACAGATAGGGTTACCTGGCCGCCTAGTATCTTCAGCAATATAGGTTTGACCAAATCCTCCCACCGCGAGGACTCGAATTACTTGGTAACGATGGTCTAGTAGCTTGCCGATCATATTCCCTCCCCAGAGTTATTACCTAATTTTCCAGCTGGTAATAAATATCTCCAAATTTTCTTCAATGAAATCCGCTATCTTGAGAAAAGATTTAGATTAAAAACGCAGCTTTTTAATAAACGCAGACTGTTTATTTTTCTTTTAGTGCCCCTGTTTATTACCGATGCCACCTAAAATAACAAACTCAGTTGCATGGCAGCAGGCTGAAATCCTCATGCAACCTGCTTTCATTCGGGTTATCGACAATATCCGCAAGTCCCTTGATGAATCTTCTTGGACTGGAACTTACCACGATGTCCTGATTTGGCCGCCTAACACCACTGATGAAATCAAAGCATTGGTGACTGAGCTATTGCAAGCAATGGAAACTGCAACACCCCAAGAAGCAGATAAAATCAGAGAGACTCTGAGTCGTTTGCCGATGCCCCATCCAGGATATCATTTACGTTTGCAGCGTCAACAGCAAGAAGCAAGTATCGATTTGTGGGAACTGTGTTATCAAGTGTGTTTTATTGAATACAGCTTAGTGAAGGAAGCCGCTGATATTGATACTAGTTTACTTGATGAAGTGGGTGAAGTCGATTGGTTGCGTTTGGATGCTAAGGCGAAAGAGTTAGTTGAGCAGACGTTCGCCAGGTTAGCAGAAAGTTGAAGCCTTCCTTTATAGAATTATGGGACTAGATGAATAAAGCCTACTTAGGCTAGGGCTTCTACACAGTAGTCAGTAGTCTAAGTCTATCCGTTTAGTGTTGATTATTTGTAGAGCGATCGCTTTTAGCCGCTTTTGTTAAACTCAATCTATCAGTTTACAGGTTACGGTGGGCTTTATTATCCACCGCAACCTGATAAATAATTATTGAGGTTCAGTTTATTTATATTTTTTTATGACTGCTGCTATCCCCGTTTTTAAACCTGTTAGCCAGATGCAATTAGCACCTGGTAGCACAGTAACTATTCCTGATGTTAGCTGGGAAGAATTTGAATCTATTTTACAAGAATTGGGAGAAAAAAGAACTACACGAATCGCCTATAGCCAAGGTACTTTAGAAATTATGGCTCCTTTACCAGAACATGAAATACCCAAAGATTTAATTTCTGATATTGTCAAAATATTGCTCAAGGCTAAAGATATCAGATACCAACCTTTTGGTTCCACCACCTTTAAACGACAAGGCGTAGCAGGAGTTGAACCTGATGCTTGCTTTTATATTCAAAATTATCAGCGGATGATTGGTCATCGCCGCTTACAACCTGATGACCCGCCACCAGATTTAGCGATTGAAACTGATGTCACATCAAAAACTACTCTCGATGCTTATGAAGCCATTGGAGTCCCAGAATTATGGGTTTACGATAGCGGGAGCCTTTCTATTTATTTGCTGAAAGAAGGGAAATACATAAAATCTAACACCAGTCCTAATTTTGAAGATATAGCGATTACTCAAATTATTCCTGCTGCTGTGGAACGCAGTTGGCAAGTGGGAAGTTTTCAAGCTTTAGAAGAATTGGAAGCAATGATTTAGTAAATGATAAAGTAGCCACTGGATGGTGTAAACAATAATTGATGTAATCTAAAAGATAAGTATTATCGAATAAATTTGTTTAGTTCTTCAACTAAAAGATGTACTGTTGTTGAAGGATTATCACTTACTGGATTAGAAGGGTTATATTGCTTGAGAAGACTTTTAGCATGTTTGATAGCAGTAGATTGCCTATTTTCTATTTCCTCATAGATTGTTGCACTATTTTTTTTATATTTGTGTCCAAGCAATTTCTCTTTCTCTAACTTATCGATGTAATCTTTGCGAGGAAGTCCAGTATTTAAAAATTCAAAATGCAATACATACCATAATTCAAAAGCTTCATTAGAATAAGCAACTTTAAATCCTTCTCTTTCAGCGTTTGCAATAGCGTTATTAAAATCTTGCTTAGGCCAATCATCCCTATCAAATACACACCAAATTTGATCGTAATCTCCTTGAGCTTTTAATTCTTTAGCCTCTTGTACTAGTTTACTTGGATTGTAGCCAAACCCTCTAACATCAATTTTCTTGACAGTCGTGGAAACGCGAAAGCTCATGAAGTAATTTGGCTCAGTTTTTTCACCTTCACATATAATTAAAAATATTTGCCTAAGCTCTCTGGTTTCAACTTTTCTATCAGCATAGCCACGATTTCTAGGCATTAGGCTCACCAATAAGTTGACTTAAGTCACCAATAAATGGAATAGCACCATATCTGCCTTTGATATAATCACTTTCAAAAGAAGCATCATTTAGTATTTTATATTCAACTAATGAATATAAATCTGTAGCACCATATTTGTTTTTCTCAGTAAACCAAATCTGATCTCTGCGAAAAATTTTGTCACTAAGCAAATTAGTGTCATGAGTCATAAATATTAGTTGTGCATTATTAGAGTTTGTTTTTTTGGAGTTAAATAATTCAACAATTGCTTTCCCTATTAGTGGGTGAAGTCTCGCATCAAATTCATCAAATATCAAAACTTTGCCATATTTAAGAGTATCTACCAAAAGTCCAGCAATAGAAATTATTTTTTTAGTTCCTTCTGATTCTTGATTATCTAAATCAAAAAATTTAATAGAAATATTACCTTTATTACCAAACTTTTCATGCCCCGTTCTAATTGAATTGTCGGTTTTAAAATGATAAGAACTTTGTTCTACAGGGATATTTTCTGCTTCCTTTATTCTTATTTGTTTAATACCTAAATCTAGTTTTTTAATTAATTGAATAATTTCTGATTTATTGTCATTTTTTTTTGTTAAAGAGCTTATTGTATAACTCAAGTGATCTCGATCGTCTAAACCTGAAACTATATTTACTTTTTTTGTGAGCCAATCTA
This sequence comes from Nostoc sp. C117, assembly GCF_043099735.1. NCBI lineage: Bacteria > Bacillati > Cyanobacteriota > Cyanophyceae > Nostocales > Nostocaceae > Nostoc > Nostoc sp. C117. The sequence goes on from NZ_CP170991.1 coordinate 5,005,082, forward strand.
GTATTCTCTTAGCTATTTCAACGTTAAATTGAGCAGCTACTGATAGAAAAAGTGCATTGCTCCTGGTTTTTGAATAAATACCCTCAGCTTTAAATATTTTAGATAGATGTTTGATATTACGTGAATTTCCATCGTAAACTCGCTCAAAAAGACGAGCTTCCCTGGTTTTAGGAACGTAAAATAACCACTCAGAAATAACTCTTTTTTGATTAGCTTCAAACCCATATCGATACTTTGTAGTATCTAATAGAAACACAATTTCAAAAAAAGATGGTTGTGCTTCAGTTTCTGTACTTAGCTCAAACGGCTCAACTCCTATTTTTTCTGTACTTTGAGTCTCTTTAGAAGAATTAATCATAAACCACTTCATAAAGCCCAAAGCTTTGGCAAGATTACTTTTGCCACTGGCATTAGCACCATAAATTGCAGCACTTTTGAGTAATTTTAGGTCATCATCTACCGCAAAAACGTTGTTATCATCAAGTTCTTTTTCTTTGGCAACAATATTTGCAGCCACCATACTAAAAGTGACTTTATCTTTAAACGATCGGTAATTACCAATACTAAACTCTATGAGCATAGTAAATTTTTATCCTAAACAGCATATTTATGATCATTTCACAAATATATCAATTAAACATAGCGGTTATGACACATAAAATATGATTACTCTAACTATGCGATGTCTACGGTGGTAAACTAGGCACTTTCACAATCATCCATTAATTACATCAAAAAATTATTCCTGAGAATTACTTCCTCGTTTTTCACTATCATCGGGTAAATCAATTTTTGGTTGCCGATAATTAGCCAAAGTCACCCCTTCTTCTAAATATACAGCAGAGTATTTACTCAACCCAATACGCTGTGCAGAGTAAATTCCCGAATGACCTGAAAATAAATAGCTCACTACACAGCCAATAGCAATAAATACTCCTGATTCCAGACCAAATAATTCAATTCCCATTAAGGTTGATGCTATAGGTGTATTTGCTGCACCTGCAAATACACCCACAAATCCCATCCCTGCTAATAGTGGTGTAGGTAATGCCAAAAGGAACGACAAAGCATTACCTAAAGTTGCACCAATAAAAAACAAAGGTGTCACTTCTCCTCCTTTAAAACCTGCTCCTAAAGTTAAAGCAGTCAGACCCAATTTGGCAGCAAAATCCCAAGGAGGTAGCTGAGTAGAAAAAGCATCAACTATGGTTGGAATACCAAGCCCAATGTACTTGGTAGTGCCACTCAATCCAACAATTATTACTATCAGTACACCGCCTATTAAAGGACGCATTGGAGGATAAGATATCTTTGCTTTAAAGAAGTGACTGATTTTGTGAGTTACTTGAGCAAAAAATCTTGCAACTATTCCAAAGAATACACCTGCAATAATCGCAGAAATCAGCCCCAAAATTGTGAGGGTTGGTATAGAGGTTGCGTGTCGGTATGCGGTATGATGCAAACCTAATAGTAATGTGACTTGATTTCCAACGATCGCAGCAATCAAAGAAGGAAAAAGAGCGTCGTAATGAATTTTACCAATGGCTAAAACTTCTAGACCAAATACGGTTCCAGCTAAGGGAGTCCCGAAAACTGAAGCGAATCCTCCACTGATACCTGCTGTTAATAGAATTCGCCGATTAGCCCCTTTAAAATGGAATATTTTAGTTAACTGATCTGCCAAAGAAGCACCCATTTGTAATGCTGTACCTTCACGACCGGCTGAACCACCAAATAAATGAGTGAGGTCTGTTCCTATTAAAACAAGAGGAGCCATACGAAAGGGAATAATATTTTTGGGATTATGGATTTCTTCCAGTAAAAGATTATTTCCTGCTTCTACATTCCGACCAAATTGATGATAAATCCAACCACTCAAGAAGCCACCAAAAGGAAGCAAGGCAATAATCCAGCGATGTGATTCACGCCAATTAGTTGCCCATTCTAATGATGCTAAAAGAGCCGCCGAAGCCGTTCCAGCAAGAATGCCAACTAGAAAGGAAATGGGTAACCATTTGATTAAGTGAGGTAAAGCAATAAATGGTTCAGACTGACGAAAGTGCTTCATAACCCTGACTCCTTGAAGTGCAATTTGTAGACAGATACTTTCTACAGGGGAGTCAGGTAATGCATTTAGCCAAGCCCCACTCTCCCGCAGTTAGCAAGGAAAGTAGGAGCCATCAGCCTTCCAGTTATAAATTTAGCCTGTACTGGAAAGGCGGTTTTGGCGAGCTCCATCGCCATTGATAGTTTTTAATTAACTTAAATCAAGGATACCATTTTTGCTTTTGGTCGAGCTTAAAGTTTGTTTCTTTGAGTAACTAACAACAATATAGCTGCGATACCTGCGGCGGACTACGCCAATGCAAAAAAGTTATAAATTAACATTCCCCAGCAGAGCCAGGGAACGAAAGTATATAAACACTCTTGATGGTCGTTGACTGTTGACTGTTGACGGTTAACAGTCATCAGTCATCAGATAAATGTATAAATTAAATGCGTAACAGTTTAACTAACTGCTAAATTGCCCCAACCCACATAAGGTAATTTTGCAGCCGTTGTCCGAACTTGGTCTGCGTTAGCTACTAACTGACCGCAAGCGTCCCAAGTTCCAGAAATAAATGTGCTTCTGGTGCCTTCACCAATGAAAACTGGGGCGATGTAATCACCAATTTGCACTTGCAAAGTTTCCAGATTCACTGTCACAATGGCTTGAGGATTGGCGGCGACTAACTCTTGTAGTTGTTTAACACTAACAGCATCGGCTGTCACACAAGGTATACCCATTGCCACGCAGTTACCAAAAAAGATTTCCGCGAAGCTTTCACCGATTAACGCTTGGATTCCCCATTTAGCGATCGCTTGGGGTGCGTGTTCCCGTGATGAACCACAGCCAAAATTCCTATTGACGATTAAAACTTTCGCCCCTTGGTATTGGGGTTGGTCAAAGGGATGTTCGCCTTTAAGTGCTGTTCGGTCATCGATAAAGGCGCCTTCGCCTAACCCATCAAAGGTTATGGCTTTCAGATATCGGGCAGGAATGATGCGATCGGTATCTATATCATTACCTACTAAAGGTATACCGCGCCCTGAAACTGTTTTAACTTCACTCACCATAAACTTTATTTACCTATCATTTCAATGACATTCTGTTGAAAAAGGGATTTGGGACTGGGAACTAGGGACTAGGGAAGATAAGGGAGTGAGGAATTGGGAATAAACTTTCAATACCTAGTGGTCTGTCAAATTCATTTTGACGGTTAGAGAGACGCGATAAATCGCCGTCTCTACAGGCATATTTATCCATCAATGTATTTATTGACAGACTACTAGTCCCTAATCAGCAATCCTCAGTCTCCAATTACCAAAATTACAACAACTCACGCACATCAGAGACTTCACCTTTAATGGCAGCAGTAGCCACCATCGCCGGACTCATTAACAATGTGCGACCGGAGGATGAACCCTGTCTTCCTTTAAAGTTTCGATTAGAAGAGGAAGCACTGATTTGTCTTCCCTGTAATTTGTCAGGATTCATTGCTAAACACATGGAACATCCAGGTTCACGCCACTCAAATCCGGCTTCCTGAAAAATTTTGTCCAATCCTTCTGTTTCAGCTTCTTGCTTCACCCGTTCAGAACCAGGGACAACAAAGGCTTTAATTCCCTCTGCGACGTGGCGACCTTTGGCGATTTTCGCAGCTTCCCGCAAATCGCTAATTCTGCCGTTGGTGCAGCTACCAATGAAGCAGACATCGATTTTGGTGCCTTTGATGGGTTGACCAGGATATAAATCCATATAGCGGTAAGCTTCTTCGGCAATAAATCGGTCTTCTTCGAGCAGTTCTTCTGGCTGGGGTACTAATTGGTTGACACCGATACCTTGACCGGGAGTAATTCCCCAGGTAATGGTAGGAGAAATTTCCACAGCGTCGAAAACCACCACATCGTCGTACTGGGCATCAGCATCACTTTTGATCGATTCCCACCAAGTTACTGCTTTGTCCCAATCTGCGTCTTTGGGGGCAAAATCTCTGTTTTTGAGGTAATCGTAGGTGACTCCATCGGGATTGACATAGCCACACCTAGCACCACCTTCGATCGCCATATTGCAGACTGTCATCCGCTCTTCCATGTTCATCTGTTCAAAGGTGGTACCTGCAAATTCGTAGGCGTAGCCCACACCACCTTTAACGCCCAGAGTCCGAATGATATGTAAAATGACATCTTTGGCGTAGACGCCTGAATTTAGAGTGCCGTTAACTTCAATTTTCCGGACTTTTAGTTTCGAGAGGGCAAGGGTTTGGGAAGCGAGAACATCCCGAACTTGGCTAGTACCGATACCAAATGCGATCGCCCCAAATGCGCCATGACTTGATGTATGGCTATCTCCACAAGCGATCGTCATTCCTGGCTGAGTCAGTCCAAGTTCTGGAGCGATGACATGAACTATACCCTGACTGCCAGAACCAATATTGTAAAAAGTTATGTTATTTTCTTGACAATTATTTTCGAGGGCTTGGATCATTTCCTCTGCCAAATTATCAGCAAAGGGACGTGCTTGATTTTCCGTGGGCACAATATGATCGACTGTGGCGACAGTGCGCTTGGGAAACAGTACCTTTAAACCGCGCTCCCTTAACATCGCAAATGCCTGGGGACTAGTGACTTCATGAATTAGGTGAAGTCCGATAAATAGTTGTGTCAGCCCTGAGGGAAGTGTACCAACGGTGTGTAAGTCCCAAACTTTATCAAACAGGGTACCTTTGCTCATACGTCACTCAATATTTAAGGAGTCGGATCTCTGATGATATCAAAAAAAGTACAGTAGTTTACGTGTAGTTAATTCTCTAGGAGTATGGCAAATTGCACATTCTACTCAAATTATTGCTGAAATTTAACTCAATAGACGAAAAACAGACTTGATTTTTCTTAATAGTGGCTTAAGTTGAGAATATGTCCGAAAAGGTTTGATTGTAGGGATGCCAAAGGGTATATCAAACGCGATCGCGAAGCTGCATTTCAGCCAGAATTGATTAGAAGACTTAAAATACTGGATTGACAAACACTCAAAGACGGCGCTATGTATACTCAAAACCGTCAAGGAAAAGCTGGGTTATCAACGTCAGGGAAAGGGAGTAGACATAATTGCTATCTAAGCTGGGAGCAAGAAAAAGAAATGATAGATTCTTTTACAGCATTTACGGCTGTTATGAGGTAAAGTGGCAACAACTGGCAAACCAGTTTCTTACATATCTTTTCCATCTTTTTTTAATTTGCCAAATAAAATTAGTGGAATAGGATATTTTAAAAGGATGCTTTCTATTAAAGATGCTTTTTCTATTTTTACCCATACAAGTTTACGTTGGTATCTACGATTTACAATAAGATTATTTTCTCTATAAAGACGATATAATTCCAATATGCTTATTCCTTTAGGCGTAATACTCATACTGTTTTCTTAATTATTTTTTATTAGTGTGCAATCGATTTAAACTTAAGGGTGGGCTATTTGCCCACCCTAATGATTTACGCTGATTCGACTGCTTCCAACTAGTCTATCCCTTCAATCCGGTCTTCAACTTCTTGGTACAACTCGCGTAGACGATCTAAATTATCCTCGCTAGTGTCCCAATAACCGCGTCCATTTACTTCCAACAAAGTTGATACAATCTTGCGGAAAGAATGGGGATTAAGGTTTAACAACCGTTTCTGCATTTCTTCATCTTTGATGAAGGTTTCGTTAGTATCCTCATAAATCCAGTTATCCACAGCGCCAGCTGTCGCACTCCAACCTGTTGTATTCACCAACCGCTTGGAGAGTTCGCGCACACCTTCGTAACCGTGAGATAACATCCCCTCGTACCACTTGGGATTTAACAATTTGGTACGCGCATCCAAACGCACAGTTTCTGATAATGTCCGCACTTGGGCGTTAGCTGTGGTTGTATCTGCAATATAGGATGCTGGTTTTTTACCATCACCCCGCAGACTTGCCACCAGCTTAGTCGGATCGGAATCGAAGTAGTGGGAAACGTCCGTTAGGCTAATCTCAGAAGAATCCAAATTTTGGAAAGTTGCATCAGCAGTTTTCAATGTACTTTCAAAAATCTGCCGGGATTCGTCCATAATTCCGGGATTATCGGAATTGAAGGAGAAGGATTTCCGGTTGAGATACATTTCCTGCAACTCGGCTTCGCTGTCCCAAGTGCTGTTTTCTACCGCCAAGTTGATATTTGACGAGTAGGAACCAGAAGCGTTGGAGAAAACACGCGTCGCTGCTTGACGCAGATTAATACCCATATCTTGGGCTTGCTGCAAAGCGTGTTTGCGAACAAAGTTCATTTCTAAGGGTTCATCTGCCTCAGCCGCCATCTTCACGCCTTGGTCTAGCAGGTTCATTTGGTTGATGAACAAGTCGCGGAATACACCAGAACAATTGATGACTACATCTATTCTGGGTCGTCCCAACTCTTCTAAAGATATCAATTCCAACTTGTTCACCCGTCCCAAAGCATCGGGAACTGGACGCACGCCCACCATCCACATAATTTGCGCTAGGGATTCGCCGTAAGTTTTGATGTTATCGGTTCCCCAAAGGACACAGGCGATGGTTTCTGGCCATTTTCCTTCATTTTCGGCTTTATTACGTGCTAAAAGCCTGTCTACAACGATTTTGGCTGACTGGACTGCTGCTGTTGTTGGGATGGATTGGGGGTCAAGTGCATGGATATTCTTACCTGTGGGTAACACATCCGGGTTGCGGATGGGATCGCCACCTGGGCCTGGTAGGACATAATCACCTTCTAAGCCTTGAAGTAATGCTCCCAATTCGTTGTCGGCGCAAACTTGCTGGAGGCAGAATTCCAAATATTCAAACAGAGGTTTGAGAAGCGTGGTGTCAACTTTGGGATAACCTGCTTTATGCAATGCTTCGACCCAAGGTTCTTTTTTGCCCATGTTGAAGAAATTCAACCGGGAAACTAGAGAAACTCGTCCTTCGGCGTCGATTTGCTCTTGGACAAGGGCGGTAACTGCTGCACGGGTGGCTAAGGTGATATCTTGCAATAACTGGACATCTTCTAAAATACCTTTGTCGTTATTGTGGTAGATATCATCAATTTTACGCCCAATGCTGTTGGCGATAATTCCCGGTAAGCCTTGAAGTCCTTCTTCTTGACGATCTAGACTAGCAATGTTGACGAGAGTTGCGATCGCCTCTTCTGCACTTGGTGGTTTACCAATGACGTGCAACCCACAAGGCAACAACCGCGACTCAATTTCCATCAACCTGCGGTAGACGTTGCCAACAATATTATCCCGCTCATCGGCACTCATGTCTCTGGCGTCGGTTTCTGGCAAGTCAATATCCTTATCCAGGTTGACGATCCGACATTTATCCATGATGGAGTTGACGATGGAAACACCGCGTCCAGTATCTTTCAAGGTTTGATACGAAGCAATTAATTCGCTCAGTTCCTTCAAACCTTTGTATAAACCAGCATTTTCTGCCGGCGGTGTCAAGTAAGAAATTGTTTCGGCATAACCCCGACGTTTGGCGATTGTCGCTTCACTAGGATTATTGGCTGCGTAATAATACAGATTGGGAATTGAGCCAATTAAGTTATCTGGATAACATTCACCAGACATCCCCATCTGTTTACCTGGCATAAATTCCAAGGAACCGTGGGTACCAAAGTGCAGCACGGCGTCAGCTTTCCAAACTTGCTCTAGGTAAGTGTAATAAGCAGCAAAACCGTGGTGGGGACTAGCGGAACGGGAGAACAACAACCGCATTGGGTCGCCTTCATAACCAAAAGTGGGTTGTACACCGATGAAGACGTTACCGAATTGCTTACCATAAATTAGCAGATTTTGCCCATCGCTGTTGAGATGTCCAGGAGGTGGTCCCCAGTTTTCTTCCAGGCGTTGAGAGTAGGGGGTGAGTGCCTCATACTCAGGAACCGACATTTTGTAGGCAACGTTCAGTTCCGGGCTGGCGTACTGCGCTTGGGCGTCGTGGATGACTTCCTGCATCAGCGCTTCGGCTGATTCTGGCAATTCGGGTAAGTCGTAGCCATTATTTTTCATGGCTTTCATCACCTCGTAGATGGAACCGAATACATCTAAGTAAGCGGCGGTGCCAACGTTGCCTTTATCTGGCGGGAAACTGAAAACGGTGATGGCGACTTTTTTATCTAGCTTCGGTTTGCGGCGGAGGTTAGCCCATTTTAAAGCGCGTTGGGCTACAGCTTCCATGCGGTCTTGGAGAGCGATCGCCTTCCCAGTTGTCCCATCTCTACCCGATAATATAATCGGCTCAATTGCCCCATCCAATTCGGGAATCGCAATTTGCAAAGCTACCTGTATGGGATGTAACCCCAAATCGCTATCCATCCACTCTTCTGTGGTTTGGAACACTAAGGGTAACGCCACCATGTAAGGACGGTTTAAGCGTTTGAGTGACTCAATTGCTTTGGGATGATCTTGTCTAGCTGGCCCACCCACCAAAGCAAAACCAGTTAGCGAAATCACTGCATCTATTAACTGGGTGTTGGTATTTGGTTCGTAGAAGTAAGCATCCACAGGCTTGGAGAAATCCAAACCACCAGCAAACACAGGTAATACCCGTGCGCCTAGTGCTTCCAACTCCTGCACCATTGCTACATAATGAGCATCATCCCCGGTAACTAAGTGAGTGCGTTGTAATACCAACCCAATACAAGGAGCTAAGGGATCTTTGAGATCCTTAGAGATATCCTTACGGGCTGTGTACCAATTGAGGTACTCTCTTACATCCTCAAACATACTGGGAGCCAATGGATGCCAAATCCCCATATCGGGATAAACCACCGGCTGTTCGTATGTAGAAGGTGCAAAATTTTGTTTGTCTAAAGCTTTAAATACGTATTTATCAGCTAGCATCAGCAAGAAGTTTTCCAGATTTTCTGGAGAACCACCTAGCCAATACTGAAAACTGAGCATGAAATTTCGCGCGTCCTGTGCCTTATCCATTGGTAGGAATTTCAGCACTTGCGGTAGGGTTCGCAAAAGCTTCAGCATTCCATCTTGGAATCCCGCACCGGATTTTTCTTTGCGTTTCCGCATGAATTGGGCGATCGCACTTTTTGACTGACCCAACTGCGCCAAGGAAAAGCTGCCCATTTTACTCAGGCGCATAACTTCTGGCATGGATGGAAAGACAACGGAAACATCCAGGCGATCGCGGTGTGGTTCTACTGCCGCTACTACTTTCTGTGCTAAGTCTTCGATGAAAATAAGGGAAGCGATGAAGATATTCGCACCCTCAATTTCTCGTTTGAACTCTTCGTAATTCTCTGGGTCGCGGAGTTCCTCAATCAAGTACCCGCTGATTTCAATCGCCAAGTTGGGATTGTTCGCGTTAATCGTGCGAACCGCTTGCGACAAAGCACTCTGGTACTGGGACTCTAGCACGACATAGACCACCTTGATTAAACTACGTCCGCGTAAGTTATCAGGCGCAATGTGTCTAATGGTGGACTTGACGTGTGTGAACATGCTTCTTCGGCTCCTTTGATGCGTGTTCTCTACTAGAAGTTACTAGGGGCATCATCAGCCACTCTTAACTTCCGATCTTTAAGGCAATATGTGTTTTTTATCAGAAAACGCTTGCCCAGTGGGCATTTTATCGTGTATCTGACACAATTCGATATAAAAAACGAAATATTTATTTGTAATTGTTGACTGTTTTTAAAAGTATTCGCTCACATTAATGTAAATATTTTGTTACATTAAACAATATGTATCGTTAAATAGCTATTTAACTATTTTAATAAATTTACAAAAATTGCCTATACTGACTAAATATTTTTTAGTCAGTATAGGCAAACTTAAATTATGTAGTTGCTAATTCTACCAAGAAACAGAAAGACAGGGTTTCAACTTTTATTTAGCTAATATTGGCTTGCTATTTAAACTATCCAAAATTCCATCATGGAATTTATTCACTGAAGACAAAACTCCATTTTCCTTATCATTCAGTAATGAGTCTTTTACCTCATTCAAATAATTATTGAGGTTTTCTCTTAGAATTGGTCTTTCTACTTTAACTGTATGATAATGATCCCAGATATCCCATGCTAAAACTCCTAAACCAGCAATAGGATTAAGTAGTTCTAAACCTAAAAGTCCAGCAGCAACTTCACCTGTTCCTTCTGTTGCTACCTTTGTTGCAGTTTTAGTTGCTATCTTAGCAACTACTTTAGAAGTTGCTTTACTCACAGTTGCTGTAGCAATTTTCTTAGTACCAATAACACTAACAGCTTTCATCATTGCACTGGCAGCTACATAACCTGTACCACGCGAAAGGGCACGAATAGACAGATTTTGCTCTTTGCTACCTGTATTATATGTTGTACTTCCTAAACCTTCTAAAAATTCTTCCCAAACAGGTCGGGGAATCTGGTACTGACTTTGGATTCCTGCTAATTTTTGATTAGCTTCAGATACATATTTATCAATTGCTTCTCTTGTAAAACGTTCCATCTCAAGTTGCATTAATGATGGTTGCAAAACCTTTTTAGTAAATTCATTTTGGAAATTACCAATTAATTTTTCAGCTTTTTCTTCTTCTGAACTAGCACTAATATTTACCCAAATAGCTTCTACACCAACACCCCACTGAGTAAAATAATTGTAGTACCAATCGAGAAACGGATGGTCTACACGTCGCATTACCTCATCATGCCATTGTTCCAGATTATTTGATGCAGATGCTCTGGCACTAACTAATGCCTTGCCAAGAGCATTTGCAACATCATCAGACATTTGAGATAGCTTTTGTTCAGGAATAGTAATGGTGACAGTATTTGATTTGCGTTTAGATGCATCGCTGATGTGATTGAGCGAAAAATTACCCCATAGTTGAATAATGATTATGAAAACAACACCAATCCAAATGAATTTAGATGTAGATTTAATAAACTCACTATAGGCGTGAATACGCTCTGTCTTCTGAGAAAAAGTTCCTTCATCAACAGGCTTGGATGGGGAATTAGGTTTAAATAAGGCTGCAAACAGCTTGTTTAAGCTTGATGGTATAGTTTGTAAAAATGAAATTATCTTTTTATACAAGTCTCCTTTTTGTCCTTCTTCAATCGTTTGATTATCTTCAGCTGATTCAGATACAGGATTTTGAGTTAATTCTTGTTCTTGATTAGTGTTCATAGTCAATTTTGTTGTTTGAAGTATTGATTAATAAAATATGAAACAGTATCTCAGCTATGCAAGTTTTCTCAAATAATCCTTTATTTTCAACTTCAAATCGCTTGAAATAGGGTAAGATTCAATCTCGCGTTCTATATCTGATTTAGATTTCCCTTTTGTTCTAAGTTGATCTACCGTAGACTTAAAAATTGCTTCAAATCCATACTCAGCTAATCCTTGTGACATTAGAGCAAGCAAGCCAAGTACAGCAATTCCTCCAAGCATTCCGAATGGTCCACCAAGCACTGCTAAAGCTGTAGTTATTGCAGCCGCTCCAGCCCATCCTGTGACAGCCATAGCAACCAAAAGTACAAGACCAGGCACACCTAATGCTGCGATTTTGTCAACTAGCTTATCCATAATAGATCGCTAAATTTAATGTAAATTTTGTTGCTTTCATCTCAGTATCCTGCTATTAAAAGCTAATCATCCCCTAGCTGCCATCAGGGATAATGGTAAAATTACATCAGGAAATTTTAAGACAATCTTCAAAATTGGACTATGGCATCCAGGAATGAACCCTTTATGCAAGCAGAAAACCACTGGGACTTGGAAACCCTTTACTCTGATTTGTCATCAGTGAAAGGAAAGCGTTTGACACCAGTTGAAAAGCGACATTTGCGGGGTTTGCTTTGTGGCTTCAGTCCGGCTGAAATAGCTGACAAACTTGGTAAAAATGGGAAGGGTGTAGAAACTGACCTCTGTGCAACCGTGTACAGGTATGTAAAAAGTCTGTTGGATAAGTCTGATGAAAAGCTAGAAAATTGGCGAAATATTTCTGAATGGCTTGATGATGCAGGGTATAAAAATCAGTCGATAAAGGTTCCAGGGTTAGATTTATCGCCTGATAAAGCAGTAGTTAATGTAACTAATATAAATATTGAAAATAATCAAATAGTATTTTTGATTAGTATGAAAATTCCAACTTCTCAAGATTTAGATTCTTTGGAAGATGAATTAAATAATTTAGATAATTATAAAAGCAATTAGTATTTATCTTCTGCCTAAATCAGACTATGCTTGATAAGCAAACAGGTAAAAATGAAGTATATAATTTCTCGTCATGCACAGACAGAGATGGAGCGAAGAAATATATCAAAAGCTGTAGTTGAATCCGTTCTGAATTCTCCTGGACAATTACTGTCAGAAAAAGAAGGTAGAAAAGTCTACCAGTCAAAAATTGACTTTGGTAGTGTGAAAACATTCTTGCTACGCGTTATCGTAGTAGATGATGTTGATCCCGCAGTTGTAATAACCGTATATAAAACTAGTAAAATCGAAAAATACTGGAGAGAACTATGAAAATTACCTATGACCCAGAAGTAGATATATTAAGAATTATATTGAGTGATGTACCCATAGAAGATAGTGACGAAGAAAAGCCAGGGGTAATTTTAGATTATGACGAAGATGGAAATATTATCGCTCTAGAAATATTAGACGCTTCCAAAAGAATCGATAATCCACGTTCCCTAGAGTATTCGATTTCTACATAATAGAGATTTGAGAGGGTTAGCGTAAAGTTTTTCGTATTTTTGAAGCGATCCTGTTTTAAGCACAGACACTAAGACACAAAGATCAAAATATCTAACCTTCCCGCACCATCCAAACCAACATTCCCAATAGTATTTCAACTGGGGGAACGGTATAATCATTCAAATCAATATTCAGTGTTTGTCCTTCTAATTTCAAAAATCGCCAAGCCGTACCGCTGCTGACGCTCCCATAGATTGTTTTAATCGGTATATTATTGGTTTCATTGAATTTTTGTGCGGCAATCATTTCTGCTGCACATTGCCCTAAACGAGGTTTTAAATCACCTTTTTTCGCTTCAATATAGTTCGGTTGGCTGTTCCCAAAGTCGAATTACTTCAAATCTGTGGAAACTATTCTCTAAAACAAACTCTGTTTGGTAAACTAGCTCAGAATCGCTTGGTTGTAAATAAATTACCACCTGACGCATTCGTTTATGGGGAAATTTTCGATATCCCCGTAACCGATAATCAGTCATCCGAAAGGGAATATTAGCTTTTGGTTGGGTTTGGAATTCGATATGCAGTATAATTTCGTCTGACTGCAACAAAATTAGTGCATCGGCGCGGATGGGTTCGAGGGATAATTCAGAAGGACTCAGTTTGGTAAGTGTAATTGGTTCACCGAGTAGCCATGTTGCAAAATCACTGGAAAATCATTCTGCGAGAAATTTACAGACGTTATCGAACATAGTCTGTAATTATATCAGTAGTGTCGTAACTCTGTAACTTAGGAACGAATTAGGTAATATTTACCTCTTAACTAATGACTCCTAACTCTTAACCATTAACTAATGACTCAAGTAGATATTCTCATCCTATCAAATGGCCCGGGAGAGGTAACAACCTGGGTGCGTCCAGTAGTCAAGGCATTGCGGCAACAACTAGGCGATGACCGTTCTGTAGTCAGAATTTCTGTGGTATTATCACCTTGCCCAAATGCTAGTGGGAAAGAAAGTGCGATCGCTCTTTCTTTCCCAGAAGTAGACAGAGTTCAGTCAGCAGAGCATTTTTGGCAATTTTTGCTTTGGGGCAAAACATTTGAAAATTGGGACTGGAGAAGTCGCGGGGTAGTTGTCTTCCTGGGTGGAGATCAAATTTTCCCTGTAGTTATTGGCAGAAAACTAAGATATCGCACAGTCGTTTACGCCGAATGGCAAGCCAGGTGGCACAACTTAATTGACCGCTTTGGAGTTATGAAAGCTCAAGTTGCTGCCCATGTTTCACCAAAATATGCCCACAAATTCACTGTTGTGGGAGATTTGATGTTAGAAGCTAGTAGTGTAGTCATTGATCATACACCTACGTCCTTGGCACACGACAAAGGACAAATAGGTGACTTGATTGGTATCTTACCGGGTTCAAAAGCGGCAAAATTAACCCAAGGGTTACCTTTAATGTTAGGCATTGCTGAATACATTCACACTAAGAGATCGCAAACCAAATTTGTGATTCCTGTCGCTCCAACTGTGGATTTACAATACTTAGCCAGTTTTGCTGATTCCCAAAAAAACCCTTTTGTAGAAATTTTTGATTTTAGGGGTGCTTCCTTAATTATTTCAGAGGACGCTAAAACCAAGGCATCACTAAAAACACAGACAGGCTTAACTGTAGAATTATCAGAAGAAAACCCTGCTTATGACTTATTATCACAGTGCCGCATCTGCATAACTACAGTGGGGGCAAACACTGCTGAACTCGGTGCTTTAGGAGTGCCAATGATTGTTTTGCTACCTACACAACAATTAGATGCTATGCGTTCTTGGGATGGTTTACCAGGCTTACTGGCTAATTTGCCAGGTGTCGGTTCTACCTTTGCCAAGGTCATTAACTGGATGTTCCTCAGACGTAAAGGTTTATTAGCATGGCCAAATATCTGGGCACAGGAAGAGATTGTGCCAGAACTCGTAGGCAAACTCCAGACATCAGAAGTTGGAGAAATGGTATTAGATTTTTTAGATCGTCCAGAAAAATTGGACGATATACGAGCCAAGCTACGTCAGGTTCGTGGCGAAAGTGGAGCTGCCCAGAAGATAGCACAGATTGTTGGCGAGGAGATTGGGGAGTTGGGGTAAATGGGGAATTGGGCATTAGTTATTAATGCTTCTTCATCTCCCTGCTTCTTTCTAGTTAATCCGAAGACTCCCCATTCCGTCGTCCTAGTTCAAAAATGCCACAACTAATACAAGCAAGTATACCTAAGCTGATTCCCCAACTAGGCCCCAAACTGAGTTCTACGCCCCAGTTAAATAAAGTGCCAACTATCAAGAAGGGGAAAATACTAAACAGTGATGCGTAGAATGCGTTTTGGGATTCTCTGGCTTTACGAGTCTTTTCAAATTCTGACTGGCTGGTGTAAAGCGATCGCTCTGCAAAGTTAAACCAGCGGTTGAGTTGCTCGATTACCCATTCACTGGCTTTGGAAAAACCTAGATATAACGCCAATGACCACAAACTCGCTCCGGCGATCGCGATCGTGTCTAATTCAAAGCGGAAAGGTAAAATTTCAGTCAGCATGTCTTGGGGGAGTCCTGCAAAGGGTCAACTTTAGCTTTTAGTAGATGCTAATTAAACCTCTTGTGCAATTTTAAGCATAAACGTTAACAAGATTTCAACTGCTTGGCAAGTCTCTTGCTGTTAAGCTTACTCCAGCCTATTTAGGAGTTTAGTACAAAGTTCTATCGGTTAAAATTTTTTTGATGAGCTACTATCTATTATTTTTCCTAACTTTGATTCAAGATAAATTTTATACTTAATATCTGTATCAAATTACATATTTACAAGTGTGATTTTTTACTTTCTATTTTCCACAGATGAGAATTCAGATTTAACAGACTATAACTTGATATTATTATTTAGTTTGCGTGAAATTTGCTGGATATTAAAGGAAAATACTAGACAATTAACAAAACAAATAATATGCTATCTTTTGTCATCAATTATCATCCATAATGAGGATTTGAATTCAATTTATAGCAGAAATAGAAACTAATATACATATAAATAAATTTACTAACTATTAAATTAAGGAATTAAAAAATGAGTAAGCAACAACAAAGAGTAGTGCTTGGAGCCACATTATTGATATTAGGATTGGGTATTGTAAGTTTAATTACTCTATTACCTCAGGCAGAAATAGTTAAAGCTAGAGAAATTCAGCCAAAAAAAGTAGCGAGAGCTAATAGTTGGCTAGCAGCTTCTTTTCCTGTAGAAAACTTTCAAGCTTACACATCTGGTTTTGGTTATCGTGTTTCGGCTACTGGCGGTTCTAATTGGGAATTTCATGGAGGCTTAGACATGGCAGCCCCACAAGGTAGTTACATTCGTAATTGGTGGGTAGGTACAGTAGTTAAAGTTGGCGATCGCGACGCTTGCGGCTCCCATATAGTAATTAAATCAGGAGAATGGGAACACACCTATTGCCACATGGAAGGAAACGTAGAAACTGCATCTGGTCGTCGTTATTTCATTGACCGTGCAGGTGGAATTCAAATTTGGGAAGGTGAGCAAATACCAACTGGAGCGAGAATTGGTCGGGTAGGTATGACTGGACGTACCACTGGGCCACATCTCCACTGGGGACTGAAATATGACAATAACTATGTAGACCCTGCACTTGTTTTGCGAGAAATGTTTTCTGAGCAAAAAGTTGCTAGAAAAGCGAATTCAAGAGTACGTCCTCAACAATCAAAAGTTATAATTCAAGAGTCAAAAGTGATTCGTGATTCTGGTGATTAGTCACTTGAACTTCCTATGCCTCTTTTGCAGCTTGTTCTCTTCGTGCAGACATGATTTGTTTTTGCTGTTCTTGTAACCAAGTTTCAAATAATTCATTTAGTAAACGCACTTTCATAAATTCATCCAATTGTGCGGGGATAAATTTTTCTAGACGCAAAATCACAAACCATTCAGCAATGCGTGTAGGGGGCAATATTTGACCTGGCTGACTGCTAGAGAGCATTTGTACCATCACTGGATGTAGTGCATTCAGTTCAACTGGACCTACTAAACCACCAGTTTGGGCTTCTGGTCCAAGTGAATATTCCCGTGCTAAGTCAGCAAAAGAGTTTTCTTTTGCCTGAATCCGAAAGTAAAGTTCTTGGGCAATTCCTACATCCTGAGTTCGTAGTAGAGAATAAATTACTTTGTCAAGTTTCGTCTTGGACTGAAAAAAGTAAGATTCGAGTTTATTACCCCAAGTGGCTTGCTTGAATTTTTCAATTTTCAGTTTTCGAGTGGTGATAGCTTCTAGTTGTTCAGAAGTCAAACCTTGATGTGTCATCCAAGCTTGGATGTCTTCTTCATTTTTGAACTGTTTTTCAGCATAAAACTGCTGTTTAGCTTGGGCTACTTCTTCAGGTGTACACTCTATTGCTACGTTAGAGGAGTGTGAGTTTTGACCGATCGCTTCATCGATGATCAATTCTCGCTGCAATTGTGGCAGCATTTGGTAACTTGCCAGTAAAGAAATCAGTTCACTCGCTGTGATTGTACGATTACCGATTTGGATCGTTTCAGTCATTAGCTTTGGGGCATCTTAAGAATATCTGGTTTGTCAAAGAAGAGATAACGTAGCCGATTCAGTGGGGACTTTTGCCTGAGTTCCACTGAGTTAGGTACGTTAGGCTTACTTTTGGAATAATTAAATAGTAATTTGCTGACACACTTTAAAATATACAATTTATATGAGTTTTTATCAAAGATTCTACGTAAAAACCAGCAGAGATGAAAAACTCTATCCCCTTGTAGGTGGAGTTTTTGGGAATGGGGTATGGGGCAATACGGTTCAGTTAAGGATTTCTTCCTTCTCTTTGCGCCATTATGTGATGAAAGGTCAATAGGTTTAAAACCCTTACCAATGAACAATGACGGACTTTGCTAGTTAACTTTAAATTTCGCCGACTTACTTATAAGGACTCTAAATAGCTCAAAAGGTCTGCCATTTCTTGGGCACTAGGCTGGAACTTTGGCATTGGCGGCGTTTCCCCACTGATGACTTGATGAATCAGTCCATACTGAGACTTGTGCTTTGAGACAGCTTGTAAACTGGGTCCCACTCGCCCATCTGCTTCTAAGCCATGACAACCAGCACAATTAATTTGAAAAATAGCATGTCCTTGAATTGGGTTTCCTGTTAAGGATAAAACACTCTTAACATAGGGATCAGAGGCTTGAACCAAGTGAACACCAAAAAAGC
This sequence comes from Nostoc sp. C117, assembly GCF_043099735.1. Classification (NCBI taxonomy): domain Bacteria; kingdom Bacillati; phylum Cyanobacteriota; class Cyanophyceae; order Nostocales; family Nostocaceae; genus Nostoc; species Nostoc sp. C117. The sequence goes on from NZ_CP170991.1 coordinate 5,023,058, forward strand.
CCAAAGGGACTGCTAGTAGGATGGTCAGCGTCAATAAAACGATGCGCTGAATCAAAATTTCAGTTTTGCTAATCTGGTTATCCAAAAGGTTTGCGATGAAGTCTAGGTGGGCTAAAAAGTTTTCATTTCCTACACATAGCTTAAAAGTTCTTGATTGTGTCTGCAAGCACAGAAGACTATTTTCTTGTAGGCAGTTGTCCTTCAATAATGCTGTAGGGCGCAGGATTCATACCGAATTTGGTAAAATCAAAAACAGGAAACCAATATTTAATAATTGCAAAGAGGAGATTTCCCGTGGTTGAACCCCTGCTGTCAGGTATTGTCCTTGGTCTAGTTTTCGTCACACTCGCGGGACTGTTTTACGCTGCCTACAAGCAATACAAGCGCCCCAACCAGCTTGGAGGGTGAGAGAGTGCTTGGTGAGTGCTGTTAGCGGATAGCTAAGGTTTAGCCCGTGCTGAGTTAGGAGTCAATACGGTTCGGATAAGCATTTTTCACAATCGAGTGTGGTCTGGGGAAAGGATGTATTCAAAATATGAGTCCCTTTAACCTTTCCCCTTTAACCGAACCGTATTGAGTTAGGAGTTAGAATTTTCCTCTGCTCCCTCATCTCCTGCTCTTTGACTCCCAATTCGACAAAAAGTAAGTGATGTATTGCCGTAAACTTTCTTGCGGCAAATTTCCCAATGGGGAACCTCTGGTAATGTCCAACCTTGTGAAGCGTGTTCAACTGCGATTTCGCCACTAGGATCTAAAAGTTGATAGTGAGCGATCGCTTCTACAACTGACTGATATAATCCACTCGCATAAGGTGGATCGAAGTAAATTCTGTCAAATTGGCTGCCTGATAAGGTCTTTAACTGCCCAATTATATCTCCCCGCAATACCCGAAATTCTTGCTCGGTATTACCTACCTGCTGCCAATTTTGCTCAATTGTGGCACAGGCTCGGCTTGATTTTTCAATTCCTACTACTAAGCTGGCTCCTCTACACAAAGCCTCTGCGCCCATTGAACCAGTACCAGCGCATAAATCTAGCCAGTGGCAACCTGCAATTTTTCCTTGCCAAATATTAAAGACTGCCTCCCTTACCCTAGCACTAGTAGGTCTAGTCTCTTTCCCTGGTAAAGTTTTTAGCTGTCGATTCCCGTAAATTCTCAGACTCATTGGTCATTAGTCATTAGTCATTAGTCATTGGTCACTTGTTTTGTTAATTAACAAAGGACAAAAATAATTATGCAGGAATTTTTTCCCGTACTTGGGCAACAAAATTAGACAGGATTTGCAAGCCAATATTAGAAGATTTTTCGGGGTGAAATTGCACTGCCATCAGGTTTTCGTGGGCGATCGCAGCTGTGACAGTTTGAGTACCATGAGTGATGGTTGCTGCACGAATTTCCTCTTCTATTGGGTCAACATAAAAAGAATGGACAAAATACACCCAAGGATTAGAGGGTAAATGCTCCCATAAAAGACTTTTTGGCTGGGTCACTTCCAGCTGATTCCAACCCATGTGAGGAATAGTAATGTCTGGTTCGGGACGAAATCGGCGTACTTTTCCTTTAATAATTCCCAGTCCTGGTTCGATGCCTTCTGCACTTGATTCAAAGAGAATTTGCAATCCCAAACAGATGCCTAAGAAAGGTTTGCCAGAGGCGATCGCTTCTTTAATCGGTTGTTCTAAACCACGCGATCGTAGTTGTTGTACTGCGGGATCAAATGCTCCCACTCCCGGCAAAACTATCGCATCTGCCCGCTCTAATTCCTTTGCGGAATAAGTAACATTCGGAGTTGCCCCAGCTTTTTCTAAGCCTTTGCAGACTGAGTGCAAATTTCCCATCTCGTAATCTACGACCGCAATCACTGGCATTTACCTGCTCCTTGTAAAATTATTATGGAGGGTTTTTCTATTCTAAATAATATTCCTATTCTAAATAATATTTGTTATGAATAAAAGAATTCTATTAACTTCTTTTGCCACTTGGCTGAGCGATCAACAGTCAAATTCTTCTGATGATTTATTAGTACAAGTTACAAAAGTTGAGTTGATACCCCATGATTTAACTTTTTTACGCCAGTTACCGGTAGATGTCCAACTGGCAAGTTCTCAGGTAATTGAAAAAATCAATGCTATCCAACCTGATTACATCATCTGTTGTGGCATGGCTGCAAGTCGCACGAGATTAAGTCTGGAGTTAGCTGCTAGCTCTGGAGAAAGTGTTTTGCAGACAGAAGTTGATTTGGAAAAATTAGTCGCGGGAGCAGCGGCAATTGACATTAGCCATGATTGCGGTAAATTTGTTTGCGAAGGACTTTACTATTCAGTATTGGACTACTTAAGTCAAAGCCAACTTGCGGCGCGTTGTATATTTGTCCACGTTCCCCTTCTGAATGCAGAAAATTTAAGCGGCATTCTGACCGATTTCGTATTAATTATTAACAAACTGGCACTTTCATAAACTTGTTAGTGTCTCTATGTTCAAAGTAATACCTAAGTATATGTTGCCATTTTTACTAAGTTTTCTGATAGCCCAATCTAGTCCCACTACAGCACCGTCTGAAGAAGTGTTGCAATCGCAAGAAGTGCGTCCTTTACCAGGTCAGTTGGATACAGTGCCAACATTTAATAGCAATAGTCCAGAATTAATTTTAAAGGAAGGAATTTTACTCTCGACTTTTCCACCAAATGGAAAAAAAGTACCAACAGCACATCTGAATTTTCCCTTTCGAGGACGATTTGATATTTTTGCTCACCATGTTGCCAAAGCTGAACCACCAGAAAATTTACGTTCTCTTTACTTGGGGATAATTTTGCATAACCCTGGTTCGGAATTGGTGAAAGTAGATATTTGGCAAGCGGCGAGTTATTTGAGTCAACCTGATGCACCATTTATTCAGTTACCATCCTTTAGCCAAAATCCTTTAGGGAAAATTTTTGCCGGGCCTGGCGATCGCGTGATGACTGATATATTAAGAGGACAACGACAAGGAATTTTCCCTGACCAAATTGAAATTCCACCAGGCGAAAGTCGGATGTTACTAAATTTACCAATTCCAGTGCAGGGATTGACACCACTTTTAAATGGTCGGTCTACTTTGATACGTCTGCAAAGTAGTGGCATTGTCTATGCAGCTAGCCTGGCGATGTTTGCGCGGGTGAATCCTGATGGTAGTGAGCGATCGCCTAATCTCCAAGAATGGGAAAATATACTAGATAATGGTGATTTAGCTAGCCCACGGGATAAAACCCCCACTCCCTTAGAAGAAACTGGTAAGCCAAGAATTTATGGACGTGTAGCCGGAGTAGTTCGTGGTTCTCGGTGGAGAGCTTTATTAGTAGATAATCCCAAATCCAGGTATCTAACTATTCCTCAGCCTGGCCAAATGTTTTCCTATGCTCTGAGTACCTTGCATGGTGGTACCTTAGGAACTGGTCAAATTCAAAGTGCTACTATGCTGGTGCGCTATCCTGACACTGCATATCGCGCTCATGGCAACTATGGAATTCAATATAGTTTGAAGTTACCACTATATAACAATACTCAAAGTCCTCAGACTGTTAGTGTATCGATGCAAACACCACTAAAAGAGGATCGGTTAGTTCAACCGGGGTTACGCTTTTTGAACATACCAGCCCGTGAGGTATTTTTTCGAGGGACAGTGCGGGTACGTTACAGAGATGAGCAAAATCAGCCAAAAACAGAGTTTATCCACTTGGTACAGAAGCGAGGTCAAGCAGGAGAACCTTTAGTTTCATTAAACATGAAAGCTGGCGATCGCTCTTTAGTAGAAATAGACTTTCTTTATCCCCCAGATGCGACACCACCGCAAGTATTAACAGTGTCAACTCAGGCGGAAAGTCGGTAATAAATAATAGGTTCTCTAGAGAATATTATGTCTACTCTAACTGAAGCTTTAGACCGGATATTCAATTGTCTACAACAAAACAGCTCTAAAGCTATTTCATATTTACAACCAGGGCTTACCTATACCGAAATCGAAGAACTTGCGAAAAAAAATTCAGTCTTGTTACCAAAATAAGTTTATGAATTATATCAATGGAGAAATGGTTCTAATTCAGATGTACTAACATGTATTTTTGATAACATGGAACTACTACCTCTACAAAAGGCATTAAATGTCTACAAGGTAACAAGACAGAGTGAGCCTTATTTCTTTCCTTTGTTCTTTTCTGAAGGAAACCTCAAATATGGTGAAATAGTTCTTAAAGACAATTTAGAAAGTTGTTCGATAATTTTTAGTGATGCTAAGGAATACGATCTAGTTGAACCAGGATATACTAGTCTCACTATTATGATGCTAACAATAGCAGAATGTTATGAAAATGCTGCTTATGAACTAATTTATGATGATAGTTCAAATGATTTTATTATTGACAAAAAAAAGATTAATCAAATTTATCGTAAATATAATAGCTTTAATACCAATTTTTTATGAAGCTGCATATAATTCGATCCCCCCTAGCCCCCCTTAAGAAGGGGGGAACCAGAAAAACATCTATTAAAGTCCCCCTTTTTAAGGGGGATTTAGGGGGATCAAGATATTGACACCAATAAGGACATGAGCGCCTTTGGCTATGGGCGCTCATCTTGCTCATCCCACAAGATGGAATAATTTATTTGTTGGAAATTCCTTATATATCTATCTGCTAACTTCTTTGAAAACCCTTTGCCGGCTTTTGTTGTCCCTTACTCTTAGGCTTAGATTTGTTCACTTCTCCTAAAGCTTCTTGAAATAAATTGTGCAGATGTATAGGTACACTAGCAATTTCTGGTAACTCTGGCTCAATAGGTTTGTGGAATTCTTGCAAAAGTGCATCTAAGTCACTTTCAACCCGAAATTCTGGACGTTGCAGATATGTTTGTAACACATTTTCTAATTGAGTTGGATACTGTTGGGCTAAGCGATGCCAAACAAAGGCATTAATACTTTTGTCTTCGAGGTAGTAGCGAATTAGTTTTTCAGCACCTTCAACACTTTGCCAATCTGATGCTGATAAAATTGTTTGTATCTTGCTATATGTTGGTAAAAACATTTGCCCCCAACGGGGATGAGAAAGAGCCGTTACCTGTTCTGCTTTTTTGAGTTCAGGAGGTAAATCAACCTTTGGCATCACCATTTTAGTATTGCCACTTTTGTTGTTAAATATCTGAGAAACAGCGTTAGAGTCGGCACCCAATTCTTCTGCTGCGGCTTTGATTTCCTCATCTTTAATTCCAGCTTCTTCTGCCACTTCCGCTAGAGATTTAGAAGGATCAATTCCGGCTGCTGCTAAGGTTTTTTCCGTAATTAATTCTTGGAATTCGCCGATTTTTTTATTTAGCTGGTAACCAGGTAAAGTAATTTCATCAGTACCAAAAAATTCTAGAAACTGTTGATGATATTGTCCTACTGATTGCCAAGCTTCCTCTAGCAATTCTGGAGCATCGCTATAAAGATTACTTTTATAGTTTTCTTTGAAATTCCCAATAGCAACAGCCAGTTTTGGTTTGCCCAAGTTACCCATAACTGTGTAAGGGCCAGAGAACATCCAATAGCTATCGGTAACAGGAGAAATGCGAGTTAGTAAAATTTCTCCAACTCTTAGCCGAGATATTGCCTGCAATGTTTGAGTATTGTTTGGTTTGACAATGTAGTGTTTATCTGTCAACCAGTTGATCAATTCAAAGCCATCAGGTAGGATGTTGCTAATGGCAAATAAGCCAATAAAACTACGATGCCAACTATTGATTAAGTTGCGATCGCCCTCGTCTAAATCTGGATGAGTTTCGATAAATAACTCTAATGGTGAGCGATCGCTAACTTTGCCTTCTGTGAGAAAGCGATCGATAATTAAGTCCTGCTGTGTACTATCCCCACTTCCACGCCGTAACTGTGCAGCTGCATAGGTTTCCAGTGCTTGTGCGAGTTCGCCTTCTGCATCCAGGACAAAATCAACTAAGGCTTGTTTTAATTGGTGCGATCGTTCTAATATGACATCCACAAGTTAATCTCTCGGTGCAACAGATGTAGATTATAGCTTTTAAAAGGATTAGAACATCTAGCAAGAGCTAGATTTTTGAAGATCAAACTTAGCAAATTTAGGCCTAAGAATTCTACAAAATTATTCATTGCCAAATGAATGTATTCAATTGTACAGCTGTATGGCAGAGAGGCATTAGGATTAAAACCGTTACTCTCGATAGGGTGAGGATTGCAGGCAATCAGTTCTAGTTCGCCGCTCATTTTTTATATACTTTTGATATATTCATTTAAAATTCACCATATTTCATACCGTTAGCCTCAATATAACGTCGCATAAATTGTTTCCAATAGTAATTGATAATTCCTAATTATATTTTCAATAAAAATTTAAAACCCACCTGAAACTTGACTATCATCATTAGGTAGAGGAATTTTTAATTACGAATTACGAACTTGTCCTGAGCGTCTTGCCCTGAGTTTCGACTACGCTAAACTACCGCGAAGCCTAAGGGAGCCGAAGTATTACGAATTAGGAATTACGAATTATCTTGGTGGGTAATACTGGGGATTCATAACTGGAGATGAATAACTATTTGTCGGCACAGGACTGATAATCGGAGGCTGATAACCAGTCATAGGTACAGTGCTGGTCGTACCGTTGGGTAAAACAGGACTGATAATCGGGGATTGATAACCGTTAGCAGGTATAGTGCTTGTAGTATTGTTGGGTGTAACCGCATTTTGGCTAAACTCTTGGTAAGCAGCACGAGAAATTGAGCTAATCAGTTTTTCGGCGCGAGGGTCATTATTGGGGCGTTGTACCATCACAGAAGCTATGTAACGCTTGCCAGTTGGAACAATAATTAAACCTGCATCTGCCAACATTGTGCCAATATCACCCGTTTTGTGATATACTCTCGCGCCTGTTCCCAAGCCCGATGGTAGCAGTGAGTCTCTCTGGGTACGGCGCAAAATATCCAGCATGAGATCCCGTGATGGCATACTGACTAAATTTCCCTGACTGACAATTGCCATCAAATTCCCTAGTTCTTTGGGACTAGTGGTGTTTGTCCCTTCCAAATCGGGTAATTTATTGCGAATAGTTGTAGTTGTCAATCCCCAACTACGGAAACGCTGGTTTAAAGCGTCTATCCCTCCCAGTCTGGCAATTAACATATTTGTGGCTGTGTTGTCGCTAATTGTAATCATTTGAGTGACAACTTCTAGAGCCGCGTACTGGGTTCCAGCTGCTTTGTATTGCAGATTTCCCGAACCACCTGCCATCATATCCTGCTGCATAGTCAGCATTTCATCTAAGCGAATTTTCCCAGCGTCTACATCCTGGAAAAAAGCAATCAGAATCGGCACTTTGATGGTGCTAGCCGCTGGAAAACTGGTAGAGGCATTGATATCTACATAATTACCAGTATCCAAATCTACTAAGAAAACTCCCGGCGTTAAATTTGGGTTAGTGGTCGCCAAATTTTGCACCGCATTTTTCAAAGGGAGAATTTCTTGGGATAGGTATAGGTTTGAAGATGTAACTGGGGGAGCTTGGGTAGGTTGCGGCTGCGATCGCCCTACATTAGTATTAGTAGGTTGAAGCGGTGTATTTGTGGTGATACGATTAGCCGGATCTAAGATTGATAGCAAAGTGCCCACAATTGCACCCATACCAACACCGACAATTAACAACCGCAAAACGTACAATATGGTTTTGGCCATTGGCTTTAACCGAGTCTTCCGCGATGAACGTCTGCCGATTTTTGGCTTTTCCATCCGCACTGTTTGAACTGTTCCAGTGCGGCGTTGCAAGGGAGGAATTTTTCCCTTGACAGTGGGTATTGGTTTTACTGCCACTGGCATAACTAACCCCGATTTTACCCTACGTGTACCACCAGGGATTGGGGCAGGACTGATTTGATTTTTTGAGCGTGTTAGCGCTCCTGCTGGTGCATTTGTAGCTTGTTGCTGGCTGTTAACTTTAACTTTCTTCTTGACCACTTTTTGAACTGGTTGTGCCCTCTGGCGGCGATTTAAGGGTTGACGCCGCGAGAAAGCTGTTAGTTCGTCACTTGACTCTGACACAATTACTCCTTGTGACCCACTGGACTGTTTTCTTGCAGACTCCTGACCCAAAACTTAATCTTTAAGCAATATTAATACTCAAATTCCACTTTGCCACTAAGTAGCATTTTTGTGTTTAGTTTAAGCGATATTAAATATTTTGGGGGGATGATTGCGTATATATTAAACGAATAATTACAAGTTTTCACCATCCCTCTGAGTTTTCAGCGCCCATTCTACCTGCTGCAAAATCCCTCGCAGCATGGCTACCTCACCAGTTTTCAGGTGAGCGCGATTATATAGTTGGCGAAATTTTCCCATGCGACTAGCTGCGGTATGCGGATAGATATAACCAATCTTCAGTAATACTGATTCTAATTGCTGGTAGTATCCTTCTACAACATCTAAGGATGCAAGTTCAGTTTGGGGTAATTTCTGAGTAGCAGCTAACTCTATACATTGTGACAATTCATAACAGCAGATTGCCACGGCAGTAGCCAAATTGAGGGCGACATAATCTGGATTTGTGGGAATACCAACAAACCGCTGAGCATAATTTAATTCCTCATTGCTTAATCCCCGGTCTTCTCTACCAAAAATCAATGCTGCGGGTTTTTCTGGTTCCTCCACTAACCAGGGTAGTGCCGTGCGGGGCGTTTCTAAAGGTGTTTCCCAACTGCGAACGCGACCGGTTGTAGCGATCGCTCTGACACATCCATGCAATGCTTCTGGTAAGGTTGGCACTATTACCGCAGATTCTAAAATTTCTTGACCATGAACAGCCATCATCAAAGCTTCCGTCGATAGCGGATCGCATTGGGGGTTGACTAATACTAAATTATCTAGCCCAAAATTTTTCATTACCCTGGCGATCGCCCCAATATTTATCGGCCCAGCTGGCTCTACCAACACAATTCTTAATCCAGCCAAGCTCATTTTTTGCCTCCCGCGATCGTACTTAATATTATTTTAGATTTTAGATTTTAGATTTTAGATTAGCAAAGGGTTACTGGCGATCGCTTTCAAGACTGTATCTGTGGCAATTATTATTTCAATTTTTGGCAGCTAGAAGTTTACGGACGCTCGGAGAACGAAAACCAAGAATAATATCTTTGCGATCAACCCCACGCTGAATTAGTTCTTGATCGATGAAAATTTCAGTGCTGTTGTGTTGAATCCAAATTTTCCCCTCGATAATATCTAGCTGCATCGCACATCCGTAAATGCGGTATTCATTTCGCCATTCGTTGTGCATGACTAAATAGCGATCGCGCACCGGATCAAAAACTAACTGTGCTTGCACATCGTTAGTAGCAAATTCTTCTAAAAAATCACATACAATTCGGCGGTATTCCTCTATTCGATCCATTGTTCTATGACCTCCCGAACAGGATGATAATTAATTAGTCTCACCTTGTATTTTTCAATGACTGTTTTTGCTGGTTCAAAGCGGAGAAAGGTTTGATAAGTATCTGTGGGTACAGCGAGATATAGAATGCGTTCTGGCTCATCGGAAACTTCTAGAGCAGCTTGATAGTTGAGGAACTGACCCAACGCTGTATGAAACTCCGAAATCGTCGATCCACCAGCAAAGCTTTTTACTTCTACTGCTATTTTACGTCCTTCTTTCTCGGCTGCCAACGCAGGTTCTGCGGCTAGATCAATATAGATATCGACAAGACCGTAGCGCAATTGGTAAGGGTCATGGGTGATCGTCCAACCGTCTTTTTGCAGCGCAGTTTTAACGGCGTTGTGAAAAATATCTTTGGCCATACTGAACTATCGCTGCTTGCTAATTGTTGTAGATGACTAAAATAGATGGAACTACCTTTTAGATTATCTCACTCACACCAACCTTCCAACTTCCGCCTCCCTCATAGGGCAAAGTAGTTGTTTGTAGTTAACGAACCAGTCGCTAGTGTGCCAGTCATACCTGTAACGTTAATCAAGAGGTCACTGGTAGCATTAAAGGCAGCAGTACTATTATTGACTGATAGGTAAATTCCTCCATTCCCACCAAAGAATACAGCTTGTTTAGCAGCTAATGGCTGTGTTCCAGCCAGATTAGGATTGACATGTGCATAAGCAGCGATCGCCTACTTGTGCTACTTGTTGAGATAATTCCTCTGATACTTCTACAGTAATTCTCGGCATGATATGCTTTCCCATTGAAAATTGACTATTACTAAATGATATAGCTCGAAACCCTAGCGTTCTCTCCCGCATTTATTGGACTAGCTGGTTCTACCAAAACAACTCTTAATCCAGCCAAGCTTATTTTTATCCTGTTCCCTAGATTAATTTTTGCAGGTCAATGCATCAAAGGTACAGGTCAATGCAACAAAAGTATAGGTCGATACAATAAAGGTGTCGGTCGATGCAACAAAGGTGCAGGTTGATGCAACAAAGGTGCAGGTTGATGCAACAAAGGTGTAGGTCAATGCAACAAAGGTGCAGGTCGATGCAACAAAGGTGCTGATTAAGAGAATTGTGCGTACACCATAGCTTTACTAACTAGAGATACAAAAATATCCCACTGTTCACGGTCAACAGTCAACAGTCAACAGTCAACAACTTCAAGCGCTTGTTTTTATTTCTTGAAGTTCCCTTAAACTGAATCATTTTGGGGTAGTTGAGTATGTGCGAGTTCCACCACAGTTTGAACTAACTCTTCTGGATCGAGGGGCTTGGTAACGTGCCGTTGATAGCCGCTGGTTATGGTTTGCTGGCGATCGCTAACTCTAGCATAGGCAGTTAAAGCGATCGCTGGAATCTCTCCGCCTTTTTCTGGGGGTAAAGCTCGGATCTGTTGAATGAGGGTATAGCCATCGACTTCCGGCATCCCAATATCACTGACTAAGACATCGGGTTGGAAGGACTCCAGGTTTGCCAATACTTCTGCCGCAGAGGTAACAGTTAAGACTTCAGCTCCGTATTCAGTAAGTAATACTGTTAATAGCTCACGGGCATCAGGGTCATCATCAACGGCGAGGACTCGAATTCCCGTCAGTTCGAGTGCTAGTTGTGGCAACTCATTTGTCTGCTCGATTTGGGGTGCAATATTCAGTAGTGGCAACTGGACTGTAAAGGTGGCTCCCAAGCCAACACCTGGACTGTCAGCAGTGATGGTGCCGCCGTGAGCCTCAACCAATTGCCGGACGATCGCTAACCCCAATCCTAATCCCCCATACTTGCGAGTAATTGAGACATCTTCCTGACGGAATGACTCAAAAATATACGGGAGAAACTCATGGTTAATCCCTTTGCCAGTGTCACTGACGATAATCTGGGCTTGATCGTTGACTCGCTCTAGTCGAATTTCTATCCGTCCGCCTTTAGGAGTAAACTTGATGGCGTTAGAAAGTAAGTTCCAAACGATTTGTTGCAGACGGTTAGAATCTCCAGAAACTTGCCCAATATTCGGCAGTAGCGGATGCAACAGAATTGATTTGGAAAGGGCTGCTGTACTTACCGTGTCGATGGCAGATTCAATCACAGATGCCAAATTCACAGGAGCAGCTTCGATGCTGAGTTTGCCGCGCAGAATCTTGGCTATATCGAGCAAGTCATCAATTAGTTGAGTTTGCAGTTTAGCGTTGCGTTCGATGGTGGCTAGGGCTTCAGCCGTTTTGGTTTCATTAAATTTGCGGGTTTGCAGTAGTTTTGTCCAGCCGAGAATGGGGTTCAGAGGCGATCGCAATTCATGGGAAAGAACGGCGAGAAACTCATCTTTGATCCGATTGGCGCGTTCGGCTTCGGCTCTGGCTGCTTGCTCTTGGGCAAGTAGGCGATTGCGTTCGACTTCCAGTTGCTTTTGATTGTGAATATCTGTGCAGGTGCCAAACCATTTCACTACCTGTCCATATTGGTCTTTTAGCGGCAGTCCCAGTACCAAATGCCAACGGTAGCTGCGATCGGAAGCTCTTTTAAAGCGGTATTCGTGGCGATAGCTACTGCGACGATCCACGGCATTATTCCACACAGATTGAGTGGCTTGCATATCGTCTGGGTGAACGGCTGATAACCAACCATGCCCTAAAGTCTCTTCAAAGGTCAATCCCGTATATTCACACAATCGTTGATTCGCGTAATCGCACGAACCACTGGCATCGCAAGTCCAAACAAGTTGCGGAATCGCCTCTGCTAGGTAGCGGTAGCGTTCTTCACTTTGCCGTAACTCCTCTTCTACCTGTTTGCGATCGGTGATATCTTGCACGTTGCCCAGCATCCGTACTGCATTGCCCGCAGCATCATAAAAAACCTTAGCTCTAGCTGCTAACCAGCGAATGCCATCAGGATGTAGAATGCGGTAATCAGTTTCATAGTACTCTTGCTTTTGCTGGATGGTACAACTCACTATTTCATTGGCATAGGTGCGATCGTCTGGGTGTAAGCGGCTTAACCACTCTTCATAGCTGACTTTCTGTGTGCTTGGGTCAAACCCGAATAGATTGCAGTATTCTTCAGAGACATGAGCTATGTTGTGGGTAATGTCCCAATCCCATACTCCCGATCGCGTAGCTTTGTACGCCAGTTTCAACCGGGCTTCGCTTTCTTGCAATAGGAGTTCTGTCTTTTTGCGCTCGGTGATGTCTCGTGAAATCAATAAGATTCGTTCCAGCTGCCCGGAAGCATCCAGAATAGGGCTAACAACTACTTCCCACCATTTGGGAGTGCCTTTTACAGTTGGGCAGTATCCGCGAAAAATTCTGATTTCACCTGTTTTAGCGGCAGCGAGTGCCTCTTGTGCCTGTTGCCGATAGCTGCCTTCCCAGAAGCAGAGCCATTCAGTATTGAGATGGGAATTTAAGTCGTCAATTTCCATTAAGCAAAGCCCGCCTGTATTCATATACAGCAGCCGCCCTTCGAGGCTTAATACTTTGATGCAGTCAGAACTACTATCTAAAATACGGTTCTTAAATTCTTCACTCTGGCGCAGGGCTTCTTCGGTTTGTTGGCGAACGGTGATATCTCGCCAAGTGGCAACAAATCCATCTCCAAATTTAGCTACGCGGATATCAAAGGCTCTAATTAAGCGTTGTTCCCCGTACTTATCTTCATAAACTAAACTGTCTTTAATCAACGGTTGTCCTGTTTCTACTACCTGGCAATATTCATCAAACAATCCACTTTCACGATGCCCTGGTAGTAATTCACACAATCCCCGCCCAATCTGCTGCTCATAAGTCATTTGATTGTTGAGACAAGCCGCATTATTGACATATTCAGTCACAAAATCGACAATCTGCCCCTGCTCATTCCGCACAGTGCGATATACGCCAAAGCAGTCCAGCATATTTTCAACTGAGGTGCGGAAGCGTTCTTCACTGTCTCGCAAAGCAAGCTCTGCCTGTTTGCGATCTGTGACATCATGATGGATGCCTGCCATTCGCAGGGGATTGCCCTGTTGATCGCGCGAAACTACTTTTCCGTGGTTGGCAATCCATTTCCATTCCCCAGACTTGGTTAACATCTGATATTCAAATGTGTAAGACACCGAATCGTCCTGAAGATGGGCATTCAACCGTTCCATCACCCAAACTTTATCGTCAGGATGAATTAGTCGCTCCCAACTGCTAAAATCATCCGGTAACTCTCCTTTTTCATATCCCAGCATTTCCAGCCATCTGGAACTTAAATAATCTTCATTAGTAATAATGTTCCAATCCCATAGACCGCCACCAGAACCTTCCAGTGCCATTTGCAGGCGTTCTTCACTGTCTCGCAGCGTTTGCTCTGCCTGTTTGCGATCGCTGATGTCTTCGGCAATCCCGGCAAACCGATAAATTTCTCCTGTTTCATCTCGCAGGGGAAAGCAGCGATCGTGAACCCAGCGAATACTACCATCGGGTAAAATAATCCGATATTCTTCATTAAATTGACCGGCGACAGCTTTTTCATGAAACGCTCTGTCTGTCGCTTCTCGATCCTCTGGGTGAATACGATCGACCCATGCTTGTTGTCCTTCATACAATTCTTGCGGGTTCAATCCCCACAGGCGTTGATATGCAGAACTGACATAGCTGACTCGATTTTCCAACACTTCTTTGATCCAGAACACCGCGTCAATATTTTCTGCGAGTTGGCGAAAACGTTCCTCACTCTCACGCAGAGTTTCAGCCGATCGTTTGCGTTCGGTGATATCTAGATCGATACCCGCCATCTGCATCGGTTGTCCGTGTTGATCGTAAAATACCTTGCCCTGGCTTAGTGCCCACCGAATCGTACCGTTGGGATATACTACCCGAAATTCAATGTCATAGTCTTCTCCAGTGGCGACAGCACGATCGACGGCTGCCAGCACCCGATCGCGATCGTCAGGGTGGACTCGCGCGGCAAACATCTGAAATGAACCGTCAAATTCTCCTGGTTGTAGTCCAAATAAGGCTTCCAGATTATCCGACCAGGAAATTTTTCCCGTCTGGATGTTCCAGTTCCACGTTCCCATCCGAGAGGCTGACAGTGCCAATCGCAGCCATTTTTCGCTCTCCCGTAATTCTGCTTCTACTCGTCTGCGATCGGTTAGTTCATTCTGTGCCAGCTGATAGAGTTCTGCCTGTCGAATTGCAATGCCAACTTGAATCGCCAGTTCTTTGAGCAAGTCAATTTCTAAGGGTTGCCACCTTCGAGGGGTTGCACAGTTATGAGCAATTAGCAATCCCCAAAATTGGTTATCGGAAATAATCGGCACCACCAGATTAGCTTTTACTTGAAACTGAGCTAACAATTCAACGTGGCAGGGATCAATACTGCTATTGTGAATATCAAATATTGCCGTTACGTAACCCTGACGATAGCGTTGGATATAATTCTCGACAAAGGCGGGATCGTAGTTTATTCCTGGTCGATTCCATGCAAGGTAGTTCTCTGCGAGGCAGGGATCGTACATAGTTTGGGAGAGCAGCGATCGCCAGTGTGCCCCAACTGATTCTGCTATTACTGTGCCATCCCCGTCAGGTTTTAACTGAAAAACCAGGACGCGATCGGTGTGAAGAAACTGCCGTACTTCCGCTACGGTTGTCTGAAGAATTTTATGTAGCTCCAGGGATTGGTAAATTTGTTGGGTAATGTGGGCGACTACGCGCTCTCGTTCAATACGCTGTTGCAGTTGGTTGCGTAACCGGACTGTTTCAATTGCCGTATTTACAGCTATTTGCAGCCCTTCTGGGGTAATTTGCCCTTTGACAAGATAATCTTGTGCGCCCGCTTTGATCGCCTGAACTGCGATCGCCTCATTGCCCTGCCCGGTAATAACAATCACAGGTAAGCACGGCTGAGAGGGTTGCAATTCAGCCAGAAATTCCAGTCCGTCCATATCGGGGAGTCGATAATCAATCAATACAACATCAGGCTGATGTTGCTGCCAAAGTTCTAGCCCTTCCTCTCCCAGACTTGCTTCCAGGATAGTATAGGAATATTCGCGATCGCGCTGCAAATATCGCCGATAGAGTTCTCGATCTTCTGGGGAATCATCGACAATTAGGAGGCTGCGCTGTTGGTGAGACATCGTGAATTAAGCGGATAGAGTTAAAGCCCACATTCCGCAGGTTATCATAGAGAAATAAGTGTTTTTTAAAAAGTGCTGAAATCCTCATCTACATAAAGATTTTACCATAGCCATATTTTATTCCTCTGAGAAATGCGTGAAATGCGATCGCTGTACCGAACACAACGACTATGAACAAAGCGATCTCTACTGTAATATCAACGTGGTAACATCGCGTTATTTCACTCAACAATGCCACGGCAAGCCCAAATAAAAAGCTCTCGGAAACCAGCGTTTCCGAAAATTGTCCAAACAACTTTGATTGCGCTGTTAGTCCTGGGGATATTATTAATGGGACTTGCCACTCACATTGTGCGCCAATCCTTTCCCCAAGAGAGTGGCACAATTCAACTACCTGGATTGAAAGCCGAAGTAACTATCTAGCGGGACAAATGGGGAATTCCCCACATTTGGGCTGCCAATTCCCACGATTTATTTATGGCACAAGGTTACATTCACGCCCAAGACCGTTTTTGGCAAATGGATTTTTGGCGACACATCGGTTCTGGGCAACTTTCAGAAATGTTTGGTTCCTCTCAGGTTGAGGCTGACAAATATCTGCGGACAATGGGTTCAAATTGAATACCACCCCATGCTTTGGGAACAAAAAAATGTTACTACAACATTGAAGTTAATTCCCAAATTGGCAGAGAAAGGGTAAAGCAACTATAACAATTGTATATTTATTTAAGTGAAATTACATACACATTTTCAGAAAAATAATGTATAAAGTAGCAGGGATATAAAAGTCAGAAGCAGAAATAGAGTTTCCTGAGATTGATTCTGAATTCTGACTCCTGAATTCTGTTCAATAAATTTCCTTAGCCCATACTTTGCAAAACATAGTCGGAGATCATAAAATCTATGCAAAGCTTATTGAAACAAAGTTTTATACTTGCAGCAACAACTGCGATCGCCTTATTATTTGCAGGTTGCGGAGAAAGTAAAGTTGCCCAATGTAACAAAATCATCAAGGTTGCCAATGAGGCAGCTACTTTAGGTCAGGAATTCGGTAAAAATCCTAACCCAGCAAAAGGTTCTAAAGCTTTAACAGAACTTGCTGCTAAGATAGATCCACTCGCCAAAGAAATGAAAGCACTAGAAATTAAGGATGAAAAATTGCAAGGTTTCCAGGGACGCTTTCTTACACTTTATGAGAACATCAGCAAGGAATTGAATAATGCAGCAGGAGCTATAGATAAAAAGAATCTACCAGCAGCAAAGAATTTTTTGGCATCTCTGCAAAAAAGTAGCGCCGAAGAAAGTTCAATAGTCAAGGATATTAATAGTTACTGCTCTGGAAAATAATCAACTCTGACCCAAATCATTATAACTAAAGATACCCGTTAAAATAATTCGTAATTTAATTAGTTGGGGTCTATACCCCAACTAATTGAAAATTTAGTTGTTTTTCAAAAAATAGCAACCTTTAAAGATTAGATAATCTTCTGTTAAAATCGATCAAATATCCTAGTACTTAGTTGAGACTAGGAGGTTAAAAAAACGCGTTAAGTGATGTAAAAATAATTGCCTTTAATTAAATGCCGAGATCTAAAGGAAAATAGTAGCTTTATTATGACATTTGACGGCATAAACATACTGAATTACAGTCTTAGCTATGGCGCTAATATTGTGATAATGCCGCGCTTCAACCTAGAGACATTTCTACAAATGGAAGGTTATTTGAATAATCCAGAAGCAACTGCTAACAACCAAGCCAGGACATTACATTTCAACTTTTGCTGTTTTTGAATCACCTAACTATGCAGGAAATTTAGTTACAGAATCGGATCAACTAGTTCAGAGTTAAGGAATAAAACTTGCTTACTCCCAGAGAATTTTGTAAAGTTTTGACTTGGTGATGCTATAGAGTTAATTGAGAATTTACCAGGAGCATGGGATTTTATCTTGCTTGATATATGGAAAAATTCTTGCATTCCTTGCTTTGAGCGTTTTTATGCAAAGTTCGCTCCTAGGGCGATTGTTGTTGCAGATAATATTACTTATCCTCCCTATTTTCGCCTAATTAATTAGGAAGCATTATCAATAATATGTCCGCAGCAAACCAGACTTAAATCAATTCAAATCGATATCGATCAAGGTCGGAAGTTAACGGAAAAAGCAATCTAATTACCTATACTTGCATTAGCTCTTTATGAGCTAATCACATAAAAGCTCTGATACTTCTGGAGAATGTTTAAAATTATATAAAGATTATGAATCAAGATGTATTTAAATTACCTGGTCCAAGAGGAGCATCTGTAGTTGATACCCTGGCTACTTTGAACGAAGAGAAATTAGCCTTTTTAACAAAATGCTCTCGTGAATATGGGGATATTGTGCCGCTACAAATCGGTACACATTCATCTTTATTACTCAATTGTCCCGCCTATATCGACCAAGTATCAAAGGATCGGGCTTTGTTTATTAGAGGCCCTCATGTGCGTACTGCCTTACAAGGTCTACTTGGTGAAGGGATATTTATCAAGGAAGGAGAATCCTGGTTTCATCAACGACGCATTACTCAACCAGTTCTCTATCATAAGCGTATTACCAACTTTGGCGACACTATAGTAACCTATACTCAAGGCTTACTTGATACTTGGCAAGATGTCGAAATTCGCAATCTTCAGCCAGACATGATACACCTCACTTTGAACATTATTTGGAAAGTAATCTTCAATCAGGAGCTAAGGGAGAAAGAGGCTCAAGACATCGCTTACATTTTAGGTGTATCTACAAGATTGTTCGAGAACCCACCCCAAGAAGGAATTACTGAGCTAGAGGAGCAGTCAACAACGAATAACTTACGTTACGACCGTATTCTTCAAGAGATGGATCGATATATTTATTCCCTAATTCAGCGGCGCAGGGAAAGTGGTGAAGATCGAGGCGATCTACTCTCGATGCTGATGCAAGTTCGTGATGAAGATGATAATAGTCAAATGAATGATAAGCAACTTCGAGATGAGGTTGTGTCTTTACTCTTTGCAGGACAAGAAGCGGTAGCTGTGGTTTTATCTTGGGCTTTTCTGCTGATATCGCTACATCCAGAAGTACAAAGCAAGTTACTGACGGAGTTAAACGAGGTATTGGGTGGCCGATATCCTTCAGTTGTAGATTTACCCCATTTATGTTACACCGATTCGATAATTAAGGAGGCAATGCGGCTTTATCCACCGATCGCAGTTATGCCTCGTATAGCTACTCAAGATTACGAAATTGACGGTTACAAAGTACCGACAGGATGCACAGTTTTAATGAGTCCTTGGATAATGCATCGACATCCACGTTACTTTGAAGAGCCAGATATGTTTAATCCCCATCGCTGGGCTAATGGTTTGGAAAAGCAGTTGCCAAAAGGAGCTTATTTTCCATTTGGCAATGGCCCACGTATTTGTATCGGTAAGAATTTAGCACAAATGGAAATGGTATTGATTGTTGCAACTATTATTCAAAAGTACCATTTGAAACTAGTGTCCGATTTTAATATTGTACCGTGGGCAACCCTTACACTGCGCTCAAAACAAGGCGTTCCAATTCAGTTACATTTACGTGAAAGTATTTAAAAGTAAAAAATGCCATAAGGAAATAAATTTATGGCATTTTATTAGCTCGAAAAGCTTTCTCAAATCAATCTTGACTAGGCGTTAATTTGAGTTATTAACGTTATTAACTATACATATAGAAATCCGATTTGATTGGTGAAAAAATCTAAGTACACATCTATTCCCTGTTACCTTTGTCAGTAGCAAAACGTTCTATATCCCCCTAAATCCCCCTTTTTAAAGGGAATTTAGGGGATATAGAACGCACAGAATTCATGAAATGAAATCCTTGCTATTAAAGGATTCTTAAAGTGCTTAAAATCACAGCTAATAACTTTCCTTCAAACGGAAGTTAGAAAACCATGAATCAAAATCTATAACTACCGCTAACTTTTTCCCAGGAACCAGCAAAACTCGCACCAGCGTCTGTTTCTAGATACAAAACTTTTTCACCATGATCGACAATTATACCGAACCATCTGTCGTCTCTTCCAGCACCTGTAAGGAATACATCAACAGTACAATCACTATTTACCTTGTAAGTGCCAGTAAATTCATTTGTATATCGTGTAATTTGTCCGTTAATAGCTAAAACAGATTTAACTGATGCTATGTTGCCATTTCCATCAAATCTGCTTAGACCGAGGAAACTATTAACACTACTTCCATTTGCAAAGTTCACACCAGTAAAATTAGATGCGTAATTGCCTTGTATTGTTCTATTTGTGCAAGAGAATTTTTGCGGTTCATTTTCTGCCTTGACGGAGGTTGCTAGACTTACAGAACTTAAGGCAAAAACCGTTGTAAAAATAGCTGCGGTTACTCTACTTTTCAAAAACATATTTTTTGTCTTCTCTTCTCTATTTTGATAATTCATGAAATCCTTTCTATTAAAGGATTCTTAAAGTGCTTAAAATCACAGCTAATAACTTTCCTTCAAACGGAAGTTAGAAAACCATGAATCAAAATCTATAACTACCGCTAACTTTTTCATAGGAACCAGGAAAACTCGTACCAGAGTTCGTTCCTAGATACAAAACTTTTTCACCATGATTAACAATTATACCGAACCATCTCGTCTCTGGTATTCCACCACCTATATAGAATAGATCAACACTGCAATCACTATTTACCTTGTAAGTGCCAGTAAATTCATTTGTATATCGTGTAATTTGTCCGTTAATATTGAAAACAGCTTTAACTCCTGCTATGTTGCCATTTCCATCAAATCTGTTTAGACCGAGTATACTAACAACAGGATTTCCATTTGCAAAGAGCACACCAGTATACTGAGATGCGTAATTGCCTTCTAGTGTTCTATTTGTGCAAGAGAATTTTTGCGGTTCATTTTCTGCCTTGACGGAGGTTGCTAGACTTACAGAACTTAAGGCAAAAACG
The DNA here is from genome assembly GCF_043099735.1 of Nostoc sp. C117. NCBI lineage: Bacteria > Bacillati > Cyanobacteriota > Cyanophyceae > Nostocales > Nostocaceae > Nostoc > Nostoc sp. C117. The sequence continues at coordinate 5,043,601 of NZ_CP170991.1, forward strand.
GTTGAAAAAATAGCTGCGGTTACTCTACTTTTCAAAAACATATTTTTTGTCTTCTCTTCTCTATTTTGATAGTTTTCGGAAAAAATAACTTGCTGATTACATCTAGATAATTTATAGGACTTCGTTACTCAAATCAATTAATAATAGACTAAATATAGGTTAAATATAGCGGGAGCATGCACTTGGAAAAAAATATTATATAGAACTCTTGTATATACTCTAAACGGCTAAAAAATAGACTTTTTTAAATGTCTAAAAATTGAGATTAAATCAGCTATCTAGCTTTTCTTGCTTTTGAGTCTTTGCAGTGATAATAGTGATAATATAGTTGGAGATTGCTGCTTTAAAATCAGTCAAATTAGCATATTATTTAGAGTATAAACATTCATTTCTAAATAAACTGCCAAAACTAGACAAAAGTCTCAAAGACGACCCCGTACACCAGATGGTAAATTTTGAAACGGATTATGGAGATTCACCATCTCCCTAAATCCCCTTTTTGAAAGGGAATTTAGGGGGATATAGAACGCACAGAATTCATGAAATCCTTTCTATTAAAGGATTCTTAAAGTGCTTAAAATTACAGCTAATAACTTTCCTTCAAACGGAAGTTAGAAAACCATGAATCAAAATCTATAACTACCGCTAACTTTTTCAAAGGAACCAGGAAGACTCGCACCAGCGTCTGTTCCTAGATACAAAACTTTTTCACCATGATTGACAATTATACCGAACCATCTCGATTGTATTCCCGCACCTGTAAAGAATAGATCGACAGTGCAATCACTATTTACCTTGTAAGTGCCAGTAAATTCATTTGTATATCGTGTAATTTGTCCGTTAATAGCTAAAACAGCTTTAACTGATGCTATGTTGCCATGTCCATCAAATCTGTCTAGAGCAAGTAAATTAATAACAGGACTTCCATTTGCAAAGTTCGTACCAGTATAATGAGATGCATAATTGCCTTGTATTGTTCTATTTGTGCAAGACAGTTTTTGCGGTCCATCTTCTGCCTTGACGGAGGTTGCTAGACTTACAGAACTTAAGGCAAAAACGGTTGTAAAAATAGCTGCGGTTACTCTACTTTTCAAAAACATATTTTTTGTCTTCTCTTCTCTATTTTGATAGTTTTCGGCAAAAAGAATTTGCTGATTACATCTACATAATTTACAAGACTTCCTTACTCAAATCAATTAATGATAGACTAAATATAGGTTAAATATAGCGGCAGCATCCCACTTTAGCAAAAATATATATTATTATATATAAATCTTGCATATACTCTAAACGGCTAAAAAATCGACTTTTTTTAAATGCCTAAAAATTGAGATTAAATCAGCTATCTAGATTTTCTTGCTTTTGAGTCTTTACAGTGACAATATAATTAGAGATTGCTGCTTTAAAATCAGTCAAATTAGCATATTATTTAGAGTATAAATATTCATTTCTAATAAACTGCCAAAACCGCTCAATTAAATTTAACTGTGGTCAATAAGAAGATAAATAACATAACTGTATCTCTAACTGTTTTGCATCGTCTTGTAACAGGTGATAGTTCTGGCACTTAGCATTATGTAGTACCAGGACAATGAGAATATTTAGACCAATATTTGCTAATTTAAATAGCAGTTCAGTAATCAAATAGGAGTCTATATGACAGGAAAATTAGTTAATAAAGTAGCAATTATTACAGGTGCATCATCTGGGATCGGTGAAGCAACTGCCATTGCACTAAGCATAGAAGGTGCAAAGGTTGTGATTACAGCTCGACGGAGCGATCGCTTAGAAGCCCTTGCTCAAAGGATTCGAGAAAAAGGTGGACAAGTATTACCCATTGTTGCAGACATTAGTGATGAGGCACAAGTTCAGCAGGTAATTGAGCAAACTCAAGCCCAATGGGGAACTGTAGATATTCTGATTAACAATGCTGGTGTGATGCTTCTGGGGCCAATTGAAGGAGCAGATACAGAAGACTGGCGGCGGATGTTTAACTTGAATGTTTTGGGATTATTATATGGCATTCACCGCGTCTTACCGATTATGAAAGCTCAAGGTAGCGGACATATTATTAATGTGTCCTCTGTTGCAGGACGTGTAATAAAAGGCGGTTTTGCTGTCTACTGTGCTACAAAATGGTCAGTCAATGTCATTTCTGAGGCTTTGCGCCAGGAAGTCTATAAAAACAATATACGTATCACCAGCATTGAACCAGGATTAGTGGAGACTGAACTTACAAACCATATTACAAATGCACAAGTAAAAGAGAACGCAGAGAATTACTATCAATCCATGAAAAATCTTAGTAGTGAAGATATTGCCAATACGATTATCTACGCACTAACACAACCAGCTCACGTTAATGTCAATGAAATTCTAATACGTCCAACAGAGCAAGGAGATTAACGAGTGTGGTCGGGCTTTTAACTCAAGGGTTTTGCTGACTTTTTACGCTAAGTCCTCAAACGTAGAAAGAAACAACTCGATCTTTAGTTTAGTATGATTTTTTGCGACTTTGTAAGTTTGGTATGTATCGACATCTTGGTATTGAAGAATACAAACTTTGGTTATATGACCAAGTAGCACCCATCCATTTTACTTTGACTGCAAGCATCATTGGAGAACTCCATATTGATCAATTACAACAGGCACTCATTAGAGTACAACAACGACATCCGTTACTGAATGTGCGGATTGTTAGCGATCGCTCTGGAAAGCCTTGGTTAGTTAAAGACTCTTCCAGCATTCCCTTGCGCGTGGTAAAACGACAGAGCGAGCAACAGTGGCACCAAGAGGTAGAACGAGAGCTTTCACATCCATTTGACTCGAATCAAGCACCCTTGATTCGAATGGTATTGGTTCATAGTAGGGATATCTCAGAACTAATTATCACTTGCCAGCACTCTGTTGCAGATGGAATGTCAACTGTATACCTAATCAGGGATATTTTACAAATTATTGGTATATCTGATAGTCAGCAACAAGTTCTACCAGAACGTCCACCTTATGAATATTTGACTCCTAATTTCACTCCAAAATTTCAAGCAAGCTCAAAGGAGAATTTAGCCAAATCACAATTAGAATTTGTAAATAACCTGGCATATCAAAAACCTACCTTACCAAAAAATTCTCACCCACGTTTGCTTTCATGGTCACTCTCAGCAGAAGAAACTACGGCACTAATTCATCGTTGCCAGCAAGAGCAAACTACAGTCCATACAGCCATCTGTGCGGCTTTTCTGTTAGCAATATCTCAAGAAAATAAAACTGACAGAAACAATGACTTTAAACAGCACTCCAAACTTAAGTGTTTTTCACCTATTAATATTCGTAGATTTATTACATCTAATATTCAAGAAGACTTTGGCTTATATTTAGCTGCAATTACTACAGAACACGACCTAAAACCCGATTTATATGTTTGGGATTTTGCACGTTCAATTAAATATCAACTTCATCAAAGAATGTTACCTGACCAAATTTTTGCACATCTTCCGCAGATTGAAGATTTTATTTGCACTTTTCCTAGTCCTAGCTCAGTAAAAGATTTATTTTGGAAAGTAAATAGTTACGACATAGGTGTTAGCAATCTTGGGCGCTTAAATATTCCATACCAGTATGGTCAACTTGAGCTTGCAGCTATTTATGGGCCAGCATTAACCACCCACTATACCAATGATCGATTCGTAGGTGTTGCTACCTTAAACAATAAAATGTTTTTTACCCTTGTCTACTCCGTGGCAGAGTTCTTACCAGCACAGATTCAACTGCTACAAAAAAAAGCATTACAACTACTGATGCAAGGTTAAACGCCTTGGAGACCAGCCGGAATATAGCAATAGCCATGATGAGTTACAACGCCAAACCTAAGCTAAATAATGGCTTTTTAACGATCAAAGGTTGACTTTACTCACGTGAATTAACTTTTATCGCGACTCATTAATGCAATTCTTTCTCTACACCCCACACCCTATACCCAGCCTCTATCTGATAACTTTGCGATCTACTGAAATTACTTAAATAATCGGTCGATAACCACCAAAAACAGCAAAGCTAAAATTTTTATACCAGCAATCCACATTTTGAAATCCAGCCGCTTCTAGCCAGTGAAGTTGAATATCAAGGGTTGCCATGCGATCGTATTCCATACGTTTCTGTGCAGCTTTAAAATCCTCCTCTGAGATATTTTTAGCGCGGACAGAATCTACCCAACGTTGACGGTATAGTTGTTCTAAATCAGGGGTTTTACCGATAACTTGGTCAGCGTTGACAAATATTCCTCCAGGTTTTAGGACATCATAAATCCGTTGATAAAGAACTTCTTTGTCAAAATCAGACAGATGATGAATCGATAAGGCAGAGATAACAACATCATAGGAATCGCCTAAATCAGTCCCAATATAGTCGCCAATTAAGATTTTGGGAGATTTACCCATCTTGCTAAATCGAAACTTAGCTTTTTCTAACATCTCAGATGCTAAGTCCAGTAAGGTAAACTCTGCATTGGTAAAGACAGACTGAACCATACCTGAATAAAGTCCAGTACCAGCCCCCAAATCTAGAACCTTCAGCGGTGCAATGCTATCAAATGGTATGATTTCAACAGCTGTTTTGTAAAAGTCATCAAAACAGGGAATTAGGATACGACGTAAGTTATCGTAATCTACAGCGGCAGAATTAAAAGCTTCTTGAATATTCATGTTTTTATTTTTAATAAAGGTAGAACTTTCTGTTTTAATAACTCAATTAAAGCTGGTTCCATATACTCATATTCATCTGGAATATTTAAACATATAATTCTTTTATCTTTAAGGAAGGGTTGGAAGTTTTTTGATAGTTTAGCTTTATGGGATTTCTCCATCACAAAGATAATATCAGCCCAGGCGAGCGCTTCTGTTGAAACTGGTAATTGGGCGTAGCGGTCTAAACCTGCGGAGTCCGTTTCAAATCCTTCATATTCAGAAAACACAGCTTCGGCGGTGGGACTTAGCAATTTATTTTGACTACAAATAAATAAAAGCTTTTTCATTAATTAGTATAATAAGATAGCTGAGTTTTTCTGAGAGCGATCGCCCTGAGATCCGGAATTACAAAACCAAATATTTTCAAGCTAGCTGAGCAAATATTTAAGTAACTGCGATCGCATCTGTTCAGCTTTAGCAAGTTGCTTTGGAGTGTGGTGTTAGCTAAATATAGATTTATTGCTGTATATGTAATCCATGAATAATACCGCCTTCAGAATCAAATCTAGATTGAATGATAGAGAAAAACCTGCTATCTCCCTTTTCAACATGTCTGAAAATTGCGTAAGCGAGTATATCAGCAAGCTGAATTAGTCTAGATGCTTTTGAGTCTAGAAATAAAGGCACTTCAGAGAAGTTTCTAATTACACCCCAACTGTATCCAATAGTTCTAAAGTCAGTCGCTAAAGATTGAATTGTTGTCTCATAAGTAGATTTGTCAAAGATAATAATACCTCTCTGTGTATTATCATTTTTGTGCAGCCCGATCAAATACCTATCAAACCTACTAGCCAGTTGTTCAAATGCAACTTCAACGGGATCTTTTGGTGATACTACTGTCTTTTTGATAATACTTGCGAATAGTCTATTACTTGGGTGTGACTGTAGGAAAACCTGCAAAATATCTTCAATCGCTTTCTCTCTATCGCTCTTAGAATAGCTTCTCCACTTTCCTCGTCCACTCAACATTGGACTACCGTGCAATTCAACTGATATTGGATCAGCAGGGTCAAATCTAGCAGCAATTTGGTCAAGCTGATCGGAAATCCAATATCCTTGGCGCTCGAATACACAAAATCCAGCCAGTACAAAATATTGTTGGTTTGAGTCGTGGGTACTGCCAGATTCATCTGCATACAGCAAATACATGGCTGTTATTTATTCTTAGACAATAAAAATCAGTCAAGGGAAGACCTAGCTTCCGCGATCTGAAAAGGTCAGACCTCTTGACTGCTATTTATATTGTATCAGCTATTTTATGGGCTAGCTTGTCTTTGTCTAGTGATAAAAAAAGTAGGCTAAATTAGTTTACTCGGTTCGACCAACCGATATACCAAGTCCTTGCATCTGGTAGAAACTCTCAGCTGCGATGCTGAGTGCATTTATCAGCTCAATACCGTCAATGACTTCGCTCTGAGGACGTTCGAGGTAAATATTGCCGTTTTTGTCGATGATCTATCTATAATTTGACCATTTTGGTGTGTCACTACTTTCCAATCAACAATTGTGACTATACTTCCATTAGAGTCTGTGATTCTCGCAAACCTAAAATAATGCACCTAAGTCCTAAAAATAAATTTTTACATATCTTCGCTCAGTATTCATCGGCAAAATCCGCAACTTCCGATTTTTCAAGTCTGGTTCTAATCCTAAAACTTCCATTGGCGTTACACCCAAAAGAGCGTAGGGTACTTCTGTAAGTTCCAAACAATCAAAAGTTCCTTGCCTTTCTCCAATACTTAGTTCAACATCTTGAAAAATCCGCCCTTGCTGCACTCCAGCCGCAGTCTCTACCTGAGCTTTTCCACCTTGGACTAAACCTAGTTGACTAATAATGCTAGCAGGTAAGCACAGCAATGTTGCACCTGTATCAACTAAGACATTATCCAGTGCAAACGAATGAACTTCGTTTAGAGAAATGAAACCTCGTTGAGCCAGAACTAGATCGATTCGATTTGTAACAGTCAGGGTAACTATTACTTGCCCTATTTGCTTACCCTGAAGATTTGGCACTACCAGCTTACCCATTTGAGCCAACTCATGGTGAGGATTTTAATTTTATTGTAGTTGAGTAATAACTAGAGCCAGTTTCGAGCCTTAAGAGAAGAGGAGTGTACGAAAAAGTAGTAGAGTGAAAAATGCATCTAGTAGCGTTAGAATCTTGACTAAATTACCTGTGCGAAAAATAGTTATTGCCGGTAACTGGAAAATGTACAAAACCCAGGCAGAATCCGAAGAGTTTTTACAAGGATTTCTGCCCCACTTACAAGAAACGCCTGAAGAGCGTGAAGTACTATTGTGTCCTCCTTTCACTGACCTCAGCGCTTTGTCCAGGAATTTACATGGTAGTCGGATACAATTGGGGGCGCAAAATGTCCATTGGGAAGAATTTGGAGCCTACACAGGTGAAATTTCTGCCCCAATGTTGACAGAAGTTGGTGTGCGCTTTGTGATTGTCGGCCATAGCGAACGACGACAATATTTTGGTGAAACCGACGGTACGGTTAATCTGCGCCTCCGATCTGCTCAAAGGTTTGGTTTAACCCCAATTCTCTGTGTTGGCGAAACTAAACAACAACGAGACGCGGGAGAAGCTGAATCAGTGATTAGTCTCCAACTCGACAAAGGCTTGGTAGATATCGATCAGGAAAATTTGGTGATAGCGTATGAACCAATTTGGGCGATCGGCACCGGTGATACTTGTGAAGTAGCGGAAGCTAATCGAATAATTGGCTTAATTCGTAGCCGATTGAGTAATCCAAATGTATCAATTCAATATGGTGGATCAGTCAAGCCAAATAATATTGATGAAATTATGGCTCAACCAGAAATTGATGGCGTTTTAGTGGGAGGAGCAAGTTTGGAAGCTGAGAGTTTCGCTCGGATTGTGAATTATAAGTCAGTGTGATGTGCCTGTTTTTCGTTCCCATGCTCTGCATGGGAATGTCTCATGTAGATTTATGCCAAGTAACTTGATAATTCGGGGACGCTGTTTCGACTGGGGACAGCGGACTTATTTGATGGGCATTTTGAATGTGACGCCTGATAGCTTTAGTGATGGGGGTGAGTTTAACACCACCACTGGGGCTTTAGTCCAGGCGCAATTACTAGTGGCTGCTGGTGCTGACATTATCGATGTGGGTGGACAATCAACTCGACCTGGAGCAAAGCAAATAACTCTTGAAGAGGAACTTCACCGAGTGTTATCGGTATTAGAGGTACTCAGACCAGAAATTTCAGTACCGATTTCTGTAGATACTACCCGTGCTGCTGTCGCCAGGGCATCTGTAGAAGTTGGAGCAGATATGATTAATGATATTTCTGGCGGCACCTTTGATTCGGAAATGTTGCCAACTGTGGCAAGTTTAGGTGTGCCGATTATTTTAATGCACATTCGGGGAACGCCACAAACGATGCAACAACAGACTGATTATCAGGATTTGATGGCAGAAATTTCTGGTTTTCTACACCAGCAAATTGCAGCGGCAACTGCTGTGGGCATTGACCGAGATAAAGTAATTATTGATCCTGGTGTTGGTTTTGCTAAAAATTATGAGCAAAATTTAGAAATTTTTCAGGGATTGCGATCGCTCACACCACTCAACTGTCCTATTTTGGTAGGAGCATCTCGTAAAAGTTTTATTGGTCGCATTCTCAATCAACCAGATCCCAAAGCACGGGTTTGGGGAACCGCAGCAGCTTGTTGTGCTGCTATTTTTAATGGTGCTGATATCCTCCGAGTTCACGATGTTCAAGAAATGCGCGATGTTTCTCTGGTAGCTGATGCAATATTTAGACAAGCAGCACAGTCTCACTGTTAAGTATTGCCATTTTCAGATTTTTTGCCGTTACCTTCTGTAATTATGGACTCGGCAATTAGCTCCTGAAACATTTCAGTTGAGTTAGCAGGGTCTACAAAGACAATTTTGGCATTATTGCTCTCGCCGAGTTGTTGGCTAGCCTTGACGTAATCTTGAGCCACGAGATACCGCAGAATATCCTTACTTTCTGGATTGGAACGTAAGGCTTTAGAAATGATCTCAACTGAAGTCATAGTTCCTTCTGCTTTGCGAATAGCAGCTTCTTTCTGTCCTTCGGCTTCGGTAATCAGCGCCCGTTTTCTGATTTCAGCAGCTTGCTCATCTTCCCTAGATTTACGTACACTCTCAGGTAAAGTAATTCTCTGAAGGTCTAACCGGAGAATTCGCACTCCCCAATCTGCCGTTATTTCATTCAACTGGTCTAAGATGGCTTTGTCCATTTCTGCTCTCGAAACATTAGTCTGCTCAAGGGTGTTTTGGGCGATGATTTCCCGTAGCGTAGTTGTGGCTAACTGTGTTAATGCTCCTTGAAGATCTTCGATCGCATAAAAGCTTTTCTCAATATCTACGATCCGCCAATATAAAATCGCATCTACTTCTACGTAAATGTTATCTTTGGTGATCACATTCTGAGGTTTAATGTCTATATACTGCTCTCGTGTAGTATCTTCCATCACAATTTGATCGATCAAGGGAACAATAAAGTTCAGCCCTGGCTTAAGTTTCCGATGATACCGTCCCAGACGTTCCACTAAGGCTTCATTACCTTGATTAATCAGTTTTGCCGAACCTAAGGCATAACCTATAAGGGCTAAGACTATAGCAATAATTGGCTCCATATATGCTCCTATTTAGCTTTTTGGGAGAATTTAGTATCAAGGATATGCTACTAGCTTGTCATACCTTTGAGTTAAATGTTTTGAGTCTGTAATTTTATTAACACCAATAGCGATGTTTGATGTCGAGTGGCTGGGCGTCTTATAGGTAGGAAAGTATTGGAGAATGCCATCGCTATTAAAGCACCTCGATCCCACCCTGGCAAGGACTAATTTATGTAATCACCTTTGCTAACACTCGCATCTTTACACAGCATAGACTTTTATTACGTATATTTACTTAATGTAACTTTAAATAATTTAATGTAAAATTTAGTACTAATTTAAAAACTCCACTATAATTCATATTAAAATAATTTTGTATAGTTAGGGATTTATACCCAACCAATTTTATAAGCTGTTACCTATACAACTTTCATTATTAGGGCAGACAAGATGCCCACACTACAATCATATTTAAAAAATATTATTGTAAATTAAAGACGCAATAGGTTAGCACCAATTTAAAAATTTGGTGTTTTTTGAACAATTACGAATTACAACAAATAAAAATACTATGGGCAGATTGCTAATCAAACTTATAGGTTTAATCTTAGTTTTAACAGGTTTATACTTCTTTACTCAAAATATCATATTTGTTAGTAGTTACTATTCAATTTTTTCCCGCAGCTTGCCAGCTACTGTCTCAGTTTTAGCAATTATGGCAGGTGCGTTTACGCTAGTGTTTTTTTATAGAGAAGCTAGTAGTTTGGGATGGATTTTGTTAGGTATTGGCATAGTACTAGTTTTCTTGAGTGGTGGAGTAATTTTTAGATCGACCAGCTTATGGAATTTATTAGTTGCTTTTGCTGCATTAGGAGTTGGATATAAATTATTCAATCAGGGCAGAATCAACTTTTAAAACAATTCGCAATTACGTTTTTTGATGGAGATTTCAACCTCAAAGTTGATTAAAAATAAGATATCTCCATAAATTAAATATGCGTTATCCAGAACTTTTGTAGAGATGTAGCACTACTACATCTCTACAAAAGTTCTGGAAAATTTAATATGATAATTTTCCCATCTTCTTGACTGGCGCAGAGAGTGTATTATGGCACTTGGATTAACTTGTAACTAAGTGTTTATTTTAGATGCCATAAGTACACATAACTCATCTCAACCGAACGAATAGCCTTTGAATCATGGCTTCAGTTTAGGGGGTTTTACTAAGGTTGAGGCTGCTATTACAATGGAAACTATTGATTATGAGGAAAAGGCAAGAATGACCCAGGTGGTTCTAGGAGAGAATGAAGGAATAGACTCAGCTTTACGTCGGTTTAAACGCCAGGTTTCCAAAGCTGGTATATTAGCCGATGTAAAATATCATCGGCACTTTGAAACACCGATAGAAAAACGCAAACGTAAGGCAGTGGCAGCTAGACGGAAAAGACGTTTTAAATAAACCTATTTGCTTTGGTATCGACGTTACTTGAGGTGAGAACCTCAAACAGGTAACGATGCGATGCCATTATTCTTACAAAAATTAAGCCATATCGGCCGTACCCCTTATTAGGGTGTAGATGAGTCAGTTTACCTATGCACAGACTGCGCTAGGAGCTTTATCTTGGTTGGATGGAGCAAGCTAAAATCCCTGCCCATCAACCAAAATAAGCAGCTTCAAACCGGACTAAGCTTCCTTAAGAAAGCTTACAAGAGAGTATTCATCCACCCCTAAGACTCAGAACTATTAATAGTGCGGCTATTACAAAGATTCATCGCTTTTTCTACTCCCTGCTTTAGGCTTAGTTCTACACACTCAACTACAAATTTAAGTACAAGAGACATCAGCTGATTTTCGGTAGCGGAAAATCGCCCCAGCACATGGGAGATAGTATCTGAATCATCGTTATTGGCTGCATCTTTAGGTTTACCAATACCGATTCGCAAACGAGGAAAGTTTTGAGTATTTAGATGTGCGATCGCACTTTTCATCCCGTTATGTCCTCCAGCCGAACCAGACAAGCGCAGACGAGTTTTTCCCAAGGGCAAATCCATATCGTCATAAATTATCAACACTGACTCAGGCGGTAATTTATACCAATTTATTGCCGCTTGGATTGCTTGTCCGGAGCGATTCATGTAAGTCAACGGCTTCAGCAAACGAATTTTGCCTCCACCTGGTGCCATACCCTCGCCATACTCTCCCTGAAACTTGCGATTTTCCGCCAAGGGAATCCGCCAAGAATTAGAGAGAGTTTCCAAAGCCGCAAAGCCAATATTATGGCGTGTTTGATCGTACTTGCTTTCTGGATTCCCCAACCCGACAATTAGCTGGGGAATCACCAAAGCAGGTTGCGTAAGAGCTTCTGTCATTTTGCCTACAGTCAATTGATATCCAGCACCTCTTAGCTAACTTGGGTAGAACTAGCGGTATCCTGCTCTGATTTAGCAGACTCGATTTGCTTAGGTTCCAATTCAGCAGTAGTCTTCACAGCTTGTTCTAACTGTTCGGCTTCTTTTTGAAACTCGGTTTGAAACTCCTTAGAAGCTTCTTGAAAACTGCGAATTGTTTTACCCACACTGCGACCAATTTCTGGTAACTTCTTGGGACCAAAGATTAACAGTGCTACCACCATAATTACAGCCATTTCTGGCAAACCAATACCAAATATATTCATTTTTTGTCTCCGATGAACTCTAAAACCACTAGATAAACTGACATATTATGTAGTCTAGTCAATAGTTAGTGTCCAGTGTTAGGATTCAAAATCGAGAATTTTCATCTCAGAATTCTGAATTTTTGTCAAGTAGTAAATCATAAGTGACAAAAAAACCCGGACTAGCCGGGTATAAGTTCACTTGTTATTCAAACTTGATAGCTTTATATCCATTAGCGTCCTAAAATGCGCCAATCGACATTTACATCTTGAACCAACAGTGTTTTATTGTAAAGTTGCAGAATAATCAGCAAAAACACAAAAAATAACAACATAAAAACAGCCATCACAGGGGTAGTACCCCAACCTGGAGCCACCTTCCCATACTCAGAATTCAGTGGTCTCAGGATATCTCCCAACCTAGTCCTTTGTGCCATAGTTCACCTAAGATTACTTGCCAAAGCTTTTTTTAATCTTCTGTAATATTCTATAAGAATAGCACTCATAATCAATCTTAAAATTATGGAACCCGCAATAGTTCTTAGCATTTCTGTGGCCGCTGTCTTGGTTGCCATTACAACCTATGGAATTTATACTTCCTTTGGTCCTCCGAGCAAGCAATTGGACGATCCTTTTGAAGATCATGAAGATTAGGGGCATGGGGCATTGCGCGTTGCTCAGTGGTCATTTGTCCCTGGTTAGTGGTTATTGATTTGGTCAGTGGAAAAGCACAACTGACCACTGATAAAGATATAGTGGGTTACCCAAGCCTGGAATTAGTCGCTGGCATAACCTTGAAACTAGCGATTTTCCAAGGAGGTATCGTCAAGATTTGTTGCTCAGATGAGAATTCAAGAGAAGTCCTAGAAGAACGCTCTAACAAATCTACCGGATCTCCTAGAGTCAAGCCTAAATCACTTTGCAAAGATAACTCGCCTGTTTCTCCGTGACATTCATAACAGCGCAAAATTAATCGCTGTGGTTCATCTTCTGCTGGCTTCAAAGCCATCAAGATGAAATTTTCAGATGATAAATTCAAAAAACTCATAGTGTGGGGAGTGGGCAGTGGAGAGTAGGGAGTGGGCAGTGGGTTTAGTATGACTTGTAGGGGTCTATTCAATTGATAGCCATGCCGTACTGTATGGGCTGATTCCCAGCTATTAGCATGAGGATACAAAGCATACATAAATTCATGCAAACCTCTATCTGCCTCTGGGTCTGGCCAATTGGGACTTCGTAGCAGTGTTAGGCGTAGTTGATTGGGTTGGCTGTCGTAACCATATTTACAATCATTCAGCAAACTAATACCGTATAAACCCTCCTTTGTCTCTCCAGTTAAATCAGCCCAATGCAAAGCAGGGACTTCCCATTTTGCTTGTTCTGCCGGAGTTTGGGGTTTAGTTGGGCGGCGAATAGCACCGCAGGGAATTTCGTAGGTAGCAAAGTCTGCTTCGATGTTGAGAGGAAAAACAGCTTTCACCAATACTTGATTTTCTTGCCAGTTCACTCTAGAGGAAATTTTCAGGACACGCGAACCAGCTTGGAGAATATAATCTTGGCAGAATTCTGATTGACCCAACTGACGCACTACGCGCACACGACTTTCTACTGCACCTTGTTCTAACCACTCAATAGATTGAAGATTTGTTGGGGGTAAAGGATGCTGGGCATAATTGGGGTCTATATTCCAAGCATCCCAATATTGACCACTGTCTTTAAAAGCTTGTAATTGATTTCCTGCACCATTCAAAACTTCCCGTTGATACGTTTTATCAAAAACACTTGATAAATCTCCGGTGTCAGGGTTGATGAGAACTCGTAGGAATTCATTTTCTAGAACCCATTCAGGGGATGAGGGAGATGAGGGGGATGAGGGGGATGAGGGGGAAAGCCAAAAGAGGCGGTAGCCTACGGGTGGGATGTTGGGGGCGAGAAATAGTAGGGTTGATGGTTGAGAGAATTGGGAGATGAGGAGTTTGCCAGAAGCATCATAAATCTGCCATTGCTGGGTAGCTGTTGCTGGTGTGGGTAAGGAGACGGAAACTACCTCAGAACGCACCCAATTAAGAGAATTAAAGATGAATATCGGTTGGGCTTCAGGATGCGGTAGTTCTGGTAAGGTAATGTGAGAAGCGATCGCTAGCAATGATTCCTGTAATATATTCGTTCCCACTTTTTCGACTTGCTGCCATTCGGGCAACGCATCCACATAAACTTGGGTAATGGAAGAACCAGGTAAAATATCGTGAAACTGTTGAAATAATACCTGCTTCCAAGCTGCTTCTATTTCGGCTTTGGGATATGTCACACCACAGGTAATGTTTGCCAAAGTTGCAAATAGTTCAGCTTCATACAGCAAACCTTCACAACGACGATTCCAGCGTTTTTGATCTGCGTGGGTAGTGTAGCAGCCGCGATGGAATTCTAGGTATAGTTCATCGTTCCAAGTGGGGAACGAAGAGACAGCAGGGGAAGCAGGGGAAGCAGCGGGGGATGAAGGAGAATAACTCTTGCCTTCTGCCTTAATTTGCTGTAAATACTTTTCGGCGGTGGTAAATTCTAAGTCTGGGAAGAAAGGGGATTTTTGCCAGCGTTGGGCGGTTTCTAACATATCGCGGGTGGGACCGCCGCCGTGGTCGCCGACACCGGGAAGCCAGAGTGATTGAGGTAAATTAGTTTGGGTTTGCCACTCTAGAGCGGATGATGCCATTTTAATTGGGTCGATCGCTTCACCGATGGGTGCAGACATAAAACTAAAGACTTCGCTACCATCAGGCGATCGCCACCAAAAAGCCCCATAATCAAATTTAGTAGTATCATTCCAGCGCAACTTTTGAGTGACAAAATATTCAATTCCGGCATTGGTAAAAAACTGCGGTAAAGTTGCACAGAAACCAAATGAATCGGGAACCCACACTACAGTCGAAAGCTTACCAAATTTTTCTTGTGTGTATCGTTGACCGTACAATAGCTGACGCACAAGAGATTCACCAGCAATCAAATTAAGTTCCGGTTCCACCCACATTCCGCCGACAACTTCCCACCATCCAGCAGCTACCGCCTCTTGAATTGCTTGAAATAAATCCGGGCGATGTTCCTCAATCCAAGCATAAAGCGCCGGCGTTGAATGACAGAAAATCAACTCCGAAAAATCTGCTTGCAACTTCAAAACCGATTCAAAAGTGCTTTGCGCCGCATTCCAAGTTTCACTCACAGGCCATAGCCATGCTAAATCTAGATGAGCATGACCCAATAAATAGATTTTAGATTTTAGATCCCCCCAACCCCCGTGCAAAAGGGGGGCTAAGATGTCGGATTCAATTAGGTTTTGGCGGAGAGACAAAAATGACCTTACCAACTCTTCCTTGGCGTCCTTGGCGTCTTGGCGGTTCGTTACCTCTCTCACCACCTTTACCAAAACATCCAACCCCTCTGGTGCAAACTTTTGCAAATAAAGTTGCAAAACAGCCAATTCATCAGCCACAAAACCCGGATCGGGATTATTATCATCAATAGACTCATAGACAAGGAGCGATCGCACTAAAGCACCATCACAATGTCCCGGACTCCTTAACCGCAAAGTTACAATAAATTCTTCCCCTGGCGTCACCCCGCGACTAAGCAGGACTCTGGGCGAACAATCAAATAAATCACCCTCCAGCACTAATTCACCATTGAGATAAATCTCAGCAGAATCAGCCCACCAAACTAACGCTAGTCGCAAAGATAACCCAGCTAAAGGATAACCCTGCAAATCTTGGGGAATCACTAATTTTTGCACTAGCCATAACCCTTTTTTCCTGCCCGTCCAAGCAATGTGTTCTTTTGTATTTAACTCGACAGGTTGCCAATCAGACAAATCAGAAGGCGCAATATCGGTAATCATCTCGTCAGATTCTTGATATAACCAAGTAGACTGAAGATTGACTTGACAAAAAGAGCGAAGTTGCTCAATTGCTTCTGAGATTAAATTGGTCTGGGATTGAGAGACAATTGGAGTCATATTTTCGATAAAATGAGGACACTTACAATAATTAACAGTTTGTGGTTTTTATTGTTTGGCGGGAGTCTCAAAATTCAACAAGACTCGAACTAAAAAATTACTATTATGTCTTCTGGTTCTTCTGGTCGTTATCAAAGCAAACTATTTAATTTTGTCCACCAGCAATCTCGGCGGTTGACAGAACAGTTGGAACACACTTTTCGGCATTTGCAAGTCGCCACTAAATGGGGTGTCGAATTATTACTTTATCCAGTGTATCTACTGTTTCATTCATCTGAATCAGATGGGAAAACGCTACACACCAAAGAACCACAATCCAGGCTCAACTTACCATCAAATGATACCGATTTTCAGCCGACAACTCACTTAAGTGTTGATACTCCCATTGAAAATGTATTAGAGACAGTTTATTATCTGTCATCTGAGGAGGAAATTTCTCCGACGGGCTACGCCTACGCTACTCCTGAAAAAAACTCTCAGACTTCTAATACTAATAGCTTATTGGGAGTTGTTTGGCGCAACCCTGTCTATGATAAATCGAAGAATAACGCTGATATTATTCATTCCTCAAAGGTTACAGAAGACAATCCAGTAGTAAATATCAAACCCTCACAGCGAGAAAATACTCTCAAGCAGTATCTTAGAGTCGTGCGGGGAATTGCTACAAATTTACTAAATCGCAATTTGGTACTTGTCACTGATGATAATGAAATCCTAGATATTTTAACACCCGAACAGCAGACAAAATTAGAAAATCGGATTATTAGTGAAGTTGCTAATTACTGGCAGTCTTGGCGGTTGGCTGAAGCCAAAAAAGAAACAGAATTATTACCACAAATTGACCGCTTACTAGCAAAACTTACTGAAGACAATCCAATAAAGATTCCAGCTTTAGCCAAGGGAATATCACAAGATTTACTAGATTCAAATAGATTGTTAACATTTATAGATGTAGCTATTGCTAAATTAGAATCAAATGCTTTAATACCAGTTAAAGAAAGTAGTCAAGAAATTGTTGAAGTTGCTCAAACTCAGTTAAACATATTTATTTATGGGAAAGAGCAGTTAATTTCTCAGGGGAAAATTGCAGTTTCTAATGATGATTTACAGACTCGCACTCTGAATATTCAGGCTTTAATTGAGGCGGCGATAAATTACTTTTTTGGTGTTAGTGGTAAAAAAACACTTGAGTCAACAACCAGTGACGAATCATCAGGGAAAGTATTATCTCATCACTCTAGAAAAGCTTTATCTAAAAGCCATGAGTTCCAAAACCAGGATTTAACAGACGATCCTTGGTTAACATGGAGTGATTTGTTTGGTGATACTGATACGCTTGCTGACAAGCCAATTACACTTTCGGAAAACACAACTCCTGCACTAGCTTCAAATTTATCAGCAGGGCTTTCTTGGCCACAGAATTGGACTCTACAACAGCCAAAAGGTGAATCTAGCTTAGTACAAAGAAAAAAAACAACCCGTAATCTCACCTTAATTCCTAAAACATCGGCAAAAGTCGCCTCTTTCAAACAAACTGAAGCCAGTATTTCTCAATCTAAAAATGAGAATCGCAAAGGGGAAATTCTCCAACAGCAATTTCGTCAAAGCACTGAAGTTGAAGCACAGCCAAATTGGATAGAAACCAAAGCAACTGCAATAGGCTATGATAAGCACCTTTTAGAGCAACTTTTGGAATGGCTTGATTATGTTATGCTCTGGTTAGAAGAGATATGTGTTAAAGTTTTTCAGTCGTTCCAACGAGTCTGGCAAGGTAAATAATAGTAATTCGTAATTTAACTTTGGAATTTAGAATTTTTTAGTGTTATACCAATTTAACGTGAAGTTGCACATATCTTGATCCCCCTAAATCCCCCTTAAAAAGGGGGACTTTAATAGATGTTTTTCTGGTTCCCCCCTTCTTAAGGGGGGCTAGGGGGGATCGAATTATATGCAGCTTCATAAAAAATTGGTATTAGGTATTTCCAATAAGGAAATTATCCATATCCAATATTGTAATATGGGGATCTTTCTGTCCTTTGACTATGGGCGGGCGAGACACCCACCCCACAAGAAGTAGTGACTTATTAGTGGTTTAATAAAGTGAAAATTATTGTTTACTGTAAATATTTCAATTTCAAGAATCCACTAGATAAACCAAAGATTGAGACGTTTATAGTGGATATATCTCAAATTCCTCAAGTGGGTGAAACAATTGTTGTTGAGAGAATTTCAGCCCAAAAGCAATTCGTAATTATTTTTGAGTACATTGTCACAGCAGTTCAGTTTAATGCTTCTAAAGAATCGGCTGATTCAGCAGATGCTCAAGTAAGCGCATTTCTAAACCATTGTTGGGAGGGAACATCAAATTTCAAAATTACGAACTTTTTAGAGAAATAATTTTTTACCACAACATATGATTCAGGAAATAATGTAACAGTTTTAAGCCTGTAGGTTCCTGATAGTTAGTGGGTAATAGAGCAACGATCGCCTTTTCTAAGGTTACCAAAGCTAGGTCTACTTCTTGTCGCTTTGGTCTGCTTGTTGAGGGAAAGTGTAACGGTTCACCCACCCGTACAGTTAACCTTTTCCTCAAATAGAGGTCATGAGTTCCAATCAGTGCAATTGGAATAATCGGTACTCCTGCACGCAAGGCATAAATTATAGTGCCACGTTTCAAGGGAAGATGCAACTGAGTCTCAGTAGTTCCCAATCGTCCTTCGGGAAAGAGAATCATCCCATCGCCACGAGCTAAAATTGCTAAAACAATGCGATCTATTTGTCGCAATGTGTGTATATCTTCGCCTGTAGCTACTGTCTCTTCAATTGCTGCGGCTAGTTCAACTAAGTCTTCCCTTCCGGCTTTAGCTGCTTTCATCACAGCTACTTCTTCTTTCCACACTCGTTTTAAAGGAATTACACCTCCTGTAAAACCCAAGACGAACCGCTTCCACCACTTATTATAGAGAGTACGAGCATCGCCCAGGATGTAGTAATGCGGTTGGGTGGGGAGTTCGGCTAAAAGAAGTAATGGATCGATATGGTGGAGATGGTTGGCTGCTAAGATTGCTGGTTGCTGAGGTATCCTTTCGAGGTTTTCAACCCGCACTTGGAAAAGAGTATGAATGAGCGATCGCATTACAAACCGACGTACCCCAGGACTCACCCTAGGTTCAGAATGATCCTGATTAATCGTTTCCAGACGATTCAAGGTTTCGTCGATCGTTTGGCGAATAGCGCGATCGCCAGCCGCAGCTACGCCCTCTTTTACCCGCTTAATGGTGGTATCCGTCAGGGGTGGTAAAGTTTCTAATTCTGTACTATCTCCCTGTTGAAGACTGGATTTTGAGTTTTTGTCATTTTTCATTTGTCTTCCTTCTACCTTATGCCCGAATACAGTTCAGTTAAGGGCTAATGGCAAAAATTTTGGGTTTTGGAGACGTAATCAATCGCGGTTTCTACAAGACGCGATAAATCGCCCTCTCTACAAGTGTTTTGGTCCTATGTGAATTGTATTACCCCATATCCTATACCCGATTCCAGTAATTCTTCGCAAGGCTGGAACCGATTTTCTTTACAATGTACCTTGATAGGTTAATAGCTAACTGGGAAAACACGTAATAAATTAATCCGATGATCCACCATCAAGAAGGTACATTTAAAGGTGTTGACAAGCTGGAATTGTATTACCAAAGCTGGCATCCAGAGGGTAGGGTGAGGGGAATATTAGCGATCGTACATGGATTGGGAGCGCATAGCGATCGCTACGGTAATATAATTCAGCATTTAATTCCCAAGCAATATGCTGTCTACAGTTTTGATTTGCGCGGTCACGGACGTTCACCAGGTCAGCAAGGCTACATTAATGCTTGGAGTGAGTTTCGTGAAGACTTGCGAGCCTTTTTAGACCTAATCAAAATCCAACATCCAGTCAGCCCAATTTTTCTTTTAGGTCATAGCTTAGGCTCAGTAATTGTCTTAGATTACGTTCTGCGTTATCCTCAGGACGCATCTACATTAAAAGGTGTAATTACCTTAGGGCTAGCTTTAGGAAAAGTTGGGGTATCAAAAATCCGCTTACTCATTGGAAAGCTGCTCTCCCGCGTTTGGCCGCGTTTTACCTTGAATACTGGGCTTGATTTTTCTGCTGCTTCACGAGATGAGAAAATCTTAGCAGCCTATGCCCAAGATCCCTTACGACATATTAAAGCTAGCGCCCGTTTAGCTACAGAATTCCTGGCTAGTGTTGATTGGGTTAATGCCCACGCTGCTGATTGGCAATTACCATTGTTGATTCTCCACGGTGGAGCAGACCGAGTAACTCTACCTGAAGGAGGAAACATTTTTTTTCAGCGCGTGAGTTGCAAAGATAAACTGAGAATCGAGTATCCGGGTGCTTATCATGAGCTTCAGAACGATCTCAATTATCAAGAGGTGGTGGCTGACTTGGAGAATTGGTTGGAGCGACATTTACCAATTGAGACAGCGCAATTAGGAGGAGAAAACGCTAAGTTGGAGTTTCCTGGTTCTTAGCATCTAGACTACAATCTTCTTTCTATTAAACGTCGAGTCAAATCTTCGATTACATCTATACTCAGTTCAAATCCATTAAAAATTCCAAACAAAGGGCTAACAGCCTGATTAACGTACTGTGCTAATGCGGAGCGAGGTGTTTCAAGCGGTAGATTAACGAATGCCAATATGACACGTTCCCAGTCATTACAACGGGGTTCTGAACTGCTAACAGTATTATTTGAATTCAAACTTCGCACAGAAACAGTATGAGCTTTAATTAGATCCTTATGACCTTGCTCATCCTTTAAGCCAGCCTTTGCTGCTACAGGTATAGTAAATCCTGAAGGAATCTCTAATGCTGGATATTCTTGACCATCTTTTTCAAGATAGTCAATCTTTACTTCAAAAGCCTCACTGCAAAATTTACTAGCAATAGATTGAATAACATCAGGATGAAAACTTTTTTTTGGATGTTAATGCGCTCCTTGAATATCAGGAGAACCATCATTGTTGAAACCAACCAGAAATATACCTCCATCATTATTTCTGAGAGCAATGCAAGCCTTGGCTATCTTTGCTATACCTTCTTTAGATTGAGGATCTATCCATCTTTTAATCTCTACGGACAAACTTTCAGATGGGTTCAACACTAAATTTTTTAAGAAATCTTGATTATATCCCTCTTCTGTCACTTTCCGGTTATTCTAAATAAAAGAATAAAAAAAGAAAACCCTGAAAGGTAAGTAGGGCAATGGATGTAGAATTACAAATTTTGAAACATTTGGCAAGAGATGCTCACCCAACAGTTGCGACCATAGATGAATATTGTGCAGAGTATAAAGACCTGTTTAAAGAAGTAAGAAATTATGAATGCTTCAAATATTTACATCTGGGAATAATGTCACAAATTAAAAGAAAATCATTACCAGAGATAGCGAAAGTCGTAAGTATAAACTCCGCACAGTCATTACATCATTTTTTAGCCAATTCAGACTGGTCAGTAGATAAATTAAAACAACTAAGATTAAATAAACTTAAAAAAGCACTAAATGGAAATGCGATTACAGTAGTAATAGATGAAACCGGAGATAGAAAAAAAGGTAAAAAGACTGATTATGTAGCCAGGCAATATCTAGGAAGTGTAGGAAAAGTCGATAATGGAATAGTTTCAGTCAATGCCTATGGAGTTTATTCTAATATAACGTTTCCATTAACTGTAAAAGTATTCAAACCCAAAGGAACGTTAAAAGAGGAGGATAAATATAAAACTAAAATAGAGTTAGCGTCAGACATCATTACAGAATTAATTGAATCAGGTTTTAACATTAAACTGGTACTGGCAGATAGTTTATATGGTGAAAGTAGCCAATTTATTAGAAAAGTAGCTGAATATAAATTAGATTATGTCGTAGCAATAAGAAGTAATCATGGAGTCTGGTTGCCAGCAGGACAAAGCGTTAGGGCTAATAAGTGGTGTAAATTTGAAAGAACATTTAGCAATCAAAAATCAGAAACCCGATACATTAGGGAAATAATTTATGGTAAAAAAAGAGCCATAACTTACTGGGAAATAACTACTGACCCAGAAACCATGCCAGAAAATTCTACAACATTTGTGATGACAAATCTTCAAGGAAAACTCAAAAAAACTTTAGGCGATTTATATGGATTAAGAACCTGGGTAGAATATGGATTTCGACAGTGTAAACAGGAACTCGGCTGGACAGATTATCGGTTCACAAATTTTCAACATATAGAAAGGTGGTGGGAAATTATTTTTTGTGTGTACACAATGATTAGTTTAAATTCTCCAGCCTTCTTAAGCTTAAATAAATCTCGTCAAATTGAAGCTGAGGTTCAAAAAAATAGTGATGTTGATTTTTCTAATCATCAACAATGGAACCATGAATGCGGATGGAAAAATACTCTAAATAATCTGCGTCTCATTGCCCAACCACTCTTACTATTTTGGTTAATTTATCCCTGGATACATATTTTCCCAAATTCTAAATTATTGCTGGGATTCAATCAATTAATTAGTGCAATGAATCAATTTAAAACCTGTTATGCTTCTGGATAATTTCACTTTGTTACTACTTGCTTATCTCGGAGAGTGACAGAAGAGGGATAGATACTTACCATTTTCACATTTCAAACTACTACTAAGCAAAGCACATTAGCAACAGAGTAACGCACTTTCATTATGTTAAGTATATTTGTACTATAAGTTTTATTACAGAATGGCGTTCGTATTCACTTCTAAATTTCTATCAAAGAAGCGATCGCGCCTTGAAAAATAACAATTACAGTGTTGTTGGATCAACTGCTACAATTCCTTCAGATGCATAGCGAATGAAATCTTTAGTATTGAATGTCAAAATATGAGTCACGCTATTTGCCTTCATATTAGCAATGAGACGAGCATCATGCACCTGGACACCTGACACACGGAATGCAACAACAAGCTTACGCCACTCAGGGTAAATAGTAGGCATATCAGGTAACAATGGAAAGAGGCGCTCAATCAGTCGCAATAGCCGATCTGCATCTGTTGGTGTCAAGCCAAATCCGTTTTTTGTGGCTGGTCTTGTAGCAACATTCCAAAACTCAACACAGTTTTGCGTCGTGATTTGCAGTATATGTCTGTCGCGTCGCAATTTTCCGATCGCAGTTCGTGTTATTGGGTGTAGTGAGTGAGTGCGATCGACAAAACGCAGCAAAACATTAGTATCTATAAGGTACACCATTGCTAAGGATGATCCTCATAAATACTGTCACGAGTCACACCATAATCTGATAACATAGGTAAATTTGAGCCGACGTTTGCAACAAAATCGTCAGCTAATTTATCTGCAACTAATTCAAACTCCTCATCGTTGAGTTGAGTTTGTGTGTGAAGCTTTGCCATCAACTGAGCGTGTTTTCGTTCTTCACCTTTTTGCTGTTGGTCTTGAAGGATTAGTTTTTGAAGATATTCACTGGCTGAATTATAACCGCCTTTAACAACTTCTTCCTCGATAAAAGCTTTCATCGACTCAGGTAAAGAAATTTGAATGTTGGTCATACCTTGAGAGTTCGGGTGAACTAATTTTATCTACTATGTTACCAAGGCTATCGCCTTCACTTCTATAAAAATGGCGATCGCACATTAAAAATATCGAGTCAGTTATTTACATTCTCCGAAAAATATGTTGTTGAGGATTGAGATTTTTTTTCAACCAAGATAGGTTCTCCCTTTACTCCTCCACGGGTAAGAGTACAAATTTTATAAAGGTTTTCACACTCAAAGATTGCCAGAACTAGCTCTTTTCCTGTTTGGTAAGATGATGGTAACGGTTTTCCTATTTCGCACTCCATATCAATTTCGCGATCGCGCCACTGTAATTTCCAAATACGCTTTTCGCTGATTGGTGCTTGGACAGACTGAGCAAGAGCATTATACACCTGCTCCGCTTTCACATCATCCTTGGCTGCTGGGACAAAAAACTTCATAAGCTTATAAATATATTCTCTGACAGTTTTTGTTGGCAATAACTAAAAAAACGCTACTAAAATCAGCAGTTTGGTTTGGTACTTGTAGACTAAATATTGTAGCAGGATAACCTACTCTATCCCAGAGGAAAATTTTCCGCTGTCTATGTTTGTTAACTTCCTTGTGGAGATATTTCATATTCGTAGCGAGAGACAAAATAAGCATCAACTTGTCTATCGCTGTGATGACGAAAACCAAAGCTTTCATATACTGCTCTCAGACGCGGACGCGAAGCATCGCAATCTAAACGTAAGTAAAGTTTACCAAGTGTTTGTGCGCGTTCAACCGCCCAAGCTAGCAGTGCTGAAGAGACTTTCCCGCCAGAATAACGCCGTCGAACTGCAAAGCGATGTAAAAATGCTGAGTCTTCTTGAGAAATGTCCGGCCAGAAAAGTAAATCCTCTAGCTGAAACTTGATTGTACCAGCTGGTTCACCTGCCCATTCAGCAATAAAAAATAAGCCATTAGCAACATCTTCTGAAACACTTTCTGGGGAAACTTCACTATGACGCCATAGAGGTACACCACGGTGCTGGAGCCACAAAGCAGCTTCTAACAAAATATCCGAGACTATCAGGGTATCTTCTATAGTTGCTTGGCGAATTGAGATGTACATTTAGTTATTAATTGTAAGTTGAATTGAACAAAAATTATTATAAGTGTTGGGTTGCACTTTGCTTAACTTAAGCTAACAGATTATAAATTTCCAACCACATTTAATACTGTATGTTATTAGGATGAGTCCTTTAGCAATACCTGTGTAAACTCTCCATTTTGTCTGTTGCAAACTAGTATAAACTCGCTATTTGGCATTCGTAACTCTACCGGAATCATTTCAGTTGGTAACTCCATTGGTAACCCGCCATCTACCATTCCTACACCAGGAAAAGCGATTACTGTAATTATCCCTGGTCTGAGACAACCAAGAACTTGAACTGGAATTTTATCAAGCATTGTATTTCCAGATTAGATAGAATTAACAATTAGACATAAACAATACGCTTTTTACATATTTTTTCTAAAATTTTCGAGTTTATTTACCGATGCAAAACTTACTAAAAATCCTATCTAAAACTGATTCAGTAACTTCTTCTCCAGTAATTTCTCCTAGCGCTTGAATTGCACCTCGTAAGTCAATTGTCCAAAAATCCAGAGGTAACTGATCGACAATTGTTGCTTGTACTTGTTTCAAAGAAATTTGAGCTTGAGTTAAAGCTGCTGCTTGTCTTCGATTAATGGCTAAATCCATATCAGCCGCTTGCACATTTCCCGATTGAACTATCTCTAAAATTGCGGTTTCTAAAGCATAAATTCCTTGATTTTTGGCGGCTGATGTGAGAATTTTAGATTTAGCATTTGGGATTTTTGATTGAAGAGTTTCTCTTTGGTTTTCTTCTACTAAGTCGATTTTGTTAATCACTAAAATTAATGGGCGGTGTTGCACTTGTTGGTAAATTTCTTCATCGCCTTCCGTCCACCCGACTGAAGCATCGATGGTCAAAAGGACTAAATCAGCTGCATTTGCTGCACGGCGCGATCGCTCTACGCCAATTTTTTCTACTTGGTCTGTCGTTTCCCGAATCCCCGCAGTATCTAGCACCTGCACGGGAATTCCCCCCACAACTAACTGAGATTCCACCACATCGCGGGTTGTACCGGGTAACTCTGTGACGATGGCGCGATCGCTCTGGCTCCAAGCATTCAATAAACTCGACTTACCCACATTCGGACGCCCCACAATTGCCACTTTTAAACCACTGCGTAGCAACTCACCTTTATCTTTGGTTGCCAATAACCTAGTTATTTCTGCGGTAATTTTCTCAATTTCTGATATTATTACTTCATTATCCAGCGGAGGAAGGTCTTCCTCAAAATCGATTCGAGCTTCGATTTCTGCCAAAATATCCAAACAATTAGCGCGTAACTGCCGAATTGGCTGAGCTAATTTTCCCTGTAAACCAGCTAGAGCAGTTTGAGCCGCTTGGGGCGATCGCGCTCCGACTAAATCAGCAATGCCTTCAGCTTGAGTTAAATCCAATCGCCCATTCAAAAAGGCACGGAGAGTAAATTCTCCTGGTTGCGCTAACCTTGCACCGCTTTCTAAACACAGTTGCAATACCTGCTGCACTGCCATAATTCCTCCGTGGCAATGAAATTCCACCACATCTTCACAAGTGTAAGAACGGGGTGCTTTCATAATCAGCAACAGAGCTTCATCTACCAGTTGTTGCGTTTGGGGATGGCGGATGTAACCGTAGAGAATCCGATGAGTTTCCCAAAGTTGTCGCCCTGGTGTGTGAAACAGAGTTTGGGCGATCGCCATTGCTTGGTCACCAGACACCCGCACAATCCCAACACTACCCTGTTGGGGGACAACAGCAGTGGCGATCGCGGCTATAGTTCCAGTAGTGGCAAAAAGTTCCGACATGAGCGCCTTTTATGAGAGTTAGGAGTTGGAAGTTAGGAGTAAAAATCATAACTCATAACTCCTAACTCATAACTCCTAATTTTGTAAATGGTAAGTATTTAGACCGTTGGGATGGCAACTGGCAAGGTAAAATTTATCTGGAAGCTAATGTTTGAGAGCAAGAAGTTAGGAGTTGAAACTATAACTCATAACTAACTTTTAAAAAGAGGGATTAACTGTGGAGCAAAAAATTAACTGTGCTGTAGCCTGTGTTAACGGGTGCGTTTTAGGGGATAAATGCCCCAATATTGAGTTTAGAGAAGCAGCTGCCAAATTTGTTGAAGAGACTTCTTTAGACGAAATGTTACAAATGGCTGAAGAACGTCTGCGGAAAAGAATGACGGAACCGCCAAAATGGGTTTTTCCTGAAGATCCATAGTATTGCATTAATGGACACAAGCAAGACAACGCGGAAGTTAAATAGTATCTGGATCTATATTTAATTCTCGCAGTTTTGCTGCAAGGCGATCGCTACGTTGCTTTTCCAGTTCCGCCTGTCGTGCAACTTCTTCTGGTGCTGGAATTAGTTGTCCTTCAGGCGTAAAAAATCGTAATTTTTCTTTATCAATCCCCAAATATAACTCTAATTGCTGACTCCACAACCAACCTAGAGAATTAGGTTCCAACGGTTGATACTTACCAGCTAGCAAAACAAACCCAGCGAATTCTAAATTATTGGGATCAAACCAAAAATATTCGGGTGTCCGAAATATATCTTGGTAAATTTGTTTTTTCAACCCTTTATCAGTTGCTGCCGTGGAATCTGATAGCAGTTCTACAATGAGGTTGGGATACTTGCCATCTTCTTCCCAAACAACCCAGCTTTTACGAGGTTTGCGTTCAGTCCCTTGCACGACAAAAAAATCTGGGCCTCGGAAGTTTTCTGATTTGAGTTGGCGTGGACTGTAGTAGATGGTGAGATTACCCGATGCATAGAAATCGTTGCGATTTCGCCACAACCACTCCAAACATTGAATCAGCAGTGTCATTTGTAGCCGATGTAAGTCAGTTTCCAAAGGCGGTTCGTCACTATATAAATCCCCTGGGGGAAATATAACATCTTCTGGGGTTTCTAAATCTTGGGCAACAGACATAGTAGCAAGTGTCTCAGTGCTATAAGTTTAGCGTAGCAATTAGAAGGATAGACGTTTAGCAACTGATTATTAAATATCTCAGGTATTATAAGGTATTCCTGTAAGGATATAAACTCTACTTTAAAGACAACAATTTCCCCTGTAGATCCCAATTTATATGACTATTGTTCGGTAGACTTTATCAATTTATTTAGTTCCTCTGTTGCGACATAGAAATCTCTGGTGTTAAATCTGTAGCCTGTATCAAACCCATCTTCTTCTCCCACTTCATCAATCCCAAAACCATTTCTAGAAGAGTAATCCATTACAAACAGCTTGTTATGTAGGCGAATGTCAAGCATGACAGAACATGAGGAAAAAATTTCTAGGGTCGTTATTGCTCCGGGAAAAGACAATTCTATTTGTTTAGCAAGGGCAGAAATATTATCGAGCATTGTTGACTCAGTTGCTCGATCTCCTAAATCGTTAAAATATTCTTTTTTGTAAGTCATTGTCTGGCTCCAGGTTTACTGATTTCTGCTCGATTCCTATATAGCTTTTCCTAATCAAATTAGGTACATTATAGCCCCCTCCTCGCTTGTTGCTCTTAGGGGCTTGGGGATGGGGTTATTGTACGTCACTCAGCTGACAACCGCTATAGGTCTAAGAGGATGTTTGAAAAGTATTTCGCTGTGACTTTAGGCACTTTTAGATCCCCCCTAACCCCCCTTAAAAAGGGGGGAGCTAGAGTCAAAGTCCCCCAATTTATCGGGGTATTTAGGGGGATCTAGAACATTTTGCTACCGAGAAGAGGACTTTTCAAACATCCTCTAAGCTGAAATGGCAAATCAACTTTTCAATTAGTCCAGCTAATTTCAAGATTGATAAAGATTAGTTTTAATATGCTGAAAGGCTAAATATCTAATCCAACCACCATTAAATCAGGAGGATGTTCAACGTTAAATTGATAATATATTTCTTTTTTCTCCTGTGATGCAAGAGTTAACTGCCATTCCAAAATCCCCATTTCTCCAAGTTGAATTTGTGGGTTACTGCGAATCAAGCGCACTTTAATTTGCTCGTTACGGCTAACTGGTAATTGTTCAGTGACTTTCAAATTCACTTGTTTTTCGAGCAAGTTAGTAATTATCAACCGATAACTATAAGTAATCCGCCGCTGGTTGCTAATTAATCTTTTATCCACCAAACGTTCAACTAAATCACGCTCAATTTTTAAACCTTCATCAATCCCTAAATTCAGTTTAAATTCTTGCCCTGGTGCAATATTCTCTAACCCAGTAGTGCCGATAAAAACATTATCGCGGAAAATATTCGCTTTACCTGGTAACAAAGTTGCACTATTCGGACTATTTTTCACATTAGCTTGCAGATAAGCAAAACTTACCAAACGCGGCATTGCCACATAATCAAAGTTACAAGGATAATCATCATTAAAAATCGTCGTTTTATGCGGTGCGCCATCACTGGGAATGTTACCGCTACTATTCAATTTAAAGGTAACTACACTCCCTTCTTTAGATACTTCTGCTGTCACTGTTTCCGCTGGGATGAGACTATCTTCTGTGGCTTCGTCTTGTTCTTGCCAATTTTCTTCACCAGCCGGAGCTGCTATGCTAGGCAGCAGTGGCGGCTGTGCAGCAAATCGAGATAATCTTTGTCGGGTCATTTGTGGACGTACAGTATCAATATACCAAGGTTCAAGTTTGGGTGGGAGTGTACCTAACCCGGGTTTAGCGGTAGAAAGAGTGAGATTTGCACCAATCCAATCTTCATCGGTGCTTTGAGTAATTTCTGCCAGGTAGCTCAAATGCACGATATCGCTGCTAGTGCTAAAACGCAAGTCATATAACGGAGTCCAACTGGCGCGATTCACCAAGTATGATACCTCTAATTCAAACTCACCTTCACCTGAGACATCAACTCCGACAACTAAGCTAAAACTTTCTTGAGGATGTAGTGTTTGGATTTTTTGTAATGAGGTGCGGAGTGCTTGGAGTTGTTTGTCTAATTCCTGCTGTTGACTTTTGCATTCTCCAGAGGCGATCGCATATTCACTATACTGACTTCCCAAAAAGTTCAAAAAATCCAAAGTTTCGCTCAAACTGAGATTTTTCCGCGATAAACTCTGGGAAAAAGGTTCTTGTGTTTTTTCACGTAAGCCTTCGATAAAACTTGATTGCAAGGCTAGAGCATCCACCTGAGCTTGCAGATGGCGTTTTTCAGCTTCTAGTTGCTCAATTTGCCTTGTCAAAAGCGCTACTCGTTCTGCTACAGGTTCAGTGGTGTAAAGGCGATCGCTACTTACTCCCATCAACCGCACCCCTACCGTACCCGTACCGCTAACCCTAACAGACTCAGTTTCTAGAGTCATTGGTACTGGGGTAATTACTAATTCCTGTTCAATTCCTGTTAACGAAACTACGCCCCGTCGTGTAACCAGAGCTCTGTCAGCGTAGACTGTAACAGCTACAATCTCGCTTTGTACTGTTTTGCGCCAAGAAGCTATTTCCGGGTTAACCATTGCCAGTTTTCCCCCATTTTGAATGGTTCTGCTGGTTAATTGTTAATGTTTCTTGGTCTAAGAGTCAACCCCTTTAGGTAATTCGTAATTCGTAATACTTCGGCTTTGCGGTAGTTGAATCTCGACTCACTTCGACACCGCTCAGTGCAAGTCGCTCGATTTGAGCGTAGTCGAAACTCAGTACAAGTCCGCTCAGTACAAGTTCGTAATTCGTAATTATGAATTATTTTGACCAACTTTGCTTTGCGGGTTTAAGTCCCCTACTTCTATAAGAAGCGTCTTTTGTGTCGGCATTTAAATCCATGTCAGCAAAAGTGATTGCTTTAGCATAGACCATTGCAAATTATTTTAATCCTGAGTTGGTTCAAAAGTACTATAAACAGTATCAGCGTTTTGCTCTACAAAATTTTTTGCCGCAGCCAGTAGATACTCATAATAGGCACGAGCAACGATAGATAGCTGTTTACCAGATGGGTAAACCATATACCAATTTCGCTGGATGGGGAAGTGTTCTACATCTAAAATGCTGAATTCTGGCGCGTCTAATAGTAAGGTATGACGAGATAAAACAGAAATCCCTAAACCACCAACGATCGCTTGTTTAATCGCTTCATTACTTCCCAGTTCTAACTTCACTTTTACCTCTACGCCATGTTCATCAAATAAGCTTTGGACAGCGCGACGAGTTCCAGAACCTGGTTCCCGCATAATAAAAGGTTCTTCAGACAAGCGTTGTATAGGAATATTTTTTTCTTTCGATAATGGATGATTAATTGGTGCAAAAACTATCAAAGGATTTTCTAAGAATGCTTGGCAAGTTACATCCATATTTTCTGGAACTTGGCTCATAATATATAAATCATCGAGATTATGAGTCATCCGTTCCAAAATTTGTTCGTGATTCGTTACTTGTAACGAAATATCAATCCCTGGATAAAGTTCGCAAAATGGCCCTAATAAACGTGGGATAAAATATTTGGCTGTTGTAATCACTGCCAAACGCAATTGCCCTTGCTTTAGCCCTTTTAAATCTGCCACCTTCATTTCAAACTGGGCAATAGTATCAAAAATCTGCCGACAAGTGGCAAACAATTCTCGTCCTGCTTCCGTCAAGTATAACCGCTTCCCCACCTGCTCAAATAATGGCAACCCCACTGATTTTGTCAGTTGCTTAATCTGCATAGAAACCGTAGGCTGGGTGAGAAACAATTCCTCAGCTGCACGAGTAAAACTACTGTGCCGTGCCGCTGCCTCGAACACTTTTAACTGATGCAGCGTCGCTTGATTCAAGGGTGATTCTCCTGTAAATAGCCATTCATAAATATAAAAATAGTATCACTTAACAATGGTTATGGGAAATGACGAGTTTTATTTATTATAGATAAAACTCTATTATCGCTATTAGACAAAAGATATTTGACTTATGCCTTGAAGAAGCTATTATCAGAAAAATAAGAAAAGCGTAAGATGCCTTCTAGTTTACGATGAATGTTGAATACTCAATGTGAATCTATTACAATTCATAATTTATTATTCATCATTCATCATTCCATAATTCTTCGGTAATTTTTGTCGGTAGCTTAGTTAAATCTGGCAATCTTAATACTTCGATTTCGGCAACTTGAACTTGCTCTTTAATATTCACTGGTAAGTTTAACGGTTCCCGTTCTTCAATCCAGCAATTTGCCAATGGCAATGTTTGCTCCATTTCATCCAACGGTCGAGGAATCACCATCACTGCATTCAACTCCCCAATGCGTTCTGCCTCAAACATCCCTGCTTCCACTGCTACGGCCACATTTGCCACAGAACCACGAATAATCGCTGTACACAAACCCGCACCAATTTTTTCATAGGCTGCCAAATGCACATCAGCAGCTTTGAGCATAGCATCACACGCGCCTACCATCGCTGGAAATCCTCGCGTTTCCACTAACCCAATTGCTTGATTACTCAGGCGGCTGTAATTCCCCTCCTGCATCAATTTATTAAACCGAGCAGTAATGGGAAGCACTATATCTAAGTTGGGATAAGGTCGGGGAATTACCAAACTAGAAACCAACTGACCAAACTGTTCAGCAGTTTGCACCCCTGATTCTACAGCCAGGCGCACGTCAGCAATTCCACCCCTGACGATCGCAGTACAATGGCCGCTACCAGTTTTCTCATACCCAACTAGGTGAACTCCCGCTGACTTCAGCATCATATCCGCTGTGCCAACGATGGCGGGAAAGCTTTTGGTAGATACTAAGCCCAAGGCAGTATCCTTGAAGTTGTCGAAATGACTCGATGAATGGACGCTATTCATAGGACGTTGATTAAATGTTTCCATCTGAACTTTCCAAGATACGGAAAAAGCTGACAACTTACAACTAACACTTACTCGGACTAATCGTCAGAGTTTGGGTCATTTAATGATTGTCTGTGGGGAAACAATGTGGTCAATAGTCTTTGTATGCTGCCTTGTCCATAAATTTGAGTCCCGAAACCGTTAGGGGATTCTGTGGTTGGCTGAGTGTCTGAGTTTTGTGGTGTAGACTCTTGAGGCGCTGAGGGCAAACTAGAGTCAGCATCATTGGTAGTATTCTTCGGTGAAGGAGACTGAGTTTCTGGAGTCGCGGGAGATTTAAAGAAGGAAATCGATCGCCCTTTTAAATCCACAAAAGCCGAAGCGGAGAAGCTAGTTGAGGAAATTACCTTTTCTTCATCGACTTCTGAGCCATTTTTCTCCGGCTTCTGCTGTGCGGGACTTGTAGAAGTTGGGTTATTTGTAGATGGATTAAGTTCTTTTGTTTCCGTAATTTGGCGACTGGTATCCCCCAAAATCGAACCAGCTGGAATTACTTGTCCAGGTTCAACTGAATAATTGAAAACTGTTGTTGCTGAACCAATGCAAGCATTTGCGCCAATTTTGCCCTTCCCAACCATTAAAAAACCGGCTCCCAGATTTGCACCTGTTTCTACCTCTAGGGTTCCTTCATTGACTTGGAGAATTGATCCCATGCCAATACAGACCCCTGGCCCAATGATAATTTTACTGTTTGCAGCTGCTTGGAGTATTACCCCAGGTGCGAGTACCGCGCTTGGATCAACAGTCACCTCACCACTAATGTAAGAATCAAACTTATTGCTGAGGCGCAGTGGCGGCACAGACATGGAAATTTTAACCTCAGGGACTAGGGAGTCAGGAATGGGGATGGTGGGGTCCCCTCTGGGGATAAGGGGTAATGGGAATGGGGAGTGAGTGGGGAATGGTGGATACTAAAATTCTTTACTTCCTACTCCTCCCCTAGTCGCTAGTCGCTAGTGCCCAGTCCCTAATCCCTACTATGGACGTTGAATAATTGTTTCCAACACCCGCCGCTTGGCTTTGGTATCAATACCGATTAAGCGTACATATTCTCCTGGGAATTCGGCGAGGTTTGATTCCACGGCTGCGATCGCTTCTCTTTCTGAGGAGGCTTGAATTTGACCGGTACTAGTCCAAGAACCTGTACGGAAACGTCGTTGGTCTACGTGTTCGATGCTAATTTTATATCCTCCGGCCAATAATTGCCGTAGCTGGTCTACAACTTCAGTACTTAAGCGGGTACTGGTAGCTGTTGCTGTTGCTTTAGCAGAAGACCCACTGCTAGTAAATGATTTCTGAGCGCCAGAAGAGGCTACTTGACCATTGGGACGTTGAATTATGCTTTCTAATACCCGCCGTTTCGCTTTGGTGTCAATGCCAATTAAACGCACGTACTCGCCTTGATGGCTGGCGATACATTCTTCTAACGCGGAGATTACTTGATTTGTGGCAGTTGCGTCAACTGGCTTACAGCTAGTCCATGAACCAGTGCGGAAGCGGCGCTCATCTACGTGCTCCATACCAATTTTGTAACCACCTGCTAACAGTTGGCGGATTTGCTCTACAGTTTCACTGCTAATTCTGCCGCTACTGGAACTGTTACCGTTGTTACCGTTACTATTCCCGTTGCTGCTGCTATAACTATTGCCACGGCTAGCAGGAGCTTTAAAGCTGGTAGCTGGTTTCACATCACCATCTGGACGTTGAATGATGTTTTCCAGTACCCGGCGTCTACCTTTATCAATACCAAACAGCCGGACATACTCGCCGCTGTGGTCTCTGAGACAGCTTTCTAAAGCTGCGATCGCTTCACCGATAGATCTTGTTTCGATTGGCTGGCAACTAGTCCAAGAACCCGTCCGGAACCGTCTTTGGTCTACGTGTTCTGTGCCAATCTTATACCCTTGCTCTAATAAATAGCGCAACTGCTCTATTGTTTCTGCACCCAAACTATTACTCGCCACTTCACTACTCCTTTCTAGCTCTAAAA
The DNA here is from genome assembly GCF_043099735.1 of Nostoc sp. C117. NCBI lineage: Bacteria > Bacillati > Cyanobacteriota > Cyanophyceae > Nostocales > Nostocaceae > Nostoc > Nostoc sp. C117. The sequence goes on from NZ_CP170991.1 coordinate 5,078,108, forward strand.
CAGTCAAACCATTACCTGTATAAGATTTAGCGTTCTCATCCCGAATTGGTGCAATACATTTGCTATCCGCAGCACAAAGATAACCAGCCCGCAACGCCTGATTAATCCCAACCACATGATGAGCAAATTCCTTATCTTGGTCTTGCACATCTGGCAAGCGATCGGCTTGCTGCTGGCTGGTAATTATCGCTCCCGAAGGGACATATTTGCCTGGGGGAATTTCTACGTCTTGAATCAAAGCGTGCATCATGACGATGCAACCTGCACCCACTCTGGCATTAAAGACTGTGGAGCGAAAGCCAATGAAGGAATTGTCCCCAACATAAGCTGGTCCGTGAATTAGAGCCATGTGGGTAATGCAAGTGTTTTTACCAATCCATACCGAGTATTTATTTTGGTCATCGCCAATTACTCGGCCTTGCTCCAACCCATGAATGACAACACCATCTTGAATATTAGTGTTTTCACCAAGATAAAAAGGTGTGCCTTCATCCGCTCTAATCGTAGTCCCCGGAGCAACGATTACATTTGCACCTATGCGTACATCCCCAATCAGATTGGAGAATGAATGTACAAAGGCAGTTTGATGGATTTGGGGTTCAGCTAAATTCCTTGACCACGGGGTTGGGGGTGCCGCCGTGCTGCGGACTACCATCGCGAGATTCCTCCTATATTGTCATTTGCCATTGGCCTTTTGTCATTTGTCATTTGTTCTTTGTCATTTGTTCTTTGTCGAGAGCTAATGACCAATGACCAATGACTAATGACTAATGACTAATGACTTATCGATATTGATCTTTTTTGCTGTAAATTAGGCGATCTTCAACGTAAATAGTATCTATGATCGCCACCACTGCTGCATCTAATGGACGCTGTTCATTGCCAACAACTTGACGAGCGGCACTACCACGAGTGATGAGTACCCACTCATCTACTCCTGCTCCCACAATATCTGCTGCTACTTCATACTCTGGTAGGATATTGCCGTTTTCATCTACTAATTGTAACAACAGTAGTTTCACACCCCTGAGAGTTGGATCTTTTTGGGTGCTAACTACTGTGCCGCGAACTTTGGCAATTTGCATTACGAATTACGGTCTTCTACCAAAAGGACGAATTGCATTCACATTTTCCCGGAACTGTTCTACATCTTCGGTATAACGAATTGGTAGGACGTATTCCAAGTTTTCGTGAGGACGAGCAATGATGTGAGTAGACAGCACTTGTCCGCCATTGACTCGCTTAACGGATTCAACTCCTGCAGCCACGGAAGCTTGAACTTCCGACACATCTCCCCGAACAATTACTGTCACTCGACCGCTACCGATTTTTTCGTACCCTACCAGAGTTACGCGAGCTGCTTTTACCATTGCATCAGCAGCTTCCACTACTGCTGGAAAGCCCAGCGTTTCAACCATTCCCACTGCAATTGACATTAGTTTTAATCCCTAATTAAAGTTTTTAGCCTTGGACACAAGTGATGCTCAATAAGGCAAAGAGCGTTAATTACTTTTTTTGTTTAAACGGTTTTTAAGTCCGGAACTGTTCCACAGCTTCTGTGTAACGTATCGGCAATACGTATTCCAGGTTTTCGTGGGGACGAGCAATGATGTGAGTGGATAAAACTTCACCACCAAAGACTCTTTTCGCCGCTTCAACCCCTGCTGCTACGGAAGCTTGGACTTCCGATACATCTCCCCTAACTATGACGGTGACGCGAGCGCTACCAATTTTCTCATATCCTACCAAAGTGACACGCGCGGCTTTCACCATCGCATCAGCAGCTTCCACGACTGCTGGAAAGCCCTTCGTTTCAATCATTCCAACTGCAATTGGCATCGCAGAACTCCTACAAAATTAATCCGAACAGTATTGTTATTTGAAATCTTTGACGGGGAGAGGTTTATCTTAGAGCTAAGAAAACACTTCCAAATTTAAGCATAGGAAAGCTTGGCGTCCCTGGCAATATAAATCACTATAATAGTTTATGATAATAAAGTTTTAAAAAACTTAACAAAAATTCATCTGCGCTTCTGAGCAATTAAAGTTCACTGATTCCTAGAGGAGCCACTTATGCTTTATAATTTCTTTATCACATTTACAAAACGACATTCATAAACAGAGCTAATTCTCTCTAGTAAGGGATACTCAAAGGCTGTATCTTTTGCTATATCTATATTTCCTAGAGTTTTTCTACCTCTACAAAGACTAGGTAAAAAATACATAAGTTTTTCAAATATACTGTATAAACGTATCGACTGAAAGTAGAAAGATAAATGTAAAAACCTAAGTAATATATTAAAACAAGTAAATGCTTTTACATATGTAAAGTTATATTTAATTAAGCTGAATAGGGGAAGATAAGGTAAAAATATTTTCACTAAATTTAATGTAAATAATAGTAAGAAACACAGCTTTTAAGTAAATAATGTTTTTAGAAACATATAATTTTAAAACTTTTATTTTGAATCAAAGGTGAGTCGTCAAGGGAAATTTAAATGAGTGGATTTTTATTTTCAACAAGTTGGTTTGTGCCTTTTTATAGCTTATTGGGCGCAATTTTGACGTTGCCCTGGGGAATTGGAATAATTCAACGAACAGGACCAAGACCTGCGGCATACTTAAACTTGTTAACGACCATTCTGGCTTTTATCCATAGCCTGTTTGTATTTAAAAACATCTGGGATAGAGAACCAGAAACTTTATTGGTTCCCTGGTTCCAAGCTGCGGATTTAGACTTATCCTTTTCCTTGGAAGTCTCATCAGTCAGTATTGGGGCAACAGTTTTAATTACAGGGTTAAGCTTACTGGCACAAGTTTACGCCCTGGGTTACATGGAAAAGGACTGGTCGTTGGCGCGTTTTTTTGCGTTGCTGGGATTTTTTGAAGCAGCGCTGAGTGGTTTAGCAATCAGTGATTCTTTGTTTCTCAGCTATGCCCTTTTGGAAGTGCTGACGCTTTCGACTTACTTGCTAGTGGGGTTCTGGTATGCTCAGCCGTTGGTTGTAACAGCAGCGCGAGATGCGTTTTGGACGAAACGGGTGGGAGACTTGTTGCTGTTGATGGCTGTAGTCACACTTTCCACCTTAGCTGGAAGTTTGAACTTTTCGGATTTATATGAGTGGGCGCAAACAGCTGAATTAAGTCCAATGACATCATCATTGCTGGGGTTAGCGTTAATTGCTGGACCTGCTGGTAAATGTGCCCAATTTCCCCTGCACTTGTGGTTAGATGAGGCGATGGAGGGACCTAACCCCGCCTCGGTCATGCGAAATTCGCTGGTAGTAGCTGGTGGTGCTTATTTACTGTATAGATTTCAACCATTGTTAGCTTTGTCACCAGTTGCTTTGAACGCTTTGGTAGTTATGGGGACGGTAACGGCAATTGGGGCGACATTAGTATCCATAGCTCAAATTGACATTAAGCGATCGCTATCTCATTCTACTAGTGCATACATGGGGTTAGTGTTTTTGGCAGTGGGTTTGCAGCAGGGGGGTGTAGCCTTGATGTTGCTGTTAACTCATGCGATCGCTAAAGCATTATTATTTATGAGTTCCGGTTCGGTAATTTTGACGACCCAAAGCCAAGACTTGACAGAAATGGGTGGTTTGTGGTCACGGATGCCAGCTACCACCACTGCTTTTGTTGTCGGTTCCGCGGGGATGGTAACACTGCTACCCTTGGGAAGCTTCTGGGCAATGTTATCATGGGCTGACGGTTTTGTCAGTATTAGCCCTTGGGTGATTGGAGTTTTAATATTGGTCAATGGCTTGACAGCATTCAACTTGACCAGAGTATTTCGATTAGTCTTCTGGGGTAAACCGCAACAGAAAACCCGGCGTACCCCGGAAGTTGGTTGGCAAATGGCATTACCAATGGTAACTCTCACAGTATTGACTCTGCTTGTACCTCTGATGCTACAGCAATGGTACTTACTACCCGATTGGGAAAGTATTAATTGGTATGTGGCACTAGCATTGTTTAGTTCTACTGTACTGGGAGTAGTTGCAGGGTGTACAGTTTATCTGCACAAAGCCTGGTCAAGATCGAGAATCTTGGGGTGGAGATTTCTGCAAGACTTGTTAGGTTATGATTTTTATATTGACCGAGTTTATCGTGTAACCGTAGTCAGTACAGTTGCATTCCTATCTAAGATTTCTGCTTGGAGCGATCGGTATTTGGTTGACGGTATAGTGAACTTAGTTGGATTTGCCACAATTCTCGGCGGACAAACTTTAAAATACAGCATTTCTGGACAATCTCAGGGCTATATGTTGACCATCCTAGCAGTCGTCAGCGTCCTGGGTTTTTTCATCAGCTGGTCATTGGGTTTATTGGATAAATTGCCTTTTTAAGAGTGCTGAGTTATGAGTGCTGTACATGGATAGCGGGGCGTTTAGCCCGTGCTGAGTTAAGAGTTTTGTTTATCTCCTTGTCTGCTTGTCTGCCTCATCCCCCTCATCTTCTCATTAAAAGTCCCCAGTCTCTAGTCCCAATCCTCAATTCTCCATGCCCAATGCCCAATGCCCCATTCCCCATTCCATAACTGCTTATGCTTAGTGCTTTAATTTTAGTGCCGTTGATTGGCGCAGCTTTAATTGGTTTCTGGCCTTCTGGCATTAGTGGGAAAGTAGCCCGTGGGGTAGCTTTGGCCTTTGCGATTATTGCTTTCTTGTTGACAATCGTACTAGTAATTCAGTTTCATCCAGGAGAAATCAGCCAACAGTTTGCCGAATCTGTTCCTTGGGTAGATGCTTTAGGCTTAAATTATAACCTTGGGATAGATGGTTTATCTTTGCCGTTGCTGGTTTTGAATGGATTGTTAACTTCCATTGCCATTTACAGCAGTGATGAATCTCTACAGCGTCCGAGATTTTATTACTCTTTGATACTGCTGTTAAGCGTTGGCGTAACTGGAGCCTTTCTGGCACAGGATTTACTGCTATTTTTCCTGTTTTACGAGTTGGAACTCATTCCGCTGTATCTGTTAATAGCTATTTGGGGAGGCGCGAAGCGGGGTTACGCTGCTACCAAATTTCTGATATATACAGCCGTTTCGGGAATCTTGATTTTGGCAAGTTTCCTCGGCATGGTTTGGCTGAGTGGTTCCTCTAACTTTGCACTAGCAACCTTGAACCCGACAATCCTACCTCTAGGGACACAACTTTTGCTCCTAACGGGAATTTTGATCGGTTTTGGGATTAAAATTCCCTTAGTTCCCTTTCATACTTGGTTGCCAGATGCTCACGTTGAAGCTTCCACGCCGATTTCTGTGCTGTTGGCTGGGGTGCTGTTGAAGTTAGGGACTTACGGTTTACTACGATTTGGCATGAACTTGTTACCAGAAGCTTGGGCTTATGTGGCTCCTTGGCTAGCAATTTGGGCAGTAGTAAGTGTATTGTATGGTTCATCCTGTGCGATCGCCCAAACCGATATGAAAAAAATGGTGGCGTACAGTTCTATTGGACACATGGGTTACGTGCTTTTAGCCGCGGCGGCTAGTACACCTTTAAGTGTGTTAGGTGCTGTAATGCAAATGATAAGCCACGGCTTGATATCGGCAATGCTATTTTTGCTGGTAGGAGTTGTGTATAAAAAAGCCGGAAGCCGTGATTTAGAAGTCATCCAAGGATTGCTAAACCCAGAACGCGGTATGCCAGTAATCGGTAGCTTAATTATTGTGGGAGTTATGGCCAGCGCTGGTATACCAGGAATGGTAGGGTTTATTTCCGAATTCGTAGTTTATCGGGGCAGTTTTCCAGTTTTTCCACTGCAAACCTTGCTCTGTATGCTTGGTACAGGTTTAACAGCAGTTTACTTTTTAATTCTCGTCAACCGCGCCTTTTTTGGACGCTTGTCTGCACAAGTTACCAACTTGCCGCGTGTCTATTGGAGCGATCGCCTACCAGCTGCAATTTTAGCATTACTAATTGTGATTTTTGGCATCCAACCCGCTTGGTTAGCACGTTGGACTGAACCGACAATTACAGCAATGGTGAATACCCAAAATGTAGTTGTAACGGTGTCTTTGAATAAGAGAATGGGGACTGGGGACTAGGGATTTGGGACTGGGTATTAGGGAATGGGGAATGGGAAGATGGGGAGATGAGGGAGACAAGGGGACAAGGGGACAAGGGGACAAGGAGATAAACAAAACTCTTAACTCTTAACTCCTAACTCAGCACGGGCTAAACGCCCTGCTATCCATGTACAGCACTCACCACTCACTACTCACCACTCCACTCCTAACGCCCAATGCCCCAATCCTGATACTTTTTGGAGAACTAGCAATGGTAACTATTAAAAAGAAAGCTACTCACAATCCTTTAGCTGAGTATATTGAACGTCTGCAAAAAGGAGAAGCATTACTCCCAGATAGTCCAGAAAATGTACTGGAAGTAGTTGGTATTCTCAAAAGCTACGGAGTAGTTTTAGATGCTTATTCAAATAATCTTAACTACATTGCTGAGCATCAATTTTTAGTATTTTTCCCATTTTTTAAATACTTTAATGGAGAGATTGATTTTCAGAAATTACTCCGTCACTGGTGGCACGATCGCATTAATTTTGAATATGCCGAGTATTGCATGAAAGCGATGATGTGGCACGGTGGCGGCGGACTAGATACCTATTTAGATACAAACGAATTTAAAGAAAGAGCGCAAGCTGTAATCGCAGCCAAATTTAAAAATAATCCCCTAGTTTTAGGCACTAACCAACTATTTCCAGAATTTTTAACTGAACACTTGCGCGTCTCTGCTTACTACACTGGTTTAGGTCAATTTTGGCGAGTCATGGCTGATATGTTCCTCAGCTTATCAGACCGCTACGACAAAGGCGAAATTAAATCGATTTCCCAAGTTGTAGATCATATTAAATCAGGATTGGTGGCAAGTGCATCAAAGCCAATTACCTACAGCGTCAAAATTCGCGAAAAACTCTATGAAATCATTCCTGAAGACGTTGGTTTGACCTTTTTAGCAGATACAGCAATACCTTATGTAGAGGCAGTTTTCTTTAGAGGAACACCTTTCCACGGCACAGTTTCATACAACGCCCAAGGATATCAAATACCTCCAGATCAAACTCGATTTCAATATGGTGCATTGTATGCCGATCCTTTGCCCATTGGCGGCGCGGGTATTCCTCCCACCTTGCTAATGCAAGATATGCGTCATTATCTTCCAGAATATTTGCACGATATTTATCGTCGCAGTCTTCGGGGTGAAGATGATTTGCGAGTGCAAATTTGTATGAGTTTCCAAAAATCAATGTTTTGTGTGACGACAGCAACGATTTTAGGACTGATACCTTATCCTTTAGATACTCAAGATCCATCTGAGCAAAAAGCTAATCAAGTTTATTTCGGAAAGTGGATGAGTCGCTTAGAAACTTCCCGGTTACTGGATGTGAATAAATAGTTGATTTTTAGTCAATATTATGGTTCTGGTTCAATGCCTAAAGAAAGCAATTGAGCAGTCAAGCGATCGGCTCTTTCTTCACCAGTTAACAACAAATTACCTTGTAAATCCCACCAGCGTAGCCAAGGTAATTCCATATTGTAATATTGTCCCTGCCATAGACCTAACTCAACTCCTAAAGGATATATAGAATAATGTCCGCGTTCATTTGCTGTTAATAAGTGATATTGTCCACCAATTAATTCATAAACTTCTACACTGGCTTTATTCACTTCATAAATGCCGTAGAAGGGAGGACGAATCACCTGCTCATAAATCCAAAATTTACCCTTCCAAGGAGTTTTATCTCTTTCTTGACTACCATCCCCAGAAACAAATTCTAATACAATTAATGGGGCAATAAACTCTCGCCAGAGTACATAAGACCTGCGCGTTTGTCCATCCAGAGTAGGTGATACATTTCCTACATAAAACCAGTCTGGTGCTTCGGCGTCTTTTTCTGGAGGATCAGTTATCCGCCAGTAGATACCACTATCTTGACCAATACAGTATTGCCCATCAGGATGACGTTTTTGCAATATCGGTTTAATCGAGTCCGTTAGGAGAATGCTTTGGGGATGTTCCTGAAAGTTTTTCACGAATGTACCATCAGACTCAGGAAGCTGTGTATGGTCTGGGAACGGTGTGAGGTCGGTAGATAGATCGGTTGCAGAGGTCATAAGACTACCTTTGCAAGATGTAAGGGTTGTTTTTTAGTTTACCAGTGGAAGAGGAGATGAGGCGATCGCTTTCGGAGACTTTGATTTATATTGCGATGAGACGTATTATGGTTCGATGACTCGCATCAGTGCCGATTTATATTTTTCTAGCTAGAATAATTTTTTGTAAAATCAACAAGAAGTAAATCTATTCCATTCATTATTATTGGAATTTTTTCTTGAGTAATACTTAACTCTTGAAAACATTTTTTTCTGTATTCTACCTTTTCCATAAATTGGTTAATCGCTTTAATTAATGGTGAACGAACTTCATAGGTTGCCTCAGCTTTAGAAATTGCACTCATAGGGACACTATTATTCACCCGGAGAATTGCTAAATCAATTAAATCTCTAGATTGAGTGCTGGCATCATTCCAGCGATCAGCGTTAGCCATTAATTTTGATGTAAATCTATCACTTATACTCAAACAGGGAATATTCGCCCAATGTGGGTAAACAGGAGGATCTAAAACGAAATTTCCATTGGCGACAACTTCTATTTTAATCGTTATTCCGTCGATAGTAACAGGAAATCGAATACCGTACTGATTTACTGTGCTATCACCTAACCTCATATTTGTAGTATTTATAAATAATCCAGAAATTCCGTTATCATAGATTAAATTTCTTAAGTATTTATAGTTTTCAGCCCCATAAGGGAAAAGAAAATCAATATCCTTACTAAGTCTATATTCGCCATATTCTAACGCTAGTAATGTACCACCTGCGAAAAACGCGGAAGCATTTTGTAGTACTTGAGGATTGAAAGCATTAAGGATTTTAAGTATTTTGTTGTGATGGTCGAGAGAGAACATTTCTAAATCTGATAGTATCCAAGAATTATATTTTTTTGCTAAATAATAAACAAATCCTTCTTCTTCATCTTCTAGATTCTTGAAAGTGGATCTGTGATGCCAATTACGTTGATACAATTGAATCATTTGCTTTTCGTTCAATTGATATACGTTTTTCAGATGCCAGCCAATAGATTCTAAGAAGGGTAGCTTTTGTGAATTAAGCATAGCAGTGACAAAATAATTTGGTTCTTCAGTATGTATAGTGTGAAAGCCTATTCTAAACAATTTCAAGGTGTGGTATAAAAAAGCGTAGGCGTAGCCCGTCCTAGATATCGCTCTGTTTCTCAAAGCTAACTTAGCTTGTCAAGATCCAATTGTGTGAAAATTAATACAAATATATTGGGAGTTGCAAAGATGGCTTGGGTAGCTGGCGATCAATTGCAAGGTGGAAAATATACTATTGAAAAAGAATTAGGAAGGGGACGATTTGGTATTACTTATTTGGTAAAAAATAGGAATAGCGATCGCCAAGTTATTAAAATTTTAAATGATGACCTGCTGAAATCCCTTAACCAGTCGGAACGCGCACGCCTGGAGACAATCTTTTTACGGGAGGCGGTAAAACTTGCTCAGTGTAAGCATAAGCATATTGTGGCGGTTGAAGACCCCTTTCAGGAAGGAGAGCATTTATGTTTGGTAATGGAGTATGTAAATGAAGTAAGTTTAGCTGACCTGCGTCCACCAATACTTTCGGAACCACAGGCACTGCGTTACATTCAGCAAATTGGGGAAGCATTGATAGTTGTCCATAAAAATGGACTGATTCATCGGGATGTGCATCCGGGAAATATCTTGTTGCGTCAACGAGAGGGGCAGTTAGAAGCGGTGTTAATCGATTTTGGTCTAACTCTCGATTTTGACCATATCTTAACTACAAGCCGAACCAAGGAAACGTCTGATGGATTTACGCCGCCTGAACTTTACGCTAGAGGTACTATCACTCATGGTTATAGCGATATTTATTCATTGGCGGCTACTCTCTATAAACTTTTGACAGGGAAAACACCTGTGGATGCAGTCAAACGCAAAGTGGACGGTGAGCATTTAGTGTCTCCAAAAGAGTTTAATCCTCAGATTAGCGATCGCACCAACGACGCAATTTTGAAAGGGATGAAACTAGATCCTCAAGAGCGATCGCAGTCAATGCGAGAATGGCTGGATTTATTGGGCTTGAGCGGAGACAACTCGCAGCCTTCAGTAATCGTACCACCTAACACTAACCCAACTTGGGAGCGAAACATCCAGTTTTGGGGATTGGTGATTGCGGCGATCGCTGCCATTGGAACCTTACTATCAGGTATAGTTGGCTGGATTCCTATTTTCCACCCATCTCCATCTTCCAATCAACCGTCACAGTCTCCTAGTTCCTCATCTACCAAAACACCGTAGACATAACTAAAAAGATGTTTGAAAAGTCCTCTTGTCGGTATAAAAAGTTTTAGATCCCCCTAAATCCCCCTTAAAAAGGGGGACTTTGATTCCGGTTCCCCCCTTTTTTAACTACGGTGTACACAACACAAGTTATCGAATCACTACCAGTCCTCAAATTACCCCACCCTAACCCTCCCCGTATGTATTGGGGAGGGAACTAGATTTCCTGTTTTCCCCCTTTCCAAGGGGGGATTAAGGGGGGTAATTCGATTTGTGTATACACGCAAAACACTTTTTAAACATCCTCTAAACTTTCATTGTGTTGTACAAAATTTTGTAAAACTGTATTATTTTTGAAACACAGTTAAGTCAAAAATACTCATGTCCAGCTTTTTTAAAGCGTTTTAATTACGAATTACGAATTATTTAGGGGTTTTCATGCCTTGGACAACTGGACAAAGATTACAAGGTGGCAAATATGTAATTGATGTAGTCTTGGGACAGGGCGGATTCGGGATTACTTATAAGGCATTGCATGTTGAGCTAAACCGGAAAGTTGTCATCAAGACACCAAATGAATATCTCAGCCACGATCCAGAATATGACAAGTATATAGAGCGATTTATCCAAGAAGGGCGGACACTAGCACGCTTGTCTCAAGACCCTCATCCTCACATTGTGGGAGTGATTGACTTGTTTAAAGAAGGTGCTATCCACTGCTTGGTGATGGATTTTGTACCAGGAGAAAATTTGTTTCAGGTAGTGAGACACAGGGGAGCGTTACCAGAAGCAGAGATTGTACCCTGTATTCGCCAGATTGGGGAAGCTTTAGTGGTGGTGCATCAAGCAGGGCTAGTACATCGAGATGCTCACCCTGGAAACATTATGGTGCGAACAAATGGCAAAGCGGTTCTAATTGACTTTGGGATTGCCAAAGAATTCTTGCCTCAAACTTTAAGTTCAAAAGGGAATGTAGGTAATAGTGGGTTTGCACCCTATGAACAGATGACTAGAGGCAGTCGGGAGCCAACGGTCGATGTTTACTGTCTGGCTGCCACACTCTATTATGTAGTGACAGGTAAACCCCCCACAACTTCTCAGGCTCGCAAGCTAGGCGATACTTTCCTGACTCCACCTAAACAAATTAATCCAAGCATCAGCGAGCAATTAAATCAAGCAATTCTCAAAGGTATGGCGCTGGAGGCAAAAGACCGCCCTCAGTCAATGCAAGCATGGTTAGCAATGCTAGAAGTACCAAAAGCAACGCCTCCACCTCTATTTAAACAAGTTGACAAAATAAAAGTTGTTCTACGCAAAGCTAAATCAGAGTTAAAGGCTATTCACAGTAAACTAGTTTCTAAAGCGATTATAAATAAATCTTGGGGCTGGGTGAGTGCTTCTTGGAGAAGGATCTCTTGGGACTGGGTGGCTGTCTCTTTAAGAACTATCCCTTGGGACTGGGTGGCTGTCTCTTTAAGAACTATCCCTTGGAAATGGATGACTGCTTCCTTAGTACTTTATGGATTAATGAGCGGCTGCTTATTTGCAGCATCTGAAGCTTTGTTCTGGACTGCACAGGTGGTCATTATTGCTTGGACTGGAGTTTTGACTTTGCTAAGGTCTGGAACTTTGATGAAGCCGGAGGTAAGACCTGGGAATTTGTTTATAACTATAGCGAGTTTCTTTATGGTTATAACTCTTACCTTGGCTATGGGTGTAACTGTGGGTTGGGCGGCTTTGAATTTTGCCAGAGGTGTGCTTACAGTTAAATCTGGGACTGTGTTTCTCGCTGTGGCTGTGTTGGCGGCCGTAGCTATGGCTGTAATTGTTTTTCTGGCTTGGGCCGAGAGCGCTGGGATTATAGATGATAATTGGAATCCAGTTGTGGCAGTAGCCACAGCAGTAGCCGTAGCTACTGCTGTGGCTACCATTATGGCTTGGGTTGCAGTTGGGGCTAAGTTTGGAGCTTGGGCTTTAATTGGCGCTATGACTTGGACTTTTGTTGTGTCCATTGTTGTAGATAGATCCAGAGTTAAATTACGAGATTACTTCAGTAATTTTCAGACTTTTCTGATTTTGGTTGCCACTTCTAGTTTAGGATTGAGTTTGGGATGGTTAGCACGCCAGGTTTTTAATACAGGCTCATAGTTTGAAAAAGCTCCAAAAGCTAAGTAGCAAAGCATTTTTTAGCGATTTTTAGGTGTAAAAAATGCTCGCACCTTTAACCTACAGTCAAAAAATATTAAGCTTCTGGTTCAATGCCCAGCGATGTATAACGACAAGCCGCAGCATCTCTACGCTATATTTCTTTAAAATTCAAGTGATCGCTAGCTAAATATTCTCCACCCATAAAAGATTAATTGCGTAACTACTGGTTTTAAGAGCGTTGTTATAGAAGATAAGCTAGGTAAATAAACTGATATCTACGTTAAAATAGTCCGCCAACGCTTTTGCTTGAGTTTTACTAATAGTGCGATAATGATTGCGATTGCTAGGCTCCACTTCGTTACGATCGCCATGACATATCGTAGTTAACTATGCTAATTTTTCTCTAACCCAAATACGAAAAGATTTCAACAAAGCAACCTCACCCATGCTTTGACTTTGCTGAATAAATCTACTCATCTCATTCACTGAAATCAGAGGAAAAACGATGCTAAATTTACACTCAACATATTGCCCTGCTTGCAACTGATAAAATTTTAAATTTTGCCCATCATATCGCCAAAGTTCATTTATAGCTAACGCTGCGTAAATATTAAATTTATTAATTGAACTATTAGTAATATCAATCTCAATTGCTAAATCAGGTGGTGGATCTGTTTCTAAATTTAGACTTTTCTTCTCTCTAACTTTTGGTTCATTTTGTATATAATAGCAGTTATCTGGCTCTATCCCTTTTCTTGCTAATTTGCGCTTCAATGTTGTAGAACCAGCACTTTTAATTTCTTTTCCTATTTCTTCAGTCAAAGCAAATATCAAGCGGTCAAATTGAATTTTGGGATTTTCGTGTTCAAAAAGTGGTGTCATGATTTCTAAAGTACCGCCATCATAAGCAAACCGAGAGTCTCTATCCTCGCCTGTGTCTTTTAGTAAGGCTTCAAAGGTTTCCCAGCTAATGTTATGTAGTACTGTTCTTTGTTCTGCCGGTATTGACTGGACTAGCATATTAAAATACTTCTTTCATGACAATATTAGAGGATGTTTGAAAAGTGGTTGATTGTGATTTTAATCACCCCCCTTAATCCCCCCTTGTAAAGGGGGGGGAACCGGAAAATTCAAAACCTCTTAGATAAAATTCCTAAAATCTTACCTATATTATTAAGATAATATTCACTTAAGTCAATTTCCACCACTTGTCTCTTCATCTTCCAAAACTTCCAGTTATAGCAAGGGACTCTTGACTGGGAACCAGGGAAAAAACCTTTTTGTGTCTAGGTTTTATCATCTGTTAATGTCCTAACCATCAAGGCTTGTGCTATAAAAGCGTTGTTATGGAAGATAAGCTAAGTAAATAAATTGATATCTACATTAAAATAGTCCGCCAACGTTTCTGCTTGAGTTTTACTAATGGTGCCACCATTAACAATTTGCAAGACAATTTCCAATGAACCAATTACCTCAGCTAATGCTTCGGTTGTAGTATCGCGTGCGTCCATTAGATGTACTAACATCGAATTGGGTGTACCTTGGAGAATTGGGTAATGGGTTTCTTCAAACTGCTCAATTAAAGTCACCAACAGTTGCAACAGCATTTCTTCTTCTGGTGTACGATTGGGACGATGTTCTAAGGTTAATGCGAGTGCGATCGCTTGTTCGTTTTCTGCATCCGTGGTAATGATTTTTGGCTGATACTCGGCTAGCAATTTACCATAAGATTCTGGATTAAAAGTACGGGTCATTTTTCCATTTATCCTTATCATATTCAGCGTGAGTCAGGACATATTTAATATAGATTCTTTGAGTTTCGTAAACAATATCAGCAATCAAACGGTAATTGTTTCCTTTAATATTAAACACAGTGAAGTTACTAACTGCTTCTGCTTTTGGATAAATAGCCTGAACTTCAAGCAGATTTTTCCATTCAGCTTTAGTTGCTATCTTATACCAATCATAAAGTGCTTCCCTTGCATCTGTATGTGCTTCACAAAATTCTCGTAGAATTCTGCGACTAATAACGTGCATTTAAATTTACTCTGATTACGATTCTTAAATTTTCTCTCAAATCCAGGGTTTTATAAAGCTTAGCGATCGCTATTTATAAATGTTATCTTTTTTCTATTGGTTCGCCACCTAACCAAGAATCTCCCGATTTGAATTCGGGAGAGTGTCAAAAAACCCAAATGTATTGTCTTTATCAAATAACAACTTCTTGCTTAGGCTTCCGTACTGGACGCTTGCGTTCGCTGCGACGAACGCCCCCTGCCATTTTGTACTCATCACTATTTTTGCCATACTTTGCAGCTACGCTGACTAACGCATGTTCCGTTAGTTCCATCAGCGACTTTTCAGCTAATTCTAAAGCTCCCTGAGTTAGATCGACGGTGGAGAGGCTGGAGTTATAAGCTTCCAACTTGTCTTGTGTTTTTTTGATGGCAGTGGCAAAGGTGTCAATAGTAACTCCATTACCTAAATCTAAGGTGGGACTAATCGATTTCAAAGCGGCAATACGACGCTGTGCCCTATCAAGTACTTTAGACCCACGTTTGGGACGTGACATAAATAACTTTCCTTTTTTTAATCATCCACTAGGATATAAACTGACTTCTATCCTTGTCTTTACACCATTAGGATAAACAAAATCGGGGCAATTAACACCCGCAAAATTCAGTATTATTTAAAATAATTAATACAAATTAAATTATATTGTTCCCGTAAATATATTGATATTTAGCCGAATTCAAGAAACAACTGCCCGAATTCAACAAACAACTGCCCGAATTCAACAAACAACTGCCCGAATTCAACAAACAACCGCCCGAATTCAACAAACAATCGCCCGAATTCAAGAAACAACTGCCCGAATTCAACAAACAACCGCCCAAATTCGATATCGCGTTTCTTGTTTAATTGCAATATCGAATTTAATTTTGGCGAAGCTTGGTGCAATACTTCTCGGTTAAGCATTTTTAACTCGGAATCGGGTTTGGGGAAAAGGGTAAAGGGTAAGGGTTAAAGGTTTTTTCTTTCCCTTTTCCCTTTACCCTTTTCCCTTTTCCCTTTACCCTTTTCCCTTTACCCTTTCCCCTTTTCCCCTTAACCGAGAAGTATTGAAGCTTGGTGCGCCTTTATCTGGCTTTGCTCATGAAGATTCCTTGCAATCGCCTTGATTACTCATAGTTTATCTATGTAAAAATATTTAGAAAATATATTTATAAGTATAAAATTATACTATATTATCAGGATAGAAGAAAGGCGATCGCCCTCGCGCAAGAGTCTGCGATCGCCTTCTTTTAACCTCAAAATCGGAGTCACCAAAATCAGAGTCAAATATTATCATTGCACAATCAAAAAAGTTCGCCAAATCACAACCAGCCCAGTTTCTTTGCACACAAAGCGGTGAGATACCTCCTTTCCATTCATCTTTCCAAG
The DNA here is from genome assembly GCF_043099735.1 of Nostoc sp. C117. Classification (NCBI taxonomy): domain Bacteria; kingdom Bacillati; phylum Cyanobacteriota; class Cyanophyceae; order Nostocales; family Nostocaceae; genus Nostoc; species Nostoc sp. C117. The sequence continues at coordinate 5,094,107 of NZ_CP170991.1, forward strand.
ACTCATCACCCAGAAGAGAACAGATTAAACATTTATTAATTGGTTGACCCAAAGCTGTTATGGGCACCATTCACTTGTTGCATGTTTTGGGCTATGCAAATGTAGGTGATTGGAGTCCACTACCAATACTTTTCGGGTTTTGGGGGAAAGGGGAAAGGGAAAGGGTTTGAATTTCCCTTTCCCCATTACCCTTTAACCTTTCCCCAGACCAAAAGAGAGATTATTGGGTTTAATTGAAAAGTATTGAGTCCACTACTACCAACAGATAATCCCAATGAAGTCATGAGTATTTTAACCCGTCAGATTTTGACGCAATAATTCATACTGGGGTGCCCTTTGCACCCCTATATAAACCTTGAAATTCCTGTAAAGCTCAGGCGATCGCTATCTAAATATTCTCCACCCAGAGAAGATTACTTGCATAGCTACTGGTTTGAAGAGCATTATAAAGTTTTTCATCTGCTGTCACCATTTGGCATTGTTGGGTAATGGCAAGAGCTAAGTATAAACTGTCATACACTGCGCGATCTATCTGAATGGCAATATCTAAAGCAAGTGGCATCAATGGCTGAGATAAGTATAATTCTAGAGGAACTGTATTCAAATCTGTTAATGTTTGTCTGGCATTTTCAGCAGTGTCTTCACCGCGACGCACTCGTTTCCACAAGACGTTTCCTACTTCTGCAAAGAAAAAATCTGGAACTAAGAAAGTATGGTTACTTCCTATTAAACGCCTAGCTGCATGAGAGTAGACTTCGGGGATGAACCACTTGATGGCAATGCTAGCATCTAAAACATACTGACTCACCGTTCTCTGTCCTCGCGGATAAGTTCAGTACTATCACTGAAAATTTTTCCTGTATATCTCACTTGAGAGCGTGTTACAGCTTCTCTGACTTTTTCTATGTCGCCGCCAGTGTGGTAGTGTGTCGCTTTTTCAGCCGCTTGTTGTAGGATCTGCCTTAATTCCTCTTGCAAAGATCTACCGTGCTGTTTTGCAAGAGTTTCTAGCTTTTCCAGAATCACAGGATCTAAATTTTCAACTAAAATTTGAGCCATATTCTTAGAGTGATTTTTGGCCTTGCTTATATTTGCAATTTTAAGGTAGTTTAGCAAGCGATGTCTGAAGACAAGCGCTACTGATCTGGGGATCTTTCATCCAAAAACTTAGACTTCTGGTTCAACGCCGAGCGATCGCAATTGGGCAATAAGGCGATCGGCTCTTTGTCTTTCCTGTTCAGCTCGTTGGGATTCTCGTTCAGCGCGTTGGGATTCCTGTTCGGCTCTTTCATCGCCACTCAACAACAAATTACCCTGTAAATCCCACCAACGCAACCAGGGCAATTGGGCATTTTGATAAACTCCTTGCCATAAACCTAACTCAACTCCCAAAGGAATAATCGGATAATGTCCGCGTTCATTTGCTGTTAATAATTGATATTTTCCACCAATTAATTCATAAACTTCTATACTGGCTTTATTCACTTCATAAATGCCATAATAAGCCGGATGAATTACTTGCTCATAAATCCAGAATTTCCCCTTCCAAGGGGTTTTATCTCGTTCTTCACTACCATCCCCAGAGACAAATTCCAAGGCAATTAATGGGGCAATAAATTCTCGCCACAGTACATAAGACCTCCGCGTTTGTCCATCGAGTAAAGGTGGTACATTTGGGACATAAAACCAATCTGGTGCTTCTGCGCCTTTCTCTAGGGGGTCTGTCAACCGCCAGTAAATACCTAAATCCTGACCGATACAATATTCACCTTCAGGATGTAATTGTTTGAGAACGGGTGTAATTGAGTCAGTCAGTAAAATGCTTTGGGGATGCTCTTGCCAATTTTTCACGAAAGTACCATCCGACTCTGGTAGCTGTGTATGGTCGGGGAAAGGAGTCAGGGCGGTGGATGGGTCGGTTGCAGAGGTCATAAGACTACCTTTGCAGGAATAAGGGTTGTTTTTTAGTTTAGCTTGCCATGAGGCTAAGGCTGCTAAGACTTTCTCAAGCTTCTGGTTCAATGCCGAGCGATCGCAATTGAGCAGTTAAGCGATCGGCTCTTTGGCTTTCCTGTTCAGCCCTTTGACTTTCTAGTTCTGCCCTTTGACTTTCCTGTTCGGCTCTTTCCTCGCCACTTAACAACAAATTACCTTGCAAATCCCACCAGCGCAACCAGGGTAATTCCGCATTCTGATAAACTCCCTGCCAAATGCCTAACTCAACTCCCAAAGGGGCAATAGTATAATGTCTCCGTTCATTTGCTTAAAAGTTGATATTCTCCTTCAATCAAGTGATAAAGTTCCACACTGGCTTTATTCACTTCATAAATGCCGTAGAAGGGAGGACGAATCACCTGCTCATAAATCCAAAATTTCCCCTGCCAAGGAGTTTTATCTCGCTCCTCACTACCATCTCCAGAGACAAATTCTAATACAATCAACGGAGCAATGTGTTCTTGCCAAAGCACATAAGAGCGGCGCATTTGCCCATTTAGTGTGGGCGGCACATTCGGTACATAAAACCAATCGGGAGCTTCTGCACCTCGTTCTGGTGGATCAGTGATGCGCCAATAGATGCCACTGTCTTGACCTATGCAATATTGCCCATCAGAATGACGTTTTTGCAATACTGGTTTAATGGAATCGGTTAAAAGAATGCTTTGAGGATGTTCTTGGAAGTTTTTGACGAAAGTACCATCAGACTCTGGTAGCTGAGTGTGGTCTGGAAGTGTAATGCTAGTAGCTGGATTAGTTGCAGTCATAGGGCTACCCTCGCGTTTGGCGTGAGGTTTGTTATTTAGTCTACCAAGCGTAGGCAGAAAGAGAAATCTGAAAAAAACTAAGTATTCTAGCCTGTGGGAACATCTGACGCTGAGCGATCGCTAAAGCATTAATTTCAAAGTACACGCAGTAAACTGGGAATGCTTTCGATCGCTTCAAAATCCCGAATCTCTGCCAAAGCTTGCCGAAAGTTGCCTTCTGGCACATCATGGGTAACAACCACAATCTCTGCAAGTTCCCCTTGAAAGCCAGTTTGTACAATTGACTCTAAGCTCACGCCATAGTTACCAAAGCAAGTACCCAATTTACCGATAACTCCAGGTTGGTCATTCGTGAGGAAACGCGTGTAAAACCGAGTTATCAACTCTGACATCGGCGCAATTTGGGAATATTCCTGATGTCCACAAGCTAATAAGGGATTTGCAACTGCTGTATTGCTTTTGATGACAGCAACTAAATTCAAAATATCTGATGTCACAGCGCTGGCGGTTGCACCAGCACCAGCACCAGGACCAAAAAACATTACCTGGCCGATGGGTTCTCCTTCCACAAGAATGGCATTATAAACACCGTTGATGCTAGCCAAAGGGTGGGCTTTCGGTACTAAAGTCGGATGAACTCTCACCGACAGAGGAGACAGGTGAAATGTCCCCGCGTTCTCTTCTGTGGGTGTAATTCTTTTGGCGATCGCTAATAATTTAATCACAAATCCCAATTTTTCGGCGTAGGCAATATCTGTCTTGCTGACTTGCCGAATCCCCTCAGTATAAACATCTTTCAGGTTGATCCGTCCACCGAAGCCCAATGATGCGAGGATGGCAATTTTATCGGCTGCATCTAAGCCATCGACATCAGCTGTGGGGTCAGCCTCAGCATAACCCAGACGTTGGGCATCAGCTAAAACATCGTCGAAGTTGCTGCCTTCAGTTTGCATCCGGGTCAGGATGTAGTTAGTTGTACCGTTAACAATACCAGTTACAGTATGAATGCGGTTAACACTTAAAGACTGTTTTAGGGGTTGAATCACCGGAATTCCACCACCCACAGCAGCTTCTAACATGACGTATACACCCGCTTGATTGGCAGTTGTGAAAATTTCTGCGCTAAAACGGGCGATCGCGGCTTTATTGGCGGTGACTACATGCTTACCATTGCTTAAGGCTGTGAGGATTAGCGATCGCGCCGGCTCCAGTCCACCCATAACTTCGACAACTATATCTACTGCTGGATCGTTGACAATCGACTCTAAATCTGTAGTTAAAACTTCCGTAGATAATTCTACTGCACGGGGTTTATCAAGCGATCGCACTCCCACTCGATATATTTCTATCTCTTGCAGCAATGGGTGACGCCCAGCACTATCTTGCAACAACTGCACCGTACCTGTCCCCACAGTGCCTAATCCCAGTATTCCTAATTTCACACCCACAATTTTTGCACCCAATTTATTTTTAAGTGCTGAGTGCTGAGTGCTGAGTGCTGAGTAGTAAGAAGTACTTAATACTTGACGACTCAGAACTGAGAACTCTTTCCTCAGCTATTTACAATATTCATAACAAAACAATTGTAGGGTAGGCATTGCCTACCCTACTACTTCATAACTTAGAACTAAAAACTCAGCACTCAGGAAGTTTCTACTTCATAACTTAGAACTAAAAACTTAGAACTAAAAACTCAGCACTTAATAAGTTTCTACATGCCAGCGACCAGCTTTCTTGAGTTGCTTCTGGTAATCACTCCAGGTTACACCTTCCTTAGCAGCAGCAGCAGTTAAGGCTGCATCAATACCTTCTTCCATACCTCGCAAACCGCAGATGTAGGTGTGGGTTTTTTCATTTTTAATCAATTGCCACAATTCATCTGCGTGTTCCGCTACCCGGTCTTGGATGTACATTCTACCGCCTTGGGGATTTTTCTGTTCCCGACTTATGGCAGCAGTGAGGCGGAAGTTATCAGGATATTTTTGTTGAATTTCTTCCAGTTCTTCCTTATATAAAAGGTTTGGAGTTGTTGGTACACCAAATATTAGCCAAGAAAATCCTTTAAATTGGTATTCTGGGTTAGCTGCTCTTTCAGCATCTTTAAACTGACGCCACAGATAAGCCCGCATCGGCGCAATACCTGTTCCGGTTGCCATCATAATGACATTAGCATCGGGGTCTTGGGGTAACAACATTTCCTTACCCACTGGCCCGGTAATTTTCACATCTTCCCCAGGCTTGAGGAAACATAAGTGCGTAGAGCAAACACCGTAGACAGTTTCGCCACTTTCTGGATGCTTGTACTCTAACTGGCGGACACACAGTGATACTGTTTTATCATCGACATCATCGCCATGACGAGTTGAAGCAATGGAATATAGTCTGAGTTTTTCGGGTTTACCGTTCTTGTCCAATCCTGGGGGAATAATTCCAATACTTTGACCTTCTATGTACTTCAAATCACTGCCAGATAGGTCAAATTTCAGGTGTTGAACAATCCCAATTCCACCTTCTTTAACTAAGGGTTCATTAGATATTACCTTGCCAATAAACGGAGCATTGGGACGGTAAGTGTTAACAGGAACGTCACCGTGGTCTTTTTTGGCTTTCGCTTGAGTCATGGTGTTGCCTTTCTTGTCTTTGTTCTGTTCTTCAGCACTATGAGCATTTACAGGTGTGGCTTTACCATTCCCTTCACTGTTAGCAGTTTCCCCAGATGTAGCTAACTCGCTGACTTCGCTTGTAGCATTCCCAAATGAGGCTTTACCATTAACTGGCTGTAGCCCAGTTACAGGCTGGATGCTAACAATTGTGCCGCCTAGACGAGTGATACGTCGCATTTCTTGATTCATGCGGTTGTAAGGCACTCTGATGAACACACTGCCACTTTTACGAATTGGGTAGTTCGTTTGATCGGTTTCTTCGCTCTGACGCAGACCTACCACTTCGTAGAGGAAGACGCGGCTACCTAATTCTGTGTTGGCAGCACTCTCAACAGCACCTTGATTGTACATTCGTTCTAGCACTCCGATATTTACTTAACCGTTTTTCAAAAAAACTATTCCCATCCCATGTCAGCTTTAGTTTACCGGATTTTTGTTTCACAAAACTGACAATGAAGGAAAAACGGCATTATGAATTAATGCCTTGCTAAGTACACTCACCGAAGACATGCAGGCATAGTAAAAAACACACCTGTTCACCTTCTAAGGTAAAGGATAAATCTTTTGGAGAATGTTAATAATGAATCAATTTAATCTTTTCTTCGTTAACTAACACCGATACTTTTTTGCTAACTTTCGTCAATCAATTTTGGATTTTAGATTTCCTATTTTAGATTCACCCCGGTCAAAAGAAGACGAGGCTTGCTTGATTGCTAAGCGTTAGAAACTCAGACGCTCGTTCCTCGCTAACGCTCTCTTACTGAGCGTCTTTGGAATTGGTTCTACCCACAAGGGGCGTTATCTTAACAGGATTTTAGTCCGGGATTAACCAAAAAACAATCCAAAATCTAAAATTGCAAATCTAAAAATACATAATGCTGTACTAGACAGCAAAAGAGGTATCAAATTTACCAATCTCCCGAAATATTCTTAGCTATATTTATTACCTGCTCATGTCTAATTACATGACTAGGAAAACTCTAGTTATAAACATAACGCAAGAAAGAACCTCGATTTAAGCAACTATAATCAGTTTTACTTGATGTGAAAAATCTGTCAACCTCTATCACTAGCTTGACATAACACCGACACTCCTATTTGAGCATATCCATAAATTTACACCCAAGAATTTTATTAATGCAAGTTAAGGAGTCATTCCTTGGATAGATTTTCGTCGGAAATATATTGAGGGTGAGGGGTGGTTAAAATTTAGGAACCTGAAAAAGCCTCCTCCAAAGAAATATTATACCATTAAAACTCGAACAATAGAGTTACAAGTAGGAGACTCAGAGCGATGCAACACTTATGGATACTAGCGATCCCTCTTTTAAAATTAACAACTGAATCATGAAAATCATGGGTAAACCAGACGAATTCTTCTTGAGGGCAAATCTTGTATGGGATACCCCATTCTGTTAAAATCAAATATACCACTAGGATTAAATACTTACCGGCACCAAGATTCAGGCTAGTCTGACAAGTCACAACTTATTACTTTTTTAGTTTGTTGTTTACTTGTTTGATGTCTTATAGCTGTGCTGGGTAGCAAGAACGCAGGATAAACCAAAGCGGTAAACTCCTGGCTTCAAAATCTGCTGTGTGAAAAATTATTGACACAACTTTAGTATTTAGAGGAGATTTATGACAACTAAGCCGGAACGCGTGGTATTGATTGGAGTAGCCGGAGACTCTGGTTGCGGTAAATCTACGTTTTTGCGTCGTTTGATAGATTTGTTTGGTGAAGATTTAATGACAGTCATCTGCTTGGATGATTATCATTCCCTGGATCGGAAACAGCGCAAAGAGACGGGGATAACGGCACTAGACCCCAGGGCGAATAATTTTGACCTGATGTATGAGCAAATTAAAGCGCTCAAAAGTGGTCAAGGGATTGATAAGCCGATTTACAACCACGAAACTGGCTTGATCGATCCGCCAGAGCGGGTGGAGCCGAATCATATTATAGTGGTTGAAGGGCTGCATCCTTTATATGATGAGCGGGTGCGATCGCTAATCGACTTCAGTGTTTATTTCGACATTAGCGATGAAGTCAAAATTGCTTGGAAAATCCAGCGAGATATGGCTGAACGCGGTCATCGCTACGAAGACGTTTTAGCGCAAATTAATTCTCGTAAACCTGATTTTGAAAAGTTTATTGAACCACAAAGAGAATTTGCTGATGTGGTTCTCCAGGTATTACCCACAAACTTAATCAAAAACGATACCGAACGCAGAGTCTTAAGGGTACGTATGCTCCAGCGGGAAGGCAAAGAAGGCTTTGATCCAACCTACCTGTTTGACGAGGGGTCAACAATTAATTGGACTCCCTGTGGACGCAAACTGACCTGCTCGTACCCCGGTATGCAACTCTACTACGGTTCAGATGTTTACTACGGCCGCTATGTCTCAGTGCTAGAGGTAGATGGTCAATTTGACAACTTGGAAGAAGTAATTTATATCGAAACTCATCTCAGCAATACATCCACTAAATATCAGGGTGAATTGACTCATTTATTACTCCAGCACCGCGAGTACCCCGGTTCCAATAATGGTACTGGTTTTTTCCAAGTGTTGACCGGTTTAAAAATGCGTGCTGCTTATGAGCTGCTGACAGCGGAGGAAGCAAAGTTAGCAGTTCAGGTTTAAAGCAGCAGTGTTTGTGTCAAAGCTAGCAGGGGCACTTTTCGGAGTGCCTTGCTTTTTTGTATGCTTAAAAACATTAAAAATAGAAAATAATTATCGTAAATTCTAATTGTAGAAGTCAGTAAGTGAGCTACTGTGGTGAATAGTTTCACCGACATTAAGGAGACACTGTGTTGGGCGGGTTTCCCGACTGGGAGCAACAGCTGTCAAGTGGCGAACCCGAAGAGCAGGAAGCAGTTCCTATAAAAAAAACAAGTTTCAAAAGCCTTGGATGATAGAATGACTGGGGACTGGGGACTGGGATTTTTACTAAGCACAGGCTAAACGCCCCGCTATACATGTACAGCAGTCAACACTTTCAAGTCAGAATTCTAGAAGGTAAAAACTACTCAACAAGGTGATTTCACTGGTTGGCAATTTTACGTTTAATAATGCCTATCTACTTATCTTCCTTACATTATAGTTAACTGTAATTAATAGTTTTGATCGATCTTAAGAAGATACTAACGACTCAAGTATAAATATTGTTATCATTTCATAAATTAGGTAGTTGACCTAAATACCTAGATTGAGTCAGCGAAAATACTCTTAAAGGAGGAATTACCTTTGTCTCGTCGATATTTATTTACCTCCGAGTCAGTTACCGAAGGTCATCCAGATAAAATCTGCGATCAGATTTCTGATACAATTCTGGATGCCTTACTGACACAAGACCCTAGCAGCCGTGTTGCTGCTGAAGTAGTAGTTAATACTGGCTTAGTATTAATCACAGGTGAAATTACTACTAAAGCCAATGTAAATTTCGTCAATCTCGCTCGCAAGAAAATTGCCGAAATTGGTTATACCAATGCTGATAACGGCTTTTCTGCTAACAGCACCAGCGTTTTGCTAGCTTTAGACGAACAATCACCTGATATTGCCCAAGGCGTAAACGCCGCCCACGAAACCCGCCAGCAAGATAGTGATGAACTATTTGACAAAATTGGCGCAGGCGACCAAGGTATCATGTTTGGCTTTGCTAGCAACGAAACACCAGAATTGATGCCCTTACCCATCAGTCTGGCTCACCGCATTGCTCGTCGATTGGCAGCAGTTCGCAAAACAGGTGAATTGTCATACCTCCGTCCTGATGGTAAAACCCAAGTAACTGTGGTTTACGAAGATGGACGCCCCGTAGGAATTGATACCATCTTGATTTCCACCCAGCATACAGCCAGTATTGGGGAAATCACAGATGAGGCAGCGGTACAAGCCAAGATTAAACAAGACCTGTGGTCAGCAGTCGTTGAACCTGTTTTTGGCGACATTGACGTTAAGCCTAATGAAGAGACACGCTTCTTAGTCAATCCCACCGGTAAATTTGTCGTTGGTGGTCCTCAAGGAGATTCTGGTCTGACAGGACGGAAAATAATCGTTGATACCTACGGTGGTTATTCTCGACATGGTGGTGGTGCTTTTTCTGGCAAAGACCCCACGAAAGTAGATCGTTCTGCGGCTTATGCGGCTCGTTATGTAGCGAAAAATATTGTTGCTGCTGGCTTAGCAGAAAAAGTTGAAATCCAACTGTCCTACGCTATCGGTGTAGCGCGACCAACCAGCATCTTAGTTGATACCTTTGGTACTGGCAAAGTGGATGAAGAAACCTTACTGGAATTAATCAACAAGCATTTTGAACTACGTCCAGCAGGTATTATCCATACTTTCAACTTACGCAACTTACCAAGTGAACGAGGCGGACGTTTTTATCAGGACGTCGCGGCTTACGGTCATTTTGGACGGGCTGATTTAGACTTGCCTTGGGAACAGACCGATAAAGCCGAATTGTTGAAGCAAGCGGCAAACGAGTCGCTTTCGACAGCAGTTGCTCAGGCGTTAAGTTAAACTGATAGGCTATAACAAAAAATTAGCTTGTTTTTCTGAGGGTATTGTCACAAGTTGGCAATACCCTCATTTATATTATATGTGGTCAAGCTTTTAGCGCCCGATTTCAACATCTTCTAGGACGCCGAGTGCGTCGGGGACGAGGACAGCTGCGGAGTAGTAAGCGGTGACGAGGTAGGAGATAATGGCCTTTTCACTGATGCCCATGAATCGGACGGATAGACTCGGTTGGTATTCGTCCGGGATACCAGTTTGATGTAGGCCAATTACGCCCTGATCTTTCTCACCAGTGCGGAGTACCAGGATAGAACTAGTCTGGTTCTTGGTAATTGGAATCTTGTTACAGGGAAAAATCGGTACATTGCGCCACGTGATTATTTTGCTCCCGTCCATGTCGATGGTGTCTGGATATATACCTCGACGGTTGCATTGGCGGCCGAAGGCTGCAATAGTGCGGGGATGAGCCAGGAAGAACCTCGACTTCCGCCGACGGGTGACTAATTCATCGAGATCATCGGGAGTGGGGGGACCGCTGCGGGTGTAGATGCGCTGTTTCAGGTCGGCGTTGTGCAACAATCCAAATTCGCGGTTGTTAACTAACTCATATTCTTGACGCTCCCGCAATGCCTCAATCGCCAGGCGCAGTTGTTCGTCCGTCTGATTGTACGGTTGATTGTAGAGATCCGCAACGCGAGTACTTACTCGCAACCTAGTCTGAGCAATGCTTAACTGATATTCGCGGGGTGAGAGTTCGTAGTCAACAAATGTTCCTGGTAACGTCGTTTCTCTGCTATGACTGGTTGACAAAGCGATCGCAGCTTCCCCATACTTGTTTTGTGGAAGTTCTGCGCGAGTCCGAAATTGCTCAACTTGAGCCTGCAACGCTTGCGACTGGTTGAGCAGTTCCCGAAATGCCTGTTGTGGTAGCGCTAATACTGTGCATCGGGTCACAGCTTGGACTGTGAACTTCCAATTGCTTTCTGACTCCACTAACAGATCGCCAAAATAATCACCGTCAGCTAGCATATCCAATAGAGGCTGCTCGTCATACTTGCCAATACCAATCTTGTTCGCTTTGCCATGTGCGATCAAAAAAAGCTGATTGGCTGGCTGACCTGACTGGACTATGATATCACCAGGCGCGAACTCCTGCTGAACAAAGCGACTTGCCAATGCCCTTAGCACCTCAATGTCGTCAAACCCTCGCAGCAAGGGCAATTCACCAAGTTCCTGGGGAATCACCTGTACCTCGGCTCCGGTGTTGGAGAAACTTAACCGCCCATCACCGACGGTATAGGTCAACCGACGGTTCAGCCGATAAGTGCCACCCTTCGTCTGCACCCAAGGCAACATCTTCAACAACCACCGCGAGGTAATTTCCTGCGTCTGCGGTGCAGATTTGGTGGTCGTGGACAAATTACGCGCAGCATCTTTACTCAAACTCAGTTGAGGTTGTCCACTCTCAACATTTAAATTTGATTCAATAAAATCTGTCATCACCCCATCCTCTAGTTACTAATAAAAGTGCCATTCAGTGCTGAGTGCTGAGTTCAAAGTGCTGAGTTCAAAGACCGCCCACTTTCTTGCAGGGTATCAACAGTCAGCCCTAATTTTTACTCACTCAGCACTCAGCACTCAGCACTCCTGATATTTAGCGCCCGATTTCGACATCTTCGAGGATGCCAAGTGCGTCAGGAGTGAGGACGGCTGCGGAGTAGTAGGCGGTGACGAGGTAGGAAATGATTGCCTTTTCGCTGATACCCATGAATCGAACAGATAAGCTGGGTTGGTATTCATCGGGAATACCAGTTTGATGTAAGCCGATTACCCCTTGTTTTTCTACACCGGTGCGGAGCAAAAGGATAGAACTGGTGCGGTTATTGCTGATGGGAATTTTGTTGGAAGGAAAGATGGGTACGCCGCGCCAAGATGTAACCTGAACGCCGTTCACATCTACGCTTTGTGGATAAAGACCCAGGCGGTTGGCTTCACGACCAAAGGCAGCGATCGTGCGGGGGTGAGCTAGGAAGAATCCCGGCTCCTTCCATACTGTCGCCAACAGCTCGTCCAAGTCGTCGGGGGTCGGTGCGCCGCTACTGCTGTAGATACGCTGTTTGAGGTCGGCGTTGTGCAGCAACCCGAATTCGCGGTTGTTGAGTAATTCGTGTTCTTGACGTTCTCGTAATGCCTCAATAGTCAGACGCAGTTGTTCTTCTGTCTGGTTGTACGGTTCATTGTACAGATCGGCTACCCGCGTATTTACTCGCAACACTGTTTGGGCAATGCTCAACTCATATTCTCTGGGTGTGAGTTCGTAATCGGCGAAGGTTCCCGGCAACTCAGCCTCTTGGGGATGATCGGCCGCCAGTTCAATGGCAGCTTCACCTTGGGCAGTCTGTGGCTGGTTCAGGCGGGTGCGGAACTGTTCAACATGGGTTCCTAACTCCTCAGACTGAGCGATCGCTCTTTCAAACGCCTCTTGGGGTAGCGACAAAACGATGGTTCTGGTAATCGCCTTGAGGGTGTACTGCCAAGTATCCTCGGACTGCACCACAGTTTCATCGCCGAAATGGTCGCCGTCAGCTAGCACATCGAACACGATCTGCTCCCCATACTTGCCAACACCAATTTTGTTGACCTTACCACGAGCAATCAGAATCACGCGATCGGCAGACTGGCCAAGTTCAACGATGACATCATCTGGAGCATACTCCTGCTGAACAAACTGGTTTGCCAATCCAGTCAACACCTCAACGTTGTTAAATCCTCGCAACAAGGGCAACTCAGTAAGTTCGAGGGGAATAACCTGCACTGTTGCTCCAGTGTTGGTGAAACTTACTCGTCCATCACCTACGGAATAACTCAACCGACGGTTGACTCGATAGGCGCCACCTTTGGTCTGCACCCACGGCAAAAGCTTCAATAACCACCGAGATGTAATTTCCTGGGTCTGCGGTGCAGATTTGGTCGTTGTCGCCAAATTACGCGCCGCTGCTGTACTCAAGGTTAACTGAGGCTGCTGATCTTCCAAATTGGGATCGTTAGAATATGTCACAACTTAATCCTCCACTTTTTAGTTACTAAAAAAACCGATCTGATGCGATCGCATATTGACCTAGAACCAACTCTCTTCACCGACAAAAAAATCTGACTTTATTGACCGAGTAATGAGCTTAAACTCTCCTGACCGATCCAATACGCCGAGCTGAAGTACCCAGCCCTCTAGGACCGCTGAGTAGCCGCCCTGCTAAAGAATTACGCAATTCAAATTCTTTATAGCGATCTACCGTTACATGCCACTTGAGGACGCCGCACATCCACTGCTCTAGTTTCTTGACGTATCCAAGCAGTTTCTCGCGGGTACTTGCATCCAGGTCGAAATCATCGAACAGAACTGGTAGTTCGGTGGCGACGATGAGTTGAAACTGGAGCGCCCTAGATGTCATCAGGTTATTAACAACTTCAACAGCCTGTGGTAAACCGCAGTTGAGGAAATTCTGAACAACCAGCACACAGTTATGGATTTCGCCCTCAAATTCGATTTCTTTCTGATAGGAGAAGATATCGTTAGTTAAACAGGCGTAGTCGGCGGCTGAATTATCTAGCGATCGCATTGTTCGGGTGCGGTAAATCTCCTGGGGGATCTCGTCGCCCTGAGCTAGTCGGGATAGGCTCATGGTCAGATCCGAGCCAAAGGTCTTACGGCGCATCTCCACATAATCTATCGGGTCGGGAATTCGATTTTGAATCTGGTTGGCGAGTTCCCACACCCAGCTGTCAGTCATATCCTGGATTGCACGGCGGAACTCACGTCGGGCATTTGCGGACATCGGGCCAGCTGTGCGAGACCAAATATCTGCCAAGCCCGCTTCCACCGGATTAGTCGGAACCTCGCTGGGGGTAGAATCATCCAGAGGCATAAACGCTGACATTCGGGCATTGAACACTTTCGCACCAGCCATGTTGCGGTTATTCCCGTAGAGCGCGGGGAAGTAATCGTCAGCATAGGTTCCCCAAACAAGCCAGCACGCTGTCAGATTCAGCTCTGGACCAGACCCATTCGGATGAATCAATGCACCGCATAGGGCTACGTCGGCAACATCAAACTTATGGTCATCCCAGATGACGGCATCAGGAATCCCAGGTAGTGACTCTAACATCCCCATTTGGCGCGCCCATTCCTTGGAATGCTTGCGCGCGGCATCCAGATGGGGATTCAAACTTGTAGTGAAGGGCATGTAAAACTTCGGTAGTGTTACTGGTCCCACAGGCTGGTATGGAACGTGAGTAAAACTCTTGAACCTTCCTAACCCCAACGCAGCGTATAACGATCCAATGCGAGCAGCCGAAGTGCCTAGCCCTGTTGGTATCCCTAGTAGGGATGTTGAAGAATTATCTCCTCCCTTGTTCATGTAGCGGCTCGATCGCATGTGCCACTCATGACCACCCGATTGCCAGTCCTGAAGTCCTTTGATGTAAAGGAGAACATTCACACGAGCCACTGGATCTAGTCCGTACTCCTCGAAAAGGGAGGGTAACTCAGTGACAGCAGTGTTATCGAACTGCTGTAACCGCGAGGTCAGCAGTTCGTTGGTGAGGTTGGCTGCCTCCTGGGTACTCACATTCAGGAAACGCTCTAAGACCAACACACAGTTAGCATTCTCGCCTTCATCCTCGACTTCTCTCTGATAGGAGAATAGGTCATTGCGTAGATGCACTCCATCGGCAAATGTATCTTTTAGTACACGCATTGGCCGAGTCGAGGCAATATCAGCCGGAATCTCTATAAACACGGCGTGTTCGACGAGATCTGCTGACCAGGGAGCGCCACCAACCTTGCGGCGCATCTCTATGTATTCAATGGGGTTAGCGACCCGATCCTGGCTGATATTGGAGAGTTCCCACAGAGACTCTTCGAGGAGATTCTTGGTACTCTCGAAGAAGCGAAGCCGCCAGTCTACGGATTTGGTAAATGCAGTGCGAGACCACAGGTCAGCTAAACCGCGCTCCACTGGATTGGTAGGTACTGGGGGTGTCTCGGTCGGATAGATTGGCATAAACGTCGGTAGTCTGGCGAGGTACTCCTTCGCCCCGGCCATATCTTGGGTGCGCTTATAAATTTCCAGAAAGTGATCGTCGAAGAAGAACACCCAAACATACCAGTCGGTCACTAAGTCAAGCTCCGTACCTGGCGCATCTGGATGGGTATAGGAACAAAGCAAGGCGTAGTCGTGGGCATCGAATGTACGCTCGTCCCAGATAAGGGACTTTTCTGCTTCCTCTTCTGACCCAAGTATCCCCATTTGGTAAGCCCACGCTTTGGAATGCACTCGCGCTGCTTCTAGGTTTGGGTTCAGCCGCGCCGGCCAAGGCATGTAAAATTCTGGCAGTTCAAAGGGTTGCATGATCTGCGCGTAACGTCCTCTGAGGTCTTTTTGCTGTCTTTATTTAGTGGCTGAGATTAGCATCGTTGCAGTTGCTGAATATCCTCATCAACCTAGTGGCCTATCAAGGCAACTTTCCGGAGTTTCAAATTCTCCGCGTCCCGGTGTCTCCGCATCTTTGTGTCAGTTTCAACTCGCAAATTTTGGTTTATTTGTGGTGGCTCGTGTCAAGTAATAATACAGGATGCTCCTGAATTAAAATAACGAGCTAAGCTGTTACGCATTTAATTTGTACATTTACCTTCAACAGTCAACAGTCAACAGTCAACTACCATCAAGAGTGTTTATATACTTTAGACGCGCATCAGCTTATGTACGTTTGATTTGAAGTTTCTATATCGAAAGACACGGGATATAAAAGGGACTGTAAATTGGGTAACAAGCTCCAAAATGATGGAAGTGGTTTTGAGAAAGAACATATTTATTTTGCAATTCTCCAGTACCCAGTACAAAAGGAGCATAACAAAGCTAGCTTCAGGAAGTATAGTGAGGAGATACCACTTTGATTTGATGGTAGTCTCTGACATTCATTCTGAGGCTTTGCGATCGCTAATGCTATAGGCTACGAACAGTAAACAAGCTGTTTAAGTCATTATTGATTTCCGATGCTAGCAGATGAATTTTTACGGATTCATTGTGTTCTCATAATCTTTCATAGTTACAAAAAAAAAGCAATCCCTAGACTCAAGCGATTAAGTCAACTGTTGAGTAATTAATTGAAGAATAATAAGACAGTTAAGACAGTTAAACAGTTAAGCAGATAATTAAATCAAAATATTGAAGACAGTTAAGACAGTTAAGACAGTTAAGCAGATTAATAAAAATATTTAAGACACTTATTAAACAATAATTACTAATTGTAAATCTATTTTTCATAAAAAATTCCTCTACCTCGATGGTGATGAAGTCACTACAAGGCAGAGGTTTTATTTCTCTTAATATTTTTTTCAGGGCAGATATAAGGAAAATGCTTGGAAACAACTAGTTTTTTTGATGAAAATCAGCCAAAACTTATGTTGTGTTTATTTCAACCTGCCTACTTAGTTAAGGCTATTTCCAATCGGGAATTTCCGCATCTTCTCCACCAATACCGATTCCAGTGTTAAATATTTGAGCATCAGTGAGATTGAGATCGTTCATTGATGCTTTATACACATTAGAATCGTGGATTGTAGCGCCAGTAAAATTTACTCCGTTGAGATTTGCTTGTTTCATATTTACATTGGTGACATAGGCTGATGTTAAGTTAGCACCTGCCAAGTTAGCACCAGTTAAGTCAGCACCTTCAAGGTTTGCCTCTACAAGGTTGGCTCCTTGAAGTTTCGAGCCTCTTAAATCAGCACCAATTAAATGAGCGCCCCTGAGGTTAGCTCCTGATAAATCGCACTGGATACATTGCCCAGTTGAAAGCAGTTTTTGTAAGTCCTGCGGATTCTCAGCTCTAACTGAGCTAATGAAAAAGAGGGGAGTTGCCAAGGCTGTGGCCACTAATAGCTGAAGTTTCATAAATTTCCCCCTTGATAATCAAGTTTGCGTCCGTTCTTTACCTCACATCTCTATTATCTCACCAAACTTCTTAAGGTTACAGATTGACCTAAGAAGCTTATTGTGATAAAGAGACAAGTAGGGCAGGAATACAAAAAATGCGATTTATTCTAATTTTTGACTATTTTGACGCAATAAACCCAGAAAAATTGTCCCTGTTAAATTAGTATTAAATCTTCTTAAAAGCCTAGTCCACTTGGTAGAGTTTGGCTAAATTAATGAGTATTAATACTTGCAAAATTAACCCTTTAGTTTAGTAACATATATTGTTAGTCTAAGTCCTGAGAAATTCTCTCATATACTGATTCACTAACTTTGGCTGTTCTTGCTGCACCCAATGACCACAATTAGGAATATATTTGATTTGAAAGTCTCTAACATAGGTTGCAGTCTCGTAGGTTAGTTCCTTACCAAGTGCGGTGTCATTTTCTCCCCAAATCATCAGTGTTGGCACTTCGAGAATGCCCCAATTTGAATTTAATATTCTCTGTGGAAAAATATTGCGGTAATAGTTTAACATTGCTGTGAGGGCACCACGTTTTGCCGCAGCATCTTTATAAGCGTCAATATCCGCTTGAGTGAAAGCACTCTTATTAACTGCTGTACCTTGAAAAATTATTGCAATTGCTTGGTAGTCTAAAGATTGTAAAAGTAATTCTGGTATCCACGGTAGTTGAAAAATAAATATGTAATAACTACGCAGCAATTGTTGGGGAGTGCGTAAGCCTTGGGCAAATTTGGCAGGATGAGGCAGATTAAGGATAATTAATCGCTCTACCATTTCCGGGTGAGCGTAGGCAAAATTCCAAGCGATCGCACCTCCCCAATCATGTGCAACTAAAACACATTTTTGGTATCCTAATTCTTTAATCACTCCTGCAACATCTTTGACAAATTCATCTATAACATAAGCTGATTGCTCTGTTGGCTTATCACTATCGTTGTAGCCACGCAAATCAAGAGCAACAACTTTAAAATGTTGGGCGAATTCTGGTATTTGATGCCGCCAAGAGTACCAAAATTCCGGAAACCCATGTAGCATCAACATTAAAGTGCCTTCACCTTGGGTGACGTAGTGTAATTTCACCCCATTGGTAGTTATATATTCGTGTTTAAAAGAAGGTTCTATTGTAGACATAATGAATATATTTTTGGTCTTATGAGACTAAATCATAATACTGTATTTAATCTTATTTGGATGACCCTAACATCTATTGAAAGACAGTAGTTAAAATAGCAATTTTTAGGAAAAATGTTACACAATTTACCTGAAGGCAGATGTAAATTGTGGGTATGGCAATTATGGAAACGCGTGGTATGTAGACAATAGACCTCTTGCAAAAGTCCTTCTTTTTGCGCTCTTATCTGCGCCTCTGCGCGACGCCAGTTGCTTTAAGTCGGTAGAGCCGGCCAACGCACTGGCTCCTCTACGTGAGACAAAAAAATATTTATGCAAGAGGTCTAATGGTTACAATGGCGTGCAGATATTTTGACTAACTTTTTGGCACGTCTCGACAGGAAGGTGAAAGCAGTGAATCCTAATTTATTAGTAGCCGCACCTAATATTTATGATTGGGCATTTCCAGAATATCTGCAAGACTCGACTGTATGCTTAAAGCGGGGAATAGTAATAGTTGATTTGATTCAGCCGCAGATTTATTGCCGAGACTTTAGGAGTTATCAGCTTTGCTTCTCGCCTTTGGGGAGTTTAGTAATTATTTTTTTACTGCTGCATTACTTCTTAATTAAAAAATATGCTGTAGCATAGTCAGGCAATTGGCTGATATGCTGTCCAAGTTCTTTTTGATTCTTAAAAATACCTGCCAAAAAATCGAGTTGATAAAGATTGGGTAAAAATGCTCCGCCTGTATCAGCGATAACTCCCATTTGCAGATGTTTGCGACCACCTTGAATATTTTCAATCACAATTACTCTACCTAAACCGATATTCAAAACATCTCCGGCAAAAGTCACACCTGGCTTGATGGAAATTTTCGCATCTATTTTGTATCCATAACCTTTAATGGCGTCAACTTCTCTAAAGTACCAATAACGCTTTTGTGCTGTTGGTTTTAATCCGCGAATATAAGACATTCCATTATTTCTGTCTACATTAAAAAATGCCTGATAACCATCTGTAAAATTAATCAGGATTGTTCCTTCCATCAGGGCTTCTTCTAACCCTGTTCTAGTCAGATAAGCGAGAGTTTCAACTTTGCCAAATTCTTTACCACCTGGTTCATAAATACCTGATAAAACATCCTGTTTTGTATATTTAGTATAAAATTTATCGTTATTAGAGTTGTCTTTTAGGCTATAAATTGGTGTATTGAAAGTAGAGTTTTTCTTGCGAGAACCAGTGTGAGTAAAGACTGCATATTTGGTAATTCTTAATTGTTTTTGTTGTTTATTTTTCTGGTTGTAGGCAGTCCATTTAATCACTCGAAAATTAGCATTAATAAACTTCGGGTCTTGTAACCGAGTGGCTCGACCGTTAACAATATCCTCGTTTAAGACAACAATCATGAAATCCAAAGTCTTGAGGACATCTTCGACAGTAACTCCTTGAGTAGCCAGCACTCCTGTACGAAGAATATCTGGGTCTTGTGAAGCGTAATCTTGAAAATATTTTTTAGTATTGACAAGAACACTTAATAAATCTGTTTGATTGAAGTTAACTTTACTAACTGGTAGTTGGGCGGAAGTCAAAAATTGGCTACCATCAACGCTAAATTTATATTTTTTAAACTCATCAACAACTGGATATGGTGCAGATGCTGCTAACAAATTATTTTCAGATGAAGGCGAATTTTGCTCCGCAACAAAAGGATTTTTAAATGTTGAAGTTAGTGTATGTGTAGCTTGATTTGAAGTGAAAGAAATATGTGGTTGAATTGTGGCAGAATTTTCTTGTTCGGTAAAGCTCTGATTTCGTTGGGCTAGCTGTTTAGTTTTTGACTGAGTATATAGATAACTACTGGCTAAACTGACAAGCAATAAACCAGCAAGACTTACTGCAATGCGGAATTTTTGGTTAAATAAGATATTCATAACGTGAAGAATTAATTCCTATTTTTTCTTAGTATCTTCACTTCTGTACGAGAGGCTGCACCAACGTGACGCTGCGCGTAGTTTGCTTCCCTGTCAGGGTAAAATTTGGAATTTGAATTTGGCATTTTTAACTCTTTCTATGGGTTTGCATTTCATCGCAACTAAAAACCAGCAAGTTTTGTGGCTCTTTCTCGATCTCTTTGACAAAACTTAATTAAGTTAGCGACTGTGCATAGCGTCATTACGAAATTATTTTAAGTTTCTATCACCTCACGCACTAACTGCGCCAACTTTTCGGCACTATCGGGAACTGCGATCGCTTTTGCTTTTTTCCCCATCTTTACTAATTCTTCGGGTGACTGCAATAAGTTCAACACATTACTTTGCAATGTTTGTGCTGTCAACTCTGATTGCTTGAGCGTTAATGCTGCACCAGCTTTGGTAAAGACCTCTGCATTGTAGGATTGATGGTCTTCTGCGGCAAAGGGATAAGGAATCAAAATCGCTGGTAGACCACACACCGCCAATTCTGTCAAGCTACCTGCACCAGAACGACTAATGGCAATAGAAGCTCGTTGCAACAATGCTGCCATATTGTTGTAAAAAGGTAAGGCTATGTATTGTGGATGTTTGAGACTATCTGCTTGGGTGTCGCGATCGCCAGTTAAATGCACTACATAAGCACCAGCATCAAACCAAGCATTCGCAGATTCGCGCACCAACTGATTGATAGCAACTGCACCTTGGCTACCACCGAAGACGACAATTAACGGAACATCCTCAGGAATGGCTAAATCCAGCGGTGCATTAATTCCGCCATCCAGGAATTCTGCTCTTACCGGAGTGCCAACACAGACATTTCTAGCACGGGGTAAATACTTAGCAGCTACTTCAAATCCCAAGGCGACTACACTACACCAAGGGCCAAAAAAGCGAGTTACTTTACCTGGTAAAGCGTTAGATTCGTGGAAAATCACGGGTAAACCAAGAGAACGCGCCGCAATCACTGCTGGTCCTGCAATATAACCCCCTGTGGTAAACACTCCTTGAAAATTTCCCTGTTTAAGAATTCGCCTGACTTGGAAAATCGAACCCACAAGTCTAGCAAAGATGCGAATCGAAGAAATTCCAAACCCTTGCTGAAACCCTTCAACTGCAATAGTATTCAAAGGATACTGTTTAGGGACAAGTTCAGTTTCTAGCCGATTGGGTACTCCCAGCCATTCTATTTGGTAATCTGGGAGTTTTTGAGCCAGTGCGATCGCTGGAAACAAGTGTCCACCAGTCCCACTGGCAGCTATTAATAATTTTATCGGTGCGTTTGTCATCAAACCTCTACCGTTTAGCGCCTAGCTTAACTAAGATAAAACAATTTCCTTACCTTCTCTAATCAAATCAGTAAACTCTTACCAATGACTAACATTATTGCCGCTTTTGTGACACGTAAACTGAAATTGTCAACCAGCATTGGGCTGATTTCATTCCTGTTAACACTTGGTTTAACAGCTGGTTGGCAACGCACTCAAGCCAGTACATCTCAGCAGTTAGTCCAAGCTACTACAGCCCAAAATGAACCAACTGAACTGAAAAACCTTTTGACACAAATTGATGCAGCCTCAAGCAAAGGCAATGTCAAAGGAGTATTGCAATTTTACGACCCAAATTTCACTAATGGGGATGGCTTAAATCGCCAAACCCTAGAACAGTCTTTGGTTTCATTCTGGCAACGATATCCTAAATTGCGATATATTACCAAACTCCTGTCTTCAAAATCTGAAGGTAATGCCATCATTGCTGAGACACAAACAGAGATAACTGGCTTACCTGCCGGTAACAGTAATAATTTGGCTCTCAATGCCACAATTAAATCCCGTCAGCGCGTCGTTGCTGGAAAAATCGTCCGCCAAGATATTTTGTCAGAACGCACGCAAATTACTTCAGGTAACAAGCCACCGCAAATTGATATTAAATTACCACAGCAGGTAAAAGTCGGACAGAAGTATAATTTTGATGCGATCGTTCAAGAACCACTTGGTGATGATTTTCTACTGGGAACGGCGCTAGAGGAGCCCATCCAACCAGCTAAATTTCTCAACCCGACACCCGTGGATTTAGAATTACTAACATCTGGCGGACTGTTTAAAGTAGGACAAGCACCATCTGTCCCTGGTAGCCAGTGGGTTTCTGCTGTAATCCTGCGGGGTAATGGGATAACGATGGTAACTCAGCGCTTGCAAGTAGTGAATAAGTAGTTAGGGAACTCCAAGAAATAAAAATAACCGCTTGAACTGCTGACTGTTGACTGTAAACAGTGGGATATTTTTTATTTGTCAGTCCCTTGGGAGAGGCAATTAATCCCGTCTGTTAGGAGTAATAGACGACTGATGATAAATTATGAACTATGAAACTTGTGCTAATTCATAGTTCATAACTATTAACTCCTCGCTCCTAACTATTCCAATGACTTCTCTGCAAAATCAAATTATTTTGATCACTGGTGCAAGTAGCGGTATCGGTACTGCTTGTGCCAGAATCTTTGCTGGTGCGGGTGCAAAACTTATTTTAGCGGCTCGACGGTTAGAACGTTTACAGCAGCTCGCAGATACTCTCAGTCAAGATTTTAATACTGAATTTCATTTGTTACAGCTAGATGTGCGCGATCGCTCTGCTGTGGAATCTGCCATCTCTACCCTACCCCCCTCCTGGTCTAAAATCGACATTCTGATTAACAATGCTGGTTTGAGTCGCGGTTTAGACAAGTTATATGAGGGTAGTTTTGAAAATTGGGAAGAAATGATTGATACTAACGTCAAAGGTTTACTTTATCTCTCCCGTTATGTTGTTCCGGGAATGGTAAGTCGCGATCGCGGTCATGTGGTAAATTTAGGTTCCATTGCCGGACATCAAACCTATCCTGGTGGTAATGTCTACTGTGCAACGAAAGCTGCCGTCAGGGCAATTTCTGAAGGTTTAAAACAAGATTTGTTAGGTACGCGGGTGCGTGTAACTTCCGTTGACCCTGGGATGGTAGAAACGGAATTT
Organism: Nostoc sp. C117; assembly: GCF_043099735.1. Taxonomy (NCBI): domain Bacteria; kingdom Bacillati; phylum Cyanobacteriota; class Cyanophyceae; order Nostocales; family Nostocaceae; genus Nostoc; species Nostoc sp. C117. The sequence goes on from NZ_CP170991.1 coordinate 5,117,138, forward strand.
AGCGAGGTGCGCTTTCACGGCAATACTGAACGTGCTGGTCAAGTTTACCAAGGAGTCACCCCCTTGACAGCAGATGATGTGGCTGATGTGATATTTTTTTGCGTGACGCGATCGCCCCATGTCAATATTAATGAAGTTGTGCTGATGCCTGTTGACCAAGCTAGCGCTACCTTAGTTAACCGACGAACATCAAAATAATTCATTTTAATAAAGATTAAGTTAAGCTAATTTTCTTCTAAATTGCATATTCTCTCGTTAAGACTGTCCTTTGTTGTTTTTAAATACAAATGACTAATGACCAATAACAAATGACACCCAAGAGTGATTACCAATTTAAATGTGTTTTAGCTTCTCGACACACCACAACTGTTGAAAATTAGCCGAGAAAAATTTTCAACAGCTGTGAAATTTTTGGCTCAACTTACTCTACTCAAGGACTGACGTACTCAGCTAGAGTGATTAAAGAGGAAACAGCGAATCGCCAACAGGCAAACAGGGTGTAGTGGAAAGGGAGATTTCGCCGGAAACGCAGAGGGTTGGAGGTTTCTTTTTTAAACCCCATCCAAAACTTGCTACTTGATAGTTGTAGGGTCTCTAGCTAAAACATGGAACACGCGAAAATACTATTAAGAGTTCTCTATTCCCCCAACTCTGTTCCCTTTTTTGATGAATATATAAAAGAGCAATTTTCAAATGACGATTTACTTTTATAAAGTTTGGGAGCCTTATGGCTGTTTTTCTAACTTTTCTTTCCACGGAATCTACATCCAGGGTGCTTACTGGCCAACGGTTGAGCATTATTATCAAGCACAAAAATTTGTCGGTAGCACTGATGCAGTAATTATACCCGTCATCCATGCCGCCGCTACTCCCGAAGAAGCTGCTGCCTTAGGAAGATGTGGTACTCGCCAACTACGTCAAGATTGGGATTTAGTCAAAACTCAAGTTATGCGAGAAGCTGTACTCAAAAAGTTTCTTACTCATGCTGATATTAGAGAAGTTCTTCTGATGACAGGCAATGAGATGTTAGTTGAAAATTCTCCAAACGATTATTTTTGGGGTTGTGGTACTAATCAAACAGGTCAAAACCATCTCGGTAAAATTCTCATAAGTGTACGTGAAGAAATCCGTAAGTTACTATCTTTAACGGCAATTTATGAATAATTTAATTAAAATACTTGCATTCAACATAAAATCAGCAATTAAACGGTAAATTGGCAAATTTTCTCCGCCAAAAATCTTTCACAAGTACCAAATAATTAGTTATTTTCTGGAAAAAATCTTTAGTAATTGTCTCAATGGATAGAAATAGTAAAAAGATGTTGTTAATTCGAGGAAATTATGAGGTAACTAAGTTGAGTAATATCACTGAAATAGTTTAATGATTAAGAATATAAAATTAATAGGTGTCAATGATTAAAATTTTATTAACTTTATAACTGAGACCATATTTGGAGAGTCTTTGTAATACATCAAGCGGTTTTAGATCTGTCTAAATCAACTTTAATTGACTACTGAGATCGACCAAAATATCTGATACTTGTACAAGATTCTATTATAGTATTTCCAAAGTTATTTATAATACATGTACGCAGATTGTTTTTTATGTGATGTTGGAGAGATCAACACAGAACCAAATTTTCTACAGTCTATTTTCAAAGTCAAATATTACTTTCATCTCACTTCAAAAAGGGGGATAATAAACTCTAAAAACAAACTTTTTTAAGGAGTGAGATATCTAAATACTCGATTACTTAACAAAGTTTTAAAACCTCTTTCCCAACAAAAAAGGGAAAGGATTGAAAGCTTATTTTTTGAGATTGCAGAACAACGGAACTTAGGTTTTACAGATAAGGGTGAAAAGTCAACGATACAGCTATACCAAGGCATATGTAGCATAAATTTCATGAAATAGCATAAAAATTAAGGAACTGTAAGTTGAAAATTATCATCAAAGATAGATAACTATAAAAAGTTTTTTATACTTCAGTCATGGTGTATATAAGCAATGAAATTTACCGATAAAACAAAAGCATTGCAGCACAGGTTAAACGAGAAAAATTTACTGCACCGAATGACAAAACAGATTAGGCGATCGCTCGATCTTCAAGAGATATTAGCAACTACCGTTGCCCAAGTACGGTTATTTTTGCATACAGATCGGGTAAAAGTGTATCGCTTTAATGCTGATGGTAGTGGTGAAGTCATTGCTGAATCTATTCGCCAGCAGAGTCTACCATCTCTATTGGGGTTACACTTCCCAGTCCATGATATTCCCCAAGAAGCCAGAGAAATGTTTCTGATAGCGGGGCAACGTTCGATCGTAGATGTCGCTAACGCTAAAATTGGGTTATCACCTCTACACTCACAAGAAACTGGGGAACGCCTAGAAACTAATATTTACTATCGACAGGTAGATTCTTGTCATATTCAATACTTACAGGCAATGGGTGTGCAGTCTTCCTTAGTAGTGCCAATTTTGCGTTACGACCCCAAAGAAGAATCGACAAAGCCACAATTGTGGGGATTGTTAGTATCCCATCACGCTCAAGAACGAAAGATTTTGAAGCGAGAACTGCTATTAGTGCAGCAACTTGCCGATCAGGTAGCGATCGCGATCGCTCAAAGTGAACTATTCACTGAAGCCCTTGCACAGCAACAACGAGAAGCCACTATTAATCGAGTTACCACACTGTTACATAAACTACCAACAATCCAATTGCAGGGAGCAGTAGAAGAAGTTATTACTGCCTTCGGTGGAGTAGGTGGTAGACTTTACATTCAACAAAGCGGAGAACTATACGCTTGGGGCGACCAGCCGAAACTGCCCTATGAGTTAGAAAATAATATCATAGAAGAGCATCCCACCTGGCAAAATTGGATGGCTGAACTCAAACCCGGTAATGTTTGGGCAAGTACCGACCTTTACAAAGAACCGCATTTACGAGTTTTAGCTTTAGCGTTCCGTTCTACTCCCATTCGGGGAATGATGGTGATTCCCCTACATTCCCGCGAACAATTTCTTGGTGTATTAAGTATATTTCGCTCGGAATTTGAAACAGAAATTTTATGGGCAGGACGATGTGACCAAAATCGCCGACAATTGTTACCCCAACTTTCCTTTGAGGTTTGGCGAGAGCAAAAAAAGGGGCAATCCCTTGAATGGAAACCCGAAGAAATTTTATTAGCAGAAGCCCTGTACGATCATTTCTCAATGGCAATTCAGCAGCAGCAAATGTACAAAGAGGTACAAACCCTCAATTCTAATCTAGAACTGCGAGTATACGAGCAAACTGCTGAATTGGAAAAATCATTACTACTGACCAAAGTACTCAAACAAGTCACAGAACAAATTCGCAGTACATTAGACTTGCAGACAACCCTGCAAACTATCGTCCGGGAAGTTCGCCCGATACTAAATTCAGATCGGGTATTGATTTTTCAAATCAGTACTAAATCGGTGATTGTTGAAGAAATAAATGGTGACTGGATGTCTGTTTTAGGAGTGAAAGGGCCACCAGATTGCTTTCCTGAAGACTTTATAAATCTATACTTTCAGGGTAGAGTCAGGGCTATTAACAATGTATCAACGGTTTCTTTAAGTCCTTGTCATCGAGATTTTTTAGAGAGTCTGCAAGTGCAAGCCAACTTAATTGTTCCGATTAACATCGGCATACAAGTGTGGGGATTACTAATTGCTCATCAATGTGACGCTCCCAGAAATTGGCAAGATATAGAAATTGATTTATTGCAACAATTAGGAGATCAGGCTGCGATCGCCATTCAACAAGCACAACTCTACGAACAAACTTTGACTGCGGAAACTGAAGCCAAAAATCAAGCTGCACGGTTAGAGAATACCCTGCATCAACTCCAAGAAACACAAGCAAAATTAATTCACACCGAAAAAATGTCCGCTTTGGGACAGTTGGTAGCGGGTATTGCCCACGAAATTAATAACCCCGTTAATTTTATCTATGGTAACCTTTGCCACGCCAGCGACTACACCGAACAACTACTGGAAATTTTACGACTTTATCAATTACACTATCCTCACCCCCATAGTGAAATTCGCAAAGCGATCGAAGCGATCGATTTTGATTTTTTGGTAGAAGATCTACCAAAAATCATGGAATCAATGCAAGTAGGAAGCGATCGCATCCGTTCAATAGTCCTATCGTTACGCAATTTTTCTCGCTTGGATGAGTCTGAAAACAAGCGCGTTGATTTACATGAAGGCATTGACAACACTTTATTAATTTTGCAACACCGCTTGAAAGCAAGTCCCGATCTTCCAGGTATTGAGATCATCAAAGACTATGGCGAAATACCACGAGTGGAATGCTATGCCGGACAAATGAATCAAGTATTCATGAACATTCTCAGCAATGCTATAGATGCTTTGGCAATGTGGGACGGAGAAGATAGGGTTTCCTCTAGCGATAAGGAGAAATGGCGAATAGAGGACAAGGAGAACGAGGGAACAGAGGAAGAAATAATAACCAATGTCCAATACTCAATGCCTACTATCCACATTTGCACTAAAGTCTCAGCAGACAACTCTCGTATATTGATTCGTATTAGTGACAACGGTCCAGGAATGACTCAAGAGGTGAAAAAGCGAATTTTTGACCCTTTTTACACTACCAAGCCTGTGGGTAAGGGTACAGGATTGGGATTGGCAATCAGCTATCAGATTATTGCAGAAAAACATGGTGGAATAATGGAGTGCATTTCAGAACCCGGTAAAGGTACAGAGTTCTGGATTGAGATTCCCGTCAAACCTCTAGCTAGAATCAGTTAAGCGGATGTAGGTGATGAGGGAAGAAGGGGACAAATCAATTCAAAATTCAAGCATTTTAGAACTCCTGCCTCCCAATTGTTAGTTTCAAAACTTAAAAATTCACTTAGCAATTACTCAATTCATCCCCAAGATTGATGTTAAAATTTTTAACAATAGACTAAAAAAAAGAATTAAAAGCTATTGAGGATATTCTCTATATTGAGTTAGATAAAAAATAGTTCTAAAGTAAAGTTTAGTTGCAAAAAAAATTACTTTTATCCACAAGTGCTAATCTAATAATTGAAGCCGCAAAACAGCTTCCCTGGCAGATACAACAGCTGCATATGGAATGTAGTAAGAGGTAAAAGACGCTGTTTAATTTACATCTGTCTCGTCGAAAAACTACAACACCCAACGCGAAAACTTATATTTCCTCAAATGTGGAAAATTAGGGGGCGCTGTAACTGATTTTCATTACTTGCTTACAGAAGCGATGAGAGTTAGTATATCCCTGGCTATAATCAACAAGGAGAGGAAATATTGAAGGAAGTAGATGGTTGGGTGTTGTTATGTTTAAAAATAAGTCTGAATAATGACTCCTCTAGGTGTAAGCTAAATACGAAGTTGAATAGCGAAAAATAGTTTAAATAGCGCCTTATGTCAATTATTGCGCTCAGAGCATGGTATTTACAGGATTATGAGCCAATTCCAGAATTGGAAAAACGTCCACCAGACATTCGCTTAAGCAAAAAAAGCCTATTGAGATCGGCATTGCGAGCGGACTTTTTGGAAGAAAGTGACGAAGTTAAGAAATCAACTTGGTTTGGGCGTTACCTGGAAGGCGAAGATATTGAATTTTATATTGAAGGTAGTGGTGGCTATCGCGTAGCTAACATTGACTTGATTAGTCATGAAATTTATTTCACGAAGCAAGCGTTGTTGGCTCAGTTAGAGCCAACAATTTTTTTCTCCTGTCAAACGGAGTATGCCCCAGCTAGTGATTTTCTCAGAGAGGAACTGCGAAAAAGTTTGGAAAATTTAAACTTGCGATCGCGCCTTCCCCTAACATTAGTAGAATCCTCTCGCCCCAGCAACGCTACTCTACGGATTAATCGGACTATTATGCGAAAAATCCGTAAGAGTTTGTTATTTATCGCTGACACCACACCCATTGCAAATATTGATGGAAAAGAAACCGCCCAACTAATTCCTAGCCCGAATGTCTGTATTGAAATTGGCTATGCTATCCAAAGTAAGCGATCCGAACAGATTCTCTTAGCACAAATGCAACGCCCAGATTTTGAAGGACAATTTCCTTTCGACTTACCCACACAGCAAATTTTACAATTCCAAGACATCAAAGAACTCAATCAAATCCTGACACCAACGATTCAAAACCAGCTAGCAAGATTCAAATTGTTTTTTTGAATGGGCATTGAATAATTATCATTTGCCATTTATTAATACATTTGCCATTTATTAATAAATGACAAATGAGAAATTATTAAAACAAACGCACAGGTTTTTTTTGCAGATTAGACGTAATCGAACTGACTCGATCGACCACAGAAATCATGTATTTATAATCCGGTACTTGTCCATTAGGTACATACCCGACTTCTTCAGCTAAGCCTGAAGGTGGCTCGCTCATCACTTTGCGGATGAACTCTTGACGGTTGCGTTCTATATTCGGTCCAATCAAGACTACACCTAGTGGTACATAGTGAAGGTCTTTAAAGATTACACGAAATTCGGTCTGACTCAACTGTGAACCGTAAAGACTCAACTCAGCCTCTGAGACCGCACAGGCGATCGCTTTTCCTTGGGCTACTAATTCCAACCCTGCTTTTGGTGTGGGCGCAAACAAGATTTCAGCCAGTGTTGTACCATAAAGATTGTAAAGAGGAAAATAATATCCTGTTGCTGAACCTAACTGACCTAAAGCTACTGTTTGACCTTGTAGCTGTTTCAAGTCGGTTATCGCATTATCTTTGCGAACAACGAAAATTGAACGTAAATTACTAATACCTATTAAAGGAAACAGAGGAATATATTGATGGCGTGCGATCGCAATAGCCGCTAAACCTGGTGGAGCAAATACTAATGACCAAGCACGATCTTTAAGGCGCTGAACCGCTTGATTTTCATTAAAAGCAGGTTCTAGTTGAATATATGAGTTTGTTTTTTCACCTAAATAACTATTGAATTTAGCATATTGTTTAATTATCTGTTCGCCTCCACCATAGTTAAGAACACCAACAGTTAATGTACCTTGAAACTTTCGTGGCGATCCGCAACTAGCGAATGTAAAACCTAACAGATTAAACAGAAAGAAACGACGGGAGAATCGCAAAAACATCACTAATTATGGTTATGTAAATAACTTTGTTTTCAGAACTAATTTAGATAAGCTTCATTGCTACTGATATCGGTGTTATTCCAAACAAAAAATTAATATTTATTAACTCATTGATTAGCGCCTTGATAACAGGTATAAATAGATATTAAACAAGCTCAGATACTACCTTCGTTGCTTAGGTTATGTTAAACAACATTACGTTAAAAAACTTAAAAATAGGCGCTAAATTTAACTTACTTTTAATATTAGTTTTCATAGTCAGTATTTTGGGAAGTGGTATTGCCTTATCCAGTGTACTTCAGGGGAGAGCGCAAAATGAAGTAGCTTCTCAAGCACAGATTTTGATCCAAATGGTGAACGCAGTTAGAGACTATACACAAAATCGTATAGATCCTCTATTAGAACCCAGATTAGACATTAATCCGACATTCATGCCTGAAGTAGTACCAACTTTTTCCTCTAAAGAGGTTTTTGAAAATTTTCGTAAAAAGCCTGAATATAAAAACTTTTTTCATAAGGATGCAACACTTAATCCAACTAATTTAGCGGATAAAGCCGATAATTTTGAAAGTCAACTTGTAGAGCGTTTTCGCAACGACTCTAATAATCGAGAAATTACAGGGTTTCGCAATTTACCAGAAGGCGAAGTATTTTTTATAGCGCGACCACTAAGGATTACACAACAAAAATGCTTGCGATGTCATTCTACACCAGATCAGGCTCCTAAGACTCAGTTGGCAACTTATGGCTCAGAAAATGGTTTTGGCTGGCAACTCAATCAAATTGTTTCTGCTCAAGTAATCTCTGTTCCTTCAGAAGATATTTTTGCTAATGCCAAAAGAACCTGGATATTGATTATGGGACTTTTGATTACTATATTTGCGATTATAATTTTCTTAATTAATTTCTTAATTAAAAAAACTGTGATTCAGAGAATCAGAAGAATAGAAAGAATTGCACAAAAAGTTAGCACTGGTGATATGAGTGCTGATTTTGAGGAGATATCTAATGATGAAATTGGTGGTTTGGCAGAAGCATTTAATCGTATGAAAGCTAGCTTAAAAATAGCTTTGGATATGCTGAACAACTAGAGCTAAAATCATTTTGGGTTTTCGAGACACGATAAATCGTGGTCTCTACAAGTGTTTTGGTCTTATCCGAAATAGATTATAGTGTTTTACGTACCGCTACTTCAATATGACTAATACCAATACTCAGGTATAGGACTACTGTTTGATTTTTGAAAAATATGTATAGTGTGTATTAAAGCACAAGAACATTACGGTTGCTAAGTTAGAAATTTCATCATACAGCACCCTACCGTACTTAATTTTGTTCAAAAATTAAATAGGAATTTTATAGTTAAAAACTATTATCTTTAAGTGTAGAAAAATACAACAGTATAAAATTTTCTCTTGGTTGGTTTAATCCATTTAAAAACAGAGAAATATGCTGAAAATTTGTGTAACTTTTTTGTGTGCCATCTTCCTGAGCTTTAATTTAGCGATCGCTAACGCTTGGGCAACTGGTCAATTTTCTCAAACCTGTGAGAACATTACTGTTGAGGGTTCAACCCTAACGGCTGATTGTGAAAAAGCCGATGGATATACTCTTTCTACAACTTCTATCGACTTAAATCCATATATCGCCAATCTTGATGGAACTTTGAGTTGGGATGGAGATAAGTTTGCTTTGACCTGCAACAATGTTGGCTTAGCTGGTAAAAGCAGACTCCGTGCTGAGTGCGAAAGAGCCGACGGAGAAACATATCTCGGAACATACATCAATCTTGATGAACATGTTGCCAATATTGACGGCAAGCTAAAGTTTGAATAACCTAGAACAGTCACCATCTTCTAATCCCAAATTGGAAAAGGAAGTATTAGGGACTTCCAACAAATAAACGATCTAATCTTGTAGGGTAAGCATCTTATCTGCGTTTTAGAGTGCGTAGACGAAGCGCCAACCCCACAATTAATAATTGGATAATCTCAGGGTGCAATCTACTTAAAAAAGGCCGAATATTATGTCAGATCAATTCACGTTTACCGTTACCAATAATACCGATCTAGCAATTACAGAGTTGTGGGTATCTCTTGATGATGAAGAATGGTCTCAATTTACCCTTTCTGAAGAGGGGATTCCTGTGGGTGAAACAGTAACAATTGCTTGGGCGGAATATACGAATGATTCGCCCTGTGAATGGTATATCTCTGCTGTATATGAAGATGAATCAGAAAGTGATTCAGCCTTATTTAACTTCTGTGAAGAACCAGATCTAGCATTCGGATAAAATTCCCGGCGTTACTACATAATGGGATGATTGGATCTGACATGGAGACACAGTGATTATGTATTGATCCAAATTCTCAAATCCTCCCGCAATTATGCAACGCCAATTTTCCAATACCTGATACTAAAATTTTAGGGGTGGTTATATAACCATCCCTTTATTTTTCTGATATTAGAAATTCATAAGCTATTGTTCGGGGAAATTGTGAGGATAAAGTCAGAGCCGCTTGGCTGTTTCTACTTTTATATTAAGGATATTTAGAAGATTTGAAAATGTAGTTTCTACATAAGTTTCATGCAATCAATCTATCCAAAGGTAAGAAAAGAAATTAATGTCACTCTTTACTGTTGACTAAAATGCCTATTTAATAGGGGAAATTTTGCTGAATCTGCTTTCATAAATGTAAAAATGTATACCATGAAACTATATATTAGTAATTTTAGTAATTTAATGATTTGTTTAATTCCGAAATAGTATGCAGAGCATTTGGATTAATTATTTGAATGAAATGGCATGGCGCTGCTCTTTCTGCGATCGCTAGAGAGGGCAGATTTTTTCTGTAAATTCTGTGTTGGCGATATCTACCAAGGGCTGCGCCTACGCAGATACACCATTTTTTAGTTTGAAAGCACATTATCATAACATTCACCCCAGATCCAACAAAAACTTAGCCTAATCGCAATCCCAAGCTACGAGTCTTAAGAATCAATTTAAGGCGAAGGTGGGGGCGTTCAGTGCTAACCTGAAAGATGACATTGCTTAATCTTATGTCTTCAACGACCTTATCTGAAATATAGCTTCAATCATTAGGCGCAGCATGGTCACAACCGCAGAAAAAACAAACATAGGCTACATTACCCAAATCATTGGTCCAGTTGTAGACGTTAAATTTCCCGGCGGGAAATTGCCCCAAATCTACAACGCTTTAACCATCAAAGGCACTAACGAAGCTGGACAGGAAATCAACCTCACTGTTGAAGTACAGCAACTGCTGGGCGACAACCAAGTGCGGACTGTTGCCATGAGCTCCACCGATGGCTTAGTGCGTGGTCTGGAGGTCGTCGATACAGGCGCTCCCATCAGCGTGCCAGTTGGTAAAGCCACCTTGGGTCGCATTTTCAACGTCCTTGGCGAACCCGTGGACAATAAAGGTCCTGTAAATGCTGAGGCAACTTTACCTATCCACCGCTCTGCTCCCAAATTCACTGACCTGGAAACCAAACCTTCGGTGTTTGAAACTGGGATTAAAGTTGTTGACCTCCTGACACCCTATCGACGCGGCGGTAAGATTGGTCTGTTCGGCGGTGCTGGTGTTGGTAAAACCGTGATCATGATGGAGTTGATTAACAACATCGCGACTCAGCACGGTGGAGTATCTGTTTTTGCAGGTGTGGGCGAACGCACCCGTGAAGGCAATGACCTCTACAACGAAATGATTGAATCTGGAGTAATCAACAAAGACAATCTTAACGAGTCGAAGATTGCTCTAGTTTACGGTCAAATGAATGAGCCACCCGGAGCAAGAATGCGGGTTGGTCTTTCCGGGTTGACGGTGGCAGAATACTTCCGCGATGTCAACAAACAAGACGTACTGCTGTTTATTGACAACATCTTCCGCTTTGTGCAAGCAGGTTCAGAAGTGTCAGCCCTTCTGGGTCGGATGCCTTCAGCGGTAGGATATCAGCCCACATTGGGTACTGACGTGGGTGAACTGCAAGAGCGGATTACCTCTACAACCGAAGGTTCTATTACCTCCATTCAAGCAGTGTACGTACCAGCGGATGACCTCACCGACCCCGCACCTGCTACCACCTTCGCTCACTTGGACGGAACCACAGTACTGTCTCGTGGTTTGGCAGCTAAGGGAATTTACCCCGCAGTTGACCCCCTTGGTTCCACTTCCACCATGCTACAGCCCAATATTGTCGGTGATGAACACTACAATACTGCTCGGGCTGTACAATCAACTCTGCAACGCTATAAAGAACTCCAAGACATTATTGCCATTCTCGGTCTAGATGAATTGTCTGAAGAAGACCGTCTGATCGTGGCACGCGCTCGGAAAGTTGAGCGTTTCTTGTCCCAGCCGTTCTTCGTAGCAGAAGTATTCACTGGTTCTCCTGGTAAATACGTCAAGTTGGAAGACACCATCAAAGGGTTCCAAAAGATTCTGTCTGGTGAGTTGGATGACCTGCCAGAACAGGCTTTCTACTTGGTTGGCGATATTAACGAAGCGATCGCCAAAGCTGAAAAAATCAAGGGTTAGTCATTAGTCATTAGTCACTCGTACTGAGCGTAGTCAAAGTATTGGTCATTAGTCATTAGTCATTAGTTCAACTGCTAATGACTGATGGCAATTGCGAAAGACAAAGGACAAAAGACAACGGACAAAGGACAAAAGACAAATGACATTAACCGTTCGTGTAATTTCCCCAGATAAAACAGTCTGGGATGCCCCAGCTGAAGAAGTAGTTTTGCCTAGCACTACTGGTCAGTTAGGGATTTTAACTGGACACGCACCACTGCTGACCGCTCTGGATACAGGTGTGATGAGAGTTCGTGCAGCTAAAAATCAGAATTGGCAAGCGATCGCTCTTTTGGGTGGCTTTGCCGAAATTGAAGAAAATGAAGTGACAATTCTGGTAAACGGCGCTGAACGTGGCGACAAAATTAACCTTGAAGAAGCCCGTGCTGCTTACAACCAAGCAGAAGCACGTCTAAATCAAGTTACAGCAGACGATCGCCAAGCACAAATCCAAGCAAACCAAGCCTTCAAACGTGCCCGCGCTCGGTTTCAAGCCGCTGGCGGTTCGGTCTAATTTTACAAAGAAGTAGTCAAACTCTAATAAATGCACTACTAGCATACAACAAAGACGCAAAGCCACTATTAGCGCTTCTGCGTCTTTCCTGTATGAAATCTTTTCCCTAGTCTCTGGTGAGTACTCAGCACTCAGCACTCATGATTACACCATCTCCGACGAAGCCTGTACCATTGGCTGAGGCTGGGGCTGGAACATAAATAACGAGTACACTACATCTCGGCGAATATTCACCATCATATCTAAGAACAGTTCATAGCCCTCGCTCTTGTACTCAATGAGTGGATCTTTTTGACCGTAACCACGTAATCCCACCGATTCCCGCAAGGCATCCATTTGTTGCAGGTGTTCTCGCCATAAAGTATCAATGCGTTGCAAAATGAAGAAGCGTTCAGCTTGGCGCATCAGTCCGGGTTGCACTTGGTCAATCTGGGCTTCTTTGAGATCGTAAGCAATTCGCACTTGTTCGTGGAGAAAGGCTTTAATCTCAGTTACAGACATATCTTCTAAGTGACTAGCCTGCATATCAGCTAGGAGATAGACAAATTCTTTGACTTTCTCAACCAACTTTTCTAACTCCCATTCTTCGGAAGGGAGATCTATATTGATGTAGTAGTCAACGATGTCATCCATCGTTTTTTCGGCGTATTTAATCACTTGTTCTTTCAAGTCTTGACCTTCTAATACGCGACGACGTTCGGCGTAAATAGCACGACGTTGATTATTCATCACTTCGTCATACTCAAACACCTGCTTCCGAATGTCATAGTAGTAGGTTTCGACTTTTTTCTGTGCGCCTTCCAAACTGCGGGTAAGCATCCCAGATTCGATAGGCATATCTTCTTCGACGTTGAAGGCCTCCATTAACCCAGCAACGCGATCGCCACCAAAAATCCGCAGTAAGTTATCTTCTAAACTGAGGAAAAATCTTGTGGTTCCAGGGTCGCCTTGTCTACCGGCACGTCCCCGCAACTGGTTGTCAATCCGCCGAGATTCGTGGCGTTCTGTACCAATCACGTGCAAACCACCGATTTCCACTACCTCATTATGCTCTCGGTCGGTGAATTGTTCGTATTCCTGCTTAACACGCTTATATGCTTCCCGCAACTTTTGAATTACAGGGTCCTCGATGGGAGCTTTTTCGGCGGCTACAGCTACCTTTTCTTCAGCTTCTAGTTCCGGTAAACTGCGCTCGCCATACTCGCGCACCGCAATTTCTACTGCATTTTTGAGTAGCTGTTCTGTTTCTTTTGTCAACTGAGTGGGGAAAATTTCCGGTGAAGCCCGCCAAGTTTTGACTTTTTTACCAGGGACAAAACCTTGGCCACCACCATGTCCTGTAGGTAATCCGGCAGGTCTTTGAACGCCAAAGGCATCTTCATCTTCTGGCATCACGATGCGGGGCATAAAGTATTCCCGCAGTTTTAGACGCGCCATGTATTCGGAGTTACCACCGAGAATGATATCTGTACCTCTTCCTGCCATGTTAGTAGCGATAGTCACAGCCCCTTTCCGCCCTGCCTGAGCGACGATTTCCGCCTCCCGTTCCACGTTTTCGGGTCGGGCATTTAGCAATTCATGGGGAATTTCTAGCTCCTTCAACAGTCGGCTGAGATATTCAGATTTTTCTACACTAGTGGTTCCCACTAATACAGGTCTGCCTAGTTGGTGCATTTCGGCACATTCTTTAGCGATCGCACCCCACTTACCTGCTTCTGTCTTAAAGACCATATCAGACAAGTCTTCACGTCTTCTGACTTGGTTAGTGGGAATTACCGTGACTTCTAATTTGTAAATTTTTTCAAATTCCGGTTCTTCTGTTTTTGCCGTTCCCGTCATTCCCCCAAGTTTTGGATACAGCAAGAACAGGTTTTGATAAGTAATTGTCGCAAGAGTTTGAGTTTCTGGCTGAATTTCTACGTGTTCTTTGGCTTCAATTGCCTGGTGTAGTCCATCACTCCAACGCCGTCCGGGTAGCACCCGACCAGTAAATTCATCTACAATCACCACTTCCCCATTCCGGACGATGTAATTTACGTCTTTCAGGAAAAGTTCTTTAGCTTTAATTGCATTGAAAACAAAGTGCGCCCAAGGATCTTCCGGGTCAAATAAATCTGTGACTCCCAAAAGATTTTCGGCTTCTGCAAAGCCTTCATCTGTCAATAGCACGTTACGAGCTTTTTCATCTACATCGTAATGCTCGTCTTTTTTAAGAGTTGATGCTATTTCCGAGGCTTGCAGATATTTTTCTGTCGGTCTTTCCACCTGCCCAGAAATAATCAGCGGTGTCCGCGCTTCATCAACTAAAATCGAGTCTACCTCGTCAATTACGCAGTAATTGAACGGCCTTTGCACCACATCTTTCATATCTGTGGCCATATTGTCCCGCAGGTAGTCGAAACCTACCTCACTGTTGGTAACATAGGTGATATCGCACTCATAATTTTTCTGGCGTTCAGTGGGAGTCATGCTTGACTGGATTAGCCCCACACTCAGCCCTAAAAATCGATGCACCTGTCCCATCCATTCGGCATCCCGACGAGCCAGGTAATCGTTCACAGTGACAACGTGTACACCTTTACCACTAAGTGCATTCAAATAACTTGGCAAGGTGGCTACTAATGTTTTCCCCTCACCCGTTTTCATTTCGGCAATTTGCCCTACATGCAAAATGATACCGCCAAGCAATTGGACATCAAAGTGCCGTAATCCTAACACTCGCCGTCCTGCTTCCCGGACAACAGCGTAAGCTTCTGGTAAGATATCATCCAGAGTTTCGCCTTTGGCGATTCGTTGTTTAAATTCTGCGGTTTTACCTTTTAACTCGTCATCGGAAAGAGCTTTAATTTCTTCCTCTAAAAGGTTAATTTCTAGTTTAGAAGGTTCGTATTTTTTCAGCTTACGAGCGTTGGGATCGCCCAACAATAATTTTAGCATGGCAGGTTATCGAACTGAATCAAGGGGGATGGGGATTAAAGGTTTGGTATTGATTATAAACATTTAACCCACTCAACATTCTTAGTTTTGAATGGGTATGAAATGAGAATTCACTCCAAAACAGGAGAAAAACTAGTCAATCAGTTTCTTAAATGATTGGTTTTAACTCTTATCTTATATTTACTCTTTCTTCATAGTATCATTTTGGACTCAGATGGGCATTGGGCAAAGCAGTTCCGAGTGCTGAGTGCTGTACATGGATAGCGGGGCGTTTAGCCCGTGCTGAGTTCTGAGTGCTGAGTTAGGAGTTAGTATTATCTCCTCTGCCCCTCCGCTCCTCTGCCCCTCCGCCCCTCTGCCTATTCTTGGCTAAGACGGCGGAAGTTGTAGTCATTAGCACTGGGATGACAGCTGATACAGCTACCAATTTGAACGGGACGTGGTAGCTTAACTCCTGGATGCAAAGCTTTGAAATAACGCGAGTTGTTGACGCGATAAGGTGTTTCTTCGTCGTCTAGCTGGACACGGGAGAAAGTCAAAAGATATTTCCACACTAAGATACGGGGCGGATCGACTAAAGGCTTGAGTTGTGCCCCATAGTGCTGGGAGTCTTCTAGAAGATTTTTCCAAGTTTGGGTGGGTAAAACAGCTGGTGGTAAGGCTATGTGACAGGTAGAGCAGTTTTCTAAATACAGTTCTTGCCCCAATTTGTACTGTGCCGGAACTACATCAACTGTGCCAATTTCAGCGGCGGGAGTAGCACCTTGGGCGTTAGTTACTAAGGCTAGAAGCCACCCCATAGCCAGACTCCAGGTGACAATTACCAAAAGTAAACCGAAAAATTGGCGTTTGAATTCACGTTCGGCGCTTTGGTGTAGCGTTTGGCGTTGGCGTAGCCGGTCGTAGGCATCTCTCTCAGGCTGGCGCTTTCTCCCATCACGGGATTTGCCTTTAACAAAAATTGACATTCCTCACATTCCCAGATAATTAGAAATGGCGCTTGTGTTAATCATAGGACTTATGCGGTATTAGAAGTGTTTCAGATTATGCCTAAGTAGTTTTGCCAAGCTGCTCATCCATCTGTGACATGCACAAGAGTAGTATAAATCTCTATTCAGCGCCCCACTGACTATGCAAGGAAAAATTTCCTAAGCTGAAGTGCGTCTAAATTTTTATAATCGTTGATGGTTGTAACTTCGATCGCTTTCATCTGTTATTCACTTCATTTTGTAGGAGATCCTAACACGCCCAATATCTCCTATGGGTGCTGAATTCTGAGGATTTTACTCTAAAAAATAAGTTCCTAACTCTTTTATTCTCTCTACCCAAACTTTCACTTCATCAGCGACTTTATATTTCCATTCAAGTTGGAGTACCTCTCTAGTATGAGAGTCATCAAATATAACTTTATCTTTGTTTTCAAAGACTGGTGCAACGAATTCTACCCGAGCAGCTTCCGCAAACAAAGTTGACATTTGGCTAATACTTAAATTTTCCGGCGCAGCAAGGTAATGTCCTCCTTTGGAGCCTTTTCGGGCTGCAGCAATATAGCAGTCTGCTAAATCTTCAACATGAATCCACGCCGTCATAAAATCTGGTGGAAATGGCTGATAGCCTTGGTGTGGTTTCCCTGTAATGAACTGCTGAATTGCAAAATCCCAGAAACTGCCACGAGTTGGTGCTGAACCATACACTGATGAAGGATAGACAATGGAAGCGTTACCTCCATTGCTGATATATTCTTCTACTAGCGCATCTTTCAACACATTTACACCTACTAGTAAGTCAATACATACTAAATATTCGGGACGTGTATAACCTTTTGGTGGAGGTGTTTCTGTTATTCTTCCTCCATTGGCGGTAATCAAAGAGAAATTACCACTAGTTGTAATTACATGAATATCTGGTGAAACTGCTCTAGCACCGTGTAAAGCTGCTTCTAATGCTATGCGGTCTTTCGCAAATTGAGCTTCTTTAGTTGGCTCTGGAGGTATGTGCCACGCTAGATTAATTACCGTTGTAATATCATGCTTGCGAATTGCTTCTGCAACATCATTGCTGGAAATTTCTATCTTTTGAGAGCGGATTATTTTCTTGCAGAAAGGCTTTATACCCTCAATATCACTACTTCGACGCACAAGTGCGAATACGGCACAATCTTGTGTCTGAGAAAGCTTACGGCACAGTGCCCCGCCAATATAGCCGGTTGCACCTAGAATTAAGATATTTTTCACGGCAGAGCTTTTTTCGGATGAAGATTCTTTGGTCTCTGACATATTTTAAAGTTGTAGCTAATGCAGATTTTAAATACTTACAACATAGTGGTTAAGACAAATATTAAGAAAGATGTAACTAATGCATAGCGATTTCAAAATTCTCTTAAGAGTCTGCCACACCCATAAACTCGATCTTGGATGTCGTTATAGCGTAAGGCATACCACCAGGTTGCTGCATTAATGGCAATTATCGGCTTTCCCAGCCATCGCTCTGCTTCGTCAGCTAGGCGGATCGCGCTCAAATTAGTACCCATCTGCACGATACATTCTATATCATCACCATCGAGTTTCTGAAGATATTTGCGAAGAGCATCTTCAGAAACCTCGGCGATGGAGATTGCAGTGGGGCAACGAAGCCCCTTCAGGCGGACAACCTCCACTCCGATGTCATTGAAAAAACGGGATATTCTTTCGTCGGCCACAGGCTGATAAGGGGTGATGACTGCAATCTTGTTGATTTTGAAAGCTTCGAGAGCTGCTTTACATGCCGAGGCACACGAAGCCACCTCGATACCAGCATAGTCCTCGATCCGTTTCACGAAGGTTCTATTGCCTTCAAACCCTTCCCAAATAGTTTCGGCACTCATTGCCATAATTAGATAGTCTACACCTGCGGTCATCACGCGATCGATGGCGAAGAGAATTTCATCGCCCATTTCCTTCAAAAGACGCACCATCTTTTCGTCACTACTCAAGTCCTGGTTACGAATATGAATTCGGGACATATGAGAGGTAACACCTGGTACAGCCATTGCGTGAAAATCTGGTTCGACAATCGTGTTTGTGCTTGGCGCAAGTACCCCAAATTTCTTGCGCCATCCTAACGCATCCTTGATTGTGGAAGTCATTTTATCCCGTCACTGAGTAACAAACAATCTTCATGATTTCACATTTGGGAAATTTTCCGCTAGTTTTTAGTAGACCAAAAAATTTGGCGATCGCTTAGCGAAATCGGTTCTATAAACCAAAGTTGAGATTGGGTTTTTAACCTTACTCACTAGAAAAATTAGCTAAAATTTCTCGAATTTCACGCACAAATTGAACCAGGATCGGGAATCTAAAGTTCATATGAACTCTTGCATTAAGGAATGGGAAGCGATCGTAATAATCGCTCAACCACAGTTCTCACGTTGCGTCCTCCTCTGGGAATCAGGCGATGGCACATAACATGAGGAACAAGAGATTTGACATCATCCGGAATGGCATAATCACGCCCTAATAAAAAAGCTAAGGCTTGGGCAGCTCGTTGTAATGCTACTGTGCCACGGGGACTGACGCCAAGGGCGATTTCTTCATCTTGGCGTGTTGCCCGCACCAATTCGAGGATGTACTGTTGCAGGGAGGTTGCCACTTTGACTTGAGAACAGAGGTAACGTAATTCTTGTACTTCTGCCAAAGTAATGCAAGGCTGTAAGTCAGCAACTTTTACACCATTTTGCAGATTTTGTAGCATCTGGAGTTCTTCCGTCTCAGAAGGATAGCCCAAGCTCAATGACAACATGAACCGATCCATTTGCGCTTCCGGCAAGGGAAAAGTACCTTGATACTCAATAGGGTTTTGAGTGGCAATCACAAAAAACGGCTGGGGAACTGGACGAGAAACACCATCGACTGTTACCTGATGTTCTTCCATAACTTCCAGCAAAGCTGACTGAGTGCGAGGTGTAGCACGGTTGATTTCGTCAGCTAGTAGCACATTGGCAAAGACTGGCCCAGAAAGAAAACTAAATTCGCCGCTTTTTGGGTTCCAGATGTTAGTCCCAGTGATGTCAGTTGGCAGTAAATCGGGGGTGCATTGCAGACGTTGAAACTTGCCATCCACTGAACGAGCTAAGGATTTAGCAAGCAGGGTTTTGCCTACACCAGGGACATCTTCTAACAGGGCATGACCACCACCTAGTAGAGCTACTAGCACTAAGCGTATTGTCTCAGTTTTGCCAACGATGGTAAGACTCAGATTTTGTGTTAAAGCGTCAATTTTTTCTCTCATGCAGGGTGGGGAGTTAGGAATTGGGAATTGAGCATTGGGCACTGTTGGGAGAGATAAATGAATAACCCATACCCAATGCCCTATCTATTGTTCCCACTCAGCACTCAACACTCAACACTCAACACTCAGCACTCAGCACTCGTTTAGCCGCTATGCAGTCAAGTTGAATTTGTGTTTTCAAGGCTTCTAGAGAAGGAAATTTTTGTTCGGGGCGCAAAAATTTGACTAGTTCCACAGTCAGTTTTTTACCATACAAATCACCAGACCAATCGAACAAATGTACTTCCACAGATGAAGAGACACCATTTACAGTTGGACGGTTACCAATATTCATGACGCCCAAGTTCTGAATAGGATTGGTATCTGGTGTTTCACTGAGAATAAAAACTCGGACAGCATAAACTCCTTGGCGGGGCAAAAACTTTTCTTTTGGTATTTGGAGGTTGGCGGTGGGAAAACCAATGGTTCTACCGAGTTGCTGACCTTGAACGACTACACCAAGAAGAGTGTAGGGGCGTCCTAGTAGTAGATTGGCGTTTTCGATGTCACCGTGTTCAAGGCTTTGGCGAATCAATGAAGTGCTAATGCGGCCATCCTGAGTTGTAGTACTGGTGCAACTGCTGTGGGTAGATGAGTCGCCTGTATAAGTTTGTAAGGGAACAATGGTAACGGGAATATTGAAGTTGGCGGCGAGTAATTGCAAATCTTTAGCAGTGCCACTGCGTTTTTTCCCAAAACAAAAATCTTCGCCGATACTAATTCGCTGGCATTGCAGTTGTTGCACGAGAATTTTTTCTACAAATTCTTCGGGGCTTAAAGCAGATAATTCTTTGTCAAATGGTAGTAATACCAGTTGTTCTACCCCAAGCGATCGCAATTGTTGGACTTTTTCATCCAGTGGCGTTAATAAAGTCCGGGGTTGTCCAGTAAAAAACTCCTGTGGATGGGGGTCAAAGGTGACAACTGTCGAGTAAATGTATTGCTGATTTGTCAGTTGTTGATTTTCATTGGACTGTGTACTACTGACAACTGACAACTGACCACCAGGCTGCAATACTGGTCCAATTACCCTTTGATGACCAAGATGTACACCGTCAAATTTGCCAAGTGCAACAGCAGTCGGCGTTAGCAGCCCTTCTGTGGAAGAAGCAACCCACACAGAACACCCATTTTGAGACAAATTTAGCACGTGGATTCTGAGATTTTAGGTTTATTTTAGCTATCAGCAGGAAGCTACCTTATGGTAAACCGCTTTGAGGAGGACAGTTTTTCTAGTACTAACTTGTCATTTGTCCTTTGTCATTTGTAAATAACCAATGACCAATGACCAATAACCAGTGTGTCCTCATGTTGTCGCCTTTCTTCTGTAGTTGGCACTGCGACAACCTGGGCAGCGCTGTTTTACCATATAGCCAACAGGTAAGCTCTCGCGCTGAAAGCTTCTGATCACCAATCTAATCTAAAATCTATAATTGCTTCGATCGCAACCTTTAGACAGAAAACTTGCTAACAGGAATAGATTCTGATAAGGAAAGTGAGGTAGAAACTTGGAGAACGATTCCCTCCCGTGCCATGATAGCACCGGGGAATTTCGTAGCTGCTTGTTTCCCTACACGATCTAAAAAGTCGTCATTGTGCCCTGGGTCATGATGGTAAATCACCAAAGTTTTGACATTAGCAGCTTGCGCGACTTTTATCGCTTCTTGCCAGGTTGAATGTCCCCAGCCAATTTTCGGGGATGTTGGCGAGTGATATTCCTCGTCAGTGTAGGTGGAATCGTAAATTAGGATGTCGGCATTACGAGCTAGCCAAAGCACATTGTCATCAAGTCGGTCGGGAAAATGTTCAGTATCAGTAATGTACACAGCAGCACCATCACGCCAGTTGACGCGGTAGCCAACGGACTCACCTGGATGATTTAAAGGTGCTGTTTCTACGGTAACCTCATCGATATCTATTGGTTGCCCCGGTCGAATATCGTGAAAAGTTAAATTAGCTTGCATAATCTGCAAGGGTACGGGAAAGTTCGGGTGGAGCATCTGGTCATTGAGGCGCTGTTCTATGGTAGAACCATCAGGAGCGATCGCGCCGTAAATATGAAAGTCATTCCCCTTCACAAATCCTGGAAGAAAGAAGGGAAAACCCTGCATGTGGTCCCAGTGCGAGTGGGTAAAAAATATATGAGCTTCTAAGGGCATTTGGCGCAATAAAGATTGCCCCAAAACATGTAGTCCTGTGCCACCATCGAAAATTAAGCGTTTACCGCCCACTTGCATCTCAACGCAAGGGGTATTACCGCCGTAACGAACGGTGTGTGGTCCTGGACTGGGGATGCTGCCGCGAACCCCCCAAAATTGCACGGTAAATTGGTTCTCTATCCTAGACATGGGTGTTGCTTGCTGGACTGAGCGGGCGATAAATGGAACAATTGTTACTTGTTTTGTTTAAGTTTATGCTGTCTCACCGATTTTGGTAGGGGAGGATTAGAGGGAAGATTTCTTGGTAAAACAGCATACCTTGTTTCTGGCTGATTGTGTAAATTTGGATGACTCACTCTAAACGAGAATTATCAAGTTTTTGGGTGTATGTGTATCCGTTATCTCAAAGGTGCCCCTACGTTATAGCCTACATTTTCATGTGATGCATTTGATTAGCCACAATTTTTTCCTGATAAATCAATGATTTAGGGAAAATTAAATTCCCAATCCGATAATTTATCTAATCCAGTTGCATAAGTAAGATTGTATTGTAAGGGAGTAATACTGATGTAGTTTTTACGTACAACTTCCACATCTGTAGGTACATTTTGCGGTAGATTTAATCCGGTTGGGAGTTCTACATCTTCAATTACTTCTCCTGTTAACCAGTAGTACGTTTTTCCACGAGGATCTACTCGTTTATCAAACACATCAATGTAATGCCGTAGGCCTTGACGAGTGAGAGTAACTCCGGCAATTTCTTCCCATTTGACCGCAGGAATATTGACGTTGAGCAACATTAAATCTGGCAGCGGTTTTTGGGCTAACTGGTCTACGAGAACTGTGGCAAACTTAGCAGCAGCTTGAAAGTCTTTAGATGTGTGACTCATTAGACTCAGCGCTACGCTGGGAATGCCTTCAATTAGACCTTCCATTGCCGCAGAAACAGTGCCAGAATACAAAATTTCAGTTCCTAAATTGGCACCTTGATTAATACCAGAGAGAACCAAATCAGGGGGAGTTTCTAGTAAAGCCCACAGCGCCAATTTGACGCAATCTGAAGGCGTACCATCGCAAGCCCAAGCTTTGATAGCCGGATGAAAAACCGACTCAACAATTTCGGCGCGAATTGGTTGGTGCAAAGTTAATCCGTGTCCAGTTGCCGATCGCTCTCGGTCTGGGCAAACTACACTAACATCATGTCCTGCTTCTGCTAAGTAGTTGGCTAGGGTACGAATACCTAAGGCAGAAATGCCGTCATCATTGCTAATTAGTAATTTCATAGGCATTGGGAATTGGGCATTGGGCATTGGATATTATTTGGTCATTAGTCATTAGTCATGTGTAATTTGTCATTTGTCAATGACATTCGTCACAATGATCGGCCAGGGAAAAAATATACTCACTTGCCCAATGGCATCTAAACTGGGAGAAGAATGCTAATTCTGATTTTTGCCTTTGGTTAATGAATGACATCTTAAGTAGAATTATTTTGTAACTAGTCCATAGCTTTGGACTATAGACTAATGACTATAGATTAATGACTAATAACTAATGACTAGCAATTTAGAAGCTCAACTTTTAGCATTGCGGCAAGAAGGAGAAAAAGCGATCGCTGCCGCTAATACCCTAGAACGTCTCGAAGAACTCAGAGTTAATTATCTGGGGAAAAAAGGGCAGCTAGGGGCACTGTTGCGAAGTATGGGGCAAATGAGTGCAGAGGAACGACCAAAAATTGGAGCGATCGCCAATACAGTCAAAGAATCCCTGCAAACTAGTCTAGACCAGCAACGTGCTGCCCTCGAAGCCGCGCAAATTCAGCTACAGCTAGAGGCGGAAACTCTCGATGTGACGATGCCGGGAATTTACAGTCCCCAAGGTCGCATTCATCCCCTCAACGGCATTATCGACCGGGCGCTGGATATCTTTGTTGGTATGGGCTATACCGTGGCTCAAGGACCAGAAATGGAAACAGATTACTATAATTTCGAGGCTCTTAATACCCCGCCTGACCACCCTGCGCGTGATATGCAGGATACCTTTTATCTGCCAGATGGTAATCTCCTCCGCACTCATACTTCGTCAGTGCAAATTCGCTACATGGAAAGAGAAGAACCACCGATTCGGGTTGTGGCTCCAGGGCGAGTTTATCGGCGAGATAATGTAGATGCCACTCACTCAGCTGTTTTCCATCAAATCGAACTTTTAGCGATCGATGAAGGATTAACTTTTACAGACCTCAAAGGGACAATTAAAGTATTTTTACAAGCAATATTTGGCGATTTACCTATTCGTTTCCGCGCCAGTTATTTCCCCTTTACTGAACCTTCTGCGGAAGTTGATTTGCAGTGGAATGGTCGCTGGCTGGAGGTGATGGGCTGCGGTATGGTCGATCCAAATGTACTTAAATCTGTGGGTTATGACCCAGAAATTTATACTGGGTTTGCTGCCGGTTTCGGCGTAGAACGCTTTGCGATGGTATTACATCAAATCGATGATATTCGTCGTTTGTATGCTAGCGATTTGAGGTTTTTGCAACAATTTTAGGACTTATGTAATAGTTATGTACTGCTAGCAAGGTAACAATAAATAATGACCTCAACTTCCAGGTTAGATCGAGTTCTAGAAAGTATCGAAAACTTATCGGTAGATGAACAAGAAACATTAATTGATCTGATAATTCATCGGTTGGCAGAACGGCGGCGTTCTGAAATTGCTGCTAATATCGCTCAAGCACAAGTAGAATATCAGACGGGTAAAGTGTTCCGTGCAACTCTTACTCAAATCATGGATGAGTTACGCAAGTGATAACTGTAGTTCTGGCATCATCATTTCAACGAGCATTTAAGCGATTAGTACGACGACAGCCAGAACTACAAGAGCGAATTCAAGGGCGGTTAGTAATGCTAACCGCCGCTCCATCTTTCATTTACTTTAGATTGAAAACTTGAATGCGATCGCTCTATTGGTAGCGAGAGTTGCTGTTTTGGTAGAATCATAAAAGTGAATCAAAATTAGATCCTTGGATAAAAGCCAATTATGGAAGTCGCCCTAAATCAGCATATTGAAATTACTCCAGGAGTGCGGAGCGGTAAACCACGCATTGCAGGAACGAGAATTACAATAGCAGATGTGGCTATTATGTATCTCCGAATGGGACAGTCTTTAGAAGAAATTGCTGGTAAATATCAGTTGTCGTTGGCATCGGTTCATGCGGCGATCGCATTTTACTACGACAATCGCCAAGAAATTGACCAGCGCATTGCCCAAGCAGAAGCCTTTGTTGAAGCCGCTCGCCTCAACACTCCTTCGCTATTGAAGGAAAAGCTTGATGCGATGAGAAACTATGCCTGAACGCATTCGGTTTCACCTGGATGAGAATGTTGATCCTGATATTGCTTTAGCACTGAGACGATCTGGTATTGACGTGACCACTTCACAAGAGGCGAATCTATTGGCAGTAAGCGATACGATTCAGTTGGACTTCGCTAGAACAGAGTCCCGCGTACTCGTGACACACGATGATGATTTTCTGATTCTCAACAGTCAAGGAATCGACCACATCGGCATTGTTTACTGTCAAAAGGATGCAAAGCCAATTGGCTACATCATTCGGATGCTCATTCTGCTCTATGAAGTTGCTGCACCTGAAGAATTGAGAAGGAGAGTAGAATACCTGTGAAAGAAGAAAAGTAATAACACAGAAATAGATTTAGCTGAGAACAAATAGCAAAAACTGTGGGTTCCTTAGTTTCAGAAATCAAGGAGACTATACCAGATTCAAGTAAACTATCAATACGCAACTTTGCTTTACGCAGTATGACCGCAATCACTGGGAAACGTTTAACACTTGAGGAATATTTGCAGTATGACGATCGCACCGATAGCCAGTATGAACTGGTGGCAGGTGAGTTAATTGCAATGCCACCCGAAAGTCCAAAAAATGTCCAGATATCTCTATTTTTGCTGGTCAATTTCCTCAAATTTGTCCCGTTTAATCGGTTGAGTAACAAAGCTGAAATTGTTGTTGCTGGTTCTCGCGCAACAACTCGCATTCCTGACTTAGTTGTGCTGACGGATGAACTTGTAACAGCCTTAGAAGGCGCAACACGATCTACAATCACTCTCGATATGCCACCTCCAGCATTAGTTGTCGAAGTTGTTTCTCCTGGCAAAGCTAACGAAGATCGGGACTATCGCTACAAACGTTCTGAGTATGCTGCAAGGGGAATCGCTGAATATTGGATTGTCGATCCACAAAGAAATGCAGTTACTGTACTGATATTAGTTGACGGTTTTTATGAAGAAACCAGATTTGTCGGAAATAGTGCGATCGCTTCTACTATTTTCCCAGAATTACAGCTAACTGTAGAGCAAGTACTCAACGCGGGATAAAGCAATATCTCAAATATAAGGTTATTAGCGAAACCAAATGAAGTATGATGCAAGTATGATAACGGTGATAAATATCCCTCAGTTAGAGCAGCTAGAAGATGGAAAGTGCTGCCGAACATACCTTTATCGCTTTACGAATCCATTACCTGAACAAAACGTTATTGACCAAATGGCAAATAGTTTAGAGAAGAGATTCACCTTTTCAAAGGAATTATATGAGATTCCTGAAGATGTTGAAATTTGTGCATCTATTTTCATGAAGCGTTTACAAGATGACGAAGCCAGAATTTCTGTTTTGACAGATCAACCGGAAGAAGATTGCGTTTATATCTTTGGGATATACACTCTGCCACGCAAAATTGAGGAAAGGTTTGGAATTGTAGAGTCGATTCAGGGCGAACAGCGAGAGATTTGGATTAGAGTTAAATAATGAGCGAGGCTGTTGCAATTACAAGAGTATTTTAATTTTCTCTTACAAAAATAAAAGTCTGAGCATCAGAGTGCTTAAAACTGTAAGTGTGACTGTGGTCAAAACTACGGAAAGTAAGATGTATGGAGCTTGAGTATTACAAACAATATTTACATTGTAAAACACTTGGTTTTCGCACCCAAGCCAGACAACACCTTCAGCAGTTTATTACTTCATTTACTTCATTTACCGAAAAAGAATTGTGGACTCACGAGTTTCTAGAAAATCAACAATGCGAATATGAATATGGAATTCGCTATGAGCTTTATGAACAGGTTGTGTTTCCTGTTCTTCTTAGTGGTTATCAAAAGCGCGATCCTTGGTCAGTTTTGTGGCTTGCTCGTACAGCCAACAATTTTTACAAAGTAAAGCATCTCCACAAGCAGATTGACTTTAAAACCGACTATGGGTTACTCAAGGAGTGTTACTTGCTCGATCCCAGCAATAATGAAGTACAAAAAGACTTACTAAGTGTTCAGATTAGATGGCTTCAGTATTGTATTCATGAATATCCAACTGGAATACTATATGGATCGGTAAATGGGGCAACAATAGACGAATGCGAAGAGATTCTTTCAGAAGTTGAGTTTGCTAGAAAACTTGATGTTGAAAAAAATCAAGAGAAATTCTTCAATGGGGTTCAGTCAAAAGTCCTTGAATACATCGTTAGACCTCGGGCTAATAAATATCAAGATGGTTAGTGACTTTCTCTAACCACCTTTTTATTTTTGAGACTTAATTTTATTTAACTATTCCTGAATGACCGGGAATATTTGCCAAAAGTTCAAATTTACCACCTAAATATTTGGCGAGAAACTCTTGGGCGATCGCAATATCAGTTTAACGGCAATTATCACAATGTCCGCAACGCCAGTTAGCTGCTTCTTTATCAAAACCAAAGGCATTTAACAAAAACTGCCAACGACACTGCTTTGTAGTCAGATATTGATACATTTGTTTGGCGGCGTGTAATTGCGTTGCTGGCTGATTTTTCGCTTTTTCGTCAATTCTGTAATGAAAAGGGTCAAGCCAGTTTAACTGACCGTTGCTGTGAAGTAAAGCTAAGGCTGTAGCACCTTCGGGAAATTGTCGAGTTACTGCATTCACTTCTCCCTGTTTTGGTAATTTTTTCACAAGTTGCTGCGCTATTTGTTGTTGCGATCGCATTTGTTCTTGAAAAAATTGCTGTCTTTGCTTATCCTCTGGATCTAACCACCCTGTAGGTTCACTCACCAGTGTCAATGCTTCTGCCGGTTTTCCATCTCTTCCAGCGCGGCCTATTTCTTGCACATATTCAGATAGCAGATGTGGCGCATGAAAATGTATTACCCAGCGAACATCAGATTTATTAATCCCCATGCCAAACGCACAGGTACACACCACAAATGGTATTTTACCACTTAACCAGCTTGCTTCCACTACCCGGCGTTCTGTTGCACCCAATCCCGCATGATAGCTAGCTGTCGCATAACCCATGTCTGCTAACCATTGGGCTAAATCTTCGCTATCTCGCCTGGTGCGAACATAAACTAATCCCGATTGTTGCGGTCTATTTTGAATAAATTTTAATAATTGTTGTTTTCTACCTCGTGGTGTCCAAGCTATGCGAACGCTGGGATGCAAATTCGGACGGTAGGGATTTAGACGGAAAATCTCTGGTTGGTGTAATTGTAAAACTGTTTGAATAATCTTTTGGGCTAACGGGTCAGCAGTAGCAGTAAAAGCAGCGATACTGATTTTTGTTCCTGGTGGTTTTGACTTTAGTAATGCAGGACGTACCGCCCCTAATCTGCGATAAGCTGGGCGAAAAGTATCACCCCACTGCACCAAACAATGAGCTTCATCTAAAATCAAACCATTAATTTGTAATTCCGGGTGACATAATCTTTCCCACACTGGCGGACTCAATAAAGTTTCTGGTGATAAATACAGTAATCTTAGCTGTTGACGTTCCAAAGATTGCAGAGTTGCACGACGTTGAGATGAAGATAATTCACTATGCAAAAGTGCTGCTTTTTGGTGGCTTTGTCGTAGTTCCTGGACTTGATTTTCCATCAACGCCACTAAAGGCGAAACTACCAAAGTTAATCCTGTTTGAAGAAGTGCGGGAAGTTGAAAACAAATTGACTTTCCGCCACCTGTGGGCATAATAATCAGCGCATCTTTTTGTCTCAATAAACTGCTAACAATTTCTCCCTGTGGTGGACGAAAATCTTCATAACCCCAAATTTGTTTGAAAGCAGCACGAACTTCTTGCCAAGATTTTGTTGTAGGCTGATTCATAATCAGTAACTATATTGCACCCATATCCTTGAATGCTGAATATAGCTTCTGTTATCCAGCAAATGGTTCAGTAATTTCATCATTTTAACTGAACTGTATTGAGGTAGAAAGCGGGTTTCTCCTGCCTACTGAACTATTTATTAAATCTCCAATGATAATCCTGGATTAAAGTAATTATTTGGCTCATCTGGATAACCACGTGGATTACAAATAACGCGAGTCAAACCGATTTGATAATCTAATTGATTGTGAATGTGGCCATGAATCCATAATAATGCTCCAGACTCCTCAACTAAAGTATCAAGATTTGAAGCATAAGCAGCACTTAAAATATCTTCTTGATATTGAAAAGGTATAGACTTTGCACTAGGAGCATGATGACTGATAATTACATTTTTACCAGACAAGCCAGATAATGTATTTTTTAACCAATTAACTGATTTTTTACAAATTAGGGCCGTGTCAATAGTTCTTAACTTTGAGTATTGAGGACTTAATCTAATTTTCTTGTAATCGTTCATGGCTTGACTAGCTTCTACACCTGCCATACGTGGTTCACCAAAGAGTTTAAAATCAGTCCATAAGGTACAACCTAAAAAATTTACACCCTCAATGGTAACTAAATCATTCTCTAGAACATTAACATTAGTTCCTAATGAATAATCTTTCAACTTCTCAACAAGCCTTGGATAAGCACTCCCATAGTATTCATGATTACCTAATACATATGGTTCTTCAGTACATAATATGCTTAACTAATAGGTTAAATGCCAATTTAACAAGCATCTAACTCGGAAATTATCAAAGTTTCTAAATCCATAGCCGGAACGT
Source organism: Nostoc sp. C117 (assembly GCF_043099735.1). Lineage (NCBI taxonomy): Bacteria > Bacillati > Cyanobacteriota > Cyanophyceae > Nostocales > Nostocaceae > Nostoc > Nostoc sp. C117. The sequence continues at coordinate 5,146,771 of NZ_CP170991.1, forward strand.
TTAATTAGCTTAAGTTTGTTATTAATGCCTTCCACAACACCACTAGTTGTCCCATTATCAAAGTAAGCAATAATCTCATCAAACCAACGGATAATAGTATTGTTACTCTTGGGAAAATATTTTTTAGCTTTTGCTAACCACATCCCGAGTTTAAAAACTCCCGGATACCAGTTATCTGTCTTATTGAAAATCTTTCTAATTTTTTCTTTTAATTCATGCATTTCTTTGAGAATAGGAGATAAATTTTTCACTTCATAAAGTTTGTTTATCTGCTCTTCATTTAAGTCTGACTCATTTTTCAATAAAACGTATTTACTATTTTTTAGTCCCGACAATACTTTTTCGTACTTAGATTTTTTTGATAATGATTGCGCTTTTTTAACTAATTCTTCTAGATTCCGCTTCTCTTGTTTTCTTTGTGTATCTAGTTCTTTATTGATTTGTGTCATCACATGAAATCTATCTGCTACTACTTGAGCATTGGGCATTAATTCTGTTACTACATTTTTGTAACCTACCCACAAATCTATACTCACTTCCTCAATTCGTGCTAAAACCTCAGTTCCCCACTCTATAAGGGTTTTCTTTACTACCTCTTGTGTGCGCCCACTTAACAAAGTTATTAATTTAGATGTATCTAAATCTATTAATACTGCACAGTAATTACCCTTGCCTTTAACTAGAGCTATTTCATCAATTCCAAGCCTTTTTATAAAATCAGGTTTGTTATCAGATAATTTTTCTGAGGCATCTTTTAACATTCTTTCTATTTCTTCTGTTGTCACTATCCCTTTATTTGCTACACTATGGATATCATTTTCTACAACATCTTGTATTATCTTGTCTGCTAGCCGTTTTGTATAAGTTCTTTTCTTACTTACAAAATCTAGCTTTTCACTAAACGGTTTTTCACATTTTTCACATTTGAATTGTCTCCTATTTATTTCTAAAAATACTGGCTTTTCTCCAAAAGGTAAGTCTTTAACAACGTATCGATGATTTTGATGTAATCTATGGCTTTTTGTACCACAGCGAGGACAATTACTGTATGATTTTGTTGATTCAGTTTGTAAAATCATTCCTATCCCCTCATGAATCCGATGAGATATAACTTTCACATCTTTTAAATCAAGAAGCGCTGTTAGGATTTTAATATTTTGTTTCCTATTCATGACTGTAAATACACAAAAAAATATTTCTCTTGTAATTACAGCTAACAACAAATATGCTTTATAAGTCAATTAGGTCAAAGTTTTTTCTCAATAGCTGATACGATTATTTTTATTTATTAAGCTTTTTGGCTAACAATTTAGCATAACAAGTGCTGAAGAACCATACATATATTACTGGTTTATTGGGAATGTTTTGAATTGCCCATTTAATTCCTCTTTCTCTTAAATCAATATCTCCAGCTAAAACAACAAGATCCGCATTTATCTCAGGAGTATTAAAGGGTTTAAATTCAAGATGCAAATCACTTAATATGTGAATTTTCATGCTAATTCCATCATTGAAGCATTTGGAAATACTAACTATATGTAGTTAAATTATATTATACTTATATCGTCTTTGTGTTGTACTAAGTTAGTTTTATTCTAGGAATAAAGATTCTAAATCTCGAATTGCTGCATCTGAAAATGAATAATTACTCATTCAGAGGACTCCTCAGCAATTAAACGAATTTTTTCTTGTAATCTGGCAAATACAACTTCGCCGTCAGTTACTTGTCCCTTAGAAATTTGTTCAGTTACTACAGAAATTTTTTGCCTTAATTCTTCAAGTCGCTGCTCTCTTGCTTGTAACAGTTTAAAGGCTTCATTGATGACATTATCTGCATTAGAAAATCTACCACTTGTAAGCTGTGCCTGAATAAATTGCTCTAGTTCTGGTTTAATTTGGATGTACATATTTTCTAGCTTTATAGAATTAATATTTTTATCTAGATTCTAACAGCATTGACAGAACGAGAGAAAATCATGTTAACCAAGCTTGAACAAAGCGGGGCAAACCAGCGCGTAGGCGTAGCCTGTCGTAGACATCGCCAACTGACATTGACAGTTAGATTACAATCTAGGTATAGTTTCTCTGACTGGAGTTATTCATCGGGTGGTTCAATCCGATTCAATGACAAAGCATACCAGACAAGTATTACTGACTGCGCTCAAGGTGGTGGTCTTATGCCTGACACTATTCCTACTATGCACAAGCAATAGTTGGGCGCAAATCACTACTGACAGCAAAATTGCTCCCCTGATTGAGAAGCTAATAGATAACGATGCCCGTATCAGTAGCATTGCAGTCGATGCATTAATTAATATCGGTTCGCCAGCAGTGCCATCTCTGATTGAGGCTTTGAAAAATCAGGATACTAATCTTCGTTGGCACGCCGCTTGGGTTTTAGGAGATTTGGGTGCAGAGGCAGCACCAGCCGTTTCTGCCTTAAGTACGGCATTGCAGGATGAGGATGGACAAGTCCGCCTGTACGCCACCTTAGCTTTAGGAAATATTGGTACAGCAGCTAAAGCAGCAGTTCCTTCGTTGATGGCAGCATTACAAGACAAGGAGGAATATGTTCGGATTTATGTTCCTTCTGCACTACGAAAAATTGGTGTGGAAGCGAAAGTCGCTGTGCCAGTCCTAACTGCTGCCTTAAAAGATCAGAATCCCACAGTACGTTACAATGCTGCTTACGCTTTGAGTGCAATGGGTACTGAAGCAGTATCATCTGTGCCTAATTTAATTGCTCTGTTGAACGATAAGCAATCTTATGTGCGTTTAGGTGCTATCAAAGGTTTGGCAGGAATCGCCGCAGGTTTTCAAGACAAAGCAAATGCTTTACCTACCTCGAAATTGCAGAAAATCATCTCAGATTTTGAGCAGGTATTGAAAACTATCCAAGAATCGAAAGATAAATTCACAGAGACGGACAGTAAGCTGATAAGTCGCCCGCTGAATGCCCTAAAAGCAGAAAAAGAAACTCGTCTCTTTGATACATTTCTGGAATCACTATTTCAGCATAAATTGCTGTTGGGAATTGCCGCATACATTATCTTATTGCCTTCTGTATGGTTAATTCTCTTGCGGGTAGCTCCTTTATGGTTGTTGAAAATTAACAACGCCCTCAAACCCTACACAGACTTTTCCCTACCATTTGTTAGTGTCAATGTACCTCTGCGATATGTGCTATTCGTTGGCTGGTTTCATTACCATCCCAGAGTTTTAGATGCCTGGGTAACTAAATATATCAAAGCAGCCCGCGAACAATTTCCCAAAAAGGATACAGTTAGTAATCGCGCCTGTTACATTCCCATTCCGGTTGTTTTGGATGGTACAACAGTTCCTCAACTGATGAGTGAGAATTTGCGCTCAACTTTCGACAAACAACGTAGTTGTCTAGTGATTGGCGGCGAAGGGGGTATAGGTAAAACCAGTTTAGCGTGTCAAATAGCTGGTTGGGCAATGGCTGAGGCTGAAGAACAAAGACTCTGCAAGCATTTGATGTTACCTGTGCTATTAGAAGAAGAGTTTCGGGTTACTGAAGGTAAGTCGCCGCTTTTAGAAGCCATCAGAGGACAGTTGCAAGCTTTAATTGATGAGCCAGAACCGATTTGTCAAGAGTTACTATTACGTTTGTTAAGAAAGAAACGCATTCTAGTGATTGTAGACCGATTCTCAGAAATGAATGCCACTACACGAGAAGCTATTGAGCCGGAGTCGCCAGAGTTTCCGGTGAATGCGTTGGTGATTACTTCTCGAATTGAGGAAAAGCTGGGGCGGGTTAATAAGACGATAATTAAACCCTTGCGGATTGAGGCGAATAAACTATCGTCCTTTATGGAAGCTTATCTCATGCAGCGAGGTAAACGCGATCGCTTTACCGATCGAGAATTTTTTGACGCTTGTAACCGCCTGTCTCTGATGGTAGGTCAAAATAATATCACTGTTCTGCTAGCGAAACTTTATGCAGAACAGTTAATCGCCAGTAAAGAGGTTGCATCGAATATTTTGGCATTGCCAGAGAATATCCCGAATTTGATGCTGGGTTATATCAATGAACTGAATCGTGATGTTACAGACGAGCAATTTGATGACCGCACCGTTCATCAAATTGCCAAAGCCATCGCCTGGGAATGTTTGCAGCAAAACTATCAACCAGGAACCGCCAAGCGTGCAGATGCTATTGTTGCATTAGCAGATTTGGGTATTGATGACCCAGAAACCGACCTCGATTATTTGGAAAAGCGTCTGCACCTGATTCAAACTATTGGTTCTGCTAAAGATAGAATTCGTTTTTGTCTTGACCCTTTAGCGGAGTATCTTGCAGGTTGGTATTTAATCGAATTGTATGGCAATAACGATGGTAAATGGCGATCGCATTTTTTCAAAAGAGCAGATGATTTAGTCAAAACAGGCTCACAAGATGCCATCAAAGGCTTGTTGTTGGCGGTGCGAGATTGCTATTTATCTGAGGTTCAAGGTAGCAAAGAAACGGACTTTGTACCCCAGAAGTTGGGTAAACTGGCTGGGTTTACACCTTCTGTTAATACATCAGCTACTACTGTGCAAACATTAACACCATGAGCGATCGCATTGATGTAAGCATAGCTAAATTCCTCTTTCTGGGTAGTGATGTATATTCAACTGAAATTTATTGTTTATTCTTTATAGCAATTTTCATTTGAATGGGTACTGGGTAACGGCATTATAAATCCCTATTAAATTACCGCCACCATCGCGCCACATCCACAATTGCACGGGCAACTTCTGCCGTTGCTGCTTCACCACCTAATGCAAAGATAACTGGAAACAACTCTTTGATATTTGGCAGTAAGATAGGGCGAGTGCGAAGGGATAGCTGATGAAGGGTATCTCGCCAGAGGGGGAAAAGTTTCACAGATGGTATTTGTGAAAAACCGGAAGCTAAGGCACTCAGAAAATTCGCGCGATACTGCTCAGACTGAATTGCCCTAGCAGCAGTGAGTGCTTCTGGCAACAATTCTGCTGGTAGATTCTGGGCTAATGCACTCAGGACATCAGCGCGATAAGGCTCAGATTCAATCGCCATAGCAGCGGTGAGTGCTTCTGGTAACAACTCTGGTGGTAGATTCTGGGCTAATTCACTCAGTAAATTGGCGCGAGACATCTCAGACTGAATCGCCTTAGCGGCGGTGAGTGTTTCTGGCAACAACTCTGGTAGATTCTGGGCTAATCCATTCAGAGCATAGGCGCGATACTGCTCATCCTGAATTGCCATAGCGGTGGTGAGTGTTTCTGGCAACAACTCTGGTAATTTCTCGGCTAATCCATTCAGAGCATAGGCGCGATAATACTCCTCCTGAATCGCCCTAGCGGCGGTGAGTGCTTCTGGCAACAACTCTGGTGGTAGATTCTCGGCTAATGCACTCAGGACATCGGCGCGATACTGTTCAAACTGAATCGCGATAGCGGCAGTGAGTGCTTCTGGTAACAACTCTGGTGGTAGTTTTTCGGCTAATGCTCTGAGGGCTTCGGCGCGAGACCTCTCATCGTGAATCGCTATAGCGACGGTGAGTGCTTCTGGTAATAACTCTGGTAGTTGAAGGGCTAATGCTCTCAGGAGTGGGGCGCGAAATGGCTCATACTGAATCGCCCTCGCAGCAAAGAGTGCTTCTGGCAACAACTCTGGTGGTAGATTCTGGGCTAACGCACTCAGGGCATAGGCGCGATACTGCTCATCGTGAATCGCCATAGCAGCAGTGAGTGCTTCTGGTAATAACTCTGGTAGTTGAAGGGCTAATGCACTCAGGGCTTTGGCTCGATATTGCTCATCCTGAATCGCCCTAGCGGCGGTGAGTGCTTCTGGCAACAATTCTGCTGGCAGATTCTGGGCTAATCCACTCAGAGCATCGGCGCGAGAATACTCCTCCTGAATCGCCATAGCGGCGGTGAGTGCTTCTGGCAACAACTCTGGTAGTTTCTTGGCTAATGCACTCAGAGCATCGGCGCGATACTGCTCAGACTGAATGGCCCTAGCGACGGAGAGTGCTTCTGGCAACAACTCTGGTGGTAGATTCTGGATTAATGTACTCAGAAAATTCGCTCGATATAGCTCAGACTGGATGGCCTTCGCAGCAAAGAGTGCTTCTGGCAACAACTCTGGTAGTTTCTCGGCTAATGCACTCAGAGTATCGGCGCGATCGCTCTCATCCTGAATAGCCCTAGCGACGGAGAGTGCTTCTGGCAACAATTCTGCTGGTAGATTCTGGGTTAATGCACTCAGAAAATTGGCGCGATACCGCTCAGACTGAATGGCCTTGGCAGCAAAGAGTGCTTCTGGCAACAACTCTGGTGGCAGTTTCAGAGCTAATGCACTCAGAGCATCGGCGCGAGAATACTCCGCCTGAATTGCCCTAGCGGCAAAGAGTGCTTCTGGTAACAATTCTGGTGGTAGATTCTGGGCTAATGCACTCAGGACATTGGCGCGATACTGCTCAGACTGAATCGCCACAGCGGCGGTGAGTGCTTCTGGCAACAACTCTGGTGGCAGTTTCAGAGCTAATGCACTCAGAGCATCGGCACGATACTGCTCATCTGGAATCGCCATAGCGGCGGTGAGTGCTTCTGGCAACAACTCTGGTAGTTTCTCGGCTAACACATTTAGGACATTGGCGTGATACCACTCATCCTGAATCCTTCTAGCAGCGGTGAGTGCTTCTGGCAACAACTCTGGTGGTAGTTTAAGGGCTAATGCACTGAGGGCTTGGGATCGAGAAAACTCCTCTTGAATCGCTATAGCGGCGGTGAGTGCTTCTGGCAACAACTCTGGTAGTTTTTCGGACAACACATTTAGCACATAGGCGCGAGACTCCTCAGACTGAATTGTCCTAGCGGCGGTGAGTGCTTCTGGTAATAACTCTGGTAGTTTAAGGGCTAATGCACTCAGGGTTTGGGCGCGAGACCCCTCAGACTGAATCGTCTTAGCGGCAAAGAATGCTTCTGATAACAACTCTGGTGGTAGTTGAAGGGCTAATGCTCTGAGGGCATAGGCGCGATTGTCCTCATTCTGAATAGCCCTAGCGACGGTGAGTGCTTCTGGTAACAACTCTGGTAGTTGAAGGGCTAATACTCCAAGGGCTTCGACGCGATCGCTCTCATCCTGAATAGCCCTAACGGCGGTAAGTGCTTCTGGTAATAACTCTGGTAGTTTAAGGGCTAATGCACTCAGGACTTGGGCGCGATACTGCTCATGCTGAATCGCTTTAGCATAGGTGAGTGCTTCTGTCAACAATTCTGGTGGTAGTTTCTCGGCTAATGCTCTGAGAACATTGGCGCGATAATACTCCTCCTGAATGGCCATAGCGGCGGTGAGTACTTCTGGCAACAACTCTGGTGGTAGTTTAAGGGCTAATGCACTCAGGGCATCGGCGCGAGACTTCTCATAGTCAATCGCCTTCGCAGCAAAGAGTGCTTCTGTCAACAATTCTGGTGGTAGTTTAAGGGCTAATGCACTCAGGGCATTAGCGCGATACTCCTCATCCTGAATTGCCCTAGCGGCGGTGAGTGCTTCTGAAAGTGCTAGTTTTTCTAAATTTAGTGGCAAATAGTTGACTAACTCGGCAACAGCTTCTACTTTCTGGCTTGGTTCTGGTTTTTGCAGGGCGTAAGCTAGTCCTTGTTCAGGAGTCCAGATATTGTTTTTGACTAACGCCACCAGCAAAACTGCTGGTAAATTAGCTGCCAAACTATTTAGCGAAGCCGTAATCAAAGCATAGCGACACTGTAAACCTACCACTCGATCCAGTGTTGATTCAGTCCAATTCGCTTCTGCTAATTGCCAAGCACGAGAAATATCTGTGATGTAACCCCCTGTTTGTCCCACTTTCTCCCGCGCTTCATGCCAGCCATTGTTTCCTGTTACCGACTCCTCCCGCAATAAGGAGTGAATTTCTTCTATCCGTTCAGCCTTTTCTAAATGCCAAACTAAATTTTGATGAATGTAACCATCATTAAATAGGGTATGCCAAAGGTTTTTTTCAGTCTTTCCCCGATACCGTTCTAGCAGTTGGCTGTGAGCATCGAGTAAATTAAACCCCATTCCCATAGGCACAGATTTAATTAATCGATCGCGAGCTACATCATGCAATAAATCGTGTATTTTGTAGCCTTTCCACTCAACACCCCCGACAAATACAGGTGAATCAGACTGAAGTAAGGCATCATTCCAAAGTAGCTCTAAACGCTCATCAGCTTCGTCTTGGGATTCCATATCCCATAATGTAACTGCCATTGGTGCGGCTATTGTTACATCTTCTGGCAAAACTCCCAACCAAATAAAATTTTCCCAAGCTTGTTCGTCATAGTCCCGCAAAGCTTTCAGGCTCAAATTAAAAGTTGCTTCTAAAGAGTTTTCTTGACGCGCCCCGTATAAGACTTTTAAGTTTGCAACCTCTTGTTTCAAAGCCGCTTCCAACTTCACCCATGTAATTCCCCATTTAACTCTCGCTGCTACCAAATTCAGTGCAATGGGTAAATATCCCACAGTCTCGGCTACTCTCAAAGCCTCTTGTTTTTCTACTTCTTCTATTTCTCGTTCTAAAGACTTAGAAAGTAATTCCAGAGATTCTGCCGGCGTCATCAAATTCAATTGTTGCAAATAAGCACCAACACTATCAGCCACATCAGCCCGCCGCGAAGTGATTAATAGCTGGGATTGGGAACTTGCTACCAGAAATGATTTAACTTTATCTGGTTCCCAAGCATCATCAACTACCAGTAAAACTGCCTTATCATGTAGTAAACTTCGTAAATGGGCTGAGGTTGCTTCTATATTAATGGCACGGAATTCATAGTCTCCCAATGCTTGCACCCAGCTACTCAGCAGCGCGAGAATATCTGGTTCCTGTCCCAAAGTTGCCCAAAGCACACCACCAGAGAAACGTTTTTGGATATCTTCATCATGGGCAAGGGCAGTAACTAAAGTTGTCTTGCCAATGCCACCTAAACCGTGAATTGCACTGATGAGCAAAGCACCAGTATTAGATGTATTTGCCAGTAGACGAGCTTTAATTTCTATAGTAACTTGGGGGCGATCGACAAAATTGGCAGGTAAACTCGGTGCTTGAAAAGGTCTGTCAATTGGGCGACGATAATTAATAGTGAGGCTACCTTCTACCCGACCTACAATAATATTGTTGTTGCCTTCAACGTTTTGAACAACATTTTCGTTACCTGAAATTGTTTGTTTAAACTGAGATTTAATATGGGGATTTAAACTGGTTACAGAAGTTTCATTATTTTCTCTGTTACCTAAAATTGGTTTTTCAGCCTGAGACGGAATTTGTCTATCTAAATTAGTTTGAGCAACTTCATCTCTAAGTGGATGTCGCCGATGCTTTAATCTCCGACGATTCCCTCTCAAAAAGCCAGCTAACTTAGACAGAAAAAGTCTTATCCGCTTCCATAACTTTCTCAGGCTTCTTTTCTGCACAGTTTTAACTTCCTATTATTCTGGTTTTCTGGTTAATTGATACTTGCACCACCTTCCACTTTTGCAATTACCTTATTACCATCACCCGCAAAGTTCTGCGCTACGTTGTCATTGCCAGATATTGTTTGATTAAAGGTATTCACAACCTTAGAGATTACCTCGGAATCTTCCTGCATCAAACGGGCAATCTCATCAGCCAAATTTTTATCTTCATCGAGAAATTTCTTGAGTTGCTGCTGGAGTGTTTCTTTCGCTTCTAGATCATCAGGAGAGGTAGCCAAATCTTCTGCTGCCCCTTTCGCCGTTTTCTTTGTCTCTACCTTTGCTTGCAGCTTACTCCACAAAGCTTTGGCTTTTTCCCAGGCGTTAGCGCCAAACCCTTCACCAAGTTTCTTACCAGCTTCTTCGGCTGCTTTCTCTCCTGCTTTGAGTAAGTAAGGTAAAAAAGGAGTCAAGAAAGTGGTTAAAGTTATTATATCCATTTGCTTACTCTAATTCTGTATCAACACCTGATAATAAGCTGTCAAATAAGCGCTGAAACTCAGGGTAATCACTTAATGTAATAATTTTTTATGGCGATGCCTGCGGTGGCAAGCTACGCATCGCTTGTGAGAAATGCGGGTACAGCGTATTTCAGGTAAATTAATTACACGGGTAGGGGCACAACATGTTGTGCCCCTATGATTATCTGTACCTTACGCCTGTTGCAATCTGCTGTATATTTATCTGTGGTTAACTATTTTTTTCTGTAGCTTACCCATGCGAGAACTAGGCAGATTTCTTATTTTCATCTGATGTCTGCCGTGCATTACTTTTCAAGCGACTCAACCTGCTTTTGCGTATACGTTCGCTGTCACGAACGCCACCTGCTACTTCATATTCGCTGCTGTCTGTGCCATACTTGAAACCAACTCCCTTCAGCATCTTATCTGAAAGTTTACTTAGCTTTTTTTCCATTTCATCGATTTTAGTTTTAGTGGAGTCAACCACAGCTAAAGCATTGTTATAAGTATCAAGCATAGTGCGAAACTCCTCAATTGATTGAGTCAGATTTTCTAAATCGCAGCTATTACCAAAATCCATGTTTGAATCAATTGCTTTGAATCCAGATGTTCTCAATTCAGCTTTTTCTAGAATCCGCGATGTCCGCTTTGTACGAGGCATAAATGTACTCCTTGAAGAGATTTCTAGAACTAGCTTGCCTCAATTCAGCTGTATTCCATATCAGAAAAGCTCGCAAATCATTATATTTTTTCTAAGAATATTTGTAGGCACTTCGAGTGGTTTTGCTGAAGTCAAGAACTAGATGCTGATTTTTATAGAGATAATATATTTGAACTTCATACAAGCTTCAGTTTCTTCACCATAGCTTTAATGTTAGTGACTAATGTCGTAATGTTGGTGACTAATCTTGTAATGTTGGTGACTAATTTTGTAATGTTAGCGACTAATATCGTAATGTTGGTGACTAATATCGTAATGTTGGTGACTGATGTCGTAATGTTTAGTGACTAATGTCGTAATGTTAGTGACTAATGTCGTAATGTTAGTGACTAATGTCGTAATGTTTGGTAACTAATATCGTAATGTTGGTGACTAATGTCGTAATTTTTTGGCAGTTGGTTGAGTAATAATCATTTGCTTTGGTAATTAATTCCTAATATAGCAATCCTAAATCATTCCTGAAAAGTTAGATTCCCGATTTCTTAAACAAGTCGGGAATCTGGGCACAGATAATTTTCACAAATCACAGAGGATTGCTATATTCTTTAGAGGATGTTTTAAAAGTCTTCTGGTTGGCAGCAAAACGTTTTAGATCCCCCTAAATCCCCCTTAAAAAGGGTGACTTTGATTCCGGTTCCCCCTTTTTTAAGGGAGTTTAGGGAGGATCGACAAGTCCCTAAAATCATAGCTAACTACTTTTCAAACATCCTCGTAGCTTTGTACAAATTCACGATATTCTCATAACTAATTATGCAGACATGATATCATTCCCAAGTGTATCTTTTATTTTATGGAAGTACCTGATGTAAAGAATAGTTACTAGAGAACCTGCTATATACTCAATAGTGGTAACTTCTTGAGTTTGATATATAAATCAGATTTGATTTTTCAAAAAAACTAGCTACTTTTAAAGTTTATGTATAAAAAGATTGCTATTCCTATTTTAAGCCTCATATTTGCAACGCTCATGCCTAATGTGGTAGCTGCTGAGACTGTGATGCAAAAAATAGCCAGAACAGGTGTATTAACAGCCGGTACTAGTAGAGATGCACTACCTTTTGCCTATGTGGATAGTCAACGAAAGTTAAATGGCTATTCTGTAGATATGTTGACTCTGATTAAAGAGCAATTAGAAAAAGATCTAGGGAAAAAAATTAAACTGCAATTAGTTGGCCTTAGCCCCTCTGAACGGATTCCTAAAATAGTTAATCAACAAGTTGATATTGTGTGTGATGCTAGTAGTTTTACTTGGGAACGAGATAAAAAAGTAGACTTTTCTGTTAGCTATGGTGCGACTGGAACCCAATTATTAGTTAAGAAAGGAAGTGATCTAGGTTCGGCTGAATCCCTTATTAGTAAAAAAATTGGTGTACTGGCGGGAACTACAAATGAACAGGCGATCGCTCGCGTACAACCCCAAGCAAAGCTGGTGTATTTTAAAACTAGAGCAGAAGGATACACAGCTTTGCAAAAAGGTACTATTGATGCTTTCTCATCCGATAGCATTATTTTAGAGGGATGGCTACAACAGCAAAAAAATTCAGATGCTTTTGCGATCGTACCCGATCGCCCCTATTCACGAGAAGGTATCGCTTGCATGGTGCCAGAAAATAACTCGAAATTCTTGGATACAGTCAATTATTCGCTGGTCAAATTCATGCAAGGATTCGTCAATGGTAATCAGCGATATGTCGCTATTTTTGACCGTTGGTTTGGATCTCAAGGTGCTGTAGCCCTCAATCGAGATTTACGTGATTTGGTAGTGGAAACTATGCAATTAGTCATAGAATTTCGTGAGGAAATTCCCAAAAGTGAGCTGTAATATCATGCCCGGCTGAATTATCCTGATATTAGGCAAGTAGTGTAAATTTAATAATGACCACAAGCATAGCCATTGCAGAAAAAATTACTACCCTTCGCCAAGTTGAGGAAAAACTGGGGTTAAGACTAAGTGGTGATAGTCAATTTTTTACCGAGTGGATGGCAGATTTACCATCATTAAGTGAAGCAGAACAAATAAGATTAGAGCAAGTTCGACAAAACTATCTGTATCAAATCTCAGATGGAAGTCTTTTAGAAGAAACTATCAAAATGGTCGTGCTGTCTCCAATACTTGAACTTGCGGGTTTTTATCAAGCACCCTACAGATTTAAAACAGAGGTATCTGTTGAGATTGAAGCACAAGGAGATAATGATGAGTTGTTACGTGGAAGAATCGATGTTTTAGTTTTACAAGGTAAATTATGGATTGTCCTAATTGAGTCAAAAAAGACGACTTTTGATTTAGAATTAGCGATTCCCCAGACATTAGCTTATATGGCGATTCATCCCAATCCAGAACAACCTCTGTATGGCATGATAACCAATGGTAGCAGCTATTTGTTTGTCAAAACCTTGGGTAAACAGTATGGTATTTCCGATCTATTTGCAACGCGATCGCAATATCCTAACAATTTATCTGGAGTTTTAAGAATCCTCAAGCATTTAGGTAGAATTATTATAGAATCTTAAGTTACTGACAGCACTGTTACATTCCGTAAAGACTAAACCACGTCTATCTTGAAACCTGTAGTTCAACTCTTTTGAAAAAGATTTGCCCTCATCCCCCAACCCCTTCTCCCCAAGGGAGAAGAGGGGAGCTAGAATTTCAAAGTCCCTCTCCCATATCTGGGAGAGGGATTTAGGGTGAGGGCGAAAACTACGGTTCTCAACTTAGATGAGGTTTAAATATACAAATAAATAAGGTAGCACAGATTTACTACCTTATTTATGCTTGCCAATTAACTGCAAATCAAAACAGAAGTGTTTTTAGACTTTCTGTGCAGATATTTCTTCGGGCTTTTCTTTAGTTTGCAATGCTGCATACAACCTATTCAAGGCATTTACATAAGCTTGCGCTGATGCGACGATAATATCTGTGTTCGCTGCGTGACCAGAAAACACTCTAGATTCATAACGTAAGCGAATTGTCACTTCGCCAATGGCATCAATACCTGCTGTGACTGATTGCACAGAAAACTCAATTAACTGGTTCGGCACATTTACCACTCGGTTGATTGCTTTGTAAACTGCATCCACTGGGCCAGTACCGATCGCTGCATCAGTCAATTCTTCACCTTCTGGGGTGCGGAGAGTAACTGTAGCAGTGGGTTTGGCGTTGCTACCACAGGAAACTTGCACCAACTCTACCCGGAACAAATCGGGTGCTTGTTGGATTTCATCGTTGACGATCGCTTCTAAATCGCGATCGGAGATTTCTTTCTTTTTATCTGCTACTTCTTTGAACCGAACGAATGCTTTATTTAATTCGCTATCTGACAGTTCAAAACCCAATTCTTTCAAACGAGTGCGAAAAGCATTTCTCCCTGAATGTTTGCCCAAAACTATTTGATTGTCTGTCAAGCCAATCAATTGGGCATCCATAATTTCGTAGGTGAGTTTATTTTTTAACACCCCATCTTGGTGAATCCCAGACTCATGAGCAAAGGCATTCGCCCCGACAATCGCTTTATTTGGTTGCACTAGCATTCCTGTCAAATTAGAAACTAGACGTGAGGTTCGATAAATCTCACGAGTGTCGATATTTGTCAGGGATTCTTGAGATTCTTCTGGTCTTCCCATGTACGGGTTAAAATATTGTCGTCGCACATGCAACGCCATGACTAATTCTTCTAATGAAGCATTGCCAGCGCGTTCGCCAATGCCATTAATGGTACATTCTAGTTGGCGTGCGCCATTTTTCACGGCTTCTAAAAAGTTAGCAACTGCCAAGCCTAAATCATTATGACCGTGTACCGAAATAATTGCTTGGTCGATGTTGGGGACATTTTCTTTAATGCCTTTAATCATTGCCCCAAATTCGCTCGGCGTCATGTAACCCACAGTATCGGGAATATTAACTGTTGTTGCACCAGCGGCGATGGTCGCTTCTAACACTTGGTAAAGAAATTCTGGATCGGAACGAGCCGCATCCATTGGCGAAAATTCGACATCTGCCATGAAGGATTTAGCATATGCTACCATTTCTTCGGCGATCGCTAATACTTCCGATCGTGACTTCCGCAACTGATATTCTAAATGTATATCCGAAGTGGAAATAAATGTGTGAATTCTGCCTTTGGCTGCTGGTTTTAATGCTTCGGCGGCGGCTTCAATATCTGCTTTAATTGCTCTTGCCAAACTGCAAATTACCGGGCCATTTTCTGTGCCGACAATTTGGGCAATCTTGCTAACTGCTTCAAAATCTCCAGGACTAGCAATGGCGAACCCTGCTTCAATGATATCCACACCGAGACGCGCTAGTTGCTTAGCAATAACTAACTTTTCATCTATGTTAAGAGTTGCTCCCGGACACTGCTCTCCATCTCGCAGTGTCGTATCAAAAATTAGGATTTTATCCGTTTTGGTTGTCATTTGCAATTTGTTGTTTAGTTTTTACTTTTGGCTCAAAATATCTTCAAACTTAGTTTTACTTTTACTTTGACCTTTGTAAATAATTGTTAAAGATACTAACCTTCAGTTTTTTCTATTTGATCTCTGATATCATTTAAATCTATATATCTATCCGTCGCATTCCTTAGTTCTCTAGCGATCATTCCTTCTGTTGATACTACCGTAATATGTGTATTTTTTGAGCGTAATAGTTCAATTGCTCTTTCAAAATCGCCATCCCCACTAAATAATACTACTCGATCGTATTGGTCTACAGTATTAAACATATCTACAACAATTTCAATATCCAAATTTGCTTTTTGGGAATAACGACCGGAAGTATCATCATAATATTCTTTGAGAATTTTCGTTCTGACTGTATATCCCAGACTAATTAGAGCATCTCTAAAACCTCGTTGATCTTGTGGGTCTTTTAAGCCAGTGTACCAGAATGCATTGATTAATGTTGTTTCAGACTGTTCATGTTTGAAGTATTCTAAGACTCGTCGCGGGTCAAAAAACCACCCATTTTTTTGTTGAGCATAGAACATATTGTTTCCATCTACAAAAATAGACAGACGATTCATTGGAGAACCCATACAAATTTACACCTAATAATATAAATGAATTTAGATGGAACAATAGATTATAGCAATTTTCAAATGCCTTGTTTGCTAATATCTATAAAGTAGCTCTTCATCTATAGCCTTTATGCTACCTCTTTCAAGGCATAAAAACGGCTGCAACATTGGAGTTGAGATAGAGGGTGCTAAACCTTATTCACCTCCGACACTGCAAGAGCCGCCCTACGATCAAAATCTACCAATAAAATTGACCCATTAACAGCATTCATAGTTGTATAACCCTAAAGTTTACTCCTAAAGAGGTATAGCATAGCCTTAGGCTAGGATATAAGTTAATGTCTATCTGTTGGTAAAGCTTTCAGTATCAGGATAGAGTTTCTGGGGAATACCAATAATTGCCCCAGAGAGCGAAGACGGACTTAAGACAGCTTCTGGTAAAGCATCCAGTCAAGAGCATACCTGTTGCTTAGGTTGGGATAAAATCTCGTAATAAACAATTGCAGAGCCAGAGTATATTAGCTCCCATCTGTGGGACAATCACTAGTTGTAACTCACTCAAGAGAAAAAGAATAATTATCAGAATTCAGAATCCAGAATGAAGAATTACAGCAGTTTTCTTTTGTGTTAGGTACAGAGTTATGGGTTTTGAGGCAGGGGGCAAAAGGCAGGTGGTCACTGAATCTCGACTTCATTCTATTTCCGCATAGTCGAAGTGAGGGAGAAGGTAAAAAGTGTTTATGTCTGATTTTAATTCCTATATTTTGTACCTCAGTTACTTGAAAACTGCTTTAATAAGGCTTTGATACCGAAGAAAAGACAACTCATCCAAATAAAGCAGTTATAGAAGGAGTAATTTTCTAACCATTCTTAACGACAGTTGCTACCCAAGTCGGGTTACCCACCTAACGCACTGCCTTCTCCTAGCTCGTAAATTCTGATGAATAATTTAGGCAATACCTCACTAGGAATCTGTTCGGGGCTAGCTTTGCCAAAGGAAGTTTTTTGATGAATAGAAGATACTTTACAAATGTATAAAATTAGCATTTTAAGTCTTATTTTAATGTGCTGGCACTAAGAGGCAATCTGAATAAATAAAAATGTTGGACTTAAATCAATCAGTAACACGATATGGCAGAAGAATCTACATCTACCTTAACCAAAAACTCTGTTTCTGCTGCCAATCGATTGTCAACTAAACCGACAAAAGTCACGTCTACAGCAGCAGCACGCCAATCTAGGTGGATGGTTCGTTTAGGTCATCTACTGGCCGGGAGTTGGGCAATGGGGGCAGCATTGCTGAGTGCTTCTGGTTGTGACTTGGTTCAACTGATGGAAAATCAAGCAGTTTCTCAGTTTTTTCAATTGCGTGGAGCGATCGCACCTCCAGCAGACATTGTAATTTTAGCAATAGACGATCAGTCAATATCAGTCCCCGAACAGTACTATAAAACAGATCCGAAACAGTATGCCTACCTAGAAACACTTAAATCTTTTCCTTATAAACGTGCTGCATACGCCCAGATCATCAAAAAGTTAGTTGAAGCAGGTGCCCGTTCTGTAGCTATAGATCTGGTTTTTGACACGCCGAGTAGCTATGGAGTTGGTGACGATGGCCAACTCCAGTCAGCATTGCAAAAATATGGCAGCAAAGTTACCTTAGCAGCTCTCTATGAAAATTTTGAGACGCACCAAGGGGCGTTTATGCAACTGACAGAGCCAGAACACATCTTTCATACAGGATCGGTGTCTATTGGCTCAGTTAATTTCCCTGTAGAGGTTGATGGTAAAGTTCATCGATTGGCGAATGAGTTTCCTAAATTATTAAGTGAAGAGAATTTCTTTACTAATAAGTTACCTTCCTTTGATGAAGCAGTGCTGAGGGCATCACAAGTAAATTATCCCCAACCAAAAGGCGATCGCATTTATTTTTGGGGACCTCCCGGGACATTTGAGCAAATACCCTTTTGGCACGTACTCGACCCAGAAAACTGGAACACTTATTTGCAGCAGGGAAAAGTTTTTAAAGACAAGATAGTTTTAATTGGCTCAACAGATAAATTAAACAAAGATTATTATCCGGTAGCTGCTAGTAATAGTCCTGAACTCATGTCTGGTGTGGAAATTCATGCCAATGCCATCGCCACTTTAATGACAGGTAAAGCGATCGCCCAAGAATTTGCCATCCGACCATTGCGTGGTTTATTTGTGCTGATTTTAGTTGGCAGTACAGCCTTGATTGTCAGCAGAAGTAAGCGTAATCTCAATCGATTTCTATATAGTCTTGCTTTCTCTAGTATTTGGGTAGGAATTAGCTATGGGTTATTTGTCTATGCTCAATTAATTTTGCCGACTACTGTACCAACGATGGCGATCGCCTTTTGCGGACTGAGCTACCTGGGAACCTCAGTCATCAGAGAAAGCATCAGGAAACGCCAATTAGTCGATATATTTCAGAAATATAAAAGTTCTGCTGTTGTCCAAGAAATTATTAGCCAACAAGACGATCTACAAGACCTAATTCAGCAGCGAGATTTAGCCTTATCAGGTAAAGTATTGGCTCGACGCTACAAAATTATCAAAGTTCTCGGTGCAGGTGGATTCAGCGAAACCTACATTGCAGAAGATACCCAACGTCCCGGTAACCCGCGATGCGTTGTTAAGCAACTAAAGCCAAACAACACTAAATTAGAAGGATTGCAACTTGCCAGACGTTTATTTAACTCAGAGGCACAAACACTAGAAAAATTGGGAAATCATCCTCAAATTCCTCAACTTCTAGCCTATTTTGAAGAAGATGAAGAATTTTATTTAGTTCAAGAACAGATAATAGGTCATCCTCTGAGTCAGGAACTGCCACCAGGTAGAGTGATTGAAGAAAGTGCAGCGATTAAAATTGTCAAAGACTTATTGCAAACATTAACATTTGTCCATGAAAACAATGTGATTCATCGGGATATTAAACCGAGCAATATTATCCGGCGACACTCAGACGGAAAACTAGTGCTGATTGACTTTGGAGCAGTCAAAGAAGTTACTGCTAAACAGCCAGAGCCTCAAGAGCAAACCGCCTTCACCATTGGCATTGGCACTCAAGGTTACGCACCAACCGAGCAATGTATTGGGCGTCCACAATACAGTAGTGATATCTATGCAGTGGGTATGGTTGGAATTAAAGCCCTGACTGGCATAACACCGCGTGAGTTAAATAGAGATGCAGACGGACAGATCGAATGGAGCGATGCCTACGGCGGTAAACTACGCTCCCACGTCAGCCACTCCCTAGCTCAGATTCTCAGTAAAATGGTGCAAGATGACTTTAAACAACGATATCAGTCGGCATCGGATGCTCTTGAAGCTTTTAATGATTTAGTAAATTCCCAAAACACATACCCAATTTCAGAAAATGATTCATCAATCAATACTTTAGAAGAATTAAAACTTCCGCAAATTGTTACCCAGGAGCATCCTCAGAAAGTAGTTGACAAGGACGCCGGGAGTGGGGAATGAGGAGATCCGGGGAAATGGAACATAAGGGACTTCCAACTAAAAAAATATCCCATCGCTTTGGCAAGCAGGGGAGCATACTTCGACTCCCTTCTCTAGGAGAGGCTGCGCCAACGACTACGCTACCTCGGCTACTTCGGCTTTGCGGTAGTTGAATCTCGACTTCTCCTAACGGAGACGCTACGCGAACGCTCGATTTTTGCGTAGTCGAAACTCAGTCCAAGTCCGCTCGGCACAAGTCAAGGCAAGTCGCTCAGTAACCGGGGGCGCAGGGGAAGTATGGGAGGAAAAATCTAACGATCGTCTTTGCTGCAAAATCGAATAATTTAATTTCTGGAAGTCCCTAAAATAAATATTTGATAATTTGCCTACGTGAGAGCGTCTTGCACCTCCGTATCTTCTTCACTCTCCGCGTCCTTACCTCTTTAACTATTTTAATTTAATTTAACGACAGAAATTCTTCTCCTACCGTGGGATGAATGCCTATTGTTTCATCAAGCTCCTGCTTAGTAATACCCTTGCGAATTGCAACACCCAGAATTTGAATGATATCTGCTGCATTTTCACCCACCATATGGGCACCTAAAACTTCCTCAGAATCACCATTTACCACTAACTTGATCGCCGCTTGCTTGTCCTGTTTGCTTAGCTGATGCAATAGTGGTTGGAATTGGGTGTGGTAGCATTTTACAGATTCGCCAAATTTCTCCCGTGCCTTTGCCTCGGTCATCCCTACACTAGCTACTTCTGGACGGCAAAAAACAGCAGAGGGCACATAATCATAATTGAGTTTTTGTGGCTTGTTGCCAAAAATTGTATTGGCAAAGGCAATACCTTCTGCCTGAGCCACTGGAGACAATTGTAGGCGGCTGGTACAATCACCTACAGCAAAGATATTTTCTTGGTTGGTGCGGCTGTATTCATCTACCTTGATTGCACCATGTTCGCCAAGTTCAACACCGGCATTTTCCAAGCCCAGAGTTTTAGTATTTGGGGTGTAACCTGTGGCAACTAGGATGGTATCTGCTGCAACAATTTCTCGGCTCTCACTAGTAATACTCAGCAACAAACACTCTTCTGAGTATTTGATTTTTTTAACGGTGGTGTTAGTCAATAACTTAATTCCTCGCTTGCTCAAAGCCTGTTGCACCGCAGAGCGAATGTCATTATCAAACCCCGATAAAATCATTTCCTCTTTTTCAATTAGCGTCACCTGACAGCCAAAAGCGTGCATCATACTGGAAAATTCTACGCCTATATAGCCCCCGCCAATAATTGCTAAACGTTTCGGCAGATAGGGTAATTGAAACATCGCGCGAGATGTAATGGCATATTCTATACCTGGAATGTTGGGTTTAATGGTTTGTCCGCCTACAGCAATTAAAATTTTGTCTGCTGTAACTTTACGTCCACCGATATTGATAGTATGAGCATCGATGAAAGTAGCGTGTTCAGATATTATTTCAATTCCAGCTTTCTGCAATTGCTGAAAATAGGATTGGTTAATGGTGTCAATATATTGGTATACAGATTTAATAAATAATGTCCAGTCAAAGTAAGTTTGACACTCACTCCACCCATAACTGCGCGCGATTTTATTTTGCAGGGCGAAGTCAGCAGCGTAGACAATGAGTTTTTTGGGAACACAGCCGCGATTTACACAGGTTCCACCGATACCTTCTTTGTCAGCAATAGCGACACGGATACCATAGCTAGCTGCTTGTTTAGCTGCTGCCAATCCCCCAGGTCCAGCACCAATGACAAACAAATCGTAATCAAATGTCATAAAAATCTGTTCCTTTTTAACTTTTTGGAAAGCAGAGCTATTTCATCCCTGATAGTTATTCAGACAAAACTCGATCTACTGTCTTTGGGTGGACAAATTTGTATGAAAACATGCTGATAAGTAGCAGATTAGCGCTCAAGTAGCAATTACATACAAAAATAACAGCGATCGCCCAATTATTGCTAAGTTAAATTACATTTTGTTAGGGAACAGACAAAATACTTATACTACAACTGGTAAATATTTGCTATAGCTTCGGGCAGAGCGTAACCCATCGCTGAGTTTGGATGAGTATGCGATCGCCAAATAGCAAGCGAGTTACACCCATGAAGGGCATCTTTAGTTCTGTGTTATGCCAGCAATCTTTCTGGGAAAACTAGTCTTATTAGCAAATTATTATATTCCTAAATTTTTATGGGAATTCCTAAAACGTCTGCTTTGGGAAACTTTGTAGTAGGAGTAGCACTTAAAGAGGGAACTCTTAACGGGAAACTCTTGACAGGGTGTAATGGAAAAGGGAATTTAGACCCGAAGCAAAACTTGCTACTAGATAGTTGTAGGGGTTTCTGGCTCCCAACGCGAACAAGAAATAGAAAAAACTATTCCCCTAACCCTAGTCCCTGTTCCCTTTTTTTTGATGAAATTAATTACTCAGTTGTTTTGATTGCCAAAAATGTGCAAGCGACTTTAGATGAGGTGTTTCATGTCGGCAGTTAGCCTGAGAAAGATTCTGAACAAACAAGAGTTGCCATCTCTCCTTCAGGACTTAATATGCCAACTCAACATCGCCATTGATGTTGAACTGCTAGACGGCACGAAACTAATTAGTATTGGGGAGCAAACATCAGAAAACCGATATCCAATAGAGGCTTCAGGAGAAATCGTTGGTTGGGTTGTTGGAGAAGAACAGACAATTTTAGTCGCAAGTTTACTCTCGTTTTTGGCGAAACAGGAGGCTGAGAAGAAAATACTTGCCAAAGAATTGCTAGAAAGATACCAGGAAATTGATTTATTTGAAGATATCTCGACTCAACTAACGACAAGTTTGGATCGGCGACAGATTGCTCAACTTGTGCTTCAGGAAATGAGTCAATTGGTTGAATCGTCTGCGGGGATGATTTTGTTGCTAAGTCCCGATGCAACTGAGTTTGAAATCATTGCCGAATTTGGAGTGTTTTTTGAGCAAAATCAGCCAGAACCAGGTAAGGGAATTATTGGCGACATTGTGCAATCAGGTCGAGCAGAACTCGTGAATGACGTGCAAGCTGATTGTAGATTGTGGGGACAGAAAAAGATTAATGCTTTGATTTGTGTACCACTCAGAGCCAAGGAGCGGGTACTAGGAGCGATCGCCATTGGCACAGAAAAAACTGACTTCTACAAGGCTGAACACCTGAAACTTGTGAGTCTGTTTGCCTCTCAAACCGCGATCGCCATCGAAAAAGCTCTGCTGTACGAGGAAAGCACTCAAGCTGCCATCCAGGCAAAAGCCCAAACACAAAAGCTTCAACAAGCTCTCCAAGACTTGCAACTAGCCCAAACTCAGTTAATTCAAAGCGAAAAAATGTCTTCTTTGGGGCAACTGATTGCTGGAGTTGCCCACGAAATTAACAATCCGGTGAACTTTATTTGCGGCAATTTGAGATACGTTGCAGAGTACGCCCAAGACTTATTACACCTGCTGCAAGACTATCAGAAATTCTTACCTGTAGCTCCCCCAGACTTGCAATCAGAGCTAGACAATATCGATTTGGAATTTATCATGGAGGATCTCCCCAAGATGCTCGATTCGATGAAACTGGGGAGCGATCGCATTGTGGAAATCGTGCAATCCCTAAAAAATTTCTCTCGCCATGACGAAACCCAAATCAAAGCTGTCAACATCCACGATGGTATCGACGGGACACTGATGATTCTTCGCCATCGGCTGAAAGCCTCTGCTCACCGTCCAGCTATTGAAATCGTTAAAGACTATGCCAAACTTCCTCCAATTGAATGCTACCCAGGACAGTTAAATCAGGTATTTATGAACATCTTGGCAAATGCCATTGATGCGCTAGAGGAGTCATTAGTCATTAGTCATTGCTCATTGGCATCAAACGAATCACAAATGACAGTCCCTGTCATTACTATTCGCACTCAAATTCTAGATCGAGAGTGGGTTGTAATTCGCATTGCTGACAACGGCCCTGGTATGAATGAAAAGGTTATCCAACGTATTTACGATCCCTTCTTCACTACCAAAGAAATCGGCAAGGGAACTGGTTTAGGTATGGCAATCAGCCACCAAATTATTGTGGATAGACACGGGGGAATTCTCAAGTGTCGTTCTGAATTGGGTGAAGGTACAGAATTCTGGATTCAGATCCCAGTGAATTATTCAGTGGTAGACACTACCGAAGCGGACAGTTATGCAATTTCCCTACCATCAACTCCGACAACGGAATCATCTGCTACTGCCGATGCAGAGGGCTTTATTAGATCAACAATACCAACACTCAAACCAGTAGATCTGCTGATTCGCCATACTCAACTGATCCAGCGACTTTCGGAGCAGAGTCCAGACCTTGGCACAGCATCAGCCGATCAAATTTACCACATCTTTCAACGCCACCCAATTTCTTTAAAGCTTTACGCCACCTTGTTGTCCTGGTTCTCTTGTCCTAACCCCACTGAAATAAACCACTGAGGAAACCTCAATCATGTCTTGCCAACTTGATGAATACTATCGTCAGCTATTTGTACAATGTCCAGTTGGTCTGGTACTTTGCCAAATGGATGGAACGCTGATTGATATCAACCCTGCTTATGCTGAGATTTTGGGGCGCACCGTCCCGGAAACCCTGAATCTTAACTACTGGGAGATGACAGCAGAAAAGTATGCCGTCAAGCCAGCTATGCTAGAGAGTTTAGAACAGACTGGCCGTTATGAAGCTTGTGAAAAAGATTACATCCACAAAGATGGCTATCTGGTTCCAGTCAGGCTTTCTGGAGTCATAATTGAGAAGAATGGCGATCGCCTAATTTACTCAACTGTAGAAGAAATTAGCGACCTCAAGCGCGTCCAAAAGGAACGCCAAGAAGCCGAAAAAATCTTGAAACAGAGTGAAGCTCGGTATCGCTCTCTGATAACAGCTAACACCCAAATAGTTTGGGTAAGCACACCAGAAGGAATTTGCTTTGAACTGGCAAGCTGGATCGCTTATACAGGTCAAAGTCTGGCGGAAGCTGAGAATGGGGGCTGGATTAATGCCGTTCATCCCGACGATCGCGATCCGACTGCTGAAGTTTGGGGTGCGGCTGTGGCGAACCGCAGTATGTATCAAATTGAATACCGAATTCGTGGCAAAGATGGCACTTATCGCTACTTTTGGGTCTGGGGTGCCCCCGTTATCGAAGAAAACGGGAACGTTCGGGAGTGGATTGGCACATGTACTGATATTCACGATCGCAAGCTGGCAGAAGCGGAAAATCAACGCCTGATGGATATGTTAAATCATTCCAGCGATGCGATCATCGTCCGCGACATGACCGACAAAATCTTGTACTGGAATCAAGGTGCAGAGAGACTCTACGGCTGGACGCGTGAGGAAGTAAAAGGCGAATACATTCACACATTTCTCAAAAAAATCTTTCCCAAACCAAAACAAGAAATTATCGCAGAATTATTACAGCAAGGTAATTGGGAAGGAGAAGTACAACACCTCACCCGCAATGGTAAAGCGATCGCGGTTCAGAGCAGATGGACTCTGCAACGCAACATCGACCGTCAGTCTTGTGCTGTTCTGGAAATCAATACTGATATTAGTGCCCGCAAAGAAGCAGAAATCGCTCTGCGGCAACTGAATCAAGAACTCGAAGCGAGAGTGTTAGAGAGGACGGCAGCCTTAGAAAATACCCTAGCAGAAGCCCAGGGTTTAAATGCCATTTTGGACAACTTCGCTGACGGTTTGTTAGTGGCAGATACCACCGGACAAATCACTCACTTCAATCCTGCCTTTTTAACCATGTATGGATTGACAGCCAACATTGTCAAAGGTTGTTATCGGGAACTACCGATACTCGGTTTAGCAGATTTAATTGACCGAAGTCAATCCCATCCCAGTGAAGTGTTTGCTGCCGAAGTTCCCTTAGGGAAGGAACGCATTGGTCAAGCAGTGGCGACTGCCATTTTCAAAAAGGCGATAGCCAACGAACCAGCTGCTTGCTTTGGTTCGGCGCTGCTAATTCGAGATGTGACTGCGGAAAAGGAAATCGACAAAATGAAGACCGACTTTATCTCCACGGTTTCCCACGAATTGCGGACACCACTAACTTCTGTTCTTGGTTTTGCATCCATTATTAAAGAAAAACTGGAAACCGATGTCTTCCCAATACTTTCTACCGAAGACCGCAAGCTTCAGAAAACAATTAGCCGCGTAGCTGGCAATCTTAGCATTATTGTCTCGGAAGCAGAACGCCTGACATCTTTAATTAACGATGTCTTAGACATTGCCAAGATGGAAGCAGGTAAAGTGGAGTGGCAAATGCAGCCCATCGATCCAACTGAGTTACTGGATTGGGCAACTACTTCTACAGCAGCATTGTTTGAAAACAATGGCTTACAGCTAATAAGCGACATTGAACCGGGATTACCTCAAGTAGTAGGCGATCGCAATCGTCTACTCCAAGTCTTGATCAACTTGATTTCCAATGCAATTAAGTTTACCGAATTCGGTTCTATAACTTGCCGTATCAAACAACAGAATGACGCTATTTGCATTAGCATTATCGATACAGGTGTTGGCATTATGCTTGAAGACCAGCCTAAAGTTTTCGAGAAATTTCGCCAAGTTGGCGACACCCTCACCGACAAGCCCAAAGGCACAGGCTTAGGGCTGCCCATCTGCAAACAAATCGTTGAACATCACGGCGGTAGAATCTGGGTAGAAAGTCAGCCAGGTAAAGGTAGTACATTTTCGTTCATCATTCCGATTTACACCAGCAATCATAAAACCAGCGCCAAGCTAAATCTAGATGCCCTGGTGAAACAACTTAAAGAACATGTCATCACCACAAACACTGTTTTGAACGAAAACCGGAAAACTATTTTGGTGGTAGATGATGATGCCAACATTCGGGAACTGTTGCGTCAACAACTGGAAAACGAGGGTTACAATGTTCGGGAAGCAAAAGACGGGGTAGATGCAATTCATCAAATCAAAACAGCCCGTCCCGATCTGATTCTTTTGGATGTGATGATGCCTCAAATCAACGGCTTCGATGTTGCAGCTGTCCTAAAAAACGATCCTCAGACAGCAGATATTCCCATCATCATTTTGTCAATTATTGAAAACAAAGAACGGGGATATCATATTGGCATCGATCGCTATCTTACCAAGCCCATCAACACAGAAAAACTCCTGGGTGAAATTGGCTCGCTACTTTCTCAAGGGACTTCCAGTAAGAAGGTATTGGTAGTTGATAAAAATGCTTCAACCTTAAAAATCATCTCAGATGTGCTACAAACTCAGGGATACAATGTGATTGAAGCTTCCAATCCCCAAGAATGCATTCATAAAGCTTTATTAGCCAAACCTGACATGATCATTCTTGATTCTATCTTCTCTCAAGAAGCCGATTTGGTGAAAACCCTACGCTTTGAGAAAGAGTTGGAAAATGTATTCTTCATTATGTTGTCCGATCGCTAATATGGGAATTAGGGAATGGGGCAAATCAATTCAAAATTCAAAATTCAAAATTAAATAACTCCTAACTCAGCACTGTTTTGCCCAATCCCCAATACTTCTCTACGAGAGGCTGCGCCAACGGCTACGCGGTAGTTCAGCGTAGTCCAAACTCAGTACAAGTCCCATTATCCCCAATACTGCTCGGGTAAAGCATTTTTAACTCGGCATTGGGTTTGGGGAAAAGGTTAAAGGTTTTTTCTTTGCCCTTTCCCCCGCCCCTTATCCCCTTCTTAGGACCCCACCTTCCCCATTTCTCCAAAACCCGACAAGTATTGCCATTATCCCTTATCCCCAGAGGGGACCCCACCTTCCCCAATCCCCCAATTTCCAATCCCATGACCCAAAAAATTCTAATTGTTGACGATGAACCTAATATCTTGATTTTGATGGAACAAGCCCTAGAAGATTTAGAAGATGAGGGCGTTGAACTTTTAACTGCAAGAAATGGCGAAGAAGCTCTTGAAATTATTAAAACTGCAAAGCCAAACCTGGTTTTTCTTGATGTGATGATGCCTAAAATGAATGGTCTAAAAGTCTGCCAGATTGTGAAACACGAACTGCAAATGACTGACATTTACATCATCATTTTGACAGCCAAGGGACAGGAATTTGATAAGCAAAAAGGAATTGAGGTTGGTGCAGATTTATATCTAACTAAACCATTTCGTCCGAAAGAAGTACTTGAGAAATCAATAGAAATATTGAGAATTTGAGTAATTCTTGATAAAAAAGCAGTTTTAAGCATTTGATTAAAAATTTCGATAGCAGCCATAAATAATTTTTGGGAAAATATTTATGACAAATAACAACTCTTAGAACTTAGAATATATTACTGTCTTAAGAATCATTACTAGCTAACGGTAAAAGCAAACGGCTGACTACTCTATTATCCGGTAATTGATAGAAATTCAACTGTCCTCCTAATTCCTGTATCAGCTTTTGACAAATTAGCAAATGTAAACCTGGTGGTTGGTCGAGGTTGGAAGAAGCAAGGATATCTTTGGGTTTATTTTCATGTAACTCTGTTAGTAACAGTGGTTCCATTGCGCCGTTGTGTGTAATCGATAGTTCTACTGATGTCTGGTGACCATCTCCTAGTTTTGCAGAAGAATCTTGGCTAAGCTGCGATAGATTTCTCTTTGTATCTGTGGGTTTTTGCTCAGTTAAACGCCGACACCAAATGTCAATTCTGCCGCCGCTTGCAGAACGGTTACAGGCATTAATTAACAATTCATGGATCACTAATTCAATTTTCATGATGTCACCTGCGATCGCCATTACAGATTGAGCGCTGGGTAATGGACAACTTTTTGGTGAATCTCCATCCTCAATTGGTTGTCCTAAACCATGCACACCAATCCACAGCTTTTGTTGTTTGACTAAATTTTCGATGCGTTCGAGCGATCGCTTTAATAAACTAGTTATGGGCATAGTTTCCCAACTTATATGTAGCTGCCATTGCTCTAGTTTTAGCAATCCACTCATGGAGTTGGCTGTATGGTCTAATTGCCGCAGCAATAGCTGATAGCGCATTTGAGTCAGTTCATTTGCTGGAATACCCAAATCATGTATTTGACTCAAAGACACCGCAGTTATTCTTTGAATTTCCTCTAGACGACGATGTTTATACCAGTTAAGCTGTCGTAATTCCTCGGTTGTAGACTCTAAAAGTCGGTTAATTTTCTTTTGACGACGCCACCAGGCTAATTGAGAAATTAGAATTGCTGTGCTATTGAGACTTTGTTCTGACCAAGGACGCTCTTGAGTGTCTGCTAACAAAACTACGCCTGTGGGTTTATGATCAGTATTAGTACGTAATGCCATCACTAAAATTTGACCCTTATCGGGCGTATTTAACCATTTCCGCGTTTCCGGGATTAGATGATCCACTTTCAGGGTCAAGTAACTTTCTGTATTTAGTGCCCACTGAATTAGTGCCTCGGTCTCAATGGAAATCGATGCATCTTCAAAAATCCCAAATTGGCTACTAGTAGTTACTCCAGGTATAATTTCTGCCGAACTATCACCAGGCGACCAGGACAATAATACCGCTAGAGGACAACCGAGAATTGCTGCTATTTTTTCCAGTGCAGTGCGTTCTAGGTGTTTTTTTTCTGCTTCGATTTTGTTGTTCTCGGGTTGTGCCAGAATCCATAGACATTGCTCAAATATCTGGGAAATTTTTTGTTGGTGCTGGGTGCGGGTGTGTAACTGCCACTGACGAACAATGACACCAATTTGTTGACTAACAGCCCATAATAATTCTTTTTCTAGAGTTGTCCAAGAACGATGGGTTTCGTGAGCAATGACCAAAAGTGCTGGTGGTATTTGACCGTGAAGGCATTTACCAATAAGTAGCGATCGCATCCCATTCTCTAATAACAAGGGACGCCAATTGAAAAAGCGTAAATCTTCATCTAAGTTCTCAATTTCCACCGCTTGAGTTGAATTTTGTAAAAGTTGCCCATCTAATTCTTTGAGAGTATCGAGGGCAAATTTCAACGGACGGCGATTATGGGGCTGACTTTGATAAATAAATTGATAATTATTCTGCTGAGGGTCATACTGCAACAACAAAAAGCGGGTAGCGGTGAATCGAGCTAAAACTTTCTTCGCAAAAATTTCTAAAGTTTCCTGAAGTTCATATTCGCTATAAATACCTTGGGCAATCTGGCTAGTCAGTTGGGCATCTTCTTGAATCTGTTTGATACTACTTTCGGTGGTTTCGTTGGGAGCAACTAGAGAAATTAAGCCGGCAGCACCTTGAACAAAATTTTTGTCTGTATCTGTCCAGATGCGAGGTTCATTACTTTCCACCGCCAGAAAACCGAGCAAGTTTTTTTGCCAGATAATCGGAGCGGCTAAGAGCGATCGCACTTTCAGCCGTTGCAACAGTTTTGCCGTAAAATGACTCTTTAAGGAACTGCGGGCATCACCAATAGAAACAATTTGGTTTACTGTCAAAGCATAATAAAAATCGCTCAACTCCTGCACTGTCATTCCCGCTGGTTGCTGAGTGCTAAAATTGCGATCGCTTTTCAGCAGCTGATTGCTCATCCGACACCAAAAATAGCGCCCTTCTCGGTCAAACCAGTAGACATTTGTTCGGTTAGGAGAGACAAATTTATGGGTTGCTTGTATTGCCGCTTCTAGTCTTTGATTCAAATTACCGAGGCTGCGTAAATTTTCTAGCAATTCTAATAATGGCTCGTCGATTCGCCTGGTTTGCTTTTGCTGCAAATGCATCTCATGTTGATAAAGCACCGCACCTAGTTCGCCTAAAACCATCAACAAACTTGCTTTTGCTTCCCCTGTCAGTAAGTAGCCCCAGCGTTCTGAACCTAGTAACACTAAACCTAAACAGCGGTCTTTATACCGAATTGGTACGATAATCGCTCCTTGGATGTTTAATTTTTGGGCAATTTTTCGCCATTCAGCGGCGCGGATTTCACCTCGCAAATCAGCGACCCCCAAGGGATGCTGTTCAATTACCACTTGCTCTAATAAATCCCCAGGGCTCAGAACCAGCCTTTGGTGTAAAAAGCTGGTGTCTTTGTCAGGTGTGATTCCACCTTTGCCAAATAATATGTGATTTAGGCGATCGTAAAGAGCAATCCAAATCAGTTTGTAGTCAAACTGTTCTTGGAGATAAGAAATAATAATTTCAATCAGAACATCAACATCATCTTCTTCCCTGAGGCTCTGAAGGACGCGCCCCAATGAAAGGATCTGCTGTTCAGCGGCTATAGGTTTTTGCGGCTGCCCCATCTGATTTATTGTTTTACATAACTTGTAATATATAAGATGCCCAGAAAAGCACTATGAATAATATCACCACAAGTATTAACCTATTTAACAGTAGTCACCAAACAGTTATTAACAGTTCAGTAGTGCTGAGTGCTGAGTACAAGCCCATAGTTAAAACTAGGGGATTGAAACAAGGACGTATTTTTTCTTGCACTACATATCTCGAAAAAAATAAAATATTTTTTTCATAGGGATTACCAAGAAATAAATTATCCAATCTTGCCATTGGTGGAAACGTAGGTGGGTTGAGCATAAGCTTTAACTAACAAATTGATAAAAGGTAATGGATATTTATAAATTTGTAATTAGTCCACTGTTGTTCAATTTGGTAAAAACAGACCCGGAGTGGTTACACCAGCAGACAATTCGCAGTTTTCACTGGCTATCACAAACAAGTACTAATCCCTCTACTGGTTGGGTAAATCGCCGCCTAGAAAAATCGTTGTGCTTGTACGATTCACGCCTAGAACAAAATTTGTTTGGGCTAAAGTTCCCAAATCCTGTAGGGTTGGCAGCTGGGTTCGACAAGGATGGCGTTGCTGCTAACATTTGGCCTAGCCTCGGTTTTGGCTTTGCGGAATTGGGAACTGTAACTTTTCATCCACAGCCAGGTAATCCCCGTCCTCGTTTGTTTCGGTTGCCATTGGATAAAGCTGCTCTCAACCGGATGGGCTTTAATAATAATGGTGCTGCGGTAATGGCGGCAAGATTGGCACAAGAAAAGCAGGAGTTAATTCGATTAATACCCATAGGGATAAATTTGGGTAAATCTAAGGTAACTTCCCTAGAAGCAGCCGCACAGGATTATCTTGATAGCTTTCGCCTACTCAAGGATTTGGGAGATTATTTTGTTGTTAATGTCTCCTCGCCCAATACGCCAGGGTTACGATCGCTCCAAGATGCTGCCATGCTCAGTACCATCTTAGATTTCTTACAACAAGAAAACATTCCACGAAAACCAATTTTTGTCAAGATAGCCCCTGATTTAGAATGGGAAGCGATCGCTGACATTATTGCTTTAGCTAAAACCTACCAATTGGCGGGAATTATCGCCACTAACACCACGATCGGCCGTGATGGACTCAAAACCGAAATAATTGAGCAAACTGGCAAATCACCTCAGGATGAAGCTGGCGGAATTAGCGGTGAACCATTACGCGATCGCTCCACTGAGGTAATTCGTTTTATTTGCCAGCAAACTCAGGGAAAAATCCCAATAATTGGCGTTGGCGGCATCTTTTCTGCTGAAGATGCTTGGGAAAAAATTACTGCTGGCGCTAGCTTGATTCAGGTTTATACAGGCTGGATTTACGAAGGGCCACTGATGGTAAGCCGAATTCTTACAGGTTTGCTATCCCAGTTAGAACAAAACGGATTAAATTCCATCAGCGAAGCTGTGGGTTTAGAAGTAAAAAGTAAAAAGTAAAAAGTAAAGTTTTTTCTTTTGCCTTTTAAGTTTTGCCTTGTTCTTCTTCCTCCAGTGGGAAAAATTCCTTCGTTTTTTCGGAGTATGACCAGGCGATACCATCAGGGTCTCTGCTGCGACTCCACTCAGGAAATTCTGGGTCATTTCGCCGTTTATAAACCGTGCTGGAATAGACATTTAGCCGTTTGGCAAGTTCAGATTGAATGAGCGAGCCAAAAACTAATTGTTTTTCTAGCGATCGCGTCACCTCGTTATGGGTTGGTTGTGGAAGTAATTCAGTTTCTAGTTCTTCCTCCTGTGGGGTTGCTGGGGGTGGTGGAGCTAAAAGCGATCGCGCAGCTTTAGTAAC
The DNA here is from genome assembly GCF_043099735.1 of Nostoc sp. C117. NCBI lineage: Bacteria > Bacillati > Cyanobacteriota > Cyanophyceae > Nostocales > Nostocaceae > Nostoc > Nostoc sp. C117. The sequence continues at coordinate 5,179,077 of NZ_CP170991.1, forward strand.
TGGTTGAGCCGGAAATTCTTTAACAGGGTCACTACTGTCAAGAATATTGCCGAGAATGCTGGCAGTTATGAAGTAATAAGACTGACCTTCGTCTTCAGAATTTAGAATACTAGCACCAAATTCTGAGGCTTTACTATCTAAGTAGCGTTTTGCCGTGGTTCCAGGAAAATTGCCCCTGATTGCCAAATCCATTGGTGTCAGTCTGCCCTGATTTTCCCGAACCAATTGATGAAAAATTGGGTTAACTCGCACAGTCCACTGTTGCCATTGATATTCCTGCCAAAGCTTGAAGGCAATTACCAGTACGATTAGTGCTAGTAAAATTCTCCAGGTGGCAACCAGGAAAATAATCAAAAACGAGAGGGGCAAAAGTAGAAGGAGAAAAGCCTTACCGTCACCTTCTATGGGTTTCTCACTCATGCCGATTTTTGCCAAGTGAATTTTTAAAAATAATATTATTATCTTGGCAAAAATTTGGACATTTTTTTGTATCGTTTGGCAAAGTTATGGCAAAATTGCCGGCAAAACCTTTTTTTGGTAGGTGTTATAGGCTTATTACCTTTCTCTTTTAAGGGACTGACAAATAAAAAAATATCCCACTGCTCACATTCAACAGTCAACAGTCAGCAACTTTAAGCGGTTGTTTTTATTTCTTGGAGTTCTCTAAAATATTGGTCTGCGATCGCACAGAAGTTTTTCCCAGAGAAAATTAAGAGGGTTTTGACGAGAGCGATCGGAACCTAATTGTCATTCATTCCAGAATGATTCTCTTGTAGTAAGGGCTTGAGCCCTCCTTTTATGCAACTTAAATGCCGATTGGCTTAATACAGAGAAGAAAATATCCCCCCAAAATTCTCAGCCGCAGTTCTTTATACTGCTCATACTTTTCTTTCCAAAGCAATAATTCTAAATTAGCTTGCCAGACACTTGACAACAGATAATACATGTACTACATTAATAATACAAGTCAACTTTCACTAGGAAGTTAGCTTTCATCGGTAGCGGATAGCTCAAATGGCAGAGCGCCCACCTTGCCCGCAATGGCCGACATATCGAGGGTTATCGTATGTAACTTAAACACCCTCGATCAAACTTCTGGAGGTGTAGGTAAAAATCCTACTTTGCTACAGCAAATTGAGTGCTGAAATTTGAATTTTCATGTGGTGGGTAGCTCAGTGGATAGAGCGCCTAAATGTCCTTATTCACCCCTTGCCTGAAAAGGCCGACGAATTGAGGGTTATCGCCTGCCAAGCGGGAGGTCGCGGGTTCGATTCCCGCTCCACTACACCAAATCTAGTGCTGAATTTTGAAATTTGAATTTTCATGTGGTGGGTAGCTCAGAGGTAGAGCGCTAAACATCCTTGTTCACCCCTTGCCTGTAAAGGCCGACGAATTAGGGTTATCGATTAGGGTTCGAGAGGTCGCAGGTTCAAATCCTGCTCCGCCACCCAAAACTTAATTTTGAATTGTCATATGGCAGATAGCTCAATCTGGTAGAGCAATGAACGAGTTAATTCCCATAGTCCTTAGTTTACAAACTTGTCTGCAAAGGCCGACGAATCGAGGGTTATTGTTAATTCATCGGTTGCAGTTATCCTAGGGGAAGCAAGCTACAAATCCTGTTCCACCAGAGTAAATTTTGTGTTTTTTATTTTCATGTGGCAGGTAGCTCAGTTTGGTAGAGCGCCGAAAAACATCCTTGTTTACCCCTTGCCTGAAAAGGCCGACGAATGAGGGTTATCGCATTTTAAGCCGGATGTCGCAAGTTCAAATCTTGCCCTGCCACCTTTCATTTTTGCCTGCAAGGGCCGGGAGATGAAGCGATGAATTACAATTTTTTCACTAAAAAGAAAACAACTACACCCCAAAATCAACCGATCCCCGGACGAGAAGCAGAAATGGTTCAGGGACGTTCCGGCGGTTGGATGTTTAATGCTGGTATTTGGAAAATGCTGCGCCGTTGTCTTTTGGTAGGTACAGCAAAAAGCACTTACTATGCTGGCAAACAGGAATTAACTGAGGATTTTGTGGCAGTTGTCAGACAAGGCGTTGCCGAAAATCCCGGACGTGTGGCAGAAGAAATTCTCTATGCTAGCGATGGACGCGCCATCAATAACAGTTCGCCTATCTTGGCTTTGGTGCTGCTCTCGATGGGTGAAGCACCAGAAGCAAAACGAGCTTTTGGTGAAATTTTCCCGCAAGTTGTCCGCACAGGTAGCCACTTCTACGAATGGCTGAACTACACCAAATCTCTGCGGGGATTTGGCAAAGTAGTACGGGAAGTAGGTAAAACTTGGCTCTCACGGGAAGATGTTAAAGGTTTAGCTTATCAATTGTTGAAATATCAACAGCGTCAAGGTTTTTCCCACCGAGATGCATTACGGTTGTTCCATGTCAGACCGCCTACAGAAAATCACCGTCAACTATTTGAGTGGGTAGTTAAAGGTTGGGAAGAATTGCCAGCAGACATCCCCTCAGAGGCATTGGCGCAGATTTGGTGGTATGAGTGGCTCAAGCGGAATCCTACCCAAACCCATGAAGCTATTTCCCAAGGTCGCCTAACTCATGAAATGGCTGCACCTGTGGGCAAAATGGATAAGCTTGCTTGGCAACTGCTATTTCAGGAAATGCCAATAGGTGCAATGCTGCGTAACTTGGGTTCTTTAACTGAACTCGGTGTGTTGCAATCTGACGAAAGCGCCAATTTGCTGCGAGTGGAAGCAGTTCTCAACAACAAAGAACATCTGCGTAAAGGTCGCATCCATCCGATTGATGTTTTGAAAGCACTCAAAACTTATAAATCTGGTGGAACATTAGGACGCAGTAAGAAAACTTGGAACACAGTTCCTCGGATTGTAGACATTTTAGAAAAGGCGGTTGAACTGTCTTTTGATGTTGTGCAACCCACAGGTAAAGTGTTCATGCACGCCGTGGACATTTCTGGCTCTATGGGTAGCATGGTTGCAGATATGGGGCTGACTTGTTGTGAAATTGCCACCACAATGGCACTAGTAACAGCAAAAGCAGAGAAAAACTATATGATTCGGGGCTTTGCTACGGAATTTCGGGAATTGAATATCACCGCTAAAGATAGTTTTTCTTCTGCGGTTCGTAAAGCTAGCAACCAAAACTTCGGCGGAACAGATGCATCTGTGGCTTACCACTGGATGATCAAAAACAAGTTCAAGGCGGATGTTGTTTGCTTTTGGACTGACTCGGAAAGCTGGGCTGGGTATAAGCATCCAAGTCAAGCGCTAAAGGAATACCGCAAAAAGGTGAATCCCAACGTCAAGGCGGTGTATGTCACCTTGACACCTTACCAAATTACCTTAGTAGATCCTGAAGATTCCCTGTCTTGGGATTTGGCAGGGTTTGATCCAGCTACGCCTCGCATTATCCAAATGCTGGCTACTGATGAGTTATAGGCATTGCTGAAGGGTAAAGAATAGACTTCTTGCAGAAGTCGGAAAAAGGGGAAGGTGGGGTCCCAAGAAGGGGATAAGGGGCGGGGGGAAAGGTTTTGGTTTTGTATTTTCCCCCGCCCCTTATCCCCGCAGGGGACCCCACCTTCCCCTTTAACCTTTTCCCTTTTCCCACCTCTTGCAAAAAGCACTTTTGCAAGAGGTCTAATGAAAAACTTTATCCTTCATTATTTCATGGCGGGTTACCCTTGTTCGCAACTTGCCTTTCGAGGACGGAGAATTTAGGGTTATCGGTTACATCTCCACCATTTTGGGGATTAGCGGGTTCAATCCCCGCACCCGCCTTTATTTTTTAATTTCTGCAAGCCGCACAGTCGTGACTTAATATTTGCCTACGGTATTACATCACAATACACTTGGGTTAAGGGCTATTGGCAAAAATTTTGGGTTTTCGAGACGCGATAAGTTGCCGTCTCTACAACTGTTTTGATCTTATCTGAACTGTATTGTGTTATGTCATGTCCGGTTGAAGACTTATCATTAAGACTGACACAGGGATGTAGAGATTTTTTTTGATAAGTGATTAAGCAGATATGATATTACACAAGCATAAAATCAATCTATGAGGGGATTGACAAAACATTTGTTAACCAAAAGTATCCCCGTCCTCGTAGGAAACTGGTTATAATTATTTTCCATCTCTATCACGAATCAAATTCTCATCTACAAAAGTATTCATATGGGACGTGTTCGTTCTAAATTTGACTTACCTACAAAAATCTGTCCGGTATGTCAACGTCCTTTCACATGGCGCAAAAAGTGGCAAGATTGCTGGGACGATGTGAAATACTGTTCAGAACGTTGTCGTCGACGCCGTTCTGAGGCGGAAACTTAAAGGAGTGGAGAATGGGGAGACAAGGGGACAAGGGGACAAACAAAACTCCTACTTCTAACTCTTAACTCAGCACTCCTAACGCCCAATTCCCAATCTCTAGTGAAATCAACTGCAATACAGACGCAAATAGGGCAAATTATAAATGAAGTCACAGGTGCAACCTAAATTAATTATTCACGGCGGGGCTGGTAGTTCTCTCCACAGTAAAGGAGGATTGGAAGCAGTGCGTCGATCGCTCCATATAGTAGTAGAACAAGTCTATTCTTTGCTATTATCCGGAGCAACTGCAACTGAAGCAGTTGTACATGGTTGCCAAATGTTGGAAGATAACCCCCGCTTTAATGCTGGTACTGGTTCAGTACTACAATCTGATGGGCAAATCCGCATGAGTGCTTCGTTGATGGATGGCGCATTGCGGCGATTTAGTGGTGTAATTAATATCTCGCGGGTGAAAAATCCGATTGAATTGGCACAATTCTTACAAAACTCCCCAGATCGAGTGCTGTCGGATTTCGGATCGGCTGAGTTGGCGCGGGAAATGCAAATTCCTAGCTATAACGCTTTAACTGATTTGCGGTTGCAAGAGTGGATACAAGAACGCCAGGATAATTTTAAAAGCACGATGGCTAATGTGGTAGCAGAACCGGAACTGTTAGAAACTAGTAATGCCGGACGCGGTACCATCGGTGTGGTAGCTTTAGATGCTAATGGTAAATTAGCTGCTGGCACTTCTACTGGTGGTAAGGGCTTTGAACGGATTGGGCGGGTAAGTGATTCTGCTATGCCAGCCGGTAATTATGCTACTAATAATGCTGGAGTAAGTTGTACTGGTATTGGAGAAGATATAATAGATGAGTGTTTAGCACCAAGGATTGTGGTGCGCGTGACTGATGGTATGTCCCTAAAGGATGCCATAGAGCGATCTTTTGGAGAAGCACACCAAAACAAGCGGGATTTGGGAGCGATCGCCTTAGATACTAGTGGGGCGATCGCTTGGGGTAAAACCTGCGAAGTCTTACTCGCCGCCTACCACGACGGCGAAAAAATTGGTGACACGTTGGAATGGAGTGGTAACGAACTGACAGGCTATTGCTAAATCAATTTCAGCGCCTGAGTTAAAATTTTTAGGCTAATTCTTGGGCTTCATAACGCCCTTTTCTGCAGAACACTGGGCGAACAAAAGCTTTTAGCGCCGCTTTTTTCAGTGCTACTTGATATCTTTGTTGGAGAATAAGCTGATGCGCGTCTAAAGTATATAAACACTCTGGATGGTCGTTAACTGTTGACGGGTTTTCAGTCATCAGTCATCAGTCATCAGCTAAATGTACTAGTTTGATGCGTAACAGCTTATCCATTTATTCTGCTGGATTCAAGTACACACCACCGAATTGGCGGCGCTTGTTTATCCTTGATCTCGATCCTTTCGACGCCAACCTAGTTTAACCACCTGACGACTACGAGCGATCGCTAGAGAATTATCGGGAACATCTTCTGTGATCGTTGAGCCAGCAGCCACATAAACATCATTACCTAAAGTTACTGGAGCTACTAAAACGCTATTGGCACCAGTTTTAGTGCGATCGCCGATGTTAGTCTGGTGTTTCTTGACGCCATCATAATTGGCAGTAATTGTACCAGCTCCAATATTCACTTGATTGCCAACAACGCTATCACCTATATAAGACAAATGTGCTGCATTCGTGCGATCGCCTAACTGCGTATTTTTCAATTCCACAAAGTTCCCCACACGACAACTAGCACCTACTTGTACGTGACCACGCAAATGGGCATAGGGACCAATTCGGCTGCCCGCTTGGACAGTGCTATCTGTCACCACTGAATACTGCACGGTAATATTTTCAGCCAAATGACTATTTTCAATTAAACTCCCAGGACCAATACGACTTCCTGTTTGAATTACCGTATTTCCCCGTAGATGAGTTTGAGGCTCAATAATTACATCCGGTTCTAATTCTACTGTTTCATCAATAGTGATGCTTGTGGGATCAATGAGGGTGACACCTGCTAGCATCCATTTTTCCTTAACTCGCCTTTGCAAAATCTCGTCGGCTGTTGCTAATTGCAAGCGATCGTTAATGCCAAGAATTTCTTGATAATCTTCTACATCTACAGCCATCACTTGTCCGACTTGAGTCACAGCATCAGTGAGATAATATTCTTTTTGGGCATTGTTTGCCTGGAGGTCAGGAAGTACCTTTGCCAAGTTTTCCCAGCGAAAGCAATAAACTCCAGCATTAATCCGGTGATTTTGTCTTTCAGCAGTCGTACAATCTTTGTGTTCGACCATTTGCTGGACAATATTTTCATCGTTACAAAAAACCCGCCCGTAGCCAGTGGGATCGGATAGGTGTGACGTGAGAATAGTTGCGGCATTCTGATTTTGGGCGTGAGTTTGTAACATCTGCTGAAGAGTTTGACTACGTATCAACGGTAAATCACCGTTAAGTACCAGCAAATCTCCAGTGTAATCTTCCAAGTAAGGAAGTAATTGCTGGATAGCATGACCTGTTCCCAATTGCACAGTCTGTTCCACAAACTCCAATGCGGGGATTGAATGCATGGCAGCTTTCACTTCCTCGGATTGATACCCTACAATGACGATTCGCCGTGAAGGTGAAAGAGGTTCTACACTTTCGAGAACTCTTTCTACTAGCGATCGCCCACCCAAAGAATGTAAAACCTTGGGTAAACGTGATTTCATTCGTGTGCCGCGTCCGGCTGCTAAAATTGCTACAACTACCATAATTAGCTATCAGCGATCAGAAAAATTGTGATTAATGCTGTTGGTACTTTAAGATGTAGGTTCAAATCATACCAGCTAATCATATAGGACTAAAATTGTGACATACTACCCGCGCCGCCACTTCGTGGACTACGGGTGCTTCTCAGTGACTGCTTATAATCAGTAGTAGGGGCAATGTACATTTACCCGATCGCGGTTGACGGTTGACGGTTGACTGATGACTGAAAACCCGTCAACAGTCAACAATTCTAAAGAGTGTTTATATAATTTAGACGCATATCAGCTTAATCCCTTTATTTTTCCTGACAGGAGCGAATAAATTCAGCAAACTTCCGCACTAGTTTAGGATTGCGCCAACCGGAATCAGCTTCTTGTAACATTACTGAAAGTGCTTTTTGGGTGGTCAAAGCTTCTTTGTAAGGTCGTTCGCTCGTTAGGGCATCGTAAATATCAATTAATTGAAATATTTGGGCGATAAATGGAATATCGTCCTCCTTCAGTTTATCGGGATAACCTGAGCCATCCCAGCGTTCGTGATGATGGCGAATAATGGGAATTACACCCCTCATACTACGTAGTGGCTTGCAGATTTTTTCGCCAATTAAAACATGTTGCTGCATAATTTGCCAATCTTCAGGGGTGAGTTGGCCTTTTTTCAGCAGCACCGCATCGGGAATACCCACTTTGCCGATATCGTGGAGATAACCACCCCACATCAAATCTCGAATTTGGTAGCGTGAGAGATTAAGGTATTCACCAAAAGCTTGTCCCAGGTTTACTAAGCGTTCACAATGGTCACCTGTATTGGGATCGCGACTTTCAATGGACATGGCAATGGAAAACAGTACTTGTTCGGCATGGTCTAAGTCTTCGTTCAGACGTTTTTGCCGCACTAAGGACTTTACACGCGCCGCTAGTTCTACGCGATCGAAGGGTTTAGTAAGAAAATCATCTCCGCCAACTTCGATTCCTCGAATGCGCGATCGCCTATCGTTTAAAGCTGTAATAAAAATCACTGGAATTAGCCTAGTTTGCTCATCCTGCTTGAGCAATTGACAGACTTCAAATCCATCCATTCCTGGCATCATTACATCCAGCAAAATCAAATCTGGTTGTTTTTCGGTGACCAATCTTACAACAATGGAACCACTGTCTGCCTCAATCACGTCGTATCCTTCCATCCCCAAAAGGGCAACAGCAGTCATCCGACTGGCAGCATGATCGTCAACTACTAAAACCTTTGGTGGATCTAAATCAAACCCATTCACTTTAGAACCTTTGGCTTGTAGTGTTTTAGAGACCAATGAATCATAATTACAATTAACATCAGTTTTAATCCAAGAAGATACCGCTTGGCTATCTTCAAGCATAAAGTCTTCTTGAGATAAGCCTAAAGAATAACCCTCTATATTTTGCGATCCTACAGCATGATTTGAACCGATACTCTTCACTTTGCTTAGGGGGTTTGACCCATTAACAATTTGTTCTGTACAGCCTCTATGGTTGGATTTCCATTGAATGACAAAGGCACTCCAATTTTTTGCACAAGTTAACAGTGTCAGATTTCAAAAACAAATTTAGTATTCGACTGTATTTGAGCCAGAGTTTCCATAGAGATTATCCATGATGTAAAGCTGTAAATCTTAAGTTTTTCACTGTATGTATTTTTTATGTTACGAACAAGGTGTATATTGTGGTCAAATTTTTTGCTTCTATTTCCAGTATCATAAATTACTACAAATGTTAAATCCGGTTTTTCACTGAGATTTTTTCACCAAATAGCGCCATAAAATCTTTTACTCACCTACTTTCTATCAAATTAGACGGTTTTGAGTTGGAAGTTATGATTGTAATCATTAGGTATACACGTTTTTACTTACTCAGTTATAGCAATATTTAACTACTGAAAACAAGTATGTCATATTTGTTACTTATTATATTTTGAGTTATTTGGCTCGTAAAAACTCGTTACCTAAGTATTAGAAAACGAAATCTGATTTAGTTCTAGGCTTAAAACCCAGTTTAAAAAGAATTGTATCAAGACGAAAGTGCCAGCCCTTAGAAAGTAGCTAAAGTCTAAGTTACATCAACTTATGGGTAGGTTACTCATACCTCTTAAGCTAACGCGCTTATATACTTCACTATTGGAGGTGAAGAGTGTCATTAGTCGTTATAAACACAAATGACAGATATCACTAGTACAGCACGGCGTAAATAAACCACCCATTTAAAATCAACGAAAAGCTTAAGCTGCATTCATTTTGAATTCACGGCGGAAGTAGTGTTCTGTCGCAAAAGTTTTGATGGGTTATAAAAGTTTGTAGTAAGCACTTCAGCGCTTCAAATTGAGCGATTTATCGCTCACGACAAACCCATCAGAATTAATGCGATAGACCACTAGTCACAGTGCAATTTATATTTGGCTAATAGCTTAACTTTTAAAATTTAATTATGTCTATCTTAATTAGTTCCGAAAAAATCCCTGCCTTGTGTTGCCAATAGCCACCTTTTTCGCCAACGGGAGGTAGGTTCGAGCGAAGAGGCTTGTTGTTCTTGTTGTCGCCGAATGACTATAACTTCGGTTGGATCGCTCAATTTTGGATCGCGGTAAGGAGTGGCAGCACGGGTTAGCAAGTGTTCTTTCTCTGCTTGGGAAAGGGACAGGGAGTCAGAAGGGCAGGGGGGCAGAAAGACAGGGGGAACACTTCGATTCTGATTCTCTTTTGTTTGCGATCCTTGTATATGATGTGCTGCTACAGTACCAGGCGATCGCCTGCCTACAGGTGGGGTAGAACCGATCGCTAACCCAGCACACAAAAGTGCTGTGCGTACAGCAGCAGCACAAGAATAAGTAGCTAATAAGCCATCTGGATGTAAACACAATGACAGTTGTTGAATAAATTCAACAGTCCATAATTGAGGACACTGTGGTGGTGAAAACGCATCGAGGAAAATTGCATCTGCCGAGAAATCTGATTGACGTACTAGGGCGATCGTATTTCTCGCATCGCCAATTAAGAGCTTCGCTTTTAGGTAAGCCGTTTCTACTTGATGCTCAAAAGCCAGCTCTTTCAAAATTTCAGTGAAGTTGCAGTTCCAGTTGTCGAACAATTGATGAGCGATCGCAGCTTGTGGTACTCCTGGATTCAGTTCTAAACCGATTAGTTCAACATTACAACTGGGATTAACTGCCCAAATTGTTTGCAAAGCAGCTGCTGTGTTATACCCCAAACCATAACAAATATCCAACAACCGCAAGGCTGGTTTTTGGGCAACTGTCGCCAGTTGAGTCGGTTCGACAAACTTGAAAAAACTTTCCTCCTTAGCACCATAATGGCTATGAAACGATTCACCAAACTCTTGAGAGACAAAGGTGAAGGAACCATCTGCTGTGAGCTTAGGTGTAAAATTTTCTAAGTTTGACATTTTGCAAATAAATTTGTCATTTGTCATTTGTGAACAACTAATGCTCAATCCCCCATGTCCAATACTCAATTTGTTGTTTCGTCAGCTTGGCTGTTTGAACATCTAGAAGATCCAGAAGTTGTCATTGTGGATTGTCGCTTTTCTCTGGCCGATCCACAACTAGGACAACAACAGTACCAAACAAGTCATATTAAGGGATCGTATTACCTAGATTTAAATCAGGATCTTTCCAGTCCAGTGGGCGAGCATGGCGGGAGACATCCTTTACCTAACTCTAATGATATAGCTCAAAAATTTGCAGCGATTGGGGTAAATTACCAAAAAACTCTAGTTGTAGCTTATGATGATTCGCGCTTTGCCTTTGCAGCTCGTTTGTGGTGGTTGTTGCGCTATCTCGGACATGAACAAGTAGCTGTACTGGATGGAGGTTTTACTGGATGGCAAAAAGCTGGGTATCCTGTTACGGATATTATTTCTCACCCACCCATCGGTACGTTTGTAGCTCAAGTAGAAACAGAAAAAGTTGTAGATATAACAGCGGTGAAAAACCGCAAAGATAGACCAGAGGTAGTATTAGTAGATTCTAGAGAGAGCGATCGCTATCGAGGTGAACGAGAGCCAATTGATAAAATTGCCGGACATATTCCTGGTGCAGTTAACTATCCTTGGCAAGAAGTTACAGACTCAAATGGCTACCTACTCCCTCAAGAGGAACAACGTCGTCGGTGGAAAAATCTAGAAACAGCCCAAGAAATCTTGGTTTATTGCGGTTCCGGTGTTACTGCTTGTGTGAATTTACTTTCTCTAGAACTAGCTGGCATTACCAAAGGTAAACTTTATGCTGGTAGTTGGAGTGATTGGATTAGTTATTAGTCATTGGTCATTAGTCACTTGTACTAAGCGTACCCATAGGGAGAAGCAAGCTACGCGTTGCGTCTCGTAAGAGAAGTATTGGTCATTGGTTTTTGACAAATGACAAATAACTAATTTTAAAACTGACCTAATTGGAAATCGTAGTTAATACTGAAGAACCAGCCATCAAAATCAATATTTTGGGCAGTTGAACTACCTAAAGTAACCCCAGCCTGTAGATTCATACTGCTGGAATCAGACACTCGATAATTTAAATGCCCGAATAACCGATGAAATTGATCTTCTCGATCGCGCTGTGTAAAGTCTGAGAAGTTCACCTGGTAGTCAATCCCAACTTGCAGAGGCTTTTGCAAGTAGTAGTTGAGAGATAACCAAAAGGAATTGATAATCCGATTCCGACTTAGGGGGTCAGCAAAATTTACACTCAATTCGTAGAAGCTATCTAGTATTAATCTTGGGGTTAAGGGATCTCGCCGTCCCAAGGAAAGTTCTATGGAATTTTCGTTTAAAAAGCGATCGCCTGCTTTGAAGCTATCAGAGCGATCGCTGTTGTTGGCATAAAATAACTGCTGATTACTGAAACTGAGTTCTCCGTACATTCGCCGCGATAGCTGCTGGTAAAGACTGACATTAAATCTCAGCTGATTGTAATGGTATTGTGACTGATCTAAATAACGAATGATATTGCCATCAATTGAGCCGTTTAAATAAGTTTTAGCTCCTAAAGGAAAGTATGCAGAGGCTAGTGTCAGTCCAGAAATAATTAAACCATCTTCTATTGGATTATTATCTGACGAAAAAATATTTGTAGTCTGAAAGTAACCTACACGACCCTGTAAATATCCGATGGGTTTAAACTTAGCCACAGGTTGCGGCGGGAGTGGCTGTTGTTCTAGGGGTCGTAAACGCACTCGCAATCCTAGTTCGCGATCGGTATCCGACGCAGCCGGCTGTTTTGGCTTTTGTAGCAGATGCATTAGCTTCTCTAGCCTTTGAGAGCGATTTATCTCAACTGGATTCAACAGTTGCTCCCTTGAGTCTGGAGGAGATGTAGGTAAATTATTTGGTTGCGATTCTAGTTGTGGTGGAGTATTCGGTAGCGGAGTATTCGGTGGTGGAGTATTCGGTGGCGGAGTATTCGGTGGCGGAGTATTCGGTGGCGGAGTATTCGGTGGTGGAGTATTCGGTGGTGGAGTATTCTGTTTTAGAGTACCCCCAGGTTCTTCCGTTGGTGATGGTTGGGTTTGAGTATTTTCTGGTATTTTCTGTGCCAAATATAACTGCGTTTGCAAGTCCAAACTCTGTAACTGACTGGACTGCTTACACAAATAACTAATTGCCTCTTGCTCTAACTCCTGACATGGCTGATAATTTATCTGTGTATTTGCGACAGATGTGATTTTTGATGCAAAATTTTCATTTGCAGATTCTGCTGCATCTACTCTGATACAACACCAGCTCCCACAACTGGACACTAACACAATCCAAAACAACAAATTTTTCCAGTTATTGAGGCGCATCTGTTAGCTCGCGTTCAGTGCGTTTGGCGAATGTAAACCCACAAGCTGCATCATTAAGTTCCCATCCAGAAAATACAATTGAGTGTATCTAGTTCAGCTTTATTAGGTATATACTGAGAACTACAAACTGAAATTGTTTTTTTTCGCATTATTTCCGAGATTTTTTGCAATAATCACCTTCTATTATCCAAGGTTCCATTTATATATTAAATAAATAGGTGGAAATAAACCTAACTAGATTACAAAATGTAAAGATATCGGAAACTCTTGGCAATGAAAAATAACAAATCATAACTATTCCAAATCAACTTTATTGTTGACTGAGGTACTTCTAAAGAATCATATGTCAAGGATTCTTGATTTAAGAGTTGATGTTCGATATCAACTCTTAAATCGACTCTAGATTTGATCGTAATTCCCAATGACGCTCTATAGGAGAAGTTGCACGCAGCTTTTAGCTTGCTATTTCTCCATAGAGCTAAGAGGACTCAGTAAGGTAATTGAATATGGGTTTATACCCTTGCTTCTATAAACTGCTTGTTTTGTGAAGGCATTTAACCCATTACAAAATATACAAATTGTTTAATGCGTAGAATGTCGTTCTCTGAATAAAAACTTAAACAAACTAAACACTAGTTGATTCGTTGTTTATTTTATCTGTTAAATGTAGACTAAAGTGCAGATAAATTTATCTCAATAAACTCGTTACAAAAATTAGCGGCGGCTTAAGTTTTAGCGTTTTTAGTATTATTTGAAGTTCACAATTTATCAAAATTTATGTTTAATAAATCTTTTTCACTTTTAGTAATTAGTTTATTGGGAATCATGGTGCTGCCTTTGCCAGATCGGGTAAGTGCCCTAACTCCTCTAACACGAGCAGAGATTCAGAACCTCCGGAATTTGGTACAACTAATACCCAAAAATAAACTAAAGAAGCGTCCTGCACAAAAATCAGATGCAATGATTCCAGGGGATGGGTTGTCAACTGGTCGAGCTTCCCTAGCAGACTTGCGGTTTAACGACGGCTCTTTGGCAAGAGTTGGGGAACAGGCTATATTTCAGTTTTTACCGAAGACTCGCAGCTTTAGACTGTCAAATGGAACAGCATTGCTGCTCATTCCACCTGGAAGAGGACAAACACGCATACAAACGCCAAGTGCAGCAGCTGCAATTCGTGGTTCAGCATTATTTGTACGCTACGACCAACAAACAGATACAACAATTGTGGGTGCGCTGACAAATAGTGGTATTGAAGTTTCTAATAAGGAAGCTTCTCAAACCCAAGTGCTGCAAGCAGGACAGCTGATGGTTATAGTTAAAGGTAAATTTCAGGGTTTATACGATTTTGATCTGAGAAATTTTTATGAAACGAGCGATTTAGTTCGAGGACTTGATTTAAATAGGCAAAATATTACACCTAGTGCCGATCCCGCGATCGCCAGCGTTCAAGCGGAAACTGCTGCGGCTTTACAAGCACAGCCACCAATAACAGGTGAGGGAGTAGTTGAAAACCCATCTTTCTTACAGTTAACTACTACTAATCCTTCCAATTCGACTAGCAACGAGATTGTAACAAATGATTTGTCAATAGACCCAATCAAAAATGATTCGTCAGTAAACTCGTTTGAGGAAACAGGACAAATATTGTCAAACACTGAACAGCGATCTCGGAACAACAGTAACGCAAGTACTCAAAATAACAATCCTGGTTTTAATCGTAGTATAACCCCAATAATACCTCAAAGTTCCTCAGTTCAACCAACACCAACTGTTCCAGTAATTACCACTCCACAAACACCAACTGTTCCAGTAATTACCACTCCACAAACACCAACTGTTCCAGTAATTACCACTCCACAAACACCAACTGTTCCAGTAATTACCACTCCACAAACACCAACTGTTCCAGTAATTACTACTCCAGAAACACCAACTGTTCCAGTAATTACTACTCCAGAAACACCAGGTGGGTCGGGTACACCTACTACTCCAACAACACCAGGTGGGTCGGGTACACCCACTACTCCAACAACACCAGGTGGGTCAGGAACACCCACTACTCCAACAACACCAGGTGGGTCAGGAACACCCACTACTCCAACAACACCAGGTGGGTCAGGAACACCTACTACTCCAACAACACCAGGTGGGTCAGGAACACCTACTACTCCAGAAAAACCAACACCACCGGAGACAACCTGAGTATACTTTCTTGGTTAAGACTTTCAGAGTTCAGGAATATTTTGTAGTCCTCACTAAAGCAAAAAGTGATATTCCCTACGATCGCAGAACATCTGCTAACGCTAGATTAAAACTAGGACAGGACTTACACAGGATTTACCGGATATCCTTATATAGTTCAATCATGTTTTCTGTGTAAGTTCTCAGGAACGAACTTCTTGCTAGAGAGATATAAAAATTTATGACTTTTGATTACGACCTGTTTGTAATTGGTGCGGGTTCTGGGGGTTTGGCTGCTTCCAAACGGGCGGCTAGCTTCGGGGCAAAAGTAGCGATCGCTGAATATGATTTAGTTGGCGGGACTTGTGTAATTCGCGGTTGTGTTCCGAAAAAACTTATGGTCTATGGCTCCCACTTTCCTGCACTCTTTAGTGACGCCGCAGGGTATGGCTGGAAAGTAAGTAATACGGAATTTGACTGGGAACATTTTATTACATCTATAGATAATGAAGTTCGGCGGCTGTCACAAGTACATATAAGCCTTTTAGCAAAAGCAGGAGTGGAACTAATTTCTGGTCGCGCTACATTGCTAGATCCTCACACAGTAGAAGTTGATGGACGCAAAATTACAGCAGACAAAATTTTAATTGCTGTTGGTGGGCGTCCCGTCAAACCAGATTTATCAGGGATGGAATATGGTATTACCTCTAACGAAATCTTTCATCTCAAACAACAACCAAAACACATCGCCATTCTCGGCGCTGGTTATATTGGTACAGAATTTGCCTGTGTGATGCGCGGTTTGGGTTCTGAGGTGACGCAAATTACTAGAGGTGACAATATTTTGAACGGGTTTGATGAGGACATCCCGAAAGAAATTGAAGAAGGGATGACAAACCACGGAATTAGGCTGATTAAAAATAATGTGGTGAAAGCAGTTGAACCCGTGGCGGAAGGGTTTAAACTGACTTTATCAGGTGAAGACCAAGAACCAATAATTGCCGATGTGTTTTTAGTAGCAACTGGTCGCGCTCCCAATCTAGATGGACTGGGTTTAGAAAAGGCTGGGGTTAATATTGTCTCTAACTCTGTAGAAAGACCGGGATACTATACCACAGGTGCGATCGCTGTCAATGAATATAGTCAAACTAGTCAACCGAATATCTTTGCTGTTGGTGATGTCACCGACCGAATTAATTTAACTCCCGTAGCAATTGGCGAAGGTCGCGCCTTTGCTGATAGCGAATTTGGCAATAATCGCCGAGCGTTCAATTACCAAAATGTACCGACCGCTATATTTTCCACCCCGGAAGCCTCAACAGTAGGTTTGACAGAAGCCGAAGCACGAGAGAAAATCGGTGATGCCGTAAAAATTTATCGCGCTCGCTTCCGCTCCATGTATCATAGTTTGACTGGGAAGCAAGAGAAAACAATGATGAAATTGGTGGTTGATAGCAATACTGACAAAGTGCTAGGCGCTCACATGGTAGGTGAACATGCTGCTGAGATCATTCAAGGTGTGGCGATCGCTGTGAACATGGGCGCAACCAAAAAAGACTTTGACACCACTGTTGCTATCCATCCCTCGGTAGCTGAAGAATTTGTCACAATGCGTTAAATAGGTTCTTTGTCCTTAGTCATTCGTCCTTTGTCTAAAACTAATGACTAAGGACGACCCTAACGGGAAAACTTTTATGTCTACTCAGTATATCTACTTGCATGGATTTGCTTCCAGCCCAAAATCTGCCAAAGCGCAAGATATAGGCGATCGCTTTGCCCAAATTCACACAGAACTGAAAATTCCCGATCTTAATGCTGGCGATTTTTCTCACTTAACAATCAGCCGTCAGATCGATCGAGTTGCGGCAGAATTTAGTGATGATTCTACACCAGTAATACTCATTGGCTCAAGTTTAGGTGGTTTGACAGCTGCCCACATAGCACAGCAACATTCACAAGTGCAACGTTTAGTCTTACTAGCACCAGCTTTTGGGTTCTTATCTCATTGGTTACCCAAACTAGGAGATGAGCAGGTGCAGCGTTGGCAACAAGAAAAATATCTCATGGTTTACCACTATGGGGAAGGGCGATCGCTTCCCTTAAGTTACGATTTCGTTACAAATGCAACTCAGTACCAAGAGGAAGTTTTACAACGTCCCCTTCCCACCCTGATTTTGCATGGAAAAAAAGATGAAGTCATCCCCATTGAAGCTAGTCGTGACTTTGGACGTTCGCGTTCTTGGGTGGAGTTAATCGAACTTGACAGCGATCACGCTTTAGGTAATGTGATGGAAGAAATTTGGCAAGCAATTCGCCTCTTTTGCCAGTTACCTTAAAGCTGTAAAATATTAAACTCTCATATAACTAATATCATTTGTGATTTGTGATTTGTTAGAAACCAATGACTAATGACTAAATAATAAAATTATGCTTCCTTTCATCCGACCAGATTTAGCACAATTTACCGCCTACAAACCTCACCCCAGCAGCGATACAGGTGCATCAGTCCCGACGCAGTTTGATCGCCTGGATACAAATGAAAGCCCCTATGATTTACCGCCTCAGTTAAAAGAAAAGTTAGCCTGGACATATCAGCAAGTAATTGAAACAAATCGTTATCCTGATGGTGGACATGAAATACTTAAGGATGCGATCGCCGAGTACGTTAATGAGTCAGTCGGTCTCTCGTCACCCTTGTTTACTGCTGCCAATATTTCTGTAGGCAACGGTTCAGATGAACTCATCCGTTCTTTATTAATTGCCACTTGTCTAGGAGGAGAAGGTTCAATTCTCGTCGCCAATCCCACTTTTTCGATGTATGGGATTTTGGGACAAACTTTGGGCATTCCTGTAGTGACGGTGGGTAGAAATGCAACAAATTTTGAAATTGACTTAAAAGCTGCACAATGCGCCATCGAACAAACCCAAAATCCTCCCATTCGGGTAGTTTTCGTAGTGCATCCCAATTCGCCGACTGCCAATAGCTTAACTGCGGCAGAGTTGGCGTGGTTAAAAAGTTTGCCAGACCATATTTTGGTAGTGATTGATGAAGCTTACTTTGAATTCAGCCAAACTAGTCTAGTCGGTGAATTACCAGAGCATCCTAACTGGGTGATTTTACGTACTTTTTCTAAAGCTTTTCGATTGGCATCTCTTCGCGTGGGCTATTGTGTTGCTCATCCAGAAGCGATCGCTATCTTAGAAAAAATCCGCTTACCCTATAATCTTCCCAGCTTTTCTATCGCCGCAGCATTAATTGCTTTACAAAACCGCACACTCTTACTCGAGTCTATTCCCCAAATCTTAACTGAACGAACCAAACTTATTGAAGCTTTATCCCAGCAACCAAAACTGCAAATTACAGCAAGTTCTGCCAACTTTATTTACCTGCGTCTCAAACCAAATGGTTCACACTCACAAGACGCTACTTTAAAAAGTTTGCACCACAAACTCAGGACACTCGGCACTCTTGTGCGACATATTAGCGGCGGATTGCGAATTACTGTAGGGACAATGGAAGAAAATGCCCGCACTGTTAATCGACTACAAGCTGCTTTAATAAATTTGGAATCTTAACAATTTAATCAATAATTAAACCTGCTGTCCATTTCACTGCCCAAACGGCGTACTATTCCTACTGTTTGTGGCAGCACACCTACTAAAAGAGCAAAGGCTATATCTGGGAGAAGAGCCACTATTTCCGGTGGAAAGTATTGTTCAAATTGATCCAGAATTTTCTGGACTCGCTGTCCAGGCACCGGATTTTCTGTAATTTGTTTGATCAATCGAATCCACTGTCGTCTAATCAAGTAAGCTTTCTGACGCTCTTCATTAGATTCGGGAGTTAATAAAGACAGATTACCTATGGGCAGTGCCCTTTGACAATCAAAATCGTAATCCCCACCCACAGCAGCCCCAGGCCCAGCAAACTCTGCATGGTAGCGTTTAAAGAGTATTAATCCATTTCGCCTACGACTATTGACGATGAAAACTTCTCCACTGTGCAAACGTGTCAGGATATCCGAACCTTGCGATTGCTCAGTTCCATCTGGCATGACAAGATAGTCAAGGAAACTAGTTTCAGGGTAATAGGTTGATAACATAGAATTCTGATAGCGCCGATGCTGTTCGCTATCCATGTTTTTTAAATTTTCAACGAATTTGGTAGTAGTATGCACTTCAATACGGAGCTAACTGTAATATGTCAAATCAAATTTTTGAATTTTTTTATTATCAACAGTCTTGTGGTCAATTTCACTAAAATACAAATAAATAGGCATTGTTCAGTAATTGAGTGATCATATTTTATGAGATACAAGTAGATTTGTCTTCAAAATTTAATAGTCTTTTCTTAAAGTTTTTATAAAGATAGATATCTTAATTACAAAGTTATTATGAGGGATTGATAATTATTTTCAGTTTAAGTCTTCCGAATCTCTTCAATTATAATCTATTAGAAATATTCTAAAACATTTATTCATCGATAATAAATTTAATTAAAAATCTAACTTGTAAATTTTTATAACCTGAATATACTTTGCCAAAAGTTTAGTTTTCTTAAAATCATGAAGAATCATATCTATGAAGGGTCTAAAAAATATTGTTAAAATATCCAAACCTGTATATTAGCTTCAGTAAGTCAGATATAAATTCATATTTTTTCATTTTATCTAGTACAGCACGGTGTAAATAAACCACCTATTCCAAATCAACGAAACCCTTACACTGCATTCATTTTTAATTTTTAATTCACGGCGGTACTAGCTATTTATCTGGATTCATCCATTTTTGATTTTAGTTAATTTATCTGTAGATAACCGCTCTTGGGGGAAAAGTTTCTCCGGAGCGATCGCCATATTAAAATTTACAATTACTAAAATCAAATTTCGATATTGATTGGGTTAAATACTCAGATGCTTGTGCAATAACATCTGCCTTGAGCGTCTGAGGAAAAAGGTATTCCAATTAGATTCGACTTTATGCACTCGATATCCCAGCTTAAAATAAAGTTGTCTTGCTTGATGATTATTTTCCAAAACGTGAAGATATAAGTCTTGAAATCCCCATTCTTGAGATATTTTTTCACAGCTAATCAGTAAAGCTGAAGCCACACCATACCTACGGTATTTTGGATGAACCGCTAAATTAGATAAGTAAGGAAAACCCAAGCCAACCTGACTCCACAAATCGGTATAACGTACACCAAGTTCCACAGTTCCCACTAAGTTATTAACAGTATCAGTAGTATAATCAAGAGCAACTAGACAAATATGACGAGGCACAGGTGACACCATACGATGTCTTAAGTCTTCATAAATACCTAGACGTAGCAATGGAAAAGCCCATCCCCACATACCTTTTTGAGAGTGAAAGCTTTCAGCAATAATTTGGGCAACACCGACTAAATCAGGAGGTGTTGCCATACGAATTTGGAAAGGGTAGGAAGCTGGATCGATTGGTTGTTGGTGGTAAGGGTAAAAAAACCGATATTTCAAGGCTACTTCAGTATTGATTTTATTCAAGGAAAGTTTTCTCAAAAATCCTAAAACACCGTTTAAACTCAATAAAAACTTAAGAGCTTACCAAGAAATTGAACAAACTTGAGATTGCTAATTCGTTTTTGGTTGTGGTTCAAACAAAGTTTTACACTTTGTTTAGGCTTTATAACCTGTATTTTTGTAACAGTTTTAGGAGGTGAAGTTTTGTAAATTCAATCTTAAGTTTAATTAGGACTGGGAATTAGAGACTAGGGTATGTTTGAAAACCAACAATTACACTTAATTTTACCCTGGGTAGCGAGAGCGAGTCTTGGGGTTTCCCACATGAGCAACTACCGTTTAGTTTCCAAACTTGTATTACTCTGGAGAACTTAGACTTGTCAGGTTACTACGGTTTAACTTTGAAAACTTAGTAACCAGTAATCAATAAATACCAATATTTATACATAGGTATAAGTAATCAACATTATACTTTTAAATTAGGTACTTACGGGACAAAACCATGGTTAAGCATGAAAATCTCTATTTCTTAGCCCTTTGCTCCCCCTGGTTGTTTTCAAATTCCTAATTCTTAAATTATCAACCATTACCACTTGTCTTAATGATAGTTCTGATTGCTAAATTGGAAATAGGCATTTGTCTAATAGTATACTTTCGCTTTAAATCTTATTGTTTTAATTTTAATATTGTTGACTCTACCATGACTACCATAAATAAAATTTACCTGCAAGTGTTAGTACAACTGCTGCGGGGGGAAAACTTAATATGCAGCTTCATCTGGATTTTTGAGCTAGTCATGAGTGCTGTATGTAGTATTAGAGATTACTCACTGGAGGTAAAAGTAGATTTGGCAAGCAATTATGGACTCTGTAAGACTAAAACTGACTATGAAATCAATTACTCTGTATCAGAGCAAACGGTAATCGGCATAAGCCATTGAGATGAACCACTGTGAGTAAACGCTCCCACACTCAGCAGTCATGTAGCCAAACAGCCTTATTGGTCGAAATGCTCTGCTCTTACCTGACTCAGAAAAATCCTTACCTGATCAGATTATTCTTTATCCGACTGCCGTTGCAGCAGGAAAGCGGTGCATGAAATCCCAAGCAAACAGTAAGCCTAAAATTTTGGTTGTCGATGATGAACCAGACAACCTTGACTTGCTCTACCGCACTTTCTATCGAGACTATAAGGTGCTAAGGGCAACCTCTGGTCCTGCGGCACTCGATTTGCTGGCTCAAGAGGGAGAGGTCTCTGTGATTATCTCCGACCAGCGGATGCCAATGATGAGCGGTACAGAATTTTTGAGCCTGACGGCAACTCAATATCCAGATATTATCCGGATTATTTTAACTGGCTACACCGATGTCGAAGACCTGGTGGAAGCAATCAATGCTGGAAAGGTATTCAAATATGTCACCAAACCCTGGGAAGCAGAGGAACTTAAAGGAGTGGTACGCCAAGCTTTGGATACCCACAATGTCCTCAAAGCCCGTACCCGTGAACTTACCCGCACACTCCGACGAGAATCGCTGCTCAATAGTGTCACCAATACGATTCGCAGTGCGTTAGACTATCGGCAAATTTTACAGGCGATTGTAGATACAGTGGGTCAAATGTTGGAAGTGGATGTTTGTCTGTTGCGTCCTTTCCAAGATGAGCAGTTGGTGGATAACGGATTTATCTATCAGAAAGTTCTCGAAGAAAAAGGACACATAGAGAAGTCCGATCGCCAACTTTCGCTGAACGGAACTTCTCCTACAGGAGAGGTACAAGACACGGAGAGAAGTCGGAGCAATGACTTCCGGCTATCTGAACTTCCAAAGACACAGCGAGAAGTCGGAGGAGCTATTTCCGGCGAAGGTAACTTCGGTGAACCCGAAGATCGGCAAATCAATTCTCCTCCTGTCTCCCCATTTCCCCCACTTCCTATCCCTCCCTCCTCTCTACTGGCTCATACGGTGTGGGAAACCCGCGAAGTCCAGGTGATTCATGAGGTGACAGATGATGAACGGATTCAGGGTAATACTCCCGAACTGCGCCAACGTGGGGAAGCTTTTGCTGCCGCTAACATTTGCTCTAGTTTGGTTGTGCCATTGATCTGTCAACAAGAACTGATGGCAGTTCTAGCACTGCACCAGTGTTCTCTGCCCCGATTTTGGGGAGATGATGAAGTGCAGCTAGTGTTGATGGTAGCGGATCAGGCGGCTTTAGCTTTATCTCAAGCTTATGCTTATGAACAAGTACGTGCCCTTGCCAAGCGAGAGAGCTTGATTAATACGATTACTAGTGCAATTCGCTCTAGCTTAGACCCTCAAGATATTTTTGCGGCTATTACCCAGCAACTGGGACAAGCTTTACAAGTTGATGGCTGTGTGCTGTCTCTGTGGACAGAGGAAGATGAGTTTGTCCAGTGTGTAGGCTTGTATGATAGTTTTCAACGTCATGAAAATTTACGTAGGCACAGCCCAACCCAGGCATCACCAAGCCAAGACCACAATAAAAATAACAATCACAATCTATTAACTCAAGAATTACCCTATTATTCTCAAACCTCCATACACCAAAATCCAATTCTACAAGAGATTTTACAGACACATGAACCAGTAATAATCGGTAATGTGAGTCATTCTCTTCCAGAAATACATCGTTTTGATTTGTCTTTAAAAATGCCAGCCCGATCGCTAATGGTCGTCCCATTATTGGCTGATGGAAAAACTATTGGTAGTATTACGCTATCTGCAAGTAGTAAAATACGTCAATGGATGTCATCTGATATCGATCTAGCTAAAGCAGTAGCAGCTCAAGCAGCGATCGCTGTACAGCAGTCACGTCTATTTGAAAAAACTCGCCAACAAGCCGAACGCTTGCTGGAATTAGACAAACAAAAAACTGAATTTTTTCAAAATATCTCCCACGAGTTTCGTACTCCCATCACCTTGATTCAAGGGCCTTTAGAGTCGGCGGTGGCGGCTGGTGAGGGATTATCTTACTCCCAAAGTGCGATCGCTCTACGTAACTCTCGTCGGCTACTGCGATTAGTAAATCAACTACTCGATTTACAACGTCTAGATGCGGGAAGAATGCAGCCTAGTTTCCGTCCCTGCGATTTAGTCGAATTTGTCAACCAAATTGTTGAGTCTTTTCGCCCCTATTGTGAGAAAAAGAGGCTGCATCTCACCACCGAGTTAGATGAATGTTCTACCGTATATTTGGATATGGAAAAATTTGACAAGGTAGTCTACAACCTCTTGTCAAATGCCATGAAGTTTACTCCTGAAGGTGGCACAATCAGCGTCAGATTAAAATCTGAAAATGACCGTTGTATTTTGGAAGTACAAGACACTGGAATTGGTATTGTTAAAGAACAAATTCCCCATCTATTTGAGCGCTTCCGTCAAGCTGAAGGTTCAGCAAACCGTTCTTATGAAGGTAGTGGTTTGGGTTTGTCTTTAGTTAAAGAATTGGTAGAATTACATGGTGGTCAAGTTAGTGTGGAATCAGTTTATGGTGAAGGTACTATTTTTAGATTATGGCTGATTACTGGTACTGCTCACTTACCCACACAGCAAGTCCTCGAAACTCCTGTTGAACTAAACACAAGCCGCGCTAGCGTAGAATTAGCAGATTTAGAACTGCTAGATCAAACAACAGACAATATTGAAGATATTACAAAAAACTTATCACCCACTTCTGACATTCAGCAGGAGCTAAATGCCCCGCTAGCGGTTACTGGTCACTCTATTTTGGTTGTAGACGACAATCCAGATCTGCGAACTTATGTATCTGATATACTCCGTCGCAGTGGCTATCAAGTACAGACATCTCGTAATGGCTATGAAGGGTATCGCATAGCTAAGGAAATTACACCTAGCTTGATTATTACTGACTTAATGATGCCATTGGTCAGCGGACTTGAGATGATTCAGATGATTCGCAGTGAGGAGAAGTTGAAAGGAATACCAATTATTTTGCTAACAGCAAAAGTTGACGAAGAAACCCGCATCGAAGGTACAGAACATGGCGCTGATGCTTATTTGGCAAAACCATTCAACGATCGAGAACTTTTAGCGGAAGTTCGCAATCTTTTAGCGTTAAAACAAAATGAAAGACGAATATTAGAGCTAAATACTTATCTCACAGAATCGGTACTAAAGCGCTTTCTGCCAGCTGTGTTGGTGCAAAAAGCGGCTGCGGGAGATTTGGCGTTAGATTTACGGCCAGAACCACGCTTAATTACAGTTTTGTTTAGTGACATTGTGGGTTTTACACAACTAGCAAATACTCTTAGATCTCGCCGAGTAGCAGAGTTGCTGAATGAATATTTAGAAGCTATGACCAAGGCTGTATTTGGTAATGGTGGCACTGTAGATAAATTTATGGGAGATGCTATTTTAGCTTTATACGGAGCGCCAGAAGAACTAACTCCCAATGAACAGGTACGTCGTGCCATAAATACAGCCAGAGCAATGCACCGCTCTCTAGATCAGTTGAACCAGCGTTGGCGAGAACAAGGTGTATTTGATGGCGACAAACAAACTGGCGTTCAGTTTCGCTGTGGTATTCACCAAGGTACGGCAGTTGTGGGGATGTTCGGCAGTGCTGAACGTGCTGATTATACTGCTATTGGTCCGAGTGTGAATATTGCTGCTAGGTTGCAATCTGCCGCTGTTCCCGGTACTATCTTGGTTTCCGCTGCGGTAGCAGATTATTTACAAGAACAAGAAATTACTAAAGGTAGTTCCTTAGAACTTAAAGGAGTAGATGAGACGGTTCTGACCTTTGTAGTTACATCAGAGGTAATGGTTAATCGCTAAAATTTAGACTGGATTTTAAATCACTCAATAGTTAACAGTAACCAGTGAAAACTGATAACTGGTTAATTAACAATGAGTAAAAGTGCCTAATTATATCCAGTTTTAAATATAATTATGAAGCCATCAGTTGCAGATAAAACTCCAATTCCAGCCAAAATCTGGAGGCGACACACCGATCCACCTCATTTGTGGATTTATTTGGCGATCGCTTCAGTCTCTCTGCACTTGTTAGTATTTTGGCTGATGCGCTCATCAAGTGCCTTTAATTTGTGGTTTCCTCAGCAAAGTCAATCTGCTATTCCCATTGAATTGATAGACATTGCTCCTCAAACAAAATCAACTACCAAATCACAATTAACAGCTAAGACAGTTTCACCAAAGCGACTATCCTCAATTCAAAAGTCTATACCAACACGAACTACACCAAAAAATCAAGATTTTGGTGCAATAAATTCCACCGATCGTCTCCAAATCAAGAGGAAAACTGAAGCCTCTCAAACTAATAAGCAACGCTTTGGGCAAAAGACGATTCCCAAGCCGATACCTAAACCTAAACCTATAGTTTCTCAAACTAATAAGCAACGCTTTCGGCAAAAGACAGTTCCTAAGCCGATACCTACAGCCATGCCTACACCTAAATCTACAGTTCCAGTCGGTAATCTACCTTGGAACCCGCGTCCAAAAATCCCACTGGGAAAGGAAACGCCACTACCAACAGGTATTCCATCAAAACAACCAGTGAAGGAGACTCCACCTACTCCGACTAGGGAAACTCCACCTACTCCTACTGGAAAAACTTCACCAATTTCAACTCAGGGAACATCGGTAGCAACAGTAACTACTATGTCGAGAGATGAAGTGAATAGCTTAATAAAAGCAGGAAGGTTGCGACAAGATGCTCCACCAGATAAGATTGCTGCATATCAGGGTAGCAAGACAAAACAACTAGACCCAAGTTTTCTGCCTCAGGATTTTGGTCTTAAGCCAGCAAAACTCTTGGCGAGCTTAGTAATCGATCGTAATGGCAAATTTCAACAGGCTTTTGTTCTAGAAATAGAACCAGCAACATTGCAAAGTGAAAAAAGCACCTATGAGCAAGTTCTCAACGAGATTTTCAAAACAGAAAACTTTTTGGCTGCTGAGAATAACGATGGCACTAAACCACCATTGAGCAATTTGGATGTCTGGATCAAAGTTGAACCTGCCAATTCCAAATAAATGCTTGAGTTTTCACTAAAGATGTGTTATCTTTATAAAGTTGGAGATTTGCGGGCGTAGTTTAGTGGTAAAACTATAGCCTTCCAAGCTATTAATGCGGGTTCGATTCCCGCCGCCCGCTTAGAATAAACCTTGAAAAACTTTATTTTCCAAAGGATAGTTAATTTATTAGTGCATAAGTTCTAGGTTATTGACTTTAATTGGAAAGTTCGTTTTATAGAAAAATTTATTTCAATGCCTACATTATTTTATATTGGGCGAAGCTTTTAGGCAAAATTCAACCAACTAAATATATCTGAAACTGTCAGTTGCCAACTTCCCAGAACAGGTAAAACAGGTAAGATGTCCGGTTTTTCTTTTACCTCTGGTAATTGATTCGGTTGAAAAACGGTAATTAATTGATCCTCGGTGTCAATAAAATAACCTAATTTCGCACCATTCTTAATGCAAAATGTAATTTTACGAATCACTTTATTTGGAGATTGTTCTCAAAGCCTCTCTCCTGAAAGGAGAGAGGCTTTGAGAGAGGTGAAAATGTATTGCATCCAAACGAGAAGCGCTATATCCCTCTTCTGTCACTTTCCGGTTATTCTAAATAAAAGAATAAAAAAAGAAAACCCTGAAAGGTAAGTAGGGCAATGGATGTAGAATTACAAATTTTGAAACATTTGGCAAGAGATGCTCACCCAACAGTTGCGACCATAGATGAATATTGTGCAGAGTATAAAGACCTGTTTAAAGAAGTAAGAAATTATGAATGCTTCAAATATTTACATCTGGGAATAATGTCACAAATTAAAAGAAAATCATTACCAGAGATAGCGAAAGTCGTAAGTATAAACTCCGCACAGTCATTACATCATTTTTTAGCTAATTCAGACTGGTCAGTAGATAAATTAAAACAACTAAGATTAAATAAACTTAAAAAAGCACTAAATGGAAATGCGATTACAGTAGTAATAGATGAAACCGGAGATAGAAAAAAAGGTAAAAAGACTGATTATGTAGCCAGGCAATATCTAGGAAGTGTAGGAAAAGTCGATAATGGAATAGTTTCAGTCAATGCCTATGGAGTTTATTCTAATATAACGTTTCCATTAACTGTAAAAGTATTCAAACCCAAAGGAACGTTAAAAGAGGAGGATAAATATAAAACTAAAATAGAGTTAGCGTCAGACATCATTACAGAATTAATTGAATCAGGTTTTAACATTAAACTGGTACTGGCAGATAGTTTATATGGTGAAAGTAGCCAATTTATTAGAAAAGTAGCTGAATATAAATTAGATTATGTCGTAGCAATAAGAAGTAATCATGGAGTCTGGTTGCCAGCAGGACAAAGCGTTAGGGCTAATAAGTGGTGTAAATTTGAAAGAACATTTAGCAATCAAAAATCAGAAACCCGATACATTAGGGAAATAATTTATGGTAAAAAAAGAGCCATAACTTACTGGGAAATAACTACTGACCCAGAAACCATGCCAGAAAATTCTACAACATTTGTGATGACAAATCTTCAAGGAAAACTCAAAAAAACTTTAGGCGATTTATATGGATTAAGAACCTGGGTAGAATATGGATTTCGACAGTGTAAACAGGAACTCGGCTGGACAGATTATCGGTTCACAAATTTTCAACATATAGAAAGGTGGTGGGAAATTATTTTTTGTGTGTACACAATGATTAGTTTAAATTCTCCAGCCTTCTTAAGCTTAAATAAATCTCGTCAAATTGAAGCTGAGGTTCAAAAAAATAGTGATGTTGATTTTTCTAATCATCAACAATGGAACCATGAATGCGGATGGAAAAATACTCTAAATAATCTGCGTCTCATTGCCCAACCACTCTTACTATTTTGGTTAATTTATCCCTGGATACATATTTTCCCAAATTCTAAATTATTGCTGGGATTCAATCAATTAATTAGTGCAATGAATCAATTTAAAACCTGTTATGCTTCTGGATAATTTCACTTTGTTACTACTTGCTTATCTCGGAGAGTGACAGAAGAGGGATATGGTGTGGTTAAAAGTTTAATGCCTAGGATTATTGACCCCTCCCGCGCTGTCGCACACTCTCACCTGAAAAAGGGAGCTTTGGGAGGGGTTAACATCACACTTATTTAGAAATCCTATAAGCAATGTCGAATATTTATCCAAATCTGCCGCTAACGTAATCTCTGGTGTCTTCTTGCTTAGGATTATTGAAGATTACTTCTGTGGAGTCGTACTCTACCATATAGCCGTTACGACTTCCTCCCTCAGTAGTCTTAACATTAAAGAAGGCTGTTTTATCAGAAACCCGCGCAGCTTGCTGCATGTTATGAGTGACGATAACAATCGTATATTGCTCTTTTAGTTCGTGAATGAGTTCTTCAACTCGTAAGGTAGAGATGGGGTCAAGAGCAGAGCAAGGTTCATCCATCAATATAACTTCTGGTTGGACTGCGATCGCTCTGGCAATACATAATCGCTGCTGTTGTCCACCCGATAAGGATGAGCCACTTTGTCTGAGTTTATCTTTGACTTCATCCCACAAGGCTGCTTGCCGCAGACTTCTTTCGACTAATTCATCCATGTTACCTTTGTAGCCGTTGATTTTAGCTCCAAAAGCAATATTGTCATAAATTGATTTAGGAAATGGGTTTGGTCTTTGAAACACCATTCCAATTCTCCGACGCACTTCTACAGGGTCAATGTCGGAAGCATACAAATTTTTATCATAAAATAATATCTTACCTTCTGCCCGAAATGACTCAATCAGGTCATTAAGGCGGTTATAGCATCGCAACAATGTACTTTTACCGCAACCAGAAGGACCGATAAAAGCTGTCACCTTATTTTTCGGTATCTCTAGCCAGATATTTTGCAAGGCTAAAAACTTGCCGTAATAAATATTGAGATTTTCTGTGCGTAAAACCGTTTCAGTGTTGTTCGCTGTGCTAATATTACTAGCCATAAATTCAGTGTGGTATTTGTTTTAGGGATGAAAATCCGCTCTGTAAATGCTAAAAACTAAGCTTTTTTGCGAGTTGCCCAGCGAGCGATGATACTTGTGATCAAAACCATCAATACCAGAATCAAAGATGCTGCCCAAGCTAGTGATTGCCAATTTTTAAACGGAGAAATGGCGTACTTGTAAACTAAAACAGCTAGGGAAGCTGTCGGTTGGAATAAACCATCAGGCCAAAAGTTGGAAAACAGAGCGGTAAATAGTAAAGGTGCAGTTTCTCCAGCTGCTCTGGCGATCGCTAGGGTTGCTCCAGTTACAATTGCTGGTAAGGCTGCGGGCAAAACTACTTGTGTTACCGTTTGAAAGTTAGTCGCTCCTAACCCTACAGATGCTTGTCGCAAATCTTGGGATACTAACTGTAAGGCTTCATCAGTAGTTCGCACAATAATTGGCAACATTAAAATTGCCAGCGCCACCCCTCCACCAATAGCTGAATATGAGCCTAAGTTCAGCTTGACTAGTGTCAAAACTACAATTCCATAGGCAAATACCCCAGCAATAATCGAGGGAACACCACTGAGGACGTTAGCTGCAAAACGTACCCATCGAGCTACTTGAGCTGAACTAAATTCTGTGATGTAAATTGCTGCTAGAACACCAAATGGAATACTAATCAGGGCAGCAATTCCCACCATTATTAGTGTGCCCAAAATTGCATTACCAAAACCTCCTCCTTGTTGTAGAGCTTTGGGTGGCAGTTCAAAAAATAGGCTGGGACTCAAACTGCCAAAACCTCGAATAATGACGTAGGAAAGCACTGCTAGCAAAGGCACAAGTGCCAATATTCCGCAGATAAATGCGACTACAGTCATTACTGTATTAAACAGTGTCCTTTGAGACATGGGAGCGCGAGTTAAACTGCGCTCTGGAAAATTAGAAGTCATAATTTAACCCAAAACCACGCTAGATTCGTTTAACTCGAATAACAATCAACTCTGCCAGGATATTGACTACTAGCGTCAAAAAGAATAGAACTAAAGCAGCGTACATTAAAGCTGCAACCTGCAAACCACTGGCTTCGGAAAATTGATTTGCCAGTAGAGAAGAAATCGTATTGGCTGGTGCTAGCAGAGAGATACTAATATTGTTAGAATTACCAATCAACATGGTTACAGCCATTGTTTCTCCCATTGACCGGCCGAGTCCTAACATCACAGCACTAACTATGCCCGAAAATGCTGCTGGAATGAGAATTTGCAAAATAGTTTCCCAGCGAGTTGCTCCTAGTCCTATAGAAGCTTGGCGCAAACTAGGGGGTACAGAAATCAAAGCATCACGGGATAAGGCTGTGATGATGGGCAAAGTCATAATTGCTAAAATGACTCCTGCCGGCAACATTCCTGGTCCTGTGGGAGAGGTGCTAAAAAATGGCACCCACCCAAAGTAAGTATTGAGCCATTTTCCTAAGTTCGTTAAAATGGGCACTAAAACAAAAATACCCCAGACGCCATAGACAACACTAGGAATAGCTGCCAGTAGTTCTACTGCGAAAACTAGTACCAACTTCACCTTTGCAGGTAAAAAATCCTCGCTCAGTAGAACAGCAGTACCAACCCCAATTGGTACTGCTATTAGCAGACCAATAAATGAACTCAAGAGAGTTCCATAAACTTGAGGTAATACCCCGTAGCTATCATTAACCGGGTTCCAAGTTGTACTGGCTAAAAAGGTAGCTCCATACTTTTGGATGGCAGGCCAAGCCCCTATTGCAACCTGGGAGCCGATCCATAATAAAGTAGCAGCAACCCCAAAGGCGAAAATTTTAGTCAGCCAAATAAAACTCCGATCCAGAGATTTTTCTACATCAGAGCGATTTTTGATCGCGGATGACAGATTTGGAGAATTTGTAGTCATGAATACCGACTATCACGATTAAATCAGAGAAAAATGTGGGAGGCAACCAGATTGGTAAATTTGTCGCCTCATAATTTTTTGAAATTAAGAAATTAGTAACTCAGAATCTCCAAGTTACAAATGCTATACAAAGTACAAGTCTGTTTACCTTTGACTTGTTTGTAGCTATTTGGTAGCACTAGCACCACTGCCAACAGAGATTTTATACTCTGGACTAATTTCATCGGCAGCAGCAGCAACCTTTGTAATGACGTTTTGGGGTAAAGGAATATACCCTAGTGCAGTAGCCTGTTTCTGACCATCAGTTAAAGCGTATTCGATCGCAGCTTCCACAGCCTTGGCTTTTGCCGCATCAGGATATTTCTTATAAGCCAAAATCCAGGTGTAAGTAACGATGGGATAGGAATCAGCTCCTTCTGGGTCGGAAATAAAAGCCCGGAGGTCTGCTGGTAGAGTTACTGATTCTAGAGTTTTGGAGGCTGATTCTTCACTAGGTACAATAAATTTACCGCCTTTGTTTTCTAGGGCAGCAAACTTGAGACTGTTTTGTTTGGCATAGCCGTACTCGACATAACCAATAGAACCTTGAGTTTGTTGAATTTGGGCAGTAACACCCTCATTTCCCTTAGCACCAACTCCGGTAGGCCAATTAACAGTTTTACCATCGCCAACCTTGGTCTTCCATTCGGGGCTGATAGCACTAAGGTGTTTTGTGAACACACCTGTGGTTCCGCTACCATCAGAACGATAAACAACTGTGATTGGCTGTTTAGGAAGCTTTGCGCCTGGGTTAGCCTTGGCAATTTGGGCGTCATCCCAAGACTTGATTTTGCCTAATAAAATGTCAGCATAAACTGCCCGTGGCAGCTTTAGTTCTGCAACATCTGGCAAATTATAAGCCAGTACGATGCTACCAGCAGTCACGGGTAGTAAAACAACACCCTTCTCCGCTGGAACCTTTTTAATTTCTTCATCCTTCATGGCAACATCGCTGGCACCAAAATCTACAGTGCCTTTGATAAATTGCTCAACTCCAGCACCGCTACCAACTGACGCATAGTCAACTTGCAGATTTGGATATTTTTTGTTCAAATCTGTGAACCATGTATCATAAAGTGGTGCAGGGAAAGTCGCACCAGCACCGCTTAACTTGACATTTCCACCAAGATCTAGTTTGGCTGGGCTAGAAGCAGTAGTATCTGTAGCTGTACCAGAAGGAGTTTCCTTAGTGGTTGTATTATCTGAGGTTTGCTGTCCGCCACAAGCAGATAGGCTGATTGTCAGTGCTAACACTGAAATTAAACCTGTGATGCGATAAGTTTTTGTTACACCAATACGTGAAAGCATTGCTATTAATTTTTAGGAACTTTCCAGGTGAGCGATTCTAACATACTTCTAAAAGGACAAGGTTTAGGTAAACAATAGGTTAACAAAGTGAAAAATATATGTTTTTTTTCGATAAAGAGTAAATGCTTGTTTCTCATTATCCTTGATAAATTTGATACATCTATTCCTTTTTGTCTTACTAGATAAGACTATTTTTTTTAATTTTATACATTTAGAAAACTTGATTACTAGGATAGCTTGTTGAAGAAACCATGAAAAAAATATAAATAAATCAAGATATATGGTATAGTAGGAAGCTTGTAAATTTATTTAGGCGAGATGTTTGCACATCCTAGCCCGAGCAAACCTAAAGGTAATGAATTAAATAAATTCAGTGACATGAGAAAACAGAGTCAGATAAACAATAGATTCCATATCTATGGAAAATTAGGTGGAGCGATCGCTAAACAAAACTGATTCATTAAATTATCTCAAATACTTGAAATCTGACTGAAAGAGACGGACGAGGAAACAGTATAAATACTAAATTGACTGATAGTAATTTTACCAGCTGCCAGATAAAAATCCAGAATCAGACCACACATTGTTCAAGTAAATCAGACAGATAGATACGTAAGCTAATTTGGAGAACTAAAAAATTACATCCCAAAAAGGCAAAAGAAAATATGCTAGTTCTGAAAGTGTCAGCAGAGATTTAATTTCAATATTAATGAATAGACTTCTTGCAGAAGTCGGGAAAAGGGGAAGGTGGGGTCCCAAGAAGGGGATAAGGGGCGGGGGAAAGGGGGAAAGGTTTTGTATTTTCCCCTTCCCCTTTCAATACTTTTCGGGTTTTGGGGGAAAGGGGAAAGGGAAAGGGTTTGAATTTCCCTTTCCCCATTACCCTTTAACCTTTCCCCAGACCAAAAGAGAGATTATTGGGTTTAACCGAAAAGTATTGCTTCCCCTTTAACCTTTTCCCCAAACCCACCTCTTGCAAAAAGCACTTTTGCAAGAGGTCTAATATACTGGTTGCTATTGGTTTTCTCTTTTGCCTTTCCCTGGTTAGCTGATAAATGTTTGCTGCTTCCAATCAATTACTATGGTCTATGATTGGCTTACTCCTGACAATGGGTGGCACCTTCTTAGAAGCTTATGGCATCACCTCACCTTGGAGTTGGAGTCAGCACGGAATTCAGACTTTTTCTTTAGGTGTCACTTTTCAAATTGGCGCAGTATTGCTGGTGGGTTGTTTAGGGGGCAAAAATGCTGGTGCGCTCTCACAAATTGCTTACTTGGTTATGGGTTTAACCTTATTACCAGTATTTGCCGATGGCGGCGGTATTGGTTATGTGAAGTTATCTCAGTTTGGCTATCTATTAGGCTTTATTCCTGGAGCTTGGATTTGTGGATTTTTCGCCTTTAAAGCTAGACCTCGACTAGAAACTTTAGGCTTTAGTTGCGTCTGTGGCTTGTTAACTCTCCACATATGCGGTATTACTTATTTGATTATTAGCTATCTTTTTCAGTGGAAAGGTTTAGAAAATCTACCTTTGATGCAAGCAATTCTTAGATACTCGTGGTTTGCACTACCAGGGCAGCTAGCTGTAGTCTGTGCCGTGACTGTAATAGCATATGTATTGCGTCACTTAATGTTTTATTAGCATTGTCATTTGTCCTTTGTCATTCGTCAAAAACTAATGACTAATGACCAATGACTACTGACCAATGACCAATGACCAATGACTAATTCGCCATGCGTTTAAAAAATCGCCTTTTCTGGATTGGTGGCTTCATAGCTTTTTTCCTAGACCAAATAACAAAATACTGGGTGGTACAAACCTTCAGGTTGGATCAAACACTACCGCTATTACCTGGGGTATTTCACCTCACCTATGTTACTAACACGGGTGCGGCTTTTAGTTTATTAAGTGGGAAAGTAGAGTGGTTGCGTTGGTTATCTCTAGGAGTAAGTTTAGTTTTGATAGCACTGGCGTTGTTTGGCCCAATGTTAAATCTGTGGGATCAGCTAGGCTATGGCTTTATTTTAGGTGGAGCTATGGGCAATGGTATCGATCGCTTTGTTTTAGGCTATGTCGTTGATTTTCTAGATTTTCGTCTGATTAATTTTGCTGTATTTAATGTGGCAGATTCATTTATTAGTATCGGTATTGTTTGTCTGGTAATTGCCTCTTTCCAAAAAACACCCAGTTCTACTGGTAGGCCGCAGTGAAAAAGGCATAGGGTATTGGGCATTTGTTATTAGACTTCTTGCAGAAGTCGGGAAAAGGGGAAGGGGAAAGGGGGAAAGGTTTTGTATTTTCCCCCGCCCCTTATCCCCTTCTTGGGACCCCACCTTCCCCTTTAACCTTTTCCCCAAACCCACCTCTTGCAAAAAGCACTTTTGCAAGAGGTCTATTCTCTGTGCCCCCTTCCCCAATCCCCAGCGTAGCCTCTTAAGGACTTAAAAACTATTAAGCCTGGGATGATGAATCCCAGGCTATTAATTACTCAAACAGTTTCTCAGTCACATATGCCAAGACTCGATCTATTGTGTTTGAGTCATTTAGATTTTTATCCTACATCACTATCATAAATGGTGTAGGATGTCAAGATACACGGCGATCGCTGAACAAAATGGTATTGAAATTATACCTCAGCTTTGAATTTAATTACCAGTACTAGGAGTAGTTGGTGAAGCAGAGCCAGGAGTTGAACTAGGAGAACTAGGAGTTGGTTCAGTAGTACTGCCAGGAGTGCCAGACTCAGGTGGGGTAACACTTCCTGGTGCTGGAGTTATATTACTAGGAGCGCCTGGTTCAGGTGGGGTAACGCTTCCTGGTGCAGTAGGACTGCCAGGAGTGCCAGATTCAGGTGGGGTAACGCTTCCTGGTGCTGGAGTTATATTACTAGGAGCGCCAGATCCGGGAGGAGTCATGGTTCCTGGTGCTGGAGTTATATTGCTAGGAGCGCCAGATCCGGGAGGAGTCATGGTTCCTGGTGCTGGAGTTATATTGCTAGGAGTGCCAGATTCAGGTGGGGTGACGCTTGGTGTGGTTGTGCTATCAGGAGTCGTGGTACTCGATGGCGTGGTTTCTGCTGGAACTGTAGTGCCACCAGGAGCGCCAGGATTGGCTGCTGTACCACCAGGACAGCGTGAGTTAAGGGGGAAATACTCGCACAGAATTTTCATTCCTTCTGGCGACATCTTGATTTCCGTTGGTGAACTAGTGGATGAGTCGCTACTGGATTGCGCTATGGGGGATTTACTGGATTCGGCTACAGCAATATTAGTGGTAAGTGCCAAAGATAGAGCTGTACCAATCAGGGTCAGAGATTTTCCCATCATTCTGAAATTAACCTCAACGGAACACTCGCACTATTAAAACAGACAATAGAATTTAGAAAATCTTCCTAAATGAAGATATTTAGGTTTGTTTCAAAATATATGGATATGTAAAAGCGGTAAAAAATAAATCTCTTGTTTATGGAGTAGTAGTGTTGAATAATACAACTAAAAAATACTGTTTCTAGTTATTGCAATAGTAAAAGTAGATAAAATAAGCATCTGAAGGAATGGATAAAAAATTATGTTTTTGTAAAAGAGCGATAAAAATCACAACTTACTTCTAGTCATCAAATATATTTAAGTATAAGATGAATCCAAAAAATCATATAGCCAATTTATCCTTTGGCTTATGAGTAAAATGATGAAAGATTAGCACCTAATTGTAATTCACCTGAATTCTTCACTCAAAAGTGTGATGTGAATAGCCGATGAGTTCTCCCCAACCCCCTCACAAGCCACAAACGTTACTAGGTCAACTGACTCAAGCAGTACATACGATTCAAGCTAGGGTCGATTTCTCAAAATTGGCGCTCAAGCCTAATGCCAAGGTACCGGAACTCTGGGTGCAAGATGCGGGGGCGGATAAAGCAGAGGTCT
Source organism: Nostoc sp. C117 (assembly GCF_043099735.1). Classification (NCBI taxonomy): domain Bacteria; kingdom Bacillati; phylum Cyanobacteriota; class Cyanophyceae; order Nostocales; family Nostocaceae; genus Nostoc; species Nostoc sp. C117. The sequence continues at coordinate 5,215,829 of NZ_CP170991.1, forward strand.
ATCCACTGTTGGGCGATCGCTATATGCTAGGTCGTAGCTCCAAATCCTGCGATATCGTCATCCGTAACCCTGTTGTCAGCCAAATTCATCTGTCGTTATCGCGGAATTCGACTCAACGCACACCAGTTTTCATCATCAAAGACGAAAACTCCACCAATGGCATTTATCGTGGCAAGCGTCGTGTCAATTCCCTAGAACTACGTCACGGTGATATTTTCACCTTGGGACCACCAGAACTTGCTGCTTCTGTGCGATTGCAATACGTTGACCCACCACCGTGGTATGTGAAAGCCGCAACTTGGACAGGTTATGGTATCGGCGGTGTCACTGGTTTGTTAGCGTTAGTAATTGGTGTCGAATGGCTAAAATTTTCCGTCAGACCCCTACCTACAGCTACACGCGCTCCAGTTGTGGTTTACGCGCGTGATGGAAGCACTCCCCTGAGAGAGCCTCGGACTACCTCGCACGTGGATATGAAGCGATTAGACGAATTTGGCCCTTATTTACCTGCGGCCGTGGTAGCTTCAGAAGATAGCCGTTATTATTGGCACTTTGGGGTTGACCCATTAGGAATTTTGCGAGCCGTGTTGATCAATAGCCGCAGTGGAGATGTGCAACAAGGAGCCAGCACTGTTACCCAGCAAGTTGCCCGTAGTTTGTTCCGTGAGTATGTAGGTAGACAAGATAGTCTGGGACGTAAATTACGTGAGGCAATTGTTGCCCTGAAGCTAGAAACCTTTTACAGCAAAGATGAAATTTTGCTGATGTATTTAAATCGGGTGTTTTTGGGCGGGGACACCTCTGGCTTTGAGGATGCAGCGAAGTATTACTTTGAAAAGCCAGCTAAAGATTTAAGTTTGGCAGAAGCTGCAACATTGGTGGGAATTTTACCAGCCCCCAACGCTTTCGATTTTTGTGGGAATGGACCAAATAAGCTCGAAGCCGCTGAATACCGCAATCGCGTAATTAAACGGTTGCTGGAGATGGGCAAAATCAAAGCAGAAGATGCGAATCGAGCCAGACGTTCCACCGTCCAAATTAGTCCAAAAGTTTGCGAACAGCAAGCCAAAACCATTGCTCCTTATTTTTACAATTATGTTTTCTCTGAGTTGGAATCAATTTTAGGGGAGGGAGCAGCAAGAGAAGGGAACTATATCATTGAAACCCAGCTCGATCCAACCTTTCAAAGCCAAGCAGAAGCAGCATTGCGTAATTCGGTCAATAATAGTGGTGGATCTTTTAACTTTTCTCAAGGCGGAGTAGTCACCCTTGACTCTAGTACTGGTAGTATCCTGGCAATGGTAGGCGGGACTGATTACAAAAAAAGTCAGTTCAATCGTGTAACTCAAGCTAAAAGACAACCAGGTTCCACGTTCAAAATCTTCACTTACACTGCCGCAATCCAACAAGGGATTTCACCATCTAAAAATTATTCCTGCGCTCCTTTAACTTGGCAAGGCTTCACCTACAAACCTTGTCGTTCGAGTGCCGGCAGTTTAGATATTGCTACAGGGCTAGCTCTTTCAGAAAACCCTATTGCCTTGGGAGTTGCCAAAGAAATTGGGCTAGATAAAGTAGTGGCCATGGCCCAGCGTTTGGGGGTAAAGTCCCCCCTCGATCCAGTTCCTGGCTTGGTACTGGGTCAAAGTGTGGTAAATGTTTTGGAAATGACTGGTGCTTTTGGCGCTCTTAGCAATCGTGGGGTGTGGAATCCTCCCCATGCCATTAGTCGTATTTTAGACAGTGGCGATTGCCGCGATCGCAACGATCTAAAAACTTGCCGTGTAATTTACTCCTTCGACCAAGATCCAGACGCCAACAAACGAGTTTTATCAAATGGTGTCGCTGATGAAATGACAAGTTTAATGCGCGGTGTCATCACCAGAGGTACTGGTCGAAGTGCTGCCTTGGGACTAGGGGAAGCGGGTAAAACAGGCACGACTGATAAAAACGTTGACTTATGGTTTATCGGTTTTATACCCAGTCGGCGACTTGTAACTGGTGTTTGGCTGGGAAACGATAACAATTCCCCCACATCTGGTAGCAGCGCTCAAGCCGCTCAGTTATGGGGAAATTATATGCGGCGGGTTACAAGGTGAATTTGGGAGTGGGGAGTGGGGAGTGGGGACTATATGATTAGAGGTAGAAGATGACTAGCAAAGAATTATTAATCCAAGAAATAGAAACTTTACCACCAGAATTGTTAACAGAAGCACTTAAGGTTATCAGGAGAATCTTTATCTAAATAAGGCTTTTAGCTTAACTCGGTTTTCTCTTCCGATTATACTCATACCCCGGAATAAGGAATAGAGAATTGGGAATAGCAGCAACTTAATTCTCTTCTCCATGCCCCTCAGGAGTGGTGAGTGCTGAGTTAGGAGTTAGGAGTTAGGAGTTTTGTTTATCCCCCTCATCTCCCTCATCCTCCTCATCTCCCCATACTTCGAATTCACTCAGTACAAGTTCCCCAGTCCCCAATTACTGATATCCCTGCCAAGGAGTGACTTCTAATTTGCCATTAGGCTGGAATATTAGTTGAAAATGGGCAAGAGGTTCTTTGTTACTGGGGGCTGCTACATTAGAACCGTGGATAGCATTGAATATATTGGGAAGTGGTGTTTCCCGGAAATAATCAAAGGCGACTTGGTTGAGTGGTTCATAGTCAGCAATCACACCATCTTTGTTGACTGCTACCCGATATTTCAAATCTCGCGTAAAGGTGGGGGTGCCACTCCAAGCTTGACGAACTGTATTATAAAGTTTTTGATTTAAACCTTTGACTATCTTAGAGTCAGTAATTTTTGTACCTAATACCTCTGGCGTTCTCGCATATCCGCGCCAAGGACTAACTTGTAGTACGCCTTGTGTAGTAAATACGACTCGAAATTGCGCGATGGGTTCATTGGAAATAGGAGCGCGGTTAGCTGGATTGTAAAGTAAGTTAGGCAGAGGAGTTTGCCCTACTCCTTGATTAGCTTCTTTATTGACTGCCTTATAACCAACGATCGCTCCATCCGCAGCTACACCTAGACGATAGATCAAATCCTGCTCTAATCCTGAGCGCTTATTCCAAGCTGGATGAATTTGGTTATAAACTTGGCGATTTAATGAACGCAGTTGCGATGGATCGGTAATTTCCGGAACTGTATTTAAAAGTGTTTCTAAATCTTTAACTGCTGGCTTGGCATTAGTTGTAGGCGTCGATGTAGGAGTTTCAGCAACTATGGGCGTTGCAGCCGATGTGGAAGTTGGAGCCGCTGATGCTGAAGGAGTGAGGCTCTTTGTTGTCGAGCTACTTTGCTCCTCTGGCTTGGGCTGCGGTGGATGGATTTGGGGAGGTGGAATAAAGTTAAAAGCGATCGCTGCAACTGCTAAACTTGATACTCCCACAGCAGCCGGAACTGACTGCCTGATTAAAGCCTGACTAGCACCGCCATAACGTCTGGTAACTGGTTGTAGTTCTAAGGAAAGTTCTGGTAAAGTTTGGCTATCAGCAAAAAACTGATCTACGGCTTCCACCAAATCAAACAACTGCACCGTATTTAAATCTATTTCAATTGGCGGACGTTTGGAATTCTTAGAGTGAGACTCGAAACCCTCTGGCGCACCTTCTGAATGTATGATTAGCCTGTGTCGGTTGCTATCAATTTTCTGAAATTCTACTAGCTCCGATTCCTGGTTGTGTGCTTGGGGATTGGGTACACTACTTAAAAACTCTTGGGCATAGCCACTAACGGCCCTCACCAAACTTTCAAAAAACTCCCGCCCTCCCGTTAAGGGTTGATTATATCCAGATAAATAGCATTCTGCATTTACCAATATAGATAATTCTGGGCGCAGTTCTTGGAACTGTGCAACCTTAGTAACATCACTTAACCCTTCTAAAAGAAGTGTACAATTAGGTAGACTGTACTTACGTTGAATATTCATTCTACTTCACCGTCAAAAAGACTAATCCAGAATCGCTGCATTCCAGCTGTACCAGTACAAAATAGTAATTGTCCTAACAAATTTATCGCTAGTTCATCTAATTTTTGATCGGAAGTTAATGCAAGTACACCAGAACGTCGGGAATTCATCCGGCTCTTAAAATGCACTCTAAATCGCTCTAGGTAATTAGATAGCCGCAAATTCTGTTCTAGTGGGATCTGTTTTTCTTCCATTTGTTGACAGATCATTAATAACTGACGGATCACAACAGTTAAACGACGGGCTATGTAACAAGCAATAACTACCAAAGCTTTTGCTTCCATAATAGTTAGAGGACGGCGCATGTGCGCTCTTCGTAGTGGATTAGAGCTACGCATCCGCCATAAATTCACCCTATCTTTAACAATCCCTTTAAGATCCAACTCTTGGGCAAAAGACAAGATTGCTTCAGAACCACCAAGCTCTAAAGCTTCAATTGCGAGTAAAATTAGGTCAATTTGCAACCTGGTTCTTCGTGGGCATGTTTGTCCGGCGATCGCAGGATCTGGTAAAGTGTCCAGAATCATTGGCAGTGAGTCTTGAGTTGGGCTTTTGAACGGCGTTAAACTTGCAGAGACATTCATTCTATAAAATACCTTGTGCGCTGACGACAGACTAGGTAAAACAAATTTAAGATAGGTAGCCAAGACTTGAACATTAGGCTTGTGGCAATAGTATGACTACCTGATATATACATTATTTAGCTCTTTCTACTCAAAGGATTCCCTATATTGAATTCAAAGTTTTAAAACATAACCTAATTCACCTCATTTATTTACTGCAATACCTTTTCTAGCTTGATTTAAATTCTAATTATCGTCAATCAAAGGTTAACCCTCAGCCTCTCTGCCCAGCGTATGACATTATAGTGTACGATTTTTCAGGTATCTTGAATTGGGGACTGGGGACTAGGATAGCCAGGAATTTAAATTCATAACTCCTCACTTTCGACTCCTAAGTTTTCCTAATCCCCAATCCCCAATCCCCAATCCCCAATTCCCATCTTATGGATTTGAAGTCTCTCGTTCGTGACATCCCAGATTTTCCCAAGCCCGGAATTTTATTTCGGGATATTACTACGCTCCTGCGCGATCCAGAAGGACTGCGCTATACTATTGACTTTTTAACACAAAAATGTAGTCAAGCTGAAATTACCGTAGATTATGTCATCGGTATAGAGTCGAGAGGATTCATTTTTGGCTCACCTCTGGCTTATAAACTAGGAGCTGGTTTTATTCCCGTTCGCAAAAAAGGTAAGTTACCAGCAGCAGTTCACTCAATTGAGTATGAACTAGAGTATGGTACAGACTGCCTAGAAGTCCATCAAGACGGTTTACACCAAGATAGCCGAATTTTAATTGTGGACGATTTGATTGCCACTGGTGGTACTGCAAGTGCAACAGCAAAGTTAGTGCAGAAAATTGGCTGCGAATTAGTGGGGTTTGGGTTTATTATCGAGCTACGGGATTTAGAAGGACGTAAACATCTACCGGATGTGCCAATTATCTCCCTAATTGAATATTAGTCATTAGTCATTGCTCATTAGTCATTAGCAAATGAAAAAGGACAAACAAAAAACAAATGACATCCACGAGAATTTCTTTGGAAACAAGTTGGGATTGGCTAATCAGGCTAGTTACAAGCGAAACTTTTGTTTATGTGGTCAAGCGGCTATTGCAAGCACTGCTGACTTTGTTTTTAGCATCAGCGTTGTCGTTTTTTATTATTCAACTTGCTCCCGGTGATTATGTAGATACACTACGGCAAAACCCGAAAATATCTGGAGACAGAATTAAGGAAATCACACAGCAGTTTGGCTTGGATAAGTCTTGGCCAGAGCAATTTAGACTATGGCTGTGGCGAATCTTGACAAAGGGGGATTTTGGGACGAGTTTTCCTTATCAACGCTCAGTAGTATCACTATTGTGGGAAAGAGTTCCAGCGACTTTGCTATTAGCGATCGCGTCTTTAATTGCCACATGGGCGATCGCTATTCCTTTAGGTATACTTGCTGCTGTCCAGCAAAATAAGCTAACTGACCGGATTTTACAAGTAGTTAGCTATGCTGGACAAGGGTTTCCCAGTTTCATCACCTCCCTAGCGCTGCTAGTTTTAGCCCAAATCACTTCACCATTTTTCCCAGTGGGTAGTATGACTGGCATAAATAACTCGGAACTGACTTGGTTTGGCAAAATCCTTGATATTGGCTGGCACATGATTTTACCCACCATCGCACTATCAATTACTAGTTTTGCTGGTTTACAACGCATCACTCGCGGCGAATTACTCGATGTTCTCCGTCAAGATTACATTCAAACAGCCCGCGCCAAAGGATTACCAGAAAACCGCGTCATCTACGTTCACGCTCTCCGCAATGCTATAAATCCCTTAATTACCTTATTGGGTTTTGAATTAGCTGGTTTATTAAACGGTGCATTCATCGCCGAATTTTACTTCAACTGGCCTGGTTTAGGCAGATTAACCTTACAAGCTTTACAATCTCAAGATTTATATTTATTAATGGCAAGCTTAGTAATGGGCGCCGTCCTATTAATAATTGGTAATTTAATCGCCGACTTAATGCTTAAAGCAGCCGATCCACGCATTCGTTTAGAAAATCTCAATTAGTCATTAGTCATTAGTCATTAGGTATGGGGAATAGGTAAAGAATTTAATTTTTAATCTTCTGCCCCTCCGCTCCTTTGCCCCTCCACCCCTCATCTCCATGCTGTCCGAAGTCTATTACTTGGTGCGCTCAAAAACTGATGGTAATTATCTCATAGCCCGCCCTGACGCCGAAACATCAGGTTATTTATTGCTATTCCAGGAAAACTTTGATGCCCTTAGCTATCTCAACACTCACGCAGGAGACCTAGCAAATCGCTTTGCTGTGGAATCTATTGCGCGTACACAGTTGGGAAGCTTGCTCAAACGTTGGGGTTTTAGTGGTGTGGGTATTGTAACTGACCCCTTATTGCCCAAAATCGAGTTTTTACAACATAATTAAAAATCAGTTTTGCATCCTTCTTTTGGCGCTCTTCTCTGCGCCTCTGCCTGAGACAATTTCTTAACTAAATAAAGGTGCGATGGCGCAACTAAAATTAGGCAATATAGGTGAACTCAATTCATCACCATTGAACAACGTAGCAACTAACTTTAAACTCCCGTGTTCGCGTCGATATACTTCCACTTGTTGCTTACGCCAATCGACAATCCAATATTCTCTAACACCTCTTGCTGAGTAAAGCTTTAGTTTAAGTTCCCTATCCCGTTTTTCGTTCTCACTCCCAGCAGATAGCACCTCTATCACTAGTTCCGGCGCACCAGTCAAATGCCCCGCTTCATCTAAAAGTAGGGGCAATCTCTCATTGCTAGCCCAGACGACATCAGGAATCACATTATCATTATCGCCAAAAATGATTCCTGGAGCAGGTACTACCTGTCCCAATGAAGTAGCTTGTGACCAAGTATCCAACGGAGTAATAATTCTGACACAAGTTTTTTGATGATTCCAGTGAGGCGCTCTGGTCACAAACAACTCTCCGTCAATAATCTCATAGCGGTTTCCGTTATCTGGAAACAATTCTAAGTCGGCGGTAGTCCAGCGCACTCTCTCAGATGTCGGCTGGTTCATAAATTACTTTTGTTAAGGTATTTACCTATTTTAAACCCGGTGAGCAATGGGCATTGGGCATGGGGTGTTAGGAGTGCTGAGTTAGGAGTTAAGAGTTAGGAGTTTTGTTTATCTCCTTGTCTCCCTTGTCCCCTTGTCTCCCCACTCCCCACTCCCCACTCCCTACACGACTACCTTTTCTTTTTCTAAGATCAACTTAGAACGCTTCACCTGTTCAGGAATCGCCACGGGATAATCTCCAGTGAAGCAAGCAGAACAAAAACTATTGGTGTCTTCTTGTGTCGCATCTAGCATTCCCTTCCAACTGAGATAAGCCAGGCTATCTACTTCCAACTGTTTAGCAATTTCTTCTACTGATTTAGTTGCTGCAATTAACTGATCTTGAGAATCAGTATCGATGCCATAGAAGCAAGGGTGAGTCACTGGTGGAGAAGAAATTCGCATATGTACTTCTACTGCACCTGCATCACGCAAAGTTTTAACTAGTTTCCGACTGGTAGTACCCCGCACAATTGAGTCGTCTACGATAATCACTCTTTTTCCAACCAGTACATCTTTGAGGGGGTTAAGTTTCATACGAAGACCGGCTTCACGCATGGTTTGAGTTGGTTGAATAAAGGTTCGCCCGACGTAACGATTTTTAATCAGCCCTTCCATGTAGGCAACACCAGAAGCTTGAGAAAATCCAATGGCCGCAGGTATACCTGAATCAGGAACACCAAAAACAATATCGGCATCTACAGCAGATTCTTTAGCTAGTTGTCGCCCTAACCGCAGTCGATAGCTATACAAACTCTCGTTGTGCATAACGCTATCAGGACGGGCAAAGTAAATCATTTCAAAGATACACAATTTCCGCTGGGGTTGTTGACTCCAGTGATAGGAAGCCATACCTTCTTCAGTAATCCAAACCAATTCACCTGGTTCTACGTCCCGCAGGTATTCGGCTCCAATAATGTCTAAACCACAAGTTTCTGAAGCCAAAACGTAACGGACTGGATTCCCAGCCAAAGTCCCAATTACCAGAGGGCGAATGCCATTGGTGTCGCGGACACCCATAACGCCATTAGGAGTGCCAATAACTAAACTAAAGGCTCCTTGACAGCGATGAAAGGCCTGAATCGCACCTTCTAGCCAATCTGCACCAGCGTTGACTGCTTCTGCGATCGCAAACGCAATCATTTCTGAGTCTGTTGTTGTGACTAAGTTGCATTTATTCTCCAGCAACTCTTGCCGTAATTGGACTGTATTGACTAAATTACCATTATGTGCAAGAGCTAATGAACCTAACCGAGTTTCAATGACAGCGGGTTGGGCGTTAACTTTACGGCTAGAACCTGTAGTGGAATAACGAGTGTGACCAACAGCAAGGCTACCTGGTAACTGTTCTAAGATGGATTCATTAAAGACTTGAGATACTAAGCCCATATCTTTGTGGAGGTGGACTTTTGTACCCTCAAAGGTAGCAATACCAGCTGATTCTTGACCCCGATGCTGGAGGGCATACAATCCAAAGTAGCTTAGTTTCGCAACGTTTTCTCCTGGTGCGTAGATGCCAAAAACACCGCAAGCTTCTTCTGGCTTGTCGGGATGATTTTCATAACTATTCATTGGGTTGTTTGTCTGGTTGGGGTATTCATCCGAAGTGACAGAATCAATGGAAATCATGCTAGCTTTGCTCCTGGTGGGGGGTCGAGTCACTGGGATTATGCAGATAGATAGTCACAGAACTCTTAATAAATCTTTAACCATCCATTAAAACAGTACCGTAGTTATGCTCAGAGAGGTTAATAGTTCTGAGCAATAAGTGCTGGGTTCTGAGTGAAGTCTAAATACTCAGGATTTAGCAGACGCTAGACGCCCCGCTACCGCTAACAGGCTCATTATTCAGAAGTCTTGGTATGGATGGCGAGACGTCGGGCGATCGCCTGGGAATAGCGATCATTCATTTCTTCAATATTAACTTTTATTAAGGTTTGGTTGTCAGTGGTTAAAATACCCAAACCTGTCTCGAAATTACCGACTATACCCAGTTTTTGCCAGTATTGACCAAGATGTTCCAGTAAGTAAGATTCCCAAATTTCTTGTTGTTGTGGTGGTATAGAAACTAAAATTCTGGCACCACCTTCGGCAAAAAGTAGCTCATCTAGGCGTTGTGAATGGGTTATTGGTATTTCTAAATTGATTTGGGCACCAAGGTTGCTAGCAATGCAACATTCTGCTATTGCGATCGCTATTCCCCCCTCAGCAGAATCGTGAGCTGAACGCACCCAACCATTACGAATTCCGTCACGGCAAACTTTCTGTACCCGACGTTCCAAGTCAAAATCTACCCGTGGCGGTTTTCCGGCAACAGTACTGTGGATGGTGGCTAAATATTCAGATGCACCCAGACTGAGTTCGGATGTTAAGGGTAATCCGAGAAGATAAATCACATCGCCTGTTGTTTGCCAACCTTGACCACAAATTTTGCTTAAATCAGGAATCAAACCTACCATCCCGACAACAGGCGTGGGATAGATTGGTTGAGGAATACCTTGGGAATCCAGGGTTTCGTTGTACAAAGAAACGTTTCCGCCTGTAACTGGTGTCGCCAGTTCTCGACAACCTTCCGCTAAACCGCGACAAGCTTCGGCTAATTGCCAGTAACCAATAGGTTTTTCTGGAGAGCCAAAATTTAGGTTATCTGTCACCGCTAGAGGTTCTGCACCCACACAACTAAGATTGCGTGCCGCTTCTGCCACTACTGCCTTAGCTCCCTCATAGGGATCGAGATAAACGTAACGAGAATTGCAATCAACTGTAGCCGCAACAGCACTTTTGGCATTGGGAATTTCCTTGTCTCCTTGTCCCCCTTGTCCCCCTTGTCCCCCTTGTCCTCCTTGTCCCCCTTGTCCCCCTTGTCCCCTTGTCCCCTTGTCCCCTTCCAGTGGACGCAAACGGATAACGGCGGCATCTGCACCACCTGGTAAAATCACTGTATTGTTTTGTACTTGATGGTCGTACTGACGATATACCCAGTTTTTAGAAGCGATCGTTGGCGTATCGAGCAAAGTTAAGAGAATATTATTCCAACTTTGTACGCTTCCTTGAAGTTCTATTCCAGCAGTTGTGCAATTAGGCAAGGAGTCAGCAGTCCATTCCCAAGCTTGACGGGCATATTCTGGTGGTTCCGCCAATAACTCCCGATGATAAAGCGGCGTATTCTCAGCCAAAGCCTCAGCAGGAATTTCTGCTGCTACCTTACCCTCAAAGAAAATCCGCACAATAGGTTCAGCAATCACTGTACCGGCGACAACGGCTTGAAGTCCCCAGCGATGGAAAATGTCGATTAACTCCTGTTCGCGACCCTTGTGGGCAACAAACAGCATTCGTTCTTGAGATTCTGAAAGCAAGTATTCATAAGGAACCATCTCTAGCTCCCGCACGGGAATTTTATCTAAATCCAGTTCAATTCCTACAGCACCTTTTGCCGCCATCTCTGAGGTAGAACAGGTGATTCCGGCTGCTCCCATATCCTGTGCGGCGACAACAGCACCTGTTTTAAAAGCCTCCAAACAAGCTTCAATTAACGACTTTTCCAAAAATGGATCGCCTACTTGGACAGCAGGGCGATCGTCCATTGACTTATCGCTCAATTCTGCACTAGCAAAACTTGCACCTCCCATACCATCGCGCCCGGTGGTAGAACCAACATACAACACAGGGTTACCTAAACCAGATGCTCCAGATTTAACAATTTCTGGCGTTTCCATCAACCCCAGCGCCATCACATTCACTAGGGGATTACCAGAGTAAGCAGAATCAAAGTAAACTTCGCCACCAACTGTAGGTACCCCAACGCAGTTGCCATAATGGGAAATTCCGGCGACTACGCCTTGGAACAGCCTTTGAGTTTTGGCATCTTCTAGGGAACCAAAGCGCAACGAGTTTAAGAGTGCAATGGGACGCGCACCCATTGTAAAAATATCCCTGAGAATACCTCCTACTCCCGTTGCCGCTCCCTGAAACGGTTCAACTGCTGAGGGGTGGTTATGGGATTCAATCTTAAAGGCTAGTTGCAGTCCCTCACCCAAATCTACAACACCAGCATTTTCACCAGGTCCTACGAGGATGCGTGTCCCTTCCGTAGGAAACTGTTTGAGCAAAGGTCGAGAATTTTTGTAACAGCAATGCTCTGACCACATTACCCCAAACATACCCAGTTCAGCTTTGTTGGGATGACGCCCTAAGCGACGGACAATTTCTGCGTATTCTTCTGGCTTTATACCTTCAGCAGCAATTTCTTGGGGGGAAAAGGGAGTAGGAGATGTGGCGGTCATGGAAATAATGCAGCAATTGTACAGAGCATTATTCTATCGATTTACTTGCCCTGTAGGTGCAGTTCTAAAATGGTTCATCGCTAAATGCTAAAGATGAACTGAATAAATAAATTTACTTAAAAAATATTTGTAATACATCCAAAGATAGATTGTATTAAATCTTAAAATACTGGTAATTGTACTGATAGTAATAAAGTAATAAAATTTTCTTTACTTGTAAAGTGCATAGGTGATTTCCAGACTATGTAAATGGCTATCAGCCTGTCATACAAGCCATTAGTTGAAGGCAGAAAAAATTCATAGAATGCGATGCCTGCGGCGGGCTACGCCTACGCATCTGCTAAACGTCGGTTTAAAACCCTGGAATCCGATTAATTCGTTGGAATTTCATTCTGCTTAATCGACTTCTACAACAGCATATTCAATCACCGAATGGCTATTGGAGCTACAATTCCGGGAATTTTTTGAAAGACTACTCATCCAAATGAGTAAATCGACCTTACTAACCTAATTGAGAGGATTTTAATCGTGCCTAGACTTACCTTTCCACCCAATTTCATCGGCACTCCTGGTTCCGACAGTTTAATCGGGGAACAATTAAATGCATCTCCAGCAATAGGTATCGATATTTTAACTGGCGGTTTCATTTGTACGCGATCGGGTAATGACACCATTGAGGGCACTGGTACTGGCGGCAACGGTCTCAGCAGCAATATTCCTGACGAAGGCAAAGTTGGGATCGGTATCAGCAACAGTGGCAATCTGAATACTGGGAACGGAAATGACACGATCGCCGCCAACGGTACTGGTGGCACTGGCAGTAACAGCAATTTTACTGACGGTGGCAACGGCGGAACTGGGACAGGTATCAGCAACGGTAGAAATATTAATGCAGGGAACGGAAATGACACGATCGCTGGCACTGGCACTGGTGGCAACGGTGGCAATGGCAACTTTATCACCGGCGGCGGGGGCGACGGTGGATCTGGAATCGGCATCAGCAACAGTGGCACTCTAAATACAGGGAACGGAAATGACACGATCGCTGGCACTGGCACTGGTGGCAACGGCGGCAAAAACCCTATCTACTTCGCCACCGGTAGCATAGGTGGTGCTGGAACCGGCATCAGCAACAGTGGCACTCTAAATACAGGGGACGGAAACGATACGATCGTCGGTAAAGGTACTGGCGGCATACCTTTTCCTTTAAGCGGCAACCAGGGCGGTGAGGGCGGATTTGGGGCAGGTATCAGCAACAGTGGCGAACTGGATGCTGGAGACGGAGAAGATAGTATTACAGGCATCGGTATCGGTCGCATCGGCGGCGATGGCGTCTTCGGTGGCAACGGCGGTGCTGGGACTGGTATTGCTAACAGTGGCACTCTAAATACAGGAGACGGAAAAGATACGATCGCTGGTACTGGTAGTGGTGGCAACGGCGGCGGCGGCGACGGCGGCCTCGGCGGCGGCAACGGCGGTGCTGGAACCGGCATTGCTAACAGTAGCGAACTGTACACTAGGGATGGAAAAGACACAATTATCGGCACTGGCAGTGGCGGCAATGGCGATTTCGGCTCCGGTGGCCCCGGCGAGGGTGGTACTGGAATCGGTATTGTTAACAATGGCAGTCTGAATGCAGGGAATGGGCAGGACACGCTCATCGGCAATGGTACTGGCGGCGTTGGCGGCACCGGCGTTTTCGACGGCAGCCTCGGCGGTGCTGGAACCGGTATTGTTAACAGTGGCAGTCTGGATACAGGTGAAGGAAAAGACACCATCAACGGCACTGGTATCGGCGGCGTCGGCGGCAATACTGACTTCGTACCCAGTCCCGGCGGCATTGGTGGAACTGGGATTGGCATCAGCAATAGTGGTGAACTAAATACTGGAGACGGAGAAGACGCGATCGCTGGCACTAGTACTGGCGGCAACGGCGGTAACAACAATAACGACGACATTAATGATACTGGGGGCATCGGCGGCGTTGGCGGAACTGCGATCGGCATCAGCAACAGCGGGGAACTGGATACCGGAGACGGGGAAGACGCGATCGCTGGCACTGGTACTGGCGGCAACGGAGGCAATGGCACTAACGCCGACGGAGGCAACGGCGGAACTGGGACTGGCATTGCTAACAACCGTGGCGCTCTCAATACAGGGCGTGGAAAAGACACAATTATCGGCACTGGTACTGGCGGCAACGGCGGCAGTGGTCTCGACGGCGGTAACGGCGGGGATGGCATAGGCATCGCTAACAGCGGCAATCTGAATGCAGGGGACGGAAACGATACGATCGCAGCCACTGGCACTGGCGGCAACGGCAGCGTCGGTTCTTCCGCTGACGGCGACGCTGGTGCTGGAATCGGCATCCAGAACACTAAAGACGGCATCATCACTACAGGGTTAGGTAAGGACACGATTACCGGCTCTGGGAACAGTTCTGGAACAAAGTCCACCGCCTATGGCATCTTGAACGATGGAGTTATTGATACTGGGAATGGTTCTGATAAGCTTACTGGACAAGCTACAGCAGCAATTGGTGGCACTGCATACGGCATCTATGGACAAGGAATCATCAAGACTGGCAATGGCAATGACGAAATTATCGCCACCAGTATCCTAGATGGAGTTCAACAGAAAGTTACTATTGGTGGCGGCATCAATATTGCTCTCGGCACAGGAAATGACTACTTCAAAGGCTTTGGCGCTGGAACTGTTGATGGCGGGGACGGTTTTGACACCCTCGATCTGAGAGCTTTTAATCGCTCTGAACTCATCGTATCTGGTGTTACTTCTGGCAATACTCTTAACCCCGCCAACATCAGTTTCAACAACAATGGAAACTCCATTAGCTTATCTACCACTGGCTTTGAGAAATTTATTTTTGCAGATAGCTCTTTCTGCTACAGTACTTTGGCAAGTTGTGCATGAGTTTGTTAATTCGTCAATCTCATGTTTTTGCCGCTACTTGACTAACGAGTATTGTTGGATCTAAATCTGAAAAATGATCTACCAGCGTACATACTCTTAGGCACAAACTTGCATAGATTTACTGTAATTCAGTGATTACTTGGGCATATGCAGTTTACCTGTAACAATCAAGTGACGAGAATCACACTTATACATGATTAGGATCGTCACCCTGCGATCGCCATGTAGGCATAATTAGGGATAACTGAACTCTAGCCGAGTCATTAATAGGGAACACACTAATTACCGATAGCCTTAATATAAGGACTGTCGGTTTTTTGTTTGTATAATACCTAATACCCAATACCCAATGCCCATATCCATAAAATTTCCCCACAACTGGTTGGTAACTTGACAGAGATTTAGCCATAGCCACTACCAAATGTGGGGAAGATACGATCAAATTGGGGATCTTATGCCTGTTGAGTGGTAAAGTATCATACTCATTTTAGTAGACTGGAAGTATACTCCCAGAACTACCACATGCTTTGTATTAAGACATCGCTTGAATGATGTAATCAAAGTATGGTGCAGCTTCAGGAGCATCTTCGGCGCTCAATAATGCAAGGGATGCTGTTTTGAGTGAATTGATTGCTTCTACCATTCCAGGGACGGGAACGCCCAATGAATTGTACATTTCCCGAACACCAATCAAACCAATTTTTTCAATTGGCTCTTTGTCGCCAGCAAGTACACCATAAGTAATTAGGCGTAAGTACCAGCCAAAATCACGGATACATAGAGACCGTTGGCGTTCCCCGTAAGCATTACCACCAGGGGAGATAAAGTCAGGACGCTTTTGCCAAAGTTGCTTGGTTGCTTCCTGAACTATCTTTTTTTCGTTTTCAGCTAAAGTAGCAGCAATCCGTGTCCGTTGTACACCGGTTTGCAAAAAGTCTTTGATATTTTTCAGTTCGCCACTGCTGGGATAACGCAGTTCGTCGTCGGCTTTGAGAATAACTTGGCTAATTACAGTCATGATGATTGAAATCACCTGAAATATTATTTGCTAGTTTAGCGAGTTGGAGGTACACAAGTGAAGGGATCGGAGCTACTTATGTATTGAATTTACACGTTTGGGTAGAGGAGAGGCGCAGGGGCAGAGGGACAAAGGGGTAGAGGGGCAGGGAGAAAATGACAAATGACAAATGACAAATGACAAAAATAATTTGGCAACAAGGTGAATTAATTGAAGTGACGATCGCCGATCTGACTGATACAGGCGATGGTGTGGGACGCAGTAATGAACGTGTAGTGTTTGTCCCTGATACTGTACCAGGCGATCGTGCCATTGTCCGCTTAATACACGTTAAACCCAAATACGCCCACGCTAAGCTCCAGCAGCTATTGCAACCATCCCTCTATCGTATTCGCCCTGGCTGTATTGTGGCGGATAAGTGTGGTGGTTGCCAGTGGCAGCATATTAGTTATGATTACCAACTAGCAGCCAAGCAAAATCAAGTTATCCAAGCAATGGAACGCATTGGCGGTTTTATTCAGCCACCAGTAGATCCCGTACTTGCCGCCCCTTCTGCTTTCGGCTACCGTAATAAATCTACATATCCTCTAGGCACATCGGCAACAGGACAGGTACAAGCTGGTTACTATCAAAAAAGTAGTCACCAATTAATTAACTTAAATCAATGTCCAGTCCAAGATGCGCGATTAAATCCTTTACTTGCCGAAGTTAAGCAGGATATTCAACAGCAAGGTTGGCAAATTTACGACGAAGAGCGCCACCTTGGAAAAATTCGTCATCTCGGTTTACGCATTGGCCGACACACAGGCGAAATGCTGCTGACTTTGGTGGTGAAGGACTGGAATTTATCAGGAATTGAAACCCAAGCCACAGCATGGTTAAAGCGCTATCCCCAGCTAGTGGGAGTATGCCTCAATCGCAATGGCGATCGCACAAATGCTATCTTTGGATCGGAAACCCGTTGCATCGCTGGAGTACCCCACCTGCGTGAAAAATTTGCTGGACTGGAATTTCAAGTGCGCCCAGATACATTTTTCCAAGTGTATACAGAAACAGCAGAGGCACTATTGCAGGTCATTCAATCAGAACTCAATCTTCAAGGGCATGAGTTCCTAGTTGATGCCTACTGTGGTATTGGGACTTTAACTTTGCCCCTTGCTAAACAAGTACGTATTGCTAGAGGTTTAGAAGTGCAACCAGCAGCCGTGGAACAAGCTATTTTGAACGCCCACCGCAACGGAATTGATAATGTGACATTCCAAGTGGGGGCAGTAGAGAAATTGCTTCCCAAAATGGGCACAATACCAGAAGTAGTAATACTCGATCCTCCACGTAAAGGGTGCGATCGCGCTGTCATAGAGACTTTACGGCAATTGAAACCATCTCGGATTGTTTACGTCAGCTGTAAAGTAGCCACCCTTGCCCGCGACCTGAAATTACTCTGCGAAGATGGGCAATATAATATCACACGGGTACAACCGGCTGATTTTTTTCCCCAAACTGCTCATGTGGAAGCTGCTGCCTTTCTTGTGCTATCACATTTGGATAAAGATGCTGACTCCTTTAAAAAAAGTGAAATTTCAAATTTGTAGTCTAGTGCATACTAACAATGCTAAAATCGAATTAAGCTAAAAATAGAAATTCATTTTTTTTAAAGAAATTCAAGTTGTATCGGCTCTTAAAAGCATGAATGGGATTGTGTAAACTGCAAATCGCCAATCGATTTAGAGTATGGCAATACTCCATAAAACTCATAGCATCTTTCTAAAGTTGCTAAACATTATCAAGTTTATTTTGGCATTTATATATCCGAGCAATCCCAACTCATTTATAGAACCAATGCTCCCCAGCATTTTCAATATTTAGTTTTAAAGACGCAAGTTTGAAGGCAGCATGACCACCTCAATTTTTATCAGGGTGCCTGTGACACCAAACTGATGTCTAGCTAACTGAAAGCTATGGGGTTTCTCTTGTGATTACTATCTCCCTCCGTCCAGTTGGACGTTATTGGGGCACTATTAGTTTTGCCTCAACTCTCTATCTTTGTCCAATACTAGATTTATTGCTGGCAGAAATTCCAGCAAAATTACAATCGGAACTGCGTTTAGGACTTCAAGAAGCCCTAGTAAACGCAGCCAAACATGGCAATAATCTCGATCCGAGTAAAAGAGTTGTAGTCCGTTTTTCCTTAATAGATAATCAATATTGGTGGATCATCTCAGACCAGGGTAGTGGCTTTACTCCCTCATCTCTGAGTGATGAAGAACCAACAGACTATTTACCACCAGATGAAGCAGAAAGTGGCCGTGGTCTATGCCTTCTCCATCAAATTTTCGATCAGGTACAGTGGAACCGCAAAGGCACAGAATTGAGACTATGTAAACAAATGCAAACTCGCTGGGGACTATCTCTGCGACGTTGACAAGAAGACACGCTGAGGCTAAAGAATGGGAGACGCGGAGAATATATTCAGGAAACTCCCCGCGTCCTCTTCATTTCTTGTCACCATGACTTGGACAGGGAGGCGCAGAAATAGAGCGATCTAACCAACCAACTGCTTGTTGTAATCTAACTTGAGCTTCTTCTGGCTGATTTTTTAAAAGATATACAATTGCTGCTGCTAGTTGTTCATTAGCGCGGGAATTGCGGTTAGACTTGAGGCGATGCCATTCGTCAGGAGAGATGCTCAGCCTTTCCATGAGGACTTGAGCTATTTCCAAAGTGCTAAGGTCATTGAGTTGACTAGTTTGGGGCAGCTGGGTAAATTGAGACATAAATCAAGTCCTTTGTCTTTTGTCCTTTGTCCTCTGTCCTTCGTCCTTTGAGAAATTACCAATGACTAATGACTTATGACAATTGGTTCACATTCAATCTTAGTTTACTACTTGTAAATGAAGTCGCCTAATCAATCACAACCGCCAGGAGAAAATCCGGAACCAGATTTTGAACAAGAATTAGAGGAAGTAGAGCGATCGCTCTTATCCTTAAAAGAACGTTACGATCAAGTGCAACGGGATCGCCAACAACAGGCACAATGGCAACAGCGCCGCGATCAACTAAAGCATAATAAATCTCAGACACCAGAAATCAAAGCAGAGTTGCGGCAAATTCAACGACAGTTGGAAATGCTAGAACTAAACTTAGAAAGTCAGTTATTTTCTTGGCGTAGCCTCAAAAAACCTTTCTGGCAAGTCGTCCGCTTTGGTGGAATGGGCGTTATCATAGGCTGGATATTAAAGTCTTATGCTGGGTAAATATGGTAAATCGACGGATTGCAGAAATATTGCGAAGTGGTCAACCTGATGAGTCTCTCCTAGTGCAAGGCTGGGTGCGGACGAAGCGTGAATCCAAAGGGTTTGCTTTTATTGAAGTCAATGACGGCTCATCACTAGCTAATTTGCAAGTCGTCATTAATCAGGATTTGCCAGATTATGAAGCTATATTAAAAAAATTGAATACAGGTGCGGCTTTAGAAGTCACAGGAGTACTGGTAGCTTCTCTGGGTAAGGGACAGCGCATTGAGTTGAAATCAGAATCAGTGAAAGTCCACGGAGAAGCTGATCCCGATACATATCCGCTGCAAAAGAAACGTCATTCCTTTGAGTTTCTGCGAACCATTGGACATTTGCGATCGCGTACCAATTCCTTTGGTGCAGTTTTCCGCGTCAGAAATGCTTGTTCGACAGCAATTCACCAATTTTTCCACGAAAGAGGCTTTTTGTGGGTACACACACCCATCATCACTGCTAGCGATTGCGAAGGCGCAGGTGAACTGTTTAGCGTTACCAGTTTAGATTTAAAGAATATTCCCCGCACAGAAAACCAAGCAGTAGATTACAGCCAAGACTTTTTTGCTAAACCCACATATTTAACAGTTAGCGGCCAGTTGGAAGCGGAAGTGATGGCGATGGCGTTTTCTAACGTCTACACATTCGGCCCTACCTTCCGTGCAGAAAATTCTAATACTTCTCGCCACCTAGCAGAATTTTGGATGGTTGAGCCAGAAATGGCTTTTTGTGACTTAGAAGGCGATATGGATTTGGCTGAAGCGTTTCTCAAACACATTTTTAAATATGTGTTGGAAACTTGCCCAGAAGATATGGAATTTTTCAATGAACGCATTGATAAATCTGTGTTGTCAACAGCCGAAAATATTGTTAACAATCAGTTTGAACGGTTAACTTATACAGAAGCCATCAAACTTTTAGAAAAAGCTGATGTTAAATTTGAATATCCTGTGAGTTGGGGTTTAGATTTACAATCGGAACACGAACGCTACCTAGCTGAACAACAGTTTAAAAAGCCAGTAATTGTTACAGATTATCCAGCGCAAATCAAAGCTTTTTATATGCGCTTGAACGACGATGAAAAAACTGTTAGGGCAATGGACATTCTCGCACCCAAAATAGGCGAAATTGTCGGCGGTTCCCAGCGCGAAGAGCGCTTGGAAGTATTAGAACGCCGTGTATTAGCGCAAGGATTAAACCCAGAAGACTTGTGGTGGTATCTGGATTTGCGTCGTTATGGTACTGTTCCACATGCTGGTTTTGGGTTGGGTTTTGAACGACTCGTGCAATTTATGACTGGTATGGGAAATATTCGTGATGTGATTCCCTTTCCCCGTACACCACAAAGTGCTGAGTTTTAGTTTGATAATACGGTTCGATTAAGCCAAGAGACGCGATAAATCTTTTGTCTTGACGAAGGATTGATTATTGTAGAGACGCCGATTTATCGCGTCTTTGTGATTTAGAATTTTAATCAAAAAGCCCTAACCGAACCGTATTGCGTCTGTGCTGACTCATAAAAACTCCAAAACCTGCATTCGCGGGTTTTGCTTGTATAGGCACGTATTTTCTAAAGCGATTAATTAAAATTAAGAATTTTGAATCTCCTGTTGTAAAACTTGAACTTGCTCAATAGATAATTCAGTAACTTGAGCAATTTGTTCTAAACTCATACCAATTCGCAACAAATTTAAAGCCAATTTTCTTGTTGTTTCTGCTTTGCCTTTGGCTTCACCTTTGGCTTCGCCTTCTTCTAGGATTTCTTGATAAATGACTGATTCGCGCATAATCTCACTCCTGAAAATCTTCTTAATTACATCCTTCTTTAATACCAGACCTGCTAGAATGCCACTGGCAGCAGCTATATTTCTTTGTAGCTGGCGATGCCTGCGGCGGGCTACGCCTACGCTAATTGCTTCAACTGCTTTGGCTACTTGGGTTAATACTATGGATAGTTTGTCTGACTTAGCACGGCAAAGGGTAATAATCCTGGAATACTCAAAAACCTTTCTGTCGGCTGTTCCCACAGGCGTATTACCTCAAACTGATGGTAAGTGTTGTTTAATCTAAAACTGTTTTCCCTTACTAATTCTGAACTTGTCTTTCTCAAATAGATTACTATTTGACGCATTTCTTTGTTAGGAAAGCGGCGATAAACCCTAACCCGATAATCTAACATCCGAAAGGGAATATCTTCATCAGGGTCGGTTTGAAATTCGGTATGTAGAACTAAATCATCAGATTGCAATAAGATTAATGAATCGGCGCGAATTAGTTCGCTTGATAATTCAGTCGGGCTAAGTTCTGTTAATTTAATCGGTGAACCTAGCAACCAAGTTGCCAAGTCATCTTTGAAGTTTTCGGCAATGAATTTACAGATGTTGTCATACATGGCAGCTTGAAAAAATGGGTATCATGTATTGCTGATAAAAATTAAATTTGTTAGTGTTGGGTTTCCTTGCATAGCCTACAAGGAATACCAAAACTAGCACTGGAGATGTAAATTAGTGTTAATGCTACTTCTCAATATTGGGAATGAGCGATATGCCATAGAAAGCCGACAGGTTGTAGAAGTAATACCACTTGTTATGCTCAAAACTTTGCCCCACCAGCCTGAGTATATCACTGGTGTTTTTAATTATCGGGGACGCATTATACCAGTAATCGATTTATGTCAGTTGATGCGTGGTAAACCCTCCAGTGAGTACCTGAGTACTAGGATTATACTAGTCAACTATTGGGGAAGTAATAATACAGAACTTAAGGCTCCCTATATTTTGGGTTTGATGACAGAACAAGTTGTAGAAACGTTACATAAATCTGAGTCTAAATTTGCTGATTCCAATATCCAGATAGATACAGCGCCATATTTGGGCAAGATGATTGTAGACGATCGAGGGATGATTCAGTGTCTTCGCATTGAGTACTTATTGTCAGAAGCACAGCAAATCAATCTCTTGCCAGAAAGTCATCACAATACTAGATTTTAGATTGGTCTGAAGACTGAATAATGGCACAATCTGTTATTGAAGCTTTACTAAAAAGCAAGATTGGTTTAGATGCAAATTCAATTGGTGCTGATGCGATCGCAAGTGTGATTTATCAACGCATGGCAGATTGCGGTATAACGGATATTGCTAACTACTTGGGAAAGTTACAGGCATCTAGCCAAGAATGGGAAGCACTGATTGACAGCGTAATTGTTCCAGAAACTTGGTTTTTTCGAGAACCAGATTCCTTCGCATTTCTGAAGCATTACGTATTATCTGAGTGGTTGCCAAGAAATCCACAGGGTATATTACGGGTTTTGAGTGTACCGTGTGCAACCGGTGAAGAACCATATTCCATTGCGATCGCTCTTTTGGAAGCAGGATTGAACCCTGCAAACATTCACATTGATGCTGTTGATATTAGCAACAAGTGCCTGGTAAAAGCGCAACGAGCAATCTACCATCAATATTCATTTCGTAGCAATAGCCGATCCTTTCAAGAAGGCTATTTTCAGCCAAGTGAGGCAGGATATCAACTATGCGAAAAGGTAAAATGTATGGTGAATTTTCTGCACGGTAACTTAGTAGACAATGATTTTCTGCTAGGTACGCCGTCCTATGATATTGTCTTTTGCCGTAATCTGCTGATTTACTTTGATAGTGCCACCAAGGTACATACTATTAGAATTCTAGAAAGGTTGGTAAACCCGCAAGGTTTGCTATTTGTTGGACATGCTGAAGCTTGGTTACTATTTAAAACTGAATTTGTTTCAGTTCGTCAAGATTCAATAGTTGCTCATCGAAAGTGCCCAACGTGCGAAAATGTTCGCAAAAATCATCATCCAAATCCCCAGAAACAAGACTTTACAAGCAAAAATATAGATGTTATCAACAAGCGACAGTTACCGAACAAAAACCATTCCAAGTTTGCCGCACAAGGGAGATTGAATCTTCCTCCTCAAGACCCCATATTACCAAAAGACCTGAAGGAAAATTTGTTAGAAACAGCCAGAAACTTTGCCAATCAAGGTCAGTTGAATGAGGCGGCTAAATTATGCAACGACTATCTGAACCAAAATCAAGTCAGTATTGAAGCGTATCTTCTACTTGGTCAGGTACAGCAAGCAATGGCACAAAATGAGCAAGCGGAACAATCTTTTCAAAAAGCAATCTACCTGCAACCTACTCACGAAGAAGCACTTATTCATTTGGCATTACTCAGAGAACATCAAGGAAATACTGATAGCGCAAATATCCTTTGGCAACGAATTCACCGATTAAAGAAACGTGAGTTCGATGGAACCTAACCCCAACCCCTTCCCTACAAGGGAAGGGGCAAAAAATCCTAACTTTGATACGAAAGAATAGGCTTTTTAAGCCTCTAAGAGCGTCGGGGAGAGGAATGGAAGTGGGGTTCTTAGAAATCTGTCGAACTCACGTTAAAGAAGAAGTGAAATCAGGATAGTGCTTCATAATTAATTTGTTTCAAAATTGAATATGCAAACTGTTAGTCTCATTCATCATTTGGGAACTCTAGGAATTGCAAGTGTTTCAAAAGAATTTTAACATCATGTTCAAAAATCTTTACAACAAATGAATCAGTCATAAAGGCATATATCTATATGAGCCTACCCATATAACCCAATCCGGTTCAGTTAAGGGTTACTGGCAACAATTTTGGGTTTTAGAGACGCGATAAATCGCCGTCTCTACAAGTGTTTTGGACTTATCTCAACTGTATTGCCATATAACCTTCATCTGCCTCTGGCAAAATTTACTTTTGCAAAAAATCTAATTGGCGAATTGGTTAAAAATATGGTTCTCAAAATAGATGTGGTTTAGTATAGCGTGGTGGAAATAACTATCCAATTTAAAAAGCTGGTTTCTGCATTTTCCCTAATACACCTATTTGGAAAAAGTCAACCCTCAAAAATATATGCAACAAGGAATTAGAATTAATCAATTTGTCATAGGTGGATTTGGAATCATTGTTATCTTAACAGGTATTGCTAGTTTTGTGGCTAAATCAGCAAACGATTCTCTAGCTAATTCTGCTACTTTAGTAACGCATAGCTATTCAATTAAATTAGATTTAAAAGAAATTGAAAAACTTTTAGTTGATGCTGAAACTGGACAAAGAGGATTTGTTATTACAAAAAAACAAGAATATTTAGATCCTTATGAAATTGCTAGAAATAACCTGAAGGATAAATTTAAATATTTAAGAGAAAAGATTTCAGACAATGAAAAGCAAGTCCAGAGTTTAGATAAATTTGAGGAATTATCCCAAGAAAAGATGAGCGAGTTAGAAACAACGATTGCTCTCAAAAAAGCTGGTAAAGAACAAGAATTACTAGCTCTGATTCTTTCAGATAAAGGTAAAAATATTATGGATGCAATCAGACAAAATCTTAGTGAGATGCTGCAAACAGAAGAGCAACTTTTAGAAGATAGGCAAAAGCAAGCAAGTCAATTTCAGGCATTTGCAAATTCCGTTAATTTCGCTACTTTCTTCTGTATTATGATTGTTGCATTCATTGTGTCACTGGTTATTGTCCGCATTCTCAGTCTTTCCTTGAGTCGCTCTTTGCAGTCAGCATTTAGTCTAGCAGAGCAGGTTTCTGCCGGTGATTTGACAACCCAGGTTGAAGTTACCTCAGATGATGAAATTGGCAAGTTAATGGCTGCACTGAAAAACATGATTTCTAAGCTAAATACCCTCGTGCGTCAGGTGCAAAATTCAGGTATTCAGGTAACTACTTCGGCTACTCAAATTGCCGCTTCTGGTAAACAATTAGAAGCGACAATTTCCGAACAAGTAGCTTCTACGAATCAGGTAACTGCTACTGCTAAAGAAATCGCTGCAACTTCCAGGGAACTGGTAAATACTATGGAACAAGTTGCGACTACCTCACAAATCACTACGACGGCTGCTAGCACTAGCCAAAAGGATTTGGTTCGTATGGAAGCCACTATGCAGCAATTGGTAGAAGCCACCAATGCCATTGCTGCTCGACTGGGAGTAATTAGCGAAAAGGCGAATAACATTAACAACATTGTTGTCACAATTACGAAAGTGGCAGATCAGACAAATCTACTGTCGTTAAATGCTGCTATTGAAGCTGAGAAAGCTGGAGAATATGGTTTGGGTTTTGCGGTTGTTGCTAGAGAAATCCGCCGACTGGCAGATCAAACTGCTGTTGCTACTCTCGACATTGAACAGATGGTAAAACAGATGCAATCGTCAGTCTCTACAGGTGTGATGGAGATGGACAAATTTGCTGCTGAAGTTGGACGAAGTGTAGAAGATGTTGCCAGCATTAGTTCTCAAGTTGGGCAAATTATCCAACAAGTGCAAGACATGGCCCCTCACTTTGAGTCTGTGAACCAAGGTATGGAAACCCAGTCAGTGGGAGCGCAACAAATTAGTGAGGCGATGGTGCAGTTGAGTAGTACTTCAGTGCAAACAGCCGATTCACTACGGGAAATTAATAGTGCGATCGCTCAACTCAATCAAGTTGCTCAAGGATTACGTCAGGAAATTGCCCGCTTCCAGGTGAAGGCAGAATATTCCACTTCTGTCTAAGTAGACTTCAGCAATAAATCTAATCACAAATTAAAGAAATATAAAATGCTTACCAATTGGAAAATCAAAGATTTGACTTTAGTTGGTTTTTCTATTCCAACAGTTTTAATGATTGGTTTTAGTGTCATGGTGTATACAACTTCCAATCAAATATCACTAACGTTTAGACAAGTAGGTATTTCACAAACTGCTCTCACTGGGAAAAGTCGGATGTATATCGATCTGATCAATATGGATCGCAGAATTCGCAGATATGCACTGGACTCTCAAATAAATAAGGATGCTTTAGAACTATATAACAAAGATGAACGTGACTTTCAAGAGGCATTCGAGTTAGTCAATAAAACTATAGAGAACCTCAAACAAAAAGAAAGACTAAAAAATATGTACCAAGTTTATATTGTTTACAATAATTTCAAGGACGACTTCGTTAACAATCCCCTAGCCACAACAGATAAAAATAATGACATTCAAGAAGCTTTTTTACAAAAGTCTAAGACGATTGTCGAGGAATTTGAAAAAATAAGTAATGAATTTGAAGTGAATGAGAATCAAATTATGGAGCAAAGTATAAACTCGACTAAATATGCTTTGTTTTTTCTGAGTTCATTAACTGTAATTGCATCAGTATTATCATTATTAATTGCGTTTGCTGCGACTTTTTTCATTGCCCAAGTTTTGGCTAAAAAAATTGGTAAAGCTGTGGAAGTAGCAGACAAGATTTCCGTTGGTGATTTGACACAAACTGTTGTTGAAGATACAACTAACACTAAAGATGAGGTTGGTCAACTTCTCACAGCCTTTCAAAATATGATCCAGAGCCTGAACAAACTTATCCGTCAAGTACAACACTCTGGTATACAAGTGACTTCTTCAGCAACTCAAATAGCAGCATCAGGCAAACAATTGGAAGCTACAATTACTGAGCAATTAGCTTCTACTAACGAAGTTACAGCAGCTGCCAAGGAAATTTTTGTGACTTCTAAAGAACTGGTGAAAACGATGGAAGAAGTGGCAGGAATGTCACAAGCCACAACTAGAGCAGCTAGTGATAGTCAAAAAGATTTACTACGGATGGAAGCTACCATGCGCCAACTAGTAGAAGCCACTAATTCCATAGCTGCTAGACTTGGGGTAATTAGTGAAAAAGCTAACAATATTAACAATATTGTTGTCACAATTACGAAAGTGGCAGACCAAACTAATTTGTTGTCTTTAAATGCTGCGATTGAAGCCGAAAAAGCTGGAGAATATGGCTTGGGTTTTGCCGTAGTAGCTAGAGAAATTCGCCGACTAGCAGACCAAACTGCCGTCGCTACCTTAGATATTGAGCAGATGGTGAAGCAGATGCAATCCTCCGTTTCTACAGGCGTGATGGAAATGGACAAGTTTGCTGCGGAAGTGGGGCGGAGTGTAGAAGACGTTGCCAATATTAGTACTCAGGTGGGGCAAATTATCGACCAAGTACAATATTTAGCACCACGTTTTGAAGCAGTAAATCAAGGTACAGAAATACAGTCTCAAGGAGCGCAACAAATTAGTGATGCGATGGTGCAGTTGAGTAGTAATTCAGTGCAAACAGCCGATTCGCTACGGGAAATTAATAGTGCGATCGCTCAACTCAATCAAGTTGCTCAAGGATTACGTCAAGAGATTGCCCGCTTTCAGGTGAAAACAGAATATTCTCGTTTAACTCCTCAGCAACCAATCTAATCAACAATTGAGGAAATATCTCAAGACTTTTACATCATCAGTAAAATCTAGTCTCTGAACTAAGCTACCTACTTAATAATTTGTTTAAAAATAAAAATACAAACTGTTCATCTTGTTTGTGATTTGGGAATTTTAAGAGATGAACGCGTTTTACAGCAACAAAGGAATAGTAGGATATCCAAATGTTCAAGAACATGACGTTGCAAACACGGTTGATCGCTTCATTTTTATTCATAGGACTGCTTGTATTTACAATGGCCTTGCTGGGATGGTTCGTTACCAATGAGTTAAATCATTCAATTAACGAACTAACTTTGAATAACATCCCCAGCTCGTCCGGGGTATGGAAGATTAAGGAAGGTCAGACACAAATTCAATCGGCAGAACGATTATTATTTAATCCTGAAATTAATGTTAGTGAAAGAGAGAGTATAATCACTGAAATCCAGGACGCTTGGAAACAGATTAACGAAGGTATTGCACAGTACGATGCAACTCCATCCGGACCAGAAGAATTAAAAGAGTATAACTTACTTAAAGAAAAGTTGGAAACTTGGAAAAAAGTTCATGAGCAACTGTTAAACATTGAGCAACAGCTAAATCAAAATGGAATTAAAAATCCTTGGAAAAAAGAACTTGAATTAATCAGAGACAAACAAGAAAGATCGCCTGAATTTATTAATATTAAAAGGACATTTGAATTACGCAATCAAGTAGATCGTGAGGTAAAAAATAATGAAGAGCCGTTATTTAAAATAAGTAGGGATCAAGTAAAAAAACTTTTGAATATTAATGAAGCTTTGATATCAAATACACAAAAAGAAGTCGAACAGAATGTGACTCGTAGCATTTTCTGGATTTCTGTGGGAATTGCCATTGGCCCGATAACTGCGATTATTCTTGGGTTTGTAATCGCAAGGCAAATTGCATCTCAGATTTTTGGTGTTATTAGGGTTGCAGAGCAAATTTCTCTGGGAAACTTAACAACTCAAATCGCGGCTGACTCCAACAGCAAAGATGAAATGAATAGACTCTTAACTGCTTTCCAAACCATGACTCAGAATCTCAACACTCTGATTCGTAAGGTACAGCATTCAGGCATACAGGTTACTTCTTCAGCGACTCAAATAGCAGCTTCAGGTAAACAATTAGAAGGGACGCTTATTGAGCAAGTAGCTTCTACGAATGAGGTATCTGCCGCTACTAAAGAAATTTCCGCTACCTCTAGAGAATTAGTCAGTGCAATGGAACAAGTTGCAACCATTTCCCAAATTACAACGACAGCAGCCAATGATAGTCAAAAAGATATACTGCGGATGGAAATTACCATGCGCCAGTTAGCAGAAGCCACTAATGCGATCGCAGCTCGATTGGGAGTAATTAGCGAAAAGGCAAATAGTATTAATAGTATCGTTGTCACAATTACCAAGGTGGCAGACCAAACGAATCTGCTATCGTTAAATGCGGCGATCGAAGCCGAAAAAGCTGGCGAGTATGGCTTGGGCTTTGCTGTAGTTGCTAGAGAAATTCGCCGACTAGCAGATCAAACTGCCGTTGCTACCCTCGATATTGAGCAGATGGTGAAGCAGATGCAATCGTCAGTCTCTACAGGTGTGATGGAGATGGACAAGTTTGCCGCAGAAGTAGGGCGGAGTATAGAAGATGTTGCCAGCATCAGCATACAGGTTGGGCAAATTATCCAGCAAGTGCAAGACCTGAATCCGCGATTTGAGTTTGTTAACCAGGGTATGGAAACCCAATCTGTGGGAGCGCAACAAATTAGTGAGACGATGGCGCAGTTGAGCAGTACCTCAGTGCAAACTACAGATTCCCTTCGAGAGATCAATCATGCCATAACCCAACTTAACCAAGTTTCCCAAGGATTGCGTCAAGAGATTGCCCGTTTTCAGGTGAAAACAGAAGACGCAATACCTCTAATTCACCAATTCTCTTGAGCAACCTTTATGAACTCGATCGCTACGCCATTAAATATTGAACGTTGTTGGAATTTTATCGGCATTGAGGGCGATCGCTCCTGTCCCCAATTAGCCACCTATACCCATTGCCGCAATTGTCCTGTTTATTCCACTGCTGGACGCAATTTACTAGAGCGCTCCATCCCGGAAAATTATCGCCATGAGTGGACTCAGTTACTAGCTAAATCTAGAACTGATGAAAATTCCCAGATATCCCATACTTTACCCACAACTCAAACTCTGACAGTTGTGATTTTTCGTTTGCAACGGGAATGGCTAGCGCTTTCTGCCCAAATCTTCAAGGAAATGGCGCTTCCGAGTGTGATTCATACTCTGCCACATCGCAGCAACGAAATTTTGCGGGGATTGGTAAGTATCCGAGGCGAATTACTATTGTGTATATCTTTGAGCCATTTGCTGAATCTAGAAGTTGTCGATACAGCAGTAGAAACACTAAATCCAGTGGTATATCCGCGGATGGTGGTGTTAGAAAAGGCAGGTAACACTTGGGTATTTGCTGTAGATGAACTTTATGGAATACACCGATTTCATCGAGATGAATTACAAGATGCACCTAAAAGTCTGACTCAAGGAACTCAAACCTATACGAAAGGATTATTTCACTGGCAACCTGCGGTATCACAAATCGAGCGATCTGCCTTTGGCGGCAGCGCTTCGCTAACGCACAGTGTCAGCTATTTGGATGATGAATTGTTATTCACCACCTTGGCTAGGAAGGTGCAGTAATCAAAAACCTAACCCCACAACCCCTCTTCCCTACTAGCGTTGCAGGGTGGTTTCATGCGGAAAAAGAAAAATACATAAGTCTTGATTTTTCATGTATAACCATAGATTTTGACCCCTCTCCAAACCTCTCTCCGCTTCGGGGAGAGGCTTTGAAACCCAGTTTTAGTTTTTTTCTCTCGTTGTATGAAACCACCCTGCTCTTCCCTACTAGCGTTGGGGGAGCTAAACTCCCCTCTCCGCACTTCGTGCCGCTACGCGAACGTAGGAGAGGGGTTGGGGGAGAGGTTCTTCCAGGATTAATGAATTGGCGTTCTAGGAAGGTGCAGTAATGTTAGAAGAATTTGATGTCAGCAATCTTTCCTTGCTGGATTTATTCAACATGGAAGTCAAAGCCCAAGTTGTGGTAATGAATGATTGTCTGTTGGCACTGGAGACGAAACCCGATCCCCAACAAGAACTTGCAGCCTTAATGCGGGCAGCCCATTGCATCAAAGGCGCTGCTCGAATTGTCCAAATCGATCCGGTTGTCAACCTTGCCCACGTCATGGAAGACTGCTTTGTGGCGGCTCAAGAGGGAAAAGTTACCTTAACTGCCGATCGCATTGATGTATTGCTGCAAGGGGTAGATATGCTCCTGAATATCGCTGAAGTATTTACAGCCAACCCAAATTTGCAGTTGTTAGAAGATGTTGGTATTCAATCGTTAGTGAGTGCGATCGCTAATATCCTAACTCCAGAGGCAACCTCTACAGAAATTCATCCCCTAATAACAACAGCGCAGTTAGAAGACAACCAACAGACAAACCTTATTTCCCCATCCCCATTAGAAGAACTGGGCATCACCCAAAATCGGGCGGTGCGAATGAGTACTGATAATTTAAATCGCTTGATGGGTTTAGCAGGAGAGTCTTTAGTTGAGGCGAATTTATTAGAACCATTTGCTAACTCTTTGCTGAAACTGAGAAAGAATCAGGGGGAATTGTCCAACCTGCTGGAGAAGTTACAGGAATTATTGAGCAACTATCATCTGGATCGGCAAATTAAGGAAACCTTGAGTGCAACTCATCAAAAAGCTAACGAATGTTACCAAATGATGAGCGATGGCCAAAACCAACTAGAAAAATTTTCTCAGCGTTCTGCTAACCTTGCCCATCGCTTATATCAAGAAGTTATTGCTACCCGAATGTGTTCCTTTGCTGATGGCGGACAGGGATTTCCGCGAATGGTGCGCGACTTAGCAAGACAATTAGGTAAACGGGTAAAACTGGAAATCTTTGGTAAATCTACTTTGGTAGATCGAGATATTCTAGAACGCCTAGAAGCTCCATTGACTCATATCTTGCGGAATGCGATCGATCATGGTATTGAAACGCCCCAGGAGCGTCTAGCAGCCGGAAAGCCAGAAGAAGGAATTATTCGCATTGAAGTTGCCCATCGCGCCGGAATGCTGTTTATCACCGTTGCAGATGATGGGCGGGGAATCGATATCGAGTTTTTGCGCCAAGTTGTCATCAGCAAACAATTGACAAACCCGGAAATGGCTACTCAACTTACCGAAGTTGAGTTGATGGAATTCCTGTTTTTGCCTGGTTTCTCCACAACCCAGACTGTCACCGAAATTTCGGGTAGAGGTGTCGGATTGGATATAGCCCATAGTACAGTGCGAGAAGTTGGCGGAACGCTGCGGGCGGTTTCTGTCTTGGGAGGGGGCATGATCTTTTACTTGCAGTTACCCCTGACGCTATCTGTGATTCGCACCCTGTTAGTGGAAATTGCTGGCGAACCCTATGCCTTTGGGCTAACACGCATTGAACAGGTGTTGATATTATCCAAATCTAAGATTGCTGTATCGGAAAATCGCCCATTTATCGTGATGAATAATCAACCTGTGGAGTTGATTATGGCAAGTCAAGTTTTAGAGTTACCATCACCTGCGGTAAATATAGAATCGTTATCAGTGATTGTAATTAGCGATCGCCTTAATCGTTACGGATTAGTTGTAGATCGGTTTCTCGGTGAGTGCAATTTGGTTGTCCGACCCTTAGATCCCCGTCTTGGTAAAGTCCCTAACATTAGCGCCGCCGCCCTCATGAATGATGGTTCGCCAGTGTTGATTGTCGATGTCGAAGATTTGGTACGTTCCATTGCCAAGGTTTTTTCTAGCGGACAACTTTCTCAGGTAAATCAGTCTGCTCATCAGGCAGTTACCAAAACCTACAAGCGAGTGTTAGTAGTAGATGATTCGATTACTGTGCGCGAAATGGAGCGCAAACTGTTAGAAAACAATGGTTATAAAGCTGAAGTGGCGGTTAATGGTATTGATGGTTGGAATGCAATCCGCAGCGGCGATTATGACTTAGTGGTGACAGATATTGATATGCCCCGGATGAACGGCTTTGAACTCACCAGCCAGATCAAAACTCATGCCAAGTTGAAGCAAACACCCGTGATTATCGTTTCTTACAAAGACCGAGAAGAAGACCGATTGCAAGGCTTAGAAGCAGGTGCAGACTACTACTTGACTAAGAGTAGTTTTCATGATGACACTCTGTTAAAGGCGGTGATTGATTTAATTGGAGAGGCATAAACCAATTTTAGATTTTGGAATAAATCTTTTGTAGAGACGGCGATTTATCGCGTCTCTTGATTTATCGCGTCTCTTGCCTTAACCGAACTTATTTATTGTGTCAACTTTAAATTTAGAAATAAACCTTTGACAATCCAAAATCCAAAATGGTATAGCCTGTGAGAATTGCGATCGCTAACGATATGTTCATGGCTGTAGAGTCACTACGGCGGGTTCTGGTAAAAGTGCCACACTACAAGTTGGCGTGGGTTGCTTACGATGGTGCGGAAGCTGTGAGCAAATGTGCAGCTGATACTCCCGACTTGATTTTGATGGATGTACTAATGCCCAGCATGGATGGAGTAGAAGCTACACGGTGCATCATGAGCCAATCTCCCTGCGCTATTGTGATGGTGACAGCTAGCGTTAATCGCTATGCAGCCAAAGTTTTTGAAGCAATGGGCTATGGAGCCTTGGATGCCATCAATACGCCAGCCTTGGGTGATGATGGGCTACTAAATAAAATTGCCGCGATCGCTCAATTAATTGGCAAATCTTCACATCGGCGATCGCTGCCTATCCATCGCCCAGAATCACTTCCACCGCTAATTGTTATTGGGGCTTCCACTGGTGGCCCCCAAGCATTGAAAACTATTCTCTCGCAATTTCCCCAAGATTTTCCGGCGGCTGTAATTGTTGTTCAGCATGTAGATGCTCAATTTGTCCAAGGTTTTGCCGCCTGGTTGAATGAGCAAATTCCTCTGCCTGTGCAATTAGCGATCGCAGGAAATCCACCACAGCCCGGTAAAGTTCTGATTGCCGGCACAAATCTTCATTTGGTAATGCGTCCCGACCTCACCCTTGGCTATGACAAAGAACCACTAAATTATTTCTACCATCCATCAATTGACGTTTTCTTCAGGAGTGTAGCTAAAAATTGGACTGGAAAGGGCGTTGGCGCGTTGCTGACGGGTATGGGTCGAGATGGCGCTCAAGGCTTAAAACGATTGCGCGAATCAGGTTGGCACACTATTGCCCAAGACCCTAAAACTTGCGTCGTCTATGGAATGCCGAAAGTAGCAGTGGAATTAAAAGCTGCGGTGGAGGTTTTACCTGTTGAAGCGATCGCTTCAACCTGCATCAAATTTACTGCAAAACACTGAATCAACAAAAATCGGCGGGAATCCCATCCCAACAACAGGGGTGTCCGGGATAGCCACCCGGCGATTTAGTCATTAGTCATTGGTACTAATGACTTCGATTTCCCCCCGGCTTGAAGCCGAGGGATAAGTTAAATAGTGATTTATTATACTTTTTCTCTTAAAAATATATGTCTTAAAGCAGATACTTAAAACACCTTTACAAAGTATTGCAAAACACCAACACACTCAAATACTGAGATATAATTGCGACAATTACAGACTAGTAGATTTAACTGACTAGTTTGTAGTATTGAAAACAAAGACCTATTTAGAGGTGCTAAATGAATCTGCAAGAAACAGCACTCTTAGAAATATCTCCAAAGACAGCAAGATTATCACCAAACTGGAGTCAACCACAAACTCCACAAGCTGCGCCGTTTATTCTGGATGCTAAAATATCCACAGTGAGGCTTTTGCTAATTGACGATCAGGTAATTATCAGCGAAGCCTTCCGTCGGATCGTTGCGACAGAAACAGATATTTCCCTTCACTACACAAGTAATCCAGCTAAAGCTATTCAAGATGCGATCGCCATAGAACCAACGGTGATCTTTTTGGATATGATCATGCCAGATATCGATGGATTAATGTTACTGCGTTGGTTTCGCTCTCATCCAGTAACTCGTGATATTCCCATCGTTATGCTATCCAGCAAAGAAGAAGCAAAGCTTAAAGCCGATGCCTTTACTGAGGGTGCAAATGATTATCTCATCAAGTTACCTGATGCAGTTGAGTTAATTGCCCGTATTCGTTATCATTCGAAGGCATACAATAACCTCAAAGCACTCACTACTGCAACTGCAACTGCCCAACTTCAAGCACAACAATTAGAAAATACCTTACGTGAATTAAAAACTACCCAAGTTCAATTAATCCAGACAGAGAAAATGTCTAGCTTGGGTCGAATGGTCGGAGGTTTAGCCCATGAAATTAATAATCCTGTGAATTTTATTTATGGCAATTTGAACCACTTGAATAACCATGTTAACTGTCTTTTAAATTTAATTGAACTATATCAAAAAAAACATCCTGAATCACATTTTTCATTGCAAGATGAGTTTGGTGATTTTAACCTTGATTTTATCGTTGATGATTTACCAAAAATTCTTTCATCCATGAAGATAGGTACCGATCGGATTCGTGAGATTGTTCTCTCCTTAAGAAATTTTTCTCGACTCGATCAGTCAGAGAAAAAAGCTGTTAATCTTCATGAAGGTATTGAAAGTACTTTATTCCTTTTAAACCATCGGCTTAAACAAAAAATTGAAATTATTAAAAAATATGGGAATCTTCCACTAGTTCAATGTTATCCAGCACAACTGAATCAAGTATTCATGAACATTATTGGTAATGGCATTGATGCTTTACTAGATCTAGATGAACAGATCCAAAAGCAAATTGTGATTAAAACTGAGGTAACTGAATTGTCAACAGTTTTAATTAGATTTATAGATAATGGTTATGGAATTGATTCCGAAATCCAAAGTAAGATATTTGATCCTTTTTTTACAACTAAACCTGTTAACAAAGGAACTGGACTAGGTTTAGCAATTAGCTATCAAATTATTGAAAAACATCGGGGAAATATCCAGCTAAAATCTGAACTTGGCTATGGAACAGAATTTGCCATTGAAATTCCCATAGCATTACCAGTTAATGATTTCAGTACGATTCCTGCATAAGAAGTCAGAATGGAAGACGCTCGCGGACTCGCTCTAAGCGAAGCCATGCCGTTCGCGTTAGCGTCTCTGAAAGAGAAGGCTTTACGCTGCGCTATCAGTGGGTAATTTAGCGGAAAATTTTTAACGGAGGTTTCCGACTATCAAAACTTTCCAAGAGAGGCCCACAACAGACCAAAGACCACCAATTTTTCTTGTTTTGTGCGGTGTTTTACTGTTTATTTGTTCACAAATCACTAACAGGACTTCTGAATCTTGAGGATTGACGCCTTTATCGTAAATAAAAAGGTTTAAAACAATTGCGTTCAGTCGAGGTTTAAATCACCATCTGAACGCCAAGAGAGACCGTAGGTAAAATGTCTTTAACTTTGAATTATAAATTATGAATTATTATTCTGCTGTATATCACAGAATCTTGATTATGAATCATTTGCTACCGCTTGCCTGTATGGGATGAGTAACGCTAGTCTTAAAAGAAATCTTGCTCAGCAAAACCCTCATCCAAGAAGTCTAATAGGAAGCTACAATGGCAATTCCAAATAAACATGTAAAATCTAATATTGATATTTTAGATAATAGACGCACCCAAACTCGCATCCAAGTTCGCATCCCTAAAGAGTTACATGAGGAACCAGTCATTTCACGACTGGTTTCTCACTATGGTATTACTGTAATTATTGCTGATGCTCAGGTAAGCGGAAACGTCCCAGAATATAGTTGTTTCGACTTGGAACTACGAGGAACAACTTCCCAGATTGAAAGCGCCTTAACCTACTTAGATGAACTGGATTTAGAAGTTTTGCATCAATCCATACCTGAAGAAGATGGTTGGTAAAATTGAGTGCTGAGTTCTGAGTACCGAGTGCTGAGTAAAAACACTCAGCACTCAGCACTCAGCACTCGGTACTGAGTTTATGCCATTTGATTTTCAATCGCCCACCGCGCTAGTTCAGTGCGGTTATGGAGATTGGTTTTGCCCAACATATTGGACACATGGCTTTCAACTGTACGCTGACTAACATTTAGTTCTTCAGCAATTTCACGATTAGCTAAACCCCTAGCAACAAACTGGACTACTTTCAGTTCAGTTGGAGTTAACTGCACATCAAAGGGAACTTGGATGCGGGAACCGTTTTCGCCTCCTTTTGCTTGGTGTTCTTTCCAACGGATAGTTTGTTTCAGCGAGGATTCAACTTGGGCTACGAGTTCTTCTGGTTCAAAGGGCTTGACCATATAAACATCAGCACCTTTGTTCAGACCCTTAACTCGGTCTGCACTTTGTCCCTTAGCTGAAAGGAAAAGAACCGGAATCCAACTGGTGCGTTCGTTTTGCCGGACTTGTTCCACAAAAGTATATCCGTCCATTTCCGGCATCATCACATCGCAGATGATCATGTCTGGAACATCTTGCTCTAAAATTTCCAGAGCTTCACGTCCATTTTCGGCGGTGATGACTTCATATCCCCGGAATTCTAAGTAATCCTTCACCAGCAAGATGAGGTTAGGGTCATCATCAATCAATAGAAGTCGTTTGTGATCTTTCATGCTGGGCTCTTTCATAGCAGTGGCACTTGTCGCGCTTCGGTCCATCAAGGTCTTGAATATTTATCCTCTATGGTGGTTTATTTCGAGATGTTGTCCTTTTTTGCTTTTTCCTACTTAACTTGCCTTTGCTGTCTCGAAGCCTCAAAAATGCCGGGCATTTTCAAGAGACTAGTAGCTCGATAGCAAAAGTCCAGCAAGGATACGTATAGCAGTAGTATCTATAATGCGCTATTATATATCGCTTTGAAAGTGGTGGGGTAAAAAACACCGATTAAATAATAATCCTTCTGACTTACAAGTAAGTATTGGCTTAAAGATGACCCTACCTCAAAACCAACCCGCACTTTCTTAAAGCTTACTGCCATACCATATCCTTCGGTTGTTAAGCCTCTATTGAGATGTTCACAAGAAACCAGGGATGTTTCTGGCAAAGGGTGGGTTAAAAATGCATATTCTTCTACCACCTTATTGCCTATTATGTGTTCTTGGACGATCCGCTCAATGACTTCTGGGTTTGCTTGGCGATACCAGACCCCATCAGGGTAGACCACCATTATGGGTCTAGAACAACAAATCTGCAAGCAATTGACTTTAGTTTTAAAGATGCAAATGGGATAACTAGTTTCTTGCTGCTTGTGGAGTTTTAACTCTTTAAGTCGCTTTTTTAAGTATTCCCAGGATTCCAGACTAGCTTTTTTTGAGCAGCAGTTAGCAATTGTCTGGTCAGCACAAATAGAAATATGCCGCTGAATTTTTGCCAGTTCTAAAATTTGTACACAATTACTCGGGGCTTCATGTTCAACAGACTTGGTAGTTTTGGGGATTTGATGGCTAGATTTGATTGCTGTATTGTTAGTCATCGAGCGGCTCCCTGATTACAGTTCTATAACAATTTCCAAGCTTTGCAAATAAATTTGACCATATAAAAATATTCGTAACTTCCGGAACAAAACCTGAAAAATAAAAATAAATAAGCATTTATACTTAAGTACACCGATGATCTGCTAGTTCGGGAACCCGTACTCAAGGAATTCTTGCCATTGGATGCTGTTTTTCGGTAAATTAGCACTCAGGAGTCGAGAGTGCTAAAGTCCGGAGAAAAACATTATGGCAGCTTTATCTCTAAGCGTTTCTACAGTAAAACCTTTGGGCGATCGCGTTTTTGTAAAAGTGAGTGCCTCTGAGGAAAAGACCGCAGGTGGTCTGTATTTGCCCGATACCGCCAAGGAAAAGCCCCAAGTAGGGGAAGTAGTCGCCCTTGGTCCTGGTAAGCGTAATGACGATGGTGGCCGTCAGGAATTGGAAATTAAAGTCGGCGATAAGGTGCTGTACTCCAAGTACGCTGGCACCGACATCAAGCTCGGCACAGAAGAATATGTACTGCTTTCTGAGAAAGATATTTTAGCAGTCGTTATCTAATGGTCATTGGTCATTAGTCATTAGCCAATGACAAAGGACAAATGACGAAGAATAAAAGACACAAAGGACAACTAACAATTATGGCAAAGCGCATTATCTATAACGAAAACGCCCGTCGCGCCTTGGAACGAGGCATTGACATTCTGGCTGAGGCTGTAGCTGTTACCCTCGGTCCCAAAGGTCGTAACGTAGTCCTAGAAAAGAAATTTGGCGCACCGCAAATCGTCAATGACGGTGTAACCATTGCTAAAGAAATCGAATTAGAAGACCATATTGAAAACACTGGTGTAGCTCTGATTCGTCAAGCAGCTTCTAAGACCAATGATGCTGCGGGCGATGGCACCACAACTGCTACCGTTTTAGCTCATGCGATCGTCAAAGAAGGCTTGCGGAACGTTGCAGCTGGTGCTAATGCAATTTCCCTCAAGCGCGGTATTGACAAAGCTACTGGCTTCCTCGTAGAAAAAATTGCTGAACACGCTCGTCCAGTGGAAGATTCCAAAGCTATTGCCCAAGTTGGTGCCATCTCGGCTGGTAATGACGAAGAAGTCGGTCAGATGATTGCTCAAGCAATGGACAAAGTGGGCAAGGAAGGCGTTATTTCCCTAGAAGAAGGGAAATCTATGTTCACCGAGTTGGAAATCACTGAAGGGATGCGCTTTGACAAAGGCTACATCTCTCCTTATTTCGCTACTGACGCTGAGCGGATGGAAGCGGTTTTTGATGAGCCTTTCCTACTGCTGACCGATAAGAAAATCGCTTTGGTACAAGACCTCGTACCAGTGTTAGAGCAAGTAGCTCGTGCTGGCCGTCCTTTGGTGATTATCGCCGAAGATATTGAAAAAGAAGCTTTAGCAACCTTAGTAGTAAACCGTTTACGTGGTGTACTCAACGTGGCTGCTGTTAAGGCTCCTGGTTTTGGCGATCGCCGCAAAGCACTACTAGAAGACATCGCTGTTTTAACTGGTGGTCAACTAATCACCGAAGATGCTGGTTTGAAGCTAGATAACACCAAGCTGGATAGCCTGGGTAAAGCTCGCCGCGTCACCATTACCAAGGACAGCACCACAATTGTTGCCGAAGGTAACGAAGCTGCCGTTAAGGCTCGTGTGGAACAGATTCGTCGTCAAATCGAAGAAACCGAATCTTCTTACGACAAAGAGAAATTACAAGAGCGTCTTGCTAAACTCTCTGGTGGTGTTGCTGTAGTGAAAGTTGGTGCAGCAACCGAAACCGAAATGAAAGACAAGAAACTGCGCCTAGAAGACGCTATCAACGCTACTAAAGCTGCTGTGGAAGAAGGTATCGTTCCTGGCGGTGGTACAACTCTGGCTCACCTGGCTCCTGAATTGGAAGTTTGGGCGAAGAGCAATCTTAAGGATGAAGAGTTGATTGGTGCTTTGATTGTCGTTCGCGCCTTACCTGCACCACTGAAGCGGATTGCTGAAAACGCTGGTCAGAATGGTGCTGTGATTGCTGAACGCGTGAAAGAGAAAGAATTCAACGTTGGTTACAACGCTGCAACAAACGAATTCGTCGATTTGTTAGAAGCTGGTATTGTTGACCCTGCGAAAGTGACTCGTTCTGCTCTGCAAAACGCTGCTTCGATCGCTGGCATGGTGTTGACAACCGAATGTATCATAGTTGACAAGCCTGAGCCTAAGGATGGCGCTCCTGCTGGCGCTGGTGCTGGCGGCGGCGGCGACTTCGATTACTAATACTTTGTAGTTACATAATTTGTTAAAACGGCTGCTTCCTTTATGGAGGCGGCTGTTTTTTTGTCACGCAGAGGCGCGGAGGGGAGGAAGAGGTGAGTTATGACAACGCTTGTAAGTATTTAGCTGAACAGTATCCGGCTGATTTTGTGCGTTGGTTACTTGGGATAGAGGTGCAAGAAATTGAAGTCTTAAAAACGGAACTCACGCTTGAACTAATTCGCGCGGATTCTGTGACATTTTTGCAAGCAGCTAACCAAATTTTGCACATTGAATTTCAAACTTTGGCGAAATCTAATCCGGCGCTTAATTTCCGAATGCTCGATTATTCTGTGAGGTTGAAGCGTCAATACCGTTGTCCTGTAGTGCAAGTGGTAATATTTTTGCAGGAAACTACAAACGAAATTGCTTTTATTCAAGAATATCGGGACAATACGACGATTCACCAATATCAAGTTGTTCGTCTTTGGGAGCAAGATTCAACACTATTTTTAGCTAATCCGGCGCTGTTACCTTTAGCAAGTTTGACGCGAACTGAGTCGCCGCAAACTTTACTGGCACAAGTCGCTGAACAAGTCGCTACAATTCCAGATAGGGAGGAGCGACAAAATATCGCGGGTTGTGTAGAAATTCTAGCGGGTTTGCGGTTTGACAAAGATTTAGTTCGGCAATTTTTACGGGAGGATATTATGAAAGAATCTGTAATTTATCAAGATATCGTTCAAAAGGAAGCGTTCAAATTGATAAGTCGTCAGCTTAAACGGCGTTTTGGTGATATTGATGAATCGTTAGTTGAGCAGGTTCGGAATTTATCTGCTGAACAGTTGGAAAATTTGGGAGAGGGGTTGTTAGATTTTTCCGAAGTTGCTGATTTAGTAGCTTGGTTAGAGCAGCATTAATAAGCTTAATGAAATTGTGAAAGCTACTATTTTATGGAGCGGTTGTTTTTATTTTAATTGCACCCTAAGTATAAAGAGAAGTTAATCTAGAGACAACTGTTTATAAAAGTAAAAATCTCTGGATCTATGTCACTGTTAACAGATGCTTTAGACAGAATTCTAAATTGGTTGCAGCAAAACAAACCCTCTTATGCTTTTTCTCTGCAACCAGGATTAGCTTATGAAGAAATTGAAGAAAAAGTTAAAAACTTGCCCTTTACCTTGCCAAGAGAAGTTTATGAACTTTACCAATGGCGGGATGGTATGCGTATATGTAAAGGAGAAAAAATAGCGCAGTTTTTTCATGGATACACTTTTCTTTCCCTAGAAGATGCAATTGATGAATACAACCAGCTAATAGGGTTGTGGGATGATCCTGAACTTGATTATGAGTGGGATAAAGATTTAAATGAAGAATTAGCTGAAATGGTTGATATGACAAATGGATTTATTATTCCAGAACTAAATAAAGAAGAAAATGAATTACAAGTAGAAATTCTTAATGCTGATATTTGGAAATCAGATTGGTTTCCTATTTTTTATCATGACCCTCAGTCATATATAATTGTTGCTTGTAAACATCAAGATTTTGCATTCATTTCACAAATATATCTACAGACGATGGAACATGGAGAACCAAAAACTATTTTTAATAGCCTCACAAACATGATGTTAGATATAGCAGAACGCTGTGATACAAGTAAATAAAATAGGGTTACTTTCAGAATTAAACCAGATTTCCTGACTCCCTGCGGCTTGACGATGAAACACAAAGCCAAAGGTTTTTAAGATTTTGATAATTTGTCTGTAGCTAAACCCAGCTAGCCGTCCCATGAATTGACTACTGACCTACAACTAAAGGATAGTTAAATTGTTCAGCTATTGGTTGCAAATAATCTAGTTCTTGATCCTGAGATTGTGCTTCTAATAACTTACGCGCTACATCACGAGCAATTTCTAAAGTTTCAGCAACAGTCCTTCCTTGAGCTACTAAACCTTGAAGCTCATCAGATGTTGCTAAATAAACGCCTTCAGGTAATTTCTCAATGTGGATGTTTAGCAATCTTTCCATTATTGTATGTAGATGTTACTGTTTAGAGCGGTTTAATTGTTATGATATCGCTTTTCTGAACTACAGCGATGTCTACGACGGGCTACGCCTACGCACTCACTTCTACTTTTCCATCAAAACCCATGAGCCAAATTAATCCTGAAACAACTCCCTTACATACCTTAAACCCACTCAATCGATTTTCTGATAGAGCAGAGGCTTATGTAAAATATCGACCAAGTTACCCCGCAGATGCAATTGATATTGTCTTGGAAGGATTAGGTGAAAGTTCACAAATCGTAGCAGCAGATATTGGTGCAGGTACGGGAATTTCTTCAAGATTGTTAGCTGAACGAGGAGTTAATGTTATCGCCATAGAACAGAATGCAGCGATGCGAGAAGCTGCTAAACCACATCCTTTAATAGAGTTTCGTGATGGAACAGCAGAATTTACCCAACTACCTGATAATTTCGTTGATTTAGTTACTTGTTTTCAAGCTTTCCACTGGTTCAATCCCGAACCAACTTTATTGGAATTCCACCGTATTTTAAAACCATCAGCACGCTTGGCTGTAGTGTGGAATAACCGAGATAAAGAAGATACGTTAACTACAGAATATAGCCGAATAGTCCGCGAAGCATCCAACAATCACCCAGCAGAATCACGGATGCAGTCAGTAGAGCCACTGTTAGTAACTCCCTATTTTATTAACATCCGCGAATATACTTTTACTTATAGACAACAGTTAGATTTAACTGGACTGATTGGTAGAGCAAAAAGTGTTTCTTATCTACCTAATGAAGGCTTGGCATACAAAAAACTTATTGACAATTTTCAGGAATTGTATCAGCGATTTCGTGATGAAAGTGGTTTTGTGTACCTAGTTTATTCCACTAGCGTACATCTGGGTGAAGCAATTAATTAAATGATCTCCAACTCACAAGCAGTAGAAGGTTGGCATGGAAAACTTAATTTAGTCTATGCCGATCGCCACGATAAAACCCAATTAATTTACGATCGCCAACAAGCACCCCTGAAGGTACAACGCCCATTTTATCCAGAAGGGAAAAAGGTTTGTCATAGCGTCATTTTACACACAGCTGGGGGAATGGTGGGAGGCGATCGCCTTTCCTCTAATATCCACCTCCAAACCCAAGCCCAAGCCTTAATCACCACGGCTGCTGCAAGCAAGATATATCGCAGCAACGGCTTACAAGCTAGACAAACCATTGAAATGCAAGTTGATGCTGGTGCTTGTTTAGAATGGTTACCGCAAGAGACAATTTTATTTAACGGTGCGATTTATCGGCAAGATTTACGGGTAGAATTAGCAACCGAGGCTAGCTTTTTAGGCTGGGAAATTACCCGGTTTGGTCGCAGTGCTAGGGGAGAAAAATTTTACCTTGGAGAATGGCGATCGCACACAGAAATTTGGCAGCAAGGTGTTCCTTTGTGGATTGATCGCCAATATTTACCAGGTAGTGAAGATGTTTTTCATAGTTCTCACGGCTTGGCGGGAAAACCAATAGCAGGTAGTCTAGTTTGGGTTGGTGGTGCAATTTCGGCAGAAATTGTAGAAAAAACGCGCAATTTATGGCATGGGGAAGGAGAAGTGGGTGTTAGCCGATTACAACATGGATTATTGTGTCGATATCGCGGTACTTCTACATCTGAGGTGAGAAACTGGTTTATTGATGTTTGGCAGCTGCTGCGAGTTTCTTTTTTGAATCGTGGTAATTGTATACCAAGAGTGTGGCAGGTTTAAACGAACCGCAGAGGCGCAGAGAACACAGAGGAGGAGGTAAGAATGCAACTTACGCCGCAGGAAAAAGATAAGCTATTAATTTTTACTGCTGCTTTATTAGCAGAAAGACGGAAAGCAAGGGGTTTAAAACTGAATTATCCGGAAGCGATCGCTTATATTTCTGCTGCTATTTTAGAAGGTGCAAGGGATGGGCAAACTGTAGCTGAATTGATGAGTTATGGTACAACACTATTGACGCGGGATGATGTCATGGAAGGGATAGCAGAAATGGTACATGAAGTGCAAGTT
This sequence comes from Nostoc sp. C117, assembly GCF_043099735.1. Classification (NCBI taxonomy): domain Bacteria; kingdom Bacillati; phylum Cyanobacteriota; class Cyanophyceae; order Nostocales; family Nostocaceae; genus Nostoc; species Nostoc sp. C117. Next base: position 5,260,171 of record NZ_CP170991.1, read on the forward strand.
GAAGCAACTTTTCCTGATGGTACAAAGTTAGTGACAGTACATAATCCAATTCGTTAATTTTTGAATTTATTATGATTCCTGGAGAAATTATCACACCAGCAGGTGAAATAGAACTAAATGTTGGTCGTCCAACTGTAAAATTGCAAGTGTCAAATACAGGCGATCGCCCCATACAAGTCGGTTCTCACTTTCACTTTTATGAAGTCAACACCGCCTTAAACTTTGACAGAGAACAAGCACGAGGAATGCGCCTTGATATCCCCGCAGGAACCGCAGTTCGCTTTGAACCAGGCGACGAAAAAGAAATAACTCTAATCCCCCTCGTTGGTACTCGCCAAGTCTACGGCTTCAACGCCAAAATCAACGGAAACCTCTAAAAACCTCCGCGTACCTCTGCACTTCCCTCAGCGTCCCTACCCTGCGGGAAGGCGAAACGCCTATGCGTTTAAAAAAATTTATTGAATAGGTTTAATTTCAAACTCTAATTTACGTGAGTTCGACGAACCTAAAAAGCCGCAGCAGGCAAAGCAGGTAAACCTTTAGGGTTAATATCTAAAGAAGGTTTTTTCTCTTGGTAGGTGTAAGCGACCAGTCCAGCTAAAAGGTTAACCATAAAATTGAGTACACTGCGGTGTCTTGAGTGTTCGACTTGGCAAATGTTCTTAAGTTGGTCATTGACCGACTCAATTACAGCCCGCTTACGGAGCAAGATTTTATCCATCAAGGGAACCAACTTATTTTTCATATTTTTTTTGAGCTTTGTGATTAGCTGTAAACCTCGCTCGTAAAGCTCCTCAAAAAGTTTGTGTGAAATATAACCTCGATCACCGAACAATTTACCAACAATATTTTGTGTCATATCTGGAACTGGCGCACGGTCGTCAACATTAGCTGAGGTCAGTTTAAAAGCGATTAATTCCCCCTGTTCATTGATAATTAGGTGTAATTTGAAACCAAAATACCAATCAACAGAATTCTTACCCCAATGAGCATATTCCTTAAATACCTTGTGTGAGGTTGCACGACACTTATGGCAAACACTAATCGGAGTTGAATCAATGAAACTAATCCCAGTAGTATTTCCTCGACGGCTGTGTAGATAACAACACAATGCCATTAGACTCCAAGGCATGATTTCAACAAATCGGTTGTAGCTGACTAGATTCGGGAAGGCATTCTTCCAATGAGGTAGAACTTGCAATGTATAAAAATCTTTAAATGTGCGATACCCAGATCCATGAAATGCAATGACGATAGTCATGATCTCGCTCAAACACATTCGACACTTGCTTAATTTCTCTCCTGCCATCTGCGGTAGGTGTGCTTCCTTCCATCCTGATTCAAAAATTTGGCAGAAGTCGTCTAAGTCGCAAAAAACGTTTGTGATATCCAAGCGAGATTGTAGATACGCCATAACAGTATTACACGATCGCCACCTCTTTTATTGAAGCCCTAACCAGTAACTATGGTCAATTCAGCCCGTCGAACTCACGTTAATTTGGAACGATAAATAAAAACAAACATCGAATTCCAAGAAAAAATTTGTTTCTCCAAGAATTAAAGGAGCATTAAGACTGCTTACCCATGCAAATACTAACTCCACAGGTGGAAAATTGCTAATTTCAGCCCTTGCGAAAAATGGTATGGCAGGTTGATTGCGGAGATTTCCTGCCAATTGAATAATAGCTTTACGCTCATCCCAAATCCCACCCAACTGAAGCCCTAGTTCATAGGGCATAAAATTGACAGTAGCACTGCTATCAACTAAACCGCTTACTTCTATGCTGTGATTTTCTCGACTTAAAACTAGGGGAATTCGGGGTAAACTATCAAATTCGTTTTGAGTGGAATTTGTAGTGGAATAATTAAACCGCATCCAGGTTAGTTAATGACTGGAATCCTGTGATTTGAGTGCTTCCATCATGACTGCACCAGCCCCAAAGCTATTATAAGGAGTAGGTAAATCGTAGGTTTTGAAGGCTTCCAATGGAGAAATATCTTCGACTGTATCTAAATCTTCGGCAAGGATGCGAATTAGCTTGAGCTTTTTTGATGGAGAAAGCTTTCGAGCTATGGGAATTAGGTCTGCTAGGGTCATTCTGTCTAAGCCTCCAACAACGCTCATTTACAGCATAAACCCAAAGATTGCTGAAAAATATTAAAATCAACACCATCGTCAGGAGTAGCATTATGCCTTACAGAATGGATCGCCGCGCCTACGCCGAAACCTACGGGCCAACAGTAGGCGATCGCATCCGACTTGCAGATACAGAATTATTTATTGAAGTTGAACAAGATTTCACCACGTACGGCGATGAAGTGAAATTCGGCGGCGGTAAAGTCATCCGAGATGGGATGGGACAATCCCCCATTTCTAACGCCGACGGTACGGTAGATTTAGTTATTACTAATGCCTTAATTCTCGATTGGTGGGGTATTGTCAAAGCGGATATCGGCATTAAAGATGGCAAGATTTTTAAAATTGGTAAAGCCGGAAATCCTTATATTCAAGACAATGTAGATATTATTATTGGCCCCGGAACCGAAGCCTTAGCCGGTGAAGGAATGATTCTCACTGCTGGCGGTATTGATGCCCATATTCATTTTATTTGTCCCCAACAAATTGAAGTGGCGATCGCTTCCGGGATTACCACCATGATCGGCGGTGGTACTGGCCCCGCTACAGGTACAAATGCCACTACCTGCACCCCCGGACCTTGGAATATTTACCGAATGCTGCAAGCCGCTGATGCTTTTCCCGTCAACTTAGGATTTTTGGGTAAAGGGAACGCCAGTCAACCCCAAGGACTTGTAGAACAACTAGATGCAGGTGCAATGGGGTTAAAACTACATGAAGACTGGGGAACCACACCCGCAACAATTGATACTTGTCTCAGCGTTGCTGATGAGTATGATGTCCAAGTAGCGATTCATACTGATACCCTGAACGAAGCCGGATTTGTGGAAGATACGATCGCCGCTTTCAAGAATCGTACCATCCACACCTACCACACCGAAGGCGCAGGCGGTGGACACGCACCAGATATCATCAAAGTTTGCAGCCAAACCAATGTTTTGCCATCTTCCACCAACCCGACACGTCCTTACACCCTCAACACCTTAGACGAACACCTAGATATGTTGATGGTATGTCATCATCTCGATCCAGCGATCGCTGAAGATGTCGCTTTTGCCGAATCTCGCATCCGTCGGGAAACCATTGCTGCGGAAGACATTTTGCACGACTTAGGCGCATTTAGCATGATTTCTTCTGATTCCCAGGCGATGGGAAGGGTCGGCGAAGTGATAATTCGCACCTGGCAGACATCTCACAAAATGAAGGTGCAACAAGGAACTCTTAACCCATTTGGAACAGAGCAAAAAGCAGACAATTTTCGTGCCAAAAGATATGTTGCTAAGTATACAATCAACCCCGCGATCGCTCATGGAATTGCTCAATATGTGGGTTCAGTGGAAGAGGGAAAATTAGCAGATTTATGCTTGTGGCGTCCGGCATTTTTTGGCGTCAAGCCAGAGATAGTGATTAAAGGTGGAATGATTGCATGGGCGCAAATGGGCGATGCTAACGCCAGTATTCCCACACCGCAACCAGTGCATATGCGATCGATGTTTGGTAGTTTTGCTGGGGCGCGTCATGCCACATCATTAACTTTTGTTTCGCAAGCAGCTTTAGAGAAAGAAATTCCCAGCCAGCTAGGTTTACAAAAGTCAGCAGTTGCAGTTTCTGGAACACGCCAATTGAGTAAGCGCGATATGAAGCTGAATGATGCACTACCCCACATTGAAGTAGATCCAGAAACCTATGAAGTCAGGGCTGATGGTGAGTTGCTGATTTGTGAACCTGCGACAGTTTTACCAATGGCACAGAGGTACTTTTTGTTTTAATTCACAATCAATAACACACAAGTTATCCAATTACCCAATACGGTTTGGTTAAGACAACAGACGCGATAAATCGCCGTCTCTACGGTCTAGAATTTTTTCATCAAAAAACCTTAACCAACCCTATTGCACCCTCTCCTATCTTCAATCCCTCTCCTTATTAAGGAGAGGGACAGATTTTGCATAGCAAAATCAGGGTGAGGTATCTCAGGATCTGCGCGATAAATCTTAAATTGGGCTACAACCAACGTTGTTGTTTAGCATAGACAATACTACCAATCACAATTAATGCCATAACTGCGATCGCCGCAGGATAACCCCAAGGTTGCTCTAATTCCGGCATATATTTGAAGTTCATGCCATACAGACCAGCAATGAAGGTGATTGGTAAGAATACTGCCGATAGAATAGTTAGGCGGTTAATTCGTTCACTAGTTTCACTGGCAATATTATCACGTTGAATTTCCATTAATTCTGACATCCAGGCTCTTAGAGATTGATACTCTTGCCAGAGATTATCCACATGATGAATCAATTCTTGATTGAATAATACCTTCACTGGCTCGGAGATCCATTGGAAATCTTCGTAATTCATCATCGCTATAAGAGACTTAATGGTTTGAAAATTACGACGACCAAAACGAGTAGATTGCCTCATGCTAGCAATTTTATAGTAAGTTGATTCATTACCAAAATTTCCTAAAACTTCATCTTCTAAATCATCAAGTTGTCTAGAAATATATTCAAATACAGTATGGTAATTATTTAAAATATCTTTAAAAATGAGATATATAAGATAGTCAATTCCCCACTTTTGAAAGTCTATATTTCGCTTTTGAAGATTGTTAGTTAGTATACTAAATATTTTTACTTCAATTATTTCAAAGGTTATGATAAAGTTACTCCCCAGTAAAATACTCCCACGCGCTACCTCAAACTCGTGATTTTTTATTTGATTAGTTAAAATTTCATAGTTGTCAAATAAACAATCTTCTGTATCTTCATCCATTCCTATAGGGGTATGGTTGAAAATCATGTTCACACGAGATGGATTGAGTTCAAAGTGCTTGATAATTTTCGCCGTTCCAGTGCGGTCGCGAAAATGAACACAGCGCAACCAAATATTCTGAGAACGATCGATCCTTTTGAGTATCGTATCAACATCCCTACTAGTGAATAAATCTAGTTGATTCTCAGAAAAGGTCAGAAGAATTAGCATATAGCAATCCTGATTGAGTCGGTAGAAAAGACGGTGACTCAAAGTAATTGTATAGTTTTATTTCGCGTATTTTACTTATTTAAAACTCTTGCGTTTTTCTCTGCGCCGGTCACTGAGTTTATGGTGAACGCAGTCGAACTGAGTAGCCGAAGTGCTGCGCCTCTGTATGAGATAACAAAAAAGCGCCCTCCAACAATGGGGGGCGCTTTTTTATTTAGCTAGCTTCAGAATTAACCGTTGATAGCAGGAGCAGTCAAAGCTACAGGAGCAACATCACCAGCAGCCAAATCTAAGGGGAAGTTGTGAGCGTTGCGCTCGTGCATTACTTCCATACCCAAGTTAGCGCGGTTGATTACGTCAGCCCAAGTATTGATGACGCGACCTTGAGAATCAATTACTGATTGGTTGAAGTTGAAACCGTTCAGGTTGAAAGCCATTGTGCTTACACCCAAAGCGGTAAACCAGATACCAACTACAGGCCATGCTGCTAAGAAGAAGTGCAGTGAACGGCTGTTGTTGAAGGAAGCATATTGGAAGATTAAACGACCGAAGTAGCCGTGTGCCGCAACGATGTTGTAGGTTTCTTCTTCTTGACCGAACTTGTAACCGTAGTTTTGTGATTCGGTTTCGGTTGTTTCACGAACCAAAGAAGAGGTTACTAGAGAACCGTGCATTGCGGAGAACAAAGAACCGCCGAATACACCAGCCACACCTAACATGTGGAAGGGGTGCATCAAGATGTTATGTTCTGCTTGGAACACGATCATGAAGTTGAAGGTGCCGGAGATACCCAAAGGCATACCATCAGAGAAAGAACCTTGACCGATTGGGTAGATCAAGAATACTGCGGTAGCGGAAGCCAAAGGTGCGCTATAAGCTACACAGATCCAAGGACGCATACCTAAGCGGTAAGAAAGTTCCCACTGACGACCGAGGTAGCAAGCGCAACCGATCAAGAAGTGGAATATTACCAATTGGTAAGGACCGCCGTTGTACAACCACTCATCTAAGGAAGCAGCTTCCCAGATTGGGTAGAAGTGTAAGCCAATCGCATTTGAAGAAGGAACAACTGCACCAGAGATGATGTTGTTTCCGTAGATCAAAGAACCTGCAACTGGTTCGCGGATACCATCGATGTCTACTGGAGGAGCAGCGATGAAAGCGATTGTGAAGCAGACAGTAGCGGCTAACAGGGTAGGAATCATCAATACACCGAACCAACCCACATAGATGCGGTTTTCAGTGCTGGTGATCCACTCGCAAAAGCGATCCCATACGTTAGCGCCAGAGCGCCGTTGTAAGGTTGTGGTCATTGTTTTATGAGTGCTTTATGTTGTTAATAATTTAACAGGTAAATTTTGTTTTGCCTGTTGAAATATAGTCTACATGGATTTATTTGGATGCGACATGTAGCTTCATATTCTGTAACATTATTCTTGAATAAACTCATCGAAGTGTAAAGTTTATCTACTGAAAATAGCAGTAATCAAAAGACCTGCATTCATTGGCTATAAGCCTTTTGAACCGACAATCAACTAGTCTTTTAATCGTGATGAAAATGATGCGTTCGCCTAGTTAATTAGCTTTACACTTCTTTACAAAGAGTCTCAAAACTCTTCAATAAAAAATATTTAGTTACCGCCATTATCTTAAAAATCAAAGTATATGTAGGGCAAGCTACCTTCAGGAGCTAATAACCAAACGGCGTAGAAGCATAACGGCACGAAAACAAGCTTTACAGGCCAGTTGAACTCTAACTTCAACATCCGGTTGAAGCTATAGACTATAGCCATAAGAGAACCTAAAATCGCCAGTACCCAAGCGAGTTGATATTGGCTCATATTTAAAGCTTCCACATATACCTTTTGGGCAAACTGGGCGTCCGCAGGATAACCCCAAAGGTGTCGAGTTACCAAAAAAGAGTCTTGGAGATTGGGTAGGCGGAACCAAATCCAAGAAGTAAAAACCATCAGTTGGGTTAAAAGCCAAGCGACAAATATCCCCAAAGGATTTTGCCAGAAATGTTCTAGTTTTTCAAAGCGATCGCTAATAACATCTGTAAGTCGATGAACCACCAAAGCTAATCCGTGGAATATACCCCAAACAACATAACCTAAAGCAGCTCCGTGCCAGATACCAGCGATTAGCATCACAATAAATAAATTCCAACAGGTGCGAGTCAAACCCTGACGCGAACCACCCAAAGGAAAGTAAACATAGTTACGCAGCCAATCTCCTAAAGTCATGTGCCAGCGCCGCCAAAATTCCGCAATACTAGTACTGAAGTAGGGAAAGTCAAAATTTTCCGGGAGAACCAAACCAAAAAGCAAAGCACTACCACGAGCAATGTCTACATAACCGTTGAAATCTAGATATAACTGCAAACCGTAGGCAAATGTAGCTAACCAAAGATCTGTACTACCTGCTCTCTGGAGATTACCAAAACATAAATCTACAAAAACTCCCAGATGGTCTGCCAAAATACCTTTTTTGACTGCACCTCTAGCAATTAACCACAACGCTTCCGCAACTCTACTGGTAGTGGGTAATTGTAATGTATTGAATTGATTTGCTAAGTTGTGATAGCGCGTAATTGGGCCGGAAATCAGTTTGGCGAAAAATAATTTGTAGGCAGCAAATTTGAGAAACTGATCGGTAGCAGGGGCACCGCGATAGACATCTATTAAATAGGCAATACACTCAAAGGTGAAAAATGAAATCCCCAAGGGTGCAATTAATTTAAAAGAGTTATCTGGGGAGTTTGTTTGCACATGAAAAACAAACTTATAGAAAGGAGTGATATACTTAAAAGCTAATAACAGTAAAAGATTTAAAATTATACCTAACCACAAAACCTTTAGACGACGACGATTCCAATCAGTTTGGACAAATTGCCACTCTTCATTAGAAATTCGCCAGTCCAGAGAATGTTTTCCAGGTGATGTGTTTTTTCCAATCTCTAATCCCAAACGAAAATTAATAAAAGTCAATGCTAATAGCAATGGTATGTACTGGAGATGCAAAGAAGCGTAGAAAACCAAACTAGCAATTAGTAGTGTCCATAGCCGCAATTTTTGTTGTGCTAAAGACCAGTAAATTCCCAGTACACTCAACAAGAAAAGCCCATAGAAAATTGATATAAAGTTCATTTTTTAGTCATTTTTCATTTGTTATTGGGTATGGGACAAAAGAGTGCTGAGTTAGGAGTTTTGTATGTATCCTTGTCCCCTTGTCCCCTTGTCCCCTTGTCCCCTTGTCCCCTTGTCCCCACTCTCCACTTCCCACTCCCTACTTCACTATCCAAGGAATCATCGGGTCATTAGCTAGCTTTTTCGAGACTTCGTATGCGCCAAAACGGTTGAGGTGGCTGGGATCAGAAAAGTAATCATTTACTTTCAGCCACTGTTGGCTTAAATCACGATAAATAAAGTTGGGATTAGTTGCTAAACGCAACATATATTGCTGAAATTGTTGCTCATATTTTCTACGTACTGGATCTAAATATTCTCCTGTCAGAGGCATGTTGACAAACACTAAAGAAATTTTCTGAGATTGGGTAAAATTAAGGACTTGTTGAAAAGCAGCATCTTGTTCTCCTTCTACTTGGAAAGATTTATAGTCGTTGTCATAATTTCCTGGAACTCTAGAATATTTTTGATAATATCTAGCGGGATGGAAACGAACAGACAAAGCGAGGAATCCATCAAAGTCAACTGCTTGCTTGGAAGCATCTTCTTGTGAGCTACCATCTGTTAACTGTTTTTGCGATTCAACTGTCTCATTAGGACTAAGTTTTAGCAGTTGTTTTTGCAGTAAGCTTTTAATTTGGTCGCGGTTTTGATAGCTCGTAGAAACAGATGCTAGACTTTGATTCAACCAATCATTGACAGCTTGATAACCGTTAAGTTCCGGTTTTTCTTCTTTTATCTTTTGTTCTGGGGAATTTTTGTGATTTTCAGGCAAATCACTGCTATTAGGAGTTGTTAAGGTTTTCTGCAATGCTTGTTTATAGCCAGCTGATGAGGCGATCGATTTAAAGGTAATATCCTCGCGTCCACTATTGAAAGCACGGGCACCATCTGCCCAGATAATTATTTTGGGCAGTTCTGATGGTTCTAGAACTTCGCAGATCACGAAGTTGACAACTTGTGCAGTAGCACCATTAATTCCAAAGTTAAACACGTCAAGATTTGGATACCCCTGAGTTGCCAAAGCTTTAGAAAGTTCTGCTGGATCAACTCCTCTGAGGGCACGAGAGGAACCAATTATCAATATATCTGGTGGGCTACCAGTTCTCGCTAAACGTTGTTTATACAAAGCTAGTTGCTCGTCTAGCTGTCTAACATTGAAACTTGGGATTTGCGATCGCGCTGCTAAAAGAATAGCGGTAGCAGTTGCCTTTTCTTTCAGTGGTGCAGCTGCTAAATTTCCATTCTGGGTTTCATCAGTTTGGGTGAATTCAGAAGCATTAAATACAGAATTTTGATTTGACGAAGATTTTCTTTTGGAAGTAGTAGCAAATAATGTCGTTTTTTGACTCTGATTTTTACCAGAAATCAATGAGACTTTTTGCCCAGAAGATGATGCAGGGGAGACGCTGGCGACTGTTGGCGAATTCGGTGTATTTCGGGCAATAATTTGACCTAATACCCAATCACTTTGCAGGGTAAGTAATAAGCCCAGTGTTCCCCAAACTAAAGCAATCTTCATTCCTTGAGGATCGGAGTTTCCCTCGGCTGGCTGTTGGGTTTCGCTAAATAGCTGAGTTGCCAATAGGAATTTTTTGGCTGTTGTATTCGCCGTTACTAGCCAATTCCGTGCTATTTCGGTAACAAAAGTTTGAACTTCTTCTGTGGTTAAGTCTGGGCGTAAAATTGGTTCGCTAGTTTCAGAAGTAACCAAATCGTTAATGTATTGAGAAGTAGCAGCAAACTCTGGGGTCGCTTCTGGTACTAAACGCTGGCGAGAGCCTAAATCAATGCCATGATGCCAAAAAGGCTCCTTGTTGCCAGCACGGCGTCCATAGACACGTACACCTTTAATACCGGGAATTTTTAACTGGCGGATAAACTGCGTAACTTTGTTGGCTACTTGTGTCCGTGCTGGACAAACAGGTGCATCACACATGATATGCAATAAATCACCTTTGTTTAGGAGAAGTACGCGGATTCCACCTGTGAGCAAACGCCAATCGAGATCGGGATTAAGTAAGCGCTCTAGGAGAAAAACGATCGCTGGTTCATCGCCACTATTTGCTAAATCCAGCGCTGATGTCGCAAAAACAGGATATTTTTTCGCAGGTAAATCTAGCCAATCAATCCAAGTTGGATCGTTATCACCTGCTTTTTGTCCGTAGATAGTGGCGGCGAGAATGCCTTGGGGAGCGATCGCTTCTAACTGAGGTAAAATTGCCTCCAAGCACACTGTCTTATCTGGTACTGGGGCTGTGCCTAAGGCATCAAAAGCTGGCGTACAAAAAATATGTAGCGTTGATTCTTTGAGAGAAGCTTGAACAGCAACTTTTAACCCTGACAATACCTCAGTTAGTAATCTGGCGATCGCTTGCACATCGCCCCAACGCGCCCATTCTTTCAGCATTACCTCTGGCGGTGTCAAATCCACCCGCAGCAGCCAATCAGGCGCAGTTTCACCGCTTACCTGGGAAACAATCACTGCATCTTGGTAGCCAGAAAGCTTCAGATAACGCAACTTTTGGGCTATTGGTTCAGCCAGCAACGATGGATCGGGACTATAGCTGGACTGGCAAAATATCCACAGACGATTTTCTTCAGGTTGAGAATTTTTTGGCTTATGTAGCTTAATCTTTGCCTGTACTGACACACCCAACATACTTAGAGTTTCGCTGAGATAGCGAGCAATGGCATCTGGGTTTCCTTGCCGTGCCAAACTTTCATTAGAGACAATCAGCGCTCCACCCGGTTGTTTTGAGTTTTCCGAGTCTGCTAGCAAAGCTTGTTCTACTTGCTCTAGATGCTTTTCTATTTGATTCAAGTAAACTCGATGGCACCATTTGGGGCGCTGTTCGCCTTTTCTTCGACCATAGACAAATACTTGGTATATTGAGGGTTGTTCGTTGTTTGTGAGGTGATCCAAATCTGTTTGCTGTAGTGCTTGCAACAAATCAGACAGAGTACGCCAACGCTCCGGACATTCTGTCCCCTCACAAAGAATATGAAGGTCATTTCCCCGTAACCGGACTTTCACCCCGAAAGTGTTAATCCCTGTTGCTTGGCTTACCCATTGCACTAAGGATTGCTGGCGATCTAGTAATACTGTTTTCATGGGAAATTAACTTTACAGTCAACGATTATTGGGGAATAGTGCCTGCACTTGTAAACTAGAACCATAGGTCTATCACAGTTTGACGTTTTTTTTTAACAATTTTGTTACCTTTGAAGCTTGTAAAATCGGCAAAGATAGTCTTATACGGTTGCAAGTCAGACGAATGTTGAGTTTTGCGTTTATTTTACTCAGAGGTAGTCAGAATTCAGAAGTAGAGACGCGATTAATCGCATCTGTACAGGAGTCAAAATAATTTTATGTGACTAGCTGATAAATGTCTTCTCAAGCCATAAATCGTGTCTCACTGTGCTAACGCTCCTTGTAGGCAAAACAAATAACAAATCTTATCCAATTTAAACTCCATCTCTTTATATGTGAAGTCATCTTGACTTCTGAACTCCTGTACAAACACGATTAATCGGATCTCTTCTGAATTTTGACTCCTTTTGACTCATCTTTCCACAACCAAAGAATTAGCAATGTCAACACCCAACCAACAGCCCTCAGATAACCCCCCATCCAATTTGGATTTTTTTAGCATTCCCCAATCGTTCCTTTTGCAAATAGGTACAGCGTCTATAGTACTGCTGCTGATTACAGAAAAAGCTACAGTAAAAGCATTAGAAGCTATAGGGGAAGCAAGTGAAGAATTATTTCGAGGCAATCGCTTACCCATTCTTGACTTCCCAGACGATAACGAAACTAAACAAACTTAGAAAATATACGTCGAACATTTATTTGCTCAGGAAAAACATCGTGAGCATTTAGTGAAAACCCCAGAAGTGTAAACAGTAATTGGCTTTACAAGAATCGAGAATATGAGTTCCCTTTTATACTCTTCGTCTCAAACTGCGGATATATACCCGGTGTCGGAATTATTTTTGCGTCATCGTCTACAGGTAGTGGAGGAATTGTGGGAGTCAGTTCTGAGGCAAGAATGCGGACAAAACATGGTAGATTTGTTGCGGGAGTTGCGCGATCTGTGTTCGCCAGAAGGACAAGCAACAAATGACCAAGCCTCCTCAGCTGTCAAATTGATTGAACAACTGAATATCAACGAAGCAATCCGCGCAGCTCGTGCTTTCGCTCTATATTTTCAGTTGATTAACATCATAGAGCAGGAATACGAACAACGGCAGCAATTGAGTCGCTATGAAGCAGAAACGGAGTCAATAGAGCCGGAAACGCCACCAAATGTCAATTATTCGTCCAATCAAAGAGAAGACGACGCGCCTGTTAATCGGGGACTAGTAGCAGACTTGCTGACAAAGAATTATGTCCAAAAAGGGCAAGTCAAGCTAAAAGGTACTTTTGCCGCTTTATTTCCCTATTTATTTAAGCTGAATGTCCCACCCCAGCAAATTCAACGTTTGATAGCGCAGTTGGATGTCCGCTTAGTCTTCACCGCGCATCCAACAGAAATTGTGCGTCATACTATCCGCGATAAGCAGCGACAGGTGGTAGAACTGCTGCAAAAACTTGACGCCTTGGAAAATGGCTCTGGTAGCACCGGAGTAGGACATCCTTGGGAAGCAGTAGATATCCGCGAACAATTGCTCGAAGAAATTCGCTTGTGGTGGCGTACAGACGAACTCCACCAATTCAAACCCACGGTGTTGGATGAAGTAGATTATGCTCTACACTACTTCCAAGAAGTGTTATTTGATGGTATTCCCCAACTCTACAAACGTTTCAAATACACACTATCTGAGACTTTTCCTTGGCTAGAGCCGCCGAGTAAGAATTTTTGCTCATTTGGCTCTTGGGTGGGTTCAGATAGAGATGGTAATCCATCGGTTACACCCGAAATTACCTGGCAAACAGCTTGTTATCAGCGCAAAATGGTGCTAGGAAAATATATTCAGTCCGTGAAACACCTGATTGAATTATTGAGTGTATCGATGCACTGGAGTGATGTTTTACCAGACTTGCTTGAATCTCTGGAATTGGATCAGTCTCAGTTGAGTGAGGTATACGACGCACTGGCGCTGCGTTATCGCCAAGAACCCTATCGATTGAAACTGGCTTATGTCTTGAAACGACTAGAAAATACCCGCGATCGCAATTTAGCTTTATACAATCGGGAAACGCCAAAAAATCAAGATAGTCCCATGTATCGTTCGGGAGACGATTTTTTAGCAGAATTGCGGATGATTCAGCGGAACTTGAGCGAAACAGGTTTAAGCTGTCGAGAACTAGAAAATCTGATTTGTCAGGTAGAAATTTTTGGCTTTAACTTGACACAGCTAGATATTCGTCAAGAATCATCCCGCCACGCCGATACACTCAATGAAATTCTCGAATACCTGCAAGTACTACCCCAACCTTACAACGAACTTTCCGAGTCAGAAAGAGTAGCTTGGCTAACTGGAGAACTGCAAACTCGCCGGCCACTAATTCCTGCAGAATTGCCCTTTTCTGAAAAAACCAACGATGTGATTGAAACATTTCGCGTCGTGCGATCGCTACAACAAGAATTTGGCATCAACATCTGTAAAACTTACATTATCAGCATGTGCCGCGAAGTCAGCGACGTGCTAGAAGTCTTGCTATTAGCCAAAGAAGCCAGACTTTTTGACCCCGCCATTGCTGTCGGAAATATTCAAGTTGTCCCCCTATTTGAGACAGTAGAAGATTTGCAACGCTCTAGAAGCGTGATGCGACAACTATTTGAACTCCCCTTATATCGCGCTTTGTTAGCAGGTGGCTACGAACAGAAAAAAGCAGAGGATGCTGATGAAAATTCATTCTCCCCTACTCCCGCTACCTCACCTTCCCCCCTTACCCCTAACCTGCAAGAAGTAATGCTGGGGTATTCTGACAGCAACAAAGATTCTGGTTTTTTAAGTAGCAACTGGGAAATTCATAAAGCCCAAAAATCGCTGCAACAAATAGCAGAAGGATATGGCGTGGATTTGCGGATTTTCCACGGACGCGGCGGTTCTGTGGGACGAGGAGGTGGCCCAGCTTACGAAGCGATTTTGGCTCAACCAGGTCACAGCATCAATGGAAGAATTAAGATTACCGAACAAGGGGAAGTTTTGGCTTCCAAATATTCCTTGTTGGACTTGGCTTTGTATCACATGGAAACCATCACTACTGCTGTGATTCAAGCTAGTCTGCTGCGAACGGGGTTTGATGATATTGAACCCTGGAATGAAATTATGGAAGAATTAGCAGCGCGATCGCGTCAACATTATCGTGCCTTAATTTACGAACAGCCTGATTTTGTAGACTTTTTTCACCAAGTAACCCCAATTGAAGAAATTAGTCAACTGCAAATTAGTTCTCGTCCAGCGCGGCGTCCATCTGGTAAGAAAGATTTAAGCAGTCTTCGAGCTATTCCTTGGGTATTTAGCTGGACACAAACCCGCTTTTTGCTACCTTCTTGGTACGGTGTTGGCACTGCTTTGCAAGAATTCTTGAATGAAGAACCAGAAGAACACTTAAAATTGCTGCGCTATTTTTATATCAAGTGGCCTTTCTTCAAAATGGTGATTTCCAAAGCAGAAATGACCTTGGCAAAAGTAGATATGCAAATGGCACAGCACTACGTTCAAGAATTGTCAAAACCAGAAGATAAAGAGCGCTTTGCTAAAGTTTTTGACCAAATTGCTAGTGAATTCTATCTAACAAGAGATTTGGTCTTAAAAATCACCGATCACACGCGATTGTTAGATGGCGATCCTGTATTGCAACGATCTGTACAGTTACGCAATGGCACAATTGTACCCTTAGGATTTATCCAAGTTTCCCTACTCAAACGCCTACGCCAGTCCTTGAATACAAATGCTACTTCTGGAGTAATCCATTCCCGTTACAGCAAAGGCGAATTATTGCGAGGGGCATTGTTAACCATTAATGGTATTGCTGCCGGTATGAGAAATACTGGTTAATTGGGAATGGAAAATAGGGGAATGGAGTTAAAATCCTCGTTCACGAGTATTAAAAACTCATTGGCAAGTATCAAAGACTCATGCCCAATGCCCCATTCCCCATTCCTAATATCCCATTCCGAATAAAAAATGACTAAAAACAGAATTTTAATTTGCACATTTTTAGCATTATCATCAGGTTTTTTTGGTGCTTATACAAGTGGACAAATCACCCTGATGTTGCATAACCAGAAGTGTCAAAACCAATCTTGGGGTTTCAAGGTGATGTGCAACGTTTGGGTGACACCGGGAGCAATGTGGCAAGGTAGCACAACAGGACTATGGACAGGTACGATTTTAGGGGCGTTTGTTGGCGGTTTGGTGACGCGCCAAACTCAGAATTAACTATAAATTTTTCACGCAAAGACGCAAAGAATTGCAATTGATAATATTAAGCACCCAAAAAATGATCATAAAAGCCAGTAGATAGCTTGGGTGTCTGCAAGGCTGGTAAAATCTACCCATAGCCTTGAGACTAAATCGCCATGACTACTGAAACTAACCCAGGTAATCCAACTACTACAGGTGCTGACGCTATTGATGAAGCGATCGCCCGAGGAATTGATTTTGATGGTTCTCCGATTCCCCCTGCCAAACTAGAACTTTATGGCAAAGTTATGGGGCTAGAGAGCAATAGACAGCGCAGTGGTGTGTCTAATACGATGCGATCGCGCATTGTCAGAATCGGTGCAAAACACATCCCCCAAGCTGAACTCGACCAATTGCTTATAGATGCTGATTTCGCACCCCTCAAAGAGAAAGAAATTGCCTTTTATTACAGCGGCAAGTAAGTTTGAGCGTAGGTATAGCCTACGCATCATTTTGAGATATATTCCCATACTAATCCTTCATGCAATGCCCAATGAAACACCACACAAAGTAAATAATAAAACAAAAGCCGCAGCATTTACTAACACCCATTTTTCCCAAAAGCTCCAGTCAATTGGTTTGAGGTGAGTTGGTGCTGAAGTCGCTACCTTTGGTTGCGGTGTATTTACTGGTTGAGTTGGCGCAACTCCAGGCGGGTTTTTTCTCCTAACAACCTTTGGCGGATTCAAAGCCTGTTCAATCTCCGCCAACCTTTGCAAAATCACCTGAGTATTGGCTGGGCGTTGCTTAGGTTTATGCGCCATCATCTCATCTAACAAATCTGCCAAAAGTGGCGATATATGCGGCGCATGACTATGCCAAACTAGCTCATCATTTTGAGTGTCATAAATGGCTGAATCCAGAGGTTGTTTTCCTGTCAACAAATATACAAATGTGCGCCCCAGAGCAAAAAAATCAGATTGGGGTACAGCATAGCTCATCATCACGATTTTGGGTTTTTGAGCATTGAAAGTTTATGCAGGGGCTCATGGCGTCAGCAGGTAAAAGTTTTATCTGCTAGTTTACCAATATTGCTGTGTTTTCCAACAGTCAATAAATTAGTTAGTAAAATTACTAGAATAAATCTTATCTTTTATTTACTCTATTAATTCTCCTGCTTGCTGTAATACTTTTTCATAAAGAGATCGGCTTACCCAATATTGGGTAGTATTAATCATGGCATCCAGCAGGGGTTTTACTTGTGTAATTATGTTTTTATTTTTTGATAATAAAAGAATACCTAAAGTACCAATTACTTGTAATCCTAAACTTTGAGCTACTTGACGCGCTTCACGTTCATCTAACAAAATGCGCGTTTCTCCAGTTTCTATTGCTAAAGTAATTGCTTCACGTTCGCCCTTATCTAATTCTGGTGGTATGTTCAGCTCTATGCTTGAAATTGAGCGAACTTGCAACCATTCAGAAGCTATTGCTTGCAACACAAATTCCGAGCCAGGAAACCCTGTAAAAGTTGTTTTCTCATAGACAGCTTGAGGAATAACTATCTGACCAAATACAGCCCCCAAGATATCAAGACGATTAATAGCTGCAAAATTGATTAGAGGTGTAGCATTACAAACAACTGTCACAATCCCTCAAAACCTGCTTTAATTGTCTCAATATCTTGGGCTAATTCAGCTTCATTGTAATGGCGTTCAATTTTATTGTGCCCCAAAAGTTGCTGGAATTCCCATACAGACAAGTTTGCTAAGTGACGCGCTTGAGCAAAGGTAAAAACATTCTGTATATATAGCTGTAGGGCGAGTTCCTGACGGATAGCATCTTCACCTTGATTTAAGGAATCAGCTGATACTTTCAAGTTGATTGGCTGAATAAATTGACTCATTACCAACTCGTTTAAACAAAGGTTTGCTATAAAAATAGCAAATTGTGCTTTGTATCGACTATTAATTTGAATTTACAAAGTTCTCACAGTCAAAACCTGCGGTGGTGTCGAATCTGGTGGATAAATCACATCTACCTGTACTATCCGCTTGGTAGAGGGCGGAAGTACAAGTTGCACCAATGGTTCTAATACCTGACCAGTTCTGTGCCATAGATGCACGTAGCGCGTCTTTTGTTCACCTTGGTCATCGAAGTAGCGTAGCCGCACTGTACCACGGAAAAAAGGAAAATCTAGGGATGGTTTGCGGAAACGGACACCACCTTGAGATAATTTATCTTCCTTTAAAGGTGTTTCCAAAGTAACGGTTATGGTCTGGTTTTGACTAGTATTATTACTTAAAGGTAAGGTAAGTTTATATTCCACCCCATAATTACCATGTGCTTCGTATGCCGTATCTGGATAGCGTACCAGCATCTTAGCTGTTTGGATTTGTTCAGTGCCCAATCGACCACTCCGTAGTGTATCTAATGCATAGGAAATAGCTTTGCCACGGTGGGGAATAGTCAGATTTGTAGCTTGGGGATTATCCACCAGCTTGGCTTGCCACTGGGAACCTTGAGACACACCAGCTACACGCCCATAAATCAGTCCCCCACTGGTAGCATTTGGAGGAGTTGGAGTTTTGTCTCGCGGACCGGCGAAGTTGCCAGTATCTAGTAAAGCTTGCCATTCTGCGAGAGTAGGTTGGCGTTCTGTATTATCAAAATTTTTCTTGGCAAACATCGCTAAACTTGCCACATAAACTCGATCGCTACTACGCAACCGCATAAAGCTAGAACGCCCATTTACTGGCTTCTCGAGGTTTCGTACAGGAATGGGATGATTTAGTAACATTTGGCTTTTTCCTGGCGCAATTACTAGCTTTGCAGGAAAATCAGCTTGTCGAACACCTCGAAGCACATCCCCAACGGCGCGATCGCCTGGTCCTGAAAAAGCCTTACCGTCGTTATTTTCTATGTAAGGAGGTAAGGTAACAAAAGGCGCATCCTGCATCAAATAACTTGCGGCTTGCAATATATCCACTGTGACAGGATTTTTACCAGGATTATGCACAATTACACCCAAGTAAAGCGTTTGTAAATCCTTGGGAGTGTGGCTGTAGTGGTGCGCGAATAAGTCAAACCGTCCCTCAAAAGGGAAATTGAGGTGTGCTGCTGGAACTTTTTTACCGTTTGTCGGAAAGGTAGAAAGTAAAATGCCCTCAGTTTTAACCCATTCGGGGCTATTGCTGTTAAAAACTGGTATTGTATCTAACTTACCTGGTAAAGCTCGAACTTCCCCAGCTTGCACGATTTCTTGGGGCGTTGACTTTGGTTGAGCGATCGCTGAATTATCATTATGATTTGTACACCCAAAGGTTTGAGTTATAGTAATTCCTAATAAAAGTATGAATACAGGTGACGATAATTTAGCTAGCATTTAATTTTTCAGGAAGCTGTACGATGCACGATTATCAGTTATAAATACAAGTTCTTGAAGGAGATTTCGGAAGGGCGATCGCATCAACCATTATTCTTCAAGTAGAAAATTGCTAAATGAAATTTATAGTCTACTAATCTCGTTGAAAATTTAGGAATAGCAAGCTTTAGCTAGAATAATTGTTGTATATCAGATTTATAAATATTCAAAAAATGCCTCTGGTACTAGTTTTAACTCTCCAGATTTAAAGCGAGAAATATTTATCCATAACGCCCTATGTTTATGTTTTTCTGACTCATAAAAAACTAAACTTTCTAATTGATAAAACTTAGGATCGGCAAAATCACATTGATAAAGTTGAATAATTTCGTGTCCTTGCCTACCATTAAAGGTAAATAAATTTTCTATAGAACCTAAATAGCGAATATTATTTAATTCTGCTTGAATTTCCTCTTGAAACTCTCGTTCTAAAGCGGCGCGGCTGGTTTCACCAAAGTCAACTCCACCGCCCAATGCACGATAAAATATTTCTTGCTTAACTGGATCGTAGCCTTCAGAAACAAAAATGCGTTCGCCATCTCGAATTAGTCCTAAAGCTAATACCCGAATTTCACCAGGTTTACTCATTGTTCTAGTTAATTATCGGAATTATCGTAAATAGAATGAGGACGGCTTTCGCTATCTTCGATAGACCAATCTGAATTTTCGCCACCAATGTATAATTCTTCGATTGTGACATATTCTTCACTTAGTTGCGTGAGAGCATTGATTAAAATATCAAGAGCGATCGCATCACTGGTTCCCAAGTCAAACCAACAACGCGCCCATTGTCCTTCATATTCAAATTCGCCCATATTGTGCATCAGCGCTACTAAGCTTCTGTTGTAACCCTGTGAATCATAATTCATGTAGTTGATATCGAGTCCAGTTTCCTGCACCTGGAGATTTTCTGCATTAAATGCACCCAATTTACCCAGATAAAACCAAGAATCAAAAGCTTCTTCTACATACTGTTTTTCACGCTCAGAAGGATTTGTGCTGAATTTTAGCCAAATCCATACATCGAAAGGATTAATTTCGCGGAACTGAATTTCCATTTTGGTCAAATACCTTAATTATTCTGACTGAAACTAAGCATATCAAAGTTGAGAATGGGGCATCGGGAATAAATAAGCTGATGCACGTCTAAAGTATATAAACACTCTTGATGGTCGTTGACTGTTGACTGTTGACTGTTGACGGTTAACAAATGTACAAATTAAATGCGTAACAGCTTTGTAAATTAAGCTTTTACCAATCCCCAATCCCCAATCCCCAATCCCCAATCCCCAATTACCTACCCGAATTATTTAAGCTAATAGCATTTTTACGTTCACTCTCAATTTGTTTGACTAAATTACTTGGGAGTTGGGATTTTTTAGTCAATGCTTTATCAAAATTAGCGATCGCTTCCTGGATGAATTGCGAACTTTTTTCTTTTTGCCCTAGTTCTTTCAGAATTTGGGCTTTGAGATAATAAATTTCTGGATTATCGGCTGAGGTTTTCATCGCACGGTTAGCATACTCTAATGCTTGAGAGTACCGTTTTAAATCTCTGTAGGCAAGAGCAATACCCCGATCCACAAGATACTGAGGAGAAGCATTTTCTTCTAACCGTTCAATTGCTTGATCTGGGCTAGCAAAAGGCAAATTAACTGCCAATAATAAATCCATATAACCCTTGATTAAATTCAGTTCTGGATCGTTGGCAGAGATCGCTTCAGCTTTGTCTAAATATTCATAAACTTGGCGTAGCTGACCAAAAGCTTCTGGCACACCATTGACAGTACCTTTACGAGTGAGAATTACAGCCCCCTCTAAAAAATGACCGACAGCAGTATATAAATTACCACGGAGCGGGTCAGTAGAAATCAATTTTTGTCCATTTTCTAGGGTTTTCTGACTGTAGGTGTCTAGTTTAGACCAATCCTTATTTCCGTATGCTAAAGATGCCTTGATGGCATAAGCTAGAGGTTCATTTGGCTCTTTGGATATTGCTTGTTGTAAGTAACGCTCCGCCGCTGGATAATTGCCCTGTTGGAAAATTGCTTCAAAAGCTGCTTGAGTTTGCTCACCAATTTGATGAGGTTCTGTAGTCCGAAATGGGTCGCCAGCGAGTGAGGGATTTATGGAAATATTAAATGCGATCGCAGCTGCAAAAGCCACCTGAGCAAGGTTAGTGAGTCTAGCAAACACGACTAACCCAGGAGAAGAAAACTTTTTAGTCATTTTAACCCTCAGAATAATTGCGGTTGAAATAGTCGTATGTGTTACTTAGAATGCAAAAAATGGTTTATTTTAGCTTCCGTCTGCTTAGGCAAAAATTTTCTATAAAGCTTGACTTGAGTAATTTTTCCATGTTTCCAGGCTTGTTGTAACCATTGGTTAAAGGTTAGTCTGCCACAATGGAGAAAAGGTGTTTAAGCTCATCCCACCCCTGAAAGGGGATGGAATTTCACGTTGACTATTGACTGTTGAAGGTTAATAGTTAAAATTCAACAGCTATTAAAGGCTTTTTTTCAGAATTTTCCAGCTGCTCTTGGTGTAGTTAATCAGTAATTTGCTGACTTTTTGGTAATCTTAACAAATGCTCTATCTCAGAAATATAATTTATCACCCCACAGCGTGCCCAACAGCGATTCTCAAATCGATCAACTTAGAACTACCACCCCAACAGCTGGGTCTGATTATTGGTCCGAGTGGTTCTGGTAAAAGTACCTTACTAGAAATTCTCTCAGGACTAGCTGAACCGACTTCTGGCGCACTATTGTGGCGAGAACAAGAACTTATTCCTGAACAGCTGCAACAATTGGCAGGTTTGGTGTTTCAATTTCCAGAGCGGCACTTTTGCGGTAGTTCTATTTTAGAAGAATTGCGTTTAGGACATCCTGAGTTAGGGTCAGATCGAGTCAGACACGCCTTAAGTGAAGTGGGATTAGAGCATTTATCGCTCTCTACTGCACCCCATGCTTTGAGCGGTGGTCAGCAGCGGCGTTTGGCTTTAGCAGTGCAATTGATTCGCCAGCCAAATTTATTGTTATTGGATGAACCCACGGCTGGTTTAGATTGGTCAATGCGGCGGCAACTGGTAAATTTATTGGCGAAGTTGAAACAAGATTGGACGCTGTTGATAGTAACACACGATGCTGGGGATTTGTTAGCGATCGCAGATCGTTGTTGGACACTCAACCACGGCGAACTAGAATCAGTAGATCCAAAGACATTAGTCAGTAAAGTAAAAGAACCTCTACCGATAGTGTGAGTGGAGGGGCGGAGGGGTAGAAGAGCAGTGGAGGTAGGGGGAGAAATAACCAATACCCAATGAATGAAAAATGACCAACTCATTGCCTGAAATGGCAGAAATTTGGCAACAAACTCTGAATTGGCAACCAACTGTCCAACAGCAGTCGCAATTCCAGAGGCTTTATGAGTTCATCCTAGAAGGGAATCGCCAACTCAATTTAACTCGCATCACTGATCCCCAAGAGTTTTGCGAAAAACATCTTTGGGATTCACTGCGAGGAATTGCACCACAGGGGAAATTTATATCGTCTTTCCAAGACAGTGCATCTGTGATTGATATTGGTACAGGTGCCGGTTTTCCAGGTATTCCAGTGACAATTACTGCCCCTAATTGCACAATTACTCTGATGGATTCAACGCGCAAAAAAATTACTTTTATTGAAACAATATTAAATTCACTTGCTTTGACCAATGCTAAAACTCTCGTTGCAAGGGCTGAAGAAATTGGTCAGCAACCCCAACACCGTCAAGCTTACGATATTGCTCTAATTCGCGCTGTGGGGACAGCTTCGGTTTGTGCAGAATATGCGCTACCACTTCTAAAACGGGGAGGTTTAGCTATAATTTATCGTGGTAATTGGACACAAGATGAAACAACAGCTTTGAAAAATGCTGCTAACCAGTTAGGTGGTATTATTGAATCAATCGAAAAATTTACAACACCCTTGAGTCAAAGCATCCGCCACTGTGTTTATTTGCGTAAGGTAGCGACTACACCAATTCAGTTTCCCCGTGCTACGGGTGTACCCACTCAAAAACCTCTTTGAAAAAGTATGCGTTAGGCTAAAGCTACCTTACGGCTACAGATTTAGATCCCCGACTTCTTGAAGAAGTCGGGGATATGGGCATTAACTTTTGCTTAAATAAGTACTATTTGACCTTATTTAAGATTTATTTTTTTGCCATCTAACCTTATCTAAACAAACTTAAATTTTTTAGCGTCTGCAAACCGCTTGTTAATCTCATCCCAGTTAACCACGTTCCACCAAGCATCTAAATAATCAGCGCGGCGGTTTTGGTAGTTGAGATAATATGCATGTTCCCATACGTCATTGCCCATAATTGGGTATTTGCCTTGACTTAGGGGACTATCTTGATTAGCTGTAGAGGTTATTTCCAGCTTGCCATTTTTGTTATGAACTAGCCAAACCCAACCACTACCAAAACGACCAGCACCAACTTCGTTAAACTGTTTTTTGAAGGCTGCAAAACTGCCAAAATTTTGATTGATAGCCGAAGCTATATCTCCTGTTGGTTGTCCACCACCTTTTGGCTTCATAATTTTCCAAAACATTGAGTGGTTCACATGACCACCGCCATTATTTTGTACTGTTTTGCGAATATCTTGTGGTAGTTTGTCAAGTTTTTGCAATAGTTCTTCAATACTTTTGGTTTTGAATTCTGGATGTTTATCAAATGCCGCATTCAGGTTTTTCACATAAGTTGCGTGGTGTTTATCGTGATGAAACTGCATTGTTTTGGCATCGATATGTGGTTCCAGCCCTTCATAGGCGTAGGGTAACGGTGGTAGTTGGATAGTCCCAGTTGTGTTTGGTGTTGCGTCAGCAGTTGCAGTTTTTCCCTCAGGGGCTTTTTCTGCCAATACACAGGCATCTAGAGCAAAAGCACCCGCACCTGCTGTCAGTAAAAACAAGAAATGGCGTCGATTAAGAGTCATAATTTTTTGCAGCGAATTAATGTAAATTAATAGACCGTTCTCATTTTCTTAGATTCTGGCTGCAAAAAATTAGGGAGTGGGGAGATGAGGGGGATGAGGGCACAAGGGGACAAGGGGACAAGGGGGACAAGGGAGACAAGGGAGACAAGGAGATAAACAAAACTCCTAACTCTTAACTCAGCACTCCTAATGCCCCATGCCCCATGCCCTATTAATAATTAACCAAAATGCTGAATTATTGCTTCGGCAAATTCAGAACATTTTAAAGCTTCAACTGGCGGTTCTAGTAAGCGTGCTAAATCATAGGTGACTTGACTGTTGGCGATCGCATTTCCTAAACCTTTCTTAATTAGGTCTGCGGCTTCTTGCCAACCCATAAATTCCAGCATCATCACCCCAGACAAAATCACTGAACCGGGATTAATCCGATCTAAGCCGGCGTGTTTGGGTGCAGTGCCGTGGGTGGCTTCAAATATGGCACTAGCATCGCCAATATTTGCCCCTGGTCCCATTCCTAATCCACCAACAATGGCGGCTGCGGCATCAGACAAGTAATCACCGTTCAAGTTCATCGTCGCCAAAATCGAATACTCATCTGGTCTGGTTTGGATTTGCTGAAAAATACTGTCAGCAATCCGGTCATTCACCAAAATTTTGTCTTTCCATTTGCCATCACCGTGGGTTGCCCAAATTGAGTTAAGAACAGTTTCAACTTCCTTGACAATTTGCGCTTTTTTCTCTTCGGTAAGACTATCAAACCCCGGATCGATCTGGCGAGCATTTTCTTCTAAGGAAATATTGGGATTTTTTTCCTTATTACTCAAAATCCAAGATTCCCGTTCAGTGACGGTTTCTTGACGAAACTCAGTGGTTGCTAGTTCATAACCCCAATCGCGGAAAGCGCCTTCGGTGTACTTCATGATGTTGCCCTTATGCACCAAAGTCACTTGTTGTTTTTCTTTGGGTAATAGCAAGGCATGTTTAATGGCACGTCGAACTAGGCGCTGGGAACCAGTTTTACTGATGGGTTTAATACCAATGCCAGAATCGAGGGGAATTCGTTTTTTTCCATGTTCTGGGGTGGCGGGGATTAGTTCCTCATTGAGAATTTTAATTAAGCGATCGCCAATTTCGCTACCTTGTCGCCACTCAATGCCTAAATAAATATCTTCCGTATTTTCTCGATAAACAATTACATCCAGCTTTTCGGGATTTTTGTGGGGTGACGGTGTACCTGCGTAATAGCGGCAAGGACGCACGCAAGCATATAAGTCAAAAATTTGCCGTAGTGCTACATTTAAAGAACGAATACCGCCGCCAACGGGGGTAGTTAAAGGCCCTTTAATCGCTACACCATATTCTTCAATTGCGGTCAGAGTGTCCTGAGGTAAATACTGGTAAGTGCCGTATAAATCACATGCTTCATCCCCAGCGTAAACTTTGAACCAATTAATTTGACGCTGACCCCTGTATGCTTTAGCTACCGCAGCATCTAGTACCTTTTGCGTAGCAGGCCAGATATCTATACCTGTACCATCGCCCCGAATAAAAGGGATAATTGGATTGTCAGGTACAATAGGTTCACCATTTTTGAAGGTGATTTTTGCTCCAGTTGT
Source organism: Nostoc sp. C117 (assembly GCF_043099735.1). NCBI lineage: Bacteria > Bacillati > Cyanobacteriota > Cyanophyceae > Nostocales > Nostocaceae > Nostoc > Nostoc sp. C117. The sequence continues at coordinate 5,285,861 of NZ_CP170991.1, forward strand.
GGGGGGGGTAATCTTGTCGTACATACTTCAAACACTCCTAAAAAATACGGTATTGAGCATGGGGCATGTGGCATTGGCTATGGGGCATTGGCTATGGGATCATTGACAAGAATTCAGTGCCTATTATTATCTAGCCCCTAGTCCCCAATCCCTAGTCCCCAATACACTGAAGCGCAGATTTTCCCCCTATTTTCCTTGTACATTATTTGCGGATTAAGTGTGGGATTGGGTGAAGCGATCGCAATTTTGTACGATCAAAAATAGTAAACTACTTTTCGCTATCATTGCTTTCCATTAGAGAATGTCCGATAGCTGACCGCTGTTTCACGCTCCCGCTAATACGAGTAATGGCATGACAGACCCAATGATTTTATCAGGCCTTGCTAATGACATCGACTCCCTCCGACAACAATTAATCGCTGGGTCTTTTCAAGTCCAACAACAAATCATCTCACAGTTAGCTGAGTTGGGTAATGAGGGACTAGATGTGTTGATGGAATTTTTACTGAAACGACGCGATCGCCCAGCGACTTGGGTTGATGGCAAAGCCTACCAAGTCCTCTACAACTCTGATGCACCTCAAGCCAAAGAATTTCTGCTTTCTTGGTTTCCTGAGGGAATTGTACCTCTAAAATCAGAGTGCGGGATTAATTACAATCCTTTGCAACAGCTTCTTGCCCTCCAAGACTTCCAAGCTGCCGATCGGATGAGCATAGAAAAAATGTGTGAACTATCGGGGCCAACAGCTGTACAGCGAAAATGGTTGTATTTTACTGAGGTAGAAAATTCCTCGGCTGTTGACTTGCAAACCATTAACAACCTCTGGTTAGTCCACTCTGAGGGCAAATTTGGCTTTTCAGTACAGCGAGAAATTTGGTTAAGCTTAGGCAAAAATTGGGAGAATTTCTGGCCGAAAATTGGTTGGAAACAAGGTAATAATTGGACTCGCTACCCCCATGAATTTACCTGGGATTTGAGCGCCCCTAGAGGTCATTTACCTCTTTCTAATCAACTGCGGGGAGTGCGAGTTTTTGCTTCTTTGCTATCTCACCCTGCTTGGTTAAAGAATCCAGAAAAATGATTTTGAGCTTACGTACAGTTTTCCAGCCAAATCAAATGCACAATCCTAAACCCCAATAATGGCAAACGTTCGTTTAGAAGACATTAAGCGTAGATTTAACAATGTCACGGCCATAGAGGACATTACTTTTGAAATTCCCGATGGAGAATTTTGGGTTTTAGTCGGACCATCAGGTTGTGGTAAATCGACAATTTTGCGAACGATCGCCGGTTTGGAAGCTGCCACATCTGGCAAACTCTTTATTGGCGATCGCTTAATGAATAATATCCCCGCCAGACAGCGAGATGTCGCAATGGTGTTCCAAAACTACGCTCTTTATCCTCACATGACGGTGGCACAAAACATCGCCTTTGGGTTACAAATGCGGAAAGTTGACTCGAAGATCGTTCAAGAGAGAGTTCAGGATGTGGCGCGATCGCTTTCTCTAGAAAACCTGCTAGATCGTAAGCCCAAACAGCTTTCTGGAGGACAGCAACAACGGGTAGCATTAGGAAGAGCGATCGCCCGTAAACCACAAGTATTTTTACTAGATGAACCCTTGTCTAATTTAGATGCCCAATTGCGAGATGATACCAGAGCAGAGTTAAAACAGTTACATCAAGAATTAGGAATTACCACAATCTACGTTACCCACGATCAAGTTGAAGCAATGACTTTGGCTGATAAAATTGTGGTGCTAAATCGGGGAAGAATTCAACAAATTGGCGATCCCCAAAGTATTTATGCGCGTCCAGCTAATCAGATGGTGGCAACTTTTTTAGGTAGTCCACCAATGAATATTCTGCCTACAATTTATCAGAATGATAGTTTTGATGTAAGTGGACAATTATTACCTATTCCCGCAGCTATCCAGGATAAATTACGGTTGCGTCAAGGACAAAGTTTAGATTTAGGGATTAGACCAGAACATCTAAAAATTAATACTGACTCCCCACTCCGTACTCAGCACTCAGCACTCTTATTAGTTGAAGTCAAGGTGGTAGAACCTTTGGGAAGGGAAACTTTGATTCGTGCGGGTTTACCTGGTTCGACAACAGTGCTGAATATCCAGACAACTGGGGATGTGCGTCCGCGTCCAGGCGATCGCCTTTCTCTAGAACTAGATTTAAATGAGTTATTTGTGTTTGACCCCAAAACCGGGGACAAAATTTTTCCTCATGAGTGACTATAGCTCCAAGGTAGCTTAGTTGAGTTAGAAATAAGAAGCAGGCCTACCCTGAGGGATCTTCCTACAGACTCCTATTTTATTTTTCCCTTACCCTAAAAAAGATAATACACTCTGTTACAGAGCTAGATGACTTAGCAGTATCTCCATTAAACTAACTAATGGTCATAGACCCTCTTGCCAAAGTCAAAAAGAAGCTTTATTTTATGATTTTATTTGGCAACTCATCTTTTTACTCGTAAAATCGAAGACAAGGTAAAGGTCAGTAGAAAAGAGTCCCTAAATTAATGAATCCGTCAATAACTCAGGGTGTAAGAGCTATCACTAAATCCCAGATGATGATGATAGACCGGATAAACGATATCGGTTGGCAAGCTCATCAAGGTAGCGTTGCGGCGATTATTCAGCTATTGAACGAAAAGTTGACTCAGTCAGGTGTTAGAACCAGAGCTATTTTTGCCGATGGTGTTTTACAACTGTTATGTGAGGCGGCTAAGGTAGAACAACTTGAGCAGTCTTCCATAGTAGAACAAATCCAGCAAATTCTGGAGTCCATTGCACCGCGTAACATTCGCCGAGTCAATATTAACAGTCGAATAGTTCGGGAAGAGCAATTACTTTGGTTAAAGGAGATATCTAGTGAACGTGAGAATCAATTGCTTTGGTCACAGGAGATTACATTAATTCAGCCTAATATCATAAAGCAACTAATTCAAGATTTGACAGAAGCCCAAGCTGAACTAGGAAAGGGAAAGCCAAATTTTCCTAAAACTCCAGTTTCTCGTCCTTTAGTACTTATTAATAACAAAGAAAAACACAAAAACAAATCTAAAGATAGGATATTAGTCGCGGCAAGTTTATGCTCATTATTGTTGTTAGGTTGGTTTGTTTATGCAAAATTAGGTAATAAACTCAAAAACCTTATACAACTAGAAACTTCCAAATCTCTAAGAACAGAAAATACTAACCAGAAACAAATCAAAACAGCCGCGATTACTCCTAAGAATAGTGTTTCTGATTCATCTGATGACCCATTTGGAACGGCTGTACGAATTGCTAACCAAGCTTCTGCATCTGGGAAAGTAGCCACAAGTTCAACTCAGTGGTTAGAGATAGCTGCTAAATGGCAACGAGCTTCAGATTTAATGAGTACGGTATCACCAAGTCATAACCGCTATCAAGAAGCTAAAATTCGGACTCAACTATATAAGAAATATAGTGAGGCCGCACAGAAACAAGCGCATCAGAGTAAATCTTAGTAGAGTTTGGCGTCTCTATTTCACTAATTGCTTAAACACTTTATCTGCGTACACTCTACATAGATGAAAAACATTGATAGGTGTTGAATCAATAAGGCTAATACCTATTATTTTACCTCTGCCTGTTTGTAAAAAACAAGATAATATCAAACACCAGTAAAAAATCCTGTTGGGGACAATTGGAAAAAAAGTTAATTTAATTCCACTGCACCTAAAGCTTTGAGCGTGGCTTTCAATGCTTCTGTTAAACCTGTCACACCAGTGATGTTCATTCCCTCGTAGTGTCTGGGCGCTTTTAGTGTTTGGCGACACTCACCTGTCTCTACATCCCACAACTTTATCGTCTCATCTTGACTTCCACTAACGAGCATTAAACCATCTGGACTGAAAGCGACTGAGAAGACCCAATTTGTATGTCCCTTCAGAACTTTCAGGCATTTACCTGTTTTAATATCTGATAATTTCACAGTATTGTCATCACTAGCACTAGCGATGCTACCACCATCAGGATTCAAGGCTATTTCTCTAATTCCACCGCTATGAACCTGCAAGATTTTCAAGCATTCACCTGTGGTAACATCCCATAACTTGATAGTAGTATCATCACTAGTACTAAACAAAATTTTATTATCTGGACTGAAAACTAGTGATGCAACCCACTGGGTATGTGCATTCAAACTCTTGAGACATGCTCCTGTACGAATATCCCATAATTTCACCATCCCTTCACCATTACCAGTAGCCAAGATTTGATTATCTGAACTGAAAACACTGGCTGTAAAATCGTTGTGTGTCATCAAAGTTTTAAGACATTCTCCTGTACGAATATCCCACAGCTTTACCACTCCTTTATAACCACCACAAGCTAAAATTTGACTATCTTGACTAAAACTAAATGCTCGTATTAAATCATTGTGTTTAGGCAAGGTGAGAAAGCATTCGCCTGTAAGAATATTCCATAACTTCACTGTTTGATCGCAATTACTGACAGCTATGATTTGACCATTTGAACTTAAGGCAACTGTTTTTGCTTCATAACAGTGTTTTTGTAAGACTTTAAGACACTCACCAGTGTTGATATTCCACACTCTAATCGTATAGTCATGACTACAACTAATTAGGGTAGTATTTTGAGGGTTAAAAATTACTGATTTGATACTATTGCAGTATCCTTGCCAAGTTTTTCTACATTCACTTTGGCTGATATTCCAAAGCTTAACAGTACAGTCATTACTACCACTAACTAGAGTCGTACTTTCAGGACTAAAAGCAACTGAATTAACAATATCATGATGTCCCAGAAAAGTCTGAATGCATTGATTAGTTGTGAGATTCCAAAGCTTCACAGTATAGTCTGAACTGCCAGTAACTAAAAGCGTACCTTCAGGACTAAAAGCAACTGAATTGACAAAATCATGATGTCCTTCCAAAGTTATTAGGGATTTTCCTGTACATATGCTCCAGATAATAACTGTTTTGTCGATACTACCACTAGCCAGGGTTTTGCCATCTGGACTGAAGGCTACTGAACTGATGAAATCATCATGTCCGTGCAAAGTTATTATAAATTTGCCAGTGCTAACATCCCATAACTTCACAGTTTTGTCATAGCCACCACTTGCTAAAGTTTTACCGTCTGGACTGAAGGCAACAGACATAACCCAACGTACATGTCCATGTAAAGTTTGTAGACATTCTTTCGTTTTAATATCCCATAATTTTATAGTCTGGTCATCACTGCCACTAGCCAGAGTTTTACCATCAGGACTGAAAGTAATTGACCTAACGCGTCCTGTGTGTGCTTGCCAACACCAAAGACAGTCGCCAGTCAGCTTATCCCATAAACATATCGTCTGATCTTCACTACCGCTGGCGATAATTTTACCATCAGGACTGAAAGCGATCGCTTGAACCCAAGCTTGGTCTTCTGTCAAGATTAAAATTGGTTTAGCTTCTGCTAATTGCCACAAATAAACCTTTCCATTGGTATCACTTGCTGCTACAAGATTTTCAGTGGGACTAAATGCTACTGATAAAATCATACTGATGGTGTCAGTAAAAACGCATTTAGAGAAATCAACGCCAGTAAAATTTACATGATGTAAGCTTTGTCCTTGTAGATAAGCTTGCTTAATAGTTAAATAAGAAAAATTATAATTACGTAAATTAATTTTTGCCCAACAAAGTAGATTTAAAATATTTCCTACTATATATCCTGTCTTAAATCGATTTTTATTTCGTACAGTTTCTAAACATATCAGTAGTTGTGTTTCTATATCATCTAGACTGTCTGCAACTGGTTTGAGAATAAGACGAATTTGTGTTTCTCTAACATAGTCTTTAGCTAAGGCTTTTATTAGGGCATGACTATTAAAATTTTCAAACTCGCCATTTTTAATTTCTTCACTAATTTGCACTATGAATTTGTCTATAAGATATTCCATAACGAAGTTTTGCAGAGTGAAGCATCCAGCAACTGATTCAATTAAAGAGCGCCGTTTCAAATACTCTAAAGCATTTTGGATTAATCTTTTTGAATTGGCTGATGTCGAGATAACATCCTCATCTAATTCTTTGATAGAAACTGGTTCTCGATTAATTGCTAGCCAATACATAATCGAATTTTGAATAGAAGATAAGCGATTACACTGTTTATCTAACATTTGAATGATTCCATTACATAGAGGAGTTCCTTGTAATAGAAAGTCGGCTATATTACCATCAAATAAATCTTTAATTTCATTAGTAACTATATTTAATGCTAAAGGATGACCATTATACATTTCTGTTAGTTGATTTATTTCCTCTTGTGAACCATACAGACGTTTTTCTCTAATAATCTCTCGTGCAGCATTTTGCAAACCTGTAACCTGTAATGAACGAATAGGTCTATTTATGCCTTCTATCGTGGTTACTTCCATAGGCTTTTCACGAGTAGTTATTAATAAACAACTTTCATGTCGTGACTCACCTATTCGACTAAACAATTGACCATATCCTTGATAACCTTCTCGATATTGCCCTGATTGATTACCGATTTGTAGAATTGACTCGACGTTATCTAGTACTAACAGACAGCGTGAGGAATTCAAGCAAGTAATCAGTAGAGAAATCTGCCCATCTAGAGAGTCTGGTAAATCGGTTATTTGGTGATTAGATAAGAATTTGATTGAGTCTGTTAGTATTTTTTTTACTGGTGGAGATTCCCGCAAACTTCGCCAAATCATGCACTGAAATTCATTTGAACTTTCTACTAGCTTCTCTACTAGTTTTTTAGATAGAGAAGTTTTGCCAATTCCCCCCATCCCCAAAATTACTACTAATTTGCATTTATCTGTAACAATCCACTGCTCAAGTTTAGTTAGTTCATCAGTACGTCCATAGAAAACTGGTACATCTGGAGCCTCACCCCAATCATGACGCACGTTTATATAGGTTTGGTTATTCTCTATCAGCCCAGATTGAGAAGGATTATGTATATTTACTGTTGACTTTAAAGGATCGGAGATTTGACTAGGTTGCGCTAGTTGTTCTTTTTGTAATCTTTCTAATACCCCTGGAAGTGTCTTGATAGTAACTTTTTGCCCAGTTAGTACCGATAACAGTTTCCATAATTTGTAAGCAAATACCTGTTGTATCGTGCTATTGGAATAGCCAGAAAAGTTGATCTCTTTAAGTCGTTTACCTGCCAAAGCTTCTTGAATTATTGCCTTTTGAACATCTTTCAAGCCTTCTCCAGTTTTTGAGCTTACTAATTCATCTGCAAATTTGATATAGCTCAGTATTTCTTCGGAATCCATAGAAAATAGTATAAATTGTTGCTCGATATTCTAGCCTGAATTTTATGAATTTTATGAATTTAATTGAAAAATTTGAATAAATCAGATTAATAACTTCAGTTTTTTACAAAAAAATACCTGATATTTATGAATTGCAATTATTTTAAAATTGCTGGATTATCAAATTACTGGAAGTTGCAACAACCAGTTAAATAAAAAGCTTAATCTCCAATTAATAAATACTAGTTGGAAAGGTTATGTTGCATTTTCCTCACTGCATGAATTAATCAGATTTAGTGAATTTTAATTCATGTAAGAATTCAAAACCTATTAATCAAATCAGGATTGTAGTGGATATGAAAATATTGAAAAATCGGGCGAGTTTAAAAGCGATCGCAGGTATAACCATCATTGCAGGAACACTGACTACAAGTTTTTCTGTTACTCCAGCTTTTGCTCAAAGAGCGTGTCAATGTACTGATTATGTTGCAAATCGTTTTGGTCTTTCTGGGTATCCCAACGCTGGCGACTGGAACGATGGATATCTCCAGCGTAATGGTTTTGTTAGCGTTCAACCTCAACCTGGCGCTATTGCAGTTATGGAACGTTCTTTTCCTGGTTCAGACCCTACTTATGGTCATGTCGGTATTGTTGAGAGTATTTCTAATGGAAAGGTTTCTCTCCGTGGTGCAAATCAATATGTTGGTAGTTCTCTGATTAATGAGGCTGGTTGCTCTAATGTGCGAATCACTAGTTTCGGGGCTAACGTGAATGGTAGTCCTATTTCCTTCTGGATGCGGGGAAGTAGCTCAAACACAACTCCTCCTTCTAATATTATCGTTGTTAATTTCAGCGCTATTGCTGCGCCTGAAGGTGTTAACATCCGGTCTGCTCCCTCTTTAAATGCCAGCATTGTTGGGCGTGCTGCTCCTAATCAACGCTTGAACTTTAATGCTTGGACTTATGGTGATACCGTTCTAGATCGTTGGATTAATACTCCCGATGCTCGTTGGTATCGGATTGCTGGTACAAATAATTGGGTAGCTAGTGCAGTAGTTAACGGTAACGCCCCTGGTTCCCGTCCAATGCGCTAATTTATTCTAATTAGTCTCTCACTTTTCTAGTAGTCTGTCGTCAAAATGTTGAGAGATTTGTAGTAAGTATTTTAGTGTTTAAAAAATCAATGACTAAAGTCCTTACTACAAACATGTATATCAAAATTAATGAAATAGACTACTAGTTTCCCTGCTGAATATAGCAGGTTTTCTTCTCAAATTGCTAGATTCTAGAGATGATATATATGTCCCGTTATTTCTTTGGCTTTGCCTTTGTACTTAATATTTTATTATTAATTTTTCCTAAAATTGTTTGGGCAGGTAGCGCTAGCAGTGACTCTACAAATATTAATTCAAATCCTGTTGATACTTCTCAAACCTCAACATCAACTTCCGAAATATCGGCTTCCCCAGCATCAACTACACCTACTCAATCTGCAAGTATTTATCAAAACTATGGTTATGGCTCTAACCCTCTGAATTATCCTAATTGTGGTGGAGTTTGTGCATTTGGTATTGTAAGATTGTCTCCCAATGGTAATGGGACTACTAATCAAGAAGCTGTGATGGGTGTTGTAGTTGAGTTTGATTCTCCACAGAAAAGATTAGCTATAGCACAAGAGAATTTATCTAAGGCTCAGAGCGATCGCATGATCCAAGAAGATGAAGTATCATTACTAACTAAGATTGCAGATGCTGTAGAACAGTGCAAAGACTCTCACGTGAATCTTCTTGCTCTTTCAGCAGCGAAGAAGCTAGGAATGACTCCCGAAGAAATCTTATCTCGCGCCTACAAACAACCCCGACAATGTAACTCACATAGGGGTAACTAGTACATCTGACTGGATATGAAGCATGAAAAATCGGGCAGTGCGATCGCTTGTAGGGTGGGTATGATAATACTCACCCTACTTCTGCTTTATGTCCCCTAACTTAAAAGTTCTCCGGTTTCTTGGAGGGAGTGCAAGCGGCGATAAATACCCTCGTGACGCAAAAGTTCATCGTGGCTACCGACTTCTACAATCCTTCCTTGTTCTAGAACTACAATCTTATCGGCTTCCCGCACTGTACTCAAACGGTGGGCAATGACAATGGTGGTGCAAGTACCCTGAATCGATCGCATCGCTAGCTGAATTGAACGTTCAGATTCATAATCTAAGCTAGAGGTAGCTTCGTCAAAAACCAACACGTCTGGTTGTACTAGCAACGCCCTGGCAATTCCTAAGCGTTGTCTCTGTCCTCCAGATAATCTAACCCCTCGTTCCCCCACGACGGTGTAATAACCTTGGGGTAGGTGCTGCACTACTTCATCGACTCTAGCAATCCTACAGGCTTCTTGAACCTGCGCTAAACTGGCATCCCGTCTGCCATAGGTGAGGTTATCCAGTATAGTACCGTTAAAAATGTCTACTTCTTGGTGAACGATCGCTAATCTTCGTCTATATTTACCCACATCTAAAGTGCGAATATCTTGACCATCAATCAAAATTTCACCTGATTGAGGTTCAAAATATCGCAATAGCAACTTCACTAGAGTAGACTTTCCAGAACCAGAACGCCCTACTAATGCTACTGTTTGATATGGCTCAATCAACAAGTTGATATCTTGCAAAACTTGACGGTTAGTATCATATCCAAAACTGATATGAGATAACTCCAGTTTTCCAGTAAATTTGTAACCTGATTCTGCCTGATTATTCTCTTCTAAAAGACCAGCAGATTCAGATCCAGTTGGTTCTTGAAGAAATTCGTGAAACCGCAACATAGAAGAATAACGACGGGCAAAATTTTCTGCCAAGGTACTAATAGGTTCTAGTTCGGCGTATGCCATGCTGGAGAGAGTTAAGGTCATGATAAAGTGACCGAGAGAAATTCTCCCGTCTACTGTTGCTGCTAAAGTCAAACCCAGGATTGTAAATACGCAAAACTGAATTACAGTCCTTTGCCAAGTAGCCAGTTTTGTATAACCTTTGTGGATGCGATGCTCAACCACCGTCAGTTCGCGAGCCAAACGTTGTTTTTGCCGCTTTAATTCTTTGGCTTCTGTAGCAAATGCTTTCACCGTTTTAATATTACTGATCAATTCGGAAGTGCGGCTTTCCGTATCTTCACCATATTTATCCAGAATAGTTTCGTACCCAATCAATCGCTGTAAATCCTTCAAACTTAAGCTAAGGATAACGACAAAGGAGATTAGATATAAAACCGCAATTCGCCATTCAATCACTAAAATAAACAAGAAAATTCCCAGCACACGAACTAGTTTAGGAATTAACTGTCCAGCTACTTCAGGGTAGGTAAAAGTGTGGTTAGAAATACCTCTTGCTATTCGTCCAGCAATACGTCCAGGGTTATTTTCATCATAAAATTCCAGTGGCAAAGTGAGAATTTTTTCTATGGCTGTTTGGGCTTTATCCCGACGCCGCCTTAAGGGTATAGCCCAATGAAACCAATGTGTTAACAACGTTTGTGTTGGGGCTTTCACTACCGTGACAAGAAAAATTAAACCCAATAATATACTCAAAGATAGAGATTTATTAACTGGGTAATTGGTAATGTCAGAAAAAGTGGCGATCGCACTTTGAAGTGGTTTATCCAAAGGTTGACCAGACAAAACGTTTAAAATCTGCCCGATCGCATAAGGTACAACTAAATCAATAATTTCGTAAATGCTAGATGCTGTAATACTGAAAACACTCAGCTTCCAGTCAGCGCGAAAGTAATTGACAATATCTCGAAATTTTGCCATGATGCACACCTTCCAAGAGCGCGATCGTTAGCTTGGAATATTTATACTACAATTGTATTACAAAACAGTCAAGTGCTAGCCGTCGAAATCACTCCTTTGAAGTAATAGATATTTCTCTGGTGAAAAATTCCAGGTGATAGCGATAAAGAGCGACTGGACGAGAACCTGCGCTAAAATAATTTGGATCTTGCGGCGAAAGATAAACAGCAGTAACTTGATCTGCTTCAATTGTTGGCCGATCTGTGGCAAGTTGATGATAAGCCGTTGTCGATTCTACAGAGTTGAAATACGGGCGTGAACCGCCTTTAAATAATTGCTGAAATACTTCTGTAGTGATGAACTTATTATCAGGAGTAGTTTCCGTAGTCCGTGCAGTAACAGTGGAAACTAGTTGAAGATTGCTACGCAAAAATGTAATTTGGCGATTAGGCGAATCTGGATCTACTTTAACTCCTAACACTGCTTCATTTCCTAAAGAAGCCCGTGCCAAATTCAAGCTATTAAATGCTCGATCTGCTACTAAAATTGGCGATTTGTTATCTATCCAAGGTAATATTTTTAGCCACGTGGGATGTGGTTGCTCTTTTATAAATCTTACTAGAAAACTCACAGGTTGATTTAATTGTCGGCGATTACCTTCAAACCCTGGCGTGACAATATCTGGTGCTAAAGGTGCCACCAAATCTACTAAGGTACTTGTAACTTCCCAAGTACCAGCCATCCATTCAGGGTAAACTAAATCACCCGAAGCTGGTTGCACAGAGGTTAATTTTTCCCACTGGGGAAAGTTGCTTAACCTTTCAGATAACTCTCCGGCTTCAACTTCTCCACTCCATAGCAGGAAAAAAGCAATTAAGCAAAAACTCCAAATCGCTTTTATAAAAAACATCAGCAATTTTATATTTAACGTTTATGATTTCATTGATTAAAAATTAATCTTTCTTCGCAAATTTATGGTACTGCTTTAGGGGTTCAGAAATACACAAAAACTCATGTTAGTGGTGGTGGTAATAGCTCTGTAAGCTATAGCATCGAAACAATCACATAATTCTAGCTTCAAAAAGAGAATGCAAAGGAAACTCCAATAAAATTGTTAGGGAATAATATTTTTCAACATACCAATGAGCAACATTAAATTTCTGCTGGTAAAGGTTGCCAAATCTCCCCATACTGTTCTTTCAAAGCCAACCAAGTTTCCACCTGACCCGGTTCATATTCTCCCGGTTTACCCCATTGTAAAAATAGGCTCAAGGCAGATTCTTGTTTCTCATCTAAAAAACGAATTGCATAGGTAGTAAAGTTACCTCTTTTTGCCTCACCAGTTTCAAATTTAACTTGAATAATTTTATCCATGTTCAAGTGAAACTCAAAGCCTTCGGTGTGCATATTTGCATATTTACCTTTGGGTAATTCTGCATAAAATAGCTTTTCTAACTTACCCCTTGCTTCTAAAACAGCCGCACTGCTAGTAACAATTAAACGCAAAGTTCCTAAATTTTCACAAGCCGCTAAAAATTCTTTTAATGTTGTGGTCATTTGTCATTTTTCCTTTGTCATTTGTTCTTTGTCATTGGTCATTTGTCCTTGCTTAAAAGATGAGTCCTAACAAATACCCAATCCCTATTTTTCATATTGTTCATAAGCTGCAACAATCCGCTGAACTAGAGGATGGCGGACGACATCTTTTTGGGAAAATTCGCAAAAAGCAATGCCCTCAACATGTTTTAAAACTTGTAAAGCTACTCCTAAACCTGATTGTTGGTTAACTGGCAAATCAGTCTGTGTCATGTCGCCTGTAATCACCATCCTTGAACGGAAACCCAAACGAGTTAAAACCATTTTCATTTGGGCGGGTGTAGTATTTTGGGCTTCATCCACAATCACAAAGGCATTATTAAGGGTACGTCCCCGCATATAGGCGAGTGGTGCAACTTCAATCACGCCGCGTTCCATCAAACTAGGTACTTTTTCGGGATCGATGAATTCATAAATAGCATCGTAAAGTGGGCGCAGGTAGGGGTTAACTTTTTGCTGTAAATCTCCAGGTAAAAAGCCGAGTTTTTCTCCGGCTTCCACGGCAGGGCGAGTTAAAATTAGTTTTTCAACTTGATTGGAAAGTAGTGCTTGGACGGCGACAACTACAGCTAGATAAGTTTTGCCAGTACCAGCAGGCCCAACGCCAAAAGTGAGGTCACGCTTACGGAGTGCCTCAATATATTTACGCTGGCGAAAGGTTTTGGCACGGATTTCTTCGCCCTTGCGACTTTTGGCGAGGATATCTCGCTGTAAATCTTGCAGTTCTCCTTGGCGATCGCTATCCAAAGCTTGACGAGCTGTTAAAATATCGGCATTAGAAATCGCATTGCCTTTAATCCACAAATCTTCAAGCGATCGCACTAATTTCGTAGCCAGGTCAATTTGCTTCTCTGTACCAGAAATCAATAATTCTTGTCCGCGCAGCACTAAACCAGCTCCTGTTTGCCGAGATAGGAATTTGAGATTTTCTTCCCCATCTCCTGCTAGAGCGATCGCACTAGAAACATTCGGCAACTGAATTGTTAAAGCACCTACCATAGTATTTATTAATTGCTGAGGAGCAGTTTCCGACAAAGATTAATGTTTTCTCCCCAACCATCGAAGTGCGTTCTGATTGCTAACATTTTGTTCGATTTTATATACTTGGACAACTAATACTAATCCGTAATTCGTAATTCACAAAATAATTTTGGTAGGGTGGCGCTGTCTACAATTGGCTCAAAGCATGATTTTTAGATTTTTGACAGTGCCACCATACAATTGTTAAGAAAGCTATTAAGATATCAGGACATTACCCTGATTCCTTAACGACCACCTCTACGTGCGAGTTCCGCTTTCTGTTTACGGCGCAAACTGGGTTTTTCATATCTTTCCCGGCGTTTGACTTCGGATAAAATTCCAGCTTTTTGAATTTTCTTTTTAAAACGTCTTAGTGCCGAGTCAATCGACTCATTTTCACCCAAACGAACTTCAGCCACTCTCTAGTTTCACCTCCTTATAGAGATTGTTTAGAGTTGCATCGGATTATTTCTAAGCATTAACAAGCACGAGATTGGTTAAAAAGCTCAAAAAAGATCCAAAAATTCTTTTGCTACTTTTCCATCTCCAGAAAAATTCTGAGCGGAGGTAAACACAACCGCTCAGAGTTTCTCCCTAATTTTAATCTAGCGGATGCGGGGTTTAACAATGGGTTTAGGACCATCATTTCCGCGTGCTTCTCTGGTTTTTGGTGGTGGCGATCGCTCTTCTGTGTCTTCATCAAAAGACATGCCCTCCCGACCTGGAGTAGTACTGCCGTAGATATCCAGGTATACTGATTGCCCGGCTGCGGCTGCGGCTGCGGCAATTACTGTACGAATCGCCTGAATATTGCGTCCCCCTCGACCAAACACTTTCCCTTTATCTGTGCTTTCAAAGGCGATACGAATCCAAACCCGATTGAGGGTGTCAGAAATCTCACTATCGACGCTTAAAGTTTCTGGAGATTCTAAAAACGGTTGCACCAGAAATCTTACCAGCCCAATATAATTGGGACTAGCTTTTGGGGATTTTGTTCCTAAATTATGATGCGGCTGTGGCACTGACCTGTTCAAAAACATTGGCTTTTACTAAGATGCGACGTACCGTGTCAGTGGGTTGAGCGCCTTGTTGTAGTCGCTTGACGATGCTGGGAACGTCCAGTCGCACTTCATCGGTTCTGGGGTTGTAGAATCCCAACTCTTCTAAGGGACGACCATCGCGGCGAGCGAGGCTGTTAATGGCGACGATGCGGTAACTTGCTTCCCGCTTTTTACCGTATCGCTTCAAGCGCAGTTTGATCATGTTGAAGAATCATTCTCCTAAATTGGTAAGTATGCCGAAATGCTAATTTTAGCACTCGTCTAGCATTTGGTGCTATTAGTCATTTGTCATTAAGCAAATAATGCCCCATACCTAATTCCCAATGACTAAAGATTGCCAAATCCTTTTTTCTTTTTCTCTTTCTTTTTCTTTTTCGTGGCACTTGGGGCACCACTATTGTAACCTCGCCATCCGGGGGCAGGTGGACGATTGCCTCCACCTGCAAAGGCATTGTCCATGCCACCACCAAACATTCCCCCCATACCAGGGAAGCTACCTTGACCCATTTGCTGCATGAGCGATCGCATTTTTTGGAAATCACCCACCAGTTTAGTTACATCGGATTCTCTGTAGCCTGAGCCAGAGGCAATCCGTCGCCGCCGACTGGGAGAACTGGCTAATAAATCGGGGTCGTGGCGTTCTTGGCGAGTCATGGAGTTAATCATCGCTTCACAGCGCTTGAGTTGGGTTTCTCCCTGCTTGAGCTGATCGTCTGAAATCTTGTTCATCCCTGGAATCATCTTAATGAAGCCTCCCAGCGATCCCATATTCTTCAGCATTCGCAGCTGCTTGAGAAAGTCCGTAAAGTCAAACTTCGCCGACAGGATTTTCTCCTGCATTTTCTCAGCATCTGCTAGATCGAACTCTTCCTGAGCTTTTTCTACCAAGGTTAAGACATCACCCATTCCCAAAATCCGCGATGCCATACGATCGGGATAAAATGGTTGCAGTGCCTCGACTTTTTCACCAACGCCGACAAACTTAATCGGCGCTCCTGAAATCTGCCGCACTGATAGCGCCGCACCACCACGGCTATCACCATCCAGTTTGGTGAGAATTGCTCCAGTAATTCCGATCTGGTTATGGAAGGTGCGAGTGAGATTTGCTGCCTCTTGACCAGTCATGGCATCCACCACCAACAGAGTTTCGTGGGGTTGGACAGTTTCTTTGATGCGGGCTAATTCCGCCATCATCTCTTCGTCAATTTGCAGACGCCCAGCAGTATCAATAATTACTGTATTAACGCCTTCTGCTCTGCCGCGTTCTACACCTTGTCGGGCAATTTCTACTGGGTCTGCATCGCTTCCTAGTTCAAAAACTGGCACGTCAATTTGCTTACCCAACGTCAGCAGCTGATCGATCGCTGCTGGGCGATATACGTCTGTCGCCACTAACAAGCAACTACGGTCTAATTTCCTCAGATGTAAGGCTAACTTAGCGGTAGCTGTGGTTTTACCAGTACCTTGCAACCCAGCCATTAAGACAATAGTAGGCTGCTCCTGGGCTTCTGCGAGGGGAACATTCTCTTCTCCCATCACCTGCACCAGCTCATCATGAACAATTTTGATGAACTGTTGGTCAGGTCGCACGCCGGAGATTACCTCAGCTCCCTGTGCCTTGGCTTCAACTCCGCTAATAAAATCTTTGACTACCTGGAGATTGACATCTGCTTCCAACAAAGCGCGGCGTACTTCCCGCAGAGCATCTTGAATGTTGGATTGAGAAATTTTGTCTTGTCCTCGCAGTTTTTTCCAGGCGGCTTCTAAACGATCGGATAGAGCATCAAACATAATGTAATTACAGGTAGTTCGCCAACGAGGAAATCTCAATCGCCGATGAATGCGATTCAAAATTTCCGGTAAAGTTTAAACGTGCTATTTACCAGCTTAGTAGTTTTCACCCCGACTGTAGCAACCAGATACCTCCTTTTATTGGGCATGAGGTGTGAGAACTCTAATGCTGGAATACTTCCGACTGCTATCTATGGCCGCGATCGCTGATAAGTGATTTTTATGAAAGCTATCAGTATTATTTTGTCAAGCCTTATTGACAATTTGTAACAAACTTGTTAAATTTATTTACATAAGTTAATAAACAACCAGAAAAAAATTATGTACACAACTGTAAATGAAGACGGCATTCTCAATAACTACGCAGCTGAACCCAAAATGTACTACGCTGACTACCCAGCAATCTGGGAACAACGTAAATACGTTATCCAAGGTTTTTTTGCAACTTTAATCGTTACTACTTTAGTTTTGGTTGGTTTTGGCGTTAGCTAAGATTTTTTGACTTCCATATCGCTGTATCATCGTCGCCATTTGTACTTCTCCTTTTACCTCAGCTATTTGGCTGGGGTTTTTTGTGTTTTAGCCCTGTGCGATCGCTGATAAGTCAGCGTTATGGCTCGCATAAATCTTTTTTTGTCAAGTCAGATTGACAATTTGTAACAAACTTGTTAAAATTATTTACATAAGTTAATAAAAAACCAAGAGAAAAAATTATGTACACAACTGTAAATGAAGACGGCATTCTCAATAACTACGCAGCTGAACCCAAGATGTACTACGCTGACTACCCAGCAATCTGGGAACAACGTAAATATGTTATCCAAGGTGTTTTTGCTGCTTTAATGGTCACTACTTTAGTTTTGGTTAGTTTTAGCGTTAGCTAAGATTTTTCGATTTTCGTATCGCTGTATTTCATGGTCATTCATACTTCTCTCTCAAACCTCGGTTAGTTTCGCCGAGGTTTTTTGTGTTTTACCTGCAAGAGAGGAAAAAATAGTGTTTTTGATGAATCAAAAACTAGAATTATTCGTCACTTAAACTATCAATTCCCTACCTATTTTTACTGGAGGATGATTTATGTCATCACAACTGCTGAGATTTGTCTTTTTGAGTGGTCTTGGCTTATCTTTGTGTCTGGGAAATTCCGCAGCAATGGCGCAATACGATCCTTCTACAAACGATGGTGTGGTAGTACCAACAGTGCCATCAGGTGGAACATCAGGTGGAACATCAGCGCCAGTACCAATAGATACATCGACGGGTATACCATCTTCACCCTCAGGTGACACGACAACTCGCTTTAGCTGTCAGAATAACAATGGCCAGTACACAGTTATGTATCAGCCACAAAGTCAATCGGGACAATACTTTCCTTGGGCCGCGCCTGCGGCTTTGGGCGGTGGTTGGGATGCACAAAAGCGTTGTGTAGCAATTGCTAGCCGCTTGGAACAGTATCGCCCAGACGGTTTACAAGAACTCCAGACATCTGTACAAAATAACGAAAACATTGTCTGCGTCACAACTGAAGCTAACCCAACCTGTCGAATTGTTTTGACAGTACCACGAGGGAAAGATCCCTACGTTATCCGCAATAGTATTTTTCAAAACCTGACTACTGCTGACAGCGGACAACAAACTATAGCTGTTAACACTTATGGCGATCGCGGTATTGCAGGAAGTGACGTATACAACTTAGGCCGCACACTTCTGGGTCGTGGCAATAATCGCATTAGTTCATCTAGAAGTGGGATTGATTTGAAACCTTTCCTCGATCGCCAAGATGGTGGTACTGGAAGCAATTTGCGGAATGGAGTAGCAATTCGTCGTCAGTCTCAGCCTAGTGGTGTTCGTCTAAATCCTGGTAATTTCCGTTAAGCAATAGTGGTTTTTAATACAAAATGGCTTTCAAATAAAAATATCCAACTACTTATTGTGGAGCGGGCATCTTGTCCGCTTTTTTGTAGGGTGGTGCGTCGCAATGTTTCTTTACATCAATCGGATGCGATCGCGTGCAAACAACTTCCATCATCGTTGGAAGAAAATAACCTTTTTTATTTGAAACTCTTTTAGGACTTTCTTTTTCTCCGTGGAAGCTCTGAATCATCGATTGGTTAGCTTTTGTAGATGCACTGATATAGATGCCTGTAACTGATAATTTTCTCAGTAAATTCTCTAAAAATCTCTTCTGTAAATTTGACGAAATTATTAGGAAAAATCAGCTTTTTGTCGATATTTAGTTTCATAACTATTTTTAACTCAGTTTACGAATTGAACAATGATACTTGCGTAAGTTTCAGGTGACAGAACTTTTGCTTTAACTTCAGCCTCAGTAAATTCTTTTACAATTGCTTTCTAAAATTCATCAAATCTTCAGAAATAAAAACTTTGAGCAATGTCCTGAAAGAGCTAAAGTTTTGTTAAGATGCAAGAGCTAGCATTTTTTGAACGAAATTCACCCATCAAAGTGTGGAGAAATAAAAAGTACTAGCAGCACAAAATTCTCAAGGTGAAGCTATGACCACCTACATTTTTTTCGATGAAGCCCTACGAATGCTGACCAACGCTTTTTTGATATCAGCAGTACTGTTAATAGCAGCTTCTGGTATAGGTTTGGCAGTAATAGAAACAATAGAAAAGACAGGAGAACGCTAAGTTCGCGGATAGTAGTTTACTTATTGTCAAAAACCATTGAGTGTAAGTGTTCGCCATGAAGTAATCCTGGGAACACTAAACTATGAAAGTCTCACAGCGTTGCAGTATCACCTGAAAGTCTAGCAAATACACAGGTAACTGTATCGCTATTGAGACCTTAACTAAGGAGCTACTACAATGGGTCTATTCGACGCTGTATTGGTTACAGAAAGCCAAACCCAAACAGCACTCAATCCAACAGAAGCTTTTGCTGTTATAGTTTTGATGGCAACAGCGTCAGACGGTTACCTTTCTGTTGAAGAAATAGATTCTATCACTTTTGTGCTATCTCGGATAAAACTTTTTAAAAGTTATCCGCATGAGAGTATGAAGAGTCTATTTGAGAAGATTTTATCTATTCTCCAGGGGGATAATTTTAATACTTTATTTAATGCTGCAAAAGATTCTCTATCTCCAGACTTGCGCGAAGCAGCTTTTGCAGTAGCAACTGATTTAGTCTTAGCTGGAGGTATAGTCGGGGAAGAAGAAAAAAATTTTTTAAATGATTTATATCAAGCCTTAGGCATTTCTAGAGAGATAGCAATACAAATTATGCAAGTAATCTTGATTAAAAACCGGGGATAGGACATTAACAAGATATGCCTAATTAAACTATATAAATAGCTAATAAACAAAGAGTGCCAAAGAAGTTAAGCTTCTTTGGCACTCTTTTTTGGTGTTAAACCTGACATTGTGTCATAATTCGATTTTATAATTTTAAGTGAATTATTTATGCCTTGTTCTGCGACCTTAACTCAACTGATTGAAGTTCTTTTAGCTCATCCTGTAAATTTACGTGAAACTGCTCTCACACAAGTAAGTAGCGGTATACAAACAGATACTCGTATCATCAAGCCTGGTGAAGTGTTTGTAGCTTTACGAGGTGATAAATTTGATGGACATGAATTTGTGTCAACCGCGATCGCTAAAGGTGCGATCGCGGCGATTGTAGATTTTGAATACGAAAATCCTGTATTTCCGGTATTGCAGGTCAAAGATACCCTCAAGGCATATCAAAAAATTGGCCGATGGTGGCGCGATCGCTTTAATATTCCAGTAATTGGTGTTACCGGTTCCGTGGGTAAAACTACAACCAAAGAGTTAATTACGGCAGTTTTAGGCACAAAAGGGGCAGTTCACAAAACTTATGGAAATTTCAATAACGAAATCGGTGTCCCGAAAACTCTGCTAGAACTGGGTACAGAACATGACTACGCCGTGGTTGAAATGGCTATGCGGGGTAGGGGACAAATTGCCGAACTGACAGAAATAGCGCGTCCAACTATTGGAGTGATTACCAATGTGGGGACAGCGCATATTGAGTTACTGGGTTCCGAAGAAGCGATCGCCGAGGCAAAATGTGAATTATTAGCCGAAATGTCTGCTGATAGTGTGGCAATTCTGAATTACGATAATCCTCTATTAATGACTACAGCGGCGAAAGTTTGGCACGGAGAAGTTGTGAGTTATGGGTTTTCTGGTGGGGATATCCAAGGGGTGCTGATTGATAGCGAAACTGTAGAAGTAGCAGGAATCCAATTACCATTACCCTTACCCGGTCGTCATAATGCGAGTAATTTCTTAGCAGCTTTAGCGGTGGCAAAAGTCTTGGGAATTGATTGGGTAAGCTTGAAAGCAGGTGTAGCGGTGGATATGCCCACAGGGCGATCGCAACGGTTTAATTTGCCCAACGATGTAGTAATCTTAGATGAAACTTATAATGCTGCACCAGAAGCAATGTTAGCAGCATTGCAATTATTGGCAGACACACCCGGAAAGCGGAAAATTGCCGTGTTAGGTGCAATGAAAGAATTAGGAGAGCGATCGCAGCAGTTGCACCAGCGAGTGGGCGAAACAGTGCGAAAGTTGAATTTAGACGGCTTGTTGGTTTTGGTAGATGGAGAAGATGCCGAAGCCATCGGTACAAGTGCTGAGGGTATACCATCAGAGTACTTTGGAACTCATAGCGAATTGGTAGCGAGATTAAAGACATTTGTGCAACCAGGCGATCGTTTATTATTCAAAGCCGCCCATTCAGTGGGACTAGATCGGGTAGTCAATCAGTTACGTGCAGAAATTCCCAAATGAATTTACCGCTAGAAACCGAACGTCTCATACTGCGGGACTTTATAGAATCAGATTGGCCAGCGATTCATCAATACGCTGGCGATCGTGAAGTTGTGCGTTATTTGATTTTTGGTCCTAATAGCGAAGAAGATACGAGAAATTTTTTGCAAAGAGAGATTTCATTGCAAAAGGAAGAACCCCGTCAGCATTTTACCTTGGCGGTAATTTTAAAACCCCAAAACCAATTAATTGGTACCTGTCGAATTTCTACTTTAGATACTGTCAACAAAACTGGCTCTATTGGATACTGCTTCACTAAGCAATTTTGGGGGCAAGGATATGCAACTGAAGCTGTAAGAGCAATTATATCCTTTGGTTTTCATGAGTTAGGCTTACATCGCATATTTGCGACTTGTCACCCAGAAAACATTGCCTCAGCAAGAGTTATGCAAAAAATCGGAATGCAACAGGAAGGATATTTGCGAGAACACCATTGGATTAAGGGAGAATGGCGAGACTCATGGCTATATGCCATCCTTGAGCATGAATGGACATAGGTCAATTAGATAGAGATGATATCATGTCCGTTTGAATACTTATCACTAGGGTTAACGCGGGGACGCGAAGAGATTTTAATAACAAGTGATTACCCGGTTTTGATCTGAGATAACAGACATTTTGAATTTTGAATTTACGGCGGTACTAGTGTATGTCCGAGTGCAGCTGCATACCAAATATTTGTTGTTTTAACCTTTTGCTAGCGGTTTCTTAATGTGACTGAGATAGTTTAAGGTTGCTAAATACCGATTAATACTAGCAAAATATGTAACTTTTTTTACTAATAATTTACTTCTTGGGCGAAGTAAGTTTTTGCATACATTCTTTTGTGTTTGATTAAACAGCCACTGTGCTTGAACACAAATTTTTCACTAAATCGTACAAGGTAAAAATAAATGCCAGCAATTAATTTCACTGGGACTATTTACACGCAAGATTTTGACACCTTAGCGAATTCTGGAACATCTACAACTCTGCCAACTGGATGGGAGTTTTTGGAAACTGGAACGAATGCCAATACAACTTATACTGCTGGTACTGGAAGCTCTAATACAGGTGATACTTACAGCTTTGGGTCATCTGGTAGTACAGAGAGAGCATTGGGTGGATTGCAATCTGGTAGTTTAATACCCACCATCGGAGTAAGTTTTAGCAACAATACAGGCAGTACAATTACTTCATTAGCAGTTAGTTATCGTGGTGAAGAATGGCGTCTGGGTACAGCAAGTAGAACTGATAAGTTAGATTTTCAATACAGTTTAGATGCAACTTCTCTGGCAAATGGCACTTGGACAGATGTTGATTCCTTAGATTTTAGTTCACCCAATACATCTGGTTCAGTAGGTCTTCGTGATGGCAATGCTACTGGTAACTTTACTAATATTTCAACAACAATTTCTGGACTGAATATTGCCAATGGGGCAACATTTTATCTCCGCTGGCAAGATTTTAATGCTAGTGGTTCTGATGATGGTTTAGCGATCGATGATTTTTCTTTGTCAGTACCTGTTCCAACTTCAGCAGGTGTCACCATTACTCAATCAGGGGGTAGCACAGATGTAACTGAAGGTGGGGCTACAGATTCTTACACAGTGGTGTTGAATAGCCAGCCAACAGCGGATGTTACCATCAATATTATTAATAATGGTGACCCTCAAACAAAAACCACAACCGATGTTAGCAGCCTCACCTTCACTACTGCTAACTGGAACGTAGCCCAGACCGTAACTGTAACAGCTACAAATGATTCCTTGGTGGAAGGAAATCATATTAACACGATCGCTCATACAGCAACTAGTACAGACACTAACTACAACGGCATTACAATTCCCACCCTCGGAGTCAACATTACTGACAATGATTCGGCTTCCTCTACTATCCGAATTACCGAGTATATGTACAGTAGTGCTGCTACTGGCGAATTTGTCGAACTAACTAACGTTAGTAATACAGCCATAGATTTAACGGGATGGAGTTTTGACGACGACACTCGCACCCCCGGCTCATTTAACTTAAGTGGTTTCGGAACCGTTGCGTCTGGGGAGTCCGTAATTATCACAGAAGTCACTGCTGCGGCTTTCCGCACAGCTTGGAGTCTTCCTGCTTCTGTAAAAGTTCTCGGTGGTAACGCCAACAACCTCGGACGTGCTGACGAAATCAATATCTACAATGCTTCTAATACTCTCATCGATCGCCTCACCTATAACGATCAAACTATTGCAGGTAGTATTCGCACCCAAAATGTTAGCGGCTCCACTAGCAATGCAAACCTTGGCAGTAACGATATCACCAAATGGCAGCTTTCCGCGGTAGGTGATGCCAACAACTCTTATTCAGCTGCGGGGGACATTGGCAGCCCAGGCATTTACATCATTAATACTACAACTCCCACAGCGCCAACTATTCAACTGGACACAGCCAGCACCACAGACTTATTAGATGCTAATGGGGCTTTGTCTGCTACAGGAACGGGGGCAATTAGCGGTGTAATTGGCAACGCTAACGACCCGGCAAAGACACTGGGTGTAAACTTCACGATCGCTGATTCCGATACCCCTGTAGATAATTTGACTGTCACAGTCACCAGCAATAATGCCGCAGTGGTTCCTAACGGGAATTTAACCCTAACTGGGAGTGGAAACAGCCGCAATCTGAAAATTAATCCAGTAGGCGTTGGTACTGCCAACATTACAGTGAGTGTCAGTGATGGTAGTAGTACTGCTAATTATGCCATCGCCTACGCCGCATCGGCCAATGACGGGACTGCTACAACTCAATTTTTAACGGGTACAAGTGACGCTTCTACAGCTATTTCTGTAGGTGGGACATTTTTCTTAGAAGCCGATGACGAAAATCAACTCTTGCGCCTCTACGATTCCAGCAAATCGGGACTGCCGATAACTGGCTTTGACTTCACAAGTTCTCTGGGACTGACTGAAAATCGAGAAGTGGATTTGGAAGCTTCTACCAAAATAGGCGATCGCATTTTCTGGTTAGGTTCTCAAAGCAATAGCGATGATGGGAAATCTCGCCCTAACCGCGATCGCCTTTTTGCCACAGACATTAGCGGTACGGGAGCATCCAGCACACTCAGCTATGTTGGTCGTTACGACTTTTTAAAAGAAGATATCATCAACTGGGATGTCACCAACGCTCACGGCAAAGGAGCCAATTACTACGGCTTGGCTGCCAGCGCTGCAATTGGTGTCGGGTCAAAACAAGCAAACGGCTACAATATTGAAGGCTTGGAAATTGCCCCCGATAACACTACAGGTTATATCGCCTTCCGCGCCCCCCAAGTTCCCCCTTCTGAACGATCTAATGCACTTATCGTTCCGGTTACCAATTTTGCTAGTCTGATATCAGCTAGTAATGGTGGTACGCAAGGCTCAGCACAATTTGGCGCTCCCATCGAATTAGATTTAGGCGGTCGAGGTATTCGAGAAATTCGCAAGAATGCCAATAACCAGTACGTGATTATTGCTGGTCCAGCAGGAGACGCAGGAGTAGCACCTAATGATTTCCGTCTCTACACTTGGGATGGCAACCCTAACAGCGCTCCACAATTGCGGGCGGCAACATTCCTTCCTGGCTTCAACCCAGAAGGAATCATTACCATCCCTGACAACTTAACAGATACTTCTCAAATTCAATTCGTCAGCGATGATGGCAACAGCGTTCTTTATAACGACGGCACAGCAGCTAAAGATTTATCACAGAACAACTTCAAAAAGTTCCGTACCGATAGCATTACACTCGGCGCTGTAGTCCTAACTCCTCACATTCACGACATCCAAGGTGCATCTCACATCTCTCCATTAAATGGGCAAAAAGTCGCAGATGTCGCGGGAATTGTTACAGCCCTAAAATCTAATGGCTTCTATTTGCAAGACCCCAACCCAGATAACGACGATCGCACTTCAGAAGGGATTTTTGTCTTTACCTCAACAGCACCAACTGTCCAAGTCGGTGACTCAGTACTAGTCGGCGGTACAGTAACAGAGTTCCGTCCTGGTGGCGCTACTGGTACTAACAACCTAACAACCACAGAAATTACTAGCCCGACAATTACCAAACTCTCCAGTGGCAATGCTTTACCAACTGCCACGATTCTAGGTAATGGCGGCAGAACCATTCCCACCTCAGTAATCGATAACGATACTACTGGTAATATCGAAACTGGAACCACCACCTTTGACCCTGCCCAAGATGGCATTGATTTCTACGAAAGTTTAGAAGGAATGCGAGTACAGGTAAATAATCCTGTGGCAGTTAGCCCCACTAATTCTTTTGGGGAGATTTGGGTACTGGCAGACAATGGCGCTAATGCCACCGGACGCACAGCCCGCGGTGGTGTGGTGATTAGTCCTAATGATTTTAATCCAGAGCGTATCCAAATTGATGACGCCCTGTTTACTTCTGGTAACTCACCCCAAGTTAACGTCGGTGCTACTTTAGACACGATTACAGGTGTGGTTGATTATAGTTTCAGCAATTACGAAGTTCTGCCAACTTCGGTGACTGTAACTTCCAACACACTAACTAAGGAAGTTACTAATTTAACTCCCACCACCGACCAACTTACAGTTGCTACCTTCAATGTCGAAAACCTGGATACAAGTGATGGTGCAGCCAAGTTTAATAACCTTGCCACCCGCATTGTTAATAACCTGAAATCGCCAGATATCATTGCTCTCGAAGAAATTCAAGATAATAACGGGGCGACGAATAACGGTGTGGTTGATGCTAGCATCACCTTCGAAACATTAATTCAGGCGATCGCTGCTGCTGATGGTCCCACATATGAATATCGGGAAATTGACCCAGTAAACAACCAAGACGGGGGAGAACCTGGTGGTAATATTCGCCAAGGTTTCTTATTCAATCCTAACCGAGTTCAGTTTGTAGACATTGCCGGTGGCGGTTCCCTAACTAACACCACAGTCAGCGATGTCAATGGTGTACCCACACTTTCTGCTAGCCCTGGGCGGATTGACCCCACAAACTCGGCCTTTACTAGCAGTCGTAAGCCGTTAGTTGGTCAGTTTACTTTCAATGGTAAAACTGTTTATATAATTGGCAATCACTTTAATTCTAAGGGCGGCGACCAACCGCTATTCGGGGTAAACCAACCGCCAACCCTCAGCAGCGAAGTGCAACGTCGGCAACAAGCTACGCTGGTGAAAAACTTTGTTGATAGTATTTTAGCGATCGACCCCAATGCCAATGTAGCAGTAGTGGGCGACTTGAATGATTTTGAGTTTTCCAACCCCGTCAGCATTTTAGAAAGCGCTGGGTTGACTTCTTTAATTGAAACCCTACCTGCAAATGAGCGTTACACCTACGACTTTGAAGGCAACGCCCAGACACTTGACCATGTTTTAGTAAGTAATGGTTTGCTCAACAAGCTAGATGGATATGATGTAGTTCACATCAACTCAGAGTTTGCCGACCAGGATAGCGACCATGACCCCAGCCTAGCGCGGTTTAATCTACCTGCAAACAATGCTCCCACAGACTTATCACTAAATAGTACCACTGTCAACGAAAATGTTCCAGCCAACACAGTGGTAGGTACATTTAGTACTACTGACCCTGACACAGGCAACACTTTCACTTACAGCTTAGTTGCTGGGACTGGTGATGCAGATAATGCTGCCTTCGCGATCGCCAACAACACCTTGCAAATAAATGCTTCCCCGAACTTTGAAACCAAATCTGCTTACAGCATTCGGGTACGTAGCACCGATAATGGTGGACTTTCTCTAGACAAGGTGTTGACGATCCAAGTTAATAATCTAAATGAAGCACCCACAGCCGTAGTTGATACAGTCAGCATTGCCGAAGACGCAACTACATCTAATCTCTATGCAACCTTGCTGAGTAACGATACTGACCCCGACAGTGGAGACACTAAAAATATCATTGCGGTTAACACTATAGGTACAAAAGGCA
Source organism: Nostoc sp. C117 (assembly GCF_043099735.1). Lineage (NCBI taxonomy): Bacteria > Bacillati > Cyanobacteriota > Cyanophyceae > Nostocales > Nostocaceae > Nostoc > Nostoc sp. C117. Next base: position 5,313,166 of record NZ_CP170991.1, read on the forward strand.
CAGTCACTTTTGACCAAAACACGCAAAACTTGACTTATAGTGCCTCCAGCTTTAACTCTCTATCCCAAGGACAAACTGCAACTGATAGTTTTAGTTATGCAATCGCCGATAGTCAAGGTTTACAATCTACAGCGATCGTTAACCTCACCATCACTGGTGTCAATGATGCTCCCACGGTGCAACCGCTTGACGACCAAATCATCTCTACCAATAAACCCTTCTCTTTCAACGTCAGTAACAAGTTTGCTGACCCAGATCGAGCTGACACCCTGAGCTACAGCGCTACGGATTTACCCACTGGCTCTAGTATTGTTGCTAACACAGGTGTAGTCTCTGGTACTATCTCACAAGCCGGGATTTTTGCAGTCACAGTCACCGCTGCTGATGGTAAAGGTGGCAATGTTAGCGATACTTTTGACCTGACTGTTGCTAACAACAAGGCAACATCTGGCAACGACATCATCTTTGTCAGCGAACTTACTGGACTCAATCAATACATAGTCAATGCCTTGGCTGGGAGCGATCGCGTCATCGGCACTAATACCAGTGAGTTAATTGACGGTGGATCGGGCAATGATTACGTTGATGGCAAGGGAGGCATAGATCTACTCCTTGGCGGCGATGGCGATGACACAATCTTAGGTGGACTTGGCAGTGACGCACTTTTTGGAGGCAATGGCAATGACCGCCTCATTGGTTGGGGAGGTGATACAAACGAAATTGACCTCCTCAGCGGCGATCAGGGCGCGGATACTTATGTCTTGGGTGATGCCAGTTCAGTTTTCTATACCAGTTCTGGTAACAGTGACTACGCCGATATTCTCAATTTCCAAACAAGCGATAAGATTCAACTCAAGGGAGTTGCTAATAATTACTCGTTGGGGTTAGTTAGATTATCGGATGTAGGCATTTTTACCAACAATGGAACGGAATTGATTGCTGTTGTAGAAAACGGGTTAAACCGGAATACCAATTTGGCAACAGATACTCGGTTCGTTTTTGTTTAACGCAGATTTAAGCGATCGCTCTTGAGAAAACTTGAGAGCGATCGTTTTGTTCGCGCACAGACACAGCACTTCGGCTCATTTCGGCTACGCTCAATGACCAACGCTCAAATCGAGCGACTTGCACTGAGCAGCGTCGAAGTGAGTCGAGATTTAATGACCAACGCTCAAATCGAGCGACTTGCACTGAGTGGCGTCGAAGTGAGTCGAGATTCAGCGATCGGCGCAGAGAGTAAGAGTTAGAAATGAACGCTTCTGTTAAGAAATGCCCATTTAGTACTCCCAGTTTTTCTGAAATAAAAGTATGGTAACTACAAGCACAATTCGGTTTTCTCAGTTCAACGCTTCTTTGAATCGCAACGCTGAAGGTCAGTTAGTCAGTGATTTGTCTACCCCTAACAATGCTCAAGCAAAAGCGGTTGCAGAAATTATCCAGCGTAATAACCCCGATGTCCTGCTGATAAATGAGTTTGACTACTCCCCGGAAGCCGTTCAGCTATTCAAGCAAAATTATCTTGCAGTCAGCCAAAATGGCGCCACTCCTGTTGATTACCCTTATTTTTACATTGCCCCTTCTAATACAGGTATTGCCTCTGGGTTTGACTTGAATAACAACGGTGCAGTGGTTACAACCCCAGGTGCAGCCGGATATGGTGATGATGCCTTAGGATTCGGGAATTTTCCTGGTCAATACGGGATGTTGCTGTTGTCTAAATATCCCATCGACACTGCCAATGTCCGCACCTTCCAAAATTTTCTCTGGAAGGATATGCCCAATGCTTTGCTTCCTGATGACCCGACGACACCACAGCCCAATGATTGGTATTCTGATGAAGAATTGGCAGTTCTCCGCCTCTCTTCTAAAAGCCATTGGGATGTACCCATTGAAGTAAACGGCGAGACAATTCATGTCCTCGTCAGCCACCCCACACCCCCAACCTTTGATGGCGCCGAAGACCGGAACGGCAAGCGCAACCATGATGAAATCCGCTTTTGGGCAGATTACATAACCCCTGGTAAAGGCAATTACATCTATGATGATGCAGGGAAAACAGGCGGTATTGCTGCTGGTTCAGACTTTGTGATTATGGGCGACCAAAATGCCGATCCCTTAGATGGTGATAGTTATGACAATGCTATCCGCCAATTATTGCAAAATCCGAATATCAATACTAATGTCATCCCTACCAGTCTTGGTGCCCCCCAACAAGCAATTTTGCAGGGTGGTGCAAACTCTAGCCATACGGGCAATCCGGCTTTTGACACCGCAGATTTTGGTGATGATACTACCCCTCTTCTGTCACTTTCCGGTTATTCTAAATAAAAGAATAAAAAAAGAAAACCCTGAAAGGTAAGTAGGGCAATGGATGTAGAATTACAAATTTTGAAACATTTGGCAAGAGATGCTCACCCAACAGTTGCGACCATAGATGAATATTGTGCAGAGTATAAAGACCTGTTTAAAGAAGTAAGAAATTATGAATGCTTCAAATATTTACATCTGGGAATAATGTCACAAATTAAAAGAAAATCATTACCAGAGATAGCGAAAGTCGTAAGTATAAACTCCGCACAGTCATTACATCATTTTTTAGCCAATTCAGACTGGTCAGTAGATAAATTAAAACAACTAAGATTAAATAAACTTAAAAAAGCACTAAATGGAAATGCGATTACAGTAGTAATAGATGAAACCGGAGATAGAAAAAAAGGTAAAAAGACTGATTATGTAGCCAGGCAATATCTAGGAAGTGTAGGAAAAGTCGATAATGGAATAGTTTCAGTCAATGCCTATGGAGTTTATTCTAATATAACGTTTCCATTAACTGTAAAAGTATTCAAACCCAAAGGAACGTTAAAAGAGGAGGATAAATATAAAACTAAAATAGAGTTAGCGTCAGACATCATTACAGAATTAATTGAATCAGGTTTTAACATTAAACTGGTACTGGCAGATAGTTTATATGGTGAAAGTAGCCAATTTATTAGAAAAGTAGCTGAATATAAATTAGATTATGTCGTAGCAATAAGAAGTAATCATGGAGTCTGGTTGCCAGCAGGACAAAGCGTTAGGGCTAATAAGTGGTGTAAATTTGAAAGAACATTTAGCAATCAAAAATCAGAAACCCGATACATTAGGGAAATAATTTATGGTAAAAAAAGAGCCATAACTTACTGGGAAATAACTACTGACCCAGAAACCATGCCAGAAAATTCTACAACATTTGTGATGACAAATCTTCAAGGAAAACTCAAAAAAACTTTAGGCGATTTATATGGATTAAGAACCTGGGTAGAATATGGATTTCGACAGTGTAAACAGGAACTCGGCTGGACAGATTATCGGTTCACAAATTTTCAACATATAGAAAGGTGGTGGGAAATTATTTTTTGTGTGTACACAATGATTAGTTTAAATTCTCCAGCCTTCTTAAGCTTAAATAAATCTCGTCAAATTGAAGCTGAGGTTCAAAAAAATAGTGATGTTGATTTTTCTAATCATCAACAATGGAACCATGAATGCGGATGGAAAAATACTCTAAATAATCTGCGTCTCATTGCCCAACCACTCTTACTATTTTGGTTAATTTATCCCTGGATACATATTTTCCCAAATTCTAAATTATTGCTGGGATTCAATCAATTAATTAGTGCAATGAATCAATTTAAAACCTGTTATGCTTCTGGATAATTTCACTTTGTTACTACTTGCTTATCTCGGAGAGTGACAGAAGAGGGCTACTCTCGGAAATCCCGGAAACCTGCGAACAGACTATGTGCTACCATCTGCTGACCTTCAAATTGCTGACTCAGGAGTATTTTGGCCGCTGAATACTGACCCAACATTCTCCCCAGTCGGTACTTTTCCCTTCCCCAGTTCTGACCATCGTCTAATATTTGCAGATGTCCAAACCAGGGCAACAGAACCAGGTGAAACTATTCCCAATGTTGGGTTTGTGAAGCAGAGTATTTTTGCCACAGGCTTTATTCCTGCTGGTGTAGCGGGAACGGTCAATGGGGTACAAACTCCTGTGGGTGGGCTTTCGGGTGTCACCTACGATGCTGCGAATAACCGCTATTATGCTATTTCAGACGATCGCTCCCAAGTTGCACCCGCCCGCTTTTATACTTTTACTGCTACCGATTCTGGGGTGACTTTTACTAATGTCACCACCCTCAAAGATACCAACGGCAACTTCTTTCCTCTTAACAGCCTCGACCCAGAAGGTATCGCTTTAACCAACAATGGTACAGTTTTTATCTCTTCCGAGGGTGAAGTTAATCCTGGTGCAGGTCGTGTTACCAATCCCTTTATTAAAGAGTTTTCCTTAGCTACAGGGCAAGAAGTACAATCGCTACTTGTCCCCACTAAATTCCTACCAGTAGTTCAAGATACCAATAACGACGGCGTTGTAGATGCAGGTGATACGCAGACATCAGGCGTGTATAATAACTTAGCCTTTGAAAGTCTTACCATCACACCCGACCAGAAAACTTTATTCACCGCCACCGAAAACGCCCTTTCCCAAGATGGATTAATCCCTTCACTCACCAGTGGCAGCCCTTCCCGGATTCTGCAATACAATTTGGTGACTGGACAACCAGAAAAAGAATATCTTTATATTACCGATCCGATCGCCGAAGCGCCCAACCCCACCACAGGCGCAAGTAATAATGGTTTGGCAGACTTACTAGCGATCGATAATCGTGGCACTTTCCTGGCGTTGGAACGTTCGTTTGCCCAAGGTGTAGGCGACACCATCAAAATCTACGAAGTTTCTTTGCAAGGTGCAACTGACATTAGTTTCTACGATTCTCTCAAGAATTTGAGTGCTGAACAACTAGCAGCTATTAAACCCGCCGAAAAGCGTCTGCTGTTGAATTTAAATGACCTGAATCTCCCAACTGACGCCAATCATCCCACTGGATTAGATAACATTGAGGGTCTTGCCTTCGGTCCGAAACTAGCAGATGGTCGTCAGTCCATTGTGCTGGTGAGTGACAACAACTTTGGTACAACTCAATATACCCAAATCCTGACCTTAGGTGCAGACTTAGTTCCCACTGCTGCACCCACAGTAGAAACCAGTCCTGGTTTATTTGACGATGAAGATCCGACACTACCTGCTGTAGATCGAAATGCTGATGCTGATGACCCTGCCATCTATGTTAATGCCACAAACTCTGCTGATAGTTTAGTACTAACTTCAGTGAAAAATGCCGGATTGCGGGTTTATGACTTATCTGGTAATTTGTTGCAGACAGTTAATCCTGGTGGCATTCGCTACAATAACATTGACCTGCAATACGGTTTTAAATTAGGCGGTCAATCTATTGATATTGCCGTAGCTAGCGATCGCCAAAATGATAAACTAGCAATCTTCAAAATTAACCCCAACCCCACCACCTCCGGACAATACCTGGAAAATATCACCGATAGCAATATTGGTACTATCTTCCAAGGATCGTCTTTTGAACCTCCTTATTCTGCATCAACTCGCAGTTCTTACGGACTTACTTTATACCGTAGCCCTGTAACCAATGATTACTATGTCTTTACCAGTCGCCGCCAAACTGGAGACATCGCTCAGTTCAAATTGATTGATAAAGGTAATGGCCAAATTGGGGCGGAACTGGTGCGGGAGTTCACCATCCCCTCACCCACCGCACCAGAGCGTTCTGCCCAAACAGAGGGTATGGTGGTTGACCAAGAAACCGGTTATCTTTACATAGCCCAAGAAGATGTGGGCATCTGGAAATTCCAAGCAGAACCGGATGGAGGCACAACAGGTAAACTCATCGATCGCGTTCGTTTTGAGGGTGGTTCTCACCTCACCGACGATGCCGAAGGTTTAACCATTTATTACGGCAAAAACGGCACAGGTTACCTCCTAGCATCCAGCCAAGGCAATAGCACCTTTGTTGCTTACACTCGTGAAGGTAATAACCAATACGTAGGTAACTTTGCCATTGGTAACAATGGATCAATTGACAGTGTGCAAGAGTCAGATGGTGCTGATGTCATTAACGTGCCACTGGGTTCTAACTTCCCATTTGGTTTATTTGTCACTCAAGATGGCTCCAACGAACCGGCCAAAACCATTGATGGCGAAAATGTCAACTCTAACTTTAAGCTGGTGCCTTGGGAAAATATAGCCAATACCTTCCCCAATTCTCTAAATATCGACACCACTAGTTACGATCCGCGCCATCCTGCAAACCTGACAACTTTCTCCGGTAGTTTTGGTTCTAGCAACGGCGATAATGTTACAGTTCAGCCAGGACAAACATTCTTAGCAGGTGACGGAGCAGATTTTGTCGAGGGTACTAAAGGTAACACCATCCAAGCCGGAAGCGGTGATGATACTGTACTTGTAGGCAGTGACTCTTCAGTATTGGGTGGAGACGGTGGCGATCGAATTGTAATTGGTCAAAACGGTGCGGCTAAAAATACCAAGGCTGATGGTGGTAATGGTGATGACGAAATTACCGTAGTAGAAGCTAATGGTAGTAATAATTTGTTTGGCGCAGCTGGTGCTGATACTCTCAAAGTAATTGAAGGTTCTCGCCAATTATCCTTCGGTGGCTCAGGTAATGACACTCTCACCAGTAACGGCAGCAATAACCGACTGTATGGTGGTTCCGGTGATGATAAACTTTTCTCCAATGTCAATGACTCGCTGTTTGGTGGCGATGGAGATGATGTGTTATTTGCCGGTCAACAAGGTACTAATAGTCTGACTGGTGGTACTGGTGCAGATCGGTTCTGGATTGCTAACGCTAGTCTGCCAAGTAGCAAGAACATTGTCACTGATTTTGCGATCGCTATTGATAAAATCGGGCTTGGCGGTATTGGCGTCACTCAATTTAGTGCTTTAACCCTACTACAACAGGGTAGTGACACCTTAGTAAAAACGGGAAATACAGAGTTAGTTTCATTGCTGGGAATTACATCAACTAGCTTGACAGCCAATGATTTCGTTTTCTCTGCTAGTGTCGTAGGTTAGTTTGTTGCCTAACTTCTGATAAAAAAGTCTTCCGTAGGGACGTATATCTATCTGTACGTCCCTACAGCCTAATGAGTTTGAGACAAAACTTGCACAACTTCCATATCATAGACGAGCGTTAATTTGCATACAAAATATATTATTTTTTGATAAATTTAACAAAAATTATTTTTTCAATTAAATGCATTTTAATTATTTCTTCTGTTTAACTTATTCTTTTCTTAATCTTCCAATGGAAACATCTTTAATAATGGTCAAGTTCTCTCATAACTACTATCGACAAACTTAAATTCGGAATTTAGTTGCACACACTTAATTTGCTAACACAGATTAGTAGTTAACATATGACCATCATTACTGCCTGAAAAAGACTTTGGTTGTAGATGTATTCTCGGAATTAATGGCAAAATTTGGACTAGACCAAAATATATTTTTGTAATTCGGAAATAATCCGATAATTCCGGTTACTAAAGTTAGAAAATGATTGATTTTTCTCACAAGTGATGTAATTAGAGAACTTGAATAGCTTGTGATGCAGCTAAATCCAAATACTCACCCAAAAAGCATTTCTAATTATGGCAATTGAGAACGGAAGAACAACAGCACCAGCTTACGTTGACACAGTAAATAACTCCGACAATAGAATAATCGTGCCTTTGTTGACAGTAGGGGATGAAGTACCCCTACTGACTAACACCTTTGACATCGACCAAGCACCCCAAGTTGATGCCACCCAAAAATATGCCTTCACTGGTATTCCTGATGGCACAGGCGCTACTCAAGTAACGATCGCGGGTAAAACCTACAACTATGTATGGTTGAATCATGAACTAGGCGGTTCTGTTACCACAGATATTTCTAGCACATCTCCTGGTGAAAAAATCACTGGTGCAAGGGTGTCGCTGTTTGTATTTGACGAAAACTGGAAGGTCATCGGCGGTAAAAACCTAATTGACACCATAGTAGACTCAACGGGAACTTATACCTTAAATACCCAAACTGGCTTATATACCAATGAAAGTGGAGCAACCATTAGTCCTTTCGATCGCTTTTGCTCATCTTATTTAGCCCAGTCTGGTTTCGTAGACGCTACTGGTACAGAGGTTCCCGTCTACTTTGCTCCCGAAGAAGGCAGTGATACAAGTCGCGGTTGGGCAGTAACACCAGATGGCACAGCTTTAGCACTTGATGGTTTAGGTCGCTACCGAAAAGAAAACGTAGTTGCAGCCTCCCAATATCGGGCAGAAAACTCTGACAAAACAGTGCTATTTGCCGCAGAAGATAATGATGATGGCGAACTGTACATGTGGGTAGGTCAACAAACTACAGATGACCCCAATGGCTTTAAGAACGGAGATTTGTATGTTCTGAAAGTCGATGGTGCAGAGTTCGAGGGTCAAGTTAACGAAGGTACTCAAAAAGCGGCAACCTGGACAAAGGTTGATAAATCAATCGTCTTCAATGCAGACGGTACACCAAAAATAAATGGTACTGATCTGACAACCTTCGTTAACTCTACAGGCAATTCCACCAGTTTTCAGCGCATTGAAGATTTTGCCGAAGACCCGAATAATCCTGGAACCTTCTATTTCGTTACTACAGGCACCAAAAATAAACAAGGTCAAGGAACAGCAGCCGGAGCCACTGATAATCCAGCTGAAGCAGAAGACCCCTATGGCAGACTCTACCGCTTTAAATTAAATACCTCTGACCCCACAGCCGGAATCAGTGACTTTGAACTGTTGTTAACAGGCGGTCCTGGCAAAGGTGTCAGCTATGACAACATTACAGTTGATAAATCTGGCAAAATCTTGCTTCAAGAGGATGAAACCTCTTTTGGTGGCGATGTGATGAAAGCAGAAAACCGAGAAGCTTCTGTTTGGTCTTTCGATCCCACCACCAAAGCTATTACTCGTGTGTTTGCTCTCAATGAAGATGCTGCTGGCACAGTGTATAACAACCCTGATGCTAAAGGACAGTGGGAAAGTTCTGGGATTATCGAAATTCCCTCAGAATCCTTACCGGGTAGCGGTGCTTACCTATTTGATGTCCAAGCTCACACCATCAAAAATAATGTAGCAGGTGCGCCAAACCAGAATATTCTCAACGGCAATCATGCAGAAGGTGGACAACTTTTAGCTGCAATTCCCCAACTTGCTCAAAAGCCAGTTCAAGATGGCAGAACGACCGACCCCGCTTATGTTAAAGCTCTGGATGGGTCAAATTACAGACTGAATCAACTCCTGACAGTTGGTGATGAAATTCCCTTACTACAGGGTGAATTTGGTTCCTTTGTCCCCAGTGGTACTGAAAAGTATGCTTTTACAGGCATTCCTGATGGTTTGGGCATTTATGAGACTGACAATGCTTACTATGTGTTTGTCAACCACGAGTTAAGCAACACTACCAAAACAGATTTCTCCAGCACAATTTCTGGACAAATTACAGGCGGTAGAATTTCGCTACTCCAGTTTGACAAAAACTGGAAGCTAGTAGGTGGTAAAGATTTAATAGAGAAAGCAGTTGACAGCAAAGGTAACGAGTTAGGCAAAATTACAGTTACATCTGATGCTGTAACCCAAACAGGTATTAACTTCGGTCGATTCTGTTCAGCCTACTTAGCAACCTATGGCTTTGAAGGTGGCCCCATATTCTTTACCGCTGACGAGCAGAGTGGTGATAGTTTGGGTTGGGCGGTGACAACTGATGGTACGGCTCAATCTATAGATGGTTTGGGTCGTTTCTCCAAAGAAAATGTCCTAGCAGCATCTCAATATCGCGCCACAAATTCAGGTAAAACAGTCCTAATCTCAACTGAAGACAATGGTGATGGCGAACTGTATATGTTCGTCGGTAATCAGACAGCAGAAGACCCCAATGGCTTGAAAGATGGAGATTTGTATGTCCTCAAGGTAACAGGATATGACAATGAAACCTTAGCAGAAGGAACAAAAGTAAAAGCTACCTGGACTAAGGTCGATCGCTCCGCAGTTTATGATACCAAAGGTACAGAAGACCGTGCAGACGATGAACTTCTCAATAGTGGTACTCCTCTGAGTGATTGGGTAAATGGCAGTGATAACGGAATACTCCGTTCGACAAACTTTCGTCGTATTGAAGACATAACCGAAGACCCAAATAATCCAGGCACTTTTTACTTTGTTACCACAGGAACAGAGGATCGACTAGCTGATGGCACTTTTGAAAATCCTTACGGTAAGGCTTATCGCTTTAGCCTAAATGCAAGTGACCCAACAGCAGAGATTAGCAATTTTGAATTAGTGCTAACTGGAGGACCGAATACAGGAGTAAGCTACGACAACGTAACTGTCGATCGAAATGGCAAACTCTTACTCCAAGAAGACACAGCTGGTCGCGGTGGAGAAATCATAGATTCTCAGCAGCGTAACGATCGCGTTTGGTCTTACGATATTGCCAGCGATACCATCAAACCTCTGTTTGAAATTGACCAAAATGCCCAAGGTACAGCCTTTAATGGTGGCAATGGTTCTTGGGAAACCTCTGGTATTATAGAAGCCGCTTCTAATCCTCAACTAGGTCGCAGTTCCTACTTATTTGATGTCCAAGCTAGTGGTGTAGTCAATGGCGTCGATCCCAACCAGTTGAATGTACTCAATGGCGAACACAGCCGGGGTGGTCAACTGATACTTGCGACACCTGTACCCCAAGTTGAGTTAGTTGGTTTTGCTTCCTTACCTGCTGATACCTTTAGTGATGGGCCGCCTTCTGGTGCAGATGTTTCCGCCAATGGCAGAACAGGACCTTTCCCAGGACAGCCAATACAGGGTTTCAGTGGTGTCCAATTTGCTAACAGTAACTCTTTCTATTTCCTCTCAGACAATGGTTATGGTAGCAAAAATAATAGTGCAGACTTTCTATTGCGAATCAATCGTCTAGACCCGAATTTTAAGGGAACAGAGAATGGCGATGGCAGCGTTAAAGTTTTAGACTATATTCAACTCTCTGACCCTAACCACAAAGTTCCTTTTGGAATTGTTAATGAAGGAACTAATGACAGATTACTAACTGGTGCAGACTTTGATGTCGAGTCATTCGTCTTTGGTAAAGACGGGACAATCTGGATTGGAGACGAATTTGGCCCTTATCTACTGCATTTTGATGCCACTGGTAAGTTATTAGAGGCTCCCATCGCTACACCTGACCATTTCAAAACTTTAGATGGAGAAGCACCTAAAGTTATTGGTCATAGGGGTGCAAGTGGCTATCGTCCAGAACACACCTTAGAGTCTTATAAGCAAGCCATTGCCAGAGGCGCTGACTTTATTGAGCCTGATTTAGTTGTTACAAAAGATGGCGTGCTAATTGCTCGCCACGAACCTGCTTTAGCAATTTTGAACCCTGATGGTACTGTCAATTTCGGCAATACAACCACAGATGTTTACAAACATCCAGAGTTTGCCGATCGCCTCAAGACGGTAAGCTTAGATGGAAACACAATCACAGGTTGGTTTGCGGAAGACTTCACCTTAGCTGAAATCAAAACTTTACGCGCAGAAGAGCGTTTACCTTTCCGCGATCACTCCTTTGACGATCGATTTGAAATTCCCACCTTTACGGAAATCATCAACCTAGTTAAACAAGTAGAAGCCGAAACAGGTAAAAAGATTGGCATCTACCCGGAAACGAAGCATCCGACTTATTTTGCTCAAGAAGCTACCTATGTAGGCACCACAGACAAAATTAACAGAAACATCAGCCAGTTATTAATTGATACCCTCAAGGCAAATAACTTCACTGACCCCAGTCGGATCTTCATCCAGTCCTTTGAAGTAGGCAACCTGAAGGAACTGCATGATACCATCATGCCAGCGGCGGGTGTGGATATTCCATTGATCCAACTTCTAGATGCAAGTGACATTGATATTAATGGCAAAATCATCGAAAGTCAGCCCTATGACTTGAAGGTGAGTGGTGATACTCGCACCTATGGCGACTTGCGGACTCCAGAAGGCTTGGCTGAAGTTGCCACCTATGCTGATGGCATTGGTCCTTGGAAACGGATGATTGTTAGCGTCAAAGGTACTGATGCTAATGGTGATGGCAAAGCTGATGATATCAATGGTGATGGAGCAGTCAATGATGCTGATAAGACAACATTACCTCCCTCTACCTTAATTCAAGATGCTCATAACGCCGGGTTGCAGGTTCATCCTTACACCTTCCGCGCCGAAGACCAATACTTAGCAGCAGATTACAAAGGCCAGCTAGCACTAGAAATTCAGCAGTTCTATCAATTAGGGGTAGATGCGCTATTTAGTGATTTCCCAGATATCGCGGATGGAGTACGCGATCGACTCAGAGACGATCCTCAGTATAATGTAGTGCGATCGCCACAAAATCCTGATGTTCTTTCAGGTGATGCTTTTGCTAACTTGGGTAGCTCTAAAGGTTTTGAAGGTGGAGGAATTAACGCCAGCAAAACCAAGCTCTATTTATTGCTAGAAGGCACGGTTCAAGGCGATACTCCTGGCGCTTTGCGGATTAACGAATTTGATTTAGCCAGCCACGAGTACACCGATAAAAAGCTGTACTACAGATTAGATAACCCGTCAAATTCCATCGGAGATTTAACAGTTATCAATGACAATGAGTACCTAGTCATTGAACGGGATAACGGTCAAGGAGCTGCTGCTAAATTCAAGAGAATCTACAAAATAGACTTGTCTAAAACAGATTCTCATGGCTATGTAGCTAAAGAAGAAGTTGCAGACTTGTTAAACATCAAAGACCCCAATGACCTGAATGGAGATGGTAAGACTACCTTCGACTTTCCATTCCAAACCATTGAAAATGTTTTGGTTATTGACAAAAACACCATTTTGGTAGCTAATGACAACAACTATCCCTTCTCAACAGGTCGTCCGGGGAACGATCCTCAGAATCCAGTTATAGACAACAATGAGATTCTAGAACTGAAATTAGAGAAGCCTCTTAATCTTGCACCTGGCTTAGGTCAACTTCAAGCTGAAGAAATTAATTTTGGTTCCAGTACTAGCGATGATATTACTGTTGAGCCAAATCAAACCTTATTGACAGGTGACGGAGCAGACTTTGTAGAAGGTACTACTGGTAACACCATCCAAACTGGAAACGGTGATGATACTGTACTTGTAGGCAGTCAATCTTCAGTATCCACAGGAGACGGTAACGATCAAATATTTATTGGTCAAAATGGTGCTGCTAGCAAAACTAGCGCTGATGGTGGCAATGGTGACGATCAACTTACTGTAGTTGAAGCCAATGGTGCTAATAACCTGTTTGGAGGCGGAGGTGCTGATACTCTCACAGTAGTTGAAGGTTCCCAGCAATCATTATTCGGTGGTTCAGGCAATGATACCCTGACCAGTAACGGCAGTAATAATCGTCTGTATGGTGGTTCCGGTGATGACAAACTCTTCTCCAGTGTCAATGATTCCCTATTTGGTGGCGATGGAGATGATGTGCTATTTGCTGGTCAACAGGGCGGTAATCGCTTGAGTGGTGGTACTGGTATTGACCAATTCTGGATTGCTAATGGCAGTCTGCCAACGAGTAAGAACATTGTGACTGATTTTGCGATCGGCACCGATAAAATCGGTCTTGGCGGTGTTGGTGTCACTCAATTTAGTGCTTTAACACTGTTGCAACAGGGTAGCGACACTCTGGTGAAAACTGGAAATACAGAGTTAGCTTCATTAGTTGGAATTACATCAACTAACCTCACAGCAAATGATTTTGTTTTCTCTGCTAGTGTGATTTAGTTGAATTCAACATTCAAAATTTGTTAATCTGTAGCAATTTTGCTAATGCGGGGGAGTGATACTCCCTCGCTTTTTATGTATTAACCTAAGAGACTTCCAAATAAAAAAATATCCCACTGTTCACAGTCAACAGTCAGCAACTTCAACCGTAAAAAAAGGCGGGCAACATGCCCACCCCACAAAAATGTTGAGAATATTCTGTTGCTACTAACCCAATAATTGCTTAGCTTTAGCTAATACATTATCAACGCTAAAACCAAACTTCTCTAGACAAACATTGCCTGGAGCCGAAGCACCAAAGCGATCGATACTAACGCAATCGCCTTCAGTACCGACATATTTGTGCCAGCCGAAACTGCTAGCAGCTTCTACAGACAAACGCTTGGTAACAGCTTTAGGTAAAACAGATTCCTTATAAGCTGAATCTTGTGCTTCAAACAAATCCCACGCTGGTAAGGAGACAACACGGACTTTTTTGCCTTCGGCCTTAAGTTTCTCGGCTGCGGTCACAGCGAGGCTTAATTCTGAACCAGTGGCAATTAAAATCAACTCTGGTGTACCTTCAGAATCCACCACTGTGTATCCACCCTTAGCAACACCTTCAATGGATGTACCTGCCAAGTTAGGGACATTTTGACGGGTGAACGCCAACAGAGACGGAGCGTTTTCTTTTGCTCTTTCGATCGCTATTTTATAAGCGCCAGAGGTTTCATTGCCGTCTGCGGGGCGAATCACTGTCAAGTTAGGAATCGCTCGCAAGGAAGCTAGGGTTTCAATGGGTTGGTGGGTTGGGCCATCTTCACCTTGGCCAATGGAATCGTGAGTCATCACCCAAATCACGCCAGCTTGGGAAAGGGCGGATAAGCGGATGGCAGCACGCATATAGTCTGTGAAGATCAAGAAAGTAGCACCGTAGGGAACTAATCCCGAACTGTGCAGGGCGATGCCATTACAAATGGCGCCCATAGCGTGTTCCCGGACACCAAAGTGAATATTAGGGTTTTGGTATTCTCCTTTTTGGAAGTCGCCTTTGCCCTTGATTTCCGTCAGGTTGGAGTGAGTTAAGTCAGCGGAACCACCAATCAATTCAGGTAAAACTGCTGCTAATTTGTTGAGGCAGTTTTCCGAGTGTTTACGGGTGGGTAGTGCTTTGTCTTCAGCAGTATAGCTAGGTAGTACTTTATCCCAACCGTCGGGTAGTTTGCCGCTAGTGTAGCGTTCAAATTCAGCCGCTTCTTGAGGATACTTAGCTTTGTAGTCGGCGTATGTCTTGTTCCATTCGGTTTCGTAACCTGCGCCGCGCTCAACTGCTTTACGTGTATGATTGAGAGCGTCTTGGGGAACTACAAAAGGTTCGTATTCCCAACCTAAATTTTTCCGAGTTAATGCTATTTCGTCTGCACCTAAGGCAGCGCCGTGAACTCCAGCGGTGTTTGCTTTGTTGGGGGAACCGTAACCAATAATGGTTGTTACCTTGATGAAAGAAGGCTTATCGGTGACTGCTTTGGCTGCTTCAATTGCATCAGCGATCGCTTCTAGGTCAGTATTACCTTCCTTGACGTGTTGCACGTGCCAACCGTAAGCTTCAAACCGCTTAGAAACATCTTCGGTGAATGCCACATCTGTGGAACCGTCGATAGATATGTGGTTGTCGTCATACAGAGCAATGAGTTTACCTAATCCCAAGTGTCCTGCGAATGAACAAGCTTCACCGGAAATGCCTTCCATGTTGCAACCATCACCTAAAATTACGTAGGTGTAATGGTCAACAATCGTGGTATCGGGTTTATTGTATTTAGCGGCAAGGTGTGCTTCCGCGATCGCCAAACCGACTCCATTGGCAATTCCTTGACCGAGGGGCCCGGTGGTCACTTCCACGCCTGGGGTCATGAAGTTTTCGGGGTGTCCAGGGGTTTTGGATTCCCATTGACGGAATTGCTTGATATCTTCAATCGTTACGCTGTCGAAGCCTGCCAGGTAGAGCAGGGCATACTGCAACATGGAGCCATGACCAGCGGACAAGACAAAGCGATCGCGGTTAAACCATTTAGGATTTTTGGGATTAAACCGCAAAAAGCGATCCCATAGTACAAAGGCCATGGGAGCCGCGCCCATCGGCAGCCCTGGGTGTCCCGATTTTGCTTTTTCTACGGCATCAACAGCCAAGAAGCGAATCGAGTTAATACAAAGTTCTTCGAGGGATTGGGTTGCAACAGCCATAATAAGATTGTTTTTAACGACGGGTTAGCACTCTTGGTAGCTCTCACTCTTGCTGGGGTTATTTTTCACAGTTAACAGTTTTATTTATTGGGTTTGAGTTTCCCATTCCCATATAAATATAAATATGGTAACTGTTGATTGATAACTGAACTCTCATTCAAATTCCCCAGAGTATCTTTATCATCCCATTGTCGATTGTCGAAGGACAAGCGGGATCTTCTGAGTTTCTGGTGATAAATCAACCTGATAATTGGGTCATGCTGAACGCTTAGCTCATATCAGAATGATACTTATAGTACTTTTGGCACTTTCTTTCCTTGGGCATGGGGCATCCCTTCTCTGCGAGACGGTACGCGAACGACTTACCTCGGCTACTTCGGCTACTTCGGCTTGCGGTAGTTGAGCGTAGTCGAAACTCAGTACAAGTCCGCTCGGCAAGAGTCGCTCAGGGCAAGTGGGTATGGGACAGAGTGGAATAAAGCTTACTGGATTTTGCCTCCTGCTTCTAAATTCTTTTAGAGGTATTTCTTAAAGGCTAGTGTGACATTATGACCGCCAAAGCCGAAAGAATTGGATAGTGCCACTTCAACTTTTTGAGAGCGGCTAGAGTTAGGCACATAATCTAAATCACACTCTGGATCGGGATTTTCTAAATTAATTGTTGGTGGAATTTTGTCATTAGCGATCGCCAGTACTGTTGCTACTGCTTCAATGCCTCCTGAACCCCCCAGTAGATGACCTGTCATGGATTTGGTGGAGCTAATTGCCACTTTATAGGCATGTTCTCCCAAGGCTTTTTTGATGGCTGAGGTTTCAGTTGAATCGTTAGCTGGGGTGCTAGTGCCGTGGGCATTGATGTAGCTGATTTGTTCGGGAGTGACTCCTGCATCTTTGAGAGCTAATTCTATGGCTCTCGCTGCGCCTAATCCACCAGGTACAGGGGAAGTTATGTGGTAAGCGTCACAGGTCATGGCATACCCGATCATTTCGGCATAAATGTGAGCGCCACGACTTAGGGCGTGTTGGAGTTCTTCTAAAATGAGAATTCCTGAACCTTCACCCAAAACAAATCCGTCGCGATCGCGGTCAAAGGGACGGCAAGCATGAGTAGGATCGTCATTGCGAAAAGAAAGTGCCTTACAGGCGGCAAATCCAGCCACCGACAATGGTGTGACAGCCGCCTCTGTGCCACCGCAAATCATTGCTTGGGCATATCCCCCTTGAATTAAGCGAAAAGCATCTCCAATGGCGTTGGAGCCAGCGGCACAGGCAGTTACAACGCAGGAATTTGGTCCTTTAGCACCTGTGTGAATTGCCGTTAACCCTGCTGCCATATTGGGGATCATCATCGGTATCATGAATGGACTACAGCGATCTGGCCCGCGGTTGAGGTAGATTGTTTGCTGGTCTTCTAATACTTTGATGCCACCAATCCCAGAACCGATAATCACACCGATCTGTTCCGCATTTAGGTCATTGATAACTAACTGCGCGTCAGATATAGCCTGTTTTGCTCCTGCAACCCCAAATTGGGAAAATCGATCCATACGCTTGGCCTCTTTACGGTCCAAGTAATCATGTGGATCGAAGTTTTTCACCTCACCAGCGATACGGCAATCATGGCGAGACGCATCAAAAGATGTGATGTAGTCAATGCCATTGCGTCCACTCAATAATCCATCCCAATACTCTGTTGCTGTGTTACCAATAGGTGTAATCGCGCCAACACCAGTTACAACAACGCGTTTACGTGTAAGATCTGTCATGATTCAGTTAAAGGTGGCGAAAAAGCGAAAAGTCGGAGATAAAGCTTGCTGATATCTGTTAGCGCAGCGTTAGCGAAGCGGTAGCGAGTACTCGAGCGTCCGCCGGAGCGTCACTTTATCAAGACAAAGTAGGCAAAAAACTTGAGACTAGCGACTAGCTACTTGTGAGCCAGCATGGTCTTTTTGATTAACAAAACGATCCACTTGGCTGCGTTTGTAGCATTAGCTACGCAGGAGGGTCACTAGGTGTTGGAGAAAAATTTTCCCAATCCCTATTGCCCCCAATCTCCAATTAAGCTGATGCGGTAACTTTGTTGTTGATGTAATCTACTGCGTCTTGAACTGTTAGAATTCCTTCGGCAGCTTCGTCAGGAATTTCGATATCAAATTCTTCTTCCAAAGCCATCACAAGTTCAACAGTATCTAGGGAATCAGCGCCTAAATCTTCCATAAAGGTAGATTCTGGTTTGATTGTGCTATCGTCTTCAACGCTGAGTTGTTCGGCGACGATGCCCTTCACTTTCTCAAAAAGTTCCGCTTGGCTCATAGATATAAAGTCCTCAACTAATTGCTAGGATCTGCTCATTACGGGAGACATTGTTTTGAGCATATACATCTTATCGTCAAGCGCGATCGCCCAGTACACTGCCAAGTATTTTTCTGTTAGAAAACTTCTGCCCTTCCTCAAAAGAATTGCTAAGTTTTCTTTGGATAATTGAGCAGTGGAGGGCTTTACGCTATAACCGACACTGTATCAATGCTTCTCTTTTTCAATTAATTTTTGTCTAGAGCGATCGCTCTAACCCAAACTATAGTTATATGCTATCTCAGACACTGAAATACGCTTACTTTCCTGGTTGTGTTGCCCAAGGAGCATGTCGGGAACTTTACCAATCAACTCAAGCCCTTACCCAAGCACTGGGTATTCAACTGATTGAACTTAAAAAAGCTGCTTGCTGTGGTTCTGGTACGTTTAAAGAAGATTCCCAACTCCTGGAAGATACTGTCAATGCCAGAAATATTGCCCTAGCAGAAGAATTAAATCTTCCTTTACTTACCCATTGCAGCACTTGTCAAGGTGTTATCGGCCATGTCAATGAACACCTGAAAGAATGTCAGACAACTAATCCTGACTACATTCAACAGGTAAATGGCTTGCTGCACAAAGAAGGCTGTTCGCCTTATCGTGGCAGTACTGAAGTTAAACATCTCCTCTACGCCTTGGTCACAGATTACGGTTTAGAGGAAATTACCAAACGTGTTACTCGAAAGTTAACTGGATTAAAATGCGCGGCTTTTTATGGCTGTTATCTTCTGCGCGCCCAAAAGTCTATGCCCTATGACGACCCGTTCCAACCCGAAGCGATGGAAAATATGTTTCGGGCGGTGGGTGCAACACCAATTTATTACCGAGGTCGGACACAATGTTGTGGTTGGCCGCTGGCTAGTTATGCCACTACCCAATCGTTTAAAATGGCAGGGATGCATATTCAGGACGCTTTGGCATCTGGTGCTGACTGTATAGTTACACCTTGTCCTCTGTGTCACTTAAATTTAGATTCGCGTCAGCCAGAGGTGGAAAAGGTCATTGAGCAGAAGCTAGGTTTACCAGTATTGCATTTACCCCAGTTGATTGCTCTAGCTCTTGGAGTAAATCCAAAAGAACTAGGTTTAGAACGTCACATTGTTTCTACAAAGACAGTACTGGAGAAATTAGGCTTTTAATTTATGGAGTGAAATGGGCGGTTAAAAATCGCATCTAGAAAAATAAAACCTGCCTCCGCAGGTTCCAAAACCTTAATTTGACAGTAGTCCGCGGAGCTGACTTTTCACGGTATCTGGAAAACCTCTCTCTAAATCTCTCTCCTAAAAGGAGAGAGACTTTGAAATTTGCCCCTTCCCTCGTAGGGAAGGGGGTTAGGGGGTTAGGTTTTTCGTGACTTTTCCACATAACGTGAAAAGTCAGGTCCGCGGAGGCGGACTTTGCCTGTGTAGCCGCGAATTCCATTCGCTGAGGCTACGTATGCTTTCTAACCGCTCACTTGGGATTCAACTACACCCACAGGACAAGATACGTTTGTTCCTCCCAAACCACAATAGCCGTTGGGATTTTTAGCTAGGTATTGCTGATGGTAGGCTTCGGCGTAGTAAAACTCAGGTGCATCCAAAATTTCTGTAGTAATCTTGCCATAACCTGCGCTGTTGAGAGCTTGCTGATAAGCTTCCCGCGATGCTTCTGCTAGCTGCTTTTGAGTTTCAGAGTATACATAAATTCCTGAACGGTACTGAGTGCCAGTATCATTACCTTGGCGCATCCCTTGAGTGGGATTGTGGCTTTCCCAGAAGACTTTGAGCAGTTCGGAATAACTAATTACTTTGGGATCAAATACAACCAAGACCACTTCATTGTGGCCGGTTCGCCCACTACATACCTCTTCATAGGTGGGGTTAGGTGTTAATCCAGCAGCGTAACCCACTGCAGTGGTGTAAACTCCTTGAAGTTGCCAAAATTTGCGTTCTGCACCCCAAAAACAGCCCAAGCCAAAAATTGCCTTCTCTAATCCATCAGGATAAGGAGCTTTTAAGGTATTCTTATTGACATAATGAGCAGCGGGTACTGACATAGATTGTGCCCTTCCTGGCAAAGCTTCCTCAGCCGTGGGCATATGTTGCTTTTTGCCAAATCCGAATAGTGCCATTGATTTTGACTCTGATATATATCTTTACCTTGTTTACTATTGTAAAGATTTTGGCGATCGCTTGGGGTCTTCTGAGAGTCCTTACTGGACTTTGTTGAACGTTTTAGATACAGCTTTGGGTTTTTTCTTTCACCGAAGAATGGATAAAATACCGAAAATTGACCGTCAAAGGGAACATCAAGCCAACGAACGTACTTTTCTGGCTTGGCTACGCACTTCTATTGCATTGATTAGCTTTGGAATTGCTATTGCCCGATTTGCTATATTTTTGCGCCAGCTTAATCTTGCCATTACTCAACAAGAAACTCACGTAAATCCATTATCTAATTCCGAAAATTTAGGTCTGGCTTTAGTAATTTCGGGAATTTTCACAATTGTGTTAGCTGCGTGGCGATACAATCAAGTTTTCTGGCAAATTGAACGAAGCGATTATCAACCAAATAGATTAATTGTTTGGATTATGACTGTAGTCGTAATTATTTTGGGACTTTTCTGTATTCCTTTGCTGCTATGGCGTAGCAAATTACCTGCTAGTTATCCTGTCCCAAGTCAACCACAGTCGCTAAATTTGCCAAGATTAAGCCCAAAAGTAAATCTGAGAAAAGAGATAATTACTACTCGATATAAACAAATATTTTTGTTAGTTAAATTTATCATTAAATAATATTTATATCATGTTCTCTTGATTACTGATTAAACCCTACGGTGTATAAATAACTTGGGATAACCTAGAAAACCCTTTAAAGACTACCATGTTAGAGAGACGCGATAAATCGCCGTCTCTACAGGAAATTTACTTGTCAACTATTTATTGATGACTTTTGTGTAAACCCTAATTACTAAGAGGATGGGAGACAAAACGTACCTTTGGCGAGCCGGGTTAATTCTCCTTGATATTAACTAAGTCATAATAGAGGCTGTAATTGCAGATTTTTGGGTAGAGAAATTGGCTATTTAATTAATTAACAGTAGCCTCAGAAATAACATTTACACAGGCATTCACTAAAGGTAAGAGTGGTCCTAGTTGCTCTTGTCCATTTACGGCTAAATCACTGTGACACAAATAAACTCTTTCGGATACACGAGAGAGTAAATCTGCCAAAATTCTTCGCAGTCGTTGTTCTTCTGCTAATTTCTCGTCTTCTGCTGTCCAAGGTTCGCCTAACCTGTCTCGCAGGAAAAACGGCGCACCAAATAATGTGGCCGCACCACCTTTAGACCATAGAGGTGAACCAGCATCTAGCCAAAAATGCCAACGATGCGATCGCCTACTAGATCGATATTGAAATATAGTTGCTAGTGTGACAGCCTTTCTCGCTCCACCGATGGGACGGATTGGGTAAGGATTGGCAGTAATCGTACCACGTCGCAGTAATTGAATAAATTCAATAATAGTTGTGTGAGGCGTTGTCTCAACTGAAGCAATTTGCCGTAATCTTGTATCAATTTCCCAATAGTGTTGAGCGGTTTCTAATAATTCGCGCAATGCTGCTAGTTGTTCATAGGGAAGATTACTACCATTCCATAAAAAACGCTGAATTGCTCGATCTAAAAGAGAAATGGGACTAGGAATTAAACGCAGTTCTTGTTGCGATCGCTGTTGTTCTAACCACTCTAATATTTCACCATAGGCTTTGGTAGCTGCATAACCGATTCTATCCCAACGTTCGAAGGCTGACACTGGGAGCAAGTTGGGGCGATCGGGATGGGGTACAAAACAGTAATCTGCGATCAAACCAGCGCGTACCGGATCAATATTTGTAGAGAGGCGATTCATCGCGTCTGTATTAGATACACGATTCATCGCGTCTGTAGAGTTTTCTGATAGTTGCTGTTTTCTGCTCAAAACAACCAGCATTTCTGCCACGGCATCCCGATCTACTAGGCGTCCCAAGCCAGGATAAACTAGTGCCAACATGGTGAGCAATGCCCGAATCACTGGCGAACTAATTAAAGGACGTTGGTCGTTAAGTGATTCTACTTGGATGTTTTGCTTGACGAGGATTTCTACTAGGGTATAACGAGCGATCGCATCTAAACCAGGTGCAATAATCGCCACTTCTTCTGCTTCTACTTGCTGTGATTGGATCGCATTGGCAATTACCTCGGCTGTTTGCCGCAAGAGTTGGGCGCGGGAGGTAGTTTGAATTGAGTGTACAATTTCTGGTAAACTCAACGGCATTATCGATTCTGTGACTAATTCCACCATTTGTCTAGCGAGTTGTTCTTTAAGGGATTGTGGAGGCGGCTCAGTCAAGGTTTCTATCCGACAACGTTCTGCTAGCCCTTCTAGGTACTTTGGATCTGCTCCCAATCCCAATCGCACTGCACCATCGGGATTGTAGGTAAATGCCCCTACAGCGCCTCGATCTAACAGCAACTCAAACAACAGACGGGCTATGGCGGGATAATCATCCACATCATCTGCGAGTACTGCTTGATAGCGTTTAGTTAAATGCTTTTGGTAATTGCGATCGCTTAACAAATGCTGACTATAAAGTTCAGTAATAATCCCATAAGTCAGTAATCCTGTCTCTAGACACCAATTACGCCAATCTAGGAGCAAAGACGCCAGAAATTCTGGCTCTAAATTTGTGGTATTCTCCCCCAAACCCCTAGCTAAAATCTGGGCAATATCTTCGCAAGGTGTACCACTATAAGCTGCTAATTGTAATAAATCTAGGATGCGTCTCACTAAACGAGATTCATTCACTCCCGCAAGACGTAAAGTTTCTTCGTCTAATTGGGGACGCCAAAGTTTTGTTGCTAACTCTTGCTCGGTTTCTGGCCGCAATCGTACTGGAAACTGTGCCTTTAGATTTAACGAATTAATTAGCAATGGCCAGAATAAAATAACTTCATCCTGAAAAAAACCTAGCGGCGTCTTGGCACGAACCGGATATTTTCCTAAGGTAGATGTAACAATTTTATCACCTAACTCTCGACGATTATCGTCATTGGCAGCTAAGACTAAAACTCCTGGTTCTGTTGGCTTAAGTTCTAAAAATTTGGGGACATTATCACTTTTTTCACGCCCTTGTTTTTTAGTATAAAATGATTCAGTATAGGTTTTTTTCGGTTCTACCCAACTACAAAATTGCTCTACTAAGCGAGCTGTCTTACCACTGCGACTAATGCCAACAATCCAAACCGAATGAGAAACCACAAACTTTCTCCTTGTAGATTTGCTAGTATACCTCGTGCGTTAACTTAAGGTTAATAATCACCAAATAATGCTGAACCATTGTCTCCAATGAAAAACTCTATTCTTAGCCAAAAAATCTATTCTTTCTTACTTGCTGCTTATCGATGGTACTTACAGACTCCTGAACGTTCTTTACATGAGGCTTACGAAGCAGCATTAAAGATTCAGGAAATAGAAGACAAGCATTTTAATGGTAATAAAATAGACACTCGGTCAGCTAAGTATAGTAATAGTGTGATGGATTATTTTGAATCCGACTTAAACAAGCTATTAAAACTTGTCAAGATGCGGCTTACAGAGTTTAAAGCAAGTCGTTGGTTTCTCAATGAAGAAAATCAAGAAGCTGCTCAGAAAACAGGTATAGAATACCTAAGTGCTTCCTTCGTTTTAGAAAGGCTCAACTTTATCGATCGAGTTATATCTAAATACACAGTACTTCCTGAACAAATAACTTCTAAAGCTATAGTAGTCAAAGCTCCAAACGCACCCGTTGATTCAGCAATTACTCCAACGTTACCTCCCAAAATACCGACTAAAGATTTAGAGATAAAATCGGATAAAAAACCAAAGGGTAAAACCGATACAACAGGTGTTTTACCCCGCTCTATTTTAAGTACAATTAGTCGTTTGCAAGTTGAATTAGACCCTAATTCGGAAGAAGAAGTCATTCAGACTTTTCGTCAAGCTCAAAGAAGAACAATAATATCAATTAGATTTATTTTACTTTTAATTATAGTACCACTTTTGACGCATCAAATAGCAAAATCTTTCATCGTCGGACCATTTCTTGAACGTTTTAGAAACACCGAGCAGGTGCAAATATTTATCAACTCAGAAATGGAAGAGGAGGCGCTAGAAGAAGTACAAAGATTTGAAGAAAGAATGAAGTTTGAAAATCTAATTACAAATGCCCCTCCACTGTCGCCGGAAGTGATGGAAACAGAACTGAAAAATAAGGCGATGGAGGTTGCTGAAGAATTTCGGAGTGAAAGCTCTAATGCAATTCAAAATGTTTTTGCAGATGTTTTCTCGGTGGCTGCTTTTATCTGGCTGATGGTCGTCAGCAAGTCTTCTATTGCTGTAATTAAAGATTTCTTCGATCATATTGTCTATGGACTTAGTGATAGTGCCAAGGCATTTATTATCATTTTGTTTACCGATATATTTGTTGGATTTCACTCTCCTCATGGCTGGGAAGTACTCCTAGAAGGTATATCACGCCATTGGGGATTACCAGCAAATCGAGATTTTATTTTCTTATTTATTGCGACATTTCCAGTGATTTTAGATACCATTTTCAAATACTGGATCTTCCGCTATTTGAATCGCATATCACCTTCAGCAGTTGCGACTTACCGTAATATGAATGAATAGGTAATGGGTATGAAGCATTGCACATGAGCAATTTATCGCTCAATAAGATTTGCATTTTCATGAAAAAGATATTTGCCTCGTTACCGATCGCACAACGTTCTGTAGGAAAATTGAGCAAATTTATTCCTATCAGCCTACTTGTGGTTCTGTCAATTTCTTGCTTGAAGATAAAACCTTTGGCGCATCGTGAACTCAGTCCGCCAGAATGTCGGGTAAAAAAGTGGGATATACCAGTGTCTTTGACAGCTGAAAAGCAAAAAGCAGTATTGTTGCAGAGAACACCCGTTACTTGTTGTCAAAGTGATGCGTCTTGTCTGGATGAAGCTCTCTATGGAGAAATAGCAGATAAACAATTCAAAATTCAAAATGAAA
Source organism: Nostoc sp. C117 (assembly GCF_043099735.1). Lineage (NCBI taxonomy): Bacteria > Bacillati > Cyanobacteriota > Cyanophyceae > Nostocales > Nostocaceae > Nostoc > Nostoc sp. C117. The sequence continues at coordinate 5,338,596 of NZ_CP170991.1, forward strand.
AATTCCCAAATGAAGTTCCAGATAAGCAGGAGTTATTGACAGCGATCGCTCGCAGTTTACAATATCTACAAACAGCTAATGCTGTGGCTGCTTATCAAAACTATCCGGTAGCTGGAATTAACCGCGATCGCGTAATCAAAAGTTTGCAAAGATTCCGAGAAATTCTCTTAAAAACTAATTCTGCAAGAGAATTGCATACAGCCATAGAACGGGAATTTATTTATTATCAATCAGTTGGTAAAGATAACAAAGGTAATGTTTTATTTACCGCTTATTATGAACCGCTTTACGCAGCCAGTCGCGTCCCCACATTAGAATATCGCTATCCTGTTTATCGATTACCTCCTGACTTCGACTCTTGGTCTAAACCTCATCCTACACGCCTAGAGTTAGAAGGAGCAGATGGTTTACAAGGTGCAAAAGGTAAATTGCGAGGATTAGAATTGTTTTGGTTGCGCGATCGCCTGGAACCATATTTAGTTCAAATTGAAGGTTCAGCTAGGTTGCAATTAACTGATGGTACTCAAACAACCATAGGTTATGCAGGGAATACTGCTTATAATTACAAAAGTATTGGCAGAGAATTAGTGGATGATGGAAAATTACCGCTAAAAGGCATAACTATGCCAATTATTCTCGAATTTTTTCAAAAACATCCCCAAGAATTAAATACTTATATTCCCCGCGATCGCAGCTTTGTTTTTTTTCAAGAAAACCACGGTGAACCAGCTCAAGGTTCTATCAACGTACCACTAACAGCAGAGCGTTCTATTGCTACCGATAAGTCTCTCATGCCACCTGGTGCTTTAGCGTTGATTCGTGCTTCTATTCCCTTTGTTAATCCTACCGGAAAAATGGCTGAGCGCATTGTTAGCCGCTATGTTCTTGACCAAGATACCGGAGGCGCAATTAAAGGCGCAGGTAGAGTAGATTATTTTTTAGGTACCGGTAAAATTGCTGGCGATCGCGCCGGGATCACAGTTAGTAACGGACAGTTATTTTATCTATTATTGAAATAGGGTAGCAAAGCAGTGCTACCCGATAAATTATCTCTATTTATTTCCGGTATGGTAATTAAGAATTACAAATTACCGAAACTGCTACTAGTCCTGCACGGCGTAAATAAACCACCCATTTGAAATGTTTAGAACCCTTACGCAATCATAATTACGAATTACGCCTTGCAGTACTAGGCTTCTAAATCCATCTCCGCATCGTCATCATCATGATCGTAAGGAATATCATCAAGATCTATCATTTCAGAAATTTCTTCTACTTCATTTAAATACTCAGATTCTTGATGTTCGCGCTCTATGAGACGACCAGTTGACTTTAACCATTCCAAAAGAATAAATTCATTACTTGTACGAATTACGGGCGCTCGTTGGTTACGAGGTTCTTCATGTAAAGGACTTGTAGGCATAAAAAAACTCACTTTGAATTACGAATCACTAGCACAAACAGGAAAATTGTCCAATTCCGGTTAAAAGTCTTGAATCACAAGCCTTGAATCATCGGATTAAATATGAACAATTAAGTTTTTACTTAGGCTAATTTGCCACTTTGACGACAGTTTCATACATGTTTGAGGGTAAGGCAGACAATCTGTTAGCTACAGCTACTGCATCAGCTAAGTTACTAAATTGACACCTGACAATATCTTGTCCATTTCCTGAAGGAAATCGCTTTCTAGCTTTGTTAGCTACAGCACAAATAACTCCTAAAGCTTTGGCAAATCCGTCTTTTGTCAATATTGTTTCCTTAGCGAACCCTTCAACAGGGATAAGACAAACCTCAAATCGATAGCCAGGTCTAGGAGAAACAGCTATGTCGATATAAGGTTTATCTTCTTTCCTAATTCTGCGTAAATATTGGGCTGTGCAATTAGTATCATGCAAATCAGTCCCAAGGGCATAAGTAAAAAAGCAATCTTCTGAAAGTGACTCAGGACGGGTAATTATATCTGTTGGCATAAGTTCAAATCTTATCCGTATGTCTATCTACGTTGTTGACACTATTTACCCTCAAGTCTGGAATTTTTTTTACATACAGCTAAGATGTATCCGTTTTTAAGAAGTATTCCAGTACAGTTCAGTTAGCTAAAAATTTTAATTTTCGGAATGCTCGAAAGTAAATTTTCCAGGTCAATTACTGACATAAAATAGCTCCAGAATCAAAGGGTGTAGAGATTTAGATTCGGAGAGGTGTCTATCTAGTCAGTAAGATGACCGAAAATATTTCTCGACATATTTCAATGATAGCATAGTTGGCGGTTGAACATTTTACAACCCTTCTCACAGAGAGATATTCGGTCACCAAGGACAATAAGATTATATTCGATGATGACTTTTAGTTAACTAAGTATGCCTCTTAACTAGTTTTAATTGTTACTGAGGTTAGTTATAGTTAATGCATCAATACAGATGGCGATCGCATCATCTCATAAACCAGGGTGGGCATTGTTTACCAATAGCTCAAATTCTCTTCGGTCATAATCTAGAATTCTGGGAAAATCAAGTCTGCTATGGTCTGTTGATTTTCTAATTGATTATTAAGCTTGGATAAGGTGTTGCACCTTTAATTTGCACTAATATTTTTTCAATATATATTTATATTGTGGGGCGAGCATCTTGCTCACCCTCATAATGCAAATTGTATACAGAACAAGTTATCCAAGCCTTCTGAATTCTGAATCCGTACCTAGACAATACTCAAATTAGCTCGGATCACAACATCATTAAAATCCTTGTCACCCCCACCTGCTAAATCTTCAAAGCCAAAGGTATTATTCCCTAATAGACGAATATGATCTACTTTGTCAGTGTTAGCACCCAAGTATGGGAAGTAAACTGCTGGATCGTTATTAGGATTGCTATCTAAAATGGTATCTGGCTTGCCATCAATAATAATGAATGGCGCAAAGATAGAGCCTGGCTCGAAAGTGCCAGTAAAAGTTGCCGTACCTTGGTTGTTCACTGACAAGTCAATCCCTGCAACGCGCTGACGCACTGCCGCTTGGGTATAACCAGCTTGCCCAACCAGAATATCTGCCTTACCATCCCCGTTGGTATCAATACCACCATTTTCATCAGCTACTTTATAGAATCCGACGAAATTGTTGAATGCAGCTTCTCGGTTGACAACAAAATCAGCTCTCACCCGTTGTTGAACATCCCGTAAATCAATCAATTCTCCTTGTGGCTTACCTTGTAGATTTGTACCCAAAGGTAATGGATCGTTTGTAGACTGAATTTTTACTACGAGATTCTGGAAATCATTAGTGCTATTACCTGAACCATCCTTCCAAGCCAAGGAAAATCCATTGTTATTTAAACTCGTAATCTTCTGGTTTGACGGATCGGAAAACAATACATCAGTGATTGGTGTGACATTGCTTAGCACATTTTCCGTTGTACTGTTTTTGACTAAATAAAATCTCAGGTTAGTATCAGATGAAAACTCTAATGAACCATTTAAAGCACTGTTGCTGAACCCATTAGGTGCATTGGCAATAGCTGAGAGAATTACCTGTCCTCGTTCTAAAGCTTTGCGGGCATAACCTGCTTCCCCCGGAGCAATACCGTCAATTTTGCCTGTAGCATCATCAACACTATATACACCCAATTCATTCACCAACGCAGAATTGTTGCCTGTGATAGAGACCTTGAGTGTTACGGTATCATTGTCACCTTTGATATTAAAGACATCATTACCACTGTTTGTCAGTTCTAGAGATTGTGGAGTTTCTGGAGGTTGTGGAGTTTCTGGAGGTTGTGGAGTTTCTGGAGGTTGTGGAGTTTCTGGAGGTTGTGGAGTTTCTGGAGTACCAAAGATGACATAGGTTTGCCCAGCCCCAGACACAGCACTAGGTGCGCCAACCAGCAAGTCATCCGCACCATCGCCATTGATATCCCCAGCAGCGCTAACTGACGTAGCCAATAAGTCATTGCCATTAATACCATTGATAGCAAAGCCCTGGTTGGGGTCAAGGTTGGAGAGGTCAAGGCTAGCATTAAAACCACTGGTGCTGCCAAACACTACGTAGCTCTGCCCGGCATTAGATAAGGCAAAAGGCGCACCAATAATTAGGTCAGCAATGCCGTCGTCGTTGACATCTCCAGCAGCGCTGACTGAATAACCAGAGGAGTCAGTACCATTAATGCCGTTGATGGCAAAGCCGTTGCTACCGTTGAGATCTGAAAGATTGAGGGTGGCACTAAAGCTACTACTGCCAAACACCACGTAGCTCTGTCCAGCACCCGAAGCAGCATTGTATGCGCCAATAATTAGGTCTGAGATACCATCATTGTTAACGTCTCCAGCATTGCTAACTGAGGCGCCGGAGAAATCACTCGCATTACCATTGATGACAAAGCCGTTGCTGCCATCCAAGGACGAGAGGTCGAAGTTGGCATTAAAGCCGTTAGTGCTACCAAATACTATGTAGCTCTTTCCTGTACCCTCTGCCCCAATAATTAGGTCTGAGATACCATCATTGTTAACGTCTCCGGCATTGCTAACTGAGTAGCCGGAGAAATCACTGGCATTACCGTTAATAGCAAAGCCATTGCTACCATTCAAGGACGAGAGGTCGAGGTTGGCATTAAAACCATTGCTGCTACCAAATACTACGTAGCTCTGCCCTGCACCCAAAGCCGCACTCGGTGCGCCAATAATTAGGTCTGAGATACCATCATTGTTAATGTCTCCAGCACTACTGACTGACTTGCCGGAGGAGTCGGAGTTGCCATCTGAGTTAACACCATTAATACCGTTAATGGCAAAGCCATTGCTACCATTCAAGGACGAGAGGTCGAGGTTGGCATTAAAACCATTGCTGCTGCCAAATACTACGTAACTCTGCCCTGCACCCGAAGCCGCACCTGGTGCGCCAATAATTAGATCGTCAATACCATCATTGTTAATGTCTCCGGCATTACTGACTGAGCCACCTGAGAAGTTACTGGCATTGCCGTTAATAGTAAAACCATTGCTGCCATTCAAGGATGAGAGGTTGAGGTTGGCATCAAAACCATTGCTGCTGCCAAATACTACGTAGCTCTGTCCGGCAATTGGTGCGCCAATAATTAAGTCCTCAATGCCATCATTGTTAATGTCTCCGGCATTACTGACTGATGTCCCTGAGGAGTCATTGGCATTAATGCCGTTGATGGCAAAGCCGTTGCCACCGTCCAAGGACGACAGGTTGAATATACGTTGTGGTTCTGGTTGTGGAGTTTGTGGAGTACCAAAGATGACATAGGTTTGCCCAGCCCCAGACACAGCACTAGGTGCGCCAACCAGCAAGTCATCCGCACCATCGCCATTGATATCCCCAGCAGCGCTAACTGACGTAGCCGATAAGTCATTGCCATTAATACCATTGATAGCAAAGCCCTGGTTGGGGTCAAGGTTGGAGAGGTCAAGGCTAGCATTAAAACCACTGGTGCTGCCAAACACTACGTAGCTCTGCCCGGCATTAGATAAGGCAAAAGGCGCACCAATAATTAGGTCAGCAATGCCGTCGTCGTTGACATCTCCAGCAGCGCTGACTGAATAACCAGAGGAGTCAGTACCATTAATGCCGTTGATGGCAAAGCCGTTGCTACCGTTGAGATCTGAAAGATTGAGGGTGGCACTAAAGCTACTACTGCCAAACACCACGTAGCTCTGTCCAGCACCCGAAGCAGCATTGTATGCGCCAATAATTAGGTCTGAGATACCATCATTGTTAACGTCTCCAGCATTGCTAACTGAGGCGCCGGAGAAATCACTCGCATTACCATTGATGACAAAGCCGTTGCTGCCATCCAAGGACGAGAGGTCGAAGTTGGCATTAAAGCCGTTAGTGCTACCAAATACTATGTAGCTCTTTCCTGTACCCTCTGCCCCAATAATTAGGTCTGAGATACCATCATTGTTAACGTCTCCGGCATTGCTAACTGAGTAGCCGGAGAAATCACTGGCATTACCGTTAATAGCAAAGCCATTGCTACCATTCAAGGACGAGAGATCGAGGTTAGCATTAAAACCATTGCTGCTACCAAATACTACGTAGCTCTGCCCTGCACCCAAAGCCGCACTCGGTGCGCCAATAATTAGGTCTGAGATACCATCATTGTTAATGTCTCCAGCACTACTGACTGACTTGCCGGAGGAGTCGGAGTTGCCATCTGAGTTAACACCATTAATACCGTTAATGGCAAAGCCATTGCTACCATTCAAGGACGAGAGGTCGAGGTTGGCATTAAAACCATTGCTGCTGCCAAATACTACGTAACTCTGCCCTGCACCCGAAGCCGCACCTGGTGCGCCAATAATTAGATCGTCAATACCATCATTGTTAATGTCTCCGGCATTACTGACTGAGCCACCTGAGAAGTTACTGGCATTGCCGTTAATAGTAAAACCATTGCTGCCATTCAAGGATGAGAGGTTGAGGTTGGCATCAAAACCATTGCTGCTGCCAAATACTACGTAGCTCTGTCCGGCAATTGGTGCGCCAATAATTAAGTCCTCAATGCCATCATTGTTAATGTCTCCGGCATTACTGACTGATGTCCCTGAGGAGTCATTGGCATTAATGCCGTTGATGGCAAAGCCGTTGCCACCGTCCAAGGACGACAGGTTGAATAATGGATCAGCCATGATATTTTCGTATGTTAGTTGTTAGGAATTGTAGATGTAAAACTTTTAAACAAATAACATTAGGATTAGTTAAAATTTGGGTTAAGAAAATTATTTTTGCATATCTCATGTTTTGATTATATGGGTGCTTAAATAGCCTTTTCTTTGTACTTTTTCAACAAAAATACTATCTTTATATAGGAAATGTGTGGTATGAGAAATTCATTAATTTCCCCTGCCAAACAATAATTACCAAAAGTCTAAAAAGACTTATTTTGTCAATGCCTAAATAATTAACTTTTAGATTATATAAGCCCTAAAATGCTGATTTTCTTTCCTAAACAAACCCAGAATTAGTATTGCCAAGTAAATAAAACCTCAGGATTGTAAATATAATCCTAAGGCATAATTTTCATATCCTTATCAAGACTTTTAGCAAACCCAGAAATAGGACGTTACTGATTAAGAGTATGAATTTGGTTTTGCACAAAGGTACAAAAACAAAGGTTTCCAGCATTGAAGGTTGAAATTTCATATTTATTTGCCAACTCGCTTAAAAAGAGGGGAGTTTTAGAGTTTCCATTTTTAAGGAATATCAGGCTTTGAGGTTTCAATGTGTAAATCCTAATTAAATTCAGCAACGTCCTAGCGATCGTTAATATATGCCAAGAGAATTAACAACTGAATTCTCCAATAGCTTGGTAGGTCGATTTATAAACCTAAGGAGTGCAAGGAGAAGAACCAGAAGTAGTATTTACGCAAGTATTCACAACAGTTGTCGACACAGTTTTAATGGTAGTGGGAAGAGGAGCATATCCACGAACTGTAGCTATGGCGTCCGCAGTGGGGTTAGTGGTAGGTGTAGCTCCTAAAGCCCAGTTGATGAAGCCTCTAATATTAGTTGATATGGCAGTACCGTTAGTACCTCCATATACGTCATAAAATAACAAATAACTTGCTGTGGAAATCGGGTAAGCAGCTGCGGCGGTTGGATCGGCCAAACCATCAATTCTAATCAGTCTGTTATTGGGAGCAGTACCATATTTTACGATGGTTCCAGCACTTAAAGCGGCTTGAATTCCAGTTACTACTGGAGTGTTAGTTCCTGATGTTAAACCAACGTAAGCACCTGATTTGTTTTTTAAGAATGCAGCAGGTAGACTTCTAGCCAAGCGTGTAGCACTATCTACATAACCAATTGCACCAGAAGTCGTTGAGATCGTAGTAGCTACACCTCCACCTCCTGAGGCTGAGAGGAAAGTGGTTGGCCAAACAACTGTATTGGCTGGTGGTGTTGGGGGTACAGTGCCTGAAGTACTTATGGAACCCACTCCTCTATTCCATACTGCAGCGGTTGGAAGCCCTGGAGTCCCAGTAGTTTTACATGCAGTATTGAGATGAGTACTTAAAACAAAAGTGCTACCACTATTGTCACTACGACGTACAAATTTGAGGGGTAAATTGGCTGAAATTACTGCGCCACCGTTATCTGTTCTAATTCTGGCATCGTTCCAATTTGTCAGCGTGCCGTTCAAAATAGCACAGTAAGTAGGTCTGGAAAACTTAAGTCCTGTTGCTGGTACATTAAGACCAGTACGGTTGAAAGCTAATGCGATTCCAACACCTATTACAGGTACTTGAATGGCTTTTCCGCTATTGGGGGTGCCAGTAGCTATTCGTTCTATGTCTGTTCCTGCTAAGGGGTCGTCAGTACCTGCAAAAGAGACTGGGGGTAAAATGGTAAGATTATTAAGAGCTGGTGTACCAGCGGGTACTGATGGTGGGGTTTGAGTGAAAAAAGCTGTTACACCTGCGCCACTACCAACTGGAGCATATCTAAATGTGGAACTCGTAGTTGCTGGACCATAGGTTCCAACTGGGCAATTGTTGGTGATTGCAGCTAAATCGTTATTGAGGGATGGAGGGTTACCAACACCGTAAACGTTTAACCATGAGCCTTTTGAGCCAAAAGGACATGGATTCGTCTCTCCTGTACCAACAAACAAAGTATTTAAAGTGCTTGCACCTGCACCATTTACAGAGACTGCTGGTGCAATAGCAGGACTGGTGGCGAACTGAGCTAGAGATTTCTGAGTAGCAGATTGACCTGCTACTAAAGCAATTGTGATGGCAAGTACAGAAACTGAACTTGTCAATTTATTTGATGTGCGATATAAAACCATGTCAAGCTCCTGGAAATTAATTTAGGTTTCAACACCCAGAACAATCAAAATCAGTTGTGAAACTGACGACTTATCAATGACCTTTTATAAGCACAAGAAAATGGCGTTATTAAGGATAATTAATAACTCGAAAGTTACACTAAAGCATGAGTAATGTAGGGCAAATAAAATATCTTGCTACAGATTCAAACAGTAGAAGGTAAAGGTAATGATTACATTATCAATAGATTAAAAATTTTAACCATATTTTGGGTATTTAGAGTACTTTTAAAAATGGTTTTGTAGTGGTATTTATTAATCTCGTCAGAGTAAAATATCGCCATTTTTGTCCATACCATATTTTTGGTTACTAAAGCCTTTGATTAGATGGTTAAATGGATATTTAAATTTCACTTCTATGCTTGACAAATGAATCATTATAGATAACGTTTCCCAAGCAACTGAGGTTAAGCTCTAACTCAGTTCCTTAGGAAGCGCTATAAATCAAAGGATGAAACCCACCCTATTTCTTCATTAAGACCGCAGAGTGATTAACTGAACATGAGTTTGCTCATACTGTTGACAAAATCCCTAACTTATCGGATGAAAGAGCGCTGCTTTCCCAAACGGAGATGCCAAAGGCAAACGAGCATCTAGCGTTAGCAACATTAGAAATGTCACCCCTGAAACCGATCGCACACAATGTTAGCGATTCATCAAGCGTCATGATTTGGCAGACGTATCAAAGGTAATTCAAGACAGAGGTCAAATTCTAGCTATTAAACTCACGTTGATACAATAGACATCTCCAGAAATTAAATATGCGTTATCTAGAAACCTACCAGTGCTAGGTCTCTACATTCTTTTTCACTCCTATGTCTAATTCCCAAAAGCTTTGCGAAATGCAATGTATGAGCAAGTGCTTAAAGAAACATTAATATTGTGTTAACTTAAATTGATCGAACTTATGTATAATTAAAAATTTACAGAACTTTATAATTCGATGAAAAATAAATATTAAATCATGTAAAATTATAACTGTAAAATTTTAAACAACCAATACTCATAGTACACCAGAGGGAAATTAGCAAATGTTTAGACAAAGTTCTCATGAGAGAAACTTTTTCAAAGCTTTAACTGGTAGTGCAGCCAAAGGATCTCATAAGTTTAGACTGGCACTGGAATCCGGTCTGGTTATTCTGGTTGAATCTGTACCTTTTTTGATTGCTTGTGCTGTATTTATAAGCGTTATCAGCCTAAAAAGTCCTATACTGCTATTTTGTTTACTAGTTGGTAGTTTAATTGCAGTCATCACACATAAAATTGGGCAGCAGGTGAATTTACCAAGGCGATCGCTAATATTATTACAAATCTTAGCAACAGCGATCGTCCTGAGTTTATTTTGGTTAGACTACTTTGCAAGCCCTGCACAAGCACAGTTTTTCGGGGAAGCTGAAAAGTTTTTCAAAAAAACTTTAGCAAATAATGATGGTTCAACAGGAAATAATGATGGTGGAAATGCCGCAGTAAGTTTGATATTTAATATATTACGGGCGCTTTTCTTGCTATATATTGCAATTTCGCTGGTTGGCGTGATTAACGCCGTGCGTAAAGATGAAGATTGGCAAAGCATTGCCAGAACTCCCCTATTAGTCGTTGTAGCTGTTACCATTGCTGATGTACTCACACGCTTTGTAATTGGCGATAGCAGTAAATAATTAAGATATTTCCAATGTCTGAAGAGCGGGAACAAGAATTTCGTCCAGTTAATCAAGTTCTGGGAAGTCAACCTTCATTAGGACCAATTCCGGCCGATCAAATTCTTCCTTGGACGGTAATTGCTTTATCCTCCTACCTGATTATCAATGGCATTTTTGGTGGTCTTTTCCAAGAAGAGTTTCAAAAATGGTTATGGATAGTACTAATGACTGGTTGGGGAATCGGAACTTGGTGGATATTAACTGGTGGTAGAAGTTGGAGCTTTTTAAGCAAGTTTATTGGCGTTCCCGCTTGGACAAGAGGCTTTGCTCGTTATCAAAGCTTATTAGAAGTTAACCATGAAGCAAAAAATCGGAAAACAAAGCGTCGGCGTCGCCGGAAATGAAACTAGATTAACACCATTTGAAGATGCCTTACATCTGGCGACAATGTTGCGCGTCTCCATGAATGGACGTGATATTGGCGCTTATCTGTTGACAAAAGGCATCCAAAAGGATCGCTTCTGCTTTGTTTTTGGTTTTGACTGTAAGGGAATTCATACCACTTTAAGAGCGGAACAAATCGATACGCTTTTTAATAATATTGAAGCCGGATTAAAAGACATTCCTAGCGGTGAAAGAATGACACTGCATTTAGGATCTTTTAGTACAGACAAAGAACGGCAAAAAGAATTAGCATCACTCATTAGAAATGCGCCATCACGAGATATTAAATATTTGTTGATGGCAGAAAGAGCCAGAATTAAAGAGCTTACTAGTACTGGGATTCGGAAGCCCAAATTTTTGCGGATTTATGTTACCTACACAGTGGAAGGAAATTCCAAAAATGCTGATGATTGGATCGAAAAACTTCTAGTTAGAGCAGAATCATGGTGGTTGAAATTTAAAGGGGAACTCTCAGAAGCAGAAAACCAACGCCTGGAAACTGTCATGACCAATGCTTACAAACAGGGTTTTTCGCGCTGGGAGCAAATTTTATCTAACAAAATGGGTTTAGATGTCAAAGCTTTGAGTGCTGATGAACTCTGGGAGGACATTTGGAAAAGGTTTAATGATACGCAGCCAATAGAGATTCCTCAGCTAATCACTTTAGATGAAAATGGATTGCACGAAGAAGTTAATTCTGACTTAGCTAGTAGTAAATTGTTGATAGAGAATATCCACGGTACAACTTTGTTGATGGAATCTAATGTACCTTGTGCCGATCGCCGTTGGGTTAATGTGAACAATCGTTATATTGGCGCACTATCATTTCTGGAAAAACCCGGAGGTTGGCCAAATAAATCTGCTCAACTGCGCTACCTGTGGGAATTGTTAGCTAGAGAAGCAGTAGTAGATACAGAGATTTTTTGTGAATTGACTGCCGCCAATCCAGCAGTAGTCAAAACTACTCTCCAACGAGTGCTGAAGCAGTCAAACATGACGACAATTTTGGCTCAAGAAAAAAGTAAAACTATTGATGTCAATGCTCAATTAAAGTTAAAGAAATCGGTAGCAGCACAAGAACAATTATATGAAGGTGCAGTGCCGATTTATACGAGTGTTGTCATTTTGGTACATCGTCCAACTGTCGAGAAATTAGATGAAGCCACAAGATATATTGAAAACTGTTTTCAACGTCCAGCCAGGGTAATTAGGGAAACAGAGTATGCCTGGAAAATTTGGCTACAAACTCTACCAATAGTTTGGGAAGGCTTGTTAGCAACACCTTTTAATCGTCGCCAACTATATTTAACCAGTGAAGTTCCTGGATTAATGCCTTTAGTTTTAACTAAACGGGGTGATAGACAAGGCTTTGAATTGATTGCCGAAGAAGGCGGAACACCAGTACATTTAGACTTGTTTAACCAACACAAAAATTTAGCTTTGTTTGCGACAACTCGTGCTGGTAAATCGGTATTGGTATCAGGAATTTTAACTCAGGCTTTGGCGCATGGTATTCCGGTAGTGGCACTAGATTTCCCTAAACCCGATGGGACATCTACGTTTACCGACTATACCCAGTTTATGGAGGGGAATGGGGCGTATTTTGATATTTCCAAACAATCGAATAACTTATTTGAACAGCCTGATTTACGATCGCTAGATCCAGAACAACAACGCGATCGCTTAGTTGATTATACCTCTTTCCTAGAATCAGCTTTAATGACAATGGTTTTAGGATCGTCTACCGAAAGTCAAATTTTATCGCAAACAGTGCGATCGCTCCTCAACCTAGCTTTAGAAGTCTTCTTTGCTGATGAAGGTATACAAGAGCGATATCGACAGGCGATGGCGGGGGGATTTGGTTCTCTGGCTTGGCAAAAAACCCCAACCTTAAGAGATTTTCTGGTTTTCTGTTCCCCGGAACATTTGGAGTTGAAATCACTCAGTGGCAGAGTCGAAGACGGCCTCAGTCAAATTCAGTTGCGCTTGCGATTCTGGCTTTCTAGCCGCGTTGGACAAGCCATTTCTGCACCATCCAGCTTTCCCACTGATGCCCAACTTTTGGTTTTTGCTCTCAGAAACCTCTCCGATAGTGAAGATGCAGCCGTACTATCCTTAAGTGCCTATTCAGCCGCACTACGACGCGCCTTAAGTAGTCCAGCTTCTATATTCTTCATTGACGAAGCCCCAATTTTATTTGAATTTGAGCAAATTTCTGACTTAGTTGGTCGAATTTGTGCCAATGGCGCCAAAGCCGGTATCAGAGTCATCTTATCAGCACAAGATCCTGATACCATCGCCAGATCTAAAGCTGCATCTAAAATTTTGCAAAACTTAACAACACGATTAATTGGACGCATTCAACCAGTTGCAGTGGATAGTTTTGCAGACATCTTAAAATATCCCCGCAAAATTATTGCTCGTAATGCCTCAGAAAGCTTTTTTCCCCGCAAAGAAGGCATTTATAGCCAATGGCTACTAGATGATAACGGTGTTTATACATTCTGTCGTTATTATCCAGGTTACGAACAATTGGCAGCAGTTGCTAATAACCCTTACGAACAAACTGCACGTAGCCAAATGATGCAACTTCACAGCGATAAATATGAAGCAATTTCTGCATTTGCGCGTCAGTTAGTGGCTACACTACGTAGTAGTTAATTGGGGAGGGTATCCGTGAACAGTTAATACTGATTTAAAAGCTTAATCAGGGACTAGCAAATAAAAAAAAATCTAAAAACTGATTGTGGGGTAGGCGTCTTACCCATCGGTAAACAAAGGTGGACAAGAATCCACCCCACAAAAGTCCCTACATAAAACTTAAGCAAACGTTGCGTGCAACTTTCTCTCAAAGCTAACAGCATTGGGGAGCAAAAATTAAAGCCTCTCTCTACTTGTCTAACAGCAGACTAACATCAAGAAAGAAAACAATGAAGCGGGGTTTCAAAAATAAATCACACATAGCGTTCAGCACACTAAATTCCTGACTCATTACACAAATTAATCTACTTTTTTGAGGTAGAAAAATATGCAAAAAACTGCCATTTTGACTTTGAGTTTGGTACTTATGGGAATCCTACCTGTAGCAGCACAATTAGGTCAGGTTTGGACTGATTTTCAATCATATTCCACAGATTTGCAAGATTACTTTCAATATAATAATTTGAGCGACAACTTAAAACCTATAGAATCACAGAGTCGAGATGCTATCAATAACGCAAATGGAGTATTGAATATACCTAACCCCGTTGCTGCGGGTAAAAATGTTCGTGATAACTTGATTAACTTCTCTTATAATTTTGACTCTAGAGCAAACCGCTTTGAGAATAATGCAGCAGTGCAGGGAAATTTACTTAGTAATGAACTCAATCGTGTAATTACCCGTGGAGCAGTGGTAGGCATTCTGGGTAAAAATGGACAAATTCGTTTAAAAGAGAAGTTACAAAATACTGAAGAATCTTTAAAAAATATTGCTACTGATGACAGTAAAATTCAAACAAAGATAAATTCTCTTGTTAGTAATGCCGCTCTTGTAACTAGTGGTATTGCCGGATTAGCAGAAGTGCTAGGTCTGACTCAATCACAAAGTACTCAAATTCAACAGGAGCAAGCAAAAATTGTCGCCGAAACATTTGCTCAGACAGTACAAACTAATGAGTTTTTGCAATATTCTAACTTAAATTTAGCAAATATTTCTCAACAGGCAGAAGAGGCAAATCGCGCTCGCAGAGTAGAAACATCTACCGAGGCAGCACGACTTTTGCGAGCTACTTCTCAAATCGATTTATTTGGTAGAAAATTTGACAAGTAGACTTTTACGATTCAAACTTTGGTGTTGCTGATTAACAGGATGAATTTAGTTGCATGCAATTTTGCTTCACTATCTCTAAGAGTAGACGCCAATGTAAAATTTGGAAATACTTCAGCAAAACCAAAAATTCTCATATTGTTGTGATCCAATACACGGTAATTTGGTAAGGGTGTATTAGCGATAGCATCAATCACCCTGCGAAAAAAAGAGTATAAATCTAAAAAACAACCTATAAATTTAAAATGCAACTTGCTATTCAACTAATTTTTGCCGAAGTAGGCATTGATAATATTCTTAATAATGGTGCAGAAACTTCCCAAAGTATTGCCGAAGGTTGGGACAAGGAATGGCTAGATTTATTACAAAATAATACTAGTAATAACTTGTATGGAGCGCTGACAAATGTTGGCATTTTCTTTGCAGTCGGAACCCTGTTGTTTTTTGTGGTACAATTCCTCAAAGACTTATTATCCTACGAATATACTCGTCCAATATCGGCTTTAATTTGGCCTTTTGTAGTGGTGACACTCTTAAATAATTCAGGGAATGGAAGTATACTTTCTAATCTGACCCTGGGATTAAGAAATTTTATCGGTACTGCAAATCAGCAAGTATTGTTAACAGCAGATGCCGATAAAATGTACCAGCAAGCACTGAACATGAGTGTTGCGGAAGAAGTAGCAGGTTCCTTCTTACGTCCTTGTCAGTCACTTACTGGCGAACAACAAAATCAATGTTTTGCTAAAGCTACCGAAAAAGTCAATATTCTCTGGCAACAATACAGAAATTTATACGGAAATAAAAACTGGATAGTTAGACTACAAACTAAGGTGGATAATATTAGATATGGCACTGGTATTGTATCAGAAACCTCATTTAATTCTTTGTTAGGTTCTACAGTCCAAACGAGCATCAAAAACTTTTTAGTTTCCTTACAATATGCCTTTCAAAATTTGATAGAAGCAACAATGTTACTGATAGCAGCTTTAGGTCCCATCGCTTTAGGTGGATCTTTATTGCCTGTAGTTGGTAAACCCATTTTTGCATGGCTCACCGGGTTTTTATCTATTGGAATTGCCAAGATATCATTTAATATTATTGCCGTTCTGACTGCCGCAGTGATTGTCAATGGCCCAGGTCAAAATCCTAATGTCGATCCAGATTTAATGTGGTTCATGATTTTTCTAGGAGTTTTAGCACCAATTTTATCGTTAGTTGTAGCTGCTGCTGGAGGGTTTGCAGTTTTCAGTGCTATCAGCAATACGGCTTCTTTAGTCAGGGATAGAATATAAAAAATTTAAAATTAATGATTGAGGATTGGCGAATATAGTGAGTGTTGAATATATGCAAATTATGACACATAATAAATGAAGTTTTTTAGATAAAAAGGTGAGTGAATGGTACGTTTAATAGAGAAAAGACAAAGAACAGCAAGTGTTTTAACAATTTTCGCGATCGCTACCTTCGGCTTGCATATATTAGTGTTACTTTTATTTTTATTCCAAGGGATAACTATTCGCCAACTGAGTCTCAGAAAACCTCCCAACTTTGTGCAATTAATAGATGGTAAACAAGTAGCTGAAATTGATGATTTAAAAAGAGAACCAGAAGCAATTCGCCAATTCATCAGCAAAACGATGATAGAAATGTTTAACTGGTCTGGAACTTTACCGCCACAAAAAATTGAAGAAGTTGCAAGTCCTAAATCTGACTTAGGAATATTGATTAGAACACCTCAAGGCGGTAGCCAAAAAATTACTACCAGCAGTTGGATAGCTAGTTTTGCCCTATCAGAAGATTTTCGCAAAGGTTTCTTAAGTACAATTGCCGAAATTACACCGCCAGAAGTTTTTGCAGAAAATCCCAGACAAGCTATGAGATCGCAGTTAGTAATTAAGCGGGTTTATCCACCAAAAGAAATTGCACCAGGTAAATGGCGAGTCGGTATGGTAGCAAACTTAATTCAACAAAATCGAGGGGATGGAAGAAAGGTTATAACTCCTTTTAACAAAGATTTTCTGGTGCGTGCAACAGATTATTTCGCTAATCCAGAAGTTGAGACTAGCACCGACCTGCAAAAAGCAATTTATAGTATCCGATCTGAGAAACTCGAAATTTATGAAATTCGTAACTTATGTTTAATAGATAACTACAACAACTTAAATGAAGCTCAATTAAAAGAATGCCAAACTCAACGAAAAACTGATAGCTTTGTCAAATAATCGCTTTTTAATTTACTAAACAATCTGACTGCTCAATTCTGACACTCATACTGAAATTACTATAAAAATAAAAAATTATTAATGCAAATATTTAAATCAGAAAACAAGAAAAGTAACGCCTTGCCACTCTTGGCAGTAGGAACATTTGGTTTACATCTATTTACCTTAGTTCTACTAATATTTCATGGGTCTATGTTACAACAGTTAGGCCGGCAACTGACACCTCAGAGTTTAGTACAACTTGTTGATGGTCGTGTGATTACAGCAGACCCTCAAGAGAATTTAGAGCGACAACCAGAAACCATTCGGCGCTTTGTAGGTGAAAGTATGAGCTTAATGCTTACTTGGTCACAGCAACAGCCACCCACAACAGTCTGGGAAATTAGCTCTCAACTAGTAGCTGATAATTTTAAGCAAAAACTGAAGTCACAACTAACTAACTTAAATCCAGATAGCCAATTTGAAAATGTTAATAGAGGAAGTGAAAATGTATTAGTCATCCAAAAAATTTCTCAGCCAACAAAAATAGGCGATGGCAAATGGAAAGTGGAGATGCTTGCTAACCAATTAATTTTTAGCAGTTATGATAAATTGGGAAAATCGGTTTCATTTAATAAACAAATTTTAGTTAGAGCAATAAATCAACCAGCAACTTCACTGCCAAATGCACCATTGCCATCGCACCTGGCAGTTTACCGCCTTGGTGAAGCCAGACTAGAAATTTATAATGTCTGTGAAATCCAAGATAAAAATTGTTCGGGAAATCCCAACTAAGCTTTACCATGACTCAATATTCAATTCCGACAGAAACTCCTCCACCAACTCTATTTCCTCTCACCCCCGACGATCGCCAACTAGAAGTAGAATCTTTAGATTGGGAATCACGGATGGCGAGGTTGGTTGGCTTTGAAGAAGAATCTTCTAGCCATCGCCAAGCATCAGAAGACTCGGCAATATTAGAACCGTCGTCTGAACCGGAAGAAGTTAAGACAGAACAACCCCTCTCATCTAACCCCTTTGCCAAGTTGGGTTTAGTCGGCGCTGTGACATTAGCAGTAGTTTTGGTGGCTGGTGTGTTTTTGTCACAATTGATGGGTAGCAGCAGTCAAAAGCCCAAGAATAATCTTGTTTCCCCACAAGTGCGATCGCAGCCAACTAATCAATCAACCTCTGAACAGCTAGAAGGGGAAATCGATACTCTCAAAACTAAATTAGCCTTGACTGAACAAACAGAGTTAGTCAAAGCCGCCCAAGAACAGCTGAGAATTCCAAAATCAACGACTACAGTAGCCTTGGTAGAACCATCAGTTTCTTCCAGAAGGAGACCACAAGTGATCCCAACACCTGCACCAACAGTTTACGTCCCTCAACCAGTTACAGTTGAGCGTATCGTCAGAGTACCTGCTACTCAACCTTTGCCAATACCCCAACTACCAGTTCTCAGGCCAAACACTCAACCGGTAGTTAACATCACTCCACCATCCCCACCAAGCCCCCTTGATGAGTGGGCAAGGTTGGCAAAGTTAGGTAGCTATGGTCAAGTCAATGTCACCGAACAACCTAATAACATCGCAGCTGTACCTCAACCTCCTGCAAACGAGATGCAGCCACCTCAAGCTACACCAAACCCCAATCCCGATCAAACCCAACAACAGGGAACTCCTGTAATCGGGCAAGCACAACCACAAGGACAGAAATCTGTAGCGGTAGGAACTAGTGCTAAAGCTGTGTTAGCGACAGCGATATTTGGAGAAACAACTAGAGGAGGCAATAACAATAACAACAACGAAGGAGAGGGAGATAAAAACGTATTTGTAATCCGATTGAAACAACCGCTCAAATCTACTGATGGTGCGATCGCTCTCCCTGCAAACACTGAATTCCTGACTGAAATTCGTTCTATTTCCGAACAAGGTCTTGTGCAGATGAACGTAGTCAAACTGATCTCCCAAAATCAGGGTAACCTTACAGAACGAAGCTTACCCAACAATACAATTATTGTTCGCGGTACCCAAGGTAAACCTTTAATCGCCAATAGATTTCCTAGCCAAAGTTCGTCTATAGCATCAATGGATTTAGGGCTATTCGTTTTGGGAGGTATTGGTAAAGCCGCAGAGCTAGCAAATCGTACTGATGGACAAGTTGTCACCATCAATGGTGGTAGCACAGTTGTTAGCAATAGCAACACCAAAGACAATCTTGCGGCTGGAGTCCTGGAAGGTGGTTTGAACTCTGTAGTACCTCAGATTGCCCAACGCAATCAACAGGCGATCGCCCAAATGTCGCAACAAACTAACGTTTGGTTTTTGCCAGCAGGTACAAATATTGAAATATATGTTAATCAAGCAACACAATTTTAGGAGTTAGGATTTATCCCTATTTGAGATTTGTGATTGAGTAACATAGGACTAATATTTGATTTTTACCAAGCTAAATATAACTCAAAGAGCCTTCTTTCAAATTGCCTATTTAAAAGTTCAATAGCTTAAATAGTTTTTGCCTTCTACCCCCGTTATATCTACCAATCTTCCCAATTGCAACCATGAAAAATAATAATAAGTTACCAGGAAATAATCCAGATAATTCTTATTTCCTACCTATAGCTTCCTTAATTTTCTCGGTTAGTATGTTCTTATTGGTAGGTCGTGCAATAGCTAATAATGCGGTTCTTCGTTCCATGTTTTCTTGCCAAGCACAGGGTTTAGGAGGAGTAATACCTACACTCAATGTTTCCTATCAACAAGGAACAAACTTAAGTTTTATTCCATCTGGAGAAGTAATTAAGAAAGTTTGGTTAAACGATCCATCGCAAGTAACCATCGATTTTGATGGGCCAGTATGTATGCAATTTGGTGCAAAACCCAACACTAATACTGGAGATTGTAAAAACTCAGCAGCGAATGTAATTCAACTTAGGCGAATTCCCAAACTCAACATTCCTGGACTTCCTACTACAAGCAATACACTTTTAACAGTTGTTACGGAAGGTCAAGGTCAAAACAAGTTGTATACTTTTCGAGTGATATATGAACAAAATAGTCCGGATTATCACACTTTAGCAATTTATCCCGATCCTCCTTCTGCTAAGCAACCATCTTGTGCCATAGATTCTCGGAATAAGCCATAGGGGTGACTCAGAGGTTTTTAGGTTACATCTTTACAAATATTCAGATCAAAACCAACCATAAATTCTAAATTCGTGCAAATATAAAGAAAAGCTTAAGAGGTTACAGACTCATGATCACTGCGAAAATGATGCAACAGCTCTGGGCTGTAATCGAGTCTACCCAGGTCAACACACTGCTTCAGTTTGACGATGCGGCTTTAGTACAATTGCTTCTCCAGCAGTTAAAAGCCAAGCAAGGACTTGACGCACAAGTAGATAGCACCCTCAATACTTATATAAAATCTAAACTGCCTCTAATACGCGATACGGCTGAAGGTAGATTATCATTAGGGCAAGGCGGCAATCATTGAGACGAGAAACCAAAATGATTGTTTACTGCCAAGAATACGCTCACAGTTCAAATAGTGCAACATAATGAATCACTGGCTAATAATTGCCCTGGTAGCTTATCTAATTGGAGCGGCGATTGAAGGGGTGAGTACAGCCAGTCAGCTATCTCATTCTGCGCCAGAACTAGTTAAAAATACACAAGCTCAACCCTTGGAGTCTGGCAATTCCCCTAGTTTTAGTTGGCGAATTATCGTTGCTATTGCCTCAGTAAGTATTTGTGGAGCTTTCTTTTGGCCTTGCCGTCTGATTCACCGTTTAATGAAAGGGAACGTTAATTCATAAACTCGAACAAGAAGAGGCAAATCGCCTTGTTTTGGCGTTTCACCTCCCTCAACCACATCTAAATTTGAATTACTGATTAAACCTGAGAACGGTCAGTTAAAATCTCATAACCAGTCTCAGTCACCAATACTGTATGCTCAAACTGAGCCGACAAAGCATTATCTACAGTCACAGCTGTCCAACGATCGGATAATGTCCGTGTATGTCTAGAACCTGCATTCACAATTGGCTCAATTGCTAGAGTCATCCCCGCACGCAGTTTAACATTTGGCAGTTCACGGGTACGAAAGTTGAATACAGAAGGTTCTTCATGCAAGTTACGACCGACACCATGTCCGGTAAACTCTTCAACTATACTAAAGCCGTTAGCTTTCACATGGTCTTCAATTGGCCCAGCCAAGTCCAGTAGGTATACACCAGCCTTAACTTGTTCAATGCCCTTATATAAAGCTTCTTCTGCTATACGAATTAGTTTTGCGGCTAGTGGAGTCACTTCACCCACAGCAATTGTAATGCAAGAATCACCATGAAAGCCTTGATAATAAGCGCCTGTATCTACTTTTAATACATCCCCCACGCGAATTACTTTCTTAGGACTAGGAATACCATGTACTACTTCATTGTTAATGCTGGAGCAAATAGAACCTGGAAAACCATGATATCCTTTAAAACTCGGTGTTGCGCCCATTTCGCGGATGCGTTTTTCTGCATAAGCATCTAAATCAGCCGTGGTCATTCCTGGCTTTACTAACTCGGAAATTTCTTTGAGTACAGTTGCCACAATTTTCGCTGATTGTCGCATGATTTCAATTTCACGCGGCGATTTAATTTCAATTCCTCGGCGTTGTTTTTTCGCAGGTGTAGGCTGAGTTGCTTGAGAAAGTAAGTTACTGAAAATGTTCATGGGAAATTAATAATTACTGGCGCTTTGCAGCTTAAGTGTGAATGCTTTTCTAAATTAGGACTTATGGAAAACTAAAAGCTTTAGGTAGAAGCAATTGATGAATAATTGTCTCTATCTGCAAACAATGGTTTTGGCTATTGTTTGGGTAAGCACTGTTGGTTAATTGAGAAATAATATCTATATTTAAATTAGCTTATTTTCACCCACATAATCTGTTATGGCGATCGCCCTTATCTGAAAACAAAGAGCCTATACATTAGCTAATTAATTTGTCAATCTGTTTTGGGGTCAATTGTTGTACATTAGGCAAAACGATCGCGGCTCCAGCTGCTAGCAGTGTTTCAGCGTAAGCATCACCCCGCGCGGCTGTTTCCTGTACATGGGGCGGTAAAACCCCTACACCAATCCAAGTACGACTAGAATCTAGATTTCGTGCCTTCTCGATAGTATACATATCTGCTACTGTATCTCCCACATAGACGATCGCTAATTTTTCCTCAATTCCATTTTCTAATTGACGGACTGTGGTAAAAAGTCCAGTGGGATCTGGTTTACCTGGTGCATCTTCCATTGCAATCAACACTGGAGATTGCAAGCCCAGGCGTTTTTCTAAGACATAGTTAGCCGAAACACGAGTAGCCCCGCTAAAAAATCCCCAAGGAATCCCTGCTTGGCTAAGTTCCTCTAAATAGCTAGGTTGTAATAATAACGGTTCTTGACAAATATACCCCGTCAAATTGTTGGGATCTGTCCCTCGGTAACGCGATTGAAAAAAAGCAACGATCGCATTGTAATCTAGTTGCAGTTGCTCGCGGGTCTGTTCTTGGGTTTCAAAGTAGCGATAAATTAATTCCTGGGATGCTTCCCAATCGTTATTCCACACACCTTCCGATTTTAGTTGGTCAATATCTACGGGTGTTGGACGATATCCAGTATTTGTAAAGTATTCTACAGTATCTGCGATCGCTCGGCGATAGGAACCACTAACATCGCGGACAACGCCATCAATATCGAAAACAACGATCGCTTTTCTAGAAGTTTGTTGAGTCATGCGGTATCAAGAAAAATAATTTTACCCCATCATAAGGGGTGCGCTCTTCACTCAGGTAAAAAATCAGATTCGAGAACTTGCTCTAGTGTAAAGGGAGATTGTTCCGGGAAGATAGCTAGAGCCAATTCAGTTTCATCGGCAGCTAAGAGTTTAGCATCCTCATAACACTGCCCGAAAACCTCATCTAAATAGGGCTTAAGGCTAGGACTTTCTTCCAAGGCTTGTCTGATGCGTTTACGATGCTCCCGAATTGTTGCTCGCCAACTACCAGAGCGTTTCTCGGCTTGATATTTATACTTTAATAGATGCATCAGCACCACTTCCAAATTGCTTCTGAGTGCTTTCTTTTCACTCCTACCCATTGTTTGAATTTCTTCAATCAGGTTGTCTAAATCCAGTTGTGTAAAATTCTTTTGCTTGAGCAGTTCTGCCGTGGTTTGAATCCACAGGTAAAAGTCTTGCTCATATAAATCTGAATCAGATGTGATTGGAGATTGGGGTAGTTGAGCAGTCATGTCACTTCGCTTTGAAATCAAAATGAACAGCAAAATCTTTTACGGAACTTAGGCACTGAAAACCTAAAACCTAGTCCCATAAATTGCGAGAACGCTAAGAGCTAATTTTTTAACGAGGTTGGGAGATTGATTCAGCGTCAGT
Source organism: Nostoc sp. C117 (assembly GCF_043099735.1). NCBI lineage: Bacteria > Bacillati > Cyanobacteriota > Cyanophyceae > Nostocales > Nostocaceae > Nostoc > Nostoc sp. C117. Next base: position 5,361,973 of record NZ_CP170991.1, read on the forward strand.
CCTATTTTAGATCGGGTGCGATCGCCATTTTGTTCAAAAACCAGAGTCAACACCCTAGCTCTAGCCTCAAGGGAGATTATTCCAGAAAGATAACTGCTACTACTCAATGCCCCATCCCCCATTAGTATTTGGTCATTTGATAGAGTATTGCGTTAAAATAAGCGATCGCTATCCTAGTTAAGTAATGCCCGGAAATTCCCGGAGGTGTGATTGACCAAGTTTATTTTGAAAATTCTGTGGTTAGACGAAAACGTTGCTCTAGCAGTCGATCAAATTGTCGGTAAAGGCACCAGCCCTTTAACCAAGTACTTTTTCTGGCCTAGACATGATGCCTGGGAAGAGTTAAAAAAGGAACTAGAGTCCAAACATTGGATTACTGACCTCGATCGCGTCGAGTTGCTTAACAAAGCAACAGAAGTGATTAACTACTGGCAAGAAGAAGGCAGAAACCGCCCAATGGCTGAAGCCCAGTTGAAATTTCCGGAAGTTGCCTTCACTGGTAGCGCTTGATACTACAAAATTAGCTCCCCTGCTGTTCTACAAGCTGCCAGAGTTTGATAGTTTTATCCCTGCTGCCACTTGCTATTAGTTGTGCAACAGGGTTAACAGCAATGGCAGAGATTGAGTCTGTATGACCAGATAGAGTAATAATCTCTTCTGCTGTATTTACTCTCCAGAGTTTAACTGTCTTGTCCCAACTTCCACTAATCAGGGTTTCGCCATCGGCAGTGAAAGCTAAAGCGACTACAGACCAGGAATGGCCTAGAAGTGTACTAATTAGCTGACCAGTGTTCACTTCCCACAATTTAATAGTGTTATCGTCACTACCCGTCGCTAAAATTTTTCCATCAGGACTAAAAGCGACTGTTAGAACTGCCCATGCATGACCTGAAAGGGTGCCTAACAAGGTATAGCATGGGCAGTTTTTAAATTCTCTCTCGGAATTGTTCTGCCACAGGCGAATTGTTCTGTCATAACTAGCGCTGGCGAGAATCTCTCCTTGGGGACTAAATGCTACTGAATTTACCTTTAATTGATGTCCAGTTAAGGTACAAATTTCAGCACCAGTATTTACATTCCAAAGTTTTATTGTTTTATCCCAGCTACCACTAGCAAGAATCTGCCCATTTGCACTGAAAGCAACTGATTTCACAGCGTGAGAGTGTCCCAATAGAGTGCAGATTTCTTTTAATGTGCTGATATGCCACAATTTAATAGTTTTATCATCGCTAGCAGTCGCCAAAATTTTCCCATCAGGACTGAAAGCAACTGATTTTACAGCTTGGCGATGTCCCGATAAACTAGCTATAAGTTTTTTCTTATTTAAATCCCACAATTTGATATTTTTGTCATCATTAGTACTCGCTAAAATTTTACCTTGAGGGTAGAAGGCAAGAGCGTTCACGCTACTCAATACAGCAGCATGTCCAGTCAAAGTATATGAACAGTGCCACAGATGATTTTGTAATTCCAAACTTTCATTTTTACATTGTATACCCATTGCTTGCATGACTTCATTAGCTGATTTAAAGCGCTGGCTAATCGTATTTTGTAATAACTTTTCGAGTATTTTTTTCAAGTGAAAAGACTTTGTATCTTGTCGCCAAATATCGTTTTTATTAGTCAGATAATCTTGCCAAACCCAGCAATTATTAGCAATATCAAATAAATCAAATGGAGAAATTTGGGTAAGTAGATAAATGCAAGTTACGCCAAGACTATAAAGATCGCTAGCAAAAATAGCTTGTCCTTTGGTTTGCTCTGGTGCAGCATATTCTGGACTACCAATAGTCTTTTCGTCTGTTAGCCAATCAATTTGTGTGACGATTTTTGCGCTGCTAAAATCGACTATGACTAAATTTCCTATACCTTCAGAGTTAGGGGGTGTTCTACGAATGATATTTTGGGGTTTAATATCGCGGTGGATAATGTTGCGATCGCTAATAAACTGAAAAACTGGCAACAAATCCGCTAAAATCTGCCAAATCTGAGTTTCATTAAAAGCACCCTCCTCTTCAACCACCTGAGCTAAATTTGTACCCGCAATAAACTCCTGCACTAAATAAAAGCGCTGTTTTTGGTGGAAATAAGTCAATAAAGTCGGAATTTGGCGATGTTTTCCTAATTCTTTTAACTGCTGTGCTTTTTCCTCAAAACAGTTTGATATTTCGTGTTCTGGCGAGAATTCCTGAACGACGCAAGCAACCGGAGGAAACTCACCTTCATCTACAGCCGCAAAGGTTTTGCAGAATTCCCCTTTACCAATCCGTTTAATTAAACGATAACGTCCTTGTAAAAGCAAAATTTTCCTGATAGTTACAGCGTGGGCAATTTTACCGACCCCACAAAAACATCGCCAAGGGTTAAATTGACACAGAACAGTAATACTCTGTCATAGTCCTGTATCTAAGGTTGTTGTACACTTCTTAAAGATAACTAAAAAATATATTTAAGTAAGTTTGTCAATACTCTTTATTATAAAAATTATTAATATTACCCTGCGTAACTCAATATCTTACATTATGATTTGTTAGATCCTCTGTATCTATAATCTTGCTATTCTAGAGATCCATCTGTTCAAATCAATGTTCTAGGTATTGACAAATAATTTTCACAATACTTAACATTCAGCGAACATGTGTAATTTAGATTAACTCTTGCCGGAAGTTCTCTCAGAATGAGTAGAATGACAAATACAAGGACGCAACTATTTTATGGATTAGTTACCCTAGAACTGTAGACTATGTTTTCAGTTCTAAGTTATTTCAGTATTTTGCCTCAAAGGCATACCAATCAAAACCACCCCAAATCCTTCATTAAGAGCTCCTACAAATCATAATGTCTGTGATTGAGAAAAAAAGAACTCGCGATCTGCCCCAAATTAACGAGCGAATTCGCTTCCCGAAAATTCGGGTCATTGACACTGATGGCGCCCAATTGGGAATTATGACCCCACAAGAAGCAATACAACTAGCAGAAGAAAAAGAACTAGATTTGGTGCTACTCAGTGACAAAGCTGACCCGCCAGTTTGTCGGATTATGGACTACGGGAAATACAAGTTTGAGCAAGAGAAAAAGGCGCGGGAAGCCCGGAAGAAGCAGCACACGGCTGATGTCAAGGAAGTTAAGATGCGCTACAAGATAGAAGAACACGACTATAACGTGCGTGTTAAGCAAGCAGAGCGCTTTTTGAAAGATGGTGATAAAGTCAAAGCTACTGTGATGTTTCGGGGTCGAGAAATTCAACACAGCGATCTCGCAGAAGATTTGCTCAAACGAATGGCAACAGATCTTGAGCCATTTGGTGAACTTCAGCAAGCGCCTAAAAAAGAAGGGCGAAATATGATGATGCTGATATCGCCCAAAAAATAATCTTCTCAACTGAATCAATAAACGAAGTTTGAAAATCCCTTGACTAGAAGTCAGGGGATTTTTTGATTTTTCCTTTGGATATGTTCCTACCTCTGAAGTGATTTAAATTTATCTCAAATCGATAGTCCTGAGGGGAGAGTGGGAAACATAATACTCAGTTGCTCAGAACTTTTGTCATGTCCAGGGGATGAGGGGGCTGAGGAGGCAGGGGGACAAACAAAACTCCTAACTCTTAACTCCTAACTCAACACTCCTAATGCCCAATGCCCAATACGTGGTGATACTACCAGAAACTAAAACTGCATGGAACTGAAAAATCACTGGTTGGCTGCAAATAGAGTTGCTTTACCACGACTTCTACACTGGGTAAATCTCCGACCAGAGGAGAGCAAACGAACTTGGATGATGTTCGTATTTTACACAACTGTATCTGTAGGATTGCGGTGGGCAGAGGACAGTACAGTGGCACTGTTTTTAGATCAATATGGGACTAATCTACTACCTTGGATGTATGTTGCTAGTGCTGTGATGAGTACAGGACTGGTTTTTTTATATTCTTGGCTGCAAAAGATTTTTCCTTTACGCCAGGTGATTGTGGCGATCGCACCTTGTATGGTAACGCCATTAATTTTATTAGTTTTATTACGTTGGGGAGTCCATGTTTCATACCTAGCAGTTATTTCAGTTTTTCTGCTGCGGCTGTGGGTAGATGCACTTTATGTAGTCAATGACCTCAATACCTCCATTGTTGCCAACCAACTATTTAATATTCGAGAGATTAAGCGCACTTACCCACTGGTTAGTAGTGGTCTACTAGTAGCAGATGTCATCAGTGGTTTTAGTTTGCCTTGGTTGGTGCAGTACGCCAGACTGAATAAAGTGATTCTTATTGCCTGTGTGGTGATTTTATTGGGATCGGCGGTTTTATTCTATTTAACTCATCAGTATCGAGCAGCTTTTCCGGAAACTCCACAAAGAGTAATTTCTGAAGAACAAGTTTCACGACAGCGTTTTCTCAAAAGTCCTTTGAAGCGTTATGTTTGGCAGTTGTTTGCCTTTGTGGGTTTGTTGCAGGTTATTGGATTATTAGTAGATTTTCAATATCTGCGCGAACTCAAATTAAATTTGAGTGACCGAGAACTAGCTAGTTTCTTGGGTCTATTTGGTGGCATGTTGGGATTGTGTGAGTTATTGCTACAGTGGTTTATTTCCAGCCGACTCATTGAACGGATGGGAGTATTTTTCACCGCTACGCTTTTACCAATCACCATAGGCTTTTTACTACCAGGGGTGCTGGTATTGCTGCATTTAATTCCAGCCATACAATCACAAAGTTTTTTCTGGGGTCTGATAGTTGTCAAATTTTGTGATGAACTTTTGCGCTACACGTTTGTCATGAGTAGTGGTCCCATCCTGTATCAACCAATTCCAGAGGCAATTCGCAGCCGGATGCAGACTTTATCGGGCGGAACCGCCGAAGCGATCGCTACAGGATTGACAGGCTTAGTAATTTTTGGCACTTTATTATTCTCTGGGCAATTTGTCCCTGAGGCACTGCAAAAATGGGTCTTAGTAGCAGAAACAATGCTGATAACTGGCACCTGTTTGAGGGTAGTTTGGGAATTGCGATCGCGCTATGTTGACTTGTTAGTGTTAAGTGTGGCACGGGGTCAACTGAGTGCCACAACTGTTGGTCTAAAATTCTTTAAGCAGGGTGTAGTCAAAGCTTTAGCTGAAAAAGGCAACGACGCAGATAAACGCTCTTGCATTGAACTTTTAGCCCAAATTGATTCCCAAGGAGCAGCGGAAGTTTTAGCACCTTTATTAGTCAAGTTAACCCCAAGTTTGCAATGCCAAAGTTTGGAAGTGATGCTGATGGAAGGTGCAAATCCGGTTTATCTACCCGCCATCCGTCCTTTATTAGAACAACCCCAAGAAACCAACCCCGAAGTTTTTGCCCTAGCGCTACGCTACATTTGGCTAGCTGAACCCAATCCCAATTTAAGCCTCCTCGAAGAATACCTGCACTCTCGACATAACTCACTCATCCGCGCCACCGCCGCGGCTTTAGTTTTACGCCAGGGAACGCCCATACAAAAGGTAGCAGCCACTAAAACCATGCGCCGAATGCTGACTCATAAGCAAGAACGAGAACGAGTGAATGGAGTTAGAGCGCTCAGAGAAGCAGTTTATTTGCAAGCGTTGCGAATTCACATCCCGAATTTGTTGCAAGACGAGTCGTTGCGGGTGCGCTGTGCAGTTTTAGAAATGATTGCAGCCACTCATTTAGAGGACTACTATTCAGCACTAATCGCCGCACTTTACTATAAATCAACCCGCAGTACAGCAATGTTAGCCCTCGTGCGACTGGAAAACGAAGCCCTAGAGATGTTGTTGCAGTTGGCTAAGAATATTTACAAACCAGAAGTAGTGCGGATGTACGCTTGGCGTACCATTGCTCAAGTTGGTACCCAAGAGGCAATTGAGACTTTATGGGAAAATTTAGAAACATCTTGGGGTACTACCAGGGATCATATACTCCACAGCTTACTCAAGATACACAAACAACCAGGAATTAAAGGTTTAGGAGATCGATTTTATGAAAGTCGTGTAGAAAATTTAATTCGGCAGGAATTAAAATTTTTAGGGGAGATTTACGCTGCCTATATAGACTTTCAAACACCAGATAAACAAGAAAATTATCAATCAAGTGAGAGGATTTTGATTGTCTCGGAGTTACTACAACGCGCCCTGCGAGAATTAGAATTCGATGTCAAAGAACGATTACTAATGCTACTGAGGCTGCTTTATTCGCCAGAAAAGATGCAAGCAGCAGCGTTTAATTTACGATCGCTCTCAGTGGTGAACTTAGCGCGGGGGTTAGAAATCTTAGAACATACCATTACTTTGTCTTCAAAGTCTTTATTGCTGAATATTTTAGATAATCGAACAGAGCCAGAAAAATTGCAACATCTTGTGGAAGCAAAGATCGTGGAATACGAAAATATGTTAGTTAGCGATCGCCTCCACAGATTGCTATTATTGGGTAATTTGCTTTCTGACTGGTGTCTAGCTTGCTGTTTTCACTTTGCTCAAGTTTCTCGCATCCGGTTAACAAGCTCAGAAATTTTAGCGAGTTTGCGTCATCCAACAGGCTTCGTTCGAGAAGCGGCGATCGCCTACCTAAATATGGTTTCCCAACGCGTCCTCTTCCAAATCCTACCGCAACTGCAAAACGATCCACACCCTTTGGTAGCTGCTCAAGTTAAGGAGTTGCTTGAAAAATACCAATTCAAAAATTACAATTCCCAAAGACTTGATAACAGAAAAATGTAAGAATTCAGTAATCAGAATAATATTCATTGAGCATAGGGCATTAGGAACATCCATGTACGTACTCATTGGTGGAGCTGGCTTAGTCGGGCTAAGTTTAGCGCATAAACTGGTAGAACTGGGACATACTGTTGCCGTTATTGATATCGATCCTACCGCTTGTCGCTATGCCCGCGAACAAGTGGGAGCGATGGCTTTTGAAGGAAGCGCTGTGAGTACAGAAGTATTGTTAGAAGCTGGGATTCGCAAAGCTGGCTCCTTAGCTGCTGTATTACGCAGTGATGCCTTAAACTTGGCGATGGTGACTCTTGCTAAACATTATGGTGTTCCTCATATTTTAAGTCGGATGCGCCACCCCGATTTTGCTGAACCTCTGCGTCTGGTTGGAGCTAATCATATTATCAGTACTGTTGAACTATCAGTTTCAACAATGGTAAATGCTATTGAGTATCCGCAAGTGAAATCGATGATGCATTTTGAACAGGGACAGATTGAGGTACTAAAACTTTCTATCCCAAATAATTGCTATGTTGTTGGTCGTAGTGTTGCCCAAATTGCTCAGGATTCTCGATTTCCAACTGGTTCGTTAATTATTGGCTATCAACCTCATCCCCATGAAGATTTGATGATTCCAAATGGCAGTACAGTATTGCAACCTGATTCAACGGTACTGATTGTGACTAAACCAGGATGTTTACACCAAGTTATTGATTTTATTGAAGGCTGTAATACTAATTCGTAATTCGTAGGAGCGTATTCCTACTTAAAAATCAAATCTAAACGCTGCTGGGTTTCTTGGAGTGCTTTTGTGGGTGAATATTTACCCAACAGCACAGATTCAATTGCTCGTCCTAAACTGTCAGAAATCCGATTGTATCCAGGAAAAATTGGACGCGATCGCCCATATTTTACTTGATCTAAAAATACTTTTACTTGAGGAATTTTATTCATAAATTCCTGATATTTTGCACTTTCACGAGACTTAAAATTTACTGGTAAATAACCAGTTGAGAGGGCTAATTCTGTCTGAAATTCTTCACTCAAAGCATACTCGACAAACTTAAAGGCTGCTTTTTGGCGCTCTGGTGTAGTTTTGAAAAAGAAGAGATTCTCACCACCGATAACAGTAGCAGGTTTTTGTCCAACAGGAATGGGAAAAACATCAAAATCGATACCAGTCGCTTGAAATTCTGCAAGATTCCAAGGCCCATTTAATTGCATTGCAACTTTACCAGCCAGAAAATCATCTGTTTCATAACCCCGTTCTGGACTAGATAAAATAGTAGAACCATCGGTAATTAAATTGCGCCAAAATTGCAAAGCAGCGATCGCCCCTTGATTATCTTTCAAATCCACTTCTGCCGCATTCTGGGAATCCCCACTCACTAACTCGCCGCCGCTACTCCACATAAACGGTAGCCAAGTAAAGACTGTAAATTCTCCTTTCCCTAAAGGTAGAAACATGCCATATCGATCTGTCCGTCCATCGCCATTGGTATCACTAGTTAATTTCTTGGCGACTTGCTCAAACTCTTCCCAAGTGCGGGGCAATTCTGTAATTCCCGCCGCCTTAAATAAACTTGGGCGGTAAAAAATACCAATATTATTCGTAGCAAATGGCACAGACCAAATCCTACCGTTGTATTTCATTGATGTATACAAAGCGGGGTCAATTTCAGCTTTTATTGGAGATTTTTCTAACATTTCATCCAAAGGTAAAAGCGCCCCAAGTTCTACCAATTGACCTGCGATCGTCGGATTGTACCACAACAGATCGGGAGGCGCATTTCCGACAACGGCTGCCAAAATCTTGGGCGTTTGCTGATCCTGTTGCCCGATATAGAGCGACTCTACCTGAATATCTGGGTGAGATTGATTGAATTTGTCTACCAGCTTTTGCAGTACATCCCGATTTGGCGGCGGATTTACCCCTTGCCATAGGGTTACATGAATTACACGATCTTCTTTAACACCAGGTAGGATAACTTGACATCCAACTAAGGCAATTATGCTTACTGATAATATAAACAGTAGGTTTTTAAAGTAGTATGACAGTTTTTTTCTTTTTCGCTTGCTATGGCGTTTGTCATTTGTCATTGTCATTTCTCATTGGGCAAAACAGTTCTGTTAGCGGTAGCGGGGCGTTTAGCCCGTGCTGAGTTAAGAGTTCCGAGTAAAGAACTGAAATTTCCCACTCAGCACTCCTAAAGGGCATTGGGCAAAACAGTTCCGTTAGCGGTAGCGGGGCGTTTAGCCCGTTCCGAGTTCTCAATAAAGAGTAAGGAGTTTTGTTATCTCCTTGTCCCCTTGTCCCCTTGTCTCCCTCATCTTCCTTTTACCAAATTCACCTTTGCATCTGGGCGAAGGCTAGGTATATCCTAATCTTTGAATAGAGTTTTGATAATTTCAGATTATGGCAGGACATAGTAAATGGGCAAATATTAAGCGCCAGAAGGCGGTAGTAGATGCAAAAAAGGGAAAAACTTTCACTCAGTTGTCCCGCGCGATTATCGTTGCGGCTAGAAGTGGTGTGCCAGATCCAGCGCTGAATTTTCAACTTCGCACGGCAATCGATAAGGCAAAAGCAGCAAGTATCCCCAATGATAATATTGAACGAGCGATCGCTAAAGGTGCAGGGACTTTTGGCGGCGAGAACAGCAGTTTTGAAGCTATTCGCTACGAAGGTTATGGCCCTGGTGGTGTAGCGATTTTGATTGAAGCCTTGACAGATAATCGCAATCGCACAGCCGCTGATTTGCGTGTAGCTTTTAGTAAAAACGGCGGTAATCTGGGTGAAACAGGTTGTGTTAGCTGGATGTTTGAGCAAAAAGGCGTTTGTGTGTTGCTGGGTGTGGTTGACGAGGAACGCCTGTTAGAAGCATCCCTTGAAGGTGGTGCCCAGTCTTATGAAATGACTGAAGATGAGATGATTGAAGTATTGACCGACATTGGAAATTTAGAAACCCTCAGCCAAACACTTAAGGCTAAAGGCTTTAAAGTGACTGACGCCGAATTGCGGTGGATTCCCAGTAATAGCGTAGAAGTTACTGATTCCGAACAGGCGCGATCGCTTTTCAAGTTAATTGACACTCTCGAAGGCTTAGATGATGTTCAAAATGTCACAGCTAACTTTGAAGTTACAGAGGAATTGATGACTATCAGTATTTCTTAATCAATATCTGTCAAAAGAGACATGAAAGATTCACATCAATTTCAACCTTTCGACATACACCTATTGGATAGTTGAACTGTTGATTAAGTAATGAGGAATTTCAAGTGAATAACTTCGCTAAAGCTTTAGTTTTGGCTTTAATGTTTGCTGCACCCGTAGCTATTTCTGTACCTGCTGTTCAAGCTGCAACTACTCATAAGGCTCATGTAAAATCTGGTAAAATTCATCACACAAAACATACTAGACACCACAAACGTCATCTAAAAAATCAACTTCAAAAACCTCAAAAATAGTTAATATTTAATTGCAAAAGTTTTTACTAGCTCTGTAATCAAATTTAGTGCTAGCTTTAGTTCAAAAATAATTGCATTATTTAACTCAGCTGCAATTGCAAACTTTAGATCCCCGACTTCTCTAAGAATTCGGGGATATTCTTGTTAAGAAAAAGATTTTTACATACCACAATCCTAAGTTTTTAAATACAGGAGTTTCTAACTAAGTGAAGTATAAAATTTATGACTTAATATGATCTATAAAAACTTTTTATCCCTACCTCCCAATACGGTTCGGTTAAAGGGGAAAGGTTAAAGGGACTCATGTTTTGAATATATCCTTTCCCCTTTACCCCTTACCCTTTCCCCAGACCACACTCGATTGTGAAAAATGCTTATCCGAACCGTATTGCCCCACCTCCTGCCTCCAAACCCGTAACTTTGTACTCCATGCAAAAGAAAACTGTTATATAACCCTCTTCACTTGCTCAAAGGGACGCGATCGCGTAAGAATAAGAGTTAAGATGCTGTAATTTATCTTCACAATGGCGCTAGCAGAACTTAATCAAACTCTTTACTCTCCCCAAACACCATCAGACAATCGGGGATATGAATATGATTTGGTAATTGTTGGCGGTGGAATTATTGGCTTAACTCTAGCCTCCGCCTTAAAAGATTCTGGTTTGAGTGTACTGCTGATTGAGGCAAAAGTGGCATCAGCGGCGGTAGCGAAGGGTCAAGCCTATGCAATTCATATGCTTTCGTCGCTAATTTACCAAGGAATTGGAGTTTGGGACAAAATGTTGCCTCAAATCGCCAAATATTGTCGGGTTCGTCTTTCTGATGCCGATTATCCGGGTGTAGTGGAATTTGCCACAGATGATATAGGGACACCAGAGTTGGGTTATGTGGCGGAACACCAAGCATTGTTGCAGCCGTTGCAAGAGTTTGTGCAAAATTGTCCAAATGTGACTTATCTCTGTCCGGCTGAGGTGGTAGATACGCAATACCAACAGGACACTGTAGCGATAAATATTAAAATCGGCGATCGCCTACAAACAGTCAAGAGTAAATTACTCGTAGCTGCAGATGGGGCGCGATCGCCAATTCGTCAAGCTGCGGGGATCAAAACCTCTGGCTGGAAATATTGGCAATCTTGCATCGTCGCATTCGTGAAACCCGAAAAACCCCACAACAATACTGCTTACGAAAGATTTTGGTCTAGCGGTCCCTTTGCGATTTTACCTTTACCGGGGAATCGTTGCCGCATTGTCTGGACAGCACCTCACGAAGAAGCAAAAGCTTTATGTGCCTTAGATGATGAGCAATTTTTGGCAGAATTAACCCGTCGGTATGGCAATCATATGGGTAAATTGGAATTACTTGGCGATCGCTTTATTTTTCAGGTACAACTTATGCAAAGCGATCGCTATGTTCTTCCGCGACTAGCATTAATTGGTGATGCAGCCCACAATTGTCATCCTGTTGGCGGACAAGGTTTAAATTTGGGTATTCGGGATGCAGCAGCTTTGGCGCAAACATTACAAGCAGCCCACAAGGCGGGTAAAGATATTGGGGATATTCAGATTCTCAAGGGTTATGAACGCTGGCGCAAGCTGGAAAACCTCACAATATTGGGTTTCACCGATTTGTTAGATCGGATGTTTTCTAATAATTTCTTACCTGTGGTGATAGTTCGTCGCCTAGGTTTATGGTTTTTGCAGCGAGTACCTTTCTTAAAGATATTTATGCTCAAGTTGATGATTGGCTTACAAGGGCGTACTCCAGAATTGGCAAAACGTTGACCAAAGAATAGACCTCTTGCAAAAGTCTATAAATGTATGTTTTTAGGAATTATGCAAAATTATTTAACTCTTGTGTGGTGGGCGACATGAGTGCCCACCACACAAGTGCGAGACACCCACCCCACAATATTGGGTAATTTATTTCTTGGAAATCCCTTAGTCTTTTTGATTTGTTAAATACCAACTTTGAAGCGCCAGCCGTTGAATTTCGCGCCAGGGAATATTGTGTTTTCGAGCTAATTCTGCACAATCTTCATATTCTGGCTGCACATTAGCAATAACTTTTTCTACCGATTGTCCTTTCCATGCTAATTTAACGCGAACTTTACCGTATTCAGTTTCCACTTGTTGAATTTCTCGCTGTAAAATGGCGCGTTCCTGATTACTTCGCCGAATACCCAATGTTGTGGTTTCGCGGAATATAACTGCTTCACAACTGAGTAAATTTTCTGGATGACAGATTACAGTCAGCAAAATTCCTGGGCGGGATTTTTTCATGCCGATCGCCTGGGTAAAAACATCCACTGCCCCAGCGGCAAACAACGCCTCAAATACATAGCCGATCGCTTGGGGATTTAAATCATCAATTTGGGTCTGTAGTACCGAGATAGTTTCTAGATTTGAGCTAATATCTGCCGAATTGCTGAAATTGGACTGTAAATTTGCGCTTTCGCCCAACCAGAGGCGTAAAATATTGGGAATGGGTAAATTTATGGTTCCTGCTCCCAATCCTATCTGCTTGATAGCGATCGCAGGTGGCGAACCAAAATCTCTTGCCAAAGTAGTGGCGATCGCGGCTCCTGTTGGTGTCACCAGTTCTCGTTCAATGCCATTACTATAAACCGGACAACCCCGCATTTCCCACAGCTTTAATACTGCTGGTACTGGTACAGCCATTTGGCCATGTGCTGCCCTAACGGTGCCGCCACCAGTCGGGAACGCCGAGCAGTAGAGTAAAGGTAATCCTTGCCCATTGCTCTCAATCCCCAACCAATCCAACCCCAGGCAAGTACCCACAATATCTACAATCGCATCTACAGCACCCACCTCATGAAAATGAACTTTTTCAGGAGCAATACCATGCACCGCCCCTTCCGCGATTGCTAGCTGCCGAAATACGGCTAAACTCCAAGCTTCTGCTCGTGGTGGCAACTCTGCTTTGAAAATCATCTGCTCTATTTCTGGCAGGTGGCGCGTGTGATGGTGGCTGCGATCGTGAGTTTCGTCGTGGTCGTGATGATGATGTACTAAATTGACATGTACTTTAGTCGCTTGCTGACCATTCCGTTGCACCAGTTCCGCTGCTAACTGATATTCCTGTTCAATTCCCAACCCATTGAGTTTTTCAATTAAATACTCCACAGGAACACCTAAACTAACCAAAGCACCCAGGCACATATCACCGGAAATTCCTGTCGGACATTGAAGATAAGCGATTTTATTCATAGTTATTAATCATTAGTCATTATTCATTATTTATTAACTATTCCCCTCTGCTCCCCATCTCCCAAGTCCCCACCTATGGCAAAAATTTTCCCAGTTCATCCGGATAATCCTCAGATGCGCCGAATAGAGGAAATAAAGTCAGCGCTCTCTAGTGGTGCTGTCATGCTTTACCCTACTGATACAGTTTATGCGATCGGTTGTGATTTGAATGCCAAGTCAGCGGTAGAACGAGTGCGGCAAATTAAGCAGCTAGCAAATGATAAACCACTGACGTTTTTATGTCCCTCGCTTTCAAATGTGGCAACTTATGCCTTCGTAAGTGACACAGCCTATCGGATTATGAAGCGCCTAATTCCCGGTACATACACGTTTTTGCTCCCAGCAACTAAGTTAGTACCGCGCTTAGTGCAAAGTCCCAAGCGGAAAACTACTGGAATTAGAGTACCAAACCATACTGTGTGTTTGGCTCTGCTGTCAGCCTTAGGCAATCCGATTATTTCAACTTCCGCACATCTGCCAGCAGATGAAGCAGATAATGGCATGATTCGGATAGATCCAGAGACAATTCAATCACGGGTAGAGTTATTTGACCGTTTGGACAATTTGGTAGACATAATTGTAGACACTGGCGAGGAACCTACATATGAAGTATCTACTATTTTGGATTTAACGGCAGATGAAGCGGTAATTATACGGAGGGGCTTAGGTTGGGAAGCAGCAGCAGCGTGGGTATAAGAGTTAAACTTCATTGGCGCGCCTCTTGGTTTCGGAAAATGTGATTTAAACGACTCCAGTTTGGAGATTGTCATAATTAAAGGCGATGTCTACGACGTGCTGCGCCTACGCAGTGGATATAACAGGATGGTGGCAACACTGGGTATAGCAGGGTATTTGACAACTTAAAAAAAAATGGTGCGTATCCATTTACTAGCATCAATGTGGTGGCTTGTGGAAGAACCGACACATTGTCATAGCTGTAACTCTTTCGTATTTCCTACAGTATTAAATATGAGCTTTAGATCTGAGCATTACATGCGGCAAAACTTGATGGATGAATGCCCAAATATTCTCCAGCCAAAACCAAGTTTGATTGCTGTGTCTGCGTTGTAATTACGGTGCAATACTACTCCCTGGAAAAGTTATGAAAGCTAATGTCGTCAATCTACCAAACTCTACACCAGTTTTTGAGAGTCACATTTCTACTGAAGAATTGCCAGCTAGCAGCACTGATACCTTGATTCAATTGCTGTGTCAAGAAATGCAAGGGCAAGTGAAAGCAGCACCCAGGTGTGTCCAAGCTTTAGCCAACCGCATAGCCATAGAAGTAGAACGCATTTGCGATAAAAGCTCTCGTATCCAAACATCTGGGCAAATTAAGTCTTGGCAAATTACATTGGCAAGGCATCGGATGCAAAAATGCTTACGTTACTACCAACTAGGTTCAAAACAAGGGCGGGTAGAATTACATAGCAATTTGGGTGCGATGGTTTACCGCCATGTAACTATATCTGGCTCTGAGCTGGGTTTTGAGGCTCGTTACAGCCTTATTGAAGATTTTTTACAAGCATTTTATATTGAAGCCATCAAAGCTTTCCGCCGAGAAAACGAATTACCTGAGGATCACACACCGCGTACTCAGCTCCAATTAGCTGAATATATGGCGTTTACAGAACAGTACGCCAAACGTCGCATCAATTTACCTGGTGGTGCAAATCAGCAATTAATTATCTTGCGCGCCCAAGGTTTTGCCCGTCGTCAGCCTCAAGAAACGACGGTGGATATTGAAATGGCGGTAGAGTCTGCTAAGGGTGAAGAAGCAGAATCTTACCAACGGAACTCGGCGGTGCAACAACTGCGATCGCAAATGATCGCCAAAGCTAATTTCGATCCATCAGAAGAGTCAGAACGCGATCGCGTCATCACTGAATTGATGAAATACCTAGAGTCTCAAGGTCAATCTGACTGTATGGACTATTTAAATCTCAAACTCCAAGACCTCTCAGCCCCAGAAATTGACCAAATTCTCGGTTTAACTAGCCGTCAGCGCGATTATCTGCAACAACGCTTTAAATACCATGTAGAAAAGTTTGCCAAGCAACACCACTGGCAATTAGTACATCAATGGTTAGGTGCGGGTTTGGAACAAAAATTGGGTCTATCTTCCCAGCAGTGGGAAATCTTTATCGGTCAACTTACAGAACAACAACAGGAAATTTTACAACTAAAAACTGCACGAGAAAGCGATCAGGCGATCGCCAAAGCCATCAAATGCACTCCCAAACAACTACAAAAACGCTGGACTCAACTTTTAGAAATAGCATGGTCTATCCGCAACGGTAACACTGAGGCGCAGACAGGTTGAAGTCTAAGGGATAATTACTACTTGAATTACTAACTTGTTTCTTATCCAAATTATTAATACATTTGTATTTATTTAGTACAAAAATACCAAATTTTTGTACTTTCATCAAAAATTCATATTAAGAAACTGATGATTTGCTACCGCTTCTATGAAATCCTAGAAGAAGCGGTACTTTTGGCAGAGGAATTTAGGATGGCTCTGACTCAAGGTGGACGAGCAAATAAAGCAGGGAAGATTTTAGAAATTAATGTAGAAGCAATTTTGAATGGATATAATTATTTCCAAGTAGGGAATTATGTCTCAAAAGAATTGGTATTAAATGCGGCTTTATTACCAAAACGGTATGGGAAAGAGGTTTATATTGGAACTGGAATTTATCATACTGATTTAAAGGTTGATTTTTACGTTGTTGGCTCACCTACGATACCATCTGGTTTAATTATCGAGTGCAAATGGCAAGAAAGCCCCGGCTCAGTTGATGAAAAGTTTCCTTATTTGAATATGAATATTCAGCACTATTACCCTGCACCTACTATTGTGATTTTAGGCGGTGAAGGTATGCGAGAAGGTGCCAGCAAATGGTTAAAAGCAAGAGTTAATGATAATCATAATTTATTAGCAGTTTATAGCTTAGACAGATTTATTGCTTGGGCAAATAAAAATCTTTGAAAGATGTAATTAATAGTTCGTCAATCATGCCTCGATTTTTTATATTCGAGTTAATCGATCGCGTTGCTTTAATCGTGTGTATTTCAAAGTTGATCTCTGTATAAATTTTTTGAATAAATTCACTATTAGAATTACATACCATTATTCTGACACCACGACTTGCTAACTCTGCACAAGTATCTCTCAAAAGTTCTTGGTCTTTTTTAGTAAAAGAATTTGCACTATAGGCGGTGAAATAACTTGTATTATTGATAGGATGGTAAGGTGGATCAAAAAATACAAAGTCATCATTCCCAGTTGCGCGATTTAGCACTTCTGTAAAATCCGCTTGTTGAATTTCTGCGTGATAAAGTCCTGCGGAGGCGACTCGCAGTAGATCTTCAGGACAAATATTGGGATTTTCATATCTGCCTAAGGGTACATTAAATTTACCCTGTGAATTGACCCGATAAAGACCATTAAAACAGGTTTTGTTAAGATAAATTACACGAGCAGCTTTTTCTAAAGCACTACTAGGAGAATTATTTCTTACACTATAGTAATAATCTCTATTATGTTGTTTTTTATGTTCTTTTAGCAGCGAGATTAATTCCTCAACGTTATCTCTAACACAGCAATAAGTATTAATTAATTCGGCGTTAATATCAGTTAAAATTGCTGTGGTTGGTTGAAGATAAAAAAATATAGCACCGCCACCTAAAAACGGCTCATAGTAAGTTTTATAACTCTTAGGAAAATAAGGAATATATTGCTGAATCAACCTACTTTTGCCCCCTGCCCACTTCAAAAAGGGACGCGGGCTAGTTTCTTTGGGGATTTGAATAACCATTTACTTACAATTTGACTTAAATAATCGTGGCTAAATAAAGCCAATATAACCGACGAAGCATATTTTATATTAGCTGGCTAATTTTCCACCCGCATAGATTACAATTGAGTAGATAAAGCATATCAAAACAAACATAAGTTTATAACAAGGCAGTTTACATTCAGATGTTTGACGGATTTTGGGATAACGTCTTTCGCTACCCACGGTACTTAATTACTATCGTCTTAGGCTTGTTTCTGAACACCTTTGCGCCATTAGTGCCACTGTTGAAACGCCCAGTCACCTTAATCGCTCTGTTGGGTTTATTTGTGAGCAGCCTAGTCTTCCTTACTCTTACCCTACGTGCAATGCTGGGTTTTAGTACAATCTAGACTAGGGCTATGTTGTGGGTTCTGCCCTACAGACAGTTGTTTTTGGCGTTGTTTGCGCTAATTACTGTCTACCTAACTTGCATCTATTCACGTTATGTCGTACAACCTCTGTGAGGAGGCGAAACTTTTATGGCTACAAATCGCCGCGTTTCCCGCGTTGCTGAATTAATCAAACGCGAAGTTAGCCAAATGCTAATCAACGGCATTAAAGATGACCGTGTGGGTACAGGAATGGTAAGTGTTACTGATGTTGATGTTTCCGGCGATCTCCAACACGCCAAAATTTACGTCAGTATCTATGGTACAGATGAAGCCAAGGCAGAAACAATGGCAGGCTTAAAGTCGGCCACGGGTTTTGTTCGCAGCGAACTTGGTGCTAGGGTACGCTTACGTCGCACACCAGAAGTCATCTTTCTCGAAGATCGCTCCATAGAACGGGGTAATAAGGTACTGGCGCTACTAAACCAACTGAACAATGAGCGTCCGCCAGAAAATCTCATAGCAGTAGAAAACACAACAGATCGAGATGATGAATTATCTGATGAATAAGCAGCTTAAATAACAATGTAACTTCAGAACAATTAATCTCAGCAAATCCGCCAAACATTTTACAGACGTGACTAGCTCCCGTCTGTTTTAATGTGACCATAACCTAATTCAGGGATCGGTACTTGCGTATAGTATGCTTTGTGTTTGCCTTGGCGCTCTTGTCTTCTACGTCCCCGTCTCGTCGTATTTATAGCGAACATAAAGAGAAATGGGATTACTGTACCCTTATACAGATGTTTGCCTAAGAAAAAATGTGTAGCATCACTGCTGAAATTAACCAAGTAATTGCCGATTTGTTTAAGAAATTATTAACAGATGCTAGGGTAAAAAACTTCATAGTGTAACTTAGCCGTTAGTTTTGCAACAGTTTATACTTTAGTTACTGCCAAATATTCTTATCTTGTTTACCTTGAGATAAGTACCAACAGTTCCAAATACGGCTTTAAGGTGATTATTTTGATATGTAAGCGATCGCTCTCTCAACTCTTTCCATCTGCCAAATCATGATTAAAGGCAGTAGTAACAAAGCTTTCAGACCTATTGTTCAAAGTCAGACAACTAACTTAGCAGGTTTTGTTAACTACTTTGACATTGTTTTGTGAAGCGTAGGTTTCAGAAATGTCAGGGTTTGTTGACTTTCTTAACATTTCTTGAGATAATTTCAGGTTATGTAGCGTCAAAATGAAATCAGTTCCGTATAGCAAACTACAAAACCCTAGCCACAAGTCAAATCCCTGTCGTGTTTGTTCCTAGCAGCTAACGGGAACACTATCTAAGTATTAATTTGTGAGTAAAAAACATGAGTGTGAATACGGTGCCTTCTATTAATTACTATTCTCTGGATATCATCCAAGACGAAGCACGTCGACTGGTGCATAAGGGAATGGTCAGCCGACAACAGCCAATATATACACTCTGCCAATACATTCCAGCCAGAGAGTGGGTTTGCGTTGAATGTGAATTAGAAAAATGTGACTTCTTGTTGCGCGATCGCATTGGCGATTTGATTGGTCGTGAAGAATGGGACAACGACTAATCAATATTTTGACTTGGCATTTCGGCTTTCGGATGTCGGATTGGGAGTTTATTTTCGATGCCTGGATTTTACAATCAACGATTCGATGCCCAATCTCGGGGATAGTCTCTGGCTTTTAGTAAATATTGCCCCCTGGAGAATCTTGCGTTTTTCATTAATACGTAAACATTAAGTCTGAATTTATATAACTTTCGGGTTACTTGAGCCATCAGAACAAATCGTTCTGGCGCTACAACTTGAGTCTAGTATATAGATTCTCTTACCGGAGTACTTCCCAATGCTGGACTGCTCCGGTAATTTTTCTAGAAATATCAGACATTGGGCATCGGGCAAAACAGTGCTGAGTGAGGAGTTTTGTTTATCTCCTTGTCTCCTTATCTTCCCCTACCCCTCCACTCTTCATCCCACTTGGTCTAAATACTGATTAATATCATCAATGATACGAGTCAGTTCGGCTTCTGTAGTTACGCGGATGTTAATGTTGCGAACAGTTAGCAGTACTTTGGCTGCGAAAGGAGTCGGCCAGATATTAGGATTACAGAAAACTTCTAAAAAGACCTCGCCAGTATAACGATATTCTAAAGGAGGCTGGGGACTCGCTTTACCACAGCCAGGAATGGGTTTAGCAGCGACAATTTTTAGGCGTTCCATTAATTGATCCGTTGCTGCCTTTAATTCTCGTGCTGCTTTGGGTGAAAAACTGAAGGAGACAGAACCTTCAACTAGGTTCAGTGTGAGAGGAATTGAAGACATTACTTTTTTATTAAAACTTGTTGATAATTACTTATATTACCTGAATAGGTAGACTAGTGGTCTATCGGAAAACTTTTTATAGGTTCGTAGTAAGCACTTTAGTGCTTAAAAATTCAAGGACTAAAGTCCTTACTACAAACATGTATAAATATCAAAACTAATTTGTAGTTAGTTCTGCTAACGCTGACAAAACGTCCTCCAA
Source organism: Nostoc sp. C117 (assembly GCF_043099735.1). Classification (NCBI taxonomy): domain Bacteria; kingdom Bacillati; phylum Cyanobacteriota; class Cyanophyceae; order Nostocales; family Nostocaceae; genus Nostoc; species Nostoc sp. C117. Next base: position 5,382,144 of record NZ_CP170991.1, read on the forward strand.
TTATCTTTGCGAGGATTTACAGACAGAGAAAATTAATTAATATCTATTTTCTGTTAACGCCAAAGATACGCTATTACTTCCAAAGGTATTACTAATATATATAAAGCTTGTAGCCCATTTTAGTTAAAAAGAATGTCAATAAATTAGTATAATTCCTTCGATTCTCGAGACAATTAATCCTTACTGTGTAAGAGGTTGATACATTTTATTTGTATTTATTTGTGTTTTTAGTTTTACATTGGAAGTCATAGAACTTGATGTGATAAATAATCTATGACTTACGATAACCGCGCCGAAGTGCGAAAGGTTTTAATTATTACCCTACTGCTCAACCTATTTGTCATGGGATTGAAAGTACTTGTGGGCTACTGGACAGGTTCTTTGAGTTTGTTCGCTGATGCCTTGCATAGTGTGACAGATAGCGCCAACAACGTTCTAGGATTAATTGCGAGTAAATTTTCTTCTCCACAACCCGATCGCGAGCATCCCTACGGACACAGCAAATTTGAAGCTGTGGGAGCGTTAGGAATTGCCTCATTTTTAGGAATAGCCTGTTTTGAAATTCTCCAAGGAGCAATCGAACGAATTTTCAAGGGTGATGGTGAACCTGTGAGAATATCACCGCCTGAGTTGTGGTTATTACTAATTGTCTTGGGTGTGAATATTTTTGTAGCGTTTTACGAACGTGCTGTGGGTAGGCGGGTAGGTAGTCCAATTCTCATAGCTGATGCCACACATACCATGAGTGATATTTGGGTGACAATTTCGGTAATTGCTGGCTTGATTGGAGTTTGGCTAGGTTATCAATGGATGGATTTGGTGTTAGCTTTTCCTGTCGCTTTGTTGGTATTTTGGAGTGGCTGGTCAGTTTTAAAAGAGAATTTACCTTGGCTGGTAGATCAAATGGCGATCGCACCAGAAGCAATACATGGGATCGCCACTGCTGTCCCTGGTGTAATTAACTGTCATGCGATCGCTTCTCGTGGTGTTCTTGGTCGTCAAGTATTCATTGAAATGCATTTAATCGTAGATGCACCAGACGTAGAAACCGCGCACCAAATCACCGAAGAAGTAGAAAGCCGCTTAGAAGATCGGTTTCATCCAGTGAGGATTTTAATCCACGTGGAGCCACCAGCATACAAGTCCGAGCAAATTAGTTTTGAGACCAAGGGATAAGGGTAGAGGGACAAGGCGACAAACAGATAAACAGATAAACAAAAAACTCCTCACTCTTAACTCAGCACGGGCTAAACGCCCCACTATCCATGTACAGCAATCAGAACTGTTTTGCCCAATCCCCAATACTTCGGCTCCCTTCTCTACGAGAGGCTGCGCCAACGGCTTCGCTACTTCGGCTTTGCGGTAGTTGAGCGTAGTCGAAACTCAGTACAAGTCCCCAATCCCTAATCCCACTTCATATCATTTTTTACAAGAATTAACCAAATTTGCGACGATCGCAACTAGTTCTCCTGGATCAACTGGTTTAGCAACATGAATCTGAAAGCCGGCTTCTAGAGCGCGGTTACGATACTCGCGATCGTCATAAGCAGTTAAGGCTATAGCGGGGACTTCTCCAGAAATATCTGGTTTGAGCGCCCGAATCTTGCCCATAAGAGTGTAGCCATCTTCACTAGGCATAGCAATATCACATATCAAGATATCAGGGTGTAATTGAGCTAATACTTGCAATGCTGCTGCTGCCGATGCAACTGCCATAACGCTTGCTCCATCTGCTTCCAATACAGTTGTAATATAAAAACGACTATCCTCATCATCATCAACGACGAGGATGTTTAAGCCAGTAAGAGCAAGAGGAGGTTCCATAACATCTCCATTAACGTTGATTAAATAAAAATGATTTCTAGCAATCTGCTTCTTTTCTTTTCTCAGGGACTACATTATTAGGTAATTTTACTGCGATAGTGCCTTTTTTCAGAGAAAACAAATCATTTCTCCTAGCCATGATCCAAATTTATGGCTATTTTTTGTCTATCTATCGTTTTACGTGGTTTCAATTTTGTCCAGGTCTAGATTTTTTAATTGAAAAATTTCAATTTAATAAATACTAAATTTAATGAGATTAATGAGAAAATCTTATTTGAGGAATTTTATCATCAATTCAGATTTTAGTTCCTTAGATATATTAAACCAAAAACTTTCTCACTAAATTAGAGATTCTTTTCAGTTCAGCTACACTTGTGATTATTGCTACTAGTGAACACTAACGATTTTACCACTAACTTTCTAGTTGACCTCACCAACTGCGATCGAGAGCCAATTCATATTCCTGGCTCTATTCAACCTCATGGAGTACTTTTGGCATTAAAGGAACCAGAGTTAACTATCCTGCAATGTAGCAATAATACCTCCTCTTTGCTTGGCATAAGTCCTGAACAATTGCTAAATAAACCTTTAAGTAATTTATTAGAATCTGAGCAAATCAAACTTTTAAGAGATTGCTTATCTGAAGAGAATTTAGATTTTGTCAATCCTCTGGAATTGAAAATAATATCTGGGAGCAAAACTGTAGAATTTGAGGTGATTATTCATCGTTCTAATTCATGTTTAATTCTCGAATTAGAACCTATATTTTTAGAGAAAAGTAACGTATTTTTTAAGTTTTATCATCTAGTAAAACAGACTATATCTAAGTTACAACTCGCATCTAATGTTACAGAAATAAGTCAAATTATTGCCAAAGAAATCAAAAATATAACGGGTTTTGAACGGGTGATGGTCTATCGCTTTAATGAGGATTGGAATGGGATAGTTATTGCGGAAGAAAAACCAGAATATCTCACATCTTATTTAGGTTTACACTATCCAGCTTCTGATATTCCTATACAAGCTAGGCAACTCTACAGCGAAAACTGGTTGCGACTGATCCCGGATGCTAACTATCAACCAACTGCCATTATACCCACAAATAATCCTTTGACTGGGCAACCTTTAGATTTAAGTAAATCAGTGTTGCGAAGTGTTTCGCCTTTACATATTGAGTATATGCATAATATGGGCGTAACAGCATCAATGTCAATTTCTATTATGAAAAATAAAAAACTCTGGGGACTAATTGCTTGTCATCATCAATCGCCTAAATATGTTCCATATGAAATTCGCAATGCGTGTGAATTTTTGGGACAAATGACATCTGTACAACTAAATGCAAAGGAAGATAGCGACGATAGTGAATACAAGATTCAGTTGAAATCAGTTCATAGCAAGTTAGTAGAATACATGTCGGCAGAAACTAACTTTGTTGAAGGTTTAATTAAGAATCAGCCGAATTTACTTAATCTTGTGAATGCTCAAGGAGCAGTGGTCTATTTTGACAAAGAATATTTTGAGGTTGGTAACACTCCAGAAAAACAAGATATTCACAATTTGATCGAATGGATTTATGAAAACTGGCATGAAGAAATTTTTTACACTAATTCCCTATCAGCAGTTTATCCGGAAGCAGAAAAATTTCGGGATGTAGCTAGTGGTTTGATGGTATTTTCGTTTTCCAAAACTCAGAAAAACTATGTTTTGTGGTTTCGTCCAGAGGTAGTGCAAACAGTAAATTGGGGAGGTAACCCAAATAAACCTGTGGAAGTGAAGGTAGATGGGAGTTTGCGCTTATCACCTCGGAAATCGTTTGAGTTATGGAAAGAAACCGTTTGGTTAAAATCTCTGCCTTGGAAACTCTGTGAGGTCAATGCAGCACTGGAGTTGAGAAGTGCTATTATTGGCGTGGTCTTGCGAAAAGCAGATGAACTAGCGCAGTTAAATATCGAGCTACAACGTAGTAACAACGAATTAGATGCCTTTGCCTACATTGCTTCTCATGATTTGAAAGAACCATTGCGCGGTATTCATAATTATTCTAATTTCTTAATTGAAGACTACGGCGAAATCCTTAACGAAGAAGGTAAGCAAAAATTAATAACTCTAATTCGTCTTACCCAGCGGATGGAGGATTTAATCGATTCACTCCTGCATTTTTCTCGCTTGGGAAGAGTAGATCTTTCAATGCAGCACACCGATCTTAATATTGTTCTACAGCGAAGTTTAGATCTTTTGAGTGCCAGAATTGAGGAAATGAGGATAGAAATCCGTATTCCTAAACCACTGCCAACAGTTTACTGCGATCGCGTCCATTTAGGCGAAGTCTTCAATAATCTAATTGCCAACGCTATTAAATACAACGACAAAGCCCGAAAATGGATTGAAATTAGCTATATTGAAGCCCCTTCACCTGCACCAGTTATATTCTACGTTCGAGATAACGGTATTGGGATTCGAGAAAAACACTTTGAGGTGATTTTCCGGATCTTCAAACGTCTACATGGACCGAAGAAATATGGCGGTGGTACAGGAGCAGGATTGACCATCGCCAAAAAAATTGTCGAACGACATGGCGGTACAATCTGGGTAGAGTCAACCTACGGCGAAGGCACTACCTTTTATTTCACATTACAGGGAGTAGACTAAACCTATGATTGGCAAAACTGCTCAACCTCTACTGGTGATTGAAGACAGCGACGAAGACTTTGAAGCGCTATGTCGAGTCATGCGCGGACAATGCGTTATTAATCCGATCTTCCGCTGTACTGATGGTGATGAAGCACTTGACTTTCTCTACCACACTGGCTCCTACAGCGACTCTCAAAAGTTCCCTTGTCCCTCAATTATTTTGCTCGACCTGAACTTACCAGGAACGGATGGACGAGAAGTCTTGGAGCAAATCAAGCAGGATAAATACCTGAAAAATATTCCTGTAGTTGTATTTACCACTTCTTCTAACCCCAGAGATATTGAAGTATGTTATCAATACTGCATTGCTAGTTATATTTTAAAACCAATTGACATCAATCGATTAGTACAAACTATTCAAAGTTTCATAACCTATTGGTTAGATATTGTCATTCTCCCTGATGCTGTTAGCAAGTAGTCATCATACAAACGCTAACTTTTTTAATTATTATGTTTCTCCTATATTAATTGTTCGATATTGTAGTCAGTGATTACCAAAGCTACATGTCACCCAAAACACGACAATAAGGCAATAGAGAGGTTTAGTATAAATATATAATAAAGTTATCAGTAAATTTTCTGCTAAACTTTATGTAATGACTACCACTTGACAAAAAGATTGTGGTAGAGTCTTCAATGGGTAATCACTTAAGGCTAAACACTATTTTTGATATCTCTATTTCTGATATCTATATATTTATATTCTATATGTATTTTATTTTGTCCTTTTTCGATTAGAAAATCTTGATAATAACTAGAACTTAAATAAAAAAGCTAGAAGTGACTGTGGTGAACAAAAATAGTCACGCTAGCTGCTGATCACAACTATTTCATCGGTAAACTCTGTAATGCAATCACCTAAAGATTCATCCAATTTACGAAAACAAGCTGTTAAGGGAGTATTTTGGTCTGCTCTAGACAGTTGGGGGCGTCAAATTATTTCTCTTGGTGTTTTCTTAATACTGGCACGCTTACTAGGTCCAGAAACTTTTGGTATAGTCGCTCTTTCTACCATATTTTTAAACTTTTTACAAGTTTTTCTCGATCAAGGTCTTTCTCAAGCAATTGTTCAACGTGAAGATCTAGAAAAAGAACATTTAGATACTGCCTTTTGGACTAATTTAGGAGTTAGTGGACTGGCAGCAATACTTAGTATTGCTTGTGCTGGATTGATTGCTGAATTATTCAAAGAGCCACAAATTACTCCAATCATCCGCTATTTATCTCTAGGCTTTATAATCAGTGCTTTTAGTAGCGTTCAAGAAGCAATTTTTCAACGAAAACTAGCTTTCAAATCCCTTGCTATACGCTCATTAATAGCGGTAATTATTGGCGGTATAGTAGGCGTAACGATGGCATTCATGGGATTTGGAGTCTGGAGTCTTGTTGGTCAGCAATTAACTAATAGCTTGATACAAGTTTTAGTACTTTGGTGGGTAAGTGATTGGCGTCCAGGACTAAGATTTTCTCCGAAACACTTCAAAGAATTATTTGCTTTTGGAGTGAATGTAATGGGGATAAATTTATTTAATTTCTTAAGCCGCCGCTCTGACGATTTTTTAATTGGTTATTACCTTGGTTCTATTGCCTTAGGATATTACACCGTTGCCTATCGGTTGCTGCTAATCTTAACACAATTACTTACTAGCGTTATTGTCAAAGTTTCTCTTCCTGCATTTTCTAGGTTACAGTCCGAGCCAGAAAGATTACGTAATGCACTGTACAAAGGAATCCAACTTACAAGTTTAATAACTTTTCCAGGATTCATGGCCACGGTAATATTAGCACCGGAAATAGTGACAGTCGTATTTGGGCAAAAGTGGACGCCAAGTATTCCTGTCATGCAAGTTTTGAATCTTATAGGTATTCTTTATGCTTATTTTTATTTCAATGGTTCTGTGATCATGGCTGTAGGAAAGCCTTCTTGGAAATTGGCTTTGGATTTTTTACAAGCCGTCAGCAATGTTGTAGCATTTGCTCTATCAGTTCAATGGGGAATTGTTGCTGTTGCCGCAGCTTACGTGATCAGAGGTTATTTGATGGTTCCCCTGAATATTTGGGTACTTTGGAAGTTGATTCGCATTGATGTAAGCACTTATTTAGCCCAAGGTATAGTTCCTCTAATAGGAACAACAATTATGCTCGCTGCGATCTTTAGTGTTAAATATTTGTTGAGTAACTTCATCAGTTCTTATGCCATATTAGCTATTTCTATAATTGTTGGTATAGTCGTATACTGTGTAGCCATTTTATTAATTGCACCGAAACTATTTTGGCAAGTCGTAAATATTTCCCGTTAACCTAGTAGGTAAAGTATTTTATGACAAAGAATCAACAAATTCCAGACAACAGCCTAGCTTCTGAGGTAACTAAGTTATTAGAAACTGTAATTGATGGTGGTTACTGTATTGGCTGTGGGGCTTGTACAGCCATCAATGGATCTCCCCTAAAAATGCAATTAGATGAATATGGTAAGTTGCAAGCGACTATCGATCCATTGGTAGATCCGGGGCTTGTGAGTAATTCAGTGCAATCTGTATGTCCTTTTTCCAATGAAAGTCTCAATGAAGACCAAATTAGCCAACCATTATTCAGTAATGAATGCAAATATCATGATAAAATTGGCTACAATTTAGCTACTTATGCGGGTTATGTATTAGAAAATGATTTTCGCGATCGCGGTAGTTCCGGAGGTATGGGAACCTGGCTAGTGAGTAATCTTCTTAGTCAAGGACTAGTTGATGGTGTGATTCATGTGCATCAACGGCATCCCTCGGAGTCAGACCCTAGACTATTTTCCTATCAACTTTCAACAACTATCGAACAGGTACAGAATGGTGCTAAGTCCCGCTATTACCCGGTAGAAATGTCTGAGGTAATACAGCTAATTCGTGAACGACCAGGACATTACGCTATTGTTGGTATTCCATGTTTTATTAAAGCTGTTCGTCTGTTGATGCGACAAGATCAATTATTAGCTGAAAGAATAAAATTCTGCGTAGCGCTAATTTGTGGACATCTTAAAAGTATGCGCTTCGCCGAGATGTTTGCTTGGCAAAGTGGCATCGCACCTGGTAACCTTTTGGCAATTGACTTTCGCAAAAAATTACCAGATGCAGACGCCAACCGATACGGTGTTGAAGTAACTGGAGTTCAAGAAGACGGACAGATAGTCACTCATGTTAAGTCTGTGCGCGACCTCTATGGTACTGATTGGGGGTTAGGCTTCTTTAAGTATAAAGCTTGTGATTATTGTGATGATGTGGTGGGAGAAACAGCAGATGTTACCGTTGGTGATGCTTGGTTACCTCAGTATATTCAGGATAGTAAAGGTACAAACGTTGTTGTTGCCCGTCACCCAATCATTTATGAGATGATCGAGCGTGGTATGAGTGGAAGACAATTAAAGCTCGATCGAATTAGCGCTGATGAAGTTTCTCAATCACAAAAATCAGGTTTTCAGCATCGACGAGAAGGTTTGGCTTATCGTTTGCACTTAACTGACTTACAGGGTCAATGGCGTCCTGAGAAACGGGTTCAACCCAAAGCAAAACACCTCAATAGTACCCTAAAAGAGCGGCAACATCTGAGGGTAGCTCTAGCAGCAGAAAGTCATCTTGCTTTTAAAGATGCCGTTGATGCTGGTAAATTTTCTGTGTTTCAGCAGCGGTTAGATTCCTTAGTACAAGGATATCAAAAACTATATCAAAAGGAAGCATTATGGAGACGAGGAGCGAGGAAAATTAAATATTTATTACTGAATTTGCTTGGTACTTAAATCGGTATTTTCATGAATGATTAGTTTGTAAAATTATACAAATCAATCATTGATGAAAATTGTAAAAAATGCATCAAACGATTTGCTCCCTAAGTCATTGTTCAATTAATTTAGGACTTACGCACAGCCAATGAAAAACGAAGTACAGAGGATACCGAGGGGGATGAGAGTTTAAAAGGGTTTTTGCGTAAGTTCCCTAATTGCTTGTCATCTAGTTGTCAAATATTTTGTTTTGAAGATTACATAGAGTTTCAATCACTAACTGAATTACTTCTCCCAGGTACTAGTTTTTACTACTTTATAAGTATCAAATTACACTTAATCATTAAGTTACTGATTGCGTTAAAACAGTTTTGACAGGTAGTAAATACTCCCCTTCATGGCAGGAAAGAAAGGTAGGATTTATAACAACCCTTAAACAAATGAAAACAAGATTTACGGTATTATTTGGGTATAGTTTGTGATATTTTTATTACAAAGTTTTGAATTTTTCAGGAGAAATTTTGGCTAGGAACAAAGGAGTTGTTATATGCGGGTTTTACGGTAATCACAATCTCGGTGATGATGCTATGCTCCACGGTATGATTAACCTACTGCGAAAGCAGCAACACGATCTATCGTTTACAGTCTTTTCTAACGATCCGCAAGACACTCAGTCTCGTTATTATGTGCAGTCAGTTCATCGCTACAAACAAGATGTGAAAATTCAAAGGCTTCTGAAAATACTTGAGAGTAGATATTTTGTTCTTGGAGGTGGTGACTTGCTGCGTGATAGTCTTCAACACACTGTTGCGCCGAAGTGGTTACGTTTTTTACAACAAGCGCTAAAATTCCGTCGTCGTACACTTGTAATTGGAATTAGTGTTGGAGAAATTTGGAAACCAGAAACTAAAGTTCTGATTCCTAAAGTTCTAAACAAAGTCGATTTTTTGGCAGTTCGTGATATACAGTCGAAGAATAAGCTTGAAGAATTAGGGGTCTGTAATTCTATTCATGTGATGAGTGACTTAGCCCTACAGGCTATACCAGAAACATTATCTCAATCTATACGTCCTGCTAACCAACCTCTTCAAATAGGTATTTCAGTGCGACATTTAAGTGGCCGTGGTATCTCTGTAGATGTTGATGTGTATCATTCATTGGAAAAAGAGATAGCAGCATTAGCAGATTTTTTGGTGGAAAAGTATGGAGCTATAGTACATTTTTTGCCTTTCCGAACATATGAAAACAGCTATCATCATACTGATGATGACTATGTAAGTATATTGAGCTTACTACGCTACAGCCGTCATTCAGCCCAATTTGTTGTTCATCGGTATTTTAAATCACTTGAAAACTTGAACACATTAATTAGTAGTTTAGACCTAATGATTGGTATGCGACTACACTCGCTTATTCTTTCAGCAGGTTTAGGTGTGCCAATTATAGCTGCTGAATACGATCCTAAAGTTCATGGTTTTATGGAGGAGATTGGCCAACCTGAGCTTTCAATTCCCTTAAACTGTTTCGATCAAACACGGTTAATTCCTATAATCGAGACAATATTGAACGACCCATTAACAGCTCGCCTGAGCATAGAAGCAGGAGTCAAGAATTACACTCAGCGAATGACAGGGGTAGAGATAGCTCTTAAAAATGTATTATCAAATAATTGAGTAGCTCAATAAAGTTGTGAACTTCTTCGCTGTCAAAAAGGCAATCATTTTTTGATAATTAAATAAACAAAGTACTGATTGTAAGATTTGAATTATGTCTAATGTAAATTATGAGTTGAAAATATTTCAATCTGCTTGATGATTCCAAAATGACAATTTTATTCAAGCTTGAAAAGCTTTATGGAAGGAAAATTTGAATTCAGAGCGGGCATCAATTTTAAGGCTTTATCTTTACTATAAAAACCTTAAGGATAGAAATCATGATGAAGGGAATTATTACAGGAATCACTGGATTACGTAATAGAGGTGTTGAAGCATTAGTCATCCCCAGTATTGAACAGTTACTAGAACGTCAGCCTGATTTGACTATAGATGTATTGACTGATTCACCTGATTATGACGAAACTCGTTTAGAGGTTTTTGGTTCAAAGCCAATAAATGATAACCTAAAAAATGCTAATAGAACCCGAATACACAAGTTACGTAACATTGCTTCTCAATTTTATCAGCCTTTGTCACCTGATTACCAATCCAATGTAAAAACCATTCGGGAAGCATCAATTGTGATTGCTTCAGGAGGAGATGTATTCAGTTCTGACTATGGGAGATTGAATCGGCATTTATTACCATTAAATATAGCTTTAGATGCTGGTGTACCAGTTGTGTTTCTGGCTCAATCAATTGGACCATTCAAAACTGAAGATGAGGTGGAAGCTTGGTTAGCAGTTGCTCGTCGTTCCAAATTAGTTACAGTTCGAGAAGAACTTTCCTACAACTATGTCACGAAAGATTTAGGTTTAGATCCTTCATTAGTTAAACATACAGCCGATCCAGCTTTTTTGTTGAGGCCACCATCTCCAGAGATCGTAGCTAAAATATTGACTAACTACGGTATTGACCAAAACAGACCGAAAATTGCGATCGCACCTAGCCAGGGTATTTGCCGTTACGCTGGTCAAGATTACAACAATCATATTAATGTCTGGTGTCAGGTAATCAAGCTGATGATTCACGAATTTCAGGCGCAGGTATTGATAATTCCTCATGTTCAAGAAATCAATGCGAATAATGACGATCGCATCTTTGCCACACAATTGCTAAAAGCCCTCGATTACAATCGGGATGTTCGACTTGCTGGTGCAGACCATACTGCATCAGACTTTAAAGGGTTAATTGCAGCTTGTGACATGGTTGTAGCCGAAAGAATGCATCCGGCGATCGCTGGGCTTTCTAGTGGTATCTGTACTATGCCGGTTGGTTATTCAGTTAAAGCAGAGGGAATTATGACCGATCTTTTCGGTTCCCAAACACTGGAAAATGGACTACTGATTTCAATTCAACAATTTCTCAATGCTGATGTAGCTTGTGCCGCGATCGTTAACTCTTGGAATAAACGTCACGAGATAGCTGATCAACTAAATCAAGTCCTACCAAAAGTGAAGCAAGCAGCAGCCAGTAACTTTGATATGATTTTGGATATTTTGAAATAAAAGTCCTGCCATTAGACTGAAGTATAGATTGCACTCAATTCTTAGTGTTCAAAGGCAAATAATAGCAATTAGTTGAGGTAATTAAATTGAAAATGCAGCAGATAAAATCTATTTTTCTCCCTAGAGTGAATGATGAAAATCCTTACATCAAGCAGTTAATTAGTCATTTAGAACAACTAGATATTCAAGTAGAACTGCCTAGCGCTTCATCTTCCAGAACCTTTTTTTTCCCCGAAGTAGTTTTACACAAAAAGGCAGATATTATACATTTACAGTGGTTACATCCATTCTTTATAAATTCTAATAAAGTAGTTAACTTATTGAAATTATTAATATTTATACTCCAACTAATTGTCTTAAAAATAATTGGCAAAAAAATTGTTTGGACTGTACATAATCTTAAAAATCATGAAAATCAATACATAATTCTAGATAGGATTTATAGTACTGTGGTAGCCCAATTAGCTAACGCGATCATTACTCATTGTAAAGCTGCCAAAGAAGAAGTTGCACAAGAATTTTCTATCAAGAATAAAGATAAAATATTCGTTGTTCCGCATGGAAACTACATAGAGTGTTATAAAAATAATATTGAAAAAACAATTGCGCGAGAAAGTTTAGGTTTAAAAGATTCTAGCCTTATTTTTCTCTTCCTGGGTACGATTCGTCCCTACAAAGGAGTATTTGAACTTATAGATAAATTTAATCAAATATATAGTGATAATAGCGATCAAATACAGCTAGTAATTGCTGGCAAAGTTTACAATGATAGCCAAGAAATAACAGATATCCTTAGAGAAAAGATTGCTAACTATCCAAGAATCAAGTTCTTCCCTGGCTTCGTTCCAGACGATGAAATTCAAGTTTATATGAATGCTTCTGATGTAGTTATCTTTCCCTACCGAGATATTCTGACATCGGGTGCAGTAGTTTTAGCAATGTCCTTCGGTAGAGCTTGTATAGCACCACGTAAAGGTTGTATTGGAGAAGTTCTTGATGATGAAGGTGCATTCTTATATCAGATTGATGAAGAAAATGGCTTAATAAAAGCTATGAATTCCGCTGTAGAAAAACACCATCAGTTGTTGTCTATGGGACAGCATAATTTCGAGTTAGCTCAACAGTATAATTGGAAATACATTGGTAAACTTACGGCTGATGTATATGGTTATTGCCTGTAGAAATTAACTATAGATAGAGAGTATCAAACAGGCGTTCCGGCAAAACTCAACCAAACCAAGTACGAAATAGTTAAACCAATAGCAATTAACGCCACCCAGATAAAGCGATTATCTTTGGTATTCACTTGACTAAGGTCAACGAATTCTCGCTCAGTCGGTTTAGGCTTCTGCTCTTGAGAAGATTTAGTGGACTTAGCAGCTACAGTAATTTTGAGTTCATTATCTGGTAGTGCGGCTAAATCGGGGATTTGGGTCATCCATTCGCTGGGTCTTTTTAGCTTTGGTGCTTTTAAGATATAAAGCATCCGCCGCGCTTGTTTGCTAGTTTCAAGATGGGGGTGGCGTTTGAGTCTTTCGCAAAGAGCGATCGCCTCATCGGTGCGTCCAGCCGCTTCATAAGCTGTCACCAAACAAATTTCTACTTCACCTCCAAGACGAGAATTGCGAGCTAACAAGGCGCTGGCCTTTTCTAAATTTTCTACAGCTTCGCGGTATTGCCCATTTTCAAAGGCAACTTTCCCAGTCTGGTAGCGGGTTTTAGCAATTTCTAAACTTTCTGCACTCACGTCTTCTACACAAATCAGCACTGTTTTAATTTTGCCAATACCAGCAATCTTTTTAAAATCTTTTCAAAAGCTGGCAATCTGAAAGTAAATAAACTTCTAAAATTTTAACTAAATAGGTGTGATTATTTTTGATTAAAAATTCCAACCTCAAATAACAGGTTATGAAAAACATGCTGAAAATTAAGCATTCGCAACTGTATTGGCTAGGAGCAAGCATGTCTTTGGCAGTGATGAGTGCTGCGATCGCCCCAGCATCTGCCCAGATAATCATCATTGATGGTAATTCTGGCTTCCGGCGATCGCCTACTGTCGGTTCCTTTATTTATGGTAGTCCGATTCCCACACCTATGCCTGTAGATCCAGCAACGGGACTAGTACCACAACCTACTCATTACTACAATTATTCCTATCCCCAGAGCAGACAAAACCTGAGAAATTCTACCCTGATTAATCCAACCTTGATTAATCCAGAAATTCGGGACTCAACACTAGTTAATCCAGTGATTATAAATAATTCATGGCGTCGGACACCATTTAGTGGCGGGCGATCGCGGGTTATTATTACCTATCCCCGGTAGAGTGGGGAGATGGGAGAGATGAGGAGACTTCTACTGAGTTTCGACTACACTCAACTACCCGCAAAGCCGAAGTATGGGGAGATGAGGGAGAACTTTTTATTCAGCACTCCTCACTCAGCACGGGCTAAACGCCCCGCTACCGCTAACAGCACTCCTAAGAGGTAAATTGCGAACCGAGAATCATTGTCCCAATCCCAACGTCAGTAAAGATTTCTAGTAGTAAAGCGTGGGGAATGCGACCATCAATGATATGTGCTGCACGGACACCTTGAGCAAGCGATCGTACACAACAACTGACTTTGGGAATCATCCCACCGCTGACAATACCACCAGCAATCAGCTCGCGAGCTTCACGAATATCTACTTTTGGAATCAAAGTAGATGGGTCTTTGTAATCTTTTAAAATTCCACTGGTGTCGGTCAGTAAAATTAACTTTTCTGCTCCTAATGCAGCAGCTATTTCTCCAGCTACAGTATCGGCGTTAATGTTATAAGCTTGGCCTGTTTCATCTGCGGCGACACTTGACACTACCGGAATATAGCCATTGCTAGCGAGGGTCTCCAAAATCTTGATATTTACATTGCTGACTTCCCCCACAAAACCGATGCCTTCTTGACCTTGGGGACGAGCTGTAAATAGATTACCGTCTTTACCACAAAGTCCTACAGCCAATCCACCAGCTTGATTAATTAGCGCGACAATTTCTTTATTGACTCGACCTACTAAAACCATTTCCACAACATCCATTGTGGGGGCATCGGTAACTCGTAAACCATTTTTAAACTGCGGTTCGATTCCCAGTTTATCTAACCAACTGTTAATTTCTGGGCCACCACCGTGGACTACAATTGGACGCAAGCCAACACAGGATAAGAATACAATGTCGCGGATAACTTTGTCTTTGAGTGTGCTATCTTTCATCGCCGCGCCACCATATTTGACAACAACAGTGCGACCGGCGAATTGTTGAATATAAGGTAGTGCTTCGCTTAGTACACGCACACGAGTGGCTTCAGCTTGCCTGATGTATTCAGAATCGTTGTCCGTCATGAGGAGCCTAACAGAGAGAGTTAAAACCTATTTCAGTCAGTGTAGAAGACTTTGTAACTCGTCACAATCTTTGATGCCAAAGTTGAGTATGTTTGTACTGATAAGCCGTAGCTATTTAGTTCGTCTCAGAAATGTGAAAATCTATAAAAGAAGGACTCACAGTGCCATTTAAGGAAAACTGTCGGCAACGAGTTCGCTGATTCAACACCTTTATTATGGACTCAAACCTCGCGTTGCAAACATAACAGATATTTAGGCGATCGCTCCTTCAAACCTCTAGAATTGAAATCATTCGGCTGAAGTGAGCAAATGAAAATGACCACGCTGCTAATCCAAACTGAAAGCACACCCCTAACGGTAAATTTTCCCTCGCTGGTGCAGATGACAAATGAGCAGTTCTACGAATCTTGTCAAGCTAATGGAGATTTGCGAATTGAGCGCACTGCCAATGGGGAGGTTATCATCATGCCACCAGCTTTTTCAGATACGGGCAACCGTAACTTTAACATTGCTGCACAGCTTGGGAATTGGACTGAACAAGATGGCACTGGCATAGGCTTTGACTCTAGTACAGGTTTTACGCTACCCAATAGAGCAATGCGTTCCCCTGATGCTTCTTGGATTGAACTGGAGCGCTGGAACGCCTTAACAGATGAACAAAAAGCCTCATTTGCACCAATTTGTCCTAGCTTTGTGATTGAGTTACGCTCCTTGAGCGTAGGCGTAGCCCGTCGTAGACATCGCTTGATAAAATTACAAGAGAAAATGCAGGAGTACATCGATAACGGTGCATCACTAGGCTGGTTAATTGATCGGCAAAATCGAAAAGTCTACATTTACCGTCCGAATCGAGAAGTTGAGATTTTGGATAATCCCGAAGCAGTTAGTGGTAATCCAGAATTACCAGGGTTTATCCTGCGGATGCTTTGGTGAATATATGCCGTTGAAAATGGGAGGTGGTAATCCAGAATTACCAGGGTTTATCCTGCGGATGGGCAAAATTTGGTAATTTGAGTTTTCCTAATGAGAAACTTGTGTTCTGAGAACGTTGGGAATTGACTCAAGTACTCGCTTGGCAACCTCTTTAGGTGTATCTCCCTTTCGCTCAATTATTTGCAAATCGGCTTGAGAGTAAAGTGATGTTCGTTCTTAGAGGAGCGATCGCATTACGCTACGCCATAATCTGTATACTGACGCTTGTATGGAGCTTGCAAACCCAACACAATATCCTCTCGTGGTACTCCCATCATCACTAATTCCTCTGCTGGATTGCGATCGGTTAAATTCTGTTGCAACCAGATTTTGCTATCTTTAATATCAAAATGCATAACGCATCGATAAATACGATTTAATCCTTGCCAACCGATATTCATCCATTGATAATGATTGCGTTCTGTGTCTAAAATGAGTTGGACTTCGACATCATTATCCGAGACATCATCACTGGCATAGTTCGTCAACAATATTTTAATATACTCTTGATATTTTGCTAGTTTATCCACTCTACAATCACCTCATCTACTGGATTGTAAACAATTAATAGTACCTGATACTGTTTTATCGCAGTTTTAGAAACTCCAGTTTAAAAAATGTTTTGTACGTATCCAAGGGAACTGCTAAGTATAATACTCGCTCTGGTTCATATCCTGCTAATGCTAGACGGTAACTAAGGAATTGTCCCAAAGCGGAGTAAAAATCTGTTATTGCCGAGGGGTTTAAAAAGCTTTTGATTTCAATTGCTATTTTTTCATTTCCTTTGTCTGCGGCAATTATTTTTTCTGCGCCTAAATCAATTTGGAAATTGACTTCCCCAAATTTAAATTTTAATGGATCGCTCGTAATGATCCATTGTTCTTTTTGCAAAGCTTTTTTAACTGATTCATGAAAAATATCTTTTACAGACACAGTTAGCTCAATATTCCACATTAATGAGAAACAGGTTTTTTCAAGACGTTCGGAATTCGCTCAATTACTCGCTTGGCAACGTCTTCAGGTGTATCTCCCTCTCGCTCGGTGATGTGCAAATCGGCTTGCGAGTAAAGTGGTGTTCGTTGTTCGAGGAGCGATCGCAATTTACCCTTAGGATCGACATCTTGCAGCAGTGGTCTTGTGGTATCCTCAGCTAAACGGTTGTAAATTATTTCCACTGGCGCATCTAGCCAGACTATCAAACCGTGGTGCAAGTAGCCCCAATTTTCTCGCCTTAGTACAATGCCTCCACCTGTGGCAATAGTCAACTTTGTAAAAGCACAAACTTGTGAAAGTATGTCGCTTTCTAATTTGCGAAATCCTGCTTCACCTTCTTGAGCAAATAACTGATTGATAGATTTACCTGTTGCTTGGGAAATTATATCATCGGTATCCACAAACCCATAACTTAGTTCCTTTGCTAGTAAGCGCCCTACTGTCGTCTTGCCAACGCCCATGATACCGATTAAATACAAGTTAACTCCTTGTAATAAGCTGCTCACCAGTTGCTTCGCTCCAATTATGAGTTATGAGTCACAGTTTAAAATTATAAGCTCAATGACTCTATCTAGGATTTAAAAATATGGAGTTTTGCACCTATAGACCAACCGGATAAAATTACTTGATTTCTAATTAAGCCACTGCACTTAACAAAGACACAATATACTGAATACTGATTTAGATTTACACCTTTGTGTTCAGCAGTTTTCGCTAAGTGACTGACAAATAAAAAAATAATCAATCGCTTTGGGGAGACAAGGGAGAGATATTGCTACCTTGTCCTCCTTGTCTCCCTACTCCTATTGGATGCAAAAATTGAGTAATTTAATTTTTGGATGTCCCTAAACGAAGATGTAGAGATTTTGGTATTCGCACTAAAAACTTACCACTATAGCTATTATCACTATTCACTCAAGGAATACCATTGCTAGCTTTGTAAGCTGTTTCAATCCATAATTCTCGCGCTTCATTAATGTTATCTATATCAAGCGATTTGATGAAATCTTGAGTTTTACCGATTAATTAAATCTTGACTAATAAACCTAGTTTGTGTGCTTTAACCACTTCAAATCCACTGTATATTTTCCAGCTTGGGTAGAGTGCAAAAGAAATCCAGCAAATACCATCATTTATGCTTGAGTTTTTCTTTGATCCTCTACATTTTTCAAATGCATTCTACATACTCTAAGTCGGGAACCCTGTACAGTAGTTGTTTTCCTACCTAAGTATATTTCTAGTGTTAACTTTAAATGAACTCTATTGGGTCATGACTAGTGAACATTTGATATCTAAAATGTTGCTTAACTATGTTTAGGCTTAACGTAAATTTAATATAACTTGTTTGAAACTTTATTGAAACAATTTCTGTCTATTAAAATAATCCGCATTTTCTCTGGGGTGAGCAATTTTAAGTATACAAAGTACTGTGTTTTTAACAGCACAAAGTAAATTTTCTAAAATTTCAGTTATAACAAGCCCTAAACAATTAAATTTTGATTATGAAGGTGTAAATGATGACTTATTTGCGGTAATGAACCCAGAAATCGTTGGAAATTTGAAGTTTCGATACAAAAACTACTGCATATTTCACTTGAATCAGCCTGAATTAATAAATAGTAGGATGAATGAGGCGTCAACTATGAATCGAATTCGTGACGTTGTACAAAAAGCTTTAGCAACTGGCTATTTGACAGTGGAAGCTGAAAATCAACTACGACAACTGTTGACTACCCGTTATGACTTGGAAGATTTTAATGCTTTCATGACTTTGCAGGAAGCTGCCATGACTGGTAAAGTCAAGCAAGAGTCAAGAGAGCGGTGTGGTATCAAGTAAAAACCTAGGCTAATACAGCATAATTGAAGAATAAAACAGACTTAATACCTCGCTTTAAGATCTATTTTGTGTACTTAACTTAACTTGAAACCTTTTGTCTGTCTTACTTACGGGGACGCCTGTCGTCATCTTCAAAATCATCATCAAAAAATTCCCAATCATCATCATCTGCTTGATTGGTAGTTGGTGGCTGATAAGGTGGGATAATTACTCGGTAATCAGCATCATAAATTGATTCGGTTTTTCCCGCAGCTGTATTTTTTGGCTCACGGTAGCTGTAGGAGTAAACTGAACCAGACCCAGAACTGCTTTTAGGTTGTGATTGACGTTCGTAAGTTTTAGAGTCTCTAGACTGTTGAGTTTGAGGATTAGGAGTAGGTGCTTCCTCTGACTTTTCATCAAAGTTCCAATCATCTCCACTGCTATTTGTCTCCCAATCATCAAATACATCGCTGGTAGGTTCTTCTTTTTTACTAGTCGGTTGTGGAGAACTAGGGCGACTAGGTGTAGGTTCTTCTCTACGGTTTGCCTTCGGACGAGATGAAGTTGGAGTTGATCTGTCAGGAATCTGGCGTTGTCCTGCTGCAAAATAATTGGATAATTTAAATAACGTAGCAATCAATACAGATGTGAAAACACCACTGGCAGTACTAAACAAAACCCACATTGCTAGGGGTAATGGTTGAGTCCTCAGACCTAAAAATACTAGTGATAGGGGAGGTGACCAATTTTGAACTAACAATAGTGTTAGTCCTCCCAGTAAAGCTACCAATAGAATTAAGCGAATTACAGCCATAACAAAGGCAAAAGTAAACAGTTATTCAATTAAAGCGAAAGGCAAAAGTCAAAACTGGGTCTATCAGGACTAGCTTCGTAATCTGTTAAGACCAGTTATAGGGCATTGGTTTGATTTTCCATAACCAATGTCCAATGCCCAAACTCTTGATTTTTCCTTGATCTGGGTAAAGTTATATTTACCTATCTTTCTTTTACCTTTTTACTTCCTTCCTTGCCAACGCTGAATGGGGATACAGTCAATATCTAGTTGATCTAAAGCACGGGCAACTACAAAATCAACTAAATCCTCAATGGTTTGGGGATTATGATACCAGGCGGGAATAGCGGGAACAATTCTGACTCCAACTTCTGCTAAAGAAGTTAAGTTACGCAGATGAATCAAGCTAAAAGGGGTTTCACGGGGGACAATCACCAGCTTTCGCCCTTCTTTGAGTTGGACATCGGCTGCGCGTTCTAGTAAATCAGAACTCAAGCCAACTGCTAGCTTTGCCACTGTACTCATGCTGCATGGAATAACGATCATTCCCAGCGTGGCAAAGGAACCACTGGCAATTCCAGCACCAACATCATTCCAAGGATGACAGCGTAGTTTACCAGAAATTTCAACTCCAGCTTGCTCTCGCCAGAATTGTTCTTGTTGAATTGGTTCTGATGGCATCCGAATTTCCTGTTCTGATTGCCAAACCATGTAAGTTGATTTAGAGGCAACCAGTTCAATGCTATACTCCGCTTCTAGCAAAAATTTGATCGCACGAACAGCATAAATCAGACCAGATGCGCCTGATACACCTATAACTAGAGATTTTGTATTATTTAACACGTAAAATTTACTTGATTTTACTCATCCTCCGCGTAAGGGTCTAGGTCATCAGGTTCAATATCATTTGGTAAGTAGAGGTCTGAAAGATCCTCATTGGATGCATCGCCAGATAAACCTTTGGCTACACCATCACTACCCACAGTGACCAAATCAATTTGCTGACGGTAGTAATCGACACTTTTAACTTGTACGGCAACGCGATCGCCTAATCGATAGGAAGCGCGATTTTTCCGCCCAAATAGTGCCTGTTGTCTGGCGCGATATTCATACCAATCGTCTTTGAGAGAACTGACGTGTACTAATCCTTCAACTCTCAGAGGCACACCAGGATTACTGCTGGACTCCACCTCAGCGGCTGGGACTTCAATTTCCACAAAGAAACCGTAGGATTGAACGCCAGTAATCACGCCTTGAAACACCTGACCGATGCGCTGCTTCATTAGTTGGGCTTTTTGCAGTCCAGCTAAATCAGCTTCGGCTTCTTGGACTTCTTTTTCTCTGTCGTTGATTTGGACAATTACCCTAGTTAAATCGCTTTGGAGTTCTTGTTGCAATTCTGGGGGTAAAACGTTCCAGTTAATTTCGGCGTGGCTGGAGGAGTGGCGCAAGTTAACCCGCTCTCTGACACGAGTATTGCGGCGATCGCGTCCATGTTCCAGAAGTGTGTAATAAACTCTCTGCATAAGCAAATCTGGATAACGTCGCAAGGGGGCGCTAAAGTGCATATACTGCGGTAGTGCCAGACCAAAGTGAGATCCTTTGGTGGTGCTGTATGCAGAGGGTTTGAGAGTATCTTGCAACAAATAGGTGAGAACTTGCTCAGAGGGAGATTCGGCAAAAGCTCCAGTCAAATGTTGATAATCTAAAGGTTGGATATCTACTTCTGGATCGAGGGCTAGGTCAACGCCTAAATTAATCGCTAATTTCAGCATTTCCTGGACATCTTCGACATCGGGTGTGCCTTGGACTCGCCAGATAGCCGGAACGCCAAGGGCGTTGAAATGAGTCGCCATCAGCTGATTAACTAGCAGCACTAACTCAGTGAGGAGCGATCGCACTGGTAAATCATTCACCACCACAGCGCCAAGAATCCCCTCATCATAATAGGCGTTTTGGCTGGGCGGCAGATTTAACTGGAGACTACCACGATTCAACCGTACCTGTTTCAGGTCTCTTTGCAAAGCTTGCAGGTTTTGCAGAATCTCCAAAACCTCTGGGGATTGATTTTCAGATTGACCTAAAAGAATTTCCTCGGCTTGTTCTGTAGTTAGTGCAGCCTCGACGTTAATGGCGCTGGGTTGAATTTCCCACTCTACGACTTGTCCTGATTGCGGATCGATGGTGATTAAAAAAGAGATGGTTAAGCGATCGCTTTTGGGTATTAAAGAACAGCGTTCTGCCACAATTGTTGGTAACATTGGCAGAACTAATTCTCCCAGATACACTGATTTTCCTCGTCTGAGTGCTTCTCTATCTAAAGCTTCGTCAGGTAGGACATAGTGAGAAACATCGGTGACGTGAACTCCTAAAAGCCAATTTCCGGAAGGGTTTCTCTCCAAACTAAAAGCATTTTCGATTACTTTCGTGTCTCCATTTACTCCTTCAATGGTGAAAGTAAATACATTACGTAAATCTAAGCGATTTTTTAGGTCTGCTTTTAGCAGCTTTTTGGGTAACTTGGCAGCGCCTTCGAGGACGTTATCCGGGAAAGTACGGGATAGGTCGTGTTTGCATGTTACCAAATCTATATCAGCAGCGGCTTCGGCATCGCTACCTAGGATTTGCACCACTCTCCCCAGGGGAGGATATTGTGCCAATGGGTAACGCAAGACTTCCACATGGGCGAGGTGATCGATCGCTTCTTCTAATTTCGCCTCATTAGCTTGAATCTTCAGTTCAAACAACAGGCGATCGTCTAAAGGCACAGCCCGAAAACCGCTTTCTACCTGCTTAATTCGTGCCAGCAAGGTGTGGTTGGAACGTTCTAAAATCAGCTTCACTTCTCCTTCGGGAGAGCGACGGCGACTGCCTTCTTTGAGGACTCTGACCAAAACGCGATCGCCATTCCAAGCATTACTCAGATGACTTTCACGAATGTAAATATCCTCAGCTCCTTCCACATCTTGAATAGCAAAGCAAAAACCCTTACTAGAACAACGGAGTTTAGCTTCGATTATTCCCTCTTCTAAAACGCGGCGATACTTGCCCCGTTCTTTCACCAAAATACCGATTTTTTCCAGAACATCTAAAGCAATGTGAAGTTTTTGTAAACTTTTTTCATCTTCACAACCAAGTTTCTTTTCCAAAACTTTACGAGCCACCAATTTATCATCGGTGAAATTGGCAAGGAGTGTAGCGATTGAAAATTCCATGCAGTGAACCGACCTTTGGTCAAAACATCATTTTTTGTTGAATCTGGTTCTTTCTTGTATGCCCTCACCAAAGAAGATGAAAAGTCAGCTCTGTTGGTTAACAAAGCGTAAGGAGAAAGGGGAAAAAGGCCTGTCTTCATACCTTTCCCCCTTTCCTTTTAACCTTTTTCCTTCTTGTGTTTTCCCTTTACCCTTTTCAGAGCCTAAGAGGTTTTGACGGCTTACAGAAACAAGGTGGAAACGAATTGCCCTGAGGCAAGGCTTCCTAAGTTTCAAGGAAAGGAAGCCAACTTACCTTACGGGAAAATGCTCCCGAAGTTGTGTTGAGCCGAGTGACCCACAGACAACTCTGGGCTTCTAGGGACTTCTCACTGCACGATGCTCTCAGAGTTTGCCTGGGTTCAAATACCTTCGTCTAACCAAACTTAGAAAATACGCCTGATATTTAAGATTCAGCCCCGCTAGGTAATTACGCGACGGGTTTTTGAGAAGCTGGCTTGGAGAACTCTCCATACTTCCCAAAAGCAGTATCCAGGGGAGCCACTGCGGTCTTAGGGTCTCCCCAAGTGGACGAGGCAGTGCGGTCTTGGGGGTTCCCCCCATGAGCAACTGCCGTCAAGTGGGGTCGAAACTACAGGTGTTTGATTGTCTAGATTCAAGGTAATTTTACGCCATGAGACTCTGATTTTTAACTAGAGGAACTGCTGGTAAACCCAATTTTTCCACACGTAGAATCGGTAACAATTAGGTGAACAGCTTAATAAGCAGTGAGGGCGAACCTTATCTTCATTATTGTAGATTTAGAGCGCACTTCCAGAAAATAGTTCTAGATATTAACTTGGGTAATCAGTATAGCATTACAGCTAAGACTACTCAGGTAAGTTACCATTAGCAAAAAATTTCCTTAAAAAACAGCTACTGCTACAATTGGGACACGGGACAAAGCAAAACAGTGCTGAGTGCTGAGTTAGGAGTTAGGAGTTATTTCTCTCCCTGCCCCCTGCTCCCAGTCCTCACTCCCCACTCCCCTCTAGATTGGTAGCAGTATTATGTTGGCTCAATTCCAGAGCTTGTATCCCAAGGGCAATCTGATTTCTGAATTAGTGCAAATTTTTCAAGGAAAATATATTGTCAGGGCAAGCGTACAAATTGAAGGTGTAACCCGTGCTACGGGTATGGCAGCAGCAGAAACAGTAGAAGCAGCAGAAGACCAAGCGAGAAATAGGGCGCTGATAGTTTTGGGTATTACAAATGCCCCACAGGAATCAGTAACATTTATCTCAAATCCAATTTCTCCACCGCAGCTAAATTCTTCCTTGAACACCAAAGGGGGATTCAGTGAGCCGACTTATTCCTCTACCAAAAATGAGGATTTTGTTGGTAGTCAGTGGTCAGTTGTCAGCGACAAAGAAATATCTATGCCGCCCTCGATAGGACGGAATATCAAACCAGAAGTACTAAAGAGCAGCAACGAACAGTATGAAAATACTACTATCCTGCCCTTAGCAAGCGAGATACGAAACACAAGTACAAACGATACCTATAGTCAAGATTTAGGTCAACAGTTTACTGTGACACCTAACCAGGAGCTAGAATTTGCTCCTCCAGTGGAAAACTTAGAAGTAACCTCTGACAACCAGGTGGACAATCAAACCTTTCTAGGAAGTTCTGCCAATAATGTCACACCATTTACACCCCGGAGTTATAGCCCTCAAGAAAATGCCGATATCCCTTCAGTGACAGGAAAGAGAAAAAAGAAAGCTGAACCTGTGGATTTATCCGATGTAATTGCCAAAACAGATGTTGAACTTCAGCGTTTAGGCTGGACACCAGAACAGGGACGGGAGCATCTGATTCAAACCTACAATAAGCGTGGGCGTACTTTACTGACTGAAGAAGAATTGCACGGATTTCTTAAATACCTCCAATCTCAGCCAGATCCGCTAGCGGGATTTTGATTTGTCATTTGTCCTTTGTTCTTTGTGATTGGTAAGAACAAATGACAAATAACGTAGGCTGTGGAAACAGTGGCTCAGTTATGGAAGCTGTGAATTTTTATGAATTAATTGCTCAAACAAATGTTGAACTTCAGCGTTTAGGCTGGACACCAGAACAAGGACGGGAACATCTGATTAAAACTTATGGCAAGCGTTCGCGTACTTTACTGACACAACTAGAATTACTAGACTTCCTTCAATACCTTCAATCTCAACCGTTAGACGAAATTGTGACTGCCAAAATTAATGTTGAAATCGAACAGTTGTGTTGGACACAACAGCAGGGGCAAGTTAATGCTGAAATCGAACAGTTATGTTGGATGAATGAACAAGAAGAGAAGTATGTCATAAAAACTTCTAGCAAGCAAAATAGAAGTTTGCTTACCCAAAAAGAATTATTAGAATTCTTCAAACACTTAGAATCTGAACCTACAGTAGAATATCCCAGCAATCTTGATGCAGAATATGAAGGGTTTCAAGATTTTTCTACATACTCAAAAAAATCAGACAAGGTAATTACCAGAAAGTCTTCTGAGGATTTATCTCAGCTAATTACTAAAACCGATGTCGAAATCCAACGTTTAGGTTGGACACCAGAACAAGGGCGGGAGCATTTGATTCAAACCTACGGTAAACGGGGGCGTACTTTGTTAACTGAAGAAGAATTGCGCCAATTCCTTCAATACCTCCGATCTCAGCCAGACCCATTAGCGGAATTTTGATTAGTCATTAGTCTTTACCAAAAGACTAATGACTAATAACTAATAACTAATTACTAAACAAGAGCTACAGGACGACTACCTGCGGCGTGGCGGTCAATCACTTGGTCAATTAGGCCATATTCCCTAGCTTCCTCCGGCGACATGAAAAAGTCACGTTCAGTATCTTCAGCAATACGCTCAATTGGTTGACCTGTATGTTCGGCTAAATAGTTGTTTAGCCGTTGCTTGTGGTACAGAATTTCCCGCGCCTGAATTTCAATATCAGTCGCCTGTCCTTGAGCGCCACCTAGAGGTTGATGAATCATAATCCGAGAATGAGGTAAACTCATCCGTTTACCCTTAGCACCAGCACTGAGGAGGAAAGCGCCCATACTCGCCGCTAATCCGGTACAAATTGTACAGACATCAGGGCGAATGTGTTTCATAGTGTCAAAAATGCCCATACCAGCCGTCACCGAACCACCGGGAGAATTGATGTACATATAAATGTCTTTCTCCGAGTCTTCAGCATCCAAATACAGCAGTTGGGCAACAATCAAGTTAGCAATGTTGTTATCAACTTGTTGTCCCAAAAAGATGATGCGCTCACGCAACAGCCGTGAGTAGATGTCAAAGGCGCGTTCACCTCGACCCGATTGTTCAATAACGATAGGAATCATGCAAGCGTGTTTGTGGCTACTTTAAATACATTTTATCGGTGACAGCAGTAAACTGGGGTTTATCTCTCTGTTTCCTGGCAAATACAGCAGGAGGAAGGAGGAAGGAGGAAAACTGCCGTCTGACTTGAAAGTGCTGTACATGGATAGCGGGGCGTTTAGCCCGTGCTGAGTAAAAATACAAGTCCCCAGTCCCCAGTCATTATTTCATCGGGGCTGCCTCATACCTTCCTCAATAAAAATATAATTCCAACCTTTTTGATGGTGACTTGCACTCAGGGCACTTTTTAAGTGCAAAAGCCGTCTTTTAAGATGTCCCTCTTTAGGGAAAAACCAATTAAAAAACTCCGACTCTCATCTCTCGGCGTTTGCTGTATCACTTTGACGATGTGTTGATTAGACTGATAACCGAAATTGGATTTGCTTGGGGAATTTTATTAGATGCTAGTCAGATTTTAAACATTTTTTCAGGATTTCCCAAAGCAATTGTCAAGTTATTTTTGTTAGATTCAGTAAATTGATAAGTACGAGGTGTATTCAGAATAACCAGCCCTGATTGAAATGCTATCCATCCAGAGAGAGACGTGCCATGCTGGAAAAACTTGTACAAGCCGCCATCATCACCTTCTTGCTCCACCTGATAGCAGGACTTAGCCCAAATACTATAGTTAAAACAAAAACAGCATCACCTGTGCCAGAAACGCCAATAAGTATCGTTAGCTTGCTATTGCGAACTTTTCAATAAAAATATTTTAGAAATTGCACAGGCGTCGGCGAGATTTAGATTTAAGATATGCACTGTTGCCTCCTACCCACGGAATAATTATGTGTAGGGTTTCTTTCTTATCTACTATACATGTAGAACTAATACTCCTGGGAACACGATAGACTGAGCAAAGAAGGCAACTACTTGCATTTCATTATGACTAATCGCCTTGCTGAAGCTAAGAGCCTCTACCTACGCAAACACGCCGAAAACCCGATTGACTGGTGGTCTTGGTGTGATGAAGCACTTGCAACTGCAAGGGCGCAAAATAAGCCGATTTTTCTCTCCATTGGTTACTCTAGTTGCCACTGGTGTACTGTTATGGAAGGCGAGGCTTTTTCTGATTTAGCGATCGCTGACTATATGAATGCCAATTTTCTTCCCATCAAAGTAGATAGGGAAGAAAGACCTGACCTCGATAGCATCTATATGCAAGCTTTGCAGATGATGAGCGGTCAAGGCGGTTGGCCTTTAAATATTTTTCTTTCTCCAGAAGATTTAGTCCCGTTCTACGCTGGGACTTATTTCCCTGTAGACCCACGCTATGGTCGTCCGGGATTTTTGCAGGTTTTGCAAGCTCTCCGCCGTTATTACGATACAGAAAAAGAAGATTTACAGAAACGCAAAGCCTTAATTATTGAGTCGCTGCTTACGTCTGCGGTATTGCAAGATGCCACAACAAACGAGGTAGAAGACCAAGAATTACTCCGTCAAGGTTGGGAAACCACCACAGGTATAATTACTCCTAATCAATCAGGTAATAGCTTTCCCATGATTCCTTATGCAGAATTAGCACTGCGGGGAACTCGATTTAATTTTGAATCTCGCTATGATGGCAAGCAAATTTCTACCCAGCGCGGACTCGACTTAGCACTGGGAGGAATTTATGACCATGTAGCCGGCGGTTTTCATCGCTATACTGTTGACCCGACTTGGACAGTACCCCATTTTGAAAAGATGCTCTATGACAATGGACAGATTGTCGAGTATCTAGCTACTTTATGGAGTGCAGGAGTAGAAGAACCAGCCTTTGAGAGGGCGATCGCTAATACTGTACTATGGCTAAAGCGGGAAATGACCGCCCCTGAAGGTTATTTCTATGCTGCTCAAGATGCCGATAGTTTCACGGAAACGACGGCAGTTGAACCAGAGGAAGGAGCCTTTTATGTCTGGAGTTACAGCGAACTACAAGAACTGTTAACACCTGAAGAACTAACCCAATTACAACAACAGTTTACGGTAACTTCTAACGGTAATTTTGAAGGACGTAATGTTCTGCAAAGACGCCATGTAGGACAACTGAGTGCAACCCTGGAAACAGCACTAAGCAAACTTTTTACAGTCCGCTATGGCGTTACTTCTGAGTCCTTGGAAACTTTTCCCCCAGCTTGTAACAATGAGGAAGCAAAAACCAGTAACTGGCCAGGTCGTATTCCCTCGGTGACAGATACGAAGATGATTGTCGCCTGGAATAGTTTGATGATTTCTGGGTTGGCTAGGGCTGCTGGGGTTTTCCAACAACCGTTATATCTACAATTAGCAGCACGAGCGGCGAATTTCATTCTCGATAATCAATTTGTGGATGGGCGTTTCCACAGACTCAACTATGTAGGTCAACCAAGCGTTTTAGCTCAATCTGAAGATTACGCTTTGTTTATTAAAGCTCTTCTCGATTTACACGCTTCCAACCCTGAGCAGAAACAATGGTTAGAAAAAGCGATCGCTATCCAAGATGAATTTAACGAATTTCTCTGGAGCGTAGAGTTAGGTGGATTTTATAATGCATCGAATGATTCTAGTCAAGATTTAATTGTGCGAGAACGCAGTTATGCCGATAATGCTACACCGTCAGCTAATGGAGTGGCGATCGCTAATCTTGTCCGTCTTGCCCTACTCACCGATAATCTAGATTATTTAGATTTAGCGGAACTTGGTTTAAAAGCTTTTAAGAGTGTAATGCATCGCGCTCCCCAAGCATGTCCTAGTTTGTTTACAGCTTTGGATTGGTATCGTAATTCTACCTTGATTCGCAGCACCACTGAGCAAATAAACTCTCTGATCCCCAAGTTTCTACCAACAGCTGTGTTTGCCATCACATCTGATTTACCAGAGGGAAGCGTTGGCTTAGTTTGCCAAGGTTTGAAGTGTCTTGCACCAGCAGAAAATGTAGAGCATTTATTGCAGCAAGTGGAGAAAAGTCAGGTGAGGGCGTGAAATAGTTTTATTTCTCCGAACTAGGATATTACTGAATCCAGTATAGTGATGAGCCTAGATAGACCAAGGATTAAGAATTACAACCCCTGTCCCAGCAAAATCTTTTTCGTTACGAGTCACAAGTGATAAGGAGTTATGAATTGCGATCGCTGCAATCAGAGAATCCATAAGAGGTAGAGGTCGCCCATTCTGTTCTAGTTGCCCGACTAAATTTCCCCACAACAACATTGTTGAAACATCTATATTTAAGATTCTTTGTTGAAAGCGATTGGGCAGGATTTCATTCAGCCAAGTTGTTAGAGATTCTTTTCGCTTAGATGGAGTAATTTTGCTGATGCCTTTAGCAATTTAGCCAATTGTGATGACGCTAAGGTAAAGTTTTTCTGGCACTTGGGCATCTAGCCAATCTAAAACTTGTTGATTTGGTTGTTTGGCAACAAGTTCGGAAATCAGGCAGGTATCAAGGAGATAAGTCATGGAGTGAAGGCATCACGGGGAAGGGTGCGATCTCGACTAAGGTCAAGTTCTTCGGTGAGTTCAGCCAGGGGGGATTGACGGAAAAACTCTGAGATTTTGCTTGGTTGATCTAGGTGGGTGTTGTTATGTGTAGTCAGGCTTTGGGCAAGGAGTTGGATGATGTACAGTTTATCGTTGGGGGAAAGCTGAAGGAGTTGTTGTTCGAGTTCTTGGATAGCCATGATCGGGTTTAAGTAGAAGATAAATTTATTCTACTTTCAACGTCAGAGGTTAATTTAGTTTGACTCGTTTTTTACTATCTATTTTTTTGGCGAATGACTATTAACTCATGTAGCAAATTAACTGCCATTGTCTTAGCAGGTGGTAAAAGTTCTCGTATGGGTCAAGATAAAGCCTTGATTCCCATTCAAGGAGTGCCGTTGTTACAGCGAGTTTGTGGGATTGCTCAAAGCTGTGCTGATGCTGTTTATGTAGTAACTCCCTGGCCAGAACGCTATCAAGATTTGCTTTTGCCTGGTTGCCAATTTATTCGAGAAGTACCTTTATCTGGTGAATCTCTCGCCCACGGGCCTTTAGTGGGTTTTGCTCAAGGACTAGCCGAAGTAAAGACAGAATGGGTGCTGTTGCTAGCTTGCGATTTACCGAGGTTGCGGGTTGAAGTGTTGCAAGATTGGGTAACTAGACTCGATCGCGTGGGAGATAATGCGATCGCAGCTTTAGCTCATCATCCTAAAGGTTGGGAACCTCTGTGTGGTTTCTATCGCCGTCGCTGTTTGCCACAACTTTTAGAGTTTATCAACCAAGGGGGGCGATCGTTTCAGCAATGGTTACGGCAATATCCTGTGGAAGTTTTGCCTTTACCAGAACCAGAAATGCTGTTTAACTGTAATACACCAGAGGACTTGGCTTTACAGCGGTTCGGTTAAGGTAAGAGACGCGATAAATCGCCGTCTTTGGATCTAGAATTTTCTGTGCCTCTGCGTGAGATAAAAACAACGCAAAGAGATCGCCCAAGCATCAATAACGAAAAGCCTATAATCCTCGCCACTAATGGTTTTTAGCCTATCTCACCCTGTGAAAAAGCTAGATTATGCCACCGCCACCACTTTATTTTTGCGTGCCAATACCGTCGCACAAATGCCTATCGCTTTCGGTGACATCAGGATTATTTTTTAACGGATTATAGGTTAAATAATCGTGTACCGAATCACAACTGCGCCTCATTAAAGAGTCTAAATCCATATCCCACAGTTTAATAGTTTGGTCAAATGATGCGGTGGCGATGGTTTTGCCGTCGGGGCTGAAACTCACACTATTGACTTTGTCCTGATGCCCTTTGAATTCTTGTAAAAGTTGCCCTTGCAGGTTCCACAACCGCGCTGTTTTGTCCCAGGAGGCGGTGGCGACGGTTTTGCCGTCGGGACTGAAACTCACACTAATGACTTTGTCTTGATGCCCTTTGAATTCTTGTAAAAGTTGCCCTTGCAGGTTCCACAACCGCGCTGTATTGTCCCAGGAGGCGGTGGCGATGGTTTGTCCGTCGGGACTGAAACTCACACTATTGACAACGTCCTGATGTCCTTTTAATTCTTGTAAAAGTTGCCCTTGCAGGTTGCACAACCGCGCTGTTGTGTCCCCGGAGGCGATAGCGATGGTTTTGCCGTCCGGGCTGAAACTCACACTGAGGACACCGTTCTGATACCCTTTGAATTCTTGTAAAAGTTGCCCTTGTAGGTTCCACAACCGCGCTGTATTGTCAAATGATGCGGTGGCGATGGTTTTGCCGTCCGGGCTGAAACTCACACTGAGGACACCGTTCTGATGCCCTTTGAATTCTTGTAAAAGTTGCCCTTGCAGATTCCACAACCGCGCTGTATTGTCATCTGATGCGGTGGCGATGGTTTTGCCGTCGGGGCTGAAACTCACACTATTGACTTTGTTCTGATGTCCTTTGAATTCTTGTAAAAGTTGCCCTTGCAGGTTCCACAACCGCGCTGTTTTGTCAAATGATGTGGTGGCGATGGTTTTGCCGTCAGGGCTGAAACTCACACTATTGACAAAGTTAAAGTTCTGAGACCCTTTGAATTCTTGTAAAAGTTGCCCTTGCAGGTTCCACAACCGCGCTGTATTGTCATCTGATGCGGTGGCGATGGTTTTGCCGTCGGGACTGAAACTCACACTATTGACTTTGTTCTGATGCCCTTTGAATTCTTGTAAAATTTCTTTCCCTTTGAATTCTTGTAAAATTTCTTTGAATTCTTGTAAAATTTGCCCTT
Source organism: Nostoc sp. C117 (assembly GCF_043099735.1). NCBI lineage: Bacteria > Bacillati > Cyanobacteriota > Cyanophyceae > Nostocales > Nostocaceae > Nostoc > Nostoc sp. C117. Next base: position 5,413,861 of record NZ_CP170991.1, read on the forward strand.
GCAGGTTCCACAACTGCAAGGGCAAGTTCCACAACCGCGCTGTTTTGTCCCAGGAGGCGGTGGCGATGGTTTTGCCGTCGGGACTGAAACTCACACTATTGACTTTGTCCTGATGCCCTTCCAAGCGATTGCGTTCTCTTCCCTGAACAAGAGATGCTTGCAAAGCACTTAAAGGTTCTGGTTTAGTTTTGTGTTGGCTTTGCAGGATTTTTCCTGCTTTTATTGCTGTGACGAAAGCTTCTAAGTCTTTATGTTCATTAATTAGAGATAAGGAATATCTACTCAGAGATTCAGCTTGATTGAGTTCCGACTGCTTCGTCTGATTCCATGCCGTCAAACCCAATCCACTGCTAATTATCACCGCCACCACTGAACCCGCCGCAATCCCCCAGGCGGTTCTGATTTCGCGCTTCCTGCGGGCTGCTTCGACTTGTTTAAGGCGATTTCCTTCTTCAATACTCTGCTCGATAAATTCTTGCTCATCAATTAAGTCTTCGGGGCGTTCCTTCAGTTTTTGTTCTGCTTCTGCTAATGCTGCACCACGCAACAATGACCCCGGATCTTGCTTTGTTGCTTCCCATTGTCTCTTTGCCGATCGCAGTCGCTCTTGCCAAGCTCTAAAAACGCGGCTTGTATTCATCCATTCTCGCAGTTCTCCCCAATTGCGAATCAGAGCTTCATGGACTACCTCTACCGTTTCTTGACTGGCAAGATTGCGACTTGTCACCACCAACCGAGCATCAGCTAATTTTTTTACCAAAGACCAGCTTTGCTCCCCCAATTCCGCTTTCATCGCTATACGTCTGGTATCCTCTGCTCCCTCACCCGGACGCACCAATTGAATAAAAATCCGCCGGACTTTTTCTTTTTCATCATCTGTCAAGTTGCCATATTTCTCATCAGCATGGCGAGCTAACGCACCTTCTACTTGACCAATTTCTTCATAGATTTTGTGAGTTAATTGTTTACCCGATCGCTTATTCCACAACTCTGTTAATGCAAACTCTAGCAAAGGTAAATTTCCCGGCTGGTCTTCCACATCATCTAGAATGCGTTCTACCAGTCCTGTTGCAAATGTCACCCCTAATTTTTGGGCAGGTTTTTCAATGACTTCTGTTAGTTCTTCCCGATTCATCGGCCCCAGTTTCAGGTCAGCATTTTGCAAGACATCAGCAAAGGGACGATAGGAGAGAGCATTTCCCAAAAAATCTGCTCGCATCGTCGCTACCAACACCGTAGCCGATGAAGACAGAGAATTGGGAGCTTCTAGACTGGCTAATAAGCAGTCGAGAAACTTACGGCGAATTTCCTGATTGTTACAGAGTGTGTAAATTTCTTCAAATTGGTCAGCAATCAGTAGCACCCGATGATTCGGGTGATTTTGGCGAATTTTAGCAAAAACGTCCAAGAGAACAACAGAGCCATCTTGCAAGTAACCAGCCATCTTTCGGGCTTGGGCAATTTGATCGGTTGCATCTAAGTTGGGTGTATAAAGAGGAACAAGAGCTAAAGCGATCGCCTGGAAAGGATCAGATCCAGGACGAAAGTGAGTAAACTGCCAATGACCTTCTTTTTCTAACTTAGGAACTAATCCCGCTAATACCACTGAAGATTTACCGCTTCCTGATGCACCTAGCACCGGAATAAAATTATTGGTTTTAGTTACACGATAAAGTTCTTCTATAAATATTTCCCGCCCAAAGAAAAACTCGGCATCATTGGGGCCAAAATGAAATAAGCCCTGATAAGGACAACGGAGATATTCATCAACAGCGATCGCCGAATCAACAGGTTTTACTTCTTCCCTAGAGTAGAAGTAGTTGTAGATAATGTTTCCTTCACCAACTACAGCACCTTTGACTTCATTTTCAAACCTTGAATTGTATTTGGAACCCTCTTCAGCCATCTAGAGACTCCAGTGGCTTTAGCCAAATTTATTTTCTTGTGTGTTGCGATCGCCCACCTGAATCCCCTTGACTTCTCCTTGAAACACCGTACTGTACTTACCTACCGCTGACTCTTCAGGTTTTAACTGTTCCAGCAACTCCTGTGCTAACTTAATAATTTCTGCATCTTTATCAGCACCAGTTTCCGCTAATTTCTTTTTAAGTGGTGCTTCATAGGTTTCGGGATCTGTTTCGTGTTCTTCCAGAACCATTTGTGCTTTTGGTTCGCTTTCAAATCTCTTCTTAATCAAGGTTTTCAAGCCCTGATAGGCATCTTTAACGGCTGTCCCTGCGGTATCTTTAGTAGCAGCGAGCGCACCAGCACCTAAAGCCGCAATAATCATAGAAACAGGTTCCATAGTTAATCCTCAATAATTTGTAGTAGCTAAAATAGTTATATTCGACGTTTAAAAAATATTTGAAAAGGGTCTTTTACTATCATATTTAGCACAGCCAAGCATCTCAGTATATGGCTAAAACATTTAGCCCAAATCAGAACTTTCCGCTACTTTTCAAATATCCTCTTAGATTATCACAGGATGTGTAATTTATTAGTTACAACATGAATTTGACGATCGGTAAACCAAAAAGTTTTAAGTTAATTGAAGAAAAATACAGAATTCAGAATCAATTTAGTGGGAGATTCAGCCAAATGTGCGATATCAGTCTATTTGATAACGACGCAATTAGGTGATTGGTGAGATGAGGTGAATTTTCGTTCTGAATTCTGCTGTTTAACGAGTGCGACAAAATTTGCGATCGCTATCACTCTCAGGATATTGCCAAGAATAGGCAAAATGGCTAACTCCCTTCAGTTGGGGCGCAAATTGACGAAGTGCTTGCATTTGCAATTCTAGAGATGGACGATTACTCACGGATTTTCCCCACTGACCTGCTAAAGCTGGGATAATCTGTGTACCCGGTTTTGCCATACTCAAAACGCGTTGTACTTGCGACACAATACAACTGACATCACCGCAATTTCCATAAGACATCGGATGCCACTCCAAGGTTGTGGGGAAGCGATCCCAAGGTTGCAAACGTGAATCATAGCCTTGTCCGACAGTTTGATTCCCATCTGGGAAAAACACCACTCCTGTGGGAATACCTTGCTGTTTTGCTGGGTAACTAGCGATGGTGACAAAATCGAGAATTCCTTGCATGGCGTGGGCAACAGCTAGCTGCCACAATTCCCATTGCAAAAGCGGTTGTCTATCAGTTGCAGGCTGGATTGATTTTTCCGTTGGGGGATTGCGTCCTTGCCAAAGAGGTTCTCCTTCTTGGGGATAAAGTTTATCAACTTCCGCAATATCTCCGGCGGTGACAAATCCCTTACTCAAAAAGCGGCGAATTAAGTCCAGTCCTTTATAATTTTGCGCTCGTTTAAATAAAGCTTCTTGAGTTGCAGGACTAAATAACCATAAATCTGAAACTTTAGTGGCGATGGAATCACTTCCTGCTTGTCGGGGATAGCGCACGTAGTCCAATAACAAACCATCTGGGCGACGGCGTAAAACTTCCTGTACTAGTTGGTAGTAATCGCGTTTTGCTTGGGTGTTGTAGGGGTCGATAAATAGTTGAGAGCCATTATCTACAACATATAGACTCGTCTGACCTTTGCCATTACGAGCGATCGCCGCTTCTCTATCTGGCCGTAGCGCGTAAGTATAGCCGAAATTTGTGGTAAACATCCAGGCATACACCTTCAAACCCCGTTCCCGACCTTTTTTTATTGCCGTAGCGAGTAAATCGATGTTTTCTGCTCCTGGGGTGCGAATCACTGAAGGCCAAACTGTCGGGTTAGAAGTTGTCGGCAATAATACCTGCCCATCGTAAAATACCTGTAAATAAACTTGGTTATAGCCACCGTTAACAACCCGATCCATAACCCGATCGATTATTCCTGGCTGAATGTCACAGGGATACAAGCGCAACCAAACAGCTTGGATTTGTGGCCAAGTCCGAGTGCGACACTTTCGTACTTCCTGTCCTTGTGTTTCTAGTATTTTTTGATATCGAGCCTGGGCATTTTCGTTACCTTTGAGGGCTGACAAACGTAAGCTTTCTTTTTCTTGCGCCGCTGTTGGTGATAACTGACAATACTGGCTTACTTGCGCCCTTGCCGGTTGGTTTCCAAAGCTGGAGAGTAATGAAGTACTACTGAAAACCATAGCGAATAGGCGCCGCCAAAATAATGTTGATCTTGCAACGTTTAAAGGACGATTAAACATACCTGCTAGTAGATGGACACAAAAATCAAGTACCCCAACTCAGATAATTGTAAGTAATGTGTATCAAATTATATAGTTGAGTCATCAGGGCTTGAAAACCTAACTTTTCAAGACTGCCAAACATTTATTTCTGTTGCCGTATTTTTTTTGTAAACACATAAATCTATATAAAGATATATAAAGCAACCTTAGCTGACTATTAGTGTAGACTCTGTTCCACCTAAGTTAATAAAAATCTGTCAAAACTCAGTGAGATTTTTGAACCCAGAATACTCTCACTTCTAGCTAATGATGTATGAATTAGTTTAGTGCAAAATTTCAAATTTTCAACTCAGACTTAAATTGAAGTCCAGAAGGTAGTTAAGAGTAGAACCGGAGATACTCCGGCTCCACTCAGAATTCAAGAATCAAAACTTTGGACTGCTGACTCTTAATAATGAAATAGACAATAGTCAAGAGTTAACCACCACGCTTCAGCGCGGCTTCGACCTGCTGTAACTCCTTGTCTAAACGATTTTTGAGTTTTTCAGGTACAGGACGATTAGGATAGGAACTGTAGTGTCCAGCTAGAGAATTGAGAGCTGTTCGCATAGTTGTAAAGGAGCCAAGACCAGAAACAGAGTTAGCCCTTTGGTAGCGAGCGGAAAAGTCATTAATTTTTTGACGCGCTTCTGCTTGAATAGCTGCTTTGTTTGGTGAATCTTGCGATAGTTCTATGGCTTGTCTCATAATATTGACCACAGCCAAAGTGTCTTGACGATAATCGCCACTTAAACTATCTGGACTGCCAGAACAACCCATCAAGCCCATACTTACAACCAAAACTAGTGCAAGCAGACGCGACCAATAGCGCTTCATATGCATTAATCGAAAGAATACGTAAATCAACGTCTATCGTATCTTGAATTGGTATCTTGGGGATCAATTTAGTGTTGAGTAAGGATATATCGCCAATATCTCTCTTAAAATCTACCTTAAAAAGGTAGATTTTGGGGAATCTCTATGCCTTTGATGTATCAAAAAAACTTTTTAGATGTCCTTTTACACGTTGAGATGATTTAATCAACTAATTTTCCCTGCTTTAATCTTTGTAGTTTAAGCATCGTAATACAGATCGTCAGCCACAAAAAACCGACTCCATAACCTGCAATTATATCTGTCGGCCAATGGACTCCTAAATATAATCGGCTGATACCAATAGCAGCAATTAAAATAACTATAAAACTGTAAATAACTTTGGCAAAATGGGGATAATGATTTGCTAACTCGTAAGCAATAAAACCATAAAGCACCATAGAACCTAGTGCATGACCGCTAGGAAAACTAAAAGATTTTTCAGAAATCAAGCGATGCCACAGTTCAGGGCGAGGTTTAGAAAAAAACAACTTTAGTCCTGTATTTAAAATTAACCCTCCCAAGCAAGCAAGTACAAAAAATTTGGCTTCTTCTTGATAGCGCCGCCACCAAAGTAACAAGACGGTAACTCCTGCAACTATAACAACTGTACTAGGATTACCAAGATTTGTCACAAACAGCATTAAATTATCTAAATTGGGATTGGCGAACTGATGTAGCCATAACAGAAAAGTAGTATCAAATGCAAAAGCTTCTCGCTCTAAAACCTCTTCAGCTAGTTTTGCTAAAACAAAAAGAATGAGCAGACAACTCGCAAGTCCAACAATACCAATTGTGGCAATTAAGGGAGCCAAACGAGGATGTATATGACGTAACCAGAAATTAGAAATTTGTCGGAGCATACTTTAATATTATTCATTGTTAGAAGGTCTAACTACTGTTAGTCTTTTCTGCTTTAGAGTTGTGAACAAGATACAAACTCCCAGTATTGATGCAAGAACTATGGATGAGCCAATAGTCCCAAAATCGAGGCCACCTTTTGCGTGTGATTTTGTCATAATATCCCCCAGTGTTGCACCAAATGGTCTGGTAAAAACAAAGGCAATCCAAAACAATATGACTTGGGAAATTTGGGTATAATAATATGCTGCCAATACTAGAGCAAGCAAACCAGCAATTAGCAGCGCTCCTCCTACAAATCCAAATCCAGAACTATCGGCGAGAAAATCGCCCAAGGCAGTACCTAAAGTATTTGAAAATAGAATTGTAGTCCAATAAAGTAGCTCAATTTTAGGCGTTTTAACGTTATTAACAGATAATGAGCCAACACTGAATCGCCAAAACGTCAAAATAACTAAGAGAATGGTGACTAAAATTGTAGTCCCCGCAGCGTAGCCAAGCCCTAAAGTGCGATCCATAAAATCTGACATTGTTGTGCCAGCCGTGCTAGTTGAAAGGATGACTGTCCAATAAAGTAAAGGGTTATAGCTTTTCGAGATTAATTGAGTCACAAGAGTTGCTAAAAAAACTCCAATCAATATAAGAGAACTAATCGCATAGCCTACATTTAGTGTCATCGATAAAAGGTCTCCTGCCGTTTCTCCAAGAGTAGTGGCACATATTTTCATTATCCAAAAAAACGCAGTTATTTGTGGAAGTTTGTTCATTTTTGTTATTGCTTCTTGTTGGGTTATCTATTTTATTTAAAGTTGTGATTTTATCCTAGACAGAAAAAGTCAAGAAATAGTCAAGATTTGATTCACTCACCGTTTTCTACCTAAAAAATAGCTTAAATGTCTATTTAAAAGTTATTTTTCCTATTGAATATTGAATTTATTAAACTTAAAGCAATCTTGACTATTTCTGGACTTTTATTACCTACTGTGAAAATAGAAACCTAGACTTCAAGGAATTTCACAAGTATGAAAACTTCAACAAAAATAATTTTGGCAGCAGCTTTTGTTGGTACTTTGGGACTTGCTGAATTGTCAAGAGTTGTTTCTGCAAAACAACCACAATCTTTTGTAGCAATTGCGCGTCAGAATCATAGTGTGATTAAAGTTGCGGAAGCTAGTGATGGGGACGGTGAAACCAACGATGATGGACAAGAAGCAGTAAAACTGCGATCGCTAGCTAAAATTACAGCACAACAAGCACAGCAAGCAGTTGAATCATCTGTGGGAGGTAAAGCTAAAAGTGTGAAACTCGAAAATGAAGATGGTAACTTACTTTATACTGTGGAAATTGGTCAGCAAGATGTTAAAGTTGATGCTGGTAATGGCAAAGTTCTCTACGCTGAGAATGACAATCAACAAGATGAGAAGAATGAAGCCAATCGTCCCAAGAGTAGTATTCAAGTTCCAGAAACCAATGATAATGATAAGTAAGTACTAAAGTTAGAAGTCCCTTACCTCAACAGAAGTTAAGGAAGAAGCTGTTCTAGGCTACACTAAGTAAACATATACTACATTGGGATTGTTGAAGATAACCTTCATCAATCCCTAATTTCTAGATACTGGATAATCATAAATCAAGAAGATTTTAAATAATATCGAGAAGTTAAGTGAAAACTAAGCGTTCAACTGGTTTATTGGCAATTGTAATTTATAAGACCTTTGTGGCTTCCCTACTAGCGGTTACATCTATAGCCTTGCTATTTACTCTAAAAAACCAACATACTTTAGCTATATTTTCGGAATCTTATATTTTAGAAACAAAACTCACAATTATTGAATGGCTAATAGATAAGATTCTCAATATTAGTCCGACAAAACTTAAGTTTAGCGGAATAGCTGCTGGAGCTTACGCTATTGTAACTGCAATTGAAGCAGTAGGTTTATGGTATGAAAAATCTTGGGCAACACTGTTAGTTTTAGGACTTGTTGGCATCAGTATACCTCCAGAAATATTTGAATTAATAAAAAAAATAACAATAATAAAGTTGATAGTATTTTTAGTTAATGTAGCTGTATTCTGGTATTTATTACATCACTTTAAAAATTATAAAAAGTAATATTTGTCAAGTTTTGAAAGTCAAGAAGTTGGTAAACGGATAGTAAAACAACTACCAACTCCTAATTGACTTGTAACACTAATTAATCCACCATGATTTTGAGCAATAGCTTGAGCGATCGCCAGGCCTAAACCAGAACCACCTGACCAATAAGAACGAGACCGATCTGCTCGCCAAAAACGCTCAAAAACCTTATCGATATCTTCTGGTGCAATTCCCACACCTGTATCTTGCACGTTGATATAAAGCTGGGAACCGATACGACTGGTTTTAATTTCAACTACGCCTTTTGATGGTGTATAATAAAGTGCATTTTCAACTAAATTAGTAAATAATCGCGTTAATTGAACTGCATCACCTATTAGCTGAAGATTAGGAGTTAATTGAAAATTCAAGTTAATTTGTTTGGCTTCAGCTTGAGGTTTGTACAGTTTTATTAGGTTGTCTAATATTGACGTTAAATTGAGAGTATCCCTATTGGTAGTCGGAACTTTATCAGTGCGTGCTAACAACAATAAGTCTTCTGTGAGGCGAGTCATCTGGCTTGTAGCACTGGCGATCGCCTGAAATTTTTCTGCATCTTTTGGCCCTATTTCTTCTGGATATTCTAGCGGTAACTCGGCATTAATTTTTATAGCCATTAACGGACTGCGTAGTTCGTGGGAAGCATCAGCAGTAAACTGTTTAAGCCTTTGAAAACTCTCTTCAATTGGTTGCATTGCTTGGCGAGTTAGTAAAATTCCGGCAATCCCGCTAAAAACTAAAGTTATAATAATTCCACCACCTAATCCCCAGTCGAGTTTTTCCAGCGTTTCATCAAATTCTTCTAAAGATTGGCTCACCCTTACATACCCAACTAGCTCACCATTATCGCTAGCAGTAATTGGTACAGTCACTACTTGAATAGGAACTTTACCTGTTTGAATTTGTACTATTTTGTTTGGTAAAAAAGGTAAAGTTAAAACATTTTTTCCTTGTTGAGTAATTAAATTACCCTGAGTATCAAACCACTGTAATCCTTGATGATAAGCAATTAAGTCTTGTGGACGAAAGTCACTTTCAACCGTTAGGCGACCTTTTTCCAACTCTACATTTGCAGCCGCACCTTTTCCTATGGCTATGAGTTTATCTGTTATTTGTTCGTTCAGACTGCGAGTGAAAGCAAATCGAACTGCGATCGCAAATATTCCTAGCAGCGATGCAAAGACCACTAAGTAAGACAACAATAAACGATATCTAATTCTTTGAAACACATTAAATGTCTTGATTTTTGAATTATTAATTGTGTCCTAGACGATAACCAATGCCATAAATATTTTCAATCAAGTCCTCGGAACTTCCAGATGCTTTAAGTTTATTCCGCAAATTTGTAATATGAGTTTTAACACTTCCTTCTCCCGAAGATTTATCAAAGTCCCAGAGTTTATCAAGAATTGCAGAACGAGTAATAATTTGATTTGGGTTTCTCAAAAAATATTCTAATATCATATATTCTTTAGGAGTTAATAATATGATATTTCCTGCATAAGTAACCTGTTGAGTTGCTGGGTCTAATTGTAAATCACGGTGGATTAAAATCTGGGGACGAATCTCTGGAATTCTTCGAGCTAAAGCTCTGATACGTGCGGCTAATTCTTTTAATTCAAATGGCTTAATCAAGTAATCATCAGCACCAGCATCAAGTCCGATAATTTTATCATCTGTTGTATCTCGTGCCGTCAGCATTAAAATCAAAACATTAGATGAAGAATCGCGTAAACGCTTACATAAAGTAATTCCATCTAATTTAGGAAGCATTAAATCTAATAAAATTAGTTCATATAACCCTGATTGTGACCATTGCCAAGCTGCCAAACCATCGCTTGTTATATCTACAATATGGTGTTGTCGTCTTAAAAACTCGGCTAATGGTTTAGCAATGCGATCGTCATCTTCAACTATCAAAATTCTCATAATGCTGCACCTCTAAATTATTAGGGCTTGCTAACAAGGTTAATCTTAAAATTTTTCTCATATCTTATTAATTTGAACTTAATTTGATTTGATTAATGTTTCTATGAATGCTAAAAATATGCAATACCAATCAAGCTAATTCCAGAAAATACTAATTCCTAAATGAAATAGTTACTTAATTTAATTTGTACATTTACCTGATGACTGATGACTGATGGTCGTTGACCTGGATTTCTCGCTTGTGAGAAATTCGGGGTTGACTGTTAAGCGTCAACCGTCAACAATCAACAGTCAACGACCATCAAGAGTGTTTATATACTTTAGACGCGCATCAGTAGTGGTTTGTCAAATTCATTTTGATGCTTAGAGAAACGCGATAAATCGCCGTCTCTACAGGGAATTTATCCATCAATTATTTATTGACAGACTATTACTCTTAACTACTAACTTTTTGATAAAGAGTATCTCGTTGTTGGTAAGGTCTTCCTAAGGAAGCGATCGCCATTTGCAAAGTTTCCACTTCCATACACGTACCACCTAAGGCTCCTGCCATTGTGGTTATGTGTTCTTCCATCAAAGTCCCACCGATATCGTTACAACCCCAAACTAAGGCTTCTGTGGCACCTGCAAGTCCCAGTTTTACCCAACTCTGCTGATGGTTGGGAATCCAATTACCTAAGTAAATTCGCGCTACAGCGCCTAGCAGCAATGCATCACTCAAAACTGGTTGATCGCGTCCGACACGGTGACGTAAGGATTTGGGCGCTTCTTGCCCCACGAAGGGTAATAGAATAAACTCTGTGATTCTGGCTGGATATCCTTGATTGATGGCAGTTTTTTGGAGCGATCGCAATTTTTCTAAATGTCCGATTTGCTGTTCCTGTGTTTCAATATGCCCAGATAACATGGTACTAGTGGTATGCAAGCCTAATTTATGAGCAGTGCTGACAATTTCTAGCCAAGTTGCTGTGTCAATCTTTTCTGGACATAGTATCCGCCTGACCTTATCATCTAACACTTCCGCTGCTGTTCCCGGCATTGAACCAACACCAGCATCGCGCAAAGCAGTAATCACATCAGCATATGCAAGTCCGTCAAGTCTGGCGATAAACTGCACTTCCTGGGGTGAGAAAGCGTGCAGATGTATCTGGGGAAATTCCTGTTTAATTGTTTCTACTACCTTGAGATAGTAAGGCAAAGATTTGCCATTTATTTGAGCTAGTGGATTTAATCCCCCCTGCATACAGATTTCCGTTGCACCTCGCCGCACCGCATCTGTGGCTTTTTCTAAAATTTGCGCTGAATCTAACCAATATGCACCTTCATCGCCATCATCTCGACGGAAAGCACAAAAACCACAATGCTGCTCACAAATATTAGTAAAGTTGATATTACGGTTAATTACGTATGTAACCGTATCACCTGCTTGAGTGTGGCGGAGTGTGTCGGATGTAGTACGTATTGCGGCGATCGCCTCCGGTTCAGTTTGTTGTAACAATATCACTCCCTCTTCAGGGGATAAGTCGTACCCCATCAAAGCACGCTCAAGAATTTTTTCAACAGCAATTTTTGTCAGCATTATTTTGTTAATCTTCTCAGGAAATTTTAAATTTATCTTATTGCAAACAATTAAATTTTACTTAATAAACACACTCATATCTGGAGAATCCCACCCTGGAACATAAATGTTATCTTTAAAATTAATTTTCTCACGTTTCTTTTGTTTACTTTTTTTAGTTTCCATCGAAATAATTCCACAAGGGTCAAATTCTTGATAAGGATATTTTTTTTCGAGGACTGCCGAAATATTAGTGACGTTAATATGTTGAATTTTAACCTTTTGTTGATTATTTTGCTGTAAAAGTACCCACAAAGGATATTCCCAAGGATCTTTTCCCATTGATAACCCAATATTCAAGCATTTCTGGGAATTTAAAAACTCAACTCCTCTTGTATAACTAACTTTCAGATACGGTCTATTACTAAAGTACTGCTCAACTCTGCTGATTTGGAATATATTATTGCTATCAAGGATAGGTCTATAGCGGTTACAAAAGACCCACGGCAATGATGATATTAGCAAAAATATTATTATAAAAATTGCTATTTTCTGCTTTTTAAACTTAGATAATATAATACCTATAAATGGGGAAAATAGTACAAAAACAGGTAAATGAAGACGGCTATTCCAGGCTTGCCATTTGACAAAATAGCAAAATAGTAAAAATGTCGATATTGTAGCAATGAGATAATCAGAAATATAACTTTGTTTACGGATATATTTTCGATCTATAAAAATAATCACACAAATTATTATCAGTACTAGATGTACTAAATTTCCTGCACTATTTTCATTACCAGTTATGCCAATTGTTGACCAACCACCCGGCACAAAAAATATCTTAGAAAAAGTTATTCGCGGGTCGTTAATATCGACGCCAATAGATATATGAATAATTTGAATTATTTTATTTGCTATTCCATTCCATAAACCAATCGGTGTGCCTATATGCAAAGCAATATTTCTCAGAATATTAGAAATAAATATATTAATACCATATACTTCATTGCTATATTCACCTGGTTCACCCAGTGGAGAAGCGAATAAATTATAATTGCGTAAATAGTGACCAATATTAATCAATAAATATATACTTACTACTATCAAAGCAGTCCTCCATGCTTGCCAACGTAATCGTTTAATTTGGTATAAACCAAACCAAGCTAAGAAAGGAAATACATAAAAATAAGCAGTCCCCTTGGTCAAAATAGCTAGTCCTGTGCTGCTACCAATATTAAATAAATTCGTCCAAGTGTTAATTTTTTCTGATTGGATAGTTGATAGCAAATAATAGGTAAGAGCAACTACCCAATATGCAACTACATAATCATTTTGAGTACTTGAAGCTTGTAAGATTCCCATTGGAATTGTTACCGTTACAACCGCAGAGAAAATCTGACCTCGTAAATCTCCTCCTAATTCTTTGGCAATTAATGAGACTCCAATAATGCAGCCAATCATACTCAGCCATTGAACTAAATTAGCAAAGTAGTCACCACCACTCAAAATTTGAAAATGCAAAAATACGAATTCTGACCAGGGGTTTTGATATAGCTGTGGAGTATAACTTGTTGGATAATGAGCAACACTATGATTTTGTATCCAATAAGCAACACGGCTCATGTGATAGTCCATAGAATCCCAGTTATTAGGCGGCGCTATGATGCAGATTAATCCAACTGTTCCTACAATAAAACCTACGCTAAATAACAATAATTTTATAAGCGATGAAATTTTAATATTTTTCTTTACTTCAGAAAACTTATTTTGTTTTGAAGTCTGAGTTATTTGGCAATTTAACCGCAGATATATATAAATTAATATTAGACATATTAATCCCCAATTTACTAGTATCCAGCTAAAAGTAATTAGTTTAAAAAAACTCAAGAGTTCTGTGATTACAGTGAGTAAAACTCCCCAGTAAGTAGATGCTGATATCAGTGATTCACGCCAATCAAGAGAATTTTTATTAATTATTAAAAAAATAATAATGAAGCAAATAAGAGGCAAAATTATCAACATACAACACTTTGATTTTACATGAAGTAGAAAACTACGGATTTTGAAGCAGAAACAAAGTCTTGATATCTGATTTTGAGTCCTGTATTTTATACCTCAATACGATTTAGTTAAAGGTTATTGGTATACATAATTGGTGTTTGAAAATGCGATTTATCGCGTCTCTAGATCAGCGTTTTGGGCTTATCTGAACCATATTTTTTTATACCTAAATTACTGACAAACTGCTGTATTTTACATAACCCATTAACAAAAAAATAGTGTGGTTTTTTTCCACAACTATTTTCACCTATTATTAATACACATACTCAGTCAAGCAGTAATAAGCTGATGCGCGTCTAAAGTATATAAACACTCTTGATGGTCGTTGACTGTTAACTGTTAACGGTTAACAGTCATCAGATAAATGTACAAATTAAATGCGTAACAGCTTATTACTAATTTTCCCTTGGTTGTGGTGTTCGTCGTCGATGCTGTATTAGCAATCCAATGACCATACCAATGCCGACAAAGACTGTAAAGTAGAATAAACCAATCAATCGAATATAAATTGGTGGTGCGATCGCTTCCACTTCCACTTCTTGCGCTACTTTCAGTGGTGTAAATTGACGGCTAGCTCCTGGTAGAGGAGTTGCTTCCACTTCGATTTTGTGGGGTGAACCATCAAAAAATTGTTCTTTCCACGTTAACTTCCCTTGTTCGTCGGGAATACCTTTGTAGTTAAAGACTGTTAAATTATGTTCTGTGGCGATCGCTTTTACCTGCAACGCTACATCTTTGATCGGTTGTCCTGTGACGGTATCCTTAACTTGTAGCGCTAAATTCGCAAGTTTTCCGACAGTCGCATTTTTATCTCCATCAAGGCTAATTTCCAATCCCTGAGATTTTTGAGATGATGGAGCGATTACTTCACTACTATCTGAATGGTGTTCGCTACCATGAGCTTCGGCAACTTCTGCACTAATATTAATCGCTAATAGGGTTACTATAGCCACTACTGTTAATGCACTTAATAAAAGGCGTACTGATTGTGGTGCAATTTCTCCTTCTTGGAGTTTTTCTTGCCCGCCAATAATCCAACCACCCAATAATCCAACTAATAGTAAAATAACTGCAATAACAGCAAAATATTTATATTTTATTGGATTTTCTCGGACATTAAGAGTTAAAGTTTGCTGATATGGATTAAAAGTATTTTCCCGCAAAGGTGAGACTTTAACTAGCAGTTGATAATTTCCCCGAATGGGTAACATCTGCTGAATTTCTAGCTTACCATTAGGTGCAATGGCATTCATTTGCAACAGTTTTGTTCCTTCTACAATAGGAAAATCCGTTGTTAACCAAGGATTTCGATTAGGTGTGAGAATTTCTAAGCTAATTTTGGCATTTTCCAACGATTTACCCGCAGCATTAACAGCTTGTAGTGTTAGGGTAACAGGAGATTGTTGTTTTTCTGCCTCTGCTTCAAAAGGAAGAATCTGTTCTATAAGTGGTTTGGTAGAGATTAGCACTCTAGAACTAGGAATTTGTGAATTTCCTACTAAGGAGTAAAGAATTGACAAACTTATGCAAACAGCGCTGATAACTCCAAAAAGTCGATATTTTTTCATAAAAATTAAGCTGAAGAAGACTTCAGAATTCAGAAGTAAGAATCAAAGAGCCGGGATTGTAAGATACCACTGATTAATTAAAGACCACCAAATTTATTATTTGGTGGAGGTGTAAAAGCTAGGTCTATCTAATCCACGAATTGTACAGAATTCATTCTGAATTCTTGCTCCTGAATTCTTTTTTGATAACTCTGTTAGGTGTCAAAGCATTGTTTAATTCACCTAAAAAACCTTAGAATTACTATCACTTAGTGACATGCAACGCCTAAAGTATGGTGACGTGTCGAGTGTGCTGCATTATGAACCGCAGGATAGGTAGAGAACAACACAGTCCAGATAACCAAAGAAGATAGCAGCATATAAAGCGTTATCTGCACAGGCTTGGACAAGGTAATACCTGCGGTCTTCTGCAATACTGAAATTTGAGAAAAAGTAGTCATTTTTGGTTTCCTATAATTAATTTGGCTAGTCGATCAATCAAAGGCATAATGCGCGTTGATTGCAAAAAGATATACGATAAACTTTGTATTTGACAAGTGTGTATCAAATGTCTTGTGTAACCTGCCCTTACTGAATAATATACTATCCTTTCAACATCGAGCGATCGCAATGGAGAAATTTACACACAAACTCCATATGAATAACAAAATAATGACACATGATTTTGATTCACGCGAAGATAACAGTTAAAAATTCATTAAAAGTCTTCATCTTGCCAACCATCAAAAATTCCTTGAAATCTGGTTTAAATTTTAACTCTCAATTCGCTGTAATTAATTCTAAAATAAGCTGTTACGCATTTAACTTGTAAATTTACTTGATGACTGATAACTGTTAACTGTTAACGACCATCAAGAGTGTTTATATAATTTAGACGCAGCTTATTAGCCATATCAGAAATAGCATCAAACAATTAATTATTTATCAAGATTTTTTATACTAAAATTAAAGTAAAAATACTTACCAAAATAGATGATTTACCTAGCTTTTACCACTAGAAATTTTTACTTTATCTAAAGCTAATCACTTCGGTAGGAGTTTTCAACTACTTGATTATTGACAATTATTTTTAACTCATATATTATACACAAGAGCAATTGCAAATAATTTTCAATTCTTTTTTAGCGCTAACTGTTAAATATCATGCCGAATAACTTGGCTCTGGGTAAGGAAAAACTTTGGAGTCGTCGTCAATTACTAAAGCTGGTTTTAGCAGGTGCGGGAGTAACTGGTGCCGCGGGACTATGGCAAATACTGAATCTACAAAGTCAGTCAATTGTCAAAGTACCACCATTCGACAGGTCAGTGCCAGACGACGTTACTAACCCGATGAAAATGCTAAGAGATTTTGATTATGGGACGGTGAAGCAAGAAAATGGGCGTACTATCCGCGAATTTCAGTTAACTGCGGGTACTTCCATTATTAAGCTCAATAGTGCTGTCTCTTACAATATCTGGGATTTAAATGGCCGTATACCAGGACCAACACTACGGGCAAAACAGGGCGATCGCATTCGAGTGCTTTTTCTCAACAATGCTGGACATTCTCACTCTTTACATTTTCATGGCGTTCATCCAGCAGAAATGGATGGTGTTCGGCCAATCAGTAATGGTAATGCCACAATTTATGAGTTTGATGCTGAACCCTATGGTGTTCACTTATACCACTGCCATATAGAACCAGTCACCCGTCACATCGCTAAGGGACTATACGGAATGTTTATCATCGATCCACCTACTCCCCGTCCCCCAGCTGATGAGATTGTACTAGTTATGGGTGGGTATGACGTGAATGATGATAGCCATAACGATTATTACGCCTTCAACGGTCTGCCTCATCATTACATGCATCATCCGATTCCGATTTATCAAAATCAGTTGATTCGGCTGTATGTCCTCAACATCATTGAATACGATCCGGCAGTAACGTTTCATCTCCACGCCAACTTCTTTGATGTCTATCGCTATGGTATGAGTATGACACCTAGCGAGAAAACAGATGTGATTACGATGGGTGTGGCAGAAAGGCACATTTTGGAATTTGCTTTTCGCTACCCAGGTAAGTACATGTTTCATCCCCATCAAGACGCGATCGCTGAAAACGGTTGTATGGGTCAATTTGAAGTAATTGCTGATAGTAAATCTCAAAATACTGTTAAGAATTCTTGACTATATAATTAATAATTTGTATTAATTTCGGAAATTTTTAAAATAAATAGTTGATAAAAAATCTCATTATATGTCACAGTATAATCTATGACAAATTGTCAAACAAACTACCTTTTAGTACTAAGCTGTTACGCATTTAATTTGTACATTTACCTGATGACTGTCAAGAGTCATCAGTCAATGATCATCAAGAGTGTTTATATACTTTAGACGCGCATCAGCTTAGTTTGAAGTGTTGGAATTAATACTTTTTAAATTGTGTGAGGAGCAAAAATGATCAAACTTCGTTATGTCTGTTTAAGTATTGCGACTGCGGCAATCATTACTTTGAGTGCTTGTAGCAGTACACCAACCGCAGAAAATCCATCAGCACCACTTGCTAGCACTCCAGCTACAGAGGCAGTAAGTAGTAACATGCATAGCAGTCACACCAGCAAAGAAAAAATTAACATTAATAGTGCTATCTTGTCAGAATTAGATAAGTTTGAAGCCAAACTAGGTGTCCCGGCTTTATCTAACAAAATTCAAGCTAATCGTCCCTACGGGAGTCCAGAAGATTTAGTTACTAAAAAAGTAATTACTCAAGAGCAGTTTGACAAAATTAAAGACCAGGTGGGTGTTCAAGAAGTTGTACTCACAGGTGAGGCAAAAGATGTTGACTATATGTCTAAATTAGGCTTGATGAAAGGGCATCTTTTAGTAGCAAAAGAACTGCTCGATCAGAATCAACCAAAACAGGCAGAACCTCATATTGGACATCCAGTTGAAGAGATTTATGTTGATGTAGAAGACCAACTCAATGAGCGCAAAGTTAAAGAGTTTAAAACAACTTTGGTGAGTTTGCAAGATTTAGTGAAATCTAATCCTAAGGATAATAAAGTTAAAACTAGTTTTGCTTCTTCAGAAGAAGCAGTTGATGGAGCGATCGCAGCTTTACCAGCAGCTGAACGTTCAAAACCAGAATTTGTCTTACAAGTAATTAATGAATTACTTGATTCAGCCAATTCCGAATATGGCGCAGCGATCGCCAACGGGAAAATATCCGCGGCAATTGAATATCAAGACTCACGTGGCTTTGTATTTTACGCAGAGGAATTATACAAAGGAATTTCTAGTCAAGTAGCTCAAAAAAATCCCGAAGCCGATAAAGCAATTAATACTACTTTCGCCGAACTAATAAAAGTTTGGCCAGGCGCTATTCCACCAGCAAAACCAGTCAAGACTCCTAATGATGTTACCAAACTCATAAAAACCATTGAGGAAAACTCCCAAAAAGTGATTGTTAAATCGAGTTCTCAAGTATAGCAATAACACTTTTTTTTAATGGTAAGTATAGGGTAAGGAGTTTAAAATCGGGAAATAGTTAGGAATGAGAATGACGAATTATCTACTCCTAACTAAATGACACTCCATTCATAACTTGAACTAAGAACTGATGCAAGAACTTGACCAGACCAAAACCATTGACCTGCTAAATGCCATCATGGAATTTGAACTAGCAGGGGTAGTACGATATACACATTATTCTTTAATGGTGACTGGTCCTAACCGCATTCCAATTGTCGCTTTCTTCAAAGCACAGGCAAGTGAATCTCTACTTCATGCTGAACAAGTGGGAGAAATTCTCACAGGTTTAGATGGGCATCCCTCACTAAAAATTGCCCCAATGGAAGAAACCTACAAGCATACAGTCAAAGATATTTTGGCAGAAAGCTTATCCCATGAAAAAAAGGCATTAGATTTGTATAAAAATCTGCTGGAAACAGTCACGAATGCCAGCATTTATCTAGAAGAATTTGCTCGCGGTATGATTGGACAGGAAGAGATGCATAATCTCGAGTTGAAAAAGATGTTACGCGATTTTAGTTAATAGTCATTAGTCCTTAGTCATTAGTCAAAAACAAAGGACAAAAGACAAATGACTAAGGACAAAAGATAAAGGACAAAATATGAATTTTAGTACTGCTCTACCTACTTTTGTAATTACACTTCGAGAAGGAGTGGAAGCTACCCTTGTTGTTGGGATTGTGCTAGCTTTGCTAAAGAAAGCTAAAAAATCGCATTTGAACTCTTGGGTATATGCTGGTGTCGGTGTTGGCATTGCGATCAGTGCCTTGATTGGTGTGTTATTCAGTTGGATAATTCAAGTAGTGGGGGCTGCTAATCCTCAATATACTTCTGTAGTTGAGCCAATCCTAGAAGGTGTGTTTAGCGTATTAGCGATCGCCATGCTCAGTTGGATGCTAATCTGGATGACTCAACAAGCCAGATTTATGAAAGCCCAAGTCGAGGGAGCAGTTACACAAGCACTGACACAAAATTTAAATGCTGGTTGGGGCGTTTTTAGTTTAGTTCTAGTTGCTGTTCTTCGTGAAGGCTTTGAAACTGTTCTGTTCATTGCTGCTAACTTTCAACAAGGATTAGTACCCAGCATTGGCGCACTTGGTGGTTTGACAGTAGCGATCGCTGTAGGTGTACTTTTATTTAAATGGGGCATCAAAATTAACATCCGCCAGTTTTTCCAGGTAATGGGTGTTTTATTAGTATTGATTGTCGCTGGCTTAGTAGTTTCAGCCCTGAAAAATTTTGATGATGCTGTAGGTAACCTTGCTCTTAGCAGTCGTGCTACAGAAAGCCTTTGTTTCTATTACGAACGCTTTACTAAAGTCCACTCCTGTATTTTGGGACCAATGGTTTCAAATACTTCCAGCATTTTGCCTGACGAACAGTTTCCTGGCATTATTCTCAAATCAGTATTTGGCTACAGCGATCGTATATATCTTGTCCAAGCTGTCGGATATGTGGCGTTTTTATTTACCATTGGAGGGCTATATTTACGCAGTATTGGAAGTGCCTCTTCTGAAGTTAAAAAGAATATCTTATCTCGTCAAAAACCAATTACTTCTCCAAAAAATTCTAAGCACACTCAATTTTAAATTTTGGATTTTGGATTTTGGATTTTGGATTGTAAAATTTGGCATTGGTCAATTCACATATTAACTCTTGTCTGCACCTCTGCATAATTTAATATGCGAATTTAGCAGTACCAATAATTTTATCCAAAATCCAAATTATATTTACAACTCTTTTGGCTGACTCTTTTGGTAATTGCTGATAATTTATGTTAGTTGTTTCAGTGGTATTTTCCACTTTTGTTTGTGGTTGCTGAGTAATTGCAGTGATGCAAGCAACTAAAGTTATACTCAACAAAAATGCTAAAGCACATAAGACCCAACGATGATGCATAATAAAACAAGCCCTATAATGACTCATTTGATTATAAAATTGAACTTACTTTGTCTCCATCCAATTTTCACCAGCACGCGCCTCTACCAGCAACGGTACACTTAACTCTACTGCGTTCTCCATCACGGATTTAATTTGCGGTTGTAATTCTTCCCACTCCTGAGGAGGGATTTCAAATACTAATTCATCGTGAACTTGCAATAACAAACGCGCCTGATAGTTCTTTAAAACCTCATGTAATCTCACCATTGCAATTTTGATAATATCAGCGTTAGAACCTTGAATTGGTGCATTAGCAGCAGAGCGTAATAAACCCGCATCATAAGCACCCAAATTCTTTAACTTACTCAAATCAATATCTTCTGCTTGCGTGCCTTTTAATTTGCGTAAACTGTCATTAGTAAATTCAAAATAACGACGACGACCAAAAATAGTTTCTACATAACCAAGAGCGATCGCTTCTTTTTTCACTCGCTCCAAATATGCAAAAACTTTAGGATATCGTTGGTTAAAGCGCTTAATAAACTCGTTAGCAATGTTTTTATCTATCCCAGTTGAACGGGAAAATCTGAGAGAACCCATTCCATAAATCACACCAAAATTAATAGTTTTTGCTACCCCTCGTTCTTCTGAAGTTATATTTTCTTTTTCAAATACTAATCGCGCCGTCACAGTGTGAACATCTTCATTTTGCTGATATGCTTGCACTAATATTGGCTCTTGACTCAAATGAGCCAATATTCGCAATTCAATTTGTGAGTAATCAGCAGCTACCATTAACCAACCAGATTCCGGCAAAAATGCCTTACGAATTTGCCGACTAAAAGCTGTACGAATGGGGATATTTTGCAAATTAGGATTAGAAGAAGATAACCTACCAGTTGATGTTGCTGCTTGATTAAAATCAGTATGCACTCGTTGGGTATCTGGACGCACCAATGCAGGTAATGCATCTACATAAGTAGACTTTAGTTTAGATAGAGTGCGATATTCAATTATGGCGTCAACAAATCCAGTTTGATCGATATCTTGAAGTTTTTCCAGAGTTGCTGCATCTGTAGAATAACCAGTTTGAATTTTGCGAGAATGTTTGGTGCTTAAACCCAATTTTTCAAACAATATTTGGCTCAATTGTTTAGGAGAACCCAAGTTAAACTTTTCCCCGGCTATTTCAGTTGCTGTTTCTTTTAACCTAGCTAACTCTGTTTCTAAATGCTGGGAAAGTTCTTGTAAATAAGTTGAATTAATACGGACGCCAGTATATTCCATTTGGGCTAAAACGGCTTCTAGTGGCTGTTCCACTTCCACTAATAGTTTAGACAAAGTGGGAATTTTTTCCAGTTCTTCTCGCAGTTTTGCCACTAAATTAAATGTAGAATAAGCATCCATACCGCAGTAATCTGCGACAGAGGCAATATCTATATCAGCGATGGTTTTGCCCTTAGGAACTAAATCTAAATAACTTTTTGCTGTCAATCCCAAGTATCGCTGCCCTAAATCCATCAAATTATGGCTAGAATCGGGATTTAGCAGATAACTTGCCAACATCGGATCAAAGATTACTCCTGCTAAATTAATTCCTTGACACCTTAAAACTAAGCGGTCAAATTTGGCATTCTGTAAAGTTTTGGGATAATTAGCACTTTCAAGAATTGGGCGTAGTGCTTCTAGCACCACATCTTTATTCAAATTTTCCCCAGTTTTATGACCAACGGGAATATACGCTACTTCATCTGGTTTCGTTCCCCAGCAGCAACCAATTCCGACTAACTCAGCATCTCTTGGTTCTAAATCGGTGGTTTCAGTGTCCCAACCAACAGGTATTTCGGGGTTAGTGAATGTTTGCAAAAGTTTCACTAACTCAGTCAGTTTGGCTTCAGTGTTAATAATGGATGGTTGGATTGATGACGCAGGTTTCTGTTGTGCAGCTTGTGTTTCAGCAAAAGTAAAAAAGTCTGGATCTTCAAATTCTGCTATTTCTGTTTTTGGTGCTTCTTCAACTTTGCCACCAAAACGTTGCTGTAAGTCGTTGATTTTATCTAAAAAGAACTTGAATTCTAACTTTTGTAAAATTGGTGAGAGGATGTTTGTATCAAATCCTTTTAATTTGCAGTCTTCTAAATCAATTTCTATAGGAACATCTAAAACAATAGTTGCCAAATAACGAGATTTATCGGCATCTTCTTTACCAACCTCTAGTTTTTTCTGAGTTGCGCCTTTAATTTTATCTAAGGCAGCATAAATATTTTCAAGGGAACCATAGGTATTAAGCAGTTGTACTGCTGTCTTTTCCCCAATTCCTTTTACCCCAGGAATATTATCTGATTTATCGCCACAAAGAGCTTTGAAATCAACAATTTGTGAAGGGAAAACCCCCATCTTTTCTTTAACTTGTTCTGCTTGAAATTCAGTAATGCTATTTGTAGAACGCTTTAAAGCATCTGGACTAAAATTCAGAACAGTGATTTCTTTATCAGCATCAATCAGTTGAAATAAATCGCGATCGCCCGTCAGAATTTTTACCCTATACCCAACCGCCGTTACTCGTTGTGCCAAGGTTCCCAAAACATCATCTGCCTCGTAACCCGCAGCAGTGTAAATTGGTAGATTCAAGCCATTCAGCAATTCATGGAGATTTTCTAAGTCGGGAATAAAGTCTTCTGGTGTTTCTTTGCGATCGGCTTTATATGTCTCATCGGCTTCATGTCGGAAGGTTGGTAAGCCCAAATCAAAGGCTACAGCCATCCCTTGGGGCTGTTGTGTGCCCATTACTTCCAGTAGGCACTTAAGAAAACCAAAACATATACTCGTAGGAATCCCGGTTGTTGTACGTAGTCCTCCATCTCGCCCTTTAGCGAAGGCAAAGTATGAACGATAAGCCAGGGAGTGTCCATCTACAAGGATGAACGTTGGGCGTGTTGGGGTTACAGAAGCAGAAGTTTCAGACATAGCCCTATTTTAGCCACAAGCTTGCATCAGTTGCTTGATTGAGATTTGTGTAGGATAGCCACTGGATTCTTAACAAAACTTTATATATATCGACACATAGACTTTTTTATCGAAGGAATTTGAATATAAAATCTTTACAGAAATTTACGTGTATTTATCAAGACTACAGGCCAAACTTAAAAGTTAGAAATAACTTAGTAATCCCGTAATAATTCGTTTTAGAAAAGCATCTTCATCTTATGACAACAAAACTATTCAACACTCTAGCTGCTGCCACAACTTTGGCAGGAATTGTTGCAACTTCCGGAGTGGCTAATGCAGCTTCTTTCTCGTACACTAGTTCCACCGATTACGATTATACAGATATTGTTGATGCACCTTTGAGCATCCAAAAATTCGACTCATCTCTAGGAACACTCAAAGGCGTAACAATAGGATTTACTGGCGACGTACTTGGAAATGCAGGTTTTGAAAACAAGAATACAAGACAGAGCCAGGTAACAGTTAATCTTGCCAGTGAATTGAGTTTAGAAGTAAACAATCAGTCTATATTTGCGCTCAATCCTCAAAATAGCTACGCTTACCAAGTTGTTAAATATGACGGCATCACTAATTTTGGTGGCACATCTGGAAAGACTGTTTCTGGCTTAACTGCTACACAATCTGCTACCCAGTCTTACACTGATAGCCAATTCTTGCAGTCTTTCATTGGTAATGGCAATATAGACTTTTTGTTCTCAGCTATAGCCAAATCCACAGTTATTGGTTCAGGCAACATAGCATCCTATGTTGAAACACTTGCAAAAGCAAATATCAAAGTAACTTATGACTACGATGAGGCTAAATCAGTACCTGAACCATCTACTACACTTGGAGTTGGTTTAATTGCTGGGCTTTGTCTGTTGTCACAACGCAAAAAAAGCTGGATTAAAGTGTTAAATTCGTAGACTTTAGTTGAATAGGTAGATTTTTCCATTCTATCTATCAGTCAAGTTTTCTAACTTAAATGTAAATCCCCGATTTTTTTGAGAATCGGGTTTTTTGTTGTGACTATTTAGATGCAATCAAATTTAGTTTGTATCAAAATTAGTCAACCAAATTTTTTCTCCCACTCCCCACTGGTCGCTAGAGCCTGTTAACCTCTTACTGGAACTTTAAATCTAGGGAATTTATGCAGAAAGCATCTGCCACACATTTGACATCCACTGGTCATCAAACTGCTGCCAAAGATATTAAACTACTGGTTGTAGATATAGATGGGACGATCGCCGGACACTCTAACACCATCAGCCAACCCGTAAAGCAAGCACTGATTGGAGTACAAGCACGAGGCATTCCAGTGGCGATCGCTACAGGTCGTATGTATCGTTCAGCTTTGCGCTTTCACCAAGAAATTGGCTCTACATTGCCATTAATGGCTTATCAAGGAGCCTGGATTCAAGACCCCACCACCCAAAAAATTCATCGCCATTTAATGGTTCCCAGAGAAATTGCCCATCAGCTAATCGACTATTTTGAACAGCCCCAGTTGCGATCGCTTTTATCTGTCCACTTCTACATCAATGACCAACTCTACGTTCGGGAATTAACTAAAGAAACCCTAATTTATGCAGAACGTTCTGGTATTATCCCGATTCCTGTGGGTGATTTGCGCCAAATATTAACGAATGAACCAACAAAAATTCTGGCTTTGTGCGATGACACTGATGCAATTGACAAGCTATTGGGGAATTTGCGCCGTCAATACACACCCGCTGAACTTTATTTAACAACATCTGTTGCCACCTTTCTGGAAGCAACTAACCCCGCTGTAAATAAGGGAACTGCTGTACGTTACCTAGCCGAAGAATTGCTGGGATTACAAATAGCCAATGTTATGGCTATTGGTGATAACTTTAACGATTTAGAAATGCTGGAGTGTGTTGGTTTTGGTGTAGCTATGGGCAACGCACCAGCGCCAGTGCAAGTGATCGCTCAGTGGGTAGCTCCTACCATAGAAGAAGACGGAGCAGCAGTAGCAATTGAAAGGTTTTTGCTCCAGTAACCCATATAAATCAGAAAGGACACCGACGACTGGCCGTGTTTCGTCTCGGTGCCCCTGCTGGTTCGCTCCTCACACTCCTGCTAATGTAGCCGAGGTGATGCATTGAGTCAATAGCTATATATAAAGTTTTTATTTTTTGGCTAGCGACATTACTGATTCATAATTCCCAGGGCGCAAAAATCCCCAGCTTTTCCTCTAGCACAATTTTTAATACTGACTGAGTAGCCATCAGCAATCCCAGCCTAGCTTGGGCTAACTCTGGTGAAATAATTTTCACTTCACCCCAAATGCGACAATTACTCCAGAAGTTTTCAAACGCTTGGCTCAAATTCAGTGCTGCTTTTTCCCATTTCACAAAACCTTTAACATCAGGACACTCTATGTTGTCTACCACTTGCACTAACTCAGCTATTAGACGATGCTCATCTGGATGATTGAGTCGCAATTTTCCATCAGAATTGAGCCAAGGTATGGGATTGGGAGAGATAACACTCCAAAAATCTGAACTACTATTTGCAAGTGGTTCTCTAAGTTTAATCAATCCCTCTCGGTGAGCCAGCAACACTAACGAACAGCAACGTGCATGAGCGTATTGAATAGGGAATAAATTAGACATGGGGCATAGGGGATTGGGAGTGTGAGAGGGGTGAGGTGATGGGGTGATGGGGTGGTGGGGTGAAATTCTCTCCCCATCTCTCCATCTCCCGATCTCCGCCTCCTTTAAATTTGCGACTGCGATACTTTGTAACCAAGTTGCTAAAGTTGAGTCGGTCAATTCAAAATGTATCCAACCAGGGGGAACTATTTGCACGTTAAAAACGCTGCCACAGGTTGCCGATAGATCAAAGGCGATGGAGCTTGCAAGTTCCATCGCCTTTCGATTCTGAGAGTTTGACACTCGCATCAAAAAACCTGAGGTATACAAAATTTTGTTACTATTTCTATCTTTGTATATAAAAATTTTTTGCTCTTCTATGTATTGATTTTTTAGCTTTTCAGTATCAATACTTAAATATTTTCTAAAATATTCATTTACTAGCTGCTTAAGTGACTTATATTTGATTGCTTGAAAATTATGATACACGTAATTGTATGTAAATCAATTTGTAAAGTATATTTGTTAATTTGCTGTCACCTGTCTCCGGATATAGGTTTAATCTAGATGAAGAAAAATGAGAGTAGGATAAAATTTGATGAATATTCGATGAATAGTGAGTAAACTTTACTACCATCATTGTACAGTAGGAAGTATAACAAAAGAGTAGAGAGTAATTCTTTACTTTCTATTCTTTGGATGGCTGGCGCTTTTAGGCGTTAAGCCTGCATCGCCAACACAAAGACACTCCTTGCACCTTTCTATCACGTCTTTGTCTTCAGCCGAACGCTCTTTGTTACCTATGCAATCTCCATCCTCTTTTTCTGAGGCATCACGGCCTTTTTTGACTTGGCAACGGATTCTTGACTGGGCTCAGGAACACTACCGATGCCGCACCTTCAGCAAAGATGAGCGCATTCCAGCTAGACCTGGATTGCTATATTTGGTGCAAAGGGGTGCGATCCGTATGGTAGGAACCGCCCAAGTTAGTGCAACTGCTAGTCAGCTAACGTCTCGACGAATCAACAGAACCCCAGAAGAAGCGTTCTTGGGTTTTGTCGGAGCGGGACAGCCATTTGAAATTGTTGCTCAGTCTCCATTTACACTTCAGGCTTACGCCCATGTTGACCAAACTGCGGTGCTGTGGATGTACTGGCACGACTTAGACAACTGGCCTCACTTCCGTCGCGAAGTTATGGATGCCTTTAGGTATCAGCACCAGCGCAAGCTGTTGTGGCTGAGTGCCTTAGGACAACGCCGCACAATTGACCGACTCTTAGGATTCCTCACATTGTTAATTGAGGAATATGGAGAGCCAGCAATGAGCGACACCGATCCTGATGTAATTCGCGGTTATTGTTTGCCTTTTCCCCTTACACATGCCCAAATTGGTAGTGCGATTGGTTCGACTCGTGTCACCGTCACCCGCTTAATGGGCAAGCTGCGTCAACGTGGCTTAATCCTTACCCAAGGCGATAATCTTATTTGCTTACCAGCAGAGTCGATTAATAGAGCCGGCTAAAGCACAGTTCAGAGCGGCGATTTCCGCCACTCTGTCTGAGTATGATGGGCAACACCCGCCGGATGCGATCGCAGTGTCAGCGAATTTTGACAAACCCAGTTTGGCTAATCAGTTCCTGCCCCTGCTCAGTCAGTAGTAAGTTGGCGTAAGCGACACCTGCTTGCTGCTCAGCCTGGCCATTCTGTTTGACCACCACAAACAAATTGCGGGTAATCGGGTATTTTCCTGATTGAAAAGCCTCAATGTTCAATTTGTTCCGTTTACTAGGACATTCAGACGGGAGGACAAATGGTTCTTGGTAGGGAGCAATATATTGGCCTTGTGTGCGCCCCAACGGCAAGGCTCTAATTGAACATTGAGGTATCACCTCTGGGGCAGAAGCGTAGTAAATACCACCAGGACTGCCAGCCAATTTTTGCAAGGCTTGGGTGGTTGTGGAGATAAATTCCACATTCGAGCTAAAAGCTTGACCACCCAAGATGTCTTGGACGAAAAGTTCCACTGTGCCGCCATCAACAATACGGCGTGAATAAGGCTTTATTGGAATATTGGGACCGCCCACTTGATTCCAATTATTGATTTTGCCGGTGTAGATTGACTTTAATTGCTCTACCGTTAGTCCTGGGACGTTGAGGCTTGGATTAACTGCCACTGCTAAACCATCGATGGCTACGGGAATTTGTTTCAACGTGAACCCACGCTGCTGGGCACGGCTTAACTCTCCATCGAGAATTGGTCGAGAGGACTGGGCAAGAGCTAATTGACCATCTATCAGCGACTGGATACCAGTACCAGAACCAGGAGATGCATTGCTGGGTTCTACATAACGCAGCCTAAATTCTGGTCGCGCCGCTTGAATTACCGGATCAACCATTAATCGAATCGGTGCCCAGGATGTACTACCTCCGTAATTAAATAATCCTGTAGGAACATCCTGCACTGAGTTGAAACTATTGGTATTAGGTTGTCCTGATGAAGGTTGGGGTGTGTTTGTGCTAGAAGAATTAATTTGATTTAGATTGACCCCAGATTTTCTGCTGAACCACCAAAAACCGCCACCTATTAGCCCAACAGTGATTACGATAGATAAAACAAGAATAGGTATTTCATTTTTCTGGGACATAAAAAATTACCCCTGCGTCCATTTAATACTGGGTACTGGGAACTTGGTACTGGGTATTGGGTACTGAGAAAACTCTTCCCTGTCCCTAATCCCCAATCCCCTTATCTTACTGGCTCAAAATCATACCCAGTGCGAGAGCGAGAACCAAGAACAATTTTTACAAGTTGGACTGGAGCAGTGCGATCGCCTGATGCTAAAAACCGAATTGTACCAGAAGCACCCTGAGCAGAAAAGTCAGGGGAGACTAATGCTTGTTGAACTCCAGACCGTGTGGGATTGCGTTCTAAGGCGGCAATCAGAGCTAAAGTGGCATCATAGCTCAGAGCGGTTCGCCAACTCACATCGCCACCCCATAACTGCCGGGATTTCTGGGGAAAATCTGACATAGGATCGGCGTCAATATGCCAAGGAACTGCTACTATCATCCCCACAGCTTGCTCTGTGCCAATTTCTAAAGTTTTAACGGTGTAAATATTATCTCCCCCGAGAAGCGTTAAGCGTTTCTGGTTAACCTGAACCACTTGCAGGGCTTTATCTTGAGTATTAGTGTTTGGAACTAACATCAACACTTCTGCACCTTGTTTAATAGCTTGTTCTACACTTTTAGCTGCACTAAAGTCTGCCTGGGACAAGTCAAATTCACTTGATACTTGTCCACCCTCCAGCGAAACAGATGAAACAAACTCAGACTTTAAAGACTCGCTATAGTTACTCTGAGAATTAAAGAAAACCACTGCATTTTTTTTCTGTAACTTTTTCACCATGTAGTTAGCTAATGTTCTAGCGGCCATGAAATCACTCGGAACTGTCCGAAAAATATAGCGACTGAAGTTAGAAATTTTGATAGAAGTACTCGTAGGGGAAATGGCTACTAATTGTCCGGCATTGTAGACTGTACCTGCGGCTAAGGTGGTATCGCTAGCATTGGGACCTACTACACCCAATACTTGGGAATTATTAACTAAGTTTGAAGCGATTTGTTTCGATATTTCGGGATTATTATCATCATTAGCTATCCCAACTTTTAATGGCACATTTCTAATTCCTCCAGAGGTATTAATAGCATTTTGGGCTTGGGCAATGCCACGTAAAATTTCTAGGGAAGTATTGGGATCTGTTCTTATTGGTACAGAGCCAACAATGGTATAGTTTTTAGAATTACCAATGCGGGCATTATTCAGATATATTAATGCTTCTGGATCGTTGGGTCGGAGTTTGAGAAATGCTGCAAAACTAGCGATCGCTTTCTCATAGTTTTTAACTGCAATCGCCTGGACTCCCTCTTTTTTGGCAGAAGGAATATCGCCTGTAATCAAAGTTTTTTCCCCAAAACTAATGCGGTCTTCTAGGGATAGATTATTGCTGATTGGTTCCTGATTTGAAATAATGGTCTTACTAATCTTGACCCCAGTGCGATTAAACCACCAAATACCAACCCCAACTATTCCAAGTGTCAGTATCAGAGCCAAGGCTAAAACTGCGGTTTCATTCTTTGGTGACATGGAAAATTTTAATAATATAAAAATGTTTATTTTTTCTAATAATTCATGATTCAAAAATCATACTAATTATAGAATCGAGGTGTGTTAGAGCTTTTTCTTTTCTTAAAAATATAAAGCTTGAGTATTAAAGTATTCTTAATTTTGACTATTGACTTCTAAATTCTCAATTCTGGATGATGACGATGATTATTTAATTTTGACAAATCCAGCCTTTTCAATCAATTCTTGACCTTCGGGTGTCAGTAACCAATTTGCATAAGCTTCCCCAGCTTGTTGGTCTGTTTGACCATTCTGTTTAACGATGACAAATAAATTACGAGTAATGGCATAAGAACCACTACGAAATGCTTGACTATTCAACTGATTACGTTTATTAGGACATTGAGATGGAGGTACAAAAGGTTCTTTGTAGGGAGGGATGAATTGCTCATTGGTCCGCCTCAGAGGTAGAGACTTAATCATACATTGGGGTACAACTTCTGGGGCAGAAGCATAATAAATTCCGCCAGGACTTGCAGCGACTTTTTGTAGTGCTTCAGTGGTAGTATTAACATAACTAATATTGGCAGCAAAATTCTCTTTATTTAAAACATTTTCCACAAAGAATTCTACAGTACCCCCAGCTTCTTTGCTACGAGAATAGACTGTAATTGGTAAATTTTGCCCTCCCACTTCTTTCCAGTTAGTAATCTTACCTGTATAGATATCTTTGAGTTGGCTGACAGTTATACCAGGGATATTCAGATTACGATTAACTGCGATCGCAATGCCATCAATCGCCACTGGAATTTCCTTCAAACTAAATTCTTTTTGTTTAGCTTCTACATTTTCTTCAGGTTTAACTGAACGAGAAGATTGAGAAAAAGCTAGTTGATTGTCTATCAACATCCGAATTCCAGTTCCAGATCCTGGTTTACCTGATGGGGGTTGAGTGTAACGTAAAATAAACTGAGGACAAAGACCTTCTAGCACTGAATCTACGTCTTTGCGAATGGGTGCCCAGGTTGTACTACCACCATAATTGAATGTCCCCTGTGGTAGATTTGGCACGTTACATTTGCTGCTGGGATTACTTGTATTGCTAGTCTCTGGAGATTTAGGAACAGAGATGCGATCGCCCGGATTGACATTTACTGACGCTTCGCCAACACGTTTATTGATTTGTGCCCATCTTTCCATAAGAAACCATAAGCCACCAAAGATTAAGCCAATGGTGATGATAACGGCTAAGAAAAGACTAAGCGTTTCGTTTTTTTGAGACATAGGTAGCTGTTAGCACCAGGATTATTTTAAAGTATCAGAGATAGTAATTTATAAATAAGTCGAAATACGGCTGTCAACGAAATAGCTACTAAGCTGGCTGCAACTGCTAAAACAATGACTGACTGAATATCAAGACCCCCTTGTAAAAAGGGAAGAAAAAAAATAATCGCAAAAGTAATTGTGGGAATAATTAATAAATCGAACTTTTCAATCCATCGCCTGGTTTGGGCAAATATCAGTAAGCCTAAAATTACTGATGCAACACTTAAAGTAATTATGGGTGATTTTACAAGACTGAAGAGAGCGATCGCTATCAATGCTCCTTCAAATCCACTAAATGCTGCTCCACCTAATAATTCTAATGTCGAAAACGTTGGTTGAGTTGCTGGAGGACGAGAGGGAACGATGGGATTAGAACTTTGAGGCGATTGTGGTGGAAGTGTTACAGAAGGTGAATTAAGTTGTGTAGACGCTAGAGGCTGTGAATTAAGTGCATCTAGAACCGCTTGAGCTGATTGAAAGCGTTGATTAGCAGCCGGTAAAAGCATGTTGTCTAAAATATCAGCAAGGCGAGGGTTGACAGTCACTTGCGATCGCCATTTCAACTGATTACTATAAGCATCAAATAATTGAGTTGCTTCTTTATCTGTTAACAAAGTAATAACAGTTACAGCCAAAGCGTATAAGTCTGTGGATGGAAATACCTGACCCCCAGCCATTTGTTCCGGTGGTGCAAATCCCATAGAATAAATTCCCGTGGAAGAAGCAGTACTAGATGCTACCTTTGCTACTTGCTTGACTGCGCCAAAATCTAGGAGAAAAAGTTTACCATCACGACGGCGCATGATGTTAGAAGGTTTGATATCTCTGTGGATAATACCTCTGTCATGAACAAACTTGAGTACCTTTAGAATTTCTTGCAATACCTCTAAAACTTGCTGCTCAGAAAATTTGCCTTGTTGAGCTAATTCTTCTTCTAGGTTTTGCCCATCGATGTATTCTTGCACCAAGTAGAAAAATTGGTCTTGCTGCCCTGGTTGCAAGCTATTTATAATCACCGGGAAAAAGGCAAACAAGTCAGGAATTTGCTCGTGTTCGTTACCGATTTCGGCTAAAACTTCTGCCTCTCTCTCAAACATTAGTTGTGCTTGTTGCAGTTGAGTTGAGGTTAAATTCCCGGCTGGTTGAAACTGCTTGACTACACATTGACGCATTCCGGGAATTCGGCGATCGCGTGCCAAAAAAGCTGCTCCAAACCCACCTCTTCCGAGCAACTTCATGGTTACATATCGACCATCTAGCAACAGTGGCATACCACAACTAGTACAATACTTTTGCTGTGTTGTTTTCAGCGTCGTTATATCATCTAAATCGGCGAAATAGTTTTGTGGGCGTGGGCAACGTGGACGAGTACAATAAACTTCCATTTTCGTGATTAGTCATTAGTCAAAATAATTCGTAATTGATCCTTCGTAATTCGTAATTAATTCAGATTACAGATAAACTAAACTTCTTTCTTGATGAAGAATACAACAGGAAAGTTTTTCTTCATGTCAAATCCCTATCTTTTTTACAGTACATAGGGTAATAACTACAAATTACGAATTACGAATTACTAAATTATTTGGTCATTTCCAAAAAAACAAATGACAAAGGACTAATGACCAGATTTTAGTCTTCGCCGGAGGAGGTGGGAATTGCTACATCCAATGTAGTTACCACAATGTTTTTTTGTGTCAATGTTAACATATCTTGGTTCCATCCAGGGTTAGCGAACTGGGGCAAAATCTCTTGACTAAAGGCTTCTGCGGCCTTAGATCTATAGCGATTGGGATTAAAAATCAGCCACAGCGTCCGTTTGACAACCACGTTTTCAATGTTGGCACTATGCAGAACGCCCATTTGTAATTCCTTAGCGATCGCGCTAGTTGAGACAAATGCAGCTCCCAAACCAGATTGCACAGCATTTTTAATTGCTTCAATGGAATTTAGTTCCATTTCCACTCGAAAACGCTTTGTATCAATTTCACAACGTGCTAACACTTGGTCAATTACTTTGCGGATTGTCGATTGGGAATCTAAAGCAATGAATTGTAATTTATATAGGTCTTCTTTGTGGATTTTTTCAACTTTGGCTAAGGGATGAAATACAGGTAAAATCAACGCTAGTTCATCTTCGGCGTAAGGAACAACTTCTAAAGATTCTGCTAGTTCACCGGGAATCTCACCGCCGATAATTGCCAAATCGACTTGTCCGTTAGCGACGCTCCAAGCAGTTCGTCTAGTTGAGTGGACGTGGAGTTGCACTGCCACATCTGGATATTTTTGTCGGAACATACCGATCATTCTAGGCAAAAGATAAGTACCAGTGGTTTGAGAAGCACCGACAATCAAAGTACCGCCTTGGAGATTTTGTAAATCTTCGATCGCCCGACAGGTTTCCTGACACAGACTGAGGATTTTTTCACCGTAGCTTAAGAGTAGATGTCCGGCTTCGGTTAATTGGGCGCGTCGTCCTCCACGGTCGAATAAAGGAACATCGAGCTGCCGTTCAAGATTTTGGACTTGCAAGCTAACGGCCGGTTGGGAGACATAAAGACTATCAGCAGCTCGCTTGAAGCTCCCTTCTTGGGCGATCGCTTTCAGAATACGTAACTGATCTAAAGTGAAAGGAAGGTCAGACATAAGGCTCAACCCACAAACTTGGAAAGGAGCGGATGTACGCAATAAATCAGCTTTGTCAGCAACTAGCTGGGCGTGATTTGTTGCATCATAAACTTGAACGTTTGACTCGAAAAAGACAGTAGCACAACATCTTGACTAAAGTCCCCTTTTGAATACTTTGTGGTATTGGTTGTACTGAATTCAGTTTTGTTTAAATTACTTCACCCGTGTATTTATGATGCCGATTTCTTGGTTGACACCCAGTCATTTTGTCATACTGGGGTTACAAATAGTTTTTGCGATCGCTCATAGTGGAGGCGCTGCTTTGCGCCCAAGGGCCGAAAAATACATTGGGCCAAGGCTTTATCGCATTATTTTTGCATTAGTTAGTCTACCGTTAGCTGCGATCTTAATTATTTACTTTTTTGGACACCGCTATGATGGTTTGCAACTTTGGCAGGTACAAGGAGTGCCAGGAGTGCGAGAAATTGTTTGGCTGCTGTCAGCGATCTCGTTTTTATTTTTATATCCTGCTACTTTCAATCTACTAGAAATTGCTGCCATTCAAAAGCCCGAAGTTCATCTCTACGAAACAGGAATTATTCGGATTACTCGTCACCCCCAGATGGTAGGACAAATAATTTGGTGTGTTGCCCATACTTTGTGGCTGGGTACTAGTTTTACCCTTGTAACTTCTATTGGGTTGGTATTACATCACTTGTTTGGAGTTTGGCATGGCGATCGCCGCTTGAGCGATCGCTATGGTGAAACCTTTGAGATTGTCAAACAGCGAACTTCAATTATTCCCTTTAAAGCAATTTTTGATGGGCGTCAATCTATCAAATGGCAGGAGTTTATCCGCCCTGCTTATTTGGGAGTTGCCATTTTTACAGGTTTGCTTTGGTGGTCGCACCCTCTGTTACTAGAAGCAACTAGTAGGATAGGATGGTAACTCTAGGCGATCCCCAATATCAGTAAAAAATCTCAAATAGATTAATTTTCAGCTTATCAATTGCCCCAAATCAATGTACGATAAATTCAAACATGAATGAGTGGGAGTGCGTTAAGTAAACTTGAGATTTTATATTGGTAGTCGTTGGTCAGTTGCCTTTTCTTCGGAGAAAATGACAGATTCAGTCAAATACCTAGGTGGCAACGGCAATCAGGAGTTTAACATCCAAAAAAGCCAACGCGATTTCCACGGTGGCTTTTTTCTCAGAGACACATTAACGCGCTCAATTTTTGCTTAATTATTCTGTATGCTCAAATTTGTGTCCTGAAGGCATCTATCGGCAGTTAATGACTTGCCAATCCTTCACTTCAGTGCGGATACCTAGTTTAATATAAAAACCTTATAATCCGAGAGGCGTCATGGTGTTGTCGGTTAGTGAGCGGACATTTACTCAAGAAGTTTTAGAATCTCCTGTTCCTGTTTTAGTTAACTTTGAAGCCCCTTGGTGTGGGTTGTGTCGAATCATCCACCCACTTTTGTTGCAATTTCAAGCCCAATGCGGGGAAGAAATTAAATTAGTTGGGGTTAATGCCGATCAAAATTTTAAATTGTCTACTACTTATAGGCTAAAATCACTGCCCACTTTACTATTGATTGAAAATGGCATTATTCGGCATCGCTTGGAAGGCTTTCGCAGCAGAGAAGATTTGCGTCTAGCTCTAGAAGACATTAAAGTCACCTACAGTAGTTACCCTAAAATCTACAAGGGTTCCAAAACAGCGGACTTGGAGTGTCGGTCAGCTTAATGGGTATTGGGTATGGGGCATAGGTGAGATGAGGGTATAAGTGACTTCCAATAAATAATTATCCAATCTTCCAGGGCGTGTATATTGTCCGCCTTTGCCTATGGGCGATCGTGTCGCCCACCCAACAATAAGTAGTTGAGTATGTTTTATGAAGAAAGACTGGAGGCAAATCGCTTTTGGCTTCTCCCTTTGGGAGAAGCCAAAAAGGAATTCTGATTCCTATACTTACTTGGAGTGGGTGTAAGTAACAAGGGTTTTAAAGCCACACAAATTTTTAATTTGCTGGCTCTGATTCAGGAGGGGTCAGAATCCACTTATTAAATAAGACCTGATACCTACTTCAATTGTCAGTAACTAAAGAAATAAGGGAACAACAAGATAAGGGTAATCACTCGCACCCGATGCCTAATGCACAATGCCTCATGTCCCATGTCCCATGCCCAAATCTAAAACCATGCTTAACACCCCACCCAAAGACCTTTGGGTGGGTTATTTTATCCTAAAGGGTGTGTGTCACAATTATTTACAGTTCCGACACGCTAGTTAAGAATTATAAAAGTAGGCGTCAGTGATGGAAGTAATCTATCAGTATGCCTGGCTGATTCCAGTGTTACCCCTTTTTGGGGCAATGCTAGTCGGTCTAGGGTTAATCTCGTTGAATCAGGTGACAAATAACCTGCGGCAGTTGAACGCTGTAGCGATTATCTCCCTAATGGGAGCAGCTATGGTGTTGTCGTTTGCCTTGTTGTGGAGTCAAATTCAAGGACACCCAGCTTATACCCATACCCTGGAATGGGCTGCGGCAGGCAATTTTCACCTGAGCATGGGCTACACTGTTGACCACCTGACAGCCCTAATGCTGGTGATTGTGACAACAGTAGCTTGCTTAGTCATGGTTTACACCGATGGCTACATGGCTCACGATCCCGGTTACGTGCGGTTTTATGCTTATCTCAGTTTGTTTGGTTCTTCAATGTTAGGTCTGGTGCTTAGCCCCAACCTAGTACAGATTTATATATTCTGGGAACTGGTCGGGATGTGTTCATACTTGCTGGTCGGCTTTTGGTACGATCGCAAGTCAGCAGCAGATGCCGCTCAAAAAGCATTTGTGACCAACCGCGTAGGCGACTTTGGTCTCCTGTTGGGAATTTTAGGGCTGTTCTGGGCAACGGGAAGCTTTGATTTTAATGTTATGGGCGACCGCCTTGCCCAACTCGTAGAATCAGGTTCGATCAGCAATTTTCTTGCTGTCCTGTTGGCGATTTTAGTTTTCTTAGGGCCAGTTGCGAAATCCGCCCAATTTCCCCTCCACGTCTGGTTACCAGATGCTATGGAAGGCCCCACCCCGATTTCTGCCTTGATCCACGCAGCAACGATGGTGGCGGCGGGTGTTTTCCTGATTGCCCGGATGTACCCAGTATTTGAACACGTTCCAGCGGCAATGAACGTCATTGCCTTTACTGGGGCGTTTACAGCGTTTTTGGGGGCAAGCATTGCCATTACCCAAAACGACATCAAAAAAGGCTTGGCTTATTCCACCATTTCCCAACTTGGTTATATGGTGATGGCAATGGGAATAGGCGCTTACAGTGCTGGACTATTCCACCTCATGACCCACGCCTATTTTAAGGCGATGCTGTTCTTGGGTTCCGGCTCTGTAATTCACGGCATGGAAGGTGTTGTCGGTCATGACCCGGCCTTAGCCCAGGATATGCGGTTAATGGGCGGACTGCGGAAGTATATGCCTGTCACAGCAACTACCTTTTTGATTGGTTGCTTGGCAATTTCTGGTATCCCGCCCTTTGCTGGGTTCTGGTCAAAAGATGAAATTCTTGGGAAAGCCTTTGAAGCTAACCCACTTCTTTGGTTTATCGGCTGGGTAACTGCTGGTATTACTGCTTTCTACATGTTTAGAATGTATTTCTCAACATTTGAAGGCAAATTCCGGGGTACTGACGAGAAAATCAAAGAGAAACTCAAAAAAGCAGCGACAATCGTCCTGGAATTAGAGTCAGAAGAACCAGTCCCGAATTTTGGGCCTGGGGCAATGAAAAAAGGAGAATTGGCGGCAACTGGTAGTCACCATGATTCCCATGACTCCCATGACTCCCACGGGCATCATAGCGACTCTCCTCACGAATCGCCGTGGACAATGACGCTGCCTTTGGTATTTTTAGCTGTGCCTTCGATTTTGATTGGTTTGTTAGGAACTCCCTATGCCAATTACTTTGAAGAGTTCGTCTTTCCCCCCTCCGAAACTCTCTCGGAAGTTCTAGAAAAGGCTGCCCAATTCAACCCGACAGAATTTTATATCATGGCGGGGGCTTCAGTGGCAGTTTCCTTGATTGGCATTACCTTGGCTTCGTTAATGTACTTGCGGGGTAAAATTGACCCGGCGGCGATC
This sequence comes from Nostoc sp. C117, assembly GCF_043099735.1. Classification (NCBI taxonomy): domain Bacteria; kingdom Bacillati; phylum Cyanobacteriota; class Cyanophyceae; order Nostocales; family Nostocaceae; genus Nostoc; species Nostoc sp. C117. The sequence continues at coordinate 5,452,288 of NZ_CP170991.1, forward strand.
GCTGCTAAAATCCAACCACTTTACGAGTTATCGCTCAATAAGTGGTACTTTGATGACATTTACCATCGGGTTTTTGTCCTCGGCTTGCGTCGCGTAGCTAGACAAGTTATGGAAGTTGACTTCCGCGTTGTAGATGGTGCTGTTAACCTCACAGGCTTTTTCACCCTTGTTAGCGGTGAAGGTCTGAAGTACCTAGAAAACGGTCGCGCTCAATTCTATGCCTTGATTGTGTTTGGGGCGGTTTTGGGCTTAGTGATTGTCTTTGGTGTTACCTAATTTTAATCGGGGTGGGCGGCTGTCTGCCCCTAAGTTTTTTCAGAGTCTAATTTAGACTCCTTTTTTTAGCTTGAATTCCTCAACAGTATTAACTGTTGAGGTTTTATGATTTGTACTTCCAGTAAAATAAGAGGTACTGTACTAGTAGAGTTTAGGTACTCACTATGACCCTTGAACAGCTTGAAGCCGAAGTTCTTGCACTTCCAAAAGATTCTCAAGTGATTTTATTAGCAAGATTACTAGAAAGATTGGGTCAAGAAAGTGGAATAGATCAAGAAATTGCGGCTAGTTGGGCTGAAGAAGCCCAGAAGCGTGATGAAGATATGAAAACCAATCAAATTACTGGTATTCCGGCTGAAGAAGTGTTTCAACGAGTTCGTGCATCTTTACAATGACAAGAGTTGTATTTCATCCATTGGCAGAGCAAGAACTGGTTGATATCGCAAGTTATTACGAGGAGCAAAATCAGGGGCTAGGGCTAGATTACTTGACAGAAGTAGAAGGTGCTGTCAATCTCCTTATACGTTATCCTGCTGCTGGTGTAGTAGTTCGAGGATTTGTTCGTCGGCTGATTCTGCCTAAATTTCCTTATTCACTTCTATACCGTGTTGTTGATGATGATTTAATTCGGATTCTAGCTATAGCACATCACAAACGTAAGCCTGTGTACTGGATTGGTCGAGAATAGAATTCAGAAATCAATTAGTAGGGGATTTTAACCCCCTAAATTTTGTTAAATATTAAAGTCTTTTTTTACATCATCTGGCGGTTCAAACATAATCTCAAAACCTCCATTGGGAATAGTTCGACGCAAAAATCTTAAATGGTCGTCTGCATCTTGGCGGTTAGCAAAACGGGCGAGGGTGTGAGATTGGGTAATCACTACAGTTTTTACTATCACCCAAGGATGATTTTGGGCAATAACTGGTTTTATCATGGTGAATGTCTCCTTTTGTTAGGGAGCCAAGAGCCAGCAGGAAGCCTCGGAAACTTATTTGCTGGCTTTTGACAAGATTTGTAATTTTGTTGTTGGGTTGCTGTAAGTGTGAGTGTGTTTTCATCGCTTCTAAACACTCTCGTCTCATAGATTTTGTCGTAAAAGCTGAGTTGCATCATGGTCGTGCAGCCCTGGGACAACTAGCCATAGCCACATCCGGCACTTGAATAAGCGCAGTGATCGCAGTTCTTCAGGGAATTTTTGATTTCTGTGACCTTGCCAGTGTCCAAGGTGTGCAAGTTGTTGTTTGCCGCAGGTTGGGCAGAGGTCGCCTGGTTTTCCTTATTCATTTTACAATGTAGATTGTATATTGACAAAATTAAAATTTACATTGTAAAATGTCAACAGACAGACCCAAGAATTATTTTGACTTCTAGCCTCTTTCTATGTATTTGAATCCAGCCTGATCAGCAACTAAAGTTAGATATTTCGATGTAGCGAGAGTTGGCTGATAGGCGCTGTTTTCCCATTGACTGACTGTTTGCTGATAGACACCTAGCCTTTCTGCAAACTCTGCCTGTGTTAAACCCATGTGAAGACGTAGTGCTTTGATTAATTCGCCATTCCACAGTACAGTGTCACCTTTAAGCTGAACTTGAAAGTTATTAGGAGGTTTATAAAATTTTATTTGTTGCTTATCAAAATCAACTTCCTCAACGCGATATCCTGCTTCTATCCAAGCTGAAGCTTGTAATGCGCCTTTGCTGCGATTACTCCACCATGCCCGTTTATTTCTTGCTGATCCAGGCAAAACATCATTTATTAAAGTCTCAATTTCAGCAAATGATAAAGTTATTTCATTTTGATCATTGCCACGCAAAAATTCAAGGAGTGGCTGGTACTTGCTGCCCTCCTTCATGCGACATCTTCCTCTCCCAACATCATTTTATCCACACTTTTTTCACTTTATAAAAGCTATCTTTTTTATCACTTGATTACTCTAAAATTACTTAGTGATTAGTTTTCTGTGATGGAAATCTCCTACATGGTCCAACGATAGATATCTGTGTGGTGGCCATTAGTTAAAATTCCGTAACGAGCAGATGGTGAAGCACTCATGTAAGCATTGAGTCGGTTAAGATGATCGACCCAACCTTCTCCTTCAGTCCCGCCAACTTTTTTATTTGGTTCCTTAGCCTCCACCATAATAAAGGCTACATCCAAATTACCTACAGAATCAGCATAACGGTCATCGTAAACTACAAGGTCTGCCCGTCCTTGATAGCGTCGCCCACTTTGATAAGTTCCCTCGGCAAAATCTGAATTTAGTTCTAGTTCCATTGCCTCTAGTGGAACACTGTACTCTTCTACTAAAATCTGAAGCGCCCACATAGTCACAGGGTCTTCTGCTGGACGCACATAAGAACCATCAGCTTTAAATAACTTCCGTAGATTTATATCCTGGCGATACTTCTCTGGTATATTAGCCGGATTTTGGTAAGGATTAGTGAAATCGGAGAAAGGCATGAAGTTATTGCTATGGGAGACAGACTACACAGTAGATAAATGATATGCGATCGCGGGCAATAGAAGCCCAACTTTTAGGAAAGATGATGAAATGCGTAATTTGTCAGCATGGAGAAACTAAACCAGCTTTAGTAACTGTGACATTAGAACAAGATGAATGTATTATTGTATTAAAAAAAGTTCCAGCAGAAATTTGTGATAACTGCGGCGAATATTATTTAAGTGATGCAGTTACGGAACAGGTTTTAGAAAAAGCAGACTTAGCTGTTAATAATGGAACAGAATTGGAGATTATTAGATATGCACTTTAGTGTTATTATTTGTGTTTATGCTTTAGCGATGGGTTATTAAAAATATGGAATTTTATTATAAGTGGTAAATCAAATAGCGATCGCGTTATGAAAAAAAGCTCTCATAATCGTCATGGCTACCTATCCAGAACCATGTAACTGTGTCACCCTCCAAAACCCCAATTGCTCGATAATTGCGAGTTATTCTGACAGACCAAATATTCTCCTCGTTATTTATACATTTGAAATGCAAAGACGGATGAGAAGGATTTTCTCTCCATAACTGATAAGCTTTTCTCGCACTCTGTCTAACTTGCTTGTCAAGAGACTGATATTTATCCCAAAACGAAGAAAGAGTTGCAGACTTCATAAGTTTTCATAGTTCATTGGTTTTGCAAGTCCTTCTGCAATCTCTCTTTTAGCAGATTGGGCAGATGCAATCAGTTGTTGTTGAGTTTTCTTAAATGATTTATTCCATTTCAATTCATCTTGCAAATCTTCTAGGTACTCTCGGAGATGTTCTGCAACTCTTTCTTGTACATCTTCAGGTAAAGATTCCATCATCTTAATTACAGTAGCGATCGCTGGAGATGACATAATCAAATTTCCTTTATCAACTTTACGTATTTATTTTACTAAAAAACTCAATCAAATCGCCTATCGCACATTCCTTAAATTCTAGTTTAGCGGCTTGATTTAGGGTAAATTTTTGACTTGAATAACCGTATTTAAACTGATGTTCTGCCTGACTCCAAGTCAAAATAGACTCTTCGGATACAAAATGGGGGATTGCCAATTTAATTAAATCAACCTAACAATGAAGGGAAAATTGCTAAAAAGCTGTTAGTTAATAACTAGTGACTTTTTGCCAAACATGATTTTGATAGCAGATTGATTGTGATGAATATAGCTAATTTCCCCTGGCTGACGACGATTATTCTGTTTCCGATAGCGGCGTCGCTACTTCTTCCCATCATCCCTGACAAAGAAGGCAAAACAGTGCGCTGGTACTCCCTAATCGTAGGGTTGATAGATTTTGCACTAATTGTTTACGCTTTTTATACTGGGTATGATTTCTCCAATCCAGATTTGCAATTAGTAGAGAGTTACCCCTGGGTACCACAATTGGGTTTGAATTGGTCAGTAGGGGCAGATGGCTTATCTATGCCCCTAATTATTTTGACTGGATTCATTACCACGCTGGCGATTTTAGCAGCTTGGCCTGTTACCTTCAAGCCCAAGCTATTTTACTTCTTGATTCTGGCGATGTATGGCGGTCAGATTGCTGTGTTCGCCGTCCAGGATATGCTGTTATTTTTCCTGGTGTGGGAACTGGAACTGGTGCCGATATACTTTCTGCTGTCGATTTGGGGAGGCAAAAGGCGGCAATATGCAGCGACTAAATTTATTTTATACACCGCAGGCGGTTCGCTGTTTATTTTGCTGTCTGCCCTGACAATGGGATTTTACGGCGATACGGTGACGTTCGACATGAGAGCGATCGCCTTAAAAGATTTCGCCCTGAATTTCCAACTAGCCCTCTATGCTGGCTTCCTAATTGCCTACGCCGTCAAGTTGCCGATTATTCCTTTACACACCTGGCTACCTGATGCCCACGGTGAAGCGACAGCCCCCGTACACATGCTATTAGCAGGTATTCTCTTGAAAATGGGCGGTTACGCCTTAGTTCGGATGAATGCTCAAATGCTCCCCGATGCCCACGCTTATTTTGCACCAGTGTTGGTGGTTTTGGGGGTAGTTAACATCATCTACGCTGCCTTAACATCCTTTGCCCAGCGCAACCTGAAGCGAAAAATTGCCTACTCTTCAATTTCTCACATGGGCTTTGTGATGATTGGTATTGCCTCCTTCACCGATTTGGGATTGAGTGGGGCTGTATTGCAAATGGTTTCTCACGGGTTAATTGGGGCGAGTTTGTTCTTCCTCGTAGGCGCAACTTACGATCGCACACACACTCTAATGTTGGATGAAATGGGTGGTGTCGGTAAGAGAATGCCGAAGATATTTGCCATGTTCACTACCTGTTCAATGGCTTCTTTGGCATTACCAGGGATGAGCGGTTTCGTGGCTGAATTAATGGTATTTGTAGGCTTTGCTACTAGCGATGCTTATAGCTCTACCTTCAAAGTGATTGTGGTATTCTTGATGGCAGTTGGAGTGATTTTAACTCCGATTTATCTGCTGTCGATGTTGCGAGAGATTTTCTACGGTAAAGAGAACGAGGAATTAGTTTCTCACCAAGCTTTGATAGATGCTGAACCCCGTGAAGTATTTATAATTGCTTGTTTGTTAGTGCCAATTATTGGTATTGGTTTCTATCCAAAATTGCTAACTCAAATGTATGACGCCACAACTGTACAATTGACAGCAAGATTGCGTGATTCCGTGCCGACATTAGCACAGCAAAAACTAGAAGCACCAAAGGTTTCTTTGAGTGCGCCAGAAATTGGTAATTAAGTTGCGATCGCTAGTTTAGTTTAAATATTGATTACTTTAAGGGCAGGTTTTCTACTTGCCCTTTTTGTTACTTATTTCTATACTTTTGCAGAAATTGACCCAGAAATTAAACTCCTGGGCTAACTATCAAAAAGTTGCAACTGCACTACATTTTTTGAGGCATTGAAAAATATTCGCCCTTTGTTGCTATTGTCAGTTCGAGACCCTGGTACTGAATACCGAATAAGCACGTATTCACAGAAAAATGACACCTGTTATAGTGCTTCAATACTGAGAAACAGACATATAGCCAGGTCTAAGGGACTTCCAACTAAAAAGTCGCTCAGTAACCGGGGGAAGCGGAGGAAGAATCAAAGGATCGTCTTCTCTGGCAAAATTGAATAATTTAATTTCTGGAAGTCCCTTAAACTAAAAATGCTTTTTGATTGTTACTATGCGATCGCATATCACCCACATCACTAGATTACATACAATCTATCTAGAATCAGATTTGGCAAAACCGCTCATGTTAAACTACAATCCACTGCATTGTTTGCCATCTTCCGAAGAACTACCCGACTCAGATGATACTGCTGTGGATAATGAACTCCAAAATTTAATTCCCGGCTTACTAAAAACGACACTGGCTTTGGTTTGGTGCGATCGCTGGGATTGGTTCTTTGGCGTTAACATGGGTATTTATTATCACCCAGACAAACCAGCTATTGTCCCTGATGGATTTCTCAGCCTAGAAGTTCAACGTTTCATCGATCCAGGCAAAGCCTTCTCTCAAGGACTAGATTTACGCCTGAGTTATGTATTGTGGGAAGAAAAAAAGCTACCAATCTTAGTACTAGAAGTTGTTTCTCAAATACATCGAGGAGAATACAGCAGCAAGCAAGAATTCTATGCCAAGGAATTAGGAATTTTATACTACGTTGTATACAATCCCCTCCGACGGAAAAAGTCGCCTTTGGAAGTGTATCGCTTAGTTGATGGGGAATATACTTTAATGTCAGGAAACCCCGTTTGGCTACCAGAAATCGGTTTAGGAATTGCGCGAGAACGAGGAATTTATCAAGGTATAGCGCGGGAGTGGTTGTACTGGTATGACGCAGAAGGGCAAAGATTGCTGACACCAGAAGAACGCATTAGAGAACTAGAAGAACGCACAGCTTTTGAAGAGCAGCTGCGTGTAGAAGCAGAACAACGCGCAAAAATCTTGGCGGAAAGCTTAAAAACCTTTGGTGTCGATCCAGAAACATTGATGTAGGAACTCATTGCCCACAATCAAGAAGCAGTATATCAAGGCAATAAAAGAGGAGTGAGGAGTTACAATTCAGAACACTCTACCAAAGAAAGCGAAAAGTTGAAGCGCTAGTTTCTCCCCTTAAGGACTTCCAGAAATTAAATTATTCAATTTTGCCAGAGAAGACGATCCTTTGATTCTTCCTCCTCTTCCCCTGGTTACTGAGCGACTTGCCCTGACTTGTGCCGAGCGGACTTGTACTGAGTTTCGACTACGCGGAAATCGAGCGACTTGCACTGAGTGGCGTCGAAGTGAGTCGAGATTCAACTACCGCAAAGCCGAAGTAGCCGAGGTAGTGTAGTCGTTGGCGCACCCTCTCGTAGAGAAGAGAGTCGAAGTATGCTCCCCTGCTCACTGAAACGATGGGATATTTTTTTAGCTGAAAGTCCCTTAGCTAGTCGGACTCTAATTTATACTGAATTCTGACTCCTCATTTCTAAGTTCTTGTTGTTCAAGACACATCATCTTCTAATTGCTCAATTTCCTGTAAAGTTTGCCAACCAGCTTGCCACTGAGAGTTATCTTGTAACAATTTGGCATTTATCCAGAAACGAACTTGGGGATCGCAAGCAGCCACCATTTCAGCGTATACCCACTTAGCCTGATTTTTTCGGTTGACAACTTGGAAGTGTCTCCAACCGTCTACTTTTTGCTGTGCTGTCCATTTAGAACCAAGTAAGTAAGGAAATTTCTGTTTTTTTATCATTTTTAATTGGGCATTGGGCATTGAGAAAGAGGAGGCAGAGTTGTTTAATTTTGAATTTTGTTAGCTCAGCGTCAAGCCTTCTCTACGAGAGGCTGCGCCAACGCTTTTTGAATTGATTTGCCTCTCTCAACTAACGTGTCACCAAATCACCATTACGGGTAAACTTTTGACAATGCAACTCACCATCTTGCTGGACACATAGCGAAAACCATCTGATATGGCTCCAACAAGTGTTGATATTGTTAGTAATTTTGCGCTTTTTCTTGGAAAGGCGTTGTCTTATAGCTTCATTAGGGCAAAGAATCTCCAAAGTAGCAGTATCATTTTGATGATTGACAATGTGAAATAGGCAGTCTTGTAACATAGCACGGCTGCTGCTGTCGAAGAAACGCTTAAATCGCTGTAGCTTTTCTCCTTCAGTCATTTTGCTGATGGGTTTGATTGGAAATAAATCCTCATCCTCAAAGTCAAAGTCATCATCGTCAAAGTCGTAGGGGTCAATCATTTTCAGTATCCACTAGACGACCTGGAATTATGATAACTCTGTGTGGGGACAAGGAAGGTTTATCCAGAGAGCAGGAAGCAGGGGAAGAAATAATCAACAATGCCCCATATCCACTTGCTCTGAGCGACTTATACTGAGTTTCGACTACGCTCAAATCGAGCGACTTGCACTGAGCGGCGTCGAAGTGAGTCGAGATTCAACTACCGCATAGTCGAAGTAAGCCGTTCGCGTAGCGTCTCGCAGAGAAGGGATGCCCAATGTCAGTGAGATTCTGTAAAGTACACTTATTCTTCTTTACATAACCTATATACTGTAGTTAAGGGTATAGTAACCACCTTTTTAGATGCCAATCAGCACCTATGGCGTTTAATCTACCGAGAATTCCCAGCTGGGTCAAAATAAGTATCAGTTTTATCGCCTCTTTATCGCTTGCGGCTTTTACTAGTATTCTTGTCAGCCAAATAAATAAAGCTTTTTCAGCCGAAAAGGTATGGTCTTTCATTACTGAGCCATTACAAATTAGACTATGGGTTTTGCTCTTAGCTTTATTAATTACTCTGTTGCCCCTTTTATTGACTGCAAGACATTATCATAAAGCACACCAAATCGCTATCAAGCTTAACGAATTGGATGACTCGTTACTGTTACTTCTGCCTAAGTTAGATGTAAATCCAAACATTCACGAATCACTCAAGCGATTACTAGAGCAATTTATTGAAAAAACACATAACATCATGCCACTTCTGGATGGATGTGGAATTGCCATTTATGCACCAGACCCTACTAATCCAGATTTTTTGACTACTTGGTGTCAATCACAATCACCAAATGAGTATGGAAATAAAGTACGTTTCTATGTTGGGAAAGACCCTAATCTAAATCGGGGCTGTGCGGGTTGTACTTTCATTGATGGAAAACGACGGGTTGTACACCTATCACGCATAGGTAATATGTGGCACGCCGACGATCTGGAATATATTTTTAGCAAGGATAGAACTGGCCGCATTTTAGATTACATGACCTTGATTACTATACCCATTATCGGAGGTACGGATAGTTTAGGAGTTTTGTGTCTCTACAGCAAAGATGTGACAACTTTTGATTCTAAAGCCATTCAAGAGTTACTCTTTGTAATTGCTAATCGTTTATCGGCAGTTATGTTAGTAGCCCGCAATTACCAAATACAACATTCAATTACTAATTAAAACTACAATTTCAGTAAATAGATGCTATCTGATTTTAATTAAGTCATTGTCTTTGTTTTGTCGCCAAGAAGATGCTAAAAAACGCCATAGCTTTGGTAGGAGCTTATCTTTGCTAGCTAATTCTAGCGTAACTGAACTATAATCTGTACCATACTTACGCTCAGCCTCTTGAAATTGGCTAAGGCTTTTCTTCCCGCGCATATAGTCTTTAGATTCTTTCATTAATAAAAACTGGCGTTCTTCGGTTGTTAAAACTCTTATTGGAAAATCTTTCAACTTTTTCATCACTATTAAATAATTGATAATTTACTTGTTTATTTTTAGATTTTATGCATTTACCCGCAAGAATGTTTGGTTATTAGACATTAAAATATTATATCTTGATTTAACTCAAATGTTAAATAAAATAGCTGTAACTCTCAGATAAAGTTATTATATTAGACCTCTTGCAAAAAGCACTTTTGCAAGAGGTGGGTTTGGGGAAAAGGTTAAAGGAGAAGGGGAAAATACAAAACCTTTCCCCCTTTCCGCTTCCCATTTTCCCGACTTCTGCAAGAAGTCTATTCATTGGGTTATGACAATCTTGAATCATTGATGAAAAACAAGATCCCTGAATTCTTAAATAATTTTGGGATCTGCGGGTTAAAATTATCACAAATCAAGTACCATTGCTACAGAACTCAGTTAACAGAAATTTACTAATATTAGGAATCCTATTTGATTTTTGCAAAGTATAGGTACACATCTATTCCTTTGTTTTTCCCAACCCTGTTCACAACTCAGAGTTCCCTACGTATCATACTTGTACTGTGGTTCGCGCACCAGGCAAGTGATTTCAGGAATGAAATGGGATTGCTATATCAGTAATCAGTTAATTTAAATTAATCTAAAGTGGAGCGGGTAGGATGCTCGGGGCGATCGCTTTGGTGTATCTTCAGCCAAGGGCGGTAATACTACTACTCTATAAAGACGTGAAGACCGATCCAGCTAAGAGCTTACCTATTTTTACAATATCTTTATCAGAGAATATTCTTCTGTCTGTACCTTGTGCCCCTAAAGTGGTTTATTGAATAGCTTATGCAACCAACTAATCCAAACCAATTTACGGAAAAAGCCTGGGAAGCGATCGCCCATACACCCGATATTGTTAAACAATATGCACAGCAGCAAATTGAAAGCGAACATCTGCTGAAAGCGCTGCTAGAACAAGATGGACTAACCAGCAGTGTTTTGACGAAAGCCAGTGTAAACTTACAAAAACTGCGCGATCGCACCGAACAATTTATCCAACGTCAACCGAAAGTATCTGGTAGCAGCAGTTCTGTTTATTTGGGACGCAGCTTGGATACACTTTTAGACCGCGCAGACGGATATCGTCAAGAATTCAAAGACGAATATATTTCAATTGAACATTTATTGCTGGCTTATGCCAAAGATGACCGCTTTGGCAAAGGTTTATTCCAAGAATTTGGTTTAGACGAAAGCAAACTAAAAAATATTATTAAACAAATTCGTGGGAGCCAAAAAGTGACCGACCAAAATCCAGAAGGCAAATATGAAGCACTGGAAAAATATGGGCGTGACCTCACAGAAGCAGCGCAGAAAGGTCAACTCGATCCAGTGATTGGGCGGGATGATGAAATTCGCCGGACTGTGCAAATTCTCTCTCGCCGCACTAAGAATAACCCGGTGTTAATTGGTGAACCAGGTGTTGGTAAAACTGCGATCGCGGAAGGATTAGCACAGCGCATTATCGCAGGTGATGTACCCCAATCTCTCAAAGACTGCAAGCTAATTGCCTTAGATATGGGTGCTTTGATTGCAGGGGCAAAATTCCGGGGTGAATTTGAAGAACGTCTAAAAGCAGTATTAAAAGAAGTTACCGAATCTACCGGCAAGATTGTTTTATTTATTGATGAAATTCATACCGTTGTCGGCGCTGGTGCAACCCAAGGCGCGATGGATGCTAGTAACTTATTAAAACCAATGTTAGCGCGGGGCGAATTGCGCTGTATTGGGGCGACAACTCTGGATGAATACCGCAAACATATTGAAAAAGATGCTGCATTAGAAAGACGCTTCCAGCAAGTTTATGTCGATCAGCCCAGCGTCGAAGATAGTATTTCCATTTTGCGCGGGTTGAGAGAACGTTATGAAAACCACCACGGAGTGAAGATTTCTGATAGTGCTTTAGTAGCCGCCGCCGTATTATCGAGTCGTTATATTAGCGATCGCTTTTTACCAGATAAAGCTATCGACTTAGTAGATGAAGCCGCCGCTAGGTTGAAAATGGAGATTACCTCCAAACCAGAGGAACTAGATGAAATTGACCGCAAGATTCTGCAATTGGAAATGGAGAAGCTATCACTACAAAAGGAAAGTGATGCAGCTTCTCGTGAACGCCTAGAAAGACTTGAAAAAGAAATTGCTGACCTGAAAGAAGAACAAAGTACTCTGAATGCTCAATGGCAATCTGAAAAAGATATCATTGACAAAATTCAGTCCGTCAAAAAAGAGATGGAACGCGTTAACTTGGAGATTCAGCAAGCAGAGCGCGATTACGATCTTAACCGGGCTGCGGAGTTAAAATATGGTAAATTAACCGATTTACATCGCAGATTAGAAGCAGCAGAAAACGAATTGGCAAATGCTCAAAGAAGTGGTAAATCACTGTTGCGGGAGGAAGTAACTGAAGCTGATATTGCGGAAATTATTTCTAAATGGACAGGAATTCCCATTAGTAAGTTAGTGGAATCAGAGAAAGAAAAACTGCTGCATTTAGAAGATGAATTGCACCGTCGTGTAATTGGACAAGAAGAAGCAGTTACAGCTGTCGCTGATGCAATTCAGCGATCGCGTGCGGGATTAGCCGATCCCAATCGTCCCATCGCTAGCTTTATTTTCCTGGGACCAACAGGTGTAGGTAAAACCGAATTGGCGAAAGCCTTAGCGGCGTATATGTTCGACACTGAAGATGCGCTGGTGCGAATCGATATGTCGGAGTATATGGAGAAACACGCCGTTTCTAGGCTGATTGGTGCGCCTCCAGGATATGTGGGCTATGAAGAAGGCGGACAACTAACTGAAGCCATTCGTCGTCGTCCGTACGCAGTGATTCTCTTCGACGAAATCGAGAAAGCACACCCCGATGTATTCAATATCTTTTTGCAAATTCTTGATGATGGTCGTGTGACTGATGCCCAAGGTCATACTGTAGACTTCAAGAACGCTATTATCATCATGACTAGCAACATCGGTTCTCAGTATATTCTTGATGTTGCTGGCGATAACGCTCACTACGACGAAATGCGTCGTCGCGTAATGGAGACAATGCGAAATAGTTTCCGTCCAGAATTCCTTAACCGAATTGACGAAATCATCATTTTCCACGGTTTGGATAAGAGGGAATTACGGCAAATTGTGCTGATACAAGTGGAAAGATTGCGGAAGAGACTGGGCGATCGCAAGATTTCTCTCAAACTCTCCGATACTGCACTTGACTTTTTAGCAGAAGTAGGATATGATCCGGTCTTTGGGGCGCGCCCACTAAAACGAGCAATTCAGCGAGAGTTGGAAACCCAAATTGCTAAAGCCATCTTACGCGGCGAATTTAATGACGGCGACACTATCTTTGTAGATGTGCAAAATGAGCGTCTTTCTTTTAGTCGGTTACCTGTTGAGGTGTTGACTAACTAATCCTGGATTAAGCTGTTACGCATAAAACTAGTGGTCTGTCGCAAAAGTTCTGATGGGTTAAAAAAGTTTGTAGTAAGCACTTCAGTGCTTAAAATTGAGCGATAAATCGCTCACTACAAACCCATCAAAACTAATGACATGAACTACTAGTACATTTATCTGATGACTGATGACCGTTAAGACTCAACGACCATCAAGAGTGTTTATCTAATTTAGATGCATATCAGCTGATCTCAGGGAATTTAGAGACGTAGCATTGCTACGTCTCTAAATTCATTTTGACCCAATGTTTATAAGAATTACGAATTATGTTGTCCTTTACAAAGCACTTGTCGCATTTTACGCATATTTGCTGGTAACTCTAAGTTCATTGCTTGTTGAATGAAAATTGATGGAATTGGGATATTAGGAGTAGCTTGCACAGTATAAGCGAGTAATGTACCTTTACCGCAATCTTGGAGGACTAAATTGGCGTCAAAGTCCTCAAAAGTCCCTTTTTCCATCCGAAATTGGATTTGTTGCCCCAGAACTTCTACAACATTAAGGTAAATTTCCACTTGAGCGGTGAAAAAGAAAAAGGCTTTCTGTGCTGCTTGATATAGACGTTTAACTTCTCCTTTATGTACTATTTCGCTCTTGGTGATATCGGGAAAATATTGTACCCAGCGTGGGTAATCAGTTAATTGTTGCCAGACTTGCGATCGCACCATTGGCAAATACATCCAAGCTGTTACAGCCGCACCACATGTCTTGTGCGATCGTGTTTCTACCAAAATTTCACCTTGTACCAGCAACTTTTGCTTGTCTTGACTCCAAGGCATATCGGAACCTGCAATAATTGAGTTTAAAATATGAGATGCAGACATAATGATTTAAGTTACTCCTCAACTCATCCACCTAACTGAGTTGAAACTACAAGCCATCAAAACTCGATCGATTCAACTCACTAAATTTTAGTTCCAGTTTAGTACTTGTTCTTTCCGGAAACACTCATTTTTTGATAATTATTTCAGTCATCTTACTGCAAAAACTGTGTTTCTTATCACAATTAACACAATCAATACTTAAGTGAAGTTTATCAGAAGAATACTACTAGATGAAACACTGCGTTCTTAACGGCTAGAATGGCACAAACACAATTTAATATCAAGCATCTTGCTCCAAGGTTTGAATAGCATCTCTCAATTTTTACGTATTATTTCTGATGAAATTGTCACTTCATCAGAAATTCATATCTTAATTATCAATATAAAATGTAATGTTCTGTTGAATTCAGAGGAAAAATAGGTGACTCAATCTTCTTTAAATCGTAGATTAATCCAGATTTTCGGTATCCTTCTGGGTATGAGCGTAGCTGTTTGGGTACTGAGAGGTTTGGGTATTCTTACTTTCATTCCCGGTGGAATAATTTGGTTACTATTACTAGGGGCGATCGCCATTGGGCTGATCGGTTATGCCCAAAGGACTTGGTGGCGTTTTTAAATAATTCGTAATTCGTAATGGGCTACGCCCCGGTACGTTCGCGCATCGTCTCGTAGATCCAAGGAGCTATTCGTAGTCTCTAATGAAGAATTGTGGCGTCCCTATTTTCACTCACCCCCAGAACTATTTAATAGTGAAGTAATGCCAAAAATTTACCAGGGGAACCGAAAATGCAAAAGTATAAATGTACTACTTGCGGTCACATATATGACCCAGAAGAAGGTGACGAAGATGGCAAAATAGCACCGGGAACACCTTTTGAATCCATCCCAGATGATTGGGCGTGTCCGGTTTGCGGTGTCCAAAAATCAGACTTTGAACCTTATGAAGAGTGAAAATAACAGCTAGCCTAGAGAGTAGGTGCTGTAAAAGAGATATTTTTGAAATTGGTAGCGTTACAAATTGTAGTTATTGGGGGTGGTGCAGCAGGATTTTTTGGCGCGATCGCTTGTGCTAAAGTTAATCCTGCTGCTGAAGTTACTTTAATCGAAGCCAGTCGTCAACCCCTAGCGAAAGTGCTAATTTCTGGTGGCGGACGCTGTAATGTCACCCACGCGTGCTTTGAACCTGGGGAATTAGTGCAAAATTACCCCAGAGGCGCAAAAGCTTTGCGGGGTGCTTTTAGTCGGTTCCAAGCTAAAGATACAGTAGCTTGGTTTGCTGCCCACGGAGTCTATTTAAAAACTGAAGCCGATGGTCGGATGTTTCCCGTCACCAACACTTCAGAAACCATTGTGGAATGTCTGATTAAAGCGGCGGCGAAATCTGGAGTAAAACTTCGCATTGGTACACCTGTAAGTTCAGTGCAGCGAACTTCAATTGATGGGCGGTTTGATATCCTCTTGAAGTCAGGAGAGACGATAAAATGCGATCGCCTACTTCTTGCTACCGGGAGTAGCTTAGTAGGTTATAAAATTGCTAGGGAGTTAGGCCATAAAATCGAACCACCAGTGCCGTCTTTATTTACTTTCAACATTCTCGATCAAAAGCTCAGGGAGTTGGCTGGAGTCAGCGTTAACTCTGTACAATTGCGGCTATCTCTTGGCGGAAAATCCCAATTACAACAAACTGGACCACTTCTAATTACCCATTGGGGTTTGAGTGGCCCGGCTGTTTTGAAACTTTCTGCTTGGGGTGCAAGAGTTCTGCACGAAAGCCGTTATCAAACAACATTATTAATTAATTGGCTGCCTGATTTGCACCAAGAACAAGTGCGAGAAAAAATTTTAGCAGTTAAGGATGAATGGGGAAAAAAAGCGATCGCCTTGCATCGTGGCGTTGACCTACCCCATCGTCTTTGGCAATATATCATTAGCCGTGCAGGAATTACCACAGAAGACCGTTGGGCAGAAATATCTAATAAAACCTTAAATCAGTTGGTACAAGAACTAACTCAAGGACAATATTTAATCAGTGGGAAAGGAGTTTTCAAAGAAGAATTTGTGACTTGTGGGGGACTCAACCTCAAAGAAGTCAATTTCCAAACAATGGAAAGTAGGTTAGTTCCTGGTCTTTATTTTGCTGGAGAAATTTTAGATATTGATGGTGTTACTGGCGGGTTTAACTTCCAAAGTGCTTGGACAACTGCCTATTTAGCTGGTAATGCGATGGGAACTTCAAAAGTAGATACAAATTGAAAGAGGTTGGAGACAAATAGACCAGCGTAAAGCCTTGCTACGCCAACACTTAGAGCAAGTCGACGTTTGCTTTTAGCGTCTCCTAGAGAGTGTCGGGTAGTTTTCCTCCTACCTTCCTCCATAAAATATTCCAGCAGATGAAGCCAAAGACTACACTCTGCTGGAAACTCTAGATGTGAAATTTTTTAGGAATCAACTTAGTAGCGATTATTGTTACGACGGGCATTACCGCCACCCCAGCTACCACGAGGAGAATTGCTTCTTTCCTCACGAGGTTTAGCTTTGTTGACTTTTAAATCACGTCCCATCCACTCAGCACCATCAAGCGCATCAATAGCAGCTTGTTCTTGTGCATCTGTTTCCATTTCCACAAAAGCGAACCCACGCGGCCGGCCTGTTTCCCGATCTGTGGGTAGTTGAACACGACCCACTGTTCCGTATTCTGCAAAAGCCCGCTTTAAGTCCTCTTCTGTAACCTGATATGACAGGTTTCCGACATAAATTGACATAGAAATCTCCGAATTCAGGGAGTGTAGAGAGTTAAATTCGGAGAGACGCTTTTTAAAAATCAAAACGAGTTACTCAACCGAAAATAATCCTTATGTCCATAAGTGTAGCACAGCCGTTGAATAGCAACTCGTACTCAATTTGATTCCCAATCAGAAGTTTCAGGGCACATTTAGACAGATTATAACGACGGACTTTTATTGCTTGTAATATGATGATTACAAACTAAATAGCAAATCGGTGTCAACTAGCGATCGCCCAGAGAAATTAATATTTTGGAAATTTAGATATGGACTAGGGGGTAAGTATTATTATCCGTAGTGGGTTTAATCATACCATGAGTGACTGTATTGCAAGCGAATTTTCAAATATTCATCTTCATCTCAAAATGCCCTTAGTTGTAGCTATCAGTGAATTGAGCTAAAATGCTTTCTGCTTCCTGACACAGCACTTCCTGATATTCACCGTTACTAGCCAGCAAACCTCCCCACTGATTGATATCACCAGTGTTGTATTCCAACGGTGTGCCATCGAAGTGAGTAAACTGACCTCCCGCTTCTGTTAAAATCAGTTCTGGGGCTGCCATATCCCAGTCTTTAGGAGCAGATTTGCCCGAAAGAGAAATGTAGATATCTGCTTGTTGTTCCACAATGGTGGCGATTTTACATCCCACACTGCCAACAGATTTATGATTTTGACAAGGTAAGTTTTTAAGTAAATAATCTAATCGTTGATTGCGGTGAGAGCGACTAACGACTAAGGTTAAATCCTCAATTCGTTTACCTGACGATACTTGTAAAGGAACAGAACCATCACGGGTTTCTACAAATGTACCGCCGCCTTTGATTGCATAATATAACTTTTCGGCTTCTGGAACTACCACCACTGCTAATACTGGGCGTTTTTCTTTGACTAAAGCAATGTGAATTGCATACTCACCAGTTTTTTCGATAAAGTCGCGTGTACCATCCAAAGGATCGATAATCCATACCCAAGGAGTAGACGATTGTGGGGAATGATTTAGGGATTGATAGGTTTCTTCGCTGATGTAGGCAAAATCTTCATTACCTAAACTTGCTTGTAACTTCTCAAGAATATATTGACTGACAGCTACATCGGCAACAGTAACAGGCTCATTCTGTTTATATTGGATTTCTAAATTAGGATCTTTAGCGGTGCCGTGGTAATACGATCGCAGTATATCTGCTGCTTCCCAACCTATCTGACGAGCGATCGCTAATATTTCTTGTAAGTCTTTCATTAATTTAGCCCGACATAACTTAAATTATCTATAACCTGAGCTGTGTTTCCTAACTTTCAATCCATCCAGCGGCGGGTACCAAAAACTTGACATGAATCCGCAGCTATGTATGCTGCTAGTGATAGTGCATCGGTAAAACTTTCTTTTAAAATGTAATGACAGAAGCTACCGTGAAAAATATCTCCAGCCCCTAAGGTATCAACCGTTTGAATCTGTGGCACATTTACAATACCAGTTTTAGTGCAACTCAAGTATTCAATTGCTTGTTCTCCGTGGGTAATGGCGATATGAGGAATATTAAATTTGCTCAGATAAGCAAAAACATCTTCTCCAGTTTGGCAGTTGGGAGGATAAAAATTAGCCGAACATATGGCGTAATCGACAAAAGGTAGAATTTGCTCAAATCCAGGCTTCCAACTACCACCATCGATCGCTACTGGGATATTCTGAGCTTTAGCCATTTGGGCTATAGCATAACCAACCGTCATCTGATGTCCATCAATTAGTACGATGGCAACATTGTCTAAAATATTTGCTGGGATAGATGCGCTGCTGGCTTGAGTTTTCACCGCATTGATGGAAACTACAGCTCGTTGACCTGTAGCTTGGGTGACAATAATCGAAGAGACAGGTGGTGCTAAATCAGTGGTAGGCTCAAGATCGGCGATCGCCACTTTGTAATTTGCCAAATCACCTCGAATTAGCTGCGTCATTGGGTGAGAACCCACCACACCCAAAACTGTAGCCTGATTACCTAAATAACTGAAAGTCACAGCTGCGTTTGTAGCTGGGCCACCTGCTGCCACACTATAGTCAGTAGCAACAATCTTCTGATTATTGTGAGGGGGAGAGTCAGCGAGGTAAATTAAATCCAAGGTTACTAAACCTACAAATAATCCTTTGTTATTTGTCATTTCTCATTTGTCATCAATTCTTTTTACTAACTCCTAAGAGCATGTTTTAAAAGTCCTTTTATCGTTAGCAAAACGTTCTATATCCCCCTAAATCCCCCTTAAAAAGGGGGACTTTAATTCCAGTTCTCCCCTCTTTTTAAGGGGGGTTAGGGGGGATCTAAAAGTGCCTAATCACAGCTAACTACTTTTAAACAACCTCTAAAATCTAAAATCTAAAATCCAAAATTGAACGGCTCTTAACTTTTTGCTCATGCAAACAGATCCAAAACCAAGAACACTTTACGTTGTCGGTACACCAATTGGCAACTTGGAAGATATGACTTTTCGGGCGGTGCGAATTTTGCAAACTGTAGATATGATTGCTGCGGAAGACACGCGCCACACAGGGAAATTGCTACAGCATTTTGAAATTAAGACACCCCAAGTCAGTTACCATGAGCATAATCGTACCAGTCGGATTCCAGAGTTATTAGAACATTTAACTAACGATAAAGCGATCGCTCTTGTGAGTGATGCGGGAATGCCAGGAATATCCGATCCTGGATATGAACTGGTAAAAGCCTGTATTGAAGCGGGGATTGCAGTAGTTCCTATTCCTGGAGCTAGTGCAGCAATTACCGCTTTGAGTGCAGCTGGATTACCAACAGATCGATTTGTCTTTGAAGGTTTTCTCCCAGCCAAAAGTCAACAGCGACGAGAACATTTAGAATCTTTGCAAACAGAATCTCGCACATTAATTTTCTACGAATCGCCCCACCGCTTGCGAGATACTTTACAAGACTTAGCAGAGGTTTGGGAAAGCGATCGCCAAATTGTGCTGGGACGGGAGTTAACTAAATTGTATGAGGAATTTTGGCGGGGAACAATTGCCGAGGCGATCGCCCACTACAGCCAACGCGATCCCCAAGGTGAATACACCCTAGTCTTAGCAGGAATTCCCCCCAGCCAGCATCAATTGACAGAAGAAGAACTTAAAGCCGAATTGAAACAATTAATTAGTCAAGGAATATCGCGATCGCAAGCTAGCCGACAATTAGCAAAATTTACCTCACTTCCCCGCCGCCAAGTTTATCAACTAGCTCTTTCCTTAATCGTCACCCCTGATTCCTGAACATCTAATACCATAATATTTCTTTCTTCTTTGCGCCTTTGCGCCTTTGCGTGAGTTTTTTTAAATAAAATTATATGCAAAATAATCTCCTTAAAAACAATCCTCAAAAATCGCCCATATTATTTTTACTAACCTTAGCCATAGCTCTCAGAACCTACAATATCAATTCCCCAATTATCGGTATTCATTCCTGGCGTCAGTCAGATACAGCCGCGATCGCCAGGAATTTTTATGAGAATAATTTCAACTTATTTTATCCTCAAATTGATTGGGGAGGTAATTCCCCTGGATATTGTGAAACAGAATTTCCAATTTATTCCTTTATCATTGCTCTAATTTACAAGGTTTTTGGAGCTTACGAATTTTGGGGTAGATTATTATCAATTATTTGTTTTTTAGTAGCCCTCTACTTCCTTTATCAGCTTGTTATCAAAATTTTAGATCAACAAGTTGCATTTTGGTCTTGCTTATTTTTTGTAATTTTACCTTTAAATATTTTTTATAGTAGAACTTTTCAGCCAGAGTCGATGCTGTTAATGTGTTCAATTATCGGCATTTACTACTTCATAAATTGGCTTGACTCCGAAAAATGGCCAGATTTAATTTTATCAGGTAGCTTTGTAGCCTTAGCTTGTTTAATCAAAGTTTTACCAATAATATATTTAGGAATTCCACTTTTTTACTTAGCATGGACTAAATTTGGTATCAGAATTTTTTCTCAAATATCTCTGTGGATTTATAGCGTATTTATATTAATATCTGTATGCATCTGGTATTACCATGCTCATCAACTATTTTTAGAGTATGGTAATACTTTTGGTTTTTGGTCAAGTTCAACAAATAGGTATAACTATAATATTGTACTCACCTTAAATTTTTGGACAGAAATATTCTTTAGAACTCTTGTTAGACATTTTGCTATTTTTGGCTTTCCCATATTTTTATTAGGATTGTTGATTCCTAGAAAAAGTTCACGAGAATATGTATTAGATATTTGGTTAATTTCAGTCATCTTAACTTGGATTTTAGTACCTGTTACTAGCTTAGTACATGAATATTATCAACTCCCATTTATGCTTCCGGGAGTGATAATTATGGGGAAAGCTTGTAGTCGATACTTCGATAAAAATGCTCATAAAGTTAATTATAAAAAATCCATAGTATTCTGCTTATGTTTAACTATAGCTGCTGGATCTGTTATTTATACCATTGATTATATGTTCAAAGAAAGAATAGATAAATCTGGTGTTTTCCAATTAGCACAGCAAGTAAAACAAAATACTGAACCTAAATCCCTAATAATTTCTAGTACAGGCAGCGATCCAACATTACTTTATTTATCACATCGTAAAGGATGGCTAATTAACCACAGCGATGTCAATGAAGAATCTATCTTATCTAAAGTAAAACTTGGAGCTAAGTATTTAGTAGGAAGTTTTAATTTTCTAGAAAGCTATAATCTTGTCGTGGATGATAACCAAAAACAAAAAATTCGTAACATTCTCAATAAATATCCCAATCGTCTCAAAGATGGTATGAACTTTATTGCTAAATTATCGTGATTTCAACGGTTTGAAAAAGGTAGAAAAAACAAAATATCACATGAAAAGCTTAGTTCGGTTTTCCTTTTGGAAGCAAATTATTTTTGCCCTCTTATTTTATGTTATTTGCAGTAGTATAGGTATTTTCCTTTCACCGGATGGGATTGCCAAATTAGTTGTATATGGAGGAAGAAAATTTCAGTACTGGGATGCAATTCATTATGTGAATCTGGGATTACATCCTGCTTGTCAAGCCTTCTACCCGCTCTGGTCTCAAATAATTAATATATTTGCCTCAGGAAGTTCCGTGGTTGGACTTCGGTATGCTTTTATTCTTTCCAATATCCTCTTTGCTCTGTCATTACCTATCGTCTTATTTGTTTTGCAAAAAGTTATTAAGTCAGAAACTCTGAGCTTTATAACTCTTATGCTTTATGTTCTTAATCCCAATTCCATTTTTCATGGTAATGGCTATACCGAGAGCTTGTTTTCAGTGTGGGCAATTATTAGTGTAGTAGCTCTTTTATCTGCAAATTCTCTGTTTTGGAATGGTATCTTAGCGCTCTGTGTGATTCTGATGTCTGTGTCTCGACCGAGTTTAGTGCAGCTTGTCTTTGCTGCATTGAGTGCCATGATTTGCGTCTTTTTAGGAAATCGTTTGCAGCCGGAAAATCCTTCCAAGACTAAGGAGTGGCAGAGATATACGATCCCCACTGGACTGATTGTTATCTGCGCTATAGCAGGTTATTCCATCTACGGTGTTTACTGTCTATTATCAACAGGCAACTTTTTGACTCCCTTTCAAGCTCAAGTGGAGTGGGGAAGAACTCTTCAGTTCCGACCGTTATTTCTATTGTTTCCCAAGTCGCTGTTAAATGACTTACACGGTCTATATTTTCCATTTATTCTATTTTTCTTAGTAGTTATCCTCATTTACTTTCATGCTAAACACAAGCAGATTTCGCTATATGTACCTAAAAATCCTCTAGTATGGATAACCCTTTTTTATCCTCCTCTAGCGGTTTTTATCTATTCCATTCGTTCTTGGCAGTTAGGAAAAGCGGGTAAACTTACTCCTCAATATGTAACTCCAACTATTGCCAAACTACAAACAAATTATGTCTTCTTTTTTTGCTTATCTATTTGTATGGCTAATGCTGCAATTGGATTTCTGGCAGCTTCAGGCTTTCTTTATAGTTTGGCAAGATTTGTTTTTGGAACACCCTTCTTTTTTATTGCTTTCGGTATGGTGTTAGACCATCTTGACAGTCCAAAAACGCGACAATTTCTGTATGGATGTCTCCTATTTTCTTGCTTGGGGTTAGTCGAACAGTGGTATCGGTGGGGGAATAATCATTGGGTTGGTTGACACTTAATACGGTTTAATTAAAGCAAGAGACGCGATCAATCGCCGTCTCTACAATAGACTTTCTTTTCCCCTTCTTCTTTGCGCCTACCCTACGGTAACGCCTAAAGGCGAATGCGTGAAACAAAAAATTATTGATGCCAAATCTGAATTATTCAATAATTCTTTGGGGACTGGGCTTGAATTAAACAACTTCTCAATGTTTCAGCTAAGACCTTTACGTGAGGTTCACAAAGTAAAGAAAGGTGAGAACCGGGAATGTAATGGATATCTAGTCCTCCAGCAACTAACTCACCCCAACCGAATTGAGGCTCGTATTGTGTCCCTATAGATTCATCCCGATTTTGATCCTCAGTCCGCAAGAGGATAGCTCGACCGGGGTAAACTGGGTAAATATATTGACTAATAGCTTGAGTATTAGTATCTATAATCTTTAAGTGCTTGTCAGTTTCAGGTAAATCAAGTGCCACTTCTAAGTAACGCTTATATCTATTTTGGAGACGGGACTTACTCCAATAGCTCCATCTCTGAATCGTTTCCCAAAGGTAAATCGGTCCTTGTTGAACAATTTTATTTAGATGCAAGAAAATTCGTTTGATAAATGGCGATCGCCGACTATAACCAGGACGACAACTATCAAGGATAATTAGAGTACCAATTTCTTCACCTTGTTCGTGGAGTTGTCGAGCCATCTCGAAGGCAACTGCACCCCCAAAGGAATAACCTCCGAGAAAATAAGGGCCATGAGGTTGAAGGGTCTGGATTTCTTGAATGTAGTGCGCTGCCATATCTTCAACGCGAGTATGGAGAGGGTATTTACCATCTAGCCCGCGTGGTTGTAGTCCGTAAAATGGTTGTTCTGTTCCTAGATACATGGCCAATTCACGGAAACACAAGACTTCTCCACCGAGTCCGTGAATGCAGAAAAACGGTGGCTTGGAACCATTCGGTTGAATTTCTACCAGGGATGACCAAGTAGTTCTTGATTTGCCCAAGGAAGTTTTGTTTGTCGCTAAATCTTCTTCTTGGGAGATTATTTTCGCTAAAGCCTCGACAGTGCTGGATTGGAAAAGAATGGCAAGAGGCAGATGTTGATTAAATGTCTTCTCAATCTGCCAAAACAGTTTGACTGCCAGTAAAGAATGTCCTCCTAATTCAAAGAAGTTATCTTGAACGCCAATGGGTTGGACACCTAAAAGTTGTTCCCAAATCTCTGTTAACTGGCGTTCTACTTCATTGCGGGGAGCAACAAAACTCGCTTCTGGCTCTTGTCTTGCTAAGTCGGGTGCAGGTAGGGCGCGGCGGTTTACCTTGCCGTTGGCAGTTAAGGGCATGGTATCGAGCAAGACGAAAGCCGAAGGTATCATGTACTGCGGCAGCTTTGCCCTGAGGAAGTGCCGTATTTCACTAATTGCGAGTGCTGAGTCCTGATTTGGGATAACGTAAGCTACTAAACGTTGATCCCCAGGAATGTCTTCACGGACAATGACTACAGTCTGGAGTACATCTGGATGTTGGGCTAATACCGTCTCAATTTCCCCTGGTTCAATACGTATGCCACGGATTTTGACTTGATGATCTCGGCGTCCGAGAATTGCCAGAGATCCATCTGGACGATAGCAACCGCGATCGCCTGTATAATAAACCAAATCCTGTTCGTCATTCCCAAAGGGATTTTTGACAAACCGAGAACGATTTTCTTGCTGGGCATTGATGTAGCCCAAACTCCTAAATGGAGTCCTTATAACAATTTCGCCCGGTTCACCAATGCCACACGGTTGATCGTTTGGTGTAAAAACTAATGCTTGAGTTTCAGGCAACGGCAACCCTACAGGCTGTACCCCTGGCGTACACTCAACAGGCACTCGATAATAACACTTAGCCAAAGTTGTCTCTGTCGGCCCATAGAGATTCACAATTTCACCTGATTCTGGGAAGGCATCTCGCCACCGAAGTACAAGTGTTTCCTTGAGAGGTTCTCCAGCAAAAAATAACCAGCGTAAGTTACGTAGGGAGACTCCAGAGGGCACATTACCTAACCAAGATTGCGCCAAAGAAGGAACTGTATGCAGAAGAGAAATTTGCTCATCTTCCAAGTAACGCAAAATTTTAGTCGGTTCTAGGTTATCGCCCTCTTCAGGCAAACACAGGGTTGCACCACTAATCAAAGGTAAGAAAATATCTCTGAGGACGACATCAAAGCTCAAACCGGTCAATTGGGCAATTCTGTCTTGCTGACCAATTTTAAATGTCTGCTGCTGCCAGTTGAGAAAATGCGCCATTCCTTTGTGACATCCCAGCACCCCCTTAGGTACGCCAGTAGTACCGGAAGTAAAGAAAATATAAGCGGCATCATCACCAGTGATTTGAGGCAAATTGATTGCTTGAGTATTGCTCTGGGGGGAATTTATAGTTTCTCCTGTGTCTGGGTTCACAGGGATAATTGTTAAGGATTCCCATATTTCTTTGTTTTCTGGGCGATCGCCATCAATATATAATATGTACTTGGCTTTAGCTTCTTTTAACATGAGTTGATGGCGATCGCTAGGCAGTTTCGGATCGAGTGTCAATAGCACACCGCCACTGAGGAGTACACCCGTCATGCTTGCAATCAGCCCAAAGCTGCGCGTACCGAACACGCCGACAACATCTCCCCGCTGAAGTCCGTGGGATAACAAAACCTCTGCTAAGTCTTGAGCTATTTTGCCCAATTCCCCATAGTTCCAAGTACGAGACCCTTGACGCAGTGCTGAATGTTCTGGGGTGTGGTTTACCCAAGAAGTAAACATTGTTGTTACCAATTCGTACTCTGGTTCTGGTAACGCCACCCTTGGTTCTGGCAGCAAAGGTCGAGCTTGTGGTGTAACAAGAGAATACAAACTGATTTGTCTATCTGGAGCAGCAACAATTTGATTCAGCAAATGATGGAATTGATGGAGCATTTCCATCATTCGCTCTGGAGTAAATAAATCGGTATTGTAGACTAAATCAAGTTTGATTCCCTGGTTTTGCTCTGTAACATAAAGAGTTAAATCGAACTTGGAAGCTGTTTCTAGCATCGGCACTTGTTCTACAGCCAACCCAGGAATTTCCAGTTGGATGTCTCTTAAATTGAGCATATTAAACCACACTTGAAATAGTGGGTTATGGCTAGTATCTCGCTCTGGTTGCAGTTCTTCTACCAGTTTCTCAAAGGGCGTATCTTGATGGGCGTAAGCACCTAATGCCATCTGCCGAACTCGACTCAGCAGTAAGCGAAAACTGGGATTACTAGAAAAATCAGTCCGTAAAACCACAGTATTAATGAAAAATCCAATCAATCCTTCAATTTCAGAACGGTTACGTCCAGCAATGGGAGAACCGATAAGAATGTCTTCTTGCCCAGTGTAGCGGTGCAGTATTGTCCCAAATGCCGCCAGCAAGGTCATAAATAGGGTGACACCTTCCTGACGGGAAAGTTCTGTGAGCGATGTACTTAGGCTTTGGGGTAGCATCAACGATTGAGCCGCGCCTTGGTAACTTTGCACTGGTGGGCGTGGTCGGTCAGTAGGCAATTCCAGTACAGTATTAGCACTGCCTAACTGGGTTTTCCAGTAATTTATTTGACTGGAGAGTACTTCACCCGATAGCCATTGGTGCTGCCAAACCGCGAAATCAGCATATTGAATTGGTAATTTTGCTAGGGGCGAAGGCTTATCATTTAAAAACGCTTCATAAACAGCTGCTAACTGCTGCCAGAGAATCCCCATTGACCAACCATCTGAGGCGATGTGGTGCATTACCAACAGTAATATCTGCTCATTTTCGTCTATTTGCAGCAAGCTAGCCCGCAACATCAAGTCAGATTCTAAGTTGAAAGGAGGTTGTGCTTCTTGACTGAGGAGATATTGCGCTTGCTCCTGCGTAACTTTAATTACCTGTAGTTCCACTGGACGAGGATTGCCAATGACTTGTATGGGGCTACCATCAGGTGATGTAATAAAGTTTGTTCGCAGTGCTTCATGATGAACAACGATCGCATCTAATGCCTGTTGCAATACACCCACGTTTAATTCACCCGTTAAGCGCTGTGCATCTGGGATGATATAGGCTCGGCTGTTGGGTTCCAACTGCTCTAAAAACCACACTCGCTGCTGGGCAAAAGATAAGGGCGCTGATTCTCGATTGGCTATTTGCGGGATAGTTTGGTTTTGGGGATCGTTTTGTTGAGTCTGGTTTTCAGCGATTGCTTGAGCTAAAGTAGCGATCGTGGAATTCTCAAACAAAAGTTGCAACGGTATTTCTATTTGGAAGGCTTGGCGAACTCTAGACATCACTTGAGTAGCCAGTAGTGAATGTCCTCCCAATTCAAAAAAATTGTCGTGAATACCCACTTGTTCCAGACGCAAAACTTTTGCCCAGATGCTAGCTAAAACCTCTTCTGTGGAATTCTGGGGTGCAACAAAGTTAGTTGACAGACTAGATGTATCTGGTGCAGGTAAAGCGCGGCGGTCTATTTTACCGTTGGGGTTTAAGGGCAATGTATCTAAAAATATAAAGGAGGCAGGTACCATATATTCAGGTAGCCGACCTTGCAAAAAATGCCGCAATTCAACCTGACTAGGGATTTCCTCTGACCTAGCAACGAGATATGCCACAAGTCGCTTATCACCAGGAATATCTTCTCTGGCAATAACTAAAGTCTGTGTCAATGCCGGATGTTGACTAAGTGCAACTTCAATTTCTCCCAACTCAATCCGGAAGCCGCGTATTTTCACCTGGTGGTCAATCCGACCAAGGAACTCGATATTACCATCATTTAACTGACGTACCAAGTCCCCAGTTTTGTAAAGGCGTGCCCCTTTTTCAGAGCTAAAAGGATCGAGAATAAACTTTTCTGTGGTCAATTCTGGACGATTCAGATACCCTCGCGCTAGACCAACACCGCCAATATGCAGTTCACCTGATTCACCAACAGGTACAGGCTGCAAATTTTCATCAAGAATATAAATATAGGCATTGGTAATGGGGCAACCAATGGGAGCAATGGCGTAATTAGTGCCGCGCTGACAAGTCCAAAATGTGGTGTCGATGGAAGCTTCCGTAGGACCATAGCAATTATGCAGAACATTGTCCAAATTCAATTGGGCAAAGAATCGCTCTATAAGTTCCACAGATAAAGCTTCACCACCACTAGTTACATGCCTGAGAAATCTGCCTTTTTCAATTCCTTTCTCTTCCAGTAACACGCGCAGTATGGAAGGTACCAGCGCCAGCACAGTGATTTGCTGCTCGGTAATCATCTTGACAAGGTAGGCAGCGTCTTGATGTCCACCAGGGCGAGCCATAATTAATTGCCCCCCGAAGCACAAAGGCCAGAATATCTGCCACACCGAAGGGTCAAAACTAAAAGAAATGGTCAGTAAAACTTTATCTGCCTGAGTTAATCCAAAGGTTGTTTGCCGCCAGTACAGTTGATTACAGATTCCCCGATGTGGGATCATTACACCCTTAGGCTGTCCTGTAGAACCAGATGTGTAGATTACGTAGATGAGGTTATCAGGCGTTGTCTCATTTACAGGATTTTCTTGATTGTTCTGGGTGTTTTCTTCCCCAAATAAGTCGAGACAAATTACTTGTGCCTGTTGCGGTGGTAAGTTGTTGACCAATTTCTCTTGGGTTAACAACACTGGTGTTTGTGTGTCTGACAAGATGAAGGCTAAACGCTCTTGAGGATATGACGGATCTAAAGGCACATAAGCGCCTCCCGCTTTGAGAATTCCCAACAGTCCGACAATCATCTCTAAGGAACGCTCCAGACAAATACCCACAAGTACATCCGGTTTGACGCCTAAAGTACGTAGGTAATGCGCTAGCTGATTCGCCCGTTCGTTTAACTGCTGATAGGTAAGTTGAGTGTTTTCAAATACTACAGCAATTGCTTGGGGCGATCGCTCTACTTGCATCTCAAACATTTGATGGATGCACAGATCTTGATAAATTGCTCCATCGTCACTGGATTCCTGTAAAACTTCAGTACCAAGGATCTCAGTTAAGCCATCTAACGGAATATTTTGCTTATATTCTGAAGTTTGATTATTTCTCTGCATTTTATATATATTAATAACTTAACTAAAGATTAATAACTTACTAAAGTCTCTCCATATCCGCAAGAAGGGCAAAAAATATCGTACACAAAATCATATATGTGCTAGCTATAGTCGCCACTTATTAGGCATTATTTACCTACGGCTGCAATATCGTAAAATATATAATAAAATTTACGTGGAATTATTAGTCCAACCGGGCAATAAATAACCAAAAGAATAATACAAAAATTCTCATATTTTACATAAGTTAAGTGGGCAAGAATAAACCAAATTATATTACGAAACGTAAACACACCTAAAACCCTTATAAATCGGTCAATACAACTCTTGGAGACGCATTCGCTTTCGGAACCACTTAGTCAAAGGTGAGTACGTCCCGTTCTTAAGAGCAGTACAAGTGACAAATGACAGCCTTAGCCAGTTATCTTTATTTGCGTCGCTCTACTTAGACGCGACTACGATATAAACAAGAGGGGAAAAAGTTAAAGGGATGAACAAATCGCTCTCAATACCAAATAGCTTTTTAACTTTTCCTCTTTTCCCAAACCTTCTAGATAAAAATAACCAAATATGGTTCGCTTAGAAGTACCCATGACAAGTGCCAATTCACTCAGGAGCCGGATAAAGTAAGTAAGTTGACGTGAAAAAAACCAAGTATGTTAAGAAACATAAATAGGCTTAAAAACCTTACCAATGAAAAATTACAGCCTAAGCCAGTAAGCTTTAATTTCACCGACCTACTTAAAAGTGTCATGTCTGGTTTGCAAGACGAGCGCTTATCATGAGGAAGTCCCTTAATTTAACCAATTGTGGTTATGGATAATCTTAAGGTTCATTACACTAACTAAGGTTAGTTCAACTACTCTAATCTATACTGTTTGACAATTGCTGTAATCTGACATCTTTACGTAACAGAACATGGGCGTAGCTTGTAATCAAAGGCTGAGGATATTTAATTAGTATTGATGAAACCCACTCGTCTAATAACTGAAGTGGCTTCATCCTGATAAAGTAAGCTGGAGTTCCAAAAAAACCAATGTATTCTTCTACTGCAAAACCTAAACTATTAAATTTATTTTCTTGCTTTTTTAATGGTCCGCGACACCAGCTGTAATAGGCAGGAAACTTCAATTTGTCAGTATCTCGTCTGTGAGGCACCAGAACTTCCAAAAGCTTCTTAGACAATTCTTCTGGTAATAGCTGATTAACCATAAAAGGGACAGCATACATAGTAGGAAATAAATGAAATGCGTGCCCTCCATCGCGTAATAAGTTCCAAACATTTTTGTGAAAAAGATGTCCATTAGGAACATGCTCTGCCAGCATTATACTGAAGATTAAATCAAATTTTCCATCCAAATTAAAGGTAGGAGATGAAATATCCGCTTGAATCTTGTCATATTCCTTTGGTGCTTTGGCTAGTTCTTCTGATGAGATATCAAGTAGGGTGTAATTTAATCCATATTTCTCAATCACATCTAAAGGAATAGCTGGCTTAGCACCACCACCTACTTCACAAATCTTTTTTACTTCTGGACTGACTACCAATTTATTCAAATAGTTTCTAAAATCTACATAATGGGCATTATTTTTTGCTTGTCTGTATTCAATCTTCATGGAGTTTTGAACGTCAATCTTCATGGGTTTCTCAATTATTAACTAAATGTTATTACTAGAAAATAGTTTCCAGATTTAAATTAATTTCATTCATTAGCTATTGAACTTCAGCGAAAAAAACAGAAAAAAGTCTCTATATCTGAGAATATATACTGCATTGGCTTTGC
Organism: Nostoc sp. C117; assembly: GCF_043099735.1. Lineage (NCBI taxonomy): Bacteria > Bacillati > Cyanobacteriota > Cyanophyceae > Nostocales > Nostocaceae > Nostoc > Nostoc sp. C117. Next base: position 5,482,888 of record NZ_CP170991.1, read on the forward strand.
GGCTAGAACAGGGGCGGCTGTCCTCAAAATGGGTATTTCCAGTCGGAAACTCTTATCAATTAGCGTATAAACCGTTATTGAGCCATTTACTAATCATCCTGGGAAAATTAATGACGATTAGCTTCATGAGGCATCAGAGCAGGTTTAACTCATTTTTTCTGCGCCGCTTAATTAGTTCAAGTTTAGTTCATAAAAATACAAATCTTTGATGCAAGTATAACAGAGAATTTATGGAATAAAAATCTGACCGAAACCTTAAGCATTCAGCCTAAGACTATATATTCGTGTATTCCCTTTAAAGGTGTTCATTAACGATGCAGAGGCAACGCCGCAAGCAAGCTCTCTTGAAATCTGGACAGAGGCTTTAACTTGACACCAATGGCAACATAAGCGCCCTAATTATGCAAATCAAAAGCATATCATGCTTAAAAACCTTTATTACATCCACTAACTAACGTAACCTTATTTTAAAATATTTAACATAATTTAACATACTTTGACTTATTCTGTGATAATATTATCACCGTAAGCTTGATGTAAGTAATTATTCGTAAAGAAACAAAGAAGCTTATAAGCAAAACTAAATCGATCTAGTTAAACATGTTACAGTAATTTTGGAAAGCATGCTGTTTATCATATAAACCTCTGTAATAGAAGGATCTAATTGAGTTTAAATATTACACAAGTTAAAAATTCCGTATCTTTGAGTTCTCTTGTTTTATTATCAAGATCGCGAACTTGATTAAAGTATAATTAAATCATAAATAATTACTCTCTTTTAGTAGCATCAAAGCTCAAAGGTTCAAAAAAAATTGATGATATTCCTTCTGTAAAAAGCTAAATACCTGGGTGGTGGCAATTTTTAAATTTCCCTTTAAAAATGCTCGTAATCCAGAATTAGGATAGAGTTTTTTTATAATTTTAATAAATTGGGTAGCAAATAACATAACACAAAATTGAAGTTTCCTTTAAAAAAATACGATATATCACATTTTTATTAACCATAGCATCAAGAAAATATTGGAACAAAAATTATCAAAATTAATCTAATTACTATATGGGAAAAAACCGTAAATTAATAAGTAATTCCCTATCAATGATAATTAATCGTCTAGCACAAAGTATTACAACCTTTGTGTTAACAGCATGTATTGCTCGCATTTTAGGTGCTGAAGCTCTAGGGCAATATCTACTGGGATTTACCTACTACTTTATATTTGTAAACATTGCCTCACAGGGGCTAAAGACTTTATTTACTAGAGAAATAGCCCGTGAACCAGAAAAAACACCAGTTTATTTAATCAGTGGAACCTGGTTGCAGCTAATTTTCGGTTTCTTAAGTTATGTAGTTTTGGTAATTGTAGTATTTTTACTTCCTTATAGTTCCGAAACATCCACTGTTTGCTACATAATGGGCTTAGCGATCATTCCATTTTCGCTTTCCAATATTACTGAGGCAATTTTTCAAGCGAAAGAAAAGATGCATTTGATTGCGATCGCTACAGTTCCAGTGTATGTCATACGCTTATTGATCATGCTTTGGGCAATGCGAATGAATTACGGAATTGATTATCTAGCAGCAATACTAGTTATTTCAGAATCAGTAATTCTGATTATTGAATGGATTTTAATTACGGGAATAGTAAAAACAAAATGGGAAATTGATGGAGATTTTGTCTGGAATACAATCAAAAATGCACGTACCTTTTTGGCTATTGAAGCACTAGCTGTAGTCAATGGCAGAATTCAAATTTTGATTCTTTCATTATCAGGAAGTGAGTTTATAATTGGCGTATATGGTGGAATAATGCAATTATTTCAACCATTTTTTATTATTTCCAATAGTATATGTATAGCAATTTTTCCTGGTTTATCAAAAGCAGTAAGCCAAGGACGTGAAAACCAGCAGAGAATTATCTCAAATTGTATTGAGATATTATTAATAATCGCATTACCTTTATGTATCGGTCTGCTGTTTATTGGGAAAAATCTACTAACTTTTATCTATAACCCTAGCTTTGCTCAAGGAAGTTTAGCTCTTAGTGTTATTGCCTTATCATTAATTTTCACACCCTTCAATCAGTCACTATCTTTTTTACTTGTGGCAAATGGTTTCGAGATCGTAAACCTGCGTCAAGTAGCTATTAACACTACACTAGGAAGCTTGGTAGGTATAGTGTTAGTTTCCCAATATAACTTACTAGGTGCAGCAATAATGACTTTTTTAATGAGTTTTATTGCTTTTATCCAGTATGTTTACTTCAGCTATACTCTTTTATTCCCGTTAAACCTATGGCAAATTGTGCGCTCCCCCCTGCTAATGAGCATTCTGATGGTAATTGTATTTATAATATTAGAAAAAATTCATCTAAACTTTTTATGGACTTTGGCGATCGCTACTTGCTCCTATACTCTATTTGTTAACATTCTGAGTATTCATACATTAGGTGGAATGCATACTGTCTGGCAAAAACTTGTTAGAAAGGGATGAGAGTTAAATTACTAACCAATTTGCAAAATTAAAGTCGCTAACATACGTAATAAATATGGAATTTATTCAAGCAGAAAAAACAGCAGATCAAAATTTGGTAATGCTCAACGAAAGCAATCAACCAGTAGTGAGCGTTGTTATTCCTACACTTAACAGACCACAAATTGTTGTCAGGGGTGCGAGAAGCGCGTTAAGTCAGACCGTGAAATCAATTGAAGTGATTGTCATAGTAGATGGTCCAGATCGGGAAACAGTCAATGCACTATCTCAGATAGGCGATCCAAGACTCAGAGTAATAGAACTACCAAAAAATATTGGACCATCAGGGGCCAGAAATACTGGGGTCAGAGAAGCTAAAGGTACTTGGATAGCCTTTTTAGATGATGATGATGAATGGTTTCCACAAAAATTAGAGCGTCAACTTGAACTAGCAAATAATTCCGATTATGATTTTCCAGTTATCGCTAGTCGTTTCATTTCACAGACACAGAAAGGTGACTTTATTTATCCGAGAAGGCTGCCTAACCTCTCTGAACATTTAAGTGAATATCTTTTTGCGCGTCAGTCTTTTTTTCAAGGAGAAACTTGTATACAAACCTCGACTATTTTCGTAAAAAAAGAATTAATGCAAAAAATGCCTTTGGAAGAAAAATTTTACAGACACGAAGATTGGGAATGGTTGCTTAGGGTTAGTGCGCTCGAAGGTGTAGGACTAGAGTTTGTGCCTGAACCTATGGCAATCTGGCATTCAGAAATGGGAATTAAGCGCTTAAGCAACATCAAAGACTGGCAATATTCCTTGGATTGGATTCGTTCCACCCGCAATTTAGTAACACCGAAAGCTTATTCAGGCTTCATTGCAACAATTATCACTCCTTCTGCGTCTTCAGTAGGTGATTGGAAAGCCTTCTTTCCTTTGTTGTGGGAAGCTATACGCTGGGGCAAGCTTAGACCAATTGATATATTCTTGTACTTAACTATGTGGGTGTTTCCTGAACAGGTGAGGCAGAAAGTTCGCTCTATTTTCATCAAAAAGTTCAAAACATAAGAGGCTCTTTACAAGACAAAAGTAGAAGGCAGAAGATAAAAAAATGACAAAAAATCTTGAAGCGTTAATTGAAGCACTTTGATAAAAGGTAGTTGTGGGTATAAACATACCGCAATCTGCAAAATATCTCTGGTGAAAATATACACTTTAAAGGTTACTTTCTTTCTGTCTTCTAGCTTGATAAAAAATCTGAATCGTCAAAAGATAAACACAAAAGTGAGTCAATTATTTTTCAAACGCAACTAACTGATTATTCCTAATGATAATTTAGTCAATTTATTTAATATTAAATATAAATTTATACGATTCATAAAAAATGAATAAAAATTTAATTTTTGCTGAAAAATTACTTACAATAGCTTTTTTGATGATCTATTCAGGAACTCCACTAGATCCCTTTGTAACGGATGGATTTACCCTCAAAGACGGTGATAGAGGTATATTTCGGTTGCTTTTCATTTCTACGTATCTAGTTAGCCTTTTCTTAATTAGTCTACGTTGGAAGAAGGTTACTTACGTCTTTAGCAGAGATAAATTTATTTGGCTATTACTGGGAGTTTGTGCACTTTCTAGTTTTTGGTCTTTTGATTCAGATACTACTATCCGTCGTGTTTTTGGTCTGGCAGGAACAATGGTATTTGGGCTTTATTTCGCTTCACGATACACCTTAAAAGAACAGCTCAAATTATGTGCATACATGTTTGGTATTTCAGCAGTAGTTTGTGTATTATTCGTTCTATTAATACCACACCTAGGTATTGCAGAAGATGGTTCTTGGAAAGGAATTTACCCACAGAAAAATATTCTTGGCAAAAGATTTGGACTTAGTGGAGCAATATTTTTCTTCCTCGCAATGACTAATCGAGAAAATCGCTGGGTTTTATGGCTTGGCTATGTTACTTCTGCAATACTTGTCTTATTTTCAAAATCAACAACATCTGTCCTGAATCTAATAATTCTTACATTAGCTTTTTTTGTATACGATCGGGTTTTACGCTTAAATTATAGGATAATGATGCCGGTTTTGACGTTTATTTCAACTGTAAGCATAGTCCTTTATACTGTTTTTGTAACTAGTGCTGATAAAATTCTAGGTTCAATAGGTAAAGACACAACACTCACAGGACGTTCAGAAATATGGCCAGTTGTGTTGGAACTGATTGCAAAAAAACCGTGGCTAGGATATGGTTATGGAGCATTTTGGCTAGACGATAATAGTGACGTTGTTACTCTTAGAGAAGCACTACAATGGGATGCTCCTAATTCTCATAATGGGTTTCTAGATGTCTGCCTAGGGATAGGTCTGTTAGGAATTTTAGTTTTTACAGTTGGGTTCGTTACTAATTGGTTAAGAGCAGTATATTCAATCCGCTCGAATCCAACATCCGAAACTAATGTGTGGCTCTTAATTTATTTTACATTTGTTATCATTTCAAACCTAACTGAAACTACAATGTTAGAGCAAAATAGTATTGAATGGGTACTTTATGTATCAACAATATTATCAAGCAAGGTCTCTCCACGTGCTAATTTGTAATAAATCAATTAATAAACTTAAGTCTTTGAAACTTCACTTTAGGGAATAAAACGAGAATAAGTATTTTTTATTCTAGATATTAAAAAACATTCTGATTTACTATTTATGGTTCTTCAGTACCTGTTATGCCAAATTATTAGTTAAACATCAAAACTAGACTTTAAAATCAAGTTTAGAACGCTTAAGTCCCAACAATGGACTAAAATGTTAAAAACAATGCCTATTTTTGTTGTGCAGCAATGTTTTCAGCTTTTTAGCAGATTAATTTAGCATACTAAGTACTGAAGAGCCCTATTTATTTTTTGTGCCAGTATGGTTCAAGTTGCTCAAAAGTACAAGTATCATAATTTTGACTAACGCGATCGCTATCGTGAATCGTGACTTGCAAAATTCTCCCCTTGGTGATGAGGCTAAAGTAAAACCTTCTACCACTGAAATACTAACTGCAAGCTAAATTACCATAAACTTGTAGCCCATATACTTTTAATGACGTTCCTCAATACTCATAAAGGTTGAGTTGAGATTTATGAAACTAAAGCCTGTAGGTGATTTCAGGGCTTTGTAACTCAAATAGTCTATACTATATGTCATATTGTAAAATAGCACTAGTTTTATTCATACCTGTGCTTTGTACTTAGCTTAGATATACGTCAAGATTGAATTTTTCGCTTAAAACCTGTACTTTTGAAGATTTATGTCACAAAAATCTATGGAATCTAGAGAATCTATTGATTTAGACCTTAGTCGTTACTTATTGATATTGAAACGTTGGTGGCTACCTGCTACGGTTATATTTGCAGCTACAGTTACACTCAGTGTAATAGCTACACAATTTATGAAGCCATCCTATGAAGCAGAAGGGAAACTATTGTTCAAAATTCCCTCTTTTAAAGTAGTAGGAAACAATCTTTTGCCGACAACCTCTGAAGGCGGGTCTACAGGAGATTTGAAGTCACTGTTAGCAAGTCAAAATCCGATAAACACTCAAATAGAAGTTATTTCTTCGCCCGCTTTATTGCAAAAGACAATAGATAAACTACAACTTAAAAACAAAGAAGGCGAACCTGTAACAGTAAAAGCTCTACAAAAATCGCTGGTATTAAAAATTATCAGCGGAACAGATGTATTGCGAATTACTTATGCCAGTATTGACCCTGAAGAAGCTGCGGCAGTGGTCAACACAGTCATGAATAATTATTTACAAAATGATATTCTCGTAAATCGGTCTGAGGCAGCAGCAACTCGTCGCTTTATTGCTAAGCAGATTCCTCAAACTCAAGAAGCTGTTGAGAAAGCAGAACGAGAACTACGTATATTCAAACAGAAAAACCGCATTGCAGATTTATCAGAGGAAACAAAGTCAGCAGTTACCATTATTGGAAATCTAGACCAGGAGATTAATACTGTTCAGGCTCAACTTGACGAGGTAAACGCCCAAACAAATGAACTCCGCCAAAAAGTAAATCTCAATTCCCGAAACGCCCTCGCAGTAAGTGCCCTCAGTCAGTCACCTGCTGTACAAGGGATTCTCGCACAACTTCAAGATATCGACCGACAATTAGCGTCTGAGCGTAGCCGTTTCCAAGATGATAACCCTTCAATTATTAATCTAGAAGCAAAAAAAGCTAACTTAAGAACCCTCTTACAACAACAAATTTCCCAGACTATTGGTAACAACACAGAAGTTCCCCAGAATCTATTACAGATTGGAGAACTCAGACAAAGCCTAATCCAGAATTTTTTGCAATCAGAAGTGCAACGCTTTGGATTAACAAAAAGACTCTCCTCTTTGTATAATTCTCGTTCTAGCTACGAACAACGTGTGAAAAACATACCTCAGTTGGTACAAAATCAGCGGGAGTTAGAGCGGAAAGTTGAAGTTGCAGAATCCACATATCAAACTGTATTAACAAAGGTTCAAGAATTACAGCTAGTTGAGAATACAAATAGTCCTAGTTCCCGGATTATTTCTCAGGCATTAGTGCCCACTGACCCAGTAACAGGCAAAAAAATTATCGTTGTCCTGATAGGAGTGATGTTGGGTTTATTTTTGGCTACTACAACTGTTCTCTACTTAGGTATGAGAGATAGATCTTTAAAAACACTCAAGGAAGTCAAAGATATATATAGATATACTTTGCTGGGAATTGTTCCTTTGTCTGTTAAAAAGGTTCGCTCTCGTTATTCGAGTACAGAATCAATAACTCAAAAAATTGCTGTGAGAGATACGCCTCACTCTTTAACGAGTGAAATGTATCGGATGATTCAAGCTAATCTAAAATTTCTGAGTTCAGATAAAGTACTGAAAACAATTGTAGTAACTAGCGCAGTTCCGAAAGAAGGCAAGTCTACAGTTTCAGCTAATCTGGCAGCAGCGATCGCCCAACTAGGACGTAAAGTTTTACTAATTGATGCAGATATGCGAGTTCCTTCTCAGCATCATCTGTGGCAACTAACTAATGCAGTTGGTTTAAGTGAGGTTCTTGTAGGTCAAGCCGAATTTAACATCGCTGTATCTAAAGTAATGGATAATCTTGATGTCTTAACCGCTGGAGTTAGACCTCCCAATCCCCTTGCTTTGCTTGACTCAAAACGTATGGCATCACTCATTGATAACTTCTCATCTCAATATAACTATGACTTTGTGATTATTGATGCCCCTCCGCTTCTTTTAGCAGCCGATGCTCTGACTTTAAGTCAGATGACTGATGGAATTTTATTAGTCGCTCGACCTGGGGTAATTGATTCTAACAGTGCTAACGCAGCTCAAGAGATGTTAGAGAGATCTAACTATAACGTCTTAGGTTTAGTTGTGAATGGAATCACTGATAAAAATGAATCTAGTACCTACAAATATCATAATCACGAATATTTTCAACCCAGAGAGTTGACAAAAGAGCTTAAGGGACTTGCAAAAAAATAAAACCTCCAAAATTAATTATGTTGGCTCTAACTATCTCCTTATGGGAATTAAACCATAAGTAAAGTGAAAGCCTTACAAAGTGAGTGTAAGTTATGAATAGGTGCGAAGGAGTTTCAAGCTAATTTAACTTATGGGTTAAAACTTTTACTACCTCGACAAAAACCACGAATAAGCTGATCTTGTAATGACCACCTCATGATTTTTAACGGCATCCAGAGGATGTCGGAAGTTTAACTCTCAACTTTCTGAAATTGGTATTGGTATAAGTTCCAAAGAAAGAAATGAGTGAACGATGAATTACAAAAATGGGTTGTAGATAAAAGCCCTGTAGAAATCAGGATTTTGCCATACAACCCAATAATAGTATCCTCTTAACTATTTATTATTGATTTTCGTATGCTCCTCTATCGGGTGCTAAACCCTCTACACGAGGACCGCCTAGAAAATCGTTTGTTACACTGGGAAACCTCACACCACTATTGATTGCCGGACTTGTCGATTTGACTCTAAAGTCACCACCAGGGGCATTTACAAACTGTGGATCTGCGACAATATCGTTCGGTCCGGGACGATTTGCAGTATAACCGTTGTTGTTGTAAATGTTGTAGTTAAAAACAGTGTTGGTATTTTTCGACGGATTATAGTTTATTGGTACGCCACGCTGAGAATAAAGGATGTTATTGAGAACTCTGACATTCTTTCCATCATTAATCGAGATTTGTCCGTATAAAATTTCTGGACTTTGGCTATTCTGATAAGAAGTGTTGTTGATAATGTCGATATGATCGCTTTTGAATGTATGAATGCCGCCACCACCATTTTTATATGTGATGTTGTTGGCAATCAAAATACGTCCTTGATATGCACTCAATTTTGATCCAGCCTGATCGTTTCTTGCACGATCAACAATAATCCCATTGCCGTCTTCGATTTTTCCGTTCTTAAACCAAGGAATATACATTCGATTGTTATAGACCTTGTTCCTTGTCAGAACCATTCTATAGCTATCGGTGTTGTTATTGTAATTCCAATTGTTGAGGAGTGAAATACCACTACAGCCGTAGACTGCATACCAGGCATTATTGTACACCTCATTGTTATCCAATGTCAGATAGTCAGATTCCAGCGCTCCAATTCCTGCACCACCGCAATCATGTACCTTATTGTTCAGAATACGTATGTGATGAGTATGACCCCTTCCTCGCCCAGAAATAGTGATACAGTTTCCATTCGTCAGGGGATTTGATGCATTGCTCCTCTGACTCATGGCATAATCCAAATTTGTATTATTATTGTTCCCTACAACCTCTAGCCCGTTCACCTCTATATAGGCAGCTCCATCTGTAATCAAAATTCCATGCCATCCATTGTGCTGAATTTTGGGGGAATCTCCAGGATAAGCTGTATACGTAATCCATGCATCTGGAGTGCCAGAGCGTGTAATTCCTAGTACTACACCACTGGGATGGCTATTCTTATAGACTCCGTTCATAATGAATACCGTGTCACCAGGGTTGGTAAGGTTTGCGGCTCTTTGAATAGTTCTAAATGGGTATTTAGTAGAAAGTCCGTTATTTTTGTCGCTTCCACTACCACTAACGTAGTATTTTGTCCCAGTCGGAACTGCGCCGATCAATTTGCGATTGGGTAGTGTCTTTTCTGGAACACTCGATGACTGAGGAACGTCTCTAATTGCAGACCCTGTTATTTTCTGTCCTTGAACTAGACCAGTTAGTGCCCAGGGAAGTACAACAGAGGCACTCAAACTGAGAAAACTCAAACCATGAATCATCATAGGGTAAAAAAAGAAAGGTTATGTTGCAAAAACTGAACTGTCAATGGTTACTCACTCTAGCCTTAGTAAGTAACTGATTAGTGGATACGGTCGTATGACTGCCGTTTGTAAGTTTATACACGGTTTTTTAGGTTTGCACCTGCGAGTTTCCTCGCAAATATTCCTCAAAGTGTTTTTGAGCTTGTGTTCCAAAAATTGTCTAATATCTGGTAATAATACTGAGAATATATTATTACTAATCAGGATTACCCTTTTAATGGACATCAAGCAACCGTACAAATGGCGTCATTTCTAATTCGACATCATTCTACTGTGTGTATGTGGGATCTGTGGTTAAGATAGTGTATCTCTCATCAATCAGTTAATTTAGTTAAATAATTCTTATGATAATAAGAATCAAAATATGGACGAAAACAAGGTAGAAAGCAGTACAGCTTACATATACTTGTAAAGTATTCTCATTATCATAAAAATTCAGAGTAACTACAATAAGCTTTCAAAGATTCTATGAATGCAGATTGAGAATTTTCAGTAAGGACTCTAAGTAAGTTGGCTAAGATCGAGATAACTATATTAAGAAGGGTAAAGAGAAAGGGAAAAGGGGAAAAACTTTTATCCCTTTCCCGTTTCCCCTTAACAAAACTTTAGATCATTGATTTAATTGCGTCTGAGTAAATAAGATATCTAATATTTGTCAATGAGTAATACTACTTAAAAATTGCCAATGATTTTATTTTCTACCCAATTTTCGGTGAGCAATGCCTAAAGTCAAGCAATTTTTTACCGCAGTATTCTCTAATTGCTTCAGCATAAGTTTAAAAACTTTTAAATACCAAGTTGGCTGATATCCCTCTCCCAAGCAAATACGGTTTCTTAGGAGAAGGATAAACAAGAATTGTAAGTTAATAAATCCGTGTTCCTTAGAGTCAACACCCTACTACGGCGCTCCTAGAGAGGAAATCGACTCTTGGAGCGATCGCCATTGTAATTTCTCCGTGGATGATGGGTGATGGGCAGATTGCATAAAACTTTCAACACCAAACTATAAGTCAATGTATTGGTGTTCATCTCAAATTATTTGCCATCAAGGCAGGAAAAACACGCAATGTACATTCAGAAACTTTCTGCATCTCTATTTTCGGCAACTGCCTTATTAACTGGAACTACTTTGGCTGTCTTGGTTAGCTCTACAACTCTTTCACTTGTGTTTGGTCATTCTGCTCAAGCCCAAGGACTACCTTATGGGCCAGATACTTGTCGTCAAGGCTATGTTTGGCGCGAAGCCGTTCCTAATGACCATGTTTGTGTCACACCCAAAACCCGTTCTCAAGCTGCAAAAGACAATAGTCAAGTCGCTAATCGGATTCAGCCTGGTGGAGGCCCCTATGGTTCTTTCACTTGTCGTCAAGGCTATGTTTGGCGCGAAGCTGTTCCTAATGATTATGTTTGTGTCACACCCAAAACCCGTTCTCAAGCTTCAAAAGACAATAGTCAAGCCAATAATCGCCGAGCTTCAAGTGGTGTGACCATTGACAATGGAACCCAACTCAATCCAGTTCGCGACTAATTGTATGGGCCGATAGCTCAAAGTCTTCATCTTTTGTAACCATTCAGGGGGTAGAAAAGCGTTGCTTGCGGCCGTTAGGCATCGCTCCCCAGCAAATACAAGCGAACGCCTAGAACATCGCCCCCATCAAATCAAGAGAGGAAAAGTTACACCAAACAGCGATCGTTGCAACAAAGTTAGTCCAGGGGGCGATCGCCTAATTCAGCCAAAATCCACCTATTTTTCCATCTTTGAGGCTAAGTCTAGCTAAGACATCATCACCACCATCAAAAAATGTCAGTTTCCATAAATAAACTTGATACCCTTGCTGTTTCAGATTTGCCAAGAAAACTGCCGAATACCCTTTTTTGATGCGAGGAGCTAACTGTCCACTAACTTGTGTAAATGTTTGCTTTGTAATACCTTCTTTGAAAGCAGCATTTCCAAGAGAAATAAACTGAGTGTAGTTGTTTTGTTCAAGAGCATTTATCAGGCTTGTAAAAGTTCTTTGCACAGACTGTTCTGGTTGATTACTATGAGTTGGTTTTACTTGCTCGTTCACAGCTTGTACATTTTTTACAGCTAAGGTCAAAGGTGACATGATAACAACTGCTGCAACTACCAATCCGATCTTATTCATTTATTTTGTTGACCTCCTTGAAGACTTATTTAGTTAAATATATTCGTAAAAGCAGGGTGTATATACTAAAAACGGCTTGAAACTTTACTTTGAAACGCTAGAAATATTTAAAATATAATGCTTAAATTTTTTTATAGTATATAAATACTATGAAAAGTTAACCCGATTACTTCTAAAACAGTGAGTATCGAGTATGATGGCTGCGCCGTTTCCTAAAAGAAAAACTACCGACCCTTAGTAGTTTTAGCAATAGCGATCGCGTTGGAAAAAAAAATGGATAACGATAATGGAATTACGGGGGCAAGAAAGTTTGACTAACGCCCCCAATTGGTACGTGTATCTTAAATCTAGATGCCGAACAATCTCAAAAAACTAAAGATAACACCTAAAGGTCCAGTTATAGTGTTTGTGGTATCACCGACTTGCGCTATGCCAGAGCGGCCAACTACTACAACATCATTATTGCGGAGTATAGGATTAGTTTGCTCGTTGATCCCAGCGGAGAAATCCATTTTTACTATACGTTTAGTGACAGAACCATTAGGGTTGAGGCGAATCAAATCAACAGCCTTACTATTAGCTCTCGCATCATTAAATCCGCCAGCAGCGAGTATGGCTTGATTTAAAGAGCTATTTGGCTGAACGTTTGTTAACCCTGGTTTTTTAACTTCGCCGACCACACCAACTTGAATGCTTGTAGGAGACAAAGTAGTGGTAGCTAATTGAGTAGCTTCTGCGGGGTTGATTTCAGTTGCTGTCGGAATAACAATCGTATCTCCGTCTTGCACGATGATATCTTGGTTGGCATCACCACTTTGCAATAGTTGCCAAAGATTGATATCTATAGCTTGTTCTGAACCAGTTCTTGTAGATCGGCGTAGCTTGAGATGACGAACATCAGCTTGTGCTGTAATTCCCCCAGCTAGTTGAATAACTCGTGTCACATTTGGTAGACCAGTGGGAGTAGAACTACCGCTGTTAGTGGCTCCGGCTCCCTGGTCAGTTACGCTACCTGGGGTGACAAGATACGAACCGGGACGGTTAACTTCTCCAATAATTGTTACCGTGCGGGGTGTGGTTTGGCTGGCGGCAAAGTTAGCAGCAAATAAATTGCGCGATTCTGCTATGTTGAAGTTAGTCGCAGTTGGTACAACTATAGTATCTCCATCTCGCAAGGTAATATCCTGTGATAACTTACCTGTTTGGATCAACTCTTTCAAATTGATGGTGACGGTTTGCTCTGAAGAGCGTCCTAATTTACGCCTTAATTGCACTTGAGTCACATCCGCAGCTAGAGTGACTCCCTGAGCTGTTGTCAATGCGGCTAATATCGTGGGGTATTGTACACCTGGATTGTTCCCTGCACCTCCGCTCAAGCTTAGAGTATAAGCTCCTGGACGTGTCACTTCCCCGGCAACAAAAACATTGATGGGGCGAGGCGATAACAAATTAACTGAGATTAAGGGACGTTTGAGAAAGCGAGAATATCTTCTGGCAATTTCATCGGATGCCTGTTCAGTTGTTAGCCCGAGGACTGGCACACTACCAACTAAAGGTAGGTTGATGGCTCCACCTGGAGGAATTTGGTATTCACCTGTATATTCGGGTACTTCAAATACATTTACACGTATGAGATCGCCTCCTCCCAATGAATAATTAGTATCTAATTGTGTTTCTGTGTTTGGTGTAGTTGGTGATAATGGTTGTGTCTGAGCTTGGCTGGCAGATGACACAGCAACATTGACAGCAGTTAACAAAGCCACACCCACAAATGACTGGGTAAGGAATTTAAACAAACTTGTGTTAAGCATATTTTTCTAATACTCTGAAACTACGATCAATAAAGTACTGTCTAAACATTTTTCTTTTGACTATACCTAAGTATTCAAGTTCCCCGACACTCTTATTTTCCTAGAAAAGTGTGATTTTCCGGATAAAATTTGTCTGTTGAATTTGATTTTTTAATGAAGTTAATTTAAAGTTAACTTTGTTGAGATATAGCAATTATCAAAAAAACATCAGACTTATACAAATTAAGTAGGTCTATACAATAGTTTTTTTTGTTGTCTAATGAGGCAATTATGAATAGATTTTTTTACCAAAGTCAACTTAATGATACTTTAAGTTTGATTTTATTAAAAATTACAGTAAGTAATAATTTTTCCGATAATTTTTATGCCTAGATATTCACTTTGCGGACAGAGAATTATTTGGCAATAAGCTTAATTGAGGGAGTTCTTTTTTCCTTGAATTTGTTCAATAAAAAATTCTTCTAGGGAGTGACGGGACAAGTTCATCGCAATAATTTTACCCTCCATCAGACGAAGACTAGCAAGAAAATCATAGTAATCATTTTGTAGTGTACCTTGCCAGGAACCATCAGGCTCAAATATGAGAGTGGGCATCCATTTTTTGAGAATTTCCCAATCACCACCTTGACCTTTAACGTGATATGTGTCGTTTCGGTCTAAAAGTTCATTGAGAGAACCAGAGCAAATTAATTCACCTTGAGCGAGGATAGCAATGCGATCGCAAATCTGTTCTACTTCACTCAGAATATGGCTATTGAAAAAAATCGTCTTCCCAGCTGCTTTAAGTGCCAGGATAATTTCCCGCATTTGATAGCGCCCCACCGGATCGAGACCAGACATTGGTTCATCCAGAAAAACTAATTCTGGCTCGTTAATTAGCGCCTGTGCCATGCCAACACGCTGTAGCATACCTTTGGAGTAGCGACGTAGTAGCTTTTTCCGGGCATCGACTTGGGATAAACCCACTAACTCCAACAGTTGGGGAATGCGTTGGCGTTGGACGCTGTGAGGAATTTGGAATAATCCAGCGGCTAACTCTAAAAACTCCCAGCCGGTGAGATAGTCATATAAATAGGGATTTTCAGGCAGATAGCCGATATGTTGCTTAACACTGCGATCGCCTATAGGCTTACCCAATAATAATCCTTGTCCAGTGGTTGGACGGATAATCCCCAACAATAATTTTAAAAGGGTGGTTTTACCTGCGCCATTTGGTCCGAGCAAACCAAAGGTTTCGCCTTTGTAAACTTTTAAAGAACAGCTTTTAAGAGATACGACTTTTTGATTGAGCCAAAAACCAGTGCGATAAACTTTTCGCAACTCAGAAGTTAGAACTACTGGCTGAGTGTCAGTCGTATTAAGTTGAGAATCAGAGTCATCTGCAACAGACTTCATCTCGGTTAAATCACTATTTACCAGCTTAATATTAATTACAATTTACCCAGTAGGCTGATAATAACCATCTCCATCTGGTCTGTCAATCATCCCAAATTGGGGAGTAGAGACGCGATTAATCAGGTATTTACAGGAGTAAACAGTTTTCTCTTCCCCTACTCCCCCTGTCTCTCCCCACCTCCTACAACACGCCCTTAGAACTGGGAATTACGCCAGCACGACGGGGGTCGATTTCCACCGCCAATCGCGTTGCCCTGGCAAACGCCTTAAATGTCGCCTCAATAATGTGATGGGAATTAATGCCATCCAGTTGGCGAATATGGAGTGTCATTTGGCTATGGTTTACTAGTGCCACGAAAAATTCGCGCACCAGTTGGGTGTCATAAGTTCCTACGCGTTGGGTAGGAATTTGCAAACCGTAGCTGAGGTGAGGGCGTCCGGAAAAGTCTAACGCTACCTGAACTAAAGCTTCATCCAATGGTGCGAGAAAATTACCAAAGCGGACAATACCTTTTCTGTCGCCTAATGCTTGATGCAAAGCTTGTCCCAAGGTAATGCCTACATCTTCGTTGGTGTGATGGTCATCAATTTCCCAGTCTCCCTTGGCTTGGATATCTAGATCGATCAGTCCGTGAGAGGAAATTTGATGCAACATATGATCCAAAAATGGAACACCTGTTGTTGCTGTGCATTTTCCTGTCCCATCAAGGTTGATAGTAACTTGGACATTAGTTTCCCCTGTGGTGCGTTTAACTGTAGCAATCCGAGGGGTTTTAGTTGACTGATCGTCGTAGTTTGAAGAATTAACTTGCCGATTAGTTGTTTGCATAGGGAATGGGAAATGGGGACTGGGGACTGGGGACTGGTGGGAAATGGGGACTGGGGATGGGGACTGGGGACTGAATTCTTCCCAATACCAAATCTCCAATCCCCAGTCCCTAATTACATTCCCATAATTTCATATCCTGCATCTACATACAGAATTTGTCCGGTAATGCCGCTGGACAAATCACTACACAAAAAAGCCGCAGCATTGCCTACTTCTAACTGAGTGACTGTGCGTTTTAGGGGAGCTACTTGCTCTACATGATGAATCATATCCAATATTCCGCCCACTGCTGAAGATGCCAAGGTGCGGATTGGGCCTGCGGAAATGGCATTGACGCGGATATTTTGCGACCCTAGTTCAGCAGCTAGGTAACGCACACTCATTTCTAAGCCGGCTTTGGCAACTCCCATAACGTTATAGTTAGGGATTGCTTTGACACCGCCTAAATATGTGAGAGTGACAATACTACCGCCCTCTGTCATCAAGGGTTTAGCTGCACCACTTAACTGCACTAGAGAATAGGTACTGATTTCTAAAGCGGTGTTGAAGCCAGAACGAGAGGTTTGGCTAAAATCTCCGGTCAAATCGTCTTTGTTGGCAAAGGCAAGACAATGGATGAGGATGTCTAGTTTTCCCCACTTTTCGCGTACTGTCTCAAAGGTAGATTGAATTTGTTCGTCGTTTTGGACATTACAGGGAAGAAATAAGCTGGGATTAAGGGGTTCTACTAATTCCGCAACTTTTGTCTCCATTTTGCCGCGTTCATCTGGGAGGTAAGTAATTCCCAGATTAGCTCCTGCTTTATGTAATTGCTGGGCGATGCCCCAGGCGATGGAGCGGTTATTGGCAATACCTGTAACAAGAGCATTTTTTCCAGTCAGATTAAGCATAAAAATTGTAAATGCGATCGATGATTAGGAGCATACTAGAATCTGAGTCACGTTTTGTCTTTGTTTTATACACGATTTGCAAAAATGAATATTGCCAGGGGTGTTTGCTGTCACAAAATTCTTGATTCTTTCTAAAGATATTCTCAAATTATCTTTATTTGTTCTTCAAAAAACCTTTTTAATACACCTAGTTAGAACTAATTATCAACGATTTATAGCTGAATAGATCAACAATTATGTATCATTATAAACAAAGAGTTAGGAAGCAATTAGTTGGAGTATAGGAAAGAACAGAAAGGTTGACGGTGCTTTATTGTTTTTTCGGGTGTATTCTTAGGTAATCAGTTTTTGTTTTTCCGGCATTGGGTAGGGGAAGGGAGATGATCGTGGTACAAGATAAAGCCCTAGCAAATGTTTTTCGTCAGATGGCGACCGGGGCGTTTCCGCCAGTTGTGGAAACGTTTGAACGCAATAAAACGATCTTTTTTCCTGGCGATCCTGCCGAACGAGTTTATTTTCTTTTAAAAGGTGCTGTTAAACTTTCCAGGGTGTACGAGGCAGGAGAGGAAATAACGGTAGCGTTGCTGCGAGAAAATAGTGTTTTTGGTGTATTGTCATTGCTGACGGGAAATAAATCCGATAGGTTTTACCATGCGGTTGCATTTACACCTGTGGAATTACTGTCAGCGCCAATTGAACAAGTCGAGCAAGCACTCAAGGAAAATCCAGAATTATCAATGTTAATGTTGCGGGGTCTGTCTTCGCGAATTTTACAGACGGAGATGATGATTGAAACTCTTGCTCACCGAGATATGGGTTCCAGGTTGGTAAGTTTTTTATTAATTCTTTGTCGTGATTTTGGAGTTCCTTGTGCAGATGGGATCACAATTGATTTGAAATTATCTCATCAAGCGATCGCTGAGGCAATTGGTTCGACTCGTGTTACAGTTACTAGGCTACTAGGGGATTTGCGTGAAAAAAAGATGATTTCTATCCACAAGAAGAAGATTACTGTGCATAAACCCGTTACTTTAAGTAGGCAGTTCACATAAAAACAATTGGAGGAAGGGGAGTCGGCGCGTGTTGTGTTTTTAAAGATCGCACAAATAGCTAAAGGAAAATTGAAAATTGACTAATTTCAGCTATTGCCAATCTCCACTTCCGCACAGACAATGGTCAAAAGTAGTAGGCTGTATCTGGAAGGATTTCCGTAGCTAAAGATGACCACCGGATACATCCTCATCGCAGCAATTTTAATTCTGGGAGGCGTAATTGCAACCGTGGGCGATCGCATCGGCACACGAGTTGGCAAAGCCCGCCTCTCACTTTTTAACCTCCGTCCGAAAAATACCGCTGTAGTAGTAACTATTTTTACAGGCGGCTTAATTTCAGCATCAACCTTAGGTATTTTATTCACTGCTGACGATAAATTGCGGCAGGGAGTCTTTGAGTTAGAAGATATTCAAACAGACCTCAGACAAAAGCGGGAACAACTAAAAACCGCAGAAACTCAAAAAAGTCAGGTAGAAAGTGAGTTATATCAAGCAAGAATTGCCCAAGCAAAGGCACAGCAAGACTTGCAAACAATTAATCAATCCTTGCAGGCGGCAAATACCAAGCAAAGGCAAACCCAAGCCCAGCTAAATCGCACCATTAGCCAACAAGCCCAAACTCAAACTGAACTCCAACGCACTCAAGGGCAACTAGATCGAGTTGTCAGTCAGTATCAGAAGGCCATAGCTGAACTACAAAGCGTTTATAACCAGAGAAAGGAACTACAGGCGGCAGTTGAATTATTGAAAACAGAACGTCAACGACTCTATGCTGACGCCAAAAAAGCAATTGATGAAGCCAAAACAGCAATAGAAAAACGCGATCGCGAACTTGCTAACCGCCAAGAAGCTATAGAACTGCGCGATCAAAAAATTGGGCAACTAGATCAACTAATTCAAAAGCGTAATTTAGAAATTACAGCTAGAGAACAAGTGATTGCCAAACGGGAATCTCGCCTGAAAGAATTAGAAGCACAACAGGAACAACTAGAACAAGAAGTAGCAAGATTAGAAAAATATTATCAGTCCTACCGCGACCTGCGTCTGGGTAAACTAGCTTTAGTTCGCGGTCAAGTTTTGGCTGCTGGTGTAGTTCGTGTCACCCAAGTCGCTGCTGCCCGTCAGGCAGTGATCCAAATTTTACAAGAAGCCAATCGCAACGCCAACCTGGAATTGAGTGAACCTGGCGCAAATTCTGCAAATGTAGAGCTTGTGCGCGTGACTGAAGAGAGGGTTGAGCAATTGAGCAAGCAAATTGAGGATGGTCGAGAATACGTGGTGCGAATTTTCTCAGCTGGTAATTATGTCAGAGGAGAAAAGCAAATAGAATTTTTCACCGACATAGCGCGAAATCAATTGGTCTTTTCTGGGGGGGCGCAGCTAGCTACAACGAATGCTGACCCCAGAACCATGACATCCTATCAGTTACAGCAGCGATTGGAAATACTGATTTCTGCTTCCCAATTTCGGGCGCGTAATGCTGGAATTGTCGAAAATGTGCAAGTAGATGGAACTTTCTTGCGTTTTGTCACCCAACTCAGGCAATATAATCAGGCATTGGAAATTAGAGCGATCGCCGCAGAGGACACTTATACAGCTGGTCCCTTAAGAGTGAAACTAGTAGCAATAGTCAACGGACAAATTATTTTTAGCACTTAAATTAAAGAAGTCAGGAGCCAGAATTTAGGAGTTAGAAGTCAGAATACAATTGAGATGAGTGCGGAAAGTCACGACTCGGCGGCTTACGCCCTATACGCCGAGAGGGCAGTTTGCCTTAGGCATTACAACTTGCCAAGACAGACTCGCCACTAATTGATTCTGATTACTGTTAGCGCAGCGGGGCGTAGCCCATTTTGAATTCTGAATTCTTCTTTTTAATTACTTATGACTTTTCGTGAATTTTCACCCACGCAACCAGTAATCTTGGGCTTTGATCCAGGTCGAGATAAGTGTGGTCTAGCGGTGATGGGACTCGATCGGCAATTGTACTATCATCAAGTCGTGCTGGCAAAAGAGGCGATCGCCACCATTGAGACACTGCGTCAAAAATTTCCTATCTCCTTAATGGTGATGGGCGACCAAACTACAGCCAATCAGTGGAAACAGCAACTGTATCAGAAATTATTAGAACCGCTTAATATCATTTTAGTAGATGAGCGTTACACAACCTTAGAAGCACGCGATCGCTATTGGCAAATGTACCCACCGAAAGGGCTAATAAAACTATTGCCACAGGGTATGCGACAGCCACCAAGACCGATAGATGACATTGTTGCTATCCTCCTCATCGAAAGATATTTAAATCGCCTCACTGAATCAACAGTCAATTAGTTTTAGATTTTGGGTTGCACAAAAAATATGCTGACGGCACAAGTTAGATTTTGGATTGAAGAAAAAATCTCAAATCCAAAATCTTAAATCCAAAATTGAATGGCTTCTAACTTTTAAAGTTCCGCCCGAATAGTAAAAGCATAGTCTCCTCCAGGCTCCAACTGATAATCTTGTTTCTCCAAAAATCGACCGAGAGGTTCTTTGATTAAGGCGCGACCTTGGGAAGGCTTGACGGCAAGTTCTCCCCGCCGAAAATGCCACTGGAAATGCCACTCAAACTCACCGGCACTGACTTCACCCTCAAGGAAGCCGTGTTGCCAGGATTGGCGGGTAATTTTGACATGGGCAATGGTTTCTGGTAGACGTTTCGCACTCACAATGCTTTATGTCAAGTGTGGAATAACAGCCAATTATTTAGGCTACTTATTTTATTTACCAAACATAGCTTAAATAGACAAACTGACAAAATAGGTATTTGTCGTTGACTGGGTTGTGTTAATCAGCCGAAATATTTGAGGATAGGGAAGTTGGGGCGATCGCTAAAAAATCTTTCACTAGCTGGTTCATAATTGAGTCAGAAAGCTGTGACTAAAAGCATGGAAACCAAACAACTAGGAAAAACTGGTATCTTTGTGAGTGCCATCGGTTTAGGTGGTATGCCGATGTCAATCTATAATCGCCCTCCCGAATCGGAATCTATCCAAGTTATTCATCGAGCTTTAGATCTGGGTATTACATTGATTGACACTGCTGACTCTTACTGCAAAGATGAATCAGATAAGCATCACAATGAGCGGCTAATTCACAATGCACTTGGTAGTTACAAAGGCGATATCAGCCAAGTGATTGTCGCAACCAAGGGTGGTTTAATGCGTCCTGATGGTAACTGGACAGCCAATGGTAACCCAGAACATTTGCGGCAAACAATTAGAGTCAGCTTTGAGGCTTTGGGTGGCACTAAACCCATCGATGTTTGGCAACTCCACTCCCCAGATCAAAATTACACCATTGAAGAATCACTTGCACCAGTTAAAGAAGCAGTAGAAGCAGGTTTAATTCGGTTTGCGGGAGTTTCTAACTTTTCCGTGGAACAAATTAAGCGGGCGCAGGATGTGGTGGATATTGTCTCAGTGCAGAATCAATACAGTCCTTGGCAACGACAGCCAGAAATTGACGGGGTATTAGAGTATTGCGAACAACAAGGATTGACTTTTTTGCCTTGGAGTCCCTTTGGTGGTAGGCGTCGTCATCAAAATTTACAAGATATCCCCGCGATCGCTCAGTTGTCTAAAGAAAAAGGCGTATCAGTGTACAATATCGTTTTGGCGTGGTTGCGTTCCAAATCGTCTGTTATTTTGCCAATTCCTGGTGCTAGCAAAATTTCCAGCATTGAAGACTCAGTACAAGCTATCAATGTGAAACTATCCGATCAAGAAGTGCAAAAAATTGATCGCGCAACTTAATCATTGCTCAACCTCAGTAATAACAATTTCTCCAAGACTATTATCTAGTAATTAATGTATTTTTATGCAGCCTTATTCTGCAAATTACAAATTTAAGCACATAGTAAAATTATTTGCAGTTTTCCTATTGCTTTTCCCCTTTTACTGGCAAAATATGGTAGAGGCACAGCCAGAACAAGAGACTAAACTTCTGCCATTCTTCGATAATGTAGATAACCCAGTTCCTGTTCACTTCCCTCCCGGAAAACAGGTAGATATTACACCACCCCCACCGCTACTAAACTCTTTTGATCGAGCTGTATTAAAAATTTGTGGACCTATTGGCGCGAGAGTTAGCTCTAATAATTTTAAAAAATTGTTATATTCTTACCCAGATGTGTTGCAGAAAGTTCAGCAAGCTAGCGGCGGGGAACTGCATTCGGGACGGAGAAATAAAGCACAATTTATCGAAGATTTAACCAATATTTGGTTTAAACATCGGGGGTTTGAACATATATTTTGTGGGGAAATATATAACGCCAATGATATTGGTGGCTTACATTTTTACGGCAGATATTTAGAGTTGCAAAATGAAGGTATAGGGGGACGCCTACCGAATAATCAAGGACGAGAAGAAGTAATTCCTGGGATCGTTTATACAATGGGTATAGTAATTAAAGAGAGAAATCGTACTGTAACAGATGTTATCAAAGGGTATGGTTATCTCAGCAATGCCGAAGAAATACTTTCAGATGCCACGAAAATATTTAAGCTTCAAGGAAACAATGAGGGCTCGTGTATTTATAATGTACGCGATCGAGAAACGAACAAATCCTTTCCTACAGTTTTTGTGAGGAAAGAAAAAGGAATCATTACCTATTATCCTGACGCTACTCCTCAAGGTGCAAAATGTAAAAATTGAACAATTTTGACGGTCAGACGTGTTTGTAGTAAGGACTTTAGTCCTTGATTTTTCAACACTAAAGTCTTTACTATGAACCTCTCAAAAATAGCTTAGCAAAGTACTACCAAAAATTAGAGCAATTGAATCTTATTTGCTGCTCTAGTGGCTTTTTCTCTAGCTTCTTCGACATTCAGAGCTTTCGCTAAAGCTACTCCCATACGCCGATAAGGATGGGCATTAGGTTTGCCAAATAATCTGATATCTACATCTTTCTCTGATAAAGCATCTGCTACACCACTAAAAGCAATAGAATCAGATTTTTCAGAAGCTAAAATTACCGCACTAGCTGATGCTCCTAACTGTTCTATATGAGGAATTGGCAAGTTTAAAATAGCTCGTAGATGTAGTTCAAACTCGTTAAGATTTTGTGAGATTAATGTCACCATACCCGTATCATGGGGTCTGGGAGAAAGTTCAGAAAAAATCACTTCATCTTTAGTAATAAAAAATTCAACACCAAAAATTCCGGCTCCTCCTAAAGCATCGGTAACTTTTATCGCTATTTCTTGAGCTTTTAATATTTTATCTTCCGAAATTTCTGTGGGTTGCCACGATTCTTGATAATCGCCTCTTTCTTGACGATGACCAATGGGAATACAAAAAATAGTGGGGTCATTCCACTGTTTAATTGTCAGTAAAGTTATCTCAATTTCAAAGTTAATAAATTCTTCGACAATGACTTTTTGACTGTCACCTCTAGAATTAGCGATCGCATAATTCCAAGCTTTCTCAACTTCACTCTTATCCTGCACTACAGACTGACCTTTACCAGATGATGACATCACGGGTTTGACAACGTTAGGAAACCTAATTTCTTCAGAAAGTTTAATCAATTCTTCTAAAGTTATTGCATAACCATATCTAGCAGTTCTAATGCCTAATTGTTGATGTACTAGTTCCCGAATTCTATCGCGGTTCATCGTATAGTTAGTGGCAGCCGCAGTTGGTATAACTGTAATTCCTCGCTGCTCGAATTCAAGCAGTTTTTCTGTTCTAATAGCTTCAATTTCAGGTATAATAAAATCAGGCTGATGTTTCGTAACGATAGCTTCTAAATCATCGCCATTCAGCATTGAAATCACTTCATATGCATCAGCAACTTGCATCGCTGGAGCATTGGGGTAACGGTCAACAGCAATTACATAATTACCAAGACGTTGAGCAGCGATCGCAAATTCTTTGCCTAGTTCCCCAGAACCAAGCAGCATCAATTTTTGGGGCAGCTTAATACTCATTAACTTATCAGGTGAAAAAAGAAAGGGTAGAAGGGTGTAGGGAATAAATAGAGACGCGATTAATCGCATCTGTGATTTTAGACCACCAAATCTACAAATTTTCTATTTTTTGCCTACACCCCGAATGTTTGTCAATCTCAATTTAATCATCTTATAACTTTTTGTATTTTAATTATCACTAGAGTTAAATTTACCTCCGCGCAGTTGTAAATCTTGGCATTGCAGATCTGTTAAACCAATACCTGTACCAAATTGACACTCATCTACTAAAGTATCTAACCAAATCGTTTCATTCAAAGTTGCACCTCGTAAATCTGCATTTCTCAAGTCAGCTTTCGTGAAATTTACAAATAATAAATCGGCATTTACTAAACTACTACCTTGCAGATTTACTGCTGATAAGTTTCCCCGTATAAAGTTTTCCCCATCTAAACTTAAACCAGACAAATCTGCTCCTTGAAGATTAGGAAATTTTAGCTGAGTTTGATACTTTAAAAACCGCATCATAGAAATAATATTTGCTTCATTAAGTCGTATTTTAGTTAAAAACTCATAACGAGCGATACCCAATTGCTTAAGAATTTGCAGACGTTGTGAGGGAGTTTGTTCTAAAAACTGGATGGCTTTATAGCGTAAGTCTTGAGTCACGATATTTAATATGATTATGAGATTATTGTGCAGATTTGACTTTTAAACGTTGATGTGTACAAATCAAGATAATAAGCTGAAAAATATCTAATTTATATGACTGAATTAAAAATAAATTTTGTGGGTTATACATCTTACCCGCGCTGATTATGCAATTTAAATATGAACACCTTATATTGTTGCTAAATGATTCGTGAAAAACAAAATCCCCAACTTTTTATAAGTTGGGGATATAACCTATCTCAACTACTAAATTAACGTCCTGCTAACAACGCTTTTGTTGCAGATTCACCGGCTAATCTCACCTGTTTGGTTAACTGGAAGTTTAATAATGCTAGAACACTCAACTGTGCTAGGAATGCCATAAAAATTGTCGTCGTTCCAGAATATTGGATCGCTACCCAAGGAAAAGTTGAAAACAGCCAGATAGTGGGATGTTTCACCAAGGACATACCAATAAGTTCTAAAATTATCGGTGGGAGAAACATTACTGCACTAATAGTCCCAAGTGCCCAAAAAGAACGTTTGGGAGTTTTTAACAAAAGCATTAATTGAGCAATAGTAGCATAAATCAAGATGATGCTGATAGACAAAGCTAGGGCTAAAAGTAATTTAAACTTGTCAAAATTGTCACCTGCCCAATTTGGGGTACGATCTGTATTGAAAACAGATGTAAATGTAATCCAGACTAGCCAAGGAATACTAACAATTGTCAGATTAATGGCGATCGCCACCAGTGCAGGACTTTTTTCGCTCCAAATTAAATCTTGCCAAACACTCTTGTGGCTAGAAACTTCTTGATGTCGATATCTTGCCCAATCTTGTACATCTTGACGATGAGGAGAAAGAATCGCAATCAAACTGAAAAGTAAGACCAAGTTGTATAATCCTAGAAAAACAAAATTTCGCTCAATGTGTTCATCCAAATTGTAATGTTGTAAGGTAAATCCCCACATCATTACCTGGGAAAAACATACTACTACATAACTTTGTCCCTTACTGATTATTGAAGCTTGAGGATTACGGAAGCAACGTTTTAGTGCTTGCAAAATCCCATAAGTACACAATCCAAAATTAAATAGATGGAAGCCAATGATAGTAACAGTATTTGTCCCTAATGATACATAGAAAAACTGCAACTCTTTCAGGGGAGAACCTCTGTATACATGAAATAAGTTAGGAAACAGATAATTTGTTACATCCCAAGGATTAAAAAGTCTCAACCAAGTACCTGCATTATTCAAACTGTTGCCATAAGACAATGCTGTTACCATTGTGAGGAACAAGAAAAATAGAACTGCACCACTACCTAACCAAGGCTGAAAACCACTAAACCAACGACTAACTAAGCCAAATAGTAATGCAGCACTGTAAAAGAAAATACAGTTAGCAACAAGAATAGCGTAGTAACTGAAAATGTTACCAAAAGCGATGTTGGCAGAATGTCCAGCCCAGAAATGTAAAGGAAGTGCTACTAAGACTACGAGATAAATTAAACTCGGAACTCCTAATAACTTGCCAGTCAATACGCTTGTTTCTGATTGGGGACTCAGACGAATGAAATTGAGCGTACCGCGACGTTCTTCTTTCGCTAAATCATTAATTAGTAAATAAGTTCCGGCAACTAATAGTGTAAATACAAAAATTACACTAAAAGAAAAGAATATATATTCCCAATGATCTCGCCACCACAACTGCCAATCAATTTCGTTTTGGAGGCAGAAATTATTAGAGAGAAAATCATTTATTTCAGCAATTTTAAATTGATCTGATTGCCGATAAGCCTCTGTTTGTCGCTGCTCATATACTTGACGTAAACGACAATATGTCCCAATTAGGGAATATCTATTATCAGGAAAATCGCGGAATTGACATAAAACAACTACTAGTTGCAGTAGTAGGGAAAATACAACAGCGATCGCCACATTCAAAAATTTCAGGCGTCCTTTGAGTTCCCGCAATAGTTGCGGATTCCAATCGCCGATTTTGTCTATCCAATTGAGCATCATAGGAAAAAAATCTCCAAAAACGGGGAGTGATATTTATTGACGAATTAAGATGCTTGTTTGTGACCTAATTTTAAGAAAATAGTTTCTAAGTCTTCTTGTGTGCAGTGGAAATCAGTCAGAGGAATGCCAATACTAATTAGCGATCGCAACAACTGGGCACAATCTTCCTGTGTCCCCGAAAAATTCACCCGCACGCTGTTTGTTCCTGGTATTACCTCCCATTCTTCTACTAAAGGATGATGTTTCACTTCCTTCAAAAGTGTCTCTAAGTTTCCCAAAGTGGATAACACAATTTGTTGGCGTGAAAGACGTTGGTAAAGTTGCTGTAGCGATGTACTTTCTACCAAAAAGCCAAGTTCCATAATTCCCACAGAAGTACACAGTTCCGCTAAATCACTGAGAACGTGGGAGGAAATTAATATTGTCATCCCGGCTTCTCGTAAGGCTTTGATGATTTCTCGGAAATGCATTCTCGCAATGGGGTCAAGTCCAGAAACCGGCTCATCTAGTAGTAGTAAAATTGGTTCGTGAATAATGGTTCGCGCTAAACTCAAGCGCTGTTTCATCCCCCGCGACAAAGTAGAAATCTGACTATGACGTTTGTTACCAAGTTGGATTAATTCTAAAACTTCATGTAGACGTTGGGTGCGGCGGGGTTCTCGCAACCGATACAAACGCGCAAAATAATCTAAGTAGTCCCACACTGTTAAATCTTCATACAGTGGATAGTCATCAGGTAGGTAACCAAGACGACGCTTGAGTTTGGGGTTACTCTTGTCACGTAGTAGGCGATCGCCATTAATATAAATCTCACCCGTCGTTGGTTCCTCAGCGGTTGCCAACATTCGGATCAGAGTAGTTTTACCCGCGCCATTGGGCCCAATCAATCCATATACCTCACCCGCTTGGATTTCTAAATCAACATCATTAACAGCAACATGTCGATCGAATTGCTTAGTTAGTCCACGGGTGCAAATTGCTAATTCTTTTACCATCGCTGCTGGGGTGCGGCTTGTGATTAACAGTTAAGCTAACCTGTTTCTACAGTATTTGTCAGGCTTGTTACGGAAATTGAAACTAGTTTTGAAAAAATTTGCAACATAAAAAAGTAGGTAAGGTATATGCCTTAACTACTTTTTCATTCTTATTCTGCTATGGGACAAATATTTGCAAATGAAACCTAGACTTTTTACTCAGTAACCTTTTAGAAAGGGAACAAAAAAGAGTGAGCAACATATCTCACCCTTTTTTGTTTATTCGCTCATAACGGAAGCACAGGCTTGAGCTTCCTGCCAAAGTTTGTGCAAAAAGAACTCAGCGCGATCGCTCATTGTGGTAATAAACACACCCTCAGCATCTTCAGAACCATCAGATAACCAAGAACCCCGCAAGGTGACTTCCACATATTCGCTATCGCAGACACACAGAGCAATTATTTCTCTGTCATCTCTTCTTACCTCAGCTTTCAGCACTTCTACTCCCGATAAATCAACAGGAAGCAAAAAGGAAGCTGTACTAGGTTCAACACTAAGAGTTTGACCAACTCGTAGTGCCAAAATCACTCGCTGCGCTACCCATTCTTCTAGCGACAGAGTGAGGCATTCTAAATAAAAGCTGTT
The DNA here is from genome assembly GCF_043099735.1 of Nostoc sp. C117. Classification (NCBI taxonomy): domain Bacteria; kingdom Bacillati; phylum Cyanobacteriota; class Cyanophyceae; order Nostocales; family Nostocaceae; genus Nostoc; species Nostoc sp. C117. Next base: position 5,511,093 of record NZ_CP170991.1, read on the forward strand.
TTCGGTGTAAGTTAATTTCAGCATTCCTCATGCTCTCCTGTTATTCCAGGTTTGCTGGCATATTTATCCAAAACTGTTTATCGCCAGGCTGGTGCTTTTGGCTTGATACGCAGTTGCATACCAGCCTCACGAGGGATGTGTAGACGCACAGCAGCGAATTAGTAGACATCATCTTTTAATGAGAGCTACTTTTTTGACAAAACTTAATACTCGGTGAGTAAATTCGCCATCGGCATTCCGTGGTAAAACTCAGAGATTCGGTCTTGTTTGTTACTAATAGCACAATCACCCGCTTGATATTAACCCAACATAGTGGTAAATAACTTTGATAAACCACCACTACGGATTTCTCTAACACTTGTATTGCACTCGTCACAGCTTCACTCCTTATAAAAAACCCCCGCTTCTTCTTTTCCTGAAGCGGGGGTTAGAGATTGACCGGAAAACTTTCTGGTCTTATATCGGTACAGTATTCCTTTGCCTGTACCCCCCGCTTTCTTCATCTAGTTGTGGTTTTGCAATCAGTGCGCTAATGCTGAGATGTTTAAAATCATCTTTACCCTCTGTGATTTGCCCATGATTTCGGCTAATATCCCCCATAAATAAATACTCCACTCCCACAGCAGCTGATTCCCAACCGGCTCGACAATTGGTAGCGCATAAGGAAGTGGAGATGGGGTAAATGGATTTCACAGAAAATTTCACCTATTGAACATTCCTTTAAACATACTACACTTGTATTACTATCCTGTCTATACCTTTAAGGAGAAAAACTCATGCATACAATCGCTCGCACCCCAACCACCGATATGGAAGTTACTAGCATCCGCCTAGAGCGGGAACTCAAAGATAAACTCAAAGAAATAGCTGGCAATCAGGGATATCAAGCGCTGATCAGAGATATCCTTTGGAATTATGTCCAGCAAAAATCAGGTGAGTGGAAGCCGCGATTTTCGCGATCCGACATTCGAGCTAGCATAGCTGCCACAGCTCAGCAGGAAGAACGCTGTGTACTCACTGGTCAATTAATTCAACCCCAACAACCAATGTTGTTAGGACTGACGAGGAATGGCGATATGGTTCCCTTAAGTGTCGAAAGCTTGGCTGGATAGTTTTATATCCAGGCGAATGCAGTTCAGTTGTTCTGACTAAATAATTGGGCTGCATTTAAAACTTCGGTTTCTTGTCTCCTCTGAATCAATAGTTATATTTAAAAAAGTTATAAATTATTTATTTAAATTAAATTTTAATTATACATCTAAGAGTACTGCTAATCGAGAAATTACTCATAATTTCTTGCCAATTAGCAAACCCAAAGACCACACCTGCCTAATATGCATTTAAAGCCGATCCGAAAATCCGGCTCGATCCTTTTAAAAGGAACAGGGAATAGGGTTGCGGAATATGACAGGTGTTGGACGGAGCTCAATACTTGTCGGGTTTTGGGGAAAAGGGGAAGGTGGGGTCCCAAGAAGGGGATAAGGGGCGGGGAAAAGGGGAAAGAAAAAATCTTTAACCTTTACCCAAAACCCAATTCCGAGTTAAAAATGCTTTACCCGAGCAGTATTGGGACGGAGCTTCTAACGCGATGAGGGTAATAATAACCTGATGCGCGTCTAAAGTATATAAACACTCTTGATGGTCGTTGACTGTTGACTGTTGACGGGTTTTCAGTCATCAGTCATCAGGTGAATTTATATTGAATTTTTCTTGCCGACTTACTTAGGTTCTAAGTTTAATTTTTTTGAAGCTTCGGCTTTTTTATACCTTTCTGACACTAAGAGAGATAAAAGGTATTCTGTCAATATATTTAAATTGAAATAAATCTTACAAAAATTTTAAATTGATATAGTGTTTTTACGGATGAAACTATCGGTGACTGTGGTTTAATTCTAGAGAAATTACGGTTTATGTATACTTACAGACAAGATATTCTGAGGTCAAAGTTACTTAATCATATCAATAATCAATATAAAGAAACCCAAAACAAGTGGACTGAGGCATTTTAGGATATCTTAAAGTATCTCAGTACCTGTGTAGCAATTTGCTTGATGCATTCGGAAACTTGGCCATCTGGCATAGAAAAGGGCTATAACAGGTGAGAGAAACGATTCATACAAAATTTGTCAATTATCAAGGTGTAGCAACACAACTAACGGTGAACAATATGCCAAAAGGTTGGGTGCAAAAAGAATGGGTTTATTATCCAAGGGCGTGCCAGGAATGAAAAAGCCTGTATCATCATCGCCACCACACTACTTAAATGACGTAGATCTACTACAACCTTACCAAGTCAAGCTGATGCAGCATCAGGAACAACCAGCCCGCCAGTTGGTACAAAAGATTAACCAAATCATTGCTAATAGCTCGGCTACAGCATTGATGCTGCAAGATATTGCCCAATTGCTAGGAGTTGCGTTTCAAGTAGATTGCTGCTGCTTGGTTTCAGTAACGGGTGAGATATCCGACGAACCGACTGCTATTAATTGGTGTGCTGACGAGTATTTAGGGTTGCCACATCCAGAAGAGATTTTTTCGATGGAACGGTTGCTGATGCACTCGCCAGTGCTGCAATGTGCTGCTGAACCGTTGACTATTGAAGATGTTTCCACGATTCAGAAAAGCTTGGTAATTGGGTGTCGATATTTGCCACTACCGATCAAAGCAGTTTTGGCAATTCCTACTCGGTTTGGTGGCAATAACAACGGGGTGATTTGTCTGATTAAATTCCAACCCTATGATTGGAGTGAATCAGAAAAACAACTGATCAAAGAGGTAGAGTCGTCTTGCGCGATCGCTTTTTCTCAAGTCGCACAAGGCCAGTTAATTGCTCATCAACAGCGGGACTTACAAAAGACCAGTCAGCATCAAAGTTTGATTAAGCAATTAACTGTATTAAGTCGCAGCAACTTGGAACTTAATCAAATGCTCCAAGTAGTTGTCGGGTCTACTGCTGAATCTTTACAGGCAGATCGGGGTTTGCTGATCATGCTCAAATATACAGATCCCCTATTTAGAACTCAAGCGAAAAAACAAATTCCTAAAGCCAGAGCCACGGTAGTTGGAGAATGGGCAAAGACAACCCAAAATTCCGGGGCTATTAAACCAGATATCTTGCAGCAGTCTTTCTTGCTTTCAGAGTGTGGTTTATGTGAGCGTGTCTTCATGGATTCTGGAAAACCAGTAATTGTGGATGACTATACAGCCGAAAAGGATAACTCCCCAGCTGCTCCATTATTTAGGGTAGAGGAATTGCCTGCGGCACTGTTAATGCCATTAGAGAGTCAAGGTAAAATCTTAGGATTCTTGGTGCTACAGCAATCGGTTGCTCGCAATTGGCAAGCAGCAGAATTAAATCTTGTGGAAATGGTTTGCGCTCAAGTGAGTAACGCCATCATTCAATCACAGACATTGCGCCAAGTGCAAACGTTGGTAGATGAGCGGACGGCGAAATTACAAAGCAGTCTGGAACTCCAAGCCAAATTGCATGAAAGAACGCGGCAATATGTCGAGCAGTTGCGGAAACTTAACGAACTCAAAGATGAATTTTTGAGTAATATGAGCGATCGCCTGCGCTACCCCCTGACAAACATGCTAATGTCAATTCGCAACTTACGTTTGCCAGGAATAGCACCAGAGCGTCAGGCTAGATATTTCGATATCCTCGAGCAGGAATGTACCAAGGAAATCAATTTAATTAATGATTTGTTGACACTCCAGAAACTAGAGTCGCCTCACGAAGCTCCGCAATTAGAAACTATAGATTTAAATACTAGAATCCACCATATAGCAGCCTCTTTTGAAAAAAAGCTGGGTGAAAGGGGGTTAAAAATTTCTTTAAATTTACCAGAAGAATCGCTAAAACTCCAAACTGAATTAGAGAGTTTTGACCGCATTCTCCAAGAGTTGCTAACAAATGCCTGTAAATACTCAGAGCATGATACGGTAGTTCACCTGCACGCCTTTCATCAAGTCGATGAACAAATCGATCGAGTTATCATGAAAGTGACGAATACAGGACGCGCCATCTCTGAGGAAGAAGCGACCTATATCTTTGACAAGTTCCGTCGCGGTAAAGGACGCTGGACTCCAGGAACCGGCTTGGGACTTGCTCTAGTCAAGTCTTTAGTACAGCATTTGAATGGGGCGATCGCAGTTGAAAGTCTAGAAATCCCAAATTCTCAACAGAGCGAAATTTGCTTCACCTTGACTCTGCCCCAATTTTCTGACGAAAGCAAACCATAATTCTGACAGTGACTAAAGAACATAACACAACAGAGAACCCTGATTTCCCGTCTCCTAGTGATGACATAAATCTAGAAGGGGATTATTTATCTCCTGATGCAGCTACTTTGTTGGCTAAGGTAGAAGTGGAAATTGAGAAGACAGCACAACGACAGCGACAAATCAGCGCTAAAGTCCAAATTCCCCAACCAGTGGAAAAAATCTGGAAGGTTCTAACGGATTATGAGGCTTTGGCTGACTTCATTCCTAATCTTGCCAAGAGTCGTCTTATGGAGCATCCTGAAGGCGGTATTCGACTCGAACAAATAGGCTCTCAGCGCGTACTCAACTTCAATTTTTGTGCGCGGGTAGTTTTAGATTTGGAAGAATACTTCCCTAAAGAAATTAATTTCCGCATGGTAGAGGGAGATTTTAAAGGCTTTTCTGGAAGCTGGTGCTTAGAGCCTTATTCCTTCGGTGAGGATGTAGGAACAAATCTCTGTTATACAATTCAAGTTTGGCCTAAACTCACTATGCCAATAGGAATGATTGAAAACCGACTGAGTAAAGACCTGCGCTTAAATCTTCTAGCTATTTACCAACGTGTAGAAGAATTAGCCCGCAAAAAAGATGATGGTTAGTTACATTATCATTCAGGGTTAAACCTGAATGATAAATTTCATTCATAGATGCACTCTACAAAAAAACATCTTTGTGATTTGTTTATTAGTACCCCCAGGGGAATTCGAATCCCCGTTACCTCCGTGAAAGGGAGGTGTCCTAGGCCTCTAGACGATGGGGGCATCGGACTCAGACCTTTTATAAGGTAACTAATTTCCTTGGTGATGTCAACAGGTTTTGCGAAAAAAAGTTTGTGGCAGCTAAACTGGTTGGAAGCAAAAGTTTGAAGAGGACACACAGAGATGGATACACAAAAAAAAGCCCGTAGATGCTGGTTTGGCTTTGGGCAGATTGCGTCAACATCCGGCGCTGGGAATTTTGGCGGATGCCCAAATAGAAAAAACCCGAAATTCAGGAAAGGAGAAAGGGTATGATGTTGTACCCTGTAGAGTTAATATCTACGTTTTTTTTACAAAAGATTTTGAAATAAATAGCTCAAAATCTACAACATGGAAGCATCTCTTGAAATCACTCTACAGATGGCGATCGCTGTGCTTGCAGGTATCAGCGCCCAAGTGTTGGCTGCATACCTCCGGGTACCCAGTATCGTCTTGTTATTGCTGTTGGGCATCCTCTTTGGCTCTGATGGCTTAGGACTATTACATCCCCAGTTGCTTGGCAGTGGACTGGAAGTTATTGTCGCCCTAGCAACGGCAATCATTTTGTTTGAAGGTGGACTGAATTTGGATCTGCGAGAGTTAGGCAGAGTTTCAGTCAGCCTACAATTGCTCGTCACTCAAGGAACCCTAATCACACTCCTTGGTGGGAGTATGGCTGCTCATTGGCTGGGTGAATTTCCTTGGAACATAGCTTTTCTCTATGCTTCGATAGTTGTGGTTACTGGGCCAACGGTGGTTGGTCCTTTGCTCAAACAAATCAATGTAGATCGGCAAGTGGCAACCCTTTTAGAAGGAGAAGGGGTTTTAATTGACCCTGTAGGAGCTATCCTCGCCTTCGTTGTCCTGGATACGATTTTAAATGGTGATGCCGATCCAATTAATGCGATCGCAGGTTTACTCATGCGGCTCGGTGTTGGTGCAGCAATTGGTGGTGCTGGCGGTTATCTGATGAGTTTGATTTTCAAACGCGCTAGTTTTCTGTCATTCGAGCTTAAAAACTTAGTAGTGCTGGCAATACTTTGGAGTCTGTTTACCTTATCGCAAATGATCCGTAGTGAATCTGGAGTAATGACAACAGTAGTTGCAGGAGCAGTCTTTGCTAACTCCTCAGTGCCAGAAGAACGTCTGTTAAGGAGCTTTAAGGGTCAGCTAACAATTCTCAGCGTCTCGGTTCTATTCATCCTATTAGCAGCCGATCTATCCATTGCCAGCGTGTTTGCTTTGGGCTGGGGTAGTTTATTCACTGTTTTGGTGCTAATGTTCGTTGTTCGCCCAATTAACATCCTCTTGTGTACTTGGAACAGTGACCTAAATTGGCGACAGAAATTGTTTTTAAGCTGGGTTGCGCCCAGAGGAATTGTTTCTGCCTCCGTTGCTTCTCTATTTGCGATTTTGCTGACACAACGGGGTATCAATGGCGGTGACTCCATCAAAGCTCTAGTTTTTCTCACAATCATCATGACTGTGGTTTGCCAAGGGCTAACAGCTGGCTGGGTTGCTAGGTGTCTGCAAATTACCTCAAAAGATGCAACTGGGGCGGTGATTGTCGGTTGCAATCCCTTGAGTCTGTTAATTGCCCGATTCTTTCAAGAACGGGGAGAAAACGTAGTCATGATTGATACTGACCCGGAATGTCTTGTCCAAGCTGAAGCCCAAAATCTCCGGGTGATTGCTAGTAGTGCTTTGGATGCTGCTGTTTTAGAAGAGGCCGGACTTGCCTCTATGGGGACTTTTTTGGCCATGACAAGTAATGGCGAGGTGAATTTTGTTTTGGCTCAACGAGCGGCTGAGGAGTTTAATCCGCCCCGTGTCTTAGCAGTTTTCCCCCGCGATCCCCAAGCGAATAGCTCAGCGAATAATAAAGTTCATCAAGCTTTTATCTCAGACTTAGCGATTAAGACTTGGAATGAGTATCTCAATGATGGCCGAGTCAAGCTGGGGACAACCACCCTGACAGATTTAGAATTTTCCACTCAATACGATCGCATTCAAGAAAAGATTCGGACTGGGATATTGATACCGCTATTGGTAGAGCGAGAAGAACGCTTACAGGTAATGACAGCTAACCAAGATTGGGAAATTGGCGATCGCATTATCTACCTTTTGCATGACCCCAGACCTAGCCTTTTAAAACGTTTATCTGGCGCTACCCAATCCACTCCCCTGTCTCTGGAAAAGTTACCAGAGGTTGAAGACTTAGCCCTTGCTCAGTTAACTCAACTTTCCGCTAGCGAGAGTGGGGGGAGATGAGGGGGATAGGGAAGGAAGAAAAAACTCCTAACTCAGCCGTCAGCACTCACTTGCCATTCTTGCCACAGTAAAGCAGATAAATGCACTACGGCAAGAAGTAGCGTTGTCATCGCAATTAAATAACTATGTATTGTGTAAAGGTGTTCAACGGTAACTGTGCTAATGGCTCCACCGCCTGTCAGGATGTCGCGCAGTTGTCCGCCAATAAAGGGAATTGCTTCGATGGTTCCTAGCTCAATGCTAAAACGCCAGTATCCTTCCTGAGTCCAGTCTAGAATTATGGCTGTCCAATCCAGCCCGATGGCACTTAGGGTAAACAAAATCCCACTAATCCAAGCAGTCAGCCAACTCTTGCGAAATTGCCGACCTAAAAACATCACTACAATTTGAATTAAGGCGATCGCAATTACCACGTTACCAGCAAGATCGTGCGCTCTCCGAAACAACCAGCCATACGGCAGTTGTGTATTAATCATCTTCAATGAGTTATAAGCACCGCCCGCTGTCGGTTCGTAGTAAAAAGAAAGCAAAATTCCGGTAGAAACGTAAATTAAGCACAGAGTCAGAATTACAACCGATAATATCGTCGCTATTCGCCGCAAAATTCTGTCGAACTGGGTGCTTTGCATAATTCACCCCTCCTGTCCTTAAGTAGGTATTTATTCTTATACAATTTTAGCTAATAAATCTTAATATATTTTGCTTTTCTTATATAAAAGTAAAGTTTTTTAAATCAAATATTGCACCCAAGCTTTTAAGGGTTCTGGTGAGCCATACCAAATTCCGGCGCTTCTAGGAGAATGCTTTACACCTTCAATCACAAGATTTTCTGCGCCTTCAAGGTGGGCTGCTTCTATTGGCGTGATTCCATCTCCCCAAGTGTTACCCTTACCACAGGTTAATTGATAGCTACTGTAAGCTAACCAGCTACCAGGCCGCCTTTGTCCAAAGATCGTTTTGCCAGCCACACAAACGTAACGAACGTTTTTGTAAAAAGCTCCAGGATAGTTATTAGTGACAAAATCGAGATTTGAGCGTGTCCAGCGTTCTTGGCTGATGTGGGGTGTACCTAAGGTGATGAGAGTCGCAACCAGGGGATGGGCTTCCCAAAGGGATGGTTTGAAATCGCCGCGTGGCAAATAAGGTTTTTCTCCCATGTAAATGCGCGATATCCAACCTCCGGCCGAGTGACCAATCAAGTTAATTTGAGTAACGTTATATTGCTGCAATATTTGCTTGACTGTGCGATCGAGTTGTTGCAAAATTCGCGTTATCGGTCTTGTGCCAATAGTGGGAAGCCAATCACGCCTCCGCAGTGGTACTGTGACAACAGGAAAACCAAACTGTTCTAGGGATTGTTCTAGTTGACGATAGGCGATCGCGCTTTCTAGATATCCAGGCACAATAACTATTGGTAACGGCATTTGAATTTTTGGCTACAAGGATTGAAGGGTTGGAATTTTTGAATGAACAACTACTCAGTAGTTAGAAGCTAAAATCGCCATTGTCTGGCTGACTCCTAAATCCTGAATCCGCCGATGAAAAAGCAAATACCTCTGGCACGGTTTTACAGCTAGAATGTCAAGAAAATGGTACAAGTTGTAACAGTTTTAGGGTAACCTGATATGGTAGGATTTTTATGAAGGGTTTACTCTATATTATTGAAGCGTGACATTTGTTAAATAAGGTTGGCTGACTGAAAAACAGTGCCAAAAACAGCTCGACCTTTTGGCAAATGTTGTGATTGAATCAAACGTCTACAAGTTCTTAGACTTTAATGAATAACCGAGATATTAGTTTTAATTGTGCGTTTTAGAACAAAAAAACATCAGAAGTACTAATTTTTCAAAACTCTCTTTAGTAAGTCAAACTTGAAAATATGATACAGGATCGTTAAGAAAATAAAAACTTGAATAAGTGGCAACCTTAGCGTTTGGATTGCCAGCATAGGAAGTTATTATTTCCTTAAAGGGAAGCATCTATTGCAAGATATTGCAATATAGTCTGAAAGAAAAAATTTGTTAGTCAACTGCAACTGAGCCGAGTGAACGATAACAGCTATGTCTTACGTCTCCCTGCTGAAAAGTATACCAGAAATCATCAGCCAGCCAATTGGGATAGCAGCTATAGCGTCTCTTGGCATCCACGGTGCGATCGCCATGTTTGTGCCATTGATGCCTATGGACTCTAGCAAGCCCAAAGAAACAGCATCATCAAAAACAGTCGGACTTCTGGAATTAAGCCAAGCCGATCAAAGCCGCTTGCCCCAAACGACACCCCAAATTGGTTTACAACAATTACCGCCAGTAGCGCCACTTTCTCCTCCAAACTTTAGCGCTCAAACTCTTCTACCTCCATTAGCACCACCGCCATCAAGTCAGTTAGTACTGCCTCCGCTGCCTCCATCATCAAATAACTATCGGGTATCTTCGTTGCCTACAAGGCAGTCATTACGGATGATTCCTAGTGACAATTTGCGATTTGATGCCTCTAAATTTGATAGTTCTAAATTCAATAACACCGCCAAATTCACGCGTCCAGTTACCCCTTTAAATGAGAGTGATGGCAAATACGAGGCACCTAAGCTCCCAGCTCAACCTGGGTTGCCGAATTTGCAGCCGCAGCCAATCTCTAACGATCTTCTCCAGAATTCCCAATCTCAGGCTCTCGCTGAGACTAGCCCCATTACCACACCACAGCTAAATCCGACTTCAGCAATGACGCAGGTGGGTAATAATGATGGGTCTAAAATTGCTCAAAACTCGTTAATAAACTCTCTAAAACAAGCTCCAAGGAATGGAAATACCTTAATTGGAACTAGAGGAAGCACGCCTCAGGCAGCCGATTTATTTGGAAAAGGAACTCAACAGATTTCACAACTAGATTCTTATGCTGTTCTTAGAAAAGAAGTCCAACAACAGTACCCCAGCGCTGAACAAAAACCAGTTATCCGCGAAACACTAGCCACCGATAAGCCAAATCTAGAAGGCAGCGTTTTGGGTGTATTAGTAGTAGATGCTGATGGCAAGGTCTTAGATATCAAGTTCCAAGACAAGTTAGTTTCCCCGGAATTGCGAACAAAAGCTAGGGAATACTTTAGCAAGCAATCCCTCAAGGGAAATAAAAATATCAGCTCTTATCCATTTAACCTAGTTTTTCAAAACAACACTAGCAACACTACTGGAACTAATAGCCAAGGGCAAAAGTTAACACCATTATTTGCGCCTGGAGTCAATGGCAGTCAGCGGACTCCCTCAGCAGTACCTACTTCTAAGCCATTATCTGAAACACCAATCAGAACTAACTCACCTGCGTCTTTACCCACAGGTACTCTTAAACCATTAGTTTTACCAGGCTTCAATAAGAATCAGCCTAGTTCCTCACCGACAAGTACTCTCAGACCATTATCTGTACCGAGAGTCAATAGCAATCAGCTGCGCCCTTTCCCAACAGCTACTTCTAAACCATTGTCAGAAGTGCAAATCAAAAACAATCTGCCCACGCCTTCATCAGCAGCTAGCACTTCTCAACCATTAGCGCCAGGAGTAAATAAAAATCAGCAGACACCCGCTGCTGAAACTGAGCAAGAACTACTAGAACAGTTGCGCCAACTGAAGACAAAGAGAGAAAAGTCTAATCTAGAAAAATAGTTCCTGGCTATTGAAAGAATAATTTATTTAGGGAACTCCAAGAAATAAATTATCCCGCTTAAAGTTGCTTACTGTTGACTGTTGACCGTGAGCAGTGGGATATTTTTTTATTTGTTAGTCCCTTATTGGAAATATTTCAAACCCGGTTTTGAGACTTATAGTTGTTCCAATACTGCTCGGGTAAAGCATTTTTAACTCGGAATTGGGTTTGGGGAAAAGGTTAAAGGGTAAAGGTTAAAGGTTTTTTCTTTCCCCTTTCCCCTTTTCCCCTTAACCGACAAGTATTGATAGCTGTTCTCATTTGTTGAATGAGTTACATACACAGGTAGGGGGCACAGCTAGCTGTGTCCCCTAGTTATTGCTTAAAGTCATAATTTTTGTCTACTTACCAACCTTGTTCCGCATTCTGAAAAACGTAAGCAGCTAGGTCCAGAATCTCCTGAGAAGTTAACTTGTCTTTAAAGGCAGGCATAGCATTTTTACCATTTTGTACTTGATGGATAATCGCTTCGATTGAGTCGCTATCATAATCTTTTAGGTACTTTGACAATGCTTCCTTTTTCAAGGTTTTCTCGGTAATCAGGATGTTACCGCCACCGATATGGCAAGAAGCGCAATTAGCCTCGAAAATTTTAGCACCGTTGGATATTTCGGCAGCTAGTGCTGGACGAATGAATGTTAATTTGAATAGGGCGATCGCTAACAGTAGAATTAATAAAAATATTCTCAAAACAATTTCCTCGTAACAAGCCTCCAGGAAGAGTATAAACGCGATTAATCATTGATTAAGTCAAATTTGAGCAAAATTGGCGGTAACGAGTTCACCCCTCAATCGCCCCAGGTTCTTTAGCGTATTAAGGGGAGCAGGACTCGTTACCGCCATTTATCCATTTTGTGCGTCACTCTGGGAATGTGGCGTGTTGCTAGTTAGTAGCTCTATTTCACTGAAGCAAGCTGAGAAAACCGTCTTGTGTCAATAAGGATATTTCTAGCTTTTAACAGTGATTGTACCAATCATACCAGCACCACGGTGAGGTTCGCAGTAGAAGGTATACTCACCAACAGGTGCATCTGCGGGGAAAGTGGTTGTTTCCTTTTGACCAGGACTCATCAACATCTTTTTATGAGACAGAGATGCTGCTAATTCCTTGTTCTGACCTGGGTTTTTGCCAGGATCAAACACAACATTATGGGGAGGAACTTTATTGTTTATCCATTTAATCGTGTCACCTGGTTTAATTGTCAACTTTTTCGGTTCAAATGCCAGCATTCCTTTATCGCTACCCAGTTTCACCTCGTAGGTTTCAGCCGAAGCACTAGGAGTAAAAACAGCAAAGCTGCTAACAACTAAAAGGATTGTCAACACAGCTAAACTGAGGCGTCGCCAGCTTGCCGAAATTAATTTCATGAGTCTCTCCTGACCAATAATTTTTTTTCCTTTCTCATTTTAAATAAAATCAACACCAAATATGACAGATTGTCATAGATCAAATTTTTTTTTAAGAATGGAGAGCAATTTTCAGGAAAAAGCTATGCAAACAGTCATAAATACTAGATTGCTCTAGTCAAAAAGTTCGTGAATTATGGTAATGGATAAAATAAGAGATTGTTATTTTTTTCACTGTGAAAACAGGGTATTGGGTATTGGGTACTGGGAATTGGGGACTGAATTGTTCCCTATACCCTATGCCCTATGCCCAATACCCAATACCCAAAAACTCAGCACTCAGTACTAGTTCAGAGATTTAGTAATAAATTTTTCCGCCTCCCCACTTATTACCGACAACTTTCGGTTGTAGAAGAATATAACCGGCGATCGCTACCAAGTCGTCATCTGTCAGATTTCGCATTTCTGTGAAAATATCTGCGCTCTTAGTGCTTGGATGTAGTTCGGAAATTTCGTCTACCCCGTCATAAGTGGTGGGGTTTTTCATGTAATCCACCAAACCTTCAATATTATTACGGTTTGGTGTTGCCAATGCCAGAGCTTCTGGTTCTAGTCCCACATTCTGGTTGACCTTGGTAACGCCACCAACATGACATTGGGCACAAGCGTATTGAAATAAGGCTTTGCCTTCTTTGACTTGTTTGAGGCTAAGTACAACGGTATCTCCCTGAGCGTTTAATGCCACTGTTCGGGTAGCTTTGTCCAATTCCAGTGCTGTCGCGCTACCGACAACTAACTGAAATGTGAGTAAAAAAGTAGCCACAACAACGCCAATTAGTCTTCTAAACATGTTTCCCCTTAAAGATTTTGACGCTCAACACAGCTAAATAAAGCGATCCTCAATCTCCATAGCCTGCATCGTGAGACAGCCCTTGAGGTGACTTCGGTCACCCACCGAGTCGCTCACCTTTTAGGTCTGTTTGAGACGATATTTGAGAAATAATTGCCTTTGCATCCTCTAACGCCAAACGGGTCTTTTGGTGTTTGTCGGCAATTAAAAGTTGGTTGTACAGAGAAAACAATTTTTCTACAGGAATGCTGTAGTCATCTGCTATCTCTGCGATCGATAGGTCTGCAAAACCCATAATGCTTGTTAACTGATAGATAGAGATTGAGTCACTGTAATACCAATATCACGTTAGGAGTGCAATTTGTTGCCGAAAATACGGTTTGGGCAATGGGGAGTATAGGTAGATGGGCAAAGGAAGAATAACAACTCCTAACTAAGCACCCAGTACTGCCAATGCCTAAGATTATTAACCTTTCCCCAGGTAAATGTAACGCTTTAGATAAAGTAATAATTAAAAAAGGCTCATATATCAAGCTGGGTGGCTTCCTGTAATTCTTTAGGAAAATTAACGAAAAACTAACGTATCGTAACGCTGATGGCAATCACTCCCTACTGTAGCGATGGGTAGTGCATGATGAATTATCGTACTTCTGCAAAAAAGCTTAACCTAATTAAATGAGTATCTATAAGTTTGGAAAGCAGATACCCAAAGCAGTTAAGCTGTTACGCATTTAATTTGTACATTTACCTGATGACTGATGACTGTTAAGGGACTTCCAAATAAAAAAAATAATCAATCGCTTTGGAGAGACAAGGGAGAGGTATTGCTACCTTGTCTACCTTGTCTACCTTGTCTACCTTGTTCCCCTGCTCCTATTGGATGCAAAAATTGAGTAATGTAATTTTTGGATGTCCCTAAGCATTAACCGTCAACAGTCAACAGTCATCTAGAGTGTTTATATACTTTAGACGCACATCAGCTTAATCAAGAGATATTGCTTGTGTGAGTTAGCTACATATGTAAGTTAGGGAACTATATATTTATAGCGTTTCCTAGTAAGCCGGTGAGGTTAACTTGTACTCATTTGCTTAGGAAAGGCTATATGGGGATTTAAGAGATCGCCTGAAGCCGACGCTCCGACTTTTGGCAAAATCTAAAATCCAAAATAGTATGAGTTTACTTAAAAATACTAATTAATCCGAGTCAAACAAGAGGATAAACAATGTCATATACAGCCTACTTACGTTCAATTAAAAGTGAACTTCAAAGAACTGGTAAAACTCAAAAAAACTTACGAGTCAAAACTATCATAGAACAGTTTGGCTACCAGCGTAGAAGTCAATCATTCATAGATAATTTTAATACTGCTCTTGATGAAATAGGGCTTTGTGCAAATCCTAAATTTGATTTGTATATTCCATTAGATACAAAGATAGCTATTTCTATTAAAGGTGTAGAGCCAATCAATCAAGTAGGTGAATCTCAATTAATATCAGCCAAACTAAAAGAGGCAATTTCAGTCAAGCATGATTTTTTCTACTACTTATTTGATTTTGGCTCTGAACAAGAATATGAACGATTCCAAGCATGTTTAGATTCTCAGCAGCCGGTAGGTATTTTTTTGATTCCACAAGTAGAAGATTTCTTCTGTGATATTGTTGTCAAAATATTTAATTATGAATTAATTAGAAAATATCAGTATGGAGGCTATAATAGTATACCCAAAGTTGCCACTAAGAAAATTCCTACAAGTATTGCCTCAGATGATAAAGATTGTGAAGATGAGCAAGAAAAACCGATTTTTGATGCTAGCATTTTCCAGTTTTATCGCTCAACCATGACCAGCATTATCCTTGGCAACACTGGTTTAGAATTGCTTGATTCTGAAAAATTTGACCAGCAATTTGAACAGATCTCTCTATATGCTAATAAATATAATTCTGAACAGTTCTTTATTTTATTTCATTGCCCATCGGTATTAGAAATCCAAGCTCATCAGCAAGAAGATGCTTTAGGATACTTAGTAGATAGAGTTGCTAGTAAAATTCCTTTTACTTTTACTCTCAGGTGTAAATATCCAAATCAAGCTTCTATTGAAAATAAAGACGAAATATACGCTCATTTCCGTCTACTAATGGAACTTCCATATTATGAAATAGAGGAAGATGATGCATCTTTGGGAGATTATTTTTTAGAGTTACAAAAATCCCAAATCCAGGCTGAATCACAGTTATTTATGAAGATGAAGTCAGAGTATTTTTACACCTTGAAGTGGCAACAAGAAAGTAAAGAATATATATATCTCAAGTATTTTGCGATTAAAACTTTGGAAAGTCTAGGATATGGATTATCTAATATAGGCTGTGAAGTTGAGTTGACTTCTAGAGATGAGGAAACAATAGATGAAGATACATCAGATGATGATGGCGAGTATCAAAGTGAGATTATAGAAGTATATGTAAAAAATCAGGTAGTAGTGGAGATAGAAACTCTGAAATACCAAGAATTTCAGGATAATAATCTTTTCTTAGATTCAATTAAAAGAGTTTTGCGAAAATCAAAAGTATGGCCAAATAAACTAGAAAGTCTTTGGTTGGTAATTCCCGGTTTTGAGATTGCACGCAACTATTACCAACTGAAAAAAGCTAAGGAAATATTAGAGTATAAATTTTCTGAATATTATGGCGATCGCTTTCAGGTTGTAATCATGGCTCCTGATTATGAAAAACACCAAGTAGTCCCAGTATCATTTGACTCTATCGATTATCCATCTTTTGAGTATACAGTTAAAAAACCTAGCTTAACACAAGGATATCCAATTACTAACCGCATCAAAGAAATAAAACTTGACTTTAGCCAAGTACAAGGGCTAAACGAAGAAAAAGAAAAACTAACTAGACTCCTGAAGCTGCAATCTAAAGGACATAAGGGTTCAATTGGTGGAATTCTTTTTTATGGCTTACCAGGATGCGGTAAAACTCTTTTGGCAAATGCTTTTGCTAATGAATCTGGGAGATATTTCTTTAAATTCTCTCCGGCCGATATTATTAGCGTTTGGATAGGTCAAAGTCAAAAAAATATTCGAGATATCTTTGCTCAAGCGAAGAAAAAAGCTCCTTCGCTTTTATTCATTGATGAGTTAGACAGTATTGGGTTTAATCGGAACGAAGACAACGCACACACAGACCAAAAAGCAACAATTAACCAATTACTCATAGAACTAAATAATCTGCAAAATAGTGATGTAATTGTCATTGCTGCGACTAATTATTTGAGTGGTATTGATAGTGCTTTGAAACGTTCTGGTAGATTGGATTGGAAGATTCCTGTTTTCCCACCTGCTCAAGCAGAAAGAAGAGATTTATTTAAACACTACTTGTCAAAAATTGATATTCATCAGCTAGTTAACTTTGAAATTCTCGCAGATAAAAGTGCAAGATTTACTTCATCTGATATTGAGTTGGTTTGCCGGGAAGTTAGAAATGCTATTCTTCTAGAAGAAATAAATTCGGCTTTAACAACTTCAGATGTGATTACTTACATCAATAATCTGCAAGATGGCGGGTTAAGTCTTAACGAAGAACAAGTAAAGGAATTTTTGGAAGAGTGTAAGAGAATGAGTGTAAAGAATCCTAAGTTAGAAACCCTGAAATTAGAATGGGGATTGGATTAGAAATAGCTTCATAAAATGGCGTAGGCGTAGCCCGTCGTAGACATCGCTTATTTTGGCAGTGTTGGAAAATAACTGGACATCAACTTAATTAACCTCAAATAAAGCACGAGCTAATCCTGATTGGCGAATAATAGAGCGCAAAGTACCAACCCGTAATTCTTCGTAGTTAGGGATAGGAACAGTAATTGTTGAATCTTCGGTTTGCATCTGGATGATAATATGACTACCACGCTGACGCACTTGTACAAAACCATTCTCTTCTAAAATGCGACAGACTTCGCTGGCGGAAAGAACACGCAGTTTACCCAATATTCACCACTAAGCGTGTCACAAAAACTTCAGTGTGCATCCGTTCCTCGACTTCAGAAGGATCTGCTAATTCAAAAAAGAGTTGCAATGCTTCAATCAGATTATTCCGTGCTTCTTCAATCGTGTCTCCTTGGCTAGCAATATCGAATTCGGGACACAGCGATACATAGCCGTCTCCTTCCCGTTCAATAATGCCAGTGAGTTGTTTTGTTTGCTTCATTATGTATCTTTGGTTGAGATAGAGTTATTAATCTCGATTTTAAGTTATTGCTCAATCAGATCCCCAGATCCCCTATAAAGAGCGATCGGATCGCTTCCCACTCTCCATTTAAACTGAGTTTCGTAATCGGCGATCGCATCTCATACGTGTCAACTTTTGCCTTGGCGAATGGAATTTGCGGCTACACAGGCTTTCGTCCTCCTGCGCGGACTAAGGTCAAATTAAGGTTTTCAAACCCAGGATCGGTAGCTTTTGTTTGCGTAGACGCGGTTTATAACCGCCCATTACGCTTGGGAGATGGTATTTTTATTCATCAGTCTCAGGTATTACTTCTTTTGCTGTCGCTTCATTCTCAGAAATTTCAATGGCTTGTAGAACCTGTTTAACTATTTTTGGGTGCAATATTTTTCCTGAATGAAAAGGAATGACTACTCTCACTTCTTCTCGAAAATAAATCCTGTGACTTCCTTTACTTCTAATTTGAATAAAGTCTGCATCTAATAAAAGTTTTTCAGCTTCTGTTGCAGTCAAACGTGGCAGCTTAGGCAACTTTTACCTCTAAGGTTATTGTGAATGTTTCCTTGTTCTGAAGCGCCTGTTTTTCTGAATCTGACAAGGTTTCTATATAAAGCTCAACTGCTTCTTTAATATTTGCCTGTACTTCTTCTAGGGAATCACCTTGAGATTGACAACCAGGAAGTTCAGGAGAATAAGCATAATATCCATATTCATCTTTTTCGATAACAATGCTAACTTTATACGACATATCAAAATTACCTTATGTATCTTTGCTTGAGATAGATTTATTAATTTCGTAAAATCAACATTGAGATCGGGTTATTCTTAATGTTTAATTTACCAATTAACTACCGTTAGAATTGTTACCTTCGCAAATTCTAGATCGGCAGTCACTAAGCTTGCTGAATTTTGAATCGTCATTGCTGCAATTACTGCATCTGGTAATTTCAACCGATATTGCTGGCGAATTTCAATGATTTTCTTAATTAAAACACCATCACTCGCCACTAAACTGATAACCTCAACTCGTTGTAAAAAATGCTCAAAAAGTTGACTATCCTCTTGACTCAGCCCAGAAAACGCCAGAAATTCAATTTGGCTAATAACTGAAACTCCAATCCAATCAGCATCTTGAAGTAATTGAATAAGTTGAGAATTTCCTTGAAGCAGAGCTACTATCGCATTCGTATCCAACACGTAGCGATTACCATTCATCGCGTAGATTCCTCTGCATTCCTACCGCATCTCCCTGCCAAGTTAATCGCCCCACCAAATCGGAGAAATCATAATTAGGTTGTTGCTTTCCCTGTAAAGAAACTGGATTTAAAACAACTACAACGTTCACTTCAACAGCCGCTAACTGCGTTGGAATATTAAGATTTAAATATCCTGATTCATCAATTTTAGTCGTCAGTTTTAAAATTTCCATTGCCAAATAATTAGTAAACCTCATTTCATTCTAGATTTTGTAGAGCGAACATTGCTCAATCAGATCCCAAGAACCCCGACTTTTCAAAAAAGTCGGGGTTCTTGTCGCTGACGATAAATTTTCTCTTGTTCTCATTTTTCTCTCTTCTCCAGCCCCTAGCCCCAAAAAAATCTGTTACCAAAACTGCAACCACAGATGAGTCCGCTAGCTGCACCTATAAAATCAACATAAAGTTTCAGCAATATTACTGGCGACAATTAAATAATTTACTAATAATCGGAATTGATGCCGACGGGATAGAGCTGCAAATAATCACTGATTGAGGCTGTGAGGCTACAGAATGAAGAGAAGTGCAAAGTCTCAACGAGTTTGCTGGTGGTTTCTACCAAAATTGACCCGCTACAGTTTAACTTTATTGCTGAGTGCGATAATGCTTGCTGATGCTGTGGGAGCGACACCGAGAAACCGAGGGTTGCAGATAGCACAGCAGTCAGAAACCACTCAACAAAATGCCACTCGCGCTGCTGCGGAACGGGTTTTTCAAGAGGGGATGCAGCTTTATCAACAAGGTACAGCAGAATCACTGCGACAGGCGATTGCGAAATGGCAAGAAGCGCTGAAGCTTTGGCAACAAATTGATGATAAAGGCTCGGAAGCTGCCACCCTCAACAATATTGGCAGAGTTTACGACTTATTAGGAGAAAAGCAAGAAGCGCTCAAATACTACAACCAAGCTTTACCCATAATCCGTGTAGTGGGAGACAGAGGAGGGGAAGCCACCACCCTCAACAATATTGGCTTAGTCTACCACTCATTAGGAAAAAAGCAAGAAGCGCTCAAATACTACAACCAAGCTTTACCCATAAGCCGTGCAGTCGGGGACAGAGGAGGAGAAGCCACCACTCTCAACAATATTGGTGGTGTCTACGACTTATTAGGAGAAAAGCAAGAAGCGCTCAAATACTACAACCAAGCTTTACCCATACTCCGTGCAGTCGAGGACAGGGGAGTGGAAGCCACCACCCTCAACAATATTGGCAAGGTCTACGACGATTTAGGAGAAAAGCAAGAAGCGCTCAAATACTACAACCAAGCCTTACCCATACGCCGTGCAGTGGGGGACAGAGGAGGGGAAGCTACCACCCTCAACAATATTGGCGCTGTGTACTCCTCATTAGGAGAAAAGCAAGAAGCACTCAAATACTACAACCAAGCTTTACCTATACTCCGTACAGTGGGGGACAAGGGAGTGGAAGCCACCACCCTCAACAATATTGGCAAGGTCTACGACGATTTAGGAGAAAAGCAAGAAGCGCTCAAATACTACAACCAAGCCTTACCCATACGCCGTGTAGTCGGGGACAGAGGAGGAGAAGCCATAACCCTCAACAATATTGGCATAGTCTACGACGATTTAGGAGAAAAGCAAGAAGCGCTCAAACACTACAACCAAGCCTTACTCATACCCCTCTTCTGTCACTCTCCGAGATAAGCAAGTAGTAACAAAGTGAAATTATCCAGAAGCATAACAGGTTTTAAATTGATTCATTGCACTAATTAATTGATTGAATCCCAGCAATAATTTAGAATTTGGGAAAATATGTATCCAGGGATAAATTAACCAAAATAGTAAGAGTGGTTGGGCAATGAGACGCAGATTATTTAGAGTATTTTTCCATCCGCATTCATGGTTCCATTGTTGATGATTAGAAAAATCAACATCACTATTTTTTTGAACCTCAGCTTCAATTTGACGAGATTTATTTAAGCTTAAGAAGGCTGGAGAATTTAAACTAATCATTGTGTACACACAAAAAATAATTTCCCACCACCTTTCTATATGTTGAAAATTTGTGAACCGATAATCTGTCCAGCCGAGTTCCTGTTTACACTGTCGAAATCCATATTCTACCCAGGTTCTTAATCCATATAAATCGCCTAAAGTTTTTTTGAGTTTTCCTTGAAGATTTGTCATCACAAATGTTGTAGAATTTTCTGGCATGGTTTCTGGGTCAGTAGTTATTTCCCAGTAAGTTATGGCTCTTTTTTTACCATAAATTATTTCCCTAATGTATCGGGTTTCTGATTTTTGATTGCTAAATGTTCTTTCAAATTTACACCACTTATTAGCCCTAACGCTTTGTCCTGCTGGCAACCAGACTCCATGATTACTTCTTATTGCTACGACATAATCTAATTTATATTCAGCTACTTTTCTAATAAATTGGCTACTTTCACCATATAAACTATCTGCCAGTACCAGTTTAATGTTAAAACCTGATTCAATTAATTCTGTAATGATGTCTGACGCTAACTCTATTTTAGTTTTATATTTATCCTCCTCTTTTAACGTTCCTTTGGGTTTGAATACTTTTACAGTTAATGGAAACGTTATATTAGAATAAACTCCATAGGCATTGACTGAAACTATTCCATTATCGACTTTTCCTACACTTCCTAGATATTGCCTGGCTACATAATCAGTCTTTTTACCTTTTTTTCTATCTCCGGTTTCATCTATTACTACTGTAATCGCATTTCCATTTAGTGCTTTTTTAAGTTTATTTAATCTTAGTTGTTTTAATTTATCTACTGACCAGTCTGAATTGGCTAAAAAATGATGTAATGACTGTGCGGAGTTTATACTTACGACTTTCGCTATCTCTGGTAATGATTTTCTTTTAATTTGTGACATTATTCCCAGATGTAAATATTTGAAGCATTCATAATTTCTTACTTCTTTAAACAGGTCTTTATACTCTGCACAATATTCATCTATGGTCGCAACTGTTGGGTGAGCATCTCTTGCCAAATGTTTCAAAATTTGTAATTCTACATCCATTGCCCTACTTACCTTTCAGGGTTTTCTTTTTTTATTCTTTTATTTAGAATAACCGGAAAGTGACAGAAGAGGGATACTCCGTGCAGTGGGAAACAGGGGCGGGGAAGCCAACACCCTTAACAATATTGGCTTAGTCTACAACTCATTAGGAGAAAAGCAAGAAGCGCTCAAATACTACAACCAAGCTTTGCCAATACTTCGTGCAGTGGGGGACAGGGGAGGGGAAGCCACCACCCTCAGCAATATTGGCTTAGTCTACTCCTCATTAGGAGAAAAGCAAGAAGCACTCAAATACTACAACCAAGCTTTACCAATACTTCGTGCAGTGAGCGACAAGTCAGGGGAAGCTACCATCCTCTCTAACATGGCTAAACTAGAACGCGATCGCGGTAATCTAAAACAAGCTCAAACACATATTCAAGCAGCTATTAAAATCATTGAAGATTTACGCACCAAAATAGCTGACAAAGAACTACGCGCTTCTTACTTTGCCTCAGTCCAAGACTACTACAAGTTCTATATCGACTTGCTGATGCAACTGCACAAAAAAGACCCATCAAAAGGATACGATGCTTTGGCACTGGAAGTTAGCGATCGCTCCCGCGCCCGTGGTCTAATTGAACTACTAAGCGAAGCTAAAATAGACATCAAAAAAGGCATTGACCCAACACTTTTAGCAGAAGAACGCCGTCTACAATGGCAAATCAATGCTAAAGAAAAATTATTATCAGAACTATCATCTAAAAAAGAAACTCCAGAACAAGTTTTAGCGAACACTAAACAACAAATCGAAGACATACTCAAACAACAGCGAGAACTTCAGATACAAATCCGCGCCAAAAATCCTGAATATGCCGATTTGATATATCCCCAACCTCTGACTCTCAAAGAAATTCAGCAACAACTAGATAAAGACACACTGCTATTGCAATATTCTTTAGGTGAAGAACGTAGCTATCTTTGGGCTGTCACACCCGATTCTCTCTATAGCTATGAACTCCCAGGACGTGAAAAGATAGACAAAGCAGCCAAGAATTTATACAACAATTACTTAAAAAATCCGGGGATGCAGGGAGTTTCCCCAGAAGAAACGGCGAAAGCTGCTAATGAACTGAGTCAACTTATCCTCGCGCCTGTTGCTGATAAGTTGGGGCAAAAACGCCTAGTAATTGTTTGTGATGAAGCCCTACAATACATTCCCTTTGCGGCATTAACTGACCTAACCCCCCAGCCCCCTTCCCTATCAGGGAAGGGGGAGCAAGATAAACTCCCCTCTCCTCCCAGGAGAGGGGTTGGGGGAGAGGTCAATTATCAACCATTGGTAATCAACCATGAAATTATCAGTTTACCTTCCGCTTCCACCATTGCCATTCTTAGGAAACAAATCAAAGGGCGGATAAAAGCACCGAAAACCCTCGCTATCCTTGCAGACCCAGTATTTAGCGCTAATGATGAGCGATTTACTGGTAAACCCTCCAATGTTGCTAATAATAACATTGACCAGCAACTAGAAAACTCTGCCCTAAAGCGGTCGATGAGAAACATCAACCGCAGCGAAATTCAAAGACTCGAAGGCACAGAACAAGAGGCGCGGGAGATTCTCAAACTTGTCTCACCCTCAGAGAGCATCCAAGCTTTTGGTTTTGACGCTAACTACAACTGGGCTACCAGTGACCAACTGAGTCAATACAAGATGCTGCATTTTGCTACCCACGGCTTCCTAGACAGCACTGACCCAGAGTTATCAGGAATTGTCCTTTCCCTGATAGATAAACAAGGTAAGTCCCAAAGAGGCTTTTTACGCCTCACTGATATCTTTAACCTCAACTTCCCAGCGGAGTTGGTGGTGCTGAGTGCTTGCGAAACCGGGCTGGGTAAGGAAGTTAAAGGAGAAGGGTTAGTGGGGTTGACAAGAGGATTAATGTATGCAGGTGCAGCACGGGTGGTAGTGTCTTTATGGAGTGTTGATGATGAAGCGACATCGTTATTGATGAGCCAATTTTACAGCCAAATGTTGCAGCAAGGGAAAACTCCGGCTGCTGCCCTCAGAGCCGCACAACTCAAAATGTGGTCACAAGAAAAGTGGCGTAACCCCTATTCTTGGTCGGCTTTTACCCTCCTGGGTGAATGGCGGTGAACGTTATAACCCCTTTTCAAACCTCTCCCTCACAGGGCTACGGTGTACACACAAATCTTTTAGAGTTGCTGCGTAACGTAGGCTAAGTTAATTTTTGCAGGTTGATCCAATAAAGGTACAGGTCGATGCAACTAAGGTGCAGGTCAATGCAATAAAGGTACAAGTCGATGCAACTAAGATGCAGGTTAATGCAATAAAGGTACAAGTCGATGCAACTAAGGTGCAGGTCAATGCAATAAAGGTGCAGGTCGATGCAACTAAGGTGCAGGTCAAAAGGGAAGGGGGCTGGGGGTTAGGTTTGAAAGAAAGTCGCACACGGCACTGTGTAGTAAATACTGTAAGAGGTTGTTTAAAAAGTGGTTGGCTGTGATTTTAGGCACTTATTGATCCCCCCTAGCCCCCCTTAAAAAAGGGGGGAACCGCAATTAAAGTCCCCCTTTTTAAGGGGGATTTAGGGGGATCTAAAACGTTTTGCTACCGAGAAGAGGACTTTTCAAACATCCTCTAAGACAAAATTTATTAGGAGTGATTTTTCATGAAAAGCATATTTCCATCCAGACAATTTATTCTTCCCTGCGTAGCAACAATTGGAGTAGGAATTTTGGGGTTTTGGGCTTCAGTCTCAGCCGAACCACAAACCCCACCTAGCTTTACCAAAGTTGAAAATCCCGGAGAATTTAAACTAGAAGGAAAAGGGGAGCCTTCCGTGCTAAATCAGAAAGAAAAACTCCCCGGAGAACGAGCAATTATTGGTTCAGATGACCGTATCCCCATGACTAGCAGAGACTACCCTTGGTCAGCCATTGGTAAAATCGAGGGGGTAGATGCTGATGGTGGTGGTTACAGTTGCACGGGAACGTTGATTGCTGAAGACGTTGTTTTGACAAATGCTCACTGTGTCATTAACCCAGAAACCCGAAAAGTTAGTCAAGCGATCGCATTTGAGCCAAACTTAGTTAATGGTGTCGTCAAAAGTAAAAATGATATAGCCTACGCCACTAATGTTTATTACGGCACAGACTTTAAAAATGGCGATTTAGCAGATTACGCAAACGACTGGGCGGTTTTGAAGCTCAATAAGCCTATCGGTAAAAAATATGGTTATTTGGGCTGGAAATCCCTACCATCTTCTCGTTTGGTTGGCGATACGAAAAAGTTCGCTTTGGTAGGTTATTCTGGTGATTTTCCCAACCCCAAGAAAAAAGGTTATGAAACTCTAACTGCTGGTGAAAGTATGACTGCTGGCGTTCACCTCAAATGCAGTATTTTACGTCATCAAGATAAGTTATTTTACCACAACTGTGATACTAATCATGGTGCTTCGGGAGGTGCAATTATCGGTAATATAAACGGCAAATATTATATTTTCGCCCTCCACTCCGGCTCAAACGAGGTTAATGGATTGCTGTTGAATCGTGCGGTGGAAATGTCTCGCTTGGATGAGTGGTTGCAAGGGAATTAAGCAAGCCTAATAGAGCAGAATTCAGGAGTCAGAATTAGAATAGTCTCTATCAGGAAATAGGGGAGTGGCACAGCAAGGGAGGCAGCGGAGGCAAAGAAAGCAGGGAGAAGAATAACTATTACCCAATGCCCAATGCCCCATGCCCCATACTCTATTCTGCGGCGGTAGAAGTCAAAGACATTGTTTCCCATAACACCATATGTGGTGTTGTGAGTACAGGCTGGTGTAAGGCAATCAGCTGCGCCAAGGTGTTCTTTAATTGGGTACGAGGTACGATATCATCAACAAAACCGTGTAAGAGTAAATCTTCAGCAGTTTGAAAATTTTCAGGTAATTTTTCGCGTAAGGTTTGCTCAATCACTCGCCGACCGGCAAAACCAATAGTTGCCTTGGGTTCTGCCACAATAATATCGCCCAACATGGCAAAACTAGCGGTAACACCGCCTGTTGTAGGATTTGTCAAAACGGGAATATATAATAATCGAGCGTCTTGATGGCGCTGTAGGGCTGCGGATATTTTCGCCATTTGCATCAAGGAAAGCATTCCTTCTTGCATTCTTGCGCCACCAGAGGTACAGACGATAATTACAGGATAGCGCCGTTGAGTGGCTTGCTCAATCATTCGGGTGAGCTTTTCTCCCACAACCGAACCCATGCTACCACCCATAAACCGGAAATCCATTACCCCAAGGGCAACAGGCAAGCCATTGATTTGACCCAAACCAGTTTTAACTGCGTCTATTAAGCCAATTTTGTCTTGCATTTCCCGTAGGCGATCGCTATATAATTTGCGATCGCGAAATTGCAGGGGATCGGTTGGACGCAAATGCTCGTCCAGTGGTTTCCAGGTATTGTGATCTATCAATTGACGGATACGTTCATCGCTATCTACGCGATTGTGATGACCACATTCGACACAAACCATCTGATTAGCTCTCAGGTCTTTTGTGTATGTCAACACACCACAACTAGAACATTTATGCCATAGCCCATCAGCAATTTCACGTTCTTGACGTTCGAGGCTGGTAGACCCTGATTTACGTCGATTTGCAAACCAATCAAATAGAGACTTTAAACCGCGTGATTCTTCGTTGTTAGCCATTTTTATCTTATTTTAAGTGGGTATGAGATCGAAAACATATCAAGCCATATCGGGTTATCCTTAGCCATTAGCCATTAAACATTTGTTTTTACCAATGAATAATGACTACATTGTCAAATTAAGCTTTTAAGCAATTCAGACCTTAATTTTCATCTTTGGTTGCCAGCTTAACGAAAATGCTTATGCCAATACAAGTCTTTTGCTCTTTTTTTAGAGGACTTATTATATCAATCTAGTGACAAAGCCATACAAATGCTAACCTCCAAATAAGATGCTCTCTCCTCCTACCCAAATCAATTATTCGTTTTGCTGGATCATAAGCAATCAGCATTGGTTTCATTAGTTGTGCTTGCTAACGGATAATCGTCGTTAACAGAGTAATACAAGTCACAAGCTAAATCTTATCAAAATGTGAAGGGGTGATGAGGTAATGCAGGTTACAGTCACGAATTATTATGAGGGATTGGGGATCGGGGACTGGGTATTGGGTACTAAGTATTGGATATTAATTTTTAATTCCTATCCCCAGTCCCCATTCATGACGCTGGAAAAAACAACCGCAGGTAGGTAGATAAAATAATTTCGCCAACAAACAGAGTAATTACAGATCCTAAAGCCAAAAAAGGCCCAAAAGGTATCTTTTGTCCTAACCGTTGTCGTCCTCCGATAATCGCACCGCCACCTACTAACGCTCCCAACGCACAGGCAATAAAACTGGCCAAGAGCAAGTATTTCCAGCCTAACCAAGCTCCCATCATGGCTGCTAACTTAGGGTCACCCGTACCCATTGCAGCTTTACCGAAGGCAATCGAAGCTAATAGGACGATCGCTTCAAATAGCCATAAGCCCAATACTGCGCCAACTATCGCCATCATCAGGTGATTTACCAAAGCTACAGAACTAGACTCTGGTAAAAAACCAACCATCATTTGAAATAAAATCCCCACCACTAAACCCGACTTAGTAAGTGCATTGGGTAGGGTCATTGTATCTAAATCAATCAGCGATAGCGCCAATAACCAACTACAAAAAGCCCAATAGCCTATTGTTAAAGTTGAAA
The DNA here is from genome assembly GCF_043099735.1 of Nostoc sp. C117. Classification (NCBI taxonomy): domain Bacteria; kingdom Bacillati; phylum Cyanobacteriota; class Cyanophyceae; order Nostocales; family Nostocaceae; genus Nostoc; species Nostoc sp. C117. The sequence continues at coordinate 5,538,507 of NZ_CP170991.1, forward strand.
CTTGGAATACCAAAAAAACCAGCAAAAAAATTATGCCCGTTACCCCCTCTACCACAGGATAACGGACAGAAATTTTGCTTTTGCAATATCGACATCGGCCTCTTAAGGAAATCCAGCCGAATACAGGTATATTGTCGTAGGCTTTTAGCTGATTTAAGCAATGTGGACAACGAGAAGGTGGCCAAAGAATTGACAACCCAGCAGGTAGTCGATAAACAACAACATTGATAAAACTGCCAATACATGCACCCAAAGCAAAGACAATTACACTCGCCGGGATGGCGAACAAAATGTCCATATAGTCATTTGTCCTTTGTCATTTGTCCTTTGTCATTTATCCTTTGTCATTTGCCCTTTGTCGAGAGCTAATGACTAATGACTAATGACTAATGACCAATGACTGATGACTAATACATGTGCGATTCAATTTGACTCAAGGGCACAAAGCACTCTTGAGGTAAGAGAACTGGCTGGTTAGTAAAAATAACCTTACCTCGATGATTCACGCGATTAATTGCTACACCGGAAGGTTGCCCAGCTATTTCGGGATGTACTTCACAGTGAGTATAGTAGATCTGCCCAGCGGCTCTGATTACGGCGGTGTCAATCAAAGACGGGTGATTTTTTGGGGCGGTAAAAGTTGTTTGGCCTTGTCGTAATGCGTACACTATCGACTGTTATTTGATTGCTAGATTTCTCTCTAGTCTACTCGAAACTTATGGCAACGGTTGCCAAATTGCCAAGGTTGGATTAAGAAATTATTGAGCTTCAAGAGCAGAAATCAGTGCATTGCCCATAGCGCGGCAACCTAAAAGATTTTTTCCAGGAGAAATTATATCCCCAGTGCGATCGCCTTGTTCTAAAACTTGTAGTACGGCTTTTTCTATATTGTCTGCGGCTTTCGGCTGATCTAAACCGTAGCGTAACATCATCGCCGCACTCAAAACTTGTGCCAGAGGATTTGCCTTATCAAGTCCAGCGATATCTGGGGCGGAACCATGAACTGGTTCAAACACACCAGGTCCAGAAGCGCCCAAACTAGCGGAAGGTAACATCCCAATACTACCTGTGAGCATGGCAGCAGCATCAGAGAGAATATCACCAAACAAATTGCCTGTGACGATGGTATCGAACTGCTTGGGAGCGCGTACCAACTGCATAGCAGCATTATCTACATAAAGATGAGACAGTTCGATGTCTGGATATTCTGAGGAAAGTTGAGTAATGCGATCGCGCCACAACTGAGATACTTCTAAGACGTTCGCTTTATCTACTGAACAAAGTTTGCCCCCGCGTTTGCGGGCTGCTTCAAAAGCCACTCGTCCAATGCGATCGATTTCTGATTCGGTGTAAACCATTGTATTGAGACCGCGTTTTTCACCCGTTTCGGTGGCAAAAATTCCCTTGGGCTTACCGAAATAAATCCCACCAGTGAGTTCCCGCACCACCATAATATCCACGCCTTCCACAACTTCGCGCTTCAAAGTCGAAGCATCGATTAGCTGGGGCAAAATTTTGGCTGGGCGTAAATTGGCAAATAATCCCAAACCCGCACGTAGCCCCAGCAAACCTGCCTCTGGGCGTAAATTTGAAGGTAGAGAATCCCACTTGTAGCCACCAATGGCAGCGAGTAATACAGCATCACTATCGCGGCAAGTATCTAAAGTCGCAGAAGGCAGAGGTTCGCCTGTGGCGTCAATTGCTGCACCACCGATGAGAGCTTCTGGGAATTCAAACTGAATATCAAATTGCTTCCCTACGACTTTCAGCACATCTACCGCCACTGCCATAATTTCAGGGCCAATGCCATCGCCGGGTAATAGTGTAATGCGGTAGTTCTGGGTCATAGCTCGTTTCTATTGGGTAAATGCTTGCAGATCAAATATCATACCGAGCAAAACGTACCGATGGAGTTTTTAATTTATTTAGATGTTTGCTGCCTGAATCCCTGCGTCAGTAACCAAACACAATAACCCATTAGTTTACAAGCCCAGACAATACCGCTGATTTTGGCTAATTTTCAACCTGTTGACGTACTCAAAACTCAATTATCCTTTGTCACTGGATGTAGTTGTCTCCCTAATCAAGCTTTTAAACACTCATCCAATCATTTCATCAGTTGTAGTGTGATTTTTGAGAGTGCTTAGTGAGTTCAAACCTAAGCACAGAAGCTTTTATAGATAATTTCAAAAAAACTTTCTGAAACCCCTTGACACCTCTTGTAGTATTTTGTAGCATAAATGTAATGAAGCGAAAGACAAGCTTCTCAAGAGTCAAAGTGATGTTCTACATACAACTAAAGGACAGGCGTTGGAATAAACCAAAGTCCCCAATCAACAAAGCGGCTTCTACTTGCAAACCATTGGAAGTAGAGGCAAGAAACGAAAAAAATTCTCAGTTTGCACTGTTACAAACTACTGAATACATCAGGAATATCCAACAGATTTATTACCTAGAATTTCCGTTGCTTTCCTAAGATTTTCTAACAGTAAAAGCTAATTTATCTGAACCTTGAAAACTGAATAATAAATGGGCAAGTTCACCAACAAAACATGTGCCTAAAAACCAAAAATTTTAGGCACAGATTCCCAAAAATCGGGGTGTAGCTCAATTGGCTAGAGCGTTCCGTTGTCTGCGGAAATGTTGCGGGTTCAAGTCCCGTCACCCTGGTTGAAGTCCCGTAGGCGAATAGTTGAAGCCGTCAGCCTCTCAAGCTGAAGACTGCGAGTGCAAATCTCGTCGGGACTCCCAAACGGCTGAGTAGCCAAGTGGTTGAAGGCATTGGTCTGCAAAACCGACATCGTGAGTTCAAATCTCACCTCAGCCTCTGGTGTCGCAGTGTAGCTTAACGTAAAGCCCCTGGCTCATAACCGGGTCGATGCGGGTTCAAATCCCGCCACTGCTACCAAATGCAGGGATGGTGTAACGGCAACACCTCGTGACTCCAAATCCGATGTTCTGGGTTCAAATCCTAGTCCCTGCGTCAATCATGCCCCTGTAGACGAATGGTTAAGTCGCTGTTCTTTCAAACCAGAGATTGCGGGTTCAAGTCCCGTCAGGGGAATCATTATGGGTCGATGGCCGAGTCTGGTTGAAGGCGACAGTCTGTAAAACTGTTCTTTTTTGCACGCAGGTTCAAATCCTGCTCGACCCACTGTGGAGAGGTGGCTGAGTGGCTCAAAGCGTCCTCCTGCTAAGAGGAAGCGGATAGTTAATATCCGTCGCAGGTTCAAATCCTGTCCTCTCCGTTTTGAGAGTGTGGTGTAACTGGATAACATCTCAGTCTACGAAACTGAAGATTTGAGGGTTCAAATCCCTCCGCTCTCGTTACATGGGAGAGATGATGGAGTGGCTGATTCGAGTTGAATTAAACCAGTCCACTGGGTAAAATCCATCTCTCCTCTTTATCCTCCGGTAGCTCAGTTGGTAGTTAGCGCCTGTCTGAAGAACAGGAGGTCGTCGGTTCGATTCCGACCTGGGGGGCTTCGTTGCCTCATAGCTCAATGGCAGAGCAAGCGGCTGTTAACCGCGCGGTTGTAGGTTCAAGTCCTACTGAGGCAGCCTTGAAGAGGACAAGGGGACAAGGGGAGGGGGTGACAAGGGGAGATGATTTGCTCCCTCTTCTCCTTGTCTCCCTGTCCCCTTGTCCTCTCATTGCCGGGTGGACGAATTGGTAAGTCGCATCGCTCTGAACGATGAGGTTGCAGGTTCAAACCCTGCCCTGGCAATAAAGCCCTGTGGTGTAATTGGCAACATAGCGCCCTTTGAAGGCGAAGATTCCAGGTTCGAGTCCTGGCGGGGCTGCCAAACTTGCTCTTGTAGCCCAACTGGAAGAGGCTGCCGTCTCAAAAACGGTAAGTTGTGGGTTCGATTCCCACCAAGAGTACCAAAATTTGCTCCTGTAGCCCAATTGGAAGAGGTGGCAGACTTAAAATCTGTTTCGTTGTGGGTTCGACTCCCACCAGGAGTACCAACGGGGTGTAGCGCAGCTTGGTAGCGCGTCTGCTTTGGGAGCAGAATGTCGCAGGTTCAAATCCTGTCACCCCGATATGCCCCTGTGACGGAACTGGCATACGTGCTGGAATCAGAGTCCAGATTTTGCAGGTTCAAATCCTGTCAGGGGTACTAAGCTCTCGTGGCGGAATGGAAGACGCACTAGACCGAGGATCTAGTTTTTTGCAGGTTCAAATCCTGTCGGGAGTACCAAGTTTGCCCTTGTAGCCCAACGGAAGAGGCGCTTCGCTTAGAACGAAGAGGTTGCTGGTTCAAATCCAGTCAGGGGTATTGGTGAATATGCGGGGATGAAGCAAGAGTGGCTTGGAGGTCTCATAAGCCTCATATCAGCAGGTGCAATTCCTGCCCCCGTCACCAAAATTTAAGCTGGTGTAGCTCAATTGGCAGAGCAACTGACTTGTAATCAGTAGGTTGCAGGTTCAATTCCTGTTACCAGCTTGATTATAAATTACTGAGATAATTTGTAACTAGGAAATCCTATGAAAAAGTATGAAACGAATTGCGATCGCTCAAGACACCCTAAAAATTCTCGAAGCCGGTCACTACTTCTCTCCTGAAGGTAAGCAAATTAATATTGGCCGAGAATTAGTATCCTGTATTGCTGGGACGGAATACTACGAGCCGGAAACTCTTTCAGCGATCGCTCGAAATATTCTCTCAGGTAATTCTCAATTTGCAAAGACTGAATTTACAGTGAGAAATGAGACAACGCTTATGGGAGCCGAACGCACAACGCGATGTCTACGATGGGCTACGCCTAGGCAGAAATTTGAAAGAATTGGAGTTCTCAGTTTTGCTTCTGCTAAAAATCCTGGTGGTGGATTTCTCAAAGGCGCTCATGCTCAAGAAGAAAGCTTAACACGCAGTTCTGCACTGTACAAAAGCTTGTTGAAGTGTCGCGAATACTACGATTTTCATCGCGCTCATAAATCCTTGCTCTACTCAGATCACATCATTTACTCTCCTGGTTGTCCAGTATTCCGAAAAGATGATGGCACTCTGCTCGAAGAAGCTTATTTGGTCGATTTTATTACGAGTTGCGCTCCTAATACTGGTCAAATTTGGAGAAAAGAGCCTGAAAGTGTAGAAAAAATCAGAGAAATCTTGTATAAACGCGGTGAAAAATTATTATCTCTGGCTGCTTCTAAAGGTTGCGATGCCTTAATTTTAGGAGCTTGGGGATGCGGTGTTTTTAGGAACGATCCATCAATGGTTGCTCAGATGTTTGCAGACTTCTTATTAGTAAATGGTCAATTTTGGGGTAAATTTAAAAGCGTTCTATTTTCGGTTCTCGATTCGAGCAAAGAAAGCAGGACTTTCACAGAATTTCAAAGGCGATTTCCCTCGAATTCATAAAGATTTTTCCTCACGAATAGCAACCCCTAAAAGTAATTTTTGATTTTCAATAGTGCGGATATGGTGTAACGGTAGCATTCGAGTCTTCCAAACTCTAGGCACGAGTTCAAGTCTCGTTATCCGCTTTAAAAACTTGCGGGTGTGATGTAATCGGTAGCATCTGAGTACGCCATACTCAGTGCGTGGGTTCAAGTCCCTCCACTCGCTTGCGTAGTCCTGTAACTCAATTGGTAGAGTGTCTTCCTTACAAGAAGAATGTTGCGGGTTCAATTCCTGCCAGGACTACCAAATATTGGGAGTGTAGCTCAATGGAATAGAGCTTCGAGTTTCTACCTCGAAAGTTGTGGGTTCGAGTCCTACCACTCCCGCCTATGGGTCTGTAGCTTAATTGGTAAAGCGTCTAACTGGCTGTTAGAAGGTTGTCGGTTCGATTCCGACCAGTATCCACCAAATATGGGGTCATAGCTCAAATGGCTAGAGCGCCTGCCTTGCAAGCAGGAGGTTATGGGTTCAATTCCCATTGATTCCACTGATGGTGTCTGAAGCCAAAGTGGTCGAGGCGCTGGTTTGTGGAACCAGTCATAGCGGGTTCAAGCCCCGTCAGACGCCCCTCAATGGAAGATGCTGCTGAATGGACGGCAACTGGTCTTGAAAACCAGGGTATGGGCAACTGTAGGGGTTCGATTCCTCCATCTTCCTCTTTTTCCACCTGGAGCCGAAAAGCGAGGCGCTGTGCTGATAACACAGAAATAGGAGGGGCAGTACCTCCCTGGTGGATTTATATCTAAGTTTGGTGTTACAAGGTTTGCGATGTAATGCGATCGCACTTGCTCATTTTTTTATTCAAATTAACCAGGGTGGTTGGCATACCGGCTGTGCAGCGGGCTTTTAACCCGCAGAAATAGGTTCGACCCCTATACCACCCACTAAATAATTCAAAATTCAAAATGACGCGACGCTCGAAGACTCGCTATCGCTTCGCTATCGCGGACTCGCTAACGCTGCGCTAACAAAATTCAAAATTAATAAATGCAATTCTAGGGAGCCTTTTGACGATTGCTAATATACGTTAAGTTATGAATAGGAACTAGCGATCGCCAGTTGAGCATGTTGCAGTAGTATATCTTTATCCAGAGCTTGGACAGGGTATTGCGGTGTTGCTGCCAGTAGTTTCTCAATTCTTTCTTTAGCTGCTTCTAACACTGCTTCATTTAAGCTACCGTTACTCAGAGAATCGGCAAAATCTTCAGCAATCCGATAAGTTCTTTCAATAGATGATGAATTAATATTACGCGAGACAATAAATAGATCGCAGCCTGCATTAAATGACCGCGCTACAGTACCAGCTTTCATAAACATATCTGAAATAGCTTTCATATCCAAGTCATCAGAAACAACCACTCCCTTAAAGCCGAGTTCATCCCTCAGTAGAGTTTTAAGGATAACCTGGGAAAGAGTTCCTGGAACATCAGGATCTATCTTAGGAAATAAGATATGGACAGTCATAATTAAAGGAATCTGCACTTCGATTAAAGCTTTGAAAGGTATAAGTTCTCGAAGTCGCAGTTCTTCTAAAGTCAAATTGAGTATTGGTAGCTCTACATGAGAATCTTGACTGGTGTCTCCATGTCCGGGGAAATGCTTGGCGCATCCGATAATTCCTGACTCTTGCAATCCAAGGTAATAGTCATGGGCACCTTGAGCAGCAGTTTCGGGTGTGCTACCAAAGGCACGAGACCCAATCACAGGGTTATTGGGATGGGAAAAAATATCTGCTACAGGTGCCCAAGATATATTTATCCCCAGTGATTTGAGTTCTAATGCTGTGGCTTTTGCTACTTCGCGGGCGTGCGATCGCAACAAGAACGCATGAGGAAATCGGGTAATCGGTAACGGTGTGCGAACAACACGACCCCCTTCATGATCGAGAGTCATAAACATTGAATTACGTTCAGTATATTCTCGTATCTCATTGTTCAGTTCCTTGAATTTTTGTAGCCAAACCTCATAGGGACTCCCATCCAGAAAATTTTTAGCAAAAAATATTACTCCAATCGGCTTTACTTCACTGAGTATGCGTTTATCGTCATCGCTTAATGTACTACTGGAAATACCCAAAATCAGGTGATGTCCAAATCGCTTTAGCTCCTGCGATCGTGCCATAATCTTTTACCTTATAGTTGTGTAACAAACAACTGGGATGTTCAACTTAAAGCGCATAAAACCTCATCCTACACTTTTATGGAGCATGGGCAGAGCTCTAAGAAACAGTTCCCAATTATCTTTAATCTTTCGGCAAGTCTTTAAAAAATACTGATTTATAAAAACAGTCAGAATCTTTCTTTAGTCAAAATTTGCAGCAAAGCTGGTTTTCGATTTGTAGAAGATCTACTTTGTTTCTATAAAGAAATTACTCCTACTCATCAAGATTGTTTAATATTACAAATAGAATTTGCTTAGAACTAACTATCGGATGCAGCAGGATTTACTAGCAACTTCTGTACTGAAATTAAGGTAAGTTGTGCGATCGTGAATAACCGCTGATGAGAAGCAGCAAATAGCTTTTCATTTAATTTAGTATTCACATATGCAAATCTGTTGCAACAGTTAAAATACTTGATTATTAATTAACGTAGTCTTTATTTTTACATTGATTCTCTTTTTGCTGAAGGAAAGTAACCAGGAAATTAATTAGCGGTCTTTAACCAATGCCCAGAATTTTCCTCAAAGGAAATACACGGATTCTCAAAGAAATCAACTACTTTGAGACAACAGTTAATAACTACTTATTTCAATCAAAAGAATGACTTTTATTTCTCTACATCTGGTAGTCTAAAATCTAGATAAAATAAAGGCTGCGAAGCCATTGTCAACAAGGGTTATCTTGGTAGGTGTGCGCCAGGCAAAATTCCCTTTTACAGAAGTTTTTGGGGAAAGCGATCGCACAACGACTACTAAATGTAACGGATTGCAACGTATAATGAGAACGGCAAAACCATTAAGAAATATTGAAGGGCATTAGGGTTAAATGCGAGTAGCGATCGCGGGTGCTGGTCTAGCAGGACTTTCCTGCGCGAAATATCTCACAGACGCAGGTCACACTCCCATTGTCTTGGAAAGCCGGGACGTACTGGGTGGTCTGGTTGCGGCGTGGAAAGACTCTGACGGCGACTGGTACGAAACCGGGTTACACGCCTTCTTTGGGGCATACCCGAATATGCTCCAACTGCTTAAGGAGTTGGGCATTGAAGATAGACTCCAGTGGAAAGAACATACTTTGATTTTCAATCAACCGGACAAACCTGGAACACTCTCACGTTTTGATGTTCCAGATATTCCCTCACCTTTCAACGTGATTGCGTCAATTCTTCGCAACAAAGACATGTTGACTTGGGAGCAGAAAATTCGATTTGCAATTGGCCTACTACCAGCAGTGGTTAGGGGTCAAAAGTATGTTGAAGATATGGACAAATACAGCTTCTTAGAGTGGTTGAAAAGGCAAGGTGTTGACGAGCGAGTAACTAGTGACGTTTTTATCGCCGCATGTAAAGCACTCACCTTTATCAATCCCGATGAAGTTTCCGCAACGATTCTCTTAACTGCACTCAATCGCTTTCTGCAAGAACGATATGGCTCCAAGATTGCATTTTTGGATGGTTCTCCCACAGAACGGCTATGCAGCCCTATGGTCGATTACATCACAGAAAGAGGCGGAGAAGTGCGGTTAAATGCCCCGTTGAAAGAGATTTTGCTGAATGCCGATGGCACAGTGAAAGGATACTTGATTCGGGGGTTAAATGGGGCAGAAGATGAAATTTTCACGGCTGATTTTTATGTATCTGCCATGTCAGTTGACCCTCTGAAGGTGATGTTGCCTAAACCTTGGAAGCAAATGGAGTTTTTCCAGAAGCTAGAAGGCTTAGAAGGCGTCCCTGTGATTAACCTACATCTGTGGTTTGACCGGAAACTTACAGAAATCGATCACTTGCTATTTTCGCGATCGCCCCTCCTCAGCGTTTATGCTGATATGAGCAATACCTGCCGTGAATACGCCAACCCAGATCGGTCAATGCTGGAATTAGTTCTAGCACCGGCAAAAGATTGGATTGCCAAATCCGATGAGGAGATTGTGGCTGCAACAATTGCCGAGTTAGAAAAACTCTTTCCCGATCACTTTGGGGGAGACAATCCAGCAACATTGCTGAAATCTCATGTGGTGAAAACGCCGCGTTCAGTTTACAAAGCGACCCCTGGTCGTCAACAGTACCGTCCAGCACAAGTTACGCCGATTGCCAACTTCTATCTTGCCGGAAGTTATACCATGCAACGCTACTTAGGCAGTATGGAAGGTGCCGTACTTTCTGGTAAGCTGACAGCGCAGGCGATTTCTGAGGCCATCCCGCTAGCAAATCCCTCAAACCTGCAAACGCTCACCCGACCGCCTGCAACGAATGCTGCAACTGCCTGAATCCAAAGCGCGCATGAAAACGCTGGTCTCTGTGGACGAGTCCTACGAACTTTGTCGTCATCTCATAGCCAAGTATTCCACGACTTTTTACCTCAGCACTTTGCTCCTGAGCAAGGAAAAGCGTCCTGCTATTTGGGCAATTTATGCTTGGTGCCGTCGTTTAGATGAACTGGTAGATGGTCCTGCATCTGCCATTACCACGCCAGAAACCCTAGATCTATGGGAGAAGCAGCTAGAATCCATTTTTGCTGGACGCCCATTGGATAATTTCGATGTAGCTTTGGTAGATACTGTTCAACGCTTCCCGATGGACATTCAGCCCTTTCGGGATATGATTGCCGGTCAACGTATGGACTTATACCGCAGTCGCTATGAAACCTTCGATGAGCTATATCTCTACTGTTACCGTGTCGCCGGCACTGTAGGCTTGATGTCAACAGCAGTTATGGGGTTGGATACTAGCAACAATACAGCACCGTGGAACGGAGAACAACAGTTATATATTCCCACCGATGAAGAAATAGCCTTGGGAATTGCCAAGCAACTCACCAATATCTTGCGGGATGTCGGTGAAGATGCCCGACGTGGGCGAATTTATATTCCTTTAGAAGATTTAGCAAGATTTAACTATACCGAGCAAGACTTATTCGCGGGTATAGTGGACGATCGCTGGCGTTCGGTGATGCGCTTTCAAATCGATCGGGCAAGACAGTTTTATCGCAAAGCAGAAAAAGGAATCTCCTACCTATCTTCTGATGGTCGTTGGCCTGTGTGGGCGGCTCTGATGCATTACAGTGGGATTTTAACCGTAATTGAACGCAACGATTATAATGCCTTCACTCGACGCGCCTACGTGCCCCAGTGGCAAAAGTTATGTTCTTTGCCAGTGGCTTGGATGCGATCGCAAGTTCTTTAAGGAAGTTAGTCATTTGTCATTGGTCATTTGTAAATAACCAATGCCCAATGCCCAATCACAAATGACTATTGACTTCTCCAAATAAATCTGCTAATATTTTTATTCGTGACCCAGGAGAGGTGGCTGAGTGGTCGAAAGCGGCAGATTGCTAATCTGTTGTACGGCAGGCAACTCCGTACCGAGGGTTCGAATCCCTCCCTCTCCGTTTTCCAGATTTTGATACATACAGAGCATAACTGTGTGAGGCAAAAATACTAATATTAAGAGTAATAACTTTTACTCCTCCAGAGGGATGATATGATTTATCCTTTGGAGTCCTGAGAAAATCAAACTAATTTGCAAATCTAGTTTGAATACTACTTTTAGGCTCCTAAGTATTTTGAGGAGTGAAAGTAACCTATGCAAAGAATTATTCCAGCTTTAACCTTGAGTATAGCTACTCTAGCAAGTGGCTTAATCTTGGGTGCTTGTCAAGATTCTGGCGGAAAGAATCCTACAGCTAGCGGACTGAAAATTGGTTCTCTGTTGCCAACAACAGGTGATTTAGCATCCATAGGACAGCAGATGGCACCGGCTGTTCCCTTACTAGTTGAAACCGTCAATGCCTGTGGAGGCGTGAATGGTCAACCTGTTACCCTTGTTGCTGTAGATGACCAAACAGACCCCAAAGCAGGTGCTGCCGGTATGACTAAACTGGCATCTGTAGATAAGGTTGCAGGGGTTGTTGGCTCTTTTGCCAGCAGTGTTTCCACAGCAGCCGTCTCAATTGCTGTTCAAAATAAAGTTATGCTGATTTCACCAGGTAGCACCAGCCCTGTGTTTACCGAAAAAGCCAAAAAAGGTGACTTCAAAAGCTTTTGGGCGCGTACAGTCCCACCTGATAGCTACCAAGGACCAGCTTTAGCCGAAGTCGCCAAGAAAAGAAATTTGAAGCGAGTATCCACTATCGTGATTAACAACGACTACGGTGTGGGTTTTGAAAAAGCATTTGTCCAAGCTTTTGAAAAATTGGGTGGAACCATAGTCAACAAAAACAATCCTGTCCGCTACGACCCTAAAGCAACTACTTTTGAAACTGAAGCCACTGCTGCTTTTGCTGGTAAGCCGGATGGAGTTCTGGGAGTTTTTTACGTCGAAACCGGTAGCCTACTGCTCAAGTCAGCATATCAGCAAGGTGTGAGTAAAGGGGTGCAGGTAATGCTGACAGATGGCATGAAGTCAGATGAATTTCCGGCTCAAGTTGGCAAAACCAATGATGGTAAATACATTGTATCTGGAACGATTGGTACAGTACCTGGTTCTGATGGTAAAGCATTAGATGCTCTCAAAAAGCTCTGGAAAGAGAAAAAAGGTGGTTCACCAGGGGAATTTGCCCCCCAAACTTGGGATGCTGCTGCTTTGTTAGTTTTGGCGGCGCAAGCTGCTAAAGAAAATACGGGCGTTGGTATAGCTAGCAAAATCCGTGAAGTTGCTGATGGTCCTGGTACAGAAGTTACTGATGTCTGCGAGGGACTGAAGTTACTTAAAGAAGGTAAAGACATTAATTACCAGGGAGCTAGTGGCAACGTAGATGTTGATGCTAACGGTGATGTCGTCGGTGTTTACGATGTCTGGACAGTGGGAGATGATGGCAAAATCAAGGTAATTGACAAAGTTACCCCTAAATAGAAAGTTAGGAGTTAAGAGTTCAGAGTTATAAATATTAAAATTAAACTCATAACTCCTAACTCCTAACTGTTAAAAGCCTGTGAAGTTGTAACCAACACCTAACATCAAACCTATATCAGTTTGATCGAAAAATCCCGCATTCACAGCAGCTGTTGCCGTAAACTGAGAACTTAGAGGCACATCAATGCCACCAGATACTAAAAAAGCAAATTTGGAATTATCACCAGTTTTGTAAGCTGCACCCACTCCTACATAAGGCGCAATGGCTAAGGGTTCGCTAAAGGCATCTGCTGACTTAAACGAAAAATCGTAGGTGATGGGAACTAAAACTGTAGTATCGTTACCAAATACAGCTGATGGCCTCACCGATATAGAATTTGTCAGTCCAACTTTGCTGATGACTGCGAAGTTGCCATCGCCTAAAGCAGAGTCTCCACCACTCAAACCAATATTACCAGCAACGCCAATATAGCTACTACCGCCACGGGTAGCTGTACCTAGTTCAATATCTGATTGTGCCACTTTGGGAGCAGATGGTTGAGAAATAGGTTGAGAATTTGGTTGCCCAGACTCAGAATTAAGCATTGCAGAGGAAGTTGCCACTGTCCCTGGAATGGGTGTGAGGGTTAGACTGGCGTTTTCCTGTGTCGCAGTGTTGGGTAACTGCTGTATTTTAGTTACATTAGTTTCTGTAGATGGCTCAGTTGTTTCCGTAGAGAAATTTTGGCTTTCATTCTCCAATTTAGTACTTAACTGATTTGGAGACGCTACAGTTGCCGAAGACTCGGTTCCTGGCTGACTGTTTCCGATGTCGGCTGTTTGAGCAATTGCAGATAAGCCGCTACTCAGGACTGTAAGAGCAGCGATACCTGGTAACCAAAAAACACCTTTAAGAAAAATAGTACTCACGTTCACTCCTAAAACACTATTGCCACGAAAGATAAAGGTTTTTGTTGATTTAAGTCAACAAATTCGGGCAATACTCAAAATTTAACATCAAAAAATCGGTTTTTACATCCTGGGTTTATGGATTTATTTACTTAAAATTGAGTAGCAAAAAATTCAATATATATCGTCAAATACCCTGAATTTGACAGATGACAAAATTCTTCTGACTGTAGACAGTTTTATGATTTTTACACTTGACTTGCGTAAGATTTAAATCCTTAATTAAGACGTTAATAACTGTTGATTTTTCATTGATTTAATCTGAGAATTTTCCTTATGTAACAAAAAAATCTAAATATGAAGTTATGTTACGAAGCTTGCAAAAATATTTAGAAATTGTCTACAAGACAAACATAGCTCTAAGGTAGAACCTATAGGAGAGACTTGAGGCAAATATGATGAGCGGAAATAATATTCAAAGCTATCGCTATGTCTGTACCCTGACCTTCGGTGATATATACGGTCAAATAATTGTTTGGTTAATTACAATTACCATAAGTTTGGCATCAGCGTTGGCGCTAATGGGTGCCAAGAAACCAGTATATGCTTTAGCAACAGTAGGTCTCGTCGTTCTGCTATCGCTGCCTTTTTTACTGTTTGCGTTTGTGACTACATTGTTAAATCATATTGAATTAATTCCTGTAGGAGCGGGAACTAAAACGGAACCTATCCCAGGTAATGTGTCTCAGCAACAACCTGTACAAGTCGCTAGCTAAATAGTTAGGAGTCATTCAATTTTGGATTTTAGATTTTTCCTTCAATCTAAAATTTAAGATTGGCAGACTTATGAGTTATGAGTCACTCCATCTGCCCCTAACTTTTCATTCCTAACTGCAAAATTTGTAATCATATCCCTGTCTATAGGCAGGGATTTTTTTGTAGAGATGCGATCGCAGTTATTATAACTACCTGATTAATCGCATCTCTACAATAGAACAGCAGTGGTTTGCAGTCGAGGGCTAATTATGCTGGAACACGATGTGATTATTGTTGGTGGTGGATTGGCGGGATGTCGCGCTGCTGTGGAAATTGCCCGCACCGATCCCAGTTTAAATGTTGCTGTGGTTGCCAAAACCCACCCAATTCGATCGCACTCGGTGGCGGCTCAAGGTGGTATGGCTGCGTCGCTGAAAAATGTTGATTCGGAAGATAGCTGGGAAGCACATGCTTTTGATACTGTCAAGGGTTCTGATTATTTAGCAGACCAAGACGCTGTGGCCATTCTCACTCAGGAAGCGCCTGGCGTGGTAATTGACTTAGAACATATGGGCGTTTTATTTTCTCGTTTAGCGGATGGGCGCATTGCTCAACGGGCTTTCGGCGGACATTCTCATAACCGCACTTGCTACGCCGCAGACAAGACAGGTCATGCAATTTTGCACGAGTTGGTTAACAACCTACGGCGTTATGGAGTGCAAGTATATGAAGAGTGGTATGTGATGCGTCTCATTTTGTCAGAAAATGAGGCTAAGGGTGTGGTGATGTTTCATTTGTTAGATGGACATATTGAGGTGGTGCGGGCTAAGGCGGTAATGTTTGCCACGGGTGGCTATGGTCGCGTTTATAATACCACTTCCAATGATTACGCTTCTTCGGGTGATGGTTTGGCTATGACGGCGATCGCCGGTTTGCCTCTAGAAGATATGGAATTTGTCCAATTCCACCCCACTGGTTTGTATCCGGTAGGGGTGCTGATTTCGGAAGCAGTGCGCGGTGAAGGGGCTTATCTGATTAATTCCGAGGGCGATCGCTTTATGACCAACTATGCACCTAGTCGGATGGAATTGGCTCCTCGTGATATTACCTCAAGAGCGATCGCTTACGAAATTCGTGCCGGTCGTGGTATTCATGCCGATGGTAGTGCCGGAGGTCCTTTTGTCTATCTCGATTTGCGACACATGGGCAAAGAAAAAATTATGAGTCGCGTTCCCTTCTGCTGGGAAGAAGCCCATCGCCTAGTAGGTATTGACGCTGTAACTCAACCGATGCCAGTCCGCCCAACAATTCATTATTGTATGGGTGGTATCCCAGTGAACACCGATGGTCAAGTCCGCAGTAGTGGCGATGGTTTAGTTGAAGCTTTCTTTGCGGCTGGGGAAACAGCTTGTGTTTCCGTACATGGGGCGAATCGGTTGGGGAGTAATTCACTGTTAGAGTGTGTAGTTTATGGTAAACGAACTGGGGCGGCGATCGCCCAATTTGTGCAAAAACGTAAGTTCCCCTCTGTGGATGAACAACGCTACCTAAAAGAAGCCCAGCAAGAAATTCAAGCTTTACTAGAACAACCAGGAGAGTATCGCATTAACCAAGTCCGGCAAGCCTTCCAGGATTGTATGACTGATTACTGTGGCGTTTTCCGCACTGAGGCATTAATGAGTGAAGGGTTACAAAAATTAGCAGAAATCCAACAGCAATATCCGCAAATTTATTTAGATGATAAAGGTACTTGCTGGAATACCGAACTCGTGGAGGCTCTGGAACTGCGAAGTTTGATGGTAGTGGGGCAGACAATTTTGGCATCAGCCCTAAATCGTCAAGAAAGTCGGGGCGCACACTTCCGCGAAGATTATCCCCAGCGCGATGATGCTAACTTTCTCAAGCACACAATGGCTTACTATTCACCAGCGGGAATTGACACTCAATATCGCCCAGTGGCGATTACTATGTTTGAGCCGAAAGAGAGGAAATACTAGCCAAAGCTAAAAATCTTTCTATTAGTCCGTCAAGAATTGATGGATAAATTCCCTGTAGAGACAGCGATTTATCGCGTCTCTAGTATATTCTTTTACTTACTGTTGGGTAAAAAAATTGCACATAACCAAGAGAAATGTGCTACACAGCCGTTGAATATGGTAGCTTAATTCCATCGCTTGATGCGTTACAGACTATTTATTTACCCGTATCATTGCTGAGTACATGGCAGTTAACCGCCGAACGATTTGATCGATCTCCAAATCTAATATGCTGTAATCAATGACTGCCTGACGAATCGGTGTATGTCCTTGATTCACAGCTAACTCTTCTATCCGGGCTGTACGCAGTGCTTGCAGGTGCGGCTGGATTTTTTGCAATGTTTCTTCCAAGTCAGGTAAAGGCGGTGGGGGAATTTCCTGCTGTACTGAATCAGCTAACTGCTCTAACGCTAGCGAAATTTGGCGGACAAAGGTTTCTAATTCCGGGAGTGGTACTGTTGCTCGGAAATGTTCGAGATGTACTGCCAAAACTGTCACAGCGTTAGTAAAACGTCCCATGTACAGCAGCAGCGTCATTACTGGTTCTACTAATTCTTGATGCATTTGGGGTTCGCGCAGCAATCCTTGGAAGGAGGCTTGGGCATTGCCAATTGCTAGTCCAGTTTGTCGCCGTTGACTGATAATGCTAGAATCACGCTCCTTTGTACCCTGGTAAACAGCCATCACATCCTGAAAGTATTTGTGACATTCTCGTAGCGCTGTGGCGAGTTGACTGGGTAAGCGATCGTGTTCCCAGTTTGGCCATAAAAAGTAATGACTCGCAAAAGCTAGTCCCGCCCCAATTAATGTATTCAACACCCGAAAGCCAGCAAATTGCCAACTAATAGGATGACCAATATCGATAATCAGTAAGACAAATATTGAGAAGAAAACTACTGAATAACCATAGTTGAAACCGATCAGGGAAACACCAAAAAATACTGTCAGCAGAATGATGATGTCTAATACAGGCTTACTTGCGATAGTTGCAAGTATAACAGCAGCTAAGACAGCTCCCAAAATCGTCCCGCCAACTCGTTGGAAAAACCGTTTGAAAGTTGCACCCAAGTTTGGTTTCAGGACTAACATAATTGTCAGTGTTACCCAATAGCCCATTGGTAAATTTGTAACGCTGTATAATATCACGCCTACAGTTAGACTCACACCAATGCGGAGAGCATGGCGAAAGATTGCTGAGTCTAAGGTGAGGTTTTCTTTGAGTAAACTTAAGAGCGATCGCTGTTCTTCTTCAAATAAAAGAAGTCTATCTATATCTCGTTGACTCATTTTGCTGCGATCTGCCAGAGATTTAGCTGTCTGAGCTGTGTATTGCAATTGCTCAATCAGCTTTTTGAGCGTCAGCACCAGGTTAGTGAAAGCAACGAGGGTTGTGTAGTCGGTTTCACTCCCAGCAATTGCTTTTCTTTGCAGACTTTCTTGTTCTTTCAGTGCTTCAGAGATGCGCTTGAGATTTCCCAAGTCAACGCTAGCAGGTTTACGAGATATGACTTTGGCTATGGCTTGAAGAATGACTGATATTTCTGCGAGTGCATCGTCTACTAATTGCTGGACTGTATGATATTGCTGTTGTTGGAACTGAGTTTCTAGTAATTCTGTTAAGGCAATAACTAAACCAAGCAAGCGATCGCCATCCTGAATAAGCAGTAAAAATGGCTCATTTATCCAACTCCGAGACGACTGTCCAATCCGTAATGTACCTAAAGCAGTGCGTGCTGTTTCTAATGCTTTTCTAATTTCGAGAATATTTTCAGCTGTTGCTACTTTACCTACAAATGCCTGAATGTAGTTGGCGATCTCACAGAAGCACTCAGCCAAAGCTAGCCGGATTGGATCGTAAGGTCTAAAAGGCCACATTACTAAGGAGAGTAGCATCGCCCATCCACCTGCAATTAAGCATAGCAGCGATCGCATAAGTGCAACTTCCAAGTTTCCTGGCTGGGCGATCGTGGTAATAAATGATATCCCTACCACTAGTCCGACATTGGCACCAGCATTACCGTACAGTGAGGCAAAACCGGAAGCAAGTCCCCAGAGAAGTGTCAGCATTACAGCTAGTAATGGAACTTGAGCAACTAGAGTACCCACAAATACTGAAGCAGCTATTCCCAAAGTAGCCTGTGCCATCGTCTTCGCTTTGATCTGGTAAGGGCCACCAACATTGGCTAAGTTGACAAAGTGAGCCATTAAACCAACCAATAGTCCGCTTTCTCTTTGGTTGATGAGTTGCCCAATTAGCATGGGAACCCCCAACGCTAACGCAGCTCGTAAACCGTTCGATATTGCTGGTTTTCCTGGCTCTGACTGGAGCAAAAATCTGAAGAAATTACTTCGATTCAACTGCATTGTTTTTGTTATAAAAAGAGTGAACGTTCACTTACAAGTAAGAATCTTTGGGGAATCTACCCAACTCCTCATCCAGAAAAACCAGAGCCCATTAGTGACGAGAAACTTCAGATTGCACTCAGTAGTAACTTATCAAAGTGGAAAAAAGTAGTTAGTCCGTTGTCTGAAGACTCAACTAAAGTGCGTGTTGAAATTTTTCGCCTACAACTTCAAAACTTTCCGCTATGCCATCGAATTGATGAATCAGGTTGCACCTGGCTGTGACATTGCACTGCACCATCCTCGCTGGGAAAATGTTTGGCGAACAGTTAGAGTCTATCTAACAACTTGGGATATTGGCCATCAAATCTCCGATCGAGATATTCAGTTAGCAAAATATTTTGATAAAGCTTTTTCTGATTTTCCGGGAGCTAAGCTAGATCGCTAGGCATTGATGTAAAATCCTGGAGATAGTAAAAGGCGATTAACAGAGTTTCAATACAATGGCGCAAGATAGGAAGTCAACAGTTGTAATCACAGGTGCCTCTTCAGGGGTGGGTTTGTATGCTGCCAAAGCTCTTGTTGAAAGGGGGTGGTACGTTGTGATGGCCTGTAGAGATATAGCGAAGGCTCAACTTGCAGCCCAATCTGTGGGAATTCCCCACCAGGGGAGCTACACGATCATGCATATCGATCTTGGCTCATTGGAAAGCGTTCGACAGTTTGTGAATAACTTCCGGGCTAGTGGCAACTCCCTAGACGCTTTGGTGTGCAACGCCGCAATTTATATGCCTTTGTTAAAAGAGCCACTGCGAAGCCCAGAAGGATTTGAGTTAAGTGTTGCGACAAATCACCTGGGACATTTTCTTTTGTGCAACCTGATGCTTGAGGATCTGAAGAAGGCATCTTCAGAGCCAAGGCTGGTGATTTTAGGAACTGTCACCCATAATCCAGACGAGCTGGGTGGGAAAATTCCTCCGCGTCCAGACTTAGGCGATTTAGAGGGCTTTGCAGCCGGATTTAAAGAGCCAATTTCGATGATTGACGGCAAGAAATTTGAACCCGTGAAAGCCTACAAAGACAGCAAAGTATGCAATGTGTTGACCATGCGGGAATTGCATCGACTTTATCACGAATCAACCGGTATTATTTTCAGTTCTCTCTATCCGGGATGTGTTGCAGAAACGCCACTATTCCGAAACCACTATCCCCTGTTTCAGAAACTTTTCCCATTATTCCAGAAGTACATCACTGGAGG
Source organism: Nostoc sp. C117 (assembly GCF_043099735.1). NCBI lineage: Bacteria > Bacillati > Cyanobacteriota > Cyanophyceae > Nostocales > Nostocaceae > Nostoc > Nostoc sp. C117. Next base: position 5,558,210 of record NZ_CP170991.1, read on the forward strand.
ATATGTATCTCAGGAATTGGCGGGAGAACGAGTTGCAGCCGTTGTTGCCGATCCTGAATACAATCAATCTGGTGTCTATTGGAGTTGGGGAAATCGTCAGAAGAAAGATGGCAAATCCTTTGTGCAAAAGGTTTCTCCTCAAGCCCGCGATGATGAAAAAGGCGATCGCCTGTGGGAACTAAGTGCCAAGTTGGTTGGACTGGCATGATGGCATAGGATTTGGCGTTACCCTTGTGCATAATTGATCGATCAATCGATCCACTTTTTTCAATCAACATTATGTGCAGGGAACCAATGATTGAGGTGATTATTTAAGTCACCTCTGACTTTATTGATAACTATATTTCACTTCTACTTTTTCCTAGAAACTATAAACTCTGACATAATCCTTAGGAAAGGCAGAGAAGATAGTATAATAAGTCCTGATGGGAAAAAAATTTATTCATCTATAGCCTAATTACTAATGATGATAATGTTAATTTTTCCTTGTTCTATGTAGTGTTTTAGAGAACACTTTAAAATTGTTAACTAATGTCTCCAAAACTGTAGTTCCTCCTAAATTCTCGTTCAATAAGGAGGACTTTGAGAAATTTATTAGCTTCTATTCCCTATTTACCCAACCCTGTTTCCTTGCTGTCACGCTTGCACTGCGGGCATCACAAAAGTAAATTCAGGAATCAAACCGGATTCCTAATTTAATAAAATTATACTATCACCATCTCGATATTTGGCTATATTATGGTGCTAGTAGATTAAACTAAATCAGCTTTATAAAGAAAGTTGAATAAAAAATTCAGAATCAATTTAGTGGCAGATTCAGACTTGCCATTAAAGGAAACTAAATTGAAAATTTAGTGGTGTCTTAAACCCCTTGATTGATTCGCCAGTTCCTTAACCTTCTTCTGAATTCTGATTGCTGAGAGCTGAATTATTTCTTGACAAAATTCAACATCTTTACTGAGGCTGTTTAATTTTCAAAAAGCGAAGCTAGGAAATTCAGCGATCGCATCTTTGCAAGCAAGAAAGCGCATCTTTAATCATGCAACAAAAATAGCGATCGCCTGATTTTGCTTGTGATTCTGTATCTCAAGGTTTAAGGAAAAACAGTTATGCCAGTAGAAGAAGCATCGATTAATCTCATAAAAGATATAAATACCAATGGAGTTTCCTCTAACCCGCAAAATCTGACCAATATCAACGGCACGCTGTACTTCAGTGCCACCGACAGTAGTGGGGGCAATGAACTCTGGAAGAGTGATGGTACTGAAGGTGGTACTATTCGTGTTCAAGATATCTTCTCTGGTACGGGTAGCTCTAACCCGCAAAACCTGACAAATATCAACGGCACGCTCTACTTCAGTGCCACCGACATTAATGGGGGCAATGAACTCTGGAAGAGTGATGGTACTGAAGGTGGTACTGTTCGTGTCAAAGATATCTTCTCTGGTACAGGTAGCTCTAATCCGCAAAACCTGACAAATGTTAACGACACACTGTACTTCGTTGCCAGCGACAGCAGTGGGGGTCGGGAACTCTGGAAGAGTGATGGCACTGAGGCTGGTACTATTCGTGTTCAAGATATCGTCTCTGGTATGGGTAGCTCTAACCCAAAGTCTCTGACCAATGTCAACGGCACACTATACTTCGTTGCCTATGACAGCAGTGGTGGTTATGAATTGTGGAAGAGTGATGGCACTGAGGCTGGTACTGTCCGCGTTAAGGATATCTTCTCTGGTACGGGTAGCTCTAACCCGCAAAATCTGACAAATGTCAACGGCATCCTGTACTTCGTTGCCTATGATAGTAGTGGCGGCTATGAACTGTGGAAGAGTGATGGCACTGAGGCTGGTACTGTCTGCATCAAAGATATCTTCTCTGGCACAGGTAGTTCTAACCCGCAAAATCTCACAAATGTCAACGGCACGCTGTACTTCAGTGCCACTGACAGCAGTGGAGCTAATGAACTGTGGAAGAGTGATGGCACTGAGGCTGGTACTGTCCGCGTCAAGAATATCTTCTCTATAGGTAGCTCTTACCCGCAAAATCTAACCAATGTCAACGGCACACTCTACTTCAGTGCCACCGATAACAGTGGTGGTTATGAATTGTGGAAGAGTGATGGCACTGAGGCTGGTACTGTCCGTGTCAAGGATATCTTTTCTGGCACGGGTAGTTCTTACCCAAACTCTCTGACTAATGTCAATGGCACTCTGTACTTCAGTGCCACCGACAGCAGTGGTGGTACTGAACTTTGGAAGAGTGATGGTACTGAGGCTGGTACTGTCCGGGTTCAGGATATCTTCTCTGGCAAAGGTAGCTCTAACCCGCAAAATCTGACCAATGTTAACGGTGCGCTATACTTCAGAGCAACTGACAACAGCAGTGGCTCGGAACTGTGGAAGAGTGATGGCACCGAAATTGGTACTGTCCGCGTCAAGGATATTAATACTGCAACAATCTCCTCTCAACCATCTTTTCTGACCAATGTCAATGGCACACTATACTTCCGAGCCACTGACAACAGTAGTGGCTCGGAACTGTGGAAGAGTGATGGCAATGAGGCTGGTACTGTCCGCGTCAAGGATATCTTCCCTAGTATCGGTAGCTCTAACCCGCAAAATCTGACCAATGTCAACGACACGCTGTACTTCGTTGCCTATGACAGCAGTGGAGGGAATGAACTGTGGAAGAGTGATGGCACTGAAATTGGTACTGTCCGCGTTAAAGATATAGTTTCTGGCACAGGTAGCTCTGACCCGAACTTTCTGACAAATATTAACGGTATGCTGTACTTCGTTGCCACGGATAGCATTGGGGGTCGTGAACTGTGGAAGACTGATGGTACTGAGGCTGGTACTATCCGCATTAAGGATATTGTCTCTGGCACAGGTAGCTCTAGCCCGCAAAATCTGACAAATGTCAATGGCACTCTGTACTTCAGTGCCATTGATAGTACTGGGGGTCGGGAACTGTGGAAGAGTGATGGCACCGAAATTGGTACTGTCCGCGTTAAAGATATAGTTTCTGGCATAGGTAGCTCTTATCCACAAAAACTGACCAATGTCAACGGTACGCTATACTTTGTTGCCTATGACAGTACTGGAGATAATGAACTGTGGAAGAGTGATGGCACTGAGGCTGGTACTGTCCGCGTCAAGGATATCTTCGCTGGCACGGGTAGTTCTAATCCGCAAAATCTGACCAATGTCAACGGTATTTTATACTTCAGTGCTACCGACAGTACTGGAGACAATGAACTGTGGAAGAGTGATGGTACTGAGGCTGGTACTGTCCGCGTCAAGGATATCTTCTCTGGCACGGGTAGTTCTAACCCGCAAAATCTGACCAATGTCAACGGCACGCTGTACTTCGTTGCCTATGACAGCAGTGCGGGCAATGAACTGTGGAAGAGTGATGGCACTGAAACTGGTACTGTCCGCGTTAAGGATATCTTTTCTGGTATCGGTAGTTCTAACTCGCAAAATCTGACCAATGTCAATGGCATCCTATATTTTACTGCCACCGACAGCGATGGGGGCAATGAACTGTGGAAGAGTGATGGCACTGAGGCTGGTACTGTCCGCGTCCAAGATATCTTCTCTGGTATGGGTAGCTCATACGCTAACAACCTAACTTACGTCAATGACAAACTCTACTTTTTTGCTGACAACGGCAACACTGGACAAGAACTTTTTAACCTTGACCTGAACAGTACTCCCACTGACCTGAGTCTGAGTACCACCACTGTTAACGAGAATGTTCCTAGCAACACAATAATTGGCAACTTTAGCACAACTGACGCTGATACAGAAGATACCCACACCTATACCTTAGTTTCAGGTACAGACAGCACTGATAACAGCGGCTTCACGATTGTAGGTAATGAGTTACACGTTAATGTCTCACCCGATTACGAAACCAAGAATATCTACAACATCCGTTTACGCACCACAGATCGGGGTGGCTTATTCTACGAGAAAGCGATCGCCATTGCAGTCAACAATATTAATGATGCGCCAACACTGGAAAATCCCATTGCCGATCAAATAGCAACACAAGACAGCACCTTTAACTTCACTCTACCAGTAAATACCTTCGTAGATGCCGATGCCGGAGATAACCTCACCTATAGCGCCACCCTGGAAAATGATTACCTAATCCCCAGTTGGTTAACTTTGAACGGCACGACTTTCAGCGGTACTCCCACAAATGATAATGTTGGTAGCCTCAATATCAAAGTTATCGCTAGTGATGGAACGACAACTACCAGCGATGTTTTTACCCTGACAGTGGTTAATACCAATGATACTAGCGTCGTTAATAGCGACGGCATCACTACAAATGAATTAGATGGTAGTTCAGGTAATGAGACATTGTTCAGTGGTGTAACTAACGATGTATCTACCGGTGGAACTAGTCCACATAGCTTTAACCTGACTAATACCAGCACTGGAGGCTATGATATCATTACTGATTTTACTGTTGGCAATGATACTATCTTGGTTTCCAAGGCAGAATTTGGACTTAGCCAATCTCAGGATACGATACTTGATTCGAGTTTATTCCAACTTGGAACTAGTGCCACAACTGCAAGCGATCGCTTTATCTACGATCAAACTACTGGTAACCTATTCTTCGATCGAGATGGAGTTGGTGGTGCAGCACAAGTTCAAATAGCACAATTATCGAATCAGCCATTGCTTAGTAGTGCAGATATAACTGCGATCGCCTAACGCGACTAGATAGTTACTTTCATTGACTTCTACTCAGCAGAAATGTATAATTGATTCGCGTAGAAGGGGAGTAGCTGCTGGCTAAAAATTAAAAGCCAGTACATCTGAATCAACATACTGGCGATGAGCCTGGTTCAGGTGGCAAATAATAAAGTATTTGAAAGCGAGACCTTCACTAAGTTCACACCGAAAAGTGTAAACTTGGTGAGGTCTTTTTGGTTCTCATCAAGCTTCACATCGGTAAACGATTCTTCAGGAGCTTGAGAGAGTGTTAACAGCTTTTACCGCAGGTTTATTATTAATTACAGTTTCAGAACTAGGCGATAAAACATTTTTTATTGCTGTGATTTTGGCAATGCACCATCCCCGCCGCCTTGTATTTGTAGGCGTGACAGCTGCTTTAGCAGCAATGACAATTCTTTCCGTACTATTTGGCCAAGCAGTATCTTTGTTGCCAAAGTTTTATATTCATTATGCGGAAATAGCTTTATTTATCGCCTTTGGTCTCAAGTTGCTGTACGACGCTAGTAAGATGTCGGCTGCTGCTTGTGATAAAGAAGTTGTAGAAGAGGCAGAAGCCGCGGTAAAACAGGCAGATTTGCAGCTACCAAAGCAAAAAACTTCCTCTTCTATTTTAATTGAAGCCTTTGTCTTGACATTTATGGCAGAGTGGGGCGATCGCACCCAAATTGCCACCATTGCCTTAGCCGCAGGTAATAACCCAATTGGAGTCAGTATAGGTGCCATTTTAGGACACGCCATTTGTGCTGCGATCGCTGTTATCGGTGGCAAAATGATCGCCGGTCGCATTTCTGAGCGTCAACTCACCTTGATTGGCGGATGCCTGTTTTTGGTTTTTGGTGTCGTTGCTGCCATTGAAGGAGCGTGAGGGGCGGAGGGGATGAGGAGATGAGGGAGATGAGGGAGATGGGGGAGACAAGGAAATAAACAAAACTCCTAACTCTTAACTCTTAACTCAGCACTCCTAACGCCCAATGCCCATTACTTAGGTTTACTTTCCGCTGAAGGTGGGGGAGATACAGCAGGATTAGGAATGGGAGATGCAGTTGCGGCTTTTTTAATTTCGTCTCTGTATTGAGCGGGTGCTAAAGCTGCGGCACTCTCAAATAAAGGTTTTGCATCTGCGTTTTTGCCCTGTTGTTTCAGGAGCATGGCTTTGGCGACAACGGGGCGAAAATCCTTGGGATCTTTCTTAATTGCCCGATCGTATACAGAGGCAGCTTGAGCGTAGCGTTTCTGGGAAGCGTGAATAGAACCTAATAGCACTTCCACGGCTACTGTATCAACGCTTCCAGGCTGAATTGTATTTGCTTGGGCGGCGTTAGTGAGGGTTTCTTGCAGCAAACCAATGGCTGCTTCGGGGCGTTGCTGACTCATCAACAGAGCCACCATTCCTTGCAAAGCCTTCAAATCACCAGGTTTAGTATTCAAAACCGAGCGATAAGCTTGGGCGGCTCCTTCGCGATCGCCTCTTTGCTGTTTGACTTGAGCCAGTAGCACCGTATACCTGGAATCTTCGGGATTGAGTTTAGCTAGCTTTTCTAGAGATTCAATCACTGCTTGAATATCAGATGCTTTATCCTCACCTTTTTCTTTTTGACTGAGTAGTTGTAGCCGCAAGTCTATTAAGGCTTTGAGCGCAGTCTGATTTTCTGGTTCCCTTTGCAAAACCAGTTCATATCCCCGTACTTGGTCTTCTAGTTTTGATTTTTCGTCAGAGGAAGTCAAAGTACCTCTGGTGCTTGCGGTATTCTGGCTTGAGGATGGCGTATTATTAAATGCTCCAAACAGAGGAATCACTGAAACACCTACAAAAGCAAGAATTGCCACCACCAAGATAACTTGAACTATCCAGCGATTGCGCGGTTGAGACACAGTTTTGTCTTTCTCCTAAACTCTAATGACATTATGATTTACCTGAATTAGTGCTGAGTGCTGAGTAAGGGAAACTATTTCGTACTGATGTACGCAGGTATTTGCCCCGATTCTTATGGGCGGTTTTTTAACTCAGCACTCTTTGGGCTATCCACTTCTTGAAAATAGACATTCTGGTCAAAGTTTTGTAAAGTTAAAAATTTCCAAAACTTTGCGGAATACCGCTTATTGTCTGTGAATTTTATAACAATTAACTATCCACACTGCTAAAGTAAGTGATGACTTTAGGAGGAGCCGTCAAAATTGTCGCTATGATATGCTTCCGAAACTAGTGTGTGGGCGCTAGATTAGACTTTTAGTGTTTACACACTAAATTTAGCGCCTTTAGTATTGTTTAGAGTACTCTAGTGTGACTTTGTGAAAAGTAAATATACTTTCATCAACCACACAAATGCTCTTTCCAGCTGCCTTTGTAAAATCCCACAATGGGATGTGTCTCCGCCGCAAGGAGTTTTTATGAATTCCGACCTGATGCCGTTGCCTGAATCTTCCAATTCTTCTGCCTCTAATCAAGGCCCAAATAAAATAGAGGCAGCCGCTAATGTTAATACAGTAGCAGTCCAGCCCTCTAAAGTTGAAAATTCGTCTGTTAATCCCATTGAGACCGACTCAAATGGGAACTTAGTCAATCGACAGCAACCGATTCCGCCTCCCAGTGAGCCGATGCAATATCGAGCGATCGGGTTAGTCCGGGGTCGCTATCATGCTAGCAGCGAACAATTTACTCAAGGTACGCTCCTCACTACGGATGGTGTAGAGCTAAATGCCGTCCTTCTAGGGCGGATTATGAGTTTAGTCAAGAATCACTTAGACTTAGAAAAAGAACATTTGTGGGTGGTATATCCACGTACAAGGCAAGAAAACGATACTTTGCACATCCAAATAGTTGGAGTTTGGGAGCCAGAAAATCTGGCTAAAAACTTAACAGATGAAGATGAGCCAGATTCCGAGCCACAAGAGTTAGAAACGCCCGATGATGGCTTATCCGAAAACTCTGAACTCAATACAATTGCCGTAATACCCTCATCAGAAGTTGTAGATGGTGGTTTTTCTGTTCGTGGTGAGGTGGTATATCAGTCTTTTGATGCTAAGAGCTTGGTAGTCAAAATTAGGCAAGCTCCACGCAAACCAACTGACAAACCCAAATATTTTAAGTTGAAATTGAGGGGTGTGCTGACCACCAAAGCAGTAGGAAAATTCTGGGACTTCCAAGCTAAGCGAGAAGCTGATGTTTTAGTCGTAGAAAAAGCCGAGGCGATCGCTGACTTGCCCAAAAAGCGCAGACCACCATTCAAAGGTGGTCCTCGTGCTGGCGGTCCTGGTGGTGCTGGTGGTAGAAAACCATTCCCCCCCAGACGCAGTGGGGAAACCCCTCGTCCCATCAAGAAAACAGGCGCAGGTGGCGACACTTCTGTAGTGTCAAAACCTATACCTAAAACACCTGCTCCTAAACCGATCAAGCGACCGAAACCGACTGAAGAGTAGGGAATGGGGGATTAGGTATTGGGGATTAGGTATTGGGAATTAGATTAAATATCAGTTTCAACTAATTTTTCCCAGTCCCCAATCCCCATTCCCCAGGTCAAAAATCCGTCCAACGGTCTTGGGGTAAAAAGGAACGCTCCATCGGAATCGGAGAAACCGGTTCTGTAAGGGTGAACTTACCTGCTTCAATCCACTGTTTTAACTCTAGGGCGACTTGCCTAGAAAAAAACAAACTCGCTAATGGGGCAGAGCGTACTGCTTTGCCCTCAATGACGATCCGCCCAGATTTGAGTTGAGCATAGCTTACTAAGCCAAAGGTAGGACGAACACGGCGAGGAATAGAAAAGTCTACGATTGGGGCTACTAAGTCTTGATCTTGTATGGCACAGTGTTCAACTACTTGTTCGTTTAATACAGGGAGTGGTATGCCAACGCCTAACATCAATGAAGGTCCGTAGCTTTTGAAGTAACAACCCCGCACCCAATGAGCATCCATTTGTTTGGCATCGCCAATTAAAGCTAAGGTAGCCGAAGGGCCAATGGGCGTGCGATTAGCGAGACGCTTTTGTAGGGGAAAGTGCTGAGTGCCTTCCCAGGCGACATAACCAACACCACCGCCTAAAAAAATTCTTGTACCTATACCAATAAGTTGCAAATCTGGGTCGTTAATTAACGGGGAAATAGCACCGGGATTAGAGTAGACAGCATTCCCCAAGCGCGGTTGTAATGGCCCAAGATAAGTAAAGAGAGGGCGATCGCCACCATTCACACCAACAATAAAATTTTGATAAAGATTACGCGGATTAAATAAATAAAACTGATTAATCGTTTCGCTGGTAATTGTAGTTTCAAACGTCGCTCTGGGGTAACAATCTGTTACTTGTCCTTGCGCTCTCACATGTATAGATTTACCAGCGATCAAATCCTCGATGACATGACCGCCACCACGTTCTCGGAGTTCTTCTCCGTCCATTGCTTCTACAGCACAACTGGCACCCAAATATAAATCTACTGCCCCAAAACCAGAGTATGCGGGAACCCCATCTAGCCAGCAACGGCGAATTTTGATGGGCGGATCGGTGTGTCCAAGATTGATGATTGCACCACTTGATTCCATCGGCTCAAAGGTGCCAGTGGTAATTACATCAACTTCTTTAGCAACTTTAGCAACACCGATTTCTATAACTCGTGCTTTTAATTCTTCTACTGTCAGCACCACTGCACGTTGGCTGCTAATTTTGTCGTTAATTTCTGCAATTGTTCGCATCTTATCAGTGCTAACGCCTTTTTTGTCTTAATTCATACGATTCGATAGTCCAATACACTTATGTATGGAGTTTCTCTTCTATCCCCATCTATTCTGCTCTGAGAGTGTCTTAATTTGACTGACAAATTCCCAAATGGCGATCGCAAGCATTAGGGATTTCCAATAAAAAAATATTCCATCATTGTGTATGCAGAGGAGGTAGAGGAAGCAGAGGAAGCAGAGGAGAAAGAATCTGCCACTATGAAAATGGGATAATTTATTTTCTGGAAGTCCCTTAGGCTCACAAGAGCATAACAATTATTGGATAGACATTTGAAACCCATGTAGGTGGTTTTTTTTGTAGGTAAGAATTCTATAGGCTACATCAATAGCACCATAGATAGGGTGAAAATCCTCAAAAAAATTCAAATACTTTTTGCAGCGACAACTCTATATGTATCTAAATTATCTTATAAAATATCGTAAAATTACTTACAAAAAGGTCTTGCATTATCAATCAAATATATGTATCTTTAGGATACTTAAATGATTTTCCATCAACTCAAATAAATATTTCTGAATTCTTCTTCAACTGTTAATTAATTGAGTAAGAGACAATGACTACTTCCGAATTAACTCATCTTGAGCAGAAAAAGCAAATTAAAATATCTGAGCAACTTGAAAGTCTGTCTTCTCCCTCAGGAGAAAAAAAGTTATTTTCCTTGAAGGTAGTTGAGTATTTATTACTTGCAGCTTTGTTCTCTTCTGCTCTGTTTATTATTTTTTTTTCAACTGATAAAACAGTTGTAATTTATGGGACGATATCTCTAACTATTTTGTTCTTTTTGTTATTAATCAATAGACAATTTATTCAGGAATCGAAGAAGGCGGCTGATAAGTCGGATATTACCAAAAAAGCTGAACTCTATACTTACCTATTAACTAATAATAATTCTTGGGATAAAAATACTCTGACTTTGGCTAGAGGAAAGGCTTTACAGTACTGCCAAGACTTGATTGAGGATTATAAAAGTATTAGGAGTGTATCAAGAAACCTTTATTATAGCTTGCAGCTATTAACAGTTGTTTTATCAGGAGTCACACCAATTCTAGTTTTGGTAGACAAATTAGAAGCAGGACAAGCTTGGCTGAAGTGGCTACCTGTTCTCTGCCCTGCTCTGGCTTCTATAATCGCCAGTATAGTTACTTCTTTTCCTTTTCAAAAGAACTCTATTGCTGCTAATACAGCCGTTGAATTATTAGAAGCTGAACAAGAGAAATTTATATTGGGAGTGACTCAGCCTTATCGTTGCTATGATGTTTCTGATGAAATTCAACAGCAACAAAAAGCAAGTCAGGCTTTAGAATACTTTATTGTTCAAGTGAATAATATTCATCTGAACCAAGTGCAACAAGGGAGTGATACACAATCAGAAAAGAAAGAATCGGCTCCATCTAATGAGTCAAATAAAGACGTAACTAATTAGAAAAAAAGGGAGCATCCCAAAAGTGCAAAAACCTTGATAGCCCTCATCCCCTAACCCCTTCTCCCATGTTTGGGAGAAGGGGAAATAGAGTTATGTCTCCCCTCTCCCATGTTTGGGAGAGGGGCTGGGGGTGAGGGAAAAGATTTAAGCTTGCATTGGGATGCTCCCGAAAAAAACCTAATGAAAAACTCCATCCTCTTCTGGATGGAGTTTTTGGGTATCGGGCATGAGAAAGAAGCTACCAATCCCCAATCCCCATTAATCGTCTTTGGGTAAAGCATCATCAATTGGTCGGTCTGGGTTTTCTGATGTCCAATTATTATTTACTCTGGCAGATTCAGAAACTATGACAAACTCAGTTTCTTTGGGATGATGATTTCCCCATTCATCTAAAACATCTTTAATCAAAACTTCTTGCATCCAAATTTTAGCGACAACGGTTAAGGGTAATGCCAGAAATAATCCTAAAAACCCAAAGAAAGTTACGAAAAATAACTGGGAAATTAAAGTTATAGCTGGTAGTAACGAGACTTGATGCGCCATGACAACAGGCGTGATGAAATTACTTTCAGTTTGCTGAATAATAAAGTAAAGAATCAAAACAGCGATCGCTTTCCAAGGTTCATCTAAAAGAGCGATCGCCATTGCTGGTACAACACTCAATGTTGGTCCGAGGTTGGGAATTAAGTTCAAAAATCCTGCCAAAACTCCCAAAGCCAGTGCTGCTTTTACACCCAAAATGGATAAGCCAATTACACTCATCAATCCTACTACACCCATAGCAATCACAGCGCCTGTTACCCACCCCTCTAAAGAAACTTCGCATTGATCTAAAATCCCTTCGACTCGTCGCCGATAAAATGAAGGGAAAAGCCTTACAAATACTTTGCGATAAGCCACTGGATCGGCTAATAACATTCCTGTTAAAACCAATACTAGTAAAACTTTGAGGACAACTTCTAAAGAGCCAGATACAAAGGCGAAGGAATTTCCTAATACTCGATTTACAATAGGTTGTGCTTGTTGGATGAGGCTGTTGAAATCTGGGATGTAGGGTACCAATTCATTCGGAATGCGGGTTCTTAAGGCATCTAGCCAACTATTAAAGCGCCCAAATCCTTGGGGAACCCGATAGGTTAGTTCTTGAAACTGCTGGGCAAAGGGTGGCACAATTAGCCAGAAAAAACCTATAATTCCGGCAAAAAAGATAGCTACTGCTAGGAGGACGGCGAATCCACGTTTCATTCCATAACGTTGGAAGCGTTTCGCTAGCCGATTTAAGGTAGTGGCTAAAACAACTGCGGCAAACATCAGCAAAAGTACTTCCTTAATTTGCCACAGGATGTATAAAGAAAGAAGTATGGCGATTAAGCCAATCCATTGACCGAGATTCACAGGCTGACTCCCAATGGTTGGTAAAATGCAATTTTCTGGTAATTCAGCTAGGTTAGCTGATTTTAAGGACTTGTGCCCAGATGATTTGGGTTAAGTTTGTTTGTATGCTTGGAATCGCCAGAGGAGAGCGATCGCCAAAATTGCGATCGGCGATAAAATCATTATCAACGCATTAGTTGCAGTTGCCGGAATTGATAAACTAGGCGCTGCATATTTAATTAATATCGATAACAAAGCTGAGAGTAAAAGCAGTTTCAGAACCAATCCTAGTTGATTTTCCATAACAATTAAGGCATACAAATTTTTGTGGTACACGCTAATTTGCGCTGTACCGCCTAGTTTCTACAATAAACCTATAGATACAATCCTTTGCAACTTTCTTTGGAAAACGAGAAGGCTTTTTTACGTCAAACTCAACCAGCCAAAAACTTGTTCTACAGTCAGTTCTAATTCGATACCCTCAAGAATGGGTAATTTATCAGCACCTTCGTATAATTCCAGCCGTTGTCCCGGAAAAATCCCCAGCACACTTTCGTCTTCTGGGTTGATTAACCAGCCGAGTTCAGTACCATTGCGCGAACAATGCAATAATTTACTCAATACTTTGGTGAACCTTTGGTCTGGGGAAAGAATTTCAATTGCCCAGTCGGGATGAATTTCAAAGCGATTAACAATTCTGCCAGATGGAGTTTTCGGAATTCTATCCCAGCGAAACACAGACACATCAGGGACGATAGAAGCACCGCCGAAGGTGCAGCGAAGTTCTGGTAAAGCTAAAGCAACTTTTTGGCTTTCTGCCAATTTATTAATCACTTCAAATGACTTACCTCGAAGTAGACTATGTTCACCTTCAGGCATTGGTTTTTGAATGATTTCTCCGTTGATATAATCTGATGCTGGTTCAGTTTCCGGCAGTTTGAGGAACTCGTTTAAAGTTAGTTGGGGGTTAGTGGCGATCGCCATAAACAAATAGCATAGAGGGGAATATTTTAATTATGTGCATTAGCTTGCCTCTGAGACATTTTAGATTTTGGATTGTGAGATTACGTCCAACTCAGCCAACCAAAAACCTCTTCAGCTGTTAATTCCAACTCGATACCCTCAAGAATAGGTAATTGATCAGTACCTTCGTATAATTCCACTCGCTGTCCAGGAAACACTCCCAGCACACTTTCATCTTCTGGGTTGATTAACCAACCGAGTTCAGTACCATTGCGCGAACAATGAAATAATTTACTCAACACTTTTTTTAACCTTTGGTCTGGAGAGAGAATTTCAATTGCCCAGTCAGGATGAATATCAAAGCGTTTAGCGAGTCTGCCAGATGAAGTTTTAAGAATTCTATCCCAGCGAAACACCGCCAAATCAGGAACGATAGAAGCACCGCCAAAGGTACAACGCAGTTCTGAGAAAGCGTAAGCAATTTTTTGGCTTTCCGTTACGTTATTAATGACGTTACCAAGTTTCATCTGTAGTCGGCTATGTTCAGCTTGAGGCATTGGTTTTTGAATGATTTCTCCGTTGATAAAGTCTGATGCTGGTTCAGTTTCCGGCAGTTTGAGGAACTCGTCTAAAGTTAGTTGGGGTTGAATTGCGATCGCCATAAGCAAATAACATAAAGGAGAATATCTTAATTATGTGCATTAGCTTGCCTCGCATCCTTCGTTCCTGACAGGTGCAATTATATTTTTGCGAAACCCACGAGGCGTTGAACTTGGACGGATACATCAACAAAGGCTAGGGGGGAAATAGTACCTGTGGTTAATGTTAGTTCTGTTGTGTATTGCCCATTTTTTTAGTCTCGAAATACAAGCAACTGAGAATTTTTGAGATTGACAACCCAATATTCAGCAATGCCTGCTTCTGCATAGATGTCTTTTTTATCACCTAAGTCTTTGCTCAAGGTGGAGTGAGAAAATTCGATAATCCAGAAAATGTCTTCAGGGTAAGGGTGGTGTACTAAGTAGACCTCGCCTAAAGGTTTGACAATAGCCACATCGGGGACGGGTTCTGAGTCGTTGGGTAAGGTGATGGGTTTGGCATCGCGGATTTTTGCCCGTTTACCTAGCAGTGTGCGGAGATAAATAGCTTTAGTTTGATTTTAGTTGATTGCTAAGTTACAAAGATTTTTGCCTTCCCACCCTACTGACTAATTACGAATTACGAATTACGAATTAGCCTAGCCCTCAACCCGCCGCAACTCCTCCAATTCTTCTGCTGTGAGTGGATTATTTCCTGACTTCAGTGCTTCTATCCAGCGTAGCCGTCGCTGTATCACAAAGTAATCAAGGGCGCCACTGTCTACACCAACCTGAAAATCTTCTAATGCCCCTACCAAGTCGCCAGTCAGAACTCTAGCCAGCCCTCGACTGTCTTGATAGATTTTATTCTCAGGGTCTAAGGTAATAGCTTTTTCACCAAAGCGGAGAACAGCCTTAGCGTAGCCGTGTAAACAGCCAACCCAGCAGATGCTATTCCAAAATTCAGCAGAGTTTCTCAAACTGTCATCAAATATTTGGGCTTGCTTGAAAGCTTCCTGTGCTTCTTGAATTTTGCCTTCTCTCACCCAACTGAGCACAAGCGTTCTACGTCCTTAAATTCTGAACTCTCAGCCAACAACCCCATAAAATATTCCACAATCTCAGGGGTTAAATTACCATAGCCAAATAAATCGTAAATCTGCCTGTCCATTGCGAATGTAGTAACCAAGTCTTCTTCGCGCTGACGCTTGCTTACCTTGACTGTCCAATCTACAAAGCTTTCTAGTAACCGTTCTGCGAATAAAAACTCGCAAAAACTCTTGTGGACAAATTCCACGGAGCCGCCTCGATCCCCTGAAGCGGGTTTAATATAAAATGCCGTCAATAGATTATTGAGTAGCTTATCTTGTTGATTTTTTTCTGAAGCATTTTCCTGTCTGGCATCCTGAATTAACTTTGCTGCTGGGTTGTTGCTGTTTTTGAGCCGTGATTCTAGCATCGTTACTCTGGCAGATTCATTCCCCGACTGCACGACACACAAAGCGGCTTCCGTGAGAAACTGCCGCAAATCTTCACTCTCAAATCCAGTCAAGCGGGAGTTATCATTCTGGTTTTCACTGTCACGCTGTTTTTCTAGTACCCACTTCACTGATTCGTCGTAGATGCGGATTTTTGCTTTAATACGGTCTGCACCTTTAAACATTTCGGAGTTGAGACGGTTGTCTCGGTGCATCCGCGCTAGTAAATAGAGTAGTAAGGGTTCCCGTGCTAGGTTATCTTTGACTTCATCGGGGCAAGCCTGTAAAAATTCTTCAAACTCACTCTTGTTAACATGAGCCGCAACTGACCATTTTTCGAGCCATGTTTGCCGAAGCGAGTCATCCATTGGCTGAAGTTCGACGCGCTTCAGACTTTTAGTTTGTGAGAGGAAGCGCTCAATTCCTTGCAGCGCTAGGGGACGACCGGTAACTAAAAACTGATGATGACAAAGGCGGTCTTTTTGAAACTGTTCCACCTGTTCTAAAAATTCCCTCAAGCCGCCAGTTGCTCGTCCTTCTAGTAATAACTCGTCAAACCCATCCAGTAAAAATAAAAAGCGAGTATTTTTATCGGTCAGCCAGCCTGAATCACTGGTGACAAAATCAAGGTGTTGTAAATAGTTCTCTAGAGTATCAGTTAAGTTATCTTTTAGTACACGCAAGTCTCGCAACCGAATCAGAATTGGCGTAAAAGTGGGATGTAATTCGCGCTGTACCCAATCGGCAAACATCCGACAAAAGACACTCTTACCCCGTCCGGCTTCCCCCTGAATAAACAAAACTTGTTTGTGTTTTGTATCTGTATCATTCAATATTGCTTTAACCCATGCTTCTAATTCCAGATTTGCATCGTCTTTGGCATCCAGTTCTTTGACTTTCAACGGTACATACAAATCCCGGAAGGTAATATCGGTTTCATCAAAAACCTTTTCTTCTGGCTTTGGTTTAATTACCTGTTCCAAATAATCTGCAATATTCAGATTTTTCTCTAGCTTTTCTTTTCCTCCAGCGCTATACCACTTCCAAAGTTTTTCCGCTTTCTCGCCGACTTCTACCAATGCGTCTTGCATATATTCATCGGTATGACGCGCTACCCGTTCAGTTAAGGTTTTTGCTTGTGTTTCGGTTAATCCGGCTTCTTGCAAGCGTTGCTGTAAAATCTGATTAAATGATTCTGCTAGTTGAGATTCGTGGAAATAGAGAATGGCTTTTTTGACTTCCCGCTCATCAAATTCTTGCTCACCTAATTTCTGAATTTGCAACGCTAAAGCATGAGATGCGGGAAGGTTTGGATCGATTTTATTCAGTAATTCGGAATCTTGTTTGAGAATATCCTGAAAGCTATCTATGTAGGCAGCCTGACTAACTAGTAGGACACAGTTTTCTAAAGTTGGCTCTTTGTGGGTTGCATCAATAATGAACTTTAGGATAGTAATGGCGATGGGTGCAAAGGGAATTACTTCTTTGGTAATTTGACCGAGAGGAGAATTAAATACATCTAATAACGATGAAATCTGTTCTAGATATGGTTTGAAGTTTTGAATATTGGGTTTTTGCTCTTTAATTGCTTTTGCCAAGTCAAGCACGGCTTTAGCAGCTTCGGCTCCAGTTTTTGTTACCTCTACGCCTTGTCCCCAATTCAAATCCTGAATGTTTCGCAAAAACTTCCAGAGTTTCGTCATCGCCATAGACTATTCTCCAATACCATCAATTTGGTAAAAAGGCACGTGGTATTACTTAACTCAGAGTCAACCAGCCAAAAATTTGTTTAACTGTCAGTTCTAACTCGGTATCATTGAGTATAAGCAACTGATCGGCTATTGTATATAATTTCATTCCCTAGCTGGAAAAAGCTCTCAGGAGCCTATTACAGCATTTTTTATATATTTGACCATACTCTTGCTTTCTTCTTTGCGCCTTTGCGGCTTTGCGTGAGGAAAAAAGAGGGTTATAAATTTCACGCAGAGGCGCAGAGGCGCAGAGAGTTTTGAGAGTTTGTTGTCCACGAGTATCAAAGACTCGTTAATGAAGCTCAAAGCCTCATTAATGGAGTTCAAAGACTCATTAATGGAGTTCAAAGCCTCATTAATGGAGTTCAAAGGCTCATTAATGGAGTTCAAAGGTTCATTAATGGAGTTCAAAGGCTCTTTAATGGAGTTCAAAGACTCATTAATGGAGTTCAAAGCCTCATTAATGGAGTTCAAAGACTCATTAATGGAGTTCAAAGCCTCATTAATGGAGTTTCCTAACTCCTAACTTCTCTGCCAAATTTTAATTGTCTTATCCAAACTCCCGCTTACTAACATCTCGCCGGAAGCTGTGAAGGCTAATGCTGTGACTATATTTCCATGACCTGTAAAGGTACCCAGCAATTCCCCGGTTTGGAGATGCCATAATTTGATGGTTTTATCAGCACTACCGCTGGCGATTATTTGTGCATCGGGACTTAAGGCGATCGCATATACTCGATCTCGATGTCCTTTGAGAGTGTGGAGTAGTTCCCCTGTCTCCAATTGCCAAATTTTAATCGTTTGATCCCAGCTACCACTCACCAGCAGTTTACCATCTGCACTGATTGCCAAGGAACCAACGATGTGAGAATGACCCATGAGGGTATGCAGCGGTTGTGCATCCTTTAAACTTTTGACTCCCGTCTGGGGTGAGGTACGCCAAACTTTGATTTTGCGATAGCTACCTGTCACCAAAGTTTCGCCGTCTCGACTCAAAACCAGGGAATGAGCTGCTGTATCATCTAAAGAAAGGGCGATCGCTACCTGACGTTGCATCAAATCCCAAAAGAGAATTTTTCTGTCATCTCCGCCTGTGGCTAACATTCTCCCATCTGGGGTAAACGCAGCACACCGCACCATCCCATTATGTTTGTGCAAGATATCGATCAAGTCTAGAGCCCCGACGTGCCAAAGCTTAATTGTCGAGTCTGCACCGCAACTCACTAAAGTTTGTCCATCGGAACTAAAAGCTAGGGAATTGACTTCATCCACTAGCCCAGATATCACCCAAGGATATTCTGATAATGTATCGATTAATTCACCTTTGCTTAAATCCCATAGCTTTGTTTCACCACGGCTACCACTTGCCAATATGGGTAAGCTGTTGCCATTATTACACCTGTAACTGAAAGCTAAGCAATTAATTCCTCTGGTATGCCCTTGTAAAGTTTGCCAGCATTCCCAATCACCGATTATGCTTTTGAGACAATGCTCTGAACTCAGAGTTTGTATTGTCTCTATCATCCTTTCATTAATTACTGGCAACGTCTCTTTTTTGCCAATAAGCGATTCTAAATACCAACTCAATCCCCCTGCATATAACAAGTTACTAGGAGTAATATATATTTTTGGATCGGTAAATTCAATTTGATTTGTTGGTAAGAAGCCTGTGATGATACTTTGCTTCTCGTAACCTAATTTACCTGTGTATGGATGAAACAAACACAGAAAAATTAATACTTGGTGATTTCTCAAATCTTCTTGAGTGACCGACCATCTAATTTTGTCTTTCTTAATACCATTAAAACTTTCACCATCAGCAACGTAAACTTGAATACTTAACTTGGGATTTTCTTTGAGTACATAAGGAAATTTGCTTTCCCCAGATAAATTTCCCTCATCATCTAAACTGATGTTTTGCAAGGTATCTTGTGGTATTTTTTTTACCAATTTGCCGAGGCGTTCAGTGATGATGCGATCGACAATTTGCTCTCGCAAAAGATAATCTTGGGCTTGCTGCTGAAAATATGTCGGAAAAGGTATCGTCCAATCCGGCGGTTCAGGATATTCAGGCGGCGTTGGCGGCGGATTTTTGGCCAGAACTTCTGCTTGTTGGCGAGAAAGCTCTAGGAGTTTTGCCAATGGCTCGCCCCAAAATGCCATAATTTCCGTGTGACAACCTTTGACTTGACTTTCCAGCAAAGACAAATCATAAGTTCTCGGTTTTTTCACACGTTGAAGGAAATCAGTTTGTTGAGCTTTAAGTAAGCTAATCCAATCCATCTGCATGAGAGCGGCACACTATTGCATACCTAAGGTAAGCTACACCAAGCAATTACTCAAGTTTATAATTTTTAGATAATTAAAAATTCGGTAATTTTATTAGTCTCATAAAACACAAGTATTAATCTATGGATAGCACTTAGACATTTAATTAACAGATGTAGGTGAACTACATAGACTGAGATGATGTCAGTTAATTCTAATGGATATAGTAAAGAAGATACTGTTTCTACGGAAACAGTTTTAGTAGTCAATAGGAATCTGAGTAGCTAATTTAAAATTAATTATGACAACTGTATCTTCTATTTTTCTGGCTGGAGCTAGTCGCGGTGTTGGTAGAGAAATTGCCCAATACTTGAGGGCGCAACAGCTACAGGTAAAAGCGCTCCTGAGAACTGCAACAGCTGCTACTGAACTAGAAAAAATCGGCATTCAAGTAGTTCAAGGAGATGCATTGAATGTTGACGATGTGGAACGGACAATGCTGGCAGATGAACCTATTGATACAGTTATTAGTACAATTGGCGGTTTACCAACAGAGGTAGAAAGAGCGGATTACCCCGGTAATCGAAATCTAATTGACGCAGCAGTTAAAGCTGGAGTAAAAAAGTTTATTCTTGTGTCTTCTATTGGTGCTGGTAATAGCGTTGTGGCTTTATCCCCCCAAGTTTTAGCAGCATTGGGGACAGTTTTAGCTGAGAAAGACAAAGCTGAACAACACTTAATTGCTAGTGGACTGACCTACACCATTGTGCGTCCCGGTGGACTGAAGTCAGAACCAGCAACAGGTAATGGCGTTTTAACTGAAGATCCACACATTATTGGCAGCATAAATCGTCCAGATGTGGCGCAGTTAGTTTGTCGCTGTTTAAATAGCCAACGTACCAATAATAAAATCCTGTCAGCCATCGACCGAAATATGCTATTCGCACAAACAAAATTTGCCGAATTTACTTTGGAGTAATTCTAAGCACGCCACCGGAGTATCTGACCCTTGACAGGATTCACAAATTCTCGTCCTTCAGCTACAGATCGGGCATATTCCCGCTTTAACTGGTAGTACCACTGCGCTTGCACATCTGAGTCCTTAATCAGCCGCAGCACAGGATTATACTTGAGGCCAATTTGCTGCTTTTCTACAACGGTTCGATCTTGGCCAATGAAAGTTCCCGCAAGGATATGTAACAGTGGTTTGAAAAATCCCACCCAAGGAAGTGTCCAATAAAGAGCAAAAGTTACTTCGGTTTCTGTGTCTGAAATCGGTGTAACTGCTGTT
Organism: Nostoc sp. C117; assembly: GCF_043099735.1. NCBI lineage: Bacteria > Bacillati > Cyanobacteriota > Cyanophyceae > Nostocales > Nostocaceae > Nostoc > Nostoc sp. C117. Next base: position 5,578,820 of record NZ_CP170991.1, read on the forward strand.
AAATTAACGACTCGATTGTTTCCAATGGTGGTTTCTTCTATTCTGACTCCAGGTAAACGAAAAGAAATCTCGGTTTCCGGCACACCACCACCAATCAGCCAGTATAATCTACCCCCATTGGCTGGTAATCGGTGTCGTCGCATGGTGAAGCCGTATGGTGAAGCATCAAATTGTTTTACTTCTTCATGCAATTGCTCATTTCGCCACCACCAAGCGCGATGAACATAAGGTGAATGAGCCGGGTCCATCAAACCTACCACCGCATGATCGACAAAACAGGGGAATTTTACAACCGTTAAGAATTGGGGCGATCGCTCACCAAATCCTGGAATCACCGGAATCTCCATCTCAGAAGCAGGCCGAGGGTTATCGCGATCGGCAATATATATCCAGATATTCCCTTGGGCTTCCCGAATTGGATATGACTGGACATCGAAGCGCCTCAAATCCATCTGCTGTTCTTCCACAAGAGAGGGGATCGCAGTACAAGCCCCAGCCGAGTTAAAGCGCCAACCGTGGTAACAGCATTCGACTTCCTGTCCATCAAATCTACCGCAACTTAGGGGCACACCACGATGCGGACAAATATCTGTCATCGCAGAGACTTTGCCATCGCGATCGCGAATTAACAGCACTGGTTCTCCTAAGAAAACACGGCTCAGCATCCTGCCTGGCTTAATCTGATTACTAGGCACAGCATAATACCAAGTATTACGCAACAAAAAGTTATCGTTATTTTTCATAACTAACTGCGTCTACTTTTGACACAATAAAAGTCCTGGTTTGTAGAAAGAAAGCTATCCTGAGAAACATTCTTTCAGGTTTGTAATAGCTGTAAGTAAATTCAACTGATGATGCAATTTTTACTTAAGCTCGTAATTTTTCACTTTTGGGTTCTTCTGGGAGCATTTTAGATCTGAAGTTGCATTATTCACCAGAGATTTGTACAAATATAGTTCTTTTACGCGGTCCATCCAACTCAAAAAACAAGACAGATTGCCATGTTCCCAAAGCTAATTTTCCATCCACAATTGGAATTATCTCATTAGTGGTGAGCATCATTGCCATTAAGTGAGAATGAGCATTAATCGGTTCATCTTCTGGAACATCTCTTAAGTGCAAATCATTATGCAAATAGCTGTCTGATTCAGGGGCTAATTTTTGCAAGAACGCTTTTACATCTTCTAACAATCTGACTTCATTTTCGTTGATAGCTAAAGCTGTTGTCGTATGCCGAGAAAATACTAAAACTTGTCCATTCTTAATTGATGTTGAATCTAGAAAATCTTTGATTTTTGGCGTTATATTATGAATATTAATTTTAGGTTCCGTTTCGATTTCAATTAACTTATTAATAATTGGCATCTCTTCAATAATTTGGTTTTTAATTTCAGAGTGATTACTTTAACATAGTGTAACGCCTTCACAAATTTAATATTACAGTATAATTGATAATTCAGGAGTCAGAATTGACTATACCCCATTGCTTTAACAAGATTTGAGACGAATCATTGAGTACTTCCCCGTCCTTGAAATCTGTTATAACTCCTAACTTTCAACAATGTTTTGCAAACCTTGCACTAATCTATATATACCTTCTTTGGCTGTCTCTTGTTGTAGCGCACCATAGGCAACACGCAAATAACATCCATTATCTATACCAAAGGTTGTACCTGGAATAACTGCTACTTTATATTCCTGGATCAGTCTTTTAACTAATTCAAAAGCATCTATTTCGGTATGAACTTTCAGAAAAAAATAAAAAGCACCATTAGCAGACGTAATAGTACATAAACCTTGTAGACCTTTAAGAGATTCTAATACTAGTTCTCGCACTTGAGCAATTGCCCCAATATTCTCCTGCAAATACTCCTCTTTTGCCTGTAATGCTCCTAAAGCTGCATATTGGGAAACTACTGGCGGACAAATCAAAATGGTATCCTGGACTTTTTTGACAGCGACAAGTAAGTGTTTAGGAATCACCATGTAGCCAATGCGCCAACTCGCAAAGCCGTAAGCTTTGGAAAGGCTATAGAGAGAAATGGTGTACTTGCTACTACCAGCCAATGCAGCCGGTGAAATATGTTTTACTCCATCATAGGTAAAGTATTCATAGGCTTCATCGCTGACGTGATAAATGCTGCGAGTCCTACACATTTCATTGACCTGGCGCAATGTTGCTTCAGAATAGACAACCCCAGTAGGATTATTTGGTGAAATTGTGACTACAGCCCGTGTTTTGGGAGTAATTGCTTGAGCGATCGCTTCTGGGTGCAGTTGGTAATTTTCATCGGTTTCTACTAATACTGCACGACAACCAGCCATTGCGATCGCCATTTCGTGATTGAAATAGTAAGGCGTATTCAAAATAATTTCATCACCTGGGTTGGTAATAGCAAGAATGGCATTCATAAATCCCATATTGCTCCCGGCTGTGACGACGATGCAGTTTTCCTCGTTAATTTCAATCCTGTTGAAGGATTGCAATTTTCCTGCAAGTGCTGTTACCAAAGGGGGAATTCCCTCAACTGATTTGTATAGATTGTTTCCAGCATCAGTGAGGAATTTAGGCAAAAATTCGATTGCTTCAGGTGGAGGACTATAAAAAACAACACCTTGTCCTAAAGAAATTGTTCCAGGAGAATTTTTAATTAGTTCCCCAACCACAGGAATAATCGGCGACTGTACCCCCTGCATACGAGAGGTTAGGGATTCCATACGTTTAGTTAGCTTTAGTATTTTTGGATGGGGAGAAAGCGACTAGTTGCGATCGGCTGATATCTGCCTAGATCAAATATTTTCGCGCTCAGGCTATCCAGGTTCAAGATTCAAAAATCCCAGCTAGTTTTTGACCTTAGAATCTTAATAACTTTCAGGCAAAATATACAATTTAAATGCGTAACAGCTTATTTATGTAATCGATCGCAACTAGTCGGGCATATTTATAATCAAGTTATTTTTTGCCTAATTGTTTCTAGTAAATTTTAACGGTTTAGTCTTGCCTAACTAGAAAACAATTTGCTATACTAGGAGCTTATGTTTATCAAAAATCTTCTTTTTTTGACCAACTACCTCGTGAGTTATCCTCTCGTGGTTTGGCTTTGTTAACTCTAAGTTGACGACCCATCCATTCTGCACCATCTAATTCTGTGATGGCTGCGTCTTCTTGAGCATCTTCATTCATATCAACAAAGGCAAAGCCCCGGAGTCGTCCTGTTTCCCGGTCAGTAGGTAAGACAACTCTTTTGACCTCGCCGTAGTCTGCAAACACTGCTCTTAAGTCTGCTTCAGTAGCGCGGTAGGAGAGATTTCCAACGTAAATAGTCATGTGAGATCGGGTAATTTTCAACAGAGAGCAATTAGTTCAGCGGAAAAACAGATTTAACAAGATTGCAAATATTGCATATTCCTCTCTGATTCACCAAAGGCATGGTGAATGTTTAAGGGGAGGAGTAAATCACGTGGGATTGGCTGAACTTACGCATACGCTCATATAATAACTGATTGTGACATTTTTCAAAGTACGAGATTTTACAAACTCTGATTAGGGACTTGCAAATAAAAAATATCCAATTAACTCTTGTGGGGTGGGGCGTCTTACTCGCCCACCCGTAGCCAAGAGCGGACAAAATGTCTACCCCACAAAATTGAATAATTTATTTGTTGGAAGTCCCTGATACCAATTTTTTATGAAGCTGCATATAATTCGATCCCCCCTAGCCCTAGGGTGTTGACTTTGTGGGAAATTAAGCCAAAATTTTTCATGCAATTTCCGTGTCGTTATTTGAGGCAGTAAACACGGTTCTTCTCTTTGAAAGCATAGATTGACCGAAAACTTGAGCGGACCAGGCTTCAAGATCAATATACCGAACTGTTTCTAAGGCAATTTTTACAACAGATCCTGTCAACTTCATAGTAGATAAAGAAATGCTCAAAATCATCTGACCTATCTGTTTAAAAGGACATCGAGAAGAAAACTGTTTATATTTGCCAAAAAGCGATTCAATCACATCAGAAGTAGCAAGGATTGTCTGTTCTGAATGAATTTTAGAACTTTCAATTGTCAAATAATCTATAATTTTTAGTTGGAAATTAACTAGAGAATTGGCTCCTATAGTTAATTGCTGTAACTTCAAGACGCTGCTTAATTTTTGATTCAGCCCACAAGTTTTAAGGTGAGTCTCTACAGTTCGAGTCATTTGAACCATTTGGCTCCAAATACTAAGCGGCTCTTGATAATTGATTAACCATCCTAATTTGGATTTTAATTTTTGCCTCAAAATGGCAGGTTCAATATTTGGTAGCAGTTCTACCCTGTATGTCTATTGGAGAATCTAAAAGTTTAATAGCCCAATTAATTAGCCTTTCGATATTGAAATAACGACATTGAGAACGTTGAGATGGTGGAGATAAAAAAGATAGCTCTGTTTGTTGTAGTTGTTGTCGGCATCGTGTACATTGCTCGATGAAAGACTGATATTTTTCATCGGCTACTAGCTCATGCTTGAGCAGTAAAGCCATTGCATGAGTCACATCATACGTGTAAATCACTTCTGGATAATTCTCTTGGTACAGCTTGATACCTTTTTGGATATCACTGCCGCGATCAGCTATTATTTGTAATGGACGACCAACTTTTGAAGTTAGCTCAGAGAGCTTCTGCGATATGTATTCTCCCTTAGTGGAGTACATAATTTCCAATGCAAGAAGTTCTATATCTTGATGTCCTAATCCTCGTTTTAAAGGAAAAATTTCTGATTCAAGTAGTTGTTGTGGAACCCCCAAAATTACCAGAGCTTTTTCTGCCCCTAGTTCTACAGTCAAATCTACAATAAAGATCCAATCACTTCGATATTCTTTTTCTCTATTGAGTTCGTACAGACCAATTCGCCCTAACCATTTTCTAATACTACTAAAGCTTGGAGTACCCTGGTTACAAAAATCAGCGTACAATTCAAAAGTCTTTTCGACTCCTCGCAAACTACTACCGCACTTGATAACTTGTTCTAATGATATTTGAATTGTTTCGACTGAATAATGATGTCCCTTCGCTACCTTGTCAAGAGCCTGTCCACTTGTTTGCAACTTAGTTAGAGTGTTTGAAATTAACTCTTTTTTTTTCCCTCGCTCGTCTCAATGTTCTGTTTGAGTAACTTTGATTCAGCAATTTTTGCTCTGCTTTTCCAATAGTCTCGTGAGGTTGATAAATCTCTGACTTTTATTTCTAATGCTCTGAGTTTTTTCTGTTTTTCCAAAGCTCTCTCTTTCCAATTGTCTCGACCATTGCGAAACAATCTTGCTAATCGGCTGGTTGGGCTTTTAAACTCTTGCATTAACTTCTATGCAGCTACGTACTTCTTGCATGAAAATTTACCACTTTAAAACCCTCAGAGTCAACACCCTACCCTAGCCCTCCTTAAGAGGGGGGGAACCAGAAAAACATCTATTAAAGTCCCCCTTTTTAAGGGGGATTTAGGGGGATCGAGATATGTGCAACTTCACGTTAAATTGGTATTAGATGAAAAACTTCAACCCAAAACTGAGTTGAAGTTTTTGGGTATGGAGGATAGTTACAAATGCTCCAAGCTGCGGGGTAGCTATCCTGACTTTTCAGTGGAAAGTGAGATCCAAAGTCTTGTGTTGCGATCGAATACTTTTCGGTTAAACCCAATAATCTCTTTTTTGGTCTGGGGAAAGGTTAAAGGGCAATGGGGAAAGGGAAATTCAAACCCTTTCCCTTTCCCCTTTCCCCCAAAACCCGAAAAGTATTGTGTTGCGATCGCTAAATTCAGGTATTTTAATTCGTCGCAGTATAGAACAGACAAGCAACAGAGTATTATGCTGTCGCAAAAGTTTACCTAATTTAAGTAGTTCCTATGAGCAACTAGTCTGGTTAATTGAGATTGTACTGAGATTTAGACCGTACAGTACTAGTATTTTCTCAGGTAACTGTAATAATATTCTACAATAGGCTACGTTAACATACGGCCGCGTAGATAATCAATGGTACTATCAACGCTCAACCCCCCTCAGTAACTTCACGGCAGAGTGTGCAATGTGCCACGTCAATTTCCCTGCTAGTCTTACCTCAGACCGGGTGGGAGCGCTCATGCTCAGAGTGCCGATCGCAAGGTCGGAAAGAGCATTCCGTCGAATTAAAAGTGAGCTTTAGTTAATATCCGACGGAATACCGAAAGTTCCTGAAAATCCCACACTATATGTTTGGCATCAGTGTGGGAAGATATCAATCAATGGAAATCTGCTGAGGACCAGTAGATTTACCATTTTGTGCGTCCGTTGTATGAGTAGTGTAACTATTTGAGCGGATCTGTTGATCCAGCCAACTTTTAACGGGATCATCTGCAAGGTTGAGTCGAAGCACACCAGAGAATAACCCACCAAGAAATGACACTGGATGATGAGTAAATTCTCTGAATATAGGTGACAATTCACTAATGAACATTAGAAGTCTCCTGGCTTTGCCGTAAAAAATTATTATTTCTTAATTGATCGTAACGTGTTTGGGCATGGGGCATTAGGAGTGCTGAGTGCTGTACATGGATAGCGCGACGTTTAGCCCGTGCTGAGTTAAGAGTCAGGAGTTACAAGTTTTGTTTATCTCCTTATCCCCCAGTCCCCAGCGATGCACTGAGCTTGTCGTTGACGCAGCCTCTCGCAGAGAAGTGTCCCTAGTCCCCAGTCATTGGTTGCTGATCGGGAAACATGCACTTATCAGAGTCGCAACCACTAGGGCCAGCCTCTGTCATTTCTCCTAAATCGTAACGGCTTAGGACTGCACAGAAATCATCTGTTTTGCGCCGTGCTTTCACTTCTTGATTTAAGCGATCGCAAGTTTCTTTATCTATTGGTTCAAATGGCAGACGTGGGAATGATTGTAGGTCGTCAAAACGGGCTAAAAGTGCAGCTGAAATATATCCTTGATCATTTTGGATGGTTTCGTAGATGCGCTGTCCCAGAATTTCGACTTCATCAGAGCGAAGTTCTAAAGTAGCGGATGTGTTGTGAGTCACATACGATTGCTGAACTTGAAGGACAAAATCAAATTGAGCTAAGACTGAAAACTTAGAAACATCAATTTCATCAGCTCCAGGTATATCAGCCCAAGGTACAGAAACGGGGATTTCTACTAACCATTCACTGACTCGTGGATCGAAAGGATCGTTGAGTAAATTCCCTAGTTCATCTTTGTCTGATTGAGAGGGAATGACGTTGTAACCATAGTCAATACAAGCTAAAGCTACGGGGTCATTTTTGCCGAAAGTGATGCGGCGAATAAATCTTTGCGCCTTGGGAGGATGCCAACCTGAACTAGCATTAGTTAATAAAGCCTTAGTGCCACTAGGTTGGACAGTGGTACAACGATTTGGACGTTTGAGATTGTGGCGATCGCAATAATCCCAAACAACTCGATGCACAGTATCTTTCCAAAAACTTAAATATTTCTCTTCCTCACGCTTAAAAGCTAATCCTTGTGGACTAGCGGGTCTTCCTTCTTCCCACCAGCGCAGCCAATCAACCCCAAAAGCATGAACAAAGAAATCAAATAAGCCTGTAAAAGAAACTCCCACAATTGGGTCTAATTCACGGCTATATTGATAGCGTGGTTCTAAGAATCTGTGATTTAAAAGTGCTGCTACAGATAGCGCCGCCGCCGTGAAAGCCTCCTCTTGTTCTTTATAGTTATATGGGTCTATTTGATTGAGATGAACCTCTGACAAATTGCAGTGGAAGTTAGTGCCGATGATTTCCAATTTTGTTATCCTAGAGGCTTTTTATCCCCTAGTTCTACTGCTTGATTATTTGCAGTAGCTCCGCGTACCTTTTGCATATGTGACTTCAGATCGTAAAAGTGCTTTTCACATATGCCCCCGCACTCTTGGAGAGATTATATTCTAGACACAAATTTGTGGTGTAATCTAGTTTCACTCTCTACGCTGTACGGTATCAAAGACTTTTTAATTCCTTTGATTACCACGGGATTAGCATCTCAGCTTTCCCCGTTTTTGCGAGGTTTTTAACGTGAGGCAAAATCAATTACCACACGGATTTAGCCCATAGCGAGCCAAACGATGTTCTAGCTCATTAGCATCAAGCTGAGGATAGCGTTCTTGCAACCATTCTTTTGCTGTTCCTTGTTCATAAGCTTTCAAGAAATCAATTTTTAAAGCCTGTGTTGGCAACAAATCAACATTTGATCGCGCTACAGCTTCACCAGCCCATTGAATCGCGCCTTCGCCACTGTAATATTGCTTGCGGACAGCATCAATACATTCTTCTAAGGTCGGCTTGCGGTGAAAAACTCTGGTATGATTTGCCATTCTCAGAGCATCACGTTCAGGATCGATTCGCCAGTTGCCACTTTCATCCTGTTGCCATAGGTTATCTTTGGCATCAGCGAACAAACTATCTTCGCTAGAACCTTGCCTCATGCCAGCCGATCGCCTAATATTACCAGCAACAATTGTGACAGCCGCTTGATCGATTAATAGACAAGATTCAACTGAATTTAATTGTCGTCCTTTAGCTTTATTCAGAATGGAGGCACAACGCTGATAAAGTCCAGGTAATTTTACCGGATTGGCAACTCCGCCAAAGCCGTTGAGAGTTTCTCCTGCCTTGCGGACATCGCTGATATCAACTAATACTTCAACATCTTCTGAAAAACGTTGATTAGTAGAGAGTTCTAACAGGGTTTGATATGATTCAACCCAACCTTCACGACTATCTCCAACGTGAATAGTGACCTTGTTGCCTTCTATATGAGTTTCAGTATATTCACGACGCTGAACTTTAACAGTACTACCAATTTCACCTTTTACAGTGACATTCAACTGATTACGGATGGGGGGTAGCTGGTTAATATATTGTGGTTCTAGGACAGCTCCAGTACCACAGCCCATCATTGCTAAATCCATCATTAATCCGAAGGCACTCCAATCTTCGAGATTGGTGGAGGTGCAATTATAAGCCCCGGAAAAGTTCTTTGGTTTGGTTATCCAGTCTGTGCCACCAACCCATAGCCAACGCCCACTGGGCATCGCTTTTAGGTTGCGCTGCATCCGATCCAATATAGCAACTTCTTCTGGTCGGAGTTTTCCCAACTCGATTAAGCCCTGTAAAGTGCGATCGCATACCTCATCCCATGTTTCCCTCAAACCTGCCTTTGTCCGGCGGCTATAGGTTCTAAAAAATACAGGATTAGCAGCAGGGGCAGTCTCTGGAAACCCTACGCTCTGGCGTTTTTTTTCAAGCTTCTGAACCATAATCAAGTCTTGTTGCGTGCGAACAGATTATGACTATACGCCAAGTAGATTTAGTATTAAAGATTGTCAAATTGTCCACTTTACGCTAGCGCCACGCCGTACTAATTACAACAGAAGTTAATGATATATAATAGTGTCTACTCTTACGTAGGTTTTGGTTACTAAGTTTTAATTTATACTTTTACTTTATAAGTATTTTTACCTCTTCAGTCTGATTATCACTCATATTAGGAATCCTAATATAAAGCGATGTGCGACTTATTCTTGAAACCCCACTTCCAAGCCTCTCTCCGTTTCGGAGAGAGGCTTGGATTCTTGCTCCCCAACGCTAGTAGGGAAGGGGTTGGGAGGGTGGGGTTAGGTCTGAGAGAAAGTCGCCGATATTAGCGCTAGAAGTAGTATCTCAAACTTATCGCGGTGAGTACTCTACTAAAAAAGCAGAGTATGCAAAATTAGGGGTTTTGTATTATGTAGTCTACAACCCGAATCGTCGTCGAAAGCCACGCTTGGAAGTATACAAATTAATTAATGGTGGTTACACTGCATTAGAAGATAGTAATTACGTTTGGCTACCAGAGATTGATTTAGGAATTGGCATAGAATGGGGAACTTATGTAGGCATACCACGCGAGTGGTTGTATTGGTACGATCGGCAAGGAAAAAGGCTGTTAACACCAGAAGAAGAGGCAAAAGTTGCCCAACAACGCACCCAATTATTAGCAGAAAGATTGCGATCGCTTGGTGTAGATCCTGATTCTTTGGAGTGACAAAGGGAGTAGAAAATAAAATAAGGATGAAAAAATTTCATCCTTGGTTGTGGGTTTTTGCTTTACTTTCCTAAATTTAGTTAGCAGCACATTTGCCGATCATAACTCGCATTCTCGTTTTGTTACATAATGGCGATAACGAAACATCGCTTCTAGTTGTGCTTGCACTAACCAACCACTGATAAATTCAACTGTTCCTCCACCAGGCATTGAGAAGGAAATATTATCAGTCAGCTTCGTTTTACCATCTTCTGGTTCAAATTCATGTCGATGTATCCAAGACTCAAAAGGACCAGATATCTGTTCGTCAGTAAACAGGCGATATTTTTCACATTCAGTATGACGCGCTAACCAAGTTAAAGGTAATGGCCCCAGAAATAGGCGAAATTCTGTGATCGCCCCTACGTTCAGGCCTCCCTCACGACGGACTATTTGAACTGGCTGCCAAGGGGGATTCAACAGTTGTAAAATATCTGGCCTTTCGTGAAATTTCCAAACTACTTCTAATGGCGCGTTAATTACTGAGGAATATTTAAAGTGCAGCATGGAAAGAAAAACCTAAAATTCAACTTTCTGATTCAGTATCAATCTCGATATCTAGGGTGTCTTCATCAACCCGCACATACAAAATATTTGGGTTACAGCAAACTTGACAATCTTCTACATAGGATTGTTGTCCTCCAGCACTCAAATCAATGAAGGTTAAGTTTGGTTCGCCGCAATAGGCGCAGTAATACTCAGCGGTGTTTTGCATCAAGTTTTCAGCGATGAATTCAATGGTATTGGTTACTGGGTATTGGGTACTGAGTATTAATTTTTAATTTCCAGTCCCTAGTCCCTAGTCCCTAATCCCTAGTCCCCAGTGCTAGCTGTAGTTCTTTTGGGGATGGATTAATATAACTCTTAGCATCAGCCAAATGCTTTAGTAGTGTAGACTGTGACAGAGGTCCTTGCAAGTGGCTCCAGGGCAATATTTGCTCTGTTGACCAATTAGAATGAACGTAGAAATCTAAATCGGGGATTTGTCCTTTGAGTTGCTTAAAAGCGCGTTTGTAGCTACCCAAGGAATCCCCAAAGTTACGAGTCAGTTGGAGAAGTTGGGAGAGTCTGCGATCGCCCCTTGATATCAATGCCTGTATAATCGACCAATTATAGCTCTCTGGACGAAATTCTATCCCCTGTGGTTTGAGCTGCTTTTGCAAAAACTGCAACCGTTTTTCTGCTTGACGATTTACTCCAAACCATTGAAATGGTGTGTGTGCTTTGGGTACAAAGGTACTGCACCCAAAGGTTAGCCGCAATCCCGGTGCAGCTTTTTTGATACTACGCATCATTGCCACAGTTTGTTCTAAATCTTCTGGTTCTTCACCGGGAAGTCCTGCCATTCCGTAGAGTTTTAAGCTTTTTAACCCACCAGCTTTGGCATTTATGGCTGCTTGGATGATTTCATCGTTATGCAGCTTTTTGTTGATGATTTGCCGGATTTTTTCGGAACCACTTTCTACAGCAATGGTAAGCGATCGCGTGTCTCGTTTCGTCAATGTTTCTGCTAGGTGGACTGTGACAGTATTAGTTCGCACTGAGGCAATACTGAGACGAACATCATCATATTTTGGCTGACTAATATAATCTAGCAAAGTCTCAAACTCTGGATGCTGCGTTACTGAAGCCCCTAATAATCCTAGCCGATTTGTAACTTCTAAGCCTCTGGCGATCGCTGGAATTAATGAATCTTCCAGACTAGCCGTTCTAAAAGGCAGAGTGAGATAACTCGCCAAACAAAAGCGGCACATTTCTGGACAACTTCTCACCACTTCCACCATATAAATATTTTCCCATGCCGCTTTTTCAGTGACTACAGTCGATGCTGATAAAGTATTTCCTCGGTAAGTTTGTTTTTGCACGACTGCGGGAATTTCTGGCGAAATTGGTTTAATTGACTTGATTAAACCATCTTTTGTGTGATATTCCACCTCATACAAACTGGGTACATAAATTCCTGGTATTTGTGCAAGTCTTCTTAGTTGAGTTGGTCTGGAGGCATTTCTGACTTCTTTGTAAGCCTCAATAAAATTCCCTAACAGGGTTTCGCCATCCCCCAGCAAAATGACATCAAAAAAATCTGCAAAAGGTTCGGGGTTAGCAGTGAGAACGGGGCCACCACCAAAAATGAGGGGATGAGAATCATCACGATCGGTTCCCTGAATAGGAATTTCTAAAGATTCCAGCAAGTTTAAAATATTTACATAGTCTAATTCCCAGGAAATAGAAAAACCAACAATTTCCGCCTTTCTAGGTAGTTGTTCGTGAGTATCAGTAAATAAACGACTCACCTGTACATCATCACGCATTGCCAAAGTCGCCCAAACTACCTGATAGCCGAGGCTAGTGATACCCACAGTGTACTCATTAGGAAAGGCGAAGATGAGGGGAATAGCGTTGCTGTCTGGGGTAGTAGGTGTAAATAAAAGGCGTTCCGAGTCAAATAGAGATGATGTCATGATAATTGGTAATTAATACACTTAGACAAAGGCGATACAAAAGTAGTTTGCAATTAGTTTTACTAATAATACTTTTTATAGTGTTAGAAGTCTTAGTTATAAGCAGGGTTATCTATATTTAATTTTAAGCCATAGAATTATGAAGTTAAAAAACAAGGTCACGCTATTCGCAAGAATGATTGGTAAAGATTGTAGATAAATTCCATATATTAACCACAAAAAAACTCCAGTCATGAATGTAATTAGCGTAACCAAAGAAACATCTTTTGCTGATTTTGTTTGCCAAGTTTTAAACATCTGTGGCAAAAATGAGATTGTGGTTATTGTGGCGGCAGCTAATCCGAGAATTGTCAGAAAATCCATGCTTAACTATTTATATTAAGTTGCAATACCATAATATATAGCAATTCTATCTAAATTTTTAAAAATCCCAATGTCCTTTCTTCAAGTACTCAGCTTGTTGTTGTGTCCACAACAGAAAGTCTTGGTTGTAGGTCGTTGCCTGATTTATCAGCGATCGCCCTTCTCTGCTTAACGCAACGCTGTACTAGATATTTTACACTGTTGAGCGATCGCTACAACAGATTAACAACAAAATTCCCGACTTATTTAATCAGTCGGGAATCTAAAAATATATCACGGTCTTAGCAAGAATAATCCGTAAAAATTGTAATTTATGTATATTAACCACCAAAAAAGACCGATTATAAATGCAATTAGCATGACAAAATAAAACTCATTCAAGGATATGCGATAAACACTAGCAAAACCTATGAATTAATTCTTCACGAGACAACTGCAACAGTAAAGGCGTAAACTCTTCTGGCGGTAAGGACAATAAACGTTCAATAATTGCTTGAAGCTCATTATCTATTTCACCAAAGCGAACTTTGAGCAAGTTTTCCACTACTAAGCGTTCTCCCTGCTGAATTCCTGCTTGGAGTCCCCGTTGTTCTCCTTCTTGTATCACTTGTTCGCGGTCTTGTTGGTAAAGTGGTGCTAATCGCATAAGCAATTCCCTATCTTCCTCATCTTTATTTTGAGTGACTTGTAAGTTTTGTTGCAAGTTGTACAGCAATTCTAACGCTGCTTTTCGGAAAGGATTATCAGGAGTAAGTGCTTCTAGTTCGTCAATTGCTTGCTTTTGAACGTTTCCCCTACCGATGATTCTCAGCCATAAGGTTTCTGAGATAGATGGCAACTGATGAATTGTTACTATCGCGATACGCAAATATTCTGGCATGAAGTATATTCCAGGGAGGTAGTCATCTTTTGGGTTAGCACCAAATCCTGATAAGAGTTGTGTGGATGCTGTGGGGGTAAGAATCCATAACTTTGGTAAATCAGATTCTAGAATACGAGTTTTATTCCGATTTACTTGTCGTTGTAAATCGCCACGCACCTCTAATAATTTTAAAAGACAATCGCAAATTTCTGTAGCTGAGGCTGCGTTACGAAAGGGTTCAAGTAGAGAAGGGGTAGTGACGATTTGACCTAATAATCCGAGTGTTTGTGGTATGTCCCTTGGTTGTGGTTTGGGAATGAAATAAACATCAATCAATCTGTCTAACTTCTCCTGCGACTCGTCTAGTTGCTTGGACTTCGCCGTAAGGAGTAAGTAATTGTTCGAGGTAGTCTTTGGCAAATTGGTCATGAATGAATCTGGTCATGCGTTGAAATTTTGGCGATGCAACCCAGTTTACCTACTATTATCTTGCGGCTTTTTGAGATAAGATTTAGCCCAAGCATAACGAACTGCATCTTTTCTTAACAAATAGTCTGCTGCTTCATGTCGTTTATTCTCATCTTTTGTACTCCTGATTACTCGTTTTCTATCATCATCTATATCTTCCGGTTTAGCACCGCGGTTAATTGCTTGTTCATACCAATAATCTCCTTTTGGATAGTCACTTTTGTCATAACATATAGCACCCATTAAGGTATAAGGTTGATGACTATCAGGGTGATATTCCATAGCTTTTTTCGCACAAATCTCTGCATCAGCTAAGTTATCCTTATCTCTGAATGCTGCACCTCTAGTAACTGAAATTGCTGACTTTAGCTTGCTTTCTTTGATTTGGTTTAAGTCTAAGTTAGTAAGTTTTAATGCCTGTTCAGGTTCATCTGCTTTGCGCCAATAACTACTAGCGGTGGGAATATCCCATTTATTTCCAGTGCGGTGAAATTCCTGCTCATAAAACTCTGCTTCTAGCCTGTAATATGCAAGAGCAATTTTCCCGTCAGGAGATAATAGTTTCTCTTCCATAAGCTGCAAAACCAACTTAGGATCTAGCCGTTCTTTTTTCTCTAATTTGACCATGATCGCGTAAAATGGCTCTAGCGGAAGTGAAGGTTCTATCAATCCATATTTTTTCTTGAGAATAGCAAAATGTTTTTGTTGTGCAAGAATAATGATATCTTCCCGCCCATTATTTTTTAGCCACTCAATTTCTAATTCGTTTAGAGTTTCTCCTGATTCTATATTTAACTTGAGAGTATTAGCATATTTTTCGTTAGCAATTTCTATTATCTTAGTCAGCTTACGCTTTTTCAGGAAGTTGATATCCTGTTCACCTAACTGGTTTGAGGATAAATCAAGCCTTTTGAGAATTTTATACAGGTGACTCTTAGGCGATGAATCCTGATACTCAGTTGCTTTATACTTAACTCTCAAGGCAGCAAATTCTCGTGTTTGTTCCAATTCTTGAGCAATGATAATTGTTTCGTTAAGTCCTTGCTGTTCGAGCCAGCTAATTTCTAACTCACTCAAATTATCTTTTGCGTCAATGTTTTGCAGTATTGGATATAGTGGACTCCACAATGATAAATCCAGATGTTTATTAGCTTGGTATTTATCTCGTAATTGAGCAAAGTGAGTTTCTTTTACTGACTCTTGTTGTTGAAAAATTTCTGCTGTTTCCAAGAGTTGGTTATTGAGCAGCCAATTATATTCAGAATCACTTAAACGTTCTGTAAGCTCTAACTTTTTTAGTATTTGATACAGGAAACTATCAGGATATGAGTCTTGATATTGACTAGCTTTGTACTTAGATTTAAGTTGAGTAAATCGCTTTACTTCTTGAGCAATTTGATTTGTTTCATATAAACCAGTTCTTCTCAGCCATTGAACTTCTAAATCAGTGAGTAAATTTCCTGATTCAAGTTTCAAAAGTATGAAATACAGATGAGTAGATTGCCAGGAAACGTTATAATTCGTGGCTTTGTACTTAGACTTTAATTTGGAAAATTCCAATTCTAGATTTCTGAATTCTTGTACTTTATGTTGCTGCTCTTGCTTGATAGCTTCTAAAGTCTCCTCAAGCTGAGACTCTCCCAACCAATTAGATTCTAAGTCAAGGAGTTCAATTCCTAAGTCAATTTTTCGTAGTATGAGATACAGCAAACTAGGGGGTAATGAATCTTGATATTGAGTTGCTTGGTATTTGGACTTTAAAGCAGCAAAGTGTTCTAAGCAATTTTGAGATTCTTTGTCCATATTGCTAACAGATGCGATCGCACTTAGATTAATGTGTTATCCGCTACTATAGCAATACCCAAAAAAAAGGGCGAGTAAAATACCCACCCTCGAAGCATAAATATTTTCTGACAGTCAAAGTAGAATTCCTATAACACCTTACACTGTCCATGATGGCGTAACAAATGGTCACATAACACCAGTGCCACCATCGCCTCTACCATTGGAACTGCACGCGGTAACACACAAGGATCGTGTCTTCCTTTTGCTGCTAATAGGGTTTCTTCACCTTCACGAGTTACTGTCTTTTGCTCTTTTCTAATTGTCGCTGTGGGCTTAAATGCAACTCGTAAAATGATATTTTCGCCGTTAGAAATTCCTCCCTGAATCCCACCAGAACGGTTAGTTACAGTGCGAATTTCCCCATTTTCATCAATATAGAATTCGTCGTTATGCTCAATTCCCGTTAACAGCGTTCCGCCAAAACCTGAACCGATTTCAAAGCCTTTGCTAGCAGGGAGAGACATCACACCCTTAGCGATATCAGCTTCCAATCTATCAAATACTGGTTCGCCCAAACCTTTAGGCACATTTCGCGCCACGCATTCTACTACACCACCAATAGAATCACCTTGTCTACCAGTTTGTTCAATTAATTCAATCA
Organism: Nostoc sp. C117; assembly: GCF_043099735.1. Lineage (NCBI taxonomy): Bacteria > Bacillati > Cyanobacteriota > Cyanophyceae > Nostocales > Nostocaceae > Nostoc > Nostoc sp. C117. Next base: position 5,595,511 of record NZ_CP170991.1, read on the forward strand.
TGCGTTCAGCGCATTCAGCATCAGGACAGCGGACGATATTACTTTCCACTTGTTCTAAGGTGACAGTATTTGGATCGACTACACCTTCCAAGTCTTTGATGCGCTTGACATAACCGATAACTTCGACATTGGCAACTTGACGGAGAATTTTTTTAGCGATCGCACCTGCTGCTACTCTACCAATTGTCTCACGCGCTGACGACCTACCCCCACCCTGCCAATTGCGAATGCCATATTTTGCATCATAAGTCGCATCGGCGTGAGAAGGACGATATTTCTCGGCCATCTCGTCGTAGTCTTGGGGACGAGTGTCTTTGTTCCGCACCAAAATTGATATAGGCGTTCCCAGAGTTTTACCCTCAAATACCCCTGATAAAATCTCGCAGGTATCCGCTTCTTTCCGAGGGGTGGTAATCTTACTTTGTCCCGGACGCCTTCTATCTAGTTCTACTTGAATTTCTTCTGCCGAAATTTCTAGTTGTGGAGGACAACCATCAATTACAACCCCCACACCACCGCCGTGGGATTCGCCAAAAGTCGCGATCCGAAATAGATGACCAAAAGTGTTGCCCATGATATGAGGAAAAAAGGTGAGGCTTATGTATTCTACCTAGAGTTTTTGGAAAAGAAACTTTTTGACTTATCAAAATCTACAAAAACAGAAACGCTCTCTGCAAACAGGGAGCGTTTCCGATTTAACTAAGTTTGAGAATTAAAATAATCAATCGCTTTGGAGAAACAAGGGAGAGGTATTGCTCCTTGTCTACCTTGTCCCCCTTGTCCCCCTTGTCCCCCTTGTCCCCCTTGTCTACCTTGTCTACCTTGTCCCCCTTGTTCCCCTGCTCCTATTGGATGCAAAAATTGAGTAATGTAATTTTTGGATGTCCCTTAACTGTTGATAGCAGGAGCGCTTATTGCTACAGCAGCGGCTTGTGCAGACGCTAAATCTAAGGGGAAACACTGCTTTACATAATTTAATCAAGTTTTCTTAATTGAGCAAAACTAATATAAATCATGAGTTTTACTTATTTAAAGGCATATGATTTTATAAATAATACATATATGGAAATTTCTAATTCTATTTTGGTTCCATTTCCTACTTAGCTGGGAATAATAACTTTGTAGATTACCGCTATTCCAAAAAAATTAACCCTCAGCTTACTACTGAGGGCTTTTTTTGTTTGGCAAAATGGCATATCTGTAAATTACAAGCTTGGTATGGTATTGGAGTAGGATACATTCCATGCGAAAGTACTGACTTGCATTACCCCTGGCTAACTACCAGGGGTTTTTATTGAAACAAGGCAAATTACCAATTATGGTAGAGTTTTTCAGCATAGAACATAATCTCTTCATTTGGCAATCTAATTTTTAGTTTTTGCCAGGGATACAAACTTTCAACTGCACCTGTATCCTGTTCTATGATTGTAGCTACTGCTTGTAAAACTGAGTTTTTAAAGAACAATTTCATCAAAGGATTATTCACTTGAGAATACATAAGAATAAACGTCTTAGTTGTTTTTTCTGTTTCTGGGTAGAGAATGTGAATTTGAGCAAAATGACCAATAGGGATTTTAAGCTGATGCGCGTCTAAAATATATAAATACTCTTGATGATCGTTGACTGTTGACTGTTGACGATTAAAAGTCATAAGTCATCAGGTAAATGTACAAATTAAATGTGTAACAGTTTACCTAAAAAATCTGTCGTGCAAGGAAAAGCGTATTCGAGTGTGTTACTTAGGGTTCTAGGGAAGATTCCTAAAAGATGATGGATGATGCCAATTTGGGATATTTAATTAAAATAACAATTCAGCATTTTGCAACGTAGACAAACATTACGAATTTCGCACAGTGCTGCTAGCCTTCAATTTAGGATAAGCGATACGTTTGTGATTAAATTGCTGCCAAACATCCACAAATATCTGGGCAATTTGTGACATTTCTTCCCGTGTTAATCCTGAATCTACAAGTTGATTGTCTTGCCATCTGGCACGTAGAATATTATTCAGCATTGTTAAAGCTTGTTCGGTGGAGACATCTTTATGCGATCGCTTTTCTTCTCCCGCAGATGTCTCGCTTACCTTGCTTTTCACAGGTACGGGACGTTTTGCTGATGCTTCGAGCGATCGCAGCGCTGCTTCGCAAGCATCAGCTAACATCACAATTCCTGTTTCCCTCGACTGGGGAATCGGTCCATCGTAGCGGAAATCTGCTTCGTCTAGCGTTAAACTTGGATCTTCTTGAACCATTTGCTGGGCTTGGTGATGGAAATAGGCAATCAGCATAGTTCCCTGATGCTCTGGAATAAAAGCTTGAATCGCTGTGGGTAAGAGGTGTTTACGCGCCATCACCAACCCTTCAGTTACATGCTTTTTAATAATTTCTGCACTTTTCCAAGGGTCTTTAATTTCTGTATCGTGTTTATTTGGTCCCCCCATTTGATTTTCAATAAAGCCTAGTGGGTCGTGCATTTTTCCAATATCGTGGTATAATGTCCCAGCCCTAACTAATTCAACATTGCATCCTAGTTGTTTGGCAGCAGCTTCGGCAAGGGTAGCCACAAAGAGCGTATGTTGAAAGGTTCCAGGAGTTTCTGTAGCAAGTTTTTTTAATAAGGGGCGGTTAGGATTTGCCAACTCTGCTAAGCGGATGGGAGTGACTAAATCAAAAACTTTTTCCAGATAAGGACTCAAACCTAAGGCTATAACACTCCAAACAAAGCCAGATGCAGCAAATAACCCTGCTTCTTGGAGGACAATATACCAAGTTGAACCAAATACTTGACCAATTAATACTTTAACAATCAGGTAAATAGCACCTTGAGTTAAGGCGATCGCCACACCTAATAATGCTAATTCCTCACGCGATCGCAATCTTTGGGCAATGCAACTACCTAATACTCCTCCCCCTACACCAGCTAAAAGTGCAGCCTTACTTATCTCCAAGCTGATTCCTAATATTGGCAACAGCAGTCCCACAACCGTCAACCCCAAAGTAGGACCGTAGAAGCTTCCCAATAATAAACCAAGGGCACTCCAGGTAGTATAGGGCAATCCGATGATGATTACTCCTGGTACACTGAGACTCAGCAGTAAGACCAATAGGCGATCGCGTTGTCGCAATTCACAATTAATATGCCGTTCTACCCAGGCAAAAATACCAATGGCGACGCTAATAATGCTTCCTAACTTCACTAATTCCAGCCACTTAACTTCCCGGCGAATCAAGTGATAATGCTGCAACACCTCAAAATCCCATGCACTAATCTGCTCTCCTTTTTTGACAATCACCTGACCATGCTGTACGTTCACCATCACAGATGGGACTCCAGCAGCGGCTTTTTGAGCCTTTTGTCTGGTTTGTTCTTCATCTTTTTGCAGATTTGGCTGGAGTACAGCTAACAACACTTTGGTTGCTAAAGGTTCGGCATCTTCTGGTACAAAGGTATGGATTTGTAAATTTACCGCCTCCTCTAAGATGTTTGCTGGTAGTCCTTGGGGAATGCCTTGAGCAAGAATCCGTTCAGCACTCTGATGGACTCCCGTTTGTGTTTTTTCCCACTCCAAATCTGACAAGTCTAAAAGCAGAGATTCCTCATATACTGTTTCTGTCCGAACGCTCTCCAACTGTAAAAGTTTGGCGGTAGCTTGGGTATATCTTTGACGTGCTTGTTCAATTTGGGCAATGAGTGAAGATAAGCTTTTTTCCGGACTGGTGAGTTGGTAAGCTTCTAGTTCTGCTATTGCTTGAGTAAAATCAGTGTTTTGAGAAAAATCAGCTGACTCTGCTTTTTCCCAACTCTGGGAATTAGATTTAGATTTGGGGAGCCAACCCCGTGCAGGGGTTCCCTCTTTTGATCGGACTGGGCTTGGTGTCGTGCTTGGCTGGCGTCCTTGATTAGGTGCAGTTGTAGATGATGGACGGGATGAAGTGGTGGTTCGTCCTGGTGTTTTTTTCTGCTGGTTTGGATTATTTTCTACAGCCCCTAGCACTGCTTTCCATTCTGATTCAGAGCAAGAACGAAGGTAACGCTGGGTATATCTGGAAAAAACGACACTATCAAAAAAAGGAAAAGCTCCAGCTATGCTGCGAATTTCGTTACCATCATCCAGGAGTTGTTGCAAATTTTCGTTGATTTGTTGATTCATTTCGGCATCAAGCATCAACACTGGAATGAAACCTTTACTGACAGCTTTACGCTCAGCTTCTGTTTTTTTCTGGTCTTCAATTTTATCTGAATAGGGCGCTTTAATTGTTTGCGGTGCGGGATTCCCTATTTTTATTTGAGTCTGGTTGTATAATTTATGCCCGATAACGCCTGTGAGGGACAATATAGCGATCGCTAAAATCACGAACCAACGCTGTTGATGTAACCAGTTGAAACCATTCGTTTCCACTGATTTTGTCATGAACTTTAGCGCTCTTTCTTGTTTTCGGCGGTGTCTACTGCTAGCGACACCTACGCTTTTATCGTTGGTTTTTGATAAAAACGAGATTACATCCCTCACAATAGCTCTTAGAAGTTCGCTTCTATGGCTTTCGTTTTTGGGACTTTTCATTTTCCCAAATAAACTTCCCTTACGGCGTAGTAATCTGTACCATCGCCGCCAGTAAGATAATTGCTGGGTCAAGAATTGCAAAAATTGCTTGGTCGTTTTCATTATCTCTGCCTGCAATTGCTGACTTTGATAAGCTAATGTTGATTTTTCCAGGATGATTTCTTTGTAGTCAGAGACTTCAACCCTGAATCTATGGAACTTGAATGTTCATTAGCTTAGCTCAAAACAAAACAATCATCAGGGAAGTCCAATCTGGGGCTACTATTGCAAGTACGGTGACGGGAGCTACCTACAAAATTAGGTCGAAAACAAAATTCAGCTTGGGAATTGGAGTCCGATTTGTGGATGAATAAATGGGTTTAGATACCCACCTTATAGATTTCGGATACTTCTAGGTGGGGGATTCCAATCATCCACTAATAGCGCAACGTAAAGCTTTGTCTACGAGAGGCTGCGCCAACGCTTAGAGCAAGTCCACGTAGTCCTTCGGAGCGTCTCTTCGAGAACGTCTTGATTATGACCAGATGCGGAGACGCTCCTAAATTTTGATTCTGAAAATAGCATTAACGCGATCGAATAACACGAGGAGCTGCGTAAACCGAAAGCGGAGCTACCGTAGACATAGCACATCCCTCGTCAGTTAACTCCTTTGGATTTAAGCGGATATCATAATACAATCCTGACCACACAGCCACAAGTGCATCAGCTAATTTTAACATTTGAGAAAAGCTAGTCAGTTCTGATGCTGGAGAATCTTTCTGCAAAAGCAAGACTCGCCAATTTAGAGGAATTCCTGCTGTACTGTTATGTGCGCCTGATAAAGCCCCAGTAATTGCACCTGTAGACTCTGCTATTAGTCGGGTAGAATCTTGCACTTTAGAATCACCATTGTGAGTAGCTCGCAAAACTGCAAGACGAAAGTCTTCCAATGTACCGAGAAAGCAGTAAAATGCCATAGCAATGGTGTTACTTAGCTTTTCTCTGCCAGCAAACTCAGCTTGCGCCCTTTCTAATCCAGCCCCTTGTTCCAATAAATTTTGAACTCTTAATAATTTTTTTGGTATTGATGTCGGCGTTTCTTGGAGAAAGGATATTGTTTGGGGTATGAGGGTTAGGGCATCGAGTTTCTCAGTGAGGGCTAAAGCGATCGCATATCCTACTGCTAGTGTTCCATCCTGCACTACTGGGTCATACTCCCAGAGTTTTAGTACATTTAGCAAGTTTTCTCGTAGCTTAATTGGATTATCGTGACAAAAAAGTGCTACTGGCACTGTGGCAAGAATTATGTTTGTTGATATGACATCAGTTTCTGCTAAATGAAGAGATTCTTGTTGCTGACGCGCTATCCAATCATCTAAATCTAATCTACCCAGGCTAATTAAACTCTGGATACCCAAAACCGCCATTCTGCCAAAATCCAGGTAATTCTGAGACTGTATTCTACTACCAGAGGCTAAACTTCCCCCTAGGGATGCTCCAAGTAAAGTGCCTCGAAACCGACTTATAAGAGAGTAACGCATAAAATTTTAGATTTTAGATTGAAGAATTTAATCCAAAATCCAAAATCTCAACTCTAAAGTCAATTCATTTTTGGTGATAAGGGACTTCCAACAAATAAATTACCCAATCTTGTGGGGTGGGAAACATGACCGTCGGTGTACAAGGGCGGATAAGACTCCTATTCCACAAGAAGTAGTTGAGTATTTTTGATTTGGAAGCTCCTTATTGTAAATTAGAGGGTTTAAATCCCAGACTAAAACTTTTTGGAATTTTGAATTTTGAATTTTTTAAATACTTCTTAAATGATGCACCAGTGCTTGTAGACCCAACAAATAACTTTGAGAGCCAAAACCACTGATTTGCCCGATGGCTACTGGGGCGATGTACGAATGATGGCGAAAATCTTCCCGACGGTAAATGTTACTCAAATGCACTTCTACTGTAGGCAGATTAACGGCAGCGATCGCATCTCGCAACGCCACACTAGTGTGGGTATATGCCCCGGCATTAATCAATATTCCTTGATATTGACCTAATGCTTCATGAATAGTATCTACTAAAATCCCCTCATGATTGGACTGCAATGGAAAAACTTTCGCCTGTAGTTTTAATCCCTCTTCTTCTAACAGACGGTTTATTTCTGCTAATGTCAACAAACCATAAATTCCTGGTTCTCGCTGTCCTAGCAAATTTAAGTTTGGCCCATGCAGTGCCAGAATGCTTAAGGGTTCCAACGTCGGGTTTAGCACTTTCGGGCTAGTAACGACGACGCGAGCGATCGTTCACAGGAATCGGAATCAGTTCCGGTTCCGGCTCAGCCTCTGGCCCTAAAAGGCTCTCAATTAGCCTACGTGCTAATTCTTTAAGCTTTTCTAGCACCTTTTCTATATAGTCCATGAACTGACCGCTCCTGAGATACTACCTCAATTTTTGATTAACAAGTACGCAGCGAATTGCGTATTTTTGCACCTCTGGCTTTTAACCGAGCTAATACACAATCCCGTATTTGGGACATTAGCCACTTCTAAAATTTGGGGTTGTGTTTTCCCTTACCTTTTAGAGTATCACACTTGCAACCTATAGAACTGCATCCTATCAAGGATGGGTATCAAGGGTCAAGAGTCAAGAGTAAGGGTTAAATGTTTAAACTTTTGACTTTTGACTCTGAACTTGCAACTAGCTTTCTGCGGCCTTCTTTTTCGTAGCTGTCGTTGATGATTTGCTAGTTGACTTAGATCTCGAACTCGTTGATTTAGTTGTTTTACGAGTCGATTTACTTGTGGATGCTTTAGCTGCCAACAATTCCAAGGCCGCAGCTAGAGTTACATCTTCTACAGATTGACCTTCCGGGATACTAGCATTAGTTTTGCCATGCTTAATGTAAGGTCCATAGGGACCATCGTAGATGTTGACTGGTTCACCGTCCTCTGGATGTGTGCCCAATTCACGTAAGGCTGCCTTGGACTTGCTGTTGGTGGAACTGCGTCCCTTTTTTGGTTCGGACAATAATTCCAATGCACGTTCTAGGCTAATTGTCAACACATTGTCAGCAGCTTTTAGAGAGCGATAATCTTTTCCCTCCTTACCCTGGTCATGAACGACATAAGGGCCAAAGCGTCCCAAACTTGCTTGGATTTTGCCACTAGTTACTGGATGAACTCCCAATGTCCGGGGTAGTGCCAACAGACCAACAGCCATTTCCAGGGTAACAGTTTCTGGGGTGACACCTTTGAGTAGTGAGGCTTGTTTTGGTTTGGGGTTTTCCTCAGTTTTGTCACCTAATTGGACATAAGGCCCGTAAGCACCGATTTTCACATAAATTGGTTCGCCAGTTTCGGGATGCCGACCCACCTGGTCAGGCCCGGTGGTTTTTTGCCGCAGCAATACTTCTACCTGTTTGGGGTCGAGGTCAGCTGGTGTCAAGTCTTTGGGAATTGACGCGGTGACAACACCGTTACCATTTTCGACTTCAATGTAAGGACCGTATTTCCCTATGCGGACTTTGGCATCTAGATTCTCTAGTTCTACGGTTCTGGCTTTCGTGGCATCAATTTGGCTTTCCTGTTCCTTGACCAGAGTTTCTAGGCCTTTCTCTCCCAGATAGAACTTTTGCAGGTAAGGTAGCCATTTAGCTTCACCTGTGGCTATGTCATCGAGAGTTTGCTCCATTTTCGAGGTAAAACTCGGATCAACGATGTCGGGGAAATGTTTTTCCAGTAAGTCGGTGACTGCAAAAGCAGTAAAGGTGGGTATAAGGGCGTTACTCACCAAATGGGCGTAACCTTTGTCGATGATAGTGCCAATAATGCTGGCATAGGTACTGGGACGACCGATACCTTCGCTTTCTAAGGTTTTCACCAAAGTAGCTTCGGTGTACCTGGCTGGCGGTTGGGTTTCATGACCCACTGCTTCGAGTTCGGTACAATTGGGGCGATCGCCTACTTTCAGACTAGGCAAAATTACTTCTTGGTCTTCCAGTGCTGCTTCTGGGTCATCTGAACCTTCAACGTAAGCACGTAAATATCCTGGAAATTCAATCCGCTTACCAGAGGAACGGAATCCGGCGTCTTCAACTTGCAATTGCACCGTAATTTGGGTTTGCCGAGAGTCAGCCATTTGGCAAGCGACGGTACGTTTCCAAATTAAATCGTAGAGAGCAAGTTCCCGACCGCCTAAACCAGTTTCTTGGGGAGTGCGGAAGGTGCTACCTGCTGGGCGAATTGCTTCGTGTGCTTCTTGTGCGCCTTTGGATTTGGTGGTGTATTGCCGGGGTTGGGGGCTGAGATATTGTTGACCGTAGAGTTTTTCTACACAACTGCGAGCAGCGGCGATCGCTTGATCTGACAAATGCACCGAATCTGTCCGCATATAGGTAATATACCCCTGCTCGTACAAATTCTGGGCAACCCGCATAGTGTCACGGGCGGAGAGGCGCAATTTCCGGTTAGATTCTTGTTGCAACGTCGAAGTGGTGAACGGTGGCGCGGGTTTGCGCGTCACTGGACGTTCCTCCATCTCGGTAACACTCCAGGTTTTCCCAGTTAGGCGTTCCTTGAGGGCTACCGCTTGGTCTTCGTTTAGCAACAAAACATTGCGACCTGCGGTAATTTGTCCGGTTGTGGCGTCAAAATCGCTACCGTTAGCTATTTTGGTTCCTCCCAGTGTCACCAGCTGGGCAGCAAAGGGGGTTTTTTCCTTTTCTAAACTAGCCTTCAAATCCCAGTACGTACCTTCATGGAAAGCGCGGCGTTGGCGTTCTCTAGTGACTAAAACTCGCACAGCTACAGATTGCACTCGCCCAGCAGATAATCCCCAGGCGATTTTTTTCCATAGCAAAGGAGACAGAGTATAACCCACCAACCGATCTAAAATCCGCCGCGTTTCTTGGGCACGAACCAACTGCTCATCGATATTGCGGCAGTTTTTCAGCGCTTTTTTGATGGCTTCTTGGGTGATTTCGTGAAACACCATCCGCTTAGTCGGGACTTTTGGCTTGAGCAATTGGTATAAATGCCAACTAATGCTTTCACCTTCCCGGTCTTCGTCCGTTGCCAGAATCAGTTCATCTACATCTTTGAGGGCATCTTTGAGTTGGGTGACAATTTTCTTTTTGTCTTTCGGGACAACATATACCGGTTCAAAGTCGGCGTCCACATTTACCCCCAGCTGCGCCCATGTTTCCCCTTTGATAGCGGCGGGAATTTCACTAGCCGACTGGGGGAGGTCACGCACATGACCCATAGACGCCTCCACCCGATAGCCTGATGGCAGGTAGTTGCGAATGGTACGAGCTTTGGTTGGAGATTCGACGATGACGAGAGTTGACATGGAAATTTCAAAAAAAAGAATAGCTGCTAAGCTAAACAGTCAAATTGAGGTAATTTTTGCAAATTGTCAAGATAAAACGTCACGCTTAGGGCGGTGATTTAATCCTCACACAAACTGTCTGCTTAGGAGAAAAACCGCTGAACTTATTACCCAGTATGTCCCAGAGGATAGAGGAGGGAAATGCTGGGTGTGAATTTCCAGCTATTTCAATCTTTAACTTATCTAACGCATAATTGGCGACTACAGTTTTTAAAATTTGGGGAGTGGGGAGTGGGGAGCAGGGGAGCAGGGGAGCAGGGGAGGACAAGGAGACAAGGAGACAAGGGGACAAGGGGACAAGGGGACAAGGGGACAAGGGGACAAGGGGACAAGGGGACAAACAAAACTCCTAACTCCTAACTCCTAACTCCTAACTCCTAACTCCTAACTCCTAACTCAGCACTCCTAACTCAGCACTCCTAACGCCCAATGCCCATTCCCTAAAAGCTTGTGCCAAAATTAAATCAAACTTGAGAGCAAAAGCGAAGTAGGGTTTGTACCCATCTGAGGGAAGCAGAACTATGCAACCAATTCGTCAAGGTGATGTTATCTTACTACCTGTGCAGCAGGTGGAAGGACAAAAAATACCTCACTTAACTTTGGCAGAAGGCGAAGTTACAGGTCATAAACATGAGATTACTGAGGCTAAGGCGGAATTATACGAAAAAGATAGCACACTCTATTTGCGTGTGTTTTCTGAGTCGGCATTGCTAGCTCATGAGGAGCATAAAGTTATTTCTATTCCCCAAGGTGACTGGATGGTGAAAATTCAGCGAGAATACGAGCCTGAAGGTTGGCGTTATGTCGCTGATTGAAAAGTTAACGCCTGAGCAAGAGGCTTTGATTCCAGTTTATCGAGAGAAGTGGCGAGCGATCGCCCTTTCAACTGAGCGAATTGATCGTGAAAAAGCGGCGGAAGTTGTTAAAGCTGCCTATGTTGCAATTGACTTTGGTTATGAAGAGCCGGAAATCTTTTTTCAGGATAGTCCTTATGCAGCTTGCAACTGGATGCTAAAACGATTGTCACCAGAATTTCTAGACAGTTACCTTAATGAACCAAATAGTTTAGGGGGCTTATTTTCGGCTCATTTCTCTCACGAACTTTCGAGTATACTCAATCAGCAGTTGGGAAGCCAACAATTAGACAACTGTTTTTATCGTGTGGCAGATGATCCTTTAAATCATGAAATATTCAACGACTTAAATGAGAGATTTAGCACTCAATTAAACGATCAACCAGAGGATCATTCGTGGTGGATTGAAATGCAACTTAATGAGTGTTTTAAACCTGAAAGTCACGTTAATTGGATGACTGGGTTTGATTTCTGTATCTCTATTTTGAACATTGTTTATCCTCAACAAGAATGGAAAGTATTTCAATCTTTAATTAAAGAATGTGGTTGGTTGTTTGCGTATGATGACATCTGTATTATCTGCGATCGCCCCCTTCATCTGCGTTTCGACAATCAAAATCGTCTCCACGCGGAAGGCGAACCTGCCATTGAATTTACCGATGGATATAGCCTTTACTCCTATCATGGGGTAACATTGCCTGAAAAATACGGTAAAATCCACCCGCAGCAATGGCAAGGTAACTGGCTTTTATCAGAGGAAAATGCCGAACTACGCCGAGTGTTAATTCAAGGTATTGGTTACGCTCGAATTTGCCAAGAATTACAAGCTGTTGAATTAGATACTTGGCAAGAATACACGTTATTAAAAATTGATGCTGATGTTGATGAAGAATCAATTTATTTATTAAAAATGACTTGTCCTAGCACAAGCTTTATTCACGCCTTACGAGTTCCACCGAATATCAACTCAGCGCGTGAAGCGATTCGCTGGGTTAATTGGGGTGTAGATCCAGAAGAATTTGGTGTGCAAACATAATTACTTAAAGGACTTCCCCATTTAGAAATTGTTCAAATAGGTAAAAATTCTTGATTAGTAAAAATGATTCACACGCTAACGCCTGAGCAAGAGGCTTTGATTCCAGTTTATCGGGATAAGTGGAGAGCGATCGCGCTTTCAACTGAGCGAATTGATAGAGAGAAGGCGGCGGGAGTTGTTGAGAGTTTGTACTCACTTTTGGAAAAGAAAGTTCCAGAAATTATTTTTGCTAATAGCCCTAATGCGGCTATTAGCAAAATGCTCTTAATTAATTCATCTCAAAATCGGCTAGAAAGTAATTTAGTAGATTCTTTAGAGGATTATGTAAAAATTCAACTACGAAACTTTAAAAGACAAGTATCTTTACAGAGAATTGCCTCTTTTTATGACAAACACTTATTAGCTTATAACGAGAAGCTAGAAACAGATTTTTTTGGAGAAGAGGCATTTAATTTATTAAATATAATTCTTGGCTTAAATCAATCTGAAATAGTTTGGCAGCTTTGGTCTAAAAAAGTGAACGCTAAAAATGTTTCTTCATTATATTGGTTATATACTGCTGCGACTTTTGATTTTTTCATTTCAGAGCTAAATTGTAAATGTAGCCATAAAATTTATAAGTTAGTAGAGGAAATAGTGGTTGTAGGAGGGATGATATTCCCTTTTGAAAGATTCTGTTTGATCTGCGATCGCCCCACAAAATTATCTTTTGACAATCAAAACCGCCTCCACGCTGAAGGCGAACCCGCTATTGAATTTATTGATGGATATAGCCTCTACTCCTACCACGGTGTAACCTTGCCAGAAAAATACGGTAAAATCCACCCGCAGCAATGGCAATCTCAATGGCTTTTATTAGAGGAAAACGCCGAACTACGGCGAGTATTAATTGAAGGTATCGGTTACGCTAGAATCTGCCAAGAACTACAAGCTATTGAATTAGACAACTGGCAAGAATATACACTATTAAAAATTGATAACAATGTGGATATCGAGCCGATTTATTTATTAAAAATGACTTGCCCTAGTACAGGATTTATTCACGCCTTGCGAGTTCCACCAAATATCAACTCAGCGCGTGAAGCAATTCGCTGGGTAAATTGGGGTGTAGATTCAGAAGAATTTGGTGTCCAAACCTGATTTTGGAATTGAACAATAAACTAAAAAATAAATATGGTAACTATAGACAGAGCCGATGGATTTTACCATACATGAGGACAAAGATACGAATTTGGCCTTGGCCAGATAAAAAGTTATGGTAGGATAATTTTGGAGAAGTAAAGTTCGGCAATCTGAATCTTGTTGTTAGCAATAATTACAAGCAGCTCCACCGATAAACATCTCTGCATCAATGGATTTTGGAGAGTTTCATGTCAATCTACGTAGGGAACCTATCCTACACCGTCACGCAAGACGAACTGAGCAAGGTATTTTCGGAGTACGGCACAGTTAAACGCGTTCAATTGCCCACAGACAGGGAAACAGGACGCGCACGAGGCTTTGGTTTTGTGGAAATGGAATCAGCAGCGGCAGAAGATGCTGCTATTGAGGCTTTGGATGGTGCTGAATGGATGGGTCGTGTAATGAAAGTGAATAAAGCTAGACCACGAGAGGAGAAAAATAATCGCTCTGGTGGTGGTAATTGGGAAAAAAATAACAGTGGATACTCACGACCTTATTAAGTTTATGAGGTAATTCACCAAAGCAAAAGTATTAAAGGCGATCGCCAAGCACAAAGTATCCCAAAACTAGCAGTTTAGTATACAACTGAATCTGCAAAATAGTATATAAGCAGCTCAGAGAATAACTGAGCTGCTTATTTCTACTACATGTGAATGTTGATTGCAAACGAGCCAAGGCTACATTTCAACATAATTTAATCTGATGGTAGGTATAGTAGTCTGGCGTAGCAACAAGCTGCTACTCTTTGTTAGAGCCGCTTGCACCCAAAAGCAAGTTTTAGCTGAAGACAAAAACTTTAATGCAACTTTGGTAAAGAACAATAGATAGAATGAACAGAGTTAGCCTTAATGTCTAATCGCCAAAACCTATACATCTCATGGATTTTGCTAATCTTGCATCCCAGTTAAATGCTGGAACAATTTTGCCAGAGGGGATTGTTATTCTCACCCTCTTGGGGGTTTTGATTGTTGATTTGATTTTGGGGCGTACATCCTCGCGCTGGATTGGATATCTGGCGATCGCGGGTTTACTGACTTCCATTGTCGCCCTATACTTCCAATGGGATGCTTCCAATCCCATCTCCTTTACTGGTGCTTTCATTGGTGACGACCTCAGTATAGTCTTTCGCGGTGTTATTGCCTTATCTGCCGCTCTTACTATATTGATGTCAATTCGCTACATTGAACAAAGCGGCACCGCTTTAGCCGAATTCATTGCTATTTTGCTGACTGCTACCCTGGGAGGGATGTTTTTATCTGGGGCTAGTGAGTTGGTGATGATTTTCATCTCCCTAGAAACCCTGAGTATCTCATCTTACTTGTTGACAGGTTATACCAAGCGTGACCCCCGCTCCAACGAAGCGGCGCTGAAATACCTGTTAATTGGAGCTTCCAGTACAGCAATATTTTTGTACGGTGTATCACTGCTGTATGGACTATCGGGTGGACAAACTGAACTAAGTGCGATCGCCAATGGCATTGCCACAGCAAAAGCTGGTCAATCTTTAGGTTTAGTCATTGCTCTGGTTTTTGCGATCGCAGGTATTGGCTTCAAAATCTCCGCCGCACCCTTCCACCAGTGGACACCAGACGTTTACGAAGGCGCTCCCACCCCGGTAATCGCCTTTTTATCTGTTGGTTCCAAAGCAGCCGGATTTGCCCTAGCTATCCGCTTGCTGACAACAGCCTTCCCTCTTGTTGCTGACGAGTGGAAGTTTGTCTTCACTGCTCTAGCCGTTCTCAGTATGATTTTGGGTAACGTAGTCGCCCTAGCCCAAACCAGCATGAAACGGATGCTAGCTTATTCATCCATTGCCCAAGCTGGCTTTGTGATGATCGGCTTAATTGCTAGCACACAGGCAGGGTACGCCAGTATGCTGTTTTACCTATTGGTTTACTTGTTCATGAACCTGTGCGGCTTTACCTGCATTATTCTGTTCTCCTTACGCACAGGAACAGACCAGATTGCCGAATACTCTGGTTTATATCAAAAAGATCCACTTCTAACACTTGGGTTAAGCATCTCCCTGCTTTCCCTGGGTGGTATTCCCCCATTGGCTGGGTTTTTCGGCAAGATTTACTTGTTTTGGGCTGGTTGGCAAGCAGGTCTTTATGGATTAGTCTTGCTAGGTTTAGTTACTAGCGTCGTCTCCATCTACTACTACATTCGTGTAGTCAAGATGATGGTAGTTAAGGAACCCCATGAAATGTCTGACGCAGTGAAAAATTATCCGCCAATCAATTGGAATTTGCCTGGATTTAGACCTTTGCAGGTCGGGTTAGTGGTCACATTAATTGCCACTACCATCGCAGGGATTTTGTCAAATCCACTATTTACATTGGCTAACAATTCCATTTCCCATACCTCCATTTTGCAAGCAACACTCAATGCTGGTCTAAAAGCAGAAAATCTACCAGTTTTGCCAAAGTTAGATTCAGTGAGTCAATCTCAACCCTCAGTTGATTCCACTGCTAAGATTTAATCATCTGAGTCTCAATCAAACTTTGTGCTACTAAATACGCGCCTGTTTGCTTGTTAGCAAACAGGCGTTTGTTAATATCTTTAAGGGACTTCCAAATAAAAAATATCCCCCTATTCACAGTCAACACTTCGGCTCATTTCGGCTCATTTCGACTACGCTCAAATCGAGCGACTTGCACTGAGCGGCGTCGAAGTGAGTCGAGATTCAATGACCACAGTCACCAACTTCAAGCGGTTGTTTTTATTTCTTGGATTTCCCTAATATCTTTTACAAGAGATTCCAAATTACTGAATTATACAATTTAATACGAATTCAAAATTAAAAATAAAGAAAGCCTAATTTAATTACAAATTAAGAATTATTTAACAGGTATCTTAATCATAAATTCTGCACCTTTTCCTACAGTAGAAAAACAGCTCAGTTTTCCGCCATGTTTTTCAACTATAATCTGATAGCTTACATATAAACCTAGCCCAGTGCCTTTGCCTACGGGTTTAGTGGTGAAAAATGGGTCAAATAGCTTTGAGCGAACTTGTTCATTTATTCCTAAACCATTATCAGCAATAGTAACCATTATCCAGTTTTGATTGATTACCTCAGTCCTAATTTCAATTTGGGGATTATCGATTGTTGTTGAATTGACTGCTGACCACCGACCGGCGATCGCTGACCGCTCCAGTGCATCGATCGCATTCGCAAGGATATTCATAAACACTTGGTTGAGTTGACCGGGGTAGCAAGTTACATTCGGTAGTTGCCCATATTTTCTAATGACGTGGATTTCTGGGTACTCTTGTGTGGCTTGCAGACGATGCTCCAAAATCATTAAGGTACTATCAATTCCTTCGTGGATATTAACTTGCTTAAGTTCGGCTTCATCAAGTCTCGAAAAGTTTCGCAGTGATTGAACAATTTCCCGAATTCGTTCTGTTCCCACTCTCATGGAATCAAATAATTTAATTATGTCTTCAATTAGAAAATCTAAGTCTATTTCTTCTATTTGCTTTTCAAGTTCTAAAGGAAGATTAGGGCAAGCCTGTTGATAAATTTGTAGCAATTTCAGTAAATCTTGAGTGTATTTATGGGCGTGGTGAAGGTTACCATAAATAAAACTGACGGGATTATTAACTTCATGGGCAATACCAGCAATCATCTGACCTAAACTAGACATTTTCTCAGCTTGAATAAGCTGAGTTTGAGTAATTTGTAGTTCGTTTAATGTCTCTTGTAAAGCAATTGTACGTTCTTCAACCCGAATTTCTAGTTCTTCATTTGCTTTCTGGAGTTCTAATTCTGCCTGTTTACGTTTCTGAACTTCTTTTGCTAACTCCTCGATTTTATCGTTGAGTAGCAGGAAATTATTGCTGGCTACAGTTCTATTTTCCAAGCGCAGAACAATTAAAGCTGAAGATTCAGCAGACCAGGGTTGAATAACTGCTCCTTGACTGCGGCATATTAATGTTTGCCCATCATTTCTACGTAAAGTTAGGGAGCCTAAAATCATTGCTCTGCTACTAGAACAAGCTTGGAGGTACTTTATAATATCGTTGGCACATTCAGTTACCAGATCAAAGAGCATTTTGCCTCGCAGCTCCTGACGGCGTAATCCCAGCATATCTGCTACTGGTTGATTGCTGGCTAACAGTTCACCCTTACTACTCACCAAAAGCAAAGGTTCTGGTAAAACTTTGGCAAGTTCCAGAAATTGTTCAGGACTCATGACACTTCCAATTTCAGATTTGACCATACTTTAGCAATCTGCACTATAGCTAGTATTTGGGAATTTTTTACTGCTGAAGAGTTTACAGAGATTCTACTCCCCTGTAATATTCTCGACCTTCTGCATCTTCTGCCTCTTCAGTAAGTTTTAAGTAAACAATAACTCTGCATCCAGAAGCACCTTGTGCTATGGTATCTTGCAACTCAACTTTCGCATACCCTAGATTGTTAGCGGCGATCGTTCCAAAGACGTTTGAAGTCATCATGCACATAGCAGGCCGATTAAGAACTTTTTCGCCGAATGGACAAACGCGGTTGCCAAAAACAATTTTTTCATCATCCTGCTCAATAATATAGAAATCGCCTTGAATTCGTTTTTTTAAATCAACTAAGACATCAGCTACTTGCTTTCGAGAAAGATTTGAAACTTCGAGGGCAGATTTGTAATCTAGGTTTATCTGCCTACCCATCCTTTCACCAACTACGCTAATAAATCCAGAGGCTTCTTCTAAGCCAACTACATCTTGCAAGGTACCAGACAATTCTCTGATTAATGTACGCAAAAATATATCTCGTTCTAAAGAAAGATTAAGAGTACTTATTGAATTGCTCATAAATTTTAAGGGCACAATTTTAGAACTACAGTTCTAGGGTTCCCAAAAATATCTCTAAAGTAACTGCCTATGTACCGAATGAAATTAAAATCCAGGTACTTTTTCCCACAAACCTCAGTGTAGCTGGCGTGTTATCTGCGTGCAATGATAAACAAAGACTTCGAGTCACACAGTGAGTCAGAAATGAAACTTGACACACATCCTCTAAAATATGATATACCTAACTTCTCAGAGGTTGTTTGAAAAGTAGTTGGCTGTGATTTTAGGCACTTATTGCTCCCCCCTAGCCCCCCTTAAAAAGGTGGTAAAATGAATCAAAGTCCCCCAATTTATCGGGGTATTTAGGGGGATCTAAAAGTATTTGATACATTACTAGGGACTTTTAAAACATCCTCTTAAATAAGTTAGGTATCTATGGGGTTCAAATTTTTTATTTGATCTTTAATTTATTTTTGATGTTTTAATAAATTGGAATAGTGATGATAAATTCTGAACCTTGTCCTAATATAGAATTTACTTCTAAAGTTCCCCTATGTTTTTGCACAATTATTTGATAAGCAATTGACAACCCTAATCCGGTACCTTTTCCCACTGCTTTGGTTGTAAATAAATGATCAAATATTTTTTGTTTTACTTCAGCCGATATCCCTATCCCATTATCTTTAATCCGAATTAAGACGTGATTATTATCTTCAGTTAAGGCAGTATGAATTAGAATGTGATTAGGATTTGCTTTAATTGCATCAAAACTCAAGCCAAAATTAGACTCTTCTAAAGCATCAATGGCATTTGCCAATATATTCATAAATACCTGATTCAATTGTCCTGGGAAGCATTCTAATATGGGTAATTCACCATAATCCTGAATTACTTGAATAGCAGGACGAATCTTATTTGCTTTCAACCGATGCTTGAGAATAACAAGAGTACTGTTAATACCTTCATGAAGGTTAAACAAAACTTTGTGTTCTGTATCTGCTCTGGAGAAAGTTCGCAAGCTATTACTGATATTGCAAATGCGATCTGTCCCTTCTTTCATTGAACAAATAAGTTTAGGTAAATCCTCGCGCACATACTCCAAATCAATCAATTCAATTTTTTCTTCAATTTCCTGAGATGCTTTAGGATAACTTTGCTGATAAAGACTGAGAAGATCTAATAAATTTTGAATATACTCTTGAGCCGGAGTTATATTTCCTGCTATAAACCCAACTGGGTTGTTAATTTCGTGAGCTACATCAGCTACTAGACTTCCTAAGGTGGACATTTTATTCTGCATTATTTGAAGATTAAAAAGCATCGTTTCTAGTTCATGGCTTCTTTCCTCTAATTTACTTTGATATTCTTTCAATTCATCAATTACTTTCTTAAGCAAAGATTCTTTTTTTTGATTTGTCTCTTCTAATTTTATCCGGTCTGCCTCAGAGCGCTCCAATTGTTTTTGGATTATTCTATGAGATTTTTTGAGTTCCTTAAGTTCTTTTTCACAATCTAAACTTTTCATCAACTTTTACCGAATTCCCAAAATTAAAGTCACAAAAGTTTCGTTGTGAAATTTAGTTTGACTAATTAGATCTATAGGAGAAATTTCTCCATTAGAATAAAATCCACAAGCGGGTAAAGATTTTTTAAAACAAAGTTTTGTATTCTCATATTCTTCATGTGCCCTCGTACCAAGTATTTGGCGACGAGCTACACATGAAAAAAACAAAACAGCACTTGCTTCAGTACCTGGATAATTATTTAAGGCATTCATAAATGATGATTTAGAAGCTGCGAGAATATCATCATAACCTGCTTCGGAAATTTGAATAAGTGCTTGATTAGGAATATCAGCAAAAAAGGTTATACTACCAGATTCTGAGTTGTAAGCAATGGGCGCTCTGATATAAAAATTGTCTGTATCTCCATCAAATACTGCTAGGGGATATTCCATTGAAGGAGGAAGCGAATCTAGATAATGATGATAAAAATCTAAAGCTGGTTTACTATCTATTTCATAGAGGATGTTCTTATCTACCTTGGTAACTTTGCTTTTTTGACCGATAGGATGCCAACCACTTGCAACACCATAAGAAAACAATACTTTGCCGGAAAAAAGTAGAATTGGTACAGAATCGCTTAAAACTTCTGTTTGAAAAAATTGGTATGTATTTTGATATCTTGATTGATCGGCTGCTAAACCACCAAATATCGGTACATCTTGCCCAAGAGCTAATTTTAAGCCATTTAATATCAATACACCACTTGTTGTAAGGCTCTCTGGATGAGTTAAGCATAGCCTTGGGGTTCCTGTAGTTTTTGCTTTAGCTTTAGCTTGCTCTACAGCTTGTTTGGTTGCAGTAATTGGATCGGCTGAAATTTTGCGTCCAACTCCTGCATGAATTTCAACTTCGTCTGAGCAAAATAACATCAAAGCAATTGAGTCTTGCTGAAACTCTAGCACTGAAGAGATTTCTCCATCTGTTGTTCCACCAATCAACTCAATTCCCTCAAAAGCTTGATGAATTTTCTGCAAAATGAGCGAATGCTCAAAGTCAATTGCAGCAAAAATAATTCCAGCTTGTGGGATATCTCCCGCAAGAGAATTAAGGCATTGTTGAATAATTTCCTCAACTGCTGATAGGGAATCTGGATCGTTACTATGAGCTACTACTGCTTTGAACATAAATTTATCTATATAGACAATTATCTAGTTACAGGGTTATACTTTCCCAATCTTAGGAAGATTTTATATTTTTTAAATGGGAAGGTTAATGATAAATTCTGAACCTTTTTCTGGTGCTGAATTTACCTCCAGAGTTCCTCCATGTTTATCCACAACAATTTGACGAGCAATAGATAATCCTAATCCCGTGCCTTGACCAATAGGCTTGGTAGTGAATAAATGGTCAAAGATTTTTTCCTGGACATCTGCCGACATTCCCACCCCATTATCTTTAATCCGAATCGATACATAATTTTTATTGAGGTTAGTCTCAATAAAAATTTTATTAGGATTTTCTACAATTTCAAGGTAGCTACGCCCTAAATTAGATTCTTCTAAAGCATCAATAGCATTAGCTAATAAATTCATAAATACCTGATTTAGTTGTCCGCTGAAGCATTCTATTTCTGGCAAATTATTATAGTTTTTGATAATCTCAATATTTGGACGAAATTCTGATGCTTTTAAGCGGTGTTTTAGGATCATGATTGTACTATCAATGCCATCATGAATGTTGCAAAAAATTTTGCGATCGCTATCTGTTCTGGAAAAGTTTCGCAGACTGGTACTAATGTCACGAATGCGTTGAACGCCTTCTTTCATAGAAGCAATTAAGTTAGGTACATCGGAAAGTATATACTGCAAATCTATCGCTGTAATTTCTTCTTCAATTTCGGGAACTGGATTAGGATAATGCTGCTGATAAAGATTAATGAGATTAATCATGCTTTGGAAATATACTGAAGCGTGTCCAAGATTACCATGAATAAAACCAACTGGGTTGTTAATTTCATGAGCAACTCCTGCAACCAATTGACCGAGGGCAGACATTTTTTCTGTCTGTACAAGTTGGAGTTGAGATTCTTGTAGCTCTTTTAGCGCCCTAGACAACGCTCCTGTTCTCTCTGCAACTCGTTTTTCTAAAGTTTTAGTCAGATTTCTTAATTGAAGATGGGTTTTAATTCTAGCTAATAGTTCTTCTTCATTAAAGGGTTTTGTGATGTAGTCAACTGCACCGATATTTAGACCTTTTAATTTACTATCTGTATCTGAGTTAGCTGTCATAAAAATTACTGGAATATCGGAAGTTTCTACATTTTCTTTCAATTTTTTGCAGGTTTCAAACCCATCTATTTTCGGCATCATTACATCTAATAAAATCAAATCAGGCAGTCTAGATTCAACCAGTTTAAGTGCCCTTTCTCCATTAACTTCTGTAGCTACTTCAAAACCTGCATTAGTTAAGATTTGAAAGACGATTTCTAGATTAGTGTTAGTATCATCTACCACTAAAATGAAACTATTTTCTGGTACATTGGATATTTTGAGATTTGGTTTGTGATTCATGTATTTAAATTAATTTGACTCCTTGTTATTTATTCATTGTTTGCTCTGCGATCGCAGCTAAGTCATTTCTATTTTGTTGGCGGACTAATTGACAAATTTACTGTCTGACAATCCTATAGTTCCCAAAAACTCTGATGACAGCAACATTCTCAAACTAAATTGCTCACAGTTTTTTAGGGGCGATCGCTACAGGAGCAACATTAACCACCAAATCTTTGCTTTACCAGAGTTTAATACACTTTTTTATTAAGGCGATCGCCCTGAAAATAGTCATTATTACCCTTGTCTTTTTAAATAAATAGGGTACAACAATATTTTTCATCCTTTAAATTAACTTTTTTAGTTCGTCAACTGTATTTATCATTAGCAGATACAAATGTAATTATTTTTATAAAAAAAATATAATTACAGATAATTACGGTTATTTTTTTTTAAAAAACATTGAACAATAACCAAGTAAGTTTGGAAATATTCATATACCTTTACGCATCAATAACGTTGCATAAGTATGATTTGCATACTCTACAAAAGTTAGTGTTAAGGTCAATTTTTCAAAATATGTTTCATCGGCTCTAAAAAAGCCTATTGTTTTTATTGCTTTTTAATCGATATAAATGAATCGAGTTTTATGCAACAATTACTTCCTTCTGGTTTATATTGTCCATTTACATCCCAAATTAATAAGCATGTTGATATTTTAGAAGAACATGCTCTTGAATGGGTGCTTCGCTTCAAGCTACAACCAAATAAAGATGCTTGTGGGCGTTTCTCAAAGTCAAAATTTTTCTTGTTAGCTGCAAGTGCATATCCAACCTGTAATTTGGAAGAACTTAAGATTGGAAATGACTGGCTTAGTTGGGTATTTATTTGGGACGATCAATGCGATATGTCTGAATTCAAAAAACAACCGGAAGCACTCAAAGTTTTTCAGCAAAGATTTATAGAAATATTAAAAGGTTCAGAACCAACAAATGAGGATATGCCCATCAATCATGCCTTAGCTGATTTGCGACAAAGAACACGCCAAAGAGCGACTGAAAAATGGTTCAATCACTTTCTCCATTGCTTTGAACAATACTGCCACGGATGTGTGGAGGAAGCAGCTATTCGTGCCCAAGAAATTGTACCTAATATTGACACTTATATGAGGTGTAGAAGATTCAGTGTAGGCGGATATCTTTTTCTGACAGTAAGTGAATTTTGTAATCAGTTTATGCTCTCTGATATTTTACGAAATCATGAAATTGTGAAAAAATTAGAACTGCTAACAATTGATATACTTGCCTGGTGTAATGATGTTTTTTCAGCATCTAGAGAAATGGAAAGTGGTGATGTTCATAATTTAGTATTAGTACTACATTATCTAGAAAAAATACCTTTGAATAAAGCAATTAATCTTGCTGCAAATATGCATAATAAAAAGGTCAAAACTTTGATAGATTTAGAAGCATCTATTCCCTCTTTTGGAGAAGAACTAGATGTGGAACTGGAAAAATATATATCAATAATACACTCCTGGATTAGTGGCAATCTCAATTGGTATTCTCTTACTGGGCGCTATGAGACTACAGAGAAACTATAGGTAGTTAATTATTAACAAAACAAAATCAAAACGCCAGTCGCACAAGGTTCAGAATTATTTTTGAAGTTAATTTACAAGTTTTAGATAAGTAAATTTTCATACTCAATTTTTGAGCATAATTTCCAGATGGAAAACCCAATTCAACTACCAAATATTCTCAAAGCTCCCCCTTTTATCCAAAAGCTTCAATGGGTTGCTGACCCTGTTAGATTTATGGAAAAAGGGGCTCAGCAATATCCTGATATGTTCACTGCTAGAATAATTGGTTTTGGGGATACTGTGGTATTCGTGAACCATCCCCAGGCAATTCAGGAAATTTTAACCAACGATAGAAAAAAGTTTGTAGCTATTGGTGATACGAATAGAATTGTCGAACCCTTAGTAGGAGAATATTCAATTTTTTTGCTAGAGGGTAATCGTCACAAACAACAGCGACAACTCGTAATGCCTGCTTTTCATGGAGAACGAATGCGAGCCTATGGTCAACTGATGTGTAGCCTGTGTACAAAAGTTTTTAGCAAGTTATCATTAAATCAGCCGTTCTTGGCTCGTAAATTAACACAGGACATATCTCTAGAAGTTATTTTAAAAATTGTTTTGGGCTTGAATGAGGGAGAAAAACTTCAAAAACTTAAGCATTTATTAGCCCAGATGTTGAATCTTTTTCAATCACCTTTTACTTCTAGTTTATTCTTTTTCTCATTTTTGCAAAAGGATTTAGGAGCTTGGAGTCCTTGGGGAAAATTCCTGCGCGATCGCCAGCAAATTGATGAGTTGCTCTATGCTGAAATTGCCGAACGCAGACAAAAACCCGATCCAGAACGCATTGATATCTTATCTATGCTGATGTCGGCAACGGATGAAACTGGTCAAATGATGACAAATAAAGAGTTGCGCGATCAGTTAATAGCCCTAATGCTTGCCGGATATGAAACTACAGCAATTGCTACGGCTTGGGGATTATATTGGATTCACCAAAAGCCGCTAGTCCGTGAAAAGCTAGTTGCAGAATTGGATAATCTTGGTGATTTCCCAGACCCAATGAGTATTTATCGACTCCCATATCTCACAGCTATATGTAACGAAATTTTGCGAATTCACCCCCCGATAATGTTCTGTTTTCCTAGAGTAGTGCAAGAACCCTTAGAACTACTAGGACATCCTTTGCAGAGGGGGACAGTACTGCTTCCCAGTGTTTATCTCACTCATCAGCGAGAGGATTTATATCCCGATCCCAAGGAATTTAAACCAGAACGCTTTATTGAGAGCCAATTTTCACCCTATGAATATTTGCCCTTTGGTGGCGGTGTCCGTCGTTGTATTGGCGAGGCTTTGGCTATATTTCAAATGAAGTTAGTATTAGCAACTGTCTTGTCACATTATGAACTGGGACTAGTTGATCGGCAGATTGAACGCCCTCAACGTCGAGGTTTTACCCTTGCCCCTTCTAGTGGAATCAAGATGGTATTTAGAGGGCGGTATCTGCGTCAAGAATCTCTAGAGAATACGACAAGTACATCAGTATTTTAGAACACTAAAGTTTTTAATTTTTAATTGTTAACCCTGTTGCATCGGTATCTCAATCAGAAATTCAGTCCCTTCTCCTAGTGTGGAATTACAAGTTAAACTACCCTTGTGTTTCTCCACGATAATCTGATAGCTAATTGATAACCCTAAGCCCGTACCACTTCCTACCAACTTGGTGGTAAAAAATGGATCAAAAATTTTATGCCGCACATTTTCTGTCATACCAGAACCATTATCAGCAATCCGAATCATCACCATATTAGAATCTGTTATTTGAGTAAATATGCGAATTTCTCCTTGCTCATTTTTTATTTTCTCTAGAATTTCTGATGTTTGTAAACCTCGACTGCTATTTATCTCTTTATCATTTACAAATGACTCTTCTAGAGCATCGATAGCATTATTTAATACATTCATAAATACCTGATTAAGTTGACCTGCGTAACAAGTAACTTCTGGTATATTTCCGTATTCTTTGATGATTTTAATTTCCCGAAAATTTCTATCTCTCACCTGTTTTGTGTCTATGGATGTTCTTTTGAGTCGATGCTGCAAAATCATTAAAGTGTTGTCTATTCCTTCATGAATATCTACAGGCTTCATATCAGATTCATCCAGACGCGAAAAGTTGCGTAATCCCAAAACAATATTGCGGATACGTGAGCTGCCAACTTTCATTGAATCTAAAGTTTTTGGCAAATCTTTTACTATAAAATCTATGTCTATCTCCTCCAATTTTTTCTCAATCAGAGGTGAAGAATCAGGATATTCTTGCTGATAAACAGCTATTAAATCCAGCACATCTTGTACATATTCACTAGCATGAGCAATATTCCCATGAATAAAGTTTATCGGATTATTAATTTCATGGGCAATTCCTGCTACCATTTGCCCCAAAGAAGACATTTTTTCACTTTGAATTAATTGACTTTGAGTACGTTTCAATTCCTGTATAGCTTGTTGTAATCGTTCATTTTTATCATTTAGTTCCTGTGTTCTTTCTTTGACTTTTTGCTCTAGATTATGGTTGTATTTCTCCAAGTCTTCCTTAGCTTCTGCCAAATTTTTGTAGAGGATGGCATTCTCTAGAGATATTGCAGCTTGGGTGGTCAAGAGTTTCAAAATTTCTACGCGATCGCGTGTAAATGCTCCTGTAGTTAAATTATTTTCTAGATAAAGAATACCAATAAATTTGCCTTGATTAATGATAGGTATAGAGAATAAACTTTTGGGTTCCTCACAAATAATATAGCTATCAACTGCTAAAAAGGCAACAGACATTGCATCATCCGTAACAAAAATCTCTTTAGTACGTTTAACATAGTTAATCAAAGCAATAGGAACATCGTAGCTTAATTCTAGAGAAATTGATGGAAACTCTGTGTAGGTGTATTCAAAATTTGAACTTGAACAAACTGCCATGACAGTTAATGGTAAGGTATCATTATCACCTAAAATTAAAGCACATTTAGAAGCTCCTGCATTCTCTATCAAAACTTCCATTAAAGTAGAAAGCAGTCGCTCAAGCTCAATTTCTCCAGAAAGTGCTTGAGATGCTTTAATAAATGCAGCTAAATCAAGAGAATCAGAAATACTTGTTTTTGAGCCAATCAGAGTTTGTTGATTACTGAAAGTAGATAGAGATACATTATTGA
The DNA here is from genome assembly GCF_043099735.1 of Nostoc sp. C117. NCBI lineage: Bacteria > Bacillati > Cyanobacteriota > Cyanophyceae > Nostocales > Nostocaceae > Nostoc > Nostoc sp. C117. The sequence continues at coordinate 5,622,144 of NZ_CP170991.1, forward strand.
CAGAAGTGGTTTGCTGGCTGGAATAGATATTCAGTTTTAGTTTTTCTTGCAGGAATATAGGAGCGAGTAATTGGGGATAGCGTTTTGCCAAATCGTCAATTTTGGCTACTGCTCCCCAGGTAACATAACTATAGTAAGCATCTGTTAGGTAGGTTTGGGCAATATTATGTTTGCCCCATTCTAGATAGAATTTGGCAGTAAGTTCTTGAGCGAGGGCTTCTTCATGAATGTATTCATTTTCTTTCGCCAGAGAAATAGCACGATCGTACAATTCTATTGCTTCGATATATTGACAACCAATTCGATATCGTTCAGCCTCTACAAGATAATATTTATGTAAATAATTCATTGGGGCACGATCTGCCCAATCCTTCATTTTTTCCTGATTTGTTTGCACTTTATCCAGAATAGACTTTTGCTCAAGATGAGATACATCAGGGTATACAGCTAGTCGTGCTAGTGAATCATAAAAGTAAAAAAGAGGAGTAACTAACTGTGCTGTTCCACCATATAAATACTTTTCTGCTAAGTTACTATTTTCAATTGCTTGATAAAACTCTTCAAATAGGAAACACAGATGTAGCTTTCTAACATATAAATAGAAAATGCCTGTTCCATCATTAGCTTCTAAATGAAGCACCAGCATTTTATTTTCATTGTAAACTTCACCAATTAAACTACAGGGATGCGGTACAGAACCCAGTAAATTCAAGGCACTTTGTCGATAAATATTACTCCAGTTAAATACTGTTTCTTGCTGCATTTGTTTGATTGCATTGCTGTAAGTTGCCATCTCCCTTTCTAGTCCTGTTAGTTCTCTACCAATGAAATATGCAGAATAGCAATAAGCGTTAAGACAATAAGCAGCAAATTCTAAATCTCCTGTTTCTAGTCCAATATAGTAACCCTCCAATAAAGGTTTTAATGTTTCCTTAGTATGTTGCTTCCAATGCCAAATACCTGTGTAAAATATCAGTAGAATCTTAGCTTTAACTTCTTTGGCATTAAGCTTATCCACCAAACTTACAGCCAGTTTGCCAAATTGATAACCAGACTCAATATCTCCTACTACTCCACAGAGTATTAACCCGTAATTAACATAGGCATAGGCAGATAAAGGAGTATTACCATGTTTCAGGGATAAATTAATTAGTTTCAGAGTAATCAGCAAAAACAGTTCGGGGGCGACTGCATAAGCAACAGATGCTCCAGTTGATAGAATACGCATAGTTGCCATATGCGAGGCTTCTCTCATCTCTGGCAGATTAATTAAGTCCTCAATATGCCCCTCATTCAGATTTGATGTTAATTCTGCCATTGCTAACTGAATATCAGACTGATTTGGATGTTCAGGAAACTCCACTCCCAAAAGTTTTAAAAAGATGAGTGTAGTATTTACGGCCTCCAGTGCTTGGTTCTGCGCTCCATAGGCTTGAATTTTGACTTCATAAACTTTTACTTTTTCCAATATTGGTTTACGTAGCAATACTACCTCTGCTAATTGCTCCATCTGTTCAAATTTGCCTGCTAAATATGCTGCCTCTGTTGCAGTTTCATATAAAGCCAGGGTCAGATCGTGTTTTGTCTCCCAGCTATCATCTGCTAGTAGTTGAATGCCAGTAGTTAAATACTTAACCGCAGCTGGATAAGCTGTTGATGCTAAAGCTTTACGTCCTGCAATTAAATTCATCTGGGCTAGTTCATCTCGCTTCGCTTGATGGGAGATGAATTCCACTGCGATATTAAACTGATTGACAAGCTCAAAAATCCTTTGCTCCTGTTCTGGAACTGGAATGTTACTCAACAACAGTAGTCCAATTTTTAAATGAATTGGCTTTTTTTGTTCTTCAGGGATTAAAGAATAAGCTGCTTGTTGTACCCGATCGTGTACAAATTTATATTTAGTTAGCTGTAAATTAAAACTTGCACTTTGTGTAGATTCTCTTCCATGAATAATTAATTCTTGATGGTTGTTATCTTTGGGAGAAATATTGCAAATTTCATTTTGTGGTAAAATTAGTCCATCAAGCAATGCTTGCCATAAATCTGATGCTGTGTCTACTACAGATTTTTCATGTACGATCGCCAGATTTTTTAAGTCAAATTGATTACCAATACAGGCACCAAGTTTTAATACTTTTTGAGTATTTATTGGCAACTTCTCTATTTGATGTGCAATAAATTCTACTACGTCATCTGTAAGAGCTAATTCTTTAATTTTTGAAATATCATACTGCCAATAACCAACATCAAAATTTAATACAATTAGCCCTTCATCAGATAAAGATTTAAGAAATTGAATGGAGAAGAAAGGGTTACCCTTAGTTTTGGCAAACACCATCTGAGTGAGAGGAACAGCTACTAATTCTGGACAATGAAGGGTATCAGCAATTAAATGATTTAAATCACCCTGATTTAAAGGTGCTAATGTAATTGTACTAATTCTTGCTCCTGCTTTTTCAATTTCTTGTAGTGTCAAAGAAAGCGGATGTGCTTTTGAAACTTCATTATCTCGATATGAACCAATTAATAATAATCCTCTCGGAGTTTCATCTATTTCTTTTGGATCTTCTGAAAGATAAGACAAGGTGCTTTCACACATTAATAACTGAATTAGTTTTAAAGAAGCCGTATCTGCCCATTGTAAATCATCGATAAAGATAACTAGTGGATGTTCTTTGGTAGTAAAGATTTGGATAAATTTCTGAAACAATAAGTTGAAACGATTTTGAGCGGCACTACCAGAGAGTTCTGTAACTAGAGGCTGCTTACCAGTAATCTGTTCTAGTTCAGGAATTACATCAATGATTACTTGAATTTGTGTACCTAATCCCCAGAGAATTTTGGCTTTCCATTGTTCAACTTGGGCATCATTTTCTGACAGAATTTGACCAATTAAGTCTCGAAAAGCTTGGACTAATCCTGAGAAAGGAATGTCACGTTGAAACTGGTCAAATTTTCCTTTTATGAAGTAACTACGTTGTTTTACAATCGGTTTGTGTACTTCATTGACCACAGCAGTTTTGCCAATACCAGAGAAACCCGCGACTAATATCATTTCTACCCCAGTAAATCTCCCCTTGTCTGCCAACTTGTCGGCTTTTAGCGTTCCTGGAGAGTAGGATCTGGCGTGAGAATTTGGGGGGTTAGCAACTCGCTCAAAAGCAGCAAGTAAGGTTTGAACTTCACTTTGGCGACCATAGAGTTTTTCCGGGATTATGAAACGGTCTGATATGTCGCGATCGCCTAATTTAAAAGGTACAATATTTTTTGTTTCTTGCCACTGCCTTTGACACACTTCTAAGTCATGCTTTAAGCCCGAGACACTTTGATATCGGTCTTCAGCGTTTTTTGCCATCAGTTTGCTGATAATATCAGACAAAATTGGCGGAATATTAGAGTTAACTCGGCTAGCGTTTAGCGGTTGTTTGGCAATATGGGAGTAAACTAACTCCATCGGATCTTTCGTGGTGAAGGGTAACTGTCCGGTGAGAAGTTCAAAGAAGGTAACACCAAGAGAATAAAAATCAGTGCGGTAGTCAATACCTCGGTTCATCCTTCCCGTTTGTTCCGGGGAAATATAAGCTAGGGTGCCTTCTAAAACATTAGGATTAGTGATAAATTGAATTTCTCTTGGTAGGAGAGTGGCAATACTAAAGTCGATGAGTTTTATCTCACCTGTGGTTGGATTAATTAAGATATTGGCAGGTTTAATATCTTTGTGAATAATGCGATTCCGATGCAGTGCTTCAAGGATAGGAACAATTTTAATAGCAATATCAAAAAAATCATTTAGAGAAATTGTCTTTTCTTTCTTCTCCTTCTCTTCCAGTCGCCATTGTTGGAGGGAAATACCGCCAAAATCTTCCATCACTAGGATGTAGCTGTTACGGTAGTTTTCTAAGCCATAGGGTTTGACTATACTAGGAAGGTCGAGGTTTTTAGTAATAATATATTGATTGCGAAACTGGGCAATTTCCGCGAATGTAGGATATTCATTTCGCATCAATTTCAAAACGATTGATTTTTGGTCTTGTTCTCTAATACCCCGATAAACTAAGGTTTTACTGCCTGAGTAAATTTGCTCAGTGATGCGATAGCCAGGAAACGCATATACTGTATCTAATAATACTGACATTGCAGCTTATACTCATAATTTTTGTTTCTCTGGCTTAGTATTCCCCTGTTTAGATGCCAGTTATCAGACAATAGTAAAATTTTTGGTTTAATTTGTATTTTTAAATATAATTTTTTAGTAGATCTTTTATCTAGAATTTTCTGATGATCTAAATGTTAGTTATTAAATAATAAGCTAAGATTAATAACTATATGTCTAGCATTTTTATCCACTTAATAGTTTGAAGTTATGCTTTTTCAGATATTTATTAGCTATCAATTTTTCATGTAAGTTTTGTCCATATTTTGAAGAGGTCAGAGGGCAAAAAGCTTTATTCATAAGGCGATTCAGAGTCAAGTAATTAAAAATTTGGTGGGTTTTAAAACAGTATTTTTTCTTCTTTCTCCATCCTGTCTCTGCCTTTATTGATAAATAATAAAAAACCCTGCCGTTCTCCTTAGATAAAGATGAAACTCCGGCAGGTTTAATAGGTCTATAGATGCTTTTATAGACTAGTAACTGAGGTTAATAATTAATATCCTCTCACTCTGACCAAGTAATCCGTAATTATTAATTCGTAATGACGCGACGCTCGAATACTCGCTAACGCTACGCTATCGATGACTCGATCTAAGCGTACTCCTCCGGAGAAGCAAGCTACGCATAGCGTCTCTTTAAGTTGGGATGCCAAAAGCGTTGCAACTCAAAGAGAAGAATTTACCCTGCGGTAACGTAATTCATAATTGAAGGTACAGAGGATAATCACAATCGCCAATACTATTTGATTTTTTGTTTAATAAAGGTGACAACCTGAGTTAGCTGTTTCTTCAAGCCATCGATTTCTGCTTGCATTTTGCCAATTTTCTCGTTTAATGCCTCAATTTCTGCGCTGGAAGCTCCTGGGGAAGTAGGGGTTGCGTTGCTTGCTGCCGTAGGCATCGCAGTATTTGCGGCAGTTGGAGTTGTTACTGTACTATTTGGCGCAGTAGAGGTTGGTATGGTTGATGTCGTACCACTTGTAAGACCAGAGGTTGTTACAGTCGCATTTTTGGGAGCAGTTGCTGCTCCAACTGCAACTAGTTCTGGGCGTGGCTGTTTGGCTTTTGTCATAGCTAACTTAATTGCGCTAATTAGTTGCTTTTGATCAAAAGGCTTGCCCAGAAATTCAAAATATTCAAAGGGTTCTGGGATTTTTTCAGTCACCTCTTCTTTGCGACCAGACATGATCACCAAAGGAATTTTCCTTAACTCCGGGTGGGCTTGAACTTGCTGGAAAACTTCCCAGCCACTCATTTTAGGCAACAGGAAATCCAGCATAATCAGGCTGAGTTTTTCCTGAAGGATGAAATTTAGTCCTTCCAAACCGTCTTTTGCTTCCAGTACGTCAAAATTGCCCGGAGGCAGCATTTCTCGTACTTTTACCCTGACAACTGTAGTGTCATCGATAACTAAAATTTTGTTGCTTACCACGACTGTTCGCTCTAACAGAAACTTTAAGTGTAAATAGCGGCTTTGCCGATTGACCTTGAGAATTCTCCCACTATATACAAAATATCTATCAATTGGGGGATAGTATATTTCCGTATAAATGACGTTGCTAGAGGTGTTTTGCAAAACTTTTGGTTGTGTTGTTTTAAATTTGTGTCATTGTGATATTTAAAGCTTTAGCCTCGATTTAAGCCATAAGGAATAGGGAACACGAAGGAAGAGTTCTTTTTCCGCGTCGCTGTACATCCGCATCTTGCAAAGATACGCCGTTTCGACACTCCCGGAGATTTTTAGATGATTTCGTCACAAGAAGCCGAACTCAAGTCTGAAATTATGGCAATGCCTAGCTGGCTACGTCGCCCTATTGGTAAAGCCAGCGAAATCTCTACCGTACAACGCATTATTAAGCAGCGGCAAATTCACACGATTTGCGAAGAAGGTCGCTGTCCCAATCGGGGAGAGTGCTACGCCCAAAAAACTGCAACTTTCTTACTCATGGGGCCTACTTGCACTCGGTCTTGTGCTTTTTGTCAAGTAGATAAAGGTCATACACCAATGCCGATTGATTTAGAGGAACCACAAAAGGTAGCGGAGGCGGTGCAGTTGTTAGGATTACGTTATGTGGTGTTGACTTCTGTAGCCCGGGATGATTTGCCCGATCAAGGTGCAGGGCATTTTGTGAAAACGATCGCCACTATCCGCCAATTAAACCCAGAAACTCAAATTGAAGTGCTAACTCCAGATTTTTGGGGTGGTGCTGGTGCTGGGGAAGCCGGTCAACGTCAACGGATAGATATGATTATCCAAGCCAAACCAGCTTGTTTTAACCACAATATTGAGACAGTACGACGGCTAACCGGGCCAGTGCGTCGGGGAGCCAAGTACGATCGCTCGCTTTTGGTGTTAGCTATAGTTAAAGAAATCGATCCGACAATTCCCACCAAATCAGGTTTAATGCTGGGACACGGAGAAACCAGGGATGAAGTTGTCGAAGCAATGGCCGATTTAAGGACTGTAGGGTGCGATCGCTTGACTATCGGCCAGTACATGCGTCCTTCTTTAGAACATCTGCCAGTCCAAAAATATTGGACTCCAGAGGAATTCGCTCAACTAGGTTCCTTAGCATGGGAGATGGGATTCACCCACGTCCGTTCTGCGCCTCTTGTTCGCAGTTCCTACCATGCGGGGGAGTCTTGAGTGCTGAGTGCTGAGTTAGGAGTTTTGTTTATTTCCTTGTCTCCCTTATCTCTCCATTTCCCCCATCCCCAATGCCCAATTCCCCATTCCCAATTCCCAACTTCAAATATTTCTAAAGAATTTGGGGGATTGGTACACATAATTTGGTATTTCTTAAAAAGTCCTGACATTAGGAGAACCGCATTATGACAGCTAAAGCTAAGACTTCCGCAGTTGCTGACAGTGGAGCTAAACCTCCCTACGCCTATCGCACAGGCTGGGCACTGTTTTTGCTAGCTATCAATTTCTTGGTAGCAGCATATTACTTCCACATTATTGAATAGTAAGAAGTGGAATGGTGCTACTTACATCGTGCCTTTGAATATACCTTTGGGACGAATGAGTAGCACCAAAATCATAATTAACAGGGCTACACCTTGTTTGTAATCAAGACCAAGTACTACAGGTTGATTTGCGTGAGTGATGCCAAAATCCAAAGCAAGTTGGTGAACAAAAGATAGAACTTGATTGAGTGTCGGAATGCTGACTTCCTGGGCAATGCCAATGATAAACGCTCCGGCGATCGCACCATAAGGGTTGCCAATCCCACCAAGTATCACTGAAGCAAATAAGGGTAAAATTAAAAACCATCCCATATTCGGCCGCACGGCTGTAATCAAACCGTACATACTGCCACCCAAGGATGTGAGAGTACCAGCAATTAGCCAAGTCCAGAGGATTACTCTATCAACATTGATACCAGAAACTCTGGCTAAGTCGAGATCGTCAGCAACTGCTCGCATCGCTTTGCCAATTTTGGTGTTTTGCAGGAGGTAGTGTACTGCCAAAATTGCCAACACTGCCAAGAAAAAAACCAACAATTGATTTTGCGGCACCTTTAAGCCCGAAATATTTAGAGCCGGGGTAACAGGTAAATCGTAATTTTGGTTCTTACCACCCCAGATAAAAATAATGCCGTTGCGAAGAAATAAGGCAAGTCCAATAGAAATAATAATCAGTGTAGTGGAAGTAGCACGGATAGACCGCATTCTTGACCAAAGTAACTTTTCTGACAAGAGCATTGCTGCTACTGTTCCTGCTGTTGCCAGGAGCATTGAGAGCCAAATATTGACGCCAATCGTGTTTATCTGCCAGGTGAGATAGGCTCCTAAGGTCAGAAAATCACCATGAGCAAAGTTAGATAACCGTAAAATTCCATAGGTTAGTGTGAGTCCAACTGCGGCTAGAGCAATAATGCTCCCGACGGCAATTCCATTGACAATTAATTGAGCGAATTGTATGTCCATAAGTCTGAAGTTGCTGGGAAAAAATTTCAGGTCAGTCCTTCATAACAATAATTTTCTTGGTTTAGGTGCTAAAACCGACACCATAAGTTATGGTTTATAAATAAAAAAGGATTGTCCGCCAATATACATAGAATCTTGTTCGGATTTTTATGCGAAGCTCAACTTGTTCAGCGGTCTAGTTGACAATGCAGCAGTATTCAAGCTTACCAGAACAAAACTCACAGATAGATGCAACGCCAAAACTTTTGACAACAATTCAGCAACTTCGCGCTAAGTTGTGGCTGGAGAGAAGCTCAAACCAGTTGCAAAGTCGGCTTAATGACTGTCTCCTTTCTGCTTGCAACACTCTCTCACAGACTGGAGCCGCAGAAGCAGAAATGTTCCAAACCGTGGTCAATGAGATTAACAGTGCTGTGGACATCAGTAACATGATGTTCATGCAATTTGCAGTGGGTATCGCTCTTCTTGAACCACATCAAACATTTGCTACAGTTTGCTATGTTTCTCGTTCGCCATTTTCAGACTCACAACCTCCACTGTTAGATGTGACACTGACAGGAGGAAAAAAACTACCGTTGAAATTGCAGCAGACCATACAACTCAAAGATTTGCAGCAGCTTGAAAATCAACAAACGCCGACTGCTTGGCGGTTAGTTGATGATTCTGGTAGCGTCATCGGCTGGCTAATTATTGCCACATCACCCTTAAGGTCTGATTCTGAGCCACCGATCAAATCGCAAATTCAACTGCGATCGCAATTATTGGCAAGGTCTGCAAAGCAGTGTACTACAGCTTTGATACAACTAAGGCATACACTATCTTGGCAACAACGGTATCAAGAGTTAAGTAGCTCTAATCAAGAACTGGAGCGCACTAATCAACTCAAAAATCAGTTTCTGGCAAATACCAGTCACGAAATTCGCACACCCCTTAGTTCAATTATTGGGTTTACTCACCTGCTCTTAGCCCAAGGCTACGAGCCAAGTAAAGAACGTCAGCAAGAGTATTTAAATATCATTCAGTCTAGCGGCAAGCATTTGCTAGCTTTAATTAATGATATTTTGGATCTCTCTAAAATTGAGGCTAACCAGCTGGAAGTACAGTGGGAAACAATAGATCTACCAGTGCTGTGTAGCAATGTTTTGGCACTGGTGAAGGAAAAAGCCGCTCATAAGGGTTTGAAATTAGTTCTAGAACTCGATCCTAAGATCACAAGTTTAGTAGCCGACCCCTTACGACTCAAGCAAATGCTGTTGAATTTACTCTTCAATGCTCTAAAATTCACCAGCAAAGGAAGTGTTGGCTTAGAGGTTGCTTGTGAAGGTTTATTTGTACATTTTACAGTTTGGGATACTGGTGCTGGCATTTCCCAAGAAGACCAAGCTCAACTGTTTGATCCCTATTTCCAAATTGCCAATGCTGTAGCTGGTGTGGAAGGCACCGGTTTGGGTTTAGCAGTGACTCGCAAACTTGCTGAAATTCACGGTGGTTTGGTGAAAGTGGAATCTGAGATAGATCGCGGCTCCCGTTTTACGTTGGTGCTTCCCCGGAAGGAAGTAGGGGGAGTAGAAGGAGCAGGGGAAGTAGGGGGAGTAGAGGAAGTAACATCTTCTTTATTTTCTCAATCTCTAAGCTCTAGTTCATCTCTAGACATCTTGTTGGTAGAAAATGACTTACCCAACGGCGATTTGATGCAAATTTATCTATGTAAATTGGGATATCAGGTGACTTGGGTAAAAAATGCTGCAAATATGTGGGAAGCTCTAAAACAGCTAGAGCCAGGGGTAATTTTAATGGATGTTTACCTACCAGATGGAAATGGTCTGAATTTGGTGCAGCAGCTGCGAGAAAATCCCCAATATCAGAGTATTCCAGTGATTGTTCAAACAGCAATGGCAATGAAAGGCGATCGCGAAACCTGTTTAGCTGCCGGAGTAAATGACTATATTTCTAAACCGATTGATTTACCTCTTTTAGCCCGTCTGGTAGGTAAGTATACCAAAGCGCCAAACTTGATTGATGGCGACTAAAAGGCAGGAGGTAGAGGGGAGAAGGCACAAAGAATAGGGACTTCCAAATAAAAAATAATCAATCGCTTTGGCAAGTTGTTCTTGAGCAGAGGAGGCAGAGGAGGAAGAATACAATTATGGTCTTCGGTCTGAAAAATAGATAATTTAATTTTTTGATGTCTCATACTGTCTTCTGTCCTCTGCCTTTCTCGATTAATAACCAATACCCATGTGCCATGCCCAATGCCCAATGCCCAACATACAATAGAATTTGTTGGGTGCTATAGGGTTTTGGCAGGATTGGAAAATGATACTGACAGAAAAATTTGAGCAATTAAGAGCTTTATTTCAAGAGATGGAGCAGACGTTGATTGCCTACTCTGGAGGCGTTGACAGCACTTTGGTTGCCAAAATTGCTTATGATGTCTTAGGCGATCGCGCTTTGGCTGTGACTGCTGTTTCTCCTTCGCTGTTGCCAGAAGAGTTGGAAGATGCCAAAATTCAAGCCGCAACTATTGGGATTCCTCATCAAATCGTTCAAACTCACGAGATGGAAAATCCCAATTACACTTCTAACCCTGTCAACCGCTGTTATTTTTGCAAAAGTGAATTGCACGACACTCTCAAACCTTTGGCTTTACAGTTAGGTTATCCCTATGTAGTAGATGGGGTAAATGCCGATGATTTGCATGATTATCGCCCAGGAATTCAAGCGGCTAAAGAAAGAGGTGCGCGATCGCCTTTAGCAGAAGTGGGTGTCACTAAAGCTGAAGTTCGCCAACTTTCACAACAACTGAGTTTACCTTGGTGGGATAAACCCGCTCAACCTTGTCTGAGTTCTCGTTTTCCTTACGGTGAAGAAATTACTGTAACTAAGTTGCAACGAGTCGGTAGAGCCGAAATTTTGTTAAGAAAGCTAGGTTGGCAGAATTTGCGCGTGCGCTCAGAAGGTGATACAGCACGTATTGAATTAGCACCAGAACAAATTAAAGAGTTTGTATTGACTATAGATTTACAAACATTAGTTTCCGCATTTCAAGATTTTGGATTTATTTACGTAACCTTGGATTTAGAAGGTTATCGCAGCGGTAAGTTGAATCAAGTTTTAAATCACTTCGGTTGAGTGCATTTACTCATAGAGCTTAAATTGTTCAACCAAACCCCTCACATCATAGCTATGCCTTGTGAGTAACCAAAGTCTTGTATAAATAAGTCCAGATTAAATTTAATCACGGGTAAATACCAGATATTTACCCTATTTTTACAGAGTTGCAACTTTAGAGGAGAGAGTTGATTCCCCGTCCCTGCAAATTACTGGGTATATACTGCGATTGAAAATAGGTGATGCGCCATCGCTCAATTTTTGCGCTGAGTAAGCTTGTATTCTATCTGCTGTAATGCCGTTCGCCATACATCATAGCCGTCTTGAGACAGGTGCAAGCCATCTGTAGTCAACTCTGGGCGTAAATTGCCTTCCATGTCTGTAAACCAGCTATAGATATTGAGATAATTAGCGCCTTCTTGTTTGGCAATCTGGGCTAGTTGGGCATTAATATGACGAATCCGGCTATTGGAAATTTTTGGTAGGCGAGTCGGTAAAATTGATTGGACAATGACTTGAGCTTGTGGGTGAGTCTGCCGTAAGCGACGGACAATCCGGCGATAGTTACGCAAAATTGTTTCATCACTGGCGCCTTTTCGCAAGTCGTTAATCCCAGCCATAATGTAAATCACATCTGGCCGGGTTTCCGAAAATGCTCCCAATCTTCTTAAAACCCCCGTGGAAGTATCTCCAGATATACCTTGATTCAGCCATAACTTCCCAGCAGGCAGTTTTTCTTTAGGAAACCACATACTCAAAGAATCACCAACTAAGATACTCAGATGATTTGCCCCTTGACCTTGAGCGATCGCTCTGGCTTCTAAAGCTAGTAAACTTTTCCAGTCGTCATAAGTTAGTTGACGTTTCTTGATCGACTCCCACAATGATTGCAAATTATCATTATCGCTGCGTGTATAAATCTGACCTGTTTTCAGAGCCGCCAATCTTTGGTAGTAAAGTTGATTGCCAGATGTGAGTGAGAGACTAGCTGCTTGGGCACTGGAGTTAAGTGATGACTCTGTCGGGACTGGTAATCCCTGGCTAGTAAGTTCTGGTAATAAGGAATCAACTGTGGCGATGTTTGACTCATCTGGTGCTGACTGGGAACTTTCTAAAGGTTGCAGTGTTTGGCCACTGAGTTCTGGTAAGGAAAGATCAACGCTATTGATAATTTTTGTACTGACTATTGTTTGAGAACCCTGTTTTAAATCCCACAGGAATCTAGAACTTTCTGGCAGAACAATCGACAAATGTGGAAGAGCCGATGCTGGTATTGCCAATCCTGTTAACAAACATGCTGCCAACAGATAAGGGTCCCTCATCGCTTTGTCTCTCCTCTACTCACTGCTTTTACCTATGACAGCCTTAGTTGCCTGTATTCAGGAAAATTTTACTTAGGTTAAGTTATTATTCTTATTTACACTGTATAGTTCTGTAAAGAGTATTCACGAGATTATATTTGACAATTCACGATCTCTTTAAAGTGGGTTTTTCTGGGTAGGATACAAGTTTTATTTGTGAGAATACTTTTACTGAAAGCAATATTTTCACAAGCCGACTACTTACTAGGAATTACTTGTTACAAATATTGCAGAGTATAGCCTCAGTAATTACTGGATGATTGATTGTTGATGGTCTCAAGACACAGATTTTGGTTTTTGATGTTGCTAGTAATGGTAATTAACCATTTTAGTACCTTGTGGCGATCGTATGAGAGTTTGATAGATCGGGTGAGAGCTTGGGGATGTTGATATCATACGATGCTGTGTCCTCAAGGAGCAACGATTAAATTAGTCACACTGAAAGTTCGAGAACTCGCTCATAAAAGCTAAACAGTCAAATTTATTTGGTGTAAATCTGGCATTATCTATAGGGTTGTCAAACACTACACTTGTAATATTAGATGACAAAAATTAGATTTATTTTGATCTAAAAGTTGCTTTTTAGGTTTGATGCCATGATTGAGGCTCTAATCTAAATTCTCTACAAGTAGGATAATACTGTATACTTCTGTTGTAGTTCTGGATATACATAATTTGAAATTTATGTTTATTCTTGGAAGTATGAGTTAAAACACATTTAAATTAACTTTTAACTATAGAAAATAATTTCATTGGAAATGCTAAGATTTAGGCTGAATCATTAGTGTTTTCCTTTTATTCCGTGGCTAGAGCTAGTACAGCGATTGGTGTCAGTCCCATTATTAAAGAGATTGTGCAGAAACAGGCACATTCGACTCGTTTGACCCTGAAAGAAGTTATTCTTATGGGTATGTTGGCAATTGATAAACTAGATGACCAAGGTCGTCAAGAGCTAGCGGATCAGGTTCATCAAATGCAAGTGAATGGAGAAATTTGAGTGATTAGTTATTATTTATAAGTTATAAATTTGAACTGCTCACTCCTCATTTTTCAATCTTCAAGTAATCTGAATCTTCACTAAAACGATAACGACTTCCCATTACATAATCCTCCTTAATTTCAAAAGATATCCATCGGCGTTGGAGATTCTGAGCAACAAAACCAGTTGTATTAGAACCTGCAAATGGATCTAATACTAAATCGCCTTCATCAGTTAGGAATTTGATGAAGAACTCAGCGAACCCTTGAGGAAAACGAGCTGGATGGGGTTTTAATTCTGCGGTTTTGCAGCGTCGTAAATAAGCGCTATTAGATTCAGTATTAGCAATTTCTAACAAATTTGGCGGAATTGCACCTTGGTTATCCTTTTGGAATTTATCAGAAATATCATGTCCACTTGGACGTATTTTTGCTTTATAACCATTTTTGAGTAATTGTTTCATACTTTGGCTATAAGGCTTTAAAACTTTTCTGTTATCTGCTTTAGGATTTGGTGTTTTAGACAACCACCAGACTGTATTTACTGAATCTTTCACACGAACCCGCCTGATTGTCACCCATTCAGCCGGGGTTGGCAGTCGAGCCGGATTATAGTGATAGAATTCTTGAGCTAGAAAAAAACCTACTTGCTTGCATAACCTAACTAAAAGTTCGTATTGGTAGATACTCCGTACAGGATTACCAGGTAGGTAAGCGCCACCTAAATCTAGTATGAATGAGCCATTATCTGCCAGTACTCTTTTAAATTCATAAGCGAAAGGTAGAAACCACTCAATATATTTTTCAGCAGTTTCATTACCGTATTCTTTTTTTCGTGTCAGAGCAAATGGCGGTGAGGTAAGAATTAAATTAATACTATTATCATCAATGAATTTAATCAGTTTCAGGCTATCACCTAAATATGCTGCTCCGTTCTGTTGGGTATAATAGGGATTAAAAATTATTTCTTTTGGTATTATTGATTCTTCTTGCAAGAGTTATAAAATTATCTCGTTTTTTCTAGTTATAACTTGTTTTGGTATTGTCTAAGTATTTAATTTTGAAAGTTATTTTTTAACGCAGAGGGACACAGAGGAAAGCTTAAAGGAACGCAGAGGAGTATATTAACTTTGTATTTTTGTGCATCAATGCTATCACTGTGAACGCCGGATTCGCGTCTGTATTTCGTCTGCCACTACAAGACAACCTTTCAAAGTTTCTAAAGGTTGCTCCTGTACAACACGAGACAAAATTTCTAGCACTGTTTGACGGCTACGGTTACGCGATCGCAATAGTAGAATACCAGGATGAGTGCCCGGTGGAAAGCGACGAACATCAGAGAAGTCTAAATCAAGGGTGATGAAAAACCGTTCCTCAACACAAACTTGCTGCCAAACAGTGTCATCATCCGCACCAGACAATCCTTCATCAGTCACACGGTCAGCATTGTAACCAGCTTGTTGCAAAAACTCGACGTGTGATTGTGCCATGTTCTCGTCGAGTTTCACTTTCATTCTATTCATCGCAGTGGCAACAATTCCTCTTCTCTGGTTAATTGTGCTGCATAAGCAATAGCTGCTCTAATATCTTCTAAAATCAATGGTGGATACTCTTGAACAATTTCCTCAAATGTTAGTCCCTCGGCGAGGTTATCAAGGATGACAGATACCATGATGCGTGTTCCTTTGATGCACGGTTTACCGTGACATACATTCGGGTTTTGAGTAATGCGTTCTTGCCAGTTTGTCATGGTTTTGAGTATCTATAATTAAGTTTAATTTTAGGAGTAGTACTTACAAAGCCTTTATATATGGGTATTAGTCTCACATTATAGAGTTATTGCTCACTACCCTATCCTATTACAGTACCATTTTTCACACGCAAATTAAGACGCGCTTACCCTGCTATATACACAGCTGAAGGCAAACTAAATAAGAAACCTATTACTATTAATTGAGAAGTTTAGTTATAGTTATGAACAGTTACCGACCGAAAAAATAATTCGCGTCAAATTGAATTATTTAGGTTATGGCCTTTTTTCTAGGAATGGTGGTTGATTATCATCTTTAGAAAAGATAAAATTATCTTCATCGTCAACAGTGATAGCTTAGTTACTTTCTAACCATCATTGCCTATTGTATCTATCGATAAAACTAAATCAGGGTGTAGCTTTTTTTACTCAAGTCTGTAAACGGAACCAAGGTTACTATATCACTATCACTTTTTGGAGAGACATTTAGATAGGTTCTCCGTTGTCAAGTGAGTATATATCTGGTTCATTTTCAAGAAAGTTAAAGGCTCCTCTAGTCTGTGCAAGTAGCAGTAGTTCATCAGTTGAAGTTTCTGAATCATCTAAAAATAGTTTTTCTTTCAAAAGCGATCGCTCTTCATCAGAGAGAGATAAAATTACTTGCAACAGTGATTCAACAAGTTTAGTGTTCATTATTATGGCTGTTTACCACTAAGATTAATTTTAGGCATATAAAAAGTTTTAATAAAAATATTTGTAAATTCAATAAATAGTTTAGTGTAAAAAAATCCCCCACCTTGCGGCAGGGGATTTTATTACTTATCTACAAAACTAGGAGCCGAAATTAACCGAACTTACCAGCAGTAGAAGCAATCAAGAATGCAGCGTAAGTCACGATGTAGCCAACAGTGAAGTGAGCTAGACCAACTACACGAGCTTGAACAATGGACAGAGCCACGGGCTTGTCTTTCCAGCGAACCAAGTTAGCTAGAGGAGTGCGTTCGTGTGCCCAAACAAGGGTTTCAATCAACTCTTGCCAGTAACCTCTCCAGGAGATTAAGAACATGAAGCCAGTAGCCCAAACTAGGTGTCCAAATAGGAACATCCAAGCCCAGACAGACAGGTTATTCACACCGTAAGGGTTGTAACCGTTAATCAACTGAGCAGAGTTAGCCCAGAGGTAATCGCGGAACCAGCCCATGAGGTATGTAGAGTTCTCATTGAACTGAGCGACGTTGCCTTGCCAAACACCGAGATGTTTCCAATGCCAGTAGAAAGTCAACCAACCGATGGTGTTGAGCATCCAGAATGTAGCGAGGTAGAAGGAATCCCATGCTGAGATGTCGCAAGTACCGCCACGACCGGGGCCGTCGCAAGGGAAGGCATAGCCGAAGTCCTTTTTATCGGGCATCAGCTTAGAACCACGGGCATCCAAAGCACCTTTGACCAAGATCAAGGTGGTGGTGTGCAGACCTAAGGCGATCGCATGGTGTACCAAGAAGTCGCCAGGGCCAATTGTCAAGAACAGGGAGTTAGTACCAGCATTGATGGCATCTAACCAGCCTGGAAGCCAAACGTTAGCGTAGTTAGGCCATGCTGTGTAAGCAATACTATCGGGGTTAGATAGTAATGTATCTAAACCGTACAATACCTTACCGTTAGCAGCTTGGACGAATTGAGCAAATACTGGCTCAATTAAGATTTGCTTTTCAGGAGTGCCGAAAGCAACTACTACGTCATTGTGTACGTACAAACCAAGGGTGTGGAAGCCCAAGAAAAGGGATACCCAGCTGAGGTGGGAAATAATCGCTTCTTTGTGCTTCAATACGCGGTCAAGAACGTTGCCTTTATTTTGTTCTGGATCGTAATCACGAACCCAGAAGATTGCTCCGTGAGCAAAAGCACCAAGCATCAGGAATCCAGCAATATACTGGTGATGCGTGTATAACGCTGCCTGTGTTGTATAGTCCTTGGCAATAAATGCGTAGGAAGGCATGGAGTACATGTGCTGTGCGACCAAAGAGGTTACAACACCTAGCGCTGCTAAGTGCCAACCTAATTGGAAGTGCAGGGAGTTGTTGTAGGTGTCGTAGATACCTTGGTGAGGTAGGTTAAACGGACCTTCAACAGGAATACCGAAGAAACTCTTGGCATTCAAGGCTTCTTTGAGGCTGTGACCAATCCCAAAGTTTGTCCGGTACATGTGACCAGCAACGATGAATAGAACTGCGATCGCCAAATGGTGATGAGCAATGTCAGTCAGCCACAAAGCTTCTGTCTGGGGATGGAAACCACCCAAGAAAGTTAAAATCGCGGTTCCTGCACCTTGTGATGTGCCGAAAACATGACCAGGAGTGTCAGGGTTTTGAGCATAAACAGCCCAGTTACCTGTAAAGAAAGGTGTCAAACCTGCTGGGTGCGGTGGGGTGTTGAGGAAGTTATCCCAACCTACGTGCTGACCGCGAGCTTCGGGAACAGCAACGTGAATTAGGTGACCAGCCCACGCCAAAGAACTTACACCAAACAAACCTGCTAAGTGGTGGTTTAGGCGATGTTCAGCGCTCTTAAACCATGCCAAGCTAGGACGGTATTTGGGTTGTAAGTGCAGCCAACCTGCGAACAGTAATACAGCTGCGAATAACAGCAGGAATACTGAACCGTTGTACAGTTCGGCGTTATTCCGCATCCCGATGGTATACCACCAGTGGTAGATACCAGAGTAGGTAATGTTTACGGGATTACTAGCACCAGCTTGGGTAAAAGCTTCGATCGCTGGTTTACCAAAGTGGGGGTCCCAAATCGCGTGGGCGATGGGACGGATGTGAAGGGGATCTTTAATCCACTGTTCAAAGTTACCTTGCCAGGCTACGTGGAACAGGAGGCTGGATGCCCACAGGAAGATGATTGCCAAGTGACCGAAGTGAGTTGCGAAAATCTTTTGGTAAAGATTTTCTTCCGTCATGCCATCATGGGTTTCAAAATCGTTGCCTGTAGCGATCGCATACCATATCCGACGAGTCGTCGGGTCCTGTGCGAGATCCTGGCTAAATTTTGGAAATTTTGTTGCCATAGGTTTAATAAATCCTCTGACCTTTAGCCATCAAATACCAGCGTTTAGAGTCCTGAGTTTTGAGTCCTGAGTTCCAAGTTTTGAGTATTTTCTCTGTACTCAGCACTCAGTACTCAGAACTCCACAACTGATTGCTACCCTACTGAAAGGATGTGTGCGTGGAAGAATGCCCAAGTAGTGGCAATTCCTCCTAAGAGGTAGTGAGCTACCCCTACAGCTCGACCCTGAATAATGCTCAGAGCGCGAGGCTGAATTGCTGGTGCTACTTTCAGCTTATTGTGTGCCCAAACAATGGACTCAATTAGTTCTTGCCAGTAGCCGCGACCACTGAACAGGAACATTAAGCTGAATGCCCAGACAAAGTGAGCGCCTAAGAAGAGTAGACCATAGGCAGATAGCGCGCTGCCATAGGAATTGATGACTTGTGTAGCTTGTGCCCACAAGAAGTCACGCAACCAACCGTTGATGGTGATAGCGCTTTGGGCAAAGTTACCACCAGTGATGTGAGTCACATTTCCAGCTGCATCTACCGTTCCCCAAACATCTGATTGCATCTTCCAGCTGAAGTGGAAAATTACAATGGATATGGAGTTGTACATCCAGAAAAGTCCCAGGAATACGTGATCCCAACCAGACACTTGACAGGTACCGCCACGACCAGGACCGTCGCAGGGGAAGCGGAAGCCTAAGTTAGCTTTGTCTGGAATCAGACGAGAGCTACGGGCATACAGCACACCTTTGAGCAGAATTAGGACGGTGACGTGAATGGTGAAAGCGTGAATGTGGTGAATTAGGAAGTCCGCTGTGCCCAAAACAATGGGTGCAGCTGCCACTTTCCCGCCAACAGCCAAAATACCGCCGCCAAAGACATAGCTAACTGGTTCTAGGGCATTGGGTGCAGTTGTACCAGGAGCTAAAGCATGGATACTTTGTATCCATTGAGCAAATACTGGCTGCAATTGAATCCCTGTATCAGAAAACAAGTCTTGAGGACGACCCAATGCGCGCATTGTGTCGTTGTGAATGTAAAGTCCAAAGCTATGGAAGCCGAGGAAAATACACACCCAGTTCAGGTGAGAAATAATCGCGTCACGGTGACGAATTACCCGATCCAAGACGTTGTTTTGGTTCACAACTGGATCGTAATCTCGCACCATGAAGATGGCAGCGTGAGCCGCTCCGCCAACGATCAAGAAGCCACCGATCCACATATGGTGAGTGAATATGCACAACTGTGTAGCGTAATCAGTTGCCAAGTATGGATAAGGGGGCATCGCGTACATGTGATGCGCGATGATGATGGTCAGCGAACCCAAGAAGGCTAAGTTAGTAGCCAACTGAGCGTGCCAAGATGTGGTCAGGTTTTCGTAGAGACCTTTGTGACCTTCACCGGTGAAAGGACCTTTATGGTTTTCCAGGATCTCTTTAATGCTGTGACCAATACCCCAGTTGGTACGGTACTGGTGACCAGCAATGATGAACAGGACTGCGATCGCTAAGTGGTGATGAGAAATGTCAGTTAACCACAAGCCACCTGTTACTGGGTTTAGACCGCCCTTGAAGGTGAGGAAGTCAGCGTACTGACCCCAGTTCAAGGTGAAGAAAGGTGCTAAACCAGCAGCAAAGCTGGGGTACAGTTCCGTTAACAAGTCTTTGTTCAAGATGAACTCGTGGGGCAAGGGGATGTCTTTGAGAGCAACACCTGCATCCAAAAGCTTGTTAGTCGGTGCGGACACGTGGATTAAGTGACCTGCCCATCCCAAGGAACCACAACCTAGCAATACTTGCAAGTGGTGATTCAGCATGGATTCCACATTCTGGAACCATTCCAGTTTCGGAGCGCGTTTGTGGTAGTGGAACCAGCCGGCAAATAAGAACAAGCCTGCTAATACCAAGCCACCGATCGCTGTGCAGTAAAGCTGGAAGGAGTTTGTGATACCCCAGCCGCGCCATACTTGAAATAAACCAGAGGTGATTTGAATGCCGTGGAAACCACCGCCAACATCACCATTTAAAATGTCTTGCCCGACAATGGGCCAAACAACTTGAGCACTAGGCTTAACGTTTAACGGGTCGCTTAGCCAAGCTTCGTAGTTAGAAAACTTCGCGCCGTGGAAAATCATCCCGCTCAGCCAAATTGTCACTACGGCTAAGTGGCCGAAGTGGGCTGAGAAGATCTTGCGGGAGATGTCTTCTAGATCGCTTGTATGTGTATCAAAATCATGGGCGAGTGCGTGCAGGTTCCAAATCCATGTGGTGGTTTTGGGACCTCTGGCTAAGGATCTGTCAAAGTGCCCAGGTTTTGCCCAAGCCTCAAATGAGGTTGGAACTGGGTCGTTATCGACGATTACTCTTGCCTTCTTTTCCTCTCGCTCCGGAGGACTTATTGCCATTCGACCTCCTCTCTTGATAAGGAATGAGGAATCATTAATACCACAAAGTTAACCATTACCGCATACTCCAGAATTTTACTGAAGCCGCGATGAAGACCCGATGTGGAGAGTTGTTTCTCGTTGAATTATAGAGTCTTCACTTGTACATTGTTAGAGATATTTTAACAATAATTCAAACTTGCTCAAATTTTGCTGGAATTACTGCCTTAACTGGCTTTTAACTTCAAACTTTTTGTCCAAAAGTCAATAGATTCTCCATTTAATTTACAAAGTATAACAATTCGTAAAAATTATGGTTTGGCTCTATCTAGCCAATGTTCGAGCTTTGACTACTGTAAGTCGTGAATATTTGTGTCATCTTTCAATTTTTATCAGTAAAAAGCTGTAGTGAGTATGGCTTATTTGAAAATTTCTGGAGATACACAGTGAAATTAATCTGGTGTGAGGCAGATTTCATCTTTTGGGCTATAGTTCCCTATGGACAGTTTGAGCGAAAATAATCTGTCAATCGTCGAAGACTATTACAGGGTGCAACGCATGAACTCGTGGCAGAAAAGGATATTAGAGAAACTCCTCCCTCAGAGATTCCCGATTCTCAGGTGGGTAATAACATTGGTACTGGTATTAGGCTTGAGCAGTTGTGGTGAGAAAGTCACTAGCCAGGAAGTATCTAATGTTTATAGAGAAAACTCTCCCCAGATTTCTCAAATTTCTCAGCAATTTTCGGAAGTTTCCCCACCATCTCTGATTCAAGAACTGCGTCCAATTTTAGAAGTTTATCAACCACAAGTAACAATTATTACTCCAAAGCCTGATGAAGTTTTCCGAGATAATAAAGTAACAGTAAGTTTTCTGGTGAAGGATTTACCAATATTTAAAGACCAAGAATTACAACTTGGTCCTCACCTACACGTAATTCTTGATAACCAACCTTATATACCTGTTTATGACCTGAATCAGCCGTTGGTTTTACCAGATTTGTCCCCAGGTACTCATACCTTACGTGTTTTTGCTTCGCGTCCTTGGCATGAAAGCTTTAAAAATGAAGGTGCTTATGCCCAGACAACATTTCACGTTTTCACTAAAACCGACGACAACAACCCAGATCCTAATTTACCGCTACTTACCTACAGTCGTCCTCAAAGCAGTTACGGAGCAGAACCGATTTTACTGGACTTTTACCTAACTAATGCTCCGTTACACTTGGTTGCGTCAGAAAATGCCAACAACAAATTTAGTGATTGGCGCATCCGCTGCACAATTAATAATGAAAGTTTTATTTTCGATCGCTGGCAAGCAGTTTATCTCAAAGGCTTCCAACCTGGGAAAAACTGGGTAAAGCTGGAATTTCTCGATAATCAGGGAAATCCTCTCAAAAATGCTTTTAACACGACAGTTAGGCTAATTGACTACCAGCCAAAAGGTAAAGATACTCTATCGAAAATTACCAGAGGCGAACTCACAGCATATGAGGTGCGCGGTATTGTAGACCAAAATTATAAATTCACACCTAAACCCACACCTATTCCTGCTGTTGAAAAAACACCCGAAATCCAACCGAAGGTAGAAAAACAGCCAATTCCGGAAACTCAAGTTCCAGAAGAATCTCAAGCACAGCCAACTGAACCAAAACTGGAAGTACCGATGGCTGCACCATCTCCCAGCGTATCTCCGGCACTACCAGAAATTATTCAGTCTCCAGCACCAGAAATCATTACGCCAACACTAGAACCACAACCAGAGGTAATACCAACTCCTGAATCTACCCCATTAGCCAAAAAAGTTGTACCTCAGCCAACAAAATCTAGATTTGGTGGGTTTTTTAACCGTCTAACGAGTAAGACACCTGCTCCACAAGTAACAATTGCGCCATCTCCTAGTTTGCCACCCACACTTCCAGAGATTATTCAGTCTCCAACACCCGAAATTATTACGCCAACACTAGAACCGCAACCAGAGGTAACGCCAACACCTCCTTCTGCTGAATTACCCGAAAAACAAGTGCAACAGCCATAAAACAAGGTTGAGAGGCAGCAGAGAAGTGAAATAAATCACTTTTCTTCTGCGTCATCTGACGCAGGAATATGAGTTAGAAAGTTTCAAAATTTTTGCTTTCAAAAATACTCAACTGCAACTCTTGTGCTACAGCCTCAACAAAGACAAGCCCTGCTATTGGATTTCCTACCCTATCCAACCCAGGACTGTAACAAGCGATCGCTCCTTCACCTGGTACTATTGCTACAAGTCCACCACCAATCCCTGATTTCATTGGCAGACCAATCCTAACTGCAAACTCGGCGGAAGCTTCATACAGTCCACAAGTTGACATTACAGCATTGACAATTCGACGGTTTTGTGGTGAGACAAATCTATTTTCACAAGCTAGCAGTTTTCCTAATAGGGCTAAGTCTTCAACTCGTCCAGATAAACAGCATATTTGCTCGTATGTGTCAAGGGCTGTTTTGAGATTTTCGAGATGACCTGCTTGGGTGAGATAATTAGCGATCTCTTCATTAACTTTTGAGCGGGTTAATCGCACTGAAGCCAGCATGACTTCATCTAAATATAGTTGGCAACCTGCTAATTGATTGAGCCATTGACAAAATAAGAGAGTGCGATCGCTTGCGTCCTTTCCTGGTAACTTATCTGCAAGGGTAATTGCCCCACTATTAATCATAGGGTTGCGGGGATGGCCGCGATCGGCAATAAGTTGTTCTAAAGAATTGAAGGGTAAATCTGATGGTTTAACCCCAACCCATCCAAAAACCGTTTCTGCTCCGAGATGTTCTAGCAGATAAAGTAGGGAGAATGTTTTAATTACGCTCATTAGCGGGAAAATACAATCTGTATCCCCAAAGCTAATGTTTTGTCCAGATTCACAGCAGATGTGAACTGCAAACCAACCAGGATTAGCTTTTGCTAATTGCGGAATGCGATCGGGAATTTTTCCTTGTTTAGCTTGGATTTTAGCTTGTTGTACCCAAGTTGACAACTCTGTAGTAGTTAATTTTTCAAGTCCTTTCACAACAAATATACCAACCTTAAATTACCTATAGTCAATGAGCATAACCCTTACATTTATTAATTTTTAATTACTTATGATTCCTCGTGTTAGAGCGCCAGAATTACCACAAGATTACTCTTGGCTAAACACCGATAAAGCCTTGTCTCTTAAACAATTCAAAGGTAGAGTCATAATTTTAGATTTTTGGACATACTGCTGTATTAATTGTCTGCATATTTTGCCAAATCTGAAATATTTAGAACAAAAATATAAGGATAGTCTTACTGTTGTTGGGGTTCATTCAGCTAAATTTGACAATGAAAAAGAAACAGAAAGCATCCGTCAAGCTATCCTACGCTATGACATAGAACATCCAGTTGTAGTTGATAGAGGTTTTCGGATTTGGGAAGAATATGCTGTGCGTGCTTGGCCGACATTAATTATTATTGATCCAGAAGGTTACGTGATTGCCCAGATTGCTGGTGAAGTCAACCGTGAGACTTTAGACGAGTTGACTCAAAAGTTAATTCAACAACACGAAAACAAAGGCACAATTAATTTCCAAAAAATCAGTTTGACTTTAGAAAAACAGCGCCAACCATTAATCACACCCTTAGCTTTTCCCGGTAAAGTTCTAGCTACTTCAATAGGTTTATTCATCGCGGACTCTGGACATCATCGCTTAGTTGTGAGTAGCTTTGATGGAGAAATTTTGCACTTAATTGGTACAGGAAAATCAGGTTTAACTGATGGTGCTTTTGACGAAGCGCAATTTTTTGCACCGCAAGGAATGACATTTGATGCAGAAAATCAGATTCTTTATGTTGCTGATACAGAAAATCATGTTCTGCGGCAAGTTGACTTACAACATCAAGTAGTAGAAACTATTGCCGGAACTGGTGAACAAAGCCGCAATATTCGTCCACATGGCGGTACTGGTTTAGAAACTCCGCTAAATTCCCCTTGGGATTTAGTGAAAGTAGGAAATACCCTATTTATTGCAATGGCGGGGCCGCATCAAATTTGGCAAATGGATTTAGAAACTGGCATCATTAAAACTTATGCTGGTACTGGTGCAGAAGCATGTATTGATGGTTCCCTTGCTGAATCTGCCTTTGCTCAACCGAGTGGTATTACTAATAATGGGCAAGAATTATATATTGCTGACAGTGAAGTTAGTTCAATTCGCGGTGTGGGAATTATAAAACCGTACCAAGTGCGAACTGTTTGCGGTAGTGGCGGTTTATTTGGCTTTGGCGATGTAGATGGACAAGGTGAAGAGGTGCGTTTACAACACTGTTTAGGAGTGGAATACGCTGAGAATGTTTTGTGGGTTGCAGATACTTATAACCATAAAATTAAATTAGTTAGTCTCAGTGGGAATTGTCAAACAGTTTTGGGAGATGGTATTAGTGGTTTAGAAGATGGCCAAGGTAAAAATACTCGGTTTTTTGAACCTTCAGGGTTGAGTGTTATGGATTCATATCTATATATTAGTGATACCAATAACCATGTTATTCGACGTGTGAATTTGAATACTTTTGAGGTCATAACACTAGAGTTTCTTGGGTTGTGTGCGCCTAATGTTTGTATTCCACCAAATTTATAGGATGATTAACTCACGCAGAGGCGCAGAGACACAGAGTTTTTCTTGGCGTATTTGCGCCTCTGCGTAAGAGATTAAATAATACAAAATAATCTGGATACAAGCAACATGAATACTATTCTCCACATCACTAAATGCCAACAATGGGAACAAGCAAAAGACTTAAACAGCTATCGCGCTGATTCACTCGATTCTGAAGGCTTTATTCATTGTTCTAAGTCAACACAAATTGTCAAGGTTGCAAATAGATTTTTTAATAATCAAAGAGAATTGGTTTTGCTTTTGATTGATTTTGACAAAGTGCAAGCTGAGATTCATTATGAGGAAGCTGAAATAGGTGAGTTATTTCCTCATATCTATGGGGAATTGAATATTGATGCTGTATATAAGGTGATTGATTTTGAAGCTGGGGAAAATGGTTTGTTTGAGTTACCGCAAGAAGTTATAGATTTAGAATAACGAACCGCAGAGGAAGAGAGATGGAAGGACAAGGGTTTGATGTGGGTGAGTATGTTGAACAGATGGCGTTGTTGTTGGATTTGGAGATCAGAGATGAGTATCGGGATGGGGTGGTGGCGAATTTTGAGAGAATTAAAGCGATCGCTAATTTTGTTAATGAATTTCCTCTAGCAGAAGAAATTGAAGTAGCACCAATATTTGAACCATAGTAGCTTAAATATGGCTATTTTGTAGTATTTTTACTGAGCTTTAAGTATAAATATTAATCATAATATATTAGCCGACAATGCCATTGGAAAGATGACATGAATAATTTGAATGATGCTAACTCATTGAAGTCGTCGGGTGTCGGTAAATTGTTGGTGCGTTTGCTTTGGTTGCTTTTAGGATTTGGGCTTGTATCTACATTTTTTTCTTTGTTGCAAGTAATAGCACAGCCAGTTTATCAGGTATTTGGTTCCCTTGATGGGCTGGTCTCAATAGTTTCGTTAATTCTCAGTCTAATTTCACTCGTTGTTTTTTTTATTTGGCTACATCGTCTCCATGCGGATTTAAAGAATCTCTTCGAGGAATATCCAATTACGCCAGGAGGTGCGATCGCCCGATTTATAATTCCCATATACAGCCTTTGGGGAATGGCTAACACTTTGTCCACTTTTGCGGAACGATTTAAAGTCGAAGGTGGCGATCTCACAGCTTTAAGCGAAGAAGTGCGATCGCTCATTGCACCACTCTATGGTTTTATAATAGGCTCAAATGCTTTGAATCGTATTGCTCTTACCCAAGCAGTTAAAAATCCAGATGATAAATTCTTGCCTGTTTGGTTTTTATTAGCTGGTTTTGTAGATTTAGGTCTGACCTTTACTTGGCTGAAACTAACAAAAACTATGGGGACTGCTGTTACTCAAAAAGCTAAACGCACTATTTCCTAATATTTGAGCATGAATCTTGACTCAGCCAATGCCATAACAATATCAGCTGCTGTACGCGCAGGTAAAGTTAGCGCAGTGGATATTACTAAAGCTGCGTTAGCACGAATAGCAGTGCGAGATCCTGAACTCAACTGTTTTACGGCTGTGATTACTGAGGCGGCTTTGGCTGATGCTGCACGTATTGATAGGGAAATTGCCCAAGGTAATAATGTCGGTGCATTGGCTGGTGTACCTTTTGCGGTGAAAAATCTCTTTGATATCTCTGGTTTAACAACCCTAGCAGGATCGAAAATCAATGCAGAAAATCCAGCAGCTACCCAAGATGCAACCGCAGTAACTAAGTTGAAACAAGCGGGTGCAGTGCTGGTTGGCGCTTTAAATATGGATGAGTACGCCTATGGATTTGTAACAGAAAATTCCCATTATGGTGCTACTCATAACCCCCATGATTTACAGCGAGTTGCTGGTGGTTCGTCGGGTGGTTCAGCGGCGGCTGTTGCTGCTGGGTTGGTTCCCCTGACGTTGGGTTCTGATACTAATGGTTCTATTCGGGTTCCAGCCGCGTTGTGTGGCATTTTTGGGTTGAAGCCGACTTATGGAAGATTATCTCGTGCTGGTGTAGCTTTATTTTCTAGCAGTTTTGACCACATTGGATCTTTTGCGCGTTCGGTGCAGGATATTGCTGCGGTTTTTGATGTGCTGCAAGGAAAAGACGATCGCGATCCAATTTGTACAAACCGTCAGCCTGAATTGATTTTACCGCAACTCAATCAAGATATCTCTGCAATCAGAATTGCGATCGCAGCTGATTATTTTACCAAAGGTGCAGAACAGTCAGCTTTAGCAGCAGTGCAAAAAGTTGCTGATGCAATAGAAGTCACTGAGTACGTGAGAATACCAGAAGCACACCGCGCCCGTGCAGCAGCGTTTGTGATTACAGCAAGTGAAGGCGCAAATCTGCATTTAGATAAGTTGCGTAGGCGTCCTGAGGATTTTGATGCAGCTACACGCGATCGCTTTTTGGCTGGGGCCTTAATTCCTAGTAGTTGGTATTTGCAAGCACAACGCTTTAGAAGATGGTATGGCGATCGCTTCCGGGAAGTATTTCAAAATGTTGATGTCATTCTTGCCCCAACTACACCTATCTTTGCGCCGCTAATTGGTCAAGAAACGATGATTTTGGATGGCGAAGAAATTCTTGTCCGTCCTCATTTAGGATTATTTACTCAACCCTTATCTTTTATTGGTTTACCTGTTTTATCAGTGCCAATTCAGCATCCAAATGCCTTACCTTTGGGCGTGCAATTGATAGCAGCGCCATATAATGAAGCTTTAATTTTACAAGTTGCAGCTGTGTTAGAGGCAAAAGGTATAGTTTCAGCACCAGTAATTTTTAATGGCTAATCGATCAGTTTTTAAGTCATTTTTTTGGTTGTAAAATGAATAATATCAGTAATTAACCATGATGAAAAAATTATGATATCTACTGAACAAACTAGTCAACTCTTAACAATTTTACCATTAGAAAATGGCGACAAACTGACCCGTGCTGAATTTGAGCGACGCTACCATGCCATGCCGAATCTGAAAAAAGCAGAATTGATTGAAGGAGTTGTTTACGTGGCATCGCCATTAAGAATCAAGAGTCATGGAGAACCTCATGCTTACATCATGGCTTGGATTGGAACTTATAAAGCATCGACGCCAGGCGTAGGTTTTGCAGATAATACCACTGTTTTATTAGATGCTGATAACGAACCGCAACCAGATGCTTTATTAAGAATAGAACAAGGTGGGCAAACCCGAATTACTCAAGATGATTATTTAGAAGGTGCGCCCGAATTAATTGTAGAAATTGCTGCTTCTAGTGCTTCCTATGATTTACATGAAAAACTCAAAGTTTATCGTCGTAATGGAGTACAGGAATATTTAGTTTGGCGAGTTTATGACCGTCAATTTGATTGGTTTAAGTTAAATGAAGGAGAATACATTAAACTTGATTCTAATGATAATGGTATAATATGCTCTCAAATATTTCCAGGACTGTGGTTAGATAAAGGAGCTTTATTATTAGGAGATTTAGCTAAAGTTTTAGCTGTTTTACAACAGGGATTATCTACGCCAGAACATCAAATTTTTGTTGAAAAATTATCTATTTAGAGACAAATGTGCCAGGTGTAGAACAGGATAACTGGCGCAGGGACACGCAGACGCGGAGATTTTTTTGGACAACTGATTAGGCAGACATGATATTATTTACAGCACGCATCAAAAGCGACATCTATTTTCTTAAAAGCTACATTGCATCAAAAGCAGGTGGATAAACAACCTTTCCCTTATAACTTTCTTGATAACTTTGCAGTGGCTTAACCATGAAGAATTCTTCTGGTACTGGAAAAGGAGACTCAATTCCGTAAACAACAGAAGGTTGAAAGCCAAAGCGAGTGTAAAATTCGGGATGACCTAGTACAATTACTATGGTTTCTTTTTTTGAGTCTGCTATTTCTAACCCTGCTTTCATTAATGCACTACCAATTCCTTGCCTTTGAAACTCTGGACGAACTGCCAAAGGCGCTAAACCGAGTATCTGTAATGTTTGTTCGCCCACTAAGTCAATATAGCTAAACAAAATATGACCGACTACAACACCCTCAATTTCTGCAACTAAGGAAAGTTCTGGAATATAGCCATCACAAGGGCGAATTACCTCCACTAGCTTAGCTTCGTTCTCTTGCCCAAAAGCTAATGTATTCACCTCAGCTATTGCTGGGTAGTCTGTCAAAGTTTCACAACGAATATTCATAATTTTAAAATCAATTCTCTATCCCCAATTAATTCTAAATGGTTTCAATTCCAATAATTGATTTAACTGCTTTCACTAATGGCAACGCTACAACTCGGCAAGCTGTTGTGAAACAAATTTATCAAGCCTGTCATGAAATTGGTTTCATGTACTTGCAAAATTCGGGAATATCAAAAGACTTAATAGAGCAAGTATTCAGCTACAGCAAATCTTTTTTCAATTTACCTTTAGAAGTGAAGCAAAAGCAAGCTTGGAGTGATGAATTTAGTAATACAGGATATGTTGCTATTGAGAGAGAACGCCTTAACCCCAATAAACCAGGTGACTTGAAGGAAGCATTTAATGTAGGGAAACAAGGGGCTGTAAATATAGATGCTTGTATTGTTGGCTTTTATGATAGTTGCACAGAATTGGCTAACACAGTATTGCAAACCTTTGCTTTGGCGTTGGAATTGCCAAAAGATTTTTTTACAACAAGACACAATCAACACAATCATACATTGCGATCGCTCCACTATCCCCCATTGCAAGCACAACCCAAACTCGGACAGGTACGCGCTGGCGAACATTCCGATTATGGTAGTATTACTTTACTTTTCCAAGATGACATCGGCGGGTTGGAAGTACAGACAACATCCGGGGAATGGATTGAGGCGGTTGCAATTCCTGATACTGTAATAGTTAACACTGGCGATTTAATGCAGAGGTGGACAAATCATGTGTTTTGCTCAACCAAGCATCGGGTCATGATTCCCAGTGATGAAAGGGTAAAGCAGTCTCGCTATTCTGTCGCTTTTTTCTGTCATCCTAATGATGATGTAGAGATTGCTTGTTTGGAGAGTTGCCAAAAACAGCATCCTATCTATCCACCTATCCTTGCAGGAGAATATCTTTTACAGCGTTTACAAGCAACTTATACTAATTCGTAATACTTCTCTACGAGAGGCTGCGCCAACGGCTACGCGGTAGTTGAGCATAGTCGAAACTCAATACAAGTTCGTAATTAAGATAGATATTTAAGATGAAAACATACGACTGGATTGTGGTTGGTGGTGGAATTACGGGGGCTGCACTGGCTTATGAATTGGGGAGAACGGGTTTTTCTGTGCTTTTGTTGGAGCAAGACCAAACACCACAGAATGCAACTCGTTATAGTTATGGTGGACTTTCCTATTGGTCGGGGACTACAAACCTAACTCGGCTATTGTGCAAAGAAGCAAGCGATCGCTATCACATCCTATCTCAAGAGTTAGATGCTGATATCGAGTTTCGGGAATTAGATTTATTACTGACTATTTCCGCTTCTAGTGACCCAAAGGCGATCGCTGCATCATATAATAATTGCGTCACTATACCCCGTTTGCTCAGTGTAAAAGCAGCTTGTGAATTAGAACCACTCCTAAATCCAGAGGCTATTTCTGGTGCTTTAACTGTCAAACATGGTCACATTCACCCAGAAAAAACAGCACAAGCTTACATCCAGGCTTTTTTGCGTGGTGGCGGTGACATGCAAATTACCAAAGTTTTACAAATACTCCAAAATGGTGTCAAAACAACTACTGCAACTTATCAAAGTGCAAATGTTGTAATTTGCGCTGGTGGACTCAGCCGCCAGCTATTAAAATCTGCTGGTATTTCCATCAAACTATATTTTACCCATGCAGAAATCATTGAAACCCCATCTATCGAGATCAGATTACGCACCTTAATTATGCCGGCTAAGGGGCAACGTCTGCCATTAGAAGCTGAATCTACTCAACTCGATCAATTGTGGGATGAACCTGGTAATGAGCCATTACCACCAATTTTAGATGCTGGTGCAATTCAGTTTCAAGATGGTAACTTACGCTTGGGTCAAATTAGCCGAGTTCTCACAGATCCTCATGCCAAGGTAAACTCAGAGACAAGTGAAAAATGGTTGCGAAAAAGTATCGGGCAAATTTTACCTACACTAGAGAACTTACCAGGAACTTGGTATCATTGCTTGGTGGCATTTAGTAATAATGAACTCCCTTTAATTGGTGCTACCCCAGGCTTTGAAAATATTCATGTATTTTCTGGGTTTAGTAATCCCTTGGTAAATGTACCGCCTTTAGCAAAGCGCTTTGCTAACTTTGCAGCTGGTAATGAAGATGAAGTTATTACAACAATGCTTGTCTGAAGCCTATTAGAACAGGAACCAGCCATGTCTTCTATTGAGGAAAACAAAATAATTGCTCAACGATGGTTCGACCTCATTAGCGAGCATAAAATTGAAGATATCTGCGAGATAACCGCCCCGAATTGGAAAATGCACGGCGGTCTACCAGGGCTTCCTCTTGGTCCAGAAGGGGTACGCAAGCTTTTTGGTTCATTTGGGCGTATCGAACAGAAATGGACGATTGAAGACATAATTGCTGAAGGTGAAAAAGTTGTTGTGCGTGCGACCAACACCTGTACCCAAGAGAGTTTCTTTGACGTACCTAGTCATGGTAAACAGCAAACGTTCACAGCTATCTTTATTCATTGCATCGTTGACGGGAAGATAATTGAAACCTGGCGAAACGCTGATGACTTGGGAAGACTTCTTCAGCTTGGGGCGAGAATTGAACCAGGAACATCTAAGTAGTAGTCTGTCAATAAATAATTGATGGATAAATTCCTTGTAGAGACAGCGATTTATTGCGACTCTCTAACCGTCAAAATGAATTTGACAGACCACTAGTAAGCTAATACACATTTTTTGAAAGTATATATGATCGTGTTGACTATCAATTATCAGGAATCAACCAAACCACAAGTAGCTATGCAATTTAAATATGTTTTAGCTGATAAAAATATCTATTAAGTTAACAAATTTTAATATTAAAAAGTTAATTTCTTATTACGAAAACAAAACTTTTTGTATAAGAAGTCACTTTTTCCTAGTAAACTATCGCACTAATATCACAATTTAATGATTGATATTGTCAGCTTGCTATGAGTCTGACTTTTCAGGGTATCTGGAAAACCTCACTTCTATCCCTCTTCTGTCACTTTCCGGTTATTCTAAATAAAAGAATAAAAAAAGAAAACCCTGAAAGGTAAGTAGGGCAATGGATGTAGAATTACAAATTTTGAAACATTTGGCAAGAGATGCTCACCCAACAGTTGCGACCATAGATGAATATTGTGCAGAGTATAAAGACCTGTTTAAAGAAGTAAGAAATTATGAATGCTTCAAATATTTACATCTGGGAATAATGTCACAAATTAAAAGAAAATCATTACCAGAGATAGCGAAAGTCGTAAGTATAAACTCCGCACAGTCATTACATCATTTTTTAGCCAATTCAGACTGGTCAGTAGATAAATTAAAACAACTAAGATTAAATAAACTTAAAAAAGCACTAAATGGAAATGCGATTACAGTAGTAATAGATGAAACCGGAGATAGAAAAAAAGGTAAAAAGACTGATTATGTAGCCAGGCAATATCTAGGAAGTGTAGGAAAAGTCGATAATGGAATAGTTTCAGTCAATGCCTATGGAGTTTATTCTAATATAACGTTTCCATTAACTGTAAAAGTATTCAAACCCAAAGGAACGTTAAAAGAGGAGGATAAATATAAAACTAAAATAGAGTTAGCGTCAGACATCATTACAGAATTAATTGAATCAGGTTTTAACATTAAACTGGTACTGGCAGATAGTTTATATGGTGAAAGTAGCCAATTTATTAGAAAAGTAGCTGAATATAAATTAGATTATGTCGTAGCAATAAGAAGTAATCATGGAGTCTGGTTGCCAGCAGGACAAAGCGTTAGGGCTAATAAGTGGTGTAAATTTGAAAGAACATTTAGCAATCAAAAATCAGAAACCCGATACATTAGGGAAATAATTTATGGTAAAAAAAGAGCCATAACTTACTGGGAAATAACTACTGACCCAGAAACCATGCCAGAAAATTCTACAACATTTGTGATGACAAATCTTCAAGGAAAACTCAAAAAAACTTTAGGCGATTTATATGGATTAAGAACCTGGGTAGAATATGGATTTCGACAGTGTAAACAGGAACTCGGCTGGACAGATTATCGGTTCACAAATTTTCAACATATAGAAAGGTGGTGGGAAATTATTTTTTGTGTGTACACAATGATTAGTTTAAATTCTCCAGCCTTCTTAAGCTTAAATAAATCTCGTCAAATTGAAGCTGAGGTTCAAAAAAATAGTGATGTTGATTTTTCTAATCATCAACAATGGAACCATGAATGCGGATGGAAAAATACTCTAAATAATCTGCGTCTCATTGCCCAACCACTCTTACTATTTTGGTTAATTTATCCCTGGATACATATTTTCCCAAATTCTAAATTATTGCTGGGATTCAATCAATTAATTAGTGCAATGAATCAATTTAAAACCTGTTATGCTTCTGGATAATTTCACTTTGTTACTACTTGCTTATCTCGGAGAGTGACAGAAGAGGGCTATAACAGTTCTCAGTTGAGTGAAATACAGACCTAACCCCCAGCCCCTTCCCACAAGGGAAGGGGAGTAAGATTCAAAGCCTCTCTCCTTTTAGGAGAGAGGTTTGGAGAGAGGTCAAAGTGTATTGCATCCAAACGAAAACCGCTATATTTCTCTTTTCTAAAAGGAGAGACTTTGAATTTTCCCCCTTCCCTTGTAGGGAAGGGGGTTAGGGGGTTGGGTTTTTCGTGGACTTTCCACATAACATGAAAAGTTAGGCTATGAGTTGGCTGATTCATCAAGAGGAAAATTCATCAAAATATGATAAGACGATTTAACCGACGCAAGTTTTTAATCTCCGGTTCTTTAAGTCTAGGAACTAGCATTTTTATCAAGGCTTGCGCGAATAATTCGCCAAGCGCTACAGAGAATCCATCTACACCTCCTACTGCTTCCCCAGCTGCTGCTAGTACTAATGCCACTATCAAAGTCGGCATATTGCATTCTCTCAGCGGCACAATGGCTATTAGTGAAAAAAGCGTTGTCGATGCTGAAAAATTAGCCATCAAAGAAATTAACGCTAGTGGTGGTGTTTTAGGTAAACAAATTGAAGCAATTACCGAAGATGGTGCTTCTAACTGGGATACTTTTAGAGAGAAAGCAACTAAACTCATCGATCAAGATAAAGTTGCTGTGGTTTTTGGTTGTTGGGCTTCTGCTAGCCGCAAGAATGTCAAGCCAGTATTCGAGAGCAAAAACCATATGCTCTGGTATCCCGTACAATACGAAGGTCAAGAGTGTTCTAAAAATATTTTTTACACTGGGGCTGCACCAAATCAACAAATCGAACCTTCTGTTGATTGGCTGTTAAAAAATAAGGGCAAAGAATTCTTTTTAGTTGGTTCTGACTACGTTTTTCCCAGGACTGCGAACACAATTATTAAAGCTCAATTAGAAGCTTTAGGCGGGAAAACAGTTGGTGAAGATTATTTACCCCTGGGTAACACAGAAGTTACACCCATTATCACAAAAATAAAGCAAAACTTGCCTAATGGGGGCGTGATTTATAACACTTTAAATGGTGATAGCAATGTTGCTTTCTTCAAACAATTAAAAGGGGCTGGATTAACACCAGAAAAATATCCCTCCATGTCTGTAAGTGTTGCTGAAGAAGAAGTTAAAGCAATTGGTGTTGAGTATCTTAAAGGTCACTATGCAGCCTGGAATTACTTCCAAACAGTAGACACACCTGCTAATAAAAAGTTCGTCGCAGCTTTCAAGAAAGAGTATGGTGAAGATCGGGTAACAAATGACCCAATGGAAGCAGCATATATTGGGGTTTATTTGTGGAAGCAAGCAGTAGAAAAAGCTGGGACTACGGACATCGCAAAAGTTAGTGCTGCGGCATACGGTCAAACTATCGATGCACCTGAAGGTAAAGTAACAATGGGTGCCAATCATCACATATCTAAAATTGTGCGGATTGGTCAAGTCAGACAAGATGGTTTGTTTGATATTGTTTATGCTACTCCTACACCAGTTGAACCAGTTCCTTGGAATCAATTTGTGAAAGAAACTAAGGGATTTAGTTGTGATTGGTCTGACCCAGCTAAAGGTGGTAAATACAAGAAAGTTTAAATAATTCGTAATTCGTAATTCGTAATTAATTACCAATTATGAATTAGTATCAAAAAAAGTAGGGTGTGTTATGGCTTTAGCCTAACGCACCAGCTTAAATAGCGGTGCGTTAGAGGTTGTTTGAAAAGTTTTATGTTGTCTACTAATCGAATGATTACCCCCCTTAATCCCCCTTATAAAGGGGGGAAATAAGAAAATCTGGTTCCCTCCCCTTTATAAGGGTAGGGTTAGGGTGGGGTAAAAGAATATTTGATACATCAATCATGGCTTTTCAAACATCCTCTTCGGCTCGTCATATTTTTTAGGGCAAATCATATCCAAATGTGCGCCTAACATACCCTACAGTAATTCTAATAATAAGAAACTCAATATATAGGGAAAAAAGTGTTAGCAGGATTTTTAGAGGCTGTATTTAATGGGATTAGTATTGGCGCTGTATTGTTAATTGCGGCCTTGGGATTAGCCATTATATTCGGTTTGATGGGTGTCATTAATATGGCACATGGCGAATTGATGATGTTTGGTGCTTATACAACATTTGTAGTGCAAAATGGCTGCAAACAATTAGGTGGCGTGTGGTTTGAAGCTTATATATTCTTGGCTTTAATTATCGCTTTTATTTTTACAGCCATTGTGGGATTAATTTTAGAAAAAGGTGTGATTCGATATCTCTATGGACGCCCTCTAGAAACTCTGTTGGCAACTTGGGGAGTAAGTTTAATCTTTCAGCAGTTTGTTCGCAGTGTCAATTGGGTATTGATAATTGGTATAGGGTTATTTTCTTTGTTGTTTTTTGGCGGTTTATGGATTTTAAATTCTCGCACGAATTTAGAAAAAGTTCGTAACTGGGTTGTGGCGGTATTGTTATTACTATCGCTAGGGATAACAATCACAACGAGCAATTTATTAAGTCAAACTTATCAGCTAGCAGTAACTCAACCTTGGTTCGGCGCTCAAAATGTCGATGTCACTGCACCTACTTGGTTACAAGCAGGGATGTCTTTAGGTGGTGTGCAATTACCCTTTGCGAGGTTATTTATTATTGCTTTAACAGTAATTTGTGTGGCAGGAATTTATATATTTTTACAACGTTCTAGCTGGGGTTTAAGAATTCGGGCAGTGACGCAAAACCGAAGTATGAGTGCTTGTTTGGGTATCCCAACTCAAAAGGTTGATGCGGTTACTTTTGCACTGGGTTCGGGTTTGGCTGGTGTGGCTGGTTGTGCGATTAGTTTACTTGGTTCTGTAGGACCAAATACGGGGCAAAATTATATTATTGATACTTTTATGGTTGTTGTGGTTGGGGGTGTGGGCAATTTAGCCGGTACGATTGTGGCTGCTTTGGCTATTGGTACAGCTAATTTTTTAATTGGTTCTGGGACTTTGGCTTTGTTATTAACTCCTGTGAAGCCTTTGGCTGATTTCTTTACTTTTTTTGCAACTACTAGTATGGCTAAGGTGATGGTGTTTGCGCTGATTATTGTGTTTTTACAGTGGAAGCCTGGAGGAATTTTTCCGCAGAAAGGACGTACTGTTGATGTTTAAATTTCACGCAGAGACGCGGAGGCGCAGAGAATGAGAAAGAGGGGAGGATTGTTAGTTGAAATTGGGGTGGCGATTGCGATCGCACTTTTGCTCATTATCATTATGCCATTGGTGCTTACGGAGTTTCGTTTGAATTTGTTGGGGCGATTTTTGTCGCTGGCGATCGCCGCTTTGGGTATTGATTTGATTTGGGGTTATACTGGTTTACTGAGTTTGGGACATGGTATTTTCTTTGGTTTGGGTGGATATGCGATCGCTATGTACCTAAAACTGCAAGTCCCTACTGGAGAATTGCCTGATTTTATGGGGCTTTATGGGGTTACGGAACTTCCCGCATTTTGGCAACCTTTTTATTCTTTTCCTTTGACAATAGTTTCTGTGGTACTAATTCCCGGGTTATTGGCAGGATTATTAGGATATTTAGTATTTCGGAATCGCCTCAAGGGAGTTTATTTTTCTATCCTGACTCAAGCCGGAACGATTGTCTTTTTCAACTTTTTTAACGGTCAACAAAAGCTATTCAACGGTACAAACGGACTGATAGATTTTACAACTTTGTTTGGGGCAACGGTTAGCGATACCAAAACCCAATTTGTTTTCTACACTTTGACGGTGGTATTTCTCGCCGCTACCTATGGGATTTGTCGCTGGTTGACAAGTGGACGCTTTGGCAGGTTGTTGATAGCGATTCGGGATGATGAAAGTCGAGTCAGATTTTCTGGCTATGACCCTACAGATTTCAAGGTGGTGGTGTTTGCAGTTTCCGGGGCGATCGCAGGTATCGCAGGAGCATTTTACACTATTCAAAGTGGTTCTGTTTCACCCAGAGCGATGGATATTGCCTTTTCGATTGAAATGGTGATTTGGGTGGCTGTAGGGGGACGCGCTACTTTAATTGGGGCGATTGTCGGAACTTTATTAGTCAATTATGCCCGGACTTTTTTAAGCGAACAATTTGCTGAAATCTGGCTATTTTTCCAAGGCGCACTCTTTTTAATTGTTGTCACAGTGCTTCCTGACGGCATTGTCGGATGGTTGCGTAGTCAGAATATTGCTCTTTTCCATCGTCCTCAAGAAATTGCGACATATCCCACCCTAGAAGAAGACCCCGAAGTGCAACATGAACGCGAAAATATTGGAAACTGAAAATGTCACTGTTAGCTTTGATGGTTTTAAAGCACTAAATCAGCTTAATTTTAGTATGGATGTGGGTGAATTACGAGTAGTAATTGGCCCCAATGGTGCCGGAAAGACAACCTTTTTGGATGTGATTACCGGGAAAGTTCAGCCAACTGTGGGGCGAGTTTTATTCAAAGGTAGAAACCTGCGTTCTTTACCAGAACATCGAATTGCACGGTTGGGAATTGGGCGCAAGTTCCAAACACCCCGAATTTACCTGAATTTAACACCGTGTGAAAATATAGAAATTACCATTAACAAGAATAAGAATGTCTTTTCTACTTTATTTAACAGTTCTAATACTGGAGAAAAAAATAATATTAAAGGCTTATTAGAAACCATCGGTTTGACTCCTAAAGCAGATATTAAAGCAGCTTTACTTTCCCACGGCGAAAAGCAACGTTTAGAAATTGGCATGTTAGTAGCACAGTCTCCTGATTTATTACTTGTTGATGAACCGGTTGCTGGTTTAACAGATGAAGAAACCTATAATATTGGTGAATTACTTTTAGCTTTAGCGCAGAGTCATTCAATTCTAGTCATTGAACATGATATGGAATTCGTGCGTCAAATTGCCAAGAAAGTCACAGTACTACATGAAGGTTCGGTGCTGTGTGAAGGCAATTTTGAAGAGGTGCAAAATGACTCTCGCGTGATTGAAGTATATCTGGGAAAACAGGAAGATTAAAGAAGTCGGAAGGCGTAGCGTAGGTTGGGTAGAGGAACGAAACCCAACATTATCAGGGCCTTGTTGGGTAACGCTTACGCTTAACTCAAGGGTATTGAGTTATGTCCCACAAGCAACTGAAGTTCCTTGCTAATAGTAAAAGTAATCTAAAGATTACTAAAATATCACCAAAAATCTTTAGTCTACTTCAGTAGACTTTAGCTATTAGCCTTGAACTGAAGTTCAAGGCGGGTGATGAAGCCAATAGGTAAGATACTAATCAAAGGTCAGAAGTTTTTCAGTTCTCGTCATTTGCTTTCCCTTCTTACCCTATA
Organism: Nostoc sp. C117; assembly: GCF_043099735.1. Lineage (NCBI taxonomy): Bacteria > Bacillati > Cyanobacteriota > Cyanophyceae > Nostocales > Nostocaceae > Nostoc > Nostoc sp. C117. Next base: position 5,661,493 of record NZ_CP170991.1, read on the forward strand.
CAGCCTACCACTGATTCTATGCAGTTTTCCCATTCTTATCTGATGCTTGTTCTGCAACATTTTTTAAGCGGGTTGCCCTGATTTTGCGGATGCGATCGCTACTGCGAACACCACCTGCCATTTCATATTCAGCGCTGTCTTTGCCGTACTTGATTGCAACCACCATTAACAGTTTCTCAGAAAGCTGCCTCAAGTTTTTTTCCATTACAAGGCTAGCGAGATTTTTTCAGAAATCAAATATGATTCTTATATCTCTTATCTTGCGGCACAATCCAGGGACAGCGATGGTAAAGTCAAATATATGTGGAAGTGGTAACTATGACTCAAACCCTACCCAAGTTAGTAACCTTTGAACAATTTATCGAGTGGTATCCCTCAAATGGGGCGCGATATGAACTACATAAAGGAGTCATTGTAGAAATGCCACCCCCAACTGGCGAACATGAAAATGTTGTTGGATTTTTGGCAGCACAGATAACCTTCCAGTTCTTGCAAATGGGACTTCCGTTTCGCATTCCCAAAACTGCTTTTGTGAAAACTCAGAGCAATAACTCAACATATTCTCCTGACATTTTGCTATTAAATCATAACAATCTCGTGAATGAACCTCTGTGGAGCAAGCAATCGACTGTTATTCAAGCTGCATCTATCCCACTAGCTGTTGAAGTTATTAGCACCAACTGGCGAGATGACTACTATGACAAATTCAGGGATTATGAGGAAATGGGGATTCCTGAGTATTGGATTGTAGACTATGCTGCGATCGGTGGCAAAAGATTTACTGGTAATCCTAAACAAAAAACCATTACAATTTGCGAGTTAGTTGACGGAGATTATCAAATGACTGTGTTTAGGGGAAATAATTTTATTGCATCGCCTTTATTCCCCCAACTCAACTTGACAGCACAACAAATTTTTGATTCTGCTTTGTAAGTTTCGGTTTGAACGTATAGCGGCAGTCCAAGATACACCAGATTCATAATTAGCTGCTAGGAACAGATAAATTTGGCTTAACCCGTTTCACGAAGGTTAGCGGCATTAGTTCAAATCAAAACTAACAGTAAAAATTATTTTATGCTAAAAATCTCTAACCTCAACGTTTACTACGGCGAAAGCCACATTCTTCGCAATGTAGATTTAACCGTGCCATCTGGTCAAATGGTCTGCCTCATCGGACGCAATGGTGTAGGAAAAACCACCCTACTCAAAACCATCATGGGTTTACTCAAACCCCGCAGCGGCACAATTAACTTAGCTGAACAATTAATCAACTCCAAATCTCCAGACCAAAGAGCAAAATTAGGAATTGGTTATGTCCCCCAAGGACGAGAAATTATTCCCCGCTTGACAGTCAAAGAAAATCTGTTGCTGGGACTAGAAGCCAGACGCAACCCAGTCAAAAAAGCTGAAATTCCCGAAGAAACTTTTAGCTTATTTCCGGTGTTAAAAACCATGCTTTCGCGCATGGGTGGCGATTTGAGTGGGGGACAACAGCAACAACTGGCGATCGCTCGTGCTTTAATAGGACAACCCCAATTACTTGTCTTAGATGAACCCACTGAAGGTATTCAACCCTCCATCATCCTAGAAATTGAAGCCGCAGTTCGTCGCATCGTCGAAACCACAGGTATTTCTGTTTTATTGGTAGAGCAACATTTGCACTTTGTTCGTCAAGCCGATTACTATTACGCCATGCAAAAAGGCGGTATTGTCGCCTCTGGTTCCACAGCCGAACTCAGCCAAGATGTGATTCAAAGGTTTTTAGCGGTTTAATTGTTGAGGTTTTTATATCAATAGTGTCAGAAGCAATTAAATCTGAGGCTTCTTGTAAAAGTTGATGCTGTTCTTGTTGAATTACTTCTAAACGATGAGAAATTTCTGCTAAACGTTGTTGTTTATTAGTTGGGAAATTTTCAGGTAGTAAAGCTGGTATATTCTCAGTTTTTTTATTAGCTGTGATTCGTTGAACAACAAAACTCCCGACTTGAGTTAAAAAAAGAAAACTAACTTGAATCAAACCCTGAACTAATTTTACTGGAACTTGGAGTATCGACCAACTAGCTGTTTCAATTAAGCGGACAATTGCTCTGATGATACTCCACAGTAGAGCCAGCGCAAATACTAAAATTACTAAACTAATAATTGGATGATTAGCTGCCCAACCTAGTATTTGAACTAACCAAAAAACCACAGGGTGTTGTGTCAGCCAATCATTAACAGAAGAATTAATTGCTGTTTGTATTGCTCCCGATGTCGTACTTTTAAATTGCTCAGCTGTTTGCCAACTTTGTTCCAAAGAACCTTTAGCTTGTTCCAGAGTTGTGGTAACTTTATTAACTGCCCTATCGGTGGTAGTAGCTGCTCTGTCCTGCAAAGACTGTCTAGCTTGTTGCACTATATCTTTCGCTGTTTGCAAGCCTTGCAAAACTTCTTCAGGCAAATTTCTATCTATAGGAAGTGCCATAAGCTGTTACGCATAAAACTAGTACATTTACCTGATGACGGTTGACCGTTGACTGATGACGATAATCGTCAACCGTCAACGATTATAAAGAATGTTTAGATAATTTAGACGCATATCAGCTTCAAACATTTCACCGACGCTTAAATCGAACTTGCAACCCATCTTTAGGGCGATTAGGAATTCCCATTGTATCTAAACTTTGATTGGGCAAGATTTCCCAATCATAGCTGCGTAAAAGATGAGCAGCGATAATCTTCATTTCCATTTTGGCAAAAGCTATGCCAATACAGATGCGTGACCCACCGCCAAAACCAACTAAACTAAAAGGATACTGTTTGTGTTCTTGACGCTGAGGACTGAATCGGTCTGGATCGAAACGCTCAGGCTCAGAGTAAATTTCTGGTAGACGATGAGTAAGGGCGATGGAATAGTATAATTGCCAACCAGCAGGAACATTAAACCCTTTAAATTCAAATTATTTCACAACACCACGAAATCCCGCACCAACTGACGGGCGTAGTCTTTCAACTTCCCATAAAACTTGTTCTAAATAGGGCATTTGCCCCAGTTGTTGCAAAGTTAAAGGACTAATATCGGCCAGTTTTAATTGTTCTTCCCTGGCGCGTTGCAGTACCTCTGGATGACGCGCTAATTCTAGACACAACCAAGTCAACATTGTAGTCGTAGTGTCATGTCCGGCAAAAAGTAGTAGTAGGGCTTGAGCAATGAGTTCTTTTTCACTCATGCGGTTACCTTCTTCATCTTCAGCTTGTACTAACAAACTCAAAACATCTTTAGTTGGGTTTTGCTGGCGTTCTCTGACAACCTTAGTTACATGTTCTAAAATTTGATTACGAGCTGCTACAGCTTTCCCAAATTTAGTAAATGGTAACGGCAACGAATTAAGAGCAAATAGCCCACTTGACAGGGTTGTAAACAACTGGCTAAGGCGCATACCTTCGAGGCCAGGACTCGTACCCAATAACAATTGACTAGCAATATCAAACGTCAGTTGTTTAAACTCTGAAAACCAGGTAAACTCCTGCTGATTTTCCCACTTTTGCAGATAAATACATGTGATATCTTCCATTGTGGTGAAATAATTCGCTAATGCTCGACCATGCAAAGCTGGCATCATTAAACGGCGATTTCTGCGGTGTTCCTCTCCATCTTGCAGAAAAAGCGATTCACCGAGCAATATCTTAAAATTAGCAGGCCATCCCTGACGCCAAGAAAAATTTTCCAGATGGCTTGATAAAACGAACTCTAATGCTTCCGTCCCTAGCATCACTACAGTAGGTCTCCCCAGTAGATGAGTTTTGAATATTGACCCGTACTGGCGATAGCGTTTTTTGCTAAAGTCACGGTCTAGAAAGAAGGCAAGTGTCTCGCCTAATATAGGTAAGCCAAAGCTTCCAGGAGGAATTTTATTGCTCTTCATATTTTAATTAAATTTCATTACTTTATGAAAAAAGTCATTTCAACTTGGAGACTTTTTATAAAGTAAATCTTAATTAGCCTTGTTTTGTCACTCGGCTATGAAGATAGTAAACGATGCAAAATCAATTTACTAATTCGTGGTTGGATAAAACTTAAAATGTACTCTACCAGTTTTGGTGCCATAACTGAAGAAAAAGGCAATAAGAAAGCATTAACGTCATTAAACTCATTAGTCCCGCCAACAACAAGACTAGGTATGAGACAAACTATTCCCCACGCCAACCAATTTACAGATTTAGAGTTGATAGTAGTACGTCTTTGAAACTGATTAAGAAGCACATAGCGGCTGATAGAAAATAATATACTTAATCCTAACCAAACAAATATTGATAGGATCTGATTTGGTAGATAGAGATTGTATACTAAAAAACCAGCATTAAATGACGAAGCTATCTCCCAAACTAATAAATTTGGGTTAATCTGCAACCTACTTATTAGTTTTTCAGCCAGCCAAGAATGAACAGAGACAATTATCGAATATTGGGAATTTTCGAGAAAATCCCACCTGATTTTGTGGAATATATCACCATGATAAATGATAGTAGTTTGCAAAACAATATCTTTATCTTCATAAGCATCTGATGCTAATTGAGCTTGCTTATAGTAACAATTGAAGGTAATTCCAGACTCTAGTCTTGTTTGATTTTGTGGGGTTTTATTTAGAAACGCCTTTAAAATATCTAATATCAGAATAATATCAAAATTTAGATAAATTTGTTTTTTATATTTCAGTCTAATATTTTTGTTAAAACAGATAAAGTACCAAAGATATACTATCAGCTTTGGCGGAATATCTAGAGAAGTATCAGTTTTTTTTACTTGTTGAATCTGTTCTACAATTTTATCATTTAGGTAAAAACTACACTGTCCTTGCTCAATTTTAACTTCAAAGCGATCGCCCTGAGGAATTTGTACAAACAGAGTCACTGCTACATTAGTTTGATTATCTGTTTTTATTAAATCGGTGTACATTATCAAGATAACTTTGCGATACCTTTTACCAAATTAATCAAAAAACTAAGTGTTTCATGCCACTGTTTCTCTCCAGAGACTAAACCTTCGTTATGTGTATTAATGATTAAGGTTTTAGCTTCTTCGGGTAAATCAAACAGTTCTTTACTATAACGAGTAATAATATCTCCATCTAATTGCATCACTGTTTGGACATAAATAATGTCAGTTTTAGTACTTGTGACATTACCACCATCAAGTGCTGCTTTAAGTTCAGATATTTTCCGCAAGGTGCGAACAAATTTACTATTATCTAAAAGCTTTTCAATTTCTTTAAAATTTTCAATCCAATTTTCTTGCTCGTTTTTATCTTTGTCATCAAGAACAGGAGTTGGAGCTGGTAATATTGGTTGGCCTAGTTTTACGTTAGCCTCATCAGATTCAACTAGGTTTTTTTGATATTTCTTCGCGTCTTCCAGATTTTGACGATATCTTTTTACCCTATCATCTTCAGGATTATAAAATCCTGAATCTTGTTCGAGATAAAGGTAAAAATATTCTCTTTCAAGTTGGTCAAATAGATTTTTATAACGCTGACGTAATTCTTGAGCTTCAGAACCTTCTTTGGGAATTCCCTTTGCCTCAAAATAATTGGGGTCATGTATAGAATAAATTTCCTGATATGCTTCCCAAGGGCTAAACTTTGATCCATTAATTGTCTCAACAACCATAGTATTGACTTCTAAGGCTGTGATATCAGAAATTAATGTCTGTACAGACGATACTAGATTATTCAACAATCCTCTGGCTAAGTTTTCAATATCTTGAGGTTTATGATTAGTTTTACTTTTAGTGTCAATAGCATTTTGATCTTGAGTTTGGATCTTATTAGACATAATAATTTTCTAGAGATGCAAGGTTTAAATGTGAAACAATACTAAATTTTAGATGATGTCACAAACTTTACTATTTTTTGTTGAATAAATTAAGCAAAATTTAAAGAATTTAATAATTCCATAAAGTCTTTATTAAGAAAAGTAAAGTCAAGATTTATAAAAGCTAATTTCCTCTTGATAGAGAAAATTGTTTATTTACATTACTTACAGAAGTAAAATATAATACTTGTAATTTTTCATAGAGATTGCAGGTATAGAAATTAGATTTTATTACTGAACTTATTTGCGTAGTTAGGGAATAGATGTGTACTTAGTTTTTTCCAAAATCAAATACGAGTCCTATATTATGTTGTTATCGCGTAAAGCCATTGTCACACCTTTGATAGTATGTATGTGTATTTTAGGAGTTGGGTTGATTCAATTACCGCGACTCCAAAAACTGCTAAAGAGCAAACAATCCGCGTCTTTAGAAACTTTAGAAAAAGATATTAAATCAGAAAATATCCGCCTTCATTTTCTCAAAAAAATGCCTACTTTTGGCTATGATAATATTATTGCAGATTTCGTATATCTCAATTTTGTCCAATATTTTGGAGATGATGAAGTTAGAGATAAAACTGGTTACAGTTTAAGTCCCGAATATTTTGAAGTAATTTTAGAACGTGACCCACGATTTTTAGCAGCGTATCAGAGTCTTTCTATTAGTACTTCATTATATGCTGCCATGCCTGAACGCACGATCGCACTTTCAGAGAAAGGCTTAAAATCACTATCTCCCTGGGTTCCCGAAAAGTCTTATTACGTGTGGCGTTATAAAGGAACTGATGAGTTATTATTTTTAGGCAATCCTCATGCTGCTGAGCAGTCTTTTGCAACAGCAGCAAAATGGGCGAGAAACTTTTCAGATGAAGAAAGTCAGTTTATCGCTACTAGTTCTCAAAAAACTGCTGATTTTCTCAAGCGTAACCCTAACAGCAAATATGCTCAGATTGCTACCTGGGCAATTATTTTAAATAATCAAGTTGACAAGAAAACTGAGAAACGGGCAATTAGGGAAATAGAGGCTTTGGGCGGCAAAATAATTATAACTCCTGAAGGAATTCGTAAAATTGCATTCCCTCCAAAGGATTAAATTATTGGAGATTGGGGACTTGTACTGAGTTTCGACTACGCTCAAATCGAGCGACTTGCACTGAGCGGCGTCGAAGTGAGTCGAGATTCAACTACCGCAAAGCCGAAGTAGCCGAGGTAGCGAAGCCGTTGGCGCAGCCTCTCGTAGAGAAGGGAGCCGAAGTATTGGGGATTGGGGATGGTGAGAGAAAAAGGAGAATAACAAATGACAAATGACAAATAATATTTTTTGGTATGACGGTAAATTAATTTACTCGCAAACCCTAGAATTGAATATTAACGATCCAGGGTTGCTTTATGGGGCGACGATTTTTACAACGTTGCGGGTTTATGAAAATTCGCTAGATCATAATTTAACTCATTGGCAAGCGCATTGCGATCGCCTACTATTCTCACTACAGTCTTTTAGTTGGCGTCAACCCGATTGGATACGTGTACGTCAAGGCGCCCAATTTCTCATAGAACACTTCCCAGTTCTCAGAATTACCCTTTTTCCCGATGGACGAGAGTGGATAACTGGCAGATTTTTACCACCTGATTTAACAGAAAAACAAAAAAATGGTATAATATGCGCCCTTGCAAGTTCAGAATTTTCTCGTTCTCTGCCTTCTCATAAAACTGGAAACTATTTGAGTGCTTGGTTAGCAAAAACTAGCTCAGATGCCCAAGAAGCAATATTAGTGGATGCCCAAGGAAATTGGTTAGAAACCAGCACAGGTAACCTCTTTGGGTGGTGGAATGATAGTTGGTGGACGCCACCAATCAAGGCAGGAATTTTGCCAGGAATATTGCGATCGCAACTTATAAACTGGTTACAAAAGCACCAACAACCAATACAACAAGAACCTTGGAGTATAGAGCTAGTAGAGAGATTTTCCGCGATCGCCTACACTAATAGCGTGGTTGAAATTATCCCCATTCATACCGTTCATCAGCCGACAGGATCGCTACAATATAATCCTCACCATCCTAGTTTTCAGCAAATAAGGGAGCTTTTTTTAGCATGACAGCCACGTTAATTTGTTATATCTTAAGATAAGTTAACATAATTCTTAATAATGACCTCTCGGCTCACAGACAGCACTCGCTACGCGATGGCGCGAAAAATACAGGAGGATAGACCTTAGTGAATAAAAGATGGAGAAACGCAGGGCTGTACGCGCTGCTATTTATTGTCGTCATTGCGCTGGGCACAGCATTCTTTGACAAACAACCCCAAAGCAGAGAGACATGGCGATACAGTCGGTTTATTCAAGAAGTTGAACAAGGCAAAGTAGAAAAAGTCAGTCTGAGTGCAGACCGTTCTACAGCCCTGGTTACACCCAAATATGACCCGAATAAACGGATTGTTACCTTAGTCAACGATCCAGACTTAATCAATACTCTGACTTCAAAAGGCGTTGATATTTCTGTTTTGCCCCAAACCGATGAAGGATTTTGGTTTAAGGCGCTGAGCAGTTTATTTTTCCCTGTATTGCTTTTGGTTGGTTTATTCTTCTTGCTACGTCGCGCTCAAAGTGGCCCGGGTAGCCAAGCAATGAACTTTGGCAAATCCAAAGCGAGAGTCCAGATGGAACCCCAAACTCAGGTGACATTTGGTGATGTCGCTGGGATTGACCAAGCCAAGTTGGAATTAAATGAAGTCGTAGACTTTCTGAAAAATGCCGATCGCTTTACTGCTGTTGGTGCAAAAATTCCTAAGGGTGTGCTGTTAGTTGGTCCTCCTGGTACAGGTAAAACCCTCCTCGCTCGTGCTGTAGCTGGTGAAGCTGGTGTTCCTTTCTTCTCAATCTCCGGTTCAGAATTTGTGGAAATGTTCGTAGGTGTGGGTGCATCCCGCGTCCGCGACTTATTTGAACAAGCCAAATCCAATGCTCCTTGCATCGTCTTCATCGATGAAATTGACGCCGTAGGTCGTCAGCGGGGTGCAGGTTTAGGCGGTGGTAACGATGAACGGGAACAAACCCTCAACCAGCTGCTCACAGAAATGGACGGCTTTGAAGGCAATACCGGCATCATCATTATTGCTGCTACCAACCGTCCCGATGTCCTAGATGCAGCACTACTGCGTCCTGGTCGTTTTGACCGTCAAGTTGTGGTAGACCGTCCTGACTATGCTGGACGTAGCGAAATCCTCAAGGTACATGCCCGTGGCAAAACCTTGGCGAAAGATGTGGACTTGGATAAAATTGCCCGTCGTACTCCTGGATTTACCGGCGCAGATTTATCTAACTTGTTGAATGAAGCCGCAATTTTGGCAGCACGCCGAAATTTAACTGAGATTTCGATGGATGAAATCAACGATGCGATCGATCGCGTCTTAGCTGGTCCAGAGAAGAAAGACCGGGTAATGAGCGAAAAGCGCAAGACCTTGGTAGCATATCACGAAGCCGGTCACGCCTTAGTTGGTGCTTTAATGCCCGACTATGACCCAGTACAAAAAATTAGCATCATTCCTCGTGGTCGCGCAGGTGGTTTAACTTGGTTCACCCCCAGCGAAGACCGCATGGACACTGGTTTATATAGCCGCGCTTATCTGGAAAATCAGATGGCTGTGGCTTTGGGCGGACGCATCGCTGAAGAATTAATCTTTGGTGAAGAAGAAGTGACCACAGGTGCTTCTAACGACTTGCAACAAGTAGCACGAGTGGCGCGTCAAATGATCACCCGATTTGGAATGAGCGATCGCTTAGGTCCAGTCGCTCTTGGTCGTCAACAAGGTAATATGTTCCTGGGACGAGACATCATGTCAGAACGTGATTTCTCTGAAGAAACCGCTGCTGCTATCGATGAAGAAGTCCGCAAATTAGTTGATGTAGCTTACACACGCGCGAAAGAAGTGTTAATGGGCAACCGCCACATTCTAGATCAAATCGCGGAAATGCTGGTTGATAAAGAAACCGTAGATGCCGAAGAATTGCAAGAAATTCTGGCAAATAACGATGTGAAAACTGCTGCGTTTGCTTAATTAAGCATAAGTAAGGCAATTAATTAATTTTCCTTACATCCTTGCATCAAAAGCCCGACCTATATGGTCGGGCTTTTAATATGGGGTTATATACCCCGGAGGTTTCGTTATAGAGTTTCGGTATAATCTGCTCATCTGATAGAGACTACCACCCCACCATAAGCAATTCCGGAAAATTACAAATTTTTTTAGACACACGGAATCTAAGGGACTATAACAATTCAAAATTCAAAAGTGAAAAAATTGTCAACCCATCATGTTACAATCAAGATATCAGGCAAAAGCGATTGTATTGATGTAACTAGTCAAGACAAAGTTTTCTAAGGCTGCAAGAACCCTTAGGGATATTTGTATCAAATTGAATAAAAATTAGAGATCGGGGTAAATTTGAGATTTTAGAGAATTACCCCGATTATTTTGAATGCTAAAAGTTGATGCATTCTCTGTAGCACCCCCTATGGCGATGGAAAGTCTTCTGCTTTAGATTAAGTTTCTGAATCTTGACAACACTAGAGTGAATAATGACTGGATACCCAACCAGGCGCCTAGCTTAAACCTTTGATGTCGGCTTTAAAAATAGCCATGCCACAAAGAAGGTAGCCGCCGTGAATAGTTGCGTCAAATCTAAAGCTGATAGATAGCCATCTGCAAATGAAGCAATACTGCGATCGGTAATACCAAATACCCAAGATGATAAGCCAAATAGCCAAATACCACTCTTGAGATTTCCGAGAAATTCCTTGGAATCTGATGGTTTTTGGTCATTCACGATCTTCTGCTCCATTGGTGAATAATCTAGTGATTGATGAGAAATATTTGCCATGAGGAAGTTTTTGACTTTGAAGCCTAAATTTACACTTATCTATTAACAATATTAATAAATATTTCACCTACTTGACTTCACTCCCCAAAGGTATGTTTGGTAATTCTGACATTATTTCTTTGGTTCTGTCACCTCTGATAGATGGCAAAACGTGGAGTTCCAAGCTTTATAACATTGGGCTTGAGTACCCCAAGTGAGTTTTGTCAAGAAATTGCACTGGTAAATGAAGGTTGAGTAAGCAATATAATTTCTCTGAGACAGATAGAGCGATCGCTAGATTATGGTTATCTGTCAGACAATGGCTTAAAATTATTAGTCACTCCAGCAACCAGCTAAATAAACCTTCTACTGTCAGGCTGAAATTTTTAGCAAATTCCGGCACTGGTAACTGTATTCCTGGTTCTTCGTAAAAAGTACTCGGTTGATCTGGCAAGTAAACAAACACAGATTTTTCTTCAGGATCAATTAGCCATCCCATCTGAGTTCCATACTTGAGGCAATGCAGAATGTTCTTGGTAACTTTAGTTTGACTTTGATCGGGAGATAAAATTTCAATTGTCCAATCTGGGGCATTTGAGAAGACGTTAGCAACCCCACCATTTTCTTTACGGGGAATTCTATCCCAGATAAACACAGAAATGTCAGGTACAATTGAACGTTCGCCAAATGTACAGCGAAGTTCACAGAAAGCCCGTGCAATTTGCTTAGATTTTACCACCAAGTTAATTGCAGGTGCTAACTCGGTCTGAAGTGCGCTATGTTCTCCTTGTGGCAGCGGTTTTTGGACGATCCGCCCATCAATGTACTCACTAGCAGGTACTGTCTCTGGCAAATCTAGAAATTCACTAAGAGTAATAGGTTTAGCAGGGGTCTGTACCATTTAAGGTTTCCTTACACTCTTGATTCAGTCACTAATGTCAGGCTAACCCATTCGCCTTTGTCGTTATAACTGCGAATCATTCGTTGACGGAGGTTTGGCTGGATTAACCAACCCGCTTCTAAGAATAGAGGTTGACGTACCTGGACTTTGAGTGGTGAAGTTGCAGAAGCGCCATCAGGTAGTAGTAATACTTGTATCAGTTTTTCGGGATCTTGGTCAAAGAGAACGATGGAACCTTTGACAGTTGCGCTTGAGGTAATTGTGCGTTCTGCAAAAGAAGTACTTTGAACTAATCGCCCAGTATTATCTAGTTGTAATTTTAAGGTTGTAGAGTAAGTATCAGGCGATCGCCAATCTGGATATATTGTCACTGCTTCACCTTGCCATTCTCCCAACAAGTCATCTATCTGCAAAGGTGGACGTTCTGCGGTTGGGGTTCCTGCTAGATGTTCTCGAATTAAGATTACTTCATTTAGCTGACCGTTTTTATCAAACAATTGCACCAGACGTAAACGGCGATTTTCGCGAACAAAGGCGAGTTCTCCGCCGAATTCGGAAAATGCTCCTAGCTGAATTAAACCTTCAGAAAATGAACCATTTTCAAAGAATAGCAGACCCCCTCCCACAGAACTAAATTCTCTAATTACATCTCGTCCCGAACGGGTGAGAGTTAGGCGTACCGTCTGGTTATTGTTCAAATGTTCTAGGGAAAGAACGCTGGGAGTATCTTTTAGGAAATTGCCTTGGGGAGAAAAATTGGTGAATGAACCTTCCCAAACACCGAGATTTTGCAGAAAACATTCCCATTGTGATTTCATAACAATTCTCCTTTACCCATGCCTAATGCCTAATTTCTATCCTTTAGCAAAACGTCGGACAGCAAATAAGCTACCCATTAATCCTACCGCGGCACCGAAACTTAAGAGAATCAGGGGCAATAATAAAATTTGGGCTGGAGTGAGTTGTATTCCGTTGGTGATAAATTGAATAAACTCAGGTTGATTGGCTAGCAACTTACCCAGAAACTGTTGAATCACAGAAATAAAACTCCAAGCGATCGCACCACCAACTAAACCAAAAGTAATTCCTTGTAAAATAAACGGGAGATAAATCCATACAGAAGTTGCTCCCACTAGTTGCATAATTTCAATTTCCTGGCGTCGCGCCATGACAATTAGGCGAATTGTGGTACTAGTTACGGCGATCGCTGTTAAAGTCAGAATAATCGTAATTGTTAAACTAATCCAGTTCAAGCCTTGGTGCAACTGGGCAATACGTTTGACCGCTTCATCAATATACTGCACCGCATCAACTCCCTGTAACTTAGCCAGTTGGGTTGCTAAAGTTGGAACAACTTGAGAATTACGGGCTTTCACCTTGATCTCATCAACCAAAGGATTTTCGCCTAGCTGCTGTGTAACACCGTCAATATCGGAAATTCTCATTTCCTTAACTAACTTATTCCAAGCTTGTTCTTTGGTAATTGTTTGTATCGCCGTTACCTCTGGCATCTTTGCTATTAGTGGCTCAATGCTTTCAGACTGAATATCCGGTTCGAGATAAACTGATACTTCTAGCTGGCTACCGAACTGATAAAGAAGTTTTTCGACTTGCCAAGAGGTTTGCAAACTCAAGCCGAATAAAAATAACAACACCGTCACAGTACTGATAGCAGCCCAATTCATCCAACCTCCCCGCAATAAACCGAGGAAAGTTTCTTTAAGCAGGTAGTCTAGTTTCGTGAGAGATTTAAACACACATCACCCCAGTCAAGAAGTCAGAATTCAGGAGTCAGAATTTATAATTGATAACTCAGAATTCTGAATTCAGCACTCTCCACCACTTCCTACGGTGTATACACAAGTACTCAAATCATTGCCTGGTAAGATACAAGCCGATATAGGCAAGGTTTCGAGTTGAGCAAGCTGATTATCAAAACCGTGACTGAAGATTAGCTGTATCTCGGAGTGCGTTAGAACCTTGGCGCGTCCGTGCCGATTTATTTTCATTGCCAGATATCCATACCATCAGTAGTTAATTTTATTGTTAGCACTTTATAGTTTTTGACATTCTACAGGGAATACTAAAATTTAGATTCCTTGTCAGAGAAGACTGATATTGCGAAAAACAATGAAAATACAGCTAGAAAAGCGAAGAGATCTAAACAGGGGAAGAATTGAGCAATTTCTTTTTTTAGTACTCAGTATAGCAATAGTGGTATCTTTACCAACTTGGCTATCACCGAACCCATTTGTTATTAAACAATTTGGCATAAATGATGTTACGCAGTTACTAAGTTTACTATTGCTTATTTCTCTCTTGCTGGAGCGTTCTCTAGAAGTTTTTATAACTACTTGGCGTGGTTCAACTGTAAAAGAATTAGATGTTAAAGTTTTGAAAAATAAACTGAAAATATCAGAAATTAAAAATGTTATAGAAAAGCAACCACAAACTGAGGTATCATCTGAGACAGTTAGGGAAAGTACAGTAAATACGGATGAAGTAAGTGGAAAGTCCGCGACAGTAATTAAAGAATCTTCCAAATTTGAACCTGAATTAATCAATCAATTAAATGTAGAAATTGATGATTTAAGGGCTAATGAGTTAGTTAGAGCTAACTACAGGTCGGATACAAGAAAAATTGCTCTAAGGTCATCTTTCATCTTGGGAATTATAATTAGTGCAATCGGTATACGAGCATTAGAAACCTTTATTAATGTGAAGGGATTACCTAGTCATCAAATATTAGTTTTTCGTTGGTTAGATGTGTTTTTAACAGGCGGTTTAATTGCCGGAGGTAGTGAAGGAATTCATAAGATTACACAGGTATTTATGGAATTTTTTGAAGCTACTACCGAACAAATTAAAGATAAGAGTAGCTAATTAGCTTAAGAGGTTGTTTGAAAAGTATTGGGCGAATAGAATTCGCTACTACCCTAGCATTGTCCACCTACGTGGACTAATACAAAATCAAGGATTTTTAACCCACGCAGGTGGGTAAAGTCTGGTGTAGCCGAGACTTCTAGTCGCCCGGTGAGTAATAAATTAGACTTTTCAAACAACCTCTAAAACGTTGTAGATGCTGACTTTTGTGAGAATTTGTTTATCTTGAGACAGGGTTAGCTACTGCACCAAAATCTGTAATTAATCGATTAAGTTTCATCGGTTCTGGCTCCCCACCACAATTTTAAGAGTTTGGCAGCCAATCCCTAATCCCTAATCGCCAGTCCCCAGTCCCTTTTAGCAGTGGGATGAGCTTAACTCCCCAGCTTGATAGAATTAAGATAGTAGGAATTTTCACTATCTAGCCATCAAGACTCATGCCTTCTGAAATTGCTGTCGAGAAAAAAAAGTTAAAAAATCCACCTTTGGAACTTCATTATTTAGGCGATCGCGTGCTGCGTCAAGCTGCAAAGCGGATTTCTAAGGTAGATGACGAACTCCGCCAACTGGTGCGCGAAATGCTGCAAACTATGTACAGCAAAGATGGCATTGGTTTGGCTGCGCCCCAAGTGGGAATTCACAAACAACTAATTGTCATCGACCTGGAACCAGAGAACGCAGCTAATCAGCCTTTGATATTAATTAACCCCACAATTAAACAGGTTAGCAGAGACATCTCTGTTGCCCAAGAAGGGTGTTTAAGTATTCCGAATGTATATCTAGATGTGAAGCGCCCGGAAGTCGTGGAAATTGCCTATAAAGACGAGCATGGTCGTCCCCAGACTTTAAAGGCTAATGACCTTTTGGGACGCTGCATTCAGCACGAGATGGATCACCTCAACGGCGTAGTGTTTGTAGATCGTGTGGAAAATTCCTTGACTTTGGCCCAGGAGCTATCGAAGAATGGCTTCTCGTATCAGGCGGTGAAACCAGTAGCATAGGGGACTAGTAGTGTATTTAACTCCAAAAAGCGGTTTATTTCTGGGTGGTTGTTGTGTAAGTGCGATCGCAGCTGTCGGCTCAATTTTTGAACTCAGTTACGGACAACCAGATTTCGGTGTCACAACCACAGCAATTATCCTCGCATTGAGCATTCCACTCACAGTATTATTTTTCTTTGCCGCAGTGAGGGACGCAAAGGCTAACATGAAATAAGCATCAGGTACATAAAAAAGGTAAAGGGATGAAGGAAAGATAAAAATTTCATCCTTTTACCTTTTATTTTTGTTATCTATCTTCCATTGCTACTAAGGGTTTCAGCTTTATTAACAGCCTTGCAGTTACATTTTTGCCTTGGTAGTATTGACTCTTTTTTCGGTCGAGGCGATGGCCTTGCTGATTCGGGCATTGGGCGATCGCTTCTAAAATAGAAAAATGCTATCAACTCCCACTCAACTATTACGACTGTCTCAAGGACAACTTAACTTACTTGAAGCTTGTCCGCGTAAATTCCAGCACACTTACCTAGAACAACTCAATTCACCGACAAATCCCCAACACGAGGAACGACAAACTTTAGGTAGTCGCTTTCACCTGTTGATGCAGCAGCGAGAAATGGGTTTACCAATTGATAGTTTCCTCCAAGCAGATGCTCAACTGCAAAGCTGGATGTTAGGTTTTACTGATGCAGCCTCGGAAATTTTAACGCATATACCTGACAATCAAACTTTTCGTGAAAGCGAACACTACCGAACTCTGCAAATTCAGGACTATTTGTTGACGGTTGTCTATGATTTATTGATTGCAGATAACCAACAAGCGCAAATTCTTGACTGGAAAACTTATCCGAAACCACCTCATAAACGCAAGTTAGAATCAAACTGGCAAACACGGCTTTATATGTATGTTTTGGCTGAAACTAGCGCATATTTGCCAGAAAATATTTCTATGACTTATTGGTTTGTCCAATCTGAGGGGAAACCGGAAAATATTAAATTTAATTACAATAGTACTCAACATAAAAAAACAGCCAAAAGACTTAATCAACTGTTAAGTCAGTTAACTCATTGGTTGGAAGATTACCGAAATAATGTACAGTTTCCGCAAGTGGCGGAAGGAAGTAAAACTTGTGATTATTGTAATTTTGCTCAGCGGTGCGATCGCACACAAGTCACAGAAGAAGCAGTAAAAGATTCATTGCCAAATCTCGACAGCATTCAAGAAGTTTCACTTTGATTTTATCCGCAGGATTGTATTGCTAAAACACATTCCTTATATCTGTAGACTCTCGGGCAAAATTAAAAAGTAATATAAAGTCCTTTTTTAAATTACAACTTATAAAGTTATGTCTAGCTTTGGCGAAACTGAAAAAAATTATGTGCGCGAATTAGGGATTGAGGATAAAAATAGGCTGAAGTAATTGTGAAACAATAAGATAATATCTGAATAATTTAAAGTTTTTGCTAGACAAAGGCGAATTCATGTTGCAAGACATTACTGCTCAGATTGATTCTTCTTCTTTTCCATATTTAGCGACAATTTTAGGCGTTACTAGCATAGCTGGAACACTTGGTTGGCGCTGGTGGAAACAAAAGAACAGATATAAATCACTACAATCACTTCCTTCTCCTCCCAAACACTGGTTGTTAGGAAATCTTCCACAATTATTAGCAGCAGTCAAACAGAAGAAATACTTCCAATTATTGTTTGATTGGAGCCAGCAGCTAGGTCCAATGTATGTTTACTGGACTAGCCATCCAGTTCTGGTTTTGAGTCAGGCAAAAGTCATTGAAGACACGATTGTAAATGGGATGAGAGATGGTAGCCTAGTTAGGTCCCAGAAAACGATCAAAGCTTGGAACGATATTAGCGGTCCAATTCTTTTTGGTCAAAATGGATCTGAGTGGCAGTGGCGACGCAAGGCTTGGAATCCGGAATTTACTTCTACTAATCTCTCCAAATATCTTGAAATTATTAGCCAAGCTTGCAAACAAGTAATCGAGACACTGAAAAAAGCTCCACCAGCAAAAGAAGTTGAGGTAGATCCTCTGTTTGTAGAACTAACAATGAGGGTGATTTGCTCTATTGTACTAGGCATTCCTGTCGATAGAAAGTGTACTAATCATGAAGGACCACCCCTGGAAATTCTCAAGATGTATGAAGCGATGTGTATTCTCAGCTATCATTTCCTACGACAAGCTACTGGCGAAAAGACATGGATGAAATATTTGCCAAGTAAGAATTCACGAGATTATTGGGCAGCAAGGCGATATTTTGGGGACTTTCTGATTCCTCATGTAGACTTAGCTTTACAGATGAGAGAACAAAATCAGACGGATTTACCACAAGTCAGTCCTTTGTTCCGAGAATCAATGTTAGCCAAAATCGCTGCTAAAGAACCAAAATACGATCGCGAAACATTAATAGCAGAATCTATTGAACTTTTAATAGCTGGTACTGACACAACAGCCCATACTTTATCCTTTGCAGTCGGAGAGTTGGGCTTAAATCAACGGGTTTTTCAGCAAGCACGAGATATTGTTGATCGAGCTTGGCAAAGCAAAGGCTGTATTAATACAGAAAACCTCAAGGAATTAGCTTATATTCGCGCAATCATCAAGGAGACGTTGCGCCTTTATTCAGTCGCCTCAGGCTCAACTCCATTGGAAGCTCAACGCGACACTGTAATTGAGGGTAAAGTGATTCCTCGGGGTACAACAATATCCTGGTCAATGCTTGCTGCTGGAAGAGATCCAGAAGTCTATGCTAATCCAGAAGTATTTCTACCAGAACGTTGGTTAGACAAGAGTAAGGAAACTAGTTCGTTGCTAATGATAGACTTTGGCTCAGGACTTCATCGTTGCTTGGGAGAGCATCTATCAATGCTGGAATCAACTTTGATGCTAGCATTATTGCTTCACTACTTTGACTGGGAGTTAGTCAACGGTCGTTCTTCTCTGGAAGAATTACAGCAAAACCTGTTAATTTCTCCGTCTGATAAAATGCCAGTGCGCTTTCGGTTGAGAAATTGGGAGTAAAGCTTTCAGAATTTCGGACTACTTTTTTTCTCTGCATTTTCTATTAACTCCTAACCTGCTTTGTATGTCAGCACAACAGTGGATTTTAGCAACAATAGAACAACCGCCAGAGTGGTTTATCCAAGCGGTCAAGCAGCATACACCCGCATCGAATGGATTGTATGCTGCACAATTGTTGTGGCAACGGGGAATTAAAGAAAAATCACAATTATCAACTTTTATTAACTATAAAGCTTATCAAGCAGCAAGTCCCTTTGAGTTTGGGCAAGAAATGCATCTGGCGATCGCTCGGTTACAAAAAGCCAGCGATAATCGGGATAAAATTGCCATTTGGGGAGACTTTGATGCTGATGGCATTACCTCTACTGCTGTGCTTTGGGATGGATTGGGAGAGTTTTTTATCCCAGATATCGAGTTAAGTTATTACATTCCCAATCGGTTGAAAGAATCCCACGGACTGAATCATCAAGGAATTGATAACTTAGCAAAACAAGGTTGCAAGTTAATAGTCACTTGCGATACGGGTAGCACAAATATTGATGAAATTATTTATGCCAAACAGTTAGGTATAGATGTCATAGTTACCGACCATCACACCTTACCCGAAGAACGTCCACCAGTTACAGCAATTATTAATCCTCGATATCTGCCAAAGGAACATCAACTATTTCATCTTTCTGGGGTAGCGGTAGCTTATAAGTTGGTGGAAGCACTTTATCAAACTTTGCCTCATGTTCCCCAACATCCGTTAGAGGATTTATTGGATTTAGTCGCGGTAGGATTAATTGCCGATTTGGTGCAGCTGAGTGGAGATTGTCGTTATTTGGCACAGTTAGGAATTCAACGACTGCAAGCAGATTTTCAGCAACCACCGACAGCACGACGACGACCGGGGGTAGGGCGATTATTAGAATTGTGCCAGAAAAATGGCGATCGCCCCACAGATATTTCCTTTGGTTTAGGACCACGAATCAACGCCGTCAGCCGCATTCAAGGTGATGCTAGTTTCTGCGTCGAATTATTAACTAGTCGCAATGCTAAACGTTGTAACGAATTAGCTGAGGTGACAGAACTCGCCAACACCCGCCGCAAATCTTTGCAGAAAGATGTACAAGCCCAAGTCGCACAAAAACTGGCTCAATTAGATTTATCAACCACCAGCGTTATTGTTCTAGAAGATGCCCAATGGCCTGCGGGTGTATTGGGCTTAGTTGCTGGACAAGTCGCACAAGAAACCGGTCGCCCGACGATTTTGTTAAGTACAGAGGGGGTGGAGGACAAGGGGGACAAGGAGATAAACAAAACTCCTCACTCCTCACTCCTCACTCAGCACGGGCTAAACGCCCCGCTACCGCTAACAGCACTCAGCACTCAGAACTCAGCACTATTATTAGCCCGTGGTTCCGCCCGTTCGGTGAATTCGGTCGATTTGTATAAGTTAGTGAAAGACCAAGCACATCTGTTGCATCGTTTTGGCGGACATCCCTTTGCAGCGGGTTTGAGTTTGCCAATTGAGAATATTCCTTTATTTACAGCGGCGATTAATCAGCAATTACAGCAATCTTTGGGCGGTACAACCCTCACGCCAACGGTGCAAGCAGACTTAGTGGTAACTGTAGCAGATTTGGGGAAAGAGTTATTTTTAGAACTGAAATTACTAGAACCTTGTGGAATGGGTAACCCTGTTCCTAAATTACTCATTCAAAACTGCTGGTTTGAAAATGGTTGGCACCGCAATCAACAGGATTGGCAAGGTAAAAAGGTACAGTATATTAAAACCGAGTTTAATATTCGGGATAATTCAACTAGAAGTGGCTTTCCTGGTATATGGTGGGGACACTACAAAGATGAATTACCCATAGGAAGGTGTGATTGTATTGCTGAACTAGACTACAATACCTTCAAAAAACGCTATGAAATTAGATTAATTGCCGTGCGTCCTAGTGAGAACTCAGCGCTGACAACTGACAACTCACCACTCATTTTAGATTTACGTAATCAAGAATACACAACACTGACAGATCGGGACTCAGCACTAATTCTCGAACATTGTCCGACGAACTGGGATGATTTACGTGTGTGGTTGCGGCGATGTTTAACGACTACGGTTGATAATCAACAACAATTAGCGATCGCTTGGTCTAAACCCAACCACCAACCAGGAAAGGAAATTTGGCGAACCTTGGTAGGTATTGCTAAATATCTCAGTCGTACCAATCAACCAGTGACCCGCGTACAACTTTTAGAAAAACTTGGAATTAGCGATCGCACCTTATTTTTAGGAATCAAAGCTTTAAAGTCTTGCGGATTCACAGTTACCAGAGAAGACCGTTATTTGCAAATCACCTGGAATTCCAGCAGCGTCTCTGTAAGCAATGCCGATGCTCCTATTGCACAATTTTTAGCCGCAGTCAGCGAAGAACAATTTCAGCAAAAGTACTTTGCTGAAGTACCTTTATCTACTATTGTTGCCATGATTAATAGTCATTTTGACTGATTATGCTGATAAAATATAGCGTTTCCTTAGCAACTGACCTACAGCTTAACCTCACCCCGATAAAGCTGTGCTTTATCTCCGCTCTCTTTACTAAGGAGTGGGGCTGGGGGTGAGGTTTTAAGGTGTACTTCACTCGTCTTAGGAACTGCTACACCACAAACAGAAACTTTTTTAATCCAATATTTAACAAAATTTACCCGTCGATTTGAATTTGAAAAGATACTTTATTTAGTTTAAATGTTGATTAACAATGATAAAAAAATATCAAATATTCTATGTTTAAACTACTCAAATACCTTAGTTTTTTTCTCGTTACCACCTCTTTGCTATTTGCTTGTAATACTTCAGCACCGACCCAATTAAAACGCCCTCCCTTGAAAGTAGAATTTACATCTTTTGTTGGGGAGCATTCAGGCATCATTGCTCAAGAAAAAGGATTCTTCAAAGCCCGAGGGGTAGATGTGGAACTAATTCATAAACAATACATCCAATTGGAAATAGCAAATTTCAGTGCGGGTAAGTATGATGCCATAATATTAACCTTGGGAAGTTTTATAAACTTGAGTGCCACAAATCCAGATATACAAGGCGTGATGGTTGTAGATGAATCAACAGGAGCAGATGTGGTAGTCGCCCAATCACAAATTAAAACCGTCGCTGACTTAAAAGGGAAAAAACTGGGTACAAATCTAGGCGGTTTTAGCGAAGTTTTCGTGACTGAGATGTTGAAAACTGCCAACTTCACCAGCGATGATGTGAACTTGGTTAAATTAGAGGCTTCAGAAATTCCTCAACGCCTGAAAAATAATGCTATTCAAGCCGGACACACTTGGGAACCCCATCTCTCTGAGGCGATCAAATCAGGGGGACATATTCTATTTACCAGCAAACAAACCCCTGGCTTGATTTTAGATATGATTATCTTTCGCGGTGAGACAATCCGCGATCGCCCCGAAGATATTCGTGCATTTGTCAGAGGATGGCTGCAAGCCACGACCTACTGGAAAGCAAATGTTCAGGAAGGAAACGCTATTATCAGCAAAGTGTTAAAAATTCCTAGCAATACAATCTCTCTGGAGGGAGTAAACCTAACTGATTTAGGTGAAAATCAAAAGTTTTTTCAATCTAGCAACCCTAACTCTATTTACAAAACTGCCAAGATATACGCAGACTTTTTTATTCGCTCTGGAAATGTAACGCGTATTCCTGAACTAAAAAGTTTGTTCAATTCTTCCTTCTTGAACCCTCCCTCCTAGTTTAAAGCCATGCAGCACTCTCTTTTGGGCAGCATCCGTACCAAGTTGATTGCCTCCTTTCTCATTGTTGCTTTGATGCCATTGCTGTTATTGGCATTTATCAACAAACAGACAACTGAAAAAGCACTAACTGACAATGCAAAACAAGCCCTATCTGCGGCGGCTAACGAAACAGCTAACAGAATAGATGCCTTTATTGATGCAAATCTCAATTCTGTGCGCGTAGAGGCGATTTTACCAGGTTTTGCACGCTACCTCAGCCTAACTCCAAAACAGCGAGATGACAGCCCCGAAATGCAATTGGCGACAGAAACATTAATTCGTCTCAGTCGCAAAGATATGATCAATGTTCTCTCCTATGCTTTGCTCGACTTAAGCGGGAAAAATGTATTGGATACATATACACCGAACATAGGCAAAGATGAATCAGTGGAAGATTATTTTAAAAAACCGCTGGAAACTGGGTTATCCTTTGTTTCTAGTATGAAGCGATCGCCGAAAATTCCTGACCTGATTACCCTCTTTTTTAGCAGTCCGATTCGCAATGCTAAGGGAGATGTATTGGGTATATTGCGTGTTTCATATAATGCTACTGTTGTGCAGCAGTTAGTAACTCGACAAACTGAACGATCTGGGGCAAAATCTTTTGCTATTCTTTTAGATGAAAATAATATTTATCTAGCGCATAGCACTGCACCAGAACTAATTTTTAAATCAATTGTACCTCTGCCTAGCGATGTTGTAAATCAACTGCAAAGCGAAGAGCGGTTGCCTAATTTACCTGTCAAAGAATTGGCAACTAATGAGTCAAAATTGAAGCAAGCATTGGATCGGAACAAGTCGTATTTAATTGGAACTTTAGAAGCAACAGGTAATCAGGTTAATCTGATTGCGATCGATCGTTTAAAATATAAACCTTGGTCTGTGTTGTTTGCCCAGCCGCTTGTGGTTGCCCTAGCGCCTGTAGAAAAGCAAATTCGTGATGCAATGTTTCTATTTGCATTGATCGCTGGATTAGTAACAATCATCGCTTTTGCCATTGGGCAAGTACTAACAAAGCCAATAATTTACGTTACCAATACAGTTTTGCAGTTTACCGCAGGTAACTTAGATATCCGTGCCAAAATTAGCTCAAAAGATGAAATAGGTCAACTGGCAAAATCGTTTAACAAAATGGCACTTCAGTTGCAAACATCTTTTGAAACTTTGGAACAACGGGTAGAGGAGAGAACAGCAGAGTTAGTAATTGCTAAAGAAAAAGCTGAAGTTGCTAATCAGGCTAAAAGTTCTTTTATTGCCAACATGAGTCATGAATTGCGATCGCCTCTCAATGCAGTTATGGGTTTTTCTCAATTAATGTTGCGTGCTAAAAACTTACCATCAGAACACTACGAAAATGCTGGCATTATCTATCGTAGTGGTGATTACCTGCTGACTCTAATTAATAATATTCTCGATTTATCTAAATTAGAAGCAGGTAAAAACATGCTTAATTCCAGCGATTTTGATTTGTATAGCTTGCTTGATGATTTAGAAGATATGCTTTATTTACGAGCAAGTAATCAAGGGCTAAATTTAATATTTCAACGCAGTGAAAATGTACCTCGTTATATTTGCACTGATGAATTAAAACTCCGGCAAGTGTTAATTAATCTAATTAGTAATGCCATCAAATTTACCCGAGAAGGAATAATCAGTTTAAGAGTAAATAATAGGAGTGAAGAAACCACAGATATTTTCATTCTTGATTTTCAAGTGCGTGATACAGGAGTGGGTATTGCAACAGCAGAATTGCCCAAACTATTTAATGCTTTTTCTCAAGGACAAGCCGGGAAAGATTCCCAAGAAGGAACAGGTTTAGGTTTAGCAATTAGTCGCAAGTTCATCCAGTCAATGGGAGGCGATATTTATGTTGAAAGTGAATTAGGAAAAGGAACAGAATTTAAATTTTATATTCAAGCTAAATTAGGTCAAGAAAGCAAAAGTAATACTTTAGAAGAACATCCTCAAGTGTTAGGACTTGTACCAGGACAACAGATATATAAGCTATTAGCAGTAGATGATAAGCTGATTAATCGTCAATTACTCATTAAACTTTTAGAACCCTTAGGGTTTGAGATCAAAGAAGCAAGTAACGGTAAAGAAGCGATCGCTATTTGGGATGAATGGGAACCGCACCTGATTTTGATGGATATGCGAATGCCTGTTATGGACGGTTACGAAGCCACAAAATACATCAAGTCTACTACCAAAGGCAATGCTACGGCGGTGATAGCTTTAACGGCGAGTGTTTTAGAAGAAGAAAAAGCGATCGTCCTTTCAGCCGGATGTGATGACTTTATGCGTAAACCTTTTGCAGAACACACTATTTTTGATACACTGACGAAACATCTAGGTGTCAAATATATATTGGCTGAAGAAAATAATTATTCAAATTCGGAATATACAGAAGAAAATTCTTTAACATCCAACCATCTAATTTGTATGTCTCAAGAATGGATTAATCAATTCCATGAAGCTGCTTTAGAAGCAAATACTAATCTTGTCATCGAATTAATTAGAGAAATTCCGAAAACGGAAACTTTTTTAATTAAATCTGTAACAAAACTTGTCCGTACATTTGAATTTGAACAATTAGTTGATTTAGTAGAACCCCTAATTGTTCGATCCAGTTACTGACAAAATTTACTTGGTAACTTAAATTTGAGGAGTTGATTGATTTAGCGGAACCCCTAATCAGCAATGAATCTTGATCATCACAAAGAAAATAAAGGTAATATTCTCCTAGTAGACGATATTCCTGAAAATTTACAATTATTAAGCGATTCTCTGATCAAACTCGGCTACATAGTTCGCAGCGTTATCAGTGGGCGGATGGCACTGAAAACAGTAAAAGCGAAGCGACCAGATATAATTCTTTTAGATATCATGATGCCAGAAATGGATGGCTATCAAGTCTGTAGAACTCTCAAAGCTGATGAAGTTCTACGCACCATTCCCGTCATTTTCATTAGTGCTTTAGATGATGTTTTCGATAAAGTCACCGCCTTTGAGTCAGGGGGCATTGACTACATCACCAAACCCTTTCAGATGGAAGAAGTTGTAGCGCGTATAGAAAATCAGTTAACTATTCAACGCCAGCAACGGCTTCTAGAAGAAGAAAATATTAAGCGCAGGGAAACAGAAGAGATCCTGTATCAGTCTAAGGCAATGCTAGCCAGCGTTTTGAATAGTTCACTCGATGGTATTGCTGCTATGCAAGCTGTCCGCAACCCCGTAACCGGGGACATTGAGGATTTCCGTTGCTTAGTTGTCAACTCTCTCATTGCCAGAGTCTTCGGCAGTAGCTGTGAAGATACGATCAGTAAATTGCTACTTAAAAAAGTATTAGCCCCTCTAGAACCAGAACTCTTCAATCACTTTGTTAATGTCGTTGAAACGGGCGAACCTTTGAAACGGGATTTTTACCATCCATTAGGAAATTATTGCTGGTATCACTTTGTGGCAGTAAAGCTAAGTGATGGTTTTGCTATTACCATACGCGATATTACTGGACGTAAACAAATTGAATTAGCTCTCCAGGATGCAAACCAGAAACTAGAACAACTAGTAAATATAGATGGTTTGACTCAGGTAGCTAATCGGCGCTGCTTTGATGGACGACTGCAAATAGAATGGAAACGCCTTGCACGAGAACAACAACCCCTGTCACTCATTTTATGTGACGTTGATAAATTCAAATCCTACAACGACTACTATGGTCATCTTGGAGGCGATGATTGTCTAATTAAGATAGCGCAAATACTACAACAGATTGTTCATCGTCCTGCCGATCTAGTAGCGCGTTACGGAGGAGAAGAATTTTTGGTACTTCTGCCTAATACTGACTTACCAGGAGTAACCAAAGTAGCACAAAGTATTCAGCAAGCAATTCACGCTCAGGCCATTCCCCATGCACAGTCTGATATGAAAGATATCGTCACACTTAGTTTGGGTATTACTTCTGTCATACCCACTTCTGACATCAAGCCAGATACACTCATCGCTTCAGCTGATAAAGCACTGTACAATGCCAAACAAAACGGGCGCGATCGCTATTGTACTTACTTATTAGATACATAACCTGACTTTTCCCGTTAAGTCCGAAAACCCCTGCACAGAAAGAGGCAGGAGGGGAAATCAAGACTTTAACTTTTGAATAGTAGAGACTAAAATTCCTTGCATCCTATCTACTTCTTGCAAAACTGGGTCAAATAACTAAGGAGTAGCTAATTTTAGCGAAGAGAGGCAGAGAGCAGAAGGAAGAAAATACAATTTTTGTCCTCTGCCCGAAGAGCTTGCTAAATTCTTGGAGTCTGAAAATTCCATCAGTCAAATTGTTAATTTTTATTAACTCCAGCTAGATTAGAAATATTCAAAATCGTGGATTAAACTAGTGGTCTGTCGCAAAAGTTTTGAAGGATTATAAAAGTTTATAGTAAGCACTTCAGTACTTAAAATTGAGCGATAAATCGCTCATTACAAACCCCGCAAAATTAATGCGACAGACCACTAGTGGATAATGGTAAATTATTAACAGTTGCACAAGTACATATACTTAAGCTAATGTTGAAATTAACTATGGCAATCTTATTTTATTTGTGAGAATTTAAAGTTACAAACTTCCGACTTCTTTCTTGAACAATTCGGAGATATTTTTTTTGACGAATGATCTAGTATTGCTATACGAAGAGTCCAATTAAATCCATATGTATTATCAATCGACAAGATCGCACAACAGCATTAAATTTTGACTATTAACTTAATGACTAACAGACGCCAATTTTTAAAAAGGGTAGCAGCACTTTCTAGCTTGTCTTTAACGAGTTGCGGTTGGAGGCTCGGCCAAGTACGTGCTAATTATAGTACTTCCGAGAAACGTGACCAGCTTTATATTTATACCTGGACACAATATACTGACAAACAATTACTAAAAACTTTTATAGCTCAAACTGGCATGAAAGTGCTGGCGGATGTGTATGATTCTAACGATGTAATGTTGGCTAAATTGCAAGCTGGAGGTGGTAGCGCTTACAGCATTATCTACCCATCTGATTATATGGTGCAGAAAATGGTAAACAAAGGTTTATTAAGAGAAATAAATCACGATCGCTTAATTGGTCTAGAGAATTTATTTCCCCGATTTCACGATCCTATTTATGACCCCAATAACCGCTACAGTATCCCTTTTAACTGGGGGACAACAGGTTTACTTTACAATTCTGAAAAAATCTCAGAACCTCCAGAAGACTGGGATTACCTTTGGCGAAACCAAGAAAAACTTAATAAGCAGATGACATTGCTTAATGATGTGCGAGAGGTGATGGGTGCAGTATTAAGAATGCTAGGTTATTCTTATAATTCCAAAAATGAAAAAGAAATCAAACAAGCTTATGATAAATTGAAACAGTTAAAACCTGCGATCGCGGCTTTTGACACAGATGCTTGGCAAAATCAAATTCTTGCAGGAGATTTAGTATTAGCAATGTGTTATTCAGCAGATGCGGTGAAAATCTCTAAAGAAAATCCTAAACTCAAATATGTGATTCCTCGGAGCGGTTCTTCATTATGGACAGACACTATTGTAATTCCTAAAACAGCCCCCAATTTAGCTGGAGCCTATGCTTGGATTAATATGATTTTGCAGCCAGAAGTAGCAGCGCAAATCACTCAACGCCTGAATATTGCTACGCCTAATAGCGCCGGATTCGAGCAATTGCCAAAAAGAATTCAAAACAACCCTAATTTGTTTCCCTCAGAATCTCTTTTAGCCAATTGTGAACGGATAACTCCTGTAGGAGAATTTGAAGATGTTTACGATCGCTATTGGACTCAATTAACTAGTAGCTAATTCACTTTTGGACTTTAGACTATTATTTAAATCTAAAATGTAAAATTTCCCAAATTAGGAGTTAAAAGTGATAAATATTGAAAACAATGATGTTTCTGAAATAGAAAAAGTACATCGTCCTCGACCTAACTGGCTTCAGCCTTTAGTATTACTTGCACCCTCAGGAATTTGGTTATTACTTTTATTAGTGTTGCCAAGTTTAATAATTTTTGAGTTAAGTTTTGTTGCAGATATTCGACCAGGAGATTTGGTTAATCCCAATGGATTGAAAAACTATATCCGAATATTTGATCCGCTTTATATGCAAGTAATTGTGCGATCGCTATTGTTAGCATTTGGCACTACAATCATTTGTTTAATTTTGGGTTTTCCTGTGGCCTATTGGATTGCTCAGATAGCACCAAAACCTTGGCGAAATTTGTTGGTATTAGGCTTTGTTTTGCCTTTATGGACTTCTTCATTACTTCGTTCTTATGCTTGGATTACAATTCTTCGTCCCACTGGTTTATTGAATAGTTTGCTAAGCAATTTTGGCTTACCTACTTTGGAATTACTGAATAGAAGTCCGGCTGTATTGATTGGCATGAGTTACAGCTTATTACCCTATATGGTTTTAATTTTGTATGCCTCCCTCGAAAAGCTAGATAAGCGTTTGTTAGAAGCAGCAGCAGATTTAGGTGCAAATCCGGTGGAAGGTTTTTTGCAAGTAACTGTACCCCAAATTCTTCCGGGAATTGCTGCTGGTTCTATGCTTGTATTTATCACAGGTTTGGGGGATTTTATCGACCCAGAATTGCTGGGTGGTGCTTCTAGTATGACGGCAGCACGATTAATTTACAACCAATTTCTTGGAGCTACTCAAAATTGGGGATTTGGTTCAGCTTTGAGTATGACATTAATTTTAGTTGTAAGTATTGCGATCGCCTTTTTAATTAAGTATGGTGAAGCTACACCCAAACGCTAACAATAGCGATCGCTCATCTATTAATAAGAGCATCTAACGACAGTGAGACAACGGTTATCTTCTCACCCAATCTCAAATAGCATAAATTCTGCATTTTTCCTCAATGATTCGCTGCCATAACTAAATGATTTAAATCATCCGCATTACTATTAATTAAACCCTGAATTATTGAGAGAAACTCATGCTCTAAATAAGGCTTCGTCAAATATGCCTTTGCGCCTAATTCTTTGGCAAGCTGTCGATGTTTTTCAGCACTGCGAGAAGTGAGAATTACTACAGGTATTTTGGCTAAATTTGGATGTTGACGAAAATTACTCAATAACTCAAAACCATTCATTCTTGGCATTTCTAAATCGGAAATCACAATTTCAATTTCTGGATGTAGCTGCAATTTTTCTAGAGCTTCTACACCATTTTGTGCTTGTATTACTTGATAGCCAGATTTGTGCAGAGTCAGAGAAAGAGTTTGGCGGAGACTAATTGCATCATCTACTACTAAAACAACTTTTAGTGATTTAATGTTTGGCTCTTGATAATAGGTGGGTTTGCTTTCTATAGTAGTTGTGGAATTAGATACAGTTAGTACTGGTGTCGATGAAAAAGTTTCTGCGGATATCGCTAAAGCTGTTTGATCTGAGGAACAAACTGTTGGTAGCGGGATGATATCAAGTGTTGTTTGTCGGATATCGCTAGACTCTACTAGCAATGAAGCATCAATCACTAAGATAAGGTTACCGTTAGGTAAACTACTACAACCATAGATATATTTTGGTGGAGCGATCGCATTTCCTAAAGGTCTGATTACCAGTTCTTGTTCACCAAGTATTTGTTCAACTTCTAAAGCAAACTTACCTTGCTTCCGCCGTAGCAAAAGTACTGGATTTTTTGTTATGCTTGCCTCGGGAGTTTTTGAAGTGGTGTATGAGGTAGAACTATTAAAGAATGAGCCATTATAATCAATCAACTCTGAAAGTTGACGAAGGCTGACCATCGTTTCATCTTTGTCTGTATTCCAATGCAAAACTTTTTTTCCTTCAATTTCTTTGATCTCCTCTTGAGAGGGAATCAATATTTTTTCGATACTGTCCAAAAGCAAGGCATAAACAACACCTTTGGCTTGAACTAGCATGAGTTTTTGTGTAGTCATAGAAAAAGGAATTTTGAGTATGAATATTGTTCCTTGGTTCGGTAAAAAATCAACTGAAACTGAGCCATTGAGTGCTTGCATTTGAGTACGCACAATATCTAAACCCATACCACGCCCAGATATTTCGCTCACTTTATTAGCAGTAGAAAATCCTGGCAAAAATATCAGATCTAAAAGTTCGGATTTACCCAGACTAGAAGCATAATTTCTAGCTTTTTCTTCACTTTGTATGTGATAAAGTTCAACCGCTTTCCGACGAATACTTTCTAAATTTAATCCCTGTCCATCATCCCGAATTTCTATAACAGTGTGATTACCCTGATGATAGGCGCAGATTTCGATTAAACCTTGTTCTGGTTTGCCAAATTCCCGGCGAATGTGTGGAGGTTCAATCCCGTGATCAAAAGCATTACGTACTAAGTGTAACAAGGGATCGTAAAGTTTTTCAGCGATCGCTTTATCTACTAGCACTTCGCTACCTGTAAGTTTCAATTCCACAAGTTTGCTATAAACATGGGCTAACTTATCTACCATGTGCGGAAAGCGATTCAGGATATTGCCCAAAGGCAACATTCGTGCTTCTACTAAATTATTGATAATATTAAGAGTTAGATTTTCTTTTTTGTCATTAGTTTGAGTAGCTTGTGCCAAAAGCAAATCAAGAGACTCTGTAGTTTCTTGTAGTTGCAGAGTTTCTTCTATTGATTCATGCAATGTCAAGTGGAATTCGGTATATACATCCATTTCTAAAGAGTCAAATTTAACTGCAAAATTTTGCGTTTGTTGAGAACTAAAATTTTGCATTTGTAATGGCAAATCACGTAATTGATTTAAACTTGTTTGATGTCTGGTTAGTTGCTGTACTAATTGCTCAATTATTTCTTTGATTTGTTCATCCTGCAAAGTCCGCCGCTTTTGGTAAATTAATGATTCTCCTGCTAGATAATTCAGGTGTTGCAGTCTCTCCGTATCTACTCGAATAAATGAAAGTTGGCGAGAATTTTGAGCTTGAAAATGCTCTGATTTCTCTTGAATTTGTTTCCCACCCTCAGAAATATCTACAACTAACTGCTCGTTAAGAGTTAATGAATTAAGCTTTTCTGAATAATCAACAGTCTGATTCGTCACAACTTCAGCAGCAATATTTGGGATTACTTCTTCACCCCAGATTGTTTCTAATAGGTTATTACTTGTTTCAGAAGATGCAGATTCAGATATCTTTTTCACAACTAGTAGTTTTTGTAATTTTGGGCTATCAAGCCAATTTTTTTCTTTGCCATTCACTGGCGGATAATTTTGATAATCCTTTGCTAATCTATGAATCTTATTCTGTAAAATTTTAATTACCCAAAGATAACTCTCAGCTTGATTAACAGAATATTGAAATTTGGTAACAGCGAATAAAATAATCAGAATAATCCCGTGTCGATAAATGCAAAGACTTTCGCTATCTCCTTTATCTTTAACAAAATCTAGAAACTTTTTTAGCCATTTTTCAATATAATTAAGTAGATTTTCTCTTTCTAATTTAGGAACTAGTAAGGTTAAGCTGAGTTCTGATTCTGGTATTTCCATGTGGTGATTAAACCAGCCGAAAATATAGCGAATTATTTTTAAATAAAACTTGGCTGTTGCTGGATTAACCGATTCGTTTTTCGTATTTTCCGATGTGGTCAAAAACTGGTAGAATTCTTCTTCATTTACGATCCAACTTTCGGTGAATGAATTATTGTCTAATTCTTCAGCTAAGTCATTATTTCCCACTGTAGCGAGTTTTTGCAAATCTGGAGAAGGTTCTCCCCCAGACGTGCGATCGCCTGCTAACACTAATTGTTGTGATTGTTGTAAATCTGCAAGGGCAATTTCTGCAATCTGCTGCGCTTGGGTTGAGTTTGCTTGCAATGCTAACACAATTGTTTTGGCGATTTCTCCCAATCCAGGTAAATTTAGAGATTCTGCTAAACCGATAAATACCTCAGCTTGAGATTGTAAAAAATAAATAAACTCATCATTATTGGGTGGATTATTTACAGCTTCAGCAATACTGTTTATACGTTGCTGTACTCCTACTTCAAAAACAGACTGGACAATATCAAAACCTAATTCCTCTGAAGTGGGAATATGAGCCTCAGCGCCAAATGCATCACCTAATTTTTCTTGCAATTCTGTAAAGACTGAAGTCGCCCGCTGAAGTAGTTCTTCATCATTAACAGTACTTCCTACTAATTCGGTATTTAATGCTATGCTAAGGCACTCATACCCTTGTAGTAAAAGTGTTTGTAATTCGGCATCAATTACCACACTTGGATTATATAGAGCATTAAATACATCTTCTAAAAAATGGGCTATCATCTTAATTACTTCTAGCCCAACATTAGCAGCACCACCTTTAAGTGTATGAGTAGCCCGCATTAAGTTATGAATTTTGGCAGTACTATATCCTTCTGATAAGCTAAATATTTCTTGTTCAATAATTTGCACTAATTCTGGAGCTTCTGCCAAAAAATATATGTATCCTTGCTCACGAATCGAATTGTCAGTAATCATAATGAGGAAGTGGGGAGTGGGGAGTCGGGAGTTAAGAATTGGGAGTTAGGAGTTGGGAGTTGGGAGTCGGGAATGGCTAAGATGCAAATTCCCTATTCCCTATTTGTTCTATTCCCCACTCTCCACTCCCTATTCCCTAATTAATTCACTTTAAACTTACTAGAAGTTGTTAGCAGATCTTGTGCCATTGTTGATAGGTCTTGGAACACAGCAGCAATTTCCTGAGATTCTGCAAAAGTTTTATTAGCAATCTCTGCAACATCTTGCATTGATGCGGTGACTGTTACAGATTGTGTCATTTGTTTTTGAGTGGCTGCGGTAATTCGCTCAATTAGCTGACTAATTTCGGCAGTTGCAGAAACGATCGCGTTTAAGTTTTGGCGAGTATCACTAACTAAATTCGTGCCTTCCACCACCTGCTGAATGCCAGTTTCCATTGCGACTGCAACTTCCCCGGTTTCTGCTTGAATCTCCTGGACTAATTTTTCAATTTCAATGGTTGCTGCTGCTGACTGGCGAGATAAAGAACGGACTTCATCAGCTACCACTGCAAAGCCTTTGCCATATTCACCGGCACGGGTGGCTTCAATGGCTGCATTCAAAGCGAGTACGTTTGTCTGTGTGGCAAAATTACCAATCAAATTCACCACTTTGGAGATTTTCTGCGATGATTCGCTGAGGCGTTTAATCTTTTTGCTGGTTTGGGCGACGGTTTCACGAATTCCTTGGATTGCTTTTACAGTCAAGTTCATGGCGGTATCGCCAGATTCTACAGTTTTATTGGCTTGCTGCACTGCTACTTGAACTAACTGGGCGTTCGCCACCACAGCTTGAGTAGAGTCCACCATTTGTTGAATTTCGCCTAAAGCTGCGGTAATTTCTTCAGACTGATGTTGCGCTAAATTGGTCAGTCCTGCTAGTGAAGCGTCACTATTGCTGGAAGTTTGGGCAACTTGTTGGGCTGCTGACTGTACCTGAATAACGATTTGCCGGAGTGCTTGCAAGGTATTATTGTAAGCGTCCGCGATGGTGCCTAGCTCGTCTTCTGTAATGGGTGCGCGTACTGTCAAATTGCCGTTGAGGGCAGGTCTCAGGGCTGTTAGAAGTTGAATCGATCGCTGTTGGAGTAATTCCTTTGCAGCCTTTTCCCGTTCTGCTGCTTCTGCTAATTTTGTTGACTGCGCTTGTAGTTGTTGCAGATATTCAGTCTGTTGTAATGCTAGTCCTAACTGGCTACCAATACGTGCCAACAAACTGACTTGTGACTCTTCCCAGTCACGAGTTCCCGAATTTTGATAAGCCGCCAGTAAGCCCCATAATTGTTCTCCAGCAAATACAGGAACAATGATATAAGCTTTGACTTCAAACTGTTCTAACATCTCAATGTGGCAGGGAAAATGACCCGCCTTGTAGATATCATTTACAACAAAGTTTTCCCCTTGGGCATATCGACCTCCTTGAGTTTCTTGTAAATGAGTATCTTCCCAAACAGTTTTGATATCAGGACCTACCAATTTTACCCAAGTATGACCGACTGATTCAGAGACAAATTCGCCACTCCAATCTGGATGGAAGCGATAAACAGCGACGCGATCGCATCTCAGTAATTGTCGTACTTCTTGAGTAGTTGTTTTAAAGATTTCTTCGACATCTAAGGATTGTCGAATGCGGTTAACTATTTTGGTAACTGATTTTTCTCGTTCGGCAAATTCAACCAATTGTTGAGATTTTACCCGCACTTGTTCCAGATATTCTGCTTGTGATATTGCTACACCAAATTGCAAACCAATCTGAATTAAAAAGGTTACTTCCCAAGGTTGCCAATCACGAGGTCCAGAGTTTTGATAAGCTGCTAACAATCCCCACAACTTTTCTCCACAAAATACAGGAACAATCACATAGCCTCTAACCTCAAACTGCTCTAACATCTCAACATGGCAAGGAGAATGACCTACTTGATAGATGTCATTAGCAACAAAGCTTTCACCTCTGGTATATCGGCCACCCTGATGTTCTTGCATGTAGGTATCTGCCCAGATAGTTCTAATATCAGGCCCTACTAATTTTGTCCAAGTGTTACCTACTGACTCAGCGACAAATTCACCACTCCAGTCAGGATTGAAGCGAAAAACTACAACGCGATCGCATCGCAGTAATTGCCGTACTTCTTGAGTAGTTGTTTTAAAAACGCTTTCTATATCTAATGATTGTCGAATGCGATTGACTATCTTAGTTACAGTTTTATCTTGTTCAATTATCTGAGCCAGTTGTTCAGATTTCATCTGCACTTGTTCGAGATATTCTCCTTGTGAGATAGCGACACCAAACTGCAAGCCAATCTGCGTTAAAAAGCTTTCTTCCCAAGGTTGCCAATCACGAGGTCCAGAGTTCTGATAAGCTCCCAGTAAGCCCCATAATTTTTCTCCAGAAAATATTGGTGCAATGATGTAAGCCTTCATTTCAAACTGCTCTAAGATATCAATGTGACATTGAGCATGACCTGTTTGATAAATGTCCTGGACTACAAAACTTTCACCCTTGGCATAACGTCCTCCTTGGGTCTCTTGTAAGTGGGTATCTTCCCAGACCATTTTAAAATCAGGACCTACCATTCTAATCCAGCCATTGCCTACTGATTCATAAACAAACTCGCCACTCCAGTCAGGTTTAAAGCGATAAACACCGACGCGATCGCATTTTAATAATTGCCGGATTTCTTGAGTGATTGTTTGGAAAAGCTTATCAACATTTGAGATCCGCAAAATCTTATCAATGACTTTGGCAACTGATTTTTTTGCTAGTGCCTGTTGGTGCAGTTCTTTTTGAAATTCAAAGCTCTGCAATTTGTAGGTCAATTCTGTTGTAATTTGAGACAGTAAGCTAATTTCTACCTCTTGCCATTGCCGTGGATAAGAGCAATTATTTACTGCTAATAAGCCCCAGACTTTACCTTTGACTAAAATTGGTAAACTCAAACTAGCTTTGACCTGAAATTTATCTAGCAGCTGCTTTTGATGGGGGCTAAGTTGTATCTGATTAATATCGTCAATAGCTACAGATTCTAAATAGTCTTGATTGGTATATAAGCCAAAAAGAATCCCTGGAATATTTTCACCTAAAGTTGGTGTCCAACCTAGTGTTCTTGATTCTGCTAAAACATGACCTGACTCTAAGGAAGTAAACTGATAAATTAAAGCGCGATCGCAACCAATTTTTTCTCTAATTTGTGTTACAGTAATTTTGAGTAGAGTATCAATATCTGGGGACTGACGCATATAATTTGTGATATCTTGCAACTGCCGCCGCCAAATCTTAAATTCTTGGGAAATTGCAGTTAATAAAGATATTTCATCACTAGCAAGGCTTGCTAGATTAGGACTACCATTCTGATTTTTTACCTCAGAAATTAGATGCTCACTCTCATGGTTATTTTGATACAAAAATGTCATTTGAAAAACCTCAAATTTTGCTAATCAGTAATAATTCAATACTTGTAACTTAAAATCAATTTGGTATTTAAATATTACCAAATATTCAATTATGAAGTTCCCACATTTTGGATTGGATGATTGTCATTGCATCCAAATTAAACATCATCTCTTTTGCATCATTAATAAAGTATCCCTGCAAAAAAGGTGACATTTTAGGATAAAATAATTCGCTAGCTGGAGGTTTTATTTGCTTAGTATCTAACCATTCGATATCCATAAGTTGTCGTACCAATAGACCCAAATACTTACTCTCTTTTTGCAAAACAATCGCCATCATTTTTGAGAGTAAATTTGATCCTTGTGAAATTGGAGGATAACCTAACATTGCTTCTAAATCTACTAACCAAAGCATCTCACCACGCCAGTTATAGATACCTAAGACGCAACTTGGCATCTGAGGAATTCCGCATATTTCTGGTAATGATACTTGCAACACTTCTGTGATGTGTTCTAATGAAATGACAGCTGTATCTCTGACTCCCAAATGAAAGCTTAAAAATTTTTGCTTGTTTTCCAAAGTTAGTGTTCCTTTATAATTCATAATGTGTTAGCCAATCTTGGCAATAATTATTTCATCTTCAATAGGCTTAGCATTGACAATAGTGACTTTTATTGAGAATTAGTTATTCATTAATCGCTTCAGAATTAATACTAATTCTTCTCGATCAATTGGCTTTGACAAATAGCCTTCAGCGCCTAACATATTACCCCAGATTTTATCTACATCGCTATTTTTTGTAGAACAAAAAACTACAGGAATTTTGCTAGTATTTGGGTTATTTTTCAGTTCTCGACAAATTTCAAAGCCACTTTTACCTGGTAAAATTACGTCGAGAAATATTAGGTCTGGTTTATTTCGATCTATTTTCTCTTGAGCCTCTTCGCTACTTGTGGCGCTAATCACAGAATAACCTGCCTGTTGCAAGTAACGGCTGATTATTTCCATGTCAGTTAAGCCATCTTCAACAACTAAAACAGTATTCATGGTCATCACCTTTTAAATCTTTCTAACAATCTAAAAAACTAGAACTATAAAGCAAAATTAGATATACAAACCCTCAAAAATTCGTGAATAAAGATATGGAAGAGACTAGATAGAGACTGACACCCTAACCCCTTTGCCATAACTAATATTTCACAACTCAAATAGGATTGCTATAAATACAATAACTTGTATTTATATAATTTTGGTTCAAGCTTTATATATCAACCTCAGAAAAAGTACGTAAGAAACGTAATTTAACAGTATTTTTTAAATCCTAAATATTTTTATAAATTAACAATTTATAAGTGAGAATTCCCATGAATTATATATGGAGCTAGTTGATGAATAAAGGAGTCTATTGGCCAAAAAAATTAGGTGTACTTTCAAGCGCACCTAATTTTATAATCTAATTTTTGGATTCTGACTTTTTCCCGATCACAGCAATAAGTTAATTTTTAACGACGTACAAAATTCTCTAGTTTGTAATGATTTCGGTTATGGCTATTAGCTCTTAACACTTTAATCTTGATAAATCAAATTTTTAGTTTAATCAGATTAGCTGATGATTGACGATCAAGAAAAATTACTAATTTGCTGATTAAAAACCTCTACATTCGATTTATTTTTATCTATAGATATATTCGATGTAGGTAAATACTTTTTGACTATACTCATTACCTTATCAGCTACTACAGGTTTTGTGAGAAAATCTGTAGAACCAACTACCTTGGCACGAACTCTATCTAAAAGACCATCACTGCCTGTTAATATAATTATTGGGGTGTTGGAGAAAGCAGATATTCGTCGTAATTGAGTACAAATTTCGTAACCACTGGCGACTGGCATAATCAAATCCAAGAAAATCAGGTCTGGTTTATCCTGAATGAGGGTTGGTAGAGCTTGTACAGCATCTTGAATCTTGACAAATCTCAATCC
Source organism: Nostoc sp. C117 (assembly GCF_043099735.1). NCBI lineage: Bacteria > Bacillati > Cyanobacteriota > Cyanophyceae > Nostocales > Nostocaceae > Nostoc > Nostoc sp. C117. Next base: position 5,699,739 of record NZ_CP170991.1, read on the forward strand.
ATTGGAAGTGATAATATGCTCTAGCATTTTACATACCTGAGGGCTATCATCAACGCAAGCTACTAATGGAGCAGTCCGCTTCTTTGCTTGTGTGGCGGTAGAGTTATTGTTAACTTCAGCAACTCCTAATGGCAAATCAGGCACTTCCACCAATTCAATGATTCCCTTAAGGATATATGGAAGTAACGAGCGAGTTAGTGGTAGTACACTCTGCTTCATTCTCATGGCTAAATCTCGCAGAGTGAATTTGCCATTGATTAAATTGACAAAGTTTTTGTATACAGGTGGACTTACCATCTGCTGAAGTTGTTCTGGTCGCCGCAGAATAGGTGCCAAGTCAGGAGAAAAATTTGCTAAACCAGCTTCTGACCAACTTTTCCACGAGTCTTGCATATGCTTTACAGACATTTCTGCACTCGTGAAACTCATTGGTGTTTCTAAAATAACTTCTTGATTGCGATTGCAAGTAATAGAAGCAAAATTTGCTTGCAAAGCTAGGTCAAATAATATTTCTGTTATGGTGTTTTCAGCAATAGATTGAATTTGTTCTCTCTGGATTTTCTGTTTTTTATGTAAGATTTCTATCAGGCGATAATCCCAATAATCCATTGAGACATCTTGCAAGCGTAACTGCAACTTATCAACATCAATTTGGGGACAATTTTGAGTCATGTTTCTACGCCAGCGTCGGAAAGGATGAGTTCCCCCTGTTGCCCAAACTATGCGTCCAAGGCGATAATAAAAAGTCCATTGACTGCCCTTTGAACTTTTAATATTTAATTTGCCATTGTATTGCAGCTGAGTACAAATTTTAAATTCATTTACTAAGTTATTGGAAAGAACTTCCTGATGGGGCATATTTTGTTCCTTTTATTAAAAAGCCAACCTTTGAAAAACCTATGCTAGCTATATATAATGCTAAAAAGATATGTGAATAAGTGCAAATACATTTGGTATATAGCAAAGCAATCTAAATCAAGATTCTTAAAAAGAAGATAGTAAAATGGCAGAAATATTGCTACTAATTCAGTCACATAACAAACAGGTTATTATTCACAGACTTTACTTTTATAAGTATTTCATGACTCAAGTAGGTTGCTATAGTCCACATGATTTTGATAAATTCAGTATTGGTGTCTTATTTTAAGATTTTTCATACTGAATCATATCCGTATAAGTTCTGAATTTTTGTTTAAAAAAGATTTGCAGTCTCTAGAGAATTTTGCTTTAGTTATTCAGATTACCAATAAATGTTAAAAAGTATTTATTGAAGTTTATTATTCTTAATTTATGTCAGTTAATGTCATTCTAGGGAATTAAAAAAAGGCGTACTACTAAGACAAGCAGCAGCCATATTCTAGAATAGAGTATTTTATTTATTTAGAAAAATCTCTTCAAGGTTGCTTCTGGTTTTTGTAGCTGATAACAGCTTCCCTGAGATTACTTTGGTGTTCTGAAAGAAGTCGATCGCCCTCATCTTTTTCTAAACCAGTCCAGTGCATTAATAACGCTAGTTTAACCCACTTGCCACTACGTTCTAATAAAAAGCCAGCAGCTTCTCGACTTAAACCTGTTAGGTCTTGCAAAATTCCCAAAGCGCGATCGCGTAACTTTTGATTTGTTACCGCCACATCCACCATACGATTGCCATAAACTTTACCTAGCTTCACCATCACCCCAGTAGAAAGGATATTTAAAGCTAATTTTGTGGCTGTACCAGCTTTCAGGCGAGTTGAGCCGGCGATTATTTCTGGCCCCGTTAAAAGCCGAATGTCAATATCAGCATCAAATCTAACTTGGTCAGCCGGCACACAGGCGATAAAAATAGTAGTGGCTCCTCGCTGACGAGCGGCATTGAGGGCGCCGTGGACATAGGGCGTTGTCCCACCAGCGGTAATGCCAACTACTACATCTAGCTGGGTAATATGTCGTCCGGCGATCGCGCTTTCACCATCTTCGATGCTATCTTCCAAATCTTCAGAACTGCGTACTAGCGCCCCAGCACCACCAGCAATAATCCCCTGTACCAACTCTGGAGGTGTACAAAAAGTGGGAGGACATTCAGCAGCATCTAATACCCCTAGTCTACCACTTGTACCCGCACCAATATAAAATAGGCGTCCTCCGTGGTTTAAACGCTGTGCGGTGCGTTCAATTGCTTCTGCCAATTGAATCTTTGCTGCCGCAACTGCTGCGACTGCCTTTTGGTCTTCATTATTAAACAGCTCCACCAATTCCAGAGAACTCAGCTGGTCTAAGTTAAGACTGTTAGGATTTACTAGCTCGGTTAAAAGATGCCCGCGTTCTTGTAGGTTTGTCATTTGTCATTTGTCATTGGTCATTGGTCGTTGGTCATTTGTCATTTGGAGTTAAATAACTCTTAACTCTTAACTGCTTACTCAGCAAGGGCTAAACGCCCCGCTATCGCTAACAGCACTATCTTGCCCCATGCCCAATTACAATAACCCTTCCAATTGGCGACGAATTTTTTCTAGTTCAGAATCAGATAATTCTGGTTCTTCTGGTGGCTGTTGGCTGGGACGGAAGGTTTCTTCAACAGTATCCTCCTTTTGAGCATCTGGTTGCCAGTCGGTTTGTTCAACGTTAAGTTCTGGGGGAGTTACAAGAGAGTTGCTGTTTTCTGGAATGATTTCCCAGTCATATCCAACACTTTCGCAAAATTCCTTAATTTCCTCAGCGTCGATCGCCTCTGGTGTAGGAGTGGGGAAATCTTGAGCTTCCAGTAGCAGAGCAAAGCGCGTCGCATCGTCTTCTGACTCGAACATCAGAATTTTATTGCGATCGCCCTCCCGAATCGTGTGAATCCCCTCATTTTCTGTTCGAGCGTTAAACATCAATACAAAAACACGCATTGGTGTAATCATCTGTCATTTTTTAGGTTTATTAATATTAAAGTTCTAGGTTGTGCCTCAAGGAAAGTCACAGAAACAATTTTCAGGATAACTGAAACTTAATTTTCCGATTTCACTCTATTCAGATTTTCCTGAAAGCGCCAACATGATTCAGCATAAGTATTGGATTGAGAAAATGCCGTAACTTAACCCATGAGGTCTGAACTAAGTTGACGTATCCTGGAAATGGCATACTGAATCCATGTGTCAGTTAATGCCTGTGATGTGCCACCTACATCCGGCAATTAATACAGTGAAAGGAAATGACTAAATCTCCCAATCAAGATCATCACTCCCCTACCCCTACCCGTAAGCGTCTGTGGATGCTGGTATTAAGTCGCGGTGGCATTGCCTTGGGAGGAATTTTGCTGATTGGAATTGTCGGTGGTATTTGGCGGTTGTGGATTTTTATCCAAAAAGATTTAACGCCCTTGGCGCAACAAAGTCTCACCACTACACTCAACCGTCCAGTCAAACTCGGAAAAGTCACACAATTTTCATTGACTGGAGTGCAATTTGGGGCTTCAGCTATCCCCGCCACAGCCACAGATCCAGATCGGGCAACAGTCGAAACTGTAGAAGTGACTTTTGACTTTTTACAACTAATTTTTAATCGTCACTTAAAGCTAGATGTCACTTTAGTCAACCCAGATATTTATATTGAACAGGATGACCAAGGGCGCTGGGTTTCCACGAATATAGCCCCGTCAGGTGAGGCCAGCGTCATTAAAACCGATTTGGACAAACTACGGTTTCGTAATGCCAAGCTGGCCTTGATGCCGCAGAAGAGGGATGGGGAGCAGAGGGGTAGAGGGGCAGAGGGGCAGAGGGGCAGCACTTCGGCTCCGCTCAGTACAAGTCCGCTCGGCACAAGTCAAGGCAAGCCGCTCAGTAACCGGAGGGGTGGAGATGAAACTTCTAACTCGGCACTTGCTAAACGTCCTGCTAGCGACAACAGCACTCAAAATTCTCCTGTGACACTTTCTCAACTGAATGGAACTGCCCAACTTTTAGCAAACAATCAGATCATTCGGTTTGAAGTGGCAGGTCAACCAGACAGTGGTGGTAGTATTTCTATTCAGGGAGAAACGCGTTCCAAAGTACTAGCAGGCGATCTACAGTTGCGAGTACAAGATTTTCTGGCTGCGGATATCACTCGTTTAATTAAGTTACCAGTTAACTTACAAGCTGGTCGAGCCAATGGTAACTTGTTGGTTCGCTTAACGCCAGGACAGCAGACTTTATTGTTTGGTAGTGCTGCTGTGCAAGGGGTAACAGTTGAAGTGCCGAAAGTGCCGCAACTGTTGAGCAATAGCCAAGGAAACCTCCGCTTCCAAGGAACGGAGTTGCAGTTAGATAATGTTACTAGCAACTACGGCAAAATTCCCTTAGTAGCTACGGGAATCATCGACACTCAAGCAGGGTTTAAGTTGGCAGCCCGTGTAAATGCCGTGAGTTTAGCTAATGCCCAAGAGACTCTTAAGGTAAAACTACCTGTACCGATCGCTGGACAAGTAAAAGCAGATTTGCAGATTACCGGATCGACTAAAGAACCAGTTCTCTCAGGCACAGTTGCCACGATCCAAACTGCCCGCATTGATAAAGTTGATTTTAATCGCATCAGTAGTAAATTTCAGCTTGTTACTAGTTCTTCTTTAATTACTCTCAAAGATATTCAAGGTAAAGCCAAAGTCGGTGGAGATATCACGGGCGCTGGGACAATTCAACTTGGTAAAACCCCACGAATAGATTTAAATTTTGCCGCTAAGAATGTTCCAGGAGATGCGATCGCTAAAGTTTACGAAACAACGCCTACTTTTCAAATCGGTAATGTCTCTGCGACAGCCCAACTATTTGGCGCTCCAACTAATGTCCAAACTGAGGTGCAGTTTCAAGCTCCGAACGGAACTTATCCCGGAACGGGCGAAGTGGCAATCGCTCCAAATCGTAATGTCTCTTTCCGCAATGTGGCTCTAAATGTTGGCGGTGGCACAGTACAAGCAACTGGTAGTTACGCCAATGAGCATTGGCAAGCTGTTGCTGTTGCCTCTGGGGTGCAGGTGCAACGTTTTGTCAACACAAATCAACTGCAAAATGTCTCTTTAGCGGGGGCACAATTCAATGGCCGTCTCATTCTCTCAGGTAGGACAGCACCATTTGAAGTTGCGACGATTCGCAGTGAGGGCGCAGGAGTGAAAATTGGTGGTGGCACAGTTGCAGTTTCTAATATTCAGCTGCAAGACCAAACTTTTTCCGCTCAACTTGTAGCGAATAATGTACACCTGGGACAAATATTGAAACAATCTCCCCCAGTTTTAAATAATCCTTTGGCGGGTACTTTCCAAATCGCAGGTAACAGAGATAATTTCAGCCTGAAAACTCTCAATGGCAGTGGTGAAGGCAGCCTTGCTATTGGCGGTGGTACGGTTACAGCTAAAAATATTCAACTTGCCAATGGTTTATATGAAGCACAAATCCAGGCGAAAAATGTGCCCGTGCAGGAATTGGCAGCAGTACCAAAGCAGTTTCAAGGGGCGTTAACTGGTGAAATGAATGTGGCGGGTTCTGTTGATTCTTTTAAACCAGAAACTATTCAAGCCAGCGGTCAGGGACAGATAAATGTTGGGCGTGGGATAATTACAGCCTCTAATATTCAAGTAGGTAATGGTGTATACCAGGCGCAGGTTCAGGCGAAAAATGTACCTGTCCGGCAGTTGGCAGCAGTACCATCGCAATTTCAAGGGGCGTTAACTGGTCGGTTCAACCTTGCGGGTTCTGTTGAGTCTTTCAAGCCGCAAACGATCCAAGCCAACGGTCAGGGACAGATAAATGTTGGGCGTGGGATAATTACAGCTTCTAATATTCAAGTGGGTAATGGTGTATACCAGGCACAAGTTCAAGCCAATAATGTCCCGTTACAGCAGTTAGCAGCAGTACCACCGCAGCTTCGAGGAACGTTAACTGGTCAAGTAAACCTGACGGGTTCCGTGGAGTCCTTCCAACCACAAACGATCCAAGCTATTGGTCAAGGACAGTTAAATGTTGCAGGTGGAACGATCGCCGCTTCTAACATCCAAGTAGCTAAAGGTCGCTATCAAGCGATGGTTGATGCTTCCGGCGTGGAATTAAATCGCTTAAATCAGCAATTGCGGGGTCAATTTGGCGGAAAGTTACAATTAGCTGGCACACTGGGATCGTCTCAATTAGCTGATGTGCGCGCCGCTGGACAGGTGCAGTTATCTCAAGGTATCCCTGGTCTTGAGCGACCCTTAACAGCTGCGATCGCTTGGAGTGGTGAAAGGCTCACCATTGAGCAAGCAACTGCTCCAGGTTTACGTGTTACTGGTAACATATTAGCTAATGCCAATAAACCAGGTATACCGGAAATTACTGCCCTAAATCTCAACGTCCAAGCCGATAATTATAACTTAAAACAGTTACCGATCAATCTTCCTAATCAGGTGGCTGTGGCGGGGGCAGTCGATTTTAACGGTAAAATTACTGGCAAGCTGCCGTTACCCAATGTAGTCGGGCAAATTAATTTACGAGACTTCGTTGTTCAAGATATTGCTTTTGAGCCGTTGTTAACTGGAAACATCGATTCAGCACAGGGACGCGGGTTGAGTTTGAATTTAGCGGGGAATCGCGATCGCCTGGCCTTGAATTTAGATGCCAATAATCGGCCGAAATCCTTCTTAGTAAAATGGCAGGAAGCATCAGCATCAGGTAATGTTCAAGGAAATGATTGGGCGCTGAAAGTCGCAAATTTCCCCTTACAAATATTGAATTTGACCCCACCAGCAATTACTCGTCTGGGTACTGGGAAAATCGCTGGATTGTTAACTGGGGATTTATTGTTTAATCAGCAAACATTGGCAACAACGGGAAATTTAGCGATCGCTAACCCAGAAATTGGCCGAGTTAAAGGCGATCGGTTAGCGGCTGAATTCCGTTACGGCAATGATAAAGCCACACTCACCAATAGCGAATTTGTCAAAGGCGACAGTCGTTACGCCCTTGTCGGTACTTTTGCTCAAACGCCTAAAGGACCTCAACTACAAGGTAAACTGAATGTCAAGCAAGGTAAAATTCAAGATGTTTTAGCTGTAGCACAGGTATTTGATTTACAAGATTTGCAAGGCGGTTCAGCCCCAATCTACGGCACAGCATCGGATTTAAGCACCAACTCTCAAGGATCGCCAAATCAACCTTTATTAACTCAACTCCAGCGCTTTTCTGAAATTGATGCCTTGCTAGCAGAACAAGAACAACAGCGACTTGATTCCACTCCCATACCAGACTTAACAGACTTAAAAGGGACTTTCAACGGGGAAGTAGCTCTAGATACAGCTACAGCTAATGGATTGTCAGTGAATTTTAATTTGAATGGAGAAAACTTTGCCTGGGGTAAAAAGGAACAACGAAGTCGTTATTATACTGCCGAAAAATTGATTGCCGAAGGCAACTTTGAAAATGGTGTTTTAAGTTTGCGACCTTTACGAATCGAATCTGAGAATAGGCTGATTGCCTTCACAGGTAACATCGGCGGTAATGAACAATCTGGTCAGTTACGCGTGAATAATTTTCCAGTACAAGCATTAAATAATTTTGTCAAACTGCCAGTTGGCATCACAGGTAATCTTAACGCTACAGCAGCTTTAGCAGGTAGCATTGCTAATCCCCAAACGAGAGGGGAATTGGAAATTACAGAAGGAACACTAAATCAAAACCCAATAGAATCAGCAAGGGCAAGTTTCAGCTATGCCAATGGACGCTTAAACTTTGGTAGTACTGTGGCGGTTGCAGGTCCACAACCTGTTGATATTACTGGTAGTATACCTTACAAATTGCCTTTTGCTTCCGTAGCACCAGACAGCGAGCAAATCAGCTTGGATATGAAGTTGCAAAACGAGGGATTGGGGCTGTTAAACGCATTAACTAATCAAGTGGTGTTTGAGAAAGGTGAAGGTGAAGTAGACCTGAAGGTACGTGGAACACTACAAAAACCAGAGGTAAATGGAATTGCCACTGTCAATAATGCTACTTTTTCAGCCCAGGCTTTGCCAGGTAAACTCAGACGTGTTACGGGTAAAGTGCTGTTTAATTTTGACAGCATCTTAGTAGAAAATCTTCAGGGTAGATTTAGCCGTGGCAAGGTAGAAGTTGCTGGAGAAATTCCCATCTTTAACAACGAGAAGGCAACTATCAACAATCCCCTAACTGTTAATCTCGAACAGCTAGCGTTAAATCTCAAGGGACTGTATCAAGGAGGCGCTAGCGGTAATTTGCAAATTACAGGTTCTGCCCTTAACCCTTTGATTGGCGGAAAAGTAAGCTTGTTTGATGGCCAAGTATTACTGGCAGAATCTACCGACACAACTACATCTGCAAATGATACTGGTTTTAGTTTGTCATCTACCAAAGCCAATAAACAGAGTCAACCTGAAGTTGGGAATGGAATTGGTAATGCGATCGCTAGATTTAATAATCTAGATTTAGAACTAGGTAAAAACGTCCAAATTACCCGTCCACCCATTCTCAGTTTCCGTGCCAGTGGTAATCTTATAGTTAACGGCTCAATCAATCAGCCAATACCCGATGGCACTATCCAACTAGAACAAGGTGGAGTGAATTTATTTACTACCCAATTTAACTTGGTTCGTGGCTATAAACACACCGCAACTTTTAGCCCTTCTCAACCCCGCGATCCTAACTTGGATATTCGGCTATTTGCTAAGGTACTGGATGTAACTCAAAATAATGACTTCAGTCGGGTAAATTCCACAGGTTTATCAGCCTTAGAGAGTGTTCGAGTCGAAGCTACTATCAACGGTCTTGCCAGCAAACTAAATGAAAATCTAGAATTAACAAGCAGCCCGTCACGTAGTCAAACCGAAATTGTTTCTCTTTTAGGAGGTGGGTTTGTAGATACCCAAGGACGTGCTGATAGCACTTTGGGTCTGATTAACATCGCTGGCTCAGCTGTATTCAACAATTTTCAGTCAGCTTTTAACCAAATTGGTAGTACCTTTGGCTTAAGTGAACTAAGGATATTTCCTACGGTTATTTCTGAAAATCCGGAAGCAGGAAGAAGCAGTTCAACATTGGAATTAGCAGCGGAGGCTGGGGTTGATATTACTTCTAAGATATCCGTTTCTAGTATCAAGATATTAACAACAAATGACCCTTTCCAATGGGGTGTAAATTACCGAATCAACGATGAATTTCGGGTACGAGCTTCCACTAATCTAACTGACGACAGTCGTGCCGTAGTAGAGTATCAAACCCGATTTTAGAATGAGGTAAATTGGTAGTGTAACGGCAGGTCTTGGGATTGTTCCAAAAGTTCAAATAAGACACCTGGGAGATTTTGAAATAAGGTGTAGAATATAATGTCTGTTTTCATGCACTCTACATATTTGAATATCTTCAGAATATAGTGTTTCCTAAGCAACTGAGGTACAGCTTAACCTCACCCCTATAAAGCTGTGCTTTATCTCCCCTCTCCTTAATAAGGAGAGGGGCTGGGGGTGAGGTTTTAAGGTGTACTTCACGCTTACCGCGAAATGCTATATCATGGCTGATAGGAGATAATTTTTCTAAAGTTAATATATTTAAATCTAGTCAATATCAGATTGTGATATTATCTTCTCCCTGCTGATTAATAACTAATCGCAAAATTGATAACCCTAAAATTATCAAAAATAACACTAGTCCAATTGTACAAGCATAGCTAATTTCCAAATTATTGAAGGCTTGTTCATACAGATAATAAACAATTGTTTTCGAGCTATTGAGTGGACCGCCTTGGGTCATAATGTATACTTCTTCAAATACTTTGGTCGCAGAAATAGCTGAAATGACAGCTACCAAAGCTAGATAGGGCTTCATTAAAGGTATGGTAATATCCCAATGTTTCTTGATTCCATCAGAGCCATCAATTGCAGCAGCTTCGTACACATCAGCAGGAATTGATTGCAACCCTGCTAAATAAATTACCATGTAGTAGCCTAACCCCTTCCACACTGTGACAGCCATGACGCTAGCAAGAGAAATTGGTACAATGCCAAAAATTTTAGCTGGGCTAGTTAGCCAAGGGATACCTTCTGGAAAAATACCTAAAGCTTTAAATAACTGATTGAGTAATCCGTTTTCTGCATATAGCCATTTCCAAGCTATTCCTGCAACTACCATTGAAATAACTACTGGGGTGTAGTATGCAGCTCTAAACCAATTCATTCCCCGCAGTTTCTGATTTACCAAAATTGCTAATCCTAAGGGAGCAATTACCAAAATTGGTACTACACCAACAAGATATAAAAAAGTGTTTTCCAAAGTTTTCCAAAAAATTGCATCTTTCCAAAGCTTAAAAAAGTTAGCAAGACCTATCCATTGTGGCGGCTGACCAATATCTTCGTAGCTGGTAAAGCTGAGATAAAATGCTTGCAGTGCAGGCCAAAAAACAGTTAACCCTAAAAGAACTAAGGCGGGTAGTAAAAATAAATAAGGAGTTAGGCGCTGTTTGATAAATATCCAATTTTTAGGTATCAATTGATTCATAGAGGTTTAATAGTTGTTTTTGCTTTGTTAGAATTTTTCAGAACAATGATTTGGATATGTAACTAGATTTAAGCTTCAATATTTTAAGAGCAATATATTTGCTTGGGTAAACTTACACCTACAGAGAAGCAAGCTACGCCTGACATCTCGTAGAAAAGTTCGTCGTAGACATCACCAATTAATAACCCAGAGATCAACTGTAATGGAAACTCAGCACAACTTGCCAATTGAACATCAAAATGTCCCCACAAATCATCGTGGACTCCATGAATTTTTGTATAGTTCCGATGATGAACACGCCGCTATTGAGGTGAGTATAACTCCTGAATTACCAAACAATAGCGCTGAAATTATGCCCCTTGAGGCTTGGTGTGTAGCTGCTGAGAACGCGAAAATTGCAGGTGTTTACGCAGTATTAGACATAGAACGCTGCACGCAATACATTGGCTATTCTCGGAATGTGTTACTTTCTCTAAACGGTCATGTCAGTAAAAATGGTAAAGAAAAGTGTGCTTTTGTGAGGGTACAAGCATTTAAGTTCCCGAAGCGTCAAGAAATGGAAGATTTGCGAGATGCGTGGATAGCAGAACTCGAAAGCACACCACTTGGTAATGCTTCTGAAACCACAATGTGGGCTAGCACAGTTGGCGAAGCTACTAAGGCGGTAATGTCAGAGGTGGAGCGCCAAGCCTACGAAGAGAAAAAACTAAAACTGCGGAAAGCAATGGCTGACACAACCCTCGCTAAAGAGTTAGAAACAACAGATGTAAGTGAAGCTGAACGTCGGCGTCAACTCGAAGCATCTGTGAACAACGATGACTGGAGTATAATTATCGACGCGCAGACACAAGAAACTAAGTCTTAAGATGAGTGTTCAGTCTTGTTATGATTTTCCCATTTGAATAGCTCATCCTGTAAAAGGATGGGCTATTCAAGCCTTTAGATGATTTTTCCGCTGGGTTAGGAAAGATGTTATTCAACTTTAGGAATCTGTCTTAGGATAGTTTTTTCTCTATCATCACTTTTTTTTATCGATTTAAAAATAAACAATATTTGCTCCTATCGTTTAACCAGCGTACATTAAAAGTCATCAGGATAAACACAGACTGAAATGACGCCAAGAGGTGCAACATGAATACATTAAAAAGGGTATCGTCCAACACAGTTGATGCAAAAGTAGCTCAAAAGCCTCAAATTGTAGAAATACAGTCAGTAGGTGAGAACACTTCCACTGAAGAACTGACTCGCGGACAACGCCTTGCCGATAAATTCGCAGCGCAAGTGGGTTCTTGGGGATTTCTCATTGGGCAAAGTGCTGTTTTGGCGGGATGGGTTGGTATCAATGCTATACCTGGTCTTCCTCACTGGGACGAGACACCATTTATGATGCTCAACTTAGTATTTTCATTTGCCTCAGCCTATACAGCACCCATCGTCTTAATGAGTCAAAATCGCCAGTCGGATACCGATCGCAAAAACGCTGAAATTGACCACAAAGTGAATTTGAAAGCAGGACAAAATATTGAATTGCTCCATGAAAAATTAGATGAAATACATACTCAACAACTGAACGAACTAACTAAAATCATCAAAGAGCAACAGCAAGTTCTCAGTGAACTGAGAATCACTTTAGTACCTACTTCCAAAGAAACTAAAGAAGTGAAATTCAGTGTATTACCAGGACTCCACGCTCAAACAAATGTTAAATTCCCTAAGGAAACTTCCACTAATAAACCCTTCGCCAGCGAGCAACAACTTGGGGAAAATAACAAAGTTATTGAGAAACTGATTCGTCAATAAGAGTGAATCACAAATGCTTTTTTCATCGTGGCGATCGCCAGAAGATTTAAATGTTACTTTAGTATGCTGTATCATATCAAGTTCGGTTAAATCTGAAAATGCTGTGAATTTTGAATTGTTAAGACTTCTCAGTTAGGTCGATAATTTCATCGAAGCAGAAACTACGGACTAAATTTGCTAATTCTTCTGCCAAGTTAGATTGAGTTGGCTTAATTTGCTCAATTAGTTGGAAAATTCGTTCCGCATCGACTTCAACTGCTGCCTGATTTAATTCTGCTATCCATTGGGTAGGCATAAGCTGAATTGCAGAGTGAAGATCCAAAGATTCAATATTATCTGGCTTGTTGTCTATTGAATTTTCACTACTTTCTTCTGCATAGATATAATACACATGCAAATATTCAGCCATCTTTTCAAAAATTACCTGTTCCCGGAATGGCTTGCGAACTAAGTCGTCACAACCAGCGGCCAGTATACTTGCTTGTTGTTCTTCAAAAGCACTAGCGGTTAGCGCAATAATTACAGTGCGAAAAGAAGACACGGGGACATGTTCCCGCTTTGCGTCTTTTCTTTCTCTGGCTCTAATTTCTTTAGTTGCATCATAGCCGTTGATCACAGGCATCCGCATATCCATCCAGATTAGGTGGGGTTGCCAATTTTGCCAAATAGCGATCGCTTCTTGTCCATTATTAGCAGTCTTAGTATTAAAACCAACACTCCCAAGTAGTTGCACAATTAAATCGCAGTTTTCTTTGCGATCGTCCACAACCAGAATCCGATAATCTGGTTGGTTTGCTGCCAACTTGATCACACGTCCCTTACTCAACTTGGGTGTAGCTTTGAAAGCTGCGGCTAAATTTACTTGAATGTCGAAGCTAAAAGTAGATCCTTGTCCAAGGTTGCTGGTAAAGTGAATATCGCCCCCCAGCAACCGCACAAACTGGCGGCTAATAGTTAATCCTAACCCAGTGCCCTCTTTGGTTTGAATACCGCTTGTTGTCTGGACAAAAGGCTGAAACAGATTATCCATTTCTTCTGGTGCTATTCCCCGTCCAGTGTCTTCGACTTCAAAGATTAGGGAGTGGGGAGAGGGGGGAGAGGGGGGAGACAAGGGAGATAAGGGAGACAAGGGAGACAAGGGAGACAAGGGAGAAATATTGCTATCTTGTCTACCTTGTCCCCAGTCCCTAGTCCCCAACTTTACCCGCAAAGTTACCCCCCCAGTTTGGGTAAACTTGACGGCGTTACCCAAAAGGTTAATTAGGACTTGGCGGAGTTTACCTTCATCTGTTTGGATGTAACGGGGGAGATCGGGGGACATTTCAAATCTAAGAAACAATTGCTTTGCTCGTGCCCGTACCTGGAACATCTCTTGTAATGTTTGCAACAGCATATAAAGGTCGAAGTCTTCGGGGTTAAAAATGATTTGCCCGGCTTCAATTTTGGACATTTCCAGGACATCGTTAATCAAGTTAAGCAAGTGTTCTCCACTGCGGTTTATGGTAGCTAAAGATTCACGCTGATTTGAGTTGAGGCTGGTGTCTCGCTCCATTAATTGAGAAAAGCCAAGAATTGCATTTAGAGGGGTGCGAAGTTCGTGACTCATGTTAGCGAGGAAAGCACTTTTGGCACGGTTGGCACTTTCGGCAGCTTCTTTGGCAATTCTCAGTGCTTCTTCTGCTTGATATCTAGCTCGACCGATCGCTATTATTTCACCTACCAATTTTAATAGATTAATATCTTCTTGATTCCAAGTTTTGGTATAGTGAATCGTTGCTGCACCAACAAACCCAACGACTCTGCCAGTATGAAGCATGGGCACAGCTAATAAAGATTGAAACGACATACTTTCAAACAATTGTCGCTCAGGTAGATGGGGCGGTAGTTCTTCCACACAAGAGATTTGGCGATGTCTACCACAAAGAATGGGCTCGTAGAAATAAGGGAAAACTTCCACAGGCGAACCTCTGGCAATATCAATTAATGGCTGAACATCTTCGCCACACCATTCATGAATGAGGTTAAATTCTTTTTGCTCGTTGGAGCATTCAAAAATACAACTGTGTTCAACATCAATAAATTGAGCGATCGCTCGGAGTGTAAAATGTATTGCTGTTTCTAAATCTTGGTCAATAAATTGTCGAGATATGCTGCTGAGTAAACTTTCTGCTTGAGTGCGACGTTGCAGGGCTGCTTCTGCTAGTTTGCGATCGCTAATATCACGAGCTACCCCGACAATCTGAAAGTTACCTTGGGCATCTTGTGTGCGGACTGCATTACTAGTTAGCCAAACCCATCCCTTGGTGCGATGTTTAGCGCGGTACTCAGTATCCGAAATTCCCTCGCCTGTTGCTAGGATTGTTTGGGCGACTTCTAGACATTTTGGTACATCATCAGGATGAGTAAAGAACGCCAAAGAATTACCCTCCATTTCCGTAGGGGCATATCCAGTAGTCTTCAAGATATTTGGAGAAATATAGTTGAAAACACCATCAGGATTGATCGCAAACAGCACATCATTGACTTTTTCGACGATCGTGCGAAACTTTAACTCACTTTGCTGGAGGGCGGCTTCTGCTTGTTTCCGCTCCAATTCGGCACCAGCGCGGGCAGCAAAAATTTTTACAATCAGTTCCCGTCCCGGATCGGGCTGCATTGGTTTGACATCTATCACTGCTAGATGTCCAATGATTTCGCCGGATGAACTGGTGAGAGGAACGCCAAGAAAACTTTCGGCATTCATCTTTACTAAATCTGCATCTGTAGGAAAAGCAGTTTGCACTCCTTGGGGATAGTGACACATGTTGCCTTGCAAGGTATGTTCACAAGGAGTACCATACAAATCATATTGCAAGTTATCAGCAATATCCCCGTAGCACCAAAATGCCAAAGTGCGGACTTGAGTTTTTGACTCATCATTAAACTCAGTTACCAGAGCATATTTAACCTGCAATACTTCAGCCAGGTAACGAACGCAGGAATTAAAGAAGTCATTGCCTGTTTTCGCTGCTGTACCCTCAACAATTAAGCGTAAGGCTTTTTCTTGATGTTTGCGATCGCTAATATCTGTAAAGACTGAATCTAAACAGTTTTCTTCTGCATTTAAACGAATTGACAATAATACCCAAACCACAGAATTATCAAGGCGACGCAATGCTACTTCAAAATTGCTGACCTCACCGTACTCTTCTAACTCTGCTAAAATCCGGGTGCGATTTTCTGGATCTACATATAACTCAGTTGTAAAATACTTACCTATGAGTCCAGCCGCAGAGGCAAAACCTAAAATCTCTGCACTGCGTTGATTGGCATCCACAATCAATCCATCTTTTTGACGGGTACGAAAAATCCCCACTTGGGAATTTTCAAAGATGTTGCGGTACTTCATTTCACTCCGACGCAAGGCTTCTTCTGCTTGCTTGCGTTCTGTGATGTCGCGTCCCACACCTGCGATCGCAATTTCACTACTATCGGTGTTGATTGTTGAAGTGTTAAAGTTAAACCATCGCCAGCTACCATCTTTGTGTCGCAATCGCACTTCAATATTAGTTAGCTTTTCCCCTGTCATTGCCCTTTGTAAGGCGGCGGCGCTAGTTGGTAAATCTTCTGGTTTGGTAAACTCCACCACCGAATGACCTTCGATTTCTTCCAAGTTGTAACCCATAATTGCAGTTACATTCGGCGAGTGATAAGTAAAAATTCCCTCTGGTGAGAGGACAAATATCAAATCATTGGCATTTTCCACGATGCTGCGGAATTTTAACTCGCTTTCCTGGAGGGCTGCTTGGGCGCGTTTGCGTTCTGTGGCATCGGTGCCCACTGAAAGAATTTCGATTAAGTTTCCTTGTTCATCTAAAATGGGTTTATTCGCCCAAACTATCCAAACGCGATCGCCATTTTTGCACAAGTTCTCGTTTTCGTTAAATAGATAGTTCTCTGGATGCTCGCAAATATCAACCATTAACGCTTGTAAGTCCCGTCCAGAAGTTTCCGTTTCTGGAACAATTGTACCGATGACATTACATCCAGTAATTTCATCTAAATCAAACCCAAAAAGCCTTTGACCATAGTCATTTAAAAATATAATGTCACCATTGCCATCCCAACGCAGAATAATACAGTTGGCTGTTTGCACCAAATCGCGGTACTGTGCTTCGCTTTGGCGTAAGGCTGATTCGGTGCGTTTACGAGCGCTGATATCCCGCACAATGGCTAAAATATGTCGCTTGCCATTGTAAATACAAGTCGTTCCTTTGACTTCCACATCGATTAAAGTACCATCTTTGCAGATATCAACCGCTTGTCCGTAAAATTGTTCGCCAACTCGTGTTTTCTCGACAAACTCATGAAAAACAGAATGTGAGTCTGGGTGAATGTAGACAGATGGATGTAAAGTCAGAAATTCTTCATAAGAGTAACCGTGCATCTGACAAGCAGCAGGGTTGATTTCCGCGACCGTTTCAGTTTCTATTTCAGTAATAAATAGTCCATCATTGATCGCTTCAAAAACACTGCGGTACTGTAACTCACTTTGTCGCAGTGCTTCTTCCGCCTTTTGGCGTTGAGTAACATCGCGGAAGCACCACAATCTACCAATAATCTGTTCGCCAACGCGTTGAGGACAGGAGTAGCGCTCAAATATTCTGCCATCGCGCATTTCTAAGCAGTCGTGACTAACTACTTCCGGCTGTGAATATAATTCTCGGACGCGTTGCAAAAATCCATCTGGGTCTTTTAGTTGGTTTGCCAGATACCCTAGCCGCTGAGGATGATTTGGTTCCGCCAAAAGTTCTGGTGAAATAGACCACATTTCTAAGAACTTTTGGTTGTAATTAGTGATATTACTAAAGCGATCGACTACTAAGATACCATCTTGAATTGATTCAAAGATAGTTTTTAATAAAGATAAAGAATTTTCTAGAGCTAGCTGGGTTTGTTTGCGTTCGCCAATATCGCGTCCCAAAACAAGCATAGCCTTGCGTTTACCATCTTGGTGAAACAGAGGAGCTTTAATCATATCTAAACTGCTCACTGTCCCATCAGGTCGAGGAATAACTTCTTCTACTCGATGCACAGTTCCCAATTGCCAAGATTGTTCATCTGTTTCGCTGCAATTGAGCAAAGCATCGTGATAAAAATTGCTAAATTCTGCTAGTTCTGAGTCAGTTTTGCCTTGATAATCAACGTCTTGGAGTTCTAAAAACTCTAGGTTAGCCTGGTTTGACAGCAACCATTTTCCCTCACCGTCTTTTAAACAGATGATATCGGGTGTAGCGTTAATTAATGTCTGCAATCGCTCCTCAATCTCTTGCAGAGATTCTTGGGCTTGTTTCGTCTCCGTGATATCCCGAATCACCAGTATTGCACAGCGATCGCCAGTCAATCCTATACAGCTACCGGAAATTTGTAGCGTTAAAGTCCGCTCACCCTGCTGCAACTGATAATTTGTGGTTTCATATTCTCCATTCAGTATTCTGAGATCGGGATAGCAAGGCAAAGCAACTAATAGGGGTAGCAAATCACTTAACCTCAAGCCGCAGACAGTACCGTGGGGTTGGTTAACGAGAGATTCAAAGCAAGAATTGCACCATTGAATGAGCCGGTCTTCTCCCACCCAGACTACAGCATCAGCGATCGCATCCAGTGTGACTTCCATCTTATTCAACGTGGCTTGCAATTGCTCTACCTGCTCTAGCTTTTGTCTACTCATCAAGGACTCCTGTTAAATAATTCGTAATTATTATGAATTAAGTACTTTACAAATTAATGATTATGTGGTTTTTATGGCACTAACAAATTTGTATAGAGATTGTATCGTTACTCCATGACTGGGATATTCGACTACAGCAAAACTACACATTTCCTTCAAATCTTTTACAAAGTTAACGCAAGAGAAGCGATAAATAGCCGTCTTTACAATAACCAGTCCTTCGTAGAGACGGCGATTTATCGCGTCTTTGTCATTTGAATGCGATCGCCATATGATAATTACGAATTACGAACTTGTACTGAGTTTCGACTACGCTCAACTACCGCGTAGCCTCTCGTAGAGAAGTATTACGAATTACCCCGACTTGATATAGAGATTGGATCGTTAGCCCATCGCTAGGATATTCAACTACAGCAAAATTACATGTTGGCTGAAAGCGATCGCTATTGAAAGCTGTGAATATTTGCTGGCGTAAAGTAGTTAAAATCTCACTCAGGCGATGGTTCATTTCTGTTTTGGTTAACCCAGTAATTCCCACTATAAAGTCTCCATCACCCCAATAACCAAGAATTTCACCACTACAAAATGCTGATTGGAATAAACGACTCCATCTTTGTAATACTTGGTTTCCAGCCTCATGGCCATACTTTATATTAATTTGACGTAAATCATCCACGCTCAAAATCGCCAAAGAAAGAGATTGCTGATTTTTCTCAGCTTGAGTAATTAGGTGTTCTAAGTTGCGGCGAGATTGGAACTGATTTGCCAGTCCAGTTAAAGGATCTTTGGTAGAAAGGGACTGAAGTAAACGGTTGCGTTCTAAGCGATGGGTAATCCGTGCCAACAATTCGGCTCCAACAACAGGTTTAATCACATAATCATCTCCCCCCACAGCAAACACCTGCTGCACAATTTTGATTTCCCGATGAGCAGTTAAAAACACAATCGGCAATTCTTGCCATTGGGGATCGGTACGAACTGCTTGGCAAAGTTCGATACCACTAATATGAGGCATATCTACATCTAAAATCAACAAATCCGGTGTAGTCGATTGCAGTACTTCCCAGAAACGTAAGGGATTGTCCAATGCTGTCATCCGCATACCCCAAGGTTCTAACATTGGGCGCAGTGCTGCTAAAATCAGGGGGTCATCATCTACTGCTAATACATTTACTCGCAAAGAACGAGTACGCTGTAATAATTGAGACGAAACATCCCACACCTGAGCTGCTGTTACAGGTTTGGCTAGAAAACCTCGCGCCCCACATTGAGCGAAAGTCACGCGTTCTATTAACTCATCAGTCCCAGCCATTACCAGCACAGGTACAGGTGGGGTACGGGTTGTCAATTCTGACAACAGTGCTAAACTTTCTTGCCGTCGCCCGACTTCATCTACATTTAGTACTACTAAATCTGGGGATGTAGTTTGTAGAAAGTTTTTTGCATCCTCTAAGGTTGTAATTTGCTGCCAACACATTCCCATGCATTCAACGAGTTGTTGCAACTCAGAACCTAGTTGTGGATTGGAGTCAATTAATATTAATTGGCTACAAATTTCTGGGGCGATCGCAGTTGTAGTTTGATTATCTACTTTTTGCCCCATCTGATGAATTAACTTACCTAAATTTTCAATCAGTGTCAGCAATTGCCGCTTTTCATCTGGTAGCAAATCGCCATCTTTCCCTAAAATCTGCTCAATTTCTCGCGCTATTTGAGTGCCATTATCTTGTTCAAACATACCCAAGACACCAGCCAATTTGTGCGCCTCTCGTTCTGCGGATTTGTATAACTCCTGAGTCAGGTTTTTATGAGAAAGTGCTGCTGCTAATTCTTCCAGTACCGCCAGGCGTTGTCCGATCAACCCTTTATATTGCTTCCACAAGCCCCCCATTGCCTCCTTAAACTCCTCCTCAACATGAGGACTTGGGTGCAATTTTTCTTTTCCCCCCTGCTTCCTCTGCCCCTCTGTCCCTCTTCCAGGCTTCAGCCGATATCCCAAACCATAAACGTTTTCAATCCAGTCTACTGCTCCAGCTGCTTTTAACTTTTGTCGTAGGTATTTGATGTGTGATTTTACAGTTTCTTCCTGGGGCGGATCATCAAAAGTCCACAAATGCTCAATGATATCTCCGCGACTAAAAACACGCGATGGATTTCGCAGAAATAGCTCTAGCAGACTGTATTCTTTGGCTGTTAATTCTAATAATTTATTGTTATACGTGACTTCGCAACTACTAGGATCTAGTCGTAGTGCGCCTACTTCTAGTATTGGGGTAACGGGGCGATCGCCTCGACGTAACAACGCTCGTATCCGTGCTTGCAGTTCTCCCAAATCTAAAGGTTTAATCAGATAATCGTCTGCACCTGCATCAAGTCCCTGAATTCGCTCTCTAGTACCATCTTTTGCCGTCATCAACAAAATCGGAGTGAAACACCCACCAGAACGCAATCGCTGACACAATGTAATCCCGTCCAGTTTCGGCAAACCTACATCTATTAGCAGCAGATCGTAGTTGGCATTTTGCGTATATTCCCAACCCATTTGACCGTCTTGTGCTACATCAACAACATAGTGTTGTTTAGTCAGAGACTTCAACAAGACACTTGCTAAAATTTCTTCATCTTCGATGAGTAAGATTCTCATCACACCCGTCCAATATATAACTTGCTACCTTCCCCAACAAAATAGTAGACTAAATAGCTAATTTCCTACAAGAAAATAATATTTTTATACTAATACCAATTTAACGTGAAGTTGCACATATCTTGATCCCCCTAAATCCCCCTTAAAAAGGGGGACTTTAATAGATGTTTTTCTGGTTCCCCCCTTCTTAAGGGGGGCTAGGGGGGATCGAATTATATGCAGCTTCATAAAAAATTGGTATAAATTACCTATTGCAGATAAAGTAATAATCCAATTCCAGCGATCGCTTTCTAACTAACTGTTCACTTCTACACATAGCCATAGGGATGACAAACGCTAGGCTAGTCTGTATATCATTGTAGCTTTACAAACTGTAAGGTAATTTATTAAATCATTATAAAAAACAAATAATACTCCTGAAAAGTATTACGACTTACACAAATGTCACAAAAATTAAAACTTTTAGTTTGTAGTAAGGGCTCCCCTGGGGAACGCAACTCTTAGAGAGGTTCCACCAACGCAAATAACCCTGATTTTGAGTACTTTAGTTCTCTCTGCGAGACGCTGCGCGTAGCAAGCTCCCCGGAGGGGTACACTACAAACTAAAAATAATATGCCAGTTGCGTTAGTCTTAAGTATGCATAATACTCATTAATAATGAGTGTAAGATTTGAATTTAATTTAGCACTAAAAGCCTGAGAGTGCTAAATTTGAACTGAGATTTAATAGTTATAATGTAGGTGAAAGCTATACTTTTTCTAGATGATTTAGATAATTTTCAGATATCATATTAGACAAAGTTAAAGCTTTGCAGAAAGGCATTTACGACTGGGAGTACTGGCATGAAATATACTTTTGATATTGTAGGAGTATCTCCACTTTTACAGTTTTTTAATCATCAACAAAATAGTTTGCAAAAACCACCCTACCAAGGCGTAGAATATTTGGGAATGCATACCTGTACGCTAGATACATTTCTCGAATCTGTGGAATCAGTTCCCGCAAAACGGGGTTGGAATTTGGATCAAGTGGTAGATACAGTCATTCAGTTTTGGTTGAATAACTCAGAGAGTATTCGTTACTGGAAAGTATCTTTAAGTGATGCTGGTAAAGATAATTTATTAGTGACAAGGTTGGCAGATATAACCGCCTTGCAAGCTGAATTTGAATCTCTGCTAGATAACGATTTCTGAAGCAAGAGTGATGGAAGAGCGTTAGGGAATTCCAAGAAATAAATTATCCAATATTGTCGGGTGGGCATCCTGCCCGCCCAGTTGATATGGCTCTCGTGTCGCCCACCGCACAAGAGTTAATTGGATGTTTGTTTATTTGGAAGTCCCTTAGGAGACAAATAAGTAAAACCATGTTAACGACTGCACGTAGCCTCAGCCGTAACAATTTTGGGAAAGCACTACCGATTTACTGGCACAAATGACAATAAAGCAACTCAAATTTGATGAATTGTGCTGTCAAAACTATCCTTTGAATTATCCTAAAAATCTCTTCTCAATTTACCAAAAATTTATTTTTCTAAGTCTAATAGTATTTTTTTTGAATTGTTTTTCATTTTACTACTGATATAGAATTTACTTACGTGTATTTATTAAAATGCCCCGCAGTTAATCCTTGTCAAACTTTTAGTTAGAGTATTGTTTTACCTGAAAACAGTTGCAAAATAAAGCTTTGAGGGTTATAAATACTTGTAATTTATAACTTAATTCGTCTTAAATATTGCGCTCAGTATTGACAATTTCTGAATAATCGAATAACAAGGTGGCAGCAGCTTAAAAAAAAGCGTTAGTGCATTCCTACCTAGAAACTAATTAACGCCCTTCATGAAACTTCATACGGAAAAGATAATTATGCCAGAAAATACTGAATACAAAGCTTCTAAATTAGACAATCAGGGTACTGCCTACAAAGAGCGCCTGAATTCTTGGGCGATCGCTCGTTTAGTTCCTAATACCCAACGAGAAATTGTTGCTCGCTTCCGCAGTCGTTCTGATGCAGATGGTTATATGCAGCACCTGCGTCAGGAGATGCCAAACGCTTCTTTCATGGTTGTTTTTGATTGTCAACGCGAAGAAGCTGTAATTTAGATTACAGCTTGATTTTGAATTTTTGGATGGAGATTTCCTCCATCCGAGAGTTCCTCAAGTCTGCCTCACCAATTTCCAGCAGAAAGTACAGATATTTCATGCTATGGAAGTAAAAGTAATTTGTAATTGATAATGACGTTTGCGGAGTCGCTAACGTCATTTATAGTTATAATCAGTGGAGGGTTGTACCTTCTTAATTACCAATATTTGGTCAAAAGTCCAAAAACTTCAACTTTTGAATCTTTACTCTCAACAACCTCTACGAAAAAATAACACAAGGCTGGCGATCGCTTTGTTAAGACAAATCACACAGAATTTGATGGGAGAATTCCATAACATTAATTCAGTCATCTTGGAAGAACCTATTTCCCAACTTCTATTTCAAAGCTACAGTTTATACAGCATAGGGAATGCATCGCTTAGGAAATCCCCAATCAGTGAACTTCTAATATCAAAGGACAATAGCCTTGGCGTTCACCCGCACTAGTAAGGTACATACTTCTACCTTAATTATTTTTTGTTAAGTTTTTTTGTCAAAAAATACAAATATTAAATTTTCCCAAAATCCGTAATTGCCCCCTTGCGATTAATATTTTAGATTAATTAAAAGTAAAAGTTAGCACGAAAATCCCTGAAAGTGCTGGAGGGTTAATAAGTGGTCAAACAGCACCGATGTGATTGGTTCAAAGCTGTGAAATTTTTCTGCAAACGGGAATTACTAGGGCTGTTGCTAGAGATTTTTTTCTCCATTTCCGTAATCTTACTGTGGCAGAAACTTTTAATCCAAACTGTGGGGTTATTAACACCAGTAGGATTGATTAGTGGGTTATTTGTTATCGGGTTATTGGTTACCAGCAAGCTAATATTATCAATGTATTTTGCTCTGGGTATGAAAGCAAGCAACCAACAGATAACAGCAATAAATCAGGAGTTAATTCACGAAATCGATCGACAAAAACAGGTAGAAATTGCCCTCCGTGCCAGCGAAAATGGTCTGCGGCAGTTGTTAGAAACTGTCAAAGTCATTCCTTGGGAATTAGACTTGAAAACTTGGCGATTTATCTACGTTGGACCACAAGCTGTAGATTTGCTAAATTATCCCATTGCAGAATGGTATGAGGGAAATTTTTGGGTAAATCATCTACATCCACATGACCGAGAAAAATCTGTTCGTCTTTATCAACAAGCAACTGCTAGGTGTGAGAATTACGAATTAGAATACCGAATGTTAGCAGCAGACGGGCGCGTTGTTTGGCTGCGAGACATTATTAGCGTCGTTCACCAACTAGGAACTCCGACGACGCTGAGGGGGTTTATGTTTGATATTACTGATTTAAAGCTAGTTGAAGAAACCCTGAGACTAAGAGAGAGGGCACTTGCTGCTACCAGTAATGGAATTATTATTTGTGATGCCAGACTGGCATATAATCCAGTTATTTATGTTAACTCTGCCTTTGAACGGATAACAGGTTACAGTACTACTGATGTAATTGGGCAGAACTGTCGATTTTTGCAAGGCACAGATACTCAGCAGCCAGCACTCAATGAATTACGGTCATCCATTAAAGCTGGAACAACTTGTAAAGTGATTCTCCGCAACTATCGCAAAGATGGGTTGATGTTCTGGAATGAATTGAGTATTTCTCCTATTCATGATGACAATGGCAAGTTAAGTCATTTCATTGGCATTCAGAGAGATATTAGCGATGTCTACGAGGAACTTCGCTTACGCAAACTTGCCGAAGACAGTCTGCGTCGCCAAGCCCTCACCTTTGAAAACATGCATGATGGTGTGATTATCACAGATTTAACAGGAAAAATTATTGACTGGAATCCTGCTGCCGAAAGCATGTTTGGCTATACTAAAGCTGAGGTTTTGGGTAAATATCCCAGTATTTTACATAAACCTGAAGTAGCTGCAACATTAAGTGCCAAAGTGCTGGAAAGAATCAAACAGCAAGGACGCTGGTCAGGGGAAATACACTTTATTCGCAAAGATGGCAGTGAGGGAATTTCCGAAACAACAGTAGTCTCTTTGCAGAATGAAGAAGGTCAAACTGTTGCCACTGTTGGGGTCAATCATGACATTACCGAAAACAAACGAGCTAAAGAGGCATTGCAGAGACAATTACATCGAACCCTACTACTCGAACAAATTACTCAAGAAATTCGTCAAAGTCTGGATACAAGCAAAATATTTGAGACGGCTGCTACTCAAATTGGGCAAGCCTTTGGAGTCGATCGCTGTCTAATTCATTCTTACATTAATGAACCTATCCCCCGAATTCCCTTAGTAGCAGAGTACAATGTTATCCCCGGTTACTGCTCGATATTGAACTTGGAAGTTTTTATAACTAACAATCTTCATGCTGAGCAAATGATGACACAAGAAACAGCGATCGCCTCTCCAGATGTATACGTCGATCCTTTACTCCAAGGAACTGAACCTACCTGCCGAGAAATTGGTCTGAAATCCATGCTCTCAGTCCGCACTTCTTATCAGGGAGAACTAAATGGCGCTATAATCCTACACCAGTGCAGCCGTTTTCGCCACTGGACACAAGACGAAATTGAATTACTAGAAGCAGTGGCGGCTCAATTGGGTATTGCTTTAACACAAGCTCACTTACTGGAACAAGAAACCCGCCAACGTCAAGAACTCACCTTGAAAAACTTTGCCTTGGAGCGAGCAAAACGTCAAGCAGAAGCCGCAAATCGAGCAAAAAGTGAATTTTTGGCGATGATGAGTCACGAAATTCGCACTCCCATGAATGCTGTGATTGCTATGACAAATCTATTGCTGGATACTGACCTCACGCCCCAACAGCAAGACCTTGTGGAAACAGTTCGCAGCAGCGGAGATGCTTTGCTCACCATCATCAACGACATTTTAGATTTCTCGAAAATAGAGTCTGGCAAACTGGAATTAGAAGAACAGCCTTTTGATTTGAGAGCTTGTGTAGAACAGGCTATCTATTTTTTAGCCCCTAAAGCTGCCCAAAAAGATATCGAATTAGCTTACCTGATTGAGCCGCAAGTTCCCACGCACATCATCGGCGATTTGACTCGTCTACGCCAAGTCTTGATGAATCTGCTCAACAATGCCATTAAGTTTACTGAAAACGGAGAAGTAGTACTTTCTGTTGAATTGGGGACTGGGAATTTAATTCAAGAAACTTCTTCTCAGTCCCCAATACCCAGTCCCCAGTCCCTAGTCCAAATTCAATTTGCCATCAAAGATACAGGTATCGGTATTGCACCAGAAAAAATAGAGCGATTATTTCAACCCTTCACTCAAGCTGATGTCTCCATGACTCGACGATATGGCGGTACAGGATTGGGACTGGTGATTAGCAAGCGGCTCAGTCAGATGATGGGGGGTACTCTTTGGGTAGAAAGTCAGGGGTTTATTGGTGGCAATCCTAGCTCTACATGGAAAAATATAAAATTATCATCTCCTTACTCTTCTCAAGGTTCAACATTTTACTTCACCATTACAGCCGAAGTGGCCGTTGTGGCAGAACAATCTGAATTTAGGACTTTGCTAGTAGAACTGGCTGGAAAACGTTTGTTGATTGTGGATGACAATCTCACCAACCGAACAATTCTCAGTTTGCAAGCAGAGTGTTGGAAAATGCAAACTTATGCTGCCAAATCTGGTCAAGAAGCCTTAGCTCAACTTGCTCAGGGGAACCAGTTTGATATTGCCATTTTGGATATGCAGATGCCTCAAATGGATGGTCTAACGCTAGCTCGTCAAATCCGCAAGCAATCTGGCTGTGAAAATCTGCCTTTGGTAATGCTGACTTCTTTGGGTAGACTAGAAACTTCTCTTAACTTTGGGGATGTGCAGTTTGCTGCCTCTTTGGGGAAACCGATTAAACAGTCTCAATTCTACGATGTTCTGACCAGTGTTTTGGGTAATCAGCCGATTCCAGTCAGTATTTCTCATTCGCATTCTCCCTTAATCGATCCACATCTCGGCCATCGATCGCCACTGCGGATTCTCCTAGCAGAGGACACGATTGTTAATCAGAAAGTTGCCCTATTGATGCTACAGAAAATGAGTTATCAGGCGGATGTAGTAACCAATGGGCTAGAAGTACTCAAAGCCTTGGAAAAACAGATCTATGACGTAGTATTAATGGATGTCCACATGCCGGAAATGGATGGATTGGAAGCAACGCGGAGAATTTGTCAACAATGGAAAGTTGGTTTTCGTCCCTATATCATTGCAATAACTGCCAATGCAATGCGCGGCGATCGCGAAGCTTGTCTGGCTGCTGGGATGGATGACTACATTAGCAAACCCGTTCAACTTGAAGACCTAGCCCAGGCACTGAGAAAATGTTCGCTCCACGTCATTTCTCAATTCGCTTCCATCACTCAACAAGATAAAGTGATGACTTTGGAATTGCCATCTTTGCAAAATATCCTGGAAGAGAAACAAAACCAGATATTGAATAATTCCAAAATTGATGCCAAAATTCTCACATCTTTGCGGGATATTCTCAGAGGAGATCGTGTGGCATTTGTGGAACTACTCCAGTGTTATCTTACAGAAACTCCCAGACTGGTGCAAAATATCAGCACCGCGATCGCCAATGAAGATGCCCAAACCCTATGGAAGACAGCACATCAACTCAAATCCAGCAGTGCTTCTGTAGGAGCCATCACTCTAGCGCAACTTTGCAAGGAATTAGAAAGACAAGGACGAAGCAACAAATTCCAAAATAATCTAGATACTATATCACAACTACACCAAGAATATCAACAAGTTAAAAGTGCCTTAGAAAAAGAACTTGCCAAGGAAGCACAATGAAAGCCACCCTTCAAGAAAGCCAATCATTAGTTTTAATTGTTGATGATGAACCATTTATCAGAATGATATTACGACATTTCTTGCAGCGGGAAGGCTATCAAATAGTGGAAGCCCAAAATGGCATAGAGGCTTTAATCATATTTAAGCAACTCCAACCTGATATAGTACTCCTTGATGCTATAATGCCTGACATGGATGGGTTTGAGTGTTGCACTGAGTTGCAAACTCTTGATTGTGGCAAGCACACTCCAGTTTTGATGATTACAGGACTTGACGATCAAGAGTCAGTCGATAGTGCATTTGAAGTGGGGGCAATTGATTATGTTACCAAACCAATTCACTGGCCAGTTTTGCGACAACGGGTAAAACGCTTAATTCAGCAATCTCAGTTACAACAAAAATTAGAAGCCATTAATTTGGAATTGCAGCGATTAGTTACTATCGATGGGTTAACTGAAGTGGCAAACCGTCGGGGATTTGAAGAGTATTTTGCCCAAGAGTGGCAGCGGATGAAACGCGAGCAAAGCCCGATTTCCCTGATTATTTGTGATGTTGATTTCTTCAAATTATACAATGATACTTATGGTCATCGAATAGGCGATCGCTGTCTTCAAGAAATTGCTAAAGCCATTAAAGATATTGTTAAACGTCCTGGAGATTTAGTTGCCCGTTATGGTGGGGAAGAATTTGCTGTAATTTTACCCAATACAGACACTTTAGGGGCGACTTATATTGCCGAAAACATTTGTGATGCTGTCCGAAAACTGGCAATTCCTCATCGAAATTCACAAGTTAGTCCTTATGTAACCCTGAGTGCCGGGTTTACTACAGAAATTCCTCAACAAAGTTCTGACTTGGAAGAAATGATTGCCGCCGCAGACTTGGCACTGTATCAAGCAAAGGCAGCAGGACGCGATCGCTTTGTGCAAAATATCCTAGCTACCCAAAAGTAAAATTTTTCCCTAGTGCGTCAAACTTCAGACATTTCCACCCTATTTTTAACCTATCGACTTGTATGATTCTGTCCCTTGAAAATGCAAACTCGCCTTTAAACTATTGATTCAAGAGCGATCGATAAGACTTGAGTTTTGAGTACTGAGTGGGGAATTTCAGTTCTTGACTCAGAACTCGGAAAAGAGGAACTGTTTTGCCCAATGTCCAATGCCCAATTTAAAAATCTACCCCTCGTTTGAGTTCTACACCTTGATTGGCATAGTGTTTATGGCAATAAACCTCTGAGTGGATGCTAGCCAAATCGAAGTATGCGGGTTGATTTTGGCAGCGGCCAGTGATAATAATTTCGGTGTCGCGGGGTTTGCGGAGTAGAGCTTGGACAATGGGTTCAACAGGGAGTAATTCTAAGTCAACTGTGGGATTGAGTTCATCGAGAATAATAGTTTTATACATACCAGAGGCGATCGCAACTTTGGCAATTTCCCAACCCCGTTCGGCTTCTACATAATCTAATTCTTGCCGGGAATTCCGCCAGACAATTGCATCTCCACCGCAGCGCTGATGATCCACCACTTCTGGATATGATTGCTGTAAAGCGGCGATCGCAGCATCTTCTGTGTAGCCAGTACCACCTTTAAGCCACTGCATAATTAATACACGGGTAGACCCTGGATGATTGATACCTCTGCCAATGGCTTGCAAGGCTTTGCCTAAAGCACTGGTAGATTTACCTTTACCAGCACCAGTATAAATTTCAATACCTTCCAGGAAAAGGGCTTTAGCTGTTGGGTGGTGATGGGGTTTCATCTCTGAGTGCAAATCTGCAATGTCGAGCAACTTTTGCGGTGCGGCGCGTCCGGTAGCAATGATTTCCAACTCTTGGGGTTTGGATTTTAATGTTTTTACCACTTCATCCACTGGTAGCAAACCCAAATCTAGGACAGGGTTAATTTCATCCAAAACCACAACTGAATATAAACCACTGGCGATCGCACCTTTGGCTACATCCCAACCCCGTGCCGCTTCATCTCTATCAAAAGTAGTAATTTCTTCTGGGCCAAAAAATTCGGCTCTCCCAGTGCGAACCTGATCGATTAAATGGGGAAATCCACGTTGCAAAGCTGCGATCGCCCCATCTTCGTCATAATCCCGTTCCGGCCCTTTTAAAAATCGCAGCAGTAAAACTCGGTTGGAATTACTAGGTGTATTTATTCCCAAACCAATCGAACGCAAAACCACCCCTAAAGCCGCCTGGGACTTACCTTTCCCCACACCATCATAGACGTGAATTTGACCAATGAGCCGTTCCTGACGCACTTGCGCCGTGCGAATACCGATGCCGTTCCTTGTCATGTGTCGAAAAGCTATAATATAACATTTAATTTTCTTTGGGAATTGCGGCTGAATGCTTGGAAACGACCAAAGGAGATTATTTGGAAGAGATGGTAAAAAACAACTTTCTACAACTTAGTTTTAGCAATGGAAAAATTTTGAGCGTTGAGGCTGAAAAGCTCACAGCATAGTAGTTATTACGAAGAGGAGTAAAGGTGAACGGGAAAAGGGAAAAAACTCAAAACCCCTTCCCTTTAACCTTTTCCCTCTCTTGCAAAAATATATTTATATTTTTGCAAGAGATCTATTTTTTGCCGCTTAGCGACCGGTCATTTGCTCTAGCTTTTCGGGGTATCTAGCCCCTTGCACCGTAATCTTGGAGGCGGCGTCATCGATGTCACGCAGATCGTCGGGCGTGAGTTCGACTGAGACAGCCCCGATGTTTTCGTCCAAGCGATGCAGCTTTGTGGTGCCTGGGATCGGAACAATCCACGACTTCTGGGCTAGCAGCCAGGCAAGGGCAATTTGAGCAGATGTCGCTTGCTTCCGTTCTGCGATGCTGCCGAGCAGATTAATCAGGGCTTGATTCGCCTTCAGAGCCTCGGTTGTGAAGCGAGGCAGGGTGCTGCGGAAGTCGGAACTGTCGAAGGTCGTGCTTTCGTCCATCTTGCCCGTAAGAAAACCTTTACCCAGAGGGCTGTAAGGGACAAAGCCGATTCCGAGTTCCTCCAAGGTCGGTATCACTTCCGCTTCAGGCTTTCTCCACCACAGTGAGTACTCGCTCTGGAGAGCAGCGATCGGCTGAATGGCGTGTGCGCGACGAATCGTTTGCACTCCTGCTTCTGAGAGTCCAAAGTGCTTAACCTTACCTGACTGAATCAGTTCTTTCACCGCTCCTGCCACGTCCTCGATCGGCACGTTCGGGTCAACCCGATGCTGATAGAGGAGGTCGATCGCCTCCACCTTGAGTCGCTTGAGCGAACCCTCCACGACTTCCTTAATATGCTCCGGTCGGCTATTCAGTCCGGGTGAACCCTTCATACCACGGGGATCGGAATTTGGACTGATGTCGAACCCGAATTTGGTGGCAATGACCACTTGCCCACCCAAGGGAGCAAGAGCTTCCCCCAAAAGCTCTTCGTTGGTGAACGGGCCGTAGACCTCAGCGGTGTCAAAGAATGTAATGCCGCGTTCAACAGCAGCCCGAAGCAGGGCGGTCATTTCCTGTGTGTCTTTGGGCGGGCCATAGGAAAAACTCATTCCCATGCAGCCCAGCCCGATGGCCGAGACTTGCAGATTACTATTTCCAAGTTTGCGCTTTTGCATTGTTTGCACTCCTGTCTTTGAGAATTAAGGTCGTACCATAACTTTGATCGCATCCCGACTATCCATTGCGGCATACCCTCTAGGGACCCCATCGAGATCGACGGTTAAATCGAGAACCGCAGAAGCATCAAGTTTGCCTGTCACCGCATCGGCTAACAATTCTGGAATGTAGGCACGAACAGGAGCAACACCACCTCGCAAAGTGATATTTTGCCTAAATAAACGACCCAGATTGAAATTATGGCCGCTGCCGTGCGGCACACCGACATAGCCGATCGCGCCACCGGGACGTGCAATGCCGATCGCTGTTGCCATTGCTGACTCACTACCCACACACTCCAGTACCGATTCTGCACCACCCTGGGTTATCTCTTGTACAGCGGCGATCGCGTCCTCACCTCGACTGCTGACGACATCCGTGGCACCAAACCGTCGCGCAATCTCTAGCCGCGATTCGTGCCGCCCTAAAATAATGATGCGTTCGGCACCAAGTCGTTTGGCGGCAAGCACGCCACACAACCCCACTGCACCATCACCAATGACTGCAACCGTGCTGCCTGTGCGAACACCTGCTGAGACGGCAGCATGATGTCCGGTTGACATCACATCAGTGAGCGGCAGAATGGCGGTGAGGAGGCCATCATCATTCTCAACGGCTTTAGGAATGACAACTAATGTGCCATCGGCCAAAGGCGAACGGATGGCTTGGGCTTGTCCACCATCGTTTGTGCTTCCCCCCCAAAAACCACCATGTACGCAAGAGGTTTGGATTCCTTTATGGCAGAACTCACAGGTACCATCGGAAAATGCAAAGGGAGCGAGGACGCGATCGCCCTTCTTCAAGGTGCGAACCTCAGAGCCAATCTCTTCCACAATTCCCATCCATTCATGTCCTGTTCGCCATCCTGGTTGCCACTCTTCCTCACCCCGATAGAACCAGAGGTCAGATCCGCAAATGCAGGCGTGAGTAATCCGAACAATGGCATCTGTGGGCTGTTGAATTGTGGGATCGGGAACATTCTCAACCCGGACATCACCAGGGGCATAGTAAACGGTTGCTTTCATCGAACAATCTCCTTGTAAAAAACTAATGCTTGCCTTATTTTCTCCTGCCTGTGGCTCTTGCCAGTTGCTCACTTACTTGCTGAGATGCTGAATGAAGAAGGACTGAAGTTTGTCCCAAGGGATGAGGTTCACCCGATCGTAAAGGTCGAGGTGCCCAGTTCCCGGAACAATGTAAAGTTCCTTTGGTTCGGCTGCACGCTTGTAAGCATCTTCACTGAACTCTCTGGAGTGTGCATCTGCCTCCGTGATGAACAGCATGGGACGAGGTGAAATCGTCTCGATGTCGTTGAACGGGTGGAGTTTCATTTGAGTTCTTTAAATGTGTGGATTGGTTAGCTGCGGTTCGACGCGTCTGCCTGGCGGGATCTCCACTCACTGCAACGGTGTCACGGTTGGCGACGAACAATCATTGCACCGTTTGACCGCCATCGACGACCAAGGTGTGTCCGACGATGAAGGCAGTCGCGTCTGAACACAGCCAGACAATTTTCTGCTCCACACCGGCGTTGTTGAAGACAAAGTCCAGCCGCCCGAAAGATGGTCTTGGAAAGAGCCGCCTTCAGGTCCTCGGTTCGCGTCACATCGCACTTGACGGCGATCGCTCGTTTGCTGAGTTCTTCGATCATGTGTACCGTTCTTTGATTGGGGACTGACAAATAAAAAAATATCCAATCAACTTTTGTGGGGTGGGCGTCTCGCTGCCCATCCCACAATATTGGATAATTTATTTCTTAGAGTTCCCTTGCCCTGTTCTGAAACGTCGGCGACCACTACATTAGCGCCCTCACGAGCAAATGCCAGCGCCGTAGCTCGACCGATGCCCTTCGTTGCTCCGGTTACAAACACAACTTTTCCTGTGTAGTTTCCATTGTCGTTTGTTGTCATGATTTTTTTCCTTTAATTCTTTACCTAACAAGGTCTTAAAAGCACCAGATGCAGAGATCAGTTGAGATACTGCTCGTCGCTCACCTTTTCCAGCCAGTCCACAGGCTTACCATCGAACCATTCCTGAATAGCAATGTGCGTCATCGCCGTGGTTGGTGTGGCACCATGCCAATGCTTCTCACCCGGCGATATCCAGATCGCGTCCCCCGGTCGAATTTCCTCGATCGAGCCGCCCCAGCGTTGTACGAGGCCACAGCCAGCTGTCACGATCAAGGTTTGTCCCAATGGGTGGGTGTGCCATGCTGTCCGAGCGCCAGGCTCAAACGTGACACTGGCTCCAGACGTGCGTGCTGGATCGTGTGCCTCGAACAGGGGATCAATGCGGACAGTGCCGGTAAAATAATCAGCCGATCCTTTGGCAGAAGGCTGTGAGCCACTTCTTTTAATGTCCATTTTCTTAATTCCTTCACTTGATGCCATTTTGGGTAGTACTAGGCAAGTCTCTTGCCCAATCAAAACTGAGTTTTCTATTAAATAAAAATCCAGAATGCTTATAAGAAGCCGAAATCTTTTTCCATTGCTTTAGCTTCATTCTAAGAATATTGAGGAATAAGCAATAGGACGATCGTCTAAGATCGTTGTACAATTCTGCAAACTTAGAAATGAACGCTGCCAAAACGAGTCAAAAGCCCGATCGCGATTTAATCAACGATCCGCAGCTAAAGCGCGAGGTAGACAGAGCGCAAGCCAACAGAGACGAACTGAAAGAGCGGATTGCAGGCGCGATTCGTTATGATGGGACGATTGAGCCTCTGAAAGGTTTGCACTTCAATCGCTCCTCCTCGCCTTCGGAATGCGTTCATAGTGTCTCCATACCTGCGTTTTGTGCGATCGCTCAGGGCAGCAAAGAAGTTCTTTTGGGTAGCGATCGCTATCAGTACGACCCAATGCATTATCTGCTTGCTACGGTCGAACTGCCAATTATCAGCCAAATTCTGGAAGCGTCCAAGGAGCAACCGTACCTTAGTCTTCGCCTCGATCTCGACCCTACCCTCGTTGGCTCAGTGATGGTCGAGGCAGGATATCCCTCGTCGCGTAGCCGTGCTGATGTGAAAGCGATTGATGTAAGTCCGTTGAATGCAAATCTGTTGGACGCTGTGGTGCGGCTCGTTAGGCTTCTAGATTCCCCTGCTGAAGCTCATGTTCTCGCACCACTGATTAAGCGGGAAATTATTTATCGGCTGCTGATGGGAGAACAAGGTAATCGGCTCCGTCATATTGCAGTTTTGGGTGGCTACACCTACCACATCGCCAGAGCCGTCGAGCGACTTCGTAAAGACTTTAACGAGCCGATCAAGATTGAAAGCATTGCACGAGAGCTGGGAATGAGTGTATCGGGCTTCCACCATCACTTCAAGTCTGTCACTGCCATGAGTCCCTTGCAGTACCAAAAGCAACTGCGGCTTCAGGAGGCTCGCCGTCTGATGCTGGGGGAAAAGCTTGATGCTACGAGTGCTGCCTACCGCGTGGGTTATGACGATACCTCACATTTTAACCGAGAGTATAAGCGGCTTTTTGGTGCTCCACCGATGCGCGATGTGGAGCGGCTGCGAGAAGCTGCTAGGGAGACTGCTAGTTCAATATAATTGCGGCTCCTAAAATGAACTTTTAACTCAAGATATGGGTTATTGGCAACTTTTAGTGATACAATTGCGCTTTTTGCATTGGCTCCTGATTGAGATATCATCCCCTAAATTCAAAACCTGGTAAAGTTAGTTTCTGTTCGACAAAATGAACCGTGATGTTCCAATCAAGTAGTAGAGATTTCACAAATCACCATAAGAAGTCGTTGGAATTTAACAGCTTGGCAAAATGCTCTGCCAAAAACTTGCTTGGTGAAGTAGATTTTCTCAGGATTGCTGCAAGCTTGAAACAGGAGCAAAAGCAAAAAGGAACACTAGGTCAGTTTTTCACTCCTGCTCCGGTAGCAGAATTAATGGCTGGGATGTTTGGTAAACTCGATCTTCCTGAAATATCTTTACTTGATGCTGGAGCAGGAGTTGGCTCATTACTTGCAGCCTTTGTGGCTAACCTTTGTCAGAAGCAACGATCCTTAGTCAATTTACATATTGTTGCTTATGAAATTGATCCTTTTTTGATTGGGTATTTGCGTCAAACATTGGAATTATGTGCAAGCCAATGTCGAATAGCTCGTATCTCTTTAAAGTATGAGATTCGCAATACAGATTTTCTTGAGGATGCAGTCAGGCTTTTGAGACCTAGTTTGTTTGATCGTCCTGACAATTTAAGATTTACGCATGCTATTCTCAATCCCCCATATTTGAAAATCAATGCTCATTCCCAAGTTCGTGCTTTGATACGTTCTCTTGGATTAGAAACCAGCAATCTCTATACAGGTTTTATAACTGCTACAGTTCAACTTCTGAAATCAGGAGGGGAGCTTGTAGCTATCTCGCCGCGTAGTTTTTGTAATGGGCCTTATTTTAGAGACTTCCGCAAGATGTTTTTGGAAATGATGGCTTTAGAGGAGATACATCTTTTTGAATCCAGACAGGAAGCTTTTAGTGGCGATCGAGTTTTGCAGGAAACAATGATCGTTCATGCTACAAAACAACAACAAAAATTTGACAATGTACTTATTAGCACAAGTTCAAGTACTGATGATGATTTTTTTCTGTCAAATTCCTTAGCTTATACAGAGATAGTTCATCCCGACGATTCACAACAATTCATCCACATTATTCCAGATACACTGAGTCAGCAGGTGATTCGACAAATGACGAATTTTACCTGTACATTAGAAGATATTGGATTAACCGTATCAACAGGACGTGTTGTAGATTTCCGTGCAAAAGAATATCTGTGTTTAATGCCAGATAAAAACACTGTTCCTTTGATTTACCCATTGAATTTTTCGAGAGGATATATTGAGTATCCAAAGGTAACTAGAAAACACCAAGCTTTGGTAAATGGAGAAAAAACAGTTTCTCTTTTAGTACCAAACGAGAATTATGTATTGACTAAACGATTCTCCTCAAAAGAGGAAAAAAAACGAGTGGTTGCGGTTGTATATGATGCTAAACAAATTGATTGTTCTTGGGTAGGTTTTGAAAATCACCTGAATTATTTTCACCAGGATGGAAAGGGATTAAATCTTACCTTAGCACGCGGTCTTGCTGCTTATCTTAACTCTAGCCTTGTAGACGCATTTTTTCGGTTGTTTAATGGACATACTCAGGTGAATGCAACCGATTTACGTAATTTAAAATATCCTTCAATTATGCAGTTAATGTCCTTGGGGCTGAAAATTGGGGAGTATTTCCCCTCACAAGCTGAAATTGATGAACTTGTGCAAGCAGAGTTACCAACTATGACGAATCAATCTGAAAATAACCCTTTAATAATTAAAAGTCGTATTGATGAAGCACTACAAATACTAATTGAACTTGGACTTCCACGAGCGCAACTTAATGAACGTTCAGCTTTAACTATTCTGGCTTTAGTTGACTTAAAGCCCACCGATCCTTGGGAAACTGCTGCATCTCCATTAATGGGAATCACACCAATTATGGAATTCATGGCACAGCATTATGGTAAAACATATAAACCTAATACACGGGAAACTGTTCGTCGCCAAACAGTCCATCAATTTTTAGATGCAGCTTTAATAGTTGCAAATCCAGATGTTCCCCATCGCCCTGTTAATAGTCCAAAAACAGTATATCAGATTGAAGAAAGTGCGCTTGAGTTATTACGTACTTATGGAACTTCTGAATGGGAAAAGAGCATTCGTACTTATCTTGCTTCAGTTGAAACTTTGAAAAAAAGATATGCTCAGGAGCGAGAATTATCACGTATCCCTATAGTGATTGAAGGAGAGCTGAAAACTCTCTCGCCAGGTGGTCAAAATATTTTGATTGAGAAGATTATTAAGGAATTTGCAGAACGTTTTACACCTGGAGCAAAACTAATTTATGTTGGCGATACAGATGAAAAATTCGCGTATTTTAATGAAGTGATATTGAAAAATTTAGGGGTTACTGTAGATTCTCACGGTAAAATGCCTGATGTAATTATCCATCATCTAAAAAATGATTGGCTAGTTTTAATTGAAGCTGTAACTTCTCACGGACCAATTAACCCTAAACGCAAGAAAGAACTTGAAGTTATTTTTGCTAATGTCAAAATTCCTCTTGTAATGGTCACAGCTTTTTTAAGCCGAAAAGCAATGGTAGAGTATTTGGCTGAAATTGCTTGGGAAACGGATGTTTGAGTTGCTGAAGATGCTACTCATCTTATTCATTTCAATGGAGAATCTTTATTACAAGCTTATAAAATATAGTGTCCAAACGTCAGTTAAAAAACCTCTTCTTGCCTTGAACTTTAGTTTAAAATAAAGAGAGGTTTGTCGAATTCATCTTGTTTTCTCTCTGAATTCTGCTGTATAAAAATTCTCAAACTGCTACCGATCGCTCGCTCTATTCTCTAACTTCATCGGTAAAGTGAGGGTAAACGCTGTTTCACCAGAAGATGTTGAATCAAGGGTGAGATCGCCACGATGCGCCCTGGCTATTTCTCTGGCTAAGCTTAGTCCCAGTCCGATTCCTTCTACCTTGCGGTTACGTGAAGGATCGCCGCGATAAAAGCGGTCAAAAATACGATGGCGATCGCTTACTGGAATATTTTGCGATGCATTGGTAATAGCAATCTGGAGAGTTGTGGGAGTTTGATGAGTGCGAATCTCTATCCAGCCATTGGGAAGATTGTATTTGATGGCATTACTGAAGAGGTTTTGCAAAACTTGAATGAGAAGATCGCGATCGCCCTCTACCCTCAGTCCATCAGTGAAGTTGCTTTGCACAGTCAACTGAGGAGCTAGCATTTCCACATCTTCTAACATTTCTATTAGCAACTCAGACATATCGACTTCAACCAGATACAAGCTCATTTTTCCCGCATCTGCCAGAGATAGCAGCAAGAGTTTTCGCATAATCCCACTGAGGCGGCGCACTTCATCCAACAAGTTACTTAAGCGCTGTTGTACTTCACTTCCCGGCTCAACTTGTTGCAGTGTTCGTTCTAGTTCACCTTGCAAAATAGTGAGTGGGGTTTTCAGTTCATGGGCGGCGTCACCACTAAAGCGGGAAGCTTGGGTAAAACTGCGTTCCAAGCGTTCCAGCATTTGGTTAAATACTTGAATCAATTCCACAAATTCAACATCAGTTGTGCCAATCGGAATCCGCTGATCTAGCCCCTTGACAGTCACCTGTTGAATCACATCCGTTAATTGATGGATGGGACGCAAAGCACCACCAGAAACTAACCATGCCCCCACTGCAACCAACAGCAGCGCTCCCGGAATTGAAACCAGGAAGATATTACGAATAGTACCCATCTCTTGATCTACGGCTTGCAGATTAACAGCGATCGCAACCTGAGCATTGGGAAATTTAGTTGCCCCAATCCGCCACGCTGCTGTTGCTGTTTGCTGTGTGACGAATTGAGGGGGGTGTGGACGAATCAGTGGTGGTCGCTCGAAAGATGGATTTCTATTGGAGGGTAAAGGTGGTTCTCTCTGAGGTGGTGGTGGTAGAGGTACCAGCTGGAGACGCCCAAGCAGCAGACGATTTATTTCCAGGTCGTTAGCTAGGGAGTTAGATTGATAAACTGTGTTGCCGTTTGCGTCAAGCACCAGGACGGCAACGGGGGTTTTTGTATTGGTTCCGAAGGCATAAGATAATGAATCTTCGTAAAATTGCCATCGCGATCGCAGGAAGTTATCGTTTATATCTTCTCTTTTCAGAGACGATGCGCTAACGGGAGGTTCACCCCGTTGAGGCATCGGAGTTGCCCGCATCAAGTTATTTAATAGTTCTGCATCCAAGCGGCTAATTTTAGCATTGTAAATCTGAAACCAGGAAACTGCACCAAATCCGACTAATGTGCTTCCAGCTAGACTGGCAGATAACAGGGCAATACGGAGGCGAAAAGAACGAAGTTTCATGGGGAAGAGTCTGGCTTACGAAATCGATATCCAACCCCTCGAATGCTTTCAATCCAGACTGCTTCATCAATGGGGTCAATTTTTTTTCGAATTCGCTGAATACAAACATCGACGACGTTGGTGTTAGGGTTAAAGTCATAGCCCCAAACGTGTTCTAGGATTTGGGTGCGGGTAAAAACTCGTCCCGGAGAGCGCATGAGATATTCTAGAAGATTAAACTCGCGGCTGGTAAGTTCGATCGCCTGATGATTACAAGTGACTTCCCTGGTGATGCGATCGAGTTTTATCGGCCCAACACAAAGTAGATTTTGGCGGTCGCTGACACTGCGGCGGACAACGGCATGAATTCGAGCCGCTAACTCTTCGACAAAAAAGGGTTTAGCGATATAGTCATCAGCTCCTAAATTTAGTCCTTCTAAGCGATCGTCTAATTCATTCCGAGCCGTCAACAAAATCACCGGAGCATTCCGACCTTGCCGCCGCAATAGTTTTAGAATTGATAGTCCATCCTTTCCCGGCACCATAATATCGAGTACGATCGCATCATATTCGTTATCTAATGCCCGCAGATATCCTTCATCACCGTTATCACAGTAGTCTACAACAAATCCTTGCTCCTTCAATCCAGCCCGGACAAAGTTAGCAATTTTCGCTTCATCTTCGACAAACAGAATATTCACAAGCGTTTATGACTTGGTATATTCTTCCATTTTAAATTCATTATTTTTTGTGGAAATTACAAAACTGTAATTTAGAACATCAGCAAGCTGTAATTTTCAGGTGGCTCAATTAGGAATATGAACACCTACCGTTTTGAAGGTTGATTTTTATGAATATTCGTCGAATATTAGTTTTGAGCGCAATTCCTGTTGTGGTTGGTGGATTTGGTTTTACTTCACTCAATCACGCAAATGCCAGTAGTCAATCTTATCAAATTGCACAAGCACAACAATCGCCCAATCAACAACCAGGCGATCGCCAGCATCCACCCAGACCTGATTTTGCAGCCGCAGCAACCAAGTTAGGAGTTACAGAAGCGCAATTAAAGGCTGCGTTGGGAGTTCCTGCTAATCCTCCCAATCAAGGCGATCGCAATCAGCAGCGTCCACCCAGACCTGATTTTAAGGCTGCTGCAACCAAATTAGGAGTTACAGAAGCGCAATTAAAGGCTGCGTTGGGAGTTCCTGCTAATCCTCCCAATCAAGGCGATCGCAATCAGCGTCCACCCAGACCTGATTTTAAGGCTGCTGCAACCAAATTAGGAGTTACAGAAGCGCAATTAAAAGCTGCGTTGGGAGTTCCGGCTAATCCTCCCAATCAAGGCGATCGCAATCAGCAACGTCCACCTCGACCTGATTTTAAAGCCGCAGCAGCAAAGCTTGGTGTCACTGAACAACAGTTAATCGACGCATTAGGTATTCCACCTCATCCTCCTGGCGATGGCGGAGCCTCTGGTCAAGAAAATCGCCCCAATCCACCACAATAGCTCAACATTATCTAGATTAGGACTTACGCAAAAACCCTCTTAAACTCTCATTCCTGCGAGTCCTCTGTGGTTCGTTTTCCGTTACCTACCTGTGCGTAAGTCCTAGAACAGCCCCTTCCCTGCTAGTGTTAGAGAGTAAGCTTCAAAGCCTCTCTCCTTTTAGGTTGCGGTATACACACAAGTATTTTGACCTTGCACATTTGATGTATTGCCCTGCACCTTTGATGCATCGACTTGCACCTTTGATGTATTGCCCTGCACCTTTGTTGCATTGATTTGCATCTTTGTTGCATTGACCTGCACTTTTGTTGCATCGACTTGCACCTTTGAGGCATCGCCTTGCACCTTTGTTGCATTGATTTGCAAAAATTAATTTAACTGACGTTAACGCAACAACTCTAAAAGACTTGCATATACACGGTAGCTTCTTTTAAAAGAAAGGTCAGAGTGTATTCAATACGGTTCAGATAAAGTTTTTTGATGACACGCTATTTATTGCAAAAACGCAATAAATAGCCGTTTTTACAATAATCAATCTTTTGTAGAGACGGCGATTTATCGCGTCTCTTACCTCAACCTAACCATATTGAGAGTGTATTGCATATATAACGATCGCCATACAAACCCTCAAGAATAGCTTGACAAAAGCATGAGGAACACAGCATGAAAAAACAGGACTGTCAAATAAGTCGCATTCTCAGTCGAAGAAAAGCACTTGCTTTATTTAGGGCAGCTGGAACTGCAATACTTGTAGTTGGATGCATACCGAAAAAGTCAAGATCCACACAAGCGCAATCGAGTCTAACTGTACCAGCATTACCCTTAGCCAATAGTACATCGTCTGCATGTGTGGTGACTCCAGAGCAGACCGAAGGTCCTTATTTTGTTGACGAAAAGCTCAACCGCTCCGATATCCGTTCCGATCCGGCGGACGGTTCAGTGAAAGACGGCATACCACTCCAACTGACACTGCGGGTTTCTCAAATTGGCAATACTAGTTGTACGCCACGTGCAGGTGCGATCGTTGATATTTGGCACTGTGATGCACTAGGTGTTTATTCAGACGTGACAGACCCAAGTTTTAGTACCGCCGGCAAAAAGTTTTTGCGCGGCTATCAAGTCACAGATGCGAATGGAAACGTCCAGTTCACAACTATTTATCCTGGTTGGTATCAAGGTAGAACCGTTCATATCCACTTTAAGGTTCGCACAGATGCGGCATCAGCGCAGAATTATGAGTTTACATCACAGTTATACTTTGATGACTCAATTACAGATCGAGTACACACCGAGAAACTATATGCCAGCAAGGGACAACGTAATTTGAAGAACGCTGGAGACGGAATTTTTCAAGCTGGTGGTGACCAAATGTTGCTCCAATTGACAAAAACAAGCCTTGGCTATGCAGCAACCTTTGATATTGGGCTGCAACTAGCTTAATAAGCGAATGCGCTGACATTGCAATATTTGCGTCGCGGTGACCATAGAAAAAGGTTGTTCTTTGTAAACACAAATCACTCATGACTAATAACTAAAGTCATAACTAAAGTGATACACTACATCAATGCTAGGGGTGCCTACATAACCAGGCTGAGATCACACCCTTAACACCTGAGTCTGGGTAATACCAGCGGAGGGAAGCTGTTTATTGAGGATTTCAACATGCGGACAGAATGGGTTGCTAAGCGGCGTGGGCAAAGTAATGTATCTCAAATGCATTATGCACGCCAAGGTGTTATCACCGAAGAAATGCACTATGTCGCCCAACGGGAAAATCTCCCTGCCGATCTCATTCGTGATGAAGTAGCACGGGGACGAATGATTATCCCAGCTAACATTAATCACACCAACCTAGAG
Organism: Nostoc sp. C117; assembly: GCF_043099735.1. Taxonomy (NCBI): domain Bacteria; kingdom Bacillati; phylum Cyanobacteriota; class Cyanophyceae; order Nostocales; family Nostocaceae; genus Nostoc; species Nostoc sp. C117. The sequence continues at coordinate 5,742,216 of NZ_CP170991.1, forward strand.
CCGATGGCTATTGGCATTGCCTCTAAATGTAAGGTAAATGCTAATATCGGCGCTTCACCCAACTCTTCCAATCTTCAAGAAGAAGTGGATAAGCTGAATCTAGCTGTGAAGTACGGCGCTGATACTGTGATGGATTTATCCACAGGTGGCGGTAATTTGGATGAAATTCGTACCGCCATTATCAAGGCTTCACCAGTTCCCATTGGGACGGTGCCAGTTTACCAAGCTTTAGAAAGTGTCCACGGCACAATTGAAAATCTGACTGCTGATGATTTTCTGCATATCATCGAAAAGCACGCCCAGCAAGGGGTAGATTATCAAACTATCCACGCGGGGATTTTGATTGAGCATTTGCCTTTGGTGAGAAACCGCATCACTGGTATTGTTTCTCGCGGTGGCGGTATTCTGGCGCGGTGGATGTTACATCACCACAAACAAAACCCACTTTATACCCACTTCCAAGACATCATTGAGATTTTCAAAAGATACGATGTCTCTTTCAGTTTAGGAGATTCCCTACGTCCTGGCTGCACCCATGATGCTTCAGATGAGGCACAATTAGCTGAATTGAAAACTCTCGGACAGCTAACTCGCAAAGCCTGGGAAGATAATGTTCAGGTAATGGTAGAAGGTCCTGGACACGTGCCAATGGATCAAATTGAGTTCAACGTCCGCAAGCAAATGGAAGAGTGTTCTGAAGCGCCTTTCTATGTGTTGGGACCATTGGTAACAGACATTGCTCCTGGTTATGACCATATTACTTCCGCGATCGGCGCAGCAATGGCGGGCTGGTATGGTACTGCTATGTTGTGCTATGTAACGCCAAAAGAACATTTGGGTTTACCAAATGCCGAAGATGTGCGAAATGGGTTGATTGCTTATAAGATAGCAGCTCATGCAGCGGATATTGCAAGACATCGCCCAGGTGCAAGGGATAGAGATGATGAACTTTCTAAGGCGCGTTACAACTTTGATTGGAACCGTCAGTTTGAATTATCACTCGACCCAGAAAGAGCTAAGGAATATCACGACGAAACTCTACCAGCAGACATCTATAAAACTGCTGAGTTTTGTTCAATGTGTGGACCTAAGTTCTGCCCAATGCAAACTAAAGTTGATGCTGATGCGCTGACAGAATTAGAGAAGTTCTTAGCGAAAGAGGCTGTGACGCAAAGTTAATTGACGCGGTGACGCGGGGATGTAAACAGAAGTGGTTTCAAGAGTTTTGTAGTTTTGTCGGGTGTGTTACTGCGTAGGGTAACCCACCCTTAAGCCCTGTCCCGCCTATTTATTCAGATTTGCTAAGGATGTGAGGAGCGATCGTGGGACAAACACAGGAGTTAGGACAGATTATCATCCTGAATGGTGCCCCGCGATCGGGGAAATCGAGCATTGTGGAAGCGATCCAGGAGACGTTTGATGGTGTATGGATGAACTTGGGTGTCGATCGGTTTATGCAAATGACTCCTGCACGATACTTACCTGGAATCGGTTTGCGGCCAGGGGGAAAACGCCAAGACATCGAACCCATTGTTCCCGTCCTGTACAGTGCTATGTATGAATCCATCGCTGCCCACAGTCGCTTGGGACTGAACGTCGTGGTTGATGTCGGACACCATGACGCATACGCAATAAAGCGGGGCATTCTGACCGATAGTGCCCGACGTTTAAACGGATTGCCGGTCTTTTTCGTAGGGGTTCGCTGCCCCATTGAGATAATTATGGAAAGACGACGAAACACGGGGTGGAAAGTAGTAAGTGCGGCCGACTCTCAGGTGCCACTTCCGGTTGAGTTATGGCAACGTGAAGTCCACATTCCTGGTATCTATGACCTTGAAGTAGATACTTCGTTGTTAACTCCGGGTGCGTGTGCCGAGGTGATACGCCAGCACCTCGCAAATAGTCCAGCACCATCGGCATTCCAACGGCTTGCTGCACTGTCTGGCAACTAAATAATCTTGAAGACGCGATAAATAGCGTCTCTACATGAAGGTTTTGGGCTTAGAATTATTCCTAAATCAAGGGTATTGGCTTAAAATCCAATTTCTATGGTGAAGCTGCGAATCTTTCCTGTATCTAGATTAGATTTATCTGCTACTTCCAGCGTCCAGTTTCCTTGGGGACTTTTACCTTTAAAGGCAGCAAGTTTAGGGCTGTTTACCTCATCATAGGTTTTTTTGATGTCATCTGAAGATCCGCCGAGGCGATCGTGGAGAATTATGGGAAGTACGCCTGTAGTCGCTGGGGGATTGAGAGTAACTACAAGATCAGCAATGTAAGTATGTTCGATGTCTACTGTAACTTTGATAGATTTGACAAGATTGGTATTAGCGATCGCCAATGATAATTTTGATGTTTGCAAGTCGTTAATTGGTACGTCTTGCACTGCTTTGAATACGCCAATGGGTGATGGTTGATTGGGCTTGGCTAATTCTACAGCTTTGAGAGCATTGATTCTACCGTAACCGTAGAAGGGACTGCGACCATTAGCATCATATTTACCTCCGCTTGGGTCAATGCGATCGCAGGAGCGTTTAATGATGTCTCGCACTTCGTCCCAACGCAGATTAGGATTGCTAGCAATAATTAAGGCTCCTACACCAGCAGCACCCGGAGAAGCACTGGAAGTTCCACCGAACTCGTTTGTGTAGTGACCTGCGGTGTCACCCAGATTCACATTACCCGAATTATAGCCAAGTACACCAGAGCGATCGGTTGTCCAAATTCCAGGGGTTTGAGAACTGTCACCATTATTACTGGGGAAGGCACACCAGACTGCTTTACCAAAGTCGCTATAAGCGCTTCTTGTGCCGAAGTCGTTACAAGCTGCCACAGCGATGACATTTTGGTAGCTGGCGTAACCGTCATTATCGACACTTTCGTTGCCATTACCAGCAGCAAAGAAAATTACACAACCTTTGCCGTTGCGTCCTTTATTAATTGCATACTCAATGGCAAGTCTGGTGGAATCAGGGAGAGGCACTTTTTGGTTATGTAGAGGATCTTTTGGGTCGTACCAAAGACCATCTGCGGGTCCCCAGCTACAAGAGATTACATCGGCACCATTTTGAGCTGCCCAAACAAAAGCATCGGCTTCATTTTGCGATCCCAGTGCGGAAGATAAACGAATCGGCATAAGTTTTGCACCAGGCGCGACACCAGATGCCCCAAAGTTGCCGTTTGCACAGGCTACTCCGGCACAGCCTGTCCCGTGGTCATCACCGTTTCCGGGGCTGGGATCGTTAGTTTGCCGTGTGACATCACGCGGGGCAACAATCTTTCCCGAAGAACGGAATTCTTCGTGATCGAGATCTACACCGTCGTCGATAATTGCAATAGTTGCTCCTGTGCCATTGCTTAACTTCCAAGCCGCCTCAACGTTAGCATGAGCGTTAATTACTTTACCGTTAATTGTTGTTTGTTTTAAGTGCCACTGCTGCGGAAAAACCTGACGTTTGCGTAACTCACGCACTAATTCAGGATGACACAGTTCAACTGATTGCTCATTTATAAGTCTCTCGGCGATGTCAAAGATCGCTAAACCAGTATTGGCAACTGCGCTAACAAAATAAGCATTTCGGGAATATTCAAGTTTGCGTTTAATTATTAAGTTGTAGCGCCTTAATACTTCCTCACACACCGCTGGTTCTTGTCGATTATCAAATTTAACGAAGAGGTTTTCGGTGTAGATTACAGGTTCTTGGGATGTTGGATCGACAAGAACGCGTCCAGCAAATTCAATTTTAGGTTCTTGATTGAGAATTGTCCTAGCGCGATCGCGTAAAGCAACATCTTGACTCGGAACTTTTGTCCGTAAAATTTCTACACCTGCGTGCCGAAATTGTGTTGCTAACTCGAATTGATTGAGTATACTACGAGCTGCAACTGAAACAGATGCCACTCCAAAGGGTCTTTGACTAATAAGAGCATTGCGGTCTTCTGTACGAACTACAATGTGGTCACTACTAATAGTAAGTTCATACCGTTGACCATTTTCACCACCGTAGCGAACTTGAACCATATTTAGTCTCCTGTTTTAAAAGTTGGGCAAAAGAGTGCTGAGTGCTGAGTGCTGTTAGCGGGGCGTTTAGCCCGTGCTGAGTTAGGAGTTAGGAGTACTATTATCTTTTCCGCCCCTCCGCCCCTTTGCCCCTCCATGTGTTATATCTACATTAGGGCAGAAAAAAGATATAGCTAAACAGAATTTAATCTCTCTAAGTTCATACAAGTATTTAATTCCTCTTTCCAGAAAAGAGGGAATTCCAAGCCAGTTTAATTTACGAATCTTCACCATCAGTAGGTACAAATAGTCTATGCATTTCTAGGAAAAATTTGTATTTCACGCCACTAAAAAAAGCTATAACATCATTAGAACTTAAAAAAGATGATTTATTTGCCAGTTGAGTCTTTTATACAAGTGTATTCTCTACCCCTGATTGCTGAAGTGAGATTCCAAAAAGATTATTTTTCTGAGTATCCCCAACAAATTCGTGTTGGTAGCGATGCCTACAGTGGGCTACGCGAACGCTCTGCTGTATCCTACAATCGTAAACCTGGGTACTATGCAGTGCATTACAATCAACCTGGTACTGTGGCTGAAGGAGCAATTTTACAACTTAATGAAGGAGCGATGTCTACGACGGGCTGCGCCTACGCTGTTTTTTCTGGCGAACCTAATCAATCAGAAAAAAATACATTGAGTCCGATTTATACTCTAGAACCTGATGGCTCTCTAGCTGTACCTACTGGACTAGTTTTTATTCGCTTTGCTGAAGGTGTTGATGTAGAGTTACAGCGCGAGGCGATCGAACGAGCAGGTTATAAAATAGAGCAAAGTATTTCTTATGCACCTCACGCCGCTTGGTTACGCCCCCAATCAGGTAAGATTCTCGATGCGATCGCCGGAATTTCTCAGTTAGAAACTATACCAAATGTTGAGAATGTCGAACTTCAAATGCTGATGGAAAGGGTTGTGAAACGAGGATTTTGATTTGGGATTTAACTGATAATAGATATAACCAAAACTAAAACAATTAAGTATTTCATGAGTAATAATTTGCTGAAAAAGCTAGCGGATTGTCTATCCATATTTAATTAGTATTAGTTGAAGCAAAACAGTATGGACATTAGCAACAGTTTGTGGTTTGTTAGAGTGACAGATATTTAGTTTTTGAATCTCTATAAAATTTGCTGCAATTGGTTTCTCCTGTCATCGAGTGACTGGATTTACTAACTGTTACAAGGAAGATCGAATTATTTAGTTAGTCAGCATAAGTTTATTTACCCATGCAATTTCCATGCACGAATCAAAATAAAATCTGTCTTTTGTTAGGATTATTTAATATTTTTCATATATATTAACTAATCTAATATTTTCACAACAAAACCCATCAACTTGTACCGATTTTATTTTCTAAGAATTACCATTGAAACAAATAATTGAAAATCGGTGTGTGTCACATGGCAACTAAAAAACATTTTAACAGCTTTGAAGAGATGCTATCTGATTCTGATGTACCTGTATTGGTCGATTTTTATGCTGAATGGTGCGGTCCGTGTCAGATGATGGTGCCAATTTTAGAGCAAGTGAATGCCCAACTGAAAGATCGCCTACGGATTGTCAAAATTGACACAGAAAAATACACAGAGTTGGCTAGTAAGTATCAAATTCATGCCCTACCAACCTTAGTACTATTTAAGCAGGGTAATCCTGTAGAGCGAATTGAGGGTGTAAGACAAGCGGCGGATTTGGTGCAACATCTAAAAACAATCGTTTAAGTAGTATGTAGAATTTGGTTTTTAGTTCCCAGAGGCGCGAAATGTCGCGTCTTTTTCAATACCACAACTGTCCTAAATTAACGTGAGTCTCCAACGGAGACGCACGTTAATTTTAGACTTCATTTAAATAAAGTTTTGATTCATAGCAATCGCAAAACTTTTGTTATTATCCCGAAAAACATAGCGATGTATAAATATTTGTGAAAGACTGTTTATATTTTATGAAGCTGATTTGGAGATAGAAGCAAAGCTATTGGGGACTTCCAAATAAAATAATCAATCGCTTTGGGGAGACAAGGGAGAAATATTGCTACCTTGTCCCCCTGCTCCTAATTGGATGCAAAAATTGAGTAATTTAATTTTTGGATGTCCCGAGTCGGATAATTTGGGCAGACGACAGGCAACGTTATAAATTAATAAATGTATCTGCAATACCGGACTTGTTCTGGCTCAGTCTCAATAGCAAAGGTTTGGAGATGTTCACTTTATCAGAAACTTCTATCCTGGCGGCAATTCTGCTAGTAGCTTTAGGCATTTTGGGTTGGGGCTTTTATCGCGCCAGACCTTTTGGTAAGCTAGGAATCTTGGCTTGGTTACAGTCGGTGGTGTTGATGACTCCCTGGCTCCTATTTTTTGGATTGTTTGCCGCAGGAATTTACATCAACATAGCAGGTATATTGTTCCTAGTAGTGGCTTCTGCTGGATTGTACATCTACTTGGGTAGTCAGTTACGCGCAGCTGGGCAAGATGCGATACTTAAGCAACGGGCAACTGAAAGACTTGCCACTGATTCCTTACCGGAAGAAAATTCCCCACAACCAACAATAGTAGAACTTAAACCGCAGATTCCACCGATACCGGAAGATGACTTGAATGCAATTAAAGGTATTTTCGGGATTGATACGTTTTTTGCGACAGAAACCATCGGCTATCAGGATGGAGCGATTTTTAAAGGCAATCTGCGGGGAGAACCAGAAGAAATTCACAACCGTCTGACTGCAAGTTTGCGAGAACGCCTTGGCGATCGCTATCGCTTATTTTTAGTGGAAAATACAGATGGTAGACCAGTGGTAATTGTCCTACCGAGTCGCAACGATCCCCGACCGATGCAGTTATCGCAAAAAGCTTTTGCGGGTCTTCTATTAGTTGCGACTCTTGGCACAAATTTAGAAGCTGCGGGATTACTGCTGAATTTTGATTTCTTTGGCAATCCAGGGCGGTTTACAGAAGCTTTGCCCATAGGCGCGGGAATATTTTCGATTTTAGTCGCTCACGAAATCGGTCATTGGTTACTTGCCCGTCGTCACCAAATCCGCCTCAGTTTACCGTTCTTTCTACCTGCTGTACAAATTGGCTCCTTTGGGGCAATTACCCGTTTTGAATCTCTATTGCCCAACCGCAAGGTATTATTCGATATCGCCTTGGCAGGGCCAGCCTTAGGGGGTATTGTCTCTTTGTTAATGCTGATTACTGGGTTGCTGCTTTCCCACCCCGGTAGTTTATTTCAATTGCCAAATCAGTTTTTTCAAGGGTCAATTTTGGTGGGAAGCTTAGCGCGAGTTGTCCTTGGTTCTGCCTTGCAATCGCCTTTAGTAAGTATCCATCCCCTAGTGGTGATTGGTTGGTTGGGGTTAGTAATTAATGCTTTAAACTTAATGCCCGCAGGACAACTAGATGGTGGACGCATTGTGCAGGCCATTTATGGACGCAAAACCGCAGGACGGGCAACTGTGGCAACTTTAATTTTACTGGCGCTGGTGTCTCTCGGTAATGTTCTTGCTATGTACTGGGCGATCGTCATTTTCTTCTTGCAAAGGGATCAAGAACGCCCCAGCTTGAATGAAATCACTGAACCCGATGATGCTAGAGCCGCTTTAGGTCTTTTGGCTCTATTCTTGATGATTACCACACTTCTACCCTTGACTCCCGGCTTGGCTGGGCGTTTGGGAATAGGATAGAGAGCAATACTCGTCGGGTTTTGGGGATTAAAGGTTTTTTCTTTCCCCTTTCCCTTTCCCCTTTTCCCCTTAACCGACAAGTATTGAAACTGCTACTTACTAAGCTTTTAGCGTAGGCGTAGCCCTTTGTAGACATCGCTATACCTTAGCGTTGTTTACTTTTGACTTCAATAGATGCCATCATCCCGTTGTCTTCGTGTTCCAAGATATGGCAGTGGTAGACAAAGGTACCTGCAATACTTGTATCCTTCTGAATGCCTCGGAAATCCATTCGCAGTTTAACACTGGGAAACGGGGTGTTTGGATCGCCATTCCAGGTAGGTAAATTGATTGTGTCGCGCAACATGCCGATTTCACTCGCATCGGAACTGTCTAAGACCAGGAAGTGGATTTGGTGGATATGGAAGGCGTGTGCTTCCAAAGTTCGGTTTTCCACAATCCAATCCTCAGTCGTTCCCTCCTCAACCGTGATATCGGGAGTTTTGAAGTTTGGATCGTAAACTTTAGGCTGATTTGGCTCTAGGGTGATGTAGAACTTCTCTGGTTCTACTATATCACCAGCTGTTTCCGAGAAGTAGAGCTTGCGCTCCTTTATAGACTTGTTCTGATTTAGTCCAGAGAAGCGATCGCCTGATACCCTGCTTAAATCAACGCTTAACTCCGGAATTGAGGCTGAAACAAATGATGATGCCACTATCGGACTAAATTCTGGTTTGGTTTTAATTTTAGCGATCGTTCGTTGTGGATCATAATCACCTTCTGTGCCTCTGTCATAATTCAGCGTCAAAAACTTGGCATCCTTCACCGACGCTTTCGGACCCTTGATGATGAATTCTGCCCTTCCGCCTGGAGGTAGTAAAATGTGGTAAACCGATTTAGTCTGGTTTTGCAGCTGACCATTAGCATTGATGGGAACGCCATCCATCGCTACTAATTCCAGTGGTTGAGCAATGCTATTATATTGGAGTTGTAAGTCAAAGTAAGTATCCGCCGCAGTATTAGCCACACGCCAAAACTGCTCTTGATTGGGTTTTATTTGAATGATCGCTGGCGGATCGTAAATACCCGAACCTTGATATCTAATTGGAACTGAGTTGATGGAAATATCCTTCGCTGGTTGCTGAGAGTCAAAATCTTTTAATAGATTCGTATCACGTAGCACAAACACCCGTTCGGGAAGTTGAGCAGCTCGCTTGTTATACTTACCGATGCCTTCAATAATAATCGCACCGGTTAATCCGCTCAATACTTGATTTTCACTGTGCATGTGGACGTGTGGGTGATACCAGTATAGTCCGGGTGGCTCTCTCTTCGGAATATTGATATCATATTCAAAAGTCTCTTTCGGCTCAACCACTGTCCGCACAACTTCGTCCTGATGGCATTTGGGAGATATATTCAACCCATGAAAATGGAGGTTGGTGGAATTTCGGGGTGGCATTCCTCCAGAATATTGGCGATCGCAGTTTTGGTCTTGTGGTTTTTTTCCTTGACCTGGTAATTGGTTAGTCAATTTCAGTACTAAGTTTTCCTTACCGGGGCTTATCCTCAGGGTTGGTGCTTGCAAGTTACCATTGGCAATGTAGCAGTTTTGCTCAGGGGCAATGTTGACAACCGTAAACTTTGCCGGATGGGTGGCATCAGGATTGCGGATTTCTGGTGGGTTTTTAACAATGCTTCCCGCAGGTGGTAAAGCGCAAATAGAAGATGAAGATGTGGTTTGTGCCGCCCCTTGCAACGCATATATTACAATAACAAGAGCAAAAAAAACACTGCCAGCAATCTTTAAGAGTTGCCGCAGTTGTCTTCTCTTCAATACCCCTGGGAGCGCTGTAAGCTTTAATTTTGTCCGTTTAATTCTGGTCATCAATAATAGTTTTTCTTTTATAAAGAAGTTAAGCCTGAATTTATCACAAAGAAAGAGAGGATCAAAAACTACGAAAAAGTATGTAGAAAAATAATTTTATGAGTTATAAAACACGACTTTATTTTCACTATATAATACATTAAGACATATAATACACCAAAATAAACAAGAGGTAAATCGCGGAATTAATTAGTTAAACATGTAATAATATATACTTATTAATCCATCAGTAATCGAGGCATATCCAAAAATCTGGAAAAAACCTCACCTTGGTTTTGCATAGCAAAACCTTTCCCTCTCCTTAGTAAGGAGAGGGAAAGATTTACCCTTGGGTAAAGCGAGGGTGAGGTTGTCTCGTAGAGAAGATAGTAGATCAAAATCCCCATCCGTAACGTAATTACGTTAGCGTAGCCCATTACGAATTACAAATTGTTAATATGGTTTCCATCCTGCGAGCAAATTTGGGTAAGCCGTTGGTGTCGGGAAGATTTTCTGGAAGCCAGTTTGACGTTCTTGGGGCTTTTCTTTACTGATATTCCACAGGCTTTCATAGAAAAAGAAGGAAACTCCAGCAAAATTGCGATCGCGTACTTTTTGTATTTGCGTCTGAATCTGTTGCATGGGTACAGATTTGTTTTTTAAACCAGCCAAAATTCCAATACTCACTGGAATATGACGCTGTGCAGTTTTCACTTCTGGGTATTCTAATTCCCTGACAAAAACATTCAAGTCATCTCGATAGATTTGCAAGACCAAATCTTCAACAATTCCCATCCGTTCCCACTTTGGCCAGTCTGCTAAAAAGAAGCCGTAAGAAAAACGTTGAGGATTAGGTGCAACAGAAACAAGGCAATCTTTTTTAGTGGCTTTGATGGTTGTGAATAACCGTTTCATAAAATCAGTGATTTTATTAGCTCTCCAACTGACCCATTCTGGATCTTTAAAGTTCTTAGAGGGAGCTTTACCACGGTGTTCTTTTTTATAAAGTGTCACTGTATAAGCATCATATCCTAATTCTGATGGCAACCCAAAATGGTCATCAAATTGAATGCCGTCGATATTATAGTTTTTGACAATTTCAACGACTAAATCTTGAATAAATTGTTGTACTTCTGGACGAAAGGGATTTAGCCAAACCCGATTATCATTACCATCTTTGACAATCCGAGTCCCGTCGCTGCGACTAGTGAGCCATTGGGGACGGTTCTTAGCGAGTAGGGAATCCGCTGGCGCCATGAAGCCAAATTCAAACCAGGGGATGACTGTTAACCCTTTTTGATGGCCCACATCAACGATTTCTTTGAGGATATCTCGCCCTTGGAGTCCAGGTGTGGGGTCGATCGCTCGCCCAATCACTTTTGCTGTAACAATGCTTGGATACAATGTATACCCCCAATTCCAAACTGCGGGATATACGGTGTTAAAATTGAGTTCATTAAGGCGTTGTAAAGATCCCTTCAGGCGATCGCGCTCGAATAACACATCACTATCAATATTTGTTAACCATACTCCCCTTAACTCAGATGCTGGCAATTTCTGAGGATTAGTTTGAGCGTTTAAGGGCAACGATAGCATCACCGTAGCTACTACGCTCAAGCTAAGTAAGACGGCAAACAACCCCGATTTTCTGTTTTGGCGAACATTCCACCAACAAGAATGAAATCCAACGCACCACTTTACAAACCTTTTCATCATCTACCATAGGTATGATTAAATTATCGTTTCGATTGTATGCCCTAAAACAATCGCCATTTAATCTGATTAATCAGGTTTATTATTCGGCGTTGGCTGTAATCTGATTCCAAGCTTTAACTACTAACTGTAAATTTTTTGGCAGGTTAGATTTAGAAATATCGTTATACTGAACTGTACCCTTTTGGCTGGTGAGAGTGTAGGTAATCAAATCAGCACCATCGGCTGGGTAACTGAGATTCTGGTATTGACTAAATCTATAGCGTTGTAGCGATCGCAAAAATTGTTCCACCTGTTGCAAAGAAACACGGCGAACAGTACGCTCAGAATCATTAGCATCACCAATCCGCACCCGAATCAATCGGCCATCTTTAAGTAAAACAGTTTCATAAGTTCTACCAGCAAAGCCACCACTAGAGATTTGCCGAAATACCACATCTCGATCTAACGGTGGTGGTAACTCGCTGGCTGGAATTCGCACAGGCTTTAGTGTACTTTCGCTAGCTTTTTCATTCAGCCTAACTGCGGAACCTGTTTGATTGGTATGATAAACCAAGGTTTGTTCATTTCCACCAACAATTACCCGCCAGCCTGGGATCAAAGCTTGCGTACAGAATTCATCAGTAGTCGCTAATTCTAAACAGCCATTTCTCCAAGTTTGCTGTTGTATCTCAATGATTTTTAGCTGAGAAATTGGTTGTTGCAACCGTCTTGATGCGGCTTGCAAAACAGCATTTTTTACAGGTGTCGGTAATTTATCTGATACATTTTCTGAGCGAGTGTTTGCCGAAGCTAAACGTAGCGATCGCCCGTTGCTATTGGTATGATAAATCCAATTTTGTTTGCCATCAGAGACTACAACCAGCCAACCACGAACTAACGCTTGGGTGCAGATTTCATCAGGTTGAGCTAGTTCCAAGCAACCATCGCGCCAAGTCTGCTGATTATAATTAGTAATTTTCAGTTCTCTAATCAAAATTCCCTGTCTGCGGGCTAAATCTTCCAGCACCGCGTTAGCTATTGGACGTGGCAAGCGATTTGATTTAATATTCTCTTTAGAAACTTCATTCCTTGTTGCTATCGACAAGTTTTCAGCAAGAGCGGTGGCCTCTTTAATCAATATTAAACTGCTACCAACAGACAGAATTCCAGTCAAAATCAAAGCTGTGAGAATTCGTCCTTGATTGGCGATCAGATAATTTTTAGTCAGGAATTTCATACTAATATACTATTATTGGTCAATAGTTGTAAAACTAACAAATAATATGCAGCCACTCCAGAGAAAAATTATATAATCCCATCAATTGACTAGTTAGGATTAGTTTTGTATTTGTCTTTTGAAGCAGATATAAAAACAGACGCTAATCTCATGATTGTTTGTTCCTAAACTAGATTCTATCCAAATCAAATAATCGAATACACAGTGCTTAAAATATAGTGATAAGCTGTCACCTCTTTACTTTTCCAAAGCATTCTCGATATATGAAGATATATGAAGGGTTATGGCATTTTACCTGCTTAAACCCATCGGCACTGCTTGAGTTAATTGCAGATTTTGGGCAGAGTTAAGCCACTACCTATAAATTACAAGGTATCTAAGGAGAAAATTAGCATCGCTGAGGGGTTTGAGCCTTTACCCATGCCACTAAAATCGGCTATAATATGAGAACGATCGCCTAAATTGTAAACAAATTTATCGTAAATTAAGGGTTTTAAAACCCCAATCATTATAGCTAGCCTCAGTTTCAGTTGGGGTTTAGATTTTCTATGAAAATATTTTTAATTGTTTCTTAAGTTTGTGACAGCCACAAGCTAGGGTATACCTGCCATAGGAAAATTTGAGGATATGATGACCATTACTATCCCTAATATTGATCATAACTTCTACTTGTTTAAATCGATGTTTTTTACTAACTTAACCTCTCAAGCTACATTTAGTGCCCTAAAACAGCACAGAGTGCAGGCTCGGAACTGACGCTTTCTACAACATCAAATCTAATAGTACTAGCAGCCCAGTCTTTAAAATCCGGTGCTAGCCAGACTAACTTGGAGAGAATTTCGTCATTAACCCACAACACCAAGGGAAACTTAAACTGTTTGCGAAACTCATCTCGCATAATATTAGTACTGATGATTAGTTGATTAATTGCCACAACAGATTCTAAACCCCGTACCATCAAAGCTTCAGGTTGAGTAGAACCAATTGCAGTTGTGATAGCTGTATATAATGTGTCGGTCGCAGGTGTAAGCAGGATTTCGTGGATATCTGCTGGCGAAAATTCTGTTAATAAATTCAGCACTTGCTGCTGCCTTTCAACAGAGTTACAACACACTAAAATCAGTGAAAACTCCCCGGCAGAAACCATTATTGCCCTTGCTAGCCTCTTAGTGGCTGCTGTGCTGTTAACTGTACTGTTTTCTGAACTAGTTAAGCTGATCATTCAAAAATCCTGCTTTGATTTTAAAATAAAAATAGCTGACCACTTTCAGTTATTCTACCCTATTAATTTTTCCTCAAAAGTGTTACTCAATAATTTAAGGATATTTCTACGTAGTTTCTACTATAATCTTATACTTTCTTTAAAGAGTAATAGTATCATCCATTATCACATATTTATAATTGAGGAATATTGTAAAGACAATATCAACAAATATATATGTAACCAAAAGCGGAAAGGGCTAGAATTAGTAGCTAAATTATTACTGTATTCTCATAGATTTTCACATTTGGCAGTAGTTAAGTAATTTTTGTTTACAAAAGAGTTAAAATAAACACTCAGCATAAGTCTAACAACAAACATTGGAAAGTGGGAGAAAACTGACAGAAATTCTTCCAGGACATAGTTAGCTGTGTCCCTTAATATGTAGCTTATTGAAACGAAAAAATCTTCGTTCATTGGTTCATTCATCTATTCATTAAAATTAATACTATTTGACGAAATACCTACTGTTACAGATAGATGTCTACGGTAGCGGATCTGTGCATTCTTACAACATATTCATTTGTTGCCAAGATTTTGAGAAATGGCATGAATCATCCGTTTGATAGAACTGTACATCAAAGATGTCCTCCTATTACAATACTTGTCGGTTAAGGGGAAAAGGGGAAAGGGAAAGGGGAAAGAAAAAACCTTTAACCTTTACCCTTTAACCTTTTCCCCAAACCCAATTCCGAGTTAAAAATGCTTTACCCGAGCAGTATTGCCTCCTATTAGTCAGAGTACATGGCACTTTTAGCTTTCTAAGGTCATCTCAGATATTTTTATTTGAGGGAGTAACCAAGGACGAATTGAATAGGTGTGTAAGCTGTTACGCATTTAATTTGTACATTTATCTGATGACTGATGACTGTTAACTGTCAATACTGCGTAGATTTTGGAATTTCTTGATTGAGGCAAGCTGTTCTTGAGAAGGCTGGCGTTGAGTTTTGCCTCGTGTGCCTCCCCTGCTCCTTCTGCAAGAATCTGTATCAATCTTAAAGTGAAACGGTATTAGCCACAGGCGCAACTATGTGGGCTGCTATTGTTAGGTGTGCGGAAACGGCAAACTGGTGCGATTGTAATTGCTGCCGCTCTGCACTCTGAAGAGCGCCCTTTAAACTCCACAGGATGACGCTGGCTGAACAAGCGATTACACTATGGATAATGTTAAGCAATTGTTGCTTTTAACACCTCTTACATAAATTTAATTGCATTGTTAAATCTAAAATCGAATTCCTATATATCAAATACCAGTTATGTCAGCGTATCAAGGAAGTTGTGGGGAGACTACCGATGTGATTATTGGTGTTCACAACCAAGAAAACGGCGAATTACCAGTAAATACTGCTCCTGTGGGCGCTCTTGCCACTAGACAAGGAACTTTTTCTACGTTTCTTGCTCCCTTGACTCAGGATACTTTTAAACAGGTTGTTAAGGATGTCGAGCAAAAATTACAGATTGTCCATCAAACCCTATCAATGCTGGATTCTCATGGGTTTGAAAAAATCTTGCAAGAAATGTTGCACTCGATTACCTTGAAAACCGGGGAATTACTGGGAGCAGACCGCACGACGATATTTTTATTGGATGAAGAAAAACAAGAACTCTGGTCAATTGTAGCTGAGGGAGAAGGCGATCGCTCTTTAGAAATTCGCATCCCCGCTAATAAAGGTATTGGTGGTGAAGTTGCCACCTTTAAACAAGTTATTAATATTCCCTTTGATTTTTATAACGATCCGCGATCGCATTTTGCCCAAGAACAAGAAAAAAGAACTGGCTATCGCACTTACACCATGCTGGCTTTACCGCTGTTAAATGAACATGGGCAATTAGTTGCGGTTGTACAATTACTCAATAAATTAAAATCTGTTAATAATCCCCAGGCTCCACTGGCTGAACGTATAGATACCAAAGGTTTTATCTCTGCTGACGAAGAATTATTCCAAGAATTTGCCCCTTCAATTCGACTGATTTTAGAGTCCTCGCGCTCTTTTTATGTAGCTACCCAAAAACAAAGAGCAGTGGCGGCGTTGATGAAGGCGATCAAGTCTCTTTCTCAAAGTAGTCTTGACTTAGAAGATACTCTAAAGCGGGTGATGGATGAAGCCAAGGAACTGATGAACGCCGATCGCAGTACTCTATGGTTAATAGACCGCGATCGTCATGAATTGTGGACTAAAATCACCCAAGATGATGGTTCAACTAAGGAGTTACGAGTCCCCATAGGTAAAGGCTTTGCTGGTATAGTAGCTGTCTCTGGCAAAAAGCTCAATATTGGCTTTGATTTATACGACGATCCCGACTCTGAGACAGCGAAACAACTCGACCAGCAAAATGGCTATCGTACCTGTAGCCTACTTTGTATGCCAGTATTTAACGCCGATCAAGAATTGATTGGTGTTACCCAACTAGTAAATAAAAAGAAATCTGGAGATTTTCCTCATTATAATCCAGCCTCTTGGCCGAAAGCTCCGGAATGCTTCCAAGCTAGTTTTGACCGCAATGATGAAGAGTTTATGGAAGCTTTTAATATTCAAGCGGGAGTAGCCCTACATAATGCCCAGTTGTTTGCCACAGTCAAGCAACAAGAACAAATGCAACGAGATATTCTGCGTAGCCTTTCTAACGGAGTGGTTTCTACTGATAAAGCTGGGTTAATTATTGCCGCCAATGAAAGTGCGAAACGCTTGCTAGGGCTGGAACTAGAAGACCGTTTAGAAGGTAAATTAGTTACAGATGCGATCGGCATCAAAGAAGGTGACTTTAGCAAGTGGTATTTAGATGCTTTACATGGAACTGACTCCAAACGTCGCCAACAATATTATCCGGATCGCACACTCATAAGCACTGGTACAGAACAACATAGTATTAATTTATCGATTAACACCATCGCCGATGCTAGCGACCAAGATCAAGTGCGTGGGGCGCTGGTGGTGATGGAAGATATTAGTGATGAAAAGCGGCTCAAAAGTACGATGTACCGCTACATGACCCAGGAATTAGCCGAAGAATTGCTGAAATTGGATGATGCTAAACTAGGAGGCGATCGCAAAGAAGTTTCGATTTTATTTTCGGATATTCGCGGCTACACCACTTTAACGGAAAATCTCGAAGCAGAAGAAGTGGTGAGTATGCTGAATGAATATTTTGAATCAATGGTGGAAGCCGTTTTTAAACATAAAGGCACCCTGGATAAATACATCGGTGATGCCATTATGGCTGTGTTTGGTTCTCCTTTACCTTTAGAAGAACACGCTTGGATGGCAGTGCAAACATCCTTAGAAATGCGGGTTCGTCTGCACGACTTTAATCAACGTCGCTATGCAACTAATAAGCCAAGAATTAATATTGGTATTGGCATCAATTCCGATACGGTGATTAGTGGAAATATTGGCTCTAGTAAGCGAATGGAATTTACCGCCATTGGCGATGGTGTTAATCTCGGCTCCCGACTAGAAAGTGTTAGCAAACAGTATGGTTGCGATATTATTATTAGCCACAACACTTTTAAACCATGCCAAGAACATATTTGGGCTAGAGAACTAGATTACATTCGCGTCAAAGGCAGAAATGAGCCAGTAGCCATATATGAATTGTTAGGTTTGCGTTCTCAACCCATTGAAAGCCAAAAGTTGGAAGTGATTGAGCATTATTATAAAGGGCGCGAATATTACCTCAAACGCGATTTTAACCGTGCTAGAGCTGAATTTGCCCTAGTTTTGGCAGCTGACAACCAGGATAAAGCTGCTATGTTGCATCTTTTACGTTGTCAGCATTGGTTACAATCACCGCCAACAGAATCAGATTGGGATGAAGGGGTCTGGACGTTTCAGGAAAAATAAGTGACTTTAGGAACTTACGCAACTGGCATATTATTTTTAGTTTGTAGTGAGGACTTTAGCGAAGCGTTCCCGCAGGGTAGACCTTACTACAAACTAAAAGTTTTAATTTTTTGTGACTTGACGCGATGTGCGACTTATTCTTGAAACCCCACTTCCATTCCTCTCTCCGTTTCGGGGAGAGGCTTTGATTCTTGCTCCCCTTTTTTACAAGGGAAGGGGTTGGGGGTTAGGTCTGAGACAATACTGCTCGCTTTGTGCATTTTTAACTCGGAATTGGGTTTGGGGTAAAGGTTAAAGGGTAAAGGTTAAAGGTTTTTTCTTTCCCTTTTCCCCCGTCCCTTATCCCCTTCTTGGGACCCCACCTTCCCCTTTTCCCCAAAACCCGACAAGTATTGAGGTTTGAGAGAAAGTCGTAGACGGCGTGACTTGCATAAGTCCTAACTTTTTTCTGAAAATATGAAGTCTCTAAGTAAAACTCTTGGGCAATGGGTAGCCTTTGACTGAGTTTTACTGAGCTTACTCGAAGTAGCGCTCACGCTGAAGTCTTTCCCGCACTGATTATTCAAAGACTATTTTGCTAAACCGAGTGTACGACCAGGAAAACCTGCAACATCAAAATATCGAGTTGAGCCAACAGTTTGATACTTCAGGATTGTTTTTAATCCATTACTAGCTGGTTGAGATGTCAGAGTATGAGATTTAAAAGAAATCTTTCTAGCTTTTCTCACCAATGATTCATGTAAAACACGACCTATAAGTTCTCCTTGATGGGGAATCTGCAAATTTAAAATCTCAGCCAAGGTAATAGCCACATCAGCATTACTTACTGGTACTCGGTCTACAAAAGCTTTCTTAAAGTCAGGACCGATCGCAGCCATATTATTGTAAGTATCAGCACGGCTAAAAGAGCCATGCATCCCTTGTCCTTGCTGCAAAGAAGAATCTGCAACTTCCACTCCGCAAGCAGTTGGCTCGCCACAGCCAGTATCAAATGTCCTAAAGTTTACTGCGATCGCTGGACTAGGAAGATGAGATTTACCATGAAGCCCGATCGCACTTAAGGGTAAAGTTCCCGCAATAGAGCCTAATGTATCATCTACAAATAAACCGCTAACATAATCTTCTTTTAAGAGAAGATCTACAACTTGTTTAGCAAGTGCTTGGCGATTTGCGGTATTAGGCAAATAAATCAAATCTGAACCACCATTAGCAGCCACTAACACATCAGGTTTATTGGGTTCTTTACCAATCAACCCATTTTTAGACAACTGATCCTGAGTTGGATCGACAGCAGCATTTTGTTTATCTGGATCGAATAAAGACAATTTTAAACCATGAGCAATATCAATAGCGAGAAAACCAGGTGGCAAAAATCCTTTTGGAACATCTGAATAACTAAGTGTTGTTGAGTAACTGGTTTTGCTCTCCTTACTGATAGTAGAAAAACCGTGATCGGCCGTCACAAAAATATTTGTAGAAGCTTCTAAATTTAGCTGTTTGAGAGTAGTACGGATTTGGGCAAGATTTTTATCAACATTTTGACGAGCGGCGAGGGAAGTGGGGCCATTAATCCCTGGAATGAGAGTATTTAGACTATCACCTTGATTATGCTGAGTTCCATCGGGATCGCGCGACCAATAAATTAACACAAAAGGTTTTTGCCGTTGCTTGAATAGAGGTAATAACACTTTTGTTGTGACATCGACAAAGTATTGTTGTTGAAATATATTAGCTATTTTTGTTCCTGATACTTTGCTGTTACCAGACTTGCCATTATCTCCTCGCGTTGGAGATGTTAAAGGAATACTATTTTTGGTTAACAATTCAGTGATTTCCGAACTCAGAGGAATTCCTGTTGGAGAACCGGTGGCATCATCAATTATGATTGTGGGTTTACCAGTACGTTGAGTTACATCTTGAATTAAGACTGGCCCAATCTTTCCCACCGCGGCAGTACTAAATCCGGCTTTACGTGCGGCATCTAATAAGCTTTCTTCATTTAAGTAATTGCCATCAAAATGTTGATTAAGTTCTCCCAAAACAGCGTCATTTTCTAAAAAAGGAACTGGGCTATTATTGGCACTTTGGACAGGAAAGCCGACATTAATTGTATTGCTGAAATCGCCAGTGTCACCAAGATAATGTCCAGTAGCGATCGCAGAAGCATTAGCTGTGGTAAATGTCGGAAACAGTGAATGGCTATTGACAAAATTCACGCCCTGCTGGCGAATTTCGTTGAGATTAGGAGTTTCCTGGGCATTAACTTTACTAGGCCGCAATCCATCGGTAATGAAAATTATTACATTGTGTTGAGGTCTTGTCTTAGCAAACCCGGAAACTGACAATACTGTAATGAGTGTAACAGTGGCTACTATCAGAAAAGTTTTATATATCTTAGGTAAAACTATCTGCATACATCTCCAAATGTAGATATTCCATGCTTTTTGAGTCTTCCGTATTTAATTGAATCATGGTTTAAGCTTGATTGCTTGCTAACTGTAATACAATTTTTTTATACCAGAATAGAAAATAAATTCAGATTTTTAGCTATTTTTGCGTAAGTCTTGATTGACAGAAGCCAAAACGCCAAGACAAAATTAGCATCAAAGATGGTTCTGCCAATCTAACGTAGTAGGATTGTTCAAGTGAAAGGCTATGACTTGCAGGGTGAATAGCGATCGCTCGCTAGTAGACACCTTAAAATGAGAGCAAAAGACGATTCCTAAAACCAGCACATTCCATGCGTATTTCTCTAAATTGGCTGCGCGAACTAGTAGAGATAAAACTTAGTCCCGAAGAATTAGCCGAAACCCTGACAATGGCTGGGTTTGAGGTAGAAGAGATTGAAGACCGCCGCACTTGGGCAAATGGCGTTGTGATCGGGAAAGTGCTTGAGCGTCAACCCCACCCCAACGCCGATAAGTTGAGTGTTTGCCAAGTGGATATCGGTGCAGAAGAGACTTTAAATATTGTCTGTGGTGCTGCCAATGTGAAGGCAGATATCTATGTGCCAGTGGCAACTACGGGTACTTACTTACCCAACATCGATTTAAAAATTAAACCTGCAAAACTGCGCGGTGTCGCATCTCAGGGCATGATTTGTTCTTTAAAGGAACTCGGTTTGCCCACCGATGTAGACGGAATTCATATTTTTACCCAGGAAAATTTATCATTGGGTAGTGATGTGCGTCCGTTGTTGGGTTTAGATGATGTAATTTTAGACCTCACTGCAACTGCTAATCGCGCTGATGCCTTGAGTATGGTAGGCGTAGCACGGGAAGTAGCAGCTTTGACTGGTGGAAAACTAAGCATTCCTCAACCAGGTGAAGTCTCAATTACCAAAGATACCGGAAATTTAGCTTTAAAAATTGCCGATACCCAGGCTTGTCCTGCATACATTGGCACGGTTATTGAACAAGTGAAAATTGCCTCGTCTCCCGAATGGTTGCAACAGCGTTTGCGGGCTGCTGGGGTACGTCCGATCAATAATGTGGTGGATATTACTAACTACGTTCTGTTGGAATGGGGACAACCACTACACGCCTTTGACGGCGATCGCCTAAAATCAGTTGCAAGTAGTGAAAATTTAGCGATCGGCGTCCGCTTCGCCAATGCGGGAGAATCTTTAAAAACCCTGGATGGACAAACTCGCACTTTAGCATCCCAAAATTTGTTAATTACCGCTAACGAAAAACCTGTTGCATTGGCGGGAGTTATGGGTGGAGAAGAAACTGAAGTCCATGAGGGGACTCAAAGTTTAGTTTTAGAAGCCGCCTTATTTGATTCCGTTGCTATTCGCCGTTCTTCTCGGAGTGCAGGGTTAAGAAGTGAAGCTTCTGGTAGATACGAACGAGGCGTTAACCGCGCTGAGTTAGAAATAGCTAATCGTCGCGCTTTGTCATTAATTAGCGAATTGGGTCAAGGAATTATTGTACACCAAGAAATTGCCGATACCCGTCCCGAACCATCTACCTGGAGTCGTTCTATTGCATTGCGTTTAGACCGAGTTAATCAAATATTAGGGCCAATCGATTTAGAAGACGACGCAGGAGAACTCCAAGGACAAGATGTTGAGCGGATTCTGACTGCATTAGGATGTCAGTTAACTTCTTCCGGGGATGTTCCAGGACAAGATAATACGCCTCAACCCACATGGTCTGTTTCTGTACCACCCTATCGTTATCGTGACTTAGAACGGGAAATCGATCTCATAGAAGAAATTGCCCGTCTCTACGGCTACAACAAATTCTGTGATACTTTACCAGAAAAAGCCGAACCAGGTTATCTGCCATTAGATCAGGAATTGATTCGCAAGTTACGAGGGTTTCTGCGGGCAGAAGGTTTGACAGAATTAATCCATTACTCTTTAGTCAAACCAGGAGAACAGAGAGAAATAGTCTTAACAAACCCATTATTTGTAGAATATTCAGCCCTGCGAACCGATTTGATATCTGGGTTAATTGACGCCTTTCAATATAATATAGAACAGGGTAATGGTGCCCTCAACGGCTTTGAAATTGGGCAAATTTTCTGGCAAGGAGAAGACGGTTTGCAAGAAGCCGAAGTCCTAGCTGGGATTATGGGAGGCGATCGCACTATTGGCAAATGGTCAAAAGGTGGTCGGGAACAATCCATGACTTGGTTTGAAGCCAAAGGCATTTTAGAAAGCGTCTTTCGCCAAATTGGCTTGCAAGTAGAATATCAACCCGATCGCCGCGATGAACGTTTACATCCAGGACGCACTGCTTCTCTGTGGGTAAGAGGTAACAGACTCGGTATTTTTGGGCAAATTCATCCCCAAATCCGGCGAGAAAAAGGTTTACCAGAATCAGTTTACGTTTTCCAGTTGGATCTAGATGTGCTTTTAGTTTCTCTAGAACAAGAGGAAATTCTCATTCCCGCATTCCATCCTTATTCCACCTATCCAGCAAGCGATCGGGATATCGCCTTTTTCGCACCCGTGAAAGTCTCAGTTGTCGAACTAGAAAAAGCAATTACCAAAGCTGGTAAAGATTTGCTCGAATCAGTGGAATTGTTTGATGAATATCGTGGCGAAAACGTCCCCGAAGACCAGCGGAGTTTAGCATTCCGCCTAATTTATCGGGCTAGCGATCGGACTTTGACTGAGGCTGAAGTGGAACCAGTACATAATAAAGTCCGCGAAGCCTTGGTGGAAAAATTTGGCGTGAACTTGAGGAGTTAGAAGTAATTACCCCCCCTTAATCCCCCCTTAGAAAGGGGGGAAAAAAATATCTAGTTCTCTCCCCTTTATAAGGGGAGGGTTAGGGTGGGGTAAAACCTTGGTTAATCAGCTATTTCAGACTTGTGTGTATTAAGTCTGTATTCCATGCAATTGGGAACCGCCATAACCTTTTTATTAACCAGCAAAAGTAACAAGCAATTATGACTAAATATGTACTTTGGGGTACTTACTGCGAAGACGTTCTCGAAAAACGCACCCCCTACCGTCAAGCTCATTTAGACGGATTAGCAAAACAAAAAGAATCTGGTGTGCTGATTACCATTGGTCCTACCAAAGATGTCACAAAAGTTTTTGGGATTTACGAAGCCGAAGACGAAGCCACTGTGCGCGAACTAATTGAAAACGATCCCTACTGGAAAAATGGCATCTGGACTGAATATTCTGTCAAAGAATGGATTCAGGCTGTTTGAATTGATTGTGGGGAATGGGGCATTGGTTATTAATTCTTCTCCCTCACTCCCAATACGGTTTGGTTAGGGTTTTTTGATGAAAATTTTAAATCGAAAAGACGCGATAAATCGCCGTCTCTACAATAACCAATCCTTATTCTTAACGGCGATTTATTGCGTCTCCCTCATCCTACTCCCGACTCATGAAAATTTTGCAAGCTGATTTTTATCGTCGTCCATCACCAGATGCATCTGAACAAGTTTTCTGGGAGTTGTTGATTTGTGATGCAACTCGCAGCTTTGAATATGAAGCTACCTGTCTTCAATCAGCAGCCAATTCTAATTGGGTGACTGCTCAAATTCAGCTAGCAGTTGGGGAAAAATTCCCGGATGTAATTCAGGTGTTTCGTCCCCAGTCTCTCAGTTTAATTGAGGCGGCTGGACGCAATTTAGGTATTAATGTCGAACCGACTCGCCGCACTTTGGCATTGAAGCAGTGGTTACAAGAAAAGCAATATCCCTCAGTGGTGGATAAAGCACCCCCAGCGCCATTACCTGAAAACCTCTGGGGAGAACAATGGCGTTTTGCAACTTTACCTGCTGTTGATGTAGAAACAAGATTTAGCGATCGCCCCATTCCCATTTTGCACATGCCAGAATATCTCAAACCCATCAATTTAGGTTTGGCGTCAACAGTGGCTATTCCTGGTGTGGTAATTTATGGTGGAAGGCGATCGATGCACTTAGCACGGTGGTTACAGCAAGCGCGTCCTGTGGCGTTAAACTACATTTCTGGCGCACCAGATGGCTTAATATTAGAAGCAGGTTTAGCAGATAGATGGATTGTTGCCACTTTTGAAGATCGAGAAGTGACAACAGCAGCCCAAACCTATCAACAACGCAAACAGCAAAGCCAAGGATTACATTTTTTGTTAGTGCAACCCGATGATTCTGGAATGACTTACAGCGGCTTCTGGTTATTGCAAACAGAAGATTAATAAGCAGGGTAAGCGCATCTCAAAGCCTATTGACAGTTTGCAAAATTGCAAAGATTTGAACAGTTCAGGGCTTAAACGGCTAGCCATTAAGGGTTCACGTAACAATCTATTGGCAGTTTTCCAAAGGTCTTTTCTTGATTGCTGCCAAGAAATTGCGATCGCATAAAAAATTACATCATTCTTTGTTTACCCTAAATGATGTAAATTAAATTGCTAAGTTTTTATTCATCAGTTTGTGCAATACAACCTGATGAGTGCTACGCTACAGTATTCAGGAATTGTATCTTGATTTGTGGAGGGGATAAATTATGGCTCTGCAAGTATGTTCGGGCGCAACGCTCAAGTGTAGCTTTGGTGTTACACCAAGTTCGTTGGTAGTTCTGCCTGTCAATCGGGTATCAACCGTTACGCCAGATGCAAACATTATGGATAACAAACCAATGGTGAATATTATGCCTTTTGGTATGTGTTCGTCTTTAGCCAATCCAACAGTTGCATCCGCCACAGCAGCAGCTTCTGGTGTGTTGACACCTATGCCTTGTATACCCGTGATCCCTGCCCCGTGGGCACCTGGTTCGCCTACTGTTCTGATTGCTAACATGCCAGCGCTGAATAATACATCTAAATTGATGTGTGCGTGGGCAGGTGTGATTGAGGTACTCTACCCCGGTCAAACAACTGTATTCATCCCCTAAAACAATTTTGGATTTTAGAATTTTAGATTGACTCTATGCTTTCTTCCTTGGTTGGAATAAAGAGTTTTACCGAAGAGGATCTCAGATTTTTTTTGTGTTTACCTTTCTTCTGTCACTTTTGGGAGTGAGCAAGTAGTAACTAAGTGAAATTATCCAGAAGCATAACAGAGTTTAAATTGATTAATTTCACTAATTAATTGAATCCCAGTAAGAAATTAGAATTTAGGAAAATATGTATCCAAGATAAATCAACCAAAATAGTAAGAGTGGTTGAGCAATGAGACGCAGATTAATTAAAGTATTCTTCTATCCGCATTCATGGTTCCATTGTTGATGATTATAAAAATCAACAGAACTATTTTCTTGTACCTGAGTTTGAATTTAACGAGATATATTTAAGCCTAACAAGGCTGGAGAATTGGAACTAATCATTGTGTAAACACAAAAAATAATTTCTCACCATCTCTCAATATTGTCCAACTTAGTTCCTGTTTACACTATCGGAAACGATATTCTACCCAGGTTCTTAATCGATACAAATTCAATAGAGTTTTCTTGAGATTACCTTAAAGATTTGCGATCGCCAAAGAAGTAGAATTTCTGGTATGGTTTCGGGTCAGTAGTTATTTGCCAGTAAGTTATAGTCACAGAAGAGGGGTAATATATAAATACTTATCCTTGTTAAAATAAAAAATATGAACTTTTTTGATAAGTTGAATCGAAATATTTTACAAAATCAAAGCTTACTATTTGTAGGACTCGATCCTAACCCAGAAATGATGCCTGGTCGCTATGAATCTGAAGATATCATTGCTGGTTTGTGGAAATGGTTAGAATTTATTATTGCTGAAACTTCTGATTTCGTTTGTGCTTATAAACCGACGTTTGGCTTTTACGAAGCGCTAGGTATTCCAGGTTTAAAACTACTCCACAAAACTTTAGCAGCTATTCCAAGCCACATTCCAATTATTTTAGATGCCAAACACAGCGACTTAAATACGAGTACCATCTTTGCTCGTACCGTGTTTACAGAATGGCAAGTCGATGCAATCACTCTCAGTCCTTATACAGGACAAGATCACGTAGTACCTTTTCTGGTCTATCCTGATAAAGCTGTGTTTATTTTATGCTGTACTTCTAATCCTGGAGCAGAAGCTTTACAGCAGTATCCAACAAAAGAATCACCTCTTTATTTGCAGGTAGTAAAAGAATCAAAAAATTGGGGAACTCCAGAACAATTGTGTTTGGAAGTGGGAACTACAAATTCTGAAGTTTTAGCCCTGATTCGAGCAGTTGCTCCGGAAAGAATTATTATGGCTCGTAGCATCTGGGCGGAGGGAGCAAACCTCAAGCAAATTTTAGAATCAGGTTTGAATAATAATGGTGATGGTTTGCTGATTCCTGTTCCTCAAGATATGTTAGGGAACCCACAATTATCTGAGCAAATTCAGTCTTTACGTGCAGAAATTAATCAATTAAAAACTGAAATTTTTCATGAAAATTCTACTTGTTCTGTATGGTTTCCTGATGTTTGTTTGCTAAATAAACATCCTCAGCAAGATTTGATTTTACAACTTTATGACATTGAGTGCATTATGTTTGGCAACTTTGTCCAAGCATCAGGAGCGATATTTCCTTATTACATTGATTTACGCAAAATTATTTCCAATCCCCAAGTTTTTAATCAAGTTCTCACTTCTTATGAGGAAATATTGAAGAATCTTAATTTTGATAGGTTAGCAGGTATTCCCTATGGTTCTTTGCCTACTGCGACTGGTTTAGCCTTGCGCCTAAATTGTCCGATGATTTTCCCTCGCAAAGAGGTAAAAGCCCACGGAACTAGAAGAGTAATTGAGGGCAATTTTCATCCTGGTGAAACTATTGTAGTAGTTGATGATATTCTCATCAGTGGTAAAAGTGTAATGGAAGGAGCAGAAAAATTGGAATCAGCAGGATTAAAGGTTAATGATATTGTGGTATTTATCGACCATGAACAAGGTGTGAAAGACAGATTACAACAAAATGGTTATCACGGTCATGCGGTTTTAACTATTTCGGAAATCACTAATACCCTCTATCAAGCAGGAAGAATAAATGATGAGCAGTTTTTAGCTTTTACTGAAAATTAGCACTCCATTACTACCTTAACACTCTAAATATTACCTCGCTTTTATTTATCTGTGTCAGATCCACAATATTTCCTAACTAAAAATTGATGCGTGAAAAGGAAACTTGGCACTGGATTAATGCATAAAAAAACTTCGTTTTTTCAAAATTATTGATTATGAATTTTTCGCTAAATCAACTACTAAAATGGTTAATTTTGACGCTGCTATTTCCTTTAGTGTTTCTCAATGCTTGGCTAGCATTTCAGCTTTTACAAAATTTGCAACCTGTGGTAACAATTCTTTTATTAGCTACTTTGCTAGCATTCATTTTAAACTACCCTGTTTCAATTCTCCAGCAGCGAGGAGTTAAACGCAACTATGCAGTAGGATTAGTTTTTATATTAGCATTAGTAAGTTTCGTTGCTCTGGGTATCACTTTAGTGCCTATTATTGTAGAGCAATTTCATGAGATGGTTAAAGTTCTTCCGCAATGGATTGATTCTAGCGAAGAAAAACTGAATGTTTTAAATGATTGGTTTTTTAAACATAAATTAAATGTAAATTTTAGCAAAGTACTAATACGAATTACTGACCAATTACCAAATGAGTTTGAGTTTCTTTCAGACAAACTTTTAAGTATTATTCTTGATACGATTGATAGTATATCGGAGGCGCTAATTATAGTAGTGCTGGCTTTTTATCTATTGTTAGATGGTCCGAGAGTTTTGGAAGGATTATTTAATAAATTACCTGGGATTTTTCCTAAGAAAGTGAGCCAGTCAATTCAGCAAAATTTCCAAAATTACTTGATTGGTCAGGGAACTTTGGCTTTGCTGATGGGAGTTTCAGAAACATTATTGTTTTTAGTTTTCCAAGTCCAGTTTGCCTTACTCTTTGGTTTAGGCGTTGGGCTTTTGAGCTTAATTCCCTTTGGTGATGTGCTTAGTCTTGTTGTAATCACTTTAATCCTAGCCTCACATAACTTTTGGCTGGCGGTGAAAGTTTTGACAGTAGCTGTTGTAATTGACCAGTTAATCGATCAGGCGATCGCACCACGTCTTTTAGGTAAATTGACTGGTATTAGACCCATATGGGTGTTAATTGCTTTGCTTATAGGAACCAATGTCGCTGGAGTCTTAGGTTTGCTAGTCGCAGTACCTATAGCTGGTTTTATCAAAGATGCAGCAGATGGTTTTTCTAAACTTGATGACTCTGAGAATATAGCTGATGGTGAAACATCATCAGAATTGTTGACAGAAGAATCAATATCACAATGATTGTCCTTATGTTCTTTATGAATGATGAATAACTAATCATTAATCACGAAGACTATTTTTCCGTTTTGAGTTCCTCACGTTGCTTACCATACTCCCGCAACTGTTTTAAGAGGTTTTCTTGGGATAAGTTAGGGATAGATGAACTAGGAATTGGTTGAGGTTTCGTGATGGTATTCTGAGAACTAGGAGGTGAATTAATTGCATAAATACCAGGATTTGTCTCAGATTGAGTGTCTGGCGATCGCAATTTTAAAAACGGTTCACTATCAGATATCTCTTTTTGAATTAATACTGGCGCAGAAATTACATTATTTGGTTTACTCACAGCAGCTTTTACCGAATCTAGAGTAGTGGCAATCTGCACTTGTTGCTGCATCTGTTGTGTCGAAGATACTAAACTACTTAAACCATTCACTAGTCGCCGGAGATTTTGTCGGAAAGTAGGATCGCCTGTCAATTCATCCAAATCAGATGTAATTTTTTGGGTATTTTCAAATGTTACGCGTGCTGAATCTAAGGTTTGTTGCAATACGACGATATTTTTTGGATCGTTTAAGGTTTTAGAAGCATCACGTAAATTAGCTGAAGCTTGTGCTGCATTGTTGGAGAGAGCTTCTAAATTGTTTAATAATTCTCCTTGAGTCAATCGATTTACAGCGGGTGATAGGCTGCTAACTGTAACACGTAATTGGTTGCTGGTTTCAGTAATATTGTTCAGCGCACCAACCAATGAAGAACGATTTGTTGTTACCAAGTTATCTAGGTTCTTCAGCAATCGATTCGCTTGAAGTGCAGTTGCACCGAATTGATTTACTGTTTGAGTAGTGGATACATTAAGTTGATTGGTTGCTCGCTGTACAGAATTAGCAGTGGCTGAAAATGTATTTAGTTGTTGTCGCAAGCTTTTAGTCAAACCTTTGAGATCTTGACTTAAGTCTGTAAAACTAGATGCTGCGACTGTAGTTGCTTCCAAAACTCCATTGACATTTTTATAAAATTTTGGATTATTATATGCACCGGCTAGCTCTGTTGAACTGCGAATTAATTCATCAACACTGATACCAATTTGACCTTTTAGCCGAGAGCCATTACAAATTATCAGGCTCGAATCACAATTTTTATCTAGAGGTTTAGCGATCGCCATTCCAGTAGGAAGCGCTGCTTTTGGTGTAATATCGATAATACTTTCACTAATTAGTCCACTCTGATTAGCCTCTATTGCTACATTACTAGGAATAATCAGGTCTGTTTTGCCAATTTCAATCTCTACATCAACGGCATTTCCTCCGGGTCTAACCTGGGAAATATGTCCTACTTTAACGCCACGATAGCGAACTGGAGTTCCTTTTTCCATTCCTCCAGCGTTAGCAAATTCGACAATAGCTTTGTATGAACCACGAGTAGCAGTGAATCTATTTAACCACAGGAAGAGTATTGCAAATACTCCTAGTCCTAGCAGAAGTAATAAACCCACAGAGCCTTCTCTAAATGTTCGTCCAGACGCGAAACCGCTTGTTATTAAACGTCGCATTTTTTCCTCCACCCAATAATTAGTTATGAGTTAGTAATTAGAAGTTATGAGTTAGAAGTTATGAGTTAAATTTAACTTTTCACTCTTAATTCCTCACTCCTAACTTGCTAACCGACGACGTGAATCGGTCCTTTGACACTTCCACTAATAAATTGTTTGATCAACGGATGTTCTGTACTGTATATTTCACTAACTGTACCCTGCCACTGTACTCTACCTTCATATAAAAATATAAGTCTATCAGTTGTACGGCGTATAGTACTTTCTTGGTGGGTAACAACAGCATAAGTACTACAGACTCCATGCGTACATTGCAAAGAACGGATTAAATCTTCTATTACTGTTGAAGCAATGGGATCGAGTCCGGCTGTTGGTTCATCGTACAGTAAAACTTCTGCACCTTCTGTAGGATTATCGGGGTTAGCCATAATCGCACGGGCAAAACTTACTCGTTTTCGCATTCCCCCGGAAAGTTCTGCTGGGTAAAGGTCGCCTATTCCTGATAATCCGACCATCTCCAATTTTTCATTTACCAGATCTTGAATGCGCGATCGCGATAGCTTGGAATTTTGATATAGTAAAAATCCTACATTTTCCTCCACCGTCAGCGAATCAAATAATGCCGCTTGTTGAAACACCATACCAATCCCAACCTGCTGGCCGCCATCCTCAATCAAACCTTGTCGTAGCACTCCTTGAACATAAATTTCTCCTTCATCAGGAGCCAGTAACCCCGCTATTACCCTTAAAATCGTTGATTTACCAGTCCCCGATGGGCCAATAATTCCTAGCGCTTCTCCTTGGTAAATTGTCAAGTCTACATTATCTAGAACTTTATGGCTACCAAAGGACTTAGAAACACTTTTGAGTTCAATCAATGGTTCAGTCATTAGTTATTAATCACTAGTCATTAGTCACTTGTACTGAGCGACTCGTACTGAGTTTGGACTACGCTCAACTACCGCGGAGCCGAGGTAAGTCGAAGTATTGGTTTTTAACAAAGGACGAAAGACAAAGGACAAATATGCCCGATAGTTATGTCATAGTTATTGGTAGGATATTGTCTAGTATATTATAAGTAGACAATTCGCATTTTAATTGGCAAACTTTACTTTTCTAGCACAACATTTAGTTAAGATCTTAACATCAGAAAATATCCCAACGTCAAGTTGACCGAGACACCATAGTACCAACGTAAATTAAAAATTAAAAATGAATCCAGCGTAAGGGTTTCGTTAATTTGCAATAGGCAGTTTCTTTACATCGTCCTGTACTATTAATTGAATATATTAGAGTAATTGATGTGATGGAAAATAAGACTTCTGCTTCCTATGGACATCAATCTTGAGTTGGCAACTAGCAAAATTATTCACTAATATTAGAACTGATAAAGATCAAATTATAAATTATGACTAGCCAGTCAGAACAGTTTGCGAGTGATAATTCCTCTGGTATTTGTCCAGAAGCGCTTGAATACATGATTAGGGCAAATCAAGGTAGCGTTCCCGCCTATGGAAATGATGAATGGACTCAAAAAGCCGCAGATTATTTTCGCGAACTCTTTGAAATTGATTGTGAAGTCTTTTTTGCCTTTAATGGTACAGCAGCAAATTCTTTATCTTTAGCTGCACTTTGTCAGTCATATCATAGCGTCATTTGTCATGAGACATCTCATATCGAAACAGATGAATGCGGCGCACCTGAATTTGCCTCTAATGGATCTAAACTATTACTTGCTCAAGGTAAAAATGGTAAGTTAACATCAGAGGCTATAGAGGCAATTGTTACCAAGCGTACTGACATTCATTATCCTAAACCTAAAGTTATTAGCATCACACAATCAACTGAATTAGGAACTTTATATTCTATTGAAGAACTTCTAAAAATTAAAGAAGTTGCAAATAAGTATAACTTAAAGATTCACATGGATGGCGCTCGCTTTGCAAATGCAGTTGCCGCTATGAATAAAACTCCTGCTGAAATTACTTGGAAAACTGGCGTGGATGTGTTGTGTTTTTGTGGTACTAAGAATGGTATGGCATTAGGTGAAGCCATTCTTTTCTTCAACAAAGCACTAGCAGAGGATTTTGATTATCGGTGTAAGCAAGCAGGTCAGCTAGCATCAAAAATGCGGTTTATTTCTGCTCCTTGGTTAGGTTTATTGGAAACTGGTGCTTGGCTAAAAAATGCTCGACATGCCAACCAATGTGCTGAATATTTAGAAAATCAGCTATTGAATATAGAAGGCATTGATTTGATGTTTCCGAGAGAAGCCAACGCTGTATTCGCCAAATTGCCGGAACAAGTCATTCATCGTTTAAAAGCAAATAATTGGCAATTTTATACATTTATTGGTGTGGGAGGAGTACGCTTTATGTGTTCCTGGAATACAACTAAATCAAGGATTGATGAATTAATTGATGATATTAAAAAGGCAATTAGTTAAAAAATAAAAAATATGAAAAATTATATAATATCTGACAAAGTAGTGAGTAGTCAAGTGACAAAAGATTAATCTATGTACTTGTTGCTCCCCCTCAACTCTCTTAAAAGAAGGTAAAGGAAAATTAAATTGACCCTTTTTTAGGGAAATTTACGAGGATATAAAATGTTTTGTTACCACAAAGAGAACTTTTTAAATATGCTTTTAGATTCACAAGATATCGTGACGATATAAAAAATTAGTCTAGGATATAAAGCCAGATATCCCCGAATTATCAATTAATTCAGGGATATTGTCGATCGCTAATGATTAAGTAAAACTATAAATGATTTAATTTGTCCAGGCGATCGCTTGTTAACTTACTTGACTTCGTTAGGTTCAAACTTAGCCACCTTACCTTTCTTAAGGGCGACAATTACATCATAAGTTGAACAGTAAGAGAATGTAACATCATTAGCTTTATTGTAAAGATTAACTACATGACCTGCTCCACCTGGTTGGATACCAATTGGTTCGAGGTCACCAAAAAAGAAACGACGGAGTAAATCGCCACTACCAAATTGACCTTTACTCTTAGTGAGCAACTCTAGTTTTTTTGCTATGGGGATTTCTTCAGCCGCTGATGCTTGAACTAATGACGGATTAATCGCTTTTAACGGTGCGTCCCAAACAGTGAAAAAACCAACCAAGGCGAGACTTGTAAGTATGGGTGCGAGTTTCATTTGTTACTCCTCATGTTTGCTTCATCCCGAACATCCAAAGCATCGCACTTGGGACTGAAGCTGAACTGAAACTAACCCACTATTTTCATGAATTTATCCCTGAACAAAACTTAGTTAATTCTCAGCATTTTTTCAGGGAATGATGGTAGCCTTAAGTCACAGAATAATTTAAGTATTTTTTTTGCAAAACCTCATTCGGAACTCGAATAGAGCAACTTCATATAATTAGCAATGATTCGATCGCGGTGACGTTATTGTGACTAGATCCAGAAGACTACCTCGCCTAATCCATAGAAAAATTTCGGGACAAACATATCTCTGGCTAGCAATGCTAATTTTTGGAGCATCTAGTGCCATCACTCGCAAGCTTACAGAGATTGGTAGCCAACATATCATAGGGCATCGCAATCCGATTTCTTTGTGTAATGTTTTGTTTGTGGGAAACCTGTGTGCCTTAATACTTCTGATCCTAATCTATGGGCGACAATGGAACAAAGCGACTTTAAAGAAGATTTCAAAAAAGGATTGGGTTAGTCTGACAGCAGTAGCAATTTTATCAGGAGCGCTAGCCCCTGGCCTAATTTTCCAAGCGCTGGCACTGACAGGAGTGAACAATATCATTTTGGTTGGACGCTTAGAACCACCGCTAACTATGGCTTTATCAGTCTGGTTGTTGAGGGAACGGGTACATATTTGGGAAATCGCCGGAGCGATCGCAGCATCTGTTGGCGTTATCCTAACTATTATCCTGCAACCCCCACAGGAAGCGATGATGAATATGGGAGGTTTGGTTTTAGGTATAGGAGAACTTTTGGCAGCAGCAGCATCTATAGCCATAGCCGTTTCTACAATTATCGGCAAGAAATACCTTTCCCAAATCCCTTTAGGAATTTATAGTATTTTTCGCACTGCACTAGGAACCGTAATCTTTTTCTTTATTGCCTTGGGACTCTATGGCAAGGATCATTTTGCTGATGTACTCTCACCATTTCTGTGGCAATGGATGTTTCTCTATGGTGGGTTGATTGTAGTCTTAGGTCAGTCATTCTGGATCAAAGGCTTGAAAACTTCTACCGTATCTATGGCTTCCTTAGTCGGATCGTTTAGCCCAATTGCAGGTATTCTCGCAGCTTTTTTAATTTTGGGTGAGGCTCCTACTCTAGCTCAATATATCGGCGGTAGCTTGATTTTAGTAGGCGTATTCCTGAGCCACCTTGGCATTATGCGTAAGGCTCATAGCACATTTGAGTCTCGCAAGGTGAATTCTATGCAAACAGAACAACAGGTAGAAACTGGTATGGGATTTAAGGGGATTTGAAGGGGTATGTTTCATTAAACCCGTTTAAAGCAACTGCCGTTAACTAATCTACCATTTCCTCAAACAGTTCGCGTGCTTGTGTGAAAAATACGCCGTCATTTACGGTAGACGTTTGCATATTCCTAGAATATCCCCTGAATTTCGTCACTTTTAGAGGCTGTCTTTTTACCCTAATCATTGCTGGCAATTGTTTTCTGACAAGCCTCGCATTTCTACTCATTAATCAGGATACCGTCTTTTTAAAACAGCCCCACCCAAATCAATGATTACAGACTTGTCAAAAGGCCAACGATCCCGTGTCCTGTGAATACTTCTAATGCTATGAGAGAAACAAAACCAGTCATTGCTAAACGACCGTTAATCAATTCTGCATAAGGTGTGAATCCAGTGCGATCGCCTTGCTCGTCTACATAAACTTTTGGCTCGATCGCAAAGTTGTTCAGTTTACCTTGGTCGTCAATGATAGCGGTGGTTGTACGCATGTGATTTTCCTTTGTTTTTTCTTATGTAAATAAATGTAACAGAACCATTAATATTTGTAAAGTATCTGAATCTGTCCAAGGCAGAGATATGATGGATCGAGTTCAAAGCCATGCTTAACGAACAGGCTCTGCTCCTTCTTCGTCAGCAATCTCAGTCACAAATCCATTCCCCAAAAGCTAATGCATCGATTTCGAGTAGAGGTTATTGCCAAAACACCAAACCCACAGCAAGTAATTTACGCCGCGATGCACCAGGACTATACCGATGGGTTCGTGTTTGACGAGCGCCATTTATGGCCTTCGGAATCACAATGCGGCGAAGTTATTGTCAAGCGACTTTTGGCGGGAGAAAGAGGACATTATGGACCTCTAGAGCATCCCCAGATTGTTTTTAACTGTGGCTACTTTCCCCACAGTGTTATGCAGCAAGCACGTACTCATAGAGTTTCTGTATCATTTGATGTGCAATCATTTAGATACACAGGTAACCAATTTATTGATGTAGTAGCAGGTAAGAAAGATATAGAAGATGTTTTCTATCTGCGTCCTGTTGGTTATTACACAGATAGACAAGGTAAAAAATACCACTATTCGCCAGAGCAACGAGCAGCAGATTTGGAATGGTGTTTAGAAGCGGCTAAACGATATAAAGCCGATTTTGAAGGTGGAATGTCTGAAGAACACGCCAGAGGTAAAGTACCTTTTGACTATCGTCAGCATTTTGTAGTTAGTTTCAATTTAAGGTCTTTCTTGCATTTTTGTGACCTGAGAAATAAGAAAGATGCTCAACTGGAAATTCAAAAGTTGTGTGAAATGATGTGGCCTCATTTTGCGGATTGGGCACCAGCGATCGCCCAATGGTATGAAAAGCAGCGTTTAGGTAGAGCAAGGTTAGCACCTTAATTTCTTTCTCATCTTATTTAAACTCCTATGGAAAGAAAAAACTATCCTCGGATCTATTGGGTTTGATGTAGGGCGATCGCCTCTATATTTTTATGAACAAAGCTACCGATATTAGCACTAAAAAATTAATTAGCCTTGCACCAAATAATTGGGCAAGATGGGTGACAGGAATTCCCGACATTGTAACAGGCGAAATCTTAAATACAGAATTCCAATGGATTAGCCGACAAAGCGATGTTGTTATTCAGGCTGAAAGTCCCCAATACGGAAAATTTCTCATCCTCAATGAGTTGCAATTACGTCACACACCAGAAGTACCGCGTCGGATGCGTGCATATACTGCTCTTGCAGAAGAGAAATATAAACTACCAACTTACCCTGTACTGATTAACATTCTCAAAATCAGCAACAGTGAAATACCTACAAGTTTTGCATCAAATTTTATCGGGTTAAGGGCAATTCAAGATTACCGCGTCATCAATCTTTGGGAAGTTGACGTAAATATTGCTTTTGAGATGTCGTTACCCTCACTGCTTCCCTTTGTACCAATTCTCAAAGGCGGAGAAAACGAGTCTACAATTAGGGAAGCATTGCGAATGCTACGTGCTGATGAGCAATTAAATCAACTTGAGACAGTTCTGGCATTTTTTGCAACCTTTGTATTAGAAAGTGCTTTAGTTCAAGAAATCATGAGGTGGGATATGACAGTCTTAAGAGAGTCACCTTGGTATCAAGAAATTTTACGTGAGGGAGAAGCACGGGGAGAAGCACGGGGACAAGCACTAGGAGAAGCACAAGGACAAGTACGTGGAATAATCTTTAGCATCGAAACAAGTTTAGAGGCGAAATTTGGTAGCGATGGTTTGGAGTTGATGTCGCTAATTTCGCCAATTTCTGATTTAGAGCAATTGAAAGAGATTTTACGCAGGATTGTTGTAGCAGATACAATTCAAGACTTACAGGATGTTTTGTAGAATAAAGCGATCTCTCTTTGATTTAATCGGTTTGATTTAGGGCGATCGCCTAATGGTATGAAAAGCAAAGTTAAAACCAGGTTAGCACCTTCAAGAATTGTGTATATAGTGAATGATATAGAGTATAATAAATTACGCTATTTCATAATTAGCAAAACAATGAGTGTTATCCCATTTATATTGGATGGTACTAATAGAACAGTCGTAGAGACTAGAGAAGAGTACGAGAAAGCTGGTGGTCTTGAAGGAGATGTAATTTTTATACAGAATCTCAATATCAAACAAATTCATAATACGAAATCTAGCAATGCCAGCTATGATTTAAGAGTTGGTGATGAATACAGAGATCATAGAGACTCCGGTAAAACTGATCTTTTGGAGAATGGCACAATATCTCTTCAACCAGGTTCTGCCGTCATTATTGAGACAGTTGAATCAGTTCAATTTCCCAAATCTAGATTTGGCCATGTAGTTCCAAAAGTATCTCTTCTGCAAGATGGGTTATCTAACACCTCATCAAAGATAGACCCTGGATATGAAGGAAAACTTTCTATCACAGTTTTCAATTTAGGCAAAAGAACAGTTCAGCTTAAGAAAGGACAAGATTTTTGTACGCTCTATGTACTTGATGTCAGGGAAGGAGTTATTCCTTATACAAAAGACGCTAAAAAAATTGCTGGAAACTCTAGAAAGGATTTATTAACTAAAGTTAGAGATTTTATTGAGATAAATCAGACGTACTTTACTATCATCTTAACTATTGCAACTATAGTTTTAACAATAGTTCAAATTGTGCAGCCTTTCGGTCAACAGGAAGTACAGACACTTCCCAAAGAAAGCAGAGAGAAAACTAAATAATTCTTTTGAAGTTTAAACCCTAGCCAGAGTCACGCCCTTTAGTTGGTCTTGATACTTACCCTGGCGTGCTTCATAATTTACAGCACATGGTTCTCCCTCTAAAAACATCAACTGTACTATTCCTTCACTAGCATAAATGCGGCAATCAGCACTAGAAGCGTTGGATAGTTCTAGTGTCAAGTAACCGCGCCAAGCAGCTTCGGCTGGAGTTACATTTGCAATTATTCCGCAACGAGCATAAGTACTCTTACCTATACAAATTACTGTAATATTATCTGGTATTTCCAGCCTTTCAAGGGCGACTCCAAGCCCATAGGAGTGGGCAGGGAGGATGAAGTATTTGCCATTAACATCAGTATGGAGTTCTGTTTGCTCCAAGTTTTCAGGATTAAAATTCTTAGGGTCTACTACAGTGCCTGGAATATGCCTAAAAATGCGGAAATCATCTGGTGATAGTCTGATGTCATAGCCAAAGCTGCTAAGACCATATGAAATTACAGGTAATTTCTCAAGTTGACGGATTAAAGTTGCCTCAAATGGTAAAATCATACCCTTTTGAGCCATTTCAGTAATCCAGATATCGTTCTTAATCACAAGTTCGCTACTAATGTTAATTTAAACAGACTCGATATACTAGCACGAACTGAGTATTTTGTTTAGGGTCGATGACTGCGACGGATTTCTGTAATTTGATCTGCTACATCCAAGAGAGATTTCGGCATCTCTGGCCCTGTGAGAATGATATCGACTTGGGGAGGGCGTTTTGCCAGAAAGGCTAAAACTTCCGTTTCCGGAATTAAACCAAAGTTAATCGCTAAACTTAATTCATCTAAAACCACGAGAGAATACTTACTCTCATTTACTACCTTTTGTGTATACTGCCACAGCTTTTGTAAGGCTTGGTTTTCTGAATCGTCTAAATGTGGTGTATCAATACAACGAGGTAAATCACAGCGAATCCAATCTAAATTTTGTCCTAGTTGTATGGGTCGATCCTGTCCTTGACGAATACCTCCTTTAAGAAACTGTACTATTAACACTGGCGTTCCTTGTCCGGCAATTCTCAGTGATTGAGCTATAACAGTCGTAAAAAAGCTACGATGAGCGCTAGTGAAAACTTGCACTAGTCCTTCTACTGGATATGGTAAGGTAAGCGTTGAATTTATACTTGGTGTTTCTAGTTGGGCAATCATAGACTAAAGTTAAAAAAGTTACAATAAATTACAGATTTTTACTTTGGTTGGCGATTACAAATCTCCCTGTATAATCAATCTGTTTTCACAGGTGTAGTGGATTTGGCAAATTGCATTCTTAGTCAAACACTACCTTGTGCTGAAGTCAAGGGTTATTTTGATTTGAATTTTCGTTTTTTCTCTGAAAGTAGTGGTAAAAATAAGAACACCTAAGTTACAGTTACAATCACTTAAAAAAGCTGGAAGTAGCGCCTGAAAGTCAGTAAATGTTAGATTTTTCGGTTGTTTGGGCAAAACAGATTTAGAAAGTAGTGAATTTGACAGGATGAGGAGTGAATTGTTGTGAGATTAGTGATTCTGGGAGGTTCAGGATCGGGTAAAAGCACTCAAGCAGAAAGGCTTTGCAGATACTTTGATATTCCTCTGATTTCTACAGGTGAGATTTTACGGGAAGCCATATCTGGTGACAAGTCGCTGCCGCAATTCCAATGGTCGCCAGCCGATCCCCGGAGTTATCTTTCTGTTTACGCTAGCCTGAGTGAATTAGGCTACCACGCAGGGACATACGTAGAAAAAGGCGAATTAGTCCCAGACGAAATGATCGTTGAATTGATCCGAATTCGCCTTAGACAACCAGATATTAACTGTGATTGGGTGTTGGAGGGTTATCCCCGTACTGCCTTTCAAGCTGAAGAATTAGATTTTTTCTTGGATGATTTAGGGCAAAAGCTAGATTGGGCGATTTATCTACAAGTTCCAGAAGCAGTGATGGTTAGTCGATCGCTCGGGCGATCGCTACCAGATGACCAACCAGAAATCGTACAGCGTCGTGTAGAAGTATTTTACGATCGCACCATCCCGATCCTAGAATACTACGATCGCCGCCGCCGTCTATTAACCATCAACGGCGACCAATCACCAGAGATAGTGCTGCAAAATATTTTGACTCTGCTTTCAGTTCCTTAGAAGAGTGCTGAGTAGGGAGCGGAGAGTTAGGAGTTAGGAGTGGGGAGTCAAAGTTGACTGAGAACTCTGAACTCAGCACGGGCTAAACGCCCCGCTACCGCTAACAGCACTCTTAATGCCCAATACTCCACTAAGGTAACCTTAAGGCAGTATTCTATGTAATCTTGAGGTAACTCCAATGGCTTGGCAGCGTCCCGACGGCCGTCTTCCTTACGAACTACGTCCCATCAGCTTTTACCCCAGTTTCACCCGCTTTGCTCCTGGTTCTGTTCTTGCAAGATGCGGTGATACTCAGGTACTTTGTACCGTGAGCGTAACTAAGGGAGTTCCCAGATTTCTGGAAGGAAGTGGTAAGGGATGGCTAACTGCTGAATATCGAATGTTGCCATCTGCTACACAACAACGGCAAGAAAGGGAATTATTGAAGTTATCTGGACGGACGCAAGAAATCCAACGTTTAATCGGACGTAGCTTACGCGCAGCCATAGATTTTGAAGCACTGGGAGAACACACGCTGACTGTTGATGCTGATGTGTTGCAAGCTGACGCTGGAACTAGGACAACAGCGATTACAGGTTCTTTTGTCGCCTTGGCTCATGCCATTTCTAAATTGTTGCAGCAGGGGAGGTTGGAGCGATCGCCTTTGTGTGGACAGGTCGCAGCAGTTTCCGTAGGATTACTGGAGGGAGAGCCATTTTTAGATATGAATTATATCGAAGATGTGGCTGCAACAGTAGATTTTAATGTGGTGATGAATCAAGATCTAGGAATCATTGAAGTGCAAGGAACAGGCGAAGAAGGCAGTTTTAGCCGTAGTCAGTTGAATCAGCTGCTAGATGTTGCCCAAAAAGGAATTCAGGAGTTGTTAATCGCCCAACGCGAAGCGATCGCCAACTGGAAAGATCTATTTGTAGGTGATTTGTAATATATCATTGTCGCTATTCAAAATATTTAGTAGGGGCGCAATAACTGCGCCCCTTACGACTCAAAAGGAAGTAATTAATTATTTTTATAAATTTTTGTTAATTTTTAAGAAAATTATTCTATCTACTGTCAATCAACAAAGTATGAAATAACTGGGTGTAAACAAAAATAATCATGATAGTAGTTAGTAGTTCGCATTAGTGAACTTTTGCTCTTTAAAGATTAAAGGGAAAAGGGGAAAGCTTTTTAATGTCTTTCACTTTGTCTTTTTACCTAGTTTTCCCCACCATCCAACAATTTTGGGTTAGCAGACTACTAGTAGTTAGTACGACTGACTACTGACAACTTACCTTTGAAGGTGATAAAGTGCTTCCACATTTATTTAAGCTACTTAATCCATGATGTTAAATATTTCAAAAGTTAAAAAGGGAGATTGTAATAAGTTCGGTATTGTATTGCTGGAAGCCAGCAATATCATGATGAAGCTATGAACAAAACGGTTGAAATTCTACCGGATCAGCCAGCGCTGGTTGCACGAGCGCTAGAATTAATTTTGTCGAAGTTAGAAACTGCCATTGAGCAGCGGGGGCAATTTACCATTGCCTTATCTGGCGGTAGTACACCTAAGCCGTTATACGAAGCGATTGCTAATCAAAAATTGCCTTGGGATAAAATTCATGTATTCTGGGGGGATGAACGTTACGTACCATCGGATCATCCCGATAGCAATGAATTGATGACGCGTCGTGCATGGCTAAATCATGTTGATATCCCAGCGGCTAACATTCACCCCGTACCAACTTTAGAAGCTAATCCAGAACTGGCTGCTGCTAAGTATGAACAGCATCTCAAAGAATTTTTCAATTCTCCTGGGGTCGAATTTCCAGTTTTGGATGTAATATTACTAGGAATGGGTGATGATGCACATACCGCATCTTTGTTTCCTCACACAGAGGCTCTGAAAGTACGCGATCGCCTGATTACTGTGGGTAACAAAGACGGAAACCCCCGGATAAGTTTCACATACCCCTTCATCAACTCTGCTCGCAGCGTGATTTTTCTGGTTGCTGGTGCTAACAAAAGACCAGCTTTGGCGCAAGTTTTTGCGCCCATCGCCGATGACTTCGCTTACCCATCGCGTCTAATTCAGCCCCAAGGAAAACTTTGGTGGCTGCTAGATGCAGCAGCAGGGTTGGAACTCCAAACTTAAGAAAGAAGGGGCATTGGGCATCCCTTTGACTTCACTACCTCAGCTACTTCGACTTTGCGGTAGTTGAATCTCGACTTCTCCTAACGGAGACGCTACGCGAACGCTCGATTTCCGCGTAGTCAAAACTCAGTACAAGTTTGCTCGGCACAAGTCAGGGCAAGTGGGCATTGGGCATTGGGAGGGGTGGGGTGGTGGGGTGAAATTCTTTCCCCATACTTCGGCTTTGCGGTAGTTGAATCTCGACTCACTTCGACGCCGCTCAGTGCAAGTCGCTCGATTTCCGCGTAGTCGAAACTTAGTACAAGTCAGTTCACTATAAGTCTCCCCATCTCCCAGCCCCCTACCCCGCGTCCCCTCAGGACAATTGTTACAATCGAAAACTAAGGCTGCCCCTGGAGCTTGCCAGTCGTACCTAATTTTACGATGATCTTGAACAAAGGCTAAAATCGATGATCGTCTGCCCTAATTGC
Organism: Nostoc sp. C117; assembly: GCF_043099735.1. Taxonomy (NCBI): domain Bacteria; kingdom Bacillati; phylum Cyanobacteriota; class Cyanophyceae; order Nostocales; family Nostocaceae; genus Nostoc; species Nostoc sp. C117. Next base: position 5,784,557 of record NZ_CP170991.1, read on the forward strand.
AATCATCCCAATCCTGACGGCGCTGTGCAGTGTGAAGCGTGCTACACGCCGTTACCAGCAACTACTCACTGTCCCAGTTGTGCTGCAACGGTGCAGGCAGATGCTGCATTTTGTGGACAGTGTGGCTATAATTTGCACTCAGCAGCAGTTCCACACGTTCATGCCCCAGTGGCTGCAACAGTTACTCCCGATATGTCTGTGGAAGTTCCGCCATTAGTTACTCCCGATCCACTTCTAGAACTTTTACAACCAGATGCTTTGGGAATGAGCGGATCTAATAACTCCCATCCTCCTGTAACCTCATCTTTACCACCAACTGCGGTGGCAGTTTCCCCAGTAACTCCGCCACAGGCAGATGTTTCAGAAAACAGCCCACCAACACCACCGCCAACTGTCGCTGCTGAACCTGCTGCTGAACCTATAGTATCTAGCCAAAGTATTCCTACACCACCGCCTTTGGAACCAGAACCAATCTTAGAGACGGAAGTATCCCCACCATCAACACCAACACCAACAGTAACTGCGGCCAGAACGCAATTACAGCAGGTGAGTGCGCGATTAGTCCACGTTCAAACTGATACGTTGATTGAATTGCCACAAAATTTCTCTGTGATTCATATTGGCAAGCCAAACGATCGCATTCCTCCAGATGTGGATGTTTCAGGATTTCCCAATTCAGAAATTGTCTCGCGGATTCATGCAGATGTTCGCGTCGAAGGAGACGCTCACTATGTAGAAGATGTAGGAAGTTCCAATGGCACTTACATCAATAATTTGCCACTACTACCGGGGAATCGTCACCGATTACGACCAGGCGATCGCATTAGTTTGGGCAAAGGAGATTTGATGACATTCCTGTTTCAACTTGCTTAGCTATCTTTATTTGTAGTCATTAGTCATTTGTAATAAAAGTGACTAATGACCAATGACAGACTTTATCAGTAAATATCTATAGATTTTGGATTTTATATAAGTACAGTCTTTGCAAAGAGAGATACAAGGTGAGTCCAAATAATTCTTAATTTATTTATCTTACCGAGTACTAGTTAAATTAAACTTACTCAGTACTTATTTACTTGAGTTTTAGCAAGAAAGCCAGAGGGTAGGAGACTCAGTTGGCAGAAGGGAATTCTGATTCCTGGCCTCTGCCACGACCAAAGGGAGTAAAGGTTGAAGCCCCACTCCAAAATCTCTGCCACAGGTGTACTGCAAGACGCTTGATAGCGCAGTGTTAGAGATGCAGGAGCGTCTGACTCGCTTTTTCGTGTCGCTATCAATCAGTGTAGGTCTGTTCAGGGAGCGTCTCCTAGAGAAGCCTAGTAGTTCGCCAACCCAAAATTACTGGGTGGAGGTCGGCAGAGGAGCAGGGGAGCAGAGGAGAGATTTGTACAAGTTCTTTCCCCCCTGCCCCTCTGCACCTCTGCCCAAGAGCTTGCCACCACGCAAAATTCCCTTGGCAGACTAATAGACTGCAAGAGCAAACCTTCTGCCTTCTACCCTCAGCAAGAAGTGCTTTTTTCACCCAAATCTTCTCTCAAAAGGCGATCGCTCTATTTTGCTTGTTTCAAACAAGGAGCAATTTGTCACTATCATTTTGCAAAAATTTACAGGCAGCAAGAAAAAACTAATATTGGCTTAATAGTAAAAACACTGTTTGGAATAAACCCACAACAAAACCCAAAACACCACCTAAAGTTACAATTGCCTGTAATTCATTTTTGACAATTCCTTCAATAGCTGCTTCTAAATCAGCGGGTGAAGTAGATTTTACACGGTCAACTATTACTTGATCTATTGACAAAATTGGAATCACCTGTGCCACAATTACTTCTAAATCTTTTTCTAAATACTTTTCTAAAATTAAAGCCAATTCTTGACTCATCACTTCTAAAGAAGTATTAACAACAGGTGAAGTACTAAGGCGATTCAACAGGACTACAGCAATATTTTCCCAATCAACAGAATCAGTTAACCCTTGTAGTAAATCACTGCCACTGCTTTGTAGGTAATGGCGGACACTTTCGCCTGTGGTTTTTCGTAATTGCCGTACTGTGCCAATTGGCAAATTTTGTAATGATGAATTTTGCAGTAATTTTCTAATGCGATCGCGCATTTGCAAATCTTGAGTTAATTCCTGCAAGCGAGTATTTGTAGCTTCTTTCTCATCTAAGCAAAAAGTTCTGAGCCGCGTCAGAGTATTACGTAAACCAAACAAATTTGCGACTACCCAATAAGTACCACTGGTTTTTTCCCGAAAGCCTTCATCAATAATTTGAATTGTGCGATCGGTCAAAAAATCAATTATTGCTTGGCGCAATATATCCGGCGGTAAAACTACTTGCAATAACCAATCTGCAAGCCGCGTTGCTTGTTCTTCACTTAGTTGAAATTCCAACAATATACGATCAAAAATTTGCGTGATTTGCGCTTCCAAAAAATCTTCTCGTCGTGCCAAAACCTTCAATAATCGTGGCAGGGATTCTCCTAGTAAATCCCGTAAAATTCCCGCGACAATTTTGGCACTTTTTTGGTTTTTATCTGTTTTGATTTGTTCGATCGCCAGCCGCAACAACCAGAGAATTGCTCCTTGTACCCGTTCTGTTTGCAAGAGACGCCGTGCCAGATTTTGCAATTCTTGTGGTGTCAGTAGCGACCCCATAATTGTCTTAGAAATGTTCTGAGCTAGACGTTCCTGGTTACGGGGAATTAATCCAGGGGTAAAGGGTACTCTTCGTCCAGCAATATAAATTGCTCGGTAAGGACGGAACAACATTTTGATGGCTATATCATTTGTGAAATAGCCAATAATTGCACCCAGTACCGGGGGAGACACATAAAGCCAAAGATGAGACCAGTCCAAGGGAAGAATTAAAAAAGTTAGGAGTGAGCAGTGAGGAGTAGAGACGCGACTAATCGCGTTTATACAGGAATTAGAAATGATAAATTGTCAATGAGAATTTATAACTACTCAAAATTCATAACTTTTAATTCCTAACTCATCACTCATTTTTCTTGACTACTAGCACTCCCATCATATCGTTCGCAATGGGGTAGTGGGTGGCAATGGCAAAACCAACTTGATGAGCGAATTTTATTTGCTCTTTGCCAATGGGAAAGCGATCTAAGCTAGGACTGATGTAAGCATATTCTTGCTTTAAGCCTAAATAATTGGCAACTGGCACCACAAAATTGTCCAGATAGGCCTGCTGAAAGGCACGTAGCTGAGGATTACTCGGTCGATGAAAGTCTAAAATCGCAGCTTTAGCTCCTGGTTTCAGGACACGGTATAACTCTTGAAGACTGCGAGAAATATCTTTGACATTTCTTAAGCCATAGCCCATTGTTGCGGCATCAAATTGGTTATCGTCAAAGGGTAAATTAAGCACATCGGCTTCTATCCAGGTGATAACAGGTTGAAGGTACTGCTTTTGGGAGCGTTCTTTAGCAGTTTCTAGCAGGTTTGGAGAAAAATCTACTCCGTACACCTGTCCTGTTGCTCCCACACGTCGTCCTAAACGTAAGGCTAAATCACCACTACCGCAACACAAATCTAGTGCATTATCACCCGGTTTCGCTGCACTCCATTTCACTGCCATTTCTTTCCAGATTCGGTGTTGTCCCAGACTCAACCAATCATTCAACTGATCGTAAACTGGGGCAATACGGTTAAAAATGGACTGAATTTCGTTAGTCATTGGGTATTGGGCATTGGGCATTCATTGGGCATTGGGCATTGGTTTTTGACAAATGACAAATGACAAATGACAACTACACAATGCTTTAATGGCAGCGATTACTAGTTAGAGCGATCGCTACTAGTTGCGCTGATAAATCAATCAGCCTTAATTCATCTTCTCGCAAAACGCACGGTTGTTTCCACTGTAATGACAATACGCCCAACAATTGATTGCGGTAGCTAATCGGCATAACTAAATGTGCTTGCACACCACTATTTTTGTAGTGAATGGCATCATTTAATTTGGTGTCTTTAAGTATATTCAAGGAAACTTGAATTTGCCCTGTGGCGATCGCTTCCTGTGTTAGTGGGTCTTGGGAAAGCCAATTTTCTATTTTACCTGTATCGCTGTAACTGCCTTGGGTATCAACCAGAGTATTTTCATTTATCAATTGTAGAATACAGCCTTGGGTACCAAAAGTCTCAGAAAAAGCCCTAGCAATTGGGGCGAGAGTTTCCTCTAAGTTGGAAGTTGCTTGAGTTATCTGTACCAAAACACTCAGGAGCGCCATTTGAGCTTGGGCACGACGTAATTCTTCTGTACGTTGCTTGAGCAAGTCGTAGGTTTCTGCTGCTCTTTGCACTACCGCCTTCAGTTCGCCTGGGTCCCAAGGCTTGGTGATATATTTGTAGACTTGCCCGGCGTTAATCGCTTCTACCAAGTCTTCAATATCAGTAAATCCGGTGAGAATTATCCGGACTGTATCGGGAAACTGAGGTACAGTTTTGCTGAGAAACTCAGTTCCTTTCATTTCTGGCATCCGTTGATCGGAGATAATCACCGCTACCTCTCCTTCTGCTGCCAAAACTTGTAGGGCGTTGACCCCACTATCAGCTTTCAGAACATTAAAATCGCGGCGAAAGGTGCGATAAAGCAGATCGAGATTATCTGGTTCATCGTCAACTACGAGAATTTTTAGTTTTTTTGGACGTTCGAGAGTCATAACTTGATACTGGACTTTATCAATTTCCAGACTGCCATTATCCATAAAATCTTTCCTTTAAATATTTCATTATCTTGTTATATTCCATACCAAGCTTAATTGAAAATAGCAACATTCTATCAGGGGTTATCACGGAGTAAATTTTAATTTTTAGACACATTTAATTGATAAGCACGGACTAAATTTGCTTGTCAAAATCTTTTAGTTATTCAGCTGAACTTATCATAGATGAACTCAAGACAGTAGCTCTGGGTAATGGATAGATTAGAATAAGACTTGCTCATAGGTATTTATCAACCTTTCAAGTTGAAGCTCAAACTCCGATTTATGACTGATCTACCACCCAACACTCACAATTCCGAAAATACTACTGACGATGTAGCACAAGAGTTACTGCGAAAGTTGAGGCAAAAGCAAGGCAACTGGGTGGAATGGGGATACGCGATCGCCTCGTTGCAAAAAATTGGTTACAATCCCCAAGATATATTTGAAGCAACAGGATTTGAGCCGATTCAACAAAATCAGGTGATTGTTGGTTCCCAAGTTTACAATTCTTTGGAAAAGTCGGAAGTTTCCGAAGCAGTGCGATCGCACTATGCCACTCGCGGTAGTGATGTTTTGTATGAGTTGCGTTTGCTCACCCAAGAAGAACGCGCCGCCGCTGCGGCACTAATCTTCGACCAGAAAATAGACTCCGATGAAGCGCGGGAAGTTGCCAAAGCCATCAAGGAATTTTCCTATTTCCGCACTTTGCCAGAAGGATTTTCTGCCCATCCTGGGGATGCAGTTGCTTATCAAGTTTGGAAACTAGCACGGCAAAACTCAGATTTACAACAGCGATCGCGTCTGATTGCTAAAGGTTTGCGTTTTGCTCACACCCCAGAAGCCAGAAAACAAATCGAAGAATTACTGACTGATTTTACTACCGTCCCCAAGCGTCCGGCTCCAATTTTACCCTTTTACCGCCTGGAATCTGAAGAACAATTACCCCGAATTGTGCCTGTGGTAGGGGAATTGCCATTATCAGCGCAAGATTTACAAGCTGTGCCTCTAGTGACAGCAGTTGAACCATTTCGCATGGTTAAATTTGCCGGAGAGCAAGCTTGGGTGCCCTTACCAGGTTGGCAAGTGCTGTTGGCGGCAGAAGATCCAGTAGCGATTTTAGGAAATAGCGATCGCTTACCGAACCAAAATCCAAGTCAAGCAGAATCAGTGGTAATAGTGGTAGACCGCGCCCAACGGCAATGGGATGCTTCTAACTACTTTGTTATTGAAAAAGCTGGGGAATTAGATTTTAAATGGTTTGAAACTGAGCCAGAAATTGCTCTACTAGGACGAATAATTATTATTTTGCGTCGGAAGAAAATTCTAGATGAAGAATTAACTAAGGATTCATGGCAGATTGACGAATAAATTCAATTTTAGATTGTGTCGAAAATCAGAGCATTACATCTGTTAAGAGTGGGAGCATCTCACCTTTGCAAATATACCAGGCGATTAGAAATCGCGGCTACGCGGGTTCAAAGAATTTGAAACCCACCTGCGTGGGTTTTGTCTGTATAGCCAAGCCAGTGCGGTTTTCTCCCAAAGGGAGAGGCTAGCGCCTTTCCTTCTCTACGAGACGCTACGCGAACGGAACGCTATGCGATCGCGGAGCGTCTCGTAGAGAAGGGGGTTTCCCCCATGAGCAACTGGCGCACGAATTCCATTCGCCAGGGCAAGTGTGTTTTTACACTCATTGAGATGCTCCGGTTAAGAGTTCCCTGTTTCTAAGGGTAGCTACAGGAATTAAATTCGATCGCTATGCCTAAATAAAATTATTAAAAAATTAAGCATTTTTTTTGTAATTTTAGTTTTTCCGGTATCTTCATATTTTATAAGGACGATTTCTTCTTAAAGAAAAAATAAATCTTTATTTTTTCGATTTAGTTTAATAACAAAACAACCTCAATAGATTTACTGGTAACAGGAATATCTCAAATATTCTGCAATTTATAGTTATCAGTTAGTAATATTCAATTTTTGATTTGTATCTGAATTAAGGAGTGCTTTTAAAGATGTCTCTGATGAAACGTTGCTTGGCTGAATTTATTGGTACATTTTGGCTTGTTTTAGGTGGCTGTGGTAGTGCTGTTCTAGCGGCCGCCTACACAGCAGATGCTGCAAAAATCAGCGAAAATACTTCTTTCCCATTGGGTATTGGATTAGTAGGTGTATCCCTGGCATTTGGGCTTACTGTCCTCACAGGGGCTTATGCTTTTGGTCATATTTCTGGAGGTCATTTCAACCCAGCTGTTTCGTTTGGACTGTGGGCAGGTAAGCGGTTTCCGGGGTCTGACTTACTACCTTACATCGTCTCTCAAGCGATCGGTGCAGTTGTTGGTGCGGGCATTATCTACCTGATTGCTAGCGGCAAAACTGGATTTACCCTGACTGGCTCCAACCCATTGGCTACCAACGGTTATGGTACTCATTCTCCAGGTGGTTATACGCTATTTGCTTGCCTTATCACTGAAGTTGTGATGACTTTCATGTTTCTGTTGATTATTCTGGGTGTCACTGATAAGCGCGCTCCTAAAGGATTTGCACCACTGGCAATTGGTTTTGGACTCACCTTGATTCACCTAATTAGCATTCCTGTAACCAATACCTCGGTTAATCCTGCCCGTAGTACTGGAGTTGCTCTATTTGCGGGTGTAGAACTTTTTTCACAAGTCTGGCTGTTTTGGATAGCTCCTATCTTGGGGGCTGTTTTAGCAGGATGGTTATACGTAGCCGTCTTTAGTGAATCAAGTGTGCCAGAACAACAAAATATTAAGGAGCTAGTCTAACGCTCTTTTATTACTCTGGTCTGACTAAATTTGAAACCCTATTTTGGAGTTAGTCCACGTGGTGCGCTTCGCGCAGCGCAAGCGCACCACGTGGACTTTGTTTGTGTAGCAGCGATTTCTAATCGCTTGGATTATTCTCTCTCTAGAGTCATAGAAGAGCGCTAAGAGCCTTTTTCAACTGTATGAGTTGTCCTGGTATTTCCAGTTTTTATAGCAGTTAATCAAAACGGGGAAGAGTTGGATCTGCAAAGATTAATAGCAGAGGTATTGTATAATAAGAACATGCTGAACAACCGTAACAAGTCCCAAACTAACGAAACTGGTGTTCTTTACAGACACGGCGATGTTCTCCTCAGACATATTGACACCTTACCTGTCAATGCTCAAAAGTGTGTAGGTGCGACTCTGGCTCATGGTGAAGTCACAGGACATAGCCATCGCATTCAGCAATCCCATGCCGTTCAATTGTGGGTCAATGGTAATGACCTTTTTCTTGAGATTAAAGAACCAACTGCTACCTTAGTTCATGAAGAACATCGAGCAATTGAATTACCCCAGGGGCTTTATCACGTCTGGAGACAACGTGAATATCGCCCTGATGCTTACGTGGAGGTAATTGACTAATGCTGAAGATGATGGCAAATGGGCGTGTTCCAAATAAACCAGTTAAGCAGTGCCCAAACGAAAGCCACGAACCTATATCAGGGGAACGTGCTAGAAAACTCATCCTTGAGCATCGTTCATGGGATAGTATGCGCGTTTTAGGTCATTTGGATTTAAGTGGGGCGTTAGAACTTTACAATCTACCTGAAAATCTCACCTGTGAAAGTCTGGATATTAGCGATTGTGTGAACCTGACGAGCCTTGCCAAAGGTCTCCATGTCACTCATTGGATCGAGTTAGCTGGGAGTGGTATTACTAGTTTACCTGGGGGGCATGGTTTCATCCTGCGCTGGCGAGGGGTGCAGGTGAACGATAAGATTGCTTTTGCATCCCAATCCATAACCGGACAAGATATCCTCAATATGGAGAACGTTGAGTTGCGACGCGTACTGATTGAACGTCTGGGATACGAGAGATTTTTGCAGCAAGTAGGCGGGTTAGTACGCGATCGCGATCGCGATGCAGGTGGAGAACGCCAACTAGTCTACATTCCTTTTGAGGATGACGAGGCGTTTATGGTTTTGAAAGTCAGTTGTCCATCCACAGGCCATACTCATATTTTGCGCGTTCCCCCATATATGCAAAGTTGCCATCAAGCTGCCGCGTGGATCGCTGGCTTTGATAACCCAGATGAGTATCATCCGGCAATCGAGGCTTGATACTGCCATCTAAAAACACAAGGTTATTATTTCTGGCGATCGAGTGCAGATTGGAGACGTGCGTTATCTTGCTGGGTAATGTCTGGGTTATGCAGCATCCAATAACAGTCTAGGCGATCGCTGGTGCGAAACAAAAGTAGCGCTCCACTCTCTGTCCAGAAAGGTCCGTGGGGAATGTGTGCTGGTCGCCAGTAATAGCCATCTTTGTACATTCCTGTATAACGTCTATTAAAAGGATCGTCACTCATAGACCAATGTCCAAGCACATCTCCACAGATAACATACGCCTCCTCGGTAGTAGGATGACCAGCATAAAAGTTACCTTCAATCCACATTGGTACTAGACCGAGAACCCACGTGGCGCGTCCAGTTTTTTTATTGGTATATAGACTTTTACGCGCCGAACCAGCAGGTAAAAAGGTTGTACTTTCCCATTTCATTGCGTGGAGTTCTTGCGATGGAATATACTCAGTCATCCGTTCATGGTTTTGCATATTTGGATGATATGCAGAAGTTTGGGGGATTTGCTCAAGATTTGCGTAGTCTTCTGTTATGTAAACGGGTGTGGCATCTGGCATCCACAAAATAATAGTGTCTTCTTCCGTTTTCCAAGGACCAGTAGGTATGCCAGCCGGGATGAAAGAGTAACTGAGATTGCGTAGTAAAAACCCACCCTGGTAAAGGACGCCGGTTAAGACAAAAATTTCCACATCGGTAGTAAAATGACCAACAGGTGCATTCCAACCCTTTTTCAAGACTACTCGCTGTGTAGATTCGCCTGTACTCTCGTTTACAGATAGAACTTGGGCAGTAGCATATTTATCACTAACAAAGTTTTTCACGTCAAAAGGCAGTTGTGAAAACGTGAGAACTGAGTTGAGTGACTCTTCAGTTTCTACATGTTTGCGCCCTGTAGAGGTGTTCTTTTTCATTTGAATACCTATGTATATGTGTGAAATAACTAGCTAGTAATTCTACAACTTAAAAACTAAATTTGTATAGAAAGTTAGATATGAAAGGGAACATAAAATGACACAAGATTCAGAAAATACTTTAAAAGTTGCTCGATTAGCATTTGAGAATCTGACGCACGGTATGGCAACAGGTGAGTGGGAAGCTTTATTAGATATGCTTACAGAAGATTTTACCCTTTGGTTTCCTATGGGAAAATTCCACGGGTTCAATGTAGGGAAAGAACGAGCTAGAGAATTTTTCGAGTACGTTTCTCAATCCTTTAGTCCTGGATTAAAATTAAATGGTCTAGACCGCGTTACAAGCAATGAAACGACAGCTGTCTTTGAATTTCGAGATGAAGGACTTTTATTTGGACAGCCTTACAAAAATCGAGTAGCAGTTTCCTTTGATGTGCGTGAAGACAAAATTTGTGGCTATAGAGAATACTTTGGTAGTGATGGTAAATCGTATTAAATAATTCCTAATTCGTAAGGAACTGACAAATAAAAAAATACTCAACTACTTCTTGTAGGGTGGGTGTATCGTTGGTGTCAAGTTAAAGCAGATGCCTAAAGCATCGATTCAGTAATCAAAAACCTAACCCCCCAACCCCCTACCCTACGAGCGTTGGGCAGGTGGTTTCATACGAAAAAAGAGAAATACACAAGTCTTGATTGATCGTTTTGTAGTATGGCTTTTTCCCTCTCTCCAAACCTCTCCCCCCGTGAGGAAGAGGCTTTGATACCCAGTTTTAGTTTTTCTCTGCTTGTATGAAACCACCCTGCCCTCTCCGAAGCGGAAAGGGGTTGCGGGAGAGGTTCTTCCAGGATTACTGAATTGGTGTTCTAGATGTCAAAAGACCTTGCAGCATTGTGTCGGTGTCGTTGACGAATAGCTTTGACATGAGTTCATCAACTTCGATCGCAACAATCAGATAGAAAATAGTTTATCGATACATTTAATCTAGTTTTATAGCAGTTCCCAATAAGAGTGAAGTACAAAGAAAAACCTCACCCCCAATCAGGAGCTACGGTGTAAACACAAGTGGAAAAGAACTTGATGCCCAAGGCTGCAAGTCAATGCAATAAAGGTGCAAGTCAAGAGACTTATGTGTAGACCGTAGCAATCAAAGAGAGGGAAGATAAAGCATAGCTTTATCGAGGGGAGGTTAAGTTGTACCTCAGTTGCTTAGAAAACACTATATCTAAAAGCAAAAACTAATAATAAAGACTCCAAAGTGGGGATACTTTGCCATAGATTCAAGGAGACATGAATGCAATTACAACAGACACAACTTTTGGAAGAAACCCTCTGGCAAGCAGTTCTCAATCGAGATCCCGCTTTTGAAGGGAAGCTTTTCTACGGTGTTCGCTCTACAGGTATTTATTGCCGACCTATTTGCCCTAGTCGCAGACCAAATCGCCACCAAGTTTGTTTCTTTAAATCGCTACAAGAAGCTGAAATTGAAGGTTTTCGCCCTTGTAAGCGTTGTCAGCCACAATCTGAAACAGTTCTAAATCCAGCTAAAGCGAAAGTTTTAGCCGTATGTAGATACATTGAAGCACAAATCGATCGCATCCCAACTCTTTCGGAACTATGCTCTCAGGTAGGAATGAGTCCCACTTATCTACAAAGAATATTTAAGCAAATAATTGGTGTATCCCCTTTTCAATATGCAGATGCGCTACGTACCCAGCGATTAAAGCAGCGTCTTCAAGAAGGAGACAAAATTAGTGATGCACTTTACGATTCGGGATATGGTTCAAGTAGTCGAGTATATGAAAAAGCACCTAAGCAACTGGGAATGACACCAAAAAGTTATCAGCAAGCCGGAAAGACGATGTTTATTGTTTATGCGATCGCTTTATCTCCATTAGGATATTTGCTAGTGGCAACAACAGAGAAGGGAATCTGCGCCGTAAAATTAGGTGATGAAGCAGACAAGTTGGAACAAATTTTGCTCGAAGAATTTCATCAAGCGCACATCAGGCGTGACGATTGCACACATAAAGACTGGATACAAGCAATCCTTGACTTGATTGCAGGAGGTGAGACACATCTCGATTTACCACTTGATGTACGTGGTACAGTATTTCAAAAACAGGTGTGGCAAGCATTAGAGAAAATTCCCTATGGCGAAACGCGCACCTACACTGATATTGCTCGTGATATTGCCAAGCCCCAGGCAGTCCGCGCAGTGGGAAATGCTTGTGGAGCTAATCCGATCGCATTGATAGTACCATGCCACCGTGTGCTGCGGAGTGATGGCAGTCTTGGTGGTTATCACTGGGGAATTGAGCGCAAACAAAAACTGCTTATACAAGAATCAACCACCAAGGGGAAGGGACTTCCAATTAAAAAAATATCCCATCGTTTCGGTGAGCAGGGGAGGGAGAATTTAACGATCGTCTTCTCTGGCAAAATTGAATAATTTAATTTCTGGAAGTCCCGAATTCAAAATGACGCTCTTTAGGAAACGCTAAAAGCGTAGCTTGCTTCTCTGTAAGAGTATGCGGACTCACTAAACAAAATTCAAAATTAAAGAAATCTTGCCTTCTGGCTCTTCAAAAAGATGACATTGGAAGAAATAGCTGCACAAACACTTCAACTAGAATCGTTGACTGAAGAAAGTCTGACTCGTGGTTTAATGGTGCTTACCAATATTGATAGCGATTTGGCTCGAATTTTAGAGACACTGGGGACTCCACCTATATGGTCAAGAAAACCGGGTTTTGCAACACTTCTGTGCATAATTCTGGAACAACAAGTTTCCTTAGCGGCTGCAAAAGCTGTATTTAATCGACTAAGCGAGGTTGTTGTAACGCTGACGCCAGAAAATTTTCTCACATTGGATGATGCTCAATTAAGAGGGATTGGATTCAGTCGGCAAAAGATTCTATACTGTCGTGGGTTGGCGAATGCAGTCACAAGCGGTCAGCTTGACTTAAGTAAGCTGGAAAGAATGGACGAAACTACTATCAGAACTGAGTTAAAGCGCCTTAAAGGTATTGGAGATTGGACAGTTGATATTTATTTGCTCATGGCGCTACAACGTCCTGATGTCTTTCCTAAAGGGGATTTAGCGATCGCGATCGCTTTACAAAAACTCAAAAACTTAGCGACGCGTCCAACACCAGCACAACTGGAAACTATGACTCAGCACTGGCGACCGTGGAGAGCGATCGCTGCAAGACTTCTATGGCACTACTACCTAAGTAATACCAATAGTCATAAGCAAATACGCGTCTAAATTATATATTTTTACGCCTTCGTGCAGCAGCCATCACAGAAGAAGATTGTGCAATTTGCAATTCGTTTAATAAATATAATCAAATGCTAGAAAATAAATTAAATTTAAGACAACAAAAAGCTGAAAACCCTTCAAAAATACTGCCAATATTAATAGTAATTATTGCATTACTAGCTTTATCAACAACAGCAATATTTATTAAAATTGCTGTTAGCGAAATGAGCGCTATTACTACATTATTTAATCGGTTATGGATAGCAACTATTATCTTTGGATTATGGAGTGGAATTAACCAAGCGCGTACTCAGATTATAGATGATGAGCCAATTTTACCAAAGCAGCGTTATCCAATCAAAGAGATAACTTTCTTAATAGCAGTGGGTTTAGTTCATGTATTAGGTAGATTATCTTGGACTTGGTCGCTAACTCAGACTGGTGCTGCGAATGCTAATGCCTTAGGTAGTCTCAATCCGCTATTTACTACATTAGGAGGATGGCTATTTTTTGGTCAAATTTTTGGGCGGAAATTTATCATCGGTTTGATTTTAGCCATAATAGGTGCGATCGCTGTTGGATTTGAAGATTTATTGCGCTCTAATAACAATTTTACAGGTGATGCTGTAGCCCTGATATCATCGGTTTTTTATGCAGCAAACTTTTTACTTATTGAGCAAATCCGCAATAAGTTTTCAATTATCACCATCCTCGTGTGGCGCTGTGTGATTGCAACTTCATTGATGATCCCAGTAGTCCTAATCTTTGAAAAACAAGTTTTCCCAGTTACTTTGTCAGGATGGTTGGTAGTATTTGCTCTAGCTGCTATTTGTGAAGCTTTAGGTCATGGGCTAATTGTCTACAGCCTGAAAACTTTTTCCTCAGGATTTATCTCTTTACTCTTGCTACTCAATCCAGTGATTGTGGCTATTCTTGCTTGGATACTTTTCTCGGAAAACTTGAGTATTTTTAACTTGCTAGGATTAGTTCTAATTTTAGGGGGTATATATCTAGCAATTTCTAATAAAGAATCTCTAGAATCTAGTGTTAATACCCCCATAAAATCACCAGTAGAAAGTGAATCTTAACAAGTTGGTAGTCAGGAATTTAGTCCTTTTTGTGGTAATTAAAGTTTACCTGTGAATACCTTCTCAGCTGGCCCAGTCATATAAACCCTTTGGTCGATGTCTGACCATTCAATTTGCAAAACCCCACCTGGTAATTCTATAGTGGCAATGCGATCGCATTTTCCAGTCAGCACACCAGCCACCAACGAAGCACAAGCGCCAGTTCCACAAGCCAATGTAATCCCAGCACCCCGTTCCCACACTCGCATTTTCAAATAGTCACGCCGCACAACTTGAATAAATTCGGTATTTATGCGTTGGGGAAAAGCTGGATGATGCTCAAATTTTGGGCCGATGGTTTCTAACTCAATTGCGGCGATATCTTCCACAAAGGTAATGCAGTGGGGATTTCCCATACTTACACAGGTGACATCCCAAGTTTTCCCCGCCACTTCCAACGGCTGATTAATTACTTTTTCTTCAGTGGGTGTAAGGGTGGTAGGAATTTCGCCAGCAAGTAACCTGGGTAAACCCATGTCTACCTTAACTTGACCATCAGACAACAGTTGGGGAATCATCACACCAGCTAGGGTATGAATGCGATATGAGTCTTTATTCCGGGCTTCACCTTCTAAATCTGCTAAAAAACCAGCTAAACAGCGAATACCATTACCACACATTTCTGGTTCCGAACCATCGGAATTAAAAATCCGCATGGTGTAATCAGTGCCATTTTCTCCTGGTAGGGCAAAAATAACACCATCAGCACCGATGCCAAAATGGCGATCGCACAACTTAATGGCTTGCTGTGGAGTCAATACAGGCAAAGATGACGAGCGATTGTCAATGAGAATAAAGTCGTTGCCTAGACCATGATACTTAGTAAATTCCATTGCCATTTCCAAAATCTTTAACTTATATTTGTGTTTTGTCATTTGTCATTTGTCTTTTGTCATTTAATGCCCAATGACTAATGACCAATGACCAATGACTAATAACTAATGACTAATGACTATGATTACTGAATTTGACACCACTTTGCCCAGTATTAGACAAGTTCAAAACCTGATTAAACAAACAATACCGGTAGAGTTTAAGCTGCTGACTGGTGATGTGATTACAGGAAGGGTTTTATGGCAAGATCCACATTGTATGTGTATTGCTGATGAAAACAGTCAGCAAACCACTGTTTGGAAACAAGCGATCGCATATATCAAGCCAAAAACTTAGTTTTGATAGATTGAACTGACACAGAGACATCCAGACACCGAGACGCAGAGAATTTTAAAGCTTGGAGAATTAATGGGACAGGTGCTGGATTTGACGTTATTTTCAGCTTACTACCTGTCCCTTTCCTTATCCCAAACTCAGGTTAATTAAGCGAAGAAGAGAAGGAATCCTTGCTTTCTCAGATTTGGTTCCAAATTCCAGCTTTTTACCAAAGATAAAACCGCTTTGGCAAACTCTCCGATTTGCCATTCCATGAAAAAACCTGCTAATCATTTTGAAAACACTAGCAGGTATGGCTTATCATCAATCGGAGCGGCGGGATTCGAACCCACGACCTCCACTACCCCAAAGTGGCGCGCTACCAAGCTGCGCTACGCCCCGGTCAGAATTACTACTATATAGCAAAACCTTAGAATAATCAAGAGGTAAATTTAAAAAACCTTGAGCGTTCCAGCTGCTTGCAATAAATCTGGAACCGCAGAAGCATCCCATTTGCCTTCTACACATCGCCCTGTATTCAATATGAAGCGCAGACTGTAAGCATGAGCATAGCCTTCTACTTCCATCCATAATAAATCGCTTTCGGCTTCACAAGCAATTTTTTCCTCTTCCATCAATTCTGTTGCGAGTTGCTTCATGGTGTCTGCTAGCTGTGCTAGTAGACGACAAAAATCATTCAACTCTGCTTCGGTTAACTCAATTGCCCAATCATCTGTACCTACTAAACCTTTAAATTCTGGTACATCGGGATTCCAACCAATACGCCAACCAAATCCAGTTTTAACAACGCGTTCCATAGTTTAGTTTTTTAAACGCAGAGGAATGCAGGGGACTTCCAACTAAAAAAATATCCCATCGCTTTGGCAAGCAGGGGGAGCAGCACTTCGGCTCATTTCGGCTCATTTCGACTACGCTCAATGACCAACGCTCAAATCGAGCGACTTGCACTGAGCGGCGTCGAAGTGAGTCGAGATTCAGTGACCGGGGAGCAGGGGAGGAAGAATCTAACGATCATCTTTGCTCCAAAATTGAATAATTTAATTTCTGGAAGTCCCCAAAAGAAGATTTTTCACTATGGCTTTGGTCATTTTAGGAGTTCGGCACCTCCCCGTTGTGGTGGCTTTGGGGGAGTGGATGTACTAGGACTGGGTGTGGTTTTGGTGACAGGAACTGGTGTGTTTTGGGAAGTGGGATTAAATATATTGACTAAGACTTGTACTAGGGCATTTCGCTGGCTGCGGGTGAGACGACTGATGGCTTGGCGATCGCCTTCTATCGGATTTTCTCGTAATGAATCATTCCCTGGATAGCTAGCATCATACATTATTTCATTCGCACCCAGATAATCAGCTAAAGTCAACTTCCAATCCAAACGATAAATTGGGGCGCGCCCTTTGGTATAAATGTGATATCTAATTAGGCGATTTACTAATGTATTGTTTTCGGCAACTTTCCCAGTTTCTTTGCTGATATACTTATTTTCTCGTGGTAAATCTGGTAATTCCTGATACACCTGTTGCCAAACATCGCTAGGAGTGATTCTCTCGGCATATGCAGGTTGGATACTAAATAAACTTGTCTGTATTAATTTGCCCGCCCCTGAACCTAAAACAATTACACCCACTACCATTAAGGCAGTGAGTGTCTGCCAGGGCTTGAGTCGGGGTTGAATGAACGATAAATGTTTGCTCATCCTACCTTCTCTTATGCCTTTTTTATAATTCGCCGATAATTTCTGGCTGAGTCAATTCATCGGACATTTCGATAATTGCTCTTAGCACTGGTTTCATCATCGCATCTTCGTTACTTTCAAAGTCTTCGTAACGCCGACGCTTGGCACGATTTGCCACCTGAACCGTAATGCGGTAACGATTTGAGGCTGCACTAATCAGATCCTCAGCACGGTGCATAATCTGAGACTGAGTTGTCTCGAACTTAGAACGCTTTAGCATAATCAGTGGTTCTTGGGGTCATTCACCAGTTTAACAGTAGTAAATCAGTCTGCTATTTTCTATTTAATCGCCAGTAACCTTTCTGTTGATAGAGGCTAAGAGTATTTTAATCACTTTATAAGTAACTTGTAGTATTACTTAAAGCACCCTCATGGCTGACATTGTGGAAACTGCGATCGCAGCAGGAAATTTCAATACCCTAGTAAAAGCTGCTAAAGCTGTAAATTTCATAGAAACTTTGAAAAGTCCTGGTTCTTTCACGCTTTTTGCACCGACTGACGAAGCTTTTGCTAATCTCCCAGAGGGAACTTTAGATTTGTTATTACAAGATATCCCCAAGCTCAGGAAAATTGTGGCATATCATATCGTTAGTGGGGATGTCAGGTCTGATGATTTGGTAGATATTAATGAGGCAGAGACGCTTGAAGGGTCAATTGTAGCGATTGAATCTGCCGGTGGAAAATTTAAGGTGAATAACGCCAATGTCCTCAAAACAGATATTTTGACAGACAATGGCGCGATCCATATTATTGATGCGGTGTTGATGCCTGCAATGGTGGCAGGAAAGTAAGGGTATTGGGCATGGGGCATTGGGCATTGGAAGTGTGGGGAGATGGGGTGAAATTCTCTTTTCATCTCCCCATCTCCCCAGTCCCCAGTCCACAGTCCCTAATTCCCAGTCCCCAGAATGCACCCACTACGTTCAGGAATGGTTAATGATAACTGTTGAGTTTCTCCTTCACTATTCCACTCAACTTCAGCAGTACCATATAAGAGCTTGTTGGGTTGAGTGTGCAAATTGGGGATATCGACATTTGCTGTGGCCGAACTTGTGCCGGCGTTGACGACAATTATTAATTCTTCTTTGTCCAAAGTTCGCGCAAAGATGTAAAGTTGTCCTTGAGCATGAAGGACTTGGTAATCACCTGTACGCAATGCTGGGTAAGTGTGACGGAGGGCAATTAATTGGCGGTGAGTATTAAAAATCTCTTGATTCCAGTTAGTCTCTAAGGGAAAACTACGACGTGAATCTGGGTCAATTCCTCCAGGTAAGCCAACTTCATCACCATAGTAAATACTGGAGGCGCCGGGAAAGGTGAGTAACAGTAGAGTTGACAACTCTATACTGGCGATATCGCCGCCTGCAATGGTCATCAATCTGGCTGTATCGTGACTTGCCAGCAAATTGAGTTGAGTTAGCTGAATTTCCCAAGGGTAAAGTTGCAGTACTTCTTGGATTTTGGTGGCGTACTCGGCAGCAAATAAGGGTGGGTAAGGTTGATAGTCGCGGCTTTGGACTTGTTCTAAGACTACGCGATCGCCAGCTGCAAAAGCAATTGTTGGTCCGGCAAATAGATAATTCATCACGCCGTCAAATTGTGTGCCATCTAACCACTGACGGGAATCTCCCCAGACTTCGCCCACAATGTAAGCTTCAGGATTGATGGCTTTGACGCGATCGCGAAATTCTTGCCAAAAACCAGGAGTTTTAATTTCAAATGGTACATCCAATCGCCAACCATCAATGCCAAATTTAATCCAATATTCGGCAATTTCCATAATGTATTCTCGTACTTCTGGATTGTCGTGGTTAAATTCTGGCAAGGCGCGATTTCCCGCCCAACCCGCGTAGTTGGCAGGAAACTCGCCATTGTAAGCTGACAGCGGCCAACTTTCAATTTTGAACCAATTTACCCAAGGCGAATGGGGACCATTTTCCAAAACGTCATGGAAAAAGAAAAAGCCGCGACTGGAATGGTTAAACACTCCATCCAGAACCACTTTAATATTTCGTTGATGAGCAGCGTCTAGCAATTCCTTAAAAGCCTCGTTGCCCCCCAGCATTGGGTCAACTTGATAATAATCATGAGTATGATAGCGGTGATTACTGGCGGATTGGAAAATCGGCGTGAAGTAAATAGCGTTAATCCCCAAATCCTGGATGTAGTCTAAACCCTCCATGATGCCCCACAAATCACCGCCTTTATAACCTTGGAGTGTTGGCATAGCGTCCCAATCTTCCCAACGGGCTTCGTGCAATAGCCGTTTGCGGGGCTTTTTGCTTCTGGCAAAGCGGTCTGGGAAAATTTGGTAGAAAACAGCGTGTTTCACCCAGTCTGGTGTTTGAATTTGCATGAATAACTCTTTGTACGTTCAGAAGCGATCGTTGCAAATATTAGCTTCTTTATGGCTCTTACTTATGATAGAGAATCTATCATTTATCAGTATTCATTAGTGATTTAGCCTTTAAGCGGCTGTTTCATCCGCAAATGTTATCAGTCTTAACTATTTTGACTACAATTTGTTTTAGTTTTTCACACTTCAACAAGATAGACTGGCAACTTATTGCTTTCTGACTCCTGAATTTTTCTTCAATAAATTTATCTTTTTTATTTATTACTTAATTATTCTTAATTTTATTTTCTTTACTTTGTCCGTAATGATTTAAGCAGACAATGGATTAGTTTAATAGCTTGACACAAATTACCTGTTACCTCAAACTTGGGTAATTTTTAGATGCAACCGATTAGAGATGTCTCATGAACAACATAAAATTACTATGAGGGATAATTAATTGAGGAATATGAGTTATGAATTAGCAATTGTCTTAGGAATAACTTTCCGCCTCCTAAGCTTATTTGATGTTATCTATTAAATAAAATAGATAACTATAATGGCATCAAATAATCAAGGCTAAAAACCTACGTAATCTACGTTAATCCTAGAGCAAGTTATCCTGCTAAAATCACTAATTTGCTGACAGTAAATAAATTGAATTTGAGGTAAAAATGAGACACGAAAAACTTTCTCCCGGATTACTTTTGGCATTTCAAGACTATCAAAACGAAGGAGATAAAGCCTTAGTTACACACAAGCGATCGCTTGGCATCATTGCCCACAAAAGCCCGGTCAAGCCGACTAAAAGTATCGTTTTTATCTATTGCGACCATGATACAGACTTAAGTTACCTATCACAATATAATATTGAAGTCAATCAAAACTCAGGTAGTGTGCGGACAGCTTTCTTACCGATAGAGAGTTTAGATGTGTTATCTGAAGAAGATGCGATCCAACGTATCAAGCCATCACGCAAACTTCATTTGAGGATGGACACTGCACTGGAAACAGTCAAACTACCCCAGTTCAAGAACCAAACCGGACTGACTGGTAAAGGAGTCATCATCGGCATTATAGATAGTGGTATCGATCCGAAACACCCCGCTTTTGCTGGACGAATTTTACACATTTGGGATCAAACGCTGCCAGGTCCGGGCGTAACAGAGGGCGCTTATGGGGGTGAATTTACTGGATCGCAACTGACAATTTCTCAGGATACTGGAGGTCATGGTACTCATGTTGCGGGCATTGCCGCTGGTGATGATGCAACCTATGGCGGTGTCGCACCAGAAGCAGAATTAGTTATCGTCAGGTCAGATTTACAGGATGCTCACATTGCTGATGGCATTCGTTACGTTTTCCGAGTTGCTAGAGAGTTGGGACGTCCAGCAGTGGTAAATCTCAGCTTGGGTGGACACGCTGATGCCCATGATGGTAGCGATTCTTTATCCAAAGTCATTGACGCCGAAACCGGCCCTGGAAGAATTGTTTGCTGTGCTGCGGGTAACGAAGGAAACGATAACATTCATGGACAAGCAACTATACCCAGTGGGCGCACTCGTGGTATGCGCTTTAATGTTCCTTTGAATCAAATAGGCATAGTTTGGTTAAACGCTTGGTACTCCAAAGACAGTGAATTGGAAGTGTCTGTGCGGAGTCCTAACGGTTTTGTCACCCCCTTCCAAAAAATCATTACTGACGGTAATGCTGCCCAAGATTATCAGTTACCAGATGCACGAGTACAGTTAGCGACACCAGGACCAGATCAAGCCAACAGCGATCATAATTTCTTTGTGCAAATACGCGGTATTGACCCCTCGCCAGTAATGGGAGGTGTTTGGCAGCTGCGAGTTCGGAACACTTCTTCAACTGACACACGTTTAGATGTGTGGACACTAGATGACACTTCGTCGGTATTTTTTACAGGTAAAAGTGTGAAAGATGCTTTAAAAGTTGGTTCGCCAGGAGCAGCCAGCAGTGCAATTACAGTTGCTGCCTATACTACTAAAACCAAGTACACAGATATTGATAACCAAGTCCGAGAAATGGGCTTAGAATTGCATACTATTTCAGAATTTAGTAGTGAAGGACCTCTCCGCAATGATGCACAGAAACCGGATGTGGCAGCACCAGGAGCAATGATTGTTTCGACGCTTTCTGCTGATGCAAACTTTGACCGCTCATCGATGATTAATTCTAAGTTTGTGGTGCAGGCTGGTACGAGTATGGCGACACCGTTTGTTAGTGGGTTAGTGGCACTGCTTTTGCAACGCGATCCTCAACTCGATCCGGCTGCTGTCAAAGACTTGTTACGTAAAAATAGTGCAATTCCCGGAAAACCCCCAGGCACATTTGATGACAAATGGGGTTATGGAGTGATTAACGCTTTAAATCTGTAATGAGACTGAGAAAGGTGGATATTATTTCTGTACAAAGGTAGGCAATAATAGCCTATAACTTTGATAAGTTAGGGTAGGCAGAAATTGTCTACCCTCTTTACTAAGGAATTGCTGATGAATTATCAGAAGCTAGATGCCGCTCTTGCTACAGCGCTGAATGATGTTCAAGATATACAAGAAGCGAGTTTGGGGGTTTTCATCCATACAGAACCAATTTTAGACTCGAAAGCGATCGCTTTTTTAGAAAGTTTGGGCGTTAGTGGTGTTACCGCAGATAAAGATATTTTTACGGCAACGCTGTCACGAAATGCGATTTCCCAGTTGTCAGATCAATCTTGGGTGAAGTATTTGAAGCGATCGCAGCAATTAGGTTTGGTTAATAAGAGAATAAATACACCGAAGTTGGGCATTTAATAGACATTGTTTAGCTTTACACTCAGAAAGAAATCCTCTATATTGGCAACTGGATTACAAACTCTGTTCCTTGCCCAAGCGTGGAATTTACCTCAATGCTTCCACCATGTTTTTCAATGATAATTTGAAGTGCGATCGCTAATCCTAAACCTGTTCCTTTACCAACAGGTTTGGTAGTAAATAAGTGATCAAAAATTTTCTGCTTAACTTCTGGGGTCATTCCTACTCCATTATCTTTAATTCTTATCAACACACTCTTCTGGTCTTCGTTTAACTTGCTACTTAGAATAATTCGATTAGGATTTAGTTTAATCTCCTCTATATTGCGCCCTATATTTGACTCTTCCAAAGCATCAATAGCATTAGCAAGTAGGTTCATAAATACCTGACTAAGTTGGCCAGGAAAACATCGGACTAACGGAATGTCATCATAATTTTTGACTACTTCAATCGCCGGACGAATATGTGAGGCTTTCAGACGGTGTTTGAGAATCAAAATTGTACTATCGATGACTTCATAAAGATTGCAAGGAATTGTTGTTTGGGTATCTCCCCTAGAAAAAGTACGCAAACTTATGCTTACATCATAAATACGGTTTATCCCCTCTTGCATCGAGGCAATTACTTTAGGTAAGTCTTCACGCACATACTCCAAGTCTACATCTTCAATTGTTTTTGTAATTTGTGCTACAGGTTGAGGATAGTAATGTTGATATAAACGAATTAATTCTAGCAAGTCTTTTACATATTCACTTGCAGGTTTTAAGTTACCAATAATAAAGCCAATAGGATTGTTGATTTCATGTGCTATCCCTGATACTAAATTACCTAAAGTAGACATTTTTTCACTCTGCACAAGATGCAATTGCATTTGCTTGAGTTCAGATAGGGAAAATTCTAATTGTTTAGCATAGTCTTGAGCTTGCTGATAAAGTCGAGAATTCTCTAAAGAAATAGCAGCTTGAGATGTGATTAAATTCAATATATTGACACGTTCTGATGTAAATGCACCTGCAATAAGTTTATTTTCTAAGTACAAAATACCAATAAATTTACCCTGATAGAAAATAGGACTGCACAATATTGATTTTGGTTGATGGTGTTGGATATAAACATTTGATTGATAAAGAGTCTGAGATATAGCATCATTTATCACCAAAGTTTCTTGAGTTCTAGCAACATAGTGAACTATGGAAATAGGGATATCTTGGCTTTCTTGAATCGGAGTTGATTGCAGAATAATAGAGGAACTTTCTGTAGTATTGATTGCTTCTATAAATAATTCATTATCTTTGACTAAAATCAGACAACCCTTTTGGGCAGAAGCGTTTTCGAGAATTATATTTAAAAGAGTATCTAGCAGTTTATCTAAAACTATTTCGCTGCTAATTGCTTGTGAAGCCTTTATTACCGTAGCAAAATCCAAGACACCATTGCCGTTACTTATGGTTTGTGAGTAATTTATTTTTGTTGTAGCAATAGTCCTAGTTACATCTATTGCTAACTGGTTAACATTTTGAGTACGAATTATCAAATTAGTATAGCGTTCATCCAAGTCTTGTACTTTCGCGATAGCTCCCCAATGTATATAACCATAGTAAGCTTCAGTCATATACATTTTGGCAATTTTTTCTTTACCCAAACCCATGTAAAACTTTGCTGCTAGTTCATTTCCCAAAGCCTGTTCTTGGATATAACCATTTGTTTTAGCTCCAGCAATAGCACAGTCATATAAATCTATTGCCACTTGTAACTTACCCAATACTCTTGCTTTCTCTGCTTCCACTAGTTCATATTTGTGCTGGAAATTACATGGTGCTTGTTTCGCCCATTTTTTCATTTGCTGCTGATTCGCTGCTACCTGTTTTAAGTATTGCTTTTTCTTCATAGGTAAAGCTTGTTCAGAAAATGATATTAGAGCCAAAGAATAATAAAAATTATTAGCAGTATAAATTAATAATCCAACGTTATCGGCATGAGTCTGTTCAGCGATAATTGCATTTTCAATGGCTAGTTCATATTCTTCAAATAAATAACATAATATAGTTTTACAACCATAGTAAAAACCTTTAAAAGAGTAATTTTTAGTTACTTCAGATGCCATTGTTATTTCATCAAAGGCATCGCCAACTAAAGCAGTTTTTATCAATGACTTTGCCTGTAAATTTAAAGTCGCCTGTCTAAAAACACTTGTAGCTGCTGCTAGAGATTCAAGCCTTAGCTTCCGCATCAAATCGACATAGCTCAATATTTTTTTGTCTACCAACTCCAAATTTTCCCCAGAAAGCAAAGAATGATAGCCTGCAATTACAGCACAATAGCCAGCATTTTCTATATTTCCTAATTCTAATCCACTTTGCATCCCTTCTAAAAGTGGTGCTATTGTGTCTTTAATATGCTCTTTATAAAACCTAATTGTGCCATTATGTACAAAGTAAACTGTGGCTTTGAGTGAGTTATTATTCGTGTTTGAAAGTAACTCTATTGCTAGCTTTCCTAATTTATATCCTGTTTCAACTTGGTTAAATTTATCAGATAGAATAGTACCATAAGCTGCATAAGCATAAGCCGAAACTGGTGATTTTCCATATTTTACAGATAATCTCACCATAGCAAATACAGCTAATACAAAAAGGAAAGATCCTGCCTGACTAGCAGCTGGAACAATTTGCAATAATATTTGCATAGCTGCTAGTTTATAGGGATCAGACATTTCAGGTAACAAAGCTAATTCTTCTATCGGTTTACCTATTAATGTTAGCTTTGTCTGAATTAAAGCTGACAAAACATTTAATTTTGTAGGTTTATTGGGTAGTATAACTCCTACCTCTTTGAGAGCTTTGACACCAATTTGTAGGACTTCTGGCATCTGATTGTATGCCATGTAAGTTAACATTTTTATTTCATATAACTTAACCTTATCTAAGATACTATTTGCTTGACTTAGTGCAATATCTACTAATTTATGAGCATTATCAAAATGACCATTTAAATACTCTGCTTCTGTAGTCTCAATATACAAATTCAATGTTAGGTCATAGAATTGATGCCAACTATCTGTTGTTAACAGTCCTAACCCTATATTTAAATACTTGCCAGAAGATTCGTAAGCAGTGGCTGCTTTAGCTTTTTTACCAGCGAGAAGATTAAGTTTTGCTAGATCATATTTTTCAGATTGTTGAGTCAATAAGTCCAAACCTACGTTAAGCTGGTTCACAATATCTAAAATATTTTCTGCTAACGATTCAGCAGGTGTCTGTTGGAGTAATAACTGACCTATTTTTAAATGAGTTCCTTGTTTATTATTTTCTGGAATCAATGAATAAGCAGCTTGCTGAATGCGATCGTGTAAAAATTTATAACTAATCTGTTTAGAATCAAAACTTAGTTTAACAGATTCTTCCTGTTCAAAAGCTAAAGGAATACGATAAGCATCACTCAAAGGCAAAATTAACCCACATTGCAATGCAGAATAAAGTTCACTTGCTGCACTTGTAATGGATTTTGCACTCACAATAGAAAGTATATCTAGAGAAAATCTATTGCCAATACAAGCTGCTAGTTTTAAGATTTCTTGTGTGGCTGGTGAAAGGTTTTTAATTCTGCTAGCAATCAGTTCTACTATACTCTTATCAGTAATACCAATCGCTTGAATTTTTTCTATATCCCACTGCCATAGAGCAGTTTCAAAGTTGAAATTAAATAAATTATCTTGATAAAGTACTAGTAATAGCTGTGTTAAAAAAAATGGATTTCCTCCTGTTTTATTGTAAAGTAAATCTACTAATAATTTTATAGTTTCTTGATTTTGATGTAATGTATCACAAATTAAGTGGTTAAAGTCTTCCAAAGAAAGAGCTTGCAAAATAATATTATTAACAACAGTGTTGTTTTGATTAATTTCTTCTATTATTCCCATTAAGGGATGTGTCATGCTAACTTCATTATCTCGATAAGCTCCAATCAAGAGTAAATATTTTGTATTATGGTCAGTAATTAGCAGTTTGATCAACTTTAAAGTAGCTGAATCTGCCCATTGCAAGTCATCCAAAAAGATAACTAAGGGGTGTTTTTTTTTGGCGAAGACGTGGATAAACTCACTAAAAACACGGTTGAAGCGGTTTTGTGATTCTACCGCACTCAGTTGAACTACTTCTGGTTGTTTACCTATAATTAATTCAACTTCAGGAATTACATCAATGATCACTTGTCCATGTGATTTAACTGCGGCTAAGATTTCACCACGCCATGTTTCAAGTTTAGTAGTATTTTCTGTAAGCAACTGCCGCATTAATGAACTCAAAGCTTGAATCAGTGATGCATAGGGAATATTGCGTTGGAATTGGTCAAATTTACCACTAATAAAAAAGCCTTTAGCGCGAGTGATGGGTTTATTGACTTCATTAACTACAGAAGATTTACCAATTCCTGAATAGCCAGAAACTAATATAAGTTCACGGCTTCCTTGGCTGACTCGCTCAAAAGCCTCTAAGAGTGAGTTAACTTGAGTTTCTCTACCATAAAGCTTTTGAGGGATGAGCAACTGACTTAAAACATCTAAACGACCAGGTATAAAATCTGTGATTTTACCTGTTGTTTCTAACTGCTCTTGACAGATTTCCAAATCTGCCAAGAGTCCTTTAGCTGTTTGGTAGCGGTCTTCAGCATTTTTCGCCATTAGTTTATTGACAATAGACGAAATGGCAGTCGGTATTTCTGGGTTTAATGTTTCAATCTCTGTAGGTTGTTTAGCAATATGACAGTAAACTAATTCTAATGGGTCATAACTTTGAAAAGGTAATTGCCCGGTAAGTATTTCATAGAAGGTAACTCCAAGAGAATAAAAGTCACTCCGATAGTCAAGAGTACGGTTCATTCTTCCGGTTTGTTCCGGTGATATATAAACTAAGGTACCTTCTAGTTGGTTAGGGTTAGCTAGTTGCGTTGTTTCTTTATCGAGGCGTGAGGCAATACTAAAGTCGGTAAGCTTTACAACCCCAGTTTCTGGATTGATGATAATGTTAGCAGGTTTAATATCTTTATGAATGATCTGGCAAGTGTGTACAGATACTAAAGCTTGTGCCAGTTGAATTGCAATCCTAATAAAACTCTTTAACTCTTGTTTACCTTTAATCAGTAGTTGTTTAAGGGAGTATCCATTAAAGTCTTCAAATACGATCGCTAAACGATTTTCGTGAGTTTCTAGTCTTAATACTTTGACAACACCTTTTAAATCCAAGTTTTCTGTAATTTTGTATTCATGTTTTAGACAAGCGATCGCATCTATGGATGGATAATCTGTTTTAAGAATTTTCAGAATTACAGATTGTTTGTCAAGTTGTGATGTAGCGCGATAAATAATTGTATCATCTCCTTCATGGAGCATTTCTTTGAGATCGTACCCTGAAATTGAGCCTGATGTGAGCATTGACATTACCCTTCTTAGTAAGCACAAAATTGTGTATATTTATGATTCCCACTTTTGCTATTATTTAATCAAATAAATGTTTTGATTAAAAGACATAGTAAATTTTTCATCGTTATCAAAAACAAAAACTTATACAACAAGAAAGGGTCATCATCAAATAAGTACGTATCAAGTATTAAAATATTCTTATTTTGTACTCCAGTTACGTTTTAATGTCTTGTACTCCTTCCGTATATAACTTAGAGATATCTCTATGATTGGTTTTAAGCGTGCGTAGATGCTTTTAGCATATTGTCGCAGACATTGCTTCCAACATCAGCCAGTTTTTCCGGCAAAATAAGTTTCTTAGGTAATTATTGCTAATAATATGGTGTACAAAAAAATAAAATAGGTTAATCATTTTTTTGATTGAAGAATAAATTCAATATCTTAATACTCTAAGAAGACTATTTCATTTATTAAAATTGAAATATTCAGATTCCCAACTTTTTAGAAAAATCAGGAATGCAGTTTTTCACTAATAATTAAGGACTGTTCTATTCTGGAGTTTTCTGGTAGAAAAGTTTTTATCAAATTTGGGTAAGTATTGTTTCATTAGTTCTTTGTCAATTTTTGGGGATAAAATACCCGAACTTTGGATAGCATCAAAGGTGTTATCTACTTTGCATATAGGAGTACGATG
The DNA here is from genome assembly GCF_043099735.1 of Nostoc sp. C117. NCBI lineage: Bacteria > Bacillati > Cyanobacteriota > Cyanophyceae > Nostocales > Nostocaceae > Nostoc > Nostoc sp. C117. The sequence continues at coordinate 5,812,878 of NZ_CP170991.1, forward strand.
GTGTACTTCTAGTATAGTGCTACGGTTTTGATACACTTTTTCTTGGAAAAAAGAAGTTAATGGATACAAGGGATTAATTGTTGACAAACTAGAGAGAGCATTCAACCAGTTTTTGGGTGAAATTTTTTGTAAGGGATAGCCCAACTCCTTGAAGCACTCAAATATTTCTGTATTACTTAATTCCTGTTCTCTAGGTACAACAATATTGTAATTGCCACCTGTGTGCTTTGCGTCTAAGGAAATATGGGCGATGACGGCAGCAACATAGTCTACAGGTACAGGAGTCCAATATTTTTCAGGCCAGTCTGGATATATGCCCATCTCAATACAACCACTAATAAAGCGGTAGAACGTGTCGTTAAGGTTAGCAACTCCTGTTTGTCTGTGTCCAGAAATAAAACCAGGACGGTAAATAGATACTGCTAATCCTTTTTCTTTAGCTGATTTGACCATGCGTTCGGCAGCCCATTTTGCCCGTACATAGCCGTATTCTACAGACATAATTGGGAGGCTAAAATCAATATCAAAATCTTCTGAAACTTCATTTTGACTTAATAATGAAGTTACTGCTCCATAAACAGACACAGTAGATATGTAATGCAGTGTTTTATGAAGACGATGTGCTGTTAAAGTAAGAATATTTGCAGTCCCATCTACATTAGATTTTTTAATTAGCGAATAAGGTTTGATGTAATTAGTGTCAGCAGCTACATGATAAATTTGATCAACTTCTTCACCCAGTTTGTCAAATAACATTGTTGGTAGTTGCAACTGTGGTTGCTGAATGTCACCAGCGACTACATACACTTGCGCCAATTTTGTTATTGGTAGCTGATATTGAATAAAGGTTGCACGCAGCCTTGCCATTGCATCTGCATCACTTTCTGCTCTTATTAAGCAATAAATTTGGCGATAGCTGCCTTTTGTGAGCAATTCATAGAGCAAGTGTGCCCCTAGAAAACCTGTTGTACCTGTAATTAATGCACAGTCATATTTAACTTGTGGTGGTTGTTGCCAAATAGATGTATTCAAATCTCGAGAAAGTCTGGCTTCTGCTTGTAAGTCAATATGTCCATCATTAACTGTACTTTCGCTTTTGAATTTAAACTGTTCTAACAATTGTGCTAAACCCAACGGTGTAGGATATTCATAAATTAAGCGAGAAGGAAGGGTGACACCAAAATCGCGATCGAGTGCATACAACACATGAGCGATGCAAAGTGAGCTACCACCTGCCTCAAAGAAATTCGTGTGAGGCTTGCAAGTTCCAGTAGGTAACTCTAAAGCTTCATCAAAAACTACCGTTATTTTGAGAGAGCTATCCATCGTATCAGTTAGGAAAGATGGGGTTTCTGGCAGTTCTGGTAAAGCATTTCGGTCTACTTTACTGCGATTAGGTAATAAAGGCAATTCGTCCATAAAAATAAACCGCGTAGGTACCATGTAATCTGGTAGTTGTTCAGCAGCAAAGCGTTGCAAGTGCTTTTCTGTCAAAAACTGTCCAGTTTTAGGGACAATATATGCAACAAGCATTGATACGCCATAATTTTCTGTCTCATCGCTACGTTCTATTCGTGAATTTCTAATTGCTTTGACTGCATTTGTTTGTACGCCAGGATGCTGGGCAAGTATCATTTCAATTGCTTCTATTTCTATACGCTTGCCCCGAATTTTGACCTGACGGTCTGATCTGCCAGCATAATGTAACAGCCCAAGTTCATACGGATCTTCGTAAACGATATCACCAGTTTTGTATATTTTGCCCAAACCAAAAGGGTTATCTAAAAAACGAGTACTTGTAATCTCAGGTTTATCTAGATAGCCTTTTCCTATTCCTAAACCACCTACATATAACTCACCCTTTTCACCACGATTACAAAGTTTAAATTCTTCATCCAAAATGTAAAGTTCTACATTTGGCAATGCATAACCAATAGGCAGACTCATATCCTGTTGTTCAAATTCGTAAATTGTGCAACAAACTGTTATTTCTGTTGGCCCATAAGCATTAAAAAAGCGGGTATGAGGTGAAACCCATGCTTTAGCAAGTGATATGGGACAAGCTTCACCACCTACCACTACCATTTGTAAATCAGGTAGCTGATCGGAAAAAGGTGTCAGTGTTGCAAGTACAGAAGGGGGTAACATCACCCATTGTACCTGATATTTCATTATGAAGTTTGCTAAGAGTTGGCCAGGAAGCATTTGCTCTCTTGCACCCAGTACCAAAGTTGCCCCACCACATAATGCTGTAACTAATTCCCACACTGCTGCATCAAAACTGATGGAGGCAAACTGAAGTAAACGCAAGCCTGGTTTGATATTAAAAGTACTACAGCTAGCTTGAGCAAGATTTAGTAAACCTCGATGGGTAAGCATTACCCCTTTCGGTACACCTGTAGAGCCAGAGGTATAAATAATGTAAGCTAGTTGCTCAGGCTCTACTACTGAAGGTAATGCAGAGGATGTAGTTAACTGTTCCCAGACAGTAGGGGTATCCAAAAAACACATTTGCCCATTTAAACCACTCTGCCGCATTGCTGGCTCAATATCAAAAGCAAACTTTTGCTGTGTCAGAATCGTGGTTAATTTAGCATCAGCAATCATATAGCTGAGCCTCTGGCGGGGTAAATCTGGATCAAGGGGAACAAAAGCTGCACCTGCTTTCAAAATGGCATAGATAGCAATAACCATTTCAAAAGAAGGTTCTATACACAGTCCAACTAAACTGTTAGGTTTTAGACAACCTTGTGCTATTAAATACTGATATAAATGTTCTGCCCGATCTTGTAATTCTCCATAAGTAAACTGTTGATTTTCTAGAATTACTGCCACTTCATCGTGATACTTTTGACAACTAAGTTCGATTAAGGAAACAATTGTTTGATGGACTTGGGTATTTTGAGTTTTCATTTGAATATAGATATGTATTGGTTCAAAAAATGCAAATTTAGAGGTAGATAAAATAGTCCTGATAACAATTAAATATCAAAGCAAAGCAAAGCAAAGCAAAGCTATGGAAAATCTGATAGTGACTACATCAGTATTCTCCATACTGCTAATTTATAATTTGAGATGCGAGAGCTATCCTATTTCACTTGTGAAAATAAGTTTTTGACAAGACAAACCGCATTCTCCAAATCAGAAGCCGCAGCTTAGTACACATAGACGCAAAGCAAAGCGGCTGAACGAAGAGTACGCACATAAGAAAACAAAAAGAAGATTTCACTTTTTAATATGTTCTGTAATTTTCTCAAAATAAGCTGATTAGAAAAAATTTGGTTTATAGATAATCATTCTGACAAAAATATTCTCAAATATCTAGAAATTTGCCAAATCTTTAACTTCATCAAATAAATACAATGAATACATCGGAAGATATTTAAGTAATCATATCAAGCTAGATTTACATTTATATCTAACTAAGTAAGGCTTTTAATCAATATTTGAGTGGTAATTTTATTTGGCTAATTAATTGATTCATAAAATAAATATTTTAATATTAAAAATTTAAGTAATTGTACGTAAACTATACTTTCGCAGAAAACGATCCAGAAATGAAGCTCTTGGGTTGACCTCTTAAAGTGTCGCAACTGGAGGGTTAAAGCGGTCAGACGAAGAATTTGGTTTAACTAAGAAGCTCGTGGCGGCAAGACCAATCCAAGAGCGGGTTTTTGGGAAAATATTTGAGCGATCGCTTTCATGTTAGAGTCTTTCATAAAGGTAGGAAAAACTAAAAATAGAACTCGAAGCCTCAATTTTTGGCATCCAGTTCCTTTCAGTTTCCAGTTGTTGCATTTGAAATAGGCGCAATAAAGACTAAATGACACAAGCTAAATACACAAATAGGTCAATAAGTTATTCTCAAAAACAAAAGATAGTCACCTAAACTAAAATACTGCTTTAAATATCTAATGGCTGATTCAATGCAAAAATGACAAGAGTAAATTCAATATATCTATTTTCTTTTCGTTTTCTAAGGAAGAGCATTGTAGCCAAAAGTTCCTAATATTTTTCACATCAATATAATACAGATGTTCTATTTTTACTTATTGCCCCACTATCTATCACCATCAGCATTCTATAAAATTCATCCCAAAGAATTCAGATGATCCCCCTTACCTGTGGTGGCAGACAGTCCTAAACTGAAGATGAGAGTTGAAAGGCAGTCGGGAGAAATTTTGTGAAAAAAGTTTTATCAATCATTCTTGGTGGTGGTGCAGGTACGCGTCTTTATCCCCTAACCAAACTACGCGCTAAACCAGCAGTACCAGTGGCGGGGAAATACCGGTTAATCGATATCCCTGTCAGTAACTGCATCAATTCCGAAATATTCAAAATCTATGTTCTGACACAATTCAACTCAGCTTCCCTGAATCGTCACATCGCCCGTACCTACAACTTTAGTGGGTTCAATGAAGGCTTTGTAGAAGTGCTAGCCGCACAACAAACACCAGAAAACCCTAACTGGTTCCAAGGCACAGCAGATGCTGTACGTCAATACCTGTGGTTAATGGAAGAATGGGATGTAGAAGAGTATCTAATTCTCTCAGGCGATCACCTCTACCGCATGGATTATCGTGATTTTATCCAGCGTCATAGAGATACCGGAGCTGATATTACTCTCTCAGTCATCCCCATTGATGAGCGCCGCGCCTCAGATTTTGGCTTGATGAAAATTGACGGTTCTGGTAGAGTAATCGATTTTAGCGAAAAACCCAAAGGTGAAGCCTTAACCCAAATGCGGGTTGATACAAGCGTACTGGGATTAAGTAAAGAACAAGCCCAACAACAGCCTTACATCGCCTCGATGGGAATTTATGTATTTAAAAAAGAGGTTTTGTTCAAGTTGTTAAAAGAGGCTACAGAAAGAACTGATTTCGGCAAAGAAATTATTCCTGATGCCTCTAAAGATTACAACGTTCAAGCTTACCTTTTTGATGACTACTGGGAAGACATTGGAACAATTGAAGCATTTTATCATGCGAACTTAACGTTAACTCGGCAGCCCCAACCAGCTTTTAGTTTCTACGATGAAAAAGCACCAATTTATACCCGCGCTCGTTATCTGCCTCCGAGTAAACTATTAGATTGCCAAATCACAGAATCAATGATTGGCGAAGGTTGCATTTTGAAAAATTGCCGCATTCAACATTCGGTTTTAGGAGTGCGATCGCGCATTGAATCTGGCTGCATCATTGAAGAGTCTCTAATCATGGGTGCAGACTTTTACCAACCTTCTGTAGAACGCGAATGTAGCCTAGTAAAAGGCGACATTCCTGTAGGCATTGGTACAGACACAATCATTCGCGGTGCCATCATCGATAAAAATGCCCGTATTGGTCACGATGTCAAAATTATTAACAAAGATAACGTCCAAGAAGCCGATCGCGAGAATCAAGGTTTCTACATCCGCAGTGGTATCGTCGTTGTCCTCAAAAATGCTGTAATTGATGATGGAACAATCATTTAAGAGTGGTGAGTGCTGAGTTGTGAGTGCTGAATTAGGAGTTAGGAGTTATGAGTACAACATCTAATCACTCTTCACTCAGCACTCAGCACGGGCTAAACGCCCCGCTACCGCTAACAGCACTCATCCTATTGATTGGTCTTCCAGGTAGTGGTAAGTCAACTTTGGCGAAACAATTACTGGCAGAATGCCCCCAGATGCAGCTGATTTCTACGGATGCTATCCGGGGGCAGCTGTTCGGTTCTCAAGCTATTCAGGGGTCGTGGCTGCTGATTTGGCAAGAAGTGGAACGGCAATTTCAACAAGCTATTTCTACAGGTAATACCGCAATTTTCGACGCCACTAACGCCCAGCGAGGTAATCGCCGTGAAGTCATCACGCTAGCCCGTGACTTCGGCTTTACCCAAATTACGGGAATTTGGGTGAATACGCCAGTTTGGCTGTGTTTGGCACGCAATAAAAGGCGATCGCGTCAGGTTCCAGAAGAAATTATTTTGCGGATGCATCGTCAATTACGGGATGCCCCCCCAAGCCTGGAAGAAGGACTAGACAGCCTGATTCTCTATCCAGAAAGTTGGGAGTACGGAAATTGCGATCGCCCGGTGAGGAAGAACCACACTTGATTTTCTATATTCTTTGTTAATTTAAAGTCAGATTCTTTTGCTTGGCATTATACCTAGCAAACTAAACATCTCTTATTCTTAAAAACATAACGGGAATTTCTATAGGAGGCTGGTAGATGGCTGCAACCGACTTCAAAGACTATTACGCAATTTTGGGAGTTAGTAAGACTGCCAGTCCAGAGGAAATTAAACAAGCCTTTCGTAAACTAGCCCGCAAATATCACCCGGATGTGAATCCAGGGAACAAACAGGCAGAGGCACGCTTCAAAGAAATTAACGAAGCCTACGAAGTTGTATCAGACCCAGATAAACGCAAAAAATACGACCAATTCGGGCAATATTGGAAACAAGCTGGTCAAGGTTTCCCATCTGGCGGTGTTGGTGCTGATATGTCTGGCTTTGACTTCAGTCAATACGGCAATTTTGATGAGTTCATTAATGAATTGCTAGGACGCTTTGGTGGTGCTAGCCCTCGTGGTGGACGACAAGCCTACTCTTACCAAACTTCCACAGGTGCCCCTAGTGGTTTTAGCGGCTTTAACGATTTTGGGTTTCAAGATGCAGGTGCTGGTACCGCCCAAGATACTGAAGCTACCATTACTCTCAGTTTTGCAGAAGCATTTCAGGGTGTGCAAAAGCGCTTTAGTTTAGGTAATGAAACAATTGATGTTCGCATTCCGGCTGGGGCTAAAACTGGTACTCGCTTACGTGTCAGGGGTAAAGGTCAAATCAACCCCATGACCCAACAACGCGGGGATTTATACTTAAAAGTCGAACTTCAGCCGCATTCGTTTTTCCAAATTGAAGGCGATAATTTGGTTTGCGAAGTGGCGATCGCCCCAGATGAAGCGACGCTAGGAGCATCAATAGATGTACCTACTCCCGATGGTATGGTTAATGTCAAGCTACCAGCCGGGGTGCGTTCTGGTCAATCGCTGCGGTTACGTGGCAAAGGCTGGCCTCTTGCCAAGGGTGGACGCGGCGATCAATTAGTGAAGGTAGCGATCGCCCCACCAAAAGACCTCAGCCAACAAGAGCGGGAGTATTATGAAAAAATCCGGGCTATACGTACCTACAATCCCCGCAGTCATTTGCCCCAAGTCAAGCTGTAAGAAAAATTATCTTTTTAAAGGTTCGTAGTAAGCACTTTAGTGCTGAAAAAATCAAGGACTAAAGTCCTTACTACAAACATCTATGACATAAACCACTAGAGTCGATGGCTTTTAGCCTGGGTTCTGTTTTGCCATTCTCGCTACTACAATAGCCTTTAAGGCTGCTAAGCTCTCCGGTGTAGCCTCAGTTGCTTGCCATGCTGCACGTACTATCAAGCGATCGCACCAAGCGTTTAATTTTGGATATTGACTTAAAGATATACCTATAGTTGGCATCAAAGGGACTACAGTTCCAGCCACAGCCTCAGTGAGAGTGAGGTTTTCACTGCCAAAGTAAGGGCGATCGTCAAGCAAACTTTCAAAAAACTTCAGCGTTGTGGCAATTTTTTGCTTTGCCTTTTCAATTTTTTCTGGATCTCCTCCAGGTAAGCCGAGAAACTGAGGTAAAAAGATGGTAGTTGCTGGCAAAAGCTCATTCACAGTTGCCATTTGGACGATACGGGCGATCGCTAAATCCTTAGCATTGTTCGGTAACATCCCAGGTATCGGGTACTTAGCCTCTAAATAATCCAGAATTGCCAAGGATTCTATTATCTTCAAGTCGTCATCTACCAAAACTGGAATGCGATGGAAAGGACTAATAGCCGAAAACTCTGGTTTAAACTGTTCTCCATCCAGTTTTACCTCTACTAATTCAAATTCAAGTCCTTTTTCTAGGAGAGTAATCCAGACACGGCGAGAGTTGGGAGAAATCGGCGAGTGATAAAGTGTCAGCATTAGGAAAACCTCATACCTTTTATCATGATATGGCTGCTCTGGGACGATTCCAAAAAAGCAGACTTATTCAACAAGTTTAGTTGCAGATGGAACTTGGTATATTACTAACTAACCAGAGGAAATACAACTGATAAATTCAGCGATAAATCTGGAAATTCCGGAATATTTACAATCGCATTTGGTAAATAGATTTGCTTATTTGCATAATTAAAATTACCTTGAAAATCTCGAAACGGCTGAGTATAAACTTCTAAACAATTGGCTTTTAAATTAAATATCCAATAATTAGCAATTTTCGATTCAGCATAAAGGGATAACTTTTCTTCACTATCATATTTAAGAGTACTATCTGATACTTCAGCTATTCTCAAAAAATTAAACAGGCAAATCAGCAGCACTCTGGATATTTTTTAATATTAAGTCAGGGCTACTACGTTTAATTAAACCAGTTAGAACTTTACCAGGGCCAATTTCTAGTACTTGCTGGATGCCGTTGGCTGGTAATTGCAGAGAAATTTCTCGCCACCGTACCGAACCCGTCATTTGTTTGTTGAGGCGTTGCTTTAAAATGTTGGCATCAATAGACGGAATTGGCTCTACATTCGATAAAACTGGGACAACAGCTGGCTGAAATTCCACAGATTCAAGAATGTCTTGGAATTCCGCAGCCGCAGCAGCTATTAAATGTGAATGAAATGCTCCAGAAACTTTTAAGGGAATAGCACGTTTGGCTTTAACTTGAGACATCACCGCTTGTACAGCTTCGGTTGTGCCTGAAATTACCACTTGAGCCGAACTGTTGTCATTTGCCAATACTACATCAGGCGTTTCGGCAATGACTTTTTCTAACTGTTCGCGGTCAAAGTTCATCAGGGCTGCCATCATACCACCAGAAGCACTATCCATGAGTTCTGCACGACGCTTGACCAAATATAAACCAGCTGACCACTCAAAGACACCTGCAATATAAAGGGCAACATATTCTCCCAAACTGTGGCCAGCAACTAAATCTGGCTGCTGTCCTCGTTCCCGGAGAAGGTCAGCCAGAATACTTTCTACCACGTACAGACTTGGCTGAGTATATAGCGTCTGTGATAACTTTTCTTCTTGAGTTCGACATATTTCCGTTACAGACCAGCCTAAAATTGCCTCGGCTTGGGCAAATTTGTCTTTAGCGGCAGGTATATCTAATAAATCTATTCCCATTCCTAGTGCTTGAGAACCTTGTCCGGGAAACACCCATGCAGTTTTAGTCATTGGTCGTTTGTCAGTGGATATTGGGGAAGGTGGGGTCCCCTCTGGGGATAAGGGGTAATGGGGATTGGGGACTGGGGATACTTCAACAAGCTCAGTGCATCGCTGGGGACTTGTACTGAGCGGCGTCGAAATGAGTCGAGATTTAACTACCGCAAAGCCGAAGTAGCCGAGGTAGCGAAGCCTTTGGCGCAGCCTCTCGTAGAGAAGGGAGTCGAAGTCTTGGGGATTGAGGATTGAGTGCTGAGAAAATATTTCTAGATAGATATTTATTTCCTAATTCCTAATTCCTAATCCCTAGTCCCCATTACCCCTTATCCCCAGAGGGGACCCTACCTTCCCCAATCCCTATCTTCCCCATTGAAATATTGCTGCACCCCATGTCAGACCGGCACCAAAGCCGGATATAGCAACGATGTCATTGGGTTTAATTTTGCCTTGGCGCACTGCTTCATCTAAAGCTAAGGGAATGGAAGCAGCGGAGGTGTTGCCATAGTGGGCGAGATTACTGATTACTTTATGTTCTGGGATATTTAGGCGTTGGGCAACGGCATCAATAATCCGCTGGTTGGCTTGATGCAAGACTAGCCAATCTATGTCGTCAACATTGAGGTTGGCTTGAAATAAGGCTTTATCAATAATTTCTGGCACTTTTTGGACGGCGAAGCGGTAAACTTCTTTGCCGTTCATGGTAATGGGTTGGTAAGCGCCTTTGGTGACATTGATACCAGGGAGTAGTTCTTTGGATGAACCTGCATAGCCAACGTTGAGGTGATGATTTTGAGCGCCATCACTTTTAAGTGCAAATCCCAATAAGCGATCGCTTATCGATGCTTGCAACACTACTGCTCCTGCACCATCACCGAACAAGACACAAGTACGCCGATCTTCCCAATCTACCCAGCGAGAGAGGATATCTGCCCCAATCAAAAGTACATTTTGATAGACTCCTGTTCTGATGTATTGAGCTGCTGTGACTAGTCCAAAGACAAAGCCGGAACAAGCAGCCGTCAAATCAAAGGCTACTGCTTTCGTAGCTCCCAGTTGAGCCTGTACTTGACAAGCACTGCCAAACAAATCATCAGGGGTGGAAGTTGCCAGCAAAATCAAATCTAGGTCTTCTGCTTTGATTCCCGCAGCGGCGATTGCCTGCTTACTGGCGTCAGTAGCTAGTACACTCAATGACTCAGATGGTAGCGCCAATTGCCGTTGACAAATTCCGGTTCTTGTGGTAATCCACTCGTCTGTCGTTTCAACCAGTTCAGTCAATCTCTGGTTGTCTAGGGAAGTAGCTGGTACTGCTGAGCCACTTCCTGTAATTGTTATGCCTAAATTATGCACACCTAATCTCCAAAAGCTATCAGCTTTTTGTCATTTGTCATTTGTCATTTGTCATTTGTCATTTGAATGACTAATAACCAATAACTAACCGCTCTCGCGCTCTAGGATATATTGGGACTGAATTCGTTGCAGTACCTGGTTGTCAACAGCTTCTTTTGCCATACGAATTGCATTAAAAATTGAAGGTGCTTGTGAGCTACCGTGACCGATAAAACAAACTCCAGCTACGCCTAAGAGCAATGCACCGCCGTGTTCTGCGTGATCCATGCGCTGCTTGACTCGCTTCAGGTTAGGTTTTAAGAGCGCCGAACCGATTTGACCATGCAATCCTTGAGGTAATTCTTCCCGTAAGATTTGCAGAATTACTTCTCCGACTGCTTCGGCAAATTTTAATAAGACATTGCCGACAAAGCCATCACAGACAATCACATCAAAGCGACCGGAAAGGACATCACGCCCTTCGGCATTGCCGATAAAATTAATTTGGGTATTTTCTCGTAGCAGTTGGTGGGCGCGCACAGCTGCGTCATTGCCTTTGGAGTCTTCTTCTCCGATATTCAACAAACCCACTTTGGGTTGAGTTGTACCTAAGACATATTGACTATAAGCCGATCCCATGACCGCAAACTGGTCTAAAAACTTCGGACGACAATCTACATTTGCGCCGACATCAAGTACCAGCACTGGTTTACCAGCGATGATTGTCGGAAAAACAGTCCCGATCGCTGGGCGGTCAATTCCTGGCAAACGTCCCAAGCGGAGCAAAGCTGATGCCATAGCTGCGCCAGAGTGACCTGCTGAAAACACCGCATCTGCCCGTTGCTGCTTGACCAAATCCATCGCCACATTGATAGAAGCGTTGCGTTTGCGTCTAACTGCGTTTAAAGGCTCCTCATCCATTGCGATCGCTTCTTGTGCAGTCACGATCTCTACTTGCCCTAAATTTGTTTTTGGCGGTAAGGCAGCTTCAATTTGTTGGGGATCGCCAACCAATAATATATCTACACCCAATTCTTCCTTTGCTCGCAATGCGCCAGCAACGATTTCACCGGGTGCGTGATCCCCTCCCATTGCATCAATTGCGATCCGTACACGAGTCGATCCCATTGCTTCGAGCTTCTAGAAACCTTACAAATTTTACCAGATGGCTTTACTCAAAAAGGTTAACTTTCAAGATAACCAAATTACTTTAGTTACGATTGCAACATTTTTACTGGCAAGCCTAAGATAGCACGAATTTGGGGACTAGGTACTGGGGGTTGGGGACTGGGCATAGAGGATTGGACAAAAAAGTGCTGTTAGCGATAGCGGAGCGTTTAGCCCGTGCTGAGTTAGGAGTTAAGAGTTTTGTTTATCTCCTTCTCCCCTAGTCCCCAGCGATGCACTAAGCTTCTTGTTGGCGCAGCCTCTCGCACAGAAGTGTCCCTAGCCCCCAGCGATGCACTGAGCTTGTCGTTGGCGCAGCCTCTTGCAGAGAAGTGTCCCTACTCCCCAGTCCCCAGCACCCAATTAACTAACGTCCGAACGCCGTAGCCAGTTGCTCCAGGGCTGTTGTAGCCGTTTTCTTTATCTGTCCATACTGGGCCGGCAATATCTAAGTGCGCCCAAGGGGTTTGTTTGACGAATTCTTTGAGGAAAAGGGCAGCTGTAATCGCACCACCTGGACGGGGGCCAGTATTTTTCATATCCGCAATCCCAGATTTTAGCCCTTCAAAATATTTTTCTTCCATTGGCATCCGCCAAATCTTTTCGCCTGAAGTTTGGGCGGCTTTTTCCAATTGGGAGGCTACTGTATCATCAGGGGTGTACAATCCAGCAATATCATCGCCCAAGGCAACGACGTTGGCACCTGTGAGGGTGGCTAAATCAACGATCGCATCTAATCCCAATTTGTCGGCATATACTAAGGCGTCAGCTAGGGTTAAACGCCCTTCAGCGTCGGTGTTGTTCACTTCGATTGTTTTGCCATTTGATGCTTTGAGAACGTCTCCTGGGTGCATGGCATGACCGCTAATCATGTTTTCAGTCGCTGCCGAAATAAAGTGAACTTCGGAATCTGGCTTAATTTGAGCGATCGCCTTTGCTGCACCTAAGGTAGCAGCTGCACCCCCCATATCCATTTTCATGGTTTCGATACCGCTACCTGCACCTTTAATATTGAGTCCGCCGGAATCGAAGGTTACACCTTTACCAATAATTGCTAGTTTCCTTTTGGGTGTACCTTCTGGTTTGTAAGTCAGATGAATAAATTTCGGTGGCAAATCGGAAGCTTGGGCGACTCCCAAAAAAGCACCCATACCTAACTTTTCACAATCTTCTCGTTCGAGAATTTGCAGTTGTAAACCGTATTCTGTGGCGATCGCTTGAGCTGTTTCTGCCAAGGTAATTGGTGTTACCTCGTTAGCTGGGGCTGCTACTAACTGCCGTGCCAAAATTACCCCAGAAACAATTTGATTGGCGCGACTGATGGCGGCTTCTTGTCCACCAAAACCTAGTAAATCTACGGTTTCTATTTGCAATCCTTTATCTTCAGGTTCTGATTTAAAGCGAATATCTTGGTAAAGCGCTAATTCTACACCTTCAGCGATCGCTTGGGCGCTGGCTGTGGGATCGTTATTCCATAGAGGAAAACTAAAACCGAGAATTTTGCTTTTTTGCTTTTTGCCTACTCTGGCTACCGCAGCAGCAGCGCGTCGCAGAGTATCTAGTTTTAGTACTTCTGGTTTTCCTAAACCCACCAAAATGAATTTACGCACTGGGCTACCAGCATTCACACGCGTGAAAATGCTACTGTTAGCTTTACCTTTAAATTCTTCTTCAGCAATCAGTTCTTTTAAAACTCCGGAAAACTTTTGATCTAAAGTTGCCAATTCTCCGGTTAACTCTACTGCATCTTCAAATAATCCAATTGCCAAAGTATCGCCTGCCCACTCTAGCAAAGGCGTATCACTCAGTTGAATTGCCATGTTGGGATTTTATGTAAATATTCCTTCCTGTACCAGTATTGCTCAAAATTTTTGTTTCCGGCATTGGGTATTGGGCATTGGGCGTTAGGAGTTCTGTTAGCGATAGCGGGGCGTTTAGCCCGTGCTGAGTTAGGAGTTTCGTGTATCTCGTTGTCCCCTTGTCCCCCTTGTCTCCCCATCTCCCCATTCCCAAAAACTCACCCACAAAGGGATGGAGTTTCCATGTACCATCTAGATTTCGATCCTCTCTAACCCGCCTTCAAAAGGCGAAACTAAAATCTTTATAGTGATGATGCTTCTAGTAATGGTTGACTAAGATAAGAGACATCCAAAAATTAAATTATCCATTTTTCAGAGCAAAGACCATAATTGTATGTATTCTGCTTCCTCTGCTCAAGAACAGGTTGCCAAAGCCATTGATTATTTTTTTATTTGGAAGTCCCAAAAAGAGAGGTTTTCCAGATCCTCAATGCCTAAATTGCATTTGTATCAATGTCAAATTTATTACCGATCGCACTGATTATTTTTTGCTCAACTGGTGTAGTCTGATTATCAAGACGGGCAATTTTCTTACACTGAGCTAATAATGGTATGGCAAAATCACGGCTTAACTGATTGAGCAGTGTATCTAAAGGCTGGGGTGATTTGATATTTTGGGCAATGGCATCTAGGGAGGTAGGACTGAGGTTGAGAGCTTGCAATTCTGGCAAAATTTCTTCCCAAGTTTTTTCGGGATGAGTGGCTAGGATCGCGTGAACTAAAATTTGATCCATTACAGCTTGTTGAGCGATCGCACTTTCTAGATATTTCTCACTTTCGGCTTTTAATGTTGCCAATGTCTCTGGGGAGTTGAGCGAAGTTGATTCATCCAATTTGGCTTCATAAAATCGACAAGCAGCATATCCCAATGAATAAATCATCGTTGCATTTGAACTAGCGGCGATCGCAGCACCTGCAAAGGGTACATTTCGCAACAAACCTAATCCCGCAGCTTTCAATAAACGACCTCCACCCAAGGCCAAACCAAAAATTGCCAAAACTTCACCTTTGCGGGTAGGATCTTTTAAATCTAGCCCGTAAAGAGATGCAATCTCATAAACCATTTCTGACTGCAATTTTGTTGTCGCGGCTAAATCAATTGCCAGCAATGTCAATGCTATTCCTGGCAAAATACTAGTTGCTAGACCAATCCCACCTGCTTTAGCGGCTTTATCCATCATAATCCGGTGAGCAATCTCGCTAGGTGATTCATTCGGATACTGTTGCTTTAGCTTGTCTACCGCCGCTTCTGCTTTTTCCAAATCAACAACATCAGTAGCACCAAACAACCAATTCAGATTTAATACGCCAGATAGTTTTCTAATGAGCCAATTTTCGCTAAGAAAATTGATAATTTTACCGCTAGTTTGAGTTGTTTGTTCAATTAACTTATGTGTTTCTTTGACCGCTGCTTCTCCCACCACTAGAGCGGTGTCTAAAACTGATTTGCTAGTTTGACCAATAGTTTCAAAAAAAGGGTCTAATATAGAAGATTTATCTTCTACTGAAGATTGAGCCTCTATTTCTACTTCTGAAGTTTCTATTGGTGAATTAACTAATTTGTTCGCCTCTATGTCTTGGGGTTTGTGTACCATTGCTTCGCACCATCCTGTAAAGCCTCTCTCTTTAAACTTGTAACTGAATATTAGCGGCTCTACATCCATCTATCAACGTAAATATCAATTTCAAAAGTTTTGTTTACCTCTTCCTATCCTCTCACCTCTTGCTCTTTAGCGATATCAGCATTACTTTCTAAAAATTCATTATCCTTAAGAATTTCATAGAGATTAATATCTTGCTCTAACAAACAAGCATGTCCGCAATCGGGCAACACTACAATCTTGTTATTTGGTAAGATATCCCCTATCCGCTTTACTTCAGTTACAGAAGGCAAAAGCCGATCGCTACCACCGGCAATCAATAAAGCCGGTTGCGTTAAGCAACGTAATTCCTTATCATCAACATGAAACTCTCGCAGTAAAGACAACCGCCAAAGAACGGTTTCTGAAGGGACAGAACGCATAGTTCTTAAGAGTTCATGGCGATCGCTGCGAGAAATCCGTGGCAAAGATGCTAAAAACGGCAATAACCCCAATGCGCCAATATCATACAAGCCTGATGGCACTAAATAAGTAATTTGCGATACCCAATTTAACCAAGGGCGAAGGTGAAGGGCTGAAGCTGGGTTAATTAAAATAATTCGTTTAAATAAATGCGGTGCTTTAATCGCCACTTTCATCGCCAAACAACCCCCAAATGACTCACCACAGAGGTAAACTGGCCTTTCAGGACTTTTTTCTAATTCGGCATAGATCAAATCCAATACATTGTTCCTTAGGACATCCCAGCTGTTGAGATCTTGACGGGGGATGGCGAAACAGCGGACATCAAAGCCAACTTCTAATCCAGCGGTTTGCGATCGCAATAGTTGACCTGTTCCATCCATTCCTGGTAAATATACAAACAGCGGATATTCTGGTTGTAGTCGTTTAGGCGTAAGGAAACAAGGCTTGAGTTCAACTTCTGGAGTAGTCATTGGTCATTAGTCAATGGTATAAAACTTTTGGACTGTTGATTGTTGAAGGAAGTTCTTCGCTTTTGAGAAATCAGCTAAAAATCGTAGCGACAATCCAAAATCCAAAATTAACAATCGCAACCTTGATGCAGTAAGTTGCTAATTTCAGTGTGACAGTGTTCTGTCAGTTCAGCCACAACAGTTCTCGCTTGTTTGCCATGATATCTTTTTTGATGTTGAGGCGTAATCCAATAAGGGCGACCGATTAACACGGCAACTCGACGATAAATTACTAAAGGATGCAAACCTGGTTGCTGAAATAAAGGCTCTGAAGGATCAAATAAACTTAACACCTTTAACGGTAAACCAGAAGTGTTTACTTCTTCTAAAGAAGCGATGGCGATCGGCAAAATTGCTAAATCCTGGACATCAGCCCGGAATGCTAAATGAGCAAATCCCCGCTGAAATTCACCTACCACGTTTGGCACAGTAAATTTCACCATTGGTTCAGTTCCTTCGGGAAATACTCCCACCATCTGCCGAGACTGCAATAGCATCTGTGACTGCACAAAAAAGCTTTGTTGGCGATTTTGGGTTTTCTCCAAGGGAAAACACCCCAACTGTCCGGTAACAATCTCCCGCATTATTGGCACTTGTCCCATGTAATGATGGCAAGCAAAGCGAATCGGACTTGATAACGCCGCCATTAAAACCAATGCATCCATAAAGCTGCGGTGATTGCTGACTACCAACACGCTGGCATCTTGGGGAATGCGATCTTCGTAATAACGAAATATTTGTGTTGAAAGCGCCGCCAGGAAAGCGTGGGAAACCAACTCAGGACTATTAAGACTCATACCTAAGCAATATATGTTTCGATAACTATGGGAGTTTATCTTAATTTAATTTTTACATTTCTTTACTACCGCTATGACCGTCTTAAGATAGAAATATCTCATCCATAAAGCCAGTTCAATTTTCTGCTTTCTGAGTGAATGTATTCTTAAATACAATATTTTTGTGTAATAAAAAGTGTTTCCAAAAGTAATTTAGTAGTTAATTTCTGTTTTTTAGGCAAAAACAAGCTGAATTAATGCATATTTTAAAACAATTGCCGACCTGATAAATTTGCTAGTATTAAGGTGTTATTGGAAAAAATCCTAGCAATGTTATATAATAGCTTGGTTTTGCCGATAAAACAAAGATGTAAAACGTTTTAATAAGTTGATTTTTATTTTGCATGAATCTAGTGAATAAAACAGAAAAAACATTTGCACTGACAACACCCTTATATTATGTAAATGATATCCCCCATATAGGCAGTGCTTATACAACTATCGCCGCAGATGTAGTAGCGCGATTTCATCGTTTGTTGGGGCATCAGGTATTACTAATTACAGGTACAGATGAGCATGGGCAAAAAATTCAGCGATCGGCAGAAACTTTAGGGAAAGCACCACAAGATTTTTGCGATGAAATTGTGCCTAGCTTCGTTAGTTTATGGGAGTTATTAGATATTCAATACGATCGCTTTAGTCGGACTACTGCCCCTCGTCATGAAGCGATCGTCAAAGAATTCTTTGAACGAGTATGGAAATCTGGTGATATCTACCAAGGACAACAACAAGGCTGGTATTGTGTATCCTGTGAAGAATTCAAAGATGAACGGGAACTTCTAGAAGGACACCGTTGCCCAATTCACATTAACAAAGAAGTTGAATGGCGAGACGAAAAAAACTATTTTTTCCGCTTATCTAAATATCAAAATAAACTGACAGATTTTTATCAGTTAAAACCAGATTTTATCCAACCAGAAACTCGACGCAACGAAGTTCTAAGCTTTGTTAATCAAGGTCTACAAGACTTTTCAATTTCACGGGTAAATTTAGATTGGGGTTTTCCAGTACCAAACGATCCCCAGCACACCCTTTATGTTTGGTTTGATGCATTACTGGGTTATGTAACTGCATTACTCGAACCAGATGTAGAACCGACTTTAGCAAATGCTTTAGAGAAATGGTGGCCAATTAATCTGCACTTAATTGGCAAAGATATCTTGCGCTTCCATGCAGTTTATTGGCCAGCAATGCTGTTATCGGCTGATTTACCCTTGCCAGAACGAGTATTTGGGCATGGCTTTTTGACCAAAGATGGCCAGAAAATGGGCAAAAGTCTGGGTAACACCCTCGATCCTGTGGCGTTAGTTCAGCGCTATGGTAGTGATGCCGTTCGTTATTACTTCCTTAAGGAAATCGAATTTGGTAAGGATGGAGATTTTAATGAAGTAAGGTTCATTAATGTTCTGAATGCAGATTTGGCAAATGACTTAGGTAACTTGCTCAATCGCACCTTGAACATGGTGAAAAAGTACTGCGCTGAGAATAATGTCCCACCAGTCGACAACGAAGCAATCTCTGACGAAAATCCGTTGAAAACAATAGGTTTACGTCTAGGGGAACAGGTCAAAGAAGCCTATGAGCAGCTAGCTTTCAATGAAGCGTGCGAATCTGTCCTTTTACTGGTACAAGCCAGCAATAAGTTTATTGATGAACAAGCTCCTTGGACATTATATAAACAGGGACAGCAGCAGCAAGTCGAAAAAGTTCTGTACGTAGTTCTAGAATCAGTTAGACTAGCAGCTTATCTGCTATCTCCAATTATTCCGAACATCAGTAGCGATATTTATCAGCAGCTGGGCTTTGGAATAAACTTTAACGATCGCATACAAAGTTCGCTTAATGCACCTTTTGCTACCCATGCAACTTGGGGGATACTATCCAGTAAACAACAGTTGGGTACACCCCAGCCAATTTTTAAGCGCATAGAACCCCCAAAAAACGATTAGTCCTTATCAAACTCCAATTTTGTTGATTTTTCTAATTCTCTGCTAAAAACTTATCGGGGCTTAAACCAATTAGTCCCGGAACATTATCATAAACCACTGTGACTAGAATGTAAAAGTTGTTAATTTGTATCAAAAATTACAGGGATAAAAATTGAGGTATGACAATGATGTTGAATAATTTAGAAAATGACTCGATATTTACACCAGAACAAGTTTTGGAAAATCGGGGTCGAGTCGCCATATTTATTGATGGCTCAAATCTATTTTACGCTGCACTACAATTAGGTATTGAAATCGACTATACGAAGCTGTTGTGTCGATTAACTGGAGGTTCTCGGCTATTGCGGTCTTTTTTCTACACTGGTGTAGACCGGACAAACGAGAAGCAACAGGGGTTTTTGCTATGGATGCGTCGTAATGGTTATCGAGTAATTGCCAAGGATTTAGTACAACTGCCAGATGGCTCTAAAAAAGCCAACCTGGATGTAGAAATAGCAGTGGATATGATGGCATTAGTAGATTCTTATGATACCGCAGTTTTAGTCAGCGGTGATGGCGATTTGGCATATGCAGTAAATTCCGTGAGCTATCGTGGTGTGCGGGTAGAGGTGGTAAGTTTGCGTTCCATGACTAGTGACAGCTTAATTAATGTAAGCGATCGCTACATTGATTTAGAAGCCATCAAAGAGGATATTCAAAAAACCCCTCGCCAAAGCTATCCATATCGACCATTATCGAGTATGGGATTTTTGGAAGACCCAAGAACTAGTGATGGACACCTGGAAATCCAAGAATGAAGTATCAGTTTAATTACAAGGGGAGAGAAGGGGACAAGGAGACAAGGGGACAAAGGGACAAGAGGACAAGGAAAAGTTTTCTTCCCTCACTCTCCTACTCTCCCAATACCAAACTCTCCTCTTTCTTTATTTGGCCTTTAACCTTTTTTTTAGTCATTGGATTAGTTAGCTGTGGGGGGAAATCCCCCATAGCTTCTCAACCAAATAGTACTGATTCCTCTGACAACTCTAGTAAATTGACATTTTTTGATGTCACCTTAGAACAAGCAGATGAAGTAGGAAGACCGATTTGGAAAGTCCAAGCTAAAAGGGCAAAATATACCAAAGAAAAACAAATTGGTCAGGCGGAAAATCCTTATGGGGAACTATACCAAGATGGTAAAGTAGTTTATCAAATCAAAGCAGATGTAGCAGACATAGAACAAGATGGCAAGCAACTGTTTTTGAAGGGTAAAATATTTGCCACAGATCCTAGTAATGGCGTTGTGTTGCAAGGCAATGAATTAGAATGGCGTCCCCAAGAAGGTTTGTTGATTGTCCGCAACAACATTAATGGTACTCATAAAAAACTACAAGCTGTGGCACAGGAAGCGCGAGTTAAAACTCGCGAACAGCTGATAGAATTTTCTGGAGGAGTAGTAGCAAATTCTAGCGATCCCCAATTACAAATCCGAACTGAGCATTTGAATTGGAATATTAAAGAAGAAAAACTACTTGCCGATCGCCCCGTACAAATTGACCGTTACAAAAATAATCAAATTAGCGATCGCGGCAAAGGAAACTCCGCCGAAGTCAACTTAAAAACCAAAATTGCCACCATCAAACAAAATGCCCAACTAGATTTACTAGACCCACCATTGCAAATAGCTAGTAACTCTATGACCTGGAACATGAACGCAGAAACTATCAATACAAACTCACCAACGCGGATGTTTCAGCGTGTTGAAAATGTCCTAGTGACAGCCAATCAAGGTGAAATGAAAATACCCCAAAAAACGGTTTATTTAACAGGTAATGTCAATGCCGTTGGTCAACGTCAGCAGTCTCTAAAATCTAATACACTAACTTGGTATCTAGATAAAAAGTTAGTTGAAGCTCAGGGAAATGTACTTTATCGACAAGTTGACCCACCATTAAATTTTACTGGTGAAACAGCCGTTGGTAATTTGCAAACAGAAAATATTGTTGTCAAAAGTGGCAGTTCTGGCAGTAGGGTAGTAACAGAGATTATTCCCCAAGAGAGGGCTAATCGTCAGTAGTAGAGTTTGGGCATTAGGCATTCTCACCTCTGCTCCTCTCTCGCCCGAATCTCCTTCATCCCGCACTCCTCAATTTTGGGTCAAGTACTAGGCTAGGATCTTAGTACTACAAGTCCTTTGATAACTCATGAATGGATCAAACCGATCGCCGAAAGAATCCTTACCAACATCCGAGCTAGCAGAACACACCCACGAGCATCTAGATCGTACTCCTGGGCATGGAGAATTAGCTCATCCTCATATGCATAGCGAAGAGTCATTACGGCGAATTGTCAATCGGCTATCGCGTATAGAAGGACATGTTCGTGGTATCAAAACAATGGTGCAGCAAAGTAGTCCTTGTCCAGATGTTTTATTACAAATAGCCGCAGTGCGAGGCGCATTAGATCGGGTAGCGCGAATTGTTCTTGATGAACATTTAACCGAGTGTATTGCTAGAGCCGCCAAAGAAGGCAATATGGAAGTAGAAATTCAACAATTAAAAGCTGCTTTAGATCGGTTTTTGCCTTAAAAGTGAGAAAAATATTTAGCCATAAATCAGGGTTTTTACCAAAACACATAATTTTGTATTTGTCAATCAATATTAGTAGATCGGCGCTCTAGCCTTGTTGTCCAAGCGTGAGAGCTATTTATGCCAAAATTAAGACAAGTGTCTCACAGTCATAGCTGATGGTTTGGGCAGTTCCAAAGCAGTTGCAGGGGGGTAAATATACCCTCGAAAGTGTATTAGGGCGGGGACGTTTTGGCATTACCTATCTTGCCAGGGATGAAAAAGGTGATCGCCTTGTCGTCAAAACCTTAGACGATCGATTACAGAGCCAACCAGACTTCAAAAGGTTGCAGGAAAGATTTGTCCAAGAAGCCTTCAAACTCGCTAAATGCAAACATCCTCATATTGTGCGCCTCTTAGAAGATCCTTTTCAAGAGGACGATTTGTGGTGCATAGCGATGGAGTACATCGACGGAATCGATCTCGCCCATCGCCAAAAGAATATTTTGCCAGAAGCAGACGCCCTGCAATACATCCAACAAATCGGCGAGGCGTTAACGGTAGTGCATCAAAATAACTTGGTGCATAGAGATGTCAAGCCAGCCAATATTATGATTAGGGCTGGTTCAAAAGAAGCCGTTTTAATTGACTTTGGGCTAGCACGGGGAATTGACAGTAAAAAGCTGAGTGTGAGCAATCTAGAAACAGAAGCCGAAGCAGGTTTTACCCCCCCAGAACTGTATTCACAGACAATTGAACTAGGGGCGTATACCGACGTTTATTCACTTGCAGCCACACTTTACAACTTATTGACAGGACAACTACCAACCAGCGCCAAAGAACGACTGCAAAATAATATTTCATTAAAAGAACCAAGAGAATTGAATCCTCAAATTACCCATAACATCAATCGTGATATTCTTTGGGCAATGGATTTAGATCCCAAAAAACGCCCCCAATCGATTCAAGGTTGGCTAGATTCACTGAGATTAAAACCTATACTTGTTGTCCAACCACAAGCAACACGAATTAATTACGATAACTTAGGTTTATGGCTTACAATAATAGGTTTAATTGTTGCAGTCATAGCAATATTCACAGGAATTTTCCAACAAGAGATTCGAGACTTTTTTATCAACGCATCGCCTTCACAGACGGAAAAATCAACACCAAAAGCGCCCCCAACAAAACCAACAAATTAATGAACAAATATTGGAATAATGTAATTAAATCCTATCCCTTTCTTCTCTCTGCGTCTCTGCGCCTCTGCGTGAAATAAAAATTAACTTATAACTAACATAAAATATGTACTGGAATAAAGGCCATCAACTACACAATGGTAAATACATCATTGAAGACGAGTTAGGACAAGGTGCTTTTGGCATTACCTATAAAGCCGTACAAAACAGCCGGATTAAGCTACCAGTTGTTATTAAAACTCCTAACATGCGCCTAAAAAAGGATAGACAATATCCCCGCTATGTAGAGAAATTTATCCAAGAAGCTGAATTATTAGGGCAACTTTGCCAAGCACCTCATCCAAATATTGTGCGAGTAATTGATTATTTTGAAGAAGGTGACACCAATACACCCTGCTTGGTAATGGAATTTATTGCTGGGAAAAACTTGTATGATTTAATTGAAGCTGAAGTAACAATACCACTACCAGAAATAGAAGCTATTAAATACATTTACCAAATTGGAGATGCAATAGCAACAATACATGAAAATTCAATAGTGCATCGTGATATTCACCCTGGTAACATCATGTTGCGAAGTGGGAACCAACCTATTTTAATAGACTTTGGTTTAGCTGGAGATATTGCCCCAGCAACTTCTTTTTCTAGAAGTTTTGGGAATAAAAACTTTGCTCCTTATGAGCAAATGAATGGAAGTAAAGATATAACAGTTGATATTTATGGTTTGGCGGCAACACTTTACTATGTAGTAACAGGTCAATATCCCACAACTTCCTGGGATCGCAAATATCATCAAGCTGATTTAATTGAACCAAAGCAACACAACCCAAGTATTAGTGAACAATTAAATCTGGCAATTCTTGAGGGAATGAGGTTAGAAGCAAATGAACGCCCAAAATCTATGCAAGCATGGTTAAATTTATTAGTTGACCAAAAGACATCTGATGATTTAAGTTCAGAAGTAGGGGTAGATTACAGCAAACTACGCGACTACCTAGCAGCAGGAAATTGGAAAGAAGCTGACAATGAAACTTATCTAGTGATGCTTCAAGCTGTAGGTTGCGAAGGAGGTGATTGGATTAAAGACCAAGAACTTTTCAAATTTCCTTGCAAAGACCTCCGCACAATTGACCGCTTGTGGGTAAATTATAGCAATGGGCGCTTTGGCTTCAGTGTTCAAAAAGAAATTTACCTCAGCGTTGGTGGTAAGCTTGATAGTAAATATTACAAAGAAGCTTGGGATAAATTTGGTGATTGCATTGGATGGAAAATGAATAGTAACTGGATTAGTTACCGAGAAGTTACTTATGATAATTCAGCACTTAAGGGGCATCTCCCTACAACAGAATTTTTGAAGGTGGATTTAGGGGAGAGGATGTGGTGGTGTTCTCTCCTCTTTCGCATCGAGACTTGTAAACTTTAATATTTAAGGCTTTCAGAAATTTATAAATATTAATTACAGCCTAGTTTTTCACGAATTAATCAACATTTGAGATATCCGATACCTGAAACTGCTTTTTTGAGTTGCTCAACTGAATTCTGACAATACCATTACCACTTTGCGACTTCTAGCCGCACTTCTTCCATATCTAAATAATCACTAATAAAAGCCTTCCTTAAAAGTGGATGAGGAATAAATCCATCATACTTTTGAATTTCTGGCGCTTCTGAACTACTAACTAAATTTTCTGCGCTAATCCTTTGCTCACATAATGAAGCAATTTCACGAGCAACATAATTAAATTTACCCTTACCTAATTTAATTATCAAATAATAAGGATTTACTCCACCAATACTTGAAATTTCCAAAGATTCCCGACATAAAGAATTAAGTAATCTTTCTAAAGTGCGATAACCAACAGTACCCATCCAAGGAAAAATACAACATTTACCTTTTTCTAATTGCAAAATATTCTGCTTCTCTAATCCCACCCGCCGCACCAATTGACGAACCGTCTGTAAACGTTGTAAAGCATTCTTTTGCAAATAGCTATACTCGACATACTCAAACAAAACTTGCCGCATTCGTTGCAAAACTCTTGTATGAATATTCCCACCACCACCACGCCAATAAATACTAGCTTTACCTTCAGCTTGTTTAACAAAAATAGCCTTTTTTTTGAAGTCAACTTCTACAACTTCCCAAGTTCTCCCAGCTAAAGCAAATTGATTACCAACAGGAACCGGAATCGCAATACTGCCAATTTCCGTTGTACTTTGCTTGACAATATATTGTTGTTGTTCAGCAAACACAGCATAAAACTGAAATTTTCTTACTACCTTTTCTCCTGCCAAACCCAGGATTAATTTACCTTGTTCAGTATGTTGAATATGATTGATATCAATTAAATAACGTAGCAATAATTTAAAATCTTCTTGAGAAATTGTAGCAAAGGGTGGCAAACTAAAAATTTGTTTAGCTAAAATATTAGGCGAAATTTCTCCCGCCGCTGTCAAAATACTCATTGTTTGGTGATAAAGCAAACTCAAAGGATATTTAATCGGTTTGATTGGTTCAATCCATTTTTCTTCTAAATAAAGTTGAATAATAGCGATACATTGCAAAAGTTGCCAGGGAATTTGCTCTGGCAAAGAAGCTTCTGATAATGGCTGTTCTTCAGTGCAAATAAAGCGCATATCAGCAGCTTCACCTCTCCTACCACTGCGTCCCAAACGCTGTAAAAAGCTAGCTACAGACAAGGGTGAATCTAACTGAATCACTCGCTCTAAATGACCGATATCTATCCCTAATTCTAGAGTCAGAGTAGCAGCAGTAACCGCTGGATTGTTGGGTTCACGCATGGCATTTTCAGCGGCTTGCCGCAAACTAGCCGATATACTCCCGTGATGCACATGATATATATCTGGTAGTCGTTGTTCTGTGGCAATTTGTCGCAAAGATGCAATTATAGATTCGGTGCGCGTGCGATTATTTGCAAAAATAAGACATTTCCGAGACTTGCTGAGGTTGAAAATATATTGTTCGTAAGCTGTCGCCTCAGATTCATCAACTTCATCAGTTATATAAAAATGTTCTACAGCTAATTTTATTTGCCGTTTTATCCCATCTATTTGCGGAGTAATTACTGCCTTCTCGGTTCCAGAACGCAACCACTCTTCAGCTATGGAATAATCACCGAGAGTTGCTGACAAACCAATACGCCGAGGTTGTTTTTGTGTGATTTTTGCTAAACGTTGTAATTGACAAATAATTTGACAACCGCGTTCTGAACCCATAAAGGCGTGAATTTCATCGATAATTACAAACCTTAAATCACCAAATAAGCGAATTAGGTCATTATTTTTGTTAATTAACAAACTTTCTAGAGATTCTGGCGTAATTTGTAAAATGCCTTGAGGATTCTTTAAAAGTTTGTTTTTTCGACTTTGAGAAACATCACCGTGCCAGTGCCAAACGGGAATATCTGCTTCTTTGAGTAAGTCATTAAGACGCTCAAATTGATCGTTAATTAAAGCTTTGATTGGACTAATATATAAGACACCTATGGTAGTAGCAGGGGAGGTGTGTAATAAAGTCAAAACTGGGAGAAAGGCTGCTTCTGTTTTACCCGCAGCAGTTGCAGCAGTAATTAGTAAATGAGCATCGGTGTCAAATATAACTTGACAAGCAGCAATTTGAACTGGTCGTAATTCAGTCCATTGGTGATGATAAATATATTCTTGAATAAAGAGTGCGAGTCGGTTAAAGGCGTCGCTCATGTTTGTTTCACGCAAAGGCGCAAAGGCGCAAATTAAAATCTATACAATCATTCTGTAACGCTAAAAAATTTCTCGACGCATTTCACAAATATTTCTACACCCATTCCTAAGGCTGTTTCATCAAAATCAAATCGGGGATGATGATGGGGATATGCTAAGTCTTTTTCTGGATTAGCAGAACCTAAAAAGAAATAGCAACCAGGCACTTCTTTTAAGAAAAATGACATATCTTCAGCAGCCATTGTTTGGCATTCTGGCACGATTCCTATAGGAGTTTCTACTACTTCTTCTGCTACAGAACGCACCAATTCTGCAATTTTGATATCATTAATTACTGGCGGATAAAGTGACCAGTAATCTAATTCATAATTTGCGCCCTGGCTCTGACAAATTCCGGCAATAATCTGCTCAACGCGCTGATGGAAAAAGCCTTTGAAATTAGGATTAAAATACCTGACAGTGGCGCTCATTCTGGCTGTGTCAGCAATCACATTCCGCTTAGTTCCCGCATGAAGTTCCCCTACTGTAACCACTGCTGATTCAATGGGGTTAACATTACGAGCAACAATAGTTTGCAAAGCATTGACAATTTGAGCCGCCACGACAACGGAATCCACTGTTTGATGGGGTAGTGCGCCATGTCCCCCTTTGCCCAAAATTTTACAGTTAAAGCATTCTACAGCGGCCATCAGCGCACCAGCACGGACACCTACAGTTCCCAAGGGCAAATTATTCCACAAGTGCAAACCGATAATTGCATCAACATCAGGATTTTTCAGGACTCCAGCTTCAATCATCGGCTTTGCGCCTCCTGGTGATTCTTCCGCTGGCTGAAAGATAATCTTCACAGTACCGGAGAAGTCTTGGCGATGGTGTTGGAGATAGTAAGCTGTACCTAATGCGATCGCCACATGTCCATCATGTCCACAAGCGTGCATCATTCCATTATGCTGGGATTTGTACGGCACTTCGTTAAGTTCTTGAATTGGCAAAGCATCCATATCTGCCCGAATTGCCAAAACCTTCTCAGTGCTGAGTGGGGAGTGCTGAGTCCTGAGTTTATTACCCTTGATGGTGGCGACAATACCAGTTTGAGCAATGCCTGTTTGATGTTCAATTCCCCATTCTTGCAACTTTTGTGAAACAAACTCAGCGGTCAGTTTTTCCTGAAAACCCAACTCTGGTTGTTGATGTAATCGCCGCCGCCACTCTATTAATTGTGGTTGCAATGAGCGGATTGAAAGTCTAATTCGAGATTGGTCAACAGAAGAAGCGTTTGGGAAAGTGGAAACCATTATCAAGAAAAGCTAGTTTAAGTACACCTAAGTTAGGTTATTTTCCCACTTTAACGTGAGTTTGACGAGTCTTATAGCCTTTAGGCATTATAAAACTGTATTATTGGTAACTTTCCACCAATTTAATTGGTAACACGAAAATGTCAGATAAATCCTGTAGGAGCGATCGCTAATGACTTTTAACTGATAACCAACAGATAAAAAATAGTTTTCAGCAAAAAAAAATGCCTTTCGCAAGTAAATTGGCAATATCTGTGATAGTCTTTATATATAGGGAATCAACGCAGCCAAAGCACAAAAGATCGTCTGAGAGAAATGATATAAACTCAAAGACATACTTTTACCTTGGCAGATTTTATTTAAATCCGCTGCGGCTTTTTAAAACTGAGAGATCAAGCCAATAGCCCAACCTGTAGTCGGAAGAGTTGTCGATGCAGGTATCAGTACGGCATCAGTACCCACCGCCTTTGGAATAGGATTTATTCCTCTAGAGTAATCACGGTACGACTTAGTAATTCTCAAAGAATATCTGGAAGAAGCACCTGTACACAGCAGTTGCTCAGTACTTTGTGACATGGAATAGTTCACTCACAATTAGAAATTCTAGGCGGCTACTATATCAGCAAAATCGGGGAAGTTGTAGCGACCATTTAGAAGAGATTGCAATGCTAGGTTGGTTGTGTGGTTCTGGGAATAAGTCTGCGTCGATTTAAATTCCCGCTGCAACTACTCTTCAGGTATGAGCAACCAAATGGGATTTTGTTACAACAACCGAGAATGCTTCAGTCAAAGTTTTCGAGGCTTTCCAATAGTTGAATATGTCATTAATGTTATCTGTGTTTGCGGTAGAGCGTAGCCTCCGTTGACCAGAAAGTGCTAATGCCTCTAGGCACGTTCTACATAGGTTCACTACTTTAACTCTACAGTGAACGCCTCATCAACCAAAAGACCCAGCAAACAAACAAATTGCAGGAAAAATCATCATGTCAGACAACAAAATTAGACAAATTGCTTTCTACGGTAAAGGCGGTATCGGTAAATCTACCACCTCCCAAAATACCCTAGCGGCTATGGCAGAAGTGGGTCAACGCATTTTAATTATAGGTTGTGACCCCAAAGCTGACTCCACTCGTTTGATTTTGCACTGTAAAGCCCAAACTACCGTATTGCATCTTGCTGCTGAACGTGGTGCTGTGGAAGATATCGAACTCGAAGAAGTCGTCATCACTGGTTTTCGGAATATCAGATGTGTGGAATCAGGCGGACCAGAACCTGGTGTCGGTTGTGCCGGTCGGGGTATCATCACGGCCATTAACTTCCTCGAAGAAAACGGTGCTTACTCAGATGTAGATTTCGTATCTTACGACGTATTGGGCGACGTTGTGTGTGGTGGTTTTGCGATGCCAATTCGTGAAGGTAAAGCCCAAGAAATCTACATCGTTACCTCTGGTGAAATGATGGCGATGTTTGCAGCTAATAATATTGCTCGTGGTGTTCTCAAATATGCTCACACAGGTGGGGTACGTTTGGGTGGGCTAATTTGTAACAGCCGAAAAACTGACCGAGAAGACGAACTAATTAGCACCCTTGCAGCCAGATTAAGCACCCAGATGATTCACTTTGTGCCTCGTGACAACATTGTACAACATGCTGAATTACGTCGAATGACTGTCAACGAATATGCACCCGACAGCAATCAAGCTAATGAATACCGGACATTAGCCGACAAGATTATCAACAATAAAAATCTTGCCATTCCCACACCCATCGAAATGGATGAGTTAGAAGATTTGTTGATTGAGTTCGGTATTCTCGAAAGTGAAGAAAATGCTGCCAAACTAATTAGTCAAGCAGATGCTGCTAAAAAGCAAGAAGATGCTGAGGGTGAAGCACTAGAAGCACTGAAAAAAGGCGATGTGGAAATAGTTGCTAGTGGAGAAAAGAAGTGATACCAATTTTCTATGAGCATTAATCGGTCAATCTTGACACACTAAAATTCCTAGAATTCTTTGTGTTCTCCTTCTCTTATACCAATTTTTTATAAAGCTGCATATAATTCGATCCCCCCTAGCCCCCCTTAAGAAGGGTGGAACCAGAAAAACATCTATTAAAGTCCCCCTTTTTAAGGGGGATTTAGGGGGATCAAGATATGTGCAACTTCACGTTAAATTGGTATTAATTGTAATTGGTTGATTGTTTACATTTTAGGGAATGAGAAAAATAATTTTCCATTCCCTTTTCCAGTCTTGCAATAGACAGAAAATAAATAAAAATCTCTCTAAATCCGTCTACTTTGCTAATAACAATTCTCCATCCTTCGTTACTGAACTATGAATAAATCATCTCTTCCTGCCGATGATATGCCTCCTACTAGAGTAACCCTACTTAATGAGTTATTCTACAGGCAATTAGAAGAAGCTACTTGCAGACGTTTTTACCAAGCTTGTAGCCCCATTATGCGAGTTTTACTATCGAGTTGCCACTGGTATTTTAAGATAAATACTAGTCCTCTAATGTTAGTGATTATCTGCTATGACACAGAAAGTTATCTATACATAGTCGATGCTATTCCCCACTTCATTAAAAAGTTAAAGCAGTTTTCTAACAAGTCGAAAATTCATGTCTTTTCACCATCTCATCAAGGAGAACCTTGGGAAATAGAGATTGAAGAAATATCGGATAATTGAGTCTAGCCGAGCAGTTAATAAGTTGATGTGCTTTTAAGTTGCATATAGAAAGACCCAAATACAAGGGGACGCAAAGACACAAAGATGCAATTTAAATGACGATTAGCTTACCAATTTTGCCAAAGATAATGAAAACGGGCTTGCTAACAGCCTTCTGAAATGATTGGGCGATATCCCTTTCGCTTATACATAACTAATCCAACACCAACCCCCACTAAAGTGCCTGGGATTGAATCTGATTCAGGAACTGCTACAACCTTACCTGAACCACTGATTGTATTGGTAAAAATACCAAAGTCACTTACCCGCCTACCAGTCGTTACTAAAAAGTAATTTCGTTCAGCGGTTAGTTGTTGGCTAAACGCAAAACTACCATCATTGGGAGTAGTATTTGCTATCAGCACATTGATTAATTGGTTAGTAGGGTTGAAACTGTCCTGATATAAAACCAGAAAATTATCCCAGGCTCCATTAGTAGGTGATGTAGCTTCGGGTACAGTACTACTAAATGTATACAGACCCGATTCTTCAACTACAAACTGAAAAACTTTGTAGGGTACGATCATACCCATTGTCCCATCTTTTTCACCACTTACTAAAATAGGAGGATCGCCTGGTGCAGTCCGACGCCAAGTTGGCTGATTTGTAGTATCACCTTGATATGTCAAAACATTGGCCTTAGCAGGAATAGCAGTACATAATGCAGCTAATCCTAACCCCAGAGAAAAAATTATTTTCTGGGAAAAAAATGCTGTTTTCAAAATCAAAATTTATCCTGTCTATGCAGTGTATAAGATAAGCTCTTTAGTCGTCAGTTCTAGACTGGAATATTTACAGATATTCAACGATTAAAGATTAATAATTTCAGCATCTAAAAAGTGATGTTATTTGCTGAAATACTTGGCGATATCTACGCAATCTATATGCTGTGAAACAAGATATACCAATTAAGAAAAATCCTGAAATTGATGGTTCTGGAACTTTAGTAATTACTAAAGAAAGATTATCTGCGTAAGCATCATTTACCCGTCCTCTGGCATAATTGGCGTTCAACAGTACATTGATTTGACGTGTACCCATAGGTACCGAACCATCAGCGGATTCCAAAAATAAGCCTGTGATATTGTTTCTTTGCACGGGAGTCGGCGAAGCAATAGTAGCTATGCCTAAAGACTGGTTAGCTTCATCTAGGAAAGTAATGTTTAGTGATGCACTATCTTCATCGGTATCATATCCACCTAACCAGGCGCTCAAGTTAAATGTACCTTGTCCTGCATCAATTGTTGAGGATAAATCAGACACATCAATTAATTGCGAAGCACTGGAAGAGGCTCGATTAGCACCACCAAAAAACAGGTTTTGACCGCGATTACTTGGTCCAGGAACATCAGTGCTTGGAAGAGTAACATTTACTACGTTACTTAAAGGGTTGGTAAAGCTAAAACCTGTTGCCCCGTATTTTAATACACTAAAACTACCCGTCGGAGTCCAGCCAGGAATGGTAGGTATATCAGCGCCAACGGCATTCCCAATTGAGTCGCCTTGTCCTTGTTCTGCATTACCATTGACAATCAGATTAGTACCAAAGCTGGCAGCATAGATGGGGCTAGAAAGCAACAGACTAAATGAAAGTCCTGCAATCGAGGATGTTCCAATCTTAGCCATTACTTGAGAAAATAAAGGAAAGATTGCTAGCTTATTCATAGTTTGAATGAATATTTAACGGCATTTATTACGTATTTTTGACTGGATTAATTTTACCAACTAAGTTGGTAAAAATCAATTCAACTACGTAATTAAACGCTGACTTTATGAAAACTTTAAATAGCAGTCCGAAAAAGTTATTTTGAAAAAATGAAAATCTGTATTGTTGGCGCGGGTGCGATCGGTGGATATTTAGGAGCAAAATTGGCACTAGCAGGTGAAACAGTGACGCTAATTGCTCGTGGTTCTCATTTGGAAGCAATTCAAAAAGATGGGCTGAAACTGCTGATGGCGGACGGTTCTAGCCAAGTTGCTCGTCCAGTTTTGGCAACTAATAATATTCAGGAAGCGGGGGAACAAGATGTAGTAATTTTAACTGTTAAAGCTCACAGTGTTGCAACGATCGCCCCTTCTTTCTCTGCACTCTACAATCCTCAGACTATGGTGGTCACAGCTCAAAATGGTATTCCTTGGTGGTACTTCCGTCATCATGGCGGTGAGTATGAAGGTACACGCATTCAATCTGTTGACCCAGATGGGATCGTTGAAGCTGGGATCGGTGTTGACCGTGCCATTGGTTGTGTTGTTTACCCAGCAACAGAGATCGTTGAACCAGGTGTAATTAAGCATATTGAAGGCGATCGCTTTACTCTTGGTGAAATCGATGGCACTAAAAGCGATCGCCTTCAATTATTAGCCCAAACTCTCAAACAAGCAGGATTCAAAACACCAATCCGCAATCAAATTCGCACAGAAATTTGGATTAAGTTGTGGGGGAATGTGGCGTTTAATCCCATTAGTGCCCTGACTGGTGCTACTCTAGAAGATATTTGCCGCTATCACCTTACCCGTGAACTGGCGCGGCAAATGATGACAGAAGCCCAGGCGATCGCGGAAAATTTGGGTATAAAGTTTGGCATTACCTTAGAACAGCGAATTAATGGGGCTGAAAACGTCGGTGCCCATAAAACCTCAATGCTACAAGATATTGAAGCCAGACGCCCCACGGAGATAGACGCTATTGTTGGCGCGGTGGCAGAATTGGGAAAACTCACTCAAATTCCCACACCCCACATTGATGCTATCTATGCCAGCGTCAAGTTATTGGAGGCGACCAAAGTAAAGGTTTGACAGTCTTGGAATCATTGAGGGTTTGAAACCCAAAAATTATTCAATTGGAATTCGGTATATTTTAGTTGTGAATTGTGAATTGTTAAAACAACAGAAATTCACCGCTTTTCTTGTATTCCTGAAACTTTTCCAAAACAGGGTCATCATTTGGCATTAATAATCTAGGCAAGTCCGCCAAATCAAAAAATTTCAGCGCCAGAGATTCTCCATCTAGACAAGCGAGGCTACCTTCCCATTCAATAGCGAGGAAAATCAAAATGAAGTTTTGCACGCGATCGCCGTTGGGATAAGTTACAGTTTCAAACGCTGGGTTAGAAGAAAATCCTACAGGTTGTAAACGCTTAACTGTTAAACCTGTTTCTTCAAACACTTCTCGGACGGAACATTGTTCGATAGATTCGCCTTCTTCAGGACAACCACCAGGTAGTCCCCAAAGTTTAAAATCACTTCGCTGTTGCAAGAGAACGCGCCCCAAGTTATCCTCGATAATCACCCGTGTGCCGCATAACATCAGTAGGCGGTTTCCTACAACTTGTCGTAACTTACCCAGATAAGAGTCTGACCAATTCGCCATAATTTTAGAGAAAATTTCTAAAGAAAATCTAAAGGTAGCAAATAGCGATCGCCTGAAAACAGGATAATGCAGCTGAGTTAACCAATCTTTCCCATTAAACCTAAAACTATGGCATCTACACCCAAGATTCTCGCTTTTGCTGGCAGCACCCGCATTGATTCTTACAACAAAAAATTAGTCAAAATCGCAGCAGCTGGTGCCAAAGCAGCAGGTGCAGAAGTAACTTATTTAGATCTCCGTGACTTACCATTACCTTTGTTTGATGAAGATTTAGAAGCTCAAGAAGGACAACCAGCCAACGCCCGCACATTGAAGGAATTGATGATTTCTCATGAAGGATTTCTCATTGCTTCGCCGGAATATAATAGTTCCCTCACAGCAGTTTTGAAGAATGCCATTGATTGGGCATCCCGTTCATCTCCGAATGAACCCCCACTACCTGCTTTTATCGGTAAAGTTGCTACGATTATGAGTGCTTCACCCGGTGGACTTGGTGGTTTGCGGGGATTGGTTCACCTGCGGTCTATTTTGGGAAATCTCAAAGTTTTGGTACTTCCCGATCAGATTGCTGTATCCAAAGCTTATGAAGCCTTCAATAGTGACGGCAGTTTAAAAGATCCCAAACAACAAGAATCTATTGAAAAGTTAGGAGATGGCTTAACAAAAATATTGCTGAAGCTGAATTAAACTCTTCAATTTGAAACTAAATAACGAATACCTATCATTAGTACAAATATACCCTACAGATCTTTCATGAACTCACTGCTAATGAAAGGCTGATTTGCAAACAATGCTCCGAAGAAGTTACCTACGATTAAACCAATTGCAATAATCAGGGTATATTTAATATCAAGATTAGCTTTGCGATGGTAAACTAAGGCTGCTAAAATGCCGATTGGTAAAATTTGGGCAGCCCCAAAAATTCCTGTAGCTAACTTCTGATCCAAACCTATTACTAATATCATTGCTGGAATCATAATTGCGCCGCTACCAATGCCAAACATGCCACCAGCAACACCAGAAACTAAACCGATTAATAACAATTGGATAAAAATATTAGACATAAACAATGATTGTGAAGTTGCTGACTGTTGAACGCCACTTGCTCCAATTGGGGAAACCCCAAGACCGCAGTAGCGATAAATCGCTCACTACAGACCCATCAAAATTAATCGAATAGACCACTATACTTCCCACTCCCCAGTTTACAAAGCTAAAAATTGCTGTATTTGAAGCAATCGTGTTGTCAGCTACAGTTATATCCGAGGTAAGTAGGCAATAATTTGGATAAATAACTAGAAATGCAGCCCCACCCGTAAAAGATGCTGCCGTTTCATGAAACCCCGAATTATCGTTTGTGGCTTAGGACGTACCGGATATAAAACCTTTCGTTTGCTGAGACAGCAGGGAGCATTCGTTGTTGGCATTCATCATCAAGCAATCCCTGGTGAAACAACAGGAGATGTGATTGTTGGTGATTTAGAAGCAGCGGCTACCCTCACAGCGGCAGGAATTAAGGAAGCACACACTTTAGTAATTACTGGTTCTAAAGATACTCTCAATTTGTCAATTATGATGCAAGCGCGGGTACTGAATCCCGAGATTCGGATTATCAACCGCTTTTATAATACAAATTTAGGAGAGCGCTTAGATCAAAGTTTGGCAGATCATTTGAGTATGAGTGTTGTGGGTTTGGCAGCACCAGTATTCACCTTTGCAGCATTAGGAAACCAAGCGATTGGACAAATCAAATTATTTCAGCAAACTTGGCCAATTCACGAAGAATACATTGATGAAAATCATTTGTGGAAAGGTCGAAAACTGAGTGATTTGTGGGAAGATCAATCGCGGATGTTGATTTATTATCTGCCAGTAGAAGGTGAGATGGATTTGGTGTCAGCAGTTATATCTGGACAAGAGATCAAAGTAGGCGATCGCTTAATTGTTGGTACACAACCCCGCACCCGTTCCCCGCGCAGATCCTTAGTGAGAAAACTGCTAAAAGTCTTAACTAATTTTCGTCAGTTTCAGCAACACGGGCGATCGGTACTGATCGGTGCTGTTGTATTACTCGCAGTTATTTTAATTGCCACACTCACCTATAAATCTGCTGAACTCAAGTTATCTGTTGTCGATGCTCTATATTTTTCTGTAGGCATGATTACCGGAGCCGGCGGTAATGACAAAGTAGTAGAAAATGCTCCTAACAGTATTAAATTATTTACCGTTGTTATGATGCTGGTTGGGGCGGTGGTCATTGGTATTTGGTATGCCATGCTCACCGATTTTGTCCTGGGAAGTCGCTTTAAGCAATTTTGGGATGCAGCTCGAATTCCCCACCGATATCACTACATTGTCTGTGGCTTAAGTGGTATTGGGTTGAGAATTGTCCAGCAACTCCACGCCAGCGGATATGAAGTTGTAGTAGTTGAACCTGACTCCAACAACAAATATATCAACACCGCCAGAGAACTGGGTATTCCCGTAATTCAGGGTGATGCCAGCTTCCGCACAATACTTAAAGCCAGCAATATAGATTCTGCCGCCGCAGTGCTTGCCGTAACTAGTAACGATGCCACCAACTTAGAGATTGCCCTCAAGGCCAAAGGCTTAACACCAACTATTCCGGTGATTGTCCATTATGCCGATCCTGATTTTGCCGGCATAGCGCAACAGCTATTTGACTTCGAGGCAGTACTGAGTCCGGCTGAATTGGCAGCGCCAGCTTTTGCTGCTGCTGCACTAGGAGGACGAATCCTTGGTAATGGCATCACAGCAGATAGTCTTTGGGTAGCATTTGCGACTGTGATTACAACTTCACACGCTTTTTGTGGTCAATGGGTCAAAGATGTAGCAATGTCTGCTGACTGCGTACCTTTATATGTAGAGACAAATCATCAAACCCTCCACGGCTGGGATTTGTTGGAAACCAATCTTAGTGTTGGAGATGTTTTATATATGACTATTCCTGCAACGCGGCTATATGAATTGTGGCGTGATGAGCGAGTTTGCGAAACACACGCTTAATTGGCGTTGCATAAGGGACTTTCAGAAAATAAACTATTCCCTCAGTAATAATAATAATCTTCTCAAGAGGATGAAGGGGCAGCCTCTTTTTGTAGTAATTTGAATAAGGATTGAGTTTTTGAGTGGGGTAACAGGTGGCTATAGTATTAACTGATTCTCTCAAAAAGTTGTTAATTGAAACTGCGTCTCAATTAAGGAACTTCCAAAGAATAAATTATTCCAAAAATAAAGAAGAGACAGGTTGCTTGAAAGAATAATTATCATTCTATTGGAGGCAAAAATTGAGTAATTTAATTTTTGGATGCCCCTAACTGGCCTATTATGCCAATTAATAATTCTCGTGTTGTCACTTATAGCCCTGCTTACACAATCGTTCCCACTTATGAGTGTTTTAATCGCTGTAGTTACTGCAATTTTCGTAGTGAACCAGGTAAAAGTCCTTGGATGAATCTGTCAGCAGCAGAAAGTATTTTAAAACGACTTCAAAGTGAAAAAGTTTGTGAAATTCTGATTCTTAGTGGTGAAGTACATCCCCATTCATCAAATCGTCAGGCTTGGTTTGAGCGAATTTATGATTTGTGTGAATTAGCACTTTCAATGGGGTTTTTAGCACACACGAATGTAGGTCCGTTGAGTTTTGTAGAGATGCAAAAACTGAAGCATGTAAATGTTTCGATGGGGTTGATGTTAGAACAGTTAACGCCAACATTGTTAAATACTGTACATCGACACGCACCCAGTAAATTGCCAGAAGTCAGGCTCGAACAATTACAATGGGCGGGAGAGTTGCAGATTCCCTTTACAACGGGGTTACTTTTGGGAATTGGCGAAACTGCTGATGATTCCTGGGAAACATTAACAGCAATAGCTGAATTTCATCAGCGTTACCATCACATTCAAGAAGTAATTTTGCAACCCCACAGTCCGGGATATCAACAGACTTTTAATGCACCACCTTTTAATCCCCATCAATTACCAGAAGTAATTGCTAAAGCACGTCAAATTTTACCGTCAGATATTACGATTCAAATTCCGCCAAATTTAGTTAAGGATGACGAATGGTTAATTGCTTGTATCGAAGCTGGTGCTAGAGATTTAGGCGGAATTAGCCCTAAAGATGAAGTTAATCCCGATTATCCTCATATGCAGGAGCTGGTATTGAGAGAAATTTTACAGTCTGCGGGGTGGGAGCTGATAGAGCGTTTACCCATTTATCCACAATTTGATGGCTGGTTATCGGAAGAGTTGCAAAGGTTGGTAAAATGGTGGAGAAAAAGTTAAAAGTCTAGTTTTTAGGTGTTAAGAAATAAATTCTCTTCATTAAGCTGTGATTATTTCTTGCACTAAAACGTAAGGCTGAACGATGAGAGTATTAAATCGTTTGTTGCGTTGGGGTAGCCCGCTTAAGGGATCGCCATTCCATTCTCCTACCTGTATTGTGGTAGGTTTGGTAATTAATTGTTCGCTAATCCATTGTTGCACTGATGCAGTGTTATCATTGGCGATCGCTACCCCAACATCCACCAAGTTTAACTCAAGTGCCACCAAAATTACTGCATCTCGCTGCACATGAGGAATTAGCCACTCCCATTCTGCCTCATCTAGACTTTCTGTTAATTCTGCTCTTAAATCCGACATTGTTCCTCAATGTTTATTTGTAGATAGCCATTTTTTTATTATTCACTAGTTCGTACTTCTTGACAAATAACCAATGAAAATTCAAGTGGCGATCGCTATTTTCTTAAAGTATATATTTAGGCTTGTGTAACTCATTGTCCTAACTCATGCATTTCATTAATCACGGTGGCGCACTTTTGTGTTAACATCTCCAATTCCTGTTTGTTCGTGGAATTGGGAGGATCAATTAAGTTACCAATTCTGATTGTAACGGGAACTGAGCGGGGTATTTTTGAACCTTTTTGTAAAATTCCCTCAGTACCCAAAAGACTTACTGGTAATATTGGAGCTTTTGCTTTTGCTGCTAGTAGTAGTGCGCCTCTTTTTGGGTCTGTAATTCGACCATCTGGGGTACGAGTACCTTCTAAGAAAACACCTACAGCCCAACCGTGATTGAGATATTCTAAAGCTGAACGAATGGCATTGCGATCGGCATTTCCCCGACTCACAGGGTAAGCACCATAGAGTTTAATTACTTGCGCCAAAATGGGGATATCAAATAATTCTTCTTTGGCCATGTAGGCTACTGGACGACGTACACAATTAGAGACTATGGGAGGATCAAAGTAACTAGCATGATTACTCACAACCACCAATGGCCCTGATTGGGGGACATTTTCTGCACCATAAATCTGGCCTCGAAAGTAAGTATGAAACATGGGGCTGACGACCGACCATTTCAAAGTGTGGTAAAGTGCCAGACTAATAAACGGTTCGCGGTTTCTGTCCACAGAAAACAATTCCAATTAGATTAGATTTAGCATAAGCGATCGCAAGACCGAAGGCAAACGCAAAAAAGCCATACACAAGAATTGCTTCACTCATCTGGGAATACTAAATCTGGAAATGTTTAGGATTTAACAGTATGGTTAGCAATATAGTCAGTA
Source organism: Nostoc sp. C117 (assembly GCF_043099735.1). Lineage (NCBI taxonomy): Bacteria > Bacillati > Cyanobacteriota > Cyanophyceae > Nostocales > Nostocaceae > Nostoc > Nostoc sp. C117. The sequence continues at coordinate 5,852,267 of NZ_CP170991.1, forward strand.
TTCCTGGATATCAAATTAGCGAACAACTCTACAACGGTTCTCGAACACTGGTTTATCGAGGGTATCGAGAGGCCGACTCATTACCTGTAGTGATTAAATTACTGAAGAATCCTTATCCTAGTTTTAGCGAACTGGTACAATTCCGCAATCAGTACACCATAGCTAAAAATCTCAACTCACCTCTAATCATTCAAACTTATAGCCTGGAACCTTATCAGAATGGCTATGCGCTGGTGATGGAAGATTTTGGGGGAATTGCCCTAAAAGAATATTTAACCTCTCTAAAGACGCGATCTAAAGGGTTTATACAAGAGTTTTTAGAAATTGCGATCGCTCTATCTAATACTTTAGATATATTGTATTGCGATCGCATTATTCATAAAGATATTAAACCTGCCAATATTTTAATTAATCCCAAAACCAAGCAAGTTAAATTAATTGACTTTAGTATTGCATCTTTATTACCACGGGAAACTCAAACACTGATGAATCCCAATGTGTTGGAAGGAACACTTGGTTATATTTCTCCAGAACAAACCGGAAGAATGAATCGTGGGATTGACTACCGGACTGATTTTTATTCTCTGGGCGTCACTTTTTACGAATTACTCACAGGTGAGTTACCTTTTCGGTCAAATGATGTTATGGAATTGGTACATTATCATATTGCAAAACTTCCAGAACAAATCAAAAGCGAAGAAATTCCGCAAATGTTGTCAGATATTGTGATTAAATTGATGGCAAAAAATGCTGAAGACCGCTATCAGGGTGCATTGGGGCTGAAGTTTGATTTAGAAAACTGTTTACATCAGCTAAAAGAAACTGGTGAAATTCAGAGTTTTGAAATTGCCCAACAAGATGTATGCGACAGGTTTATTATCCCCGACAAACTTTATGGAAGAGAAACAGAAGTAGAAACCCTACTCCAAGCATTTGAGAGAGTTAGCCTTGGGGCAACAGAAATGATGCTGGTAGCTGGTTTTTCCGGTATTGGAAAAACTGTTGTCGTTAACGAAGTTCATAAACCAATTGTCAAACAACGCGGTTATTTTATCAAAGGGAAATATGACCAATTTCAAAGAAATATTCCCTTCAGTGCATTTGTGCAAGCCTTCCGGGATTTAATGGGACAATTATTAACAGAAAGCGATGCTCAAATCCAGCAATTTAAAACTAATATTTTAGCGGCTGTAGGTGATAATGGACAGGTAATTATTGAAGTCATCCCCGAATTAGAAAGAATTATTGGTAAACAACCACCTGCTACAGAATTATCAGGAACTGCGGCACAAAATCGATTTAATTTATTATTCCAGAAATTTACCCAAGTCTTTACCACTGAAGAACATCCATTAGTGATGTTTTTAGACGATTTGCAATGGGCTGATTCGGCATCACTGACGTTAATGCAGTTATTAATGGCTGATACAGGTCATCTTTTCTTAATTGGTGCTTATCGTGATAACGAAGTCAACCCAGCACATCCGTTAATGTTGACTTTGAATGATATCCAAAAAACAGCAGCTACGATTAATACAATTACTTTAGCACCACTTACTCAAGGGCAAGTGAATCAATTGGTAGCTGATACACTTAAATGTACAGAAAATTTGGCATTACCTCTTTCTCTACTTGTATCTCAAAAAACTGAAGGTAATCCGTTTTTCGCTATACAGTTTCTCAAGGCATTACATCAAGATGGATTGATTGAATTTAACTTTAAGTCAGGGTATTGGCAATGTGATATCACACAGATTAATCAGCAAGCAGTTACAGATGATGTTGTTAAGTTCATGGTATTTCAATTACAAAAGCTGCATCAATCAACTCAAAATATCTTGCAGTTAGCTGCTTGTATTGGTAATCAATTTGATTTAGCAACTTTAGCAATTGTTTCGGAAAAATCAGAAATTGAAACAGCTGCTAGCTTATGGAAAGCTTTGCAAGAGGGATTAATTTTACCGATTAGTGATGTTTATAAATTTTATCAGGATTCGTCATTGGTTAGTGGTCATTTGTCATTAGAAAATAGCGAGAGAAGAACAGTTTTTTATAGATTTTTACATGACCAAGTACAACAAGCTGCCTATTCTCTAATTCCTGATAACCAAAAACAAGCAACTCATCTGAAAATTGGTAAATTAGTTTTACAAAATTCCTCTCAAATACAACAAGAGGAAAAACTATTTGATATTGTCGGGCATTTGAATTTAGGACAAGAGTTAATCACTCAATTAAACGAACGAAAAGCCTTGACTCAACTTAACTTGGCAGCAGGAAGTAAAGCCAAAAATTCCACCGCTTATGCTGCGGCCAGAGCCTATTTACAAACTGGAATTGAGCTACTCACAGTCAACTGCTGGCAAGATGAATATGAATTGACCCTGAATCTTTATGTTGCCGCCACTGAAGCCGCCTACTTGAATGCTGACCTTGATGGCATGGAACAGATAGCAGTACAGGTGTTGCAATCAGCCGAGACGATTTTAGACAAAGTTAAAATTTACGAAATTCAAATTGCTGCCCAGACTGCCCAAAGCAGAATGTTAGATGCGATCGCAGTTGGCAGAGATGCACTCTTACAATTGGGAGTTGAGCTACCTATTGAACCAAATGATGCTGAGATTGGTAAAGCTTTACAAATCCTTGCCAATCAACTCAAAGGTAAACAAATTGAGGAACTGGCTGACCTCCCAGTAATGACCGATCTCCAAGCGCAAGCAGCCATGCAACTGTTAGGAATGTTGTTTGCACCCGTTTTCCAGGGAATGCCGGGTTTATTGCCTCTAATTAGCTCCACAATGGTCAGTCTATCGCTTCAGTTCGGGAATGCGCCCGCCTCCACGGTGGGTTATGGGCTTCACGGAATGGTGCTGTGTGCCTTTTTGGGAGAGGTCGAAGTGGGCTATGGCTTTGGGCAATTGGCATTGAATTTGCTCGATCAGTTCAATCTGAGGGAATTCAAATCCACAATTTCCATGTTATTTGGCGGTTTTATTCAGCATCACCGAAAAGCTCTCTCCGAAACGATACCATTGCTGAAAACTGGTTTTACATCTGGTATGGAAACTGGTGATTTTTTACATGCTGGCTATAACGTATGTTGTTACAGCTATGCGGTGTTTTGGAGTGGCTTTGAATTAAACAATTTGGAATCAGATATCACAAATTACAACGCCGCCTTGACTCAGGCGAAGCAACATTCTGCCCAAACTTATGTAAGTATTATGCGGCAGGTGGCAGAGAACTTCAGGGAAACGCAAATTCAGCCGGATTGTTTGAGCGGCAGCATCTACGATGAAACGGTGATGATTCTCAAACATCGTCAGGCTAATGAACTCACGGTAATAGCCGAACTCTATATCTACAAACTTTTGCTTGCCTATTCTTTTGGTAACTACAAGGCAGCGATCGCCTATATTGACCAAGCCAAAGAATATTTACTCGCAGTATCAGGATTAATTTTTGTGCCGATTTTCCATTTCTATGCAGCCCTGATACACTTGGCACTATTTCCCTCCCAGCCAGAAGTTGAACTTTCTCTAATTCTCGCCCAGGTAGAAATCTATCAAATCAATCTGCACAAATGGGCGCAAAATGCTCCCATGAATCATCTGCATAAATGGCATTTAGTTGAGGCTGAAAAACAACGAGTGTTGGGTAATAAAGCAGAAGCACTTGAACATTACGATCGCGCCATAACTCTAGCTAAAGCTAACAGCTACATTCAAGAAGAAGCACTTAGCAATGAACTAGTAGCCAAATTTTATCTCGATTGGGGTAAAGAAAAAGTTGCCCAAGTATATATGCAAGAAGCATACTACTGCTACGCTCGTTGGGGCGCAAAAGCCAAAATAGAACACCTAGAAAAATGCTATCCCCAACTACTGCAATCGATTCTGCAACACCAACGAATTAATCTCAATACCCTAGAAAATATTAGCTTTCGTGGCACTTCCTCATCTACTCGCACTTCTAGCACTGGCAGTACCAGTATTTCTGATGCACTAGATTTTACTTCTGTCCTCAAAGCCGCTCAAGCTATCTCCAGTTGTCTAGAATTAGATCGAGTGATTGCTAGTCTCACCCGCATTATCTTAGAAAACTCTGGTGCAAAAAAATGTGTACTGCTGCTTCCCCAAGATGATACTTGGCAAGTCCGAGCAATTACCTTTATTGCTGATGGAAAAATACAAACTATTCTGGCAAGAGAATTACTCGATAATTGTGAAGATGTTCCTGTAAAAGTGATCAATTACGTCAAAAATACTCAACAAACAGTTGTTATAGACAATTGTAAAACAGATATTATTGGCTTAATTGGAAAATACATGTATCAAACACAACCCCAAAGTATATTATGTACCCCGATTATTAATCAGGGGCATTTGCTGGGGATTCTTTACCTAGAAAATAAACTAACGCAAGGGGTATTTACTAGCGATCGCCTTTCTATTGTAAATTTCCTCTGCACTCAAGCTGCGATTTCTTTGGAAAATGCCCAATTATATAATCATCTCCAGGAACGAGGAAAGTTCCTCAATAGTATTTACGAAGGTGTTGGCTGTCTGATTTTTGTGACTGATATTCGGGATAATGGTAGATTTGAGTACACAGGATGGAGTAAATCGTGCGAATTAACGGTTGGTATACCTGCTTGGCAAGTCCTGGGTAAAAGTCCACAAGAAATAATGACTCCTGATGAAAGTGCAGCAATCGAGCAAAAATATCTGCATTGCTTCCAAACTGGAACACCCATTACCTATGAAGAATGTCTAACATTTAATGACGATAAAATTTGGTTCTTAACCACACTCAGTCCATTAAAAGATGAGACAGGGAAAGTTTATCGCGTAGTCGGGACAACTATTAATATTACGGATCGCAAACAAGCTGAGTCAGCCGTAACAGAAAAATCTCAAGCACTTGGAACAGCCTTAGAAGATTTACAACAAGCACAATTACAAATTGTTCAGAACGAGAAAATGTCAGCACTGGGTAATTTAGTAGCTGGTGTAGCCCATGAAATGAATAATCCTTTGGGCTTTATTTCTGCGAGTCTCAAACAAGCTAAACCTACTATTGCTGATGTTGTTGAACACCTAAAATTATATCAAGAAATCTTACCACATCCTGGCGATCAAATTATCGAACATGCTGAAGAAATTGACTTGGATTATAGTTTACAAGACTTACCCAAGGCAATTGATTCAATGGTGATGGCGTGCGATCGCCTGAAAAATATCAGTACTAGTTTAAGAACTTTCTCCCGTGCAGATAAAGATTACAAAGTGCCGTTTAATATCCATGAAGGAATTGAAAGTACGATTTTAATTCTCAAACATCGCCTGAAAGCTAACGAACAACGTCCAGGAATTGAAGTGATAACCGAGTATGGTAATTTACCACAGATTGAGTGTTTTCCTGGGCAACTAAATCAGGTCTTTATGAACATCTTGGCAAATGCTATTGATGCTTTAGATGAGTCGAATACGGGACGGAGTTTTGCAGAAATTCAAATAAATCCTAATAAGATTACAATTCAAACTTCATTCAAAAATAAACAGATTAAAATAGCGATCGCTGATAATGCTCAGGGGATGAATGAAGAAGTTAAACAAAAGATATTTGACCATTTATTTACGACGAAACCTGTAGGAAAAGGGACAGGTTTGGGGTTGGCGATCGCTCGTCAGATTGTCGTAGAAAAACATGGAGGAGCGATCGAGGTAAATTCTAGACCCGGCGAAGGTACTGAATTTGAGATCCAGCTACCCCTGTAGCAAAAGTTCCCAATCTTGCAGTAATGAAATAGCATCTTTATACAAAGATAAATCCACTTGGTTAACTTCCATTCCCTGCCCGATTCCTTCTAGAAGGGTAATTGTTAAATTTCCTCCTAAGTGTTCGCGGAACTCTGTGATGCCTCTAAATATACAATTTGGATGGTCTGGTCGATCTAATTCCTCTGCTAGTTCAGGTATGTACAATGTGAAGCCTAATTTCTTCAGCGTTACTAGAACTCTTTGCCATTCTGATTGTAAGAGTTGCCCTGCTAAATATGAATAAGTTGTGTCTAAAGCAATGCCGATCGCCACAGCTTCACCGTGACGTAAACTGTAATTGGTTAAATGCTCCAGTTTGTGAGCAGCCCAGTGTCCAAAATCCAAAGGACGCGATGAACCCATTTCAAAAGGATCGCCGCTATTAGCAATATGCTCTAAGTGCAACTGGGAACAGCGATAAATTAGCCTTTCCATGATGTCCATGTCTCGATTAGCTAATCTATCGGCATAAGTCCTAATAAAATCGAAGAAATCCGCATCTTTAATCAGCGCAACTTTCACGGCTTCTGCAATACCCGATCGCCAATCGCGATCGTCAAGACTAGTGATAAAATCAAAGTCATTCAATACAGCATAAGGTGGCATGAATGTACCGAGAAAGTTCTTCTTACCAAAAGCATTGATTCCATTTTTTACCCCTACACCGGAATCATTTTGCCCTAATACTGTCGTCGGTACCCGTAGGAGCCGAATTCCTCGGTGAGCCGTTGCTGCTGCATATCCTACCATGTCTAGCACGGCGCCACCTCCAATGGCTAACACGTAGGAGTGACGGCACAATCCAGCTGCATTAATAATCTGATGAATTTGCTCTATCAATCTAGAATCATTCTTGACTGCTTCTCCGCCTGGAACTACGATCGGTTCACCACTAAGTCTGAGTACATCTGCATAATACTCGGCATAAGCTGATAATTTTTTTAGCAACCCTTTTTGGTAATGTAAAACTCCTCCATCTACCACTACTAGCACTCGTTTTGGAGTTATCTCTCCATTTGCGGTAATCACTTGTGCAAGTATTGGATTATTTAACTCAAATAGACCTCTAGTGAACTGAACATCATAGTTAAAGGTTACTTTAACACATTGATGAATTGGTTGCACATTGAGAGTAGTCTTTTGTTTAAGAGCCATATTTAATATTATTAATTTTTAATTAACTGTGAGTAGATGTGCTACTTCTAATTAAAATTAGGAGTAATTTTAACAAAATGAATCAACCTGACACTTCAGCTACACGAGTTTGCAAGTAACTGAGGTACAAAATGCAGGAATTAAAATTATACATAAACAGTTTATAACTTCTGCCGACGCTCTCTACGAGACGCAAAAAGCCTAGCTTACTTCTCTCTAAAAGGACGCGGACTTTCTATATCTTGCCTTCTGCCTCCTGCCTCAAAACCTATAACTTTGTACCTCATGCGAAGAAAACTACTGTAAATAATTTGCCAGTCAATATTAAGCTAATAAATCATAGATTTACAGTGCTTTCAACCATTGTTAGATAAAATCTAAAATAACATTTATTGGCAAATTTATTTATTAATGCCTAGACTTTATATCTAAACTTTGGCAGTAGATCTTATCGTTACATAAAATTTTAATTATTTTCAGTAACCTAACTTGAGATTTTATCAATTCATAATCATATCTTTACAATATCTTATTTAAAAAGAGGATAATTTTATAGATTCAATGAAGTTATTAGCTAAGTAATATACTATGGACTTGGTTGAATAATAAAGTATCCAATTTAATGCTAAAAATTATACATAGTTGTTACAAAAAAGTTGAACAACTGACGCTGAATTTATATGAGCAAAGTAAACAAGTTACTACATCAGTGGTTACTACGGTCTGTTTCTGAGACAGCTATAGCTTGGCTGGAACAGAAACAGGCACAGATTGCTGGCGGTGCTGCTGAGCGAGTCTTTTTCACAGCTTTTAGTGCTGTACCGCGTTATCTGGGTAAAGAGAATTTGCAGCTAACATCCCAAGACTTGGAAGCAGCCCAGGAAATAGTTCCTGCTTGGTATCCTGATAATTGGACTGTAGATCAAGCAGGTCGCACACTCTTACTTTTAGCTTTACCCCATAATGATGCTGACGGCTATGTGCGATCGCTCGATCGAGTCTTCTCTAGTGCCGATATGGGCGAGTTAGTTGCACTTTATCAAAGTTTGCCTCTATTGCCACATCCAGAATTACATCGCCACCGGACTGCTGAGGGAATTCGCAGCAATATGACTAATGTGTTCCAAGCCATAGCATTAGGCAACTCTTATCCGGCAAATTATTTAGATAATGCCGCTTGGAATCAGATGGTGCTGAAGGCTGTGTTTGTTGGCAGCCCGTTGCATCAAATTTGGGGTTTGGATCGTCGCGCCAATCCAGAATTAGCCAGGATGTTGGTCAACTACGCCCACGAACGTTGGGCAGCTAAACGCTCAGTTCCCCCAGAACTTTGGCGACTTGTAGGGAAATTTGCGGATAGTGCAATCATCGCAGATTTAGAAAAAGTTCTGGCTACTGGCGATATAGCCGAGAAAGAAGCAGCAGCATTAGCTTGTGCTGAATCTTCTTTACCTAAAGCGCAAGCATTACTTTCCCATTATCCAGATTTACACTCATCTATTCAACAGGGTAATCTGACTTGGAACAGTTTTAGCCGCGATGCTTGCGGCGAGCGGCGCTAACGCCTTGTTGTTTCCCAATAAAGGAGACTGGGGACTAAGGACGAAGGAAAAACCAATGCTGAATAACCAAACCAAATTAAACCAAACTATAATGTTTATCGATCCTCACATTCACATGTGTTCCCGTACTACTTACGACTACCTCGTAATGCGGGAATATGGCATTGTTGCTGTTATTGAACCAGCTTTTTGGTTAGGACAACCCCGAACCAACGCCGGCACATTCAAAGACTATTTCAGTACTCTTGTGGGCTGGGAAAGATTTCGTGCTAGTCAGTTTGGCATCCAACATTACTGCACAATCGGCTTAAATCCCAAAGAAGCTAACAATGAGGCGTTAGCAGCAGAAGTTATCGAACTACTACCGCTTTATGCTTGTAAAGAGGGAGTTGTCGCCATTGGCGAAATTGGCTACGACGATATGACAGAAGCAGAAGACAAATACTTTTGTGAACAGTTAGCATTAGCCAAAGAACTCGATATGTTAGTACTCGTTCATACACCCCATCGTAATAAGAAAGCGGGTGCTATTCGGAGTATGGAAAGGTGTGTTGAATATGGCTTAGATCCTTCACAAGTAATTATCGACCATAACAATGAGGAAACTGTTGAGGATGTACTAAGACGTGGTTTTTGGGCAGCTTTCACGATTTACCCCCAAACGAAGATGGGTAACGCCAGGATGGTGGAAGTTGTTCGCAAATATGGACAAAATCGCATTATTGTCGATAGTAGTGCTGATTGGGGTATTAGCGATCCGTTAGCAGTTCCGAAAACGGCTCAGTTGATGTTAGAAAGAGGCATTCCTGAAGAACATGTGCGAGCAGTTTGTTACGAAAATGCCTTAGCTGCTTATAGTCAAACTGGGCAAATGAAAGCCTCAGATTGGCTCAATCCGGAATCTGTCGATCAACGTCAGCTATTTAGTGGAAATTCTGTATTGCGAGGACAAGAACCGGGAATTAATTCGGTTTCGGTGCTGATTGAGTAGAAGTTTTTTTGTCTCACGCAGAGACAAGAGAGGCGCAGAGACAGTAGGAGGAGAGGATTTTATGAATGTTGCAAATTTGAATTTTCAAGGGTGGCGGGGTTATCTGGAATTGATGCGTCCGGCTAATATTGTGACTGCTTGGGCTGATATTTTGGTTGGTTTTGCTGCTTCTGGTTCAACGATTATTTTTGCTGCATTAATCAATGGTGAAGCAAGTTTTGCCAGTTTAGTTATATTAGCTTGGTTGTTATTAGCTACAACTGGTTTATACGGCGGTGGTATTGTTTTTAATGATGTTTTTGATGCGGAACTAGATGCCAAAGAACGACCAAATAGAGCAATTCCTAGCGGTCGTGTGTCCCGTCGAAATGCTACTTTTTTGGGAAGTATATTGTTTGCAATCGGCATAGGAGCGGCTTTTCAAGTATCGTGGGTGAGTGCGGCGATCGCTATATTTATTACTCTGGCATCGCTGCTCTATGATTCGCTCGCTAAACATCATCCTTTTTTTGGCCCGCTTAATATGGGTTTATGCCGTGGCAGTAACTTATTATTAGGTGTAAGTGCTGTACCATTGATAATAGCAGAACGTTGGTATTTAGTCCTAATTCCTGTTATTTATATTGCGGCAATCACTGCAATTAGTCAGGGAGAAGTTCACGGAGGGAAAAAAATTACAGGAGTCATAGCACTAGTCCTAATTGCAATAGTTTTGACGGCTATTTTAGCTTTAGGATTATTACCAGAGTATACAGCGATCGCCGCATTACCATTTGCTATTTTATTAGCTATCCGAGTCTTGCCTAATTTTATCAAAGCTGCGCGTGAACCTGTAGCTGAAAACATCCGAAATGCGGTGAAAATAGGCGTTTTGTCTCTAATTGTCTTAGATGCAACGGTTGCATCTGGTTTTGCTGGTTTGTATTACGGTTTAGCAGTCCTAATTTTACTGCCAATTTCGATGAAATTAGCAAAAATATTTGCCGTGACTTAAATTAACCTTGCTCAATATAACTATGAAAATATCACGCAGAAGTGCTGCATCTCTGCGTGCAAATCAAAAACAGAGGATAAAGCTAGAAAATGAAAATTACAAACAATAACTTTCACTTAACTTATTGCAGCAATATTCATCCTGGGGAAAGTTGGCTCGAGGTTTTCGCCAATTTACAACAATATATTCCCAATCTAAAATCACGTTTATCCCCTACACTACCTTTTGGGATTGGTTTAAGATTAGCACATATAGCCGCTAATGAACTGTTACAAAATAATAACTTAGCTCAATTCCAGGAATGGCTAACTAAAGAAAATTTATACGTTTTTACATTAAATGGATTTCCTTACGGTGGATTTCATCGACAGGTGGTAAAAGACCAGGTTTATTCACCAGATTGGTCTACAGAAGAACGGTTGAATTACACATTAAATCTAATGCAAATTCTAGCAACTCTGTTACCAAACGGACTAGATGGCGGAATTTCTACACTGCCATTATCTTATAAACCTTGGTGGCAAAAAGACCAAGGTACTTTTGAGATAATTCTCCAAAAAATTTGTTTTAATCTAGTATCAGTTGTTGCAGAAATGGTTCGTATCTGGGAAGAAACGGGAAAATTGCTTCATATTGATTTAGAGCCTGAGCCAGATGGTTTAATTGAAAATACTTCAGAAGTAATTGATTTTTTTGAAAATTGGTTATTGCCAATTGGTGGGAAAATTTTATCAAATAAGCTAAGTATTACACAGAGCTTCGCCGAAATTAAATTACTAGAACACGTCCGGCTTTGTTATGATACCTGCCATTTCTCAGTTGAATATGAAGAACCAAAGTCTGTATTTACGCGTTTAGAATCGGCAGGAATTAAGATTGGTAAGATTCAAATTAGTGCCGCAATTAAAGTAAAAATACCTCCTGAAGTTGAGAAGCGTACTTTGATAGTTGAACGGTTACGTCCTTTTGCAGAATCTACATATCTTCACCAAGTAATCGAACATCGTAATGATGATACATTCCATCACTATCCTGATTTAATAACTGCATTACCATATTTAGAGCAATCTCTAGCTGAAGAATGGCGTACTCATTTTCATGTCCCAATTTTCATTCATGATTATCAAATTTTGCAGTCCACGCAAAATGACATTGCTACTGTTTTACATCTACTTCAGGCAAACAATGCTTGCTCACATTTAGAAATTGAGACTTATACTTGGGATGTATTGCCATCAGAAATGAAAATAGATTTGCTGACTTCAATTCAGCGAGAATATGAATGGGTATTAAAAGAACTCGCTGTAAAATAAGAGGAAATTAAGTTTATGCAAAAAACAGTTGTTCTAAATGTTGTGGGATTAACGCCTAGCTTATTGGGAGAAAGCACGCCGTTTCTATCTGCTTGGGCTGCTAAAGGTCAAGTGGTTCCCATCAAAACAGTATTACCTGCTGTAACTTGTTCTGTTCAAGCTACTTATTTAACTGGAAAATTACCTGATGAACATGGAATTGTTGCTAATGGTTGGTACTTCCGCGATGAGTGTGAAGTAAAATTTTGGCGTCAATCTAATAAATTAGTACAGGCTCGAAAAGTTTGGGAAATAGCTAAATCAATCGATCCCAATTTCACTTGTGCCAACCTTTTTTGGTGGTACAATATGTATTCTTCAGCTGATTATGCCATTACACCGCGCCCAATGTATCCCGCAGATGGGAGAAAATTACCTGATATTTATACACATCCTAGTGATGTGCGATCGCCAATTCAATCTGATTTAGGGCAATTCCCCTTGTTCGATTTTTGGGGACCGAAAACTTCAATTATTTCTAGCCAATGGATTGCCAATTCCGCCAAATGGATTGAGGAACGTTATAGTCCGACATTATCACTAGTTTATCTACCACATTTAGATTACTGTTTGCAAAAATTTGCTCACGATAAAACACATATCCAAGCAGATTTACAGCAAATTGATGCTGTTTGTGGCGATTTAATTGAATATTATCAAGCACGAAATACTCAAGTAATTATTCTTTCTGAATATGGTATTACCCCAGTTTCTAAAGCAGTAGATTTGAACCGCATCCTACGGGAAAATAATTTAATTGCCGTGCGGGAAGAATTGGGGCGAGAATTGCTTGATTTTGGTGCTAGTATTGCATTTGCTGTTGCCGATCACCAAATTGCTCATATATATGTCAACGACCCGGCGTATATTCCGAAAGTACGATCGCTTTTAGAAGCCACTGAAGGCGTCGCCCAAGTATTGGATCGAGATGGTAAACAAGCCTACCATCTCGATCATCCTAGATCCGGGGAGTTAGTGGCGATCGCCCAGTCTGACGCTTGGTTTACTTATTATTATTGGCTTGACGATCGCAAAGCGCCTGATTTTGCCAGAACTGTAGATATTCACCGCAAACCTGGTTACGATCCGGTAGAACTTTTCCTCGATCCAAAAATTAAATTTCCTCAGGGAAAAATCGCCCTTAAGTTACTTAAAAAACAACTGGGTTTTCGCTACCTTATGGATGTAATTCCTCTAGATGCTTCCTTAGTACGTGGTTCTCACGGTCACATTACCACTTCTCCAGATGAAGGGGCTTTATTTATTACTCATCAAACTCATCTAATTGATACAAACACAATTGAAGCTACAGATGTTTGTTCGTTGATTCTCAAACATTTAAGTAACTGAAATAAAAATGTAGAAATGCGACAAGTAAATCTGCGTAATTAAAGCTAATTACCTAAGACCGTCATTTGTCATTAGTGATTGTTTATTGGTAAGAATTTTAAGCCCATTTACGTTTCATAATATAATTTGGTTTATTCCCACTGACTTACTTCGTATCTTTACATTTTCATCGTTAGGAACGTGGATTAAATAAGATGCAAAACTTCATCCTGTCTCTAGCTTCCCTCTCCTTTATAAGGAGAGGGATTGAGGGTGAGGTAACCCGAATTTCTCACTAATAGGGTGGGGAGGTGTGGGAGGTAAAGCGATCAACATGAAGCGCCCATTCTCAATTCCTCCTCATTCTCCCCACACTCCCCACACCCCTCAATTTCTCGCTTGTGAGAAATCCAGGCTAAGCCAGGGATATAAATTTTCCTTAGGGGCACACAGCTAAATGTGCGCCCCTACAGGCAATTATCCCAAAAATATAAAAAACTTCTTGTAATTCATAATCATTTCGAGTATGCTTTAGTTATAAACTCGTTATGACTATGAATTAACATGCTCTATCAATGGGCATTCGTCTATCTACTGCCTAAAATATACAGTGGGCAATTTGAATAAGTTAATGGAGAGCTTCTTTACCCATGACTGAACACCAAAACTTGACAACTGCTGATGGTATCCCTGTTGGTGATAACCAGAATTCACTGACTGCTGGGGCGCGTGGTCCTCTATTAATGCAGGATTTCCACCTGATAGAAAAGCTGGCTCATTTCAACCGAGAACGTATTCCTGAAAGAGTTGTTCATGCCAAAGGTGCAGCGGCTTTCGGTACTTTTACGGTTACCAATGATATTAGTCGCTACAGCAAAGCCAAGCTTTTTTCTGAGATTGGCAAGAAAACGGAAGTCTTGCTCCGTTTTTCTACAGTTGGTGGAGAAAAGGGTTCAGCAGATGCCGAGCGTGACCCTAGAGGATTTGCTGTTAAGTTTTATACTGAAGATGGCAACTGGGATATTGTAGGTAATAATACCCCGATCTTCTTCATCCGCGACCCCCTCAAGTTTCCTGATTTCATCCATACCCAAAAGCGTAATCCCCAAACCAATTGCAAAGAACATAATGCAAAGTGGGATTTCTGGTCACTGAGTCCAGAATCGCTGCACCAAGTGACAATTCTGTTTTCAGACAGGGGAATTCCCAAAACCTATCGAAATATGGATGGCTTTGGTAGCCACACCTTCAGTTTAATTAATGCTCAGGGCGATCGCGTTTGGTGCAAATTTCACTTTAAGACTCTGCAAGGGCATCAAACCTTGACTGAGGAAGAATCGGCTAAAATTAAGGGCGAAGATCCAGATCATGCGACTCATGATTTGTTTGAAGCGATCGCTCAAGGAGACTATCCCAAGTGGCGGATGTGTATTCAGGTGATGACAGACGAACAAGCGTCAAAACATACAGATAATCCCTTTGACTTGACAAAAGTTTGGAAGCATTCAGAATATCCCTTAATTGAAGTGGGAATCTTAGAGCTAAATCGTAACCCTGAGAATTATTTTGCCGAAGTTGAGCAAGCTGCTTTTAGCCCTAGTGCAGTAGTCGCAGGGGTTAGTTTCTCTCCAGACAAAGTTCTGCAAGCTCGCCTCTTTTCTTACCCAGATGCTCAACGCTATCGTTTGGGTGGTAACTATCAGCAACTACCTGTTAACCAGCCCAAATGTCCAGTGATGCATAATCAGCGAGATGGCTTCATGGCTTTAGGAAACAACGGCGGTAGCGCTCCTAACTATGAACCAAATAGTGCAGAGGGTACACCCAAAGAAAACCCAGCATACAATGAGCCACCCCTTCACCTAGGCGATGTCGCCGCCCATCGTTACAGTCATCGTGAAGGAAATGATGATTACACCCAAGCGGGCGATCTATATCGGTTAATGACTCCCGAACAGCAAGAACGTCTTGTAAAAAATATCACTGGTACTCTAAGTCAAGCAAGACAAGACGTTCAAATGCGTCAACTTTGCCATTTCTTTAGAGCGGATGTTTCCTATGGTAGTCGTGTAGCTGAGGGGTTAGGCATTTCAATCGATCCTTCAATGCTGAGTGCTATTGCTCAACCTGTAGGTACTTAGTACCGCTACGCAAAAGTTTAGTTAAAGTAGCACACCTGTGCTACCCCATAACCCAATCAGGGGAAAAGGGGAAAGGGGAAAAATTTTGAATACATCCTTTAACCTTTACCCCTTTCCCATTCCCCAGATCGCAAGGAAAGTGAAAAATGCTTATCCGAACCAGCATCTTGCAGGAGAAATTCGCATTTGTATGAACGTGAGTTTCCTTCTTTAATCTTTAACGTCAAGCTGATAGCTTAATTTCGCGGGAAGTTTTACTCCAGAAGATTGAAATTGTAATCTGCGATGTTGAGATTCTAAATGGTACTCAGCAAGTTCACGATGTTTAAATTCTAAATGGTACTCGCCATTACCCACTGCCTCTTTTGGTATAGCACTTAATGGGAAATGTGCAATCACCTCCAAGTGAGTTAGGCAATTAGCACACTTAATCACATTCCAGCGACTAAGAACAGAATGATGACCAATATAATGTTTTGTGGATTCACCCTTGGCGTTCTTAACAATCGCGTAAGCTTCTACTACAAAAGAACCTTGGAATAAAGCACGGTCAATTTTACTAGCGACTAGTTTTTGGGAACTAAAATTACTTCTCGTTCCCATTAGGTGTGGTACTTCCTCAAGGGAACCTGGTGCGTATGTATACCCAAGTTGCTTTTCAATATTGATGCAGTCCCTCGATGTGTAAACAGTGGCAAACTCGTCTTTGAGGAACGGGTTGAGAAGAGTATCTAGTGTCAGTGAGGTACCAGGAGCGACGCCTGGGGTGGGGCCTTGCGAATCACTTGAACTAGTGCCTTGGTAGCCATCAATGATGTCAATTTTATCGGTGTGACCGTTTTGCTTTTGCCATAGCCAGAACATACGATCTATATTGCAATGGTGAAAGAAAAAAATCGGGTCCATAGCAGCGGTATTATTCTCGCCCATGTCACCGTTTGCACCATGTATTATTCCACCCTCTCCCTGTCCGGGTACGTCAAACCCCCCAACAGCTAGATGAATATCGTTGTGAGGAGATTCTAATGGAGTCACTACACCATGATGGTTCTTGTTCCACTCTGCTGCTGAAGTAGTGTTGGAAAAAACAGTGTAATTTGGTGCCCGCAAGCAGTTCTGGAATTGTGAATAGATACCATCACTTGGGTGACTCTCTGGGGTTGGGCCTTTTAGCCAAGCGACTATATTCTCGTTCAGTAACTTAACATTTTTGTTGAAGTCTGGATATGTCGCATTGTGTTCTTTAGTGGCAGATTGAGCCTCTGGAGTACCTACCAAACCTGACAAGGGGTAGCGCACCGTTTCATATCCTTGGGGCTTCTCATAAATCCTATCATCAGTAGGTACGTAATCAGATAACGCCTCAGGCAAGACAAACGAACGCAAGGGATTATCAATTATTTTTCCGTCAAGTTCAAATTTCTCTTGTGTCAGAATTGAGGGAATGCCATTTTTGAGAGAATATTCACTCGTTTCGTCCCAATATGGCATCGTTACACCAGGTACGATACTTTGCAATGCCTCTTCTAATTTGAGAACATATACTCTGTGCCAAGTTGGGAAGAGGACATTTCCATGATTACAATAACCTCCCCAATATGTATATGTGTCAACGCTTGATAGCTGATCGACTTGTTGGCGATATTGAAAAGGTTCGCCGTGATAACCGCCGAGAACAAAAAACGATCTTTTATCTGTTGCAGGGAGTTCTTTGATTCCTTTCCAGGCTCGCACCAAGTCTTCAAGAGGCTGCTTATTGCCTTGATGATATTGTTCTTCGAGGTACTCTACTGAGTAACGTACTTTCAGTTTTTTTGATGTAGACATGCTTAGTTCCTTTGACTTTCAATTAGAGGGTGATGAACTGATAATTCAGTAGTAACTGTGAAAATAAAATACATTTTCCGAGTAGGGTGAATAAGTAGTGTGTAGGAAAAAAAGGCACTCTATATTGAACGCAGATAGAAACTTTTATCGCGTCAAACCTATTGTCACGGAAAGTTATCGGTTTATCTTGTCAATTTACGCCTGTTTGACTAGCAAAGGGTTTTTGATTTTTATCTCCCGAAGTGTTGCTACTAAATGTAGTAATTTATATTCAGAGATAATACTGCATTGCAACCTCTGGTAACCAATCAATCCATTGGAAATATTTATTATTTATAGGGAGTAATTTTATACTCTTGATGCTTTTAGCTGGAATAAAAAAAAGCCTCGTGGAAGAAGTTTTACTGAGTCAGATTTTGTACTGTAATCCAAAATCTCAAATGCAAAATTCTTTGAGCGAGGAAATTATGATAGGGTTAAAATGAAAGAATACCCTAATTACAGGTGCAACATCGGGTATCAGTCAAGCGATCGCCATTAGACTTGCTTAACAAGGGTGCAATATCACTATCAATTACTGCAAAGACCTTAAAACTGGGGCAAAAAAGCAAGATATAACACTAGAAAAAGTTTGTGGAGATAACAAAAAGTGTGGTGTGAAGTCGCTGCTAGTCCAACGCCATTGTCACGGTAAATATGGGCAATGGTACTACTGAAGAGATAGCAGCGACAGTAGCTTTTTTAATTTCGTATGAAGCCGCCTACATCACCAGACAAACATTGTTTGTAGATTGGGGATTGACTCTGTATGCTGACTTGCGGGAATTCTGGTCAGCTTCAGAGTTTAGCTGGCGTGGTTTCCACAATTGAGCCGATACATACCATTAGTGGAATGAGACGCCTATGACTAGCACGATCGATCGGGACAATCTGGTGGAGGCAGAAGCCTGGAAATTTCTCGAAAAGTCGATAATTTATTATCAGGGAAAACCTATCGGTACTGTAGCCGCTCAAGATCCGGATTTAGAGGCACTCAATTATGACCAGTGCTTTCTTCGGGATTTTGTCCCTTCTGCCTTGGTGTTTCTGATGCACGGCAAACCAGAGATAGTCCGCAACTTTTTAGTAGAAACACTGAAATTACAAAGCCATGAAAAGCAGATGGACTGCTTTGAACCAGGAGCAGGGTTAATGCCTGCCAGTTTTAAAGTACAATTCAATGGCAGTGAGGAATTTTTGGTTGCTGATTTTGGCGAACAAGCGATCGCTCGTGTTCCCCCAATTGATTCTTGTATGTGGTGGATTCTCTTGCTAAGGGCTTATGAAAAAGCCACAGGCGATTTGTCACTAGCGCGTCAGCCAAATTTTCAAGCCGGAATCAAGTTAATTTTGGATCTTTGCTTAGTACATCGGTTTTCCATGTACCCAACAATGTTAGTTCCCGATGGCGCGTTTATGATTGACCGTCGTATGGGAGTCTACGAACATCCTTTAGAAATTCAAGCATTATTCTACGCGTCTCTGAGAGCTACTAGTGAATTGCTTTTACCAGATGCGGATGGTGAAAGTTACCTAGGCAAAGTCAATAGACGGTTGGGATCTTTGAAGTATCATATCCGCAACTATTATTGGCTAGACCTAAAACGGTTGGGAGAAATTTATCGTTACAAGGGTAACGAATTTGGTAAAGAAATTGTTAATAAATTTAATATCCACTCAGAATCAATTCCTGGTTGGTTAACCGACTGGTTACCAGAAACTGGAGGATATTTAGCAGGAAATCTTGGCCCGGGAAGGATGGATTTTCGCTTTTTTGCTCTGGGAAATCTCATGGCAATTTTAGCTTCTTTAGCTAGCGTTGCCGAATCTGAAAGGATCATGAATTTATTTTCTCAACGCTGGCAAGACTTAATTGGCTATATGCCTATTAAAATTTGCTATCCCGCAATGGATGGTTTAGAGTGGAGAATTGTTACAGGATGTGACTCTAAGAACATTGCTTGGTCTTATCACAACGGCGGGAATTGGCCTGTTTTATTGTGGCTATTTACGGCTGCGGCGCAGAAAACAGGGAGAACAGAACTTGCCCAAGCCGCGATCGCCATTGCCGAAAAACGTTTATTTAAGGATAAATTCCCCGAATATTACGATGGCAAGAATGGTCGTTTAATTGGCAAAGAAGCCAGAATTTATCAAACTTGGAGTATTGCCGGATTACTAGCAGCAAAACAGTTACTAGCAAATCCAGATTACTTGGAATTAATCAGCTTTGCAGAAGGTCTTGAAGGTCCAGGTTGTAGCATCTAAGTATTAAATGCTGTCAATACTTATGCAAAAATAACGTGAAAGCTTTGATTTTCTATAAGTAAGTAGGCGAGAATAAACCAAAGTAAGTTAAGTAATGTAAAAACGCTTGAGATGACTTTGTGGTGTTCGCGAAGCGTCTCGCAGAGAGGGCTTCTGCCCTCATTTGAGGACTAAAGTCTTCTCTATGAGACGCTGTAGCTTACTTCCCCAAAGGATACACGACAAATCTTTAATTATTTACACCGCTCTAGTTAGAGACAATTGCTCAATTCCCCCTACAGCCTGTACTTTTGCATAAATTCATAGACGCATCTTCAAAAAAAATGGTATGAGAAGAGGAAAATAACCTCAAATACCGAATAACTGATACACTATATTGTAAGAGGTATCTGAAGTGTCATACTTAATATCACAAGATAGTATTTGCATAATTCACACGTTTTAACGTGTATAAACCATGAAAACTACTTCAGATTTAGTTCCAGAATTTGAAAAACTATTCAGAGAAAAATTACAACTAAATAATTGCAAGCTTAGAAAAAAAAGACAAGAGAATAATTATGAAATAATTACTCCAGCTAAAGACATTTTTTTGATGTATTGGTGTGAATTTCCTGAAGTTAACTTGATATATCAGCATGTAGGGGTACGCAATCAGCAGACTGGAGTTTATGAGCGAGCTATCCGCTCTCACATTAGTTCTTGTTTGAGTAGTATCCAGAATAACCCTGACTCTTAATCACTATGTATTAGTCAAATAAGTAATACTTAAGATAACGCACAGAATATTTACTAAACTCTCGTCAGTTTTTCTCATCTAACTGACTGACGAGAGATTGGTGAGCCAAAATCTGTTGATCTGAGAAATAAAAATGCAATCCGAAAAAAATTCCGACGGAGATCGACTAGATTATAAAACTTTGTTAGCCAATGCAAAGCAAGCCTTAAAACTTGAATACCAAAAATCATCAGCTTTAACATCCCAACTCCAACGCGTAAAAACTGAATTAGAGCAAGTACAGACTGAAAACAAAACTTTAAGAGAGAGTGCTTATGAAGATGTAATTAAGCACTTTGAGGCACGTACCCAAGCAGCAGAAACATTAGCGCTAAAAACAGAAGTGCGCCAGAAATTCCTTGAAGCCAATGGTTGCAAGGATGATGAAAGCTTCGATACTTTATGGGAAAGCATTAAAAATAAGATTCAGATTCAAGATGGTGAAATCAGAATTGTTGCTCAAAATGGCACTCCCAAATTTACCTTTAAGGGCGACATGATGAATTTGAGGGATTTTATCCAATCCCTCAAGGAAGACCCAATCTGTGGAAAATTTTTCTTGGACTAGAAAGCCAAATTAATTAAACCCCCTATTCTTCCCCTTGTTGCTTCGCTCAACAAGGGGTATCTTGTGGAAAAGAAGATGAAAGCTTTCCCTAAAAGCAGACTAATGGTTATAGCAGAAAGTTATTCATCTTCGTCTCCTGGGGGTCGTTCGCTCTCGCTTTGTTGGGCGTTCCACTCCAAAACAATACGTTCTAACATCTCAGGTTGCGTACAGTTATTAACATCGGCGTACATTTTAATCAACTGCCTCACTTTAGGACTAACGTGGCGGATCTCTAGTTGGTTATTTTGTGCCATGTCCATTAACTTTTAGTGTCTACTAAATATGTTGAACCATTAAACTATGGCTTTTGCAATAAATTTTGTTAATGGCGATGTCTTTTAACTTGCTACTGCGTGTCTAATTTCCCTGTCGCCAGCTAAATTACTTGGATGGCTGATATCAAGTTCGGGTAATCATTTATCCAACAGAATTGAGAATTCAATATTAAAATTTCTCCGCATCCTCGTGTCAGCCCTAAGAATAAATCTTCAAGAAGACATCAGATTACTGACCTGGCGGGGCTGATTCCTCTAATGGGCGGATAATTGCAGAAGGTGGTGTAACCTCTGGTTGAAAGATTCCCTGTAATGCTTGTTCTAATGTTTGTGCCATCACAATCCGGTTTTCGTAAGCCACAACTACCCGCACCAAAGTTGGTAGACTATTTTGTGTAGCTTCTAGATAAATTGGCTCGACGTAGAGCAGTGATTGTTCAATGGGAATTATTAGTAAATTCCCTTGAATGGCTCTTGAACCCTGGCGATTCCAGAGGGAAATTTGTTGGGAAATAACTGGATCTTGGTTAATCCGTGCTTCGATTTGCTCTGGTCCGTATATCAGTCTTTCTTTAGGAAAGATATATAACAATAACTTACCGTAATTAACACTATCCGATCGCGCTGCCAACCAAGCGATTAAATTACTCCGTTGTTTGGGAGTATAGGGCAAAAATAGGATAAATTCCTCAAAAGGTACAGTTGGTAAACTAGTAATCAAATAATATGGCTCCACCGGACGGGCTTCGCTATCATAGATTTCGTTAGGAATTTGCCACTGGTCTTCCCGGTTGTAAAATACCTGGGGATCGGTCATGTGGTAAGTCATCAACCGCTCAGATTGAATTTTGAAGAAGTCCACAGGATAGCGGATATGATTGCGGAGAGTGATGGGCATGGCACTGAGTGGTTTAAAGGTATTAGGAAATATCCTTGACCAACTGGCAATAATTGGATCGCTGGGATCGGCAATATAAAAGTTAACGATGCCGTGGTAGGCATCAATCACCACTTTGACAGAGTTACGAATATAATTAATACCATCGTTACCAGTATCTGAGTAAGGATAGCGATCGCTCGTTGTGTAAGCATCAACAATCCAGTAAAGATAACTTTGATCGTTTGGGTAGTCTGGATTGCTATTATGAGAGTTTGCATCGGCACTGACGAGATAAGGATCGCTGTCAAATTGCAAAAAAGGTGCGATCGCCTGAATTCTTTGCTTGATATTCCGCCGTAGTAGTAGTTTTGTGTCTGGCAAAAAGTCTCGCGTTAATACCATCTGCCAATCTTTCAAATGCATAGCAAATAGCCAGCGGCGCCATACCGAACCGATTTTAACGCCACCCCGGCCATCGTAAGAGTTATAAACATTGTCACTCCCACTGGGATAATCTAATTCTCGGACTTTTGTCCCAGTCATTACATAATTATTAGTGATTTCACCGTAATAAATCCTTGGTTTGCCAATGGGAATATTTTCACGAATGCCTTTACTGGAAGTCGTAAGGGTGGTGCTATCACCGCTAATATCTTTAACAAAATATTCTGGTAGCCCACCCGCACCGACTGTATTAACTGGGCTAACAGTAAATCCGAAACCGTGGGTATAAATCAGACGGCGGTTAACCCAGGTTTGGGCTTCCTGCGGCACAGTAGTATAATCTAATTCTCGTGCAGCAATTAATACCTGACGCCGTTTTGTTGCTTCAACTAATTGCTGTTTAGATATTGGTGGTTTTTGGGTCGTAGATGGTCGGTCTGAAGTTACCTCTGTTTTTAAAGTATAGCGATCGATATCGGCATCGGGAAACCGATAATATGGCCGAATTTGTTGCAGCTGACGATTGGTTTCTAACAGTGGCCGCTCATCCCAAAGGCGAATATTCCGAATCGTCAAGTCATTTTTTTGAATATCAGCTTCAGTTAAGGTTCCTTGGGGGTTAAAGGTTCTGGCATCGATCGCCTCTAAATCAAATGCTTGGCGAGTCAAGGCAATAGTACGCTGAATGTAGGGTTGCTCTCGCTGCAACTCATTCGGTTGAACAATTAAATATTGCACCAAAGTAGGTAGAACAATGTCAGCTGCTGCAACTAATACTAGATAAACCCCTAATCCGTAAAATACGAAGCGACGATACTGAGATTTGGGTTTCCAGAGAAACGTTCGCCAAAGTAAGTAAAAGGCCATGGCCATTGCCAAGACGCACAAGACAGTGTAAGCCGGTAACTGAGCTGTCACATCGGTATAGCTCGCACCATAACTTACTCCCCGGCCAGAATACACCAATTCATAGCGACTCAACCAGTAACTTAAAGCGACTACCAGCATCAACAAGCCACCCATACCGTATAAATGACGTTGCTGCTGGGACGAAAAACCAGGGAAAATACCCCGACTCAAACTGTCTCCTGAGAGGAGATAAGTGAGGGTAACGGCTAAGAAGCCATACAGAAATAATCCCATCAGCCAGAGTTCTAACAACTCCCACAAAGGTAATGAAAATATGTAGAAGCTGATATCTTGACCAAATAAAGGCTCAGAGTAATTGAAGGGAGTCGGGTGTAAATATTGGAGTATTTTTGCCCAGTGTTGGAATAGGATGAATCCCAACATCGGACTGAAGAAAATTGCGATCGCTGTGACTAAAAATTGGGGATAAATTAAAATAGCGATCGATCCTCCCGCAATCAAGCCAAGATACCAAATTTGAGAGATAATCTGGTTTAAGAGTTGCCAGATTCTCTCTGGTCGGAATCGGGCGGGAATAGGTAAAGTAGTCTGGTTAAGTGAAGAGTCCCAGTAGGAAAGAGCAATTTCACCGTAGGAAGCCAAGATTAACCCGATTAACAAACTTAGTATCAAAGCTAGAAGTAATAACCAGTGTAGTTTTAATGGTTTTAGTCCTTGCACCTCAGGTATGGAAATTTCATCGCGTCTTGGATAATCAGGACTGAGAAAGTTTTTTAATTCACTGTTAAGTCCAACTTGCTCAATCTTCAAAGATCTGGGATACTTCAGCCGTTGTGCTAAGGCAAGGTTTAGCAGCAGATAGGCAGCACTGACACTAGCCACTACCATCCACAAAGCACCACGAGTTACTAGCCTCAGCAGAAATACTTGCAGGTAACCGACTTCCTGAAACCAAAAAATTTCTGCTCCCAGGCGGGAACCGAAATCCAAGAGTAGCCACAGCCCAAAGAATACGATGAATAATCTAAAGCTCGATTTCCAGAACATTCTGTGGCAGCCAATCTAGTACTTTTCATTATTCTAGTGTTCACAAAAGACATTGAAACTGAGCGATATCATTTCGGGTTGGAGACTTATCATTATCATTGATACAAAGTCCGCCAAATCACCCATCATAAACAGTTTGTAGTGGGGACTTCAGTTCCCAAAACTAGGACTAAAGTCCTTACTACGAACATTTTTATTCAGTTTGATTCAGCCGACATGATATGACGCGGGGACGCGAAGAGAAATCCCACCGACTTTAGCCGATGGGATTGTCAAGATATTGATTAGGTGAAGTCTATCTTGCGTTGTAAGCAACGCACTCTTAATTATTGAATGGTGAATCCTTCTGGTCTGATGGCATCTTGCAAATCAACTCCCATCAGATTTACTCCCTGGATGTTTGCATTAGTAAGATTTGTGTTTTCCAAGTCTGCATTCTGTAAGTTCGCCGTTTGTAGGTTTGCTCCCAGCAGATTAGCTTTCTCTAGGTCTGCATCAAATAGGTTGGCTCCTAGAAGGTTTGCTCCTGCGATGTTTGCCTTGCCTAAATCGGCTCCTTGCAAGTTTGCTCCTTGTAAGTTGGTTTGCTGTAAGTTCGCTCTCTCAAAATCTGCTTTTTGTAAGTTCGCACCCTCTAGGTTGGCTGCTTGCAGATTTGCATCTTTGAGGACTGCTCCAGTTAGGTTACATCCGACACATTCATTTGTTGTTAGTAAACGTCTCACATTTGCTGCTACAGACTCCATTGCTGGTGCAACTGGAGAGATGACTGGAGTCGGTTCCAATATTGGCGATGGAACTGGAGATATGACTGGGACTGGTTCCGATTGTGTTGGTATTGATGGTGTTACTGTTTGAGCTTTAGCACTGGGCTGGTCAACTAGTGAAAATACTGATACAACTACTATAAATACGGCAGTTACGAGCCACTGAGTTAATTTTTGAGAATTTGGTTTATTCATGAGTTCCTCTCTATTGTGATTTGCAATCTTGGATTTACTTTTGTAAGAGCCATCAATAATCTGAATGTCCTTGATATTCACTGTAGATAAATTGATTGATAAGAGCAAATATTATTTCGGTTTAAATTGATAAATTCAAGTGATGAAAAAATCTTTGAGGATGGGAAGCAATAAGCTGATTTTTTAGTCATACCAGCGAGATAGCACCCATCAAGAGTTTTGAGCCACTAATTGTTAAGCATTGCTAGACTGGGTAACAGTCGATAGCTTTCACTTTTAATCAAAATTGACAATCCCAAGTAAATTAAGACGAAGGGGAAGACTTTTCGACCATAGCGAGTTAAAACGGGAGTCATTAGAGGATTGCGAGTGAGGTTGTAAGATAGCAAGCACCACACCCCAATAGCCAAATAACAGACACACAAAATTACGCTCAAACTTGGAAGACTGCTACTGGCAAACAATGGTACATAAATTCCAATGTTATTTCCTCCATTGGCAATGGTAACAGCGGAAACACGGTAAGTTTGGGGATCGCGGATCGTTGCTAATAGTGATTTTTTTTGGCGTCCAGATTTTAGAGGAGAAGGTAAGTCAACTGACACAGCTTGTACTGTCTCTCCTTCCTCTTCTCGACTTATGAGATTACTGATACCAATGGCGATAGGAAGCAAACCGAGTAAACCAATCCAAGTGCTGGGAATAATCATACCGCCGAAGAAACCAGGGAGACTGGCAAACACTAATGCCGTGAATCCCAGAAATTCACCGATAATAATATGCTTAGGACGAAAGCTGTGATTCACTTTTCCGAAGAAAGCTGTCAAATATAAATTGTCGTCAAAGGTGGTTGCAAAAGCCGCAGAGATCCCAATAATTACTGTACTAATTAGCCAACTCATGGTCGTTACTCACAATGATTCAATGCTGTTTGCTCTCAGTCCTTCTCTGCTTCTCGATTCTGATGGCAGTTCAGAAGATGTTATGACTGTTTTTGCCTAGCGAAAATTTATGGAAGTTCGCTAGTCATCAGCCAGTTGCCCAATTTTCAGGATTATTGCGGCGATCGCCGACAATGCAATTCCGAGCAAATTGGTGATTTTTTTTTCTCAGCAAGGTACCTTGGGAGTTCATGGAGTCAATATTAGGACTTTTTACCGAATAAGAGCAAATACTCTTGTTTTTTAAAATGATAAATTAAAGTGATTAAATAACTTGGCCTTACTTATTGGCGAATTAAAAGGGTGTCGAGAACGCCATAATTAAAATCAGGGTTTCAATTTTGATTAATAATTATGAATAGCTTTCAAGAGATTTGTCGTTATATGCTAAGCAAATTTATGCCAATCAAGCCTAGGATATTCTTGGCAACTAGCGATCGACATCGGTTAATATAACTAATTGCGCTCTCACTTTAGTTTTAAGATGTTCTAGGATTTCCTGAAATTCTTGTTGCAAATACGTTAGAGGCGTACAGATGTACCCCCTTATAGCTGATTCATTAGTTGCAAATATTTTTGTTAATGGTATTAAGGAATGTATTTTTTAACTTTTAATTATGTTAACTAGTGTTGACCGTTTATTATTTGTCCGGCGAGTCCCGATTTTTAAGGAATTGCGGGATGATTTTATTGTGCGGCTCACTTCAGTGATGAATGAACTATCCTTTCCAGCTAATTACACGATTTTTCGACAGGGAGAAGAAGGGCGATCGCTTTATATTGTCGTCTCAGGCCGAGTCAAAGTTCACATCGGCAAGAAACAGCTAGCAGAAGTAGAACAGGGAAAATACTTTGGTGAGATGGCTGTATTTGATACTCAACCTCGTTCCGCCACCGCCACAACCTTGGAACCGTGTGAATTTTTAGAACTAACCCAAGAACAACTGTATGACGCGATCGAAGAAACTCCAGAAATTGCGGTGAATATCATTCGTGAGTTATCCCGCTTAATTCGCAGATTAAATGACGATATGAATATGACTTCTTTGCAAAGTTAATCATCCAATAAAGAGATTTTGAATTTAAAATTTGGGATTTTCGATTGACATTACAAGGCAAACAAAAGAAAAAATAACGCTTTCACAGCAAGTAAATTTATTAATTGAGATTTACTTGTTAGTTTTTAAATTTCCTTAAATCCATGTTTTTGAAGATGCAAATTTCAGACATTCTTTAAGAAACTGCTGCGGAATTTCTATGTTTTGTCCCCAATGGAGATGAACATAGGAAGCGTAAACATTTGCTGATAAACCCCATCCCTCGTATCCCATATTTTCATCACAATCATAGCGAGAAGTTTCAAATAGGGGCTGACTAGGAATTGAGGTTAAATGAGAACGATGAAACTCATGTCCGTAAACAGTTATACCTGCTTTTACTAACAGATTATCTCGCAAAGCTACAGCACGACGATAGCCCAAAATTAAACGCCCATCCATCACAGCAGATGCCGATAAAACTCCGACCATCGACCAAGATTTACTTTCAAAATCAATAATTTGCTCACACAAATACATCAATCCCCCACATTCAGCAATTGTCGGCATTCCTTTGAGAATTGCTGTTTTTACTTGATTACGGGCGCTGATATTTTCTGCTAATTGCTGGGCAAAAACTTCTGGGAAACCACCACCAAAATACATTCCTTGGATATCTTTTGGGAGTTCAGTATCTATTAAAGGACTCCAGAAAATCAGTTCTGCGCCTAGCTGTTGCAGTAAATCCAAATTGTCTTGGTAGTAGAAATTAAAAGCCCGATCGCGGGCAATGGCAATTCTAACCACAGAAGGGGGATGAGGGGGATGAGGGGGATGAGGGGGATGAGGGAGAGGGTTTGATTTTAATAAAGGTAATAAGCGTTGCCAATCAAAACAAGTATCTCCTAAATCGGCGAGGCGATCGATTAAAGCGTTGAGTTCGGGAAGTTCGGCTGTGGGTACTAAACCCAAATGGCGATCGGGAATTGTGATGTTGTCTTGACGCCTGAGTACGCCGAGAATTGGTAATTGTAGGGGTTCTAGGGAATCTTTCAGGAGAGAGAGATGGCGATCGCTTCCCACGCGATTTAATACTACCCCAGCTATTTTAATTCGGGGATCAAAAGATTGGTAGCCGTGAGCGATCGCAGCTACAGAACCAGATAAGCGACTGCAATCAATCACTAACACCACAGGTAAATCTAAAAGCCTTGCGATGTGTGCCGTACTGGCAAAATCAGTTAATTTTTCCTTTTCTTGCCCATGCCCAATTCCATCAAATAACCCCATTACCCCTTCCACTAGGGCATATTCACTCAGTTGGCTATGATGGGCAAAACATTGCTGAACGTAGGCTTCACAAGTTAGTACTGGGTCTAAATTGCGACAAGGAACACCAGTTACGTGTTGATGAAACATCGGATCGATGTAGTCTGGACCTACCTTGAAAGATTGCACCAGGCGATCGCGACGGCGTAAAGATGCTAAAAGGGTGAGCGTAACTGTTGTCTTACCCACCCCACTACGTTCTCCAGCAATGATTAAAGCCATAAATGAAACAAATTAGTATGCAGCAACTATTTTGACTATTGGCTGTGTGTCTATCGTCGCTTGTTGCAAAAGCAGATGCACCAGTTTCTAAAACCAACTAACTCAAACTTATACCAATTAGAAACAAGAAAACTAACCAATTAGGGGATTTAGGCTGAAAAAATTTGTCGCTTACAAACGTGCGCTTGAGCGTGGAGGCAAATATGACTATATGACAAAGACGCGATAAATCGCCGTCTCTACAAAGGAATTAATTGTAGAAATGGCGATTTATCCCGTCTCTTCCTTCTTCCTCTTGCCTTAACTTATAAGAAAAACAAGGTTGTGCAACTATTTGCTCAACCTTGTTTTTCTTATGTATTTTGTAGAGCGATCGCACATCTAAAATGTGTTAATTTTTCCTAGCTCATGATGCGACTAACTTTTTGCGGCTGGGACGCTTGTACTCTGATTTTTTCTTCAATCCTACCGCTTGGGCTTGATCGCTATCTAATCCATATTGTCCGCGCACAACTTCTTTCATCGCTAACACTGCATTATGAAATTCCCATTCTGCTAATCGCGCAGCATCAGCCGCAGCACGGTATAAAGCTAATTTTTCGGTTTCGGCTTGTTGCTGGGCTAACATCGCCTGATAAGCTTGCTGTAAGTTGGTAGCAGAGGCATCAGCACGGGTTGTTTCGTAAGTGCCGATGGTTTGTAAGCCGTGCCATGAATTAACATCTTCACTAATTAATTGAGGGCGCAAACGGCGTGTTGTATCTTGGGTAGCCATATCAGCATACTGTTGTTATTTACATATTTAATGTACCCATTGCAACTCTAAATATATCAGTAAGGTAAAGTTTTTAGATTAAACAAGGTTAAAGAAGTAAACTCATTTTTGCAACTTAGATACAACAAAGATGCAAGTCGATGCATCAAAGTTGCAAGTTGATCCACCAAAGTTGCAGGGCGATGCATCAAAGTTGCAGGGCGATGCATCAAAGTTGCAAGTCAATGCATCAAAGTTGCAAGTCAATGCATCAAAGTTGCAGATTCATGCAACTAAGGTCGGCGTTGTATGAATCGAGATCGTTAAAGCGTGACAAAATTAGCAGCAGTCAGCGTCGTAGTATTAATACCAGTCAGAGTTGCCAAAATCTCATTCGTAGAAGTCACCAAGATATTGCTACTTGAAAAACTTAATTGCCCGAAGCTCAAGCTATTATACAGCCCGATCAAATCTGAACCCTTAGAGAAATCAGTAATCGTATCAGTGCCTTCCCCAGCAGCAAAAGCAAAGATATCGTTACCGTTATTACCCGTGAGGATATCACTGCCAGCGCCACCATAGAGGAGATCGTTGCCATTACCACCGTAAAGGTGATCAACGCCAGCGCCACCATAAAGAGTATCGTTGCCATTACCGCCTTCGAGGTAGTCGTTGCCACTACCGCCATTCATGAAGCCATCGCCATACAAGAGGTCGTTACCATTGCCGCCTTCGATGGTGTCATTACCCGCACCGCCGTTGATGGTATCGTTGCCATTACCGCCTTCGATGTTGTCGTTACCGTTAGTGCCAACTAAGTTATCTGCTTGGTTAGTACCATCAATGTCACGACCGACAGCTACAGTTACGCTAGCAGTGCCAGTCAGGCTACCATCGTTGAGGGTATAGTTAAAGCTGGCATTACCACTAAATCCACTAGTTGGGGTAAAGATAACGAAATCATCTGCGGTATTGCTGGCAGTGCCGTTATTATTCAGGACAGCAGTACCGTGGGTAACGCCGCTAACAGCAGTGATGCTAAGTCCGGTGCTATCGACATCGGTATCATTTGCCAGCAGGGTACTAGTTTGAATGCTAACGGCAGTATTAAAGGCAGTAATCACACTGTCGTTAACACCAACAGGCGCATCGTTAACGCCATTAATAGTCAGGATAACTGTTGCTGTGCTGGTTCCGCCGTTACCATCACTGATAGTATAAGTAAAACCGTCGCTGGCAGTAGCTCCCGCAGCCAAAGATTCAAATTTACCGTTAGGGTTGTAGTTGAAAGTGCCATTGGCGTTGAGAGTGAGCAAAGCACCAGAAGTTAAAGTAATCTGATTGCCTATACCCGGAGCATTGCCATTTACCTGTGTCACCGTTAACGTGTCGTTGTTCGGGTCACTGTCGGGTGTAGTAGAATTGGCGATTAGCACATTACCGTTGAGAACTGTATCCTCATTCGTGCTGAGAGCATCATTAACTGCAATAGGTGGACTGTTAGTAACAGGTACTTGTGTGCCGTAAACATCATCGTTATTGCTGAGAGTTCCTGCATCGTCAGCCGCATTGTTGCCGCTGAAGGTAAATGAACCCACAAAACCGATAGTGCCAATGGTGGTGGGCATTCCTTGGTTGTTGCCGTTGGTGTTGGTGGTGGACTGCATGATGAAGATTGCCCCACCCAAGCCTTGACCTGGGTTATTCCCTGTACCGCCTGTAGCCGTGTTGTTAGTAAAGCTGGTGTTGTTCAGGGTTAAAAAACCACTGCGGACAAAAATACCGCCCCCTAGTCCAGCACCACCGCCGCCGCCATAAGCTCCGCCAGAGCCGGCGCCGAAGCCGCCCTGTGCGTAGCTGCCGCCGCCGCCATAACCCCCCTTCCCTCCACCATAGAAGCCGTAGCCACCACCACCGCCAAAGCCGCCACTGAAGCCGTTGCCTCCATAGACACCGCCGCCACCACCACCGCCAAAACCCCCGTTGCTAACAGCAAACACTCCGCCACCGCCGAAGCCACCGTTGCTGCTACCGCCGTAGTTGCCATTACCGCCATAGCCACCGTTGTTGTCAGTGCTATCGGCAAACAATCCGCCACCGCCGCCACCGCCGCCGTTGCCAAACAGTCCGCCGCCGCCTTGAGCCAGTCCGCTAACACCGCTATTACCGCCTTGTGCTGCGTTATTACTAAAAGCGACATTGGTTAAAGAGACGCTGCCATCATAGATAAACAAACCACCGCCTAAACCAGCGCCGCCGCCGCCTTGTCCACTATCTCCGCCTTTGGCTCGTCCGTTGGCGATGGTCAAGTCAGATATACTGACGGTTCCCGACAGAATGAATAAGGAGCGCACGTCGCCATTGTCGTTGATGCCGTTGTTATTGGCATCGCCGCTAAGGGTGTGGTTATTGCCCACAATGCTGATGTTGCTGTTCACCAGGGTTTTTACTACCCCAGTCACACGCACATCATTATTGAGCGTAATAGTGTCATCCCCTGCTAGTTGATTCGCTTGGAGGATTGCATAACTGAGAGTGCCTGCGGTTAAGCCAGTGCCGTCATCAGTGGCTTGGTTGACGATGAAGTTTGTCATTTGATTTTTTTCTTTTTTGAGGTAAATGAGAAGTTATTTGGAGAGTGGAGTGTCACTTAAACTAAATCGCTGGACTTAGAACCCCAGCTTCTTCAAGAAGTCGGGGTTCTGAGTTATTTGTAAGGTAGGCAAACAGCAGATGACTAAGGTTTCAGCACGTTAGCAGGAAACTGCCCTTCCACATTACCTGCGGGAGAGTACTGGCAAA
This sequence comes from Nostoc sp. C117, assembly GCF_043099735.1. NCBI lineage: Bacteria > Bacillati > Cyanobacteriota > Cyanophyceae > Nostocales > Nostocaceae > Nostoc > Nostoc sp. C117. The sequence goes on from NZ_CP170991.1 coordinate 5,884,701, forward strand.
CCACGTAGAATGCGTTATATTTAGTGCCCTGGATTGTTGCAGTACCTTGGGCTGCACCACAGCCTAATTTGGTACTGCCTTTCCATACCACCTGAGTAAAATGTCCGGTTTCGCTAGAAAACCCTGGACTCTCGTACTTGTAATCTTTAATTTCGCTGTACCAGTCTTCAACTGCTCCGTTGCCAAGGGTGGTTGGGTCTATGGAAGTCTCGGAACTATAGGAAGCGTATATGTTCTCTCCGACATTAGGAGTCCCGCTGTGTTCAAAGTTTCCACTACTGGCAATCTTCTCAGCCCAAGCTTGAGCGCCTGTGTTCAGGGAATTATCGATGGTAATGTTAGGGCTATGATGGGTGGCTCGATAAGTGTTGTGTTTAGACACAGCAGCGCTACGCACGGCGGCTAAGTCAATAGATGTGTCTCCAAAAACGGATTTACTACTTATTACTCCTCCTGTTAGTGCAACGGTTAAAGCTGTAGCTGTTGTCAGGGTTAATCTTGAAAATAATTTATTCATGGTTTTGTGTCTTTTAAGTTAGCTTTTGCTGGTTTCTTGGCTAGGGGCGCTCATGTTGCCCACCCCACAGGATTGGATAATTTATTTGTTGAAAGTTTCTAAGTTGCAGGTCAGTACAACTTTGTTGCATGTGAGTGCAGCAAAGTTGTAGGTGAATGCAATAAAAATGCAGGTGAATGCAATAAAAATGCAGATGAATGCAGCAAAGTTGTAGGTGAATGCAATAAAAATGCAGGTTGATGCAACTAAGTTGTAGGTGAATGCAATAAAAATGCAGGTTGATGCAACTAAGTTGCAGCTTGGTAGGAAAAGTTCCTCCCTTTCTAAGGCTACGGTGTATGCATAAGTCTGAAATAGTTTACTCACCTGGTTTTTTGTGTCAGCTTTACCCCACCCTAACCTTCCCCGTATGTATTGAGGAGGGAACTAGATTTCCGGTCTCCCCCCTTTATAAGGGGGGATTAAGGGGGGTAATTTGACTTGTGTATACACCGTAGCCTTTGTAAGGGGCTAGGGGGGATCGCTAAGTGCCTAAAATCACAGCCAACCACTTTTCAAACAACCTCTTAAGATTGAAAGCTTCATTTACTCACCGCTTCTACCGGCTGTGCGACAATTACATTAGCTAGACTGTTGCTAGGATTCTTCCAAAAAGACAAGGAATCATACTGAGTAAATAAATCCGGTGGTAAAATCGTCAGCCGCGATTGAAACTCAACTTTAGGACGCACTTGATGTAGTCCTTTGGTATTCAGCCGATTATCAAACTCCGAAGCTTCGTATTCCACGTTGGCAAAATCATGCTCAAATGGTTCCTCCTGCAAAAATTGATAAATCAGCGATAGGGTTTTATCAGGTGCTTGGCTTAATAAGTCATAGTCCACCAAAAGCAAAGAGGCGCTATGTTCGCTATAGAATGCTTCTTTGAGGGCGTTATAAGCAAACCCCACTAACCGTCCCCCTTGACTTAAGGCTTCGGTGCGGGTGTAAACTGTCGAGCGTTCGCCAGCATTATTAAACATCCGCGACACATCAAAAGCGTTTTTTCTAATCAGCCGTTCGATGCTATCCATAATCCAAGCGACATTCCGCACGCAGCAAATCACTCTTGAGCCAGGAAATAGCTCTTGAATTAAGGAGAGTTTGCTACACCACAAGCGGTTAGTATCGAAGATTACTTCTTTTTGTGCTTGGGGTTCGTAAAATGTGGAAAAGATAGTTAAGGTTAATGCCCGTTTTTGCTCAGGGGTGATAAAGACTGAAAATTCATTATCTTCGCTCATCGCTTCTAGCATTCGGTTCACCAAACTACCGACGGGGCTAGTCATTCTGGCGTGAAACCGGGGGTTTTGCCGCAGTAATGCTCCGAGTAAGGTAGAACCTGAGCGAGGTAAGCCGGAGATAAAGTGGATTTTGGAAGTCATTATAGTTAATTAGCGGGTTTGATTTGTTGCCCTGAGAAGTTAAATGTTGCTACAGGTGGGACATTATTTAATAAGGGATTAGCATTGAGGCTGAAAAAACGCAGTGTAATAGTCCCTTGTACTGTCTGGGTTTGGGGATTAAAGCTGGCTTGATAGTCAGAGCGAGCAATGCTACCAGTAGATCCTGCACTTCCTGGAAAAGCAAAGGTAATTGATCTGGCGCTGACCCCAGTTTTGCTATTACACTTCCAAGCACCTTGTCCACTGCTAAAGGGATTAAAGACGTTGGTAACACCGCCTTGATTGGAGTCAATGACAAAAAAGTTACCTTCTTCGGTAAGTGTTATGACTCCACGCGATCCGATTGTGCCGTCTTGGTTGAAGATTGTTGTCAGATAAGAACCGCCGACATTTTGGCTACAACGTGCCGTACTATCATTAGTTTTTCCTGCTGACAACTCATTACCCCTAACAACATTAGGTGTGGCAAGTAGTGTGGAAGCAATAACAAAACTAAACAACAAGGTTTTGCGAGACGAGATTTTATTCATTTTCTTTTGAAATTGATTACACAGATTTAATGACTTTATGAGTATTTTCAGCTAAATATTTGTGGAGAAGTTGTATTGCAACATCTCTACGCAATACAGTGTTTTTACTCAATGGTGTTAGCGCACAAGCTTTTGCTCCTGTGGGTTTTGACCGTAGAGGCAAGGCGATCACTTACGGCGGGCGGTACGCTATCGCCAAAGTTTTGCTTAAATCATTCGCGTGATGAATTGTACTGCGATCGCCTGAGTGAGCGCATCGAATACTTGTCCTATTTTTGACTAGGATCAATGACCTATATAACTATTACTTATGAATAGAGAATGTGTGTGGAGAAGGTGAAAAGTCTCTATTCAGGTGATATTACTTGTTTGTTGCTAGCTGTCAATTTTTCATCAAACAAGTAATGACTCTTGTTCCAAGTATTCTCAATATATTTGCTGGTATTTGCCTCTATGTTGGTCTATTACACTTGCTAATTGCCTCTGGGCGATTAAAACCAGCGCTGCACTTATCTTTTGGGTTAACCTGCTTAATAATTTTTAGTTATATCTTAGCTCTTATAGCCAAATACAAAGCCATAGATGTAGATGATTATATAAATGCCAGAAAATTGCTATCTAGTTTGGGATATATTGACGGAGTTTTCACCCTCTGGTTTGTGGCTTTATATACTAAATTTAAGCCTGTACGCCTACTTTTGGCACTGAATACCCTCTATTTCATCTGCCTCTTAATTAACCAAGTTTCACCTACTGGGATTCTCTATTCCCATATCAGCAGACTATCAAGTATTCCTTTGCCTTGGGGAGAACCAATTACCCACCCAGAAGGTACACTCAATCCTTTAGTCGGGTTCCAATTCTTAGCTTTAATCAGTAATGTAGTTTTTGCTTTTTACGCCTGTTACCGTCAATATCAGCGTGGTGAAAAGCAGGCTGCACTGATTTTAGCTTTGAGTCTGGCGATTTTTGTCGGAACTGTTCAATGCGATCGCTTAGTAGATTTGGGGAAGATCAAATCTATGTACATTGCTGAATATGGATTTTTGTCCTTCGTGGTAATTATGAGCCTACATCTGGTCAAAGACTTGATGCAAGCGATGAAGCTACGCAAACAATTGATTGAAAGCGAACGGCTACGGAAGATTGCTGTGGAACTGGAGCGAAATCGCCTCGCGCGTGACTTACACGATTCGGTATCGCAGACATTGTTTACTATGGCGACGATTGCCGAAGCTTTACCTAGAGTTTGGCAACGCAACCCAGAGGTAGCCCAACAGGGATTAGACGAACTCGCCCAACTGACACAAGGGGCGTTAGCAGAAATGCGGAATCTTGTGATTGAGTTGCGTCCTAGTGGTTTGACAGATAAACCATTAGGTGAATTGCTACAGCAGTTAATCAAGGGAATTCTAGGACGGGCAAGTCTACAGATAATAACGACGGTAGAAGGCGATCGACCTCTATCTGATGATGTAAAGCTTGTTTTCTGCCGCATTACTCAAGAGGCACTAAATAATATTATTAAACATGCCAAAGCAACGCAAGTATCAGTCAGCCTCCACGGTGATTCACAAGGAATAGTCTTGCGTATTATCGATAATGGGTGTGGTTTTGACTACAACAAAATACCATCTGGTCATTTGGGCATAGCAATTATGAAAGAACGGGCTGAGTTCATTGGCGCTATCTTTCATTTGTCAAGCTATCCAGGAAAGGGGACTGAGATTGTCCTGAGTTGGTCAGCCGCTATCAATAAAATAGGGAGTGGTGAGTAGAAAATTGGTGATAAATAAAAAATTAAAGATTAAGAATCTCACGCATAAATACTGAGAATGGAACAATCATGTAATGTAAATGTATTAAAAATAGTTTTGATATCCCGGATTTATATTATATGGAAAAAGATAAATCATTGAAACCGATTCGGGTGATTACTGTTGACGATCATGAAATTCTGCGGGGAGGTATTAAATTTGTCTTGCTGGCCTTTGATGACATGGAATTAGTGGGTGAAGCGCGTAATGGAGATGAAGCACTACATTTGTGCGAACAGTTGCAACCAGATGTAGTGTTAATGGATTTGATGATGGTGGGGATGAATGGGGCAGAAGCAACAAGAGCTATCCGCAAAAAATACCCAGAAATTCAAGTTTTAATTTTGACGAGTTTTCTAGCGAATGACTTGGTACAGCAAGCAATGCAAGCCGGAGCTATTGGCTACTTGCTCAAGGGTATCTCGATTGATGAGTTGGCGGATACCATACGAGCCGCTGCCATCGGTCGGTCTATGCTAGCACCAGAGGTAATTCAGGCGTTGCTGCAACCAAGCAAACCATCATCCCAAGCTATCGATGAACTAAGCAAGCGACAGCAAGAGGTATTAGCACTGCTGGCTTTAGGATTAAGTAATGAAGCGATCGCTCAACGAATGAAATTAAGTCCTTCTACCATTAGGCATCATGTTAGCCAGGTACTAAATAAGTTAGGAGTAACAAACCGCACTGAGGCTGCAACTACAGCAGTGCGAGTTGGATGTGTTTAATACAAGTAAAATACCAAATTATTTCTAAATAATTTAGACTGCAAAGTTTTAAAATAATAGGACTTACGCATTGACAGAATAACAAAATAGTGAATTCATAAATAAGGGTTGTTTACTTTATAGGTATCGGACAATTAGAGAAATTACTAAACCATCCACAGGACAATGCAATCTAGACCTCTACACCTTATTTCTGCTGTCAGAGCCAAAGTTTGGGGGGTGCAGTAGGTTGGCAGAGATATTGGGAGACGTTTCACATGATAGTGTGAATCGGTTTTTGTTGAGAGAGAGATACGAAGCGAAAGATTTATTCAACATAGTAGAGAAAATCATTAACTTGGTAGGAGGGATATTAAGTGTAGACGATACAGTAATAGAAAAGATTTACAGCGACCCAAAAAATGCCGAATTAATCAGTTATTTTTGGTCAGTAAAAGCCCATAAAGCTATTATTGGCTTAAATTTAATCACTTTATATTACAGCGATACTAACGGTAATTCAGTCCCAATAAATTACAGAATATATGACAAAAAGGAGGCGAAAACAAAAAACGATTATTTTCGAGAAATGGTGAGTGAAATAATAAGCTGGGGAGTCAAGCCAAGAATAGTAACAGGAGATAGTTGGTATTCAGGAGTAGAGAATTTAAAATTTCTAAAAAACCAGAAGCTGGGTTTTCTATTCGGGATTGAAAAAAATAGAACTGTCTCAAATGAACCGCATAAGTATTGCCAGGTAAGTACTTTGGTGATTCCAGAGTCAGGATTAAGAACTCATCTGAAAGAATTTGGATTCATAAAGTTGTTTAGGAAAGACTTCAAGAAAGAAGACTCTAGACACTATATTTTGTATGTTCCAGATGAAGAAAGAATCAAGGACATAACCAGAAATGAATTTATCACAATTCATGATACCCATTGGGGAATTGAAACCTTTCATCGAGCCATAAAACAAGTATGTGGAATTTGTCGATTCATGGTCAATGCATCAAAGGTGCAGCTTGGTAGGGGGCAATAGCTCTCAGTTAAGGTAAGAGACGTGATAAATCGCATCTCTTGCAATCTAGTCCAAAAAACGAAGCAAAAGAGAAAAACCCTCCAGATTATTGAAATATCCAAAAATCTGAAGGGTTTGTGTTTGATTTTCGCAATTTGGGTAACTTTTATTGTTTCCAGGCGAAACTAACTATTTGTTGTCAACTTGAAAATATTCGCTGTAATCCCCAGACTTTCTTCAAAAAGTGACTCACGACCCCAACGTTGTACCTGCTGACTCAGTAATGCTTCCGCCTTTTGTTCCGAAAGTGAAGTCACTTGCTGAAACAGACCGGCTGATTGGGCACCACCATGAGTTTCCATCCGCATACAACCACCCGTTTCCGAGCAAATTACTGTACCACAGTCTGCCTGTGTATTTGTCGAACTGAGGCGTATAGCAATCAAGTCACCAACAATTTCACCCACATCAGCAACTGGAACTCCAGCTAACTCAGCTTCTACCTGTCGTTGATCTTGGGCTATAAAGCAAATGCGAGTGATGTCGTAATCTTCGGTTTCCTTTTGATAAGAAACTGGCTGCCATTCTAGACGACTTGCCAACCAACCCAAAAATAGCAATGCCTGTGCTGGGTTGCCCTTTTCGTAATCAATAGTTACTCGGTCAACTTCTTTAAGTGCAGCACGACGCTTAGGTGAATCGTAAGCTTCAGCTGTCAATTCCTGCCATGCTGAGAGGCGACGCCAGTTCAGGTCAGCTAGGGGAACACCACTATCAACCAATTCTTGTAGGCTAAGTAAATCACTTTCTGGCTCGTTAAAGCGGCAAGAATCCACAATCACATTATTGCAGACTGCTGCCAGGCGCTTAAATAGAGTGTTGCTGGGCTGTGGTGTTGCCTTCCACCAAAGAAACTTCGGCAAGCCACCAATCAACAATGCTGGAATCATGCCTCCTATCCGTTCCAAGGCGGCAGCAGTGCCGCTCAGAGTAATATATTCGCAACAGATAAGTGTACTTGACGATTGTTTTTGGATGGGGCAATAAGCAGAAACTTGAGCCTTTACGCCTTCATCTTCGCCAGTAATGGGAAACAAAGCAATAATTCGGCAGGGGTTACGGAGGGCGATTTCATCGGCAATTCTAGGGCTTGGGGCATTTAAGCTGGGAAGACCAACAGAACCATTATCCCCATTAGTTGCATTACCCTGACGTTTGGTGAATTCTTCTCTCAAGACAGCCAGGGTTTCAGGTGTTGCTGTTCCAGTTTCTGGCAGTCCATGTTTTGTCTGCACTTCCCGCAAAGCAGCTTGCATCTGAGGTCCTAAAATCCCGTCAAGGGGACCGTTGTAAAATCCCAAACTAGCTAAAAGATACTGGGTTTCTTCTGGTTCGTAGACCACTAAAGTAAATGTTGTGGCTCTTGTAGCAGCAGGAAGCCCACCATCCTCGCCGGTAATGCCGTAACTTTGCCAGATTTGATTGAGTTCCGTATCTATTTCGTTAAGCGAAATATCTTTTGGTGCCTGAAGTGAAAAAATTGTCGAAGCTTGGGGAGCCATAGGAAATTTTGGATTTTGGATTTTGGATTTTGGATCTTATCATTCGTCATTTGTCATTTGTCATTTGTTGTTACTAGTGACTCATGACTAATGACTAATGATTAATATTTAGAGTCTGCGCCAGCGACGACCATCCTGGTTAATTAAGAATTCTGCTTCTGCGGGTTCCCAAGTACCGGCTTCATATTGGGGAATCGTAGTTGGGTCGGTGGGTGCATCCCAAACGGAAAGGGCTGGCGTTACTACCTGCCAAGCTGCTTCTACTTCGTCTGCACGGGTGAACAATGTTTGATCACCCATCATACAATCAAGGAAAAGGCGATCGTAAGCATCAGATGTTGCTTGGATGCCAAAGGAACCATAGCTAAAGTCCATATCAACTGAACGGGTGCGGAATTCTGCCCCTGGCATTTTCACGTCAAAACGCAGGGAAATACCTTCATTTGGCTGAATCCGCATCGTCAAAATGTTGGCGTTTGTCTGTTGGGCGGCAGATTGGAACATCCGAGATGGAACTTCGCGGAAGTGGATGGAAATCTCACTGACTTTTTTCGGCATCCGTTTCCCGGTACGCAAATAGAAAGGAACACCTTTCCAGCGCCAGTTATCTACCAAAAACTTCATTGCCACGTAAGTGGGTGTGCTGGAGTTAGGATCGACACCTGGTTCTGTGCGATACCCTGGCACTGCTTGACCCTTCATCCAGCCAGCACTGTATTGACCGCGGACTGCCGATCGCGACAGATTGTGAACATCAGCTAAACGAGTAGCTTGGAGTACCTTCACTTTTTCTGTGCGGATGCTGTCGGCATCCATTGCGTTGGGTGCTTCCATTGCCGTGAGGCAGTAAAGTTGCATGAGGTGATTTTGCAACATATCTCGTAGTGCCCCGGCGCTTTCATAGTAACCAGCCCGGTCTTCCACACCTACGGTTTCTGCTACGGTAATTTGTACGTGGTCAACAAATTGACGATTCCACAACGGTTCAAAAATCGCATTGGCAAAGCGAAACACCAACAAATTTTGGACTGTTTCTTTACCCAAGTAGTGGTCAATGCGATAAACTTGGTTTTCTTTGCAAAATTTCTGTACTACTTGGTTCAGACTCTGGGCAGAAGCCAAGTCCCGACCAAAGGGTTTTTCAATTACCAGACGGTGTTTATAGGGATCTTCTAGCATCCCGCAGCTTCCTAACTGCTTAATTGCTTCAGGAAAGAATGAAGGGGCTACCGAGAGGTAGAACATCCGATTTCCTCGTGTGCCCCGCTTTTCGTCTAATTCACTCAATAAGCTTTTGAGTTTTTGGTAGCCTTCCGGGTTGTCTATATCCCCAGGACTATAGAACAGACCTTGAGAGAAGTCTTGCCAGAGTTCTCCCAAATCGACATCAGGATGTGCCTCTTCCATACCCTTCTGCATTTGTTCGCGGAAGTATTCATGGCTCCATTCTCGCCGTGCTACACCGACGATGGTAGTTTCGGGTGGAATGCGCCGTTCTCGCCGCAATTTGTACAAGGCTGGTACTAGTTTGCGCCAGGTAAGGTCACCAGAAGCGCCAAAGATAACTATAATTTGGGGTTCGGGCATCCCTTGCTGTTGCAGACCAACGCGCAAGGGATTTTCTAGCAGACTGACCATAGGAGTTTGGGATTTTAGATTTTGGATTTTGAGATTGGGGACTGGGTATTAGGGACTGGGTATTGGGTATTGGGTATTAGGAAAATTGTTTAGCAGTCCCCAATCCCCAATCCCCAGTTCCCAGCCCCTAGTCCCTAGTCCCTACACTGGCGACAATACCTTGATCTTTTCTTCTAAAGAGTTCATCAAGGACTGGAAGGGCTGGATGAACTTGTCAATACCTTCACTTAACAGTTCATCCATTACGGTATCAAGATCGATGTTGATATCAGGATCTTTGAGGTTTTCGATCAGCGTGTAAGCTTCTTCTACACCTGTTTCTAGGCGTTCGCCTACGTTACAATGATCGGCACAAGCTTTGATGGTCGATGGTGGTACGGTGTTAACGGTATCAAGGCCTATTAACTCTTCGACATACATCACATCTCTGTAGTTGGGGTCTTTGGTGCTGGTGCTAGCCCAAAGTAGCCGTTGTACTGTGGCTCCTTTTGCTGCTAAGGCTTTCCAGGGTTCGCTCTCGATGATTTTCTGGTATTCTTGGTATGCAACCTTGGCGTTAGCGATCGCTACTTTTCCTTTAACAGCTCTCAACTTCGCTTCTACGGCAATATCATCAACACCTTTTTTCAACTTAGCATCAATCTTGGAGTCAATGTTGCTATCAATCCGGCTGAGGAAGAAGCTAGCGACTGAAGCAATTCTACTGATATCCTTACCTTCAGCCACTCGTTTTTCTAAGCCACGAATATAAGCCTTTGCTGTGTTGACGTAGCTTTCTACAGAAAATAGCAGGGTGATATTGACATTCATTCCTTCGGCTATTACCTGTTCTACTGCTGGCAAACCAGGTTTTGTACCGGGAATTTTAATCATCAGATTTTCCCGACCAATTTCTTGGAAATAGCGCCTAGCTTCAGTGATTGTGGCTTCAGTATCATGGGCAATGGTTGGCGGTACTTCAATACTCACATAACCATCTACTCTATTCGAGGCTTCATAAACAGGGCGTAAAAGATCACAAGCGTTACGGATATCTGCAAAAACTAGCGATTCGTAAATTTTGTCTATCGGCAAGCCAGCACGAACTCCGGCTTCAATATCGGCATCATAAATTACGTTACCAGCGATCGCTTTTTCAAAAATTGCGGGGTTGGAAGTAATCCCAGAAATTCCTTGATTTTCAACCAGGTCTTGGAGTTCGCCTGATTGAATCATGTCACGGGTCAAATTATCGATCCAGATACTTTGACCGTATTGCTTAATTTCTAGTAGATGATTAGTTGCCATAACTCTGGTTTTTCACTCCTGTATGATGATGTTTCTTAGTGAATGTGGCAAAATCGATAAAATGTTCAAACAGTTATTGTTCACTGATTGTTGATGGTGACTTCTGAATTTTGCCGTTGCCAATCACTTATCGCATCGACCAGCTGAGATAATCTTTAATTTATTTTCAAGAAGTGCTATTATGCATTCCCAATCCTAAATCACGATGATTAACTTTTAATTAATGGCATAGGCTAGACGCATCCTTGATTTTCTCTAATTCTTGGCTAGTAAAGTATGGCGGAAATAACGATCTAGTTAAAAAAGGTAATAATGGCTTTATTTATCAGCTTTTTTCACCTTCTGCCGACCTGTACTAGTGACCGTTTTGAATAAAAGACTCCACTTTTGCTACATCCTCTTTGCTACCAATAATTAAAGGCGTGCGCTGATGCAGTTTTTTTGGCACTACATCCAAGATATCTACCAGTCCTGTAGTAGCCCGACCACCTGCTTGCTCAATCAAAAAGGCTAGAGGAGCGGTTTCATAAAGCAAGCGCAATTTACCTTCCGGTTTTTGAATTGTACCTGGGTAAAGAAATACGCCGCCTTGAACTAAAATTCTATGGATGTCGCTCACCATTGCGCCGCTATAACGAGCGCTGTAGCCTTCTGTACGATGAACGTAGCGAATATATTCTCGAATTGATTCTTCCCACTGCCAGAAGTTACCCTCATTCACGCTATAAACAGAACCGTGCTTAGGAATGCGAATATTTTCTTCAGTAAGAATAAATTCTCCTAAGCTGGGATCGAGAACAAAGGAATGAACGCCCTTACCTATAGTATAAACCAGCATTGTGCAAGGCCCATAGAGGATGTATCCGGCAGCAAGTTGCTTACGTCCATTGGTGAGTAGGTCAGTTGCTTTGCCATCGCTATCAGTTCCTTCTTGTTGGCGAATGGCAAAAATTGAACCTAAGCTGAGATTGTTATCTGTGTTGGATGAGCCATCAATTGGGTCATATAACAGGGTATAGCGCCCAATGGGGCAATTTTCCGGGATATAGTAGGGATTTTCCATTTCCTCAGAAGCGAGGCGACAAACTAAGCCGCTTTGTTTAAATACTGAGATAAACACGTCGTTGGCATAAACATCCATCTTTTTGACGGATTCACCTTGGACATTCACTTCCCCAGTAAATCCGAGAACGCCTTCCATTAAACCGGCGCGGCTCATGCGGCGAGCAATCAATTTGCCAGCCAGGGCGATACGATTCATTAGCGCACTCAAATCCTGTGCATCGGCTGAAAAACTCTGAAGTTGCTGTAAGACGTGACGCGATAGAGTTGTACAATCACGATCTAAAGCTCTATCTGTAGGGTCGTTCATAGATAAGTTTAAAGATTCTGGCGCTTGAGCCATTTTTGTATTCTCCGTAGCCACTAGCTGTTAGTTGGGTTTTAGTCGTGTATGACAACTTATAGTTGCTGCTTCTATCTTAGGAAGGTAATTTGAGAACTTAGATGCGACTTTAGATAAACTAAAGAAATGAATGTTCTGTGACCCCTGCGCCGAGAGCAATGGGTAATATTCCACTTATTAATGTATTTGCGAAGGCGATCGCAGTTTGAATTTAATAAATTATTTTCTTCGCGCTTTCACTGGGAAGTTTAAATTTGTATAATCTATGATATAATTCAAAACCCTGGGATATTGGCACAGGGGTAGCGCACATCCTTCACACGGATAGGGTCACTGGTTCAAATCAAGTATCGCCCACTTAGTACCCAGTAAGATTTTCTGCTAACTTGTAATTTCAAGCAGAAGTGGTTCTTGGCAACTTTTGGTGATCTCGGCTGGGGAAAGCAGAAGGCAGTCCCAATGAAACAAGTTTCATAGTCAAGCATGAAAATGCGATGTGAGACTGATCTATATAGATACTCATCGAAGGAGCATTTTCAAGTCAGAAGTTGGAAGTCACAAAGATATAATTGAGATACTGAGATACTTCAAATTTCACTCCATCAAATATTTGAGGGATAAGCCTCAGCAAACCCTATGCCAGTGCGAACTCAATACGGTTCGGATAAGGTTTTTTGATGAAAATTCTAGACCGCCAAGACGCGATCATTTGCCATCTTTACAAGAATAAGTCCTTTGTAGAGACGGCGACAGAACTTACGCATTGACAAATTAGACAACAACTGTAGTAGGCAAAAGAAGAAAAAATATGCGATCGCTAGTCGGTAGGTGAGTGGAAAGTTGGATAATTTACGTGTCTCTATTGAGGGTATGGGCAATCAGAGTAACTACCAAGCCATCCACCGCAAAGTGTGACCTTAACACTTACACTCTGTTTTTATTGGCAGAATCAAAAAAGATTTAGCCATCAATCTTGCTCCTTTATTCTTTGAAATCAGCAAATCCATGAGAAAGTTGCCGACATACAATGCTAATTGACGTTAGCAAAATCGGTATTTCTGGTATTTTTGGCAAAAAAATCAAATAATCAACTAACCAGATCGGCGATCGCTCCTGAAGTAGAAACTAAGCTTTCAGGTTGATAGCGGATGCCGGCTTGCTTGAAGCGACGTAAAGCTTCACCCAAGCGATCGCAGTCTGCAATCAAACTAATCCTGACATACCCTTCACCTGCTACTCCAAAGGCATTACCTGGGGTAACGACAACGCCAGTTTGCTGCAATACGTTCAAGGCAAAATCTGTTGAACCCATTCCCACAGGACACTTCACCCAAAGATACATTGTCGCTTTGGTTTTGGGGATATCCCAACCCAGCTGTCCTAATCCTTCAATGAGGAAATCGCGGCGGGTACGGTAGCGCTGTTGTACTTCATGCAAATAGACATCTGGCAGTTGTAAAGCGGTTTCGGCTGCTTTTTGTAAGGCGGCAAAAATGCCGTAATCCAAGTTAGTTTTTAGTGTCCGTAAACCTTGAATTACATGGCGATTCCCCACTACAAACCCGACGCGCCAACCAGCCATATTGTAGGTTTTTGATAAGGTGTGAAACTCTACACCGATTTCTTTCGCGCCAGGAATTTCTAGCAAGCTAGTGGGTTGATAACCATCAAACGCTAACTCGGCGTAACACAAATCATGCACCAACAAAATTTCATATTTGCGGGCAAAGGCAACAATTTCTTCAAAAAACTCGCGGGGAGCTGTGGCAGCGGTGGGATTACTGGGATAGTTAAAATAGAGTATTTTGGCTTGTCTTGCAACCTCATCAGGAATCGCAGCTAAATCGATTAACCAGTCATTTTCGGGTTTAAGAATCAAGCTGTGGATTTTCCCGCCAGCGATCGCGGGGCCGCGGAAATGTGCAGGATAAGCGGGGGAAGGAACGAGAACTAAATCGCCAGGGTTAACGTAGGCGATCGCTAAATGAGTTAATCCTTCTTTAGAACCCAGTAGTGGCAAGGCTTCACTATCCGGATCGAGAACCACATTATAACGGCGATGATACCAGTTAGTGATGGCACGACGGAAACTAGCAGTACCTTCAAAAGGAGGATAACCGTGATTAGCGGGATCTTTTAAAGCGGCGATCGCTGCTTCTACTACTGGTTGTGGTGTTGCACCATCGGGATTTCCCATACCCAAATCAATTAAATCTAACCCTTGTTCCCGTGCTTTCGCTTTGAGTTCATCTAAACGGGCAAATACATAGGGTGGCAGTTTTTGTATACGTTCTGCTGGAACAATCCAATTCAAACTCATTCTTCAACCTCGTCACTCATTCCTTTGGGGGAAACTCGATTCATCGTGTCTCTACTATCTATAGGTGCAGTGGTAGAAACCATTGCTGCCATCAACTGTTCTGGCGCGACTTTAAACGGTAGTCGATGAATGTCAGAATTAGGAGCTAGGGCAACTTCAGCGGCTGTTTGCAACTCACCTAGTGTAATATTTCCCAATCCCAAATCACTTAATTTTTGGGGTAGTCCAATTTCTGTGTAGAACTTTAACAACTGTTGCCGTGCTGATGCTGCTAGTTGATTATTTTGTAGCATTTCTTCTAAACGCAGTTGTACCAAAATTCCCAAAGCAACTTTTTCGCCATGAATACTGCTATGTCCGGAGATGTGCGTTAAACCATTATGCACGGCATGGGCAGCAACTGTCCGACATTGCGCTCCTCCAAGTCCGCCAACTACCCCTGCAAGTAACACAGTAGCATCTACAACTTCTCGCCAAACTTCACTGCCTGGTTCTTTCAAGGCAGTAGCTGACTTTTGCAATAAGATATCTCGCAAAATTCGTGCTTGTTGAACTGCGGCAATAATTAAAGTGTCTTGCAAATGCCCACTGCTAACTGAGGCTTCGTACCATTTAGCGATCGCATCACCAATGCCAGCGACTAAAGTACGTTGTGGTGCTGTTTTAATCAAGTCATAATCGAGTATCAATAAATCAGGACAACGAGACAGCCCCACATCGTAAAGAAACGCCCCTTCTTGGGAATAAACATTCGACAAGGCACTCCAAGCTGCACAGGTAGCCCCCGAAGTCGGAATCGTCACCACTGGTAACTGTAACTGTTGCGCGATTAATTTTGCTGTATCCAGGGCTTTGCCGCCACCAACACCGATAATCACATCAGCTTTATGCTCTTTTGCCGCCTTGCGTAAAGATTTCAGGCTGTCTTCGCAGCAATCTGCACCATAAGAAGCTAGAGCAGAATATAACTGTTGGATTTCTAAAATCGGTTGCAGATTTTCTTGGCTGATGGTGAGAGTGCGATCGCCCGCCACAATTAACGGACGATTTCCCAAACAGGCAATTTCTGCTGCGGCTGCTTGCAAGACGCCAGAACCACGGATGACTTTTGCTGGGGCAACTACGAGGGTAAATAACGAACTAGAAGTTTGAGTAGACAAAGAAGGTTGAGTAGAAAATTTATTAGGCATATAACTAGTTTGCCAAAACTTTGATATTTCTTAATCAAATTAGACTTACGGTTAGGGATACTTGTTGCCAAGCTGATTTTAGAATGGTTACAACCTTCCACTCCCTCGGCTGGATTTTAGCCGAGCCATAAAATAGACAAAGCCTCTTACCGACGTTGCTTGAATCTATGATGCCCATTGACCTGAAATTCCGAACTATCAAAGTTTTGAATAACCGTATAATTAAATAACATTACCACTCTCAGATTCTCTGGAAAAGCTATTGAAAACTGAATCATGAAGATTCTCCGAGAAACCCTGACCTTGAAAATTGCAACCTCGGTAACTACGAAAATAACTGACAAATCACAATTGTCAGCACCCATTCCCCGCAAGCTAATTAACTTTTTTCCACAATGGATGCACTAAAGTTTAAATAATCTTAATCTAAGATTAATCTTTAATGTATCGGTAAATACAAAATAAATGATGTCATTCTGATGACAAGTGAATTTTTGTTGGGCATTAAGAGTGCTGAGTTAGGAGTTTTATTTATCTCCTTGTCCCCTTGTCCTTTTGTCCTCCCTTGCTCCTCTGCCTCTTAAGCTTTGCCTTTTGGTAATTGGGCGAAGTTGTCTTCGTAAATTTTTACTGTCATTGGGGAGTTGTTATGGGAAATGAGCGATCGCTTCACCTCACCCAAGTAAACTGGTACAGAAATTCCTGGTTCTGGGTGGATAATGGTACGGGCACGAACTGTTAATTTATCGTCTTGCACTGTACCTGAGCGACCATAAGAAAACAGATTGCTAGCTGCTTGACGTAAAGTTGCTTCTAATTGTGTTGGTGTAATTTGGGTTGATGTGGCAATTACCGCTTGGGTTGAACCATTGTCATAAACAAGAGTGTAATGTACTGCTCCAGGAATCACGCTCCGACTCAACGGAACTATAGAGAGTGCAAACAAACCAGCTGTTAGCACCAGCATAAAGCCAGTTGTACCCACCAGTCGAAAGCGGATGCCCCATTTGAGAATAAAAGCCAAAATTACCAAGGCAGCAAATACCAAGGTAGCTATACCCGACCATTGGGTGTACTGAAGAAAGTTAGCTGTTGTAAACATATGCTTGGTTAATGAAGCGTCTTTTTTTCGTTACCGACACACCTATTTTACCGAGAGCTTACACCATATTGCTTACCATAGTCTTGAATGCCAATCAAAATATTGGGTGTATAGACGTGTTGGCGTCAGACATTGCACTCATAAATAAAGTTGACACTTACTTTTAGCCTAAGAGGATGTTTGAAAAGTATTGGGCGAATAGAATTCGCTACTACACAAAACTTAGTCCACCTCCGTGGACTAATACAAAATCAAGGGTTTTAACCCACGTAGGTGGGTTTTGTCTGTGTAGCCGCGATTTCCAATCGCCGAGGCTAGTAATAAATTAGACTTTTCAAACAACCTCTAAAGTTATTCATAACAGTATCGGCTCACCAGAGACGACATGAGAATTTTGAGATGTCTGCAACTTAGTTTGAACACTATCAATGATTCCTAACCAATCAGCATCTTTGTTCCATTTGTACTGAATCTTGGTTTTAGTCGCCGCGTCATAGAGGTTACAAAATACCACATTCTCTTTTCCCGCAATTGCAGCGATAATCAGGGGTTTGGAAAAGTCCTGAACTAGTGATGCAGCTAAAAGGAAAGTTTTAGCAAAGTTCGTTTCTATCCCAGTCCTAACAACATAAATTTCATCCGCTCTAACAACGATGTCTAACTTATTGTTGTCTCTTTCTCTAAATTCTTTCGTCGTTAATTTAAGTTCAAATATATACCCAGTTAGACCTGTTTGTTGAACAGGAATAGTTTTATTATTATTGATATCATACTGATACCACAGGTAGGATTCCCCGTTGAATTCTCCGTTTTTCACATACAAATAAATAGGTTGTGGCGGGTTACAAAGACCTAGTTTAATTTCAGCTAGCATATTTTATGCTCCTTAATAAAATATTTTTTTTAGATATTCTGTTCAATTCAATACTTGAAAATTGTAAATAATAAACATACAAAAGGGCATCTACAAGAGATGCCCGTCATGCAGGAAAACCCCAAAAGGGCTGTCCCTACACCTTCCCAACAATCAGCAACAGTGACTAATTAGGTATTAGTCACACTCACAGACGTGAATATAGTAATCTTATTAACTCCAAACTTTAAATGTCCCCAGTACATACACTGAAAAAGAATTCATAGCCATAGGACTAATCCAAGTGTCATAAGTTTTTCGTAGAGTCTATCAATTAAGTAACTCATTTTGATCGGATGCAAGCTTTTCTTGTTGGTGATGGTGATGTATTATTCCACACATGGCAGCCAAAATTAACCATGAGAAGGAATTTAAACGAAAATCGAAGAGGGTTACATCTACTGTATTCAATAGAATCCACCCAACAAAGGCCAGAAGATAACTAAAAAATATTAATCTGTCTCCTATATTGAGATATTTTGACTTTCGCAGTAATTGCAGGCCTGTAATGACAATCCAAAGTAGTAAGCCACAAAATAAAAAAGTACTGGGAAAACCAGTTTCAGCAGATAACATCAAAAACAAGTTGTGGGGATGACCCAAAGGAATCTGCATATGTGCTTTGTATAATCCACCAAAACTGCGTAAGCCCCAGCCAGTCCAAGGATGTTGCTCAGCTAAAGACCAGGCAAACTCCCACTGAGTTTTTCGCATTAAAGCCACGGGTCTGTCTGGATACATATCGTCGTTTAACCTAGCCCAAAAGAAAGCAGGAACTATCCGACGAAAAATTTCCGCGACTGGGGAGGGAGCAAAAGCCGCCAAAAGGACGCTAGAGACGATCGCAGCGATAGCACCCACAAGAATACGCCAACCTTGGTAGAGTGCATAAGCTAAACAGGCAAAAATAGCGATCGCCCACCCATTACGCGAGTTGGTGAAAATCAAGGTGATGAAATTCGTAATCACGGCTACGGTTAGAAAGAGGAAGGGGACTGGGGATAAGGGGTAATGGGGACTGGGGACTGAATTCTTCGCAATACCCAATCCCCAATACCCAATCCCCGCTCGCCATTGTTCGAGCCACAACCCTAGACTCAGGATGAAAACTATCACTAGATAAGCAGCGAAGGTATTAGCGTGCAAGAAGAAGGAAGCTATGCGGCCTGGTGGATTTCCTCCTGGGACGATCGTCCAACTTAATACAACCCACAAAATCTGCAACTTCAAACTCCAGCCTAAAAATAACTGTCCCAAGCCGATAATCACCACAGGTACGGAACCTATTGTCAAAGCCCAAGCCATTTGCCGCAATTGGGTAGTTGTTTGAATCAGGTTGCTAAAGGCGGCAAAAACGAAAAAGAATGGTAAGAAATTAAATAAGCCCAGGAAAGCTTCTGTCTTGTTGGAGGCAAACCCAGCAGTCAAAATCAGCAACAGACTCCAAAGGGCAAATCCCCAGTTAAGGGGGCGGCGGCTAATTTTGTGGTTTTGTCTCATCCAAGTGATTAATGTTACAAAACCTATAGTCACAGCCCCTACTAAAGGACTTAACGGGAAGATTAACAGTGCTAATAAAGAGTAATTCCAGGGGGATTGCCAACGAAAGTTGAAACGATAAAAAGCTTTGTTCAAGCTGGCTCCCAACATTCAGCACGAGTGAGACGAATTTGAGCTAAGGCGAAGATGGTAGGGATGATCCGACCATAGTTAGTGGCGATCGCTCTCCACCCTAAATCTGCAAAAAACCAAGCCCACATCATTGGTCCAATCACGGCAAACATCGTGCGGGCTGCTCCATAACGAGCTGCACTCACAGTCATACCCCGTTGCGCCATTTGCATAGCTACATAGCTTTGAAATTGGGTTGCAGCTGCTTCTGAGCCTGTAATTGCCGCTTGTTTGGCTACTTCATAGGTAGCAAAGTGGATGGCAAATTGCCGGGCAATTTGCTTGAGTACAAGTGGCTGAAGAAGAGAAGTAACCGCGATCGCGCTACCACCTTTAAAAAGTAATCCCAAAGGATCGCGTTGCAATAAAAGTGGTAAAGGTTCTTTTAGTTCTGATTTGAGAAGTTGACGTTGCACCCGTAGAGTCAATTTTTGCTTTTCCTGTTCCGGCAATTTTTTCCACACCTGTCCTAGCAGATGCAAAAATACTTCTGCTTCTAAATCAACGGTTGCCAACTGATTAGAATAAGGAATTTTTAGATACTTACATACTTGAACTAACGCTTGTCGGTAAGTTACTTGGTCTGTGCGTCCCCGCAATACCGTCATTCCATCTGCCGCTAAAAAGCGGAAGCGGCCTTCTAGTGCGTCTAACCAAGCTTTGCGGTCTTGGCTTTGTACTTCGATGGGTTCGGGTGTATGAACATAGTCTAGAGGATTGAACTTACGACTAAATAGAATTGCCGTTAAGTCTTGTAATTCTTCTTCGGTCGCTAACTCTAGCGCCGCCCTCATCTCATCCAATTTCCCTTCCTCCCTTCCGTGCAGCTTTTCTGTACCTTATTCTACTATCAGCTTTCAGCAGTCATTAGTAGTAATTTTGTCCTTTGTCATTAGTCATTGGTCATTAGTCATTTGTTATTGACCAATGATTGGTGCCAGAATAATGGGTTTAGTCTTTTGGATATTCAGTGCTAGTGCCAAAAATCACAGCTAACTACTTTTCAAACAACCTCTAAAACCAAAAAATGCATTTTTGGGACATTTTGTGGAGATATGGGGATGTCTTCTAACTAAACAATCCGTTATGTTGTGGCTGACTGAATCAGTATCTATGTGAACTTTTAAAACAATTTAACTATATTATTTCATCCGTCGTTAGACTGATTTTGCACTATAGGAGATCAATCTTTTGCTGACTTAGCAAATCAATCTGCAAGCAATAAGTTTTCTCGATGAAACAGCAGATTTTGCAGCGAATCTAAAAATAGTTATTAGTCACGAATAATAAGTTTAAGATTCACTAAAAATTTGTTTCTCATTTGGTTTATAGTCTTGCCATTAATCTTGATCCCCTAGCTTTTATACTGCGTTTTATGTAGATTTCTGCCAAAAAGGCACAAAGTTGAAATAATAAAGATTATAAATATAAAGTGTCGGTAGTTTATCAGCTTTGATAAGCAATACTGATGTAGAGTATAAACTATAACTCAAATTCAGTACAGCAGAATGTTTGATATCCTATCCTAATCAAAGAGTTCTTTGAGAGTCTGTTGCATGTATCAGTTGGATGATTTATAACTGATTGTCATGACAATGTTGGCATCTAAAAAAGTTGTTTACTTCACAAATCATTGAGTGGATTAAAAAAAGGAGTTTAAAAATTATGAAAACCGTAGTTAATTTAACACAGCAGTCAGTAATAGGAGAAATTGAAAGCGTTTTGGATACATATCCATACCATCCATATCAACAAGCCTTTGCAATTCCTGACTTACGTCAAGAGTTAATTGTCTTCGTCCTCAACCGCATTCCCTCCTTTTACAGCGTGATATCTGACAGACATATTTCGCTAGCCGAGACAGAACAAGAAAGCTTGTTAAATTACCAGTTACCTCGTAAACCCTTGGAACAGCAACTACATTTACAAAATTTGATTCACCAAGGTATTTGCTCAATTCTTCAAGAAAAGTCAGATTGGATTAGCCATCATCTTTGTGAAACAGTTCAAATTGCTTGTGAACCTTCTCACTGGTTTGGTTAATACGGGAGATTTATTAAAGAAAACAGGTTTTCTGTCTGGTTACCAAACCCAGATTGTGTAAGCTGTTCTACATGTAACTTACATAATTAGGGCACTTATGTTGCCCAACTCACAAGAGTTATGTTTAATTCAGTTATGCAAATTAGATGTTTTTCAGCTTATCTCTAACAAGATTTGTCTGTCTGTCTAGATACATATAGTTTCCATAAGTTTTGAATATTGAGCTAATCCACGACTAAAATCAGTCTAGAAAATGTGGGACTAGCTCAATATTTTTTGTCTAATTGCTAACCGTCTTTTCTGGCTAACGCTAAGTATGAGATTAATTTTTTGTCATTTTCACCTTTTCTCCAGTCCTTTTTTTTATGGATTATTTGGATAAAAGATTCAGTATATTGCTCTAGAAGTGTAAACTTTGACAAGTACTAGGTGAAAAGGACATTCCCAGAATATGAGAAAAATAACTGCTTTAATGTTGGCAAGTATAAATATGACTGTTGGGGTAGAGATATTAACACCTAAAGTCAGTAATGCCCAATTATTTTATCCACCAGCAAGCGATCGCCATTCTTTAATGGTAATGGGTCAAGGAGCAGTGAGAGTGCCAGCAGATACAGCGGATATTGAATTGGTATTTAGTCGCGGAACTAGCAATGATGAGTTACAAACGCAACCATCAGCCTTACCAGAAGCTCACCGTATATTCTCACCAACTGTATTTTTAACTGACAAAACACCAGTAGAATCTTTACCAGATAAAAAATCACTAACAAAAGGAACTCTCCAGCCGATAGTAGATAGCCTAATTGCTAAGGGGATTAGTGCTGATAAAATTAAAGTGCAAATTAATACTAATACTAGTGATAATAATGCCAAGATATTAATCAGAGTGGAAAAACCAACACGCGATCGCATCCAAGAACTCGTTGCTACAGCAAACAAAGCAACGAGCAAACTGGAAAACCTGACTATCAAAAGCGTCGGTGTGGAATATGCAGTCAACGATTGTCAGGCTTTGCAGAGTTCAGTTTATCAATCAGCAATGAAAGACGCTCAAAGTCGCGCTCAAGCTTTAGCGACTGCTATGGGCGTAAAACTTGGCATTCCTTCTGTAGCCGAGCCATTTTATACATTATTTTATCCTTCTTGTGGGTCTAAAACTGGAGTTCCTTTACCGTCGTTTGCTAGTTTGTTATTATCACCAACTTACGATCCAGATGCCCCAGCAGAAGTAGAGATGAAAAAGGATATTTTTGTGACATATACTGTGAAATAAGTATTTTTATTAGATGCGATTGCACTTCAATTTATATCAAATTTTAAAGTGCGATCGCGTTTTATATTTATCCTAGCGTCAATATTCCTACTTCGAAATTTACAGCCAGCGCCAATATTTTTAATCATTGTAGTCATATTTTCCCTGAGTTATTTAACTATTATTCTATTTTTTCATTCTAGCAATCTATAGAAAAATCAAATATTCACTTGAGTTGAGGCTAAATGAGTAATTGTAAACTCCAATAATGAAAAAACTCCAGAAATGTTTGTCACAAATCTGGAGTCAGGAAAGATACGCATTTACCTATACCAATTCTTCACATGAGATAATCCTACGTCATCAGGGTATACACTCAAATATAGGTAGATTAAGGTGATATGTGTCTAAATTATATAAACACTCTTTATAATCGTTGACGATTAACGGTTAACAATCATCAGTCATCACTCATTATGCAAAACAGCCCCAGATGAACTGAGGCTGTTTTGCGAGAGTTGTTTGGTAGAGGAGTACATCAATAAGTGATGCTTCGTTTTAAATATAGATAATTCAGTATGCATCCCTATTCAAGGCTGTTTTGGCATATCCGGACGATATAGATAATTCAGTATGCATCCCTATTCAAGGCTGTTTTGGCATATCCGGACGATTTAGAAAATAAAGAAACTCCAGATACGCTTAAGGCATTCTGGAGTAGTAACAGGTTTCTAACATAAATCAATTTTTACCTATGCGATCGCCAAATGTCCTTAGGGTATATACTCAAATGTCTTTTATGTCTCATCATCCGCAAATTGAACAACAGGTCACTTTCTTTTATACTCACGATCTCAATGCATCCACAGAATTTTATGAACAAAAGCTGGGTTTGGAGTTGTGGCTTGACCAAGGAAGCTGTCGAATTTATACTGTTAGTGGTTCAGGATACTTGGGATTGTGCCAAGCAAGCGAAATCTCAACTCCTTCACCAGAAAAGCAATTGAGTGTCATTTTTACCTTGGTAACACAGCAGGTAGATGAATGGTTTGAATATCTCCAAGAACGTGGCGTCAAATTTGAAAAGCCACCTACACTAAACGAAAAGTACAACATTTACCATTGTTTTTTACGCGATCCCAGTGGTTATTTAATTGAAATTCAACGTTTTGAGGCTAATCACAAAAAAAAGACATAACTTATTTAGCTATGTCTAAACACTGAATTTACAGGGCAGGATTTGTACAGGTTAGAACTTGTTGATTTACTAGGGTACGTGATAACGATTAATGACCTATGGTCATTATCGATAGGTATGTACCTTTTCTTCTATACATTTATCGGGGTACGATGCGGGATTTATGCAGCCAGCCTAGAATCGTTACATTTGTTTATAAACACGTGCCTAGGCGTAGGCATCGCCTTTGAATTTTTTCAGACAGAAACTAGGATACAGTGATTTCTGCAAGCATATCCCATTGATTTCTAACCCTATTTTTCCAGTATTTTCCTTGAAAATTGTGTTACTTCTATAGTTATTGTTTTTAAGTTATAAATGTTTTTTAGGGTGACTACATGATTACTGAAAAACTGAAATGGATAAACACAACATTACAACTTAAAGGTTCTGTAACAAGAAAGATTTACAAACACATTTTATGGTCTGGAGCTTTCGGATTTTTGATTTCTATACTTTACCATTTTAAACAGCCTGTATCCCAACCTATTTTAGGAAGTGTTATCCCTAGTATTGTTTTGGGTTTGTTACTTGTCTTTCGTACCAATACCGCTTATGAACGGTTTTGGGAAGGGAGAAAATGTTGGGGTTCTCTAGTAAATAACATCCGAAATCTGGCGCGGCAAATTTGGGTATCAGTTGACGAAATATCCCCAGATGATAAAGAAAATAAAATTATGGCACTAAATTTATTGGTAGCTTTTGCTGTGGCAACAAAATTACATTTACGCGGAGAACCTGTCAATAGCGAGTTACAAGAATTAATGCCATCTACCAAGTATCTACAACTGAAGATCATGAATAATCCCCCTATAGAACTAGCATTTTGGATAGGAGATTATTTACAACAGCAATATAATCGTAATTGCCTCAATAGCTATCAGTTAACATCTCTTCAAGAATTATTGAATAATCTTGTAGATAATTTAGGTGCTTGCGAACGGATTTTAAAAACACCCATGCCCCTCGCTTATGCTATTCATTTGAAGCAATTGCTGATTTTATATTGTTTCTTACTACCATTTCAAATCGTCCAGAGCCTTGGTTGGTGGACAGGTTTAGTTGCGGCTTTAGTTGGTTTTACGGTGTTTGGTATTGAAGCCATCGGTTTGGAGATAGAAAACCCCTTTGGGTATGATGCTAATGACTTACCTCTAGATGCAATTTGCAAGACAATGAAACGCAATATTGACGATTTAATTACTTTAACTCCTAGTGCCCAAACATATACAAAAAAGGTCTAACGAAAATATTAATTACAAGTTAATATTGTCTTTTTGAAAAACCTGGTGCTACCCTATTTAATTTTCGTTTAGTACTTCTATCAACTTGAAATAAGTAGATATTATTGGCTTTTTTATAAATGCCGAATTGCGATTTCCAATCCTTCACATACACCGCTGAGAAAATCTAAATCTAAACTAGCAATGGTGTCACTAGATTTGTGATAGTGTGGATTACGTAAAAATGCTGTATCTGTGATCATCATTGCTGGATAACCTAAATCCCAAAAAGGTGCATGATCGCTGAGTCTAGTTTGGGGAACTATTAAACCTCGATTTGGCACGGGTAGCCATTGACTAGGTACACCAACTTGCCGAATACTACGACTCATACCAATTAAGTCACCAAGTGTTCGCCAATTGCCAATTAAAGCAATAAAATCACCGCTATTTGGGTAGAAACGTTCCAAAAAAGGGGGGTAACTTTGAGAACCAGGTGTAGAATCTCTATAACCGAGCATTTCTAAGGAAATCATTAAACGTAGTTGTTGTTTTTGTTGGCGCAACACAGCTGCATAGTCAGCACTACCGAGTAAGCCATATTCTTCCATGTCAAAAGCAACGAACCTTAAGGGATATCTTATTGGTTCGGTAGCAAACTTCCTGGCTAATTCCAGCAAAACTGCTACACCTGTAGCATTATCATCCGCGCCTGGTGTTCCTGGAACAGCATCATAATGGGCACCAATTAAGATAGGTGACAAATCCTTTTTTTGTCCTCTAGCTTCCGACGGTAAATTTAATATGAAATTCTTACAAGCTTTACCTCTTACTTGGAAGGTGTGGATTTCCACACTCCCCCATTGGGAAAATTGCTGGCGGATATATTCTTGGACAAAAAAATGTCCACCTGTTGCCATGTAAGGATCGCGTTCTCGCGCTATCTCACTCAGGGAAGTTTGTAATCGTTCTGTTAAATTCAAATTTTTAAAATAGTCGCAATATTCAAGTTTTCAGACACTCAAAAAACCAGAGCAAGTATGATTAAGGTGCATTTACCAACTTGCAGATAGAGCGAATAGAAGTAGCTAGATAACAACAATTGAGGCTGCTTGGACACACCAACCATCGTCAATGCTATCCTAGTCTTGCAACTATCTCTTCTAGCTGAACTTTTTAACTTATTACCTTAATGACGACTATTATACCATTGAGGTGTTTTCACCCTTTAGCACAAAACTAGAGGTAGTTCCGCCAATCATAATAAATATATAAGACACTTTAGGAGAAGAGTAACGCATGGGCAAGGTAGTCGGCATCGACTTGGGTACAACCAACTCAGTAGTCGCCGTGATGGAGGGTGGCAAGCCGGTGGTGATTGCCAATGCAGAAGGAATGCGAACAACCCCATCTGTGGTTGGCTTCAGCAAGGAAGGTGAAAGAGTGGTTGGGCAAATGGCACGGCGACAAACCGTCCTCAATCCCCAAAATACCTTTTTTGCAGTTAAGCGCTTTATTGGGCGCAAGTATGGGGAACTTAGTCCAGATTCCAAGCGTGTACCCTACACTATCCGCAAAGACGAAGTAGGTAATATTAAAGTTGCTTGTCCCCGTCTCAATAAAGATTTTGCCCCAGAAGAAATTTCGGCAATGGTGCTGAAGAAATTGGCAGACGATGCTAGTCGTTATTTGGGTGAACCAGTGACAGGGGCAGTGATTACAGTACCCGCTTATTTTAACGATTCCCAGCGGCAAGCAACCCGCGATGCTGGCAGAATTGCTGGCTTAGAGGTGCTGCGGATTCTGAATGAACCGACTGCGGCATCTTTGGCTTATGGATTGGATCGGGGTGAGACAGAAACTATCTTAGTTTTTGACTTGGGTGGTGGCACTTTTGATGTGTCGATTTTAGAAGTAGGGGATGGCATATTTGAAGTTAAAGCTACCAGTGGAGATACACAACTTGGTGGTAATGATTTTGACAAACAAATAGTAGATTGGTTGGCAGAGCAATTTCTGGAAACAGAAGAAGTAGACTTAAGACGCGATCGCCAAGCTTTGCAACGTCTGATGGAAGCTGCGGAAAAAGCCAAAATTGAACTTTCTGCTGTCAGCGTCACTGATATTAACTTACCTTTCATCACCGCCACTGAAGACGGTCCCAAACATCTGGAAACTCGCTTGACTCGTTCCCAGTTTGAAAGTTTATGTGGTGATTTGGTAGGACGATTGCGGACACCAGTTAAACGCGCCCTCAAAGATGCCGGACTCTCATCTAGAGACATTGAAGAAGTTGTACTAGTTGGCGGTTCCACAAGGATGCCAATGGTGAAGCAGCTGGTACGGGACTTAATTGGCATAGAACCTAACGAAAACGTCAATCCCGATGAAGTAGTGGGAGTGGGTGCAGCAATTCAAGCAGGTATTCTGGCGGGAGAACTCAAAGATGTGCTGCTTTTAGATGTGACACCGCTATCTATGGGATTGGAAACTATTGGCGGCATCATGAAAAAACTCATTCCCCGCAATACTACCATACCAGTACGCCGCTCTGATATATTTTCTACGTCGGAAAATAACCAAAATACTGTGGAAATCCACGTAGTTCAGGGCGAACGGGAAATGGCAGCAAACAACAAGTCTTTAGGACGGTTCAAGCTGTATGGCATCCCTCCAGCGCCACGGGGTATTCCTCAAGTTCAAGTATCCTTTGATATCGATGCCAATGGCATTTTACAGGTAACAGCTTTAGATCGAACCACTGGGCGAGAACAGAGTATCACCATTCAAGGCGCTTCAACTTTGAACGAGTCGGAAGTGAATCGGATGATTCAGGATGCTCAAAAATACGCCGATGTCGATCGCGAACGTAAAGAACGAGTAGAAAAACGGACTCGTTCTGAAGCGTTGATTTTCCAAGCAGAACGACAACTCAGAGAAGTAGCCTTAGAATTTGGGATGCAGTTTGCCCGCAACCGCCGTCAAAGAATTGATAATATTTGCCGACAGCTAAAGGAGAGTCTCCAGGAAAATAGCGATCGCGGTATTGACCAAGCCTACGCTGACCTGCAAGATGCTCTATATGAACTAAATCGAGAAGTCCGTCAGTATTATGCTGAAGACGAAGACGATGATTTGTTGGGTACTATCCGTGACATCTTTACTGGCGGCGATAAGGAACGGGAACGCGAACCTTTCCGAGATACATTTCGGGAACGTGACTCCTATTCCAAGGACTATGGCAGAGACAAAGATTATGGTAAAGACTATGGCAGAGACTATAGCCGAGATAATCGTTCTTCCTCCTATGACAGCCGTCCTCCACGCAAATCCCGTCCTAGTTACCAAGATAACTGGGATGAAGAAGAAGATAATGATTGGTTGTAGTGCTTTTAAAAGAAGTTAGGAGTTAGTCAATTTTGGGTTTTAGATTTTAGATTTTTTCTTCAATCCAAAATCCCAAATGATAAATCTAAAATTGGCGAAGTGAGAAGTTAAAAATTAAATCTTTCAACTCTTAACTCTCACTCCTAATTAATCCAAAATCCCAAATCTAAAATCTAAAATTTAAATAACTGACTATGCAAAATTTGCAGAATTTCCGCGATTACTACGAAATTTTAGGAATATCTAAAGACGCCTCTAGTGAGGAAATTAAAAAGGTTTATCGGCGATTAGCAAGACAGTATCATCCCGATTTAAATCCTGGAAATAAGGCAGCCGAGGACAAATTTAAAGATATCGGTGAGGCATATGAAGTTCTTTCAGACACCGCTAAGCGATCGCAATACGACCAGTTTAGCCGCTATTGGAAGCAAAAAGGCTTTGCCGGCAACAAACAAACGCCAAAGGCTAAAAGCTGGCAAAGTGGTGCTAACGGTCGCAATGAGAATCAGGATGTAGATCCAAGTCAGTTTGCTGACTTTGAAAGCTTTATTAATCAAGTTATTGGTGTCAACAATAAAAATGGAGCTAGTAAATCTAATAATGGTAATAGCGATCCATATCGTTCGCCGAGAACAAAAGTTGCTTACACAGTTAACACCCCACCTCGGACTAATCGTCGTGATATAGAAGCCAGATTGACTATACCCTTAGAAAAGGCTTATCAAGGTGGTAATGAACGCATTCGCTTAGAAGATGGGCGATCGCTAGAAGTTACTATGCCTTCAGGTATGGTCACAGGTCAAACTATTCGTTTGCGAAATCAAGGTGTTGGAGGTGGTGATTTATACTTAAAAATTACCGTTGAGCCTCATCCATTATTTAAGCTTGATGGTTCCAATATAGTCTGCCAAGTACCAGTTACTCCCAGTGAGGCAGTTTTAGGAGGCCAGGTAGAAGCACCCACTCTCGATGGGCCTGTAAAAATGACCATTCCTCCTGGAGTTAGGTCTGGTCAAAAATTTCGACTAGGTAATAAAGGCTACCCCAGTGATGATGGGAAACGTGGCGATCAATTGGTAGAAATTCAAATAGTTACACCGAAGAATATTAGTCAGGAAGAACGGGAACTTTACGAAAAGTTGCGGCAAATTGAAACCTTTAAACCTCGCGCTGACTTAATAGGTTAGTCTTCATCTGGAAAAATAGTTTCTATATCTTGTGAACCATGCAATATACATAAGCTGATATGCGTCTAAATTATATAAAGACTCTTTATAATCGTTGATGGTTGACGGTTATCGGTCATCAGTCAACGGTCAACCGTCATCGAGACTGTTTTGTTTCAACCTACAACTCACATAAGCCGTACTAGAGAAAAAAGATTTACCATAAGATCGACCAGAAGTAATTACATTAAATACACATATCTGGCATGTAGAAAAAATAGCTGGTTATTTTAACTCGTTACATACCTGTAAATAAATTTTCCCCCGACCTACTTAAATTAATACTTTATTTGTTATGCCTTATTCTGTCTTTCCCAATGGATAAAGGATTTAAAATATAAAAATATCTTTGAGCAAAGTAACTCAAACAGCCGTGAATCAAAACGGGGCAATGCCACAAAGCAGTAAACCAACTTATTACTCCCTGCTAGGACTGCATCCCTCGGCATCGGTAATCGATATTCGTCGGGCTTATCGACAACTGAGCAAACGCTATCATCCTGATACTACAGACTTACCTGCTGCTGTAGCTACTACCAAATTCCAGCAAATCAACGAAGCCTACGCTACCCTTAGTCATCCAGAACGGCGGTTAAGCTACGATTTTAAAATTGGCTATTCCCGCTTTGGAGTGATTCAACCACCCCCTGACTTGAATCATCCCGTCTCCCATTCCTATGACTTTTCCAAATCAGCTTACCTCGATGCAAGCGATCGCCCCCTTTCATCTGGCGAAATCTTTGCTTTATTTATACTAGTGTTAACATTTGTCGGTTGTCTGTTACTAGCAGTTGCCATTGGCTTAACTCGTGGTGAGGCTGCTTTCCCAAAGCATTTGCTCCAACCAACTCAATCCATACACGAGCAAATTACCTATGTGTCCCAATTAATTACCCTAATGGTAATTAACAATTAAGATATTTGTAGTTCATTTTGAATTGCTTATGCCTCTTCTTCCCGCTGATACCCCCTTATACAATCATCCGCTACCACAAATTGAGCAGTGGCTAAAAGACCAAGGCTGTCAACAAGACGAAACACAGAAGCACTGCTGGCGCGTACAGCGACCCAATTGGCAAGCTGAACTTTGGCTCGATGTTGAGCAAATTGTCGTGCGATATTTCCAATCTGGAGAAAATGCACAAGATATTCAACGGTCATTCAAGTATTCTCTGAGTCGGGAAGATATAGAACAAGCAGTTTTTTCTGGTCCATAGAGATTGCTGAGTAGAGTTAAGCGTAAATTTAGACTAAGGTAGATAGCGATCGCATTTCCATAAACTGTAGAATTGTTGGGGATAATAATACGGCTTATGTGAGTTGTCGGCTGAAACAACGCAGTCTCGTTGATAACGGTAAGTTGACGATTAAAGCTAAGGCTGAAACCTTTGAGATTGCTGGAGAATTTTTAACTCACATAAGGCGTATAACGTCCGGCAGTAAGAATCATGACTATACCCATCGATGAAGGAAGGGTGAGATGAGCGATCGCACTTTTGGACTTAACAAAGCAGGTAGATCAAATTTTTTAAATCCATCTCTTGTCTCACCAAATACTCCAACGC
This sequence comes from Nostoc sp. C117, assembly GCF_043099735.1. Taxonomy (NCBI): domain Bacteria; kingdom Bacillati; phylum Cyanobacteriota; class Cyanophyceae; order Nostocales; family Nostocaceae; genus Nostoc; species Nostoc sp. C117. Next base: position 5,915,759 of record NZ_CP170991.1, read on the forward strand.
TGGCGAATCCAACACGCAGTTTTGGTTTACCAACAAATAATCAGATCCAAACAGCCACAAAAGAACCAACCAACCTTCAAGAAACCGAGGCTATTGGCGAGCAATCGTTGTTATCAGAAGCTATTGAGCAAAGGTCTTTTGGTCACGATATTAGTCGCATAGCATTGCGTCGTCCCCAAGCAAAGCTAACGGTGAGAGAACCAGGGGATAAGTACGAGCAAGAAGCTGATTGGATGGCAAACCAGGTAATGCAGATGGTTGTGCCAGACTTATTTAACACTCCTAGCGTAGAGCCTGTACAAAATTCCTTGCAGCGCCAATGTGCAGTCTGCGAGCAGGAAGAAGAGAAAGTACAAACGAAGCTATCAATGCAATCGGCTAGTAATGGAGGTTTTGAGGCAGGAGATAATATTGAAAGTCGGCTCAATCGAAGTAAAGGTGGGGGAAGTCCGTTATCGGATGAAGTGCGAGGCTTCATGGAACCGCGCTTTGGTGCTGATTTTAGTCAGGTGCGGGTGCATACTGGCAGCGAAGCAGTGCAGATGAATCGAGAGTTAAATGCTCAAGCATTTACTCATCAGCAGGATGTTTACTTTGGCGCCGGCAAGTCTCCTGCAAAAGATGCGTTGACTGCTCATGAATTAACCCATGTTGTGCAGCAGATGGGAGGACTTAAAACTAAGCAAGTCTCGAAACAGCCAACTGTGCAACAAAAGTGTTCCATTTGCGAAAAAGAGGAACCAGAGATACAGCGATCGCCTAATATATCAGCAGTTTCTCCAACTGGGATACAAAGGTGGTCGCTTTTTGATGATGATGAAGATAAGACGGACTCAGAAAGTAGCTCAAGCGGTGGCATCTTAGATTGGGCTAAAGAGAAAGGCAGTGCAGCGGTAGATACCGTCACTCAAGCTGGAGGCGATGTTTATGACTGGGCTAAAGAAAAAGGTGGTGCAGCGGTAGATTCTGTCACTCAAGCTGGAGGCGATGTTTATGACTGGGCTAAAGAAAAAGGTAGTGCAGCCTTAGATTCTGTCACTCAAGCCGGAAGTGATGTCTATGATTGGGCTAAAGAAACTGGAGAGCAATACGTTAGTGCTTTGTTAGAGGAGAAAAAAGCCAGTCTACTTGCACAGATTAATAAAGCAATGCAAAAAGTTTCTGGACAAGAGTTTGTATACTTAACAGACGGTCAAATAACTACTTTGAATGGTCATTGTGCAGCCTTGAGTGAAAAATCACAAGGTTTGATAAATCTGCCCGGAATTGTTGCACTAAAAGATTCTGAAACTTCAACGGATGTTTCTGGAGCAAAGCCTATTGCAGCATCCACAGTTGAAAGTCTTTTGATAAATTTACAGTCATCAGTTTCTGCACCTTTCATGTCTCCTAGTTTAGTTTCTAGTACTTCTGATTCAGAAACTGTTCAAGGTAGTATTCAACGGTTTGCACCCGCAATTCCTTTGGTGGCAGGTCTTAGTCTTGCGGTTATTTTGGCAATAGTGGCAATTGCTTTAATGATTATTTTAATAATTGTATCAGCACCTCTGATAGTAGCTAAGATAAAAGAGAAGACGGACACTGACACAAAAGAAGAAGATAAGACTAAAACCAAGAGCAAGAAGTGTTCGGATGAAGTTGTCGAAACTCTTAACAACGAAATGCACGAGTTTTACAATAAAGCAAGAAAGTGTTCGCCGCAACTTGATACCTGTGAATCAGCAACGGCAAAGGTTGCTGCCGGTTACGGGGCACTTGACGGACGGGTAAAGCTTCAGCAAAAGTGTTATTCGCCAGGTGATGAAAAATATGAGGAGCATATGAAAAAGATAGCTGAGACTAACGCAACTCTCCAGAATTGCGTGGAAGTAATGCATGAGAAGTGTGGCGATCGCAAGTGAATGGCATAGTTGATAAAAACGCCCACCAAAAGCGATCGCTTACAATTAAAGTTACTCCTACTCATCCAAAAATCCATGCAAATCGTTCTGCCACCTGAAGTAGAAGCCTTAGTTCAACGCCAACTCACTAGCGGTAAGTATCAGAACGCGATTGAAGTTATTCTTGCGGGTATAAAACTCCTAGAACAACAAGAAGACATCTATCAAGCACGATTGCAAGATGTTCAACAAGAAGCACGCATTGGCTGGGAAGCCTCGCAGCGGGGCAAAGTCGTTGATGGCTCAACTGCAATGGCTCAAATTCGCGCTAATGTGCGATCGCGCTACGGTGTTTCAGACGAAACATGACCCCACAATTTCGCTTCACCAAACCTGCGATTCAAGATATCGAGCAAATTGCGGATTACATTGCTAGATAATCTGGCTTGGCTCAGTCTGAGATTTTTTTGAGTAAGCTTGATGTGAAATTTGCCAAAATTGCTCAGTTCCCTGGTCTTGGAAGACAGCGTGATGAAATTTTAACCGGTATCCGTAGTCTGTCAATAGAAAATTACCTTATCCTCTACATACCCATAGGGCAAGATGTGGAAATTTTCCGTGTTGTCAGTGGCTATCGAGATATAAAAGCTCTATTCCACGACTCTGATTCTTGATACTCCTCGATCTAAATAAACAAATAATAGGGGACATCCAAAAATTAAATTACTCAATTTCTGCATCAAATACGACTATCAGGTTTCTTCTCCTCCTGCTCCTCAAAGCGATTGATTATTTTTTTATTTGGAAGTCCGTAGTGCGATCGCTTATTTTGTAGGGTAGGTATTGCCAAAAATGGGCGAGCGCGTCAAAATCCTTAAAAGCAATGCTCACCCTACTGACTTAAACTTTCCCAAACCGTCGCTCTCTTCGCTGGTAGGCACACAAAGCGCGATGAAATTCCACACGGTCAAAATCTGGCCAGAGAGTATCGGTGATGTAAATTTCCCCATAAGCCATTTGCCAGAGCAGGAAATTAGAAAGACGCATTTCTCCACTTGTGCGGATTAACAAATCTGGGTCAGTAATTCCGGCTGTGTACAAATGGCTTTCAAATACCTGTTCATTTATTTCATCAGGTTGTAGGAGACCTTGCTGGACTTGGTTGGCGATCGCTCGACAAGCTTGTATAATCTCCTGCCGTCCGCCATAATTGGTTGCCACTGAAAATCGGATAGCACGATTATTTTTGGTTTCTTCCATCGAACGAGAAATTTCTTGTTGGAGCGATCGCGGTAAAGCTTGCAAATTTCCGACAAACTTGATTTGCACGTTCTCTTCAACCATTTTCCGCAGTTCTTGGCGTAAAACTTTTTGGAATAGAGTCATTAAAAAATCTACTTCTTCCTGGGGTCTTTTCCAGTTCTCGGTGGAAAAAGCATAAGCTGTTAGTGCTTGAATTCCCCAATCTTTGCAACAACGAAGCAAATCCTTGAGAGCATCAACTCCTCGCTTATGACCCATAATTCGGGGTAGACCTTGACGTTTAGCCCATCGCCCATTGCCATCCATAATCACTGCAACGTGCTGGGGTAATAGTTCTCTATTCAAATCAGTAGGCAAATCTTGGAGTTTAGTTTGTTGTAGTGTCATTTTTTATCTCGAGAAGCGGTTGTTCGCGTAGCGCGTCGAAGACGTGGTAATCGGAGTAAACGTGAAACCAATGCTAGTGCCTTCCCACCTATCTGACGAGCCAAGCTGAAAAGACCAGGAGCAACAGCTTCCCGATCGACGGTTGGGGATAACAGAGCCTCTAATGACTCTTTCAACTTCCTAATCGTCAGCGGCCTATTTAGGGTTCCCCGTTCCGCTAAGGAAATTGAACCCGTTTCTTCAGATACAACGACACAAATGCAATTTTCCACCCGCTCAGTAATTCCCATTGCCGCTCGGTGGCGTGTTCCCAGCTGGCGGGAGGCTGTGCGTCCCGAAAGTGGTAAGATTATACCCGATGCCACAATCCGAGATCCACGGATTAATGTCGCCCCATCATGTAACAAAGTTTTTGGCTGAAAAATTGTCTGAATCAGTTCTTTAGAAACTTCCGCGTTGAGCTTTACTCCTGGCACAGAAAAATCCCGCTCATCAATCGGCCCTGTGGTTTCCAAAATTAGTAAAGCTCCAATGCGGTTTTTTGACAATTCCTTAACAGCCTCAACAATTTCATCAATTACACTATCAGACTTGGGGATTGCTAAGCGATCGGGTTGAAACAGCTGACGGAATTCGCCACGCCCCAATTGTTCTAAAAATCGCCGAAATTCTGACTGTAGAGCAACTGCCATCGCTACAGCACAACCAATTACCAATTTTTCCAGTACAAAATTTAGCAGAAGTAGTCCGAATTTCCCACTTAGTGCTGAGGCTAACATCAAGATAATGAATCCCCTCACCATCCATAGTGTGCGGCGCTCACTAATAATAACTAGTATCATGTACGTCAGCGCCAACACCAATACAATATCCAGAGTCCCAAGTAGCAAGGACTGTGACCATCCCAGGTTTATCAGCCATTGCTTCCACCAATCTCTCATGACATCTGGATTACACTTTTGCCTCTAATTACACTTTGTCATTTATCATTTTTCATTTGTAATGAAACCAGGTCTATTTTGAAAACCATCTTTTTTTGTTAGGTTTCAAAATAGACAGGTTTAATTCCTATCTAATGACTAATGACTAAATCTTTAGTCTTTCCGGTAGGCGATCTTGTCGAATTAAGTCTTGATAAGTTTCACGTTGCAAAATTAAATTTGCTTCGCCATTCGCCACTAGGACAGCTGCCGATCGCGGCAAGCGGTTGTAGTTAGATGCCATACTGTAATTGTACGCACCAGTTCCCATAACTACGAGAATATCTCCTGGTTCTGTCTTTGGGAGTAGGGCGTTGTGAATCAGAATATCTCCAGATTCACAATGTTTACCAGCAATTGTGACTGTTTCTGTTGAGGCAAAGGACATTTTATTGGCAACAACTGCTCGATAAACTGATTGGTAAGTAATCGGGCGAGGATTATCAGACATTCCCCCATCGATCGCTACATAGGTACGAATTTCGGGAATAACTTTGGATGAACCAATAGTGTAGGCTGTAACGCAAGCTGTGGCAATTAGCGATCGCCCTGGTTCACAAAGTAATTTTGGCAAAGGCAAATTTTCGGATGTACAAGCTTCTTGGATCGCTTCACAAATGGCCTTTACCCACTCTTCAATGCTAGGGGGATCGTCTGATTCTATATACTTAATCCCTAAACCACCACCGACATTTAACTCTGTCAAATTTAAACCACACTTTAGTGCATCACGCAACCAATCCACCATGAGAGCAGCTAAATCTCGATGTGGTTGGCGCTCAAAAATCTGAGAACCAATATGAGCATGTAACCCCACGCAGTTAAGGATAGATTGCTTACTAACAAAAGTAAACAATTCCTTTAGCTCATTGGGATCAAAACCAAATTTACTATCTATTTGTCCCGTCCGAATATATTCATGTGTGTGACATTCAATACCCGGAGTTAGGCGTAACATAATCCGGGGAGAGAGTGACGCGGTGAGTGGCACCCCTTTCTCTGCGATTTCGATTAAAGTCTTTAATTCGTGCCAGTTATCCACCACAATAGTGCAACCGGATTCTGTGGCAAACAGCAATTCTTCACGAGATTTATTGTTGCTATGAAGATAGATTTTCTCAGGATTGACACCTGCTTGCAGAGCGGTGTAAAGTTCACCACCTGATGCTACATCGATTCCTAAAGCTTCAGATGCTGCGATCGCACAAATTGCCAGACAATTCCAAGCTTTTGAGGCATACAGTACCTGAGATTCGCCTTTGTAGTATTGCTTGAAAGCATCTCGGTATTGCTGACAAGCCAAACGCAGCGTTTCTTCATCTAAAATATATAAAGGTGAACCGAACTGCTTAACTAGGGTTGTGACATCACACCCACCAATTTGCAGGAAGTCATGATGATGAACTCTCGCAGTTAAGGGCAAAAGCTCCTGATTTGGTGAAGCATTGGCTTCGGTGCTGCGACTTGGAGGTAAATATTGACTTCCAGAATGTTGAACCCCAGTGGGGTGAGTCGATACCATAACTATAAAATTTGTCCTTGCTCAAATTACGGGGGTGAGTAAGTCTCCCGTTTCCCAGTTTACAAAGGGTTTGTAATCTTATTCAATAAATGTGATCTTATTAAATTTAGAAACTAAATTACTGACTTCAGAGCATCTGAGTGCATTGCTGGAATTAGATCAAGCGTGTTTTGGCGGTTTGTGGACAATGGAGGGTTATCTACGAGAGCTAGATAGTCCCAACAGCGATTTGCTGGGTTTATTTTCCCCCGTCTCTAATTCGAGACTGCTGGGAATGGGTTGCTTTTGGTCAATTTTAGAAGAAGCTCATATTACAATTTTGGCAGTTCATCCGCAATATCAACGTCAAGGTCTAGGACAAGCTTTACTATATTCACTGATCAAGGCAGCTTCCGATCGCGGCTTGGAGCGAGCTACCCTCGAAGTCAGAGCTTCTAATTTAGGAGCTATATATTTATATCAAAAATTTGGCTTTCAAACAGCTGGGCGACGGCGGGGTTATTACCAAGATAACGGTGAAGACGCTCTGGTTCTTTGGCTCCCAGACCTCCAACACCCCAAATTTCTAGCCACTTTAGACCAATGGTATTCTATTGTTAGCGATCGTCTGGGTAAATCTTCTTGGCAGTTGCTTTTTAACTAATTATTTAAGTCATCGAGCTTCGAGAACCTCCGCAACACACTAACTCGCCTGCATTGAAATTTTTTAACGTGGCTTAGGATTATACCCTCAATTTACTGAGTGTGTACCAACCTATTTATAAAGATTATATAAAGATTAGTTCGACTATCTACAAAATTTATTTACACAAGTCTATAAGTAAAACTTATTCGTGAGGATTTCTTCTTTAAGTAAGCAAGAAGTATATTTGTGACCCGCGATTTATCCATTCACAAAAGTGACTAAATCATCACTATCGATTTTCGGGCATTAAAGTTTGATTTTTCCCAATTGGCAAGCGATGGCTATCGTGGGCTACACTTACACTAATTATTTAGAAACTTCCCAATCAAAAAATATTCAATTATTTCTTAAATATAACTTAATAAAAATTTTACTTTTAACTCACATATATCGAATATTTTTAACAAAAAAGTCCCTATGTATTAGAAAATACTTAATTCAAGACATAATTAAGATTTTGTAAAGAACTTTACATGACTTCCGTATCATGATAATTAATTAAGTAGTACTCAGTAAATAAACTGACTAAAACTCCATAAATTAGTTATGAGTATAAACTCTAGCTAGTAAATTCATGCACTAAATTACAGGTATAAATAAAGCTCAGATTACTTATACTTCACGTTGTGAGTCTCTGATTTAATCTGATTTAAGCTGAACTATCTATAAATTTTGTGTACTATATCAACCTAAGCTTGGGTAATAAATGTGAGGTAGAAACTATAACCTATGATGCAGACAATATACTACCCTATGATGCTGTGTTATGTCAGTAACTAAAGGTAAAGTGGTAACTAGTATTTATATTTTGCAATAAATTTACACAAAGGACAGAACAAATAATACTAAACTAATGGTAAAAAAAGTTCTTAGGGGATTAAATTTTATGTTCAATGGGCAGAATTATGCAATAAATACCCTCAAGGGATTTTTAAGTGATTATCTTTTGGTGCAGTATCTCCCGTACAAGACAGTCGATTGGTTCAATTAATTAACTGTTTTGACTTAGCTGAATGAACTTTATGTATAAGCGCGGTAAAAAAACAGAGGAATCTCTAACTTACAGTGCTAGCAATCGAACAAAGTATTTCAGCATTTGCTCAGTTAAAAATCTACAGAGTTGCAGCAAATGTAATTTTACTTGTATCTTTTGTTTCAGTGAATGATGAAGTTAAGAGAAAAACTGTAGCTTGGAAAATCCACAGGTATTTGACCTCAGTTCCTACAGCAATTATGCAATTTTTAACGCCCAATAATGTTCGGTAGATTGCATCACAAAAGGATAATGAAAATTCAAAGCTTTATGAGTAGCCAATCCACTGAAGTAGATTTTTTAGTTACTTCTTTAAACGACACGGCGATAGTGCAGGTCTCCGCTCGGTTTAGCGTTCTCGAGGCTGTAGGCTTTAAGCAAACCTGCCAAAGCTTAATTCAAGCCAATTCACATCTTAAACAAATGATCATTGACTTTCGCCAAACTACTTTTATGGATAGTAGTGGTTTAGGTGCATTAGTCAGTAATTTTAAATACGCTCAGTCAAAAGGAATTGCATTAAGACTGCGAAATGTGACACCTCAAGTAATGGCAGTCCTAAAACTCACGGGATTAGATCAGGTTTTCAGCTTACATCTTGTTGATCATAGCCCAATAGCAGAACAGCAAGGTTTAATATACGATCGCGAAGCAGGTCTTCGTCAATTAGAGCAGTTACCTACTACTCATCCTTCTGTGGCATCTTGGATGAAACGGTTAATAGATATTGTCGGATCGCTAACAGGTTTAATAATTACAGGAGTTTTGTTTATTCCCATTGCGATCGCCATTACAATAGACGATCCAGGTCCTATTTTCTTTAGTCAAACCCGCTGTGGCTGGATGGGAAAGCGGTTTAAGATTTGGAAATTCCGCTCCATGTGTGTCGATGCAGAAGCGAAAAAATCCCTAGTAGAAAACCAAGCTCAAGGCGCTTTCTTCAAAAATAAAAACGATCCGAGAATTACCAAAGTAGGGCGTTTTTTACGGCGAACAAGTTTGGACGAACTACCCCAATTTTGGAATATCCTCAAGGGAGAGATGAGTTTAGTAGGAACTAGACCACCTACACCTGATGAAGTAGAACGTTATGAAGCACCACAGTGGCAACGTTTAGACGTTAAACCAGGTATGACTGGGGAATGGCAAGTCAATGGACGTTCAACAGTGCTTAATTTTGAGGATGTAATTCGTCTAGATTTGCAATATCAAAAAAATTGGAGTTTGCTATACGATTTAAAGCTTATTTTGAAAACAGTAGCTATTTTGTTCAATAAAAACAGTGGGGCTGTTTAGCTTTTTGCATTTACTATCCTAGGATTTTTGAATTGTCCAACTTAGAAACTTGCAAAAAATAAAATTATTAACAAACAGTAATGAAGCTCGTTACTGTTTTTCTTTTGATTATTGATTTTTTTAGGAATTTTCTAAACTTCAAAAAATCCCTCATCTAAGTTTATGGTCTCAAAACAACTTTTCCTCTCTCTTCCCCTGCTCACAGAGCAATAGGAAGGATATTTTTTTATTAGGAGTTTCAAAAGCCTTGGATGAAAGAAGAACTGAGGACTGGTATTTTTACTCAGCATGAGCTAAAGACCCCGCTAACAGCACCACTTTCAAGCTAGGTGGTAGGGGACTTCCAAATAAAAAAATAATCAATCGCTTTGGTATGCTTTTCTTGAGCAGAGGAGGAAGAATACAATTATGGTCTTGATTCTGAAAAATTGATAATTTAATTTTTGGATGTCCTTAAGAAGAAAACTGTCCTGTGCTTGCTTCTGCGATCATAGCGAGCTTATAGTGTCTCAAAATCTTTCTATACTTGATAGTCTTAGAGTAGTCTCTTACGGAGAAAGGATCGCTCTTAGTATCCTTTGGTGGAAATAGTTATGCTTCCATTACAAATGCTCAGCTCATCTTTTGTAAATTGGCGGTTATTTTAATTTAAATATCTTTTTAATATTAATTAAAGTTATAAATTAATCTTAATTTTAAAGTTTTTTGTTTGACAAAATAAGAAAAAATGATATAATTGAATGTTTTTAATTAAATAAATATTAAATATTACTAGTCAATTGTTTGTAATAAATCCTAAAAAGGCTAGTAACTAAGGCTCCTCAGTACACTAGCCACATAAAAGTAGTCAAAAGTTAGTAATTTCCGCATTAACCCAAATATGAAGCTTTGGATGTCTATAATCTGTTATACAGGCGTCCAAAAGCTTAGCCTGTGCTAAAATCAGCGTACCGGCACGACCGCAGGTGATGGGATAAAGCCATGTTTGAACGCTTCACAGAAAAAGCCATTAAGGTAATCATGCTGGCCCAAGAAGAGGCCCGCCGTTTAGGCCACAATTTTGTCGGAACCGAGCAGATCCTCTTGGGTCTGATCGGTGAAGGCACCGGTGTGGCCGCCAAGGTGCTGAAATCAATGGGCGTCAATCTCAAAGATGCCCGAATTGAAGTTGAAAAAATTATAGGTCGGGGTTCAGGCTTTGTAGCCGTGGAAATTCCCTTTACGCCACGGGCAAAGCGAGTTCTAGAACTCTCCTTGGAAGAAGCACGCCAACTGGGGCATAACTACATTGGCACCGAGCATCTGCTGTTGGGCCTAATCCGCGAAGGGGAAGGTGTAGCAGCCAGGGTGCTAGAAAACCTCGGTGTCGATCTATCTAAGGTAAGAACCCAAGTCATCCGTATGTTGGGAGAAACTGCTGAAGTTTCACCAGGCGGTTCATCCGGTCGCACAAAAACCCCGACTCTGGATGAATTTGGCTCAAACCTGACCCAAATGGCTACAGACAATAAGCTCGACCCTGTAGTGGGACGCGCTAAAGAAATTGAACGGGTGATTCAGATATTGGGTCGCCGAACTAAAAATAACCCAGTGCTGATTGGGGAACCAGGCGTTGGTAAAACTGCGATCGCTGAAGGCTTAGCTTCACGCATTGCCAACAAAGATGTCCCTGACATCCTCGAAGATAAACGCGTTGTCACACTGGATATTGGTTTGCTGGTAGCAGGAACCAAGTATCGAGGTGAATTTGAAGAACGCTTGAAAAAAATCATGGATGAAATCCGCTCTGCGGGTAACGTCATCCTGGTAATTGATGAAGTTCATACCCTAATTGGTGCAGGTGCAGCAGAAGGTGCTATTGATGCAGCCAATATCCTCAAGCCAGCTTTGGCGAGGGGTGAGTTGCAGTGCATCGGCGCCACAACCCTAGATGAATACCGCAAGCACATCGAGCGAGATGCAGCGCTAGAGCGACGTTTCCAACCAGTGATGGTGGGTGAACCCAGTGTAGATGAAACAATTGAAATTTTATATGGTCTGCGCGATCGCTACGAGCAGCACCACAAGTTGAAAATCTCCGATGAAGCATTGGTAGCGGCGGCAAAATTGTCAGATCGTTACATTAGCGATCGCTATCTCCCAGATAAAGCCATCGACTTAGTTGATGAAGCTGGTTCTAGGGTGCGCTTGATTAACTCCCAATTGCCACCCGCAGCCAAAGAGTTAGACAAAGAACTGCGTCAGATATTAAAAGAGAAAGATGACGCGGTGCGCTCTCAGGATTTTGACAAAGCTGGGGAATTGCGCGATCGCGAAATGGAAATCAAAGCCGAAATCCGGGCGATCGCTCAAAGCAAGACCAATGCAACTGGCACAGAAGGTGAAGAACCTGTAGTTACAGAAGAAGACATTGCTCACATTGTCGCTTCTTGGACTGGGGTACCGGTGAACAAACTCACCGAATCTGAATCTGAAAAGCTGCTGCACATGGAAGACACCTTGCACCAGCGTTTAATTGGTCAGGATGAAGCTGTGAAAGCAGTTTCACGGGCAATTCGTCGCGCTCGTGTCGGTTTGAAAAATCCCAATCGACCCATCGCTAGCTTTGTCTTCTCTGGGCCTACTGGTGTGGGTAAAACCGAGTTGGCGAAATCCTTAGCTGCTTACTTCTTCGGTTCCGAAGAAGCGATGATCCGCTTAGATATGTCCGAATACATGGAGCGTCACACCGTCAGCAAGCTGATTGGTTCCCCTCCAGGTTATGTTGGCTATAACGAAGGTGGTCAGCTGACTGAAGCCGTGCGGCGGCGTCCTTACACCGTGGTGTTGTTCGACGAAATCGAAAAAGCACACCCCGATGTTTTCAATATGCTGCTGCAAATTTTGGAAGACGGTCGGTTAACTGATGCCAAAGGTCGCACGGTAGACTTCAAGAACACCTTGCTGATTTTAACTTCCAATATTGGTTCTAAGGTAATTGAAAAAGGCGGTAGCGGTATCGGCTTTGAATTCTCCGAAGATGCTAGCGAGTCAACTTACAACCGGATTCGCTCTTTAGTCAACGAAGAACTCAAGCAATACTTCCGTCCAGAGTTCCTCAACCGACTCGATGAAATCATCGTCTTCCGTCAGTTGAGCAAGCCGGAAGTGACCCAAATCGCCGAAATTATGCTCAAGGAAGTATTTGGTCGTTTGACGGAAAAGGGAATCACCTTAGAAGTCACAGACCGCTTCAAGGATCGTTTGATCCAAGAAGGTTACAGTCCCAGCTACGGCGCAAGGCCATTACGTCGGGCAATTATGCGCCTGTTAGAAGATAGCCTAGCAGAAGAAATTCTGTCTGGTCGTATCAAAGATGGCGATACAGCGATCGTTGATGTGGATGAAAATGGCATTGTCCAAGTTAGTTCTCAACAGCGTCGGGAATTGTTACCTCAAGGTGTTGAGTAAAATTTAGAGTTTGGGATTTAAATCTCAAATAAAAAATTAGAAACCGGTAGAGTATTTATTGCTCTACCGTTTTTTATTGACTAAATATTCATTAAGTACCGAGACTTTGATTGCTTTTAATAACAAATACGGATTATACTGCAATACAGTTCAGATAAGCCCAAAATGCTTGTAGATACGGCGATTTATCGCGTCTCGAAAACCCAAAATTGTTGTCAGTAGCCCTTAACTGAACCGTATGGGATTATACTGACAAAAACCTATACTGCTATTACTAAATATATAACTTTATTTTCATACTTATATGAGTCAATTAGATAAAGCATTACGTAAATTTGAAGCGGTAGAGGCAAATTTAGTCAAACTTGAAAAGCTCTGGGATTTGCTAATAAAAAATATACCTAATGGTATTAATTTTGGGTCAAATCCTGTTTATGAGGATGCTTGTCGTTCATATGAGCATATACTTATAAGTTGACCATTAATTGATGTCATACAGTTTATCGAGGGCGGTTTAGTAAAAATTGATAAATTGTAGTTGCTTTATCTATATATCGACTTTCTATCAATAGCAATGATAATTATTACCCCAAGAGGTTGAGTAAGATTTAAAATTTTAATTTTATCGTTATGTTAGATTGAGCAGATAAGCACTAAAAGGTGTTTCAAGCTATGACCTTCAGTGATTTAGTTGAAGCAATTAAAAGTCTTTCCAGTGAAGAAAAACTAAAAATTCAACTGTTATTGCAGCAATATCTACGCCAAGAAAAACATCAAGAGATTTATCAAAATTTTCAGGCGGCGCAAGTAGAACAGCAAAATAGTGAACTAAAGTTTTCCTCAAATATCGATGAACTGAGACAACTGATAGAAGAGTGATGTTTGTTAAAAGCAAGTTTCAGTTCTTCATTTAAACGTGCTTTTAAAAATCGAATTAAACTGCTTAATTCATCACATAAAAACAGAAAATTTCTGTTATTTTACCTTTTTCAATAGTAAAATTTAAACCTCCAGGGCTGGGTTCTTCAACTATGTAATTTAAATTGGTAACTTTATCATCTTGAGATATTTCAGTTTTTCCATAGGTTCTAATTACTTTTGATTGTCTGTCACCTACTTTTATTCCATCTATGGTGGAATATTTAGAACTAGTTGCTTTAATTTGATAAACAGTAAAGTTACCTGGTTTAGCACCTTCATCTAAATCAACTGTAATTCCTGCATATTTCAGAGTACGAACTTTACCAATAGCAGCTATAAAGCCATTTTCTACTTTTACAGGTTTACCTAAAAATCTTCTGACTTGTGCCTCGGACATAGAAAGCTTTACGCCACCTATTCCTAAACGTTCAATAGTTATTCCTGTTGATTGATTATTCGTATTCTGAGAAATGTGATAGTTAGCGGTGGTAGCATTTACTTGACTATGCGTGTAGCTAGTCAAGGGAATAACAAAAGTAGCGATGCCTACGGCGAGCTGTGGCAACGCCAACGAAATTTCTCTTAACATAATTGCATACTCGACTATTTTATAGTTACTCAGCTGTTAGATCAGCCTGTGTATCAGTTTTATCACATGCTTTCTGGTGTGTCTTTATTTTCAATCGACTGATTTTGAATCAGAAGTGAAGTGCCTTTAAAATGGGAGAATATCAAGAATTATTGGGAGGAATCAATCGTCATGAGTGTGATTGTTGCAAAGTGGACGATTGACGAATATCACCAGAAGGGGAACCCCATGCTTATAGTAGTGCTGAAACTGGCGACTATCTAGCAAAGTTATTGGCTGGACGCGCCACAATACGTCAAGGTAAAGCAATTACTTTACCCAACGACTCGGAACCAGAACCAGATATTGCCATTGTCAAACCTTTAGGACGGGAGTATCGACAGCATCATCCCTATGCAGAAAATATTTTCTGGTTGATTGAGTATGCTAACTCCAGTTTAGAAAAAGATTTAGAAATCAAAACAAAAATCTACGCCCAAGCAGGTATTTTAGAATATTGGGTTGTCAATCTTAAAAAGCTACATCTAGTCGTGTTTCGAGAAATCTTAGACGGAGATTACACGACAAAATTAACACCGACTGCGGGAACAATTCAACCGCTTGCATTCCCAGATATTTCTGTTGCAGTAGAACAAATTATTAACCGCTAAGGTAATTTACAGCCTTTTTTATATCTTTGAACCACAATCCTGTTTCTGATAGCAAGCCTAACTTATGGTTTAATTAACTGAAAATTGCTGAGATATTGCTTAACTAAAAATTATTAAGAGACTTTGATAAACAAATACACATCATCACGCTGATATTTCAAATTAAATTTTTGATTGTTTTTTAGTTGTTCAATCAAGTTAACAGGAAACTTCTGATTGTTTGGTAAACCAGGGTGACGGAGATTGAGCAATATATAATCAAACGTATTTAAATTAGCAGTTGGGAAATCGGCACTTGTCAAAGTAATCACTTGACGATGGCTTAAATGAGGAGCAATTTGTGCTGTGGTGTAAACACTTCCTAGAGTTTGAACTTGAGCGATCGCTTCTTTGGTTGCTTGCAAAGTATCTATATATCTCAAATATCTGCCCCCAAAATACGTAAACTTTGCCAGACTCAAAAATGCCACCAATGACCACAGGATAATTGCTCGTTTATTGTGTAGCCATCCCCTACCTGCGGCGAGGCTAGAAATTACAGCTAGCACCAGGAATGGTAATGCTGGTAGAGAGTACTGGTATATCAAATCTTTTTGAGGTTGGTAATCAGCCAGAATGTTAAGCGCTAAACAAGGTAAAGCACCTACCAAAGGTTTCATACCTTGCAGTGAAAGCCCCCAAATCACAGGTGCTAGCAGCAGAACCAAATATCCCAAGTTATCCAGTGAAAAAACCTTTTCTAACATCAGTCCTGGATGAAACACTATATTTTTAGCAATGCTGAGAACTGAATTACCTAAATAACTGTAACGTGCTACTGCTCCTACTTCTGCTCCTGCTTCTGCACCTCTGAAATAAGGAATAATTACTTGAGTAGCAATGAAAAACCAGGCTACACCACTAAAAAGAGCGATCGCACCACATAAACGTCGCTTTTCAAAAAGAAGTAACCAAACTCCCATTGCCGCAACTGTCAGGGACAATACCGCCTTACATCCCAAAACTAGGAAAATATTTAAACAAAACCACCCTACTTGACCTAACTGTGCTGCTAAAACTGCTGTCAATAGTAGTGGTATAGCAATCACTTCCGGGTGAAAATCAAAAAGATTGACGTTAAACACCAACGGATATAAGAGGTACACAAATGCGATCGCTACTGCTTGATTTTCCTTTAGTCCTGCTTGACGCGCTAAATGCCAACTAGGCAAAGCACCTAATGCCAAAGCAGCTGCCTGGATGGCAAATAACCAGTAAACACTGGGGTAAATTTTGTACAGTAAAGCCAAGGGATAAAATACCCAAGCTGCATGATCGCCGAGAATGTGAAAACCGATCAAAGAACTAATAGGTGTTTGTCCTTGACTAATTAAATAAATCGCCTGATCAAAAATTGCTAAGTCACAGGCAGTTGATTGAAACAACTCGTGTCGTAAACTGCTGCACGCTAATAAAATTAACGTACTCACGCCAATAATCCAACCAACAGAACCAAGGTGATTCAGTTTTTTTCTCATGCCATCAAAAAAGTATTATTCATAAGGGACTTCCAAATAAAAAATATCCTACTCTTCACAGTTAACATTTCGGCTCATTTCGACTACGCTCAAATCGAGCGACTTGCACTGAGCGGCATCGAAGTGAGTCGATATTCAGGGACCACAGTCAACAACTTCAATCGGTTGTTTTTATTTCTTGGAGTTCCCTAAGCATTGAGAATACTATATAAGCTACAATCAACCCTACTAAGTTGGTTGAGAAAAGCTATTATTTTTTCTGCGGCTATAGTTCTTCGTTGGTTGCTTTCGCAGCAGATTGACTAGATTGTGCTAAATAAATACCTACTAAAACTACAGCAAAAATCACCCAGTCATACAAACCTACCTGTTCTGAAAAAATGAACCAGGCAAAAATCGAAGCGAGGACTGGTTCAGCGAGAAGGGTGACAGCAACCACCCCTGAAGAGATTCTGCTGAGGCTGTAAGCTAAAAGTCCCTGACCTAAGACTTGGCAGAAGAGAGCCTGGAAAATAATGAAAAACCAACCCATCCAAGAATAGGGGAGTAGTCTATCTTCGAGGAATGGAAGGACGGGTAGTAGAAACATGGTTGTGATTCCACAGCGCCACAGCATGATAGTCGCGGTACTAAATCGGGTTCGGAGTCTTTCTATCAGCAGCATACAGGTAGCCATGAAAATCGCAGTTAGAAATGCTAAGGCATCACCAAGTATTTGGTCGCTGGCAAATTGCACCTTATTGATTTCAAAGGCGATCGCTCCCCCCAAGGCTATGAGCAAACCAATCACGAACCTGTAATCGAAGCGCCGACCAAATAACAGATACCCAGCTAAAGCAACGAATAAGGAATTTAAATTAGACAATAAAGCTACGTTAGCAACGTTAGTTTGACTCAGAGACCAAGCCCACAACAATAGGTAAGTTGCAGCAGCAGTTCCCATTGCTAACAAGAGCCAGATTTCTTGACTGGTCAAGGGTTTCTGTTCGATAGGTTCCTCGGACTGTTGATTGCGGAAAGCCTCAAATCCATTCCATAGTGCAAAGACGACTGTGGCGATCCAACTGCGATGAAATACTACAGCATTTGCACCAATTTCTAATTGACACAATTTAGTCAGAGATGGTGCCAAAGATATGGGAATAAGGGCAAAAAATAATGAGACAGTTCCGATAAAAGCTGGTGTTGGAGAGAACTGTTGCTGTAGTAATGACAGTTTGGTTGTCATATTTTTAACAAAAATAGTTTTGACTGATTCTGGAAATGGGGAATTAACAGCAGCTTGGCTCAATATGGCTAAGTATAGACCGATTAAAACTACAGCAAAACCCATCAAATTAAATAAACTTAACTTTTCGGAAAATATTACAAGAGCGAAAATGCCGCTAAATACTGGCTCTAACAGATGCACCAAGGAGACAATCACAGAGGAAAACCTCGCAAGGCTATAGGTTAAAAGCCCATGACCTAAAACTTGGCAGATTGTAGCTAGGAAAACGACCCAAAGCCACCCATTGACCGAAATGGGGAAAAGCCGATCTTCAGAGAACAGAAGTATGGGGAAGATGACTAGCGCAGCGATCGTACAGATCCACAACTGAATTAAAATCGCGCTAAATTTAGTTCGCAATTTTTCTACTATCAGCAGGTATGCAGCCACAAACACTGCCGAAACAATGGCAGCTATGCCTCCTTGGACTTTGGCAGTGGCGATTTGCAACTCCTCAAATTCAATGGCTATAGCTCCTCCCAAGGCGATCGCCATCCCAATCAAGAATTGCAACTTCATACTATGACGAAATAACACCCATGCCCCTAAACTAGTAAATATTGGGGCAAGATTATGTAAAACACTAGAAATAGCGACGCTCGTTTGAGTCAGCGACCAAGCCAAAAAGACTAAAGTCGCAGCCCAACAAATACCACCCCCAACCAATAGCCACAAATCCTCACTGGTGTAGCTTTCTGGCTCTAAAGCTTTATCTAAGAAAAATCGCTGATGTATTACCTTGCATTCATGCCACAGTAAAAATACCAGACTACCAAGCCACAACCGATTAAATACAGTGGCATTTGGGCTGAGTTCAGTTTCGCTCAATCTCACGAAAATAGAGCCAAAAGATATGGCAGCTACACCTAGAAATAATGTCGCCAGCCCTATCTTCGTTTGATTAGATACATTCATGAGGAAAGTTCAATTCAAGCGATGACAAGATTTTTTCGTTCTTAATCCAATCTCCATTAGCTTTTACATCCTCTAACCAACCCAATGTTCTTGAGCAAATCCTACGGCAATTTTGGCCAATAATGTGACAAAAAATCCCAGTATTAAATATCCCTGACGCTGATGGCGAGATAACAGTACACCAATGGCTACACTCAAAGGCACAATACCATAGGCGAGACGGCTCAAGGAAATAGTACCTCCAGAGGCTAGTAGCAAACCAATACCGCAAAAGCCGTAGATGACTGTAACTGGAGTGAGTTGCCGATGTAAGTGCCATAAGACATAGCCACCACCCAAAACCATGACTATGTTCAGCAAGTTATTAACCCACTGTTCGTTTGCCAAGACCAACAATAATAAAACTAAAGCATAAAAGCCATAAACTAATTTCCCAAACAGAGAATGTTTACGGAAGCGCCATAAAACATAGCAACTGCTAACAATTACACCCACCAATAAGGGATACCAGGGGTCTTTAATGCCGCCAGATTGGTTATGAACCCAACCATATTGCCAATTTTTTGTGCCAACAGCAATTTGCATGAACATATTTAGCCAACCTTGCCAATCAAACCCTAGAGTTGGTCGCCATCCGCGTTGTGCTTGGATAAAAGCTAAAGGGTTATCAAAATAAATTGCACAATACAAACTGAATAGAAGTATGCCAATAGCGGTAGCAAAAGCGGCAATATAGGCAATCGGTGGTCTGCGTTCTTTCCAAGCTGCGATCGCCAATGCTGGAATTAGTGCCATACCTGTGGGACGTGTTGCTGTGGCCATCGCACCCCAAAGAGCAGTCCAACGATACTGCTTTTGATCGAAAGCTCGCAAAGCCGCCGTACTCAAAAATAAATACAGTCCTTCTGTGTAAATTACCCCAGTAAACATAGACGATGGATAGCAAGAAACCACCGCAGTCACCCACTGTGCTGCACTGAGACCGTAATGCTCTTTACTCCAAAAATATAAACAGTAGAGAGCTGCAATAAACGCCAAATTGTTTACTAAGATGCCAGCTAATTCAAATGGCAAGCCTAGCTTCATTAAAAGCCAGATGCTTAAAGGAAATAGGGGAAAAAAAGCGAGATTATGTTGGTTACCGTCATCGACGAATTCATAACCAGAAATAGCGATCGCTCGATAATGTATGCTATCCCATGCATCAAAAACCTCCCAGCCAAAACGAGGCCAAAATTCTTCTCCTGGTAAAGGTAGCCTTGGTGCAACCAGTAACATCGCTATCCAGATGAAGATTCGACTCGCAAGCCATATTGCTGCTGGAAATAGCAAATCATTTTTCCATAAAATTTTTCTGACAACTATCTGAACTTTGACCATAGACTTGAGCATTTCAAAAGACTACTTTATCCATCCTCTTATCTATGAATACAGCACAGGAATTTATCAGTAATATTATGCATTTTCAATCCTCCACCAACACAAGTAACAAACTAAACAAATCGGCAATTACCGAAAAATATTTTCTATTTTGGTCATTTTTGCCTGTTTTGTCAGCATTTATATTTAAAGATATCGTATTTATAAATACAAATTTTGTCTAATTAAATGAAAATTATGTTGGGCGTTGGGCAAAACAGTTCTGAGTGCCGAGTGGTGTACATGGATAGTGGGGCGTTTAGCCTGTGCTGAATTATAGCTGTAGTCACATATATTAGGACATTTTGAGAGCGTGAATTTCAGGTACAGCAATGTTTTACTTCCTGCCTCCTGCTATAAGAATGAGGAGTTTTATTTGTCCCCTTGTCCCCGCATCTCCCCCACTCCCCTTCTGTGTATCGATTATAGTGATTGGTGTTATTAATGAGTCCTCAGCAATTTATAGTGGGAGTTATCTCTAAATCCTGAAATGATTGTGAAAGCGATTACTCTTGTTGGTTCTACTGGTTCTATTGGGACTCAGACTTTAGATATTGTCACTCAGTACCCAGATCGGTTTCGGATTGTGGGATTGGCAGCTGGTAGCAATGTTGAAATGCTAGCTGCTCAAATTCGGCAGTTTCAACCAAAAATAGCAGCAATTTGCTCAGAAGAGAAATTGCCAGTACTAAAAGAAGCCATTAAAGACCTCGATCCCCAACCGATTTTACTGGCAGGTGAAACCGGAGTGATAGAAGTCGCCCGCTACGGGGAAGCTCAAACTGTTGTCACTGGTATTGTTGGCTGTGCTGGTTTGTTACCGACGATCGCAGCTATTAAAGCTGGTAAAGATATTGCCTTGGCAAACAAGGAAACCCTAATTGCTGGCGGTCCCGTGGTTCTACCGTTAGTGCAAAAGCATGGCGTAAAATTATTACCTGCTGATTCCGAACATTCGGCGATATTTCAGTGCTTGCAAGGCGTCCCAAAAGATGGATTACGGCGGATTTTACTGACTGCATCTGGTGGGGCTTTTCGGGATTGGGATGTAGAAAAATTAGCAGAAGTCACCGTTGCTGATGCCTTGAAACATCCTAATTGGTCGATGGGGCGTAAAATCACAGTAGACTCTGCTACTTTGATGAATAAAGGATTGGAAGTAATTGAAGCTCACTTCCTATTTGGGTTGGATTATGACGATATCGAAATTGTCATTCATCCCCAGAGCATTATTCATTCCCTCATAGAACTACAAGATACCTCAGTTTTAGCCCAACTCGGTTGGCCAGATATGCGCTTACCCTTGTTGTATGCTTTATCTTGGCCCGATCGCATTTACACTAACTGGGAACGCTTAGATTTGGTGAAAGCTGGAAATTTAACCTTCCGCGAACCAGATCACCAGAAGTATCCTTGCATGAATCTGGCTTATGCTGTGGGTAAAGCTGGCGGTTCGATGCCAGCTGTGTTAAACGCTGCTAATGAGCAAGCTGTAGCTTTATTTTTAGAAGAGAAAATTCGGTTCTTAGATATTCCTCGGTGTATAGAATCGGTTTGCGATCGCCATCAAAATGATAACCGAGCAAATCCCTCTTTAGATGACATTTTGGCAGCAGATAAATGGGCAAGACAAGAAGTTTTAATAGCAACTGAAAAGTTAGAAACTCACTCGCGGATAATTTCTCTGCGATAAAATGGCTCTTGACCAATTCTTATTTAGCCTTCAGCATTAGGCTGAAGGCTAATAGTTCAATCCATCTCCGGTAATTAACCTCTACAATAGATTTCAACATCTACCAAAGTCTCCGATCTACAAATCACAGCAAAGATGGTAATCGTGATAACATAAATTAATTTATACGCATTTCTCATGTTTGGAAGGTGTCATCGCATTTGTGATGTTGAGTAAATTGCGATCGCTATCAGAAAAAAACTAAAAATAAAACTTTTGTATGGTGTAATTCTTTATACCTAAATATCAATGAAAAAACGTTTTTAATAATTCTGCCAAATTGCCAAATAAGTTGCCTCTTATGTGAATCATTGTTTCAATTTCAGGTAATATAGCATTAGTACAGTTAAAAAAATCTTAGCTTTAGTATCTACTCAAAATTAGGTCTAATAGTTTTAGCACTAGTAATTTTTACTCAGATAAGAGGTGACCTTTTCTGAATAAACGCGTTCTCAAATAACGGCTATTGTTAAGGAATTTATATATTATGATTGCTACGTTAATTGTAGCTTGGATTGTCTTCATAATATTGTGGAAGTTGCTAAAAGCAACCATAAGTAGTGCATTAACTATTGCCGCAATTCTTGTTTTGTTAAATATCGGTTTTGGCATTACTCCCCAAGATATTTGGCATCATATTATGCAGTTTGCTCAAACTATCTCGCAGATCCAAAACGGGAAGTAAAAAATTAAAAATTCACCTTGATTAATCAAGGTGAATTGGAAAAATGACCACATACAATTTTCGTAACAACCTTTGTTGGTCAATTATTATTCAATGCTGAAATCTTAGCCAATGCATCCTTAAAAGTTGGGGGTAACTGACGCATAATCTTGCCTCTTTCGCGATCTAGAGCGACTAAAGTCACCTTGGCAGTGACATATAACTGTTGTCCATCAGTTGAGATAATGGCATAATCCCAATCGATCCGGACACCAGTTACCTCTGCCATACGCGTTTTGACTATTGCTACCATACCCAATTGCATTGAACGATGATAGCGCACTGACAGTTCTACAACTGGTAAATCACAACCTAAAGCTACTAAATCAGCAAATTCAATACCTATAGATCGCAAACATTCAACGCGTGCTTCTTCCATCCAAGCTAGATAGGAACCATGCCAGACAATACCCGCATAGTCAGTGTGGTGGGGTTGGACTCTTACAGGATATTCAAACCAGTTCTCAAATTCATGATTTGATGGACTATCAAGGGCGCTAGTTGGTGGTAGTTTTGGTTGGTTGGATTTTTCTTCTGACATCTTCAAGTTTCTGAGTGCTTATTTTCAGTAGTTAATAAATTAATTATCCAAATCAGGCAATAGTATAAAAATTAATTGTGTTACCGGACTTCTTGATTTAAGATTTACACTTCCAAGTATAGGGAGTGTTTTGTTATGCAGCCTAATCTCCGGTATGTTAGTGTTGTAACTTTTACTCTACTTAGTGTACTCGGTTTTGGGATGGCGTCCCCAGAAAGTAGCCAAGTTGGCACAAATGCAAAGTTGCAATCAAATTTTGCAGACAAAGCTCAAGTTTTACCCCAAAATCATCAACTTTCAGAAATTGAAAGGCTTAACATAGAGGCTATCAAACAATCTCAGCAGGGTCAATCGCAACAAGCACTGCGAAGATTACAACAAGCACTAGCTATCAGCAGAGAACTTGGAGAGCGTTCTTGGGAAGCTGTAATATTTAATAATATCGGCAGAGTATACCAAAGTCAAAGAAAGTATCTAGAAGCACTCAAATCTTATGAGCAAGCCGCATTAATTAACAAAGAATTTGGGGATCTCGTTCGACTTGGCAAAACCTACAGTAACATGGGTTACTTATTTGATATCCAAAACAAACCAGAGTTAGCAATTCTTTTCTATAAGCGCTGTGTGATTAATCGTGAGAAAGCTCGCTTGAATCCATCAGCACTTGCTGTACTACAACCAGATGCCTATAGCATAACTCTTAAGCAGACATATCGCTTTTTGAGTGAAAGATTACTCAAACAAGAACGTATTTCGGAAGCGCAACGGACAATGGATTTACTCAAAGTGGAAGAACTAGAGGAGTATCTCCAAAATGTACCAGGTAATAAACGTACTGCTAAAGGCATTGATATAGTGACAGGAGAAAAACCAATTATACAAAAGTTGGATCGAAGCCTGGATAATGCTGTTGTCTTAGGAAAAGAACTAACAAAACTGCGTAAAACTCCTCCCCAAGAGCGATCGCTCCAACAGGAACAACGTATCCAACAATTAGTCTTAAGCCAACAGCAACTCTTGGATGAATTTAATACATTTATCGATAGTCCTACCGTGAAAGTGCAGATAGAGCAAATTAGCCGTACAGCGAGGCGGCAAAATTTGGATTTGCAAAGTCTCAATGAAATTCGAGATAATTTAGCGCGATTACCCCAAAAATCTGCATTACTCTACCCACTGATTTTAAAAGATAGCTTGGAATTGGTATTAGTCACACCTGATTCTCCACCAATTCATCGCACCGTTGCGGTAACAGCCGAAAATTTACATCAAACAATTGGCGATTTCCGCCAAGCTTTAATCAATCCGAGTCAAAATATCAAAGCACCTGCACGTCAGTTGTATGATTGGCTAATTAAACCAATAGAAAAAGATCTGAAACTGTCATATACACAAACTTTGATTTATGCTCCAGATGACCAGTTGCGCTACATTCCTTTAACTGCTTTATATGATGGCAAACACTGGTTAGTGGAGCGCTTTGGTATCAATCATATTACATCTGCTAGTTTGACTAACTTAAACACCCCAAAGCAATCGACTTTGCGGGTTCTAGCAGGTGCTTTTACTAAAGGTAATTATGAGATCAAAATTGGTAATCGCCAGGTTACTTTTGCTGGTTTGCCGTTTGCAACACGGGAAGTAGATAGCTTAGCTGCGGCGGTTCCTGATACTAAGAAACTTTTAGACGATGCCTTTAGTCCCAAAATTGCTGTACCCCAAATGGATGATTATACAATTGTCCATTTAGCGACTCATGCTGCCTTTGTGGTTGGTAAACCAGAAGACTCATTTATTTTATTTGGGAATGGCGATCGCGTTAATTTTAGAAATGTCGCTACTTGGTCACTCCCCAATGTAGATTTAGTTGTCTTAAGTGCTTGTGAAACTGGTCTGGGAGGCAAGTTAGGCAATGGTGAGGAAATTTTGGGCTTTGGCTATCAAATGCAACAAACCGGCGCTAAAGCCGCCATCGCGTCGTTATGGTCTGTGGATGATGGTGGTACACAAGCACTCATGAGTGTTTTTTATAATATTCTCTCTTCTCAGAAGTTGACTAAAACCGAAGCTTTACAACAAGCTCAAATATCATTAATTAAGGGAAACTGGAAGACAAAAAATGAGAATGCACCCGCAGGAAGCATTAGTAACTTTAGTCATCCGTACTACTGGGCACCTTTTATTTTGATTGGTAATGGACTTTAAGTGTAATTATGTTGATTTAGTTTTGCAGTGGCGATCGCTGTTGCAAAAATTATTACCACTAAAATTCCCAAATGCTGGGATAAACTTCGAGGTCAACTGAGACTAATAGGAGAAAACCCACAGTCAAGTTAATATAATGATTGTTGATCCTATCCAGATTCACCAGCTGACCTTAGTAACGCGCAACATCAGCGATTTAGATACGTGTGGTATTCCATTATTGAATCCTTTGACATAAAACTGCGATCGCTTTTTAAATGAAGGAGGACTCGCGCACACTGGACAGTGAACATCTTGCAGATATTAATGACTAATGCACGCCACAACCACACTATTTCTAACTGTGGTGCGTTTTCAAAGCTTTTAGCTCAATGCTGAAAATTTGGCTTGTGAGGTTTTGGCAGATACACAAAAAAGGCGATAAGCCAGGAACAAGCTAATCACTTAGGGATAATGGAAAATGGGTAATGAGCGATCGTTAACTAAGCTACTATTACCGATTACCAGTTACCAATAATCAATTTTTAATTTGCCATCGACCCTTGGAAAGTTAATAGTTCTTAGCAAGAGTTTTAGAGCCTGTATCCGTTTGCATAGATTGCTTGATGAGATTAGCCAGTTCGTCTAATTGGCTAATTGCCTCTGCACCTTCTAGCTTCATTAATTCGCGGTCATCCCGCATTTCGGTCCAAGTAATCCCATAATCAGATACTAAAAACCGAATCAGATGGTTATCACCCAAGCTAACCATAAACGATGCACTATTCATTTGGTCGCCACAAGTGTAGCAGGACGCAGGATACCCGCGCCGCTCTAAAACAACCGCCAAGGCTTGCAGGTTCATTACCAAGTCTTGGACGAATTGTCGATGTTGATGCGCTAGTCTCAGAAACACTTTTATCCTCCAGACACCACAGTAATTTGACTTTCTTTTATATTTTCTTTAGATTTTCCTATCCATTCGTATTGTAAACTATTCATTACAATTACCGGATAGATGATATTGAGTAGTTAATTAGACTACCTTGTTTAGGGTAGTGCATTCAAGTTTTGAGCGCCGTATCAAACTATTCAGTTTGCAAATTCAAAATCTGGGACAGAATTGCTAAATTTAACTATATCTTTATACACTCCTGTCAGGGTAGATTCCTAGATGAAGCGATCGCTTCAAGATTAACTCAAATCTAGCAGTAGTCAACTCCGGAAAAGCTACATATTGCGTTTTGATTAACGATTTGCAGTTAGATTTGCAGTTACTAAGGGCTATAACGTAGTTTTCCGTGGTTATAGTCCATATTGCTTGTATATTTGATCTGTTATGTTTTTAACGTATGTTTTGGCATGGACAGGCAATTAAGTATACCAAATTTGTCGCTCCTGCTATATAAATTTGAGCAGATGATAATGTAGTTGCTTAATTAAGTACTAACTTGGGAATAAATAGTCAATATATATACAAAATCTACTTAATTGATATAAGTTTCAGTCTCGAATCCACAATGGATAATCTAATCTCAATACTGAGAATAGATAACCTGATGGAAACAATGTAACCATTTAGGAAATACTTTTAGGTATTTCCAGGCGATCTGTTCGTGGTTAAGCTTTGTAAATCAATTGAGTTGCATATCAATTCGCCCCTTGTCCAGCATCTTCAAGGCGAAGATTTTACTTTATTGGCATAGAAAACACTCAGGATTATCCTTAAGACAAACCTTTTCTAAGTAAAGCAATGTTAGAACAACATTTTCAAGAGGCGATCGCATTAATTTTCTGTGGTGTAGAAATGCGCTCCCAATAAGTTAATAATTCCGCCGTCTGAAAATGTAGAAATGTTAAGAGACTACTTGCCACCAACCAAAAGCCGGACCGATAAAACGAATAGTTACCCATCCTACAACCATAAGGCCAATGCCTATCCAGGCACCGCGAGTAGTCCAACTGACAAATAATTCACCTTGAGTTTTTGTGATGGGAATCCAAGGCAAGATTCGAGTTTCTTGACCGTAAGTTTCGCCTTGTATAGTTTTACGACGCTTTGCTTCACCCATAATAATCAATAATTGAAATTTACTTAGGTTCTAAGTTTATCTTGCCAGGAATTGGGGATATAGACAATTAGGGAATAGGGCATTGGGCATTAGTTAGGACTTATCATTTTACCAATGACCAATGACAAATGACTTTAAGCCGAATTTTCCTCATGTGTATTAGAAAACAGACTGGGATCGAGATAGTTAATACGTGCCAGAGGACTTAAAGCAGCGAGAATTTGAGCGCCGTAGCTGCGGTTAACTACACGACTATCCAGTAAAGCCACAATACCTTGATTTTCTCGCACTGGAGCGATCGCTCGTTGTAATTCATTTAATGCAGTTGGCAATAAGTATAAACGGAACCAATCCTGATGCGATCGCTTGTAATGAGCTACCCTACCAGCAACCAGCGGATTTTCTAAAGATGGGAGCGGTAAAGTCGCAATGATTAACAACTGGGGTGCAGGTAAGACTCGTTGATGTTCTCGCCAAAATTCCCAACCACCGATCAAAATACCATTTTCATCTAAACAAGTTTTTTCTACCTGCACGCGCGAACCAAACTCTGAAGCCAAAATTGCCCCGACTTGAGATTTGAGTGGAACATCGCCCACCAAGACAACAGTTAACCCTGGTGCTGTAGCACTTAGACAAACCAGCGTCCGGGCTTTGTGAATAAATGCTGCTTGGAATTCTGGGGTGTTTGGTAACGGTAATTTATACGGCACATACAATTGAATTGCTTCGGCTTGACTCTCCGAAGAGAATTTTAGACAAGTTACATCCTCCAAACCCAAACGCTGACGGAAAAGGGGAGCCTCAGTTTCCGGTTCTATAGCACTACCAATTAAAACTACTGGTTGTCGTTGCCAAATGGGCGCGAGTATTTCGCCTAATTCTATTGGGGCGTAGTGCAAAGAAAATAAACCTTGGCGACGGGCAATAGTCGCCCAGAAGAGAGGAGGGGGATTAAGGGGGGCAGGGGGGGAGAGATTTTCATCGAATAGTTGAAATTGTTGCCAGAAATCTTTCCAATTATCTGGAATATTACTTAGGTCTAAAGCAGAATATAGACGACTTAAAATGTCTATTTCTGGCTGATAAATCAGATAGCACTCATAGGGATTGGCAGGATGCTGAAAAAGCTCATGTGTCAGTTGTATCCGTGCTTCCCGAATTGCCTCAGCTTGCTTTGGGCAAGCTAGCATGAGTTGATCCCAATCATGGGGTTGAATTTCTTGAGTAAGCTGATGACGCACCCAATCTTCGAGATCGTCTACACCATCAATAATTGTAGGAATACCTTGGGGAAAGCGATCGCCATCAGTTAATTGCCCCTTTAACCAAGCTTCTGGGGAAGTTAAAAGTAGCCCTTGGAACTGGGCATCAGGCCAAGCGTCACCTGTCCTAATTGGTTTATTAGCTGGTAGCCACTGCTGTAAGCGAGGAATTTCCACTCGCAACAGAAGTTGCTGCACCGATTCTTGAGCAACAATAATTACAGGGCCATGCCACATTAGGGCTGATGCTATGAAACTAGTACGATATAGCCCTTGATAGCCACAAACTGCCCCTACTTGAATTAGGGCACTACGCTCAACGCGCAAGGCGCGTGCTACCAACCGTGCCATCGTCAAATGATGGGGCCAGGAAGGGAACCCCGCTTGCGATCGCAAAAAGTTATGTAGTGACAAATGAACTTCTGCCTCAATCACACGCTTTTAATCCCATACAAAGTGACTTTTACTAACAAAGCCCCATTTCTATTATGTTGTCCTTTGTCATTTGTCATTTGTCCAAAACTAATGACCAATGACCAATGACTAATGACTAATGACTAATCACCAACTACCCTGAATTATGCCAACTTACACAGGAATTTCCAGCGAAGCCTTCAGGCATCCACTAGATCGCCAAGCCGAGCAAGCTTTACGAAATTTACCGGGATTTGATTTAATCGCTCGTAAATTTGTGGAATTTATCTACGAACGCCCTCAGTTAGTCTATCTAATGGGTAACACCATCCAAGTCGGGCCGCGTCAATATTCCACTATTTACCAGATGTTTCGCGAATGCGTCCGGGATTTGGATATTTACCCAGAACCAGCACTGTTTGTCTCGCAAAATCCCGAAGCAAATGCCTATGCTTTAGGGCAAGAGAATCCTTACATAGTCATAAATACAGGGATACTAGAGTTACTAGACGAAGCCGAGATTCGGGCGGTGCTAGCGCATGAACTGGGGCATATTAAATGTGGTCATACTATTTTAATTCAAATGGCGATATGGGTGATGAGTGCTGCTTCTGTCTTAGGAGAATTAACCTTTGGCATTGGTAATATTGTCACTCAAGGTTTGATTTTCGCCTTTTTCGAGTGGCGGCGTAAAGCTGAGTTATCGTCAGATCGGGCTGCATTATTAGTGATGGATGACTTAAATCCCGTGATGTCAACGATGATGAAACTCTCTGGAGGTAGCAAGAAATATGCCAATGAATGTAGTTTACAAGAATTTATCAAGCAGTCAGAAAATTATCAGGCACTTGATGAGGATGGACTAAATCAGATCTATAAATTCTTAATCTACAATGGCGGTCAGGGTATGATCTTGAGCCATCCTTTCCCAGTGGAACGCTTACATTACTTACGTGCGTGGGCAGTATCGGAAGAATATCAACAAATTCGCCAAGGAAATTATCAGCGATCGCCTGCTTCTGGAGCCGTAAATGTTTCAGCAGAATCTTCTGAAAATGAAGCAGAAGCTTTGCGCCGTCAAGTTGAAGAATTACAACGGGAAATTAACAGAATGAGAAGAACTGATAGTAATTCATAATTTACGTCTAATGTGAATTGAGTGTGGAAATCCTGCTAATTTCGTCTATCGTTCCAAAAATAGGATTTTTAACAAGTCTTGAAACCCTTATGAGGAAAGAGGCGTTTTTAATTCACATCAGGCGTAATGGTCATAAGTGATAACAAAGAGGTTGGAATACCCCACGCTGTACTCGAGAGCAGCGTCGGGTCTATGTCAGACTACCAGCAATCCAAGATTTAAAAGTTAAGACTTGAAAATTGTTTAACTATATCTGAGCATTAAATTTAGATGTAGGCATTTATTAATATGGCAATTCACTTGACAAAACGGCTTTTTGTGTTAATTAATATTCTTGCCCTTGTTCTCTTCATGCCGGGAATTGCTTTAGCTGCACCCGTTCAACTCAATATTACTTCTAGTATCATTGTTGCCCAAGCTGTAAAACCCACGAGCGACTCGATCTCATTTTCAGAGAATAACTTGACTCCTTTACAAAGCCAACAACTCCAAGGTGTGCGTCAGAGAAGAAATAAGGAAATCCAGGCGGTGTTAAACTCATGGCAACGCGCTCGACTTACTCACAATCTCCGCGCTGGTAACGATATTAATCAAGGTATAAAAACACTGAATTTGCTACCAGAACAGCAAGAATTAGTAGAGGCGATACTGAAAGTTAGTAACTTGAAGATAAAGGCTATTTTATCTCGGTATTCGCTAAAAACAGAGTATAAATAACAATTTTTTCTCAAGTAAAGGGATTAGGTTGGAAGATTTTTGGTGTTTCATCCAAAAATATAAATATTAACAACAAGATTCCCGATTTCTTAAATGGAAATCGGGAATCTTTAGTCTTTTGATTTTCAGAATTGGAATAGTGCGTTACCTAGCTAATAGACGTTCTGAAAGTCTCAGTTTAGAAATACACCTGATTTAGTAATGATTCAGGTTAATACCAGCTTCTTTGGCCATTGCTTCCAACCCTTTGGTTTCTAGGGATTTGATTGCTTTAGTACACAGCTTTAATTTAACCCAGCGATTTCCACTTTCCCACCAAACACGCTTGACTTGCAGATTAGCGTGCTGAAGGCGTTTAGTACGGCGGTGAGAGTGGGAAACCGCAAAAGCGTTATTTGCCTTCTTACCAGTTAGTTCACAGCGACGGGACATAGGAATTATTTCCAGTTTCTTATTTTAATACAGCCTTTCCATTTTAGGACTTAGGCAGCAGAAGTGGGGAGATAAGGGGCAAAGGGGCGGGCGACAAGAAGATAAACAAAACTCCTAACTCCCAACTCCTAACTCAGCACTATTTACCAGCTTGTTCCGTCAATTTGGTAAGTACTTCATTCGATCGCTCTACAAACGATTTCATCCCATCAGCGTCAAATCCTTTCTGAGACATCAGGGCTAAATCGTAGACGTGTTGGCAAATCAAGTTCACTAACTGATCTGTAGACGATTGACCATCACCTTGAATGATACTACCCTGGTTAAGATTCGCCAGATTTTGAATCAGTGGATGGGCAGTATTCACTACCAAAATGTGATCTTCGGGAAACTCTACTGTCTGCTGCTGCATCATCATGGCGTTCATTTCCCGCATCCGCCGCAGAATCTCTGGTAAAAGTACGATCGCAGGTGGTGTTCCTTGAGGATCGTCTGATTTCAAAGCTTCGGTACGGATGTTGAGTTTCGGTTTGTTGAGGGATTTCTCAAATAACTCTTTGATCGTCTCACTCCGAGTTTTATTCGTCTTGGGATCGACAATTTCCGTCGCTTTGTCTTGTTCGAGCAGGGTATTATCTAAATCGGAGTCTACCCGCGTAAACTTGACATCCTGATATTCCCGCTCTAAGAAGTTAATGAAGTGCGTATCAATGAAGGAGTCCATAAATAGGACTTCCAAGCCTTGATTTTTGTGCAGTTCTATGTATGTAGCTTGGGTTGCTTCATCAGTGCTGTAGAACACCCGATTTTCGTTGCGTTCTTTGTTACGTTCTAAGTATTCTTTCAGCGTCGTATAGGGACTAGTGGGTGCTGAATTTTCAGAACTGGCTGAAGCAGGAGTGACATCTTGCCAAGCATCTCCTTCAGCAGACTGTACCTCAACGGCTGGAGTTTCGGCAGCAGGTTTTTCTGTCAGCTTGGCGGTGCTACGGAAAATGATGATATCTTCGATTTGTTTTTTGAATTTTTCATCGTTGAGAGCGCCAAATTTGACAAAAGTACCGAGGTCTTTCCAAACACCAGTGTATTGTTCGCGGTTGTCGCGGAAAAGCTCTTTGAGGCGATCGCCTACTTTTTTGGCAATGTAGTCACCAATGCGTTTCACGGTGCGATCGCCTTGCAATGCACTACGCGATACATTCAAAGGAATATCAGCACTATCAATCACACCGCGCATCGGCATCAAAAATTGCGGGATAATTTCTTCGCAGTTGTCGCTAACAAAAACTTGATTGCAGAATAGCTTGATTTGTCCTTTGGTAACATCGACATCCGGCCTCATTTTGGGAAAATACAAAATCCCGTTGATGATAAAGGGATAGTCAGTATTTAGATGTACCCACAACAGTGGCTCTTCTTGAAAAGGATACAGGTAGCGGTAAAACTCTAAATAATCTTCTTGAGTGAGATTACTCGGAGACTCTCGCCACGGTGCTTTTTGCCTATTTAATACTTCACCATCCAGCTTAATCGGTACTGGCATGAAGTCGCAGTAAGTCTTGACAAGATTCTTAATCCGTGCTGCTTCGAGAAATTCTTCTTCTTCTCCTTGCAGCGTCAGAGTAATAGTTGTACCACGAGTTGTTCGGGATGACTCTTCTAGGGTGAAGGCTGGGGAACCATCACAAGTCCAGTGAACCGCCTGTGTCCCTTCTTGGTACGATAGCGTATCAATCTCTACCTTCTGCGCCACCATGAAGGAAGAGTAGAAGCCAAGACCAAAATGACCGATAATCGGTTGATCTGATTTGCCTTGATACTTGTGAATAAATTCTTCAGCACTAGAGAAGGCAACCTGATTGATATATTTCTTAACTTCTTCGGCGCTCATCCCGATACCGTTATCGGAAATAGATAGGGTCTTCTTATCTTTGTCAATGGCAATTTCAATTTCTGGTTCGCCTATTTCTCCAGCGTAATCTCCGGCGCGGGATACCATTTTCAGCTTTTGGATGGCGTCTACAGCGTTGGATACCAGTTCCCGCAAAAAGATTTGGTGATCTGAGTAGAGCGACTTCTTAATGATCGGGAAAATATTCTCAGTATGAATACTGATAGTGCCTTGTTCTAACATGATTGGTAATCTTTGATGTTAGTATCTGAAATGATCGTAGTAGCTGATATAGCCCAGACCTGTGCTTTCAGGGATAAACCCGGAGAACATAGGAGAGCATGATACCAATTAGGATTTTAAAAGCATAGCTTAGGCGATCGCTTCTTTTTCGATCATTGTTTGCCCCCATTTGATGATTCGGATTTCCCTACTCCCTCATCTCCCGGTTGGTGAGTGTAGCACTTCGTGGAAGCAAGCTACGCGTAGCGTCTCCAAGAGTTGTCGAACCACATCTCACCCACTCAGTAGAGACACCTTAATCCCGTCTCTATCCACTCCCCAGAGACTACTGCCTAAGTATTTTTATGATTTTTTTCTAACACCAAAAAATAGTGGTATGGATAAGTAGGATCGATAAATTCTTGTTTGACACTTAACCCAGCATTGGCAACGGAATTTAAAATCCGCTCTTTAGGATATTTTTTCAGACCCATTTCCCAATAATGCTCATCACATACTGGCGTTGTACTCCAGAATTTTGGCACATTAAGTAATAAATGCCTTGGTCTACCGGAGAAGGAAGTTTTGATTTGCAATGACAAGTACTGGGTGCAATAAGGAATCGAAATCACCAAAAATTTGTTTGTTGCAATGGCAAGTTTTTTTAATGCTTGTTCTGACTGTTCGTAAGGGAAGTGTTCTAGCACTTGAAACAGGACGATCGCATCAAATTTATCTTTTGGCAAAGAAAAATCCGTGGTGAGATCCAAAAGCATATCTGGCTTCAGATTGGGGTCAACATCAGCCGTGCTGACGTTGTATCCATTATTCTTTAACAAATCTGTTAAGAGCGAATTAAAAATCCCAATTTCCAAAACATTTTTTACCTGATTACCCAGCGCAAAAATTAGACGCAGCTGGTGGTGGTAACTAATAAGCCGATTTTTTGATAAATATTCTGAGTTCCTAATATCTAAGGATGTGATGAGTTGCATAAACAATGCCTACTTAATTTGATCGAGTGACAAATGTAGCGGGTATACAACTACAGGATTCCCCGAAAAATAGTGAAAATAACAGCACTATCATTTTGATCGTGTAGCGCTAGTATTTGATTTTTGAAATACACCTAGGTATGTTAGCCCAGAAAGTACAGCATCATTCCAAACTTATAGTGTCTTATACTCCGCTGAGATTTTTTCAACAACAGACAGAGAAACTGTCTCAAACAATTACTTAGCATTAGATATACTAGTAACGTATTTTTCACTAAAATTAAGGTATCATAACGATTCTTCTTTGGATACCATAGGCGGTAGAAGCGTCTGCCTTCTACTTATAAGTTATATCTACCGTTTTACGAGTATAAAAAAATGAGGTTTACAGACTGGGCGACTAGAGTAATGTTCATTTCGCTGATGTTCGCCGCTCTAATTATAGTGCTGCTAATTGGACGAGGGACACAATTACAAAATAATACAACTACATTTAATACATTCAATACATCTAATACATCAAAAGCTGAGGTTACACCCTGGACTCAATATCCACAAGCGCAATTCCAATCAGCTAAATACCCAGAAAAAAAACCTCAAGTTGTTGTTAAGTCACCAGTCAAGACGCATCAGCCTCAGCCTGTATCAAGGTACGTTACCACTCAAGCTTTTGCACGTTACAGACCTCATTATCAAGTTGTCTCAATTGATCCAAGTAACTATGGAGAACGATATACCACAGACGTTAATGGTAGACCTGTCAACAACCAACCAATAGTCGTTCTCCATGAAACTGGTTATTCTGCTTCTAGCGCGATTAACTTTTTTCAAGTAGCTCATAAAGATGAAAGTGTCCAA
Source organism: Nostoc sp. C117 (assembly GCF_043099735.1). Taxonomy (NCBI): domain Bacteria; kingdom Bacillati; phylum Cyanobacteriota; class Cyanophyceae; order Nostocales; family Nostocaceae; genus Nostoc; species Nostoc sp. C117. Next base: position 5,950,721 of record NZ_CP170991.1, read on the forward strand.
GCAAGTTATCATGCTTTAATCAAACTAGATGGAACGGTAGTTTATCTAGTACCGCCAGAAAAGCGAGCTTTTGGTGCAGCTCACTCAGTATTTGATAGTCCTGATGGGTTGGAAACTGTACAGACTAATCCAAATTTGCCTCCATCTGTGAATAATTTTGCTTATCATGTTTCTTTAGAAACACCAGCAGATAGTTATAACAGTGACAGCCAAGCAACTCATAGCGGTTACACAGAACCTCAATATCATTCTCTTGCTTGGTTAATTGCTCAAAGTCAAGTTCCTGACTATCGCATTACTACCCACAAACAAGTAGATCGTTCTGGTAAAAAAGTTGATCCAATAAATTTTGATGGGAACAAGTTTCTGGACTTATTAAATATCTACCGTCAGGTCAGACCAATTTATAGGACACAGAGATAATTTAGCAAATCATTTAGATTATTTTTGGTCTTTCAGTTAGCTATTCACTCGTAAACTGGGTAGTGGATATGATTGATGCTGCTTAAAATCGGCAAAATCACAGATGGAATTAAATGGGCAAAAGCGACAGTGAGAGCCAGGATTAGGAGGAAATATTTTACTAAAATTACTAGTTTCTTCCTGATATTTTTGTAAATCTTGCTGGTGCTGGTGGGCAATATTAGCTAACTCAAATTTTAAAGATTCTAATTCACTGTTGTTAATGCTAATTAATTCAGATTTTTTACAAATTTCTAGATTATAAAATGATGCGACAGCTTCCCTTCCAGGGTAAAGATAACGAGCAGCTAGCAAATATACTAAAGCCTGTCGTCGGTCAAAAGCAGATTTACCAGTTTTGAAATCTAAAATATGTAAAGTGCGATCGCTCTCAATGAAAACGCAGTCCATCGCCGCATACAACCGAAAGCAATAATCCTCTTGTTCAATGACAATCGGTTTCGGAAAGCCTTCATCCCCCGGTGTTAATTGGATAATATTTTTATCCAAAAGCAACGGATCGTCATGATATTTTTTCAAAATTTCCAGCACGCGTTGCCGGACTTGCTCGCTTGAGTTGCCTAATTTCAGTAGCTGTGCAACTTTTTCTACCCCATCTGATTGCTTTAAAAGATGTCTGTGATTATGAAACTCATAAACACCTTTTTGGGCAAGTATTCCAATCCGTTGGGGTGCAGTGGCTTTCGCTAACAATGCTTTGACTTGTGATTCGTGTTGCCGCGCTTTGATAAACCCCCGTCTCATCTGGCAATGCCAGCGCTCTTGCCCTAACGCCGGGGCAACTAAAGACCAAAGGTGATAACTGGCAAAAGGTCGATCGGGGGTTGACATTGCTCAGAAACAGTGAGAGAAAGTACGGTGGGAAGAACTTAGTTCGTCAGTTTCCACCGAACAGAGCTTCGGAGGATACTTGCTGCTACACACGCTTTGCGGGAAGCTTTTAATAGTACTGATAATGTACGGGAGCAAGTGGCAAAAATGAGCGCTAGTAGCAATTCCAGCAAAATAAAATTTGGTACTGATGGATGGCGAGGCGTTATTGCCGATGACTTTACTTTCCCCAATGTACGGAAAGTTACAAGGGCGATCGCCAGTTACCTGGAAACAGCCTACACAAAAGACAGACCAGTACTTATTGCCTACGATACTAGGTTTTTAGCTGACCAGTTTGCCCGAACAGCCGCCCAAGTTCTGGCAGACTTAGGTTGGACTGTGAGAATTACCGATCGGGATTGCCCTACACCAGTAATTGCCTACAACGCCCGTTACCTAAATTCCGCAGGAGCGTTGATGTTTACTGCTAGCCATAATCCAGCACGATACTGTGGAATTAAATATATCCCTGATTATGCTGGACCTGCCACTCCAGAGATTACTGATACTATTGTGGCAAATATAGAAAGTTCATCGGATGAAATCCCGAGCAATAGCCGACGTGATTTAATTTCTATTTTCGATCCGAAACTAGATTACTTGCAATTTATCTATACGCTGCTTGATATACAACGAATTAGAAGTGCTAATTTAAAGATAAAATATGATGCTTTATATTCTACCTCTCGCGGTTATTTAGATGAAGTTTTGCAACATAGTGGCGTTGAGTTAGAAAGTTTCCACGACTGGAGAGATGTATTATTTGGCGGTGGGATGCCAGAACCAAAAGGAGAACAATTAGTTGAGTTAGTGGAAGCAGTCGTCCGCGATCGCGCTGATTTGGGTTTGGCGACGGATGGAGATAGCGATCGCTTTGGTATTGTTGATGAACAAGGAACCGTCCTCACTCCCAATACTGTGTTGTTAGTTCTAGCACGTCATTTAATTAAAAATAAAGATAAAACTGGCGCCATAGTTCGTACTGTAGCTACAACCCACCTCCTGGATAATTTCGCGGCTAAAAATGGGTTGCAAATTTATGAAACACCAGTGGGTTTTAAATACATTGGTGAAAAAATGCGGGAAACTACCGTACTGATTGGTGGAGAAGAATCAGGCGGATTAAGTATAATTGGGCATATTCCCGAGAAAGACGGGATTTTAGCCGATATGCTAGTGGCAGAAGCGATCGCCTACGCAGGTAAACCTCTGAGTCAGCTAGTGGCAGAAGCGATCGCCGAAGCTGATGGTCCGCTTTACAACAACCGCATAGACTTGCACCTCACAGAGTCTCACAAAACCGCTGTTATCGACTCCTTCACCAAAAATCCACCCACAGAGGTAGCAGGAATTAAAGTCAAGGAAGTCGGGCGTAAAGATGGCATTAAGCTGTATTTAGAAGAAGGTAGCTGGGTGTTACTGCGTCCTTCCGGTACAGAACCCTTGGTGCGTGTCTACCTAGAAACCAACACTCCGGAAAAACTTACCAAAATTGCCCAAGAGTTAGAGAGTGCCATTGCTAAGCTAGAGATGCTAGCAGTTTAATTAGTCAGAGTTAGGAGCTAAAAGTTAATAATTCTTAACTTTTAACTCCTAACTTCTAAGTTTTACCAAAATATGAAAACCTTAGCTCCTTTTTTGACAACTTTAGTTGTAGCTCTTTGGGTAGTGGCGATCGCCATTATTTCAGTTCAAAATGCCACACCAGTATCGTTAAAATTCTTAACATTCCAATCAATACAAATACCAGCAGGTTTAGTTTTAGCTTTTAGTGCTTGTCTAGGGTTAATTGGTATGGCACTGCTGCAACCCCTTTGGGGCTTAGCTGGTTCTGGGCAGAGTAATTCTCGATTGGAAGACGATGCCGAATTTTTTGTCGATGATGAAGATTTTTGAGGGTTGAATAGCTTTTTTCAAAGATGGCTATAAGGGAGTATTCATTTGCAAATGGCCAATGATAAATAACTAGAGAATTTGCAGAACAACTAGTGTCATATCATCAGTATTTTGCTTATCAGCACCGATAAATTGCTGAACTTGGTCAAATAAATAATCGACTATTTCTTGTGGGCCATTGCAGTACTTACAAGCTGTATTGAAGTCAGCTATAAAGTTTTCTTCGTCGAAGCGATCGCCGCTAGCAGCAGCAGCATCAGTCAAACCATCTGTATAGTAAATAATTGTATCCCCAGATTCTAATTGTACCTGGGCATCTTCATATTGACTGTTAGCATCCAAACCGATTAGCATTCCTAAAGTATCTAAACGGCTGACAGTTTTTGTAGCTGCGTGCCACCACAAAGGAGGATTATGTGCTGCATTGCTATAAGACAAAATGCGGTTATAGGGATTATATTCTGAGTAAAATAACGTCACAAAACGATGGGAATTTTCCAAATCTGCATACATAACTCGATTTAAGTTTTGCAGAATTCCGGCTGGAGAATTACCGTGTAAGACTTCTCCCCTTAGCATTCCTCGCATCATTGTCATAATCAGCCCAGCAGGAACACCTTTGCCCATCACATCTCCAATCACCAAACCCCAGCGGCCACTTCCCGCACTGCTTTTAGTGTTTAGCTGAATCTGATTGTTATTGGTGGCGATAAAATCGTAATAGTCTCCACCTACCCTATTGGCTGGTTTACAGCGTGCAGCAAGTACCGCACCAGGTATTATAGGGCATTGGCGTGGTAGGAGTCGCCGTTGAATTTCTGCGCCAATTTCTAGTTCTTGATCTAAACGTTCTTTTTTTCTCAGTTCTACAGCTAGTTCATCATTTTCGATGGCGACTGCTGTTTGGTCTGCCACTAACCTAACTAACTTTTGCCTAGTTTCTGTCCAACTATATTCAGGATCGCGGCTCAAAACATATAGCCAACCCCGTTCTGTATGCTTGACCAAAATTGCCGTACCAAAGATTTGCACATCTGGTCCCAAATAGCGATGCATTTGGTCATCCAAAATCCCCGTAGCATTTGCGAGAGGGGCACTATTGGGCATAAGTGTAATTTGACTGCTAGCTATTTCTAGCGCTTTGCGGATATCCTTACGCTGGCGACTATCTTGCCAATGTAGTTGCTCTAACCTGACTTGACCATTGGGTTTGTAGAGAAATAGGGCACTGCCATCCGCATCTGTTACTCTTGTTGCCATCAGCGGGATTAGCTCCAAAAACTGATTCAAATTATTGAAACTTCTGAGGGCGAATCCTAAAGAACTTAGTAAATCTTGAATTTTGTTCTGTTCCCGGTGCAACCTTGCTACGAGTTCTTTTAGTGCCACGACTGGCGTGACATCAGTCGTGGTACTACTATTGTTGTCAGTGGGTTGAGAGGGCAGTTGAGACACAGGCACAGGTACTATTACACTTTAATATTGGTAGGTTTGAGATTAGTTATAAATCTTTTAGTCTTGGCATTGCTAAACCATATTTAGACAAGAGTTGTCACTTTAGCAAGAGTATAAAGACGTAACAGGTAACTTTTATGAGTATTTTATTTGCTTATTTCATTCCCAATTGAATATTAGTAACTTCAAATCATGTATTTTTAATCCAAATCCAACCTGTTAAAATCACTAGTCTGAGTGATATTTCCGAAAATTTTTCGTTTTTTCCTAACTTAATTCTCAAAGCATATCTCTAAAGTCATAAAAATACTTTCATAAAAGAATAATTTATCAGGCCTTTGGAGTAAGTGTTTGACCAGAAGTAACATGTCCTTTGTTTTTTATCAGTTGTCCTTGGTCATTTATTTAGACCAGTGACTAATGACCAAACGCTTAAAATTTCTAGATTTCCTACAGAAAATATTTATAGATACTTTCGGAAGTAGGAACCGAGAATACACTGGGGAGTGTTGAAGCATTTTACTTACACTAATCCATGATTTTTGGACTTAAGCTGTTTCCAGTATTTTGTTTTCTAGTTAATTCAAGTGATGATACCAGATTCAGTTATCCCTAAATTTATCAATTTGTCAAGCAAAATTTTTAACCCCAGTTTTTTTAACCAGTACAGGTAGGCAACTTTGTGGAGTTTAAAATTGTTCCCATCTCCGTATAATACCGTTTCACTTTCAGATTGATAGAGATTCTTGCAGAGGAGGCAGGGGGAGCAAGAATAGTGATTTATTTGTATCAATAATTTCGTGAAATGGTATGGGAGCTTCTCCCGAAGTTCTGATGCTGATGACCGGCTACGGTAACGGTGGCAGTATTAGCAAGCAAGGCAGAAGGAATACTGCCTGATGCTCTCTACGAGACACTGCGCGTAGCTTGCTTCTCCAAAGAAGTATGCAGACTCGCTCTAAGTATTGGCATAACCTCTTGTAGAGAAGGCTTTAGGCTGCGCTATCTGCCTTCTGCCAGAAATCATTGCAAAGTAGGGGTTTAAGCTCCACTCAAAATCTCTGATTTGGTGTCCTGGAATCAGTTACGCTTCAGACCTACACTGATTGCAACCTTCTGCCTTCTGGCTTCCTTCTTCACCCACTCAAGAGCGCTTCTACAAACTCGTAGCTAGAAAAGGGTCGTAGGTCTTCAATTCCTTCACCTGCACCAATAAACCGAATAGGTAAGCCTAGTTGCTGGACAACAGCAAGGGCAACGCCACCTTTGGCTGTACCATCGAGCTTAGTTAAAACAACACCACTCAGTTGAGCCGCTTGGGAAAAAACTTCAGCTTGCCGCAATCCATTTTGACCTAAAGTGGCATCTAGAACCAACAATGATTCTACTTTTGCATTTGGGGCTTTTTTGTCGATAATTCGCCGGATTTTACTCAGTTCGTCCATTAAATTTTTCTTGTTTTGCAGTCGTCCAGCAGTGTCTACCAGAAGTAATTCTGTTTGACGAGCTTGGGCGGCAGCGATCGCATCAAATACAACTGCTGCTGGATCTGTATTTTTTCCAGGATTAGCAATTACTTCCACTCCACTTCTACTTCCCCAAACCTTAACTTGTTCCACAGCAGCGGCGCGGAAGGTGTCTGCTGCCCCAATCAAGCATTTATAACCAGATTTTTGCCCCAGGTGAGCAATTTTGCCGATGGTGGTGGTTTTACCAGCACCATTCACCCCAGTGATTAACCAAATATTTAAGGTTTCTTTTTCTGGGGTAAAAGTAGATTGATGGGATGTTTTGCTTGGCGCATCCAGCATATCCCGGAGAATTTTTTTCAGGTAAGCGATCGCTTCTTCTGGTGGAGTGACTTCTTGCAGCAGTTTTTTCTGGAGGGCATTGATAATCAAGTCTGTAGCTTCAACACCCACATCAGCTTGTAGGAGTAATGCCTCAATTTCTGACACAGCAGCTTGGTTAAGCGGTCCTTGACCAACGATCGCTTTGAGTTGGTTGAGAATGCTACGTCGGGTTTTGTCTAACCCTTGTCGGAGCTTTTTCAGCCAGGTAATTTCTTCAAGAGAAACGTCTTCCGGATGCCTACCTTGGGCTGCTAAGACTTCGGCAGACCAAACAAAGCCATCATCAAATACTAGTCCGGAGATTTCCTCTGGTATCTGTACTACCTCTGGTTCTGGAACTTCAATAGCTGTGGCTATGAGTTGCTCGAGCTTTGCTTGTCGTTCCGCCGCTGCGCGTTCTAAAAACGATGGTAATGTTGGCTGTGTTGTCTCTGGCGTAGCTAGTGGTTCGACTGGTGTTGTCTCAACTTCATTCGCCGTTGGTTCTGAGATAGTAATTGCTGCTACTGAAGAATCTTCTGTAGTTTCTTCATCTTTGACAGTAAATTCTTCAGTCGCTGTTTGGGTAATTTCTGGCTGTATTGTTTCTAGGGTTGTGACAACAGGTTCGTCAATTACATCTGTTTGGATAATTTCTATTTCAGAAGTTGCCGTTTCAGTGATTTCTGATGATTCTGATAAGACTAGGACATCTGCTGAATCAGGCGGAGTTTCTACTACTTGAGATTGTTGTTTTTGTTGAATATTTTTGTAAGCAGCTTTAGCAAACGCCAATAAGTCTGCCGTTGACTCTGATGAACTTTCGGCTGACTCTGGTTGCGGTTCTTGTACAGAAGGAGTTTCTTCCTGCTTCTTGTCAGAGGGGGTATCAGAGGAATCGTTATGTTGACGGCGGAACCAATTAAAAACCATTGCAGCAGTATTAGTTGTTATGAAAGTTATAAGTTATGAGTTTAATTTAAGTTTTGGTATTGGGCATTAGGAGTGCTGAGTACTGAGTGCTGTACATGGATAGCGGGGCGTTTAGCCCTTGCTGAGTGCTGAGTTAAGAGTTAGGAGTTTTGTTTATCTCCTTATCTCCTCATCTCCCCCACTGCCTCATCTTGGAGAGCAAATATAAATCTACCTATGCACTTTTTTGCTGGTCACTAACTCGGCGCAGAACACCGTTAATAAACCGATGACCTTCGTCTCCACTGTACCGTTTAGCTAGTTCTACTGCTTCGTTGATGGCAATGCTGTCTGGGACTCCTAAGAATTTCATTTCTGCTACAGCGATTTGCAGAATATCTCGGTCAATTTGGGCGAGGCGGTTTACTTGCCAATCTACTAAGGCACTAGATATGAGTTCATCTATAATTTGTCGATTTTCGTTGACTGTAATTACCAGATCTTTGGCATAATTGCGGACTCCCTTATCCTGATTAGCTAGCTGAATTAATTCTGGAAAATCAACAGCGGTACCCAACTGATTGATTGCTGTTTGGGTAGATGCGATCGCCTCTTGAAGCATTGTTCTAGCTGTATTCAGGTCGGAGGCGCGAGTTTGGCTACTTAAAAGGCGATCGTTACTGCGTTGCAGTTCACCTGCGGCATTATTAAGAGTATCTTGCACTTCTGAGGTGAGAGTGCGTACTGCACCTAGCACTAACTTTGAGACTAGTTGCTCATCTTGCAATTTATCTAATTTCTTTGGGTTGACTGGCAATTGACTAAGACTTAAAAGCGCCAATTCACGAGCAATTTGCTGGGGTTTACGAGGTTGCATAAATATTGAAGGTTAATTGTACGAAAATTGATTAACTAGGCAGGACAAACTTATAAGTCTATCAATTTTGGCACAGTCCAACAACAAGGTTACGCATTTGCTTGTGACTTTGCCAAATAGAGTTTAGGTTTCTTCCATGTGAATAACTTGATGTTTGATCTCGTCGTGTTTCATTTCCAATGTAGACTCTTTGGGGAAAACCAAAGGTGTATTAGGGGCAACAATTCCACCTGACACAACTATTTTAAAAGCGTCTTCAATTGACATGGAAAGGTTCACCACCTCATCTTCTGGGACAGCTGCGTACCATCCAGTAGTAGGATTTGGGGTAGTGGGGATAAAAACACTCAGCATGGGGCGAGACATCTGGGCTTGGATATCACCGCTGATTGCACCAGTGACAAAAGCGATCGCCCAAATTCCTCGGCGGGGATACTCTACCAAAATTACACGCCGAAACTTGCCATTAGAATCTTTTAGTATTGTTTCTAAAAGCTGCTTGAGGGTTTTATATACCTGACCAGCTAAAGGAATTGCTTGTAATAACCGTTCACCAAAATCTAGCAACCAACGCCCGGCAATATTCCGAGCCATTAAGCCAATCAATAGAATACTCAGTAATGGTACAGTCAGTCCTACTATTAGATTCAGTACATTTACTAGTATTGGGTGCAACCCATCAAAGGGATTCAGTTGTTTGGGGATTTGGGTGAGGAAGTTAATTACCCAAGTAGCAATGGTAATTGTGAGCCAGATAGTGGTTGCTAGGGGAATTACAACCAATAAACCAGCAATCAGGTCGTTTTTGAAGTCCTGTTTTAGGCGATCGATTACCAAGCCTCGATTCTCCTGTTTTAAGCTATTTTCCTACAAGCATACACATAGACATTTACCAACCGAATGGCGGTTGCTTACATTTCAAGTATGTTACTTTTCTGGATAAGACTTGTAAAGGATTGTTACAACATTCTTAGTTACTACTAATCTACCGCGTTCAATTAAAAGCTGCTGATGATTCTGAAAGCACCACTAGATAAGCTCAATAATTATTTTATCTGAGAAATTATTCACATATTCACAAAGCGCTTTTCTGAAAAAGCCCCGTAGAAATATTAATTTATTATAAATCAAACAGACCGAGGGTAGCACAGCTATCTGTGCTACCCTCTGTTTCAATGACTATTAGCTTGTAAATTCCAATCCCTGCGATCGCATTGCACCAACTTGAGACTTTAGACAACATCAGCGTGTGTAGTTTCTGAAGTCGCGCACTGTAACTGTTGCGTACTTTCCGGTTCCAGAGTTGCTGTTGCATCTAAGTTAGGCTTTGGTACGTACTTCATTTCCCAAACTTTGAGCAAAATTAGGTATTCATAAAATGCCTGCAATGTACACCAAGCAAGACCGGCGTGCCCGTCCAAGCAGCCGCCCAAGAGAAAATACATATATACAAAGCGTAGCAACGGTCTAGCAGGTAGACGCAAAGACAAATCTTTCAGGGCGCGGCGTCTTTCAACTTCCGACTTGCCAAAGAATAAATCTCCCCAATTTACCTTTCCTTGTTCTAACTGATATAGAGTTTCTTGAGCTTCATCTGTGGAATAACGGTTATGTTTTTCAATCCAGCGACTTAAGCCTTTGCTACAAGTGTAGTGGGGGTATGTTTCCTTTAAAAAGCTAGTTGCGCCGTCACATACTTCTCGTTCTGTATGACCATAGTCAGTAAACCAAACTTTACCATGACGAAACAAGCGCATTTGGTAACGGGGATATTGTGTGCTGTAACGAATCCAATGATTCAGAAATATGACGCGTTCAGCCACATAGTAGCCAATGTAATTTGGATTCTGACTTGCCTTTTCGCATTCGGCGAACAGTTCCGGTGTCATCCTTTCATCGGCTTCGAGAATGTAAACCCATTCGTATTTGGGGAGAATAGACTCTAACATCCAAGTGCGTTGGCGTCCGTGGCTTTCAAAAGGGTGTTGGACGACGCGGATAGGATAGCGATTGGCGATTTCCACAGTGCGATCGCTACTGCATGAGTCTACAACAATGATGTCATCTGATAGCATCGCCGATTCTATACAAGCAGCAATATCTACCTCTTCGTTATATGTCAGTATGTAAATTGAGAACATTCTCTAAGTTTTATAGTTAAAAGTTAAGAGTGAGGAGTCAAGAGTTAGGAGTCAAGAGTCAAGATTCAAGGCTTATTTTCCCTTGTCCCCTCACTCCCCACTCCCCACTCCTACAGGGATTAGCGTGCAGCAGCTCTAGGTTTACCACCTTGTACAGCACCCATACCTCTTAAACCTGTCCAGCCGATGATGATGTAGCCAATAGACAGCAGCAAACTACTAATACCAATTCGCAGTCCCGATTTCCAAGCATTATCTTTAGCTTGTTTTACAGCGTCATCTCTACGCTGGCGGAGTTGGCTCAATTGTTGATTTTTCAGTGTTTGAAGATCTGTTTGTTGTTCGATCGCTTTGTCAAGTTCTTGAGGATTAGTTTTCGCCTTCTTCAGCAACTCTTTGATATTTGGCGGAATTTGAGAGCTTTCAAGGGCTTGCTTATATTTTTGATCGTCTTTGAGTAGTTCTGTAAACTGAGCTTTGGTTTGGCTCCGCAGTTGTTCTAGCTGAGCTTTTCCTTGATCGGTATTCAGTTGTGCTTGCAATTGGGATAACCGATTGTTCAGTTGATTTTCTGCCTGATCTGCTTCTTGGGTGATTTGATTCACTGTTTGAGTCTTGGCTTGATTCACATTATTGAGGTGCAGGGGAAAGATTAGCAAGAACATCAACCCTAAAACACTTGAGATAATCAAAGCCGGAAATCTTAAATCGATACCTTGGGGGCGATCGCTTGCTGCATCAGCACTATCAATCCAATAGCCAGCAAACAAAAGCCCCAAGCCTACCAAAGGAACAATTCCCCGATCTACTAGTGCTGTTGCCAAACTGATTTGCCATCCTCGATCGGTCGGTTGAAAAGGCAACAGGAGAATAAAGAAGTCAATGAAAAAGGACAAAATGCAGATTATTCCAACTACCTTAACTGTGAGGGCAGTACTCACGGAAGTAAAACGGTTAACCATAGTTTTTCAAACTGGCGGTGAATACGAGTGATTTTCATAAAGCTACTTGAATATTGTGCCCATGACCGTGACTATTGTGTAGAAACACAAAGCAGATTCAATAATGGTGAAGGCTCTCTGCCTCTTGGTTTTCAACTAGGCCAGAGTAACATTTGTTATGTCCAGTGTCTTCAGGAAATTCCTAGTATTTGAAGATACGAAACTAATCCGGGGTTATGGATTCAGATCGAAATGCCACTAAGATAAGCCAATGTGGGGACACGGTAGGGGAGACACAAGAAAACTCATTCAAAAATATCTTCGCTTTCGGGCGTCAGTCTCAATGCTTAACTTAGTGCCATTTGATGTCAGATCCTAGAATCCTGGAATTACGTGGGGGATCTGGTCACTTTTTCCCAAATCGCCAGATCTTCGGGTCGGTCAATATCGGCTAAAGGGGGCAAGTTAATCTGTGATAAATTAAGCTTTTGAGCAATCTCCACAGTTTTCTGGAATACTTGAGCAGTTCCCCATTCGATATTAGCGAATAACTCTGAGATGGGTTGCCGCAAACCAATTAAGTAATATCCCCCATCCATAGCAGGGCCAATTACGAGGTCAAAGGTGTATGATTTATCAAAGGCTGTTGCTAAAATCTGGGTATTTACTCCAGGACAATCTGTACCGATGATAATTGCGTTTTCTGCACCAGATTGAAAAGCTTGGAAAAGCGATCGCGTCATTCGCGAACCTAAATCTCCTTCACCTTGAGACTGGTAAACCAAATCCAATCCCAACCATTCTTGCATCAATTGCGAATCGCCACCTGCAAAGCGCACTTCCACAGATATATCAATTACCTTTTGCAATTCTTGAACCTGCAATATTGTGTGTTCAGTCATTTGACGTTGAAGATTTGCAGCACCAACAGATCCTAAAACAGGTATCAGTCGGGTTTTTGTCTTCCCTGGTTCAGGATAGCGGGTGAAAATAATCAAGTGCTGTTTTGAGCTTGCTGGTAAGTTCAGCACGCAATACCTTAATTTAATAAACTAAAAATATATTAATAGCAATACTTGTTGTTTTCCGTTGTAGTATGCTCCTTTGCTGTTCGCATTCCCCCTAAAATCGTTGAAACAATTACACAACGTTTAGCTTTACCAGCATTCTTGCTAGATAGTGTAATCCGTCCTAGTGGTGGTTGCTGAACATTACCTCTGTGGTCAAATTTAATTTGCCTAACGCCATTGGAAATTTGTAATGTCGTTTCTGCATCTAACCGTACATTAGGATCTAAATTATTCCAGTTAGCGCTAGATGGGTTTACAGTCTCAGGATGAATCGCCCATTGAACAATGTTATTTTCCTCACGAAAACTGGCTTGCCAAGTTAATTTTTCCTTGGTGGCTTGCTTTTGGGCTTGACGCATCGCCTGGTAAATCTCATTTTGGGCAGTGTTGAGACGGCGAATATCTACAAAAGCCAGCCAGTTGGCTATTCCGACTGTAGCTAATATACCAATTAATACAACCACAACTAAGGTTTCTGTCAGAGTAAAACCATTGGTAGATGCATTATTCGACAGATTTCCTCTATTATCTATAAATTGTAAATCTACCTGAGTATTCATTTTTAGTTTCTGATATTTTTTCAGCTACCCAGTTATTGAGCAATGTTTCGCTTTCTTGGCTTTTTAGTTCACGCTGGTTACTAATATTCTGGAGTAAAGCTGGCAATATCAAGATTATGACAATTTTTAATAACAGTTTGAAAGTAAAATTTATATTATGAAACCTTGAAGAGTCGTTAAGAAAATACTTCCATAGAAATCTAGACGCTATTAAACCTTTTCGGCGAGTAAAAGGCTTTTGTAGGGCTTTACAGGTGAGGTATTTATATAAGTTGGCAATACTTTTATTCCAATCTTGGTTAAGTACTGGAGGTCTTTCTGTATATGCTCTCTCAAGGACTTTTAAACACGCTGTTTCTTGTCTGATAAGATTAGAAGAAACTGAATTAGCAGTCATTCGATATAATATTTGTACCGATGGTACACATATAAAATCAAATTTAGAGGCTAATCGCAGCCACATATCCCAATCCTGAGCCGCAGTTAAAGATTCATCAAAGCCACCTAATGTAATTAAAGCTTCTCTACAAATTAAGGGATTAGAGCCATTCTCTAGAAAGTTACTTAACAATAAACTTTCATAAATATTTCCATTTAGATTAATGCGCTTACCTGAAAGTAAGAATTTACCATTCGCATCAATATAATCAGTCCAACTGTAAGCGACTTTCGCAGTCAAATTTTCTTGCAGAGCCTTGAGTTGAGATTTAAGTTTACCAGGTGTCCAAATATCGTCTGCATCTAAGAAACTAACAAATTCTCCAACTGCTAGCTTTAACCCTCGATTACGACTAACATTTCCCCCCGCATTGGCATAAGAAAATACTTTTATTCGTGAGTCTTTAATTTCTGTAATAATATCTAAAGTTGAGTCTTCTGAACCATCATTTATTATAATCAATTCAAACTTAGAAAAAGTTTGAGCTAAAACAGATTCAATAGTTTCTTTAATTGTTCTCTCACTATTATAAGCTGGGATAATTACAGAAATCACTGTTGCTTCTAAAGGCGATTTAGTCATTTTGCTGTATTTTGTAAAATTTTGTCTAACTTCCATCTTAAAGAATAAAATGGACTCATCATGCTAGCCAAGTAAAAGTTAATTTCAAAAATTGCGATTAAATTAGTTTTTAATTGGCCTCGATACTTAATGAGATGCTTTAATAATCGGTGTAAATTTCCCAAGATGGTTTTAACTAAAACTATTGGTTTTTGCCAATTTTTAGCATTGATCAAGCGTAGCTGGAAAATACACAGGCCACAACCACGTGCTAGTACTAGTAAGTAATCTTTTTCTAACCGCCAATATGGAATTTGATGATTGATATGCATGGCTGGATTATACCAGATTTCCCAACCTGCTTTGTGTAAGTATAACAAAGCTTCTGTATCATCCCCACCAACCATCAATTGACTCAGTCTACCTTTAAAAATCAATTCATCCGGAACACTTTCACACCAAGCTTGCTTACGGACAACCAAGGCAGCACCCGGAGGAAGTCTTAAATTCTCTGCATCAAATAAATATGGTTCTAGTCCGTGTTCTCTAATAGCTAAAAAGGCTTCAATTTGTTTAAAATTTTCTGGGGGATTTACTTCAAAATCACCATGAATTTGACCACTCCAAGCACCAGCTTGAGGATGTTCTTTTCCGAAAATATAAGACTGAAAAACCCAATCATTTGCCGGTAGGTTATCATCATCTATGAAGGCAATAAACTCACCCTTTGCTTCATTTATAGCCCGCATTCTTGCAAAGGCTATTCCCTGTTTTGTTTCCTGAAAGTACCTCAATAAAAAATTTTGATTGTAGATTTTTTGGTAATCCTCAGTAACTTTACTTGTCTCGTCTTTACTATTATTATCAATAATAATAATTTCCCAATTCAGATTTTCTACTCCTGTCTGATTGAGTAGCAAATCTAAAACTTTAGGTAAACGTTTTGCTCCATTATATGTAGGAATAGCTACCGTAAAATCTAATTTTTCCAGCAAGTGCTTATCCATAAAAATATTAATATTCTAGTTATATTTTTTAGTTAAATAGCCATTTTTCCAAAGATAAAAAGGACTAACCAAGCTGCTTAAAAATAGTTGCATTTCGCAAGCAGCAACTAAATCAGTTTTTAACATAGTTCGATATTTGATTAGGTGTAAAACAATTTTACGCAAATCATTTATCATATAAGCAAAAAAAGCAAATGGTCTATACCAAGGTTGTATATTTACCATTCTAGTTACATAACGGCTAAGTCCAATCCCTCGAAAGAATGGAATTAAATAGTCTTTTTGTAACCTGGAACTTGGTATTTTGTGATAAATCTCCATTTCTGGGTTATACCAAATTTCCCATCCTGCTTTTTGGATGTAAGATAACATTTCTAAGTCTTCACTGGTAAGCATATTACCTTTAACTCTACCATTTAAAATAGACTTTTCTGGTACACTTTCTAACCACGCTTGTTTACGTATAACCAGTCCAGCAGAAGGAGGTAGCAATTTATTTTTTGCCTCATACAATAGTGGTAAATTACCTCGCTCTGTAATTGCTAAAAATGGAGCAATTCGCTGAAAATTTTCTGGTGGTTTTACTTCCCAATCAGGATGAATTTGGCTACCATAAGCTCCAGCCTTGGGATATTTTTCAGCAAAAGCATAAGCTGTGGCTACCCAATTTGATATCGGGTAGTTATCATCGTCTAGAAAACCTATAAATTTACCTTTAGCTTCTGTCACACCCTTTTTTCGAGCATAAGCTGCACCTTGTTTAGCTTCAAAGCAATACTTTAAAGGGTAAGGACAGTGCCATTGTTTTTGATAAGCTTCAACAACTTTAGCTGTGTTATCAGTACTGTTATTATCTACAACTATAATTTCCCAAGACAAATTTTCTGTACGAAGTTGGTTTTTCAGTCGCTCTAGTAGCTCAGGTAAACGACTTTCACCGTTGTAAGTTGGGATAGCTACAGTAAAGTCAAGGTTTTCAGTCATTTTCTGAAAGGTATATTTGATTAGGAGGCTTTTTATATATTAAGTCAACGGCTAATTTATCAGTAGCTCTTGAATAAAGACATGAAACATTAAACATTAAAACTGCATATGATATTTCAATTTTGCTATCAATGTGCAGTTTTATGTTCAGTATTATTTCGTATTTTTATAAGTTTAGTCCATAAAAACTACATTAGTTACATTGGGAGTCTCTCGCTGTCACCATTGAGCCTAAGAGAGTTTTCACAATGACGCATCGCTTGATGTTACTAGCAGATGTAGAATTTGTAGCAGTTGGTATAGCTACGGCTATTTTTAACCCAGGTGCTTCTGTCAAAGGGGTTGTAAATGTTCCAAAGTTTGCGTTTGGTAAAGTCCCCATATAGTCAAAAGTAATTTTTGTTGGCGTACTTAAACTGAAGGATACAGGAGAATTAACAGTAGAATTAGCAGTATTTTCACTACTAAGATTTGCGCCCAGCAGTAATTTATCTGAATTTGCTCCCACATCTGTTCCTAAAGGTTTCCATGTGCTGATTCCAATATCGGTACGATAAATAGCAACCTCTACATTTTGAGTTGTGCTATTTTTCTGAAAACTGACACTATAGCTAAGTTTTTTCTCTCTAGCTTGGCGCTGTGCGTCTTGTAGTGCAGCGATAACAGCATCATTAGCCTTATTCAATTGCTGTCGATTTAGAAATGCAAGCCAACCAGGTGCTGCGATCGCTGCGAGAATTCCTACTAAAAGTAGCACTACACTTAATTCTATCAGGGTAAATCCGTCATTTTGTTGATTGTAGCGATCGCTATGGCGTCTATTTCCTAAATATTGCTGCTTTATTTTTGTTCGGCTGTGCAACTGGAAATAATTTAATAGTCTTAAACTAATAATATTGGACATACTATCCTGCTTTTATTAATCTTGGTCAAAAATGTAAGCTATTTGGTAAAGATAAAGCTGCTTCCTTGAACTTTAATGTTTGCAGTCGGAAAATAACTAGATTTGCTCTGGGCATAACGTACTTGAGTTTCATCTTGTATTAAACGAGCTTGTGCATTACCCCTTAAATAAACCTCAACAGCACTTCTATTATTTAAGCTAACTGAATTTACACAAGTATAGAATCCCGATCTAACAATAGTTGCTGGAACTTGAATAAAGTTAGTAGAGCATGTAGCAGTGGCTGGCGCTCCCTGTGCTATTGTTGTTTGATCTATAAAATCAACTAAAACTACGGGAACTTGATCGTAACTCCCTCCTCCTGTCCAACTATTCATTTTTGCTTGTAATGTTAAGCCTTTTTGTGACAAGTCAAATGGTTTGAAACCTTTATCTGGACATGGGAGATATTTGTCGGTTGCAGTAAATCCAGAGCAAGTAACTGTAGCAGCACTATTTGGAACGCCATCTTTAATTTCCCATCTGGCGATGCGGGCAGCTTGAGACCAGTTAGTATTTGTGTCTTTAATTAAATAGTAGGCAACTAATGAGTAAACAAAAGTATCATCGTTTTGAGTGGCTGTAATTGTAATTGCTTGATTAACTAATTCTCGTTTCCAAAAGACAAGCACAGGAACTCCACCTGTTGGGCTAGGTAGTTGATTTGTACTTGCATTTGGGCAAGTGTTAGCGGCACTAGCATCAACAGTACCGCTTAGACAAGCAATTCCAGTAGCATCATATATATATATTGCTTGTTGGAGATCGCGAGTCATATAGTCAAGGGCTGCTTTAATTTCTTGCTCAGAAGTGGCTTTAGCTTGTTCCTGTCCATCAGTGTTTAAAACACTGACCATAAAACCTAGTAACGGCGTAATTACTAGAAATGCAATGACCATACCCACTAGTAATTCAATCAGGGTGAAGCCACTATTTTTAGTCTGCTTTTGAGAGGATTTTAGCTGAGTAGTTAACAGCGACCTCAATATATTCATCTTGCTACAGTTTCTCCTTAATGACAGATACTGAGTCATAAAATCATTGATGTTTGCTGGATTAATTATGTTTATTGACAACCACCAAGCCTTCCGCACAAAGCGTTGTAGGAGCTTTGACCCCTGACAATTTCAGTTGTCATTTCTACTAGTGGTGCTTTGCGATCGCCTAGTCCCCCTGTGGCTGTGGCAGCTTTTGTTCCACTGCTAGCGGCGGTTAGAGTACCAAAGTCAGCATCTGAACGATATACCCGAATTCCCAAACGATAGCCTTGACCGCTATCAGGGTCACTACCTGTCACAGCAGCGCGAATAGCCTGAATGTAAAATAGATCGCTAGTACAGCCGGGATTCGCAAGGCTACCATTTTTGTTAAAGCAATACAAAGTGGTTGCAGCGGTGGGAGCTGCTACACTGCTCATTAAATAGTCACTGGTTGAAGTTGATACCTTTCTAGTTGGATCGGCAGTTAATGTAACCGTGATTGTCGGGTCTGAGACGATTTTAGAATTGATACCATCAATGAAGGCTTTGGCTGCTCCTGTTGCCAATTCCACCCGTCTAGCTTGCACACGAGTTGCAGTTGAGATGACTAAGACAGGGGCGATCGCTACCAGCAAAACGGCAACCACGAGGATCGCTACAAGTGACTCAATGATCGTAAAACCAGACTCGTTAGGTTGGGCAGATAAATCTTGTAATTGTTGTGTGTTCATACTCATTTCCTCAATAAAGCTATGTTTTACAGCAATTGGCGATCGGGTGTAATACACTTGCAATCTCTCTCCAAATCTTTCCCCTTATAGAGGAGAAGCTTTGAATTTTCCCCCTTCCCTACTAGGGAAGGGGGCTAGGGGGTTAGGTCTCTTAATGCGATCTATTCACCCGAAAAGTGCTGTAGAAACTTTGATTCAGACACTTTAGGATGGTTGGAGTTTGCACTCGCCGTTACCAGGACGTTCAGCTGTAGGTAGCGCAAATTTGAAACCACTGCCAAAGTAAGTACTATCCGCAGTCTCAAATCCATCCGCTGCTTGAGTTTGGACAGCACACAACAGAGTTTGCACCCAAAGGTCATCCCGACCTACTTCTCTGAAGTATTCATTTGGAGGATCTGCTGCTGGAGTTACAAAGCGCTGGGCAAACAAGTCGGGGTTTTGCGCCAGTAACGCCACATCAAAACCCCAGTTACGGTTAGGAGGAATATAATAAGGCGCTTCACCACTAGGATTAGTAATGAAAGTACTATCTGATGTGTAACCGGGTCTGTCAGAATTCAGAACTCTGAAAAAGATACTGTTATTCTTGGCAAGACTAGCAGCGTCAGTGTTATTAGGGTCAGAAGTGGTTGCTGGAGGAGTTGTTGGTCCTGGTCTAACAAAAGCTTGAAATGGTGCGCTAGCAAAGATACTGCGTTTAAATTGGATGAATGAACCGTTGATATTGGTATCAATCCCACCCCAGTTTTCTAAGAAACGCACAAAGTTATGCAAACCCCCATTGATTTCGTAGGCACTTGAACCCACACGAGCAGGAGTATCACCAGCAGCAACTACTAGATTAAAATTTGTTGCACTTGCCTGAGACAACCATCTAGTGTTTTTAACAAGACTAGATGAAGATGTTCCTGCTAAACTCGAGTAATCAGTACCATCAGTTGGAGGTGCTGCGGTTGTTACCTGTAATTGCAATACAGGTTCTAATAACGGCTGGTATGTCGCATCTCTGGCTGTAAGAATCAATCCGGTTGTAGTTCCAGGAAAATCCCTCAAACTCTGTGCTGGTGGTTTGTGGTATCTAAAGAATAGACGATTAGTGGCGTTATATGTGATGGTGTTGAGTGCTGATCCTGGTGTTTTAGTGTAATCAGTATCTGTTGTAGTTGCAAACCATAGGGCATTATTTGCTGTTTCAGGTAGGGTGCCGTTAATAAATTGGTCTACTACCTTATTTCCGCTCACTGTTTTTATGCCCAGTACAAGGGGAGTAGCGCTATTCCAAGCCATAAAATTACCAGAAGCATCAACTGTCTGACCTAAATTATTTCGTTTGTAGGCAACCCGGCGGGCAAATCTTTCAAAACCAACCCTTGGTGGTTGAGCAGTAGTACCAGCTAATAGTTTGGTTTTTGCAGCATTTAGTACGCCAGTATCACTAGACTTTTTTTGGATTTCTGTTAGGCTCAAACTATTGGTTTGGTCATCGTCATTATCTAAACCAATATACCAATCAGTTACTCCACATTCCGAAACTGGTATCTTGAAGCACATTTCCATTACATACTCTGGGAAAGTTCCTCGGCGTTGAATGGGTGTGACGAAGTTGTTCAAGTAAGAACTGTTATTGTTTACTGAGTCGGTAGCAGTGGGAGTACCTCGATAGTAGGCATCACCACCAGAGTCAATCAAGAATTTAGATGAAGTGACGAAGTTGTTATTCCAGAAACCTACCTTTAGTCGGCTGAGTACGAGGTTAGGATCGCTTCCTTGGTTATTTCGCAAGTCGTAATCACCCTCATTACGGAAACCTTCGCGGAAGTTACTAGAAAGCAAGGTAACAGCATCAGCAATCACTGATGCTGGTCGCCAGGTTTCGCCTGTTGTGCAATTAGGTAGTCTAGGGTCACTAGGCCGACAAGCAAAGTCAGGATCGCGGTTTGCCGCAGCACGAGTGTAGAATTTAGTATCGTAGTTAGAAGCGCTGGGAGCAGGTAAAAGATCGGGGGTTTTGAATTCTTGTTTAGTGTGCAGATTAAAATCGCCTTTAACATACACTGGTAGCTCAGTTGCTAAAATTAAGCCTTTTTCTTCTGCTCTGTAAGTATTCTGGCGACTCAAGTCACTCCCATTAATCAACATAATGGCGTTGGGTCGCCGTTCTGGATCGAGCCTGTAGTCACTAGCGCTGACATTTTCACTAGTTGAGTTACTACGATCTTTTTGAGCATCATCACGAGAAGCATAGATAATGCCGCTATTGGGCAATAAATATTCGTTATCCGCTGCAACGCCGATTGCTTGTGTGCGAAGCTTACTTAAATCTATGGTTGTGGCACGAATTTCTAGAGGCTGACGCTGTTCGACTTCTAGATTGTAGTTTCCAGTTAATGTACCACCTTTATCTATAGCTTTAATTTGTCGGGCATCAAGAAATGCCCTTTCTGTGATTGCACCATGAGGAATGTAGGTAGTACTCTGAGCCACAGTGCCATCAGCAATGTTTATTGCACAGATAGTAGAGTCAATTGCAGATTGCTCAGAGAGAGTGAGTTTACTAGTAGTTGCCTTAGCCAGTGCTTGTCGTAGTAGAGGATTCACAAGGCGTCCATTGGGAAATACCAAGTTGGCTTGATATTTCAAGCGATCTAACAAAGTTACACCAGTGTTAGTAACATCATCAGCGCTAGCCGCAAGTGTAAAAAAACCATTGCCATCTACTGTCTGTCCTCTAGTTATGCCAGAAGATGTAGTAGCGGGAGCAGCATAAACAACCCCATTATTTGATTTGGCTCCAGCAGTTCTAGCAACACTTGTGTCACCGCTCACATCCGGTAGTGTACCTGTATTTCTTGCTGTCTCATTGTTTGTGGGATCGTAGTAGCTACTTACACAGGCCATGGGTGTTTGATAATCGTCTGGTGTAGCTGCCTGAGGATCGTAGGAATCAAAATTGTAGTGATACACTGCTGTGGCACGCATTACCAAATCACCACGTTTTTGTTTACTCGCATCCAGAGGATCGGTCGGATCGGGTACAAGCATAGGCAGAGCATCAGGCCAGACTACTATACCACCATTTTCCTTGACTACTGATGCTGGCGTGCTTGGATCGTCAGGGACTGTTGCTGGACGAGTAGGTAGTCCAGAACCTGTTGGTCTATATACTCCCGCACCTGTAATCACTCTCAGTCCACCCACCACATCAAGGGGATTGGTTCGGGGTGAAGCGGCTGAAATCTCCCAAAAACCATCACGTCCTGTTACCCCTAAATCTGATAACTGTTTGACACGAGTGGTACGAGTCCGATCTTTGGTAGTGCTACTTGTCCACTTCACAGCAGGAGTGATGGGTTGGGGATAATCATCTCCGACAAACTTTCCTTGTGTGTCGTACCATATGAGTTCAGGCAGGTTATTACCTACAGCGATGCGATCGCCTAACTCTGTTTCTGTTACGGGAGTATTATCTACAATGTCTGGATCTCTAGTAGGTAGTTGTGCTGTATTTAGTGTTAATTTTGTATTAGCATCTAGTGGATAAATCCAGGCATCCATCGGACGTAGCGTATCAACAGAACCCTTCATAAATATTGCTGCATCTGCTGTTGATGTGGTGTAGTCGACACCAGCAGATTTTTCAATCCCAGAAGTACCATAAGGAACTTCTTTGAATGGTACACGCCTAGTACGTTTACGGAACCAATTTCCTAATTCTTCCTTACGTACTGTAGTCGCATCTAAGCTTGGATCGCTGAGAAGCCGATTGTTGACATTATTTTGGATGTCTTGAGGATCGGTACTACTAGCATTAGCTAATTGTGCGTTCACTAATAAGTCTATCCGTTGAGCATAAGCCTGAGTGTTATAGGCAATGTCATTCGAGTTATTTGAGGTAGTTTTATTAGTAGATGCTAAAGTTTTATTTGTAGTCGGCGCACCATTTTCTACAAATAAATCTACGTATGTTCCACCTGTATCACTTGTACTAATTGGGTTACTAGTTGCAATATTACCGCCAACAACTATCCTGCCATTTTCTCGTTCGTAGTAACATGAATACCTACTACTGACCTGAAATAGGGTTATATCTTGACTAGTTTTGGCAGTAAATAAGTTACTATTCGTAAAGACGCGTCCATTGAGACGGAATCTAGGTCCAGGTGTAATATCTAAGTCATCCTCGTAGACAACAGCATTATTAGTAATAGAAACTTGACTACGATCTTGTTGCATTTCTAAAGCTGAGAAACCTTTATTACCTCGATACTTCTCATATTTGGTTGTATCAAGAGAAGTAGCTTGAGAAATATCACTAATGGGAACCGTTACTGCATATACGAAAAAGCTTTTTTTCAATTCGCCAGTTGGTAGTTTATACCAACCTGAACTACCTACTAAGCTGGCGCTAGTATTACCAGCGACATCACAAGCTCCACCTGCCTTAGCTGGTAGCATAGGAGGGGTTCTAGCATCTAATGGGCTTCTCTTTCTGAGAGTACCAGTTTGGGGTGGAGTGCGGAAGTAGATACCGTAGAGAATAAAGCTATCAAATTTACCGTTATTATCTGTATCGGCAGGAAATTTCCAGGCTGTTTGGATGTTTTCTTTATTTTCTAAAGCGATAGTATTATCTGCTTCAATTGTAGTATCTTTATCAAGATTATAAGCCAGGGTTATGGGAGTCTCATCACCAAATGTATAAACAGGAAGTTTATTGGTTAAGGTATTATATAGCGTTACATTTGATGGGACAGAACGTGGTAAAGTCGGGTCGGCAAACAGTGCAGTTATTTTGGCTTTAGCTCTTTCTAACGCAGGGGTAGCGGCTTGCATTGTTGCTTCATTCACCCTGACATTACTAGCATTTTTAGAACGTTCAAAAGACCGAAATAAAATTGCAGTTGTTAACAATACGACTACTAAAATTACCATTGCCACTGTTGGTAAGACAAAGCCAGCATTCACTGACCCACGTCTTCTATTCGTGAGAAAAATAGTTCTCAAAAGCCAAACAATTTGTCTGTTAATTGGAGATAAAAACTTCTTGCCAATTTGTTTGCAGGTTTTTTGAAGTATCTTGACTAGATTAATTTTTCGAGACATGGCTGCTTTCCTGTCAAGTGATTTGTAGCAGAATTTTGAGAAAAAATCAAAATTCGTAATTATGCCTTGCAAGTAATTTTGCAGGGACAAGTTGAAACTATATCTGTGTAACTAATGCATCTTGTTCTACTAATTGGAAAATAAAGTTGGCTACACCAAAAGACAATTTATTAAAGTTATATCATTCATCAATTGTTAATTTGATCCGGTAAATACTGATTTTTCCAGAATTCTTTCAAGGGATTGTGAAGAATAATAAGAGCATAACTTCACAGTAAATTTGCGGAAATGTATTTTATTGGAAGGCGAATTTATGAAGATAGTATTAGCAAAGCAAACTTATAATACCCAACTGTTAAAGGAAAGATATCAGTTGAGTACAAAATATAGTATTTCCTAACAAGAATGAGGTACAGGTTAATCTCACCCCAATAAACCTGACCCTGGTTATGCTACACAAAACCTGTCCCTCTCCTTACTAAGGAGAGGGATGTCCGCCACATAAGGTGAGGTTTTCTAAGGATTTCGGGTAATCAGATCGCTTTTGTGTACACCGTAGCCTTAGTAAAGAGAGGGGTTGGGGTGAGGTTCAACTACTAAGCTAATCGTCATTCATTTTTCCAGAATGATTCGCTTGTAGTAAGGGCTTCAGCCCTGCTTTTATGCAACTTAAATGCCGATTAGCTTATCCCCTTAAATTTCGTATATTCTGAGCAATACTTTCTAGTACCCCAAACAAATTAGCATACACATCATTATTCGTAAATCTAATAAACTTAATTCCTGCTGATTCAATAAATTCTTGTCTTGCTCGATCGTATTCAGTAGAACCTTCTTGAAAATGGGTTTCAGCATCAACTTCTATTGCTAACTTTAATTCTAGACTGTAAAAATCTATAACAAACTTATCCACTATTGTCTGCGAAACTTGCAGTTTTCAAGCTGTCTATCTCTTATTTTATTCCAGATAAGTTTCTCGAATTTTGTTATATTTTCGCGTAATATTCGCCTTTTTTCTATTTCACTATTTTTGTTATAAAGTTGAGTTATTTTTACTTAATTTTTTTGAAAATCGGACAATTTTATTTATTTCTAATTCCAGTCCCCTCTCCTTTATAAGGAGAGGGTTAGGGTGAGGTAAAGTAAGAACGATAAATGTTTATCTAGCCTTAAATTGCTCAAAAAAGCTCACCCTCTCGTTATTAAGGAGAGGGGATATGGATTAGGCGCTGAAGTATTTTGCTAGTGGGTGATAGGTAATAATCGCTGTTGTTGACTGTTCTGGATAAAGTTGTTCGCTTTCATCCATATACAAGTTAATCCTGTCTGTTTGCAATAACTCCAGCTGCTTGTACTGGTCTTGGATATTCGGGCAAGCGGGATAACCAAAACTATACCTTGAGCCACGATAGCGTTGTGCCAACATATCCCGAATATTACCCGGTTCTTCGGCAGCAAAGCCTAACTCACGGCGAATTCTAGCGTGTGTCCACTCAGCTAGCGCCTCTGCTATCTGCACTGCCATACCGTGGAAATATAGGTAATCAGTGTATTGATTATCCGCAAACAGCTTTTGAGCAAATTCTGTGGCAATTTCACCCACAGTTACCGCTTGCATTGGGAAGACATCTATAATTCCTGATTCCTTTGGTGCAAAGAAATCTGCGATGCACAGCCGCCTCAAGGATTTTTGTCTGGGAAATTCAAAAGTTGTAACGTGTTGTGAGTGGTTTTCTGAGTCATATATCAGTAGAGAATTTCCCTCAGATTGACAAGGGAAATACCCGTAAATTACTTGGGGATGCAATAGATTTTCTTCAATAATCCGCTGTTTCCAAGTTTCTAAAACTGGGTAGACTTTCTCTGCTAAGAATGTTTGATATTCTTCTTTAGATTGCTCTTTTGGTTTGCGGAATTGCCATTGTCCAGCTATTAAAGCTTGCAAATCCAAGTGCCAGAATATTTCCTCAATGGGAATATCACTAGGTTGCAATAACTCCGTTCCCCAGAAAGGTGGGTTGGGACGTTCAATATCTACAGCGACAGCTTCAGAACGTCTTGTATCTAGTTCTTTTGGTTCAGTAGATACTGTTTCTTGAGCAGTTTTAGCTACTTGTTCTTTGTGACCATTTGTGGAAATTTCAGCAGTTTCAACTTCGTTCAAAAATCCTTGCAAATCTTCCCAGTTACCAGCAGTCTTCGCTGGCATTAATTTATCCATGAAGTGTAAATCAGAAAAAGCATCTTTGCCATAAACTACTTTACCTTTGTAAGTGTTTTGACAATCTTCATGGACAAACTTGGGAGTTAGGGCAGCACCGCCTAAAATCACGGGTACGGTAATTCCCTTTTCGTTGAATACCTCCAAGTTTTCTTTCATGAAGGCAGTGGATTTTACCAGCAAACCACTCATCGCAATACAATCAGCTTTGTGCTGTTCGTAAGCGTTAATGATGTTTTCCACTGGCTGCTTAATTCCCAGGTTAATCACCTTGTAACCGTTGTTGGACAAGATGATATCTACCAAGTTTTTACCAATGTCGTGGACATCGCCTTTAACTGTGGCAATGATAAAGGTTCCCTTAGCATTGTTACCTGATTCTGACTTTTCCATGAACGGTTCTAGAAACGCCACTGCCGCTTTCATGGTTTCCGCAGATTGCAGAACAAAGGGTAACTGCATTTGTCCAGAACCGAATAATTCCCCGACAACTTTCATGCCATCTAGCAGGAAGGTGTTGATAATTTCTAAGGGGGGATATTCTTCTAAGGCTTTTTTCAGATGTTCTTCTAAGCCAATGCGTTCACCGTCGATGATGTGACGTTTGAGACGTTCTGGGATGGGGAGACTTTCATCTAAAGAGCGATCGCGCTTAGTTGTTACCCCAGCAAACGCTGTGGTAAGCTCTGCCAAGGGATCGTAAACGCAGACGTTACCCTCAAATTTCCGCTCGTCATAAATCAACTGGCGACAAATTTCTTGATGGCGGGCGTCAATCTTCGATAACGGTAGAATTTTGTTAGCGCTGACAATGGCTGCATCCATTCCCGCCGTTGTCGCTTCGTGCAAAAACACTGAGTTCAGCACCATCCGCGAGGCTGGATTCAAACCAAAGGAAATATTGGAAACACCCAAAATTACATGACATCCAGGCAATTCTTCACGAATCCGCCGGATAGATTCAATGGTGGCTTTACCGTTTTCTCGGTCTTCTTCAATCCCGGTGGAAATTGGTAACGCCAGAGTATCAAAGAATATTTCTGTGGGTGGTATGCCGTATTCTACAGCTTGACGGTATGCGCGTTGGGCGATCGCAAACTTTTTATCTGCTGTCCGCGCCATTCCATCTTCATCGATAGTACCAATGACTATGCCAGCACCGTACTTCTTCGCTAACTCCAGCACCTTCAAAAAGCGCGGTTCCCCATCTTCGTAGTTGGTGGAGTTCAGCAAACACTTACCACCGGCAACCTTTAAACCCGCCTCCATTTTTTCCCATTCGGTGGAGTCAAGCATTAAAGGCAGTGTCACATTATTAACAATGCGCGAAACTAATTCGTGCATATCTCGCACGCCGTCGCGTCCCACATAATCGACGTTGACATCGAGGATGTGTGCGCCTTCTTTGACTTGCGCCCTCGCCATTGAAACGAGTCCATCCCAATCTTCGGCATTTAGCAAATCGCGGCACTTCTTGGAACCACTGGCGTTCAGACGTTCGCCGACAATCAAGAAGGAATTATCTTGATCGTAGGGCTGAGTGGTGTAAATTGATGCTGCTGCTGGTTCTAAGCTAGGTTGTCTAACTTTTGGCTTCAGGTCTTTAGCAAGTTCTGCCAATTGTTGAATGTGTTCTGGACGCGTCCCACAGCAACCCCCGATCACTTGGACACCTAAATCTTCAACAAAATGCATCAATGACATCCGTAATTCCAACGGTGTCAGACGGTAGTGTGCTTGACCGCCGACGTTCTCAGGTAAACCCGCGTTGGGTATACAGGAAACGATGAAAGGTGAATGTTCTGCCAGATACTTGATATGTGGTTTCATCAAGTCTGGGCCAGTGGCGCAGTTTAGACCGAGAATGTCAATTGGGTAAGGTGCCAGAATTGTCAGCACAGCACTGATTTCGGAACCAACCAACATTGTGCCCATGCTTTCCATTGTCACAGACACCATCAACGGACGGCGATCGCCCTTCTTCGCAAATACTTCTTCAATAGCATTCAGCGCCGCCTTAATTTGCAGCACATCTTGGCAAGTTTCCACCAGAAATAAATCGACACCACCATCCCACAGCGCCTCTGCTTGTTCAGCAAAAGTAGCTTTCATGGTGTCAAAGTCAATATGTCCCAAGGTAGGGAGTTTCGTTGTGGGACCGATGGAACCTGCCACAAACCGGGGTTTTTCTGGCGTGGAAAATTCCGCCGCCACACGCTTGGCCAATTCTGCGGCTGTCTTGCTGAGGTAGTAGGCTTGGTCTGCCAAGTCATATTCTGCCAGCACCAGGGATGTACTGCCAAAGGTATCGGTTTCTATGACATCTGCACCAGCAGCGAGAAAGTCACGATGAACCTTAGCGACTGCTTCGGGTTTGGTATGGACTAGGTATTCGTTGCAACCTTCATACTGTGCGCCGCCGAAGTCTTCAGCGGTGAGGTTTTGGGTTTGTAAGTTGGTTCCCATCGCCCCGTCGAATACGAGGACTGGGCTATCTGGACTACGCAGGCGTTCAAGGAAAGGATGAGTCATATTTTCCGAGAATAATTTGGGTTAGTCGTATAATATTCGACTTACTTTATTATTTTCCCAAATTGTGATAATTCTGGCAGCTTTTAATCAAGCGCTGAAATAATTAGCGACTTCCAAATCAAAAAATATCCCAAAACTTACCAAAAATCCTCTCTATTTCTTCTCTCTCTGTGTTCTCTGCGTCTCTGTGGTTCGTAATTTATTTCTTGAAAATCCCTAAAACGATCGCATGTAGCGTTGGTGGGGTGATCGCAATTATAAAGCGATCGTAGTTGGGTTAAGGAAGGAAACCGAACATTTCCAGTGATTTTTGGCGTTAACTCAAGCGTATTGATTTATAATTCCAAAGCCGCAATTAGACAAAAATTTACCTGATTAATCGCCTCAGAGGAAAGAGAACCCAGCTTTCTGAGAATCATAGATTTATTTAATGTAAAAATTGACTCACAGCGAACTACAGACTCAACTCTAATACCTGCACTGGCAATTTCATCGCCCGTTATTAAGTATTGCGTCCCAGTTAAAGGGCGATTAGTGTTGGAAGTACAAGGCACAACCATCAAATCATCAAGAATTTGATTCAATTGATTTGCCGAAATTACAACAGCAGGGCGAACTTTAAACTGTGCCAATCCGGTTGAAGGCATGGGGACTCGACACAATACCACATCAGTGCGCTGTAAGTTCATCAGCAAATACTTCGTCGTAAATATCATTTTCAGGGCTTAGCCAATCCTGATAAGCCTGAGATTCAGCAGTAGGATTAACAGATTTTTCGCCATTCTTGAAAGAAAGAGCTAAATCTAGCAGTGCTGATAACTGCTCATCATTTAGTTGTTCAATCAGACTTAGAAGTTCTTGACGAATATTCATGGAATTTTCGATCGCTAACTATATTCAATGTATCCCCTAAAGCGATCGCCTGTAGCGTTGGTGGTGCGTAAGCGTAGCCTGTTGTAGACATTGCTATTATAAAGCGATCGCAGTCGTAGGATGTTTTAGCACAAAAGTGTAACGCACCTTTGATACTCGTGAATGAACCTCAAAGCTTCGTGAATGAACCTCAAAGCTTCGTCGATGAACCTCAAAGCTTCGGCGATGAACCTCAGAGCTTCGACGATGAACCTCAAAGCTTCGTGAATGAACCTCAAAGCTTCGTCGATGAACCTCAAAGCTTCGTGAATGAACCTCAAAGCTTTGTCGATGAACCTCAAAGCTTCGTCGATGAACCTCAAAGCTTCGTGAATGAGTTTTTGAACTCTGTTAACGAGTCTTTTATACTCGTTAATCAGTAAATGTTATTGCGAGGTTAGCGATGTCTACGACTGGCTACGCCTACGCACCCTGCTAATTTAAACATTACAGCCGTTTTTACGCAGATGAACACACTGATCCAGTCTCTAACGCTTAGTTGCGATACACTGTTACGGTAAATATCACTACAGAGTTGGTGAGGTTTGCAGGTGACAAACGAAGAACTGTTGCAAATTATAGAAAAAGCTGCGAAGAAAAAGACAACGAAGCTAAACCTCAATAACAATCAACTCAGCAGCCTGCCGCCAGAAATAAGCCAACTCTCCAAATTGACAAGGTTATCCCTCAATAACAATCAACTCAGCAGCCTGCCGCCAGAAATCAGTCAACTCTCCAACTTGACAATCCTAAACCTCGGTAACAATCAACTCAGCAGTCTGCTGCCAGAAATCAGCCAACTCTCCAACTTGACTTGGCTATCCCTCTCTGACAATCAACTCAGCAGTCTGCTGCCAGAAATCAGCCAACTCTCCAACTTGAGATGGCTAAACCTCTCTGACAATCAACTCAGCACTCTGCCGCCAGAAATCAGCCAACTTTCCAACTTGACAACGCTAAATCTTGCTAGCAATCAATTCAGCAGCCTGCCGCCAGAAATCAGCCAACTCTCCAACTTGACAACGCTAAATCTTGCTAGCAATCAGCTCAGCAGCCTGCCGCCAGAAATCAGCCAACTCTCCAACTTGACAGGGCTATCCTTCTCTTACAATCAACTCAGTAGTCTGCCGCTAGAAATCAGCCAACTCTCCAACTTGAAATGGCTAGACCTCTCTTACAATCCACAATTAAGCTCACCGCCACCTGAAATTGTTGAGCAGGGAACGCAGGCAATTTTGACCTATCTTCGAGCCAGGTTAGAGGGTAGCCAACGCCAGTAGGTTTCTAATGTAAGAGAATCTACCCAGATTCAGGGAATTTGAAACCCGCGTAGTGCGCTCAGAAGCAAAGAAAAATCTGAGCGGAGGAAACCTCTACTCAGACTTCAGTGTTTTATATCGTATAACCGCGAATTCTACTCGCTAGGCTTACGTAGCAATCTGTGTCACTGACACCTTAACTGGCACTTTTTTACTAAAAGACAAACCGTTTTCAGTTTTATCAATGAAAATCGTGTCTCCAGAGATAAAAGTATTTTCCAGTAACTTGGTAGCGAGGGGGTTTTCTACTTCTCGCTGAATCGCTCGTTTGAGTGGACGAGCGCCGTAAACTGGGTCATAGCCTGATTCAACCAGATAATCACAAGCTGATGAAGATATCTCAAAGAAGATTTTTTGATCGCGGAGGAGATTTTCTACTCGCTTGAGTTGAATACGGATGATCTGCCGCATTTCGGTGCGATTTAGGGTATGGAAAAGTATGATATCATCGACGCGGTTGAGAAATTCCGGGCGGAAATGCGATCGCAAGGCTTCCATTACCCTCACCCGCATGGTTTCATACTTGGAATCATCACCAGATATATCCAAAATATGTTCGCTACCAATGTTACTGGTCATGACAATAACGCTGTTGCGAAAATCTACCGTTCTTCCTTGAGAATCAGTAATCCTCCCATCATCTAATACCTGCAATAAAATATTAAACACATCGGGGTGCGCCTTTTCGACTTCATCCAACAGCACCACTGAGTAGGGACGACGGCGAATTGCTTCGGAAAGTTGACCGCCTTCTTCGTAGCCGATGTATCCTGGAGGCGCTCCCACCAGCCGAGAAACTGAGTGTTTTTCCATATACTCGGACATATCCAAGCGCACCAATGCATCATCAGA
The DNA here is from genome assembly GCF_043099735.1 of Nostoc sp. C117. Lineage (NCBI taxonomy): Bacteria > Bacillati > Cyanobacteriota > Cyanophyceae > Nostocales > Nostocaceae > Nostoc > Nostoc sp. C117. Next base: position 5,982,348 of record NZ_CP170991.1, read on the forward strand.
ATCAAAGAGAAACTGAGCTAAAGCACGGGCGAGTTCGGTTTTACCGACACCTGTGGGACCCATGAACAAGAATGAACCAATGGGACGAGAGGGATCTTTCATTCCCGCACGGGCGCGCCGAATTGCCGCTGCTACTGCTTCTACAGCTTCTTCTTGCCCAATGACTCGTTGATGCAAATGACTTTCTAGTTGCAGCAATTTTTGTCGTTCCGATTCCAACAGGCGATTGACGGGAATTCCTGTCCACTTGGCGACGATTTCGGCAATGTCGGCTTCGGTGACTTGTTCTCGTAGTAAGGTGGAACCTTGGTTTTGAATTTCTAAAAGTTCTGTTTCTTTCGATTCGCGATCGCGTTGGACTCCTTCCAATTTGCCGTACTTCAGTTGGGCAGCTTTATTCAGGTCATAAGCACGTTCCGCCTGTTCAATTTGCACTCGCAGCGCATCTTCTTCTTTCTTTAAAGCGCTAATAGCTTCCAATAGCTGCTTTTCACCTTGCCATTGGTCGTTAAATATGTGCTGTTTTTCCGTCAAGGTGGCGATTTCTTGCTCAATTCGCTGCAAACGTTCTTTGGTTTGGGGAGTACCCTTTTCTTCGCCAGCTAATGATAGCTTTTCCATTTCTAACTGCATGAGGCGGCGATCGATGGTTTCTAATTCCGCTGGTTTGGAGGTAATCTCCATTTTCAACTGGGCGGCTGCTTCATCTACCAAATCAATCGCTTTATCTGGTAAAAAGCGATCGCTAATATAACGCGCTGACAAAGTTGCTGCTGCTACTAAAGCCGAATCAGAAATTTTGACGTTGTGATGGACTTCATAGCGTTCTTTCAACCCCCGGAGAATGGAAATAGTATTTTCCACACTGGGCTGATCGACAAATACTTGCTGAAAGCGGCGTTCTAAGGCAGCATCTTTCTCGATGTGTTTGCGGAATTCATCTAAAGTTGTGGCGCCAATGCAACGCAATTCTCCCCGCGCCAGCATTGGTTTGAGCAAATTTCCGGCATCCATCGCCCCTTGTTGATTGGAACCAGCACCGACTACGGTATGCAGTTCGTCAATAAAGAGGACGATTTGACCGTTAGATTCCATCACTTCTTTGAGAACTGCTTTCAGGCGTTCTTCAAATTCACCCCGTAATTTTGCCCCAGCAATCAAACTGCCCATATCTAAGGAGATGAGTTGGCGATTTTTCAGCGATTCGGGAACATCACCATTTACCATCCGTTGTGCCAAAGCTTCGGCAATCGCCGTTTTACCTACCCCAGGTTCGCCAATTAATACCGGATTATTTTTGCTGCGGCGCGACAATACCTGAATCACCCGACGAATTTCGTCATCCCGCCCAATTACCGGGTCGAGTTTTCCAGATTTTGCCTGTTCTGTCAAATCCCTGCCAAATTTTTGTAAAGCTTCATACCGGGATTCGGGGGTTTGATCTGTCACCTTTTGGCTACCGCGAACAGTTTTGACCGCAGCTTCTAGCTTGGCTGGATCTGCACTAAAGCCTTTGAGTATCTTTCGTCCAATGCGATCGTCCTCAGCAAAAGCCAGCAGCATGTGTTCTACAGAAATGTAGGAATCTTTCATCCTGACTCTAATTTCCTCGGCTTGGTCTAGCAAAACATCTAAACTGCGGCCAAGATAAAGCTGATCGCTTTTACCAACTTTCGGCTGACGTTGGGTAAAAGCTTCTAGTTGCTGCTGCAAGCGGATTGGATCGACCTCAGATCGAGCCAGGATACGGATTGCTAGACTAGTGGGTTCTTCTAACAGGGCAATAATTAAATGTTCAACATCTAATTGCTGTTGTTGATAAGCACGAACTATATCCTGAGATTTGACAATCGCTTCCCAGGCTTTATCTGTAAATTTATTGGGATCTGTAGGTTGCATCTTTAAAATTTTCGATTTCGGATTTTTATTTTAGGGCTTGGGGCATGGGGCAAAAAAGTGCTGAGTGCTGTTAGCGGTAGCGGGGCGTTTAGCCTGTGCTGAGTTAGGAGTTAAGAGTTAGGAGTTTTGTTTATCTCCTTGTCCCCTTGTCCCCTTGTCTCCCCTTGCCCCTCTGCCTCTCCACCCCCAGTTCCTAATCTCCAATTATCCAAACATTAACGGTATATATCCGTGTATATCTCCGGTGACAATTTGGGATTGGTAATTGGTGATAGTTTAATCTATTACCTATTTCCTAATTTAAAACGAAAATACTGTTATGAGCGTAGTTTCCTAGATGGTGCTATTGGAGCGATTTCTTGGACGGGCTATGGCTACGCTCTTGAGTTTGCTCATCAACGATAGTAGTGGGCTAATAACTACGTGGGCGTCTAAATAATCGTTGACGGTTGACGGTTATCAGTCAACCGTCATCAGGTCAATGTACTAGTTTTATGTGTAACAGCTTACTAACAAATGCTTGCTTTGAGAATTACTGACTCACAAGTTGCTCTTGTGATTCCTGTTTGGCTGCTGACCCCTGAGTTCCCAATTGAATCAGTTCAATTTTATACCCGTTTGGATCTTCCACAAAAGCGATAACTGTTGAACCATGATTCATCGGTCCTGGTTCTCGCACGATTTTAGCGCCCTGATTCCGGATTTGTTCACAGGTGGCGTAAATATCATCAACACCTAAGGCAATGTGACCGTAAGCATTACCCAATTCGTACTTTTCTACTCCCCAGTTGTAGGTTAGTTCTATGACTGTGTTATTGCTTTCGTCGCCATAGCCCACAAAAGCTAGAGTAAATTTTCCACCTGGATAATCTTTTTGGCGTAATAATTTCATTCCCAGGACTTCACAGTAGAACTTCAAGGACTCTTCCAGGTTACCAACCCGCAGCATTGTGTGCAGTAATCGCATATTTACCTTTGCTTGCTTACTTACATAATTTTTATATTTTATATCTCTCTGATGAGCAATTTCTATATAAACTACGTTGAAATCTGCTGGGAATTGCTCAATTTCTGGTAATTTTATTCAGTGGTAATTTATTTGTGAATGACTCGCTCTAATTTAATAAAAATGCGACTCTATCTTCTACAAATTATTTAAGCAATTTCCCAGTTTACTATTTGAATTAGTAGACTAACCACCGCCAGAAGCAGAAAACTACCAATTTGAATCAATTGAAGTTAAAGAAACAGTATTCCGAATTGATGGAGTATTTCTACCTCCTCCTAATGCTGACAAGACTTACACAAAAACTTTCTGAAACTTTTGTTTCTTCGTGTCTTAGTACTAGTATCATTTAACTCCTTTGCATATAAGTAAATCTAGCATACGAAGGTTCTAGAATTCGATCAATTCTCCTGTCAGTTGACTCCAAGTCTGGAAATCTTCTTTAATGTCAGCGGAGAAAGTCTCTTAACCGCCTATGCTAGCGATTGGGTTAGGCCACTGGACTACATGCGTAACACACTTGAACAAAGGATAAAGTACAGATGAGTAAATTTCTAGATACTGCCATTGAGGCGATCGCATCTCGGGAAATTCTGGATTCACGCGGTAGACCGACAATTGAAGCCGAAGTGCATTTAGCTAATGGTGTTGTTGGACTGGCACAGGTTCCCAGTGGTGCTTCTACTGGCACTTTTGAGGCACACGAACTGCGTGATGGCGATAAAAGCCGTTATGGGGGCAAAGGAGTCCTCAAGGCAGTGCAGAACGTCAGAGAAGCACTTGCGCCTCAATTATTAGGCTTGGATGCCCTCAACCAAGAACTATTAGACCGCACAATGATTGCGATCGATGGTTCTGCGAACAAATCCAATTTGGGTGCTAATGCAATTTTGGCGGTTTCCCTAGCAGCAGCTAAAGCTGGTGCCGAATCTCTGGAAATTCCCCTGTATCGCTATTTGGGCAGTCCACTAGCGAATTTGTTACCAGTACCTTTGATGAATGTGATCAATGGTGGCGCACACGCATCAAACAACGTGGACTTTCAGGAATTTATGATTGTCCCAATTGGGGCGAGTTCCTTCCGGGAAGCATTACGCTGGGGTGCAGAGGTATTTGCTACTCTTAGTCAGGTATTAGATGAGAAGGGTTTGCTGACTGGTGTAGGAGATGAAGGCGGCTTTGCCCCTAACTTAGAGTCCAATCAGGTAGCTTTGGAATTACTGGTTGCTGCTATTAAAAAAGCTGGTTATAAGCCAGGGGAACAAGTAGCTTTAGCCTTGGATGTAGCCGCTAGTGAGTTTTACAAGAATGGACAGTATGTCTACGATGGTAAACCTCATGCCCCTGCGGAGTTTATTGATTATTTAGGACAACTAGTCGATCAATATCCGATTGTCTCAATTGAAGATGGCTTGCACGAGGAAGATTGGCAAAGTTGGCAATTACTCACGCAGAAATTAGGTTCACGCGTACAATTGGTCGGAGATGACTTGTTTGTCACCAATGCTACTCGCTTGGAAAGAGGCATTCAAGAAAAAGCTGGTAATGCCATTTTGATTAAACTCAATCAAATTGGTTCCCTTACCGAAACCTTAGAAACAATTGAGTTGGCAAATCGTAACGGTTTCCGTTCAGTAATTAGCCATCGTTCCGGTGAAACTGAAGACACAACGATCGCCGATTTAGCCGTAGCAACCCGTGCCGGTCAAATTAAAACAGGTTCCCTCTGTCGCAGCGAACGGGTAGCAAAATACAATCGCTTGCTGCGAATTGAAGATGAACTAGGCGATCGCGCCGTGTATGCTGGTGTTGTAGGTTTGGGACCGAAGTAGGGAGACAAGGGAGAGGGGGGAGACAAGGGAGTAAAGATAGCTACCTTGTCTACCTTGTCCCCCTTGTCCCCCTTGTCCCCCTCATGCCCCTCATCTAGGGATAAAACCCCAATTTCGGCAACCCCAAAGTTTCATCCCAACCCATCATCAGATTTAAACACTGAATCGCTTGACCCGCCTTTCCTTTAATCAGGTTGTCAATTGCTGACATCACAATCACGCGACCTGTGCGCGGGTCAACTTCTAAACCGATGTAACAAAGATTGCTGCCATTAGCCCATTTTGTTTGAGGGTAAATACCGCTACCGCAGACTTTTATCCAAGGAGAATTGCGGTAGAAGGCAGAGAAAATTGTAATTAAGTCATCTCGCACCAGACCAGGATCGCGCATTGTGGCGTATACGGTTGCCAAAATACCGCGTACCATTGGGATGAAGTGTGGTGTAAATTGAATTGTCAATTCGTGACCAGCTAAGTCACTGCAAATTTGCTCAATTTCTGGGGTATCACGATGACGGCCAACGTTGTAAGCTGCTATGGAGTTGTCTGCCTCAGTGAATAATGAGTTAGTTTTGGCTGGCTGTCCGTTGTCGGATGTGCCAGACTTGGCATCAATAATCGCTGTTTCTGGCACGATTAAGCCTTGCTTTAACAGTGGCGAAAGTGCAAGGAGACTCGCAGTCGGATAGCAACCAGGACAGCCAATGAGTTGAGCTTCACTAATGCGATCGCGATAAAGTTCTGGTAATCCATAAATCGCGGTGGCAGCAGTAGAGCGATCGCTTCTCTCTATGCCATACCAATTTGTATAAGTTGTCAAGTTACTGAACCGATAGTCTGCACTCAAATCTAGTATTTTACATCCTTTTTCCAACAGTGTGGGTGCAATTTGGCAAGCCAGACCATTTGATAAAGACAGGAAAACTACTTCACAGCGGCGAGCAATTATTTCTGGTTCTACCGCCTCTATGGGCAGGTTAGCTGCATGAGCCAAGTGCGGATAAAGATCCCCCAAGGATTTCCCAATACTATTGTCACCACCTAAATAAACCAGTTCGACTTCTGGATGATCCATCAGTAACCGTACTAACTGTACTCCGCCATAGCCCGACGCGCCAACAATCCCAACGGGTACGCGTCTAAATTTGCCCATGATCTGAAATCCTTATCCCATGAATGGTTAATTCGTTCTCAGCTATCAACAATATCAGCGACAGACCCACAGCATACAAACCCCCCGAACCCCCAGAGCTGTTTCCGAGAGATGAGGGAGGAAAGCAACGATTATTCTCTCTCATCCCCCTCATCCTTTACTTTCGCTGCACTTTATCCCCAATTTTCGGGGCAAAAATTTTTGTTATGTTATCAAATCATTGCTAGTCTACTTCTCTGCCTTATAAAGGAGCTACAATCTAAAAGAAGAAATTGTTAAAAAAATTTACGTTGGTAGCTGGAAATCTTTCTGTGTCACAGACTAATACTACCCAAGCTTTTAAATTTGATTCGATTGATGCCGCCTTAGCAGACCTAAAAGCTGGTCGCGTAATTGTAGTTGTAGATGATGAAAATAGAGAAAATGAAGGCGATTTGATTTGCGCTGCTCAATTTGCCACACCTGACATGATTAATTTCATGGCAGTGGAAGCTAGAGGGCTGATTTGTTTGGCAATGACAGGCGATCGCTTAGACGAACTAGACTTACCTTTGATGGTAAGCAATATTACGGATACTAATCAAACTGCCTTCACCGTTAGTATCGATGCTGGACCAGATTTGGGAGTAACTACAGGCATCTCAGCCGAAGACCGCGCCCGTACTATCCAGGTTACTCTCAATCCAGCGACAAAACCTACTGATTTACGTCGTCCTGGACATATTTTTCCCATTCGGGCTAAGGCTGGAGGTGTACTCAAACGCGCAGGACATACAGAAGCGGCTGTGGACTTAGCTCGATTAGCAGGACTATATCCAGCTGGGGTAATTTGTGAAATTCAAAACTCCGATGGTTCAATGGCACGGTTGCAGCAGTTGATTGAATATGCCAAGCGTCACAATTTAAAAATTATTAGTATTGCGGATTTAATTAGTTATCGCCTCAAGCACGATCGCCTAGTGTATCGTGAGGTTATTACTAAGCTGCCTAGCCAATTCGGTCAGTTTGAAATTTACGCCTATCGCCACACTTTGGACAACACAGAACATGTTGCAATTGTCAAGGGCGATCCAGCTACCTTCAAAGATGAGCCTGTAATGGTGCGGATGCACTCAGAATGTTTAACTGGTGACGCTTTGGGTTCTTTGCGTTGCGACTGTCGGATGCAGCTACAAGCCGCACTAAAAATGATTGAAAGTGCCGGCCAAGGTGTAGTTGTATACCTGCGCCAAGAAGGGCGAGGAATCGGCTTGATTAACAAGCTAAAAGCCTACTCGTTGCAAGATATGGGACTGGATACAGTCGAGGCTAATGAGCGTTTGGGATTTCCCGCGGATTTACGAGACTACGGGATGGGAGCGCAAATGCTGATGGACTTGGGTATAAAAAAGATTCGTCTAATTACCAATAACCCCCGCAAAATTGCTGGAGTCAAGGGTTATGGTTTGGAAGTAGTCGATCGCGTGCCATTATTAATTGAGGCTAATGACTACAACTCTTATTACCTGGCCACAAAGGCAAAAAAGCTGGGTCACATGCTGTTGCAGACTTATCTGGTAACAGTAGCAATTCACTGGCAAGATGACCCGGAAGCAGTGACAGAACGTTATGAACGCCTAGAGAAACTGCGGCATTTGGCCAGAACGAATGATTTATTATTGCAGGAAGAAGCGCGTCCGTTAGCGATCGCTTTATTTGACGAACCATCTCTAACAGTACACTTAGGTTTCGATCAGGCAAAAGTTGCTAGCTGTGATTGGTATCGCCAAAGCGGTCATCCTTACATACAAGCAATCTTCCAAATTCTGGACGATCTGGCAACTTTACCATACGTCAAGAACCTAGAATTTCTGATTTCTTCTGGTTGCGATCCTTTAACTAATTTACAAGTTCAACTAGATCGCCAGATATTCGTAGATGGTACACTGCCTTCATCAATTAGCGATCGCTTGGAAACTCAACAAATTTATAGCTTTAGCAAATAGAGACAAACTATGTCCTAATTTCGCAGCATTTATCTAAAGTGACAGCTAGGTGTTTATTTATATCTGCCTAGGGTATGGCTATGATTTCTATGAGTCTAAGGACTATTACAGCAGGTTTCTTTTGCATGAAGTACAAAGCTACGGATTTGAAGGCAAGAGGTAAAAACTGTTTACATCTGATTTGAAGTCCTGCATTTTGCACCTCATTTACTTGCAAACTGCTCTATGGATCATGGTAATGTAATAAATTAAAGTAATTACTACTGACACTCCATAGTTAAGCGTTAGCGACGTAGGAGCGTCTGACTCGCTAACGCCTTTAGTATTGTCACCTTTAACAAGGCTGTGAGCATCTCTGAATTTTAAGAGAGACCCCGCCACAAAACTTGCTCCTTGTTAGTCGCTGTGAAACTTAAACCTCAGAATTAGTTTAAAAAGGTGGTAACTCTTTAAGAATTGTAAAGCGAATATGATTTATCGCTAAATCACCAAGGGGGATATCTTCTTTAGTTAACCGCGAACCTTGACTAGTCAAACTTTCAAAAGTGATACCTTTGCCAATTTCAATGTGATACCAGCATAAGCCCATAAAAAAGCGCGTTGGATAAGGTCCACCCTCACCGACATCATCCGGATTTGATTCCATTGGTAACCAACCAAAATTCGGTACGTAGAACTCCAGCCAAACATGATTAAAGTCCGGTTCTAGTGGCACTCCTTGTAAGTCACTATGGGGAGGGCATTTATATCTACCAACGGTACGGCAGGGGATGCCATTTAAACGACAGAGGGCAAGTAAGACACCGACATATTCCCCACAGGAACCAACGCCCCGTTCTAAAACTATATCTGGCGTATCAATGTATGGTTTAATACCATACGATAATTCGTCGTAAACATAATTACGAATGCTATACATTTTCCGCAGCACATTGGTTTCAGAACCAATTGCTTCTCTGGCGGCACGGCGAACAATGGTAGTATCCATTGCTAAGTCGTCGTCGTCCACTAAGTAACGGGTTTGTAATTCGGAGGACAGTTCAGGTACATCTTCCACATCTCTGGGTGTGATGCGATACTTAATACCTCGAACTTCCAAAAGTGCTTTCCAGCCAAATATATGCCGTTCGCCTGGGGTAAGAGAATCAAATTTAAAGACTGCGACACGTTGTCCCTCTATGACTTCTTCGGTAAACGGTATACCAATAGGTTCAACGTGTTTCACCTTTTGACGCTCAGTTTCCGATGGTAGGGCGATGCGCCATTCTACCTCAGGTAAATAAACTTCCTCTAAGGGAGCAATTTCCTCAGCATAAGACATTTCAATCAGATAGCCATTAGAGAGGGCATAGCGCTTATCTGGCTCGTAATGATAATACAGGGGATGAATAAAAGTGCGATCGCGGAACGTTAACTCATGACTTGGATCGGCATTGGGGTTGTCCCGGATATAAGCCTCTTCTGAGGCGTAAGCGACATAAATACTTTCTTTGCCTGTTTCGCCATTTTTATGTATGGCGATCCCTGTGGGACATTCAAAGGGTGTCAGGACACTAAATTGCAGTTCTCCGGTTGCTCGATCCATCGCGTAAACTGATTGTTCAGTGCGATCGCAAATCCACAGCATTTCTTGATTAACTGTCAAATTTTCCACCCCAACTCCAGGGGCATAAAATCTGGTAATCTCTTTTCGCGTTTCCTGGTCAAAAACCAGAATGTAGCCTAGCCTTTGGCAGCTGATATAAACTGTTGTTTCCCAAACAGCAACGCCATCGGCAGGATAAGGCAATGTCACAAAATGTTCTAATCCCAAAGTATTCAGATTAGACAAATAAACACTGCGATCGCGGCTCACCCATAGGGTATTTTCCCACACCGCCAAACCAGTAACATCTAAAAATTCTTTAACTTGATGGGGATTGAGAATTTTACTGTTGTCAGAGATGGGATCGATCTCCAGTAGATGCCCTTTAATACTGTCAATGGCAATTAGTCTATCTTTAATAAAAGTAATGCCAGACAACGTAGCAGCAGTCAGCGGTCGAATTGTTTTTTGCCCAAACATCTGGCTAACGGTCAAAGTGGGGAGTGCAAAACTCATAAAATCTTGTGGGAAGTGTAAAAACCCCTCACCTTTAGGTAGGAGAGGAAAAATGATTCAAACGGTTTTAACCGTAGTCAGGCCAATTGCTTGGTGGGAAAAATCTAGAGTGGATACTAATTGATTATCGGTACAATGTGTTCCGAAGAACTCTTTCGTGAGAGATAATACTAAGTCATAAGAGGAAGAATTTACAAATGTTAAGAATAACATTTACACTCATACACCTATAGAATCGCCTTAATGTAACTTTAGAAGATGCAATTCCAGCCATCACTAAATTATGATCGAATTTTGTAACCATTTGCTGTGACCTACACGATGTCTGCTAATTCTCTGCCTGAAGGTGCCGCCGTTTGGCATAGTTTAGAAGTTGATAAAGCGCTAGACCTGCTTGATAGTAATGCAGACAGTGGCTTAACACCCCAAGAAATTGAACAGAGATTGCAAAAATACGGCCCCAATGAATTAGAAGAAACTGCTGGCCGTAGTCCTTGGGAAATTCTGCTAGAGCAGTTCACCAACATTATGTTGTTGATGCTGATTGGTGTAGCCCTGATTTCTGGATTTATAGACCTCTGGAGTTGGCGAACGGGCAACTTAAAGCCTGGTGAAGTGCCATTCAAAGATACCATTGCCATCCTAGCAATTGTCATCCTCAATGGCATACTCGGCTATGTCCAAGAAAGTCGTGCCGAAAAAGCCCTGGCAGCCCTGAAAAAACTCACCTCTCCCTTGGTGCGAGTCATCCGCGAGGCTAGATTGGTAGAGATAGCAGCCAAGGAATTAGTCCCAGGAGATGTGATGCTATTGGAAGCTGGGATGCAGATAGCCGCAGATGGACGGTTGATCGAACAGTCGAATTTACAAATACGAGAGTCGGCGCTGACCGGTGAAGCCCAATCTGTCAATAAACATGCAACACTAAAATTGCCGGAAGAAACAGATTTAGGCGATCGCATCAATTTGGTATTCCAAGGAACTGAAGTCGTTCAAGGACGAGGCAAGGTTCTGGTAACCAACACCGGCATGACTACAGAACTAGGCAAAATTGCTGCCATGTTGCAGTCGGTAGAAAGCGAACCGACGCCTTTACAACAGCGGATGACTCAACTGGGTAATGTCCTGGTTACGGGTTCTTTGATTTTGGTGGCGTTCGTCGTCGTTGGCGGTGTGATCAAGGATGGAGGTTTTAAAAACATCCAAGAACTCTTGGAAGTTTCCTTAAGTATGGCGGTTGCTGTGGTGCCAGAAGGTCTACCAGCTGTCATCACCGTCACCTTGGCACTGGGAACTCAGCGAATGGTGCGCCAGAATGCCTTAATCCGCAAACTGCCAGCAGTGGAAACATTGGGTTCTGTAACTACCATCTGCTCTGATAAAACTGGCACCCTGACTCAAAATAAAATGGTGGTGCAATCGGTTTATACAAATGACAAAAATTTTCGCGTCACTGGAGAAGGTTATGCTCCCACAGGAGATTTTTTCTTAGATAGTGAAAAAGTTTTCCTAGAGGACTCCCCAGAAATCTCAGCTCTATCAGTTGCTTGTACTGTTTGTAATGATTCGGTATTGCAAAAAGAACAAGGGGAATGGGCAATTTTGGGAGATCCCACAGAGGGAGCATTAATCACCTTGGCGGGGAAAGCGGGAATCGAAAAAGACCAGTGGGGTAGTAAGTTACCTCGCGTTGCAGAATTTCCCTTCTCCTCCGAACGCAAGCGGATGAGTGTGATTTCTGAGGTGCAGTCAGTTGCCACAGGTGAAACTTCTCTGAATGCTGTTGACCCGGCGATCGCCGGTTTCTTAGAATCTGAACCTTACTTAATGTTTACCAAAGGTTCGCCAGAGTTAATCTTGGCACGTTGCACTCATGTTTATTTGGGCTATCACTCAAGACCCTTGACTGAAGAGCAACGTCAGAAAATTCTGGCAGAAAATGACAACATGGCCAGTAAAGGTTTGCGGGTGCTAGGTTTTGCCTACAAACCCTTGGTGGAGATTCCAGCAGAAGGTTCAGATGAGACATCCGAGCAGGATTTGGTGTGGCTAGGATTAGTCGGAATGCTCGATGCCCCACGTCCAGAGGTAAGAGCAGCCGTCCAAGAGTGCCGTGATGCCGGGATTCGCCCTGTAATGATTACTGGTGACCACCAGTTAACAGCACGAGCGATCGCCACCGATTTGGGAATTGCCCAAGAAGGCGATCGCCTCCTCACAGGTCAAGAATTGCAGCGGATGAGCGACCAGCAACTAGAGCAAAATGTTGACTTAGTGAGCATCTATGCCAGAGTTTCCCCAGAACACAAACTGCGAATTGTCCAAGCACTACAACGCCGGGGCAGATTTGTGGCTATGACAGGTGATGGCGTCAACGATGCCCCAGCGCTCAAACAAGCTGATATCGGCATTGCAATGGGGATTACTGGCACAGACGTAAGTAAAGAAGCCAGCGACATGGTATTACTTGATGACAACTTCGCCACCATTGTCAGCGCCACTAAAGAAGGTAGAGTTGTTTACACTAATATCCGCCGTTTTATTAAATACATCCTGGGTAGTAACATTGGCGAAGTGATCACAATTGCATCTGCACCCTTAATTGGTTTGGGAGGTGTTCCCCTAACCCCATTGCAAATTCTCTGGATGAACTTGGTAACAGACGGTTTACCAGCCTTGGCCTTAGCTGTGGAACCTCCAGAACCCGATGTGATGCAACGTCCGCCTTTTAGCCCCCGCGAAAGTATTTTTGCCAGGGGATTGGGTTCTTATATGATTCGCATTGGTATAATATTTGCCATTATCACCATTTCCTTGATGTGGTGGGCTTATCAATATACCCATGCAGATGGCTATCAGGGCGATCGCGAGGCTTGGAAAACAATGGTATTTACTACATTGTGTATTGCCCAAATGGGTCACGCGATCGCCATTCGTTCCAACAACCGCCTGACCATCGAAATGAATCCGTTCTCTAATATCTTTGTATTAGCGGCTGTGGTTGTGACCACGATTTTACAGTTGATGCTAGTTTACGTCCCACCTCTGCGAGAGTTCTTTGGCACTCATTACCTCACTTTACAGGAATTGGGAGTTTGTATTGGTTTCAGTGCCTTAATGTTTGTCTGGATTGAATTAGAGAAGATATTCTTACGCGTTATGGGCAAGAAAGCTGTGTAAATTGGGCATTGGGGATTGGGCATGGGGCATTGCTTATTCCTGGATTTCTCGCGAAAAATTGAGGGGTGTGGGGAGTGTGGGGAGTGTGGGGAGGAATTGAGAATGGGCGCTTCATATCGATCGCTTTGTGCAACGCAGCACCCCCACACCTCCCACACCTCCCCATCCTATTAGTGAGAAATTCGGGTTATTCTCGTTGTGTCCCTTGTCCCCTTACCCCCGTCATCCCCCTACTCCCCAATACCCAGTCCCCAATCCCCACTATGTACCTGAAAACTCTAAACCTCCGACAATTTCGTAATTATCAAGACCAAAAGGTTGAGTTTACTGCTGCAAAAACAATTTTGGTCGGTAATAACGCTCAGGGAAAGTCGAATTTATTGGAGGCGGTGGAGTTGCTAGCAACATTGCGATCGCACCGTATGGCACGCGATCGCGATTTAGTTCAAGAAGGAGAAGCCATAGCCCAAATTACTGGGACTCTTGAGCGAGAAACAGGCCTTAGCGACCTGAGCTTAACCTTGCGTCGTAATGGTCACCGTAGCGTTGCTCTTAATGGTGAGTCTCTACGCCGTCAAATGGATTTTCTCGGCGTTCTCAATGCAGTCCAATTTTCGAGCCTGGATTTAGAACTAGTACGCGGCGCTCCCGAAGGCCGTCGCAATTGGTTAGATACACTTTTGATTCAACTCGAACCAGTTTATGCTCACATTTTGCAGCAGTATAACCATGTGTTACGCCAACGCAATGCCTTTTTAAAAAAAACTCAAGACTCAGCATTGGGTACAGATAACTCAGAACTAGCGATATGGGATGCACAGTTAGCTACCGCAGGAACACGGGTAATTAGACGCCGCGATCGCGCTATCCAAAGACTAACTCCTATCGCTACCGCTTGGCACGCCAGCATCAGCGGTAGTACTGAAATACTGCAAATCAATTATCTGCCGAATATTCCTTTAGAAGATAACCATCCAGAAGAAGTCCAACAAGCTTTTTTAGCAAAAATTCAGCAGCGAGCCGTTGCCGAACTCTACCGAGGTACTACCCTTATTGGTCCTCATCGAGATGAATTAGAATTAACCATTAACCAGACACCCGCTCGTCAATACGGTTCTCAAGGTCAACAACGAACGCTGGTTCTAGCTTTAAAATTAGCAGAATTACAATTAATTGAAGAAGTAGTCAAAGAGCCACCTTTGCTTTTGCTTGATGATGTGCTAGCTGAACTCGATCTCTCCCGCCAAAATCAACTGCTTGATGCTATTCAAGACCGCTTTCAAACCCTAATTACTACTACTCATTTGGGTTCTTTCGATTCCCAATGGTTAAAATCGTCACAAATTCTTTTTGTGAAAGCAGGAGAATTAATCCGATATTGATAATAACCCAAGTTGCTAGTTACTCTTAGAGGATGTCTGAAAAGTAAAAAAGCCCACGTAACGGTATCCTGTCAGTAGAAAAAATACTGACATCCTCTTATAAGCAACAAAATTAATCTCTGTACCTCTGCATGAAATTAACTTTACTTACCAATATCTTCATTCCAAAGTTCAGGATTAGTTTCAATAAACTCACTCATTATTTTTTGACATTCCTCAAGATTGAGATCGATTACTTCTACACCGTGAGATACCATAAAGTCTTTAGCACCAGGAAAAGTTCTGGATTCTCCAGCAATAACTTTTTTAATGCCAAATTGTACCACTGCCCCAGCGCATAAATAACACGGCATTAAGGTTGAATATAGTGTTGTACCTCTATAGCTGCCAACTCTGCCAGCATTGCGAAGACAATCGATTTCAGCATGGGTGACAGGATCGGCATCTTGTACGCGTTTATTGTGTCCTCTGCCGAGAATTTTGCCATCCTTGACGAGAACCGAACCAATGGGAATTCCACCTTCTTGTCTGCCTTGTTTTGCTTCTTGAATTGCAGCCTGTATAAATTCATCCATTTTTTATTCTCCTTAATATGTCAAAACAACTTGTATTAATGGATCATGATGGTGGTGTAGATGATTATTTAGCAACTATGCTGCTGTTGACAATGGATCGTATCGAACTTCTCAGTGTTATTGTCACACCAGCCGATTGTTATATCCAACCAGCGGTTAGCGCCACACGTAAAATTCTCGATTTGATGGGATTTTCTCATATTCCTGTTGCAGAAAGTACTGTGCGTGGTGTTAACCCATTTCCTAGTCTCTATCGCCGCGATTCATTTATTGTTGACCATCTTCCCATTCTTAACCAAAGCGAAAGCATTGCTACGCCTTTAGTTGGCAAAACAGGTGAAGATTTTATGATTCAGGTTTTACGTGAAGCATCAGACCCCGTGACTTTGATGGTAACTGGGCCGTTGACGACGGTTGCAGTAGCTTTAGAGAAAGCACCGGATATTGAAGCAAAAATTCAGAAGATTGTTTGGATGGGGGGTGCTTTGAATGTCCCCGGAAATGTGGAAAAAAGTTTGGAACCAGGACAAGATGGTTCTGCTGAATGGAATGTTTATTGGGACCCAATTTCAGCAGCGCGAGTCTGGGAAACCCAAATTGAAATTATAATGTGTCCTTTAGATTTGACTAACAATGTCCCAGTCACATCAGAATTAGTGCAAAAAATGGGGCGACAACGCCATTACCCTGCCTCGGATTTAGCAGGACAATGTTATGCACTAGTTATCCCCCAAGATTATTATTTTTGGGATGTCTTGGCAACTGCTTATTTGGGACATCCAGAATTTTATCAATTGCGAGAATGGGAAACAGAAATTATTACTACTGGTGTCAGTCAGGGACGCACTAAAATTGTGTCTGGTGGTCGGAAAATTTCGGCGATGGATAAGGTAGATAAAGATGCTTTTTATAATTATATATTGCAGCAATGGGCGAGGTAAAAAATTAAAAAATTGGGTGGCGTGGATACTCAAACTTGTGCCTGTACAAGTTGTGTAATTTCTCCGCTATGGCTAAAGTGCAGATTTGAGCAAAGCGATCGCTCGAACCCACAGCATAATGCTCACAGGCGCCCCAATTAAAATACCAGCGATCGCCCAGCCTCTTTGATGTGCCTTAAATTGCTCAATACTGCGCCACCGTCTACTTTTCCAAGCCCATTCATTGCCTTTAGCACCAAGAGCGATCGCCATTAAACCCCCAACATGGGGTACAAAACAGAATATCCCATAGGAGACTTGATTCGGCCACATCCACAACCAAGGCATCAAAAATGCGCCCCAATTCCAACCGAGAATTTCCTCAGGGACTGTTTCATTTTGATTATTGATCCCGCATCCAGAATTGTTGATTATTTCTTTTAGCGGTAAAAGCTGATTCTTGTTTGCAGATTTGACAGTCAGCCCCGATTTGAGAGCCTTCAGCGCTTCATGGGAATTAGTAAATCGGTTTTCTGGTGCAGGTTCTATTAATTTTTCTAGCCAACTGATAAAACTGGGACTGAGGTTAACTCGATCTGTAAATTGCAGTCGCAAATCTTGCTGGGGTAAATCAGATGGGGAAGTTCCAGTTAACAAATGAATTAAAGTCGCCCCCAATGCATAAAGATCCGATGCAGCTACCGCACGCCCACCAAATTGCTCCATTGGGGCATAACCATAAGTACCGACAACAGTAAATGTAACGCCTTCTTTTGCCGCTTTATCTTGAACTGCACCAAAATCAACTAAATAAATCTGATTATCTTCACCCCAGATTAAATTACTCGGTTTAATATCTCTATGCAATACGCCTGGATTCAATTCATGTAAATACGTAAGAATATTTAATACTTGAACGGCGATTTTTTTAGTTCGTTTTTCACTAAACCTTTTGCCATTAGCCAGTTTTTCCTTCAGTGACTCGCCAGGGATATATTCTTGTATTAAGCCAAACCAAAGTGTGCGATCGTCAATACAAAAATAATCAATATACTTGGGAATTCGGGGATGATTTAGCTGTTTGAGAATTTGTGCTTCCCTCTCAAAAAGTTTCAGATCATCCCACTGCACAGTACCACCAAAGGCCAAAAGTTTGACCACAACGGTCGAATTTTCGCCATCAGAGGCTTGTAAATCCTTTGCGAGCCAAGTTTGGCGAATTCCATTATTGCCGAGTTGGCGTTGAATTTGATAACGGTCTTGTAATATTTGTTCTGCTTGCAGCATCTGACACCTGCTGGCACTTTACGCTGATCTGATTCCCTTATTATTCAAGGATAGTCCCGATCTAGAAAAACTGTCAGAGCCGGATAATTTAATCAAAGCATCCGGGAAGTGCTGCGACGCTCTCATGAGTGTGGATGGTAACTGTGGTACTTGTTGCCAATATCCCTGCCTAATTTATCAAAATCCTATCTGGCTAGCTTTTTGCCTTTTTACAACCATCGAACTCACGTCATTTTACAGAATAATTTTTGCGATAGTAAGCTTGATATTCCTCTGATAACAAAGGTTCCCACCAATCACGATGATTGAGATACCATTCAACAGTTAAACGTAAACCCTCAGTAATTGTGACTGAAGGCATCCAACCAAGCTCAGTTTTAATCTTATTTGCATTAATTGCATATCTTTGATCGTGTCCTTGTCTATCCTTGACAAAAGTAATCAACTGCTTGGTTGGACGCACTGGTAAATTAGTTGCTAATTCATCCATCATTTGACATAAAAGTTCTACAAGATGAATATTTTTTACCTCGTTATTCCCACCAATATTGTATGTTTCCCCTGGCTTTCCATAATTAATGACTACATCTAAAGCACGGCAATGATCTCCCACATAAAGCCAATCTCGGACATTTTGACCATCACCATAAACAGGTAATGACTGACCTATTAAAGTATTAATACACATTAGAGGAATTAGCTTTTCGGGAAACTGATAAGAACCGTAATTATTAGAGCAATTTGTGATGATGGTTGGAAGTTTATAAGTATGGTAATAAGCACGGACTAAATGATCGCTACCAGCTTTTGAGGCTGAATAGGGACTATTGGGAGCATAGGGTGTAGTTTCAGAAAAAGCTGGGTCATCTGGGCTAAGACTACCGTAAACTTCATCAGTAGAAACATGTAAAAAACGATAATTAGATGATTTTGCTTTTGTCTCCCAATGTTGCCGAAAAGCTTCTAGTAGGGTGAAAGTTCCTACCACATTAGTTTGCACAAAAGCGGCTGGCCCAAGAATAGAGCGATCGACATGAGATTCAGCAGCAAAATGGGCGATGGTATCAATATTTTCCGTTGATAATAACTCATCGATGATGGGGCGATCGCAAATATCCCCATGCACAAAGCGAAAATTTGCTCTTCCCTCAACCAGCGCCAAATTCAGACGATTCCCCGCATAAGTAAGAGCGTCCAACACTACCACTCGGTCATCTGGATAAACTTGACACCAATGATGCACAAAATTTGTCCCAATAAACCCCGCACCCCCTGTCACCAACAATCGCCGACTCATCTAATTTCCTCTCTCTGCGGTTTGTTGATTCTAAACATCTTCCACCATTTTTCTAGAATGGGCACCAATACTTGTCGGTTAAGGGGAAAAGGGGAAAGAAAAAACCTTTAACCTTTACCCTTTAACCTTTTCCCCAAACCCAATTCCGAGTTAAAAATGCTTTACCCGAGCAGTATTGGAATGGGCACTATTAACCTCTAGCGAAAACCCCGATTTTGACCTTTGTCACAGTGCCTACCTACAGTTATTAAAATGTATGCAAGAAGTTAGTGAAATCACCCCAGAACATATTTTTTTCTCAGCTTAGTATATATCCTCTGAACGAGTAATTTACCCATACGTAATTTTGTCAAACTCTTAATATTAGATGGTTGCTGAATCTTGTGGTCAAAGAACTCATTTAATTCATCTAAAATAACTTGCAAACGCTCAATAATATTTTCGGTTCGATACTCAGCTAAAAGCTCTTTAGATAAACTAAATACTACTGAAGAATCAAGCACTCTCAAAATACGTTGCACATCATATTCCTGTGAATATCCAGCAATTTTATAGGAATTAAATCCCGGATCTAAATAATCCGATAGTCCACCATTGACACTAGAAAATACTTGACATCCACAAGCAAGGGCTTCCATTGGTTGTAAGCCAAATCCTTCACTAACACGCTCTTGTGCCCAGTATTCCGCAGAATCATATAGATAAACCTTAGCCCGGTTAAATAGTCCAGGTAAATCTTCTATATATGAATCAACAACGAATACCTTACAACGTTTTTGCAGGGCTGGAATCAATTCTTTAATTAAATACTCAGAAGATTTTCGAGCCTGTACTAAAACATCAATATCTCGTTCCAAACCTAAATTTTGGAACTCATCAGAAATTTGATTGGGCAAATAATAAATGAGAGAATTGGGTGATTTTTCTCCCCAATATCCCATTGTATAGCGGCTAACAGTAATAATCGGAATACTTGCAGGCAACTTAAATTGATAACCTGCACTATGTGCATGGTAAATCACATTGTATTGCTTAAGTTTAGGAACAAGTTGAGCTACATCAAATCCCCAATTAATGACAAAAATAACATCATTTAGATTTTTTTCTTGGAGCAAATCATCAATAAAAAGCTTACCTTTTTCTCGTTGACGGTAAGTTACAACATCAGCACTACAAATCTGCTGAACCAGACTAACTGTTTTTAACTCTGCCCAAAGACCGCCACAAGCAAATTTCCCATCTGTACCGGGAAGTAAGAAGTAAAGTTTTCTCATAATTTTTTTAGAATTGGGCATTAGGAGTGCTGAGTTCTGATGCTGTACATGGATAGCGGGACGTTTAGCCCGTGCTGAGTTAGGAGTTAGGAGTTATTATCTCCTCCGCCCCTCCGCCCCTCTGCTCCTCTGCACCTCTACCCCTCCGCCCCTCCACTCCCTCATACCTACTCTTGCCAGCCCACTTTAACAAAATGTGCCTCACGCCCCCAAAGGTCACGTGTACGAATAATGTTTTCAATTGCTAGGTTAAAAGGAATGGCAGTTGTTAAGTAACGCTGAGCCATAGAACCTAAATCAGGTGCAAGTTCAGCGGCTGTGGTCGCAGCTAACCCCAAACCTATCAGTTGCTCAATTGGTCGGAATGGTAACAATAAATGCACACCAACAGCTAGTCCAGCGGTTAAAAGCATGGCTACTGATAAATTTGTGCCACAACGAGGATGTACAGCCAAATCCCATTCTCCAGTGGTAAGGCGATGTCGGGCAAGTGTGACTGCACGCCGCAAATCACTGATGTTGACTTCACCATAGAGGTAGAAGCCTTGCTCTGTAGACAAACCGCCTAATAGTTCGTTATCTACTTGAACCTCACTAGGTTCTCTTGTGTTCGTATAAGCTCTGTTTGATTCGCTCAGAACCCAAACAGTCGCATGTTCTAGGGCATGAACCTGGCGCACCATTAAAATTTCTTTTAACCCAGGAATAAATGATAGCTGTCTAAGTAAGTCAGCATCTTGGGTGGATTGCGGAAAGTCTAAGGGGTGGGATTCTGAAGTTGCAGCTTCTCCCGATAAAGGTATTGTCCAATCAAAGTTAAACAATTCAAAGGGAAACGAGCTACCTTGAAAAGAAGCAGAAGTATTCATTGGAACACTGCTCCCCAAGCATATGGAGCAAGATACATTTCTTTCAAATGTAACGCTTACACCGCTGAATTGTTGCTAATTTTTGTTGATGATTGTTGAATTTGGGAATTGGATATGAAGTCAACAGGTTTGTAAATGTCAAACCTTATCCAATTACTGGGTTTAAGTGTGTGGGGCTATGAAGGTCTAGGTTAAAAACGAGAGAACTGTGTTGCCACACTTCCCTATTTTCCATTAAGTCAGAATTTTGATCGGCTCATTTATAATCAGATATGCACAATGGTAAACACAGATGATTAATCTGTGTTTTTCCAAAGTTGCCATTGAAGCAAGCCAGAAACTCCTGACTTCTGTTTGTGTCGATCTATGGTTTGATTTTCTCTATCAGTGCATTTCGTCGTATTCTGGGGCTTCGACTCGTCTTGTTTCCATACGGGAAGCAGGGAGAAACTCAGCCCGACGTACCGGAACCAAAGGCGGTGTAGATCCTTGGTAAGGGTGAATCACTTGTACAGTACGGCTTGGTCGTTGCCGTGGTGAGAACAAAGCCAATACTCCAGCGACGACAACACCACCGCCGATTGTGAGAGTTGCGCCTCCCACTGCCCAGAGCATGGGTGAAGACCACCAAGGATTTTGGGGTTGCAATGCTGCGACTTTTTGTTGGTTATTCTGGGCTAATAGCAGCTGTTGTTGAGCGTTAAAATTTTGGACTTGACCCTGGAGTTGTTGGTTTTGCGCCTTCAGCTGTTCATTGTCGTTTTTTAAACGTTCAAGCTGCATTTGTGTATTCAATTTCTCCATCTCTAGCCGTTGGTCAGAATTAGGAGCGGCTGGTTGGGGATTGGGATATACTGGTTGCCCATAATACCCAGGGGGATATTGCATTGGTTGCTGCATTCCTGGTGCTACTACAGTACTTGGGATTTGGGGGGCAACAGCAAAGTTAGCTGGTAGCGGGGTATTTGTCCCTTTGAGTAATACGAGAGCCGCCAGCCCAGCAACAGCGACTCCGCCGATAAATGCCATACTCTCACTCATCGCCTTTGCCTCTCAACTCTGACGTGACTATAACCATTTGTGACCGACTCACTCTCACACTCATAATTTTTACCCACTTCACATAATACTCAGACTATAAGGTACTCTATCAGCTAGTTTTTTTACATCCTGATATCTGATGTTAATATTCAAGACCAGATCAGTCAAATTGTCTACTAAATTTAGGATAAAAAAACTACGCTGTTACACTTTTTTAATCTACTTTCCTACTCTAATCAAGAGGAGTATTTGTGCTGGTGTTGTCAGTCTTGATGGCTGCCTTGAGACTTTGAGAAAATTCAGCGATCGCATTTAGTCCCTGCTCTGGTGTCCCTTCTGCCAAGCGTTTGACAACAGCGCTACCCACGATCGCACCATCTGCGCCCCATTCCCTTACCTGACGAGCTTGTTCAGCTTCAGATATTCCAAAGCCGACTGCGATGGGTTTATCAGTAACACTACGAATTTGTTTGAGTAAATCGGACACGCGGTTTTCCAGTTGCGCTCGCACTCCTGTTACCCCAGTGACGCTGACTAAATAAATAAATCCTTGGGAAGAACGAGCGATCGCTTCGATCCGTTCAGCGGAACTAGTGGGAGCGATCAACAAGATGACGTCAATTCCCATCTCACTAGCTGCTTGGAGCAATCCTGCTGCTTCCTCTAAAGGCAAGTCAGGTATTACCAATCCTGCAACCCCAGCAGCAGCAATTTGCTCAAGAAATTTTTCAATCCCCCGGTGTAAAATGGGGTTGTAATAAGTAAACAGAACAATGGGCGATCGCAGTTTGGGAGTAGTTGCTTGCAACATTTCCAGCACCTGTTCCAATTTCGTTCCCCTTTGCAGAGCGCGGGTAGCAGCAGCTTGAATAACTGGTCCATCCGCCAAAGGATCGGAGTAGGGTATGCCGAGTTCAATAATATCTGCCCCATTGCGATCGAGAATTTGCAACGCTGCTGCTGTTGTTTCTAAGTCTGGATCGCCAGCAGTGATAAACGGAATTAAAGCGCACTCACGATTGTGCCTAAGGGTCTCAAAGCAGTCAGAAATAGCAGTCATGTACTCAAGTGTTAAGAGTTAATGGTCAATGGTCATTAGTTATTAGTTTTAGGCAAGTTACAAATGACAAACGACCAATGATTACTTTATACCTGAGATTGCTCTTCTTGTTCTATTTCGGCTTGAATTCGTGCTAGTTCTTCGGGAGTTAGTTCTTCCAAGCGCTTTTGCAGAAAGTCTTGCTCATACTGTTCGCGCTGTTGGTGGTAGGTCATTTTTTGTCCCACCGCGCGGAAAAAATAGGTAGCTAACCAGCCAAATAACCCGCCTACTAGTAAGACTTGGCTCCATATACCAGCTTGCTGATTATCCAAGCCAACTAGCTGCAATCCTATATACGCCAAGCCGCCGGCAATAAAAACACCTAAGCCAATTCCAATAGCGTCAATCCGTCGCATGAGAGTTATGACCTACCAATTTCGTTAAACTTGAATTTGTCGTGGCCGGGGTCGAATATTTACAAACGGCGATAGAACCAACAAACCTGGGAAGAAGAAGAAAACCAAAAAGTACATAAACACACGCTCAATGGAGCTAACTACATACCAACGCTGCTTGAGGTAGAACAAGACAGCGATCGGGATTACCACAAGGTAAGCTCCAGCTAAACTCAGATACAGCAGGGCGACAATCATAACTTTCAAGTCTTAAGCATCTATTTCCCATCATAGGCTGAAGAGTCAAACTCAGGGAAGTAGAATCATAATGCTTTCAACATAAGTCCCCCATCCCGGAGAAGCATTCCTCCTGCGACCTATTGACATATTTTAGGTATATGATGCTATGATAATGAGCCGACCAGCAAATAAGTGCTATTGCCCGGACAGAATGAAAATGTTTATGCAAATTGATGACGAAAAAGCAAAAAAGAGTTGCAAATCTGGAAAGCGATCGCCCAATCTGAAAAAATATTTTCAATCTAGTTGGACAAAAGACACAATTGATGGTGGAATAGATGAGGAGGTATTTCCTACCTCTAGAAAGTAAATAGTTGCCAAGCACCTGCGGGGGTGTGGCGGAATGGTAGACGCTACGGACTTAAATAATTGAGCCTTGAAAGAGAAATCTCTCAAGTGGAAGCTCTCAAACTCAGGGAAACCTAAATCTGCTAACAGACATGGCAATCCTGAGCCAAGCCGAAGCAAGTAGTGAGTCATGAGTCGTGAGTAAAGTAAAAACTCATAACTCCTAACTCATAACTCCTAAAAATTCGGAAGGTGCAGAGACCCGACGGGAGCTACCCTAACGTAAAGTCGAGGGTAAAGGGAGAGTCCAATTCTCAAAACTTAAGATGGCTATTGCTATCAAGTAGCAGTGAAAACTGCGGGAGAATGAAAATCCGTTGACCGTAAAAGGTCGTGTGGGTTCAAGTCCCTCCACCCCCATTAAACAATTCGCAATTTACAATTGTGACTGTGACTTAAAAGAATTGTTTGCCACAATGGCAAGCTTTTACTTTAAGTCACACACTTTTTTGCGTCAGATTTTCCGGAATTGGGCAAGATATGGTTCCGAAATTTTAGTCTGGAATTAAAGTTGTAGAAGTTTAGTATAAATTTGACGATCGCCTGTTTTGAGAACTGTTTTATTTCTCGTCCCCAAGCTCACCAAGAGCGTCATCAAATTTGCTGATGATATCGAGTAATATTGATACGACTCGTACAAAGATTTTTTTACGCTCTAATAATTTCGGTTTTTCGTTGCAAGCACTCAACACGGTTTCCCTTAATGTTCTCTGAGTTTTACAGTGATGGTTGGCAATAATCCAATAGGTAATCGATTAAGGCTGGGTTTTGGGGGTACATTCGGAATTTACCACCTCTGTCGTAAGCTTTGGTGCTGGTGAAGTCGTGTCTAAGCAAGTATAGGTCATAGCAAGGGTCTAGGCGTTGAAATCAGGAGAGGTGGCTTTATGGGAAATAAATTACACTTGTATCCAGATCTCACGGATGCTGAAAGCCCTATTGTTTGGATTGGTTATGAATTGCTTGCCGAGCTTGATTAAATAATAAACTTGCCTTTTGTTCACGGAATTTAAGTAAAAGCTTGCCGTGAGTCTCAAAGACAAGTAGAGTTAGTTGGTGTATTAGTAGCTTTGATTTTCAAAACTAAGTAATTTGACTGAATTATTTCATAAATTATTAGATAATTTATGTTTATAAATTATTAGATAATTTATGTTTAATACTTCATAAAGTACTGCGATTTTATCAAACTTATGTAAAAAGATTACTGAATTGCTCAACAATATATTGATGTGACTATTCAGCAAGGTTAAGCTGGTAACAATATAAACAGGAAACCTTGTTATCCTGAAAACTGGAATGGCCGCTAATAGTTTATCAATTAGTCAAGAAGATCAGCATTCTGCTAAGTCTAATTCTACACAGTTAAATGTGCAAATTGTACAAGAGAAGGTCTATAGCTTCTTGCAGGAAATTGTCAAAAAGTTGCAACCAGATGACGTTTTACGGGAATTCAAAGATTTATTTTTAGAAGGTCTTGATTTAGATAATTCTAATTATATACCTGGAATATATAGTATTTTTTTAGATGATAACGAAGAAGAGTTTCGTAATACACTAAAACGGTCTTGCTATATCATCGTTAATAACTGGGGAAGTAGCAGAAACAACAAATATATTGAAGAATTAGTTAATTTATTCGGTAATGAAAATCTGAGGATAAATACTAATAGTTCCCCAGTTATAAAAATTTGCAAAAGCTGGCTAGAAAATTTTGTTAACAGCAAAGACTACAAAGATTTGAAATTATTTGCTGCTAAATATGATGCTTCATATAAAGTTCATTGGGCTAATCGCTATAGTTCCTATTTATTAGTAGATCAATCTATTAATGAAAATAATTCTCAAGAGCAACAAGAGGCTTATAGAAACCTTTCTGCACAGATAAAAGACAAATTTAAGTTTGAACTTGCAATGTATATTGCTCGTTCTCAATCTGGTAACTCAAGCACCACACGCTATAATAATCCGAGTATTTTAGGAGATGATGTTCTTCGTTTGATAAAAGCTATTGTCTTAAAAAGAGGTGTGTTTAGCCATGAGAATATTGCAAATATATTTCTCAAGCAAACTGAAAATCAAACACTTGAGCAATTTAAAAAAAGCATAGAAAAATATCTATTTTTTTCTGTAGAGAATCAAGAATTATTCAATAATCTGCGGCAGCAATTTGCAGAAAATTTATCTTTATGGAAGCCAGATTATAATCAAGAAATAATTACTAAAGAATGGATATTGAGAATTTGTAATCGAATCATTGATTCCTTGACCATAGAAGGTAAAGAGCCTTCGCCATTATTTATTTTATTACTTGGTCAAGGTCATTCTTTAATATTGGTAATTATACTCTTAAAAATTATTTTGATTTCGAGAAATTCCCGCAGACATTTAGAAATTCGGATTGCTCATCTAATTCGTTATTATGAAAAATATCCAGAAGAAGAATGCAAATGGGTAATCAATTTTATCGAAATTTTTAATATAACCTTTGCAATTTACGCAGAAAATGTAGAATACAACTTGATTAAGATCAAAGAAGAAGAAAGTACTAATCCTCGACTAAATCTAGATGGTTATCATGTGTTTTCACAGATGAAAGTAGACCGAAAAAAATGAGTGTCGCCTGACAATGCATTTGTTAGAGGACATCCAGTAACTCAAAATCATAATTTAGTCAAACGTTCGTGTAACCAAGCCAAGGCAGCACCAGTAGTTTCAGCGAGAATACTAATGAGGCGATATAAGGCGATCGCACTAAAAACTAAGGCCGATGGAAACTGGTGTCGTAAAAGTTCATATGCAGTCGCTTCAAACACACCTAACCCACCAGGCGCACCTGGAATCACTAAGCCCAGCAACCAAGCGCAACTAAAAGCCCCTAGCAATAAAGGAATTTGACTCCAATTCCCTGAATTGAGGGCGAATACAGTTAAAATAAAACCGATGCCACGCAATATTAAAAAGCCCAATTCCCCTAATAAAGGTCGTAGGGGATAGCGTTTAATAGTTAAAGCGACACTGGGCTGAGTATTAGTATCAGATTTTTTTCCCTTGAGTTTATACAAAAAGCGAATGGCTGGGTTTAAAAATCTGGGATGAACTCCACAAAGCACCACAGCTAAACTCAGCAATTGTAAGATTCGTATAACTGGAGTGGTATTATTTGGTGCAAATTGGCTACTGAATAGGATAATAATGATTAAAGCAGCCGCTGCCATAAGTAGGGGTTCTAGCAAAACGCTTAAGGTGGCTGCACCGGTAGAAACATTGGCATTTTTGGCCGCGAGAATTCGCCCGTAATAATGCCAAATATTACCCGGTAAATACTTAGCAATATTAGTTTTGAGGTAAACTTGGATGAATTGGGAAGACGACACAGATTGATTTAAGTCTTGCAAAATCCAAGTCCAAATCCAGCCAGCCCAAGTATGTGCTAGTAAAGTGATGCTTGTAGCGATCGCCATAATTGCCCATCCTACCGCATCAATGTGGACACTAGTCACTTCAATCCAATTATCCTTCAGGGCTTTTCCTAAAAAAAATAGTGTTCCGCCTAAAATTATCCAACGTAAAAATTGTTTCATGAAATTAGTAATTTAACGGTTAAATCAACCAAGGCTAAATACCTCAAATTTTATGATATATCAGCTACATATCCAAAGATTTTCAACTATCAGAAAGGTTAATGTAGTATTTTTTACAAAAATACTATTGGATTAACTTATATCTCTCTAGAGTTAGATAAAAATATTCTTTTTGTATTAATTAAAATGTGGCCTGCGCTAGAGGTAAAGTTTATTTTATTATTCATATCCTTAAATAGAGGTTATCGAAAATTATGTCTAACTAAAACAAGCACAATAAACTGGTTGAAAAATATATAGTTTAGTAAGGAGAATTAAGTAAATGCAGTGATAGTATTATTGAAAAACAATATTGCACCAGCTAGATATTAACTCTGCTTGAGAATTGAAATAGATTGCAACTGCAATCTTTGTTGAAGTTTAACTTAGTCACAAAAATGCAAGGAGTAGAACTATGAAAAAATTAGGTACTTGGTTGGAAAATATTCGTCCGTTGAAAGTTTTAACTGTTTTGTTAGCAGGAATATTCCTGTTTCTCGCACAGGCTTGTGGCGCCCCAGGAGTAGCAGCACAACCACCTCAATCTAGTATCCAAGCACCAAATGCAGAACGATATGATTCCACCAAAAATTATCCTCTTTCTTCTCCTGCTGGTGGAATGAATAACTTTAGTGATGTAGATCCTAGAGCAAGATTAGATGAAAAGGCTGCTAGTGATAGAGCCGAGGCGTTGGTAAAAAATGCTAAAAAGAACATTGAGGAAAAGAGTGTTGACTCTAGAGAGCAATATGTCCGAAATATCCAACAAGGTACACCACTTGGTGAAAGAGTAAAAAACCTCGGTGAAGATATTGGTAGTTCTGCTGAAGACTTGCGCGAAGGCTTAGTTAAGGGAACTCAGCGCGGACTTGAAAATCTCAAGGGTAATACTCAAGATGCTACAAAAAATCTTGAGCGTGGAGCTGAAAATGCTAAAAGCAATATTCAGCAAACAGCTGATGATGCTGCCGAAAGTCTTAAAGACACATTAAAATAGGCTAGCTTAAATTAGTCCTTAAATTGGTGTTAAAAATCTGATTTAGAAAGATTTAAAACCACAAATAAACGCAGATAATTTATCTGCGTTTATTTGCTGTTTTTAATACTAAAATTCCAGATGTTCAACTTGGGTAAAAATTTGTGATGGAAATAATCCCCAAATTACCCTGTCCGCAGGGAGAAACCCATTAACTCGATCGCTCGATCGGTAAGAAAATTGAGGAATCACTGTAACAAAATGTAACTTTTTGCGTAATATTCCGAATAAATACATAAAATTTCAGACAGTTAAAGCAATCGGTACATAACAGGCGCTAAATAGTACTGTCAATCGTATGTATGGTTGAAGATTAGTATTTTTCTACATAAAATTAAAAATCTAAAATTAAAAACTGGTAACACTGATGGTTAGGAGTGCTAGAGTTTCAGGAAATTCATCGGAAATTTTCAGCGAGTATTCATGCTGAAGAAACTACAGAAAAAGCAAATTTCGATAATTGTGGGTGCAGCACTGTTTGCCTTTTCAGCTGGGGCAATGGTATCAGCACCAGAGATTGGCAAATCTCTAGGACAATGGCTTAAATTGAGTAATAATCAAGCACAGCAAACATCTGACGCTAACATTGCTCAATCAGCAGTCTTTCCATTGATCTCACAATCTCTGCCAGAACGGGCAGCAAAACTAGCTGCGATCGCCCAACAGTCGCCATCGCCAGACAGGAATCGCGCTCGTTATCTTTTGGCGAGTGATTACATTGAAAGAACCCAAGGGCAAAAAGCTCTAGTTTTACTCCAAGGACTAGAGAAAGACTATCCCGTTCTCGCGCCTTACATTTTGCTCAAACAAGCCCAAGCAGAGGATATGTTGGGCGAGGACGGCAAAGCCTCGGATCTCAGGCAAAGCGTACTGAAACTCTATCCCAAAGAAGCGGCCGCAGTCAAAGCCCTATATCTAATTGCCCAACCAAAGCAACAGGAAACTGCGATCGCTCAATTTCCTTCTAATCCTCTAACTTGGGAAATTATCCACAAACGCTTACAAGAAAATCCCAATCAGCCAAAATTACAGCTGATTTTGGCAAAATATGCCTACGATCAACCAGGCATAGTGGGGGTTTTGGATCAGCTAGTTAAACAGCCTAACCTCAAACCCGAAGATTGGGAACTCATTGGTACAAGCTATTGGGAAAATAATCAATCTTTGAAAGCGGCTGATGCTTATGCCAAAGCACCCAAAACATCGCGCAACCTCTACCGCACTGCACGAGGGATACAGATCGGGGGTAAAGATAAAGATAAAGCGATCGCCACTTATAAACAACTGGTGCAGCAATTTCCCAATACTGAGGAAACTGCAAATGCATTACTGCGATTAGCAGAAACGGCAAAAACTCCTAAAGACGGCCTACCATATCTCGATCAGGTAATTAGTAAATTTCCTAAACAAGCTAGTACTGCATTGGTACAAAAAGCCAAAACTCTCCAAGGAATCAAGGATCAAAAGTCAGCTAGCGCAGCGTGGCAATTACTCTTGGGCAAATACGGCAATTCTGACGAAGCCGCAGAGTATCGCTGGAAAATCGCCCAAGATAAAGCCAACGGCAAAGATTACGTAGGTGCATGGCAATGGGCAGAACCAATTGTTACTAACAACCCTAACAGTATTTTGGCTCCCAGAGCAGGTTTTTGGGTCGGTAAATGGGCAGGTTCACTAGGAAAACAGCAGGAATCTCAAACTGCTTATCAATATGTGATTACCCAATTTCCCTACTCTTACTATGCATGGCGATCGGCAACAATGTTGGGGTTGAATGTCGGCAACTTTGACAACGTGCGCTTGATGAAACCGGAAGTTGTCGCACCCCAGCGTCCATTACCACCGGCTGGTTCTGATGCTTTCAAAGAATTGTATCTGTTGGGTCAAGACCGCGATGCTTGGTTACAATGGCAGACAGAATTTCAGAATAAACTTCAGCCAACGGTAGCAGAACAATTTACAGAAGGATTGATCCAGCTGGCAAGGGGAGAAAATCTCTTAGGAATTGACAAAATTTCTAAATTGGAAGACCGGGAAATACCAGCAGAACTTGCTCAATATCAAACTTTGAGCAAACAAATCACCTATTGGCAAGCTCGTTATCCATTTCCCTATCTCCGAGAGATTGAAAAGTGGTCTACTGAGCGTCAACTTAATCCTCTGTTGGTTACTGCCTTAATCCGTCAAGAGTCACGGTTTCAGCCAAAAATCAAATCTGTTGCCGATGCTACTGGCTTAATGCAGTTATTGCCAAGTACAGCTAAATGGATTGCCCCACAAATCAAGTTGGATATCAAAACAATCAACCTAGAAAATCCCAACGACAATATCATGCTGGGTACATGGTATTTGGATCATACCCATCAGCAATACAACAATAACTCGTTGTTAGCGATCGCCAGTTACAATGCCGGACCTGGCAATGTTTCTAAATGGCTGCAAACTCTAACTACGCAAGATCCAGATGAATTTGTTGAACAAATTCCTTTTGATGAAACCAAAAATTATGTGCGTCAAGTATTTGGAAATTACTGGAATTATCTCAGACTTTACAACCCTGAGATTTCTGGCATAGTAGCAAAGTACTCAACTACACACCCAAAACTGCCCACACAGTGATATTGGCTAGTAAAAAAGTCAAAAGGTAAAAGGCAAAAGAAAAAATAATCTTTTGCCTTTTTATTTTTGGTTTTTCAAAAATCATCTTTATATTTCAATACAGTTCAGATAAGACCAAAACACTTGTATAGACAGCGATTTATCACGTCTCTAAAACCGAAAATTTTTGCCAGTAGCCCTTAGCTGAACCGTATTGCTTTATATTTATACCAATTTTAAAAAGAATCTGACAGATACAAACCTGCAAAATAGATAAAATCAGGCTTTCTTGATTTTGAATTGGTATAAAGTTAGGTTAGTTTTTTTTGAAAAACTTTAAGAATTATATTATTTTATCAGATAAAAAATCTCATCTTTTTTTTATAAGCAACTACTCATAAAATGAAAATGTAAGTAAATGTATTAACATTGTAGTATAATGAAATAAAAAATTAGAATTTAGCAATGCTTGAAGTGCGGTATTAAAGCCACTTAATTCATATGTTTTATCTGAAATGTACGCTAGTCAGTTTTAAGCTTAGTATATTTTACCAAACTACCGACACATCTCATTAACGAAATATTATGCTTTTTAGTCTAAACAACTTGCCCTATTGGATTTTTCTGGGGATGGGAGTCTTGCTGTTCTTTTTTATGATAATTTCCGGCGGCGGAGGGCAAGATTTTGATGCAGATGTAGATGTAGATGTAGATGTAGATGTGGATGTTGATGCAGATGTAGATACAGATAGCAATAACGAATTCAGCTTTGGGCAATTCCTGGGATGGGCTGGGATTGGAAAAGCTCCATTGATATTGTTACTGGCAACAGATTTGAGTTTGTGGGGCGTTTTAGGTTGGATGTTGAATGTTTGGGTTGGTGGAGATTCAAATAATAATATTGGTAGTTTTATCGCCAGTATTATATTATTTGGCTCACTGATTATTAGCTTGTTATTGGGAGGACTAATTGCTCGACCAATTGGTAAAATATTTGCAGAGTTTGGCGAAGATGTGAGTAGCGATCGCTTAATAGGTTGCGTTGGGATTGTCACATCTGCTTATATTCCTAGGGAAAATCAGGGCAGAATTGGACAAGTAGATGTACTGGATGCAAAACGTAATCTTTTGACAGTTAGTGTTGTTTTAGCAGGCTGGGCAACTATTGCACCACAACGTGGAGAAAGAGTTTTAATCATTGAACAAAAAGCACAAATTTACGTAGTTATTGCCAAAGATAGTCCCGATCAAGAACAATGGTTAAGTAATTCATCCCGTATAAATTAAACTAATGGAGAGGTAAAAATATGCTTTTTTGGTTGACTTTTATCCAGTCTTTACCAAGTGTAAAAATAACTGAAGTTCCAAAAATTCAATTGCAACCACAACAAAAGCAAATAACGTTAATCGATCAAACACTACCAGTAAAAATTATGCCTAATTTTGCTCAACTCAACAGTGGATTAGTATTTCCAGTAGTTATTGCTGCCTTAGTTTTATTACTATTACTTAGCTTATTTGCTTATACACGGGTTTATGTAGTGACACCCAACAACGAAGCTTTCGTCAGGACTGGGGGTCTTTTTATTAAAAAGAAAGCGGTGATTCTTTATGGTGGTTGCATTATTCTACCAGGATTTCATCAGCTGACACGGGTACCTCTGCGAGAAATTTCCATTGATGTGGAACGTACTGGTAAACTTGCAGTCCGGACTAAAGATTACTTACGAGCCGATATCAGAGTAACTTTTTATGTATGCATTAATGCTTCAGAAGAAGATGTGTTGACAGCAGCCGCTAGACTATCTCAAAATGGCACCAGAATTACTCCAGAAGATATCAAAAATGCTTTAGAAAAAAGAGCAGATGATGCCATTAGAGCGGCAGCTAAAACTAAAGATATCGCCGAAATTGATTCTGACAAATTGGGGTTTGCTCAAGAA
This sequence comes from Nostoc sp. C117, assembly GCF_043099735.1. Taxonomy (NCBI): domain Bacteria; kingdom Bacillati; phylum Cyanobacteriota; class Cyanophyceae; order Nostocales; family Nostocaceae; genus Nostoc; species Nostoc sp. C117. Next base: position 6,015,434 of record NZ_CP170991.1, read on the forward strand.
GTTCTGAACTTAGTAGGAACAGATTTAAAAAAAGTCGGATTAACTTTAAATAATATTGCCATTTCCGAAATCTTAGAAAGTGTAACTTACGATCCCGATAACTTTTTTGATGCTCAAGGTGTGCGTTTGTGAACAGAAATTATTCAGCGTTCCATTCAACAAAAACGGGAAGTTGAGTTATTAACGCAAGTGACAATTGAGCAAAAAGAACTGGATGCTCAAAAGCGATCGCTACAAATTGCCCAAGAGCAAGAAAGTGCTACACTAGAGCAAAAATTTCAAGTAGAAGCACTAAAAGCCCAGCGAGAACGGGAAATTCAAGAATCCAAAGATCGTGAAGCTGCAACAGTACGCCGAACTAAAATTTTGCAGGAGAAATCAGTTGAAGAAGAAGAAATCCGCAAAAAGTTATCGGTGCAACAAAGCCAAATTGAAGCTGATATTTCTCTAGAAGAAGGCAATAAACAGCTAAAGGTAGCACAATCACTGCAAAAACAAGAATCTGAACTAGCAGAGATTGCCCGCCAACAAAGTGTAGAATCAGGAAAGCTCCAAGCCCAGGTGCAGATAGCTGAGTCAGAACGACTAGCAAAACTAGCTCAAGAAGATGTAGCGATCGCCATTGCCAATAAAAAACGCGAAAGCTTTGTGGCACAAGCAGAACAAGCCAAAGCCGAAGAATCAGTAAAGACAGCTAGTGAAGTCGAAAAAGCCGAACGCAACAAACGCCTATCAACCATTGCCGCCGAACGAGAAGCCCAAGAACGGAGTATTGGCGATCGCAACGTTGTCGAAATTGATGCCTATCGCCGCCGTCGTCAAGCAGAAATTGCCCAAGAAGCAGCAGAATTAGAAGCACAAGCAATTCGCACCCTAGCAGCCGCTAACCGCGATCAAGTTTTAGCCGAAGCCGAAGGTATTCAAGCAAAAATTACCGCCGAAAATTCCATTAGTAACGCCAATCTCACTGCCAAAATTATCACAACTATTTGGCCAGAATTAGCCGAGAAACTACCAGAAATTGTTGCTGCCTTAGCACCGCAACCAGGAGTTTTAGGAGACACTCGTATTTATTCATTCCCTGGCGCCAACGGCACTAACAGCAGTCAGGACATTAACAAATTGCTACTATCCACCAGCGGACTTTCCTTAATCAATACCTTACTTGACGAAGGCAAATTAGGTGAACTAATTGGTCAAATCAATCAGTTAGTACGTGGTAAAAATCAAGTAATAACTGGCACATCAAACCAGGTTACCTTAGAAAATCCCGCAACACCAACTGTCAGGGAAAACAACACGGAAGCTGATTAAAATAATTCGTAATTCAGTTTTGTAATGGTGATTATACGACGAATATAATTCAATCCAGTTCAGATCAACCGAAGAGGATAAGATTTTGTAAAAGTTCTCTTGTTGGGATCAAAATTTGCTTGATTGGTTGATATATCTGGGTTTCAGGCGTTTTCAGGCATTTGGTGTATTTTCCTTACCCCACAATGGTTTGAGGCTTATTTATTCGTCAAAAATGTTTAAGTCCCGTTAGCATAAAATTTGACCCCTCAAAATTTTTCAAACACCCTCTTCAAATAATCATCTCTGGAAGCCTTGTGTCATGGCCATAAATTTTACCGATAATTAACGGGTTACTGAAAAATACCTGAACTTATCCCACTAATAATATTTGTGCTACAAAGGTTAAGCTTATTGAGAACTGAAAACGAAAAATTAAGGTTTTCAAGCACATTTTACGAAACTAAGTAGGACTTTTTGAAATAGTGGGATAGGTTCCTGTTTATTTTTGCATTAAGCCTTTAATTCCCGTTCGGATCTCAAAATAAGCTAACGCACAGTGAGTACAGCGTTGCATTTAGCAATTTGTATGAGATGATGTTTTTAGAGAGTTAATACTTTGTTCCAAATAATTTTTGAGAGTCAGTAATATTGCTGCTATTTGGAATGGCAAAGATTAAATAAATTATAGCTATTGAGAGGATTTACTGAGTATGGCATTTGAAAGAGTTGACAAATCTCATTCCAGTAGATCCCAAACACCGCAGTCAACATCACAGTTTTCCTCAAGACCCTTTGCACCGCCATCTAAACGAACAACGCCGACACTAACAACTGAGAATCAAATTATCCAGGGAAAGAAACTTGTAAACAAAGCACATACCAACTTGCTAGAAATCCCTGGTTTATGTTTGCCGCCTAAGAAGGGGGAACCACCAAGAGTACAGGCAAAGCTGACAATTGGACAACCAGGGGATAAGTATGAGCAGCAAGCCGACGCAATGGCACATCAGGTAGTGGAAAAGATTCATCAGCCACAAAGCGAGATTCGCTCAGAATCTTTACCTCAAGACAAAGACCAATTGCAAGCTCAACCCGACACAAATACTATTCAGCCTCAGGTCTCCCGATTAACAGCAAAGTCCACAAAAATTATTCAACGTATGACAGGTGGTGAAGCTGTTAAGAGATTTGTGATGGGAGGACTTGGATACGCATTCTTCCTTGGATGTGTAATTTCAAATATGATCAGAGGGGAGACGATGATAATACCGGCCGGAATTGGGGGAGGAATACTGCATGTGTTAATGGGGATGTTAACAGAATGGGTAGAAAAAGAGAGAGCTATAATAGCAGCTCGAAATAACCCAAATCTTGTACCTGTTGAAGAAGTTCCTATTCCTAACAAACAGCAAAGAAAGCAAGAAAAAAGGCGAAAGAGAATAGAAGATGCAAACAAAGAAGTGATACCTTCTGTTCAACAGTTGCTGTTACCGCCTGAACCCAATTCTCAAGAGCTTGCCAGTGAGCCTAGCTCGTCTCAATTCGTTAAGGTTGAACCAGTAGGCAATGACTTTAAACTAAGTCTAACCTCAAAAGCGCGGCAGGATATAGAAGAGTCAACACCAAGACCACAAGGGCAGGAAATAGCAGAAGCAACACCAAGAAAAGAGAAGAAGAAGAGAAGGCAAGACAACATCGAAATTGCGGAAAACACAGACTCTGATATCCTTGACACTGACTCCTCAATAAAATTCATCTGGCATGGGGAAGAACACACACGAGAACAGCTGGAGATAAAAATCCAGGAAGTGATGCCCGCTAACACACAAAAGTCAGCAATTGGTAGATGTATTACAGGGATTGAAAACGGGTATGGAAAAGCTACCACAGGTCATACTAATGTCAAACATTTTTCTGTGGGAAAAGCTGGCAGTAATAATGGTTGCACACTCTTCTTTGAAGTGAACACTGAAACCAATGTTAATAATGTTGTTGGTGTCGGTCAACATGAATCTACTGCCGGAACCGCAACAACATATAAAATCTTCATGGGAAAAGAGAGATTTGGTAACATACTCAGATTATAAGGTGCTGAGTTGTTTGCAAGGTCAGCCGATCGCCTTCAAGGGAGTGGTGAAGGCATTAGACATATCAAAACACCATTGGCATCGGGTTCATCTGGTCTTCAGTCAACGGTGAAGCGAGCCACCCTAGTTTTGCGGGGACATCATACAGCCGTCCTGCTCCAAATCGGGACCAGAAGTGTCGTAAACCAGGCACAATGACTTTGACGACGGGTAAATCGATATCGGGGCGGGTTTGATTCAGCACAAGCATTTCTAGCTCTGCTCGTCTGACGACTTCTACGCAGGTCAAAACATCTTGCTGAATATCATTGCTCCAGTGCTGTGGATAATCGGCATATTGTTTGGGCGGCGTTTGTGAGGGAGCTAGATAGGGCTGATTGGCTAAGGTTGCCTGGGTAAACCAATGGTGCAGGGCAGGGTCAGAGGCAGTTGAATAATCCCGGTGGTCTACATTGAAACCAATTTGATTCATCTCAGTGACAGCGCGTAAAATCGCAATTTTAGGATCGAAGTGCGCTCCGTATCCGGTAATGATTCGTTCTTCACTGCCACTTCTGTTGCGAGAGAGGGCGGCAAAGGCGGGAATGCCCAGGTCAGTGGTTAAATCGAGTACCCACAGATCGCGTTGCTGGCTGGAATACCAATCTTGCAACTCTAATAGGTAGGAATCGTTAAAGCTGGCTAGGTCTACAGATGGGCGCGACAGGCGATTGTACCACCAGAGTCCGACACTATCACGCTCCACTAACTCGAAAAATCCCTGGAGAATGGCATCTTCTAGCGTTCCTCCGGCAGCGTTGCCGTTGGAGTCGGCAAAACAAAAGCGGTGAGCTTTGGGCAGTGGATAGTTGTAATAGCAAAAAGCAGTGGGGAGGTATTTGTGTCGTTGCTCGGTCATTGACCATACAGGAGTCCAATCAATCACCTGGTGTTCATCAAAGGGTTGCGGAATCCAATCATGCTCCACGATCGCTGTTTGATTCAACTCCTTCCGATTTTGATACTGATTGTGGCTAAACAACAAGCACTCGGCTGGATGAATGGCGCAGTCGCTCAAATCAGCAAACGTTGCGCTAATTTTGAGTTCATCGCCTTGATAGATGCCGGAATAGCGTTCGATCGCTTCACAGAGTCCGCTTACCTGGGATTGGCGATCGGTCTTGCCCTTACCGCCGCTTTTGTGTCTTAGCGATTCTCGCAAGTGGTTCAGGTTTGAAGAGGAATCGGAGGCATGGGTGGCGTTGTAGGTATGGATCAGGAGGTTGTTGGGGTCAGAGACTCGCACAAGGGCACTGACGACTCCGGTAATCGGACTGATTAAATGCTCATAGCGTTGCAAGATTTGTTCTGGTGTAAATGCCCGATGTCCCCCATCTTCGGTAAACAACTTTTTGCGGCTGGTGAGAGCGATCGCTCGGTTAACCTGTTGACTGACTAAATCGGGATTCCCACAAGTGGGACATTGAGGGCGCTGAGTCAGGGAGTGCATTTTCAGGGTGAAGTTCGTTTGATCGAAGGTGATGATTTTCCCAGCTAACGTCTCAATTTTCGCTTCTGGGACAATTTGCTGCACTAGCCATTTCGCAACTTCGGTGGTGGTGAGAGCGATCGCTGTTTGTTGTGTCGAAGGCAATCCAGCAACAGCAGTTGGTAAACATCCACTCCCTGTCTTCCCTTGCTGTTGCAAAATTGAAGTTTCTACCTCCCGATTGCCCTGTAACCGATGGGCTAAACATTCCCAGCAGCCTGTTTCTCCTGGTACAAAGATCGAGCCGAACCACGGTATCCCACCGAGTGGTTTAACGAGTAGCCAGGGTTGCTGAGTTTGCAGGGCGATTTTATTGATGTGACTTAGTTCTGGCTGAAGATAGTCATCGGTGAGAACCACCCATAGGGAATGAACCCCTGATGTTGGTTCGTCTGGCTGTCCTTGCTGGACGGGAATTTCTACCGCCTGCAATGCTTCAATTAAATTTTGCGCTTTTGCTGCACCAATGGCTGTCACAAAAACTTGGGTATGTGCAAGGCGATCGCTAACTACCTGTGGTTCTACACCTAGTAGACTCCAAAAGGCCGCCGCTTCTGGAGTCAGGGTGTGAGCGGCATCGGTTAGGTAGCCTTTTTCTTGCAAGCGATCGAGGACGTAGTGAATATGGTCTGGCGCGACCTGCCCATCTAGCTGCTGGGTAATTTCGTCTAGGGTGTGCTGACCATTCAGAAACGGAAGAATCCGGCAATAGAGACTACCCGTGAGCGCATGAGTAGCAGATTCGCTGAGTAAATAGACGGTTTTAGGTTCAACTATTTCGATGCAAAAGTGAGGTTTAATCTGGGGAATTTTCATACCTGGTTTAGGATAGCTTAGGCAGTTATGGGATTTTTACTCAGCACTTACCACGGGCTAAACGCCTCGCTATTCATGTACAGCACTCTCAAATCAGGAGGGCAGAAAAGGTAGAAGCGATCGTACTGGGGAATAAACTATATTCTAAATTTGCTCTTGAGGAATTTGCCCTATCTGCGCCGTCAACTTCTCTTTATCCTGCCTACGTTTTTTGGCGTAAAGTTGAATAGTTACTGCCATCAAAATAATCATGGCAAAAATGCCCCAAACTGTGATGTCTGTAGGTAGATTATTCTTAAATACAGCCAGCAAAACGATCGCTACCAACATGACTGTTGGCGCTTCATTTAAAGCACGTAATTGTTGACCACTCCAGTTACATTCATCTACGGCTAACTTCTTCATTAGGCGAGCGCAGTAATGATGATAGCCAATTAAAATTGTCACAAACAGCAGTTTGATATGCAACCAACCCTCTTTTAACACTTCCGTTTCAGTACTTACTAAACCGATCGCCATTGCGATTGTCACATACATTCCTGGATTAGTAATGATATAATACAGGCGCTTTTCCATGATTTGATATTGATTTTTCAGTATCGTTCGCGCTGGCTCAGGTTCAAGGTTAGCTTCAACGTGATAAATAAACAGACGTACCAAGTAAAACAAACCGGCAAACCAAACTACAAATCCGATAATATGAAATGCTTTAAACCATGAATAAGCCATGAATTCTCATCTCCTTTACTTGTGGTTGTGATGCACTTTTAATGATAATAAAAAGTTCACAAATCCCGTCTGGGATAACACTATAAGCCTGGCAGAAATCCAGAATTTATTTTTGACTACAGATAAATCACAGATTTTTATCTGTAGTCATCTTGGTTTCATTTTTTATAATATCGATAATTTTGCCAGAGGTATATTATCAATGAGCATCTTTACGACGCACAAATGGTAAAAGGTCTTCTAAAATAGTTTCGTGGTAGTGTTCTTGAGGATAATGTCCGACGTTATTAAGTTTTATTAATTCGGCATTTGGTACGGAATTTGCAAACTTTTCTGCAATGTCTACAGGTAACCAAGGGTCAATCATTCCCCATTGAATGAGAATTGGTTGTTGCCATTCTTTAAACCCAGATTCGATTTCTGTCATTGCTGAATCAAGTTGTAAATTACGAATACTTGCTAATAGACCTCGACCAGATGCAGAGGTTGTCAAAAATGGTTTTCGATAAATATCTAAATCCTTATCTTCTATACGATAACGGCTGCCACCTTCTAGGGTTCGGTCAACCAATAGAGGGTCTTGGGTTATGACTTCACCTGCCAAAGGTAAACCCATTTGTTTTATTTTCCAAGGTAATTTAGCAGTAGTTGAAATTGGTGTATTTAAGATAGCTAAATTGGCAATTTGTTCTGGGTGACGCAAGGCGTATTGTAGTCCTACAGAACCTAAAAAACCTTGGACAACTAAAGAGAAATGTTCAAGTTCTAGCGCTTTGATAAATCCTTCTAAAGCTGTAATAAAAGCATCAGGAGTGTAAGCAAAATCTCGTTTTTCTGGTTTTGCAGAAAAGCCATAACCAATCCAATCTGGAGCGATCGCTCTTGTACCTTGATTTGCCAATGCAGGTATAATATGACGCCAACTGTAACTTTGTGAAACCAAGCCGTGTAACAACAATACAGGCGCTAAATCACTTCTGCCGATTGGTAAAGATTCCCGATAAAACCATTCCAGTGAATCTACATTGATTTTATTTTCTGTTATTGACACGCTATTTTCCTATATTTGTATTGGGGATTGGGCATGGGGCATTGGGTTATTTATTCTCCCCCTGCCTTTCCTACTCCCCCTGCTCCCTGATTCCCCATTCCCTGAGGAATAATCATCTCACGAATTGCATATGCTGTAGCGGGTGCTAATAAAACGCCGTTGCGATAGTGTCCGGTAGCGAGGAGGACGTTACTAAACCCTGGTAGCTTACCAATGACTGGGGCTGGCCTTCCTTGAGGACGGGGGCGTAAACCTGACCAAGTGCGGAGAATACTTGCTGTGGCTAATTCTGGGCAAAATGCGATCGCTTGTTCTCTCACAGATTCGAGCAATTGTTGATTTGGTGGGATTTCATCGCCATTGGTGGGAAATTCGACTGTTGCACCCACCCAATAATCTCCACCACCCACAGGCACAATATGGACATCGTTACCTGTAATTGCTGGCTGGAAGTTGGCATTTCCCAAGGGATGCCGTAAGCTTAGTTGCAACGCTTGCCCCAACACAGGGCGAATATCAATCACTTGGTTTAATTTTGCCGTTAGTGGAGTTGAACCTAGCCCTGCTGCCACTACAAACCAATCAGCGGCTATTTTTCCTTCTGTAGTCTCAAGGCGATCGCAAAATTTGGGCGAAGATTCAGATGTTGAGGTTTGAGCATCTAAAACAGTTACGCCAAATTTGAAAGTTACACCATTGCGCTGGGCAGCGTCAACTAAAGCTAATGTGAGGGCAGTTGGATCGAGTTGACGGTCTTGGGGAGAATACACAGCACCAGTAACTTTTTCGCCATTGACTTGAGGACACATATTCTGAAGTTGAGTAGTATCCCAAATTTCTAAATGCCAGCCTTGAGATTGGCGGATTTTTACTAACTTTTCCCATGCTGACATCCCCTCTAGGGAGGAATCAGACAACAACATGAGAATTCCTTGGCGATTAAAAAGGATTTTCCGATTCGTTAAAGCTTCTAATTCTGGAATTAAGGTTTCATAGCGTTGGATGCTAGTTTGGCGCATTTGCCAAGCTTTGCCCTTGATTTTTTGGCTGATTGCGCCCATTAAAACGCCAAGTGCAGCACCCGTGGAAGCTTGTGCTGGTGGTTGTCGATCGCAAACTGTGATTTTCAGCCCTTTTACTTGACTCAGTTCATAGGCGATCGTAGCCCCAACCACACCACAACCGATAATGACTACATTCATAATTTTTGTTTGAAATTAGGAGTTACGAGTTAAAAATTTAAAATCTTTAACCCTCAACTCCTAACTTTTAACTCCTAACTCTCTTCTGCTTTAGGAAGCAACTGGAGGAATTTATCAATATCGGCGAAAGCCGCTTGGGAGTTAATCGAAGCAAGTTGAGCGTTACTAGCGTTAGCAGCTCGATCGACCTTAACCAGGTGATTAAACAAATCTCGCGCTATTTGACGTGCTGTAGCTTGGTCTTGAGGCAGGAGGTTGGGAGTGACATAAGTCAGATTCAGCCTCGCTGAGGTTATAGGACCATGTATAAAGTTACTCACGTTGATCCAATCACTTTTTTGGATCAAGGTTTTCAACTCTTCTGAGCGATCGCGCACAGCCTCAATTTGAGGAACATATAACTGAATTTTCTCAATTTGAGCTGTTGTGTAGGTTGGAGGTGCCACTGCGACACCAGGACTACCACAACTAATGAGAAATGTGGCCATTAATACTAGAAGTAAGGAAAAAATCGAGCGTTGACGCGCCATACAGTGAACTTATTTGCTTTTTGTTTGCCGATTAACAGTGTCATTTTAGATCGCTACCGCGATTTATCGTTCTTGTGGTTCAAGGATTTTACAGAAAATCTTAATATTTTCTTCAAAAAAGAGAGTTTCATCAGCTTTTGAGAAAATTTTAAGTATAATTACTTAAAAGGTGTTATTTAGTCTCAACAAGAAGCGATTTTAATGAGCAGGAGTCAGAATTCAGAATGATCCCACAGATGAACCTTTTAAGGGAAAGGTTTTCAAGATTCTATGAAAAGTCAGATCCATTTCTGGCAAACTCACCATTGTGGCTTCTGAATTCTTTTTAGTAACAATATTGTTAGGAAAGCCTGATTTAAAGTTGCTAAATTTCCAAGGTCTTGATAAGCTGAAACACCAATATTATAAGCCTTCTGGCGATTTTACTGTCTTCACATATCCCCAGACGCTGACGCAATATAGGAGTGTTTTTTAGTGAACGCATCTGAACAGGCAACTAACCTTGAACTCGCCAGCAAGATTGCTACAGTAGTTAATTTGTTCAAATTCGAGTTTCCGGATGCCAAATCTGACCTCAAACCCTGGAAGAATGACCCAGAAACTAGGGAGTTAGTCGATCCAGATTCTATAGATATTGGCTTTCATTTTCCTGGTATTAGCAAATCTTGGCGAAGTCGCAGTGTCTTAATTCAAATCCGATTTTATCAAGACCCGATCAATAATTTACGCCGGGCGATCGGCGTGGAAGTAGCCGGATTCGATCATCGCGGTGAGGCGTGGCGACTTTCTACGGTCGAAAACTGGAGTATTCTTGGCGCATCTTCGCCTTCTGGTGAAATCGGGGATAAGCTCAAACAGATTTGCCGACAGATTTTAGAAGTATTTAATAATTGAAAGTTGAGATCGAAGGTTGCTAGATCGACGTACCCAAAATTGCAATTAATCAAAATCTCTATTAGGAATTGAAACTTAAAGACGCTTTGAGTTTAGATATACGAAATATATTGCAATTAATTAAAATCCCTATTAATGAAACGTTGACGCTACATACCTCTTTAAATTTTAAATTTTGCCTTGGAGTATTAGTTTAAAATCTAGAAACTTTCAGAACGAATCCGATTGCCATTTCGCCAAACTTCTACTTTTTTAGGAGTGACTAAATAAGAGAAACTACCACTATCAGCTTGATATCTGCCTTTGCCAATATTTAACGCTGGTATCTTTATAGGCTGACTTGGATCTTGTTTCATCTGCCCAATGTAAAATAAGTGACCATTTTCTTCACACACTTTTACACGAATTTTTGCAGTTTCGCCTTCAATGACTGTAATTCCATTGCATCCAGTATTCGCATTTAAAGTTGCAAAACCTATTGCAATTGGTTGTGAAGTTGAAACTTGCTTTCCTACTGAGGATATCAAGACTGAGTGGTTCGTATTACCGACTTGCTCAACTCTAGAATTAGAGGCGACGTTTGCATCTGAGGATGCCAATACACGAAGCGGGTCAACTGCTATTCGACCATCTGAATGAACTTCAAAGTGAAGATGAGGTGCTGTACTATTGCCTGTAGATCCCATTTCAGCAATAATTTGGCCTTGAATCACCTGTTGACCTTTGCTCACTAACAAACGTCGATTGTGCCCATAAACAGTTATGCTACCGTCAGGATGTTTAATAGTTATAGCATTGCCTAATCCCCAATTATCCCAACCTGCTTTGACAACTGTACCGGATGCAGCCGCAACAATAGGAGTACCAGATGTCCCGGCGATATCAATTCCTTCATGTTGATATTTACGAAAGCCTTGAGAAATAAACCCTTGAGTCGGCCAGATCAAGTTAGTAGTAGCAATGGGATTTGGCTGAATTAGGGAATTTCTTGCTAACTGTGTTAAGGCTGATGTAGTTGTACTTAATACAACAGTTAAGGATATTAACCCAATTAGTCCACAGGTACGGTATCGATCAATACTATGCTTTTTCATAAGTTGGAAGCTTGTGAGAATAACAATTTAGACACTTGCTAATTATTTGTTGTTTCAAGCTAACTCAGAAAAGATCGGGAAATTATACCAATTCAAAAAATATTGTTAACATAATAATCTAATACGCTTGGGTTAAGGGCTACTGGCAAAAATTTTGGGTTTTTGAGATGCGATAAATCGGCGTCTTTACATGTCTTTTTGTCTTATCTGAACTGTATTGACAGATAAACCCTCTTGGAGTAAAAAATTTGACAAGCAAAAAACTCATGATGGCATTGTTCAGACATCAAGCCAATCTGAAAAATACCATCACGAGTTGTAAAAAGTAATTATTTAGGGGTTCAGGAACTACTAGTGGCGACTGCTTCGTTTAACACTAACTCTGGTTGTGGTGTCTCCTCTTCTTCTTCCGGCAAGCCATAAATTGACCTGTACAATTTCACGTACTGCTTAGCAGATTGATACCAGCTAAAGTCTTCCCTCATGCCGCGTTTTTGTAGTTCTTGCCATTGGGGTTTGAAACGGAAGCCTTCCCAAGCTCGAATCATGGAGGTGAAAAGGTCTAGGGTTTCGTAGCGGTCAAAGCAGTAACCGGTGCCTGCTGCGTTTTCGGGGTCGTGATGTGATACGGTGTCAACTAATCCGCCTGTACGGCGAACAATGGGTACAGAACCGTAGCGCAAAGCCATCATTTGGCTAATACCGCAAGGTTCAAAACGGCTAGGCATTAAAAAGGCGTCAGTACCAGCGTAGATCCGGCGAGACAAGGCATCGTTATACAATAGGTAAGTTGCCATGCGTCCGGGAAAGCGAGATGCTAATTGCCACATCTGAGTTTCATAGTAGCGATCGCCTGTCCCCAACAGTACAAACTGTGAATCTGTATAGGAAAGAAAGCGATCGAGGATTTGTAAGATCAAATCAATGCCTTTTTGTTCAACTAATCGCGTCACAATCCCAATTAAAAAGGCTTTAGAATTGACTTCTAATCCTACTTCCTCTTGCAAAGCAATTTTGTTAGCCTTTCGTTTATCTAGGGTATCAGCAGTGAAGGTTTGGGCAATATATTTGTCATTGGCTGGGTTATAAACTTCGGTATCAATACCATTGATAATCCCAGATAATTTACCGCTAATAAAAGACAACAAACCTTCTAATGTTTCACCATAAGCAGCTGTCTTGATTTGTTCGGCATAAGTCGGCGAAACTGTATTTACCTTATTGGCAAATTGCACCGCCGCTGCCATTACATTATGTCCTTGCATATACCAAGGACACCATGTAATTTTTTCTAAATACCAACGCCACGGCCCCTGATAAGCGAGGTTATGAATAGTAAATACCGTAGTGATATCAGGATCTTGGTGCATCCATACAGGAATCATTCCCGTATGCCAATCGTGGCAATGAATAATATCTGGTTTCCAGTAATTCCAGGCAAACTCGGCTGCACCATTGGCAAACAAGGTGAACCGCCAGTCTTCATCTTCTCCGGAATAAATACGGCGGGGCATGAATGAGGGATGTCCGAATAAGTACAAGGGAACATCAGTACCAGGCAAAACGCTTTCATATACTGCAAAGTGCTGGAACATGGCATCTCCCCACCAAATGGGTTCCTTGGGAATCTCCATTTTGTCTGGGAGGAAGCCATAGTAAGGCAAGAATATTCGCACATCGTGCCCCATTGCTCTGAGGAACTTGGGCAATGCTCCAACAACGTCACCCATTCCTCCTACTTTCGCAACAGGAGCTGCCTCTGCCGCAACAAATAAAATCCGCATGGTAAGTTTTGTTTCCCCGATTCTGCCTATACAGTTATCAGTCGTCAGTTTTTAAGTGTTTACTGGCTACTGATGACTGTTTATTGATTACTTACTTATCTAATCACATCAGCTTGTGCAATTGCTTAGGAACCCCGCTGAATCACCGCAAAAATTTCGGCTAAAATTTCTTGCGCTCCTTGTCCCCGCAACAGATGTGCTAGTTCTGTGCCTAGTGCTTCGGCATTGTTGGCTTCCCCGGTGACGGTATCTTTTACCATCTTTTGACCATCGATACTGGCGACGATTCCTGTTAAAGTTAATTTATCGCCAGAGATTTCTGTATTGACACCAATAGGTACTTGACAGCCGCCCTCTAAATCACGCAAGAAAGCTCTTTCAGCGAGACAGCGATCGCGTGTTGCCGGATGTTCGATCGCTTTGAGTAGGGTGATTAATTCGCTATCATCTGCACGGCATTCTATTCCTAGAGCGCCTTGGCCAACGGCGTGGAGTGAGATTTCTTTGGGTATGATTTGATGAATGCGATCGCTCATTTCCAATCGCTCTAATCCGGCTGCTGCCAAAATCAAGGCATCATATTCACCTACATCTAGTTTCGCCAACCGTGTAATCAAGTTTCCCCGGACATCCTTAAAAGAAAAGTGGGGGAAGTGGTGGCGTAATTGTGCTAACCGTCGTAGAGAAGATGTGCCGATGACTGCACCCTCTGGCAAAGTATCGATTTGTTTATCTTTGTGCTTTTCATGCACTACTAGAGCATCTGCGGGGTTTTCCCGTTCGGTAATTGCTGCCAGTGTTAACTGTTGTGGTAGGTTAGTCGGCAAATCCTTCAGGGAATGAACCGCAAAATCAATCTCGTGATTGAGCATTCCCAACTCAAGTTCTTTAGTAAAAAGTCCTTTATCGCCAATTTTGGCTAAGGCTACATCCAAGATTTTGTCGCCTTGGGTAGACATGGTGTGAACTTCAAAAGTGATATCAGGAAAGCTTTTCTGAAGTTGCTCTTGTACCCAGTAGGTCTGAACTAGAGCAAGTTGGCTTTTGCGTGAACCAATGCGAATTGTGCGTGGGGGACTAGAAACAACTGAAGTCATAAAACTATATATCAAACTAGGCGATAAATTCACTCTCATCTAGACTACCGTAGTCAGGGACTCGCACTAATTTTCGATTTTAGATTTGGGATTTTGGCTTACAAATCTTTACCTTTTAATGGCAGAGCGATCGCACAAGTTGTACCAATTCCGACTTCACTGGTGATGTTAATATGACCTTGGTGTAAGTCTACACACTTTTTAACCACTGCCAATCCTAATCCTGTACCAGGAATACTTTTGACATTTTTACCCCGATGAAACGGCTCAAACAGTTGCTTTTGATCCGCTAAGGGAATTCCAATACCTCGATCTTGAACTTGGAGAATCACCCGATCTGATTTAAACTCTAGACTCAGATCGATATTGCCGCCTTCTGGAGAGTATTTAATCGCATTCAGCAGTAAATTTGAGAGAATTGAACGCAACAATCTTTCATCCACCCAAGTAGGAACAGCTTGGCCTTGGGAAACAAATGTAAGTGTATGCTTTTCGTCTGTACTCAGGCGCATTTCTTCCAGAAAACAACCAGAGAATCCTTCTAAATCTAAAAGTTTGGGATTAAATTCTAGTTTTCCGGTTTCGGCTCGATTGATCGTCAAAATATCGTCTAGAATCTGAACCATATTTTTTACAGAGAGTTGAATCCGCTGTAAGTTCCTCAATCGCTTTGCAGAGTTATCCCATTCATCTTGGCAGTTTTCTAACAATTGGGCAGCTGCTAGAGCAGTACTTAGAGGAGTGCGAAATTCATGAGATGCCATTGAGAAAAAACGTGTTTTCAGCAAGCTGAGTTCTCTCTCTCGCTCTAGTGCCATACGAATTTCATCTAGCCGCTTGCGTTCGGTGATATCGCGTTGTACTGATATCCAATGGGTATAGCAGCCTGTTTGATCGGCTATCGGTACGATGCTAAATTCATTCCAAAATTCCGAGCCGTCTTTGCGGTAGTTGATTACCTGAACGGTGATTGTTTCCCAACGAGAAAGGGCAGTCCAGACTTTATCTAGTTCAGCCCGACTTGTTTTTGACCCTTGAAGGATACGGGGCGTTTTACCCAAAACTTCTTGGAGGCTGTAGCCAGTAATCCGGGTAAATGCTTCATTAACATAGATAATATATGGGCCAGGTTCGTCAATGGGTTCTGCTTCGGTAATAACTACAGCATCATTAGTATTGACAACTACAGATTGCAACAAACGTACCTGTTCTTCCTGTTGCTTTTGGTGTGTAATGTCAGCAATCACTGCCACCATACCGTCAATATTATCCTCAGTATCATGCAATGGAGCGGCAGAGAAAACAATGTCGATCGGACTGCCATCTTTTTTATAACGGCGTAATTCTACTCTGGTATAAGTTGTTCCTTGGAATATGCTTTGTTGTAGGGTATGATATTCTTGTGATTGGTCATCTAAAAAAATCGGGTTAAGACGATCGATTACCTCCGCCTCTTTCCAACCAAACATCCGTTCCGCCGCAGGATTCCAAATTTTTACGTGACCTTGTAAATCAAGTGTGAAAATGGCACGAGGAGAGGCAGTAATTAAAGCTTGCAGTGCAGCTTGAGTGCGCTGACGTTCAGCGATTTCTGCTCTCAGAGAGACGTTGGCTAAAGCTAACTCTTGAGTTCTCTTTCGGACGCGATGTTCTAACTCAGCGTTAAGTTTTTGTAGCTGTTTGTAAAGTTCTGACTGTTGGATAGCAATCGCCACTTGAGTCGCAAGTTGCTTCATCAATTCAACTTCCCAGGATTCCCAGACGCGCGGGCGATCGCACTGATGGGCAATCAATAATCCCCAAAGATAAGGCACAGAAGCGGGTGTTTGGCGATCTCTTTGTTGTTCTGCTTCTCGATTTTCTTGTAAAATAGGCACAACCAACTTCGCTTGTACGCCGAATTTCTTCACGAAGTCTGCCAGACATAGCTCTACATCTGCTTGTTCAACATTAGCGATCGCTCGGGTTTTCCCCAATGAATATGCTTGATGATATTCTCTAGGAAACACTTCTTCGGGAAAAGTTTCTCCCAAAATTTTTGTATATTCAGGTAAAACGGTTTCAGTAATTGCACTGCCTGTCCCATCTTCCCAAATGCGATAAATTAACACCCGATCTGCTTGGAGAAACTCCCGCACTTCGGCAACAGTGGTAGTCAGAACCTCCTCTAACTCCAAAGATTCACGGATATGTTGAGCAATCTGGTTTACTAATCGCTCTCGCTCAGTTTGTTGCCGTAGTACCATTTCTGCCCGTTGTCGTTTAGTTACTTCTAGGTTGAGAAAATAGTAAATTACCCCTACAGCAACAATAGTAAAGGCGACACTGATGGGCGCAAGATTGATAATGTTAAAGTCGCGCATAAGTATGGGAAAGTTTCAGTGTGTCAAAGTCAATTATCTAATTTTGAGTAACGACTTCACTATCCACTTACACCATCTCAAACTCTAACTGATGACTTTTGAGAAAATCATGAGTGAAATGATCTACCACATTCGTATCAGCTAGTTCCAAATTATAAAAATCTACAGCTTCATGCTCAAAATACGGCCCAGCGTGCCAAGTTCCCTCATGTAATTTGATAAAACAATTCCCCGGAATTCGGAAAGCAGCAATTTCCTCTAACGCTGGTTCTTTCACTTGATTATTAGGTGGACAAACTGCAATTAACCAATCTTTTCCTGCCAAAGAACCAAGACATTGAGTGCATTGCACATGGCGAGTAATTTTATGAAACTTTCGCCCCCTTTTTTCCAACCGTATAATATAAAATCGGGGAGTTCCGTTTTGCAAGTTTAAGTTGGCATCTTCTGCATCGTCAGCTTTGCCATCAAGACTTGCAAAAATTACTTGTCCATAACGCCGAAAGTTTTCTGGCGTCACCCATTGCACGTGTAATTGTTGTAATGTTGGTGATGTACTCATATCAAATTTTTTTGAAATTACTCAAGGAATTCCAAAAACCATCTTAGCTAGCTAGATAACTACGTACTTGTTCTTTTTGGCGTCGTAGGAGACTGAGAGCTTTTTGCTCTATCTGACGTACCCGTTCTCGACTAATACCCATGCGATCGCCAATTTGTGCTAGAGAAAGTTCATGCCCATCAGTCAGACCAAAGCGCAAGGTTAATATTTCTCGTTGCTGAGGAGACAGTTTTGACAATAAGTCTTGCAAGTCTTGATGCAGGGATTCCTCCGCAGCGTAATCTTCGGGAGAAAGTCCGTCGTCTTGGAGTATGTCTTGTAATTCTGTATCCTGTTGTTCGCCAACTCGCGCCTCTAGAGAGAAGGGTTGACGGGCTAAATACAAACACTCTCGAATCTGGATCGGTGTTAAAGACAAAGCTTCAGCGATTTCCGCAGTAGTGGGAACGCGACCCAATTGTTGAGATAATTCTCGCTGTACCCGCTTAATTTTATTCAGTTTTTCAAAGATATGAATCGGTAACCGAATGGTACGTCCTTGTTGAGCGATCGCTCGTGTGATTCCTTGACGAATCCACCAGTAAGCATAAGTTGAAAACTTATAACCAAGAGCGGGATCAAATTTATCCACTCCTCGCTCTAAACCCAAAGTACCCTCTTGAATTAAATCCATAAATTCTAAGTTGCGGTGCTGGTATTTCTTCGCTACTGCTACCACTAACCTGAGATTCGCTTCAATCATTTTCTGCTTGGCTTGCTGTCCTTGAGTTAGTTGTTGCTCCAACTCTTCAACAGTTAACTCCATCTTTTCTGCCAATTCTTGTATTGTAGGTTCATACTTTAATTTCACAGCTAATTCTTCTTTAGCCGCCAGTAAAGTCATCATCTGCTGCACTTGTTGGGCAAAAACAACTTCCTGCTCACGAGTCAACAAATCTACACGCCCGATCTCTTGCAGATAAATACGCACAATATCATCTGTAGTTCGAGGTTTTTTATCTGCAACTAAACTTTTTTTCTTCGTTTTTGTAACTTCGGTTTGTGGAGATGTTAAGTTGCTCATGGTTATTCACTCCTGTGTAACCTTATTAATTTATTGGTATCAAGTCTAGAACTTCAGACTCCTAGCTATTTCACACCACTAATCCATCCATTGGTAAGACTTAATCAATTTCGGTCTATGATACATTACAAGTCAATTATTGGAGATAAGAAACCCAAAATCAACTGCCTCCCTAAATATTACCATTATTGGTGCTGATAAATCAATTACCAAAATTATCATCAACAGATAGATAATTTTAAACAATTACACTCCTTGATAAATTACTTTTAGATATCGGTAAATTGATTAAATCCAAAATCAGCAATTGCCTCCATATTCCTCACATTAAATCATCTCGATAAATACTAAATCAATATATTTTTATAATTTTTCTCACTCAATTTTCTCCAAAATATGCCGATACATTCTCTAGATTTTTGAGAAAGATAAAATCAATTAAGCTTTTTTTAAAATTGCTTATTTTTTGAAAACTCGCCATTTTTTATGGTAAAGTTACCGAAAGGATGTGATGCTAAATATATCTAAAGTTCCATAAGCAATTACGTAACATAAACTTTCCAGGAATTTAAGATGACAAATAAAGACGCAGGTATCTGTGAAAATTTCACTTGTGCCATAATGCACACAGATATCTGCATTCGATGTAGTATTATAAGTGTAATTACAGCTGGAGACATTCTTGGGACTAAAAGTAGTAACAGTCGTCACATTAACACCAAGGATAATAGTTGGCAAGACAGTAACACCCACGATCGCCACTAATATCGTATTGAAGTAAAAAAATTTTCCTTGAGCAGCATAACTATACATTCAACAAAATATTTAGTACAGATATACGCATTGACAGAAAACACTAAATATGAATACTGCGAAAACCGGATCTATCGTAGTGGTAAAGCATTAAACTCCAAATTTTTAGACTGTAAATTAAGCGATCGCATTCGCCAAAATACCAAAAATTGGTACTTGATTACCTTGCAATCTCCTGTATGTTGATTATTTGACAAACTTCCCATATCAGAATTGAGTAACTGTTACACTAATTCCAGAATCGAGCTTAGGAACCTTCAAATACTCAATTGGCTCGGTACTTTGAGAATTTTGGGCATTTGTTTGCTTCTGACATTGCTTGAAGAAAGCCTGTGGGTTATCGATCAATTCAAGAGGGTTAAATTTCTGACATTCTTTGTCTTGTACTACTGAAATTGATTGAGGAGTTTGTTGTGGATTGTTAGTTTGTCCAGTAAAACTTCTCCATGTATTGGTAATACTGGCGGGTTCAGTCAATAAAACTTCAGCCTGATTGCGATCGCCAAGCGGCTCGTTACTGGTATCGCCTATTGTATTTAGAACATTGTCTTGGTTCGCATAGGCACTCTGGGAGAGAGTCAGTGCAGCGATCGCAATGACTAAGGAGACGTAAAAAGATTTCATGATTAAATTTCTCAAAATTGTCAGTTTAATAATTACAGTTAGCTACTACTGCTTTGCGGAATTGGGAATTAATAATCCGTAATTCATGTACTGTAAGGGACTTTCAAATAAAAAAATACTCAACTACTTCTTGTGGGGTGGCGTCTCGCCCGCCCTTGTATGTGGGCGCTCATGTTGCCCACCCCACAATATTGGGTAATTTATTTCTTGGAAGTCTCTAAGCGTTTTATTAATTTGCAATGGGTAGTTTGTTTACCCACTGGTGTACTAGTAGTTCGCCAAGGAAACTTGGCGGGGTAAAGGGAAAGGGGAAAAGGGAAAAGGTTTTAATTCCTTCCCCCAACCCCAGTCCCCTTTTCCCAGTCCAAACCTAGCAATTTTGGGTTGGCAGACTACTAGATACGGAAGCCGAAAAATAGCAGCTTGGTTTTAGAACTTTTGAACACAGATGGGAAGGAGAATCATAGTTCAGTTCTAGCAGATAATATTCTTCATGGCTGGATTTTTTTCTTTAGCCTTCAAACTTCCCTTGATAAGCTGTTACGCATTTAATTTGTACATTTACCTGATGACTGATGACTGGTAAGCATTAACCGTCAACAGTCAACAGTCAACGACCATCAAGAGTGTTTATATACTTTAGACGCGCATCAGCTTAGACTAATTAACCTGAGTTCGGGATATGCAGGAATGCAACTCTTAGAAAGGCTCTACCAACGCGAACAGCCCTGATTTTAAGGACTAAAGTCCTCTCTGCGAACTAAAAATAATATGCCAATTGCGTAAGTCCTATAAATAATAAGTCTGCAACCAGATATGATATGACTCACCAACTCTGCATTTCCACTAATTCCATGCATAAATCATTAATTTGCTCTAAATCAGGTTTGTGAGGTAAGGTAGATTGTTCGTAAACAATTTCCATTTCGGCAACTAAATCTTCTGCCATTTTCATCACCTGTTCATAGGAATATTCACCCTTGAGAATAGCTTTTAAATCATCAACATCACCAGCTATTCTTCTATCTACAATTACTTCTCCTTGGCGCAATATTTCTAATCCGCTGCGTAACAATCTAATACAGTGCATCCCGTGTTTGAGGTCAAAGCCTGACTTTAGTTCCATTTCTGCTCTAGCCGGATTTCTATTTTCCTGCCAAGATAAGTAAGCTTTCCATTCTCTTAAAGCTATTTGATAACTTTGACTTTTCTGAAGCAGACGGATAAAATCTTTACGGCTATTGGTTAACTTTTGGGTATATTCTAAAGTCTCATCGGGTAAAGTATATTGTTTCAGCACTCCTTTAAAATCAATATCTGCCGTCAACAATTGGTATAATTGCTCTGCCTCTTCTAAAAACTCAATTCGTCCTCTGATTAAATTATAAAGATACTCTAAAAAAGCATTTAGTTCATCTTTACTTAGCGGTGCTTCGTCTTCTATGGCAAAGTCAGATGGGATTGGTTTTTTTTGCGGTGGCTTTAACAACCATTTGCGATGAGTTTCCATTTTTTTTATTTGGGCAAAGGCATAACCAGTGTAAGTATGCTTTACCTTCTTGCTCAAAAATAACTGTTTATGATTAATTAAATGTTGTCCTACTGGAGTTAAAAAAGGATAGTCATTTAACCACAACAATTCTAAAACGTTGGGATTAGCTCCCGATAATAACTGGATAATTTTTTTTAATTCATATATGACTGTATCTTTATTGCCATCTATAAATGGAAATATTCCTGGCTCATCCCAACCAGTATCTTTTTGTTCTATGCGATCGAATCCTAAGTAGTACCTTTTGGGTGCGATAAATACTCCCCGATAATCAAAGTCTGAATCAGGACGATTTAAACCATACCCGTGGCTACCTGCCAAACCAATGAAGATAGTTCTTTGTTCAACTTCTATTCTTTTCATATCACCTGATTAAAATATAGTTATCTTAACTTATGAGTTATGCAAAGTTTCTCATTTGAGTTGAGTACATTTTAATGAGGGAAAGAGGTAAAGTCTAGCGATTATAGGTTAGAGTGATATATCTTATTTAAATTAACGTCAAAAGGGGGCTATATGTCCCCCTTTGTCTCAGTTATTGAGATGTTAACTCAGAGCCACTAAATTTAATTACTGCCAGACAAACACCTTAGCTTCGTATGGTCCCAAATCAATGATAATGCCATCGTCACCAGCTTCTACATCATAATTCGCCGTCCATTCGTGCCATGTACCAGCGGCAGGAAAGTTAGGAACATGATAACCAGCTAGGAAATTTTCTGAGAAATTTGCTACCACAACTACACGAGAGCCTTGCTCATTCCAACGGCTATAAGCCAGTACTTTTGCATCAGGATTTTCATGGATGAAATCAATATTTTCTGTGTAGAGAGCATGATTATTTTTACGCAAGTTGGTTAAACCTTTATAAAAATCAAATAAACCACGATTTAAATCATTACCTAACAGCGTCCAGTCGATTTTCGATGATTCAGGTTGTTTAGGTTTATACTCACCAAATTCCTCTCCCATCCAAATTAAAGGTACACCAACAGCAGTCATCAAGATAGCTACTCCTAATTTAGAGCGCCTAAAAGCTTCTTCGTTAAAAATCTCACGGTTGCCCAGTTCTACCATGATATGATTATGGTCGTGGTTGGTGAGGTAATTTACTACATTAGTAGCACCTAAGAAACCTTGACGTTTGCAGTCAATAACGTCTTTGAGACGCTCTAAATCAAATGTATCGCCGCAGATATGTTCTAAAATACAGTGATAGAAACTATCATGCCAGCAACCATCCATAGGTCCATCAAAATTGGTAATGCTGGTAGTTTCCGGAATGTGTTCGGCGACGTTATAAAAGGGCTTTGCACCAGCAGTATTTTTTGCTTCTTGAACAATCCAATGCATGAAATCGTAGTTAGCAATTTGCCTTGCAGCATCATAGCGAATACCATCAAGATGATATTCCTGAATCCAAAAACGGATTGTCTCACCAATAAATTTACGTGCTGGATGAGTTTCTAATTTTTCATCATAATGTTCATAGTTAAATTCAGGACCCCAATTATTATCAGGGTCACGAGGCGAGTGATGATACCAATAATCGTGATCGATTTGTGTTAATGGAGCAGATGCTTCTGAGTGGTTATAAATACCATCAATAATTACACGAATGCCTCTACCATGACACTCATCAATCAAATTTTTTAATTCCGCAGTAGAACCATAACTAGATTCTGTTGCAAAGAAGTGGCGGGGATTATAACCCCAACTATAATCACCGGGATATTCTTTCAGTGGCATCAACTCAATAGCGTTGATTCCTAATTCACACAAATAATCTAGCTTTTCAACAACGTGTTTGTATTTGCCTCGTGCATAAGGGTCATCTTCACCACCAGAAAAATCACCAACATGCAGTTCATAAATTACTAATTCGTGGTCAGCAGGTAAAGGTTTATCATCATTTTGCCAAACATAAGTATCGGTAATTCTTTGCCCATCTTTAACGCGAATAATACCGTTATCTTCTCCACCTACTTCATCGATATCAGTTACACACGGATCTGTGACATTAACCCATTGTTCTGGTTCAAAAAACCATGAATTTGATTGAACGCGGAATTTATATTTATAAACGCCATCTTCTAATTCAACACTTGTGCGGAAATAACCATCTTCACCTTTTTCCATTGGAATTTCTTGCCAATCAGAAAAAGAACCAATTAATGAGGCTCCTTTGTTATAGGGTGCAAATAAATTAAATTCAATTGGCTTTGACATAGAAGTGTTTATAATATGAATGGTTGATAGAAGTATTCTCTAATGATTAATTAAATTTGCAAATAGCTCTAGAGAATGAATTGAATAAGTAGTGCTTCTATCTACAGGAATAATTTATAAATATTTTCTGAAGTTTAATTCTATGGTGGGTTAGACAAAAGCCATAAGCCATAAGCGGACCATACTAATGATAATAATGATAAAACTTTGGCAAATAAGTTCAAAAATTTTTGTTAATTACTAAAACAGCAAACATTTGGTAAAAATAAGATATTTTAGCCCAAGTATTTGCTAGATAATATTACTTAATGTTGTCGATATTTTGTTGTAGATAACTTAACAACCAATTCGCTGCTGTTGCCCTGCGAGTTTGGCGAGGTCCAAATTCACCAATTTTATAACCTTTGAAGCCAAGTTTTTCTTTGAGCGATCGCTTATTTTCAACTGGAATGGAACGAGTCAATTTGACTGTTGCTGGGCGAGAGTCAATAAAATCTGGTGGTTGTGGGTACTCATTCTGCCATTCTGGTGCAACTTGGCTAGTATCCCATTGTGCATTTGATGAGTCATAGCGATAGCCTAAATAATGCCATAGCAATTGATTAACTGTGGCATCATCTAGTTCCTCGTTGAGAATTGCCCAAATTGTTTCTGTATTGAGTGGTGGCAGATTAGACATAAGCAAGTCAGGAGTCATAATTTAAGAAAACCTTTATCATTATCCCGTTACTCTGTTACATCAACATACTGAGCTACTTAACGAGTTGTATAAGCTCCAGCAGATTGAGCAAGGAACATGGAATACTCACTCCTAACTCATAACTCCCCATTAAGGGGAGTTATTTAATATCAGTTAACTAGCTAAAGTGAATTTAATTACAGCATCCTTTGTGAGGATGTACATTTTATTTTGAAATATTAACTAAACTTTCCACTTCAGAACTAGCCAAAGTTGGTGCTGTAAAAATACGCGAGTAGAGACTTGATGGTTGCTGATGAGCAACGACTGGTAGAACTTGACGAGCATGGGTAGCTAATTCCACTGCCTTCACATCGTAAGTCTGCGTTGCCAACTTGGGATAAAATCCAATACTAATGATTGGCAGCAGCAGACAAGCAGTAATAAACAATTCGCGGGGTTTAACATCGGATATTCCAGCATCCAAGTGTAATTCTTGACTTTGGTTACCGTAGAACACTTGACGCAGCATTGATAGTAAGTAAATCGGTGTCAAAATCACGCCAACTGCTGACAGCAAGACGACTACAATTTTGAAGCTGGAACTGTAAACATCACTGGTGGCGATACCTAGAAACACCATCAACTCACCGACAAAGCCACTCATCCCTGGTAAAGCGAGAGAAGCCATTGAACCAACGGTAAACAGAGCAAATGTTTTGGGCATTACCTTCGCCATGCCACCCATTTTATCCATCATCAAGGTGTGGGTGCGATCGTAGGTTACACCAGATAGGAAGAACAAGCTAGCAGCAATCAAACCGTGGGAAACCATTTGTAGCACAGCACCGCTAATACCAAGTTCTGTGTAGGAGGCAATGCCAATCAGTACAAACCCCATGTGGGCAATTGAAGAGTAAGCCAAGCGTCGCTTGAGATTAGTTTGAGCAAATGCACAGCAAGCACCATAGACAATGTTCACTACACCTAAAATCGCTAGCACTGGGGCAAAGTAAACATGGGCATTAGGCAGCATCTCAACGTTGATGCGGATGAGAGCATAACCACCCATTTTTAACAACACACCAGCTAAAATCATCGAACCGGGTGCTGATGCTTCACCGTGGGCATCAGGTAGCCAAGTGTGCAAGGGGAAAATCGGCAGTTTTACACCGAAGGCAATTAAGAAACCTGCGTAAACTAACAGTTCTAAAGTTTTGGGATATTCCTTCATTCCCAGAGTTGCCATATCGAAGGTGATGGTATCTCCTGAGAATGCCATTGCAAAACCCGCTACCAAAATGAATATCGAGGCGGCAGCTGTGTAAAGGATAAACTTGGTGGCTGCGTAGCGGCGGTTTTGTCCTCCCCAGATGGAAATTAATAGGTAAACTGGCACTAACTCGATTTCCCACATTAAGAAGAACAACAGTAAATCTTGGGCGAGAAATACACCAAGCTGAGCGCTGTACATCGCTAGCATCAAACCATAAAATAATCGCGGCTTGTTGGTAACTTTCCAAGCCGCGAAGATTGCGAGGGTATTGATTAAGCCTGTCAGAAGTATTAAGGGCATCGATAGTCCATCAACCCCCACAGCCCAATGCAAACCTAACTGCGGTACCCAAGGATAGTTTTCTATGAGTTGGAGTGTTGAACTGTGAAAGTCATATTTATACCAAAAGGTATAAACCATCAATGCAAAATCTGCAAAAGCAACTCCTAAACCATACCAACGGACAGTTTTACCCTCTTTATCTGGGATTAAAGGAATGGCTAAGGCAGCCACCAACGGCAAGATAACTATGGCTGTTAACCAAGGAAATTCCATAGAATTCATCACTTCTGACAATCAATTTCGCTTTTCGCTTTTAATTACATTATATTAAGCAGTTTGTAGATTTGTAAACGCGATCGCTTTTGAAAAGATTAAATTTAAGATTTGGATAGTAATAAATACTTATTTGGACTCACTCTAGCCCATTCTAAATATAAAGTTTTGCAACGTCAACAAAAAACGGCAGCCAATGCCACCGTCCTGAATTATGGTTTTGTCTGATTTTGGGTTGATGAGTGTTTGCTCAGTTAAATAATCCGGTTGACAATTGTCCAGACTTCAAGATCTGAGCGGACATAGGGAACAGAGATTGTCTTGAACCCAGTGATAAAAGGCTTGTAATAAACCTGCCAATAGATGGGACTGAGATGATCGGCACAACCTTTGAGTAAACGGATTTCTGTAGCTAATTCTGCTGCAAGTTGATTAATCCGTTGAGCATGAATCTGAGCTACTTTTTTCGCTTCCTCTAGCTGTCGCTCTTGGGCAAGTTGTTTTGATTCAATTTGCTGAGGGGCTAATTGGGCTTGTTTTTGCTGTATTTGCAATTCCAACGCTGCAACTGCATCATCGATACCTTTGACTTCTGCAGATAATTGGGGATTTTCTCTGGCGTGGCGACGGTAAGCCTCAACCATTGCCAAGGCTGAATCATTTTTGCCAGATATTACATCATTATTAATATTCAGAGTAGCCCGTTCTTGTTCGAGAGCCTGAATCTGAGATTTAAGTGCCGTTATTTCAGCCTGAATTTGATCCATAAGGGGAAATGAGGGAGATGAGAGAGATGAGGCAAAGAAAGGAAAGAACTCCTAAATCAACAGTCAACAGTCAATAGTCAACACTCCTCATCTTCTAACTTTTTGCGCCTTGGATATCCAGAGAAAGCGATCGCACATTAGCTGTAATTCCTTCTTCTTGCCAAGCAGCTGACATTGCCGCTTGCACAGCCTTGGAGTGTAAATCATCTGTCAAAGCTAACAGTGTCGGTCCTGCACCACTAATTACCATGCCATAAGCACCAGCAGCAACAGCTGCTAAATTGACAGCATCATAACCAGGAATCAAAATCTTGCGATATGGCTGATGCAATTTATCTTGCAAAGCTGCCTTTAACCATTCTGCTTTACCTGTTTCCAAGCCACGTAACAATAAACCCAGATGTGCAGTATTGAAAATCGCATCTGCACGACTTACTTCAGTTGGCAGAACGTGCCGCGCTTCTGAAGTCGAAAGTTCAAAATCAGGAATAGCTACAATTGCTATGATGTCCTTGTGCCAAGGAACATCACAAATTTCCCAACCTGCACCACTGGTAGCAGCTAGCCGGCATCCGCCCAACAAAGCTGGAACGACATTATCGGGATGTCCTTCTATTGCGATCGCTAACTCCATTAATTGCGACTGACTCATCGGCGCACCTTCAAGTTGATTTGCCGCAATTAACCCACCAACTACTGCGGTAGCCGAACTACCCAAACCCCTCGCTAAGGGTACACCGATTTGAATTTCTATTTTCACCGCTGGCGGTGTTTGCTCTATATGTTGATAAAATCTGATAAATGCTTGATAAAGGAGATTGCTGTCATCAGTTTCTACTCGTTCAGCTTCTTCACCTGTGACAATGATAATTAACCCACCCTCTTCTCTTCGAGTGAACTTGAATTGGTTGTACAGTTTTAACGCTGCACCGATGCAATCAAAACCAGGCCCCAAATTAGCAGTTGTGGCAGGAACGGTAACAGTAACACTAGAAACAACAGACATCTGCAAATACTCCCTAATCAATCACCAGCATCTCACGTAAAGGGTTAATTTGTTCATATGGTAAGCTGTCACATATAAAAGCGGTACATTTACCTGATGATGGTTGACTGATGACTGATAAGTGTCAACGATTATAAAGAGTGTTTATATAATTTTAGACGCATCTCAGGTTATCTGTGAAATAACCTAAGTGTAAGATAGGGGCACACAGTTAGCTGTGCGCCCCTACGCTCTGTTGTATTCAAATGAGAATTACTATGAGCTTTTCCTAGATAGCAATACTTTGGGCAATTCGGGAAGGAAGGAGGTAAGTGTAAGGTTGAGAAACAGACGCATTGCGGACGGATATTTTAGTTTCGATTTCCTGAAGACTTGTTTGGAATTTTTGGAATGCTTGCTTTGCGACAGGATCAGAGAAAGGATTTGTCAAAGTCACAAGAGATTTACTGGAATATGGAGGCGCTATAGTTAAAGCTTTCACCAGGACTATTTGCAGAATAGATTGAAAGCGATTTGGTAATCTTTGAGTGAGTGTTACTTTGTTTTGACTTTGAGATTCAAATATATCTAAGAAAGGCTGATACACAGCAAATGGGTTATTAGGAATCCATGCAGCGTAGTCATATTGACCAAAATTGACAGCTGAATGCTGAGCAGTTGCTGTAAAAATAATGTTGGTAACAATCTCAATTAAATCATCCAATCTATCCAACTGCTGAGATTCTCTCTCAGGAAGTAGTCCTTTGATATTGCCATTATTTATCAGTTCATCTTTCCAGTTTTGAAGTTGGCGATCGCCAATGACTTCTGCATCATTTGTGTAGTGGGGTCGCAGAATATCTTCTACATAAGTTTTGATAGCATTCCAGATTAATAATGCATCATCACGATAGTAGTAGTTTGGTAATTCATCAACCTCACGTTCTCTTAAATCATACGGCAAAGCTAGCTCGTAAAACTTTAATTCTCTTACTTGTTTATTCGTTTCTTCAGAACTGGGTTTTCTATCGTTGTATCCTCTATTCAAAAGTTCATTAGAACCCGTATAACCCAGGGAGCCTATATTATCAAATAAACCACCCCTGCCCAGGAATACATTACGAGCCATATTATTGATAGGCAAGGTGTTGAAAAAGTGAGGCTTTAACAGTTGATACAAAATATGTTGCGGTGATAGTTTTCGGTTTGTGCTGACTGCAAAAGGCTCAATAATTAAATGTGTGTTCAGCAAGTGAGAAAGCATCCCTTGGTGAGCAACATCAGCACTACTTATGGCTAGCTTGGCTGCCGCCCAGTGTTCAGGTAGCGAGTTGGGGGTGAAAATTTGGTTAAATTTTTGGTCTTGGCCGTCAGTTTTTTGCTGTAATTTTATGGCAATAGGAAGAAGCTGTTTTTGGTCATTTACATAAAAAAGACAAATTGGAGATTGTAAATATCTTCCTAATTGGTCTGCTAAGTCAGCAGTGATAATCTTATCGAAGATTTTATACTCCAAGATATACAGACGATTTTCTACCAATGCTGTTGTTAGATCAATATCCTTACCCTTAACTGGGTTAATGATTTCATTAGTAACTGGGAAATTTCCAATGGGATTAATATCTTCGAGCTTACACTTGCGTATCAATACTGGATTCATTCCATTTAGACGTTGCCGACCAAATTCTATATCTGATTGCCAATTTTTCGCAACATCTGGC
Organism: Nostoc sp. C117; assembly: GCF_043099735.1. Lineage (NCBI taxonomy): Bacteria > Bacillati > Cyanobacteriota > Cyanophyceae > Nostocales > Nostocaceae > Nostoc > Nostoc sp. C117. The sequence continues at coordinate 6,044,731 of NZ_CP170991.1, forward strand.
TTTTGGAAAAATGTCCAAGGTTGAAAAAATTCATTAAATTCTTCTAGGTTGTTCCAGTTATTAAAATCAGAAAAAATTGCGATTAACCCCAAATCTGCCGTACCTGTAAAGACAATTTCGCCTTTTTTAAATTTATCCCAAAGGTAAGGAAAGAGATGGAGAAATTGGGCTGTCAGTAAACCTATAACGCCTTTAATGGCAGTAAAAAGGAAAATGATGATTTTTCCTATACTAAAGCCTTCTCCTTGGGGAACACCTTTGACATGACCAGGTAAGTTTTTATAAGTCTGCTCCCATTGATAAAGGCTTTCTGTGTTCTGGTAAATTTTTTGATTACTTTGATTATTGCTGGGTGGAGTGAAATCTTGTACTGTGGTTGTTTTCGGATAATTCATGATCTAGAATTCCTGGATTCTCAATTACTAAAAAGGCAGTAAAAGTGTAAGATTCCAGTCTTTTAGGTGTGATATTTCCTTGATAACGATACTTACGTCATTACTACCTTAGCCTCAAATTATGCTTTATTTTCCGATTATTTACCTAGTTGAAATTACTTATTTTATTGTTAAGTAATATTTCTTTTACAGTGATAATTACTGATATAGCGATCGCCTATAGGCTTTGATAAATTATCCTTTGATAAATAGCGTAGGCGTAGCCCGCCGCAGACATCGCCTAAAAAGTGCCGAAAACTCAAGAACCGTAAAAAGTTAGTTGCATTATGAGCTAGGAACAATCAACACATTCTACATGGGCATAAAACCAAAAGGGTGGGCAAATATTTGCTCACCCTACTTTTTGCTAGAAGTTCTCGAATTTAGCGTTGCCGCACCCCATCGGTAGTATTGCCCTTTTCCACAGAATATAGATTTGTAGCAGGTTACTTCAAAATTCCTAAAATTGGTGTTAGCTCAGTTTCTGAGATTTTCGGAACCAACAATCTATTTGCATAAATCTGGGGATTTGTTTGGGAGACTATAGCATAAGATTGGCGAATATGAGCATTAATTGCCACAGTCTTCACATCGTACATCTGCATCGCCATCTTGGGGTAGAAGCCAATGCCGATAATCATCAGCAGAAAACAGGCAGCGATAAACACCTCGCGAGGTCTGGCATCTTCGTAGACTGCATCTTCTGGCACGAAACAGTCTGTACCAAAACAAACTGTTCCCTCGTCTTCTTGATTTTCCAAGCCAGCATTATTAATGTCGCAGATAAGTGCTGCACCCTGACCATAAAATACCTGCCGTAACATCGAAAGTAGATAGATAGGTGTGAGGATGACTCCGACTGCGGCGAGAAAAACTGTGACAGTGGAGAAAGTTGAACTGTAAACGTCACTGGTCGTGATACCAAGGAAAACGGAGAGTTCGCCAGCAAAGCCGCTCATACCGGGAAGAGCCAGTGACGCCATTGCTGAGATTGTAAACAGAGCAAACACTTTGGGCATGGCTTGACCAACACCACCCATATCTTTCATCACCATAGTGTGGGTGCGATCATAAGTAACACCCGCCAAGAAAAACAGCACCGATGCAATCAAACCATGCGAGATCATCTGTAACATCGCGCCGTTGATTCCCAAATCAGTGAAGGACGCAATACCCAGCAGTACAAATCCCATGTGTGAAATCGACGAATAAGCCAAACGCCGTTTCATATTCGTCTGAGCAAAGGAATTCAATGCACCATAAATAATGTTGACAACGCCCAGAATGGCTAGAATTGGTGCAAAATAAATGTGTGCATCAGGAAGCATCTCAAGATTTAGGCGAATTAGTCCGTATCCGCCCATTTTCAGCAAAACGCCAGCCAAAATCATCGACACAGGAGAGGATGCTTCCCCGTGAGCATCAGGCAACCAAGTATGCATTGGGAAAACAGCGAGCTTGACACCAAATGCAATCAACAATCCGGCATAAAGCAGCAATTGTAGACCAAGCGGGTATTCCTTCATACCCAGTGCGGTTATATCAAAAGACATATTACCGCCGCCGTATAGACCCATTGCCAAGGCTGCAACTAGAATAAATATTGAAGCTGCTGCTGTGTAAAGCAGGAATTTTGTAGCTGCGTAGCGACGTTTCTGCCCACCCCAAATGCACACTAGTAAGTATACGGGAATTAGCTCGACTTCCCACATAATGAAAAATAGTAGCAAGTCTTGGGCAACGAACACGCCTACCTGTGCAGAATACAGCACAAGCATCAGAAAATAAAACAGGCGGGGTCGGTGATTAACCTGCCAGGCTGAAAAAATCGAGAGTGTGGTGACAAATCCTGCCAGAAGCACAAGGGGAAATGAAAGTCCATCGACCGATACTGCCCAGTTTAAACCTAACTCAGGCACCCAGGCATAGCTCTCCACGAGTTGAAAACTAGCACTACTCGCGTCGTAATGCTTCCAAAAGGCATAACACATTAAGGCAAAGTCTGCCATACCTACACCTAGTGCATACCAACGTACAATCTTGCCGTCTTTATCAGGCAGCACAGGGATGAGCAGGGAAGCAATGAGTGGCAGCAAAACAATCGCGGTAAGCCAGGGAAATCGATCCGCTATCATATCAGTAAAAAATAATACTTATCTGTCGATTATGTCATTGTACTAAACTTTGTAACAATTTCTTTATAATTTTTGAAGCTGGGCATTACCCAGCCTACTATTTGTTATTTGAAATTAATCTGGACTTGTGACATCAATATAGAAGTTATCGAAGTTAGCGATCGCATCTTTTAATTTATCCAGAACTCGATCGACAGCAATACTACCTAAGTCTCCAGAAGTGCGGGTACGAATACTCAAAGAGTTAGTTTCCACTTCCTTAGCTCCCACAACCGCCATTACGGGTATTTTATCTTTTTCGGCGTTGCGGATGAGTTTACCCAGGCGATCGCCACTAGTATCCACCTCTGCACGGATACCCAATGCCCGCATCTTTGCTGCCACCTCTTGACTAAAATCTAACTGTGCGTCACCCACTGGTAGTAATCTCGCTTGCACTGGCGCCAACCATAAGGGAAAATCCCCCGCATACTCTTCAATTAAGATGCCAATCAACCGTTCCAGCGAACCAAAAGGGGCACGGTGAATCATCACTGGGGGTTTGCGAGAACCATCTTCAGCAACGTACTCTAAATCAAAACGTTCTGGCAAGTTGTAATCTACTTGTACAGTTCCCAATTGCCACTCCCGTTCTAGGGCATCACTGAAGATAAAATCGAGTTTCGGTCCGTAAAACGCCGCTTCGCCAATTCCCTCAAAGTGTTCCATCCCTAAAGTCTCAACTGCACGGCGAATCGCGCCTTCGGCTTTATTCCAAACTTCATCGCTACCGATATATTTATCACTAGCAGGATCGCGGAAACTGAGTCTAGCTTTAAAGTTCTTCAGTTGCAGTTTATTGAAAACCGATAAAATCAAATCCACCACATTGAGGAATTCGCTATCGAGTTGTTCTGGGGTGACGAACAGGTGAGAATCATCCACAGTAAAACCGCGTACTCTCGTTAAACCGCCCAATTCGCCCGATTGTTCGTAGCGATAAACAGTACCAAATTCTGCCAAACGCATCGGTAGTTCCCGATAGGAACGTAATTCACTTTGATATATTTGGATGTGAAAAGGACAATTCATCGGCTTCATCACGAAGCCCTGTTCCTGTGCGGCCGCTTCTTGGTCGTCGGCCATTAAGGGAAACATATCTTCTTTATATTTCTGCCAGTGTCCAGATTTTTTAAATAAATCGACTTTGGCAATGTGGGGCGTTACCACAGACAAATAACCGCGTTTTAGTTGTTCCTGTTTCAGGAAGTCTTCTAAAATACTCCGCAACAGAGTACCTTTGGGCGTCCACAAGGGTAAACCTGGCCCTACTAAGTCAGAAAATATAAATAATCCCAGTTCTTTACCGAGTTTCTTATGATCTCGCCGTAATGCTTCTTCTTTACGTCGTTTGTACTCAGCAAGTTGTTCTGAGCTTTCCCAAGCGGTCGCATAGATGCGTTGTAGTTGCGCTTTGGTTTCATCCCCACGCCAATAAGCGCCAGCAACACTTTCTAATTCAATCGCTTTGGGGTTTAACTCACTGATGTTTTCCAGATGAGGCCCAGCACACAAATCCCACCATTCATTCCCCAAGTGGTAAATTGTGATTGGTTCTTCTTTGATATCTGCCAGGATTTCTAGTTTATAAGGTTCCTTAATTTCTTGAATCCGGCGTTCGGCTTCTTCCCGACTGACTTCTTCCCGAATCACTGGTAGTTTGCGATTAATAATCTTTACCATCTCTTTCTTGATGGTTTTGAGATCGTTTTCGCTAAATGGTTCTGGGTTGTCGAAGTCATAATAAAATCCGTTTTCAATCCAAGGGCCGATTGTAACCTGTGCCTTGGGAAACAGCTTTTGTACTGCCATTGCCATTACATGGGAAGCAGTGTGGCGAATCTTTTTTAATTTCTCCGATTCGCTGGTACGCGGTAAATAAATTTTTTCAGGTTTTTCTGACTCTTCTGACGGATTTGATGATAATTTTAGCGACATTGGCTGCTGAACCATTGGCGAAGTGATTACAAATTGATCTGAATCTATAAGCTTATTCAACTATAGCGGCATTGGGTATGGGGCATTGGGCAAAAGAGTGCTGTTAGCGGATAGCTAAGGTTTAGCCCGTGCTGAGTTAGGAGTGATTATTCTCCCCCATCTCCCCATACTTCGGCTTTGCGGTAGTTTAATCCCGACTTCTGCAAGAAGTCTATTGATTTGTCTCCCTCATCTATATCCATAGACACCTATCCAAAGGGACTGTACAACTCGGAGAGCAAAACTATATAATAAAATCTGTAGTTTTCGTTACATTTTTTATAATTGTGTGAAAATAATAAGACAATTGTTAAGAAAGGTGAATAACGTTAATATTAGTAAGAAAATTGAAAATATCCTCCTGATTTATGCGAGACTCTAATTTACCAGGGACTCAGTTGCTCAAAACTGTTTTAGAACCCCTGCTGGATGATTTTCAGTATTGGTTTACGCGATCGCGCGACTTACTGGAAACCCAGCAACTCTCATTTATGAGTAACCAAGAGCAATCTGACTTGCTCTTACGGATCAAGCAAGCGCAAGAAGAACTAAACACGGCAAAAATGCTTTTTAGTGCTACTGATGGACAAGTCGGGATTGATATGGCAACTTTAATGCCTTGGCATCAATTAGTAACAGAATGCTGGAATGTAGCAATACGCTTTCGTCAAGCGCCTGAAGTCTAAGCCACATCTGCTAAATTTCAGTAGATTGCTTAGGATAGAAAGACGCTATATGTGGTCGAGCAAATAGTACAAAACTCTTAACATTTTCTTAAGATTGTTTAGATTAACAAAATAATGTATCCTATGCTACCGTAAGTAAAATAACGGTTGACACATCGCTCCATGTATATGTAAGTGCATGAAAAAGTGCGTTGGATGTTTGTCAAAACTGTGAGCCTAACTGTAAGCCATAGTGTCGGGGAACCAAAGCGTTACAAAATAAAGTTTTAAAAATTGCTGCCCTGGAGGAAAATTCAATGTTACACCTACTTTACATCTTTGCTTTTACAATCCTTGCATTTATAGCTGTTGGTAACTTAATTCGTAATCTGATCGTGTTCAGTTTTGATCGAGATCGAACTTACCCCACTAATTGCTCGCCAATGAATAATCAAGGCAACTATGGTTATTATTCATCAAAAAAACAGTTTGTACCCCATCCCGAATTATTAGATAGTGCCGGCAACTTAATTAAAGAACCATTGTTGGTAATGCGTTCAATTAACGTTGAAGATGCACGTCAACACCTTGATGCACTTTACGAAGCATCTCCAGGGCACAAAAGAGAAAATTCGGAAGAAGCATAAAACTTAGGAGTTTGGAGTTTGGGTGTAAATTATTATTGTTTTTACATCCTTAACCTTTCCCCGAGAAAATTATATTACCATCCTGAAAATTGAGGCGATCGCGTCAATAGGTTGGTAAATTAATGCAAGGTTATCCTACTATTAATAATTTCAGTGTAAAAAGCAGTTTCAGTAATTAAACCAAACCTGAACGCAATGCGACGACTGCTGCTTGTACGCGATCGTCTACTGCTAATTTATTCATAATCCCTCTGACGTGAGTTTTAACTGTGTTGGGACTGAGATAGAGTTTCTGTGCAATCTCTGGGTTACTCAATCCGTCCACCATGAGTTTCAATACTTCTAATTCCCGTACAGATAAGTTGGCGGTGTTATTGGTGGGTGAGGGTGGTTTAAGATTGTCAATTACTCGCCGTGCAATTTGCGGATCGAGATAAGCTGCACCATCAACTGCGGCAGCGATCGCACTTAACAATCTTTCTACACTTGCACCTTTGATACAATAGGCATCAGCACCGCTTGATAGTGCAGCAATAATTTCTGTCTCGGTTTGATGAGATGTCAGCATTACCACATGAGTTTCTGGTAGCGCTGCTTTAATTTGTTGTGTCGCTGCAATCCCATCAAGTCGCGGTAACCCAATATCCATAACTACCAAATCAGGTTTCAGTTGCAGTGCTGCTTGGACTCCCAAATAGCCATCTTCTGCTTGTCCAACAATTTCCAACTGGGGATGAACCATTAATGATTGTTCTAATCCTAATTGCATCATTGGATCGTCTTCTACGATTAATACCCGTAAGGGGGGAGCGTTAGCTGGCAGATTTAAAGGATAGTGAGTATCTAAAGTCATTTGTTATTTGTCATTTGTCATTTGTTATTTGTTAATAATCAATGCCCAATACTTCGACTCCTTTCGACTTCGCTACCTCGGCTACTTCGGCTTTGCGGTAGTTGAGCGTAGTCGAAACTAAGTACAAGTCCCCAATCCCCAATTTTTATTCTTCTACGCGATAGCCTAACTCTGCTAAACTTACCCGTGATTGTCGCCATTTTGGCTCGACTTTCACAAACAGTTCTAGATAAACTTTGCCAGAAATTAATTTTTGGATTTGTTCGCGGGCTTCGCTACCAATTGCTTTGAGCATCGCTCCACCTTTACCAATGAGGATGCCTTTTTGGGAATCCCGCTCGACGTTGATGGTGGCGAGGACACGGGTAATGCTGGGAGTTTCTTCTACTAGGTCGATGGCGATCGCTACGGAATGGGGTACTTCTTCCCGAGTTAAGAGTATAATTTGTTCTCGGATCAATTCCCCCATAATAAAGCGTTCTGGCTGATCGGTTACTAAGTCGGGCGGATAGTATAATGGCCCAACTTCTAAATGTTCGATTAATAATTCTTGCAGTTGTGGTAATCCTGCACTCGTCTTGGCAGAAAATTTTACGATTTCCCACTCATGTAACTTAGCCATCTGGGCGTAACTATCATCTAGAAACTGGGAATCGGTGGGTTGTTGATCGGTTTTGTTGACACCCACAATTATTGGTGTTTTGCTGCGACTGAGCAATTCGGCAATGTAGCGATCGCCAGCTCCACAAGCTACTGAGCCATCTACCACAAAAAGCAATATATCTACTGATTCAATGGCTATTTTGGCATTTTTGACTAAGACTTCCCCTAATTGATGATGGGGTTTATGAATTCCTGGGGTATCTACAAATATTAACTGCGCCTCTGGTGTAGTTAATATACCGCGCAACCTATTACGTGTAGTTTGTGCTACTGGTGATGTTATGGCAATTTTTTGTCCTACTAATTGATTCATCAAAGTAGATTTACCGACATTGGGACGACCAATAATGCCGATAAAACCTGATTTGAAATCAGGAGGAGCCTGAGGGATTGTTACTTCTCCTGAAAAAGAGAAGGTGTAATTATCAATACTAGTCACCTTTTGCTCCACCTTCATATTTTACAGTTTGAATAATTTGGTTTTTTCTTAAACTTAAAACAAACATAGAATCACCCTGGCATTTTGGGGGGGGATTGCTTTTTCTAGGGTTTAATCTATTACTTGCTACACACTTATATTTTACAGCTGAGATAACTTAACTTGTAAAAATTCAGAAGTCAGAATTCTGAATTCTTAGAGTTGGTTTTGTTTTTAGACACAAAACCAACATAAAATTACCTTGGCATTTACAGAGCTTTTGCTTAGATTTAATCTATTACTAACCCAGGTTTGAGCTTAATCCACTACTAAATATATTTGGATCAAAATGTCAACAAAAAATGTAGGAGAACCCAAACGCATTGGAATCCTTACAAGTGGAGGAGATTGTTCTGGCTTAAATGCAGTGATTAGGGCTGTAGTAACTTGTGCTGTAAATACTTACGGCTGGGAGGTTTTGGGAATTCGTCAAGCGACTCTAGGATTAATGACGCGTCCGCCACAATTCACAAAGCTAGAAGTAGATCGAGTTGATTCGCTGTTAACTGCGGGTGGGACAATGTTGGGGACAACCAATAAAGGCGATCCTTTTGCGTTTCCGATGGCGGATGGAAGTCTATGCGATCGCTCCGAAGAAATTATTGCAGGTTACCATGAATTAGGTTTAGATGCTTTGATTGGTATTGGCGGCGATGGTAGTTTGGCAATTCTGCGCCGCCTCGCCCAGCAAGGTGGCATTAACTTAGTGGGAATTCCCAAAACCATCGATAATGATATTGGCGTTACTGAACACGCCATCGGTTTTGATACAGCAGTAAATATCGCTACAGAAGCATTAGATCGGTTACATTTTACCGCTGCAAGTCATAGCCGAGTCATGATTTTGGAAGTGATGGGGCGTGATGCAGGACACATAGCCATAGCTGCGGGAATTGCTGGGGGAGCAAATGTAATTTTAATTCCAGAAATTCCCTACACTGTTGACCACATTTGTCACAAAATTAAAGAACGCCAAGAAAAAGGCAAAAATTATTGTTTGATAATAGTTTCCGAAGCTGTTCGGACTCAAGATGGCGAAAATGTGACGATTACAAATCGCTTAGGTCAATCTCGATACGGCGGAATTGGTGAATACTTAGCTGATGAAATTATTCAGCACATTGGTGTAGAAACGCGAGTCACGGTTTTAGGACACATTCAACGGGGTGGAACAGCTTCACCACTGGATAGATTAGTTGCAACAGCCTTTGGTGTAGCGGCGGTTAATCTGATTGCCGAGGATAAATACGATCGCATGGTAACCTGGCAAAATCGCCAAGTATTAAGTGTACCAATTACCGAAGCGATCGCTCAATATAGCGCTGTCGATCCTAACGGTACTTTAGTTAAAACTGCCCGTGGTATGGGTATTTATCTGGGAGACTAAACATACATGGTACAGGCACAGCACAGCTGTGCCTATCAAAGTACAAAGTTTAGTAGAATTTGATATTGTGAGAGACTTCAGCTTGCTTCAGGACTACAAAATAAATACAATATTGCTAGCAAAATCCTCTGGAGCATTTATCTTAATTTGTTTCAATTTTGACATGAAACTTGGTTTTTTCAAATCTTGTTTAGATTGGGAAAAATCTTTGATTAATTGAAGGTTCATATCGAATTATCTATTACATCAAGCCCAAACAAATTGATGTACTTGCTGTTATACATGGGACACAGGAAATTACACCCAGTATAGAATGAATAGCGATCGCACCCCCACAAACCCAAACGCATAGACGCAACGCGGCTTGTCGTTAGCGATCGCCAAAATAACAAATGCGATTGCAAAATCGATGAAGTGTTCGCTGACATAGAAAACACCATCGCCAAAATAACAAATGCGCTCGCAAAATCTATGAATGTGTTCGCTGACATAGAAAACGCCATCGGCAAAATAACAAATGCACTTGCAAAATCTATGAATGTGTTCGCTGAAATAGAAAATGCGATGCCAAAATAATAAATGCGCTCGCAAAATCTATGAATGTGTTCGCTGAAATAGAAAATGCGATGCCAAAATAATAAATGCGCTCGCAAAATCTATAAATGTGTTCGCTGAAATAGAAAACGCGATCGCACCTCCATAAACCTTCCCGTCATTGCGAGGAGGAACGACGTTCGCGGAGCGTGTCGCAGACAAGCAATCGCAATATCTTAAAATACTAAACGAGTCTGTGTGATTGCTTCGCTTCATTTCATTACGCTCGCAATGACAAGCGATCGCACTCCACAAAACCCAAACGCAATTGATCGCCTTTACCCTGCTTACTCCGGTAAACTCTCTAAAATATCCCATGCTACCTTAGCCCAATATTCATCCTGATACTCAACATATATCTCCAACGCTGTCTGCAAATTAGCCCTAGCTTCCGCATAATTTGCCTCAGCTTGTGCAAGTGTTCCTAAACAATGAAGCGTGAGAGCTTGCGAATAGCGATCGCCAAATTCGATTTTGATTTCCAGGGCTTGTTGATAATAATCCCGTGCCTGGTCGTATTGGCGCAACTCTTGGGCAACCCTTCCCAACTGGTGGTAAGTCCCAGCACACTCATAGCGATCGCCAAATTCGATATATATTTCCAGGGCTTGTTGATAATAATCTCGTGCCTGGTGGTATTCCCGCAACTCTTGGGCAACGTATCCCAAGTTGTGGTAAGTCCTAGCACTGGAATAGCGATCGCCACATTCGATATATATTTCTAGGGCTTGTTGATAATAATCCCGTGCCTGGTCGTATTGGCGCAACTCTTGGGCAACCCTTCCCAACTGGTGGTAAGTCCTAGCACTGGAATAGCGATCGCCAAATTCGATTTTGATTTCCAGGGCTTGTTGATAATAATCCCGTGCCTGGTCGTATTGGCGCAACTTTTGGGCAACGATTCCCAAATTGTGGTAAGTCCTAGCACTGGAATAGCGATCGCCAAATTCGATTTTGATTTCCAGGGCTTGCTGATAATAATCCCGCGCCTGGTGGAATTGTCGCATATTCAAAGAGACATTACCTAAATAATGCAAGGAATTGGCGACACCACGACGATTTTTCTGCTTTTTGGCAATATCTAAAGCTTGTTGATGATAGCTGTTTGCACTTTCAAACTGTCGTTGCTGCTGATATAGCAATCCTAAATGATATGTGAGAGTTCAATAAGCCTCAAATGCCTATAAGATAACGATTTTTATCTCAGTATTTTCTCACGTTTGGATTAGGATTGCTATAGCTTTTACCTAACTGATTGATAACTTCGATTTCTAAGGAATAATCAGGAAATTGCTTGGCAATTTTCCCAGCTTTTTCTAAATATTCTCTAGCTTGAATTGGTTTATTCTGACTTAAATATGCTTTGCCTAATTCATTTAAAATATTACAGCAATTGCGGAGATGCTCTAGGCTGGGTATTTCTCCAGTTGGGTTATATTCCATCAACAAGCTATGTAATAAATCGATACGTTCTTGTTGTTCTGGTGTTGGTAAGCGTTCTATATTGGTGTCTGCATTCAAAGTATTGGCAATTGCCCTATCTCTAGTCAATTCTGTAGTTTTAAAGCGAAATAAACCTGATTTCCAAGCCCAAAAATCAGGTGCAAATTTTGCTAACCGCGAAATTGCATAATCTGGCAAGATAAATAAAAGCGGATGGGGTACACTTTGACGATAGGAATCGCGGACGAAGTTTAAATCCTGTAAAACTGGTGGATAATCTCCAAAAACTCCAATCGATTTTTCTAAATTACGAATTAATAAAACAAGTTTTTTATTTGTTTCTTTAGTAATTTTGGCTAATTGTTGCACCAATTCATCCCGCAGAAATCGCAAATTCTTCTCAGGAAAATCTAAAACCACGAATTGGATTTCTTCACATTGAGGGTTCTGTTGCAATCCAGCAATTAATAGGTCTATATCGGGTGTAAAGTTAATTTCAATAAAACCTAATGTAAATTTTTCTGCAAAATCGACAAATGTCACTAATTCAGCAAATTCATCTTTATTATAGGCAATAAATTTACCTATTTCGGCTTGAAGTTCACTGTTTTTGTGCTGATTGGAGAGCTTCTTGGAAGAACTCATTTCGCTTCACCACCGGATTTGGATAATTCCACCTTTTATCACCGTTATATTCCAATACGGAAGTATTAAATAACATTAATTGTCCAATTTCATCTTTACTGACATTTTTAGTTAAACAAACCTGAGCCAAATGAGCGTAATGTTCTTCAGGAATAAACCGCTCAAAACTAAATTGTTGCTGTTTAACTGCATACTCTATATCTTCGGAGATAATTTTTGCGTGTTTTTTGGTACTCGCTGTTTGACATGCAGAGCGCATCATTTGCATTAACTGACGCACATGTCCACCAGTTGCTTTTGCTAGTTCTAATAATTGATTACGGCTCTCGAAAATTGCATCAATATCAACCCGCTTTTCAATTACACTTGCCATCGCATCTAAGCCCAGCTGATGATAATTTAGATCGCATTTATGCCGTTCAAATTCATAGATATTAATCATCGGCACAATATGAGGATTACCATCAAATTGATTTAGGGGATTTTTCGGCGAGCAAAGAATTGAAATTGGTACTGTATAAATGATTGTACAATTTAATTCTTGCATCTGAGCCGCATAATCAAAGAACAAATGTTCTGCTACGACAGGAGGAACCCGATCCAAATTATCGAAGATAATTAATAAACCTTTACATTGAGGAAATTTTTGCCGCAATTTTGCGTAAGCGTCGCTTAATAACAGATTAGTATCAGATTTGAGGCGAGATAAATCTTTTTCTAGAGTTTGCCGAATAGTTGTCTTTTGCTTGTCCGAGCCTTTAATTTGTGCCAGCAATTTGACCATTAGTTTGGCGAGAAATGGCGCAGTAGGGCTGAGAGTTGCTTCTGCATCGACGTTGACTGATTTTTCGACACTTTGCTCGTTTTCTTGAGTAATGTCTTTAAACCATGATTCAAAACTTTTTAATAAATCTTGATTAAAAGTCAAACCTAATTTTCGTAATTCAAATTCAACTTGTTTAATTACAATCAAATATAAATCTGTATACCGGGTATCATTAATATCTGTCTCTTCATTCGCTTCTAAATAAATAACCCGATAATTGTTTTCCCAAAGACTCTGAATTTTTTTTAACTCTGTACTTTTACCACAACCGCGATGTCCAGTAAATAAAATTGTTGTAAAATCACCTGCTTCTTGAAAATCCAAAATTGTACTTTATATACTTACGCATAAACTACAATTCCAGGAAATTGTCGCCAAATTCACTAGAAAAACCTACGTTTATCATCGAAAGCGTTTCAATTTATTTGTACATTGATGTGTATTTTTGTCAAGACCAGTTTTGGAAATATCGCTTTGTGAGAAAACCGATATTTCATTAGGTGTAGGACTAGGGCGTGTTTTCAAACTAATCGTTTAGTCTCCTAACTTTTTAGATCCCCCTAAATCCCCCTTAAAAAGGGGGACTTTAAGAGACTCTTAGCCCCCCTTTTTAAGGGGGGTTGGGGGGATCTAAGACTTTGAAAACACGCCCTAGTCCTAAGGTGGTGCAATCCGTATAGCAAAATATCTTAATTACGAACTGTTATCCCCTAACTAATAACTCCCAAGACAAATTCGCCTTCATTCACAGCTTGATTAGTTGCAACATCATAAACTAATCCATCTTCTTGAGCGCAGACATCAATTACACTAGGTAACTTACCTTCTTTATTAAAACTGAGAATTTCATACAGCTTTTCTCCAGTTTTAACTCTACTACCTAATTCAATTCTGGATTGAATCATACCACCTGCGATCGCATAATATTTTTTCCGGTTGCTACTGGATGCAAAAGTCATCTCATGGCTTTTTATGTCATCCGATAAATTAGGAATTTGCAGTACACCTTTTTGTACTAAATAGTTTTTTACACCCCGTACACCTTTGGCTACTGAATCAGAGTTCATTTGCATTCCTGAGCCTAATTCTAGCGTCCAAGCTTCCACATCAAACTTGATTTCTCTACCCAACTCTTTAAAACAAGCTTCCAATGCTAACCAAGGTTTGATAAAAGCTTCATCAAAAGCATCACCATCATATTTATCAAGTAAGATTCCGAAATCAAGCAGAAAGTATTTTGCACTATCTTCTCGATTTCGGAAGTAATAAACGTAGTCTAAAGCTTGATTGGTAGAACTATGTAAATCAATTAAGTAGTCTGCATCTAAACTGAGACTTTGTAGCTTGTAGCTAAAAAGCTCAGTATAGGCAACGAAATTAGGAGAATTAATTTTTTCTAAAATTTTGGCGAATTGTTGCTTAATTATAGTTAGATAATTTTGTCGAACGACCTCTAGATCGATATGAAGTTGAGATTTAGTAAAAGCTACTAAATCATCAGCTTCTTTCTCGTAGTCCCAAAATATGCGATTCCAGTCTTTGGCTTCGTAAACGCAGTAACGGCCAGGAGAAAAATGCTGAGCGCGTTCATTAGTACCCATTGGATTACAAACGGGGACTAACCAAATTTCTCCCGTTAATTTTGTATCATTTATTGTCAATAAAAACTCAATTAACTGGTGAATAACGGCATTTCCAGAAATTTCTGCACCGTGGAGATTCGATTGGATGTAAACTTTTTTACCAGGTTTAGCGCCGATAAATTTGTAAACTTGCAGAAAAAGGCGATCGCCTGATGCCATTTGACGTAATACAATTTTTTCAATAACTGGCAGCATAAAATAGCTTGGTGAGAATGAGAGTAAATTATGTTGGTTTAAAATCGACTTTCATACTCTACTAAAAATTGATTTTCGTTATCCAAATTAGTTGAGCCGCGCACAAGAACTTCATCATTCAAACGATAAAGCACATTGTAACGGAAAGACTCATTAGTAGCAAAAGCCCGTGATAAAGAAACAGAGAAGTTCCGATTGACATTAAACACGCCTTCTGCTGACAAATCAAGAACCGAAGACCTTCTTGATTCTTCATTAGTGGTAGGAGTAGGAAATATCCGAAATTCGTTAAAACCAACAGCTTGTCCGATGGAAGTTATAGTTCCTTGTAGACCACCTAAAATCGTAGAACTGGCGAAATTAGTCAATCCTTGTGTTAAATCTCCTGGTTGACTTAAAGAGTTGAGAATCGAGCCACCAAGTAAACCAACGATTTCTCCCCGACTTCGGCTTGGTTCACTTGTTAGTTCCAGATTATTTGCTAGTTCACTAGCTGGCCCTGTGGCCGTTGCTTTTACCCGAACGGTGCGTAAAGTACCAAAGCTATTAACTGAAGCATCGCTGATTTCCGCAGACAAAGGTGATTCTAAAGTGCGATCGCTAATTGCCGATGCCTCTGGTACAATTGCCTCCAGTCGGACATCGAGAATAGGGTCAAGTCCTTGACTTGGGGTAAATCGCGCAGTTTGTTCGTAGCCCCGCGCCAAGGTAAACTCAGTAGTAAATAAGCTCAGGCGTCCTCCTGTCAAACTGATGACTCCTTCGGGGAGAGGCTTGGCTAAAGTACCATTAATAGTCAAGTCACCTTTAGCGTCAAAGCTGAGTATCGGTTGACTCAAGGCCGCTCCTCCAGGTACAAAGTTCAGTAAAGGCTCGCTTGTAACCCGAATACCCTTGCCCAAAACCAACCGTAAATCTGCAAACTCTACAGGTAATTTCGGCACAGTTGCAGCGCTAGTACTAGCATCTGTTGTAGTTGCTGCATTAGTATTAGCCTCTGGTGTATTTAGAGTAATAGAAGTAGGCTGTGGTGCAGTTGCAGTTGTATTTGCTGATTTTGAGCTATCAGTGGCAGATTTGCCAATAATTACTTTACCATTACTTAGTTCAATCTCTCCGCCAATTCGAGGTTTTAGTGCTGTTCCGCGAATTACAGCATTACCGCTGACATCACCTTCATACAATCCTGGAACTTTAAAATCTAGTTGTTTTTCTATAGATACTGTGAGAGGATTAGCTGCGCCTTGCTCAGGAGTAAAAATCGGCAGAATTCCTGATGCAATCACTTGCCCTTGATTATAACTACCTTGAATATTTTCTACATTTAATGTATTGCCATTAAATAGTAGTGAACCTGTAACATTTTTTAAGGGGTCAGATAAAGCTTGAGCCGTAAAAGTAGCATTATTGATTTTAGCGGTTCCATTGATAATTGGCTCGTTTAAAGTACCTTGAACGTTGACATCCACTTGTCCTTCACCGTTTACCCAACTAACTTGATTGTTAGTAAATACATTTAACAGTGACAAGCCTTCATTATTCACATTGGCTTTAACGTTGATTTGATTATCTGGTTTGACTGCGACAAAAGGTAAGGGAGCAGGTATATTACCTGTAATTGTAATGGGTTGGGTTCCCGTCAATAACAAAGTACTATCAAAATTCACACGAGCATTGTTATAGTTAAATTTCACCTGTCCTGTTTGCACGGGTTGTTTATTTAAAGTGGCATTGGCTAGTGATACTTCGCCATTAACTTTAGGGTCTTTTAAACTGCCTTGTAAATTAGCCGCAGCATTTACTTCACCAGTAACATTTACAGGATATTTTTCGATAAATGGCTGTAAAAGTGATAGGGGTAAACTGGCTACATTCAAATTTCCAGATAGTTGTTCAGTTCCTAACTGTCCAGAAAAAGCGATTAATCCTTGATTTATGCCAACACTTAAAGGTGACAGTGTGACCACACCATCGGCAAAATTACCTTTAGCTGTGACTTGATTAATGGAATATTCACCCCATTGCCAATTATCACCTTGAAAATTAAAGGTGGCATTCAAACCAGATTTTAAAGAACCGCTGGCTGTAATTCCTCCACTCAAAGCACCTGTTAATTCTGCAAGTGTGGGTAAAGCTGGTACTTTTTGGGTATTTGTCTGCTGTTGTTGTGCTACCGATGTTTTAATTTTGGAAAAATACGCTAACTGGGTTAGCAAATCTGCATTTGGTAAATTCACAGATGTAGTATTGAGTGCTTCTGCTCCCGCGAATGTGGGAGACTCCAAACCGGTATTAAGGTCTTTAAAATCGAAAATATTAAATGCTTGTAAGAGTTGCTCAATTCTAGTTTGGTTTAAACTAGCTTGTACTTGAAATTTCGGGTCATTGCCGGTTTGCAAATTTCCACTCAGGGCTATATTGCTATTTCCTAACCGCAATAGACCGTTATTTAAGCTAGCGGTTCCATCGGCATAGTTGATATTACCGCGAAATTCGTTGGCTGAGACTCTGGCAACACGCGGATTAGCGATCGCTACGTCTCCACTAGTTGCATAATTATTTAGGTTAACAATTAAATTTCCTGATAACTGCCCAGATAAAGGTTTCAATCTATTATCAGGTAAAAAGCCGCCAACAAGAGCTATAGGAAACTGTTGGGCGTTGATAATTAAGTTATCTCCCTCGGTTCTACCTGTGCTAACTGTTTCACCGCGTTTGACTAAAAATGAGGTTGGGCGATAATCTGCATTCAGGTTAACCGCTATTCTGTCTTGTTTTCCTGCAAGTTGCAGTCTTGCTCCTTGTCCGCCTTGAAAATTTACGTCTCCAGTTAAAACTGGGTCAAATGCCAAGTTACTCACATTGAAATTTCGCAGCCGAATATTTCCCCTAGCTTGAGGGGTTTTCAGAGTGCCTGTAACTTGCCCATTAAAATCAAGTAACCCTGCTACTGCGACATCTCCGGGTACTTTAAAGCCTGTATTTTTCAGGTTGAAATTTTGGGCTAGGACATTGAAATTAAAGCCAGCAATCTGGGGTGTACCCGTTTGTGGTAATTGTACAGCGATCGCCCCATTAGCGCTAACTCCTGGAGTTGTTGCCCGTGGAACTATAATCTGCTGTCCATTCCATAGAAATTGGGCTGTTAACGGTTGTCCTAACTGTGCTAATTGGGAAGCGCGGATTTGTCCATCGGCGCGAATGTCTGCAAGCTGGAAAGATTCTGTTGTACCTGTCAACTTGACATCACTACTCAGCCTTCCTTGCAGTTGTGGTGAGAAACGGTTGAGTTGAATTCGGTCAGCGTTAGCTACAGTTTGCCAGCGACCAGCATCCAGGTTAATATTCCTGAGGTTAACTGTACCTCCTGCCACATTCAAACTTGCTTGTCCTGTGGCTTGAATGCTTGAGGGTTTAAAAGAAGCAGTGCTTCCTGACAAATTTACCGACGCATTCCTGAGAACTCCCTGAAATTGCGATGGTATCTGCTTGAAACGATTTAATTGCAACTTTTGGGCGTTGACAAAAGCTTGCCAGCGTTGTTGTACAAGTCTACCCGTGGCTGTGATTGTACCGCCAGCGACGTTAAAAACAGCACTTGGCAATAAGATATTCTGCCCTTGTTGAGCAATCACAAGTTCTCCCGTAGTGGGATAAGTCGCAGTAGGCGCTTGCAGTTGAGTTATTGCCCGCAGATTGCCAAGCGTGCCAGAAATTTTGGTATTTGTCGAGATCATACCAACTTTGATAGCGGATGAAGGATCTTTTGTATTCGCAATTGCATCTCCAGGTAAATTTTCAGCTTTCAGATTAAACAAGACGTTACCTTGGGGTGCCAGCTGCACTTGACCGTTCCCGACAATTTGCCCACCCGCTGGTGGTTTTAACTCAACACTAGAAATGTTCAACACCAAAGGCTGTTTACCCAGCGAACCAGTAATTTCTGCCTTAGTGGAGACATTGCCAACATTGATGGGAGGATTCAAATTATAGCTACGTGCTAGTATATCCCCGGATATTCCGTCAGCTTGCATACTAAATTTTACCTTTCCTCCCAGTGCAGCTTCACCACCTCCGGTAATCTCACCACCTGCTGCTGGGACTAATTTCAGATTAGAGATGGCAATTTGAGATACAGTTTTAGATACACTCAAACGAAAATCAGTGTTGACAGCTTTGAATTGAACGCGGTCAACTTGAATCGGTTTAGTATTGCTTACTGTACCGCTGAGAACTGGCTGTTGAAGTGACCCCTGCACTTTAACATCTGCTTGCATTTCTCCAGTAGCGACCACTGGCGAATTTACTTTTAGGGTATCGAAGAGATTTTTAGCCGTGACAGGTTTTACCTGCGCTGAGATGTTAAAACCTGTTTTGGTATTAATTGTGCCATTTGCTACAATGGGTACTTTGCCAAGGTTTGTAGTTAGATTATCTAAAGCGATCGCCTGACCTTGAAATATCAATTTACCATTAGAATTAGCAAAGCTTTGGGGAATATTTGCAATTTGAGCAGTTACCTGATTAGAAATAGCTGTACCCGTAATTGCTATGTCCGAGATATTGGAGGGAATTGTAACTGCTAAATCAGCATCTACACGCCCTGCTTGCAAAACAATTGGTAGCTGGATTAATCGACTGACATCAGATGCTTGTAAACTTTGTGCTAATAGCTTGAGATTAGTTTGTTGGGGTTTAAATTGTGTTTCACCAGAGATATTAACTGCACCTCCTCTAGTGAGTTGACCATTGATTTGATAACCAACACCTTTGTTTTCTGGTAAAAATCTGGCAACACCACCCAATTGATTTATAATTACAGAACCTTTTGGTTTAGTTGGTACGGAGGCTGGTAATAACTCGACATTTCCATCAACAAGCTGAAGTGTTTGTAACTCAATTTGAATAGCACTTTTACCTTCTCCAGTCTTAAGTTGAGCCGTCACCCAGCGACCATCTTTATCCTGTTGGATGTAGACATTGGGCTGAACTAATGTGACACTTAATGGCAGTTTTCTAGTTAAAAGAACTTGTAAAGGTGAAAACTGCACATCTATAGCTTTTGCTGTCACCTGGTCTGCATCAGTGGGAGTTGGGGGTATTGACAGCGAAGCAAATCTTAAACTAGAGAGTGAAAATCGTTCCACTTTCCCTAATTTTATCGGACGACCAAGCAATTGCTCAAGATTTTGCTCTACTAAAGGTGCTAGATCTTCATATACATACTTTCTAGTCCACCAAATACCAGCTGCAATTGCTGTAAGCAAAACAATTCCTAAAAACAGACTGGTACGTTTTAAAAGGAGGAGATATAAACGACGGTTCGTTGGCTCTTGATCGTTTCCTGGATTTGGAGAACTCGTCATTTTCGTTACCAGTACTGCTATTGAGTAACAAACAATTTATTACAAGAGAATACCATAGTTGGTTTTAGTAACTTCTAAAAACTTTCTCTAGATAGATTAGTAATTCATTCCGATGAATGATGACATTTTAGATTATTAGATAATGTGTAGTAAATATACGTAAATATATGTATGCATTGATGATTTGATAACTATATATCTTCAGCAGAACCGAGCCTTAGATTGGTGCTGTCATTCAGGTATAATCAAAAATGATTATCTGCATCTCGCAGTAGCCTTAACTTTAATAAGTCTGCAAGTTTTATCTATTTGCTTTGGTTTGATTTCTAGCCAGTTGTATGGCGGGAACACAACGCTATTAGTGCTGTATCAATCATGTAGAGCCGTTCTACAGCAATAGCGTCAACAACTGGCATAGTCAGGACTTTTGAAGCAGGAGTTTTCACTCCATTTCTTGTACAACTTCTTTTTCGTCCTGTTGTTCTGACATATTCATTAAAACTGAAAGTGAAAAATAGATGTTGCCAAATTGCCGAAATCGAAAATTCATCTCGTGCTTGAATAGATCGATACAATTAAACTCTTTATAATCATTGATAGTCCACGGTTATCGGTCATAAGTCAACCGTTATCAGGTAAATGTACAAGTTAAATGGGTAACATAATTTGATTACTGAATCGATGCTTTAGGGACTTCCAGAAATTAAATTATTCAATTTTGCCAGAGAAGACGATCGTTAGATTCTTCCTCATCTGCGTCCCCTGCATCCCCCGCTTACTGAGCAGCTTGCCTTGACTTGTGCCGAGCGGACTTGTACTGAGTTTCGCCTACGCGGAAATCAAGCGACTTGCACTGACCGGTGTCGAAGTGAGTCGAGATTCAACTACCACAAAGCCGAAGTAGCCGAGATAGCGAAGTCGAAAGGAGTCGAAGTATGCTCCCCTTCCCCTGCTCACCGAAACGATGGGGATATTTTTTTAGTTGGAAGTTCCTTAGAGACCACTGTGCCCACTTTATAACCGAACTGTATTGAGATTACTTTACTTGAGGAAGCAGTATTATCTATGATATTTCTCGTTCCTTTAAAGTCAAAAAAGTGACCTAAGTTTTCTATGCCTACCATTGCGATTATCTATTTTTCTGGTGCAGGACATACTCATTTGATGGCGCAAGCCATTGGCGAAGGCGCAAGTAAAGTTGAAGGCACGACTGTTGAACTACTAAGGATCGCTGGAGAGCAGATTATCAATGGCCGCTGGAAAAATGATGCAGTTATGGAAACCCTCAATCAAGCTGATGCAATTGTGTTTGGCTCACCTACTTATATGGGTGGTGTAGCGGCTCAGTTTAAGGCGTTTATCGATGCAGCTAGCGAAGTTTGGTTCCGACACGGTTGGAAAGACAAAATCGCTGGGGGTTTTACTCACTCTAGTTCCCCTAGTGGTGACAAGCAAGGAACGCTCTTATATTTAGCAACGAACGCAGCTCAGCACGGGATGATTTGGGTAAATGTGGGAGACTTGCAAAGCTTTTTGTCCGGTAAGGATGATGGAGTTAATCGGCTAGGGGGATTTCTCGGTGTTATGGGACAAAGCCAACTCGATATGAGTGGTAAGGAAGCTGTGCTAGATTCAGGAGATTACCTAACATCAGAACGCTTTGGGCAACGTATTGCAGAGGCAACTAAACGTTGGGTCAAGTAGCCTTTAATATTTAAGTAACTTGAGCAAAAGTATTACCTCGACAAGATCTCAAGTAAATAGAAACTTTAGCGGGAAGTCAAAGTCCCGCTTTTGTATTATTTTAATTTCCTTATGGGGAAATAGTAGGCATGATTTGAGCTTGTTGATTAACCTCTTTTTTCTTCTTTAGATTTACTTGATAAATAGCCTCTAACAGACTATATAAGATGTTATTGTTCGTCGGAGAAGTCTATCGTCAACAACTATGGTTATATGAAAATAAAAACAAAGTATTGATGACCGGATTGTGAGTTTAAGCAAAGCACATATCCGTCCAACTGTCCGAGGGAAAGCCGTGGAATTCAGAGCAAAACTGTCGGCTATTTATTACAATGGATATGTATTTTTAGACCTTTTTGTTCAAATGTTTTTTTCTTTGAACTTTGCGTTTTTATTTTAATCGCAGACGTTGAACCCTCATAAATTGGCAAAGGTATTGCTAATAATATTATTATTGTTTAATATTAGCTAGACGGTTATTGTTGGGTACAATCCGATGACATTCCAAAGAATTGCAAAAACTGCTACTAGCAAACCAGAAATTCAAACAAAATCCCAGTTTGCATCAAGACCCTTTGCACCGATTACCCAACAGACAAAAGTAACTCCCGATCAACAAACTCAAGGACTAGCTCAAAGAAAGACGAACCTGCTAGAAATTCCTGGTTTAATGACAGAACCACGAAGACCAAAATTATTAACCCAACTCATCCAACCAAAGCTGACAATTGGACAACCAGGAGATAAGTACGAGCAGGAAGCGTACGGGACAGCACACCAAGTAGTGCAAATGATTCATCATCAACCACAAAACCAGATTCAACCAGAGTCTTTGTTCGCTCACACAAATACTGATAGCGTTCAGTGTATGCTGGAAAATCCACCATCTCAAGAGAGTCGTCTGTTGACAGATCAGGAATATGAACAAATAAAAGATTTGTGTGTAAGTATACTTAAAAAGTATCCACCGAATAAATACTGCTATATCGGATTAGGAAAAAGCCCAACCCCTGTTCTGGCATTTTTACAAGAATATGGTGTAGAAGCTAGCAATATAGCTTTAAGTAAATTCAATCCTTCGTTAGATAAAAACAAAGAACCAAAACAAATAGGACTAGGAAATAAGCTAACTAAAGAACAATACAAAGAACTCAAACATCATTTTGATAGATTTATTCCACAACAAGATGCTATTAAAGGTAAAAAAATTCTGTTAATAGATTATACCCTTTCAGGACGCTCTTTATACGCAACTTATGCACATTTAACAAAGTACTTAAATGACAAGTACTCTCCAAGAAAATTATTTCATTTTCGTTCTAGAGGAGAAACTCCACCACAAGTAGTTCCATTGGCTTTATATACTGAAGAAATGGGAACTCACAAATTGGATGAAACCAGGATTGAAAACAAATTGTCTTTACCAGGAAAATTAGAAGATCCAAATTCCTTAGCGTCTGCCATCGGAGGTGAAAGGTATAAACCATTAGCAGAATATCCAGAAGACTTTAGGATTACAGCAGGAGACAAGTCAGATGATATTCAACGCGATCCAAATCGAAAATATCAGCAGTTAAGACAAGAATTAAGTAGCTTGATTCAAACTGAAAGACCAATATTAGAACTAATGTTGGGAAGAAGTAACCTTGAGGACTTCCAATAAATAAAATACCCAATATATAAGAATGATAATCATTGTAGGGAAAAGGGAAGTCAAGGCTACCAACGGTAACTCTGACTTCCCTTTTTTTTGGATGAGGGAAAAATTCACCTTCGTTGGCATTACGGTTTTAAACCAATACTTCTCGAGTTTTGCACTTTTAACTCGGAATCGGGTTTGGGGAAAAGGTTACTGGGTTTGGGTTAAAGGTTTTTTCTTTTCCCTTTCCCATTCCCCTTTTCCCCTTAACCGAAAAGTATTGGGTTTCTACCTGTTCCCACCATTGAGGGTTAGTCAAAATCATCTGCACTTCCTGAAGATCGGTATTGCTGCTGCTAAAAGCGATCGCCTGTATGTAGTACAAAAAAATTGTAGGGTAGCACCGCTATGCTACCCTACGGTGTGTCTCATTTAAAGGCTTGTTAGGAAACAGACTTCAAAATTAGCCTAAATCAAAAAGCAAGATTTCGCCGCCGATGTTAGTGCTAATTTCTAGCTGTTCTTCGCCATTGATTTGTACGCCATCACCAGCTCTGAGTTCTTCTCCATTTAAGTTAACTATGCCTTGGGCTATTTGTAACCAGGCATAACGATTGGGTTTGACTTGATAATTAAGAACATCACCTTCCCTTAAAACAGATGCGTATAAGTCAACATCTTGGTGAATTGTTACAGCACCATCGCGCCCATCTTTAGCAGCAATTAAGCGGAGTTTACCTTGCTTTTCTTCTAGAGGAAAAGCTTTTTGTTGGTATCTTGGTGTCAATCCTTCTTCATCGGGAAGAATCCAGATTTGTAGCAAATGCAGTGGTTCTGTTGGTGAGGGATTAAATTCACTGTGCTTAATTCCAGTACCAGCGCTCATAATTTGGGCATCACCAGGACGAATCACTGAGCCAGTACCCAAGCTGTCTTTATGCTCTACGGCACCTTCTAAGACATAAGTGAGGATTTCCATGTCTTGATGACCGTGTGTAGGAAATCCAGCACCAGGAGCGATGCGATCGTCGTTAATCACTCGCAGAGAGCGAAATCCCATACGGTTAGGATCGTAAAAACTACCGAAGGAAAAGGTGTGATAACTATCGAGCCAGCCTGTTTGAGCGTGACCGCGTGCATTGCGATCGTGAATTAAGTGGGTAATTGTATTTTGAGACATAAATTTACCTCGTTGTTAATTGTTTGTAGAATAATTTAGAATTGAAAGTCTTGATTGATTAGACCTAATTTGTAACTATTCAAATAGTAGAGTATATACATAAAAATGAAAAGTACGCACTTCAAAGTAACGTAGTTACTAAAAAGATACTAGGAGATTTAACAGAGGTTTTTAATTAAATGGAACACACTCTTTCAAAACTAAATTACTCTAACAAGACTTACAATTTAAAAATACTCGACTACTTTTCAATACGGTTCAGATAAGTTTTTTTAATGACACGCCGTAGATTGTAAAGACGACGATCTATCGCAATACTGCTCGGGTAAAGCATTTTTAACTCGGCATTGGGTTTGGGGAAAAGGTTAAAAGGTAATGGTTAAAGGTTTTTTCTTTCCCCTTTTCCCCAAAACCCGACAAGTATTGCGATCTATCGCGTCCGTTACCTTAACTCCAACAAAATTTATATCCCCGATTTCTTCAAAAAATCGGGGATCTGAGGAGGCACTTTTGCTTAGGCAAGTGCTATTTTAACGTAGTACTACAACTTAAGATTTACTGCTCGCTGATTGAGAAGCACTTATTTGGCAGCAACAGGTGTCTTTTGAGTTTTAGTAGTACCCGCTTTGCCATTCTCTGCCTTAATTTCTGCTACTTGGAGATGAGCTTCTAAGAACCAGAGTCGTTTGTCAATGGTGCGAGAAATTTCGGTGTAGAGGTCGGCGGTATCGAGGTCGTCTAATTCATCAGTTTTGGCGATCGCCTCTCTAATATGTTTAGCATAAGGTGCAAAGCGATCTGCTAAGGCTGTTACATGGTCTTTACCATCCAAAATATCAAAGGGATATTCTGGCAAAATGGAATTACTGGCAGCAGCGCGGGCTGTTCCTAAAGCATATCCGCCTAAAGCTGTGACGCGTTCAGCCACCATATCGACGTACTCTTCTAATTCACCAGCTAGTTCATCAAATAATTCGTGTAACTGGTAGAAGTCAGTGCCTTTAACATTCCAGTGCGCTTGCTTGACCTGAGTTTTCAGATCTAAAGTAGCTGCTAAGGTTTGGTTGAGAAGTACCACAATTTGCACTCGCGCTTCAGCGGGAATATCAATGCGGGTAGGATACAGACGTGATGAGATGGTGTTGTCGCTCATGGTTGTAGTGAATGCTTTTTGTCTTTTAAACTTAACTTTACAGATAGTAGCTAGCGATGCGAAACTCTCTGACGATAGATTGTATTCACGCTTGAATGTGTTACTGCTTTTAACTTCAGTTAATGCGCTTATAGATTGCGTCAGTAGTCATAAGTTATTAGTCAGTAGTCATTGGTTATTTACAAATGACAAATTACATCAAATGCGATGATTATCTATGGTATTAAATGTACCACCAAAAAGGCGATCGCGAATAATATCGTTATGTAAAAAGTCATGGGGAAAACCCAGTTCAATTTGACTCACTTCATTTAAGCGTTGCAGATGTTCTGAAGAAAGGGTGACATCTAAAGAAGCTAAGTTATCTTGAAACTGAGTTAATTTACGTGCGCCAATGATGGGAATAATCACCCCACTTTGAGCGCGTAACCAAGCTAATGCTACCTGTGAGGGTGTGTGGCCAATTTCTGCTGCAACTTGGCTAACTACTTGGGCGATCGCTAAATTTCTTTCGGAAATAATTCCTAACGCTGGATTTGCTAGCCGTCTTTGTTCATCTCCTTCTTGAGGAGGTTTGTTGTATTTACCTGTCAGCACACCACCACCCAAAGGTGACCAGGGTGTAACTGCTAAGTCGAAGGCTTTGGCCATGGGTATTAAATCGCGTTCTGGTGTCCGCTGAATTAAACTATACTCAATTTGCAAAGCCACAAACTGCGTCCATCCTTGATATTGGGCGATGGTATTTGCTTGGGAAACAATCCAAGCGGGTGCATCAGAAATGCCGATGTAAAGTACCTTACCTTGGCGGACTACATCATCAAGCGATCGCAATACTTCTTCAATCGGCGTTGTAAAATCCCAAGCGTGCAACCAGAATAAATCAATATAGTCGGTATTTAATCGTTTGAGGCTACCTTCTAGGGATTGAATTAAATTCTTGCGATGGTTTCCACTGGCGTTAGGGTCGCCCTTCTTGTCATTCATCCGCAAGGGAAAGGAATATTTTGTCGCAACTACAAAGCGTTCCCGATCTTTGGCGATTAATTCACCAACAATTTTTTCACTGCTACCATCTGTGTAACCATTGGCGGTGTCAATGAAATTTCCCCCTGCTTCCACATAGGTATCAAAGATTTTCTGACTTTCGTCCTGAGAAGCACCCCAACCCCAATCTTCACCAAAGGTCATGGTTCCCAAGCTGAGTTCAGAGACTCTTAACCCGCTTTTACCTAAGAGTTTGTATCTCATGAATATTTTCTCATTAATGAAAAAACTATGCAAATACCATCCCAAAGGCATGATACATCAGAATTCAGAATTCAGAATTCAGCAGTCAGGGAGATTTAAAACTTAAAAGTTGAGCTTCTAAGGGTGAAAGTTGACCTTTTGAGGGTGAACGTTGATTTTTTGAAAGTCAATTTGTCAGGTAGTTAATGGTGTGTACCAACAGGAACAATATCGCTTAGGAGATACTATTTCCTCTGGTATTTTACCAAATTTACAACTTAAACTTGATGATATTATACATATTTGACATGTTACACCTAAGCTAATTCACGGCTTTTTTCTACTAAGATCGCTTTAGACACATCGTCATTGCCAAAGAACTGTTATTTCCATGAGTTACTACGTAATCTACGACGGAAATTGTAATCTCTGCGTTACACTAGTGCGAGCGCTAGAAACCTTAGACCAGGGAAAGCTATTTAGTTATGCTCCAATGCAAGATGAGCAGACACTTTTACAGTGGGGAATTACAGCCCAAGACTGCGAACAGGGGATGATTTTAATTGACGCCAACGAACCTCAAAGACGTTGGCAAGGTAGTAACGCAGCAGAAGAAATTGGGCGGTTATTGCCAGCAGGAAGTATATTTGTAGATGCTTATCGGGGGTTACCGGGGATGAAATGGGCCGGCGATCGCTTTTACGAACAAATCCGCGATAATCGCTATGCACTCTTTGGGAAGCGTTCTAGCACATATAAATCAGCATACTGTGTTGATGGAAACTGCAAAGCAAGTAATGAGTAACTTTGATTAACTGGCTTTTGTCGCTCTAATTGTCTGAACCCTAAATACGCTCTGGACGTAAATTATCCCTCTTTCCGCGCTCTTCTCTGCACCTCTGCTCCTCTGCGTGGCACAAAAAAATATTTATGCAAGAGGTCTAATAGCTAATTAGATAGATTTTTTCAGTACAAAAATCCGTCTCCAGGTGCTAGCAAAAAGTCTGCGAGAACAACCATTATGCTATCTGGTGTGTTTGTAAACATATGCAACAACATCAAATTACTTTCACGCCAAAATTCAGCACAACAGACGAGCTAGGGGGAGAATCTGCGTGAGAATTGGTGCTAATTATTTGGGGAACGGAGAGTGTGAGTTTACAGTGTGGTCACCAACGTTAAATAGCGTCGCTGTACAAATTTTGACGCCACAACCGCAAGTAATTGCGCTCAAGCCTCTGGGAGAAGAATATTGGCAGACAAAAGTGAGTGATGTCTATCCGGGAACGCTTTATCGATATGTGGTGAATGACGAAAACGCCTTTGCCGATCCCGCATCGCAGTATCAACCCGAAGGTGTGCATGGTCCGTCTCAAGTTGTCGATCGCCAATTTGAGTGGACAGATTCACATTGGGCTGGGATTCGGGTGGAGTCGATGATTTTTTACGAACTCCATGTGGGCACATTCACCCCTGAAGGTACCTTCACCGCCATCATTCCCCGCCTAGCCGAACTGCGGGAACTGGGAATTAATGCGATTGAAATTATGCCTATCTCCCAGTTTCCAGGAGATACCCATATTGAGGCAACTCTTGCGTACCGTAACTGGGGCTACGATGGAGTTTACCCGTTTGCCGTACAAAATTCCTACGGTAGCCCAGCCGATTTGAAGCAACTGGTGAATGCTTGCCACGAACACGATATTGCTGTAGTGCTGGATGTGGTGTATAACCACTTTGGCCCAGAAGGTAATTACATGGGTCAATTTGCGCCCTACTTTACCGAAACCTATAAAACCCCGTGGGGCAATGCGATGAATTTCGATGGTGCCCATAGTCAGGGCGTGCGAAATTATTTTATTCAAAATGCCCTGTATTGGTTGGGGGAATTCCATATTGATGCCTTGCGGTTGGATGCAATTCAAGCAATTTATGACTTGGGTGCGAAGCATTTTTTATGGGAACTGTCCGAAGCAATTCATCATTTTTCCCAACAAGGGCAAAGATGGAAACGCCATTTAATTGCTGAAAGTGATTTAAATAATCCGCAAATCATTCGTCCCGCCGAAGTCGGTGGATATGGACTGGATGCTCAATGGTGTGATGATTTTCACCATGCACTGCACGTAGTGTTGACAGGCGATCGCCAAGGGTATTATCAAGATTTTGGGAAATTTGCCGATTTGGCGAAAGCTTATGAAGATAGTTTTGTCTACGATTGGAAGTACTCCCCCGATCGCAAGCGGTTTCATGGCGTATCTTGCCGCGATCGCCCTTTATCACAATTTTTAGTCTGCATTCAAAATCACGATCAAATCGGCAACCAAATGAAGGGAGAACGCCTCACACAGCGCATCTCTTTTGAAGGCTTAAAGTTAGCTGCTGGCGCTGTGCTGCTCTCGCCTTATTTACCGCTATTATTCATGGGAGAAGAATATGGCGAAACCGCACCTTTTATTTACTTTGTTAGTCACTCCGACCCAGATTTGATTGAAGCAGTTCGAGCCGGACGCAAAGAAGAATTTGAAGCATTTCACTACGAAGAAGATCCCCCAGACCCCGAATCGGCCGAAACCTTTTTATGTTCTAAACTCAACTGGGAATTACGTCATGAAGGTAATCATCAAGTTCTGTGGAATTGGTATCGCCAATTAATTAATTTGCGGAAGACGCATCCAGCACTTCTCAACCAAGACCGCAACTTCATTGAAGCGACTAGCGATGAAGATAAACAATTAGTTGTTGTGCGTCGTTGGTGTGAAACGAGTGAAATCATATTTGTGATGAATTTTAATTCGTCTCCAGTGACAGTCACTCTCCCAATTCAACAAAATGCTCACAAACTTTTGGATTCAGCAGATAGCTCATGGTCTGGGTCTGGTTCCCAAGCACCTGAATATTTGTCTGTGGGAGAAGAAGTGAAATTGCAACCCACTAGTTTAGTACTGTATGAGGTAGACCGTTAATTACTCTTTTCCTCTGTGCTTAACCAGGATGTGAAATATTCACGCAGAGGAGCCAGTGCGTTGGGTGGCTCTAACGACTTGTTCGCGTAGCGTCCTCCGACAGGAGAAGCAACTGGCGTCGCGCAGAGGCGCAGAGGTAAGAAGAAACTAAATCTAAAAACAACACATTACATTTATGCGAATTCCTAGAGCAACTTATCGAATTCAGTTTACACCTCAGTTTGGCTTTGACAACGCTAAAGCGATCGCGGGTTATTTGGCAGATTTGGGCATTTCCGATTTATATGCTTCGCCGATTTTTAAGGCGCGATCGGGGAGTACGCATGGCTACGATATTGTAGATCCGACTCAACTTAACCCGGAACTGGGAACTAATGAGTCTTTTGATGCCTTAATTAGTGAAATACAATCCCAAGGTATGGGTTGGTTGCAAGATATTGTGCCAAATCACATGGCGTATACCAGCCAAAACGATTACTTAATGGATGTATTGGAACACGGTCCAGATTCCAGCTATACTGACTACTTTGACCTTTCTTGGAATGTGC
Source organism: Nostoc sp. C117 (assembly GCF_043099735.1). Taxonomy (NCBI): domain Bacteria; kingdom Bacillati; phylum Cyanobacteriota; class Cyanophyceae; order Nostocales; family Nostocaceae; genus Nostoc; species Nostoc sp. C117. Next base: position 6,075,180 of record NZ_CP170991.1, read on the forward strand.
CATTTGGCGATCGCCAAGAGCGAATTCTCGCTCCTCTGCTGGGAGATTTCTATGGTGTATCGTTGGAAAATGGAGATATTCAACTGCAATATGAGCAAAACGGTTTAACTGTCAACTATTACAGTTTAAAATTACCACTGCGGTTAGAGTCTTACACAAAATTTATCATTCATAATCTCGGCAAACTGACGCGCACACTAGGACGCAATCACCCCGATTTTATTAAGCTGTTGGGAATTCTTTATATTCTCAAAAATGTGCCTTCCGAAGTTGCGGGTAAACAGCGACAAGACCAAATTGCATTTATCAAAGGATTAGTTTGGGAACTTTACACCACAAACGAATTAATCCATGAGTTCATTGACGAAAACCTCAAGGCTTTTAACGGAGAACCAGGGAATTCTGAAAGCTTTAATTTACTAGATGATTTACTCAAAGACCAATTTTACCGTCTTGCCTTTTGGAAAGTCGGCGCGGAAGAAATGAACTACCGTCGATTCTTTACTGTCAACGAATTGATTTCTCTGAAAATTGAAGAAGTGCGGGTTTTTAATAACACTCATAGTTTGATTCAAAAGCTGGTTGAAGAAGGTAAGTTTACAGGTTTACGTATTGACCATATTGATGGACTTTATAACCCAATCCAGTATCTAGAAAGACTACTGGAAAAAATGGGAGATGTTTACATCACAGTTGAAAAGATTTTGGAAGTCACCGAAGATTTGCCAGAAAATTGGCTAATTCAAGGTACGTCGGGATATGACTTTCTCAACTATGTAAACGGCGTATTTTGTGAAACGGATGCAGAATCATGGCTGGATAAAATTTACCATGCCTTTATCAGTACAAAAGTAAATTATACATCACTGGTAAGAGAGAAAAAGCAGCTAATCTTAGAAAAGAACTTAGCCGGAGACATTGATAATTTAGCGATTCTGTTAAAGAATATTTCCAGCAAATACCGCTATGGCAATGATTTTACCATCAATGGACTCAAAAGGGCGATCGCGGAAGTTTTGACAGTGTTCCCCATTTACCGCACCTACATTACTCCTGAGGGAATTGGAGAGAGCGATCGCGCTACCATTCAAGAAGTAATTCGCCAAGCCAAAGAACAAACACCTTTATTACAGCACGAACTAACTTTTATCGAAAAGTTAATGTTGTTAGAATTTGATAATTCGCTTTCTCAAACAGAACGCGAACAGTGGATCTATTTTGTCTTGCGGATGCAACAATACAGTGGACCCCTAATGGCGAAAGGTGTAGAAGATACAACTCTGTATGTTTACAATCGCTTGTTATCCCTGAATGAAGTAGGAGGAAATCCCGGTCATTTTGGCATCTCTGTAGCCGACTTTCACAGTTTTAATCAAAAGCACCAAGCAACATGGCCTCATACCATGAACGCCACAGCTACCCACGATACTAAACGCGGCGAAGATGTGCGAACAAGGTTAAATCTGTTATCAGAATTGCCAGAAGAATGGGAAGAACAGGTAAACATCTGGAGTCATTACAATCAAGGACATCGCAAGGTTCGCAACGGATTTGCAATGCCCGATCGCAATGATGAATATTTTCTCTATCAAACACTGGTGGGTGCGTTTCCTTTTGCCGAACACGAACATGCATCTTTCGTGGAACGAGTGAAAGAATATATGATTAAAGCAATTCGAGAAGCGAAAGTCCATACTGCATGGTTGCGACCTGATAGCGAATATGAAGAAGCTTGTACTTCCTTTGTTGAGAAAGTACTAAATCCTTCAATTTCCGGGCAATTTCTCGAAGCCTTTTATCCTCTTCAACAGAAAATTGCCTACTATGGAATGTTCAATTCCCTTTCTCAGACTTTACTGAAAGCGACTGTATCCGGCGTACCCGACTTTTATCAGGGAACGGAACTCTGGGAGTTTAGTTTAGTCGATCCAGATAACCGCCGTCCCGTGGATTTTGACCAGCGACGGGGTTACTTAAGCAGTATCAAAGAGCAAATTAAGACCGACATTTTGGGATTGATTCAGGACTTACTGAAGCACAAAACCGATGGCAGAATTAAACTGTTTTTAACGGCGCAATTACTCAAAGCCAGAACAGACTATCTCTCATTATTTCAAGATGGGGATTATCTACCGTTAGAAATTCAGGGAACTCATGCCAATCATATTATTGCCTTTGCTCGACAATTGGGGAATCAAACAGCGATCGCCATTGCACCTCGCTTTTTAACTCGCCTCATTCAGCTTGGAGAAGATCCCTTAGGCGAGTCAGTATGGGAAGATACGCACCTGCAATTACCTGCTGGAAGTTCCTCGTCTTGGAAAAATGTTCTCACTCAGCAATCTTTAGAGATAAAAGAAACATTATCTATTGGATCTGCTCTCACCCATTTTCCTGTTGCTTTATTGGTTAGTGGTGCTGAGTGAAAAGATAAATTTGTCGTGCTACGCCCCGCTTCGCTAACACGCAGAGGCGCAGAGAGAACGCCGAAAAATCTCTGCGTGCGTACCTCTGCGATTCCCTTTGCGTTCCTTTGCGTTTAAAAAAATTCTGAATCAAATTATGACTCCATCACTACTCACCACCGCCCAAATTGACGCCGTACAATCCCACATAAAAAAAACGTGGAAAACCTTAACGCGATCGCACGAACACTTATTACAATCTGCCAAGGATACAAAACTAGATCACAAAATAGAAACTCCTTGGCTAGTCTACATTTCACCTTTGGAAGATTGTCCTAATATTCAAAGTGTGTTAGAGCGATCGCTATCTCGCCAGGATATGCAAAGAATTGAAATTCGCACTTTGCCGTCGGAAGTGGAAGCAATTAAAGAACATGGATTATTATACCTGCCAGGGCCTTATGTCGTACCTGGTGGTCGCTTTAACGAAATGTATGGTTGGGACAGTTACTTTATATTACTGGGACTTCTGCACGATGATGAATTAGAGTTAGCCCAAAACCAGGTAGACCAATTACTTTACCAGGTGAAGCATTACGGTACTATCCTCAATTCCAACCGGACTTACATGCTGTCGCGATCGCAGCCACCCGTCCTCAGTATGATGGTGATGGCGCTATTCCAGCACACCCAGGATGAAGAGTGGCTCAGATCAACTGTCCCGCTGCTAGAACAGTTTTACTATTACTGGGTAGTTCCGCCGCACCTGAATCCCGCAACAGGTTTATCCCGATTTTATGCCTTTGGAGAAGGCGCTGCGCCAGAAGTTTTGTTTTCGGAGCGAGATGAAGAAGGAAAAAGCCACTACGATCGCGTGAAAGAATACTATCAAACCTTTGAGGTTGAGGATTATGACGTTAATCTTTACTACGATCGCGAAAATGACGAACTGACGAACTTATTTTATAAAGCCGATCGCACTATGCGCGAGTCCGGTTTTGATATCACCAACCGATTTGGCCCCTTCAGTGCTGATATCCTCCATTATGCGCCTGTGTGCCTCAACAGTTTGCTGTATCAAATGGAATTAGACTTAGCGAAAATTAACGAGATTTTCCAAAACGAAGAACTAGTACAGCAATGGCGCGATCGCGCAGATATTCGCCGCGATCGCATCGATCAATGTCTTTGGGATGAAGAACAAGGACTTTATCTCGATTATCACTTCTACAGTCAAGAACGCCGCCGCTATGAATTTGCGACTACGTTCTATCCCCTGTGGCTGGGAATTGCTTCCGAAAATCAAGCCCAGCGCCTTGTGGAAAATCTCTCTTTATTTGAAGCACCAGGCGGAATTTTGACCAGTACTCGTGTTACTGGTAATCAGTGGGATGCCCCGTTTGGCTGGGCACCATTGACCTTAATTGCCGTCCAGGGACTTCACCGCTATGGATATCATGCAGAAGGCGATCGTATTGCTAATAAATTCTTAGCGATGGTAGTTAAAGAATTCGAGCGTCACAACACTCTAGTCGAGAAATATGATGTTGAACGCTGTTCTGCCAACGTTTCTGACGAAATCTCTTTTGGCTATAGTTCAAATGAAGTTGGTTTCGGCTGGACAAATGGAGTCATTCTGGAACTTTTAGCAGCTTTTGAAAGAAAAGTTTAAATATATCAGATCAATTAACTTTAAGCGATCGCTACCCAATCCTGACTCCTCAAAGTGCGATCGTATGGCGCAAAATTCCCGCAGCTATATCCTTAATGTCTAATACCGTTTCACTTTAAGATTGATCGAGATTCTTGCAGAGGGAGCAGAGGAGGTAGAGGAGGCAGGGAGAGCAATAATAGTGATTTATTTGTATCAATAATTTTGTCAAATGGTATAACTCCTAGCGTAGACATTTCCGATTCGCTTGGATTATCAGAGCAGTATTCAAGGTAACCTAAACAATCAAGAATTCGTCTTCAAATTTACACGCCGCAGTACTCTCTCATAATGAATATGCTTTAAAGAGTGAGGTCCGAAAAATGTGGATTTGGGCGTTGTTGAATAGGATATGAAAATTAATGTTTTAAAAATCTAAAATTTAGATTTTTTGCGCCTACTCTCCGAGATTGCTAAGAGCGATTGCGCTTACCCTGCGGGAACGGTTAGCGAATGAGTGAAACAAAATTCATACTGCAATCAGCAATGCCTGGATTTGTGCCTTTTCGATGAATATTTTTATATTTAATATTTTTTATGTCCAGCTCAATCTATCTTAAATATTAATTAACTTATTTTTAAATTTTTGCAAAAACTTAAATGTGATGATAAAGACAACCTCTTATGTAGCGGTGTAGCGGTCACTCATTTTTCTATTTTAATGTAATAGCAAAAATTGCAGGAACCCCTAAAAACAATAATTTCATTAGTAACAGGAGTAAAGTAAGCTTGAAAAAACAACTTTTAGCGGCAGGATTTGTCTTCTTCTATTTCATGTTGCCACTAAAAACAATGGCTGCTAACTTTAGTCAAATTTACGCTTTTGGCGACAGCATTGTTGATGATGGTAATGCTTTTGATCTAACCCAAGCGGCGATAGGAGTTGAATTTCCCCCAAGCCCGCCTTATTTTGAGGGGCGTTTTTCCAATGGCCCAGTCTGGGTAGAATATTTGGCTGACGATCTGGGAATAACGTCCACTAACTTTGCTGTCGGTGGTGCAACTACAGGAACTAGTAACCTTGTCTTCCCGTTTTTACCAGGATTAGTCCAGCAAATCCAAGGTTTTACAGCAACAAATCCGATAGCTGACAAGAACGCACTGTACGCGATCTGGGCTGGCGGGAATGATTATTTTAGCGGTGACATTCAAGAGCCTACTCAGCCAGTCAATAATTTGATGAATGCAGTGACTTCACTCGCCAATGTTGGCGCTAAAAATTTCTTAGTGTTTAATTTGCCTGATTTGGGCAACGCTCCAAGCACAAGGAACCTTCCTAATTCTGCTGAACTCAACGCTTTGACTAAAGCTCATAATGAGACTTTAACTCAAGCTCTCAACACTTTGAGCAAGCAGGAACCAAACCTCAATCTTACCCTTTTTGACGAGAATTCCCTAGCGAATCGAATTATAGCTAATAAGGAAGAATTCGGTTTCACAAATGTTACCGATCCTTGCTTACAGTTCAATAGTCCCACGACTTTCAAAATCTGTAACAACCCGGATGAATATTTATTCTGGGATGAGAATCATCCAACAACACGCGGTCATCGTGTCCTAGCAGGAGCAGTTTTGGTGGCGGTCCCAGAATCCTCGACGATGTTGGGGACGTTGGTTTTTGCTGCCTTGGGTGTAGCGGGAACTTTGAAGCACCAACAAAAAAAGTCAGCTTTGACTCCATAGGCTTTCAAACACAAGCAGAGTAGCGTTTAAAAAATCTCAAACATCTGGTTTAGGATAAGCGTTTATCCTATTATGTAACTACTACGGGGAGTGCGATCGCTGTCTATTAGTCAGGAGGCAAAATTCTCTTCTTCGCGCAGCGGAGTGTAGTCCATTTGACTCCTGACAGCTATATTAATTAGTATCTACTAATTATCATCTGTACGTTTATCATAAGGCTCACCTGTAAAGGGTTGTATGCCAATAGTAGGATAAGCATCATCAGTAGGACCAAAAATCCGCATTGCAGCTTCGGAAATATACTGGGTTACGTTAGCAAGCATTTGGGAAATATTGGAAATAGTCATATTATTTGACTCCTGATTTTCGAGTCGCTTTTATTTTGATACCTATACTCTAATCCCGATCTGATTAATTAGCTCTTATTCTCAATATATTGAGAATATATGCAATGTTTATTCAGATAAGTTTGCAATACTTTAGATTGTCAAAAAGTCAAAGTTTTTTCTTTAATCCTAATTGTAACTTAGCTATTTTATCAGAACTCAGTACCCAGGAGAAGTCAATGCAGTAGACGAGTTTGCCGACTAGTTCGCTCTTAGCATCCAGTTATTGACAAAATGCGCTTTATTTCAGCCTCTCACGAATGTAGGGCTATCTGTGAGAGGTTTTAGAGTACTGCTTCTTTGAAAATTAAGAATTACCTTAGTGTAGCCCATTACAAACTAGTTAAATAGACCCTGACAATACAACCTGCGGCTTTGATTCTAGATGCTGCAATATCCGCGATTGGATTTGTTTATACTGCTGCTTTAATAGCTGTTTACTTAAATGAGGTTGAGAAGCAGGTGGTAGGTTCTGACTCTGTTGTAACCAGGTTTTCAACATTTGTCGCCCAGTTGGCTCAATACGACTGCTGAGAACATTAGCACACGAATTTGGTGCTTCCAGAGTAAAGAAAATTAAAGGGTAGTGTTCATTTTCAGCTAATAAACTGGCCATCTGACGATTTGCGAGATTTTGCATATCTAGGTAGCAGGGTAGCCACTTAGGAGTTAATCCCCGATTATAGAGTACAGTCACCCACAACAGCATCGGGTGAGGGGATGTTATGAAAATAAACTGATTGTAACGGGTAGAAAAAGCATAGTTTTTTATTTCTTCTTTAGGCAACATCAACCATAGTGCTGGAACAGATTTTTGTATGGTGTCTATAAGCTGGGGAAAAACAATTTCTTGAATCGGTTTATTCTCAGGCCAGGAAAGTTGCCGACAGGTTTCTTCTAATGTGATTGGTAACCTAGAATCTATGGGACGACTCAGGATTGATCTAGAGGCTAAAGTTGTAGGTAAAGTGGGGCAACTTGATTGTTCTAAACTGTTTAGAACTTGCAAAATTTGAGCAATGTTTTGGGGGCGATCGCTTGCTTTTTTAGCAAGGCAAGACATGATTAAATGATTTAGTTTCTGAGGTAATTTCAGAGTAGGTTTAACATCTGCGATCGCTTTTGGTTGTTCAAAGTGATGTGCTTTATACCAAGCACCAAAATAATCAGTTTCTGGTTCCCAGGGTTTTTTACCTGTGAGCATCTCAAACATCATCACACCCAAGCTATAAATATCAGAACGACCATCTAATTTTTCACCATCTAGTTGTTCTGGAGAACAATAGGGCAAAGTGCCATTAAAGCCTCTACTCGTACTGGCTGTTGATGCATAATTCAAAAATCTAGCAATACCAAAGTCTAAAATTTTAACTAACTGACCCAATATCGGATCGGGAATAACTAATATATTTGCAGGTTTTATATCTCTATGAACTAACGGACAAATTTTGCCGTCAATATTAATGCCTTGATGAGCGCACTGTAAGCCCAAACAAATTTGGCGAGATAGCGTTAAAAACATCGGCAAGGATACCGGAATTAAATCCTTTAAACTCTTACCAGATAGATATTCCATGACGTAGTATGGTTTTCCTTTTTCATTTACGCCATAATCATATGCGCGCACAATATGCACACTTTTTTGACTCAAAGCTGCACTCATTAAAGCTTCACGAGCAAAGTCTTGTTGCATTTTGCCATCAACAACAGTTTGAGTCAAAAACTTAATAGCAACTGGAGTTCCCCCTAACAAAATATCATTTGCTAAAAAAACTTCCCCCATACCACCGCTGCCAATTAATTGCTTGAGTTGATAACGATTGGCAACCAAGCCCGTACTACTTGGAGATGCAAATGGGCTTTTATTCACTTTAATAACCTCTGCTCCTTAATCTATTTAAATTACTAATGGACAGATATAAATTTCATTAGCTAATAATGGACTGCTAACGAAATGATAAAAATTTAAAAAAAATCTCCAAGAATTTAGCCATTTTATCTTTTAAACTTTCTCTGTCTGATTTTTGATGTGTGGCTAACTTTTGTAAAATATCTATTTTTATTTTTTCATATTCGATTTTTAAAATATTTTTAGCTTCCTTAGGTAAAATCGATTCATTTGATTGTTGACTCATATTTAACCAATCTAGAAGTTGTTGGCGTTGGTTAGCTGTGAGAATTAAAGTTGTTACATGAGAACAAAGGTTCGGATCTTCTAGCGGAAAAAATAATAAATGATAGTAACCTACTTCCGCTAAAATACGGGCTATATTCTGACCTCTCTTATCTTTTAAATCCAAGAAATAAGGTAACCATTTTGTTAGAGAAGGCTCAGTATCATATAACACTGTCACCCACAAGAGCATAGGGTATAAATTCATTTTGATAATAAATTCTGTGCCGTGTACTTTATCAAAAAACTTGGTAATTTCTTGTTTTGGTAACATTGCCCAAAAAGTTGCTATGGGTCTTTGAGAAGTATGTAATAAATGGGGAAAACCAATTGGGGCAATTGGTTTATTTTTAGGCCAGGTTTTTTGTAAACACTCTTTTTCTGATAATAATGTTGCCGGAACTAGTTGCATAGGTAATGATACTTTGATGCTGTCACTAATACTAGGAATAGCATCTTCAAGCTGACTAGTAACCTTTGCTAAATCGTCTAATATTTGGTTTATATTTTGAGGGCGATCGCTTACTTCTTTAGCTAAACAACTCATTAATAGCTTTTCTAATACCTGTGGTATTTTGACTTGTGGATTTACTTCTTCAACTGTAGGTGGCAATTGAAAACGATGTGCTTGATACCAACTACCAAAAGAGTTACTTTTTGTTTGAAATGGATGTTTACCTGTCAACATTTCAAACATTAATACTCCTAAGCTATAAATATCAGAGCGAACATCTAGTAGTTTCCGTCCTTCCATATGTTCTGGAGAACAATAAGGCAAACTACCAATGAAAGAATCTGTCAGCGTCATACCACTTCGCTCTGTTAAAAACTTGGCAATGCCAAAATCGAGTATTTTGACAATTTCTCCACGTTTAGTATCTTCACTAATGAATATATTTTCTGGTTTAATATCCCTGTGAACAATAGGATAAATCTCTCCTTTGAGGCTTATACCTTCGTGGGCGCATTGCAAACCTAAACAAATTTGATGAGAAATTTCTAAAAACTTGGATATTGTTAAAGGTTGAATTTTGAGAATCTGTTTGAGATTTTTTCCCTGGAGATATTCCATAACAAAAAAAGGAATTTTCTCCTCAGTTACACCGTAACTTAAAATGCGAACAATATGTTTACTTTTGCGACCCAATTGAGCGCCAATAAAAATCTCTCTGGCAAAGCGTTGGGACATATGCTGGTTCGCTAGACTGAGTGATAAAATTTTGACTGCGATCGCTATACCACCTTTAGCAGTATCTTCTGCTAGGTAAACTCTACCCATTCCCCCTTTACCAATCAAATCTCTAATTAAATAGCGATTATTTAAAAATTGTCCAATGTAATTGTCTAATTCTGCTTTTTGCCCTACCATATTCTCAATTTTATTTTGCGACATAAAAATCATTTATGAAAAATATTGTTGGCAAAATACTTGAATAAGTTTCGTCAATTCTTAATTTAAGTTCTAAAAAGTATCAGATTTTTTAGAGTAATTTCTCATATAATTTAAAAACTTACCTTCAGAAAAGTTTATTTTCTTAATCATGGATAAAGTCTTACACATTATGTAACATATTTATTAAGGAACACGGTTGAGAAATTACACTGAAAGTACAACTGGGCTAGATAAATTTACCAGGTAGATTCCGTGAATACACAGGAACAACCAGAAAAGTTGTGAATAGTAGTAAAGATAATTAGGGACTTCCAAATAAAAAATATTCCATTCTTCACAGTCAACACTTCGGCTCATTTCGACTACGCTCAAATCGAGCGTTCGCGTAGCGTCTCCGTTAGGAGAAGTCGAGATTCAATGACCAACGCTCAAATCGAGCGACTTGCACTGAGCGGCGTCGAAGTGAGTCGAGATTGAATGACCACAGTCAGCAACTTGAAGCGGTTGTTTTTATTTATTGGACTTTTTTATGTGAAACTTTGTACTATTAACGGTTTAAATTCGGTACTAAACGGCGTAATAATCTGATTAGTGGCGTTTCAATTTTGATTTTAAAAGCCAATATTTGTGTGCGTTGTAGAGAGTTAAAATTGTTGTCGCTGATGAGGATTAATGAGTCTTCTCCATCAGGTAACTTAGGACCAAGAGTTAAGCCTTCGATATTGTCTAAGAGTACATCTAGAGTTCTCAAGTCTAACAACAGTTTTTTCTGAGCTGGTTTAATGTTCTGGGAATCAACTGCTAAAAGGCTATCAATGTTGTGAATATCGTCGGCTCCTTCTAAAGAAACCTGAAACAGAGAGACGGCAAATCCTAAACCAGTAAAAGACCGTTCTAAACTTAAGAAGTGTCCTTGATTATCGAGAGCGAGTAAATCAGGTAATCCACTAGCGAACTTACCCGTTACATTGAAAAATGGTGCGATGGGTTCAGTTTGGTAAAGAAATTCCTGTTCTGGCTGGTTTGTCAGCAAGTTATATTGCAAAATGCGGCAAGGACTACCGATGTTAGCTTTAGCTGGTGAACCATCTTGAATTAGAGCATTTTCTGTAGCTGTGAATAGATGCTTTTCATCGGGTGTGATAGTAAGGCTTTCAAAAGCCAAATTGTTGCGAATACCTTGTTTACCATTCTTATCGGGCAAAAACTTGTTTGGTATGGGAAGTGTTGTAATTTCTCTGCCAGAAGATATAGAAAACTCTTTAATAAAAGGATTAATTAATTTTCCCACATCGCCCTCAGAAGAAATAAATACAGTTGCTTTATTAGTTAAAGCAATGCCTTCTGTATCAGTTTCACCAGGAGGAAATGGTTTATCATTTTCGTTTAATAATGTGGTAACACTAACAGGAACAACTCCACCCTTTTTTAATAAACCCTTACTTAAGTCGATTTTCAAGGTGTAGAAACGGGTATTACCTTTTTGTCCACGGTCATCAGAAATAGCATAATAAAGGTTCTTTTTTGTATCATAGGTAATTCCCGATAAACCACCAACTTCAGTTTTTTTGAGGATTAAACCTTTTGGTAAAGTCGCTTCTCCGATAAATTTTATACTACCGATTTCAACAGCGCTTGATGGTAAGTTTGTGAAGAAGAAACTAATAATTAGAATTGGGATGAAAAAATAAATAATTCGTGGAAATACGAAGATTTTTTTAATTAACTGCATAGAAAACTATTGCTAAAATGTGAAAATCATAAACAAGATAGCATTGAAATAGTACTGAGTGCTGAGTACCGAGCGCTGAGTTAGGAGTTACAAATTGTTTCGATACTCCCTCACTCCTCACTACCGACTCAGCACTCAGAACTAATTAATTAAGCAAGTTGCAAACCATATTCATCCTCGAAAAACTTAACGAGCCAGTCTTTGACTCTGCGGGTGGCACGACAATCATCTTCATTGTAGCTTTGGATACTTTCTAGTAAGGTACGATCGCCTGTTGCGAGCCACTGATCGTACCAGTAGATACATTTAGCACCACTAGCTTCTTTGTTGCGCCACTCAAATCCTAACCAACGAGCGATCGCTTTCAGGGCATAGCTTTCTATTGGTAATGCTACACTTTGGGTTAATTGTTCATATATATCGACAAATCGATTCAGTACAGGACGCACGGAGGAGTACGGAGTATTATAAAGCTTTGCTAGGCGTTTGACTGTATCAAATTCGTACACACAAAAATGATAAATTGGTGCTTCGGGATATTGCCAAACTAAATTCAAAAATTGCTGCCAAACTAATTCTTCGTCTTCTGGTTTGTCTGCTAAAAACGAATAAAACTGTTCTGTGTTGGCAATTCTATCAACTACCAAAACCCCCAACAAATAATTTAAATCTAAGTCTGGCTGTGCTTCAATATCAAAGTAAAGCTCTATGGGTGCTGTGAATGTAATCTCTTTTATCGATGGCGGGTACGGTAAGATTAATGGTCGTCTTTCTAATGCAGATTGAGCTTGCACTACTAGTCTTGGCGCTACTTCCCTGTCGAAACCAACTAGGTTTTCGAGAATGGTGGGACTGGTGTTAGCGAGAGATTCAACTGTGGTGATATCTAAGGCTTGGAGTTGAGTGTAGCGAATTGGTGTTACGCCTGGTAATAGTGAGAGGTGTTTTTCTGATTGAGCGATCGCATAACATTGACTATACCAATGACAAAGATTACACTTTTGCCGAGAAATAAACACCTCTGGCGGATTTGGTAACTCTAAAACTTGAATAAATTCTTCTAGAATCTGCTGCATTCGTGGTATCCATTTAAACAGATCCACGCCATAGCTTTGATCTTTGCTTCGCAACATCAGCGAACCTGTTTCAGGTATAACTCCCTGGATTGTTGCTAACACTTGGGTATGAAATGCGGCGACGACTTGATATTCTTGCTTAGGGCGCTTACCTAGTTCAATACTAGCCGGGACGTACATCCAATCACCAAAATGAGACTTTCCAGGCTGTTTGACGAGTAAATCTGGACGACTCAGTAAGGTGTATCCTTCAGAATAAGTTGCTAACAATAGTCCTTTATGAATGTATTCAACTCCCCGCTGCATCAATTCTAAAGTTGTCTTCTCTCCCTTTTCCCAATTTCCATATGAATAATCTGGTTGCTGATAAGTCAGCTGTGCCAAATTACTCAGTTGATGGGTGATTTTATCCTGTTGAAGTTTTTGGAGCAACTCATTGGGTGCATCACGCTGACTTTTGTCACCGTAGATATCTAGAAAAGGTCGGCGTTTACAACGTTGATATTGCAGTAGGAGTTCAGCATTAATTAGCATTTCTTTAAGCTAACAAGAATTAGCACTCTCTGGGGGTGACTTAGACAATTAATAATGGAGTGGGGGAAATGGGGACGCGGGGACACACAGACGCGGCGACGCGGAGAATTAACTAATGACAAATGACCAATGACCAATGACTAATCCAAAATCTAAAATCCAAAATTACTATGACTAGTATTTCTGTAGCACAAACCAGGTTGCATTCCCATCGAGAGCAATTTCCCGCTTTAGCGAATAAGACTTATTTCAATTATGGGGGACAAGGACCGATGCCCCAAAAAGCAATGGATGCGATCGCTCAAACTGAAGCTCATATTCAGCATATCGGTCCCTTTGGTAATGAGGCGTATCGCTGGATTAAACCACAAATGCAAGCTGCAAAAGAAGCGATCGCTTCCGAATTGCATATATCAACCGAAACGATTACACTCACTGATAATGTCACTGTTGGCTGTAATATCGGCATGTGGGGTATCGAGTGGCGTGCTGGCGACCATATGCTACTCTCAGACTGCGAACATCCAGGCGTGATTGCCACAGCTCAAGAAATCAGCAGACGATTCGCTGTAGAAGTTACTACCTGTCCGCTAAAGGCGACTTTAAATGAGGGTGACCCCGTAAAAATCATTGCCCAGCACTTGCGCCCCAATACTCGCCTAGTAATATTGAGTCATGTTTTCTGGAACACTGGTCAAGTTTTACCTTTGAATAAAATTGCCGAAGTATGCAGAAATAATCATTCTCTGCTACTGATAGATGCTGCTCAATCTGTTGGTTTGTTGCCTTTAAACTTGACTGAATTGGGAGTTGATTTTTATGCTTTCACTGGTCATAAATGGTTATGTGGTCCTGCTGGTGCAGGTGGTTTGTATGTACGACCAGAAGCACGAGAAAGCCTGAAACCTACATTTATTGGCTTCAGTGGAGTTGTTGTGGATAGTGAATCTCAGCCTGTGGATTGGCTTCCAGATGGGCGACGATATGAAGTGTCTACATTCGCTTATTCTTTATATGCTGGTTTACGAGAGGCGATCGCTATTCATCAGCAATGGGGAACCTCACATGAACGTTACGAGCAAATTTGTCAAAAGAGTGAGTACCTCTGGCGAAAGTTAGGCGCGTTACCTGATGTCAAATATCTGCGAACTTCCCCACCCGAAAGTGGTATAGTCTCTTTTCAACTAACAAATAATCAGCCCCAAGGGAGTCTGAAATTAGTGCAATTTTTAGAGTCACAAAAGATATTAACTCGGACAATTGCTAACCCTAACTGTATACGCGCCACCGTCCATTACTTTACTTTAGAATCGGAGATTGACTTATTAGTTGAGACGATTCAAAGTTTTGGCAAAATGTAGGATAAGTAGGGTGTGCTGTAACGCACTTTTACTAGTGCGTTATGCTATCTCAATTTAAGAGGCTGTACTTAACTCTGCTGAACTAAATGAAAACTCTTTATTTACTTTGTGGTTTGGCGTTTTCTGGTAAAAGTACCTTGGCTAAAGCAATGGTCGATTACCTAAACTGTGGATATGTAAGTTTGGATGACATCAATAAAGACCGAGGACTTGGTTTTGGTGGAGATGGTATTCCCGTTGAAGAGTGGGAAAATACTCACCAGATTGCAATTGGTATCTTGGACAATTTAATGCAGCTAGAACAAGATATCATTCTCGATGATACAAACTGTTTCCGTTGGTTGCGTGACAGATTTAGAGAGGTCGCCAAACGACATAATTATGGAACCAAAGTAATTTACTTTGATGTTCCGCTAGAGGAAATTTACATAAGAATGCAAATGAATGAACAGACTAAAAAACGTCAAGGAATCAAAAAGGAGATTTTTGCAGAACTAATACAACATTTTCAGCCTCCTGAAATAGATGAAAATATTTTGCTATTCAATAATGAATACACTATCAAAGATTGGCTAGAAACTCAATTAGATTCTACATTTAATAATTTATAATTCCTAACATTAAAATGGAACGTCCAATCTTATACTTAGCTATAACTAACCACGGCTTTGGTCATGCTACCCGTATGGCTTCTGTAGCTGCAACAATTCAAAAGTTATGTCCAGAAGTTCTACTAATTTTGGTCACCACTGCCCCACGCTGGTTGCTAGAATGCTACATAGAAGGTAATTTTATCTATCGTCCCCGTGCATTTGATTTGGGTGTGGTGCAAGCAGATAGTTTGACAATGGATAAAGCAGCAACTTTAGAAAAGTTGCTGGATATTAAAAAGCATCAAAATTCGTTAATTGCCTCAGAAGTTAATTTTATCCGTCAAAATCGCGTTAATCTCATCTTGGCAGATATTCCTTTTCTTGCTCCTGGATTTGCCCAAGCTGCAAATATTCCCTGTTGGATGATGAGTAACTTTGGCTGGGACTTAATCTACCGAGATTGGGGAGGTGAATTCACCGCAGTTGCAAACTGGATTAGTGATTGGTACTCAAAGTGCGATCGCCTGTTTCGTCTTCCTTTCCATGAACCGATGCAAGGTTTTAATAATATCACAGATGTTGGCTTAACGGGCGGTTCTCCCCGTCACTTTGCTGATGATTTACGCTCTATTTGGGGGATAACTGCACCAGTCGAAAAAACTATTTTATTGACTTTTGGCGGTTTGGGTTTACAGCAAATTCCCTATGAGAATCTGCGGAAATTTTCCGATTGGCAATTTATTGTCTTCGATCAATCTGCCCCAGATTTACCTAATTTAGTAAAAATTAACGATCGGAAATATCGCCCTGTAGATTTTATGCCTATTTGTGCGCGAGTCCTTTCAAAACCTGGTTACAGTACTTTTGCGGAAGCTACATTAATGGGAGTACCTATTGTTACTATCCCACGCGAGGATTTTGCTGAAGCAAGTTTTCTCATAGAAGGTCTAGTTAATTACAACCATCATCAAATTATCAGCCCTGCTGAGTTTTTTCAAGGAACTTGGGATTTTCTGGATGAGTTACCTAAAGCACCAAATCAATCCCAAGCAATTGCTAAGGATGGAAATGAAGCGATCGCTAAATCTGTTCTAAACTATTTACAGACGCAATAAAATTATTAAAAATAAATCATATAAATTAATAGCACATCGAACTGCTAATTAAGTTTTACTGTCATCAATAATTATTGTTTCACATGACTCACTATCAAAAGTTACTAAGAATTTCTACCACTGGCAAATCTTTTTACAATATCACTGGTAAAATTGAAGCGATAGTTGCAGATTCAGGCGTTCAAACTGGGCTTTGTACTTTATTTTTGCGCCACACTTCAGCTAGTTTAGTCATCCAAGAAAATGCCGATCCTGATGTTCTTGTAGATCTAGCTAATTTTATGGCAAAACTGGTGCCAGAATCAGGCAAATATATCCACGATGCAGAAGGTGGAGATGATATGCCAGCACACATCCGTACAGTCCTCACCCATACTTCTGAACATATTCCCATTAATAGCGGTCATTTAGTGCTGGGAACTTGGCAGGGAATTTATATTTGGGAACACCGCCAGCGCAATCATTCCAGAGAATTAGTTGTCCACATTTCTGGATAGCAATTTCTCAAGTTTAATTTATTTAAGGCGTAGCTTTGTAGAGTTTAAATACTCTGTTAATACAGCCTACCCTTTGGCTACAATATTGTAAACTTCGCTGTGATGCCTTTTTTGTAAAAAATCTTCATATTGAATTAACCAGATACAGACTCAAAAATTTACATACTATTCCTACTTGATTTTTGCAAAGCTAGGTAAACTTTTATTCTCTATTTCTATAATTGATTCGGCAATCAAATATGGTTGCTATATTTAGTATTTTTATTGGATAATTAAGTTTATTTATAATTATTTAATAAAAAATTTATTTTCAACTAAAGTAATATTTAGTGTAAGCTATATGGGCTATATCAAAGACTATGAAGCAAGAAGTGATACCAACTCATACTTTCCAATTTATTGATGAAATACTTGCCCAACATTCTGTTAATTTATTGTCACTTAATCCCCAAAAAAAATTAATTACCAGTTTTGCAGAATTGGGGAATTTGATTGCTCAACAAAATATCGATATCCAAATCATCACAACGGTTCAGGAAACATTAGAATCTATAGTTAATGCTCAGTTAAAAAATTTTCCAGAAAACATATTCTGGGATTTTGATTTTATTGTAAGTAGTATGCTTAGGCAGGCCTTAGTAGCAGATGAAGGTGCTGTTCCTTTTTTAAAAGCTTTTGGTGAAAAGATGGTTTCTTTAACAGAGATGTTCGGAATTAATACAGAAATCCGCTTCCGTTACGTTCACGATTTTATTTATGGATTTGATTGGGCAAGATGGGTACAAAAAGAGCCGCAAAATCGTGCATATATAGAACCTTTTAGTCTGATTTTTTTTGATTATTTACTTGCGAAAGGAAAGGAACTTCAGCAACGTATTAGTCACGGACAAAGCTCATCTTATAAACTGTGTGACACAGGCTACCGTAATCCTTTCAGTTTTTCGCGTGAACCAAAAGATGAATACCGACTGCTAACTTATCTTGCTGAAGAACAACTTATTCCGGTAGCAGTCTGGGACTGGAATACTAGCCCAGTCTGGAATAAACCTTTCCAGGAAATGCGTCAGCAATTAGCATTAAAATTAAATATTCAACCACAAAAACACTGATAGAGAAGAAGAATTGAAGAGTCAAAATTTGTAAGAAATTTAGTATGATTACGCTGATGCAAGTCTAAAGTATATAAATACTCTTGATGCTCGTTGACTGTTGACAGTTAACGGTTAACAGTCATCAGGTAAATGTACAAATTCAATGCATAACAGCTTAGTATATTCATTGATCAAATTTTCTCTGAATTATTTGACTATTCTGGATCATGAATTCTGGCTTAAAAATTAATTATGAAAATTGCTAATTTAATTACTTGGTTTGAAGCATGGGCAAATCCCACTTGGTGCGAAAGCTGGGATAATTGTGGCTGGCAGGTTGAGCCAGGGGTGTTGCAGGAAAAAGCACGGGTATTGGTTTGTTTGACACCAACTTTAGCAGTTATGCACGAAGCGATCGCTCTGAATGCTAATCTAATTTTTGCCCATCATCCTCTAATTTTCACGCCTCCCAAGTCTTTACGCACTGGTGAAGCGATCGCCGAAATGGTACGCTTAGCTTTTACCCAGAATATTGGTATTTACAGCGCCCATACTAACTTCGATCAAGTCCAGGATGGTACTGCTGATGTGTTAGCTCAAATTTTAGAACTCAAAGAAGTTACTCCCATAGTACCCACACAAGGCAGATTAGGATATGGTCGTGTTGGTTCGCTAGAGCCAGTGATGACACTACAAGAATTACTCGCAGCCATTCAAACCAGACTGGCTTCGCCAAATTTAATTTTTTCCCCAACTGCTAATTTACAGCAAATAATTTCACGGGTTGCGGTTTTGGGTGGTTCCGGAGCTAGTTATATTTCAGCAGTTAGCAAAACTGGCGCCCAAGCTTATCTGACATCTGACTGCAAATTTCATCAATTTCAAGAAAGCCGCGATTGTAATCTAATTTTAATCGATGCTGGACACTATGCTACCGAACGTCCTGCTTGCGATCGCTTAGTGCAAAAATTCCAGTCATTAAACCTCGATTGGGTACAATTAAGTCAAAAAGATGAAGATTTTCGCCAGTTTTTTGCTTAATTGCCGATATTTGAATATTCTTTTTTGGATGCTTTCCTAAAAGTTTTACTATATTTTAATATTATTAAATGACCTAGCTTGTCAATATATATACTTAAATATTTGTAATATTATGCACAAGTATCTTTCTCGGCAAATACACCAGAACCTTATATATTCAATTATCACTGTGATATGAATCACCAATACTATGTAATTATAATCACATACTTTCCTGCTCTATATCAATTGGTCACAACAGAAAATATTCCACACTGGGGTGATAAATTGTTTACTCTGCCCTCCTAATCAAGATGATTCGTACACTTGTTGAATCTGCTTTTCAAACTGGATATCTTAGTGTTGAATCTGAAGGTTTACTCCATCAAATGCTGGCGACTAAATGCTATCAGCCAGAGGATTTGTCAGCCCTTGCAGCTTTATACGATGCAGTTCGCACAGGCCAAATTAAACGAGAAGCATCTTCCTCAAATGTCCTGTTAATGGAATTACCCACACCCTACAAATCTTGCTGATACTCGTAGAATCGCAGTGAGGATGAGGGAGATGAGGGGGATGAGGGGGATGAGGCAGAATAATTGTTAATTTTCTTTCTCATCTTCCTCATCTCCCCCTTGAAGACTTGTTCGGCAAAAAACTGGAAAAACTCAAAACTCTTTGGGTGTTGTTCTTGAAAATCATCAAGGTCAGCAAGAGAATGAGTTAAGATCAAATACATAAGGGTAAAAGTAAAGTCAAGTCCCGGGACTCCCCATTAATGCCAATGACTACAAGTAGGCAACTTAAACAACCGCAATCAACGCTTGTTTCTCAGTATTCTTTATTACATAATGGTAGAAAGGACTCACCAACAAATATTAACCTTGTTAGGACAAATAGCGACTTGTTTGACTTCATATGAAGCAAACATTCGCTAAAATCAACCTGAAACAGATTGAATTCATTGGTACAGCAACCATTGGTTGATGACCCAAAATCTCCCTAGATTTTGCCAACTACAAGCAAATCTTGAGATTGGGTGATGAGGCGTACTTGTTCTCAACCATGAAATTAATCTCTTAAAGGTGTAAGGTAATGGGGTAAAACCCAGATGATGACAGGTTTAACTACGTTGTTTAAAAAGGCAGAAGCAGTACATGCTACACCGCAAGATTTATCAACTGTGTTGCGACGGGCGGGAGGTATGTGTATTCTTGCGGGACCAGCAACGCTGGATTGAACGCGCCCGCATCATAGATATAGAGGGAGATTTAGTAACCCTACGCTATGAAACAGAAGAAGAAGACGAAGTTTGTTCTTGGGAAGAAATGGTTCGCCTCGAGAGCATTGGTGCTGTAACGCAAAAATTGGCTTCAGTACCACGCGGAAATGTGGAACCTCTCATGACAGAGGATTGTCCCGAAGCTGAACGCATCCGCAACCATTACACTGATTCCAATCCAGAATAATCAGTGTTAAGTACTGAGTTCTGAGTGCTGAGTAATAAATCCTAACTCAGGACTCAGGATTCAGAACTAGATAACCGCTCAAAAGCAGGACAGTAACCTTCTAGAGTCACCTTAAAATTGTACAATGGGGAAGCTGGATTCCAACACCGCTGACCCCTTTGATGTCGGCAAGTGCCGCAACAGTCTATATCAGTCCATGTATAGCGATCGCTATTTTGATTCAGCAATTCTCGTTGAGACAATCCCCTTAATACTAGTTCTTCCCCTTGCCAACGAGCCTCGATTAAACCAGTATCAGCAAACTCTTGCCAACGAGGATCGGCTGTAATGGCCTCAGGTAGGGTGATTGTAATTACTGTGCCCAACTCCGTCAGTTCACCTTCATAATTAGTCTCTGGTGCTGCGGGTTGCAAAAATGTATCGCCGATAGGCAATTCCACCAAAGTCTCAGCCGCCGGAGAATGCACGTGATAGCGGTTTTGCAACTCCTCTAAGCTTGTGAGATCGGCTAAATAGGCAGGAGAACCGTGGACAAAGATGACGTGCTGGGGTCGCAAATTATGAATTAGCTGCGTAGTACCCGGACCATCACTATGTTGAGCTAGCAGATAGCTTTCCACAGTAGTGGGTGCTAAATATTTTTGGTTAACTTTTATATCAATTTTTTCCGGTACAAGGATCAGCCAAGGACCGGTATCGGGTTGGCAGTGTTCGCCTAAATCAGATGTAGAGTCAGTTAGGACAATACACGGAGACTTGCCCACTGTGGCGCGTTCTTCTGGCTGTAAACGACGCACGCGGGGACGTACCCGTTCATCCCAAAACAAAGGTTGATGGCGGGCAAAATTTTGTACTGATGGCGGGAGGTGGGGTAACAGTTCTAGGTAGGCATCGCACCCTGTGGCGACTGCACCATCTACCCAGATATTTAAATCTCGTCCAGTAAAGTGGTGATGAGATCGTAAGAGCATTAATAATTCCTGACCCAGCCCCAAAGCCGGGGTAGGAAGGATTACAGAACAATGTTCAGCGATCGCTCGATTAATTCGTTCTGCTAGTTGATTTTCTTGGTTACGGCGGTGGGGATGACGGGATGTCCCATAAGTGCCTTCAACGATCAGTACATCCAAGTCTAAGCCCCGTAGTTCTTCTAAGCGCAAACCTTCGACCAGCCGGGAGTTCGATAAGAAAAAATCCCCTGTATACAGTAGCTTGTAACTACGTTGTTGGGTGGTGTAGGTGAGGAGAATTGCCACTGCTCCTGGTAGATGGCCGGCGGGGAATAATTCTGCCACCAGTCCTTCTTGGAATTCCACAGGCGATCGCAATGGCAAGGCGTGACAAAATTGGGAAATCTTCTCAGGGTCTTGGTCTTCCCAATTCAGCGGCAGTAATTTACTGGTTACCTCGCTACCATAAATAGGTAACTTCGGAAAAGCTTTATGCAGTGCCAGTAAGCCTCTAGAGTGATCTGGGTGGGCGTGACTAATTAAAACTAAATCTGCTGGTAGGGGCGAACTACCTCCACGTATCGACTTAGTAACTCCCCTCGCTAGCGATGAAATATCCTCCAAACCGCAGTCCAACAGAATGCGGTGTGGCCCCATTTTCACTAATAAACACACACCCTCGTCGTTATGCTGGACACTATAGGGCAAAAATTCTAATTCACTACCCCTTTCCCCAGCATCTACGCCAGAGGATGCCGACAAATTATCCCTCATGCTCTCCTCCCCTCAAACCTCATCATCATGGACATATCCCAAAAGCCAAAAATTTAGACAAATTTTGGTTTTGTGAATTAGGGGTAAGTTTTATCGTGCGCCCCTACACCCTGAGAATACGGATTTTTGATTGGGGAGGACGCCTCTACCGAACCCGCACTGGTTCGGAAAGGTGGGCTAATGAGAAGCCATCAAACTAGGAGCTACAGGAGTTTGCCTCTTGTTTATTTTCCCTTTGTAAGTTCTAAGCTGTCTTAGCCAAGTCACCTACGGGAAGTAGCCCAAGTATCTACAGACCGCTCTCAATGCGCGGAGCCATTACCGTGATAGTTATCTGAATCATAGAAACCATTTTTCGTACCAAAAAACAAGCACGAAATTGTAAATATAACTGTTAATCCAGCTAGAATGAGCTTTACATCCATTTGTTTGCTGTCCCTTATTCAAGACTTTCCTATATTAATTTAGTGGTTCCACGATCAAATGGAATCACTAGAAAATCTTTACTATGCATATGTGGATTGGGCAATAAGTAAAATTACCGCAATGAGTCAGATTGTAGAACTTTTCGGTTCACGTGTCTATCCATTTAGATGTCAACCAATATGATGAGTGCGATGTCTACGACGGGCTACGCCTACGTAATTCTCTACAGCCCGTAAAAATCTTCATCTAGAATCTGCTCAATGGAAAAAGGACAAACGGTCGGATATTCACTTTCTTGGGGTATGCGAATCCCAAACTTAGCTAGCTTACCTTCCTTAATTCCTAGCTTGCGAGCATCTGGGTAGGCTTTTTCCACCGCCTCAACCAGAAAACTTTTTAGAGAAGGAGTATCTGCCAAATTATTCAGAACTCGCTGGCGATGTTCCAGTATTGAACTATACCAGCTTCCTTTCATGCTATCAGGTACATCATACTGAACCCTTAACTTGAGTAAATGTGCCAATAAAATTGTCAGATTGCTTTTGAGGGCATTTTTCTCTGCCTTACCCAAATCAACTAGCTCCTCAATCAAATGCTCAATATCCAACGCCTCAAATTCATGATTTTGTAACTGTTGAATGGTTTGCTCAATCCATAATTGCAAATCTTGATCGTATAGCGGGTTAGGCATTTCTCAGATCAACTCCCTTAATTGTTGGACAATCGCCACTTCACTCATTTTTTTGTTGGACATTGGTTGCATCCTGAGTACAACTTGTTAGTTATCCATTTTTTTCCCCGCTCTACAAATCATTATTATTTTTCTCTCATTGTATAAAACCACCCTCTTTTTTAAAGGGGATTTAGGGGAATCTAAAACTTTTGATACCGACAAGAGGACTTTTCAAACGTCCTCTTAGCAAGAATTAGTCTAGATTAATGGCTAATTTTATTTGTATTATTTAGCACATAAACCTCCTTCATCGGAAAAGGAATTGTAATCCCAGCTTGCTGATAGCGCTTGTGCAATTTTTTGACAAATAGATGTTTACCAATACGCTGATCGAAGTATTCGCTTACGCGCATATAAAGCGTAAAATCTATACTAAAATCATTAAATGTATGAAATCTGATATATGGTTCACTTTCTTTTAATTCCGGTGCAATTTCTTGCATGACTTCTTTAGCAACTTCTACAGTCACTTTTTCAACGTGTTCCAAATCGCTATCATAACTAACACCCACATCCATTGTTAAAGTAATTTCCTTTGCGGGTAAATGATAATTTGTAAAAATTGCAGAAGATAACTTAGAATTGGGAACAATAACTACATTATTGGAAATTTCTTTAATTGTCGTATTCCGCCAAGAAATATCTATGACATATCCCTCATGTCCAGCATCTAATTTCACATAATCTCCGGTTCTAACTTGCTTAGAAATAATTAAATAAAAGCCAGAAAACAAATTGGCTAGTGTGTCTTGAAGTGCCAAACCAACAGCTAGACCACCAATACCTAAAGTTGTGACTATCGGTGTAATTTGAACACCTATCGTTTGCAAGATAATTAATGTTCCCAAAACTAAAACAGTAGTTTTAGCAAGGTTATAAATTAGTGATGTAGGAACTCCTTCGGCTCTGCGAATATATAAATTAAGAAAACCAGCAGTCAATTTGGCTAAGACTAAGGTTATTGAATACAGGAATGCCATCGTCAGAATTGTTTGCAGTACGATGGCAATATCTGGCTTGAGGGGAGAACTCAGAATTGCCCAAAAAAAGCCGCCAATGACAAACCAGATAAAAGTCATACGGTGCAGAGAGTAGAATATAATATTACCCCCGGCAATCCGTTTATTATTAACAAATCTTTCGAGTTTTTTAAAGATAACTTTTTCACCAATTATTCCGGCCAGGAAGCCAGCTAGAATAAATGCTATCGGCGTAATCCATTCCATGATATCAATTTTCAATTTGGAGTTTTAGATTTACGAGACCAGCATTTTTGCTGTAATTATGGCTAAATTTTACCTTGTTCTTGGATTAGCTGCTTGAGATTTTCTTTCCTTATGGATTTGCCAATTATTTACCATCCAGATTACATTGCTCCCCTACCTGAAGGACATCGCTTCCCGATGTCTAAGTTCCGACAACTCTATGAATTGCTGTTAGCTGATGGTGTAGCGAATCAAGAACAATTTCACACTCCCGAACGTCCATCTCCAAAATTGATAGAGTTAGTCCACACTCCAAACTATGTTCAAGCTTACTGCGAAGGAACCCTAGACCCGAAAGCACAACGTCGCATTGGTTTGCCTTGGAGTCCAGCTTTAGCGAATCGTACCTGTGTAGCGGTAGGTGGTACAATCCTCACAGCTAAACTAGCACTAAGTCAGGGTTTAGCTTGTAATACGGCTGGTGGCACTCATCATGCCTTTCCTAGTTATGGATCTGGTTTTTGTATTTTCAACGATTTAGCGATCGCCTGTCGCGTTTTGCAACAACTCGGACTCGTCCAAAAAATCCTCATTGTCGATTTGGATGTCCATCAAGGAGACGGCACCGCTTTTATTTTCCAAGACGACGACAGCGTTTTTACTTTCTCCATGCACTGCGAAGTCAATTTCCCCGGTACTAAACAAAACAGCGATTTGGATGTTCCTTTGCCGGTGGGAATGGAAGATGACGCTTATTTACAAACTTTGGCAAATTACCTATCAGATTTACTATCTAAAGTCAAGCCAGACATAGTATTTTATGATGCAGGTGTTGATCCTCATATAGGCGATCGCTTGGGAAAATTAGCTTTAACCGATACTGGTATTTTTCGCCGAGAAATGCAGGTTTTAAGTACCTGTATGAATAGCGGTTATCCCATCGCTTGCGTCATTGGCGGCGGTTACACAGATGATATGAAATCTCTTGTTTGGCGACACTCCCTACTGCATCGCGCCGCCAGTCAAGTTTACCGCCAATATAAACTTTGATAGAACATAACTTATTACTTTAAAATTTATCTCTGATTTTATTTTCCTAAATAGAAAAACTTTGGTGCAAAGGCAGTACCGGATGAACAACGGCAAACTTAGAATTTACGAACTAGCAAAAGAATTAAATTTGGATAGCAAAAAGCTATTAGCAATTTGCGAAAAGCTGAAAATTGCAGTTAAAAGCCATACCAGCGCCATCTCCGAACCCGACGCAGAACGTATTCGTTTAGTGGCAAATAAACTAACAGCAAAATCCTCGAAAACTAAAACTAACTCTGAAGATTGGAGCTATATGTTTATAGCTTCAGCAATTGATAGCTTTATCCGCCACCTGGAAGGTGAAAGCGCCCTGAAATCATATCCTGAATTTAGGGAACGGCGCGATCGCGCCAATGAGTTAATGTCTGAATGTGTCGGAAAAAAGCCTTCTCTATTTTATGTACGTCGTAAAGGTGCAGGGAAAGAAGCAAGAGAGGAAATTTGGGATTTGACAATAGCAACAGACTCCGATGAGTTTCCGTTACCTGCAAGACTTGAAAAGCTCAAAAAAACATTAGGATTTAGAGCCGCTGTACCTAAAGATGGACGTGGCGGTTTAAAAATACTTTCGGCTCAGTTGTTACAACCCTCACGGGGACACGCCGATAGCTATGCTATACCTTGTCGCTTGCGTTTGCTATCTAATCATCAGCATCATCTCGACATTCCCAGCGCAACATTAAAACGCATTGCAGCCGCGCCAGTTTGTGGCGATCATGTGCCTACAGAAGAACAGCTAAAAGCTTGGAAAGCGTTTTTGCAAATTGAAGAAAAAATTGCGAAAGCGCGTCAGTTTTGCGTCCGTTATATAAGTCACAACTATAACTTCAAAAGACGAATCAGTTTTGAAATTGATGTAGCCTCAGCCACCCTTGACGGATTTTATCAAAATTCTCTCAATGTTGAAAACTTTTGGGAACGAGCAAGACGCACAAAAAACGAAGATTTAAAGCTTTTTGAAACTGCTCCAGTCGGCAAAAATTGGATTAGCGGTCGTCAATTAGGGACTGTTGAAGAAGTTGATCCCAATCGTTGTATTATCAGCCTCAGATTAGACCGTGACTTAGCTGAATTTATGGCAGCAGAGCGTTATAAGTTGCCAGATACAGGATTTTTGTGTTTTGAGGCAGTTGGTGATATTCAGCAGATTCAGCGTAAGAAAAAAGCTTTAGATGATTTGAATAATGGTTACACCCAAAATCCTTATTTGGGTAGCTTTTTATTCGACGCTTCTCAGGCTAGACAAATCAAAACAACTGTTGAAATTCAACCGCAAGATTTATTGTTATCCTCTGCTAATCCTGGTCAAAAAGCAGCAGTAGAAAAGGCACTTGCTGCGAAAGATCTTGTACTTATTCAAGGGCCACCGGGTACTGGTAAAACTACCGTAATTGCGGAGATTTGCTATCAAATTGCCCTTCGCGGTGGACGCACCTTAATTGCTTCTCAAGCCAATTTGGCAGTAGATAACGCCCTAAGTCGATTAGTTCATAATCCAGTGATTCGAGCTGTACGCAAAGGTAGAGCCGAGAAAGTTGGGGAAGAAGGACAGCCATTTTTAGAAGACCAAGTGATTGGCAGATGGCTAGAAAATACAGCCAATGACTGCGAAAATAATCTGAGTCAACGCCTCGAAAATATCAAAGTTTTCAGTCAATTATTGGCATCAGCACCAAGATTTACAGCTTACTTCAAAGCGGAGGAAGAATTTAATCAGCAACAAAATAAATTCCATAAAAATAAGCTAAAAATAGAAGTAAATTTTAAAAATCAAGAAAATTATTACAACGAAACCTTAGAAAAAGAGAAAGAGGTTAAATCCCTCATTGTTGGACTCGAAAAGATATTAGATACTACACAAAATGTAAACTGGGAAGCTCCAGAAGTCATAGATTTTTTGCCACTTCTTAAGCCATACACAGAAGGTAACAGTTTAGTAGAAGAATTTTTAACAAATGTTCGTCAAACTATCAAATATACTAATGAACTTGGTTTTGTGCGTCCGGCGCTTGGCGCTTTTGGTTTAGCAGCTTGGTTACGTAAAACTGTAGCGACAGAAATTGCTGAATTTAAAACTGCGTTGACTTCTGCTCAAGATGCAAGTGAAGCTATTTCAAAAGTTGCAGCGTTGGTGCAGATTGTCAAACAAAATTTTGCTTCATTAAATCAACTACAACCAGATTATCAGCAATATATTACCAAGCTGCAAAACTTACAGCAAACAATCCAGATTTGGGAAAATCGCCAACGAGAAATTGATTATATTATCTCAGCAGTTAAGGAATGGAAATCTACAGCACCTTCTCATCTTTATCAAACTTTGAAAGAATGCCATCAATCTGGTTTACCACTCACAGAGAATTTAGTGGATTTACCACTAGGTTTATTAATGTTTGCTAATACATTAAAGTTAACAATAGTACCAAAAATATATAAAATTAACCTACCAGAGTGGGAAGTATTGGCAAAGGCGATCGCTTATGAAATAGACGGAGGTTTTACTGACAGGCGGGGTAAACAGCATAATTTTAGCTATTTTTTACAGGAAAATTTTAGTCAGATTCCAATGGTGCTATCAAAGAGCGATCGCACTCAATGGCAAGAAACCTATAAACAGTTTAGCAATTATCAGCTACTCAACCCCAAACAGCGAAAATTACTAGTTGAGAATACCCAGGTTTTTTTAATTAGAATGCAGCGGAGTTATGGTGCATCATGGGAGTGGAATAATATCGACTCTACTCTCACCCAAATTACACAGGAATTGCTAGATACTATTCTTGTAAATGCGCGTCAATGCGTTTTAAAAGTCAAAACGGAAACAGAACAACAGCTTCAGCATTTGCAACGACAATTAAAAGAACATCAGAAAAATCAAGTTAGCCAACAGCAAATATCTATTACTCAAGCTGAGGTAGAAAAAGCACAACAAGATGCTAATTTCCAACTTGGACAAGTTATTAATATCTTGCAAGAACTTAATCAAGAAAATATACCTCCTCAACTACGCATTCTAGTTGAAAAATATCTTGCAACACAATCAAATATTTGGGAGTATCCTCAAGAATTTGCCAATCAAGTGAATTATTGGGGAAATTCCATTAGTCAGCTAGAAACCTTAATCTCATCATTAGAACCTTTTACTGTACTGGAGATAATTAAACATTCTCTAAATGAGCATTTATCAAAGCTACAAGAAGAAAGTAAAACTTCTCTACAGTATCTACAAAAATTACAAACTAATTTCCGTGAAATACAAGAGAAGTCACAACCGCAGCCATCAGAAATTTTAATAAGAGAAAGAAACTGGTGGGTGAAAGAATGGCAAACAATACCTGATAATTTGAAGGTGGATAATTCTAATGGTGACTTGTTTAATTTAGAGTTTTTACGCACTATTAATAGTCAGTTTGAATCTTGGCAACAGCAACTCCAAAAAGACGAAACTTATCTCAATAGATATCAGAATTTTGTACAAGATTGGATAGAAAAATTAAGACGCCCAAATGAGCGCGATCGCGACGATTTAAGGCGCATATATTTAGATAACGCCAACGTCGTTGGTATCACCTGCGTTCAGGCTGCAAATAGAGGTTTTTCGGAAGAATTCAAATCCTTTGATGTCGTCATCATTGATGAGGTTAGCAAGTGTACTCCACCAGAGTTACTAATCCCAGCTTTGAAAGGCAAAAAGCTAGTTATGGTAGGCGATCATCGCCAATTACCACCCATGCTTGATACTAGCACTTTAGAAGAAGTTGCTCAAACAATAGGCAATACAAGAGACGAACTACAATTCTTAGAAGAATCACTATTTAAAAGTCAGTTTGAATCTGCTGATGAAAGTATCAAACAAATGCTAACTACACAATATCGAATGCATCCATTTATTATGGGAGCAATCAATCAGTTTTATGACGGTAAATTAGAATCTGGCATTTTGGAACCTGATACAAAACGCGCACATCATTTAGCAGATGAAATCATCCAAGAATCTCAGCATCTTCTTTGGGTAAAAACGCCTATAGAAAATCAGTTTTTAGAGCAACGAAATGGAACTTCTTACTTTAATATTCCCGAAATTGATGCGATTGAACGTCTCTGTCAGCAGTTTGAGAATACTTGGGCTTCTAAAGTTGCTAATGGTGAATCCAAAAAAGAAATTGCCGTAATTACATTTTATGGCGCTCAATTAAGAAAAATTGATGAACGTCTGCAATCTGAACTTTTTCCTTCCCTAGAAATTCGTACTGGTACTGTAGATAGATTTCAAGGTATGGAAAGACCTATTGTCATTGTCAGTATGGTTCGCAACAATAGTAAAGGAGATGTGGGATTTGCTAAGAAGCCAGAACGAGTAAATGTTGCATTTTCCCGCGCTCAAGAACTGCTGATAATTGTGGGTTGTCATAATTTATTTACCCATCAATCAGGTAAAGTCGGAAGTATGTATTCAGAAGTTTCAAATATTGTAAGTCTTCATGAAGGTTTCGTTGATGTTTCTCGCCTCTTCAGCTAAACCTATTGATGAAAATCTCAAAAATTTAGCACAGTCTAAACGCTTCCTTAGCATTAACAGTACTCCCAGAGATTTTCATCCGAAAAAATAAAAATACATAACTCTTGATTTCTCCTTTTGTAGTACGGCTTTTTACCCCTCTCCCCCACCGTGTGAGAGGCTTGGGAACCCTGTTTTAGTTTTTCTCTGGTTACATCAAACCACCTTGCTTACCGCTAACAGCACTCCTAAATATCATATCTACTTAATCAATTGTCAAAAAAAATCTCAGTGTCTCCGCATAAGCTTAAATAGAAAGTATTCAATCAGACATGATATGAGAGAATCTCTAAAAAATAACTGATTATGATTTTATACTAATTACCTACAACCTTTACTGGCACTGGATTTAAAGTTGATAGAGTACATAATTTAGGTCTGGTAATTAGACATAAAAAATATTGATAAAGCATATATTTCTGGAAAAGAGATTGTGCAATGTGTAGTAAAAGAGCAAATATCACTTGATGCTTAATTTAGCTCAAGGGGGTCTAATGATCGATCGCTTTGTGAATTTTATTTTTATCGATTTCTTCGCCCTAGCAATTAACCTGATGTTTGGTACATTACTACGGACTAAAATCTGCAATTATTCATGGGAAGGAATTGGAGGTGATGAACTTTCAACACCAGAAATTAGCGCTAGTTCTTCTGAATCACCACCATCTTTGGAGGACGTATAGCGCTTCTTAAGCTGAGATTATAGTTTAACTTCATCCTCCTCTCCGTCAGTTCGGAGAGGAGTTAGAGGTCAGTTTTTCAGATGTATTTTACGCTTATGAGCAAACGGTTTCATAAAGCCTATATGCTATTTGCAAAGATTATTAAAACTTAATCTTTTCTAGAACAAAAAAGTCTGAGAATTGCATTACCTTAAAATTCCTCAAGAAGCTTAGAAAGCTTTAACGAATTATCTGTGGATATTTTCGTTTCTTTTTGTCTCTATACTTTAGTTAAAAATTCTTTCTATGACAGAACCTAACAATACTTTTGACACCGCGACAAACATTGCTCCAGACTCAAACTTTTTCCTTGAGCAGAATGTAATCCTTAACGATTCAGTCAGTTCAAGCGACCCTGACGATTACTACCAGTTCTATACATTGTATGGGCCATCGACCCTCTACGCCCCTTTGGATGGCTTATCGGCCGACGCCGATCTCTACCTCTACGACCAAAACAAAAACCTAATCGCTAGTAGTACCCTGGGCGGTAACCTGAGTGAGACGATAAATGCTTCGCTACAGGCGAATCAATATTACTACGTTCGAGTACACTCCTATTCAGGAGTTCCTACAAACTATGCGCTGTACCTATACAACGACTATGCCGGGTCAACTCTAGCCACAGCCAGAGATATCGGCACTAGTTGGGGTCAAACGAGTAGTAAGCCTAGTTACTATAACAGCATTAACTGGCAAGACTATCTCGACTATCGGGATAACGTCGATGTGATGAAGTTCACGATGGAAGCCCCTGGCACCATCAGTCTGCGGATGAAGGACTTCACCTATACTGGTGGGCTACAGGCCACTATGCAATTGCTCGACTCCAATGGCAACGTACTACAGAATGTCTCTGGTACGGTGGGCAATGGTCTTAATGTCGATCGCTACTCTGCCCCTGCTGGCACTTACTACGTCAAGTACACTCAGACTTCTGGCTCTGACCCTTACACCATTCGCATCGTCACCGATTACGCGGGTGACGTTACTGGCACAGCACGAGACTTAGGTAACGTTAGCGGCAGCAGTCGTCGCTTGTACGACATGGTAGGAGGTTCATTTGGGCTACCAACTTATGAAGATGCTAACGATCTCTACAAATTCACCTTAGATAAGACCTCACCTATCGATTTGCGTTTAGATATCGATACTTCTGCCTTCCCAAGCCCAACCTTCGATGCCAATTTACGCCTCGCCCGTGACACAAACAACGACGGGTTTATTTCAGCAGGAGAAGTCTTCCTTTCATCGTCGAACCCAGGAGACGATCAGCTCTCAACCACCTTAGGGGCAGGTACTTATTACATTCAGGTCGTACCAAACGGAGCTTATACTAGCTATCAGCTCGATCTCGATTCCGACTTCGATGCTGTTCCCAGCGATCCACAGCCGTATAACAACATGTCAAAGGCACGTTCCCTTGGTGCTTTGATTGGGGAGACGCCTTTTAATTTGGCTGATGGGTTTGGATTGAGTGCGGGGGATTTCTCTGATTTCTTCAAGTTCACAATGACCGCTGCGGGCAAACTCTCGGCTTCAGCATTTAATAACTCCTACTACTCTAGAGCTACTCAGAATCCATCTCTGTCAATTGTCCAAGACTTGAACAATAACCAGCGGCTCGACCCTGGTGAAACCATTACGCCGTTTAGTATTGGTTCCCTAACCGCCAACCTGGCAGCAGGAACATACTTTCTCCATACAGGTGGTACTGGCGAACAAGCCGCCTACAACTTCCGACTGGTGTCAGACTATGCCGGAAATACCTTAAGTACAGCCCGTTCACTAGCAGCGATTAGTGGGGCGACGCCAGCGAACCAAACTTTCCAGGATTACATCGAACAATCCTTCGATGCCTCCAGCGATGTCAACGACTTCTATCGCTTTAGTTTGTCAAGTACCTACGAAGTCACGTTGAACACCACAGGCGTTAGCGGTGAAGATTTATCGCTTTCACTGATCGAGGATGTCAACAATAACAATGCGATCGATGCAGGTGATATCTTAGCTACATCTAACGTCTTGAATTCGCCAACAGAAACTCTCTCACGAGTACTTGGGGCTGGCCAGTATTTTGTGCAAGTCCAGGGCATTAACGGTTCTACAAACTACACCCTGACCTCAAAGTTTGTCAGTCCGAGTCAGGATAATGATGACACGATCGCTGAAGTTGACAGTTCTTCAGGTAGTACAAAGACGCTAGGTCAGTTCGTTGACTATTCCTTGAATCCACAAACTGATGTCGATCTCGTTAAGTTTACAGTTTCTGCTGGGCAACAGGTCGGGTTCGATGTGGATTCTCGCAATGGGTCAAACCTCAACACCTACCTGAGAGTATTTAACTCAAGCGGCACACAACTCGCAGCTAACAATGATGGAGCTGCACCGGGTGAAGCCTCTAGTCAGTTCTCCTACTTGGCTTATACATTTACTCAAGCAGGTACATACTACGCTGGCGTGTCCCTCAGCCCGAATTCCAATTACAGCCCTGTAACGGGTATTGGCGATGTCGCTGGTTCAGGGGCTACGGGAGAATACCGTCTAACGCTCAACGATCTCGGACGAACCTTCACTGGCGATGCTGGGAACAACTCCATCACTGGTGGTAGTGGTAACGATAACTTTAATGGAGCTGGGGGCAATGACACGCTGACTGGCGGTGCTGGCAATGACATACTAGTTGGTGGTACTGGTAATGACCTACTAGTTGGTGGTGCCGGAAATGATACGCTAACCGGAGGTGATGGAGCAGATACTTATCGATTTACAGCTGCTAGCGATCGCCTGGATACGATTAATGGCTTCAGTGGCTCTGGTGGCGACAGAATTCAGGTATCTGCTGTCGGCTTTGGTGGAGGATTAGTCGCAGGTACTTTAGCCTCAAACTATTTTCGTTCCGGTGCGGGCATTACCACAGCAAACACCACAACTCAGCGGTTCATTTACAATACAACGAATGGAGCTTTCTTCTTTGATGCCGATGGCAGCTTAGGCGGATCTGCACCATTACAGATTGCCACATTATCCGGCAATCCTGCCCTGAGCAACACCAATATTGTGGTTATCTAACCGCCAACTGTGTCTGTAATCTTCAAGTAGCCATTACCAAATGAAATTTCAGTTTTGAGTCACTGTGTAGTATTGACAGTGCAGACCTATTTGGTTGGTGAAAATTAAAAGGCTTAGATTCCCGACATCTTTAAAATGTCGGGAAATTTATTTTTGCTGGGTAATACTACCCCAAATAAGTAAAGCAGCAGAATTTTAACGTGAGTTCGACGGTTAGAAAAAGCCAAAAAAGCTTGCCATATATAGATTTGCACAATTGGGTATTGTTCAGGCGATCGCTACGATTGATTGAGAATCTGTGAAAAAGTGACAAAAAAATGCCGAGACTAAAAATATCTAAGAAAAATCAAGGTCTCGGCTATGTCTACCATTGTATCTCGGCTCGATATCACTCAAATATTCTGGGATGTAGATGATTTCTGTAACCAATGGGAAAATCTATGGCAGCAAATACCACAATTACCGTCTACTTCTGGAGAGCGTCGCAGTAAATCGAGGATGTGTTTATCAGAGGTAATGACAATAGTCATTGCATTTCATGGCAGTGGATATAAGACTTTCAAGGAATTCTACACTCTGCATGTGCTTCAAAGTTGGCATCAAGCATTTCCGAATTTGGTCAGCTACACTCGGTTTGTGGAATTGATGCCTTGGTGCTTAATGTTATTATGTTGCTTTTTACATACACGTACAGGAGAAATTACAGGGATTAGCTTTATTGATTCCACTCCGATTAATGTTTGTCATAACTGTCGAGCCCATTCTCATAAGGTATTTAAAGGCTTAGTAGAATGGGGTAAAAATTCTGTAGGTTGGCACTTTGGATTTAAACTTCATTTGATTATTAATGATTGCGGAGAATTACTTGCATTTTCATTAACTCCGGCGAATGTAGATGACCGAAAACCAGTTCCAGAAATGACTCGTGACTTAATTGGTAAACTTTTTGGTGACAGAGGATACATCTCTCAAAAATTATTTGAGGAGTTATATGAGCGCGGATTGCAGTTAGTCACAAAATCTAAGAAGAAAATGAAAAACCGTTTGGTAAAACTGATTGATAAGATTCTGTTACGCAAACGCGCTGTGATTGAGTCCGTCAATGACCATCTAAAAAATATATGTCAAATCGAACATTCTCGCCATCGTAGTCCATTTAACTTTTTGGTTAATTTAATGGCTGGTTTAGCTGCTTATACTTATTTGCCTAAAAAACCTTCTATTGACATTTACCCAAAAGGCTTACTTGCTCTACCTCCTGCCCTTTTTTAGCTCTGTCGAACTCACGTAATTTTAAGATGTTTTTCCTTCTCAGTATTTGGGAATACTGAGAAGGAAAACTTTGTTGACAAAGGCAAGCAGTGCATGAACAACGCCCAAGTCAGGATCTATGAGCTATCAAAAGAATTGAATTTGGATAATAAAGAGTTACTAGCAATTTGCGACCAACTCAAGATTTTAGTCAAAAGCGATAGTAGCAATATTTCAGAATTTGATGCAGGACGAATCCGTTTGGCTGCTAAAAAAGCTGCCCTTCATAAACAACAAACTTTGGAAATTGATCAACCCAAAATCTTAACAAATCGTCCCTCTCAAACGCCAGAACTATCCGTTACTACCTCTTTCCAAGCAAGTTGCTTAGAGATGAAAACAGATTCAGAAAAATGGGGCTATGTCTTCTTAGGTTGTTCGGCAATTAATAGTTTAATCAGCAATTTTGAAAGTCAAGTATCCCTTGAATTGTATCGTGAACCTTGGCAGCGACGAGAACGTGCTAACGAGTTAATATTTGATTTACTGGGTCAAGAGCCTCACCTAGTCTATGTACGCCGCAAGGGCGCGGGGCAAAATCCTGGAGAAGAAATTTGGGATTTAACCATAGCAACAGATCAGGATGATTTTCAATTACCTGCAAGACTTGAGAAGCTAGGAAAAACACTAGGATTTAGAGCAATTGTACAACAAGATGGAAGGGGCGGTTTAAAGGTACTATCTGCTAGGTTGCTACAACTTTCAGAGGGAAATGCTGATGGCTATGCTGTACCTTATCGTTTACGACTGCTGCCTAATAATCATCAGTCTCGTATCGATATTCCGCCAACGGCATTGGCACGGATGGCAGCTATGCCTATATGCGGCGACCATTTGCCTACAGAAGATCATCTGCGAATTTGGGAAGTATTTTTACAGATTGAGGAAACAATCGCTAAAGCACGCCAGTTTTGTGTGCCTTTTTTCACTCACAATAGCTTTGGAAGACGAATTACTTTTGAGATTGACGTAACCTCGGCTACTCTTGACGGTTGTGATGAAAATTCCTTGACTGTGGAAAACTTCTGGGAACGGGTAAATAGAGCAAAACCAGCTTGAGGTTCAATTAAATGAACAGATGAGGTTGGCGGCTAATAAGCAGCAAAAAATATCTGCTAATCAAGAGCAGTTAGAAACTTCTCGCAGTGAATCTGACTTCAAATTTAAAAGAGCGATCGCACTCTTGCAAGAACTTTCATCTTTTCCATACTTGCCTAATGAATTAAGAATTTTAGTGCAAGAATATCTTAGTAATTCCTCAAATATTTTGACTGAAACACCACAAGTCATAGCAAAAATACGCAACTGGGAAAATCGGACAAAACAGCTTAATACTTTGATTTCGTTAATCGATACTTTTGCTCTATTCCTGATAAATTGAAGCCTGAAGTTAATTCTATAGACTTGTTTAATCTGGACTTTTTACGCACTATCAAGGATAAATTTGAAAATTGGCAACAGCAGATCCAAACTGAAGAAATTTATCTCAATCGATATCAGTACTTTGTTCAAGATTGGATAGGAAAATTAAGAAGCTCAAACGAGTGCGATCGCACAGATTTAAGGCGCATCTATCTAGATAATGCCAATGTCGTTGGTATCACTTGCGTTCAAGCCGCAAATTACAATTTTTCACAAGAATTCAAATCCTTTGATGTCGTCATCATTGATGAGGTTAGTAAGTGTACTCCACCAGAGTTATTAATCCCCGCGCTGAAAGGCAAAAAGTTGGTTATGGTAGGCGATCATCGACAATTACCACCCATGCTCGACACGAAGACTTTAGAGGAAGTTTCTCAAGAGATTGGCAGCACAAATACAGAACTACAATTATTGCAAGAATCACTATTTAAAATTCAGTTTGAAACGGCTGATGAAAGCATCAAACAAATGCTAAATATTCAATATCGAATGCACCCGATAATTATGGGCGCAATCAATCAGTTTTACGAAGGTAAACTAGAATGTGGTATTTTAAAGCCTGACACTGAACGCTCACATAATTTAGGATGTGAAATAATTCAACCAGACAACCATCTTATATGGGTCAAAATTCCTGGAGTAAATGAGTTTAAAGAGGAATATAAAGGAACTTCATTCTTTAATATTCTGGAAATTGATGCGATTCAAAGCCTCTGTCAGCAATTTGAGAGTACTTGGGCTTCTAGAGTTGCCAATGGTCAACCAAAAAAAGAAATCGCCGTGATTACTTTTTATGGCGCTCAACTCCGAAAAATTGATGAACGCTTGCAATCCGAACTTTTCCCATCGCTGCAAATCACTACTGGTACAGTAGACCGATTTCAAGGTATGGAACGGCCTGTTGTAATTGTAAGCATGGTTCGCAATAATAGTAAAGGAGATGTGGGGTTTGCCAAGAAGCCAGAACGAGTTAACGTTGCTTTTTCCCGCGCTCAAGAACTACTAGTAATTGTGGGTTGTCATTCGCTATTCACTCAGCAGCGTGGACAAATTGGGAGTATGTACTCCAATGTTTCAAACATCGTGCGTCTACATGGAGGTTTCATTGATGTTTCTCGGCTCTTCTGCTAAACCTATTGATGACAATCTCAAAAAAATTGTAGACGAAATTGAAGCGCAAAGTCCTAGTTTGTCAGTTTTAGCAGCGCGTGAATTTCGTTATAGTTTGCGTCAAACTCCTGTAGAAGTAAATATCAAAGAACCTCGCCAGTTTAATATACTCGAAGAATTTATTATCCGCGCTGCTATTGAATTTCAACCTCCGCCAACAGAAGATGAATTAGCCTCTGTACTTGGGCTTGATTCTGTCTTTATCAAAACTACTACTACAACTCTTCGCTCATTACAAACTCTATCAGCAACATCGCCACTAACAGTTACTTCTGAAGGGCGTTTATTTTATGAAAAAGGGTCTGTACCACAGTCGCCATATCCTCTACAAATTAATGCTATTACAGACCCTTTAAGCGACAAGATAACCTTTCAATCGGAATCTTTAAATGAGACTACGATAAATTTGCCTGACTTGGCAGATTTTATAAGTATTGATCATATACTTGCTGATATTTCTTCTTTACCGCTTGAGGAAATCCAAAAAAGTATTCAGACTTCAGGTTTAGCGCT
The DNA here is from genome assembly GCF_043099735.1 of Nostoc sp. C117. Classification (NCBI taxonomy): domain Bacteria; kingdom Bacillati; phylum Cyanobacteriota; class Cyanophyceae; order Nostocales; family Nostocaceae; genus Nostoc; species Nostoc sp. C117. The sequence continues at coordinate 6,113,367 of NZ_CP170991.1, forward strand.
TCATCTCCCAGAAGAAGGAAAAATCGTCACTTCCTATAAGGTATTAGCTTCGGCTCAAAAATTTTGGAGAAAGATATCGCTTTTCGCGATCTTCGATACACTGGAAGATAAGTTGAGCATTCAAATCAGAAATGGAAAGCAAATTTTAGAGTCAGCATCAAATTGGTTAGAAGTACTACACGCTGAAGGTAAAATTTCTTTGCAAAGATTATGCAAATTGTCAACTGAAACCATCAATTTTGAGCGTGAAGTCATTCTCAAACAGAAAAATACTGAAATAGAAGCTAGACTCGAAAATATTCGCAAGAAGGCGCTAGAAACTGCGACAAAAGTAGGCAATTCTACAGTAGCAGGTGAAGCGATACAGTTACGCGATGGACAAATTAATCAAGCTTTTATAGAAGTTTTAAACTCAGCTAAAAGTCAAGTTCTGATTTATTCTCCTTGGGTGAATCAAGCAGTTGTCAATGAAAAATTTTTAACTCTGTTGCAGAAATTAGCTAATCGCGGAGTTGGAATTTTAATTGGATATGGAATTGCACGGCGAGAAGAAGATGAAGAGAAATTAATGTCACTAGAACTAAAAGAAAAACTTCGAGCAATAAAAACACCTGATGGTTTACCATCTGTACAGGTTTTTTGGTTGGGAGATTCCCATGTTAAAGAAGTAATAGTCGATAAAAAAACCCATCTTTGTGGCTCTCATAACTGGCTATCTTATCGCGGTGATTACCTACCACGAGGTGAATCAGTTTATAAAGTTACAATTCCCGATCAAGTTAAGGAAGCTTATGAATTTCTCGCTCATCGCTTCCAAAACCACGCTCAAAAATTATGGCAAAATGCTCTGAAAAAACGTGATTTTAAACTGGCTGTAGAGTGTTTATGTTTGTGGGGTGCGCTAGGTATGGAAGACGTTGCACTTAAAGAAATACAGCAAAACAACTGGCTAGAAATTCTGTCTGTGTGGTTGAATGTAGCACTTCAGGGGTTAAGGTCGAAGAATATACAACCTGATTCAGTCAGTTTTCAAACAGCACTTTCCTTGCTGAATCAGGTTTCGATTGAAGACGTTTTTGTTGAGTCATTACAGCAGGGATCTCGTAAAGTTATCAGCGCGATCGCCAATAATAATCCTCAAACGGCTTTAAACTTACTTAGTGATGAAGTCTGGGCGCAGTTTCTCCGTCTCAATATTGCTCAAGAAAGTGATTCACCTAAGAATTTTATCTTGTAATACATAAATCCATATATAGTACAGACGTACATCTGTACTATATATATTTCAAACGAGCGCGGCAGGGTTCGAACCTGCGACCGATTGCTTAGAAGGCAATTGCTCTATCCACTGAGCTACGCGCCCAAAATAAAACACTGGCTCCCAAAGGAGTCATCTGGACTATTATATCGTTTTGCCCTATTAAGAAGCAATAGAAAATTGCAGATTTGCTACTAGCAAGGCTAAGATCCAAGTCGCTAGTTATTCAATGTACACTAAAAACGAAGCACATGGGGTATTGGTTAGATATATTGTGTTGTCAAGGGGTTATTTACCCTAGCCTGAGTCCTTGTGGGCGGCTTACTCTAATGAAGTATTTAGCGATCGCTCACTAAACCCATTTTTAAAGTACGCTAGGTAATTTCAGCCTTGGCGATGCTGCCAAATGCCATTATATATTCCATATTAAGAGTGCCCCTGTGAGGAGTTATTTGCTAGTGCCATGTTTATTCTCAAACGGCAGGATGTTGAAATATCAAGCATTCAGCACCCAAAACGGGATCAGCAGGTGCCGATCCTAGATTATCAAGGGCAGACTTTTCGCTTGATTAGTGTTTTTAAAGCTAGTCAAGAAGAAGAAGCTAGAGCCTTATGGAGAGAATTAACGGATAACCGGGGTAAAGCCTGTGTCTTGTTGGAAGAACCGGAACGCTTCAGCGTTTGGGGGAAAATCCGTTTAGAACAGTTGGGTAATGACACAGGTGGTAATCATGGCAAAACGGAGATTTTAATCCAAGGCAGTATTTTGCTGTTACAGGGTGTTTATATTGACATCGAAGAATTTTTGGGCGCTCGCCAAGCTGCATTATTTCAAAAAGATATTGCGGAAGTATTCCAGCAAAAGCAATTTGCCCAAGCATCCCCTGTAGAAACAGTTAAATCTTTGCTATCTTCTGAGACGGTCAAACTGCCTACTTGGCAAGAAAATCACGTAGTCATCCTTTTGCAAGAATTGCATCGACTAGGAAAGACATATTTTGGCAACGCCAATTTTACCAAACAAGTGATTTATAAATTAGAAGATATGCCAGAAGCGGAGCGATCGCTATTTCTCAGTTGGCTAAATCAATCAGCACTGGGTAAACTATGGCAGTAGTGTGGAAATTTTTTAAAAAAGTTCCCACTGTCGGTACTTGCTTTTGGTGTCCGATTGTGCATTGCTTGGCAGACACACTGCTAGGCATACAATCATCTAACTCAAAATACTGCCAGACTGCATCTACATAGTCAAGCCCTATGAATAACTCTTACGACAATTCCTTGCTTTCTAAATCCGTTTTTACCACTCAGAACATTGTCTTGGCTAATATTGCCTGGGCAGTACTGGCACTGTTATACTTTTTGTTGTTTAGTGCCAAACTTCCGGCAACAGATGGCGTAGAAAGCCGAGCCGAGTGGTATGTGATTGGCACAAATATTTTTGAAGCCATAGCTTATTTAAGTGCCAGTATCTTATGCTTGAGGAACTGGCTTAGTCCGCAAATCGTCAGTGGTCGGAATGTTTGGCTCTCTATTGGCTTAGGTATGCTTTCTTATTTCGTGGGAGGGATAATTTTCGGGTATACCGAAATAGTTTTAAAAAAAGACCCAGATGTGTCTCTAGGGGATATATTTTTTGTATTGACTTATCTGTTACTTGGCACAGGCATGATTTTAGCTGTGGCTTCCAGGCGAATCAATCTGGAAAAATGGCAGTGGCTAATTGTATTAGCAATTGGTGTGTTCGGTAGTTTGTTGGCATGGTGGATTTCTATGCAACAGGAAAAACCCTCAGAACTGTTAGTCGCTATTTTGAATTGGTTTTACGTAGTTAGCGATGTGTTTCTGTTAATTATTGCTACCACTCTGCTGTTAGCCTTTTGGGGAGGAAGAGTTTCCCAGTCTTGGCGAATGATTGCCGCAGCGGCCTTTTCGCTCTACATTGCAGATATGTGGTTTAAATACGCCCAAGGTCCAAATTATGAAAGTGGAGAAATCTTAGAAGTGTTTTGGGTGTTTAGTGGAGTGTTATTTGGTATGGGCGCTGCCCTAGAATATGACGCATCACTGAGACGAACGCGGCGTACCAGCACACGAAAACGAGCTTAGCAAAGATTTTTGGTATCTACCGTGAGAAAATTAACAGACTCTGACAAGCAAGAAATTCTAAAGTTATATCGAGAAAGTGCCGAAACAACCTCAACTTTGGCAGACCGCTATGGTGTGAGTAACTCGACAATTAGTCGCCTACTCAAAAGCACCTTACCAGAAGATGAGTATGAATACTTAGTCTCTTTAAAGCGGGCTGCTAGAACTCCTGAGGGTAGGGCACAGGTAAGCTATGAGCAGTTACCCCTGCTGATTCAACCAGAACCAGAAATCGAACTTCCACCCATTATCGACAGCCAACCTTTGCCAACTCCAAAGGTTGAGCCACAGCCGCGTCGTATAATTAATGTTGAGGTAGAGGTCGAGGAGGAACTTGACTCAGAGGATACAGCGGAGTCAATCGCCGCTAGTAGACGAGTGCGCCGACGCCCCTCAGCCTCCGAAAAACCGAAACTACGAGTAGCAGAGAAATTAGACACTCCAGAGCAAAGACCGCTAGAAATAGTCAGCATCCCCATCCCACCGCTCAAGGATGAACATCCAGGAGCGACTGTCATAGCGCACATGCTGGGAGAAGACCTGCTAGACGAATCGGAAGATTTGGACGATTTAGAAGATGACGATTTAGAAGATGATGACTTTGAGGAAGAAGAAGACTTCGAGGAAGATGAATTTGATGAGCTAAGGCCTTTAGTTACAAAGCGCAGACCAGGTGAAGTATCAGTTCAAGTTTTACCATTATCGGCAGCTCATTTGCCGAAAACTTGTTATTTGGTGATTGACCGTTCATCAGAATTAATCACGCGGCCTCTGAAGGATTTTGGTGACTTGGGGCAAATTCCTAACCTCGAAACCCAGCAAAGAACTCTACCGGTGTTTGATAATCATCGCGTCGCCAAGCGTTTTTCTACCAAACGCGATCGCGTGATTAAAGTTCCCGATAGTAAAATGCTTCATAAGGCTCGTACTCATCTTCAAGCCAAGGGCATCACACGATTGTTAATTGATGGTCAAGTCTACTCTTTGTCTACGGTTTAACATTGGATATGGGGTATGGGGCATTAGGAGTGATGAGTGCTGTTAGCGGATAGCTAAGGTTTAGCCCGTGCTGAGTTAAGAGTTTTGTTTATCTGCTTGTCCCCTTGTCTCCCTTATCCCCCTCATCCCCACTCTTTTCAAATATACACAGCCTTAGCAAAACGTTCTGCCAAGTAGATAATGTCCTGTCTACGAGCGATTTGGTTCATCCATTGTCGAGGAATATTTTCCACCCCGTAATAAATTCCCGCTAAGCCACCGGTGACGGCGGCGGTAGTATCTGTATCTTTGCCTAAGTTCACAGCTTTGAGTACTGCCTCAGAATAAGACGAGCTGTTTAACAAACACCACAGGGATGACTCCAAAGTATCAATCACATAGCCACCAGAATTAATCTCTATCTACTGGTAAATTGGCAATGTCACCACTGAAAACTCTGCCGAAATGGGGCTTCTCTAACAAAAATTCTTCCACAGAATATATTGTTTGGATATCTTGTAATCCTTGTAGATAAGCTGTTTGGGGGTCAGCCCCTTCGAGTAAGGACACTGCAATACTAATATAAATGCCGCAAGCCATTTGGGAACGGAGATGAGCGTGAGTAATGCAAGAAACTTGATGCACCCGTGCAATCAATTCATTTAAAGTTAAGCTTCTGTGACAATAAGCCATCGGCAAGATTCTCATCAACGAACCATTGCCATTACTATTTTCACTGTTACCACCTGCTTTTAAAGGTGAAGCTCCCTGTTTCCAATTCACAATTGCTAAAAATGTAGTGTTACCGATGTCAAATACTTCGCCTTGAGCTGTCCAGTAACTTTCGTGATACCAGCGCCAGAAAGAATTGGCTATAGCATCCAGTGAAAATCCCTCACAAAGACATTCTGCCAAGCAAAAGGTTAGCGAACTGTCATCTGACCATGTACCAGCAGGAACATCCCAAGTTCCATAACCCAACATCGATGTGACTGGAGATTTTATGCGTTCGGCACGGCTAGTAAACTCCACTGGCACACCCAATGCATCACCGACACATAAACCCATAAAACCAGACAACGTTTTTGCAGTGGTTAGCATGGTTCAACCAGCATGAAACTTTTCTACAACTGATTTTACTTGCCAAAAGCCGCCGATCAAACGCTTGGTATAATTTCTAATTCCCAACTAACTGTAGACAGCCCTAGCAAAACGTTCTGCCAAGTAGATAATGTCCTGTCTACGAGCGATTTGGTTCATCCATTGTCGAGGAATATTTTCCACCCCGTAATAAATTCCCGCTAAGCCACCGGTGACGGCGGCGGTAGTATCTGTATCCCCGCCTAAGTTCACAGCTTTCAATACCGCCTCAGAATAAGACGAGCTGTTTAACAAACACCACAGGGATGATTCCAAAGTATCAATCACATAACCACCAGAATTAATCTCTTCTACTGGTAACTTGGCAATCTCACCACTGAAAACTCTACCAAAATGGGGCTTTTCTAACAAAAATTCTCGCACGGAATATATGGTTTGGATATCTTGCAATCCTTGTAGATAAGCTGTTTGCGGGTCAGCCCCTTCGAGTAGCGCCACTGCAATACTAATATAAATGCCGCAGGCCATTTGCGATCGCGCATGAGCATGGGTAATCGCTGAAACATCATGCACCCGTGCCAGCAATTCGCCTAAAGTTAAGCTTCTGTGACAATAAGCCATTGGCAAGATTCTCATCAACGAACCATTGCCATTACTATTTTCAACTTTTCCCCCTGCCTGATGAGCTACAACTCCCTGCTTCAGGCGCATAATTGCTGTATGGGTAGTTTGACCAATATCAAAGACATCGCCACGGGGAGTCCAGTAAGCTTCCTTGTACCAGCGCCAGAAGGAATTAGCTATGGCATCCAGCGAATAGCCTCTACAAAGGCATTCTGCCAAGCAAAAGCTCAGGGAACTGTCATCTGACCAAGTTCCTGGCGGTTGATTCCATGTGCCATAACCCAGCATCGTTGTCACTGGAGATTTTACTCGTTCAGCACGGCTAGTAAACTCCACTGGCACACCCAATGCATCGCCGACACACAAACCCATCAAACCAGACAACGTTTTTGCAGCGGTTAGCATTATTCAATCTCCAAGAATTGCTAAAAATTAACTTTATAGATTTCCTCAATAGCTTGTTGCCACAGTTGTTACAGGCTACTTTTTCATCCTATGTGAAAAGCTCAAATAAAGTCAGTAGACTAGCTATGATTCGCCTGAATTTAGACTTATTGTTAGTTCCCATAACTATGCCACTTTAAAAAGCGTCTGTTTTTGACAAAAAAACTCGAAGCTGGAGAAAAAACAAGTGTAATTATAACACTTTCATCAAAGATTATTTAGCCAAATGCTCTTAAGTCTTGTGCATCAATAGCAACAGCTACTTAAGGAAATATCAGAATTATCTGGAACATTTTTACCGGGCTTTCGACTGGGAATATAACAGTAATAAATACACAATTTGCTCACAATTATGAAAGGTTTACTCAAGTCTTTTCTAACAATTTCTGCATTATCTTCTTTACTAGTTGCTCCGGTGATTCTATCAGCTGGTCAAGCTTCTGCGGAAACAAAAAAGGGTACTGATGCTAGTTATGTTGGTGCTGGTATTGCTGCTGGGGTTACCAACGGCGGACAAGGCACTAACGATGAGGCTACATTTGGTGGTAATGTCACAGGTCGTTTGAAATTAGGAAATACCCCGTTTTCCGCACGCGGTAATGTCCTTTGGAGCGATCAAACAAGTGCTATCATTCCAGAAGTTTCTGTGGATGTGCCAATTGCTAATAGAACTAATGCCTATTTAACTGGTGGTTATTCTTTTGTAGAGAAAGATGGCTCCGCAACTCCTATCGGTAACAAAGATGCAGTAGTGCTAGGTGCTGGTGTGGAATCGGAAGTTGCTAATAATTTCCTCGTCTACACTAATGCTAAAGTAGGAATTAGTGCCTATCAAAATAGCGATACTCCCGCTGTTAGCATTAACGCTGGCGTTGGCTATAGCTTTAAATAAAAAATTACTGAGTCCTCTGTTACTCTATACTTTATTTAGTACTCAGGACTTAGCACTTTTTCACTCACCACTCCAAAAAGCTGGTTTTGTTAAGTGTTAGATCACTGAGAAAGCCGGCTTTTGCCGTGTTAAAATTAAAAAATTCCTCATCATTCCGGCCGGATTACCGGGGATAAATTTAGCCGAAAGGATACTTACATCTTGCTACTTCGGCGTCCACGAATGCTTTATTGAGAATACTATACAACTCTAATGGTTAAATCTGCTCCTTCCCCCGTCGCTAGCCGTAAGCCTTCCAAAGTCGAAGGAATCAAGGAAAATAGTAATTTTTTGCGTGAACCTGTAGCAACTGAGATTCTTGAAGACACGACTCATTTTACTGAAAATGCAGTGCAGCTGTTGAAGTTTCATGGTTCTTATCAACAGGATAACCGCGACAATCGCACCAAGGGACAGGAAAAAGATTACCAGTTTATGCTACGGACAAAAAATCCGGGTGGCTTGGTGCCGCCGCAGCTGTATCTGGCTTTAGATAAACTCGCTGATGAGTATGGTAACCACACCTTACGAGCAACTACCCGTCAAGGTTTCCAACTGCACGGAATTTTAAAGAAGAATCTGAAATCAGCAATTGCCACTATTGTCAATAACTTGGGTTCGACCTTAGGAGCTTGCGGGGACATCAACCGCAATGTGATGGCACCACCAGCCCCCTTTAAAAATCGCCCAGAGTATCAGTATGCGTGGGAATATGCCCAGAATATTGCTGACTTGCTGTCAGCACAAACAGGTGCTTATTACGAAATTTGGTTAGATGGGGAAAAGGCAATTACCGCTGAAGAAAATCCAGAGGTGAAAGCAGCGCGACAGCGTAATGGGAATGGCACAATCATTCATGACAACGAAGAACCGATTTATGGCACATACTATATGCCCCGCAAATTCAAAATTTGCGTGACAGTGCCAGGAGATAATTCGGTTGATTTGTATTCCCAAGATTTGACGTTGGTAGTCATTACCAATAAAAAAGGAGAATTACAAGGATTTAATATTTTTGCTGGTGGTGGCTTAGGCAGAACACACAATAAAGAAGAAACTTTTGCTAGGTTAGCAGACCCAATTGGCTATGTAGCCAAAGAAGATGTTTACGATATGGTGAAAGCGATTGTGGCCACTCAGAGAGATTATGGCGATCGCACTGACCGGCGTCATGCCAGACTAAAATATCTAATCAACGATTGGGGTGTAGATAAATTCCGCACCCAAGTTGAAGAATACTTTGGTAAATCAGTCGCACCCTTTAAACCACTGCCAGACTTTAAATATCACGATTTCCTCGGCTGGAACGAACAAGGCGATGGCAAACTATTTTTAGGAATTTCCATTGACAATGGTCGAATCAAAGATGACGGTTCGTTTCAATTGAAAACCGCTTTGCGGGAAATTGTCCAGCAGTTCAACTTGTCCATTCGCCTAACGCCCAACCATAACCTGATTTTTTATGATATCCAGCCAGATAGCAAAGAAACCATTCAAGAGATTCTGAATCGTCACGGCATCGGAGACGACCCCAGTAAAATCGAACCTCTAGTACGGTATGCAATGGCTTGTCCCGCTTTGCCTACCTGCGGCTTGGCAATCACCGAATCAGAACGGGCAATACCGGGGATTTTGGAGCGAATTCGCGCTCTCTTAGATAAATTAGGTTTACAAAAAGAACATTTTGTGGTAAGGATGACAGGGTGTCCTAACGGCTGCGCTCGTCCCTACTTGGCAGAATTGGCTTTTGTCGGTAGCGCCCCAGAAAGTTACCAATTATGGTTAGGAGGTTCGCCAAATCAAACGCGACTGGCGCAACCTTACACAGAAAAGCTGCACCATAATGATTTGGAAAGCTTCCTAGAGCCAATTTTTGTCTACTTTAAAAAATCGCACAAATCAAAAGAAAGTTTTGGTGATTTTTGCGATCGCGTTGGTTTTGATGCCATCCGCGAATTTAGCGCCACCTATGAACCTAACACGGGTGATGGTGTCAACAAATCACGCCATCGGGTAAATCTGAAAGCTGATATTTATGGCAGGTTGAAAGAAGTATCTGAAAGCGAAGGTAAGCCAATGACTCAATTGGTGAGTGAAGCCCTAGAAGCTTACTTCCAGAATCTTTCCTAAGCCAAAAAATTGAAGATAATGAAATCAAAGAGAGACATAGATAAATTCATCTGTGTCTCTCTTGCGTCAATGCTACTCCCAATACGGTTCGGTTAAGGCAAGAGACGCGATAAATCGCCGTCTCTACAAAGGACTGATTATTGTAAAGACGGCCTTCCTCCTCTAAAATTACCTCTCTTTCCTTTCTCCGCGCCTCTGCGCCTCTGCGTGAGATAAAAAAGGACATCCACAGGAAAACTGAACTATGGTAACCACAGCAAAATTCGCAGAAACTAGGGATGTGCTGCAAAACATTAGCTGGCAGACATTTAAAGCTATGCTGGCAGATATGGGATCTGAGCGAAATAAAAGGCTAGCTTATGACAACGGCATATTAGAAATTATGACTCCACAGATGCCACATGAGAACTCAAACCGTCTCATTGAAGGTTTTGTTCTGGTGCTGTGTGAAGAATTTGGTTTAGAAGTTAAAAGTGCTGGCTCGTTGACTATGATGCGGGATGATTTGCAGCAAGGAGCCGAGCCGGACAGTAGTTACTATATCCAAAACGAATTTTTAGTCCGCAACAAAGAAAATATTGACTTGAATACAGACCCACCACCAGATTTGATATTAGAAGTAGAATATTCCAGATCCAAAATAAACAAGTTAATGCTTTATGCTGCAATGGGAGTCCCAGAATTCTGGCGGTATAACGGAACTCTGTTAAGAATTTACACCCTTAACAATGGGCAATATTGCCAGAGCGATCGCAGTCCAACTTTTGCACCCGTTCTAATGACAGAAATTCCCCGATTTATCCAAGAAAGCAAGAAAATTGGGCAAATAGCAGTAACTCGTGCTTTCCGTGGTTGGGTTAGACAGCAAATGTCTACAACAGAGTAGTTTATTCACAAAAATGTCTCAACTGCAAAGAATTGCGATCGCCCCCTCTCAACTCCAACAAGAGCAAATTTCGCTTACCAAAGAGCAACAACATTACTTATTGCGGGTGTTGCGCTTGCGTGAAGGCGATCGCTTTATTGCAATGGATGGTAAAGGAAAATGGTGGTTGGCGCAGCTAACAGGAGAACAAGCACAAGTTTTAGAACTATTAACAGTAGAAACTGAGTTACCTGTATCAATTACGCTGATGATGGCGTTACCCAAAGGCAATGGTTTTGATGAAGTAGTGCGGTGTTGTACAGAATTAGGAGTCACTTGTATTGCACCCGTATTGAGCGATCGCACTTTGCTTCATCCCAGTCCCCAAAAGCTCGAACGCTGGCGGCGCATCGCTGCGGAAGCCGCCGAACAATCAGAGCGATCGTTCGTACCAACAATTTTAGAACCTGTTGCTTTTAGTGCGGGTTTGTCAACAGTTAACAGCCAACAGTCAACAGTCAACACTCACCAATATATCTGTGTAGCTCGTGGTGACTCTCCCCATTTAAGAGATTGCTTACAGCACAAAGGACAAGAAGCAATCGTTATAGCCACTGGGCCAGAAGGTGGATGGACAAAACAAGAAGTTGAAAATGCCATCGCCCTGGGATTTCAACCTGTTTCCCTTGGTCGTCGCATCCTCAGAGCAGTGACGGCACCAATAGTAGCATTATCCTTGATTACCGCAGCTTGTGAAGTATAAATGAGTTATGGCTCACGCAAAGATGTGAGATATTTCTCTAGTGTGCATTGAAATATGATTGAGCAAGTTGCGATCGCTTTTGATCATAAAGACTATCAAACAGCTGCTAAATTACTCAAGCAGCTACTAAAAGAATCACCGGACAATCCTTGGGTGCAATTTTATCTCGCAAGACTGCATGAAGTATCTGAAAAGCACCAAAACGCCGAAAAAATTTATCGCCAACTGCTGCGAGATACGACCACTGCAAGAATAGTCACGCTAGCAAGAGAAGGTTTGCGGCGGCTGCAAGAAATTGAGCAAGAAGAAAGACAACGAGCAATTTCTAAAGCAACATCCGAACCCAGCAATACCGAACTTGGCGTACTAATCTTAGAGCCTCTTAGTAACGATCATAAAACAGAAGCAGCGCGAAAATTTGCCCAGATTATGCAAATAGATCCCTACAGCGCTCGGCTGATGCTACCGAGTCGTGGCTGGAGATTGTACCGCACTGGACAATTAGGAGAACTCAAATTTTACGGTGAACAACTACAGCAAGCTGGTATTCCCTGTTTCTGGACAACAATAACAGCCATTCAACAAATTCAAGTTTTTCAAGTCGAATATTTTTCAGGATCTCAACAAAAAGCAACTGTTGTTTGCCGCAATCAAGGAAATCAACTCGGTTCTCTCACCTTTGACTGGTCAGAAGTTACAGCACGAGTCAACGGGCTTTTACCGATTTTTGAACAGGTTATAGATCTTGATGCCCACCGTAAACTGGAACGTAAAACTCAAACACAAGACTATGCTCAATTTTGTGATTTACATCTACCTAGTAGACATTGTATTCTGAGACTTTATGATAACGGCTATGAATTCCACCAAGGTTTAGAAATCATTCCTCAAGCTACCCAAAATACAATCAGAATTAATTGGAATAGTTTATCGAGTTGGATTGAGCAGCAACTACCTCAAATTAAAACTTGGTCAGATTTCGCACCTTTTGCAGATACAGTATTGGATCAAACAGAAATTTTGGGTCAAATTAAATCTCACATTTACTTACTTCGTAGAGAAGAAAATAATTGGGACTCAGCTTTTCATTTGTATAGTGGATTAGTCTTTGTGAAATAATTCTTAGATACCTATAAAATAACGCGCTTTATACATGACAAATTCGCTAAGGACTATCTGGAAGAATTACTAAAAGATTATGGAGAAGTCAAGTCATCAGAAAAATTTTCCGGAGAGATTAAAGAAATAGATGTTCTATTCACTCCTTCTAAACAGCAAAACTCGAATTTACAAGTACTGGGTTTACTAGGAAGATTTGCTGAACATCCTGCGATAATTGAACCCTTCCGCAATCCAGCTTCTACCGATGAGATATGCGACTGTATTCTCAAATTATTAGAAATAAAAGCTCTCGTGCGACGAGAGGCTAAGTCAACTAAAACCAAACTTCAAGAGTCAGAAATTCCTAAGTTGTGGGTTCTTACACCTACTGTATCTGAAACTAGATTATCTAGCTTTGGAACTATTCAAAAAGAAGGTTGGTTGTCGGGAGTGCATTTTCTACCAGATGCTTTGCGGACAGCAATTGTGGCAATACATCAACTACCACAAACACCGGAGACATTGTGGTTAAGGCTTTTGGGAAGAGGAAGTGTGCAATCACAAGCGATTATTGAGTTGCAAGCGTTACCATTAAATCATCCATACCAGAAAGCAACACTCGAATTAGTTTACAACTTGCGCGAAAACTTAAGAGTAAATCAAGAATTAGAAGCAGATGATAGGGAGTTAATTATGCGACTAGAACCACTTTATCAAAGAGATAGGGAACAAGCTGTACAGTCAGGAGAACAACGTCTAGTTCTACGCTTACTTAATCGCCGTATTGGGGAAATTAATGCATCATTAATGGAGCGAGTTCAAGGATTATCCATTGAACAATTAGAAAATTTAGGAGAAGCATTACTAGAATTTTCTACTGTTGCTGATTTAGAAATTTGGTTAAACCAACAACAAGGATAACTCATCATCAGTAGATTAATTACAGCAGATTTCCAGTTAGGGAAGTAGACAAAGATTTATCACAAAGCCAGGTATGAATCCTGTTTTACTTCTGAATTCTACTGTAAAATTAACCGTCAGTAATCGCCGCTTATATATAGCAATCCTAAATGAGTTGTGACAATTTGTGTTGTCCAGATCCCTGAGTTCTTTGAGAAGTCGGGAATCTAATTTTTCACGATTGATTTAAGACTGCTATATTTGTTTAATAAAGAGCAAATAGTAGAATACCCTAATGCACTACTGTTTTTATTAAAGAATTCAGTGATGAATTTGTAACACCTTGGATTTTGGCTATTGCCATTAGCAACTCTAAATTATCCTGACTCCATTTTTTCATTTCGGTGGGAAGTTGGGAATTGGATTCTGTGAAAAACCCTCGTGTCTCTATATCCTCAGGATATTTGGGTTCCAACAAAATAATTAAATCAGAAGATTGAACATTTTTATTATCTTCATCATAAATAAGTTCGACTTTAAAATTATAAATATATGATGTACGTATCAAATACGGTGACTGGTAATTGCTAGATAATTGTTGCTCACTGGTTGGCAAAAATAAAGTAAACGTAAATCTATCTACATCATTACAACTTACGCACTGAGAAATTTTAAAGTTTTCAATATAAATAATTTCTGATTGTGTATTTAAATAATTTTCTGTAGAAAAATTCAATGGTAAAGGAACATCAAAATTTAGAGTTACTGGTAAATAAATTTGATAATCACAGCTAGGGGGAACAGTTCTACTCCGCTGCATGGCTATAGCTGGTGATGGTGAATAAGCTAGCTGTTCATTTATTTCAAGTCTAGGTAAAACCCAACTTTTAAGCACCCAGGCATTATGAAATAAAAACTTAGCGTTTTTCAGAAAAGCAACCTGATTGCCAATATTACGAACTTTTAAATCAATCACACAAGAATTAATCGAGCCTTCAAGTGAAATATCAACAATTTTGATTAACGAATCATTATTTGGCAATGAAAGATGAGAAACGCTGGTTTTATAGTTAGCTTTTGCTAGCCAGTCAGTTACTTCTCTCCAGTCTTTTAAGGTGTTAGAAGGGCGCTTAGTTAGTACTTCGATGTAGCGATACAATCCTCTAGATAAATCAACTCTTAAACCCCTAACCTCGCGATTGATTGCAGTAGCTATTTCACTAGGACTATAACCACAAAGTAATCCCCTCAAACAATTTATTTCCAATGGTGTCAGTTGTTTGGGTTTACCAGAAATTTGCTGTTTAGCAGAGGTGAGATCTTGGCACAAGCTTTCTAAATCCCAGTCATTTTCAGCTTGTGTAAACGGTTGGAGGATTGGTGTCATTGTTAGATATATCAGTTTCTACTCAATATCCTAACAAAACTCCTAACAGTGGTTAGGTTACAGTTAATTGTTACTTTAGTTAGTCTAGGTTTATGTTCCACACAAAGGATCAAATCTATGAATACAGTAAGTGCTAAAAGACAAGAGTTAGGGGGTTTGTACGTCCAATCCCCTGAAGGAGAACAGCTAGTTTTTCCTCTCAAGCACACGGAAGTTATCGCAAAAATTGCAGGTAATTTGTCACGAGTTGAGGTGATTCAAAGCTTTGAAAATCCCTTTACGCAGCCTTTAGAAGCAGTGTATATCTTTCCGTTACCAGATGAGGCGGCGGTGGATGATATGGAAATCAAAATCGGCGATCGCACTATCAAAGGTAATATTAAAAAACGTGAAGAAGCGCAACAAATCTATGAAAAGGCAAAACAAGAAGGACGCACCGCTGGACTTCTAGAACAGGAACGAGACAACATCTTTACCCAGTCTCTGGCTAACATCAAACCTGGCGAACAAATCGATGTCACAATTCGTTACACTGAAAGTCTAAAATTTGAGGCGGGAAACTACGAGTTTGTTTTTCCGATGGTGGTGGGGCCAAGATATATTCCTGGAACACCGATTGATGGAAGCGGCGATACAGATAGAGTTCCTGATGCTTCGCGCATTACACCGCCTGTAGTTCCAGAAGGAATGCGTAGCCGTCACGATATTCATGTCACAGTGGAAATTGACGCAGGTTTACCAATTTCTCAAGTACGTTCTCCTTCACATCAATTAACAATTGAACATTCCGGTCAAATTGTGCGGATTCAATTAGCTGGAGAAGATACAATTCCCAACAAAGATTTAATTCTCCGCTATCAAGTTTCTGGTGAAGAAACTCAATCCACACTATTAACCCAAGCTGACGATCGCGGCGGACATTTTGCCATATATTTAATTCCAGCTTTAGAATATTCCACTGATGAAATTGTCGCTAAAGATGTCGTATTTTTGGTGGATACTTCTGGTTCCCAATCTGGCGATCCGTTGAAAAAGTGCCAAGAATTGATGCGGCGATTTATTAATGGGTTGAATCCCAACGACACTTTTACAATTCTCGATTTTTCCGATAAAGTCAGACAGTTATCAAAGAAACCCCTACCGAATACAGCAGAAAATCGTGCTAAGGCGATCGCTTACATTAACAATTTACGAGCTGATAGCAGCACAGAAATGCTCAGCGGCATTCGTGCAGCCATCAATTTCCCCACACCAGCCGGAAGATTACGCTCTGTTGTCCTTCTAACTGATGGCTACATCGGCAACGAAAATGAGATTTTGGCAGAGGTACAACAGCACCTCCAACCAGGAAATCGCCTTTATAGTTTCGGTGCTGGTAGTTCAGTTAACCGTTTTTTACTGAATCGCATCGCCGAAATTGGCCGGGGAATATCCAGAATTATTCGTCACGATGAACCCACAGAAGAAGTTGCTGAAAAGTTCTACAGGCAAATCAACAACCCCGTACTCACAAATATTGAAATCTCTTGGCAAGGTGACACAGAATCGCCTGTTATTTACCCAGCGATCGCCCCTGATTTATTCTGCGAACAACCATTAGTTTTATTTGGTCGCAAACAAGATAGAGTCAGTGGTAATCTGCAAATCTCCGGCATTGCTGCGGGCGGGAAGCACTACGAAAAGACGTTTCACCTCATATTTGAAGAACCCGGAAATATTGCTGTAGCGCAGTTATGGGGACGTGCTTGTATTAAAGACTTGATGAATCAAATGGTGAGTTTTGAAACCAAAGCTGGTGTAGAAGCAGTTACAGAAACAGCCTTAACTTATCAATTGCTTTCTCAATACACCGCTTTTGTGGCTGTCAGTGATGACGTGCGGGTTGAACCAGGTAGCGAATATCGGTCTATGCAAGTCCCGGTAGAAATGCCGGAAGCAGTTAGTTATGAAGAAGTGTTTGGTAGCCCTCCGGCTGGTGGTATTATGCACCAACTCTCATCAAACTTCTCACCAACCTCGATGCCAGCACCAGCGCCATCAGCAGAAGCTCCAGATGTTCTCTACAGAAGGCGATCGCCACAATCTCCAGTAGCCAAAAAAGCCAATGTATCTTCTAGCTTTGATTTACAGGAGATGGAAGAAGCTAAAATATCAGACGCAGCCATCAACCATCAGTTAGAAATAATCAGCGTCACAGGCTTAGATGAAGCTGCAATCGCCGATCTAACCCAACACTTACAAAAACTAAACTTACCTTTAGGCTTTGGTGGTGAAATCGTCTTTGAGTTCGCCATCAAAAAAGGTCGGGTAGAAAGGATAGTTTTGGATGAAAAAGCCTCAACCCAAAAAGATGCAGCTGTAGTGGAGAAAATTAAGCGATCGCTCCTACTTTGGAGACTTCCCCAATCTACAACTGCCAAAGTTGTTTTAACCTTGCGTATTCACGCTTAAGTTTGTAGAGAGGCGGTAGAGAGGCAAAAATTCCCGTCTCTATCGCTTCTGTGGGATTTAATTATTAGGAGTCTTAACTTGACGTGCCATGTCTAAATAAGCACTCATATTTGCCCCTGGAAGCCGACGACCGTTAGAGCTAGTAGCCGAAGGAGCAAGATATTTTGGTGCAAAGGTGGTTTCAGTAGGAGCCTTTTTGGTAGCGGCTGCTGGAACTTTAGCTGGTTCGGGAGCTTTGCCATTTTGAGAAGCTTCTACTTTGGTTTTCTTGGTAGTATTTGCTTCAGAGCTTTTTTCAGGTTGGGATTCTACTTGTGGCTCTGGATCAGATGATTTTGAAGCTTTTTTGCCATTTGATACTTCTGACTTCACTGATTTAGCTGCTGCTGGTCTGGAATCACTGGCTGCTTCCTCCAGTTCTAAAAAGTAACCGTTGCTTTTTTTCTTCCCACCAGGTAACAACCCAGTAACTAAACCTAGAATACTGCCAACGAAACCCAGAAGACCTGAAATCAACTTTTTGATAAAATCCATTACAATTACTCCTGCCTTTTATATTTGAAATTTGACCGTAATTATTAAAAATTACGACAAAATGTTACATTTTTGCTTTGCGTCACTCTAATTTTGGTGACAACCTATATAGGTTTGTGTTTAATCAACATTGTAGTAAAACTACAGGGTAAATGCTGTATTGCAAGCACTTGCCAGCTATATACACCGAGAACTAATTATTAAATTTTACTGTAACTAAGAGCAAGATTCTGAAAGTAAGCTTCACAAAAATTAACATTTATTTGTTTAATAATTAGGCGATCGCTTTACGCTTAATAAGCGAGAGGAGTATCATCGCCTATTGGCAACTAATGAAATACTAAGTTAAATTTTTTTACAAGCATTTTCGGTTTTATAAAAAATCCTTTAAAGAATCCGAAAAGCAACAACTTCAGTTTGTAGAGCAGTATGTACGTATAAAAATGAAACACACCATTTAATTCAGCCAGATTTTGCAAATGAACACTGAAAATCAGCAACGCAATCCTGTTTTGTTACTACATGGGATTGACGACACAGAAGCAGTTTTCTATAAAATGAGGGCGTACCTAATACAACAAGGTTTGTCTGTATATGCCCTGAATTTAGTGCCGAATAATGGTGATGTGGGTCTTGATGAATTGGCGAAGCAGGTAGCCGAATATGTGACAACTAACTTTGCATCAGAACAACCACTGGATTTAGTAGGCTTCAGTATGGGAGGAATTGTCAGCCGTTACTATCTTCAGCGACTGGGAGGAATTAACCGGGTGCAGCGGTTTATCACAATTTCCTCACCCCATCATGGAACTGTCGTTGCTTATGGTTCTAGGCGTCCTGGTTGCGTGCAAATGCGCCCCGATAGCATTTTTCTTAAGGATTTAAATTCTGATGCTGTCATATTAGGGCAACTAAATTTTACATCTATTTGGACACCTTATGATTTAATGATTGTCCCTGCGAATAGTTCACAAATGTCTGTAGGACAGGAAGCAAAAGTACCAGTTGCTTTACATCCTTGGATGCTGACAGACTCCAGGAGTTTAGCAGTAGTAGCAGCAGCTTTAGTAAAGCCTATTAATCTAGCGTTACTGAAGAAAAAATCTAGTCAGTAGCCTTTGAATTTGGAATTTCTTAAGTCCTATCGCCAATTTGTGTATGTTCGTAACTCCCAAAAATCGCCTCTGGGTAGCGATAATACTTGAACTCCATTAAGTTATAAAACGGATCTTCTAAAAAGAAAGTACGATGCTCAAGAGGAGAACCAACAAAGCGGTTTTTAGTTTCTTCACGAAAAAGTAGCTGTTTTTGTTGTGCCCTTTCTAGTAAGTCTTGCCAGTCACGTTCTTGAGTAAAAATTAGTCCAAAGTGTCTGGGATAAATGCTATTTTGCGGTATCAAAGGTTCTTTGGTGACATGAGCCACTAGTTGATGACCGTAGATATTGAGAATTAGGGCGTGATGGTTTTCACGACCGGGAATACAGCCCAAGCCATCTACATAATATGCTTTTGTTTGGCTAATGTCAGTCACAGGGAAAGCCAGATGGAATAAAGTTTGGCTCATAGCTGACGACAGATAAACATATATGTATCGTAGGGTAGCACAGCTTTGCTAAGACTCGTGTGATGACAATTATACCGACATCTCTAGTCAATCATGATTCTAAACAAGTTATTCTGGTAAGATTTTGGCAAAACTACTGTAATTGATTTTTGATGTTTTCTTTAATTGACTATGCCAACCCCTGGTTAGTGGGATTAGGGTTAAACACAATTCTATTGGGTTTAGCTGGGATTGCTCCCAAAAAGCTCCTCACCCCAGCAGGATTATTTCACGCCTGGTTACTGGCCATCCTCATTTGGGGAACTTTAGGCTGGCAAGGATATGCAGTCGTAATGTTCTATTTTATAGTTGGTTCTGGTGTTACCCGCATCGGTATGGCGCAGAAAGAGGCAGAAGGAATTGCCGAAAAGCGTTCTGGGGCAAGAGGTCCAGAAAATGTTTGGGGTTCGGCTTTGATTGGGGCGCTGTGTGCCTTGGGAGTAGGCCTGCTCTCGGGATTTCTTGTACCCAGTCCCCAATCCCTAGTCCCCAATCCCCAGTCACTATTATTGTTAGGCTACGTAGCGAGTTTCAGTACCAAGCTGGCTGACACTACTGCTAGTGAAGTCGGTAAAGCTTATGGTAAAAGTACCTTTTTGATTACCACACTCCAACCAGTGCCTCGTGGTACAGAAGGGGCGATAAGTTTAGAGGGAACTTTAGCTGGTATTGTCGCTTCTGTGGCGATCGCTCTTGTTGGTTGGGGAGTTGGTTTAATCGATCTATTGGCCGTAGTTTGGTGTGTACTGGCAGCATTTATTGCCACCAACATAGAAAGTGTCATTGGAGCAACACTGCAATCAAAATATACCTGGCTAACCAATGAAGTAGTAAATATTTTTAATACATTAATTGGTGCGATCGCAGCTGTGCTAGTTGCATGGGCATGGGGTATGGGGCATTGATCGACCGTTGGCTTGCGGAGAAATTCGGGACTGGGAACTAGGGACTGGGGAGATGGGGAGACTTGTACTGAGTTTCGACTACGCTCAACTACCGCAAAGCCGAAGTAGCTGAAGTAGCCGAGGTAAGTCGTTCGCGTAGCGTCTCGCAGAGAAGGGATGCCCAATCCCCAATTCTTTTTACGCTGTTTTAATTGATTTTTGTTTAGTTTACCTAATTATTTAGCCTAATATATAAAGATTTTTTCACACAACTAGCTGTGCCTTGATTTTGCGCGATCGTTTATATTTTAAATCCTGTTGTGTCTTCCCAAGACCGTATAAATAATCATGAAAAATTATATGATCGAGAAGACGCCCAGACGCAAAGCGAAATCCAAAATCAGGCTTACTTTAGATGGCTCTGTGTTCCCGTACCCCTACCCTTAAAGCTTGCTAGCAAGAGTGTCTCTATCAGGAGAAGGGAACATGAATTGCGATCGCTCAAAGAGTATTTTTGCTCGATTGCTCACATCAAACCGTTTCCATATTCCCACCTCCTTGCATCTCTTTTTCAATTAGTAGTGACAGCAGATTTAAACTCAGGTCAAATACACAAGCTAAATCTAGTAACCAGATGAAAAGTGCTGAGTACTTTTTCTTCAGCAACACTCAGGACTTAGGACTTGATACTGAGTATGGCATAAAGCCTGTTTTACCTAAGGATTCAGAATTGCTGAATTCTGTTATATATTTTTCTTGACCATTTCTACGTTATTAGTTTATGGAATCTTTATCATAATAATCGGTCAATGACAAGATGATTTCTATATGATTTAATTTAAAAGTCCTATAAGTGTTTAACCATTTTCACATAATTAGTTCATGAAATCTTTACCATTTTTGACCGTAAATGACGAATCTATTTCTATTGAAGAAGCAGTAAAGTACCTGCAAGCATCGGGAAAATTGGGGCAGTTCATTGGGGATATTCTCCGTCAGCACATAATTGAGCAAGAAATCCGAACACGAGACGATATCGAGATTGGCACAGCAATAACTGAACAAGCAATTATTGACTTTAGACTAAGCAATCAATTGACTGACCCCCAAAGTTTTCAAGAATGGTTAAACAGGAATAACACAGATTACACTACGTTTCATACATCGGTTGCTTTTGGTTACAAGTTAGAAAAGCTCAAAGCTGTAGTCACAGAACCAAAACTCCAAGAATATTTTATTGAACGTAAAATTTTTTTAGATCGGGTGGTAATTTCTCGGATTGTTGTTAATAATCGAGAACTCGCAGATGAACTACAAATCCAAATTGAAGAAGGAGGTAGCTTTGAGCAACTAGCTAGAGAGTATTCAACTACAGAAGACCGAATTGTGAATGGCATCATGGGAGTAATCAGCCGAGGAAGTCTACCGGATACAATCCGAGCAGTTATAGATGTGGCGACTCCTGGACAATTGCTAGGACCACTAGAAATGGTTGGCGGAGCCTCTTTGCAAGGAGAAGGTCCTTATGGTTTGTTTCGAGTAGAACAATTTCTGCCAGCATCATTAGAAGATACTCAAATAAAGCAAGCACTACAAAATGAGTTATTTGACAAATGGCTAGCAGAGAAAATTCAAAAACTGACAGTCAAATTACAAGTGAGTTAAAAATTCTGGATAATGAATCTTTACGATTAGAAGTGCTAGCTTCTTTACCTTGGAATCAACCTCCCCTTTGTTGGTTGACTCCAGAACAACAATCCCGATTGGAAAATGAATCCCAAGCCCGTCAGTATCGTCTTGGAGATAAAATCTGGTCAAGCGATATCGGCGGTTACCAATTCTTTATTGTGGCTGGTAAAGTGCGTTTAAGAGATGGCAGGACAAACGCATCCAACGGTCTGTCTCAAGAACGTGTTGGCAAACCCATACCCACCCTAGATGCAGGAGATTGGTTTGGTGATTTACAAAAACTGTCTGGGGATTTTAAAGCTGTAGCTGCTAGTAAAGAAGTAATAGTAGTGTGTTGGAATACAGCGCTCTGGGCAGAATTTTCTCATCCACAAATTCAGGAGTTTTGGCAAGCGTTACCAGTAGAGAGGGAAGTAGAAAAGGAGACATTTTCTTTTTCTTCTACAGCTTCACTACCCCCAGCCTCGGAGAGTACTTCCACTCTACAAACCCAAAAAGGACTCCCCGCGGCCAATCTGATCGTCCAAAATTATCCTTTTGTTGGCAGTTGGAACACTGCTGCTGCATGTTTAACAATGGTGGCGCAACAATTAGAAAATTCTGTGCAACTGGAATGGGTGCAACGCCAACTGAGAGGACAACGCCCAAAACATGTTGTGGAAGCAGCAGAAAAAGTAGGGTTAGTGTTACGCCGATTACGAGTCAGTTGGGGTGAGTTGCGCCAAATGTCATTTCCAGCTTTGTTGCTGTGGAATACCGATTCACCCCAGAGTCCTTCTTGGGTAGTAGCTTATGGAGTTAGAGGCGATCGCTTAATTATCGCTAATCCTCTAAATCCCGATCGTGCTTGTGAAAGTTTACCTCAGTCAATAGTTGAAACTTGCTGGGATGGACAGTTATGGCAAGCAGAACTGATATCCCAGCAAGAAAAATTTAATCTCAGTTGGTTTACCCCAGCAGTTTGGAAGTATAAAGGATTGCTAACCGAAGTATTATTAGCATCTTTTACCTTGCAGCTTTTAGGGTTAACAACACCCTTGATTACCCAAGTCGTCATTGATAAAGTGATGGTGCAGGGAAGTTTGCCGACTCTTGATGTCATGGCATTTGCGCTTCTTGCTGTCGCCATATTTGAGTCTATACTTGGCATTCTCCGCCTATTCATCTTTACTCACACAGCTCGTCGCTTAGATTTGAGTTTATCAGCACAGCTGTTTCGCCATCTGATGCGTTTGCCTTTGGCTTATTTTGAATCACGGCGTGTTGGAGACACAGTAGCACGAGTCCAAGAACTCGAACAAATCCGGCAATTTCTCACAGGTACAGCATTAACTGTGATTTTAGATAGCATCTTTGCTGTGGTGTACCTGGCATTGATGTTTTACTATAGCGTCCCACTCACCTTTGTAGCTTTAGCAGTATTGCCGTTATTTGCCACCTTAACGATAGTTGCAACACCAATTCTGCGTAACTGGCTCAACGAAACTTTTAACCGTTCTGCCGATAGTCAATCGTTTCTTGTGGAGACAGTAACGGGGATTCACTCCGTTAAAGCTCATGCGGCCGAACCAGTAGCCCGCGATCGCTGGGAAGGCTTATTTGCTCGCTTCATCCGCACAGGTTTTAAAGCCTCTACCACTTCCAACATCAGCAGCAACATTGGTGACTTTCTCACCAATTTTTCCACCATGCTGATTCTCTGGTTTGGCGCCAAGTTAGTCATCGAACAAAAACTGACAGTTGGACAGCTTGTTGCCTTTCAAATGTTATCTGGTAGAGTCACAGGCCCGCTTTTGCGCCTAGTACAGTTGTGGCAAAACCTCCAACAAGTCCTACTTTCAGTAGATCGCATTGGTGATATTCTTAACGTTTCCCCAGAAGCAGAACTAGGAACTGGCTTAGTTTTACCACCCCTGAAAGGTCAAATTACCTTTGAACAGGTGTTTTTCCGCTACCGGCTGGGCTTTGAGGCAGTTCTGCGGGGAATATCTTTTAATGCCGAACCAGGGCAATTTGTTGGTATTGTTGGACGCAGTGGTTCTGGTAAAAGTACCCTTTCTAAATTATTGCAACGCCTTTATCAAATTGAATCAGGACGCATCCTGATTGATGGTTTTGATATTAAAAGTGCCGATTTAGCCTCACTGCGACAACAAGTTAGTGTAGTTCTCCAAGAAGACTTTTTATTTAACGGTTCTATTTTGGAAAATATCACTCTCGGTAATCCCGATATTACAGCAGAGCAAGTAGTCGAAGCCGCAAGATTAGCAGTAGCACATGACTTTATCAGTCAATTACCCTATGGGTACGAAACTAATGTTGGTGAACGCGGTACAGCTTTATCTGGTGGACAGAGACAACGGATTGCCCTAGCAAGGTTATTTCTTTCCGAAGCACCAATTTTAGTTTTGGATGAAGCTACCAGCGCTTTAGATAGTGAAACTGAACAGCAAGTACTGCAAAACCTGCAAAAAATTTCTGCTAATCGTACCGTCTTTCTGATTGCTCACCGCTTTGCTCCTCTCAAACGTGCCGACTTAATTTTAGTATTAGAGCAAGGCGTGATTGCAGAACGTGGTACTCACTCAGAATTATTGCAACAAAGAGGTTTGTACTGGTCACTATATCAACGGCAGCAAGCAAATGTGTAGTAGATTTAACTACTTAAAAGCTTCTGTATAGTAGAGTATAGCGTAAATCTAGCTACTATCTAAGTCAACCAGACAAGTTGCTTGAAAAAGTGCTGGCGAATATCTGAATCCAAGTTTGCCATACCTGCTTCTGCTAAAGGAGTTGGACGAGCAAATTGGACGCTATAGATAACATCAAAGCCTTGCTGTTATAGTAGCGTGATTTACCAATGCTGGTAAAATACCACGGATTCAGTGCTTGTGTAGGGGTATTAATTGCTTCTAAGGCGCTGGATAAGGCTGTGGCGATCGCCTTTAGATTCCCTGTACCACCAAATTCGGCGACAAAACGCCCTCCGGGTTTTAGTGCTTGATGTATGGAGGCGATCGCTTGGACTAACACTCATGGCGTCTCCCCCGTCCATCGCCAAAGGCTGGCTTCTCGCCCCAGCCGACAACATTGAATAATTTATTTGTTGTAAATAGCTAATTATACTAGTAAGTTAAGCGCCGATTTAGCAAAGGTATAAGATTTGGCTTTGTTGGCAAATTTTTCAAAGTCTTGTTTAATAAGCTAAAGCTGCCAGACCTTAATGGAATTGACTTTGGGGGAGATTTATCGTGATGAATTCTTCAACTTTAGGACAAATTTTTTTGTGGTTAATCAGACCATTTAGTTTTGTATT
Source organism: Nostoc sp. C117 (assembly GCF_043099735.1). Lineage (NCBI taxonomy): Bacteria > Bacillati > Cyanobacteriota > Cyanophyceae > Nostocales > Nostocaceae > Nostoc > Nostoc sp. C117. The sequence continues at coordinate 6,138,476 of NZ_CP170991.1, forward strand.
AGCAAAGATAAGATTTCTTTCGCCACGAATTGGTCGAAATCGAGTCAACCAGATTTTGCCGATCCAAAATCCTATTTTGTGGCTAGTGCTGTTAACATCCCTGCTATTATCTGGTTGTGTTAAGTATGATGTCGGAGTTAACTTTAATAACTCAAATAGTGGTGAACTAGTACAACATATTAAGTTAGGAGAGCAATTAACTAGCTTTAGTGGTGATTCTGTATATGAATGGTTAAATAGCATAGAGCGCCGCGCCCGTAACCTTGAAGGTAAAGCGCAGCGAGTTTCCAAAGAAGAAATAATTGTGACAATTCCTTTTAGTAGTGGTAGGGAATTGCAAGAAAAGTTCAATGAATTTTTTAATTCCCATGCTAATCAACCCTCTGAGCCTGTACAGAGCGAATCGAATTCAGAACTGCCGAAAATTGAATCAAATGTACTTTTGGAGCAGAACAATTTTTTACTTTTAGTAAAAAATCGATTGATTTATGATTTAGATTTGCGATCGCTATCTCTAATTGCCAGCAAAGGTAACGTCCTAGCTAATGCAGGTTCAATTCTCGATTTGGAATTTAGCTTGAAGACTCCTTGGGGAGCCAAAAATATTCAACTAACTGAAACTGCAATAGAGCCTGAAAAGAACGGCAAACAACTAGTGTGGAAACTCCAGCCGGGTGAGCTAAATCACATAGAAGCTGTTTTCTGGCTTCCCAGTCCGCTTGGAATTGGTGCGTTTTTGATTATCCTATTTGTCTGGGGAGGATTGTACTTAAGATACAATTTTATGCCAGATCCGAGAATTCAATTTTCTCCTAAAGCACCAGCAGTTCAAGAACAGTAGACTATTCATCTGTTTGATCTTGTCATCTCAGCCGATGCATTGTCCATCGGTTTTTTTATATTTATTAGAGATTACATTCACGCGATCGATTAAACATTGCGATTGCTAGGTTCTCGTTGTTCGCTGCCATACCAACGTTCTGCAAGTGCATTGAGTTGATGAAGGATTTCAATCAATTCCTGACCCCGTTCTGTGAGACCGTAAGTTACTTGGGGTGGAACAGTTGGTTCATATTGGCGATAAATAATCTCTGCTGCCTCCAGCATCCTCAGTCTTTCCGTCAGAACTTTGGTGGAGATGCCTTCCACTAAGTGCTTCAATGCACCAAAGCGAGTAGGACCACTATTACACAACACCCACAGTATATACATTGTCCAGGGACCTGAAAGTAAGGACATCAGAATACTGATTGGGCAAGCATCAGGATTTTTAGAGGCAGACATCGACAAATTTCTCAAAATTATCCAATAGTTACTTTATGGTAACTACTTTACTTTAGTAAGTAGTTACTTTTAGTATCTAATGTAATGCTTTGAATTTTCAACTCAAAAGCACTAATCCCAGGCAATTAAGGAGATATTTGGTGGTAAACATTCTACATATTGATTCCAGTCCCCGTGGTGAGCGATCGCACTCCAGAGAACTATCTAAAGAATTCGTCAGTGCTTGGAGGGCAGCGCATCCAGAAGATGCGATCGCCTATCGAGATTTAGGGCATCACCCAGTTCCTCACGTTGATGAAGCTTGGATTGCGGCATCCTTTTCACCACCAGAAACCCATACCCCAGAATTAACTGAAGCGCTGAAGATTTCTAACCAGTTAGTAAATGAATTTTTGGCAGCCGATCGCTACGTCTTTGGAGTGCCAATGTATAACTTCAATATACCTTCCACTTTCAAGGCTTACATCGACCAAATCGTTCGCCCTAACCGGACTTTTGCTATGGATGCTCAAGGCTTGAGAGGATTAGTCCAGGGTAAAAAAGCAGTTATCATTACAGCTCGCGGCAGCGACTTTAGTGCGACATCTCCTTACGCTCCCTACGATTTCCAAGAACCATACCTACGAACGATTTTTGGTTTTATCGGGCTTACAGACATTCAATTTATTAACGCTAATAGCCTGAATGAAGGTGATGCCCGTAGCAAATCTTTAGCACAAGCACGGGTAGAAATTCAAAATCTCATCGACCAGTGGTAAGGGGGTAAGAGGACAAGGGGATTGGGGACACTTCTCTGCGAGAGGCTGCGCCAACGACAAGCTTAGTGCATCGCTGGGGACTGGGGAGATGAGGAGACTTGTACTGAGTTTGGACTACGCTCAACTACCGCGAAGCCGAAGTAGCCGAAGTAGCCGAGGTAAGTCGTTCGCGTAGCGTCTCGCAGAGAAGGGATGCCCAATCCCCAATCCCCTTAAGGTGACAACCGCTCTATTCTCCAAGTGCAATTATCTAAACAACTATAGAGTAAGCGATCGTGTAAGCGGCTAGGACGTCCTTGCCAAAACTCAATTTGTGTGGGGATCACTCGTAAGCCTCCCCAATGAGGGGGTCGAGGAATCTCCTCATTTTCATATTTGCTCATAAACTCTTTTAAGCGTTGCTCTAGGACTTCTCGACTTTCTATCACCTCGCTTTGATTCGATACCCATGCGCCTAAACGACTGTTGGCAGGGCGGCTGTGAAAATATCTATCGGACTCGGTTTCGGAAACTTTCTCTACATACCCACAAATCCGGACTTGACGTTCTAGTTCTGCCCACCAGAAAATTAAAGCCGCCTGGGGATTTTCTGCCAGTTCTTGTCCTTTGTGACTGGTGTAATTGGTGAAGAAGGTAAAACCTCGTTCATCAAAATCCTTGAGTAGCACCATTCTGGCTGAGGGCTTACCATCTGGTGTAGCAGTGGCAATGGTCATGGCATTAGGTTCGGGAAGTTGGGCTGCTAGTGCCTGATCGAACCATTTTTTAAATTGGATAAAAGGATTGATATCAACTTCAAGTTCGCTTAAACCTTGTAATGTGTAGTCTTTGCGAAGATCGGCTATGGTTTTGTCCATTGTGATTTACTTCCTTGGTATCAGATAGGTTTATACATGTCTCTGTTAAAAATATCTATGATGATGATCAGCGCCAACACCAGTTTTACAATTTATCTCCAGGAGCCTTGAAAAGAGATTGCATCAGATGCGCCGTTCGGCCTCCCTTAAACGCTTGTTAACCTATGGTCTGAGCGGTCCGCTTATCGCTCTTAATGTCTGGCTGCTATCCGTGCTTTTTCGCTATTTCCAGCATCCAATTAGTATTTTGAGCCTTGCAGCAATTCTGGCTTTTTTACTAAATTACCCAGTTAAGTTTTTTGAACGCGCTCGGATCACTCGCACTCAGGCGGTGATCATTGTTTTGCTTGCCACTTTAACGATTTTTGTCATCCTAGGCGTGACGCTAGTGCCGATGGTGATTGACCAAACAATCCAATTATTAAATAAGATCCCTGATTGGTTAGCTGGCAGTCAAGCAAACCTGGAGCAGTTTGAGGCGATCGCCAAGCAACGACGTTTACCCTTGGATCTGAGGGTTTTAAGCAGTCAAATCAATGCCAATATTCAGAATCTAGTGCAACAGCTAGCTTCTGGTGCAGTGGGATTTGCTGGAACACTGCTGTCAGGATTATTTGATTTTGTGCTAGTAGTGGTGCTGGCTTTTTATATGCTTTTGTATGGCGATCGCGTCTGGTATGGACTGGCGAATCTTTTGCCCTCTAATATCGCAGATCCCCTCACCGCATCCTTGCGTCTGAATTTCCAAAACTTTTTCCTTAGTCAGTTATTACTGGGACTATTCATGGTAATAACCCTGACCCCAATTTTCTTAGTCATAAAAGTGCCCTTTGCTCTTTTGTTTGCCATACTAATCGGTATCTCAGAACTTATTCCCTTTATTGGAGCGTCTCTCGGTATTGGTCTAGTGACGATTTTAGTATTATTGCAAAATTGGTGGTTAGCAGTTCAAGTTGCTGTGGTAGCAGTTCTCATGCAGCAGGTTAAAGATAATCTATTAGCTCCGAGATTACTCGGCAACTTTATCGGACTGAACCCGATCTGGATTTTTGTTGCTATTTTGATGGGGTATGAGATTGCGGGATTGTTAGGGACGCTTGTTGCTGTTCCCATTGCTGGTACTATTAAAGGCACTTTTGATGCCATTAAAAACGCTAAGCCAGGTGATTTTGTATCAAAAACAGTCACTATTACTCATGAGCCACCCCTTGATTGAACCAAAAGGTAAGGGACAAGGGGACAAGCTTCCGTAAGCCCTGTTGTTTTAGTATCCTCTTCCATCACCTTATTCTCTTGGATAAAGAACGTCTCCCCGCCCTTCTGCCCCTCTGTGCCCTTTGACTCCTAAATTCTGACGATTAATTAACGTAGAACCTGCTGATGGACGCTTCCGAGCTGTTAGAAACAATTACACTTTTGATTTATCAAGCCCAGCAGGGGGAAATTGACCCTTGGGATGTCCAAGTGATTGAGGTGATTGACCGTTACTTAGAACTAATGGCACCTGAGGCAATAGGAAAAGGGTATGAAGCAGATTTGTCTCAATCTGGACAAGCTTTTTTATCAGCATCAATGCTGGTATTATTTAAAGCAAATACTTTAATGCGATTGGCAACAGTAGAAGATGGGCAAAATGATGTATTAGATGATGCTCTAATTGAAAGCGAAGAAGGTGTATCACATCAGGGTCATCGTCTACCATTAGAACGGCAATTGCGTCGTCGTCCAGCAGCAATGCCGCCGCCAAAACGTCGAGTAACTCTCCAAGAGTTAATCGAGCAATTACAGATTATGGCAAACCAGCTCAAACTTGTCCAGAAAGTCAGCAAACCTATCCGTCTCAAGCGTCAGCCTAGCATTCAAAGTATGCGAGAGGCTTTAGAGTTAGCTCACCAAGAAAATTTGACAGAAGTAGCTGGAGAACTGGAGCAGGTATTAAATTTATCGGCAAAAGAGCTATCTTTAGAACAAAATTGGTTGAATTTAGAACAACTTGTCCATCTGTGGATTCAGACAAGGCAATCATCTGAAAATGGATCTGGACATGAGTCTGAACACAGTCACTTAGTTAGCGTTTTCTGGGCGCTACTACTACTCTCAGCTCAATCCAAAGTAGAGCTACTTCAAGAGGAGTTTTACCATGAAATTAAAGTTCGTTTACTTACAGATTCGGCTAAAAACTGCAAACCCTTTGAGCAACCAATAAACTAACGAAGCCAAAAGTATCTCTACAGATAATTGACAGATTTTTGATTCAATTCCAAAATCCGAGTAAATTGAAAAGATAAGCGATCGCTTGTCATCTAAGTATACCTATGGTTGTAATAACCATGAAATTCCTGTTATCCCTGTTTAGAGGGATGACTTAGAGCAGAAATAAAACTGATGATTAAGTATCACTCGATGAAAGTAAACTGGCTTGTGGTTGAGGAATAAATTTTTATGAAAGCGATGATTCTCGCAGCTGGCAAGGGTACTCGCGTGCGTCCGATTACGTACACTATGCCCAAGCCAATGATGCCCATACTGCAAAAGCCAGTGATGGAGTTCTTGCTGGAACTGTTACGCCATCATGGATTTGACCAGATTCTAGTCAATGTTAGTCATTTGGCTGAGGAAATAGAAAACTATTTCCGTGATGGTCAGCGGTTTGGGGTGCAGATTGCCTATTCGTTTGAAGGAAAAATTGATGACGATGGTAAACTGGTGGGAGAGGCAATCGGTTCAGCTGGAGGGATGCGGCGCATCCAGGACTTCTCACCGTTTTTCGATGATACCTTTGTAGTTTTATGTGGTGATGCTTTAATTGACTTGGATTTAACTGCGGCTGTTAAATGGCATAAATCCAAAGGAGCGATCGCTACCATTATCACTAAGTCTGTACCCAAGGAAGAAGTTTCTAGCTATGGTGTGGTTGTGACTGACGAAGAGGGTCGTGTCAAAGCTTTCCAAGAAAAACCTTCAACTGAAGAAGCCCTCAGCACCAACATCAACACAGGTATTTACATCTTTGAACCAGAGGTATTCAATTATATTCCCTCTGGCGTTGAGTACGATATTGGTAGTCAATTGTTCCCCAAATTGGTGGAAATAAAAGCTCCTTTCTACGCCATTCCTATGGACTTTGAATGGGTAGATATTGGTAAAGTACCAGACTATTGGCGGGCGATTCGCGGTGTACTACTGGGTGAAATCAAAAATGTGCAAATTCCTGGTCATGAAGTCGCCCCTGGGATTTACACCGGCTTAAATGTAGCCGTAAATTGGGACAAGGTGGATATTACAGGTCCAGTTTACATTGGCGGGATGACGAGAATAGAAGACGGAGCAAAAATCGTCGGACCAGCGATGATTGGCCCCAATTGTTGGATATGTAGTGGCGCAACAGTAGAAAACAGCGTCATTTTTGAATGGTCACGTTTGGGTCCAGGTGTCCGCTTAGTCGATAAGCTAGTATTTGGACGTTATTGTGTTGATAAAACTGGGGCTGCGATCGATGTTCAAGCTGCTGCTTTAGATTGGCTAATTACTGATGCTCGTCAAACAGTACCATCACATACTCCTGTTGAGCGACAAGCGATCGAGGAATTGCTAGGGACAAGTGTAAATTAGGGAATGGGGCATGGGGCGATGAGGGAGATGAGGGAGATAAGGGGACAAGGAGATAAACAAAACTCCTAACTCCTAACTCAGCACTCAGCACTCCTAACGCCCAATCCCCAATCCTAACTATTTAGATACGTATATCTTCTGAGACTTTGTTCGTAGGTTTGTAGGAGTCGCTGAGATTCTGCTAGAGTAATGCGCTTTTCTTCTAAAGCTTTCTCACAGCGCTGGCGGATATTTTCCACCATATCTTCAGAGTCATATTGAACGTAGCTGACTACTTCGCTCATAGTGTCACCTTTGACTACATGTTCAATTTGGTAGCCTTTGGGCGTCAATTGAATATGAACAGCGTTGGTGTCGCCAAATAGGTTATGTAAATTACCCATAATTTCTTGGTAAGCTCCATTCAAGAACATTCCCAAATAGTAGGGTTCTCCTGCTTTGTAGGAGTGGAGTTCTAAAACCGATTTGACATCCCGCAGGTCAATAAAGCGATCTATTTTACCATCGCTATCGCAGGTCAGATCTGCTAAAATTCCCCGCCGCGTTGGTTCTTCATCCAAACGGTGGATTGGCATGATGGGAAATAGCTGATCGATCGCCCAGCAATCTGGTGCCGATTGAAACACTGACATATTGACGTAGTAAATGGAAGCCATAATTTTTTCTAGGTCTTCCAGTTCGTCTGGTACGTATTCTTGCTGTCTGGTAATGGTTAAAATTTTCTGGCAACAAGCCCAGTAAAGTCGTTCGGCTTTGGCTCGTTCTCTGAGACGTAAAATTCCCAAGTTAAACCGACTAATAGCTTCTTCTTTGAATTGTGCAGCGTCGTGGTATAGTTCTTGGTAATTTTCTTTGTTGATGGATTGATAGCTTTCCCAAAGGTAATTAATAATTGGGGATTCTCCATCTTGTGGAGGTTCTGGTGAATCGAGGGGGACATCACTGGTGCTGAGAACGTCGAAAATGAGTACCGACTGATGAGAAGCGATCGCTCTGCCACTTTCACTAATTAGTGTTGGTACGGTAATTTGCCGTTCGGCACAGGTATCTTTTAACTCTGCCACGATGTCGTTAGCATAGTTCTGCATGTTGTAATTTTTCGATGCATAGAAGTTGGTTTGGGAACCGTCGTAATCTACACCCAAGCCACCACCGACATCAAGGTATTTCATGTCTGCCCCTAGCATTGCCAATTCTACATAAATGCGGCTGGCTTCCTGGATGGCATCTTTAATCACATTAATGGCAGAGATTTGTGAGCCGATGTGGAAGTGCATCAACTGCAAAGAATCGAGCAGGTTAGCTTCGCGAAGCTTGTCAACAGCCTCAATGACCTCAGGCATAGTCAAACCAAATTTAGCGCGATCGCCACTGGAAGCTCCCCAACGTCCCATACCTTGGGTACTGAGTTTGGCACGAACCCCCAAAATAGGTTTAATACCTAACTGGCGATTGGCATCAATTACCAAATCCACCTCTTCAATCTGTTCTAAGACAATAATTGGTGTTTGCCCTAGTCTTTGGGCTAACATTGCTGTTTCGATGTATTCTCGGTCTTTGTAGCCATTGCAAACGAGCAATGCTCCTGGTGTATCCAAGACAGCCAGAGCAATCATTAATTCTGGCTTGGAACCGGCTTCCAAACCAAATTGATGGGGCTTGCCAAATCTCACCAAATCTTCAATCAAATGTCGTTCTTGGTTACACTTGACAGGAAACACGCCACGATAGACACCAGGATAGTTGTAACGGGCGATCGCCTTGGCAAAACAAGCGTTCAACCGCTCAATTCGGTCTTCCAAAATATCAGAAAAGCGAATCAACATAGGTAATCCCAAGTTGCGTTGCTTCAAGGAATTGACTAATTCAAACAAGTCCAGAGAACCCCCGCGATCGCCCTTAGGTGCCACAGTCACATGACCAGCAGCGCTAATCGAAAAATAAGGTTGTCCCCAACCTTCAATACGGTACAGCGCTTCGCTATCCTCAATTTTCCAGGAGCGAGGTAAATCTCCTGCGGTAGTACTAGGTGCTAACAGTTTTTTTTGCTTATGATTTTTCACTTCAGATTTTTGTCCATTAGACGGTACCAGTACCACCTCGTCAGATGTAGCCGTTGATTCAACACCCATTTCTTCCTAACCTCTGTGTATCACCCACGAATTAACAATTTAGCGCATTCGTTTGAGAACCGATATGCACCCAAAGATAATTTCTGAGATAAACTCTGATTGGTCAAGAGTCATGTGTCATTAGTCATTAGTCATTGGTCATTAGTCATTAGTGCAGAACCCTTGGACAAAGGACAACAGACAAAGGACAATTGACTAGATAAAAATTTTATTAAGTTTTGGGAGATAGCAATGGAGCGCACATTTTTAGCAATTAAGCCTGATGGTGTACAGCGTCAATTGGTAGGGGAAATTATCCGTCGCTTTGAAAGCAAAGGTTTTACCCTCGTTGGTTTGAAGTTCCTGAAAGTCAGTCGGGAATTGGCTGAACAACACTATGGTGTTCACCGAGAACGTCCCTTTTTTGCTGGACTAGTTGAATTTATCACTTCTGCACCTGTAGTAGCGATGGTGTGGGAAGGAGATGGCGTAATTGCTGCTGCGAGAAAAATCATTGGTGCAACAAACCCCTTAACTGCCGAACCTGGAACCATTCGAGGCGATTTTGGTATTAATATTGGCCGCAACCTAATCCACGGTTCCGATGCGCCAGAAACAGCACAACAGGAAATAGCCCTGTGGTTTAAAGATGAAGAATTAGTCAATTGGCAACCGCATTTAACACCTTGGTTGCACGAGTAAGACATTAGGAGTGTTGAGTGTTGAGTTAGGAGTTTTGTTTATCTCCTTGCCTTCTGGCTCCCACTCCCTTCCTGCTCTATTTACTTCGGTACTTCAGTCTTTTCTGGTTCTGGTTGGGGTAGTTCTACCTGGGGTAATTCAGTACTCACACGCTTGGAAAATCCCCAGCCTAAAATCAGGAAGATGGCAGTAATCATTACCCATTCTGGTGGGACTAAACTATCATTCACCACTTTTAAGAACAGTCGCAAGCCCACAAACGCTACAGTTACATAGCCTGCATCTTCGAGGTTTTCATATTCGTCTAGCCAACGGATAAATAATCCCGCCATAAATCGGAGCGTAATAATCCCAATTGTTGCACCTGTTAGTACTAGCCATTTTTCTTGAGAAACTGCGATCGCAGTTGTTACGCTATCCAACGAAAATGCTAAATCTGTAAAGGCAATCACAGGTATGGCTTGCAACAATGAATTAAAACGAGGCCCGTGATGGCGATCGTCTTTGGCTTCTTCCGAGGTAAAGTGTTGAAATACCAACCACAGCAAATAAACAGCGCCCAATAATTCAAATTGCCAGAATTGTTGCACCCAAGTGGCAGTGAGAATCAGAGTGATTCGCAGCACATAGGCAACTACTAAACCAAAGTTCAAAGCTCTACGCTCAAGTTCTTTGTCATCCAGTCCCCGAGCGATCGCAGCCAGAGCGATGGCGTTGTCGGCAGATAACAGTGCCTCTAAAACCACTAGGATCAGCAGAACTATTGGGGCTTCAACGCTGAAATGAAAGTCGAGGTAATCAAAAATTTGGTCTAGCATTCCGGGTTTCTCAAGCAAAAAAAATTAAAATTTGACAAGAACAGAGATTTGCATATTTATTAAAAAGCGCAATCAATTGCTACTTTAATTCAGCTTAACCTGGTTGTGGTGCATTTTGAAGAGGGTTGAATGTGTGCGCTCGCCGTAGCGATGAGGGAATTTGCGTATAAGTCAATACACAAAAGGTTTTAACATCTAGCTTAGTGCGATCGCAATGGACTGCTGTGCTGTCAGTTTGCATCCAGAATGGTTGGACATGAAATGAATCAATTTCAAGTTGGAGCTTGGTTATTGAACCAGTTCCAGCAAAACGAGGATTGAACTTGGGCAGTTTGGAGTATTTATTTTGCGTTCACAAATTCCAAATACCCGCTGCTAAGTTCTTTCACCGCCAAGTCATAAAATTGCTTACCATGTTCAGGCGTTGCTAAAGCCGGATTTGATCCCATACGTCCATCTGGATAACGCACTCGAAAGTCAGCTGCACTATAAATCCGATGTCCCCTTGCAACTTCTGGTGAAAGGTGTGCTTGCTTAATCGCCTCTGGATAAACATACTGGGTAAGGGCTACTTCACTTGGCGTTGCATGAGAACCTTCTTGATCCCCATATAATTCTTTAGCTAGCTTATATACTGAACCGCACATAAACCAGTTTGCCACTTGACATTGCACCTGTTGGGCATTGGCAATCTGCAAATCTTCTAAATGGGCGTAAGTTTCTGAAAAAGCTGCTTTCAGGGTGGCGATATTCCCGCCATGTCCGTTAATAAAGTAAAACTTGCTAAAACCAGCTTTAGCTAAACAAGTTACATAATCTCGCACCACTTGAATTAAAGTGCTGGGACGCAGACTGATTGAGCCAGGGAAAGCAGTATGATGCAGTGCCATTCCCACATTGATTGTAGGAGCAACGATCGCTCCAGTTGCATCAGCTACACCACGGGCGATCGCTTCTGCACAAATCGCATCAGTACCAATTAACCCCGTTGGTCCATGTTGTTCTGTAGAACCAATAGGAAAAATAATACCCTTTGACTGCTGTAAATAAGCTTCTACTTCTTGCCAAGTACTTAAATGTAGTATCATATTTGATGATTTTCCTCAATAAAATTGAGTGGGATCAAACCTTTTTTGCTATGGAATATCTTTTAGAAACCCCATCCCACTAACACGATTATGAATGCGATCGACCACAGAGCGATCGCAAGCTATAAGATCCCCGACTTTTTGGAAAAATCGGGGATCTTATTTATCAGAAATAATGTAGGATTGATTTATGAGATGTTGCCTTTATGGATCATCAATAAAACTATGGGGATCAATCTTATGCTATCGATCAATCAAAGTAATAATGTTTTTTCACGTTACTTTTAATTTCCCATATACAAGACATGCCAGGGGGAAAAATTACCAAATCTCCTTCACCCACCTGCACTGGCTGTCCACCATCAGGAGTAACAACTACATTACCTTCTAAAAAGTAGCAAGTTTCTTGAGAATCATAAGTCCAAGGGAATCTAGAAACTTCTTTTTTCCAAATTGCCCATTTATAGACACCCAATTCTTCGAGACGTTGTTGACTGGGTTGATGCTCAATTTTAATTTCCATACTGTATTTGCTATAGTTATCTTCAGCAGTAGGATTGAATATCCTCTCCACATTGATCTACTAGATAACACAAAGCGCGAAAACGCAAGTACACAAGTTCGTTATAAAGTGGATTGAGCTTGCACATTGGCGGAATATGACCTATTTTGCGACCAAAAAGCATGATATCACGCTCAAATGGGCACTGGGCAGGAATCAGTTTAGCGATAAATCTAGCTAATTTACGATTCTGAATTTCGATTTTGTCAAGCCGTTGACGTAATGGTTGCAATAAATCTAATTTGGGCTGAACAAATTGTTTGTCACTAACTGCTTGATTATTTTCTTGTAAAGGGCTAATAAAAGCAGGTAGAAAAATACGCCGATTATTGGTTTTAAGCATGGTTTTGAGCAAGGTTTTCCTTGTGTAGATGGACTATTTCTCGGTTGGGAATATTGCCATGTAATTTGTCTGGGCAATTTGCATTCTACTTGTAAATCGAAGCAAAATAAGCAGAATCCAAAGTATTTACATGCATCTTTGGGGTGAAATAGCTTAATTAATTGTTATTTAAACCCACCAAATGTTCAAGAACTGTCCCGTTAAATACAAAATAACAAAGAAAATATAAAAATGGCATTTCTTTAACTTATGGATTACTAATCTCGTCAATAGTAATTCTATATACATAAATATAAATGCCTGGTTCTAAAACTGACTAGTATCTATAGATGTACTTTTAGGAACAAAAATACAGTTTTGCCTTTGCTCCATATACACTTCCCTAGAATTAGCCCCTACTATCTTTAGATTTTAGAGTACTGAATATTCAGTACTCTGTGCAAGATAATACACAAGCCAACACAGATATTATTTAATAAGTAGCAGAAAATCGTTTGATAAGTTCAAACTAATATTGGGCATTAGGAATGGGGCATAGGGCATGGGGCATTGGTAAATGAATCAATAGTTTTTCTTCTCTTACTTTCTCATCTCCTTTATCCCATAGCCAATGCCCCTTTATTTCTTAATATATCTCAAGCCGTAACTATCTTGATATTTGCTGATATAATCTACATTTCGTTGCTCTAATTTTGATAGCAAATTAGACGGAAATTTTTCTGGTAAATATATAGGACGATACCAAGGTTGTTTATCAAAGTAATCTTGGAATGCAGGTGTCTCAAAACGGCGTCCGTGACTAGCAAATATGGAATTTCGCATAATATCTAGTTCAAAACCATTTTTACCATCCAAATCTGCATCAGTTACAGGTCTAGAGGAAAGCCAAGAATAATTGTTGACAGATGTAGTGGTATCTGGCGTTATTAATGGACTTGGAGAAGGTGTAGATTGAGTAGGAATAGATGAAGTAGTTGGTGTAGATGTCGGAGTTTCTATCACCGGGCTTGGTACAGTTGAGGGTGTTTCTGAAGGTAATATCGTCTTCTCTGCTATGGGTTGAGAATATTTTGGTAAAAACTGATTAATAATCAGATATGCAGCAATTAACCCACCTGCAACGAAACTACCAATCAGAATACGATTTGGCTGATTACTTTGAGGGTTTGGCTGTGGGTTAACATGGGCTATTTGCGGTGGTGGTGCGGATACTACAGTTGGTTCAGTAAAAATTGGTTGAGTTGGGGGAATTGGATTTGCTATGTTCTGCAAAGCATCTAGCATTGCTCTAGCTGTAGGATAGCGATCGCGTGGATGATAAGCGATAGCGCGATCGATTATTCCTGCCATGATTGGGCTAATATGACTGGCATATTGTCGCCAGACAATTTCACCCGTCTGGGAATCTGTCTCTAGTTGTTGGGCTACTCTTCCAGTCAGCAAATAAATTACTGTCATTCCCAAACTGTATAAATCACTCGAATACACTGGTCTACCTGCGGCTTGTTCGCTGGGCATATATCCAGGCGTACCAATCACAATAGAACTGGTAGGATTGCCTTGAGAATTCACTACAGTTCCCATTGATTCCCGCACCGCACCAAAATCAATTAGCACAGCTTTACCGTCACGCTGACGCACAATGATGTTATCCGGTTTGATATCCCGATGAACAATATTTTTAGAGTGGACGTAATCCAAGACGGGTAGGAGATTCATGAATAATTCCTGAGCAGCGGCTTCACTAAATAGCCCCTGCTTTTGGATTTTTGTAGTTAGGGTATCACCTTCAATCCACTCCTGAACTAAATAAAATTCCCCGCCTGAAGAAAAGTAAGCGTATAACGCTGGAATCTGGTCATTTGCGCCACCTAGCTCTTCTAAAATAGCTGCTTCCCGTTGAAACCTCTCTTGGACTATTTGGTAAACTTGAGGGTTGTTGTGAATCGGTCTTAGCTGTTTAACCACACAACGGCGCTTTGAAGGCATATAGGTATCTTCTGCTAGATAGGTTTGACCAAACCCACCAGCCCCCAATGTGCGGATAACTTGATAGCGATCGTTCAGTAGCTGTGTTGTCATGAGAGATTACCAGCGATATTCATAAGATAGTTTTCCCAAAACTACCTTCATTTCAAATCGAGTAAACCTTGTTCTTTCAATTTAGGATTAAAGCGAATTTCTAATTGCAAACCACGCGCTTCTAATTCTTGAGAAATTTCTACTTCTACTCGTCGTGCCACGTTTTTAATAATTTTTATTTGTGCTAATTCATCATTTGCTGGATTATGATACTTTGCCTGTTCTTCAGGTGTCATTAGCACTTTGACATCAATGGGATCGATCCATTTTTGTTTGTTATCTCCATTTCCTACTGGCACACTACCATTTTCCGTAATCCAAGCATTTTCAATATTTTCTAAAACTGTGCGACTGGGGCGTTCAATAGTTTGAACTTTCACCCAATAACATTGCTGTGGTTGACGTACTAAATGCTGCTTGAGGCTGAGATAAACATCACGCGAATATCCCACAAATTGCAGAACTTTTTCTTGGTTGAAGATAGCATATACGCCGATTTTACCTTGAAATTGTTCGGGGAGTTGACCGCGATCGCCAATGTAAGGAGTGTATTCTAAGCTTACTAAAGCAGAAGTATTTGTTTCAGTAGTCATAAATCAAATCTAAAACTTGCTATTGCCTTTTTATTTGAGATTTTATCGAGCAATCCTAATTTATTAATTAAAATTTCTCTTATATCTCCTTGCTGCGCTTCTACATGAAATTATTCTTCAAAGTCTCTGGTAAATTGCACAGAGGCGACTAGGTTTAAATATCTTAGCTGTAAACATGAAATTCGGTGGTACGTTGATGATCGCATATTCCTCAGATTGATGGTACTTTTCAAATTCTGTCGGCATTCCCTTGGTAGTAGTTAAGCTATAAGGAACTGGCTGGAAAAGTAACTCTGTAAATTCAACTTTTTCACACTGTAATTGCTGGCATATCTGGTTTAAAAAAGCTTCACTCGTTAATAATTGGAATAGACTTTCTTGAGCTTGTGGTTCGAGAGTAAAACTGGCATCAAAGTTATGGACTATTTTAAGGGGCATTTTCTCTATAGGTACTAATTAACAACTCAGTGATGATAGATAGTAGGCAATATTTTGTACATGGCTATCCCCAAATACTGAGGAACAAAGCCTACCTTTTTCACTAGTTGAGCTTTGTGAAAAATCACCACTTTAAGATCAGCCTATTGGATTATGGTACTTCTGTCAGCCACAAAAGTAAGCTAGCATGATTAAGAATCATGAAGTAATTGACCAGTGAATATATCCCAAATTTGAATTGTTTTATGTTGACGACCAGCAGCCAACAACTTAATTATTCAGACTAATATTAATTGGCTTCTTCTGGAGGCGCACGTTGATTTAAGACTGAATAAGCTGATGCGTGTTTAAAGTATATAAACACTCTTGATGGTCGTTGAATTTTGACGGTTAATGGTTAACAGGCATCAGGTAAATGTAAAAATTAAATGCGTAACAGCTTAATCATTTACCGATTACTTTGATGTCGTGTCCCTGTTAAGTAATAAAGGAAGTCCCTAACTACATCTATTTCTTGAAAGCAAATAAAAAGGCAAAAGAAAATCTTCTTTTGCCTTTTTATTTTTATACAGACGCGATTAATCGCGTCTCTACTTTTTATTCTTCATCAAAATCGTCTTCGTCGTCTTCGTCGTCTTCTTCGTAATCCTCTTCATCTGCTGCTACTTCATCAGCGATTAAATCATCCTCCTCATCTAAAACTGACCTTTCTGCACGTCTGTTACCATAGCTAGAGTCTCCAACTCCAAGGGTAGGAGAATCTAAATTATAGGTGCGAGCAGTGCGGTCATCTAAGACCATATCCAGGGGATCGTCAACTTCATCTAAGACACTACTGGTAATATCAGCAGCATAGTCATCGATCGCACTGGTTTCTTCATAAGTGTTGTAACCAGTACCAGCCGGAATCAATCGCCCGATAATCACGTTTTCTTTTAATCCCCGCAGCCAGTCAGATTTACCTTCGATAGCTGCTTCGGTTAATACCCGTGTGGTCTCTTGGAAGGATGCAGCGGAAATAAAGCTGTCGGTGTTCAAGGATGCTTTGGTGATACCCAACAATACTGGGGTATACTGTGCCTTTGCACCACCTGTAATTGACATGGCTTCGTTCACCTGCTCAACTTGGCGCAGTTCCACCAATTCTCCAGGAAGCATTGTGGTGTCACCACCATCATCAATCCGGACTTTGTTGGTCATCTGGCGAACAATGACTTCAATGTGCTTGTCGGAAATATCAATCCCTTGAGACTGATACACCATTTGTACTTCATTCACCAAAAATGACTGTACCTTCTGCAAAGCATGGCTAGCACAAGCATAAATTCCGTCTTCCGAACCCAGGCTAAAGAAGATTTCCAAAATTTCGTGGGGATTGGATGGACCATCAGTTAACGGTTGTCCGGCTAACACATGAGAACCATCTGGGACAATTAAATTTTGTCCAGGGCCTAGAGGATAATCTGTAACTACGCCATTGGATTCTACGACCTTAATGGCGATCGCTTCATCACCGTCGCCGTAAACTACTTTAACTTCTCCCGCCCGCCGACATAAAATACAGGCTTCTTTCGGTTTACGAGCTTCGAGCAGTTCTTCAATCCGGGGCAAACCTTGAATGATGTCTCCGGTTTTGGCGCGTTCAAACACCAACAACACTAAGTTATCACCCCGTTGTACCAAATCACCATCTTCTATCTGCAACACAGCACCAGGGCTGACTCGGTAGGGGCGACCAACGCGGATAGTAATAGCGTAGTTCTGAGTTTGGAGTGAGGAGTTAGAAGTTTCGGAATTACCTTTTAACTCCTCACTGTTAACTCCTAACTTTTTCACATTCATTACTTGCCCAGATTCTTCACTAAATACTCCGGCAGCAACTTCTGTACCTTCTACCAGCAAGTCACCCGCCTTTACTTTCGGTTGACTAGTAGTATTCAGCGTTATCATATCAGTATCACGCAACACTAAGCATCGGCGGACATTTTCGGTTCCCTTTTGGACACCCCGGACTATCCCACCTTCTTTAGACAAGATTTGGGTACGTGCCACCACAGAACCAGGGGCGATGCTTAGTCCATCTTGTACTTCCAGTGTTGTCTGGGTACTACCTTGGGTAGCATCGGCGGTAATGTCTCGACGAATTACTAAGGACTCCAAAATCACCAGTTGCAAGCGCTGAACTTCTGGGTCTTCAGTATCCTGTACCAATTCAATATCTGCTGCTAGGGGCGAAGCGTTGTGGTCTTGTTCGCCTTCTTGCTCAATCTCCAACACTAGCTGGGTTCGTAGCAGTTCCACACCTTCCACAGATTTCACGCGTTCGGAATCTTTGTAAGGCAGTCGTTGCACTGCCCGCAACTCAATGGAACGCCCAGTTTGTTGACTGACCGATGTCGTTGATGGCACATCGGGATTGTTTGGTACGGCAAACTCGACTACCGGACGACTTAACAGGGCAGGTCCTTCTGGTGTCTCCACATATTGGATATAGCGTAACTCTGTGGCTACCCTGCCTTGGAATTCCTCGCCTGGTTGGATAAAGGTGTTATCCCGTCCCATAACTGATTCGGGATCGTCCACCATCAGCAGTTCCCCTGGTTTCACCACGACTTCCCGCAGGATGTCGTTTTTCTGGGTAACTTCGATGACGCCACTGTTTTGGCAGAAGATATCCTTCACAACTTCGGTACCAGCTTCTACAAACTGCCCGTCTTCTACCAAAAGTAACGAGATATCTTTATTAACTTCGTGGCTTTCTTCGGGAATCCACAACAGTGTACCGCCCTGGACAACTTCGTAACCCAGCTTGGCTTTGCCTTTTTTCTGGACTTCCACCCCTGCGAATTTCAAGAATCCACCGGTGGTTGTGCGATAGCGATCGTCAATTAACTCAGCTACCACTTGACCATTTTGTACTTTTGTGCCTGGTGTAGCCCGGAGGTTAAATACCTGGTTGTTGCCAGTTGATACTAGGTAGTTATTGCGACCTTGGGAACTTTGGACTGTGACTGTTGCTTGGTCTAAGACCACAGAAGCAGTGATAATCTCAATTTCCCTGGTACTCTTACCTGGGTTAGCTTCGGGTAAGCGCACCACACCACCGTGTAAAGTGGTTAACTTGGTTTCTGCTAAAACTCCGTTGGAGGCGATCGCATCACCATTTTTCACCACCAATTCTGCACCTGGTGGCAAGTTGTAAACTTCCCCAGACAAAATCCAAATCAAGCCACCCCGTGCGGCTGTGGTTGTGGTGTTACCTTGGCGATCGGTTTTTTGTTCTGGGACTACTTCAGCAAATTGCACTTCCCCTGCTAAATCAGAGGCAACATCTTTAACGGCTTTTTCTGTATTAGTCCGAGTTGTCCGCCCACCAAGGGCAACCTCTGCCAACAACTGTCCTTGTTTTACCTTATTTCCATCAAATACATATAATGTTGAACCTTGAGTCAGATGAACCTCTTGGTTGTCTGGGGTGACATCACCTACTTTTGTTGGCTCCAAAAGCATGATGCCATTAGCCTCAACATAGAGGGCATCTTCCCCGTGGCGGGTACGATATGTTCTGGTCTTCAGTTTCCGGGGAAGCTTGACAGTTCCATCGATTTTAGAACGAACTTGTTGCGCCACTTCCCCAGTAAACACCCCACCTGTGTGAAATGTCCGCATGGTTAACTGGGTACCAGGTTCGCCGATACTTTGAGCAGCAATAATCCCCACAGCCTCGCCTAAGTCCACCATCTTGGCGTGGGCTAGACTCCAACCGTAGCAGTGTTGACAAACAGAACGTGCTGCTTCACAAGTTAGGGGCGATCGCAGTACAACTTCTCCTACCCCAGATTTTTCAATCTTCTTCGCTAAGTCCTCAGAAACTGGAGTATTGCGTGGTGCAATGACTTCTTTTGTCACCGGATGCACCACATCTTCGCCAATTACCCGTCCCATCAAGCGGGTTCCCAGAGGGATCAAGGTTTTCGCACCTTCTGTCATTGGGCGAATGGGAATTCCTCTGGTAGTGCCGCAGTCAAATTCCCGAATAATTACATCCTGGGATACGTCCACCAAACGCCGGGTGAGATAACCAGAGTCAGCCGTTCTTAAGGCGGTATCTACCAATCCTTTTCTCGCACCGTAAGACGAAATAATGTATTCCGTTACAGTCAATCCTTCACGGAAATTGGTTTTGATGGGTAAATCGATAATTTCTCCTTGGGGATCTGCCATCAGTCCCCGCATTCCTACCAATTGCCGGACTTGGGAGATGTTACCACGCGCCCCAGAGAACGCCATCATGTAAACAGAGTTCAGGGGATTAGTCTTCTTGAAGTGGACGACTACTTCATCTTTGAGGGCTTCACTAGTACTATTCCAGGTATCAATTACCTTTTGGAACCGTTCTACTTCAGTGATTTCTCCCCGTTGGTAACGTTGCTCCGTTGCCCGAATTTCTTCTTCTGCTGCTTCAAGGAGCAATCGCTTGGTTGGTGGCACCATCAAGTCATCTACACTGATTGAAACCCCTGCCTTGGTAGCGTAGCGAAAACCCAAATCTTTCAATTTGTCCGCCATCACTGCGGTTCGCGCTGTACCATAATTCGTAAAAGCCCAAGAAATTAAATTTCTTAGTTGACCTTTGTCAACCACGCGATTCCGAAAAATCATTTTTTCGTTAGTCATTAATCATTAGTCCTAAATTAATAATTCGTAATTCGTAATTGAAGGATTAATTACGAATTACGTTAGCGCAGCGTAAAGCCTTCTCTTTCAGAGACGCTAACGCGAACGGCATGGCTTCGCTTAGAGCGAGTCCGCGAGCGTCATTAGAAATTACTAATTAACTTGCTAGTGCTTCTTGAATGGCATTGTTGTAAATAACGCGACCCGGAGTTGTGTATATATACTGAGAAAGTACATTGCCCTTAGCGTCTTGTCTGACTCGACGGAACTTATAGAGTAATGTGCGGGTACCATCCTCGTTTTCCGTCACTTTCACGGGTTCTGTATCCGGTTGGTCTGATTCTATTTCACCGTCAAACCTTACGTAAATATAAGCGTGCAAGTCAATTTGATCTTGCTGAAAAGCCATAATTACATCCTCTAGCGAAGAAAAGTACTTTCCTGCGCCTTTTGTCGCACCAGGATTTTCTGCTGTTAAGTAATATGCTCCCAATACCATATCTTGGCTAGGCGTGATAATGGGTTTACCTGTGGCTGGTGACAAAATATTGTTAGAAGCCAACATCAGCAAGCGCGCTTCAGCCTGACTTTCTAATGACAAAGGCACGTGTACCGCCATTTGGTCGCCGTCAAAGTCGGCGTTAAACGCTGGACACACCAGAGGATGCAGTTGAATCGCTCTACCTTCTACTAAAATCGGTTCAAAAGACTGAATACCCAAACGGTGCAACGTCGGTGCCCGGTTTAGCATCACCGGGTGTCCTTCAATCACCTCTTCTAGGACATCCCAAACACTGGGATCATTGCGGGATATCAGCTTTTTCGCAGCTTTGATGTTATTCACCATGCCACTACGAATTAGGCGGTTAATCACAAATGGTTGAAATAACTCGATCGCCATTTCTCTAGGCAAACCGCACTGGTGAATTTTCAGCTTTGGTCCGACAACAATAACCGAACGTCCAGAGTAATCAACCCGTTTACCTAACAAGTTTTGTCTAAAACGTCCTTGCTTACCCTCAATAATGTCGGATAAAGATTTCAGTGGTCGGTTATTTGCCCCTACCACAGTCCGTCCCCGACGACCATTGTCAATCAAAGCATCCACTGCTTCTTGCAGCATCCGCTTTTCGTTCCGCACAATAATCTCTGGCGCCAAAATTTCTTGTAAGCGTGCCAAACGATTGTTGCGGTTAATTACCCGCCGATATAAATCATTCAAATCGCTGGTAGCAAAGCGTCCGCCATCTAGTTGCACCATTGGGCGCAAGTCGGGAGGAATCACGGGAATGACTGCCATTACCATCCACTCTGGTTTTGAACCAGTAGCGATAAAGTTGTCAATCACCCGCAGTCGCTTAATTAGCTTGGCTCTCTTTTGTCCCTTGGCGTTGCCAATTTCTTCCCGTAGGCTTTCGGCTTCTTGTTCTAAATTAATATCGGCAAGCAAGCGCAACAGTGCTTCAGCACCAATACCTACCTCTACGCCTTGCAGCAGAGAATCTTCACTATAAATTTGGTCTTCAATTTCCAGCCACTGGTCTTCACTCAGTAGCTGTTTGTAAGTTAAAGTTTCGGCATTACCTGGACTTAGGACAACATAAGAGTTGAAATAGACAATCTGCTCGACATCCCGCAAAGGCATATCCAACAGGATCGAAATATAGCTAGGAATGCCTTTGAGATACCAGACGTGAGCTACTGGTGCGGCGAGTTTAATATAGCCCATACGGTGGCGACGCACCCGCGACTCCGTGACTTCTACACCACAGCGCTCACAGACAATACCTCTATGACGAACTCTTTTATACTTGCCACAATGGCACTCCCAATCTTTCGCAGGCCCAAAGATCCGCTCACAGAACAAGCCATCCATCTCTGGCTTCAGAGTTCGGTAATTAATCGTTTCTGGCTTGGTGACTTCACCGACTACTTGACCGTTGGGCAATGTTCTCTCGCCCCACTGACGAATGCGTTCGGGGGAAGCCAAGCCGATTTTTACGTAGTCAAACTGATTCGTTTGGGCAGGTCTCATACTTAAGTGCTGAGTTCCGAGTTATGAGTTTTGAGTTTTGAGTATATTTAGTTTTAAGGTTTGAATTAAGAAAGATCCAAGTGCTAAATGCCAATTACTGAGTTTTTAATACTCAGCACTCAGCACTCAGCACTCCTTATTCGTCATCTTCCAGTGATTCGCGGGAAAGAGATTCATAGGTCGGTCGAGGAGGTGTGCGACGGGCTGATTGGTCTGCCATCAAATCGACTTCCACATCTAGGGAACTGCCGTCTGCTTGGGTTTCAACCTTGTGTACGGCAATGTCTAACCCCAATGATTGCAACTCGCGCATTAGCACCTTAAAGGACTCTGGTGTTCCTGGTCGGGGAATTGCTTTACCTTTAACGATCGCATTTAACGCTTCATTCCGTCCTTGCATATCGTCTGATTTAACTGTCAGCAATTCCTGTAAGGTGTAAGCTGCACCAAAGGCTTCCAATGCCCACACTTCCATTTCTCCAAACCGCTGACCACCTTGTTGGGCTTTACCACCCAAAGGTTGCTGAGTCACCAGTGAGTATGGACCTGTTGAACGGGCGTGGATCTTATCATCCACCAAATGCACCAGCTTCAGCATGTAAGCCACACCGATGGTAATTGCCCGGTCAAAGGGTTCGCCTGTACGACCGT
The DNA here is from genome assembly GCF_043099735.1 of Nostoc sp. C117. Taxonomy (NCBI): domain Bacteria; kingdom Bacillati; phylum Cyanobacteriota; class Cyanophyceae; order Nostocales; family Nostocaceae; genus Nostoc; species Nostoc sp. C117. The sequence continues at coordinate 6,161,087 of NZ_CP170991.1, forward strand.
CATACACCATGATTTTGCCTGGATTATCTGGGTTATATACCCAATCTTTCCCTGTTTCGTCTCGTGCTTCTTGCAATTTGCCATGCACAATTCGCCGAGATGACTCTTCACCGTACATTTCGTCAAAGGGAGTAATCTTAAATCGTACTCCCAAGGTTTGACCAGCCCAACCCAAGAGGCATTCAAATACTTGTCCGACGTTCATCCGACTGGGTACACCCAAGGGGTTAAGTACGATGTCTACTGGCGAACCATCGGGCAAATAAGGCATATCTTCCGCTGGCAAAATCCGAGAAATAATCCCTTTATTACCGTGGCGTCCTGCCATTTTGTCGCCAACTTGGATTTTGCGTTTTTGGGCAACATACACCCGGACTACCATGTTGGCTCCTGGTGGTAGTTCATCGCCTTGTTCGCGGGTAAACAAGCGCACGTCAACTACGCGACCTTTTTCACCGTTGGGAACTCGCAAGGAATTGTCTCGCACATCTCGGGCTTTTTCACCGAAAATGGCACGCAACAGTTTTTCTTCTGGCGGTTGGTCAGATTCACCTTTTGGTGTAACTTTTCCTACCAAGATATCCCCAGCTTCTACCCATGCCCCAATGCGGATGATTCCCTGTTCATCTAACTGACGCAAGGCATCTTCCCCGACGTTGGGAATTTCTCTGGTGATTTCTTCTGGCCCTAGTTTCGTCTGTCTAGCTTCAATTTCATATTTTTCAATGTGAATTGAGGTGTAAACATCATCCTGCACCAGTCTTTCGGAAATTAAAATTGCGTCTTCGTAGTTGTAGCCTTCCCAAGGCATGTAAGCAACGACGATATTTTGTCCCAAGGCCAATTCACCACCTTCGGTGGAGGAACCATCAGCTAGTACCTGACCCGCGACTACTTTTTCCCCAATGCGGACGAGGGGTTTCTGATTTAAACAAGTATCTTGGTTTGAGCGTTGGTACTTGGAAAGGGTGTATTTAATTTCTGAGGTATTGGGTTTAGGACGGACACGAATTTCTGTGGCATCCACATAGGTGACATCGCCATCAGTACGTGATACAATTACCATCCCAGAGTCTCTTGCTCCTTGAGCTTCCAAACCTGTGCCCACCAAAGGACGCTCTGGCTTGAGTAGGGGTACTGCTTGCCGTTGCATGTTTGACCCCATGAGCGCTCGGTTAGCGTCATCATGCTCCAAGAAGGGAATCATACTGGTCGCCACAGACACAATCTGTACCGGAGACACGGCTACATAGTCTACTTGCTCTGGCGTTGTAGTAGAGAATTCCTGACGATAGCGTACTGGCACTTGTGGACCAATAATGTGGCCTTCATCATCTACAGGAATATCCCCAGGAGCAACCCGCAGGTCATCTTCTTCATCGGCTGTCATGTAGGCCGGAGGCAGGTCAAACCGAACCAGCCCATTTTCTACAGGTCTAAATGGCGTTTCTAAGAACCCATACAAGTTAACTCGCGCATGGGTTGCCAAGGAGCCAATCAACCCGGCGTTGGGTCCTTCTGGTGTCTCAATGGGACAAATACGCCCGTAGTGACTAGGATGAATATCCCGGACGGCAAATCCGGCGCGTTCGCGGGTTAAACCACCAGGACCAAGAGCGCTGAGACGGCGTTTGTGGGTCAGTTCGGCTAAAGGATTGGTTTGATCCATGAACTGACTTAACTGGCTAGAACCAAAGAATTCTTTAATTGCTGCTACCAGCGGTTTGGGGTTCACCAAGGAAGCTGGTGTCAGAACTTCGGCATCGGATACAGTCATCCGTTCCCGAATAATTCTTTCTAGACGGTTTAAGCCTACCCGCACTTGGTTTTGCAGCAATTCGCCGACACTTCTCACCCGACGGTTGCCTAAGTGGTCAATGTCATCGATATTACCGATGTCATATTCTAGGTTAATCAGGTAATCCACGGCTGCCAAAATATCCCCAGCAGTCAACACCCGCATGGTATCTGGGACAGAAAGGCGTAATTTTTTGTTTAGCTTGTAGCGTCCAACCCTACCCAAGTCATAACGTTTTGGGTCAAAGAAACGAGAGTCTAAGAGTTGTTGTCCACCTAAAACTGTGGGTGGTTCACCAGGACGCAGTTTGCGATATAACTCCATCAGGGCTTCTTCTTCGGAAAATTGCCCTTCTTTTTCGATGGTTTTTTGGAAATATTCTGGGTGGCGTAAGGCGTCAAAGATTTCGTTGTCTGACAAACCTAGAGCTTTTAGGAGTACCTGCGCTGAGAGTTTGCGGGTTTTGTCAATGCGTACCCACACCAAATCGTTACGGTCTGTTTCAAATTTCAGCCATGCCCCCCGGTTGGGAATTAAGCTAGCTGAATAGGTACGTCGCCCGTTTTTGTCGATTTCTGATTTGTAGTAGACTCCTGGCGATCGCACGATTTGATTTACAATTACCCGTTCGGCTCCGTTAATAATAAACGTCCCGCGATCGGTCATCAAAGGCAAATCACCAATGAATACCTCTTGCTCTTTGATTTCCCCGGTTTCTTTATTAATCAACCGTGTGGGAACATACATTTGGACGGCATAGGTACTATCCCGCCGTTTGGCTTCTTCAACGCTATACTTTGGTTCTTTGAGTTTGTAGTTATGACCCAAAAAGTGCAGTTCTAGTTTGCCCGTATAATCTGTAATAGGACTAAAGGAGTTAAGTTCTTCTATCAGCCCTTCTTCCAAAAACCAGCGAAAGCTTGACCTCTGGATTTCAATCAAGTCGGGCAACAGAAAGGCGGGTTCCATATATGTTTCTTTAGTCATGCCTCTACCTTTGTCAACCTGGTTAAATTTTCCCTTGGACACTGCTGTTTGACGCTTCCCACTGCTAGCTAGTGTCCAAAGCTATTTGGGAACACTTTCTCTGACACACTTGCGATTTACAGGTGTGGACAAACGCAGCCATTAAAGCTGGTTGGAATGAGCAATTTTGACAATGGGTAATCGCCACTAATGGGTGACTCAGCAGCCAAAAACCAACTATAGTCTTGATTCAAAAAGAATATACAATTGAGATATTCCTGAATTCGATCTACTTTTCTCACTTACCCTCCAAAAAGCGCGTTAATCTGCTGACGCAGCTGCAACACGGTGAATCTTAAACCCACCCTGCTGTTTATACTCTCAGTGATATCTGAGATATCCTAAGACTGAGGGAATGATCTGTACCTTGTCGGTTTGGAATCAGAATCACTTCATTTTGCTGAATTTTACTCACAAGGCAATTTTGTTTAACGATTTTGAATAGGTTGAATACACACCAAGCTGATGTTTGGCAAAAGTGTAGCTCAATTTGGGTTCGCACGGTTAGTCATGTGTGGAGAGCATCCGCTTGTAGAGATTTGGAGGATGGTCAAGCCGATAACATCACGGGAAATTCCGATGAGAAGTTCTACGATCCTTCCTTTATCATTATGGCGCTTTTCAAATGTTTTGGAGGGAACGATCTTAACATATTTTTGTCCTCCTAGAGTTTTATTTTTTTACCCAACTGAATAAAATAGACTCAAGCAAACTTTATATTGATAGACCAAATAATTCACACGCATTTTGGGTAGTTTGATGGGCGATCGCCTCTACTGTTTCCTGACGCAGTTTCGCTACTTGTTCTGCTACATAAAGCACATAGGCCGGCTCGTTGCGTCTCTCGCCGCGTTTCGGAACAGGAGCCAAAAAAGGGCAATCTGTTTCAATCAGTAGGCGATCGCTACTCACCATCGCTGCTGAGGATTGGATCGCTTTAGCGTTTTTGAACGTTACTGTTCCGCTAAAGCTGATGTAGAACCCTAAATCAAGAAACCATTGAGTTTCTTCTGGCGTTCCTCCCCAACAATGCATGACACCACGGACTCTTTCTTTTTTGAGTTCCCGCCATTTTTGCAACACTTTTCTGGTTTGGGCAGCAGCATCACGACAGTGGATAATCACTGGTAAGTTCAGTTCAGCTGCGATCGCTAACTGCGACTCAAATACCATGTACTGTTGCTCGTAGTTATCAGCTTTGTAAAAATCTAGCCCCATTTCCCCAATTGCTACGACATTCGAGTCGGAACACGCCAAAAATTTGATTTTCTCGGCGGTGTCGCTATGCCATTTATCAGCATCTAAAGGATGTAATCCCACTGCAAAGCTGATTTCGGGAAACTGGTGAGCTATGGATTGAATGCTGGAAAACTCCTCTGGATGAACACAGGAATGAACTAAACGTACTACACCTGCTTCTTGCCACCGCGATCTAACTGTTGCTAAATCTGGCTGGAAACTATCAAAGTTGAGATGAACGTGGGTGTCTATCAGTTGCATCGTTTGTCTTTTGTCCCTTGTCCTTCGTCATTTGTCGTTACTAAATGACAAATGACCAATGACTACTCAGCTGTTTGTGTGAGAGGTTTGAGTTTCTGAGCCAAGTTTGACTTTTTCCTTGCCCCATTGTTCGGGTGAAGTACACCCGTTTTTACTGCTTTATCGATTTTGCTGTAAGCCTCAGATAACCTAGAATCCACTTCTTGTTTTGATTCTGGGGTAGGATTAGCTGCATAAACAGTTACAGCATTCAAGTATTTCTTCATCAGGGTTTTAACTGATGATTTGTAAGCTTTATTACGCAGTCGATTACGTTCTGCGATTTCGGCACGCTTGAGAGCAGATTTTGTATTCGCCACAGTCAATTCCAGAAAGAATATTAATATTTACACACACTACTAGACTTACTAATATAGCATCCAAATTGCCAATGTTAGAATTTCCTAAAAAAATTCTGTACTTGGGTATTAAGTTAGGGATTAGGGACTAGTGTGGTCTGTCAAATTCATTTTGTTATAGAGACATGATAAATCGCCCTCTCTACAGCAAGTCTATCCATTAGTTATGGAGAGACTACCAGAGGAGATGAGGGGCAGGGAAAAAAGTTTCTTGCTGCAACTTTTTTCCGTTCGTTCCTTTGCCCCATACCCCAATTCACTGTGTCCCCAAGTAAGGAAATGCGTTAAAATAGACTCCATAACTAAAATAAAATAGTTACCCTAACTCACTACCTGAAGAAACAGTGCAATTACTTTAAAATCTAAATCTATCCTTCCAGGGGTATGTGATTTAAAGGTAAAGAACTGTAAACATTGAAATCTCAGGAAGTTTAGACTATAGAACCGATATGTTGTTTCTGTACATAAACTACTAAAAGTTAGGAAAATTAAAAATTATACTCAGACCCTACCCCCTGTAAATTGGGGAAACTGGCTCTGTAAGCACGCAATCTCATACTCCCCCCGTAAGGAGTGGAGATAAAAGCATAAGGATAGTGGGAAATGGCAAGCCTGCTCCTTACCGATCGCCAATCAAGGCTTATCGGATTGAACAATTAAATTGCCTTCTCAAGTAAAGCATGTGTTGGAAACCTTGGGAGTATCAAAAAAATCCAGGTTAAGCTAGAGAAGAGAATTAGAGTCAGCTTCCACACCCCAATGGGTGAAGAGCAACACTAAATCTCATGTGGGAATATTATAATTTTGGCATTGTCCTTACTCCATGCTGCGAATCATTACTCAGCAGGCAGACGTTAGAGCAGAACTACAACGGATCTGCGATCGCACCCATGACGAACAGGTGCTTAACAAAGAAGCAACCGTGCGGGAAGTTTTGCAAGCAGTGAAGCGTCAAGGCGATAAAGCTGTATTGCATTACACGGCCGAATTTGACAAACAAACCCTCAAGCCAGAAGAACTCCGTGTCACAGGCTCGGAACTAGATGCGGCCTATCAACAGGTGTCAAAGGAGTTGATGGGGGCGATTCGGCTGGCTTGCCGCCAAATTGAAGCGTTTCATCGTCAGCGAGTACCGAAAAGCTGGGTACACTTTGGCGACGATGAAGTAGTACTGGGCAAACGCTACACTCCGGTAGACCGTGCCGGTTTGTATGTACCTGGTGGTCGTGCCGCCTATCCTAGTACAGTGCTAATGAATGCAATTCCCGCAAAAGTAGCTGCTGTACCTCACGTAGTGATGGTAACACCACCAGGACTAGGGGGTGCAATTAACCCAGCAGTGTTGGTAGCAGCTCAAGAAGCAGGAGTGCAAGAAATTTATCGCATTGGGGGGGCACAAGCGATCGCCGCTTTAGCCTATGGTACAGAAACAATTCCCAAAGTGAATGTGATTTCTGGACCTGGTAACATTTATGTCACCCTAGCGAAAAAACTTGTCTATGGCACTGTTGGTATTGATTCTTTGGCAGGCCCTAGCGAAGTGCTGGTGATTGCCGATGAAACTGCTAACCCGGTGTATGTCGCTGCTGACTTATTAGCCCAAGCCGAACACGATCCGATGGCGGCAGCTATTTTGCTGACGACGGATGCTGCTTTGGCCAAGAATGTGCAATTAGCCTTGGAAAGACAGCTAGTGGATCACCCACGGCGAATAGACACAGAAAAGGCGATCGCTCACTACGGCTTAATTATCGTTGTCGAATCCTTGGCAGCAGCAGCAGAACTCTCAAATGAATTTGCCCCCGAACACCTGGAACTAGAAATCAAAGACCCTTGGGCACTATTACCACAAATTCGCCACGCTGGGGCAATCTTTTTGGGTTACTCAACACCAGAAGCAGTAGGAGACTATTTAGCAGGTCCTAACCACACCTTGCCAACCTCCGGTGCTGCTCGGTATGCTTCGGCATTGGGGGTTGAAACTTTTCTCAAACACTCCAGTATTATTCAATACTCCCAAACTGCACTGCAAAATGTGGCTGGTGCTATTGATGTGCTAGCAACAGCAGAGGGATTACCTTCCCATGCTGATTCAGTCCGACGCCGAGTTCAGCAAGAAGAGTGATTTGTAATACTTATTTTTTCCTATACTGTTGGCAAAATTCACTCGATAGCTTCTGCTGAAAAATTTGGATGGCGATCGCCATTTGCGATTCTAAACGAAGCCTTCTGGTGGGTGTCTAAAGTGAGGCATTGCCGATACTTTTAACAAGGGGCTTAAGCCCCTTGTCTGGCTAATTGAAATAATAGCCATTATTAACTGCGTATACCAAAACCGATGAAAGAGTTACTGGGGACTGGGGATTAGGGACTAGTATTTTTACTCAGTATGGGCTAAATCCCCCGCTATCGCTAAGAGTACTTTCAAGTCAAGCCGGTAGAAAATTAATTTAGTGTAGTTGCCAACAGGTTTTAGTAGATACTTATGTATGGGGTCTACTCTTTAGGAGACGAGAGCGGTGCTAAAAAATATTTTGGTAGCTCTGGACGGTTCGGAAATTTCAGAACGAGTAATTCAGACTTTAGATAATTTGGTGTTGCCAAAAGATGCCAAAGTTATTCTTTGTCATGTATTTCCTACGCCAGAGTCAGAGATCGAACTACCTGCCGATCGTCCTCAGCCAGAGTCGTCAACATTTTCTTATTTTTATATTGAAAAACAGCTCCAATCTTATCAGGAAAATTTATCAGTCACAAGTCAGTTAGAACTGGTAACTGGCGATCCTGCCGAAGAGATTATTCGCCTTGCCAATATTTACAAAACTGACTTGATTATAATTGGCAGTCGCGGGTTGATAGGCGTAAAGCGAATTGTTCAGGGTTCTGTTAGCAGTCAAGTTGTGGAAGAGGCGAATTGTTCAGTGTTAGTCATAAAACCAAAGTAAAGATTCGCAACGGGAAGCAATGACTATAACTACCCCAAAATTAACCTTTGAAGAATACTTGAAAACAAGGTGGCGATCAGGAGCAACGCGATTTTGTGGTTGGGTAAAAAAGATTTCTTTGCCAGTAGCTTTTTCATATTCATTAAAAGGATTATTTGTGTTGCTTACTTAACTAGGTTTGCGATCGCACGTTTTTTACCAAACCTCACCAAATCGCGTTGTTCCTACAGCGATCGCCCTCTTCCCGAAAACACAAAACAAGACTGGGACTAGGGATTAGGGGAACAAGGCAATCCCTAATCCCGAATTTAACGCCTTTGAGTTGCCAAAAACTGACGTAAGCTCAACAAACTCAAGGTTTGTCCCAAATTCAAGGGTAAAAGCGAAACTCCTTCCAAACGCGACTGTACCCAACCTTCTCCCCAGTACCATTCATGAAACCCGTCAATGCCTCCACTAAGTAGCAAGCGGAGGCAATTGGATTTTACAACGTCTACTTGATGATGAATCGCAATCGGTCCAGTCCAAGTTGTAAACTGGAATCCGGCAAGCAGTTCTTCTGGCATTCCTGGCGCAAAGCGTTGCCCTAAAAGCCATTTTTCTAGTTGCACAGGATGCACCAGACTGTTACGAATTGCATCTGTTGGTGCTTCAATTTCGATCCGCAGTTGACTTTGTTGAAAATTACCCAGCATTTTTCTAAGATTACCTAAAGGTGAAACATCGCTACTTCTAATATTGCAAATCCAATCACTGGTTAAGCTGTTACGCATTGAACTTGTATATTTACCTGATGACGGTTGACTGATGACTGATAACAGTCAACGATGATAAAGAGTGTTTATCTAAAGTTAGACGCACATCAGCCTATTACGGTGTGACTTTTCTACCAGCAGAGAACTTAGAATAGAAAAGTGGACTTGTTAAGAAATGTAAGGGTATTCATGGCGGATCAGTTAATTCGTGCAACAGCAGCCGGGGGTGGGATTCGTGCCGTAGGTGCGATCGCCACACGTTTAACAGAAGAAGCACGACGGCGACATCAACTTTCCTATGTGGCAACGGCAGCACTAGGACGAACAATGGTAGCTGGCTTATTAATGGCTTCTAGCATGAAGCGAACTGGATCGAGGGTGAATGTCCGAGTTAAGGGTGATGGACCTTTGGGTGGAATCTTGGTAGATGCAGGTCTAGATGGCACAGTACGGGGGTATGTGGGAAATCCATCTGTGGAGTTACCCCCCAATGCCAAAGGTAAGCTAGATGTAGGTGGTGCGGTGGGTAGCGGCTACCTCTACGTTGTCCGAGATATCGGTTATGGTTACCCTTACTCTAGTACTGTAGAACTAGTTTCTGGAGAAATTGGTGATGATGTAGCTCATTATTTGCTGAATTCCGAACAAACTCCTTCAGCTTTAGTTGTAGGTGTGTTTGTGGGAGCAGGTGGAGTAACTGCTGCTGGCGGATTACTGGTGCAAGTGTTACCCAAAGCCGCCAGAGACGAGGCACTAGTAGAAACCTTGGAATCACGAATAGCTGGTTTAGCGGGATTTACACCATTGTTACAAGCTGGGAAGACTTTACCTGAGATATTTGGCGATTTGCTAGGAGATATGGGACTGGAAATGTTTCCAGAACGGCAAATGCTGCGCTTCCATTGTGGCTGTTCTTTCGATCGCGTTTTAGGCGCATTGAAGATTTTGGGAGAAACCGAACTCCAAGATATGATTATTAAAGATGATGGCGCCCAAGCAACTTGCGAGTTTTGCGGCAACGTTTACCAGGCAAGTAGCGAACAGTTGGCTCAGCTCATTGCCGATTTGAAGGCTGAATCTACCGTTTGAGGATAAAGTATAAAAGGTCACTATTCTTTGAGATTGCTAATGGTATCTGTGGAGACAAACCCGGAAAAAGTAGCTTTATAATCATGACAAAGCTACTATAGCAACAATGGAATTATCGACCTAATACAGAGCGCTATTAAATTATTTTGGTGTGAGAGATGACAGAGCGGGATATTCCTGACAGTTGGTCTTCAGCCAGTGGAAGAAAGCCAGATCAAAACGAAAGATTATCCCGAACAGAAAAATTCGGTGAAACTCAGCCATTTGATGTCCCAGCTACTGGTTCTAACTCTAAGTCAGTGAAGCGGCGAAAAAAAAAGAATTTCTTTTCCGGCTGGTCTCGTAGAAATATAGATAGTTATTCCGAAGGAACTGCCCCAACGGGTAAAAGTTCTCGGAAATGGCCACGCTGGATGAAAAGCTGGATATTGTGGTCATTGCTCCTAAGTTTGATTCCTGGCAGTGTGGGGTTATTGGCAATGGCAATGCTGTTAAAGTTGCCAGCCGCCCCTAACTGCCCCTCGATTTTCTGGCCTCTCGCTAGTGCTTCGGTAAGATTACACTGCGCTCAGCTAGCGGCTTCTAAGGATACAGTGAATGACTTGCTGCAAGCGATCGCCTTAGTCAAGCAACTACCAGAAAATCACCCATTGCACGAAGAAATTAATCGTTTCATCGAAGAGTGGTCGCGGGATATTTTGAAGCTAGCGGATCAAAGTTTCCAAACAGGAAATTTAGAGGAAGCGATCGCTACTGCTCGCCAGATCCCCTCAGATGTGGCAGCCTATAAATTAGTAGACGAGCAAATTGACAAATGGCAAACAATTTGGTCTAAGGCAGAAGCCACATACAACGGTGCCATTGCCGAAGTCAAGGAACGGCGATGGCAATCGGCATTCATGTTATCCGCTAAAATGCTCCGTGTAGAGAATCAATACTGGGCGGGTACTAAATACGACCAATTGAATCGTCTAATTGCCACAGCGCGAGAAGATGGTGATAAGTTAGGAAAAGCCGAAAATTTAGCCAGCAGTAAAGTAGTTGATAATTTACTAGAAGCGATCAAGCTAGCTGAGTCCATTGGGCAGGAAAGTTACCTTTATCAAAAAGCTCAAGAGTCGATTCCCGTATTTGGACGTAAAATGCTGGATTTGGCAAAAGCAAAACTAGACCAACGAAATGCTGATGAAGCGTTGGATATTGCTAGACAAATTCCCGAAATTACGAAACTACAGGGCGAAACAGATGACTTTATTGCGATAGCTGACGCCAAAAGAAGTGCTTGGCTAGGTAATGTCTCTGGTTTAGAAGCTGCGATCGCTCAAGCACAACAAATCGATCCTTCAAGACCAGTATATGAGGAAGCGCAACAGTTAATTGCTCGTTGGCAGTTGGAAATTGAAGACGTTGCTCATCTAGAAAAAGCGAGAATTTTGGCTAGCCAAGGAACAGTTAATAATTTAACAGCTGCCATCGCCCAAGCCCAACTCATTCCTGCGAGTAACCCCAGAGGCACAGAAGCTAGGCAAGAAATGAGTCAGTGGGAGGCGCAAATCGAGACAATCGAAGACCAACCTTATCTAGAACGTGCTGACCAGATAGCAGTATTTGAAGATATTAATTCATTGCAAGCTGCGATCGCTCAAGCTAGCCAAATCCGCAGAGGTCGTGCATTATATCCAGAAGCACGAAGAAAAATTGGCACTTGGGCAGCAAAAATTCAGCGAATCGAAGACCAACCCTATTTGGATCAAGCACGAGAACTGGCTCAGAGTGGAAATTTAACCGCCGCCATTAGCGCAGCTCAACAAATTGCATCATCAGGAAGAGCGCTTTCTGGGGATGCCCAAGCAGCTATAAATGACTGGGAAGGGCAAATCCGCACCACAGAAAACTGGAAAAAAGCCCAGGAAGTGGCAGCTGCTGGTACGCCAGAAGCTTTAGTTGAGGGAATACGACTAGCAGATCGGGTTTCAAACAATAGCATCTTACGTATGGATGCCAATCTCGCCATTGACCAATGGAGTCAGCAACTGTTAGAAATAGCACGCTCTCAAGGTCAGTCTGACATTACCAAAGGTATTGAGATTGCTAAGTCAATTCCACGGGGTAGTAGTGCTTACAATGCAGCCCAAGACCAAATTAAAAGTTGGCAGGAATTTCTGAATCCTCAACCTGAACCTCAGCCTCCGCAAGAGTCTCCAGGATCGCCGCCTTCAACCACTACCATCGGTCAGTAAATTTTTTAAGATTTAGTTAACGAACTTTGGGGGTTTAAGTCCCCTGTCTCTACAGGTAACGCGTTTTGTGTCGGGGATTTAGACCCCGACACAAAACGTAATTACGAATTACGAACTTGTACTGAGTTTCGACTACGCTCAACTACCGCGTAGCCGTTGGCGCAGCCTCTCATAGAGAAGTATTAAGAATTACGAATTATCTAATCCCCGATCGCTTCTCCCCATTCCTTAATCACAGAAAATAGTGATGAGTAATCGTCATCAGCAAATGACATTTTCACGGCTGTTTGTAAGATTTGTCGAACACCTTTAATACTACTGAGATCCAAACTTCGAGATTTCGCTTCCGAGATAAATAATTCCGTATCTTTGAGCAAGTGTTTTGTAGGGAAATTCGGATCGGCATAATTGCCATCTAACATCCGTTGTAGCTTTTTGTCAAAGGTAGGCGCGTAGAGTGGACTATCGCGCAATATTTGCATAAAGACATCCACATCAACACCCTGACGTTGGACAAAAGCTAGACTCAGAGCAAAGCTAGTTGTCAAAGAAGCTATTAGTTGATTTAGCGCCAATTTGAGCGCAGCCGCAGATCCCACTGGCCCGATAAATAAAGGTTCTGTTCCAAAATTTTGGAGTAACTTCAAGTGGCGTTCATATTGTTCTCGCTCAGCCCCTACCATAACACTCAACTTGCCAGCTGTTGCTTCGGGAATACTCCCTAATACAGGTGCTTCTAAATACTCGCCACCACCCGCAACAACTGCATCTCTAATTTCCTGGCTTTGAGTGGGCGTAATTGTTCCCATTTGAACGATTGTACGTCCCTTGAGAGTTTGCGAAGCTCTATCTGAAAGCAACACATTATAAATGGCTGGGGCATTAGTCAGCATGAGAATTACGCACTCAGCAGCACTAATTGCATGACGGGGATGTGTAGCAATTTCAGCCCCAGCTGCTTGCAGTGGTGCTAATTTTTCTGGGGTACGATTGTAGGCAACTAGCTGTATATCTGCGGCTAATAACCTTTGAGCCATTGGTAGTCCCATCAGTCCAGTTCCCAGAAATGCCACCTTCATTTTTTACGTTCCTTTAATACAGCGTTAGCGATGCAGAAGCGTCACTTTTTAAGACCGATGACTGTTGACGGTTGACTGATGACTGTTAACCGTCAACAGTCAACGTGAAGTCCCATACCTTTTTAAAGGTGGGATGAGCTTAACCACCAGCGGCAAAAGTAGCCATAATTATCACTGAAAGTAAAATGCCAGGAGTAAGTAGTGTTACTAACATAAGCAGGTCATGAGAAGTCATAATTATTACTTTTGTATGGTGTTTAAATTAACAGGAACCACTGCTATGCTAGTCTAAATAAGATTGATACTGCATTCTTAAATAGAGTTTTAACTTTTCAAGTTTACGTTTATTCTGGCAGAATTAATCCTTTTAGTGGTTGAGAAATTTTTGTCTTCTCTAGACCTTTACTCTGAATTAGGACTCCAAAACCACCCAGTCCTGTGGGATCTAAAAGCTGGTGTAATGCATCGCGCCGCTTTAGTAATTGGGAGAGGGGTTGTTTTTGATAGGAGATGGCAGAAATACGTAAGCCTAACCCCAACGCCATCAAAAATAATCCTTGCTGGATAAAACCAACCTTCTCTAAACCGCAGCGATCGCCCCAGCGTTCTAAAGCCGTAAAGTCAACATGGGCAGTGATATCTTGTCGTCCAATATTAATATAAGGATTGTCATGGAACCGGTGGTGATAATAGCACTGTAATGTTCCTTGCGATCGCCTGGGATTATAGTAACGACTGGCGGGGTAGCCATAATCAATTGTTAACACATAGCCGCACTGCAAGCGGTCTGCTACTATACTCAACCAGTTTAGAGCAGCTAAATTAATTTCACTACGGTAGCCATCTGGATATGCACCTGAAGCTAAATCGATTCCTACTAAGTCGAAATATTCAGCTACTTTGGGTGTAGAAGGTTTCCCTGTTACTTCAATAAATAATGGGTATGGGGCATTGGTTTGTTCCTCATTGCTATCTGTTGTTACATAAATTTCTTGGAGTTCCCCAGTTTCTAGGGTGAATTGATGCACTGGGAAAGCATCTACTAACTCATTAGAAAAAAAACAGCCGTTGATGGAGTTAGGTGGAATGTCCTCTAAATTGCACCAACGCACAGGTAAGTCTTGTAAGCATTGCTGTTGTTCTTGCCTTAAAGTTGGCGACTTTTCAACAATGATGTATTCTAGGGCGGTGAAAAAATCTGGGTATTGTAACTGATAATACTTGAGGATATGCAATGCTAGTAGTCCTTGACCAGATCCCATTTCTACCAGAGAAAAGGTTAGAGGGCGTCCTAAAATTTCCCACATCTGGAAAAATTGTTCTGCTAGTAACTCGCCAAAATCAGCAGTGAGGTTGGGAGACGTGAAAAAATCAGCGCCTTGAAAGCCAATTTTAACTGCATCGCTGGAATAATAGCCGTGTTCAGGATGGTATAATACCATGTCCATGAATTTGGCGAAAGTTATTTGTTGCTGGGGACTGGTAGTAATGTGATTGGCGATCGCTGCACACAATGCTGGATTTGAATCCATAAAATTTGAGGTTTGAGATTGGGGACTAGAGAAAAATAAATGAATTATGAATGATGCAAAACAAAATTCATAATTCATTATTTCCCTAACGGTCTACAAACCCCATGATATCGACCACCGTGGCATAATCGCTGGCATTTATTGACAGACAAAACTTGGGAAGTTTGCAGTTCAATGCGATCGCCAAAATGGTTCTGCCCTTATTTACCTAAAAACGTTATTGTGTCAATACTTCCTTCAAAGCAGAAATCGAGGGTGCAAAGAAGTAGCCGCCACCAGTGGGAATTACCCAGTCTTCAGGTGCAGTCAACTCCTTAGTTTGAGGTTTATTTTGGTCATCCTCCAAGTGGATAAAGAATTTGCGTGTGCGATCGCCATTTGGTTTATTATTGTCGCTTTGACCAATAATTGGATCGTGACCAAGAGTTAATTTCCCTTCAAACTCGTGGCCGGTAGCAGCCTCCTGACTAAAGTTTGGATTATTAGCCCAGAATCTGGTAACAAACTCAAATTGGTCTACAATCGAGGTCTGATAAGCCAAAAAGTGGAGACCGCGATCGACGAAGTTCGGGTCTTGTAGTGGATTATTTGGCGTTGAAGGAGACACCGGACCATAAGGAATACCGCGACGGAGCAAGCGATGCGTCTGAGTCGTCACTTCACTACGATCAATCTCTTCTGGACTAGGGCCACCACCTCCTGGTGTTTTGTCATTGCGTGGATAAGTCTTGCGGGTATGGGCAATAAACGGACAGCGCAAACCAGTTGCATCTTTGGAAGGTGGAACTACGTCGTTTTTGAAGAATTTTCCATCTGGTGCATCATCACCGTTGAATTCAAAATCATTGTTGGCATTGTCATCATTACCCAAACTTGGGGCATCTTCTTCCGGCGTGCGGACAGTGGGAGCGCCACTAGGCCAGCGACCAATCAGCTTTGCACTCACCTTTCGAGCATCAGTGTCTAGGTCAGCAGCAATATCGTTTAAGAACTTGTGGAACTTATACACATCTTGACGCAATCGCCGAAATACAAGGTAAGAGCCATCATTCGCCCAGTGTAGTCCTGCCGATACAACCTGACCTTTGCTATGTTCCAACTTTTTAGCATCATTGTCCTGACCCTCATAACCAAAAACGAACTCTCCTGGCCACAGCAGATCCTGCCCTGGTTTGCCCTGGTTTTTATTCTCTGGATTCTGCCGAGGAGTCAGAAGGTCTTTAGGATTATCAGCAACCCGACCACGAATACCAGGCTGTGATATTCCATCCAGGTTACCGAAATGCTCATGTCCAACTAGGGGTGCGGGTAAGTTCGCTCCTTCTTCCAAAAAGGTAATTCTGGCTCCGCTGCTCTTAGCGTTGCCTTTTCCATCTGTAAATGCCACAATACTTTCTAAAATCCGCGAAACTTCTGCTAACAAGTCCGCGCGTTCATCGCTGGCAATGATGAAAACCACATCAACTTTGCCATTATCTGGCCCGCCCACAACCCAGCCAATAGGCTTACCATCTTTGTCTACTGGATCGTTCAGCTGAGCAGCCCGTGCTGCTAGCCCAGCTTTAAAGGCTTCATCCGTAAATGAGTCGGCATCATTGGTTAATTTCTTCAGCCCCTCAAAGGAGAAAGCTACATTGACCCAGGTTGCCTTAACAGTACCTTCTCGGCCTCGTCGCTGTCTGCTGGACTTAAATAGGCGGTTGAAGGCAATCACTTCTGAGGCAGTGGCAATGAAGTTGATCTGTGACTTCAGCCAGTGCTTAAAGGCATTTGGATTTTCAATTTCAAGGAACAAAAGCGCCTGGTAGTCTTTATTGAACCCACCGAGAATGTTGCCTTGAATATTGTTGACATTGAGAATAGGCTCATTAGGTGCAGGGACGTAGAAGAATGCGTTTGTCTGTTGACCTTCTAACGGATCGGGAGCCGGTGCTTCACGAATGATTTGTTGTGTCATGATAAAAGTCCTGTTGATTGTAAAGCCTATTGGCTATTCCAGAATGCAAAGATGGAATCAGGTATCTCTAATGGGAACCTGTGTTAACTTATCGGACTTAGGTAAGAGATTTATGCAGCAATTCTACCCATATTTCATCGTTAGGAAGATTGCGTTGTGTAAATAAACTATACATATTTTAAATAGGGTCATAAATTATAGTATTGAGCAAGATATAGCAACAGTTTTGTATTTCTGACTCAACCCTATTAGAGGCAAAATTGAAGAAAAACAATTTTAATTCTCATAAGTAAGTTTAATAATATAATAATAATTATTAATTGATTGCTAGTAATCGGCTCTAATGAGTGGATTTGAGGGTTCATTGCTACATTTATTATTTTATAGAAAAATAATAAATGTAATGTTTTTATAGTTATTTTGACTCTTAGTGATTTGAAATAAACCAGACGCTTTCAAAACACGTTTTAGTGTATTAATCCCATACTTTTTAGGCGTACAATTAGGGTCTTGCCACTTAATAAATACTCCTGCTCTTGCCAGTGAAGTCATATCATCTGTTTTGTCTATGATTTGTCACGAAAAACATAATTAAAGTGCTTAATACACCGCTATAGAAAACGGTGCGTTAGGCTAAAGCCGTAACACACCCTACTGAAAATTTGTTTTATAAATAGTATTTTAGGTCTTGATTTTAACTCTAGCGATCGCAATCCTTACCCCAATTAATTGCGTCCAAGACAATTTGCTACTTAGCCACTTACCAACGACACCAGCACGCCATTAAGATCCCGCACGCGAGCAATTGTTTGTCCCCAAGGCTGGGCAATAGGAGCATTTAATGCTTTTGCACCTGCTCCGATCGCTCTCATATAAGCGCTACCAACATCAGGAGTAATAAATGATATCTGGATTAATGACGGTGATTGCGTGGGATGGTTGGGATGGAAGCCGCCAGGAAATAACTTTTGGGCTTCGCTAGTAGAGGAAAAAGCTAGTGTGGTGCTGCCGGTTTCGATTTCAGCCCAGGTAAACTGCCCCATATCCTGGATAGTGCGACGAACTAGACCAAATGCTTTTTCGTAAAACTCAACGGTCTTAACTACATCGTCTACCCAGATGACCGTGTAACCAAATTTCACAGTTTTTTCTCCTTATTTAGAAAAATTAGTGCTGGTAAGAGCCAGAACAAATGGAATTAGGGACTTCCAGAAAATAAATTATCTCATTTTCATAGTGGCAAATTCTTTCTCCTCTGCCTCTTCTGCATACACAACGATGGAATATTTTTTACTTGGAAATCCCTTAGCTGCTATATAAACAAATTCCACTTCCGCAGACTAAGGAAAAACTCAGGTTTTCTAACTCAGATCGCTGGGTTTTGTCTCAATACTTCTCGGTTAAGCATTTTTAACTCGGAATCGGGTTTGGGGAAAAGGGTAAGGGTTAAAGGTTTTTTCTTTCCCTTTTCCCTTTTCCCTTTCCCCTTTTCCCCTTAACCGAGAAGTATTGGGTTTTGTCTGTATAGACAAACCAGTGCGTTAGCTGGCTCTTCCGACTGGAAGCAACTGGCGAGCAGTTTCTAACAGATCTTTTAACTAAATTACGAATTACAAATTGTTTTAACTTTCCAGAATATTATGGTCTGTTGCTAGAGTTTGGGCAGCTGTTTGCATGATTTCTATATCTAATGGCGACCAATCATGAGACCCTTGGCAGTGATGTGCTGCCAGTAATCCCCACAATCCTCTGGGAATCAAAATTGGTACTACTAAGTTGGCTCGAACCTGCATACTACGGAGAAAATCTCGGTGACAAAGCTCAATTGGCTCTAATTCAATATCAGCGATCGCTCTTACCCGTCCTGCCAAGTATAAAGCAGCATACTCGTCGTTAAAACAATCATCTGGCCCAGTGGAACCAAGTATTGAGAATTCTTGAGAACTCAAAGATTCAAAAGTTACCTGTCCTTGCCACTGCCCGTAAAAATAATACAACACCACCCGATCTACCTGAAGCAATTCTCTGAGTTGATTTGTTGTTTGCCTGACTAATTCATTCCGCTCTATTGACTTGACAAGGCGATCGAGCAATTTTTGCAAACCTTGTTCGGGGTGATTGTTGCTTTGGTGAAATTCTGAGTGAGGATGAATTTGCACGGCTCTAAAATTACGACTAAGTAAATACTGCCAGATTTATATGGTAGTTTATTAAACTTTATTTAAATACATTCTTGTATTTATGGCAGTATTCCAATTGTAACGGAAGATAATAGTAGTCAAGCTCTTCAATGAATTTAAAACAAATTATTAAAAAATAATAATTTTTTGTTTCCGCCACATGTAATTCCCAATTATAAATTTAAAGTTAAGATATTTGAAATGTTACAAAAAATATGCATAGTTTTTCTATAGTTTGAAGTAATCAATATACTTAAAGCTGTAATGAAAAAAGTTAGTTTGTATTCATCATTACAGATATTTATCAACGAATACAATCTGTCTTTTGTTTTGATGCAGATTCTGGGAATCAAAGACTATTTTAGATTCTCCAAATATTGAGCTAGAGTAACGATAAGCTGACAATGTTGCTTATTTAGAGGTTTTGAAACCCACCGAGATGGTTTTGCTGATTTTAGCGTGGTTTATAACAGCCCTTTGAACTATTTAACCTTTAACCAACTAAATATATCTACTGGTGTAATTTGCCAATCTGCTAATAGATCAAGAACAGTAAATTTATCATTATTATATTTTACTTCCGGCAATTTATTAGGTTGGAATACAATCACCGATGGATCGTTAGAGTTAATAAACAAAGTCCTAACTACAAACATTTATTATTCAGCTTGATTAACCCAAGGCAATATTAAGCCTTAACTAAATTGGGGTATCATTGTCAATCTTACTAAAAGCTAAAAAAATAGAACAGTTGCACTGTAATACAACTGTCCTAAAAAATAAACACTTGTAGAGATGCGAAATTTCATCTCTCTACATTCTTTTCCGAAGATGTCTATTTTCTACCTATCCACAGATCCCATAATCACGTCAATACTACCGAGAATGACTACGATATCTGCAACTTTCATCCCCCGCAGTAAATGTGGAAGAATCTGGAGGTTATTGAAGTCAGCGGCGCGAATCTTCCAGCGTAATGGAAAGACATTATCATCGCCTACCAAATAAATTCCCAATTCACCTTTACCACTTTCTACACGAGAGTAAATTTCGCCCTTGGGAATTTTAAAAGTAGGAGAAACTTTCTTACCAATGTACTGGTAATCAAATGCGTCCCACTCTGATTTTTTACCTGCGGCTAAACGCTTAGCTTCGAGATTTTCGTAAGGACCGCCGGGAAGTCCTTTGATTGCTTGGCGAATAATTTTTACAGATTCGCGCATTTCCCGCATCCGCACCACGTAACGGGCAAAGCAATCACCGGTTGTTTCCCACTGCACATCCCAGTCGAAATCATCGTAGCATTCATAATGGTCAACTTTCCGCAAATCCCATTTCACACCAGATGCGCGTAACATTGGGCCAGAAAGTCCCCAGTTAATTGCTTCTTCACGGGTGATAGTCCCAATACCCTCAACACGTCGCCGGAAGATGGGGTTATCCGTCACTAAGCGTTCGTACTCATCAACTTTGGGTATTAAATAATCGCAGAATTCTAGACACTTATCTACCCAACCATAGGGCAAATCAACTGCTACACCACCAACGCGGAAGTAATTATTATTCACCATTCGGTAACCAGTGGCGGCTTCCCACAAATCATAAATCATCTCCCGTTCCCGAAACTGGTAGAAAAAGGGAGTTTGAGCGCCTACGTCAGCGAGGAAGGGGCCAAACCATAGCAAGTGGTTAGCGATGCGGTTCAATTCCAGCATGATGACGCGGATGTAGCTAGCGCGTTTGGGTACAGCAACACCTGCTAGTTTTTCTGGGGCGTTGACGGTGACGGCTTCGTTGAACATACCCGCAGCGTAGTCCCAGCGACTAACGTAAGGGACGTACATTACATTAGTGCGGTTCTCGGCAATTTTTTCCATTCCCCGGTGCAAATAGCCGATAACTGGTTCACAGTCAACGACATCCTCGCCATCCAAAGTCATGATTAGCCGCAGAACCCCGTGCATTGAGGGGTGGTGTGGCCCCATGTTTAGCACCATTGGTTCAGTGCGGGTTTCTAGTCTGGTCATAGATTTTGTGTTCTCCGTTCGTGAAAAGATTGAATTCAACCGCGCAGATGCCAACTAGACCCAATTTATCTTGTTTGTCAAGCCAAAGTAAGGGTTGTGGGAAGAGGAATTTGATTTGATGTTTAATTTTGTTGCACTTCTTCAACCATTATATGGAAGCTCGATATGCAGTTAATTAAGGCATCGAATTTTTTTATCTCATTGTGCTGGAAAGACGGGGTGAAAGAAGATGCGTTTTCTCAATGATAACTATTGACTTCTGGGTTTATACGTAAGCTAGAGAGATATTGTGTCAGCTATATTACAGGTTTATCAGGCTGATACATATTTATGACTTTCAATCAAGAGCGTTTTGATAGGCTAATTCAAAAGTTAGAAGTTTTTGCTAACAAACAACCGCGTCTTTATAAATTGCACGTTGCTTTTTTGGCTACTTTGGGTTATGCATATATATTTTTGGTTCTAGCTGTAACGTTGACTCTGCTGGTAGGTATTGTCTTTTTAATGCTTAATGCTCATTCAGTTAATGCCTCATCTTTGAAAGGTGTTCTGTTTTTGCTGGCGTTTGCATTGGTGTTAGTGCGATCGCTTTGGGTTTCTTTTCCCCCACCTACAGGTTTACCATTACAATCTAAAGATGTACCCAATCTCTATTCTGTAACTAACGAAATCTCATCGAAGCTAAAAGCTCCACGGTTTCACCACATCCTGCTGACCAACGATTTTAATGCAGTGGTTGTCCAAAGACCACGCTTCGGTTTGCTGGGATGGCAGCAAAATTACTTAATTGTCGGTCTACCGCTCATGCTAGCACTGCCACCCGAACAATTTCGTGCCGTGTTAGCCCATGAACTAGGACATTTATCAGGAAATTACAGCCGTTTTGGTGCTTGGATTTATCGTCAACGTCTAACTTGGTATCGCATCGTTGAAGGGCTAGGACAAGGTGGAAATGAAGTATCATCGTTAATCTTTGATCGGTTTTTGACATGGTACAGCCCGTTTTTTAATGCCTATTCTTTTGTGTTGGCACGGATGGATGAATATGAAGCAGATAGATGTGCCGTTGAGCTAACCGGAGAACAAAATATTGCTGAGGCTTTGATAAATTTCCAGGTCAAAGCTAGATTTCTAGAAAGATATTTTTGGTCTAGCATCTATAAACAAGTTGAGACAGAAATCGAACCGCCAAAAATGACTTATATGGCTATGCAGCAGGCTTTAAGTCAGAGACTTCATCAAGAGATAACAAGTAGTTATTTAGTGGAAGCTTTAACAAGAAAAACTAATAATGCTGATACTCATCCTTGCCTCACAGATAGACTAAAAGCTTTAGGATACACCCTCAATACTCAGCAGGAATTAACTATATTTGCGCCAATTGAAATCAGTGCTGCCCAAGAATTATTGGGAAATAGGTTAGGAAAATTTATCGAATATTTTAGTCAAGCTTGGCGAGAAAAAATAGCAACACCTTGGCGACAAAAATATGTTGATTTTCAACAATCAATAGCTACATTAAAAGATTTAAATCATAAATCACAAAAACAACAGCTAACCTTAGAAGAAGCGAGTAAACGAGCATTTTTGACATTTGAGTTTGAGGGTGAAGAAGCAGCTATTCCACTTTTAAAGGAAATTATTCATCGTGAAGCTCACCATGCCTCAGCTAATTATTTACTAGGGCAAATATTATTAAACAAACAGGATGCAACGGGGATAGAGTACATTGAGAGGGCAATGGATCAAGACTCAAGTATAGTCATAGAAGGTTGTCAGATAATTTGTTATTTTCTTCACCAACAAGGAAAAATTAATGAAGCAAAATCTTATCAACAACGTGTTGAAAATTACAATGATTTCATTTTGAAAGCGGAGCAAGAGCGTTATAATCTAAGACAAAATGATAAATTTAAATCTCATGATATCTCAGATATAGAACTAAACAAGCTTTGTAAGCAGTTATCTCATTATCCGCATATAACAACTGTTTACTTATTTCAAAAAGAATTACAATATTTTCCTGAAAAACCACTTTATATTCTAGCTGTGAAGCGAGAATTCAGTTGGTTAGAAGGTAGCCACGAGGCCGATAACTCTAAACTTGTGAACAGCTTGTTACAAGAAAATGAATTACCCGGTAATGTATTCATTTTTATTTTAAATAACGATTTAAGAAATATGGAGAAAAAATTAAAAGTGATACCAAATTCGATGATTTACCAAAAAAAAGGTAAAAAATAGCACCACAGATGTTTAAAGCTCAACATCCAAGGCTGACGCTGGGTGTGGAATTTATGATATTTTCCTTTTGTGTCTTTGTGGTTTAAAACCTATTTTTTAGCTAGAAACCGGCAAAGACACAAAGAAAAGAATACATAATTAAAGTTCATCTCTGGTTTTTTGCCCTAAGTCTCATGAATCGTCAGCTAGCTATCGAAGAACCGATATTTTCCCATCTACCAGTGTTACCGCAGGAAACGATCGCAGGTTTAGCGGTATCTCCAGGAGGTCATTATCTAGATACGACTGTAGGCGGTGGTGGTCATAGTCGCCTAATCTTAGAAGCTGCGGCGGATGTGCGAGTAACGGCGATTGACCAAGATGAGGATGCTTTAGCAGCAGCAAGGAAAGAATTAGCAGAGTTTGGCGATCGCGTAAAATTTATTTATAGCAATTTTGCTGCCTACGATTTTACCCCTAACACTTTTGACGGTATCCTCGCCGATTTGGGGGTGAGTTCTTACCATTTAGACCAAGCAGAACGAGGTTTTAGCTTTCGCCAAGCTGCAAATTTAGATATGCGAATGGATCGAGGGCGATCGCTAACTGCTGCTGATGTGATTAATAATTGGGATGAAGGCGAATTAGCAGATATTTTCTTTAAATACGGTGAAGAACGATTATCACGGCGCATTGCTAGACGCATTGTGGAACGGCGTCCCTTTGAGACGACTGTTGAGTTAGCTGAGGCGATCGCTTACTGTGTTCCCCCTAAGTATCGTTATGGTAGAATTCACCCAGCTACACGGGTTTTTCAAGCTCTGCGAATTGTCGTCAATGATGAGTTAAAATCCCTAGAAACTTTGTTGGATAAAGCACCCAATGCGCTTATTCCTGGTGGTAAAATTGCGATTATCAGTTTTCACAGTCTGGAAGACCGTTTGGTAAAGCATAGTTTAAGAAATTCACCTTTGTTGCAAGTATTGACGAAAAAACCAATTACTGCACAAGAAGATGAAATTAGTCAGAATCCGCGATCGCGTTCTGCTAAGTTTAGGGTAGCCCAGAGAAAAGAGGGATAAAATTAGGTAAACTAGGACTAAAAATGTAGAGATGCAAAATTTCACATCTACAATCTCTACAAAGTTTTTCCTTTAGTTGATTTTTTGACCTAAATAAGCTGTTAGGCATTTAGTTTTAACAGTTATCTGTTGACTGATGACTGTTAAAAGTCAACAGTCAACCACCATCAAGAGTGTTTATATACTCTTAGACGCACATCAGGTTACTATTAGCTCTGTATTAGAATCAACTGTAAATCGCTATCATTTTAAGCGATACCGAAGAATTTTTTATACTGATCCATTTGTTTTTGCATTCCCTCTAGTAATTTGCCATAATCAATATTATTTTCATCATTGCTATCTGTATTGATATCGCTAATAATTTGGTCATAGTCTTGTAATTGAGACCATAATTCTGTATTGGCTAATACATTACTACCTTCAGATGAAGTTAAATATTTTGACGTATCTGTAATTGCTTGACCGATAACAGAAGCTAAATCAGAATTATTCAAACTAGCGATAGTATTTGGTGTCAAATATTTTGTGATTTCTGTCATCACCTGATTAGTCCCAGAAGCTAAATCAGAATTATTCAAACTATCGATAGTATTTGGTTGCAGATATTTGGCTATTTGTGTAATGGCCTGATTACTCGCAGAACTAAAATCATAACTATTCCAATTAGAGATAGTTTTTGGTGTTAGATATTCTGCTGTTTTTGTAATTGCCTGACTGGTCAGAGAACTGATATCAGAAATATTTAAACTAGAGTTTGTACTCTGTGTACTACTTCCTGCGGTTTCTGTGACAATCTGACGTACTTGGGCATCGGTCAGTTTGGAGTTAGCACTTAACATTAGAGCAACGACACCAGCAACGTGGGGAGCAGCCATAGAAGTGCCGCTATAAGTCGCATACTGGTTATTTGGAAGTGAGGAGTATACCTTGACTCCTGGGGCTGTAACATAGGCGATTTGATTTGTTCCTGAGCGGTCAGAGAAGTCGGCTATATTATTGTTTTTATCTACCGCCCCAACAGCAATTCCTGACTTAGATGCATAGCGGGCGGGATAATCCGGTGATGACTCACCATCGTTACCAGCCGCCATGACGACAATTACTCCTTTGCTACTGGCATAATTGATGGCTGACTCTAGAGTACGATTGGAATATGCGCCTCCCAAGCTAAGGTTAATCACATTGGCTCCATTGTCCACAGCGTAGTGAATGCCTTTAGCTATAGAACTATAACTACCAGAGCCAGACTCATTCAAAACTTTGACAGGCATAATTTTGGCATCATAGGCAATGCCAGTGACACCGTAATTATTATTTTCTCCTGCGATCGTTCCAGAAACATGGGTACCATGACCGTTGTTATCTAGGGTGTTATTGTTGTTGTCTGAAAAGTTCCAGCCGTAATTATCATCAACATAGCCATTGCCATCATCATCTATACCGTTACCCGGAATTTCTTTGCTATTTGTCCAGATATTATTTTTTAAATCTTCGTGGTTGTAATCAACCCCAGTATCTATAACAGCAACAACAACGCCTTTACCTGTGTATCCGTGTGCCCAAACTTCTGGCGCTTTTACAAGGTCTGCTCCCCAATTATTACCACCAAGATTAGGAACATCAGCAAAGGTATTTTGACCAGCAGCTTCAGCCACTGCTGCTGCTGCATTAATTAAGCCATAACCTGTGGTGGAATTATAATTTCCACTGATAGTAGCAGTATTGTCACTGCTAATTTTTAAGTCATTTTTATTTAGCAATTGCACGTCAGCATCATTGGCATTATAGCTACTACGACCGCTGATGTTGAGACTGTAGTTATCCTTAGTATTAAAGATATCTAGTGAGGATTTTGAAGTGACATTTAACTCTTGACTCGAAAGCAAATTGTTATTAACATCATTATTGAGCATGAGTATTTTTCTCAAAAATAGCAATGTTTTTTGACACATGAAAACTTTAAAACCTTTGGAAAACAAAAGTTTTAATATACAAAATAGCAGTTATCAATTACATGAGGTAAACTCTCTAACCACTGAAAGGAAAGAGATATACCTCACTAAAATGAGAAATGCTATAAGCTGTATTGTTAATAATTACTATGAAATCTAACAACAAAATGCCAATTTTATTACAAAAAAAGATGAGGATGAAGTATGAATATTTTAACAAGGCTTTCTAGTGAGCAACAAATACAAGTAATTCCCGTCTTAGAAGAATATCTAAAGCCAACACTATATCAACAAGGAACTTAGACAGCAGATTGTCGAACGATTCGCATCGTTGCTATTAAAATTTAGATTGTGCGAATTTTAACTTTTATATTACTGAAAATAGGGTATGGGGTGTAGGGATTGAAAGAATCCTTGAGGAGTAGCTTTAGAGCCGGAGTAAGAAAAAAAGATGTATTTCCAGCCAAGCCCTACACCCTATCCCCTAAACCCTCAAATAAGGCACTTTTCATCATTATGCATCTAGCCAAATTGTCCGATCGCCAAACATCGTTTTCATTACTACTAACTATTAGCTTGACTGCTTTACTAGTCTCACCTTCAAGAGCGCAAACACCCCCAATCCCATCGCCTTCTAGTGCGCCTTTAGAACTAGATTTATTGACCAAGCCAAAAGACTATATCATCACAGCTAACACCATTAACTCAACACGATTAACCGTTCCCAGTTTATGGTGGGCACAACAAAATTCCGAGAAAAAGCTATTGGATAATTGGATAGCATATCCAGCTTTTGAGAAAGAACCTGCGCGAGTTGACTTAATAGTAAATCAGCAAATTTGGAGTTTACTAGAATACGTAGAGCGCTATGACTTCGTGAATCGTTTAGGTAGCGCTGCACGGAACTTTGGTTACAATGTTCGGGTATTCAATTATCAAAAAGAATCCTTAGCAAGCTACACTTGTAACTTTAGTAACAGTCCAGCTTTATGCAGTATCCAGATGGCTACTCAGAACAAAATAGGGCTGAAGCGTTCTTTGTAGAAATTAGGGACTAGTATTGCTTGGCGTAATTTGTAATTACTTGTTTACAAGGGTTTCAGACATTGAAAATGGGTGGTTCATTTACTTTGCGCTGTAGGGACTGGGCAGGTAGAGGAAGAAATAAGCAATAACAAATGACAAATTAAACCTTAATTTTCACAAACAAAGATTCGTATTTTTCGGTTGCTGATGGGGATAAGGGAAGCAAGAATTCACTTCTATCTAAAACTGAGCGATTGCTTTGTAATAAATTCCGTAATGGCTTCTGAATATCAGAATCGAGAATATTTGTAGAAATTGGCGAATTACTTTTAGTTAGTAGAGAAATTTCCATAGCAGTACTTGGTTGCCAACAAAAATCAATCCATTGATCTGATAAAGCATTTGTCGCAATATCTATAGGACGTACCCACAAGTCTGCCCAAATTGCTGTTCCTGACTGCGGAATAATTGCTACTAGTTCTGGATAACGTCCTAAAACTGGTAGTACATCGCTAGACCAACCAACTGCTAGCCAAGTGTCTCCCATCATTAGAGGTTCCAAATAATCAATAGAACTGTAGAACTTCACCTGTGTGTTTAATATCTCTAATTCTTTTTCCAAGTCTGGTACTTGGTCAAAATTTTCTGTGTTGTAAGACTTTCCTAGCTTCTTTAAAACCAAACCAATAACTTCTCGTGGTTGATTGAGTAGGGAAATACGCTGCTGCAATTCATCTCGCCACAAATCACTCCAATCAGTGGGCGTCCATCCCAATTTTTGAAACTTGTCACGGTTATAAATAATCACTGTGCTACCCCAGCGATAAGGCGCACCCCAAACCTTTCCTTCAGTATCCAGGTTACCTTCTTCGTTGCGCGTTACAAGTCTCTTCCACTTTTCATCTAAACCCGACCAATGCTTAAATTGGTTTCCTTGTAACTGTTGGAGTGGTTGAATCAATTTTTGCTCAATAGCTGCTTTTAGCCAGTAATCTCCCAATGTCACGAGGTCAGCTTGAGCAGTTTTTTGACTTTGCCTAAAGGGTATAAAGCGGCTCCATGCCTCCTCATCAGAGGCTTTTGGTTTCTGCCAATTTTGTAATTGCCCAAATAAATCCTGTATCTCCTCCACAGGAGCAAACTTCAATTCTACCTGTGGTTGCAAACTTTTCTGGAATTGATTAACCACCTGAGCTGGTATAGAGCCTTTTAATAACTGTACTTTTAGTTGAGCCTGGTTGTTCCCACTACAGCCAAAAAGCAGTTGCGAAAGCGTCAGTGTACTTGTACCTAGTAAAAAAGACCGTCGATCCATTGATTTTGGATTTGAGATTTCTGACTATACCTATATTAAGCAGAGATTCACAGAGACTGACTGTCTAAAAAAGTATAGTTATCAAATTTTTGGCATTTTTCCCTGGTAATATTGATAAATTTGAATATTTGAATCAAATTAGCGAGTTTTTATGCAAATTGCTACCTAAAGACCAATTTTTCTCCATAAATTTCCTTAGGGGTACTGATGCTCAATCTTTACTTAATATTTAGAAGTAATGATTTAAATGTCATATTGCCACAAAAAATATGAATACTTAAATAATTCATAAGTATAGTTAAGATTCGCAGTAAATTGAATAACATAAAGAAAATCTGCCGATGAGGGTATTGAATGGAGCCATTACAAAAGCAAATCCTGACTTTAAGTCAAAAACTGGATGCCCTCTGCCAAGTAATTGAGCAGCTTGACATTAAAGTAACTCAAGCTTTTTCAGAGTGTTCAGTAGCAAATACACAGGCAAAGGATAATTATCAGGAAAATAACGCGAGTGGAGGCTACCAGGTAAAAGGACGTATCGGTTTAAATGCGGCTATGGAACACAAGGATGTATTAACAGACGGCGTTTATATAGATATGCATCGTCAAGGTGGCGATAGTAACTTAACACCAGAAATTCAAATACAACGACTAACAGCGCAATTAACAGCAGCATACAACCGCATTGCTGCCTTAGAAGAACAATTACTTAGAGAAAGAATTCATTAATTTAGTCAATATTTATTGAGTTAAAATATTTACCGGAGCTTTATAAGTTTCCGGTTTTGCTATTTGTAATTTATCAGGCTAAGGCGTTCAAGTTGAGCTTCAATAGCTGCTAAAAGTTGGTCTTGTGGCCAATCTTGGCTCAGATGGGCGGCGATGCAAGCTGCTCCAGCACCCATACCTTCTTTGACAAAGCCCTCCTCATAAGCTCTGAGTTGGGGATAACGAGAATCAGTAAAGTTGAGATTAGTTGCTAAAAGGGGAGGAGTTCCTCCAATCTGAGTTGAATTATCTTTATCTAAGCTAAGGGCTAAGTCAACAGTAGCGCCAGTAGGATCTTCTGCTACCCATCGGGTTGTGCCCACAACTACTTGTTCTGGTTGCCATGATAAAGTGTAAGCTTGAGCGATCGCACTCATTAGCGCATAAACTGCCAGCATTTGTGTACCTCCAGCCAACATTACACCACAACTACGACTAGCAGCGATCGCCATCCCAGCCACCACAACTTGCATCGGATCGCCCACAGCAGCGACGAGTTTTAGCGGATCGAGTAGAGAAGCAAAGATGGAAGAAGACGTAGGGACGCAGGGACGTGGGGACGAGGGGAAGGAACTTTCCGTGTCTTTCCCTTTCTTCATCCTCTCCAGCCCAGCTTGCACTAATGCCGATTTTTGCTCGTGGTTACAAATAGGGTGGCTACTGTTAACTTTTCCGGTAGCTTCTATACCCAAACCAGTTAAGATTGCTAAAGCCGTTGTAGTGCCTCCGACAACGCACTCACCGACAATCAAATATCCCTGTTGAATATTGGCAGCAAGGCGTTCTCCCCAAAGTAGTCCTTGTTCAAGTAAGTGATGTACCGTTGTGATATCTATAGCAGCAGCCCCACTTAAACACTTAGCAGGACTGCCACCCAAATCAATTACCGGAACAGCAGGAGCTTGGGGTAAGCCAGCATTAAACAAATAAACTGGTATTTTTAGCGATTCCAATACAGCACGAGAAATCAGCACAGGCGAAGCCCCAGCCGCCAACGGTGGTAATGGATATTGGGGTTTATGTTCGGCACCGTAGTACAAAAACTCGGCATCAGCACAAGCAGTATATTTTCGATCCTCTGGAGTGCGACCAGCCGCAGAAATTCCTGGAATCAAACCCGTTTCAGTAAATCCTAAAACACAGGCAAATACGGGTAGACAACCACGATATCGTCGCAGCCAATCTTCACCCTGTTCTTTTTGGGTATAAATATGAATTGGGGAATTGGGCATTGGGAATTGGGAATTGGGAATTGGGCATTGGGCATTGGTGATTACTTAGGACTCATTATTGAACAAATGACAAATGACAAATAACTATCCTTCATAATCCATCAGGACTTGTACCCACTGCGGTGGAGGGGGAATGGGATTGCCTAGACGGTCAAAAAGCAGCCACGATGCTAGGTGTACTACAAAGAGGTAGATAAAGTTGTTGAGTAGAATCAAAGCGATCGCGCCTATTTGAATCCAAAATACACTGGGACTGGCTAATAAACTCAGCTTCAGAAATGCCCACTCAAGAAACTCAGTTACCTGGGTAATCACATAAACCCAGAGGTCTTCACCCGATAACACAGACAACAACCACAACCGAAAAAACACTCCCAAAGTACCCAATAGTGTTCCCAAGGTGATGGAAACAATCCAGGGAACACGACGACGATACCACGCAGATCCTAACAGCACGCCCATAAATCCGTAAGGCATGACGAACAGCAAACTGCGGGCAGGTCCCATCAGTACCGTCAGAAGTAACCCGGAAGTAAGTGCTGCCATCCATGCTGCTCGTTTGCCCCAGCGTAGATAAACTAGAGCGATCGGCACCGGAAAAAATATCCGCAAAACTGGACCCAAAGGAAAGTAGAAATTAATAAACCAAATTAGGCTAGCAGTACTAGCTAAAAACGCCGTTTCCACCATCTTCAGGGGCGTATCAGCCTTAAGTTGAGGACGGGTTAACTTTTCTTGTTTGTCTAACCAATGATTGGCGGGAGTTTGAGATTCCGGGGGTGGATTTTTCTCTGGCTCATCTGGCAGAGAATCTGAAGTACTCATATTATTGTGACAAGTTGTTAAACGATCATTCTTTCCAAGGCTGGCAAATCGGGAATACAAATAATGTCTTGATCCCGTCTAATCAAGCCTTTTTTTTCTAGCCTTGTCAACACTCGCGTCACTGTTTCCCGCGCCAGTCCGCTTAAACTACTCAATTCCCGGTGAGGTAAATTGGGGATTTCGGTTCCTGTTTGCCCTTTTTTTCCCTGTCCTTCTGCTAAAAATAGTAACGTATCCGCTACCCGCGACTGGCTATCAGATTCCCGCAAGCGCAATCGCCGATTCACTTGCTGTAAACGCTCTGCCATCAGTTTTGCCAATCGAAGCCCTGCTAAAGGTTCTATTTTCAGTAAATTGCTAAAATCTGAAGCAGGAATACTGCCAATTAGCGTGGGAGTCAGGGTAATCACATCAGTAGTTCGACGTTTTTCACTCAGAGCTGCCATTTCACCAAACAATTCTTCTTTGCCAAGAATATTCAGTGTTACTTCTTTTCCTTCTAAATTATAAGTACGAATTTTTACCCATCCATCTCTGATAAAATACACAGCACCACCCCAGTCATTTTCTAATACAATTACTTGATTAGCTGGGTGAGTACGGGTTACAAGATGGGTAAGGGCTGTTTCCACAACTGCTTCTGGCAACCCCTGAAAAAAGGAGGGCACATATCGGTCTTCCATTACGACATTTTCATTCAAGCTGCTATGTACACGACACACAAGAGCGTTCTTTTAAGCCTAAGCTATCAAAGCACAGCCCCCTTTCAACAATAAAAATAACCTATGCTACACAAGAAAGTAATAAGAGCGCTTTTCTAAACAATCTTTACCTATGGCTTTAAATGGGGTAAAAGTTTTGCAAAAACTAGTTTATAGTCTGCTGAAATATTGTTTAGGGGCTAGCTGCACTAGCAAACTTGATTACTAAGAATATAGGCAAACAACATTCATCATACTCAAGCTAGTAAATTATTGCTCACATATTTTACTGGTTTTGAGCAATCAAGCTAAGCTTGTTGAAAAAGGGTCTGGCAATTGGGGATTAGAGACTGAGGCTGGGAAAATTTGCAAGGGGATTGAGACCCCAACCAAATTTTGTTGGCGCAGCGTCTTGTAGAGAAGAAAACTCTTCCTAGTCTCCAGCCCTCAGTCCCCTGCATAACTGAACTGTATTAATCTGTTACGCATTTAATTTGTACATTTATCTGATGACTGTTAAGCGTTAACCGTTAACCGTAAACATTTAACAGTCAACGACCATCAAGAGTGTTTATATACTCTTAGACGCGCATCAGCTTAGTTGATCGGCAAGGAAAGCCTGAGTTTTTCACCCACCTTTCATCCCCAAGTTTCGGTGCGCTTGATATGGAGACTTCTCGGCAGTTTTCTTCAACAAACAATGACTGAAGATTGCCACTACTGGCAGTAATCCATAACATAATGACAGTCAGAAGTCCAAGTAGCGGCTTTTGCCACTCAAAACTTCGCTGATTGTGAAGTAATTGTCACACTACTTGACGTACAGTTATAGCTAAGGTAATAGAAAGTGACTTCCAGTGCAGATGAAATTCAAAGGCTGATTGCAGACATTGACAACTTACTTGCCAACGGTGGTAAGCGCCTGTCTAGATTTCTGTCTGGTCAGGCGCAAGAACCGAAAGAGGTTTTGGAAAGAATTCGCAACTTCTTGGTGAGGCTACAAGAAAAAGAAGTATTAGAGGGGAGCATCGAAAGTCAGTCTTTTGGAGAGCCGCGTTCACCCTTGTTAACAAAATTTATCGATCAAAGCAATAACCAGCTTTTACTACCGCAGTCTCCAGCGAATCAAGAACAGAGTACTGTTGAGGCAGAACAATTAAAAACTGAATTTTCCAGATTGATACAGCCATTGCGATCAGAATTAGAAGGACTATTGCAAGAGCGTGCCTCTCTCTTACAAGAAATTAGGCAGCTTGAGCAAAAGCGCTTGCAAAACTATTCCCTAGCGCAACAGTTGACAAACCAAGACCAAATGATTACCGAGTTTTTGCAGGTACTCATGAGTCGTCTTGTGCCAACTTTAACGCCTTTAATAACACAAAATTTGGCAAATTCCCCCAATTCTTCAGGAGCAATTAATCAGGGAAACTCAGAACCAGTAAATTTTGCAAATCAACCTTTATTAGAATCGCCAGATCGTGTAGAGCAGCTAACACAGCTAGCTAAGGAGTTAGATCGGCGCTTACTATCACTAGATGGAACTGTAAATGTTGTCTTTGAGGCACTACAGCGCAACATTAATACTTATTACGAGTCCTTATCGCAAGCTCTGGCAAGAATGCATAGCAAGGGAATGCAAGGCGAACAGTTGATGGCCAGCTTCCTCAATAATTTGACTCAGCATTTGCAACAAGAATCTCCTAGTTCTCAATCATCTTTCCTGGGGGTGGAAGCTAAAACAATACCTCTATCAGTGGCTAACGCAACTAATATCAATACTGAAGTTGTCCTAGATCCTTTAGAACTGATACAACCCGAAACTTCATCAATTAATCCAGAGCAAGAGAATACTAACCTCACAGAAGATTTAGATGCAGTGCTGTTGCAGCTTGGCTTAGACTCATCTCAAACTTCTGAAAATCTGACCGAATTACCGGAAGATATTTCTGCGTTAATTTCTGATGAAGTAGACCAACTTTATGCCAGTTTGTTTGATACTGGTAATAATTTATCTGCTTCTATTACAAACTCTCTATCAACTTTGAATATCCCTGATGAGGCATCCGTCATCACGCCAACCGTGGATTCTAAGGTTGTAATATCTGATAGTTCTGTTGAAAAAACAGACACAGATCTTTTCGATTTTAGTAATGCTCATGCTGACGGAGAAAATACAGATTTATCTTCTGATTCAGCAGAAGGACTATTTTTTGAAGAGGATAATGACCTAGCGTCGCTACCAAAAACTTCGCTAACAGACAGTTTATCTGGGGAAACAATTACTCAGCCAGCGACGGATGACACAATTACTACCTTAACCGATCTATTGGCTGATGTAGATAGCGATCGCCAATTTCTACTAGAATTACCATCTCTTCTAAATGATGCCACAATTACACCACCAATCAGTTCCGAAGTAGCAGAAATTACCCTGCCAAACCCTACTGAAGGTATTGCTACAAACGAGCGGCAAGAACCTTCTTTAGATAACTATATTCCGGCTTCGCCACAAGAAAACTTACTTTCTTTAGAGTCAAATCAGGCTTTAGTCGTCCCTGATATTTCCTTAGATGAAGAACAGTTGCAGCAATTAGATCGGGATTTGGCTAATTTTGATCGACAGCTAAATTTTGAGTTAGAACCAGCTACTAACTTAAATATTTTTCCGGAATCTGTTGGTAAAAATCAAGAGGCTATCCCTACGGCTCCCCCTGAAGAACTCTCTGAAAATCTCCAAATAGCAGAAAATATCTCAGCGGCAGCTTTCTCTAGTTTACCAGTTACCCAGGTAGAAACTGAAAAAAAAAAGCAAGACACAAATTCTATTTCCGAAACTTCTATACCTGCAAATTCCAACTCGATAAACGATACAGAAGTTTCGCATGATTCTCTAGAATCAGTTTGGTATTTAGGAATTGATTTGGGTACAACAGGGATTTCCGCTGCATTATTAAATAGTTCTTCTTTGGTTGTACATCCTATCTACTGGTCATCACAAAACTCATCGGGAACAACTTCTTTCCAGCAATCGTTTCGTTTACCAACAGAAGTTTATCTGCCCACGGCTTCGGTTCCCCACGGAGAAAATGAAAGTATCGAAGTGCATGAACATACAGCACCTGCGGCTGTAGCCCAAGATAAAACTCCTGCACCACCAAGATCGACCGCAGATTCTACCAACAATCTTTACTCGGCGCAGTTGAAGCCTTATTTACAAGTAGCCATTCCTTATAAAAGCGAACGGCAAAAATGGGAACCTGTTTTGCAATTAAATGAATTTTCGGCAGGGCCTTTAATTTGGGTGGTGCGATCGCTCTCTAAGCTACTGTTAACCCTCAAATCCGATCAAACTAGTACTACCCCTAGTTTAATTGCTGCTGCTGTTGGAATTAACCAACAAAATTTCCCAAAGATTATTGATCGTATTGCTGGTGTAATTTGCACCTGTCCCTCTAGTTGGTCGGAACAATATCGCTTTAACGTTAGAGAAGCTGTACTCACTAGCAAACTGATCAAACATCCCCAGCAAGTCTTTTTTGTTGAAGAAGCGATCGCTAGTCTACTCCCCGAACTCGATGCTGCTAACGGTGAGGCAATAAAATTAAGCCAAGGTGAAGATTCTCATCCAGCAAAAACCAGCGAACATCCTCTTGTAGGCAACACCCTCGTGATTAATATTGGTGCAACTGCCACCGAAATGTTGCTGGTAGATGTGCCAGAAACCTTAGTGCAATTAACATACAATGATTTCATGCTCCACAGTTTTGCCTACGCTGGCAAGGGAATTGAACAAGACATTATCTGTCAGCTGCTTTTACCACCTAAATCTCGACAATCACGTTTAGAAACCCAAAGCGACAGCAAAACTGCTACCACTAATCCTTGGCAATGGCAACCATCAATTCCTGGTTTAGACCAAATGCATTGGCAGAGTTTAGGGTTGGAAGAATTAGAACTACCTCGAGTCGGCGAACCAGATATCACGGCTCGGATTCGTCTCCAGCAACGCCTAGAAAGTTCTCTGCTGGGACAGGGGGTATTAGATGCAGCACTTGCTCTAAAGCTGATTTTGCAACACCAAGACTCTTTTACCCTGGATTTAGCCGATCAGCGGTGGATTTTGCAGCGACGAGACTTAGAAAGCCAAGTATTTATCCCCTTTGTCCGTCGCCTGAACCGCGAACTCAACAAGTTATTGGTCGCTCGTGGTATTCCCACAGAAGCAATTAATCAAGCTATCCTGACTGGTGGAGTGGCTTGTATCGGGACGGTGAACCGTTGGCTACGACAAAAACTCCCCAGCGCCAAGATTATTCAAGATTTATATCTCGGTGAAAACGGCGCTCCTAATTGTAGTCGGGTTGCCTATGGTTTGGTGATGCTACCTTTGCATCCCCAAATATTAGATGTACCCAGACAACAATACACTGATTATTTCCTATTTACAGAATTGCTGCGTCTGCTACCAGACCGACCTTTATCTTTTGGTGAGGTTATCCAGTTATTTGAGGGTCGTGGTATTAATACCCGCACTTGTCAGCAACGCCTGTTAGCTTTTTTGGAAGGTGAATTACCTTCGGGTTTGATACCTTCAGTCACAGACTCGACCTGGTTAACCCAGACTTCCCAAGAAAATCCTGACTATCAGGCGATCGCTACTGCACCACTTTTTGAAAAACAAGGCAGTCTCACCTACCGTCCCAATTCTCAACAACTCTTATCTTTGCGTCGCTATCTTGATGCGATCAAAGCTAGTAATCAGCAATCACTGGAGGAACCATATTCGGTTAATTTTGCCTTAGAGGTTTATCATTGAGACCATTATTGCTTGCTAGACGACAAAATTCAAAAGCAGCCAATTTGTGAGTAAACAGTAGTTTTGCTCACAAAATTTTTATGCATTAACACCATTTTTGGGTTTTCACAAAAAAATACTGAAAATTTATAATCTACCTGCTTAATTGAAAGATTTTGTAAAATTTGGGTTTTCGGTTTTTTTATATTTATACTTTTGTGTATATTGTCACTCAGTAGTAGGACACAAGTATTGAAAAATCAGATAAAAACGCCATATGTGCCTTCTTCTTAAAAACCCTCTCTTGAAAGGCTTTGATTCTTATACCAATTTGAAAAAGAATGTGACAGATACAAAAGAAGGAAAGCCTGATTTTATCTGGGTTTCTTAATTTTGAATTTTGAATTGGTATTACTCTTCTTCACTTATTGGGAAGGTGTTGCACATTAGGTTTGAGAGAGTTGACACGGCGTTATAAAAATCATCTCCATGTCTACACTACTGATGCAAATGATGCAAAAACTTCTCTTTATAGATAAATTAGCCCTTGTGAATCATCTTTATTTTTATTCCCTTGATTGCTCGGAACAACCCTCACACCCCTCAACCGTAAGCGTCAGAAAACGATTCATTGACATTGTTGGGGCAATTGTAGGTCTCGTTATTACGTTTATAATACTAATTCCCGTAGCAATTGTTACGTTTATATACGATCCAAGCCCAATATTTTATTCCCAAATTCGCTGCGGTTTGAACGGAAAACCCTTCCGGATATGGAAATTTCGTTCCATGATTGTTGATGCCGATAAACTCAAGCATTTAGTGAAAAATCAAGCCAAAGGTCACATCTTTAAATCTGTTGACGATCCTCGGATTACTCCTTTGGGTAAATTTTTGCGGCGTACTAGCTTGGACGAATTCCCTCAATTCTGGAATGTTTTAGTAGGTGATATGAGTTTAGTTGGTACTCGTCCACCCACTTTTGATGAAGTCAAGCATTACGATTCACATCACTGGGATAGATTGCGAGTCAAACCAGGCATTACTGGAGAATGGCAAGCGAATGGTCGCTCCAGCATTACAGACTTTGAAACTATCGTCAAGATGGATATAGATTATCAACGTAAGTGGTCTGTAACTTATGACTTGAGTTTGATTATTAAAACAATTTGGGTAGTCTTTAAAAAGAGTGGTGCTTATTGAATTGGGGATTGGGAACACTTCTCTGCGAGAGGCTGCGCCAACGACAAGCTCAGTGCATCGCTGGGGACTGGGGATTGGGGAATAATCAATAGTTTTTCCTGCCCTGCCTTTTCCTCCTTCACCCCCAATACTTTTCGGGTTTTGGGGGAAAGGGGAAAAGGAAAGGGTTTGAATTTCCCTTTCCCCATTGCCCTTTAACCTTTCCCCAGACCAAAAAAGAGATTATTGGGTTTAACCGAAAAGTATTGCCTTCACCCCTTGACACCGCTACCGGTTTCTGTGGGTACAATATAACGCTGTAAAAACAGAAATAGTAATAGTACTGGGGCGATCGCAATTACCGATCCAGCAGCTACCAACCGCCAATCAAGGGAAAATGTCCCTGCTAGCTTGGCAACTCCCAGAGGAAGAGTATATAAATTTTCGTCTTGGATGACAATTAGAGGCCATAAAAAGTCACTCCACGCACCAATAAAGACAAAAATAGCTAAAGTTACTAATGCTGGGCGAACTGCTGGTAACATCACATGCCACCACAAACCTAACTCAGAACTGCCATCCATGCGGGCGGCTTCTTCTATCTCTTTGGGCACACTCATAAAAGCTTGGCGCAACAGAAAAATCCCAAAAGCAGAAGCTAAGCTCGGGAAAATCATGCCTAAATAAGTATTTATCAAACCCAACTGGACTGTCAAAATATACAGGGGAATCATCACGATTTGGAAAGGAATCATAATCGTAGAGACGATCGCCACAAAAATCCAGTCTCGCCCCACAAACGACAATCTTGCTAACGGATAGGCAGCTAAAGCGCAAAACAGCAGGTTTAAGGCCACAGTCAGCACTGATACTAAGGTGCTGTTATATAAATATTGTCCAAAAGGTAGAGAGTGCCAAACACTAACAAAGTTATCTAGTGTAGGTTGACTTGGTAACAGCTGCGGTGGCGACTGCGAAATATTTTCCGTAGGTGATTTTAAAGCTGTGCTAATTAGCCACAGTAAAGGAAAGAGCATCACTAGGGCGATCGCTCCCAATAGGGCATACATTAGCAGAATTTGCGATCGTGATTTTTTCCAGTTCAGCATTTGATTAATAACTCTCAGACTTTTATAAATATTTATTACAACCTTCTTTATAACGCTACAACTTGCTTCCAATATTTTGCAGTTGGTCAAATATTTGGTGGATGCTCACCCATTTTTACCCACATTTTACGCACACGAGTTAATTGCAGACGATTCATTTTTAAAGTAGAAATTGTTGCTCTCCCAATGGTTGTAAGTCCTACAACTTCTGTAGCATCTTCACTCCAAGCAAAATGGTCTGTCCACAATTGCTCTTGTGGATTAAATAATTTCACCTCATTCTGAGTATTGGGGTCAATTGCTGTTTGACGAGTTGCTTTATAACGATTACAAGATGGACAAGCCAAGCAGAGATTTTCAAATGCAGTTATCCCACCAGCAGACAAGGGAATGATATGCTCAAATTCAAAAGTAGTGACTGTTAAAGCTTCAGCAGTGCGACAGTAAGCACAAAAATCAGCAAAATGATTGCGAATTCTATTTTGTAATTCAACAGAAATGTAAACACTCACGCTACTTTTTGTTTGTTTTTTAAGATATTTAATGTATATCTAGCTCTAGTTTTAATAATATTTAATTGGTCTACTTGTGCCAACAATCTATCTAAATTTTGAGTTTCTTCATTTGACAAATGATGTTCAGAATTTTTAATTAATAACTCCTGTAATTGTATCTGATTTTTGGTAGATAAAGAAATTTCTGCTAACGCTTGTAACTCATCTAGGTTTAAAGCAATCAGTAGTTCAGAATCTACAGACAAGTTCGTTAGCTGTTGGTAAGTTTCTAAATCTAACAGTACTCCAACTTTTTCGCCCTGTGCGTTAGTGACATACTGAACTGAGTCAGACATAGCTTTCCTTGATAATTTGATTAATTTTATCTTAATCTATTATCAATAATCAATCGTTTTTTTAGGAATTAGCCATCTAAAAACTATCTATAATATTGCTAAAAATATTCGTTAAAAAACAATACGTTTCGGTTAAGTACAATTGTAACCCGGCTTCAACTTAGGGCTTTTGGCGCTAACCGAAACGTATTGCCTGAAGAACAATATTACTGACTTATTTCAAGACTTGGGAATTCGGGTATTTCAATTCTAACTCATCAGATAATATTGCCATAACTCCAGTTTATCTGCATACATTTCCAGAGCTTTTTTAAGCCAATTTATAGTGGTTAATCTTAACCCGCTACATAAGGTTGTGGTTCCCGTAAGCGTTGGGCAATTTGTTCTCGTCGATGCTTTGCAAGTTCGCTGTAAAGCCTCTTACGAGATAGATTCACACTTCCAACAGGCTCATGTTCTAGCAGTGTATGCCAAGGTGAAAACAATATACCCTCATCTAACCGTTTGCGTTCTTCAAAGTCAAATTTTTGACTGGGAATGCGAACAGTTGCAACTTTAATAAACGGTGAATCTGCTTCTTGCCATTCATGAATATGGTCTTCAATCGGTGTTTTTTCATCATCTACATAAAACTGAATGAAGAAGTCAAAAGATGCTTCTCGACCTTCCTCAGTCAAATATTTGACTATTGCTTCCCGGAGGTAATTTTCTGATTCTGGAAGTATTTCGGGTGGTTGTTCGCGCTGTTGAGATTTGACAGATAATTTTACAATGCGACTACCAAATTTAAACGGAGCCATACTCCAATATTGAATTAAAAGCGGATTTCCTACCTTCTTGCTGTTAATTTCTCCTAAGATTTTAATGATGTAATTAAGTTCCTGCTTTCGTTCTGGGCTAAGTTCTTCAGTACTTAGTTTGGGGAGATCGGCGTAATCACGAACGTTTTTAGCCAAGAAAGTAGGATGATTGTTGAGTATAAAATCTTGAGTTTTTTCTTCATCATCCAGCACTTTTTGTCCGTCCACATTCATCACCTTGATGGCAATGCCGCGAACATCAGGTTGGCTATCAGAGTTAAATTGACCACGCGTTTTAGGCGAACCACCATTAGAGAAACGAATCCATACTGGATACGTTTTAGGGGTTTTGAACAAACCTACTCTCAGGTCTTCAGGAAGATTGGGTTCAATAATAAATTCTCCCGAAAGGAGTCCATGACTTTTGGTATGAATTTGACGGAGGTCTGGGCCTGTTTTTTGTTGGGATTGGAGACTACCTGCGATAATTTCGTCGATTATTGCTTCCTGATCGGCGGTAGATGACGTTGGGTTACTCATAAAACATTTGATAATGTGTCTTCATTATCCTGAAGCTTCAACCTTTCCGAGTCAATCCGGTTTCTGTAGAAACAGCTTGTAGCGGTTTATCCCAAGATTCAATAGGTATTTGGGACAAATAGGCAAACTCAAAGACAATTCCGATGGTGGTCTTTGTCTTCCACTGCGGTAAACTCAGCAAGCGATCGTAATATCCACCGCCATAACCAAGGCGATATCCTTGATAGTCGCAAGCGACACTGGGGACGAGAATCAAATCAATTTCACTAGGGTCTAAGGTTGGGGCATGGGGATGGGGTTCACTAATACCATAAGCGCCACTTTGGAGAGAATCTTCAGGTCTCCAAATGTGCCAACACAGGGATTTATTAACGCAGCGAGGAAATCCCCAACGGTATTTGGTGTTTGTAAATAGTGGACTGAGGTCAGGTTCTTGGCGAAAGCTGAAGTAAGCAAGTATTGTTTTTGCTTGGGTGAAAAGAACAGAGGTTTGGAGATGGAAGCAAATGCGATCGCTTTTTTCTCTCCATTCTTGCACAGACATTGATTGGCGCGTTTTCAGAAGCTTTCGGCGTAATTCTGATTTTTCCATCGAAAGAATCTAGAGATGGTGCAATGAAATCTTAAAATGCTGACACTGCGATCGGATAAATTCTAGGGATTACCAAGAAATAAATTATCCAATATTGTGGGGTGGGCGTCTCGCTCGCCCAAAGCGTGGGGCGGACAAGATATCCACCTCACAAGAAAAATTGGCTTTTTTTTATTTGTCAGTCCCCTATGGAATTTTAGTGTAAGTAAATGTTTAATTTCTTTTAGGCTAGCTCAATCTACAGTTAGGAGACGATTCTACTAGTTTTTTTATTTTTAATTATTTGTAAAGTGGGCATTATTGCCCACCCTACACAAGTAAGAGTTATGCAGCGTGTTGACGATACCACTCAATAGTATTCTTTAGCCCTTGCTCAAAACTTACTTGAGCGGTGAAATTAAAGGCAAGCTCAGCGCGTTCAGTATCTAAACGGCGTCTGGGCTGACCATTAGGCTTGTCAGTTTGCCAAACAATCTCACCCTTAAACTCCATCAATTTACAGATTAGAGTCACTAAATCAAGAATGGAAATTTCATCACCTGTTCCCAAATTCACTGGTTGGGATTCATTGTAGAATTGGGTGCCCATCACAATTCCCCTGGCTGCATCTTCTGAATAGAGAAATTCGCGGGTGGGACTACCATCACCCCAAACTGGGAGTTGTTTTTGTCCTTGAATTTGGGCTTCGTGAACCTTGCGAATTAAGGCTGGAATCACATGAGAACTTCCTGGTTCAAAGTTATCTTCCGGACCATATAAATTCACTGGCAGTAGGTAAATACCATTAAAACCGTACTGCTGGCGGTAAGATTGCAATTGGACTAAAAGTGCTTTTTTGGCAATTCCGTAAGGAGCATTGGTTTCCTCTGGGTAACCATTCCACAAGTCATCTTCTTTGAATGGTACTGGAGTGAATTTCGGATAAGCGCAGATAGTACCAATACAAACAAATTTTTCGACTCCGGCTTCATAGGCAGCGTGGATTAGCTGGGTTCCCATGATCAAGTTATCGTAGAACAACTCTGCGGGCTTTTCCTGGTTGAGACCGATACCGCCAACATGAGCCGCTAAATGGATAACTATGTCTTGCTGGTCAACTGCATGTTGGCAATTTTCCCAAACACGCAGATCGTTTTGCCGCGATCGCACTATCGTAATTTTCTGACGATCAGCCCCTGCTTTACACAGTTGATCTATCACCTGACGACCGAGAAACCCTGACCCGCCAGTGACGAGAATGCGTTTATTTTTTAGTTCTAAGGCGGTCATATTTTTATCCTCTGTGGTCCAAATCAGAAGTGCAAAGCGCCCAGTTCTTGGCGAATAGTCGCAATATCATGTGGAAATTGGGAACCATTTCCATTAGGTGAAGTGTAACCCAAGGCTTGCAAGTCTGCTTCTACCATTAAGG
This sequence comes from Nostoc sp. C117, assembly GCF_043099735.1. Taxonomy (NCBI): domain Bacteria; kingdom Bacillati; phylum Cyanobacteriota; class Cyanophyceae; order Nostocales; family Nostocaceae; genus Nostoc; species Nostoc sp. C117. Next base: position 6,204,019 of record NZ_CP170991.1, read on the forward strand.
AAACTAATTCCTCAAAGGTTACCGATGGTTTCCAGCCTAATTTCTGCTGTGCTTTGGTAGAATCCCCAATCAACAGCTCGACTTCAGCAGGACGTAGATAACGTTCGTCAAACTCGACATAATCTTGCCAATTGAGATTTACATAACTAAATGCTAACTCTAGGAATTCCCGCACTGAGTGGGTTTCACCAGTAGCAATTACATAATCATCTGGTTGCTCTTGCTGCAACATCAACCACATTGCTTTTACATAATCTTTGGCATAGCCCCAATCTCGCTTAGAATCTAGATTACCCATATAGATTTTTTTCTGCTTTTTGGCAACGATGCTGGCCACTGCCATAGTAATTTTGCGGGTGACAAAGGTTTCACCCCGTCGTGGTGACTCGTGGTTAAAAAGTATGCCGTTACAAGCAAACAAATCGTAAGATTCACGGTAATTTACCGTTTGCCAATGAGCGTATAGTTTCGCACAAGCATAGGGACTGCGGGGATAAAATGGCGTTGTTTCATTTTGAGGTATTGCCTGTACCAAACCGTACATTTCTGAAGAACCTGCTTGGTAAAACCGCACCTGAATTCCGGTACGCTGTTGGTAATCTCGAATTGCTTCTAACAAACGTAGTGTCCCCATTCCCACTGAGTCCACTGTATATTCTGGGGAGTCAAAGCTGACTCTGACATGGGATTGAGCGCCCAGGTTGTAAATTTCTACTGGCTTGACTTCTTCTAAAATCCGCCGCAGTGTTGTCCCATCTGTCAAATCACCGTAGTGAAGAAATAACTGCACTCCTTCTTTGTGCGGGTCTTCGTAAATGTGGTCGATGCGGTCTGTGTTGAAGGTTGAAGTCCGACGAATTATCCCATGAACTTCATAACCTTGTTCTAATAAATACTCACTCAGATATGAACCATCTTGACCGGTAATACCAGTGATCAACGCTCGCTTTTTTTGTGTCATACTCTATTATTCCTTAGTCTCTTTGATTAGAAAGTTACAGGCAATATGATACAAGCTAGCAGTTAATCGCTGAATTGCCTAATGGGAAACCTACGAGTTCTAGTTTATGGCGGAATTTATTCGTAAATAAATATACTTAATAAAAGTAATTTTACAAGTCAGGCGTACTTTAGGTAGATCAAAAATTATTTAACTTTATGTGTGATTATTTGATTATTATAAAAACTTCACACACCTCTAATTTTTCTCAAGCCTTATTAACTAATTCAAAATTGAAATAGGGACTGGTGACTGGGTACTGGGGAAGAAAATATGAGTAAGATTTGGTTGAGGATTCAGACCTCAATTCCCAATCCTTAGTCCCTGTTTCTAAGGGGGATTGGGGAATTTTCTAAAGATTAAAACTTTAACCAAATCGTATTGAGAGAAACCCGACTTTAGCTAGATTCTCCTGGGTAACTGAGACTAAGTGTAGAGTTAGGGGTTTTAGACCGTTTATATTACGATAAATTAAGTATTTAAGATTGATTCACAGAGTATTTTGTTCTTAAAAAGATCTGATAAAAATTAATATTGTCCGATGTATTTTAGTGAAAGCCTGAGGACAATTATCTGAGCAGTTGAATGTAGCCGTTTAGTTTTAACGGAAGAATTAGTACTTGGGGGCATTGACTGCCCCACAGAATCAACCTCAGTAGTTACTCAATATGCCCCGTTATTTTTGGGGAGAATGACCACATCAACAGTTTTCAGAATGATCCATAAATCAAGCCAAAAATTCCGGAATTTGACATAATGCAGGTCAATTTGGACTCGCCGAGGATAGGGAATGTCATTACGCCCAGACACTTGCCACAAACCGGTAATTCCTGGACGGATTGTTAAAATCTCATCAATATAACAACCATATTTTGGCAGTTCTTCTGCTACTAATGGGCGAGGTCCGACTACACTCATATCCCCTTTTAAAACATTCCAGAACTGGGGAAATTCATCTAAGCTAGTAATTCGCAAAAATCGACCAATTTTAGTAATCCGCGGGTCTTGTTTTAGCTTAAAACTACTCTCAAATTCTTGCCGCAATTGGGGCGATGTTTCCATCATTTGCACGAGGATTTCGTCCGCATTGCTTACCATTGTTCGGAACTTAATACAGTTAAATGGTTTGTAGTTTTTCCCTACCCGTTCCTGAACATAAAAAATCGGACCTTCTGAACTGAAAGCAATGAGCAAGGCCAAAATTAAGTAAACGGGGAAAAACAAAATCAACACCGACAGCGAAAAGACTATATCGAACAGTCGCTTGGCAAACTCTCCGTTTAAACCCTGAAAAGATAAACCTTTAGGTTTAAGTCTAGGCGTCTTTGTTTTTTGACCGCGTTTTAAGAGAGTACGCGTAGACGCTCTAGTGTCTTGCCGTACACCTTGCTTGCCGGAGAGGAGTGAGCTCTGGGCAGTCATCATACTCCTTAATAATCCACACCACACATAGTCCCAATCTTAAAGCCAAAATGAGGTGCTTCTGGGGGTAAATTGCCAAAAGCCTAAAAAAATCAGTAGATTAACTAAGACGATTATTGAAAAAAGGTCTTTTTTCGTTGCACTTGTTTACAAAATCTAGATAACGATCTGCAAAGACTTGCGGTGAAAACTGCGCGGCGTGCGATCGCATATACTCAGAACTGAACGAACCCTGATATACTTCAAACTTTTCTACTGCCTCCACTAAAGCCACCTCTGTTTGCGTTCTGAAGAATATGCCTGTTCCTGTATCCGCACAAGAGCGAATATCTCGCACTGTTTCTAGGGCGCCTCCTGCACCGTAGGCAATTACTGGCGTGCCACAGGCTTGTGCCTCCACTAGGGCAATACCAAAATCTTCACAAGCTGCATACACAAAGGCCTTAGCGCTAGCCATATATTTTTTTACCACATTATCGGGTTGCCATCCGAGTATTTCTATATTTGAGTTTGCCATCTCACGAATATTTTTCATTTCCTCTCCTATGCCAATGACTACCAATGGTAGTTTTAGTTGATTAAACGCTTTGACAATCAACGATACTTGCTTATAACTCACTAACCGGGAAACTGTCAGGTAAAAATCCTCTTTTTGTTGAGAAAATGGAAATTCCGTAATATTGACAGGTGGGTAAATGACTGTTGCTTCTCGCCGGTAACAACGCCAAATCCGCCGAGCTGTATGCTGGGAGTTGGCAACGAAGTAATCAACGCGATTGGCACTTAATACATCCCACTGGCGCAAACTATGTAATAAATATCGCGTTACCCACCCAGGTAAACCACTACCTACTTTGCTGTGGTGTAGATAATCAAAAGTCAAGTCCCAGGCATACCGCATAGGACTGTGACAGTAGCAAATATGCAACTGATCCGGAGTGGTAAGGATTCCCTTGGCAACAGCATGGGATGAAGACAGAATTACGTCATAATGGCGCAAATCCAGTTGTTCAATAGCTAAAGGCCACAAAGGCAAATATTTTTGTATACCGTTGCGAGCGTTGGGAAATTGCTGAAGAAACGTCTTGCCAATCTGACGCTTATATAAATAACTTTCAGGGTTACTCGATTCAAAATCGATGAGGGCATACAAATCAGCATCAATGTGATTCAAAATTTCTCGTACAACGAGTTCTGAACCACCGGTGGCTTTGGGTGTCAGCCACTCATGAACCAGAGCATATTTCAAGGGCACAGCTAAAGAATTCAAAATTCAAAATTCAAAATTCAAAATAGTTTTCTTAGACTCCGACTGAAAAATTTCCCGTTGTGATTAATTAATGGGAAGCGCCCCAGATTAGCAAGTTGGACGCAATCTTTCTGTTAGAGGTTCCAGATGGATGCTGCAACCTGATAATCTCAGATTGGGGAATGGGTATTGGGCAAAACAGTTCTGAGTGCTGTATATCGATAGCGGAGCGTTTAGCCCGTGCTGAGTTAGGAGTTTTGTTTATCTCTTGTCTCCTTGTTCTCCTCTACTCCGTCATCTCCCCCACTCCCTTGACGAAAATTGATATAGGAATGAGAATCTATGCGAATTTTAATTATGGGTGGCACTCGGTTCATTGGTGTCTATTTGACTCAGCTACTAATCGAACAAGGACATGAAGTGGTGCTGTTTAATCGTGGGAATCGACCAGCACCTTCTTTACAGGGAGTAGGACAAATTATAGGCGATCGCACTGATGCTGCTCAATTAAAAGCAAAATTATCACCAGAAAATTTTGATGTGATTTTTGACAATAATGCCCGAGAACTTACTGATACTCAACCACTAGCGGAGATTTTTCAAGATAAGGTGCAACATTTTGTTTATATGAGTTCGGCGGGAGTGTATCTCAAATCTGACCAATTACCCCACGTAGAAGGCGATGCGGTAGACCCCAAGAGTCGCCACAAGGGTAAACATGAAACGGAAGCTTATCTGACTCAGTTGGGATTGCCTTTTACTTCTATTCGTCCTACTTATATTTACGGGCCTCGTAATTATAATGAGTTGGAAAGTTGGTTTTTTGACCGAATTGTGCGCGATCGCCCCATTCCTATCCCTGGTAATGGGTTGCATATCACGCAGCTAGGCCATGTCGAAGATTTAGCACTAGCAATGACTCAAGTTTTAGGCAACAAACAAGCCATAGGGCAGATTTATAATATCTCTGGCGATCGCTTTGTCACTTTTGATGGTTTAGCCCGTGCTAGTGCTGTAGCGGCTGGTAAATCACCGGATACTGTAAAAATCGTCCATTACGACCCGAAAAAGTTTGATTTCGGCAAGCGTAAAGCTTTTCCGATGCGGGTGCAGCATTTCTTTGCTTCGGTGAATAAAGCACAAACAGAATTAAATTGGCAACCTAAATATGATTTGATTTCGGGATTACAAGACTCTCTCGAGAATGATTATTTGGCTTCTGGTCGAGATAAAGCTGATGTTGATTTCTCTGTAGATGAAGAGATTTTAAATAATTCGTAATACTTCGGCTCCCTTTGGCTCATTTCGGCTCATTTCGGCTATGGTCAATGACCAACGCGGTAGTTGAGCTTAGTCGAAACTCAGGGCAAGACGCTCAGTACAAGTTCGTAATTCGTAATTATCAAACAGAATTCAGGAGTCAGAATTCAGAATGAATTCTGACTCAAAAGGCTGAAGTACCCTATCGCTCTTCTATTACTCTCGTTAAATAAAAATTCATAACCCTTGAGTTTTAAGGCTTTGATAAATTTACGAGTAGGTTGGGTTGAGGGACGAAACCCAACACGAAAAATCCTTGGTTTTGTTGGGTTTCACTAAAGTTCAACCCAACCTACATTTTTTTCTTTCATCAGAGTCATAAAAGAGCGCTATGCACTATTACCCCTCATCAGGGTTAATGCCCAATTCTCGCAACTTCGCCGCTAATTTATCAGCACGTTGTTTTTCTTGATCGGCCTGTCGTATTTCTTGTTCTAGCTGCGTAGAAATCCAATTTCCCCTTTCATCGTACTAACGTAACCATAAGCGATTGCGGTAAAGGTTTGGCTAAAGTCAAAAGAAAAATATTTTTTTCTACCTGGGAAAGACGCAATTTATCGCCTCTTTGGTTTTTACTGAAACAGGAATGATAATTTCCTGTACTAGTCAGGCAAATATTTTTGAGAATTATCTCAGGGCTACTGAAATTACTTTCTGTAAATACTGTTGTTGGTTGATAAAATGAGCCAGGTTTTGCAATATCCACTCCACAATGTTTTAGAAGCCCGCGCTCGGTTAGGGGAATGCCCAATGTGGGACTCGACTAAAAAGCTGCTTTACTGGGTGGATATTTTTAACCATCGGGTACATCAGTTCAATCCTGCTACGGGAAAAGACTTGTTTTTTGATGTGGGAGATGTAGTAGGGGCGATCGCCACAGCAGGTAGAGATAGATTAATTATGGCACTCCATCGTCACTTGGCATTCCTCAACACCCAGTCAGGTGAAGTTACTCCCATTTTAGAAATTGAAGCAAATCTGCCAAATAACCGTCTTAATGATGGCAAATGTGATTCTCAAGGTCGTTTTTGGTTCGGTTCAATGTGTGCTTTAGAAAAACCTCATGCTAGCCTCTATCGCTATGATGCTGATGGTTCATTACATGTAATGGAAACGGGATTAACTATCTCTAATGGTTTGGGTTGGAGTCCCGATGAAAAAACGTTTTATTTGAGTGATTCTCCTCACCAAAAGATATATGCTTATGACTTTAATTCAGTAACTGGCAGCATTACTAATCGCCGGATTTTTGTTGATTTAACTCATGAATCTTTCTACCCCGATGGGTTGACAATCGATAGTCAAGGAAATATTTGGTCAGCTATGTGGGATGGATGGTGTGTGATTCGTTTTAATCCCAAGGGTGAAGAGATATTGCGGATTAATTTACCTGTACAATTGCCAACTAGTTGCACTTTTGGCGGCGAAGATTTGCAAACACTCTACATCACTACTGCTTCAGTTGGACTCAGCCAAGGGGAGATTGACAAAAGTTTTTACTCTGGTGATTTGTTTGCTCTCCACACTGATGTTAGTGGATTACCTAGCTATGATTTTTAGGAATTTGGGATTGGAGATTGGAGATTCGTAATTGAGAAAGTCAGATTTAATTTGAAGTGTACATAACATAAATTTTATTTTTTAGCCTCAAGACAACAAAGTGCTAATAATTAGGTTAAAGATTGCATAAACTGAAAGGAAATGTTTGCAGTCAAAGGCTTTGGTAGTGGTTTTCCTTGTGCTTGGTAATCTTCAATCAAAAGTTCTAGCACTTCCTCACCATTATTGAGAGCATCCGCGTAGGTATTTCCATGAGTGTGTGCATAAGGGCCAAACTCAGGTAGGCTGACAATGTACTTTTTATCTTCGTCAAATCACTGAATTACAATACTATATTGTGGTTTCATTCCTCTTCTCCTTTGTCTTCTTCTTTCTCCAGTTGTTTTATTTCTATGAGCGCATTTCTAACATCTTTTTCCTGGTAACGATCTGCATCTGCTCCGTCTTTGCCAGACAAAGTGAGGCTGTAAAGTAGCAAAGGATGGCTCTACACTGTATGACTGTCTTTGCCACTTCTATAAGTGAATCCAACTTTTAGGAGCATTGCTTTTAGCTCCCGAATTTTCTTAGGCACTGTTAGAAATTTCTGACTACCTACAAATATTTTTTCATGATTATCTGCGAAAATTTCAGACCTAAGTGACAATACAGTATATATTTTCAATCAGCAGTGCTAACTTTTTGGGGTAAAAGATAAATACCCCCAGATATTAACGTCAAGGCAACAGAAACCCAAAAGGCAATCAGAGAGGGAGTTTGCCACACTTCAGGTAGTGGTGCAATTAGAAGGGCGATCGCCACTATTTGACTAACAGTTTTGAGTTTACCCCAAATGTTCGCTCCGGTAATGGTCGTTTGATTTACCCGCCAACCAGCGATCGCTAATTCCCGCGCTAAAATCAAAAATACTCCCCAAGCTGGCACTTTGCCTAATTCAATCAACACCATTAACGGCGCAAGTACCAGAAATTTATCCACTAAGGGGTCAAGAAATTTTCCCAACTCGCTAATTTGATTGAGTTTTCGCGCTAAATAACCGTCTAACCAGTCAGTCAATGCAGTAATGATAAAAATCGCCAAACAGATCCACCTAGCTTGAGGTGTGGGATTATATAAACCGTAAAGCAGAAATGGTACACCCAGAAGGCGAGAAAAGGTAATCCAGTTGGGTAGAGTCACGTTGCTTCGCTCCGAATTCAAAATTCAAAATTAATAATCCCCATAAATTTCGTTGCTCTGTCATAAGTAGTCATAGAGAAGAGGGGATAAACTGACTGCAACTTCTCCTTGTCTGCCCACTTTCTCCCTAAGCGTGGGAAAATCTGTTTTCTGAAGCTCTTTTAAAACAATACTATGACTCAATACACAGACTCCGAATTTCGCATCGAATCGGATTCGATGGGCGATCGCCAAATTGCTAGTAGTGTTTATTACGGCATTCAAACGCTACGCGCTATTGAGAACTTCCCCATTAGCGGGATAAAGCCTTTATCTACTTACGTAGATGCTTGTTTGATAATTAAAAAAGCTACGGCAATTGTGAATGGCGAACTCAGTTGTATTCCCCAAGATATTAGTCAGGCGATAATCCAAGCAACTGATGAAATCTTAGCTGGGAAGTTCCGCGATCAGTTTGTCGTGGATGTTTATCAGGCTGGTGCTGGAACTTCTCACCACATGAATGTCAACGAAGTTCTGGCTAATCGCGCCTTAGAAATTCTTGGTGAAGAAAAAGGCAATTATAAACGGGTGAGTCCTAACGATCACGTTAATTATGGGCAGTCTACTAATGATGTAATTCCTACTGCCATTAGGATTGGCGGTTTATTGGCACTTTCTCACACATTACACCCAGCTTTAGAGGAGGCGATCGCCTCTTTAGAAAACAAAGCTGTAGAATTTCAAGATATCGTCAAATCTGGTAGAACTCACTTACAAGACGCTGTACCCGTGCGTTTGGGTGAAAATTTTCGGGCTTGGGCACAAATCCTCGCAGAACACCAAAACCGCATTTACACTGCCTCTGGTGATTTGATGGTATTGGGTTTAGGAGGTAGCGCCGCCGGAACGGGGTTAAATACTCATCCTCTATATCGCGCCCGTGTAGTGGAAGTTCTCTCAGAATTGATTGACACTCCTTTAGAACCTGCACCTCATTTGATGGCAGCGATGCAGAGTATGGCGCCATTTGTCAATGTTTCCGGTGCTTTGCGGAACTTAGCCCAGGATTTAGCCAAAATATCTCATGACTTGCGGCTGATGGATTCAGGACCGAAAACTGGTTTAAAAGAAATTCAACTGCCCCCAGTGCAACCAGGTTCCTCGATTATGCCAGGGAAATATAACCCAGTGATGGCAGAGATGACATCAATGGTGTGTTTTCAGGTGATGGGTTACGACAATGCGATCGCCTTAGCCGCACAAGCGGGACAATTAGAACTAAATGTGATGATGCCGCTGATTGCCTATGACTTAATTCACAGTATCGAAATTCTCGGCAATACCATCGCTGCACTCACCAAATCTTGCATCCAAGGAATTACAGCTAACAAAGAACGTTGTTTAGCTTATGCCGAAGGCAGTTTAGCTTTAGTAACCGCACTCAACACCCACATCGGTTATTTAAATGCCGCAGCGATCGCTAAAGAATCTTTAGAAACTGGTAAATCCCTCCGCCAAATCGTTCTAGAACGAGGATTGATGAGTGAAACAGACTTAGCCACAGTCTTAAATCTAGAACAAATGAGTGGTATCTTACCCTTGAAGACAGAATAATAGGTTATGGGGCATGGGGCGTTAGGAGTGCTGAGTGCTGAGTTAGGAGTTTTGTTTATCTCGTTGTTCCCTTGTCCCCTTGTCCCCCAATCCCCAATCCCCAATCCCTATCAATACCATGCACACTCAAAAACCATCTGTTAGTCTCATTCGGGCTACATCCTACGAACGAGAGGCCTTACGAGAATCCTTAGTCATACTGCTGGAACCTTTTGGAGGAATGGCAGCGTTTGTGAAAAAAGGCGATCGCGTTTTACTAAAACCCAATCTACTTACAGGTAGCCGTCCTGGTAAAGAATGTATTACCCGTGCTGAACTAGTTTATGAAGTTGCCCAAATGGTAATTGAAGTTGGTGGTAAACCTTTTTTGGGTGATAGTCCGGCTTTTGGCAGTGCCAAGGGTGTAGCGGTGGCAAATGGCTATCTGCCTATTTTAGAAGAACTCAATCTTCCCATCATCGATTTTCACGGTCAGCGTTACCAAACTGCGAGCGACAATTTTAACCATCTGCGGCTGTCTAAAGAAGCAATGGAAGCAGACGTAGTGATCAACCTACCCAAAGTCAAATCTCATATGCAGTTGACACTGACGCTGGGCGTAAAAAACTTGTTTGGTTGCGTCCCGGGCAAAATGAAAGCTTGGTGGCATATGGAAGCTGGAAAAGACGCCAACAGATTTGCTGAAATGTTAGTAGAAACTGCCAGGGCAATTAATCCTAACCTAACCATCTTAGATGGCATCATCGGTCATGAAGGTAATGGACCAAGTAACGGTGAACCTCGCCAATTGGGCATTTTAGCAGCTGCATCAGATATATTTGCCTTAGATCGCGCAATGGTAGAAATCCTCAACGTTCCTCCCGAACAAGTGCCCACAGTTGCAGTTTCCCAAAGATTAGGAGTTTGTCCAGAACTTGCTGCCATAGAGTTTCCCAATTTAAATCCTGACTTATTAAAAATAGAAGATTGGCGGCTACCAGACAAATTAATGCCCATTGATTTTGGTATGCCTCGTGTAATTAAATCTACCTTTAAGCATCTTTACACCCGATTTATCAAGGAACCAATAAATGTTTACGCAAGGAAGTAAACGCAAGGAAGTAAAGAGGAGAGGGACACAGAAGATTACTTAGTCACCAATGTCCCAATTTCAAAATGCAAACTTGGTTAAAGGAATTTCATTTATTAGCAAATATACCAGGCGATTAGAAATCGTGGCTACACAAAGGTACGCCGTTGGGTAACCCGTTCGCGTAGCGTCCCGCAGGGAAGGAGAAGGGTAGACCGCCTATCGTGCTTGCGCTGCGCTTCACGCACCACGCAAACTCAAAGAATTTGAAACCCACGCAGGTGGCTTTTGTCTGTATAGCCAAGCCAGTGCGGTCTTCTCCCAAAGGGAGAGGCTAGCGCCTTTCCTTCTCTACGAGACGCTACGCGAACGGAACGCTATGCGAACGCGGAGCGTCTCGTAGAGAAGGGGGTTTCCCCCATGAGCAACTGGCGCGCGAATTACATTCGCCAGGGCAGCTGTGTTTTTACACTCAGTGAGATGCTCTTAAACATAGCCATACCAGATAACTACCTAACTGAAAATGCCTCGCTGAACCGCCGTGTCACAGGCTCGGTAATGAAGGTTAAAATCGACTTTTTACGAGTGACAATTTCACCCGTAGCAGCCATACCTGGTGTAAATTCTACTTCTTGACCACGAACATTGACTGCGTGTTTACATAGCTTAATTCTTGTGGGAAAAACTAAACCCAATTCTTTATCAACAATTGCGTTGGGACTGACTTGCATAACTTCGCCATCTATAGTCCCAAATTCTTGGAAGGGGAAAGTTGCCATTTTCACTTTCGCTCTCATCCCTTGACGAATAAACCCAATATCACGGTTGAGGACTTTCACTTCTAGGAGCATTTCTTCTCCTTCCGGCAAAATGGAAACTAATTCTTCACCTGATTGCACTGGGCCTTTAGTGGCTTTGACTCTGTAAATCGTACCACTCACGGGAGCCTCAATGGTTTCCAAAGCTTGCTGTTTTCTCGCTTGCTCTAATTGACCTTGAACAGTTGTCAGTTCTTCTTTACGCTTGTTTAGCTGGGTCAAAATTTCACTTTGGCGTTCTGATGCTACACGCTGGGCTTGATTTTGTGCGCCTTTATAAGCTTCTTGGGCTTGGCGAATTTCTTGGGCTTGAGCATCAATATCTTTTTCTAAAGATGTGACTTTATCTTGAGCTTCTGTGATTTTATTCTGGGCGTTGGTTACATCGTCTTGCGACCTGGTGATTTCTGTCTTTGCACGAGTTAATTTTTCTTGGGCATCCAAGTAATCGACACGAGGTACAGCGCCGGGAGTAATTAGGGTGCGTAAGCTCTTTTCTCTTTCTTGTGCAAGTGCCAAATTGCTTTCGATTTTAGTACGGATACTCTCGGCGTTAACGAGGTTGGTTTTAGCATTGGTAACGGTGCTTTTAGCGTTAACTAAGTTGTCTTGTAACCTAGTCAACCGGACTTTGGCTTGATTGATAATTGCTTGTTGGCGATTTGCTTCGGCTTCAGCTCCAGCTTGACGTGCTTGGAAATCTTGCAAGCGGGAGTTTAAAAGTTCATCTTGTAGTTTAGTACCAGTAAGTTTGCTTCCAGTGCGTTCTGCATCCAAACGTTGCAAATCGTCTTGAATCAATCTGGTAGATTTGGCTAAGCGGGAAACGTCGGTTTTCTGCAAATCCGGATCTTTTTGAATCAAAACTTGACCTTTAGTGACCCGATCGCCTTCTTGCACTTTCACAGCGACAATTGAGCCTCCACCCAAGGATGTCACTGGTCTTACCTGTGTAGAAGCAATTAATTCCCCTGGTGCTGTTGCTACTTCATCGATTTTGGAGAAATACGCCCAGGCGATCGCCCCAAATACAATCACGCTAATTGTTCCGGCTAATAATCTTGTATACAGCGGTGGTAATTCCTGTACCGCCTTACCCAATTCATAGGTAAGTTGTTCCTCTGGTTGAGCGAATCGCTCTTTTGTCTGACGTGCTTGAGCAGCATTTACCATATTATTTTTGTCCTTTGTTATTTTTTATTTGTCATTAGTCATTTGTCCTTTGTCCTTGGTTATTCACTAATGACTAAGAGCATGTCTGAAAACTTTTTTGTGTTGTATTTGAGACTTGTATATCCCCCTAAATCCCCCTTAAAAAGGGGGACTTTGAGATAAATTCCCCCCTTTTTAAGGGGGGTTAGGGGGGATCAGACGAAATATTTAATACTTCTCAGACATCCTCTAATGACCAATTACCAATGCCAATGACTTGTGTTTAATTCAAACTGCTAGATAACGCCGCAAAAAATTCTCTAATGTCTCCAATTGGAAGTTAAAAATCGCTTCTAAATTGGCAATTTCATCTTTGGTACAGAAAAATTCATTTGCTAGCAAGGTACGATAGGTTCCCACAGCTTTTTGCATTTGAGGATTAAATAAACCCAATGCACCTTGTAATCCATCAATGACAAATAGTGGTGAATTAATTATTACTGGCTCTTTAGCGAAGATCCGACCAAAAATGCGAGGAATATCTTCTCTAAATAAAATTTCCGGTCCTCCCACTGGGAAAATCTGGTTGCGAGCGCCTTCAACTGTTACAGAATCAACTGCTATCCTTGCTAAATCATCGGTGCTGATAATTGAGGTGCGATTTTTGCGATCGCCAATCAGCAAATACAATCCAGTTTCCCGAAATCGTTCCACTAGTGGTAGCAGGTTAGATGCTAATCCAGCTGGACGTAAAATTGTGTAATTTAAGCCACTAGCTACCAAATATCGCTCTACGGCTGGTTTGGCTTTAAAAACCGGAGCGTCTTCATAACCGCGATCGGCACCCAGTACGGAAATAAAGACAAAATGCTCTACGCCATTGGCTTTTGCTTGGTCAATGAGTTCAATATTAGCGCGGTAGTCTAAGGATAAAGCATCGCTATCAGAACCGTGAGCGCTGATAATATACTTGACACCCCGACCAGCCTTTTGAATATCTTTTTCCTCTAGCAAATCACCAATGAAGATTTCTGCACCCCGGTGTTCCAACTCGCTGTAGCGAGAGTTAAGCCGGACAAATGCCCTCACAGATTGCTCTTGTTGCCGTAATAGTCGCACAACTCTGCGACCAATGCCTCCGGTTGCTCCAGTTACTAGAAACATATAAAAACCTAAATTCAATAATTACAGCGTTAATAGTTGTCGAAATGCTCAATATATGCTCAAAACCCGTTTAGCAAAATTTAAACATGAGCATATTTTTATACTTAGTAACCATGCCCAAGATATCCTCACGCCAACTAAGCCAATAGGTCACACCTTATTTATCTTAATACGCTAAAAATTATCCCCCACATCTTTAAGTAGATGCAGAGGATAAGATAATTGGATTAGTTTTAGTAGTTTAACAAGTCGATTGCTTGTTCCAGCGACATTTTAGCCTTGTGTAAGTTCAACAGATTCTCTTGGTCATATCGGTCAGGATAGCTCATTTTCCTGCCCTCCAGCGTTATCCTAATGAGTGCTGCTTGCTCATCTGTGGGTGAATTCATCTCGTCAATAGCAGAATGGATTATCTGGATAGCGTTAAAGTTAGGGAATTTTAACCCTTTACCTTGCTTCATTTGTTGGAGCGCTAAAAGTGGAAATGCCATCAAAGTTACGATATACGAGGTTTTGTATCCTGCGTTCCCAGTAGGTTTGATGCCGTATCTCCGACACAAATCGCGTAATTCTTTAATGGTTTTGATTTCAAGTTCCGAACGCGTGAACATAAAATAGTAGTGTCCATTTTGCAAATTGGATATTAGTGGTTGTACTTCCGGCAAGTTGTAGCAACCACTAAAAACCAATTTAATCTGCTGCATACCAGTGATTCAAATTATATTTATATTTCTACATAAATGCCTAACCCTAAAGGTCATCCAGAAAATTTAAACCCATTCAAATCAGAGAGGGAAGAATCTTTAAGTGAGCGTCTTAACTTACGTGTCACAAAAACTATGAAGGAAGAACTATCCACAAAAAATGATCCTCCAGAATTTTGCCGTCGTGCAATTCAGGAAGCATTAGATAAAGATAGAGAAAAATGAATTATTAAAAGGACTCAGCCATCAAGCATATTGAGAAACAATATGCTTGATTGCGTGGGTAAAATACCAAAACAAAAAAGCAAAATGCCATTTGACTTTCTCAAAATGGCATTTTGCTTTTTTCGGTATGTAAAACTTTGGTTTTTTTGCAAATAGCCCACCACCATAATGTTAATGCTTTTTGGTGATGAGCATGTGTTTAAAACTATTCAGAAGCTTTGTTATTCGCTCTATTGGCACGCGCCTCAGCCGAAGCCATCACTTCATTCATATTCTCTAAAACTTCACCAGGAAAGTTTTCCAAAACTCTGGTAGAAAGAGCAACTCGCCCTTTACCTTCATCCAAATCAATAATTACAGCTTTAATTGGCTGACCAAGTTGAAATACTTTTTCGAGAGATTCAATGAATTTTTGGCTTACCTGCTTGATATGAAGTAAAGCGCTCATTCCATCTAAATCGACAAACACACCAAAAGGTTTGATGCCAGTAACTTTGCCTTCGACCAATTGACCTAATTGTAATAAGCTGAAGTTGCTAGAACGAGTTGCTAAGCGCTGGGAAAGAATGAGTTTATTGGTGTTTTTATTAATTTCCAAAAAGCCCACACTCAGAGTTTGACCTTTGAGTGCTTCTAAATTATCACGCTCTGCCAGGTGCGATCGCGGAATAAATCCCCGCAAAGACAGAATATCAACTGTGACACCACCTTTATTTACACCCATAACCTTTACTTGGACAGTCTGGGTATTTTCCTGCATTTCGGCCAATCGTTCCCAGATGTGCTGAATTTCCAACTGCTTTCGAGAAAGAGTAACTTGACCTTCTGCATCCTGATCTCGGATGATCAGAAACTCCAGCTCCTCTTGCAATGGCAGCACCTCCGATAAATCGGTCACTGCTCTCAAAGAAGCCTCATCGATGGGGAGAAAAGCTGACGATTTGCCACCAATATCGACATATGCTCCATCATGGTCAAGCTGGAACACTTTGCCACGTACAACCTGTCCCTTTTGAAACTGGTAGTCGTGTTTTTCTAGTGCTTTGGCAAAATCATCCATCGTAAACGGCGAATTGGCTGTTTGAGAAAGTTTCGATTCGGAATTCATGACTTTTGAAGATTAATTTTTATTCGATTGTCATTAGTCATTTGTCTTTTGTCATTTGTTATTGACTAATAACTAATAACTAATGACTAACTTGGTTGTATCGGCTTCAGTTCAGTTGACTAAAGAGTTCTTGCACCTGCACCCAAGCATCGGCTGTCGCTTTAGGATTATAACTGGCACGATGGTCACAGAAAAATCCGTGATCAGCTCCATCGTAGCGAAACACACGATGAGGAATTTTATATTTTTCTAACTCTGCTTCAATCTCATCTACTTGTTCGGCTGGGATGCTAGCATCTTCTTGCCCAAAAAAGGCATAGAGAGTACCTGTAATTTCTCTGGTGCGAGTCAGAGTAGGAGCGCCACCTCCTGGTATACGGGTGGTAATTCCAGCACCGTAGAAGGAAGCCGTAGCCTTAATGTCTGGTAAACTGGCTGCAAGATATGCGACATGACCACCAAAGCAGAAACCAATACAGCCAAAACTATCTTGTTTGATTTGGGGCAGACTTTTAAGGTAGTTAATTGCTAATTGAATATCGTTTAATAACTCTGATGCTTGAGTCTGTTCCCAAGCGTATTTTCTGCCAATTTGGACATCTTCGGGTGTGTAGCCAGTTTCAAAACCAGGGGCGATACGTTCAAAAAGTGCAGGGGCGATCGCTACATACCCAAGTTTGGCAATTCTTTCTGTAACTTCCCGAATGTGAACATTGACACCAAAAATTTCCTGTAATACTACAACTCCGGGGTAAGATCCAGATTCCTTAGGCTCTGCCAAATAAGCAGACACTTGAATATTATCTTGCAAAAGTTTAACCGTTGTGGTAATTATTGCTTGCTCTGTCATAATAATTTTTACCAGTGCTATGTCATTAATGGTGTGTTTATTTGATATAACTATGCCAGTATGTCCAGGTTATTTCCCATTAAATTACCAATTACCATAGTGAGCGCATTTAAATTTTGTACCCAAAAAATTTCATGTGTAAATCAAATATTTGACATCTATTAAATGCAGCTGGTCAACAAAGAGGAAAGGTGGCAGGAGGGCAGGGGAGCAGGGGCAGATGAGGGAGTCAATTATATTTATTCCTCCTCATCTCCCCATCCCCTGATCCCCTGCCGATTTTGTTCACTCGCTGCTACTAGTATTCAGGAGGTTTGGTGATGATTCAATTCCGTATTCAGCCAGACAGTGAAATTCCCGCATCAACCCAGCTGTTTAATCAAATTCGGTTTGCGATCGCTTCCCGGCAATATCCCCCGGCTTACAAATTGCCAAGCACACGAGCCCTGGCAATGCAAACTGGATTACACCGTAACACCATTAGCAAAGTTTACCGTCAATTAGAAGAAGACGGATTTGTTGAAAGTCTGGCTGGTTCCGGAATTTATGTACGTGCCCAAGGTCATGAGGGCGGTAGTAGGCTGCAATCACCAATTCTCAAGGAACATCCCGATGCATATAAAATTGTCCAAGAAGCACTCGATCAACTGCTCTCTCAAGGATGTTCGCTGAGTCAAGCTAGAGAGTTGTTTTTAGCGGAAATTGACTGGCGCTTACGTTGTAGTGCGCGAGTACTAGTTGCAGTCCCATCTCATGATATGGGTGCTGGTGAACTCATGGTGTATGAATTAGAGCGATCGCTGAAAATACCAGTCCAGTTGGTAGCAATGGAAGAATTAGCAGCGGTACTAGATAAAACTACTTCTGCCACAGTGGTCACAAGTCGATATTTTATCAGTGATGTGGAAGCGATCGGCGCTCCAAAAGCTGTACGGGTAATTCCTCTGGATATCTACGACTACAGCAAAGAACTCAATCTCTTGAAAACCCTACCAAAAGAAAATTGTGTAGGCATAGTTAGCCTCAGTTCTGGAATTGCTCGCGCGGCAGAAGTCATCCTCCACGGTTTACGAGGAGATGAACTACTGATTATGACTTCCCAACCAAAAGATGCCTATAAACTTCAAGCAATGGTTAAACGGGCTGAAGTAATCATTAGTGACCAAGCCAGTTTTACGGCTGTCCAAGCAGCAGTGCAAGCAGCTGACGAAGATATTATTCGTCCACCCAAGCTGATTAAAGTTGATAATTATATCGGCACTAACTCAATTAACTTGCTAAAACGAGAACTGGGTTTGGGTTAAATCTCAAAGTTGTGATTTCTAGCCAACACACAGTAGTAGTCTATCAATAAATAATTCGACCTAATATGAGCATTCCACTTCTAGATCAGCCCATACAAGAGAAACTAGTAACCGTCAATGATGTTTCTTGGGACGAATTCAAAGCTATTGAGGCACAGCTAAAGAACAATCGCAATGTCCGACTCTCTTATTTGTCAGGAATATTAGAAATTATCTCGCCCATTGGTGAAAAACACGAGTACGTTAAAAGAACTCTTAGCTATTTGCTAGAAGCTTACATGAGAGAGTTGGGTATCCGGTTCTACGGTCGTGGTGGTTTTACTCTCGAAGAACCTGGATATGCTTCCGGTACACCAGACGAATCTTACTGTATTGGCACCAATAAAGAAATGCCAGATATTGTTATTGAAATCATCGTTACTAGTGGCACTCTTGACCGTAAAGAATTATTCAAACCCAAGAAAGTACCTGAAGTTTGGTTCTGGAAATCTGACAAAATAAACATATTCTGGTTAAATTCGGTTGGCGAGTATGAAGAAGTAAACCGTAGTGGTTTCTTCCCGAATTTAGACCCAGTTTTGTTGCTGAAATATATTGGACATCCTGACCAGTACGATGCTGTTAACGAATTTGTGCAGGCTATCCGCAAATAACTTCTGATGCCAATTTGAAAGGTTGAGAAAAGAAGTAAATACTAAATTAAGTTTGACTAAGTTTAGATAAGTTTTATAAAGCAGATAAACAAGTTAACTGACCTGTGGCTGTGGAGTGTTAATTTGCAAAAACTCTTGTACTCGTTGCAGGTAAGTTGATGCATCTTCCAACATCGGAAAATGGGCTGTATTAGGAATAACTACAAACTCAACTTTCTCACTCAGTGCAGCTGCTTGACGCCCCATCTCGGCAGGAATAATCTTGTCATACTCCCCCGCTACCAGCAGAGTTGGCACTGTTAGCTTGGCAAACTCAAGCGGCATCACTTCAGCTTGAACTTTACTGACCGAAGTAAAAATTGTACCTAAAGCTGCATCGTAATCTGCTTCGAGAAAGTCTTGTAAAAAAGCCTTTCGTTCCGAATTTGGTATCGAACTATATAAAAATCTGGCCATAAACATCCGGTCAACAAATGGAATTTTGCTTAACCATTTGGGACGGAATTTGACTACATAGCCACCAAATTTATGAAAGGCACTAAAAGATTTTTCATCGTACTCAAAAATGCCGCTACAAGTTAAAATCCCTCGTTCCACCCGTTGGGGGTAGCGGTTAAAAAATAAAGTCGCAACAGAAGCGCCCATTGAATGAGCATGAATATAAACACGCTGAATATGCAACCCATCTAACAAAGCTGCCAAATCATCAGCGTATTCTTCTAATTCATAAGTTAACTCTTTGATTGCCTCTGATTCTTCCTGGGGTGACTGAGATTCAGCAACAGCTTCACTCGCTTGGGCAATGGTTGGCTTCCCACGAGAACGCCCAAATCCCCGCAAATCGTAGAGTAAACAATCAAATTGCTCTGATAAAGCATCAGCTGTATTTTGCCAATACTTAGCCGAACCAGCCCAACCGTGCATGAAAACCATCACTGGTTTTACTGAAGAACCAGATGGCTTTTTCACCCACTCATAGTAATGCTCTACGCCGCGAACTTTAATGTAAGGCATTTCTCATTAGTCATTTGTCACTTGTTCTTTGCCATTAGTCATTTATCGTTGGTACATGGTTATTAGTCGTTAGTTTTTGAGAAATGACTAATTATTAATGACCAATGACTAATGACTAATGACTCCTAGGCTGATTCTGGCTTCGGTAGTGAAGATGGATGCACGATCAGTTCGGCTGTCGATCGCTTCTCAACCATTTCCCGTGTTATTGTACAGCGTGTCACGTCTTTACGAGACGGTAACTCATACATCACATCCAGCATTAATTCTTCCACAATACCCCGCAGCGCTCTAGCACCGGTTTTCCGACGGTAGGCTTCTTGAGCGATCGCTCGCAGAGCATCTGCTTTAAAATCTAACTGGACATTATCCATCTTTAGCAGCTTTTGGTACTGCTTGACTAGGGCGCTGCGTGGTTCGGTGAGAATCGCCATCAGCGTTTCTTCATTTAGCGGATCTACCACTGCTACCATTGGCACACGCCCAATAAATTCTGGAATCATGCCAAATTTGACTAAATCATCGGGTTCTAGATGGCGGAGAGTGTCTGCGGCTCGTTTTTCTTTCGATTGACCTTCTCCTGGCTGCACAAAACCGATTGCTTTTTTGCCAACTCTCTGATCCACAACCTTTTCTAAACCGACGAAAGCCCCACCACAGACAAACAAGATATTACTGGTATCAATTTGGATACAGTCTTGATACGGGTGCTTGCGTCCTCCTTGGGGTGGTACGTTGGCGATCGTTCCCTCTAACATTTTCAGCAAGGCTTGCTGCACACCTTCGCCGGAAACATCACGGGTAATGGAGGGATTTTCACTCTTGCGGGCAATTTTGTCAATTTCGTCGATGTAGATAATTCCCCGTTGGGCTTCCTCTATATCCAAATCTGCCACTTGCAACAGTCGCAACAAGATATTTTCCACATCTTCTCCCACATACCCTGCTTCTGTCAGCGTCGTGGCATCGGCAACAGCAAAGGGTACATCTAAGATTTTAGCTAGAGTTTGGGCTAAGAGAGTTTTGCCGCAACCAGTCGGGCCGATTAACAAAATATTAGACTTTTGCAGTTCTATTGCATCATCTGCCCCAGCTTTACCACTGGCTTTGGACTGAATAACCGCCAGCCGCTTGTAGTGATTATAAACTGCGACTGATAGCACTTTCTTGGCTTCGTCTTGACCAATAACGTGTTCGTCAAGATACTTTTTAATCTCTCTAGGTTTGGGTATTTGATTAAACGAAATGCTAGAAGAGCGGGTACGCCGTTTTTGAGGTGGTTCTGCTCTTGGTGCGGGTTGGGCTGCTGCACCATTTGTATCCAGTAACTCCTCATCTAGTATTTCATTACACAAGTCAACGCATTCATCGCAGATGTAGACTCCCGGACCTGCGATTAATTTACGCACCTGCTCTTGAGACTTGCCACAAAATGAACATTTTAAATGGGAGTCGTACTTAGACATACCAGCCTCTTATTTCAGAATGGTGACGTTTTCCCCTGCTGTGGGAAGATTTTGCCTGGAAATGACCTGATCTATCAAACCGTAGTTCTTCGCCTCTTCTGCCGACATGAAAAAGTCGCGCTCAGTATCAGCTTCGATTCTTTCTAAGGGTTGACCAGTATGGTGAGCCATTAGCTGGTTCAATTTAGCCTTTACATAAAGAATTTCTCTAGCTTGAATTTCAATGTCAATGGCTTGGCCTTGAGCGCCACCAAGGGGTTGGTGAATCATAATCCGAGAGTCGGGCAGAGACATTCGCTTACCGGCAGCTCCTGCTGTCAACAAAAATGCCCCCATGCTCGCGGCTAATCCAAAACATATGGTAACAACATCAGGGCGAATTTGCTGTATCGTATCATAGATTGCCATCCCTGCGTAGACTGAGCCGCCAGGAGAATTAACGTACAGTTGAATGTCCTTTTCTGAGTCTTCAGCGTCCAGGAATAACAACTGAGCGACAATTGAATTGGCTACTGCATCGTCTATTGGCGTTCCCAAAAAGATAATCCGCTCTCGCAGCAGGCGGGAGTAGATGTCGAAAGCCCTTTCCCCCATACCAGATTGTTCTACCACCATCGGCACGATGTTGGTAGGGCTATTCAACTGGGAGTTAATGTTTATTCGACTTTGGTTGCTGATGGGGTAGTTTCCCGACTGCGATAGAAACATAGAAGATTTAACGATAATTGGGACAAGAGTCTGAGCAGCGGATGCTGCCTTTTTGACGAGTGGAATTTTTGTTTAAGCTACGTGTTAACCATTATGCCTCATATAAATTCCTCTCGTGTAACACAGTATCAAGCTCAGACGCTAACAGTGTCACTATTCGCTGATAATTCTTCAATTATTCTGAGTCAACAGGTATGGGGCATGGGGCATTGGTTATTTATTTTTCTGCCTCATCTTTCTCATCTTCCTTAACTTACCCATTTCACCAGTACTTTAACTCAAGACTGGTGAATTGCTGTGGAATTTTGATTATCCTGGTGTGACAGGTTCGCTGCTTTCTTCCTCAATTTGAGGTGCATCGGTATCTGATTCTCTTGTCTCAGTTTCCTCTGCTGGATTCAAGGAGCCTTCAGGTACAAGTTCAACTGAGGAGTGTTCTAAGAGCCAGTCAATGATTTTCTCCGTTAACAGTTCATTTTCCACTATTGAGCGCAGTCTTTCTTCGTCAACATCTTGCTCATCTGGGTATTCTTGCAAAAGTTCTGTGACTCTGGCCGCGATTTCATCTGGTGTTACTTGGATAGATTCGCGTTGACCGATTTCCCGTAAGGATAGAGAACGTTTCAGGCGTTCAATTGCCTCAGGGCGCGATCGCTCCCGTAATTGGGTAATAATCTCTTGAGTGAACAACTTTCTTACATCTAGTCCCTGCTGAGACAGACGGATTGCTGTTTGGGTTAGCATTGCATCCACTTCTTTCTCAATCAAGGTTGCGGGAAAGTCAATTTCTACGTGGTTGAGCAGTTCTGTTAACAAGGCTTCTTGCTTATTGGTTTTGGTTTTTTCCTCAGCCTCTTTTTGGTATCGCTCTACCAGAGATGCTCGTAACTCCTCTAAGCTTTCAAAGTCGCTGACTTCTTGGGCAAAGTCGTCATTTAATTCCGGTAATTCTTTTTCTTTGATTTCTTTGAGCGTTACTGTGAAAGTTGCTGCTTTTCCGGCTAACTCTTCATTAGCATATGGATCTGGGAACTGCGCGGCAATTTCTCTGGTTTCACCAGGATTCATCCCCAACATACCAGAGACAAAACCTGGAATAAATTTATCTTCCTGCAATTCCACTTGAAAATCAGTCGCTTCAGCTCCAGGAATAGCTTCGGGTTCGGTTGTTTCGTCGTCGTCTTCGGCTTTGGGGAACACACCTTTAAAATCTACTACGGCAATATCGCCGATTTGAGCTGCACGTCCTTCCACAGGAATCAATGTTGCCAATTCTTGACGTTCCTTTTCCAGACTGCTCTCCACTCGTTCTGGATCGTACTTGACTTCCTCGGCTCTGGCTTGCAAATCAGTGTACTGCACTAGATTTACTTCTGGTTCTACATCGACAGCAGCCGAAATTGTCAGTGGTTTCCCAGGTTCATAATTATTAATCAAATCCTCAAAGGAGGAGCGCAATTGCGGCTGACCGATTGCTTGGATAGCTTCTTGTTTAAGTGCTTGCTCAATGCCATCTTGAATTAGTTCTTCCAACGCTGCTGCTTTGATTCGAGTCGTACCCAGCCGTTGTAGTAATATCGGCCGAGGCACCTTGCCTTTACGAAACCCAGGAATATTGGCAGTACTCGCTAAGTTTTTAATGACCTGTTCGTAAGTTTGCTTGGTAATTTCCGGCGTAATTTCTATTTCCAGGCCAATTTGGCTGGCGGGAAGTTTTTCCTGGGTGACTTTCATGCTTCGTCTCTAGTTTTCTGGTATTTTAAACTCTGAGTACACACAAAACGCAAGTAATCGCGTTTATGACTTGATGTCTTTTCGGGGGAATGGGAGGTTGCCACAAGGCTTCATGACATCCAAAGATGGCTGCTTGTCCTAGTGCAAAGATCCAGTGTACTGCCAATGTCTAAAGACTTGACATCTTACCTTCATAACAATTTGGGAATTGGGCATTGGGCAAAGTAGTTCCAAGTTTTGAGTAAAGAAGTGAAATGCCCCACTCAGTACTCTTGACTCAACACGGGCTAAACGCCCCGCTATCCATGTACAGCAATACTGAAGGGCATTGGTTGTCTCCCTCACCTCCCTACTCTCCACTCTCTTTAAAACTGAATCACTAACTAATTAATTCTTCACTAGACAGACACCGTGATATCCTGGTTCTCAAGCAGTGGTTACTACTCTAAAGTTAAAGTCATAGCATTGAGTTTTAGATATTAACTTGTTTTATGAGAGGGTATATTTTGCCTAGCACCAAAGGTTAATTTAATACTTTAGTAGGTTTAATCTGTTGGAATTATTTATATTCATCATTTTGGTAACCTAGTTCCCAAGCAATAGGCTTCTAGCTTTACATGTAAAATGTTTGTGAAAAGACCAGGTAGAGATATTTTTATCCTAAAATCTAGTTTGTTGTATAGTATAATATTATTAAATTAACTTATTAAAGTTGACGACCAAGCAATCATTAGTAAAATACAACATAACTTAACTTAAATTATGTTAAATGGCCTAAATGTGCTGTGGAAAAAATAAATTTAATTTATTTAGATCTAGAAATATAAGTTAGAGAAAAATATTTTATTAAAAATGTATTCACAAAGTGCGATACCTGGTTTAAATATAAGTAAATTGACGATTTTTAAACAATAACACATAAATCTCTCTCTTAAAGGAGGAAGCGAGTTTGTCGAAATCGTATCGTGTAGCTATTTTGGGAGCAACTGGTGCCGTCGGTACAGAGTTGCTGGAATTATTAGAAAGCCGTGCTTTTCCTCTGGCTGAGTTAAAGTTATTGGCATCAGAGCGGAGTGCTGGGCGATCGCTACAGTTCAAAGGTGAAAATATACCAGTAGAACTGGTAAGCGATCGCGCCTTTGAAAACGTTGATATACTATTGGCTAGTGCAGGTGGTTCTACATCTAAAACTTGGGCAGCCGTTGCTGTGGAAAAGGGTGCAGTGGTAATTGATAATTCCAGTGCCTTTCGGATGAACCCCGAAGTTCCCTTAGTAGTTCCAGAAGTAAATCCCCAAGCCGCAGCCAATCACCAAGGCATTATTGCCAATCCCAACTGCACAACAATTTTAATGACTGTGGCAGTATGGCCGTTGCATAAAGTTAAACCAGTACAGCGGATCGTAGTCTCAACTTACCAGTCTGCTAGCGGTGCTGGAGCCAGAGCAATGGCAGAAGTCAAAACCCAAACCAACGCTATACTACAAGGACAGCCACCAATTGCCGAGGTATTGCCTTACCCATTGGCATTTAATTTATTCCCGCATAACTCGCCATTAAATGATTTGGGTTATTGTGAAGAAGAAATGAAAATGGTCAACGAAACCCGAAAAATTTTTGGCACTCAGGAGATCAGAATTAGTGCGACTTGTGTACGGGTTCCCGTACTGCGCGCTCACTCAGAAGCGATTAATTTAGAATTTGAAACTCCTTTTAGTGCAGAGGCGGCCAAAGAGATTTTAAATTGTTCTCCTGGAGTAAAATTGGTAGAAGATTGGAAAACTAATCATTTTCCGATGCCAATTGAAGCAACGGGTCGAGATGAAGTTTTAGTGGGAAGAATTCGTCAGGATATTTCTCATCCTTGTGGCTTAGAATTATGGTTGTGTGGTGACCAAATCCGCAAAGGCGCAGCATTGAATGCTATACAAATCGCCGAATTGTTAGTAGAGAAAAATCTACTCAAACCATTAGCTATCAGTCATTAGTCATTGGTCATTTGTCATTAGTGAAAACCTAAGATAAAGAGTAGCCACACGAGTCTAAGATAAGCGTTCCTCCAATGGCTCCATAAAGCCAAAAGCGAAAAAAATTTCGGGACAAAGGACAAAGGACAAATAGCAAATGACCAATGACACTTGAAAGCAATATGCAAATAGGTTATTACAATAGAAAACCACCAAGATATAAATATATGGGTAATTAGGAGTGACAAAGAGGGTGGGAGATTTTGGCAATGTTTTAACCGCTATGATTACGCCGTTCAAAGCAGACGGTAGTGTAGACTACGATGTAGCGGCAAAATTAGCAGCACATCTAGCTAACAATGGTACAGATACATTAGTAGTGTGTGGCACAACAGGAGAATCCCCTACCCTGAGTTGGGATGAGGAATATCAGTTGTTTGTCGAGGTGTTGCAGTCTGTGGCAGGAAAAGCCAAGGTAATAGCAGGTTGTGGTTCAAATTCCACTAAAGAAGCGATCGCTGCAACCCAAAAAGCGGCTAAAATAGGAGTACATGGCTCCTTACAAGTTGTTCCTTATTACAACAAACCACCGCAAGCCGGCTTAAAAGCGCACTTTCAGGCAATAGCAGAAGCCTGTCCCGACTTACCATTGTTGTTATATAACGTCCCTGGTCGTACTGGACAAAACCTTCAGCCAGAAACAGTTGCCCAATTAGCTGAGGTTAGCAACATTGTTGGCATAAAAGAATCCACTGGTAGCATAGATCAGGCCAGCGAAATTCGCCGCTTGACACCAAAAGAATTCCAGATCTACTCTGGTGATGATTACATGACTTTGCCTTTGTTAGCGATCGGGGCAAAAGGTGTAGTAAGTGTGGCTTCCCATCTGGTAGGAAACCAACTACAGCAGATGATTCAAGCTTTTAGTGCGGGAAAAATCGAGGTAGCCAGCAAAATTCATCTCCAACTCTTCCCATTGTTTAAAGCTCTATTTCTCACTTCAAATCCTATTCCAGTTAAAAAGGCACTGAAACTTCAAGGTTGGGAGGTTGGTTCGACTCGTCTGCCACTATGCGAAGCTGATTCAGAAGTTATTCAAAAGTTAGAAGCAGTTCTCAAAGAACTTACTTTAATCTAGCTACTACCTGGTTGAGTGCTGGTAATCTGGTGCTTGCCAAGACATACATATAAACAATGACCATAATTGTCAACAGGTTCCTATTGAAAAACCTGTGTTAGGACTGATAGATATACTATGAATCCTTTGGTGTAGTGTCTGTTTTATTGAATAAAAAATTGAAAATCTCAATTAAAACTTGATTGATTTGGGACTGAGTTAAGAGACAAATGATGTTGTCTTCAACACAAGTTCGTTAACTATCAACTTAATTAACAACAAGTAACAATCTAAGGAGAAAATGGCTAAAAACGAAGCTAACAATTCCGCCTTGAAAATTATTCCTTTGGGCGGTTTGCATGAAATTGGAAAAAATACCTGTGTATTCGAGTACGATGATGAAATTATTTTGTTAGATGCAGGATTGGCTTTTCCCACAGAAGCCATGCATGGAGTAAATATTGTTCTGCCAGATACGACCTATCTGCGGGAAAATCGCCACAAAATTAAAGGGATGATTGTTACCCACGGTCATGAAGACCATATTGGTGGGATTGCTTTTCATCTCAAGCAATTTGACATACCTGTGATTTATGGGCCAAGACTAGCAATGGCAATGCTAGAGGGTAAATTAGAAGAAGCAGGAGTACGCGATCGCACAGAATTAAGAAAAGTTATGCCCCGGGATGTCGTGCGGATTGGTAAAAACTTTTTAGTCGAATATATCCGTAACACCCATTCCATAGCTGATAGTTTCACTGTTGCCATTCATACTCCACTTGGTGTAGTTATTCACACAGGCGATTTTAAAATTGATCACACCCCAGTGGATGGTGAAAAGTTTGACCTACAACGACTAGCAGAACATGGCGAAAAAGGCGTCCTTTGCCTGTTAAGTGATTCCACTAACGCTGAGATACCAGGATTTACACCTTCAGAACGTTCTGTTTATCCCAATCTAGAAAGAGTATTTAGTCAAGCCACTGGGCGATTATTCGTCACCACCTTTGCTTCTAGTGTCCATCGCATCAACATGATTTTGGATATCGCCAAGAAGCAGAACCGTGTAGTGACGATTGTGGGGCGTTCCATGCTCAACTTGATTGCTCATGCCCGCAATCTAGGTTACATCAAGTGTGAAGATAATCTGCTGCAACCATTGCACGCAGTCCGCAACCTTCCTGACGAAAAAGTTTTAATTCTGACTACAGGTTCTCAGGGTGAGTTGATGGCAGCAATGACCCGCATTGCCAACAAAGAACATCCTCACATTAAAATCCGCCAAGGAGATACCGTAGTATTCTCTGCTAACCCGATTCCGGGAAATACCATTGCTGTAGTCAACACCATCGATAAATTGATGATTCAGGGTGCAAAAGTTGTCTATGGTCGGGACAAAGGAATTCACGTCTCCGGTCACGGCTGTCAGGAAGAGCAAAAGCTGATGATTGCCTTAACTCGACCGAAGTTCTTTGTGCCATTTCACGGCGAACATCGGATGCTGGTGAAACACGCAGAAACGGCTCAGAGTATGGGTATCCCAGCAGAAAACATGATCGTTATTCAGAATGGTGATGTTGTTGAACTGACTGAAGATGCCATTCGCGTCGCTGGTAAAGTGCCATCTGGTATAGAACTGGTGGATACTACTAGTTCGGGAATGGTTAGTGCTAAAGTCTTGCAAGAACGGCAACGTATGGCAGAAGAAGGTATTGTCACCATTGCAGCTGCGATCGATTGGCATGGTAAATTATTGGCAAAACCAGAAATTCACCTCCGTGGTGTAGTTACAAATTTAGATCGATCGCTGCTACAAACTTGGGTAAAACAAAGGATTGAAGAAATTCTGACTGTGCGTTGGTCAGAATTTGCTCCTAGTGAAGGTGAAGCAGCAGATATAGATTGGGGCGGATTGCAAGGAACTTTAGAGCGAGAATTGCAACGTTCTATCCGCAGAGAATTACAATGTCAGCCATCTGTGACTTTGTTGATGCAAATTCCTGATGAACCACCTGTGAAAGTTGCTGATGGGAGAAGACGGCGGACTCGGACTGCTGCACAGGTTGCATCGTAGATAATAAGCTCACGCAAAGGCGCAAAGACGCAAAGGGTTTCTGAGGCTCTTTGCGTTTTGGCGTGGGATAGGATCTTTGATTATGGGTGTAGAACTTGCCTATAGTTGTTGGAGGCGATCGCTATGACTAAAACACCAATTAAGATTAATACTCTCGACGAGTATATAGATTTTGATGATGGCACCGACAAACGTTATGAAATTGAGGATGAGGTGCTGGTAGAAATGCCTCCTGGTACTGGTAAACATGAAGCGATTATCACTTTACTGTTAGTTCGCTTTTTTTTAGAAATTCAAAAAATGGCACTGCCTTTACAACCACGCCCTAATGGTACAGAGGTGCTGACCAACAAACAACTTAGAAGACCTGATGTTTGTTTAATTACGAATGAACAGGCAAAAAGTATTGAGAGTACTTCGGCTATCCTCAAAACTGCCCCACCCCTTTTAGTTGAGGTAGTTAGTCTTGAATCTATTGATAGAGACTATAATCAAAAAACCTCTGAGTATGCAGCTATAGGTGTGGTCGAATATTGGATTGTTGACCCCCTCGAAAATAAAGTAACTGTGTGTTTACTAAATCAGGTCAATTACAAGCAAACTGTCTTTATCAACGACCAACAGATTATTTCTCAAACGTTCCCAGAATTAACCCTGACAGTCCAGCAGGTACTTTCAGCTTAAAGTGAGTAACTTACAAACCCACTCTTGCGTTCTTCTCTGCGCCTCTGCGCCTCTGCGCGAACAAAAAGATCGCCCTCAATGAACCCAAAAATACACTAAAACTAAAGTACACACCGTTAGGGGCGCTCCAAATCTTAGATGTTCCCAAAAAGTTAGCTTATAACCTAAATCAGCAGCAGCTTCTACAACTATCAAATTGGCGACTGAACCAAACACAGTCAAATTCCCAGCCAAGGTTGAGCCAGCTGCCAGTAATAGCCAATACTTAGTATCACCCTGAGTAACCAGGGGATGCAGTAAAAGTACAGCAGGCACATTAGAAATCAAGTTAGATAAAATAACAGTCACACCCAAAAAACTCGCAGCAGAGTTAACCGCATGGGTAAATGGCTGAAGTAAATTCAATTTTTGCGTGACTCGCGTCAGAATAAATAATCCAGAAAACATTACCAGCAGATTCCAATCTACCTTTTGCAAGATGCGCTGGGGTTTAACCCGTCGAGTAATTAGCAACAAGCTAGCAGCGACTAAAGCAGATTCAGCTAAGGGTAAGCCCACAGTAAAGGCAATCAGTAGCCCAGTTGTGATAACTAATGTTTTATTAAATAACGGTTTAAAAATACGTTGGTTGGTGGTGGGTAATACTTCGCAAGGTTTGACTGAGCGTACATCTGGGTAAAGTAGCCACAGTAATCCTACCTGAACTACCAAGCCTGCAAGGGCAACTGGGGCTAATACACGCAGAAAATCTAGGTAGGGAATGCCTGAAAACGAGCCAATCAGGATGTTTTGGGGATTACCGCTTAAGGTTGCTACCGAACCTATATTAGTTGCACCAGCGATCGCTAGTAAATAAGGAATCGGATTTAAACCCAAACTTTGAGTCAAACTCAAGGTTAAAGGTGTAAAAATCAACGCTATGGTGTCATTGAGAAAAAAGGCGGAAAGGATACCACTGCCAAAAGTTAAAGCAATCAATAAACCCAGAGGACTACTAGTAATACTCAATATTACCGAGAGCGATCGCCTAAAAAACCCTGCATAGGATAAGTTGGCATTAACTACCATCATACTCAACAGAAACACGATGGTATTAGCATCAATGGCCTGCCATGCTTCCTGTAAATTTAGAACACCTAAAGCAATTAAAAACGCAGAACCGACTAAAGCAATGGTGGCGCGGTTCATGCGTAAACCCGGAATGTAGCCCAATGCTAACCCCAGGTAAGTTAACCCTAATACGCTATAAGTGGCAAATTGCACAAAAATCACTAATATTTAGCCTGATTAGCTTGGTTACGCAGACTTTGTGTAGGTAATCTCATACTAAAGCCCAATGGCATTTTTCTCTCCTTCTACCGCATTCAGCCAGCCATTAACAGGATATAAAGATGCAAAAACGCGGAAACACGGAGACCAAAGACTGCCCACTAGGGTATTACTGATATTTATACTTATAAAAAATACTTTCAAATAGATATTATATTTAGTTTTGTAAATGTTACACTAAAACCTACCCAAGGGTGGATGTCTTCACTAAAATTTAAACTGTGTCAAGCTACGAACAAGATTGCATTACTACACTACCGATCCCGCGAAAATTGCGGTTAACTTGACGTAGTAATAAATTAGGTTCTGACTTAAGTGGCTGAACAGGTATTACATTATATCGCAGTCAGGACACAAATCATCCGGGAAAGTTCGTTGCCACGTTGTATACATTCACCAGAAACGTGAACAGCCTCAATAACACAGAGGATTAACCATGAAGGTATTCGATAATACCACAAAAAAGATTTTTCTGGCAAGCTGGGTCTCATTCAACCAACCAGAAACTAGTGGACATAAAGTAACCCAGCTAAACCATTCTGTTTCCAAGTCGTACTGGAATATTCTCCAACCCTTACGGCAGCGGGTAGATAACATTCAAGTTAGCGATCGCCAAATAGCTCATCGCTTGTGCAAACTGATTCCATCTCAGTGTCCCTTTGAGCGAGATGTCAAGTTATTCGGGAAGACCCTGTTTCATATTCCGCCTATGTGTAAACTCAACCCCTTATATGAAGAAGTGGTTGGCTTACGTTTCCGAGCGCTGTGCTATCTCGCCGACGAATGTGGCGAAGATGTATCGCAGTACTGTTGAGTGCTGAGTAGGGAGTAGGGAGTAGGGAGTGCTGAGTTAGGAGTTAGGAGTTTTGTTTATCTCCTTGTTGCCTTGTCGCCTTGTCCCATTATTTTTTCTGCCATTTTTGGATGGCATCCTGAGCATCTTCGTAAGAGGCTGTCTCCTCTGGCACTAAAGCAGCGGTCGCAATTGCCGCATTGAGTTCTCCTTCAGCGGCGCGACGCTTGGCCAGATCTAAAATTTTCTCACTCCAATTATCAATTGATTTTTGGGCGGTATCGAAGCCTGGTTCACCTGACGGTACTTTTTTCGCAACTTCGATCGCCCGATTGTAAGTAGATGCCTGTCCGGACTTAATTAAGGCATTCGCTGCATCTAAAAGAGTTTTGTTACTTACATACTGTTTGCCTTCTAGCCGCCATAAATTAATTGCTGCTTGTGCTTTGGCATAAGCTGGCTCATCTTTGGTAATTAATCGAGCGGCTGCAATAGCATTAGCATACTGTCTTTGTTTAGCACGACCTTCTGCTAAATCTAAAATCATTCGACTCCAAATCTTAATATTTTCCTGAGCTTGCTCATAGAGTGGTTCGCCGGGTTGAATTCTTCGAGCTGTGGCGATGGCCAAGCTCAAATCACTAGCCTGAGTTTCTTTGAGCGACATTTTCGCCAGGTCTAATACTGCTTGATTGCGCTTTTGCGACTCGGAATTCGATGCCGTTTGGACGCTAGATTGGTTTTTCGGTCTAACTGGTGCAGTAGTTTGAATTATTGAGGAGTCATTTGCTAAATTCTGGATCGTCTTGGGACTGCTAGCAGTAACATTGGGCGATCTATTTGATATATCCTTAATTCTAAAAGTTTCTTGATTACGCAGAAAAACTACGGCGATTAAACCTGCTATTAGCAAGCTGCCTCCACCCCATAAGATAAACTGTTTCCAAAAAGGAATGCTTGGTTGATTCGATGGAAATCGAGAGACTTGGGCTTGGGAAGAATTGGGGATAAATCTTCCCCTCGTGTTCACTCCCAAAGAAGTTTCTGGCATTGGTTGGGAAACTAAGCTACTAGCTGACTCTTGGACTTGTTTACCGTTAGACTTCTGGACATTCTCAGTCTTCGAGGAGTTAATAGTTGCTTCTTGCCATCTGCCTCGTTCGGCTGAAGTTCTTGGGTAATCGTCGAGGGGCGGAGCTGCCAGGGCAATAGCAAATGATTCTTCTGGGTAAATCAACGATTCTGACCGAAAATCGCTGCCTATTGCGAATTTTGGTAATATTACCTGCGCTCTTGATGGGATAATAATGGCAGGGTTTTGGATCGGACGCCAGTGGTGTTGACATAATTTTGGCACTAGAAGGCTGAGGTAGCTTTCCAAATCTGCCAAGTTGCTGCAATTCCCAGAACGTAAAGCTTCTAGGAAAGCTGCTGTAAAGAATCCGTGACCGAGTTCGCTACTCTCGTGGGAAAACTGCTCTGGTTGACAAGAAAGAATTGTGGCCAGTTGTAGTTCTTGGGCTAGTTCTATGGTTTCTTCGCCAACGGGAGCATCTGCTTGAGTGCCAAAAGCGCGGTTGATATCAAGTAGTAGTAATACATTCAAATCAGCAAGTTGCAGACTTTGCATTAGCGATCGCAATTCTATGCCTGTCTCTGGCACAAGTTCGGGGTTACCCTCCGCCGGCATTAAGTAATCTTTGCCTTTGTGGTTAACTCCATACCCGCTAAAAAATAACCAGAGATAGTCTTCTGGTTGCCAACAGGTCGCTGCCAAATCCTCAAGCAGCAGCAAAATATTCTCTTTAGTTGGATAAGTCGATCTATCCCCAATGGGCGGGGAAGTATCCGTCATCAGCAGGCAATGTTCGGGGACAAAACCTGCCTCTGTCACCAAAATATCTTTTAATGCCTCAGCATCGGCTTGGGCACAACTCAAAGGTTGAAATAACTGATATTGATTGATGCCAATAGCGATCGCCCAGTAATTTGCCATCCCGCTCTTTGTCAGTTATTGTTTGCTGGTCTTAAAATTACGGTTGGCTTTGCCCAAAAAACAAAGCTAACCTGATGTTTTATAGTCTAGGTGATTCTTAGCGAATCTTAAGATAGAATGTAGTTTTTATTACGTTAATTGACCGGAAAATACTTTCACTTAATTTCAACTACAGATCTTTAATAAGGAGCTACAAGGTCATGAGCAAGATTTATGCTCACATACCATCATCGATCACTCCCTTTTCAGTTATTAGCCAAATTGCCAGAAGAATCCGGATATTTCCTTTAGTAATTTTGCTCATATCTACTGTTCCTGCATGGTTTTTGACGGAAGGGATCGCCCCGCAAGTTGTACGCGCTTACACAGCCAGAGTTGACTTAGCGATCGATCGTCTACCAGAAGAAAACTACGAAACTGTTCTGCGAAGAGCGGAAGCGGTCGCTCGCACAGCTGCCCAGCGGAGCTTCGACCAAGATATTTTAGTGACAGATGTTTCCATAATTGTATCCGTACAAAATTATGGAGCGATCGCACCAGTTCTGACATTAGAAGTCAGTCGTCCAGAATGGCGATCGCGCCCTGATGCTCAAAATTGGGCAACTTACTATAAAACTGCGCGATCGCTACTGTTCTTTGAGAAATAGCCAGAATTCCCAATGTAGTTCCAGCAGCCTGGTTGTGGAGACAGGGGTAGTGGCAATACTTGTCGGTTAAGGGGAAAGAAAAAACCTTTAACCTTTACCCTTTAACCTTTTCCCCAAACCCAATTCCGAGTTAAAAATGCTTTACCCGAGCAGTATTGGGGGTAGTGGGAGATGAGGGAGATAATACTAACTCCTAACTCAACACGGGCTAAACCTTAGCTATCCGCTAACAGCACTCTTTTGCCCAATGCGTTTACTTAATTCTTGGCTAAATTCGCATCCTTGTCGTCAATGGATGGCCTAAAATAAAAAGGTTGTCAAAAATCACGATATCTGCTGATATGGCTGTTCCTAAGAAGAAAACTTCCAAATCAAAACGAGATAAACGCCGAGCTACTTGGACGCACAAAGCTGTTGTTGAAGCTCAGAAAGCTCTGTCTCTGGGCAAGTCAATTTTGACTGGGCGTTCTACATTTGTCTATCCAGCTGCTGAAGAAGAGGAAGAAGAATCATAATTTTCCAGTCAGGACAAGCATGAACAGCAGCGATAGATGTCATTGACGAAAGAAAGTCACCGCTCGAACTTCTCAATAGTCGATAAACGCTTTTTATTAGCTTTCCTGATTGGATTATGAATCAGAAATACTCTACACAAGTTCATTAAACCTGGAAAAATTGGTAGTGAGTAATTGGAAATAAATATCCATTACCCATTACCTATTCAGCACAAAAGCTTCTAAATATCTTGAAAAGAATAAGTTTTCTCCCACTATGTTAGGAAAATTTTTTCAGAAACCAGGGAAGGAAGAAGGCGAACGCGTTCCTCCAGGTCAACACTTAGCAAAAGGTTTCCCGGTATTAACTTACGGCGCAACTCCTCAAGTCAATACTGAAGAATGGGAGTTTCGGGTTTGGGGTTTAACAAAACCTGCTACCTTTAGTTGGTCAGACTTTATGGCGCTACCTCAACACGAGTTCACGGCTGATTTCCACTGTGTAACGCGCTGGTCTAAACTGGATGTCAAATGGACTGGAATTAAAGTCACAGATTTCATGGATCTGATTGAGCTAGACCCCAAAGTAGCCCACATTATGGAACACTGCTATGGCGGCTACACTACTAATATTTCTATGGAAGACTTTATCCGACAAGAAAACTTCTTTGCTTTTAAAGTTTTTGGTGAAGATCTTCCAGCTGAACACGGTGGCCCGATGCGGCTAGTTGTTCCCCACCTCTACGCTTGGAAAAGTGCGAAGTGGATTAATGGTTTAGAGTTTTTAGCTGGTGAAGAACTTGGTTTTTGGGAGCGCAATGGCTACCATCGCCGTGGTGAACCTTGGGCTGAGGAGCGTTACAGTAGCGCGTTTGGGTTTTGATTTTTGGATTTTAGATTTTTCCTCCAATTCAAAATCTAAAATTAGCAAAATTAACTTATAACTCATGGGTTTTAACCCAAAAGTTTCTTTATGAGCGGTAACTTGCTTTTATAGGGAGCGTATCGCCATTTCAAATCCAGCCAGAAGGAGTTTTGCAAGACGCTTTTGTTATGGGAAAAGGTGTCAAAGCTGGCTTTACCGTGGTAATTCCCAATACCGCTATCCCCTACTCCACCAAATGGTAAAGATGAAGTACCAAACTGCATCATTGTATCATTGAGACAGACTCCACCAGATGAAGTTTCCTGTAAAACTCGCTTTTGCAGGTTTTTGTTGTGAGAAAATAAATATAACGCCAAGGGTTTTGGTCTAGAGTTAATCAAGGCGATCGCTTCTGCAATGTCAGTGTATTCAATTATGGGCAGAATCGGACCAAAAATTTCTTCCTGCATTACAGAATTTTCTAATGAGACATTATCAATTAGTGTCGGGGCAATATAACGCTCGGAAGATTTAGTTTCTCCGCCAACTATAGCTTTACCATCTTCAAGAAACTTAACCAATCTGTCAAAGTGTTTTTGACTAATAATCCTGGCATAATCAGGACTGTTTGCCGGATTCTCTCCATAAAATTCTTTTAAGCATTTTTTCAGTTCGTCTATTAGATCTTTTTTGATTTTTTTATCCACTAAAAGATAGTCGGGGGCGATACAAGTTTGTCCGGCATTAATAAATTTGCCCCAAGTAATTCGTCTGGCAGTGTGTTCAAGATTAATGTTGGTATCCACTATACAAGGACTTTTCCCACCTAATTCTAAAGTAACTGGTGTGAGATGTTTTGCCGCTGCTGCCATAACAATTTTGCCGACGGCTGTACCACCAGTAAAAAAGATATGGTCGAATTTTTCTGCTAGTAATTTTTGACTGGCTTCTATCCCTCCTTCTACTACTGCAATATAAGCTGTTTGGAAATATTTTCTAATAATCTTGGCGACGATACTAGATGTATGAGAGGCAATTTCTGACGGTTTAATAATTGCACAATTTCCGGCGGCGATCGCTCCTACTAAGGGTGAGATCGTTAGCTGAAATGGATAGTTCCAAGTACCGATAATTAAAACAACCCCTAGTGGTTCTGGATAAATGTGGGCTGAATAGGAAAAAAAATCAAAGGAAAGCTCTGTTTTTTTTGGCTTAGTCCAGCTTTTTATATATTTTATGGCATAATCAATTTCCTTAATGACGACGATTTCTGTCAGGTAAGTTTCCAGTTCTGGTTTATGTAAATCTGCTTGTAAAGCCTGGATTATTTCTTGTTTATGTTCAATTATTGCTTCCTTGAGTCTTTGAAGTTGCTGAATGCGAAAATTGACATCTTTAGTTTTGCCAGTTTGAAAAAACTCACGCTGATTCTGGATAATATCGCCAATATTTGATGATTCAGTGTTAATCATTTTTTTGTCCAATAAACAAATACTTATTCAATATTAGCTCTGTGTTAATATATTTGATTTTGAGCGTGCAAAGGCACAAAGAAGAGATAAAAAAGCTTTTTAGGAAGTAAATACAGTTTCGTGAATATTTGTATAACAGGTATAATGCAATATTTTCTATGGCGCTGATTCGAGATAATTTAAACCAGTTATGGTTTAATAACTCCTAATTTATGATTGCTGCTAATTAATTTTATTATATTTTCTTAGGTAGAAGGACAAGAAATGTACTACCTTTACCTAATGCTGAATTAAGCAAAATAATCCCTTGATGCGCTTCGACAATTCTGCGAGCTAGGTAGAGTCCTAAGCCACTACCAGAACTCTTGTGACTGCCTTGGCGAAATCGTTCAAAGATAGTGGCTTGTTCTTCTGGGCGAATACCTGAACCAGTATCTATTATCTCAATACTAATGTAGTCAGAAAAATTAGATTTTCCAAACAATTGATATTGGCTAGTTTTGTCAAACTGGTGTTGAGAAGTAAGACGAATAGTCACTGAACCAGAGTCGGTAAATTTGATTGCATTACCTATAAGATTAGTGAATAAACGATGTAATTCTAAACGATCGCCAATCACTGTGTTTGTGTTTAACTCTTCAGTAAACTCCAGATTGAGCAAGAGTGTTTTCTCTTGAGCCAGGGGTGTTAATTCTCCAGCTACCTCTTGTAGTAACTGTACTAAATTAACTGGTTGCAATACTAAAGTTTTGCGACCGGCTTCAAAGCGATAAACTTCTAATAAGGTATTGACCATAGAAAGCAGGTTGATATTACTTCGCGCCATAATGGCGATCGCTTCCTGCATTTGCGATGATAATGCTCCCAAAGCGCCTTGTTGAAATAGCGATAACATCCGATCGGCGGCTACTAAGGGTGTGCGTAAGTCGTGGGTGAGGCGGGAAACAAAATCTTCTCGCTGGCGGGCTATTTCATCGCGTTCATCCATACTGTGTTTCAAACGCAAAAGCGATCGCACTCTTGCCAGTAATTCATCTACTGTTACGGGTTTGCGGATAAAATCATCAGCACCTAAGTCTAATCCGTGGGCAACGTTGGGCGCATCGTGGGCAGTGATTAGCAATATGGGAATATATTGTGGCAACTTCATATCTCCACGAATATGCTTAGTTACTTCATATCCGTCCATATCTGGCATCATCAGATCTAGTAGAACCAAGTCACAAGAAGATGCTTTTAATTGTGCCAATGCTGAAATACCATTTTCTGCGGTGCTAATGGTGTAACCTTCTTCTTCCAAAATAGTTTTGATCAAAAATACATTATCAGGAGAGTCATCAACAACCAGAATTTTGCCAGAACGAGAAGATTGTGCAGTCATGTTACAGCTAGGTATGAAGTAAAAGTAAATTTTTGTAAGTTTAATGCGGTGTGCAACTTTCTCTCAAACCTAACCCCAAGCCTCACATCGCGCAAGTTTAGCTATATTTGTATCAATTTGTCTGGAAATTTCCTTATTTGACCTCCCACCAAAGACATATTATTTACCACGCTCTGCGACTGGGGACTGGGGTGATGGGGTGAAATTCTCTCCACCACCCCACGTCTCCCATACCCAATCCCCAATCCCTTTTACGTATTGGCGATCGCAACACAGGATGGTAGAGTTCTTGTGAACCACATATTTTAGCTTTTGTCTAGATTTTTACCGAGCAATTCAATATAAAATCTAAAACTTAAAATACAAAATCAACATGGCAGACCTAACTCCTAATTCTAGTTTTAGTTTGACACTGCGCTTGCAGATTCCCAATCGTATAGGGATGTTGGCGTCAATAACTCAGGCGATCGCCACAACTGGCGGTAATCTCGGTCAAATAGATTTAATCGAGCAAACCCGCAAAGAGTCTACCCGCGATCTGACGGTTGATGCTGCTAGTACCGAACACGCTGAGACGATTGTGCAAGCAGTCAAAGCATTACCAGACATCAAGTTACTCAGTGTTTACGATCGCACCTTCAATTTACATCGCGGTGGCAAAATCAGCATTACTAGCAGAATTCCCTTAAAAAGCGTCTCTGATTTAGCAATGGCGTATACACCGGGAGTTGGTCGGATTTGTACTGCGATCGCCCAAGATCCAGAAGAAGTTTACAAGTTAACCATTAAACAAAATACTGTTGCCATTGTTACAGATGGTAGTGCAGTTTTGGGTTTAGGAAATCTCGGACCAGCGGCTGCACTCCCAGTTATGGAAGGCAAAGCAATGTTATTCAAGGAATTTGCTGGGCTAGATGCTTTTCCCATCTGTCTGGACACCCAAGATACAGAAGAGATTATCCGAACAGTCAAGAATATCGCTCCCGTGTTTGGTGGCGTGAATTTAGAGGATATTGCTGCCCCACGCTGTTTTGAAATTGAACAGAGATTGCGAGA
Organism: Nostoc sp. C117; assembly: GCF_043099735.1. Classification (NCBI taxonomy): domain Bacteria; kingdom Bacillati; phylum Cyanobacteriota; class Cyanophyceae; order Nostocales; family Nostocaceae; genus Nostoc; species Nostoc sp. C117. Next base: position 6,243,188 of record NZ_CP170991.1, read on the forward strand.
AGAGTTAGATATTCCCGTTTTTCATGATGACCAGCATGGGACCGCAATTGTTACCTTGGCAGCATTGTTGAATTCCCTAAAGCTAGTACATAAATCAATGGCGGAAATTCGCATCGTGATTAACGGTGCGGGGGCGGCGGGAATAGCGATCGCTCGCTTACTCAAGAAAGCCGGGGCAGAAAAGATCTGGATGTGTGACTCTAAAGGAATTATCTCTACCAGTCGCACCGATTTGACAGAAGAAAAACTCGAATTTGCTGTGAAAGCTCAGGGCACTTTAGCAGGTGCCATGCAAGGGGCAGATGTATTTATTGGAGTCAGCGCACCGGGAGTTTTGACACCAGAAATGGTGCAATCAATGGCAAAAGATCCAATTATTTTTGCAATGGCAAATCCAATTCCCGAGATTCAGCCAGAATTAATCAGCAAAGATGTAGCTGTCATCGCTACTGGTCGCAGTGATTACCCGAATCAAATCAATAATGTCCTGGCTTTTCCTGGGGTATTTCGTGGTGCTTTAGATTGTCGGGCAAGGACAATAACCACCACAATGTACCTAGAAGCCGCAAATGCGATCGCTTCTTTAGTCAAGCCTTCAGACTTAAATCGGGAACATATTATTCCGTCAGTTTTTGATGAGCGTGTGGTCACTGCTGTTGCTGCTGCTGTGCAACAAGCAGCACGTCAAGAAGGTATTGCTCGGAATTAGGTAGAAGGGACTGGGGACTAGGGATTGGGTGAAGAGCGGAAAAATTATGGAATTTGCTCTAACTCTTGCCAATTTTTAGAATAATTTCCTAGTATCCAGTACCCTAATTTGTAGTAAAAGAAACATTAGTGTGTTTATCGATAAAATAAGCGATCGCAGGTCGAGGCATTCACAATGCGAGTCGATGCATTCACAATGCGAGTCGATGCATTCACAATGCAGGTCGAGGCATTCACAATGCGAGTCGATGCATTCACAATGCGAGTTGATGCATTCACAATGCGAGTTGATGCATTCACAATGCGAGTTGATGCATTCACAATGCGAGTCGATGCATTCACAATGCAAGTCGATGCATTCACAATGCAGAGCTTAGATTACTTATAGTAGTTCTTAAATTATTAGGATTTTTGGCAATATTTTAGTCATAAACCAAGATAATCCAAAATATCATCATTTTGTCAACTGTTTGTAATGAAGTACCAAGCTGGAGATGAGTTTTTCCAAGAACTGCCGCTAATTTTGGCAGGGCCAATTCTCAAACATACTGAACCTGAATCAGTAACGGTATGGGTGGCACTCAAACAGTCTTGTCAGGTAGAACTTAAGGTTTATGACACAACAAATGATGGTGGATTACTGGAAAATTGCTTATTGTCAGGGGAACGCTCTACTGTTGCTTTGGGTAAGTATCTTCATGCAGTTGCCATAACGGCTCGGTCTAAAATTGGACATCACCTCACAGCAGGTCATATCTATGCATACGATCTGCTATTTACTATTGCTGACCAGTCCGTGCAAACGCTGCAACAAGCATTATGCTCCAACTCCTTTCCTACAGTTAGCATTAGCTACTTCGATCATCAAAAACCAACCTTTACCCTACCGCCCACTCGTCTCCAAGATTTACAAATTGTCCATGCTTCTTGTCGTAAACCTCATGGTTCTGGGTTTGATACATTACCGATTCTTGACTGTTTAATTGAGGCATCAGCAAATCAACCACAACAACGTCCTCACCAGTTATTCCTCACCGGAGATCAAATTTATGGCGACGATGTAGCAGATCCCTCGCTATGGGTTGCCACTACTCTTGGGGATGCCCTGCTGGGTTGGGAAGAACAACTTCCTGTGGGTGGAGCGTACTGCACTCCCAAGGAACTGCCCCCTGGAGAGCGGGCTGAAGTTGCGACAAAGGAAGCAGGTTTAACCGCAGGATTACATAATAAATCTGAGAAAGTTGCTAGTCATCTTCTGAGTTTGGGGGAGTATTACGCTACTTATTTATTAACCTGGTCGCCAGTGTGCTGGCCGGCCGCCTTTCCTCAAGGACACGAAGTAACACGCGATCGCCATGCGATCGAACACTGGAACCAAGCAGTGCGGGATTTGCGACAATTCATTTATACCCTTGGGAAAGTGCGTCGCGCCCTCGCTAATATTCCCGTCTACACCATCTTTGATGACCATGATGTTAGCGATGATTGGAATTTGAACCAAGCTTGGTGTTTGCGGGTGCTGGGGCGTCCCTTAGGGCGACGAGTAGTCCAAAATGCATTGTTAGCTTATACAGTATTTCAAGCGTGGGGCAATACACCTGGGCAATTTACAAAAGGTCAAACTGGCGAAAAACTGCTGATGGCGGCAGAAACTTGGTCAGCTTCCCAAGGAACGGACACAAAGGCTGATGAAGCGATCGCTCGTTATGTTGGGATGCCACCCAACGATCTCCACACAGGCTTACCCGTCTTAGTTGAAGACGGTTCGGTGTTCATTCTGGCTCGACATCCAGAAGCACTTACTTGGAACTACATAGTCCAGAGCAATTGTCATGAAGTGATTGTCTTAGATACACGTACATGGCGAGGCTACCCAATCGAGCAAAAAGCAATCGCCCCACCGATGCTGCTATCTCCAAAAGCCTTTGAGCAACAACTAGTTTTGCCTTTACAAAAAATAGCTGAAGAAACTGAGATTCCAGCTACATTTGTAATTGCACCCACTAATGTATTTGGCTCGCAAGTGATTGACTGGGTTCACCATTGGAATTTAAAACAAGAGAAAGTTTTTGCCACAGATGTTGGTGATGCTTGGAACATCAATGTTGAAGCACTGGCAAAATTCCTCAACACTTTATTTGGGCAACGTCAACAAGTGATTATTTTGTCTGGGGATATTCACTACAGTTTTGCGGCTCGCCTGTCTTATGAACGTACCGATTCTCAATTGCAATCTGTTTTAGTACAGTTAACTTCTAGTGCTTTGAAAAATGAAGAAATGCTGACGCGGCTGATTCATACACGATTGAAAGATTGGTTATTAGCAGAAAAAATCCGATATTGGATGGGGTGGATGAATCCAGCCAATATGGTAGAAATTTCTGGGAAAAAATTACACCATAATCGGCGATCGCCAAATTCCCCAGACTGGTATTGTGCGCTGGAATGGATTCCTCGACAAAGCGCTCAGACTTATCGCTACACAGCAGATTTAGCATCATTTATCGCTCCTTGGCAACGACGAGAAAAGACCAAAAGACGAAGTTTACAACCCCTAATGTTTTGGAAATCTCGCTGGTTTCAAGAAGGGCGAGAAGTAATTGGATTAAATAACTTAGGTTTAGTTCGGTTTGAGTTGCCAAATGGGAGTAGTTCTTGCCAAATTATTCAAGATTCCTACTGGTTTTCTTCTTGGTATCCAACCCAAATTGTTTACAGTCGTTTTGAGAGTCAGTTAATGCCTAATCAGTCATTGTTAGGGAATTTTAGATTTTAGATTTGGGATTTGTAAGTCCCTTAGAACTTACGCTATAACTTTCTCAAACTCTTAATTCTTTGTATCCTTTGCGTCCTTCTCCCTTGGCGTTAGCCCCTCCCTTTGGAAGAACTACGGTGTACACACAGAGAGAGATGCAGTGTTGCAAGCGATCGCCTATATGCTACCCAATCGCAACCGAAAATAAGACTTCAAAATTTACTTTACAACTACGCCAATAAAAATTTTACAAAATCTCTACTAACTTTATCAGCAGAATATTTGCTAAATCCAATAAGGTAACATCATCTGTATCAATACTATTCTCTTCACCAGCTAACAAGTTTATTACAGCCGATAACCTGTTACTTGTTTCAGAAATTCTCCAAGATTCATCTAAATTTACGGCAAAGTCAAAAAGCGATCGCTCTCCCAAATACTCCCTCACCTTTACAGCCACATTATCATGACTTACCAAAAATTCTTTGATGGTATCTAATTGAGAATTACCTAATATTTCATCATGTCCCCAAGTTTCTAACCAGTCTCCATCTACATCTTCAACATAAAAATTGACAAAATTAACCCCGTAAGTTAACCAGTTCTGCTGCATTTGTCGAGCCGTTGCTAATGCTTCAGTAAAATTATCTACATTGTTGCAGCGGTGAGTTTCTCGTTGGTGAGCCATAAAAGCTGTAATTAGCAGGTAAGTATGTAGGCTAGAATACAAATTTTGTACATCAAAATCCGGAGATGATCAGGAAAATTTTAAATATTTCCCACCAGAAAGGTAATCGCTGTTATACAGCGCTACGTTAACTAATTGGTTAACAAAGTTAGCGTTTTTGGGGTTGTAACTTAAGAACAGCCCTCTCTCGATTTGCCAGGATCGCAGTGTATTTTGCCAAGCTTGGTACTTTTGCTGATTAAGTTGTTCACTCACACTGGTAATTTGAATGCAGAGTGGTTGGTGGTTACGATTACAAACAATTAAATCTGTTGCCATTGAAAGGTCGGCAATATAACGCTGCCAAAAACTACCTTCTCGCTGGACAATATCTTGGGCTATATCTCTAATGATATCATCATCAACCTGATTAAATTCACCCGCCATTAATTTTTGCTTCCAAATATAAAATTTGGAGTCGTTTGCATTAATCCATCTAGGGAAAAGGTAACGATACCAATATCTCTCAATCGGTGTCATTTGATCGAACTTTGCTTTTTGTTCTGCTTCGGAAGGTGATGATTTGATTATCAGCCAAATTGTAGAATCCGTAATCACTTCTAGGAGAAAAGCAAGTACAAAAGGTTTTGCCGTCAGTGAACCCGGCTTGATATTTTTTACCCAACGATTGATTTCATCTAATCTTCTCGCTAAATTAGGATCTATCGAGGAAGCTTGCTCGATGAGGGATTGTAATTTATCCTTAATCTCTTTTGCTTGCAAACGACGCCCTACTTTCAAAAACTAACGCTTTTCTAACAGTTACTTAGTTACCTATTGTCAGTTTTGTCGCTTGGGTATAAGTTCCCTGTAATACGCTTTAGCTGACTGTTCGCTGTTTACTGTTTCAACAAATTTATATCTAATTTTAACTGTAAAGTGTCTCTTGTGATTTTATTGATGTTATCAAATGTTCTCAGGATCAATGCCTTGTGTACGTAAAAGTTCACGCAGTCGGGCAATTTCTTGTTCTGCTTCTTGGGCACGTTCTTCTGCTTGTTCGGCACGTAAACTTTCCTGTTGGGCTAGCTCTTCAGATGATGGTATCAATTGATTTTCAGCCGTGAAGAATCTTAATTTACCTTCATAAACTCCCAAATAAAGTTCTAACTGCTGACTCCACAAACGTCCATCAGTGGTGGTTGGAATTTCTTGATACTTACCATCAACTAAATGAAATCCCTGAAGTTCCATTGTTACAGGATCAAACCAAAAATAATCGGGTGTACGGAAGGTATCCTGATAAACTTGTTTTTTTAAACCTTTATCAACTGCTGCGGTTGAACTTGACAAAATTTCCACAATCAGGTTTGGATATTTGCCGTCTTCTTGCCAAACTACCCAACTCTTACGGTCTTTTTTTTCGGTTCCCAAAACGACAAAAAAGTCTGGGCCGCGAAACTTTTCTGATTTTTTCTGGTTAGGACTGTAGTAAATTGTCAAATTCCCAGAAGCATAAAAATCTTGTTTTTCTCGCCACCACAATTTGAGTAGGCGAATCAGCAAATCAATTTGATCTCGGTGTAGGTCACTTTCCAAGGGTGGTTCGTCACTAAGTATATCGCCCGGAGGAAAAATAATTTCCTCTGAAATATCATCAGAAATGATTTCTAAAGTAGCAGGTTCAGACATGAGCGATCGCTCCGCAATTTATTTACTGAAAATTTGGTAACTTGCAGATGGCTTTGAAAACTTGCAATAACTCTGTTGCACCGGGAGATTCATTCAGATTTAATAATGGCATTGACTGATAAATTGGCTGTTCGTCACGTTTTAAATAAACAAATTGATAACGCAGTCCGTTAGTTACCAGTCCCCAAACTGATGGTTGTTGATCTAAACTCTTAAAAGCATAAGTGAGTAATTGAGGTAAACCCTCACCTACTTCAACCGCACTATTTTTCGTTTCCATCACTAGAACCCAAAATGGCGGCGCAATATTACTTTGAGGACTGTTGATTGCTAAAATATCCATCCGTCCGGTAATTCTTCTGTCTTCATCTTCAACTGCGATCGCAATACTATCTTCCATTGTCAACCGAATCGGTACATCGTAAAATCCTGCTAACCGCATTAATGGCGCAATTGTTAAAAATTTAACCAAACCCTCAGAAATTTTACCTGCACTTAAGTAACGATCGAAGTCGTTTCTGATTCGCAATAAATCCTGCTGTTCAAAGTCAGAGAGTGTTTCTAAACTTAAGAAGTCTGTGAATGAAGCATTTGAAAGCTTTTCCAGTTTTAAGAAGCGATGAACATCATTGAGAGATAGGCTGCTAACTTCGACGGTGAGAGTCATAGTTTTAGGCTTTGCTTGTCAAGACTACTTACAATATTGCAACATTCCCGGTAGATAGGTTGCAAAACGTCTTTACATTTCTCGATCGCTTGCTTTTGCTAGATGAAAATGAATGTAAACTAAATAACTCGGCAATTTCTACCCAGCTTAACGAAAATCTAAAAGTTCTACAGCATAACTGGGCTAAGAATAGTTTTTAGTAACAATACCGTTTGCAAATGTAACTATGTCTCAACCAACCATAGAATCCATCCTTCAAGAGAATCGCCTCTTTCATCCTGCCTCGGAATTCTCACAAAACGCCCATATCAAAAGTCTAGAAGACTATCAGCGCCTTTATGACAAAGCCAAAGCCGATCCGCAGCAATTTTGGGCAGATTTGGCCACAACAGAATTATCATGGTTCCAAAAATGGGATACAGTATTAGAGTGGCAACCACCTTTTGCGAAGTGGTTTGTTGGCGGTAAAATCAATATTTCTTACAACTGTCTTGACAGACATCTCACTACTTGGCGTAAAAATAAAGCAGCATTGATTTGGGAAGGAGAACCAGGTGATTCCCGTACCCTCACTTATGCCCAACTGCATCGGGAAGTTTGTCAGTTCGCCAATGTTTTAAAGCAACTGGGTGTACAAAAAGGCGATCGCGTTGGGATTTATATGCCGATGATTCCGGAAGCTGCGATCGCTATGTTAGCTTGTGCGAGAATTGGCGCACCCCACAGTGTCGTATTTGGTGGTTTTAGTGCCGAAGCTTTGCGCGATCGCTTAATTGATGTTCAAGCCAAACTGGTAATCACAGCTGATGGTGGTTGGCGCAAAGATGCGATCGTTCCTCTGAAGGTACAGGTAGACAAAGCCTTAGCTGATGGTGCTGTTCCTAGCGTCGAAAATGTCCTGGTTGTCAAGCGCACCGGACAAGAAACTAATATGCAGTTGGGGGGACGCGATCATTGGTGGCATGATTTGCAAAAAGGAGTATCAGCAGATTGTCCCGCCGAACCGATGGACAGTGAAGATATGCTGTTTGTCCTCTACACTTCCGGCAGCACAGGCAAACCGAAGGGCGTAGTGCATACAACTGCTGGTTATAATTTGTATACCCACATGACCACCAAGTGGATATTTGACCTCCAAGACACGGATGTATATTGGTGTACCGCAGATGTAGGTTGGATTACAGGGCACAGCTACATTGTTTATGGTCCGCTTTCCAACGGTGCAACAACGATTATGTATGAAGGTGCGCCCCGTGCTTCTAATCCTGGCTGTTTCTGGGATGTTATAGAAAAATACGGCGTTAATATTTTTTATACTGCACCTACGGCAATTCGGGCATTTATTAAGATGGGCGAACAACATCCTAATGCGCGAAACTTGTCTTCGTTGCGTTTGTTGGGAACCGTCGGCGAACCAATTAACCCCGAAGCTTGGATGTGGTATCACAAAGTAATTGGTGGGGAGCGTTGTCCGATTGTGGATACTTGGTGGCAAACAGAAACCGGCGGTATCATGATTACACCGCTACCAGGGGCAATTCCCACCAAACCCGGTTCCGCAACTCTTCCCTTCCCAGGAATTATTGCAGATGTCGTAGATTTGGAAGGAAATACTGTACCAAATAAGGAAGGCGGTTATTTGGCGGTGCGACATCCTTGGCCAGGAATGATGCGGACAGTCTACGGCGATCCAGAACGCTTCCGCCGCACCTACTGGGAACACATCCCACCCAAAGATGGTAACTATACTTATTTTGCTGGTGATGGTGCGAGGCAAGATGAAGATGGCTACTTCTGGGTAATGGGTCGTGTGGATGACGTATTGAATGTATCAGGACACCGACTCGGTACAATGGAAGTAGAATCAGCTTTAGTTTCTCACCCAGCGGTTGCAGAAGCCGCTGTAGTTGGTAAGCCCGATGAACTCAAAGGTGAAGAAGTAGTTGCTTTTGTGACTTTAGAAGGCAGTTATCAGGGAAGTGAGGAACTTAGTAAAGAGCTGAAACAGCACGTTGTCAAAGAAATAGGTGCGATCGCTCGTCCCGGAGAAATTCGCTTTACCGACGCTTTGCCGAAAACGCGATCGGGTAAAATTATGCGGCGCTTATTGCGAAATCTAGCTGCGGGACAAGAAGTATCTGGTGATACTTCAACCTTAGAAGATAGAAGCGTGTTGGATAAGTTGCGAGAAGGCGCGTAGCAATTTTAGATTAATACTGGTGCAATACTTGTCGGGTTTTGGGGAAAAGGGGAAAGAAAAAACCTTTAACCTTTACCCCAAACCCAATGCCGAGTTAAAAATGCTTAACCGAGTAGTATTGAATATTGGTGCGTTACCGTGTAACGCACCAGCGTTTTATCATAAATATTAGAAGATTATTGAGGCATTCAGGGTGATGAAACTGAACAGCAAACTGAAATTAGGATTTGTTCAATCTATTAGCTGTATGATAATGAGTATTATCACTCCAATTAGTCTATCTCCGTCAGTGTTAGCAGTTTCTGGAAAAGTTTCTTTACATACGCCTGAACAGGATACAGAAAGACAACGGCAAAAAATAGCCCAATTTTCCGAGACTGATCCACCAGAGCGATCGCAGCTTTTGCAACAAGCCAATGCTTTACTTAATCAGGGAGACTTGACAGGTGCAGAAGGAAATTTACGCAAATTCATTAAAAAATTTCCCGAAGATGCCTTCGGACACTTTCAACTCGGGAACGTGCTTTTTGGGCAAAAGAAACCAGACGAAGCAATTAAGGCCTATCGAGAAGCCATTCGCCTACAATCAAAATATGCTCTAGCTTACAATGCTATCGGTGTTGTTTATGCTAGTGAAAATCGCTGGCAAGAAGCCATTACTGAATATCAAAAAGCTTTAGACATTAATCCTAATTATGCCGAGGCATTAACTAACTTTGCCCTAGCAATGTGGCAAACAAATAAACCAGATGAAGCAGTGTCTTCTTTAGAAAAAGCTTTAAATATTTTCCAACAACAGAATAGAAATGAAAAAGTTAATCAAGTTAAACGAATCTTAGAAGAGATAAAAAAATCAGACGATCCTAGTGTTTCCTAAAAATCATATTATTCAGTATAAAATTCCGAATAGTTGCTTTTAGGATGCTTTGCCAAAAATGCGATCCGTTAATGATGATGATGTGGCACTTCCTGTATAATTTGGTTTTTGTGGAAATCATAATTTTATTTCTTTCGGAAAAAATACGAGATAATACGGAGGTAGATACAGCAGTTTGCAAGTAATGAGTTACAGAGTGGTGGATTTCAAATTCATATATAATATAGCTTAAAAGGTTCTTTCTCAGTATACTGAGGAAAATTTAAGTAGATTTTCTATACCATGTAACTTAATATAGAATATAGTTATTGCAATCATAAGAAAAATAATATAACAATCTTGAATAATCAGTGAAAAATAGATACCCGACTTCTTTGATAAGTCGGGTATCTTCGGTTTGAAATTCTTACAAATCAAATAGATTGCTATAGTATGTCTTTTTTATTTCTAAGCTGTGGCTTAGTTATAACAATTTCTGAGAACAGGATTAATTGTCAGAGAATTGAGATATTTGTACCTAGGTATTCATAAAAACTTATTTAATAAAATTTTTTCTATATATATACTTGTGTTAACAACTATTAAGAAATTCTTATTAAAAAATATTGCGGCAAGTTGATTTAATTGCTAACGTGTGTATGTCAACGGTGCTGATAAACGCTCGGATCGAGGAGAAGTAAAATCTATGAACTATATCGATTCAGCCAAGTGTGTTAGGTATTAACAAGTAAAAAACGAGAAATTTCTACCTCGTATAGACAATTACGAAGGATTGTAGAAAAACTTAAGAAATACATCGTTACTAAGGGCTTAATTTTGGTTTGATATCAATTGCGATGGACTACTCATCTTACCCAATGCCGACAAGCGACTAGCTGTGAATGTGTCTGTTGGCAACAAAGAGTTTGGTAAGACTTAGATTTTGGAGATAAAACAAATGGAGATTCAAGGTAAAGTAGCCCTGATTACAGGGGCTTCTCGTGGCATTGGTAAGGCGATCGCTCTGGAACTAGCGCAACAAGGGATCAAGCGCCTGATATTGGTAGCACGCGATCGCCAAAAGCTAGTGGAGGTAGCGAACGAAATCGAGGCGATGGGTGTGGAAACTGCAATCTTTGCCTTAGATTTGACTCAGGTCATCGAGGTGAATGTCACCATTGCCCAAGTTTGGCGCAACTATGGTCCAATTCATCTGCTGGTCAATTGTGCCGGAGTCGCATACCAAAGCTCATTTTTGCAATCTAAAATGCCCCAAGTTCAAGAAGAACTCTCTGTGAACTTATTCGGAATGTACAACCTCACAAGTCTCATGGCTCGACGTATGGCCAGCCAAAGACAAGGGACAATTATCAATGTGTCGAGCTTAATGGGGAAAATTGCTGCTCCGACGATGGCGACTTACTCCGCAACCAAATTTGCCATCTTAGGATTTACCCAAGCTTTACGCCGGGAACTAGCCCAACACAATATCCGAGTCATTGCATTACTACCTTCCCTGACAGACACAGACATGGTGCGTGACATGAAATTATTTCGCTGGGTGATCCCCATGACTCCCCAGCAAGTAGCTCAAGCTCTCGTCGTTGGAATGCAAAATGATTCACCAGAAATTTTAGTCGGATGGCAAAGTCATTTAGCTGTGTGGTGTCAACGCCTCGCGCCTTGGTTACTAGAACTGATTTTACAAATAGCAACTCCACCAGCACCAAGAAGAGAACAGCGTCAACCAACACTGGGTTTTTTAAGGAAAATCCATCGTTTTAGCGATTTGCTTTGGTCAAGAACATAATTTCTAGCGCGTCTAGGCGTCAGACCTAACTTTTTTCAAGCACTCTACCGCGGTCAACTGCCTTTTGCTAAAAGGTAAAAACGGGAATATCCGACGAAATAAAACAGATTGACCGCAATTAGCAATCCTTTACTCCACTGGGATCGCATAGAAGGAAACAGATAAATTGTTGCCCCTAGAACCAAGAGAATTTCTACCAAAGCCGCGATCGCCTACGGCGGGCGGGTACGCCATCGCGCCATAATGATTTTTGTCCCAGTAAGAAATCGGGCTGATGAAACGGTAATTACTAAAAGGAAAAAAATGTCTGCGGGCGTCGTTGTTGTGGACTGGTAAATCTAAAAGCGAGTGTAGCACCATACTGAGCAACCCAATTTCAATCAACTGCCAACTCAAGACATGGGCAATCAATATCCCCATCAACGCCAGGGGAATCGAATGAAACGTACTAATAATAGCTTGCCAAAAAGGTTGATAATAAACTTCTGACCAAATCTGGCGTGTCGGCAGATGGTAAACAAACTTCATTAAAAAGTAGAACACAAAAATGGGAATATCTGGTAAGACTGCGCCGATGACAATTGCTGGACTTGCTTGAGTTCGCAATTGTTGATTAAAAATCAGCAAGTTGAGAATGGCGTGACTTGGGGTATTCATTGGATATACGCTATGTCAAGTATTATTAAATACAAACGCAATTTTTCTAGATATAACTCATATTGGAGCAACCAAAAATGCTTTCCTTCCCTACTACTCTTAGTAATTTACCCGAAATCATTGATGGCTTGCCGAATATTTCTGGTTGGGAAACAGAGGTTCTCTCTGTAGTTAACCATGATGCACCAGTATTTTTACCAACAACCAATATTAAATTAGAAGACGTAAAAGCTGTATTTGCGATCGCCTTACATATGCACCAGCCCACAATCCCTGCTGGAAATGGTGGTACACTCATCAGTAATCTGCAACATATGTTTGAACATCCCAACGAGGGGGATAACCATAATGCAGCACCTTTTGCTAATTGTTACAGCCGTATGGGAGACTTGATCCCCGAACTTGTAAGTCAAGGTTGCAATCCCCGCGTAATGTTGGATTACTCAGGTAATCTTTTATGGGGACTCAGGCAAATGGGACGCGATGATGTTCTGGATAACTTGAAACGCATCACTTGCGATCCAACCTATCAGCCTTATGTAGAATGGCTGGGTACAATGTGGAGTCATGCAGTTATTCCTTCCACTCCCATAGCAGATATAAAATTACATATCGTTGCATGGCAACATCACTTTGCGGCAATTTTTGGCTGGCAAGCATTAGCGCGAGTCAAAGGATTTTCACCTCCAGAAATGCACCTCCCAAATCATCCTGATGCTCTCTTTGAATTTGTCAAAGCGCTGAAAGAATGTGGATATCGTTGGCTACTTGTTCAAGAACATTCTGTAGAAACAATTAGCGGTGAATCTCTCACTTACAAACATTTACCACATCGTCTGATTGCTCGTAATTCTCAAGGTGAAACAATTAGTATTACAGCATTAATTAAAACTCAAGGTTCTGATACTAAATTAGTTGCTCAAATGCAGCCTTATTATGAAGCAAAAACCTTATCCAAACAACAAATTGGCAGTGTATTTGTCCCACCAATAGTTAGTCAAATTGGAGATGGTGAAAATGGCGGTGTCATGATGAATGAATTTCCTAGTGCTTTTAAACAAGCTTGGGGAGATATGGTAAATAACGGTGGAGGAAAATCAGGCGTTGTTGGTATCTGTGGCACAGAATATTTAGAATTAATCGAAGCTGCTGGATGCAAACCTGAAGACTATCCATCTTGTCAACCAGTTGGACAACATCAGATTTGGGAAAGAATTTCACCCGATAATTCCCACTCTGATGCTGTAGAGAATGCCATTCAAGAATTAAAGCAAATTAACTCTAATTTTCACATGGATGGAGCTTCCTGGACAAATCATATAAGTTGGGTAAAAGGATATGAAAATGTGTTGTCTCCTATGTATCAATTAAGCAGTCTATTTCATCAGAAAGTTGATCCCTTACAACAAGCTGACTCAGCAGAACCTATCACTAGAACATCTCAATACCGTAATGTTCTCTTACATAATCTTTTGCTGCAAACTAGTTGTTTTCGTTATTGGGGACAAGGTGCTTGGACTGAATATGCAGGCGACATTTATCAACGTGGTGAAAGCTTGCTGCAAAATAAATAGATTTTAAGTAAGAATTCAGCACCTAGAAGTCAGGAGTCAGAATTTATAATAAATTTAGAACAATTAGTATATTTAAAGAATAAATATACTAATTATTCTTTAACTATTCTGACTCATTCTGACTACTGAATTCTCACTTCTGAATTCTTCTTTAATAACCCTTCATCCAAATGAAGCATTTTGAAAATAAATTTTCAATTATCCTGAACGAAACTTTAGATCCTCAATTAATAGCAGAACGCCTAGAATCTCTTAAGGCTGGAACAGTTGGAGGTTTTTCCCTATTTTTTACCTTCGTGATTACCAATCTTTTAAATACTTTAGTACTGGCAAAGTATTTTCACACTCTCACAATTCTGCAAAGTGATATTAATTGGCACTTGTGGATGAGTGCTACAGTTGCAAGTTTTATGGGTTTCCTATTTGGTGTCACTTACCGCTATATCATTCGCTCAGATAAAAATCCTCAGCTAAAAACTGGCGGTGTATTGGCTTTTGGCTTGGTGCGGGGATTAACTCAGATAGAACTTGGGTGGAATTCTGATAGCACAATTTGGCCTTTTGTGGTTATGGCTTTGGAAAGTGTGCTGTGGTTTGGAATAGCAGCGATCGCTCTTAATATCACTATTCAGCTCAGCTGGGTTAAACCTTTTTCATCAATTTAAATTCCCTATCCCTACAGTGGTTGTAGTTCAAATAAATGAAAACAACTATGAGGATTGTAGTTTTGTAGTATTTATATTACAATAGTAATTGTATAAGGGACTTCCAAGAAATAAATTACCCAATATTGTGGGGTGGGCAACATGAGCGCCCACCCCACAAGAAGTAGTTGAGTATTTTTTATTTGTCAGTCCCTAAGCTTAAATACTACGTATAAATACTTGCCAATATTTAATATGAAAACTAAAAGATCCCACTATTATTTGATCGTCGATCTGGAGGCTACATGCTGTGACAGTGGGACAATTCCCCGTCACCAAATGGAAATCATTGAAATCGGTGCGGTGATGCTGAATCGAGCAACCTGGGAAATTGATTCAGAGTTTCAGCAATTCATCCAACCAGTGATACATCCGCGACTTACAGTTTTTTGCACCGAATTGACAACTATTCGGCAGCAAGATGTTGATGAAGCACCAAAATTTTTAGAGGCAATTTCTGGTTTCAAAGAATGGATTTCTTCATTTCCAAATCATATTTTTTGTTCTTGGGGCAATTACGACAAAAAGCAATTTATTCAAGATTGCGCGTTTCATAATTTTCCTTATCCTTTTAGTTCAGAACATATAAATATCAAACAGGAATTTTCCGAATATCTGAGCGTATCTAAAAAATTTGGTATGGCTGAGGCTCTCAATAAGCTAAGAATAGAATTGAAAGGGACACACCATCGTGGAATTGATGATGCCCGCAATATCGCATCTATTTACAGAGAGATTAAAACAAAAAAATTAAGCTGAATAATTGGAAGTTTATAACACAATACAGTTCAGATAATACCAAAGCACTTGTAGAGACGGCGATAAATCGCGTCTCTCTAACGTGTCAGTCTTTTAGACGCGATAAATCGCGTCTCTACATGATGGCTTTCTGGCTTATCCCAAGGGTATTGGGATAAAACTGCTGACTTGTGTGTACACCGTAGGTCCTTAGGAGAAGGACGCGAAGACAGAGAAGGAAGAAATGCTTAACTGAATTGTATTGGGTTAAAGACTACTAATCGCTTCTGAAACTAGCTTCGAGACAAACGGCAAAATCTCGCGGTTCTTAGCTTGGGCTTTGCCTTCAGTAAATACTACTAAAAGGTAGGGGCGCTGGTTTGGTAACTCAATGTATGCTACATCATGGCGAACTTGACTTGTCCAACCTGCTTTTGACCAAATTTGAGCATCTTTAGCCAGTCCACCACCTAAAAAGCCTGTTACCTGATTTTCTTCTCCGTCAGTGGACAAATTGTCAAGATTACGTTTGAGCAAAGCCATCATCGCTTGCGATCGCCCACTTGAAACTGCGACTCCACCAACAATACTATGCACTAATCTGGCGATCGCATTTGTGGTCAACATATTCCGATTTTCCAGTAACTCTCCTACAAACGCCCGTTCTCGTCCATAAGGGCCATCACCCCAAGTTTTTTGACAGACGTTAATTGTCTGCATTTCTTCCCATCCGAGAGATTGGTAATAGCGGTTAATAATATTACGTTGATATTTCCAGGTTTCAAACGGCGCTGATGGTAGTTCTGGACCCGAAGTCGTGCCACTAAGAATATCAACAATTAAACTAGTAGCATCATTACTAGAGTCTACAATCATATCTCGCAAGGCTCGCTCTAATTCCTTAGAGGTTTGACTCATGCCTTTTTCTAGCCATTCGTTGACCGCCACTAGATAAAATAACTTGACTACACTCGCAGGGTAAATCCGCTCAACACCGCGATAAGAAAAACCACGGACTGGATGATTCCAAAAAGCGTTAGGAGTCAAAGCACCACCAGTATTTACCAGTACAGGTGGATCGTAAACAACCCAAGTCAAGGCAATTTGATTGCGGGCTAAGGTAGGAAATGCTGCCCAAGTTGCATCTAAAATGCCATTACCAAGATTTTCGAGTTGTTCGTCTTTATTAAAAAAAATCATTCTTGAATAATGTCCCTTAATCTAAAATCAGCAGAGTATCAGTGTCTAGCAGACCTTAATTTATACGATTCTCCTCAATGCACACGCTTAGCAACTCAAGCCGCATCTGGACGACATTTATGGCTAACATCAAATTATCAGGATTCGGCAGTTGAGGTGTATTTGCGTGAAGATGACTATCCTGGGTGGGTATCCTTTTCAGATTTGAGTTTATTACAATCTGCTACTGTACTTTATCAAGCTGTAACATTTTCTGAATCTGAAATTAAAAAACTGCTAACACAAGTTATCACCTTTACCCAAAAAGCGATGCAACAATCAAATTATTACCTTTGGGGTGGTACCCTAGCACCAAATTACGATTGTTCTGGGTTGATGCAAGCGGCGTTTGCTTCGGTGGGTATTTGGTTACCTAGAGATGCTTATCAACAAGAAGGATTCACCCAACCAATTACCATTGCAGAATTAGCAGCCGGGGATCTGGTATTTTTTGGAACCAACCAAAAAGCAACCCATGTCGGGCTTTATTTGGCGGATGGTTATTATATCCATAGTTCTGGGAAGGAACAGGGACGCAATGGGATTGGCATTGATATTCTCTCGGAACAGGGAGATGCTGTTAGTCAGTCGTACTATCAGCAGGTGCGAGGTGCTGGTAGAGTTATCAAGAGTTACAAACCACAGAGACGCTGAGGACGCTGAGGGATATGAGGGGTGGGTTGGTTTATGACGGGTTAAATGGGGCGATTTCCGCAATTGTCCCGGATGTTTCGGTGGTGCTACCGATACATAACGAGGTGGAAAGTTTGCCGCTTTTATTAGAGGCGATCGCCTCTACTTTATCTTCTAGTCAGATAAACTATGAAATCATTTGTGTAGACGATGGTTCTACAGATGGTTCTGGGGAATATCTCAAGCAAGAAGCGCAAACACGTTCTGATTTAAAGGCGGTGATTTTGCGTCGCAACTACGGTCAAACTGCGGCCATGGCTGCTGGATTTTATTATGCACTGGGGAAAGCGATCGTCACTTTAGATGCCGATCTCCAAAACGATCCCGCTGATATCCCGATGTTATTGGCAAAGCTGGATGAGGGTTACGATTTGGTGAGTGGTTGGCGACAAAAACGCCAAGATGGTGCCTTAAATCGCTTACTTCCTTCCAAAATTGCCAACTGGCTAATTCGCCGCACCACTAGCGTGAATATTCATGACTATGGTTGTTCGCTGAAAGCCTATCGTGCAGAACTACTGGCAGATATGAACCTCTACGGGGAACTACATCGGTTTTTACCTGCTTTGGCGTACATCGAAGGAGCTAGAATTACCGAAATGCCTGTGCGTCATCACGCCCGGCGCTTTGGTCAGAGTAAGTATGGCATTTGGCGAACTTTTCGGGTGTTGATGGATTTGTTAACCATTTTGTTCATGAAAAGATTCCTTACCCGCCCGATGCATGTTTTTGGGCTGTTGGGATTGATTTCAATAGTTTCGGGAACAGCGATCGGAATTTATTTAACTTTCATCAAATTAGCTTTCGGTGAGATGATTGGCAATCGCCCTTTGCTGATTTTAGCAGTTCTGTTGCTAGTAACTGGAGTACAGTTGTTTTGCTTCGGTCTTTTAGCAGAATTGCTCATGCGTACATATCATGAATCCCAAGGACGGCCTATTTATCGCGTGCGAGAGGTGGTAGCAAAAAATGACAAATAACAAATAACAAATAACTAAAATATGTCTCGCTCTAAAGCTTTACAATATTACATTGTTTCTCGGTTGCTGCTTGCGCCACTTCAGCTATTAACTATCATCACTATTGTCTTTCTCTTACTAAGAGCAACACCAGGAGATCCAGCAGATGCAATTCTTGGTGGACGGGCGCCAGAAGCAGCTAAAGAGGAATTACGAAAACAACTCGGTTTAAATCTGCCTTTGTGGCTACAGTACGTCAACTACTTGGGAAATCTGTTGCGCTTTGATTTGGGAACCTCTTTGTTAAGTCGGGGCGAGAATGTTTGGAACATAATTGCCCAATATTTCCCGGCGACAGTGGAGTTAGCAGTATGTAGTATGACAGTTGCACTTATTGTCGGAATTTTAGTTGGGACTCTTTCGGCTTCTCGTCCTGGGACATATTTCGATATCGGTGGGCGCTTGTTTGGAATCATTACCTACGCACTTCCCATGTTTTGGGCGGGAATGCTTTTGCAATTGATTTTCTCAGTCCAACTGGGTTGGTTTCCCAATTCCAACCGCTTTCCGCCTAATCTTCCCGCCCCCACATCTATCACAGGATTGTATACAATTGATAGCCTACTGGGTGGAAACTTTAGCCAGTTTTTCACATCTTTGCATCATCTTGCCCTACCGAGTTTGACTTTGGGAATTTTGCTCAGTGGGATTTTTGAGCGAATTGTGCGAGTGAATTTAAAGCAAACCTTGCAAGCCGATTATGTAGAAGCCGCTAGAGCCAGAGGTATTGGAGAAAATAAGATTTTAGTCTCCCATGCTTTAAAAAATGCCTTAATTCCCGTTATTACAGTCTTGGGATTAACTTTTGCATCTTTGTTAGGTGGGGCGATTTTGACAGAGGTAACATTTTCTTGGCCTGGGTTAGCTAATCGACTGTATCAAGCCATTAGCGATCGCGATTATCCCACAGTCCAGGGAGTGTTGGTATTTTTTGGAGCGATCGTTGTGAGTGCCAGCATCTTAATTGATATTTTAAATGCTTATGTAGACCCACGAATTCGGTATTAAGCTGTTTGAAATTTTGTTAATTTTCTTGAGAAATACCACTGGCTAAAATACCAAGAATTTTATTCACATCTTTGAGATAATATTCGCTTAAATCAATGGTCAATGTTTGTTCTTCTAATTTGAGAAATTGCCAAATACTGCCCGTTGTGACTGCTCCGTAAATTGTTTTAATCTCAGTTGCAGCTTGCTCATTAAAAATTTGGGCTGCTACCATTTCTGCTGCACACTGACCCAAACCGCCATTAATATTTTCTTTTTTAGCTTCTACAACTGTAATTACTGGTGCTGTCAAAATGAGAATTTCTGGAGATTTAGTAATAATAAAATCGCAAGTACCATTTAATCCTTTGCTATTATCTACAGTGAAATCTACACCTGAAAACAAACTAATTTGTTCTCGTAATTTTCGGCGTAAATCAACTAATATCGGAGCAATGATTAACTCAGAACGAGCTTTTTCACTATTACTAGCTAAAGCAATCTCCAGATTATAATTGAGTGTTTCTGTCAGTAAATTACTCGCTGATAATTCCGGAACAGCAGCAAAAATATCGCGTTTTTCTAATGTGTTTAAACTAAACTCTTGTTTTGCTTTAGCTAAACTAAACTCGCTGTAAGCCATAAAAATATTACTCCCTTTTGCTTTGAAACAGAAGATTGAAATTACTGTCCAACATCCAAGTCAAAGTCAAAACTACTCTCAATATATTTGATAATGGGTATGCTAAATCGGTGCTTTCCTGGTTCAAGCTTCCAAGTTTTTTGGAAGTTACCAATATTATGGCAACCAGCATTAATTGCGAAGGTACTAGGAGTGAAAAGACCATTTTTATAACTTTCAGCTCCATTTTAAATAGATACCCTTTTACTTCTACTTTATTGACTGAAGCTAAGGAATCTTTAAAGATATTTAAAACAAACCATATTGATTCCCCATTAATACCTTTAGTAATTTATCTTCATAACTATTCTTAATATTGAGTAAGTTATACGTCCTTGATTTAGTTTTCTCCTCAATTGCTGTCCTTGTTAAGTTCTATCAATTAATTGACCCAATAATTCGCCATTGAAAATGCGTTAGCGCCGCGTTAACGAGTCCGCTTACTCCTCCAAAGAAGCAAGCTAGGCGAAGCGTCTCGTAGATAACGTCATTGCGAATTGGAAATTACGAATTGGAAATGATTACTTCTACTACCAATTTAACAGAGTTACCTAGTACAGCACGACGGAAATAAACCACCCATTCCTAATCAACGAAACCCTTACGCTGCATACATTTTAAATTTTGTTAGCCCAGCGTAAAGCAAGACCTGCGCTAACGGCATAGCTTTGCTTAGAGCGAGTCCACGTACTCTTACAGACAAGCAAGCTACGCTTTTAGCGTCTCCTAGAGAGCGTCATTTTCAATTTTGAATTCAGTCCGTACTAGTGTAATCACTGACTCAGTTTTTCATAATGATTCATTT
This sequence comes from Nostoc sp. C117, assembly GCF_043099735.1. Taxonomy (NCBI): domain Bacteria; kingdom Bacillati; phylum Cyanobacteriota; class Cyanophyceae; order Nostocales; family Nostocaceae; genus Nostoc; species Nostoc sp. C117. The sequence continues at coordinate 6,263,641 of NZ_CP170991.1, forward strand.
GCTAAAACCATGTGATGGAGTAATGATTCTAATAGTGAAGAGAACGGTTCGACTCAGTTAAACTAAAGAAGATACTACTTAATAAGTTTTAATAATTCTGTTATGAATATGGGTTTACCAGGTAATTCTCCTGAAAAGTCTGAATCCACGTTAGGGAAGCGTTTGAGAAACTTCTTAATTGCAATGGTAGCGATCGCCCTGAGCGTCTCCCTGTTCTTGGGATTGAGAACGGAAACAACCTCGGCAACTCTAGCCAAGTTAAGTGATAGCTCCACACCGTTAGAAGTAGCCCTCAGCAATGGCAAACCATCTCTAGTGGAATTTTATGCTGATTGGTGTGCCGTCTGCCAAAAAATGGCACCAGATATTGCCCAACTAGAAACACAATATGCTGACAAGCTGAATTTTGTCATGCTGAATGTGGATAATACCAAATGGCTACCAGAGATGTTGAAATATCGAGTGGATGGGATTCCTCATTTTATGTTTTTGAAACCAGGTGGAGAAACCATCGCTCAAGCGATCGGCGATCAACCCCGCACAATTATGGCTAGCAATTTAGAAGCTTTGGTTACTGGTTCCTCTGTCCCCTATGCTCAAGCTAGCGGACAAGTTTCCAAATTCTCAGCCCCAGTAGCACCAACCGCTAGTCAAGATGACCCCCGCAGTCATGGCAGCCAAGTGGTAAATTAGCAAAAACAACCGATCTCAAAACAAAGTTCACCGAATGAATTCAATATTTGTCGGGTTTTGGGAACAAGGGGAATAGACTTCTTGAAGAAGTCGGGAAAAGGGGAAGGTGGGGTTCCCCTTTAACCTTTTCCCCAAACCCACCTCTTGCAAAAAGCACTTTTGCAAGAGGTCTAATGAGAAAGGCGAAAGAAAAAAGCTTTAACCTTTTTCCCAAACCAAATTCCACTTCACATCACCATTTCTGAGAGGATGTTTTAAAAGTATTTTTGGTAACATCAAAACTTCGGAAACCTAACCCATTTTCTTCCCTATAAAGGAATAATAGGGTTAGGTTTTTGATTACTAAATCGATATTCTAGACAATAGTGAAATTAGCAGCAGTCAACGTCGTAGTATTAATCCCAGTTAGCGTTGCCAAAATTTCATCAGTTGCAGCGACGATGATTTTGTGACCAGAGAAACTCAATTGATCAAAGCTCAAACCACCAGATAATCCAATTAAGTCAGTGCCCTTGGAGAAGTCAGTAATAGTATCAATCCCTTGAGTTGCAGCCAAGACAAATTTATCTTTGCCATTGCCACCAGTGAGGGTATCGTTACCAAAGCCACCAGACAATCTGTCATCACCATTTCCACCGCAGAGAATATCTTTGCCATTACCGCCATCAAGGGTATCATTCCCATTGCCACCATAGAGAGTATCCTTCCCATTGCCGCCATAGAGGGTATCGTTACCATTGCCACCATAGAGAGTATCCTTCCCATTGCCGCCATTGATGAGATCGTTACCAGCAGTGCCAGTTATATAGTCGTTACCCTTGCCACCAGAAAGACGAGCGCCTACTTGCACAGTCACTTTTGCAGTACTAGTCAGTTGACCATCAGTGATGGTGTAGTTAAAGCTAGCTGCACCACTAAACCCTTTAATTGGGGTAAATAGGATGAAGTCATCTGCTGTGTTATTGGGAGTACCGTTATTTTTGACTACCGCACTGCCATTCTTTGCACCACTAACACCAGTAATACTGAGGCTGTTGCCATCGATGTCGCGATCGTTAGCCAGCAGGGTATTTACTTGAATAGAAAAGGCAGTATTTTTCGCAGATGTAACAGTATCGTTGATGGCAACAGGTGCGTTATTAACTTGTTGTTTTGGAGTACCAAACACTACGTAACTCTGTCCAGCACCAGAGGAAGCGCCGGGTGCGCCAACAATCAAGTCATCGACACCATCGCCGTTGAGATCTCCAGCAGCACTGACTGAAATACTTGAGATATCAGTATTATTAATGCCGTTGATGACAAAGCCTTGGCTAGGATTAAGGTTGGAGAGGTCAAGGCTGGCATTAAAGCCGCTATGACGACCAAATACTACATAACTCTGTCCAGCACCGGATAAGGCAAAAGGTGCGCCAATAATCAGATCGGCAATGCCGTCTTTGTTGACATCCCCAGCAGCACTGACTGAGTAACCTGAGGCATCATTAGGATTAATCCCCTTGATAGCAAAGCCATTGCTACCGTTTAGGCTAGACAGGTTGAGGTTCGCACTAAAACCTCTACTACTACCAAACACTACATAACTTTCTCCTGCACCCGATAAGGCATTGTATGCACCAATAATTACGTCGTTGATGCCATCATCGTTAACATCTCCAGCATTACTAACTGAAGCGCCGGAGAAATCAGTATCATTACCACTGATGGTAAAGCCGTTGCTACCATCAAGGCTAGAGAGTTCGAAACTGCTATCAAAACCCTTGGTACTGCCAAACACTACATAGCTCTTTCCTGTACCTGGTGCGCCAATAATTAGGTCGCCGATTTTGTCGCCGTTAACGTCTCCAGCACTACTGACTGAACTGCCTGAGGAGTCAATGCCATTACCATTGATAGCAAACCCATTGCTGCCGTCTAGGTTAGAGAGGTCAAAGTTTGCACTAAAGCTTTTGGTGCTGCCAAACACTACGTAGCTCTGCCCTGCACCAGAAGCGGCATTGCGTGCGCCAATAATCAGGTCGTCGATGTTGTCGCCGTTAACATCCCCAGCATTACTAACTGAGTTACCTGATGAGTCTGAGAAACCATCGGAGTTAACGCCATTAATGCCATTAATGGCAAAGCCGTTGCTACCGTCTAGGTTAGAGAGGTCGAAGTTGCCACTAAAGCCCTTGGTGCTGCCAAACACTACGTAGCTCTGCCCTGCACCCAAGGAAGCACCAGGGGCGCCAATAATTAGGTCGTCGATGTTGTCACCGTTGATATCCCCAGCATTACTGACTGAGACGCCTGAGAAGTTATTCCCACTGCCGTTGATGGCAAAGCCGTTGCTACCATTCAGAGACGAGAGATTGAGGTTGTTACTAAACCCCTTGGTGCTACCAAACACTACGTAGCTTTGTCCTGCACCCAAGGCTGCACCAGGTGCGCCAATAATGAGGTCGTCGATACCATCGCCATTGATGTCCCCAGCATTACTGACTGATGTCCCATTGGAGTCATTGGCATTAATGCCGTTGATGGCAAAGCCGTTGCTGCCATTGAGGGACGAGAGGTTGAATAATTGATCGGCCATGATTTTTTTGTATGTTTGTTGTTAGCAATGGAGTAGATATAAAATTTTTAAACAAATAACATTAGCATTAGTTAAAAGTTCGGTTAAGCCAATTAATTTTAAATAGCTCCAACCAATATTTAGGAAGTTCTAAAAAATCAATTATCTGAAATTATTTGTAAATTTTTAGGGTCACACATCTGTGTGCCCCTACGATGGAAGCAAAGAAAAATGTAGAAATAAGCTCATATTTCAGCAACGCTAAATACTAAATTAGGACTTATGCAAGTGTCACAATAAATTAAAACTTTTAGTTTGTAGTAAGGGCTAAAGCCCTGATTTTGATGACTTTAGTCCTCTCTGCGAGACGCTGGGCGTAGCAATATCCCCGGAGGGTTACACTACAAACTAAAACAGGACTTACGCAACTGGTACAGAGCGATCGCCGATAGATAGTACATGAGTATTAGTTAAATCTGATTCCGAAAGCCTTGTATTCGTAATAGAAGCAGGTGTATTGGAGGCAAAGCATGAAAGATTCATGAGAAAATAGGTAGAGGTTGTATTAGATAAATGTTGCTTACGGTAATGAAATTTACTAAGCTTGATTACTGCCAATACTTATTAAGTAGTCAGATTAATTATACAGTGACCAATTTGGCAGAGCATTTAGAAAGTATTAGCCATGATGCAATTAACTATTATTTAAAAAGAGAAAAATTAACACCTCGGTTATTATGGGATAACGTGAAAGAGGTAGTTGAGCCTGATACGAATGGTTACATAATATTTGATGATAGCGTTTTAGATAAAAGGTATTCTGAAGAAATAGAAATAGTTAGAAAACAATATAGTGGTAATGAGCATGGTGTCCTCAAAGGTATTGGTGTAGTTAGCTGTGTTTATGTAAACCCTACTATTCAAAAATTTTGGGTAATCGATTACCGCATTTTTAATCCTGATGTCGATGGTAAAACCAAGATAGACCATGTGAAAGATATGCTGCAAAACCTTGTATATCATAAGCTTTTACCATTCGATACTGTTTTGATGGACACATGGTATGCCGTAAATAGTTTAATGCTTTATATTGATAGTCTAGACAAAATTTATTATTGCCCTTTAAAAACTAATCGGTTAGTTGATGATACATTTGGACAAGAAAAATATAAACGTGTTGAATTATTAGAATGGAGTCCTGAAGAATTAGACTGTGGTAAGATAATTAAAATTAAAGGGTTCCCAGCTAATAAAAAAGTGAAACTATTCCGGGTTACTGTTTCTACCAACAGAACGGATTATATCGCCACTAACGATTTATCTCAAAGCTCCACGGATGTTGTACAAGAGGTGTGTAAAATTCGTTGGAAAATCGAGGAGTTTCACCGAGAGATTAAACAACTAACAGGCATTGAATCTTGTCAATGTCGTAAAGCTAGGCTTCAAAGAAATCATGAAAGCTTCGTGCAATGTTGGTTTGGATTAGATTAAAGAATTTAGCCTATCAAACTGGTCAAACTGTTTATCAAATCAAGCATAATTTGCTTTCTAATTATTTAATTCAGCAACTAAAACGCCCAAGCATTTTTATGTGCTTGGTTTGAGTTGAATTGTCGCTGGGTAGGGCTGCACTTACCCCCTTTTTGTGCCAGTTGCGTAAGTCCTGTAAAAATAATATGCTAGTTGCGTAAGTCCTAACCAAAATATTTTTATCTGACGCAGAGATATAGGACTCCTATTTTATTTTTCAAAAAACTCAGTACACTTTTATTCCTTGTTCCCCCAAATCTTTTCCCTCCCTATGCCGCTTGCGCTGCGCTTCTCTGCGAGACGCTTCTCCTGACGGAGAGGCTTCGCCAACGCAGAACGCACACCACGCAAATAATTTCAGGAATCAAAATGGATTCCTATAAGTTTGATATTGTTAAAGAATAGATTGCCGCTTGAGACGTTTGTGAGCATACATTAACTCATCAGATCTAGCAACCAGTTGTTCTAATGACATATTGCTTTCTGCTGAGTAACGCTCTATTCCCATACTCATAGAAAGTTGATAGCTACGGTTTTGCTCTTGATTAAAGTTGGCAACATTTGTAAGCAAATGGGCTTGTATGCTATTTGCATCTTTGAAGTAGCTGGAAATGAAAACAATGAATTCATCTCCACCCAGGCGAGCAACAATATCCGAGTTACCAAAACTTTGCTTGAGTAATCGAGCAGCATCAACAATCAAGTCATCTCCTGTGTCATGACCAAGGGTGTCATTAATCTGTTTTAACCCGTCTAAATCAATGAAAACCACCCAGCACAAGAGTTTCATTCGGTGAGCAATTTTCAACTCTTGTTCAGCCAGTAGAAAGAAACCACGCCGATTATGCAAACCTGTTAGTTCATCGGTTAGCGATAACTGCCTTCCTTCAATTTCTGCTTGTTTTCGGTTACGCACTTCCTGTATGAGTTCCATCTGGGCGATCGCCTGACGACTTAAGCGTTGGAGTGCATCTAACTGCTGGTAACTTAGGTGACGAGGATTAACATCGATCACACACAATGTCCCGATAGGAAAACCATTGGGCGTAACTAGTGGCGCACCAGCGTAAAAACGAATTTTGGGATTATTTTTAACTAAGGGATTGTTGACAAAGCGATCGTCTTTGACGGCATTGGCAACTACCAATATTTCTTGTGGTTGTAGAATGGCATGGGAGCAAAAAGCCCACTCTCTGGGCATTTCCGTAGATTTTAGTCCCACTTTAGATTTAAACCATTGGCGATCGCTATCCACTAAGCTAATTAAAGCAATTGGAGTTCCACAAATGTAAGCAGCAAGAGCAGTTAGGTCATCAAACGCTTGTTCGGGTAGCGTATCCAGAACATTATAAGCCTCTAATGCTTTGAGCCTTTCTGCTTCATTGTCAGGTAGAGGAGCAGCTTGGGTTTTCACAGATGAGCGTCTGAACCTTAAGCTCGGAACTCCGCTAGGACGGGAATTTTGCAATAATCGCAGGATTCGCTCTCGAGCGTCAAATCTGCACGATAGAAACATCTCTGCAAGGGCAATCAACATTCGGTTGAATATTATACAGAGATATTGTATTGCATTCTGTTCTTCATGCCTTTGGTTTGCTCTATTGTTCATTTCGCCCTAACTTTCACTGTGCAACTTCCCTGATATGTAGATGCTTACAAGGTCTTGTGCCCAAAGCCAGGTTGAAAACCATTGCAATTGACTAAAAATTATCAAAACTTATTATGTTGTCAAAATTCTTCGTCAAAGCTTGATATTTTTGATACCAAAAATTTGTGCAAACCCTGAGGAAAGTCCGGGGATCGGTTATTTTATAAGGGACTGACAAATAAAAGGGAAAAGGGAAAAGGTTAAAGGGGAAAGGGATGAACAGGTCGCTTGACTTCGGCCGAAAGCGTGCAGTGGGACGAAGTAGGGTTTTTACCTTTCCCCCCGCCCCTTATCCCCAGAGGGGACCCCACCTTCCCCCTTCCCCTTCTTCATAAAAAATATCCCACTGCTCACAGTCAACAGTCAGCAACTTTAAGCGGGATAATTTATTTCTTGGAATTCCCTAAGCCCACTACTTTTTAGTGGCTTGGAATCACGTGGGGCATTCAATACCCTTCTGGTTCCTGTCCTTGTCCTCCGAAGTATCTTTCTGGAATAAATCTTGTGGGGCGAGGCGAGACGTCGACATACAAGAAATACTGGTGAGATATTTAGCCTACTCTACTTCAAAATTCAGAATTCTTATAAAAATCATTTAGGATTACTATAAGATTCCAAAATACCACTGCGAATAATTAGTTGTGGCCAAAGCAACACAAAAAATCCCATCCACGTCGCTACAGGGATAGAGACAAGAACTGTTACCCAGATAGTTTTAAATATTAACCAGCTACCACTAATCAGCGTTACACCTGTGAGCAGTATAGACCACGGTTGACACCACCAAGGTTTGTAATTCCAGGGACTTAAGGGCTTTTGTTCAGACATTGGTTTTGTTTGGCAAATCAGCAAATCTTCCTTAAACAAGTTTAAACGTCATAGTGCTTATTTTTCTTGTAGCAAATATACCAGGCAATTAGAAATCGCGGCTACTGTTACGCATTTAATTTGTACATTTATCTGATGACTGTTAACGATTAACAGTTAACAGTCAACGACCATCAAGTTATTTTCATCTTGGATTTAGTAACCCCAAGAGTTTCATCCTTTCTCCCTGCTGTCATCTTTTTGACTATCTGTCATATCTGTCGTTTCTCCGATTGCCAACTGAGAACTCCGCTCGGCAACCATTTTTCACCCAAATACGATTTCTCCTATAGCCCCAATTTCCTCTACAACTGGCATTAGACAATTGTCTAACAAACCTCACTCTGCCTCTAGTATTTATTGCACAAGTGTTCCTCTGATTATTCTGGCTGGAACAAGTGATTATCTCTTGAGCTGAGGCTGGAGCTGCAACGCCCAAAAGTGTTCCTATACTGACGGTTGTAGCCATGAAAGTGGCAGTAATTATGGGAAAACGCATAACCATCTTAAATGTTAGAGTTGTTCAAAAATTTGAAAACGCAAACTATAGTAATTGTAGCGAACTCTATTAAGAGCCAATTTGCCAATCAAAATCAAATGCAAAGAATATTTGCACTCTTGGCGTTAAAGCTGGCATAAAATTGTAACTCCAAAATAATAACTGTGGAATTTCAGCTATTAGTCTGGAGTTTTCATGGTTAAGAAACTGGTAAAAGTCTAAATTGAATAAGAGACTGGGAAAGACTTTGCATCCTTTGGCTTTACATACACCCGCTGTTTCGGCTCTAACTCTAATTGGTTAAAGCGATCGCGTGTTAAATGCGCCGTCACTACTTGGCCGTCATCGAAAGTTAATTCTACCTGAATTTCCCAACCCAAATGTATCAACCGACTGACTATAGCTGGCGTAGTAGCATCATTGGCATTAGTTTCCAAAATCACATCTTGCGGACGCAAAAACACTTCTGGGTGTGGCGCATCAAACCCGCTGCGTTGAAAAATTTTTGAACTGCTAGGCAATACATTCACCGGGCCGATGAAACTCATCACAAATGCCGTAGCCGGATCGTCGTAGATTTCTGCTGGTGTTCCCACCTGTTCGATGCGACCTTTATTCATCACCACAACTTCATCGGAGACTTCCATTGCTTCCTCTTGGTCGTGGGTAACAAAAACTGTGGTAACATGCACCTCATCATGAAGGTTGCGTAACCAGGCCCGTAAATCTTTGCGGACTTTAGCATCAAGTGCGCCGAAAGGTTCATCTAGCAATAAAACTTCAGGTTCTACTGCCAGCGCCCTTGCCAATGCTACCCGCTGTCTTTGACCACCGGAGAGTTGTGATGGATAGCGATCGCCTAGTCCACTCAATTGCACCAATTCTAGCAACTGTTCTACCCGTCCTTTAATTCTCTTTGGTTGTGCCTTGCGGATTTCTAAGCCAAAGGCAATATTCTGCCTCACAGTCAGATGCTTGAATAGGGCATAGTGCTGAAACACAAAGCCAATATTCCGCTGTTGCACACTTTGATATGTCGCATCTTTGCCGGTAAGAAGGATTTTGCCGCTATCTGGCATTTCTAAACCTGCAATTAACCGCAACAGAGTAGATTTACCCGATCCAGATGGCCCAAGTAACGCAACAAGCGAACCACTCTTAATTTCCAAACTGACTTGATCGACTGCCTTGAAACTTCCGAATTGCTTGGAGACATTCTCAACTACAATACCCACTGCCGCTGTACCTCTGCAACTAAATCTACAGTTCCTTGCTAGGATTACCGTGTCTTACATATACCATACAGAGACATTTTTGGATGAACAAGATTTAGCTATTTCTGACTTTTAGCGCGGTTGAGCATTAAATTTCAGTTGACCTAGAAAGCTAACTTTTTGTCCAAGACTGAATACCAAAACTTCATAATCTCCTGGTTCTAGAAACTGACAGAAGATTTCAGTTTCTCCACCTGCATTAGGTTGACTCTGGCATTTTTTAAAATTTTGTAGTTTTGCTTGGGTATCTTGATTATCTTCTAGTAAATTAAGAGATAGTGGTAAATCCCACAATGAAGACTCAGTTTTTTGTGCTTTAGTAAATAGGGCAACAATTTTTTTGTGGTAATTTGGAGAGCTACCAATTTTAATGGCAGCGACTTTTTGAACCTTTGTTCGATATTCAGTTGGGGAAATTAGCTTTAATTCTTCGGTGAAAAACTGAGGTGACAGAATTGGCTTTTGCTCAAAAGTATTGTAGTCTTCACGATGTGGTAAAAGTTGCCAATCTAATTGCTGAGGAAAATGACTTATGCTCATAACTTCAGGAGGAAGTATGAGATAATCTGCACTATATGAATCGGCAAATTCGCTAGAATCACCATCGTCCCAGGTTGTATCAACTAATTGCCAATTATCTAAAATTTTGACTGCATTCCAAGCATGATTTGTCCAATCATAATCAGAATATAACAGTCTAAAAACCTTAGGAATTAAGTCTATAGGGGCTAAGTCTCGACGAATTTTACCTCTGACATAAACAACATCTGCACCCATAGCTCGCCCCAATGCCATGAATAGATTAGCATAGCCTTCGCAAACTGCTTTGTGAGTAGAAAAAACAGTTTGAGCATCTTGATCCGGTCGTATTCCTGTTTTCAGCACTTCTAAATCATAAGTAACTCGACTAATAACATAATCATGTATAGCTTTAATTCGTAAATACGGGTCTGATTCGTGTTGATAAATATATTTAGCAACAGATTGAATAGTTGTTTCAATATTAGATGGGATATTGGCAACAACTGGATGAATCTTTGTATTATCTTTCCACGGCCAAGGTGAACTTAGTGTGGGAGGTGTAGGCTTATATACTATAAAATTGACTAAACCATTAATTTGGTTAAGAATTAGAGACGGATTAATTACATCAATTAATGCTATTAGTAGTAGAGTATAGCCTAATAAATATTTAGGTGGAATACGTTTTAAACGACTAATTTTCTCAGAAAATACAGGAAAATTGTAACGAACTAAGTATACTCTATCTTTAGTTAGATAAATAAATAAAAATCCCACAACAATCAATACTAAAAAAATTAATAAAAGTACTGTTCCACTAATAGCTGAATTACCTAAGTTCCAGATATAATTATCTTGAAAAAATAAATATATAAACCCACTCACTATACCTACAAGCAGCAAAAGCACCCCAATTCTACGAATAATGCGTTTTCTGTTTTTCTGCTTCAGCTTACGAATTTCTTTGAGAAGATGGTTTTCAAGATTCTCAGGCATAAAATACCTTTATCAAAATTAATGTCAGCGAAGAGGATGTTTTTAAAGTCTAATTTATTACTTGACTAGCCTTAGCAAGTAAAAATTGCAGACCAGTGGCTCCCCAACCCACTGGCTCAGCTACAGAGACAGAAGCCGTCTAGACGTGTTTAATAACTACAACTTTACAGTATAGTAATTCAGATATGTTACAAAAAATTATACCTATAAATGTTCCCTTTACTAAGATACTTCCAATAAAAAAATCTCCAAGCGACACAGCCTACGTGTCTTTTCCAAAATCAAATAGCAGTCCTGTATCTTGAATAAAGGTTAACGGTTAACAGTCATCAGTCATCAGGTAAATTTATTCGTCATATTCTTTCTCTGGATCGGGTTACCCAATTAACTCTGTAAAATTTTATCAATTGTTTTAAATTATACGCAAGATAGTATAATTACTGCTTATCTCTGAGAAACAACCTCAGCATACAAAAACATACAGTACAAATGTACTATTTTGCTGCTACAATGCCTTAGAAGTCAGCTAACGTTGCTTGAGGTAGTATGAAAAAAATCGCAGACAGCTACAAAAACCCTATTTTGCGAAAAGTTTCGTTGTTGCAGCCGACATCTATGACTACTGGTATAGTGCCACTGCAACCCCAAGAGGAAAAAATCATTAGTGAACGGGAACGTTTAACAGCGCAAGTTGAACGTATTAACCACATAGCAGGAGAGCTAGAAGCCGCAATACTTGAGTTGAAGGCAATAACTAACACACTCAATAGTCAAGAACGTTACCCACTCTTGAAGCCGAAGCCATACAAAAACATTTGTCAGTATTTGGCAGTTAGCGTCCCCTGGGTAAGACAAAAATCAGACCAGTCTTTTATTTTGACGACGCGAAGAGTTGATTTATTCCGAGCAGAAAGGGAAGCAGCATTACTAGCACAGCAACTTCGTCAGCAAACCAAAAAAAGATTAGCGTCCCAGCAGCACAGAAAAAACAAGAATGTGACTGAAGTTGACACAAAACGATTCTTCAAAAAGTCATTAGTCAACAAATCTTAAAACGATCGCCATTTAAAGGTAACCCAGCTCTTGGGTTGTAACAGTTATGCTGATTGAAGTGGTAGAAGGAACATATTCTCAAAACTGCCTGATACCACACTGCAATTGCTAATTGCAACCAACTATGGTAGTGAAAAGGCACATTTGCTCTCAGATTTGCACTTCGTCAAACCAGAGTGCAACATCAGGGACGATCGATCAGCGCTCAAAAGAGGTAAAAAGAAGGTGTTAAAGACACTTTTAGTGATTGCCATTGGTTTTTTACCGTCCCTGTTTTCCCTGTGGGCGATCCGGAAAACGCGATCGCGATCGCGTGTACGGATGAGACAAGCAGCCATGAATTTTCCAGGAGTCCGGGAAGGGCGAAACCTGATTACATCGGTTGAAGGCGATCGCTATTATTTAGAAGGGGTGGGCTACCTTATTGGCGACATCAGCTGCAAATTTAATGCCCGATCTGGCTACATCCGCTGTGCCGTAAATCCCGACGGACCATGTAACGGTTGTCGTCACTACGAATCAAAAGAATTAGCTGGTAACGAAAAAAAGGCTTGAGAGTCTGTCAGAATTCAAGAGTCAGAATAGTTAAAGAATCATAAGAATTTAGTACTACATTCCTCGGTTTAACCTGGGAATGATAAAATTATTCCCTACTAGAATAATTTGTATTTACAAAGACTTTGAATATTTGTCTTTATATGGTCAAATAAAAATGATTTAATATAATTCTTGCAAAAGTGTAAATTTGTCTCATCTTCTTCGGAAAATGTGGGCTTTACTAATAGCTTTTGCAACCTATCTAATAGCTACATGATTATTTAACGATGAAAAAGATTTTGCCTCGGATAACAGCATTATTATCAACTTGTACTTTACTATTGACAGCCTGTGGTGGTGGCAATAGTACTGTTAAAAATCCTCCAGATAGTACTAACAATAATACTGCGAGTGATGCCGCAGCAACAACAGGTACATTATCAGGTGCTATTCCTATTGGGATTGCTGTTGCCCAGACTAGCAATGTAGCATTACTAGGTCAAGAAGAAGTTGCTGGAGCTAAAATTGCCGAAAAGTATTTTAATGCTAAAGGTGGTGTCAACGGCACTCCAATTAAATTGGTGTTTCAAGATACTAGTGGGGATGAAGCAGGAGCGATTAATGCTTTTCAAACTTTAATTAATAAAGATAAAGTTGTTGGTATTGTAGGGCCAACTTTATCACAGCAAGCCTTTAGTGCCGATCCAATTGCCGATCGTGCTAAAGTACCAATTATTGGTCCATCAAATACTGCTAAAAATATTCCGGAAATTGGTGATTATGTGGCTCGTGTTTCGGCACCAGTCTCTGTTGTCGCTCCTAATTCGGTAAAAGCTGCACTTAAACAAAATCCCCAGCTTAAAAAAGTCGCCGTTTTCTATGCCCAAAATGATGCATTTAGTAAATCAGAAACGGAGATTTTTCAGCAAACAGTTAAGGATCAAAGCCTGGAATTAGTAACAGTACAAAAGTTCCAAACTAGTGATACAGATTTTCAAAGCCAAGCTACCAATACCATTAACCTCAAACCAGATTTAATTATTATTTCTGGCTTAGCTGCTGATGGTGGTAACTTAGTCCGACAGTTACGAGAACTTGGTTATAAAGGTTTAATTGTTGGTGGTAATGGTTTAAATACATCGAATATATTGCCCGTTTGTAAAGCACTTTGTGATGGGTTATTGATTGCTCAAGCCTATAGTCCAGAACATCCAGGGGAAGTTAACGCGGCATTTCGCAAAGCCTATGCTGACGAATATAAAAAAGAACCACCCCAATTTAGTGCCCAAACTTTTGCAGCAGTACAAGTTTATGTTGAAGCTCTTCAAGCTTTAGATAAAAAGAGCAAAGTTAATAAATTACAACTACCAGATTTACGGACACAATTAAACAAACAGATACTTAGTGGAAGATACAATACACCTTTGGGTGAAATTGGTTTTACTCCCGTAGGTGAGGTGATTCAAAAAGATTTCTATGTAGCCCAAATCAAAATGCAAAAAGATGGCAGTCAAGGTAAATTTACATTCCTCAAATAATTGCTAAATGAATATAAGTCTATTTTTACAGCAATTATTAAATGGTTTATCCATTGGTAGTGTATATGCAATTTTCGCCTTAGGATATACCTTAGTTTATTCTATTTTGGGCATCATTAATTTAGCTCATGGAGCAATTTTTACGTTGGGTGCATATTTCACTTATGCACTCATGGGTGGTAACTTTGGATTTAACGGCTTATTAGCTAATGCAGCCTTGCCAATAAAATTACCATTTGCTATAGCTTTGATTTTAGGAAGTAGCTTGGCGGGATTAGTAGGGGTAGTGATGGAACGAGTTGCCTTTCAACCGCTACGACGTCAAGGCTCCGATCCTTTACTAACTGTTGTTTCTAGCTTGGGAGTAGCAGTGGTAATTGTGAACTTAATCCAATATTTAGTAGGTGCAGAAAGTTACACATACCCAGCAAATACTTATGGCAACTTACCGCCTTCTATTAACTTTGGTACTGAAGAAAAGCAGATTCCGATTCGCACCGTTCAGATCGTAATTTTTGCTGTATCAGTCGTGATTGTGGCAATTCTCAGCTATTTTATCAATCGCACTAAATATGGTAAAGCAATGCAAGCGATCGCCGAAGATCCAACCACTGCTAGTTTGTTAGGCATTAATAGCGATCGCTTTATCATCTTAACCTTCTTTATCAGCAGTTTTTTAGCAGGATTAGCGGGAACTTTAGTCGCTTCTAGTGTTAGTATTGCTGGTCCATATTTCGGCATTGCCTTTGGTTTGAGAGGTTTAGCGGTAATTGTCTTAGGTGGTTTAGGTAGTATTCCTGGTGCTGTTTTAGGAGGACTACTCATTGGATTAGTTGAAGCTTTTGTTCCTTCGGAATATTCTGGTTATAAAGACGCTGTAGCCTATGGAATATTATTTATCATGTTATTAGTTAGACCCCAAGGTTTGCTAGGTCGTCGGTTTATTCAGAAAGTTTAAAGATAGGTAGCCCTATGAAAACATACACCAAACAAAAATTAACTTTTGACCAATTTTTGGAAGAGTGTCCAGAGGAAGGTTTATATGAACTTGTGGATGGAGAAATTGTAGAAATGCGTGCAACCAGAAATCATAATGATGTCGCCAAGTTTCTATTGTTTGGTTTCAATGATGAAATTAGGCGACTAAACATAAATTATGTAGTTCATAACACAGCAGTTTTTAGAACTATAACTGCTAATGGAATAGAACAAGGGCGCAAGCCTGATGTAAGTGTCATAAATAAAGATGTATGGCGCTCAAATCGTTCTGCTTATTCTGCACTTGAAGAACCAATCCAGTTAGCTATAGAGGTAACATCAACTAATTGGGAAGATGACTACATTGATAAATTAGATGAATATCAACGCTTAGGTATTACAGAATATTGGATTGTAGATTATTTGGCAATTGGTTTAAGAGAGTATTTGGGAAATCCCAAAGTTCCGACTGTGTTTGTTTTTCTACTAGATGCTGAGGGAAAATATCAAAGGACACAGTTTAGAGGTTCTGAACGAATTGTGTCACGAACTTTTCTTGACTTGGCGCTGACAGCAGAGCAAATATTAACAGCTTAAGAATTGATCGAAGTGATAGCTTAATCAAAATATTTTACAATGTCTGAATTTTTCTCTACTTATGAGTCACCAATAGTCTATATGGTATTGGAGGCTTTATTAGGACTATCGCTTTATTTGCCGCTGATGGCTGGGCAATTGTCTTTGGCTAGCCCTGGATTCTATGCTTTAGGTGGATATATTGCAGCAATTTTATCTACACAAGTTTTCACCTCTAGTAATACTTTATTTCCGATTCCATTACTTTTAAAAGTTTTCCCATCTAATAATAATTTATTTCCGATTGCATTACTTTTATTAGAGATGTTGATTGCTGGTTTAATCTCTGGTATATTAGCTGTAATAGTGGGAATTCCGGCATTACGGTTACGGGGAATTTATTTAGCGATCGCTACTATTGCTTTTGTCGAAGTCTTGCGAGTTGTATCCTTAAATCTAGATATTACAGGCGGCGCTGTCGGGATTTTTGGGATTCCTCAACCTTTCCAAACACAACTTGAATACTTGTGGATTGCCTTGCCATTACTGTTAGTTAGTATGGTGTTGTTTTACCGTTTAGAACGCATTCGTACAGGCAGGGCATTTATTGCTATTCGTGAAGATGAATTAGCTGCCAGTGCAATGGGAATTAACCCCACTTACTATAAGGTTTTAGCCTTTACTCTAGGGGCAATTCTTGCCGGAACTGTAGGTGTAATCAGCGCTCATTTTCTCAATACTTGGAATGCGAGACAAGGTACTTTTGATGCCAGTATTACTTATTTAACCATTGTATTAATTGGTGGTTCTAGAACATTTTTAGGTTCAGTGGTAGGTGCTATTGTATTAAAAGTCTTATTAGAAATAATTTTGCGAAGAATAGCTGATGTAGAGGGTTTTCCAAATTGGTTAGCCCAATTTTTACGCGATGGAAGATTAATTATTTATGGTATTTTAATAGTTTTAGGAACTATATTTTTTCCCCAAGGATTTGTGACTCCAGACATTTTGAAAAAGCTGAAAAGGATATTGATAAAGTTAATTTTCAAGATATCAAAACAGACAAGTTAATAAACAGAAGACTGGAGACAAATGACAAATGACATAGTTTTAGAAGCAAAATCACTGACTCGCCGCTTTGGAGGTTTAGTTGCGGTAAATAATGTATCTTTTACAGTGAATGAACATGAGATTTTTGGACTTATTGGCCCTAACGGTGCTGGGAAAACAACACTGTTTAATTTGATTACAGCTTTTATTCCACTTTCTAGTGGAGAATTATGCTATCAAGGGACAAATATTTCCCAGCTACGCCCCCATCAAATTGCAGGTTTAGGTATCGCCCGGACTTTTCAAAATATTCGCCTATTTGGTGAATTATCAGCCTTAGAAAATGTCATAATTGCCCGACATCTGCATAATAAAAGTAATATATTCACAGGAGTTTTAGGATTACCACCAGCTCGTCGGGAAGAGAAAAAAAGCAGAAAAACAGCTTTACAATTATTGGATATGGTCGGTTTGAGCGATCGCGCTGATGAAAAAGCGAAAAACTTCGCCTATGGCGATCAACGTCGCTTAGAAATTGCGCGCGCTTTAGCATTAAAACCGCAAATATTACTCCTAGATGAACCTGCTGCGGGGATGAACACCAACGAAAAGCAGCAATTGAGTGAATTTATCCGTAGTCTGCGAGAACAGTTTAATTTAACAATCGTCCTGATTGAACATCATGTACCATTAGTAATGGGTTTGTGCGATCGCATTGCTGTTTTAGATTTTGGACAGTTGATTGCTTTGGGTGAACCATCTGTAGTCAGAAATAATCCGGCTGTAATTGAAGCTTATCTAGGAAATGAATAATGTGTAACTAGGGAGCATCTTAGTTTTGCAAATGCACCCTAAATCGACCCCCCTTAGTCCCCCCTTAGTAAGGGGGGAAACAAAATATTTGCTCCCTCTCCTTACCAAGGAGAGGGTTGGGGTGAGGTTGAAAAAGCTTTCTACAAAAGTGAGATGCTCCCGTGTAACTATCTGCTTAAATTACAAGACTTATTGTAGTTCTTCTAGATTATTTGCAGTTACAATATGCCATAAAATCGTCTTCAAACGCTCTAAATCATGAATTTGCTTGATTTGTGGCATCAACTGTAACCCGTTATCTGCTACCCTAATAACGTAATTTGTATCAACTTTTTGATCGTCCAAAATCTAAATCGCTTCATGCCGCAAAATAACCAAACCGCTGTCGAATTCCGTGATGTCACCTTTAGCCGCAATCATCGCCCATTGGTGTCAAATCTCAATTTCACCATCCAACAAGGAGAAGCACTGGTATTACTTGGGCGCAGTGGTAGCGGTAAAACTACAACAATGAAGTTAATTAATCGTCTATTCACACCTACACAAGGCGAAGTTTTATTTGATGGTATTCCCACAACTCAATGGGATGAAATTAAACTGCGGCGCAAGATTGGTTACGTAATTCAAGAAATTGGTTTATTTCCCCATTTTACAGTTGAACGTAATGTGGGTTTAGTTCCTTCTTTAGAAGGTTGGCAACCAAAACAAATTAAAACGCGGGTTTATGAGTTATTGCAATTGGTGGGTTTAGAACCAGCACAATTTGCTGGGCGTTATCCGCATGAACTTTCGGGAGGACAAAGACAAAGAATTGGTGTAGCCAGGGCTTTAGCAGCAGATCCGCCAGTATTGTTGATGGATGAACCCTTTGGCGCACTCGATCCCATTACACGCCTAGAAATTCAACAAGAGTTTCGGCATTTGCAGCAAAAATTAGGCAAAACAGTAGTTTTTGTCACCCACGATATTCAAGAAGCGTTTATTTTGGCATCAAGAATTGGTTTAATGTATGGCGGAGAATTGGTAGTATTGGGGACAACAGATGAATTTATGCGATCGCAACATCCAGAAAGCCTAGCCTTTCTCCAATGTTTGCGTTCCCTGAAAAACGCTTTATGAAAGATTTCTTCCTCGTTAAGTATGCCCCAGAAATTCTTCAGCATACTCTAGAACACTTATTTTTAGTAGGCATTGCCATTGGAATTGCCATAATTGTAGGCATTCCATTGGGTATTTTAATTACACGTAAAACTTATCTCCGCCAACCAATTCTCGGTATAGCAAATATTTTCCAAACTATTCCTAGTTTGGCACTATTTGGTTTACTCATTCCCATTGCCGGAATTGGTGTAGTCCCAGCAATTATTGCCTTGACTTTATATTCTTTTTTACCAATCATTCGCAACACTTATACAGGCATCACTGGCGTAGATCCAGCAATTCGAGAAGCTGGGAGAGGTATGGGAATGACAGATAGACAATTATTATTACAAGTTGAAATTCCCTTAGCAATGGGAGTGATTCTGGCGGGAGTAAGAGTAGCAACAGTAATTGCTGTTGGAATTGCAACTATTGCAGCTGCAATTGGGGCTGGTGGTTTAGGAGTATTTATTTTTCGCGGGATATCAGTAGTCAACGATCAGTTAATTTTAGCTGGTGCCGTTCCAGCGGCGGTAATTGCATTATTAGCTGACTTTGCAATTGGATGGATGGAGAATAAATTAAAAATTAAAAGTTAATGAAAAGATTTTTAGCATTTGTATTTTTAACTTTTGCTGTATTACTGCTAACCACTAGCTGCACGCCGAATTTAAAGAGTAGTAGTGGTGCTAATATTATCGTTGCTTCTAAAGATTTTACTGAACAAGATATTTTAGGTGAACTGTTAGCACAGCAAATCGAGGCTACAACTAATTTAAAAGTCGATCGCCGTTTCCGTTTGGGTGGTTCTTTTGTTTGTCATAGTGCGATTACTGCTGGCAAAATTGATGCTTACATTGAATATACAGGTACAGCTTTTACAGGAATCTTGAAGCAAAAAGCAGTTAACGATCCTAAAGAAGTTTATCAAAGATTAAAACAAGCTTATGCCCAACAGTTCAATCTGCAAGTAATGCCCAGCTTGGGTTTTCAAAACACTTTTGCTATGATTATTCGGGGTGAAGCTGCCAAACGCTACAAGATTCAAACTCTCTCCGAAGCTACTCAATATACACCTCAATGGCGCGGTGGTTTTGGCTATGAATTTTTAGAACGAGAAGATGGTTTTCCTGGATTAGCTAAAACTTACGATTTACATTTTGCTAAACCTCCTCAAGTCATGGATTTGGGTTTAATATATCGTGCATTGATTCAAAAACAGGTGGATATGGTTGCGGGTAATTCCACTGATGGGCAAATTGCTCGTTTGGGATTAGTTGTCTTAAAAGATGATAAACAATATTTTCCCCCTTATGAAGCTACGCCCATTGTCCGACAAGAAATATTAAAAAAATACCCGGAATTAAGAAATGCGATCGCCTCACTTGCAGGAAAGATTTCGGCAGATGAAATGCGGCAACTAAACTATTTAGTTGAGGGTGAATTACGGGATATTAAAGATGTTGTTCAGGAGTTTCGGAAATTGAAGGGATTAAGTTCATCTCAAAACTCGTAAAAATGTTGAATAGGATCGAAAATTGATTGTCACATTTAAGTTCAACAGTTTAATCAAACTCTATTTGTGTACACAGGTAAAATCTTCCAGTGATCGGTAGCCCCAATATCCTGTCATGGCTCCCAGCAATATGCCACCTACGCACAATTTGAAGGAATGGGGAAAGGCAATCGGTAATGTTTTGGTAAGCTATTGGATATTTACTTTTTAGCCCAGTCAGCAAACAAAAATGGGAGATACTCCTATGACAGCACTAACATTAAACCTTAATTCTGTAATTAAACTCACAAGAGAGCAGTTTTATCAATTGTGTGAAGAAAACCCCGATTTGAAATTAGAACGCAATGCCAAAGGAGAGTTGATTATAATGCCACCTACGGGAGGGGAAACGGGAAAAACTAATTCTACTATTAACGCTCAAATATGGTTCTGGAACGATCAAAATCAATTGTGCGAAGTTTTTGATTCATCGACTGGATTTACTTTACCTAATGGCGCTGACCGTTCTCCGGATGTTTCTTGGGTAGAAAAATCTCGTTGGAATGCTTTGACCAAAGAACAAAAAGAAAAATTTATTCCCCTATGCTCTGATTTTGTCATCGAGATACTCTCACCTAATGACAGCTTGAAAAAAACTCAGATGAAAATGCAAGAGTATATCGAAAATGGTTGTCGTCTAGGTTGGTTGATAAACCGAAAAAAACAGGAAGTAGAAATTTATCGCCCAGGACAAGATGTGGAAGTTTTAAAATTTCCTGAAACTATTTCCGGGGAAAATGTTCTACCTGGTTTTGTACTCAAAATACAACAAATTTGGTGAAAGTTTGTAGTGTGGGGATTGGAGATTGGGGATTAGAGATTGGGGATTAGATGAGAAAAACTCTTTCCTAGTCCCTAGTCCCTCTTCTAAGATTGGGGATTGGGCAGAATTCCTAACTCCTAACTCTTTATGAATGCGATGATTTTTTGCCAAAGCCATAACGCAATGTATCCAGAATCCAAGTTTGGAAGTTGTCAATGTAGCTAAATATCACCGGCACTACCACCAGTGTCAACAGGGTGGAAGTTGTGAAACCGCCCATAATGGCTATTCCCATTGGTTGGCGAACTTCAGAACCCGCGCCAATTCCCAATGCTAAAGGGAGAATACCGGCGATGGTTGCTAGCGAAGTCATGATAATCGGACGCAGACGTGACACACCAGCTTCTACGAGTGCCTGACGTTGGGTTTTACCTTCTTGCATGTTGATGATTGTGTAGTCAACTAACAAAATCGAGTTTTTGGTGACAATCCCCAACAGCAACACAATACCAATCAAGGCATATATTCCCAAAGGTTTTTGGCCAATCATCAACGCAACCAAGGCGCCGCCTAAACAAAAGGGCAAAGCCGCCATAATCGATAATGGATGGAGGAAGTTGTTGTATAGCAACACCAAAATTGCATAGATACACATTAATGCGAGCCCTAATGCACCGCCAAAGCGACTGAAGATGTCCCGCATAATTTTGGCACTACCTGAAGGTTGCTGTGCTACTCCTGGTGGCAAGTTTTGCATTGCAGGTAGTTTGTTAACTGTTTCTACTGCTTCTCCTAAAGAAATACCTTGCAGGTTAGCTTCTAAAGCAACTTGACGGGCGCGATCGTAGCGATCGATGGTTGCGGGACCGCTACCAAAACGGATATCTGCTACTGCTGCGAGGGGAACCAAGGTACCATTTTGGCTGGGGACTTGCAGATTTGTGATTGTGTTGATGTCAGCCCTAGCTTCGGGGTCAATTTGCACGCGAATGGGGATTTGCCGATCGCTCAAATTAAATTTTGCCAAGTTGGCATCATTATCACCGATGGTACCAAGAGAAGCTGTCCGAGCGATCGCTTG
Source organism: Nostoc sp. C117 (assembly GCF_043099735.1). Lineage (NCBI taxonomy): Bacteria > Bacillati > Cyanobacteriota > Cyanophyceae > Nostocales > Nostocaceae > Nostoc > Nostoc sp. C117. The sequence goes on from NZ_CP170991.1 coordinate 6,285,308, forward strand.
CACTGTCACCCCCAAATCTGCGGCTCGTTGGGGGTTCGGAATTACCAAAATCTCTGGTTTCACTAAACTCGCAGTTGAAGACACTTCTACTAATCCGCGGATGCTTCGCATCTGCCTTTCTAAAGCATCAGCGGCTTGATTCAATGCTTGGGGATTTTCACTTCTGAGGACTATGGATAAAGCTTTGCGACTATCACCTGGTGACTGACTTTGAAAACTAATTCTCGCTCCCGCTATTTTCTCAAATGAAGGGCGTACTTGTTCCTCAAACTGTTTTTGGGAAATATTCCGTTTTTCTCTCGGTTTGAGATTAATGGCAAGACTGGCTGAATTGATTTCTTCTGTGGCTAGTACGCCTTCAACAACTGGGTTTTGGCGAATAATATCAGTGGCTTGTGTGACTACCTTGTTAACATCTACTAATGTGGAACCAGGTGGTAGTTCTATAGATACGTTGGAAATTCCGAAGTCACCATCATCAACGAAACCCTTAGGAATCAAAGGCACCAGCATCAGGCTAGCCATAAAGAAAGCTAAGGCGATCGCCATTGTTATCAATCTATGGCGTAATGCCCACTCTAAGAGCGATCTATAAGGTTGAAAGCGGCGATTATTCTGAGTTTTAACTGTCTTACTACCTGGAAGCCTAAATTTAAAATTAAACAGTTTTAGGTATCCCCGACTGCCAACTGCCGATTGCCGACTACCATGCTTGTCATTTAAAAGATACGCTCCCATCATCGGTGTAACCATCCGCGCCACAAAAGTTGAGAAAATTGTGGATACAGCAACGGTAACGCCAAAGGGTTGGAAAAATTGCCCCGGAATTCCACCCATAAAGGCAACTGGCAAAAACACAGCAACAATTGTCGCGGAACTGGCGACTACTGCTAATCCCACTTCGTCAGAAGAGTCAAAAGCTGCTTCCCAAGCTGACTTGCCCATAGCCATGTGGCGTTCCATGTTTTCAATTTCTACCACGGCATCATCTACCAAGTTGCCCACAGCTAAAGCTAATGCCAACAAAGTCATGTTGTTGAGGGTGTAACCAAGATATTGCTGTACTGCAAAGGTAGGAATCATTGACAAAGGCAAGGCTACAGCAGTAATTAATGTTGCTCGCCAGTCACGTAAAAACACTAAAATAACGATGACTGCTAGCAGGGAAGCCTGAATTAATTCATCAATAGTAGTTTGGTAGGATTGACGGACAATATCGGCTCTAGTAAAAATTAAATCTAGTTTGACATCTGAGGGGAGTGTTTTTTCTAGTTGGGCGATCGCTGCTTTTACTCCTTGTTCCACAGTCACCAAAACGCTGCCAGTGCTACGCAACACCTGAAAAGCTACCACCGGCTGATTATTTAAAACGGCGGCTTGGCGCACATCGCCATATTTATCTTCTACCGTTCCCAAGCTGGATAAGGGTACAGATCCACCTCCTGGTAAAAGAATTTCGTAGGTTTGGAAAATATCCACACTGTTGGCACTTCCAAGTGTGCGAATACTTTGTTCGCTACCACCGACTTCGGCACGTCCGCCAGGTAAGTTAATGTTTAAAGCGCGGATTTGGTCGTTTACCTGGGTGGCGGTGATGCCTAAAGATTGTAAGCGGTCTGGATTGAGATTAACGCGGATTTCTCGATCAACTCCGCCCACACGCTGAATTTGTGCCACACCTGAGACTGCTAATAAGGCGCGGCTAATGGTTTGATCTACGAGGTTGCTCAATTCTTCTACAGAACGTCGATCTGATTTAACGGCATAGGTAACGATCGGTCCCCCAGAAAAATCTAAGCGTTCGACAATTGGATCGTTAATGTCTTGGGGTAATTCTTGGCGAATTTGAGCGATCGCATTGCGGACATCATTGGTGGCGCGATCGGTGTCTGTACCCAAAACAAAATTGATTGTGGTCTTGGAACTGCCATCAGTGACGGTAGAAATCATATAATCGATATTGCCCAACCCCGCCACCGCATCTTCAATTTTTTTCGTCACTTGAGATTCGAGTTCCGTCGGTCCTGCACCTGGTTGGGTGACTTTTACCAAAACTGTTGGCACATCAATATTTGGGTTAATATCAATTCCCAAGGATATGAAAGAAAACCAACCCAATACAGTCAAAATTAAAAATAAAACTATCGTGGGAACAGGTTTTTTGATTGACCAAGCAGAGATATTAAAGGACATCAGAAAATTTTAGATTTTAGATTTTAGATTTAGTCAACAGTCACCATTCCCCAGTCACCATTCCCTTTTACTTTACAACTCGAACTTTGTCGCCATCTTTGAGATATGCTGCACCGTCAACTATGACGCGATCGCCTAATTGCAACCCACTCTTGATTTCCACTTTGTCACCATTGGCTGGATCTCCTAACTCTACTTTTTGGGTGTGGACTATATCCTCACCCGATAAGGTGAATGCAATTACACTTGAGTCTGGTTGAGACTGAACTGCTTTTTGCGGTACTACTATCTTCATGGCTGAGTTGGTGGTGATTGCAGCACGGGCAAACATCCCTGGTTTGAGTAAAGTTGTCGGTGGTAAATCAATTTTTACTATAGCCTCACGCCTTTGATCGTTAATCTGTGGTTGTATCTCCCTGACTCGTCCTTGCGATCGCACTCGCCGATCGACATCAGAAGTAATTTGCACCGATGCACCAATTTTTACCTGTGTTAGTTGAGTTTCCGGCACCTTCGCCTGAAGTTCTAGTTTGTCATCTTGAATAATCGAAAATAGTTTCTGTGTGCCACCAATCACAGTTCCAGCTTGGGTTTGCGGCGGTACCCCCGTGACATCGCCGATTCTAGCAAGTTTTTCGGCGATCGCTCCCGAAACCGGTGCCCGCACCACAGTTTGTCCCAACTGAGTTTGCAGTTGTTGTACCTTAGCCACACTACTCTTGACATCGGCTTTGGCTTTGTTGATGCTAGCTTTGGCGTTACCAATATTCGACTGAGCGCTTCTGACATTAGCTTGGGCGCTATGCACATTCTCTTGGGAAAGATTTACAACTTGTATAGCAGTTTTCACAGCATAGGACCGAGTGTCGAGTTCTTGCTTACTAATGGTTCCAGAGTCGGCTAGTTGTTGATATCGCTGATAATTCTTGGCTGCTTCCTCTAATTTAGCCTTGGCTTGAGCCAAATCTGCTTGTTTTTGCTGGACTATCGCCTGACTTGATGCCAAATCCGATTGTTTAGATGCTAGATCTGCTTGCCTAGATTGGACATCAGCTTGTTTTGATTCTACATCTGCTCTTGCTTGGCTAATTTGGTTTTGCAGTACAGAATCATCCAACACAGCTAAAACTTGACCTTGTTTGACAAAAGCTCCTTCTTTCACATCTTCCGGGATGCTTTTGATTTGTAAGCCGTTGGTTTGGGGTAGCACCGGAATTAAATCACGCGCTGCTACAGTACCAGTGGTTTTCAGGGTACGGACAACACGCCCGGTTTGTACTGTAGCGATGGTAACTGTCATCGCTGGGTTAACTTTTTTATCCGCTACTGCACTTGGTTGACGAGATGGCAGATGACTTAATATAGCCATACCAGCAAAGGCGATCGCTATTCCTAAACCAGCACCTAAGAATAATGGCTTCAACCATACTCTAGTTTGTTTTTGATCCGATTTGTTCAGAAAGCTACCATCTTCAGACGTTACAGGTTGTTCTACCTCCACTTCGGAAACACTTTCATCATTCACAGTGCCACCTCCACTTTCTGTCTATGCCTACAACTGTTGGTATTTTCTTAAGAAAACGTGAAATTTATTTACTTGTTATCAACTATCACCCATTTCTGAGTAAATATGTTTTTCAAGCAACAGTATATAATATGACGAAATTATATATTTTGCTAAGAGTAATTACTAAGAAAGTCACTAAAAATTTTGATGCAACCTATAATACAAAAATTATGTCATCTCATCTAAAGGATTTGGAATTTACAAAAGACTCAACTACTTGTTGTCAGGTGCGCGTCTCGCCCACCTTTGTCTTTGAGGGACTAAGATGCCCACACACAAGATTGAATAATTTATTTATTGTAAGTCCCTAGCTATTCTAGGTCACACACGAGATGTATTTAGATCACTGCCAATGATTAGTTAAAAATGAAAAACTATAAATCTGATGTCACTATATCTAGATTAGAGTTAGAAGTATTCATTAATGTATGCTTGTATACTAGCTACTTGCTCATACCACGCAATTTATCATCTCTTGGAAGCGTTTGTGTTGGTTCAGACTTACACCCTATCTTGTAATCGAGGATAGGTCAAGGTAGCGTCTACACCTATACCTGAGTTACAAAAGAGCAAACTGCATTGTCCTAAATTCCAATAAAGCTAGTCTTGATTAGGGTATAGGAAAGAGGAGGCAGGAGGTAGGAGTTCTAAAATGCTTGAATCTTGAATTGATTTGTCTCCCTCACTCCACATTCCCTTTTATCAATCAATAAAATCAATAACTAATTGGTAAATACCAGAGTAAGCAAATATGTTCAATGCCACTGAAATTTTAATTGATGCCTTTGTTAATCAAATTCGAGAAGGCTACCGTCGCACCTATGGGTGCTTCAAAAATGATTATCAGGACATCATCGCCTGGGCTGGTAACATGGCTTTAGAAAATATTGCTAATAGCGATGCCCTTTATCATAATGTTGAACACACTATCTTAGTTGCCCTAGTCGGACAAGAAATTTTGCGTGGCAGACACATCAGGGAAGGCGGTGTTTCCAGTGAAGATTGGCTGCATTGTATTATTTCCTTAGTGAGTCATGATATTGGGTACGTTAAAGGAGTTTGCCGACAAGACCGAGAAACAGCAGGATTGTATGCTACAGGAAAAAATGGCAAAATGATTTCTTTAGCTCCTGGCGCTTCTGATGCGAGTTTGACGCCGTATCATGTTGATAGAGCGAAGCTTTTTATTGATGAGCGTTTTGGCGGTCACAAGTTAATAGATGCTGAGGCAATTAAGAGCAATATTGAATTGACTCGATTTCCCGTACCTGCGGCAGAAGATCATCAAGATACAAAGTGCTTTGCAGGATTAGTACGTGCTGCTGATTTGATTGGTCAACTAAGCGACCCACGTTACCTGAAGAAAATTAATTCTTTATATTACGAATTTGAAGAAACTGGTGTAAATAAAGTATTGGGCTATCAAACCCCTGCCGATTTACGTAAGAATTACGCCAAGTTTTACTGGAATGGGGTATTTCCTTATATCCAAGAAGGACTGCATTATCTCTCACTGACACAACAAGGAAAACAAATTCTCGCTAATCTTTACTCGAATGTGTTTGTTGTAGAACACGAAAAACAACAGGAAGAACAGCAGCGGTATTTAGAGGAGTTAGCAGTTAGGAGTTAGCAAACTCCAAGAAATAAAAATAACCGCTTGAAGTTGTTGACTGTTGATTGTTGACTGTTGACTGTGAACAGTGGGATATTTTTTATGAAGAAGGGGAAGGTGGAGTCCCCTCTGGGGATAAGGGGCGGGGGGAAAGTTAAAAACCCTACTTCGTCCCGCTGCATGCTTTGCGCCGAAGTCAAGCGACCTGTTCATCCCTTTCCCCTTTCCCCTTTAACCTTTTATTTGTCAGTCCCTTAGGAGGTATTCGATTTTGGATTTTAGATTTTTCGTAATAATTCAGAATTCAAAAGAATTTGAGACTGAAGCATAATAATCAACAGGAAAATCAAGAATTTATAGGGCACTTGATTTTCCATCATTCTGAATTCTGACTACTCACTCCTGAATTATTACGATTTTTACTTCAATGTAAAATCCAAAATTTAATGATGAATTATGAATTAAGATAAAAGCTTAATAACTCATAACTCTTAACTGATAACTCCTAACTACTATGGATTGGTGGCGACGACTGAAGAAAAATCCTTTGGCACGATTTGGGGCTATTTTGCTGTTAATTTTCTACATAGCAGTAATTGCAGCTGATTTTATCGCTCCTTATGACCCCTACGCCTCACAGCCCAATGGTTCATTGCTACCACCAACTAAGATATATTGGGCTTCTCAATCAGGGCAGTTTATCGGACCTCATATTTATCCGACGACTCAGGGAGACACGAATTTAGACACAGGCGATCGCCAACTTATTGTAGACTTCAAAAAACCCTCACCGTTGCGTCTATTTGTCTCAGGCGCAGAATACCGATTGTTCCAGCTCAGTTTGCCACTACCCCCCACTTGGGACGAAGCTACAATCCTTCCCGGTATTCCCTTGAATTGGCATTTATTTGGTACAACAGACGAGGCAAAATTTAACCTCTTAGGCACCGATGACCAAGGCCGCGACCAACTTAGTCGCTTGCTGTATGGCGGCCGCATCAGCATGTTTATCGGGATTTTTGGCGTTGCTATATCTTTTCCCCTCGGTTTGCTGGTAGGTGGAATTTCCGGCTACTTTGGAGGTTGGATAGATAGCATCATTATGCGCTTGGCAGAAGTGCTAATGACTTTCCCTAGTATTTATCTTTTGGTCACCTTAGGGGCAGTTTTGCCACCTGGTTTAAGCAGTACCCAGCGATTTTTGTTGATTGTGGTGATTACTTCAGTTATTGGCTGGGCTGGTCTAGCACGAGTAATTCGCGGACAGGTACTATCAATTAAAGAGCGAGAATTTGTGCAAGCATCACGGGCAATGGGTGGTAACCCAATTTATATTATTGTCCGCCATGTTTTGCCACAAACAGCTACCTATGTAATTATCTCTGCTACTCTTGCAGTTCCTAGTTTTATTGGCGCAGAAGCAATACTGAGCCTCATTGGTTTGGGTATTCAACAACCCGATCCCTCTTGGGGTAATATGCTTTCTCTGGCTAGTAATGCTTCAATTTTGGTATTGCAACCTTGGTTAATTTGGCCGCCAACTGTGTTGATTATCCTCACAGTGTTGGCATTCAACTTACTCGGTGATGGGCTAAGAGATGCACTCGACCCTCGTAGTTTGCGGAGATAGTCCTTAAAAATAGCAAATGCGATCGCCGAAACTAGTAGTCTGCCAACCCAAAATTGCTAGGTTTTGACTGGGAAAAGGTGACTGGGGTTGGGGGAAGGAATTAAAACCTTTTCCCTTTACCCCGCTAAGACTATCTCCCAAAGGTAGCAAGTTCACATAGGCTAGCTTTATTTGTGAATCTAGACAGTTAGCAGCGTTAAGCAGAATAGAAGTTTTGCCCATTTGCCTGTGACCGTAGAGAACTATAGACTGGAGTTGATTACCCATCACCCAAAGTTCTTTTAACTGTCTGATGACATCTTCTAGCTCAACAAATAGATGACCTTGAACGGGGTCACCTACCACATAGGGATTAATCACAGGCTTGATGATGAAAATTTCTCCCACTTCACCAGCGATTTGTAAAAGGCTTTCTTTCCAAGTTTGGCTTAAGTCGATCTATCTACAGAGTGAATTTTTTTATAACTATAGATAGTGGCAAGTTCATTCTACAGATTGATACGTATCTGATGCTTTTCCAAGTACAAATAAATCAGGCAAACATTGAAAGTAAGAACTTGTCAAGAGTATTTGGTAATTAACCATTCTAGAGTTAATACACAAACACAAAGGCAATTTCTTCAAGTTAATTTTTGAAGTACTTCAAGATTGAAGCGTAGCTTGCTATTTTGCTTGGTCAAATTTGCCAAATAAAGGCATAGTCTTCGCTTATAGAGTAAATGTTTTGCGTTGTTAACGCTGTTATCGAGGATTTGAAATGAAAGTTATTGCTTCTGTTCTATCTATCTTGCGTCCAGTACGTTTTCTAGTTGTTGCTTTTACTTGTGCCTTACTATTGTTATCTAGTGCTTTTCCTGCTTTTGCGATCGATAGCTACCAAAGCAAGTCTACCGAAGGTGAAACACAACTGCTTGATATTCAGCGCGAAACTGATAAAGCCGCTACAAAACCACCAGCCGGATTGAAAGAGGTTCAAAAGAAATCTAACGAAGGACTCAATGAAGTTCAAGGAGCTGCTGACTTTGATAAGCAGAAGCGTCCTGACAATTCACAGAGTGCAACCACCGTGGAAGAAAATGTAAAGAATTTGTTGGATAAAGTTACAGGTAAGTAAAACAATCAAGACTTTACTTTAGTAATTTATCGGTAGTAATGGGTGATTGCATGAAAGCAGTAACCCATTACTAATTCCTAATTTTTAATGCCTTTGTATCACTGGTGAGTCAAGTATAGAATTAAGTCTAACTAATTAATAAATCATCCGCTTATTAAATACCTATTAAGGCATAGGTATAATTATCAATATTGTCATCAATCTCAACTGATAATGCGTCCTTTGGTTGATGTGTATTATGTCGTAAATTTGGGATTTTAATGAATAGTAAGTTTGTTTAGGAATGAAAAATAATGCGTGCGATAAACATTGGTTTGACACAAGAACAGCGTCAAGGTGTGATTAATCTGTTGAATCAAGATTTGGCAGATGCCTATTTACTGTTAGTAAAAACCAAAAAGTACCATTGGGATGTCGTTGGCCCTCAGTTCCGCTCTTTGCACCAACTTTGGGAAGAACACTACCAAAAGTTGACATTAAATATTGATGCTTTGGCAGAGCGGATTCGCGCTTTGGGTGGTTATCCGATTGGCACAATGGAGGGATTTCTCAAGATTGCTACCCTGAAAGAACATGCTGGTAATGTTCCTACAGCTACGGGAATGGTAGCTAATCTAGTGCAAGATCACGAGCAGGTTATTCGTAATCTCAGAGATCATGTGGATCAGTCTGGTGAAAAGTTCCACGATCAAGGAACTGCGGACTTTTTGACTGGATTGATGGAAGAACATGAGCAGATCGCTTGGATGCTGCGTTCATTTATTGAAGGACAAGCATTAGAGGGAGATGGGACAGAACCTACGGCACATGCTAAAACTCCTGTAGGTGTATAGCTAGCTAGTTGAGGGAGGATTAATTCCTTCCTCGCTAGTACCGTTTCACTTTAAGATTGATACAGATTCTTGCAGGGGGAGCAAGAATAGTGATTTAAGCGTTGCATAAATCCGGAATGAATTGACATTTTTGACCTAAGTCAAAGATTGATTCTTTGCGCGTTTGCGCGAAACAAAATTCATCCCATCAATCAGCAACGCCGCGATCTATTTGTATCCATTGCGGCATGATGAGCTAGCCAGAGATATCTGCGTTTCTGAATTTATTTATCGTATATTGACATCGTATATTCACATTTTTAAGCTATATTTTGCTCTGCCATTCCACATCTATCTGAGGTTACTATAATTTACTTAACTTTTCTCTCCCCTGATGGAAGTAAAAAACAATACATTCCCAGTATATTTAATAATAAGTCAACTAACTACAAGCAGGGAATAAAAACCATGAGTGCCGAAAAAAGAATAGAAGCTACTGCAAAAAATATTGAAGGAAAAATTCAAGAGGTTGTGGGTGAATTAACTGGAAACCCACAAGATAAAGCTGAAGGACAAGCAAAGCAAGCTGAAGCTCAAGTTGCTCATACCGTGGAAAACATCAAAGATGAAGTAAAGAAAGCTTTAAGCTAATTTAACTTGTCCAATCTAAATTGCAATTTTAGTCATACTTGATTACTGAGATTCTAATATCAATTGCTCCACTAACTTTTAGGATGTGGAGTTTTTATTTTATATTTGGGAAAATTTTATTAACAACTTGGTTCTAATTCTAATTATCCCGTTTGTAACTTTTTAAATATCCTCTCAGATTCCAATTTTTTGTAGATATTCAGGTGGTACACTATCCACTAACCAAACACCATTCTCGGAACAATAGAAAATATAACCTGCCTGATGCATTGCCGCAGCATCTACAATAAAAACGACTGGTTTTCCATGTCTTGCACCTACTGTTTGTGCTGTAGCAATATCCCTTGATAAATGGACGTGATGACGCGACATTTTGCAAAGTCCTGCTTGCAAAATTGACTCTACAGATTTGTGTCCCGTGCCGTGATAAAGCTGGTCTGGGGGAACAACAGATTCTAATTGTAAATCAACTTCTGTACTATGTCCTTGATTAGCGCGAATTAGAGTACCTGTGGAGTCAAAAGAAAAACGTTGTTTGTCGTTTGATTCAACTACCATCTGTAATTCCTGACGGCTAATTGGAAACTTGTTTTTAGCACAGGCGGTAAGTAGTTCATCAACAACGACCCAGCCACCAGGAGCAAGTTTAATTCCAATTACATCTGGTGTGTGTCGCAGATATTTACTGAGATATTTACTGATTTTGATCGATCGAGAATCACTCATTGAATTGGGTTATATTATTAATATTACATGTATCTGGTATTTATACTACATTGTAATTTGGATTGATGGTTTGAATTTGTGTAAATTTACAAAATTTCTTTGACCATCAGGGCTAATGCCACTGCAATCATAACAATGAGTGTCACTTTCCCACCAGGAACGAGTGGTTGATTGATGCTATTTGATTTTTTTTGCTCTTGACGTTGCTTCCAAGTCATTAACGCCGGAATAATCCCACCAAGAACTGAGATACTGAAAGTTCCAGTGTAATCTAGGGCAGTAAAAAAGATGCTGGGATTGAGTGTTCCCAGAGTCATAGGAGGGAAAAGAGCCAGCGAATAAAGGGGTAGGCGACCAGATAGTTCGCCTTGTGTAACGAGGAAAATATCTTTGAATAAATCCAGCAATCCGTACACAAATCCAATGAATGATGTGGCGATCGCAAACTCTGAGAAAATTGATACTAGCACTCCTAACCATTCTCCTGCACCACCGTCTCGCAGAATTTGCAGTGGGTCAAAAAAAGTTTTTCCGTTAGACATGCTGTGTAGCATATCGGGACTGACGCTTGCCAAAATTAGGGCATTCCACGCCAAGAACATAATTAAGGGAATTAACGAACCAATGAAGATGGACTGACGAATTTTGCGGACATCTCCTTCGAGTTGGGTCACAACCACCGGCACAACGTTTTGGTAAAACAGCGCCACACACATAACTGAAACTGCACTACCAACAGCACTCCAGTCCTGAATTAAGAATTGGGTACTCTTAATTTGTCCTCCTCCGAGCAACAATAGTCCCAAAAAGGAAACGATGACAATTCCGACAAAGGCGTTGTTTAATTTCTCAATAAACTTTTCTCGCCCAAGATACATAATACCGCCAAATATCAGGGTGAAAGTTGTTGTTCCTACCCAGGTAGGCAATAAGTTCTCTACACCCGAGAGTTTTGAAATGGCAGATATTAAAATTTCTCCGCCTTGGGTGATGTATGCCACCAACAAAGCATAATGCATGAATAAATATGCGCCGCTAGCAATCCGCGCTCCCAACTTACCAAGAGTCTTCTCAATAATTCCCAACAAACCTATACTCGGACGCCCTTCTAGACGGATGGCGTTCAAAGTCACCTCTGCAATCAACAAACCTGAAACTAAAGCGTATAGCCAAACAGCAATTAGCGCAGATGTAGATGGCAAAATCCCAGATGGTAGGGTGAATGCTGGTAGGGCAAGAATCCCAGCCCCTACGGTTGTTCCCGCAATCAGCGCTGTACTTCCCAATACACTACCTGGTTGATGATTGTGTTTATTTCCATCAAATTGAAGGTGAGAAAATAAGCGAGTAACTTGCTCTGAATTCTTGAGAACAGCCTTCATAAGGGTTATAGCAAATAAATGCGCCTAAATTAGGACACAATGCTAACATATGTAAATTTTTTTAGCAAAAACCCCTGATTTATGACTTAAGAACTGTACAAATTTATTATCTTGTGCATTAAGGAAAATACGTTGTTTCAGGCTTTGATAAATCATAACTTTGATAAATAGCGTAGCCGTAGCCCGCCGCAGGCATAGCCTAAAAAGTGTCGAAAAATCAAGATTAAATGGCTGAAATCTATACTACATATTTGGTTTTCCGTATCAATGCCTAAGTCCTAGATTTACTGTAATTAATAGGAAAGTTTTTGCATTATCAACACAAATTTAACAACATAAATGTCACTGATATTATAGACTTTATTAATTAAATAGATCGCGTTTTCGGGAACATTGTCCCTACAAAAGATGTAGTTTAAATAAATGAAAAATTGTATAATAACATCTTTGAAAAGTATTATTTTTAACATTAAAACCTCAACAACCTAACCCACCGAGAAAGTTTTCTCTACAAGGAGATTGCAGGGTGTTTTCATCCAAGCAGAGAAAAACTAAAACTGGGTTTCAAAGCCTCTAACCCTGTGGGAGAGACAAATGGAAGTGGGGTAAAAAGGCATACCACACTTTTACTAAATATCAGATGCCATAGGTTTCACCAGGGATAAAATTTACGTTTACAGATACTTAGTTTTGCCTTATTATCAAAAATAACTGCATCAACACCTGATTTAGCATTGAAACTGGCTAATTTTTCCCCAAAGCAATATTGTCTTTTAAAAGCCAGTTATTGAGAGGTATTGGCATTTTTGGGAGATGCCAATCGGGTTAAATAAAGAAGTTAGCTCGAATAAAGTATGATGTTTTTCATATTTGATTTAATTTGTCAATCTGGAATTATTGTTCCAGAAGTGTCTTCTTCTATTTTCCTTTGAGAATTTCCTCTATGGAGATGCATCTACTCGGTATTAGGTGACGTTGATGAAACAACCAAGCAAACGCAAGCGGGGTGTAATCCTGACCCTAAAAGGCTGGGAGAAATTTCGAGATGCCAAAGCTCAAGTCGAATTTGATGAAAATGCTGGAGATAGCTTTTCTTTAGAAGAACTGAGCGATCGCACCCGTTTGGCTCTACACACTATATCTAGAATTTTGGCACGCTTGGAACCTGTAGATAAAAGTTCCTTGCAGTTTGCCTTCGCTGCCTTTGGGCTAGAGTTATCTCAAAGCGATTATACCCGGCCTACCTCGACCTTAGAGGAATTAGAAACCCGACAACAAAACCCACAATATGATTGGCAAGAAGCACCGGATGTATCTGTATTTTTTGGTCGAGGTGAAGAATTATTCCAGCTACGAGAATGGATATTAGAAGAACGGTGTCGTTTAGTTGGACTGCTGGGAATTGGTGGTATTGGCAAAAGCACTTTAGCGGTGAAGTTGGGGCTGCAAATTCAAAGCGAATTTGAGGTAGTGGTGTGGCGCAGCCTACAAAATGCACCACCAGTAGAGGAGCAAATAACCAACATCCTGCAATCTCTGCTGTCGGGGTTGCAAAAGGAAATGGTAATACCCGAAAGCTTTGATAGCAAACTAGCAAAGCTGATGGAATGTTTGCAATCAAACCGATGTCTGCTGATTTTAGACAATGTTGAGACAATTCTCTCTGGCGATCAAGCAGGGCAATATCGTCCTGGTTACGAGGGATATAGTCAATTATTCAAGCGCGTTGGCGAAGTACCTCATATTAGTTGCGTTCTGTTCACTTCTAGAGAAAAGCCTAGAGAAATGATACCGCTAGAAGGAGACAGAACAGGAGTGCGATCGCTCCCATTAAAAGGATTAAATACTACCGAGGGACAAGAGTTATTTGAGCAAAAAGGACAATTCACGGGTACAGAACGAGAATGGCAAATACTCATCGAGCATTATGCAGGTAATCCCTTAGCGCTCAAGATGGTAGCAGCCGGAACCCAAGAGCTTTTCGACGGTAGAATTGCCCCGGTTTTAGAGTATGTGGAACATGGGATACTAATCTTTGAGGATATTGGCGACTTGTTAGAACGGCAGTTCTACCATTTGTCACCAGTAGAAGCGGAAGTAATGTATTGGCTGGCAATTAATCGAGAGCCAGTATCCCTTGCTGAGTTAGTTGCTGATATAGCGACATCTTCTTCCCAGCGTCTCATACCTTCAGCAGCTAAATCTCTATTGCAACGCTCATTAATTGAAAAAAGCGGGGAGCATTTCTTTCTACAACCAGTCGTGATGGAATATAGCACCCAGCGATTGGTTAAACAACTTTGTCAACAATTAGTAGAGGAAAAGTCTGACCGTTTAGGCTTATTCCAAACCCATGCTTTAATCAAGGCAACCAGCAAAGATTACATCCGGGAGACACAAAAGCAATTAATTGTGCAACCTTTGCTGGAGCAATTGTTGCTAGAGATTGGCAGTCAACAACAACTGATAATTTTGTTGCAGAATGTATTGGAGCAGCAAAGACATCTAACTGCAATATTAACTGGTTATGCAGGGGGCAATGTCCTCAACTTGTTAGCGCATTTGCAGATAAATTTACGAAAGTATGACTTCTCAAATTTGAGCATTAGGCAAGCGGACTTGCAGCGTGTAAATTTAGCTGGAGTTAATTTCCAAAATACTGCTTTTGATCGGTCTGTATTTGCTACAAGCTTGAAGAGTATTTTTTCACTTGCCTTGAGTCCAGATGGAAAACTGTTGGCTACGGGTGATATTGATGGGCAAATTCATTTGTGGCAAATGGCAGATGGAAAAAACTTGTTGACATTTAAGGCACATGATAGTTGGGTTTGGACTATCGCTTTTAGTCCAGATGGGCAAACCCTGGCCAGTGGTGGTCATCATGGATTCGTCAAATTATGGGATACACAAACAGGAGATTGTCTAAAAACTTTAGAGAAACATACAGGTATTGTTTGGTCTGTCAGCTTCAGTCCCGATGGCCAAACTCTAGCAAGTGGTAGTCAAGATACTTCAATTCGGTTGTGGAATGTCGCTTTAGGTAAGTGTCTTAAAGTATTGCATGGTCATACTGGTTGGGTGTGTTCAATCAGGTTTAATCCAGATGGTTCTATCCTAGCCAGTGGTAGTAATGATTCCGACATTCGCTTGTGGAATGTCAGTACAGGTATCTGTATAAAAACTTTGCAAGGTCATGTTGCTAAGGTATGCTCGGTTTGCTTCAGTCCAGATGGTAAAACTCTTGCTAGTGGAAGTAGTGACCACTCTCTTCAGTTATGGAATGTGAATAAAGGTACTTGCATCCAAACATTTCACGGTCATAAAAATGAAGTATGGTCAGTTTGCTTTAGTTCAGATGGTCAAACCATAGCCACGGGTAGTTTTGACTCTAGTGTGAGGTTGTGGAATGTGCAGCAAGGTACGTGCGCTAAAATTTTACAGGGACATAGCAGTGAAGTGTTCTCAATCACTTTTAGTTTAGATGGTCAAACCTTAGTTAGTACTGCTCACGATTCCACCGTGCGTTTGTGGGATGTAAGTAAAGGTGTGTGTGTGAGAACTTTACAGGGTCATACTAACGGAGCGCATTTGGTCAGCTTTAACCCTGATGATAGTATGTTGGCGACAGGTAGTTTAGATGGTTTAGTTCGGCTATGGGATGTTGCGTCTGAGTACTCTACTAAAATTTTACAAGGTCATACAGAGCGGGTATGGTCAATTAGCTTTAGTCCTGATGGTTCTTTACTAGGGAGTGGCAGTGAGGACGACAGCATTAAGTTGTGGGATGTTATTTCTGGTGATTGTATTACAACCATTAACGGTCATAGCGGTGGAGTAACATCAGTTACTTTTAGTCCTGATGGTCAAACCTTGGCTAGTGCTAGTAGAGATGCAAGTGTGAAGTTGTGGGATATTCATGAGCATAGATGTGTAAAAACCTTAGAAGGTCACACTGCTGACATCTGGTCAGTTAGCTTTAGTCCAGATGGCAATACTTTAGCTACAGCTAGTCAGGATTGCTTGGTTAAGTTGTGGGATATGCGTGAAGGTAAATCTATAACAACTTTGCTAGGTCATACTGATGGAGTCTGGTCATTAAGTTTTAGTCCTGATGGTAAAATGCTTGCTAGTAGCAGTGTTGATAACTCAATTAGATTGTGGGATACCAGTAATTTTACTTGCGTAAAAGTGTTGCAAGCACATACTTCTACTGTATGGTCAGTTAGTTTTAGCCCTGATGGTTCCACCTTGGCATCCACCAGTTCTGACCAAACAATTTGCCTGTGGGATACCAATAACTTTATGTGTGTTAAAGTCTTGCATAGTCATAGTAGTGGAGAATCTTCTGTTAGCTTTAATTCTGTTGGTAATATCTTGGTTCATACTAGTCAAGATGAGGGAATTAAGCTGTGGGATGTGGAAACTCTTGAGTGCATTAAAACCCTGAAGGTAGATCGCCTTTATGAAGGGATGAACATCAGGGGGGTGACTGGGTTAACAGCAGCGCAGCGATCGGCACTTTTGGCTTTGGGGGCGGTGGATGGTGTAAGGTAGGTTTTATTGTGGGCGATCGCTTATTTAGAAAACTACTATATAAGTGCGCTCATGCTGTGCCATCTGCGTAAGTCGTATCTAATTCCCACTAACTAAATTTTCTTTTAACTGAAATGCTTTTTTATATTATCCATAGCTTCATTAAATTTTTCGTTATGAATCCAACCTACATAGCCTCCAAATATCATTTTGTTGTTGGAATCTGCTAAAAATATGTGCTTTACTTGTGCCGGGTTTATGTAAATTTTCACTAATGTTCTATCTTTCAATGTGAACAAGGGCGTTGCTCGTTTAAAGTCTCTACTATGAGCCATAGTCATACCAGGTACATTGACTAATATTTCAATAACTTGTTGTGATGTTTGAGAAATACTAGAAGCAATTTCAGCCTCCGTATTCCATTTCATTAAATAATCAAGCGCTTTTTCAGATACTCGAAAGCCTTGTTCAAATGCTCCAAATGAATTTAACATTTTCGTCTCCTTCTTTTAATAGGGTTACTGTAACTGTTCACTGCTTCTTAGATGCTTATATAAGCTATAAGGGGTTAGAAATAAGTTACAGAAATAATTTGACATTTCGCTCGAATCTATTTTTTAAAAGAATCTTTAATAGCACGAAAACCAAGCGGAACTAAAAACAACGTACTCAACGCAAAAACTTTTGCCATGCCGTCGCTAGCACCATGATTTTTAGCAAAATTGTAGCGATTTTCATACTTGTTGGTTGTTGCACTTGCCCTTAATGAGGGGCTTTCTAGAGGAATGGCAAGGCTGGTAATAAACGCAAATGTTCCTACAATAATGAAAGTTTTGGGTTGAACAAAACGCATAGTTTATCTCCTAATTAGTATTTACTTGGTTACTTGCTTCAACTGTCTAACAGACAATGGATAAGAGGGCTATCGCCTTTATTCATAAGTCGCGTTAGCTGTTCTTTGCTTCTTTATAACCCTCTTTTGCCATCTTAAAGATTGTCTGAATAGACTCCTTGTCATCCATGATTTCATCAACTTTAGAAAGACCAAAAACATGTAAAGCAGTAATGATAGGAGTCATCTGCAATCTTCAGGTAGTTGTTTCATGATTACAGTTTGCCTACTTTCCGCTAGTGACACCAGGCAACTTTAGCAAGTTATTTTCAACTTATTTTCAACTTAAGCGTTTCAAAAACAAACGAGAGCGATCGCTGATTTAGTACAGTTGCTCAAAGAGCGATCGCCTACATTAACCCCATAACCATAAAATATGATTTCGGTAATTATTTATACTATATATTGATGAAATTAAACACTGTAGGCATCGCAGTTTGTCAATTGGGAATTTAACTTTTCAATCCAATCCCATAGAAAACAATTTACCAACTTGCGCCAAATCTACATTTCCACCGCTGATGATGACACCAATTCTCGCCTCTGGTGCTGTCACCACACCTTCGAGTAAAGCAGCAGAAGCTAATACCCCAGTAGGTTCAACGACAATTTTCAGACGTTCCCATAAGAAAAACATGGTGCGAAGAATCGCTTCTTCTGATACCGTCACCATATCATCGACGTAATGCAGCACTAAGGGGAAAGTAATTTTACCAAGGCTGGGAGTCCGCGCACCATCGGCGATGGTATTAGGATTTTTGACTGTTTGCAGAGTTTTGGTATGAAAAGAGCGGGTAGCATCATCGCCAAGGGCTGGCTCTACACCGATTACTTTACAATTGGGTAAAAGTGACTTGGCTGCGATCGCACACCCTGAAAGTAATCCGCCACCGCCACAACAAACTAATAGTAAGTCTAACTCACCAACTTCTTGGATCAGTTCTAAAGCACTTGTCCCCTGTCCGGCGATTACATAGGGATGATCGTAAGGTGGAATCAGAGTGAGATTGCGATCGCGTGCTAATTTTTGGGCTAATTCTTCCCGATTTGTTTCTTGGCGATTGTACAAAATTATCTCTGCACCATAACTACGAGTAGCAGTCTTTTTGACAACGGGTGCATCATCAGGCATAACAATGGTGGTAGGAATATTTAGTAATTGTCCAGCTAAAGCGATCGCTTGGGCATGGTTTCCCGATGAATAGGTGATAACGCCTGTTTGTTTTTCTGCTACCAATAGTTGGGCTAAGGCGTTGTATGCGCCTCTAAATTTAAATGCTCCTGTGCGTTGAAAATTTTCGCATTTAAAAAACACTTGACTATTAGTGCGATCGTTAACAGTTCTAGAAGTCAGCACGGGTGTCCGGTGAGCAACCCCCAAAAGTCGCGCTTGTGCTGCTTGGACATCAGTTATAGTCACGAAATTATGCTGTGGCATGATGATGAGTTAATCTAATAGCAGTTGATTTCCCTACTAAAGCTTACGTCTTATCATTTGCAGAAGCGATCGCTAATGAATTACAGAGTACGCCTGTTGAGTATGACTGTTGTTTATCCAAGGTTAACAGCATCAGAATTTAAATAACCTGCTACATTCAATAGATATATGTCAAAAGATAGTTGCTTTTTGCATATATCTATGAATTAAGAATTAGACAGAACTCGCTAGAGCATAAAAATAGTTCAAAATTACAGATAATAATGTTTGTCACTTACGTATAAACGTTTGTATGTTCAGGCATAGCTGCAATCAAAACTATTTCGCACAGGAACATCTATAGGAGAATCTGCAATCTCTATTCTAATCTTCATAACGACTAAAAAAGTGGCTTTTAATAACTTGGTAGTACTAAGTGTATTCTCCTAAATAAGTTTATATCTTTTGGCATTTTATTTTGTTTCCCTATCTAAAAACTCTCTTAATAGCTATGAATTATAGTGATTATTTATTAGTATCTTGAGAATGACAAATTACCTCACCTCAGTAAGATGTACTCTCACTATCTCAATGGTTATTATATTTATTAAATCTAAATTCTAGTTGAATTAATGAGGTAAAAAATGGCAATTAAATTGAAAGTTCCAAGTATTAAAGGTAATGATTGCGCCAAGAAAATAACTACATCTATTCAGACTATGGAATCTGATGCCCAAGTAGATGTCAACGTTGATACTAAAACCGTAACTGTAGACACTGCTGCTTCTGAAGAGTCCATTAAACAGATAATTCAATCTGCTGGTTTTACAATAGAAGGCTATTAGTCAATACTGATTGAGTCGCCACATTCATTATCCGTAAATATTTATTTGCGGATCGTGTTTCTTTATTTTGGCAAAAGTGGGAAACTTTCCATTCGATTCGAACTTACGCAAGTGGCATATTATTTTTAGTTTTTAGTGAGGACTTGAGTCGCCAAAATCAGGGCTGTTCGCTTTGGCGGAGCCTCTCTAAGAGTTGCGTTCCCCCAGGGTAGCCCTTACTACAAAGTAAAAATTTTAATTTTTTGTGACACTTGCGTAAGTCCTAGGATTGTTGCTGTTTATTCTCAAAGGAATGAGTAACTATGCCAATCACCCACTGACTGATAACCAATTTCTTGATATATATGATTCGATGTTGGGTTTGCCAAGTCAGTAAATAAAAAACAGTATCGATTTCCTCGGTTCAATAAAGTTTGACTTAACGCTGCTACGCAAGCACTAGCATAGCCTTGGCGGCGATACTCTGGTGGTGTGTAAACTATACTAATCCGCGCACCATTGGGCGTCATTCCAATATGACAAGCTATTGAAACCGGTACTTCATTCTGCCAAAGATAAGCAGTACCATGCTGCAAAACTCTTTTAACCCAGCTTTCTATATCCGAATCAATACTACCCAAAGCTTCCAGCGAAAAGGCTTTATACCAATTTTTTAGAAGTTCTCCATCGCCCTCTGTAGCTAAACGTAAATAACCTGGGACTTGAGAAATCGGTTGTACCTTTTTTAGTTCAAAAGTACCCAAAGCCATTTTCAACTGATAGGATTGACCAGTCAGCAAATGCCACGCTTGAGTAAAAGCTTGTGCTTCATCTGTGGGAGCATTTACTCCTGGTAATGATTGATAGAAGATAAATAAGTCTTGGGCTATTAACTCCACTGCTTGGAAATCTTTCATCTGTGAAAGTAGCAATGGTCTAGGCGGTGTTCTCATGGCTACAGCCACAATATCTCCATTTACCTCCACAGTTGCTAAATAAGGCTTTTCCTCAAAGCGTTCGGGATTTTCAATTAAGGTATGACTAATTCCCAACAGCAAGTTATGCAGCCCTTCCTGATTCAGCAAATAGTCTTTCACCCTTGGATAAAATTGAGCTGCATTTTGAAATCGATTAAGTTTCATCCTCGTTTCTTTATTCTTGGCTAGTAGTAGTTATGCTACTCATTTGTTCTCGCAAAACTGCAACTTGAGAAAATATTTAAAAATACAGAATTTATATTTGATTTTCAACAAAATTAGTTACAGTAGTGCAGTATTAGGATTGCTATACTCCCTTAGGCTACTGGCGAATGACACTGACTAAATTAAGTTTAGCGTTTATAGGTAGCGATCGCATCCCAAAATTGCCAGATTTAAATCTAACTGCTCACAAGTATTTGAAGCAACACTATAATAGTTTGTAGCTGATTTTCGCAAACAAGACACGAGGAAAGGTTTAATGAATACTATTGTCCTCAATCTAAAAGCGATCGCTAATTTAAGCGATGAGCAATTTTATCAATTGTGTCTTGCCAATCGTGATTTACCCCTGGAAATGAATGCAGCAGGAGAATTAATCATTGTGCCACCAGTAGGAGGAGAAAGCGGAAATCAAGAAGCTGGACTGATAGCTGATTTAGAAATCTGGAATCGTCAAGCTAAATTAGGCAAAGTTTTTAGTTCTTCAACTATTTTTATTCTGCCAAATGGTGCAAAACGTTCCCCTGATGCAGCTTGGGTTAAGTTGGAGAGATGGGAAGCTTTAACACTAGAACAGCGAAAAAAATTTCCGCCACTTGTACCCGATTTTGCTATTGAACTGCGTTCTGAAACAGATAGGCTCAAACCTATCCAAGAGAAGATGCAGGAATACATCGAAAATGGTTTGCGTTTGGGATGGCTGATTAATCCTCAAGATGGAAATGTGGAAATTTACCGAATCGGAAAAGCTGTAGAAGTTATACAAATGCCAGCAATTCTTTCTGGAGAAGATATTTTACCTGGATTGGAGTTGCAAGTATAGCTAAAGAGAGATTTCCACGTACATTCCTAACGAAATGCTCTCAACTTCTACCAAAATTTTATCGGTGATAGTTGCTAATAACTTTAATCGATTTGTGGGAAGCTGAATAATCGCTATGCTTCTTCCAGTCAAGGTTTGCTGGTATTTCAAATTCTTATCTGATGCGATACAAATATCATACACACCATCAATCCCAATACTTCTCGGTTAAGCATTTTTAACTCGGAATCGGGTTTGGGGAAAAGGGTAAAGGGTAAGGGTTAAAGGTTTTTTCTTTCCCTTTACCCTTTCCCCTTTTCCCCTTAACCGAGAAGTATTGCCATCAATCCTCACCATCAGTTCACCATTTTTAACTCCAGCCCATCCCTGCTCCTGAACGGTGGTTACTTCATCAGCTGACAAATAGCGCTTTAAAGCTTTTGGTAAATTTTCATCCAGAATTATTTTCATATTTAACTTCTTCACGAGCAAGTTTCAGAAAATTCACCGCATCTACACGATTAACAGATGGGAAATTGTCTAAAAACTCATCTAATACTCAAGAAGCGATTGGGCTGGAACTCTCGTATTTCGCAATACCAAAGTCCCGCCCATAACTTCGGGATTGGAATTTAGTGGACTTTGGAATAAGGTAATTATAATATTCGTTTTTGCTCTTTCTTTGTCCAGTATATCGTCTCTGAATTCTTTGCCCGTCAGTAGCAAAATAAAAAGCGTTGTGCTTGCAACACAACGCTTTTTCAAATTTATTGCTTGGTTTAAACTTGTATGCCCAGAATTCTATTCTGAATTCTGACTCCTGACTCCTGAATTCTTTCTTATTAAACCAATCTCAAATCAGAATAATTTGCCAATACATCATCGGATGTGAGGGTGTCACCTTCAGATTGCGGAGTCCAAAGAACTTCAATTGCTAGAAGTCTATCACCAGGAAGACTACCAATTTGCCGCAAAGCTTGACGTAAATCATCACTACTATTAATTACTGGGATTTCTAATTTACCTAGTGTCGCCGCTAGTAAGGTGACGATAATATATTCACCAGCTCCTTCAGTAATTAGACGAGTGGGATTGTCGAGTTCATCAGTTGCAGGTAAAGCTTCTTTGGCAAGGGCTGCTTTTAGCTGGTTGTTGACATTAGTCAGAGTTTCTTCGCTAAATTTGCTGCGTTCTGCCAATGATAGGCGGTTAAACTGAGCTTCAGCTGAGTTTAACTTGGCTTGTTGGCTACCACTACCTGCGTATACCCAATACTCAGGATGGCGGAGTAAAGCTAGGCTGGCTTCTTGCAAAATTTCTGCTCTGCCTTCTGGGGAGTTGGTATCAGCAGTTTCGGCAATGTGGTTGAGTTCAGTTTGCAAACTACGAGCTTGAGCTAATAAACCCACTTGCAAACGAGTCACAGAAACTGGGGAGTTGGTGGTGTAATCTTCTGCTTCGATTTCACCGCCAGAGACGCGGCGGAAAGTTTGTAAGAGGAAGTTGGCGATCGCCAAAAAAATTAAGATGGTAAATATACCACCGAATCCGCCTCCAATACCCCACAATGGGAGTAAAAAAGGAAAGCCAAAACCACCACCGCCAGGATAGTACCCACCTCCGCCTGGTGCGTAGGTACGCGGTGTATAGCCACGGCTAGAAGGTACTCTAAAAGAACCACCGCCAATCCGCCCGCCACTAGCTGCTAATGCTCCATCGGCATGACTAAGAGCCAAAGTTAACACCAGGCTTAGGGCTAAGAAGATTTTTAGCAGAGGTTTGATGGTTTGTTGTAGTTTTTTATGCATAATACAATCGCTTCAAAAACGGAATTTTTTATGACTTTTCCTATGCTTTTAGGAGTTTTGCGGTGTGTACCTAAGGCCAGACTGTAACGCACAAGCAAGTTTGTAGCATTCATTTTTAAAGCTACATATTCAATTTACCGCGTCTTATGTTGGGTAGGCAGCGATCGCAGGGGGGATTTCTCGACAGGGAAACCGTACCTAAAGAGATGTTCATCAATACTTAGAGAAATTGGCGATGTCTACGAAGGTCACTGAATCTCGACTCACTTCGACGCCGCTCAGTGCAAGTCGCTCGATTTGAGCGGAGCCGAAATGAGCCGAAATGAGCCAAAGTGCGGGCTACACCTACGAGTAATTGTTGCTATGTCTTGGACTAGCAGTTGTCTGGCTACAGTTTTGAATTATACAGATGATTTGAATTTGTTAGTGATTATTTTGACTCAATTTTTGTAATGCTTCTTGCTATTTGTGGTCTGGTAGACACGTATCAAGGCCGTTTTACTTCTGACTTCGGTCAGTAAGACCTTTATGACCAGAGCTTTTTGGCATTTTGGCATAATAGTCAACATTATTTAATATAATGTATTACATACATATAGCTAAATTTAATTCATAATTTTCGCAACAGTTGCTCATAGAGGAATTCAGCTATAAATTCTAGCTAGATTTATTTGATTTATTTATATATATTTACAGCAGATTTCCAGTTAGTGAACTACAGAAACTAGTACAGCATTGGGTAAATAAACCAGCAATTCCAAATCCATCAAACGCTTATGCTATATACCTGTTTGAATTTTAATTTCTGGCGTTAATAGGTCTGATAGGCAGGTATTATACTTGTTTTACTCCTGAACTTCTGACTACTGGATTTTAAATTATGCTGTATTGCCCATCATTTACACAAATTATCAAGTGGTGATAAATTTAGCAGCAAATATGTATAGGCATCCAGTTGGATTCCTGAATTTGCTTGTGTGGACAGGGTTGGCGGTTGGGGGAACAGGCTGGGGAAAAAAAGGGATAGATACGTACTGAGTCTTGTTTAAAAAACATATAGGAGTCATATCAGAAATGAAACCAAAAATCAATCTGGCTGGCTAATGTTATAAAATATGTTTAGAATTTATCTAGTGTATTCGTTTTTAACCCTGATAATTGTGGCTTTTAAAGTCATCATTGTGCATAAATGAAAAATTATTTAACAATATAGTTATCAACTTGATCATGGAACATATTTCTCAACTCACAGCCAAAATCAGAGACGAAACTGCACATCCGGATATTCTCGTGATATCCCGAGTCTTCCTACCTAGAGAAGCTGTAATTGGGGAATATATGTACAATCGCTGTCTTCAAGATCCAGAAAGAGTGATTGTGCTGGCGGCTAGTTGCTCAGGAGATAAAGTATTTGACGAAAATCAACAGTTTCCTATATACCGCTGGTCTTATCCTAAATATTTGCCTAGTAGCTTTTTAGAAACAATTTTCAATCCTTTGGTGAATATTGTCTGCTCATTTGTGTTAGCAATCAAACTTTATTTTCGCTATCACTACCGTTATATTGAGTGGGGTCACGGCTATGACTTTCCTTCATTACTGCTATTAAGCTATTTTTTACCTATTCGTTTTTTTATCTATCTGCACGGCAACGATTTTCTTTCTCCATTACACAATCCGGTGTTGCGATCGCTATTTAAATTAACACTTCATAGAGCCGAAGGTATTATTTGTAATAGTTCTTATACACAAAACTATCTCAGAACTGCTTTGCGATTAAATACGCCAACCCATGTTATAAACCCAGTAATCAGACCAGAAAAATTTGGCAATGCAACGTTAAATAACCTTGATGATTTAGGTATTCGGGTGCGTCAAATTTACAACATTCCTGAAACATCAATAGTTATTCTCTCGGTAGGGAGATTGCTAAAACATAAAGGTTTCGACCGAGTGATTGATAACATCCCACTACTGCTAACTTTTGGCGTCGATGTCCACTATATACTTTGTGGTGAAGGACATTGTGAGTCTCAACTAAAATCCTTGGCGCATCGGTTGCGGGTAGATAAGCGGGTACACTTTGCCGGATATATACCAGAGAAAGAATTAGCAGCTTATTATGCAGCCTGTGATATATTTGCCATGCTGAGTTTGTTAGATACTAAACCTAATAATATGGAAGGCTTTGGTATTGTTTATTTAGAAGCAAGTTACTTCGGAAAGCCTGTAATTGCTCCTCGTTTAGGTGGAGTTTTAGATACAGTTAAACATGAGGAAAATGGCATACTAGTTAATCCAAATTCTGGTTATGAAGTTTTTCAAGCTTTTAATCGGTTGTGTAAAGACCAACAGCTACGAGAGCAACTTGGTAACAAAGGTAAAGAACTAGCTAAGCGTAGGACTCTTCATCGATCGCTTTATAAATCGTAATATTTTAGAAGACTTTCATTCAGATTGGCATCGGCGCAGACATCGGTAGCCATTGAAAATTACACCCAAAGAGCAAATTAAGTTTTTGCAAAGCCTGTATTAAGGTGATTTGCCTTTCTCCCAACTGACAATAAATCTTGTCAAATTAATTAACCACCACCAACAATAGTCACGACTTCTAAGCGATCGCCTGACTGCACTTTTGTTTCTGTCCAAAACTGGCGGTGTAAAATTTCGCCATTATATTCCACAGCTACCAAACGGGGGTTGAAACCCAACTTTTGAAGTAAGTCCGGTAAGGGAGTTTGAACTGAGCAACTATGGATTTCACCATTGATCTGAACCGTAATCTCATTAGACATAATATCTGAGGCATGGGGAATTGGGTATTGGTTACTGACTTTGGACTAATGACTAACGACTCTTTTAAAGCTCTGGTTTAATGCGATTGAGTTGTGAAAGCAAATATTGCGTTACTAAGGTAGGCTGTTCAGCTTGCATGAGCGATCGCACTACTGCTACACGTTCGGCTCCTGCATCGATCGCATCATTAATATTATTTGCATCTATTCCCCCAATGGCAAACCAGGGAATCGAGCAGTTTTTAGCAACATAGCTGACATATTCTAGCCCTGTTGCTGCCTTACCTACTTTTGTGGGAGTTTCATAAACTGGCCCGACGCCAATGTAATCCACACCTTCAGCAATTGCTCGTTGCATTTCTTCTTTATTTGTGGTAGAAAGACCTACTAAACGCTGGGAACCAAGTAATTGTCGAGCAGTAGCAACAGGCATATCTTGTTGTCCGAGATGTACGCCATCTGCATCCACAGCCAAAGCTAAATCTACGCGATCGTTAACGATAAATAAAGCACCATAGATGTGGCATAACTGCCGAAGTTTTCTCGCTTGTTCCAAACGCAAAGAATCATCACTGGTTTTATCACGGTACTGTAAAAGCGTTAATCCACCTTTGAGTGCGGCTTCTACGGTGTTTAATAAAGTTTCACTAGGGGAAGTCACAAGATACAAACGCGATCGCCATAATAATTGATGGCGCTGATGACCCATTAAATTACTTTCTAAGGTATAAACCTGATAGCGCATCTGCTTACAAGCTTTCGCCATAGTTGGGTGATAAAGCTTGCCGTATTCTTCCAGCACCCGCAAAGCTTCTTCTATCCGACAAAAGTTAGCTTGCAAAACCGATTTTATACTCGCTCTTTCTTCCTCCTGAGGATGGGTTAACTCAGTCCCTGGATCGCCTGGTGTATCTCGCGCTGCTCGTAATTCTGAGGTATGCCACTTGGCTACTTCTTGTCGCAAACGCTTACATTCCAGAGCTAACTGAGCATTATTCAAACCAAACCGACACCATTCCTCAATAATTCGCAACCCTTCACGAGCGCGGTCTAAATTGGCATCTAAAATGCGGTAAACAACATGCTGTATTTGCTCTTTTTGGCTGTATGGTTCGACCATTACAACAACCCCGTTAGTGCTTTCATCGGAATGTGAATTATCATATGTCCTAGTAACCATAAGTTAATTAATTTGCTTTTTTTACTCGATTTTTACTAAATCTACGCAAAATAACGTAGTAATAAGTGTTATGGTAAATTATCCCATGTTGCTATAAACAGCGATCGCGGTAGTTTGAGGCTACAGTTTAGCACTAAGGTTAGTCAACCCCTTTGGGGAATTCAAAATGACGCTCTCTACGAGACGCTGGGTGTAGCTTGCTTTTCGGGATGAGTATGCTGACTCGCTAACAAAATTCAAAATTAACAATCTTCATTGCTGACTCATGACTTGTGAAGTATTCTTGATAAACCTTGAATTTCTCAGTAATATGAATTCTACATATCAGGAGCGCATACTTGATTTCTTGAGAACATAAACTTATTACCTGAATAAACATTTTTGGACAACAAGCTTGGCAAATTTTGCCGACTAGGAATGACCGTTGCAGTTGATTAAGCGCTCCAAGAAAAATATGAAAAATTTTTGGTGTGATTGATTGATAAAATTATTTTACGCAAATATGCAGTTATTGATGAGAAGAAAGGCAGGAGGCAGAGGGGCAGAGGAGAGGGGCGGAAGAAATAATACTAACTCAGCACTCAGCACTCAGCATTCAGACACTTTCCCAATTCCTTGTTTTATGACTCGCCAATAGCTAAATAAGTGAGTAATATTATCGACATACTATTGTTTAAGAATATAAGAAGTTATTAATACTTCTATGGAGCTATGTTAAATATGATTCTACGTAGTGTGTTTTTTAAGCCAGCAAAGCCTCATTTTTTAAAATCAGAAAGGCTTTTAGTGTTTAATTATTATGTATTATATCTGACTACTGCACTTGTAGCAATAAGTATAGGCTTACTTAATATAAGCCTGGGTAGGGCGATCGCTCAGACGCCATTGATACCAGATTCCATGCCTTTGGGTGAGAAAACAAATTCTCAGGTTAATATGCTGTTTGTCAACCCGAATGTTGGAAATGACAGTACAGGTAATGGCAGCGAATCCGCTCCAGTGAAAACCATTACCCAAGCATTGCGATTAGCTAATACTAATACTGTAATTATGCTCTCCCCTGGCACTTATAGCGCCGAGACAGGAGAGGTATTTCCTTTAATACTGAAACCAGGTGTTTCCATTCAAGGCAACCCCAGCAATCAAGGCAAGGATACGATTATTCAAGGAGGTGGTGATTACCTCAGTCGCAGCTTTGGCGGTCAAAATGTCACAATTGTTGGGGCAAATCAAGCGGTACTGACGGGAGTAACGGTAACGAACTCAAACCCCCGTGGTTATGCTTTGTGGATTGAATCTAGCAATCCAATAATTAGGGAAAATACCTTTACTGGTAGCACCCAAGATGGGATTTCCGTTAGTGGTGACGCTGCACCGAAGATTAGCAAAAATTACTTTGATGGCAATGGCGCCAATGGCATCACAATTGCTGGTAACTCCCATCCCGAAGTGAAGGAAAATGTCTTTCACGAAACCGGTTTTGGGATTAATATTGCCCAAAATGCGGCTCCTGTAATCATAGGCAATCAAATTCAGAACAATAGATCGGGAATTATAGTGCAAGCAAATGCTCGCCCGATTTTACGGAATAATATTATTCAAAATAGTAAAGAAGATGGTTTAGTGGCGATCGCCCAAGCAATGCCAGATTTAGGCAACGCCTCCGAACCTGGGGGTAATCAATTTCAAAATAATGGCCGCTATGACATTAACGCCAGTGCAGCCAAACAGGTGATTTCTGCTGCTGGCAATAACCTTGTGAGCGATCGTATCACTGGCAAGATAGATCTCAACGGTACAACAGCATTAGTAGCCGAAAATTCTCAACCCGCTCCTGTTTCCAACAATGTGCTAACCGAAGTACCAGCATCGGAGGAAATCACTTTTTCAGCTCCCGGAGTTTCGCAAACTACTAATGGGCAAACCAGCAACACTATTTCACCAAGTAATCCTGTTCCTGCACAATTGAACGCGCAACTGCTGCCATTATTACCAGCCAGTGTAGCAGTTTCTTCGCCCATATCCAATCAAGAACCACCGACCTCTCAAGTTGCTGGATTTCCTACTCCTAGCAGCTTGTCAGGTAGACAAATATCAACCAATACTCAAGTTATAACTTCCAGTTCAGCACAGTCGCCTAATACACCGCAGTTAAATTATGTGCGGATCGATCCGAACACGATTGAGTTTACTGCACCTCGGTATCCATCAAATTCAGTAGTACAGCCAACAGTTCCCACTATGGGTAATGAAGTTCCCGATGGCAATATCCCCATTGGAAATACTCGCAATCTGGGAACATTACCAGTTGCAAGTTCTAAAACTATGTCCTATGTTGGAAACTCCGGGACACAGTTTGGTATACGTTATCGCGTAGTCGTCACATTAGTAACAGTTAGAGATCAAGATTTAGTGCGATCGCTTGCTCCTGGTGCTTTTCCCACAGTCTGGCAAGGTCAAAAAGTAATGCAAGCAGGAGTATTTAATAATGAATATAACGCCAAAGAAATGCTCAAAACACTTTCGAGCAAAGGATTAAGAGCTATTATGGAGCCGTTGAATTAATTGGGGAATTGGGCATAAATGAAAATTACTGTAATTCCCCTCGCAGAACAGTTACTGCTTGTCCGCCAAGCAAGACGCGATCGCCTCCATCATAATAGACCTTCACCACGCCACCGCGATTTGATGCCTGATAAGCTAAGAACTGATTTTTATGGAGGCGATCGCGCCAGAAGGGAGCAAGACAACAATGAGCCGCTCCAGTCACTGGGTCTTCATTGATGCCTAATCCTGGTGCAAAGAAACGTGAGACGAAATCATATTCTGAATCAGAATTAGCGCTGCTGGTGACGATGACATCAGTAATAGACAACGTTTTTAGTAATTGAAAATTGGGCTGTAATTGGCGCACCAATTCTTCAGATTCCAATTCCACTAAATAGCCGAGTGAATTCTGCAATACAGATTTGTAAGGGACACCCAAAGCTTGGCTCAGTTCTGGAGGAGCGATCGCTGCTTTGGAGTGATTCACAGGAAAATCCAACTCAATCCACTCACCTTGCAACTTAGCAATCAGTTCTCCGCTTTTAGTATAGAAACGGGCAATTTCATCAGGTAACAAATGCTCTTCTGACCAAAGTACATGGGCACTAGCTAAAGTTGCATGACCACAAAGAGGTACTTCTACCGTTGGCGTAAACCAACGCAGATTAAAGCCATCGTTTTGTTTGACTAGAAAAGCCGTCTCCGATAAATTCATTTCCTGTGCTACATTCTGCATCCAAACATCATCTTGGGGAGTATCTAAAACACACACAGCAGCAGGATTACCTGCAAATGGTGTATTAGTGAAAGCATCAACCTGAGTAATGATTTGTGCCATAGACTTACCCTCAAAGTTATTAGTCGCTGTTCGTAAATCTCTAAAACGAGAATTAGGGTAACCAAAGATAGATTGTACATAATTTTTAGTTATGTATTAAATCACCTATCTTTAGAGAGATATACGATGTACAGTCTGAAATTGTACATATTACTTAGTTGTATTAACTAATAGTTATTTATTTTTCTCAAATGATTTGCTGTTAGTGAGTGCTTTCAGCGCTCCTGTTATGCAACTTAGATCGTTTACAAAATAAAAACAGGAATCAACAGCAATGGCAGCTAATCCAGCAGTTTTTAACCTGTCTGACTTGAACGGGAATAATGGTTTTGCGATCGTAGGCTCTTACTTGGGCAAATCCGTTAGTAGTGCCGGAGACATCAACGGCGACGGCTTCGACGACCTAATTATCGGGGCACAGTATGCAGGTGGCAATTTTGCTGGGGAGAGCTACGTGGTGTTTGGTGGCAGCAGTGGCTTTGAAGCTAAACTCAACCTATCCACTCTCAACGGCAGCAATGGCTTTTTTCTCACTGGTATTTATGCATATAACTTCTCAGGTTTCTCCGTCAGCACTGGCGGAGACATTAACGGTGACGGCTTG
Organism: Nostoc sp. C117; assembly: GCF_043099735.1. Classification (NCBI taxonomy): domain Bacteria; kingdom Bacillati; phylum Cyanobacteriota; class Cyanophyceae; order Nostocales; family Nostocaceae; genus Nostoc; species Nostoc sp. C117. Next base: position 6,316,437 of record NZ_CP170991.1, read on the forward strand.
GATGACTTGATTATTGGGGCACCCTTTGCCTCGCCCAACGACAACGGCGGTTCTGGGGAGAGCTACGTGGTGTTTGGCAGCAGCACTGGCTTTGAAGCTAGCCTCAATCTGTCCACCCTCAATGGCAGTAATGGCTTTCTCCTCAACGGAATTGATACAAATGACTACTCAGGCTTCTCAGTTAACAGTACTGGAGATATCAACGGCGACGGCATCGACGACCTGATTATTGGAGCAAGAGGTGCTGACCCCAACGGCAAGACGAATGCTGGAGAGAGCTACGTGGTATTTGGCAGCAGTACTGGCTTTGAAGCTAGCTTTAACCTCTCATCTTTGAATGGTAACAACGGCTTCACAATCAACGGTATTGATGTAAATGACTTCTCAGGCGCTTCCGTTAGCAGCGTTGGAGATATCAACGGTGATGGCTTTGATGACTTGATTATTGGGGCAGATCGTGCAGACCCCAACGGCAAGATAGATGCTGGAGAGAGCTACGTAGTGTTTGGCAGTAGCACTGGCTTTGAAGCTAGCCTCAATCTCTCGTCTTTGGATGGCAGCAACGGCTTTACGCTCAATGGCATTGATGCAAATAACTTTTCAGGCAGACCTGTCAGCAGTGCTGGAGATTTTAACGGCGACGGCATCGACGACCTGATTATTGGGGCAAGCGGTGCTAGGAAGAGCTACGTAGTGTTTGGCAACAGCACTGGCTTTGAAGCTAGCCTTAACCTCTCGTCTTTGGATGGCAGCAACGGCTTTACGATCAACGGCATTAATGCAAATAACTACTCATTTATCTCCGTCAGCAGTGCTGGAGACTTTAACGGTGACGGTTTCGACGACCTAATTATTGGGGGAAGTGGTTACTACGATAGAGGAATCTTCCGTGAGGTTTCTCAAGGGAAGAGCTACCTAGTGTTTGGTGGCAGCAGTGGCTTTGGAGCTAACTTTGACCTCTCATCTCTAAACGGCAGCAATGGCTTTGCGATCAACGGTGGATATAGCTTTTTGAATAGTAGTGCTGGAGACATCAACGGCGATGGCTTTGACGACTTGAGTCTCGGAGCAACTTCTTATTCACGCCGCCTCCCAAATTTGGATGGGCAGAGATACGTCATTTTTGGTTTTGCAACTACTACACCTCCGAATCAACCTCCAGTGGCAGTTGCCGACACAGTTACTACCAATGAAGACACTACCATTAATATTTCGGTGTTAGCCAATGACAGCGATCCAGATAATAATCCCTTAACGGTAACAAATGTCAACGGTATGATACCGTCGATAGGCATTCCTATTACCTTGAGTTCTGGTGCTTTACTGACTTTCAATGCTGATAACACCTTTAGCTACGACCCTAACGCTCAATTTGAAAGTTTGGGTGTAGGTGAAACCGCCAGTGACACATTTTCTTACACGATCAGCGATGGTAGCTTGACGAGTACAGCGACTGTTAACCTGACCATCAACGGAGTTAATGATGCACCCACCACATTAATTCCTGCTTTCAACCTCTCGTCCCTAAATGGCAGCAACGGCTTTGCAATTAATGGGATTAATGAGGGTGACTTCTCAGGCTCCGACCTTAGTAATGCCGGAGATATCAACGGTGACGGCTTTGATGATTTAATTATTGGCGCACCCTCTGCTGAACCCAACGGAAAAGTAGGTGCTGGGCAGAGCTACGTGGTGTTTGGCAGCAGCAGTGGCTTTGGAGCTAGCTTTAACCTCTCATCCCTGGACGGCAGTAACGGCTTCGCGATCGATGGTATTAATGAGCGTGACGCTTTAGGCTTGGTTAGTAATGCCGGAGACATCAATGGCGACGGCATCGACGACGTGATTATTGGGGCATCCGGTGCTGACCCCAATGGTCAGCAATATGCTGGGCAGAGCTACGTGGTATTTGGCAGTAGCAGCGGCTTTGGAGCCAGCTTTGACCTGTCATCCTTGGATGGTAGCAATGGTTTTGCGATCAACGGTATTAATGAGCGTGACGCTTTAGGCTTTGTTAGTAATGCTGGAGACATCAATGGCGACGGCTTCGACGACGTGATTATTGGGGTACCCGGTGCTGATCCCAACGGCAACTATAATGCTGGGCAAAGCTACGTGGTGTTTGGCAGTAGCAGTGGCTTTGGAGCCAGCTTTGACCTGTTGTCCTTGAATGGCAGCAATGGCTTTGCAATCAACGGTATTAATACAGGTGACTTATTAGGCTCCTCTGTCAGCAGTGCGGGAGATATCAACGGTGATGGCTTCGATGACCTGATTATCGGGGCAAGGGGTGTCAGTCCCAACGGTCAGCCATATGTTGGACAGTGCTACGTGGTGTTTGGCAAGAGCAATGGCTTTGGAGCTAGTCTCAACGTTTCGTCTTTGGATGGCAGCAACGGCTTCACGATCAACGGCATTAATGATTCATTTAACTACTTACCGTCTTCTGTCAGCAGTGCCGGAGACTTCAACCACGATGGCTTTGACGACCTGATTATTGGTGTAACAAATGCTAATGCTAGCACTAGCACTCAGGGACTTCCTGGAAAAAGCTACGTGGTGTTTGGCAATAGCAGTGGCTTTGGAGCAAGTCTCAATCTCTCGTCTCTAGATGGGAGTAACGGCTTTGCAATCAACGGTATTAATCCCAATAGCCTTTCCGGCTGCTCTGTTAGCAGTGCCGGAGACTTTAATGGCGACGGCTTCGATGACCTGATTATTGGAGCATTCGGTGCCGACCCCAACGGTGAATTTTCTGGGCAGAGCTACGTGGTGTTTGGCAGCAGTAGTGGCTTTGGAGCTAGCTTTGACCTCTCATCCCTGAATAGCAGTAACGGCTTAGCACTCAACGGCATTAATGCCAATGACTTCTCAGGCTCCTCTGTTAGTGGTGGAGGAGACATCAATGGCGACGGCTTCGATGACCTGATTATCGGGGCATCCTTGGCCTCCCCCAATGGTCAGACTCGTTCAGGGCAGAGCTACGTCATCTTTGGCTTTGCAACTACAGCTAGTACCCAAGAAGATACCGCAGTTAAGATCCTTGCCAGCACCATCTTGAGCAGATATTCAGACGTTGAAGGTGATACTCTAAGCATTAGTAACTTTGCCAACCCTGCTAACGGCAAACTCACCTTCAACGACAACGGCACTGTTGGCAACCCCAGCGATGACTACTTCATCTACACCCCTAATGCCAACTACAACGGCGCTGACAGCTTTACCTACACTGTTGCTGACGGTAATGGCGGCACTGTTTCTGGTAGTTTTAACCTAAACGTCAAGCCAGTCAATGACGCACCAGTTGCCGTCAATGATACTGTTACCGCTGCCAAAAATACAGGTGTGCGTATCCAAGCAAATACTCTGCTGGCTAATGATACAGATGTTGACAGCAGCAAACTCACTATTACTGGTGTTAGTCGTGCAATTAACGGGACTGCGGTGCTGAAAAATAACGGCACTCCCAATAACACAGCAGATGATTTCATTTTATTTACGCCAACTAGCGGCTTTAGTGGTGCAGCTAGCTTTAAATACACCATTAGCGATGGTGAATTAACTAGTACTGCAAAGGTGACTGTGCAAGTAGGCGATCGCCTTTTTGGTGGCAACGGCAACGACAATCTAAACGGCACTCCTGGTAATGACTACCTCAATGGTGGCAATGGCAAAGATTCCCTCAATGGTGGCAATGGCAAAGATTCCCTCAATGGTGGTAACGGTAATGACATACTTTGTGGTGGTAATGGCAAAGATATTCTCTGCGGTGGTAATGGTAATGATAGATTATCTGGTGGTTCTGGTAACGATACCCTGACTGGTGGCAATGGCAAAGATAAATTTGTCTTAGCTGCAACTCAAGGTACTGATACTATTACTGACTTCTGCAAGGAGAATGATTTAATTGGATTGTCTGGGGGTTTAAGCTTTGGTCAACTCAGTTTCTCTGGTCACAAAATCATTGTTACTGCGACTGATGAAGTTTTGGCAACGTTGACGGGGATTAATACTACGACGTTGACTGCTGCTAATTTTACTATCGTCTAAAAACCACAAAGTTGTATCAAAGATGTAAGGTAATACATCTTTGATGCATTGACCTGCAATGTTAATGCATCGACCTGCAATGTTAATGCATCGACCTGCAACGTTAATGCATCGGTCTGCAACGTTAATGCATCGACCTGCAATGTTAATGCATCGACCTGCAATGTTAATGCATTGACCTGCAATTTTAATGCATTAACCTGCACAAATTAATCCAGCGTTTGTTTTACTTTACAAATTACTATGATTATTTGTTTGGTGAGAAAAAGGCTGAAAACTAGCTCATTATAAACATTGCTCTCGTTATAATACACTTTCATATCTCCATCGCTACTTCATAGCAGGATTACTTGCCAAGGGTGTATTTATGAAAGGATCAAACGGAAATATAAAGCTAAAAATGCTTAGAGCCATATTTGCTATTGTTAATTTGGTGCTAATTTCTGGAGGATTAGTTAGCTGTGTTGTTCAAGTACCAAGGCCAGTTGCTCCCAGTGAGCAACAAAAACCAACTTTAGAACCTAGTCAAGGGAACCCCAATCACAATGATGACGACGACAAAGATGATGATAAGGACGATGATAAAGAGAATGATGGTAAACATAATGATGATAAAGACTAAATAAGCTTCATCCTTTTTTCAACTTTCTATTTATGCTTATCCAACAAACTTCTAATTCCCTGGTTGATACCTTACGCCAGCGACGACAAAAACTAGCCAGCTTAATTAATTTTCCCGCAATTCTGTGGTCGGGTAATAATAGCCCACGCAATTTTCGCGCAAATGCCTTTCCCTTTCGCGCAAGCAGTCATTTCCTTTATTTTGCAGGACTCTCACTATTAAATGCGGCAATTCGCTTAGAGGCGGGCAAGCTAGAATTATTCATGGAAGATCCTTCACCCAGCAGCGCCCTTTGGTATGGAGAAATGCCAACACGGGAGGAAATAGCCGACAAGATTGGTGCAGATGTGGCTCGACCAATGGCAGAATTAGGATCTTGGGTAGAAAATGCCGCGACGATCGCAGTACAAGACGCCGCTACTTGGACGCAGCAATCACAGCTATTAAATAGATGGGTTTTACCCCAAAGTCCTCCCGAAGGAATTGACTTAGAATTAGCTAAGGCGATCGTTTCTCTCCGTCTCACCCACGATGATGCTGCATTAACTGAGTTGCGAAAAGCTGCGGCTGTCACTATTGAGACACACAAAGCTGGTATGGCTGCAACACCTCAAGCCAAATTAGAAGCAGAAGTTCGTGGAGCAATGGAAGGAGTAATTATTGCTCATAATATGACCACTTCCTACAACAGTATTGTCACTGTTCACGGCGAAGTTTTACATAACGAGCAGTATCACCATAATTTGCAACCAGGTGACTTAGTTCTCGCTGATGTTGGTGCTGAAACCGAGACTGGTTGGGCTGGTGATGTCACTCGTACTTGGCCGGTTTCGGGCAAGTTTTCATCTACCCAAAGAGATATTTATAATGTTGTCCTCGCAGCCCATGATGCTTGCATTGCCAAAATATATCCTGGTGTGGAGTATGGGGATATTCATTTCCTAGCTGCTAGAGCGATCGCTGAAGGGTTAGTGGATTTAGGCATTCTCCAAGGAAATCCCAACGATTTGGTAGAAATGGATGCCCACGCTTTGTTTTTCCCCCACGGTATTGGTCATTTACTGGGTTTAGATGTTCATGATATGGAAGATTTAGGCGATTTAGCAGGGTATGAAGAAGGAAGAACAAGAAGCGATCGCTTTGGCTTGGGCTACCTACGTTTAAATCGTCCTTTGCGTCCAGGAATGTTAGTCACAATTGAACCTGGTTTTTATCAAGTACCAGCAATTTTAAATGATGCCAATATACGCTCAAAATATAAGAATGTGGTGAATTGGCAGCGTTTATCACAATTTTATGATGTACGCGGAATCCGCATTGAAGATGATGTTTTAGTTACAACAGAAGGCAGCGAAGTTTTAACAGCTGCATTACCCAATGATGCCGATACTGTAGAAAATCTAGTTAATATCTAAGTCGCCTATTAGTTAGTGAATCGAGCAACATTTTTAACAAAGAGGCATCGTATTCTTTATCGGTGTTAGAGTATTGTGCTGGATCTCGATTTACCTGCACTTGGGTAATCTTGACGCTTTCTCCAACCACCTCAAAACGCGCTTTAAAAACGCATAAACCAGTCCAACTACGATGCATGTATAGCCAAGGAGCCTCATAGAAAATGAACCATTTATGTTCCATGCACTCTGGAATTACTCCAGTAGTAATGCGGTCAAACTCTTGCTGTGAGTAAACTTTTTCTACAGTTATATTTGTGGACTCAGAAGGCATAGGTTCTGTTTTCCAATCATCGCGTTTGGCTATTTGCATAGTAAAAATAAAATTACTTCGTGAGTTTTTAGTTGGCAATATGTTTTGGTTAAGGCAAGAGACGCGATAAATCGCCGTCTCTACAAAGGATTGATGACTGTAAAAATATAATATGATACATCGTAATATCTAAAATAATTCCAAATTGATGATTAAAAATCCTATAACATTAGTACTCGGTGGAGTTATTTTTAGCTTCGGACTATTACCATTATTGGCTCAAGCACAGCAGCAGGTTTCCGATCGCCAAGTTGCGGCAATGGTAGAAGCGTTGCGACAAGCTGCACCGCAGACAAAAAATCCCAACGATGGACTTTACAGCCAATGGCAAGTTCAACCAGAAACCCTCAAAGGCTGGTCCAGAACTTGTCTCAAACGAGAACTAACACCGACGCAGTTTGAAAACAGCCCCGCGATCGCCCGCCAAGTTGTATCCTGTATTACTCGCCGTGAGTTAACCAATCAGTTCGCCGCCACCAACTATAATGAAATTGCATCTGTGCGTGGTGCTGCTTGTTGGTGGATGACTGGTAACTATACAGGCTGCAACAAAGGCTTTACTGCTGACTATGTGCAAAAAGTTGTCCGCTTTTACCAACAAGAGCGTTCCAAACCAGCAGGAACTCAATCATCAAAGGCCGGTTCTTAAAGAGGAGTTGGAATTATCGGCGTTGCTGAATATGGGATGATGGCGTTGCTGAATCAGAGTATGAATTGACATTTTTCAATATAACTAAATAACGATTCTTTGCGCCTTTGCGCCTTTGCGTGAGACTAATTCATACTTTCAATCAGCAACGCCGATAAATGGCTAAATCCTCATGAGTTCTAAAATACTTTTTCCCTTTTCTTCCATCTTCTTTAATTTCGACCGCTTCATTCTTCATCTTCCCACACCTCCCACACTCCCCACACTCCCCACATCTCCCAAGCTAACCTAATTTTTCATCACCGCATCCAATAGCACATCGGCACCAAAACGGACTACATCGGTACAAGGTAGACCTGTTTCTGCTGTGGTTTGAGCGATCGCTTCATGAGCCGCAAATTCATCTAGATGGGCTGTATTAAGAGCTATACCCACTACAGGTACTGTTCCAAAAGCACCACCAGCACTAGCAATAGTTTCATAAAGCTGGATTACCTTACGTAAAGGTGGAATTAATACATGTGGATGATTACGTACATGAACTTGTCCAGCTCGATGTGCCAACACTAGTTGAGTTGGTTGAGAACCACGAATCAACGGTAGGGTTGCGGTTGAACCAGGGTGTAACAGTGAACCTTGTCCTTCTATGTGCAGGATCTCGTAGTTTTTGCCGTAGCGCATAACCATCTGTTCCACAGCACCAGCAGCAAAGTCTACCCGCACGGCATCTAAAGCTACACCGTCTCCTTCCAACATCACCCCAGTTTGTCCTGTGGCTAAGAATTTAGAACTCCACCCCCGCAGTTTTGATGCCCAATGTAACTCTAGGCTAGTTGACATTTTACCGATCGCCATGTCGGTTCCCACTGTCAAAACCCGCCGACACAAAAGTGTACGTGCCATTCCACTAGCAACACCAATATTAGACGGTTCTTTCCGCACATCCCAAATTAGTTGCCCTGGTTTGAGCAGTGCATTTAATTCTGGCATATTTGCCATTGCTGTATGTAAACCATTTACCAAGGACATTCCACCTTCTAGAGCGTCTTTGATTTCCAGCCAGTAATCATCCGGTAAAGCGCCACCTCCTGGGGCGATGCCTATTACCAAGACTTCTGGTTGATATTCTAGGGCTGCGGCTACAGATGCCACAATCGGCACATTACGCTTGATACCTGTTAATTCTGGTAGGGATTTACCAGCAGACTCGCGATCGATTACTGCTACGATGGGGGCTTCACTGTAACGTAAAATTGCTAGCCCTGTTTTGCCGTGAGAACCTCTAATTCCCTCATGAAGTAAAATAGCTATTCGTTGATTAAGTGTTAGACGCACTATGTTGTACTCCCAAACCTGGTAAATCCTTTGGCAAAACTCTTCCTTGTTTTAGCAATGCACCTGTAAAAGGGTCATCAATTAAGTTAAGGTGACTGTCTAAATCTAAATAATCAGCTAGTGGTGCTAGCTGTGTTGCTGCTGTATTAGCCAGCGAACTGTCAGAATAGCAACCAAACATTACTTGTAGACCGTAGGCTCGAGCTGTATGTACCATTCGTATTGCCTCGGTTAGTCCGCCTGATTTCATCAGTTTGATATTAATACCATCCACGTAGTTTGCGAGATAGGGAATATCAGAGCTTGTAAAACAACTTTCATCAACAAAGATGGGCAGAGGAGAGTTTTGTTTGAGTTTTGTTAAACTTTCTTCCTGTCCTCTTGGTAATGGCTGTTCTACATACTTTATACCTAAATCAGCTAGCCAATTGCACATGGCGATCGCATCTTCTAAACTCCAGCCCCCGTTAGCATCAACGAAAAATTCTGGTTCTGGTGCTGCTTCTCGCACTGCTAAGAGCATTTTTTGATCTGCTTCGATGCCATCTGGGTTACCTAGCTTGACTTTGAAAAGACGAACATCGGTAAATTTTAACCAATCTTTTGCTCTAGCGATCGCACCTTCTGGTGAATTAATGCCAATTGTCACAGAAGTTGGGACGATAGCGTGGCGATCGAGTCCGCAAATTTGCCACAAGGGTAATCCGACGCGTTTACCGAGCCAATCGTGCAGTGCCATATCCAAGGCTGCTTTCCCAGCAGAAGGCATCTGGTTTTGGATTAAAATTTGCTCAATTTCCTGCCGCTGCAAGGGATTGAATGCTTGTAACATCGGCACAACTTGCTCTAGGGCATTTTTGATTGTATCAGTTGATTGCCGATGATTACCCACACCAAATGGCGATGCTTCCCCCCAGCCTTCGATTCCATCTTCGGAAATCCTCACCCAGATATTCGTTGTTTGTGCAGTTGTACCCCGACTAATAGTCAAGGGAAATCTCTTGTTGACTGTAAATAAATTTACATTTATTTGCATATTTTTTATGCATATTATGTTAATGCAAAAGCCAGTGTAAGTTCAAATTTTAGATTATCGGATACATCTGTTATACTTTTTTACATTCATTGAGCGATCGCTAAATTTTTTATACATTATTTTCTTAATTACTGAATTTATGAGTAACTTAAAAAAATGGAAAACTTTAAAATCAAAAATGGTCTTAGACCATTACTGGTATAAGGTCAGACAAGATGAAATAGAATTGCCCAATGGGAAAATTATTGATGATTATTTTGTCAGTATTAAGCCTGACGTTGCAATGCTTTTACCTATTACTAGTAGTAGAGAAATTATTTTTGTCCGGCAATATAGACACGCCGTAGGTGATTTTTTTTTGGAACTGCCAGCAGGGAATTTCGATCCAACAAAAGAGAGTGCCGAAGTAGCAGCAATTAGAGAATTTACCGAAGAAACGGGTTATATTGCCCAAGAAGTTAGAAAAATCGGAACTTTATACGATAAGCCAAGCAAAGATACCAATCAAATACATTTATTTTTAGGAGAGAATGTTAGTAAAGTTGGAGAGCAACAACTAGATATTACCGAAGAAATCGAGATTCTATTAATTCCCATAGAATCAATTTTAGAGAAAATTATTCAAGGTGAAATTTCTGTAGCAGGAACTGTAGCGGCTCTTTTCTTAGGTTTAAAATTTATCACTTAATTAAGGCAAGGAGGTTTGAATTGTTAATCCTGTGCCCCGGCTTTTTGTAGACTCCGCACTACATCTTGATAACCATTAAATTCTGCAATCATCAAAGCAGTATAACCGCCTTGGTTTTTCAAATTCACATCTGCCCCAGCTTGGAGTAATAACTGCACAATTTCTCCATAACCTGCGGAAGCAGCCCACATCAATGCTGTTGCCCTTGCAGAGTCTTGAAAATTCACATCTGCCCCTTTTGCCAACAGCAAATGTATTATCTCTGTGTGGTTGCGTTCAGTTGCCTTAATCAAAGCACTTTTGCCATTCTCTGCTGGAATATTCACATCAGCACCATAGTCTAGCAAGACTTTCACTGTTTGAGTGTGCCCTTGTGATGCAGCCAGTGTCAAAGGTACTTCACCGAGGTTTTTTCCATTAATATCTCCTCCAAAATGCAGCAGTGCTTCGACAATTTGGCTGTGTCCCTGCAATGCTGCTACGAGTAGTGGCGTATCGCCGAGATGGTTTCTAATTTGGACATCCGCACCTTTGTTAAGCAAGACTTGCACGAGATCAACATAGCCCTCGACAACGGCAAGGTGTAAGGCTGTTTCACCATCTTGGTCTTGAAGATTAATCTCTGCACCTCCATCTAGTAAAGCTTCGGCGATCGCCCTATGTCCCGCCGCCACCGCCGCTGATAACGCAGTTGCACCATCCGCGTTTTTCGCCTTCGGATCAGCCCCCGCCGCCAGCAATACTTTCACAACTTGCAGATGTCCCAAGTCCGCCGCTAACATTAAAGGTGTCTCACCTTCCTCATCTGGTAAATTGACATCTAAACCAGTTTGGAGAATTGCTTCAAGAACTTCTATTTTTCCCTGCTTAACTGCCAGTTTCAAAGCTGTATCATCATCTTTGTCAGCAATATCCACTTCCGCACCAGCAGCCAGTAAAACTTTTACTATATCCACATAACCTTTGAGTACTGCTGCCATTAAAGCTGTGCTGCCATCTTCATTACTGGCATTTACATCAGCACCTTTAGATATTAAAAGTTGCACAATGTCAAGTTGTTTGGCACTGACTGCCAACATCAAAGCCGTCAAACCATAGAGTTTTCTGGGTAAATTAATATTTGCCCCAGCATCCAATAGCGATCGCACAATTTCGGTGTAGCCTAAATTTGCAGCAAACATTAACGCTGTGGTACCTTGGCGATCGCACGCATCTACCTTTGCACCAGCAGCCAGTAGCGCACACAGCCCTTTGATATCCCCATTTTTAGCAGCATTGAGCAGCAAAGTATCGTTGTTTTCAGTCATGGATTCAGATCCCACCCAGGAAAGTTTTATTCTTCTAGCCTCAAAATTTAGTCTGAGATTGTTTATGCACTTTGGCAAGAGGGGAAAATGAGGATGCGGGGACGCAAAGACGCAAAGCAATGATGGGGATGAAGAAACCAGGAGAGTCTTTTGTAAGCTGTTACGCATTTAATTTGTACATTTACCTGATGACTGATGACTGAAAACCCGTCAACAGTCAACAGTTAACAGTCAACGACCATCAAGAGTGTTTATATACTTTAGACGCGCATCAGCTTACAACCAATGTCCTAAATTCTCAATTCTGACTTCTTCTTCAAATTGTGCAACTTTAAGCACATAAAATCGAGTTATGCTAATTTTTGTGAAGATTTAACAATTGGACGAGGACACGATGAGTTTGGAACTTTCTGCTTCGGTGAAATATTGGCTGAACTTCTTTCATCCCGCGATTATGTGGGGGTTATTGGCACTTTCAGTTTATGCAGCCTATTTGGGCTTGCAAGTACAGCGTACCAGAAATGCTCAGGGAGAAGAAAAGAAAGAACTGATTAAAGGTAGATATAACCTCAGACACTACCAAATCGGGTCTATACTCCTAGCTTTGATGGTGATAGGTGCGATTGGAGGGATGGCTGTCACTTACATCAATAATGGTAAGTTGTTTGTCGGACCTCACCTGCTAGCAGGATTGGGAATGACGGGTTTGATAGCGTCTTCTGCGGCTTTGTCTCCTTATATGCAAAAAGGAGCAAATTGGGCACGTGCAACTCATATTTTGTTGAATTTCACGCTTCTGGGGGTTTTTGCTTGGCAAGCTTTTACTGGAGTGCAAATTATCCAAAGACTTCTCACTAAAGCTTAGTCGTTTGTCATTTGTCATGAGTTTATGACAAATGACAAACGACTGTTGAGTTAGCGCTTTTTGTGAGAATTCTTGGGAAAGGGTATTTGGTAAGATTTGTGAAAATCTTCTTGGACTTTGCGAGTTAAGCGACGAGAGACTTGGCGGACGATTTGATTGAGTAAGCGATCGCCTGTAGATTGAATTAAAGACTTGGGTAATCGCTGAATAAATCTAGGAAAGTGTAAATAAACGATTAAATCCAACTCCCATTCAACTCTCGTCACCTCCCCAATACTAGTAGAAATATCAGTTCCCACATTTTCTATTAACTTCAGAGATGCTCGATAATCTACGTCATAACCAGGCGGATGGTAATCAGGAATGGGAATTGTACGGATGCGGTAAATACCCTCATCTGGAGGTAATAATTCCAAACCAATTTTTGGTTCTACTTCATAACCAAAAGAACCAAAACGACCAATTGTCAGAGCATAGCCATTTTCCCCTAATTCTTGTACCTTCATCGGTTCCGCACAGCGGGAAAACCATGAATTGTGAGAATTGAGATGCTCAGCAACCTTCTCTACTGGAGCAAACATTTCCATACAGTCTTGATAATGACCGTAAAATTTTGTCAGGGTTGCTACATTTGCTTCAGTTAATGTTTCCTCTGCTTCTTCTTGGCTAGTCGCTACTGGTAAAACTGTTTCTGTTATTTCCAAGGATTGAAATTCGCCGTTTCTTAAAAGCATAAATGCATCACTGTATACTTTGGCGTTTGTCTATATTAATAATTCCCCGCTTAATTGGGTTATTTCGCACAAATGTCCTATTTTGACAGAAACCTCAATAATCTGCTATCAGCTCCATAGAATCACTAAAATAAAGAACTAAACAAGCACATAATAGTTTCCCAGGATAACATTTCTCATGAAAGCATTTGTAGCAGGGGCAACGGGTGAAACAGGTCGCCGAATCGTTCAAGAGTTGGTAGCGCGGAATATCCCTGTCATAGCCCTGGTGAGGGATATTGAAAAAGCTAGGGCTATTCTCTCTCCAGAAGCTGAATTAGTGGTAGGGGATATCTTACAACCAGAAACTCTGGCTGGTGCATTGGGAGATAGCACAGTTTTACTGTGCGCCACTGGCGCAAAACCCAGCTTTGACCCCACTGGCCCCTATAAAGTAGATTTTGAAGGGACGAAAAATTTAGTAGATGCTGCGAAGACGAAGGGAATTGAGCATTTTGTTTTTGTTTCTTCTTTATGTACCTCTGTGCTTTTCCATCCACTGAACTTGTTTTGGCTGATTTTGGTGTGGAAAAAACAAGCTGAAGAATACATCCAGAAAAGTGGTCTTACATATACGATTGTCCGACCTGGAGGTTTGAAGAATGAAGACAATACCGATTTTATCGTCATGCAGAGTGCTGATACACTGTTTGACGGTAGCATTCCTCGGCAAAAAGTTGCCCAAGTTAGTGTAGAGGCGCTGTTACAACCAGCAGCACGCAATAAAATAGTCGAGATCGTTGCTAAACCTGAAGCAGCCTCGAAAAGTTTTGCAGAGCTATTTCAACAGTGTTAGCTTGAAAAAGGGAGACGCGATGAATCGCGTCTGTACAAGAGTCGGGAAGAAATTTAGAAATTACAGTTAAAGCGATCGCTCTTTGTCTTCTTTTTTTTGAAAAAAGAATTGCATAATCATAATATTTATTCTCTATTTCTGTACAGATGCGATTTGTCGCGTGTGTACTCACTTCCTCATCCCTATTTTGGAGAATAATTAAAAGATAAGCAGTAGTTGAGGTAGCGATGTCTGTGTAATTGCTAAGACAGAAATTCACAGTTGACCAATATCATAAAATGATTGAGTCGGGGATTTTGAAAGAAGATGGGCGGGTGCAATTGATTCGGGGAGAGATTATTGAGATGTCACCTATTAGGACAAAACACGCTGCTTGTGTAAATCGACTAGTTAATTTGTTGGTGCAGTTGTTGGGGAAACACGTTATGGTTGCTGCTCAAAATCCTGTAGTTTTGGATAAGAACTCAGAACCTCAGCCAGATGTGGCATTACTCATTTTCCGCATCAAAGGCGCAACCGTCAGCCTCAAAGCGGTAATTTTCCGTATCAAAGGCGCAACTGTCAGCCTTAAAGGCTCAACTGTGGCAATATTAACCTTGCAACCACATCAAAAACTAAAAACCTTATAGATGCTTGGATCTTTAAAGATAGCCATGTATGGTATAGAAATGTATAGAATCTTGAATAGATATAAAATATAGTTCTTAAATGCACACAATTTCAGCATCTTCCTCAATGCAGCTGTCTGTACCACCAAATCACTTTCAGCCAATGAAGATTGTCGCACTGGGGGACAGCTTAATATATGGATTCGGCGACCCGGAAAAAGGAGGTTGGATTGAGCAACTACGGCGATGGTGGATGTTGCCGGATAGTGCTGGTCATGTTCTTTATAATTTAGGGGTCAGGGGCGATCGCACGCAACAAGTAGCTCAAAGGCTAGAAGTTGAATTTCGCCATCGCGGTGAACTGCGAAATCGTGTTCCTGACTTGATTATTTTATCAGTAGGCGTAAATGACTCAGCGCGTTTAGCACGTCCCGATGGTCGAAGTTACACAGATTTTACTGTATTTGAAAAAGAAATTGCTTCTCTGTTAGATTTAGCACAACAACTCTGTCCTGTGTTATTTGTGGGCATGGTGCCAGTAGATGAAGCTAAAATGCCATTTTTAGATTGTTTTTATTATAATCATGTCGATCAGTACCGTTACAAAGAAGCAACTCGCATTGCTTGTAATAAACGGCAAATTCCCTATTTAGATATTTTTGAGAAATGGATAGAACGCGGTGAAACTTGGCGAATTAAACGCTTGAGTGATGACGGACTTCATCCCAATACAGTAGGTTATCAAGCCTTGTTAGAAGATGTCATAAATTGGGATGCAATTAAAAATTATCATTCTAAATTTGATTACCAACTCAAACCATCGTCATAACCAATTTTATATTTTGAATTTTTCCTCCGAGAAAATATTTAAAGTCTAAAATCTAACAATACTCCTATGACACCAACTTTACTTGGCCGCTGGCAAACTCGATTATTTTTACTTGCAACTGTGGGTGTATTTGTATCTTTGCCCTTTGCAATGGGTTTGATTGGTTCTGGTGCTAACTCCGTTTATTTTTGGATACTTGGTTATGTAGCTGTTTTTGGGTTAGGTTGGGATGTACTTTATAATTATCTGCAAAAATTTCGTTGGGACAGAGATTGGCCGGCAATCTATCAACTTTTAGCGGGTATTTGGGAATTAATATTTGTGTTCTGCGGAATAAAACTGTTCGGCTTCTTACCAATACCTTTACCCAAAGAAGAATTGTCCCCAAGAGATTTTTTATTGCACTATACAGTCGTCTGGTTAGCAGTTTTTATTACTTCTCAAAGCTTAATGCGAATTATATTTCTGCGTTGGCGTTTTCGGGGTGGAGAGTGGTTGTAATATCATGTATGGTTGAATACTTAGCGACTGACAAATAAAAAAACATCCAATTTTTCTTGTGGGGTGGACATCTTGTCCGCCGCAAGCCTTGGGCACTCGTGTCGCCCACCCCACAATATTGGATAATTTATTTTCCCTTATCATTTAGACTGACCCGAGGATGCGGGGACGAGGAAAATTTTTTTGATAATTGATTAGGTGGACATAATATTATTCATAATTTTTGAACTCAGATTTCATTTGTGTTTCTAAATGGTTGTATCTGTAGCTTTATAAGTAGTTGCATAACCTAGATGCTTTCTCAATGCTTCGCGCATCACTTCTACAGGTATATTTTCCTGCTGGAACCAAATTTTTAATGCTGCTACTCCTTGTTGGACGAGCATTTCTAAGCCATCGATCGCAATTGCACCTTGTTTTTGTGCTAGCTCTAGAAATTGCGTTGGTTTAGGAATATATATTAGATCGTAAGCGATCGCACCTGTTGGTAAATTCGCTATTTCCTCTACACTCAAAGGCGACTCATTAACTTTGGGATACATACCTATGGGGGTTGTGTTTACCAGCAGATTAGCTTGAGGAATTAAGTTTGCTAGTTCATCCCATGTACCGACTTGCAAATTTTCGTTTATAGGTGAATTACTCCAACTATTGCAAAAGGCTTGTAATTTCTGCACGTTGCGCCCCAACACATAAATTTTGGCAAAACCTAGCTGGTGACAACCTGCAACAACTGCTCTGGCTGCGCCACCATTGCCTAAAATCACTGCTATTTTCTGACTCCAATCTTGTTTATATGTTGTCTGCAAAGGAGCGATAAATCCTTCTATATCTGTATTTGTGCCTACCCATTGATTATTTTGGCGGCTAACAGTATTTACTGCACCAATAGTTTGAGCAAGAGGGGTAATTTCGGAAAGTAGGGGTATGATGGCTTGTTTGTGAGGTATCGTCACACTAAAGCCGACAACACCAATAGCGGCGAAACCTGCGATCGCCATCTCCAAATTTTCTGGTGCTATGGGAAAAGGCAGATAAACATAATCTAATCCCAAGTGAGCTATCGCCGCATTATGCATCACCGGCGACAGCGAATGTTCTATTGGATGTCCAATGACTCCTAGTAGTTTAGTTTTACCTGTAATCAATTTGTTTGTCATTTGTTATTGGGCATGGACAAGAAGGACTACTCTTCACTCCCCACTAGCCTACAATTATTAGAGCTACTTAACACTTCTTTGAATCATGCAGGTAACTACAGCCCTCTCTACAACCCCAATTCCTGGTAAATATTGGCAGTGGCGCGGGCACAATGTTTACTATGTGCGTGCTGGAGAAAAGCAAACGCAACGTCCGCCTTTGCTTTTGGTACATGGATTTGGTGCTTCCACAGACCACTGGCGCAAGAATATCACAGGATTGTGCCAAGATTTTGAAGTATTTGCGATCGATCTTTTGGGATTTGGGCGATCGGCAAAACCGAAATTGCAGTATAGTGGCGACTTGTGGCGCGACCAACTTGAAGATTTTATCAGTGAAGTGATTGGTCAAAAAGCAGTATTAGCAGGTAACTCTCTTGGTGGGTATGCCTGTTTGTGCGTTGCAGCACAACGTCCTGACAGTGCAACTGGTTTAGTGTTACTCAATAGTGCAGGGCCATTTAGCCAAAGCCAACCTACATCAGAACCTGAAGCTTTACAAAGTCAAATTCAGCCACCCAAACAATTTTCTTCTTTAGAAAAACTTATGGGTGATTCGGTTAAGTGGATTTTTCAACAACCTTTAGCTCAATTTCTCTTATTTCAATACGTCCGACAACGTTGGGTAATTCGTCAAACCCTAGAGAAAGTTTATCTTGACAAGAGCGCGATTACAGACCAATTAGTAGAAGAAATTTATCGCCCTGCTTTCGATCCAGGTGCAATGGATGTGTTTGTTTCAGTTTTTAGCACTCCTCAAGGAGAAAAAGTTGATGTGCTATTAAAGCAATTAACTTGTTCTTTATTAATCTTGTGGGGAGAAGCCGATCCTTGGATGAATGCTAGAGAACGTTCTCAAAAGTTTCGTCAATATTATCCTGAACTTACAGAACATTTTCTCACAGCAGGTCATTGTCCCCACGATGAAGTACCCGATCGAGTAAACCAACTTTTAAAGGATTGGGTTTTGTCTATTTCCCAGTGATAAGTTGTTACGCATTTAATTTGTACATTTACCTGATGACTGTTGACTGATGGCTGATGACTGAAAACCCGTCACCCGGATTTCTCACAAAGCCCTGCTGGAGAAGAAACTGAAATTGCATTAACGATCGCAGTCATGACGCTTTGGTTTGGTTAGCTTGGCTCAATTTTAGCCCATTGTCAAACTGTTTTCTGGACTGCGATCGCAATTATTCGCACTCTCGACTCATTACCAATATGGAATAGTTAAACATTTGCTATGGGTGAAAATTGGTGAGAGAGTTGACCTAAGGAACATCCTAGAGTGAAGATAAAAAGGTTGCATCTCTTGTTAAAGCAGTCAGGACATCTGAATATCGCTTGATTTTTTTTCGTTTCCCTGGTTTTAGGGTAAAACGTGGCCTGGTAGCGATAAACATTAAGGCGGCAAAAAACTCAGAAAAGTAGAGACGGATGCTGAAAACGTGGCTGAGTAAAGAGGGTTAAATGCACTGTTGCAAACCGATGAAGGGTCAAGAAATAACTGATTAAATCAAATTTTAGGCGGTTTAATCATATATTTTGTAGCAGATACTTGTGGAAAAGCAAATGTTAGGTGTAAATGTTGTTATGAAAGTTGGCGATCGCGTCCGCGTTAAAGATTCGGTAGTGGTGTATCATCATCCTGAACATCGAAATCAGCCTTTTGACATCAAAGGCACAGAAGGCGATGTAATAGGTATTGCCACCCAATGGCGAGAAAGACCAGTAAGTGCTAATCTGCCGATTTTAGTCCAGTTTAGTAAAAAGTTTAAAGCCCACTTACGCGAAAATGAGTTAGAAATCATCTAAATCATTCATCGGCGGCGAAACCACTGGAAAATATTCAGTTCGCCGCGCATTTTTTGTAAGTCTTGGCGGTTGCGCTCAGCTGTGGTATGATACCATTCACAATGATGCTGAAATTCTGCCCGTTTCTGAACTTCGTGATAAAACTGATGGGTTGTTTGGTAACCGGCAAAAGCTTCCTCAATTTGGGGCTGAGGCGATGGAAGAATATAGGGTAAATTTTTAGACATAATTTAATTAAAGCCAACCGCGTAAGCGATAGACAAAAGAACCAATATACTCTTTTAAAGCTGTGGTAAATTGGTGCAAGTTATCAGTATCAGGTAATAAGTTTAGTATAGCGGCTTTGGGAGTACTGCCAAGTTCTTGCATTTCACCCTGAGTAACGAGAAAATCAGTTGGTGTAGGAATAACATTAATTCCTTGACGTTGGAAAATCTTCAGCGATCGCGGCATATGCATTGCCGAAGTAATTAATAAGACTTGTTTAATACCACGTGCTTCCAGAATTTTTCGGACATTTACAGCATTTTCATGAGTGTTCAGAGAGTCTGGTTCTTGGATAATGGCTTCAGATGGAATACCAATAGATGTGAGTATTGTTGCCATATCTGCCGACTCTGGTGAACCACTGCCACGCCAATCGATACGCCCACCACTGAGGATGATGATAGGCGCTTTTTTTTGGCGATACAGTTGTGCGGCGTAAATCACGCGATCGCCTGATTCACTCAAATCAACAGTAGGTCTGGGAGGAGAAGCTGATTTAGTTGCACCACCCAAAACCACCATTGCTTCTGCCTTGGGTATTTCGGCATATGGAAGATTTTGCCATTCTAGCGATCGCACCAGTGACTTAGCAATCCAAGCATTGCTGCAAAAGAGGAGTAAAGTTAGTGCAAAAGAAATGGCGATCGCTGCAAGGCGTGGTCGTTTCCACAATGTAACTAATGCTACGACTAAACTGACGCAAGCTAGCCCTAGCGGATAAAAAAATAGTGGTAGTAATTTCGAGAGATATAAAAACATAATGGGGAATAGAGGATGAGGAGAATTTATTAATTACCAAGAAATAAATTATCCAAGATTGTGGGGTGGGCGAGACGATTGCCCAAGGCTTGGGGCGGACAAGATGTCCACCCCACAAGAAAAATTGGATGTTTTTTATTAGAAACTCCCTTACAGAAAGTCTTTCTCCTGTGCCCCTTGTACCCAATGCCCAATTTCCAATTCCTACCTTTGCCAAAATCTAAAATTGAAACTACTTCCAGGAGCGCGACGGGAACGGCGGGTGGTTCTTCTTGTTTGCCGTTTGTTAATCCTCTCGTTGGGTTGTTCAATTTCGCCTTCTTGAGACTCTTCAACTTGTAATTGAGTTTTAGTTTCTTCCTTGCTTCCCCACCAAGCAGTAATCCAACCTCCACCTAAAGCGCCTATTCCACCTAGCAAGATACTCATGGGTGCAGGATATCCCAAATATACAAAGCCAAGCATGAAAAATAACCAGTATTTCAATCCGGCATCGACGCCATCAGAGGAGGCTACAGTTGGGGCTTGGGGGCTATTATTAGTTGCATTGGTAATTCCACTTAAAATAAAACCGCCCATAATCCCTAAGAAGATGCTCAGGGCTGGTGCCGAGCCAGTCATGATTAATATAAACGTTAGAAATGCCCCAAATAAAAGTTGAGAAAAGAAGCTGGGAGAAATCGTGAAAAAGTCGTTTTTTTTGTCTGCCATAAACTAAAAAAGCTATTGGGGAATTACTGCTTTTAATTGTGCTTCTCGTGATTGAGTTGTATCTAAAATCTTGATGTAAGATTGTTCTTCTTCAGTGAAGGCTTCAGCTTGTTTGAGTTGTGAGTCTAATAAATCGGCGGTGGCATCGGCGATATCACCAGTACGTTTATTCAGACGGTCTTGTAAAACTTCTAGCGGTGCTGTGCATTGAATAATTTGTAGCGGAAGTTGGTGTTTTTTCGCTTGGGCGATCGCTTCTTGGCGCAACTGTTGTTTGTCATATTTGGCATCTAAAATTACTGAAAAACCTTGATTAGCCAGTATAATCCCCAATGACAGCAACCGTGTATAAGTTTTTTCGGTCATTTCCGGTGTATACAAATCATCGCCACCTTTCTCCCACAGCGGAATTCCCCCTAAATGCTTCCGTACTGCATCTGAACGCAGGTGAATTGCTCCTAGTTGACGAGCTAAAAGCCTGGCTGTTGTACTCTTACCAGAACCAGACAACCCTGACATCAAAATTAGTTGTCCTTGCTTTGGTTTAGTGTACTCCCAAGCCTGTTTGTAATAATCACCAGCGGTTTTTGTCGCTTCTTCCTTCTCTGTCGCAGGTACACTCGGATCGTCTAGCAAAAATGAAGTTACCTTTGCCCGGACATAAGCTTGACGGCTTAAATACAAAGGTAATATCTGTAAACCTTCCCAGTCTCCAGTTTGCTCAATGTAAGAATTCAAAAACGCATTACCCAAGTCTTGGCGTTGGCGGGCTTCTAAATCCATCACCGTGAACGCGACATCGTACATAACATCCACAAAGCGAAACAACTCATTAAACTCAATGCAATCAAACAGCAAGATTTTATCGTGCCACAGCGCAATATTTCTCAGGTGTAAATCGCCGTGACATTCACGAATATAGTCGTTTTGAATTCTGCTAGCGAATAAATCTTGACGTTCTGCAAAAAACTTATCTGTATATTGCTTTGTTTCTATAAACTGTGCCTGAGTTTGGGGACCACCGATATAGTTTTCAGATTGTTCATAATTCTCGTCAAAAGCAGCCCGGACATTTGGCACTTCACCAAAACCCCGAATATAATAATTCGTTTCAGCTTGAGCATGGTATTGAGCCACCACCCGTCCCAAAGCATCTAGGTGTTTCTCATTTAACTTACCTTGTTCAAAAAGTGTGCTTAATAGTGCGTCTTGGGGAAACTGGCGCATCTTCAGCACATATTCTACTGGCTCTCCAGTATTCCCTAGTTTATATTGTTCTCCTACCAGAGCGATCGCTAAAACTTCTAAATATAGTTCACCTGCTCCCCGCTGATTCAACCGCAACTCTTCCTGACAAAAATGCTGCCGCTTCTCTAAAGTCGAAAAGTCCAAGAAGCCAAAATTAACTGGTTTTTTCAGCTTATAGGCATAATCCCCGGTTAGTAGCACATAAGAAACGTGAGTTTGAATCAGTTGAATAGATTCTGTTACCTCATGGGGATAAAATTCCGGCTGCAACATTTGCTCAATTAAAGCTGGAAGACTGACTTCTGTCATCTTTTGGCCTCGGCGGTTCAAATACAAAAAAACCAGGAGTTTCCCCCCGGTAACATCAAAAATTATTACATAGTTTACTAATTGAGTTTCGAGCTAGGGAGCAGAAGAGCCCAAGGAATGATAGGAACTCCTAACTCGTGTGCATAGGCGATTAATCGCGTATTTACTCCTAACTTTTAAGGAACTGAGAAATAAAAGAATATCCAAATATGTATTATGGGATAGGCGTCTCGCCCGCCCATTAACCAAGGGTAGGCAAGATGCCCACCCCACAAGATTGAATAATTTATTACCTGGAAGTTCCTAACTTACCACTCTTTGCTTACGATGCTGTCTCAGCTTCCGTCTCAGCATCAGCGTTAATCTGTGGTGGTAAAACGCTGACAACAAGTCGCTCCAATTCAGCCAGAGGCGTTACGCCTTCAGCAAAGGGTATATCACTGATATGCAAGCTGTCTCCAATTTGTAGGTTAGAGACATCGATTTCAATGACATCTGGGATGTTTTCAGGCGCGCAACTTACTTGCAATTCGGTGATTACGGTGTCTAACACACCACCATCTTGTTTAACACCAACAGCAGTTCCCACAAAACGCAACCGTACTTCTACAGTGGTGTCGCCATGACCTGCAACCGCAAAAAAGCTGAGGTGGTAAGGTGTACCTTTTGCAGGATGAATCTGAAGTTCCCGCAGCAGGGCTTTCCCCCGCCAAGGTACATCAGTAATGCTTAAATCAATCAAGGTGTTATTGACTGAAGCTCTTTTGAGCAAGCGTTCAACAGTTTTGGCGTTAATGGTCAAAGAGATTGATTCTGTACCTTTGTGACCATATAAATTTGCCGGTATTTCTCCAGAACGGCGCAAAGCTCTGGGCTTGCTACCTTCTGGTCGCTTTTGACATTCGACTGTAATAGCCATAGAAGTTGTTAATTATCCTTTGTTATTGGGTATGGGGTAAAAAAGCGCTGAGTGCTGAGTTAAGAGTTAGAGTTTTGTTTATCTCCTTGTCCCCTTGTCTCCCTCATCTCCCCACTCCCCACTCAGCACTGACTAAGCACTTAGCAAGGTAGCAGGTGTACCGTCGGCGTGCAATAAAGCCCGTTTGGGACCGTGGATGGGGTCTTCTACGATTATCGTTTGATCGCGGCTTGCTCCGAGTGAAACGATCGCGATCGGGACTTTCATCAATTCTGCTAAGAATTTTAGATAATCCAGCGCTTGCTGTGGCAATTCTTCCAGGGTGCGGCAGTGACTTGTTGACACTTGCCATCCCGGTAAGGTTTTGTAGATGGGGCGACATCTAGCAAATTGACGGGAACTAGTGGGGAAGTGTTCGCTGCGTTGGCCATCTATTTCATAGGCGACACAAACTTGGATTTCTTCTAATTCATCGAGGACATCTAGTTTAGTGAGTGCCATACAATCCATACCGTTAATCCGGACGGCATAACGACCAATTACGGCATCAAACCAACCGCAACGCCGTTTGCGTCCGGTGGTTGTGCCAAATTCGGCACCGCGATCGCACAACAATTCTCCCAATTCTCCATGCAGTTCAGTGGGAAATGGTCCCTCTCCCACTCGTGTGGTATAAGCTTTTGACACCCCAATTACCCGATCTATCATTGTCGGTCCTAGCCCTGTACCAACGCAAGCCCCCCCGGCTACTGGGTTAGAGGAGGTAACATAAGGATAAGTTCCGTGATCTAAGTCTAGGAGTGTACCTTGTGCGCCTTCAAATAGAATATTGCGCCGTCGCAGAACTGCATCATATATTTTCAATGATGTATCAATGACGTAAGGTCGCAAGCGTTCTGCATACCCTAGATATTCTTCAATAACCTCTTGTGGATTTAGAGGCGGTAAGTTGTAAAGCTTTTCTAAAATGGTGTTTTTATAATTAATCGTCCACTCCAACTGCTCGCGTAGTCCATCGGAGTCCATCAAATCCAAAATCCGAATACCTGTACGTTCAGATTTATCAGCATAAGTCGGACCAATACCCCGACCTGTAGTGCCGATCTTATGGCTTCCACGTCGTTCTTCTGATGCTTGGTCAATCAATCGATGATAAGGCATCGTTACGTGAGCGGTCTCAGATATCAGCAGGTGGTCAGTGGAAATATTTAATTCTTTTAGTTGATCCAGTTCTGCTATCAATATCTGTGGGTCGATGACTGTTCCAGTGCCGATAATGCAATCGGTATTTGGATACAAAATACCAGAGGGAATCAAGTGTAATTTAAAGGTCTGACCTTTGACTACAATTGTGTGTCCAGCATTGACACCCCCTTGGTAACGTACCACAACATCTGCCGAACGGCTGAGTAAATCTGTTATTTTACCTTTTCCTTCATCGCCCCACTGGGCACCTATGACAATTACGTTAGCCAAGCGTTTATATTATGAGGTAAAGTTTCCACAAACTATAATTATCAACATACTTGGTGAAACATGTCAAGCTTTTGCAGAATAATCTAATTGTTACCCACAGAAATATTGCACTGTGAGTACTCAGGCGTGTCATTAATCATTAGTGTAAAGGGCTAATGACAAAAATTAATTTATATTAAAAATTAGCGGTTTTATTTGTGAGTATTATGTATAGATAATTATCCGCAAAATCAAGATATTTAGCACTTTAACAGATTGTATTTTATTATCCGTGTTGTCAAATTTGTTCCAATATTTTCAGTATTTTTTTTCGGTCTTTACTCTTAACTAATGGAGGGCGTCAGCGGCAAAAAAGGGCGATCGCATGATAAAAAAATGGTCTAGAGTCCAAAAGCACAAAGCGATATTTATCTTGGCATTGGCAGTTGTATTTACTAATACTTTAGTCTCTTTTGATAACACTATTAAGCTGATTCATCACAAACAATGGATGGCAGAGTCTCAGGAAGTTATTAATCAACTTGAAAGTATACGAGAGACACTGCAAGATACTGAAACTGCACAACGTAATTACTTAATTACCTCTGATATAGACTACCTGCAAACTTATCTTCAGGCAGATCAAAAAATCGATGAAAATATCAAAATTCTCAGCAATTTAACTGCAAATAACCATCAAAATCAACAGTGGTTTTCTTTATTGGAGCAAAAAATTGCCAACAGACAGAACATCCTCCAACAAGAAGTTGATTTAAGACAAAACCAAGGATTAGAGGCAACTCGACAGCTAATTTTGTCTGATAAAGACAAGGAAATCAGCAAAGAGATTCAACAGCTGATTCACGACTCTTTAAAAAAAGAGCAAAATTTATTACAGCAACAGATGGAGGAGTCACAACTAACTTCTGAAAAAGCCATAGTTACATTTGTTGCAGTTATTGTTGTGGATTTAGTATTTGTGGCATTATTGTATGACTTGTTGTGGCGTTATATCAGGCGACTTCAGCAAGCAGAACAGAAAATTCGCGAACAACAGTTGTTGGTGGATGTAGCCAAGGATGCCATTGTAGTGCGAAATATCCACAATCATATTTTATTTTGGAATAAAGGTGCCCAGAGTCTTTACGGTTGGAAATTGGAAGAAGTTGTAGGTAAGAATATTTTGCAACTTTTGTATAAAGAAAGTTCACCACAGCTAGAAGATGCTTACTTAAAGGTGATGAATACTGGTGAGTGGTGGGGTGAGTTGCATCAACTGACAAAAGAAGGTCAGGAAATTATCGTTGAAAGTCGGTGGATATTGTTACGACATGAGAATGGACAACCCAAATCGATTTTGAGTGTGAACACTGAAATTACAGAGCAGAAAGAATTACAAGCTCAACTTTGGCGATCGCAACGTTTGGAGAGCATTGGTACTTTAGCTAGTGGTATCGTCCACGATCTCAACAATATACTATCGCCAATTTTAATGTCAGTTCAACTGTTGCAGAAGAAATTACCGGACTCCCAGAGCCAGAAAGTACTACAAACCTTAGAAAAGAATGTTAAACGTGGTGCTAATTTACTCAAACAAATCTTATCCTTTACACCCGATATCGAAAGCAAAGGGACAATTGTTCAAATTCAGCCTGTAATCGCAGAAATTGAGCAAATTATCGCTCAAACATTCCCCAAAGATATTATCTGCCAGATAGATATTGCCAAAAATCTTTGGTGCGTCCGTGGAGACACAACTCAATTGTATCAAGTACTGATGAATTTAGTGTTCAACGCCCGTGATGCCATGCCTAATGGCGGTATCTTGAGGATTGCGGCGGAAAATTTTGTAATTGGTAAATATTGTGCCCAGATTAATTTTGCTGCCAAAGTGGGTTCTTATATTGCGATCGTGGTAACGGATACTGGTATGGGGATGTCGTCGGAAGTCCAACAAAGGATTTTTGAACCATTTTTCACTACAAAAGAGGTAGGAAAAGGTACAGGTTTAGGACTTTCCACGGCATTGAGCATTATTAAGAATCACGGTGGTTTTGTCAATCTTTACAGTCAGGTAAGCAGAGGTAGTCAATTTACAGTGTATTTACCTGCTTTAACATCAAGAGACACACATTTACTGTCTCAACAATTAGAATCAGTTGTAGGAGATGGCTAATGTATTTTGCTGGTGAAAGTATCGCAGACGATATAAATAGTATCAACCAAAACTTTTTTTCTATGTTGGAAATTGGTTAATATAGCAATCCTAAATCATTCCTGAAAAATTAGATACCCGACTTCTCGAAGAAGTCAGAAATCTAGACATCGTGCATTTTCACAACTCATTTAGGATTGCTATACAAATAAAAATATCAGTTAATATGATACGCCGTTATCACTATCAATCCGTTGCACCGCAATTGTTATGCAGCGACCGAGCACCGTCTTAATGATGCTGCCTCAAGCAGACTCTAAGAGCGCGATCATCTTCTCTGCGACACCTTTGGCAGAAGCAGGATTCTGTCCGGTGACGAGATTTCCATCGGCGATGCTGAATGCCTGCCAGGGTGCCGTCTTGTGGAAGAGTGCGCCTTGTTTGGTGAGCGCCGTTTCTAACTCGAAAGGCACATCAGCTTTTGCGTAGTTTTCTTCCTCGTCGTTCGTAAATGAACTGATATTCTTCCCGGCGAGCAGGAGAGTGTCGTTGCTCAACTTAACGTTCAGTAACGAGGCTGGACCGTGACAAACGGCCCCAACAACAGCGCCCCGCTCGTATGTCTCTTTCACAACCTTTTTGAGAAGTGGATGTTCAGGCATATCGACCATTGGTGCCAAACCGCCAGGCATAAAGATGGCATCGTACTGGCTGACCTCCACGTCTGAGAGCTTCTTCGCTTTCTGCATTGAGGCCCACCCTTTTCCTACTAAGAAGGCTAGGTTGTCAGGGTCGTCAGCAAGATTGAGCGCATCCAGAAACGGCGTATCTCCGGTGAGACTTGCGAAATCAATTTGGTATTTTGCTCTGTCGAATTCAGCATAGGGATGTGCAACCTCTGGCAGAAAATTTCCCGTCCTTCGGTTGTTCGGACCAATAACGCACGCGTTCGATACGATAATGAGAATCTTCTTTGACATAACTTTTCCTTAGTACGGTTGTTTGGTTCGGTTCGGGACAGAGCTTTAAACAAGCTTCTTCACCAATATCACCTCGCGGGCTTCAAGATGGGGGATGATCTCTTCTGCGACAATTTTTTTATAGTGTTCCGATCGCTTGTGAGATTCTGCGGCAGCAGTGTCAGTGTAGTGTTCGCAAAGAATGAGTTCGCAAGGATCGCTTTCCGACTGATAAATCGTGTAGGAAATGTTGCCTTCCTCCGATCTGGTCTTCTCGGCCAGCTCCGGTAGCAATTTCAGTATCCGGGACGTTTCCGACTCCAAAATTCTCCATTTCACGATCGCGATCTTTTCCATGTGCTTACTGCTCCCTTATAAGACAAGCATATTAAACCCCAGTAGCTTGCGAAACAGTTGTCGTGCCGTCTGTGAACGCTTAACTGCGATTAAGATGTTCGGACAAGTCTGTTGGATAATTGGGTATTATACCGAATTTTTCCGTATATTCCTTGGTGTTCTCAAGAATTTTCCGTATAACATCCTAATTTAGATTATTATTTCTGTTAGCTGTATATTTTATTTCTTGAAAGTCCCTAAGATTTCAAAAGTATTTGAGTTGAGAACCGTACAATTAAAAGCTGTTAGTCTCTGTATTTGATGTCTGTTTAGGGTCATAGCTACCCTGGTAAGTCGTAAAAATTCTATATCCATCAAGTAGGACTTTTGAGAGCATTTTTACCATTAGCGAAAAATTAGCGATCGCTCCCGTAACAATGGGAACAAACCTTTAAACTTGTAGTAAGGACTTTAGTGCTGAAAAAATCAAGGACTAAAGTCCTGACTACAAAGATGTATGACCATCCAAATTAATGGGATAGACCACTAGTTTTGAACATTATGTGAGGAAGCAAGTCTTTACTTTTTTCTTATCGCCGACCGCGAAAACCCTGTCTTCCATTAACTTGGTCAAAGAGGACATCGTATTTATCAAAAAAGGCGATGCCAGTATTTACAAATATAGGAACTTCTGACTGTGGCGAAATACTCAAATTCCAGCGATTAAATCCGTCGCGGGTTCCTGGTGTCAGGCTGTAATCAAAAATGCCATTAATTGCTACTTTCAGAGCATTTGCTGAGCGTAATATTCCTGGTTTGAGTTTACCTGCTGTGGAAGCTGACTTGAATTCAGTAAAACCATTAATAGTTCCAGTATCAGCGATCATTGTGCCATTACAAGAATTTTTAGCAGAACTCCCAGCAATAGTTAAACAAACTTTACTCAGTCGAGAGTCCCATCTGTTACCAGGTAGACCATTCATGTCGGGTTGTTTACTCCAGGGAGCCATTTTGAAACCTGCTTGATTATCAGCAGTTAAGCCGAGAATTAGGCTGCCATTATTGTTACTACCACCATTTCCCGTGATAATAAATCCGTTACTCAGGTTGCCTGGTAATTTTCTCAATGGATTATAGAGAAGTGACTTTTCAAAATAGTTGACGCCGATAATACCGGAAAATTTTACACCACTCTTTGCTGAACAATTAGGCTTTTGGGCAGTACATTGGCGACTGGTAACAACCTGTACCGGAACAGGTTCTGCGGCGGGAAGCAAACCAAATCGGATGTTAGCATAAACTAATTCTCCCTCAAGGATAGTACCATCACTTAATACCTCCTTAATATTTTGTCCTGTTCTGCGGATTGGACTATTACCTAAAAATTCTTGGGGAACTCGCAGCCCTGCTGACCCTGTATCTAATAATATACGTCTTGATTGACCATTGGCGATCGCCATTTCCAAAAAATAGCCGCGAACGCGTTGACCAAGTGAAGGTTTTGTGTATAAAGGCAGGGATACGGTATCAAAACTTGGCTGGCGGGGTGTATTTTGAGAAATATCGCGCAATGCTGGGTTTGGGAAAAGAGCCGCAAATGCTGACTGGCGTTGCGCTGCTGGTTCAGCCGCGATATCCCAAAGACTTTCGTAGTAGAAAAAGCCAATACCTAAACCGCGTTGTTGTACTGCTTGTACCTGGGGTTGGATTTGTGATAATGAAACTGGGCGATTTCGTAACCCCGCTAAAATACCGATACCAGTCGGGATGATTTTTTGGGTTTCTAAAATTTCTGGGCGGGTAATTTGACCGATAAAACTTGCCAAATCATTACGGTACACCTGCATAACTAACTCATCGACAATACCCAACCGTACCCAGTTGAGCCAGTCTTGCAGTTGCACCTTATAAGCGTATTCAGAATCAACAGGAGAAACTGAGAAGATAGCGTTCGGTTTTCGAGCTTTTACGGTTTGGGAAAGGTCTACCATGAATGCAGTGATTTTATCCGCCCGCCATTTTTTCCATGCTGTAGCTTGGGGATTAGGTGGAGGAGGATTCCCAGTTTCTTGAGTATATAGACTAATTGTGTACTTATCGTAACCAAAATCCACAGGTAAACTCGTATGATCGTCAAATTGAACGCCATCAGCATCGTATTGAGTAATGACTTCCATCACGAGTTCGGTGATAAACTTTTGCACTTCGGGGTGAAAGGGATTCAACCACGCTACTTCACCCGCAGCACTAATTGAAGTTTGAGTCCCATCGTGCTTTTGTGTCAGCCAATCTGGATGCTGGGATGCGAGTTCTGAAGTTAGGGGAACCATGAAACCAAATTCAAACCAGGGTATTGCTAGTAGCCCTTCTCTGCGGGCTTGGCTGATAATATCTGCAATCACATCTTGTCCATCTGTTCCCTTGAAGAAGAAGGGAATACCCATTTTTTGCATGATGGCGCTTGGGTAATGTGTATAACCATCGTTCCAGACTACTGGATAAACAGTGTTAAAGTTTAATTCCCGCAGTTGGCTCATCGCTGCTTGCACCTTGGAACGATTTCGGAAAACGCTAAAATCGTTACCACTGAGCCATACCGCCCGAATTTCTTCACGAGATTGAGGAGGTAGTTGGGCAACAACAGGGGCAAAGCTGTTAAGTAGCAATACTGCAACGAAGGATATTACACATAATAATGGCAGCAGACGCTTTCTTAAAAGCCACCAATCTTGACTAAAATAAATTTGCATAATTTATTTTTGGAAGTTCCAAAAAGCAAAAGAGGGAGATAAACTCCCTCAATTAACAAAGCAATAATTCAGTTACATACAAATAATCAAGAATTACAGGCGTTCCGGTAAGAAAGCTATTGGGTTAACAGCACCCTTACCTGATGGATGAATTTCAAAATGGCAATGTGGACCAGTACTGTGACCTGTAGTACCCATTAAAGCGATTGTTTCTCCCTGATTTACCTGCTGACCAGGTTGCACCAGAATCTTACTGTTATGAGCATAGCGAGTCAAGCTACCATCAGGATGGCGGATATCTACAACGTTGCCATAACCACCGCTGTTCCAACCAGCTTTTTCCACAACACCCTGAGCTGAAGAAGCCACTGGTGTGCCTGTGGAGTTAGCAATATCAATTCCTTTGTGAGGTCTTCCCCAGCGCATACCAAAGCCAGAGGTAAGAGTCCCTTTCGTCGGCCATGCATAAGCTAAGGATGAGCTAGATGGAGGAGGTGTAAGTTGGTCAATCGTTCTGGGTAGATATTGATCCACTGCTGCCAAAGGTGGTACTGTTTGTGGAGAAATTGTGTTTCTGTGGATCTTTCCTAAGGAGTTGGAGGGATTTACTCTTCCAGAAGGCGTTGCAATCTTTGTGGCAGATGAGGTGCTAGAGGGAGTCCATTGACTAGCAGATCCTAGATTAGGCAAGAATTCTGGGTTTACTGCCTCGTTAGGGCTTACAGTAGCACGGAATTGGGACTTAATTGGTTGAGTACTATAGTTAGCTCTAATAGGTGTAGGAACTGCAATTGGTATCGCTACATTATTGGGTCGAACTACAGCACTGGGTACAGCGAAGTTATTGGGACTAGAAACAGGAGTGAGCATCGCAGCATTATTAGTTTCACTAGCTGCGACTGGTACAGCTAAGTTCCCAGACTGTTGAGCGCGATATTTCTGCTGTAATCTCTGTATTTCTGCTTGTAAGCCACGCAAACGGTCGTTATTGTTATTATTTACCTTTGCTAGTGTACTTGTTGGTGTTTTAGGCTCTTCCATTTGGCCAAAAGGTTGTGGCACTGGAATTTCACCACCGACCCCATAATATTTTGCAGTGGAAGGTGCTGTTTGCAAGTTGCTTGCACTATTTTTTGCTGGAATCTGAGCAGTTACTGGTGCAGGGACGGTAATGCTACTGTTGTCAGCAATAGTTGAGGATTGTGAATTAGGTAGATAAGAGTTAGCACTACCAATGCTTACAGGCGAAGTCGATACTTTTGGAGTATTGCCCGACTCTACAAAACTGGGGTTAGTGGGTACAGTTACCCCAACTTGAGCAGTAGGAATAATCAGTTTTTGACTGATTTGGAGTTGATTAGGATTATTGAGGTTATTTGCCTTAACTAATTCTGATACTGATGTTTTGTATCTGGTAGCGATCGCTGCTAATGTATCTCCCGGCTTAACTTCGTAAGCTGTTCGAGTCGAGGAGGCGATCAAGGTTGGTGTAGCTGGTACAACTTCACTTGCCTGTGTCTTCTGTTTTAACTTCGATATGAGATTGGCTTTGCTTGCATCGCCAGAAATCTCTGACTGAGCTAATACAGTTTTCTCAACTACAGTCGTTG
The DNA here is from genome assembly GCF_043099735.1 of Nostoc sp. C117. Classification (NCBI taxonomy): domain Bacteria; kingdom Bacillati; phylum Cyanobacteriota; class Cyanophyceae; order Nostocales; family Nostocaceae; genus Nostoc; species Nostoc sp. C117. Next base: position 6,348,755 of record NZ_CP170991.1, read on the forward strand.
GCTGCGCCAATTCACTACTACCAGTTTGTGATAAATCTTTGGTATCCCCAGACCGCAACTGTGCCAGACTTTTTCTTAAACGGTTAGATTTTTCTTGTAAGCGATTAAGTGCAAACTCTTGTTGCGCCTTAAGTTGTGCATTTATTTCGCTGCTGGCTGTCCCAGATGTTGCGACTGTTTGTGGTAGAACATTTTGTGATGCATTTGCACTACCGTAACCATTAGTACCAGAGTTAGATAGCTTGTTTACCGTCGGAAAAGTAGTCTCACCAGAGGTATTGTTCAATTCCTCTGCTACTTGGGGCTTCAAAGTTGGATTTTGATTAACTGGTGTTGCTTGGGAAAAGGTTTGTGATGCAGGAACTTGCAAAGACATTCCACTTGCCGCAACTTGCCATTTAGCTTCAAGCCCAGGCACTTGTGAAACTGCTGTTGGTTCCACGATAACAGGATTCTCAGGCACACTCGCTAATGAGACTGCTTGGGACTCCAGCTTGGTGGAGGCGAATTTCACCTCAGTGTCACGAACAGCAGGAATCGTTGAGGTTGCCTTTTGGCTGCCTACTGGCACCGCTGCTTGGGCTTGATCGCTTTGTCGAGTCACCAAAAGACTGGTTGCTCCCATAGAGATTGCCAAGCCAATCATTGCGGCTTTAGTCCGCACCCGGCGGTTCACTTTTGGGTTAATCAAATTTAGTTGTTCTACCGGGGCATCATCGCTGCTAGGGTTATTGTTCAACACAGCTTTTACTCTCTTTTTCAATGCTCGTTTCAAAGACGACCTCCTATGATCACTAGCGCTTAACTGATCTCGATCTTTTCAATTGCATACTAGTCAATGATTTAGATCGCAACGGACGATAGATCGAGATCGCATTCACCAGAGATGCTTACGCAAGATTAACCTGCTTCTCTGATTTAGACAAGTTCACATGTATTAGCAAAACTTTAAGCTTGCTCTGTTTACTTGTCCGAACCACTCCTTACACCAACCATTTAGGACGTTTTTTCTTTGCCGTTATCCGCGTCTGTCTTGCGTCAATCGCGGGGACTAGACAAACTATTTGTCAAGTCCGTCATCGCTGCGAAAATTAAATTGCTGCGACTACTGGAAAAGTTATGCCCCCTTTTGTAGATATATTCAAGATATTTCTACATCATCAGTCTTCCTCAACACGAGACTTTACGTTGATTATTCCCTAAAAAACAACCGTATGATCTATTTGCTAGTTTTGGGCTGCTTTCTGGAATTATTCGAGTAAAAATGGCTCAAATGTCTTTTATTAGTGACTTTCAGCCTTTTTCTAACTCAAGATGTGATGCTTCAAATTCATCAAAATCTATCATTCAAATTTGGCATTATCCCGAATTTTATATACAAATTTCTTATAACAATCTTCCCATAGTTGTAAGTATCTTCCACTACAATTGAGCAAAAAATAAAATTTACGGTGTATTTTTTTACATTTATTTTGCAGTAACAAGGAAAGTTTTCAGCCTCAAAAATCCTCCTTGTCAATTGATTGATCGAAATTACCTAAGTGTATATATTTAGGTAATTTAAGTAAACAGCTATTTTAAATAGCCTAATTGACGACGAGTTTCAAACAAGCCAATTGCCACACTAACTGACAGATTCAAGCTACGAACCCCAGGTTGGCTCATAGGAATATACAACGTAGCATCACAATCTGACAAAACTGTTGGTGGTAAGCCAGTAGTTTCACTACCAAACAGCAGCCAATCATCAGCTTGAAATTGAAAGCTGACATAATTAAAATTTCCACCTACGGTATAACCTAACCATCTGCCTCCACGGTCATGATGTACGATTTTAAAGGCTTCTAACGATTCGTGATAGTGGAGTTTGACGTAAGGCCAGTAATCTAAGCCAGCTCTTTTGAGGTAGCGATCGCTAATTTCAAATCCCAAAGGACCCACCAAATGTAACTCCGTACCCGTAGCTGCACAAGTACGGGCAATATTACCTGTGTTAGGAGGAATTTGGGGGTTAACTAAAACTACCTGAGGCATTATCCGTATAATTTACGTGTTGTATAAAACAATTTGTTGTCAATGTAAAATCTACCAAAAGGCAGAGGCTATTCATAGGTTTTGTTAATAATAATCAAGCATTCCCCATCGATTAGATTTTTAAAACGAAGCTTAAACCCTCTCCGAACAGTGCCTGAGAGGGTTTCTGGCTAAAATCAACAAATATTAAGTTTTATGTAGATTTATTTGGGAATGGGGCATTGGGTGGGATGAAATTCTCTCCCCATACTTCGGCTACTTTGGCTTTGCGGTAGTTGAGCGTAGTGGAAACTCTGTACAAGTCTCCCCATCTCCCCTAGGCCAGGAGAGAGGAACACAATTTGTTTTCGAGTTCGATTTCGCGTTCTTGGGTGGCGATGATCGCTTGGGTGATAACGCGCTGGCTGTCAACACCGACTGCGTGTAACTGTAACCATTGTTGAGCTTCATTGCCTTCGCGGAGGATTTTGTGCAAAGGTGAAAGGAAACAGCTAAAGCCTTGTTGCTTAGCGATCGCCCAAACATCTTGGTAAATCTCGTGAATCCAATCTCTGGCTGTGATGCTTCTGCCATCTTGCCAATGTCTCAGTTGAGCATCAAGACTAGAAGTCGCCGCCGCAGTTTCGTTGTCAGCAGTCAGCGTGACAAGTTCTTCAGGAGAAAAGGTACTTTGAGTTAATGGATCGATGCTGGGATTTTCGATTATTTGCAACAAGCGCGCTTCTAATAAGGCACTAATTGCTAGCAAGGCAATGGGATCTGTGACTAAATCGCAAATTCGCAGTTCTAGCCGATTGAGATCGTAGGGACGGCGATCGCCATTTGGTCGCACTGATGCCCATAAATGCCGCACATTTTGCATTGTTCCAGCAGCAAGCTGATCTTCCACCCATTGAATATGATGGGCGTGGCTGGTAAATAACGGCACATGGCTAGGGGTTTGCGGGAAGAGACCCCAACGGGTGGAGTGATAGCCAGTAGCTTTGCCATCCAAAAACGGAGATGAGGCGCTCAGAGCAAGGAATAAAGGCGCTTCTAAGCGAATTACCCGACACGCCCGCATTAATATTTCTGGGTCGCTAATGCCTACATTTATGTGTACGCTAGCGGTGACTACTTTTGTGCCGTAGGTTTGTTCAATGTAGTCATGATAGGGGTTAGCTGGATCGGAACGCAAAAAGCGATCGCTCCCACCTAAAGACATAGTACTCCCCGGTATTAGGGTGTAATTGCCCAAGCGATCGAGGTAGTTTCGCAACTTGCGCCGGGGACGTAGCAAGGCACATAATAAATTCTCGTAATTAGCGAGTGGCTCGGTGATGTATTCGACGTTGCGGCTATCTGGTTCTCGTACAAATCCATCCAAAGCGGCAACAATTTTGTCGGAGAGACCAATTATTTCACCTTGAGGCGTGCCGGTGTACATCTCAATCTCAAAGCCTTTTAATAAGACCACCTTCGTTCTCCTTGGCTCTCTCTGCTTATAAATTGTATCGAATTAGACGAATTCCTGGATCTATCTTTAAGTCAATCAAAGGTTAAGAATCATTGAATCGCCAGCTCATTCCAAATAGGGAGGACAGATTTCTCAGTTGTCGTTCATAAATTATTATTATTTCTATGTAACGATTGATTCATATTCAAGAGAATGGTAGATTCCGAACCGTCTCTGAACAGAAGAGCTTATAATGATGCTCAATTATGGCTTCTGAATCTTGTTTCAAAAATACAAAGCCCGTGACGAGGATTGAACTCGTGACCTCACCCTTACCAAGGGTGTGCTCTACCACTGAGCCACACGGGCAAAATTTTACTTTTTTTTAAGCTATAAAGATGGGGAGTTTTATTATCACCCAGCCATTATAACTTAATTAGTTCGTAAGAAGTGGGCCGGGCTGGATTTGAACCAGCGTAGGCGCTAGCCAACGGATTTACAGTCCGTCTCCATTAACCACTCGGACACCGACCCATTTGTCTCACGATTTTACATCCTACCATTAGCTTTTATACTTGGCAAGTAGTTAGCAAAAATAACTGCGGCTCCGTTACTGATGACTGTTAACTGTTAACCGTCAACCGTCAACCGTCAACCGTTAACGTGAAATCCCGTCCCCTTTTAGGGGTGGGATTAGCTTAACTCCAGCATTCGTTGCATTGGTCGGAGTGCAGCTAGGCGGATATCTTCTGACATAGTGATTTCGGGAGTGCGATTTTTCATTGCCCAGTAGAGCTTTTCTAGGGTGTTTAAACGCATAAATGGACATTCGTTACAAGCACAGTTATTTATCGGTGGGGCGGGAATAAAACGCTTGTCAGGAGCGAGTTTTTGCATTTGGTGAATGATTCCAGGCTCCGTTGCCACGATAAATTCTTTAGTAGGGCTGCTTTGACAATACTTGAGTAAAGCGGCTGTGGAGCCAATAAAGCTGGCGTGGCGCAATACACTAGCTTCACATTCTGGATGGGCGATCGCCTCTGCTTCTGGGTGGGCAATTTTTAACTCGACAATTTTCTTTTCGGAAAAGGTTTCATGAACAACACAGCTACCTTGCCACAGCAACAAATCTCGTCTGGTCTGTTCCATAACGTAGCGCCCCAAATTCCGATCTGGAGCAAAAATAATCGGTTGATCTGTTGGTATTTGCTGTACAATTTTGACAGCGTTAGAACTAGTGCAAATAATGTCGCTCATTGCTTTAATCTCAGCAGAGCAATTGATGTAAGACACCACCAAATGGTTTGGATGCGCTGCTTTAAAAGCTGCAAACGCCTCTGGTGGACAACTATCCGCTAAAGAACAACCAGCGTTCAAATCTGGTAAAAGTACTAATTTATCGGGATTAAGTATCTTTGCTGTTTCTGCCATGAAGTGAACACCAGCAAAGACGATCGCATCAGCATTAGTCTTTTCTGCCGCTTTCGCTAGTTGTAATGAATCGCCAATAAAATCTGCAATATCCTGAATATCTGGTTCTTGATAATAATGCGCCAGGATCACTGCGTTGAGTTCTTTTTTCAAACTTTCAATAGCGGCAAATAAATCTATTGGTAGTTCGCCCGGTTGGGTTTTGTCTCGTTGAGCTAGTGCAGTCGTAAACACAGTTAGGGGTTGCTCTAAGTTACAAATTGTTATCTCGTTGATTAATTATAGTAGTTTTTACCAAAAATAGTGGACGGTTGATCGCTTGAAATTATGTCCAAATCCGGCTGAGTTTCATATCCTGGAGATAGACGGCAAGGAAAGTGGCATGACCAGTCAGAAAACTCATTCGATAACCCTAAAAATTGCTGTAGTTGGAGATGTTCACGACCAATGGGAAGTAGAAGATGGCATTGCACTCAAGCATCTGGGTGTTGATTTAGTGCTGTTTGTTGGGGATTTTGGCAACGAGTCGGTGGAAGTGGTCAGAGCGATCGCCTCTCTCGATATTCCCAAAGCAGCCGTAATGGGCAACCACGACGCCTGGTACACCGCCACGGAGTGGGGACGTAAAAAGGCTCCCTACGACCGCTCCAAGGAAGATTGGGTACAGGAACAACTCGATTTATTAGGCGTGTCCCATGTCGGTTTCGGGAAATTGGATTTTCCGGCTTGGGAATTAACTGTTGTGGGGGGTCGTCCCTTTACTTGGGGTGGCCCGGAATGGAAATTTGCGGAAATCTGTAAAGAACGTTACGGTGTCACAGATTTGGAAGAATCAGCCGATCGCATCGTCAAAGCGGTGAAAAGCGCTGCTTACCAGACGATTATTTTTCTGGGTCATAACGGACCTAGTGGTTTAGGCGATCGCCCCGAAGATCCCTGCGGCAAAGACTGGCACCCAATTGGCGGCGACTTTGGCGATCCAGATTTTGGCGAGGCGATTTCTCAAGCCTTGACTGCTGGTAAAATCATTCCTCTGGTGACATTTGGTCATATGCACCGAACTCTCCGCCATACCAAGAAGGTGCTGCGAAAGCCCGTTTTTAGAAGTCCAGAGGGAACAATTTACTTGAATGCAGCCACCGTGCCGAGGATTGTGGAAAATGGCAGCGAAAAGTTGCGTAATTTTTCCATTGTCTCCCTAGAGGCAGGTGTGGTTTCGCAAGTTTCTCTAGTTTGGGTGGGGAATGATTTCCAGGTGGCAGAGGAGGAAATTTTGTATGAGCGATCGCGGATTGTGTCGTAGACATTCGCATCCGGTAGTGCAATCTGCGTAGATCATAGGATATAGTATTATCTGTCAGCTTTAGTGCTAACCAACAAAAGCGCCGAATAACGTCTGAAAGTAGGGTATGCATAAGTTTGACAGATTTACTGGAGAGGTGGCAGAGTGGTCGATTGCGTCCGACTTGAAATCGGATGAGGCTAAAACCTCCGGGAGTTCGAATCTCCCCCTCTCCGTTTTTAGGGTGAAAGTTTTATTTATATCATCCAATTTCGATTGAGGGTTTCCACACTCAAGAGCTATGACAGGTAATTTACCCTGTCTGGCAACATGCTCTTGGGCGTTATTTTATCCTGTTTTCCAAGGACTTCCGATACAGAATTGGCGATCGCTTTATTCAGCCCAGATATTTAATTAAATGAAAAGTGCTGAGTTTCGAATTCCTCGGCTTAGAATTAAAAGATCGCCCACGTTCGCGCAGCGTATGGCAGAGAGGGGTGAGGCTTTTACAATAGAGCGAAAGTACTGAGTATTCAACTTCAAAACTCAGCACGGGCTAAACCTTAGCTATCGGCTAACAGCACTGAGTATGGTAAATACTTGCGATCCTCATCTTGTTTCGGTTTACAGCGTGATGTTATCCCCTGAATGTTGACATTTTCAAACATAATAATCAGCTTGAATTGCTTAACTAAGTGATGAGCTATTTTGCATTGATAATCTTTATCTTTGATTATTACGAGTTAAACAAAAAGCGGTATTTTAACTATTAGTTAACCAGATGACAAGCACAACAGCTTAAGATAATCGAAATTACATACAATTCAGTCATAAGACTGATACCGAGTTCATTCCGTGTAGGATTAAGTCTTCATTTGCGGATATAAAGTCCGATAGTGTTCCTGACAAGGAAAAACCTTCATCTCGGTATGAGATTGTCTTGCACAGATCGGGCAAAAATTTTGGCTATTTTGCTATTTATGTCAAAAGGAAGAATTACTAATGACCAATTGTGTGCAGATGCCGTCACGGATCGTAAATGCAGCCCTATTCGGTATAGCAAAGGCGACTGACCACAACGATGGACTGGAAGATAGTCGAGACATGCAGCTAGAGTCCATTGAAGCTGGGTTGTTAAAATTCCGAACACGGAACTTGTGGATGAGTTCCTCTCCTGGAACCGTCGAATTGGTGGAGTTCCAATTTCTAAGAGGTTTCATCTATCAGATTTCGCTCAACATTGTAAGCGTTGTCCAGCAAAATAACCATTACTCGATATCGGCATCGTTCTTAAGTTCCGAGAGTGAACAGAAGTTCTGGAGTGTGTTTTTCACAAATATGCGACCGCTCGACAAACCCAAGGAAGTCAAAGAATGGCCAAGGCTGCCCGGTCGTGGACAATATACCGAGAGCGCCCGTCAGCGTCGTCTAAGCTTCATCGAAGAACATACTGGAGTCGAGATGAAGCATATTGGGAACACAGATATTCAACCCGAAACTCTTAAGCGCGTTACAGAGTCATTCATTGGCACTGTTGAGATTCCTGTTGGTGCTGCCGGTCCGCTGATGTTTTACGGTCAGCACGTGAAGGGACACATATTCGCTGCGATGGCGACAACAGAAGGGTCGTTAATTGCCTCGGCGACACGCGGTGCGACAGCAATTACATGCAGTGGTGGAGTCACCACTGCTGTTCTCGATCGACGGATCGCGCGCGTGCCGCTATTTCAGATGGCAGATTTGCATGATGCGTTGTTCCTGGCTCAGTGGGTAAAATCTCGCTTTCTGGATATCCGTAAGCAGACGCAGCTGATGTCGAAACACGCCGACTTGAAACGTATCGAGCCGCAGATCCTCGGTCGCGATCTACATATGCACTTTGTCTATGACTCTGGGGATGCAGCTGGTCAAAATATGACAACTGGCTGTACTTGGAAGGCATGTCACTGGATCATGGATCAAATTTCCGATACTTTCGGAATCAAGGTCAACCGCTTTATTATCGAGTCGAATTTATCCAATGATAAAAAAGTCACGTACAACAATTTCATGTTCGGTCGTGGTACAAGATCGGTAGCGGAGTGCAAGCTAACCGCCAAAGCTACCAAGCGGATCTTGAATGTGACGCCAGATCAACTTGTTAGTGGCTATCACTCTCTCACTGCGGGAGCAATAGCATCCGGAATGATCGGTGTAAACATCAACATCGCAAATATGGTAGCAGCGATTTTCACAGCCACTGGACAGGATATTGCAAGCGTACACGAGTCCAGCGTCGGACACTTGACGATGGATCTGGTGGACAACGGCGAGGCTGTTTACGCGAGCTTAGTACTGCCTAGTTTGCTAATTGGTACGGTAGGCGGGGGGACGCGTCTACCGCATCAAAACGAAGCTCTACGGATGATCGGCTGTGATGGCACTGGGAAGTCCCCTCGTCTTGCCGAAATTATCTGCGGGTTCGCCTTGGCGCTGGACATATCAACGTTGTCGGCACTTGTTGCCGATGAGTTCGCAGCAGCCCATCACCCGCTTGTCGCAAAGTGATTGGTTATAGGGTTCTTTTTTGACTATAAAAACGGAATCTTTTTCAAGGGTTTCGTTTTTTGTATTTTTTAGCAAGAGACGCAAGAGGCAAATAGCGCAGCGTTAGCGAGTCAATGCGGAGTATAGGGAAAATGATGAAAGTCTTACTACACAATACATCTCACACACTGCACTCGGTTTGTTTTTCCAGATGACATGAAAAGTCAGAAGAACCTACCAGCACAGTTGATAGCGATCGCTCTTGTCTGCCTATTAAAAATTTGGTGGCTCTTATTCAGAAGGGGTCTGAATCTCCTTCTGAATAAAACCTTCTGCCTTCTGCTTCCTTCAATTACACATACTGTTGACTTATATGCAAAAATAAAAACTTTCACTAAATCGTAATTCAATTCTCAAAAATGTCTTTTACTTATAATCGCACGGTTCGCTTTCAAGATACCGATGCTGCTAGAGTAGTTTATTTTGCTAATGTTTTGGGTATTTGTCATGAAGCTTATGAAGAATCTCTAGAAGCATCAAATATTAATCTCAAAGATTTTTTTATTAATCCATCTGTAGCTTTCCCCATTGTTCATGCTAGTGTGGATTTTTTGCGCCCTATATTTGTAGGAGATAAGTTGCTAATTAGCTTAATTTGCCAAAAAATAGGTGTTGAAAAGTTTGAAATTAATTATGAAATTACTGTCGGTGAAATCCTCGTTGCTAAGGCTATTACTAGACATGTTTGTATTGATGTAAGTAGTAGGATGAAACAGGAATTACCTGATAAGATAATTCAGTGGTTGGAAACGAACCGCTGAAAATTCACTGTATTGATACCATTTCAGGAAATTATTGATATAAATCACTATTCTTGCTCCCCCTGCAAGAATCTATATCAATACTGCTCGGGTAAAGCATTTTTAACTCGGAATTGGGTTTGGGGAAAAGGTTAAAGGGTAAAGGTTAAAGGTTTTTTCTTTCCCCTTTCCCTTTCCCCTTTTCCCCTTAACCGACAAGTATTGGAATCTATATCAATCTTAAAGTGAAACGATATGAGATAGTTCCCCTCTTGAAGCAACTGGCGCGGCTTAGAAAGAAGAAAGTCTAGAAAAATTATGTGATTGAATTTTGTAAGAATTCTGTAGCTATTTGCTGTAGCTGTTGGCGATTAATTTTACCTTGGGAGTTGCGGGGTAAGTTTGCTTGGGGAATCCAATATTTAGGGATTTTAAATTTGCTGAGTTTGTCTTTGAGTAGGGTTTGCATGTTTAAGACAGAGGTATCTGATTTTTTGGGAATATAGATTGCTGTTAAGACTTGTCCCCAGTGTTTATCAGGGATACCAATGATACAAATATCGGCAACCATTTGAGTTTCTAGGATAGCTGATTCAATCTCTACTGGGTAAATATTTTCGCCACCTGTAATAATTTTATCGCTATTACGTCCGATTATATTTAAGTAACCTTGCTCGTCTAAAAAACCTATATCATCTACTTGGAAATTATCTTGATTTTCTCTAGTTATCGGATAGTAACCAAGGGCTAAAGATTGAGTATAAATAGTGATATTTCCGATTTGATGGGGCTTTAAAATTTCGCCTTGTTGATTACGAATAGTTACCTTGGCATGGGGAAGAATTTGTCCACTACTAATTTTACCACTAAGAAAATCATCTGGTTTGAGGGTAGCAATTTGAGAAGCAGTTTCTGTCATGCCATAGGTTGGTGCTAAGCGGATGCGATGAAATCTGGCTTTTTCTAATAGTTCATTCCATGCTGGCGCACCTCCCAAAAGTACAGTATAAAATTGGGCTAACCATTCAGTTAATTCGGGATTTGGCAGGAGTCTTTGTAACTGTGTTGGAACTAAAGATATGAAAAATATTGATTGTTTAATATTTAAGATTTTACCAGATTCTACGTCTTTAAATGCTTGAATAGCTAATTTACCTCCAGTGGCAAAAGAACGCATAAATTGCATCAAGCCGCTGACATGATATAGCGGTAACATACAAAAGGAATTTACTTGTTTTAGTTGAAAATATTCTGTAAATCCTTGTACAGATGCTGTGAGTGTTTCCCAAGTGTGGATGGCAAATTTAATCTGCCCTGATGAACCACCTGTAGGAATCATAATCAGTGCTGTTAGCGGTAGCGGGGCGTTTAGCCTGTGCTGAGTGCTGTTAGCGGGGCGTTTAGCCCGTTCTGAGTGGTAGAGTGTGGGAGTGTGAGAGTGAGGGATTTCTCCCAAAATAATATCTGGTTTTACTAAATCAAAGACTTGTTGCCATTCTTGTGTTCCCCAATCGGGGTTACAAAGAAAAACTGGGCATTTAGCTGCACAAGCAGCAATAAAACTTGCTAGAAATCTTAATGGTTCGCGTTCAGCTAAGATGATTTTTGGTAGTGTTTTAGATGCTGATAAATTTGTTAATTCTAAATATAAATCTTGAGCTATTTGATGAAATTCATGGCTGTTATAACCGATAAGCCAATCATCGTTAGCTAGGTTATTAAGACACTCTAAAGGTTGTTCCATAACTTTTGAAACGAGGTTTCATGTTGTTCAAAAAAATGGTCGATGCCAAAACCAACTGCCCGATTATTTCGGGATAATTCTGCTGCTAGTTGGAGTCCTGCAAGTCTAGCGATCGCTGTTTCAAATACTGATGAAAATACCGCATCAATTTTATGCTGTTGGCAAAACTTTCTCAGACGAGATGGCGATCCGACTATCCCAGGCTTGATGACAAAAATTCCTCGCCAACCTTGTTGATAACAGGCGGCGAGTTGCCCAAGGGTGGCAACAGATTCATCTAAAGCGATCGCAGTTTCATAATTCATACTCAATTCCAACATCTGCTGAAATTGCTCAACACCTAGCGGTTGTTCGATAAATTCAATTTCTAGGGTTGATTCTCGATTTGCTTTGAGATTATCGCCAGTCCACAGCCATAAGTTTGCTTCTTCATAGCTGAGTCCACCGTTGGCATCTAATCGCAGTTTGGTAGAACTTGGTAAGGTGTGTATCAATGACTCAAAAATTTTTAATTCATGAGCGATCGCATACACCCCAATTTTCCATTTAAATGTGCGATATCCCTGCTCCCATAGGGTTTCCCATTGATTTAAAGCCGCTTCTCCGGCTGGTAGTAAGGCGCTGTATGTGAGGTAAGAGGATGCGGGGAATTGGTGAATTTCATTCTCCGCGTCTTCTTTGCCCATCTCTAGCGCTGACTCAAAACCAAATTGACAAGCAGGTAACTCATCTGGGATGGAGAGAATTATCTCGTCTGTGATTTTTTCTGGGAGTTGACAACAAAAATCTAAGGCTTGTTCTAGGGTTTCGGAACCAAACCAACTAATGGGGACGATTTCTCCCCAGCCGACTTTACCTGATTCATCGATGAGACGAACGATAATACCTTCACGAATATCCCAATTTCCGTGATTGGTAGTCAGCGATCGCACAAATCTTCGCCGATAAGGACGAAATTCAAATCTGTATGTCACTACGGGAAAGTCAAGCTTTATCAGAATTGTTATTAGTCATCAGTCATTTGTCCTTTCTCAAAAGTCATTAGTTATTTTGCGTCTGTTTCCAATGCCCTATGCCCAAACCCTTAAAGCACAAATCCCAAACCCAACAACAAGCAACTCCAAAAATGCACGGCTACGGCGATGAATTTACAATTACTAACTTTGTCAGGCCGATTGTGATTTTCTTGGACGTGGCGGCATAATTTGATGGCAAAGGGTAAACTCAACCAACTCAGTAGCGTCCAGGCTGGAAAAACTCCCGACAGTACAAACAACAAGGTAAGGGGATAAATGCTGCTAGTGAACCAGACTAAGAGTTGAGCAGCTTTTTCGGTTCCGAGACGGACGACAGGCGATCGCTTACCTGCGGCTATGTCATCCTTAACTTGGTGAAAGTGTGAGCAAAATAAAATTAAAGTTGTGGCAATCCCAACAATTACTGAGGCTGCTAAACTCGTCATCGACCAAGTTGAGGTTTGGCTGTAATAGGCTGCCTCCACTGCTAAGGGACCAAAGGCAAAAAAGCAAATAATTTCGCCTAAACCCTGATATCCTAAGCGAAAGGGAGGCCCTTGGTACATATAGCCCAAACCACAGCACAAGAGTATTATGCCGATTACAGTTAGGTCTTGTTGCCAAAAGGCGATCGCTGCTATCCCCAATAACCCCAAACCTAAACACAAATTTCCTAACCAAAATATTAATATCTTATTGCCAGTTAAATTAACTAGAGAATGGTGCTTATTTTGATCGATACCTGTTTCGGAATCAAAGACATCATTACTGATATTTTCCCAGGCGAGAATTAAAATTGCCGCTGCGACAAAAGTAGAAAATACTGCAACATTGAAAATTTTTGTTTCGGCAAATGCTACTGCTGTTCCTACCCAAATGGGGATAATGGCAACGCTGTACATCGGCGGTTTAATCGCTGCCATCCATAACTTCGTGTTGGGATATAAAATCTGCTTGGTAGTCATCAGTCGTAATTAATTAAATTCCCAGAATATTACTAAGACAAAAGACTTTTGTCGTGAGATTCGACTCAAGACTCTGATACTAAAGTTGTGGCCGAGGCCGAAACTGGCTTCTCAGGGTCTAATAACACCACCAACAAGGCAAACCTTACGCTGGTGAAATGGCAACTTAATATGTTACCTGTAGAAATACGACCACGATTAATTACACTTTAGGAAGTTAACTTAAAAAAAATTTACTATCGTTAGATCCATGACAGTTTCACCATGTCGTAGCAACTTGTTTGTACAGCACAAAGATTTATATCAATTTCTCTTAGCAGTGCAAAAAAAGTGCCTTAAAAATAATTGTAGTCAAATTGTCAGTATCTCCCAAGAGATAGATTTAGTTGACCCTTTACTTGTATTGGAACAACTTACACAAGCAAATGAAATAAATTTTTACTTTGAGAACAGAGGTAAAGGAGAGGCGATCGCGGCAATTGATGCTGTCACAAAATTACAAATTGATGGTATAGATCGTTTTATTAAAGCTGAGTATTTTATCAAATCTTGTCTAAAAAATATAATTAATTTTGGTAATGCAAACGAACCTTTTTCTGGTCCTCATTTTTTTTGTTATTTCAGCTTTTTTGATAAAAATATCCAAGTAGATTATCCATTTCCATCTGCTACTATTTTTCTGCCACGTTGGCAAATATCTGTGAAAAATGACCGTTGCATATTAGTTACAAATATAATTATTAATGCTGATGTCAAGATTGAAAATTTGTTACAAATAATACAAACAAAAATTGAATTTCTCCAATCTTTAGAATATTATTCTCCAGATATTGATGCTGCAACAAAATTTTACAAAAAATCTATTACAAACGCTGCTCAATTTAAATATTCAGTAGCTTCTGTATTGGAAAAAATCCGGTCTAGTCATTTAAGTAAGATTGTCCTAGCAGATATATTAGATGTGAAGTCAAGCAATGACTTTGACTTAGTTAAGTCATTACATAATCTCAGAGAAATACATCCTAATTGTTATATTTTTTCTACCAGTAATGGCAAAGGACAAAACTTTATCGGTGCTAGTCCAGAACGATTAATTAGTATTAATAATCAGCAGTTAATCACCGATGCTTTAGCGGGTTCTGCACCACGAGGTAAAACTCCTGCGGAAGATGCAGCTAATGCCAATCGCTTACTCAATAGTGAAAAAGAAAAGCACGAACATTCATTGGTGCTTAATTTCATCACTCAACGTCTATCCCAGCTAGGTTTATTACCCCAAATATTAGCACCCCGGTTGCGACAATTATCTAATATTCAGCATTTATGGACACCAATCAGCGCTGTAGTTCCTCCTAACATACACCCATTAAAGATTGTCGCTCAATTGCATCCGACGCCAGCCGTTGCTGGTGCAGCACGAGATGTCGCTTGTGCCGAAATTCGTCGTTATGAAAGCTTTGAAAGGGGTTTATATGCGGCGCCTCTGGGTTGGATAGATTCTCAGGGAAATTGTGAGTTTATTGTGGGAATTCGTTCAGCATTAATTGATGGCGATCGCGCGAGGTTGTATGCTGGTGCTGGTATCGTTGCTGGCTCCGATCCTGACAAGGAGTTTGCAGAGGTGCAGCTTAAACTTCAAGCGTTATTGAAAGCGTTAGTTTAAAGTTAATTACTAATCTTGTATGCCAGCTAAAGATATTTATCACAATCCTGTACTAAAATATTAAGTAATTATTACCTTAATAGTAAGTCAATACTGCTCGGTTAAGCATTTTTAACTCGGAATTGGGTTTGGGGAAAAGGTTAAAGGTTTTTTCTTTCCCCCTTTCCCTTTCCCCTTTTCCCCTTAACCGACAAGTATTGAATAGTAAGTAACTTTAACATTCATGTTAATTATAATTTAATTAACAGTAATAGTTGCAGCATTTCCAGGAGCAATATTTCTTTTTGTTACTATATGGCGTTTAGACTCAATTGAATATGGATTATTAACGTTCTTGCGGTCATTTATTGTTGCTTTACTTGGTGCTATTGCTGGTTTTTGTCTGTGGTGTTTATGGTATAAATGGAAACTTAAAAATCATCCAAGTTATTCAAATCCTGACCTGAGTGGCCTAAGTCTAGCAACGCTGTAAGCCTCATGAGGCAATCAATATAAGCTATTCTATTAGAAAAAAATAGGTCTTGTATTTGTTATTAGAAAACAATCGCGCGATCACTTGCTATACAAAAGCTCTAGACTTTAGAAAAGGCAAATAGTTTCGGATAGTGACAGAAGAGGGATATGTGAGAATACTTTACACTAAATCCTGATGAGTAAAAGCTTTAGCATTCGCCCCGGTGTAAGTAGCGACAATATGTCCATCGCCAGTCATTTGATATTTGTATGTCACTAATCCTTCTAAACCAACGGGGCCGCGGGGAGGCATTTGTTGCGTACTAATCCCTACTTCTGCACCGAAACCATAACGGAAACCATCAGCAAATCGGGTAGAACAATTATGGAATATATTAGCTGAATTTACCAGTCCAAAGAAAGTTTCAACAGACGCTGAATCTTCAGTAATAATCGCATCGGTATGACGAGAACCATATTCGTTAATATGAGCGATCGCATCTTCTATTGTGTCTACAATCTTAACCGATAAAATAAAATCGCTATATTCTGTTTCCCAGTCGATTTCTGTTGCCGTTTTGATGTTGGGTAAAATTTCTAAAGTGCGTTTATCGCCTCTTAACTCCACATGCCGTTCTTCTAAAGCTTCAGCAACTTTTGGTAAAAATTCTCTAGCAATTGATGAGTGAACTAGCAAAGTTTCAATAGCATTACAAACAGCAGGATATTGGGCTTTGGCATCGACTGTAATTGGAACTGCAACAGAAATATCAGCCGCTTTATCTATATACAAATGACAAATTCCATCGGCGTGACCTAGTACAGGAATACGTGTATTTTCCTGTACAAATCTGACAAAAGAATTAGAACCTCTGGGAATAATTAAATCTACATATTTATCTAATTTCAAAAGTTCGAGAGTTTCTTCTCTAGTTGTCAGCAATTGTACTGCATCAGGATTAACAGCAGTATGAGATAATCCTTGCTTGATTGCCTTAACGATCGCCTCGCAAGAACGCACCGCTTCCTTCCCACCTTTGAGGATTACACCGTTTCCAGATTTGATCGCTAAAGAGACAATTTGAATCGCCGCCTCTGGACGGGCTTCAAAAATAATCCCCAAAACGCCCAAAGGACAAGTAATTCGTTTAAGAATTAAACCAGTGTCGAGTTCGCGGTGAATCTGCACTTTACCGACTGGATCGGCTAGCTTACCAACATCTCGTACCCCAGCGATCGCATCTCTTAATTTATGTTCATCCAGCTGTAAGCGCTTATAAAGTGGTTTGGGAATTCCTTCGGAAGTAGCAGCTTCACAATCAGCAATATTTGCTTGTAAAATTTCATCTTTAGCTGATTCTAAAGCTTGAGCGATCGCCACAAGTGCTTGATTTTTGGCCTCCGTCGAGAGTATCGCCAGTTTACTTGCAGCTTGGCGGGTTTGTCCGGCGATCGCTATTAAGGGAGAACCAACTTGGAAAATAGTCATATTACAAAAAAACCTTCAACTTACTCATCCTATCAACAATGGGCGTTAGGAGTGCTGTTAGCGGATAGCTAAGGTTTAGCCCGTGCTGAGTTGTTTTCTTTGTCCCATTGTCCCCTTCCCTGCTTATCCCCCTAAACGTTAACCGCAGTTCCAGTGAGAATTTCGCGCACTTGGCTAGCAGTTAAGTTGCCATTGGCACTGAGCATTAAGGCTGCTACACCTGCTACATGAGGAGCAGCCATAGAAGTGCCATTATAAAAGCCGTAGGTTCCATTCGGTAGCGTAGAGTACACACTTACTCCTGGTGCAGTCACATAAGCGATGCTGGAATCAGTGCCAGCTCGATTAGAGAAATCAGCTAGATTATTATTGCTGTCAACGGCTCCAGTGGTTAAACCCCACTTAGTAGCATAGTTACCAGGGTATAGGGGAGTTGAACCTCCTGAGTTACCTGCTGCCATAACGACAATTACACCTTGACTGGTAGCGTATTGAATGGCTGTTTCTAACCCTGCGTCACCAACGGTTCCAGATATACTCATGTTGATGACTTTTGCCCCGTTTTTGACGGCGTAATAAACTCCTTGGGTAATCGCTGGGTAAGTGCCTTGATTATCATCACCCAAAACTTTCACAGGCATGATTTTGGCATTATAAGCAATGCCTGTAACTCCAAAATCATTCTTAACTCCTGCGATCGTACCGGCCACATGAGTGCCGTGGCCATAAACATCTAAAGTATTATTGTTGTTATTAATAAAGTTCCAGCCATAGACATCATCAATATATCCATTGGCATCATCATCAATACCGTTATCGGGGATTTCTCGGCTATTTGTCCAGATGTTTGCATTTAAATCTGAGTGGTTATGGTCAACGCCACTATCCAATACAGCAACAACCACTCCTTGACCTGTATAGCCTTGCGTCCACACTTCTGGAGCTTTGATCGAATCTGCCCCCCAGTTAGTGCCACCTAAATTGGGAATATCTAAAAAGGTGGGTTGACCAATAGCTTTAGCAACAGCAGCAGCAGCATTTACTAAACCATAGCCATTGATAGAGCTATAATTTCCCGCACTATTGGCAAAATGAACATCAATACTGGCTTGATTTGCATCATTGAAGACATTGGCTAAATCATCTTGCCCATCGCCATTGAAGTCACCAGCTAGCCATTTTTGGTCATTCCCAAATCCACCTTGTTGAGTTGCCCAGCGCTGATTGGTAAAGCTGCTACTGATGGAGAGATAAACATCAATACTGGCTTTACCTTGGTCATTGAAGACATTGGCTAAATCTGCTCGTTTATCGCCATTGAAGTCACCAACTAGCCATTTTTGCTCATTGCTAAATCCACCTTGTTGAGTTGCCCACCGTTTAATTGTAAAGTTGCTACCGTTGGAAAGATGGACATCAATACTAGCTCGATCTCCCTCATTGAAGACCTTAGTCAAATCATCTCGCCCGTCACCATTGAAGTCACCAACTAGCCATTTTTGCTGATTCCAAAATCCACCTTGTTGAGTTGCCCAGCGCTGATTGGTAAAGCTGCTACTGGTGGAGAGATAAACATCAATACTGGCTTTACCTTGGTCATTGAAGACATTGGCTAAATCTGCTCGTTTATCGCCATTGAAGTCACCAACTAGCCATTTTTGGTCATTGCTAAATCCACCTTGTTGAGTTGCCCACCGTTTAATTGTAAATTTGCTGCCGTTAGAGAGATGAACGTCAATACTGGCTTGATTTGCATCATTGAAAACCTTAGCTAAATCATCTCGCCCATCACCATTGAAGTCACCAACTACCCATTTTTGCTGATTCCAAAATCCACCTTGTTGAGTTGCCCAGCGCTGATTGGTAAAGCTACTACCGTTGGAGAGATGAACATCAATACTGGCTTGACCGCCATCGTTGAAGACATTGGCTAAATCTTCTTTTCCATCGCCATTGAAGTCACCAGCGAGCCATTTTTGCTCATTTCCAAATCCACCTTGTTGACTTGCCCATCGCCCATTTGTAAAGCTGGTGGCAGCAGAACCACTAATTTCTGAATAAATGGATGTAGAAACAGAATCTGTACTCAAACTACTAATACTTGAAGAGCTAACATAGTCTTCTGGAAGTCCAGTTAAGTAATCAATTCCTGCTATTCCTTGCTCTATTTTAACAGAGGAATCTTCAGACCTCAAAGCTGTTAGACCTTGGTTAATCGCATCGATATCAATCCCGTAATTTAGAGAAAGTTGAGGTTTTGCTGTTATCGAAGTAGATAACAAACTTAAATCTAAAGTTTCGCTGGTAATAAAAGTATGAGAATTGAGAAAAGGTTCCGTAGGCAACAGGCTTAAGGAGTTGGCATTGAATAAGGTAGGATCGGACATCTAGCGTATTCCCCCAACAAATTTTCTATTAAGTAAGTTTTTTTTGAGAATAGCAGATGTATGTTCTCGTTGATACAAAAAATATTCAAAATTTATAAAAGTATTTTGGGATTTTTTGTGTACCGTAATTACGAATTATTAATTATCAATTAGGAATTTTATAAGCTAATCGGCATTTAAGTTGCATAAAATCAGGGCTGAAGCCCTTAGTACAAGCGAATCATTCTGAAAAAATGAATGATGATTAGCTTATTATCTCTGGTGAAGTAATCTGCAAAGTCTCAGAAGCAGACGTCCCAGATGTAGAGAAAGCAGTACAAGCAGCCCATGCTGCCTTCACCTCTGGAGAATGGCGAAAAATATCTGCCACCCGTCGCGGCGAGTTACTTTACAAGCTAGCTGATTTAATTAAATTTTTTGCCCTTGAATTACGAATAGAGATTCGGGGGACAATCAATGTGATATTTGATATGGGGTGGGCATGATAAATAGACATTGCACACAATCCCAAGAAAATTCTGATGATAAATGCGATCGCTGTTAGATTTCGGCAAATTATAGCTTGTAGGAAAAGCACCATCACATATTTTGACAGACATTACCGCAAAAACCAAACCAGGCGTTCTTTAGCACTGTATACCTGCATAGGATTACTAGTCACAATTCTGGCACTATTATTAATAGCTTCCCCAGGACTAGCCCAAAAACCCCAAGCCCAACAACCTTTATTAGTAGCTACACGAGTCATACCGCCGTTTGTATTATCAGACAACGGTGAGCTATCGGGATTCAGTATCGACCTTTGGCGTAGCATCGCTAACCAAATAGGTCTAGAGTATAAATTTATTGAATATTCTACTGTGGCAGAACTGCTCTCCGGTATTCAGGACAAAAAAGCCGACTTGGGGATTGCAGCCATCTCAATTACAGCCGAACGCGAGCAGAATTTTGACTTCTCATTACCCATTTTTGCTGGGGGGCTGCAAATTATGGTGAGAAACGCAGACAGTAAGAACAGCGCCTTTCCAAATATTTTGCAATTGTTTTTCTCTGCCAGCCTCTTGCAGGTAATAGGCATTGCCCTGGTGCTAATTGTCGTAGCAGCTCACATTATTTGGTTATCTGAGCGGCATCACCAAGAAGGGCTGGTTCCTAAATCATACTTTCCTGGTATTTTTAAAGCTGGTTGGTGGGCAGCTGCCACATTAGCCACCCAAGCTGATGAAATGCCCAAGGGAGTACTAGGACGCCTAGTAGGTATTGTTTGGATGTTCATCGGAGTACTTTTCGTCGCCTACTTTACAGCCAGCGCTACCACTTCATTAACAGTGCAGCAACTTCAAGGTGATATCAAGGGTATAGACGATTTACCCGGTAAGGTAGTGGCCACAACTGCGGGTAGCACAGCAGCCAGATATCTAAAAGAACATCATATTTCAATTCTAGAAGTTCCTAAGATTGAGGAAGCTTACAATGCTCTGCAAACAAAAAAAGCTGACGCTGTGGTGTTTGATGCACCTGTACTCCTTTTCTATGCTGCCAATGAAGGCAAAGGTAAAGTACAGATTGTTGGCAGTATCTTGCGCGAAGAAAGTTATGGTATCGTTCTGCCTAATAACAGTTCCTACCGCAAATCAATTAATAAAGCCCTGCTGAGTATCAAAGAAAATGGCACTTATCAATCGCTATATGATAAGTGGTTTGATGCTGAAAAATTGTAAAAGTGAATTGGGAATTGGGGAATGGGGAGTAAGTACTAGGAAGTTTCAGGCTTTGAGCCTCGAAGTTGAGCCTTTGAACCTCGAAGTTGAGCCTTTGAACCTCGAAGTTGAGCCTTTGAGCCTCGAAGTTGAGCCTTTGAGCCTCGAAGTTGAGCCTTTGAGCCTCGAAGTTGAGCCTTTGAGCCTTGAAGTTGAGCCTTTGAGCCTCGAAGTTGAGCCTTTGAGCCTTGAAGTTGCGCCTTTGAGCCTCGAAGTTGAGCCTTTGAACTTGAAGCTTTAAGTTCTAACCCTACTTATTGCCCCAATATCCCATGTCCAATTCCCTATTCCCCACTTCCTTCTTGAGCAAGTTGAGCTTTTGCTTGTTGCCAAAGAGTTTCTAACTCATCCAAACTGTAATCACTAAGGGGACGGTCAACAACTGTTTCCATTTTTGCTAACCGTTGGATAAATCGCTGATTTGTGCCTTGCAAAGCAGCACTGGGGTCAAGGTTATGCCAACGGGCTAGCTGAATCACCGCAAATAGTAAATCGCCTAATTCTGCTTGTTGGCGTGCTGGAGTTTCTTCTGCCAAAGCCTGTTGAAACTCCGCCAATTCTTCATGAAATTTGTCCCAGACTCCCTCAATGTTTTCCCATTCAAACCCAACCGCAGCAGCTTTTTCAGATATCTTCATCGCCGCAGTTAATGGGGGAAGGGTGCGTCCGTAACGACTGAGTTTTGCACTGAGTTTTTGATTTTCTGGGGATGGTTCGCCTTTTTCCGCAGCTTTGATTTGTTCCCAGTTTTGCCGCACTTCATCCATACTTTGCACCGAGACATCACCAAACACATGGGGATGACGGCGAATTAACTTTTGGGAAATGCCTTGAGTTATTTCTTTGAGGGAAAATTGGCCAGATTCACTCGCAATTTGGGCTTGCAACACTACTTGTAATAATAAATCGCCCAACTCTTCAGCGATCGCACTTTTATCCCCACTTTTAATTGCATCCACCACCTCATAAGCTTCTTCGATGACATAGGGTGTCAAAGTTTCGGGAGTTTGTGCCAAATCCCAAGGACAACCACCATCAGGCGATCGCAATTTTGCTACTACTTCTATTAACTCCTGTAACGCAGTCAAAGTGTCAACTTTGTCATTTGTCATTTGTTATTTGTCCTTTGTCCTTTGCCGTTCTCCCGTTGCTCTTTCTGCTCACTGTTGCTCGACGACGAGGGCGAGTTGTAACTTTACGCTTCTTCATTTTGCCACTAGGAAGTAACCCACGAATCCCCTGTTTTTGAAAGCGCTTATATGCTGAACCCGTCCAATCGCTGAGAGAATGACTCATAGCACCGAGTTCTAAACCTAAGAACAAGGCAATATATTCAGTATGGTATTCCAACAGCGATCGCCCGATAGTTCCCCCTAAATCGTGCCAACTAAAACTAAAATTACAGAGCTTTTCGGCAATTACCAAAATAAAAATTGCCAAAATACCTAGCAAGCATCCCAGATAAATTACCCGCAGCATCGTACCAATAATCGGCCCGTGGGATAAAAAAGAACGATGACGCAGACTTTTTTGATAAGGTAACCAAATCCAACGCAAGAAACCCCAGCGTTGAAATTGGACAGAGTAAATATCTAAAT
Source organism: Nostoc sp. C117 (assembly GCF_043099735.1). Classification (NCBI taxonomy): domain Bacteria; kingdom Bacillati; phylum Cyanobacteriota; class Cyanophyceae; order Nostocales; family Nostocaceae; genus Nostoc; species Nostoc sp. C117. The sequence goes on from NZ_CP170991.1 coordinate 6,371,338, forward strand.
CTGGGCCAAACATCAGCCCACCGAACAGAAACCCACATGCAACCAGCAAAGTCGCATTACTACTGCGAGTCTGCCAGAAAGTGACGCCCGCCACGAACGGCAGAGCATACATAGTAATGCGATCGTGCGTTCTACCAGAGGGCATTCTAAGTCTTGAGTAACTGAATACTGAGCCAGTATAAGAGAAAAAAAGATTTTCCCAAAACTACTAGCGCAACGCGAAATGTTTTGCTATATTAATAAAGAATTAGTCAATCGGGCGGTTAGCTCAGTTGGTAGAGCGCCTGCCTTACAAGCAGGATGTCATCAGTTCGAGTCTGGTACTGCCCATCAATGAAAATGCATATTCGCACATTAAATATGTGAATTTACCCATACTTTGCTGCAACGCCAAGCTTATGGTTCCAATAGTGGGCAGCAAAGTTATACTTCCAATTTTCCAGGTGTAGAAAAAGAAGCCAACTTACTCTGCCCTTTTAAGTTTAATAGCTTTACACTCCAATTTCACCTCGTGTTTAATTTAAAGCAGCACGAACCTGTTTGTAACGGAGATATCCAGGGTGAGTCATTATTTCAGACACACGAGCTTCTGAGGGGTATTCTCCTTGATTATGTAACTTAAGTAGAATCTGCTTAACTTCTTTGCAAGACTGCTGTATCTTTTCTGTGTGACATGCTTTACCATAACTAGGGTATTTCGCAGAAATGGCACGGCATAAATCTGGAAAGTCTATGCCGAACGACTCTAAAAATGACATCATTTTGGTTCAGTATCCCTTTTCAGATTTGTCCAGTTAAAAAGTTAGACCTGCTGTTGTTGTAGGTGCGCCACACGTTTCTCAAGACATTTTAATCACACTCTTGACGAGCAAAACTGGAGCATTGCTAGAAGGTGAGTTTATCTTGTCTGAATGATCAGCAGCAGGGCTAAACGCGGCTACAGCAGTCAAGAGAGGTTTATACACAGTGCATAAAAGCTTAGTTGTCAAAGTGATTGGCAAGTTAGCTGATGTTGATGCTGAACTTTTAGAGCAATCTTTGCGGTGTTGGTTGGGGTTGTGATATGAGCTTATGGCAGCATCGCAAGATTGAGAATTGAATGTTTATAAATAGAGCGATCGCTCACTCTTCCATAACAGGCGATCGCTATTTTTGTTAACTATTATTTCTTCAGGACAAAATTTCAAAGCTATCGCAGTGCTGAGGTCGATATAATCTAAAATCTCGCTGATCTAAAAAAAGTTAAACAGTGGTCCCCGCACCCCACTTACACCAGATACTTTCCCTGACTTAGTATTGGCTGCACAGCCTACGTAGTAGCCACCAGCAAAAGTTAAGCCTGTGTCAGTTTGCAAAAAGAAAGCACGATAGAGAACATCTAACTCTTCTTCTTGGATTGCCCCGGAATCATCAATAAAAGGTAATATTTGTTTTTGGTGTTCAATATGATTCTGCACTACCGCAAGGGTATGACTCGCACGAAGTTCGCGCACGAAGTTGATCCATTTTTGCGCTCTTTGATAAGACCCAACTTTAACACCTCTAGAACCATAAGACTGATCTGGTGTTAAAACTTTGAGAACAGACTTTTGACGTTCAGGAATTTCCTCGGTAATTTCAGACAGCAATTGGATTTCTGGAATAACTGTTCGGGCAATTTCCAGATTTAACCCAGCCTGTTCCCATATATTAGTTTGGCTAAAAATAGAGGCTAATCCTAACTTAGACATAAGAAGATCGGGATGAGGCTCTATCTCTATTTTACCTTCTACCCAAGACTGCAAAAGCAACTCTAGATTTGTTTTCAAAGGTGAATCGGATTCAGCTTCTATTTTCCAAGGGTCAAAGTAGCGGTGAAAATGAAGTTTCTCTTGCTGAAAAAATTCCGCCTTTAATTCACCCAATAGATGCACTTGGTCAGTTTTCCCAGACATTTCCTGCATAAAGAAGCAGGCATCGTAATAATCTAAATCTTTTTGAGTTAGCAGAAAATGAATATTGTCACAGATGTGAGTACGATATTGCTGAGCTAGGGTCGATTTACAACCCCATACTTTCTGAAAAAGAGTAATAATTCCCAAGCCACTAGGATTATGTTCGATTTCAAAGAGTTTGGGTATCCCTGCTACAGATGTGAAATCAACACGTACTAAACGGGGAATTTTTGCAGCACCTACCTGGTTTAACTGACTTTGAAGAGGCGTTTGATTAAAGGGCGGCCATATTTGCAGGCCTAATTCCCACGCTTTTGGCAGAGTATCAATCAAGTTTTGCAGAAAAGTTGTGATGGTGGCAATTTCACTATCAAGATACAAAGGTTTGATGCCAATGTTGAAGGAACAGTTACAATCTTCCTTGTATTTTTGAATAGGTTGGAATTTTTCGATAGTTTCCTGTTCAGATGTCAACACCGATCCTGTCTGCAATTCGAGTAACTCGAGAGGATTAATCGAAGTATATTTTTGTTCTGCTGTCATTTATACCTTGTTCTTAAATACACTGTTAAGCTGAGTCTAAATGGATTCAAGTATTTTTGTCTATCAGTTCTAAATCAAGCTATCAGAGCTACGGTGTACGCCAATACTGCGTAGGTTTTGGAATTTCTTGGTTGAGGCAAGCTGTTCTTGAGCAGTATTGCGGTGTACGCACAAATCTCTTGATCTGCACTTTTGCTGCATGGCCTGCAAAAATTAACTTATCTTACTTTACGCAGCAACTTTATAAATAATAAAATCCCCTCTAATCTGATTCTGCCCACTTAGGGGGAATCAAGTTAGAGGGGATAATTCAGGGTAATTGTTAGCTTTCGGAAGTTTCTTGAGAAAACTTCTTGTGGATAGTTTTAGTGGATTCCCCATCACTAGCTACTGTTATGAGATAGTCCATTGAACCGTCTGAAAAGGGAAGACGTAAGTGGAAAGTACCATCAGGTTTAATTTTGATGTTATTACCACCAATGGCTACGGTTGTATTTGGTTCAGTAGCTCCGTGAATAATCAACTCAGCATCAGCCACAAACCAGAAATCTCCGTGGGGACGACTGAAGACACGAATATTAGCTGAACGCGCTATGGTTAACCAACGATCGCCTTCGGCAACATAGCCAATTTCCGCCATGTAGTCTCGATCGCTCACCGGAATAGCTACAAAGCGATCGCTTGTTACTTCTTCACATTCATACTGTTGTACAAGCTGGGGATTTTGATAACTCAGGTCAATGCCAGTCACATCATACAGTCGCACTGCTAATTGAGAACCACCTTGTTCTCGCAGGGCTTGCTTGTTGGTTTCGGCAATGTACCATGAGACATAAGCCCATTTGGGAGTGCGGGGTGTCAGCACAATACTGCTTTCTGGTTCTGCATCTACTAAGCCATCAGCTGTTTCCCTCACCACAGGTAAATCTTCTACTGTGGGTTCTGGTGGAACAGGACTAAAAACACGCACAATTGCTGAACGAGCGATGAAAAACCAACGTTCGCCTTCAGCAAGATAGCCAATTTCTGCTATGTAGTCGCGATCGCTTAACGGAATATCGACAAAGCCCTTGCTTAGTATTTCTTCACTTTCGTACTGCTGTACAAGTTGGGGATTTTGATAACTCAGGTCTGTTTGTGTGACATCATACAGCCGCACTATCAATTGAAAGACGCCTTGTTGTCGCAGCGCTTGCTTCTGAGTTGGCGAAATTTCCCAGGAGACATCAGCTGATGTGTAACTCCGGGGTGTCAGTGTAATACTGCTTTGGTCTTCTGGATCTACTAAGCCATTAGCTGTTTCGCTCGCCACGGGTAAATCTTCCACGATGGGATCTGGCTTAACAGGACTAAAGAAACGCACAATTGCTGAACGAGCGATGAAAAACCAACTATCGCCTTCAGCAAGATAGCCAATTTCTGCTATGTAGTCGCGATCGCTTACTGGAATATCCACAAAGCCATCGTATGCTGTTTCCTCACATTCGTACTGCTGTACAAGCTGGGGATTTTGATAACTCAGGTCTATATGTGTGACATCATACAGCCGCACTATCAATTGCGAGTCGCCTTGTTGTCCTAGTGCTTGCTTGTGGGTTTCGGAAATCTCCCAAGAGAGATGAGCTGATGTAGAAGTGCGGGGTGTCAGGACAATACTGCTTTGCTCTTCTGCATCTCCCAAGCCAATAGGTGTTTCATCTGCGTTCCCTACATTGTTAAGGGTACTCGCCCAGGCTCCAATCCCTGCACCTGCTGCTAAAGCAGCAGCACCAGCATAGTTTGGCGATTCTTCCTCTCGCAAATTTTCAGTGGGTTCAGCTGCGTCTGCTACCACATTCAAGGCATCATCTTCTAGAAATTCTTCTGGGAGTGAAGTTGTTTCGATCGCAGGTAGTTCATCTAGATTCAAAGCATCATCTTCTAGAAATTCTTCTGGAAGTGAGACTGTTTCTACCGCAGGTAGTTCATCTGCTACCACCTCGCCGGACTCAGATAAGACTGTATCTTCAGTTGAGGTAATAGTCTCTAGCCACTCTAATTCTGCCTGAAGTTCCTCTTGGATTTCATCTTCGTTAACTTCGGTGTCCCAATACTCGAATTTAGATGTTGGTTTTGGCACATCTGGTAGTTCAGGTAGTGGGGTTGCTACATCAGATGAAAGCGGTTCTCTACCAGATGTTTCTTCTGAGAGATTAGCCAAGTGAGGATATGAAGTATTGACTACAGCCGCTGGGGCTTCTATATCCCATGCAGCTTCGCCGGACTCATGAGGATTTATCTCAGTATTACTACTTACTTCCGTTATGTCATCAGGAGCATCTGTTTCTGTTCCTTTGTTGGCAAACGCCGACCAAGTAGCCGCACCTATTCCTGTTGCGAGGGCAGCACCACCTGTTAAAGCTGAGGCTCCCAAGTTGTTTTCCGATCCATTAGCTACACTTGAGTTTGTGCTTTGAGAGTAGTTAGAAGTGCCATTGGTTGACTCTTGTAGGCTACCATTTTCTGGGAGATCGGATGATGTTTGATTATAAATGTGAAAAGGAGTGCGATCGGAGGTTTCCATTTCTGGGAATTCCGGTAGTAACTCCTCTTCAAGGGCAATACTAGAATTTGCTGTTTCTAGATTTCCTGTGTTGGGTGGATGGGGATTTACTTCTGGTAAGTTGTCTGTTTTTTCACTGAGTGATGGGCGTCTTCCCAGAAACCACCATAGTAAGCCTCCAGCTACACCAGCAACCAACAAAGGTAGGAGTAACCAAAATGGTGCTTCCCGCTTGACAATTGGGGGGTTTTCTGGAGCAGGAGCGACAAAGGGCTGTTGGCCAAATACAGAATTAGTTGCACTGGGGGAAGGGGTAGCAACTGGTGTTGTCTCTGCACTGGCAGAAGCCGTGGTAATAGGTTGTGATACGCTGGCGGCGATCGCCTCGGCTGAAGCAGTTATACCTTGTTCTACAGCTTGCTGTCCTGCTGGTGCAAGGGTAAAACCGAGAAAAGCTGCTGTACCTAAGCTGGGATTTTTTTTGTAGACGTAAACTAATGGTTGGGAAAAGGGATATTTGGCGTCGTCTGGCAAGGTTTGATGTAATTGCAGAATTCGCACACCTTGTAACTTAGATACCTCATTAGCTAAGACATAGCCGATCCCGTCTTTGCCCAGTTGTTTGATAACTTCGGCGGTATTATCGTCAGTGAGTTGAGTTGCATTAGAGCCTGTAGCAAACTTACCAGCTTTGAAGGCTGGATAATCCCGAAAAGTATTGCGAGTATCGCTCGTTTGGGGGCGATCGATGAACCGAATTTTACCGTTCACACCGCCCAGTTGTGACCAATTTGTAATTTGTCCCCGAAAAATCCGGGCAAATTGCCTACTAGTCAAACTTTGTTTGAAAGGATTATCCGCACCAACCACGATCGCAATTTTTTCCCGGTGCAAGCGGACTTGTTCTAGTCCTAAGGCTTTTTCTGCTGGCTTTAAACCCCGACCGATTGCTGCTATGTCGATTTTCCCATCTAGTAATTCTCTCAGTGCATTCTCAGTACCATTAGCAGCAATTTCCACTTTTGTGCCCGAAAACTGTTTTTCAAAATTTGCTTTCAGGCTTTGGTTGATTCCAGTTAAGCTGCTTGAACCATTAATCTTTACTGTGGTTCCCTTTTCCACTGTTTGCGGCAGTGGAAAAGAAGGAGTTTCAGGTGCAGATTGTGCCACTATCGGTACTGATGCCACCAAAGTTGCAGCCATTGGAGTTGTAGCCAAGGCAACCCATAATACCAGCTTGACTATTGAAGTATCTTTTTTCTCTTGTTGCCACATATGCCCCTTATTAAAGTAAAAATAGAAAGCTTGCCATTCCCAACTCGCTATCCTTTTCAGGATTATGGAGGAGACGCGCTAATTATACATCTGAGTTATCTTTAGTTCTAATTCCTTTAATGTACCTGTATCGATATATACTTTGATAGAGCTTGTGTTGCATGATAATTTATACTTTAGTTGTCAGAGTCTGTTTACTATAAATTTTTCTAATTTATATTGCAACTTATACCAACTTGGTAGCTTATCGTGACAATTATGAATTATTGAATTACTAAAATTGGTAAAGTGTAGCAAATTCAATATTATTTAACAATTATGACTTAAGTAAGTCAGCGCAATTCAAGCTAACTGCTAAAGGCTATCATTTTTTATTGGTAAGGGTTTTCAGCCTGTTGATGTTTTGTAACATAATTTTGTTTAGGGACTTCCAGAAATTAAATTATTCAATTTTGGCAGCCAAGACCATCGCCTGTGTCCCCTGTTAGCCAAAGCGATGGGATATTTTTTAGAGTTAGAAGTTTCTTATTTTTGATAAATTACTTAGTTGTATCTTTGAGATAACAATGACAATCAGGTTTATCAATTAGTGACTCCACCAAAGCATTTAGGGTAGTTGCAGCTAAAGCGCCACCGCCCAAAGTTCCTTCAACTGTAATAAAAGGTATGCCTTGTTGCATTAGTTGTCGTTTAGCAGCAGGAGCATGGCTAAAGCCAATGGGCATTCCAATGACTAATGCAGGGTGAATTTTTTGGTTGGCCATCGCAATTAATGCTTCTAGAAGCACTGAGGGAGCATAACCAATTACTAGCACGCAACCCTGAGTTACTTGTTGTAATTTTTCGCGCCATTCTTGCTGCTGCCAAAACGCGATTTCTGCCTCTGTGGCAGTGGTAATATGGGGATTATCAATTAAAGTTTCAATGCGGCATCCTAAGTGAAATAATCGAGTTCCATCCAAAGCAGCAGCAATCGTTTGGGTATCGACAACAATTTGACACTTTGAAGATAAGGCTTTTCGACTAGCTGCGATCGCATCTCGACTCAATTTAATAAAGGATACTAAACTCACATCGCCACAAGCCAAAACCAACTGAGAAATTAAGTGTTGTTCAATTTCCGAACGATCGGACAAATCAGGTAGTAAGCGTTGTAGCGATTCGGTAAAAGCTTCTGAATGGGTATGAATTTCAGTATCTAACCCACTCCAGAGATTTTCCAATCCCCCCAATCCGGCTTGAGTTTCGACATCAAGTAACTTCAGTTGCGCCAAAACTTCCGCTTGGATAATTTGACAATGGCGATCGCGCCCCAATAATCCTTCTAATGCTGATGCTGTTTGTCGCAATTGAGAAATTTGTTGCATCACCGCGCGATATTGCTGCTGGAGTTGTCCCATGAGGTTAACCGTTGTATCGGCTTCTGGTTCCACCTCCAAAATATTGCGGATGTGGTTTAGCTGAAATCCTTGCTGCTTCAGTGCGACAATCCGTTGCAACCGGAGAATATCTTTTTGGGTATAGAGACGGTAATTGCTGCGCGATCGCACTGGTTGCGGCAGCAGTCCCAATTGATGGTAATGTCGCACCATTCGCGGAGTTAAACCACCGCCTACTGCATCAGTGAGTTCTTTAATAGTTAAGCAACCAGCATTCATGATTTACTCCAACAAGGGCAAAATTCTTTGTAACTCTTCACACGCAGCCTGAAGAGATGGCGGCGCATTTTCATCTAAACTCCCTTGAGAACACTGGTTTGCTAATTGTTCAACACCAGGTTTACAAATTGCCTCATTTTTAGGGAATTTTGGATATTTGGATTTTTCTGCTTCTTCTTCAACAACTTCTCCTGTTCGTAAATAATGTATCCAAGTTTCGATATTTCTTTTTGGCACGAAGATTGCTATTTTCTCATCAGGCTGACGAAGTTCCTGTGAATTTTCTATCAGTGCATTATCTAATTCTTTCAGTGTTGCCTTTACTGTTTCGGTATCTGCATCAATCAACACTACTAGCATTCCTGAACGATAGTTTTTTCGTCGGTATTCTTTAACCTCTGCTGCATAATGCTTTCTAACAAACTGCTCTCCTGCACCTTTACCTGTTGGAGAAGTCCTAATTGTGACGTTTTTTGGAGCTATATTAAAGCCTCGCTTTTTCAAAAAATGATATGCAAAAACTTGCTGTTGTAGATCCTCACACAAAATTACTATCTGTACTCTATTCTGGGTCATAGAGCCAGCCCCGTGCAATCAGTTCTGAAATTGGTAATCCTGAATTTTCAGCTTCTTGATTACTAATTGGTTTTACTCGTACAGGTGAATTACTTTGACGTTCAAACCAATAACCTATAGGTGAAGCTAGAAGATAATTAATTAATACAGGATGATGGGAAATTAGTAAAGCTTGTATTTTTCCGTCAATACAAAAATCATAAAGTTGAATTAGCCAAGGTTGAATTTCTGGCAGAGCTAAAAAACTTTCCGGCTCATCAATACACAACGTGTAATCTTCAGACTGAGTGCAATATATTAATGTATACAGAGCAATTAATACTTTTTGTCCATCAGAGAGTTCATTAAAGTAATAATCAATAATATTTGCCCGATTTTCAATAGATGCAAATCGTAATTTTAAAGTTGTATAGCCTACGCCGAACTGGTCAAATTTAAAACTAATAAAACCGTCTAAAATATTTTTTAAAACATTTATTAGTTCAGCTACCTTACCCTGGTCATGGGAAATATAACGATACCAAGAAATAAAATTTTCCAACTTAGGACTCAATTGTACTTCTTCTCTTTCACTCCCATTAATTATCATACTAGGAATAATTTGTACAATAATAAATCGCTCCATTCTCTGTTTGAACCAGGTCAGCTTTGTGATATCATTATTTGCCAGAAATAGAGGTAGTATGGACTGAGACCAATTAAAAGGATATTTCGGCCCGACTGAATAATTGTCATAAAAAATTTGAACTTCGCCTCTCTCAAACTTCAATAAAGGTTGGTTATCAAACCACAAACGTTCATATTGTACATGGCGATCTTCTATATTGTGTTCAATAGCAAGTTCATATTTATAATTGCCATCATTTCCGTCAATTTCTATTTCAAAACGCTGAATTGGTAAAGTTTGCCAGCGAGTGCAATCAAAAATTGGGAAAAGTCCTTCTACCTTAGCTGCGCCATTTACAAAAAGTTGAATTCTCCGCAAGACTTCAAAAACAGTTGATTTACCTGCTCCATTACCACCAAGAAACAGGTTAATCGAGTCAAAGTTCATCTCGAAATTTACCAAGCCGCGAAAGTTATCAATATAAATTCGCTTTAGCATAGATTTTTTCCTACTAGTGCAATTTTAAACGTAACAGTTAAATAGTCTCATTTACCCACATCCAGCTTTTGAAAAACGCTCCCAGAACCCAGATAAAAATTTAACTCTGCGTACCTACCCTGCGGGAAGGCGAAGCGCCCCTCTGCGTTTCAAAATCATTATAAACCTTGACATTAACATTAATGTCAAGGTTTAGCCTGAGAGAGTCCTTGTTAATTCACCTCTCATGCTCTACCCCCAACGTTTGAGCCAATTCACCAGAGAACACGCAGATACCGTAGCAGCCGTTTTATGTGGCTTATTGTTATTTCTTGGATGGTTCGCCTTGCATCTCGGTTGGTTGGGATTGGCGTTCCTGCTGCTACCCGCCGCTTATGTAATTGGCGGTTATGAAAGTGCGCGGGAAGGATTGACTACCCTTTTCAAAGAAAAAGAACTTGATGTAGATTTGCTGATGATTGTGGCAGCAATTGGTGCTGCTAGCCTCGGCTTATGGCGAAGAGAATATCAGCTAATTATTGATGGGGCAATTTTGATTTTGATCTTTGCCATCAGTGGCGCATTAGAAGGCTATGCAATGGCGCGAACTGAGCGGAGTATCCGCAGTTTGATGAGCCTGACACCAGATACAGCAAGGGTTTTACTTCAAGGAAGAGAAGAGGAAATTCCTATCAGTCAGCTAAAACTGGGTGATGAGATTGTTGTCAAACCTGGAGAGCTAATTCCTACTGATGGGATAATTTTATCTGGTTACAGCACCCTCAATCAAGCTGCAATTACAGGTGAGTCTTTACCTGTAGAGAAAACAGTGGGCGCAGAAGTATTTGCCGGTACACTCAACGGCTATGGTGCATTGCAGATTAAGGTACACAAACCAGCTCAAAGCAGTTTGATTCAGCGTGTGATTCGCTTAGTAGAACAAGCGCAGACAGAAGCACCTCCTTCCCAAGAGTTTATCGATCGCTTTGAGAAAGGATATGCAAAAATCATTGTAGTAGCCGGAATATTGCTGGCAACTTTACCGCCATTTCTTTGGGCTTGGGACTGGGAAACTACCATTTATCGCGCTCTTACTTTCCTTGTGGTGGCTTCTCCCTGTGCGCTGATGGCGGCAATTATGCCCACCCTGCTTTCAGGAATCGCCAATGGTGCAAGACAGGGGATTTTGTTTAAAAATGGGGCGCAGTTGGAGAAAATTGGCAAAGTCCGAGCGATCGCATTTGATAAAACTGGTACTCTCACAACAGGACAGTTGCAGGTATTGCAGGTAATTTACGCTAGTAAATACACTAGATATGATGTATTAAAAACTGCTGCTAGTGTAGAATCTTCTTCCGAACATCCAATTGGTAAGGCAATTGTACAGGCGGCTAGTGATTTAAATTGGGTTGCTGCAATCCAAGTACAAGCCATACCGGGACAGGGAATTGTCGGAATTACCCAAGAACAAAAAATAATTGTCGGGAATGCCGTTTTTGTACAACAGTATGTGACAAATTTACCTGAAGACATGCGAGAAATAGTTCAATCTTGGGAGCAAGAGGGTAAAACTGTGGTTTGGGTAGCACGGGGTGCAGAGGTGATGGGTATAATTGCGATCGCAGATGAAGTCAGAGCGCAAGCAGCCGTAACCATCAGCCGATTAAAGAAGCTGGGAATTGAACAAATTGTCATGTTAACCGGGGATAATGAAGAAACTGCTCGTAGTGTCGCCAAAGCAATCGGAATCGATCGGGTATATGCCCAACTTCTACCAGAAGATAAGCTACATGTTATTCGTCGTTTACAGCAAAAGTATCAGACAGTAGCAATGGTGGGTGATGGAATCAATGATGCGCCAGCTTTAGCACAAGCATCTGTGGGCATAGCGATGGGAGTGTCTGGTAGCGATGTAGCATTAGAAACCGCAGATATCGTACTCATGGCAGATAGGTTAGAAAAAATCGCCGTGGCGATACATTTGGGGAGGCGATCGCAATTCATAGTCAAACAAAATATAGTTGTAGCATTGGGTTTTATTATGTTGCTTTTGGTGGGCAACTTTTTAGGAAATATTAACTTACCCATTGGCGTAATTGGCCATGAAGGTTCCACAGTATTAGTTACCCTCAGTGGTCTAAGATTGCTCAAATAAACCACTCTTCTCTCTGTGTTCTCTGCACCTCTGCGGTTCGTTACAGCAATTTACTTAGCACAACTAGTTTTCTGTGATAAGTACTGAATAACCATAAGTATTTGGCAATTTGGCAATTTATTTTTATAGTATTTTGATATATTCCAGGAATTACCAAGATGTTTTTACTTATTATACAAAGGACGGGCTAACGCTCGTCTTTTTTATTACTATTTGGCATTTACGTATTAAATCTCAATCTATAGCAAGATAGGACACCTATTTAATTTTTGAAAAAACTCGCTACGGAGATATTCCCTATATTCTGCTATTGCCTCTATACTATGGGAGAAAAATTTTCTATTTCAAGTATTCAGGGATACTAGAGCAGTGTTGTATCAGGTTTCAGGATATTTGCACACTTCCTATAGGAAGATGACCTATGAATATAATAATGAGTAAATTAATTCGGGATGTTGTTATGCACTGGATTTATATATAGGTTTGGCTCCGCGCCAAACCTTTTTTATATCTCTTAAAAATAGGCATTGTCAAAATTGAGGCATTCTTCTGTGAAACTAAAACTAAAAAGTAAAAGTACTCCGCAGAATGCCAATGGTAACAGAGTCATTATTTGGTGTGTTACCAGGCTCGAATATCTGAATAATTCCTGGTGTAATGCTGATGTTATCTGATAGCTGAAAACGATAAAATGCTTCAATTTGTGTAGTTGTACCTGGTTGTCCCCCTGCACGTCCTAAACCAGTATTGATAAAATCAGGGACATTATTCCCTACAGGTAGATTGCTACTAGTGATTTTAGGAGGTTGTCCAATATAAATTCCACCTAAATTTCCCTTGGCAAATAAATCAGGGAAATTTAAAAACACCATATAATTTGTTGTCTCGACATTTCCCGATTGTCCAGGAATATAAGATTTAGTATAACCACCCCATGCACCTGCGTTAATGCGGGGTGAAATTTGCCAAGTTACAGTCGCACCCACAGCGTTAGTTTGCAGTGGTGCTGATTTTCCAGTAGTTGCGTTAACCGCAGTTAAGCATTCATCGCCAATAAAAGTTAGTAAACAACCATCCGAAGAGTAATTATTAACGTAATACAAACTCAAATCAAGAGTATCAGTTGGTGTTACCAATAATTGCACACCTGTAGTGGTATTTCCATCAAATAAACCGCTACCTTTACTGGGATTTCCTGGTTTATAACTAGTATAAATTGCTTGCAAACTAGCGCGTTTAGCAAATTGCCAATCAATAGCTATACCTCCATGACCGTATCCTATATCTAAAATTGGGTTTCTTTGGGTAAAGTAAGACAGCGGACCTGTTGCAGCACTTTCTACCCGGTTAGGGCCTCGGAAAGCAGTTGTCATACTTACACCTTCTGTTCCCACCATCACTGCTAATTTATCAGTGACCAGCCAATGAAAATTTAGGTCACTGACAATCAAGTTATCTGTAGGAAATTCGTAGCCAAGTAAAACATCATTCCGAGAAACGCTATTAGTAAATCTCGGCGTACTTTTTCCATTACCATCTAAAAGCCCAGTAAATAAGTAACTACGGGGAGTAATTTGACTAGTTAAATACAGTTGTGCCAAAGACATAACATTAATGTTTGTCCCTGCATCATCTGTATCTCTTTGTCCATCTCTAGGATTAACATCACCACGATTTTTAGTCCGTCCTTGAATGCCAACTATCAGTAATCCGCTAAGTTTAGTTGTTGTTGAAAATTGGTTAGCTTCGATTTCGGCAGTTCTAGGTTCTAAACTATCAACACGACCCTTTAAAGTTGCTAATTCAGCAGGAAATTCTGACTGTAACTTTTGTAATACTGCTAAATCTTCACGGGTAACTAAATCACTCGTGCCTGTAATGATTAACTCGTTAATTCTATCTAAACAGGCATTCACACCAGCAGCAAATTCATACCGAGTTAAGGCGCGATTACCGCGATAGTTGCTATCTGGATAACCTGCGATACAACCATAGCGTTCCACCAAAGACTGTAATGCACCAAATGCCCAATCTGTAGGTTGTACGTCTTTGAGTTGAGAAACCGATGTGACTTGCGCCATCGGGTCTGCTGGGAGGAGTGATGAGGGTGATGGGGGTATAGTATCGCTCTTAACTTCTGTTAGCGCAGTAGGGCGTAGGCCATTTTGACTACTGAATTCTGACTCCTGAGTACTTTTTATATCCGTGGGAATAGCGATCGCTTTTTGTACAAATCCATTGACTCCCGCAACTAGTAACCATGCGAGCATCCAGATTTTGCGATGGCTGCGGCTAATAAGTCTACCTTTCAACTTTTTACACTCTGCTCACATACTTAAGCGAAGAGTGTATTCGCTATTCTCTGATGTTCACATGCGTAAATTTACGGTTTTTGTAGAAAATTAGACATAATCCTTCTGGGCAAGTTGATAAAGGGCGAGTATAACTATTAGGGAATGGGGTATGGGGAATGGGGCATGGTGAAGATGAAGGGACAAAGAAATAAACAAAACTCCTCACTTTTAACTCAGCATGGGCTAAACGCCCTGCTATCCATGTACAGCACTCTTTTGCCCAATGCCCCATACTCAATATGATTAAAAAAATAATATGGCAAATCGCTCACGGAAGTTGAGGCCAAAAACTTCTAAACTAAATCAACCTCATACAGGGGTGACGCAACGCGTTGCTAAAGAAGACCAGAAAAAACCAAAATGGGGAAGTTGGCTGTCGTCAACGCTAGCGATCGCAATTCTCTTGAGTAGTGCTAGTTTAATTATGGTTTTTGCCTGGATTAGTATTCTCTTCATTTTCAATCCAGATCAAGTAAGCTGGCTCAATAAAATTTTACCTGCATGGGCACAAATTCCCTTGGGTAAATACGAACGCCCGCAAACCCTTAAACAAATCAAACTCAATTTAAGTCAAAAAAAGCAGATAGTCGGCAAAATTCTGCCTTTGTATCAAGATACTGAAAACTCGTTTTTACTGCCAGTTTTTCAGGAACGTGCTAATTGTGAATCTAATTGTCAAAAACTTGTTGAACTTAGGGTTTATCAGCGGTCAAAAGAGTTAGAGTTTAAATCTGAGTCGGAAAAATACTACTATTTAGAAGCTGAATTACCCATAACTGGACCAGAAGAATCTTTTGTCACTTCTCCCTTGGTTGATGCAACATTAGAATCCCAAGATATCAGTATTCCTCTACCTTTAAATAAAGTAGAACGTTTTGATGGCCAAACGCCATCATCAGGGGTTTGGTTTGATTTGCGGGGTCAACGGGAACAAGGAACTGGTGCCATCGCTTACGGCCATATCGTATATTACAATCCAGAACGCACCAATTTACAACAGATGTTGTCTTGGACTAGTCCCAGTGGTCAATTGCCCAAATGGCAGCAGGTGACTGGTGATGCGACAAAAGAGTTAATAGTCGATAAAACAATAGGCTTAGAACCCCACTTCGATATTTACCAAGTCAAGCCTCTGAAGTTATTCCTCAAACCAATTCAATTGGAGGCGATTGACCTCAAATTACCAGTTTTCAATGATTCTGGATATCAAAATGCCTTGTCAATTGCCCGTAGTGGACTGTGGACACCTGCTTTTGAATGGTTAAAGTTCATCAAAAAACAGCACAAAGGCGTTTTACCAGAGGTGGCGCAAGCGCAAATGGATGCAATTCGCTTGCACTCCCAAATTACTAAATCCCAAGCCCAGAAAATTTGGGCTAGTCCTAGTCAACAAGTCCTGGCAGATTTAATTGATGGCCGCTGGGGAAAAGCTTTAGAGGTGTTTGAAGCATCGCCTCATAATGTCCAAGAAATTACTACTTTACTGAAAGCGGATGAAAAACGCTTGTGGAATCGCACAGCAGCGGCGTTACGGGTGAACCCAAATAGACAAGAGGTGCAAGCTTGGTTTGCTTTGATTTTAGCAGTTCAACGGGGAAAAGAAGCTGCTAATTCTTGGTTGAACGCACAACCAAAAATTACAAAGGATCGTCTTGCTTATATTCAAGGTCTGATAGCAAAACTCAATAGCGAGGCTACAAAGTCCCAAATATCATCTAATCACCCTAGTCAGATTGTTGGTACAGTAGAACCAATTACTCAAGTTACTAGCAGCGACTGGGTACAACCAGATACCACAGCAGAACTGAAACTTACTGATAATCAAGTTTGGTATCAGGTGGAAGTGACTGCATTTCATGATGGAAAACGTTGGCTAAATTTTCCTTTTGACAATTTGAATCCACCCAAAACTTCAAGAGGGAAATTTTTTTGGGAAACCTTGGGAATTAGTTCTGACCCGGAAATGCAAATAGTGGTCTGGCTGCCAAACGGAGAACAGAAAACTACTACAGCCACTATCAAAGCAGTGCAACTACAAGATAAAGTTTTGCGCTTGTTAATTACTGGATCAAAAATTCCGAATAATCAAAACGATGTTCTCCAACCCAAACCTTTAGCGCTGACAAATGCAGCACTGGAGTGGGTGCAACCATTTCCCATCACTCTACAAGAACTGTACGAACAAAATCCATCAGGGGTCAAAGTAATGCTATCGAGTCTGTGGGAATCTTTACAAAAATCCGGCGAGGTTACGCCTGGTGGTATTCCTAGTTTTGACAAGATGCAGGAAAAGTTAGGTAATTGGCCTGTTCAAGTGATTGATTTAACAAATAATGGTAAGCCAGAAATAGTACTCACTATTTCAGCAACAACAATCGCATCCTTGAAACAGCCTACAGGGGGAATTGGGCAGGAAAACACAAACCAATCACCCGACCGCACCATAATTTTGTCTGATAGCGATGAAGTAATTTATACAGATTTTCAAGAAAACTCCCACCAAAAATTATCTGCGATCGCCAGGCTTTCAGGGGTGCAATCCTTAGCTTTACTGGTAGAAAATGCTGATAAATATAGTCTGAAGCGCTGGTCAGACAAAAATCAGCGGTTTGAATAGGATGCACCTTAGCAAAATTTAGCTTGAACTATGTGCTGGCGTAGGCATAACCCGTCGTAGACATCGCCGATCCCGAAAACAGACTTATTGTTCTTGGTTCCTAGCAGCTATACGTTGGTGCTTCAGGTTTTCCAACTGCTGCAACAGGGAGTCTACCTCAGCTTGTAAATGCATAAATTTAGCTTGCTGGTCGTCTTGATAATAAGACTTGGTTAGCTTCTTAGCCCAACTAGTTTGGGACTCGCGATCGGAAACATTGTATAAACAAGTAGCCATCGTTAATTAAATCCGAATGTTAAACTCACACCATAGACATATTATAATAAGCTTATTTTAAGCTTTATTAAAATATTGTGTATTTTGAATTACTTAGTCTAATGTGTTTTAGGTTCGGTCATAAGAGACGATCATAGTAATGACTCTGTTCCAGAAAAAACATTAGATTGGGCATTGGGTGTGATGCATTGGGCACAAAAGAAAGACTGACTGTAAATTCGCCTCATCTCTACTACTCCCGATTCCCTGTTTTATTAAGACAGATCGTCGTAGTGGTTATGATAGACTGACATTCTAAATAAAATAAAAATAGCAAGTTAAGACGGTTGCACCACAAAAAATAATATTCTGAATAATATTCTCTTAGAATTCAGGGACTGGAAACTGGGAGTTGGCAGAGATAATTTACTTTCCTCTTTTTGCCCATTCTGCATTTTCTAATCCCGCTCTGATTAAATATCCGATCCCTAATTAAGAAATTTTAAATCCCGTGACTTTGAGCCTGTCTGCTGCTAAATCTCATCGCCAACCTTGGCCCGGACTGATAGAAGCCTATCGTCAATACTTGCCTGTGAGCGAAACAACGCCGGTTGTTACTCTTTTGGAGGGAAACACACCCCTAATACCAGTGCCGGCGATCGCAGAACGCATTGGCAGACAAGTACGTGTATTTGTCAAATACGACGGTCTTAATCCCACCGGCAGTTTCAAAGATCGGGGGATGACTATGGCAATTTCCAAGGCTAAGGAAGCAGGGGCAAAAGCAGTAATCTGTGCCAGCACTGGCAATACTTCAGCCGCCGCCGCCGCTTATGCCAGGCGTGGAGGGATGAATGCTTTTGTGCTAATTCCCGACGGCTATGTGGCATTAGGTAAGCTAGCTCAAGCATTAGTCTACGGGGCAGAAGTATTGGCAATTCAAGGTAATTTTGACCAAGCCCTAGAAATTGTTCGGGAGATGGCCGAAACGTATCCTGTAACTTTGGTGAATTCGGTCAATCCCTACCGTCTCGAAGGACAGAAAACAGCAGCTTTTGAAATCGTCGATGTCCTGGGTGATGCCCCAGACTGGCTATGTATCCCTGTGGGTAATGCGGGAAATATAACAGCATATTGGATGGGATTTTGTCAATATCATCAAGCAAGAAAGTGCGATCGCTTACCTAAGATGATGGGATTCCAAGCCGCAGGTGCAGCCCCCTTAGTTCACGGTCAGCCAGTGGCGAATCCCGAAACCATAGCCACAGCAATTCGCATTGGTAACCCTGCTAGCTGGGAATTGGCGATCGCTGCTCAATCTGCCAGTCAAGGGAAATTCCACGCCGTTACCGACGCGGAGATTCTAGAAGCTTATCGACTTTTGGCAGCATCAGAAGGCATCTTCTGCGAACCTGCAAGCGCCGCTTCTGTCGCTGGGTTATTGCAGGTAAAAGACCAAATTCCTTCAGGAGCCACAGTAGTTTGCGTCCTCACAGGTAATGGCTTAAAAGACCCAGATACAGCCATCAAACACAATCACAGTCAATTTAAACAAGGCATCGCGGCAGAACTCGGAGCAGTAGCCAAGGCAATGGGATTTTAATTGGGTATTGGGCATGGGGCAAAAGAGTGCTGAGTTAGGAGTTAGTATTAATCTCTCCTTTGCCCCTCTGCCCCCCTGCTCGCTCCCGTGTCAGGCTATCAATAGCATCACCCAAGGCAGTAGTCAGACTTTTGCGGGTTTGGGCGTGATTGTCTTGCTCAGTTTTCAAGGCTTGCAAGAGGCGATCGCGTTCTTTGATCGCAGCAATGAGTTTGGCTTGTAAATCTTCTACAGACTTTAGTTGTTCTATTTCTTGTTCGATAGCTGGGACTGTCGTAGCAGCGAGCGTTTCTGCCTCAATACCTTGGAGTTGATGCAAATCTGCTTTGAGAGAAGCGATCGCTTGCTGGGATAATTGGACATCTGTACGTCGTTGTTCTGCCTCTGTGTTATAAAGCTTACGCCATTTTTGGGCACTCTCCCAAGCAGCATCGCGATCGTGTTGAAGTTCCACCATCTGCTCCTTGAGTGTCTGAATTTCTGTCAACCACTGTTGTGTTAAATCTTGATTCATAAACAAATAGTCAAGTGTCAATAGCTATTATTCTGCTCTGTTAAATTCCTTGATGTCTCTATTTACAGCAATTTTCAGGTAAGGGACTTCCAAATAAAAAAATATCCACCCTACAATATTGGATAATTTATTTCTTGGAGTTCCCTAGGGACTGGGGACTGGGCATTGGTGTCAACTTACAGTAGTTTTCGATTAATCGCAAATTGTGCCGACCTAGTTAAGCTATCGTTACCAATATCAGAATTTTCGTTAAAATACTCAATAAAATTAGGCTGGTTATGCTGGCGATCGCTTTACCTGCGTATGCCAATATCATTTGAGTTGTGAATTGCTGTAATTATGCTGAAGCCTCGTTTTATCCGCTTCTTTCGTCACCTCAATTGGCGCACGCTGAAAAAAACCTTCGCCAGGACAATCGAAAGACGACTTTTGGGACTTGCCTCAGAAATTGCTTTCAACGCCATGTTATCTTTGTTTCCAGCGATTCTGGCTCTAATCACAGCTATTGGTTTATTGGCAGAATCTTTACAAAATACTTTTAGACAACTAGCAGTACAACTAAGTCAAGTTTTACCTGATGAAGCTTTGGTTCTCATTCGTGATTTTGCCACTAAAGAAATTACCAATTCTAAAAACACTGGTTTATTTTCTTTGAGCTTTATATTAGCAATTTGGACTGCTTCTGGCGCGGTGAGTACTGCAATGACAGCCCTCGACCAAATCCATCAAATCCCTCCAGAAAAGATCCGCCCTTTTTGGAAAGCCAAGCTTGTTTCTCTGGGATTAACAGTCGGTACTATGTTGCTTTTGGTATTAGCTTCCTTCTCAGTTTTTACCAGCGATTGGCTGTTAGTAATGGTAGTAAGTGAAAATGCCTCTTTAGTCTTCTTGTTTGATATTTGGCATCTGTTACGCTGGCCTTTAGTTTTAAGTATTGTAGCTTTCGCATTTGGGTTTGTCTATCGCTACGGTCCGAGTGCATGGAACCCAGGTACGCCAATGATGCCTGGAGCAATTTTAGCAGCAGTTTTCTGGGCTATATTATCTTCTCTATTTCGGCTTTATGTGGCAAACTTTGGGAATTATAATAAAGTCTATGGTGCAGTGGGAGCTGTGATAGTTTTAATGCTTTGGTTGTCCATGAGCGCTGCTGTTCTATTAATCGGCGACCAGTTGAATGTAATTGTTGGCGAGGATATGCGCTCAAAAGCACAGTCACAATCTGCGGAAAAATATTAAAAAATATTAATTAGTAAATCCCTGAAAAAAAACTTTGGCAAAGGGTCTATAGGGGAGTAAAATGTCTAACGATTCAATACAAATAAGCGATCGCTTTCATGCCTGATTCATCTTTTCGGTCTTCGATGATTGAACCTGATACCAAAGCACCTACCTTAAAGCGCCTACGTCAAATGAGTCGGTTGCTGGATAATCTGATCACTATTCCCGGAACCAAAGTTGGTATTGGTCTAGATCCAATTATAGGACTTATACCAATTGGTGGTGATTTTTTGGGAATCATGTTTTCTAGCTACATCATCTTAGAAGCAGCGCGGCTCGGTGTATCTAGGGCGACTTTAGGTAGAATGGTTTTGAATGTCATAATTGATGGCTTGGTAGGCGCTGTCCCAATTTTGGGAGACTTTTTTGATGTTGCCTGGACAGCTAATAATTATAATATCAAGCTATTGGAAGAACACTTAAAATTTCCCAGCCAGCAAAAGAGTGCAGACAAGTGGTTTATCATTGCCGTTTTTGTTGGTTTATTGCTAATATCCATTGTCTTAGTAGCATTACCTGTGATACTAATTAGAATTCTGTGGAACGCCTTAACTGGCGGTTAAATTATTGATTGATAACGGAATGAAAGATTGGTGGCAAGCCACTTTTCCCAAAGGTCGGCAAAGTTTGGTGATTAGTGATGTTCATGGGTATCCTGTACGAATTGCTTATGGCGAAAAAGGTAGAGGTAAACCGCTGATTTTATTACATGGTATGGGTAGTTGGAGCTATAACTGGCGGCATAGCATAGCACCATTATCTAAACATTACCGAGTAATTTGTTTTGATGCCAAAGGATTTGGTTTTTCAGAAAAACCATTATCTCGTAGAGAAAATAATGGTCATCAAGTTATTGAATTTAAAAGAGTTATTCAGGCATTATGTGATGAACCTGCGGTGATTGTCGCAGAATCTTTGGGGGGATTAGTTGCTCTTGCCCTTGCTCAAGAAAATCCCCAATTAATTGGGCGGTTGATAGTAGTAAACGTACCGGTTTTTACCGAACATTTACCCCATTGGGCAATGTGGTTACTTGCCAAAACGCCTTTAGAAATAATGCAAACAATAGACTCGTTGCGTCTGGTATATCTGTTTGCACCTATATTTAAAGAAATTATGGCAATAGAAAGACGTAGAGTGCTATTTGATCCGTCAATTTTGACCCAGGAAGATGTTTATTGGATAACCTACCCATTTATTGAATCACCTGGTGCGATCGCCAAAGTCGCCGAAGAGTTACAAATAGCAGCAGGGGAAATTGAAAATTGGCAAGCAAATAAGCCAAATATGCTCACCAAAATTCAAAATAATCTGAGTAATATTAAGTGTCCTACACTAGTTTTGTGGGGCGAACAAGATAGTTGGTTTCCTGCAAGTCACGGTGAAAAATTGCATCAGCGTATATCTAACTCCAAATTCAAAATGTTGTCTAATTGCTATCACGATGCTTCAACCGGTGCTTTTGAAGTGCTGAATGCAGCAATTTTGGAATTTTTACGAGACACTGATTTTTGCTAACTAAATAAAAAAAGAGTGGGAGGAAGCATATCACTTAGCTTTCAGACTCCCACTCTATCATTTACTGCTGAAGCGAACAGGAATGCATACAGATGTTGCCTATGATTTAGGGGGCTAATACGTACTTCAACAACAACGCCCATATACATTTAATATTCCTGTTGCAGCAAATGTCAAACTTGATTATTGATATTTATCTGCGAAGAAAACTTTTATCGGAATAATTCTTTCTTTGAGATAACTAAGTCGGTGCAATTAAAGCTAACTCGCTAAGGCTGTCATTTGTCTTTTGTCATTATTAAGGGTTTTCAACGGTTAATGTTTAGTCACATAATTTAGTTTATTCCTACCGACTTACCTAGTTTTTTCTGTGAAAATCAAATAGTAACTAGTGCTATATTCAAAAGAATTTACTTGCTTGGTAGTCCCTGATAACAACACCCTTGAAGTCGTTTATCTTTTATAATTTAGCTTTGTTAATCATAATCTGGTTGCCATTTTGGCAGATTTTTAAGTTTCCTAATTTATCAAATTTAAGGTTCTTCAGCACTTGTTATGCTAAATTGTTAGCCAAAAAGCTTAATAAATAAAAATAATCGTATCAGCTATTGAGAAAAAACTTTGACCTAATTGACTTATAAAGCATATTTGTTGTTAGCTGTAATTACAAGAGAAATATTTTTTTGTGTATTTACAGTCATGAATAGGAAACAAAATATTAAAATCCTAACAGCGCTTCTTGATTTAAAAGATGTGAAAGTTATATCTCATCGGATTCATGAGGGGATAGGAATGATTTTACAAACTGAATCAACAAAATCATACAGTAATTGTCCTCGCTGTGGTACAAAAAGCCATAGATTACATCAAAATCATCGATACGTTGTTAAAGACTTACCTTTTGGAGAAAAGCCAGTATTTTTAGAAATAAATAGGAGACAATTCAAATGTGAAAAATGTGAAAAACCGTTTAGTGAAAAGCTAGATTTTGTAAGTAAGAAAAGAACTTATACAAAACGGCTAGCAGACAAGATAATACAAGATGTTGTAGAAAATGATATTCATAGTGTAGCAAATAAAGGGATAGTGACAACAGAAGAAATAGAAAGAATGTTAAAAGATGCCTCAGAAAAATTATCTGATAACAAACCTGATTTTATAAAAAGGCTTGGAATTGATGAAATAGCTCTAGTTAAAGGCAAGGGTAATTACTGTGCAGTATTAATAGATTTAGATACATCTAAATTAATAACTTTGTTAAGTGGGCGCACACAAGAGGTAGTAAAGAAAACCCTTATAGAGTGGGGAACTGAGGTTTTAGCACGAATTGAGGAAGTGAGTATAGATTTGTGGGTAGGTTACAAAAATGTAGTAACAGAATTAATGCCCAATGCTCAAGTAGTAGCAGATAGATTTCATGTGATGACACAAATCAATAAAGAACTAGATACACAAAGAAAACAAGAGAAGCGGAATCTAGAAGAATTAGTTAAAAAAGCGCAATCATTATCAAAAAAATCTAAGTACGAAAAAGTATTGTCGGGACTAAAAAATAGTAAATACGTTTTATTGAAAAATGAGTCAGACTTAAATGAAGAGCAGATAAACAAACTTTATCAAGTGAAAAATTTATCTCCTATTCTCAAAGAAATGCATGAATTAAAAGAAAAAATTAGAAAGATTTTCAATAAGACAGATAACTGGTATCCGGGAGTTTTTAAACTCGGGATGTGGTTAGCAAAAGCTAAAAAATATTTTCCCAAGAGTAACAATACTATTATCCGTTGGTTTGATGAGATTATTGCTTACTTTGATAATGGGACAACTAGTGGTGTTGTGGAAGGCATTAATAACAAACTTAAGCTAATTAAACGTTCCGGCTATGGATTTAGAAACTTTGATAATTTCCGAGTTAGATGCTTGTTAAATTGGCATTTAAACTATTAGTTAAGCATATTATGTACTGAAGAACCAAATTTAATAACTTAACGCGCTTACATATTGTAGGATTGGACGTGAAAATCGTTATTAGTCATTAATCCTTTGTAAAGACAAATGATAGCCTTTACAACAAATTCATCTATTGCCTTTAGAAAAGTGCCATATGGCAAACCTAAATAATAAGATTCCTGACTTCTTCAAGAAATCAGGAATCTTAATCACCCTAATTAAAAAAGTATTAATTTAACAGTTTTTTACCTTACAGTACTCTTAATAATGGCGTAAAACAGCAGATAATGAACTATCTTTACGAAGATCCATCAAATCTGCTAAAGATTCTGTGCCCTTATCTAGATGGTGCTTGTGTTCTGCTGGTAGAACTGTTACCAAATGTTTTGTTTTAGATGGTATTTGCATTAAAGGCGTCAGTTGTCGCTGTGGCACAAAAATTGGTTGGTTTTTGGGAAGGAGTGGTTCCAATTTTGTGTAGCGGGCTTCTGCCAAGCGTACCTGATGGCGGTTGATCTGTTTTGGTACTTTTTTCGGTTGCTTTGGACGGTTGAGCATTCGGAACACAATCCAGCAACCACTACCACAACTGAGGGCGATCGCAGCTACCATCCATAAAGGTGTAGGATTACTATTCTCAGAGGGCGGATTGATTGGTTCTTCAACGATAACCGGGGTTTGTTCTGGTTCTTCTTGTGCTACCTGCCCAGGGTTACCTAAGCTATACAAGGCGAAAGCACCACCTCCCAGAAACATGGCTAAAAACCCAGTTAACAATAGCAAAGGATGATGTGCAACCAAATATATCAGACCATTTGAGCTTTTTCTTAATCTCGATTTTCTGTTTGTCAGCTCGGGAGTGGCCCCTATTAGTTGGGTTGGCTCGTGCTGTACACTCTGACTTTTTTCCATGATTACTTTCAGATTTGTACCCCTCTAGTCCATAAATTGTACTGGAGGAGTCAAGCATCAGGTATCCGTAACAAAATTTCCGATTTAAGTAACTTTTTTGTAAAACAGAGGCTACTAAATCTGATTAAATTTTGCCGAAATTCTGTATTTATAGCTACTTTTTACCCTAATAATCAGGAAATAAATTCGCTTATTTTCTCTCTCAATTTGGAGAATGTCTTTCAATAGCAAGTTGAATTAATCGATCGACTAATTCGGGAAAAGGAACTCCACTATACTCCCAAAGTTGAGGATACATACTAGTTGCAGTGAATCCTGGTAAGGTGTTGATTTCGTTAATCAAAACTTCTTCTGTGGCTTCTACATAGAAAAAATCTACCCTAGCTAACCCTGCGGCATCAACAGCTGCAAAAGCTTGCAAAGCCATGTCCTGAATTTTACGGGCGATCGCATCTGGAATCCGTGCTGGTATCAGTAAATCTGCTCGACCTTCAGTATATTTAGTTTCATAATCATAAAAATCACTATCATATGTAATCTCTCCAATGACAGAGGCCTGAGGTTGGTCGTTACCTAAAACGGCACACTCAACTTCCCTGGCGACAACACCAGCTTCTACAATTAGCCTTCGGTCATAACTGGCAGCATTATCTAAAGCAACTTCTAATTCTTGGCGCGATCGCACTTTCGCAATACCCACTGATGAACCCAAATTAGCAGGTTTCACAAAAGCAGGATAACCTAACGTTGCCTCAATTTCATCACACAATTTCGGAAACACACAAGGATTAGACCAAACTT
The DNA here is from genome assembly GCF_043099735.1 of Nostoc sp. C117. NCBI lineage: Bacteria > Bacillati > Cyanobacteriota > Cyanophyceae > Nostocales > Nostocaceae > Nostoc > Nostoc sp. C117. Next base: position 6,396,910 of record NZ_CP170991.1, read on the forward strand.
GCGCTCTCGTTATCGCCTTGTATTTCACCTGTGGTAGTCCCGCTTGTTCAAAGGCAATTTTCATGGCGATTTTATCCATCCCCATCGCCGAACCTAACACCCCAGAACCGACAAAAGGTACTTGCATCAAGGTGAGTAAGCCTTGAATTGTCCCGTCTTCACCGTTGGGGCCGTGGAGAATGGGAAACCAAACATCTACTTCCGCAACTTGAGAGGGAGATTGCCATTTACTAAGGGTTTGGGTTGGAAGATTGGATGTCAAATGTCCTTCAGAAGTCGATTCTTGGGATTCCAGTAGGGGGATACCGGTTCCTAAAACCTTTTGGGGTGCTTCCCCTGCTAGCCAACGTCCATCTTTTTGGATGTAAAAAGGCAATATTTCGTACTTACTAGCATTTTGCTCTGCACTTAGGGCTTTAGCGATTGCCCCTGCTGACTTGATGGAAACTTCATGCTCTCCCGAACGACCGCCAAACAACAACCCCACCCGCAGCTTAGTCATTTTCAGTACCTCCACACTCCTCAAGCAGATAGCGTATCACAACCTACAAAAATTGCCATATTTTTCCATACTATTGTGTCTTCCAACTCTTGGAGATTTTTTGATCGCGGTTAACCTGCTGCTTTTAATAAGCAACTGTCACTTTCTGAGAAACTTAAAAAGACGGACTGTTTTGCAACCACACATAAGGATTGTTTCACCTTTAGCAATCCTGTTAGAATGCATCGATGTCAAAAAAGCAACATCTCTTAAACAAAAAACCTGGTTGGTCTTTGGATGAGCGAGATCCAAAGTTCATCGAATCTCTAATGCCCTTGTTTGACTTTTTGTATCACTACTATTTCCGAGTTCAAACTAGTGGCTGGGAGCATATTCCACCCCAGGAAAAAGTCTTATTTGTCGGTTCGCACAATGGGGGACTCGCGGCTCCCGATATGACGATGATGATGTACGACTGGTTCCGACGCTTTGGTGTAGAGAGACCAGTTTATGGTTTGATGCATCCCAAAGCTTGGCAGGTTAGCCCACCATTAGCGGAAATCGTGGCTAAGGCTGGAGCAATTATCGCCCATCCGAAAATGGCTTACACTGCCTTGCGTTCTGGAGCCAGTGTACTAGTTTACCCAGGCGGCGCTGAAGATGTCTTTCGACCCCATCATTTGCGTGACAAAATTTATTTGGTGGGACGGCAAGGATTTATCAAATTAGCCTTGCGGGAAAATGTGCCAATTGTGCCTGTGATTTCTTGGGGTGCCCACGATACGCTGATTGTGCTTGCTGACTGCTACAAAATTGTGCAGCAACTCCACGACTGGGGGATACCTTGGCTGTTTGGGATTGACCCAGAAGTTTTTCCGATTTATCTCGGATTACCTTGGGGATTAGCAATTGGTCCCTTGCCAAATATTCCCTTACCTGTGAGAATCTACACGCGGATTTGCCCTGCCATTGTATTTGAACGGTATGGTCGGCAAGCAGCTAGCGATCGCCATTATGTCAATGAATGTTATAAATTAGTTGTTAACCAGATGCAGCAAGAGTTAGACCAATTGGTTAAACTTAGTACAGAGTCATAAGGAACTTCAAAATTTTTTTGGAGTATCAATTCAAAACTAAAATCCCGTCAACATATCTTGTTTCCTGCCTTGACACAAAGACACAGGCTTAGGGGAGACACAGGATATTTATTTGTGAGGCTCCCAATTTTCAACAATTGGGAGCCTCACAAATAAGGGACTTCCAACTAAAAAAATTATCCCATCGTTTCGGTGAGCAGGAGAAGCAGGGGAAGTTGGCGTTGCAGAGGAGGAAGGATCTAACGATCGTCTTCTCTCCCAAAATTGAATAATTTAATTTCTGGAAGTCCCTAAACACAAATTGTTGCAAGTCTAAAATAGGTAAGTCTTAACTAGATGACATGAATTTATCTCAACTTCATTTTACTTGTCACTGTACAAAGTTCCTCGGTCGTGGCTTTTTTTGCATTCACCTTAAACCATTTATTGACCCTTCATTTTGTCCCGCTTTACACTCCTACCTCAGTTTGGAAAAGGCAGTATTAACAACTTCGTAGTCTTCACCAATGAAAAATAAAAGATCGCGCTCTTTATCAATTTTTATCATCTGAGTTAAACTTCCGGAAGGTTTGTCCTTAAAATATCTTGGATTATCAAGTTGGTCGTAGTAATCAATAATATCTTGGTCGCCGGGTAGCCAATCTATCAAATCTTTTGCGATCTTTTCATACTCACTCTTCAGGAAATAAATCCTTGTCTTCGACATTATCCATTTACCGTTCCATTGTAAATAAGCATCAACAGTAAGGGAAGGAAATAAGCGTAAGAGGTGTTTTTTCAAGTCTTCATGAGCGCGATCGTCGTTCGAGGCGTTATAGATAAGAATGTTGCTATTTTCTGGAAGTGAAATAGGCCGGGTTGATGTTATTGGAGTAATAGTAGATGGGGTTGATGTTATTGGAGTAATAGTAGATGGGGTTGATGTTATTGGAGTAATAGTAGATGGGGTTGATGGCCTTGTAGAAGCAAAATTGAGTAACAGACCTATAGTTAAAAGGAATAAACCAATAGGAAGTGTCCATTGCCTTTGACTGGGATCAATCTCTATGAATCCTCCAATTTTATTGGCAAATCTCAAAAGTATAAAAAATATTCCCGCAAGAATCAATATAAGAGGTATTGGTGTAGTTTGAACTATTTTCAACAAATCTAACATAGTATTTTCCTTGATGTCTTAAGCAGGACTTTATCCATTTTTTCAACAAAGGCTTCATTCTGGAGTTGGGACTAAGCAACAAAAAACGACCCAGCAACGCTGAGTTGAAAAGAAACAGACTTCAGGCATGAAAATCTACAATACTAAGCAGATTCTGGTTTTTATTTGCTAGGTTTAGTTGTAGTTTTTTTGACTGTGGGATAGCAAGTTCTCCGTTGTCGTGGTTGTCCAGTCTTCCAGCCTAGAGACTTTCTACGAAGTTTAGACGGACAATTAGGAGTACCAATCACCGCGAAAATGCTGCCATCAGTTACCACACTCAAAAACAAGCGTCATTATTTAAATTACTACAAAAGGGGAATGAAAGAGCTGCCGACGGCAGCCCCTTGATTCCCCTTCAAAATGATTATCATTATTGTTAATGGAATAGTTTATCTTCTGGAAGTCCCTTACAGCATGGATAAAAAATTTGCTGATTTTCCTACACCACATTTAAATAAGCATTATTTAACCATTGCTGTATTAAACAATCATGAGTAATTAGGTTGTTAACTCATAATCACCCGCTACTAAATTTTTTAACTCCCCAGGCCGGATTCGAACCAGCGACCAATCGATTAACAGTCGATCGCTCTACCACTGAGCTACTGAGGATCACCCACGATTTATAATGTTAAGGCTAATTCATTGATTTGGCAAGTACTTTTGCCAAGATTTTTTTTTAAAGACGATTAATTATAAAATTTTTCCAGCCAAAACCCATTCTGGAACTTAAGTCCAGACTTTTGGATACCAAATATCTACTGTAATCCCATTCGTAGTTCAGCCAGCCGCTGCCGCGCTTTGGCATCGATCGCATTGGCTAAAAATCTACTTTTAGATTGTTTCCGTGTATGATACTTTTGTCGCATCCGACAAACAGTGGTTTCCACCTCACCACAGAGTTGTTGCGCCGACAACCATTCAGCCCCATATCCCTGCACCATCAATTGCTGCGCTCGATCTGATGTGGCAACAATCACACGAGAAATTAAACATTGAGCTATTTGCTGGCGAAAAGATGCACAAGACTTTTCAATATAAGTATCTGCTGTTTGCCCAAAATCAGTGTAGTAAACAGATAAAAGCTCTGTAATTACTTCTTTATTACTAGAAGAATTTTGATATTGGGCATCAAAAACTATTTGAGTTTCATAACCTTGAAATGCACTGTAACCAGTCATTGCTTCCACAAGTTCGCCGCGTGCAGCCTCTAGTCCAGCGCTATCACGGGTTTTTTTCAGGCAAGGCCAAGCACCTATTATATTGTAGCCGTCCACTAACAAAACGGCTTGGAGTAAGGAACGGGGCATGGTTTTTAATCACAATTTTCTAGAGTTAACAAAATTCATTCATAAGTTTTATAATAATTGATGCATTGTCTGTAACACTATGTTACACAAAACAAAAAATGCGGTAGCTTCACAAAACTCACCTTAGGACAGAGGCATTAATACTAATTCAAAATTAAGAAAACCTGATTTAATCTGCGTTTCCAGTTTTGTATCTGTCACATTCTTTTTTGTAAAATTGGTATAAATGAAAACGCACCTTTTCTAAAAAGGTGCGTTTTATATAGTGCTGAGTTAAGAGTTACTCAGCACTCAATCAGAAGCTTCGGTGTGTACTTGCATCAGACGTTGTTTTAGGCGTTCGGGTTCACCCCTATCCACAACAGAACCTTTTTCTAGTAAAAAAGCGCCGTCACAGTAATTTAACTCGTCTAATCGATGAGTCACCCACAGAGCTGTAATACCTCGACTTTTGACGAGGCGACGGACACCTGCAACTAAATCCAGCTGGCTATCTGGATCTAATAAGGCAGTGGGTTCATCTAATAGTAAGACTTCACAGCGACGGGCGATCGCACCAGCGATCGCTACTCGTTGTTTCTGTCCTCCGGAGAGCGCATAGATAGGACGCCGTTGTAGGGTAAGCAAATTCACTGCCCCTAGCGCCTCCTCAACCCTTGCGATGACAGCAGCAGGTAGCAATTTTTCTTCCACCAATCCGAAAGCCACATCAGCGCCAACAGTCGGCATTACTAGTTGATGATCTGGATTTTGGAAGACAAAGCCAACAGGATGCAAAACTCCAATTTCGCCAGACTCAGGAGCTAATAGCCCCGCCAGCAGCCTCAGTAACGTTGATTTACCACTGCCATTTGTACCCAAGAGCATCCAAAACTCACCCTTGGGAACTTCTAAAGAGCAAGATTTGATAACTTTCTCTCCATTAGGCCAGCTGAAGTTTAAATTTTTGACTTCGATGCCCACTTGAGACATTTGTCAACCTTGGTTACTCAGCAGCTACAGCGAAAAAGCCAGGTGGTCTGGCACCACCTGGGGTTGTACCATCTTTTTGAACAATCTGCACCCCAGAAATTTCACTAGCACGGACAGCGATTTTTTTCTCTGTCTTGCCCTCGCACTTGAGTTCCACAATGTCAGGGTTACCAGAACGTATTGCTGCCAAAATTAGCTGATAGACAGCCTCAGCATCCTCTGCTGACTTACGTTGTACAGAGATTGGGAAAGCAGTGTTTCTGATGCTTAAATCGATGGTAAACATTTAGCAATAATCAAATTTAACTGTAGGACTCATTTTAGCGTCAGCTGAATGATTCTAGGGAAATGGACATTGGGCAAAAGAGTCCTGAGTTATGAGTTAGGAGTTAGTTTTATCTCCTCTACCCCTCATCTCCCTCATCCCCCTCACTCCCCACTGCCCACCTTATCTATATCTAAAATTAATTTTTATGACAAATCCCCTAGAAAAATTAGAGATTTTCACTTAATATGATTAAAGGTTCGTAAAAAATTGTAAACTTGGTTAACAACCCGGTAAACTTTCTGCATATAGAGAAGCTCCTAAAGAGCTATCTATAATACAGATAGAATCTGTACTTATAAACATTTGGAGATTTGCTCTAATGACCATCGCAGTTGGACGCGCGCCCAGTAGAGGGTGGTTTGACGTTCTAGACGACTGGCTCAAGCGCGATCGCTTCGTATTCGTAGGTTGGTCGGGGATACTACTATTTCCCTGCGCCTTCCTAGCACTAGGCGGTTGGCTGACCGGGACAACCTTCGTCACCTCCTGGTACACCCACGGATTAGCCTCCTCGTACCTAGAAGGGTGTAACTTCTTAACAGTGGCAGTATCCACCCCCGCAGACAGTTTAGGACACTCGCTATTGCTGTTGTGGGGACCAGAAGCTCAAGGCGACCTCACCCGTTGGTTCCAATTAGGAGGATTGTGGCCATTTGTCGCCCTCCACGGAGCCTTCGGTTTGATCGGGTTCATGTTGCGGCAATTTGAAATTGCCCGGCTAGTAGGGATTCGTCCTTACAACGCCTTAGCATTTTCAGCCCCGATCGCGGTATTCGTCAGTGTATTCCTGATGTACCCCTTAGGACAATCATCTTGGTTCTTTGCACCCAGCTTTGGTGTAGCGGGAATCTTCCGGTTTATTCTGTTTGTGCAAGGGTTCCATAACTTCACCCTCAACCCCTTCCACATGATGGGTGTAGCAGGAGTGTTGGGTGGTGCGCTGCTGTGTGCGATTCACGGAGCCACCGTGGAAAACACCTTGTTTGAAGACGGTGACGGTGCTAACACCTTCCGAGCATTCAATCCCACCCAATCAGAAGAAACCTATTCAATGGTGACTGCAAACCGTTTCTGGTCACAGATTTTCGGCATTGCCTTCTCAAACAAGCGCTGGTTGCACTTCTTCATGTTGTTTGTGCCAGTTACAGGTTTATGGATGGCAGCAGTCGGTATTGTCGGCTTGGCACTCAACCTGCGGGCTTATGATTTCGTCTCCCAAGAATTGCGGGCGGCGGAAGACCCAGAGTTTGAAACTTTCTATACCAAAAACATTTTGCTTAACGAGGGTATCCGCGCTTGGATGGCTCCTCAAGATCAAATCCACGAACAATTTGTATTCCCTGAGGAAGTTCTACCTCGCGGTAATGCTCTCTAATAACAAAAGCCGACCTACCAGAACCTAAATAACAATTGTGGTTCGTGGTAATTGACAACACCAAAATTAAATAATCTCCTTGGCATCAGCCAAGAAGGTGTTAATATTCACCATTCTCCAGTCATCTCCCACCAAAAAGCGGGAGATTTTTTTTGTATTTATGGTTAATATCTCGGAATTTATATGTTATGTTAGATGAAGGTTATAAACCCAGAGCAAAGCGCTCTGCCCTTTTGAGATTAAGACCGCTTAGGCAACAAGGAGGTGATGCCCATGATAGAAAGTAGTAAAAGCATGGGTCATCAGGTTGCAGTTAGCCGGCTGTGCGTCGGAGCTGTTCTCTAAAAGTTAGCCTTAGTCATCTTGAGAGACTAAGTTAGCTCAAGTAGCTAGGCAAGCTCGGAGTTCCTTCCGGCAGTCTGGTTGCAACCTGAAGACCCGCTAGACCGCTCTGACTTAGATCTCCCGATCTAAATCAGAGCGGATAGTTTTTTATGGGTGATTTTTGTTTGCTTAATAACTGCTTTTGAAAGTTTAGATGGCCATGTCTGGGTTACGCAAACTCAACGCGTTAGAGTCTCTTCAAAGCTTAAATTAATAAAGTATCAACCTGACATCCTTCTATGTGGGGAATCAAAGAAGTTTGGTTTAATGATATTGAAGATCTAACCAAACGTAATAATGAGGAATTTTGCAATATGGCACAACTACTAAGTGAAGCGGAAATTCGAGAACAGGCCAAGGTTCTTTCCGGTTGGACAGTTGAAGGATCAAAGTTGCAGACCACTCGAAAATTAAAGGATTTTATCGAAGCAATTGAGTTTGTCAATAAGTTGGTGGAACCTGCGGAGTCATCAGGACATCATCCAGATATAGAGATCTCTTACAACAAAGTCACGATTACAGTGACAACACATGATGCTGGTGGGCTGACGCAGAATGATTTTGATCTGGCTGGGGTGATTTCCGAAATTCAGTAAGAATTTCTCCTGATATCTTTTACTAGTGGACTTTAGCGCAAGTTTGTCTACCTTTGACAAGAGGCTTAAGGGACTTGTCTATATGGGTAATTAAGATGGTAGTTGGATTTGTGGGGTCTTGCGTTTGTTCTAACAACACTAGGTAAACTTCGTTTATATTACAAATTCTCTGTAATTTCTCATTCTCAGAGCTAGATGTAACATTTGATTTCTGCTGACGATCTACTAAGTATCTAAAGCTTTCAAAAATTTACCTAAGTAGAGATTAGGGAATGCCTCAAACCCTACTCCTTACTTAGATATATAAATGGCTTATGTGTGACAGTTACTAAGGCGTCGCTCGAATCTTGCGATCTGAATTAGATGTTTTATAATATTTTGATATAAAGATGTGTTTTTGCATAAGTTAATCACATCAATTTTTAACTGTAAGTTAATCGTTTATTAGCTTTGCAAAAACTAAAATTGTAGTAGAGGCAATTATGCCTCATCCACAGGTTTCATTGAGATGTCGCATTTTTGAAAATTAGGTGCAACAGACCCAATTATCTATACATGGTGTGAGGAGTAAGAAAAGATGTCTAATCTCTTGTGGAAATCCTTAGTGGTTAGCCCAGCAGTTTTGGGAGCAACATTGTTAGTTTCGACAACAGCAATTGCGGCTCCAAACACAACCACTGAAGTATCACCAGCCAAACAACCAGGCGTAGCCGAAGTTGTCCAACAGCCAGAAATATTGGCTCAAACAACGATTGATCAGGTTAATCGTTATAGTAACGAAGGCAACCAAAATAACTCTCAGTCCCAAGTAACATCAGTTTCACAATTTTCTGATGTACAACCCACCGACTGGGCATTCCAAGCACTACAGTCCTTGGTTGAGCGCTATGGTTGTATTGCAGGTTACCCAAATGCTACTTATCGCGGTAACCGTGCTTTGACCCGTTATGAATTTGCCGCTGGTTTAAACGCCTGCTTAGATCGGGTTAACGAATTGATCGCCACAGCAACAGCTGACTTGGTGACTAAGCAAGATTTAGCTACTTTGCAGCGGTTGCAAGAAGAATTTTCCGCAGAGTTGGCAACCCTACGCGGTCGTGTAGATTCCTTAGAAGCACGCACTGCTGAATTAGAAGCCAATCAGTTTTCTACTACTACAAAACTGGCTGGTGAAGCCATTTTTGCCGCTAGTGATGTTTTTGGCGGTAATAATGGTGACAACAACAACACTGTCTTCCAAGATAGGGTACGTTTAGACTTGCAAACCAGCTTTACTGGTAGAGACGTTTTACATACCCGTCTTGCTGCTGGCAATGCACGAAACTTCGCACTAGATGGTAATAATGTTGGTGGCGAAGGCACACAAACATTTCAAGTTGGTGGTGGCGATGGTAACAACAGTGTCAAGATAGATCGTTTGACCTACGAAGTTCCCATTGGACCAGCTCAAGTTTACCTCGCAGCTAGTGGCGGACGGCATAGTCATTATGCATCTGTCAACAACCCTTACTTTTTCGACAAAACTGACGGTGGTAACGGTGCTTTGTCTACCTTTGCTTCTGAAAGTCCCATCTATCGGATTGGTGGCGGTGCAGGTATAGCGCTTAACATACCCCTTGGTAAAGGCGGCGGTATTCTAGGAAATAGCTCTATCACTGCGGGTTACTTGGCATCGCAAGCTAACGATCCTGGTATTAGTGCAGGTCTGACCAACGGCAGCTATGCTGCTTTAGGACAGTTGAACTTTAGTCTTGGCGATCGCGTGGCTTTAGCCGCAACCTATGTCCACGGATATAATGCAGGCGGCGGTTCTTTATTCAACTCTGGTTCTACGTCAAACCAAGATCTTGTTGCAGTAGGTACTGGACAAGCTAACACTCTACTAAATGCAGGTTCCAGCAACTCCTACGGTGTGGAAGCAGCGTTTAGACCCAGCGAAAAACTGTCAATTAGTGGCTTCGTTTCTTACCACGATGTTACTGGTTTTGGCGCAAACGACGATTATACAGCTTGGAGCTATGGTCTTGGGGTAGCGTTACCTGACTTCGGTAAAAAGGGTAACGTCTTAGGTATTTTTGCTGGTGCAGAGCCTTATTCTCGTGGCCGAGCAGCTTTTGCTGGTAGTGGTAGTGATATACCCTATCACTTTGAAGGCTTCTACAAGTATCGTGTCTCAGATAACATCTCAATCACGCCTGGGGTAATTTGGTTGACTTCTCCTGGTCAAAGCAGCAATAACGATGATGCAATCATCGGTACGTTGAGAACAACTTTCACTTTCTAGAGCGTTGAGAATTAATCTGTCGATAATTTAACTTTATTGCTCCCCGCCATTAGGCGGGGCTTTTTGTTGTTCAGTAGTAGGAAAAAAATAAACCCCACTGATTAACCGGAGTATACTAGAAAAGTTAGGGGTAGTGAGTTAAGAATTAAAAACTTCTAACTCTACTAATTTTAGATTTTGGGTCGCATCTAAGTTGCGGTGAGAGCGCAACTTAGAGTTTGGATTGAATCCAAAATCTAAAATCCAAAATTGAATGACTCCTAACTCTTAACTTCTAATTCTTAACTTATTATTGCTTGTGGAACTATCGTGTAAATCTGAATACGCAATTCTGGCGTTACTAGAGATAGCCGCCCATTACGAAAGCGGTGAACCTATGCAAATTCGACAAATTGCAGCAGAACAAAACATACCCGATCGCTATTTGGAACAGCTACTAGCAACCTTGAGACGTGGGGGTATAGTCAAGAGTCAGCGCGGGTCAAAAGGTGGCTATCTATTAACGAGAGAACCTCGAAAAATTATCCTTTTTGAGATTTTAGAATGTTTAGAAGGGTTGGAGATGACGGCGTGTGAAGAAGAGATTAATCCCCAGAAGTTAGACAGTTCGGTTATAGAAGAAATTTGGCAAGAAGCAAGTCGCGCTGCAAACTCAGTGTTACAAAAATATACGCTCCAGGATCTTTGTGAAAAACGAGATTCCCGGCGGCAGCTGGATATGTACTACATTTAGTCAATAGTCATTTGTCATTCCTCATTTGTTGCTTTTAACTAAGCTGTTACGTATACAACTTGCATTATCTGGGCGTTCATGTTGTCCACAACACAATCATATTAAAAAATATTAGTGCAAATTCAAGGCGCAATAGCTTATTAACTAATGACTAATGATTAATAACCCTAATAATTAAGGACTAAATTATGCAAATTGCTCGTAACATTACAGAACTAGTTGGCCGCACCCCCTTAGTACAGTTAAACCGTATTCCCCAAAGTGAAGGATGTGTTGCGGAAATTGTCGTGAAATTAGAAAGTATGAACCCATCGGCATCAGTTAAAGACCGAATTGGGGTAAGTATGATTAATGCCGCAGAGGAGGAGGGGCTGATTACTCCTGGGAAGACAGTATTAGTAGAACCTACGTCTGGAAACACCGGAATTGCCTTAGCAATGGCAGCAGCCGCTAAGGGTTATCGGTTAATTTTAACAATGCCAGAGACCATGAGTGGGGAGCGACGGGCAATGTTGCGAGCTTATGGAGCCGAACTTGAACTAACGCCAGGAATGGAAGGCATGAGTGGGGCAATTGGGCGGGCACAGCAGATAGTTAATAGCACACCACATACCTATATGTTGCAGCAGTTCCGCAATCCAGCCAATGCAAAAGTGCATCGAGAAACTACTGCCGTTGAAATCTGGGAAGATACTGATGGACAAGTAGATATCATTGTCGCAGGAGTGGGTACAGGTGGTACGATCACTGGTGTGGCAGAAGTGATTAAAGCACGCAAACCCAGTGCTAAGGCGATCGCTGTTGAACCAGCCAATAGCCCAGTTTTATCTGGGGGACGGCCAGGGGCACATAAAATCCAGGGAATTGGTGCTGGGTTTATTCCGCAAGTCCTAAAGATAAAATTGATTGATGAAGTAATTACCGTCACCGATGAAGATGCGATCGCTTATAGTCGGCGTTTGGCAAAAGAAGAAGGGCTGCTATCTGGGATTTCCAGTGGAGCAGCTTTATGTGCAGCAATTCGCGTTGCTCAACGTCCAGAAAATCAAGGACGTTTAATTGTGATGATTCAGCCCAGTTTTGGTGAGAGGTATTTAAGTACACCGTTGTTCCAAGATTTAGAGACAAGGTTAGCCGCTAGCATCAGCTAACGATAAATTGAATTAATGGTCAATTCCAAACACGTTTCTAACCATTACGAAACTCTCAAAGTTAGTCAAAATGCAAGCCAAGCGGAGATTAAGCAAGCTTATCGTCGCTTGGTTAAGTTGTTTCATCCCGACAGTAATCAAGAAACAGCTAATCACGAGCAGATTATCCGCATCAATGCAGCTTATGAGGTTTTAGGCGACAACCAAAATCGCCACAATTATGACCAACAACTGCAAGATAACTCTCGAAAATTAGATAGCGATCGCCAACAGCGTACTGCATCAGCGCAAAAGCATTACCAGGCAAGACGAAAAACAGGACGCGATGTTGATGAGCAAGTTGAGGAATGGCTACGCCAAGTATACCAACCAGTAAATCACTTGCTTTGTAATATTCTCTACTCGTTAGAAGAACAAATGGAGCAATTAGCTGCCGATCCCTTTGATGATGAGTTGTTAGATGAATTTCAGGAATATTTACAAGCCTGTCGAGAAGACTTGAAACAAGCACAAATTACTTTTCGCTCCCTGCCAAATCCCCCTAGTTTAGCAAGAACAGCAGCTCATCTCTATTACAGCCTGGAACAAATAGCAGATGGACTCGATGAGTTAGGTTACTTTCCTTTGAACTACGATGAGCGTTATTTGCACACAGGTCAAGAACTATTCCGCATAGCTACGGGATTACACTGTGAGGCACAAGCATCTGTAAGTTAATGGGGATTGGGCATGGGCTAAACAGGTCATTAGTCATTAATTATTCACAAAGGACTAATGACAGAGAAATTAGTTTATGCTGGGAATTGTGAAAGATTAAGAAATTTGAAGTTTTATTTCTACTGTAATCATGGAATGTATTATTAATCGCCGCGCTCAGTTTTCGGCAACTCATCGCTATTGGTTATCAGAACTGAGTGAAGCTGAGAATATTGAAAAATTTGGTCCTAGATCGAAATTTCCCGGACAAGGGCATAACTATGTCTTATTCATCTCCCTTGGCGGAGAATTGGATGAATATGGCATGGTGTTGAATTTGTCGGACGTGAAACATGTAATCAAGCGGGAAGTTACAAGCCAACTGGATTTTTCTTATCTCAATGATGTTTGGCCAGATTTTCAAGAAACTCTACCTACCACTGAGAATATTGCACGGATAATCTGGCAACGGCTAGCACCCCACTTACCTCTAGTCCGCGTCCAATTATTGGAACATTCGCAACTTTGGGCAGATTACACGGGAGAGGGAATGGAAGCCTATCTCACGATAAGTACTCACTTTAGCGCCGCCCACCGCCTAGCTCCTAACATCAGTCCTGAGATATACGGTAAATGCACCCGTACCCACGGACATAACTACCATCTAGAAATCACTGTCAAAGGGAAAATTGACCCACGCACTGGCATGATTGTAGATGTAGATGACCTCAAGCAAGTAGTAGAAGATTATGCAGTGGAGCCATTGGATCACTCCTGTTTAAACAAAGATATTCCTTACTTCGCCGATATTGTTCCGACTACTGAAAATATTTCACTTTACATTAATAATTTACTGTTTTCACCAATTCAGAAATTGGGAGTCGAACTTCACAACGTTAAGTTGTTTGAAAGTCATGAACTTTGGGCAGATTATGTCAAAAACGGAACGGAAACCTATTTCACCGTTAGTAGTTACTTTAGCGCGGCTCATCGCCTTGCTGACCCTGACCTCAGTCATGAAAAAAACACTGAGATTTACGGTAAATGTGCGCGTCCTCATGGGCATGGACACAACTACCACTTAGAAGTCACTGTTAAAGGAGACATTGACCCAACTACCGGTATGATGGTCGATTTAGGTGGTTTAAATCAGATAATAGACAATTATGTGATACAACCTTTCGATCACAGCTTTTTAAACGAAGACATTCCTTACTTTGCCCAAGTTGTACCGACTGCCGAGAATATCGCACTTTACATTAGTAATTTACTGCGATCGCCTATTCAGGAATTGGGATCTAAACTTTACAAAGTAAAACTGATTGAAAGTCCCAATAACTCCTGCGAAATCTACTGCACGGAGTCTGAATCTGATTCAGTCAGTGCGGCGGTGAGTCAGCCAGTATTAGCACCAGTTTAGGTAATTGAAAATTTAGGCATAGGATATAGGGCATTTATATTATCTCCATGCCCCATGCCCAACTAAAAAAATTTACTTACTAAACAGTTGAAACCAGGTAGTAAAGGACTTGTCAATTCATCTTGACTAAATAAAGTAACTGCTAGTTTTAATGCAGCCTGTTGACGACGATAAACTTCAACTTTTTTCTGTATAGAATCGCAAATCCAATATTCTTGAATTCCTTGCACCGAGTAAAGCTTCAGCTTTGTTTCCCTGTCGCGTTTCTCGTTTTTTTCGCCGGGTGACAGAACCTCAACAACTAACTCCGGTGCGCCTGTGAGATGTCCAGCTTCATCTAGCAAGTGTTTTAAGCGTTCATGACTTGCCCACACCACATCAGGGATAACATTGTCAGAATCGGAGAAAATAATTCCAGGGGCGATCGCCGCCTGACCCAAACCAGTTTCATCTGACCAAATCTTAAGAATTGTAGCAATGTTAACGCAGCTCGTTTGATGATCCCAACTAGCTGATTTGGTCACAAATAGTTCTCCATCAATAATCTCATAGCGATTTCGGCGATCGCCAGCAAATAGCTCTAGGTCAGCAGTTGTCCAACGCACTGGAGTTGTTTGCATAGAAAACCCCCTAGCATTTTCTTAAATCATATTTTAAAAATACCGAGGAGGGGCAGAATGTCGCAAATACCTATAAATGCCCCAGGCTAAAACTCCAAAAAAGAGATTTAGCGAAAAGCGAGTCAGTATAAACCACAATATATCACTGTCAAAAAGCTTCGATGGATTTAAGGGACTAAGAACCCTCGCTAAGAGAAACAGCCCAAAAATAGCGTTTCCACCCAGCACGAGGGCAAACAACACTAAACTGCTCTGCCAGTAACGCCGCTGGGGTGTATTGCCTGAAATTAGGGTAATGCTACGTTTGCCTTGGACTTTTCGCAGTAATTGTTCCAGTCGCCAAAACATCCACAGCAGGAAGGGGAATAAACCATAACTTAGGAAACGTAGGGGTAATGAGTAACGCCAAGCACTAGATAGAACATTAACTAGGGCATGACAAATTATAGAATTTAGCCAAGCCCTAACAATAAACTTCTTATCTCGATTTAACCGA
Source organism: Nostoc sp. C117 (assembly GCF_043099735.1). Taxonomy (NCBI): domain Bacteria; kingdom Bacillati; phylum Cyanobacteriota; class Cyanophyceae; order Nostocales; family Nostocaceae; genus Nostoc; species Nostoc sp. C117. The sequence goes on from NZ_CP170991.1 coordinate 6,412,051, forward strand.
GTGTTGGACGAAATATAGATTCCCAAGGCATATCCCCAAGGTGCAGAGAACATGGCGTGGACTGGCGTACCAATAGTACGGTCAATAATTGATGCTGTACCGTAGAAAAGGTAGACCCAGTTCTCCTCGGCAGTGAATCCAAAAGCGATCGCTATAGTGAAGAGGAAAACGCTAGATGGAAGTAATTGATACCTGCGTTGCAGATAGTAGGTTGGCACAACAACCGCAGCCAACTTGCAACTTTCTTCAATTGAACCTACTTCTAAAATCTGCCGCAAGGCTATACCAGGAAGCCAACCTCTGATCTGCTGCCAGTCTACAAACCAATTGGCTACAATTTCAAAAATCCATTCTAGACTAAGGGCTAAAATACCAGATAATGCCCCGATGAGAAAGAACATCAGCAACCTTAACGGAGGTGGGGCAAATGGTATCCGACAAGAGTAGTAGCCTAGCAGCAGCAACGGTGGTATCACTGCCCACAACACTAGAGATAAATCAAATAAATCAACCACTCACCTGAGCAATAATTGTGCGGTGACGGTGGGTATTGTTAGTGATAGATGGAGTTTGGAAACCCGCCTCAACAATCGCTTGCTCAATGTCCAAAGCGAAATATTCATCTAAATACGGTTCAGTACTTTTGAGCAAAGTCAAGATATAGGCTGGCATTTTCTTGTAAACTTCAGATTTGGGATTCATATCCATGATTGCCAAGTAGCCACCCGGACGCAGAATCCGCCGCATTTCAGTTAAAATCTGTCGGGTTGCCGATTGGGGTAATTCGTGGCACATCAGGAAAACGGAAACTAAATCAAAAGAGGCATCAGGTAGCCCGCTAGATTCCGCTTGAGCATGAAGCCAGTTAATTTTAGCTTGACGTTGTTGGGCGCGGTAATTGGCAACAGCTAAAAAGTAGGGAGATAAGTCCAAGCCTGTAATTTTTGCATGGGGATAAATTTCTTGCATGGCAAAGGTACTCAAACCCACACCACAGGCCAAATCTAGAATGTCTTGGGGTTGATTGGAGAGTTCCGTTTTGAGGACATTATGGAAACTTTGGCGGAGTTTAGCATCTCCTTGAGCTCCAGCATCCTGCCAAATTCCGGCATGGACAGTACAAGCAGCAACTTCTAACTCCCAAGCGGCTTTCCAACTGAGATCTCCACCTTCATAGGCATGGAATGGTCGCAAATAGTATTCTGGGTAAGAAAGCTGAGGGTTTTCTACTTGGGCTAGATCGGATTTCCAATCACGTGCTTTTAGTGTTTCAACTTCTTGCGTCCAAGGCACACCAATTCTCTCGGCGCGTTTAATCATCATTTGTCTAGCTTGATACTTGGCTAAGTCGGCTAAAGGCTTGATTGCTAGTATGCCATTCACCAAGCGGGAAGCTAAGCCAAGATTAGTGTTTACAGCAGTAGTCATAAATCAGTTTGCGTTTAACAGCTTTTTCTACTTATGACATACTTGCTGGACGGCAGTCTAGGGGGGAGTGGGGGAGATGAGGAGGATGGGCAAAGGAGATAATACTAACTGCTAACTCAGCACGGGCTAAACGCCCCGCTATTCATGTACAGCACCTAATACCCTACTTTGCAGTGGGCTTGAGAGCTAACAGCATCTCTAATTCACTGGTAGATTTATCGGGGCTAGTGGCGGTAATACCAAAACCACGAATGGAACTGAGAATGGTATTAGTATTGGGGTCAGATGAGAGCAAACTATTGACTACGGGCAAAGTTTTAGTTTTGTCCATATCTAGGTAGAAATAGCCGCCGTTGGGCTTTTGCAAAGAACCAGTCACGGCTTTGAAAGCGTCGCTCTTGTCAAGAGATTCACTCTTGCTATCGGCGATCGCCTCAGCAACCGGACCACCAACGGCAAGAAATACTGTGTCTTGATCCAGCCAACCATGTGCTAGTAAAGCTCCTTGTTGGGGGATTTGCCATTCAGTTACGTCTTTACCACCAATCTTTCTGTTGCTGATGTTGATTTGTTGGGTTTTGGCGAGGGTATCTAATTTCGTCAAGGTAGCTTCAGCGGTTTTGCGATCGCTTGTGTCAAATACTAAGGCACCTCCAAAACCAACACTCGCTAATACCCCTTGATTTGATGGAATAGCACCTAAGGCGAATTCCCCATTCATCCAGCCAAAAATATCCTTATCTAGGTCAAGATTGACAAATTTAAGTTGACTACGCACTTGTTCTAGAGCTTGCTTCAATTCTGGAGTCTCTTTAGATTGTTCTACTACAGTTTCCCAACCACGACTGATGCCATTTCCGCTAACTAAAGCAAAGGTATTGGTGGGAAATTGACGGATTATATTCCCTGGAGTTGATTGATACTGATATTTGATTAGTTGTGGATCTAAATTGGCGATCGCTTTTACTCGCACTCCCGCATCATCAACACCAATACCAGCCACCACAGATTTGACCTGCTTCAGTTGTGCCAAGGTTTGTGGCGGTAACTGGGTTGCCTGGGGACTTGTGGCTGCTAATTGCTGTATCATGGCCGCATAGTCTGGCACATAAATTTGGGCAAGGCTGTTTTTGACCTCAACTCCTTTGAGAATGCTGCTTGCACCTTCTTTACTGGCAAAGGAAGATTGTCCTTTAAAGGTGTCAATTGCTTTTTCTACGGCTTGCTTTTCGGGAGCTAATACTAACTGACTATTATTTAAAACTACGCTATATGTGGGTTTGCCATTTTCTGTAGTTTCGATAATTTTTTCACCCTGGTAGTCAGATTCCTGGAATTTGACGCCTTTTTGTGACTTTAATTTGTTAGCAAAATTTAAGGCACTGATTTTGTCCTTGATTCCCACTACGATCAGGATATTCGGTTCTTGCTGTACATTTGCGGGTGCATTAGGTGCGCCAGAAGGCGATTTTAAATCTGCGACGGGTTTGACACCATTTGGTGGTAGCAGAGCGATCATTACACCACCAGCCCAAGGCTTTATATCTTTTTCATAGGAAACGTTACTGTCACTGAACATTTCCTTATTGAAATTTTCCAGACCTTTTGCGACTAACTTTTGTGCTTCTGGGGTGCCAAATTGTTGTAGCTTTGCCCAGGCTTGAGAGTCAGTAGTAATATAAGTTGCCATCAATGCTGTTGAAGGTACTACTTTCGCACTACCTAAAGCATCTGAACTACCGCCTGATGACCCTTTTAAATACGTATAAGCTGCTATACTTCCTGCTAGAACTACAGCGACACCAACGGCAGGAATCAAAAACTTTGATTTACTTTCAGGCATTATTGTTATCCTCTTTTGGTCAGATTGTCACCGAGATTTATACAAGTGTCATTGTAGAGTTTTCGGATTTATTAATAATTTCCGCTAATCCATCGGTATTTACTGATAAAATTAGTAGTCCTACAAGTTAGCGGTCTAAAATTACTCTAAAAAATACTTCAACCAGATGAGGAGCGAATCCGCAAATGATATGCTGTTCATCTCAAACAAAATAGCCCGATCAACAGCGGCAAGCTATTCTAAGTTATAAGAATAATTAGAAGTATTTGTACTTAATGATAATTTATCGAGGTGCAAGATACTCTTGACTTGATAACTAAAAAGTGCAAAACATCAAGAAAAGTGAATGCGGAAGGGATATAGAGAAAAGTCCAAGGATTCGGTAGCCGACCTTCGGAAATTTGGGTGAGACTAATTTCACCCCAATCCCAAAAAGGAGTTCTCATCCCTAATAGTGCCCTGTTGATTTGGGAAAAACATCAGAGACCACTATTCTGCTTAACAACATCCAGCCAAGCCAGAGTTTTCAGGATTACAAGGTCAGTAAGCATCAATGTCGCAGTCTTATTTTGATACAGATAATAATGGACACAAACCTTTTGAGTTACCGGGAGCAAGACCGCACTATAGCCCCGATCGCCCAGGGCAAGTAGAGCATATTTTTCTAGATCTGGGCTTAGATATCCCTAAGCAAAGCTATCAGGGCAGTTGTAGCATTCGCCTCTTGCCAATCCGTAATGGTATTGACCGTTTGACTTTAGATGCTGTCAACCTGAATATCGAGTCTGTGCAGGTAGATGAGGTATCACAAAATTTTGACTACGATGGCGAAAAGCTTTCCATTCAACTTTCTGAGGCGACCCAGGTTGGTAAACGCTTGCTGATTGCGATCGCCTACTCGGTGACCAAACCACAACGCGGTATTTACTTTATTCAACCAGACAAACACTACCCAAACAAGCCCACCCAAGTTTGGACTCAGGGAGAAGACGAAGACTCTCGTTTTTGGTTTCCCTGCTTTGACTATCCAGGACAACTCTCTACTTCAGAAATTCGCGTTCGTGTCCCCAACCCTCTAGTAGCCATTTCCAATGGTGAATTGATTAACACCACAGAAGATGGTGATTACAAAATCTACCATTGGTCACAGGAACAAGTTCATCCTACTTACTTGATGACTCTGGCAGTAGGTGATTTTGCTGAAATTCGGGATGATTGGAACGGTAAACCAGTTACCTACTACGTAGAAAAGGGAAGGGAGGAAGATGCTAAACGCAGTATGGGCAAAACTCCCCGAATGATCGAATTTTTGAGCCAAAAGTACGGCTATCCCTATGCTTTCCCAAAATACGCCCAAGTTTGCGTCGATGATTTCATCTTTGGGGGAATGGAAAACACTTCCACAACTCTGTTAACAGATAGATGTTTGCTGGATGAACGTGCCGCCTTAGATAACCGCAACACCGAAAGTTTAGTTGTCCACGAACTCGCACATCAGTGGTTTGGCGATTTGGTGGTGATTAAGCATTGGTCTCATGCTTGGATTAAAGAAGGGATGGCTTCCTACTCTGAGGTGATGTGGACAGAACAGGAATATAGTCTTCAAGAAGCAGCTTACTATCGTTTATTGGAGGCTCGTCGTTACTTCAGTGAAGATAGCAGCCGTTATCGCCGCCCAATGGTAACACATGTTTACCGAGAAGCTATTGAACTTTACGATCGCCACATCTACGAAAAAGGATCTTGTGTTTATCACATGATTCGCGCCCAATTGGGAGATGAATTATTTTGGCAGGCCATCCAAACATTTATCCAAGATAATGCCCACAAAACTGTGGAAACAGTAGACTTACTCAGGGCGATTGAAAAAGCAACTGGACGGAATCTTTTATTCCTCTTCGACCAATACGTTTATCGTGGTGGTCATCCCGATTTTAAAGTAGCTTACTCTTGGGATGGCGATGCTAATTTGGCAAAAGTTACAGTGACTCAAACCCAAGCAGGTGAAGGTCAAAATGGCAGTAGGGATTTATTTGATTTAAAAATACCTATTGGTTTTGGCTATACCCAAGAAGAAGTGAAAAGTGAGGAGTCAGGAGTTAGGAATAATGGAAAACTCAGCAATCAGCACTCAGCACTCAAAACTTTTGTGGTGCGGGTGAATGAACGCGAACAAAGTTTCTATTTTCCATTAGAAAATAAGCCCAAATATATCAGTTTTGATGTTGGAAATAATTACCTAAAAACAGTATCTTTGGAGTATCCACTACCAGAGTTAAAAGCACAGTTAGAATTTGATCCCGATCCCATTTCCCGCATCTATGCAGCGGAAGCTTTGGCTAAAAGAGGTGGGTTAGAAGCAATCAAAGCACTGTCTGTGTCCCTAAAAAATGACCCATTGTGGGGTGTACGCGTGCAAGTGGCGAAACAACTAGCCCAAATAAATTTAGATCAAGCCTTTGATGGCTTAGTTCCTGGATTAAAAGATAAAAATGCTTACGTCCGACGTGCTGTAGTGGAAGCACTTGGTGAAATCAAAACCAATGAAAGCTATAAAGTTGTGAGAGGGATTTTGCAGAAGGGCGATCCTAGCTACTATGTGGAAGCCTCAGCTTCTCGTGTGATTGGGGCGATCGCCTCGGCAAACTTGGAAGACAAACCCAAGGAAGACAAGGTATTAAAGCTGTTGAAATCCGTTTTAGAAGAAAAGGCGGGTTGGAATGAAGTCGTGCGGAGTGGGGCAGTTGCTGGTTTAGCTGAATTCAAAACCTCAGAAGCAGCTTTAAATCTGCTGATGGAATACACAAAACTCGGTGTCCCACAACGCCTGCGTTTAGCTACAATTCGGGCTTTAGGACAGATTTCTGTCGGTCAAAGTCCGGCTAATTTGGAACGTATTTTAGAAAAATTAACAGAATTAGCCAAAGAAACCTTCTTTTTAACGCAAGTGTCTGTAGCCGCAGCTTTGGGACAAATGGAAACACCCAAAGCAGTGGGGATTTTGCGATCGCTAGCCGAACAAACAGCTGATGGGCGTGTACGCCGCTCTGCTGAAGAAGAAATTTCTAAGGTGCAAAAGAATATTGGTGCAGAAAAAAACCTGCGTCAACTGCGTGAAGATTTCGACCAACTTAAACAACAAAATCAGGAGTTGAGAAGCCGTTTAGAAAACTTGGAGGCTAAATCTAAGTAGTACTAAACAAGCGTTACAAAGGTGTAATTAAAAGTAGCTATTGGGTAACTTGTAAAGATTTTATAAGTCATCAAATAGTTACTTTTTGCTGTATTTTATGAATTTAAAAATGATGAAATCTTAGACTGTAATACTACTGCTGCTATATGTAGCTGATAGTAAATATAGTCACTGAGTTGTTATCTTATTTTATCTTATTTGTATATATAGGTAATTGTTTATATTTATATAAAGAATAGTTAAGAAAAGATAAAATCATCTAAAAGATGGATAAGTAGTTGTAGTTTTATAAAGTATAATTAAGAAAAAGATAAACAAATCTAAACAGTAACATAGGCTAAATTCGCCTCGGACAATATCCGAAAAGGGTAAAGTTCTAATTGTTTTAGATAAAATACTACCGCTATCCTGTACATGCAATTTACTTGCTGGTCAGGAGACAAGCAATCGTTCTTAAGTTTTCAGTTGAAGAGGCAAATAAAGGCGTGGGTCAGTATCAACCTACTCAGCAAAAGCTCTACAATCCAGATGCGATCGCTCGCTACTATGGTTACCGTCCCTGGCTAGCCTGGGGTCGACTGCTGAGAATTATCTGGTCTTTTGCAGGATTTATATTCAGTCTCAAGTGGGACGAATGGCAAGATAAAGTTGAGCAGAACAGGTGTAAACGAGCTATCGAGTTGCGAGAACTGCTCACCCGCCTCGGCCCGACTTTTATTAAAGTTGGTCAAGCCCTCTCCACCAGGCCTGACCTGATACGCAAAGATTTTTTAGAAGAACTGGTGAAGTTACAAGACCAGTTACCACCATTCGATAATGCGATCGCTTACCAAATTATCGAAACTGAACTAGACCGCTCCATTCAGGAATGTTTTAGCGAACTCTCACCTAACCCAGTAGCAGCTGCTAGCTTGGGACAAGTATATCGAGGTCGTTTGGTGAGCGGTGAAGAAGTCGCAGTTAAAGTCCAACGTCCCAACTTACGCCCAGTTCTAACACGAGACTTATATTTAATGCGCTGGGCGGCCAGTTGGCTAGCTCCTTGGTTACCCCTCAATCTTGGTCATGACCTAACTTTAATTGTGGACGAGTTTGGCATCAAGTTATTTGAAGAAATTGACTATATTAATGAAGGCCGCAACGCCGAAAAATTTGCTAGCAATTTCCACAACGACCCCCAAGTAAAAGTTCCGGGTATTTACTGGCGTTATACTAATACCCACGTTTTAACCCTGGAATGGATTAACGGCTTCAAGCTGACAGACACTCAACGCATCCGCGAAGCAGGTTTAGACCCAGAAGCCATCATTCAAATTGGTGTGACCTCAGGATTGCAACAACTGTTAGAACATGGCTTCTTTCATGCAGATCCCCATCCTGGTAACTTATTTGCCATGCCCGATGGTCGTATGGCTTACATTGACTTTGGGATGATGGATCAGTTGGAAGAAACCACCAAAGAAACTCTAGTAGATGCATTAGTGTATTTGGTGAATAAAGACTACACCGACTTAGCCAAAAATTTTGTGAAATTGGGATTTCTGACTCCAGACACCAATATTTGCCCGATTGTACCGGCATTAGAAGCAGTGTTGGGAAATGCCATTGGTAAAAACGTCGGGGATTTTAACTTCAAAACTATCACCGATGAATTCTCCGAACTGATGTATGAATATCCTTTTCGAGTTCCGGCTAAGTTTGCTTTGATTATTCGTTCCTTGGTGACTCAAGAAGGTATTGCCCTGAGCCTCAACCCGGATTTTAAAATTGTTGAGGTGGGTTATCCATATATAGCAAGGCGATTGCTAACAGGGGAATCGGCTGAATTGCGACGACGATTATTGAATGTGTTATTCAAAGATGGTAAATTTCAGTGGCAGCGATTAGAAAATTTAATTGCCATCGCTCGGACTGATGGCAACTTTGATGTAGTCCCTACAGCTCAAATGGGGTTCCAATATTTAGTGTCTGAAGAAGGTAAATTTCTCCGGCGACAGCTGGTACTTGCTCTCACCGAAGATGACCGCCTCCACACCGAAGAAGTCCAACGCCTATGGAATCTAGTTAAAGATGACTTAAAACCGGATCGTTTATTAAATGTAGCGATCGGCATCTTAACAGAATTATCCAGAGAAGGCGCAGCTGCCATCTTACCAAAAGCTACATTTCTTGGGTCTTTTATTGAAAACCAGCCAGTAAGTAAAAACTAAAAAATCTTTAATATCAACGAGGAGTTTTCATGTACTATTTTCCCTTGCAACCGCCTTATTTCTTGTTACTTGTTGGCTTTCTAGCAGCATTAACATCCGGTTTAGCATTATCTGGAACGTTGAAAGTAATTGTGCAGGAATGGCCAAACGAGCGTAGTGAAAATACTAAACCCCGTTCATCATTGAAACAATTGTTTGTACCATTTCTTGGCATAACTGCTGGTACTTGTCTATTTATGTCTTCAGGCCTAGAAATATTTGGCTTGCCTTCCTTGCTAGCATTAGGAGTTGGTTTACCAGTTAGTTTGTTGACTTGTTTGTTAGTGTGGTTGCAGTTGGGAAGTATGATGACCTTTATCGAACGCGAAGGAATGCAATCTCTAGATTTAGATTCTTTTTCTTAGATCTAAGACACTCCACCAATATCCAAATCAACGTCAGCAGATCCTGCTGGCGCTGAATACTGCTTTTTAGTCAAATTTTACTAATTTCAATATCTAATTGCATTACAGTTACGTACTATTTCTGTAGTATCCCTCCTCAAACTATAATCAGGAACACTCAGTTTTTTAGGCCTTTTTCGGATAAATTAAGATTTCTTTGAAAAAGAATTCACAAGTCACAATGGACTACGCCCCGCTGTGCTAAAACACCCAGTCACTTTTACTTGGTAATTCTATCTTTTAAATTGCGATAGTTTAGCTTAAAATTGTTGATTCTTTGCTGAATAAAACTGCTAGTAGACTTTTGTAGAAGTGTTAGCTGATTTGGACGGGTAAAGCTTTGAGGGCGTTTTTCCGGCGATTTTAAATAACGATAATGTAAGAAAACATCGCGGTATGGTATCTTAACATCTTCACCACCACACAGCTTCACAAAAGCTGAAGAAGATATACTCATATAGTGTAAGTATGTCAACCGCCGCCCTTGGTCATATAAGATATTATCTACCACATCAAATTGAGAACTCCAATGATTACCAGTTGCCTGTTCGCAGTCATAACAAGCAAAGTTATAGTATGGAATGCCGCTTCTCAATACCATGTAGTTAAATAAAGATTGATCGGGTGCTAAAAAAGCCATAACATCAGCTTCACCTGATTTTAATTTGTCGAGTAATTCGGCTCTGATAGCTGGGGAAAAAATGTTTTTCTTCGTGGCAAACCAACCGGCACAAAATATTTTAGACTGGATATTGTCTGTATTAAAAACTTGCTGTATCTGCTCTGGAGAGCCATCAAAAATAAATTTTAATTCAGATTTATACTGAAAATCGTTGACTACCCAATCACAAGTATCTAGTTTTTCAAATACATAATCTACAGACCCCATTAATAAGGTATCTGCATCAAAATAAATAAATCTATCAAAGGGACCATCAATAGCACAAAATTTGCGATGCATGGGTAGCTCATAAAGTTCTGGAAAGCCCCACTCTCGCCAAGTTTTTTGCGCTCTGGGATAATTTTTCCATATCTCGATGGCAAAATTATCCCAATAAGCGATGGCATCAGAATCTTCAAATAAGATGATATTCTCTCTAGATGCAATCTCCGCTCTTACCTTGTCTAGGCGATCGTTATATGGAAGTATACAAATAGGAATTTTCCTACCAGCATTAGCTTCTATACTATTGAGCAATGCAATTAGTTGATCGTAAACAACATCATTTGCCAGAATATAAATACCATCAATCATTGGGATACTCCTAATATTAAGTACGGGCAACGACAAAGGGAAATAAACGCCGAGTCAGTTTAGGAATAAAGGCAAATTTACCTTCATGGAGATAGCGATAGTGTTCCCACAATTCCCAGTAGGGACTACCAGTTTTCATCCGTGTACCAGCCCAGTGGAGATATTTGAGTCTTTGTCCGCGGTCATAGAGGGCATAGTCTTGCTGTTGAAAATTTCTTGAACCTGCCCAACTACCAGGTCCTCCCCCAGGAATTTTGACGAGATTACCACGTTTGGAAATCAGCTTGAGAACTAAATAATTGAGAATTGGTTGGTCTGTCACTCCTTCAGAAAAATCAAAATATTCTCGATGTGCAGCACATTCGCGCAAAGCTTCATCCATTTGGTGTTCGGTAATAATTCCTTTTTTTGAAGCCCAGAAACCGCTGTTAAAAACATCTTGAAGTTGGGCATCTGAAAAAATTTCCTGCTCTTTTACAAGTGGGGAAAAGACATTTCGCAGCTTGTCATTGGCATGATGATAATCACAACAAAAGAAATCGACTTCTGAAAGTTTGTTTAAATTGTCAGCGATTTTTTCAAAAACGACAATATCAGTATCAATATAAATAAACTCATCCAAAGGTCCAAACCACGCCACTAGTTTACGCATTTTATTCGGTAAAGCGAGGAAATCTCGATCAAAAATTTCTCTGATGCGTTTGGTGAATTGATCGATAAGTTCTAAATCTGGGAAAACTTGGACGTTGTGTAACGTAGCCAGCTTTTCTGCGACATTGTGATAATTTTCATTAAAAGGTATGAGATAAATAATTACTTCTGGGTCATAGTAACGAATACTATTGAGTAAGGCGATCGCATTATCGATAACCCGATCATTGGCAACAATATAAATTCCCCTGTTCATAAATTATCCTTGTTGAATTAACTTCAATTTTCGCAAAGCTCTTGTCAGGAAACTTGGTGTTGGAGACTCGTTATAATTCTTAGGAGGATTTTTAAAGACTGGACGCTTTTCTGGTTCGTGCAAATAACGATAGTGGAGAAATAAATCTCTATAGGGAAACTCAATATTTTCTCCAGCACAGACAGCTTGATTGATATTAGGAGGAATCCCAATATAATGAAGATAAGTTAGTCGAGTACCTTTGTCATATAAAATATGTTCTCGTTGTTCAAAATGTTTTGATGTGGCAGAACACCCTGTTTTTTGATTATCTGGTAGTTGCTGAGCAAAGTTATAAATAGCCAGATTAGACCTCATGACCATATAATTGATCAGCGGTTGTTCGCCAGCACCTTCATATAAAATTTCTGCTTCCCCATTTTGTAAATTGGATATCAACCAATTCTTCTGCTCTAAGTTAAATATTCCTTTTTTTGAGCCATAAAATCCCGAACAAAATATTTCTGAATCAATCCGTTTTTGCTCAAAAACTTCTAATAATTTTGTTGAATTAACATCGTATATTTTACTAACATCTTTAAATTGAAAATCGTAGACAACAAAATCATAAGTATCTAGCTTTTCAAACACCGCTGCGAGTGAATTCATCACCAAAGTGTCTGCATCTAAATAAATAAACTTATCGAAAGGACCATCAAAAGCACAAAAGCGACGGTGAGCGCCATAGAGACGGGATTTACTCCGATTCAATCGTTCTGGTGCTGCTGAAAGCATAAATTGATCCCAACGGTCGATTGATTCTTGATTCTTGTAAAGAAATACATTAGGACGCTTAGCTATTTCATCAGCAATCCGTTGTGTTCGATCGTCAAAAGGATAAATGCAAACAGGAGTTTCTTTACCCAATATCACATCAATACTGTTGAGCAAAGCCACCAGTTGATCGAAAACATAATCGTTGCCAAGGGTACAAATACCATTCATAATTTATGAGTGTTGAACAACAAAGTTTGACAACCAGTTAAGCAGATTTAATTTGTGTAAAATGATTTGACGTGCTTCCGCGATCGCCTCTTTCGCTTCATACCAAGCATCAGATGTGGCTGTCACTTCTTTGATATAAGCAATACCTTTTTCATCTAAACTAGGCAATCTTAAAAAACTACCCGGTGGCAATAATTTATCAGCAGCCGGACCGCCATAATAAATTGGCAAACACCAAGCAAGTAAACTATCCCAAAGTTTCTCACTTACATACCAATTATTATCAGCGTAGTTTTCAATTGCTAAATTATAATAGTATGGTGCCATGCCATACCACTTGTTACCCAATTCTCCTGATTTTTGTGCCCATTCTGGTAAGTTTCGGCCATACAAATCAAACTTAATCCCACTAGATTGTAGAGACTGCAAAAAGTCTAAACGCTGGCGATGATTGACTGTGCGGTTAATTCCTGAAGTAATCCAACTACATGGGGAAACTTTTTTAGGAGGTGGCATTTCATTCAAATCTTGAAATGTATTTGAATGATACCAAATTGCAGGCATATAGTTGGGAGTGGGAGCAAAATCATCAGGGCCAGAAATGTATCCGCAATACTTTTGCGCTTCTTGGTAATTATGGTTCGTTATTTCCACAACTTCATCTAAAGGTGGTTCTCTTAATAAATAAATAATCCTTTCTTTATTGACCCCACGCAATAGAGAATCAACATTTACTATTGGTTTTTGCTGGTGTTTGAGTAAGCTATCTAACCAAGATTGTTGCGGTGCTGCTTTGGGAAAATCAAATTGATACATTAGCAGAAAATCTGGTTTAGCTGCTAGTGCTTGCATTTGCATATTGTCCCAAATTCCAAATTGATGCGGGGTCTGTTGCCAAAGCCAATCGGCTCTAGTTTCTAAACCTCGATAACTGCTAATCATCCCTACTGTTTTCATGGTCATTTTAGTTATTTGTCATTAGTTATTTAGCCGTTACATAAATCCTGGATAATTTTATAGATTTTCCTTTGCGTCTTTGCGTGAAATAAATTTTTATACTGATATTCGGTAACATCATTATTTTTTACCCCAACTTCTTTATGCAATAAGTGGCGGACGTAGAGACTCATCAACGTAACTGAGAATTGTTGCGGCTCGATTTTCCCAAGAGAATTGCTTGACAAATTCGATGCTATCTGAATAACCTTCTAGTTTTCGGGGATGAGTTTCTAAGACTCGCTTCAAACTTTCGGCAAATTTGTTGGGGTTATCTGGTTCACACCAAGCAGCGATCGCTTGGGTATTCTGAAATTCCATTAATGATGGAATTTCTGTCGCAACAATGGGGGTTCCAGAGGCGAAGTAGTCAAATAGCTTTAAGGGAGATGTGAAAGTTGCGGCTTTTCCTGAACAATGCGGATGAGCTAAAACATCTGCGGCTTGTAGCAAAGATGCTAATTCATTATGCAAGACATAACCCAAAAATTTAATGTTGTCAACCTGCTTTTCTTTGACTAATTGTTGATAGTATTCGACTTCTGCGGGTTTACCACCTGCACAAGCAAATTGCACATTTGGCATTTCTTTAGCTACATCAATTAGTACATCAATACCTTTAAATTGTTGTATAGCTCCGGCATAAACTATCAATTTTTGACTTTCATCTCGCAATAGTTTTTGACGCCATTCTGCCGCTTTTTCTGGTTGTCTTTCCATAAATAAGTGATTAAAACCATTGTGTAGCTTAATCACTTTTTCTGGTGGCATACCATTTTTAATCATGCTTTCGCGGATAGTTTCTACAACTGTGACAGCAATTTGTAACAGCGGATTTTTAACAATTTCTGGTTCAAATGGTTTGTCTTCGTGGTGGTGATGTTCGTAAATTGCGGGAATCCCATTTTTAACGGCAGCTTTGACAAAATTCCAGTTGCGACTATGAACAAGTTTGCTAGTTGGAAGTATGTGAAATGGTAAATAATATTTACAGGCGATAGTATTAGAATCTGTAAATTTACTAGAAAAATAGTCAATTGGCCAAGGCATTGGTAAGGGGGCAACTTTTAATTTGTGATGCAAATTGTAATATTTAATAAGTTCTGTTGGTGTTTTTTTCGGTTGAAAAGGGCGGACTAGATTAACTAAGTTACTAGATTTTGCTTTTTTGTCAGGGTATACCAAAACTGTAGAGTATCCCAAGTTGGCGACGGCATTAGCAGCATTTGTAGACTGGACTAAATGAGCCTCTGGCTGGGGTAGCTCTTCACCAATGAAATAAATATAGTGTTTTTTGTAAGGAATATTTTTCATATTTTAGGTTTTAATACTATTCTCAAATTTTTCTAAGTTATCGAGCAAATATATCGAAGATTCATAACTTTCAGAAATTAATTGATTTTGTTCCTCATAGGTATTTATCAAATTATCAGCTAGAGAACGGAGGGAACTAAGTATGAGATTAATAGAACTCCTGAATTCACCAGAGATATGATTAAAAGTTTGATAATGGTTACTGAGAACATTTTGATTTTCGTCAGAAATTGAGAGGATTTGTCCACTAATTTGTAAGTCAATAACATCCTGAAAAACATCAATAGTGTTGAGAATTCTCCAAGCAGATTTGTAAGAGTCTTCAATTAATTGTTGTCGTTCTTGGGAATCGTCTACCAAATCATCAAGTAATAAGCGCAAAAATCCAATCATCGGGTTTAATTGCGTGCGAATTTCGTGAGAGATGCGGAGCAAGCTTTGATTGTGTTTGGTAGCAGTTTGAGGGCGTTCAGCAAATTGCATTGAGTAAAGGCGTGAGTAGTAACCACCTTTTTGTAAAAGTTGTTCATGGGTTCCCACTTCTACTACTTTTCCTTGATCTAGTACGGCAATTTGATCGGCTTTTTGGACTGTGGAAAGGCGGTGAGCAATTACTAGGGTGGTACGATCGCGGCTGAGTTCATCCAGCGCACCTTGTACTAAGCGTTCGGAAACGGTATCTAAAGCGCTGGTGGCTTCATCTAAAATCAGGATTTCGGGATTTTGAACTAAAGCGCGGGCGATCGCTAATCTTTGCCTTTGTCCACCAGACAACATAACGCCGCGATCGCCAATTAGGGTTTCAAATCCCTGAGGCAATTTGCTAATAAATTCATAGGCATTTGCTCGCTTAGCCGCTGTAATAATTTCATCCTCAGTGGCCTCTAGCCGCCCATAGGCGATGTTATTCTTTACTGAATCATTAAAAAGAAAAGTATCTTGACTAACAATTCCCATACGCTTACGCAGGGATACCACATCAAATTCCCGCAAATCAGTGTCATCAATGGTAATACTGCCAGCGATTGGATCGTAGAATCTTGGCAAAAGGTCTGCTAAAGTCGATTTTCCCGCACCAGAACCACCAACTAATGCCAAGGTTGTGCCACGTGGTAAGTATAAATTTACATCTTTGAGTACTAACTTTTCATGACCAGGGTAGGCAAAGCACAAAGAATTAAAAGATACTCCCTCTTGTAATTTCGTGTAGGGAAGTTTACCGTTGCCCATGAATGGCTTATCATGCAGACTTAAAAAGTCATTAGTCACATCCACACTGGCAGCTGTACTAGCAAAGTTACTGCGAATAGTATTTAGCTGAGAAAGTAACGGCAACACTCGCAGCAGCACTAATAAATATGTCAGGAGTACGGTAGAAAGGGAAGAAACTTGATTTGCAAAGAAGGTTTTACTCAAAAGTACAATCAGCAGTAAAGCTGTAATACCCATCACTTCACCGATGGGTGTGATTGCTTCCGAATTGACCTGAGATTGGAAGTCTGCTAATTCGCGATCGCGTATTAATTTTGTAATCCGTTGATATTCTTTTTCTTCATTTCCTGTTGCCTTGACTAACCGAATCCCGTTCAAAGTCTCCAACACAGAAACAGAATATGCTTTGGACATCTCACTCAGCATCTTCCCAAAGATTTTAGAACGGGAAATAGTATACTGATTAACTAATGTCACTAACGACAACAAAAGCGTAGCCGCAATCGTCAATTGCCAAGAAATTGATAACAATAAACCAACAAAAACAAAAATAGTGATTCCCAATATTACTATTTTGACTGTACTACCTACAGCACTAGCAGCACGTCCAATTTCTCCACCCAGTCGGTTGATTAAATCACCAACTTTGGTTTTTGCATAATAATCAATATCAATTTCTAATAATAGCTTTAATCCCGTTTCTCGCATGTCTGATGTGAGCTTACGAGTAAGAGAACTCGATGCTAAAGCACTGGCATAAGTAGCTAAGTTCTTTAAAAGAATTGTGAATATAATTGCCCCAGCCATTACTCCTATACGGTAACTCTCTGGAGTATTATCAAACGGAGATATCATCCTTTTGAGGATGGGAGGCGCACTGGTTAAATCTACTTCTTGTCCGACAATTTTTAAAACCACTGGCACAATTAAAGCTGTGCTAATCCCATTAAATAAAGCTCCAGAAAATCCTAACAATATTGTTAGTAAAATCAAACCTGGATATGGTTTTGCAAATCTTAATAGTAGTTTTCTCGTAGACATTGGGTATTTTTATAACAATTATTAATATTAGTTACAACTGGGCAATTACTGACTTAAGTGTAGAAGCCATAGCTTGTATGCTATAGTGTTCCACACATCTTTGTCTTGCCTTCAGACCTTGCTCGTTTGCTAACTCTAAATTCTGAAAAATAAGTTGAATTTGTTCAGCAAGTTGTTCGGGACAACCAGGATCAACTAAGTAACCAGTATCACCTAAAATTTGGGGAATATCTCCAACACGTGTTGATAATACAGGTTTAGCCATTGCCATGCCATCTGTCAACTTCAGAGGAAATTGAGCGCGAGTTTCTGGGGTATCTCGCTGGGGAACAACTACAATGTGAGCAGCTGCTACTAAATCAGGCATAACATCAGCTGGATACTTTGGTAGTTTGATAATCCAATGTCCCCATTGTTCTTGGAGTTGCCTGTCGTAATCATCATAAGGACTACCACCCACAATCACTAATTTCAAGTCTGGTTGATTAATTTTGTCGAGGGCGATGAGAATATCTTCTAATCCTTTATAAGGTCTTGGCGCACCAGGAAACATTAAAATTCGATATTCAGATAAACCATAACGGTTTCTACTTGACTCAGCATCATATTCAGTAGGATCAAATAAAGAAGTATCTTTGCCATTAGGAACACATGTACCGCCAAAACGCTGCTGCAAAAATTTAGTATGCACTGTCACAGCATCAGCATGACTGATAAAACCCTCCATCCATTTTACATACAAAGGATGATGAGGATTCCTGAGTGCGCCATCTGTTTTCAACAAGTCTCTAGCTAATTGTTTGGGTGCAGGTTGATAATGCCAATTATCACCACCATGCCAACTCAGTTCCCAATCATCTATATCTAATATTAATGGCTTTTTCTGGAATATTTTCTTGATTATGCCAACTCCAAAACTCCCTATTTGAGGTTTAATAGCATAAATTATATCTCCATCAATCTTCGGTAGTAATTTGCGAATTTCTCCAAAAAAATCGGGAAAATTTTTACCTGGTAAATTATAAATTTTTAACTCTGGGGGTAAATTTCGATATAAGTTATTTCCAAATAAAAACCCCATAATTTCAACATCATATCCTAAATTTATTAGGGCTGTTGCTATCAAGTATGCACGCAAAATGGCTGCACTTGATAAATCTGAAACTAATAGGGATATCTTGGAAAATTTTTTCACTATTTTGATTTTTATTTAGTGCGCCAGGGATTTGTAACTTGATTTGGTAAAAATACTTTAGCAAATCTATCAAAAATCCTTGTGTATAAGGAACGAGTAATATTTTTAGCATACTGAGGTCGATAAGGATAGGTACAGTGAAGTACTTTTATTTGTTCCTCAACATTATACGCATCCTGCCATTTACTGAGATAATTATAGGTAGGTGGTAGGATTTTCATATGAGGTCGTACAGATGCGATCGCCGAAGCAAAAGCTCCTTGGTCTTTTAAAAGTAATTTATCTTGGTTGTTTTTGACAATTTCAAAATACCGTTGGAATTCATCAAAAAATATCTGGTTTTTTTCTGCTTTCCGAAAAGCTATAAAACCGCCATTATATTGGACGCTATCTGCTTGCAAAGGTAATCCTATAGATTGGAGAGTTGGTAATACATCTTGGAAAAGCTCTTCTTGTTTACCACGCAACAAATTTGTAGCTTTAACAATATAAGGTTGTACATCTTCAGTTAATAGCAGATCATATTCATCCATATACTCAAATACATCATTAATATCCGAAAGCAAGCAAATATCTGAATCTAGATAAATAGTTTTATCAAATTCAGAGGATGCATATAGAGCCAGTTTTGCTTGCCGCGATGCTAAAACAGTATTTTCATTTGCAGGTGCAGGCTTTAAAATGATATTTTTGAAAGCCTTTAGTAAAGGATATAAAATTGGTGGAACTTGGTTAATTAAAATAATTATTGGTTCTTGATGAAATTTTCTAATTGCAGCTAAGAAATGAATACAATCTTGAAAAGAGTAAAGTCCAGTTAGAATCGTAATAAATCCTCTAGTTTCTATTGACATAGTTTAAGTGAATATTTTTACTTTACTTGAAGCTCTGTATTTACTCTGAGAAAATTTTCCTCTAAATTTAGTGAGAGCCAATATGTGATAGAATACAAATCGTCAAAATAAAAAATTGAAAGTTTATTCGTTTTAAGAATCCAAAAATAATCAATTAAATGTAACTTTACAGTTGTACCTTTTCCCAGAGAAATTTCACTGATAAATTCATCGGAAGTTGACTTAATTTAAGTATATTTACCGTAAATGCACCGTTGTATAATATCATAGTTAATATTGGACTAAACCTGTAATGAATAAAGTATAAATACTTGATAGAGGTTGTCCAGATAGCACTATTACTTACTTAAATGTAAGATTGCTACTCAACAGTAAACATCTATGTTGTAAGGGAGACAGAGGTAATGCAGGTAATCCGTCTGGAAGCGCTCTCAGACAACTACATATTTTTATTACACGACTACAAGCAAAATATCGCTGCTGTTGTCGATCCAGCGGAGGCTAAACCAGTATTAGAGAAACTGAAAGAGCTAAAAGCTGAGTTAGTAGCGATTTTCAATACCCACCACCATAACGATCACGTGGGTGGTAACAAGCAGTTAATGGAAAAATTTCCCCAACTGGTCGTTTATGGGGGAGCCGAAGATCGTGGTAGAATTCCGGGACAGCAGGTGTTTTTGCAACAAGGCGATCGCGTCCAGTTTGCAGACCGTATGGCTGAAGTTATCTTCGTTCCTGGACATACCCGCGCTCACATCGTTTATTACTTTCCCCCCGAAAAACCTGGTGAGAGAGGCGAATTATTTTGTGGCGATACCTTATTTTCTGGAGGTTGCGGTCGCTTATTTGAAGGAACACCAACACAAATGGTAGATTCTTTAAGCAAAATTCGCTCTTTACCCGATGATACACGTGTCTGGTGCGCCCACGAATACACACTCAGAAATTTGAAATTTGCCTTAAGTCTGGATAGTTACAACACCGACTTACAAAAATACTTTGATGAAGTCAATGCTTATCGGAATCGAGGAGAAGCCACCATACCCTCACTACTGGGAGTGGAGAAGCGCATCAATCCCTTTTTACGTTGGGATCAGCCATCGTTACAACTAGCTGTGAAGACAAACGATGCAGTGCAAACATTTGCACGTATTCGGGAATTGAGAGATAACTTTTAGTTATTGGCGATTAGGGATTGCTAATAATTACTCTCTGCGTCTTTGTGTCGCTTCAAATTTTTAGGGCGAATAGTTGCGATCGCCCCCTGCCTTTCGCTAGGATCTGTAAGCTCTAGGATATAGGCGAACACGCTTGGAATACAGCACCGACATTGTGAGCTGTTCTGCCCAAATCTAAATTAATCATATCTTACAGGAAAAACCAAAAACGATGGCGAAGCGCGTGCAGTTAGTTTTAAATAAGGATATCAGCAAGCTGGGAAAATCTGGCGATTTAGTGGAAGTAGCTCCCGGCTACGCTCGTAATTATCTGATTCCTCAAAAATTGGCAACACATGCCACTCCTGGTATTCTCAAGCAAGTAGAGCGCCGTCGAGAGCAAGAGCGTCAACGGCAATTAGAACTTAGACAACAAGCTCTTGAGCAAAAAGAATCTCTAGAAAAAGTTGGCAGCTTGACAATTGCTAAGCAAGTTGGTGAAAACGAAGCAATTTTTGGTACAATTACAACCCAAGATGTTGCAGATGCAATTAAAGCAGCTACCGGTCAAGAAGTAGATCGGCGTGGTATCACTATCCCCGATATTAACCACCTTGGTACTTATCAAGCTGAAATCAAGCTCTTTTTAGAAGTAACAGCGCAAATCGATATTCAAGTTGTTGCTAGTTAGCTCAGCAGAGGGATGAGGGAGTAAAGGAAGTAAAAGTGAATAATAACTCCTAACTCCTGTAAAGACGCGATTAATCGCGTCTCCTGACTAGCAAGATCTTAAAACTAAAATCGTTCGTTATATGGCTGAAGAACTGAGTTTTAAAAGCGATGGTAGCGATCGCCTACCACCCCAAAATATTGAGGCGGAAGAAGCGATTTTGGGGGGGATTTTGCTAGATCCAGAGGCGATTAGTCGAGTTAGCGATCGCCTTCTTCCCGAGGCATTTTATATTAGCGCTCACAAAGAGATTTATCAAGCAGCTGTCAGGCTCCACGCACAAGGCAAACCCACAGATTTGCTGTCAGTCACAAGTTGGCTGACCGATCATGAGTTATTGGCTCGAATTGGTGGCAGAAATAAATTAGCAACTCTGGTAGATCGCACAGTGTCAGCTGTGAACATCGACGGTTTAGCCGGTTTAGTAATGGAAAAATACCTGCGGCGACAATTAATTAAAGCCGGTAATGAAATTGTACATCTTGGTTACGAGACAGAAACCGAGTTACCACAGGTTTTAGATCGAGCAGAACAGAAAGTTTTCGGCGTTACTCAAGAGCGTCCCCAATCGGGTTTAGTTCACATTTCTGATACTCTAATTAATAATTTCCAGGATATTGAAGATAGAAATCAAGGCATCGCCTTACCTGGAATTCCTTGTGGATTTTATGATTTAGATGCCATGACTAGTGGCTTTCAGCGTTCTGATCTAATTATTGTCGCTGGTAGACCATCAATGGGGAAAACAGCATTTTGTTTGAACCTTGCTCATAATATTGCTGCTTCTTATAAATTACCAGTTGCTGTTTTCAGCTTGGAAATGTCAAAGGAACAACTGACGCAACGTTTATTAGCTAGCGAAGCGCAAATTGAAAGTAGTTATTTGCGGACTGGACGCCTAAGCCAAACACAGTGGGAACCTTTAAGCCGTGCTATTGGTATCCTTTCCGAGATGCCAATTTATATTGATGACACACCAAATATTACAGTTACACAAATGCGTAGTCAGGCTAGAAGATTGCAAGCTGAAGTTGGAACTGAATTAGGATTAATTGTCATAGATTACTTGCAATTGATGGAAGGAGCAGGTGATAATCGCGTACAAGAATTATCAAAAATCACGCGTCAACTCAAAGGTTTAGCGCGGGAATTATCTGTACCAGTTATTGCTTTATCTCAGTTGAGTCGAGGGGTGGAAGCACGTACTAACAAACGCCCAATGTTGTCAGATTTGAGAGAGTCAGGTTCGATTGAGCAGGACGCAGATTTAGTAATCATGTTATATCGGGATGAATATTACTCTCCTGATACACCCGATCGCGGGATTGCAGAAGTAATTATAGCTAAACACCGCAACGGCCCTACAGGTACTGCAAAACTTTTATTCAATCCACAGTTTACCAAGTTTCAAAACTTAAAAATTTGAATGGGGCATTAGGAGTGCTGTTAGCGGTAGCGGGGCGTTTAGCCCGTTAGGAGTTAGGATTATCTCCTCTGCCCCTCCGCCCCCCATCTCCCCATACCCAATTTTTACTTAACTTCTAGCAATTCCACTTCAAAAACTAGAGTTGCATTGGGAGGAATCACACCACCAGCACCACGAGCGCCATAGCCTAACTCCGAGGGAATGATTAACTTACGAAGACCGCCTACTTTCATAGTGCTAAGTCCTTCATCCCAGCCTTTGATTACCTGTCCAGCACCTATTTTAAAGCTGAAGGGTTGACCGCGATCGCGTGAACTATCAAACTGAGTACCATCTTCTAGAGTGCCGACATAGTGAACCACAACTGTTTGTCCAGGTTGAGGAGTCGCCCCAGTCCCCTCTTTTAACTCAACGTACTTCAATCCAGAGGGAGTGGTTACGGCATTAGCATCAGACATAGTATCACTCGCAATTAAGATATTGTTTTCAGTTAGAATTGCGGACGCTGCTGGCGTTTGGGTTAACTGGTCAGCAATGGCGGTATTCTGTTTACTGCCTACTTGCCCCACAACCAAAAGCACAACACAAACCAGCATCAACGCCACGCTGAGGAAAATTGGTTTCAAAATCAGTTCTCCTTACTTAGGTATCCTGGCAAAAACATTACCAACAGGACACATTTAGTTTAAATCAGAAAGGACATCCTAACGCCAAAGCTTATTTTCTAAATCGCGCACTTGACGCTCTAAGCGGTCAATTCTACCCCGAAGTTCGTCAACTTCCGACTGGCGAGCCACACCCAAATCCTGCATCATATTTCGCATTTGCCTTTGCATTTGGACATCCCAGTTTCCCTGTTCTGACTTTAACTGCTGGGCAATATCATCTATAACCGCCTTGGCTTGCTCAGGATTGAGCTTACCGTCTTTCACTAAATCATCGCTGACTTGCCGCAGTTTTTCTGCTACTAAAGACGTTGTGCCAAGACCCACCATCATTAGTTGTTGCAACCAGTTGCTGTTGTCCATACTCCCTTCCTCTTACTTGTTTCAAACCAGCCACCCTTGCTCCTGAGTGTAGGCAGTCAAGCTATGCTAAAAGCGTAGTTATTCTAGCCTACAGCTCTATTTTGGCAAATTTGCGAACATAGCCGCATCAAAGGGCATGTATATAGAACTCCTCAAGAGTATGAAGTGGGGAAATTTTCTCATAGTTGACCTTAATATAATGTCCACCTAATTCTAATTGCGGATAAAAACTCTTTGCGTCACGGGGTCTTCTGAAATTTCGAGATGAGAAAGCCTTGACTTCGACTTTTCTTTGCCTCAGTCCTATTCAACCGGATGCTTGCCGTAATACATTCCTTAACAACTTGTAGTCATAGGCACTAATTATAGCTAGGATGAAAAAGATGTATAAATTTTTCATGTTCGAGCTAGAGTATTGCTAATTCACCTACAGGTAAGACTACTGGCATGGATACTAATGAATTAAAGTTTCTCTTAAAGTTATTGGCATTTACCGATTATCGAGCAGGCCTTAGCCTTAGTGGCTTTGATGTTTTTAAAACTGAGAAAAATAGAATTTGTAAAGTATTGGGCGATCGCGAACTGGTAGACTATACCCGCGAGATTACCACAGTTAAAATTTTACCCCCTGGTCAAGCCCTACTCAAAGATCCAGGCCAAGTGCCCATCACAGACAAAGAACTCAAGGTTTTAGAGAAAATCAGTAAAGCTTCTGGCAAAATCGCTCCCAGCAAAATCACTTCACCAAAAGCTGCGGAACGAGATGAGATATTAGAAATTTTAAGCCAAAGGGGTTTGATTGAAGCTGAAAAGAGCATTAAAAGGGCAAAAGCTGAAGTTTGGCTGACTGAACGAGGAATCGAGTATTTGCGCGATGATTACAGCCCGAATAAAGGCTCTAACCCTGCCATCAGCTTGGAGTTGCTAGGTAATTACCTCCGCTTTTTACGAAAAACTCTGCGGGTGAAGCCAGAGGAAGTTTCTACTCCACTACGTAGCGTTAACATCGTTGATAAAGAAATCAGTGATGAAGAAATTTTACAAATTATTGAGAAATTAGACCGAGAATTGGGTACTGAGAACTATTTGCCCATTTTCCATCTACGGGAAAAGCTACAACCGCCATTGTCACGGGATGAATTAGATAAGGCTTTATATCGTTTGCAAGCGAGCGATCGGATTGATTTAAGTTCTCTATTAGATCCGACTCCATACACTCCAGAAAAAATTGATGCTGGAATTTCACAAAATGTCGGTGGTTCGCTGTTCTTTATCACTGTGAATTAAACAATACACACACTTTTTTCGTCAAAATTTGCTCAATCACCCGAATTAGTATGGCATCTATCAACGATATTATTAAACGCGAGGTTAACCCCTTTGACCTGGTAAATTTGAAGACAGGTAATTTTTGGGGTCAAAATCAAGACTTAGAGTCTATGGTTGAGTCAATTCATCAAGATGCGATAACGCAAATTGAAGGATTACTCAATTTAGTCACTACAGATAATTGTAGTCGTACAGTTTTACTTGTAGGTGATGCTGGTTCTGGCAAAAGCTATCTTCTAGGTAGACTAAAACGCACATTTAACTCAAAAGCTTTTTTTGCTTATATAGGACCTTGGGTTGATAACGATTATATGTGGCGTCATGTGCTACGTAATACAGTTGATAGTTTGATTCAAGTACCAGATGGGCAGCAGGAGTCTCAGTTAATACTGTGGCTTAAAAATTTATCCGTTTTCACAAAAAGCAATCTGAAAAAACAGCTTTTTAATGAGAGTTTTTGGCAATTATTATTAAATGATCGTCAAAAATTTATTAACCATCTTAAAAAGAACTATCAAAAAACAGGTATCTATAATCCTGACATTTTTTTTGGAGTGTTACACGATCTCACAGATCCAGAACTTTACCCTCTAGCGTGTGAATGGTTAAGAGGTGATGATTTAAGCGAAGAATCGATGCAAGCTTTGAGAATTAGACACTGCATTGATTCAGAAGACGCAGCAAAGAATATTGTAGCTAATTTTGGTAGAATTTCTACTGCAACTCAACCAATTGTTTTATGTTTTGACCAAGTTGAAACTTTGCCAAATTGGGTTTCTAATCCTCAACCTTTATTTAATATAAATACTACTATTCATAATGAAAGTCTCAAAAATTTCCTAATTATTATCAGTATAGTTACCAATGCTTGGAAGCGGAGTTTTGATTACCTTCAACAGTCAGATAAAGCCAGAATTGAGAGATTAGTATCGCTAAAATCTATTAATTTGAATCAAGCAGAAGCACTTTGGGCTGACCGATTACAATCTCTACATCAAGAAGCTAATCCTAAGCCTGATTTACCTATTTTTCCCTTGAATAGACAACTATTAGATAAAAATTTTCCTGGTGGTAGAACTATGCCAAGAAATGCTTTTATTCTTGGTAGGTTAGAGTATCAAGAATATAAATTTTCTCTGTTGAATAATAAAGAAAATAATGAGCATAAAATTATAGTAATTAAGCCACAGCCAGATCCCCATACTCAAGAAAGAGATGATGGGAACAAAATAGAGATTAAAATTAAAAAACCTAATTCTTCTAAGAATACTTATAAAATCGACGAGCAGGAAAGAGAACAGGCTGAGTTTCAATTAATCTGGCAGCAAGAATATAAAAAAGTTCAGGCTAAGATAGCAAAGATATCTCTTTTAGCAGCACCTGACCTCATACAGATGATGCAAGAAGCTTTAGAGGCATTACAAGCACAGGCAATTAAGCCTAAACTCATCAGTGGCACTTATGCAAGCTATTCCTTAAGTTATCAACTGCCATCTAAACGAGACACTATAGGAATAGTCTGGACGGAAGATGCTAATATGAATAGTTTTTATAACGTAATGAATGCTTGCCAAAAAGCAATTCAGAAAAATCTTTGTCAAACTCTATATTTAATTAGAATTGGAAATGTAGGAAATGCAAAACTTGCGGGATATAAAATCTATAGTCAGATTTTCACAGGTACTAAGCATATTCATATTAAACCAAATCTTCCCTCAGTTCACTACTTAGCGACATACCATAGCTTAGTTAATTCTGCTCTTGCTCAGGAATTAGTTGTTGCTGGGAAAGTTATTAATTTACAAGCACTACAATCTTTAGTCTATGAGTCTAAAATTTTGGAACAATGTACTTTATTACAGGATTTAGGAATTGTTTCTAAGCAAAAACCTGACGAAGAGAATGGAACTAAAACCAAAGATTTACGACCTGTCAAAGATTTTTTATTGAATTTAGTAAAAACCCAAGGTTATATGGGAGTGCCTACTTTAATTTTCCAGGCAACTAGTCAGTTTTCTGATGTGAAAGAAACTGAAACTCAACATTTAATTGACTTATTATGCCAGGAAAAGAAAGTGAAAATTATTAACCCTAAATCTAAGTTACCAGATCAGTTAATCTGTTTAGTCACTAAATAGATAAGTTTTAGCCAATGCACTACCTGACAAAAACTGCTGAAATCCAGACACACATTGCAAAATTCGCCTTGGCTAAAGTGCTGTGGCTAGATACAGAAGTCGCTGATTGGAATACTTATTCTCCCAGATTATCATTAATTCAGATATTAGCAGAACCCACAGATGTTACAGGAGAGTTGGCTTATATTTTCGATGTGTTGGATAAACCTGATTTGATTGCACTCTTTATTAACCAAATTATGGTTAATTCTCAAATCGAGAAAGTATTTCACAATGCAAGTTTTGATTTAAAGTACTTGGGGGACAAATCTGCACAAAATATTACCTGTACTCTCAAGCTAGCAAGAAAGATTACTCTCAAAACATTAGAGACATCTAATTTAAAACTAAAAACTTTAGCAACAGAACTTTGTCAATTTTCTCATGTAGATACAGAAGAAGGGAGAAGTGACTGGGGAAAGCGTCCTCTTAGTGAAAAGCAATTAAAATATGCTGCTCTAGATACAGTCTATTTGGCTGCTGTTCATCGCCGTTTATTAGAAATTTATAACCCTAATATTGTAAATAATATTTTTAATATTATGCCTCATGATTCAAAAAATATATCTTTAACAGCTACTAAAGTCAGAGTCGCTTTTGAATGCCCTCGATTATTTTATTTACATCAGCGATTTGGCGGAAATACTTTATTTGTACCATCAGATAAACAAGTTGGTATTGGTAATAGTTTTCATCAATTAGCTGATAGTTTTATAAATTTAGCTGTGAGTGATTCAAGATTTCAAGAAATATTTAAAATAAGTGCATCTCAATTAAATATCGATGAAGTTGCCTCTGGTATGCAACAGCTTTTTTATGAAATTAAATTTTCTACTTATCTAGAAAAAGCTATTGAAAAAGATGCTAGTGCAGCACAACCACTTTACAAAGTTTGGCAAGGATTGCAAGGATTAATTCGACGTTTTGCAGAAATCCTGATAGTAAATCGAGGTTATTGTAGTGCAGAAGCAGTTATTTCTAATACTTTTAGTTCTGAAGAACGTAAGCTTGAGCATTATTTTCAGCTACCTGATGGCACACAACAAAGGGTAGGAGGTGAATTTGATTGCTTGGTCTATAATTTTGAGCTTAAGCGGTTGTGTGTAGTTGAATTTAAAACTTATCAGCCTGTAGATCCATCAGCACAATTGGCTCAAGTTGCTCTTTATAGTTACATGCTTTGGCAAAAGAAAAAAGTACCCGTTGACTCGGCGGTTTACTGTGTTTTACCTGAGTTTAAAGAGTATCAGTATTCTTGGGAACAGTTAGAAAATACAGTGCATCAGTTGATTCCTTACAAGTTGCAGCAGATGCAGGAATGGTTAAGTTGGGAATCTCCTCATCCCAATTCGCCACCGCCAACAACTCAGCCTTATCTATGCGAAATTTGTCCTCAAAAGCTAAAGTGTCAGACTTTTTTTCCTTCGCTTGTTGTTGATGATAAATCTATTTTGCTATCAGAAGATGAGAATAATGGCGCTCATGTTGCCCACCACACAATAAATCAAGAGGAATCTATTAATGCTGATGCTATTGGTGAAGAGTTGGTTTCTACTTTGCAATCGTTTGCTATTAGTGTAGATTATCACGGTGCTGCTGTTGGACCGGCTTTTATTCGGGTCAAACTTAAACCTCATCTAGGTGTGAAAATTAATGCGCTTTTGAAATTGTCAGCAGATTTGCAAGTGCAGATGGGGTTAGCAAATCCGCCGCTAATTGCGCCGCAAGCTGGTTATGTCAGTGTTGATTTACCCCGTCCCGATCGCCAAACTGCCAGTTTTGAGAACTATATTCAGCCGCAATTCTTACCCCCAACAGTACCTGTAAAAATTGCCATCGGCGTGAGTATCGAAGGAGAGTTGGTAGAAGCTGATTTATCCGATCCGAATACTTGTCATTTTTTGGTTGGTGGTACAACTGGTAGTGGGAAGAGTGAATTTTTACGATCGCTCCTTCTCAGTCTCCTCAATCGCCATTCTCCCCAACATCTGAAAATCGCCCTGGTTGACCCCAAGCGAGTGACGTTTCCAGAGTTTGAGAAAATGCCTTGGTTGTATGCACCAGTGGTTAAAGATAGCGATCGCGCGATCGAACTTATGGAACAATTAGTTGCAGAGATGGAATCCCGTTACCAAAAGTTTGAAAAAGCTGGGTGTGCCGATTTAAGTGGTTACAATCAACGCTCTGCTCAGATTTTACCTCGCATTGTCTGCATTTTTGATGAATATGCCGACTTTATGGCAGAAAAAGAAATCCGCACATCCCTAGAACAAAGTATTAAACGACTCGGAGCAATGGCACGAGCCGCCGGAATTCATCTAATTATTGCCACTCAACGCCCAGAAGCGAAAGTTGTTACACCGATAATCCGCTCAAATCTCCCAGGAAGAGTTGCTCTACGTACAGCCAGTGAGGCAGACTCAGCGATCGTCCTGGGAGGGAAACAAACAGCAGCAGCTTATTTATTAGGAAAAGGCGATTTACTCTACCAAATCAGCGCTCAAATGCACCGCTTACAAAGCTTATTTGTCAAAAATATTCAGTTACCATCAGCATAAAGAATATTTCAAAAGTCATATTGAATACTCGAATCTTCATTTTGCGGGAAGGAAGCAGACGGGAAATTGCAGTAATTCTTCTCCCCACTGCTTGTTATTGGAACTTTAGGATTTTATATCCAAAATCTAAAATTCTCTGATGATAAAATCAAACAATTGATGTGCCATTTCTAATTTAGAACAAGGTGCGATCGTCAACTGCCGTCCTTGTATATCTAAAAATATCGCTTGATTGCGATCGCTCCCAAAACCACTATTAGCTCGATCGATGGGATTGGCAACAATTACATCTAATTTTTTATTATGTAATTTTTCTAACGCTGGTTTGACAATATTTCCAGTTTGTGCTGCAAAACCAATTAATGTCTGATGTGGCTGTTTTAGTTGTGCTAATTGGGCGACTATATCGGGTACTGGTTCCAAAGGTAAAGCTTGGGGGAGCGATCGCTTGGGCAATTTTTCTCGACTATAATCTTTGGGCTTCACATCTGCCACGGCTGCTGACATCACAATAATATCAGCATTGGGTAAAGATTCCACCATGATGTGCTGCATTTGCTCTGCACTAATCACAGGAATTGCTTGCACTCCCAATGGGACTTCCCAATTAGCTGGGGCATATACTAAAGTAACTTTTGCTCCTCGGTGAAGTGCAGCTTGGGCTAGTGCTAATCCCATTTTACCTGTTGCCGGATTGCCAATAAATCTAACTGGATCGAGATACTCTCGCGTTCCCCCAGCACTAATTAACACTCGTTTACCAATTAAATCTCGTTTGCCTTGAGTGTGTAACAGTGATTCGATATGAGCCAATATTTCTGCGGGTTCTGCCATCCTACCAGCACCAACGCGATCGCACGCTAATAAACCTGATGCTGTATTCATCCCATGATATCGGCTATCTATCAATAGCTGCTGCCAATTTCGCTGCACTGATAGCTGTTCCCACATATCTGTATTCATCGCTGGAGCTAATAGCACTGGACAAGTAGAAGCCAACACGGTATTTGTAAGTAAATTATCTGCCATACCGTAGGCTAACTTTGCTAATGTATTAGCCGTTAAAGGAGCAATTACGATGATATCTGCCCATTCACCCAAGTCAATATGCAACGGCCGAGAATGATTTGCTTGCCAAAAATCATTATCTGTATATGCTTGATGACGAGATAGGGTTGCTACAGTCAAAGGCGTAATAAATTGTTGCGCCGAATGGGTGAGAACGACTCGCACTTCCACCCCAGTTTTAAACAGCGTCGAAATTAATTCACAGATTTTGTAGGCGGCGATACCGCCACCTACAGCAATTAGAACCCTATTCAATTTTGGATTTTGGATTTTGGATTTTGGATTTAAGGGAGATTGCATTGGTACTTTCAAAATTAAGCGACTAATACATTAATCCCGATCGTCTTTGGTTTTAGCCAGTGAACCCCAATCCATAATGTTAAATCTCCAATCCAAAATTGCTACGCTTCATCGTAGGGTTCCAAGTCTAAGAGGTAAATGTAGGGTTCAACTAACTCTGGACGCTGAAAAGCGATCGCTCGCAGTAGATGCCAATCATTTAAACCCTCAAAAGCATTACTGTAGTTATCTAATTCCAGACGTGTAGCCAGTTCTTCTACTTCTGCCGCAGTCATGCCAGCAATTTCTTTTTTGGAAATGCTTAGAGTTGTCATAATGTTTGCCCCTCCCTTATGCAGCATTCGCTTTCAGCATGGGTGAAGTTGCGCTATTTTGCAGCCACCCAATATATATTACTCATTAGATGTCATTGATTTCGTGAAAATTTACCACATTTATACCAGAATTTATAAAAAATTCGTAATCCTGACTAACGACTTGTGTTCACAATGAAATTTCGTAGCACTTCTAAGGTTTGTGGATCTATTTCATGCCCCATATCAAATTCGTGATATTCCACTGCCACACCCAGAGACTCTAAAGCTTCTCGTGCCTTCCAGGCGGCTTGGAGTGGCACAACTTCATCAACTCTACCGTGAGTAATTAAAGTCGGCGAAATCGTACCTTTAGCTGCCGTGACTGCCTCAGGATGCAAATACCCACTCATGACAACTAAACCTCCTAAAGGCAGTTTTGATCCGACATCTAAAGTCATTGCCCCGCCTTGAGAAAATCCACTCAAAATAGTCCGTGATAAAGGCACGCCAGTACTGCTTTCTAAAGATTGCAAAAAGTCTGTTAGTAGTTGCCGACTCTCTGCCAAACCTTCATACATATTTTCTGCCCTCAAGTCGTACCATGCCCTCCCTATAGGGGAATAGGGATAAGGATAAGGTGCATTGGGTAATACAAACTGGTAATCAGGTAGGTTGATATACGGTAACAAAGATGCTACATCTTCAGCATTAGCACCCCAACCATGCAAAGTAACAATTAAACCTGCTGGGGGTTGAGAACTGGCTGTGGGAACGTTAATAAATTGTAAAGACAGAGGTCTACTCCTAAAATTCTACTCCTTTAGTAGATCCTAAGCTGATATGCGTCTAAATTAGATAAATAGTCTTTCTAATCGTTGACTTTGACAGTTATCGGTCATCAGGTAAATGTACAAGTTAAATTCGTAACAATTCAGGACTGAAAGTCAGATAAAAAGAATTTATACTCCAGGCGACGCTCTCTACGAGACGCTGCGCGTAGCTTCTCCGTTGGCGCAGCGTCCCGTCAGGAGAGAGTACGCGGATTCGCTACCGCTGCGCTATTCTGTCTCAAAATCCCTATTTTTGTACTTCATCCAAAATAAAACTGCTGTATGTAAGCGTTTTTTTCAAGACTAATTTAGATTTGCTTACACTTCTATTTATTTGGTTCTTTTTTCTCCTTTTTATCTTTGGGATCTTTTTTAGGTTTTTTAGCTTCTTTATTACTTTTTCTTTCCTTCGACATCAGCGTTTTCCAACTAGGTTAATCAGTCTAAACTTTCAGATTATGCCTTTAAGAAATGAGGATGTGACTTAACTCTTTTCCTTTTAAGGCAGACAAGAAAATATCAGACACAAATGCTACTAACTACTATGATAGGGTGTTGTTTGATTTTCTTAGGAAAAAGCGACAATTATTTGCTTCGGCGCTTTACTCAAAGATTGGATCTGAATCTAGTTCCCACTGATGCTTTAGCAATTCCTGGTAGGTTGTTTCCCGAATCATCATCTGTTTATATAGCATCAGCAAAAATTCTTGAGCTTGTTCCCGAGACATCTGCTGCACTTGGTCGGCAAAGGTTCTCAGGCTAAATTCTTGTTCTAAAGATAATGTAATAGGCTGATTCATCACAGGCTCCTGTGCAAAACTGGGTGAAAACTAAAATGACAATTCTGGCTATGTTGATAAGAAGGTAAATACCTAGCTATGGTCGGTAAGTCATACACTCATTCAGCAGTACGGCATTTTTCTTTAGGATTAGTGTGCCTGAGTGTAAACTTATATTAATTAGTATAACAAAATATTTACAAACTGGAGGCGATCGCAACTCAATGCCTAAAAGCGAATGGATATGGTCTTGAAGTGAACCAAGGCTTATGTAAAACTTGACATTCTTCTGTTCTGGCTTACTTTTCAGGAATTGAGCAATGGCGTGTCTAGCGCTGCTGAGTGTATATAACAAAACTGCTTTAATTGACCTAGCCCGTAGCTTGGTTGAACAATTTGACTTTGTGCTAAGTAATTGATGCTGTTGGCGAAGTCAAAAAACGCTCGTGTTTGGGTAAGTCAATTGAGTGATGAAACGATTGAGAGCTTTTTGAACAGCTTTGTATCCAGGGGCTTGCTTACCTAATTTCAAGTCAAGCAAAATGCGATCGCGTAGTCGATTTTATTCTCTCTTTTAGACTAGTGATATTGACTCGATGCTGAAATTAGGCGAGATCGCAAGCCCAAAGTTTTGAAACTGGTTTTGGGGTCGAGCCGAGATAGCTGTAAGTGCGATTTACGGCTAAACCCCAAATTTGCATTCAAATACTGCTAGATAAACCTCGTCCATCTTGAAACCTGTAGTTCTTCTCTGATGGAAAAGATTTGCCCTCATCCCCCAACCCCTTCTCCCAGATATTGGGAGAAGGGGAGCTAGAATTTCAAAGTCCCTCTCCCAATATCTGGGAGAGGGATTTAGGGTGAGGGCGAAAACTACGGTTCTCAACTTAGATGAGGTTTATCATTCACTTGAGTTAATATCTATCATTACGCAAATCATCGACCACATCTCTGCTAACAGCAATCTCTACACGACGCTTGGCTTGATTAATATTAGCTTCTGCTCTGTTACGTAAACCGACAGCAGAACCGTTATCTTCTTCTCTGGATATATCTTTCTCCGCACTCCGCAACAGTTTATAAATAGCACGTAACCTATCTAGATGTGCTATTGAATTATCAACTGGCGGATTATCATCTATATCTTTACGATCATAAACTGCTGCTTTGTCAATCTCTCTAATAGCGTTATGAACGTTTTGATATGCTATTTTTGTTTCCTGGACAACATTGGATTCATCAGAATGTTGGAGCAGTATTTCAGCTTTACGGAGGTCACTGCGTGCATGGAGATAATAGGGGTGCTTGCCAGATATATCTGCAAAAGCAATGCCATGACTCAGAGAAACTGTTACCAATCCGGTTAAGATGCCAATCGAACTGATTTTACGTGTCATCATAGTTGGGAGTTAAGTAGAAAGTCTAAACCTATTTAAAAATTAGACTCCTTCATTGCTCAAAAAGTTTTGTCTTATACATATCAATGTTGTGTCAAGATATGTCAAAATTTCGATATACAGGCACACCCTAGATTAGCGCAGTAGATTATTCACGGACGGATTTCTCAGCCACTGCGATCGCCTACGACGGGCAGTTACGCCATCGCACTCTGTTTGGAATTTGCCTTTTCCACAGTGACTTGGGGACGTTGCAGGGTTATCTGGAGGTCACGCCAGAGCAGAAGCGGAAAGCTGTTTCTGTGATTGGATTCTAGCGAGTGTTTTAATAGTCACAGAAGGATAAAAGCTAGAGTCAAGATTGAAATTTTAAGTCAGTGAGGAATTATGAACTCTTACAATATCAAACCAATTTTTACACAGAACTAGAGACAGAATGATGGATTTAATTAAAATATTAGAGGGAAAACCCAAAAGATTCTCCATATTACTAAGTACTTACTTGATTGGGATTATAGGCTTAATTGATTACTACATTCCCGCAGAAATTGACATATCAATTTTCTACTTGATTCCTATTGGTATTGTTACCTGGATGATTGGAAAAAATTCTGGTTTTTTAGCATCATTTATAAGTTCTTGCACATGTTTTATAGTCAATCAAGAACCAGGAAGAAATTTTTTACATCCTTTAGTTCCCTACTGGAATACTCTGGTGAATTTCTGTTTTTTTCTTTTGTTTGTTTATTTATTATCCCAAATTAAAGTTCAGTTAATAACTCTCAAAAAACTAACTCAAACCGATGCTTTAACTGGACTAAAAAATCGAATTTTTTTCCAAAATATCGCCAATAATGAAATTAATAGGGCTAGGAGGTTTCAAGAACCTTTGACATTAGCTTACCTAGATATTGATGACTTTAAAACAGTTAACGATCAATTTGGACATATTGTTGGTGATAATCTACTATGTATAGTGGGTAATACTGCTATTAACAACCTCAGAAAATTTGACGTATTTGCGAGACTTGGGGGTGATGAATTTGCAATTTTGCTCCCAAAAACAGGCTATGAAGCAGCACAAGCAGTTCTGCAAAGGTTGCAAACAATGCTTCTAGCATCTATGAGAACAGAGGGGTGGTCTGTTACTTTTAGTATTGGTGCTATTACTTTTATAAACCCACCAAATTCAGTTAATGAAATGTTGGACAAAGTAGATAATGTTATGTATGGGGCTAAAAGAAATGGGAAGAATTTGTTACTACATGAATTATCAATAGGGTAACGTTGCTACTGCCAAACTCCTCTTTGCCGATATTAACTTTATGAGGATTTTTGAACTCTTCTAAGGGACTGGAGCCTCAAAATTTATTTTTTTAGAAACTTTGAACACCATAGTATAGTATAGTATAGTATTCTACATATGTTTAATATAATATTAATAAATGCTGAAATTCAATTTCTCAATTGTTTTTAATTAGCAATACTTTAGATTATTCTGATTCCTAATTAAATTTTAGCTATTGAATCCAGCCTGTTGAAAGATTGCATGAGGAGTAATTTCCAATTCTGGTAGCAAATCATCAGTAATTACTTGATGAGATCGATAAGTAATCGGTAAGGAAGATGGCGCAAATACAGTTACAGTTCTAGCTTTTGTATCAACCACCCAAACACGAGAAACACCAGCTTTCAGATAATCAGTTGCTTTTTCGGCAATTTCACCAAAAGTTTGACCAGCCGAAATGATTTCGATGACTAATTCCGGTGCAACAGGACAAGCTTCATCTAATAACCAATCAGCAGGAAGACGGTTATGAGAAATATAGGTCAGATCGGCTATAGGCATCCAATCTTGTTGATTTCGTGTTAGTTTAATTGCCCATTCAATCACAACCCGACCCTTTGCTTGTGCCCATGCAGACAATAATATAAATAAAGCACCAGTAGTCGAACTATGAAAAAATTTTGGTGACATTTGATTATCTTTATACTTGGGTACAGCTTCACCGTTAACAAACTCGTATGTAATATCTCCTTCGGGAAGTGCGAGAAATTCTTCTAGGGTTAGGCGTTGATTAGAAGACTGAACCATAGGTGTTATGTGGGTAAAATGATGCTTACTTTTAGTTTAGGCGAACCTCTCCTTCCCAGCCTCCCTCTCCGAAACGGAAAGGGAGGAGCAAGGAAAAATTAAGCTTTTTGCTCCCCTCTCCGCGTCGGAGAGGGGCTGGGGGAGAGGTCAAATAAAACTTGTCAAACTCACGTTAAATTACACGAGTCAATATTATTTCTCATGGTCTTGAAGTGAAGCAAGGCTTATGCAAAACTTGAGATCCTTCGCTTCTAGCCTAATTTTAAGGAATTGATCAATGGCGCGTCTAGCCCTGCTGAGTGTATCTAATAAAACTGGTATAATTGACCTAGCCCGTAGCTTGGTTGAAGAATTTGACTTTGATTTAATCAGCAGTGGGGGAACAGCCCAAGCCCTCAAGGATGCGGGACTCCCTGTTACTAAGGTTGCAGATTACACAGGTTCACCAGAAATTTTAGGTGGTCGAGTCAAAACCCTACATCCCCGAATTCATGGCGGAATTTTGGCCCGGCGAGATGTTCCCCAAGATATTACAGATTTAGAAAATAACCAAATTCGCCCGATTGATTTAGTGGTGGTGAATTTATATCCTTTTGAGGAAACGATCGCTAAACCAGAGGTAACATTATTAGAGGCAGTTGAGCAAATTGATATCGGTGGCCCAGCCATGCTAAGAGCATCATCGAAAAACTTCGCTCATCTTGCTGTATTATGCGATCCAGGGCAGTATGACGAGTATTTGGAAGAATTGCGCCAAAATAACGGCGTAGCATCCCTAGAATTTCGCCAAAGGGCAGCATTAAAAGGATTTTCCCACACTGCTAGTTACGATCAAGCGATCGCATCTTACCTCGCAGAAGCACAGCAATATACCCTTAGCGGTACACAATTGCAATCTCTGCGTTACGGCGAGAATCCCCATCAACCCGCCACCTGGTATCAAACTGGTGCTACCCCAACGGGATGGACAGCCGCTACGAAACTCCAAGGCAAAGAACTTAGTTACAATAACTTAGTTGATTTAGAAGCCGCACGCCGAATTATTGCTGAGTTCACTCATACCCCAGCAGCAACGATTATCAAACATACAAATCCCTGTGGTACGGCGCTGGGAAGCAGTATTTCTGAAGCGTACCAAAAAGCTTTTAATGCTGATTCTACTTCTGCCTTTGGTGGGATTGTCGCACTCAACCGCCCGATAGATGCGGCGACAGCTAGCGAGTTAACTAAAACATTTTTAGAATGTGTGGTTGCACCCAGTTGTGATGCGGAAGCTCAAGAAATCCTGGCCAAGAAATCTAACGTGCGGGTTTTGACTCTAGCTGATTTGAGCAGTGGCCCTAAGGATACAGTGAAAGCGATCGCAGGTGGTTTCCTTGTCCAAACTAGCGATGACATTATTGCTGACGCCAGTCAATGGCAAGTTGTCACTGAACGCCAACCCAGTGACAGCGAATTAGCCGAATTGCTATTTGCTTGGAAAGTTTGCAAACATGTGAAATCTAATGCCATTGTTGTAACTAGCGATCGCACTACACTAGGAATAGGTGCTGGTCAAATGAACCGCGTTGGCTCAGTTAAAATTGCCCTAGAACAAGCTGGAGAAAAAGCTAAAGGTGCAACTCTCGCCAGCGATGGATTCTTCCCCTTTGATGATTCAGTCAAAACAGCCGCAGCCGCAGGAATTACAGCCATTGTCCAGCCAGGGGGAAGTTTGCGTGATAAAGATTCAATCAAAGCTGCTAACGAACTCGGTTTGCTGATGGTCTTAACTGGTGTGCGTCACTTTTTACACTAAATTATTGACCATAAGGTGTGCAGTTTTGAAACTGTCCCTCAATATACTTGTCTTTTGATGGAAGCGGTGATATTATTTAATCGTGTGTGAGGAGCAAGTTAAGAATAAAAAGCGTTTGGGGTGGAAACACGGCAACACTCCCAAACGCTTTTTAGTTTGTCAGAAATTGGCTTGTTTGTGCAATTTTCAAAATATTACTCAATAGACTTGCCATTTCATAGAACTAGTGATATTGTTTAATCGTGTGTGAGGAGCAAGTTAAGAATAAAAAGCGTTTGGGGTGGAAACACGGCAACACTCCCAGGCGCTTTTTAATTTGCATGTAGAAATGAGATTATCGGTACAGTTTTGAAAGTGTCACTCAATATACCCACCTTTTGATTACACCAGTGATAGTATCTAGTTGTGTGAGGAGCAAGTTAAAAATAAAAAGCGCCTGGGGTGGAAACACGGCAACACTCCCAGGCGATTTTTAATTCTAGGGTATTTGAAAGAGACTCCTGCTTGTAAAGATTCAGAGTTGATGCGCCAAAATTACTTCCCACTCAAACGGCGAGAGTGGTTTTACCTCTATTTGCATATCAAAACAATCACTAGCTGCGGTAACTAAAGCTGCAATAATCTTTTCAATAGTCAGGTTTTGAGGCAATTGTACATTCGTAAAAGATTCTGCACCAAATATCTGAGCATACAATTGAACGTCTGGTTGCAAACGAATGGAACCATGTTGCAAAATAGCGCCGCTACGTCGCAGTTGGGCGCTTCCAATGAGTTTGACACCATCTGGCAAAACTAAATCTGCACTAGTTGCTGTGCCAAAACAGTTAGGGTTATGAATGTAACCTCGCCCTTCTGTACCGTAATGTAATTCTACGCCAAGCGATCGCCATCCTTGAATTAAAAACTGACAAATTTTTTCGTACATCTGGAGGCGACTACCCGTCAGTCCAGATGTGACTACAGCGTAAGTTAAATCACCTTGATGTAGTACCGCCCGTCCACCGCTAGGACGCCGGACTAAATCCAGTTTCTCACCTTGCCAAATCAGATCTTGCCAATATTCAGGGTATTGGCGTTGATGATAGCCCAGAGAAATGGCAGGTGGCGACCAAGTATAAAAGCGCAGAGTTGGCGGATGGTTTCTTTGCTGGTGCTGTTCTAGCAACCAGCGGTCAATGGCCATCTGCACCTTTCCAGGCGCTTCTAGCAAAGGAATTAGTCGCCAAACCGGCTTGTTATGCATCTGATGCAGCAGAACTCCAATCTAAAATCCCAAATCTCAAATTCCCTAA
The DNA here is from genome assembly GCF_043099735.1 of Nostoc sp. C117. Lineage (NCBI taxonomy): Bacteria > Bacillati > Cyanobacteriota > Cyanophyceae > Nostocales > Nostocaceae > Nostoc > Nostoc sp. C117. The sequence continues at coordinate 6,451,186 of NZ_CP170991.1, forward strand.
GCTGCGCCAAATTCAGATTGTAAAGCTTCATCGTTATTATCAGCGATCGTTGCCACAATGGTAATCAACCGAGAGACTTCCCCAGGGGACAACTCCGCTAAGGTGCGTGTTGATATCACAACCACCCGATTTTCAATAATACCGAAACGTGCTTCAAAAGTGCTAGAGCAGTTTAACTCCAAAAGATGCCGCATCAGCTTTGGTTCATTTTTAGCAGGTAAATCTAGCACCGCAGACCAAACCGTTATGGTGTCTTCATCAGTTGTCCCGTTGAGTTGAACAAATACTTCCACACTCCCGTACTTAAACTTCCAAAGATAACCACCCTTTGGAGTGTGGCTAACCATTGCACTGTCATCTTGTTCTAAGCTGTCGATGACATTTTCAATTACCTCCAGATGGTTAATACCTGTAGTCTCGGCGATTAACTCATTGATGGATTCGTCATTAGTTAGGGTTTCTTGGTAGCTTGCCATACAGATTTTTTTCTCAACATACTTGCTGTTTTATCTACACATACTTTATAGCTTGTTGCCACGGTTAGTTTGAGCTTCCTTAGGTGATAGTCTTATGAGTCATACCAGATCGGGTATTTCTAAATAAATGCAGTAAAAAATATTACTTTAATTTCATGTTTGTGACTACACCTCTATTGCAGAAAGTGTATAGCACATTTAAATTCTAACGCCAAAAAGGATGTGGAAACCTATAATTTGTGTCTCGGAAAGCCTGCAAAATCCTTATGTTCGTCAATTAGCAAGATGATGAATTGAATCGGGCATTAGTGAGTGTGTAAAGGTTGATGAAGAGTCAAATTGAAAGATTAAGATGAGGTTTTGAACCGCAAAATGACAAATGATGAGCAGGAGGGCGTGAAACTCACCCCTGGCGGACTGAAAAAACTTGGCAATCTTGTTAATGTTAAGGATCGCATCATTGCTAATGCTATTCGTGAACGTGGCGGAGGACAAGCACAGGTTAATCAGTTACGTAGCGATTATCAAAATATTAAAGTTGGTGAGTTAGCTAATTTAGCTGCTGCGGGAGACACAGACGCAGAAACTGCTATTAAAATTCTCAAGCAAGCAAGGAAAAGAGTGACAAGTATGGCAATCAATGAATTTCCTATGGGGCAACTTCTAATAGGTGTATCAACAATTAACGACGTAGAATTTGATGGAGATGAACTTTGTCTAGATGAAGTTAATCTTTATTTTGAAGATACGAAAAATCAAATTACAGTAGTAACTCTTTTACCTATTGCTGATACTGATGAGATAAAAGTAATAATAGAAGAAGCTATCAAAGAGGATAATAAAGTTTATGCTAAGTCGGATAATTTATTGTCTTCACTAGCACTAAATGTAAAATTAATGTCGGTTTGGGTGTGTGAAAATGTTCAAGGTTATCAAGATCAGGTAATTTTTGCTTTTGAAACTTTACATCCCAGCATTACGTTTCTCGCTGAGGGTTCAGTTATTAAAGTATTTATGCATGAGCAACTATACAAGAAAGAAGACGAAATAGCAAAATTATATCAAGAAGGGTGGAAAGAATTGGAAATGGAAATGAAAAATGCATCGCTAAATTTAACCCAGGTTGCTGAAAATTCTCCGAATCAATCAAAAATAGTTGAGTAGCGATGCTTGCGGCGAGCTTCTCTACGAGAGATCAGCACCATCACAGTCTTAGAGATTGTCAAAGGCTGGCATAAGAACCAACGCCAAGATAAAATTCAGCAGTTTTTTGTTGAAATTATAGAGGCACAAGTGTTAACACTGCAACTCAATGATGCGGAGTTGGCAGGGCGTATTTATGCAGATTTAGAGCGCATAGGACAACCGATAGGACTTGCTGATGCTATCATTGCGGCGATCGCAATCCAACAAAACTTAACCTTAGTCAGTGGCAATTTATCCCATTATCAGCGCATTCAATCATTGGGTTATGGGCTAGATCTGGATAATTGGCGAATGTAAACCCTCTTTTTACCTCTGGAACAGGGCAAAATAAAGATAACTAAGAGCGATTCTAAGCGCCACCTTCCATGAGTTATTGCCTTAATCCCCGTTGTTCAAAGCCTGAAAATTCTGGTGATGTCAAGTTTTGCTTGACTTGCGGTTCCAAGTTACTTCTCAAAGAACGATACCGTGCTATCAAACCAATAGGCCAAGGTGGTTTTGGCAGAACTTTCTTAGCTGTGGATGAGGATAAACCATCAAAACCACGCTGCGTAATTAAGCAATTTTATCCCCAAGCCCAAGGCACTAATACTGTGCAGAAAGCCGTGGAGTTATTTAACCAAGAAGCAGTGCAGTTAGATGAGTTGGGTAAGCATCCGCAAATTCCAGAACTATTAGCATATTTTACCCAAGACGATCGCCAGTATCTTGTACAAGAATTTATTGATGGGCAAAATTTAGCTCAGGAACTAGCACATAGAGGTGCTTTTAGTGAAGCGGAAATCTGGCAATTGCTCAATGATTTATTACCAGTATTGCAATTTTGTCACGAGAGAGAAGTTATTCACCGGGATATTAAGCCGGAAAATATTATTTTACGTAGTAGCGACCGCAAGTTAGTTGTAGTAGATTTTGGTGCTTCTAAATCTGTTACTGGTACTGCCTTAAATAGAACCGGTACTAGTATTGGTAGTCCCGAATATGTCGCCCCAGAACAAATGCGAGGTAGGGCAGTTTTTGCCAGCGATATTTACAGTTTGGGTGTTACTTGCATTAATTTGTTAACCAGGCGATCGCCTTTTGATTCCTATGATACCAATAACGATACTTGGATTTGGCAGAAATACTTGCAAACTCCCGTTAGTAATCCATTGAGTCGCATTCTCAACAAGATGCTAGAAAGTATTCCAATGCGGCGTTATCAAACAGTAGATGCTGTTTTAAAAGACTTAAATCAATATTCGCAAGCGGCTGTTAAACCAGCGATTCCAGCAAAACCTGTTCCTCAACCCCCACCTAATTCTACACCTCCTTTTATTACACAATCTCCTAGTGAAATCGATCGCGAATTGGAGGAAATGAAAACACAATTTCTCGGCGGTAATAAAGCACAACAAAATAAAATCCAATCACCCAACTCCACATCTCAATCTTCTAGTAAAAGTCAAATAGATCGAGAATTAGAAGAACTAAAAGCTAAATATCTTGGTAATAATAATCCATAAAATGGACTGGGTATTGATTGGGTTGAATTTGAAAAATTACTAAATTGGTTTTCTCGGTTTGCGGATTGCACCTTGCCACCTAATAGTTTGCTTGGCAGAACGTCCTCCTAAAGAACGAGTTGCTATCACTTCAATTTCAACGTTGACACCAGGACGTAAAGCTTCGTTATCAATTTTGAGTTTGCCCAAAGCTAAAGTAAAACGGTTGTAGTCACGAGTCACAAGTTCGTTGGGAATATCTCCTTCGTATTCAGTTTTATAACCAGAAAAACCGTACAAGCTATCTTGTGCGCGGAATTTGACGCGAAACTGTGTATTAATGGCATCAGATTTTGCTGCCAAATCGACTATTTTTAAGTTCAGGTTTTGTCCGGCATCAGCAAATTCTGCCACAGCTAATCGAGTAACATCTTTTTTTGGAATAGCATAGTTAACAGTGAATGTTGTTAGGTTCGCTTCACTTTTGCTACTACCTTCAACCCATAAGTCCTCAGGAAAAGTCACTTCTATTTCTTTGCTGTCAGTTAAATTTAGTGTTACCGCTTGATTGGCAAAGTCGGTAATGGGTTGTCTTTCTTGCCAAACTATTTGAAAAGCTTCTTCTAAACGCTGTTCAAACTCTCGATAATCATCAGCGATCGCCGAACCAGGTGCAAGTAGAGAAATTGCTCCTCGGCGAAGATTCCACTTGTTTTTTGAGAGGTTAAATTGTTTATTTGTTAGTTCTGAAATTGCTAATTTTACAGTGGGATTATCATCAGCCAAAGGTTCCTTGCTGTTGACAATACTCAAAGTTCCTAAGCGTCCTTTCCTACCATTGCTACCATCACTACCATCTCGTCCATCACTACCGTCGCTACATCGATAAACCTTATTCTTACATTTGTAATTAGGGTTACCTGGAGTTCCTTCACAAGTCTGCACTTCCCAACTGCGTCTCCGACACTTACAACCCACCGTACCATTTCCACCTCTACCGCCGCGTCCACCTTCGCCGCCAGTTGCCCGAACAAAAATATTTCGTAAGTCTGCCAAATTAGTGTAATAAACTGTTATTGAACCACCATTACCTCCATCTCCTCCTTTGCCACCGTTACCACCACTACCGCCATCTGGTGCATTTATGTCGTGGTTGACTTTATCAGATTGGTTCCTACAGTTAGGCCGATCGCCACGTTCTCCATCTTCGCCATCTTCACCATCTTTCCCCGATAGGTCAAGATTAACAGGTGAACCATTGAGAAAAATATTCTGGTTCTTACCACTAGAACCATCTCTACCCGATCGCCCATTGCTTCCTGTGCGTCCATCTGTGCCATAATCACTCGCTAGTTTATAGTATTTTTCAGAGGCGAAGGCTGGACATAAAACTGAACCAGAGGCAGGCAAAAAGTTAGTAAATAAGCAGAATGTCAGCAGTAGGGGCAGCTTACTTTTAAAACCTTTGTGCATCTGGTTAGACCTAAACTTTCACTTCAATTAACTGTATCTTGTTTTGATTGCCTTAATAACAACGTTCTTCAGTCAAAGTCTTTAGTTCTCGAACCTCATACTTTTCGACTTATTGGTGTAGATAATTGGTCTAGAGAAGACGCAATAAATCGCGTCTCTACATCAGGGTTTTGGGCTGAGCTGAACTGTATTCAATACTTGTCGGTTAAGGGGAAGGGGAAAGGGGAAAGAAAAAACCTTTACCCTTTACCCTTTACCCTTTACCCTTTACCCTTTACCCTTTACCCTTTACCCTTTACCCTTTACCCTTTACCCTTTAACCTTTTCCCCAAACCCAATGCCGAGTTAAAAATGCTTTACCCGAGCAGTATTGGAACTGTATTGATTTATATATGGCAAAAACAAAATCCACCTTGATATTAAATTACCAGGTGGATGGGTTAGTTATTTTTTAGTGGATCCGAGCAGAGTCGAACTGCTGTCCAAATTGGGTATTGACCCCCCGCTCATTCACAGGTTTAGCCTTTCTAACCCTCAAGGCGGGAATCGTTCATTATCCCGAACGTAGGATGCTCTGATTTAATCTTAGCCAGCAAGCCAACCAGAGAACGCTTGCTAGAGCATCCGTTGGGGGTTGGTCTTCAGTCCTTAACGGAGTCAAACTAAAGACGCTCGAACCTGTAAGAGGTGTTTAGGCAGCTACTAGAGCGTCCTTACGAGCAAATTTAACGATGTTATTCGCATTTACTTTTGTTTTGAGCCTTTGATTTCCGAGAGGAGACTCACTCTCGACCTGAATCACAGAGCAGCGTTCGCCAACCTGTCGAAACCGTGACGGACCCTTGTAATACATATATTATAGTTTGCTGTTAGGGAAATGTGTCACAGAATGACAAAGAAATATTAAACTCTCATTACCCAGGCTTAACTGTTATGAGTCAGACTACAAACAGAGTTCGGTGGACAATTCAAGATGTTACATCATTAGCCGATCGCGAATGGATTTGTGATGAGATTCTCGATGGAGAATTGTTTATGGTAGGCGATCGCCTACCATAAACATCAGTACGTGATTGGATGTATCTTGATGTCTATTGATTTTGCAGTTGCTTGCGATCGCTGAATATATTTTTGAATCGCTATACTTGTACAATAAACAGTACAAGAATGAAGCAAATGAAAGTTGTGTCTTTTAGCGAAGCGAGAAATAACCTCAAGGCTGTTTTAGACCGAGTGGTGGAAGATGCCGACTATACCATCATCACCAGACGCGATGCGGAGGATGCCGTAGTGATGTCGCTAGAGTTATTTGATAGTTTGCTGGAGACTGTTCATTTACTCAAGTCTCCGGCTAATGCCAGCCATTTGCAGCGTTCTATTGCTCAGTTCAAACAGGGGAAAGTGGCGGAGCGAAATTTGTTGGATGACTAGAAAGCTAGCATGGACAGATGAGGCTTGGAACGATTATTTATATTGGCAAGGGCAAGACAAGAAAACATTAAAACGAATTAACAAGCTCATTGAGGCAACAATCCGGCTACCGTTTGAGGGAATTGGCAAGCCAGAAGCCCTGAGGGAAAACCTAGCTGGCTTTTGGTCGCGGCGAATTGATGATACGAATCGGTTAGTTTATGCGGTAAATAATGAGTATTTAACGATTATTGCTTGTCGATACCACTATTCTGATTGACAACCTTCCGAATTTTAACCAAGACTAAAAATTAAAAATAGCTAATCGCTAGCTTTTAAATCTACCAGCAATTAGCTATTTGTGATGGCTAGCAAGTGGCTATTTCCTAAGTTAAGGCTTCAGCACCACCCACAACCTCAAGGAGTTCTTGGGTAATTGCTGCTTGTCGGGCTTTGTTGTAAGAAAGAGTCAGCGTGTTAATGAGTTCACCAGCGTTTTCACTGGCATTACTCATGGCTGTCATCCGCGCTGCTAGTTCACTAGCCGCTGATTCTTGGAGCGCTCGCAATAACTGGTTACTCAGATAGAGGGGCAACAATGAATCGAGAATTTGCACTGGATCTTGCTCGAAAATCATGTCAGGAGCTAACGAGCGCACTTCCTTAGTGACTTTTTCCCGTTCGACTTCAAATTTACCGCCACGGGTTGTCAAGCGGAAGATTTCGTCATCTCCTGCTTCTAGACCTTGGGGATCTAGAGGTAGCAAGGTTTGGATCACGGGACGGGAGCTAACCAAAGAAAGAAATCTGGTATATATTAATTCAATGCGGTCAACTTCTTCCGAAAGGAACAAAGAAAGTAGTTGGTCGGCAATTTGATTGGCTTCGGCGGCGGTGGGAATTTGCTCTAAACCGCTGTAGGTAGCATCAATGGGCTGATCGCGGCGTTGAAAGTACTGTGTAGCTTTGCGCCCAACGAGGACAAATTGATAGTCTAAACCTTCTGCCTTAATTTCCTTGGCGCGGTTTTCTGCACGACGGATAACGTTATTATTGTAGCCGCCGCAAAGACCGCGATCGCCAGAAATAACCAATAGCCCGACTGACTTAACTTGGCGTTTTTTCAGCAGTGGGAGGTTTGCTTCTTCAAAGCGCAGACGGCTTTGCAAACCATACAATACTTGTGCCAAGCGATCGGCAAAAGGACGAGTCGCTAGTACTTGTTCTTGCGCCCGACGGACTCTCGCCGCCGCTACTAGGCGCATAGCTTCGGTAATTTTTTTGGTGTTTTTGACCGACTGAATGCGATCGCGTATTGATTTTAGATTGGCCATAGCTTTAAGTTCTGAGTCCTGAGTTCTGAGTCCTGAGTGGCAGAAAGTGCTGAATGCCAAGCTTCATAGGAATTGGAAATGTGAAAACTCGTAAGCATCATACTTATGGATCTTCACTCTTGACTCCTCTTCTCACTCAGCACCCAGCACTCAGCACCTAGCACTCTATTACGCTGCTGCTTTGAAGGTCTTTTTGTATTCGGTGAGTGCTTCCTTCAAGGCAGCTTCTTCTGCGTCACCTAGTGCTTTGGAGGATCTTACTCCTTCGGTATACTGGGGTTTACCAGTCTTTAAGTACTCACGTAATCCTTGAGTAAAGACGGTAATTTTATCTACAGGCACATCGTCTAAATAACCATTGATACCAGCGTAAAGAATTGCTACTTGCTCATATACTGAGAGTGGCGAATTTTGTGGCTGCTTGAGAAGTTCGCGCAAGCGTTGACCTCGTGCCAATTGGTCTTGAGTGGCTTTATCTAAGTCGGAAGCAAATTGAGCGAAGGCTTGCAGGTCGTCAAATTGGGCTAGTTCCAATTTAATCTTACCGGCAACTTTTTTCATTGCCTTGGTTTGAGCGGCAGAACCCACGCGGGATACAGAAATACCGGGGTTTACAGCGGGACGGATACCAGCGTTAAACAAGTCAGAAGATAGGAATATCTGACCGTCGGTAATCGAAATTACGTTGGTGGGGATGTATGCTGAAACGTCACCAGCTTGGGTTTCGATGATTGGTAGGGCGGTCATACTGCCTTTACCTAATTCATCACTCAGCTTAGCGGCTCTTTCTAATAAGCGGGAGTGAATGTAGAATACATCTCCAGGATATGCTTCGCGTCCGGGTGGACGACGCAGCAACAGGGACATTTGACGATAAGCTTGGGCTTGCTTGGAAAGGTCATCGTAAATTACCAGGGTAGCTTTGCCTTTGTACATAAAGTACTCAGCAATGGTTGCGCCTGTGTAGGGAGCTAGGTATTGCAGGGTGGCTGGTTCACTGGCACTAGCGGCAACGACGACGGTGTAATCCATCGCGCCTTTTTCTTGTAATGTCTGCACCACGTTAGCAACAGTGGAAGCTTTTTGACCGATCGCTACGTAGACACAAACGACATCTTCTTCTTTTTGGTTGATGATGGTGTCAATGGCGATCGCCGTTTTGCCGGTTTGACGGTCACCAATAATCAATTCCCGCTGACCACGACCGATGGGAATCATGGAATCAATAGCTGTGATACCCGTTTGCATGGGTTCGTGTACAGACCGACGCGCAATGATACCTGGTGCTGGAGATTCAATCAAACGGCTTTCTGTGGTCTTGATATCTCCCTTGCCATCAATGGCAACACCCAAGGCATTTACAACTCGTCCAATTAAGGCTTCTCCTACGGGTACTTGGGCAATTCTCCCAGTGGCTGTTACAGAACTACCTTCTTGTATTTCCAGACCTTCACCCATCAGCACCGCGCCCACATTGTCTTCTTCTAAGTTTTGGGCGATGCCAATTGTGCCATCTTCAAATTCTAAGAGTTCCCCAGCCATAGCCTTTTCCAGACCATAGATCCGGGCAATGCCGTCACCAACTTGCAGAACTGTACCAACGTTAGCAACTTTGACTTCTTGGTCGTATTGCTCGATTTGTTGTTGGATAATGCTGCTGATTTCGTCAGGTCTAATTGATATGCTCATGTGTCTATTTTTTTGCTTTCGAGACGGAATTCAGTGCTGAGTGCTGAGTGCTGAGTGCTGAGTGCTGAGTTAAAAAACTCTTAACTCCTAACTCCTAACTGGTCACTTTTTAGCTACTAGTTAGGCGCAATGAAAGTCGGCGTAACTGACCCCGGATACTAGCGTCAATTACCTGAGAACCTACTTTAATGATGACGCCACCAATTAAGTCGCTATCTACCTTGGTTTCAAATTCTACCTGGCGAGCATTAGTGATGGCGATCACCTTTTCTCTGATTGCTTGCTGTTGAGCTTCTGTGAGGGGAACGGCTGAAGTTATTTCCGCTAATACGGTTTGATTCAGCTGGCGCAACAGTGCCAGATATTGTTGAAAAATCGATTCCAAGAAGGCAATGCGACGTTTATCTACTAGTATGAGCAAAAAATTGCGTAAGTAGGGGTTAGCGCCTTCACCAAGTATTTGTTTAATCAGAGCTTTTTTGTTTTCAGGCTGAATAAACGGGTTGCTGAAGAAGTTGTATAACTGTTTGTCTGCTCTTAGCAGTCCTAGGAAAGTACGCGCATCTTCCCCGAACTCTTCTGTCAAATTTTTCGATTGCGCTATTGACAAAAGTGCCTGTGCATAAGGTTGGGCTACTTCCGCTGTTGCTACTTTGCTTGTCATATATTGCCTCCGAGTTGTGCGATGCTGCGGTCAATTAAACTTTGTTGAGCATCGTCGGCAATCCCGCCTTTGAGTTGCGATTCGACTTTTTGCAATGCTAGAGTAGCCACCCGCTGACGCAGTTGGGCGATCGCTCGCTCTGTTTCGGTGTTTAAATCCGCTGCTGCGTTTTGTTTCAAGCGTTCTACGTCTTGCGCTGCCTTCGCTAACAAGGCTTCTTTGGCCTTGATGGCGTTTTCTTCAGCAGATTTGCGGATGCGTTGTGCTTCTGCTTGAGATTGGGTCAACTGCTCTTGCGCCTTGGAGAGCGCCTTCTTTGCCTCTTTGGCGCGCCCTTCTGCTTCCTGAATTGCGGTGGCAATATTGGATTGTCGCTCGTTCAGGATATTGCTTAAAACTTTACGTCCGAAGTAGAATAATATGCCAACCAGAATCGCTAGATTGATGAGATTGGTTTCAAAAATGTCTAGGTTTAGACCGAAACCGCCTTCTGCTGCGCCTTCTGCCAATTCAGAGTGAACAGCGTTCGCTTCTGCGGCAAGTAATAAGAATGTGCCCATGATACCCATCTACAAGTGCGCTGCTCGCTTGCTAATACGTTGTATTTTCCCAAAGGGAAATTAAAGTATCTTCTTCCGGAGGGAAATTTAAGTATCTTTTCCCTAAGGGAAAAAGTGTCTTTTTTGGAAGAATTCAGGAGTCAGAATTCAGGAGTCAGAAGAGTTAAGGAATTACAGAATATTTTGATCAATAAATATATCAATCATCATTAGATTCCTGATAAATTCTGACTTCTGATTCCTGGGTGCTGAATTCTTACCCTTTTTGACACTTAAATTTTGCGCTCTGGACTAAAGACCAATCGCGCCTATGCTTTTACAGAACCAAACCTTGTTAGGTTATCTAACTGGAGTTGGCCCCAATAGTTTTTCTAGAATCTGCCTGCTTAGAGCATCAACTTGTTGCTCTAAAGTACGCATTGCTTCTTGCTTTTGTTGTTCTATTTCAACAGCAGCTTGTTCGCGTTGAGACTGAGCTTCTTTCTGAGCCTCGGCGATTTTTTCGGCGGTAATTTTCTTAGCTTCAACTTGAGCTGCTTCAACAGTTGCTTGCGATTGTCTGCGAGCGTCTGCTAGCTGCTGCTCATATTCGGCGGCTAAACGCTCAGCTTTCGCTAAGCCTTCTTTGGCCTCAAGGGTATTCGTTCGGATGTAACTGTCGCGATCGTCAAGTACCTTGGTGAGTGGCTTGTAGAAAATTACATTCAACAAAGCTGCTAATAGAAGGAACTGCAATGCCATGAAGGGCAACGTAGCATCGAAATCAAACATTTCTCTCCTCTTTGGCTGGAGTAGCAGTTTTCATGGCTAGCAACATCATCCAACCTTTAATATTTTAGAGACCCATAGCCAAGAAGGGTCAAGGGATTTGGAATTTTAGATTTGCTTTCTTCGTAGCGCTAGCGACGTAGGAGCGTCTTTTAGATTGGTTCGGCAGACAAGCTCAGGGGCGTGTACGCAAAACCCTTGATAATCCAAAATCCAAAATCTAAAATTGGTAGTCAACCACATGAGAACGACTAAATTCTCAAAAGATTCTGATTGTAGAGGCGTGATGGTTCACGACTCCACACTCACAAAAACTTTCAGGTATTAGCCGAAGGGGTTAGCAAACAGCAATACCAGGGCAATTACTAGACCATAAATAGTCAAAGATTCCATGAATGCCAAGGTTAATAGCAGAGTACCGCGAATTTTTCCTTCTGCTTCAGGTTGACGAGCAATACCTTCTACTGCTTGTCCAGCAGCGTTTCCTTGACCAATACCAGGGCCGATTGCAGCTAAACCAATCGCTAAAGCAGCAGCGAGAACTGAAGCAGCCTGCACTAATGGATCCATGTTGATTTTCCTTGCTTTGATTACAAAACTAACAGACATTACGTTAACGATTAGAAACGTGTTTTTCACGCTGCACCGGGTTCTTTAGATCGCGCTTTGCGATGTTTTGAGCGAATATGCTCTTGGAACTGTGCTATCAACTGAGAAGCTTAATGCTCCTCATGCTCTTCTCCGCCATGTCCCTCCATGGCCTCATGAATGTATGCCCCGGCTAGGGTTGCAAAAACTAGGGCTTGAATGGCGCTGGTAAACAAACCCAAGGCCATTACAGGCAGAGGTACAAACAGAGGAACTAGCAGAACCAGCACCGCTACTACCAATTCATCCGCTAATATATTGCCAAATAAACGGAAGCTTAGGGAGAGGGGCTTGGTAAAATCTTCTAGGATGGCGATCGGCAACAGTACGGGTGTTGGCTCTATGTACTTCTTAAAGTAGCCCAAACCGCGCTTGCTAAAACCCGCGTAAAAGTACGCTAAGGACGTCAGCAGTGCCAATGCAACAGTCGTATTGATGTCATTAGTGGGAGCTGCTAATTCACCTGAAGGTAGCTTGATGAGCTTCCAGGGAATTAGGGCACCTGACCAGTTCGATACGAAGATAAACAAGAACAATGTGCCAATAAATGGCACCCAAGGGCGGTACTCTTTCTCACCAAGTTGGTTTTTTGCCAGATCCCGAATAAACTCTAGGGCATATTCCATTAAATTTTGGATGCCCTGGGGGATTCTTTGTGCGTTGCGAGTAGCAGCGATTGAAGCCACTACTAAAATGCTAATCACAAACCATGAGGTGAGGAAAACTTGCCCATGAATTTTAAGATTGCCCAACTGCCAGTAGAAATGATGACCTACTTCTAATTCGGCGAGGGGAAAAGAATTAAAGGCGTTTAAGACACTAAGCATTTGCATTCTTCAAGCATTTTCCCCAACGAGCGAGGATGGGATTATTGTCTTTGTGAGCCTGACTTTTTAAGAATCAGGAATGAACGCAGTTTGCACCATATAGACGAGGAGCGTGGCTTTGTAAGTGAGAAATCCTAAAAATACGGGCAAAATCTTTAGCTCATGCCATTGAGTTGCCAATACAATCACCCCAATAAACAGAGCAAGACGAGTTTTGCTCAGACGGGTTCTCTCACCACCGAGTTGCTCAACATCTCTAGCCAGCATTTTTAAGTAAACCACACCTGTACACGCCCCAATCAAATAATTGAGAGCAATGTTTAAGGAATAAAAAATCCACACAGAGATAAAAATAATCCCCGTCAAGACAAGTGTGATTACCAACAACCTTTGAAAGAGTTGATAAAACTCTCCCATAGAGTTAGCTAATTCTGTGTCTTCAGAATCAGTTTTAGCATCTTGTCGTGTCGTCGGAGTGGGTGCAATTGATTCTTCTGACAAGCTCACGGGACTCGAAACTAGTACAGTTAACGTATGATGACTGCACATTCAGTCAGCTGAATCATATCACGATCCGGTAACAATACTTTAGAAAAAAACAATTAACTTCTTGCCAAGGTTTGAAAGTAAATAAAGTGACGCTCCCCGAAGTGAGAAAGCGTTTGAGGGAGTCAGAGGGTGAAGCGGCAAATAATCAAGAATCACTGCCTGTAAAATTCCAAATTTCTCCAAATTTGTGCTTTTTTCTGGTGAATAACTGTCCTCCAAGGTTTTTGTATCATCAGCAGCTTGGTGTTGAAACTAAGTTGGTGTTGAGGACTACAGACGCTGACTGCAAAGCAGAACTTGTAGAGTAGCGACTTGTAGTTAGAGTTTGCACCACTGCTGAATTCCAGAAAATTTCAACTTTTGAGATGTGCAATACCCACTTTATTAGGCACTTTTCCAATCTACATTAGATTTACTAAAAGTGGTGATGGGCGATCGCTCATCAGCAAAGTATAAATTCCACTGCGATTAAGCTGGTGTCAATAAAATCAACTGTTGCTTTTGAAGTTTTCTCACCCCATCCAATCCCAATTCTACATTTGCCAAAATCTCTGCCACTGTTGCATGAGCATCACATCTTTGCATAAACTCAAACTCTGCTACAGATAAATTAACAATCTGGTAATCGTAGTTAAAGAAACATTGACTGGGAAATCCCTGAATACAAGGATTAAGTTCGGGAATTGCTGCCAGTAGGACGTTATCGTCTGTCCAGTCGGCTTTGTTCAGGGGAGGACGACCGAGGAAAAACTCGTAATGAGTGACTTCTGGGTCTAATAATTCTATCAGGCGGTAACGTTGGCGATCGCTTAATTCTTGTGCGCGTTCGATCAACTCTGGTGCTTTACCCAAAAGTCTCTCTAAATCCCAAAAACTCGGATTCGAGAAGCCAATAAATTCCAATCCCGAAGCATCAATTAATTCAAACAGCGTCTCAATGTTGTAGTCAATTTCCTGAGGATGAACATACATATCAGCAAAGTTTTCATCCTTGTGGTTTTCTAATGACCAACGTTGTTTATCGTATTTGACAATTCGATTGTTTTCTGGTAAAGAAGCAAATATTTTCCGTCCGACTTGGACGCCATCGCGGTAGTCGCCTTTTTTGTCACCTTGAATTAGGGCGATCGCTTTTTGCATGAGTTGAACTTCCCAGCGTCCCAATTCCCCATAGACAAAAATGTGCATCAAGCCACCTGGGGCTAACTTTTTCGCCAAAGCTTGAATTCCAGCGATCGGATCGGCAGTATGATGCAAAACGCCAACGCAGTTAATTAAATCAAACTCACCCGGTAGTTGTTCTGCATCAAACAAGCTGAGGTGATGAAACTCTACACGGTTCGCGCCAGAACGGTGACAACGCTCTTTTGCTACAGCCAAAGCGCCGCTACTGAGGTCAATTCCCACAACAGAAGCCTGAGGATTGAGGTGAACCAAGTATTCCGTACTCACACCAGTACCGCAACCTGCATCTAAAATCCGGATATCTTGCTTTTGGGGTTTTTGACCTGTGCAGAAGTTATGAGCCGCTAGCCAATTCCAGCGCCAGTTGTAGCCAGGAGGTGGTTCATCCAACAAGGCTTCCGGCGGAAAGGGATAGGTGTTGTAGAGTTTGGCAACAGCAGCACTAACGGTTTGGGAATCGGACATGATGAGGAATAACGCAGCATTTCTGAGTTTAGCGAATGCTGGACACTTCATGCTAGATAAATAATTGCGATCGCTATCTGAAAATGCAATGCTCGATTATTCCAACTTTGTTAAGTATCTATATTTGTTTAAATAAAAACATCGCTACATAAGTAAATCTTCATATATTGAAAAATTTAATTTAATTTATTTATATAATATAAAGCAATAAAAGACTTTGTAAAGCTGTAATTTTAGCAAATCAAAAAGGTATAAATTTACTTCCAGTAAGTAAATATTCATTAATTTCAATCGTCAATAACTTTAGCTATTTTTCATCTGGTAAAGTTATTGTCCATATGAAACTTTCGTCAATTCATCTAAATGTATCAGTCCCATTTTATCAAGATTAAGTTGGTCAAGATAAAAACGCTTCGTTCTGATATCATCCAAATCTGTCACTCCCAATTTTTCCAGTTCATTATCCAATTCATTAATAAAGTTTGCATGACATACCTCCATTTGTTTATCAAATTCACTACGATCTTCTTCTATAGAATCAAGTACTTCCTCAAAAAGAGGATTATCTTTGTCCATTCCGGCAAATTTCAACCAAGGATTTTCTGATTGAGTTGGTTCAATTGCTAAAGTAACTATCTTGGAATTCTCTAACCGATTTTGTAAACTTTGACTGACTTTTTCTATCGCTTCTGTTTCTGTATTACCTAAACCTTGACAGTCTGGTAAACCTATCAATGTTGCTTTAACTGTGCCATCTGGTTGATTTTCAATCAGCACATCATAAGTTAACTTGGGTGCTGTATCGCTAGAGGAAATTTTGACAGCGAAATCATAATATTTTTACTTTTTAAGTTTTATATCGATTATAGCTTGCAACGGAATAATTTATAAACGCCGATGCACTTACCGCCTAAACTTCGGTCAAAGCCTTATATTGAGGTGTGGGCATTAGTTTATAGTCAGGGTTAAAGCACTAAAGTGGTGACTACAAAACTTTAATTATTTACACTGGCTTACTTATCTATAGTTTGATTTTTATAATATTATCTTTTGCGATCGCTCCAATGATTTACAATCAATCAGAGTTTAATTTACGCTGTGAATGGGGTCTACAAGGAGTTGCTCAACTCGCTCCCATCAGTGATGTAATTGTGATAGTTGACGTTCTCTCTTTTTCTACCTGCGTGGAAATTGCCACTAACAACGGCGCAATAATTTTTCCCTACGCAATCAGAGATGAATCTGTCATAGATTATGCCAAATCAGTGCGAGCAGAATTGGCAAGTCATAGACAACATTGGACTACAACAGGATATTCTCTCTCGCCAAAATCGGTGCTTCAGATTCCTGCTGGAACTAGACTAGTTTTACCATCACCTAATGGTTCTTTTCTGACTTTACATACTGGGAATATACCAACTTTGGCTGGTTGCTTGCGAAATTGCCAAGCTGTGGCGCAGTTTGCTCAAAAGTATGGTGATAAAGTCGCTGTGATTCCCGCCGGTGAGAGGTGGAAAAAAGATGGTAGCCTACGTCCTGCATTTGAAGATTTAATTGGTGCTGGGGCAATTCTCAGTTATTTACATGGCAGTCTATCACCTGAAGCTGAAGTAGCTGTGACAACATTTCAGGCTTTCCAGCAGGATTTACTGGGGTACTTGAAAAAATGCAGTTCGGGTAAAGAGTTGATTGAAAAAGGTTTTGAGTCAGACGTTGAACTGTCTGCCGCCTATAACGTTAGTGATTGCGTACCTTTCTTTACTGATAATGCGTATGCAAATTACACGCCACAGGCTTAATCAAACTCAAAAATTACGAATTACGAATTAATTAAACGTCGCACTGATTAGTTTGACAATATTTTGCATTATCTATAAACTCTTGCAACTTATTCAAGGGAATTATCTCTAATGATGACCCACCCTGTACCTCAGAAGCGATGTAAACAAACTTTTGTCCGCGATAGAATTGGTCGCGTCCAACTTTGGTGACATATCGAGACTTCTGGAAGTCATTGGCAATATTAGAATTATAAATATTTTGTAACAATTTCACTGTATTGGCATTTTTTGTGGTGAATTTGAGGCGTTTATCACCACTAACGGTTATGCCTTCTTTAGTCACTGTCCCATTTTCTTCGGTGACATCAGCATAGAAGTATAAATTTCCCTTTGTACCCTCATAACCGTGGGCTTCGCTGTTATATTTCAGAGTGGGTAGTTGAGCTCTTGTTTTTGCCCAGTTGACAACAGTGCTGATGTTTTGACCTGGAAGCGCATGTGCAGGAGTGACAGCTAATATAACGGCTATAGCAGACGCAGTAATATTTAAGAAATAGTTAAATTTAAAACTTTTGTCCATAGTATTTTCCCTAGATAAAATGATGATAGCTAAAGCTTAATTCACGCTAATTTAAGAATTATTTCCCGTGGTTGTGATTGATTAATATTCAGCTATAAGTAGCAAAAACAACTTAACATTCACCAGTGACCATTGTCCACTAAGGTTATTCATGATCGGGTGGATACTAAATTGTTACCCGTTGGTAAGTTGCATATTCATGACAAAGGACAAATGACAAACTACCAATTCACTTTGTTACAAAACTTAAATTTTGTTTCAGACAAACAAGGTGTCTATTTGAGACTTGACGCATTCAAGCTACATATTCTACACACTTCTTAATAAACCAGCCTTGAGAACGCAAAACGTTCTAATCTAAAAGCTAATTGGGTTAATTTACTGGCAGTTTTGCAGGCAGTACTCTTAGGCTCATAAAGCATAGACACACCGATGTGTCAAGCCTCAAAGCGACCCAGACTTAACACATAAATGATTATGATGGGAGTTTTAAAAATCCGATGAGTGTTAAGGCAAGTGGTGGAAGCTCAGTTGCGCGTCCGCAACTATATCAAACCCTAGCTGTAGCGACAATTACCCAAGCAGAGCAGCAAGACCGCTTTTTGGGTAGTGGTGAACTAAATGAACTGGCAAGCTATTTTGCATCTGGTGCAAAGCGTCTAGAAATTGCCCAGACGCTCACGGACAATTCCGAGATTATCGTGTCTCGGGCTGCCAACCGAATTTTTGTCGGTGGTTCGCCAATGGCTTTTTTAGAAAAGCCCAGAGAAGCAGAACTAGTAACTGCTGGTGCTAATGTTCAACAAGGGATGCAGCTGGGAACTGTAACCTACGTTGAAAGCCGTGGTGGGTTCCTAGAAAATTTACGCTCAATCTTTAACTCATCCCCCAGTGGTCCCACACCTCCAGGTTTTAGACCAATTAACATTGCTCGTTACGGACCGAGCAACATGGCTAAGAGCTTGCGGGATTTATCCTGGTTCTTACGCTATGCTACTTATGCGATCGTTGCTGGCGACCCCAACATCATCGCCGTGAATACACGAGGTTTGCGGGAAATAATTGAAAATGCCTGTTCTGGTGAAGCAACACTGGTAGCTTTGCAGGAAATTAAAGCGGGCGCTCTTTCATTTTTCCGTCAGGATGCTGAGGCTACAGAAATTGTGTCTCAGTACATGGATGTTTTGCTCACAGAGTTCAAAGCAGCCACACCTTCCAATAAACTGCGCCAACGTCCTTCTAGCGACCAGCAAGGGTTGCAACTGCCGCAAATTTACTTTAATGCAGCAGAACGGCGTCCGAAGTTTGTGATGAAGACTGGGTTATCAGCTAGCGAAAAAAATGAGGTAGTTAAAGCGGCCTATCGGCAAATTTTTGAGCGCGACATTACCCGTGCTTATAGCTTGTCTATTTCTGACATAGAATCCAAAGTGAAGAATGGCGATATCTCCATGAAGGAGTTTGTTCGCCGTCTAACGAAATCTCCCCTTTACCAAAAACAGTTTTACCAGCCTTTTATTAACAGCCGAGTCATCGAACTGGCTTTCCGTCACATTTTGGGACGGGGACCAAGTAGCCGCGAAGAAGTACAAAAATACTTCTCGATTATTTCTACTGGTGGTCTAGCAGCCTTAGTGGATGCCTTAGTAGATTCTGCTGAATACAGCGACTATTTTGGCGAAGAGACTGTACCCTACCTCCGGGGTCTGGGTCAAGAAGCACAAGAATGTCGCAACTGGGGACCGCAACAAGACCTGTTTAATTACAGTGCGCCTTTCCGCAAGATCCCTCAGTTCATTACTACATTTGCAGCTTACGAGCAACCGCTACCAGATCAACATCCTTACGGTTCTGGTAACGACCCCTTGGAAATTCAGTTTGGGGCGATTTTCCCGAAAGAAACTCGCAACCCCAGCACCAGTCCTGCTCCTTTTGGCAAGGATACCAAGCGCATCCTAATTCACCAAGGGGCAGGGATTAATAACCAAAATAGCAATCCTAAGGCACGCGGTGAAGCTCCTGGTACTCTTGGACCGAAGGTCTTCAAGTTAGACCAACTGCCTGGTACCATTGGCAAAAAAGCTGCCAAAGGTTCTAGCGTCAGATTCTCCGAAAGCTCCACGCAAGCAGTGATTAGAGCTGCTTACCTGCAAGTTTTCGGTCGAGATGTTTACGAAGGTCAACGTCCGAAAGTCTTGGAAATTAAGCTGGAAAACGGCGACATCTCCGTGCGGGAGTTTGTCCGTGCTTTGGCTAAGTCGGATGTATTCCGCAATCTGTACTGGTCATCGCTGTATGTTTGTAAAGCGATCGAGTATATTCACCGTCGCTTGTTGGGTCGTCCGACTTACGGTCGTCAAGAAATCAACAAGTACTTCGATCTCGCTGCTAAACAAGGCTTCTACGCGGTGGTTGACGCCATCATTAACAGCGTAGAATACAGTGAAGCATTTGGTGAAGATACAGTTCCTTATGAACGGTATTTGACTCCTGGTGGTGTGTCCGGCCGACAACTGCGCGTTGGTAGCATTCGTGAAGATATTGCGGCGAAAGTCCAGAAGGAAGTAGTACCGAGCTTTGTGACACTGGGTACTGTCACTGAAAAACGCACAGAACCAGATATTCAATTCCGCATTAACCAAGGCGTTAGCAAGCAACGGGAACAAACCAAAATCTTCAAGCTGGTGGCGAATACCAGTGATAAAGTTGCACTGCAAACTTTAATCAGTGCTGCGTATCGTCAGATTTTTGAGCGCGATATTGCACCCTACATCGCTAAAAATGAATTTACGGCGTGGGAAAGCAAACTGGGTAATGGTGAAATCAGTGTGAAAGAATTTATTGAAGGTTTGGGTTACTCAAATCTTTATCTGAAAGAATTCTACACACCCTACCCCAACACCAAAGTAATTGAGTTGGGAACGAAACACTTCTTGGGACGTGCGCCACTAGACCAGGCAGAAATCCGTAAATATAACCAGATTTTGGCTACTCAAGGTATTCGTGCCTTTATCGGTGCTTTAGTAGATAGTGTGGAATATAACCAGGTCTTTGGTGAAGATACGGTGCCTTATCGTCGCTTCCCGACCCTACCAGCGGCAAACTTCCCCAATACCGAGAAGCTTTACAACCAGCTAACTAAGCAAAATGATGATGTAGTTGTACCTAGCTTTAAGCCTGTACAACCTCGTCCAGGATCTAGTGATACGCCGCTTTTAGCCCAAGCGATCGCAGATATCGCAGCCCAAACAAAAGCGATCGCGGACAAACAGCCCTCTTTTGCTGAATTGGGTCGTTCTTATAACAAGAGTACCGTGGAATCCGTAGAACTAGGAGTACGTAAACATGCACGTATTTACCGTCTCGCGGACAACACAAGTCCAACTGAAAGACAACAGGCAGTTAACGCTATTTATTCTCAGGTATTGGATATCTTTAGCGGTCAAGTGCCTGATAATTTCCGCTTGACTGACCTCGATAACAAACTCCAAAATGGTGAAATTTCCGTCCGGGAGTTTGTGCGTGGTCTGGCGAGTTCCGAAATCTATCGCCAGCGCTTCTACACACCTTATCCCCATACTAAAGTGATTGAGTTCCTCTTCCGTCACTTGTTGGGGCGTGCGCCTACAACTCATGAAGAAATTCGCCAGTACAGCACACTGCTAGATGATAGTGGTTTGTCGGCTGCTGTAGAAGCAATAGTCGAAAGCCCAGAATATAGCCGCTACTTTGGTGAAGATGTTGTGCCTTACAACCGCTTCCCATCGTTGCCAGCAGGTAACTACCTCGGCAGCGTACAGGTGGCTGAGTAGGAATTAGGGAGTGGGGACTAGGTAGGTAAACTTTACAATCCCCAATCCCCAGTCCCCAATACCTATTACCCAGTCCCCATAACCCTTTGCAACCTTTCGTAATATCGTTCTCAGATTGCCCCGAAAACAGTAAATCTGAAAATTAATATTACAAAGTATTAAGAGCAGTCATAAATGCTCAACAGAATGCCGGAAAATGTTTTGCGGAAGGTAACTGAGTTTAAAAGCTTGTGTACTTATGTTGACTCAAGCAAATTCTTAATTTATTAGTCCTAGCAGTTATTCAACTGTTGTGTCTAAAAGCACGAGAAAACAAACTCAGTAAACCAGTTTTAAGTCGCACCAGTTTAATCAAATCCTGGTTTCATTCGTATTGGAGGAATCCATTAATGAGTATCGTCACGAAAGCGATCGTGAATGCTGACGCAGAAGCCCGCTATCTCAGCCCCGGTGAGTTAGATCGGATCAAATCCTTTGTCGCAGCTGGTGAGCGCCGTCTGCGGATTGCTCAAGTTTTGACAGAAAATCGCGAACGGCTAGTTAAGCAAGCTGGCGATCAACTGTTCCAAAAGCGTCCTGATGTTGTGTCTCCTGGTGGTAACGCTTACGGTCAAGAATTGACCGCTACTTGTCTGCGTGACCTCGATTATTACCTCCGCCTCGTTACCTACGGTATCGTTGCTGGTGATGTCACCCCCATCGAAGAAATTGGTGTTATCGGTGCCCGTGAACTCTACAAGTCTTTAGGAACTCCTATCGATGGTGTTGCTGAAGGTATCCGTGGGTTGAAGAACAGTGCTGCTAGCCTGCTATCGAGTGAAGATGCTGCTGAAGCTGGTGGCTACTTCGACTATCTAGTTGGCGCTCTACTGTAGGCTGAAGCTATTTACCTGCTGAAACAGAAGTATTGCAATACGGTTGGAAATAAGGAATTAACAACATGGCTCAAGACGCAATTACCGCTGTCATTAACTCCGCAGACGTTCAAGGCAAATACCTAGACGCTTCTGCTTTAGAGAAGCTAAAAGGCTATTTCTCTACTGGCGAACTGCGGGTACGTGCTGCTAGCACCATCAGCGCCAACGCTGCTGCAATTGTCAAAGAAGCTGTAGCAAAATCTTTGCTATACTCTGACATCACCCGTCCCGGCGGCAACATGTACACCACTCGCCGCTATGCTGCTTGCATTCGTGATTTAGACTACTATCTCCGCTATGCCACCTACGCTATGTTAGCTGGCGATCCTTCCATTCTGGATGAGCGTGTACTAAATGGCTTGAAGGAAACCTATAACTCTTTAGGTGTACCCGTTGGAGCTACTGTACAAGCTATCCAATCCATCAAAGAAGTAACTGCCAGTTTGGTAGGTTCTGACGCTGGTAAGGAAATGGGCGTTTACTTAGACTATATCTCCTCTGGCTTAAGCTAAGAACTAGTTTGCGCTTAAGAATTTAGGTGCGGCTTTATTAAGGTCTGGAAATCAGCCGTGAGTGCTAGAACGTTGTATTGCTTATCTTGGTAAATTATCAGTGATGAGTGTTGGTGGTCTAGTATTGATGTTTGATTTCCAGCCTTTGAATGATTAAAAGATTTGCACTCAAGATTTTGAGATAAAAAAAGTTTTCACAAACTATACAGGAGATTTTCAGAATATGTCCCGTTTGTTTAAAATTACTGCTCTAGTTCCCAGCCAAACCCGAATTCGTACCCAACGCGAACTGCAAAATACTTACTTCACTAAGCTAGTTCCTTATGAAAACTGGTTCCGCGAACAGCAACGTATTCAAAAAGCGGGTGGCAAAATCATCAAGGTAGAACTAGCAACTGGTAAGCAAGGTGCTAATACTGGCTTGTCATAAGTGCTATAGACAGAATATTTTTTTAGGGAATTGGTAAGAGGTCTTTTTAGACCTCTTTTTTATTTAAGAATTGATACTAGAAGAAATTTGGTAATTGAGTATTTAATAAATAACATCGTAATTACTCTCAGCGCAACTCTGACAGATAAGTTGAGTATGTATCTAAGCACAGGCAATTGAAAGTTATTCAAATTAGCTAACGATACTTATGTATCCAAAGCTAGTTCGTTGGCAAAACGAATTTGGCTATTACAAATTAACAAGATTAAGGAGAGGGAACTGAGTTTTAGATTGAAATATCCTCTATCGATGAAAAAGCAAGCAGTGACAGCAGAAGTCAGAAGTACGACAGACTTTATGCCTAGCTACCAGACTTAGTGGTTCATCAACCCAAAATTCATAGGTTATGATTGATTTGGGGCACAAAGATGCAGGGATAGGGAAATTTTAGCTTAGATAATTAGGGCGAGCATTTTGCCCACCTTTGCGTATGGGCAGACTTTTTGGCTTACTCTCAAAGATTGAATAATTTATTTTTTCGAAATCTCTAAGTTTGAAAACTTGTATTTTTCGTTTATAAACCCGATTTATTTGGTTTTTTAAGAACAGTGAAAGATATTAGCTTTATCAATTAGCTGCAAGACTAATGAAAGCTAAACTCACAAGGATGTTAAGGAAAAAATCTCACATTTGGCAAAACATTTCTTAAAAAATCCGAAAAGCAGCAACTCCAGTTTGGAGATTAATCTGGAGATGATTGGTATATACGTACAAAAGTTAAGATGCGTTTATGAATGTAAAGTTAATAACTACTTAATAATTACTTAATAATTATCTCCGAAGATAAATTAATAAAAAAATAAACATTGCTGTAACTGCATAAATTTATACTGGACAGCAGACCGATCAAAATATTTGTGACATAAGGCGAGTGAAGCTATGACATTAGGCTTTTCTCTACAAAAACTAGAAAATGGCTCTAATTATTTGAGTTCTTCAGATATTCAAAGTTTTTGTCAACTTGAATCTGAGCAGTTAACTAGTCAAGATCGAATTTTTTTCGCTCGTATTGTCTATCATGATTGGTTGCTCAGAACTCATCAGGAAGTGATTAATTATCGTCAAAACCAACCTCCTTTTTCTCAAAAAACTTTAGCTTATTTGCGCTCAGAAGTATGGTTGACAGACTTTCCACCTATTTTTACTTTAGATAAATTTCCACTGGAGGATTCTTCATCGATTTGCTACATTTGTCCCATAGGCTATAGAAATCAAAAACCTGAATACATTCAAATTATTACTGATAAACCTCTATCTGATAGTTCCAAATTATACACAAAACGCTGTGCCATACTATTAAGTAAGTATGTAGATATTTACATAGATTATGGCAGACAAAAAACCGAGATTCAACTACTGGAAGATATTTTACATCGAATAGGGCATCAATTGCGTAATTCTCTAGGACTGATCGGACTGTATGCACATAATTTATGCTTAGGATTAAAGGAGAATCCTTGGCAAGAACAAGCAACTATCATTAGCGAAAGCATACAAGATTTAGATACTAATTTAAATGAGCTTATTGATTGTGGTCAAGGTGCAAAATTAAGGGTTACCCTTCAAGATTTAAGAAGTTTAGTGGTTGAAAGTGTAAAAAACTTACAACCATTGATTAATGATAAGAAACTTACAATAACCATTTCTGATACATCTACAATCTTAAAAATAGACCGACTACAAATGAAGCAAGTATTTGACAATATATTGAGTAATGCTGTTCATTTTAGCCCTAATTTAGGAATTGTTAACTGTAGCTGGCAGATTTTCCAAGATGAAGTTTTAATTAAAATTTCCGATCAAGGTCCAGGGCTATCTCCAGAGGATTTACAAAAAATATTTACTCCTTTTTATTCCCGTCGTAGAGGAGGTACAGGGCTCGGTTTAACCATTGCCAAAAAAATTATTTTGGATCATCAAGGAAGTATTTGGGCACAAGTTTTATCCGAAAGAGGAACACAAATTTCTGTAATTTTGCCTAGACCAAAAAGCGGATAATTAATTCATAATTAAAAAGATGATTGACGATAAAAGACTTTCAGTTTTACTGGTAGATGACGAAGAACGGTTTCGCCAAGGGTTACGTACCCTACTAAATTTTTATAATATTAATTCTGAATTACCTGTAGAAGTTGTGGGTGATGCAGATTGTGTAGAACAAGTTTTAAAATTTACAGGTCATAAGAATCCAGATTTGATTTTGCTGGATATGCAATTGACAGGATGTGATGGGATTACAGTTCTGGCACGCCTAAAGGAAACTGGGTTTTCTGGTAAGGTTTTAGTATTATCTGCTCATCAAGAAGATGACTGGATTTTTCGAGCAATGCAGGCGGGAGCCGCAGGTTATGTGTTTAAAAATCGTTTGGCGACTCAGCTCTGTGAAGCTATTAGTACTGTAACCAGATCGGAAATTTATTTACCTTCAGAAGTTGCTAGTCGCTTTTTTCGGTTTTTTCAAGCTTATTCGGATTCTTGTGTGAGAGCATGTCATGAAGTACATTTAACTGAAAGAGAGCAAGAAGTTTTATACTGGTTAACTCAAGGTGCTTCTAATGAAGAAATCGCTAAGCATTTATATGTGACGGTTGCTACTATTAAGGCTCACCTCACAAGTATTTTTGAAAAACTGAAGGTTACTAGCCGTACTCAAGCTATTGTGACTGCACTCAAGTTAGGATTAGTTAAAGCTTGATAACTCAGGAAGCAATAGACGCAATTAACGAAACTCTTTGTAACCTATTTAACATTTAAATTTCATAATATCCTCAGTATTCAGGATATTTGGTAACAGAAGGTTTCTCATTTTGAATTTTGAATTGCTTATATGCCTTCATTTGAATCTTTTTATCAAGAATACCCCTGCTCTTACAATTCTCCCTTAAATTGCGATCGCCCTTTTCAAACGGCACAGCAAATCAAGGGAGCTAAGTTTTGCTTGGAATGTGGTTTTCCAGCAACTTTACCGCAGGAGGCCGAGATTAAAGGAAGTCAGGGTACATATCAAATAGTTAGTTTTTCCGGTGTGCGGGGTTTAGGACGCTTATATTCAGCTATCCAACTCAAGGACAAACAGCCTGTAATCATCAAAGAATACCTGCTACCCAATCGCTGTTTTAATGAAAACGAGACTCTCAAACGGAAAGATAGTTTTAAAAGGGTAGGGGGAGTAAGTTTAGCCGATAGTCGAATTCAAAACTTTCGGCTGGTAGAAACTAAAGAAGCGATCGCTGATGATAAAGGAGAACGCTGTTATCTAATCGTCAAAGGGATAGACTCATCCCAAACTTTAGGTCAATATATCATTGAAAAGGGAGCAATGACAGCTCCTCAGGTACGAGAAGTACTAAATCAAGCATTACAAACTCTCCAGTTTCTCCACACCCAAAAGCTACGTTTTCCTTCCAACCAAGTACAACTCGGTTTAACTCATGGCAACATCAGTTTAGATAGTACTTTAATTAAAGTAGAAAATCATCAAAAGTTTTCTATATATTTTTGTGACTTAGCAATCTGGGAAAACTTATTTATTCCACCCATTATTTCTCAACCAGCGTCGGCTAGACCCGAACAAGATTTACAATCTTTAGGAATGGTAGCCTTTTATTTATGGGTAGGACGGACAATTAATTTGGCTTCTAACCAAGCTTTAGATCCTAGAGATAATCAACAATGGCCAGATACCGATAACCATTTAAAAGAATTTATTTATCGTTTAATTGGGCTGGAGACTCCTTTTGAAAATGCGGAAGCAGCTCGCCAAACTCTGTTGCAACTTCCCAAAGAAGATCCCGCTAACAATTCCGTGCGTTCTTCTGCTTCTGAAGAAATAAAAAAACCTTTAGCAATGCCCTTAATTATACTACTAGGAATTTTGGCTTTCTTACTACTAGGAGGTGGAATTTGGTGTTTGTTTTTCTTTTTTAGTAAAAAAACAAATCTTCCTATATACATAGAATGGGCTAAACTTGTGCGGAATTTCTCTGAAATTCCTAACGTTCCTTCGGGACAATTTACTTACACAGGAGAAAAAAATAGTTCATGGAGTTATATTTTAACCCAACCAGTAGATAACAATCGTCTAGGAGATATATTGGCTAAACCAAAGCCAGATGCAGCAGTAACATATAATTATGAATCTGTTTTGTCATCAGATGTAAATAATCCGATGAAAAGTGTAGAAGAAGTACAAATAGGTAAAAAAGACTTTGCAATTACTAGTTTAGTAAATAACATTACAAGTAAACTTACTAAAGAACGAGTTGCTTATGATGGGTTGATTGTTTTTGTAGCATTTAATAAGAGAGACTCAAATCTCGCTAATGCTTTGGGAGGGCAAATTAGTCTTGAACAATTGCGTCAAATTTACACAGGTAAAATTACCAATTGGCAACAGATTAATCCGAAATTTCCAAATTCTCTTGATATTAAACCTTTTGCACCAACTGAACCGGAAGCAATAAGTAAATTTCAAGAAATAGTTCTGAAAAATGACCCTCAGGACAAAGCTTTATTTGCAGCGAAAATTACTAAACTTGATACAACAAAAACCCAGAACCAGATACGTAGCGAGACTCTAGAAGGGCGAAGCACTGGGATTATCAGTTTTGGGATTATGAGTAAAACCTGGAAACAGTGTACAGGCTATCCCCTAGCGATCGCAGTTGGTAACAAGCCACCTAGCCAGCCTTTGTTTCAAAAGCGCGATCGCCGCTCAATAAATCCTTCCGATGACTTGTGCCAACATGATGATTATTATGTTGATGTCACAACTTTCCAAAGCTACCCCTTGGGATACCCTATTTTTGTAGTGTACCCTCAAGACAGCAACCGCCTAACTGGTGGTTCTACATTTGCCCAGATGCTAACTACTCGTCAGGGTCAGTGTTTACTTAGTAAAGTAGGTCTTGTAGCTTTACAACCTATGCCTGATGATATAAATTCCTATGCCTGCAAATCGGTGCCCTAATCCTAGTTGCGAATATTTTAACCGCGCCCTGCCTAACAATGCTAAGGTTTGTCCCTGGTGTTCCACTCCTGTGGGTAATGTAGTTTCCCCGACACCACAAGCGCCTATTCAGCCACAGCCTAGTCAACCACCTATTCAACAACCACCTATTCAACAACCACCTAGTCAGTATCAGCGGCCAGCAACAGACCAACCTAATTACCAAGTTCCTCAACCACAACAACCCCCCGTAGATTATTCAACAGTCTATCAGCCACGGGTTTCTTATCAACCAACACCTCCTGTTTATACCCCCCCGCCTCAAAGAGCGCCACTCTTAAAGCTGATTCATAGCACTGGCAGGGAATTTCAGCTCGTTGGCGAAGGAGGTTATATTGGTCGCCGCAGTCAAAGTCCAGGAATAGCGCCGCCAGAAATTGACTTGACTGGCATTCCCAATGAAGGAATAGTCTCTCGTCGTCATGCGCGAGTTGATTGGGACTGGTCGCAAAATGCATACATGATTGTTGATATGAGTACTAATGGTATTTATTTAAACAATACTCCTCTAACTCCTGGGATGCAATATCGACTGCTTAACGGCGATTCATTGAGGTTTGGTCAGGATAATCTAGTTAATTTCACAGCATATTTAATGTAATAGAAAGATTGTATTTCTCAGGAGTAAGCGGTGTAGTAGCTTTGTAAAAAGCTTGAAGATTTCATGGGGTAGTTGAGCGATCGACTACCCTTTAATTTTGGCAAGAGTTACCATAAATTAAACTGAATTTGACATTACAAATCGTTAATGCACGCCACAAGAATTTGAAAGATGGGGCGATCGCACTAAATTAAGTTTCATACACGAGCGATCGCAAGACTATTAAGATAGTCGCTACAAGAAAGGCGATTGCAGTGAAAAATGGTATCTTTTTGCACCATCAAAATTAAGCGATCGCACTTTTCAAAAGCGCTATAATGCCTTAGCCTTTAATAAACGTTCGCCATCGCGCCATAACCAATCCAACCAAAGTCTAAGAATTTTGCTTCCTGCTGGATTAACGCAGTTATCGAGGAGCGTGATTGCCCGATCTCGATGATCGAGGGCTAAGTTTATCAGTCTCGTCCGAACGTGCATTTCGTCAAGCAAAGCGCATAATTGAATGCGGTCGTATCCTTGGGTCGTCTGCTGTTGTTTTAAAAGTTGGGAAGCAGGATGATCGAGTTTCAAACCAAAAAGTATGGGAAAATTCATCTTTGCTTCTGCCAGACTATTGGTTATGATTGGGAACCATAATGACTCAATGTCATCTAATATTTGTGTCATCCAACCTAGATGAGTTCCACAATTAGAACACAATTCAATTAAATTGATATCAGAAGAAGTGATTTGTGCGCCTGCATAAGCAGCAAATTCATAAGCAGGTATGGTCTTGAATTTGACGATCTCCTGATATTCTTCCAGTGATTTTGCAGTTCTCTTTATATCGCGCTCTTGTCCTTGACAAACCTTGAGAAATGAATGAAAGTAGCCATTGGTCAGACTTGCTAATTTCTGGGTTGGTATCTTGATATTTACCAATTCTCGAATTGTGAGAGTATTGAGTGCGATCGCATAATTAATTGCCTGTCCAACACCAATAGATTTATATAAGGCATAGGGATTATCTTGATCGGCGCAATCATCGATAATCCTCAAGGACATATCTGCGAGAACAA
Source organism: Nostoc sp. C117 (assembly GCF_043099735.1). NCBI lineage: Bacteria > Bacillati > Cyanobacteriota > Cyanophyceae > Nostocales > Nostocaceae > Nostoc > Nostoc sp. C117. The sequence goes on from NZ_CP170991.1 coordinate 6,480,683, forward strand.
TAATAGCGGCGATATCAATGAGTGCGCTACTGTTGCTACCAACTGCTGTACCTGTGGCAACAGTTAATAGTATCATAGGATTCAAAGGACTAGGAAGAATATTATTAACTAAAGCTCCTAACTCTAACCATTCCCCTTGAGCTATTGCAATCGCCCTACTACGAATATCAGCAAGTATTTTCTTGTAATTAATTGCACTTTCAATCATTATTAGAACAAGTTGGATACGTCTATTTTATTTCCACTATCTTGCTTGGTTTTAGGCTGTTCTAAGGTACCTTGGACTGCCCTGCGGTGTATCTTGCCTTGAAGCTCGTAATATTCCTCGAAATTTCTACACTCTAAGATCAGACCAAATGAAGATATCCAAGTGATGCTTGCGACTTCACTCGTGTATCGCTGGGAGAGATCTCTCAATGCATTTTGCGCTATTAAGCAACTATTCCATTCGTAATATTCTTGAATCAGCGAGCGTTTTGACGCTGCATTTTTAGGATCGTAATCATTTTGATATTTTCCTAATAAAGAAGGATCTTCAATATAGGATTTCATCGGCGTATCCAGGAGTATGCCTTTATCGTAATCACTCTCTATCTTTTGGAATATTCCAGCCTGTGCTGCATTGGCAGTTTCAAAAACGATATTCAGGACAGTCGTAGGCATAGGTGCTTCCCGATCAAAATAGGTAACGCCATCTTTGTAATAAGCTGCGCTAGTACCTCCCCCTTTCTTAGGCTTATCTTTATATTCAACACCACCTTCCTTTCCAAAGGTGTTATTAACTTCTGTATCTGCTGTTCCTCGCAACTTCGCAAAAGCTGGAGAAGAGTCTGCGAGCTGATTTGCTATGGTGCTAGGCGATGCTTTGGCACTGGTGTTAATTAGAGCATCAAGCGTAGGAGGATTGCTTCCAATACTCCCACATATAAATTGTCTAACAGGAGCGCCCTGAATCGTTCTGTTTTGTAATGGTTGACCTAACAGTTCGCTGCTGTGTGCTGATTGAGAAGTTGAGGGTAGGCGTGACTCCACAGATGATAAGTTGTTTGCTTTTTCTCCCATGATGTCAGCTTCTTTTTCTAGCATGAGGTCAACATTGGCATAGATTCCTTTCATTTGAATGGAAGGCTCTACTCTTCCTTGCTTTTGCTGAACCACATGCCAAGCTTCGTGCGGAAGGTGCTTTTCCTGTCCTGATGCAACATAAATATCTTTTCCTTGGGTATAGGCTAATGCCTGTATCTTTGCAGGTTTCGCAGAATTATAGTGAACCTTGACATCATCCATTGCTATACCAGATAGGCTTTCAATCCCTGCTTTTAAGTTATCCGATAGTCCAGTTTGGTTCGGGCGGTGCGCCTCTCCACCCCCTTTTGCTTGGTTGATAGACGCTTCTAAGTCTGGGATAGCAGCCATTCCACCTTTAGCCTGATGCTGCACCAGCGAAGACATTTGTAATTCTTCTGACTCTGACTCTGCTATTTCTTCCCGTTGCACCACAGGGGTAATCGAACTTGCCAGAGGTTTCATTTGCCATTCTTCCTCTTCTGGCATTTCTTGGCGCTGGATAGACTGATAATTTAGAGGTTGCCCTAATCTGACCATCACCTCTTTTGCCACCGTATCAGCTTCTTGCTCGTAAATATCTCCTGGCTGATTAACTGTGAGTTTGGTTTGGGGACGATGCAGTGGTATTCGACTAATGTCGTGGACTAGAGATTTGTTGTTTGGCGTTGCTGGGGATGAAGCACCAGAGGACTGTGAACCAAAACCAAGTGTTGCTTTTCTGAGTACAGATATTGAGAAGGAATCTGTGGAAACTTTTTTAGGCTGAACTATGCGTTCTTTCATTTTCTGATGTCCAAGCCGTAAGTAGATAAATATTTTGCTGATACCTATATCTAGGGTACAGCGATCGCATTTGCAACACAATTGTGAAATCAAGTTCGACTTTTGGCTACTTTTGATTCTGATGCAGTAGCCTTAGCCTGGATTCTAGGAGAGTTTTTTTATTTATGGACTCAAATCAGGAACAAGCTTTTTTTACGTTTAATGGAGACGTTGGCGGTACTGCTGGATACGCTGGGGTTTCAACGAGTTCTAATGCCAGCAAAGTCGGTCAAACGGCAAGTAAATACCTCAACGATGCACTGCTGCTGAACCAACTCACAGAGCATGTCTATAAACTTTTGCAAGAAGACCTGCGATTGCAGCGAGAAAGAATAGGTAATTATAGTTCTCATAGGTGGTTCTAATGGCTGGAAATGCTAATAATGGCAACGTTACTCACGAATTAAATTATGTCACTAGTAATCGTTTTTACATAGAAATAGACAGTTCTATTGCAGCATCTTTTACTGAATGTACAGGCTTAAGCCTTCAAATTAAGAAAAATGTTTTTCAAGAAGGTGGTGTCAACGACCAGCAAAGAATATATTTAGGCCATACAGAATTTTCCGACGTAACTCTTAAACGTGGAGTTACCGACCATCCAGGTTTTTGGAACTGGATAAATGCAGTTTTTGATGAAAAAGAGAAAACATCCAGACGAAATGTCAATATTCTGATTTTTAATCAATCTGGTGAAACGATGATGAGTTGGACTTTGATTGGTGCTATTCCCATAACTTGGAAAACACCTACACTACAAGCAGATGGCAAGGCAGTTGCTATTGAAGAATTAACTTTGGCTTATGAAGGCTTACAAGTTGCAAGAACTACAGGAGGAGGCAATCTTGGACAACGAAATGAAAAAACAGGATATTTCGTTTCTAGTTAATCATTTATTTTTTAAGTCTATTTATGCAAATAATTCAACATACACTAGGAAATAATATTTATCCACTTGGGGTAATATCATCTTTATCTACTACTCACAGATTAGGCTTAAGGCAAGAGTCTGACTTTCTGCATTCGCAAAGTCGTTTTATCAGTCCTACACAAACAAAATCACCATTACTTAACTCTTCGGAATTTTTATTATATCGTCAAGAAGAACCATCGATAAAACCATTCATAGATTACGATAGTTGGGATAATCAAGATATTGACTTTAATCCTTCTGATTCAATAGATTCACAAGAAAATAAGAATTCTAATAATCAGAAAATATTAAAACAGAGTACTCTAGAAATATTTCCAACTATCATCGATCAAAACAATACGATTAATGATACATCACCACAAATAAATACTAAAATTGATTCAATAGATTTAGAAGAAACTAATAATTTTAATAATCAGGAATTAGTAAAAACAAGTATTCCAGACATATTACCAACTATTATTGAAAACAAAACGATTAATAATACATCACCAGAAGTAAATATTAAAACCAAGTATAAAGCAAAACAAAAAAAGAAACCTCAACAGACACAAAAATCAAAATCTATAACTAAAAAATCAGTAAAATCATCTGCGGCTAAGAATGTTGTTCAAACTTCTGATGAAAACAATATTAATATTCATCCTAAATTAATAGCATCAGAACAACCTCCGTCTGCTAAACTTAATTCCGAACTCCCCAGATTACAACAAGACTTGGCTTTAGATAATACTACAAATGAGGATGATTATGTTAGTAGTATCTTACCTAGTACAAAGGCATCTACTTTGCCTAATATTGAAGAAGAACCAAGTTTTTTTCGGAAACTTGCCGAGGTAGAACAGCAAGTTTTTTCTGATTTACCATCTGATTTAACAAGTTTAGAACCGTCTATCTCAGATAAAAGCTTGCCATTACAACAAAAGAAAAAATTGGACGTTAACAAAAGTGAATTAGCGCATAATTCACCTATAGAATTAACTTTTCCTCCTAATGTGGAGGAAAAATTTACCTCGTCTAGTAAGTTTACTGAAAATGAACAGCAAGTAATTAATCAATCATCACAATTAGTTGATACGTCAGACATTAGACTCAGCCCAACACCGCTACAACAGAATATTGAAACATATCAAGTTCCTCCTAAAGTTCAAAATCAGAGTAATGATTCTCTAACTAATTTAATCTCCAAAAAAGAACTATCATCAACCTCAAACTCTCTATCGCCTACAAAAGAATCACCCAATACAAATAATAACTTTGAGGTAATTACAGCCATTGAGCCAAATTTCATCTTAGAAAGTACCACTAGTGATTTGGACACAGGTAATACTGTCCCTAGTAATTCTCTAGAAAATGCACCTTTACCTTCAGCGCTTACTTCAGTTAGTGTTGAAAATACTGTAGAGGGGAACAGCTATGCGCCTCTAAAACCTATTGCTGTAAATATTCCTGAGTCTTCCGCTACAAAAAGCTCTATTCCAATACAACAAGAAGAAATTGATTCGATTATCCCTAGTGAGTCTCTAATCTCTGCACCTCTTAAACTAACACCTAGTTCAGATTATATTGAAGATAAACTTAGTTTTATTGGCAACTCTAATAATAATGAACAGTTAGGAACTTCAGAGTCACAATCAGATGTATCGGTTAATGTTTCAGATGTCTCAGCAAATTTAATTTCACGGCATAGTGACAACAATCTTGAGAAGATTATCAGCAAGTCTACAGAAAGTGAACCTATCTTAGTAGCACCTGAGATTGTTGAAGTACCAAAAGTTAGCGCCACATTACCTGAGATTGTCCAAGCACCAGCAGTTAGGGATGTATCACCTGAGATTGTTGAAGTACCAAAAGTTAGCGCCACATTACCTGAGATTGTCCAAGCATCAGCAGTTAGGGATGTATCACCTGAGATTGTTGAAGCACCAAAAGTTAGCGCCACATCACCTGAGATTGTCCAAGCACCAGCAATTAGGGATGTATCACCTGAGATTGTCCAAGCATCAGCAGTTAGGGATGTATCACCTGAGATTGTTGAAGCACCAAAAGTTAGCGCCACATCACCTGAGATTGTCCAAGCACCAGCAATTAGGGATGTATCACCTGAGATTGTCCAAGCATCAGCAGTTAGGGATGTATCACCTGAGATTGTTGAAGCACCAAAAGTTAGCGCCACATCACCTGAGATTGTCCAAGCACCAGCAATTAGGGATGTATCACCTGAGATTGTCCAAGCATCAGCAGTTAGGGATGTATCACCTGAGATTGTTGAAGCACCAAAAGTTAGCGCCACATCACCTGAGATTGTCCAAGCACCAGCAATTAGGGATGTATCACCTGAGATTGTCCAAGCATCAGCACTTAGCGATGTATCACCTGAGATTGTTGAAGCACCAAAAGTTAGCGCCACATCACCTGAGATTGTCCAAGCACCAGCAATTAGGGATGTATCACCTGAGATTGTCCAAGCATCAGCACTTAGCGATGTATCACCTGAGATTGTTGAAGCACCAGCAGTTAGGGATGTATCAGCTGAGATTGTCCAAGCACCAACAATTAGCGCCGCATTACCTGAGATTGTCCAAGCACCAACAATTAGCGCCGCATTACCTGAGATTGTCCAAGCACCAACAATTAGCGCCGCATTACCTGAGATTGTCCAAGCACCAACAATTAGCGCCGCATTACCTGAGATTGTCCAAGCACCAACAATTAGCGCCGCATTACCTGAGATTGTCCAAGCACCAACAATTAGCGCCGCATTACCTGAGATTGTCGAAGCACCAGCAGTTAGCGCCGCATTACCTGAAATTGTCCAAGCACCAGCAGTTAGGGATGTATCAGCTGAGATTGTCCAAGCACCAGCAGTTAGGGATGTATCAGCTGAGATTGTCCAAGCACCAGCAGTTAGGGATGTATCAGCTGAGATTGTCCAAGCACCAGCAGTTAGGGATGTATCAGCTGAGATTGTCCAAGCACCAACAATTAGCGCCGCATTACCTGAGATTGTCCAAGCACCAACAATTAGCGCCGCATTACCTGAGATTGTCCAAGCATCAGCAGTTAGGGATGTATCATCAGATGTTGTGGAAAAATCGACTATTTTACCGAAAATAGTGGAAAATGAACAGACAATAGAATCAAAATTATTAGGAGCGATCGCAAATCCGAAAATTTCAACCTTTATTGATACCTCAGATAACCAAGATATCGCAGAAAAACCAACTCTTCTACAAAATCAAGTCAGCACACCACCTCAAGCTGAACAAAATACCACCATTAAAAATTTCGCCGCACCTAAAGGTTATGCTACTGGCGGTCAAGTAACAGACTCCCAAATTCAAAATCCTCAGTACATCGCACCCTCGGATACAGTACCTGCAATGCTTACACCTGGGGAGTTTGTGATTAATACCAGGGATGCACAAAAAAATCTAGGTCTACTACAGCACATTAACACTGGTGGTACACCCCAGGATATTATTCTTCCAAATTTAGAGATACCAAATCCCAAAGAACCAGAACAAACAACTTCTCCTCAGACTTCGACTAAAGTCGATTCTTTTTCAGACACTTCATTACAACTTAAAAGCTTTGATAATCAATCACCTCAAAAATCTAATTCTTTAGTTCCTTCTTCTTTGGGGTTGAATGTTGAAAAACAAAAACTTTCGATACTCAATTCTCCACAGCTGAGTAGTGTTGAAAACAAAATGACTGATGGAGGTGAACCTTCACCTCAATACTCATCACCTCCGATGATTTTCAGAAAAGCAAATTCTACAAATTTTAGGACTAAGACACCTTCCAAATGGTCAGATACACCTTCTGAATGGTCAAGTGTAGAAGAATTATTAAATGGAAATGATGATAAATTTACAAGTTTCTTTACGGGTGCAGAATCTAAAAATCAAAATTCTGAATTTTCTCCTGTTTCAAAATCAGAATATTCACAAGTTTTTCCTAAACATCTTCCTGCACCTAGAGGTTTTGCTGATGGTGGAGAAGTCACTGTATCCGATGCATATGAAAACAGAGAATCGCTAACTGAGACAGTAGGAAACAGTTTTTCCCAAGACGAAGAACATAACAAAGATAATACATCCGAACTTGAAACTTTAGCTCGTGAAATCTATAGCAGATTACGCCAACGTCTAGAAATTGAGCGAGAACGTCACGGTGGTTATTCAGGTCGTTTATCTTGGTAAATATCATTTAATAAATTTAGGAAATTTAGGAGAGATATTCAAATGTTAAATCTACCAATTATTGTTACTCAAAAACCAATTATTGTTACTCAAAAGCTGAAACCACAACTTGAGAAAGCGAAACTTATAGCTTATAAAAAAGAAGCCCCAGATATTGAATTGATGTTTAATCCAACAGAGGTTAGTTTTAGTCGGTCTGTTGAGTGGAAAAGCAATGATGGTAATAGAGGTACTGAACTCTTACCAAAGGTTAACTTTTCTGGTGTAAAACCTTATATGTTTACCTTGAAACAATTGTTATTCGACACTTATGAAACGAAAGAGTCGGTGATGAATAAGTACATAGACAACATTAAGAAAGGTGTAGAAACAATTCAAGGATCGGCTGATAAGCGTCCACCTGTTTATATATTAACATGGGGAACAGAGTATTTTTATTGTGTAATCACGAAGCTAACTTACACATTAAATATGTTTTTGAGTGATGGAACACCGGTTAGAGCAATAGTAGATATAGACTTGCAAGAAGTAGATAAAAATAACCTTCCTGGAGGTAAAGAATCTCAATCTAAAGGAAAAAACCGCACAAAAAATTCTAAGGTGGCGAAAAATTAATCAGGAATCAGAATACTTACAAATTAAAAAATTAGCTAATATTTTATGAATGAATATAGCACTTATGGGAATATTAAATCATTTGTGAATATTCTGATTTTAGTAATCCTATTTGAGTTGTAAAAATACTCTCGTGGAGAATAGAAAAACAAAGGATAAATGATTTAGGGTTGTTATAATCACTCCAAAAAATCTAAAATTTACAAGCTTTGTCTGAAGATTTTACATTTATACAAGATAGTTTATGCCTAATACCAAAGAATATTTAAGCGAACCGGAACTCGCAATAGAAGGAAAACCTGCTTCTCCTGAATTACTTAAAGATTTACTGCAAATTACTGTAGAAGAGAGCTTGCATTTACCAGCAATGTTTACGATGGTGATACATAATAGCTATCTGCCAACATCCGATCGTTCACAAAATCAACCTTGGCGATATGACGATCTGTTAAAAATTGGGAATAAAGTGAAGTTGGGTTTTACTTCAAGTATTACTCTAGATCCGAATTTTAAAGATCTGATAGAAAAAATACTAATACAAGGCGAAATTACAGGGATAGAAGTTCACTTCAATGAAAAATCTGAAGCTAATATAATAGTCCGTGGCTATGATGTTTCTCATCGTCTTCATCGAGGTCGCTATAATCGTTCTTTTTTAAATACAACCGATAGCCAAATAGTAGAAACAATAGCTAAAGAGGTAGGTATACAAACTGGTAAGATACAAAAAAGTACTCCAATTCACAAGTATGTCTTCCAAGAAAACCAAACTAATATGGAGTTTTTGCAAGAAAGGGCTGCTCGTATTGGTTTCGAGCTATTTATTACAGAAGACAAAATAAATTTTTCCCAACCAAAAACTCAGGGATCTTTACCATTAAAATGGCTAGATGATATTAGTAAATTCAATACCCGTGTTACGAGTGCTGAGCAGGTTAGTTCTGTGGAAGTACGCGGTTGGGACTATACTAAGAAACAAGTGATTACCTCAACAGTCAACAAAGAAAAGCAAATGACTAAGACAGGTAATCAACTAGGAAGCAGTACTAGTAGTGCATTTTCTAATATTAAAGCCCCAAAAATGATTGTTGTAGATAAACCTGTTGCCAGCCAAAAAGAAGCAGAGATAATGGCTCAGGCTTTGTGTGATGAACTGGGAGGGGAATTTGTTTATGCAGATGCTACAGCAACAGGGAATCCTGATATTCGCCCAGGACGGCTTGTTGGTCTTAATGGTATGGGCGATCGCTTTAATGGTGAATATTATGTCACAGAAACCCGCCATTTCTTCAAGAACCGGGTTTATGAAACTGAGTTCAGTGTACGCGGGTTACGTGCTGGTAATTTATTCACAACTCTATCGCCGAAAAAACATTTACAGCCATCTGAGACTTTATTAGTCGGAATTGTGACTAATAATAAAGACCCACAAAAATGGGGTAGAGTGAAGCTTAAATTCCCCACCATGACAGAAGATCATGAAAGTGACTGGGCGAGAGTTGTAGCTGTGGGAGCAGGAAAAAACAGAGGTTTCGACTGTTTACCAGAAGTAAACGATGAAGTGTTAGTAGGTTTTGAGCATGGGGATATCCATCGTCCTTACGTGATTGGTGGTGTATGGAATGGTAAAGACGCACCACCCGAAAAAGTAGATGACTCAGTTGGCAGCGGCGGTGTCAGATTACGCACCATTAAAACTCGTGTTGGACATGTTTTACAGTTTGTGGAAGAAGATAAAGCAACCAGTAAAACAGGTATTCGGGTAGAAACTAAAGACGGTCACAAAATATATCTCAATGATAGTGATCGCTATATCGAACTTAAAACCGCAGGGGGTCATACAATCAAAATGGATGACAAAGGTCAATCTATTTCTATTCAAACCACAGGCGGTCATCAAATCGAAATGAGGGATATAACTAAATCTATTTCAGTAAAATCAACAGGTAATCTCTCATTAAATGCTTTTGGCAATATAGATATTACCGCCAACGGTGAGATTACAGTCAAAGGTGCGATTATTCGACTTAATTAGTCTGGGAATGGGGAATGCAGTTTTGATGTGCGTCCACTAGTCAAAAAGTTTTTTTCAGGAGCAAAAATTACTCGTTCATGAGTATCAAAGACTCATTACCCGGCAAAATATGCTCGTTAATCCGCAAAATATACTCGTTCATGAGTATCAAAGACTCATTAACGAAATAATATTAGAAGTTATTTCAAAATAAAAATTCCTTAAGATGCCCAGATAATCAACTTTTTCAACAAGTCGGTAATCTGGGTAGGAATAAACATAAATATTTAGCGCTTAATGCACGCTACTTAAGATTTACTAAATTACTTTTGCTGTCTTGTCAGTCAATTTGGATGACTTTTTACGTTTAACAGCTGAAGCAACACCCAGAGTACCGAAGGCGAGTAAGCTAACAATAGAGTTAGGTTCAGGGACAGTGACTATACTTGCAAAAAAATTAACAGGTAACTCACTATCTTCAGATCCTAAATTTTCAGCACCTGATATAAATGGTGGCGCCGAAAAAACCTCTAAATAACCCGGTGTATCCAAAAAACCGGCAAAAAATGGACTAGAATAATTTCCCCCGGAAGTGGAATATCCAAAACCATCACCCGTTAACTGTTGAGTATTAAGACTAATTAAATTGTCAACATTAAAAGGTTCGTTTCCTGGTACGGGAGTTCCAGTAGGTTGCAGACCAGTAATTGTTTCGCCATTTCGTGTGCCAGTAATTCCTAAAATCTGATAGAAACCCAAATTATCAGGAGTGTTATTAGTAGTAAAAGTACCACCGGCCGTTATGCCAGTACCAGAATAATTCCAGTTCCAATTTAAAGCGGAGGCGGCTTGCATTGTGCCGAAAAATAATCCAGATGTAGCAGCAATAGCTGTAACAGATAGTAGAGCTAAGTTTTTCATGGAGATTGTTGTTAGTGTGATTGCTTTTAGCACGCCAAAGGCGATCGCAAATTTTAAATTTTATAGGTTGAGTTAAGCTACAGCACAACCCAGAACCAATGGAAGTTTACCACCAAACATATAGCAAAGTACTAAGTGCTGAGTGCTGTACATGGATAGCGGGGCGTTTAGCCCGTGCTGAGTTAGCACTTAAGAGTTAGGAGTTTTGTTTATCTCCTTGTCCCCTTGTCCCCATACTTCTCTACGAGAGGCTGCGCCAACGGCTTTGCGGTAGTTGAATCTCGACTTCTCCTAACGGAGACGCTACGCGAACGCTCGATTTGAGCGTAGTCGAAACTCAGTACAAGTCTCCCCATCCCCGCGTCTTGTTTGTTCATCCTCGACCTTTGGCGAATAGGCTTAAACCCTCTGTGCCGATATCTTTGAAGATATCCATGTAACAGCTGTCTAAGTGCCAGATATGGTTTATGGTCGCGATCGAGCCTATTTGGGAACAGGTTGGGCTTATCCTCTGCATTTAAGCGTGCAAGGTGGGATAAAGCTTAGCCGTGAAGATCAAAAAGTTAAAGAATCTATTTGGATTATCCTCCGCACTGGAGTCGGTGAGCGGGTTTATCGACCTAATTTTGGTTCGCGCTTATCTGAACTAGCGTTTGCAACTTTAAATACTGATACCCTGCTGCGAATCCGTATTTATGTTTTGGAAGCTTTAGAAGTTTGGGAACCACGGATTATTGTTGATGAAGTTCTGACTGATGCTGACCCTCTGCGTGGCAGAGTAGATATCACCATCAATTATCGACTTAAAGACAGTCCCGATATTTACAGCTTTGTTTATCCTTATTATTTGGTTTCAGCTGGGGAGGAATCGTGAACTTTGACTTTTTACCAAAATTACCTTCTTCCAACTTAGACGATCGCGCCTTCGATGATTTAGTAGACGAATGTATAATGCGTATTCCGCGCTACTGTCCAGAATGGACAGATCATAACCTCAGCGATCCGGGAATTACGCTCATTGAGTTATTTGCTTGGTTAACTGACCAGATGTTGCTCAGATTTAACCAAGTACCTCGAAAAAATTATGTCGCTTTTCTAGAATTACTCGGTATTCGTCTCCAGCCTCCCGCCCCAGCATACACAGAATTAACTTTTTATTTAAGCTCGGCACTGCCGGAAGCCTATACTATTCCCGCAGGATTAGAAGCTTCAACTATCCAAACTGAGACAACAGAATCTATTACTTTTAGTACAGATTCGCCGCTAATTATCGGCAAACCCCGAATACAGCACTTGTTAACTGCTCAAACCACCGAAGATATTCCCCAATCTCTACGAGAGAGAATCACAACTTCCTGGACTCGTCAATCTAACGGTTACTGGACAGGTAACGAACAGCCGATATTTGAAGAGGAACCGCAGCCTGGCAATTGCTTTTATTTAGCAATTAATTCTGACGATTCTTTAGATGCTAATGTCTTAGAAATTATTTTCCAAGGGGCGGCGGCTACCCCTGCTGGGATTAACCCAAATCAACCTCCCCGAAAGTGGGAAGCCTGGGATGGTGAAAATTGGCAACCAGTTTTATTGCAAGAATCAGATGATAAAACTCGTGGCTTCAGTTTTTATGAAATGGCTCAACAAGGTGGAAATCCGTCTCAAGGAGCAGAAGTACGTCTGCATTTACCGATGATTTGGCCTGTAACTAACTTTACCTCTTACCGAGGTCGCTGGTTGCGCTGTAGCTTTGTCATCACAGACACAAATCAATCTGGTTACAATCGTCCACCACGACTTACTGGGTTAGCAGTGAGGTCAATTGGCGGTACAGTTAGAGCTAGTCACAGTAAGCTGATTCTAGATGAACGCTTAGGAATTAGTGATGGGACACCTGGTCAGAGTTTTCAGTTACAAACAGCACCAATTTTAGAACGCAAAGAAAACGAGTATATTTTAGTTACTCCTGCGAATGGTTTGCCTCAGAAATGGACTGAGGTGAGAGATTTTGCTGATTCTGCACCGCATCACTTTCATTACACCGTTGATTCCCTCACGGGTACAGTGCAATTTGGCCCGTTGATTCGAGAACCTGGTCAACTCAAACAGCAAACCCAAGTGCGATCGCGCATTCAGCAACCACGATTAGACGACACATCTGTACAAGTTAGTACTCTGGAAAACAGAGAGTCTGAACACCAGTATGGGGCGATTCCTCCCCGTGGCTCAGAGATTAGAATGATAGCTTACCGTACAGGCGGTGGTAGAGAAGGCAATGTTCAAGCTGGGGCAATCCAGTTTTTAAAGTCTGCATATCCGTATATTGCTAGTACAATCAATCGGATACCAGCAGTCAATGGTGCTGATGCCGAGTCACTAGAACAAGCTGTGATGAAAGCACCGCGAATTCTTCGCACCCGCGATCGCGCCGTCACCGCCGAAGATTTTGAAGTTTTAGCCCAACAAGCAGGTAGAGGAGCGATCGCTCGTGTCCGGTGTTTACCAGCAAATGCACGTAGGCAAGCAGGTATAGTTAGTTTGTTGATCGTTCCCTTCGCCAATACAGATGCGATCGGTCAAGGGGATGGCATGACACCAGAAGAATTTGCCCTCAGTAACGCACTCCAAGACCAAATCTTGAGTTACTTAGATGAAAGACGTTTATTAGGAGTACAACTAGAACTACAAGAGCCAAATTACGTAGGCGTTTCCGTACAGACAGAAATTACTCTAGAACCTTCTTACGACAACCCTTTTGCCAGAGAAGAAATTCGCCGCAATTTAAGAGTATTGCTGTATAAATATTTAAATCCATTAACTGGAGGAATCGACGGCAAAGGTTGGCCATTTGGGCGACCCGTTTATACATCTGATATTGTTGCCTTACTGCAACAAACCCCAGGCGTCCGCCATTTAGGCCAAGTCCTAATGTTTGCCATCCGCAAACAAGGAGAAAATTGGAGACGACAATCATCACCAGAACAATTAATTGATCCAGGATCGGAAGGTTTAATATGTTCTTGGGCTGATACAAATCTGCGTTCAAATCACGATATTCAAATCATTAATCGCTGATAAGTCATTTTATTGGGAGTGTTGACTGTTGACTGTTCATTGTTGATTGTTGACTGAGGATGAGGAGTTATTATTCCTCTACCCCTCTACTCCTCATATCCCAGTCCCCAGTCCCTAGTCCCCAATCCCCAATCCTACTGAGGAGTTATTATTCCTCTATCCCTCATCTCCCAATCCCCAATCCTATGGTTCAAAGTCGCTCTAGTCCGGCTGTAAGCATTCAATTAACGCCAATGCAAATTCCCGAAGCTTTACCTGTAGCAGGTTTAGACTTTGCTAATGCGGAAAACACGGATGTGGCTTCTCGTAGTTTACTCTTACATCCTGGATACCCAAGCGAGATGATCGTGCAAGTGCAAAACTTAGAACCGCGTCCTTTGCGAGTAAACTTAAGCGTTGAGGGAAATTTTCCGCCTGAGTGGTGTCAAATTGGCACAGAAGGCACTGAGATACCACCTCGCGGACAAATGGATGCAGTTCTCTACTTTTCTATTCCTGAGACATTTTTTGAAGATCGAGAAGCGATCGCCCCAGGAAAAAAAGATAGACTAACTCTTAATTTTCGCAGCCTAATTACTCTACACATCGACCGAGGTACAGACAACGAACAAACCCACAGAAGCGAATACTTTGATTTATACATCCGTCCTTACACCGCCTACATGGAATTCTTGCCAATTTTGTATCGAGAAGTAGACTTTATTGGTCGCTTCATGAAAATATTTGAGCAAGCTTTTCAACCAATAATCGATAGTTACAACGTCATGTGGGCAAATCTCGATCCCTTGACAGCACCCCAAGCACTACTACCCTTTATGGCTCATTGGGTTGCTTGGCAAGTAGATTCTGTTTGGGATCTCCAGCAACAGCGGCGTTTAATTCGCCGAGCCGTAGAACTTTATCGCTGGCGAGGAACTCGTAAAGGATTGCGTCTCTACTTACATCTTTATACAGGACTACCTTTAGACGATCATTTACTTAATGAAGCAGATAAACATATTAGTATTACAGAACCTTTCGGACCAAGTTTTATTATCGGAGACGCACAACTAGGAAATGCAGTTTTAGCAGGTGGACAACCATATCACTTTATAGTCCGTTTGCGTTCCAATATTTCTAGTGGCATCATCAATGAAGAACTTATCCAAAGAATAATAGAACAAGAAAAACCCGCATTCTGCACCTACGAACTATCTATTGAAAATCCTCCTAGCTAATAAAATCTCAAACTTATTCTCTGTATGTGAGCTTTTCTTAATTTTGAATTTTAAATTTTGAATTACTTATGTCCCATCCTTTCCCACCCCCACAAATTAAATCTTTTGAACGTCTGCAAGCCGCAGATGGTTTACTCATTAATGCTGAACGTTGGCGAACAGCCCACGATTATCATCGTCTCCGGCAAAATGCTCAATATCAAAGTTTAAATCAACCAGGAATTGTCTGTGGTTTAGGCGTCCGAGATGTTACTGCACCTACCCAAGTAGAAGCCAGATATCGAGATGGACGTTGGGTGCAAATTCAACCTGGTATCGCCATTGATTTAGCAGGTAATTTAATAGTTGTACCTACCTCCTATGACTTTCCCATTGATATAGAAGTAGCAACTTCAGAACCACTCATGATCTACTTAGTCGTCAGCTATGTAGACCCTGATGAATTGCGGCGCGGACAGCAAAGAGATATTGTTCAAGAAACCTATCGAATTGACCAAAGAAACTCCACACCAGCCAGTTCAGAAATAGAAATATGTCGAATACTCCTGCAACCAGGACATACTGATATTACCCAACCTGCGGATGCTTTTTTTCCTGGATATAACAATGTTGATTTGCGTTATCGCCGCCAAGCACAAATGCGTCCCCAAGCACTTGTGTGTATGGCACAGGCGAATCATAGTGACCCAGAATGTGCGCGTAATTTTTTCAGCCTTTCCTACTTATTGCAAGCAGTAGAACCGCTATATCCAAGTTTGCGAGGTGCTGATGAACCAGGTCAGGTTTCTTTATCAGAAAATATTCAAGATTATGACCTACTTTATTTGACAGGCGGACAGGCTATATCTTTAAATAGTCTAGAATTTGAATCCCTCAAAAATTACTTAAATTTAGGTGGCGTGCTTTTAATCGATGCACCAGCAAATGCGAACCCTTTGATTGAAAGTACTCAAGCATTAGCACAACAATTAGAGAGTCCTTTAAGGCCTTTAGAAGAATTACAACGGAGTCATCCTTTAAGAACAAAACCTTTCTTATTTGCTGCTTTACCAATGGTTAATCAACAGCAGATTAAACTATTAATGGGTGGAGGAATTATTTTAGTAATTGGTGATTTAGCAACTGCTTGGGGACTCGATAGAGATTTGAGTTTACCCCGATTAACTATTCGTACAGCTCAGGAACTCGGAATTAATATTCTTCACTATGCTTGGAAGCGTCGGCAGTTAATCGGTTTGCAACAAGAAGATAATTCCGGACAGTGGTAAGTATAGCAATTTTCGGCGTTGCATAAAGTACAAAGCTAGAGGTTTTAAGGCAGAGGAGGTAGTAGACAGGGTTCTTATTTGATTTGTGAATTTCTTATTAAGGAATAAGAATTAAATAACATATAATTTATGTCCTTGGTTTACCTCACCCTCAATCCCTCTCCTTATAAAGGCTACGGTGTACATACAAGTTATCGAATCACTACCAGCCCTCGAATTACCCCACCCTAACCCTCCCCTTGTAAAGGTGAGGGAACTAGATTTTCCGGTTTCCCCCCTTTCCAAGGGGGGATTAAGGGGGGTAAAACCCGGATCTCAAATGTAACTCCGATTTGTGTGTACACCATAGCCTTATAAAGGAGAGGGAAGCTAGAGACAGGATGAGGTTTTGCATCTTATTTAATCCACGTTTCTAAGAGGATGTTTGAAAAGTTTTGAGATGCGTGTTTGTATGTTAATACACGGACTATTTTAACTCGAAGCACTAGTATAAAAGCGCAACGCAAACCGCCAAAACCTAGTAGAAACGAAAAGCAAGACCATTGCCAATATTCCCGCACCTATCAACCAGCTAATTTCACCCCTACCCAACATCACTTCTGCTGGGACTGTAGTTAAAAAAGTGACTGGTACTACGAAGGTGAAAAAAAAGCGGTATGCAGTTGGATAAGCTGTGATTGGATATCGTCCTGCTTCCAATAAACTACGTAGTACTTCAGTTGCATTGTATATTTTTACGAACCAGATACTAGTCGCTCCCAGCATAAACCATAGGCTATATAGAATCACTGAGCCAAAAAATAAGGGCACTACACTGAGTAGATATTTGTCTATTGCTATACCGAGGCGTTGACCTGCGTAGCCAATAATGATGCAGCCAAAAAGAATATCTGGTATTCCCCAAGGTGAAATGGTGTGAGTGGAAAGCCAAAACTGACTGCCAATGGGTTTCAATAATACAAAATCAAGAGTGCCTACTTGGACATGGCGGACAATGTAATTTAAGTTCGGCGCGAGAAAAGTAGCAGAAAAACCTTGCAATAAAGTAAAAATTCCCAGAACTACTAAAGCTGCTTCCCATGACCAGCCAGCAAAAGTGTAACCTGTACGGTAAAACAAGAATAGTCCAAAGAGACTGCCGACAAGATTTCCCAAGCTGCTGAGGGTTGCAATGAGAAAGTTGATGCGATATTCCAACTCAGCTGCGATCGCAGCACTCCAAAATAGTCTTAGTACTTTCAAATATTTTTGCATCTTGCACCACACCTGAACTAAATATTTACTTTAAAATTCCCAAAGAACTTTACGTAAATTTAATATTACTTTTTATTCAGAAAAATTGCTGAACGTTAAGATGTTGTAGGCCTATTGTTCAAAACTCAGAATTTTTATGCATTTTGATTTACCACAACTGATTAAATCACTTGGCTACTTTGGGGTGTGGGCGATTGTCTTTGCTGAATCTGGCTTGTTAATTGGTTTTTTTCTACCTGGGGATAGCTTATTGTTCACTGCTGGGTTTGTCGCATCTCAGAATTTACTGAACATTTGGGTTCTAATTTTTGGTGCTTTTGTTTGTGCAGTTCTAGGTGACAATGTTGGCTATTTTACTGGACATAAATTTGGCAGAAGACTATTCCAGAAAGAAGATTCTTGGTTGTTTCATAAAAAACATCTTGTTAAAACCCAAAACTTTTATGAACAACACGGTAAAAAAACAGTTGTTCTAGCACGGTTTATGCCAATTGTACGGACTTTTGCGCCCATTGTGGCGGGCATTGGTGCGATGCATTACCGAACCTTTATGTCTTACAACTTAATTGGTGGCTTCCTTTGGACATTTGGAATCACCTTATTAGGCTTTTTCTTAGGAAAATCTCTCCCACCTGAACAGGTAGACAAGTATTTGTTACCGATTATTGGATTAATTATAGTTGTTTCTTTACTGCCATCGATTGTTCATGTAATACAAGAAAATAGAGCAAACAAAGGTTGAAAATCAAGG
This sequence comes from Nostoc sp. C117, assembly GCF_043099735.1. Lineage (NCBI taxonomy): Bacteria > Bacillati > Cyanobacteriota > Cyanophyceae > Nostocales > Nostocaceae > Nostoc > Nostoc sp. C117. Next base: position 6,498,827 of record NZ_CP170991.1, read on the forward strand.
TCGTTAGTCTACAAAAATATTACTTAGTGAGAATGACAAGTAAATAGCAAGTATAACTGGATAATATTTTTATGGATTCCCTTAACCTCTATTTATTTCGAGAAAATCTTTTCTTTGTCTTAGTTGCCACACTTTTTATCGTGGTTGTGAACTGGGGTTGGAAAAACACAAAGCCTTACACTTTGCCTCTACCGTTTCCTGGTTGGTATAAATTTTGGTTTGGCTCAGTGCAAATACTAGGAGTACTGCTGCCTTTAGTAGTAATGCTATTCTGGGGTGTATGGTGGGGCGATCGCACTGTATTAACTGTAGTTGGTTGGTACTTTATAGTACTAGTATTGCAAATTATTTCTGAGGCAGTAGCGCTTAGGCAGTTGCAAAATGTAGTGTGGGTGATGATTCCTTACATATACTTACCGTACCGTTTCTGGCAATTATATGAGGGTTTAACAATTTTAGGTTCTGAAACAGAGTTGCGATGGGTGCGATATTTCTTGATTTTTGAACTTGTGTTGTGGATTGTCAATTACGCCATAGATGTCTCTCAACTATCAAGGCTGTTTCACTGGGAAGTCATTTCAAGTACTGAACAGAAATAGATTCAGGGTATGGGGACTGGGGACTGGGGAGATGAGGGAGATGAGGGAGATGAAAAGAGAATTTCACCCCACCACCCTATCTCCCCACACTTCCAATGCCCAATCCCCAATGCAGTTACTTTAATTTAACTGTTCAGAAACTCCCTAAAACCTGATAGCGTCAAACAAAGGAAAATATTATTGTGGACGTTAAAGCTTGAAAACGCGTTCTAATTACTGGCTACTACTGCCTTATATTCGACCCCAGTGGCAAACCATCAGCAAGGGATTTGCTGGCATATTGGGATATGTGCTGGCGACATTAGTGTTAATCAATCTTGCCGGGAAATTGGCAATTCCCTTTGGACAAGGTAATGTAGTAGCGATCGCCCAAATAACTGGCATCTGTGCCTTAATCTTTTTAGTTAGGGGCTTGTTTCAGTCTATACAAGATATGTATATGGCGAAAGCTGCTTTAAGAGTTGCTTTTCATCTCCGCCAACAAGTCTATACCCATCTCCAAAAACTAAATCTCAGTTATTTTGAAACGGCAAAAGCGGGTGATTTATCTTACCGCCTCACAGAAGATGTAGACCGAGTTGGCGAGGTGGTAAATAAAGTATTTCACGATTTTATTCCCTGTATTTTGCAGTTGCTGGCAATTCCGATTTACATGATTTACCTGAATTGGCAACTGACACTAGCAACGGTGATAGTTGCGCCACTGATGGGTATTTTAGTCGGCTGGTTTGGTGAACGGTTACGCAAGTATTCTTTAAAAAGTCAAAATCGGGTGTCAGGTTTATCGGCTATTCTTTCAGAAGTTTTCAACGGTATTCGCTTGGTACAGGCTTTTGCTGCGGAAAACTACGAAATCGCCCGCTTTGGCCATGAAGCAGAACGCAGTTTAAAAGCAAAATATTCAGCCGAACGGCTAAAAGCAATTCAGATTCCCATTGTGGGATTTTTGGAAGCATTAAGTGCGTTATCTTTACTCATAGTTGGGGCGTGGCAAATTTCCCAACGCAATTTGACGGTAGCAGATTTTTTCAGCTATTTGGCGGCGGCAGCGCTATTAATTGACCCCATTGGTCACACCACTAACAACTACAATGAATTTAAGCAGGGTGAAGCTTCCGTTGACCGTGTTTTTGAATTGATGGCAATTCAACCGACGGTGATAGAAAAAACAAATGCGATCGCTCTACCTCCAGTCAAAGGCAAAGTAGAATATCGTCATATTTCTTTTGCCTATAAACCTGGCGAACCTGTATTAAAGGATATCAGTTTATTGGTATTGCCGGGTGAAGCGATCGCTCTTGTGGGTGCTTCTGGCGCTGGTAAAACCACATTTGTCAATCTCCTACCCCGTTTCTACGACCCCAGAACAGGTCAAATTTTGATTGACGACGTTGATATTCGTGATGTCAGGCTGCATAGTCTGCGGCGACAAATTGGCATTGTTCCCCAAGAAACCATCATGTTTTCGGGGAAAATTGCCCAAAATATTGCTTTCGGACAAGATGTTTTTGATATGGAAGCAGTGACAGAAGCGGCGAAAATTGCTAATGCCCATCAATTCATCAGCGAATTGCCAGAAGGTTATCATACTTGGGTGGGCGAACGTGGGGTAAACTTATCTGGGGGACAAAGACAAAGAATAGCGATCGCTCGTGCTGTTCTCCTCAATCCTCAAATCTTGATTCTGGATGAAGCGACATCTGCATTAGATTCTGAGTCAGAAGCACTTGTGCAGGAAGCCCTGGAAAGACTGATGGAAAAACGCACAGTGTTTATTATTGCCCATCGTTTATCGACAGTTAGAAGGTGCGATCGCATTTTAGTCCTTGAACAGGGACAAATTGTCGAATCGGGAACCCATGAAGAATTATTAGCCTTAGAACGTCGCTATGCGCGGTTTTATGCCCAGCAATTTAGTTAGTTTGATGGAAGCGAATCAGAATAAGCTGTTACGCGTTTAATTTGTACATTTAGCTGATGACTGATGACTAATGGTCGTTGACTGTTAACCTTTAACCGTCAACAGTCAACGACCATCAAGAGTGTTTATATACTTTAGACGCGCATCAGCTGAACCAAAGACTTTGATACCCAAAATTGCAAAGACCCGATAAATCGCGTCTCTTGCCTTAAAAAAACCGTATTCATATGATTCCTTATTTATAAATTTAGCATAATTTTTGCGAAAATAATTTCGTTAACAATATCCATGACATCATTTACTACATCTTCCGCTGTTGATGCGTCGTTGATATATTGATTTAGCGACTTAAATTTATCAGTTGATATATTTCCCATTAATTTACTATCCCAATTTACCAGCATTTCATCGAACACTTTTTTGGCATCACCATTAGTACATACGATAGGAATTACCGGAATTTTTTCTTGTTTAGCATACAGATAAGTCTCATAAGTTCCACCAACACCTCCCACAAGAATAACCAAATCTGAATGTCGCAAACAATCGAGCCATTCATTAATACCTGACTCTGTATATTCGACTTTTCCACCCTTAAATACAGGTTGTTTTCCTCGTGGAACAACGTGGGTTAACTTATCAGTTAAGCGTAAATTTTTTTGTGCGATTTTTTCAGCAAACTTATCAGCCACAACATAATCTACTCCCTGCCATCCACCTGTAATCAGGTTATAGTTATATTCGGCTATTTTTTCACCAAGCTTTTGAGCGCACCAATTGACTTCATCCGGAATATTAAAATTTCCTGTTCCTGCAACTAAGATACTCTTTTGACTTCTGAGTTTTGCCGCATCATTTCTAATAGCATCAGTAAGCTGATTAATAAATGCATTAAAGTTTTTAGATGGATCGATGCTTAGTTTATCAGAGATGAATGAAATTAATTCATCAACTTTCCCGTAAATTTCTATAATTTTTTCAGCAACATCATGCATTGCTGAATATTCACGATCTGATAATTCAGAAGCAATGAGTTTTTCTATTTTTTCTCTCTGCTGCTTCCAGTATTTTATATACTCACTCTTCCCTTCTTTAGTATATATATTCGCATCTTCTAAAATAACTGGAAAAACTTTTTGTTCATAATCTTTGTGTTTCATTATTTCAACAGCTTCAAACATGCAGTATTCGGAACGCAGATATTTTTCGCTGACTACAACAATCACATAATTGCCACGACCAATTTCCTGCATGAAGTTGTGTATACTTTTGCCTAATGTTAAGTAATTGCGATCTCGAATTAAATTGTAACGTTCAGAAATAAGTGCTTCAGAAATTTTATCGACTAATTCTTCGCGTTTACTGCCTAATTCACTATTGTCTTTCCATGCATATGATATGTATATTTGATTCATTTTTGTTAGATTTTATTTAGATGCTATGGTGAGAAATTTGCAAACCAACAAAGCCTAGCTACGTGGACTGAAAAAATAATCCGCGCAGATAAAGATAAGTCTGAGATAGGTTTACAACCATCAGAACTTCGGAGTTGGCTCTGTGTAGCTGCGATTTATAATTGCCAAGGCTGAATAAAATTTTACTTTTATATTGGATATCTAACCTACGTATTTTCTCGTAATTTAATTCAGATTAATATACAGGACTCATCTTTTATTTTGGAAATATATCTAGTGGTGTGTTAGCGAGAGCGTAACACACCATTTATAAGGATTTGGTTCATAATTGTTTCTAGAGACGTTGGAGTGCAACGTCTCTAATTAGATTATTTCGTTGTGTCGGATACAGCAGAGATTTAATTCTAATAAATCTATTGCTATCAAGATAATAGCTATAATTTCACTATTTCCTTGATTGAATTGCCTTAATTAAATCATAAAAAGGTTGCCAATTATCTTCCTGAACAATTGGCTCCCAAATGGATTCAATCACGGGTCTTAATAATGCAGTTTTTGGATTGTGAATGGCTAGAGTTTGGGAAATTACGTCTAGGCGATCGCTATCGAAATCATTTAAGATTGTATGATACAATATGCACCAATCATCAAAAAGTCCTGACGCTCCTGGTACTGGTACAATATCAGAAGTGTTCATCACAAAACCTGGTTCATCTCGCCATTTTGATGAAAAGGTGCGAGCCATCTCATAAAAAAATTGGTGATAACCGACTTTGCTATCTTTCAAAAACTCAATCGTTAGATTCAAGAGCTCCTCTGCTTGTGGATGTGGCAACTCTACAAAACCCAACTTTTTCAACATTAAAGACCTGTATTCTGCTTGATAATACTCATCAAACTTTCCTAATCCAAACTTCAAATCGTCTTTGTCAATAATTGCCTTGAAAGGTTCTTGAAGCATTTCTAGATTTAACTGGCAAATACTTGGTTGATGACTGTAACAATAGCGCCCATAATAGTCGAAATATGCAGCTATAAAGTATGGGTCATAAGTAGGTATAAATGCATAAGGACCATAATCAAAACTTTCACCTGTAATCGACATATTGTCAGTATTAAGCACTGCATGACAAAAACCAGCAGCCATCCATTGCGCTGCTAATTCTGCAACTCGTTTAACTAATTGGGCGTAAAACAAGGCATATTTATCTTCTTCTGCGTTTAAGTCTCGATAATACTCCTGAATTACGTGGTCTAACAGCTTCTTCGTTAAATCTGGACGCTGTAAATAGTGCAAGCGCTCAAAAGTACCAAACCGAATATGAGAACTGCTCATTCTGACCATTACAGATGAACGGGTAGGCGAAGGTTCATCCCCCCGCCACAGGGATAAACCTGTTTCAATCATGCTCAAACAGCGCGAGGTACGTACACCCAAGTAGTGCAGTGTTTCTGCAGCCAGAACTTCGCGGACTCCACCTTTAAGCGTCAGTAAACCGTCGCCACCACGGGAATAAGGTGTCCTCCCCGAACCTTTCGTGCCAAAATCGTATAATTCACCATCAAGACCGCGTACTTGCCCGTACAGAAAACCTCTGCCATCACCCAACAGTGAGTTATATTCACCAAATTGATAGCCGTGGTAACGCATTGCTAACAAAGGTTTGCGCCGGTCAAATTTACCAAAAGCTGTGATGAAATCTTCATCTTTAACTACTTGGGGGTCAAGACCCAAACGAGGTAGTAGCAAATCGTTACGCCAACGCAAGATGTGTTGGGGAAATTCTGCTGCTGCAACCTCGTCGTAGTAGTCATCGCCTAGAGATTCTAAGGCGCTTTCATACTTCAGGGAGAGAAAAGGATTGCTAGAATTCTTGTAGTTTCGAGTTTCAGCCAGAGTCATTACGAGCAAAACTTAATTCATTCTTTCCCTTAATACTACCTCTGGCTTCGGCATCAGCATCAGCATCGACAAAGAAAGCAGTTTATATCTATTGTGGCAGCACCAATATCACATTCAGGAAGGATAATGAATAAAGTTTTGCAATTAAAGAACAAACTCACTCAGTTGACAATTTTGGATGCCACATTTCAGGTTTTTGGCTCACAGACACACGAATATCAACTCAACCCTTGCTTGATAAATACAGATATTGAAGTATTTGAATCTAAATATGATGTAACGTTACCAAATGATTATCGTAACTTTGTTTTAGAACTTGGTAATGGTGGTGCTGGTCCTGGATACGGTCTATACGGAATACCAGCAATTGAATCTGAAAATGCAATTTCTCTAACCTCACAGCAAAACAAATATGACTCTCTGTCTAAATTATTTCCTTTGAAACAAGCCTGGAATAATTTGGATTTAGTTGTTGAGAATAAAGCGGATTTTTTGGTGAATCTTGATGCCTACTTTAATCAGAAGTGTATCCCCGGTACACTCTTGCTTGCAGATTATGGTTGTGGAATTTACGCCATATTAGTGATTACGGGAGAGCAACGGGGCAAAATTTGGATAGATGACCGTACAAATGATAATGGCATATATCCTGCGTCTTTGAGTTTTTGTCATGCTTTTCATGACGCCGACCATGATGATTTTCATCCCAATAGCGATGAAGAACAGGCTTTAAGTTTTTATGAATGGTATGAAGACTGGCTCAACCGAAGTTTGGAGCAAATTGCTAGCTTTCATAATTCCTAATTAGTATGTCGGGACAATTAAAGCTAGCTGGCAAGAACTGTTACTGGTCATTGAGCAAAACAATTCTGAGCGCTGTTACCAGTAGCGGGGCGTTTAGCCCGTGCTGAGTTCTGACTTTTGCACATCCCGTGAAAAGTCAGGTGCTGAGTTAGGAGTTAGGAATTTTTTTATCTCCTTGTGCCCTTGTCCCTAATTTTCAATATTTGGGTGGTTGCCAATTAGGATTTGTGAGACTTGTTAAAATATGATCTTCCCATTGCCCATTAATTAATAAATAGTCTCTAGAATATCCTTCAATGACAAAGTTGAGTCTTTTAAGCACATTGCCACTGCGGCGATTGTGAGGCATATAATTAGCCATAACACGGTGAAAATTTAACTCTTGAAAAAGATATTTAATTGCTACTTCTAGCCCTTCTGTCATATATCCTTTGCCTTGTTTTGTTTCAGCAAGGCTATATCCTACATAGCAGAAATGAGCAGCACCCCGAACAAAATTACTAAAGTTGACAGTGCCAATGATGACGGTTGGATTTTTTTTGGTAAAAATAAAGAGCTTTAATGATTGACCATTGATAAATTCTAAAAAATTATTTTCTATTTGATATTGCCAATATTCTTGAGTGAAAAAACCATCAGCCCAAAGAGGATAGAATGGAGTAAGATAGGTTTTATTATCACTAAAGTATTTAATAATTTGGGGTATATCCTCTTGAATCGCTACTCGTAATAACAGGCGATCGCTTTTAATTAATGGCAGTTCTAATTTCATATACTATATTAATCAACCGCATGTCTTCCAAAAACATTTTCCAGATTTTGTAAATTCTCTCATATCTGCGGCTTAGCAGCGATTAGATTAGCCATCTCTTTATCAGAACTTACACAAGTGTCGTATTTTTTTCGTAAAGTTTATCATTAGTTATTTGTTATTCTCCTGCAATGCCCCATGCCCCATACCTTTGACAATACATAGAGTAAGTATTTTTGCTCTTAATCTGCCATTCAACCAAAATCTTGATAAGCTGATGTCTAAATATCTAGAGCCGAAGGATTTATAGCCAATGAGCGATCGATCGCAGTGCGTGGCATAACTTCTAAATAATATCGCTTTGCCCAAACGCTCTACGGCAGGAAATTCAACCAAAAGACAGCTCTCGATCAACCCAATAGATAAAAAGGATACGTGATGTCGGTGGGAATACGCGACGATTGGCAGGAATTAGAGATTCGGGCGATATATAACAGGCCATTTCTAGAGCTTATTTATCAAGCTGCTAGCGTGCATCGCCAATATCATGACCCAACAAAAATCCAAGTTTGTAAGCTCATATCCATTAAAACTGGAGCTTGTCCAGAAGATTGTAGCTACTGTGCCCAATCTTCTCGCTATAAAACTGAGGTAAAGCCACAAGCACTCCTAGAAAAAGAAACAGTGGTTAAGATTGCTCAGAAAGCGAAAGAAACTGGTGTTAGTCGCATCTGTATGGGTGCTGCTTGGCGAGAAGTGCGGGATAACTCACAATTTGAGGAAGTCCTGGAAATGGTCAAGGATGTGACAGCAATGGGTTTAGAAGTGTGCTGCACTTTGGGTATGTTGACGGCAAATCAGGCCAGGAAATTGGCAGAAGCGGGACTTTACGCCTATAACCATAACTTAGATACCTCAGAAGAATATTACAGCACAATTATCACTACAAGGACATATGGCGATCGCCTCAACACAATTGAGAATGTCCGTCAGACAAATGTCACCGTATGTTCCGGCGGTATTCTTGGTTTGGGCGAAACTGTCGATGACCGGATTGCTATGTTACAAACTTTGGCAAACTTACATCCTCATCCAGAGTCTGTGCCGATTAATATTCTCTCCCAAGTACCAGGCACACCCTTAGAAAATCAGCCTGATGTCCCCATTTGGGATGTTGTGCGGATGATTGCCACAGCGAGGATTTTAATGCCAGCTTCCGATGTGCGCCTTAGTGCAGGTAGGGCTAGACTTTCCCAAGTTGAACAAGCTTTGTGCTTTATGGCAGGAGCCAATTCTATCTTTTCCAGCGACGACAACAAAATGTTGACGGTGACAACTCCCTGTCCAGATTATGATAGCGATCGCGAAATGCTGAATTTACTCGGTTTAGAAATGCGTCCACCTTCCCAAAGACAAGAGAAAATCGCAAGTCCAGCAGTCTTGGCCTAAATATCTTGTAGGATGGGCGTCTCGCCCGTCCCGCATAAACCAAGGGCAGGCAAGATGCCCGCCCCACAACAAAAAGTCCTGGTTAAATTATCTTGGCAGTCCGCAGACCAAAAAATAGACCAAGAGCGATGCCAAAGAATAAACCTAAGAAGCCGATGTAAGATACAATCGCAAACATTTATTTTTCTCCACAATACTTCCTAAATCTATTGAATCATTAGATGTTGGATATTGGGCATTAGGAGTGATGAGTGCTGTTAGCGGTAGCGGGGCGTTTAGCCCGTGCTGAGTTAGGAGTTTTGTTTGTCCCCTTGTCCCCTTGTCTCTCATATCTCCTTGTCCCCTTGTCTCTCCTACCCCCTTGTCCCCTTGTCTCCCCTATCCCCAGATTGCGATAGAATACAGCCCACGGGCGCTTATTTGGGGTTGGGCAATGAATTCTGTAATTAATGTAAATTTACCAGAGCAGTCTTATGAAATTGCGATCGCACCTTCGAGTTTAGATCAACTCGGTCAACACATGGCCAGTCTAAAGTTAGGCAAGAAGGTATTGCTGGTTTCTAATCCGACGATTTTTAAGCATTTTGGCGAAAGAGCCGTTGCATCCCTAACATCTGCTGGATTTGAAGTTGCTAACTGCGCCCTACCACCTGGTGAACGCTACAAAACCCTTAACTCTATCCAAAAACTCTACGATGTCGCCTTAGAAAACCGCCTAGAACGTTCTTCGACTATGGTGGCTTTGGGAGGAGGTGTCATTGGGGATATGACGGGCTTTGCTGCCGCAACTTGGCTGCGGGGCATTAATGTTGTCCAAGTACCTACCTCTCTGTTGGCAATGGTAGATTCGGCAATTGGTGGCAAAACTGGCGTGAATCATCCCCACGGTAAAAACTTAATTGGGGCATTTCATCAACCACGCTTGGTTTTGATTGACCCAGAAGTATTGAAAACTCTTCCGATGCGCGAATTTCGAGCCGGGATGGCAGAAGTTATTAAGTACGGTGTGATTTGGGATGCTGAATTGTTTGCCCAGTTAGAAGCAAGTAAACGCCTCGACCAACTCCGCTACGTCAAATCCGACTTAGTTTACAGCATATTAACTCGTTCTTGTCAAGCTAAAGCCGATGTTGTTGGCAAAGATGAGAGAGAAGGTGGATTAAGGGCAATTCTCAACTATGGACATACCATCGGTCATGCAGTGGAAAGTTTGACTGGTTATCGTTTGGTGAATCACGGAGAAGCAGTGGCGATCGGTATGGTAGCAGCCGGTCAAATTGCTGTGGAATTGGGAATGTGGCAAAATGTTGACACAGAACGTCAAAACGCTTTAATTCAAAAAGCAGGTTTACCGACTCAGTTACCAGCTGAAGTGGATATTGAAGCAATTATTGATGCGTTGCAGTTAGATAAAAAAGTCAAAGCTGGGAAAGTACGGTTTATTTTGCCAACGCAAATTGGTGTAGTAACAATTACCGATGAAGTTCCATCAGATATCATTCGGCAAGTGTTGCGAGGAATGTAAACAATTTGAAGAAGAATTCAGAATTCAGCAGTCAGAATAAAAATTAGTTGCCCTGCTCTTCAATAGACGTGTTGCACAAATAATTTTTTATCTCACGCAAAGGCGCAAAGAATAACTTTTGCAAGAAGTTTAATTACGAATTACGAATTACGAATTACGAATTACGAATTACGAATTATTGACCCATGATACTCAAAGCCAAGAATCAATTAACTTTACAAGAGTTCCTAAATCTTTCATCAGGCGAAGGAGACATAACTTATGAGCTTATTGATGGTCACGCAATTCCTAAAATGTCACCAAAATTTTTTCATGCAAAACTGACCCGCGTCCTTCTCAATTTTATTGAGCAATGGTGTGAAGAAAAAGGAGAAGTTTGTCCCGAATGGGCTGTTGCACTAACCCGTCGAGGACGAGATTGGGTACCAATTCCGGATATTTTATATATCTCTTATGAACGTTTACCTACTAACTGGGATGAAAACGAAGCTTGTCCTATTCCTCCCGATTTAGTGATTGAAATTATTTCGCCAGGGCAAACCTTTGGACAAATGGCAGCTAAAGCCAAAGATTATTTAGATGCTAAAGTGCTGCGGGTGTGGGTATTAGATAGTCAAGCCAGAAGTATTACTGTTTTTTATCCAGATGCAGCACCACAAACTTATATGGGAGATGAATTACTGAAAGATTCTTTATTTGAAGGATTAGAATTTACTGTTGAGCAGGTGTTTCAAAAAGCGAAAATACCATTAGATACCCAATAGTACATTTTGGGCATCTAGCACAATTTGATTAAAACTAGTAGACAGCGAATTTGTGTTATGAGACTCGAAGCCAAGAATCAATTAACTTTGCAAGAGTTCCTAAATCTTTCACTAGGCGAAGGAGATATAACTTATGAACTTGTTCATGGTCAAGCAATTCCTAAGATGTCACCAAAAAAATTTCACTCTAAACTTACCCGCGCCCTTCTCAATTTGATTGAGCAATGGTGTGAGGGAAAAGGAGAAGTTTGCCCAGAATTAGCTGTTGCATTAACCCGTCGAGGGCGAGATTGGGCGCCAATACCCGATATTTTATATCTTTCTAATGAACGCTTACCTGCTGATTGGGATCAAGAAGGAGCGTGTTCTGTTGCTCCCGATTTAGTGATTGAAATTATTTCCCCACGGCAAACCTTTGGGCAAATGGCAGCTAAAGCCAAAGATTATTTAGATGCTAAAGTGCTGCGGGTGTGGGTATTAGATAGTCAAGCCAGAAGTATTACTGTTTTTTATCCAGATGCAGCACCACAAACTTATATGGGAGATGAATTACTGAAAGATTCTTTATTTGAAGGATTAGAGTTTACTGTTGAGCAGGTGTTTCAAAAAGCGAAAATACCATTAGATTCTGAATAGCAAAATTTGAGACATATCATAATATTCCAATCCTAAAAATTTATAAGTGCGATCGCATGGATCAAATATCCTGATTTTAGTGACCGCTAAGGTATTATTCTTTTCTAGTACTTTAGTCCTACTCTATTCGATAAAAATAGGAATAAAATCCCTAGTAGTAAATAATTATTTTGTAATAAAGTAGAACTCCTTGCAGAATTTGGTTAAAAAGGAAAGGTTAAGGAACAAATGTGTGGATTTTCCTTGTACCTTTCCTTTTTTCTTTATCCAAATTTTTCTAGTGGTTATGTATCAAGCAAAAATTAATATATACTCTGTCTTAGTTCCCAGACTATTGCCCAGGAACTAGAATAATCTTGCCTAAACTAAGCGTTAGAAAACATTGAAAGCATTACTAAAACTACAGCTAACGCACTAACCCAAAGGGCTAACGACCCCCAAACAACTGAATCTTTTTGTACTCTCTGCCAGAAATTGGTGACTGAGTTATTCCGAATTGCCATTTTATAACCTCCAATTTTTATGATGCTTTTAATGAATAAATGCAGAATTCCTAATTTAGAATTCTCATAAACTCATTACCGAGCGATAAACCAAACAAAACTTTACAAAAAGAGATTTATTGATGCTTAACTTAATTCTCCCATAGGTAACTGTTTACACTCTAGATAAAGATGATTTTGAGAGAATTCTTAACGCTTCCTTAATTATGTATAAAAAGATGTATTTTTTAAATTCCAAGTACGGAAATATTCCGTATATTTTTCTTTGACTTGTGTTTATCTAAAGTTAGTATTTGATTTTTGAAAAAATAAGTATACATCTGTTCTGTACTTTCCTTAGCTACGCAAGTAAGTTCAGTAATCAAATTTAATTTCTATAGTTATGACGGTCTTGGCAACAACAGGTATTAGGAACCAAAATGGTATGCAAATATTTTGCCAACCTGTATAAAGGAGCATCAATCTATGACCGACAAGAAGCACACTTCCCCACGCCGCCGTCGCTCTTGGGCAGAGCCATATAAAATCAAGGTGGTTGAGCCGTTAAAAATTACTACTCATGCTGAACGAGAACAGGCGATCGCCACAGCAGGTTACAATACTTTTCTCTTGCGTTCTGAAGATGTCTATATTGATTTGTTGACTGACAGCGGCACCTCTGCCATGAGCGATTACCAATGGGCTGGGATGATGCTGGGTGATGAAGCTTACGCTGGTAGCAAGAATTTCTTTAATTTAGAAGAAAATATTCAGAAATATTACGGCTATCGCTATATAGTTCCTACTCACCAAGGACGTGGGGCGGAAAACATTCTTTCTCAGATATTGATTAAACCAGGTGATTACATACCTGGGAATATGTATTTCACCACAACCAGGCTGCATCAAGAGTTAGCTGGTGGGACATTTGTAGATGTCATTATTGATGAAGCCCACGATGCCGAATCATTGCATCCATTTAAGGGTAATGTAGACCTGCAAAAGCTCACAGACTTAATTGAGCGAGTTGGCGCAGAACGCATTCCCTATATCAGCGTCGCCGGAACCGTGAATATGGCTGGCGGACAACCGATGTCAATGGCTAATTTACGGGCGGTACATCAGTTAGCCCAAACCTACGGTATCCGGATTATTCTTGATGCTACTCGCGCCGTGGAAAACGCCTACTTTATCCAGCAGCGAGAGGAAGATTATGCTAATCAGGCGATCGCCACTATCTTACATGAATTTTGCTCCTACACTGACGGCTGCACCATGAGCGGCAAGAAGGATGCATTAGTCAACATCGGTGGTTGGCTGGCTCTCAATGACTATAATCTCTACGAAGAAGCACGTAATTTAATAGTAATATATGAAGGTTTGCATACTTACGGTGGCATGGCTGGGCGAGATATGGAAGCTATGGCACGCGGTATCGAAGAATCAGTGAAAGACGATCATATTCGTGCGCGTGTAGGGCAAGTTGAGTATTTGGGACAAAAGTTGTTAGATTGGGGTATTCCAATTGTTGTGCCCATTGGTGGACATGCGATTTATTTAGATGCCAAACGCTTTTTACCACAAATTCCCCAAGACCAATTTCCGGCACAACGCCTAGCAGCGGAACTGTATTTAGAGGCAGGTATTCGGGCGATGGAACGGGGTATCGTTTCTGCAGGACGCAGTAAAGAAACCGGCGATAATTATTATCCAGAGTTAGAACTAGTGCGTTTGACTATTCCCCGGCGAGTGTATACCCAGGCTCACATGGATTTGACTGCTGAAGCAGTTGAAGAAGTTTATTATAATCGCGATCGCCTACGAGGACTGAAGATGATTTACGAGCCAAAATATCTGCGGTTTTTTCAGGCACGGTTTGAATTGCTGTAAAGGTTATGTTCATATTTGCTATTTTTGACTAAAATACAGCAGTTTTCTTTTGCATGAAGCACAAAGTTACGGGTTTTGAGGCAGAAGGCAGGGTAGCGCAGTGTTAGCGAACTGCGTACTCTTAGAGAGCGTCGGCAGGAGTTAGAAACTCTTTATATCCCAATACGATTGGGTTAGGGCTTTTTGATGAAAATTCTAAATCACAAAGACGGGATAAATCGGCGTCTCTACAAGTATTTTGGTCTTATCTGAACTGTATTGCTTTATATCCTGATTTTGAGTCTTACATTTTCTACCTCACTTACTTGGAAACTGGTGTAACAACAAACAACTGCTACATAGTCCAAGTTTTTCAGTTGGTAGTGTAACGGAAAGAGTTCAGTTTTCATTAAGCGATCGCATAAACAAAATAATTTTGTGCCGATTCATGCCATCAATCCTTTTATGTGTAAAGTTGATAAAGCAGATAGGCACAAATATGATGTTATATATGCAAAATTTAAATCTATAAAAATTACGCTAGTAAATCAGGATTTTGAAGTCAACATTATGGAGCAAAGTCACCAACCGCAGCGCTTGGATGCCGATCAAGAGTTTGAAGAAGCCCTCGAACAATTAGAGGATATCTTACTAGAAAGTCCTAATGAGGATGAAGATACACCAAAATTACATACTCATAGTGCTAATGAAGTTGAACTCGCTGAAGATTTGATAGATATTGATTTAGCGGCTTTTGAGGACGCCGTTGCTGATATTGAACAATATTTGGAGCAAAAAGCGAAATAAAAGTTAGGATTTGGGCATTGGGTATGGGGAATTGGGTATTAGTCGGTCATTCGTTTTTCTCTGTGTCCCCGCGTCTCCCTCATCCCCTTAGGGACTTCCAGAAAATAAATTATCCCATTTTCATAGTGGCAGATTCTTTCTCCTCTGCCTCCTCTGCATACACAACGATGGAATATTTTTTTAGTTGGAAATCCCTTATTACTCTTGACTCTTTTGCCTTTGAGCTTCGTACAACATTAAAGCAGCGGCGATCGCCACATTCAAAGATTCCACCCCTGGACTCAGAGGAATTCTCACTTGCCGATCTGCGATCGCGATTAAATCAGGCGACAACCCGGCACCCTCATTTCCCAGTAAAATCAAACTGGGTTTTCGCCAGTCCACTTGCCAATAAGTTAATGTGGCACTAGCCAAGGTTGCTACTACCTGCATTCCTGCTTGCTGACTTTCTTGGACTGTTGCTTTTAAATCTTCGGTTACTGCCGTTGCTAGGCGAAACCATTGCCCAGCCGATGCACGTAGAACTTTTGGACTATCTAAATCTACACTATCTCTACTTACCCACAAACCCGATGCCCCCGCACCTGCCGCAGTACGGATCATCGTACCCAGGTTACCAGGATCTTGCACTGTTTCTAAAGCTAAAATTATACCAGTAAACGGCACTTTCGTTTGACCATCACTGCGTTTTGCCGTTGCCACCACACCATCGGGTTGCACTGTAGTAGCAAGGGCATCTAAGACTTCTTTACTCACAATTTCGGCGCGATCGCACTGACTACAAGCTTTTTCCCACAGTAAAGAATGGGTCGCTTGCCAATCTGGAGTACAACATACTGTCTCTAGTGGGTAACTCACTGCACAAGCTTCTTCCAACAGGTGCGTCCCTTCCAGCAAAAATAACTGCTGCTTATGACGCTCCTTGGTTGAGTGGAGTTTACGGATTTGCTTGACTAGGGAATTCTGTAAGCTGGTTAACATCAAAACATTTAGGAGTTAGGAGCGATCGGTTAGGAGTTAAAAGAAACTAAATTAACTCTTCACTTGTAACTCTTAACTCTGATATGCGGAACCCGGGACTTGAACCCGGAAGCCTTGCGGCACTAGAACCTGAATCTAGCGCGTCTGCCAATTCCGCCAGTTCCGCTGGGGATTGTCTTTATTCACAATTTCTTATCTTTGCGTATTTTTTTACGTTTGTCAAGTGATATTTTCAAGCTAACGTCAAAAGTTAAAAGGCAAAAGAAAGAAAAATTGAGTATTTCTTTTGACTTTTTACTTAGTTATTGTTACTTTTTAAGGTACTAAGCCGGCACGCAATGCACGTACAGCTGCCTGTGTACGGTCAGCAACACAGAGTTTATTGAGAATACCCCGAACATGAGTTTTGACAGTACCAACGGTTAAATAAAGTCTTTTGGCGATTTCTGCATTATCACACCCAGCAACAATTAACTCTAAAACGTCCATTTCCCGTTGAGTTAAAGGATAGCTAACGATAGTTTTCTCAACATCTGGGTCAATACCTTCAATCAACACTCTTTTTACAGCTGAGCCTCTGCTGCCATCGGGGAAATCTTGACGTATTTGCTGTAGTACAAGATCTGCGATCGCTGGATCGATCCATGAGCTACCTGCATAGGTCGTTTGCACAGCCTCAATTAGTTTCTCACTTTCGATATCCTTCATACAATAAGAATCTGCACCTGCTGCAAATGCTGCTAAAACTGCTTGTTCGCTATTCTGCATTGTTAAAATCAGCAGTTTTGTTGTATAATCCTCCTTCTCTGATTGATATTGTCTAAATGTGCGTGTTAGTTCAATACCATCCATGTCAGGCAAACCAATGTCAATAGTAGCAACATCAGGCTTGAGAGTTTTCAGAAGTTGTATTCCATCTGCGGCATTAGCCGCTTCACCGACAATGTTTATTTCTGGCTGAGTTTGCAAGGCAGCCCGTAAACCAATTCTTGTAAGGTTATGATCTTCAATCAGCAGGATCTTGATTTCACTCATACTTGCTTAACTGTACTGTTATCTATCTAAAGTAAACATTAAAATAGTCTTGTTCTTACATTTGGGATTTTATACAAAAAGCAATATGTTTGCTATTGTTCCCCGAAGTGCATCTATCTTTAGACATAAATAACCTTATCTCGGAAGTTTTTCTCCCGCAAGAGTTTCTAGCTGAAAAATATAATTTAATCCAAAACTATTTTTATACTTCTATAAAGATGCCAACCTTCAGAATTTACAATGGGCTAGGCTCGGCTATTTTATTATCTCGCAAAGATATATTCCTTGGATAATCAGTCTGTGACTATACTTGTAAAAATATAAGTTTTCATATTATTAAATACGCAAACTCTGTCTTTGTCTAAGTGT
Organism: Nostoc sp. C117; assembly: GCF_043099735.1. Lineage (NCBI taxonomy): Bacteria > Bacillati > Cyanobacteriota > Cyanophyceae > Nostocales > Nostocaceae > Nostoc > Nostoc sp. C117. Next base: position 6,516,137 of record NZ_CP170991.1, read on the forward strand.
AAATACTTAAACAACTATCCTTAATTCAGGAAACTTTAAACGAAAATGTGAAATTTTAATAATCTCAACGTTGTTGAAGTAAGCTATTACTAGATTTGCGAGGGATAGCCAAGCACTTCTTTTTTTATTGAGCCATGTCTTTAACTAAAACTGTTAAAAAAGATAAAATTCTCGTTGTCGATGACGTTTTTGACAATTTACTGGTCTTAGAAGCAGTCCTAGAAGATAAGGACTATGAAATTACCTTGGTGGAAGATAGCAAAATTGCTCTGAATCTGGTTGAGCAATCGCCGCCAGACTTAATCCTCCTAGATGTGATGATGCCAGAAATAGATGGCTATGAATTCACTAGACGCATCCGAAAAAATCAGGCGTTGCCATTTATCCCGATTTTGTTGCTCACAGCTCACTATGAGTCTAGCGTTGTTGAAGGGCTTGATGCTGGTGCAGATGACTTTATTCGTAAACCATTCGATCCAGATGAACTACATGCACGAGTGCGATCGCTCCTTCGTCTCAAGCATAGCATCGATGAACGAGATCAAATGGCTAACCTGCGGGCAGATTTTGTCTCACGTTTTACTCACGATTTACGTATACCCTTAGTAGCCTCTAACCGTGTATTAAAATTATTGATCGAAGGTAGGTTTTGCGATGTTTCGCCACAATTACAAGAAATAATTAATACCATGATTGGCAGTAACCAAGACCTGCTAGAAATGGTAAATACCTTGTTAGAAGTTTATCGTCATGAAGCAGGTTGTAAAACCTTAAAAATTTCTCCTTGTAATATTCAAGAATTAGTTAGTGAAGTTACTCAAGAATTGACTCCCTTAGCTGAAGAGAAAGGATTAGCTGTAAATATTAATACAAATAAAGCGGCAAGTACCGTGATGGGCGATCGTGTAGAACTGCGGCGAGTTTTGACAAATATCATCGGTAATGCTATTAAATTTACAGATAAAGGTTCTGTAAATATTCACTGTTCTCTCTCTTTGACAGATATAACTATTAATGTCCAAGACACAGGACCAGGAATTTCTCAACAAGATCAAGCAATATTATTCGAGCGATTTCGCCAAGGTAAACATCAGCGTTCTGGTAGTGGTTTAGGACTATATCTATCTCGCTGTATTATCGAAGCGCATCAAGGCGCAATTGATGTCATATCTGAGCCAGGACAAGGCAGTACATTTACTATACGTCTTCCTCTGGCTGACGAAAATTAGTATGACATAACATACTGTATTTTGTGCAAGAGATATTTTGAAATTAAAAAATAGTGTTCACAAACAAAATCCGTGAACACCAAGAACACACTTAGACTTAGGAGGAGCGAGACAAATATTTTATTTATTACTTATCTATTTCTGGAACAACATCAGGACGCTGTTTATCTTCCCAACCCAGAGGACGTTTAGAATTGTACCAGGCAATTGACCCGATAGTAACAGCAGCAATAAAACCTACTATCAATAATGCTGTCAGTACAATAGAATAACTAGAACTAGCTTCTGATGTCACAGCTATGTCAGTTAAAAGATAAGTAAATAGTAGATTAATCATGACTTGACACCTTTGAAAAAATTAGTGATGGCTTAGGAAATTATTTTGTAAGCAGTATTGTCAAAATTTATGAAAGCCTTATATGTTATACCAATTCGCCAAATACTTACCACCAGTTCATTTGTTGCAAATAAACCAAATAAATATTTATGCGAATGGCATAACATAGACTTCATGGGAGGAGAAGGTTTAGGAACTTATGATTTTAGCTAAACCTTATGTCTATATAAATTCCAGTCTAATCTACAGCTTTCTTAACTTCATCTTTGACATTTTCAACTGTGTGACGAACCTGTGATTCTGCTTGCTTAGCTTTACCTTCAGCTTTATCATCAGGGTTACCTGTGATGTCACCAATTATTTCTTGAGCTTTTCCTTCGACATTTTTAGCAACAGCCTTTGCTCTATCTTCGATACTCATAATTGACTCCTAAAATGGAATTAGTTAACTGTGTTATTCGTTATTGCTTACCAAACTGGGTTGGTGCTGCAATATTTATAGATTACTTTTAAAAAAAAATTAATTCTTCTATCTGAAGATATTTTTCTCAAAAATATTTGTTCCCATTTTATATAGTTATTTAAACCTTAGAGTAACTCTTAAGAATTCCAGAAATATTCTAAAGATAGTAAAAATGATGATATTCCTCTATCTGAAGATAAACTTATTCATGAATAATATGGTAGTTCACTAATCAGCAAGAAAATATTTAGTGAACACTAACAAGTCATTTATCAAATAAATCTTAAGTAATTTGGAAGTATATGAGGTACAGAATTCTGGACTATAAATCAGATATAAACACTTTCTAAATCTGCCGACGTTCTCTATGAGACGCTAAAAGCTTAGCTTGCAACTCTTACAGAGTACCCGGAGTCCCTACCGCTGCGCTATCCTGCCTTCTGCCGAAGCTCGTAGACTTGCTACCGCTGCGCTATCCTACTTCTAAACCCACTTCATGTTAAGTCTCCAAGCCAGGTGTAAAGCCTGTTTTACTTCTGAATTCTATATATTCATTCTCACAGATGATCTTATGGAGATCGATTAATATCTAAAGATTTTTCATATTAGTTCTCTAGATAGATCGTGAATTTTGCAAACAGATTTTAATATAAACATAGTTAAACGAAACAAAAACAAACAACATTTTCGTGAAGAAAGGAGAAGTGGAATATTATGGGTAACATCATTGCTTGGTTAGTTTTGGGTTTAATTGCTGGTGCTTTAGCTAAATTCTTTTATCCAGGAACCCAAGGTGGCGGTATTCTCTCCACCATTGTCTTAGGAATTCTCGGTGCTGTAGTCGGCGGTTACTTAGGTCAGGTTTTGTTAGGTAGTGGTTCGGCAGCGGCCGCATCCGTAGGAGCTTTATCACTAGGAAGTATTTTATTTGCTGTTCTTGGTGCTATGCTATTGATTTTCCTTTGGGGATTACTAACTCGTAGCGCTGTGTAACTACCTCAGATCGGAATTTTGGGAATCATTTTGAGTCGCAAAAAATAGGTAAGATGACATTAGAAAAAGAGCGAAGATCTATAGGAGTTTTCGCTGAATTCTCAGATGCAGAATTGGCACTTCAGGAACTAAAAGCTGCTAATTTTCCAATGCAGAAAGTTTCTATAATTGCCCGGAACGCACAAAAACAAAGTGATATTGCTAGTATTGAAGTTAAAGAGAATACTGGCAATGCATCTGAGGAAAGTACTGGAGCTATTACTAGTGGTGCTTTAGCTAGTTTGACTAGCTTATTAGTTGGTACAGTTGTGTTGACACTTCATGGTATCGGCCCAGTCATGTTAGTCGGAGCAGAAGCAAGAGCGATCGCTACTACTTTAGCAGGTGGTGCGATCGGTTCAACAACTTGTGGTCTGCCAAGTGCTTTGCTAGCTTTAGGAATTCCCAAGGAACAAGCGCAGGATTATAGCGATTTAGTTTTCCAAGGTTACTATTTGGTCATAGTGACTGGTGTAGAAGTAGAAATTCGTTTTGCTAAGAGGGTTTTTAATCGCCATAGCATTCAACAATGGAGCGTTTATCAACCATACTTATCCCCGAAAAATCGCTATAAATATGGAGTTGGTGTTTTTTCTCGGCTTCACGATGTGGAAGCTACAATTACTGAACTCAGAAAAGCTGGCTTTCCTATGAGTCAAGTCTCACTAATTACTAAAGATAACTACAATGTTTTAGGAATCCCCGACACTCTCGTAAAATATTATGAAGAGCAATTGAACCTTGGCTATTTCCTTATATTGCTAAATACTACTGATATCTATATGGCAGGTGCAAGAGCTATTTTAGAGAGTAACAACATTCAACATTTTCGGATCTATAGCCAATTGGTAGTTAATGCAGCTAAAAACGATGTCTACGCCAGTTAATTAATAATCTCTAGCTAAATGTCAAACTTAATTTACTTTTATCCCCAGTTTCTCTCAGAAACTGGGGATACGATCGTTATTAAAAGATGATGTATATTTCCCAATATACCAATAAATTCTACTTTTTTATTTGCAAAATCTGTTTTTTAGATCAGTAACTGCACTGATAAAAACCAACTTTTGGGAATAAAATTAGATATTCCATATATACTGGAATAATAGTAATTTAATTATCTAAAGCAAAAAATAATTAGAATTTAAGGTGGTTGCTTATTTTGAAATAAGTTATACTATCTCAAGATTAAATATTAAACACCGATCCTCACAATAATATTATGCCATTATGCCAAATTTCTGCTTTTTTTTGAAAAAATAACATTTAAATAATTCAATATAGTAAAAAATATAAAAGAAGATGTAAATTTTGTGTTTGGCTCATACCTCTTACTTATCAGAACACTTACAAGAGCAACTTAAATAATTTAAATTAACTTTCGTAAATAATGTTGAATCGTTTGAAGATTGGAACCAAAATTGGAGCAGGTTTTGCCTTGAGCTTGGCAATTCTGAGTACGATTGGTTTAATCTCTTACCAAAGTACCAATGAGCTAATTGAAACTTCCCGCAAAGAAAACCACACTTACCAAGTGTTAAGTCAGCTTGAAGAACTCAACTTGCAACTGACAAATGCTGAAACTGGGCAACGTGGTTACATTATTACTGGAGAACAGCGTTATTTAGAACCTTATAATGCTGCCATACAAGCACTAAATCAAAAAATCAACGAACTTCAAAGGTTGACATCAGATAACCCCAATCAACAAAATCGGATTGATATTTTGCAGCCATTGCTAACCGAGAGAATGACTGTAATGAAAGATGTCATTAATCTACGGCAAAGTAAGGGCTTAGAAGCTGCCCAACAAGCTGTGTTGACAGATCGGGGTAAGCAGTTGATGGATCAGATCCAGAAACTTATCCAAGCAATGAAAAATGAGGAGAATTTACTCTTAAAGCAGCGCTCTGAGAGGGCACGGGCAGCTGCCCAACAAACTATTGCCAATATTATTTATAGTATTCCTCTATTTTCTCTAATCTTGGCTACGATCGGATTTATCCTCACCAGGCATATTTCAGTACCGCTGAAGCGAGTTTCTGATTTGGCTCAAAAGGTCGCGGAAGGTGATTTATCGGTGAGTTTATTAGATAGCGATCGCCAAGACGAAATCGGCGTACTGAAACGAACTTTCAGCCAGATGATTGTTAATTTGCGAAATACAACTCAAAAAAATGACGAGCAAAACTGGCTAAAATCTAACTTGGCTGAATTTACCCAGATGCTCCAAGGGCAGCGAAATCTAGAAAGTGTGTCTAGGATGATATTGTCAAATCTAGCACCGCTAGTTGGGGCAACTCAGGGCATTTTTTATATCATGGACTCAACAGACGACCAGCCTTTATTGAAATTGTTGAGTAGTTATGCTTACAAAGAGCGTAAAAATCTGGCAAATCAGTTTCGATTAGGGGAGGGATTGGTAGGACAATGCGCCTTAGAAAAACAAAGAATTCTCTTAATGGAAGTTCCCAGTGACTATATCCGCATCAGTTCCGGCTTGGGAGAAGCTCCACCACTGAATATTATTGTGTTACCCATACTATTTGAAACTCAGGTAAATGCTGTAATTGAACTTGCCTCTTTTCAACCTTTTAGCGAACTTCACCTTTCATTTCTAGAGCAATTGAGTGAAATTTTGGGTGTCTTTTTAAATAACATTGCCTCACAATTCCAAACTCAGCAACTACTTGAAGAATCTGTTGCTTTAACAGAGGAACTCCAAACCCAGCAAGAAGAACTACAGCAGAGCAATCAACGGCTAGAAGAACAAGCTCAAGAATTGCAAGAATCACAATTTCTTGTCAAGCAGTCCAACGAAGAATTACAGCAACTCAACGAAGAGTTAGAAGAAAAAGCAGAACTATTAGAAATCCAAAATCAAGAAGTTGCCCGCAAAAACCAGGAGATTGAAGGGGCAAGGCAGTCATTAGAAGAAAAAGCTGAGCAACTGGAATTATCTTCTAAATATAAGTCAGAATTTTTGGCGAATATGTCCCATGAGTTACGGACACCACTAAATAGCCTGTTAATTTTAGCAAGATTGTTATCAGATAATTCAGGTAACAACTTGACCGATAAACAAGTAGAATATAGCCGGACAATTTATTCTGCCGGGACTGATTTACTGGAGTTAATTAATGACATTTTAGATTTGGCAAAAATTGAGTCGGGTACTATGTTACTAAACATTGAGCAAGTTGCCTTTACGGATTTGCAAACATCTTTAGACCATACTTTCGCTCAAGTTGCCCAAAATCAAAAACTCAGTTTTGCCATTGAATTGGACGACAATTTACCCCCGGTAATTTCTACCGACTCCAAACGCTTGCAACAAGTTCTAAAAAATCTCCTAGCCAACGCCTTTAAGTTTACTGAACAAGGAGGCGTCAAGTTAAAAATTAGTATGGCAACTGAGAAATCCAGGGTTGATAATCCGATGGTTGCTTTTGCAGTCACGGATACAGGTATTGGCATTCCAGCCGAAAAACAGAGGATTATTTTCGAGGCATTTCAGCAAGCAGATGGCACAACTAGCCGCAGGTATGGCGGAACTGGCTTGGGCTTGTCCATCAGCCGTGAACTAGCTCAACTTTTGGGCGGGAGAATTGAACTAGTCAGCCAACCAGAACACGGAAGTACTTTCACTCTCTACTTACCGCTGATAGAAAAAGGGGAAATGGGAAGACGGGCGGCTTTAGAAAAAACACAAAGTCGAGTTGAGGGAAAGGGAGAAATAGCTAAAAATGTTCTCACCACTTTAGTGCATTCCACCTCCAAAATGCCGCCGATTGAAAGCCGAACCACTTCTGTGGACATTTCTCCATCAGCGAAAGTGGTTCCCACCCCCAACCCAATCCCAGACGATCGCGAAATAATTGAATCAGGCGATCGCGTTTTGCTGATTATTGAAGATGACGATAAATTTGCTCGCATCTTATTAGATATGGCACGTCAGCAGGGCTTTAAAGGAATTGTTGCTTTACAGAGTAAACAAGGTCTAACACTGGCGCAACAGTTTAAGCCAAATGCAATTATGCTAGATATTTATATGCCTGAGATGGATGGTTGGACGGTGCTAGATCGTCTCAAGCATAACCCAGACACCAGACACATACCAGTACACATACTTTCTGTAGATGAAAGACAGCAACGGGGATTACAACTAGGAGCAATTACTTATCTACAAAAACCTGTTTCTCCAGAAGACCTAAATCAGGTATTAACAGAGATTAAAGGCTTTATTGAGCGTCAGGTAAAAAATCTTTTAGTAGTAGAAGATGACCGCATACAAGCTCAAAGTATTATTGAATTGATTGGTAATAACGATGTCCATAGTACAGCTGTGGGTACGGGAGCAGAAGCACTCGAAATATTGCGATCGCAACATTTTGATTGTATGGTACTGGATTTAGGTCTGCCCGATATGACGGGATTTGCACTGATTGAGCAGATCAAACTTGAACCCAGGCTGATGAAACTACCGATCATCGTCTACACCGGCAAAGAACTAAGCCGACAAGAAGAAACCAAACTGCGGGGGCTAGCAGAGACAATTATTATTAAAAATGTGCGATCGCCAGAACGGTTATTAGACGAAACAGCCCTGTTTTTGCACCGAGTACAAGCAAATTTGCCACCACCTAAGCGGCAAATTCTCGAACAGCTACACCAAACCGATCCGGTGCTAGCTAATCGGAAAATTTTGATTGTCGATGATGACTTACGAAATATCTTTGCCATCACCAGCTTTTTAGAAAGCTATCACATGCAAGTGCTGTTTGCTGAAAATGGCAGAGATGGCATCAAGAAACTGCAAGCTAATCCTGACATCAATATTGTTTTGATGGACATCATGATGCCAGAAATGGACGGTTACGAAACCACCCGCGTCATCCGCCAGCAACCACAGTTTCGCTCATTACCAATAATTGCTTTAACTGCCAAAGCCATGCCAGGCGATCGCGAAAAGTGCATCGAGGCTGGAGCCTCTGACTATATCACTAAACCTGTAGATACCGAGCAACTGCTTTCACTGCTCCGCGTTTGGTTGTATAGGTGAGGGGATTGGGGATTGGGGATTGGGAATTAGGCGTTAGGAGTTTTGTTTATCTCCTTGTCCCCTTGTCACCATCTTTAGTTAAAACAATATCAATGACACGAAATTCATTTCAATAATAAAATAATTTATAGAACTTCTATCTTTTGACGAAATAACTCTGTTTCATGCAACTTTTTAGGTTATTTCTCTAGATAAAACATCTTTCTCTCGGTGGATAGGTGTACTTACATTAATATACCTGTTATGTTTCCAATATGACAATAGTAAGACAAACCCCCTTAAACACATCAGTCAGTTCTCCAGAAAAATTAGCAGAAAAGTATATTGAAGCAGAGCGTATGCATGATGTTCTGCTATTACTGCAAAATCTGATTAACAGTGAAGAAGCCACTGTGAAACTTATTCTGGATTGTCTGTATGATGTTGGCTCAGTCAACCTAATCAACCAAAAGCTGCGGGTACAACCTCTAAACAGGTTGATGAAATTAATTGCCCGAATGTCCAAACCAGTTTTTAGAATCTTAGCTTTTAATTGGTTTAAAAAGAACTGTCCGCAACTGATTGCTGATTGGTTACACTCTCAGGTAACTTTTGGAACTCCCCAAGCCAGACCCCAAGAACTAGCGATCGAAGTTGCACAAGTTAAACCATATTCTACATCACAGACAGAAATTCTCAGCCAAGAGATTAAAAATCTGCGTTACCAGGTGAGATGGCTAGCTGGAATTTCCATAATTGCGATCGCTGTTTTAGGAGTAACAGCCACTTGGTTAAAATAATTCGTTATGATGCTCCTACGCTAAACGTAATTCGTAATTTATAGGACTTATACACGAGTTGAGCAATAATAATCCCCAGAGGATTCTGAGAAATAAGAGTTTTATTTCTGAATTTACTTGAGTAGGAAGGAAACAGAATTAAGAAAATAGAAGTAATTAAGTTTTGTAACGGGTAGTGAAAAATATCTGTAAAACTTACCTATGAAAAACGAGACCCAGAATCTAAACCCTGAGAGTTTGTTAAAAGTAGCACCAATATCAAACTTAATCGATCCACTAAGCTATTTTAGAGGTAAGATTCACTTGGGTTATAAAACCCTACCAGCTAGCTTAAAATCTAAATCATAAAAATCATCTAAAGCCGACAAACATTATTTGAAAATCCCATTCAGAGATGGGCTATTAACTATTAATTACAAATTACGTTACTGTAGCGTTAGTAAGTATTCGAGCGTCATTACGAATTATGAATGATTATGACTTTGCTCAAACCCAGCTTGGAGGACATCGAAATATATCTGCTTTTGGAAGGGGTGTATCAATACTATGGTTACGATTTCCGTAATTATGCTCTTTCCTCATTGAAGCGGCGCATTCAAGGCTTTATGCAGTTAGAAGGGTTAACAAATATTTCTGCATTGCAAGAACGGTTACTGCACAACCGTGCATATCTAGAACGATTTTTACTGGCTTTGACAGTAAATGTAACATCCATGTTTCGCGATCCTAGCTTTTATAACACCTTCAGAAATCAAGTTATCCCATTCTTACAGACCTATCCATTTATTCGCATCTGGCACGCTGGATGTTCCAGCGGTGAAGAAGTCTACTCAATGGCAATTCTGCTGCAAGAAGAAGGACTTTATCATCGTTGCCGCATATATGCAACTGATACCAACGAAAAGGTATTACAAAATGCCAAAACTGGTATTTTTTCGCTAAAATTAATGCAGGAATATACACACCTTTACCTAAAAGCAGGGGGCAAAAAATCTTTTTCTGAATACTATACGGCAGCTTATGACAATGCTATTTTTCGATCGTCCTTAAGAGAAAATATTGTCTTTGCACAGCATAATCTAGCAACAGATAGCTCTTTTAATGAGTTTAATGTTATCCTGTGTCGGAATGTGCTGATATATTTCAACCAGATACTTCAAAAGCGGGTACATGAACTGTTTTATAATAGCCTCTGCACTTTTGGTATCTTGGGTTTAGGAAGACAAGAATCCATTAGATTCACTTCCTATGAGCAGCATTATGAAGAGCTAATCAAAGGTGAAAAGCTGTATAGAAAAATCGGGATGTAATAAGATTGTTTAGACTGAGGTGATGATGCAGAGCAAATGTTAATTAGAATATTTATACTGGGTAAATTTTAACATTCTGATATTTTTACCAAAAAATACTATTAAAAAAAACCATTAACTTGGATTATAAATAAAGATTTTATGGCAAACACTCTTTCAATTACCGATTCGCTACTTCCTAATCCTGTACCAAAATCAACTATTATTCGTTTAGAAAATATATATAAAATCTACGGTACTGGTGAAACTGAAGTCAAAGCACTCAATGATGTGAATTTGAGTATTCACAACGGTGAATATTGTTCAATTATGGGACCTTCTGGTTCAGGTAAATCCACAGCGATGAATATTATCGGCTGTTTAGATCGACCCACAGGCGGACATTATTACTTAGACAATATAGATGTAGCGCAAATGGATGATAAATCCTTGGCACACATTCGCAACAAAAAGCTAGGTTTTGTATTCCAACAATTCCACTTATTACCCCAACTGACAGCACTAGAAAATGTGATGCTGCCAATGGTGTATGCTAGGGTGACTCCTGGAGAAAGACGCGATCGCGCTACAGTTGCACTGACGCGAGTAGGTTTAGCAAATCGCCTCAACAATAAACCAACTCAACTATCTGGTGGACAACAGCAACGAGTGGCCATCGCCAGAGCGATCGTTAATCGTCCTGTGGTACTCTTAGCCGATGAACCCACAGGCGCACTTGATTCGCGCACAACCCAAGAAGTCTTAGATATCTTTGGCGAACTCAATGCTAGTGGGATCACCGTAGTCATGGTAACTCATGAACCAGAAGTTGCCCGTCAAACCCAGCGCATCATTTGGTTCCGTGATGGTCAAGTAGTACACTCTAACCTCACCCCAGCCGAATTGAATCATCTAGCTGTGTCATAAATGATTAAAGTCCTTGTACTGTTCTCTGCGGGACGCTCTCTGTAGGTTCCTCAGAGGGGTAGTTAGAACCCGCAGAGTAGGCAGACTTTACTTGTGTAGGCGTGGCTCGAAGTCCTCAGGACTGATTATAAACTTGTGGTTTTCCCAGTTTCTGCTTGTGTTGCGATCGGCTTAACATCGGTATAACCCAATTCACCAGCTATTGTACGGAACACCGAAATTTGCTCGTCAAACTCTAGTTTTTCTATTTCGGAAAGCAAATCATTAATTGCCTTAGCTGGCTGATAGGTGGCTGGTAATCCAACTACTGTATTTCCCATAGCTACCGCCCAAGCATACCAAACTAACAGCTGGTTGTTTTCTTTGATCGCTCCATAGGCACGAGAATATTCGGTATCTTTCCGATTAACTATATCTCGCATGATATCTAGTTGCTGCTCATCTGATAATTCAAAATAGTCACCTAACAGAAGTGGTGCTAATTCTGGTTCAGCCGCAGCTGGAGCAGCTGGCGTGATAGAATCACCCATTTTTTCATAAACAAAATAGAACCAGGCTAATTTGTCATCGGTATTTAACGCGTTAAACCCATCTACGACTTTTTGAGTTTCATTGCTTCGCGCTTGAGAAATAGTTTTATCGTAACTTGCAGTCATAATTTATCATCAATGGTAATTAAACAAGTCAACCTAAGTGTTAACAGAATTCGATAATCAGATTCTACTATCAATAGAAAGAGTTAAATGAATTGGGAATTACAGGTTTAATCCACCTTTTAATAGAGGTACAAATCTCTCGCAAGGAAGCAATAAAATACAGAATCATTTTGCTATTATTACCCCAGTAATAAAAAATTTACCTAAGGTTTTAATTATGTCTGATGAAGTAAAACCCAATGTTAATCAAGCTCCCACTCATGACGCTCAATTAGCTGCCGAAAGCATAGCTACTGGTGAAGAAAAAGCACCAAAGGTCGATTTTGAAGCTGATTATGCAGCCGCACAGCAATTTAGTGTTAGTGAAGTTGATCGCACAGGAAAAGGAGCATCAGCAGCCGAAGCCGCAACTGCTCCTAAATATAAAGTCCCTGAAACAAAAGAGATAAAAACTCAAGCTCAGTCAACAGGTAATCCTGATGATTATGTAGAGTTAGCTAAGGAAGTTGGAAATTCCCAAACTGAGGGTGTAGATAGTGTCAGTGACGATCTAGTAAAACAAGCTTTAGAAAAGGGTCAAGCGAAAAAGTAATACCATTTTGGATTATCAAAGAGTTATAACTAATCGCTTTGAGTACTCCATGTGTCGCAATCAGTCGCAATCATTAGTCACTAATAGTCAATAATTTTGATAACCGCAACTTTTTCTAGAAGTCGCGGTTATCAATCTGTTTTAAGTAAATGAATTTAGAATTCTGAATTATTACTTCATTACTTCTAATAGTTCGCTAGGTCGGTGAATTAAATAATCTGGATTTTGCTTAGCTAGAACTTCCGATGAGTTAAAGCCCCAAGTTACGGCAATTACTTGAATATTTGCTTTTTTTGATGCTTCTATATCTCTGGTTTCATCTCCAACATAAATCACTTCTTGAGGTTTAAGTTGTTTTTGCCTCAATACATTATTGATGATCGTTGTTTTACCAAAAATTGTAATTCCTGAATATATAAAATCAAATAAGTGATTTAAATCATTAATCCGGAGAAATTGTGTAACATTTTCTTTAGAATTAGAAGTGATGATTCCCAGCTTATACCCTTGAGCTTGAAGTTCTATTAATGCTTCTTTCATTCCCGGAATAGGCTTTAATTCTGGGATTTTCCTTTTTAATTCTCCTTTAACTTTTTTCACGAGAAAAGGTATTTTAAATAGAGAAACTCCAGAGTACTTAATAATTTCCCTAGATGTTAAGTTCTTGAGGAGAGCTAATTGGTCTGGAGTGATTTGTATATAACCAAAGTCTACAGCTAGACGATTAGCAATACTGACAAGGGCATCTACTGTATCGGCAATTGTGCCATCAAAATCAAAAATAATTACTTTTTGGGTCATCTCTGGCGTGGATGCGTCAAGATTAGCTCTAGCGTTGCGTCGTAACATTTCTGGTTTAATCCGCCGCAAGGCAGATGCTGGAAATCGTTTATCCCACTCCCGATCTGAGATTTGGGCTAATTCTAGCAGTTGGGGAGCAACATTCCCAGGATAAGGCCCAAATTCTGCCACATCAGTTATACAGGCAAAACGTTGATTCCAAGGACAAACATCTTGGCAGATATCGCAACCAGCAACCCAGCCTTGCAAGTTAGGTGTGAGTGTCTGTGGCAATTCTTCTGCCCGATTTTCAATCGTATGATAAGCAATGCAGCGATTAGCATCCACAATAAAAGGCTGAGTAATTGCACCTGTAGGACAAGCTTCAAGACAACGAGTACAACTACCGCAGTGTTCTGTATGGGGGCGATCGCTTTCTAGTTCCAAATTTGTCAACACTTCTCCTAAAAATACCCAAGAACCGTACTCGCGCGTAATCACATTACCATTTTTGGCAATCCAACCAATTCCGGCTTGTTGTGCCCACACTTTATCTTGTACTGGTCCAGTGTCTGCATAATAAATAGCCCGCACGCTTTGATCCAGTGATTCTAACCATGTGGCTAGCTGCTTGAGTTTTTTATGTATCACCTTGTGATAGTCTCTTCCCCACCCATAACGGGAAATTTTGGCATATTCTTCACCTTCAGGACGTTGATGTGGTGTGTAGTAATTCAATGCTACACACACTAGCGATCGCACTTCTGGCATCACTAACCGAATATCCTGACGCTTTGGATTCTTCATCCACTCCATATTGGCGTGATAACCCAGGGCTATCCATGCCTCCAACCTCTCTGTTTCTGTGGTATCTACCATATCTACAGCAGCAATTCCAACCTTATGAAAGCCCAACTCGCTGGCTTTTTCTTTCACTACGCTGCTGTTTACCGAACACTCATTCATTGTTTTATATTTGGATTTTGCCTAAATACAGGCGTAACAACTATACATTATTTAGTTATTTATTTGGATTAATATTTGTTGCTTCTTTTACATTGAGAATTCAGGAGTGATGATTGAAAAAAGAGATAAGGAGACAAATCAGATGGTGATTCAGACCCCACTTGATTTTAAGTCGAACAAATTATAACGCCTTGGCGGAGCGTTTCGGGCTCCCATCCTGACATCTGACATCAAAACTTCTATCGTGAGATATATTTCTACATACGTGGAAATATATCTCAACAGAGGCTTTCTTTTTACCTCTTTTTGTAATGAAATTAATATTTAGCTAGTATGATACAGGTAATACTATGACCTTTGCTGAATTTATATCCCCAGTAGAGGGGAAAACAGAATTCGAGATTGAGGGAATTACAGAAACAAGTGTAGTCCGTTATTTTCAAACATTAAATTCAGGAGAATTTGAGGTAACTGCCGCCTTATTTACCAAGGATGGTGTGATGCATCCACCATTTGAATCTGATATTCTTGGCACAGATGCGATCGCAGCTTACTTAAAACAAGAGGCCAAAAATATAAAAACCTACCCAAAAGCAGGAATAGCCGAGACTTTGGAAAACGGTAATATCCAAATCCAAGTCACAGGTAAAGCACAAAATTCTTGGTGTAGCGTAAATATCTTGTGGCTATTTATACTCAACCAACAAAGTCAAATTCTATATACTAGAATCAAACTTTTAGCTTCACCCCAAGAGCTACTTTCTTTACGTCGTGAGAACTAGCAACTAACCAATAATTATTCATTTATAATTCATAATTATGAAACTTGCTAATAATCGATAGAGACATAAAAGCACCCTAAGATCATTAGTTGAGGCAAAATGACTTAAATTATGCGATAAGAATTATGAATTAGTAATAGTAATTATGAATTAATTGGACTTATTCATTTGACTAATTCGGGTAAAGTAGCTTCTAACTTCAGACAATTAGCCCCATTAATTTGCAACTTGTAGTCAACTTTATCCATCAGACGATTCATAATCAGCCAACCATAACCACCTTCTTGTTTTTCCATCGGGTTTGGAGCGTAGTATGTAGACATATCAAAGCCTTCGCCGTAGTCCCAAACCTCTAGGGCAAGATCCCGATCTTTTAGTTCCAAACGCAGCAAAATAGGCAAATTTGGTTTGTCTTTGTGGGCATGACGTACTGCATTTGAGTAGGCTTCCACTAAAGCTAATCTTAAGCGACTGGATTGGCGTGACCAATCCACTGATTCTCCTAGCTCAATTTTTAAACATCCCAACAACCAATTTTCCACAATATTGAGAAAATTCAAATCACTTGGTACATGAAGCTCACTTTTCATTACTTACAAAATCTCCAGCGAGAGTATAGTTTGATCATCTTCTTGCACGTGGTTATCTGCCTGAATACGAGCTACTAAATGGTTAAGAGAAAGGGGTTTTTGCTCTTGTTGTAAGAGATACCAAAGTCCATCTTGATTCAGCATAGAACGGTCAACTGGTTCAACGCCAGACACTGTTTTTATTGTTGAATCCAAATTATTTGATACCATTGCTTCTGTAATACCATCACTAGCTAGTAATAATGTGTCTCCAGGAGCGAGAACCAAGCGACCAGACTGGGCTTGCCACTTGGGCAAGATCCCCAAAGGAACGCTGCGGACTTTGAGGTAATTGGGATTTTCGGCTAATCCCGATTGCTGTGACCATAATAGTGGATAGATATGACCAGCATTCGTGTAAACGAGTTCCCTCGTGGTAGGGGTATAACAGGCTAACACAAGAGTAATAAAATAATTATTGCTAATTAAATCTTCACTCAGAGCGTGGTTAAGGTTTTGCATAATGATATTTGGCTCGGCTGGCGCTTCTTGAGATAATTCCCGGCGCAAGACGGAAATAACACTAGCCATAAATAAAGCCGCTGGGACACCCTTGCCAGAAACGTCACCCACTGCCAACCACAAATCGCCTTTAGGATGGACAAAGACTTCAAAAAAATCTCCTCCGACTTCCCGCGCGGGGTAGCAGCAAGCCTGAACCTTCACACCTTTGATATCAGGTAAACTTTGGCGTAGTAGGTTGTATTGAATTTGGCGAGCTACTTCCAACTCAGTGTGAATCTGCTGTTGCTTTTCCTGGAGCCGTTGGTAGAGTTTTGCTTGAGACAGAGCTAAAGCTGCTTGTTCGGCAACACCTGCAATCAGTTGAATGTCTTCGTATTGCCAAGGGCAATCACGTCCCCATTGGTGGAGAGCCAGTACAGCTAACAGGTGTTGCTGGTAGCTAAGTGGCACAACCAGGTGGTGACATGGGTTACCGTCATATATTTCTTCAGCAAGTTGATAATGGCGGGTTTCCAGCACTTTTTCAATTAAAGCACTGGGGTCGAACGCGCAATCAAAGACATGACATTGAGGATCGTGATATGAAAATATATCTGGTGTTAAGCGATCGCCTTCTATTGGCCTGAGCAAGCAACTGGTAGCTTCAAATGTTTGTCCAATCGTTGCTACAGTCTTTTCCAGCATACTGTCGTAGTCTAAAGACTCCCGAATTGCCGTTGTGACCGCATTAAACAAAGATTCTCGCCGTAAAGCACGACTTAACTCTTGTGTGCGCTTCTTCACTACGCGATATGTATCAGTGGCTTGCTCAACTAACGTTCTGAGCCGCTCTGGATTCCAGGGTTTGGTGATGTACTTGAATACCTGACCAGAGTTAATCGCATCTACCAAATCTTCGACATCAGTGAAACCAGTTAACAAAATCCGAATTGTGTCCGGAAAGCGTTCCACTGTGCGACTAAAAAATTCGCTGCCGCTCATTTCTGGCATTCTCTGGTCAGAAATAATTACAGCCATCTCGCCAACTTTATCCAAGATTTCTAGGGCACCAAGAGCATGATTAGCTTTGTATACTTGAAAATCTCGTCTAAAAGTGCGGTAGAGTAAATCTAAGTTATCCGGCTCATCATCTACCACCATGAGCTTGAGTTTTTCTACCCCTGTCTCAGCCATATTTGACTTTATTTTTCAACTATTTTAATGGCGAGATAGTACAATATTTATCCCACCTGACAACCAAGAAAAATTCCGAAATGATCATTTTCAACAGTTATCAGTTATCAGTGTTTGAAACCTTGATAACTGTTCACTGTTTGGTAAATTTAACTTTTATCCTACTAACCCAGAACGCAAGGCGCGGACTGCTGCTTGAGTACGGTCATCGGCACATAGCTTATTCAAAATATTGCGGACGTGAGTTTTAACAGTCCCAACAGTGATGTAAAGTCTTTCCGCAATTACTGCATTGCTACAACCTTCGACAATCAACTGTAACACTTCCAACTCCCTTTCTGTCAGGGTGTAGGGTTCAATTTCTTCCAGATTTTCGGCAAAATCAGGGTTAGGAGCAATGGTCTTAGTCTCTACAAAAGCCGATTTCGACTTTTGGGGATTTTGTTGGGCTTGTTGTAATACAATCCGAGCGATCGCCGGATCGATCCACGCGTTGCCATTGTAAGTTACTCGCACCGCTTCCAGCAAATTATCAAATTTGATATCCTTCATACAATACGAGTCTGCCCCAGCAGCAAAAGCTGCCAACACCGCTTCTTTATTATCCCGCAGCGTCAAAATTAACACTTTTGTGCTTAACTCCTCCGTATTGGTAGATTTTACCTCCCGTGTCAATTCAATACCATCCTTATCTGGTAAACCAATATCTACTATGGCAATATCTGGCTGTAGCACTTTTAACATTTTTAGCCCGTCAACGGCATTGGCAGCTTCACCTACAACTTCAATGTCATTTTTTTGTAGTAGTGCTGTCCGAATACTCACACGAGTTAGGTCATGATCTTCAATCAGAGCGATACGAATTTTACTCATAGCTAACTTCAGCCTGTTACACTACCTTAACTGTAAAGTCGAGTTTACTAAAAAGTCTTAATAGGCGGAGATTAAGGACATCTGTGTATATGGCTTTTCATGGGAAGTCTTAAAACCCTTGTTGATAGAAGGTGTAGGCTGTAGGGGAAATGATGAAAGTCTTACTACACCCGACAGCCGTTCCCTTTTTCCAGATCAGATGAAAAGTCAGGTCATTTGTCCTTTATCATTGGTGAGCCACTGCGTTGGACGGGTTTTCCGACTTGTTCGCTCTTAGTATTCCCGCAGGGCAGACTAGTAAGTGGCTTTATTGGTAAGGGTTTTAAGCTCGTTTATCCCCACCGACTTACTTACCTCCTCCTAATTTCTTCTCTGATAAAAATATTTGATAAATTAAACGTTTAAGTTAACGTTTAAGGAGATGTGGTGTAGGATGAATCAAAAATTAGGTTATGTCTGAATCGCTTGAAGCATTTTCAGTGTTGGGAATACAAGTTCATGTGATGAGTCACTATCCCGCCTGGTTGTTAAAATGCCTGCAAGAAGGCAGAGGAACTCATGTAGTAACGCTCAATGCAGAAATGACTATCCAGGCAGAGCGAAATAAATTCCTAGCTCAGGTGATTCAAAATGCTGAACTAGTAATTCCAGATGGAGCCGGAGTTGTTCTATATTTGCGCTGGCTCCTATGGCAAAAAGTGCAGCGTTCTCCAGGAATTGAATTAGCAGAAAAACTTTTGCAGGAACTTGGACAACAGAAGACAGGAGCAAAGGTATTTTTTTATGGAGGAGCGCCTGAAGTAGCTGCAAAAACAGCAGAGTTTTGGCAGCAGCAAGTTCCAGATTTGAATATAGTAGGTACTCACTCAGGCTACCATTCCCCAGAAGAAGAAGCACAATTGCGGCAAACTCTTGCCCAATTACAGCCACAAGTAATTTTTGTCGGTTTAGGAGTGCCACGTCAAGAATTATGGATTGCCGAAAACCGCCATTTGTGTCCCCAAGCAATTTGGATTGGCGTTGGTGGCAGTTTTGATATTTGGTCGGGAACTAAAACTCGCGCTCCTGCTTGGTTAGGAAATAACAATTTGGAATGGCTATATCGGCTGTATCAAGAACCTTGGCGCTGGCGTCGGATGTTGGCTTTGCCAGAATTTGCGATAAAAGCCTTTGTTTATAGGTTGACTGCAAGGGGTGCAATTAAGTGCTAAGTGGGGATTGGGGAAGGTGGAGTCGTCCCCTCTGGGGATAAGGGGTAATTGGGACACTTCTCTGCGAGAGGCTGTGCCAACGACAAGCTCAGTGCATCGCTGGGGAGATGTGGAGACTTGTACTGAGTTTCGACTACGCAAAAATCGAGCGTTCGCGTAGCGTCTCCGTTAGGAGAAGTCGAGATTCAACTACCGCAAAGCCGAAGTATGAGGAGAGAATTTCACCCCATCTCCCCACCATCCCACCACCCTACGTCTCCCATGCCCAATGCCCAATTCTGTGTATTAGTACTGAACTCTTCAAAAAGTTTTAATTTTCTCTGTTGAATTTGAAATTCCCAGGCAAAACCTGGGAATCCTGGTTTTGGGGGGAATATCAAATTCTAAGTTGCCAAAGTGTTTAGCTTTGGGTATGAGGAAAATTTAACAATGCCAGTATTAACAACTCAAGTTAAGACAGAGAAATCCGTTGAGCGAGAGAACAGTGAAACTCAACAGCACATTAGTAATACTCCTGCCAAGGTGCAATTGCAATCTGTAACTAAAACTTATACTAATGGTTGTCACGCCTTATTGAATGCGAATCTTGAGGTTAAAAAGGGAGAATTTATTTTTATCACAGGACCAAGCGGTTCTGGTAAATCAACCCTGTTGAAACTGCTGTATGGTCAGGAGTTACCGACACAGGGAGAAGTTATTGTTGATGAATGTAATGTAGCAGCTTTAAGGGGCGATCGCCTGTCATTATTACGGCGACGTATTGGCATTATATTTCAAGACTACAAACTAATTACTCAACGGACTGTAGCGGAAAATGTGACTTTTGTCCTGCAAGCTCAAGGGTATACCCGTAAAGAAATTCAACGGCGTTTAGAGCCAACATTAAAACTGGTAGGTTTGCTGAATAAAGCTGACTGCTTTCCAGATCAACTGTCTGGGGGAGAACAACAGCGGGTAAGTATTGCGCGGGCGATCGTTAGCACACCACCACTGCTGTTGGCAGATGAACCAACGGGAAATCTCGATCCAGATAATTCCTGGCAAGTTATACAAATTCTCCAAAAGTTAAATTCCTTTGGCGCTACGGTGATTGTTACAACCCACGATGAGCAATTAGTCCGGCGTTGCAATCATCCAGTAGTACAAGTTCGTAATGGACAGCTATCTCGAAAATAGATATTGGGTATGGGGCTAGGAGTGCTGTTAGCGATAGCGGGGCGTTTAGCCCGTGCTGTACATGGATAGCGGGGCGTTTAGCCCATGCTGAGTTAGGAGTTAGGAGTTAGGAGTTTTGTTTATCCCCTTGTCCCCTTGTCCCATACCCAATAACTAATAAATATGATGTTTAATTTTTGCTGAGACGGGTACGAAGGTTGTGGCTGTTTTGGGTGGTAGTGCTTGTAGGCGATCGCAAGCTTGTAAGCTTTTAAAAGCTGCCTCTCGAATCACAAGTTCTTCCTCTCGACTCAGTAGGAGTTGTAAGCATTGGACTACATCTTGCTGCACTGAAGAATCAACTCGTTTACGGGCGATCAATTTAGTCAGTTGACGTAGGGCAATTAACCGCTTTAATGGATCTTTTTCTGTTAAATTCACTAATAAGCGATTGAGATGGTCTTCTTCTCGATTTCCATAAAAGTTGACGATTTGCCATACCAATAAAATTAAAGTTAAAAGGGTTCCCACTCCTTGAGCGATCGCACCAGCAGCAATCCAGGGACTGGGGGAGTCAACCCAAATTGCCGCCGCCATGTAAGTGCTGACAGTAGCAAGACCACCACTGATGACTGCTAAAACTAAACGACGGTTTGAATTGTTTAAAAACTCACGTATTTTACACCACCGTAATTGCCAGTCCCACTCCTGCATTGAGTAAACCAATACCATTACTCCAACGCCAATTAAGAGAGCTAATAAAAGTTTCCAGTTCCACAACAGCATCGCAACAACAATTGTCAGGAACCCCAAAAAGCCTCCAGGTCCAGAGAAGCGCTTGAAAGTTTGTTGTTTTGAGCTTCCTCCTATCTCGATCTTTGGAAGCGACCAGTTGGGAATCTGGTTGATCGATTGTCGCCAAGAAGACGAAGCCTGTGCCACAGTGTTTACCTACTTGATTACGAAACTACCTATTGTATAAGTTTTATTAGAGACAAATAAACAAACGAGCATCCCGAATTGCTAAAAATACGAGGCCATTAGAAATCTCAGACCAGTTAGCACCTTTCAGGAGATTGATGAATAATATACTCTAAAAGAATACCCGGACTAGGGCGATTCAGTTTAATTTTGTTACTGAGTTTTTAACGTTTTAAGTCTAAAGACAAAAACGAAAGTCATCAAGGGTGAACTGACCATCAAAAGCACAGAAGGTCACACTATGGATGTTATTCACAGTTATGGATAATAACGTATTAGGGGAAATTCCTGAGTCAGAATTGGCAAGATTAGCGCTTGCTAATACAGTTTGTCCAAGAAGTTGCCGATCGCGATCGTAGGCGGAAAGCACTAATCGCTGCGAACTAGTGACAAAGGCGCTAACTGAGTTAACAGGGCGTAAGAAAGTAGCTTCTAAAAATCCGCTTTTGGGCGCTCCCATTAAGACTGTTAGCCCTGAATGACTTGGAAATGCTGGGTTTGATGGCTGTATTGCCAGAGAATTGTGAAAAATGACTCCCCAGCGTTCATACTGCCGTTCTACTGCTTCAAAACACTTTAAGTCTTCCAAGTCTAAACAAATACAAGTAGGTAGAGTCAATTTGGCAAACTCAATACCTGAATCTACTTGACCACGCCGAGATGAAGTTGCAATTTGGTTTTCTATATTTTCTATATTAAAGTTGTCAAGCGCAAATTTAGGGTCTTCAATCCTTGGTACTTTATTTGATTGAAGAGTAGCCTGCTTTACCATGACATTCCACCTTACCATTACCTAGAGAATAATCAGATTAGTAATATATCAAAAGCTATTCTTTTTAGATCCAGAACTAAAATTAATAGCTTATTAAATGAGCGTTTTGACTATTCTCGACGCTCAAAATTATTTATCAGTTTCTTGCTAGAGTACCATAAAAACTCATATGAATTCATCCCATAGTGATACTCGCTACCATTGAAAACCCTTGCAATACAGTACTTACAACGTAATCTTACTGGCTTATGTGAAAAAAGAATCACAAAATATTTACAAAAAAATCAGTAATTTTACATCTACTTAATCTAACGGTGGCCAGAAGTCTTAAAGTAATTGGTTGGCAGATAATAAAACTAAAGACCCAAAGAAAGCAGATGTAGGGACGCAAACAAAGACAAAGAACTCTCTCTGTCCCCGAAATTCTGATTAGCCAAAGCCGTCCCTCAGACTTCTCTTGGCGTCCCCATGTCTTTGCATCTCCGTGCTAATCACTAGGTGAAAAAAATATTTATGTTTCAGCCAATAGGATTTGAGCAACGCTCCGTAATGACCTCACTAGGTAAAATGGTGTACTATACTGCCCCTGGATCGCCTTGGCAGGACGATGTGACCGCCAAAGACGACCGCGAAACCTTAGTATTCCTACACGGCTTTGGGGGTGGATCTTCTGCTTATGAGTGGTCGAAAGTTTATCCGGCTTTTGCTGCTGAATATCGGATTATTGCACCAGATTTGATTGGTTGGGGTAGATCTGAGCATCCAGCACGAAGTTACAGTATTGACGATTATTTGACAACGATTCGGGAGTTTTTTGAGCAGACTTGTACCAGAGCAGTAACAACGATCGCTTCTTCCCTGACCGCAGCATTTACAATTCGAGTAGCGATCGCTCATCCTGATTTATTTAAGTCTTTAATTCTGACTACTCCTGCAGGACTTTCTGACTTTGGCGAAGACTATTCTCGGAGCTTTTTTGCTCAGTTAGTCAGTGTTCCCGTGATTGACCGTTTGATATACAGTACTGGAGTTGCTACCAGTGGTGGTATTCGCGCTTTCTTAGAGCAACGACAATTTGCCCAGTCTAATCGAGTGTACGAAGAAATTGTAGATGCTTATCTACAATCTGCCCAACAAACTAATGCTGAGTATGCAGCACTGTCCTTTGTCCGTGGTGATTTGTGCTTTGATTTATCCCTTTATATTCAACAGTTAACCACTCCCACCGCCATTATTTGGGGAGAAAAATCCCAGTTTACAGGTCCCTCAATTGGTCGTCGCCTCGCCGAAATCAATCCCCAAGCAATCCGATTTTTTCAACAATTGGAAGATGTGGGGTTAACGCCACAGTTAGAATTGCCAGCGGTCACAATTGGGTTAATTCGCCGATTTTTATCTATCTTTGCTTAATTAATCCAAGAATTCAGAAGTCAGAATTCCAAATAATCAGAAAATCAAACCTCCTAATTAAGGCTTGATTTTTTTTAAGCGTTATAGTTTTTGAATTCTGAATTCTGGATTGTCAATCCCACAAATACTATTTATCTTTTAATCTGACATCAATGACAGTGGCATTGAAGTTGTAGTTAAATCCTTCTAACTCAAATGGCATCCCAATTTTAACTTTACTGTTACCAAGAACTGGCCCACTCTCGGTAACTTGGGCTTTGCCATCTAAAGTCAAAAGCAAATCGGTACTAAAATTGTTGGTTTTTGGATCGGGCAATTCTTTAACGGAACCATCCGGTTGGGAAACATTAACTGTTCTGGCTAGCTGTTGAATTGATTTAATCTCAATCTCTCCATAGGGTTGATTGCGGATAATCACATTAGTTTTACCGCCTTTTTTTAATCCGTTATTGAATAATTGTTCGGGGTCACGTACATTCAAACCACGTACTACTAAATCTACCTCTATGGGAACTGTTTTTGCACCAACTTGGGCAACAGAACCAGAAGTGCCAGGAAAGATAAATATGCCAAATAAAACTAGCAGAATTACCAGCACAGCACCTAAATCTAGGAGGTTGATTTTGCCGAACAAACGACCTTTTGAATCTAAAATAGTCATAAAAAATTTCCTAGGTAATAGCCAAGTAATTGATTGTAGCAAGAAGGTTTTCAATGGAAACGGCAATTTTCCCTGTTTATTAATAACTCAAAGTGGCTGGGTGTTGCGGTTATGCGACAGTTTATCACGAGTTAGTAAGTTTCAAGCCGCGCTAGCCAACGCAAAAATTTTTGTTTAAGCCTATCTCTAGAGGGAATCGTGAGCCGTTCCCAGTTCAGTATATTTGCTTAAGGATTAGTTGTATAATAACCCATTTGGTTTTAAGCTAACAATGCAACTTAGAATACTCTAAATCCGTCTCATAATTTGTCTTATCATTTTACGTTCTCTCAAAATTATTTTCAGTACAGATTATGTTGAATTGGAAAGGTTTTTTTGTAAATTATCGTATCTGGCGGCGTCGCTGGTTTTATCCACTAATTTCAGTAGTAGTCGCTTTGAGTCTGTGCTTGGGTACACCCATGCCTGGAAGAACTTTAGACTTCTTGCCCCTTTTACTCCAAGGAGTCCAGGCATTTCAGCTTTCTAATATATCACCTCGTCAGGAAGTCGATCTTGGTAAACAAATCAATCAGGAATTAGTGGGGAGTGAAGTTAAGCTTTACCGCGATCCTGAAGTTAATCGCTATGTGGAACAAGTTGGGCGGCGTTTAGCAGCCAATAGCGATCGCCCCAATCTTCCCTATACTTTTCAGATAGTTCAGGATGACTCTATTAATGCCTTTGCTACTTTAGGAGGCTATGTATATGTCCATACGGGTTTACTGAAAACCGCAGACAATGAAGCGGAACTAGCAAGTGTACTCGCCCATGAAATTGGTCACATTGGCGGAAAACACGTAGTCAAACAGATGCAGCAAAAAGCTCTCGAAAGTGGTTTATTAACAGCAGCTGGCTTAGATCGTAATTCAGCAGTGCAAATTGGTGTACAGTTAGCGCGAGACTTACCACGTAGTCGTCAAAACGAATTTGAGGCCGATCAAAGAGGACTACGGACTTTGACACGTACTGGTTATGCTCAGTCGGCAATGGTTTCTTTTATGCAAAAGTTGTTGAAAAAAGGTGGTTCTACACCGACATTTTTGAGTACCCACCCTGGAACAAGCGATCGCATTGCTGCCCTCAGACGTGCAATTGACTCTCAACCTAGTAATGGAAGTTATGGTTTGGATAATGTTAGTTATAGAGCCAATATTCGACCATTAGTGAGGTCTTGAGGTCAACGATCGAGTGAGCATCCTAATTCTAATTGTGGCGGGCAACTTTGATTTTGGTTGGATCAACTGCGATCGCTAAATCTTCTAAGGGCAAGGCACGAAGATAATTTCTAAAAATGTTAACTTGATAAACCAACTGATTTGTAATATCCAGTCCAGTCAACCAGCCACTGCGGGGATGATAAGCACCAGTATCTATCCCTAGCCATCCCTGTCCTTGTGCGAGTTGTCCAGGAGAAACACCCGGTAGGGTAAAGGTAATGGTGTGACCGATGATAATTTGTTTATCGGGAAAGTAAGGCTTTTTAATACTGTGAAATTCTTCTCTTATCCAGCACAGTTGCTCGGCTGTTTGTTCGCTCACTGACTTTAAAGGGTCAACACCAGCATGAGTTAACCAAATATCCCCTAAGTCGATATATGTAGGTAAAGTTTTAAACCAATCTAGATGGTCATCAGGAATTGTTGCCTCGTGATAACTAGCTACGGTAGCTTGCCCCCCACTGTACAGCCATGCTTGCATCTTTGGGGAACAACTCCTTTCATCAGTCAAAATGCTTAATAACATCTGCTCATGATTTCCCAGCAAACAGGCGTAGTTATTTCGTTTGACAAAATTAACTACTTGTGCGCTGTGAGGTCCGCGATCGATTAAGTCTCCCAGAAAATACACTTGATCCTCTGATGTGGGGGCGATCGCCTCCAACAATGTCATTAAACCTTCATAATGACCATGTACATCCCCAATTACAATTCGTCTGGGGTTAATTTCGCTCATTGTCTCTTAGCTGCGATAATTTGGAATTTTGGCTAACACTTCTGCTACAGTTTAAGCTGTCTGGTTTCCGCAAGAACAGGTGAAATTACTGGATAAGTTTTATTTTAATTTAAAGTTTAATTTTAATTTAATTATTATTCCAGCAATGAATAAAGTTGACTGATGATAGCGATATATTACAGCCAATACTTTTTGTAACAATTTCAAAACCAGTAAGCTCAATCTACTTTGTTAGCCTAGAATTTAAGCTGTTGCTACATAACTCTTCAATCTCACAATGTCTAATGATTTTTCTGCTGATATTAGTTCACGCATTTGTAACCACATGAATGAGGATCATGCTGAAGCTGTAGTTCTTTATGCTAAAGCTTTTGGTGGTGTAACAGATGCGATCGCAGCCGAAATGCTGTCAATTGATGCACATGGTATGGATTTAACAGCTCAAGTGAATGGAGAAACTCTGCCAGTTCGTATTCAATTCGATCGTGTCTTAGCTAATGCAGAAGATGCTCATCAAACTCTGATTGCAATGGTAAAACAGGCGCGGGTAAAAGCAAACTAGAAAATTATAAGGTAACTTAGAGCGGTTTTCAATTGAATAATTTATATGAGTAGGGGCACAATATATTGTGCCCCTACAATGGTTTGTATTTCACACATTTAAAATAAAAATGCTATGCAGAAAATTCAATTTGTTGATTTATTTTCAGGAATAGGGGGAATTAGATTAGCTTTTGAACAGGCCGCTGATTCTTTAAATATAGAAAGTGAATGCGTTTTCAGCAGCGAAATCAATTCAGATGCTCGATTAGTTTATGAAAAAAACTTTGGTCAAACACCTTTAGGTGATATTCGATTAATTGAGAAACTACCAGAACATGAATTTTTATTAGCTGGGTTTCCTTGTCAGTCTTTTTCTCATGCTGGCAAAAAAGAAGGGTTTGGCGATACACGAGGCACACTATTTTTTGAAATAACCAGATTACTTGATAGCTATAAACCACAAGCTTTTATTTTTGAAAACGTCCGAGGGCTTTACAATCACGATCGAGGGCAAACACTAGCAACTATTAAGCATGAAATTAAAAAAAGAGGTTATAGTTTTGATGCTTTTTTACTTAATAGTGCAAACTTTGGCTTACCACAAAATCGTGTCCGTATTTATCTGGTAGGTATTTTAAACGCTTCCCCTAATTTTAAATTAATTTCTGATTTAGGTCCAAAAGATTCTCATTCATATAACCCTCAGCAATTATCTTTGTTTTATCCTACGAAAAAATCTGTGACTGTTGGCGATATTTTGGAAGAAAATCCAGAGGAAAAGTACGATTGTTCCCCAGAGTTTGTCAATGCTTTGAAACGAATATTTAATAATGATTTAAATCGCTTACATGGAGTCAGGCTGATTGATTATCGTGGTGGAAATTCTATTCACTCTTGGGATTTAGGATTGCGCGGTGAGTGTAGTAGTGAAGAAATTGAATTAATGAATCGTTTCATCTTGAAGAGACGGAATAAAGAATTTGGACAAGAACAAGATGGTAAATTATTAACTCAAGAACAAATCGCTAGTTTTTTTGAACATTCTGAACTGCGAGAAATTTTAAATTCACTCGTTACTAAAAAATATCTAAAACTGATTAATAATAAATATAAACCTCTATCAGGTAACTTTTCATTTGAAGTTTATAAATTTATCGATCCAAATAAGATTTCGGTAACGTTAGTTGCGAGTGATGCCAATAGATTGGGAGTTTATCATAATCACAGAGTGCGGCGATTAACTCCGCGAGAAGGAGCAAGACTGCAAGGTTTTCCTGATAGCTTTATACTTCATCATAATGATAATAAAGCTTATTACCAACTAGGAAATTCTGTAAGTATTAATGTAGTGAAAGCAGTAGCTCAAGAAGCGATAATGAAAATCCCAATTAACTCTTTATGTACAAGATAAATAAATATGTGATTAGTGCCACCTTTTTCAGAAATGGCTTAGCATAAATCTCAATACAACGCTAGACTTGACAAAGATTCTCTTCTTAATTGCTTCGTAAATATTCAATTGCAGCCTCTAATTTTGAGGAATAACTTTCAGCAAATCTTTCAAACCAAAGTCCTTCAGACGAGAAAGGATCTACTTTAGCTAGCCATTCTTTGGCCTCGATTTTTAAAGCCTCTAGTTGTTTAGCCTTGAGTTGTTCTTGTTGAATTCTTTCCTGTTCTAGCTGTTGCTGTCTTTTCAATTCCTCTGCAACATCCTTTTCGACAAAATCAGCCTTCACTTCTGCCAAAAGATTATCGATTAAAGATGCTGATTTTGGTGATGTTGGAATAAACGATTGGGATGTGGTTGATTTTGGTTGTTGTTGAGGTTGTACTTGTTCGTATTCAGTTTTGAGTTCAGCTAACAGCTTATCAATCGAATCCATTTTTACAAGTCCTATAAAAAGAAAATCGACATTCTATGTGGTATTTGTTCAAAATGGCACAACAAAAAGATTTTTCAATTTTTAATTTTGCCGAGAGGCATCAATAAATCATCTACAAAGAATCGATAAAACCCTTGCTCTAGTGGAATTAGAAATTACGAATTACCCAAAATTATGCTAGTCATTAATAGCATTGAGTAACACTTCTGATAAACTCATATCTTCCATATCTTCCATAGTGATTGTGTCACAGATATCAAACTTAGCACCAGCTCCTTGGAGTTCATCGTCTAAAACTTTGAGAAAACGGGTAGCTTGCTGATCTTTACCGACTTGAATGAAAGAAATAGCTAATTCTTCGTCTCGATCCATTCGACGAGAAGCTTCAATAATGACCTTCATCACTGCTTTGCGATCGTCTGGTTCACCATCAGTAACTACTAAAATTGTTTCACCATTTGGCTTAGTTTGACCGGCTCCTTTGCGTTGAAAGTAATCATCAG
The DNA here is from genome assembly GCF_043099735.1 of Nostoc sp. C117. NCBI lineage: Bacteria > Bacillati > Cyanobacteriota > Cyanophyceae > Nostocales > Nostocaceae > Nostoc > Nostoc sp. C117. Next base: position 6,545,288 of record NZ_CP170991.1, read on the forward strand.
TTGCGTGTTTTAATACACCTGCCAAGTCAGTTGTACCAGAAGGATCGTTTTCTTGAAAGATTTGTGATACCTTACTGGATGTCACATTGTCATAGCGCTTAAATTTCCCAGCAAATAGATAGATAGTGATGCCATCTGGGTCAAATTGCTCACATTTACTAGCTAAAGCTAAAGTAGATTCTTGTGATGCTACCCATCTGGTTCTACCACCCTTTGTATCTGGGGTTGACATGCTGCCACTCTTGTCAATAATTAAGGTGTAATCACGATTTTCTAGCATTTATAATTTCCCCAAGTGGTTACTAAAAATTTCTCAATTATCAATCAATTCTGTACGAAGGCTAATATTTCTCAAAACCCTGATGATTTATGAGATAAAGCTTACAAAATTAAGTCTTACAACAAGCAGTTTACAACTAGCTGAAGTACAGAATCAATAAGTGAAAATCAGATATATAACGTGTGTTACATCTGAATAATTCTGCTGTATCAGTCAGTTATGGCTTTGCTTAATACATCTGCAAGGCTCATTTCTTCTAAGTCATCTAAAGTGACTGTATCGCAAATATCGAATTTAGCACCAACACTTTGCAGTTGGTCATCTAAAGCTTTGAGAAACTTAGTTGCTTGGGCATCTGAACCTACTTGGATGAGCGAAATTGCCAATTCTTCATCACGCTCCATTTGACGAGTAGCATTAATGATGACTTCAAATACAGCTTTGCGGTCGTCTGGTTCACCATCAGTAATTACTAAAATTGTTTCTCCATTTGGTTTGGTTTTACCAGCAGCTTTACGTTGAAAGTAATTATTTGTTGCATCTTGGAGTACACCTGCTAAGTTTGTGGTTCCAGAGGGGTCATTTTCGAGAAATATTTGTGTGACTTTGGCTGATGTAACATCGTCGTAGCGTTTAAATTTACCAGAAAACACGTAAACAGTGATGCCATCGGGGTCAAATTGTTCCGCTTTCCTTGCCAAAGCGAGTGTAGACTCTTGTGCTATTTCCCATCTACTTCTACCACCCACCTGATCGGGTGTGGACATACTACCGCTTTTATCAATGATTAGTGTGTAGTCGCGATCGCTCATCATACTTCTTCCTGTGATTGTTGGTCTGTAGTTATAGTCTAGTCCAGGATTTTGACGATACAGTGGGCTTGTTAAGGTTCTGTATTAGTTCACCGGCTCATTTGCTACTTAAAACAGCTATGGTTACTGGGATTCCCCACTTGTAACCGCCCTACTCAATCTCTAAGATAAAACTGCCGTTAAGCATTTGGGAACACTAAATTTGCAAGCCTTCAAAATTTAGCAGCATGGTCAGTATTCCCGGATACCACGTAACTGAAGAAATCTACAATGGTTCGAGAACCCTGGTTTATCGAGGATATCGAGAAATTGACTCATTACGTGTAGCGATCAAACTACTGAAAAATCCTTATCCGGGTTTGGGCGAACTCGTGCAATTTCGCAATCAATACACCATCGCCAAAAATCTGAACTCACCCAAAATCATCCAAACCTATAGCCTAGAGGCATATCAAAATGGTTATGCGTTAGTAATGGAAGACTTTGGGGGGATTTCTCTCAAAGATTATTTTGCCTTTGACCAAACACGATATGTCGAGTCTTTACAAGAGTTTTTAGAAATAGCGATCGCACTAGGCGATACCTTAGACATACTCTACCGAGAGCAAATTATTCATAAAGATATTAAACCCGCTAATATTTTAATTAATCCCGAAAGTAAAGAAGTTAAATTAATTGACTTTAGTATTGCATCTTTATTACCAAGAGAAACTCAAACTATTATCAGTCCCAACATTTTAGAAGGAACACTCGCTTATATATCCCCAGAACAAACAGGAAGAATGAACAGGGGAATTGACTACCGCACTGACTTCTATTCTTTGGGTGTAACTTTCTATGAATTGCTCACAGGAGAGTTACCATTTACATCAAAAGATGTGATGGAGTTGCTACATTCTCACATTGCTAGACCAGCACCAAATTTAAGGGAAAAAGAGATACCTCAAGTCCTTGGCGATATTGTCAGCAAATTGATGGCGAAAAATGCTGAAGACAGATATCAGAGTGCATTAGGATTGAAATTTGATTTAGAAAATTGCTTACATCAGCTACAAGAAACTGGTAAGATTCAGGCTTTTGAGGTTGGGCGTAGGGATGTGTGCGATCGCTTCATCATCCCTGAGAAACTTTACGGACGAGAAGCCGAAGTAGAAACCTTACTCCAAGCATTTGAAAGAGTCGCTAACCCCCCTGAATCCGCTGAGGGACTAAGGGGGGTAGAAATGATACTAATAGCTGGTTTTTCTGGTATTGGTAAAACAGCAGTTGTCAACGAAGTTCATAAACCAATTGTGCGACAACGCGGTTATTTTATCAAAGGGAAATATGACCAATTTCAACGTAACATTCCCTTTTCGGCATTTGTACAAGCATTTCGGGATTTAATTGGGCAATTTTTAACAGAAAGTAATATTCAAATTCAGCAATGGAAAAGTAAAATATTACAGGCTGTCAGGGAAAATGGACAGGTAATTATTGAAGTCATCCCGGAATTAGAAAAAATTATTGGCCAACAACCACCAGCTATAGAATTATTAGGAACTGCGGCACAAAATAGATTTAATTTAATATTCCAAAAATTTACCCAAGTGTTTACTAGTAAAGAACATCCATTAGTGATGTTTTTAGATGATTTGCAATGGGCTGATTCGGCATCGCTGAAGTTAATAGAGTTGTTAATGACTGATACAGGTCATCTTTTATTAATTGGTGCATATCGTGATAATGAAGTCAACCTTGCCCATCCTTTAATGTTGACTTTGAATGAAATTGCCAAAACCCAAGCAAAGATTAATACGATTACTTTAGAACCACTAAATCAAAGGCAAGTAAATCAATTAGTCGCTGATACACTTAAATGTTCAGAAAAATTGGCATTATCTCTTTCTAAATTAGTCTATCAAAAAACTCAAGGAAATCCATTTTTTACTACACAATTTATCAAGGCATTGTATCAAGATAGGCTAATTAAATTTAACTTTGAGTCACGCTGTTGGGAATGTGACATTACACAAGTTAGTCAACAGGCGCTTACAGATGATGTCGTTGAGTTTATGGCCTTGCAATTAGAAAAACTACCATCCTCTACACAAAATGTCCTGAAGTTAGCAGCTTGTATTGGCAATCAGTTTGATTTATCTACTTTGGCAATTGTTTTAGAACAATCAGAGGTAGAAACAGCTGCTGATTTATGGAAATCATTGCAAGAAGGGTTGATTTTACCGATTACTGATGTTTATAAATTTTATCATGATTCATCTGGTCAAACTCTGCGGGAAGGCGAAGCGCTAATTTCATTAGAAAATAGCGAACAAATGACAGTTACTTATAGATTTTTACATGACCGAGTACAACAAGCAGCCTATTTACTGATTCCTGATAACCAGAAAACAGCAACTCATCTGAAAATCGGGCAGTTACTCCGAGAAAATTTATCCGAGATGAATCAAGAGGAAAAACTGTTTGATATTGTCCTTCATTTAAATTTAGGACGAGCGTTAATTACTGAAGCAAGCGATCGCCAAGTCTTAGCTCAACTTAACTTAAAAGCTGGAGTCAAGGCGAGAAATTCTACAGCTTACGCAGCAGCAAGGGTGTATTTGCAAACGGGGATTGAGCTACTCACAGCAAACTGTTGGCAAAATCAGTATGAATTAACCCTAAATCTCTATATTGCTGCTGCGGAAGTTGCCTATTTGAATGCTGACTTTGAAAGTATGGAACAGCAAGCTGGGTTGGTGTTGCAATCAGCGCAGACAATTTTAGACAAAATCAAAATTTACGAAATTCAAATCGCTGCCCAGACAGCTCAAAGCCAAATGCTAGAGGCGATCGCAGTGGGTAGAGAGGCGCTACGGCAATTGGGGGTTGAATTACCTAACGAACCTGACGAAGCCAAGACTGGCAAAGCCATACAAACCCTTGTCAGCCAACTCCAGGGTAGACGGATTGAGGAATTGAGCGATCTGCCCATCGTGACCGATCCCACAACTCAGGCAGCTATGCAACTGTTAGCAATCTTATTGCCATCCATTCTCCAGGGAATGCCAGGTTTATTGCCCTTGTTGAGCGCAACAATGGTAAGTTTATCACTCCAGTTTGGCAATACACCCGCATCAACTGCGGGGTATGCAAGTTACGGTATGGTGCTGTGTGCCTTTTTCGGGGAAGTCGAAACAGCTTATGCTTTTGGGAAATTGGGACTCTCCTTGCTGGAGCAGTTCAATGCCCAGAAATTCAAGTCGATGATTATGGTTTTGTTTGGGTGCTTTATTCAGCATCGGCAGGAAGATATGAGAGCAGCGATACTGACGCTGAAGTGTGGCTATGCTGCGGGTATGGAAACTGGTGATTTTCTCTACGCTAGCTACAACATAGCTAGTTACTTCGATCTCAAATTCTTAATTGGGGTAGAACTGGATAGTTGGGAATCAGAAATAGCAGGTTATATTGCTGCTTTGGCACAAACCAAACAATATTCGGCCCAGATTTATTTGGATATGAAACAGGAAGTGGTGCAGAACTTGAGGAAAACGGTGAGTGAACCACATTACTTAATTGGCACTGCATACGATGAAACGGTGATGATTCCCAAGCACCATCAGGATAATGAACTAACTGCGATCGCTCAAGTTTATATCTACAAACTACTACTTGCCTACAACTTCGGCAATTACGCAGCTGCCCTAGACTATATCTCCCAAACCAAACAGTATTTGATGGCAGTATCGGGAATGGTTTGTGTTCCCATTTTCCATTTCTATGCAGTTCTGACATACTTGGCAATTTTCTCCACACAGTCAGAACAGACGCAAGCTGAAATTATGATCCATGTAGAAACCCATCAAACAACTCTACAGCAATGGGCACAGCACGCTCCCATGAATTATCTCCATAAGTGGTATTTGCTTGAGGCGGAACGGCATCGGGTTTTAGATCATAAACTAGATGCCATTGAAATGTACGATCGCGCCATTCAGCTGGCTCAAGAAAACGGCTACATCCACGAAGAAGCAATCAGCAATGAATTAGCAGCTAAATTCTATCTTGATTGGGGTAAAAAGCAATTTGCTCAAATTCATATCATAAATGCTTACTACGGCTATGCTCGTTGGGGAGCAAAAGCTAAAATTGCAGACTTAGAACAACGCTATCCCGAATTATTAGCAACCATACTCCAACAGTCACAAAGCAGCCTTAATTTAGACAATACTATTGTCAGCTTTGCTTCTCAAACTCTCTTTTCTAATAGTAAAAGTATTTCCCAAAGTCTAGATGTAGCAACTATTTCTAAAGCTTCTCAAGCATTATCAAGTGAAATTAAGCTCGAGCAATTGTTATCAATTTTCATGGAAGTAATCATCGAAAATGTAGGTGCGGATAAATGTGTTTTGATGTTATCCAAAGATAACAGTTTAACTATAGAAGCAACCGCAAAATTAAAGGCAACTAACACAACGATTCATAGCACTTTGCAGCCATCCATACCCATAGAATTAAGTCCAGATATTCCTGTGAGTGTAATTAACTATGTCTCTCGTACCAGTGAAACCTTAGTTATCGATCGTGCAATAGTTAAAATTTCCTTAGCATCTGACCCTTATTTTCAACAGCAGCAACCCCAAAGTATTTTGTGTACACCCATCATCAACCAAGGAAAATTGATTGGTATCCTTTATTTAGAAAATAACCTGACAGCAGGAGTATTTACAAGCGATCGCCTACAAGTTCTCAATCTCCTTACTACTCAAGCCGCAATTTCTTTAGAAAATGCCCAACTTTATCGCCAATCAGAGGATTATTCCCATACTCTGGAGCAAAAAGTCAAAGAACGCACCCAGGAACTAAACCATTATTGCACTCAATTAGAATCAACACTAGAAAAACTTTATTCCACTCAAGCGCAACTAATTCAATCTGAAAAAATGTCTGGATTGGGTCAGCTAGTTGCTGGAATTGCTCATGAAATTAATAATCCAATTAATTTTATTTATGGCAACTTGGAACCTGCGAGTGCATACGTTACATCCTTAATTGAATTAAATAGTTTATACCAGCAATTCTATCCAAAACCATTAGCAGAGATTAGAGATAAAATTGCCGATATGGAATTAGAATTTCTGTTAGATGATTTACCAAAACTATTATCATCAATGAAATTGGGAGCAGACCGCATTCGTCAAATTGTGCTGTCACTACGGAATTTTTCTCGATTGGATGAAGCAGAAATTAAACCAGTAGATATTCATTCTGGTATTGATAGTACTCTTTTAATTTTGCAGCATCGCCTGAAAAATAATAGCAAATATCCAGAGATTACAGTCATTCAAAAGTATGGTCAATTGCCTTTAGTTAATTGTTATGCTTCTGCTCTTAATCAGGTGTTTATGAATATTATCAATAATGCTATTGATGCCTTTGAAGAATTACAATCTAATCGTCAACCTACTATTGTCATTCGGACTGAATTATGCAATCAAAAAAAGGTATTAATCAGCATTGCAGACAATGGTGTAGGGATAAGCGAGTCAGTTAAAAATAAGATATTTAATCCATTTTTTACCACGAAGTCTATAGGTCATGGTACAGGTTTGGGATTGTCAACTAGCTATTCAATTGTGGTCGAAAAACATGGTGGTCAATTAAGCTGCATTTCTACACTAGGAGAGGGTACAGAATTTATCATTGAAATACCAATATAGATTTTTGCTAGAGATTATCGTTAAAATAAAATCTCTAGTTATTGTCGATTACTCTTGTACTTGTTATGATGACAACTCAGTTTTCATGGACTAAGCAGTGGTATCCAATTAGTCCGTTAAGCTACTTGGATACTTGTAATCCGACACCAGTGACTCTTCTGGGAAAAAAGTTGGTGATTTGGAGAGACAAAAATCAAAAATGGATAGTGATGAATGATGTTTGTCCTCACAAGTTGGCGCGGCTATCTATGGGAAGTATCACTGAAGATGGAACCATGATGTGTAGACATCATGGTTGGTGTTTTAATGGAGACGGGAAATGTACTTTTATCCCCATGTTGACTGGTAGTGAAGCAGAAGTAACTGCTTGCGATAGTTTAAGATCGAGAATAACTACATATCCCACACAAGTTATTCAAGGATTACTTTGGGTCTGGCCAGATGATACTTCAACAGCCTTTGAAGATTGTAATTCAAAGCAACCAGCTACTATACCTGAGTGCGAACTAGATATATCTTCCACGCCCTGGCATATGACAGAAGTTCCAGTTAGTTATACGGTGTCTGTTGAAAGTACTTTTGACCCTTCTCATGCAGAATTTCTTCATCAAGGAATAGGTTTGTTTTCACCTCAAGCAGCTGTACCTATGCAAGATTTTGCAGCTGTTGGAGAAATATCGGCTGAAGGAGGTTTTACTCTTAAACATCAAGGATACAATCTTTTCAACAAAGATATGGAAGCTATGCGGAGGTTTACTCCACCTTCCTGTAACACTACAATATACCGCTATCCCAACGGAAAAACTAATTTATTCCAGTTGTATTTTGTACCTACACAACCAGGTTTCTGTAGGTACATTGGCAAGTTTATTTCTGATGGAAATTCCGTTAAAAGGAACTTTTTGTTGGAGATTATGCCTAAGGATTTGCAAACTGGGTTACAGCACTTATCTGCATACAAGCTAAGCGATCAAGATTTATCAGTTATGCACTCCCAAGAAGTGAATCAGTTATCATTAGACAAAAAATGGCAACGTGCATACTTTATGCCTTCTCCTGCTGATGTAGGCATTATAACTTTTAGAAAATGGCTAGATGAATTTGCTGGAGGTAGGCCTTCGTGGGAAGGGTGTGTAGAAGGGAGTGTAAAAGAATTAAATGATGAACAACTTTACGACCGATGGCATAGACATACAAAGCATTGTCCTAGTTGTCGTAATTCTGTAATTTTTATAGAAAAAATCCGAATGTTTTGTAAGATTTGCAGTCTGATATTTATGCTTTTAACATTGGTCTCGATCTTTATCGGTTTTCCTCTGAAACTGGCGCTAATATCAACAATTCTTGGAGTCTTGAGTTTTTTCTTTTCATATCTATCAGACGATATCAGACAACTTTTTTTTAGCAGTGTTCCCAAAAGAGGTTTACCTCTGCTCAAGCTTTATGAAAGCAAAGAAGGACTTTAGTCCTCAAAATCAGGGCTGTTGGCGGAGCCTCTCTAAGAGTTGCGTTCCCGTAGGGTAGTCCTCACTACAAACTAAAAGTTTTTATTTTTGTGACACTTCCGAAAGTTCTAATATACAGATAATTTTGACAACAAAAGCCCAGTCAATCTCAGAACTGAGCTTTTGGCTATGTCAATCTACCAAAGGAGGTAGAGTGTGCGATCGCCACTAGACTTCTTGCAGAAGTCGGGAAAAGGGGGAAAGGTTTTGTATTTTCCCCCGCCCCTTATCCCCAAAGGGGACCCCAACTTCCCCTTTAACCTTTTCCCTTTTCCCACCTCTTGCAAAAAGCACTTTTGCAAGAGGTCTACTGATTAAGCAGCAGGTTTTAGAGATTAACCTTGACAACTTTGTTCTTTTCTTTCTCAGTTTTAGGTAGTGTCAGATGCAAGATGCCGTCTTTATAATCTGCCGAAACGTTAGTATTTTGAATCCGAGCAGATAAAGGAATTACACGTTGGAATTTACCGTAGTAAAATTCAGTCTTGGTAGTCCCATTTTCTTCGGTTTTAGTTTCAGACTTCCGCTCACCGCTAATGTGAACAGCATCTTCAGTGACTTGAATATCTAGATCTTTAGCATCGATTCCTGGTAGTTCTAGCTTCAGATAAATGGCATTATCAGTTTCTTTTAGTTCCGCAGCTGGAACTTTGATAAAATCTCTGTCCACCAATCCAGACGGTACTCTGTTGTCTTCAAATAAGTTATTGATTTGACGTTGTAGAGTGTCGATTTCTCTCCAAGGATTCCAACGAACTAATGTCATAACTCTTCCTCCCATTAATTAGTTTTGTTTAATTAGTTTTGCACTTGGCTCTGTGCTTAATTTCAATGTTACGTATGATTTAAACTGCTGTAAATTCGGTTTTTAGCACCAATAAATTGATGATTACCGCACCATGTTAGGTACGGTAAAAATTACGGTTTACTCGAATTATTGTGTTCGGTAAACCGTAAAATATTAGAACAGACTTCTGAAAGTCACATATCCCCAGCTCCTTTGAGAAGTGGGGGATATTCTCTCTCACGAATGATTTAGGATTGCTATATCAATCAACCAATGGGACGATTCCCAGGATTGACTGCATGAATATATTCACTACCCGATCGCGGTCTTCCTCGTTTATAATAGGCTTCTTCTGGTTGACCCCACCCTAGCTGCAAAATTATTTCCAAAAAGCTAGAATTTTCCCACTTACACAAACTTGCCCATTCTGTTCTGTGAGCAATTCTCTCTACATCAGGTGTGACAATCTGTTGGTGTTGTTTACTATTATTGAAACTCAAGTACAAATCCATCTCCATAGTGACTTCATACCAAAATTCCAAAATAGAATTTTTAGCAGCTTTTAATACTTCTAAGTCACTAATAAGGGCGATTAATTCAGTATGGACTTCGGGATAATCCAAACTTTTACCTTTGACTGTAACCTTGCGCCAGATAATACCTGAAACTTCATTTTCTCTTTGATACTCGTGAATTGCAGCTTTGAAATCTTGATAGGCAGTAAATTGTTGTAGCCCATCAGTTTTGATAAACTGGTCAATTACGGGATTACCAGAAACTGTTACTTCTAATTTTAGGCGTTTTCCATTAAGGCAAGCTTGGCGCTCATCTGCCAAAATTTGGATTAGTTCCTGGGTGGTGTAAACCTTTGACATCAGAATACACTTTAGTTAGACATTGGTTATTGGGCATCCCTTCTCTGCGAGACGCTACGAGAACGGCTTACCTCGGCTACTTCGGCTTTGCGGTAGTTGAATCTCGACTTCTCCTAACGGAGACGCTACGCGAACGCTCGATTTGAGCGTAGTCGAAACTCAATACAAGTCCGCTCGGTACAAGTAGCTCAGGTCAAGTGGGCATTAGGCATTTGCTATGAACTATAGACTGTGAATTAAGTTTCTAACTCGTTAATACAGAATATTTAAAAAAGTAGGTGGACATAATGAAATCTTAAATAAGACAAGTAAAATCAGCTTGTTGAGGAGATTTTACGTTATGTCTTTTGCTCTGTGCCTTCTGCCTTCTACTTATTATGCTTTGGCATCGGAAGAAATGCAGTAACAGATAGCACTAAAAATTAGGGCAGACCAATTTGGTCTACCCTAGAAGTTATTTAGCTAACTCACTGCTGAACTCATTGAAAGCCCGTCGCTTTAGCTGTGCGGTTTCAGTGCGTGGTGATAAATCAAATATTTTGCGAAATTCATCGTCTATCTCTTCAAAAGGTACTTGACCCTTCTTATTCAAAACGACCTCACCTGATTGATTAAAGACCAGAACTTGAGGAACACTCCCAGAGTAATAATATCCTGGTTCTCTAGGGTCGTAGGTCTCTTTGGGCGGGATAGTATCTACATTAATAGGGATAATCTCTGCTACCCGACCGTAGAATTCTTGTACCCGTGAAATGGAAATGGCATATCTTTTTGACTCGCTGCTGTCATCCACATAAAACGCCAAAAATACAGGTTTATGTTCTGCTAAAGACTGTGCGAGTGTTTGTCTGGGAGGAACCAATGAACCATTACCAGCATAAACGACAAACATGTTGCCATCATATCTATCATCATTGAGACCAGCATATGCAGTTTGCATACTTATAATGAACAGACAAACAACCAACAACAAGCATTTGGACAGCAATTTTTGCCAGCCAGTAATTTTTTTATGTAAAAAAAGAAACTTTGTGCTATTCATCAAAAGAAACCTTGCAAGCTACTACTTGTCGTGAGTTGTACTGAAATCGGCAAACTGGGCTGGATATATAATTACGTCCGCGCACTATTTTTTAAGATAACGCCTAGTACGTCATGGGGGAAATAAATTTACCATCCTAAATGGATAAAAAGCTTGCAGTATAAATATTCTTTCTTTTGAACGCACTCAGTACTGATGTTGTACTAGTGAGATCATCTCTTGCTAAAGGCTGGTATTATGGCTAAGATTCCTTGCAGTAAAAACTCCTCCACAGATAAGCTCCAAGGGGAAAATAATTAACTAAATTAAGTGGTAAAAATTGTTAGTGGCTGAATTAAGAATCCAATCTACTGTAAGGCTAGGGCTAATTACTAAAAACCCCAATAAAGCCCGATAAAATTTACGGAGTAATATAGGAATCATATTTGATTTCTGAAAAAATCTCAGTAGTCTTTTAGGGTCTATTAGCACAGCGTAACGCACTATTCCAAGCTTCTAGTGCCGTACTTTCTGCGCTAACACAACGCCAGTTGCTACAACTTTGGTAACCAAAGCAATGCACTGGCTCCCCTACGTATATTTCAAAAATTAAATACTAGTCCTAATAGATCGGGATTAAAATATATTTATGAGCAACTCAATTTTGCAAGATGTCCATAAAAAGGAATTCTCAACGAGGCCGTGCAATAAAATTTGTTTGAGCGTTTCTGTCATAATTTGAATCAAACGAAGATTCATATATGTCACAAAATAGCTCCTTGGTTAAGACTCTAGACATTTGTAACTCTAGGATCTCTAAACCACATGTGTCAGCCAAGAAATCGTAAATTATATCGGGTGTTGTTCCATACTCCTGGTTATGAATTTTTGCGTGTTCAAAAAGAATTGTTGGTTTGCACCGCTTTATAGTCAATTCTGCCCCTTGTAGAACTTCAAACTCTGCACCCTCCACATCAATCTTAATGAAATCCACTTGGATTTTATCTTCGATTACATCATCAAAACGCTTGATTTCTACTTCTATTTCTACTGGATTAACTTTTGCTGGGTAATGTTGTTTTTGGAGTCCGCTCCATGCTTCATATCCAGGAACACAATAAAATGTAGTTCTACCTGCTCTATTGCTTAGGGCACAATTGAAAACTTTGACATGCGAAAAATTTTCAACCAAGCCTTGTGCTAATTTCGGCAAAGGCTCAAATGCATAATGTTCACCTGAAGGGCAAAGTTGACTAAAAAGAGTAAGAAACTCTCCTTGATTAGCACCGATATCTACGCAGTTTGAATCTGTTCTCAAGATATTGTGCAGTAATAGTTTTATGTTCTCGCTATCTCGTTTTATTCTTAAATTCCATTCTGATTCTTTCTTCTTACGAAATAATTTTATCAAAGAGCGGGCTGGTGCTTCTAAAGGAGTTTCAAGGATCAATTCTTTGAAAAAATTCATAGTTTCTTCTACTAATACTTTGTCACAAATTTGTCGACTTTAACTATTTAATAAATGAGATAATGTTGAAAAGTATTGTTATTAACATTAAAACTTTGCAAACCTAACCTGCATTGCTTTCAAAACTCGCAAGTTCAAGAGGGTTTCAAAGCCTCTTAATCTGTAAAAAAGAGGTTTGGAGAGGGTTTTAAGTATACTTAACGACTTTCTAAACAATCTCTCAATCGTGGTTATTTAGAAAAAACATTATTAAGAAATATTTTTTCTATTTATCAATCTGATAGTACCATTTTCTGTACTTTTTGTATAATTACGTTAGAAAAATTTTTATTTAGAAAATGAGTATTTATTTTTACATTTTTGGCATCCTGAATTGAAATAATCTTATGTAGTTTTAACTCAGCTACAGGTAAACTTTATTACCTTATTACTCGCTGTTTCCTAAAAACTTTTGTAAGATCGGCTTTCCAGTCAAAAAAATAGCGTCTTTATGTTTTTCAAATCCACTTAGGAAAGTTGAATACTACAGTTACTAAAACCAGGTTTTAAATTTTTAATTTTTGATGACTGGCTTTTTAAGCTAGGATTCGCTAAACTCACAAAATTAAATTTGTGACTCAAAACTTTCAATTAGGAACCGCCAGAAGATTAGGGTACAGATGTGGAAAACACAATAGAACTTATAGATAGAGTGCGATTGGGTTTCGCGGTGTCAGTGGCCAAAAGTGTGACATTTTGGGTGCGATCGCTGCGTCTAGGTGCTGCTAGTGTATTACCAGGCTCCATTGCTCGTCGCATTGAACCCAGACTTTTACAATTACTAAGCCAGCAAGTTAAAAAGGGAGTGATTTTAATTGCTGGTACTAACGGCAAGACTACTACATCGCTGCTTTTAAAAACGATACTAGAAAACCAAGGCTACCGCATCACTCATAACTCTACAGGTGCAAATCTCGAAAATGGCTTGATGACAGCTTTATTGGAAAATACCAATTTAGTCGGTAGGCTAGATGCTGACTACGCTATTTTGGAAGTTGATGAAAATATTGTACCGAAAGTATTAACTCCACTCCAGCCGCGAATTATCCTTTGTTTAAATTTGTTTCGCGACCAGCTCGATAGGTATGGGGAAGTAGACACAATTAGTAAGCGTTGGACAAAAGTTATTTCTACCCTACCACCAGAAACCGTGGTAATTCCTAATGCTGACGATCCAACTTTATCTAACCTTGGTCAGCAGTTACCCCAACGAGTGTTATTTTTTGGCTTGAATGAACCAGAACATTATTTGGAAGCAATTCCTCACGCTGTTGATTCTATTTATTGTCCCAGATGTGGACATTCCTTAGATTACAAGGGTGTTTACTTGTCTCATTTGGGAGATTTTACTTGTCCCAAGTGTGGTTTTACTAAAAGCCAACCAACTCTTGAAAGTAGTGAATGGTCGCAAATTCTTGTTGGTTTATACAATAAATACAATACTTTGGCAGCAGTAACAGCAGCCAAAGAGTTAGGAGTTAATGAAGCAATAATTAGAGATACTATTAACACCTTTCAAGCGGCTTTTGGTCGTGCTGAAGATTTAGTAATTAACGGTACAAAAGTGCGGATTTTGTTATCAAAAAATCCTGTGGGTACTAATGAAACAATTCGCGTAGTGACTCAAAGTACAGATAAAACTACACTGCTAGTATTGAACGATCGCACGCCCGATGGTACTGATGTATCCTGGATTTGGGACGTGGATACAGAGAAATTAGTCGAACGAGGAGGAACTTTAGTAGTGAGTGGCGATCGCCTTTATGATATGGCACTACGTCTGCGTTACAGCCAAAAGTCTCCTGAGAGTACATTAAATTTAATTGTCGAAGAAGATCTAAGGCAAGCGATCGCTACTGCCTTAGAACATACACCAGAGAATGAAACTTTGCACATTCTGCCTACCTATTCAGCCATGCTAGAAGTGCGAGAAGTTCTCACTGGGCGGAAAATTCTTTAAATTTGTCATTTTCTAGCGTCTCCATGTCTCTCCATTCCCAATTCCCTAAATTTTATGAGTTCCCAAAATTTAGAATTAACAATCGGTTGGCTTTATCCGACGCTGATGAGTACTTATGGCGATCGCGGTAATGTAATTACTATAGAACGTCGCGCTCAATGGCGGGGATATAGCGTTAAAGTATTACCCCTAGATCAAAATTCCACAGCAGATGATATTAAATCGGTAGATGTCATAGTGGGTGGTGGCGCACAAGACCGTCAACAAGAAATTGTTATGCGTGATTTGCAAGGCGCGAAAGCTGAGGCGATGCGCGAGAAAATTGAAAATGGGACACCGGGAGTTTTTACTTGTGGTTCCCCCCAATTACTGGGACACTATTACGAACCAGGCTTAGGACAACGCATTGAAGGTTTGGGGATACTCGATTTAGTTTCTGTACATCCTGGTGAAAATACTAAACGCTGTATTGGCAATTTAGTAATTGAAGTAACAGCTTCGCGTCTGGCGCAGGATTTAACAGAGATGACGGGTAGTACACCATATTTAGTAGGCTTTGAAAATCACGGTGGACGCACCAAGCTAGGAAAAGTAGAGGCTTTGGGGCGAGTGGTGTACGGCTTAGGGAATAATGGTGAAGATGGCACAGAGGGAGCATTTTATCAGAATGCGATCGCTACCTATTCTCATGGCCCCTTGTTACCTAAAAATCCCTTTGTGGCTGATTGGTTAATTCAAACGGCGTTGCGCCTAAAGTATCAGCAGCCAATTACCTTAGAACCATTAGATGATAGTCTGGCTCTCCAAGCCCGAGAAACAATGTTTCAGCGCTTGAAGGTGGCTTTACCAACTCGTGGGACAACGAAAGTTTGAATCTTCTTTAGCGATTACCAAGAAATAAATTATCCAATCTTATCGGTTGGGTTTCTTAGAGGTTGTTTGAAAAGTCCTATTCTCAGTAACAAAACGTTCTAGATCCCCCTAAATCCCCCTTAAAAAGGGGGACTTTGATTCCAGTTCCCCCCTTTTTAAGGGGGGTTAGGGGGGATCGACAAGTGACTAAAATCACAGCTAACTACTTTTCAAACATCCTCTTACATTGATTAAGGGCGAACAAGATGTCCACCCCACAATAAAAATTGGATGTTTTTTTATTTGTACGTATAAAAATATCTTGAATTTTGAATTGTTAATTACCTCGTGTATTTTCAAATACGAGGTAATTTTTATTTGATGTAAACCCTTTAATCACGAAATCAAAAATTTTTTTGTTAGATTCAAAATTATAGGCTTTTTGAAGTAAGCTATTACGCATTTAATTTGTACATTTACCTGATGACTGTTAACCGTTAACCGTCAACAATCAACGACCATCAAGAGTGTTTATATACTTTAGACGCGCATCAGCTTAGATGAAATACATTAATCTAGTATGCAGTCACTAATTTATAGCCATTTTCACTTATTTACTTGCATTTATGCCAATTACTCCTATGATTATTAAGCCGATGGAAATTAGCTTCATAAATGTAACAGATTCCCGAAACCAGATCATCCCAATCATTGCAATTAAGATAGTTCCCAATCCAGCCCAAACAGAATAGGCAACACTGACTTCAAGTCTTTTGAGAGCAAAGGTTAAAAAAGTAAAACAAAGTCCATAGAAGACAAATATTAATACTGAAGGGACTATTTTAGTAAACCCTTGCGATAATTTCATGCAAGTTGTGCCTGAGACTTCAAAGATGATGGCTGCCAAAAGGTAAATCCAACTTGTTGACATATCTGTTGTGATTATTTGATTAGAAGTCTTTTATTATCTCTATGAAACTAAAAAAATGCAATCAATCTCATTATTTCCAAGTTCTTTGTAGAGAGGTGATAAATCGCCGTCTCTTATCTTAACCAAACCGTATTGATAGATACCCGACTTCTTTGAGAAGTCGGGTATCTTGTTTTGTCTCTCAAGAATTTTACAAATGGGGCTATAGATTTAAAATCTGTTTTTGTCAAGGTTACTGAACCTGCACTATTTCAGATTCCCGTACCTTTTAGTCATTAGTCACTAGATTTATGGTTCAGTAATTATGAACAATCAGGTGATAATAACTGAATTTACGCCACTTTTATTTTTCAATATTATTAAAACAAAGCAACAAATAAAATCAATCTAAATTAGTTTTTCCAGGAATTCAACATAAAGACCTAGATTTACAAGTTACGAAAAATGCTGTATATCTCACTGTTGAGCGTAAATCCGAAGCTAAATCTGAAGATAAACGTGTAATCAAAAGCGAATTTCACTATGGTAAATTCCAACGTGTAATTCCTTTACCTGCTCGGATTGAAAATATCAATGTCACGGCAGATTATAAAGATGGCATTTTGAACCTGACGCTACCCAAAGCTCAAGAAGAAAAAAACAAAGTCGTCAAGGTTAATTTACCATCAGCTGGCTAATTTTCGGGTTTATTTGTAACAATCCATTAAACGGAATAAAAAGCGCTCCCTTTTGGAGAGCGCTTTTTAGTGTGAATTACTCAGCCTATACAGGTTTTTTAAGAAAGTGCAAAATTTTAAATCTTGTAGGGGAGCCAGTGCGTTGCGAAGATAAGTTGGAGCAAAGACTTACTTCGCCCCAAACTTCGGGACGTTTTCTCCGTTGTCGCAACTGTTAAACCAGCGCTGTAAGAAGGTTTTCTTCTGTAGCGGACTGGTAAACCGCAAAAGCGTTGTCTTATCGCGTAGGGTGACCCACCAGTTAGATTTTAGGTGCGTTAACAAAAATGTGCATAACGCACTCTACAAACTTGCTCTTTATTAAATCGAGATTCCTTAGTTAAGAAGCCTCTTGGAGTGCTTCCTCTTGATGAGTTTCGATGACGCAATCAGAAAGGGGCTTGGCCACGCAGGTAAGAACCCATCCCGCATCAAGTTGGTCGTTGTCTAAGAA
Organism: Nostoc sp. C117; assembly: GCF_043099735.1. Lineage (NCBI taxonomy): Bacteria > Bacillati > Cyanobacteriota > Cyanophyceae > Nostocales > Nostocaceae > Nostoc > Nostoc sp. C117. Next base: position 6,562,690 of record NZ_CP170991.1, read on the forward strand.
ATTCTGATCGTCTTGGTCAACTTTACCTGAAATCAGCTTCCCGGCGCAGGTAGAACAAGAACCAGCGTTACACGAATATGGTAAGTCTAGATCGTTTTCCTCGTTAGCAATCTCTAGAATGTAGTCGTCTTCCGAAACATCAATCGTTTTGTCTCCATCTGGGGTCTTTAATGTGACTTTATAAGTTGCCATGTAACAATCCCTAGTTAAGATAAACTCCATATTCGATACTACGAGTTTATGTGCTGCTAGTCTAGAGTTGATTGGTTGACTGTTTTAGATTGTCAAATGCTTACTCAGGCTAGTTGACATGTACCAAAAGCTGACAGGAAAATCAAAAAGAGAAAAATGTGGCGATCGCTTCAGCAAATCCCTCAAATGAACTATAATCCTGAGACACGATAGAGACGTTGACTGCCAGCTTTTGAGCATTGGCAGTTGTATAGGGGCCAAAGCACGCGATAACACAATGTTCATAATCCCTTGGCGAGTTTACCATTCTCAAAAAGCTTTCTATTTCTACTGTGCTACTAAAAGCAATTACATCAATTCTTCTTTGACGAATCAGGTTTAATTCAATACCGTATATATTTTTATCTAAACCCTGCGTAATATAGGTGGGTACGCGAGTTACTTTTATGCCCAAATTCTGTAAGTCTGTAATTAAATTCGGTACAACATCAGGTTCCGGCAAACCCACAACTTCCGGCGCAGGTATCAGCACTGTTTTTTCATGAATTTGGGGAATTTTCCTTAATTCAGCCACAATTCCAGCCGGGCTAGATTCTCTGGGAATTAAATCCACCTTGCCAAAAAAAGATAATAAGCTTTCTGAATCCTTTCCCAATGCACATAATTGACAATTTTCTAACGCAGATACAGGAATATTCAAATCATTCATGCGCTGAAAAAATGCAGCGATGCCGTTTCTACTTGTGAAGAGAATCCAATCAAATTCTTTTATGTGGCCGAGAGCAGTATCTAATTGACTATAGTTTGATAAATAACAGGTTTCGATAGTAGGCATGAGAACAGGTAGACCACCTTTTTTAATTATTTGTTCAGATAATCTATAAGCATAATTTCTCGGTGCTGTAACTAAAATTCTCTTGTTATATAGAGGTAATTTGCTAGCTGGAGTCAGCAAGTTAATTTCTGTTGATTTGGTGTGCATTGGTTGAGTTGATCTGTCACTTTTAGATACAAGGCACTGTAGGTTACCACAGATATGCTAGCTGTGGCAAAATTGGTGATACCTCCTAGTAGTCTACCAACCCAAAAATGCTAAGTGAGGACTGGGGAAAGGGGAAAGGGAAAAGGGTAAGAGATTTAAACCCTTTCCCCTTTCCCCCTTACCCTTTACCCCGCAAAGTTCACTTGGCGAACTACTAGTTGGCGAAGGATCTTTGTAATGCCTTCCACATGTTTGGCTTTTATTAATAGCCCAAATTCTGTGACAATGGTTATAGAGTAAGCCAGAATATAGTATCAAAACTATTCATGAGCCAGAGTTATCAAAACAGTCCTTTGCCACGTAAACCCCTTCCATTATCTTTGGATTGGTTGTACGCTTTGTGGAAATTCTCTCGTCCTCACACGATTATCGGTACAAGTCTGAGTGTCTTGGCTTTATATTTTATTGCCATTGCCGTTAGTAATAGTACTGATTCCGTATTCTCCAATCCCTACTCCCTACTTCCTCTCTTAGGTGCATGGATTTCTTGTCTGTGTGGCAATGTTTACATAGTCGGTTTGAATCAGTTAGAAGATATTGAAATTGACAAGATTAATAAGCCTCATTTACCCTTAGCATCAGGGGAATTTTCTCGGCGGACTGGGCAATTAATTGTAGCCATTAGTGGCATTTTGGCGTTAGTTGTAGCGTGGCTAACTGGCCCCTTTTTGTTTGGTATGGTGGCGATTAGTTTGGCCATTGGTACTGCTTATTCATTACCGCCAATTCGCTTGAAACAGTTTCCCTTCTGGGCGGCGCTGTGTATTTTTTCGGTGCGCGGCACAATTGTGAATTTGGGATTGTATTTGCATTATAGTTGGGCATTACAACAAAGCCAAGTCATTGTGCCTGTGGTCTGGGTATTGACGTTATTTATTTTGGTGTTTACCTTGGCGATCGCTATCTTTAAAGATATCCCAGATATTGAAGGCGATCGCCTTTACAATATCTCTACTTTCACTATCCAACTCGGCGGCCAAGCTGTGTTTAATCTCGCCCTTTGGGTGATAACTGTCTGCTATGTGGGAATCATCTCAGTTGGTGTGCTACGTGTAGCCTCTGTTAACCCCATATTTCTGGTAATTACTCATCTAGGATTGCTTGTTTGGATGTGGTTCCGGAGTTTTGGAGTAGACTTAGAAGATAAAAGTGCGATCGCTCAGTTTTATCAATTTATCTGGAAACTCTTTTTTATTGAATATCTGATTTTTCCTATGGCCTGTCTTTTAGCTTAGATAATGTTAGAAACCTTTCCAATTAGTTCTATTATCGCTACTAGCATAGTTGCAATCAGTCTGGCAATTCTCGGGTATTTCGCCTGGAAAACTTTAGCTACTTCAGACTTATTTCAAGAAGGAGTCAATCTCTATCAAGCAAAAGATTACCAAGGTGCAGAAGCAGCTTTTCGCAAAGTGATTTCCCTAAACTCTACTAATGATGTGGTGCGCTTATTTCTGGGAGATGTTTTAAACCAGCAAGGCCAAGTACAAGAAGCAACAGAATTATTCTGCGAAGTAATTCGCCGCAGCCCCAAAAATCCTGATGCTTACTTGCGTTTGGCAAATGTTTTAATGCAACAAGAGAAACAAGAAGAAGCTAAAAATAACCTGCTACAAGCTAAAGAGTTATTGCAAAAACAACGCCAACCTGAAAAAGCTCAGAAGATAACTCATCTTTTGGAGAAGATGAGTGCTAAGTCAACTGGATATTAAGTTAAATGAAAATTACGAAGATTAAGTTTTTCTGTTCTGTCTCCTAATTTGCGCTCTTATTTACGAGAGGGTAAGGGAATGCGTTCGGGAGCATCTTTTGTAAATGTACCCTAAATCGACCCCCCTTAGTCCCGCCTTAGTCAGGGGGGAAACAAGATATTTGCTCCCTCTCCTTAGTAAGGAGAGGGTTGGGGTGAGGTTTAAAGAGCTTTCTACAAAAGTGAGATGCTTCCAATGCGTTCTTCTCTGCGAAACGCTCTGCCAATGCAGTTCTTTTCATTATGCTATTATTTATATCCTGAGACAGGATATTAGTAGATTTATTTTATAGATTATAAAAAATTAAGTATTTATGTCAGATATCATATCAGAATTGTGGACTAACTTGTTTACATCAGGATCGTTTATTCCACATGGACACTGCTATTTATGGGAAAAGAATTTAGTTTGGTTACATATATTATCTGATGCATTCATTGCACTAGCTTATTACTCAATTCCAACTACCCTCTTCTACTTTGTTCGTAAGCGACAGGATTTGCCCTTTGATTGGATTTTTTTGCTGTTTAGTGGATTTATTGTAGCTTGTGGTACTACTCATTTAATAGAGATTTGGACACTTTGGCATCCAACTTATTGGCTATCGGGGTTTGTCAAAGCACTAACAGCAATAATATCTGTAATTACGGCAGTAAATCTTGTGTCTTCAGTTCCCCAAGCACTAGCACTTCCTAGTCCTGCTGAACTAGAACAAGCAAATGAAGAACTTCAAACACAAATAGCCGAACGCTTACGGATAGAAGAGGAACTGCGAAAATACCAGAATCATTTGGAAGAAATGGTTACTGTTCGCACCAATGAAATTACCAAAACCAATGAGCAATTACAACTAGAAATTCTTCAACGCCAATGCATCTTAGAAAGTCTCCGACAAAGTGAAGAACGCTACCGTTACTTGGCTGAAGCAATTCCTCAACTTGTATGGACAACTGATGCTAACGGTGAATGTGAGTTTTTTAATCAAAATTGGTGTGACTACACAGGGCTAACATTAGAGCAATCTTTGGGTTCTGGTTGGTTGGCTGCATTGCATCCAGATGATATCCAAAATGCCCATGAGGTGTGGTCTAATGCTGTACGAAATAAAACTATATATAACAATGAATATCGCTTTAAACGGGCTTTTGATGGCTCCTATCGTTGGCAGCTAGCGCGAGGTTTACCAGTCAAAGATGAGCAAGGTTTTGTAGTTAAGTGGTTTGGCACATGTACAGATATCCACGAACAAAAACAAATCCTTGAAGAGCGGGCGCACCTCTTGGAATTAGAACAAATAGCACGAGCTAAGGCAGAAACAGCAAATCGAATTAAAGATGAATTTCTAGCTGTTCTCTCTCATGAACTACGCACTCCACTGAATGCAATTCTCGGCTGGTCAAAGTTGTTGCAAACTCGCTCTTTAGACAAAGCCAAAACATCTGAAGCAATAGCTACAATCGAGCGGAATGCTAACTTACAGGTTCAACTCATTGAGGACTTGCTAGATATCTCTAGAATTTTACAGGGCAAACTGACGCTGAATATTACGAAGATTAACCTCGAATCTACAGTATTGTCTGCACTAGAAACAATGGGTTTAGCGGCAGAAACAAAGTTGATTAAGTTAAATACAGTATTTGCATCGAACGTAGGAGAAGTTATGGGCGACTCCACTCGTTTGCAGCAAATCGTCTGGAATCTCATTTCTAACGCGATCAAATTTACACCTAAGGGAGGAAAAGTTGAAGTGCGATTAGAGCAAGCTGATGGCTATGCTCTAATCATCGTTAAAGATACAGGTAAGGGAATTAGCGCTGAGTTTTTACCCTATGTGTTTGATTACTTCCGCCAAGCAGATAGCACCTCTACTAGAAGTTTTGGTGGATTAGGACTGGGATTGGCAATTGTCCGTAATATTATCGAAATACATGGTGGCATAGTCAAAGCAGAAAGTGAAGGTGAGGGTAAAGGAGCAACATTTACTGTTAGCTTACCGCTGATATCAGATGAAAGCCCAAGCTTGCCAGACAAACAAAACTACCCTGCATTGTTAGCTTCTAACTCCTTTCCCCTCACTGGCGTCCGGGTTTTACTTGTGGATGATGATGCTGATTCACGAGATTTCATTGCTTTTGTATTAGAAGAAGATGGGGCTTTTGTTATCGTCGTATCTTCTGCATTAGAAGCATTACAAACTCTAGTAGAGGAAAAGCCAGATGTATTGGTCAGCGATATTAGTATGCCCTATATGGATGGCTATATGTTAATACATCAAGTAAGAAGTTTGACACCAGAACAAGGTGGACAAATTCCAGCTATTGCCTTAACTGCTTTTGCAGGAAACAATGACAAACAAGAAGCCCTAAAAGCTGGGTTTCAGATGCATTTATCCAAGCCTATTAACCCGGAAAAATTAATTGCAGCGATTGCCCAACTTATGGCAATAAAAGTGTGAGCAATTACCTAAAAAATGACTTTTGAGTCGGAATAGAGCATCGTCTATTGACAAATAGACAATTATATTCAGAGTATACTTGTATCAAGTTAGGTTAATAACTTATAATTCCTGCTATAACGCAGCCAAAGCTAGGCTTTTGCTAGCGTCAGAGCAAGCGTATCATGTATGTACTTGGCAATTAGCCGAACTTAATATTACGTGTAAACAAGCAGGTAAGGGAATAAAAATGCTGAAAAACAATAAAATCCTGGTAGCAGCTATTATCTGCTTGTGTTTGAGTAATGGAAATACTGCCTTTGGTAAAGATATTGGCGTTGTTTTATCAAAATTCCCAAACTCAAATCAAGCAGCACTCCCTGAGAACAAAAACGCAGTTACTAACTTCGAGAAAGGAAGGAATCTATACAAACAAGGAGATTTCAAGGGAGCAGAAGCGGCTTTTCGGAAAGCAATTGAACTAGATCCAAAATTTGTACAAGCTTATATTGGTTTGGGAAATAGTCTTGACGATCAAGGTAAACCACAAGAAGCGATCGCCTACTATAAGCAAGCCATCAGCCTTGAACCCAAAAATTCTGATGCACACTTTAATTTGGGTTTAACTTTAGCGAGGCTCAATCAATTAGAACCAGCGATCGCAGAATACAAAAAAGCCATAAGCCTCGATCCCGAATACCCAAAAGCTCACTTTCATTTAGGAAATGTTTTATACCTTCAAGGCAAAGTAGCAGAAGCGATCGCCTACTATAAACAAGCCATTGCCATCGATCCCCAAAATGGAAGCGCTCACTATTACTTAGGGAACGCATTCTATGCTCAAGGAAAGCAAACAGAAGCAATTGCAGAATATACAACAGCCATTCGCCTCGAACCGAAAAACGCAGCAGGTCATAATGCGTTGGGAAATGCACTGTACGAGCAAGGTAAGCTAACAGAAGCGATCGCTCAGTACAACCAAGCCATTCGCTTTAATCCCAAAGATGCAGACGCTCACTATAATTTAGCAAGTGCTTTATACGCTCAAGGTAAGCTAACAGAAGCAGTCGCTAGCTATACCGAAGCCATTCGCATCGATCCTAAACATGCAGAAGCTTACACAGGTTTGGGAAATGCTATGGACGATCAAGGTAAGCCTCAAGAAGCGATCGCACATTACAAAAAAGCTATTAGCCTTGTACCTGACTATGCATATGCTTACTATAATCTGGCCATCACTCTAGGAAGAGAAAGACAGCCACAAGAAGCGCTCATCAATTTCAAAAAAGCCAGAGAATTATTTCAAGCTGAGAAAAACAACGAGATGGTTGAGAAAATTGATGGGCTAATCCAAAGAATTAACACCCAAACGAATTGAATAATGGGCATGGGGTATGAGGTGAGAATAAATGACAAATGACAAAGGTAAAGTCTACCTCGTAGGTGCTGGGCCTGGAGACGTGGAATATCTAACGGTAAAAGCTTACAATCTTTTGGCTGCTGCTGAGGTGCTAGTCTACGATGCTTTAGTAGATGCTCAATTATTGCAGTGTGTACCACCTGATTGCTTAAGATTAGATGTCGGTAAACGCGGTGGTAAACCCAGTACAACTCAAGCGCAAATTAACAAATTACTAGTAAACTCCTGTCAGGAAGGAAAACAAGTTGTACGGCTCAAATCAGGCGATCCGTTGGTTTTTGGGCGTTGCACTTCGGAAATAGAAGCCTTGAAAGCCTCCGGTTGTGATTTTGAACTGATACCAGGAATTTCCTCAGCCCTCGCTGCACCTTTGTTAGCAGGAATTCCTCTGACAGATCCGGTTTTAAGTCGCTGTTTTGCAGTGTTTACAGCTCACGAACCAGAGGCTTTAGACTGGGACGCGCTATCACGGTTAGAAACACTAGTAATTTTGATGGGAGGGCAACATTTGCCGGAAATTATACATCAACTGGTGCGATATGGGCGATCGCGCTTAACACCCATAGCTATCATCCGTTGGGCGGGCACTCCTCATCAACAAATTTGGACAGCACAACTCGGCAATATTTCCGAACAAACCGCTGGATTATCTCTTTCCCCAGCCGTCATTGTCATTGGCGAAGTTGTTGGGCTACACAATTACTTACAACCTGAGAATATATATAGAGAAAGAGAAACGCACGCCAGTACTTCCATAGCCCAACCTATGTCAACCAACTTCTCCCCATATCCCCTTCCTCTCGCTGGTAAAACAATCCTGGTGACACGTTCAGTTGGACAATCTAATCAATTTAGCGATCGCCTCATAGCATTAGGTGCAACCGTCATCGAAATGCCTACCTTAGAAATCTGCCCGCCTTCTAGTTGGGAACATTTAGATAATGCGATCGCTCATTTATCTGACTTCCACTGGTTAATTCTCACATCTACCAATGGCGTAGACTATTTTTTTGAAAGGCTAATCGCCCAAGGTAAAGATAGCCGTGCTTTAGCTGGCGTTAAAATTGCCGTTGTTGGCGAAAAAACAGCCCAAAGTCTCAAACAATATTCTCTGCAACCAGATTTTATTCCCCCTAACTTTATCGCTGATTCTTTAGTGGAAAATTTCCCAGAAAACCTGCATGGAAAAAAGATTTTATTTCCCAGAGTTGAAAGCGGTGGAAGAGAAGTTTTAATTAAAGAATTAACTGCAAAAGGTGCAGAAATAATAGAAGTTGCTGCATATCAATCTTGTTGTCCGATTAATATTTCACCTGCGGCAGAATTAGCTCTCCAAAACCGCAAAGTAGATGTAATTACTTTTGCCAGTTCTAAAACTGTGCAATTTTTTTGCCAACTTACTAACAACATATTGCCTAATAACTCTAATATTAGTGAATTCTTAGACGGTGTTTGTATTGCCTCTATCGGTCCTCAAACGTCCCAAACTTGTCATTCTTTATTTGGACGTGTAGATGTAGAAGCCCAAGAATATACTTTAGATGGTTTAACCCAAGCACTGATAATCTGGGCAGGGAGATGAGGGATTAGGGACTGGGGAAGAAGTTTCCTAATACCAATACCCAATGTCCTTCAGGAGTGCTGTACATGGATAGCAGGGCGTTTAGCCCGTGCTGATACCGTTTTACTTTAAGATTGAGACAGATTCTTGCAGGGGGAACAGGGGAGGCAGGGGGAGCAATAATAGTGATTCATTTGTATCAATAATTTCGTGAAATGGTATGAGTGGGGAATTTCAGTTCTTTACTCAGAACTCGGAACTCGGAACGGGCTAAACGCCCCGCTACCACTAACGCAACTGTTTTGCCCAATGCCCCATACCAACAAATGACAAAACGCATAATCGGCTTAACCGGAGGTATTGCTACAGGCAAAACCACTGTCACAAATTATTTAGCTAGCACTTATAATCTGCCGATTTTCGATGCAGATATTTATGCTAGGGAAGCAGTATCTTTAGGTTCGCCTATTCTGGGTGCGATCGCTCAACGTTACGGACAACAAATTTTACTATCAGATGGCAGTCTCAACCGCCAAAAGCTAGGCGAAATTATCTTCAATTATCAAGATGAACGCAACTGGATAGACAATTTGATTCATCCTAATGTGCGCGATCGCTTTCTCAAAGCAATCACTGAATCTTCCTCACCAACACTGGTGTTAGTAGTGCCTCTATTATTTGAGGCTGGAATGACTGATTTAGTGACAGAAATTTGGGTAGTACGTTGTTCCCAAGAGCAACAACTGCAAAGATTGATTCAACGAAATCATTTAAATAAAGGACAAGCACAAGCTCGGATTAACAGTCAATTATCTCTTGAAGAAAAAGTCGCTCACGCAGATGTCGTTTTAGATAACTCTTCTACTCCAGAAGCACTACTAAAGCAGATAGATGTAGCCCTAAAAAACGTAAGTCTAAACTAACTTAATTGTGATTCCTGCCTCCTAAATTGTGACTCATAAATTTTTATTTAAGATTCACTAAAAAATTAGTATTAAGCTAATAGACCTCTTGCAAAAGTGCTTTTTGAAAAGGGAAAAGGTTAAAGGGGAAGGTGGGGTCCCCTCTGGGGATAAGGGGCGGGAGAAAATACAAAACCTTTCCCCCTTTTCCCGACTTCTGCAAGAAGTCTAATAATCATTGAAATTGCATCCCAGCGTCCCCCATTCTCCGCCTAAGAGCATCTTTCTGAAGCTAAGAGGATGTTTGAAAAGTAATTGGTTGTGATTTTAGGCACTTGTTGATCCCCCCTAGCCCCCCTTAAAAAGGGGGGAACTGGAATCAAATTCCCCCTTTTTAAGGGGGATTTAGGGGGATCAAAAACGTTTTGCTACCAAGAAGAGGACTTTTAAAACAACCTCTAAGGGACTTCCAGAAATTAAATTATTCAATTTTGGGAGAGAAGACGATCGTTAGATTCTTCCTCCTCTGCGTCCCGGAAACGATGGGATATTTTTTATTTGGAAGTCCCTAAGGATTATGCAACTTCAAGGCATATTAGCTTAACTACTTACGAAAAGGTAGTGAACCTAACTGCTCTTCTAAATAATCCGCCATTATTCGTTTCATATCAGCAATCATCTTATCAACATCTCCACCATCCGTCTCAACTTCTTTTTCCTGCTGTATGAGATAACTCATACCTTTGTAGAGAGCTTTCGTTATCCGCGCAATCTGCCAGCCCTGGATAGAGTTCAAATCAGGAGAAACCCGTCGGAGTAAATCGTAGATGGTCGCCAGTATCTCTCGATCCATTCGTTGAGCCGCTTGAGCCAAGGTTCCTTCTCCTTCTTGCCCAGCATTCAAATGTCTAAAGGCAGGGTGTTTGCGCTCAAAGGCAATCATCGGGTCAATTACCCGATCAACCATTCTGGCAAAATCCAGACCGGATACATCCTGTTGTAAAGCAGCTACTGTATTACTGCCCAATTGCTGCATATATCGCTCCATCAAGGCTGTGAGGATTGCTTCCTTGTTAGAAAAATACTGGTAAACCGAGCCAACTGAAATACCAGCTTGCTCAGCTAAAACATTGGTGTTAATGGCTTCTGCACCTCCCTCCGCCAGCAAATCGGCGGCAGTGTCCAGAATTAAATTGCGCCGTCGCTGACCACGCTCCCCTGAAGGACTGCGGCGGGTTTTCCCAGATGTTGGATTGCCATCCTCTGAAACGGGTGACTTCACTGTTTTATTGCCTAGAGATTGACGATGTGAGTTTTTGCTCATATACTTGTCAATATGGATATGAGTAATAGCTCACATTAACAAAGTTCGGACTAAATCTACAAGAAATGCGATCGCCAGGGGATAACCATCATGAGTGGCAAAACAGCGTTTGTAACTGGAGCAACAGGTCTACTAGGTAGTAATCTTTGCCAATTGTTAGAGGAGCAGGGATGGCAAGTCAAGGGGCTGGTTCGCTCTATTGATAAAGCTAAACGCTTCCTGGGAAGCAGCCAAGTTGAATTTATTCAGGGTGATATCGAGAATGTGTCTGCTTTTGCTCAAGCATTAAAGGGAGTAGATGTGGTGTTTCACACCGCAGCTTTTTTTCGGGAGTATTACCAACCGGGCGATCACTGGGAGAAGATGAAGCGGATCAATGTCGATGCCACAATAGAACTTTCGCAAGTGGCAGAGGCACAAGGGGTAGCACGAATGGTTTTCACCTCATCCAGCGGTGTGATCCAGACCCACCCAGATCGGGCTGCTACTGAAACAGATTCTTACAGCAAATTCGCTCAAAAGAACCTCTATTTCAAAACTAAGATTTTGGCAGAACGCGAAATTTATCGGTTTCTGGACAGTAGCAGAATGGATGTGGTGATGATTTTGCCTGGTTGGATGATGGGTCCTGGGGATGCCGCACCGACTTCGGCAGGACAACTGGTGTTGGATCTATTGGCAAGTAAGCTGCCAGGGATAATTAATGGTGGTGCTTCATTGACTGATGTTCGGGATGTGGCAGCAGCTATGGTTACCGCTGCTGAACGAGGGAAGCGTGGAGAGCGTTACATTGTAGCTGGATCGCTGAAAACCATGAAGGATATTGCCATAGAACTGGAAGCAATTTCAGGGGTGAAAGCTCCCAAAATGGAAATTCCTGATTGGATTGCAATCTCAATCGCCTGGTTGTTGGAAACCTGGGTGGGTTTGACAGGTGGAGTCAACCCTATGCCGTTGGCTGGCATCCAAACTTTATTGGAAAAAGCTAACTTAAGTTCAGCCAAAGCTCACCAAGAATTGGGAGTAACCTTTCGCCCGTTAACCGATACATTGAAAGATACAGTCTTGTGGTACCAGTCTCAAGGGTATCTATAAATCAAATCTATTTAGGATATTAGTCAAGCAGTCTCTACCATCGTAGGGTTTGTAATAGGGGTGAGGGCGTTTTTCTTGACAATCTCTTTTTAATTTCTAAGCCCATTGCACGGGATCTAATTGATAGTAATGTTGCAGTTGCTCATAAAGTGCTGGATGTTTGGACATCATTTGCTGTGGTTTTTCAAAGAATGTCTCAGTTGCAACGGCAAAAAATTCTGCAGGATTGGTCGCGCCATAGCTATCGATTACAGTTTTTACGTCTTGTAGAACATCATTGCAGAGTTGTTGATATTCTTGTGTCATGACTTTTGCCCAACTAGTATAGTCTGAGGTTTGTTGTAAAACAGGAACACCCTCGGCTCTACCATTTTCTTGATCTAACTGATGGGCAAATTCGTGAAGCACAACGTTATGTCCATCTTTCCAGTTATTAGTGTCTTGTTTGACCTGTGACCAAGATACTATTACTTGGTCATTTGTCCACGACTCACCTAGTCTTGCCACGCGCCTTTCTTCAACAACATAATTTCCAAACAATGTCGTTTCGTTAACAAGATAAGCGCCCTTATAAATCAGAATTGAACGAAGCCTGGGGAAATACTTGCCTTGTTCATTGAGTAGGAGTAAGCACGCGTTAGCAGCAAGAGTAAGTTTCATTTCCTCTGTCACACGTAATCCTCTACAGCCAATAAATTGCTTTTCGGCTAAGAATACTTGAATATGTCCCTGAAGTCGTCTTTGTTCATCAGGAGAAAGATAGGGGTAAATTGGAAGATTATTCTCAATAATAGTATGGCAAACTTGGCTGAAAGGACGATTTTTCAGACGGTTTCTTCGGCGTTTGATTAAAATAGGATAGACTAAAATCCCAGTGAGTATCAGCGCAATAATCACAAAGACAATTATTATTCCAATCATTGACTTGAGAGCAAGTTTCAACTAACTTTTTCAGTGGCCTTATTTTTTCGTCACTTGGATTTGGCTCTTTGAATAAAGATTCTGGACATTGTAAGAGCAACTTTTTTGTGTGGCGAAAACTTCGTGTAAATAACCAATTTTAACCAAAATTTTAACCAATTAGTATTTTTTTAGTGATACCCAATTGCTAAAGTGGATTTCAGACAAGCTTTTGTGATGGCGCGTAATCCAAACAACCTACGCATCGAAAATTTGACGGCACATGGGTTTCAACTAATTATTCTCAGAGATTATCAAACAATGAAATGTAAAGCAATATCATCCTTTGCGCTCACAAAACTGTTTTTTGCCTGTGGTATCAGTTTATTGAGTGCGAAATTGGTAGCGGCTGCTGTCACCTACAGCGTATGGCCTAGCACTACAACTGTAGTCACTGCCGATGGCTCCAACCAGTTTGGTGGTAATCTCAGCGGTTTGTTCTACGACCCAGCAACTGGAACACAACAAGCTGTGTTGTGGGGGGTGCAAAATTCGCCATCAAAACTCTATAACATGGTTTGGAACGGTAGCATTTTTGTCAAAAATACTGCTAATTCTTGGAGTTCTGGAAAAACGTTGCGTTATCCCAATGGTACTGGTGCGCCGGATGCGGAAGGCGTGACCAAAGCTGAGCTTTCTTCAACGACTATCTACGTCTCTACTGAGCGAGATGGCAGCGGCTCTAACCGCTTTAGCGTACTGAGTTATGACAGCAGTAGCAGTGCTACCACCCTCAATGCCATCAAGGAATGGAACTTAACTTCTAATTTGCCGACGGTTAGTTCCACTAATTTAGGCTTGGAAGCGATCGCCTGGGTGCCAGACAGTTATTTGCAGACTAATGGATTTATAGATGAAAGTACTAATCAGCCTTACAATCCAGCTAATTATCCGTTACATGGCACGGGATTATTTTTTGTTGGACTGGAAGCGAATGGACAAATTTATGCATATGCGCTCAACTCCGACTCTACGTATACGCGTATCGCTACCATTGCCAGTGGTAATACAAAGATCATGGATTTATCCTTCGACCGGGATAATGAGACTTTATGGGCGTATTGCGACAACAATTGCAGTAACCGCTCAACCCTGCTCGCCATCGATACCACCGTTGGCTCCCCAACAAAAGGGAAATTCATTATCAGCAAGGGTTATGAACGTCCAACTTCAATGCCAAACATTAACAATGAAGGTATTGCCATTGCGCCCAATTCTGAATGCGCCAGCAATCTAAAACAGTTCTTCTGGGCGGATGATTCTGAAACCAGCGGTCATGCGATTCGTCGTGGAACAATTCCTTGTGGAAGATTGTTTTAAGCCGACATTAATCCTGATGTGCTAGTGCTAGGTTAGGTCGCTAGGAAACCTGAACCGTGGTGATTTTAGTTCCGTGACGTTCTCTGCTGTTAATCTGATGGTATGACGGCAGAAAAATAGGATCGAGCATTCGGAGTGCTTCACGAGTTTGTTATAACTAGCTCCGACTGATTCACTTGCTTTAGCGGGATAGGATCTATTCTATAATGGTGGGATACATCGATTCATCTACAATACCTGAAAGTCGATCTAAAATTTATCATCCTAGCGTGTAGATATAAGCCTGTCTTAACCGCCGTACCATCTCTCTACGCACCTCATTTTGGATACGGTTCCCGCGCCGCCAGTGTTCTAACTGAATATTATCAACGTAAAATCTCACAGAAAATTGCATAACAGAGCCTTGGATATCAGTTAGCTGAACTTCTGGTTCTTTCCAAGCAGTATTAGACTCTTTAAAACTATCATGTAGCCATTCGACAAATTTTAATGAATAGTCATCTAATCTGCTTTCATCTACTCCTGGGTTTAAAAATTTCTGAAATAATTTATTTAGTTTAATTTTCATAAGTTCAATTTTCTGTTCCCACTCATCTGGTAAGAGATGTTGGTCTTCAATTACTAAGTCAGGATCTTTTAACCAAGTTTGATACCATTGACGAATCAAGCCAATTAGAGTTTGTTTTTCAGTCTGTACTTCTTCTTCTAAACGCAAACGCAGCCTGTTACCCTTACGTTCTGTGATGGCTACCAGTCCGACAAAATTCAATATTTCAAGATAATTTTTCTGTAAACTTCCCAGTTCTTCTGAATTTAATCCACCTTTTTCTAACTTCTTCACTTCTCTAACCAAATCTTCAAATGCTTGTTCAACTTTTTTTAGTTGACTGTTAACATCTTTTTCAACTAATAAACGTAGCCGTCCAGCTTCTTTTTTTGACAGTTTATCTCCCTCTGCTTCTCTCAATGCAGCAAAACTGTCTAAATATTTAAGTTTTTCATCAATATTACCTAATGTGTCTGGATGACCAATGATAATTTCTTGCAGAATATTTGTTGCTACAACTGCATCAGCGTCAACTCTAACTGACACTTTAATTGTATAAGCATAGTGAGTTGTAGGACGGCTAAGATTGACTATATTTTGACCTCCTAAAGTTGTGTTTGGTGTATACACCTCGCAATGCTCGTTAATCAGATATAGTTTGGTCACTCGGATACCAATATGTTTGATAATTGCAATTGAACCGTCTGGCATGGAGATGACATCTCCAAATCTAAAAGGTGTATCAACTAACAAAACTAACCCACTGAAAAAATCACTTAAAATATCTTTTACTGCCAATCCTAATACTACAGTAATACTACCTATTGCTAACCCGATTCCTGTTAAATCAAACCCAAGAGTGCTGAAAAACAGAGATATTCCAATCAGGTAAGTGATGACTGGGATAAAATTTTGGAGTAATGGAATTAATACGTCATCCCAAACAGCCTCAGTTTTTCGCGCATAGACTTTTAAGTAGTAACTTGCTGCTTCGGTAAACAACAAAGTTATGGCATAAGTCAAAGCAAGAATTAAAAAAGCCGTGATTCCTCGATCGATCCAATTAATAATTCCCTTTGTTTGTAGTTGAGTCAGTGAGAGTTTTACACTTGCAAGGATAAAAATAGCGATTACAGGGATTTGTAACATCCCAAGGATAAACACTGCTGTATCTTTTTCTGTACGGCGAAGAAACGATCGCAGTAGATAGAATAATAATATGTAGAGTACAAACGCAACAACTATGGATGTGCCAAATGTATAGAAGCAAGAGCTAATTTGTGCGCTTGTTGGAAAAGCCGGATGTGCTGTTACGACGGAAACTTTTGATACAGATTCTGCCGCTTTGGCGATAGGGGTATTATTCATTGGTCTCTAGTTCAAATATTATAATTTCAAATAAGTTGTTGAATTGAGGACTGGGAGAATTCAGTATGAACAGGAATTACAATCCCTTACTGCAATAGTAAATCTGTAAAATTTTTCTATAGAATACGCAGAATATGAAGATGTTTTCCCGGCTTCACCTTCGTTAATCGGAGGATATCAAAAGGTTATCAGGATTGGAATCTCTGATACTGAAAGCATTTAGGCTAGATACAGGGGCTGACGAATTACAGCCACTGTCTCGACACCAGGTCTTGCTTTTGCTTTAAGTTTTCCCTCAACAGTCACTTTTCTAACAAAATAGTTTGTGAAACGAATTTTGGCTTTTAGCTAACCAGATTGCATTGGGGATAATAGCGATCGCATTCCTAACTTTTTGAGTGCCATGTCTAGCGATAAGCCCCTCCGCATCTACGCCTTTCTAGAGTTTTAGTGGGGGAATAAAATCTAGATTCCGGTTTTTCGTACTGGATCAAAAAATAATCGAGCAAAAATGCCCGAAACATAGTCTGAGTATAGATTTTGACGAACGCGATCGCAGGACTTATGATAAATGCAAGCTAGGCTGTGGTGATTGATTTATCATTCTCAGCTTAATTTAGTTCTTATCATGCTCAAAAACACTACTTTAGACCCTTTAGTAAGCGATGTTCGGTGTGAAGAAATTTGTCAGATTTTGGGAGAAACTTACAATCAAGAACGCTGGAACGATTGGCGCTGGCAAATGCGACATCGGTTGACTAAGCTAGAACACTTTCAGCGATTATTAAGGCTGAGTGTTACCGAAGAACAGGGACTTTTAATCGCACCAGAGAAGTTTGCTGTCGCCGTAACTCCATACTTTGCATCACTACTCGATCCAGAAGATCCCTTTGACCCACTACGTTTACAAGTAATACCACGTAAAGAAGAACTAATAGTTAATACAGCAGACATGGTAGATCCATGCGGTGAAGATAACGATACTCCAGTACCAGGACTGGTACACCGCTACCCTGACCGGGTGTTGCTGCTGGCTCTAGACACTTGCGCGGCGTATTGTCGTTACTGCACCCGCTCTCGTTTGGTCAGTCAAGGTGAGATGTACCCAGTAACTCGGCGCTTGGATGCGATCGCCGCTTACCTGGAGGAACACACCGAGATTCGTGATGTGCTAATTTCTGGTGGCGATCCTCTGTTGATGTCTGATGAACCTTTAGACAATTTGCTTGGACGGTTGCGTGCCATTAGGCATATTGAATTTATCCGAATTGGTTCTCGTGTGCCGAGCTTTTTGCCGCAGCGAATTACACTGCAACTCGTTGCTTTACTTCGTAAACATCGCGTGTGGCTGTCTTTGCACTTTTGTCACGTGCGGGAACTTACTCTGGAAGTAGCGCAAGCTTGCGATCGCCTAGCTGATGGCGGCATTCCTCTAGGCAGTCAAACCGTGCTGTTAAAAGGTGTGAATGACTCAGAACAGGCGCTCAAACAGTTGTTTCAAGGTCTTCTCAAGCTGCGTGTGCGACCCTATTATCTTTACCAATGCGATCCAGTTGTTGGTACTGCACATCTGCGAACGAGCGTGCAAACTGGGCTGGATTTAATTTCTAAATTGCGCGGTCATACCACTGGCTACGCTGTACCCACCTATGTGATTGATGCCCCTGGTGGTGGTGGGAAAGTCCCGATTCAAGCCGAGACTTTACTTGCATACGAGCAGGGTATAGCTACAGTGCGAAATTGGGCAGGTCAGACATACACTTATGTAGATCCAGTGGAGTAGGGGCTATGGGGTTATTCATTGGTTTGTGTTATGACCTGAAAACAGACTATCTTCAGGCTGGTTTCAATGCCTCTGAGGTGATGGAGTTTGACGACGAAGAAACTATTATCGGGCTGGAAGTTGCACTATTTGAGTTAGGTCATCAAGTTGAACGTATCGGCAATGGTAGAGAACTCGCTTTGCATTTGGCAAAAGGCGATCGCTGGGATCTGGTTTTCAATATTGCTGAAGGTTTGCAGGGTCGCTCTCGTGAAGCCCAAGTTCCCGCAGTTTGCGAATTATTCGCTCAACCTTATACCTTTTCCGACCCGCTCACTTGCGCTTTAACGTTAGACAAAGCACTGGCGAAAAGAGTAGTGCGCGATCGTGGTTTGCCCACAGCCCCCTTTGAGGTAGTAAGTAATACCGCCGAAGCAATAGCCGTGTCGCTACCAATGCCACTTTTCCTCAAGCCTGTGGCGGAGGGTAGTTCTAAAGGCATAACTGGACGTTCTCTTGTGAAAGAACGCCAAGAGCTAGTAAATACTTATGAATTATTACGCGAACTTTTTCCACAACCAATACTCGTGGAAACCTTTCTTCCCGGTCGAGAACTAACGGTAGGTATTGTTGGCAACGGTAGTAATTCACGGGTAGTAGGTGTGATGGAAGTAATTTTTACAAGTCAAGCGGAAACCTCTGCTTATACCACCCTCAACAAGGATGAGTATTTGGAACGGGTATCTTATCGTTTGCTCATAGATCCCGAACCACTGGCAGCACAGGCAAGGCAGCTGGCGCTGGATGCTTACCATACTCTTGGTTGCCGTGATGCTGCTCGCGTGGATCTGCGCTGTGATGTTCATGGAACCCTACATTTTATGGAGGTTAACCCATTGCCAGGGCTACATCATATCCGCTCAGACTTGCCAATTATGGGACGTTTGGGTGGCGTGACATACACAGCAATCATTGCTGAAATAGTCGAGTCTGCATGGCAAAGGTACAAATGATAAAAAAATATCCAATTAACTCTTGTGGGGTGGGCGTCTCGCCATTGGTGTCAACTTAACGTCAAACCCCCTTGCTGAGAACGTTTTGCCCTCACCCCCAGCCCCTCTCCCCAGGGAGAGGGGAGCCAGAAATTCAATTCCCCTTCTCCCTGGGGAGAAAGGATTAGGGGATAAGGGCGTGAGGTTATGTGTAAAATACCTACCCAATATAGCTTTCAGCTTAAGTTGACATCAATGGCATCCTGCCCGCCCCACAATATTGGATAATTTATTTCTTGGAGTAGAGACGGCGATTCATCGCCTCTCTTGCTTTAACCAAACAGTGTTGCGATATGCCCTAACATAGTTGGATTTATCGCGTCAGCCAATAAAAACGCCAAGTTAAAAGCACTGCACCCATAAGTAGCCCAAATACTAAACCCAACCATAAACCTATAGCACCCCAACCTAAAGTGAATGCCATTACATAGCCCCCACCTAGACCTAGCACCCAGTAAGCGAACATAGTGATTAACACTGGTACTTTAGTATCCTTTAACCCGATTAAAGCACCAGCAGCAATAGTCTGAATAGAATAAAATATTTGGACTAGTGCCCCCGCAGCTAAAAAAGAAATTGCTGTTTTAACTATCTCAATATTATCCAAATTACTGGTGTCCAAATACATCGCTACAATGTATTTGGGAAACAGCCAAAAAATTAGTGCCACAATGCTCACAAAGGGAGTAACAAGCGCAATGCAGACAAATCCTGCTCTGCTTGCACCATTGAGATCGTTTTGTCCCCTCAGCTGCCCTACTCTCATCGTGACAGCATAAGAAATACCTATAGACACCGTTTCCACAAAACTTTCTGTCTCAACGGTAATTTCATGGGCTGCTAAGGTATCTGTGCCAAACCACCCCATCATTAAAGCAGTGGCAGTGAATACTCCAATTTCCGCTCCATACTGCAACCCCAAAAACCACCCAGTTTGAAAGATATCTATAAACATATCTCGATCGAAGTGATGCAGAGCTAAATCAAGCTGGTAATCTTTGAAGTAGCGATCGAAGCAAATCCAACTAGCGGCGGCGATAAAATTCAGCCAAAAAATCAGTGTACTTGCCCAGCCGATGCCGGCTAAACCAAGGGCTGGCAAACCAAATTCACCGAACATTAGTACGTAATTCGCAACTGCGTTTAATAATAGTCCAGCCACCGTAATGACTGTTAGGAATTGGGGGCGATTGAGGGCAGAGCTAACTTCTTTTAAGATACAAAAACCGAGCGCGGCAGGAAAGCCCCAAACAATAGACCGTAAATAAGTTTGAGCCAACAACACATTGCTTTCTTCTTGACCAGTCAGCAGCAAGATATAGTCAAAGTGCCAAATAATAAACATCACAGGTAGGCACATCGTCACAGCTAACCAAATTCCTTGACCGGTAGCACGGCTAACTTGGTCTATTTTTCCTGCACCAAAAGCATTGGCGACGCTCACACCTGCGGCTGAAAGAATAGAACGACAAATGGAAGCTAAAGTTGAAAAGGTAACAGCACCTAAAGCACCCGCAGCTAAAGCTTGGCTGTTAAGTAAGCCCATCATCACCCCATCTAATAAAGGAATGCCCGCTTCTAATATTTGAGTAATGACTAGAGGAACTGCCAATTGCAGACAAGCTTGAACTTCTAGTATCAGCTTTGACTTAAACTCTTTTAAAGTTAGCTCCATTGAGGTAGTAATAGATTAGCTGTAGCGGCTTCTATACAACGGTTCCAGCATATCATAAAAAGACTTATACCAATCGAATACTGATTTAGAGCTAATTCATAAGGTGTAATGCGGTAAAAAGGTAATGCATATCATCTTGGCTTATGAATCATTTACTAGCGTTTTGTGTGTCAACAGACCTCTAAGGGACTTCCAACTAAAAAAATATATATTTATTCCATCGTTTCGGTGAGCAGGGGAGCATACTTCGACTCCCAATACGGTTCGGATAAGCAATTTTCATCTCCCTTTTGGTTTGGGAAAAGGGTAAGGGGTAAGGGGGAAAGGTTTGAATTTAGCCTTTTCCCTTTTCCCTTTTCCCTTTCCCCCTTAACCGAACCGTATTGCTTCGACTCCCTTCGGCTTACCTCGGCTACGCGGTAGTTGAGCGTAGTCGAAACTCAGTACAAGTCTGCTCGGCAAAAGTCAGGGCAAGTCGCTCAGTAACCGGGGGACGCAGAGGAGGAAGAATCTAATAAGCGTCTTCTCTGCCAAAATTGAATAATTTCATTTCTGGAAGTCCCTAATGAGTTAATGCCCATGCACTTTTTTAGCTGCATTATCACATTACTTAAACGTTAACAAAACCTTAACTTTACTGATAATTTAAAAAACCAGACAGAAAATTATTACCTAACTTTGAAATTTCATAAGTCTGAAAGCCTTATCAAACGAGAAATTAATAATTATTGATAATTTGGGTGACTGCTAAAATGGGTAAAATACTTCTGAATTTATTTTTGCTACATCAGAAGTGATTATAAAGATTTGGTGAAGCAAGATTCAGTCTACTTGCGTTGCTTACGTTGTTATTGATTTAATCAAATTTGTGCTTCCTTAACAAGCAGCAAAATCACGTAAAACCCACTGCAAGCATTTAATACCCGCGCATATTTGTAATCAATATCTGTGAATAGATTTCGCTTCTAGATCTTCAATGCTTTCAATGGATTGATTCTTGGAGTCTTTGATAAATGCTGGGCGAGAGCCATTGCCAAAAGAAGTAGACCTTGAATTCATAGTTTTTGCAGATTGTTGAAATTATAAGCAATTTTTCCAATTTAGTTACACACAATGAAGAAAACGCTTTTTGGGGTGTTGACGACGGTGATTGTTAGCAACACCCTGATTCCTGGTGTCCAAGCAATCAGTCTCGGAAATACAACTGCCCGCTTTAGTCATGTTCTGATTATTTCGATTGATGGATTGCACAACTGGGATCTATCAGTTGCTAATCTGCAATCTTCGTTGAAAAATATCAAGCGGTTACAGAGAGAAGGTGTGACATACACCAATGCTTTCGCTTCTGCACCATCAGATTCTTTTCCTGGGGAGTTAAACTATATCACTGGTGCTAATCCCGGTACAACTGGTGTATTTTACGATCTTTCCTACAGTCGCGCTTTGTATGCCCCAGGCACGACTCTTGCCCAAATTGCCGCCGGAACCGCCAAACCAGGTACTGTAGTAGAATTTGATGAAACTAGCGATGCATCTTGGAATAATGGTAAGGGTGGCACTTTAGATGGCGGTCAGGGATTTGATAAAACCCAATTACCAGTCGATCGCAATGGTAACCCTGTTTACCCCAACCAGTATCTGAAGGTAAACACCATTTTTGATATAGCTAGCGCGGCTGGACTGCGTACTGCTTGGTCTGACAAGCATCCCGCAGCTTACACCATCCTCGCTGGAAATACACAAGACCCAACTAAATTTAATTTGGCAACGGGTCGAGTTGGTAGCATTAGCGATTATTCTTCACTAGAAATTAACGCCGCAGTGGCGATCGATCCAACTAAGCCAGGACTCCTCCCCAGTAGCCTTGGGGCTTTAGTCGATCGATCAACAGGTACTCCTTACTCCAACACCAACTCTAAAATCACGTCCACTTTCTTTAACGACGGGACAAAGGGTAATCCGGCTCTGTTTAAGGCTCCACCTGCTGGTTTTAGTGCCAACCAGTTTACGAGTGTAGCAACAACCTCAGCCTACGACGATCTCAAAGTTAAGCAGATATTAAACGAGATTGATGGATTGAACGATTCGGGCACTATAAAAGTAGGCACTCCGGCAATTTTTGGCTTGAATTTCCAAGCTGTGAGTGTCGGTGAGAAAGAACCTGCTACTCTATTTAACGGTGGCGGGATTGACAAAGATGGAAATGCCCGTCCTGACCTGGTAAGTGCAGTAGCCCATACTGATGCCAGCATTGGTCTGATTTTGGATGAACTGAAAAAGAAAGGATTAGACAGTTCAACTTTGGTGATTTTGACTGCCAAGCACGGGCAAAATCCCGTCAAAGATCCAACTGTTGGTTTGAGCAGTAAATTTGATAGTGTTACAGGTGCTGCTGGTGGTGATGGAAACCTCACTGCTTTTGCTTCTCTGTTAGTAAGAAACGGCATCCAAATTGCCTCTGAGCGGGGTCAGGATACTTCATCACTGATCTTCTTGAAAAATCCATCTGATGTCCGAAAAGCAGTAGCCTTGCTGAAATCCAAAAATTACTCATTTGATACTGCTGCTGATAAAGTAAGCGACCCTACAGGAAATACTTTGTTTTCAACTGAGGATGCTGCTGCTCAGGGGAAAGTATTGTATGGTCAAAGCATCATCAATGCAGGATTGGGAGATCCAAGGACAAACGAACGCACCCCTGATATTATTGTTCCACTCAAAACTGGCTATTTCTTTGGTAATGCTACCAAGAAGCGTGCAGAACATGGTGGATTTACTGATGCTGACACCCACGTAGCCCTAATTGTCGGTAGCACTGGATTTTCCCACAATCTACAAGGTAAAACTATCAGTCGAACCGTTTCTACCACCCAAATTGCTCCAACTACATTACAGGTTCTAGGTTTAAATCCTCAACTACTGCAAGGTGTTCAGATTGATAGAACCCAGACATTACCACTAGACTGTAGGGACTTTCAAACAGAAAAATACCGAATAGATAAAGAGCGCAGGGAGTACGAGGACTAAAAAAACACCAAATGAAGAAATTGATGTGTTAAATACCACATCAGTTTCTAGTAATTCTTGTGCTAAGAGCGAATCGGTGTGCTGCAAAGTGTTATGTTTCTCCGCCAACTACGACATCTCGAATTCGCAGACTTGGACCACCACAACCCACTGATAAGCCGTTTTGCCCTCCCTTCCCACAACCGCCGGATTCATCCCAGTAAAAGTCATCACCAATTGCTTCAATATCCCCTAAAGTTTGGAATACATTTCCTGAAAGCGTTACATCCCGCACAGGTTCGGCAATTTTGCCGTTTCTAATCATCCAGGCTTCCCCTGCACTGAAGGTAAACATTTCCCCATTCGTCATCCCACCCAACCAATTACGGGCATATACTCCTTCTTTGATATCGGTGAATAAGTCTTGAACTGGTGTTTTACCGCGTTCAATCCAGGTATTTGTCATCCGCACAATGGGGGTAAAGTGATAGTTAAGACAGCGGGCATTACCTGTAGGCGTTTCGTCTAATTTACCTGCGGTTTCCCGAGAATGCAAACGTCCAACTAAAACTCCATCTTTAATTAGTTGAGTAGTAGTGGCTGGGGTACCTTCGTCGTCGTAAAAATAGCTACCGCGATGTCCCTCTGGGGCTGCACCATCAAAAATTTGCAGTTCTTCTGGGCCAAATTGCCGTCCAATGGTCATAACTTCCAATAAATCGGGGTTTTCGTAAGCCATATCGGCTTCCGAAAGGTGTCCGAAGGCTTCGTGGACAAACAAACCGGTAAGAACTGGATCGATGACTACGGTGTAGGTATTGCCTTTAACTGATGGTAGAGATAAAGCGGCGATCGCTCTTTGAGCTGCACTTTCAATTTGTTCGTCCAAATTAGTCAAATCTTCGTAGGCTTTGCGAGAACCAGTGGTTTCTCTGCCAGTTTGCACCGTTTCGCCACTTTTGGCGGTAGCCGCAAAGCGCATTTCCATATCTACCCAAGATTGCTCGATGAAAGTGCCTTCAGAGCTAGCAATAATCGCTCTTTGAGCGCTGTCTCCATAGCGCACTGAGGTAGTGGTTATGCGGGGATCGACACTTTTGAGTAATTCTGTATAGCGATCGCATAATTCTTTTTTCTGCCAAAGGGGAATTTTTCGCGGATCAGTACCTCTAAGAGGTAGACTACATACTACTTGCACTGGGTCAATGGGTGCAAGTACAGTTTCTTCATCACCAACCATCCGCGCCGCAGCGATCGCTTCTTCGATCCGATCCTGGATTGTGGACAACTGGTTAAAGCAGCTCAACCCCCATCCACCTTTATAACAAGCGCGAATATGTCCACCAATGGAGATACCTTCACTTAGGGTTTCTACCTTGTCGCCGCGCAACAAGATATCAGTCCCTTCTGCTTCTTCCAGGCGAATCATCAGATAATCTACACGCTGTGAGTAACGGGCGATGAGATCGGATAGCAAATTTTGGGCGTCAGCAAGTGTAGTCGGCATTTCCAGATACTTATAATGACGAACTGCATTTATTTTGCTATTATTTGGGGCATTTTTACTAATGAATGTTGCAGTTCACCCTCTGCATAAGACAAATATTACTCTGCTTCATTCTCCCTCACTTGATAATCTGCCAGTAACTCATCCAAACTGTCTGGAAATGTTCCTCGTTCAATCATCTTAGTAAAGACCTGATAGCAGTCATCTTTTGCTCCCTCTTTACGTAGAAACCCTAACCACAAAATTACAATCGCTTTCAAATTTTCTGTATCAAAAGCGCGAAAAAATAACCGATACCGTTCTGGTAAGCCCATCTTTTTCAACCCTCCATAGCGTTTTAACGCCCCTGTCAAGGCAAAATGACTCGCAAATGGATCAGAGGTAATCTTCGTCTCAATTGCAACAGTAATGGCAGCAAATAACTTTACTGTTGCATGAGTTTTATATGCACCCTCCGGTAACTGTTCCTGCAAACGGGAAACACGCTCAAATAATTCTTGATACTGTCTGCCAAATAATTGCGGATGAAAGTAAACTTCCCAGCCATTACTCTTAAACTGCGCCATCTTCTGATGACTCATCGGCTAATTCTACATCTGCAATCAGTTTATGGGCAGCCTCAGACATTTCAGTTGTATAAGGTTGTAGGGTGTTGTTTTTCAGCGATTCTGTCATTGCGAAATCGAGAAATAGCCGCATTAATACTGAATCTTCTGCATCTTCATCATGATCTGATTGAGGCACAATCCGCAGAATTGCAGTATCCGGTGATAATACTTCTATCCAGCCATCTGCATTGGCAAACTGAGGATGCTCTCGATAAAACTCAGATGGTAGCCTAAAGCCTGCACTGTTACCAATTTTGGTACTACGAATGTTGTAGGAGTTGCTCATTTTTAATGTATATACGTGACGTACTTAATTCTGAATCCTGAATTCTGTTTAGATAAACAATGCTGGGGAGACATGAAAAAATTCTCCTAGTGCTTTTGCTTGCTCTTTACTAATTGCTCTTTTTTCATTTACAACTTCGGAAACAACTCCTTTAGAACCAATAATTCCTACTAAATCAGATTGTTTAATTTCCCTTGCTTCCATCAAGTGTTTGAGAATTGCGTGAGGGGATGCTGGCTCTATGGGATAGTGTTTGTTTTCAAACTCTTCAATGAGAGTGACTAAAAGTTGTAGAATAGCAGTCTGTTCTGGCGATCGCTCTTTGCAAGCCATTAATTTCTCAACAGTTGCTAAAGCGCGATCGTATTCTTCTTCTGTAGCGATAACTTTAGGTTGGAACTCAACTAGAAGTTGACTGTAAGTGGTTGTATTAAAAGCAGTACTCATATTCCTTGACGCCCGCTCGGCGGCGACCCGTAGTAGGAGGATTTTCGCCCGTTATCGGCGGCGACCCGGATCATGACTTACTTCAATCCTCAAAAGTAAGTATGACTGTTAGCGAGTTTCTACTAAACCAAGCTTATATTAATCTTATCTAAAATTTCTCAAAAGAAAAGGTCATTTTTCCATTTATCTTTATCGTATTCAGCATGGGTTAAAAAATATTTATAGTAAATTGTTTGGATTTCATAATCAATACTAACAATTAGACGATAGGCATTACCTTTGATGTTGAATACTGTAAAGTTACCTACTAAATCTGCTGTTGGGTAAAATTGTCCAACTTCATTGAAGTTTTGCCATAATGCAGATTTAACAACTTGATACCAAGAGTTAATGGGTTCTACTGCATTTGGATATTTACCAGCATCAGCACGTAAGTTCCGAATGCTGATTAGGTGCATACTTTATCTTTTCCTATCTCAAGATATGTTCTCATTTTGAGAACGAATTGTCAACTTCATTTTTTGGTCTTTATCCCATCTTCTATAATTGATAAAATCTCCTCAATTAATTTAGGCATGACACTGTGACCGAATCTGGAAGCTACAAAGATACTGTAAACTTACCCAAGACTAACTTTGAGATGCGGGCAAACGCCATCAAGCGGGAGCCGGAAATCCAGAAATTTTGGGAAGATAATAAAATCTACGATCGCCTTTTTGAAAGCAACCCCGGCGAATTATTTATACTGCACGATGGGCCTCCCTACGCTAATGGCTCACTTCATGTTGGTCATGCCTTAAATAAAATTCTTAAAGATATTATTAATCGTTACCAATTGCTACAAGGGCGTAAAGTTCGCTACGTCCCTGGTTGGGATTGTCACGGATTGCCCATTGAGTTGAAAGTTCTCCAAAACATGAAGTCAGCAGAACGGCAAAATTTAACGTCTTTGCAACTGCGACAAAAAGCCAAAGATTATGCTTTAGCTGCGGTAAATGACCAGCGCCAAAGTTTTCAAAGCTACGGTGTTTGGGGTGATTGGGAGCATCCTTATCTCACTTTGAAGCCGGAATATGAAGCGGCGCAAATTGGCGTGTTTGGTCAGATGTTCTTAAAAGGCTACATCTATCGCGGTTTGAAGCCTGTTCACTGGAGTCCTAGCTCAAAAACTGCTTTGGCAGAAGCTGAGTTGGAATACCCGGAAGGTCACGTTTCTCGGAGTATTTATGCGGCGTTTGCGGTTACGGGTCTTGGGGAAGGGGTAAAATCATCGTTGGCGGAATATTTGCCGGATTTGGGTGTGGCGATTTGGACGACTACGCCTTGGACTATTCCGGGGAATTTGGCGGTGGCGGTGAATGGGGATTTGGATTATGCGGTGGTGGAAGTTTCACGCAAAGGCGCAGAGGCGCAAAGGAATTTCAAATATTTGATTGTGGCGGCGGAGTTGGTGGAGAGGTTGTCTGCGACGCTGGATGTGGAGTTGACGGTGAAAGCCACGGTTAAGGGGTGTGATTTAGAACATACGACTTATCGTCATTCTTTGTTTGACCGGGAAAGTCCGATTGTGGTGGGTGGTGATTATATTACTACTGAGTCGGGTACTGGGTTGGTTCATACTGCACCGGGTCATGGTCAAGAAGATTACATTGTTGGTCAACGTTATGGTTTGGCTATTCTTGCGCCGGTAGATGATAACGGGAATTTTACCGCAGAGGCGGGAGAGTTTGCTGGGTTGAATGTTTTGGGTGATGGGAATCAAGCGGTGATTGATGCTTTGGCTGCGGCTGGTTCTTTGTTGAAGGAAGAACCTTATCAGCATAAGTATCCTTATGACTGGCGGACGAAGAAGCCGACGATTTTCCGCGCTACGGAACAATGGTTTGCTTCGGTGGAAGGATTTAGGGAAGAAGCGTTAAAGGCGATCGCCACTGTAAAATGGATTCCAGCCCAAGGTGAAAATCGCATCACGCCAATGGTGGCGGAACGTTCTGATTGGTGTATCTCTCGTCAGCGTGCTTGGGGTGTACCCATTCCCGTTTTCTACGATGAAGCCACCGGGGAAGTACTGCTGAATGAAGAAATTATCAACTACGTTCAAGCAATTATCGCCGAGAAAGGTTCTGATGCTTGGTGGGAACTTCCAGTTGAGGAATTATTACCAGAATCTTATCGTCAAAATGGTAAGTCTTACCGCAGAGGTACAGACACAATGGATGTCTGGTTTGATTCTGGCTCATCTTGGGCAGCGGTGGCCGAACAACGTCCAGAGTTACGCTACCCCGCAGATATATACTTAGA
The DNA here is from genome assembly GCF_043099735.1 of Nostoc sp. C117. Classification (NCBI taxonomy): domain Bacteria; kingdom Bacillati; phylum Cyanobacteriota; class Cyanophyceae; order Nostocales; family Nostocaceae; genus Nostoc; species Nostoc sp. C117. Next base: position 6,591,250 of record NZ_CP170991.1, read on the forward strand.
AGGTTCCGACCAACATCGCGGTTGGTTCCAATCCAGTTTGCTGACTAGTGTAGCGGTGAATGGCGTTGCACCTTACAAAACTGTTTTGACTCACGGCTTTACTTTGGACGAACAAGGCCGGAAGATGAGTAAGTCAGAAGGAAATGTGGTTGACCCAAATACAATCATTCAAGGTGGGAAAAATCAAAAAGTAGAACCCGCCTATGGTGCAGATGTCTTGAGATTGTGGGTATCTTCGGTAGACTACTCTGGCGATGTCCGCATTGGGAAAAACATCATCAAGCAACTGAATGATGTTAGAGGTAAGATTCGCAATACGGCGCGGTTTTTGTTGGGTAGCCTCGATGATTTCGACCCAGAAAAAGACGCAGTACCCTTTGAAGAATTACCAGAACTGGATAAATACATGTTGCACCGCATCCTTGAGGTGTTTGAAGAAGTGACGGAGGCTTTTGAGAGTTTCCAATTCTTCCGTTTCTTCCAAACAGTGCAGAATTTCTGTGTCGTGGATTTATCTAACTTTTATTTAGACGTTGCCAAAGATAGACTGTACATCAGTTCCGTTGATGCTTTCCGCCGTCGCAGTTGTCAAACAGTTCTGAAGATTGCTTTAGAGAATTTAGCCAGAGCGATCGCTCCAGTATTATGCCACACCGCCGAGGATATCTGGCAATATCTCCCCTATAAAACACCTTACAAGTCAGTGTTTGAAGCCGGTTGGGTGCAAGTGGACGAGAAGTGGCGTAATCCAGAAGTAGCCGAATTTTGGCAAGCATTGCGACAACTCCGCACCGATGTTAACAAGGTGTTAGAACAAGCCAGAATCGAAAAACTCATTGGTTCTTCCCTAGAAGCGAAAGCTTTGATTCATATCCCTCACCAACAGTTAGGCGATGCAATCAAAGCCTTGAACCCAGTTAAGGGTAACGGGATTGACGAACTGCGTTATTTATTGCTGACTTCCCAAGTGGAATTATTAGATTCTGCTGAGTCACTGCAAGGATTGAAATATACCGCCCAGACAGAAGACTGGGTAATTGCAATAGTCAACGCTGATGGGGAAAAGTGCGATCGCTGTTGGAACTACTCCACCCATGTGGGAGAATCAGCAGAACATCCTTTAATTTGCGAACGGTGTGTTGCAGCCTTAGTTGGAGAGTTTTAAGAGAATACAACTCATGTTCTCTGGCTTCCCATCACTCAACGCATTACCCCACCCTAACCCTCCCCTTATAAAGGGGAGGGTTAGGGATTTTATTGTTTCCCCCCTTTATAAGGGGGGTAAGAATGTAATTAAAATCACAGCTAACGACTTTTCAAACAACCTCTAAGACTTTAAATCCAAAATCCAAAATTGCTAAATGGTTTTCGCGTTCTGAATGGATTTTTGCTCTGAATTCTTCAAACGCGTCGCCTGGCTTTTGCGGATGCGATCGCTTTTGCGAACAGCACCCGCCATTTCATATTCACGGCTGTCTTTACCGTATTTGAAAGCAACTCCAATCAGCATTTTCTCAATCAGGTCATTTAAGCTTTTATCTAACTCATCCATTTCAGTTCTAGAAGAGTTAATCATGGCTAAAGCAGTATTATAAGCATCGATCTTGTTACGGTACTGCTCAATTAGTTGTGTGACGTTTTGCAAGTTGCGAATATCCCCAAAATCCATACTGGGGTCAATGGCTTTAAATCCCGCCAGCCTTAATTCAGCTTTTTCTAAAACGCGATATGTACGTTTTTGATTAGTCACAAATATATCCCTTTTATTTTGCTTTAGAACTAGTTTGTCTTACTAAAGCTGTATCTTAGTTCAGTAAAATCCTCATTCAATAGTATCTGGAATGACATAAACATCAGTATTTATCACAAAAATTATGCTTTTGTTGAGGAAACGCATCGTTTTGTTGATGAAAACGGTGGTTTTTTTGATAAAACGCATCGTTTTGTTGATAAAATAGTTGGTTTTGTTGATGAAAACGTTGGTTTTGTTGATGAAACAGCTAAAGCTGAACCAAATCCTAAATTTATTTAATCTATACAAGAATTCGCCGATACGCTGAAGTTGCAGCCGCAACAGCAGCATGTGTTGAGGAAACCACATTCTCGTATGCTGTTATTAAATATTTGATAACACGGTTGCTATCATTCGCCAAAATAAAGTCAAAGAAGTTACAGAAATTGGAGAATTTAGTAAGTATGGCATTTCAAAGGGTAGACAAATCTGCCAACAGCAGTCTGCAAGCTTCATCAGAAAATTCTTATTTGGCATCAAGACCATTTGCACCTTTGGCTAAACAGGTAATAAAGATGTCAACAGAAAATCAAATTATCCAGCAAGAAGCCAAAGGAATTGAGGTTACTAGACCAACTAACTTGTTAGAAATCTTATTTTCCCAGCCTCACAAGAGACAATCACAAACGATTCAAGCAAAGTTGAGAATTGGGCAACCTGGAGATAAGTATGAGCCAGAGGCTGACAAAACAGCATATCAGGTAATGCAACGAATTCATTTGCCTTTTGTGTCTAGAGACATGAGCCAACCAAAGAACAGAGTTATCCAGCGTATGACGGATGGCAACAGTGAAACTGAGCATCCAAAAAAGCGCACGAGGGAGCAGAACACTAGTGATGATGAACATGAGTCTAAACGTCAGCAATTAATATATCCCACTGAAGTTACAATCAAAGGTGAGAAAATACGGGTAGAAAATAGCGAAGAACACAAGCAAGCAAGAGAAATCATTGAGCGTATTGAAAATGACTATGGCATAAAAGTTAATTCCACAATCGGACTTGAGTCAGTTATTAGCCATTATGCACAAGCACCTCAGATAATCAAAGATCGAGTAGAAACTGAATATTGGGATGTTAAGAGACTCATATCTGTAGAACAAGGTCTCAGCCACTACAAAGATATATTAGGAAATAATCGTAATAGCTCTTCTCGGGCTGGAATTCCCCAGGAGGTACTCTCTTTCAGTAGTCTTAATTACGGAATAGACAAAAACCTTCCTGACACTAAGTTAGACAGTAACACTTGGGGTGAATATTTTGACAACAACAGCAATATCAGTCTATATAAGCCATTTCAAACAGATACTCATGATTTTCCTGATAATCTAGAAAAACAGATGGAGGCAACAGTAATCCATGAGATAGCACATGGGTTATGCGAATATAAATTACAAGATTATTGGAAAGCATTAGCTTATTGGCTAGATGAAAACACAAAAAGCGAGGATGAGGATGCTGAATATCCTGTAACAGGATACGGAGAGACGAATGCAAGTGAAGATTTAAGTGAAGCTGTTATGTATTATTTCACAAAACCAGACGAGCTTGAGGCTTTTGCTCCTGAAAGGTATGAGCTAGTAAAGAAAATGGTTAAAGAATGGAAAGGCACAAATTGACCATAACCTATTAACCCAAGTTGCGGGTTCAGGCGATAGAGTTTGCAATCTAGTAGTTTTGAGCGCTCATCGAATGCGAGTGCGTCTTGTAGAGAAGACGTTACCGTTGGCGTTCGCGTGTCGCAGACAAGCCTCTCGTTCGCGTTAGCGTCTCTGAAAGAGAAGAGAAGACATCGGCTTTTCTCTCGTCAACGAAGGTGCGTCAGCGTAGACTGTGGTAAGCGATCGCTTTTTACAAATCGCTGTTCAATCGAGACTATCCCTCTTTTATCACTTTCGGGAGAGAATAATCTTGAATGCTTACAGCATAAGACTTTTACCAAAAACCTTGATTTCAGGCATTGTGTGAGAAAATAAACGCTCAAATGCTCGTTATATCTACAGTTGAAAATTCGGCTCTTATTTTTCTTTTCTCAGAGTGACAAAAGAGGGCTATGCTACGATTTAAGCATTGGATGTTCTTTATACCAATTTAACGTGAAGTTGCACATATCTTGATCCCCCTAAATCCCCCTTAAAAAAGGGGACTTTAATAGATGTTTTTCTGGTTACCCCCTTCTTAAGGGGGCTAGGGGGGATGGAATTATATGCAGCTTCATAAAAAATTGGTATTAGATTATCTTTAGGAATCAGATTTTACAGGTGACAGACCTACATACTGAAAAAACTTATCTAAATTCAAGAATTGTTGATTTGTAGAATTTCCCTGCTGACGATATAAACTTATCTCAGTTCTTAATATCTTCAATAAACCTAAATCAGCTGGATTTATTTGTTTCAAACTTATATTGGTGTTATGCTTGCGATAAAGAAGTGTCACCTGATTGAAAAAATATTTATAAATATCATTTTTCCAAGCTCTAAAAAACCATTCTGTATCTTCATTATCACTAAACTTTTCGTTAAATAAGCCAACTTTATCAAATACTGACATGCGATAAATACCGCTACCAAGATTAACAGAATAATATGGTTTAGAATATGGCTTAAAAATTAACTTATCTTTATCTGTTATCGAGCTATCGAGATGCATTTCTTGTATTAGTCCCTGGATAATTTCGATTGAGGGGTTAGCATCTAAACATTCTAATTGGAGTTTTAGTGCATTATCTGACCACAAATCATCAACATCTAGAAAAGCGATAATATTCCCCCGAGCAATCTTAATTCCCTGATTCCGTGCGGCTGAAGGTCCACTATTATTTTGATAAATATAACGGATCTTGTCCTTAAATTGTGCGGCTATTTCAGCAGTATTATCGGTAGACTCATCATCAATAACAATAATTTCTAAAGGCTGATATTTTTGGTTTTGAATATTTTGTATAGCTTCAGCTAAGAACTTTTCTCCGTTATATACGGGAACAATCACACTTACATAAAATTCTTTGTTTTTCATGATGAAATTACTAAAATTAATCTGGTTGGCTGATTAACTAGTACTAGTTGTACCAGTTGTATTTTATTACTTGGTGTTTTTTTTGTGCTTTCTTGTATTGATAAACGCCTATTAAGGTAAATATTTCATATTAGTAAATTTGTCTAATATTGGTGGTTCAAATTCAATTCCTTGTTGAGTTACCTGTGCTTGAATTGTTGTAATAGAACTATTTTTATTTGTAGCTACATCGTTGATGGTTAGTAAAATAAGCTGCTCTTTTTGTAGCTCTTCCAGAAAGGTATTTACAGACTTTTGAATTTCTTCACTGCTACGATTATACTGCTGAGAAAGTTCTGTAATAATATTCTCTTGGGAAATTCCTCTTTCAATTTTATTCCAAATATCAGCCGCGACCTTTAATAGGCTATAATAATTTTTTTCATCAAGATTGACGACTACGACTTCAGCATCAATTGTTTCATGAATGACTTTTGGGCTATTGATTTGGTAATTTGTAGACATAATTACAATGCTTTTTAGTCCTGAATGTTCAGCAAGGGAGTTAACTACAGTTAAAGTAGTCGCAAGACCTAAATAGGAAGCATCGGTCATAAAACTAATGGCAGATGCTACTAAAGTTGCAGGGATGCGTTGTGGTCATAACACAATCGTTGCAGAGTACATGACAGCTACTGTTTAATTATCAAAGCTCAAATGACAAGGATTTGGCTCAGCTATATGACAAAAGTTTTTGTAACTCTAGGTTTCAGTAAATGCTTAAATTGTCTACTCAATTAATTCTTATCTTAAGTAATGTTCTGCACCATTACCATCGGAAACTTCAGGTGATTACGTAATTTATACTTTGGTTCAGCAACATTAATTGGCTTAAATCAATTGATAAACTTCACTTTCCTGAAAACTTTTCAGGAAATACTCTTGAGATAGTTTCTTCCTGGTTTCAGAGTTTATCAAATAATTGTGAGTCTCTAAAATTAATGCCGTATCTAAAGCTTTTTCTGCTGCTTCTGATAAATTATTATAGTACATGGGGTAATCCTCCCCAAGATACTCTACCACTGACGGTAAAGGATTAATTAAAAGTGGAGTGCCTCTGGCAATACATTCGATAACTGCATTATTAGCGCTAGAGTCATACAATTCTAAAAATGCTATGTTTTCTGACAGAAGGATGTCATATTCTATATTCGATAGATGTTTGATTTCTCTAGTATTACTTAGAAAAATAGGTTCTATTGTTAGATTGTTAATAATTTTTTCTTTCTCTATAATTTCTTCTTGTTGTTTATCTGCATCGTCACAGAACATTGGTACTAATCTAATTTTTTCAAGGTTTAAAGGATTATTTTTGGCAATAGGTAACTGATAAATTGCAATTAACTTTCTTAGCCACCAACCAATCTGGACGATTTTCTTTTCAGAATTAGCCAGAAATTTTCGGAAATTGAATTGTATTTCTGGTATTTCTGTTGGGTGAATTAAACTAGAGACTAGTTTTCCTGTTTGTTCGCGTAGCCATTGAGCATGATATTCAGATAAAGAAAATAAACCAACACAAGCATCTAAGCTTTTTTTCCAAGTTTCTTTAACAAAAAGTTCTTGGGGAGATTGTTCATATTGAAACCAAGTTGGCATTCTTTGGGGATTATGAATAATACCTACCCACGGTTTGATATAGGGTATAATTTCTTTTTCCTCTGCACTAGCTACTAGATTGAATGTACCATCTAGTTTCATTTTTTCTAAAATTTTAGTAGGCAGTTTATTTGGTTTTCGGTAGTTCCAGAGAAACTTATTTTCCAGAAATCCATCAAAGATAATACCTTGACTATTATGCAGAGGTTTTAAAGTATTGGTAACAAAATTCCAACCACTCCTATGACAGTCAAAACTTTTTTGATCGAATAAACTAATTTTTCCATTCAGATTATCTTCTAGCTGAATAAAATTAGATTTTTGGGTTTGGATACTATATCTATCTTGGATTTTTATTGGTAATCCAAGATAGATATAGTATGAGGATAAGTCTGTTGCATCAAAATTGATATAGAGTGCTTTCTCGTAATATTCAATTCCTTCTTCTATTTGACCTTGTTTAATCATTATTTCACCTAGCTTTTGATAAGCTGGTAGATAATCTGGTTGAAAATGCAAAGCTTCTTGATAAATGGCGATCGCTAATTCTGTTTTTTCTTGCAATTGCCACATAGAGGCCAACTGACATGCAGTTTCCGCTAAACTGGTATTTATAAGTAATTGTTCTTTCATAGTTAACCTCAGTGTCTTGACTTCAAAATGTTTTCTTTAGATGAATGTAAATTCTTCAGTGGTTTCATATCAGTTCGATAAGTCTAGATTTACTCCTAGACTTTCCTGAGTACAAATATTAATCTACCTATTTTTGGGCTTAACCAAAAACTATTTAAATATAGGATAATTACTCACTTTATCCCTTGTTTAAATTGGCATTGATGGGAGCAATTGGGATAGTAATTGATGCTTAGATAAATCAACACTTTGCCAATCATCTAATAAAATCCCCCCTGTATCACTACTATTAGGATTCCAACTCCAATAAATAAAGCTCAAATTATTCGCTTGGATGTATTTCACAAACTTATTTTGCCAAATTCCTTCTATGGAACTTGAGTCTACATTCCGTCCCCCAAACTCTCCAATCAAGATAGGAGCAATATTCTCACTAGCAATGTAGTTAAATCCTATTTCCCAACGCTCAATTAGATTTTCAGGGAATTCTGAGTCAGAAAAGTGTGGTAGATTATAAACCCCTGGGCCATATTCATGAGGGGAATAGACTAGCTTATTAGAATGAGATAAACGTACTGGATAGTTCTTGACTCCTTCTAAATTTCCACCATCCCAATGCTCTAGCTTTTGACCAGGGACATTCTTTTTCACACCTTCAACAACAATGAGCCAATTAGGATTGACATTGAGAATAGCATTACCTGCGCGTTCTGCTGCCAATCGCCAGTCAGTTTCTAGGTTGTTATCACCCCAGCTAGCTTTACCGTGAGGTTCGTTTTTTAAGTCTGCGCCAATAACGTTAGCTTGATTTTTGTATCTGATGGCTAGCATTTTCCACGTATCAATCCAGTCTGCTTCGGTAAAACCGTCACCGTACCACAATTCTGGAATTTCCCGATCGTTAAGACGGTGGCTGTCAAGCAGGATTAGCAATCCTTGACGTTCGGCTTCTTCAATTACTAAGTCCATTATTTCCAAGGGGGTTTTACCTCGGAGTTCTTTATTGCTACCAATTTCAAAGTTAATGCCACTTACGTTAGGCGATCGCAATGCTGTCTCACAATAAGGTAACCGGATCGAGTTATATCCCAAACTCTGAATCTGTATCAGCATTTGTTTATAATCTCGTTTCCACAGACCATGAGGTACATGTGCATCAGTCTCTATACCAAACCAATTAACACCTCTAAGTAATACTAGCCTACCTTTCGCATCTACAATTGTTGTACCAACGGTTGAAAGTGGTGGTTCTATTTGCATTGCAGTCTTAGAAGTATCTATCCTCATAATATTTGGCACAGTAATTTTGTAATTTTTTTCTATGGATTTCACCCAGAACTGCCTAAATATGAATATTTTTTTGTATTTACTAAATACTTGTTGGTTAAAAGCAATAGTTTTTTAGGGACTTCGAGAAAATTAATTATCCCATTTTCATAGTTGCAGATTCTTTCTCCTCTGCGTCCTCTACCTCCTCTGCATACACAACGATGGAGTATTTTTTACTTGGAAATCCCTTAGTACTTGTTGTGCCAAACTATTAGTTAAACTCGAAACCCTTATTTTAGAATCAAGCATAATATTCTCAAGCTGCTTAAGAATCCAACAAAGTTAGAAAATAAAGCCTAATTTCCGATGTTGATGTAAACTTAATAACTTGATGAGTGATATTGACATAATGTTTACAAAAGAACAGAATTAATCTGCTTTCTTTATCGTCTGCAAGTATAATTTATAGATATTAAGAAGAGATTAGCTAATCTTTAAAGGTTTTCTAGATTATCAAGATCTCCATGAATACACCAATATGTTACTCCCAGAAAGGAATACGCAAGCGATCGCTATTTTTTAGTACACAAATACGGAAGGATTCAGGTGGTAGAATTAAAAGCAGGGTAAGCGCATATAATGTTGTAGCTAAAAGTATATATTTTTTTACAAAAATGTATGTATTTAAACTCACGTTCCGCAGATATTAAAGCAGATTCAATAATTATGATTTTGGATAGATAAAAGCCTGAAATAATTTTCAGACAATCATTTCAGGCTATTTTATTTAAAATCATTTAATAAAGTAGAGAAAAAAACGATGAATGAGGCAAAAAAGTCATAAAGTCCTAAATATATACGATTTAGGACGTTATTAATTTAATTGTTGAATTTTGGATAATATTGCCAGTATTGTACAGGCATACAAATTCCTTGTAATTTTAAATTCTGCAATCGGTATAAATATGCAGCACCAGTCATAATATGGTCAGCAACATCAACAACTCGTCGATTATTTGGTTCAGCAAGATAAGACCCTTTTACCCAATTGTTGAAAGCCCCAATCGCTGGACTACACCAAATTTGATAGTCCATTTCTCGGCCTAGTTCTCCAAAATTAGACCAGCGTGAAGAAAGTCCTAAATACCAGCGAAAAATTAGCGCCATTTTACGTTTAGGATTATTATCTGCTCTAGTAATTTGTTCTGGATCGCGTTGAGAAAAATAAGCTACAGTATCTTGCCAAACTTCATCTAAACTTTTTCGGAATACTTGTTTTTCCAATTCCTCCCTATCTATTTTAGGAATTTCATCAATTGAATTATAGGCTTTATAAAACTCAAAAAGTTTTTGCGATCGCATGGGGAATAAAGTTCCTCGTTTGAGAACCTGTAGTTTCACACCCATTTCAAACATATCTGCTGCTGGAGCCATCATTACATCCGTCATATCTGCTTGAGCAAGTAAATTTTTTGTATGTACAGATGCTCCCGCTTCAATACAAGATTGATTAACTGAACCAGTTACCACATAGGCGGCTCCCATGATAAATGCAGCTAGTGTTGACTGTGGCGTACCAATTCCTCCCGCAGCCCCAATTCTGACAGATGTTTTATAATTATATTTTTCTTGAATTTCATCTCGCAGTCTCAGAATAGAAGGTAACAAACAAACCAAAGATCGATTATCTGTATGACCGCCAGAATCAGCTTCTACAGTAATATCGTCAGCCATTGGTACTTGTGCTGCTAGCTTGGCTTGTAACTGAGTAATTAAACCTTGCGAAACTAGTAGTTTGAGAAATTTTTCGGGTGCAGGTTGGAGAAATTTAGTGGCAACTTCAACACGAGAAATTTTGGCAATAATTTTGTTTTTAATCTCAATTTGATTTTCACAATTGAGGCTAAGACCAGCTGCTCGATAATAGACAATGTTAGTAGTTAAATTCAGAAAAGCAGAAGCTTCAACAGTGGTAACACCATATTTGAGATATAAATTAACAGCACCTTGCTCAATTGCATTTTCGCTGGGACTATGGATTAAATTAAAAGCATAGGGGGCATTAGGTAGTGCTTCTTGAATACGATGAATTGCTTTCTCAATACGCTCAGGAACTAACCCAGCAGCACCAAAGGAACTGAGAATTTTCTCTTTTCCTAAAGTAATAACTAATTCTTCTGAAGCAATGCCATTGGCCATAGCACCTGCGGCATAAGCATATTTAACTCCATGAAAAGTCTGAAAACTTGGATCGCCTAATTGTTGAGGTACTAAAGGTGGAACAGCTGTTATGGTATCAATGATCTCAGATTTATCATTATTAGGCTCGACTAAATATCCTTCATTTGTTACCCCAAGTTGACCTTGCTTTCTAACAAAATAACAAGGTAATTCCAAGTTGAGTAATTTAGATTTGATACCTTCATTATCAAAAGCAATTGAATCTAACGAGCCTTTCCATACTGGATTTTGAACATTGGGTTGGTAGTCAAACCTCAGTCCATTCTTTTGAAAATTTAAGGGTATTGTGGTCATGGTGATACTTTTAATTACAGAACGGATGAATTAATTTGTCTTTTTTTGTTCAGCTATTTCAGATTTCACGAACCTGATTCCACTAAAGAAATTGCCACATTTTTAACTTCATAGATTCTCAGATTTGGTTTCCATAAGCTAGCATCTCCAACTAAAGTGATTTTTTCTTCAGTAATGTCAATCCTAGAAATGTGAACTTCTAAATACATTAATGTCTGAGTTTGAGGAATTTGTCCCCGATATTTCCAAACCACCTGATGATCCATAACAGGTACAAATCGGGGTGATTTCATCTGGTTTCCTAAATCAATATGTAAAGCATAGGCTTGCAGAGCTTGTAAAACTGCCTCGACTCCTAAAGATCCAGGCATCACTGGATCTAAATAAAAATGACATTTAAAATACCAATCATTTGGTTTAATTTCCTTTTGAGCATAGATGTATCCCTGGTTATAGTTTCCTCCACCTGTAATTATTTTCAATTCATTCAGTACATCTAATTGATATTTTGCCAGACGATAATGAGGTCGATGAGGCTGGATTTGGTAATATCTATTTCGACTTTCTGGAGTGCGTAAATCAATCTGAATTTCTGGCAGTTTGAGATTATTTTTGGTTTCGTACCAAGGTGGAACATCCTGACCACTATCTAAGCCTACTTGATTGGCTAAAGATTCAGGATTGAAATAGCCAAATGAAGCATCTCCCGTATAAAAAACCTCCCCATCACAGGCCACTTTAAATTCAAATTTTTGTAGAATATTACCTTTCATATTTATTGAAGAAACCAATTTAGAGATATTGGTAATTGTTTTGCCCCGAATGTCTATATCTTTAATTAGATGTCCTTGTCCATCAAGATTACGAAAACACAAACTTTGACTTGGATGTAATAATGTCGTTCCTAAGTAGGCAGATAAAAGACCGCAAGGTTGAAGACCAATTTCCATCAAAATTGAATATGGTATTGCCTCAGAAGAGTTTTGACGACAATACCAAGGATCTAAAGGAACATCATATTCAGTAACAATTGTTGATCCTTTTATTAATTGATGACGCTCTCCCTCTAATTCTAAGACGCGATGCACTAATTGGAGGTGTGTATTAGGCATACGCGAAACTATTACTGTACCTGCATCATAGATTTCATATTCTGAACCAAAACATTTGGAAGGTGAACCTGTACAAAATTCTTGGATTTGTTCTTCATTTAATAAAACAGGTTTTTGAGACTTTACCTTTATAGGTGCTGATTTTACACGATCTTTAGTATGAATTGAATTCTCAGGATTCTTTTCGGATAACTGTAAACCTAAATCTTGGAAGTGAACAATTATTTTGTCGTGTAAGATAATGCTGACATTACACTTAACATAAGGTTTTGGTGTCAGACCAATTTCGGTGATTTCCATTTGATAGATTAATTTTGCAGATGTTGGAGTTACCTGTCCTCGACAACGCACTACCTGCGGCAAATTTGGAATGGGTTGAAACCTCGCATCAGTAGTATATGTCTGCAATCCTAAATACAGCATATAGAATTCCAACAGATGACTACAGCCTTCTGCCATCAGAGAACCTGCCATCACTTGATCGTCTTTAAAATGACAGGGAAAATACCAATGCTCCGGCTCAAGAATTTTTTCACCGATTATCAGACCTAGACCCCAAGCTCCCCCTCTAGGTTCAATTGACATCACTCGATCAATCATGATCATGGCTTTGGGCGGTAAACGCAGAGATGGGTTTAAACCATATTGACAATAGTGGTCGCCAAAACAATCAGCAATATTACCTTCAATGAGATGTAATATATCCGATTCATCAAAAGTCGACTTTTGACAAACTAGCAACGGTTCAAAATATTGCTTTTGAATTTGGCTTCTCTGTGCTATTTCTTTCTCTGTAAAAATTATCCCTTTTCCTTCTTTTAATTGTTGGTCAGAGAAGAAGCCGGCACAGCCTCTATCCATTTTCAAAACCATTTTTTCACCGACGAAACACTCATAACTGAAGAAAAAGAGTAGATTATTGCCATTTTTTGCAAAGGAGTTGATTTTAATGTCGTATCGTAAAGTTTCGCCCTCTTTTGCTAAATCATCTAGGAAGGTTAGAGTGCAATCTAATAGACGATAAATTAAATTTCCTTTATTTTCAAAATCAATTCCTAAATAACTAATCAATAATAAATCACATTGACCAGATTCTATAGCTATAGATAAGGGAATTTGACCATCAACAGAATACCATGCATTGTGGGGAATATCATATTCTGTGGTCATGTAAGATGGTTGAAAACGACCTTTTTCTGCATCTATTTTGGTAACTCGGCTCACCAGCAAATAAGGAGGCATAGGTAATCTAACTCGCCGAGAATAGGAATCAATAATTTGATAATCTTGACCAAATACAGAGGCTATATTGCCTTGGGCAAATTCTAATAAATCTGCTTCATTCCAGACAATATTGGAGGGTTTAGTATAAGTCTTAATTTGGGCTTCTAAATTTAGATTCTTTATCTCGCTATTATATATATTTCTTTGTATAGTCAAGTTACTATTTAGTATCTGTTTAGATACGGAAATTTGTAGCTGAATTATTTTCAATAACTGTTGAGAATTAAATGAAATGGATGGTGAAGTCATAACTTCCTGTTTGATATTTTTGACTAAGACGTGACTATAATTAGGCTGTGATATTATTTGTTTTTTAAACTTTTCTGTATTCTCTTCATGCAAAATATTGGCATAAATATTATGACCTCCTAATATTACTTTTTTAATAATTGATTTAGTTATGAAATCTGCTTTGGTTAATGGGCTATAAAGATGGGATAAATTCACAGGAATACCATGACTAATAAGTGTTGCCAAAAGCCTGATAATATTAGTATGGTCATCAGCAGATTTAGTATTAATTGATACATCTATGTGTTCTAATCCCTTGAGATTAGCTCTAATCCATTGAGAACAGTTATTTTTCGCTCCTACCTCAATAAAAATCCTTGCTCCGTCTTGATAAACTCGGTTTACCAGTCGTGGGAAATCGACTGTTTGGCAGCAAATTTTTGCACTATTATGGGCAAGAGAGTTAGTGTTGATAACTAATTTTTCTGCTGTTACTCCTGAATACAACTCAATATTTGGGATCTTTTGAATAGGGATGGTATGTAGTTTAACTATGTCATCATACGCAGATTGTGCAATCTCACAATGAAATATGCTGTCGAAATTAATAGTAATATAACGACATTTTAGTTTTTCAATTATTCTCAAACAAGATTGGGGATTACCTGCAATCACTACTTCTTGAGGAGTATTAATAAAAGTGATATAGACTTGACTTTCCTGTTTTGATATTTCTACAACTTCTAATAGTGATGCTTTCAACAGATAAGATGTCCAAAACTTTTCTTTTCCTTCTTTATCAGTTAAAGGTAATCCCCAAAACTGACGACCTAATACACAAGAACCACACAACTGAGTTTTAAACAAAGGTGATGCCATAATAGCAGCAGTTATACTGCTTGCATAAGAATGACACTGGCTATTCCATATTCCTAAAGCAAACAGCATTCCACTGGCTTCACCCAAGCTATATCCGAAAGCAACTTCGGGTTGAATTTGAAAACAATCTTGGAGAATTCGGGTGTATAGAAATGCCAAGCTAGTGCTGGTCAAACACATAGCTACCCCATTATTAAAAAATTGTTCTACTTTTGCTATTTTATTTGTTTCTGAAAGTTTAGTTAAACTTCTAGGATAAATTAGTTTTTCACAGAGTGACTGACTAACATTAGGTACTGAGTTGGAAAAAGTCTGATAAACTTGAGGAAATAATCGAAAAATATCTTTTCCTAGTCCGATATCAGCACTAGCCATACCAGGATAGACAAAAGCAACTTTCCCTTTTTTACCTAAAGGATTAGCTGTAAAATAACTACCCAGGGGAGTTTTCCATTGCGATTTTTGCTGAAATGCTTTACTGATCCCATGAATTGCTAAGTTAATTTCTTTCAGTAATTCCTCTTGATTATGACCAACAATGGCTAACTTATAATTTGCTTGAATAGTCTGTTGAAAAGTTTGATAAGTTTGAGTAGCAATGCTTGATAAAGATGGAGTATTTTCTATCTGCTGCTTTAACTGATGAATCTGTGCAAGCAAAGCGGATTGATCGTCAGCAACCAAAGGAAAAAGATAAAAAGGAGTTTGTTCTAAATACTTACTGGGACGCTCTTTTTGGCTCGTTTCTTCCGATATAATCAAGTGAGCATAAGTACCGTCTAAACCAAGTCCATTGATAGCGGCAATTCTTTTAGATATTCCTTCATCTAAGAACCAAGTTCTGGAGTCACTGGCAACATAGAAGATACTATTCTGCCAATTTTCTAAATTTTTAGGTTTTGACCATTGAGGAGTAGCAGGAATGTATCGATGATATAAGCAGAGGGTAGTTTTAATTAAACTAGCCATACCAGAAGCAGCGTATGTATGACCAATATTGGCTTTAATACTGCCAATACAGCAAGTTAAAGTCTCATTTTGTGATTCTTTATATTGTCTATATGCTAGATTCAATCCTGTGATTTCAGCAGCATCTTCTTGAGCAATACCACTACCGAAAACTTCTAGGTAACCAATATCTTGAGGTTGAATGTTTGCGAGATTAAATGCTTGCTGACAAGCTTGTTGAACTGATTCTAAAGATTTATCTTTAGTATTATTTTGTACTAAAGCGATCGCATCAATAATGGCATAAATTCGTTCTTGCTGCTGTTGAGCTGTTTCATAACGTTTTAGAACAACTGCACCTGCACCTTCTCCAACCATCCAGCCATTAGCATTGGTATCATAGCTTAATGTATGAGTTCCCGTATTCACAGGTGCTAGCTGATGGCGTAACAGGACATTTTCAAAACCGCCTGCTAAATCCACAGCCCCCACTACAACCGCATCTACTTCACCTTGACTCAATAAGATTTGAGCTATTTCCAAGGATTTAAAAACTGAATTCTCTTCGGCAGAAACGGTAAATGCCGGCCCTGAAAAATCCCATAATGCTGAAATTCTAGCCGCTATAATATTACCTATAAAACTAGTATAATCATTTACTCCTGGCTCAGGATAGAGACTATTTTTGACAATGGTTTCTAACTCGGCAATTTTTTGAGGTGACAAGCCAATATTCCCTGATTGTAAACTGGCTGGAATTTGCCAAGATAAATCAATACGCCCAATATACTGATGTAATGCTAGTTCTGTTCCCATTGCTATAATAACAGCAACATTTCCTCCCTCAGCTATTCCTGCATCTTTAATAGCATTGTCAGCAATTTTTAGCATTAACAACTGTTGAGGAATTAGTTGTTCTTCGTCATTAGATGGAATTTTGAAGCGAAAAAAATCAAGATCGAAATCCTGAATATATGCTCCATGAGGGGCTTGTCCATCCACAAAGTCGTAGTCTTTGAGTAATTCAGATTGTGATTCAATTCCTTTCCATCGTTGAGGCGGAACAGGGATAAAATGTTGGTGAGCTTCGTAGATTGTGCGATCAAAAGCATCTAAGCCTTCACAGGAGCCAAAGCAAGCTTCCATACCGACGATCGCTAAACGATTTTCGCTAGAATTATTTGGAGTAGGTTTAATTAGGTTGTTTGTTGTCAAGCCTAAATCTAAATTTTCTTTCTTTGAAGACTCTAGAATCAAATGAGCATTTGTACCACCAAAACCAAAAGCATTAACTGCGGCATGTTTAATAGAGGCGTTATTTGGCCAGGGTATGGCTGAACTCACTATTTGGTTTGCTGAAATCCCTCCATTATCTGAACTTAGAGGTTCAATCAAGTTAATTGTTGGCGGAATTATCTCGTTGTTCATGCTGAGAATCACTTTAATTAGTCCTGTCATACCTGCGGTACTTAACAAATGACCAAAGTTTGACTTGACAGAACCAATCAATGGGGAGGCTTGATGTTTACCGAAGAAGGCATCCATAGAGTTGAGTTCTGTGATGTCTCCGATAGGTGTTCCTGTTGCGTGACACTCTACATAATCAATACTATTAGGATTGATGTCTGCATTCCTATAGGCTCTTTCAAAGGCCAAAATTTGACCTTTGGGATTGGGATTGAGGACAAATTTTCCTTTACCATCGTTAGATAATCCAATACCGTTGATGGTAGCATAAATGCGATCGCCATCTCGAAGTGCATCATCATATCGCTTCAGCACTATCATTCCAGCCCCTTCTCCAGCAATTAGTCCTGCTGATGACTTATCTAAGGGACGTGTCACACCATTTTCGGGATAGGCTTGGAAGATAGAAAATCCCAGATGGATGAAGAGCGGTTCAGTACAACTAACTGCACCTGCTAACATTAAGTCAGCTTTGCCTGATAACAAGTAATCACAGGCTAGTTTAATTGCATATAGCGATGAAGCACAGGCAGCATCTAAAGAAAAGTTGATGCGGGAAAGAGATAATGCTTGAGCGATCAATGCTGCTGGATACCCAGATAACAGACCATTCAGAGGAGATAAACCACTAGATAATTTCTGTAAATGGAAGGATTTATCTTGTAAAAGCTCTTGGATGGCTGAATTAATTACTTTGTGATAGATAGGTGCAAAAAGTCGATGAGAATATCTAGTAGGAAAAGAAAGATTTCCCAAAATAACACCACAATTTGACAAAACAGAGCGGTTTTCTAAATAACCACTATCTTGTAAAGCCTGTTTTGAGACGTAAAGACACCATTGATAAATTTTATCTAAATTTGTCAGGATTGATGGAGCAATTTCATATCCAGTAGCATCAAAATCAAAATCTCGAATATAGCCACCCCTCATACAATAGTATTTGTCAGTTTTACCTTTGACTGCATCGTAAAATAGATTTGCATCTATCCCCATTTGTTCTTCATTTGCTAAAGAGGTCAAATCTTTTTGTTCAACTAAATTATGCCAATATTTTTCAGGAGTATCTGCACCTGGAAAAAGACAAGATAGACCAACAATTGCAATAGATGTCATGATGGGATTTTATAAAGGTAATCTACTTTAGAAAAACTTTGATGAAACCTCTAATTGAGCGAGCAAAGAGATTTATTGATATTGCCACTCATAGAGTAAATTATCTAAACGTTGGACAAATAAAAATGGCTTAATCAAATCATTATCTTGTGGTTTCATCGCTTCTGCTACACTTGTGTCTACTTGCCTCATAATTTGCATAGCGCATCTTTGACCAGACTCTGCTGCTTTTTCCATAGTTGGTATTCTATAGTAAGTATCAACATGCTCCCCAGCTAAATAGAAATTCGATATTTGTGAAACAGTTTTGAGCGGCTTTTGGTTGGGTCGCATCAAGCACAATGGTGCATAAGTCATCATTCTTTTGCCATCATAGACATTACCCGCCAAATGACTTCTCAAAAAACGCTTTTTCTGCTGATATTCGTCTTCTTCCATAATGGCTAGTTCATAATCCAAATGCCATCCTGCAATTAAATGTCTATCTACAAAACCCATCTGAGTCAACAACTCTTCAAAAATTTCCGAATCTGAACAGGCTATTAATGGTTTATTGAACACTACTCCATTAGCATGAACATTAGAGAAAGTTACTGACAGCACATAGGGCATATCTGAGGGCATTTCTACATTTTCCCAAATTCCTTTTCCTTGGATTATGCTCACAATATCCCAAGGACTATCTAGATGTAAGTTTA
Organism: Nostoc sp. C117; assembly: GCF_043099735.1. Taxonomy (NCBI): domain Bacteria; kingdom Bacillati; phylum Cyanobacteriota; class Cyanophyceae; order Nostocales; family Nostocaceae; genus Nostoc; species Nostoc sp. C117. The sequence goes on from NZ_CP170991.1 coordinate 6,609,870, forward strand.
AAACACCAGGCTGGAAAAAAGTTGCATTGTTAGTAGGTAATGCCTTCAGAAAAAATTGGACGCTATTAGACCATTCCATCTTCGGCTGATCGACATTTAAAAATGATGGATCGATATTCGCCAAACCATCTTGTTTCACCAAATCTGCAAGTACAACTAGAGGAACTGCACAAATATAATGATCTGCCGTTGCTGTAGTTCCATCTGTAAATGCAAATGATTTGACAAGATTATTGTTTGTATCAATACTTTTTATACCTACTCCTAAATGAATATCAACACCTAAATCAGTTAAATATTTGTGCCAAGCCTTAAAAAGGCGTTCGCTAGTAGGTCCATTCATAATCATGGTTCTACTTAAGTGTTCAAATCCCTTGATTGTCGTTCTCATTTCCAAGATAGAATGATTGAACAATCTCGCACAGCCTATAGCCTCAGTCTCCAATCTAGCTGCAACTATCACTGATATAAAAGCCGATATAAATCTTTTAAAATTATCACTTTTATTTTCTATCTCCAGAAACTCTCCATAGCTTTTTCCAGAAAATAACTTTTCTTGACGTTGTTCACACATCATCAAGAACTGAATATGCTTGAAGAGACACCATATACTTTCTTTGATGGGGATTCCAACCCTTGTCATCTTATAGGGAAAGATTAAAGTTGCTAATAATACTTGTACGACGTTCCAAATAGGATAAAATAAAAATTTTTCAAGTGAATCGAATATTTTCTGTTGACGAAATGGAAGCTTTATTAGAATCTCTCCATTAGCATTTGAAAGTATTGCTCCTACAGTACCAATTAAATTATCAATTACGTAGCCATCTCCATCTGGTATTTTTGCTAATATTGGCAATAAAGTTTTGTACTCTTTGCTGTACACTCGATGACTATGCTCAATTGGATTTCCATTTTTAGTCCGGCGACTTTTAGCTTTGCCTCCTAATTCGTTAGATAATTCATAAAGCTCTACTTTAAAGCCTTGTTCAGCCAGCAGTGTTGCTGCTACCATTCCAGATATACCGCCTCCGGCGATCAAGACATTTTTATTTTTATTCATAGAATCGAAATCTTCCTTGATATATGGTTAAATTTGTGAAGATGAGATTGTTGGGAAAAAAGTTCAATGAGATAGGTTTTAACTCGATTTTCGTCATTAAATGAAGTCGAAAATATTTAATTACTTACCTTTTATTTCCACTCAATTTGTTCATTTTTCTCTCTTCAGCAGGAATGAATAAAGAATTTAGTTGTTTGTTGATAATAACTTCAGCACCGAACACCTGCGAGTAAACTTGTCCGTCAATATCGTGGGATATGACATTAGCTTTGAAATTAGTATTACTACTCGACAAAACCTCTATTGAAGTGTAGAATAATTTTCCTGATGGAATATATTGAAAATTTTCGCCTTTCTCACAGCTAAGAGGTAAACATGCTGCTTGATATAAATGGCGAACCCAAATTAACATACCTTGGTTTTGCATATCTGCTGTACAAGGATTAAACGTCTGTACTGAAAACTGACCATATTGTTCAGCATCTGTTATTGAACTCATACATTCCAATGTCAGTCTTTTTGAGCTAATATTTAAAACTCGTTTAACACCTTGGAAACTAGAGCCATGAAATAATGTGCCATCTTTGTAAGGTGACAGACTCAAGTAATTTTCATCTTGAGTTTTGTCAAATGCTTTATAGATATGAGTGTTAGGAATTTGGCGCAGGAGTTTAATTTGTCCCGTGTAATGATATCGTGGTCTTTCTGCTGTTGTGTTACTCCAAATAGTAACTGCTAATTCTATTTCCTTATCGGCAGATTTGTTGACTTCTTTCAAGTCCACAATATATTCATTTGCCAAGCTTTCATCAAAAACAATCCCTTTCAAGACTTTACAGTTACTGAAACTGAAAAATTTATAACCTGGATATAATTGTTCGCAAGTATTAACCATCCAGGCTATAGAATAAGTGAGTGGTAATACGGGATGTTCTCCAATTATATGATCTTGCAAAAAAGGATTGGCTTCTAGAGTTAACTTGCGCCGGACGCGGTAAGTTTGCATTTCTGGTTCTAATGAGCTATGTAGGGTAGCAAGAGAACCACCAACTAATACCTGTACTCGATCTTGATGACCAAATGCTAACTCTTCAACAAGCATTTGAGTTCCAACTTCAACGGGAATTACTTCAATATTACGTTTAGCAAAAATTTGTTTTACTTCCGGTGTCACCATACCTCCATCCCAGGGGCCCCAATTTAAGGAAATAACGTGACAGTTGGGATATTGATGCTTGAAGTGATGAGCAAATTTGTTGAGAATTTCATTAGCGATCGCATAATCAGATTGACCAATATTGCCGTAGAATCCAGCTGCGGATGAAAACACAACTAGATGATGCAGCTGCTGTATCTCGACACAACTGAGCAGTGTTTCTAGTCCTAAAACTTTAGGTACATAAACCGACTCAAAATCCTGTCCTGTTTTATGCTCAATTAACTTGTCGGCTAAATTCCCTGCACCATGAATAACCCCTGTAATTCTGCCAAATTTTGCAGCGACTTCTGCCACTTTTTCTTGAACTAAGACACCTGTAGTAATATCGGCACTAATATATTCAGCCTTACTACCAAACTGCTCAATTTTAGACAGCGTTTCTCGAATTTCACGTCCTTGAACAATGCTTTTGAGTAAATTAGTTACTCTGGTAGGTGTAGGTTTTTCTCCTCGAGCGTAGATATCTTGAATGATGCGCTTTTTTAGTTCTATTTCATCATTACAACCTTTTGCATAGCTAGGTTCAGGATTCAGAGATGAACGACCGAGTAGAATAAACTTACATCGGAAAACCTGAGCTAATTGGATGACACATTGAGCTGTAATTCCACGTCCCCCACCACTCACAAGAAATACAGAATCTTGACCAATATTATAATTTTTAATTTTTGAATTGCCAGAAATCACATAATTCTGATTAACAATAGTGGTGCGTCCTTGAGGACTATATCCAGCTTCCAAAATTAACTTATTTGTGTCATATAGTTCAGCAACAATTGATTGGACAGCAATCTCAGGATTAATCTCAGAACTGATATCTATGGCTCGACAGTATACTTTTTCCCATTCCAAATTCAGGGTTTTTGTTAACCCAAATAAACCTCCATGAATAGGATTAAAATCGGAGCTTCTTCCTATTCCCAAATTTCCATCTAAACGAGATACAGTTACAAACCAACTACGTCCTTGTTTAGCTGCTTCATTAAGCGGCTTTTTCAGATATTTTGCTATTAGAAAGACTTGTTTCAGAATTGCTTTAGCTGTAGTAGCAGTTGCAGTTAGGGGACTTAGATGAATGAACGCCCCAATAGAGCCATAATTTTGAGCGATCGCTTTTAGCTGTTGCTGCAAATGCTCCTCGCTCATATCCGATAGCCTTACATGATTCATTCCTGTTGGTAGTGGGAGGCGATCGCTAACAATTGATTCTGGGAAGCTGAGCAAAACCACTTTCCATCCTTGTACTGCTAAATACTGAGCTAACTTGATACTCATTGGACTACCGTCTACAGTAAGTAAACAGCACATCTGTTTACTCAAAGTGCAATCCAATTTATCTGGGGTGGGTAAATACTCTAGTTTTGCCCATCCCCGTTGAATTGTATGAGTTAGAGATACTTTAGAGATTTCTATATTTTGATCAAAGTTTTTTTTTCAGCCGCTAATGACCGTTGACCCATATATTCGACAATTTGCCCCAAAGTTCTCAGTTCTGATAGCTCTTCAGGATTTAATGATGGTAAATCAGGAGATATATCCTGCATTGCTGCGAGGATTTCTACTCGTTTGATAGAATCAATACCTAAATCTGCTTCCAGATCCATTTTTAACTCCAACATTTCAGTCGGATAACCTGTTTTATCACTAACTATTTCTAGGAGAGATTGAGCCAAAACTTCTAAATCTGATGGAGTAATAAAATCACTTTGTTCTGCTATTGATTCTACTTTCTCGAATTTGGCGACAAAATCTTTTTCGATTGTTTGTGGAATTGAAGTTGTATTGCCCATATATTCGACAATTTGGGCTAAAGTTCTCAGTTCTGATAGCTTTTCAGGATTTAATGATGGTAAATCAGGAGATATATCCTGCATTGCTGCGAGGATTTCTACTCGTTTGATGGAATCGATACCTAAATCGGCTTCCAGATCCATCTTTAACTCCAACATCTCAGTTGGATAACCTGTTTTATCACTAACTATTGATAATAAAGATTGGCTCAACCAAGCTAAATCAATAGATGGTGATTGTGAGGAAATTGCTGCTTCTTGAGATTCTATTTTGGTGGAAATTATTGGTTGACTTTGATTTGAAACATTTTCTGGTATTGACTCTGGGACATTGATTGAGGTAGTTATGAGAGTAGAGTCTACATCCAGATTTTGAGAAGCGATAGTATTTGTGTCAATGTTTGATTTATTTCTGATTTCTTGGATGTTGATAATTTCTTCTTCCTCTTTTGATGAAGAGTAAGCAGGAAAATTAGTCAATTGTTTTTGATGAAAATTATCGTTAGCGTCTTCTGCAATCAAGACAGAATAGTTTTGTTCGATCATTTGTTCCATCAACTGGAGAAATCTTTGGGAAGCTTCTCCTTGATTTTTCAAGTATTGTTCTTGAACACGTAATACTTCAGATTGGTGTTCGTAATAACGCATACTCATGCGCTCAAAACTTTCGATAATGAACTGGTCTTGTAAAGGAGCAAGTGGTTGCTGTTGAGAAACTTTTGCTGATGTAGATTGAGATTGAGTTAGCATTGATTTTTGGGATTTAGAGGTTACAGATTGCGTTTGAGAAGGCTTAGGGGGCTGATTAGTGCTTCTTTGTCCGTTTTCAGGTGTTTGAATTTTAGGTTGTGGATGTTTATCGTTTATAGACCGACCATTACCGTTACCGTTTCCATTTCCATTTCCATTTCCATTTCCACCTGAATATTGTCCACTGGCTTTTAATTCTGATTTGACGGAATCTTGTTTTAATTGAATCTGAGATTTGATTTGATGTCCATTTTTTAAAGATTCTTCAAAGTCATTTCTAGTTTTTTCACTGACATAATTGCTGCCGTTTAAACGTACATTCAAACTCTTTTTAGGACTACTATTAGGTACTTTTTGTTGGACTTGATAAGGATCGAGTTCGCCCAGAGCTAATCCATTGACCCGTAGCTGGACAATCGCTTCACGGAATGCACGATCGCTATCTTTGAATTGATGGCGACTTTGAGGATTTAACGCTATTGCTAAATGTGGCCTTTTACCGAGAATATTTTTGACTAAATTTGTCAGAACTGGCTTCGGTCCAAATTCTACAAAACAGTAGCCACCATCTGCATAAATATTTTCAATTTCCTGCTTAAATAAAACAGGATTGAGAAGATGCTCGACTAAAATTTGCCGAATTTGTTCTGGGTTTTGTGGATAAAGACTTCCTGTAAGATTCGAGAATACAGGAATTTGAGGTTGATTGAATTTTACAGTTTTAATTGCTTGGGCAAAAGGCTTTTGAGCGTAGCCGATCGAGGAAGTATGAAAAGCCGCAGAAACAGTTAGTAAGGTACAGGAATAACCTTGTTGATTCAACACTTGCTGAACTTTGGTAATCTCAGATTTAGTTCCTGCTAAGACTGCCTGACTATTGGAATTCCAGTTAGCAATTGTAATTTGTGAAAAATGGGTAATTAGTTTTGGTAATTTGCTAATGTCACCACTAACAGCCAGCATACTTCCTGTATCAACATCAGAATCTTGCACAGATGCCATTGCTTGCCCCCTAGCTTTGGTTAAGAAAAAGTAATCTTCATCCTGCAAAACTCCAGCACACCACAAAGCTGTGAGTTCCCCAAAACTATGTCCTGCCACAAAATCAGGTTTGAATCCAGTTTGTTGCAAAATCTTATATAGACCAACACTCAAAACACTAATTGCAGCTTGAGCATTTTCAGTACGTTGCAATGTTGCTACTTGAGCATCTTTTTCAGCCTGGGTAAAAACAGGAGTAGGAAATACCAAATCGGAAATAGGTGATAATCCATCTTTTAACAAGATGCTATCCATTTGAGCATAGGCTTGGCGGAGTATTGGGAAGTTGTAGGTTAATTCCTTACCCATCTCTAAATACTGAGAACCTTGCCCTGAAAACAAAGCAACTATTTTCGCTTGAGAATCTATACCTGTTTTGCGATAGTAAATGCCTTGGGGATGTTCCCATGACTCTGCTGATACCTGATTTCTGAGTAAATTAATTGCAATTTCTAAGCATTCACAAATTTCTGTTACAGACTCAGCAATAAATCCTAATCTAGCAGATTTAGGGGGAATTGCTAAGGCTTTACAAGCATCAACTAGTTCTGCATAATGCTGTTCTCTAGTTGTAGATTGTAATTCTTGGAGAACTGATTGACACCGAGTTTGCAATTGAGTTGGATTATCAGCAAACAATAAAATTTCGTGGCGGTTGTGATGTAAACGAGAAGAGTATTTTTGTTCGTTTTGGTATTCTTCTAATACCACATGATAGTTAGTACCACCAAAGCCAAAAGAACTCACACCTGCTCTTCTAAAAGGCTCATTTACAGTCCGATGCCAAGGTCTAGTTTCTGTATTCAAATAAAAAGGTGTGTCTTCAATTTTTAGTTGTGGATGAGGTTTGGTGATATTAATGGTGGGCGGTAGGATTTTATGGTGTAGGGCTAAAGCAGTTTTAATCAAACTGGCTGCGCCGGCTGTAGCTTTAGTATGTCCAATTTGGGATTTAACACTTCCTAATGCTACGTGTTGTTTTTTAGGATTATTTTCGCTAAAAACTTCATTTAAAGCCGCAAACTCTGCGGGATCGCCAGCCATAGTTCCTGTGCCGTGAGCTTCGATTAAGCTGACAGTGGATGCTGTAAATCCGGCTTGTGTATAGGCTCTACGCAAAGCTACAGCCTGTCCTGATGAGCGTGGTGCATAAATACTTTTATGCTTGCCATCGCTAGATGTACCAATCCCCTTGATGACTGCATAGATGCGATCGCCATCTCTTTCGGCATCTTCTAGGCGTTTAAGTACCATCATGCCAATCCCTTCACCGATCAGCATTCCATCTGATTCAGCATCAAAGGGTCTAATTTTCTCCTGTTTAGAAAAGGCAGGGGTTTTGCTGAAACACATATACATGAAGATCGAATTGTCAGTGTCTACCCCGCCTGTAATCATCATCTCACTACGATATTCAGTCAGCTCGCTCAGTGCCATTCTTAAAGCCGCTAACGAAGCTGCACAAGCAGCATCGACTACACAGTTAATTCCTCCTAAATCTAGACGGTTAGCAATCCTTCCAGCGATGACATTACCCAGCATTCCCGGAAAAGAATTTTCTTCCCATTTGATATATGCCAGCTTGATTTTTTCAACAATTTTATGGGTCTCTTCTTCAGATAGACCACTACTTCTTAATACTTTCTCCCACACGGGATATTGCAAACGAGTATTCAGTGGCATAATTAGTTTTTGCCCACCTCCAACTCCCAAAATCACACCTGTGCGATCGCGAATTGTATTACTAGCATCGCCATAACCGGCATCTACCATCGCCTGTTTAGCAACTAGTAGTGAAAGTATTTGTGCAGAATCTGTCACTTCCAAAATATTAGGAGGCAATCCAAACTCTATTGGATTAAAATCAATATCTGGTATAAAACCGCCCCGTTTGCAATAGGTTTTATCAGGAGTCTTGGGATCGGGATCGTAATAGTCGTCTATATTCCAGCGTGAGAGAGGAACATCAGTAATACAATCATTTTTGCTAATTATATTCTCCCAATATTCTTGTAAATTTCTAGCCTGTGGTAAAATACAAGCCATCCCGATAATTGCTACAGGAGTCTGTTGAAGTTGAGAATTAACTTGTTTGGTGTTATCTGGCATCATTTGCATCCCTGACACATTAATTTTAGCCAATGCTGAATTACGATTAGCAACATAAATTTGAGATTAACTAGTATCTAAATACAGAAGAAATACATCTCAAATACAACAGCCAATTCATCCCGAACTTTTGAGCGTTTTATCAGTTCAGTTACTTTAAATAATAAGTTTTTCTTAACATTTAATATTTCAAAAGCTAAATTATACGATCGGTTATCTTTATGCAGATAGCCAATCTCCGGCTAATGTATTGATACTACCTTACTTAATAAATCAAAATTATTAACGTCAGGAAAAGTTATGGTTAAGAAGGGGTTCAACTGCGATATTTTCTTAATATTGCATTTTGTCATATCTTATAATACAAATACAGTAAAGCCATTGATATATGGTTGTTTTAACACCAAATTTTACTTAAATTCTTCAGTTAGAACATTGCCAAAAATGATTATTTGTAAGCAAGTGTAATACCAATTCTGTTGATTAGAGAATTGTGTATCAAAAAGTATCAAAAAATGTAAGTATTTTAGCGATCGCTCTTTGGAGAAAAACTTTTTGGTTTACTGAGTAACCCAAGTTGCTAGTTACAGATTTAGGCGATCGCCATACTCGGATACAGAAACCTCGTCAGCATCGGAAAGCGAAGGTATTTCCGGGAAACAACACGATATTCAACAGAAAATGGTCAAAGTATGCTCCATGTAAGGCTTAGTTTAAGCGAAGTGCGATGGCTACCTTGTCCTAGGCATCGCTACGATTGATATTTACCCAAATGATTTGCCTAGACTACTTCCTGCTAGTTTTTAGTTGCGTTGAACTCACGTTAATATAATCTTTACCAGTTCCTAACTTTTTAGATATATTGTTGTTTGTTATATCAATACTCCGGACAATTTTCAGTTGAGGAAATCGACAAGAAAGAGATCGAACCATTAAGGTGCTGATTAGAAAAAATAAACACCGGCTCGATAGCCATATGGAAATTGTACAAATAGTACTGGCAGTGATTTTATCACGCCGTTAATTAACATTAGTTGGTAACGAATTGATACACCCAATCGGACATGACCCATTCGTGGTAGTAAGTAATAATTTTCAAATTGTCACAACAGAATAAATTTATTAGTTATTAACTCGAATAACTTTGCGAAAAAAGAGGCTCGACAGCTCGTATTGGATATTTTATTACTGTTACTAAAAACCCTATCTTTCCCAATAATCGTTGTTAGTGACTGTATATTATTAATCCCACCATTCGTTCCAGTCCGCAGATTATAAATAGAACGAGGATTGATATGGATACAAGACCTTATGAACTATACATTTCACTAGATCGGATCAAAAGTTTATGGAAGTGTGAAACTAATTGGCAAAATGAACTACCATTGCGAGCCATATTTGTTGCACTTGAACTCTCCTTTTTACTAATCCATGAAACTACTCAAGATCCACGTTCAACGGTTCGTAGTGAAGAACGGATTAATAGATTATTTTCTGGTTCTCGCCAGCAAGTAGAACTGCTTAAAGAGGTACTCAATACTACATTACCTCCTGAAAGTAGTTTGTGTAATGAACAATCAACCAAAACAAATTTAAAAATTCTCATTGCTTCCGATGAAAAAATCATCCAAAGGCTAAAAACTTGGAGCTATACATATACAATTTTTTTGCAACAATTCCCATTTGCTTTGGGAATTGAACAATACATCGATATGCTTCAGCTAGAAGAAGGAATGACAAATAAAATATTATCTAGAGAGAAGCCAGTATTTAATTACGATAAATTAATCAATCCTGATGTTATTGTTCAAATTTTTAATTTACGGGTTTTTAATCAAGAAGATAGGTTATTTGCAACAGTGCATCAAATCACAGAATGTTGGTTATTTGTTGCATTGGATTTGTTGAAAAAAAGCGAATTGAAAGCACAAATCAGTAATTGGCAGGATGCAACCGATCAAATAAGTAAAGTCTGTTCTATTCTAAATTATCTTTCGGAGCATATTTTACTTCTCGAAACAATGGTCTTAGCTGATTATCATCCATTGCGTGTTAACTTGAGAGATGCTAGTGGAGCGCAATCAAATCAGGCCTTCGAGTTGGTCACTTTAGCAAAAAGTTTGTTCTTTCCAATTAGGGAATACTTAAAAGAGCATAAATGTTCTTTACTTGATATATATTATACACCGAGCAAACATACTCCTGTGTATCAATATATTGAAGCATTGTCATCTTTAGAAACAAGATTAAGTAGGTTCTTTTTCTGTCATTATAAATTAGCGACAGAGATAATTGGCTCCGAAAGTCTAGGCTCACTTGGATTCGAGGTACAGGCTCTCATTAAGCGTTTTATAGATCCCTTATATCTAGAATTAGATGAAGTTCGTTATCAATATGTTGTCATCACTAATTTTGAGTATGGAAAATGTGCAGGTAATCTAATTAGCTCTTTAGAACCTAAAGAGTTAAGCAAGACCATTGACGAAATAGCTGAAGTGCCACATTACCTAATTAGCTGCCAAATTTCTCAATATATCAAAGCAATTTGTGAACATGATATTGATTCATGGCTCGCCCTCTTTGAACCAGATGCTTCAATTGAAGACCCTTATGGTAGCAGAGCATTTAGAAATCATAGTGGTTTAAAAGTTTTTTTTCGTGGCTTTATCAAAATTTTTGCATCTGATATTGAGCTTAAAGATAAACGTATGTTAATATCTCCAGAGCTAGGAAAAGCTGAGTTTGACTGGGAAATAAATACAACGCATAAAAGCATACCAATAAAATTTATGGGGACAGAAAAAATTCAATTTGCACAAAACGGAAAAATAAAAAATGTGCAAGTATTTCACGATCCCAGTGTAATATCGGAGCAATTACTAGTACATCACGGGGTTATATCGCCAAAATTTAGTTTAGAGAAAATCTCTATATAAATAAGTTCAGAACTAATTATGTCGTCAATACGAATATTGGAGCAACAATTGATTTTTTATCAAAGTTTTCCACTTATCTTTTACGGAACAATAAATTATGTCTAGTGATTTATCAACACCTAAAGTTACAACAGAAAATTGGTTTAAGGCTAACCAACTTTATCTAATGAGGGCAATTGCCCGTGTAGAAAAATTATTAAAAACTAATATTTATCAAGCTGAAGATGGTCTTGACGATCAAAATCTGGAGAGATGGGAAGAAGTTAAAGAACTCGCTTATATCTCTGATAACTTTCAAGACGATGAAGAGAATTTTTCTCTTCCCGCAATTGCTAACGAAACACCATCAGCATTAGAAGAGCTAGGTAATATTTTTGATTTATCGCCATTTGAGCAAGACATATTGTTGTTATGTGCAGGAGCAGAACTGGATCGGAATTGGTTGTTACTATTTATTAAGCTTCAAGACAATCCTCAGCAAAATTATCCGACTTTTAGTTTGGCATTAGAGGTGTTACCAGAATCGCATTGGAGTGCGCTCATGCCTAACGCCCCGCTACGTCGATGGCAACTAATTGAAATTGGCGCAGGTAATACTCTCACTACCAGTCCATTGAGAATTGATGAACGGATATTGCATCATCTTATGGGAGTGCAACATTTGGATGAGCGCTTAACCGAGATCGAGTTACCGGTGTCAGTGACGAATTATTTGGCGTTGTCTCACCAACAAATAGCAAAACAGTTGACACACATTTGGTTAGAAGCGTCAGATGAGACAGAAATGTTGCCAGTTTTGCAATTATGTGGAACAGAAGTGGCGACTAAATCAGCGATCGCCTTAACTGCTTGTAACTTGTTAGGCTTAAGTTTATACGCTATTTCTGCAGAAGCAATTCCTACCAATACTAACCAACTGAATCTCATCAAGTGTTTGTGTGAGCGGGAATGGATGTTAAGCGATCGCGTGCTTATGCTAGATTGTGATGACTTAGAAACAATGGAAGCAAGCCGAAATAGTGCAATCTCCCGTTTTATTGAAACCATTAATTGTCCTTTAATTATTACTAGTCGCGATCGCCGCCGTCAAAGGCAGCGTCCCTTAATTACCTTTGATGTACATCAACCTAGCTCAGAGGAACAGCAATTAATTTGGCAAAATGCTTTGGGGAATATTGCACCCAGTCTTCAAGGACACGTAGAAACATTAGTATCCTATTTCAGCCTCAGTCTCACAGACATTCAGACTGCTTCTTTGAAAGTAAAAAGCCTAGTTAAAAAAATAGAAGGGCAAAGGGATAAAGAAACAGATGAAAGTGTAGCTTCGGCTTCTCCCCATTTGCAACTTTGGGACATTTGCCGCAACCAAGCACGTCCGCGTCTAGATGAGTTAGCTCAACGAATTGAGCCATCTGCTAATTGGAATGACTTGGTATTACCAGAGAAAGAGCAGCGAATCCTACATGAGATTGCTGCTCATGTAGCACAACGGACGAAGGTGTATGAGGACTGGGGATTTGGCGGCAAAAGTGGGCGAGGATTAGGGATCAGTGCCTTATTTTCAGGACCTAGCGGCACCGGAAAGACAACAGCAGCAGAGTTGTTAGCCAAGGAGTTACGATTAGACCTTTATCGCATCGATCTAAGTTCAATTGTGAATAAATATATTGGCGAGACAGAAAAGAATCTGCGACGAGTATTTGATGCAGCGGAAACTGGTGGCGTGATTTTATTATTTGATGAAGCAGATGCTCTGTTTGGGAAGCGATCGGAGGTAAAAGACAGTCACGATCGCTATGCAAATATGGAGGTCAGTTATTTGTTGCAGCGTATAGAATCTTATCGTGGTTTGGCGATTTTAACGACCAACTTGAAAACTTCAATCGATCAAGCTTTCTTGCGCCGTCTCCGTTTTGTTGTGCAATTCCCATTTCCAGATGCCAAGCAAAGAGCAGAGATTTGGCAGCGTATTTTCCCCAGTCAAACACCAACAGAAGGCCTAGACTTCACCAAGTTAGCCCAACTGAGTATCACAGGAGGTAATATCCGCAATATTGCTTTAAATGCAGCCTTTATTGCCGCAAATTCTGGTGATTCATTAGGGATGAAACATATTTTACAGGCTACGAAGAGTGAATATACCAAACTGGAGCGATCGCTCACCGACGCTGAGATCAATAGTTGGGTGTAAAAATTTACTTTAGTATTTTACATTCAGGAATAGATAAACTCTAATAGACTGCGATCGCTCAACATCATTAAGCAGATAGTTAGGGACTTCCAACTAAAAAAATATCCCATCGTTTCGATGAGCAGAGGATGCAGGGGACGCAAGGGACGCAGCGGAGGAAGAATCTAACAATTGTCTTCTCTCCCAAAATTAAATAATTTAATTTCTGGAAGTCCCTTAATGATGTTGAGCGCTCAAAATTGAAAGACAGCCATTAGCGTTATGCAAATATGAAGGGTTAATTATACCAATTTGAAAAAACAATGTGACAAATAGACCATTTGTAGAGACGCGATTCATCGCGTCTTGAATCAAGGGTGTGTTGCAATCATTAATTGAGTATTATTTATTACAGAGAATAAAAACTACTGAGTTTGCAGGGTATTTTCATCCGAAAAAAGATACATAGGGGTTGCTGAAAAAGAAAGAGAAGCTCACAGGATATAGATTATCTGACCAAAGAAGTATATTCAGGTGCAAGACTTGAGGGTAAAATAGCCCAAAATCCTTGCATAACCGCGACCAGCAGTACACAAGTGTGCTGTTTGTAACCATGTACCGAAAACAGGGGCAAAATCCAATCTCACCAGAGAACTTTGAATTTCCGTTTTCAGGCAAGTTGTCATCAGATAATCGTTGGATTATTCTGGCGAATTTAATACCCTGGGCAGAATTTGAAGAGGAATATTCATCCGGGTTCTCTGTAGAGATGGGAGCGCCAGCAAAGTCATTTCGGATGGCATTAGGGGCATTAATAATCAAAGAAAAACTAGGAATAAGTGATAGAGAGACAGTAGAACAAATCAAGGAAAACCCTTATCTACAGTACTTCATAGGGATGTCATCCTATATTAATGAAGCTCCATTTAATGCATCGATGCTAGTCCATTTTCGTGAAAGAATTAGTGCAGAATTAGTAAACAAAGTAAATCAAGAAACTGTTAAGAGGATACTAGAGACAACATCTTCGACTTTAGCAACTGAATCAATTGAATCAACTGAATCAACTCAAAAAAAAAAAGAAGAATTAGAAAAAGAAGATAACACGCCAAAAAATCGGGGAGAATTAATATTAGATGCGACTTGTGCGCCAGCAGACATCAGCTATCCAACAGATTTCGAGCTATTGAACCAAGCAAGAAAACAGACAGAACAAATAATAGACCTTCTTTATGAACAGATAAAAGGTACATTAGAGAAAAAACCAAGGACTTATCGGGAAATAGCAAGAATTGACTACTTAGAAGTCGCTAAAAAGCGTCGTGTATCCCAAAAAGATAGGAAAAAAGCGATTAAAAAGCAGCTTCAATATATCAAAAGAAACTTATCTCATATTGACCAGCTAATCAGAACAGGAGCAACTCTAGAAAAACTAAGTACTAGACAATATAAAATGTTGCTTGTAGTTGTAGAAGTTTATCGTCAACAACTATGGTTGTATGAAAATAAAAAACAGAGTATTGATGACCGAATCGTTAGTTTAAGCCAACCACATATCCGTCCAATTGTCCGTGGAAAAGCTGGGAAAGCCGTGGAATTTGGGGCAAAATTATCAGCTAGTTATTTTGATGGATATGTATTTTTAGACCATATTAGTTGGGATAATTTTAATGAATCAGGAGACTTAAAAGCACAAGTAGAAGCATATAAAAATTATACTGGCTATTATCCAGAATCGGTTCATGTAGATAAAATTTATCGCACAAGAGAGAATAGAGCTTGGTGCAAAGAAAGAGGTATTATCATCAGTGGCCCTCCTTTGGGAAGACCACCTGCTAATCTTAGTAAAGAAAAAAAGAAACAAGATTTAGAATCTGAGAAAATTCGTAATTGTATTGAAGGAAAATTTGGGCAAGCTAAAAGAAGGTTTAGCCTCAATCGAGTGATGGCGAAACTTTCCCATACTTCTGAAACTGCAATTGCTATTACTTTTTTAGTGATGAATCTTTCTACTCACCTGTCGCGCGTGTTTTATGCTTTTTTATGTCTATTTTTGAAAACTGCACCTTTTTTGCAGTTTCCTATAACTGAAAGTTATTATTTTCTGAATTAGAGACAACAAAAGCTTATCTTTCATTTTGCTTGAATAACTAGTCAACCCAAAAGAATTGCTTTTTCATACTTTTTCAGCAACCCCTACATAACTCTTGATTTATCGTTTTGTGGCATAGCTTTTTACACCTCTCCAAACCTCTCCTACACGGGGGAGAGGTTTGGAAACCCAGTTTTAGTTTTTCTCTGCTTGTATGAAACCCTGTGGTCAAAACTACCGAGGTTGGGGATTTTTATTAATAACTGGAAAAGTTAATTTAACCTTTTATTTACTAAAATTTAATCTTTAATTAATTTTAAATCTTGGACTTTAGTAGAATTCATCTGTGTCAATTTTGAGACAAAATTCTGATATCATTTATCCTAGCCTTCAGAGATATTAAGTTTGGTAGGCAGCACTTAAGGAGACTTTGAAATGAAAACTTTAAAGACGAAAAAGTTTCTTGGAGAAAAATCCCTTTCAGATGCTGCCCTACCAGTAAAGTCTCAAATTAAGTCACGTCCTTTTGTCGTCAATTCTGCCCCACAGAGTCAGGAGTTGACCCAAAAACCAGAGGAAGCAAAACAGCAAGGATTTAACTTTGCCCAAATCCCCATATTCCCAGGAATGAGACCGGCAATACCTAAGATGCTTCAACCCAAGCTAGCTAAGGATAAACTCAAGGATCTTCCTGAAGTAAACCTAGCCACCACTAGTGGCGGTCAATCCATGCCGAAATTAGTGCAGCAGAAGATGGAGACTTCCTTTGGTACAAACTTGTCTGATATCCGCATTCACGAAGGGCCACAAGCAGAAAAGATCGGCGCAATAGCCTATACTCAGGGAAAAAATATCCACTTTCAACCAGGTAAGTATCAACCCACCACCCGGTCAGGTCAAGAGTTACTAGGACACGAAATAGCTCACACACTACAACAAAAAGCCGGACGAGTACCCGCGCCTCAGTCTAAAGGAGTTCCTATTAACGACGATCCGAAATTAGAAACTGAAGCCGATGTTATGGGTGTAAAAGCCGCACGAGGAGAATTAGCACAAGTAACTGGGGCTGTAAGTTCTGGAGTGCAACGTATGGCTACTCCGGGCGATGTTGTGCAGTGTGTGCGTGATGGAAAACAGCCAGCAGTTCAGCCGTCCGATCGGGAAGAGGAAGATTCGGCTGATCTTGTGGATGAGGCTGGAATAGATACTGTTCTGGAAGAATATTATACTGGTATCTTAGATGAGGAGATATCTCAAGCCAGTCCAAACGAATTAGCCAAAATAGCCAGCGAAAAAGATAGTTTGTTATCTCCCGTAGCCGTACAAATGCTGATGTTATCTGGGGGACAAGAGCAGGCGGAATCGTCCACTGATGCCCAAAGAATATTTCAAAATTCAGGTAATAGGCAATACATTCCAGAAGATTTACTCGATCGAGATAGACCTCAGGGTTCTTCTGGGGTGTCTAATTTCCAAGACGTGGAGGAAGAAGATAATAGACCTCTTGCAGAAATATTCGCAAGTATTGACAATATCTTAGGGGAGTTTGAAAGAGAGCTACCTCCAGATTCAGAACTGAGGAATCTGGCAGCTACGACACGGCAAGAAATGTCCCAGGGTTCGGCTCCACGCATTCTACTTCCAACATCACGACGGGCATCTTCCAATACACCACAAAGACGTAGAATACCGTCAGCGATAATAGAACCGCTGGCTTTGATGGATGAAGCAACAAGGAATCGGCGGCTGGAAGACTTGAGCCAACGCTTTGAACAGCCTGTCATAGAGTCAATCAGGGAGGAATTGAGAGAACGGGATCGGCAGCTACAAATACCTCCGCTATCTGTAACAGGGCAACAAGAAGACCAGCAAAGACGCCCACCCACTAGAAGAGGAGTTCGGCAAGAACCGCAGCTACAAATACCTCCGCTACCTGTAACAGAGGAACAAGAAGACCAGCAAAGACGCCCACCCACTAGAAGAGGAGTTCGGCAAGAACCGCAGCTACAAATACCTCCGCTACCTGCGACACCCCAACAGGAAGCACAACGGTTGCTACCGATGGATTATATGGCAAGACAGCAGGCAATTACAGACTTGCGGCAACAGAGACGACAGCCCTTCATAAATTTAGTAATTGAGGAGTTGGGGACATTAGATCGGCGGCAAGCCGCAATAATACCTCCGCTACCTGTAACAGAGGAACAAGAAGATCAGCAAAGACACCCACCAGTTCCCACGAGACCAGCGCCTCCGATACCAGCTCCCACGAGACCAGTGCCCCCGATACCGCAACAACGGCAGCGGCCACCAATACCTTTGACACCGCAGCAGCAAGCACAATATATGCTAGGACTGAATAATACAGAAAGAGCGCAGCGAATAGCAGAATTGCGACTGCAAGGGCGGGTAGGACAGCATTACATAGAGACAACAGTGAATCTGCTGGAGGAACTAATTCAGCAGCAACGGCAGCAAAATGAAATTGCACGATTACAAGGGACAATTCCCCCACAAACGCCACAAACGCCACAGCTACCAGCAACACGGGGGCAAAAAATAACAAAAGGGATAAGAAAAACGATCGGCGCACCCTTTAACGCAGTTAGTTATGTAACTGGTGGCCCTGACAAAGAACCGAAG
This sequence comes from Nostoc sp. C117, assembly GCF_043099735.1. NCBI lineage: Bacteria > Bacillati > Cyanobacteriota > Cyanophyceae > Nostocales > Nostocaceae > Nostoc > Nostoc sp. C117. The sequence continues at coordinate 6,627,683 of NZ_CP170991.1, forward strand.
AAGGAACTTGCAGCAGGGATGAAGCAGCACGAAACTTATGCAGATCAAACCAAAATTCTGGGACAGGATTCGCCCAAGACAGATATCGATCAAATTGGTCTACAGAATCTTCCCGCCAATGCAAAAGACCCACTAACATCTGTAACGCCTCTTCCTGAAGGCACTCCTAAAGAATTTTCACATGATGCAGCCATAATTGGTATGACTAGGGATGATGTCAAGGCTATTGGTGGTTTGCTTCTATTTTCAGATAATTTAAAGAAATTTAAGAAGGCATTGAAGGATAAGACGAAGCCACGTCGGGAAAGAATAGCAAACTTATCTAACAGTACAGGTGAGATGACTTCCGCTATTACATACACTGGAATAGTCATAACCCAAGCACAAAGGGGTATCCAACACCATACTGAAGGGGGGGCTACTTTTGGCTCAGGAGCTATAGCAGCTGTTGAAAGAGGCGGTAAGATAGGGACCTTATCCTCTGCCCAACAAGGGGGTTTCATCGGAGGTACGTCGCTACCCTTTGATATCGGTAAGGTGACATCTGGCGTTTTGACAACTTTGCCAAAGCTGATAACTTATACCGATGCTGGTCTCAAAGCTGCCCAAAAAGAGAATTTTGGTGGTCACAAATCTTGGGGTAGGGGTGTTAAAAACGTTGCAGACTTGACAAAATCCGCAGCAGGTGCAGTTAAAGATGCTGCTAGCTTAGCAAACAATGCAGGTGCAGCAGGAGGGGCACAAGGAACGCAAATAATTGCGGGCGGGGCTGTTGCTCCTGCTGCTGCTGCTGTAGTAGGTACCGCAGAAGCTATCCAAGGAGGCTACAAATTTAAGAAGGCTTACAAGAATAAAAAAGGTCTAGATGAAATAGCGAACTCAGCAACACTAAATCCAACTGAGATTGACACGCTAGATCAACTTAAAGAAATACAGAAAAAGAAAATGAAGCGTGCAGCCATAAAAACTACTCTTGGTACAGTAACGCTAGCTGCTGGGGTTGTAGGGTTCACTGGTGGACCAGCAGGATTACTGGCTGCTACTGCAATGGGTGCGGGTGTTGGAGCCTTTCAAATTGGACAATGGGGAACAAGAAAACTTAAGCAGAAAATGCGGGACAAGGGAGTTAAAGGATTCGATAATACCAAGACTACAGAGAGGAAAAATGAGGCTAGAAAGGAACTTGCTGCAAATACTGTGACTATGCTAGAAGGAGCAAGCAATGAGGAAAAAGATACTTTATTCTCTAGTATCGGTTTGAATGGGAGTAAGAAAGATAGTGCAGTTCAACAAGTCTACAATGATGTACTAAAAAAATATCTCGACAACAAATTAGAGGATCGCACAAACAAAGAACTACAAAGTCGCGCACGAGCAGGTGGAACCATAGATATTCCAGCAGCCCGTGAAGAAATCCGCACGGAGTTTATGAATCAGGATACTATCCGGATCTTAAAGCTGAAAGGGGACAAGAATAATTTGAAACAAGAAGTTAGCTGGGACAAGTTAAGTGGTAATGATTTTCCAGCAGACTTTGCAAGGCTAGTGAAGAAAACAGCGCTTGACAAAGCTTTGAAGAAGCGTTGAAGAAGTCAGAAAGCAATAAATTGGAGATTTAACTCTCACTTAAGCTAAATGTTCATATTCCTTCCTATAATTCTAGTAATTTGTCAAGGGAATTTGGCTTGGTAAAGCTTAACCCTGTTTTGTCACTTTGGGAGAATCCAATCGCTCAAACGGTTACGGGGCTTTAATTTCTACTTTTTGTCTAAAAATTTTGGTTTCTGTTAGAAAATAAAGCCTCAAACCTGGATTAAATTAAAGTCTCAGAATTTGGCTGAGATTATTGTTTTCCGAGAGTGACAAAAGAGGGCTAAGGAGAAAGGTTTGTAGGCTTTTCCCTTTATCCAGTCTAAATAAAGCAATTTTGGACTGGCTACTATTTCAGCCTATTCAGTCTCCATACTCCTGTTTTTTTACCACCCATTCTTCTAGGTTAAAATTCTGCCCATTCTTCCGATGTTATCTATAACAACAAAACGCCAAAATACAAACATCTCTGCGTAGCTTGCTTCTAGAAGGAAGCTACGCAGAGTGCATTTACAGATTTTTTGGAGAATCTTTATGTCATTACTACAAGCTTTATCAAACAATATCGCCGAAATTGTTGAACAAGCCGGTAAGACAATAGTTTCAGTCAAGGCTAATAGACGGTTTTCTCCTAGCGGTATTCACTGGCGTCAAGGTATCATTATCACTTCAGATGAATCTCTCAAACAATATGATGACATCACTGTAACTCTTGCCAATGGGAATAAAACATCAATTTCACTCTTAGGACGCGATCTCAGTACAGATATAGCCGTTTTTCAAATAGAAAATCCTCCTATTCCGGTAGCGACAATCGGCGATGCTGGAAATTTGAAAGTTGGTAATTTAGTTTTAGCATTAGCCAGAAGTAATGAAGGTGACATTTGTGCTGCAATGGGTGCAGTAAGCGTTGTTAGTGGTGCATGGCGGAGTATGAGTGGCGGAAATATCGACCAATTCATCCGTCCAGATATTGCGCTTTACCCAGGATTTAACGGTGGTGCCTTAGTAGATACCGTAGGAAATATTATCGGAATGAATACCTCTGGACGAGGGGGTACAGCTTTAACTATTCCTGCTTCTACAATTAACCGCGTTGTCGAACAATTACTGACTAAAGGAAGAATTCCACGCGGTTATTTAGGTTTAGGAATGCAGCCAGTAAGATTACCCGAAAATTTGAAAAAATCTCTGAATTTAGCTTCTAGTGTTGGTGTGATTGTCGTGAATATCGAACAAAATTGTGCTGCTGATAATGCAGGAATTTTGTTAGGAGATATATTAGTTAGCTTTGATAGTTCTAGCATAGAAGATACTAATGACTTACTAGCATTACTTAATGACAGTTCCCGCTTAGGTAAAAGCGTAAAAGTACAAGTTGTGCGTGGTGGTGAGTTAATTGAATTGGATGTAACCGTACTTGAAAGAAATACGGCGGAAGGTTAAATAATAATGCAATATTCACAACGAAGACCGTCGTGAAATTTTTCGAAATGGCAAAAAATAGTGATTTAATAACATACCCAAAATAGGTTAAAAGTCATGAGTATCACATTCACTAACCTATCGGCAGAATTAACAGAAGTAGCTGATAAAATACGTCAAACTTCTGTTAAAATCCGCAGCAGTAATATGGGAGTAGGTTCCGGCGTTATCTGGCAATCCAACGGTTTAATTATCACCAATGCTCATGTAGCAGTTAGCAATAAATTAACTGTAGAGCTCTGGGATGGACGAGAATTTCAAGGAGTACCTACTAAAATAGACCCAACCAAAGATTTAGCGGTCTTGAAAATTCCCACAAGTAATTTACATGCTGCAACTATCCGCAATTCATCTGAATTGCGTGTGGGTGAAATAGTTTTAGCAGTAGGTAATCCTCTTAGCGATACTAATGCTGTAACAACTGGAATTATTTCTCAAATCCAAGGAAATTCTCTAATCGCTGATATTCAGCTATTTCCAGGAAATTCTGGTGGCGCGATGACCGATTCTTTGGGAAGGGTTGTCGGTATTAACACCATGATTGCTTTTGGTTTAGCGATCGCAATATCAACACATACAGTTGAGGGATTTTTAGAAAGCGTAATCTAACCGGTAAGATGCACAAATCGCATCTACACTACCAACTAGTAATAAGATGCCTCAAATCCAAAATTCAATGCCGGACATAATTCGAGTTATGGTAGTAGCAGCTTCCCCAGTGATCCGAATGGGGTTAGCGGCAATGCTAGACGATAGCCCGAAATTAACCGTGATCAAGAGTCTAGCAGATATCGATTCCTTTAGCGAGGAAATTGTGCAACTACAACCTGATGTGATGTTGTTTGATTGGAACGAGAGTAATTATGAATTAATTTCCCATTCTTCACAGTTTATTTTTGCAACTATTATTCTCATAGATGAACTTGAAGACATTGACTTGGGAGCGCTTTTAGCTGCTGGAATAAAAGGAATATTACCGCAAAATAGTGCAGAATTAACGATGATTGCAGCCATTGAAGCGGTAGCTTCGGGATTAGTGGTGTTATATCCAGAAGTGATCAATAATTTGCAGTTGCAAAAAGAAAGCATTTCACATGGAAAAATCGATACTAACCAAATAAAAACATTAACCCCACGGGAAATTGAGGTTTTGCAACTGTTGACTTCTGGATTGAGTAATAAAGCAGTAGCACAACAGTTGCATATTTCCGAACATACTGTTAAGTTTCACATTTCATCTATTTTTCAAAAGCTTGATGTTTCAACACGTACCGAGGCTGTAGCGGTAGGAATGAGGTTAGGTTTAATTATGTTGTAAATTATTTTATTTATTCATAAATGTTAAAATATGTAAGAGAAAAAGCTCATTTACGATTTTTATTTTACAATAAATACTATTATTTAATAGCATATAAATTAAATATCTTATGTGTTGAGGCAAGTAAATTATTATGTTCAACTATCGTATGAAAATTTTGGCTTTCTAGAAGCGTTTTAATTTTATCTATTCTGTTTTCTATATCATGAACCTCAAGCACTATTTGTTTAATTTTAGACCAATCATTTTGATTGATACCTCGCAAGACTTCATATTCTTCTCCTTCAACATCAATTTTCAATAATTCTATAGATTCAATAGCTAATGAATTAATTACAGAAGATAATGTTTTAATTTCACCTTTAATTTCCTGGCTTTGAAAACAGTGTTCCTCTATCTCCTGATTGTATTCCACTTTCATTAGTTCTCTTTGAGCTAATTTTTCCCAAGGTCTGGCAGTCGAATTACCAGCCAGATTAGGATAGAAAGTAAACACTTGCTCTAAAATATTTTCCGAACCCAAACCATAATTTTGAAGAGATACATTGTCAATAGAATGTAAATTTATATTTGCCTCTAAAACTTCAAATATTGGCTTGATCGGTTCAAATGCTAATATCTTTAATGGTTTTCGTAATTGGCTCAGAAATATAGAAAATAAACCTATATTAGCACCAACATCAAAAATACAGTCATTGTCATTAATAGTAATGCCATGTTGTAAATATTGCTGTTCAATAAATATTTCTCGATAGATAAACTCTGTCTCCATCTCACCAAAACAGTAAATTTCTAAATCATTCGCCAAATTAAATTTCTGCATACTTATTTTTTGAGCTAATGTTGTTATTAGTTTAAAAATGCTAATTTAAGAGAACAATAAGGTTATATTAAAGTTAAAAATATTTTTTAACCAGCTTTGTATCCGTTCAATAAATAAGGTTATAAAGAAAAATAAGAGGATACATATATATTCAGTGTATCTTAGAATATAATGCGTGATGCAGAAACGATTTTCAGGCAAAAAGTTATCAATATTACTGGAAACAATCGACCATAAATGGATTGCAAACAATGTGCAAGAATTCAACTGAGGGGTATTGACAAGTGTGACATCTAAGGTAGAACATCACAACTATGGAAAAAATCTGCCTCTTAAACTAGACCGTGAAGCTCTTATGTAGTTGCCTACTCAACAGAAATGTTTGGAACATTTACACGGACATTTTAAGAAGTTGATTAAGTTTGCAGATTAAACAACGTTGATATTGGCAAAAAATCACTAATCTGATTTATGAAGCAATTAAAAACTATGTTTTTTTCCAGCAAAATTAAAATATTCTAGAGTTATTGAGTTGCGGATCTGAGTTCAAAACACTAGTTTATTCCTCATAAATTAGTACCTAGAGTTTGAGGTTTGGGAATTAACTAAAGAAACGATCAATAAATTATTTACTTAAAAATTTAATTAACTGAAACATGTAATGCCATTATCTAATTTACAAAAGAATAATCGGAATTGGATTGGTGTAATCATAGCTTTTTACGCGTTTGTAGTTATGGGCATATCCAATCATGAACTTGGAGTTTTGCTACCCTCACTCCAGGCAACATACAACTTAACTCCTGGAAGTATTACAATACTTTTTCTTGGTCAAATGACTGGTTCTACTGTTGCAGCATTGACAAGCAGTCTAGTAAGTAACCGTATAGGATTGTCTCGAATGCTATTATTAAGCTCTATCATGCTTACTAGTGCCTTGGTCATTTGTGCGTGTACTAATGACTGGTTCATAATGGTTGCATCCCTAGCAATATTGGGAATGGGAAATGCACTAATTAATGCTGGTATGAGTGCTTACATGGCTAGTGAACGACGTAACTCTAACTTGATTGCTTGGTTATATGCCTTCTATAGCATTGGTGCATTGCTTGGTTCAGCATTTGCAACTACTCTCCTAGCTATGGGATGGGACTGGCGAGCTATTTACTTAAAAACTGCTGGTCTTGCTGGAGTTATAGTTGTAGCAATGATTTGGGTAACTGTTTCCAATTACAAACTGATGAGCTATGTGACGGTTTCTGATACCGATTCTAAAGCAAATCTGCGCCTAGCCCTCAGTATGCCTACAGTGATAGTTTCTGGTCTATTATGTTTAATTTATGTAGGTGTAGAAGTTTCTATAGGTAACTGGGCTTATAGTATTCAAAGCATAAGTCGAAGTACTCCAGAATTATTAGCAGGTTACAGTGTCAGTGCTTACTGGTTAGGGCTGACGGTAGGACGCTTGGGTATGGGATATTTGATGAAGCAATGGGGTGCAGTTCACACTCTTAACTTCTCATTCACGCTTCTGATGAGTGGATTAGTGATTTGGTGTTTGTTCCCAAATCAATTATTGAGTCTGCCTTTAATTGGTTTTGGTCTTGCTGTCATCTACCCAGCAACAATTTGGTTATTGCCTCGACGTGTTGAAGTAACTTTAGTACCAGCTGCCATTGGTTTTGTAGCTAGTGTTACTAGTTTAGGTTCTGCCGCTACTCTTACTCTAGTTGGATTGATAGCTGAACATTTAGGACTAGAAAGTATTCCCATTATAATGGTTGTTCTCGGAAGTTTAATGATATTTTTAAATCGCTGGTTAGTAAAATATACTGTTGTTTAAAAATTTGAGAAAGAAGAATTACTATTAAATACCCCTCTATTCTAATTTTCGCAGAAGTATAGGACTCGTATTTGATTTTGGAAAAAACTGCAAAAGCAGGTCATTGAAACTCTGCTAAAACTGGCGTGAGAGTAATTCGTAATCTCAGACAGTCTGAAAAAAGCCTGATTTAGGGACTTTTCTAATTTAGTGTTTGCGTCCAGAGATTTTGCCATAGCTGTCTTGATTACAGAGTCAGCGCGATCGCTTCGCTAGAAGCGGGTTTGATTGCGCCCGTTTTTCTTGGCATCTCGAACTTTATCACTAGCACGTTGCAAAAAAGATACAAGGTCATCTTCTGGGGTAAATTCAACAACCCCAATGCTAGCAGTGAGTCGAAACTGTTGACTGTTATAAGCTGTCACAATTTCTTCACTCAGAGCTAGGCGAATTCTTTCAGCTATTTGATATCCTGTGTTCAGGTCAGTGTCGGACATGACAATACAGAATTCTTCTCCACCGTAACGTGTAACCCAATCCACTACTCTGACGTTACTTTTAAATATTTGGGCGGCAGTTTTGAGAGCTTGATCGCCAGTAGGAAAACCGTAGGTTCGATTCACTTCACCGAAATTATCCAGATCGAGGAGGACGATTGTTAGTGGTTGCTGATACTTCTGAGATTTTTCTATCTCACGGGGTAGTAATCTGTCGAGATAGCGGCGATTGAAAACCTCTGTCAAGCCATCGTTTTCTGCTTCTGCTTGGTACTTCTTGGCTAAACGACTAGCCTTAAGCACCATCTCACTAATCATCCGTTCAGCAGTAACACGAATGCGATGCTCAAAATCAGTGATTAGCTTGTCCTGTCCAGAAGCGTCTGCAATAGCATCAAATTCCTCAGTAGTCATAACTTGGTCACGTCCTTTTTGTTTGGCAGCATAGATACATTGATTGATTTCCTGCCACAGTTGCTCAACAGAAGAATGTCCTGTCATGGAAACCACTCCTAAAGAAGCTGTGAGATGAACACAAGACAGTTGATCGAGCTTGAATTCATGAGTCTGAATCTGAGTCCTGAGAAATTCTGCAAAAGCTTTCCCTTGCTCAGTATTACCACACATACAAATAGCAAATTTATCACCGCCTGTCCGAGCAACGATACTTGCTCCTAGTGAGTACTTTTGTAGAATCTGCCCAACCTCTTGCAATATCTGATCTCCTGCAAGATGACCATGACTATCGTTAATAAACTTGAAACCATCAATATCTAGGTAAATTAGACATACAGGCTCTGCATCTTCCTTTGATGTTAAAAGCTTGATTGCATAATCATTAAACTTACGGAAATTAGCGATCCCCGTTAGCTTATCAAGGTTATATGAATGCTTTTGCTTGCTATGCCACACACTGCGCTGCAAACGCAGACCTATTTGCCCATCAATTGCATCACGTTTACAGGTATCATCTCCTGGTTCCAACCAGCAAAGGACAGTATATTCTTGGTCAATCGTGTCTACCAAAACTACTGTTGGTAAATCAATAGAAGTATAGAGATACTTGAGTTGCTCCACCTTTTCAAAAGTCCTGATGTCGAGTACAACAACATCAAAATCCTTCTCAAATGCGGCTGAAGTATCAACTCGAATACACTCAAAATTGAGGGATAAATCTTTTGGTTGGGGCACATTTGTTGAACTACACCAAGCAACTCGAATCGCTTTCATCTGTTCATCCATTAATTCCAGCTTTAGTAAGCGATAAGTATAGGATAGTTTTCTTCAATACTTAATTATGATTATATGAATAACTTAAAGTTTAACAACTAAGTTTCAGAAACCTAACCCCCTAGCTCCCTCTTTCCCCACAAGGGAATGGAGATTTCAAAGCCTCTATTTGCTTGTCTGACCATAGGCTGACGCCAAGGAGGAAAGGAATAGAAGTGGGGTTTCTAATTATACTTTGCAACTTTTCAAACAACGTCTTAGCGGAAATAGCGGGAGTTTGGCTTGGAAGGTAAAGACATACACCAGACAGGTTAAATGCGATGTCTACAACGGACTATGCCCACACCCATAAGAAAACTGAGTTAGACAAAGCTGATATTTGGGCAAAATAGTTGAAATGAATAGCTGATTTCCCAAAAGTTGATCAATCATGAATACAGCAGTTGAGCCGATCGCCAAGTTTCTAAACTATCGAATTACCGAACAACTTTACACCAGTTTTAGAACCCTGGTGTACCGGGCAATTCGAGAAGACGATCAACTTCCGGTGATTATCAAACTGCTTCACCAGGAGTATCCTACCTTTAGCGAACTACTCCAGTTCCGCAATCAGTATACTATTGCCAAAAATCTCGATCTCCCAAGTGTTGTTCGTCCCTACAGTTTAGAACCCTACTGCAATAGCTATGCCTTGGTGATGGAGGATTTCGGCGGTATTTCTCTCAAAGAATGGATGAAAACAGCAACGGAGAGTCATCCAAATTTATTGGTAGAATTTTTAGAGATGGCGATCGCTTTGACGGAAATTATGGATGGACTTTATCGTCATCGCGTGATTCACAAAGATATCAAACCTGCGAACATTCTCATCAACCCAGAAACTAAGCAAGTCAAGTTGATTGATTTTAGCATTGCCTCTCTTTTACCTAGAGAAACCCAGGAAATTTACAACCCTAATGTCATAGAAGGTACTCTTGCCTACATTTCCCCTGAACAAACCGGACGGATGAATCGGGGAATTGACTACCGCAGCGATTACTACTCCCTTGGTGTCACATTCTATGAATTGTTGACTGGACAGCTACCCTTTGAGTCTACCGATCCAATGGAATTGGTTCACTGTCACATCGCCAAGCAGCCAGACAAATTAAAAATTCAAAATGACGCTCTCGGACTCGCTAACGTTGCACTAACAAAATTCAAAAACGAAGAAGCTATTCCCCCAATCCTTTGTGATATTGTCATGAAATTGATGGCAAAAAATGCTGAAGAACGCTATCAGACTGCATTGGGGCTAAAACATGACTTAGAACTTTGTCTTTACCAATTGCAAACAACTGGACAAATTGAAACATTTGAATTAGGGAAACGGGATATTTGCGATCGCTTTATCATCCCCGAAAAACTCTACGGTCGCCAAAGCGAAGTTGAAATCTTACTGGATGCTTTTGAGGGAGTCAGTCGGGGAAGCAGTGAAATTATGTTGGTAGCAGGTTTCTCTGGAATTGGCAAAACTGCTGTGGTTAACGAAGTCCACAAGCCCATTGTCCGACAACGGGGTTATTTCATTAAAGGTAAATTTGACCAGTTTCAGCGCAACATCCCTTTCTCTGCTTTTATCCAAGCCTTTCGAGACTTGATGACACAACTGTTAAGTGAAAGTGACACCCAACTGGAAAAGTGGAAGTGCAAGCTTCTCAAAGCTTTAGGTGAAAACGGACAAGTGATGATTGAGGTGATTCCAGAACTGGAAAGTTTGATTGGCAAACAACCTCCTGCGCCAGAACTTTCGGGAAATGCGGTACAAAATCGCTTCAATCTGCTGTTTTTGAAGTTCACTCAAGTGTTCACTGCACCAGAACATCCATTGGTGATTTTCATTGACGATCTGCAATGGGCAGATTCTGCTTCTTTAAAGTTAATGCACTTGTTGATGAGTGAAGCTGATATTGGTTATCTACTATTAATTGGTGCTTATCGAGATAATGAAGTCACAAGTACACATCCATTGGTACTTACCTTGGATGAAATTCAAAAGTTAGGTACTACAGTCAATACGATTACCTTAGCTCCCCTCGATGAAATATCTGTCAATCATTTAGTTGCAGACACATTGAGTTGTTCTCTAGATTTAGCAGCACCGTTAACAGAGTTGGTATTGACTAAAACCAAAGGCAATCCTTTCTTCTGCACCCAATTTCTTAAAGCGTTACATCAAGATCAACTAATTACATTTAACCTTCCTGAATCCTCCAAGGGTCTAAATCAAGGGGGATGGGAATGCGATATTGCTCAGGTGCGATCGCTGTCTCTCACTGATGATGTAGTAGAATTCATGGCAATTCAACTGCAAAAGTTACCAACACAGACTCAAGAAGTTCTCAAGTTAGCGGCTTGTATCGGAAACCAATTTGATTTGGCAACTCTCGCAATTGTCCATGAAAAATCCCAGGTAGAAACAGCCGCAGATTTTTGGAAAGCTGTGCAGGAGAGATTGATTATTCCTATCAATGAAGTCTACAAATTTTATCAAGATTCGTCATTGAACGCTAGTCATTTGCAAAGGACGAATGACAAAGGACAAATGACAATTTACAAATTTCTCCACGATCGTGTCCAGCAAGCGGCTTACTCACTAATTCCTGAATCTCAAAAGCAAGCTACTCATTTAAAAATTGGACAATTGCTTTTAAAAAGCACACCAACTGAAGCAGTTGAAGGCAGAATTTTTGATATTGTTAATCAGTTAAATGAGGGAATTTATATAATTAATGAACAATCCCAAAAATATGAGCTGGCTCAACTAAATTTAATTGCTGGCAAGAAAGCAAAAGCTTCCACTGCCTATAAAGCTGCTGTTAAATATTTAACTTTAGGCAGACATTTGCTGGGAGAAGATAGTTGGAGAAATAATGAAGAACTAACCTTCAATTTATATCGACAAGGGGGAGAATGTGAATATTTAATTGGTAATTTTAACCAAACAGAAAATTTATTTGATATTGCCTTACAACATACTCAGGATAAGTTTGAGCAAGCAGACATTTATGGGATTCAGATGTACCTGAAAATGACTCAGGGTGAAAATATAGAAGCTAGTATTGAAGCTGGATTGAAAGCTTTAAGCATCATGGGAATGCATTTGCCTGTGACTTCTGAAGAACAGCAAGCTGCCATCGAAAGTGAAGAACCAGAATTAAAAGCTAAACTAGCAGCAATTCGACCGGCAGATTTATTTGATTTGCCTCAGATGACAGATCCAGTTCACAAAGTTTGCATGAGTCTTTTAGCTGACCTTTGGGCGGCTGCTTATATGGGAGGACATCAAAACCTGAGTTGTCTGGTTCCTCTATTAATGATTAGTTTATCGTTGAGTTACGGTAATGCCGAAAGCTCTGGTTTTGCTTACTGTCTGTATGGAACGAATCTAGCAAATCAAGGAAGTTATCAAAGTGCCTATGAGTTCGGTAAGTTAGCCCTAAAACTCGATCGCCATTTGAATAGTACCCAATTTATTTTTAAGACGAATAATATTTTTGCACATACTATTAACCCATATAATCAACATTTAAAAACCAATTTGCCGCTTTCTCAGCAATCATTCCAGGTATGTCAAGAAATGGGAAATTTGGTGTTTGGTGTTTGGGCAGTTTCATTTTTGATTTGGGCGATGTTAATAAAAGGCGATCGCCTATCAGATATCTATGCCGAAACCGAGAAATATCTCAGCTATGTGCAACAGGTGAATGATGCTAATATGCTGTATGCATTTACTTTACAACGGCAGTTTTTACTGAACTTACAAGGCATATCTAAAAACACCGATTTATTGGATGAGCAGAATGACCAAGATATTCCTTATATAGAAGTTTGGAGAGAGAAACGTAACTTTGAGCATGGAATTAATTGGTACTCCTTTCTCAAAATACAACTATCATATCTTTATGGTCGCTATGAAGATGGTTTGAAAGCAGCACAAGAAGCTGAAAAAACGCTTCCGGCAAACTCTGGTTTTTTCCCCATTATTCAGTATCATTTCTATTATCCATTGACTTTAGCAGCAGTTTATCCCAATGCGACATCACATGAGAAAAAGCAGTATTGGGAAATTATGGAGCAACATCAAAAAATCCAGAAAAACTGGGCTAATAATTGCTCAAAAAACTTTCTGCATCGATATTTATTGCTATCTGCGGAAATGGCAAGAATTTCTGGTAAATACATGAACGCCATTGAGTTATACGATCGCGCTATTGCTAAAGCTAAAAAGAACGAATATCTCAATGAAGAAGCTCTCGCCAATGAACTAGCAGCTAAATTTTATCTAGAATGGGGCAAAGAACGCATTGCCCAAGAATATTTGATTAATGCCTATTATTGCTACGCTCGTTGGGATGCCAAAGCAAAAATTGATGATTTAGAAGAGCTTTATCCACAACTCCTAGCGCCGATTTTACAACAAAAGCGTTCAGAAAGAGTATCGCCACTCACGCCCCATGACACAATTGCAACAGCTGATAACTTTTCTACCTTGCACCCAAGTATCAGTAAATCAGTCACATCTAGTAGCAATGTATCATTCATGCTAGATCTGACAACAGTTCTTAAAGCCTCTCAGACTTTATCTAGTGAAATTGAACTAGATAAATTACTTACCACGCTGCTTTCTGTAGTGATTGAAAATGCTGGAGCAGATAAATGTGCGTTGCTACTGCTCAAAGAAGGTACATTGATTGTTGAGGGAATCGCTCAAGTTGGGCAACAATCAACGGTGCTACAATCTATCGCTCTTGAGGATAGTATAGACGTTCCCCGTAGCTTAATTTACGCTGTCAAACGCAGCCTGGAACCTACCATTATCATTGATACAACAATGTGTGCGACGCTGATGGCCGACCCTTATATTATGCGTCAGCAACCCAAAAGTCTCCTGTGTATGCCGATTCTGCACCAAGGCAAACTGTTGGGAATTTTATATTTAGAGAATAATCTGACTACTGGAGCATTTACGCGCGATCGCGTAGAAATCCTCAATTTATTATGCACTCAAGTTGCAATCTCCCTAGAAAATGCTCGACTATATCAACAGGCACAAGATACTTTAATAAACCTTGGGCAAACCGAGCAATTTTTGCGGTTAATTATTGACAATATTCCCCAGTCTGTTTTTTGGAAAGACCGCAATAGTATTTATTTAGGCTGTAATCGCAAGTTTGCGGAAACTTCAGGCGTAAAAGTACCAGAAAATGTTGTGGGTAAAACAGACTACGACCTTTCTTGGACTCCTGAGCAATCAGATGGGTATTTAAAGTGCGATCGCCAGATTATGGAGTCTGGACAAGCTGAATTGAATATCGTCGAAACATTACAGCAAGCAGACGGAAAACAAATCTGGTCGAATACAAACAAAATTCCACTGCGAGATAAAGAGGGAAGTGTTTTTGGCATCCTTGGCACATGTGAAGATATTACTGAGCGCCAGGAAGCAGAACAATTGCTACAACACCAAAAACAACAATTAGAACAAGCATTGCAAGAACTACAAACGATGCAATTGCAATTAGTGCAAAATGAAAAAATGTCTGCTCTGGGAAATCTTGTAGCAGGTGTTGCTCACGAAATTAATAATCCTGTTGGCTTTATTGCCGGCAATATTGAACCAGCCAAAGATTATGTTAAAGATTTATTTGTGCTAATTAATCTTTACCAACAGAAGTTTCCCAATCCCGGTTTAGAAATTGAAGACGAAATTGATGCAATAGATTTGAATTATTTACGCGAAGATTTACCTAAATTGTTAGACTCCATGAAACTGGGTGTTAGCCGTATCCGCAGTATTAGTACTGGTCTGCGAACCTTTTCGAGAGCAGATAAAGATTACAAAGTTCCCTTTGATATTCACGAAGGTATTGATAGCACTATTCTGATTCTGAGACACCGTTTAAAAGCCAATGAAAACCGTCCAGGAATTGAGGTAATTAAAGATTATGGCAAACTACCTCTAGTAGATTGTTTTGCTGGACAACTCAATCAAGTGTTTATGAATTTGCTAGCAAATGCTATTGATGCACTTGAAGAATACAATACAGGACGGAGTTTGGAAGACATTTTAGCTAACCCCAATTGCATCACTATTCAAACCCGTTTATCCGAATCTGGCGAACATATTTTGATTAAGATTGCTGATAATGGTGTGGGGATGTCACCGGAGGTTAAACAAAAAGTATTTGACCATTTGTTCACTACTAAACCTGTAGGCAAAGGTACAGGATTGGGATTAGCGATCGCTCGTCAAATTATAGTAGAAAGACATGGCGGTTCACTTTCCTGCACTTCAGAACTTGCACAGGGTACTGAGTTTGTCATTAAACTTTCTACTCAATAATAATAATGAGTGCTGAGTGCTGAGTAATTTCTACTTTACTCAGCAGTTTTCATTTTTGCTACTTAAATTTTATTTAGGAATAAAGTGACAATGATACGCTAACCACAAACGGAGTTTTCACGATCTAAAAGCTAACCCTAATCAAATTAAGATCCAAACCCAATTTGACAAATGAAGTCATGATGCGATCGTGCAGATTTACGATAATGGTATTGGAATGTCAGAAGATGTCAAGCAACGAGTATTTGACTACATGTTTACTACTAAACCTGTAGGCAAAGGAATCAGATTAGGAATGGCGATCGCCTATCAAATTGTTGTAGATAAACATCGAGGAACTATTGAGGTTGATTCTACCCCAGGATACGGAACAGAGTTTACCATCCGTATTCCTTTAACAAGTAAAAAGTAAAAATTGCTAAAAATAAGCTGATATGCATCAAAATTATCTAAACAGTTTTGACATCTGCCGACGCTCTCTACGAGACGCTAAAAGCGTAGCTTGCAACTCTTACAGAGTAGGCGGACTCGCTACCGCTACGCTATCCTGCCTCCTGCCTCAAAACCCGTAGCTTTGTACTTTATGCAAAAGAAAACTGTTGTAAATGCGTAACAGCTTATTACAATAATATACGAGTTACGCATTGACAAAAAAATACATCAACGTTATGAATTGCAAACCACAAGGGCAACGAGCAATTAGGGCATTTGAAGATTTTGTATCTACTACCCTAGAAAGTATACTACAACGACATCTTTATACTCCAAGCCAATCAGCAGCGTTGAATTTCTTTCATCATGTAGCTGCTAACGTACCCGCTTACAAGGCTTTTTTAGCAGAACGAGAAATCAATCCCAGTACTATCCAAAGCTTTGAGGATTTTCAGAAATTACCAGCGATTGTCAAAGAAAATTACATATTACATTATCCTTTGGCTCAGTTGTGCCGTTATGGTCAATTAGAAGGGTGTGATATGATTGCAGCATCTTCTGGTTCCACAGGTAAACCGACATTTTGGCCGCGCTTTTTTACAGATGAATTGCAAATTGCCACACGCTTTGAACAGATTTTTCACGATAGTTTTTATGCAGATAGCAAACGTACCTTAGCTGTGATTTGTTTCACATTAGGTACTTGGGTAGGCGGAATGTTTACCACTAATTGTTGTCGCTATCTTGCTAGCAAAGGTTATCCCATCACGGTAATTACGCCTGGTAACAACAAAGAAGAAATTTTGCGGGTAGTGGAGGAATTGGGTTTGAATTTTGAGCAAGTGGTGCTGTTGGGATATCCACCATTCCTCAAAGATGTAATTGATAGTGGTATTGCCCGTGGTATCGAGTGGCAACAGTATCACATTAAACTAGTGATGGCGGGAGAAGTATTCAGTGAAGAATGGCGCAGTTTAGTTGCGGAAAGACTTGGCTCACAAAATCCCTATTATGATTTGGCGTCACTTTACGGGACTGCGGATGCAGGTGTATTGGGCAATGAAACACCGTTAAGTATCTGCATTCGTCGTTTTTTAGCAGAACATCCCGATGCAGCCAGAGCTTTATTCGGGGAATCTCGTTTACCCACACTGTTACAATATGACCCCATCAGTCGTTTTTTTGAAGTTGAAGATGGGAGATTACTGTTTTCTGGCGATAATGGTATTCCCTTGGTGCGATATAACATTTTGGATACTGGTGGGATAATTAGTTATGATGCGATACTCCAGTTTTTGGCAGAGTGGGGTTTTGATCCTGTTGCGACTTTACAACAAAACTTACAAGCTAGAGGTATCCATGCGTTACCTTTCGTCTATGTCTTCGGACGGTCTAACTTTACAGTTTCCTACTTTGGTGCAAATATCTACCCAGAAAATGTGACGGTGGGATTAGAACAACCAGTAATTAAAGAATGGGTGACGGGTAAGTTTGTCTTGCAGGTAAAGGAAGATGCCGATAAAAACCGATTTTTATCTGTGGTTGTGGAGTTAGCGCCGGGAGTGGAGGGTAACGAAGACAAGCGCCAAACAATAGTATCTTCGATACTCTCACAACTTTTGCGTCTCAACAGCGAGTTTGCTAACTACGTTCCCATAGAATACCAAACTCCACAGGTTAGATTGACTGCAACTGGTGATGCCGAATATTTCCCCATTGGGGTGAAGCATCGTTACACCCGCAAGTAGGTTTTTAGACATTCATGGAACCAAGTTCTCTATGTATCGTGCTTGAAGATTTGGTATTGTTTGAGAAGTTATGTAATGTTCCTTCAGCTTGATTGTTGTGCCATTCTCAAACCCATGAATTTCAAACCTCACCAAAGCACCTTTGACGACAAACTGAGCGCAATTATTGGGCTGTCCATTGGATTGCTGTTTATTGGGGGTGGTTTTTGGGTACGCAACATAGTCACGTACGAGCGTACAACACTAAAGGAAACACAGGGCACGGTTGTAGACAGCGTTACTCGTCGTGAACGCAATAGTAGTAACAATCAGCAAACAGAAACTTATGCTCCTGTTATCGAGTTTCTAGCCAACGGTGAACGCACTCGCTTTACAGGCAATTATGAGTCCTATCGCTCCAGCAAGGGGCATATAGTAGTATTACGTTACGACCCTAAGCAACCGATAAAGACAGTGCGTGTAGTGAATCCGCTTGAAGGCTTAGTATCTTGGGGAATGTTTGGTATGGGTGGATTAGCAGTGGTCTCTAGCTTGGGCAAACTGTTGCCTGTACGCTGGTCTTCAAGTGGATGACATAGCTGATGTCGGGCAAGTTACAATTCACCTTTTGCTAAATTTATTGTTAAAATCACAAACGTCTACGCAATCTACAAAAATAGACATTGAACAGTCAAATCCTTCTGAGTGATACTCAAGTTGCGCTGTTGTGCTGTAGTAACGAATGAAACGATCGCTTCACACACCACAGCAACGGTTAATATCACCAGGTTTCGTGCCAACAGATAATCACAGACATCATCATTAACCTCGGAAGGAACGCGGGGTTGGGGGAAGGAATTAAAACCTTTTCCCTTTACCCCGCCAAGTTTCCTTGGCGAACTACTAGTAACAGGAAAAATTTTTAGGGTATTCTTTCTTCTCGTAAGACCTTAGCTACAATCCTGTCAAAGTACAAGTTTAGGATTGGTAAGAGCAAGCTATTCAACCAGGCTAATAATGTCATTTCCACACCTGGCGTAATTGAGAAGGATTTCTTTTCAATGCCTTGCACAATCTCACGAGCTACGCCTTCAGCACTCCAAGTTTTCGCAGTGCTAGTAATCATCTTTGTCTCTAAGGGCTTTGTTTTATTTTCTTGCTCTAATTGAGGGGTATCTGTATCGGGTGGATAGACAATTGATAGGCCAATTCCTGCTACTTTTAACTCACCACGTAGAGACTCAGCCAATCCTCGTAGGGCAAACTTTGTGGGGGAGTATGGTGTATAGCCATAGACACCAATTAAACCAGCTCCAGAAGAGATCAGCACAATATGACCTTGACGACGTTGTTCCATCGCTGGTAAAACTGCCTTGATGCAGTAGAGAGAACCAAAGTAATTGATTGCCATTGTGTTTTCATATATTTCAATTGGCAACTCTTGGAAGTAACCAGGATGTGCAATGCCCGCAGAGGTAATTAATAGGTCTGGGGGTCCTATTTGATTGATTGCTCGATCAATGGCTTGTTCTGCTTGTGTCCGGTCTGCAACATCAGCTGAGATAGCTATAATATCCTGAGTAGAATGCGATCGCATTACCTCAATTTCTGCCTTTGCTGTTGCCAATACATTTTCGTTACGAGCGATAATCGAAATATTTGCACCAAGACTTGCTAATAATTTCGCTGTAGCCTTACCAATTCCACTAGAACCACCAGTAATAATAACGTGTTTTTGAGAGTAATTCATCAAAAATGTTGATATTAACGTAGATTACTTACTTTTTATTTTCGTCCATTCTTCAACTAAAGTATCCACAGTGAAATGAATTTGTTCCTCTGTATGATTACAACTAATAAAAAAGCGTAGACGAGCTGCGTTTTCTGGAACAGATGGATAAAACATCGGTTGAACGTTGATGTCTCGATTAAAAAGTGCTTCTGCCAACTGTATAGACTGTAAAGATTTACCAAGAATAATTGACACTATAGCTGAGTCACCACTCATACCTGTATTAAGTCCTCGTTCCTTAGCTAATTCCAAGAATAATTTTGCTCGTTGCTGAAGACAAGAGACTCGCTCTGGTTGAGCTTTCAGTAACCTAATAGCTGCTAATGCTGCTCCTGCGTTGGGTGGCGAAATACCTACACTATAAACAAAGCCTGGAGCAGTATATTTCAGGTATTTCACCAATGCTTTGCACCCTGCAATATAACCACCGCAACTAGCAAACGATTTACTAAGAGTACCCATCCATAAATCTACATCAATAGGATCAATCGCAAAATATTCACCAATTCCCCGGCCTTGCTTACCAAGAACACCAATAGAATGAGCTTCGTCTACCATTAAAAAAGCTTTATGACGTTTCTTGACCTCGATAAATTTTGGTAGATTGGGGATATCTCCATCTGCACTGTAAACACCTTCAATAACAACAAGTACCCTTTTATAATTATGACGGTGTTCGTATAGTATTTTATCGAGTGCTTGCCATTCGTTATGAGGAAAAGCAATCATAGTTGCTCCAGAAAGCAAACAGCCTTCTAAAATACTATTATGGTCAAGTAGGTCATAGACAATTAAGTCATCTCGTCCGAATAAATGACTAATTGTTGCCACATTAGTCGCATGACCTCCAACATATACAATACAGTCTTCAGTGCCGATCAAGTCTGCTATTTCTTTCTCTAACTCAAGATGCAATAACTTTTCTCCTGAAGAAATTCGGCTAGCAGAAACGGAAGTCCCATAATAATCAATGGCTTGTTTGGCTGCTTTTGATATTGTTGAGTCGCCAGACATTCCTAAGTAATTATAGGTGGAATAGTTAATCAGTTTCCTTTGATCTACGATTGTTGTATCCTTTGCAACTCCATCGTGAACTGTAAAAAAGGGATTAGTAGTACCTAAAGCCTCAATTTCTGCTAGTTGTTGCTCTAATTGAAGGTACTTAGGATAGAACTCAAAATTATAATACTCTGGCAGAATTTCAACGTATTTTGTATTTTCTATGAGTGAATTATTAGGCTCCTTGTCTGCACTTAATTCAGAAATTGATTCTGAAACATTCATCTGTTCAGCTAAATATAAACTCAAAGTGTTGATATTGGAATAATCCCAAAATAGAGTAGGGGAAAACTTATGATTTAAGATTTTTTCTAGGTTAGCTGATAAATTTATAGCTTCTAGTGAACTTATGCTGTAATCACTAAAATCTTTATAAATATCTATTTCACCAGGCTCTCTCTCTAGTCTTTCCGCTAACATAGAGATTAACAAACTTTGAATAGCTTCTACATTTGAAAACGAATTTGAGTGTATGGGAAGAGAATAAACTTTATTTTCTACCACTGTTTCTAACTCCTTAACAAGCACTTGTGATTTGCGATTATTGAAAATAAACTAGAGAAAATAGTTTATCTTCTCTGTATAACTTCAGCATTTTTTCAGCTACTCTATCCTCTACAAAGCACACCTAAAAATTAGTTAATTCATAGAGTTAAGACATAGATACTGCTGAAGTTGCTCAGATAAACTCTTCAACAAAGGTGCTAGTTGGTTGTTTATAAAAAAGTGGTCTCCTGGAAACATTTCCATCAGAAAAGAATTACGAGTTTGATAACGCCATGCAGCAATCTCTTGTTGAGTCACTATTGTATCTTCCATACCTCCAAAAGCTGATATTGGGCAATCAAAAGGTTCATCAGGATGGTAGATATATGTTTCTTCGAGTTCTGCATCAGACCGCAAAGCAGGTAAAAATAGTTGTATTAACTTTGGGTTTTGCAAAATTTCTTCTGGAACACTATTAGCACGACGCAAATGCTCTATAAATTCGATATCAGAGAATTTAGAAAAGGGAGTAATCTTCTTAGGTAATTGAGGTGCGCGACAACTAGCAATGAATAAATGAACTGGATATGAGTTACCTTGGCGTTGTAGTTGACGAGTAACTTCAAAGCAGATATTTGCACCTAAACTATGACCAAAAAAGGCGAACGGTTTATCGGTATCAGGAGTCATTTGAGTAACTAATACTTGGACGAGAGACTCCATAGAAGTGAAAGGAGTTTCTCGCAACCTGCTACCTCTTCCAGGTAGCTGCAATCCATAAACTTCTATACTTTCTGGCAAAAATTTATGCCAATTACGAAAAGCGTGCGGACCAGAACCACCATGTGGAAAGCAAAATAGACGAATACGTGCTTGGGGATTTGGTTGAGAACAAACCCACGAGGAGATGCGAGGAGGTGAACTCAGCAGATATTTGGTTTCAAGCATTAAATCTATATTTTAGTAACCGGAGAAACTAAGAGAGAATTGTTTATGGTTAAATCTTATATTTCTCTGCTAAATAGTTAGCCAGAGACTCAATGCTAGAGTAACTGTATGGTAGACTAGGGTCTACTTCATATCCTAGCCATTGTTCCAAATCACTAGTCATAGTTACAGTAATAAGAGAATCTAAACCATAACGATCAAAAGTAGCTTTTATATCCATTTTATCTGGATTAAGTTCTAATACTTTAGAAAGATAAGAAACTAACCAGACTTGAATTGCTGCTTCTGTTGGAACCTGCTTTTTGATATCTACTTCCGAGTAATCAATTTTGTTCATACTTATTTGTGTAGAGATATTAGGGACGTCAGAATTTTGGATTTGTACTCTTTCAAACTTCATAGTTTTAATAAGTATAGTTGATCGATCAAAACGACTTTGGAACTTACCTAAGCGACCTTATCGTATGCAGCTTTTTTAGATTCAATCATTTGCTTAGTAGGAATCTTAACATCCCAAACTAAACCTAATTTTTCTAGCCCACGGATAACCCGCGCACCAAAATCAAATTGCCACCATTCCAGTCCAAAGATTGCTGAGTTAATAAAGGCATGATGATTGTTATGCCAAGACTCGCCTAATGTAGGAATAGCTAACCAAATATTGTTAGTACTATGGTCATTAGTGTGGAAAGGACGGGAACCATAAAAGTGGGTGATTGAGTTGATACTCAAGGTCATATTTTCACACAGGAAAAGTCGCACTAATCCTCCCCAGAGAAATCCATACAAAGCACCTATTAAAGATCCTCTGATTATTCCTCCCATAATCGTAGGAATTGCCAGTCCCAGAAATAACCAAACTAAATACAATTGATTAACTTTCAAGATAATCTTGTCTCGCAAAAGTTCTGGCGCGTAGTAAATCGGGTTAGGAATTTCATGATTGAATATCCAATTAACGTGAGCGTGCCATAGTCCATACAACCAAGCGAAATTTCCATCTTTTTGAAGATGTGGTGAGTGAGGGTCGCCTGGTTGGTCGCTGTATTCATGGTGTCGTCTATGTACAGTTACCCAGTAAATTAATGGGCCTTGTCCGGCCATGCAGCCAAAGATTGTGAGGATAACTTTTATCGCTGTGTTGGTTTGAAAGGCTCGATGGGCAAAGTGTCGATGGAATCCTACAGTAATTCCACTACCGGTCAATATCCACATCCCTAAAAGTAGACCTATTTCAACATAGCCAATCTGATATGTGTTCAGCAGAGCGATCGCAGTAACAAACCCTAATAAAGGAATTAGAGTAATTGCAAAACCACGCAGATGCTGTGAAGCCAGCATACTACTATTTGGAATTATTTTTTTACTTTTATCAGGAAAACTCGTCATTAATTTTTGCTCTTTTTCAAAACCATTGTTTGTAGACATTATGTTTACTGACTTCATATTTAAATAATGCTTTGCCAGACGGTTTGACATTTATTTAAAATAAGCAATTGATCCCTTTTGATATCTGCCATCTACCTTGCTTGATAAACACAGAATATAGATGAGAAGTTGGTTAGGGATGAGCGATGGAATCAGGGACAAGCTCGTTACTCACTACAGATCGCATTATCCGACTTGTTTTCCTCTACACAAGGATGTTGCTGTTGGAAGTTTCTTTGGCTTTGAGGATTTTGTAACCACTCTCCCACTACAGTTAGACTTTTATCCAAAAACCTACTTCGACAAACACCGCGTTGGATTTTACCACTGGAGGTTTTGGGTATGTTGCCAGGTTTGAGTAATTGCAGACCATACACTTGTAGATCGTGTTCCTTAGCAATGGCGCGTCGAATTTCTCCAATCACTATCTCTGAATCAAGCTGCCGCAGAGTTGTGCGTTCTATTTCCTGCACCACAACTAATTTTTCTTCGCCATCCACTTGCACAGCAAAAGCTGCTCCGCAGCCCAGTCGTAAAGATGGATGACTCTGCTGAACCGTCTGCTCAATATCTTGAGGATAATGGTTGCGACCTCGAATGATAATCACATCCTTCAAGCGGCCAGTAATAAAGAGTTCGCCTCTGTGCAAAAATCCTAAGTCGCCGGTACGCAAAAATGGTCCTTCACCAGTGTCTGCAAGGACGGCTTGGAAGGTCTTTTTAGTCTGCTCAGGTTGATTCCAATAGCCCTGAGCTACACTCGCACTTGATACCCAAATCTCTCCTACTCGATCGGGTGGACACTGACAACTAGTTTCATAGTCAACAATTGTGACTTTTTGCTCTAACAAAGTATGACCACAACTGACAATTGCACGCACATCTGAGGAATTGTCAGTTGCTTTCACTACTTGATTCTGTGTTAAAGCTACTGAATCCACAGAGTAAATTACAGGAGAAGCTGTTTTTAACCCTCCCGAAACCAATAAAGTTGTCTCAGCCATGCCATAGCAGGGGTAAAATGCCTCCTCTCGAAAGCCGCAAGCATGAAAAGTCGTGGTAAATTCTGTCAATGTTTCGCTACGAATTGGCTCTGCTCCGTTGAAAGCCACATCCCAGCTACTTAGATCGAGACTTCCTCGCTGTTGAGGCGTAATCTTGTTAATACATAAGTCATAAGCAAAATTCGGTCCGCCGCTTGTAGTGGCTTTGTAACGAGAAATAGCCATCAGCCAGCGCACAGGCTTCTGAAGAAAGTCGATTGGCGACATCAGTATGACTGGAAAACCACTGTAGATGGGCTGTAACACTCCACCAATCAACCCCATATCATGATAAGGCGGCAGCCAGATTACTCCCTGGCTGTTGGGCGTATGCTCGAAATACTTTTGAATCAGAGCTAAATTGTGCAAGATATTTCCATGACTCACCATCACACCCTTTGGTTTTCCTGTAGATCCTGATGTGTACTGGAGAAAAGCTAGGGCGTCATTGTCCTCTTCAGGATATTGCCAATCTATCCCCTGATTGCTATCTATGTTATCGGTTGCTAACCAATGCACTGTAGGCATTTCTAAACTTTCTACCCATTTTGGCTCCAGGTTAGCTAATAATGGTGTAGTTGTTAAAGCAACCTTTGCTTGAGCATCTATCACCAGTGCCTGAAGACGAAACAGATTTTGGTTTACTCTTGGTGGATAAGCAGGAACTGCTATCACCCCAGCATACAGACATCCAAAAAAGGCAGTAATGAAATCTAGTCCTGACGGATATAGCAGCAAGACCCGCTCTCCAGCAGAAGCTTTAAATCTAATCTGGTAAGCAATTTTTTGCGCCTTGGTGTCTAGTTCTTGATAAGTTAATCTGCCTGATTCTGTTTCGCCATTTTGAAGAAAGATGAAAGCTGTTCGATTTGGTTGTTGTAACGCTCTGTAGCGCAGTAGGTCTACTAGAGTGGCGAATTGCCGTTTGCTATTCGTGGTGTAATTTGAACAAAGCGACATCGCTCTCTCTTGGAGTAGTGTTATTAAAAGGTTGGAAATCTAAACTTTAAAAATTGGAGTCAATCATTAATTTAGTCAATTTATACTTTAATTTAATCAATTACTGAATAGTAAAATTTCTGCTTTAAGAGGGGATTATATAATCTATAGAAGTTAGTTAAATTCTAGTTATAATGCAGGATTTCTGGCATCTCAATTGGAGTTTATACCAATTTAGAGCCTACTGTTTCTGCCTACTCGTCAGATGTAATTCCTGAATCTGGTTCTTCTGGAGAATCATCGTCTCGTACCACCCCAGCAATTCTCATTGTGAGAATAATTATCACTATCATTAGAATCTATGCAAAATTTTCAGGTCATAACTCAAAAACTACCTATTGGTAGTGGTGCAATTGAGAGTTTAATCCGTCAAGTTGTCAACTTAAGAATCAAGGGTAATAGTAAATTCTGGTTGAAAGAAAATGCAGAAATTATCTTACATCTGCGTTGTCAATGGATAGCTGGAAGTTGGGATAATTTTTCTGGTTCTATTTTTAATTCATTTATCAAACCCCAAACTGCTTGATAAGTTTTATACTTTAATCCTGTCTTTAATTTATTTTTGAGTTAATTTATACTAAGTACAAAAGACTGATTGCAGATATTTTTATAAATAATCGTCAAATGACTTGCTAGCAATCTTTTTGAGATATCTCATCAAGATTAATTCTCATGTAAATCAGTATTTTATTTGCAAATAAAATCACCTTGTACCTAAATGTAATTTTTAGCGATCGCTTGTTTTTGACCAAACCTCACAAAATCGCATTGTTCCCAGATGAATCGGGCTTATTTGACGGCGTTGGAAGAAAAAGTACTGAGCCTCTTAGAGTCGGAAATTACACATAAGTAAGCCTGGGGGTAAGGCAGGGATTTATGTGAGCGATTAAGTCATTGTCAATGAAGTTTGCTGTTCAAGCCGACTTTGTAAATCTACAATCAGGTTTTCTCCACTGCGTCGGGCTGACCATACACCAGAATACTGCAAACCTATATTCCACTCTCCTTGCATATAATCTTCATTCTCTGAAACCATGCCTGTATATCTAACTGGTACAGGTGAGGTAACTAAATAACGTTTAGTAAAACTGACAGTGCGCCCAATTACCTCGCCATTGACCTGAGCTTCTCCTAAATAGTTGTCATCTAAAATGGAACCACTGAAAGTATTTCCACTCTGAACAAAGGTTGCTTCAAAGCGACTAGGGATTTCATCTTGCCAATAAGTTCCTAACCAATTACCACTAAGGTCTGCCATATTGTTTCCTAGTAAAAATGTCTATGCGCTCACCCGAATAGAGTAATTGACTCGGCAGGTAGTTATAATCGCTATTGTTAAGCTGAAACTGTCAATCACGCAATTGTATAGATATTATCTCTGTTGAGCATTGCAGTAAACCCTAGTAAAATGCGACGGCATAAGGGGGAGGGAAGCGGTAGTATTCATTGGTAAACGATTACCAAGAACGGCAGAGATTACTTGCCTGCTGAATGTGAGCAGATGCACTCCTTGAGCGATGCCTACGGCGGGCTACGCCTAGGCATCAGTCGGGCGTATTCCGATTCGCTCTTTGGAGACAGTCAAAAGCCTGTTGCAGTCGTTGGGGAAGCTGAATCGGCCTTATTTAACGGCTGTTGAAGAGAAATTGTAAATATTGGCTTGTGAGTTTTCGGGTGGGTCTTTTATGTATTAATAGGTATAGTAATGTAGTAAATATTTTTTATTACTGAAGAAAGTTGTTAGCGTAGGCGTAGCCGGCCGTAAGCATCAGACAATGCCAACATAGTTGCGGGCAAAGTTTTTGGCGAATGTTATTGAAGTCCTTAATTGAGCCAATTTGGAAGCACTCAATTTATGCAGAAAATACACATCTTCAGGGTTGCTTCCTTCGGGGAAATGCACCATATTTAACAGGCTGTAAGAAAATTCTTGAGCACGCCAAATGTAAGGCAGACGAATTTCTGAGTAGCGATCTAAATAAGATAAATCATGGTTTTCTAGGTAGTAACTAATTAAAGTTTCTGCCAACACACCTGCATCTTGTACCGCTAGATTTAACCCTTTACCACCCATTGGTGTGATGATGTGAGCAGCATCACCTGCCAAGAGTAATCGTTGGTAACGAAGCGGTTCAATAACATAGTTGCGTAAAACCATAATTTGCTTTTGGATGATCTTGCCTTCTGTCAGTATCCATTCTTGCTTGGCCAAGCGCTGGCGCAAGCTTGCCCAGACCCGTTTGTCTGACCAGTCTGCTAATTGATCATCAGCAGAAATTTGCAAGTAATAGCGAGAAATATGGCTATTACGTCGCATATAAGCGGCAAAGCCTTTAGGATGTACCCCGTAAAGTGTATGGGACGATGCAGGGGGAGCATCAGCTAAAATGGCTAACCAACGATAACCATACTCCTTGGTGTAAATCTTGGCAGCGTCAGAGGGAACGGATTGACGGGCTAACCCATGATAGCCATCGCATCCAGCCGCAAAATTAGCTTGAATCTTAAGTGTTGTGTCAGTATTTTTGTTCTCACACTCTACTATAATCTCATCGTCGGTTTGAGTTAGCTGGATTCCTTCATGATGGAACAGAATTTGACCACCAGCATCAAGGTATTTTTGAATGAGATCGTCGTTGAGATCGCTTTGGGGATAAAAGTAATGGACATCGCCATCACTTAATTTCCCGTATTCCAAGACAAAGCTATCATCGGGATAACGAAATTCACAGCGATCGTGTGGATATCCTTTGGTTAGAATGGTATCAGCTAAATCATGTTTTTTGAGCAGAGCAATGGTTGTACTTTCAATTGCGCCTGCTCGTCCTCTGGCGTAGATTTCCTCTCGATTGTAGCGATCAACCACTATACAATCAACGCCATTCTGTAGCAGGATATTGCCTAGTACAATCCCAGCTGGACCTGATCCCAGAATACAAACAGATGTTTTAAGATTCATGCTAATTCTCTTTTGATGCTTTGTCTGGAATGAGATTAAACGCCAACGGGTTCTTTAACCACGGCATTAAATCGAATTTCTTTACGAAGTTGTTCGGTCATTGGGCGCAAATCACGTGGCTGCGTCGTGGGTCGAAACAGTCCATCAGCTTCCCAACGTTCGGGGTCTAAACTGATTGCCCAGGCATTTAACCACAGTTCCGGGGGAAACTGGGCTAATTTCTCCGGCATGGTATCTTGGATCGCAAAGTGGAATATTACTTGAACGAACTCTTCAAACCGTTCGATACTGGCGATATGATCATCGATTAACTCTTGTTCAGTTTTATCGGTTTTAAGATTGCGAGTGCGTAACTCACTGACAAAAGGAATCGTTAAATAATCGATAAACTCAAATGACCCGCGTCGCTGTGACTTGGTAATCCAATCTCGGAAGAATAGATTCATCCGATGGGACAATAAGAAAAATTGTCCGGTTCCTTTGCGAACTCTGGCTCTTTTGCTAGGTTCCAGGAAGAGAGAATTAAACATTAACGGCGCACTGAAAGCCCAGGCGGATAAAACATCCCACAAGAATTTCACCGACATGACAGTTTGATTACCGAAACAGAGATAGGTACTGTGAATATTGGTTGTTACGCTTTCGTTGTATGAGATAAGAAAACGATTTGCCTCCTCGACGATTTTGGGAGTCAGTTGACCCTGACGGTCAAGTTCAACCATTTGGGTAATCAGGGAATTACCGAAGCCAATTAAATCAGTACCTGGAGAATAGAAGGGGTCAGCAAACACACCTGCCACACCCACACAAGCCCAGCGCTCGCTAGAAAAAACCTGCTCAGATGAGTAAGTATATTCAGGCAATTTCATAAAATCTACGGGTTGTTGCTTTCTCAGTTGGTTAGCTACCGCAGGTTCATATTTTTCTAACCACTGAAAGGCTTTTTCATAGGTATGGTAGGTACTAAAAGGATGAACATCTTCATTGGTAACAATGCCCAAACTGGTAAATCCCGTTGATAAAGGAATAATCCAAACCCAATAGCCTTCACCACACAAATGATTCGTCGAAAAATAGCGGATTTGATTCGGAACTCTCTCATGCCATTCTGTCTCAGTTTGGGGCACAAAATCATCTACATCGAACCGACCTTCGACTCGAAACCATACTGCACTAAAGTTAGTTTCAAAAGGTTTATATAAATCCAATTTCTTTTGCAAAATTCGACGGCGACCTGTCGAGTCAACAATCCAACGCGCTTGAATTGTTCTATTGTTTTTATCATTACCTTGAGTATAAATAACTTTATGTAACTGTTCTGGCTCGGAAGCTAATTTGATATCTTTGATCGGACAGCCTTCAAGTAACTCAATCCCTGCCTCTTCATTGAATTGACGTAAATCATTTTCTAACAAACCTCTGTCAACTTGATAAGAGTTTGGCTGATGAAATTCTGAAAGCCCGATTTCAGGTCGCTGATGAAACGGGCCAGTTGTATTACCTAAGAAATAGCGAAAGCCCAGTTTATGAAAGTGATGTGCTTCAAAGTAATCGGTTAGCTGAAGAACCTGAGACAGATAAAAAGCACCCACCTCAACTGTTGATTCCCCGACTTTGAAACCCGCTTCTGGAAGAGGACGAGCTAGCCTGTCTAGCAGAACAATAGAAATATCAGGCATTTTCAGTTTTAACTGGCGTGCTAAAGTTAAACCTGCTAAACCTGAACCGCAAATGGCAACATCATAAATCTTCGTCATTGGAGTAAACCTTTTTCTTGGAGAATTAGTAAGAATTTGTTTGTGCTTGATTGAGGCAAGCTTTTAACTTTTGAGCTAAAACTTGCACATGAGGCTCTTGAAACAGGGAAAAGTGATCGCCCGGAACATCGTGAATCTCTAATCCTTCACTGGCTAGTCCACTCCAACCATGTTGAGGATCTCTACTCGACCAGTCTTTGGGAGTCGGTAGATACAACTTGTTAAAAATAGATGGTTCACTAGCTCGAAACAGCGTCACCCGACCGGGATAAACTTTTGGGGTATAACCTTTTTTGGCTTGCATGTTGGCTTCTGCCACCAACGCTCTTGAGTAACCCTGGCTCAGAGAATGCCCTAAACTTAGATAAAGCTGACCGATCGTGACTTGTCGCTTGCGCTGTAGTAGTTGCCTAACTTCTTGCCACAGCGATTTGGATAGACCGAGTTGCCAAAGATAAGTCCAGTAGTGCTGTTGTCGGAATGAGAGGCGTGGAAAACAGCCCCGACCAAAAGTATCAAACATTACTAATGCGGCAACCATCTGACCTTGTTGGTGGAGTTGCTGCGCCATCTCAAAAGCAACTATTCCCCCCATCGAGTTACCCCCCAGAAAATAAGGGCCTTCTGGCTGAATAGTGCGGATTTCTTGAATGTAGTGGGCAGCCATATCCTCTATTCGAAAATGCGGGGCTTGTTTGCTGTCGAGTCCCCGGGCTTGTAAGCCATAAAAGGGTTGCTTAGAGCCAAGATAGTGCGCCAAGTCTCGCAAGTTTAAAACACTGCCCTGTTGCCCGTGGATGCAAAAGAAAGGCGGTTTGTGACCATTGGATTGCAGGGGAACTAGGGAAGACCAAGATAGCGTGGCCTCGTGTCCCAGAAGTTTTGCCAATTGCTCTACCGTTGGTGCTTGGAGTAAGGTCGTTAGGGGTAGAGTTTGACCGAAAGTCTCTTCGATGCGAGCAAACAAGGTCATTGCCAGTAACGATTGTCCACCCAACTCAAAGAAGTTATCCTTTACACCAATTGACGGGATGTTTAACACCTCACTCCAAAGTTGAGCTAGTTTTAGTTCCAAGGCATTTTGAGGAGCGATATAAACGTTTTCCTGTTTGGAATTCTGCTGTTTTGCTCTTTTTTGGTGTAACTGTTGTTGTTCGGCTTCAGTTAATGGCAATAGGGATGAAAGCGACTGCTCAGGATAGGTGACAATGTTTTCCAGAATCGTCTGAAAGTGTTGCAGCATCTGCTGAATCGTTGTCGTCTCAAATAAATCGGTGTTGTACTTGAATACTGCCGTTAAACTTCCTGCTTCTTCGATGAGGTACAGATACAAATCAAAATCGGCTGTTCCGGTATCCACATCGAGATTCTGCACCGTTAAACCGGGTAGTTCTAGCTGATGGATGGTCGTATTTTGGAGGGCAAACATCACTTGAGAAAGAGGTGCTTGCAGCAAATTGAGCGATCGCAACAACTGCTGAACGGGCAAATCTTGGTAAGCATACCCTCCTGAAGCGACCTCACTAACTCGACCTAAGAACTCTTGAAAGCTCGGATTCCCTGAAATATCGGTCTTTAAAATTAGTAAGTTGACAAAGTAACCCATTAGTCCTTTGATCTCTTTCCGTGTCCGGTTAGCTGTGGGACTGCAAACAAAGAGTTGTTCTTGCTCGGTGTAACGATGCAGTAGCACGTTGAAAGCGGCTAACAGTGTCACGAATAAGGTTACTTTTTGCTGACGACTTAGGGTTTTGAGGGCTTCGCTTAATGCCTTCGATAGCTTGACCTTGAGAGAAGCACTACGACAGGTTGGCGCAGCGGGTCGAGGGTGGTCAATTGGCAGATGTAATTCTTGCAGGTTGCTGCCTAGTTGCTGCTTCCAATAATCCAATAGGATTTGTAAAAAATCTCCCTGCAACCATTCCCGTTGCCAAGCGGCAAAATCGGCGTACTGAATAGGCAGTTCAGGCAATGGAGAAGATTGACCTTGAGAGAAAGCTTCGTAAAGGGCTGCTAATTCTTGAAAGAGAACGCCTTTTGACCAAGCATCAACAGCAATATGGTGAACCGTTAGCAAAAAAATATGTTCTTCGCCGTCAAGCTGGATGAGGGTTGCTCGTATCAAAGGCACATTTTGCAGGTCAAAAGCTTGCTGAATATCCTCCGTCACCTGTTGCATTGCTTTAACTTCTCGCTGTGTTGCTGGTAATTGTTGTAAATCAATCACCGTCAAAGGCAAAGGAACAGGTGGATGAATCAACTGAACTGGTTTCCCTTCGACCCAGCCAAAGGTAGTTCGCAGAGCTTCATGGCGGCAGAGAATTTCGTTGAGGCTTTTTTCCAGAATATAGTAGTTAAGAGAGCCAGCGATCCGAAAAGCAAGGGCAATGTTGTAAGCAGATGCCTTAGTGGGTTCTAACTGATGGAGAAACCACAAACGTTCTTGGGAAAATGAAAGTGGGAGAGACTCTTGACGAGAAATACGAACCAATGGCGGTGCTTGATTCTGCCAACCTAGAACGGTCTGGATGGCTTGCCACAGGTTTTGTTTTGCAGTCTGGCTGGTGGCTTCTTTTTTGGGGACAGGTTCAAGTTGACTGACCATAAGTTTTCAATTCCACAAGGTTATAGGACTTACGCACCAGTAACGGAAAAACGAACCGCAAAGGACGCGAAGTACAGGAAGGAATAAGAGTTTGAGAGAGTTTTTGCGTAAGTCCTGGATTAAATAGAGCGCCAGGAAGATCAAAAGCCTTTCTTCTGCTCGACCATCGCCGCAATTGTTGCGATGTTTTGAAAATTCTCGAAACTAATTTCATTAGCATCTAGCTGAATATCAAAGACATCTTGGAGGTTAGAAACGAGAGCCATTGCGTTAATTGAATCAAGACCCAGATTGAAAATATCCACATGTTCTTGTAAATCTTCTGAAGTGATATCAGGAATAATTTGTAAAATTACTTGGGTGATTTGTTGTTTGATGTTGATTGCAGACATGACCATTGCTTTGATACCTCTAAGTATTTGTGGACTAAACTAATTCTTTTCTCAGAATTTTCCCTAAAGGAGTTTTAGGAATTTCTGGACGAAATTCGATGATTTTGGGAATTTTAAATTCTGCCATCTGCGTTTTACAGAAAGAAATAATTTCTGAATATTCACAGGGTTCTTGTGGCTTCTTGACTAGAACGGCTTTGATCAATTCTCCGGCATACTCGCCTTTGACTCCCACCACAACCGCTTCTTGAATTTTGGGGTGCTTCATGAGAATTTCTTCAATTTCCAGGGAATCAACTTTGCGACCACCTGTATCAATCAAGAGTTTTTTTCTTCCTGTAACATAAAGGCGTCCAGTGTGGTCTTTTTTTCCGATATCTCCTGTTAAGAAATAACTATTTTTAAATACTTGCTGATTCAATTCAGGCTGGTTTGCATAACCACTGGTTAAAGAGAGACTTTTGATCGCAATTTCCCCAATCATGCCGTCGGGTAGTTCATTCTCTGCTTCATCGATAATTTGGATTTCGACATTCTTTAAAGGGAAACCGACAGAATTCCGAGTTGGTACGGGATATCTTTCTGAATTAATTGCAATAGCCCCCGCTTCTGTACAGCCATAAAGCTGTCGAATTGGCAAGTTAAAGCGGGCTAAAAATTTGTCAAAAATCTCCTCGGATAAGAAGTTTCCTGCTGAAAAGCACAATCTCAAACTAGATAGATCAACGCTTTGGTCACCAGGAGTTTCCGCCATTGTGTTAAAGATATAAGGAACGCCTGGAAAAATGGTAATTTTTTCAGTTTTAATCAGTGACAAAATTCTCGGGCGACGGAAGACAAAGGGAACCTCAACAGGTGTGCCATCTTTTTGCAAAACGGGTTCGAGAATAACGAGGGTTGCACCATTACAAGTGGCGGCTAATAAACAATTACCTAACCCATGTGAGTGATACAGAGGAACAGCACACAAAATTTTATCGTTTGGAGTAATTTGAGTCGTTTGAGCAAAGTTTTTGGACTCATGATATAAGTTGTCTTGGGTGCGACAAATTCGCTTTGGTTTTCCTGTCGTACCAGATGAATATTGATAAATAAAATTTCCTCTAAAGACTGTATTTGACTGACTTATGACGCTGGTTGCTTTTTTGGTTACTAAGTCATAAAAGAATTGTGTCTGAGAAACCACGCGATCAATGAGAATGATTTGAATCTCTCGATTAAGCTTGGCGATCGCTTTTTGACAAATTTCTAATTGCTTATAGTTGGTAATAATTGCTTTTGCTTGACTGTCCTCGATACAGTAGCTTAATTCCTCCTCTTTAAAGAGATGGTTTAAGGGTAGAATAATAGCATTTAACTGAGCGATCGCATAAAAACTAAAGACAAATTCCGGACAGTTTGGCAAAACGACGGCGATACAGTTTCCTTGCGTTATTCCTAAAGTGCTTAATCCTGTACTCAATCTTTCAGCGTTCAAGTCAAGTTCTTGATAAGTAATCTTTAATTTGTCATAAGCGATCGCTATTTTTTGGGGAAATTTATTTACTGCTTGTTTAAACAGTTGAACTAACATTTTAAACCCTCAAAGTTTAGAAATTTTTAAAACTGTCGAATAAAATAGCTCTCAGGAAATTTTTCAGTAATCATCATAGTATAATTACGATTAGAAAGAACACAGTATGTTCTAAAAAGTAGGTTTTCCTCGGGAGCAATATCAAAATAAGGCGCTAATTCTTGAGCTGACATTTTACCTGTTTCAAGAGTTTCTTTAAAAATTTCAACTTTATTTTCGAGCCAAACTTTACCAATCGGTTTTTTAGTCGTTAATAAATCTTCTCGAATTTGCTCATCAAGTCTTTCTAAGGCAATGATTGACTCTGCATAAATATAGTTGCGTCCACTAATGCCACCTTGTAGGAGAATTTTGCGATCCAGGACTTTCGCACCCTCATTAAGCTGCATCGGTAGCAGTTCATTATTTAATTTTAGAATGTTTTCCGACAACTTTTTAACCTTAATTGATTCACCCATATATATTTCAATTAAATCTGTGATTGTGCCATTATTGGTTAGTAAAATTCTCTGGAAAATACTCAATACAGCAGGGTCAATATAGCATTTCTGAGAATATGAAAAATCTCGACTCGAGTTTGGGGCTAATACAGCTATTTTACCGTTCATCTTAATTTCTCTTGAATTTTTGATAATGAAATTTGTTTCTTCAAGTGGCTCATGACTTCATACTGAAACATCTAAAACAGAATCTGGAATTGAATGTACATAGTCAGTTTTTTGTCAATGAATAAGTCCTATATATTATAAAGCTCTCCTACTTTTATTTTTTTAAGTAGTACTATTTACCATCTCAACAAAGCTACAAATGCACAGAAGCGGATTCCAGAAAATATTACCACTTTAGCTAGATATTTAATAGTTATTTTGTCTTCACTGCAATTGCAGGGTAAGCTCATCTAATTTGGTATAAAGTGAACTTGACAAATGAAACAAGATAAGAATAAAAGACCAGATAAAAACGCACAATTGGGCAAAATGAATGAGAAAAATTCAATGCTGTTGTCAAAAAATAGTCAGGAGTCAGGTTGATGTCACAGGTTTAAAACGTAATCGATCACGGGGCGATCACAGACTAAAAGCCAATAGATGTCAATGAGTGAAGAAACTAGGGGAATTAGTCTAAGAGAGTTGACTCTATTGAATAAAAGTAAATAAACGGGTATGGCTTAGGGGAATTAAGCAGCATTTATTACTTGCTCAGAAGTAGGAACTTCTGGAAGTAAAGAAGGAGTAAGTTTACCTATGCGTGCAGCAAAAGTTGCTGCTGTTATAGAATCAAGAACATTTCGGCGCTGGGATCGGCATTACCGTGCCAAAAAAGGTTTTTTGTACGCTAAGAAAAATTATGAGCTACGACCGCGCAACGACTCTGCTCGGTCGGGGCTTTTTCTGCTTTGTATGGCTCGTGCGTCAAAGATATGAAGCGAGAAGAGTTTGAGGCTCAAAAGTGTCTTTAAAAAAGATGTATCATTCAGAATTGCAATCTAAATTGATTGATAAAGCTGAGGTTACTTACATACGATAGTACATGAAGTGATCTGCCAACAAAAAATTCGTTATACCTTGAGACTCAACAGAACAAGGAACGTGAACGTGTAGGGTAAACGCACCTTATTTACTAATAAAAAAGTGGTCAGCAATCGTGATTTTGGGCTTAAGCTTCATTCAACTATAATCTGGTTCTTTTTATTTAACGCAAAGAATGAATTTACTACAAAAACGAACCCGTATTGATTGGCAGCCGACGGCTGCCACAAACTCATCCCCCCTACAACGATTATCATTCTTATTCAATTTTATACTTAATTCTCTGAAAGTACTGTGTGGTAGAGTTTTGGGGAATTCCACCTTGATTATCGATCTTTAATATTTAGATGCGTTTGCCCTACGTGAACGTGTCTTGGGCGCAGATTATAACTTTGATATCAGAGTGTAGTAATAATGGATTCCTATATAAAGTATAAAGCGCAAAAAACTAATTTATCTACTTAACCAATAGCTCCATTACACCATCTAATTCATACATAAAATCACCAGCACTTGCAAACATTTTAGCAATCTTAAGTACTCGTTCATGCAAAACTTGATGAAAGTTTTCTTCATTATGATCTGCATTATGTGCTATTTTAGCCATGTTAAAACCAATGATATCATGAGGTAGGTGTAATTTGGGAATTTCTCCATTAGATAGAACATTAATATCATTTATAAATAAATGTTGATCTCCTGTATTATAATGGACATCGAACCAGCTTTTAGGCACTCGTTTTCCTTGGAAATCAAAAAGTGCTTGAGAACCTGGAGAATCTATTATAGATTCCGAAGCACCAACTGCTAAAAATTCAACTGCCAACATACCAATTAAAGCATCTCTGTCATCAAATTCTTTATTGATTACTATATCTATAGCTTTAACTGGTTCAGCATTTTCAACTTGATTCATAAGTATACTTCCAGCTTGAGAAAGTTTACCTGTTTTTGAATCAATCATTATTCCCAAATGATTCATTAATTCTTTCCAATAATCCATATGGCTTCCTTCTTCAAAACCATAGTCTTTATAAATTCCGGAAATACCATTTTGAATTGAATCTAAAATCTTTGTTCTTTGTGTATTTGTAAAATTAAAAATAAATAATAAATCTCGACTGGAATTTTTACTCTTATCAAGATTAAATCTGGTCAAAAACCTTCTCGTATTTCTAATTACAGTACGAGGAAACGTTTTGACAATTCCCCAATAGATGGCAGAAAACATTATTAAAGAATTATAATCACCTGCGGATACACCCCTTACTACTTTCGAGTTCCCGATTATATCTTTAAGCATAGTAGACAATTCAACTAGATCCGGAGGTAGAGCAGTCAAAAGTCCCATTTCTTCAGCAAGAATACGACCTTGCTGAAATTCTTCCAATTTTATAACTGGTTGAACAATTCTATTTTTTGCAACATTAATGGACATAAAATTATCAACTACGTACTCCAAGCTAGTTTTCATTTTAATTATTTATCAAACAGAATTTAGCTATTCTGGAGCCAGAATTCAGAATTGAATTCTGAACGAAAAAGTGGATAGCGGCGGCGGAAAGCGAGTACTCGAGCGTCTGAATAAACGGGTTTAAAACCCCAGACGCTCCTGCGTCGCTTGCCGCCGGCGCTATCGTCTGTACGGTGTCTACAATTGGGAGCCACTGCGGTGGACGGGTTTCCCGGCATAAAGCAAGTGGCGTTTGGGGTCTGAATCCCCATTCAATTGATTCTGACTCCTGTTAGCGATAGCGGGGCGTTTAGCCCATTCAGAATAGCTGAATTCTTCTTCAAAACTTTTATTTAGATAGTACCTAATATATAAATTCCAGGTTAAGTTAAAGTAATCAAAAAATTATTATTAGGAAATTTTCTGGTCAAGGCATATTTTGAAAATCAAGAGTATTGTCTGTTCTCTTAATAAGTGTTTAATTATACTAAGTCTAAATGAGCGTGCATAGAGCTATAGAAGCATTGGTGAGAGGTTAAGATAATCTTACTTTTATCAATTAGAAATTATGCTGGAAATAGGCACTAAACAGCCCTGTATCTACGCTATATTTACCCCCAATCATGGCTAGCTGCAAAGGCACGAAAGCGATCGCTCACCTCTTTCTCTTGCGCTGTTCGCCAGACTAATCCGATTGCCCGATGCAGCGGCAGATCAGAAATGGGAATGTAGACAACGCCTGGAATATCCTGCCACTCTGGCATAATCGCAATCCCTAACCCAGCGGCAATCAAAGCAATTACCCATTCTTCGTGGTTGGCACGATATACCACATGAGGCTGAAGCATTTTCGACTCAAATAATTGTCGTGTCTCACCCCAAAGTTCGCAATGCATCCGATCAATGTAAGGCTGCTCATTAATTTCTGCCAATCGCACTGTTCCCCGTTGGGCAAAGGGGTGATTCACAGATACCGCCAGCGCCCGACGCTGCTGGAACAACGAGAGTGAACTTTTAGCATCCTCACTCTTGTCTAACACCATCCGTGAGAGGTTAAAATAAAGCGCATTTTGTCAATCAGTTACTCCCGGTTCGCCCATTTTAAATTGAGTTAGGAAAAAGCTGAACGATTCAATCAGGGTTCTAAGCTGTGATTCAAATGTACTCTCGTCCCGACGTTATGCGCTCGCATAAAAATAGAGTTTTGAGAGGGGAGTGATAATTTCAGGGGAATTTCGTGAAATCGCTAAAACCTTTACGATACCTAGATTTTTCTGATTTTTGACAATTTCTCGAACTCCAAAAAAAGTGGGCGAACCGGGAGTAATCAGTTTCAGTTCTGGGGGAAAGGGTGCGATAGCTAACAACTATTCAGTGAGGAAGCAAAATGTCAGAGCGATCGCCAGGAGAATCTTCAAAGATTGCTCCTTTTTGAATTAGCTTACGTTTTATAGATTCGGAAATTCCTTGATTATTTCCGAATCGCGTGTTTTGTACATTTTGACCACTTAAGTTGATACCACTCAGGTTAGCATCAACCAGGTAGGCACTACTCAAGTTGGCTCGACTCAGGTCGGCAAGGAACAGGTCAGCACCACTCAGGTTAGCATCACTCAGGTTAGTACCACTCAGGTTAGCACCACTCAGGTTGACACCACTCAGGTTGACACCACTCAGGTTGACACCACTCAGGTTGACACCACTCAGGTTGACACCACTTAGGTTGACACCACTCAGGTCGGCACCACTCAGGTCGGCATTACTCAGGTCGGCATCACTCAGGTCGGCATCAATCAAGTCGGCACTACTCAGGTTAGTACCACTCAGGTTGGTACTACTCAGGTTGGCATTACTCAGGTCGGCACCACTCAGGTCGGCACTACTCAGGTCGGCAAGGAACAGGTTGGCACTACTCAGGTTGACACCACTCAGATTTTGACTGCTAGCTCCATTTTGTAAAATATCTCGAATCAAGCAAGACTTTTCATCTAGTTCTGTTAAATTAACGTACTCAACAGGAGTACCCAATACTTCAGTGAGTTCCCCCGATTCAAATAGTTTCTTTATTCTTTCTAACCCTTCATTAGAACCATTAAGAATAATTTTGATACTGCCTTCTTCAACTCGAATAATTTCTATAGTTGCGTCACCAGAAATTTTTTGTAACAGTGCAAGAATAGCTTTTAATTTAGCGTGGTCAACTTCATCAAAACTACCTGCGATCGCAAATGCTAGAGCCTTGTTAGGCTTAAATAAATCTCGTCAAATTGAAACTGAGGTAAAAGAAAATAGTGATGTTGATTTTTCTAATCATCAACAATGGAACCATGAATGCGGATGGAAGAATACTTTAAATAATCTGCGTCTCATTGCCCAACCACTCTTACTATTTTGGTTGATTTATCCCTGGATATATTTTCCCCAATTCTAATTTATTGCTGGGATTCAATCAATTAATTAGTGAAATGAATCAATTTAAACCCTGTTATGCTTCTGGATAATTTCACTTAGTTACTACTTGCTAATGCCGGAGAGTGACAGAAGAGGGATACCCCAATACTCCACAAAGCTTTTGTGATTTTCCATATCGATATTCTCGCGTTGGCCAAAGAACGGAATAATTCGATAATGGTACATTAGGGGAAATGTGGCGTTCGCTCCTTCTAATACCCAGTTAGTAGTCTTAATATGTGTTACAAGTTCACGGAAGACACCCAAACCAATAGAACCAACACCGTAGTTAAAGTAAGTTGGTAAGTCATACAGATTTTTGGTAGAAAATAGGTTTTCGTATTCGATATCCGTAATCGGAATGCGCTTGACAAAAATTTTGAATTGTCCAAGAACGATGGTATGATTTCGCCCCGAACTTGAACTTGATGTACCTGGCTCATTATTGTCAAACAAAGAACACAATTGCGTATTATTCAACCCAGCAAGTTGTGAACTAAGCCTGAAGTAACTTTTGGTTCTAAGTTCTAGATGGTTTTTAAGCATTTTCTTCGTTCAGACGCAACATAAATATATAGAGGAGCTTAGTCTAAAATCTAGATAATGCTTCATTCTTGCGCCTCAGTAAGCTTTTGTTGATATTCTTTATACTCTCTGTCTTGATGCTGCCAGTATTTCTCAACTGTTACTTTAGCAGCGATTGCACTATCGTATTCATCTCCACCTTGGCTTAACAATCGCTGTTTAGTTAGCTTTCGTAAGTCAGAAACAACTTTACCATTAACTTTACGCGTCTTTGACCAATCTAAAATTGGTTGTGGATAATAACTATTGTTAATGTATTTCTCCTGTTCAATTTCTGCTAAACTATAGCCCCGCAGTGACGGTATCCAGTGGTAAATAAAGTCTCCTTGAGGGTCTTTTTCGGCAATATTCTTTGACGGGTTATAGATGCGGAAAGTATCGCTAAGTGGATTCGTTGCACCAGCCTGCATCTGACTTTTCACAGGATGTGGAAAAGGGGATTGGTTCGCGATAGATTGTCGCGAACCAATCCTTTGAACTTAAGATGATTTGCGTCCTCTAATGTAAGGTGCTTGTAGTGTAGTATTTTGGGGTGCAAATGAAACTATTAGAAGCGAATCCGTACCACAATTGTGATTTGGGTGACAAACGCCTGACCAACAGAGCAGTGTTAATTGCGGAGGCTTTAAAAGTAAAATATGGTGAGCCTCTATCACAAATATTTCAAAGTGCTAGTGACCTAAAACGTGGCTACGAATTCTTTTCTAACCCCAAAACAACTTTTGAGAAATTGACCCAACCATCTTTTGAACAGACTTCTAAGCAGATTTATGGCATACCAATAGTATTAGCTGTAGGTGATACAACTTATCTGGATTACAAAAAAATTTTAGAAAAAAGAGATGATTATGGTCCTACAGGCAATGGTGGAAATGGACTAATTTTACATACTTCTTTAGCACTAGACCCAGACTTTGGTCAGCCACTAGGACTGCAGATGCAGTTAATCAGCGATGGTGCTGTTTCTCCCACAGGAAGCGATCGCATTCGTAGGCTACGGAAATATGAGAATTTAGAAGATGCTGTACAGATGGATAAGTTTTACAATCCATCTGCCATTAACAGCATCGAAGTGAACGGCGTTATACTTGAACTCGCATTCATAATTTGATTTAAAATATTGCTACCAAATAAGAGTTTATGAAATCTAAAGCTTCAGAAAAACTTAGAGTAGCGATTGCAAATGTACCTATTTGACAGTCAAATTAGCGTTCGCACCTAAATATAAAAAAAACTATGAAAATTCCTGAATTATTACTTGATTCCATGCTCCCCTGCACAACGATGCCCTGCACCAACGAACTGACACGGCTCAAAGCAGTGTATCAGTTTCAGGGTTTGGATGCTCTACCCAATCGGGCATTAGATGACTTAACAGCACTGGCAGCCGATCTGTGCGAAACTCCAATGGCACTGGTGAGTTTTATCGGAGCCGATCGCCAGTTGGTTAAGTCTAAGGTAGGAATCACATTAACAGAAATTCGCCGAGACTTCGCATTTTGTAACTACACCATTCGCCAGTCAGATGTCTTTGTGATTCCAGATACCTTGGCCGATCCCCGCTTTGCCACTAATCCCTTCGTTATAAATGCTCCCAATATCCGGTTTTATGCCGGAGTCCCCCTAGTAATAACTGGCGGTTGTGCCTTGGGTACACTCTGCGTCATGGACATTGAACCGCGCGATCTGAGCCAGAAACAACGGAAAGGATTGCAGACACTCAGCCACCAAGTGGTAGCACAATTGGAGCTAAAGCGCAACACCACGAAGCTGCGTCAAACGATCCCGGAAATCAAACAACTAAAACAGCAATTGATTACTCAGGAATTGGTTGGTCAACAAGATTCAATTCTGTTTAATCTGGCAAATCAAATTCGTAATTCTCTGGATCTGGACACGATTTTACAAACGGCAGTGAATGAGATTCATACTCTGTTGCAAGTCGATCGCTGTGACTTTGTGTGGTGTCTGCCCAACAAAGATCGGTTCAACTTTATGGTGACTCACGAAGCAACTAACCCAGAGATTCAGATGGCGTTGGGGGAACTTTCCCTTGGGCCAGGCTCCGTTCTGGCAGAAACTATCTTAAATCTAGATATGCTAAGGATTGAGGATGTTTCTACTACCTCAGAGGCACTCACCCCAGAGGATCGCGTCCTGCTGCATCAACTGGCAGTAACCTCGATGCTGTTGCTGCCACTGAGAACCCATTCTGGTCAATTGGGTGCTATTATTTGCCATCACTGTCGCGGTTCGCGCCAATGGACTGATAGCGAAGTCCGGTTACTCAAAGCTGTTACCGATCAAGTAGCGATCGCTCTCGATCAGGCAGAACTGTTTGCCCAAACACGAGCAACTGCCTTGGCAGCTCAAACTCAAGCCACCTATCTAGGGAACGCACTGAGCCAGTTGCAGCAAACCCAAATGCAACTGGTACAGCAAGAGAAAATGTCGAGCCTGGGACAATTGGTGGCCGGAGTTGCCCACGAAATCAACAACCCAGTCAACTTTATTAACGGTAATATTAC
Organism: Nostoc sp. C117; assembly: GCF_043099735.1. Taxonomy (NCBI): domain Bacteria; kingdom Bacillati; phylum Cyanobacteriota; class Cyanophyceae; order Nostocales; family Nostocaceae; genus Nostoc; species Nostoc sp. C117. The sequence continues at coordinate 6,670,579 of NZ_CP170991.1, forward strand.
TTATGCAACTAACTATGTTCGAGATTTGCTGGAACTATTGCATCTTTATCAAGCAACCTATCCCAATGGAACTGATGCTATTCAGGAAAAGATAGAGACTATCGATCTTGATTTCTTGATGCAAGATTTGCCTAATCTATTGTCGTCGATGCAAATGGGTGGAGAACGAATTCGGCAAATTGTCCTATCTCTGCGGAACTTCTCGCGCCTGGATGAAGCCGAGATGAAACCTGTGGATATCCATGAAGGGATTGACAACACGTTGTTAATTTTGAAGAGTCGGTTGAAATTAACTAGTGCCAAGTTTGAGATTCAGGTGATTAAAGCATATGACAATTTACCGCCTGTTGATTGTTATGCGGGGCAATTGAATCAAGTATTTATGAATCTTTTGGGTAACGCGATCGATGCCTTAGATGAAACGCCTAATCCGATCGTTACCATTCAAACAGAACTCATTAGTAGAGAATCGGGTAGTTCCGATCTATCCCAATTCTCCCACGCAGATAGTGTAGTGATTCGGATTCGAGATAACGGTTCTGGGATGACAGAAACAACCCAGCAAAAACTGTTCAATCCATTCTTCACCACCAAACCCATTGGTAAGGGAACCGGGCTAGGACTGTCCATCAGTTATCAAATTGTGGTTGAAAAACATGGCGGCATTTTAAAATGCTCCTCAGAACTTGGGAAAGGCAGCGAGTTCTTGATTCAAATTCCGGTTGAGCCTTTGGTTAAAAATACTTGAAGTGTGTATAAAATTATCAAAATATCAATTGTTCAAGTCTGACTTTGGGAATGCTAGGTTCAGGAGGCAGGAGGTCGAACGCAAGAGCGTGTCGTAGAGGCAGAAGGCAGGAGGAACCTACCCTTACTCATAGTGGGATTGATCTTGGACGCTTTATACAACGCGTCAGTGCGTCTGGGTATAATTCTTTGTTTAAACTGGGCTTTAAACCCTGCAAATGCGAGTTTTAATTGATACTCCTAACATCCTGCCTCCTGCCTCCTGCCTTTTTGTAAACGCCAACGATGATTGACTCATCGACTTGTAAAGTATGTCAAATGGTACGACAAGCTTACCGATTGTTCTCGCGCTTGATGATAGCCTTGTGATTCATCAAATGATTAAACGAGCGTTAGAACCGGGCTATCAAGTAATAACAGCCGCTAACGCGCTTGATGCCCTGTCGATCATTTATCATCAACGGATTTCAGTCTTGCTATTGGATGTGCAGATGCCGGATGTAAACGGGTTGGAGTTTTGCCGCACGGTGCGGAGCCTGCCGCAGTTTCAGCATTTGCCTGTGATTATGGTGACTTCTCAAGATTCCCCCTTCGATCGAGTGAAGGGTCATTTGGCGGGTGCAACAGAATATCTGATCAAACCTTTTGATGCTGAACAATTGCGCGAAGCTGTACGAAAATTTATTGGCTCCTGATCTGCTTGTTCATCAGATTTGGCCCTAAAATTGGCACAGCCAGTTTTCTATCCTGACAGCCTTGCGGCGGCGATCGCGGAGATTTCTAGCCATGACTCAAACTGCACCCAACGTCCCCAAGTTGATGACAATGGAGGAATACCTTGCCTATGACGACGGTACTGACACGCGCTATGAGCTTGTAGATGGAGAGTTAGTAGAAGTGCCGACTGAATCCCCAGAAAACTGCAAGCTTGCCAAACTCCTCATGTTGGAATTAGCAAAATACATTTCGATTGTGCTGATCAACCTCAAAGATATGGAAATTGTGGTGAGTGGCAAACGAGCAAAGGTGCGCTTACCCGATCTGACCATACTGAGTGAAGAAGGATACGCAACCCTGGCAGGACAACGCAGCAACACGATTACCCAAGATATGCCACCGCCAATCTTGGTGGTTGAAGTGGTTTCACCTGGACAAGACAACCGCGACCGAGACTATCGTTACAAACGCACAGAATATGCGGCGCGAGGGATTGCGGAATACTGGATTATTGACCCGGAAAGGCAACAAATGACGCTGTGCTTATGGGTAAATGGGCAATACGAAGACACAATTTATATGGGTGACACCCCCCTAGCATCGACGATCGTTCCTGGTTTTAAGTTGAGTGCTGCTCAGATTCTGGCATTTGGACAAAATTAGCCCCTTGGATAAAATGCGTTGCACGTTATAGCTACGCCTAACCCAGCCTATAACTGGAAATTCGATTTAATAGCATGGGGGCAATTTCGCCGATCGCCAAAATATGTTGGGCGGCTCCCAGAGCGATCGCTTCTTTGGGCATCCCGAAGACAACGCAGGTTTGTTCATCCTGGGCAATGGTAGTGCCTCCGGCTTGGGCGATCGCTTGTAATCCATCTGCACCATCCCGTCCCATACCAGTCAGCAAAATACCAACCGCCGATCGCGGATAGCAGTTAGCAACGGCTTGAAACAAAGCTGTGACCGAGGGACGATGCCCGGAAACGGCAGGGGTGCTGACGGTGGTTAATCGCCCTTGAGTGTCAAGTTGCAGATGTTGTCGTTCGGGAGCGAAGTAGACAGTACCCGGTTTGGGAAATTCTCCTGGTTGGGCGATCGTCACGCACAGGAAACATTCTGCTGCTAGCCAATCTACCAGTCCTTGCAGAAATCCTTCGCTGATATGTTGGACGCACAGAATGGGTACGGGAAAGTTGGCAGGCAGTTGTTTGAGAATCGCGTATAATGCCTGGGGGCCGCCTGTGGAGGCTCCGATCGCCACGACTTTAGGCAGGGACGGGAAATTACGAATGGGGAATTGCGAGTTACTGACAGGTTTTGGGCTAAATGGTTCTGGCTTTTTGGGGCTAACAGGATGCGTTCTGGGTTCTACCGTCGCACGGGAAGTGTGGCGAGTAAAGACTGTAACCCCTGCCAGAACTTTGATCCGGTTGACTAATTCGTGCTTGACTTGTTCGTAGTCTGAAAGTGAGTCAATGCTGGGTTTGGGAAAAACATCCAAAGCACCCGCTTGCAGCAGTTTAAAAACATTGCGGGAATCTTCTTGAGTGTTGACGGAGGTGCTGATTACCAGAATGGGACGGGGATAGTCTGTCATAATCCGGCGGGTGAGTTCCAGTCCATCCATTTTGGGCATGTGTAGATCGGTGCAGATTACCTGGGGCTGTGCGCCTGGAATTCGCTCCAATGCTTCCACGCCATTGGAAGCAGTTCCCACCACATCCACTTCCGGGGAACTCGCCAGAATCCGCTTGAGGATGGTTAAGGCGACGAGGGAATCCTCCACCAGAAAGACGCGAATCGGGGCAGAGTTTTTCATAGGAATACATGGGATGCTGGAAACTCACTCATTTCAGTGTTCTATATTATCCATCATGAGGATCTTCAATATAGCGCCTAACAACTTCACTGCTGACGTTAGCAGCAGCACTAATAAAGTTGCTTTATTGATTTACCTAGCGCTATATTTTATACTTTAAACCTGATGTCCCCATGCTTAAAGCAGCGATCTTTCTTTGCGCCATCCCCTTCGGTACTATTTTTACTGACAAGCATTCAACTATGATCATCTTCATTATCTGAAAAAAATACGCTAAGGCTAAAACTAAAAAAGCGGTTAATTTTTAAGAAGTGCTTTCTTTCTACAATTATGATAAATCTTAAAGATACTCAAACTAGTCAACTTACTGTTATTAGTCTATTCTCAGGGTGTGGAGGGATTGATCTAGGATTTCAAAGACAAGGATTATCAATCCTTTGGGCAATTGATAATGACTTAGACTGTGTAGAAACATACAAAAAAAATATAGGCAATCATATTATCAATAAATCAATTTGTGATGTTCATTCCAAAGAAATTCCTAATGCCGATATCATTGTTGGTGGATTCCCATGTCAAGGCTTTTCAGTAGCCAATAAATTTCGTTCAAAAGATGATGAGAGAAATGAACTTTATAATGAGATGCTAAGGGTAATACAAGATAAAAAGCCTAAATGGTTTATGGCCGAAAATGTAAAAGGTATTTTAAGTCTAGACGACGGGCTTGTTTTTCAAAATATTCTAGAAGAATTACAAGAGGTTGGTTATTATGTAACATATCAACTAGTCAATATGGCTGATCATGGAGTTCCACAAATTAGAAAACGAGTTATTATTTTAGGTACAAGAAATGACCTACCTATCGAAGCTAGAGTCAAGCATCCATTACCAGACTATTCTGAAAAAGATAAAAATCTCAAAAAATGGATTACGATTAATTCTGCATTAGAAAATTTAGAAAGATCGAAACCAACCACCAATTTAGTAGGCTCACAATATAAAGTTTCATATAGAAATTACACGGGACATAGACAAACCAATGGTGATAAACCATGTCCTACAATTATCGCTAGAGGTAATGGTAAAGGCGGAGTATGTGCAATTCCACACCCTAATGGAACACGACGACTAAATGTTAGAGAATCAGCATTTATTCAAACTTTTCCATCCGATTTTGAATTCACAGGAAGTGTAACCTCAATGTATCGTCAAATTGGTAATGCAGTACCTGTATTATATGCAGAAAAAATAGCACAAGAATTTCTAGAAGCTAATAAGAGATTAAAAATCTTTATAGAAAAACAAGATAAAGAAACTAAAAATATCAATGTGGTTTCTTTATTTTCTGGCGCGGGAGGAATGGACTTAGGCTTTAAAAAAGCTGGGTTTGACATTGTGTGGGCAATTGACAACTTTGAAGATGCTGTACAAACATACCGAAAAAATATAGGTAATCATATAATTAATAGTAATATTGAAGAATACAAACTAAATGAAATTCCTGATTGTGATGTTCTTATAGGTGGATTTCCATGCCAGGGTTTTTCAATAGCAAACATGAACCGTAACATTCACGATAATCGGAATATTCTATATGAATATCTTGTAAAAGTAATACAAATTAAAAAGCCCAAGTTTTTTGTCGCTGAAAATGTAAAAGGTATTCTTAGCCTTGATAAAGGAAAAGTTTTTAAAAAAATATTGGAAGATTTTAATGAATGTGGCTATAAGTGTAAATATGCTATTTTAAATGCTGCGGACTATGGAGTTCCACAAAATAGAGAAAGAGTTATTATTTTAGGACAGAGAGAAGATATAACAATAGAAATCGAATTTCCTCCACAACCAAGTCATTTCAAATCCTATGTATCTGTGGGACAGGCACTTTCAAATTTTCCCGATCCTGATAAGACAAATAATTTGAAAAATCATGTATATTCCAAATTTAAACTAAAGTTTAATGGGTATATATCAAATAGACGTATTAATCCTGACTTACCATGTCCAACTATTACGGCTAGAGGCGATCATAAGGGAGGAGCAATGGTAATGCACCACCCTTCAAATCAACGTAGGTTAACGTGCAGGGAAATGGCTTATATACAAGGTTTTCCTATCGACTTTGAATTTATTGGCTCAATGACTTCTGTTTACCGCCAAATTGCTAATGCACTGCCCTACCCTGTTGCAGAAGCAGTTGCATCTTCGGTTTACAAAGCACTGACTAATAATTGTCTGAATTCCTAGTCTGTTTCTTTGAGAAGACGTTCTATTTCTTTTAGAACTTGAGGAATTGATTTTTGGTAAAAAATAGCATACCTCTTAATGTCATCAACTATTTTTTTCTCCTCAAATTTCTCTGGGTATGCCCAAGGGCTATTTTCCCAATCGTAGTCGGGAGTAACTTTCTTCGTAAACTCCCTCTTTCTTTGGTTGCAATAAATACATAAAGTCATTAACTTTTCTTTATAATTTTCATCTGTTAAATTTTCTGCCTGAACAATGGCTGGAATTCTATGATCGGGAGCCAGAAATTTAATGTCTTCATATTTTGTATGACATATTCTACAAGTATTGTTATGAAGACTGAATAATTGGCGTTTCCATGAACTCTTGATAGTTGATCGATAAACTTGTAAAGTAATATCTTGTTGAACACTAGTTAATTTATATTTTTCCTGTCTTTTTTCACGCTTAGTGATTAAAGTGGGGTTGTCACCCTCTCTTGTCCATCCTTGGTTTCTAAAATAATCAATTATTTTACTAGGATCTCCATATAATCTAGATATTGTTGTATCGTTATTGCCAATAGCAAGTTTACTTATATTGTGAGGCTGATATCTTTTTTCAATGGAAACTTCAAGTTCATCTCTAGTATGAAATTCGGTGTCATATAGAATACATAATCCACAAATTTCCCGTCCACGAGATTTGAAGAAGTATTCATTCCAATGAGATTTATTTCCTATTTCAAATTGATAATATTTCTCTGTTTTTCTTTCTACTGGAACAATAATATTTTTAATTGCTATATTCAAAGTTTCTGCAAATTTTTCAAAATTAAAATCGCTAGCAACTTGTATTATGCCTTTAAAACTTGTATCAGATAATCTTTCCCATTCTATGCTTGATGGCCATCCTTTTATCTCAACATCAAGACGTTTTTCTTTTCGCCAAATTGAATTCTCATCAGGCTTAAAAGAATGAAGTAAACAAGAAAATAAATTTAAATTTTCAAAAAGATTAGCTTCTCCCTTTTTAAAGATATCTAGATTTAAAGTATGTTCATCATTTTTTTTTAAAGTAAAGCAAAAGCCTGTATATTCAAAATTATTCATTAATAATTAAGCCAACTTTAAAAATTAAATCTAACCAAGCGAATTATCTTGAGAATCTGTTTCTTTAAATAAGATTTGAACTTTACAGTTTAAAATTTGTGCTATTTTTTCTAACCCGTCGATAGTAGGAGCATTAATACCACGCTCTATCAAACTTATAAACTCAACTGAATAGCCTGATAGTTCAGCCAAGTTTTCTTGAGTTAATCCTTTTTGCTTACGAATGGTAGCGATCTGCTTACCAAGTTTTTTTTAGCATTTTTAATAAACAAACGCTATCTGAAGGTACTTTGAGATAGTAAATATCACAACGTAGTTCAGTTACGGGTTAAGGCTATAATTTTTGGTAAAACCTAGTTGGCATTGAGTTGAGGAAAATAATGCGTTGGCGACAGTGTAACGCATCGATTTAGGGGAATGATGCGTTATACTGTCGTCTCACATATACTACGAGAAAATTGTTCTTCATTCATCGGAAAACCCTTATACTAACCGTTTGAGGGCTGACAGCAAGGCTTCTTGATTAAAGCTGCCTTTGATAATGTAGGCATTGGCTCCGGCTTCCGCACCCCGACGTTTATCCTCATCGCTGGCAAGGGAAGTAACCAGGATAATTGGAAGTTCGCTATATTCTTGATATTGGCGGATTTTGGCAGTTAATCCCAAGCCATCGAGATTTGGCATTTGCACATCGCTAACAACAGCATCAACGGTGTGCGATCGCAGCTTTTTCAATCCATCCAAACCATCCACAGCAGTAATCACTTGATAACCTGCGGTTTCTAAAATCCGCTTTTCTTGCGTGCGTGTGGCAATAGAATCTTCCACTAACAAGACGGTTGGTTTCGTAGGCGCAAGTTGACGAGTTTGGGTAGAAGAAATGGACTGCGATCGCGATCGGGCTGACTTCACCAAATCCTGGGGATTTAGCACCATACACACATCTCCAGTGCCTAAAATTGTTGCCCCAGAAACATTGCGGACTCGTTTAAGTAACTGACTTTGGGGTTTAATCACTACATCTTGCTCATCTACTAAGGCATCTACCACTACACCCAGTTGTGCTTGCCCAACCTGAAGAATAATACAGGAAAGTGCCGTTTCTTGAGTTAATCCAGATGGCATCGGAGGCAGTTCTAATAGATCGGCCAACTGCACAATCGAAATGGGTTGGCTATCCCGAATTATTGTGTCTCGTCCCTCCAAGGGAAAAATCTCTTCTGACTTGATTAAGCAAGCGGTTTGTACAAACTCCACTGGGATAGCGTAGGGCATTTGGTTCACTTGTACAATCAAGACATGGGCAGTCGCCAAGGTGATACCGAGATTGACGCGCAGCATACATCCCAGTCCAGGAAACGATTCTACCTGAATCGTACCTTTCAATTTCTCGACATTGGTTTGCACTACATCCAGCCCCACACCCCGCCCTGATACTTCTGTCACCAGGGGGGCTGTTGAAAATCCCGGTGCGAAGATCAACGCCTGGATCTGGCTGGGAGTCATTGCTGCTAATTCTTCCTCCCCGCAAATGCCCCGTTTCACCGCTATTTGTTTGATTCTATCCAGGTCAAGCCCCCGGCCATCATCACTGATTTCCAGCACAATGTTAGTGGGAGTCTGGTAAGCTTTGAGCCGAATCGTTGCTGTTGTTGGTTTTCCTAGCCGTTCCCGTTCTTGTGGTGGCTCAATTCCGTGATCGATCGCATTCCGCAAAATGTGCATTAGCGGATCTTTCATTTCTTCCAACAGGCGTTTGTCGGCAAGGGTGTCTTTGCCTTCTAGGATCAACTCCACCAATTTTCCCTGCTGCTGCGCCAGATCGCGCACCATCCGAGGGAAGAGGTTGAAAATCGTTGCAAAGGGTAGCAATCGCAGGGTACGAATACCTTCTTCTAGATCGCTACTTAGTTGTTCCAGTCGGGTTGTGTCTTCCGAAAGGGAACTCTGCAAGGTTTTCACCAAATGACCCAATTGCTCTAATCGTTTTTCCGAGTGATGATGAAAAGTTTCCAGACGTTGCAGGGCGACATCACCTTGTTGCTCTCGGCTGAACGCAAACCGATTAGTGAATAAATCTCGATTCCATTCTTCCCACAAATTAGCGATCGCTTCAATTTCTCCCAGCCGATGAGCAATCCGAATTTTGGTTACAGTTAATTCCCCTGCTTGCGTCATCAATGTATCTAAGTGCCGAGTACCAACGCGGATGGTTTCGATGCGGTAGCTAGAAGAGTGCTGAGTGCTGAGTTGGGAGTGCTGAGTTGGGAGTGCTGAGTTGGGAGTGCTGAGTTGGGAGTGCTGAGTTGGGAGTGTGGAAAATGCAGAGAGGATCTTTTCATTCTCCGTATCCCCTTGTCCCCTTGTTCCCTCATCCCCCTCATCCCCCTCATCCCCCTCATCCCCCTCATCCCCCTCATCCCCCCTTGCTCCCCTTGCTCCCCCTGCTCCCACACTCGCTCCCATCAATTCTGCCAGAACAGAAAAGGTATCAACCCTGGCAGGTTCTCCGGTGACGGCTTCATGAACGAGTCTGCGGATAGCAGCGATCGCATGAGCGAGGCGTTCGTAGGGTGAGTCTGTTGTGCCATCGCCCAACGAGGATGCAGGGTTTTCTTGTTGCTTGAGTTGAGTCAAAATATGCTCAATCTGATGTGCTAGAGTGCCTACATCTTTGACTCCCAGCATATTGGCATCGCCTTTCAGGGAATGCGCCTCTCGCATCAAGGCTTCCAGGACAGCCAGATCGTCGGGATGGTTTTCCAAATGCAGTAATCCATCATCCAGGTTTTGCAGGTGTTCTTCGCTGGCTACTTTAAAAACGTCTCTCAGTTCTTCATCATCAATCATCATAGTTTTAAGTAGTTAAGGGTTAAGCGAGGGAATTTTAGATTTTAGATTTTGGATTTTGGATTGAAGATTTAAAAGCGGTTCGACTGAGCTTGTTTAAGTCCAAAATCTCAAATTAAGTGACAAGCGCCTGACTTGATTGCTGGTTTCAATCTAAAATCCAAAATTGTGCGACTAAATGATTGCCTTGAGTGCTTGCGCTGACTCGTTTAGTTGTTGAGTACCAGAGCGGATCTGGCTAATACCACTGGCAGTTTCACGCGCAGCAATATTCAGATCATTCATGGCAGAGACAATTTGCTGAATGGCGATCGCTTGCTGGTTGATATTGAGTGAAATCTGTTGGCTGTTGATGACAATATTATTCACTGCACCTTCTACACCTGCAAAGGATTCTGACGTTTCCTGGGCAATTCGCGTCCCTTCTTCCACAGTTTTAGTGCCTTCATGGGTGACAATAACAGTGATGCCGATGGCAGATTGAATGTCCCCTACCAAGGTGCCGATTTTTTCGGTTGATTTTTTACTTTGGTCTGCTAATTTGCGAATTTCAGCAGCGACAACGGCAAAACCCTTACCATGCTCCCCTGCCCGGACTGCTTCTACAGCCGCATTTAACGCCAGCATATTAGTCTGGCTTGCCAACTCGCCCACCAAACCAGAGATACTGCCAATCTGCTTGGTTTGTTCATTTAAACGTGTGATATGGTCGGCGATCGCTGCGACTTTCTGCTGTAGGGTTTCCATACCCTTGAGGGTGCGTTTTACAGCATCAGCACCGTTACCTGCAAGGATCAACGCCTGCCGTGCGCCTGCTACCGCCGATCCTGCTTGTTCGGCTGACTGCTGCGATGAGGCTCCCAATTCATCGATGGTGATCGTGGTTTGATTGACAGAACTTGCCTGGCGAGTCGCAGTCCGTTCTTGTTGCTCAATCGCAGCAGCGATTTCATTGGTGGAGGCAGCCATTATTTGAACAATTTGAGCAATTTTGCTTGTCAACGGTTTAGCAAGAAGAAATCCTAGTAAGATTGCCCCCAGAGGCCCAGCAATAATACCAGTAACTACCCAACCTGTGGTCAAGCGGCTATCGTCACTAGCGGCTTTATTTGCATCTTCAGCAGTATCCTGATTAATTTTGATCAGTTGCAACAATGAGTTAGTTGCAGCCGCAAAGGAAACATCATTTTTGGTAACAGCGTTTTGTCTGAGTTTTGTCAGTCGATCGGCAGCTGCGATCGCCACCTTCATTTCTGGAGAATTTTCTCGCTTCTGGCTGGTCAATTCCAGCTGTTTGGCAGTGGGGTTTACAACACCTAAGCGGGTAAAATCCTGGTAAGCCTGAAGATAGGCGGCATGATCCTGCTTCCACGCCTGCCACTGTTGCTTAAACGTCTGATAGAGTTTATCCTCGTCGGGGGTGCGGGGCGTGGTTTCATATTCCTCAAGACCTGCGTCAATCTGCTTCCAGGCTGCCTGCATTCGATTTAACTCAGACTGTTTGGCTGCTGCGGGTAATTCGGGGTTGAGAATCGCTCGTTCTGCCGACTGGATCTGAGTCTGCCCTTCATTAACTCTCCATAATCCGTCGATGCTGGGGAGGCTGTTATTACTGAGGGTGTCGATATGGCTGCTTAATTGATGAGTACCCCGCCAACCAACAAAGCCGATGAACAAAACGACACCGCCCATCAGCAAAAACGATCCCATCAATCGTCCACGCAGAGACATATTTTTTAACATACTTGTAACTCCAATATGTTTTTACACAACGGCTTTTAGTTCTTGGGCAGCATCATTCAGCCGTTGAGTGCCGACTTTAATTTGACTAATACCAGAGGCAGTTTCCCTAGCGGAAATATTCAGCGAGTTCATGGCTTCTACCACCTGTTGCACCGCGATCGCCTGTTGATTGGAAGTTAGGGAAATTTGTTGACCATTTAGCGCGATCGTTTTGATGGCATCCACAATCTTTTCTACAGTTTTCGTGCCTTCATCTGTCACCATCACGGTGGAATTGGTCGATTTTTGAATATCTAAAACCAGTACATTAATTTTTTCAGCCGATCGCTTACTCTGGTCTGCCAGTTTGCGAATTTCGGCAGCAACAACCGCAAAGCCTTTGCCATGTTCCCCGGCTCGCACGGCTTCTACTGCCGCGTTGAGCGCTAGCATATTAGTTTGACTTGCTAAATCACTAACCAGGGTGGAGATCGTGCCGATTTGATTGGTTTGTTCGCTGAGATGGAGAATTTGGGCGGCAATATCGCCTACTTTCTCGCGTAGACTCGATTGGCTGAATTGACCCTCTTGAGTGCGACCATCCACCAGCAACAACACCTGCCGCGCCCCTGCGGCTGAGGCTTCTGCTTGTTCGGCAGACTGGCGCGAGGAAGCCGCCAATTCATCCATTGTCGTGGTAGTTTGGTTGACAGAAGTGGCTTGTTGAATGGTGGCGCGTTCTTGCTGCTCAATCGTCGTAGCAATTTCGGTTGTAGAAGTGGCGATCGCGCTGGCAGAGGCGTTCATCTGGCGGGAAGTGCGGCTAATGACCCAGATGCCAATTAAAATAGATAGCAGCAAGGAGAGTCCACTTGCTAACGTCACCGTGAACCTAAGAGCATTAAGCGCCTCTTGTTGCTCTTTCGCGGCAATTGCAAAAGTCTGATCTTCTCGCTGCTGCATTTCTTGAATCATGTCTACGACATCCTGCCCTTGATTGCGGGAATTTCCCTGACTCCAGCTTTCAACAGCTTCTTTGACTTTGCCCCGATCCACTCTTGCCATCAGGTTATCGTCAAAAGCAATCTGTTTATTCAGCAGTTCCTCTAGTTTGGTTAAAGACTGTCGTTCCTCTGGCGATCGGGCAAGTGTCATCAGTTTTGCGAGAAATTCCTTGGAATCCTTTTGAGCCTTTTGGTAGCTCTCAAGCGATTGCTGATTTTTTTCTAACAAATAGCCTCGATTTGCCTTAGAACTACTTTGCACACTAACAGAAAGATCGTCGAGTATTGAGTTAATGTCATAAGAAGACAATAAATTTTCTGACCGTTGGTTCACCGTGTTGATACTGACAATCGTCATTCCAGCAGAAACTAACAATGCCAGCACGGGAACTGCATACCCGCTAATAATCCAGTATCTTAGTCTCCAGTTTCGTTTGCTTTCCATCTTGCGATCTCCTGTAAGTGAATAAGTTAGAGAATTTCCAGATATTGCTAAGGGGAAAGGGGAAAGGGGAAAGGGGAAAGGGGAAAGAAAAGCTTTTAACCCAAACCTAGTAACTTTTCCCAAAGCCCAATTTCAAGTTAAAAATGCTTAACTGAACAGTATTGCGGTATACACACAAATCTCTTAATCTACACCTTTGTTGCATCGACCTGCACCTTTGTTGCATCGACCTGCACCTTTGTTGCATCGACCTGCACCTTTGTTGCATTGACCTACACCTTTGTTGCATTGACCTGCACCTTTGTTACATTGCCCCCTTCCCCTTTCCCCCTTCCCCCTTCCCCCTTCCCCTTTCCCTTTCCCCCTTCCTTCCCCCGATTACACAACACTCTGTAGCTTATAAGCTGCATCATTGAGTTGGTGAGTGCTAACGCGAGTCTGACTGATGCCGATGGCTGTCTCTCTAGCAGAGTTATTAAGTGCATTCATTGCTTGTAAAATTTGCTGAACCGCAATGGATTGCTGGCTAGCGTTTAGCGAGATTTGCTGAATATTCAACACCATTCGGTTGACGGCATCGGTGACACTGGTAAAGACCTCCACCGTCTGCTTGGTTATTGCCGCGCCCTGTTGAGCAGTTTTTGTACTTTCATCTGTCATCACAACGGTTGAGTTGATGGCGAATTGAATGTCATTCACCAGCACATTAATTTTTTCAGCCGATCGCTTACTCCGATCTGCCAGTTTGCGAATTTCGGCGGCGACGATTGCAAAGCCCTTCCCCTGTTCCCCCGCCCGGACTGCCTCTACTGCCGCATTTAGCGCTAGCATATTGGTTTGATTTGCTAGGTCGCTCACCAACCCGGAAATATTGCCAATTTGCTTAGTTTGTTCGTTCAGGCGCAGCATTTGGTCTGCTACTGCACTAACTCTGTGGCTCAAGGCTGCCATTCCTTCCAAGGTGCGGTTCAGTGATTGATTGCCTTGATCTGCCAAATTTAAAACTTGTTGAGCGCTGGTTGAGGCAGTGGATGCTTGCTGGGCAGACTGTTGAGCAGAGGCGCTGAGTTCGTCCATTGTAGTAGTAGTTTCGCTGACCGAGGCTGCCTGTTGGTTGGCAGTGCGTTCTTGTTGCTCAATTGTGGCGGCAATTTCAGCCGTCGAGGTAGCGATCGCACTGGCTGATTCATTTATCCGTCGAGCAGTGCGGCTAATTATCCAGATGCCAGTCAGAACCGACAACAGCAAGGAAAGTCCAGTCGCGGACAGAATTGTGAGCTTGAGCGTATCGAGCGCTGCTTGCTGTTCCTTGGCAGCCAAAATTACATTCTGGTCTTCTCGGCGCTGGATTTCATCGATCGCACTTGTCAGGCGATCGACCATACTGCGGGCATTTTCGTGACTCCAGGTTTCAACAGCTTCCTGAAGCTTACCTTGATTCACTTTGCCAATCAAATCATCCTCAACAACCATTAAGTTATTCAGCAGTCCCTCTAGCCTGGTTAATGACTGTTGCTCTTGCTCTGTTCTGGCAAGCGACATAAGCTTTGACAAAAGCTCGTTGAAGCTTCTTTGAGATTTTTGATATTCGTCAAAAGATGTCTGATTTTTTTCTAGCAAATAGCCCCGAACTGACTTAGAACCGCTCTGCACATTCGTAGCAAGGGCATTAATCGCTGAATTAATGTTATAGGAAGAAACTAAATCTTGCGATCGCTGACTCACTAGGTTGATATTAATAAATATCAGCCCCGCAGAAATTATCAACGCCAGAATGGGAACCCCATAGCTGCCCATAATCCAGTATCTCAGTTTCCAATTTCGCTTATTTTCCATCTTGTTATCTCTTGTGAGTGAATGATTTCTATCATTTGTAATCTTTGCGATCGCACTCTTAAATCAACGGAAAATTACACAAGTTCGTAGTAAGGACTTTAGTCCTTGATTTGAGCGATAAATCGCTCACTACAAACCTGGGCATCACTAGTGCTTCTGTCAACCTAACAATGTGCTTGTGAGGGCTGGGTAAAGGGTAAGGGATTTAAAACTTTTCCCCACCAAGTTCCCTTGGCGAACTACTAGATTTATAGGCGTTAGACTTCTTCATTGACAACCAACACCTCTGAAGTAAGCAATTTAGACAAATTGATAATGCTCATCATGCGATCGCGATAAGGTGCGACACCCTGGAGATAGTCGTCCTTGGCAGAATGCAGGGCAATTGGAGCCGTGGTCATTTGGGAGGGATGGATATACGTCACATCAAAAATGTCATCCACAGCAATGCCCGCCACTCGTTGCTCCAGACGCACGACAACGGCTTGCTGATGCGATGGGCTACGCCCCGCCGTAGGCGATCGCACTCCATTCATGGGCAGATCGACTACATTATTGATGTTAATTAAGGTGACAATTTCGCCCCGCAAGTTGATGTTGCCAACAATGTGCGGTGGACAGCAGGGAATTGGGGTAATCTTGTGAATCTCGGTAAACTCATGCACCGTTTCTAAGCCAAACCCAAAGTACTCACCCGCCAACCCGACAACCGCTAGAGGCAAGAGCGACGCCGAATCTTCGTCATCAACCGAACATCGGAGGGCTTCAGTTCGCTCTTGCAAAATCTGTCGCTCCTGCGAATCGAAATGAGCGTATAAGCCTTGATTTAGGGCTGAATCAGAGGGGTGTTTTAGTGTGTCATTAACTGAGCTGTTGTTAAAATCAGAATTGAGATTGAAAACAGTCTCTATAAAGGCGTGTTGCACCAACAGTTCGGGATTGAGCAATGTAACGATGCCCTCCTCAACGTTGGCAATGCCAGTCACTAATCTATCTTGCAAATTCTCTTTTGACTGACTACAAACATTGGCAGCGATCCGATCGGGTGCGATCGCTTGTACGCTATCCACTTGATTGACGATGATTCCGATTCGTTGAGTTTGCCACTCCACGACAATCATGCTGTCAGTCAATTGAAAAGGGGGACGTGCTTGTTCTAAACGGCGATATAAATCCATGACGGGGAGAAACTTCCCTCGCAGGTTAATCACGCCTAAAATTGTACTAGGAGTTTGTGCGATCGCAGTCACTTCTGGCAGAAAGAAGAGTTCTTGCACGGCTGTAGCCGGAATCCCATAGCCTGAGTGATTGAGTTTAAACATTAAATAAGATTCATGGCTCATAACTAGTTGAATTTAAGTGCTTAAGAACGTGTGCTTTTAATTCAGCAGGGGTTTGCTGGTTATGGGAATCGATCGCTTGTTGGGGTAGATTTTCCAAAATTTCTAGAAGCGATCGCCAGGTTTTTTGAGCCTGTTTTTCATTTCCCTCTCGTTCGTATATAGAACCCAATTCCAGGTGAGCAGTAACAGAATTAGGAGCGAGATAAATAATACGTTTTAAAAATAATTTGGCACTGTCGCTATCTCCTTGTTCTTCGGCGATTTGAGCCAACAAATGATAGGGTTCGATCGCCAATGGGCTGATCTGGAGTGCCTGCTGACACGCCTGATTCGCCTGGGAGTAATTGCCAAAATTCGCGTAAGCTTCTGCCATCAAACAATATGCCTGAAAGTGTTGGGGGGCAACAGCAATCAGTTGTTGGGCTATTTGAATGACATCGGCATAAGCTTCTTGAATTAGCGATTCTTTGGCTGTATCTAAAAGAGTTTGAGTGTTGGCGCTCACATCGAAGCCCGTCTCCAAGCTTGGGAGAGAGGGGTAAGAAATTTCGGTTTCCCTGCTCTCAATGGCAGCAGGTGTTATGGTATTTAAGGCTTTGCTCTGCTCGTCGAGTGAGGGATGCCTTTGATAAACCGCAGATTGCAGAAAATTTTTGACTTGAAACGGTTCAGTTTTTTGCCCCTGTAATTCCGTGTGTCCTGTGAGCAGAAACCCTCCCGGTGTCAGAGAGCAGTAAAACTTGTCTATAACTTGGGCGATCGCGTTGAAGTCAAAATAAATAAACACATTCCGGCAAATAATCAAATCGAAATCGTAAATGCTGGATGCGTAAGCGGGATAGTTATCCTGCATTAGGTTTCCAGGTTGAAATGTAACCATTGCTTGAATAGCAGGATCGATTTTCCAACCTTTTTTGTGGGATCGAAAGTAGCGATCTTTAATCTCTGGAGTGGTTGTCCGAAAAGACCAATCGCTATAAATTCCTTGTTGAGCCAGGGCGATCGCGCGTTGATTAATATCTGTGCCTAAAATCAGAATGTCCCATGTCTGATTGTCAGGGATTAGTTCCTTCACCAGAATGGCAAGTGAGTAAGCTTCTTCACCAGTCGAACACCCGGCACTCCAAAGCCGTAATGTCGGCCGATAAAATTCTCCATTGCCAGCAGCGTTGTACTGAGTTAAACTAAGCTCCCGTTTGCGCTCAATTAACTCTGGGAGCAGCTGATTTTTGAGCAGCCACATCTGCCCCTGATCCCGAAAAAAATAAGTTTCAGTGACAGTGAGTAAAGAGATTAGTTCTTGCCACTCAGTCGCACCAGGAACTAATTGATTTCTTGCCACCAAGAACTGATAATACTCATTGAGTGAGCATAATCCCAGCGCCCGGATGCGAGTTAAAAGATTTTTCTTTAATCTATCTTGATACTGTGCCTTGATGTGAATGCCGAATGTTTCAGCAATCAGATCGACCATCTGTAACAAACTAAAGTTATCACTGTGTTGAGAATTAGGTTCAAGTAAAATGGGGCGATCGCTGCTTATCTGATTCATCACTACATGATTTTTGAGCCGATACGCTTAGGTTTCCCATTTCAATTTTTTTATTCGGATTTGTATGATATTTGGTATTGAACTGATATACAAGAACCTATCCCACTAATGCAAGAATGTGGTAATCTACTTCTCAATGGAGTTGAGCGTATGGTGTGATGTCCGGACGTTTTGAAGGATTGAGCGACCTGGAATAGAAGTTATTTGAGGATATGTTTCCCAAGGAGCCAGAAAAGCGTGGCAAAGGAATGCCTCATGCTACATATCGCTATGTATTAAATAGTCTACTGTATATTTTGATTACTGCGTGTCGATGGTGTGATCTACCACAGGGGGATAGCTTCATCAACAAGACTCAAACAATTGCTGCCAGTGGGACAAGGAATTACCCTACGTGCTATTGAAACTGACAAATACAAGCGCTTGGTCGCAGAGGTGTTTGTCGAGAATCTCAGTGTCAACCTCAATATGGTGCAAGAGGGTCAGGCTGTGGTCTATCGTCAGTACCTCAAAGGTTGCCCACAATCTAAAGATAGTTTGTTGCAGGGTGAAAACACCGCCAAACAACAGCGTTTAGCATTTTGGAGTCAGGCTAATCGTGTGATGCCTTGGGACTTCCGCCACAGAGCTACCCAAAAGACAACTTCTCAGGCGATTCAACCGCAGCAACAGAATAACTGTGATCCCTCTTACCCAGATTTTTGCATTCCAAAGAATTCACCTGATTTGAATCCTACCTTCCGCACCCCTAACTGTCACAAAGGGAAATTACGGAGAGAAAAAAGTCAAGTGAGAAACAAAATAGACATTATTAGTCAAAAAAGAGATTTGAGTAACCATGAATCATAAAAAATGGCATCAAAATGAGAGTGTCAATAAGGGGTAATAAGAACTGAGGGCAGGAATGAGTCTAAGATAAATAAATGAAGATGTTAAAGACTGAAATCATAAATTAGAGTAATAAATGAAAGTTATAAACTAAAATTATTGACATAGTAAATTAGAACTATGAATCAAATAAATTAGCTCCGAGTTTTGTCGAGATTAAATTATACGAAGTTGCCAAAGATAGTATTGTTACATTTGGTTATATTGAACACAACCAGGAAAATCCGACTTTTCCTTTCACAGTGGTGGGATTATTCATCAACCATTGACAGCGTTCAATCAAGACGGTCTCTAAAGAATCGAGAGTATGAAATACTTGATTGGCTAATCGTTCTCTCAGTAATGGCCAGATACACTCAGTTGGGTTAAGTTGAGTCCTGGTATGGAGGAAGAGAGTACATGATGATGTCTTTTGGGACAGTGAGATGACGAGTGGTATGCCAACCGGCTTGGTCAACAAGTAAAATAATTAACTTGTCACCAGTAGAGTTAACTTGAGCCGCAAAGGCATTAAGTGCAATTTGCATTACAGTCGTATTCACTCTGGGCAAAATAAATAAACAGCTATTGCCAGTTTGAGGGTGGACAAAACCGTAGGTGTATAACCACTTGTAGCGCGGATAACGATCAGCATTTGGACGTTGACCAATGAGCGCCCAAGTTCGACGGACAACTGGTTTGAGTCCTAAACGTGCCTCGTCCTGTGCCCATACTTCTACACGCTTATGAGGGCATAACCAAGGCATTAATCGGACGAAGGACTGGAGTTGGGCTTTAAAAAATGCCCTTTGCTCTGGGGTGGCGCTACGCTCGTGTAAAGGTCTCGGCGCTTGTAAACTAAAACCTAAGTGTTTGAGATACTTCCATGCTGTTGCCCGATGTATACTAATGCCAAACTGTTGTTTAATCAATTCTCCAACTTTTGGTCCACTCCACAAACCACCATCTTCTGGAGGTAACTTTAATTTTTTAAAAAGTTCCTCAAGTTGTTCTGTTGTTAAGGCTTTGTGTTTGCCTCCGGGGCTTTTTTGATGTCCGTCTACAATCCCCTCTGGTCCAGTAGTGTTGTAACGACGAGCAATTTTCCGCACCCAATCAGCACTTAAGCCTGTAATCGACGCTACTTGCTCAACTTTCATCGGATTACCAGGTCGGCTCAATAGGCGAATCACCAACCATCGAGTCCGTTCTTTGACATCTCGACAACGACGATAGCGTTGGTTTAACTCTGCATAATCCAGGTGAGGAATGATATCGATCCGAGTCCGAGGCATCACTGCACACTGATTTTACTTCCTCTAAATAATACTATCTATCGCAACTTGGTATCAGAGATGTTGTGGCAGATTTATATCGCCGAAGATGGAGAGTTGAAGAAGCTTTTTACACAGTCAAACGCCTGCTGGGACTATCTTATTTATGGACTGGTTCTATTAATGGTGTGAAGTTACAAGTCTGGGCTACCTGGCTGTTTTATGCTGTTTTGGTTGACTTGGGAGATGCGGTTGCTGACGAATTATCTCTACCGTTTGACCGCATTTCTTTGGAGATGATTTTCCGGGGTTTGTACCATTTTAGTGTTGCCTACGACAAAGGTAACGCTGATGACCCGATTAAGTACTTTGCTGCAAAAGAAAATCAAGATTTAGGAGTTTGTCAAAGCCATACGAAAGCCAGTCTCAAAGCTGGATTTATCGCCTTTTCCCGCACCCTCTTGACAAAAGTCCAATCACTCTAACCTCTCACTGATGGTGGAAATATGGCTTTTGAAGTCGGCAAGATTACCCGCCAGATTCGGGATATCGCCAAGTCTCACAAAATCCCTGTTTTCTTGGGCTGTCAAATTAATCGGGGGAATCAAACAACGGCTGATAAACGCCCCAATCGTCATCTGTTACGTAATTCTGGTGAAATCTTTGAGGTTTGTGACCAGTTAATTATGCTTTACCGCGATGCTGTCTACACAAAAGACCCAAGCGACCGCACTATTGAGTTGATTGTTGAGAAAAACCGCCTTTACGGTAAGCTCGGTACTGCGACGATGTTGTGCGATTTATCTACATCAAAATTTTTGAACTTGGCCAGGTAATTTTGTGTACATCAATGAACTAAAAGAATATGCAACAAATGGCACAGGATATAGCCAATATGGTCGAGCGCTGAATTATTTAATTGACAAATTCTGAGCATGAAATCGAAGCGAGCGCATTCCAAATTGAAATAGAACAGGAGAATAATAAATGGTTCAAACTTACCATCAACTCTTACAACAATGGGCTACTCTTGCGCCTAATGAATGCTCTACTACCGGACACTACAGATACCAGATCAAGATACTACCAATGGTTGAAAACTCCTCTTTTAGTAACCCTTGGCGCTCAATTAATTCAGAAAATTTTACATGGCGGCTTCATCTGGGCGAAGACTTGATTTTAGAACAATTAAACTTTGTTTTACTAACAGTCTTATATCGTTGTTCTGCCCGTCAAAGTAATATCAATTTTACCATGATTGAACTTGGGACTATCGTTACAATCTCTAATGGCTTAAAGTCACAGCCACATCCACATCCAGCACTTGCAGCGTTGGATGCTTATGTTCAATTGCTGAATTTTTAGAGGGTGGTAGATGAATAAAACTAAACCAATATACTTTCTGGGGTGTAACTTTCCTGAAAAAATTGCTGGACTGAATTGCCCTGTTATGATTTCGGTAAATGGCTTTTTTAAGAGAAGAGGCAACTCATATACTTGCCGAAAAGCTCTTTTTGATGGTGGAAACCAACCAGTTATTATTGACAGTGGTGCATTTAGCCGTATCTCTAGACTCTACGGCTACAAAAATCATTTACCCACCAGGACTTACGCTCAAGTTATCTGGCGATTCAAAAACTGCTGTAATCTTGTGGCCGTGGTGGTTCAGGATTATATGTGTGAGAGTTATATCCTCTCTATCACAGGGCTAGACATCCCAACTCATCAACGTTTGACCTTGCATCGCTATGATCGCCTAGTTCAAGAGCTAGACAAATTAGCCCAATCCACTGGTGAAGCACCACCTCATATCATGCCCGTGCTACAGGCTTACGAGCCAGATGATTACATGAGGCACTTGGATAATTACGGCTCACGCATCAAGACTGGTGATTGGGTTGGTATTGGCTCAGTCTGTAAGCGAAATTCTAATCCTGGTTCAATTTGGGCAATCCTCCACCGACTGCCAACAGATTTTCGCTATCACGGCTTCGGAGTTAAACGAACTGCTTTAGCTGATGCAGCGATTCGCAGTTGTTTTTATTCAGTTGATTCTCAAGCCGGCTCACTGGGAAGTTATGGGAAGCCTCGCAAACAAAAAAAATATCAATATGCTAACGACTGGAATCATGCTTTGAACTACCGCCAATCTGTAATTGATTCTCCTGTACAACTATCGCTATTGCCATTTTTAGAGGTCAATTCATGAAAGCGCTATCCGTTCGTTAGCCTTGGGCATGGGCAATTCTTTATGCTCTCAAAAATGTTGAAAACCGAGGCTGGCCTATCAATTATCGCGGCGACATTCTGATTCACGCTGCAAAAACCTGTACCAAGAAAGAGTATCAGCTAGCGAGAGAATTTTGCCAAGGGATGGGGGTAGTAATCCCAGAGTTAATCTCTCTACGTCGCGGTCAAGTCATCGGTATTGTCACAATAGTTGATTGCAAGTTTTCACAAGTTGCGTCTGGCTGGGGAATGCCTGGGCAATATCACTGGAAGCTGGAGAATCCGCGAGAAATCACACCGATTCCTTACATTGGGCAACTGGGGATTTTTGAAGTGCCTGATGATTGTGCCCTTACCTGCCTTGCCCAGACAGCCAAAGCAGGTAAGGGCGGCGAAACTACCGATGACCTGGATTAACGATGCGTGGTTTTACAGTGTGGAATGGATGTCTCCCAGCATTTCTGAAAAAGGTGACGAGGTTTTTACGTCTAGAGATTCCATCGCACGGGTAACTGACTACGATTTGGAGAGGGTGCGATTATGACAGTCTTGACCTCATATTATCGTGGCGAAAGCATTTCAATCTCGTTGTATCCTCCCGAAAACTGGAAAGGCAAACACCTCCCACTGTTCGCGCCAACTCCAGAACTTTTGAAATGGTGGAAGTCATCAGCTCAAGATGCTGAAGCTGAAAAGAGAGTACGAGCGTCGGTTGCGAGGGATTCTTCACTCTTCGGCAGCAGTTGATTGAGCTTTGGGTGAATTGGCAACGGCAGAACCCTAGTGATATAAGGCTCTCGCTGTTATGAAAACTAGGGGATTTAAATGTAACTAGTAGTTAATATTTGATATTGATTTGGGCAAAATGATCTCAGGCTTTTTTGATGACAGTAGATTTGTCCAATTTATCTAACGATAACTTCTTCACCAACAAATTCATATATATGAGCAACTGTACCAAAACAAAACTTCCACATGACTATCACATTTTCAAGTTACTTTACTTTGGGAATAGATAAATCAATTCACTGTATTGAGATATGCATAGCCTTCTCAATGTTTAAAACTAAAAATTAGTGAATTTGTATGTCTATTGAAGAGTTAAATCAAGAGTTAACTAGATTACGTCAATGCCTTCAGCAACTAAAAACAGATAATGCTGAACTACGCCAGGCAGTTCTAGAATATACTACTCAATTAAAGCAACACAAGAGCGAACAGCAAGCTGCACTGCTTGAGCGCCAACGGATAGAAGAACAACTCCAAACTACTCAACAGTTTCTGTATTCTGTGATTCAAACCATGCCTGTAGCAGTTTTTGTCAAAGATGTGGTTGATCTGCGAATTGTCTTATGTAATCAAGCTGCGGAAAAGTTAGCTGGTGTCAGTGCCGATGAAATTTTAGGAAAGAACGACTACGACCTATTCCCCAGAGAAGAGGCCGATTTTTTTACTACGCGAGATCGCGAAGCACTTAATAGCAAAAAATTATTAGAGATTCCTGAAGAAATAATTCGGACAAAAAGCGGCGAAACCCGCATTTTGCAGATTAAAAAAGCTCCGATTCTTGATTCTCAAGGACAGCCTAAATATTTATTAGTGGTTCGATACGACATTACGGAACATAAACAAGCAGAGGCTCAACTCAAACAGCAAGCAATAGAACTAGAGCAAACTCTCAAAAAATTACAAAGTACTCAAGCTCAACTTATCCAAAGTGAGAAAATGTCTTCTCTGGGTCAATTAGTTGCTGGAGTTGCCCATGAAATCAATAATCCAGTAAATTTTATCTCCGGCAATTTAACTTACGCTAACAAATATATCCAACAACTACTGAATCTACTTCATCTTTACCGCATAAACTATCCGAATCCGGCTCAAGAAATTCAAATGACAATTCAAGAGATGGAATTCGATTTTTTAGTAGAAGATTTGCTAAAATTACTCTCTTCAATGGAAATTGGTGCTGAACGCATACAGCAAATTGTAGTTTCTCTTCGTATCTTTTCGCGGCTAGATGAAGCCGAGTTAAAAGCAGTAGATATTCATCAGGGTATTGAAAGTACATTGAGTATTTTAGAGCATCGTTTAAAACCCAGAGCTAATCATGTAGAAATTCAGGTTCTTAAAGATTATGACGATTTACCTTTAGTTGAGTGCTATGCTGGCCAGCTAAATCAAGTATTTATGAATATTTTGTCCAATGCAATCGATGCTTTAGAAGAGGCATTAATTCAAGGGAAACTCTCGCATAACCACCCACAAATTCGGATTTGTACTCAACAACTGAATCCTCAACAAATAGTTATTCGGATCATCGATAATGGCCTTGGTATTCCCGAACAAGTTAAACAAAAGTTATTTGATCCTTTTTTTACTACCAAAGATGTGGGGAAAGGTACTGGTTTAGGTTTATCGATTAGCTATCAGATTATTACCGAACGGCATGGTGGTTCGTTAGAGTGTGTTTCTTCTCTTGAAGAGGGAGCAGAACTTATTATTACAATTCCAGTTGTACAACCCAAACAGTAATTTTGATTCAAAATGTGTGATTGCAGGTATCTGGAATATAGCGAGGATTTTGGGGATTGGTCGGAACTTGGGGTGCTGGCAGTGCTTTCGGGGTTACAGCAGGAGTTCTATCGGGGGCAGTTGGTGGGGTCCGGCTGAGGGTGGAGTGTCTTGCGGGAGCGGCGAAGTTACAAGGCTTTCCTGACTGGTACGAATTCCCTAACGAAACTGCTACGGCTGGGTCATCAGTGAGAGGTTAGAGTGATTGGACTTTTGTCAAGAGGGTGCGGGAAAAGGCGATAAATCCAGCTTTGAGACTGGCTTTCGTATGGCTTTGACAAACTCCTAAATCTTGATTTTCTTTTGCAGCAAAGTACTTAATCGGGTCATCAGCGTTACCTTTGTCGTAGGCAACACTAAAATGGTACAAACCCCGGAAAATCATCTCCAAAGAAATGCGGTCAAACGGTAGAGATAATTCGTCAGCAACCGCATCTCCCAAGTCAACCAAAACAGCATAAAACAGCCAGGTAGCCCAGACTTGTAACTTCACACCATTAATAGAACCAGTCCATAAATAAGATAGTCCCAGCAGGCGTTTGACTGTGTAAAAAGCTTCTTCAACTCTCCATCTTCGGCGATATAAATCTGCCACAACATCTCTGAGGTAATATTTGTGGATCGAGGACAGAAGTAACATAAGAATATGTGCTTTTACCAACCTTAATTTCTATTAAACGTAAAGTGAGTACTGGTGCGCCACGACGAACAGTGCCAAGTTGAATCAATCGGTCTTTAGTAGGAGTATTATGTTTGTGTACGTGGTCAGAGTTTTGCTTTGGTCGCTTGGGCATGGCGGTAAACCAAACTTTTCATTAACTCGTTTAATAATTGAATTTACCTAACAATGTTGCCCACTTCTTATAAATTTATTCTGCCGTTACAATACCTTTTCGCTTGAAATTTTAACTCTCAAAAAGTTTTTGATAATGATAATCAAACAGAGGGGAAAGGAGGCGAGCGACGCTCGCCTCCTTTCCCCTCCCCCACGCACGATTATCATTTTCAATAAGGCTATTTTGAGTATTTTAACTAATTGACAAAATGCGCTTTATTTTAACCTCTCACGGATGGGGCAAAAGTGGATGTTGGGGAATAGTCAACCATGTAGGTGAATTCAGCTGCACTGTAAAACTCTGGGATGGTGAGTACACCGTTTGCAGCACCTGAAGTCCTTCAACTACCTGCCTGCCGAATGTCAGCAGATGCAGGTGATTTGCGATCGCATTAATCAACGTGAGTTCGACAGAGCTAAAAAAGGGCAGGAGGTAGAGCAAGTAAGCCTTTTGGGTAAATGTCAATAGAAGGTTTTTTAGGCAAATAAGTATAAGCAGCTAAACCAGCCATTAAATTAACCAAAAAGTTAAATGGACTACGATGGCGAGAATGTTCGATTTGACATATATTTTTTAGATGGTCATTGACGGACTCAATCACAGCGCGTTTGCGTAACAGAATCTTATCAATCAGTTTTACCAAACGGTTTTTCATTTTCTTCTTAGATTTTGTGACTAACTGCAATCCGCGCTCATATAACTCCTCAAATAATTTTTGAGAGATGTATCCTCTGTCACCAAAAAGTTTACCAATTAAGTCACGAGTCATTTCTGGAACTGGTTTTCGGTCATCTACATTCGCCGGAGTTAATGAAAATGCAAGTAATTCTCCGCAATCATTAATAATCAAATGAAGTTTAAATCCAAAGTGCCAACCTACAGAATTTTTACCCCATTCTACTAAGCCTTTAAATACCTTATGAGAATGGGCTCGACAGTTATGACAAACATTAATCGGAGTGGAATCAATAAAGCTAATCCCTGTAATTTCTCCTGTACGTGTATGTAAAAAGCAACATAATAACATTAAGCACCAAGGCATCAATTCCACAAACCGAGTGTAGCTGACCAAATTCGGAAATGCTTGATGCCAACTTTGAAGCACATGCAGAGTGTAGAATTCCTTGAAAGTCTTATATCCACTGCCATGAAACGCAATGACTATTGTCATTACCTCTGATAAACACATCCTCGATTTACTGCGACGCTCTCCAGAAGTAGACGGTAATTGTGGTATTTGCTGCCATAGATTTTCCCATTGGTTACAGAAATCATCTACATCCCAGAATATTTGAGTGATATCGAGCCGAGATACAATGGTAGACATAGCCGAGACCTTGATTTTTCTTAGATATTTTTAGTCTCGGCATTTTTTTGTCACTTTTTCACAGATTCTCAATCAATCGTAGCGATCGCCTGAACAATACCCAATTGTGCAAATCTATATATGGCAAGCTTTTTTGGCTTTTTCTAACCGTCGAACTCGCATTAATCAGGTGTATTCCGATTCGCTGGAGGAGACAGTTTAAAGTCTGTTGCAGTTATTGGGAAAGGTGAATCGGCCTTATTTAACTGAGTTAGAAGAAAAACTTTTGAGCCTTCTAGAGTCTGAAGTTAAAGTGAATAGCTTTTAAGCAAGCTGTCGGTAGAACTGCCAGTAATTCCAAAGAACAAGGCAGTTCATGTAGTCGTAGATTCAACTGGGGTGAAAGTCTATGGTGAAGGCGAATGGAAAGTGCGTACACATGGGATTGGTAAAAGGCGGACATGGCGCAAATTGCATCTAGGAGTTGATGAAGAGAGTGGAGAAATTCTCGGCGCAGTTGTCACTACTAATGATGTAGCTGATTGTCAGGTGCTAACAGACATATTGGAGCAGATAGATGCGCTGATAGCGCAGGTTTGTGGTGATGGTGGCTATGACACATTTGACTGTTATGATACTATTGCCGAGCGCGGGGCAAAAGCGACAATTCCACCTCGTAGCAACGCCAAAATTCAACAACCAAATAATCAAGCACAGCCACACCCTAGAGATGAAAATCCGCAGCGGGTGAACCAAGTCGGGCGTAAGCAGTGGAAACTTGAAAGCGGGTATCATCGCCGTTCATTGTCCGAAACAGCGATCTTTCGCCTCAAAATCATCTTTGGTGGCAAGTTGAGACGACGCTTTTTTGATAATCAGGCTGTCGAGTTATTCTTACAATGCGCTACGCTCAATCGCATGATTCAGTTAGGTAAGCCCGACTTTTATAAAGTTGAAGACTAATTCCTATCGTCACTTCGGATTGGTGTGTCTTTTTTTCCTTTCATGCAACAAAGCCCTGTCAGGGTACAACTGTAGTACTAAGGCAAACCTTTAAATACTTAGCAAGTTCTTGAACATGAGGCATTGTCATTATTGTTGTATGATTTCCTTCAATTGAATAAGTCTTAACTGGCTCACCGATAAATTGACTCCAGCCATAGGATTCCTCCTGCCAAAGTTCTGAAGGGATAAGATCAACAAATTCAGGAGAAATATCAAGAGCACGAAATACTATGATGGGAGTTTTATAAATTTGCTTTTGAGAATAACAAAGTTGATGATTTGCCTTAATGACTTTTAAAATACTAGGACTTACGCATTGACAAAAAGGATCATCTATGAAGTCTAGATAATGCCATCACTGCTAAGGTTTGCAAAAATATGCTCACGTACAACTAATGTGAACATATTCCGTTGTACCTCGTACCAATTGCTAATTATTTTTTCAGACCGCATAAACTCCAATCTAATAAAAGCTTGAAGTGAACAAAATATGTGAGTCTTGATTGCATAGGTATCCCTAACCATGAATCGACAAATTCCACATACTTGTTTTATGGCTCGATGAAAGGTTTCAATTCCCCAATGGGTATCATGAATTGTGATAAATTCATTTCTGGTTATGTCCTTGATTCTTTCTTCATCTGGAACATACAAAATATAGTGTCTAGAGTCTTCTTTCTTGAAGTCTTTCCTAAACAACTTTATGAATCCAAATTCTTTCAGATGAGTTCTTAATCCTGACTCTGGAATCACCAAAGTACTTACCTGGCAATACTTATGCGGTTCATTTGAGACAGTTCTATTTTTTTCAATCCCGAATAGAAAACCCAGCTTCTGGTTTTTTAGAAATTTTAAATTCTCTACTCCTGAATACCAACTATCTCCTGTTACTATTCTTGGCTTGACTCCCCAGCTTATTATTTCACTCACCATTTCTCGAAAATAATCGTTTTTTGTTTTCGCCTCCTTTTTGTCATATATTCTGTAATTTATTGGGACTGAATTACCGTTAGTATCGCTGTAATATAAAGTGATTAAATTTAAGCCAATAATAGCTTTATGGGCTTTTACTGACCAAAAATAACTGATTAATTCGGCATTTTTTGGGTCGCTGTAAATCTTTTCTATTACTGTATCGTCTACACTTAATATCCCTCCTACCAAGTTAATGATTTTCTCTACTATGTTGAATAAATCTTTCGCTTCGTATCTCTCTCTCAACAAAAACCGATTCACACTATCATGTGAAACGTCTCCCAATATCTCTGCCAACCTACTGCACCCCCCAAACTTTGGCTCTGACAGCAGAAATAAGGTGTAGAGGTCTAGATTGCATTGTCCTGTGGATGGTTTAGTAATTTCTCTAATTGTCCGATACCTATAAAGTAAACAACCCTTATTTATGAATTCACTATTTTGTTATTCTGTCAATGCGTAAGTCCTAAATACCATAAGGTAACTGTATTTTACTTCCAGACGGAGAAAAATTAATCTGCTGTAACTGCTCTCCAATGTATTTGAGTTGTTTATCGGGTGCTAGAGATTGAAGAAATTCATTACTGATATCCAGCTTTTTACCATACATCAACTCGATGTTCCTAAGCAAACCACTTAATAATTTAATATCATCTAACTTAGTATTAAGTTGAAGTATAGGTGGTGGAGCATCGAAAATAGCAACCAAAGCAACTTCATGTCCCTTTTGCTGAAACTGCTGTGCCATCTCAAATGCAACTTTTGAGCCAAAGCAGTGACCACCAAGAAGGTAAGGACCATTTGGTTGGACTGCCTGAATTGCTTGAATGTAGTATGCGGCCATATCTTCAAGCTGAGTGAAAGGTTGAGATTTTCCATCCAGTCCCCGAGCTTGCAACCCATAAAAGGGTTGGTCTGAACCCAAAGCCTGTGCTAATTGATAAAGATAGATTGGAATTCCTTCAACTCCAGGTACGCAGAAAAAAGGTTGCTTGCTACCATTAGGTTGGAGTGGTACTAACGGCGACCAAGATTGTATATTTATTTCTTCACGGATTGCCAGAGCAAGGTGTTCTATAGTTGGACCTTGGAAAAGAATTGAAGCAGTTAATTCTTTTCCAAACTGCTGTTGAATAGGTTCTAACAAGCTAAAAGCTTTTAGAGAATCGCCGCCCAGTTCAAAGAAGTTGTCCTTAACTCCAATTGGGCTAACATCTAGCACCCGTTCCCAAATCTTGGCTAGTTTTATCTCTACAGTGTCACTGGGAAAGATTATAGTTTCTTGCAACTGCTGCTGACGTTCTTCAGGCGGTTTAATGTTGAGTAATTTTGCCATAGAGAGACGTTGAAGTTTCCCAGTATCTCCACGAGGGAGTTCGTCAAGAATGTGAAATCGAGCCGGTACTTTGAAGTCTGCCAATCGCTCTAAGCAGTGTAAGCGCAGTTCTTGTTCATCCACTTCAGTGTTTAACACCAATGCTGCATGAATGTTTTCTCCTAGTGTTTTATGGGTCACAGCAAAGGCGAGAGCTTCTTTTACAGCAGGATGGCGTAATAATACGTCATCTATTTCTACAGGAGAAATTTTTTCACCACCCCGGTTAATGAGTTCTTTTAAACGTCCGGTAAGAAATAAATACCCATCTTCATCTAGTTTACCTTGATCGCCAGTGCGAAACCAACCGTTGACAAAAGCACTAGCGTTTACTTCTGGGTCATGTTCGTAACCGTCAATAATATTGGTTCCTTTGATCACTACTTCCCCTAATTTACCTTTGGGAAGTAAATTACCGCTCTTGTCCATAATTTCGACTTTTACTTCTTTGCTGTAACCTACACTTCCTAGTTTGCGTACAGTCGGCGGTAAAGGATTAGTCGTCATCATGTGTGCAGCTTCTGTCATACTGTAGGACTCCAACACAGGAGCTTTTAATGTTGCCTCCATCTGCTCAATCACAATGGGTGACAAAGGAGCGCTGCTGGAACGCACAAAACGAAAACGGTTAGTTTCAACAATCTCTAAGTTGTTATTTGCCTGATCTAATACCATTTGATGGATGGTTGGTGCCGCTGAATACCAAGTGGGTTTAAACTTTTCAACTAGTTGCCAAAACTCTAAACTATTAAACCCAACTGGACAAATCACCGTTCCGCCAGAAGCAAATGTTGACAGCATCGACCCTACCAGCCCGTGAATGTGAAACAGTGGCATAATTAAAAGAGTTTTGTCATCTGCCATCAAAGAATAAGCTTTTTGAATGTGAGCGGCTGATGCTGCTAGATGACGATGACGAATTGGAACTCGCTTAGGACGACTAGTTGTGCCACTCGTATGCAAAATCACCGCCACGTCGTCAGGAGATGCTACTTCTACTGGGTGGGGACAATTGACTTCAGAAATACCTTCAAATCTAAGTGTACCGTTAGCTTTGGTATGAGCATAAAGTAGCATCATTTCTGGCGTTAAGGCAGCCAAAGCTTGTTCAACAGTTCCAGGTAAAGTAATCAACGCTTTGGCTTGGGTATCTTTATAGTAAAAAGAAAATTCTTCTTTTTTATATCTTGAATTTAATGGACAAGCAATCGCACAAAGAGCGCTAGCTAGAAATGTAATTATCATTTCTGGGCTATTGGGGATTGCAAGCGCAATGCGATTTCCCCGTTTTAAACCAAAGCTATTAAGCTGAGATACCAGTTCAACAACATTTTCTCGTAGTTGCTTGTAAGTCAAAGTCGGACGACCTGGCGTGACTAAGGCTATTTGTTCGTCACTACCTGCCAATAAATCTAATAAATTCATAAGATATTCGCTTTCAGATTTTCAATTGTCAAAATTAGAACACTTATTAACATTTAGATACATACTACAAAGCAGAACTTGAAGAGTAGCGGCTTTTCCTTAGACTGCCAGCTATTTTCTAAACCACCTGTCAGATTGTCCGTAACCAGCCATTGTATGTTTGTTCTAGCGCTTCAGCAATACCTGTCTGTTCTAAAAAAGACATAGGAAACGTTTAAAAAATTTATCCTCTACAAATCACACCTAAAAATTAGTTAATTCATAGAGTTAAGACATAGATTAATAAATCAAATTTATCAAATAATTTCAGTCATTAATCAATAGCTTATCTGAATAAAATTGGCTTACCCAACGCCGATATTTCATGATAGGCCCATCACCATCGCAAAGGATTGGGTCACTGCAATAAATCTTGTTTTCCCAAATTGTTATATCTTCATCTTGAGCTTCTTTAACATCAGAATTGATTATTTTGGCTATAAGAGAGGTTATAGCTTGATTGACAATTGTCTTCATACTAAAGAGTAAGCGAACCTCAATATACTCTTCATCAATTGGGGTTGTCAGAAATAAATATATCCAATCGATATTAATTTTTCCTTTTAAAGATACATGAAAAATTTCGTATCCCGATCCATAACGAGTAATTTTAATTGGAAATTCATTTTCAACCCCTAAAACTTTAGCAGCAAAGGAAGGTTTTAAATTAACAGATATTTGATGGATAAGCGTCGAACCATTTACTTCTAAAAACTCGCTTTTAGCATAGTTAAATACCTTTGAATGTACAAATGAAAAGTGAGCGGTATCGTAACTATTTTCTCCGTACTCTGCAATATTTGTGCGTACTTTCCATTGATGAAGAAAGCGCAATTCAGTCCATTCCCCAGAAGTATATTCAGATATATTTGGGATATTCCACTGAGGGGGAATATTCTCTGTATGATGGTACATCAGAATTAATCCATTAACTTCATGGACTAGCCAAGTAGGGATTTGTGCTTTAGGGGGGATTTTATTAGTGTATGGTACATCTATACATTGACCATTGCCTCCGAACTTCCACCCGTGAAACGGACATTGGATAGCTTCTCCTTCAACTCGTCCCCCATAGCCAAGATGCGCCCCCAAATGTGGGCAATGAGCATTGAGAATATGAGGAGTGCCATTCTTGGTACGAAATAAAATAAAATCTTTTCCAAAGTAGCGAAGCGCTCTAATTTTTCCAGGAGGAATATCTTTGCTTAATGCAACAACAAACCAACCATTTGGAAAAGTTGAAAATGCTGAACGAGAACTGAAAGCCTGTGTGTTTAATTTCCCTATTAAATTCATTAACTAACCTCAAATTTTAATGACTGATGTACAGGTATGCGTCCCTATAGATTAATCGCTAGCTAGTCAATTAATTGAGTTTCGCAAACTGAGAAGCTCGAATTTTTGCTAATTCTTTCCCAGTTGTACCCATAGTGTAGAGGATCTGATCTTTGTATTGATTGCTCCATTAATGACTTGTTCTGCTTGTGTCCGGTCTGCAACATCAGCTGAGATAGCTATAATATCCTGAGTAGAATGCGATCGCATTACCTCAATTTCTGCCTTTGCTGTTGCCAATACATTTTCGTTACGAGCGATAATCGAAATATTTGCACCAAGACTTGCTAATAATTTCGCTGTAGCCTTACCAATTCCACTAGAACCACCAGTAATAATAACGTGTTTTTGAGAGTAATTCATCAAAAATGTTGATATTAACGTAGATTACTTACTTTTTATTTTCGTCCATTCTTCAACTAAAGTATCCACAGTGAAATGAATTTGTTCCTCTGTATGATTACAACTAATAAAAAAGCGTAGACGAGCTGCGTTTTCTGGAACAGATGGATAAAACATCGGTTGAACGTTGATGTCTCGATTAAAAAGTGCTTCTGCCAACTGTATAGACTGTAAAGATTTACCAAGAATAATTGACACTATAGCTGAGTCACCACTCATACCTGTATTAAGTCCTCGTTCCTTAGCTAATTCCAAGAATAATTTTGCTCGTTGCTGAAGACAAGAGACTCGCTCTGGTTGAGCTTTCAGTAACCTAATAGCTGCTAATGCTGCTCCTGCGTTGGGTGGCGAAATACCTACACTATAAACAAAGCCTGGAGCAGTATATTTCAGGTATTTCACCAATGCTTTGCACCCTGCAATATAACCACCGCAACTAGCAAACGATTTACTAAGAGTACCCATCCATAAATCTACATCAATAGGATCAATCGCAAAATATTCACCAATTCCCCGGCCTTGCTTACCAAGAACACCAATAGAATGAGCTTCGTCTACCATTAAAAAAGCTTTATGACGTTTCTTGACCTCGATAAATTTTGGTAGATTGGGGATATCTCCATCTGCACTGTAAACACCTTCAATAACAACAAGTACCCTTTTATAATTATGACGGTGTTCGTATAGTATTTTATCGAGTGCTTGCCATTCGTTATGAGGAAAAGCAATCATAGTTGCTCCAGAAAGCAAACAGCCTTCTAAAATACTATTATGGTCAAGTAGGTCATAGACAATTAAGTCATCTCGTCCGAATAAATGACTAATTGTTGCCACATTAGTCGCATGACCTCCAACATATACAATACAGTCTTCAGTGCCGATCAAGTCTGCTATTTCTTTCTCTAACTCAAGATGCAATAACTTTTCTCCTGAAGAAATTCGGCTAGCAGAAACGGAAGTCCCATAATAATCAATGGCTTGTTTGGCTGCTTTTGATATTGTTGAGTCGCCAGACATTCCTAAGTAATTATAGGTGGAATAGTTAATCAGTTTCCTTTGATCTACGATTGTTGTATCCTTTGCAACTCCATCGTGAACTGTAAAAAAGGGATTAGTAGTACCTAAAGCCTCAATTTCTGCTAGTTGTTGCTCTAATTGAAGGTACTTAGGATAGAACTCAAAATTATAATACTCTGGCAGAATTTCAACGTATTTTGTATTTTCTATGAGTGAATTATTAGGCTCCTTGTCTGCACTTAATTCAGAAATTGATTCTGAAACATTCATCTGTTCAGCTAAATATAAACTCAAAGTGTTGATATTGGAATAATCCCAAAATAGAGTAGGGGAAAACTTATGATTTAAGATTTTTTCTAGGTTAGCTGATAAATTTATAGCTTCTAGTGAACTTATGCTGTAATCACTAAAATCTTTATAAATATCTATTTCACCAGGCTCTCTCTCTAGTCTTTCCGCTAACATAGAGATTAACAAACTTTGAATAGCTTCTACATTTGAAAACGAATTTGAGTGTATGGGAAGAGAATAAACTTTATTTTCTACCACTGTTTCTAACTCCTTAACAAGCACTTGTGATTTGCGATTATTGAAAATAAACTAGAGAAAATAGTTTATCTTCTCTGTATAACTTCAGCATTTTTTCAGCTACTCTATCCTCTACAAAGCACACCTAAAAATTAGTTAATTCATAGAGTTAAGACATAGATACTGCTGAAGTTGCTCAGATAAACTCTTCAACAAAGGTGCTAGTTGGTTGTTTATAAAAAAGTGGTCTCCTGGAAACATTTCCATCAGAAAAGAATTACGAGTTTGATAACGCCATGCAGCAATCTCTTGTTGAGTCACTATTGTATCTTCCATACCTCCAAAAGCTGATATTGGGCAATCAAAAGGTTCATCAGGATGGTAGATATATGTTTCTTCGAGTTCTGCATCAGACCGCAAAGCAGGTAAAAATAGTTGTATTAACTTTGGGTTTTGCAAAATTTCTTCTGGAACACTATTAGCACGACGCAAATGCTCTATAAATTCGATATCAGAGAATTTAGAAAAGGGAGTAATCTTCTTAGGTAATTGAGGTGCGCGACAACTAGCAATGAATAAATGAACTGGATATGAGTTACCTTGGCGTTGTAGTTGACGAGTAACTTCAAAGCAGATATTTGCACCTAAACTATGACCAAAAAAGGCGAACGGTTTATCGGTATCAGGAGTCATTTGAGTAACTAATACTTGGACGAGAGACTCCATAGAAGTGAAAGGAGTTTCTCGCAACCTGCTACCTCTTCCAGGTAGCTGCAATCCATAAACTTCTATACTTTCTGGCAAAAATTTATGCCAATTACGAAAAGCGTGCGGACCAGAACCACCATGTGGAAAGCAAAATAGACGAATACGTGCTTGGGGATTTGGTTGAGAACAAACCCACGAGGAGATGCGAGGAGGTGAACTCAGCAGATATTTGGTTTCAAGCATTAAATCTATATTTTAGTAACCGGAGAAACTAAGAGAGAATTGTTTATGGTTAAATCTTATATTTCTCTGCTAAATAGTTAGCCAGAGACTCAATGCTAGAGTAACTGTATGGTAGACTAGGGTCTACTTCATATCCTAGCCATTGTTCCAAATCACTAGTCATAGTTACAGTAATAAGAGAATCTAAACCATAACGATCAAAAGTAGCTTTTATATCCATTTTATCTGGATTAAGTTCTAATACTTTAGAAAGATAAGAAACTAACCAGACTTGAATTGCTGCTTCTGTTGGAACCTGCTTTTTGATATCTACTTCCGAGTAATCAATTTTGTTCATACTTATTTGTGTAGAGATATTAGGGACGTCAGAATTTTGGATTTGTACTCTTTCAAACTTCATAGTTTTAATAAGTATAGTTGATCGATCAAAACGACTTTGGAACTTACCTAAGCGACCTTATCGTATGCAGCTTTTTTAGATTCAATCATTTGCTTAGTAGGAATCTTAACATCCCAAACTAAACCTAATTTTTCTAGCCCACGGATAACCCGCGCACCAAAATCAAATTGCCACCATTCCAGTCCAAAGATTGCTGAGTTAATAAAGGCATGATGATTGTTATGCCAAGACTCGCCTAATGTAGGAATAGCTAACCAAATATTGTTAGTACTATGGTCATTAGTGTGGAAAGGACGGGAACCATAAAAGTGGGTGATTGAGTTGATACTCAAGGTCATATTTTCACACAGGAAAAGTCGCACTAATCCTCCCCAGAGAAATCCATACAAAGCACCTATTAAAGATCCTCTGATTATTCCTCCCATAATCGTAGGAATTGCCAGTCCCAGAAATAACCAAACTAAATACAATTGATTAACTTTCAAGATAATCTTGTCTCGCAAAAGTTCTGGCGCGTAGTAAATCGGGTTAGGAATTTCATGATTGAATATCCAATTAACGTGAGCGTGCCATAGTCCATACAACCAAGCGAAATTTCCATCTTTTTGAAGATGTGGTGAGTGAGGGTCGCCTGGTTGGTCGCTGTATTCATGGTGTCGTCTATGTACAGTTACCCAGTAAATTAATGGGCCTTGTCCGGCCATGCAGCCAAAGATTGTGAGGATAACTTTTATCGCTGTGTTGGTTTGAAAGGCTCGATGGGCAAAGTGTCGATGGAATCCTACAGTAATTCCACTACCGGTCAATATCCACATCCCTAAAAGTAGACCTATTTCAACATAGCCAATCTGATATGTGTTCAGCAGAGCGATCGCAGTAACAAACCCTAATAAAGGAATTAGAGTAATTGCAAAACCACGCAGATGCTGTGAAGCCAGCATACTACTATTTGGAATTATTTTTTTACTTTTATCAGGAAAACTCGTCATTAATTTTTGCTCTTTTTCAAAACCATTGTTTGTAGACATTATGTTTACTGACTTCATATTTAAATAATGCTTTGCCAGACGGTTTGACATTTATTTAAAATAAGCAATTGATCCCTTTTGATATCTGCCATCTACCTTGCTTGATAAACACAGAATATAGATGAGAAGTTGGTTAGGGATGAGCGATGGAATCAGGGACAAGCTCGTTACTCACTACAGATCGCATTATCCGACTTGTTTTCCTCTACACAAGGATGTTGCTGTTGGAAGTTTCTTTGGCTTTGAGGATTTTGTAACCACTCTCCCACTACAGTTAGACTTTTATCCAAAAACCTACTTCGACAAACACCGCGTTGGATTTTACCACTGGAGGTTTTGGGTATGTTGCCAGGTTTGAGTAATTGCAGACCATACACTTGTAGATCGTGTTCCTTAGCAATGGCGCGTCGAATTTCTCCAATCACTATCTCTGAATCAAGCTGCCGCAGAGTTGTGCGTTCTATTTCCTGCACCACAACTAATTTTTCTTCGCCATCCACTTGCACAGCAAAAGCTGCTCCGCAGCCCAGTCGTAAAGATGGATGACTCTGCTGAACCGTCTGCTCAATATCTTGAGGATAATGGTTGCGACCTCGAATGATAATCACATCCTTCAAGCGGCCAGTAATAAAGAGTTCGCCTCTGTGCAAAAATCCTAAGTCGCCGGTACGCAAAAATGGTCCTTCACCAGTGTCTGCAAGGACGGCTTGGAAGGTCTTTTTAGTCTGCTCAGGTTGATTCCAATAGCCCTGAGCTACACTCGCACTTGATACCCAAATCTCTCCTACTCGATCGGGTGGACACTGACAACTAGTTTCATAGTCAACAATTGTGACTTTTTGCTCTAACAAAGTATGACCACAACTGACAATTGCACGCACATCTGAGGAATTGTCAGTTGCTTTCACTACTTGATTCTGTGTTAAAGCTACTGAATCCACAGAGTAAATTACAGGAGAAGCTGTTTTTAACCCTCCCGAAACCAATAAAGTTGTCTCAGCCATGCCATAGCAGGGGTAAAATGCCTCCTCTCGAAAGCCGCAAGCATGAAAAGTCGTGGTAAATTCTGTCAATGTTTCGCTACGAATTGGCTCTGCTCCGTTGAAAGCCACATCCCAGCTACTTAGATCGAGACTTCCTCGCTGTTGAGGCGTAATCTTGTTAATACATAAGTCATAAGCAAAATTCGGTCCGCCGCTTGTAGTGGCTTTGTAACGAGAAATAGCCATCAGCCAGCGCACAGGCTTCTGAAGAAAGTCGATTGGCGACATCAGTATGACTGGAAAACCACTGTAGATGGGCTGTAACACTCCACCAATCAACCCCATATCATGATAAGGCGGCAGCCAGATTACTCCCTGGCTGTTGGGCGTATGCTCGAAATACTTTTGAATCAGAGCTAAATTGTGCAAGATATTTCCATGACTCACCATCACACCCTTTGGTTTTCCTGTAGATCCTGATGTGTACTGGAGAAAAGCTAGGGCGTCATTGTCCTCTTCAGGATATTGCCAATCTATCCCCTGATTGCTATCTATGTTATCGGTTGCTAACCAATGCACTGTAGGCATTTCTAAACTTTCTACCCATTTTGGCTCCAGGTTAGCTAATAATGGTGTAGTTGTTAAAGCAACCTTTGCTTGAGCATCTATCACCAGTGCCTGAAGACGAAACAGATTTTGGTTTACTCTTGGTGGATAAGCAGGAACTGCTATCACCCCAGCATACAGACATCCAAAAAAGGCAGTAATGAAATCTAGTCCTGACGGATATAGCAGCAAGACCCGCTCTCCAGCAGAAGCTTTAAATCTAATCTGGTAAGCAATTTTTTGCGCCTTGGTGTCTAGTTCTTGATAAGTTAATCTGCCTGATTCTGTTTCGCCATTTTGAAGAAAGATGAAAGCTGTTCGATTTGGTTGTTGTAACGCTCTGTAGCGCAGTAGGTCTACTAGAGTGGCGAATTGCCGTTTACTATTCGTGGTGTAATTTGAACAAAGCGACATCGCTCTCTCTTGGAGTAGTGTTATTAAAAGGTTGGAAATCTAAACTTTAAAAATTGGAGCAAACATTAATTTATTTGGTCAATTTATTTTATATTTCAATAGATATTCAATAATAAAGTTTTTGCTTTAAGAGGGGATTATATAATCTATAGAAGTTAGTTAAATTCTAGTTATGATGTAGTATTTATCGTATCTCAATTGTAGTTTACACGGTTGGCTGGCAGCATCTGAAGTCTTTCGATTACTTGTCTGCGGAGTGTGAGCAGATGGAGTTGCTGTGCGATCCGCTCCTACCAGAAACAATCCCCCAATCATAGTTTTGCAAATGAAACTTGAGAATGAGGCAATGAGTTAGAGAAAATTGTGATGCAGAGTATTAGCTCGACTTTATCTATTTTTTCGCGCCCCTCAAACTAAGGCTGAAACCTTTGTAGGACATTAGTTTGAGTTTTTAAATTTCACAGATAATCTGTCAAATTTAAAAAGTATTTGCCAAAAAGCCAATTTTGAATAAAGCTGATCTGACATGATGATACGAAGACGGGGTGATTATTTATGTATCGATCCAAATTCTCAAATCATCCCCTATTTATACAAATTTATTGCAGATCAGTTGAAATAGCACACTCAAAAAACGTAAGTCGTTGGGTGAGCGATCGCTTACATCAATTAAATTAAGTGAAAAATGGTAAGTTAAAAATGGCAAATTGTGAAGCACAATAATGAAAGTTACACTATATATTGCAGATAGTTTAGATGGCTATATTGATCGGAGTGATGGCGGAATTCATGTGTAGGGGCGCAGCCCATTACGTTAGCGTAGCAGGGCGCAGCCCATTACGAATTAACTAAAGAAGCTTCTCGACAGCACTGCTGAACTGCTCGTAAGGAGAAACTCCCACGATAGTCTCTTCTAAAACACCATCTTTGAAAATTAAAACAGCTGGAATGCTACGAAGACCATATTTTTTGAAAATTGGCTTGTTGCTATCAACATCTATCTTCACAACTTTGGCACGACCTTTGTATTCCCTGGCGAGTTGATCCATTAATGGAGCGATCAGGCGACAGGGACCACACCAAGTAGCAGTAAAGTCAACAACAATAACTTTCTCTTCAGTATCGGTTAAAAGAGAATTAAACTCACTTTCTTGAACATAAGCAACTATGTCAGTATCAGTAGACATTTTTAAGTCCCCAGTGTAAAAGTAAAATCTTAGTATCAGGCTGACTATACAAACTATACTTTGTTATGTGTATCAATTTCATCAATTTTCTAGATTGGTAAACCATAATTTAGGAATGTCAACCTAATCAGCATTCTAATTACAGCACTTTTCCTTTGGATGAAGTACAAAGATAGGCATTTTGAGGCGGGATAGCATAGCAGTAGCGAGTTTGGGAGCTTCGGCAAGAGTTAGAAACTTTTATTCTGATTTTGAGTCTGGCATTTTTCACCTCACTTAAAAAAGCAAACTGGTGTAAATCTTGCTAAACAAGCTATGTCAAAAAATATTCATTGAGCTACGATTAATTCTACTAACAAGGTTCAGAATTGGTTACATCGACAAGGAGCGATCGCCATTCCCCAACTGCTAGAAATGAGATTTCACTAGACTTTAATCGGGTTTTGGCTGAAGTTGACACTAATTTACAGATCTGCCTCCCATCTCATATTTTTTGTAATATTAAACACAGGTAGTTGTCGGAATGCAGTTAAGAGTGTCATAAAGAAAAGGTGAAGAGTTAACCTGTAGGGTATAACTTACCTGAGAGTTGCTTACACCTGTAGCTTCAATGGATCTATCACACTCATGACTGAACTTACGCTACGCCTACAAGAGGGAGATACCGATACAACCATCGCAGTTGAACAAGATGTATTCACAATTGGTCGTTTGCCAGAATGTAACTTGTACTTGCCTTTTGCTGGAGTATCCCGCAACCATGCCCGCCTTGTAAAAATGGCTGATGGTGTGTGGACTATTGAAGATTTGGGCAGTAAAAACGGGACGCAAGTAAATAAATATCTTGTTAACTCTCCCCAACAGTTACATCATGGAGATGTAATTTGGCTGGGTAATACTAGCCTGGTAGTGATGCTTACAACCCCTGTTTCCCACTCGACATTGACACCTGAGTATGTGCCAACTTCGGAAACTAATGAGCAAAGAACAATTCTTCACAATGTCGAACAATTACAACAGCAATGGATTGCAGCTGATAGTAAGGATGGAAATATCAGCAATAAAGATAAAACCATTGCCCGTCTCAAAGACTTAGTTGATATAGCTAAAAATCTCTGTGCGGCGGCATCCATAGAAGAGATTTTTTCGCAAGTGCAACAAGTTGTTTTTCGTTACCTTGATAGTATCGATCGCTTAGGCTTGTTAATTGATGTCAATGGTCGCGGCCACTTAGAGTTAGTGAATGCAGCCACCAGAAACGTTTCCCAACAAAAACATCTCCCTTCTGATGGTAGTTGGATTAGTCGTAGTATCTGTCAAAAGGTATTTGACGAAAAAGTTGTCATTCAAACCGGTGATACTCATCAGGATGAACGATTTGCTAGCGAACAGAGTATTTTAGTCAAAGGTATTCGCAGCGCAATGGCGGTGCCTTTATGGGATGAAAATAAAGTTGTGGGTGTATTATATGCCGATGCCAATTTTTCTTCTTACCATTGGGCAAATGAAGGCGAGGAAGAACTGAGCTTTTTTTCGGCTTTAGCCAACCTTGTGGCTTCTAGCGTCCAGCGTTGGTTGCTGGTGGAGAAACTGAAAACAGAAGAAATGATTCGTCACCGATTAGAACGTTATCATTCTCCAGCAGTCGTACAGCAGTTGATATCTATAGGCGCGTCGCCAGATGGTCGTTTAGCGCCAGCAGAAAGCGAAATTAGTATTTTGTTTGCAGATTTGGTTGGTTTTACAGCGATTTCTGAAAGATTAACACCAACTGCGATCGCTCAATTATTAAATAATTTATTTGAAGAAATGTTAAAAGAAGTGTTTACTTGCGGTGGCACTTTAGATAAATATATTGGCGATTGTATTATGGCATTTTTCGGCGCTCCAGAACCGCAACTAGATCACGCAGATCGCGCTGTTACCGCTGCCAAGGGAATGCTTACTCGTCTTGAACATCTTAATGCCAATGGTTTTTGGCACGAACCGCTACAACTACGCATTGCGATTAATAGTGGTAAGGCTGTCGTTGGAGATGTGGGTAGTTCCCAAAGGGTAGATTATACGGCATTAGGCGCGACAATTAATCTTGCCGCTCGTATGGAAGGAGTTTGTCCTCCGAGTGAATGCGTAATTAGTGAAGCCACCCATCAAATGCTTTCAGAACCATCAGATTTCCAGGAAATGGGAGATTATCGTTTCAAAGGTATTGATAGATTGGTCAAAGTTTATCAGACAAAATTGCAGCCAGTATCAACACTTATTAATCCAATCATTCATCTTTAGTTTAGGAATGATTGGGAATAGGGAATAGGGAAAAATCACTAATTATTTTTAGGACTTACGCAACTGGCATATTATTTTTAGTTTGTAGTAAGGACTTTAGTCCTCAAAATCAGGGCTGTTCGCGTTGGCGGAGCCTCTCTAAGAGTTGCGTTCCCGCAGGGTAGCCCTTACTACAAACTAAAAGTTTTAATTTTTTGTGACACTTGCGTAAGTCATAATTTTATAAAATGTGGGAGATGCTTAACCCTAGTATCAGTTGATTTTCCTGTTTTCTATAGGTCAATACAGTTCAGATAAGAGCAAAAGACTTGTAGAGACGGCGATTTATCGCGTCTCCTTAATTTTGAGATGAAGCTTGAATAACCTTATGTTAAATTTAGCTGAGTCTGCCAGCGCGAAAAATTTGCTCTGGGGTCAAATCTAACTCTGGAAAAGTTGGCGACTGAATACGGTCATCTCCTCGAAATTTACTAACGCGATACTCACCTTCTTCTAAACAGCAAACTAAAATAGTCGGTTGTTTGGGTTTGCCAATAAATTCCCTACCGCCCAATGCAGCATAATCGACAATCCAGTATTCAGGAATTCCCATTTCTTCATAGTCAGCGTATTTTTTCAGATAATCATCACGCCAGTTTGTACTGACCACCTCAATTACTAAAGGAATTGATGCTGCTTGACTAACAGTTGATGCTTTTTTCCACAGAGGTTCATTAACTAAATTAGGCTGATTTAGTATCAGGACATCTGGGGAATAAGCAGACTCGTTCTCAACTGGTTTGACAAATACTGTTTTGGGGATAAAATAACGAAGATTTAAGCGACTATATTCTAAAGTGATTTTTGTGGCTAAAAAGCCAATCACCTCTTCATGCTCGCCTGTTGGTTGAGGCATTTCTACTACTAGTCCATTATATAGTTCGTAACGTTGTCCTCTGTTATCTGGATATTTAGTAACGAACTCATCGAATGTAACTACTTTGCCTAAGACTTGAG
Organism: Nostoc sp. C117; assembly: GCF_043099735.1. Taxonomy (NCBI): domain Bacteria; kingdom Bacillati; phylum Cyanobacteriota; class Cyanophyceae; order Nostocales; family Nostocaceae; genus Nostoc; species Nostoc sp. C117. The sequence goes on from NZ_CP170991.1 coordinate 6,713,990, forward strand.
TCATAGCTTGATTCCTCAATTGTGCAAATTATAGCAACTTTATTTGTATTTAATTCATCAATATTAATACTTATTGATTGGTATAGTTTGATTCAATTAAAATTGCGAAATTGTAATATTCAGCAGCTAATTTTTGGCTAAAAGACTAGAATTTGGGTGGTAGCTTCCTCAATTTACATGTATAACACTAGGAAGCCTACTTCAAGCTATTTTTTAACGGGAGGCCAGGTAATGGCGATCGCCACCATTAATCCCGCCACTGGGGAAACTTTTCAAACCTTTGAGCCGCTTAACGATGCAGAAATTAACGCTAAACTCGATTTAGCTCATCAGACTTTTGAACAGTACCGTCAGACTAGTTTTTTGACGCGATCGCAATGGCTACAAAAAGCTGCTGATATTTTAGAGCAAGACAAAGCAGAATTTGCTAAGTTAATGACTCTGGAAATGGGTAAGCCTTTGAAAGCAGCGATCGCTGAAGTCGAAAAATGCGCCGTTGTCTGTCGCTACTACGCGGAAAATGCCCCTAGTTTTTTGGCTGATATCAATGTAAAAACTGATGCCAGCCACAGTTTTGTTCGCTACCAACCAATGGGCGCAATTCTCGCGGTAATGCCTTGGAATTTCCCTTTCTGGCAAGTTTTCCGCTTTGCTGCACCGGCACTCATGGCGGGAAATGTTGGCTTACTCAAACATGCTTCCAATGTACCGCAGTGTGCCTTGGCAATAGAAGAGATTATCCGACGGGCAGGTTTTCCCGAAGGTGTATTTCAAACTCTGTTAATTGGTGCTGCCAAAGTCGCCGATTTAATGGCGGATGACCGCGTAAAAGCTGCTACCTTAACTGGAAGCGAACCAGCAGGTATATCCCTCGCTGTCGCCGCCGGCAAACAAATTAAAAAAACCGTTTTGGAATTGGGAGGAAGCGACCCATTCATTGTGTTAGAAAGTGCTGACTTAGAAGCAGCAGTTGTCACAGCAACTACAGCGCGGATGTTGAATAACGGGCAATCATGTATTGCAGCAAAGCGTTTTATTTTAGCAGAGGCGATCGCTGACAAATTTGAAAAATTGCTGGTAGAAAAATTCGAGGCGCTAAAAGTGGGCGATCCGATGCAACCAGACACCGATATAGGACCACTGGCAACTCCTGGTATTCTCCAGGATTTAGACCAACAAGTGCAAACTGCCACAAAAAACGGTGGTCAAGTTCTTACCGGTGGACATCCATTATCAGATCGGCCTGGAAACTTTTATCCGCCAACGATTATCATAGATATCCCGCCTGACACACCAATTGCCAAAGAAGAATTTTTTGGGCCAGTAGCTTTGCTATTCCGGGTTCCGGATATCGATGCTGCCATTAAACTCGCTAATGACTCACCCTTTGGCTTAGGTGCCAGCGCTTGGACAACCAACGACCAAGAACGCGATCGCTTAGTTGAAGAAATCGAAGCCGGCGCCGTATTTATCAATAGTATGGTCAAATCCGATCCCCGATTGCCCTTCGGTGGCACTAAGCGTTCTGGATACGGCAGAGAATTGAGTATCCAAGGGATACATGAGTTTGTCAACGTAAAAACTGTGTGGATGAAGTGATTAGTCATTAGTCATTGGTCATTGGTCATTAGCCAAAAAAATGACAAATGACAAATGACGAAGGACTAATGACAAAAGACAAATGACTAAATAAATAGTTAGGAAATAAAATGAATACAGCAGAATTATTGGTGCAGTGCCTAGAAAATGAAGGAGTGCAATATATTTTTGGACTCCCTGGTGAAGAAAACCTGCATGTTTTGGAAGCGCTAAAACATTCTTCCATTAAATTTATTACAACTCGTCACGAACAGGGTGCAGCATTCATGGCCGATGTCTATGGACGCTTAACCGGAAAAGCCGGAGTGTGTCTTTCTACTCTTGGTCCTGGGGCAACTAATTTGATGACGGGAGTAGCAGATGCAAACCTTGATGGTGCGCCTTTAGTGGCGATTACCGGTCAAGTGGGAACAGATAGAATGCACATTGAATCCCATCAATATTTAGATTTGGTGGCAATGTTTGCACCTGTTACTAAGTGGAATAAGCAAATTGTCCGACCAAGTATTACACCCGAAGTAGTGCGAAAAGCATTTAAGCGATCGCAATCAGAAAAACCTGGTGCAGTTCACATCGATTTGCCAGAAAATATTGCTGCTATGTCTGTAGAAGGCAAACCTTTGCGTAAGGATAATAGCGAAAAAACCTATGCCTCTTTTGCGAGTATTCGGGCAGCCGCAGCCGCAATTTGCCAAGCAGTTAACCCATTAATCTTAGTCGGGAATGGGGCAATTCGCGCTCATGCCAGCGATGCTGTAACCCAATTTGCCACCTTACTAAATATACCTGTTGCTAATACCTTTATGGGTAAAGGCGTAATTCCTTATACACATCAATTAGCTTTATGGTCAGTGGGATTACAGCAAAGAGATTTTATTACCTGTGCCTTTGACAACACAGATTTAGTAATTGCGATTGGCTATGATTTGATTGAGTTTTCTCCGAAAAAATGGAATCGTAATGGTGAAATTCCGATTGTGCATATTGGGGTAAGTCCGGCGGAAATTGATAGTAGTTATATTCCCAACGCCGAAGTTGTCGGAGATATTTCTGATTCTCTTTATGAAATTTTAAAATTAGCAGACCGACAAGGTAAACCCGATCCCTTTGCTATCAGCTTAAGGTCAGATATTCGTGCTGATTACGAACAATATGCCCATGATGACGGATTTCCGATTAAGCCACAAAAACTAATTTATGATTTACGGCAAGTAATGGGACCAGATGATATCGTTATCTCTGATGTTGGCGCACATAAAATGTGGATGGCTCGTCATTATCATTGCCATAGCCCCAATACTTGTATTATTTCTAATGGCTTCGCAGCTATGGGTATTGCTATTCCTGGCGCTTTAGCAGCAAAACTCGTTCATCCTCAGCGCAAAGTTGTTGCTGTAACAGGCGATGGCGGCTTTATGATGAATTCTCAGGAATTAGAAACAGCTTTGCGTGTCGGTACCCCCTTTGTCACCATAATTTTTAATGATGGTGGTTATGGCTTAATTGAGTGGAAGCAAGAAAATCAATTTGGTAAAGGAAACTCATCTTTTGTGCATTTTAGCAATCCTGATTTTGTCAAATTCGCTGAAAGTATGGGTTTAAAAGGTTACCGAGTTGAATCAGCTCTAGATTTAATTCCCACACTTAAAGAAGCCCTAGCTCAAGATGTACCTGCGGTGATAGATTGTCCCGTAGATTATCGGGAAAATCACCGCTTTAGTCAAAAAGCCGGCGAATTGAGTTGTGCAGTATGAAGAGTGCTGAGTGCTGTTAGCGGTAACGGGGCGTTTAGCCCATGCTGAGTTAAAAGACCGCCCAACTGTTGCGACAAGCTCATAACATCTCAACAGGGGGGTTTCAAGCTTCTCCTGACAAAAAGATTCCGCGGATTGTCTTCATAGGGGCGCAAGACTTTGTGCCCCTACAAATGTACAAAGAATTTGGAATGAGTTATTTTTTGTCAGTCTCTTAAGGTAGGGTGTAATAAGGGAAACCTAGCCAATACTTCTCGGGTTTTGCATTTTTAACTCGGAATCGGGTTTGGGGTAAAGGGTAAGGGTTAAAGGTTTTTTCTTTCCCTTTTCCCTTTCCCCTTTTCCCCTTAACCGAGAAGTATTGGGAAACCTAGCCACTATAAAATTGAACGGCTGATACAGTGGTAACGTCGATCGCTCTCAAACCAAGATTGTGGCCATGAGCAACTCAACTCCAATCAATGACGATAAAAATCTCCCAAAGAAGAAAGGCCGCTCACTTCCTCCAAAACTGATTATTTGGCTGGGAATGTTTGTTTGGACGACTCTTTGGCGGATAATGATGTCAAAACTCGCTCCTACCAATAAATCGGGAGCGTATATTCGTCCTAATAGCCAGTTCCGTAACTCCATCGGCACCGAAGAGGGGAATCCTTACCAACCCGCAGCGGGGCGCTACAAACTTTATGTTGGGTTGGGTTGTCCTTGGGCGCATCGAACTTTGGTAGTGCGATCGCTCAAAAAACTTGAAGCGGTAATATCAGTGTGTATCGTTTCTCCCTCTCCCATTGAAGGCGGTTGGATATTCAACGAAGAAGAACAGGGTTGTCGTACACTAGTTGAATTCTATCAGCGGGTAGAACCAGGCTACAGCGGACGCGTTACAGTTCCAATTCTCTGGGATAACCAAACAAAAACCATCGTTAACAATGAGAGTTCAGAAATTATTGTCATGCTCAACTCTCAACTTAACGAGTTCGCCAACAATCCAACATTGGATCTTTATCCAGTAGAACTCAAAGAAAAAATTGATTGGTGGAATGAGAAGATTTACCACGCAGTAAATAACGGCGTCTATCGCTGCGGCTTTGCCCAAACCCAAGAAGCCTATAATCAAGCCTGTAATGAATTGTTCGCTACCCTCGATGAAATTGAAATTGCATTGCAGACTAATCGATACCTATGCGGGGACAATCTTACACTTGCAGATGTGCGTTTATTTACGACATTATTTCGTTTTGATAGTGCCTATTACGGCTTGTTTAAGTGTAATCGGCGGCGAATTCGAGACTATGATAACTTGGGAGCTTACCTGAGAGATTTATATCAACTTCCAGGTGTTGCTGACACCTGCGACGTAGAAACTGTTAAACGCGACTATTACGGTAACTTGTTCCCACTCAATCCTGGTGGGATCGTTCCCGATGGTCCGGATATGTCGTATCTCGAACAACCACACGGTCGCGATCGCATTAACAAGGTAGGCGCTTTATAATACTCATTAAAAACCCCTATCGTGAACCAAATTAATCGAGTTGCAATTGTCGGCGGAACTCATGGTAATGAGTTTACAGGAGCTTACCTAATCGAAAAATTTGCCCAGTTTCCCGACTTGATTACTAGAGCAAGTTTTGAGACAGTTACTTTGTTAGCAAATCCTCGGGCTTTTGCAGCAGGTAGGCGATATCTAGATAAAGATTTAAACCGCTGTTTTCTCAGGGAAGAATTACAAAACCCGACTCTGAACAGTTACGAAGAATTGCAAGCTAAATCAATTCAAAATAAGTTAGCATCAAATGGGGATAAACCAGCAGATTTCATCTTAGACTTACACAGCACTACAGCTAATATGGGTCTGACAATTATTTTGGTCAACAATCATCCCTTAAACTTAAAGTTAGCTGCTTATCTGAGCCAGATGAATCCTTTGGTTAAGATTTATTACTGCTCTTTTCCATCAATTGCAGAGAATCCATTCCTGAATTCTCTGTGTGAATTAGGCTTTGCGATCGAGGTTGGTCCCATTGCCCAAGGTATCTTAAAAGCAACGCTTTTTCAACAAACAGAGCAACTTATTCATGGAGTTCTAGACTATCTAGAAAGATTTAACCAAGGTGAAATTCTCTCAACGGACGAAATGTTGGTTATCTATCACCATTTATCTGTTGTAGACTACCCCAAAAAGCAGGATGGAACAATTTTTGGCATGATTCATCCAGAGCTTCAAGACAAAGATTATCAAGCTCTGAATCGAGGAGATCCAATGTTTCTCACTTTTGATAACGAAACAATTGTTTACGCTGGAGAATCAACAGTTTGGCCTGTTTTTATTAATGAAGCAGCTTACTACGAAAAAGGAATTGCAATGGGTTTGACTCAGAAGCAGCAATTAAAAATTTAATTTTTCTTCAGCCATTATTTGACATTTAGTTCATACCTGAGGGCTTTTTGTAGAATGCTGTAGTACTAAAATTTCAAAGGATATTTGTAAAGTATCAGGTTGTATTAAGAAATCCGCTAATAGCCATAGTTGTTTTAGGGCAAACACTCCTCTATCCATCATAAAAACTATCTAGTCTCATCTCCCGCCAAATATCAGAGGGCTGCCAGCCTGAGTTGCCAACAGATTGAACTAGAGGGTTGTCACGCAGTGGAATATAATTGGGTTCTTTATACTCTGGAATGATTTCTGGTTTCTCCCCAACCACAGGTTCGGAAAAATCAGCCCCCTCAGCTTGAAGAGCCTGATCCTCAGCTTCTTCCATTTCCTTCATCTTTCTCAGGGTTAATTTTTCAGATTTTTTGATGATTTTCATATCTGCTAAAGCTTTGGAAAAGTGGTCATGAAAAAAGAGAATCTAAACGTCGATTCTTTGAGAGACTGATGTAGCCTTTCAAGAAGGTTCAGCCAGATCTATTAAGATGCTGCGATCGGCTGATGCGCGTCTAAAGTATATAAACACTCTTGACGATCGTTGACTGTTGACGGGTTTTCGGTCATCAGTCATCAGTCATCAGTCATCAGGTAAATGTACAAATTAAATGCGTAACAGCTCAGAGTTGAGTACTAAAAAATCGGACAGAATAAATACATTACAGCAAAATTGTGGAAAATACGAGTACTCTGCTGAATAATTGATTAGACCGCCAGCAAAACGCTTTCCGGAAGGTAACATAACATTAAGTGTTAATCCTCCATCGATAAACAATGACTAATCCCCTACTGTAATATAGGAAATTGTTAAAATCCCTTAATACTTGAGAGTGAAGTTAAAAAAGCATGGATGGCAAATTAATTGTATTTGAAGGGGTGGAAGGCTGTGGCAAAACCAGCCAAATACAACTTTGTTGTCAATGGTTGAAAAGTCTGGGTGTTTCGGTGGTGGTAACTCGTGAACCAGGGGGAACAGAGTTAGGCTTAGATCTTCGCCGCTTGTTACTAGAAAAAGCAGAAGATAAACCAGTTGCAGAAGTCACAGAATTGTTATTGTATGCTGCTGACCGATCGCAACACGTCGAACAAGAACTCAAACCAAATCTCGCCGCCGGGAAATATATTCTATGCGATCGCTACACAGACTCTACCATTGCCTACCAAGGATATGGTCGCGGTCTGAACATGAGTTTAATCAATCAGCTTAACTATATTGCTACCGGTGGCTTAGAAAGTCACCTAACGATTTGGCTAGATGTCGATGTTGAGGTGGGACTGTCTCGCAAACGAGGAGACGAAGTAGGACTAGACCGCATTGAACAAGAAGCGATCGCTTTTCATCGGCGCGTTCAGCAAGGATACGCAGAGTTAGCAGTATCATATCCCTCACGAATTGCGCGGGTAGATGGTAGCTTGAGTGCATTGGCTGTACAACAAGTAATTCAAGGAATTTTGCGCGAACAATTGAAGTTGTCTTAGCCTCTCCTGTAATCCTGGAACTAGATATAAAATGATACTTGTCTTGGAGATGAACTCGTGCGAAAGTAGTTTTTGTAAAATATCTAAAATCTATATATGTATTAGTTGTGTAATTCTTGGCATATATCAGTTTGAAAAAAGGAGCAAAAAATGACGGCTCACCCTCCGATTAATGATGATGCATTCAAACAGTTTGAGCGTAATGGGTTCTCTAGGGTGGCTGAAGAATACGATCGTGCGATCGCTCAGGTAACCTCTCAGGTCAATGAAGCTATATTGGATGCCGTAGAAACCGGGTATAATAGCCGACTGCTGGATGTCGCCTGTGGTACTGGGTGGCTCAGTACTGCCGCCGTCAAACGTGGGGCGATCGTTACTGGATTAGACTATACCGAGAATATGATCGCTATTGCCCGATGGCGGTGTCCGGAAGCTGAATTCCAGGTTGGGGACGCTGAAAATCTTCCCTTTGATTCAGGGGAATTTGAGGCGATCGTCTGTAACTTTGGCATCCTGCATTTTCCCGATCCAGAAAGAGCGATCGCTGAGTCCTTGCGAGTCCTGAAATCCGGAGGCCGCTATGCCTTCACTTGCTGGACGCCACCAACACGCAATCCTTTCATGGCGCTAATTCTGGGAGCAGTCCAGACTCACGGCATCATCGAGGTGGATTTACCTCCAGCACCACCGCTATTTCGCTTTGGCGACGCCGAGGAATGTAAAAAGGTCTTGAGTACCAGCGGATTCATATCGGTGTCTGTCAGCGAATTGCCTATCAAGTGGACTTTCTCTACACCTCAAGATGTGATGCCAACGATTGTTGCAAGTTCGGCACGTCTTGGGTCAATTCTGACGATGCAAACTCCGGAACAACGCCACAATATCGAGAATGAGATTATCGAGGGAGCAAAGAAATACGCCACAGATAATGGAATTGAAATTCCCGCTTCTGCGATCCTGGTTGTGAGTAGCAAACCATAAGCGGTAAAACTTATTGCCAAGCTAATGTACTTTTAATTTTTAATTTTTAATTTTTAATTGTTAAGGTTGGGGTGATTTAGCGATCGCTGCCCAAACTCGATGATGAACTTGCATAATTGGTGTAGGATATTTTGTTTCGAGTAATACCGCTAATTCTTGATCAAATACTTCTACCTTTTCTGGTGTTAAGCTGGCTCCTACACCAGCACTAGCACGAATTCGTCCCCGCCAATCTTCGTGGCTATAAGACACAAATACATCGTAAGAAAATGTGCGGATGTCTCGAAATCCGCCTTCGCCAATATCTTGTAACCACAGGGGATACAATCCAGTACCGCCGGCTAAATTCCAGGCTGGATTATGAGCCTTGATGAGTTGTTCCGTTGCTTCAACGACATTACCTTTTAAAGGTATCCAATCAAAATGAGCGATCGCGAGGGTGCCATACGCTCTCAAGATGCGGGTAACTTCCTTGACAGCACGCGGACGGTCAAACCAATGCCAACATTGTCCCGCTGTGACTACATCAGCACTGGCGTCGGGTAACTCAGTATTCTCCGCCGTTGCGACTCGATAATCTACTTTGATTTGGGCAGATTCGCTTAACTGTCTGGCTTGTTCTAGAAGTGATACTGATGGGTCGATGCCAATCACGTAAGCACCTCTATCCGCAAAACCCCGCGCTAGTGTTCCTGTTCCTGTACCCAGGTCAACAATATTTTGTCCTGGTAAACCGATACCATATTCAGACAATTTGTTGAATAATGAACTGGGAAAGCCAGCGCGGTGTTTTGCGTAATCAGCAGCAGTTGCACCAAAATCAATTTTCATACTTTCAAAACTATTTTTGTAACAATTGTCTTGGCTAGAAGTTCTCTACCCACGGTCGTAGTTCTACTTCCCATGTCCAAGCACTGCGGGGTTGCCGGAGGATATTGAGATAAGTTTGGGCGATCGCATCCGGATCGAGAGTACTATCAGTATTATCCACTGGATCTGGGCGGACTGCTGAACGAATTACACCATCAATGATGAAATGCGCCACATGGATATTTTTTGGTCCCAGTTCCCTAGCAATACTCTGAGCCAAACCCCGCAGTGCAAATTTCCCCATTGCAAAGGGAGCAGACTCAGGAAAACCCTTAACACTGGCTGAAGCTCCGGTAAAGAAAATAGCACCACCACCCTGATGCAACATCCGTTTGGCAGCAGCTTGGGCAACCAGAAAGCCACCATAGGCAGTCACATCGAGAGTTTTTGCCACCCCAGCAGGGTCTAGTTCAATCAGAGGTCCCCGCACCCGAAAACTAGGGTTATAAATCACGATATTTGGCGAACTTAGTCGATTTTCAACATCAATAAATAACTGTTCCACCTCATCTGGTTTAGAAGCATCAGCCGCGAAACTCACCGCCCCAATTTCACTACTTAGCTGAGTCAGTTTCTCAATTTGCCGAGCCGCTAAAGCCACAGTAAATCCTTCTTTGGCAAATAAGCGGGCTAAAGAGGCGCTTAGTCCACTACCCGCTCCCACTATCAATGCTGTTGTTGTTGCCATAATTTTAGATTGACCCCATCATGCCCAGTATGGCGTAAGTCAAACACTAATTCTAGATTAACGAAACCCTTACGCTGTATTAATTTTTAATTTTTAATTCCGCCCTGCGGTTGGGAGTTTGACCAATTTGCAGTACACAGACTGCGGCAATTAAGCATAAAACACCCGATAAAATAAACGCTTGGAAATAACTACCCATCCACGTTCTTAACACCCCAGCTCCGAATGCTGCTGTGGCTGCACCAATTTGATGTCCTGCGACAATCCAGCCGAACATCACGCCGACATTTTCTTTCCCAAAAGTATTGGCTACAAGACGCACTGTCGGGGGTACAGTGGCAATCCAATCAAGTCCATAGAAAACGGCGAACACAGAAAGTCCATAAAAGGAAAAATTGAAACTGAAGGGTAAGAAAATCAAAGACAAACCCCGCAATCCGTAGTACCAAAACAATAAGTAGCGATTGTTCCAGCGGTCAGATAGCCAACCCGACATAGTAGTACCAAAAAAATCGAATAGTCCCATGATTGCCAAAAGACCAGCAGCCTTGACTTCCGGGATACCGTGGTCGATACAAGCAGGAATTAGGTGAGTCCCAATTAAGCCATTGGTGCTGGCACCGCAGATAAAAAAGCTACCAAATAACAGCCAGAAGTCGCGGTTATGCATTCCCAGCCAAAGGGCGTTGAGGGTGGAGGCGATGGAATTTGCTTTTGGCTGTAATGTTTCGGCAGTTTCGCTTTTGTCGCCAAAGGGTCGCAAACCGATTTCTGCCGGTCGATCGCGCATAAAGGCAGCAATCAGAGGAATAATTAAAAGCGCTGCACCACTAAGACCGAGAGCCGCAATTCGCCAACCAAAGCGATCGCTAACTGACGCCAGCATCGGCAAAAACACCAGTTGTCCGGTAGCAGTACTCGCAGTCAAGATGCCCAGAACTAAACCCCGCCTTTCAAAAAACCATCGATTGACAACAATTGCCCCCAAAACCAAGGCGATAACTCCGCTACCACACCCGACAACTACACCCCACAGCAAGACTAACTGCCATGATGCTGACATCAAAGTAGTTAAACCGACACCGATCGCAATGACAGCCAGTGAAAACACCATCATCCGGCGAATGCCGATCCGTTCCATGATTGTGGCCGCAAAAGGACCAATCAACCCGTAAAGTAGCAAATTTAGAGAGATTGCCAAAGATATAGTAGCTCTACTCCAGCCGAATTCCTGTTCCAGAGGCACTATAAAAACTCCCGGAGCAGAGCGAATTCCCGCTGCTACCAACAAAGCTAGAAATGTTAAACCCGCGACGAGCCAGCCATAGTGGAGCGATCGACGCGCTAGGAATGAGGGTAAGGACATGAGTGGGGAATGGGGCAGAAGGGCGGAGGGGCAGAGGGGCGGAGGGGCAGAGGGGCGGGGGAGAAATTGCAGCAAACTTTTCTCCTCTTCCCCATGCCCAATGCCCTATGTCCAATGCCCCATGCCCAATTTAGCTATATGCGTTACCGATTCTGTCTACAGAGACGTTGTGAGAGAATGGTAAACGACCGGGATTCAAGCGTGGTTCGGCTGCATAGCCTACGGGAACTAAAACAGCGATCGCTAAATCGGGATTATCTTGGGCACCAATCACTTGTTTTACTTGATCCTCAATCCAACCGTTCATAAAACAAGTGGATAATCCCAGACTTTCTGCTGCTAACACCAAATGGGTAGCGGCAATAATCGCATCTTTGATGGCGTATTCGCGTCGCTTTTCGCCTAGCCCTGCTTGAAATTGTGGGACGGCGGTTTTAAAGTAGTTTACCGTACCTTCATTCCATGCTCCAGTCTGGAGTCCCTCTTCAAGAACTGGGGTTAAGTTTTGTTCGCCTGCGTTAGGATCGGCGGCAAAGACAAAGGTTACAGGTGCTTGAACAATTTGCTGTTGATTAAAAGATGCCGCTGACAATGCTGCCTTTTGCGCTTCATCTTGCACAAGAATAATTTGCCAGTCCTGGATATTATAGCTACTGGGCGCCGCCACAGTTAACTCTACCAATTGTTTGAGCAGTTCTGGAGCTATCGGGTCTGATTTAAAAGTTTTGATTGAACGACGTTGAGCGATCGCAGTTGGTACATCTAAAGGTTGAATTTGAGTGATGGGACTCATGAGATTCTCCTGATAATTGAGTAATGACTGAATAATTCTACAAATTATGATTTGGCTACTTGTTCGCTAAGATCTGGCCAAAATGGATAGTCTGTATATCCCTTTTCACCACCACCATAAAAGGTTGCTTGATTGGGTTCATTGAGTGGTGCATTCAAAGCCAAACGTCGAGGTAAATCGGGATTTGATATAAATAATGTACCAAAAGCGATTAAATCGGCTGCTTTGTTTGCCAATACAGTATCGCCTTTTTCACGAGTATAGCCACCATTGACGATGAGTGTATTTGTAAAGCGATCGCGTATATGACTAGTGGGTACAATTATCCCGCCATGTCTGATGTCTGCCTCTGTTGCCTCATAAATATGCAGATATGCTAAATTAAACTGGTTCAATGCTTGAGCCGCATAACCAAATGTCTCCAGAGGATTGGAGTCACGGATATCATTAAAAGTCCCACTGGGAGAAAAACGTACTCCGACTCGGTTAGAATCCCATACACTAGTTACCGCTTCTGTTATCTCCAACAGAAATCGAGTGCGATTTTCAATGGAACCCCCATATTTATCTGTGCGCTGATTGGTGCCATCTCGGAGAAATTGATCTATTAAATAACCATTAGCTGAGTGAATTTCCACGCCATCAAACCCAGCCGCCAGGGCATTTGCCGCTCCCTGACGATACTGTTCTACTATCTGCGGTATTTCTGAAGTTTCTAAAGCCCGAGGAGTCACAAAGGGTTTTGATCCCTGATAAGTTGAAGCTTCACCTTTGGGAGCAATGGCAGAAGGTGCCACAGGTAAAGCTCCATTTGGTTGTAAGTCAGGATGAGAAATTCTGCCTACGTGCCATAGTTGCAGAAAAATTCTCCCTCCCTTTTGATGCACCGCATCAGTTACTAATTTCCATCCTTCCACCTGTTCTGGTGAGTGAATCCCTGGTGTATAGGGATAGCCTTGTCCTTCAGGAGTCACCTGTGTGGCTTCCGAAATAATCAGTCCGGCGGTAGCACGTTGGGCGTAGTAGGTAGCATTGAGTTGGTGTGGTACGTTTCCCTCACCTGCCCTATTTCGCGTTAAAGGTGCCATCACTATCCGGTTTGGTAATTCCAGATCCCCTAATCGGTAAGTAGAAAATAAGTTGATATCAGTAGTCATTGGTTATATCTCCAAATTTAGTTTTGAATTGACCATTGGGCATTGCGGATGAGTCTTTAATACTCGCTGACGAGTCTTTAATACTGGTGAATGAGTCTTTGATACTCGCTGACGAGTCTTTGAACTTCATTCCCCAGTCCCCAATCCCCAATCCCCAGTCTCCAGTCCCCAGATTAAACAATCGACCGAATAACGCCACCATCTACCCGCAAAGCTGCACCATTTGTTGCTGAAGCTAGGGGACTGGAAAGATAAACTACGATCGCTGCTACTTCTTCAGGCGTTGCAAAGCGTTTAATTAAAGAAGTTGGACGGACATTTTGAAAAAATTCTGCCTCAACTTGGGCTGCCTCAATATCACGTTCATGGGCTAGGTTGGTGATAAACTCCTCAACGCCTTCTGAACGCGTTGGCCCCGGAAGGACGGAATTTACCGTCACTCCAGTACCAACAGTCATTTCTGCTAAACCTCTTGCAATGGCTAGCTGGGCTGTTTTAGTTGTGCCGTAGTGAATCATTTCCACCGGAATCTGAATGCCAGATTCACTGGAGATAAAAATTATCCGCCCCCAGTTTTGCTCTAGCTGCTTTTGCAGATATTGCCGACTCAAACGGACTCCACTGAGAACGTTAACCTCAAATATCTTTAACCAGTCTCGATCGGTAATCTCAAAAAAGGTTTTTGGCTCATAAATACCGACATTGTTAATCAGGATATCAACGTGAGGAACTTTTTGAAACAGTTCCTCTACCCCTGATGCTGTGGTTGCATCAGCCACAACCCCAGAAACTTTCGCTTCAGGTATATTTTGCTGGATTTTAGCGATCGCATCTGCTACTCTTTTTTCAGAACGACCGTTGATAATCACTGATACACCCTCTTGAGCCAATCCAAGGGCGATCGCTAAACCAATCCCTGCGGTTGAGCCACTGACTAGCGCAGATTTCCCATGTAATTTCAAGTCCATTTCGCTCTTTCCCCGTTAATTTGCTCTGGGAGTGGGGGAGGTGGGGCGGAGGTGCAGCACTTCTCCTGTCGGAGACGCTGCGCGAACGACTACGCTCAGTGACCCAGGGGCAGAGGGGCACTATGAGAAGTTGTAGTAAGTCTTTCTGCTCAGCACCCCATCTCTTTTGCTCCTCATCCTCTTCCCCATGCCCCATACCCTTTACTTAGATCTAAAGATGCTGTGCTAAGGTCTTATTCAAGGTAGTTTTTGGGACTGCTCCTACCACAGTATCGACCTGACGACCTCCTTTAAAAACCATGAGTGTGGGAATGCTGCGAATTCCATAATGGCTGGCGACAGTCGGATTTTGATCTGTGTTCAGCTTCACAAATTTTACCTGTCCTTCGTATTCAGCAGCAACTTCATCGACAACTGGACCCACCATCCGGCAAGGACCGCACCACGGCGCCCAAAAGTCTACTAAGACTGGAATTGCACTTTCCAATACTTCTTGCTTAAATGTGGCTTCTGTGACATTTGTAATGGATGACATAAATTGCCTTCCTGATATAATTCTATAATTCGATAATATCGAATAATAAAAATATATGCCACCTGATGAGATAATGCAACCATGAGATTCCTTTATCATCCAGATAGAAAAAATATTTCTTTACCGGGAGTGTTGTATGCATTGGGCGATCCAGTGCGGCTAGAGATTGTACGGCTGCTGGCTTGTGAGGGGGAACAATGCTGTGCCAGATTTGATTTTGCGATCGCTAAGTCTACGATGTCCAATCACTTTAAGATTTTGCGGGAGTCGGGAGTAGTCTTGACACGTAAAGAAGGGACACATCACATTAATATTCTGCGGCGTGAAGATTTAGAGGTGCTATTTCCAGGGTTGCTGGATGTGGTGTTGAAAGCCGCTCAACCATTGCCTGTTGAACCTGTGAGTAGTAGAGAGGCAACCTCTAGTGGTGTTAACTGAAGTTAGAAATGGCTTATCTGTAGGACTTACGCATTCACAAGAAATGCCAAATATAGATAATGTTGAAAACCCACATCTTTCGTAAGGGCACAGCATTGCTAATAGCTCTCAAATTAAGCTTATTTGGCTTATCCCACAGGCATTTTACCCCCCTTAATCCCCCCTTATAAAGCTACGGTGTACACACAAGTCAAATTACCCCCCTTAATCCCCCCTTATAAAGCTACCGTGTATACACAAGTCGAATTACCCCCCTTAATCCCCCCTTGGAAAGGGGGGAAAAAAGAAATCCAGTTCCCTCCCCAATACATACGGGGAGGGTTAGGGTGGGGTAACGCGGATCGTGATGGTACGCGAGAGCGGGGAAAATTCCTTATGCAGTAAGCAATTAGGATAATACTAATAATTAAGGCGATCGCTGAGGGAACTAGTGGTATCCAAGCGCTGTAATGGATTATAACAACAAGGCATACTCCGTAAAGGCTGGCGATCGCAATTGGAGTTGCAATTGCTAAATAAAACCACGGTCGAATGTAGTAAGCCAGTAAACTACCTGTTAATGACCATCCCCAAATCCAGATTATTTCCTGCCAAATAGACCAAACCCAGATAAGCGATCGCCCTTCGAGGGCTGCACTTAATAATTGACTAATCATTTGCGCTTGGAGAATAACACCTGGTATTTTCTCGATCGCACCTTCATTAATCTTTTGAGCAACCACTTTTAGCTTAGTTTTATTTTACGGGATAAACTCTTCCTTTCCAAGCGCCGCCGCGCCCTTGCCAGTGTCGTAGGGCTGAATCTAGAGTCATCAGGGTATAGAGAAAAGCGATCGCAGGTAAACTAAAAGCTAACCACGGAGAACATTTATAAAAGCGGATCGTGGGGTAGTAAGCAAAAGTCATTAACAACCATCCTAATAAACCTGTAAATGCGATCGCCCAATTGCTCCAAACTGCACCTAGAATTACACATACAGGTGGAGCTAAATAAATTAGAGGCATTCCTACTAAAGTTCCCAATAGTAGTAATGGAGAATAATTCAGTTGGGTATAGGCAGTACGAGCAACCATATCCCAAATCGTCGCCAGCGAATCATAAGGGCGCAAACTACGAGTCAAGCTACTCAATCCTAGCCAGATACGCCCTTGGCTTGGGATTGGGTATTGAGCATTGTGGGCATGGTTATTTTCTTTGTTTCCCCTGCTCTCCTGCTCCCTTGCTCCCCTGCTCTTCTTAACCGCCATCGCCAAAGTGCAATCGTCAATTAAAGCTTGGCGAATCACTTGAATACCCCCGATTCGCTCTAAAGCTTCACGGCTAATCAGAATAGATCCCCCAGCAGCAGCGGCTGTGGGATTATTGGGATTATTCACCCAGCAGAAGGGATAGAGTTTTTGGAAGAAAAAGACGAAAGCCGGAATTAAAAGTTTTTCCCAAAAGCTTTCACACCTGAGTCGCACCATTACCGAAACCAGGTCTAAATTTTCCTGCTCGGCTTTCGCAACAAGTCGGCGGAGATTACTAACGTCATGTTCGATATCTGCGTCGGTGAGGAAAAAATAGTCAGGTGCGAATTTACTAGCGTTCTGTATACCTTGTTCAACCGCCCAAAGTTTGCCAGACCAACCAGAAGGTAGTGAAACGCCTGAGATAATATGCAACTGCTGGGGTTTTCCTACAGCGTGGGCAACACCTTCGGCAAAATTTGCTGTCCGGTCTGTGCTGCGATCGTCTACTAAAAACACGTTGAAAGAACCAGGATAATCTTGAAGTAAGAGCGATCGCAAACTAGTTGGTATTAACTCAGCTTCGTTACGGGCTGGAACGACGGCACAAACTACAGGTAACGATTCTAGCTGAGTTTCTGTAATTTCTAATTGCTGGTCTAAGCGCCAAAACTGCCCCCGAAAACATAGTAATCCTAACCAAATTGTCAAGGATAAAAGCATCAATCCTAATACAATTACACCCATGACTGTCGCTTCGCTCCAATTCAAAATTCAAAAAAAAGAATGATCTATTGCAAATTCTCAGTGACTCAGACAGAATACTATGTCTATTCATAGAGGAAAATAATTTTTTTTACTGTGGTGTCGTGTTCATAACTAGTGTTGAGTGTTGAGGTTGAACGGTATTAGATGCAAACACAAGACAGGGTAAAAGTCAAGGAAATCGCAGAGGCGATCGCAGCTAGCCAAGAATATCTGCTTTCAATTCAAAATCCGGCAGGTTACTGGTGGGCAGAGTTGGAATCTAATGTGACTATCACTGCTGAAGTCGTCCTTTTGCATAAGATTTGGGGAACAGACCAAACAAGATCTTTGCACAAAGTTGCAGCCTACCTGCGTCAAGAGCAACGGGAGCATGGTGGCTGGGAGCTTTTCTACGGTGATGGTGGAGAACTTAGCACCTCAGTTGAAGCCTACATGGCGTTGAGACTGCTGGGTGTGCCAGCAACAGATCCGGCAATGGTTCGGGCGCGAAAGTTTATTCTGGAACACGGAGGTATCAGCAAAACTCGGATTTTTACCAAGTTGCACTTAGCCTTGATTGGCTGTTACAACTGGCGCGGTATTCCCTCGTTACCACCTTGGATAATGCTATTGCCCAACGCTTTCCCAGTTAATATTTATGAGATGTCTAGTTGGGCGCGTTCTAGCACAGTGCCATTACTAATTGTCTGCGATCGCAAGCCGATTTTTATCACCGACCCAACTATCAACCTAGATGAACTATACGTTGAAGGTATCGATCGCGTCCAATGGGAATTACCCCAAAGTGGCGATTGGACAGATTTATTCCTCACCCTCGATCGCGGGTTCAAGTTGGCAGAAAGCCTCAATTTAGTACCCTTCCGCCAAGAAGGCATCAAAGCCGCTGAAAAATGGGTTTTAGAGCGTCAAGAAGCTACAGGGGACTGGGGCGGTATTATTCCGGCGATGCTGAATTCAATGCTGGCTTTGCGGTGTCTGAATTATGGCCAAAACGACCCCATTGTGGAAAGAGGGTTGCAAGCAATTGATAACTTTGTCATTGAAACAGAGAATAGCTATCGGGTACAGCCCTGTGTTTCACCTGTTTGGGATACAGCTTGGGCAATGCGTGCCTTGGTAGAATCTGGTTTTGTACCAGATCATCCGGCAGTGGTAAAGGCTGGAGAATGGTTGCTGCAAAAGCAAATTTTAGATTACGGAGATTGGGCTGTCAAAAATCACCAGGGAAAACCAGGGGCTTGGGCGTTTGAGTTTGACAATCGCTTTTATCCCGATGTAGACGATTCGGCTGTGGTGGTGATGGCACTAGATTTAGCGAAACTGCCTAATGAAAAAATTAAGCAAGCGGCGATCGCCCGTGCTTTAAACTGGATTGCATCTATGCAATGTAAACCAGGCGGGTGGGCTGCTTTTGATTTGGACAACGATCAAGATTGGCTCAACTCCATCCCTTATGGAGACTTGAAAGCGATGATCGATCCAAACACCGCAGATGTCACCGCTAGAGTATTAGAAATGCTCGGTGCTTGTGATTTGTCCATTGATAGTGATAATTTAGAGCGATCGCTGACTTATCTTTTGAATGAACAAGAAACAGAAGGCTGTTGGTTTGGGCGTTGGGGTGTAAATTACATTTACGGTACTAGTGGCGTCCTTTCAGCTTTAGCATTGATTAATCCTCAAAGGCATAAACTGAGCATAGAACGAGGAGCCGCTTGGTTATTGGTATGTCAAAATTCCGATGGTGGTTGGGGTGAAACTTGTCGCAGCTATGACGATCCCAGCCTCAAAGGAAAAGGAAATAGTACTGCATCTCAAACCGCTTGGGCTTTAATTGGCCTCTTGGCAGCAGGTGAAGCAACTGGTAAGTTAGCTTTGGAGTCCATTGAGCGAGGAATTGCTTACCTTGTGGCAACTCAACAGCCGGACGGTACTTGGTTTGAGGCAGACTTTACAGGCACTGGTTTTCCTTGCCATTTTTATCTCAAGTATCATATGTATCAACAATACTTTCCTTTAATTGCTTTAGGTCGCTATCAAGCAGTGATTAAACAAAGTTAATTATCGTTGCCGTAAGGGCATAAAAACGTTTTGCCCTTACTCCAGATTAGGGATTTCCAAGTAAAAAAATATTGGATCGTTGTGTATGCCGAGGAGGCCGAGAAGAATGAATCTGCCACTATGAAAATGGGATAATTTATTTTCTGGAAGTCCCTTAGTTTCTATGATTAATAATTTGTATTACTTCATCTGGGGGAATTTATATTAGTAATGTATTGATGAAATTATTAAATATTTTATTAAAATACAATTCAGATAAAACTAAAAACCTCATGTAGAGACGCAATTTATCGCGTCTTCAAAGACCAATCATCTACACCAATAACGCTTAACCAAAGCTATTGGATTATATCAGCTTTTAAATAGAAAATGATTAGGGACACAAAACCCTGCGCCCCTAAGATGCGATGTTTTTTTAACTGGACTTCCCTAGCTAAGCTAAGTAATTTTTCGAAATCAAATCAGATTACTCTGGGTAGCTTAAAGGAACGTCAAAATTTCCAAATGCTAGTTAAAAATTCCTAAATTTCTTCCTAAATTTCTGCACCTGATTTTGCTTCGGCACCCATTGGCGAAACATAATCACGGAAAAGAGTAATCTGTTGCTCAAAGTCTAATCCTTGAATTCTACTAAACAATGCTTGAGATTCTGACGGAAGTTGATAATCATCGGGTACAGGAATGATACTACCATTGTCCATACCTTGAGATAATCGATACCAAAAAAGTAGCTTGGTTGTATCACCCAAAGAACCATATTCACGAGAAATTTGGGTATCTACTTTGTTAATTAGATCGCGCTGAACTTGCAATTGTTCTTCGTGGGTTAATTCTTTAACTTGATTAAATAAACCTTCAGCAATTTCTGGGGAAACAGTGCTAGCACCCGGAGCGGCTGGAGTAATTGAACTACCCATTTCTTTATAGATAAACCAAAACAAAGCGAGCTGTTGATCCACATCTAATTTTTGCCAAGCTTCAACATTTTGACGAATAGTTGGATCGCTAGTTTGTGTATATGTCATTATTAACTCCAATTGCAATTAATTGCTTTCATAACTAACCTTATCAAATATATATTTAGAGTTTTACCTTACTGAAGACATATGTATTTGAATCAGAAAGAGGAACAATTTAGAAAGAGAACATAAATTGGAGGACGTGTAGTCCTGCATTAGAAAGATTATATTTGATGAACTCATAGCATTTACTAACCCTGTTCTGTCACTTTGGGAGAAGCCAATGCCTGAAAGCCTTTGAGAGCTTTGCTTTTGGGTTTTTGGCTATAAATTTTAGTTTCTGTTAGAAAATAATGTCTCAAAGCTTGACTCAATAAAAGTTTTAGAATCTTGCTTCAATTATTGTTTTCCGAGAGTGACATAACAGGGCTAAGCAACTGAGATACACCAAAAAGTTTAGTAGCTTTGAAAAAGCACCTTACCAGGCTGCGAATCACCATATACAGCAGATTGCAACTTCTCTATAAGAGGCTACACCAAAGTGAGGTACAGCTTATTGTGAAGAGGATATTTTAAAAGTATTTTTTCTAACATCTAAGTCTCCGTAACCTAACCCCCGTAGAACACCAATTTAGTAATCCTGGAAAACTCCTCTACCTTGGCGTTAGTCTGCCGTTAGGCAAGCCCAGAGGGGAGTTTTGCTGCCCCTTTCATCGTAGGGAAGAGGGGGTTAGGGGGTTAGATTTTTCGTTAGCTTTTCCACATAACGTCAAAATTTAGAAAAGCACATTAGCTTATAATGAAACGGACATGATATTAGTTTTTTGCTCGAATAATTGATAGGAATTGTTCATAATCTTTTGGTGTATCAATATCGATTTTACCTTGAGGAAAAGGAATAGAAAACACTTCATTAAGATTATTATTAATAACTTTTTTGGCTCCTGAAGTTTCTTTCAAACCAGCAAGTTCTGAAAAAAATCTCTGATTAAATAGAGCAGGTACACCCAATGTCCCTGCATATTCGCAAGCAATAATCGGTTTTTTTGTTGAATAATATGTATCAACAAGTTGATTAATAATTTGGTGAGAAAGAAATGGTTGATCGCAAAGTGTAATCACTACTGCTTCTATTTTTTGCGGAAGATTATTTAACACTTCAATACCGCTCTTGATTGAAGTATTCATTCCATAAGACCAATCCAAGTTTTTAACTACTTTAACAGGAAGTTGCTTAATTACGGGATAAATCTGTTCTGCATTTGCTCCAAGAATTACTACCACAGGTTGACAAACTGAAGCGATCGCCATTTCTGTAGTATATTGCAAAAAGCTACGCCCTTGGTAAAGCAGTAGTTGTTTTGGTGTACCCATCCGTGTAGATGCACCAGCAGCAAGAATCATAATGGCTATGGTTGATTTTTCATTGTATATAGCAGTCATAAAAACTATGTGGTAAGTAGCAAGTTTAAGTTGGTTTCATCGTGTTGGTGAATTGGTTGATGGCGATTTCTTAAAAAATTACCACTGCGATTTGTTAGCACTGCTTGAATTTCTGCAATAATAGCGATCGCTATTTCTTCAGGTGTATCTGCTCCAATGTCCATCCCAATTGGGCTATGTAATCTTTTTAATTGTTCTGTAGTATAATCTATTCCTTGCAGACGTAAATCTTCTAGCAATCTTTCAGTACGCAGCTTTGGGCCTAAAACTCCTATGTAGGGTGCAGGAGATGGCAGCAACATTTTCAAAATTTCTCCGTCGTCAAGATAATTATGCGTCATCACTACAGCAACTGTGTGGGCATTTATAAATACCTGTTTATGTACAATTTCTCGGCGACTAAGAATAACATCACAAGGCATAGTAAATCGCGCCTTAGTTGCCTCATTAGCTCGACAATCGACTATAGTAACTTCCCAACCTAATGCTTGAGCAAACTGGGCTACTGGTGCAGCATCATAACCTGCACCAAATATTACTGCATGTGTAGGTGGTTGGATGACTTCGATGAAAACTTCTGCACTGCCTAAAGGTAACTGATATTTCTTTACCGTTGACTTTTGATTAGCAAAGGCTGCTTGACTATCTGCAAGCAGAGATTGAATTAAATTGGCATCTTTGATGTCAGTCAGCATTTTACCATTTGGATATAGCAATAAGCGCGACCCAAGTTTGACCTTGACTGCGCCTTCAAAGGCGAAGACTGTAGCAATAATACCCAAATGTTTTTTATTAAAGCATTCTTGTGTAAAAGCGATCGCATTTGGTGTATTTTCTCGCTCAAGACGTTCGATGAGAACTTGCACTATCCCATTACACCCCAAACCAAAGCCCCACAGAATATCTTCAGAAGCGGTACTATCGTAAGTAACAACAATTGGTTGTCCGTCTGACATTCGTTGTTGAGTATGTTCAAATACGTCGTTTTCTAAGCAACCAGCGCTGATTGTTCCGACCATGCGACCTGTATTTGTCATCAGCATTTTAGCACCTGGTCGGCGATAAGTTGAACCTTGAGTTTTGACTACAGTGGCAAGGAAAGTAATTTCACCAATTTTTTGACTTGACTCAAAGCCTTCTAAAATTGCTTGTAATTCGTTCATTTGATTGTTTAAGTGTATTTTAATATACTCTGCAAGATGCATTCACAATGCAAGCCGATGCATTCACAATGCAAGCTGATGCATTCGCAATGCAAGCCGATGTATTCACAATGCAAGTTGATGCATTCACAGTGCAAGTCGATGCATTCGCAATGCAAGTCGATGCATTCGCAATGCAAGCTAATGCATTCACAATGCTTACTTTTTGTTTAAGCTTGCCCGACTTAAAACTTTATCAGGAAAAGTAGAAGTTAAAGGGCAGGAAGAAAACAGCCTTTAAGTTGACTAAACTTCATCTAAGTTGAGAACCCTAGTTTTCGCCCTCACCCTAAATCCCTCTCCCAGATATGGGAGAGGGACTTTGAAATTCTAGCTCCCCTTCTCCCTTGGGGAGAAGGGGTTGGGGGATGAGGGCAAATCTTTTTCATCAAAGAAGAACTACAGGTTTCAAGATAGACGTGGTTTACTTCTTTTTTTCCTTTGTTGGGCTTACCATTACAGGCACTAAAGTTTTAACTAAACCCGTAATTGCCACAATCACTGTACCAATTCCCCCAATCGACAATGAAGTTAAAATTGCCGCCGCGAGGATGATTTCAGTGGGACTGTATCCATCTCGCATCCAAGTAGATGGATTTTCTACCGATGTTGGCGAGGCGGGGATTAATGGCGAAGTTTGAGTGGTTTGATTGGCGTTGAGTAAAACGGTTTTCATGGCTGAACTTCTTCTAAATGTTTCTATGCAAATGGTATTTCTGCCAGAAGAAGAGGAGATTGCCTAGAAGTAGAAACTTAAGTAGAATTAAGTAGAAATCTTACAAGCTGTCTATGCAATGGCGTGATTTTCTAGAACAAGAAGCCGCAAATCATGACTTGTCCTTGGAGGAAAAGGCAGCTTTTATAGAGCGGTTGAAGACTGAAAAATCAAGCAATAGTGAGGCAAAAGTTGCCAGCGAGTTAAACATTGGTGTTGCTGCTGTTAAAAAGCGGATGGCTGAAGTGTATGAAAAGTTTGCCAAGAGTTATCCTGAATTAGCCACTTCTAACAGTCGCGGTAAGCTAGAAAAGTTACGGGCTTGTTTGACAAACAAATATAATGGCGGGCAAGATGCCCACCCCACAATTAAAGAAATTCATCAAAATATTCCCCCTTCTGTCCCATTTGAAAAATTTGTGGGACGTGAGGCGGAACTACTAAAACTGCACGAGCAATTACAAATATCTCGGCAAGTTGCAATTGTAGCTGTGGCGGGTATGGGTGGAGTAGGCAAAACTGAACTTGCTACCCAATACGCCAAACAGCATTTGCAGAAATATCAAGGTGGGGTTTGCTGGTTATCAGCACAGGGAATAGATGTCGGAATTCAGATTCTCAGATTTGCCCAATTGAAATTTAAACTCATTGCACCGGACGATTGGGAATTAGCAGATAGGCTGAGATACTGTTGGCAGAATTGGCAACAAGGTGAAGTGCTGCTGGTTTTTGATGATGTCACCGACTACAAAACACAGGTTCAGCCTTATCTACCCCCAGAATCACCCCGGTTTAAAGTATTGCTGACAACGCGCCTGGGGTTTGATAGAACTTTGCCGCAATTACTTTTAGGTGTTCTAAAACCATTGGCGGCGATGAAATTATTAAAATCGCTGATTGACAGAGAACGACTTAAAAGCGAACCTTGGGCTGCGAGAGAAATTTGTAAATTCTTGGGATATTTGCCTTTGGCGTTAGAGTTGGTGGGGCGATATCTGGATACAATGCCAGATTTGTCTCTGGAAAAAATGCTGAAGCGGCTAGAAAAAAAGCGACTGGAACATGAAGCAGTAGCCAAAGCTAACCCATTAATGCATTATGAATATGGTGTCGCTGAAGCTTTTGCATTGAGTTGGGAACAATTGGATGAAAATGCACAAAGCTTAGGCTGCTGGCTGAGTTTGTATGCTTTGGCTGATATTCCTTTTTCTGTTGAGGCGATAGAAGATGACGAAAAACAAGAACTCAACGATAAAGCCATAGGTGATTTACTGAAACTACATTTAATACAATGGCAAAGTAAAGGAATATATCGTCTACATCCACTGATTCGGCAATTTTTCCAAATGAAATTGGATAAGTCAAGTGAGGCGGATGAGGTGAAAACTGCTTTTGTAGCGCAGATGGGAAAGGTGGCAAAGCAAATTCCTCAACAGCCTAACCGTGAAGATATTTTCAACTTCACTCCCTTTATCTCCCACATTGCAGAAGTTGCAACCCACCTATCCCAATATCTCAGCGACGAGGATTTAATTTGTCCCTTCACAGGCTTAAGCTGGTTTTATCAAGGTCAAGGACTTTATCAGCAAGCAGAACCTTGGTTACAGCAGTGTGAAAAAGTCACTAAAAATCGTCTTGGTTTAGAACATTCTTATGTCGCCATTAGTCTGAACAATCTCGCAGAACTCTACCGTTCTACAGGACGCTACAGTGAAGCCGAACCCCTCTTTCAGCAAGCTTTGGAACTGAGAAAACGCTTATTGGGAGACAATCATCCTGATGTCGTTATTAGTCTGAACAATCTCGCAGCACTCTATTGTTCTACAGGACGCTACAGCGAAGCCGAACCCCTCTTTCAGCAAGCTTTGGATTTGGTAAAACGCTTACTGGGAGACAATCATTCCGATGTCGCCACTATCTTGGACAATTTCGCAGAACTCTACCGTTCTACAGGCCACTACAGCGAAGCCGAACCCCTCTATCAACAAGCTTTGGAACTGAGAAAACGCTTACTGGGAGACAATCATTCCGATGTCGCCATTAGCCTGAACAATCTCGCAGAACTCTATTGTTCTACAGGACGCTACAGCGAAGCCAAACCCCTCTATCAGCAAGCTTTGGATTTGGTAAAACGCTTACTGGGAGATAATCATCCTGATGTCGCCATTAGCCTGAACAATCTCGCAACACTCTACTGTTATACAGGACACTACAGCAAAGCCGAACCTCTGCATCAGCAAGCTTTGCAACTAAGCAAACGCTTACTGGGAGACAATCATCCCAATGTCGCCACTAGTCTGAACAATCTCGCAGCACTCTACTGTTTTACAGGACGCTACAGCGAAGCTGAACCTCTGTATCAGCAAGCTTTGGATCTGATAAAACACTTACTAGGAGACAAGCATCCTAATGTCGCGGCTAGCCTGAACAATCTTGCGGCACTCTACGAATTTACAGGACGCTACGGCGAAGCCAAACCTCTGTATCAGCAAGCTTTGACAATTTATGAACGTATTTTAGGTGTAGATCATCCCCATACAATGACGGTAAGGGAAAATTATGCAATCTTTTTAAGAGAAGCATATCTCTAACGATCGCACCCTTTCCCCCAAAATCACACCAAATTGATGCCACACAATAGTTGTAGTTTAAATTTTAGCAGCGATCGCCATCAATTCTAACTTCAAAGAGCGATCGCCTTTGCTTATATCTTCAATTGCAAGAGATGTACAGACATTCCATACCGGCTCATGTACTTGACACCACTTTGCGGGGCGCTAAAAAGCCAAGGACAATTGCTACCAAAAACAATGCTGGAACATCACCAAACAAGTGTCCCTGTTCAAGAGGGTCAATTACTGCATGTACCGCCATTATCAGCCCGTGGACTACACTTGACCAGACGGTGAACCAGATTAAACTGAGGTGAGCTTCTGGTTGCCTTGAAGCTAACAGCAAAAAGACACCAAGTGTTGCATAAACACCAACGATCATCTGTTCGTATTCGTGCTGACCTGGTTGCCATAACCAGCCTGATGCCCAGACCTGAGTTAGCGGATAGATAAGTAAAAAAGCTATGCCAACAAGAACCAGAGCGATTTGTAAGTACCGATCGCGCTCATCCATTGCTTTAACCTCCGCTATTTTCTAGTGCAGTCTCTACTAACAAAACTGTATAATTTTTTGATTGTATTCCCACTAGTAGTACTTCAGCTTTAGAGTGTTAGAAATTTTAATGCTCCTCCTAGTTTAAAACTGATTCAACTGTAAATGCAAGTCGATGCATTCACAATGCAAGTCGATGCATTCACAATGCAAGTCGATACATTGACAATGCAAGTCGATGCATTCACAATGCAAGTCGATGCATTCACAATGCAAGTTGATACATTCACAATGCAAGTTGATACATTCACAATGCAAGTTGATACATTGCAAATGCTTACCTTTTTTTTAAACTTGTCCGATTTAAAAACTTTACCTTACTGATAAATTTTTGAGTTGCAATGGGTACATTATATGTACACTACACTACTGTATATATCTATGACCATCCAAGATACAACACGCCGTTTGCGCCCTCAAAACATTAGTCAAGATATTGACTCATTCCACGGTTTGCAAACCGTCAGCACCTACAATACAACTCGTGCTGATGCCTCAGTTGCTAAGTTACAAGAAGTTTATCAAGCGATGTTGATTTCTCAGCAAACTGAAACTGAGAAACTAGCTTTATACCGTGCTGCTGCTGATGCTGCCCGATTAGCAGAATGGGAATTTCATAATGCTGTATTAGCGATGAAAGAAGTTGTACGCGGGCAATATGGTTCAGATAGCGATCAGGCTCAAGCTGTAGGACTGAAGAAAAAATCAGACCGCAAACGTCCTTCGCGGAAAAAGACAGTTGCGATCGCAAGTTAATCAACTTAATTGAGTTTGAAAATGGCGATGCCTACGGCTGGCTACGCCTACGCATTTGCAGTATTTGGCGTTGCAGTTGATGAGAGATGCGATGGACAGTAATTAATCTCTTGCGCTTATATCTTGCACTTGCTGATTGCTTGGACGCTCTAACTCCAAATCTTCCCAAGAAACTGGATCTTCTATAGGTTCCAGATGAGTTGTAACGTGGGTTGAAGGCAGCACCCGAACAATAGCAAGCTCAATTTCCTCGCACAAATCATGCCCTTGTTGCACTGTCCAAACTCCAGGCACAAGAACATGAAACGAAACAAACCTACGGGTTCCAGCAGTGCGGGTTCGCAAGGCATGAAACTGGATGTCTTGACGTTTGTACTCTTTAAGGATGCTCTTGATTGCGTCAATTTCTTTTTTAGGTAAAGCTGCATCCAGTAACGCGCTACTGGTTTCCCGTAGCAAACGAAATCCTGTCCAAGTAATATTTACTGCTACTATCAGTGCAACAATTGGATCGAGTATGAGAGCGCCTGTTACCTGGACAAGGAAGATTCCAACTACTACACCACCCGAAGTCACCACATCGGTAAACAGATGGTGAGCATCAGCCCTCAGTGTAATAGAACGTAACCGTCGCCCTGCCCGTAGCAAGATAAAAGCAACAACGCCGTTGATTGCAGTTGCCAATAGGGAGAGTGCTAACCCTAATCCCAGCTGTGTTAATGGTTCTGGATGCAACAAGCGTCCCGAAGCTTCAACAGCAATGCTAATGGCTGCCACTATAATCAATGCACCTTCTGCACCACTGGAGAAGTATTCGGCTTTAGAATGCCCAAAAGCATGTTCAGCATCGGCTGGTTTCTCAGCATAGGTCAATGCCCATAGAGCCACCAATGCTGCTACAAGATTTACAATTGATTCAATAGCATCTGAAAGCAAACCTACCGATCCGGTTAGCAGGTAAGCGCCAAATTTTATGCCAATAGTGACGATTGCCGCTGCAATCGATAAGAAAGCGTAGGATCGGGCTGTTCGACTACTCATCTCGGTCACGGAGGTAATTACAGTGATTCCCAGTTAAGAGTACCAAATTTTACTTGAGTTGGTCATCAGTCCTGAGTCTTCTACTGATTGGTATTTCAAGACGCGATAAATTCAAGACGCGATAAATCGCGTCTCTACAAGGGATCATTGCCCCGTATGAACTTCTTGCTAATACTGGTAATGTTGCGATCGCCATATCTACAGTAGTTTGTCTAAGGCAATTGGCAAATCTCGCACGTGCTTACCTGTGGGATGATAGACAGCATTAGCGATCGCTGCCGCAGTTCCGGTAAGGGACATCCAAAAATTAAATTACTCAATTTTTGCATCTAATTACGAACAGGGGGACAAGGTAGACAAGGTAGCAATATTTCTCCCTTGTCTCCCCGTTCTCCCTTGTCTCCCCCCTCTCCCTTGTATGCCTCTTGTATCTTAAAAGTAGTAGGATGAAAATTAAAACATTATTTTATGGATAGTAAAGAACTAGCACAATATATTGAAGCAACAGATAGCATCACTAAACCTTGGCTATTAGTACAATTGCGTCTCAAGAAACTGGAAGAGCGTCGAGCTACACTTACAGACGAGACCTACAACAAAGAATTAGAAGATATTTACCAAGATATGATGAATTTGGGGGAATGGTGGCGCGGTATTGAAGATGAAGTATTTTAAAGTAGAGACGCAATTAATAGTGTCCATACAAGAGAGACGTGATTAATTGTCTCTATACAGGAGTTAGGGTTTTTTTTAATTCCTGACTTCTAGCTTAAATTAATACAAGGTGTAGTAAGGAATGGATTATCGGGATGCAGGAGTTGATGTTGAGGCGGGTCGAGGCTTTGTAGAGCAAATTCGCAACTTGGTTCACAGTACTTTCACACCTGGAGTCATTGGTGGGTTGGGTGGCTTTGGTGGCTGTTTTCAATTACCAGGGGGTTTTAAGGAACCGGTTTTGGTTTCTGGGACAGATGGTGTGGGTACAAAGCTGAAAATTGCTCACCTTCTCAATCGGCATGATACTGTTGGGATTGATTTGGTGGCAATGTGTGTTAACGATGTGTTGACATCTGGTGCAGAACCGTTGTTTTTTCTAGATTATGTGGCAACTGGGAAGCTGGATAAAGAGCAATTAACTGATGTGGTTGCGGGTATAACTTCTGGATGTAAGCAAGCTGGTTGTGCTTTACTGGGAGGAGAAACGGCAGAAATGCCTGGTTTCTATCAAGTGGGTGAATATGACTTGGCTGGATTTTGTGTGGGAATTGTTGAAAAAAGTTTGATGCTTGATGGTTCCCAGGTAAAAGTAGGAGATGTGGCGATCGCTCTTCCTAGTACTGGCGTACACAGTAATGGTTTCAGCTTAGTCCGAAAGATTGTTAGCGATGGCAACTTTGCCTGGAGCGATACTCCAGAATTGTTAGGCGGCGAAACTATCGGTGAAACTTTCCTGAAACCGACGCGCATTTATGTCAAACCGGTTTTAGCAGCGCTACAAGCAGGTTTGTCAATTCATGGTATGGCTCATATCACAGGTGGCGGATTACCAGAAAATTTGCCTCGATGCTTGGGAAAAGGTCAAGGAATTAAAATTGACTCCAACAGTTGGAATATTCCCCCTGTATTTCAATGGTTAGCTGAAGCCGGAGAGGTCAGTCCCCAAGCTATGTATAATACTTTTAATATGGGAATCGGATTTGTATTGCTCGTGTCGCCCGATCGGGTAGAGCAGACAATTAGCCATTTTCAATCGCATGAAATTGCCGCTTTTGCCATTGGTGAAGTCATTAGTGGTTCGGGGGAAGTAGTGGGATTACAAATTTAATAAATGTCTTTTATACAAAAGTATAATATTTGAGTTTTGGCTTAGTAGAGTAACTTTCTCTACTAGGCTTGAGAATATAAGTCATTTTCCACTGAGAATATAAGTATAATTGTAGGATAAAGTATGAAATATTTATTACTTCTGATATTTAAGAGTAGTCCTAATTACCCATGACTACTGAGGTTGAGATTTGCTAACGTAGTCTTAACATATCGAAAAATTTGCTAATAAAGCTGAGAAATTAGCTGTCAACACTAATTTACAGACCTGAGTATTTCTCATATGTAGGTGTGGCGTTTTAGTGTGTTAGCAATATATATTTTGTTTAGAGGGGGTTATGGTTGTAAATTTGTCCCGCACGATTGCTTCTACAGAACTTTTGAAGCAAGTATTCCAGAACATTGATGCACATAGTTGTCCCAGATTATTCAACTTTCATATGCACACTATCTACTCAGATGGCAGGTTGCAGCCGAGTGGATTGATGGAACAGGCGATCGCAATTGGGTTAAAAGGATTAGCGATTACCGATCATCATTGTATTAGCGGCTATCAAGCATCGCTTGCTTGGTTAGAGGATTGGAAGTGGAATAATCCTGGTGCAAGCACTCCTCTATTGTGGAGTGGTGTGGAAATCAATGCCAACCTCTTGGACATAGAAGTTCACATTTTGGCTTATGCTTTCGAGCCAGAACACCCCAGTATCAAACCCTATGTGCAAAGAAGGCCGACTATAGGCAAAGAATATCAAGCAAGTAACGTGATTGCTGCTATTCATGAAGCAGGGGGATTGGCAGTTTTGGCTCATCCAGCTCGTTACAAGCGATCGCATTTTGATTTAATTCCAGCTGCGGCTCAAGCGGATATTGATGGTGTGGAAGCTTTCTATGCCTACAATAATCCCAATCCTTGGCAACCAAGCGTCTTGGAATCGGAACAAGTGCAAAAGTTAGCTGATGAATACTTTCTTTTCAATACGTGTGGTACTGATACCCACGGCTTGAATTTACTACAGCGCTTGTAAAGCAATACCTTAGCCAATTTACGAGCCTTGGGAATAGGATTTAAGCTGGTTTTAAAGGTAAAACAAGAAAACCCCTTGGTTAAATTAATTGACCCTAAGCGGAGCGTCTCTGGCTCCGCAAAATTCTTTTACGCTGATTTTCCTGTTGGCAGCTTTATGAATTATTATTGACAGACTCAATTAATTGAGTAACTCGTTCTTGAATCTCATCGCGCACTCTGGGGAAAATTTCTGGTTGTTCTGCTGGATCATCCAATTCCCAGTCTTCAAATATTTCCCGCAGTACCCATTCTTCAGGCAAATTCACTCCACAGCCACACAAAGAAATTACTACATCAAAGTCCTCTGCTTTAAACTCACTCAGAGATTTGGAATATTGATCGCTAATGTCGATGCCAACTTCTTTCATGGCCGCGATCGCCTCTGGTCTCACTTTACTTGCTTCTAATCCAGAGCTAATCACTTCAATCTTTTCCTTACCCAGAGTTTTGGCAAAACCTTCTGCCATTTGAGAACGGGCAGAATTCTTTTTACAGACAAACATCACACGTTTCATAGTTCAACTCCCCAGAATAATTTGACTAGATTGATCGGGTTCTCGATTCAGATGACGAAAAATAACGTTTTTCAAACCAGAAAGCAACATTAACCAGACCAATTAATACAGGGACTTCCACCAGAGGTCCGACAACGGCAGCAAAAGCAACGCCTGAATTAATGCCAAAGACGGCGATCGCCACTGCGATCGCTAGTTCAAAATTATTTCCGGCGGCTGTAAAGGCTACACTTGCGGCTCTAGAATAGTCTGTCTTAATGCGCCAAGCCATGTAAAAGCTGACTAGAAACATGATGACGAAGTAGACGATCAGCGGAATTGCAATCTTCACTACATCCAAGGGTATTTGAACGATCAAATTCCCTTTTAAGCTGAACATAACCACAATTGTAAATAACAAAGCAATCAGCGTAATCGGGCTGATTTTAGGCACAAATTCCTCGTGATACCACTGCTTACTTTTCAGTTTCACTAGAAAGAAACGAGTGAAAAATCCAGCTAAAAAGGGAATACCGAGATAGATAAATACACTTTTGGCAATCTCAGCAATGCTGACATTAACAACACTGCCTTGTAACCCAAATAGTGGTGGCAAGACAGTGATGAAGAACCATGCATAAGGACTATAAAAGATGACTTGAAAGATACTATTAAAGGCAACCAATCCAGCTGTGTACTCTGTATTCCCTCTTGCCAAGTCACTCCACACAACTACCATTGCAATACAACGGGCTAATCCAATCAGAATTAATCCCGTCATGTATTCAGGGTAACCATGTAAGAAGATAGTCGCTAGAGCAAACATCAAAATTGGCCCAATGATCCAATTCTGAAGTAGTGACACACCAAGAATTTTTCCGTTGCGAAATACATCTCCTAACTCTTCATACCGCACCTTGGCTAGGGGCGGATACATCATCAGAATTAACCCGATGGCGATCGGTATATTAGTTGCTCCCACCTGGAACTGGTTGATAAATGCTTCTACACCAGGAAAGAAATAGCCCAGACCAACACCGATCGCCATTGCTAAAAAAATCCACAAGGTTAGGAAACGGTCAATAAAGGAGAGGCGTTTTGAAGTTTTTTTGTTCATTACAGAATCCGTACACTTATCTTCATTGACCCCACTCCTGTGAGTTATATCAAGAGTATATTTCTATCATTTCAAAAAAAATTGATTTGTCAACATTTAGAAAGCTATAAATGAACAAAACATTACAAAAAAAATTGATGCATTTTTTAACTCTCGCAGGGTGGACGAATAGGTAATATTGGGCTAAAGCGGCGGAATTCTGCTAAATACTGCTCTAGGGTGACAAACTGTGCCAGATTGAGACTGTAGTAAATCCAGCGACCTTCTTGACGAGAGCGAACTAAACCAGCTTCTTTCAGGGTTTTGAGGTGAAAAGACAGTTTAGACTGAGTGGTTCCCAGGTGGTCACACAGGTCACACACACATAGCTCTTGAGAGCGTAACAGTTCTAAAACCTGAATTCGTAGGGGGTCAGACAGGGCATGAAAGCCAGCAG
This sequence comes from Nostoc sp. C117, assembly GCF_043099735.1. NCBI lineage: Bacteria > Bacillati > Cyanobacteriota > Cyanophyceae > Nostocales > Nostocaceae > Nostoc > Nostoc sp. C117. The sequence goes on from NZ_CP170991.1 coordinate 6,747,329, forward strand.
CGATCGTATCAGGAATGGAGGTGCTATTAGGAGCCATCAAATTTTATTGAAGTATTTCTTTATGGTAAAGTCTAAATCATAGATTAGTCATCTTCCGGAAATTAGCTTAATAGCCTAAGACAAATGCGTGCATCAATACACTTGGGTTAAAGGTTATTTATGTAGATAATTGGTATTTGAAGACGCGATAAATCTTCAAGATGCGATAAATCGCGTTTCTACATGAGGGTTTTGGGCTTAATTGATCTATAAATTAATTAACGCGATGTGCAACTTTCTTTCTATAGATAAAAGTCCCATCCTATGCTTAACTCTCATCTCAGAAAACTTGCGTCGGGACACTACAGCTTTAGCTTGCTTTGCTATACCTTCAAATACTCTCGAATCTTCATGTAGGCGGCATACCCTTGGTGAAGGCTACTTGGATTGTTAATAGTGTTGCCGAAGTCAATCAGCAAAATGTTTGTATTTCTTTATGTCCTATAAAATGAAGTGCGGAATGTGGGTATTAAGATTAAAAAATTATCGGTAAGCATCACCCAATCTACAGTTTTTTTTAGATGATGAAACAGAGACAAGCAACCATATATAAATACACTCAGCTACTTTGGAGTCTTTTGTTAGTCTTGGTAATTTGGAATCTACCCCAATACGCTCTAGCAGATGTCAATCCACAGGAGATAAATGCAATTATTCGCACACGGGATATTGCCCTCGAAGCCCTAAACACTCGCAATTTTGCCAAAATACAGCCTTACTTGCACCCAAATTTCACAATCACAACAGTTGATAACCAGATTTTTCACAAAGTTCCTGAGTTTGAAAAGTACTGGAATCAGCAGTTTTCCAGTTCTATTAAAGATATCAAAATGCAACTAAAGGGAGATACTCTCAGAACATTTCTGACTCCAGAGATAGATGTTTCATCTGGAGAGGCGATCGCATCTTTTTCTTTCAAAGATGGCAAAACGGCTGATATGGCGTTGCGATGGACAGCAGTGCTGCAAAAACTCCAAGATAAATGGACGATTCAATCGCTGCATTTTTCCTCAAATCTGCTAAATAACCCAGTGCTAAATGCTGCTCAACAATTGGGACGAATTCTAGCAGTTGCAGCGGGCGTAGGCGGTTTTCTTCTGGGAGCAGTGACGATGCTATTATTACGTCGCAAGACTAAGCCACGAACCGAAAGGATATAGCAAATAAAGTGGGAAGAAGTACTTATCAGCCCAATAAAAATATTAGCTTTCATCGCCGTCTCAAAGCAACCATAGTAGTTTTATTAGTTTGGGGTGGTGTGAGTTTGCTGCACTGGCTACCAGAAACACAATGGTTGATGCTGGGATTAACGGCAATCCTGACTGTGCAAACATTACGGATGCTGTTAGCAAAACCAGGGGCGCCGGTGATGGAGAGTGAGATTTATTTACCGTCAGTCTCGATTTTAGTTCCGGCTAAAAATGAAAGTCCAGTCTTGGCTAATCTAGTTTACAGCCTATGCCAATTGAATTATCCCAGCGATTCTGTAGATATCTGGGTTGTTGATGACGGTAGTACCGATGAAACCCCCCAGGTTTTGAGGGAATTACAAATTCAATTTCCATCTTTGCAAGTTCATCGACGGGAATCAAAAGGTGGTAAATCAGGGGCGTTGAATGCGGTGTTTCCTTTTACCCAAGGGGAGATTATTCTAGTATGTGATGCAGATGCTCAGTTACCTGCCAATTTTCTCCAGCAAACAGTACCGCTGTTTCAGAAACAAGCGATCGGTGCAGTGCAAGTGCGAAAAGCGATTTCTAATGCTAATACCAATTTCTTAACCCGTTGTCAGCAGATGGAAATGAACTGTGATAGCTTTTTGCAAACTCATCGCATTGCTATTGGTGGAATGTCTGAACTGCGCGGTAATGGGATGTTAGTTCGTCGGGAATTATTAGAAAAGTGTCAAGGTTGGAATGAGAACACTGTCACCGATGATTTGGATCTTTGTTTCAAACTGTATTTAGCAGGTGCGGAAATTGAGTTTGTGACAGTTCCATCAATTCAGGAAGAAGGTGTAACTACTTGGGAAAAACTTTGGAATCAACGCTGTCGTTGGGCTGAAGGTGGCTATCAGCGTTACCTAGATTATTTTCCGCAAATTCTTACTTTAGGTTGGGCGAAAGAAATTGATTTACTATTATTTTTTATATTGCAATTTCTTCTGCCAATTGGACTAATTACCGACTTACTTTGGACAATATTTTATAGCCATCACCCAGTTTTGTTTCCACTCCAGACACTACTCAGTATCATTTTGACAATTGCCTTTATTGCTGGACTTTACCAATTTCAAAATTTACGAGGATGGTCTTTGATTTGGGCGACAATTCAAGGTTCATTATATATGGTGCATTGGATTCCTGTGATGATTGTGACGACTTTAAAGATGTGTGTGCAAAAAGAGCGATCGCGCTGGGTGAAAACTGAGCATCGTGGTCAAAATCCTGACAGTGATTATAGAAATAAATAAAATCTAATATGCCTGCAAAAGATATCTATCACGATGCTGTTAAAAATTCTTTAATTAAAGAAGGTTGGATAATTACAGATGACCCTTTGCATTTAAAATGGGGTCAAAAAGATATGTATGTAGATTTAGGAGCAAAACAACTTTTAGCAGCAGAACAAGGAACTAAAAAAATAGCCGTAGAAGTTAAAAGTTTTGTCAGTCCTTCAGAAATGGCAGACCTCAAAAATGCCATCGGCGGATTTATTCTGTATCGTGCTGTTATCAGTCGCCTAGAACCTGATAGAATATTATACTTAGCAGTGCGTGACAACGTATTCACAGCTTTATTTGAAGAACCAATTGGTACACTTTTAATAGAAAGTGAAAATTTAAATTTACTTGTTTTCAATCCTGAAACTGAGAGGATTATCCAATGGATACCTTAGATAACTATCGACGCATTATCAAAGAGGTGTTAGTACCTTATACACAAATTCCTTACTCCTACGCAGTTATTGAATGTAAAACAGTTTTTGATAGCGAAAATGACAGCTATTTGCTAATAACTCTTGGTTGGGACGGTGTTAAAAGAATTCACGGTTGCTTAGTTCATATTGACATTATCGATGGCAAAATCTGGGTACAACGGGATGATACAGAAGATGGTGTAACCTACGAATTAGAAGCTGCCGGAATTCCTAAAGATAAAATTGTTTTAGGATTTCACCCGCAAAATGTCAGGCAATATACGGGATATGGCGTTGTATAAGTTTAGCTGAGTAAATTTGAATAATTAGCGATGCCTACGGCGGTAAACTACGCGCTGGGTGAAGACTGAGCATAGTGGTGGAAAAAATTATGATTGAAGAATCAGATAATCTGATAGAAAAGCATAAAAAATACTTTATGTTAATTGGAGTAAGTGTTTATGAAGGTCAAGCAATTGAATATAAGCTGAAAAAGCTTAGTAAATTTATTCATCCTAATATTGATGATCCATTGCCTGAAATTACCAAAGAAGATTTTTTGGCGAGAGAGAAGATTTTAGAAAGAAAAACGTTAGGGTTTATTTTCAAGCATTTAAAGGAAAATAAATTATTATTAAATGATGATGCAGAATTTTTAGTTAATAAATTTGTAAATGATAGAAATACTGTTATTCATCACCTTGTAAAATTACCAGGTTTTAATCTGAATACAGAAGAAGGTATAGATCGAGGAATACAGTTTTTAGAAGAATATAGAAAAACAATTAAAGATATAAATGATATTTTTGATCCAATTTTAATTTCTGCACATATATTATTATACGAAAACGTCGATAATATAGATGACATGAATAAGTATCAAAATAGTTTAAATAATTTGTATTCACTCTTGAATGAATCCTTAACAAGAGCGGGTGGCTCTCTTGAAATAGAGGTTCACAATAATCTTGATGAACGTTTTGATTACCAGACAAAAAGTAATTTTAATAAAAATAATTCTTCTACATTTAACCCGCAAGCAGAAAAAAATAAATTATGGCAAAATACTAAAATAGTTCGTGCATTGAGTTGTATTGGAGCAGAGATAGCAAATCAAGATGGATGGATTTCTTTATCTATTTGTGAACAACGGCTAAAAACAGAGTACCCAGAAATAAAGCCTAATGATTATGGCTTTAATAATATTCTGGAAATAATCAAAATATCTAATTTATTTAAAGTTAAAAAATCAAAATGTAAAAAACACAATAAATATAAAATTTATTTTCGGTTTTATCAAGAAACAAATGAAATTAGCTGAAATTATCAAAATAGAGAATTATGTTAGATTTGCTGATTCAAAACGGGTTAATTTTCGATGGCTTAGGCTCTCCACCTGTGCGCGGAGATATCGGCATTGAAAACGGCCGCATTGTCACCCTTGCACCTTCCTTAACTACCCCAGGGCTTGAAGTGGTTGATGCTTCTGGGTTATGGGTGACACCGGGATTTATAGATATTCATACCCACTACGATTTAGAGTTAGAAATTGCACCAGGATTGAGTGAATCAGTTCGTCATGGAGTTACCAGCGTGGTTATTGGTAACTGTAGCTTGTCTGTTGCGATCGCCCAACCCCAAATCCTGGCTGATATTTTTCAGAGGGTAGAGACACTTTCCCATCGATTGATTGCAAAATGGCTAGAAAAGTCGGTTTCCTGGCAGACACCAGCAGAATATTTACAACATTTGCAACAGTTACCCCTTGGCCCCAATGTTGCCCCAATGTTTGGACACAGTGCCTTACGCGCTCATGTGATGGGATTAGAACGCAGTTTAACGGTTCAGCCGACAAAATTTGAACTAAAGCTTATGCAGCGCATAGCCAGAGATGCAATAGATGCTGGTTTTATTGGTATTTCTATTGATATGTTTCCTTGGCATCGGATGAGTGGAGAATGGCAAGGCTGCACAATTCCCTCTCAACACGCCAAATTTAATGAATATGCGATGTTGGCGGATTTGTGTCGGCGGTGCGATCGCGTTTTTCAAGTCACACCCAATTTACAACGACTCGCTTCCTTTGTGGATATTCTGCGTATGGGTTCAGGAATTGCACAAAAACCACTGCGGCTAACAGTCCTCTCAGCCTTAGATGCCGTACACGATCGCAAACTATGGCGAATATTTTCTCCCCTACTTTTTATTTGGAATCGGCTTCTAAATGGGAATGTGCGCTTTCAAACCCTTACCGAACCTTTCACCATTTACTCTGATGGATCTGTGACTCCCTTATTTGAAGAATTTTCCACAGGCGCACAACTCAATGGCTGTCAGTCACGAGAAGAAAGACAACAACTATGGGCATCGGAAATTTTTCGTCGTCAGTTTCGCCAAGAATGGCTCAGTAAACGGCGTAAATCATTCCATCGTCGGTTAGATTTAATGGAAGTTATCCACTGTCCCGAAGCAAGTTGGCAAGGGTTAAGTTTTGCGGAAATTGCTCGTCAAAAGCAACAAGAACCAGTAGATTTATTTATCCACGCATTACAAAAATACGATACAGATTTACGCTGGGTGGCGACAGGAGCGAACGATCGCCTAAAACCCCGTTTAGCGATGATGCAGCATCCTCATATTTTGCCTGGTTTTACCGATGCTGGCGCTCACGTCCGTAACCTGGGCTACTATGATGGAGCTTTGTCTTTGCTCAAACAAGCAGTTGCAACCAAGTTCCTTTCACCTGAAGCTGCAATTTGCCGCGTTACGGGAGAACCTGCTGCTTGGTTTCGTCTGGATACGGGAGTTCTGAAAGTTGGGGCGAAAGCAGATATAGTTTTACTCGATCCCAATGCTTTAAATCAGCCGATTAGCCCGCAAGTGCAGATATCAGATCCAGTTTTAGATGGTGAACCTCGGATGGTTAAGCGTGGCTCGGATGAGATTGTCCAAGGGGTTTATATTAATGGAGTTCGGGTTGTTTGTCGGGGGAAAGTGAGCGATCGCTTGGGGCGTGAAAAGTTGGGAACTGTTTTGTTTCCTGTTTGAATTATTTCATACGGAGGCTTAAGAGGGGAGCATTGAATTGCTTTTACCCCACACCGGCAATCACCTGCCCAATATCTTGAGGGGTTGCACCTGTTGCTAACATTGCCCGAATCAACAATTCAATTGATACTGAAGCATCGCCATTTTCAGCTTTAGCAATCCGAGGTTGGCTGGAACTAATCTTATCAGCGAGTTCACTTTGAGTCATCAGTTTTTGTCGGCGTTCCTTCAAGTTTTGGCTGAGAGCTAGCTTAATTTCAACCAAGATAGTTTCTTCGGGTGTTAACTCCAAAAAATCTGAAACTGTACCAATTTTCCAACCTTTAGATTCCAAACGTTCTTTCTTTGCTTGATCCATCACATTACTCCTGTTGATCGGTATCGTATTTACTCAGACGCTTTTTGCAAACCTCAATTATCTTCTTGGATGTTGTTCTCGTTGTTTTATTAAAGACTTCAACAATCAAGATTGCATCGTCATCAATTCGATAAATGATTCTCCAGTTTTTATCTGCATCTCGAATACGTAATTCATGACAGTGAATTCCTATACTTGGCATAGGGCGTGAATGTGGCAACCCAAGGGATTCACCTTCCTGTAATTGTCTGAGCAGAACACCCGCTTCTATGCGTGCTTCTTGAGTCAAAGGTGGGGTTTTAACTTCACCATGTAACCAAATTAAAGGTTTACTTTGATCTCCCATACTGTATTTATATCATATCTGATATATCAATACATTAACTTAGAGATTAGATTAAGGGCAAACTACATTGATGTTGTATTGGTCATAGCTTTTAAATTTATGTCAGATTACTTGTTTTCCCAGTTTAAAGCCAACAAATTTGAAGCCTTGCATAAGGAGTTATCTAAAGTTCTGGATATTTCAGAAGATCAACTACAAAATTTCTATGATGTAATGCTGCAACAATTTGAATTAGAGGGCTATCCCGACGATCAGAGGCTTACCCGAAATATTTTTTACTCTCACGATGAAAATTTTCAGAAGTGCTACGAAGACGCTTTAGTTATTGGAGTAGATATTCCCAGTCTCCTTGAAAAGAACAATAATATTTCAAACAAGAAAACAGTTGTTATCCTCGGACAAGATCCTTTAAGAAAAAGTGATAAAAGAGTAGAGGAAATTGGTATTGCAACACCTTACGCTTTACACTTGAAGAGTTGTCGAGAGAAGTTGCGTAATACAAGGCTATACTTTGATTTGATCAAAGTCTTACTAGATGCAGGATACCGAGTCTATCTCACAGATATTTTTAAGATATGGGTTAGTGAGGCTAGTTGCGATCGCGGTATTCCTCTAAGTAAAAAAGATCGTACTCGCTTCATTCAAGTTCTAAAGACAGAGTTAGAAATTTTTGAACCAGTTGCGATCGTTACCTGGGGAAAAAAAGCAAGTAGCGCTATTAAAAGTATAAATTTAGAAGTAAAACACCTTGAGTTTCCTCATCCCGGTGGTGCGGCAAATGGTACTTTGGGTAAACTAATGGGTAAATCACCAACACGAGAAAACCGGATTAATTACTGGCAGGAAAAAGTTTTTGCCTACTTATCAGGGTTGTAGACAAGGGTAGTTGCCAGTGCGATCGCTCTTCTTGTAAGCTACGTTAACGAAAATATAACGCACTATTTTTATGAGAATAATACCTACGGCGGGTGGAGCGATCGCTTTATTCAGCAATTGTGCCTCACCGATAATCACTTCTCAAGAACTTGTAAAATTTAAACAGCAAAAAATTTCTTCATGCTTATTCTTATGAATGTAAAACTTCAGACCAACGAAGACAATCTACAGGCAAGCACTAGTATAAAAATAGATGAAGAAACAGAAAACGAAAAAGTTCTATGTTCTCATTGTCAGCGCACTGCTACGAACGGTATTAAATGTAAAGGTATCTGTGTAGCTGACAATGACTATTAACGTATAAATTCTATTACTCGCTGGTAAGTATGATTGTTTTAGTTCATTTGGGAGGCTAAAACCATCAATAGTATAAATTCAGGGGATAGTTTGGATCAAAAGGAATCATAAGTTGCCGTGAAGGAAAGCATCTATATTGAAACCAGCATCTTAGGTCACTTGACCGCCAGAGCAACAGACAATCTCATTCTTGCTGCTAACATCAAGATCACACAAGACTGGTGGAATGAAAATCGTAGTTCATTCATACTGTATGCTTCAGAAATTGTTGAGGATGAAGCAGCTAAGGGAGATCCAGCGATCGCATCTCAAAGGTTGAGTATGTTACAATCCTTGATGCTCCTTGAACTCACAGAAGAGGCTCTAGAGCTTGCCCAAGCATTCCTCAGCCAAAGTAATCTCCCACCAAAAGCATCAAACGATGCTCTGCATATAGCATTGGCAACAGTGTATGGTTTGGACTATCTGCTAACATGGAACTGCAAACATATGGCAAATGCCCAAATCCAGCGCAAGCTATCACAAATTAGCTCTGAACTTGGATATGTTTTACCAGTTATTTGTACACCTTATGAACTCATAGGGTATAATCAGGAGATTTAATCATGTACAAAAACGAAATAGTTGAAGAAATTCACAAGTACAGAGAAGATTACGCTCAATCATTTCAATATGATTTGCAAGCTATATTTAATGATTTACAAAGAAAACAAACGGAACACAAGGATAGACTGGTAAGACTCCCAATCAAGCGGGAGTATAACAAATCACTGAATCAAAATGCAAGCTAGATCATCCTTATTAATGTAGGCAGCAGACTCAATAAATCAGTCTTGATTGTCATGCGCTTTTGAAGACAGTAGTCTTGATCCATTGTTTATAAGGCGACAAGCCCATACGATATCTGAGGAAACTCACATCTTTTCATGAGTGAGATCAATTCTAATCCTAAACAAAAGGTAAAAAATCGGATTAATAATCAAATTTTGGATCATCCTTTTACAGATTATTGGGATATTTTTATTCTTAAACATCAACATCCAATTAATATTACTCTACACATTCTGGGAATATTCTTTTTTTACGGTTTACTCTTTTATACTTGGAAATCGCAAAATTTTTGGTTACTCTTGGGCTTACCGTTAACTCAATTATTGGGATTAACCGGACATTTTTTATTTGAACGTAGCCATATTGATTTACAAGATGCTGTATTTTCTTGGCGGGCTTCTTACTGTTTGGGTAAAATGTTATTGAGGATTTTGATGGGTAAATATCAAGATGATATTCGCCAACGACAAGAAATATTAAACAATTATGCAAATATTTAACAACTGGAATGTAATTGCTAAGGGTTGGTATATTGCCTGTCCTAGTCGTGAAATCCCTAAAAAAACAGCAAAATCTGTAGACGTGTGCGGTCATAAAATTGCCATTTTTAGAGGTGAAGATGGGCAAGTGCGGGCTTTGGATGCTTACTGCCCTCATTTGGGGACAGATTTAGGAATTGGGAAGGTTGATGGTAATTGGATTCGTTGTACATTTCATCATTGGGCATTTGATGAAACAGGGCTTTGTCAAAATATTCCCTGTCAATCAGAAATTCCTACTCAAGCTAAATTACAAGCTTATGCAACAGAGGAAAAGTATGGATTTATCTGGATTTATCCAGATGCTAAAGCACCAGAGGGAGTAGCTGATTTTGATGAATTGAAGGGAAAAGAAATTGTTGCACAAGCTGATATTGCATTTGCAAGAAGTTGTCATCACCATATTTGTATGATGAATGGAATTGATGCTCAACATTTAAAAACAATTCATCATTTAGATATCAAAATGGATCTGTCGTTATATCGCAGTGAATTAGGGACGCAAATTGACTTTACAATGCGGGGACAATTCCCTCAAACTACTTGGAGAGAAAAGTTAGGTCAAAAATTTCTTGGTTCTACATATCAATATTCAATGCGTTATGCTCATGGTTGCATTGGCTTGTTAACAATGATGAAGGATGTTAGACTTTTTCCGCCATTGTTTATGATATATGCTTACACTCCGATTGCGCCTGGAAGAACGATAATTCAACCGATTTATGTAACTGAAAAACGTCAAGGTATTCTAGGGTATCTGCTTAGTCAGTTTTTGCTATTTTGTACTCGCTTGGCTTACTATATGCTTAGAGATGAAGATGGCAAAATTTACGATAATATTCGCTTTAATCCGAATTTACTCCTTAGTATCGATCGGCCATTAGCTGAATATATGAAGTATGTGAATCAGCTAAAACCGTCTCTATGGTCAAAAAATAGGGGTGTAGAATAGTAGTTTTGGATTAGCGATCGCGTAATCCAACAAAAGCTTTGGTAATGTTGCGTTTTGTTTCTCAATCTAAATACATCTTAATTATTTTGTAGAGTGCGTAATTGACATCAACCTTTATTGAAAAGGTGCAAGATGGGAATACGGAATTGTAGCGTAAATAACCATTCTGGAATCTGTCACATTACACCGTAAATTTACCATAATGGTCGATAAAGTTTTAATTAAATATAATACAAATCGAGTTTAGGTAATTTCCGTGCAATGAAGAGTTTGCTGATTCCTGTTGAAAATTTGCAACAAAGCGATCGCACTGCCATGTATGCGCTGCTGCAAAATCACTTTAAAGGTATAACCTGGGCTGGTTTTGAAATTGATCTAGAGCGTAAAAACTGGGTTTTGTTGTTGAGAGATGAAACATCTAATGTACTCAAAGGATTTTCAACTTTGATGTTATGCCAAAAGACTTTTTTGGGAGAAAAAATTAGTGTGGTGTATTCCGGCGACACTATTGTTGATCCTAGTGCTTGGTCAAGTACAACATTACCACGAAGTTGGATTGCTGCCATCAATTTTCTTCGTCAAAATTATGCCGAAAATAAACTTTACTGGCTGCTAATTTGCTCTGGTTTTCGCACTTATCGTTTTCTGCCTACTTTTTGGCAAGATTTCTACCCGCGTTATGATGTCACAACACCTACTGATGTTAAGCATCTAATGGGTAATTTGGCACAGGAATATTATGGTAACTTATATCAAGAAGCAACTGGTATTGTCCGGTTTCCGCATCCCCAAATTTTACGGGAAGGGCTGATTGAAATTCCATCAGGACGACAAACTAATCCCCATATCCAATTTTTTGAGGAAAAAAACCCCGATTATCGTTTAGGTGATGAATTAGTTTGTTTAACTGAAATTAATTATGACAATCTCACCCGTTCTGGACAACGGATGTGGAAGTCAGAATCATCATTAAAATTTGTGCGAGATTGTGTTCTTGTTTAACTTCTATGCCATCTACCAACCCACACTTAAACTTTAATAACTCAACACAATTTATAGAGGGATGGTACTGGACATTACCATCAAAAAAATTAAAGCTTGGCAAAGTAAAAGCTATAACTTTGCTAGGTAGAAATCTGGCAATTTATCGGGGAGTTAGCGATCAGGTAGTAGCTATAGATGCTTATTGTCCACACATGGGCGCTCATTTAGCAGAAGGGAAGGTAGAAGGTGATGGAATTCGCTGCTTTTTTCATAATTGGAAGTATGACAGTCGCGGAATGTGTGTAGATGTTCCTTCTTTGGGAAAACCGCTACCTGTGTGTATTAAAACTTGGCATACGGCAGAAAAGTACGGCATGATTTGGGTTTGGGTGGGAGAAGAAAAGCCAAGTTTGCTGCCTTTTGTACCAGAGTTAGAACAGGCAGATTGTGACTATATATTGGGGACTCACTTTGTCAAAAACTGCCATCCCAATGTCTTACTAATTAATGCGATTGATGCTCACCATTTCAATACAGTACACAATCTGCCTTTAGAAATTGTGTTTGATTCTCAAAACCTCAACCTCAACGCTATTACCTTCAGTAATACTACACGAGGAGGGGATGATTCTTGGTTAATTCGCCTGATTCGTCCTTTATATCGCAACGAAGTTACTTATAGTATGTGTTACTGGTATGGCAGCACTGGCACTGTGACGCTAGGCCCGGATTTTCTGCACTTCTACATTATATTTACACTGCGAATGATAGAAGGTGGTAAAACTGAAGGGCAAACAATTCTTGTCACTCCTAAGCGTTCGGGATTTTGGGGATGTGTTTTAAATCGTGGTTTGTTATGGTTAACTCAGCAGGTTGGTAATTACTTTGCAAAAGGGGATACACAGGTATTTCAAACAATTCAGTTTGATTTAAAGACTCCTATTAAAGCAGATCAATCTATTCTGGAATTTATTCAGCACGTTAATCACCAGAAAGCTTTAACCTGGGGAACTTGGGACACTGTTAATTATCCAGATATTCAAACCCTATTAACACCTAATAGTAATTCGCTATGAAGATGCAGTTAATTATTAAACGAACCGCCAAGTACGCCAAGAGAGAGAAGGAGTAATTATTAAGTGTAAACTTACAGACAATTAGTATAACCTTGAATTTACTTTAATTGAACAGAGAAAATGGATTTAAAATATAATATTGTTGGTTTTGACCTACCGCACACAGATTCGGATGACCGTTTGCGACGGATATTAACAGCAGCATTACCTAATCATAATAATTATGTTAATTACCCACAATTAAATTATTGGAATGCTGAATTTTTCAATTTATATCAAGTCAAAATTTTTCAACAATCTAATATTGATGAGCAATCTGGTATTCTGGAATTTGCCAACCGCAGCCTGTTAGAAGAATCATATTTCATAGAGAAAGCAGGTGTTGGCTACATGGCAAAAATGGTACTTTTAGCAGAAACAGTTGAAGAACGAATGCTTTATGGATTGTTTACGGCTGATGAAGCTACCCACCTTCACCAAATTAGCCATTTTTTACCAGAAATGAAAGTAACTAGCACGGACGATCCGTTTTTGCACTTACTATCAGAAGTGGTTGAAAGTGAAGATAAAACAGTTTTGTTGTTTGTGCTGCAAGTCGTTTTAGAAGGATGGGGTTTAAGCCATTATCGGCGTTTGGCAAAGGAATGCTGCTATCCAGTTTTAGCAGAACTTTTTTCTAGTTTTTTACAATCTGAATCCCGTCATCACGCTACGGGAACCACCTTGTTTAATCAAATTACTGTTTCAGCATTCAGTCAAACAACAATTCTTGATGTCTTGGCACAGTTTTTGTTTATGGTACAGGTGGGGCCGCAAAGTGTACTAACAGCAATCGAACAAGTTAAAGGACATCTGACGCGATCGCAAAAAATCCAAATTTTAGAAGAACTGGATACCGAAACCCACAGTGGAACGCGATTACAAATATTGCGATCACTCATGGGGATAAAATCAGCCCAGTCTATCCTGCAAAATTTAGAAGAACGCGGAGCCTTTGAACCACTCCCCGCCTATCAATGTGTGTAATAAATCTCAATTTTATCTCTGCGTCAAATAAAAACGGATATGGAAAAAAATATTCATCGCAAATTACAAATTAACCACACCCGCAACAAACAGCAAGATAATACTCCTTTAATGGATGAAGCTGTCACCAAGTTTCGCTATGAAGATTGCCAAAACGAGTATTGGAACCCAGAGGAATTTTCCCTGCTATATGGTACACCTTTATGGGAACAGTCCAGCCAACATCAGCGTATAATTTTAAACCAACTTTACTGGGTAGCTTACTACTCACAAATTGTTTCTGCGGAAATTGCAACTATCTTTTTCAATCAAACCAGTGCAGCCGGACTTTACGCTCAAGAAGATTTTCGCTTAATCTGCGATACATTAGACTTGGAATCCGCCCAAGAGCGATCGCACATTAACGCCTTCCGCACAATTGCCAAACAGGTTGAACAAGAGTTGTTTAGGGAACTTATCTTTACTTACCCCATGCGCGGCCCCTTTACAGAAACGATGGTTTATGCTGACACCAATGCTCTAAAAACTTGGTGGAAAAAAATTCAACTTCAATACTTTGGGCTGATTTCTGCGAATAATACTTTTTTGGCTTGTCAGTATTTCACTGTCCGGGGAGTACGGACACTAAACGGCAAGTTAGTACAGCACAAACTCAGCAATTATTATCAAAAACATCCCCATCCTGAAGCTGCTCCAATTCCTGCTAAAGTCTCCTATTATCACTTCATGGATGAAAGTTTTCACTTCAATAGTTCGACAATTATATCTCACGATGTTGTTACTTGTCTTAATCCACCAACTGAATTTGAGCGACTGGTGGCTAATTTAGGATTGCTAGGATGTCAGCGCGATCATTTCCATTTTTCGGCTGCAATTAACGGTATTTTTTGGTATGAGCCGGCGCTGTATAGTAAGATTTATCGGGTGTTGCGATCGCCAATTTTTGAGATGAGTGACAAAGATGCTAAAGAAATGATGCGGCGTTGTTTTACGCAGGAGTCGGAAGGATTACAGCGCAGTTTTTCAACTCATCAGGAGGCGATGAAATCTTATCAGGTGTATGTTGAAAAGCTCGATTATCTTTGGCAACGTAATCGGGATATGTCACTGATGCGAACTAATTCAATTTCTCGATATTTGGCAACTCAAAAAAATGCTTTTCAAGGTTTTGAACAACATTATAATGATAATTTACAGGGATTTGCTGCAACTGAATAGACTATTAAAAATAAGGAAAATTCAGTTTGTGTAAATTAAAAGTATAAGAGCTTACACTGGTTTGTTTGCATTTGGTGAAGAGAATAGTTTGTGTATAATGATATACAATCGATGAGGTTCAAACCCTCTTGCTTTCTGCCTACTACCTTATCCTAACCATAAATATTCACGCCTACCTACTTATCGCTCTTCTATCACTTCCCATTTATCGAGGATAGCGTTTGTGATGAAAGTAAATGTAATCTAATATGTAGCTAATCCCTCTGTAGATCAGCAAAGCACCTGAATTCTCAGGATCTTCATGGCAATGCTTATTCACTACTTAGGCAGCTCAAAAAGTTCTTTCACTTTCCACTCCTCGGAATTTTTCTCTATGCTCCAAAGACTATATATACACAACTTCAGATGCCTAGAAAACTTTGAACTGCCTATAAAGGGGATGTCATCTGCTCTCTTGATTGGAAAAAACGGTTCAGGTAAATCAACTATTGCTTCTGCATTAGAGATACTTCAGTCCATTGGTCGAGGCATTAATAGAATGCGCGAACTTGAATCCCCCCTTAAACTTATTAGCCCGAAAGATTTTGCTCGTGGAAGGTCTGATGTTCCGATCCGCTTTGAAATAGAAGTATTACTTGAAGAAAAATTGTATAAATATGTCCTTGCCTTAGAGTTGCCAGAAAAATTTAAAGAGCTTCGAGTTTCTGAAGAGCAATTGATAATTGAAGGAGATCCAATATACTCTCGAAAAGAAGCTCAAGTCACTGTTTATAACAACTCACAAAATCGTGAGGCTCAGTTTCGGGTAGATTGGCATCTTGTTGCGCTTCCAGTAATTCAGACTGATCCTATTCATATTTTCAAGACTTGGCTTGCTCACATGATTATTTTAGCCCCGATCCCAAGCTTGATGACAGGAGACTCCAACGGCGATACTTTGGAGCCAAAACGGGATGCTTCAAACTTCGGGGAATGGTTTTCTGGGTTACTCAGTCGCTATCCTGCGGCGTACACACAGGTTGTCCAATATCTCTATGAAGTTATGCCTGATATTAAGGATTTTCTGAATGAACTAATTGGCAAAGACTCCAAAAGCATGATTGTTCGGTTTCAAGAAAATAATGCGAATCTGAGCGTTGACTTTGAAGCTTTATCTGACGGGGAAAAATGCTTTTTTCTTTGCTCTGTTGTCTTAGCTGCCAATGAATCATACGGCCCTCTTTTCTGCTTCTGGGATGAGCCTGACAACTATCTCGCCATATCAGAGGTAGGACATTTTATATCATCACTGCGACGCTCATTTAAGAATAGTGGACAAATTTTGGTGACTTCGCATGATCAAGAAGCAATCCGAAAGTTTTCAAATGAGAATACCTTTGTACTTGATCGAAAAAGCCACTTAGAGCCAACTTTAATCAGATTACTCAATGATATTTCTGTTCCAGGTGATCTTGTAGATGCCTTGATTAGTGGCGATATAGAACTATGAGCATAAATAAGCATAGACCACACATTCTTGTATTGCCTGAAGACGATGCTAATCGTCAGATTGCAAACGGATTTATTCTTGATCTAAACCTCGAACGCCGTGCTATTCAAGTTCTACCAGAGGCTCGTGGTTGGCAAGACGTTGTGGAGAAATTTACGAATAACTATGCATCTACAATGCGACAATACCCAGACAGAATGATTGCTTTACTGATTGATTTTGATGAGGATAAAGATAGATTTAGTTATGTGAAGGAACAGATCCCAGATGATTTAGAAAATAGAGTGTTTGTTCTTGGAGTCTTATCTGAACCAGAGGGTTTAAGGAGAGACATTAACAAGAATTTTGAAAAGATCGGAGAAGCTCTTGCAAAAGATTGCTCAGAGAACACAAATGAATTATGGGGGCACGATCTTCTTATACATAATAAAACTGAGTTAGAGCGTATGATTTCATCTGTCAAACCATTTCTCTTTAATTTGAAATAATGTTGGTAAATGATATATGTCCAACTTTGCACTGCAACCGACAAAACCCAAATATCAGTAGTGATGCAAAGGGGAGCTACCGCAGTTAAGCTTGACGATTATACAATTACTATAAATACTCTCAGTGAATACTGTGCAATATATGTCTGGCTTTTGTAATATATCTTTTCCGGGAACTGATTACCCTCCCCTGACTCTGCAACCCCATAAAAATTTATCCGAACATCTCACGATTCAGAATTCGCCTGTTTTGTTTGGTTGTCGGACTGGTATTTGTGGCACTTGTCTGATTGAGGTTATTGGTGATATTCCTCCTGCTCAACCTGATGAACAGGAAATGTTGGAGACGTTAGCAGCTAATATTCCGAATGTTCGGTTAGCTTGTCAAGTTGAGCTTACAGGTAATATTCAAGTTCGTAAGGTTTAGATGGTGATTAAAAAAACTAAAAGAGCAAGTATGGATTCGTGATAGTGACTCGCAAAAATTCGCATTATTGATATTTTTCAGTCAGATAGTTAATATAATCTACTTCAACATCTTCACTTGATATTTCTATATCTTTTGCAATCCCTCGCAGTCGGGACAAGTTACCCTTTTTCAATTCAGAACTAGTTTCTTGCTGTAGCGACTCCAAAAGTATCTGCACTAATATCCAGCGATCGCTAATTGGTAACTCTAATACCTGCTTTTGCAATTGTTGTAATTTCATGATGATTTTTCTATCTCAGGTTATCTCATTTTTAATTGTAAATTAGCTCTTTTGCAATTCGATAGATACAGCAATGCAGTTCTACTCAAGACATTGCCATAATTTAAATACGATCGCTCCCACCCACCATGCAATTTGCAGATTTCTGGTACATTGTCGCACTCAGCGAACAGTTACAACCTAACAAGGTATTATCACGCACCGTTTTAGGAGAATGGTTAGCGATATTTCGCGGTGAAGATGGACAACCCGTAGCTTTGCGCGATCGCTGTTTACACCGCAATAGCCGTCTATCATCAGGTAAAATCTGTAACGGTGCTTTACAATGTCCCTATCATGGTTGGGTATATGACGGGGTTGGGAACGTTATTGCTGTTCCAGCCGAAGGAGATGATTTCAAACCTTCCCCACAGCGTCGAGCCAAGGGTTACGCTACCAAAGAACAAGATGGCTACGTTTATGTGCGGTTAGCCGATACCCCCGTTGATTTTGAACCATTCTCTATGCCTCACTACGGACAAACGGGATGGGAGACGGTGCGGGTAATTAACCGTTTTGCTAACAATGTTACTAATTGTGCGGAGAACTTTATTGATATTCCCCATACGGCTTTTGTTCATCCTGGTGTTTTCCGTACTTCCCGCCAACAAAAGTTAGAGATGACTGTAGAACGGTGGAATGGTTCGGTTTTGGTGGAGTATCGCAACGAAAACAGTAATTTGGGATGGTACAGCCGTTTTCTGAATTTGCAGGGTGCAGAGATTAAACATAGCGATCGCTTTTATATGCCAAATATTACCTCTGTAGAGTATAAGATGGCACATAATCGCCATTTGTTCATTACCAGTCAATCTGTTCCAGAAACCGATAATTCAACTCTGGTTTACACGGATGTCACTTATAACTATGGTATCTGGAATAAATTAGCACGTCCTTTTGTGCGGTGGACTGCTCAACACATTATCCGCCAAGACGTGGAAATTTTGGGTATTCAGGGGGAAGCGATCGCTAAATACGGGACACAATTTTATAATACCCCTGCGGACACAATTCATATATTTGTCGAGTCAATTATGGCAGCTATATGTCGTGGAGAAGATCCGCGTTTATTGCCAAATCAATCAGTAAAAGTTACATTTTGGGTTTAAAAAATAATTCGTAATGGGCTACGCCCCGCTTCGCTAACGTAATTCGTAATTAATCAGTGTGAGCAATTAAAAGTGGAAATAGATAATTTTGCACAATTGCTAATTTTCGGTTCTTTTATCGGATTAGTTGGTTGGACTATTAGCAATCAGGTTGGACGAACTCAACTTCAAGCTAAAAGTCGTGAAGATTGGTTGCTAGATGGTACAGGATTAACGATTCAAGGAATTTTAATTCCCTTACTACAAGCGACTTTAGTTTATTGGCTTTATCAACATTTACTACCCGCTCAACAAGGATATTTAAAAATATTATTAATTCCGGCTTTTACGATCAGTTTTGTTGTAGTTGATTATTTATATTATTGGAATCATCGTTTATTGCATACTAAATTGTTGTGGAAAGTTCATCAAGTACATCATACTGTCACTCAGATGGATGTATTAGGAACTTCTCGCAACACACTTTGGACAAGTTTGTTAATTATTTATTTATGGATACACACTTTATTTTTGTATCTGTTAGCCGATCCAACAGGTTATTTACTTGGAGTCAGTTTAACTTCTGCCTTAGATTTATGGCGACATAGCAGTTTGATAATTCCTGAAAATAGCTGGTTTTACCAATTTTTATCTTCTTGGTTAATCTTACCACAGGACCATGCTTGGCATCATTGCCGCGAAGTCCACAATTATAACTATGGAGCTAATCTGAAAATTTGGGACAAGTTACATGGAACATATTATGAAAGCAAAAAATTGCCATCTATAATCGGAATTCCTAGCTCATTAAACCTGTTACAAAAACTTTTATTCCCATTTTCATGACAGTTATAAGTAAAATTCTTTTATTTTTTCCCACCTTTATATTATTGTTAACTGGGGCAGCAATAATCTACCTCGCCTATTCACCCAACATCTTCAGCATTCTGGCGGTGTTCCTTTCTATTTATGGGCTACCAGTGCTAGTTTACCGCTTGCATGAATGGGTTTATCCTGTGCGGGAAGGTATTAGTTATTTACAAAATAAAGAATATAATCCCTGGTGGGGTAGTCATCAAATCCAGGTAATTTATATTGCAATTCCGGTGTTGGAAGCACTGCTGCGACTGATTCCGGGGGTATTTTCCTGTTGGTTGCGATTGTGGGGTGCTAAAGTGGGGCGAGATGTATACTGGACAACAAGATTGGAGATTGCCGATCGCAGTTTATTAGAAATTGGCGATCGCGTCGTTATCGGGCATGGTGTCGGTATCTATTCTCATGTCATTAAACCCCGCAAGCAAAATTTAATGTTGTATGTCAAAAAAGTCAAGATTGGCAGCAATGTTTTTGTCGGTGCTGGATCTAATCTTGCTGCTGGTGTAGTCATTGGTGATGGTTCTTATGTACCAGCAGTCAGTAACCTTTATCCTAATCAAAAGGTGCAATAATGCGTCCGATTATTCAGCTTTTTGGGCAAATCCTTGCACCAACTGCGAGGCGATTTCATCAAGCTTTGGATAACCCAGAGTTAATGCAGACATCTGTACAGAAGGAGATTTGCGATCGCCTAATCAAGAGTGAGTATGGTAAAACTTTGGGAATTCATTCTGTAGACGATTGGCAGCGTGTACCAATTGTAGATTATGATACCCTCGAACCTTACTTAAATCAAAAACCTCAACAAATTTCCCTCACTCCCGAACCCATTTTATTCTACGAAAAAACCTCTGGTAGTAGTGGAGCGGTAAAATGGATTCCTTATACTCAATCTTTGCGGCGATCGTTTAATCAAATGTTCTGTGTATGGGCACACGATCTGATTATACACGGCCCAAAATTTTCCACAGGCAAGATTTATGCTTGTATCTCGCCGCAATTAAATGTAGCTGATAGCCAAATACAAGATGATTTAGATTACTTAGATGGCTGGTTGCGTTGGTTTTTGCGTCCTTGGTTGGTGATGCCAAATAAACTTAATCGGCTGCATGATGCGAACTTGTTTAAACATCAACTGGCTTTGGCATTATTAGAGGCTGAAAAACTAGAAATTATTTCTATTTGGAGTCCTAGTTTTCTGCAAGTACATTTAAAATATATTCAAGAAAATCAGGATTTACTGCTAAAAGAATTACACAACCGGATCTCACATCATCGGCTGCAACTCCTTAGCGAAAGTCATATTCCCTGGATGGAACTCTGGCCAAATTTGAAGCTGATTTCTTGCTGGGATAGCGCCAATGCAGCAGATCAAGCGCAAGGATTAAGATTAAAATTTCCAGGTGTATTAATTCAAGGTAAAGGACTATTAGCAACGGAAGCCCCAATGACGATTCCGTTGATTGTAGCTGGGGGATGTGTACCGGTTCTCGATGAAGTTTTTTTCGAGTTCGAGGATGAGACTGGTTCGCTGTATGGTTTACATGAACTCAACATTGGCAAGGAATACACAATTATTTTATCCCAGAAAGGAGGATTGTATCGTTATCGAATAGGCGATCGCATCCGGGTAACTCATCACTATCGCCACACTCCCTGTTTAGAGTTTCTCGGACGACATCAAGCTGTTAGCGATTTAGTGGGCGAAAAGTTGCAAGAAATCTTTGTAAATAATGCTCTTATTAAATTGAACTTGCAAGAAACTAATTTTAAAAGTTTGATGCCCATTGCCGATCCTCCACACTATATTCTATTATTAGATTCGGCAATAGAAATCCCAAAAATTATTGCTCAAAAACTGGATCTGGCTCTATCAGAATCGTATCATTACAAGAGAGCGCGATCGCTCGGTCAACTTGCACCACCAGAGGTTTTAATTTCTAATCAAATTCCGGAAATATTAGTTTCCCATCGTATCCGCACTGGAAGTATTTGGGGAGGTATTAAACATCCAATTCTGGCAACATCACCTATTAGCACTGAACTTTTACAAGAATTGAACTGGCGATTGAGAACTTAAAACTTAATAAGAGCGCAAGATTTTATTAATTCCCATTAAATCTTAACTGCTCATCTAGCAAAAATAAGTGGTTCTTCAGTACATAATATGCTTAACTAATAGTTTAAATGCCAATTTAACAAGCATCTAACTCGGAAATTATCAAAGTTTCTAAATCCATAGCCGGAACGTTTAATTAGCTTAAGTTTGTTATTAATGCCTTCCACAACACCACTAGTTGTCCCATTATCAAAGTAAGCAATAATCTCATCAAACCAACGGATAATAGTATTGTTACTCTTGGGAAAATATTTTTTAGCTTTTGCTAACCACATCCCGAGTTTAAAAACTCCCGGATACCAGTTATCTGTCTTATTGAAAATCTTTCTAATTTTTTCTTTTAATTCATGCATTTCTTTGAGAATAGGAGATAAATTTTTCACTTGATAAAGTTTGTTTATCTGCTCTTCATTTAAGTCTGACTCATTTTTCAATAAAACGTATTTACTATTTTTTAGTCCCGACAATACTTTTTCGTACTTAGATTTTTTTGATAATGATTGCGCTTTTTTAACTAATTCTTCTAGATTCCGCTTCTCTTGTTTTCTTTGTGTATCTAGTTCTTTATTGATTTGTGTCATCACATGAAATCTATCTGCTACTACTTGAGCATTGGGCATTAATTCTGTTACTACATTTTTGTAACCTACCCACAAATCTATACTCACTTCCTCAATTCGTGCTAAAACCTCAGTTCCCCACTCTATAAGGGTTTTCTTTACTACCTCTTGTGTGCGCCCACTTAACAAAGTTATTAATTTAGATGTATCTAAATCTATTAATACTGCACAGTAATTACCCTTGCCTTTAACTAGAGCTATTTCATCAATTCCAAGCCTTTTTATAAAATCAGGTTTGTTATCAGATAATTTTTCTGAGGCATCTTTTAACATTCTTTCTATTTCTTCTGTTGTCACTATCCCTTTATTTGCTACACTATGAATATCATTTTCTACAACATCTTGTATTATCTTGTCTGCTAGCCG
This sequence comes from Nostoc sp. C117, assembly GCF_043099735.1. Classification (NCBI taxonomy): domain Bacteria; kingdom Bacillati; phylum Cyanobacteriota; class Cyanophyceae; order Nostocales; family Nostocaceae; genus Nostoc; species Nostoc sp. C117. The sequence goes on from NZ_CP170991.1 coordinate 6,769,696, forward strand.
TTTTGTATAAGTTCTTTTCTTACTTACAAAATCTAGCTTTTCACTAAACGGTTTTTCACATTTTTCACATTTGAATTGTCTCCTATTTATTTCTAAAAATACTGGCTTTTCTCCAAAAGGTAAGTCTTTAACAACGTATCGATGATTTTGATGTAATCTATGGCTTTTTGTACCACAGCGAGGACAATTACTGTATGATTTTGTTGATTCAGTTTGTAAAATCATTCCTATCCCCTCATGAATCCGATGAGATATAACTTTCACATCTTTTAAATCAAGAAGCGCTGTTAGGATTTTAATATTTTGTTTCCTATTCATGACTGTAAATACACCAAAAAATATTTCTCTTGTAATTACAGCTAACAACAAATATGCTTTATAAGTCAATTAGGTCAAAGTTTTTTCTCAATAGCTGATACGATTATTTTTATTTATTAAGCTTTTTGGCTAACAATTTAGCATAACAAGTGCTGAAGAACCAAATAAGTTATTTAAAGTAATGTTTAGTATTAATATGTTTGTAACAAAGTTAATATTAGTATTCTGGTAAATCGAAAGGGAGAATAATAAAGTGCTGAAATATGCTGAACGTTAGATTTTTTCAGAAGAACAATATCTAGAGGCTTTCCACTCAATTTATGAGGGATTAACTCTAGGACATAAAGCCATATTGGATAAGTTGTATCAGCATTGTTACTTTATGAAAGATAATCGCAGATTACGTACTTGGGAGTTATCTGAAGCTGCTGGATATGATGGTGATTCTCCTGGACAAATTGGTTATTTAGGTGCAAAATTTTGCAAGTTTTTTGGAGTAAAAGATGATGAATTTAGGCAACCAGCACTTGCAATAGTTAATTGGTTTGCAGATGAAACGAATGAGTATTGGTACATTGAGCTAATTCCTGAAGCAGCTAGAGCATTTAAATGTTTTCGCCTCGAAACTATCCAATAAATGAGGTTGATAATGTTGGGTTGCTGCGCCACGTTCCTCAAATCAATCTACTCTTTGTTGCGGAATAAACTATAGAAGTGCGATCGCCTGTAATCAGTTTTTTCAGCTTTCCGACTTTGCCTACTCAGCTTTTTCCGCCATGTCTCCATGTAAATGTAAAACACTGGAGTCAGATATAGAGTCAATATCTGAGAGAACACCAATCCCCCAACGATCGCAATCCCCAAAGGACGACGCGCTTCTGAACCTACTCCTGTCCCCAGAGCAATGGGAAGTGTGCCAATTAAAGCTGCCATCGTCGTCATCATAATTGGACGGAAGCGAATCAAGCAAGCGGCATAAATGGCATCAAAGGAATTTTTTCCTTCCTTTCGTTGCGCTTCAATAGCAAAATCCACCAGCATAATGCCATTTTTCTTGACTATGCCCACTAGCAGGATGATGCCGATGAAAGAGTAAAGATTTAAATCAACCTGGAAAATTAGCAGCGTCAGTAACGCGCCAAAACCCGCCGAAGGTAGACCCGAAAGAATGGTGATTGGGTGAATAAAATCCTCATAGAGGATACCGAGAATCAGATAGATGACTAAAATAGACACCAACAACAATACGCCTAAATCGTTGAAGGACTGTTGAAAAGTCTGGGCTGAACCCTGAAAGCTGGTGGTAATTGTTGAGGGTAGCACCTCACTGGCTACTTGCTTAATGGCATCTGTAGCCTGACTGAGAGACGTTCCTGGAAGCGTGTCAAAAGAAATAGTTGCAGAGGGGAGTTGAGCAACGTGAGTAACGGTGAGAGGGCCGACACTTTGAGTAATATTAGCGATCGCACTCAAAGGAACCAGTTTCCCAGTACTTGATTGCACATAGAGCATCGATAGAGCGCTAGGATCTCGTTGAAATTCCGGTTTTACTTCCAGAATTACATAAAATTGGTCATTTGGGGTATAGATAGTTGACACCTGGCTAGAACCATAAGCAGCGCTGAGAGTTTGTTCAACTTCTTGGGCGGTAATGCCAAGGGTTGCGGCTTTGTTGTGGTCAAATTTGACTTGGATTTGAGGAGTGCTGAGTTGTAAATCACTGTCAACGTTCTGGAGTCCTGGTAGGGTTTTGACTTTATCTACAAGTTTAGGAACGTATTGGCGCAGGTCTTGTAAATTCAAACTCTGTAAGGTGAACTGATAAGTAGAATTCGTTTGTTGTCCACCGATGGGAATAGCTGGCGGAGAACGGAGGAATGTTTTAACCCCAACTACACGTCTCAACTTGGGGGTTAACTCTTGAATGATTTCGTCAGCACTCAGTTTACGTTGAGAACGTGGCTTGAGCCGAATCGTAATTCGCCCGGAGTTTACCGATGCATTCGGGCCACTTGCACCCACAATTGAGTCAACGGCTTCAATATTAGGGTCTTGACGAATGATATTAACAACCTTTTGCTGGTGACGCCGCATATCATCAAAAGAAATATCTTGCGCTCCTTTCGTATTCGCCATCAGTTGTCCGGTGTCTTCGGTTGGAATAAATCCTTTGGGAACGATGACGAACAAATAGACGGTCATTACCAGCAGAATGCCAGAACCAATCAGTGTCATCAAGCGGTATTTTAAGACGGGCTTGAGCGTCCAATCATATCCCCGCAGTAGTAAATCAAATGCCCGTTCTGAGACTCGATACAGCCGATTTGGTTTTTCCTGATGTGAACGCAGAAAGCGACTGCATAACATCGGGGTAAGACTGAGGGAAACAAAACCCGAAACCAAAATTGCCACTGCGATCGTCACGGCAAATTCATGAAATAATTTCCCGATTATTCCACTCATAAACATAATCGGGATAAACACCGCCACTAGGGAAAGGGTCATTGACAAAATGGTGAAGCTGATTTCCCTCGATCCCTTCAATGCCGCGTTTAGAGGAGATTCGCCCATTTCTCGATAACGGACGATATTTTCCAATACAACGATCGCATCATCCACGACAAAGCCCACGGAGAGAGTCAACGCCATGAGTGAAAGGTTGTCCAGCGAGAAGCCCGACAGATACATCACAGCAAAAGTCCCAATAATCGCTACAGGTAGCGCCAAACTGGGAATTAGCGTCGCAGTGATGTCACGCAAGAATAAGAAAATTACCAAGACAACTAGACAAACCGAGAGAACCAAGGTAAATTTCACATCATTGACAGAGGCTCGAATAGTTTGGGAGCGATCGTACATAATCCCCATCTCAATGGATTTGGGAACTTGTTCGCGGAGTGTAGGTAAAAGTTTCTGGATGGAATCAACGATATTTACCGTGTTGGCACCTGGTTGCGGCTGCACAGCGAGAACGACAGAATGACGGTTTGTCACCTTGCGATCGCTATACAAATTCGAGACTTTGACGTTTTGTTCGCTATCAATTACCTGCCCCAAATCCTGGAGCCGCACGGTAGCACCATTCTTGTAAGTTACAATTAGCTGGCGATAGCTGGCAGCATCGGTGAGTTGACCGTTCGCCTGAATTGTATAACTTTTGTAAGTGTCAGAGAGACTACCAGTTGGTAAGTTGACATTTCCCTGTTGAATTGCAGTTTTTACCTGATTTAGACCAATTCCCCGCGATGCCAACTCTCGCGGGTCAAGCTGGACGCGGACTGCATATTGCTGTTGACCAAAAACCTGTACTTGAGCAACACCATCAATCATTGAGATTGGCTGACCAACTGTTACCTCTGCGTATTCATCAACTGTCGAGATTGGCTGTGTCTCCGAATACATATAGAGGAAGAGTATCGGTGAGACAGACGGGTTAACTTTGCGGTAGGTGGGGGGGTGAGGCATTCCGGCTGGTAGTTGTCCGGCTGCTGCTGAGATGGCTGCCTGTACATCTTTGGCGGCATCTTCTACTCTGCGGCTAAAGTCAAATTGTAGGGAGATGTTAGTGCTGCCTGTTGAACTGGTGGAATTGAATGAATTGAGTCCGGCAATTTCGGTAAACTGTCTTTCTAGGGGTGCGGCGACTGAAGATGCCATTGTTTCTGGGGTAGCACCAGGGAGACTAGCAGAGACAGAAATAAAAGGATATTCAACGTTGGGTAGGGCACTGATGGGTAACAGTAGATAACTCATGAGACCGAAAATGAGGATACCCATCATTACCAAAGTGGTCATGACTGGACGACGGATGAAGAGTTCTGAAAGGTTCATGAGTTTTGTTCTCCCAGAAATGTGAATTTTGGCTACTGATTTTTGACCTAACTGAACGGTATTGGTTTATAAAGAAGGGGAAGGGGGAAAGGGAAAAACCTCGCCCGCAAGTGGCGCGAAATAATCCAAATTTTATGGGGCAGGTAAAAACCTCGCCCCTTGTGGGCGACCTGTTTATCCCTTTCCCCTTTTCCCTTTTATATTTCATAAGGGCAAATATAGGACAATCCCTTTCCACTCCAACTGATCGCTGTAATTAACCAGCAGCAGCAATTCGTCAATTGCTTGTCTAATTGGCATCCGATCGTTGACTACGAACAAACCCAACATTTGCTCTCCCTTTAACAATCGCTCGTAAGCGAAATCTGGCATCGTTGCCCGGTCATGAGTGAGGACTATGCGATCGCTTGCTGCTGCCCAATTTAAGATTGCTGGGTCATCAACTTCCTGCAAACCAACATCCTGAACGCGAAGTAAGTCAAGATTCGGTTGACGCAGAAATAGTCCTCGCACAATATCCCCATTGAAATTCTCATCGCTCAATAACTTCAGCATTGACATTTTTTAAAATTATTGCTGGGCTAATAAGCGAGAACGAATTAGGCTCAAATCAGGTTGAACATTTGACAGATGTTGATGAACAGATTCAGCTAATTGTTCGCGTTGTTCGAGGTATAATTCGACAGCATCTCGATGTCGAAGATAGTAGCCAATTGTCAGGTATACATCAGATAATGACAAGGATGAATAACGCCCAACAATAGATTCAGGGGATGCACCATCTTGAAAGCTACGAATCACCAGTTCTAGCAAAACCCTTGTATTACCTATCCGAATTGCACCTGTTGCATCTTCACTTAAGGGAGGAATTTCTTGTTCTAGTGCTAAAGTCATAGTGTAATTATTCCAAAAACGCTAATATCTAAATTTTAGTGGGGTACTATTTCATAATTCGTAATTCGTAATTCGTAATTCGTAATTACAAATTATTTTAATCTGTAGTCTTGCTTTGGAGAATTGATGTTAAATCGAGTATAGGTAAAAGACTGATATTGCTTGTAGAAAATCACGATCGCCCATCTGAAAATGAAAATACCCGCCGGAACTTAACTTGATTGAGTTTCTTCCGCCATGATTCCATATATATATAGAACACAGGTGTTAAATACAGAGTCAATATCTGAGAAAACACCAATCCACCCACAACTGCAATCCCCAAAGGACGGCGGGATTCGGAACCAGCCCCAAATCCGATCGCAATAGGCAAGGTTCCCATTAATGCTGCCATTGTCGTCATCATAATCGGACGGAAGCGCACTAAACAGGCTTGATAAATCGCCTCAGACGGTTTTTTTAATTCTTCTCGCTGGGCTTCAATGGCAAAATCCACCATCATGATGCCGTTTTTCTTGACGATGCCCACTAAGAGAATGATGCCGATGAAGGAATAAACATTGAGTTCGACATGGAATATTATCAGCGTTAACAATGCCCCAAAACCTGCTGAAGGCAAACCGGAAAGAATCGTAATTGGGTGAATGAAATCCTCATAGAGAATACCCAGGATTAGATAAATTACTAAGATAGCGATCGCTAACAGTAAACCCAAACTCGGCAGTGAGCTTTGAAATACCTGGCTTGCGCCCTGAAAGCTGGTGCTAATGCTCTTAGGAATCACTCGATCGATCAGTTCTGCAATTTTTTGGTTGGCATTTCCCAAGGACGCACCGGGGGCAAGGTTAAAGGAAATGGTAGCGGCGTTCATTCTACCGTTATGATTGACCATTAACGGGCTGACTCCCTGAGATAGTTTGGCGAATGTCTTCAGAGGAACTGCCACTCCTGTGCTGGAGTTAATGTATAAGGTCAACAGAGCATTGATATCTTGCTGATATTGCGGTGCTAATTCCAAAATCACCTGATACTCATTGGTTGCTGCATAGATAGTTGATACTTGATAGGAACCGTAGGCACTTCTGAGGGTATTTTCGATTTGCTCGGCGGTGATCCCATAAGTTGAGGCTTTATCGCGGTCAATGTCAATTTGAATCTGGGAAGCAAATTGTAAATCGCTGTTGACATCCTGGAGTTCTGGCAAGTTCTTCATCTTGAGAACAAGTTGAGGAACATATTCCTGCAAGGGTTTGACATCAGAACTCTGAAGTGCAACCTGATAAAGTCCTGTGCTTTGTTGAGCGCCAATGGGTATTGCTGGGGGATTTTGTAAGAATACTTGGATGCCTGGAACAGTGGCGAGTTTGGTTCGCAAATTTTGCACGATTTCGTCAGCCCCAAGTTGGCGCTGCGATCGCGGTTTTAATCGAATAAACAAACTTCCAGAATTGGCTGCAACTGCTGCCCCACTGCCATTAGCACTCGCTCCCGCCCCGATATTGGAGTTGACTGCATCTACATTTGGATCTTGACGAATCAGGTTAGCAACTGTCTGCTGATGCTGGACAAGATTATCAAAGGATGCATCCTCGGCTGCTTGGGTAATGCCTGTAATTTGTCCGGTATCTTCGCTAGGAATAAAGCCTTTAGGAACTACCAGCAACAACCCAACTGTCACCGCCAATAGAACGACAGATAAAATCATTGTGGTGCGGTGATATTTTAAGACTTTTTTGAGACTCCAATCGTACAAACCGAGGAAGCGATCGAAGACATATTCGGAAGCTTGATATAACCGACTTTGATTAGCATGATCCACAGGACGCAGAAAACGGCTGCACAACATGGGAGTCAGAGTCAAAGACACAAAACCAGAGACGAGAATTGCAACTGCGATCGTCACAGCAAATTCATGAAATAATCGTCCCAGCACTTCACTCATGAACAACATGGGGATGAACACTGCAACTAAGGAAAGTGTCATCGACAGAATTGTGAAACCAATTTCTCTCGACCCATTCAACGCCGCTTCTAGGGGACGTTCCCCCATTTCCATGTGACGGACGATATTTTCTAGCATAACGATCGCATCATCCACGACGAAGCCCACAGAAAGGGTCAACGCCATCAGCGACAGGTTATCTAGTGAGTAGTGCAGCAAATACATCACTGCAAAAGTACCAATCAGCGAAACGGGTAACGCCAAACTGGGAATCACCGTCGCCGAGAGGTTCCGCAAAAAGATGAAAATTACTAAGATAACTAGAGCGATCGTCAGAATCAACGTAAATCTGACATCATCTACTGAATCTCGAATTGATTGAGATGCATCATAGAGAATACCAATTTCTACTGATGCCGGAATCTGATCTCGCAAATTCGGGAGCAATTTCTTAATCGTGTCTACGACTTGTACTGTATTGGTTCCGGGCTGTCTTTGAATGGTGAGAATAATGGCGCGAGTATTATTGTACCAGCTTGCTACTTTGTCATTTTCTACACTGTCAACGATCCGACCCAGTTGATTGAGATAGATGGGCATTCCATCTTTATAAGAGACAATCAACTGACGATAAGCAGCCGCATCCTCAAGTTGTCCGTTAGTTTGAACTGTAAAATTCTTGTGATTTCCTGAAAGACTGCCGGTAGGCAAATTGACGTTACCTTGTTGAATCGCCGTCGCCACCTGATCTAGCCCAATTTGCCGCGCTGCCAATTGTTGCGGATCGAGTTGAATTCGAGCCGCATACTTTTGGGAACCGTAGACAGCTACCTGTGCCACCCCATTGATTGTAGATAGCTTTTGCGCCAGATAAGTCTCGGCATAATTATCTACCTGGGAAAGCGGCAGTGTGGGAGAATCCAGGTAAAGATAAAGAATCGGTTGGTCTGCGGGGTTAACTTTGCTGTAGGTAGGAGGATTAGGTAAATCCGTCGCAATTTGCCCCGATGCTCCTGATATCGCCGCTTGCACATCCTGCGCCGCATCATCAATGTTGCGACTCAGGTTAAATTGCAGGGTAATTTGAGTCTGTCCCAGAGTACTAGTTGAGTTGAGCGAATCGAGTCCAGCAATACTGGAAAATTGCTTTTCTAGAGGACGGGCAACCGATGCTGCCATTGTTTCCGGGCTGGCTCCCGGTCGGGAAGCACTTACCTGAATTGTAGGATAATCCACACTTGGTAAATCGCTGATTGGCAGCAAGCGATAACTCATGAAACCGAAGATTAAAATCGCCGCCATCACCAGAGTCGTCATGATCGGGCGACGGATAAATGGTTCTGAAAGGTTCATGATTCACCTCCGCCAGACTTAGGAGATTCTCCCCCCTGCCCCCTTCCTCTTCTTGGGGAATTTCCACCTGCATTCGAGTCATTGCCGGCTGTTTTAATGCGAATTTTGCTACCCGAAACGAGATTCGCTTGACCATCGGTAACAATTTTATCGCCTGGTTGCGGTCCTTTCTGAATCACATCTAGCCCCTGAATGGTGCTGCTAACTGTAACTGGAACATTTTCTACTGTCATGTCTGGCTTAACTACAAAGACAAACTGCCCATCGGGGCCATTCTGCACGGCTTGGGAAGGAACAACCGTTGCATTTGGTTGTTCAGTCAGCGTTAGGGTGGCGTTGACAAATTGACCAGGAAACAAGTTTCCTTGAGCGTTGTCAAATTGGCCAATCAGTTGAATCGTTCCCGTGGTGTTATCAACCGTATTATTAACAGATGTCAAAACCCCTGGTGTCGAATGACCTTGACTATTGGGGAATGTCACATCTACCTTCAGCTTGCCATTCCGCATATACTTTTGCACCTGGGGTAGATTTGTTTCGGGAATGGAAAAAGCAACTTCAATCGGGCGAATTTGGGTGATGGTAACAAGTGGAGTCGAACTGCTAGTTGTACCAGCCGTACTGTTGGTTTGCAGGGCATTCCCCTGAGTCAGCGAAGCACTGCTGTTAGCTTGCACCACATTCCCCTGAGTCACCGAAACATTCCCTGCACGACCATCAATTGGGGCATAGATTTTGGAGTAAGATAATTGCACTTTGGCATTGTCTAATGCTCCTTGGTCGGAAACGACAACAGCCTGAGCATTAGCGATCGCAGCTTGATCCCCTTTGACAACTTCGCCAGCATTAGTCAGCGCCACGCGATCGCTTTTCAAAACTGCTTCAGCATTAGCGATCGCTTCTCGATCTGCCTGAAGTGTTGCTGTAGCCGATTTACTGTTGGAAACGTATTGCTGTGCTTGATCTAAACTAATTGCGCCTTTTTTGTATAACGCAGTATAGCGATCGCTCTGTCCCTGAGCAAATTCTGCTTGCGCTCGATCCTTGGCCAAATTCGCCTCGGCTTGTCGCACTAAGGCTTGGTCTTTGACTAAAGTGGCTCTAGCTTGGTCTACCTGACCCAAATCTCTAGCTAATGCGGCTCTTGCTTGTTGTACCGAAGCTTGGTCTTTGGCGACAGTACCTTGAGCTTGCTGGATTGCCGCAGTTTGCGATCGGTCATCTATGGTAAACAAAAGTTGTCCCTTTTTCACATCTTGACCTTTCTTGAAATAAACTCCAATAATCCGTCCGCTAGCTTGGGGTGTAATCGCTACTGTAGATCCCGATTGCACGTTGCCAATGGCCTGCAATTGTATCGGAACCGTTTTTTGTGTCACCATTGCTACAGTTACAGGTGTAACTTGTTGCTTATTACGCCCAGATTTTTCACTTTTGTCTGACTTGGCTGCACCTGCATAGATGCCAAAAAAACCTAGTCCAGCCAGTAATAGCACGCCCAAAATTATCAAAGTAATCTTTTTCTTTTTTGGCGATTGTGGTAGCTCCGGTTCTATACTGCTCTCAGTCAAACTCTCGTTAGAAATTTCATGGTTCATCAGAACCTCCAATGCATTTTAGTTTATTAAAAACAGTGAAATCCTTTACCACCTCAACTCCCACTTATCCGAATTTTATTTGAGGCGGCACATCTGAATAATTAGTTTTTTCCGGTTTGCTCGATGTGCCTTATAAAATTGTGATTTTGTCGAGTTTAAATCAAACCAGTAATATTGTTCAATCTCTTTTATAGAATCATAGTCCAAATATTTCATCATCAATCCTTATTTTTTTTGAATTGTATTTATTACTGATTTAACTGCTGATATAAAAGTTTGAGAGCTTGCTTTTCTATCTGTCTGACTCGTTCTCGACTAATACCCAGACGCTGACCAATCTCTTCTAGAGAAAGTTGATGTCCATCTGTCAAACCAAAGTGCAAATCTAATATCTTTTGTTGTTGCTCAGATAAATTTGACAATAAATTTTCAACTTCTTGATTGAGAGATTGCTCAGTGGTATAGCCATTTTCCGAATATCTGTAATCTTCTATTAAATCTTGTAGCTGCATCTCTTTTTCCGACCCAACTCGAATATCCAGAGAGATAGTTTGACGAGCTAAAGTTAGATATTCTCGAATTTGATTAGGCTCTAAAGAAAGTGCATGAGCAATTTCCGCAGTAGTGGGAATCCGACCGAGTTTTTGAGATAACTCTCGCTGAACGCGCTTAATTTTGTTTAACTTTTCATTGATGTGAATGGGTAATCGAATCGCCCGTCCTTGCTGGGCGATCGCTCTGGTAATTCCTTGACGAATCCACCAGTAAGCGTAGGTTGAAAACTTGTATCCTAAAGCCGGATTAAATTTCTCAACTCCTCTCTCCAAACCCAAAGTACCTTCTTGAATTAAGTCCATTAGCTCTAAGTTACGTCTCTGATATTGCTTGGCAATTGACACCACCAGACGGAGATTAGACGCCATCATTTTCTGCTTGGCTTTTTTCCCTTGATTTAGCTGCTGAAGTAGTTCTTGTTCACTTAACTGCATTTGGGTAGCCCATTCTAGCAGTGTGGGTGTACGCTTTAATTTAACAGTGAGTTTTTGTGATTCAGCAAATATTGTCATCATCTGCTGAATTTGTTGGGCAAAAATAATTTCTTCCTCCGGGGTTAATAGAGGTATCCGGCCAATTTCTTGAAGATAAGCACGTACTGTATCAGTTGTAAATAGAGATGCTTTGGTTGTTTTAATAGCTTTTGTATTGGAGAATATTAAGTTACTCATATAGGACTCCTATTGTATTTATTTTGGCGAAGCTAGGTACGCATCTATATGCCATCTTTTCTGTTCTACCAACCCTGTTACCTACCTAAGTAAGTAATTTCATAAATCAAATCAGATTGCTATATTGAGTTAGCATCTGCCGATTAAATAGGGTATTTTTTATTTGGGAAAAAGCGTAGATCGTGACTCGATGACCCATAGAGGTTTTTATAAAAAAACCAGGTATCAAGTACTAACTCCAAAAGAGCAATTAACACCCAAGCTGCTAAAGAAACAATTACAGGTAAACTGAGATCGGGAAACTTCCTTTGCAAATCGATAATGCCAAATAACAGCAAAAACAGAAGCGAAACTCCCAACAGAAAGGACAACTTGACGATGGCGAGAATGAAACGGCTCATCTCTAGAATGCGATTGTAAAGCCGGGAAAATCTTTCTAGTATTTCTTCCATGTTATTGATGACAAGTAAAATTTGCTGTTGGTGCAGATGGGTAGCTAAAGAGCATTTTTGCTGCACTTGCATCAATTCATGTTCATTCTTAAAATTATCTAAAAGCTTCTCCCAAGGTAGCACCTGGGAGCTATTTGCCGAAATTGGGAAATCCTTTAAATGCAAGGGAACTAAATAGTTAATCAGTGCGATCAGAGTTTTATCAAAATTACTGAGTTCAGAGGGAAGAGACTGAGTTAGACGAATGAGTTGGTCAATCTGAATCTGAAGTGTATAGTAGTCCTCATATCTCCTTTGGGCGATCAACTGACTAGTAAACGTGAGGAAAACAATTAACACCCCCAATAAAGCAGCCAGAGACTGGGATACAGCAGAAAAGAATTCAATCGCTACCTGTTTAGGTACTGACAGCCAAGGGGCGTTTTCTCGCATAGAAAAAATTAGAGTGGCAACAAATACAAGCCCAACGATCGCTAGTTGATGGCGAGTAATAGTAGCTACTATTACCCTAATCAGGGAATTATTACTGAGTTGAACCAGGATTTTTAGACCTGGGACTGGTTCATAAATTTGTAGTCGTTGGGCTTTGTGGGTTGACATGATTGAAAGATACACTTCCTGACTTGTTCTCGACAGTGTTTATCAAGGAAGGCAGGATAGCGCTCTTACCTTCTGCCGACGCTCGTAGACTCGCTCTAAGCGTTGGCGCAGCCTCTCGTAGAGAAGGCTTTACGCTGCGCTATCCTGCCTCCTAGCTTCTTCCCCTTCATTTCCCATGCTGTAAACTTACATGATTGTCCGCGGACTGAATTAATTTGCTCAGGTCAGCAACTGCGGTGGCATACTGAGGATCGGCTAATGTCCCCAAGGTTCGGTTTTGCACTAATGCTTGCTGTTGTGCCTCGGTTAACTCCACAGTAATATCTGGTGCAATGCCCACATGATTAATATCTCGACCTTTCGGTGTGTAGTATTTGGCGATCGTTAATTTCAGTGCTGAACCATCTTCTAGTGGTTCTACGGATTGAACTAAACCTTTACCGAAGGTGCGAGTCCCTACTAATCTGGCACGATTATCATCTTGTAATGCTCCTGAGAGAATTTCACTGGCGCTAGCAGATCCCTTATCGACCAATATTACTAAGGGTTTGTTAGTAAGAGGATGTCCCGAAGCATTGTAGCTATCTTTAACTTGGTCTCGATTTACCAAAGACACGATCGCTCCTTGCTTCAACCACATACTGGCAATTTGCAAACTTGCATCCAGCAGTCCACCTGGATCGGAACGCAAATCCAAAACGTAGCCCTGTACCTGTTGTTTTTCTAATGCTTCAATTGCACGATGCATCTCTGCGGGGGACGTTTGAGTAAATTCTGGCAACCGAATGTAACCAATCTTACCTGCTGACGTTGTTTGCGCGTTGTAAGTTACAGGATGGATAGCAATATTTGCGCGGGTAAGTTTGAAAGTTTGCGATTGATTGCCACGTTGAATCGTCAGTACTACCTTAGTTCCTACTGGACCGAGAATTCGCTTAACAGCATCATCAATTTTCATCCCCTGAGTTATTTGACCGTTAATTTTGACAATTATATCGTCCGGCAAAATACCTGCTTTGAAGGCAGGTGTTCCTTCAATGGGGGCGACAACCGTTAAGGCTTTAGTTTTTTCATTCTGTGCCAGTTCCAGCCCTACGCCACTGAGGTTACCAGAAAGGTCATTATTTAGGGCTTTAAATTCTTGGGGATCAAAAAACTCGGTGTAGCGATCGCCTAATTTGGCCACCATTTCTGCGATCGCCCCATAAGCCTGTTGATTGGAAGTATAAGAACGGCTAAGATACTGCTGGCGAATTGCTTTCCAATCTTGATGGTTAAAACTGACATCAACATAATTTTTATCTAGGATTTGCCACACTTCATCCACAAGTTTTTGCGGGCTAGTTTGCGGTTTACCTAGAGCTTTGGAAGTATATAGACCAGTTCCTACAAGGATTGCTGCTATCACAGCTAGTTCTATCTTGACGAGAAATTTTTGTTTAAACATACTTTAATTCTTGAAGAATAATACAGAATTCGGAATCCAGAATTCAGAATGCAATCAAGGAAGGGTTGAATATCCCCAGTCGCAGATAATGACTTCTGAATTACAGGATATTTCAAGGGAGGTGAAGTACACAAGCTCAGTCTCAAAGTCAAGTATAAAGATTATTTCATTTCTGTTAGCGCAGCTAATTTTGACTCCTGAATTCTGAATTATGTTTTGATAAAATTACTACGAATTATCTTCCGATTTTCCTTTGCGGTGGGGATAAGCAGTCTTAAAAATATCCTGAATTTTAGTCTTTTGTTCAGTAGTAAGATTCAGGCTCAATACTGCTTTACGCATTTTTTCACCTTGTTGTAATTTTGTTGACAATTCCTTTACCTGATCTGGGGTGAGAACTGCCTCAATTTGCTTGCGAAGTTCTTCGCGCTTCTGGGCACGTTCTGATGTATTCGATGCTGGAGAGTTTGGGGTAGAAGTGTCAGATACCTTTGTCCCAGAGTCGTTTCCTTGAGACACATCTGGAGACTTAGAACTGGTACAACCTGTGATTCCGCCAATAAAAATAGTTGCAAGTAGCAGAGTTGGTAAAATTATCTGTTTTTTAATCATTTACTTCACTTGTTTTTGTTGTGTGTAATAGGACTATTCTGACTCAATTTCGGTTCATGACTGTTTAGAAGAACTTGGAAAATTTGCTGCTTTCTTCACACCAATTAATTTTAAAAGTTAAGATCGGTTTCTACATGAGCTAGAATTCCTAACCTGGAGAGGAAAAAAGTACTAAAATTATTGTGACTTTTTTCCTAATTTAGAAATAGTTAATTAGTCGAAACGGCTCTATCGAGAATAGAGACATATTCGTTATATAGAAAGGAGAGCTTCAAGGAGTATCTCAATGAATGCAAGTATACATGGCAATTAGAAATTGCAATACAAACTAAGTCCACCTGCGGACTCAACGAGTTTCCAACCCAGATCGGTGGGTTTTGTCTGCATACCCGCGAATTCCATCCTCCCATTTCTCCAAACTCCGTAATTTCCAAAAAACTGATGTGTTGTTTAACTATTTACCTCTAAAATTGTGAAAATACCTATGGTTTTGTTAGAAAGGCCATTGAGTTGGAACAGTTCTATGGTTCGCTTGACTTACCCATCGTTTCGTCTGTTGCTTTACCTAGAGTGGCTGTTATTAGCTACAGCAGTGTTTATGGAAGTTCTGCTGCCATTTCAGTTGTCTTGGTCTTTGCTGCTAGGAGTTCTGGCCATTGCTACCTTCAGCTTAATGGGCTTGAAATTACCAATGGTTAAGCCGGAAACAAAATTATTTTATACAGCTTTAGAATTCAGTTTAATTTTGCTACCAGCAACTCAACATACTTTATCTACTCGCTCGGTTTTTCTGCTGTGTCTGGTACTGGTGATGCGGAGTTGTTTAATATTTAAGCGATCGGGACAGTTGTTTGTCTTGATTTTATCTCTGCTTTCTTATGGAACACTGCTTTTATCAAGACCGATTGTACCAGAGAATTTTATCCGAGATAAACTCATCGCCATGTCCTGGGATTGGCGATTGAGTAATATATTATTGTTTAGCTTAACGTTAGTATTCGCTTTATTGTTAATTAATGCCCTGCTTGCAGAGCGCCAAAGTCGAGAGCAGTTAGAAATTGCCCATCAGCAATTAGAAATTACCAATCAACAACTCTGCCAGTATGCACTACGAATTGAAGATCAAGCAACGTTACAGGAACGCAACCGAATTGCCCGCGAAATTCATGATGGGTTAGGACACACTCTCGCTGCCCAAACCATTCAAATTAATAATACTCTGTTGTTTTGGCAATCAAATAACGATAAAGCATTGACATTTCTTAAACAGGCAAAAGAACTGGGGGCTGAGGCGCTGCTAGAAATTCGGCGATCGCTTTCGGTTTTACGTTCAAATCCTTTGCAAGGACAATCTCTCAAATCAGCCATTGAAAAGCTGCTGACAGATTTTCAGCAAACCACAGGTATTGAACCTTCCTGTAAAATCGATCTACCGCACACTTTACCAATAGAAGTAAACACGGCTTTATACCGCATTGTGCAAGAATCACTGACAAATATTTGCAAACACGCCCAAGCGACGAATGTCAGCGTTAAACTACTGGCTCACGCTGGGATGATTCATCTGTCAATCGAAGATAATGGAAAAGGCTTTAACCCCACTCAAAATACAACTGGCTTTGGGCTACAAGGGATGCGAGAAAGGGCGTTTGCCCTGGGCGGTCAATTAAATCTCCACAGTAAACTAGGAACAGGTTGCTGTATTTCTGTTTCTTTGCCACTATCAAAGCTGTTATTTTAGCCACTTTCCGCACTTCATTGTTTTAGCTTATGATTCAGATTTTATTAGTTGACGATCAGCATCTTATTCGCCAGGGACTCAAGAGTATGCTTGAGTCGAATGCAGAGATGCAGGTAATCGGTGAGGCAGAAAATGGGCAACGGGCACTGGAACAGATTGCCGTACTGCAACCTGATATTGTGTTAATGGATATTCGGATGCCCGTAATGGATGGAGTTGCTACCACAAAGGCGATCGCTCAACTATATCCCCATATTAAGGTTCTCGTTCTCACCACCTTTGATGATGATGAGTATGTTTCCCAGGCGATGCGCCTGGGTGCAAAGGGTTATTTGCTTAAGGACACCGAACCAGATGAATTAATGTTGGCAATTCGATCCGTCTACAAAGGACAAACCCTACTCGGTCCGGGATTGTTTGAGAAAGCACTCACGTCTATTGTCACACCTGTCCCGTCCGTGGAACCCCCTCCCCAATTGGCGCAACTTACACCCAGAGAATTAGATGTATTGCGGCTAATTGCTTGTGGAGCCAATAACCGTGAAATTGCTGAATCACTGTTTCTTTCAGAAAACACTGTTAAAAATTATGTTACCAATATTCTGAGTCGGTTGAATTTACGCGATCGCACTCAAGCCGCTTTATTTGCTCATTCGTTGTTTAGTGGACTAATTGTAACTTCCAATGAATAAATTGGCGTCACTGTACAAGTCAAAAAAGCGAAAACCCCTCTTTTGAGGGGTTTTCAGTTAAGGCCAGCAGCTGGATTTGAACCTGCGACCTTCCGATTACAAGTCGGATGCACTACCACTGTGCTATGCTGGCAAGTCTCGCTTAAGAGTAGCCCACTGTTAGGCATGGCTCTCAAATAGCAACCACAATTTCTTATTGTACCATAATAAATTTATTTGTCTAGTTCCCATGATTATAAATATCTGCCTACTCGTCAATCAGACCATAAAATCTGATATTTAGGCAACTTACACTCAAACCTGCAACCCGACACCCTTCGGAGCGGAGCAATGATAAATTAATATTCATAGCAAAAGCTAACTCAAATCCTGGGCTGGACGCCAAAATATCTGGTACATTTCTCAAATTGTACTTTTTTGACACGGCTGGGTAAAGGAACAGAACTATATAATTGTTCTTTACAGATCACAAGCATGGCAGCGTTGAACGGACGAGATTTATTAAGTTTGGCGGACATCAGTCCAACGGAAGTGGAACAACTTTTGGAATTGGCAACTCAGCTTAAATCACAACAGCTGAAGTTGCACTGCAATAAAGTATTAGGGTTGTTGTTCTCTAAAGCTTCAACTCGGACGCGGGTAAGTTTTACTGTGGCGATGTACCAACTTGGCGGACAAGTAATCGATCTTAACCCAAATGTCACTCAAGTTAGTCGCGGGGAACCTTTGCAAGATACGGCGCGGGTGTTAGATAGATATCTGGATATTTTGGCAATTCGCACTTTTGCACAGCAGGATCTAGAAACTTTTGCTCGCTATGCCAAGATTCCGGTAATTAATGCGCTGACTGATGCAGAACATCCTTGTCAAATACTAGCGGATTTATTGACGATTCAAGAAAGTTTTAGCACCCTTGCTGGGTTAACTTTAACCTATGTGGGTGATGGGAATAATGTGGCTAATTCTCTGATGTTGGGTTGTGCTTTGGTGGGAATGAATGTTAGAATTGCTACCCCTAAAGGATATGAGCCAGATTCTAGGATTGTAGAACAAGCAAGAGCGATCGCTAATAACAAAACTGAAATCCTCATCACTCACGATCCAGAATTAGCTGCCAAGGGGTCTGCTGTACTTTATACTGATGTTTGGGCAAGTATGGGGCAAGAAGCAGAAGCTGATAATCGGCTACCAATTTTCCAGCCTTACCAAATTTCTGAGCAGCTATTGAGTCTTGCTGAACCAGAGGCAATTGTTTTACACTGTTTACCAGCCCATCGCGGTGAAGAAATTACCGAAGCAGTTATTGAAGGTTCTCAATCACGAGTTTGGGAACAGGCAGAAAATCGCCTGCACGCGCAAAAAGCTTTGCTTGCGAGTCTTTTAGGGGCACAATAAGGGAGTGGGATATTGGGCATTGGGTATCGGGCATTGGGTATACTTTTCTTTCCTGTAACTTGTTTGGTTTAGTTTTACCCTCTTTTCTTCTGGATTACTTATTTGTCAAAAGGCAAAAGAGAAAAAAATAATCTTACTTTTGCCTTTTATATTTTTAGTTTTCTATTGCTTATGGGGAGTTTTTTGTAGTACTAATGTTCTAGAGACATTTATAATTACTTCCCACAAATTTATGGAACGTCTAACTGAAGCTCAACAAGAACTTTACGAATGGTTGGCAGAATACATCAGAATGCACCAGCATTCGCCTTCAATTCGGCAAATGATGCAAGCGATGAACTTGAAGTCACCAGCACCAATTCAAAGTCGTTTAGAACATTTACGCACTAAGGGATATATAGAATGGACTGAAGGACAAGCACGAACGATTCGGATTTTGCGTCCTGTTAAACAAGGTGTACCAATTTTGGGCACGATCGCGGCTGGTGGTTTAATAGAACCGTTTACTGATGCTGTAGATCATCTAGACTTTTCTAATTTCTCATTACCTCCCCAAACTTATGCTTTGCGCGTAGCTGGCGATAGCATGATTGAAGATTTAATTGCTGATGGCGATGTAGTATTTCTGCGTCCAGTAGCAGAACCCAATCATTTAAAAAATGGCACTATCGTCGCCGCTAGAGTTGATGGATTTGGTACCACATTAAAACGTTTTTATCGCCAAGGCGATCGCGTTACTCTTAAGCCAGCTAATCCTAAGTACAATCCCATTGAAGTCAGTGCTATGCAAGTACAGGTACAAGGTTCTCTCATTGGTGTTTGGCGAGGTTACAACTGAGTAATGGGGACTGGGGAATAGGGAAGATGGGGTCTCCTCTGGGGATAAGGGGTAATGGGGACTGGGAAAGATAAGTACTAATGACCAATGACTAATGACTAATGAATATGTACCTGACGCAAAATTCAGTGCAGCAACTGCCCACTTTCCGATTAAAATTGCCATTTGTAAGGGAAAGTAAGGGCAGTTATCAAACTTCGCAACCATTACCAGGATGTCCAAGAAGACCTCCATCTTTACAATTGCGGCAATATCAGCAACAAGCGATCGCTAGCTGGTTTACCAACAATGGCAGAGGGACGCTGAAAATGGCTACTGGTAGTGGTAAAACCATTACTGCATTAGCGATCGCTTGTGAATTATATCAGCAGATTAATTTACAAGTGTTATTGGTGGTATGTCCCTATCGCCATCTCGTCACCCAATGGGCACGAGAATGTGAAAAATTTAATTTACAACCCATTTTAGCTTTCGAGAATTTACGCACTTGGCAAAGTCAACTTTCTACCCAAATTTATAATCTCCGTTCTGGTTCTCAACGCTTTGTCACGGTGATTACTACGAACTCCACTTTAATTGGAGATGGGTTTCAGTCTCAACTCAAATATTTTCCCGCCAAAACTTTAATTATTGGGGATGAGGCACATAATTTAGGGGCACCCAAGTTAGAAGAAAGTTTGCCGCGCAGTGTTGGGTTGCGATTAGCTTTATCTGCCACACCGGAGAGATATTTTGATGATTTTGGTACGCAATCTCTATTTGATTATTTTGGCCCAGTTCTCCAGCCAGAGTTTACTTTGCGGGACGCGATCGCTCAAGGTGCTTTGGTACATTATCTGTATTATCCGGTACTGGTAGAGTTAACCGAAGCAGAAAGTATTGCTTATTTAAAGCTAACTAAAAGAATTGGGCGATCGCTACTTTATCGCGATCGAGAAAATAGCGGAGATTTTGAAGACAATGAAGATTTAAAACCGTTATTGATGCAAAGAGCAAGGTTAATTGGTGCAGCCGAAAATAAATTAAATGCTTTACGGGATTTAATGACAACTCGCCGCGAAACTACCCACACTCTTTTTTATTGTAGTGATGGTTCTCACGATGCGGGACAACGTTCATCCCTACGCCAACTCAAAGCAGTTTCCAAAATTTTAGGAGTAGATTTGGGCTATAAGGTAAGCACTTACACGGCTCAAACATCTTTACAAGAAAGGGAAATTTTGCGTCATCAATTTGAAACCGGCGAATTGCAAGGTTTGGTAGCAATTCGTTGTTTAGATGAAGGTGTCGATATTCCGGCAATTCAAACTGCGGTGATTTTATCAAGTTCTGGTAATCCCCGCCAGTTTATCCAGCGACGGGGACGAGTTTTACGTCCTCATCCTACTAAGGAACGTGCGACTATATTTGACATGATTGTTTTACCACCAGACTTGGATAGAGAAACGATAGAAGTTGAACGGAATCTGTTAAAAAAAGAATTGCGCCGCTTTGTCGAATTTGCTGATTTAGCTGATAATGCGGGCGTTGCCAGAATGAAATTACTGGATTTACAAAAACGATATGGTCTATTAGATATTTGATGATGAATTAGAGAAAGTTGTATTTTTTTGTAAAAATTTTTCGAGTTTGGAGAAAAGCAGTATTAAGTATGAGATAATAAAATTATGAGTTCGATCATAATTGGGTTTAGCTTGCCTTAAAAATTTCAATATCATCCCATTATAATCTATATTAGTTAATACAAATAATAAGAGAAACAGATTCAATAATAAAGTCTTTTTTCCCAGAAAATTATAAATTTCCAAAAACAGTTTTTGCCAAATTAAAGATCGGGCTAACAGTGGCTTTACGGAGGCGATTTTAGCACTAGAGAAAGTTAAAATAGAGAAAAAGTATCTTTAAAAACACAAGATGTCACAAGAGGCGAATATCGATGATGTGCAGGAGCCAATAACCAGCGCTCCACCGGAAGTACGGCGAATTATTGAGCGGGTATGGAAGTTAGAAAAGGGCAGGTTAGATAAAAAGATTAACAGCCATATAAATGATAATATTTTGGACATTGTGAAGGAAGAGGTGCAATGAAGCTGACTTCAATTAAGCTCTGCAACTTTCGTTCCTTTTATGGTACGACACCAGAAATGATCCTGGCTAGTGGAGACGATCGCAACACGACGATTATTCATGGTAATAATGGCTCTGGAAAAACCAGTTTACTAAATGCCTTTACTTGGGTATTATATGAAAAATTTAGTGCAGCATTTGCATCGATAGAACAGCTAGTAAATAAAAGAGCGATCGCTGAAACTCCCAAAGGTCAACCTGTAGAATGTTGGGTAGAGATTGGTTGGGAACATGAAGGTAAACGCTATCGAGTCAAACGCGCCTGTCGGGGTTATAAAAACGAAGGTGATTTTGATGCTGGTAAAACTAAATTAACCATGTGGGTAGGTGGAGATGATGGCAAATGGAATATACCAAATCAGCAGCCAGACGATATAATCAATCAAATTTTACCAGCTATTTTACATCAATATTTTTTCTTTGACGGCGAACGAATTGAAGAAATAGTCCGTTCTGACAAAAAAACTGAAATTGCTGAAGCCACAAAAATCTTCTTAGGTGTCGAGGTAATCAACCGTTCTATTAGACATTTGGGAGATGCTAAAAAAACTCTAGAAAATGATTTAAAAGCTATTGGTGATTCCCAAACTAAACAGTTATTACGACAGCAAGACAAGATAGAGCGAGAACGCGAACGCATTAGCAAACGACAAGCGGAAATTAAAGAAGAATTAGAATATCAACAAACTTTTAAAAAAGAGACAAGTAACCGATTACGAGAACTGAGTGCTGCGAAGGAATTACAAGAAAGATGGCAGAATTTAGAATCGCAGAAAGCGGCGAATCAAGAAGAATATAAAAAAACCAAAGAAGCGCTGAAAAAAATTATTTCGGCGCGGGGTTATACCGTTTTACTGTCAGAAACTACAGCACAGTTTCGCGGAATTATCAATAATTTGAAGGCGCGAGGCGAGTTAACATCAGGAATTTCGCGGGAATTTGTCAATGATTTACTCAATTCTCGACGCTGTATTTGTGGCGCAGAATTACACGAGGGTAATCATTCTCATACTCATGTGAGTACCTGGTTAAACAAAGCAGGTTCTTCGGCGGTGGAAGAAACTGCAATTCGCATGATAGCTCAAGTAGATGAAATTGATAAGCAAGCTATAGGATTTTGGGAAGAAGTTGATAGAGAACAAACTAGAATTAATCAATTAAGGCAAAGCATATCTCAAATTGAAGGCGATTTAGACAATATTCAAGAACGGCTGCGAAAAGATGCGAATGAAGAAATTAGCAGTTTGCAAAAACGGTTAGATGAAATTGAAAGTAAAATTGATGAATTAAATCGAGAACAAGGCGCAAATCAGCAGCAAATTGTTCAGATGACAACTGAGATTGAAAGTTTGAATAAACAAATTGCTAAACAAAAGCTGAATGAAGACAAGCAAACTTTAGCACAGCGACGAATTAATGCTACACAAGATGCAATCGAACGCTTAACAGAAGTTAGAAATCGTCAAGAACAACAATTTCGTCTGCAACTTGAAAAACGAGTACAAGAGATATTCACAGAAATTTCTGTAACTCCATATATTCCTAAAATTAGCGATAAATATGAACTAACATTAGTAGAAAATACTACAGGTATAGAAGCATTAGTTGCAGCATCAACGGGACAGAATCAAATTCTCAGTTTATCTTTTATTGCCAGCATTATTGACAAAGTAAGAGAATGGAGTGAGAAACGAAAAATGATGATGATTCCTGATAGTAGCACTTTTCCTATTGTTATGGATTCGCCTTTTGGTAGTTTGGATGAAAGTTCGCGGCGACACATTGCGAAGACGATTCCTAAATTAGCGAATCAGCTGATAGTTTTAGTAACAAAAACTCAGTGGCGGGGTGAAGTAGAAACAGAAATTACAAACAGAATTGGTAGAGAATATGTGCTTACATATTATTCCTCTAAGCCGGATTGCGAACAAGATTATATTAAGTTGGGTGGCGAAACATATCCTTTGGTGAAGCAAAGTCCGAATGAGTATGAATACACTGAAATTATTGCGGTTGAACGTAATGTTTAAAGTATAAAGTAAATTTATTCAGTATCCTTGTCTAATGGTCTAACTACTCTCTCCTAGTACAGAAGCTTACGATAGATGTTCAATCGAATGATTGAACATCTATTCTAGTTTTAACTCCTACTGACTCTATCAGCTTTTCTTGCGGCATAAACTGGTACTCGCCCTAGTAACTTGGGAAACCATCAAAATGACCTTTTCTACATGCCGTGAAAAGTTAGATTGATAATCCGAGGCTTTATATTTTTCCTCTACCTAGAGTGATTGAAGAGGGATAAGCTATCAATTTTGTGGCTTTCTTTTTGCGTTGCATCCACAATCCTATAACAGTAGCGATCGCAGTACCACTAATACCTAAAGGTTCCGGTACTCTCGTATAGCTTACAGTACCTACTTCTATCGCATTTACTGATTGCTGAATCACATAAAATCTGTCTCCTCCAACATTTAGAGAATCTACATCACTATCGATCACAAACTGGTCTGGAACAAAATAGCTTAGTCCCAAAAGTTGACCATCGTTGAAGGTAACTATGGGAAAACTGTTGAAATCAGCATCATTTGCCTGTGTATAGTTAATACCCAAATAGTTGAATGTAAGTGCTAATCCATTATTAACATTCAATCTCTCAAAACCTATATTAGTTAAGTCCGAGTCATCGTATTGAAAAGAACCGAAATATTTACCTGGGTTGCTACCAGATGTGGCATTTACAGTAAAATTGTAATTTAATAAGGCAGCTTGTGCTGGTTTAGCACCAACAACAAAAATACTAGCAGCAACAGCAGCGATACCAAAATTTTTAGCTAATTTCATCAGAAAATATTCCAACTTATGTCAATGATAAATAAATATGCTGGGATAGCACGAAGCTTACAGGTGACATCAAAAAAAAGGGGAGGTTAACAATCGTTACTTCTTTAGGAACGCCCGATTAATCTTGTTGCGCTGTTGGACGTACTAAAATTTCATTGATATTGACGTGGGGTGGTTGCGTTAGTGCGTAGACGATCGCATTGGCAATATCTTCACTGCTAAGATTTTTCATGGATTGATAATAATTTTCTGCGTTCTGTTTCG
Organism: Nostoc sp. C117; assembly: GCF_043099735.1. Taxonomy (NCBI): domain Bacteria; kingdom Bacillati; phylum Cyanobacteriota; class Cyanophyceae; order Nostocales; family Nostocaceae; genus Nostoc; species Nostoc sp. C117. The sequence goes on from NZ_CP170991.1 coordinate 6,793,870, forward strand.
CTTGTGGGTTGGTAATGTGGTTGATGAGTTCAGTCTCTACTAATCCTGGTTGAATGCTAGTGACGCGGATATTGTGTTTATAGACTTCCTGGCGCAAGGCCTCAGAAATGACATTTATTGACCATTTCGTAGCAGAGTAGACAGCAAAACCCGCCTTTACCCAACGTCCTGTAACCGAGGACAAATTAATAATATGTCCACTACCTTGAGCTTTCATAATTGGTAAAACGCGGTGAATGCCATATAATAATCCCAAAACATTCAAATTAAACATCCTACGCCAATCTTCAGTATCTGCTCCTTCAATTGGCCCCAGAAGCATCACACCAGCATTGTTAATCAGAATATCGACAGTTTCCCATTTAGCTTGAGTTTGCTCGATTACCCGCTGAACTTGTGCCTCATCACTAATATCCGCAACAATGGGTAATACTTGTCCACCTTTTTCTCGGATTTTTTGAGCAATGGCTTCTAAGCGATCGCTCCGCCGAGCTGTAATCACAACCTTTGCACCTTCTATGCTTAGTGCAATGGCAGTTGCTTCACCGATCCCAGATGATGCACCTGTAATAATCGCAACTTTGTTAACTAGTTTTCCTGTCATAATGCATAATCAGTGGTTTATGATATGGAAGTTTGTTGAATGTACGCAATGGGAATTACGAATTACGAACTTGTACTGAGCGTCTTGCCCTGAGTTTCGACTACGCGGAAATCGAGCGTTCGCGTAGCGTCTCCGTTAGGAGAAGTTGAGATTTAACTACCGCAAAGCCGTTCGCGCAGCGTCTCCGACAGGAGAAGGGAGCCGAAGTATTACAAACTTGTACTCAGTTTCGACTACGCTCAACTTCCGCTATGCGGAAATATTACGAATTACGGTCTTTTTGAATTTTAAGATTGTTCGCGTAAATGTAACTGAAGTGGAACGCCTTGTTTCGATCGCAGAGTAATAGTTGCCCACAGTACGATATTAAAATCTGACACTAGTTTCAAATGGTACTTTTGAACAATAGTTGCAACGATAGATAACATTTCCATTTGTGCAAGACTCTTACCGATGCAAATACGCGGCCCATGGCCAAATGGAAAATAGGTTCCTCTTGGTAACTGCTTTTCTAAACCGTTAGCCCAGCGATCGGGATTAAATATATCTGGCTGTTCAAAGTAGCGCGGATGTCGATGCATTGTCCACGAACTTATTAAAACTGTGCATCCTGTCGGTACTTTATAACCATCAAGTTCGTAATCTTGAATACTTATACGAGGCATAACTGCTACTGGTGGATAAAGCCGCATTGCCTCCTTAATTATCGACTCGGTGTAACACAAGTGTGGTAGATCGGCAACTGAAGGAGATCGACCACCCAATACCTGATTTAACTCCGTCAGTAACTTGGTTTGTACTTCTGGATGTAACGATATCAGCAGAAAAGTCCAAGACAAAACCACAGCTACTGCTTCTTGTCCTGCAAAAACTAAAGACACAACTTCGTCTCGAAGTTGCTTATCATTCATTTGACTATTATCATCTTGATCGCGAACTTGCATCAGCATCGAAAGCATATCACCTGGGTCTTCACCACTTTGTCTGCGCGACTGAATCAGAGAATAAATATATCGATCCATCTCTTGAAGAATACGCTCGTAACGCAGGTTATTCGTTGCTGAATGCTCCTCTAAATGTTGGGGATTGCCCTCAAACAATCTCGTAGATACGCCCAAAATGTAACCGATGTCTTGTGCCTCTTGCTCACTCAGATCGTGGTTGAAGATTACTTTCCACATAATGTTCAAAGTGAGACGCATCATGTCTGGCTGAACATTACGGATTTCGCCATCTTGCCAAGTGTCGAGCAAGCGCTCAGTATAGGCTATTATAATGTCACCATAGTTGCTAATACGCTTATGATGAAGGACTGGTTGAGTAATGCGTCGCTGATGAAACCAAGATTCTCCTTCCTTGAGAAATAACGCTTCGCCAAGTAGCCCTTGCAAAGAAGTACGCACATTGGGGCCTCTAATAAACAAAGCCCGATCTTTTGACACTTGGTCAATATAGCCAGGACTATTGATTAATAGAGATGGATGTGTACCGATTTGTAGCGGCACAACATCCCCATATTCACGAGAGCATTTAGTTAAAAAAGCCAATTTATCTTCGTTCAAATTAGCCAATGTATCAACTACAGATGCTCCTCCCGGACCAGGTAATTTAAATACATCTTGATTCATCATCATTGTATTGTTTTAAACATTGTCAAGAACTATCAGAGCTTTTATGCGATCGGCCCATAAAGAGCCAATGCAAGTATGCGGAATTAGATAGCTTTTCGTGTTAACTCCAGACCTTGACCAATATCGATTTGAATTGATTCTAAGTCTGGCTTGCTGCGGACATATTCTTGATATTCCTTCATAATTGCGCGAAAATCGGGAGGAGAAGTAATGTTATCTGCAACAACAATCGCCCCTGGAGCAAGCCTTTCATAAAAGCGATCGAAGCAGGGAATGTAAGCATCTTTCCAAATATCAAGCAAGATAAAATCCCACGATCCTGGTAAATTCTCGACTAACTGTACAGCATCACCAAGTTGAAAGTCGACAAAATCCTCTAAACCAGCCTTACGAATATTTTCCACCGCTTGCGCTTGCTTAGTAGCAACATATTCCAGAGTAGTGAGATGGCCACCATTTACCCGTGCAGCTTCGCCTAACCAAATTGTTGAATAGCCAACGCTAGTACCAATTTCGAGAATGCGTTTGCCACCTTGGGTTTTCAGAAGCATATTCAAGAACTGTCCAGTTTGTGAGCCAACTGCCAGCATCATTTCATCTCGATGCTTTCCTCTTTCTTGAGGACTGAGTACTTTGAGTTGATTTTGTTCTGCCTCTAAGAGAGCATCAAATTCGGATAGTACATTAACTATGCGTAATTCTTTCATAAGAGCAATACCTTCGCTAAAAAAAGAGTAGAGTATGGATATAAACAGACAGATCAGATGTTGTAAAGCTTTTATCTCGCAAAAGAATAGTTTAAAAGCTTGATTAAGGTATTTGTAAAAAGCAACCTTCTACATTATTTTTTCTGTTAATTTGGAGCTAAGTCGAGCCAACCACTACGGATGAAATAGGAAAAATAGGTATCTAGTAATTGGGCATTGACGGGAGGGCAAGTTATACAACTACCATTTAGAGCAATCTGCGTTGCAGAACAACTAAGTTGTGGATCTTTTGATTGCTGATTCTCCTCAGAAATAGCGAGTTGTTCTTGAGACAAGTTCTTGAGAAAAAAGGGTAAAAGATGGTACAAGGGGTTTTCTCTGGAACGTACAATATTACTTACTTGCATTTGCCAGTCTCGATAATTAATATGCTCAATCGGATAGCCAAAAGAGCGGATAAAATCTGTTAGTTGGCTCCAATTACAAGGTTGAGGATTGTTTAAGTGAAAAGTTTTTCCGATAGAATCTTTTTGCTTCGATAAATACACAATACTTTGGCTGATATAATCTACCGGAGCCAAATCCAATCTATCAGTTATATCTGTCATACTCCCCATTTGAATACAGCCTTTGATAGTACGGCAAATCACATCATCTTTATACCAAGCGCCTGTCTGACTATGGCCGGAAATAAATGGTGGTCTGTAAATTGAAACTGGAATTCCTCGATCGCTCCCTATCATCATCAACTTTTCTGCTACCCATTTACTCTGGGAGTAAGCAAGTTGCATTCCCTCACTATGAACGAGTTCATCCGATTCAGTGACTATTTTTCCTGCATAAGCAGGTGATTCAAAAACAGCGACAGTAGAAATGTAATGTACTGGTTTGATTTTGTCAATACTCGCCAATCTGAGAATTTCCTGCGTTCCTAAAACATTGGTAGGCTTTAGTGCTGAGTAGGGATAAACATAATTGATCCAAGCAGCATTATGATAAATAACATCAATCAGGCTGCTCATCTTTTCAAATTCTTCAGATGACAGACCTAACAATGGTTGAGATAAATCTCCCACAACAGGAATAATTCTTGCAGATAAATTCTCATTCCAAATGCCATAAGATTCTAAATTATTTTTAATCCTGGTTTTACCTGAATTAGCATCAGTAGAACGTACTAAACAATAAATGTTTGCCTGAGTTTGCTGCAAAAGTTCTTGGAGTAAAAATGCTCCCAAAAAACCTGTAGTTCCAGTTAATAAAATAGCAGTAGGATCGGTTATAAATGCCTCATGTGGATATTCTGGGAAGATTGTAGACTCCAAAACAGCCTCAGAATTCAAATCTGTTACTAATTCACTTATAACAGTGCCAGTTAATGAAGGTTTTGAAAAAATTGTCTTTTTTGCTGCTAATTGCTCCAGCAATAAATTTACCACCTGATTGATATTGGAGTCGCCAATCAACACTTCTATAGGTATGTCTACTCCTAGTTCAGTATCAATGCGATTCTTTAGATCGATATTCATTAGAGAATCTAGCCTGAGTTCCTTCAACGGCTTCTCTGTATCCAGATGTTGCAAAGAATCTATTTCTAAAATTTTGACAAATTGATCCCGGAGATAAGCAACTAATAGTTCTTGACGTTGACTGAGAGAAGCATCATCTAATTCTTGCAAAAACTCAAGTCGTTGCTCTAATGGTTGTTCAAATTTAGTATTTTCTTTTATTTTGATAAATTCTTGTTCTACCAATATTCGGCGTAAAATTTTGCCAGAAGGTGATTTGGGAATTTGATCCACAAATTCCAGTCTACGGATCGTTTTTTGAGGTGCTACTTGTCCAGCGACAAACTCCATTATTTGCTCTGCCGTAGCTAGTTCTTTCAGCACAACAAAAGCTTTGGGAACTTCGCCACTACTACGATGAGGACTTTTGATTACACAGGCATCAGCAATAGCAGGATGACTCAACAAGACTGCTTCTAGTTCTGCTGGTGCTATTGAGTAGCCATTACATTTAATCAAGTCCTTAATGCGATCGACTATGTAAAAGTAACCGTCTTCATCAATATAGGCAATATCCCCGGTGTGAAACCAACCGTCTGGGTCGATTGCGTTAGCGGTTGCTTCGGGATTATTCCAATAGCCTTTCATTAACTGGGACCCGCGTATCCACAGTTCTCCCGGTTGATTGTAGTTTAATGACTGTCCGGTATCAACATCTATAATTTGACATTCAATATTTCTGATACATTGACCTACCGAGCCTGGTTTAATCTTGTCGCGTTCGTCTGGGGTATTCATCACCATCATTGTTTCCGTCGAGCCATAGGCTTCCTTGACGACACAATTGATGAAACGTTTTTGGCACTGTTGTATTAAGTTTGGGTTTAATGGCGCGGCTCCAGAAGTAATCGCCCGCAAACTTGAAAGATTGTATTTATCGACTATTGGCTGGGTTGCTAGCGCTAGCACAATTGGCGGTGCGACATAAATACGGGTGATTTTGTGTTTTTCAATCAAGTTGAGAAATATCTCTAGCTCGAAGTGTGGCATCGTCACAATAGTTGCGCCACAAGCAAGGCTGTAATTTAGCATGTTCATGCCGTAGGCATGAAAGAAAGGTAAAACACCGATGAGTGTATCAGCTTCACTCATCGGTTCGCAGTGTTGAAATTGGTGAAAGTTTGCCAAAAATGCCTGGTGGGTGTACATCACACCTTTAGGCAGACCAGTAGTTCCACTAGAGTAGAATAATCCTACCAAGTCTGCCTCGGGAGTGAACTGTATGGATGGTACTTTTGCTTCCCCTTCTAAAAGCAGAGAAAATGAAGTCGCTCCATTTGCTTCACCAAACACAAACACTTCTTCTACTTTTGACTGAGCAACCGCTTCTAATGCTTGCTCTAGCAGTTCCGGAATGGTGAGCAGATATTTTGCTCCAGCATCATTGAGTTGGTATGCAAGTTCTTGGGCTGTATAAGAGGGGTTGACTGTGGTAGTAATTCCATCTAAAGTGGCGACAGCATGAAAAGCGATCGCATATTCGGGAAGGTTAGGACTGTAAATAGCCAATACATCACCCTTGGAGAAACCACGGGCTGCCAAGTTAGAAGCAACTTTAGCGATGGAGGAAGCTAGTTGTCCATAACTGACTGTGCGATTAGTCAGCCCTTCAATGAAAGCTGGTTTGTCCGCTAATTCTACTGCTCTGTGTAAGACAAATTCTGTTAGTGGGCGATCGGGTATAAAAATATCAGGGTATGGACTGCGAAATATCATAATATTTTCTCTCACTTAATTATTAAATTATTAATCTGGAATCTCAATTAAACCAATTTGATAATATCCAGCACTTTCATATCTGGTTGATGCACAAAATTATGTAAAATTTCCTGATAAGAATTTATAAACTGCTCGATAGTTTCCTTTTTATAAACCGAAACATTGAAGAAAATTTTAATCATCAATTTCTCATAATATTCGGTCGGATAGGATAAGTAAAAAAGTTGTATGTTTTCAAAATTAGTCCACATTTCATTGAAAGCGCTCATCGCATCTAGAATTTGACATTCTAGCTCCTCGTTCCATTTGGTTGGAAGATTATGAGCGTAAACATTACTGATATTTATCATCGGCGGAATATCTTTTGCCCAATCTTGCTTTATAACTGGCAAATTGGAGAAAAGTAAAATATCTTGATTGGCTAAAGCTTCAACAAGTGTTTGTTGAACTTGGTTTAAGAACATCAATCCTGTTTGAGTTTCCGATATTTTACTTCTCCAATAGACTTGTGTGAAAATACAACCAATCATTTTCTCTAGTTCTATTTTGTTACGGCTATTGTGTAGTCCAGCCAACAAAATGTCGGTTTGCCCAGTCCATTTAAACAAACTTATTTTTAAAGTAGCAAGTAAAATTACAAATACAGTGACTCCTTGGCGCTCGCTGAGATGTTTAATAGATGTTAGGAGATCATCAGGTAAAACAAGAGAATAAAAGTCGGCAGCTAAGTTATAATCACCACTTTGTTGAGAATAGTCCGGTGGTAAAACAGTTGGATGAGCATCTATTAATTTTTTTTGCCAATAATCTTGTTGTGGTTCTTGTAGCCTTTCTTGTAAAAACTGCTGTTCCCAGGATACAAAATCTTGATGCTGAAATTGTAATTTAGGCAATATAGTTTCTGCATCAATAAACTTATTAGTTGTCAAAGCTTGATAGATTTTTCTCAACTCTCGATAGAAAATACCAACTGAAAGACCATCTGAAATCAGATGATGCATTGAAATCAGTAGCCTATGCTCTTGGGGAGCAATTCGTAGGCAGATTACCTTAATCAAGAGACTATTCGTGAGGTTAAAAGGCTCTTGGAACAAGGAAATCATGATTTTTTCAGCTTCAGCATCTCGCTTTGTTAGAGATAAGTTTTGTAGATCTACTATTTTTAATGGTAGTAATTGAAATGGAGTGATAACCTGTACGGGTTGACCATCTAAAATGGTAAAGGTCGTGCGGAGAATTTCATGACGATGGAGAACCTCATTGAAGCTTTGCTCTAAAGTCTTTAAACAGAGAGAACCTGTAAAATTTACGGCAAAGTTAACATGGTAAGCGTTGGTGTCAGGACGTAATTGCATCCTGTCCCAGAGACACCGCTGTATTTGAGATAAAGGTATATGTATATTCGAGGGAAGAGTTGTCATCGATGAGAGAGAATTAAACTCTCTATATTGAAATGGATGCCAACTACTAGCTTGGGGGATGAATGTTACTACATTAGCTGAATCACATGTGGCTTTTGCTAGTAAGGGCTCAGAAATGAGAAAATCAACTAGGGTTTCAACAGTCGGATAAACAAAGGCTAAAGTAGAAGGCAAGAGGCATTTAAAACTATTTTCTAAGTGGCTTTTTAACTGGATAGCCATCACGGAATCCATCCCCAGGTTGACTAGACCTTGTTGAGGGCTGATAATCAGAGACGAGTCTAATCCTAAAACTTGAATAATTAGGGACTGAACATGAGCCATTACAACCGAACGGACATCTGATGCTGAACCAGCTGCTTCTAATTTTTGGCGAAACTCAGTCGGGTTCATTATTGCTTCCGACTCATCCCTAATTTTCTTGAGTTCTTGATGGATTAAAAGTCGGCGCAAAATTTTGCCCGCAGGAGATTTGGGAATTTGCTCTATAAATTCTAGCTGACGTATCCTTTTATAAGGCGCGACTTTTGCAACTGTAAACTCTATAATTTCTTCTGGCGTTGCCTTGCTTTTGTCTTTTAAGACCACAAATGCTTTGGGAATTTGTCCACTGCTCGCATGTTCAACAGGAATTACACAAGCATCAGCAATAGCAGGATGACTCAACAAGACTGCTTCTAGTTCTGCTGGCGCTATTGAGTAGCCATTACATTTAATCAAGTCCTTAATGCGATCGACTATGTAAAAGTAACCGTCTTCATCAATATAGGCAATATCCCCGGTGTGAAACCAACCTTCTGAATCGATTGCGTTAGCGGTTGCTTCGGGATTATTCCAATAGCCTTTCATTAACTGGGACCCGCGTATCCACAGTTCTCCCAGTTGATTGTAGTTTAATGACTGTCCGGTATCAACATCTATAATTTGACATTCAATATTTCTGATACATTGACCTACCGAGCCTGGTTTAATCTTGTCGCGTTCGTCTAGACTACCCATACACATAAGTGTTTCCGTCGAGCCATACACTTCCTTGACGACACAATTGCTGAAACGTTTTTGGCACTGTTGTATTAAGTTTGGGTTTAATGGCGCGGCTCCAGAAGTAATCGCCCGCAAACTTGAAAGATTGTATTTATCGACTATTGGCTGGGTTGCTAGCGCTAGCACAATTGGCGGTGCGACATAAATACGGGTGATTTTGTGTTTTTCCATCAAGTTGAGAAATATCTCTAGCTCGAAGTGTGGCATCGTCACAATAGTTGCGCCACAAGCAAGGCTGTAATTTAGCATGTTCATGCCGTAGGCATGAAAGAAAGGTAAAACACCGATGAGTGTATCAGCTTCACTCATCGGTTCGCAGTGTTGAAATTGGTGAAAGTTTGCCAAAAATGTCTGATGGGTGTACATCACACCTTTAGGCAGACCGGTAGTCCCACTAGAGTAGAATAATCCTACCAAGTCTGCCTCGGGAGTGAACTGTATGGATGGTACTTTTGCTTCCCCTTCTAAAAGCAGAGAAAATGAAGTAGCTCCATTTGCTTCACCAAACACAAACACTTCTTCTATTTTTGACTGAGCAACCGCTTCTAATGCTTGCTCTAGCAGTTCCGGAATGGTGAGCAGATATTTTGCTCCAGCATCATTGAGTTGGTATGCAAGTTCTTGGGTTGTATAAGAGGGGTTGACTGTGGTAGTAATTCCACCTAAAGTGGCTACCGCATAAAAAGCGATCGCATATTCGGGAAGGTTAGGACTGTAAATAGCCAATACATCACCCTTGGAGAAACCACGGGCTGCCAAGTTAGAAGCAACTTTAGCGATGGAGGAAGCTAGTTGTCCATAACTGACTGTGCGATTAGTCAGCCCTTCAATGAAAGCTGGTTTGTCCGCTAATTCTACTGCTCTGTCTAAGACAAATTCTGTCAGTGGGCGATCGGGTATAAAAATATCAGCATATGAACTGCGAAATATCATAATATTTTCTTTAACTTATTATTAATGTTGTCTTATGGAAGAATAATCAAGAAGTCTGAGCCAAGGAAGCTTTAGCTCAGAACTTCGGATTATCTTGCCCGGCCTAAATATGCAAGGTGATTTGTGGAGTAGCTGATGAAATTCAGTAATTTGACATCATTTAGGTTTCCTATATGTCAATACTTGTAAATTGGCAAAGGTATTGAGCAAACAACCTATTAATCAGGACTTTAACTGAAACCTGACTAAAAGCTCGCTCTAATTTTGTCAACGGCTTGCACAATCTGACCACCCACCGAAATATCATGAGCAATCAGAGCAATGTGCTGGTCAAGGAATTGGTCGTCATCATTCCAAATGTAGGGATGATTGGGTGAAGGCGGTTTTCCAACCACATTTCGCACAGCCATATACAATTCTTGAGTTGCAGGTGATAAACACTCAGTAGCATTGTAATGACCTGCAATCACATAAGTTCTCAAATCGACAGCTTGAACTCCAAATATCAGCGCCAATGCTAAATATTGTTGAAACAGTTCCATTGAACGACGAGCTAAATTCGCCGAATTAAATCCTTGGCTATTAATATTCTGGTTAAATTGTTCAGCGTGAGTCGGAAAGCGATCGACAATTGAGTTTCCATAGAAGCCCAACAGAGGCATAATCGAGTTTCCAGTGATTTGTAGCCCCTTGAGTCCCATATTAACTACACGCTCAGTATTACCCACCAAAGAGGCGGAGAGTCCATTGTTAAATTCGGGTGCAACTAAAAGCGCAATTTGTGTGTCAAGGTGTTTCGCCAACAGCCCAATATAGTAACGCAGTTGATCCATCGCAATCCCTACATGTTGCCCGAGAAAATTGCCACCGTGATAGCTCACTTGATTAGCAACATCAATTAACGGGTTATCTGTGGCGGAATTAATTTCCACCTCAATTTGACTAGAAATATGCTCAATTCCCTCGATAATCGGTCCGAGATACTGTGGCAAACAACGCAGTGAATAACGATCTTGGATCGGTTGTTGCCCTCGATAGTCATGAGAGCCATCTAACTCATTGCGGATTAAACTCGATCCCTGCAATAACTCCAATATGCAAGAAGCTGCCCAAATTTGGCCAACATGAGGTTTACATTGATGAATAAATGGGTGAAATGACTGATTTGTTCCATTCAAACCTTGAATAAACAGTGCATGGATGCCCATCGTCAATGCTAGCCCTATGCGTGCATCGTATACAGTATTACTTGCAATCCCTGTCATTACAGAAGTACCGTTCATCATCGCTAACCCTTCTTTGGGTTGCAATTTCAACGCTGGTAATCCTAGTCGAGATAGCGCTGTTAAAGCATCGATTTCTTCGCCATTAAAGTCAACTTTATAACTGCGATCCAGTCCAAACAATGCACCGGTAATATAGGACAGTGGAGTTAAATCACCACTTGCACCAATGCTGCCAAACTCATATACGTAGGGAGTTACACCAGCATTCAGGAAAATCTCCATACGTCGAATTACTTCTAGTCGAATGCCGGATGCTCCTCTCAAGTGAGAATTGACTCGTACAAGCATTGCGGCTCGGACATCTGCTAGGGGTAACATTTGTCCTGCACCGACTTTATGATATCGAACAAGATTGTTCTGTAGTTGCTCTGCTAGTTCCGGTTTGATGGCAACATTGGCCATCCCACCAAAACCACTAGTTACACCATATATTGCCTGACCAGCTTCAACTGCTTTGTTAATGTAATCGCAGGATGCTTGCACACCTTCTAGAATTTCGTTGTTATCAGTTATATTTACCTGTGCATAATGACGAGCAACTCGTACAACCTGATCTATGTTTAAAAAACCACCTACAGTAACTGTTGCCTTTGGTGATTTTGTAGACTCTAACTTTTGTGCCAAAGAAGGTGTGAGTTGTTCTTGTATGATTTCAGTCATGATTTATTGCATCTATGAAGGTTAACTAATGGAAATAAAGCGAAAAGAAACCCTTTGATTTACGAAAATGCAGCCGGAGAAATTCTGACACTTGCAATCAATTGCAGAATCAATAATAATCGGATTGCCTTTGAAGTCAGCAGAAAATTCATAATATATATCTGCTCCCTAATAAATATTCAAAAAATCAATTTATGCAATTGATAACTCCAGCATCTGAAGGGGTTACAAAGATGTTACAAAAACGCATCAATTCATGAGCGTTTGCGCCGTTTAACAGATTAAAAAGCTTTTTGCTTACGCAGCATCCAGCAACCTGTAAAAATGGCCACTATTGTACTAACAAGACTGGTTGGTTCAGGAACAGATTTTGCCTCACTAATAGAACTGGCAGCCCCTAAGATTTCACCAGTAATTCCTGTAATGTTTTTATCGAAAACGCCCGCTCCTGTTGTTTCATTAATAATCAACTGTCTACGATCATTTGTATAAGCGTACAAAGTTCCATCGTCATAGGCCAGTCCATAAACCTCAGCAAAACCAACATTGCCAATTGGGGTAGCTGCGCCATTTATGTCAACAGAGAACAAAGTACTATCACTTCCTCCGACAATCGATGATAGACCGAAAAATCGATTAATTTTAGGATCGAATACGATATCAGAGATACTGGGGAAGCCAGTATTAGCTATTAAACTGGCAGAACCTGTAGATTCATTAACAGAGTAGAAATTACCATTTAGATCTGTAGTATAAAGCCTGTTATTTTTGTCAAAACCTAATCCAAAATAAAATGTTGTATTATCTCCTCCACCAATAAAAGTAGATGAGCCTGAGCTTGGATTAATACTATATAGTTGCCGATCAAAGGTAGTAGCGAAAAGTTCTCCTGTATCATTGAGGGCTAAATCGGTGAAAGGTAAACCGCCGTTAATAAAAGGAGTAAATATGCCTGTTGAAACATCAACATTTCCAACTTGTGCTAACCCAGGAGTAACCATTCCCGGAGGAGGAGGGACTACAGTAGAAATTATTACAGCTTGTCCGGGAAGTGCAGAGCCTAATATCTCGCAACCAGCAATAATTGCTCCGATACTGGCTACAGTTAAGCTTTTGTACAGTTTCATAAATTCAATCCTTTTTTTGGGAAAAAATTAGTAAAGATACTTGCCCGATGAGAGGGGAGAAGTATTTACAGCACTTACGGCAGCTATGAGGTACATTCCCAAATCTAAAAGCTTTGATAGGAGAAGGCAAGGAGAAAAACTGTATTGCATAATAGCCGGAAGCGCTATAACAGTATCGCTAGGCAGATTGAGAATCTTTTTGCTTACGCTTCATCCACCAACCCGTTAAAATAGCCAGTATTGTACCTACAAGACTGGTTGGTTCAGGAACTGATTTTGCCTGACTAAGAGTAGTGGCAGCCCCAAATATTTCACCACTAAGTCCTGTAACCTTTTTATCGAAAACCCCTGCTCCTGTTGTTTGATCGATAATTAATTGTCTGCCATCATTTGTATAACCATACAAAGTTCCATTCTCAAAAGCCATTCCATAAACATCATGAAAACCAATCTTGCCAATTTCCGTAGCTTTACCATCCAAGGAAAGAGAGAATAAAATACTATCATCTCCTCCTACAAGTGAGGATACAGCTAAAAATTGATTATTTTTCGGATTGAATACGATATCAGAGATACTGGGGAAGCCAGGGACTTTAGATATTAAACTGGCAGAACCTGTAGACTGATTAACAGAGTAAAAGTTACCGTCTGGAGTTGGAGTTATTGGAGGGATCGAGGTTAATCCAACCCCTGTGGCATAAAGTCGATTATTGTTGTCAAAACCTAATCCAACCGCTGCGTCATTATATTCGCCTTGACCAATCAAAGTATATGAACCTTGGCTCTGACTAATAGTGTATAGTTTCCCATCGACAAGACCAAAAAGTTCTCCAGCATCACTGAAGGCTAACTCACGAAAACTTTCACCACTGGTAATAAAAGGAGTAAATACGCCTGTTGAAACATCAACATTTCCAACTTGTCCTAACCCAGGAGTAACCACAAAAGGAGAAGGAACGACTCCAGTAGAAATTATTACAGCTTGTCCAGGAAGTGCTGAAACTAATATTTCGCAAGCAGCAGCAACCGCTCCAATGCTAGCTAAAGTTAAGCCTTTGTACAGTTTCATGGATTTAATTCCTTTTTTTGGGGAAAAGATTAGTCAAAATTCTTGTCGGCTCGGAGGAGAGAAACATTTAACAGTATCGCTGGCGGGAACAAGTTTTGTAGCATTATGTAGAACTTGTAGCCCGAAATATTTTATCACCAGTAATTCCTAAAAAAGATTTACCAGCTGAATGATTGAGGTAAGCATATCAAAATTAATTTGAAAACACAAGTTTAGTTCCACACAATATATTGTGTTTTTCCTGATATACCTGATATATATATTATTTATACTAGTAAATATATAGTAAACAAATTTTGGTAGCTAAATTTAAACTAAATTTATATTTTTGATAACTTCTATTTTAATAATTAATAATTAATTCTTAACTTTCTTTCCTTAAGGTCATAGTCTATATATTGTCTTGATTCGACAAAAATTGGCATGTATATTTGAACATGAAGAAAATAAAAAATAGCGCCATTTTTATAGTTGCTGTACTCACCAAGGTTAGTAATCTAGTCTCAAATTTGTCAAAGAAAATAAAAAACAGTATCGCAATTACTGTGATAGTTGCGATCGCAGTACTAGCTGGACATAGTGTATCGGCACAAGTAACGCCGATCCCCGTGAATTTTTTCCCATTAACTCCACTTAGCGACGTGAAGGTTCCAGAGCCTGATAATCTCTACGACTACGTTAAAGATAAGAAAAAAGCAATTGTTTTGGGAAAAGCCCTGTTCTGGGATATGCAGATCAGCAGCGATGGCACCACATCCTGTGCTACTTGCCACTTCCATGCCGGAACAGACAACAGGATTAAAAACCAGATCAATCCAGGGGTCTTGGGTGGAGATACTACTTTCACATCCCCCTTTAAGCCGAACTACACGCTTAAAGAAAGAGATTACCCATTTCACAAACTGGCAGATGCCAACGACCGTTTATCAACTGTTGTTTTTGACACCAATGATGTCACCTCCTCCCAAGGAATTTTCAAGTCAAAATTTGTTGATGTTGTTCCCGGTAGTAGTCAAGACATACTGAGTCCAGAGAAAGACAAAGTTTTTAATGTCAAAGGCATTAAAACCCGTCAAGTATCACCACGTAATGCACCGAGCGTGATCAATGCGGTATTCAATTTCCGCAACTTTTGGGACGGACGAGCACAAAACATCTTCAACGGCGTAGATCAATTTGGCACAAGAAACCCTAATGCTCAACTTTATAAGTCAACAACCCCATCTGACCTAAAACCAGTCAGTGTTCAACTAAAAAATTCATCTCTAGCTTCACAAGCAGTAGCGCCACCAGTCAGCTCCGTCGAGATGTCCGGAAACGGCCGCACATTTGAGGAGATTGGTGACAAATTTGGGTCTGGACGGGTCAATTTATTAAAACGCGTTGTCTCTGAGGACGGACTAATAACAACCAATATTTCTAAAAGGTTACGTGGAATAAGACCACTTGCCAAGCAAACCGTAGATCCGACTGACAGCGTTTTAGGTAATTACAGCAGAGCATCTCAAAACCAAAAGGGACTAACAATCACCAGCTATGAAGAGATGATCAAAGCAGCCTTCAAGCCTGAGTGGTGGCAATCTTCTAAATATATTCAGGTTGATACAGCAAACAATAATATCCGAAAAGTTGTCCTCGCTCCGGATTCGTCCGATACTACCAAAGAGTACACACAATTGGAATACAACTTGTCACTCTTCTTTGGGCTAGCAATTCAACTGTACGAATCTACACTAATATCTGACAATGCACCCATTGACCAGTTCTTGAAAGGAAAAACTAGCGCTCTAACTGCTGATGCACAGGCAGGTCGAACTATTTTTGAGGAAAGTGGTTGCATTAGTTGCCACGGCGGAGCAGAATTTACAGCGGCTTCGGTCAGGCAAGTAAAGACTTACGGACGACTTAGCCGTTCGCGAGCACCAGGCGCACCGATTGAAGATACTGGTTTTTTTACTATTGGAGTCAAACCAGCACTTAACGATTTAGGTGTAGGTGCTAACGACGGTTTAAAACCGGAGTCGCGATCGCTTTCGGAGGCGCGGCTAGCTCAATTAGGAAAGTTTCAAGAAGTTTTTGGTGAAGTGCCAAACATCATACCTAGTTCTGGTCTTCATGATGTAGCAGATCAAGGATCGTTTAAATCTCCAGGACTTCGCAATGTGGAGTTGACCGCTCCTTATATGCACAATGGTGGAATGTTAACTCTCGAACAAGTGGTCGATTTCTACAATCGGGGTGCGGCTGATGATAATGCCAGTATACCTAAATTGCGTTTGCTTGGATTGACAGAGAAGCAAAAACAACAATTGGTAGCCTTTTTAAAGGCACTGACTGATGAGCGAGTCCGTTACGAAAGAGCGCCTTTTGATCATCCACAACTGTTTATCCCCAATGGACATCCAGGAGACGAAAATTCCGTCACCGATGACGGCACAGGGAAAGCCACTGATGCCTTTATAGAGATCCCATCTGTCGGCAGTAATGGGCGTAGCAAACCTAATCCTAACTTTCTTGAAAAGACTTTCTAAAAAGTAGGGTAATCGCATCTAATGTTTTAGCTAAATTTACAGATTATCCCTTTTTAATTACTCTTGCCAAAGAGTAATTAAAAAGGGTTCGGGTTATGAAAGAGGCTGTTTGAAAAGTCTAACAGGTTGTAAAAAAACTCTGGTGATTGGTGGAGTTTAGTTCAATATTTAATGCAATTGAGTCGCTATAAGCAGAGACTTATTTACAAAGAATGAGAGCAATAAAGCTTATATATTCAGCTTTATTGCCTTCATATCAAACCTTCCGGCTTTTATCTCAAAGAGCTTAACCCGAACTCAGGTTAACTAGTTGGACTGTAATTCTGACTCCTGAATTCTTCTTCAGTTTGGCTTACCTGTAATCGTAAATGCAGCCCAATAATAGGGATGATTATAAAGCTTTTTATCGGATGCCATTTTACTATTTCTATATAATTGTGTTGCTAAATAAGCTCTAATTCGTACTTCCTCAGGATGCAGATTATTAAGTAAATCTTCATACCATTTTGTCAGTTCTCCAGCAGTTAGTTCTTTTAGCCATAGTGTTGCTTCAGCTAAGGCTGTAACTGGTGATTGATTGGGCTGTAATCTTCGGTAAAATTCTATCACTGCTAAGGCACTAGCCGAAGATTCTACACTCCACAGAGTACTCACTACATGAGGAACACCCTGATTCAAAAAACCATTGACTAAACTCACATATTCGCTGCTGGTAATGTGGGTGCTGGTACTGACATTTTCACAGACAGAGAAAGTCACAAGGTTGTAACTTGCTAAATTTTGTTGGCAAATTTCCTCTAAAGTCAGTTTCTCTTCACCTGCTAATGCCAATTCTGATTTTTTCGGTTCATTTAAGTTATTAGTGACATAACCAGTAAAGTGAAAAATATTGTAATTATTAAATAATGCATTTTCTACAATATTTTTTGTAGCTTCTAAACCCTGAATTCGCTGGTTGTTGTTAAACATTTCGCTGACGATTTCCGACTCCAGTTTGGCAAATTTCAGCGCGGGATAACTTGCACTTTCCGGGTGTTCTACACTAAGCAATAACTGATTTTGCCAGGGGAAAAAATCTTCATTTCTGATGGACAAACCTATTTGGGCACTAGGCAAATAAGTAACTGTGAAATTTGACTCGACATTTGGTAATTCTTCCTGAGATGGAGAAGAGAGATGGAAAAGAGTATGAATAGGCAATCTGTACAAATCGCGATGAGGAATTAAAATCAGTTGGGTGATACCTTCAAGTTCTTGAGCAATTGTGGAAATGTTCAGGATTTCATACAACTGCAAGAGCTTTTGTTCCATATCCACTCGCCAAGAATGCTGACTTTTACTTTCTTTATCTTGGGCTGTGGCGCGATATTCTTGATATTGTTGATGCCAATCTTCTAGCCAATTGTCAAATTCAATTAGGCGTCGCACTCCTTCGGGTAGAGGCAATTCATTTAGACGAATAGCATCTTCTCCTAAAGTTATTGCCCCAACATCTTGGATGGGTGTAAATAGTAGAATCGGTGATGGCGCTTGGTCTTTAAGAATGAAGGTGTGTAGGGCAACTGGACTAATATGCCAGTAAATAATTGCCGTTGTGGGATTGAATAGCTCTTGAATCGCCCCATAATGAGGTGAATAAATATTACGATCCCAGCGAAAAAGCAGCCAATTTAAACAAGTATTTTTTCCTTGCTCGGCAATTTCCCAAGCTTCTACTAGATCGCCGGAATCTACAGCTAAATCAACTGCCAATTGATCGAAACCTGCAAATTTCAAAGCTAACTGTTTTTTACTTTCTTCAGAACGAGTCTCTTCGCTCAGTAATTGTCGTAATAAGTCTGTGCCGCGTTGCAGTAATTCTTGAACTTGGGTTGTTTGTCCTAAACCCATCAGCACTTTACTAAGGGATTGTAAAACTTCTAGATGCAACTGGGGAAAATATTCTAATGTGAGGGTTAACAGCGCTTGATGATATTCAGATGCAGCTTTCCGCCAATAGTCACGAGGATTAGGCTGTTTCTTGCCTTGTTCGTAGTAGGTATTACCGATCGCCACATGCAATCTACCCCATCCTTCTGGATGGGTATCTGTACGCAGATGCTTTAATCCTTCCTCGTAGCTGGCTAATTTTCCTTCGTAGCCAACCTGTTCTAAGGCGGGATTGTTCGCTGTTATATTACTTGATAAATTCCGCAATGGGTAAGAATTGGCTAAATTACCGATCGCAGTTCCCCGACCAATCCAAGCTTCCCAATAATCTTGTTTAATTTGCAAAGCGTTGTCATAACAAGCGATCGCTTCGGCAAATTCTTCTAAATAAAATAATGCTACTGCTTGATTATACCAAGCTAAGTGGAAGTCGGGTTTAATGGCGATCGCTTGGCGATAGGAAGCGATCGCTTCTGGGCGGCGTCCTAAGTTATCTAACGCCACACCCCGGTTATACCAAGCTAAATAGAAGTCGGCTTGAACTGAAAGTGCTTTATCCCAAGACTCGATCGCTTCTGACCAGCGTCCCAAATTAAACAGGACTACACCCCGATCTATCCACACTTCATGATATTCTGGGTCAATTTGTAGTGACCTGTCATAAGATATAATTGCTTCTTCAAATTGTTCGCCGACAGCTAATGCTATGCCTCGGTGATACCAATTTTCTTGGTCTTGTGGTTCGAGATTCAGGGCTTGGTCATAACTAGAAATTGCTTCTCGTAGCCAGCCTAATTTTAGTAGCGCTAAACCTTTACTAGACCAAGCCTCTTCATAGTCTGGTTTGATTTCTATGGCTTTGTCAAAAGAAGCGATCGCTTCTTCAAAGTATCCTAATTCTCCCAGAGTTCCACCCCGGTTGTACCAAGCTTTGTAGAAGTCTGGTTTGATTTCTATGGCTGTTTCGTAAGCGGCGATCGCTTCATCAAAACGTTCTAAATGAAACAGCGTCAAGCCTCGATTAAACCAATATTCTGATAATTCGGGTTGCAGTTCAATCGCTTGGTCATAAGAGGCGATCGCGCCTAATAAATCACCTGTTTTAGCTTGCTGAAGACCTTGGTAAAACCAAGCTTGAGCCTGTGTAACAGGATTATCGCTATATCGCTCAATGATACCTGAAGAATTGCTGCTTTGAACTGCCAAGTTAGAAGCAAGTTGCTGGACTAAATTGCTACTTTGATCCAACCTCACCCACAACTCATCTAACGTATTAGCCACATCTGGCTCTAAATTCGTTAAAGTGTTATCCCAGGTTTGCTCTGACGTAGAAGTTGTTAATTCACTTCTTTGTCTAGTGGGAAGGAGATTTGCTGGTATTGCGGTTTGAATATCTTCTTGTTCGTTGCCCCACCTCAGTTCGGCTAATGTAGTGATTGAATCTTCGGGTGGGGGAAGAGGGATATTTGCGGGTATTGTGCTTTGGGTATCTTGTTGATACTCCAATATCACTTCTTCTAAGTCCTCAGTTAATATTTCTTCAACAGAGGCATTTTCCGCTACTGGTGGGATTGTTTGGGCATCTGGATCGTCATACTCCCATAACTGTTCGCCTAAATTACGGATTAGCTCTTGCCCAGGCGAAGTTACTAGAATTTCTTCATTTATTGTCGGTTCAATGACATCTGGCTCATCATATTCCCATAACTGTTCGCCTAAATTGCGGATTAGTTCTTGCCCAGGAGTAGTTTCGATGAAAGGCTGATCGTACTCCCATAACTGTTCGCCTAAGTCCCTCAGTAGTTCTTGTCCAGGAGTAGTTTCAATTACATTTTGCGCCTGATTGTCCTCAGACTGTATTTCTGTTTCTATCTCTGTAGGTAAGTTTTGCATCAGCCGTATGCCAATCTCATAGGCAACGTCTCCAATTCTGCCAATACCAAGTTCTCCCAATTGCACCATTTGTATTGCTAACTGTTCATTGGGTGTGGGTGAAGCTAGTAAGCCTTCGCCAAACATCACCAACCAATCTATCCAGCGTTCAGCCGGAATACGATTTTCGATTCGTTGCAGATACCTCAATGCCCACTGTCGTCCTCGTGCTTGATGCACGCCTTCTAGCAATTGGATAAACAATTGTTCCAGATCGGCATTAGTTAGTTCTGGTAGTACCTCTACCAGATTATGTTCTCTTGCACCCTTAAGAGAACTCGTCTGCTTACTTTCGATGAGGCGCTTTAAAAACCTTTTAAGCGACTGCGATATCCGCCTGAGCATCTGCCACACTCTTGGATTTTGTTTTTCTAGATTGTAGCCATCGTTGTGTTAAAAAAGTCATGAATTACGCAAAAGCTCATTATATCCGCACAATGCTTCTGTGGCAGGCTAGCAAAAAATACACAAAAGTTCAAAATTACAGTATTACAACGCTACAATTCCCAGACTCAACTCTGGAATTTTGAAGGCGAAATACTACCGTGCTGATTTTCCTTGGGAATATAACCAAAGAATTTAGGCAATGCAGTGGCTTCTTTTGACTTTCGGAAGTAATTAATTTTCTGTTTGCTCTGTAGTTGATTGACCAGCCGGATATAGTTGACTAATTAACGCTTGTACAAGAACTTGCGGATCGTCTGTCTCAACGGCCAGCTGCTGGGCAATTTGTTGACGTAAGTTTTCATCCTCCTGTAACATGACAAACAATTCTTCTAGAGTAACAGTTTGATATTCTCCCTCTGGTGGATTTTCTCCCCCATCTACTTCTTCAGATGCTGAAGTAGGTAGTTCAACTGGCAAAGGTGTACTTAGAGAATCTGGTCCTTCGTATTCCCAAATTGGTTCGCCTTCATTGCGTGTTAACAACTGCATTCCGATATTATAGGCAACATCGCTGATTTCTCCGATGCCCAACTCACCCAGTTGTACCAACCGCGCCGCCATCTCATTATTAGGTGTAGGTGATGCCAGCAATCTTTCACCAAGGCGCCCCAACCACTCAACCCAGCGTTCAGTGGTGATGCGATGTTCAATATTATCCAGCCACTTCCGTGCCCAAGTTTCCCCGCGTGCCTGATGGACTCCTTGCAACAGTTCGTTGAAGAGAAATTCCAGATCCGTATCGCTTAGGGGTGGTGCTGGTTCTTTTTCCAGATTTCCCCTAGTTTTTGAGGCAGTCTGTTTTCCACCAAACAAGCCCGCAAAGAGCTTTTTGAGCCATTGAAATAGCCGCTTGAGCATCTGCTGCACCATTGAGTATTGCTTATCCTTTAAGATTGTAGCGATCGCACTGCGCTATGGCGTTAGTTACTTCAATAAAATTCTTTATGGAATGGGCATTGGGAATTGGGCATTGGGCATTGGAAATTGGTTGTTGTTAAATGACAAATACTAGAACAAATGTACTAAATGATATGCTATAATTCGGATCGATTGATGGTGAAATCATAGTTAAAAATATGTTCTCTGGGCTTGCTTTTCTTAGTGCCAAAATTTACAAACTTAATTTAGTGGAATTGGGATGGCAACATCGACAAACAAAGCAGGCGCAAGAGCTTAAAATAATTGAATCCCAAACTCGGCTCGGTGCTATTAATCAACGTTGAAAGGCATTGAAGTCTATATTTCCATGTCTTATGAACCCCTGCACCACAAATATCGCCCCAAGAGTTTTGCTGAACTGGTGGGACAAGAGGCGATCGCAACCACCCTCACAAATGCGATCGGCACATCCAAAATTGCCCCTGCTTATTTGTTCACTGGCCCGAGAGGTACAGGGAAAACCTCTAGTGCGCGAATTCTAGCTAAATCTCTCAATTGTCTCAAAAGTGACAAACCCACCGCGGAACCCTGCGGTGTTTGTGACGTGTGTCAGGGAATTACTAAAGGGTACTCGTTAGATGTAATTGAAATCGACGCCGCCAGCAATACTGGTGTCGATAATATCCGTGAGTTGATTGAAAAAGCCCAGTTTGCGCCTGTGCAGTGTCGCTATAAGGTTTATGTGGTGGATGAATGCCATATGCTCAGTACCCAGGCATTCAATGCGTTACTAAAGACATTAGAAGAACCACCGAGACATGTAGTTTTTGTATTGGCGACAACAGACCCGCAACGGGTCTTACCAACAATTATTTCGCGCTGTCAAAGGTTTGATTTTAGACGCATTCAGTTAGAGGCGATGGTAAAGCATTTAAGTGCGATCGCCTCTATAGAAAATATTCATATTTCACTTGATGCTGTAACCCTAGTAGCCCAACTTGCTCAGGGAGGGTTACGGGATGCTGAAAGTCTACTGGATCAATTGGGTTTGTTAGCGGGTGAAGTGACACCGGATCGAGTTTGGGATTTGGTGGGGACAGTAAGCGAACAAGACTTACTGGGGCTTTTAAAGGCGATCGCTCAAGATAAGCCAGAAGCAGTTCTAGACTGTACCCACTACATCCTCGATCGGGGTCGAGAACCATTGACTATTCTGCAAAATCTCGCCGCCTTCTACCGCGATTTACTCATAGCCAGAACAGCACCCAACCGCCACGATTTGGTTGCTTGTACTCAGCAAACTTGGACAGCATTGGTTGAGTTTGCCCAACAGTTTGATATGAGCGCGATTTTAGCAGGACAAGAACACCTGCGAAAGGCTGAAGTGCAAATCAAAAATACCACCCAGCCGCGTTTATGGTTGGAGGTAACATTATTAGGATTGTTACCCAGTGCGACGAATATTCAGCCACAAGCCCCAAGTATTGCACCGCGATTTAACACACCGCCTGCATCTTCCAACTATCCTCCAGCAGTTACCCAAAATCATCCAGTGGCTTCTGCGCCTTTAGTAGAACGACAAACAAATCATAATTCTGCCAACCATCATCAACCAGTTGCCCAAAATCACCCTGTTACTTCATCTGCGCCAGATGAACGGCAAACAAACGACAATTCGGTATCCTCAAACCATCATCAACCAGTTGCCCAAAATCACCCTGTTACTTCATCTGCGCCAGACGAACGGCAAACAAACGACAATTCGGCTGCTAACTCAGTTTCATCACCAACCCCAGAACCGATAGCTGTTCCTGTGCCACCTGCGAACATTGAACCAGTAACTTCAGAAGTTGTCGGGGAAGCACAATATGACTTAAATCAGGTTTGGCAACAGGTGCGTGCGAATTTTCCCATGCCATCCAGACAAGCTTTACTGGGGCAAATGTGCCAGCTAATAGAGTTTAACGGTACTGTAGCCCGTGTGGCTGTCAAAGGCTCTAAATGGTATGAAACACTGAAATCGGATCTGCCGATGATTAAGGCAGCTTTTCAGAAAACTTTTGGGTATGAAGTTCAGGTAAATCTGGAACAAGTAAGCTCTGTAACTCCTACCTCAGCCAGAAATAATCCTCCGCTCAAAGATTCCACTCGCGTTCAGCAATCACCTACTCCCAGTTACAACGGGCAAATTTCGCCTCCAGTATCACTACCACAGCCAGCAACTCCATCACCAACAGCACCAGTAAAAACTGACTCACCAGCAAGGAATGGAAATGGCAATGGCAATGGAATGAATGGCAATGGCCTAAATGGCAATGGGATGAATGCTAATAAGACGCAAACTTCGCCTCCAGCCTCAACCCGAACACCAACACCCGATTGGGAAATTGACGAAGTAGCGATCGCAGCTCAACGTTTCGCAGAATTTTTCAATGGGCAAATTATCCGCTTTGCAGATGATTTCCCAGAATTCTCCGACTCTATAACAACACCTGAATGGGTAGAGGAATCAGAAGTTGATGATGAATAAAAGAAATGCAAAATTATTTTTGGTAATTTTGCATTTTTAATTCCCCAAAGGGGCTATTCCCCATTCCCTGTATGCAAGGTTTTCACCCATTTCAGGCGTTTTGGTCTGACTGACATCCGGGCGGTTGTACTGCTCATAACGACTAACCAGTGCAGCATATATAAACTGCCACGCATGGTTTGCAGTAGCATCAGAAAATATGTAGAAAGTGGGAATTTTTGATCTTGTCGTATCCGCCTCAAACCTGTGTACATTCCCATCATCGACATACTAACAGACAAGCCGGTGATGGGACTTAACATTGGTGGACGATGACGGGCGATCGCCATTAATAAGTCTGGGACTGCTGCTGTGGGTAAGATATACATAATCAGCATAAATATCAGCAAATCCCAGCTTTTGCGGGTTCCCATCCGGTTTTTGAGAATTAAATCCCAATAATCCAAATAGCGTTGATATCCGCCTTCTGCCCATCGGTTGCGCTGATGCCAGAGTGCAACGGCGTTTGTCACTCCTTCTTCTTGCACTGCTGGATGGAAAACACACTCAATATCCCATTTTTCCAAATGTAAACGGATTGTCAAATCCAAATCATCCGTAATGGTTTCCTCATTCCAGCCACCGCAGCTGTCTAAGGCTGAACGCCTCACAAATTGACCATTACCCCGCAGTTCGCCAATGCCACCAAGGGCAGTCCGCTGTTGTTGAAACCAGGTATCAAGTGCCATTTCGGCCATTTGACCCTTAGTCCAAAAGTTTTCTTTAGCGTTGGCGATCGCTTTTCGCACCTGCACCGCCCCCACATTTTCTCTTTGGAATAAAGGTATTACTTGCAATAACAAGTCTGGTGTCACTTGGGCATCAGCATCAAACACGGCGATGATTTCGCCTTTGGTTAGCGGTAGTACTTGATTCAACGCCCCTGACTTGCCGCCACTAGCTTCTGCGGAACGTCTTAGTACTTTCAGTTGCTTGTATTTCTGCTCTAGTTCTGCTAATAGATGGGGTGTATTATCGGTACTGCGATCGTCAATTATCCATACTTCGTATTTCCCATCTGGATATTCCAAATGACAAAGATTATTGACTAATTGAGCAATTACCGCTTCTTCATTTTTAGCAGCCACTAACACAGATACGTAGGGATAATCTCCCTGCATTTCTTTTGGATGGCGACGGGGTTTAGTAAACACTACCACCAAAGCATGAACGCCTAGAACGGTGGTCAATCCTAGTATAAATATGGAAGCCCAAGAAACTAAATGCAGAGCGATCGTGCCACTCCAGACAATACTCAAGACTAGAGCTGCTTTACCTCTACGACCTTGAAACCGGGATGGTAGAGACATGGGTTCTGTCTCTAACCCAGACTCCTCATCTACTGATACGTCAGATAACAAGGAGTTGAGTGGATCGAGCTCTTGATAAGAATCTTCTTCGGGCCAGGAATTCGCTGGCATAGGTTAGGTTGCTTGATTTAAAAACCACTATTTGTCTACAGTTAGTAATTTTACGGACAAATATCCCTAATCTACTTTTCCCGATATTAATCGGAATGGGCAAACTGCAATACCCGCTATCCCTAAACCAAAATCGGCTAGGATTACTTTTGTTTTCACCGCCACTCTGCTTAATTACCTAGCGTTAATATCTTTGCCACTCTTAAACAGAGGCTTGATTCCTTTGATAGCCACTTGGGCAGGAAGCTTGTAAAGTCAGACTTTCACTAATGGAAACTCCAGTTTCGGCAAAGCGATCGCAAGATAGCAGCAATTTATTGTTGAGAGAAACAGCAATAACAGCATCCACAACTTTACAGTGAGGATTTTTCAGTGTATTGCGCTCAACCTCGATAAAAGTTAATGCAGCCTTATTGTAACCGAAATTTTAATATTTCTTAGCAGTAACTTCATTTATTGGGGATTGGGCATTGGGCATCAGAGATTTCCTCTCTGCTCCCTCATCTCCCTCATCTCCCCACACTCCCCACACTCCCCACTATGTGCTTTAGATACATTTTTGGGAATACTACTAAGAGCCACTAGTATCCCTAGTTCCCAACTAACTTGAGGAATATTTAACAATGTCTATTGAGCAAATACAGCCTGCGACTCAACAACAAGCCAGTGTTTACTTACCTTATGTTCAAGGCGCTAAACGGAATTTTTTACCCTTTGCTATCGGTCTTTATCAAAAAGGTGTTTTGGAGGGACACCGAAAGATAGAAGCTAGTGAGCATGTCCCCTTTGTCGCCTCTTGGAATGTTGCTACCCTACCCTCAGACTTAACACGTTGCCGAGTACAGTTTGATGGCAATGCTGAACTGAGTTATGAACTGATGATGGCTAGTTTTGAGTTTATTAATTTTTTAATTGAACTTATGGATAATTATAAACGACATCGTGCCACCGATTTTTCCCAAGCGTTTTATCGCAAGCTGTTACGCATAGATGATTGATGGAACTCAGCCAGATTTTTGTCAGTTCTACTCATCTAAAAAAGAAGATTCTCGACTTCTGTAATAAATCGGGAATCTCAACTAAAAATATTAATTTTATTCATCAGCATCAGCAAAAGTAACTTGCTTGTAAAGGTTGATAAGTTGAATTTGAAAATCAATTGTTTGTAGCAATTAATCGATAACAGTAGAATCCGATCGCTCTTCAGGAAGAGATAGAGACTTATAAGCTGATGCGTGTCTAGAGGATATAAACACTCTTGATGGTTTTTGACTGTTGACGGGTTTTCAGTCATCAGTCATCAGGTAAACGTACTAGTTTTAAGCGTAACAGCTTAGCTTGCTACTGAAGCAATTACTAAAACTAACATAAAAGACCGATCGCCTAATTTCCCAAACCATCGTCATAAAGTGCTGGCGATCGCTCGTTTATACTAAAAGTTTTTGAACCCTTCTCTACCTATTTTTGAGGCTATTTTCTACATCTCGTTGCCGCTTTAAATACTTGACATAAAGTTCGCTCAAGATACCTGCAAGCGCTTCAGTTTTATTTCCAAATTCAGAATTTTGGTGTATGGATTACGAATTATTTAAAACCTACCATTTCCCTGAACAATGTGCTTAACAGTGGTCAAGGTTTCCAGACTAATAAATCCCCGCCGATGTCCTTTTTGGTTCGACATGCCGAGAAATACTGAATCTCCCCGCGAGGGGTTGCGGGAAAACCGCGGGGAAGTATTGATGTAGGTAGACGCACTATTAACTCCTAAAGCAAACTGCCGACTTTCCTGGTAGGATTCAGTAACGATTGAGTCGGCATGACCGCTGCTGTATCGATTAATCCAGGCGATCGCACCTTCTAAGCTATCCACCAGTTTAAAAGCTACTGTCCTAGTTAAATAAGGATTTCCCCATTCGCCTTCTTTGACTAGCTGCAACTGGGGAAAGGCTTGTACTAGTTCTGCATCCCCTTTGATTTCAAAGCCTTTTTCCATTAAGCTGTTCCACAGAACGGCTAAAGATGATGGTAAGGCTTGACGATGAATTAGTACCTTTTCAATGGCGTTGACTTGATCTGGTTCGCTCTGATGGCTATCAAGAATCATCCAGCGCACCATTTCTAAACTTGCATTTAGCGACCAGTAGAGATAACAGTTACCCATTGCTGACTTTAATACTGGGCAAGTTGACTGTCGTACTACCTGCTGTATCAAGCTGGAACGTCCGTAGGGAATGACTAAATTTACGTACTCGTCTTGGATGACTAAATCCCGAATCGAAGCACCATGTTCGGCTGTAATCAGTTCTACACAACCTGGGGGTAGACCAACTTCGGCGATGGCAGTTTGCAGTGCTTCGGCAATGGCAGCGTTAGAATGGCTAGCTTCAGTACTACCTTTGAGAATTATGCTATTGCCAGTTTTGATACAAAAACCCGCTGCGATCGCGCCTAAATCAGGGAATGCTTCATAAATAAATCCAATCACTCCCAAGGGCATTAATTGGGAGTAACTCTGGGAATCTTCCAATTGATAATCAGCATTCCTGACGCGCCGCAGCGGATCTGATAATTCCCCCAACCGTTGTAAAATGTCCACAGTTGTCTCTAGCCTTCTGGGAGTCAGCTTTAGCCAGTCTAATATCAATTCTGGCACTGCCATTTCTCGACTAGCCTCTAAATCCAAGGTGTTGGCTTCGAGAATGTCGTCAAATGAGCGCTCAAGAGCCTGTGCCATCGCCAATACTGCGCGACTCCTATCAGCTCCCTTTGTCATCCCCAATTTGAGGGAAGCTTGATAGGCTCGTTTAGCACTAGTAATCGGTTCGGGGCGATCGTCCAAAACTTCAACAGTCATTGAGTTAACGTCTGTAGGTAAGCCAGACCATTAGTGCTGGTAGGATAGCCAACAGTACCGCCACTATTGCCCACGCAATAATGCTGGAACCATTTGCCAATCGCAGCGCTAATGGCAGCCATATAATCACTAGCACGAAAATAATGCCAAGTGCTATAGGCAGATAGCTTTCTCCCAAACGGGGATGGACAACATGCCAACTATTTCCCATCCACCGCCAAGCTCGCTTGTAAGGATAAGTGGTAGAAAGTTGTTCTAGAACATTACCATTATCTTCTACTACAAAGATTTGCTGACAGCGATCGCAACCAAATGCTTCTGTCAACGTAATCGGAATTAACTGACCCCGGCGACGACAGGGACAGGGGTATTCGGTATTGAAGTCTATTTTTTCGGGTTTTTGAGATTGCACAAGCGTTCTAATAACTTGAGCGTGTTTTTAACAAACTGTGGAAATTACGATCCCTTGGTAAATGCCTTGAGAACTTCTCTTTTGATATAAATCATCAGGCGAAGCAGACATCGGCATCATTGCAAACAGTAAATGCAGCCAACTCTAAGTAGTCTAATTGCCATATCAATACAGGGTTCTCTGTTTGTAGTCTTTGCCTGTAGCTAGCAATCTTGTTTAAAAATTTCCTTCTCTTCATTTGTCGCTTTAAAGATAATGTGGTTGCGTTTTTGGGCATTCATTGTGCTGACACACCTGGTAGAATTTTAAGCTGACGTAGCGATCGCCCATAAAATAAATCATTTGGGAAGGCTACGCTTGTAAATAACACCCTACTAGCAAACCCTAAATTTTTCTTTGGCACCCGACACAAAACGAATTGACTACACCTATAAAGATTGTAGCCAAGCTAATCAATATCTAGACTACTCTCAAGTTGGGTTTTATATTTCTTAGCAAGTGGGTAACGCCATTTCAACCAGCGTCTTGACCTGAATATAGTAGACAATTTGTTATTCAATCTGTTGTCTACATTGAAATCATTTCACAAAAATGCATCTCAATTGGACAGACACTTGAACGAGCATGAAAAGACTAAACCTCCTGGAATTTACTTACTCCAAGAGGTCTTAGTTGGAAGCGGGCAACGCGATTCGAACGCGCGACATTCACCTTGGCAAGGTGACGCTCTACCACTGAGCTATGCCCGCACTCATCAACCAAATACTAGTCTCTCAGATTTATCTCTAATTGTCAACCTTTTAATTTTAGTTATTAGGCATTGGGCTTTAGGAGTGCTGAGTTCTGAGTTAGGAGTTTTGTTTATCTCCTTGTCCCCCAATCCCCAATCCCTAATTCCCATACCCTATTAACTTAGTTCTTCTGACTCTGCTGTTAAATTGCTGACGCTGGCACTTTGAAAAGAGACTGGCAAAGTAGGCTGGTTATTACGAGAATATGGCTCTGCCAAATTAGAACGTAATTGCCGCATCAGACTAGCCATTTCTAAGGCATTCAGGGCGTAATCCCAACCATGATTACCTTTAATACCTGCTCGTTCTAAGGCTTGCTGCATAGTATCTACTGTCAAAATGCCAAAAATGACTGGCACCCCAGTTTGAAAACTGGCCGCGGCAATGCCTTTAGAAACTTCGGCGGATACGTAATCAAAATGGGGTGTTTGCCCTCGAATGACTGCGCCAAGACAGATTACAGCATCATAACGATGGGAAAGTGCTAGTTGGCGAGCTACTAAAGGCACTTCAAAACTTCCTGGCACCCAAACATAATCCACCTGACTACCATCGGGATTAGGGTCTACACCGTGGCGTTTCAAACAATCTTGACATCCCTCTAGCAGCTTTCCGGTAACGAGGTCATTGAATCGTCCAATAACCACTGCAAAACGCAAAGGCTCCGTTTGAGTAAAAGTTCCCTCGAAAACTGCCATGACTGCCTCTTAATCAACTATACTTCTGGCCAATATACATTTCTTATTTAAATCTAGAGGAGCAGGAAAGCAAGATCAAAAAGAAGGAATAAGGAAAAATCTCTCCTTTTTTCCCTTGACTTTTGACCTTGGCTCTTCTGCCCCTCTAGTTCTTATATTATGTGGCTGCGCCAGAGCGAAGCCGTCGCCTACACGACAAAAAAGTTTAACAAACCAACTAAAAATACCAAACCAATCCAGACGCCAGAACCAACCCAGAGCAGTTTTTTCGATTCACCCCAATTTTGAGGTGTGGCGTAAGCGACAGGAACGCCGACAACTAGGACAAAAGACAATAGGACTAAGCCTATCAAAGCGAATTGGAATATTATAGTCATTTTTGCTTCTCCCAATACAGCGGAATACTAAAGATAGAATATCTTAAAGGGCGACACCAACACTTTCTTCTTATTTTTAAGCTACCAGAAATTGCAACATTTTAGTCATTTGTCCTTTGTCTAAGTACCAATGACAAACAACAAATGATAAATGACTCATGACTATGGATTTAATTCTTTGCCACACAACAGCTGATTTTGATGCGCTAGGAGCCGCAGTAGGACTAACACGCTTACTACCAGGAAGCAAGATTGTGCTTACTGGCGGATCTCACCCTCCTGTCCGGGATTTTTTAGCGCTGCATCGGGATGAATATCCGCTGATTGAACGCCGTTCGGTGAATGGAGAAAAAATTCGATCGCTGACTGTGGTGGATACGCAACACCGCGATCGCTTAGGTAAAGCAGCTGAGTGGTTAGATTTACCTAATATAAGAGAGATTATAGTTTATGACCATCACTTAGGACAAGAATCAGATATTCCAGCGACGCGATCGCATATTTCTTCTGTGGGAGCCACCACAACTTTAATTGTGGAGCAATTGCAAGAACAACAAGTCTCCCTGACTCCTGCCGAAGCCACAGTAATGGCTTTGGGTATTCACGTTGATACTGGCTCGTTGACCTTTGACCAGTCGACACCACGGGATGCTTTAGCTTTGGCTTGGTTAATGCAACAAGATGCCAGTTTATCAGTAATTTCTACCTACCGCGACCCTGGATTGTCTCCTCAATTGCAGCAGTTACTAACTGAGGCGCTAGAAAGTTTAGAATATCTTTGTCTGCGTGGATATACGATTGCTTGGGTATTTTTACGAACCGATGCTTTTGTGCCAGGATTATCGAGTTTGGCTTCACAACTCGTAGAATTAACCGAAATTGATGCGATACTGTTAGCTAATGAGTATCCTTTGGGTGAAGGTGATGCACGGTTAACTGTAATTGGGCGATCGCAAATTCCGCAAACAAATCTCAATCTATTATTCCAACTTCTAGGCGGTGGCGGCCATTCCCAAGCCGCATCCCTAAATTTACGTGGAGTAGATTCACAGGCAATATTACAACAACTCCTGGACGGAGTAAAAGCACAAATTCCCCATCCGCCTACTGCTAGGGACTTGATGTCTTCTCCTGTCCGCACGATTCTGCCTGAAACCACAATTGCCGAATCCCAACGCATTTTGTTGCGTTATGGACATTCTGGTTTATCTGTAGTCGATGCCCAAGGACAACTAGTAGGTATTATTTCGCGGCGGGATATTGATATTGCCTTGCACCACGGGTTTAGTCATGCGCCAGTCAAGGGCTACATGACTAAGAATCTCAAAACAATTACACCAGATACGACACTGCCACAAATTGAGTCAGTGATGGTGACATACGATATCGGGCGTTTACCAGTATTAGAAAATGGACAGTTAATAGGTATTGTCACCCGCACTGATGTGTTACGGGAATTGCATCAAAACAGTTCTCAGTTCCGAGTGTTGAGTCTTGAATCTCAATCATCACTCACAAGGCAACATTTAGAACTCAGCACGGAGTTGCAGAAAAAACTTGCTCCTCAACTGTGGCAATTACTCACCACAGCATCCCAAGAAGCAGAAAAACGAGGTTGGCATCTTTATCTTGTCGGGGGTGCGGTGCGGGATTTGCTATTAGCCGAAGCCACAGCACAGACCTTAATGATTAAAGATATTGACCTCGTAGTTGATGGCTTTCACAAATCAGCAGAAGTTGGTGCTGGTGTGGAACTAGCTAAGGCACTCGAACAACTTTACCCAACAGCCCGTTTAGAAATTCACGGGGCTTTTCAAACTGCTGCCTTGCTGTGGCACAAAGACCCAGAATTAGATTCTCTATGGGTGGATATTGCTACCGCGAGAACAGAATTTTATCCTTACCCAGCAGCAAATCCAGAAGTTGAGGCGAGTTCCATTCGTCAAGATTTGTATCGTCGAGATTTTACCATCAACGCCCTTGCTTTGCGCCTTACTTCCCCTCGTGCTGGTGAATTACTCGATTTTTTTGGTGGTTTACTCGATTTAGAAGCTAAACAAATTCGGGTTTTACACGCCAATAGTTTTATCGAAGACCCTACCCGCATTTATCGCGGCGTCCGTTTTGCCGTGCGCTTCGGATTTGAAATTGAACCGCAAACAGAAGAGTTTATTCGCTATGCCATTAACAGTGGTGTTTACGATCGCACTACTCAAGAGAATAGCAAAACTCCAGCCCTACAAACTCGACTGAAAACAGAATTAAAGCACATCCTAGAAGCCTCCTATTGGAAATCGGCTTTACAGTTACTCGATAACTTAAAGGCGTTGCAATGTATCCATCCTACCCTGAACCTAGATGGGTCACTTTTGCGACAATTACGTTTGCTAGAACGCTGTTTGCGGCGATTTGACCCGCAACCAAACTTAATTCACTGGGAAATGCGTTTAGAAGCGTTAATCACCCACCTAGAACCACAATATCGGGGAAAAGTCGCAAAAAATCTGCAATTACAAGAGGATGCGATTAAACGCTTAGAAAACGTAGCTACGGCTAAAGCTGAAGTCTTAAAATCTTTAACTGCTTCTCAACGCCCCAGTCAAGTAGTTAAATTTCTACGACAGTACGACTTACCAATGTTAATTTTAATTGCCTTGCAAAGCCAGCAAGAAATGAGGCGACAGATATGGCATTACTTGACAGTTTTGGCTAACATGCAGCCACTTTTAAATGGTAATGACTTAAAAAAATTAGGTTATAAACCAGGGGCGCAGTATCGACTAATGCTAGATGATATACTTGGTGCTACCTTGGATAGAATGATTAAAGATAGGACTGAGGCTAAGGAGTTTTTAGCCAAGAATTATCCCCAGTAATTTTTATCTCCTAAATGTGGTTTTTATGCAAACACAAACACAAAAGAAATACTACACTCCAGAGAAATATTTAGAAATAGAGGAGACATCAGAATCTAAAAATGAGTACCGAGATGGAGAAATAGTTCCTATAGCTGGTGGTACGACTAATCATAATGAAATCGCCCTGAATTTTTGTACTAACTAATTTTAAATTTAAAATGCGGGGTAAAAATTACAAAATCCACATGGGTGATGTGAAATTCTGGATACCGCGTTACCGGATATACGCTTATCCTGATGTTATGGTTATTCAGGGAAAACCAATATATGAGGGCAATGGCACTACCAAAGTGACAAATCCTTTAATGATTGTAGAAGTGCTATCCAACTCGACAGAGAATCACGATAAAACTAATCAATTTAGATTTTATCGTTCTCTTCCGGAACTACAAGAATATATTATAATTAATCAATATGAATACCTTGTTGGGCAGTTTAATAAAAAAAAATGCTGAAGGTCAATGGTTATTAAATGAATACGAATCACTAGATGCTGTATTATCCATCAAATCAATGGATTTTCAAATTTCCTTCAGCGATATTTATGAAGGGGTAAATTTTGAAATTGATGAACAATTATAACTCTATTAAGATCCGATTTTTATTTAAAATTGCACTACATTAAATAGGTTATAAAAAAAGGCGATCGCAGTAGTCTAAATTATATCTGGATCGATATTTAACTCACGCAGTTTTGCAGCCAAATATTCTGCTTTTTGTTCCGCTTGTTCTGCTTTTTGTTCTGCTTGTTCTGCTTTTTGTTCTGCTTGTTTTGCTTTTTGTTCTGCTTGTTCTGTCGTTTCTTCAGGTGTTGGCACTAGTTGCCGATCTCGTGTAAAAAACCGCAATAGTCCCTGATAAACTCCTAAATATAACCCTAGCTGATGACTCCATAAATATCCAAGTTCATTTGTTTCTAGAGGTTGATATTCTCCGTCTACTAAATGAAATCCGGCAAATTCTTGTGTGTAAGGGTCAAACCAAAAATAATCGGGTGTGCGAAAGGTATCTTGATAAATTTCTTTTTTTAAACCTCTATCTGTCTTCGCTGTTGAGCTAGACAAAATTTCGAGAATTACATTGGGATATTTGCCATCTTCTTCCCAGACTACCCAGCTTTTGCGGGTTTTGCGTTCAGTCCCTAGCACTACAAA
The DNA here is from genome assembly GCF_043099735.1 of Nostoc sp. C117. Lineage (NCBI taxonomy): Bacteria > Bacillati > Cyanobacteriota > Cyanophyceae > Nostocales > Nostocaceae > Nostoc > Nostoc sp. C117. The sequence goes on from NZ_CP170991.1 coordinate 6,828,551, forward strand.
AAAGTCTGGGCCTCGGAAGTATTCTGATTTAAGTTGGCGTGGACTATAGTATATAGTCAAGTTTCCCGCTGCATAGAAATCATTTCTATCTCGCCACAGCCATTCCAGACATGTTAAAAGTAAGATTATTTGTCGTAGGTGCAGTTCGCTTTCCAAGGGAGGCTCATCACTAAATAAATCACCAGGAGGAAATATAACATCTTGACAGATGCCTTCTTGAGAATCTAATTCTTGAGCTATGGTCATAGAAATGATACGGCATCAAGTAGTTATGGATTTATTTTAGCAGTCTTGTAGTTGGCGATCGCCCCGCACTTTGCCAAATTGCTTTGTGCTACACTGTAGTTAATATCAAACCTCATCACAACTCCAACGAGATAGCACCAATGAAGTAGTACCAACACCCGTTGCACTAAGGCAACAAATGTCAACGAACAATAAATGTAACTAGTTTGACAGGGTTACTTCACGTAGTCATTCATTAAAGATATTGTCATCATTCGTATCTATATCAAACCCCTTAATCAATGTCTGCGGTTAAGTTTCTTTTGTGTCTCATCTACCCGAAGTCGTTGTAAATATACGGGTGGAAGTTTGCGAGTTGAGGTTTGAAAATAATGCAGAAAAAATCAATCTTATTAGCTGAAAATTTAACCTATGAACTCAGCTTAGAAAAAACTTTGTTTCAAAAAGTTCAGGTGAATATTGAAACAAGCGATCGCATTGCTTTAGTCGGTCGCAACGGTGTAGGTAAATCAACTCTACTCAAGATACTTGCAGGTCAAATTACCCCTAATGTCGGTTCAGTTTGTGTTAATAGTATTGTTTACTATTTGCCCCAAATTAGTACTCTTAGACAAGAAATCACAGCAGATACAGTACTGAATTTTTTTATTTCTATTTCTGATGAGTGGTGGAATATTGAGGATATTTTGCAAACACAATTCCATACAAAAATTGACTTATCTTTACCAATTGCTAACTTGAGTGGTGGAGAACTCACAAAACTATTTTTAGCCATTGGTTTATCTCAACAGCCCAACTTATTATTGCTGGATGAACCAACTAATCACATGGATTTGCAAGCCTTAGAAAGTTTAAAACAGTTTCTTTTAAATTTCACTGGTGCGTATGTGATTGTCTCCCACAAACCTTTTTTCTTAGAACAGGTGACAGATGTTACTTGGGAACTTACACCTGTTGGTCTGAAAGTATATGGTGGCAATTTTTCTCAGTATCGAGAACAGCAAGAAATTGAGTTAGAAGCCGCATTGCGATCGCACGAAGCCGCCAGAAAGGAACTCAAACGTACCCAAGCCACAGCAATGCAACAACAGCAACGCGCAGCCCAATCTAGTCGCAACGGTCGCGCCAAGCTTCTAAATGGTAGTATTGATAAAATGGCAGCCGGACTGATTAAAACCAAAGCTGAGGTGTCTACCGGAACTGCGAAGAAGAAACATGAAGCAGCAGTAGCAAAGGCTAATGAAAAGGTTACAGAGACAAAGGTCAAAACTACCAAAGTCACGAGTATTCAGCTAGAAGAAAAAAATCAAAAGCGCCGAAATCTAATTAATATTCAGGGTGCAAATCTTAGGATATCAGAGCGTCTATTGATTCAAAATATTCAGTTGCATATTTCTTCTGGCGATCGCCTTGCAATTATCGGCGCAAATGGTTCGGGTAAATCGAGTTTGGTAAAGGCAATTTTGGGAATGCAAAACCAAACAGCAGTTTTAGAATCAGGTCAGATTTTGCTTGCATCAGCAATGAAAGCTATATATCTCGATCAAACCTATGAATTGGTAAATCGCCAGTACACAATTCTGCAAAATATGCAAGCTGCGAATCAAAATCTCAACTATCAGCTTTTACGCCAACAATTGGGACATTTTCTCTTTAAATACGATGACGTTCACAAAACAGCATCTATACTGAGTGGAGGGGAGTTGGCAAGATTAGCAATCGCTATGATCGGCATCTCTGAAATCGATCTCCTGATTCTCGATGAACCAACTAATAACTTAGACATTGAAACCGTTGAACAAATGGTAGTAGGCATTAATGACTATCAAGGCGCACTTTGGCTGATTTCTCATGATATCGATTTCCTCAGTCGGATTAATATTACCCAAAGTTTCAAATTGAAAGAACAAACCTTGCAAATGACAACCTATTTACCCAATACACCAGAACTATATTATCAATCGTTATTAGTATCTAATAACGATTGATATCTATGTTTATTGAGTTATTGTTAATACCTAGGCAAACTTTTCACTCAGTAGAAACTAAAATAATAGCAATATTTGTTACCATTATTTTATTTTGTACTTAACTTTGCTACTCATCTGCAATGTAAATCTCAACCCATACAATAGAAGCCGTAAAGCATACAGGCAAGTTATAATTCTTTTGCTGATGAACGTAACAAAAATTTATGAGTAACCCCCTTGTACAAGCCTTTTTTGTAGGCAGAGCTGTAGCTGAAGTAGTTAATGAGCGTTTAGAGGTCGCCTTGACCGATGCTTTGAGCGATCTGGGCAAATTTGATGCCGAAACTAGAGAGCAATTGCGCCAATTTACAGACGAAGTCCTAGAGCGGGCAAATCGAGCAGCAGAGGCTGCTAATGCTGGACAACCTAACACAGGTACTAGGAAATCTGGTTCAGATGGTGTAGATGTGCAAGCAGATATTGATGAATTGCGTGCAGAAATTGCCTTGTTGCGAACAGAATTGCAACATTATCGCAGAACTTCTGCCTAAATTTGGGCATTGGTCATTAGTTATTCCTCAAAAACAAAGGACAAATGACAAATGACAAATGGCAATTGACAATTTAGTAATCAGAGTCTCTTTTTTTGCAGATAATATCAGTTGCAAACCAACGGTACACGGAACATATGGAACAAGGTTATTCAGAGAAAGCATACCGTTGGAATCGGGAAAAATACTCTAGCAGACGGCGTTTTGTGGACATTTGGTCTTTTGTTTTGACCTTATTATTCAAACTTTGGCTGTACAACAAATCTTGGAGTTATCCTGGTGGTGTAACTGAAGTCAAGCAAACCACAAGACGCAAAACCCAAGCGGTTTGGATTCGCAATACCCTGCTGGACTTAGGCCCAACTTTCATCAAAGTTGGGCAATTGTTTTCTACCCGTGCTGATATATTCCCGATTGAATATGTAGAAGAACTAGCCAAATTACAAGACAAAGTACCGGCATTTAGCTATGAACAAGTAGAAAGAATTATTGAGCAAGAATTAGGCAAGAAAATTCCGGAACTATTTCCAAATTTTGAACCTATTCCCTTAGCGGCTGCTAGCTTGGGGCAAGTACACAAAGCTGTACTACATACTGGAGAATCAGTAGTAGTCAAGGTGCAACGTCCGGGATTAAAGAAGTTATTTGAAATAGATTTACAAATTCTCAAAGGAATTACCCGCTACTTTCAAAACCATCCCAAGTGGGGAAAGGGGCGAGATTGGCTGGGTATTTATGAAGAGTGTTGCCGCATTCTTTGGGAAGAAATTGATTATCTCAATGAAGGTCGTAACGCTGATACTTTTCGCCGTAACTTTCGCGGCTACGACTGGGTAAATGTCCCGAAAGTCTATTGGCGTTACACGACTTCCCGCATTTTGACCCTAGAATATCTTCCTGGAATTAAAATCAGCCAATACGAAGCTTTGGAAGCAGCGGGTTTGGATCGGAAAATCATCGCTCGTCAAGGCGCTCAAGCCTATTTGCTACAGTTACTCAATAATGGCTTTTTCCACGCCGATCCCCACCCAGGAAATATTGCGATTAGTGCAAGTGGTGCTTTGATATTCTACGATTTTGGAATGATGGGGCGAATTAAGTCCAATATTCGTGAAGGACTGATGCAAACACTGTTTGGTATTGCTCAAAAAGATGGCGATCGCGTTGTCCAATCTCTCATCGATTTAGGTGCGATCGCCCCAACGGATGATATGGGACCAGTACGCCGTTCCGTCCAGTATATGCTGGACAATTTCATGGATAAGCCCTTTGAAAACCAATCAGTAGCGGCAATTAGTGACGACCTTTACGAAATAGCTTATAATCAGCCATTTAGATTTCCAGCAACTTTCACTTTTGTGATGCGAGCTTTTTCTACTCTGGAGGGAGTAGGCAAAGGCTTAGATCCAGAGTTTAACTTTATGGAAGTTGCCAAACCATATGCAATGGAACTTATGACCGATATGAATGGTTCTGAGGGGAATAGTTTTCTGAACGAATTGAGTCGTCAAGCAGCTCAAGTAAGTAGTACTGCGTTGGGTCTACCACGTAGGTTGGAGGATACCCTAGAAAAGCTAGAACGGGGAGATATGCGCCTCCGCGTTCGATCTATAGAAACAGAACGTTTGCTACGGCGGCAGAGTAATATTCAGCTCTCAATGAGTTATGCTCTGTTAATTAGTGGTTTCACACTTTCAGCTACTATTTTAGTAGTTAAGAATTATCTATGGTTAGCACTGCTGCCTACTTTAATTGCAGCAGCTATTTCAGCGATACTGATCAGACTACTTTTACGCCTTGACCGTTATGACCGTATGTATTGATTGTTCAAAAAATTTATGAAAATTAATTTTACCGGTCTTAGCGATCCGGGACTTATTCGTTCTAATAATCAAGATGCTTACTATATCGACCCAGAGGGACGATTTTTTGTAGTTGCTGATGGAATGGGTGGTCATGCAGGAGGAGAAGAAGCAAGTCGCATTGCTACTACCGAAATTCAGGCGTATTTAGTCGCAAATTGGGAATCTTCTCAATCTTCTCAAGAATTGCTAGAGGAAGCATTGTGGCGCGCTAATCAAGCGATTTTGAACGATCAACAAAATCATCCCGAACGCGCCGACATGGGTACAACGGTTGTAGCAATAATTTTTCGCGCGTCAGAGCCACCCTGGTGCGCTCATGTTGGTGATTCGCGTCTGTATCGCTTCCGAGAATCACAATTAGAACAAGTGACAGAAGACCACACTTGGGTAGCACGGGCAATCAAAATAGGGGACATCACCTCAGATGAAGCCCGATTACATCCTTTTCGTCATGTATTATCCCGTTGTTTGGGGCGTCAAGACCTGCATCAAATTGACGTGCAACCACTGGATGTAAAAATTGGCGATCGCTTTCTGCTATGTAGTGATGGTCTAACAGAAGAACTTGTCGAGCAAAAGATTGCTAGTTGTCTCCAAGAAACCCCTTGGCTCGATAAAGCCGCCATCTCTCTAATTGAGGCTGCTAAAGAGCAAGGAGGACACGATAACATTACTGTTGTCATCGTCGCCCTCGAAGAAAATAGTCATTAGGTATTTGGGCATTGGGCATTGATTGCAGCCCAATTCTTAGTAGCTTAAAAAAAAGACAAACGATAAATGGCAAACGACAAATCCGGTAAATATACTCACCAATTTGTTCAGCCTGAGCATTTTTCCTTTTTACAATTTGATACAAATATTTTTAGCCTCCAAAATGACCTAAGGAGGCTAAATTTGCATAAATTCAGTAAATTGACATCTTGCACGTAATCAGGTAGAGCGACTATAATTCACGCTTATTACCATTCATTCCTCACCCTCTTTAAAGACCCTACCCCCGGAAGTTTTCTCCATACTGGCAAAGAAAGCATCCTAGTTTTTCTTAACCAAGGAAACTATCGAGGATTAGGCATAATACCTAATATTCTCCCCAACGGAGAGTTATAGAAAGTAGGAAGGAGTAAAGCAGGTAGATATACTTATCTAAGACAAAATAGAGCGTATTTTCCGGAATATGACTCATCGCTCTTGGGTGGTATATCAGGGGAATTAGGTGCAAGATATCAGATCGCAAAAATTCCACACTTCGGATGTGGGCAATCTGTCAAACAGTTGTTATCTTTCTTAATACGGAGGAACAAATGTGGGACAGATACAAGTCCAAGTATTATCCCTTTTGGACTTCTGTGAACGATATCACCATCACGCGTTGTTTTTTCGGAGTTAAAAATGAACCAACCCATGAAACTATCTTTAGAACAGCAATTCAGTATTTGCTCATTTGCTACTCAGGTACAGAATATGAGCAATGAACAGGCTAAGGACTTTTTAGTTAAGCTCTATGAGCAAATGGTAGTACGCGAGGCCACTTATCAAGAGCTTCTTAAGCATCAGTGGGGCTTAGATTCAGGTTCCACTATGGCATAGAATCTTTCTGATGTCGCAGTGGGCGACCTCCTTCTCTTGCTTGGTTCCAATGCAGGAAAAGAGCTGGGGATGTCGGGGCGTCAACTTCGATAAACGATTTTACGAATGTCTGGGGAAATGTCAACTCACGAAATTAGTTAAGAATGAGTAAAAATTTCTACTGTAGGTTTGTTTCAGTCTAGAGTTAATTTCCGACTCCAGTTTAAATCTACTTTGTAACTTTAGTCAAATTTTTTGTTGTTTCATCTAGGGTGAGAATCACACCTGCGTAAATTTATACTAACTTTCAATGTACACGAATGGGTTACATAGTGTCAGTTTTACAGATAATGCATTTCACTCTTTATACATATAACTAGAACTTAGACTCTTATATATATTTTGTTTATAAAAATTTACATGTGTTAAGTTAACGCTCTTGGGTTAAAGAGAAAACTTCAGACATTATTCCTAGCTCGAAAGATCGTATGGAGAATCTGTATCAATACTTTCGAGTTTTGCTAGAATTTGAGGCTTGATCTTTTCATATTCGCTTTTGAGCAAGTTTTTACTCATTTGTGGGTCAGCAGAGGAAATCAAGGTGTTGCTGATTTTGACCCACTCTTGCAGCCGTTGGCGTTGGGCAGAAGCGACACTAGAAAGCAGGATATGAGTACAGCGACTTGGTGTTTCTCGTGCAAAGAACAACAGACGGTAGTAACCTGTTTGTTGTAGTAAGCGGGACATTTCTTGACCAAGACTAGTTTTCAGATCGAGGTAGTAATGTAACCATTTAGCTCCGTGTTTGCGGTTGTAAATGACAGTAATCCACAACAGCACCGGATGGGGAACGGATATGAAAAGAAATTGATTATAGCGGGTACAAACTAAGCGCTTTTGAATTTCCTGTTGGGGTAGCATCACCCACAAGGCTGGTAAAACCTCCCCATTTATATGTATAGCTTGGGGAAAGACAATATCGGCAATTGGTTTATTTTGAGGCCAGGAAGTCGCACGAACAATTTCATCGTTAGAGGAGGATATCCGCAAATCGGCTTTTGTCTTTTCTTCAAGCTCAGTAGTGACTGTAATTGTTGCAGGAACTAGCGCATGATTGTTTTGTCTAATTTTGCCTGTGTAGTCAGGTTGCTCTATGAATGCTAAAACCTTCAGAATTTCACTGATGCTTTGGGGGCGATCGCGTGCTACTTTGGCTAGACAACTCATCACCAAATTTTCGATCTCTTTTGGTAGTTCTAATCCAGGCGAAACCTCAGCAAAGGAACGTGGTTTTTGATAGTGATGTGTTTTATACCATGCTCCAAACGAGTGAGTTGGTGCCACCAGTGGCATTTTACCTGTGAGCATCTCAAACATCATTACGCCTAAACTATAAATATCAGAACGGTTGTCTAATTCTTTACCCTCCATCTGTTCGGGAGAAGAATAAGCTAGAGTTCCCAAATAAAATTTTGTGTGGTCGCCATCTGACTGTAATAACTTAGCAATGCCAAAGTCTAGAACCTTAACCAATTCTCCAAAACTGGGATCTTGAATCACCAGCATATTACTTGGCTTGACATCCCGATGGATAATTGGGCAAATTGCGCCTTCAACCGGGATACCATCATGAGCGCACTGTAAACCCAAGCTCAGTTGACGCGCCATACTGATAAATCTTGGTAAAGGCAGTCTTTGCTTGCGAATAATATTGTTCAGGCTTTGTCCTTGTAAGTATTCCATGACGTAGAACGGGGTATCATTGTCATCTACGCCATAGTCCATCACTCGGACTATGTGAATACTTTTTTGTCCTAGTAAAGCACAGGTTTTTGCTTCTCGCTCAAAGCGGTCTTGCAATCGCATCTTTTCATTTTGGATGGATAGGGCGAGAAACTTCACAGCAACAGGTACACCACCCAACAAAATATCCTTAGCACGATAAACTCGACCCATTGCTCCAGTACCGATTAACTCCTGGAGTTGGTAGCGTTTGACGAGTAAGCGACCAATGTTGGGGTCTGACATAGAAAATTCGACTCTAAAAGCAGGTTGTAAGTGTTTGGGATGAAAAGTGCGTTCCAACTCATATCTCAATTCTTGCGCCCAGAAATTGCTTTCCAGGCTAGTAGTTAAAGTCAATCAGTGAACTAGCTTTTTTCAATCCTCTTTGAGAGGATTGAAACTATAATTTTGCAGTTGGCAATCAAGACAATTATTACAAATAGTGCAATATGCCAGATCAAACAAGCAAAAAGGGTAAATGTATACTGACGTTTTGTAGAATTGAGTATTTTATTTACGATGTAGTTTTAGTTTGCCCAATTTTGACTAAATAGATAACTCTCAAAGCTCCCAAAAATGCTGATTAGGGAACGCCAGACTCAACACACAATTCTGACAACTAAGTAATTACTAGGGGATTTTAAATATTCTGGGGGAAGAATCCAGTAATTAACAATTCATAATTCAAGGGTGGAGCCAGAGATAGTCTGCGAAGCCCTCACAATAGACTACGCTACAGCCTTCTGCACTCTTCATAGCAGTAAAACACCTTTTATTCCCGGCTTTGAGACAAATTGTTATCTACTTAAACCGACTTGAAATCTCCTGTAATTGCCAAAAAATCCAGAGCGAAGGTTTCTTGCGCTCTGGATTTTTTAATAGAAGCCATCCTCCAATAACACATAGATCGTGTTTTCAAACTAGTGGTTCATCGCATTAATTTTGTAAGCTTTAAAAATTCTCAGCATCTCCGTGTCAGCTTTATCCCTTGAGAACTAATGCGACACTCTCGTTTTTAGATGCCCCTAAATCTCCATCAGCTCGCAATACGGTTCGGTTAAAGGGGAAAGGTTAAAGGGACTCATGTTTTGAATACATCCTTTCCCCTTTACCCTTTCCCCTTTACCCCTTACCCTTTCCCCAGACCACACTCGATTGTGAAAAATGCTTATCCGAACCGTATTGCATCAGCTCGTATAACAGGTAGAAAATACACAACCGAATTAAAAAGGGAGGTTGTGAAGATCTAATGGGACCTTGAAAACACGCCCTAAAGATGAATTGTAGGGAAAAACAGAAGTAGGTGCTTCTGGTTGAGACCACGAATTTTGACTAATCAAATAGTTTCCATGAAGCAGAACCAGATCTTTCAGCCATGAAATTACATAATCAACATAAATTTACAGATCCTTTAAAGTAAAAAACTGCTTCAGTAATTTACTCGAAGTATGGGTATTTGTGATTTTAGTAAAAACCATCGAGTTAATCTTAATGATAACTTCAGGATTTCTCTAATTTATTTACACAAAAACAGGAGTTGTCACACATATAAAAATAAATAAAGTATTAATATAATTAACATAACTAACTAAGTTTAATAATATTGCTTAAAAGATCTATTTTTAGAGATATTGATTTAGTGATTTCAGAAGAGTAGGGAAACCAAAGTGTGTTCTAGACAGGTGCAAAGCTACGTTAACCAAATCATGAACGAACAAAAAAAAATACAACACGATGAAAAGCTATTTTGCCAACAGGCTAAATTCACAGAAGAAAAAAAGCAGAAAACAGAATTAAAAAAATTAGGGGAGCAACTGCAAGCTGAAACTGCAAAACGCCAAGCAGTTGAAGCACGCTTACGCGAAAAAACATCAGAATTGGCAGCTATTTTGCAAGTAGTACCTGATTTATACTTTCGGATTGATGGTAATGGAACTATTCTAGATTACAAATCAGGAAACATCGAAAGTCTCTATATTCCACCAGGAGTTTTTCAGGGGAAGAGGCTGCGAGAATCTCTCCCGACTGTTGTCGGCGATCGCTTTGAGCAAGCAATTACTGAAGTACTTGAAACTGAATATGCAGTCAGTTTTAAATATACCTTACCCTTATCACAAGGAAATGTTAACTTTGAAGCTAGGTTATTACCATTACCAGAGCAGCAAATTATAGTTCTGATCCGCGAAACCAGCGACAAAGTACAAGCAGCATTGATGGAAAGTGATGCCAAGTTTCGCACCATTATTGAAAATGCTCATAACATTATTTTTGCGCTGACGGTTGAAGGAATCTTTTCCTACGTTTCCCCTAATTGGACTGATATTTTAGGGCATGATATTGCCGAAGTTCAAGGTAAATCGTTCGTCCCCTTCGTGCATCCCGATGATGTATCCATCTGTGTAAATTATTTCCAAAGAATATTGACAACAGGTGAAAGACAAGACGCAATTGAATATCGGCTAAAACATAAAAATGGCAGTTGGCGATGGCATACAAGCAACTCATCTGTTATTAGAGATGCTAATGGCAATGTTTTGAACTTCGTTGGTATTTGTTATGACACCACTGACCGCAAAGAAGCAGAGGAAGCATTAGCAGAGCGAGCGCGTTTAGCAAATTTTCGTGCCGATGTAGACGCAGCCCTAACTCAGAGTGACACTATAGAGAACATGATGCGCCGCTGCACTGAAGCTTTAGTTCAACATCTTGATGCAGCCTTTGCTCGAATCTGGACGCTGAACAAACAGGATAATGTGCTAGAGTTACAAGTCAGTTCGGGAATATATACCCACATTGATGGTCCCCATAGACGTGTACCAGTTGGTCAATTCACAATTGGTTTGATTGCCGAAGAGGGTAAACCCCATCTGACTAACTCTGTGCAGACAGATCCCCATGTGGGTAACAAAGAGTGGGCGCAGCGAGAAGGAATGGTGGCCTTCGCCGGCTATCCTTTGATTGTTGAAGATGAAACGGTAGGGGTGATAGCCATATTTACCCGCCAAATAGTTACAGAATCAACTTTTAAAGCCCTGGAATTTGCTGCTCAAGAAATTGCCATTGGTATCAAGCGTAAACAAGCTGAAGAAGCACTACGACATAGCGAAGCCAAATTTAGAGAAATTGCCCAACGGGAAGCGTTAATCAATCGTCTTTCTAGCCAGATTCGAGCTTCCTTAGATCTCAATTACATTGTGGAAACAGCAGTCAAGGAGATTCGTAACTTATTCCAGATCGATCGCTGCACCTTCTTGTGGTATCGACAAAACACTGATATGCCTTACTGGGAGAGTGTTTATGAGGCAAAAAGTTCCTTATTACCCTGTCTGCTTAGCGACCGAGCAACTAAGGCAGAAATTGAACTAATTGCGGCCAAAACCTTAAACAGAGAAATCATCCGCATTGATAATATGGAAACTGAAAGCGATGGGCTAGGCCTAAGCACTGCACGGGACTTTTTGGGCGATTTCGGTTTTACGGCTTTTATGTCACTACCAGTACATACTCAATCCGGCGAGATTGGTGCATTTACCTGTGGTTATTGTAATGGCTTCCGGCCTTGGCTGGACAACGAAGTAAAATTATTACAAGCAGTTACAGACCAACTAGCGATCGCCATTGACCAAGCGAAACTTTATACCCAAAGTCGCATTGCTGCTGAAAATGCCCAAGACAAAGCCCAGCAACTAGAAGCAGCGCTGTTAGAACTTCAACAAACCCAAGCGCAACTGATTCAAACTGAAAAAATGTCTAGTTTAGGACAGTTGGTAGCGGGAATTGCTCACGAAATCAATAATCCTGTCAATTTTATTTATGGCAACATTACCCATGCCCGTGAATATATTCAAGATTTGCTGCACTTAATAGAACTTTATCAAGTACACTACTGCCCACCAGTACCAGAGATTCAACAACAAATCTATACTATAGATCTAGAATTTCTCAAGCAGGATTTGCCCAAAATCTTGAATTCTATGAATATGGGAGCCGAACGCATTCGGCAGATTGTCCTATCTTTACGCAATTTCTCTCGCCTTGATGAAGACGGGATGAAACCAGTAGATATCCATGAAGGTTTGAATAACACCTTGCTGCTGTTGCAAAATCGTTTGAAAGCTAAACCAGGACATCCGGAAATCCAAGTAATTCAAGAATACGGCAACCTGCCTTTAATTGTGTGTCACGCTGGACAGATGAATCAAGTATTTATGAATCTGTTAACAAATGCGATCGATGCAATTGAAGAGGTAACAGAGGAGAATAACCAATGCCCCATACCCACTTGCCCTGAGCAACTCGTGCCGAGCGGACTTGTACTGAGCGGACTTTTACTGAGCGGAGCCGAAGTAGCCGAAGTAGCCGAAGTAGCCGAGGTAAATCGTTCGCGTAGCGTCTCGCAGAGAAGGGATGCCCCATACCCAATACCCACAATTCGTATTCGCACCCTGATTCAAGAAAATTATGTAGGGGTTGCTGAAAAAGAAAGAGAAGCTCACAGGATATAGATTATCTGACCAAAGAAGTATATTCAGGTGCAAGACTTGAGGGTAAAATAGCCCAAAATCCTTGCATAACCGCGACCAGCAGTACACAAGTGTGCTGTTTGTAACCATGTACCGAAAACAGGGGCAAAATCCAATCTCACCAGAGAACTTTGAATTTCCGTTTTCAGGCAAGTTGTCATCAGATAATCGTTGGATTATTCTGGCGAATTTAATACCCTGGGCAGAATTTGAAGAGGAATATTCATCCGGGTTCTCTGTAGAGATGGGAGCGCCAGCAAAGTCATTTCGGATGGCATTAGGGGCATTAATAATCAAAGAAAAACTAGGAATAAGTGATAGAGAGACAGTAGAACAAATCAAGGAAAACCCTTATCTACAGTACTTCATAGGGATGTCATCCTATATTAATGAAGCTCCATTTAATGCATCGATGCTAGTCCATTTTCGTGAAAGAATTAGTGCAGAATTAGTAAACAAAGTAAATCAAGAAACTGTTAAGAGGATACTAGAGACAACATCTTCGACTTTAGCAACTGAATCAATTGAATCAACTGAATCAACTCAAAAAAAAAAAGAAGAATTAGAAAAAGAAGATAACACGCCAAAAAATCGGGGAGAATTAATATTAGATGCGACTTGTGCGCCAGCAGACATCAGCTATCCAACAGATTTCGAGCTATTGAACCAAGCAAGAAAACAGACAGAACAAATAATAGACCTTCTTTATGAACAGATAAAAGGTACATTAGAGAAAAAACCAAGGACTTATCGGGAAATAGCAAGAATTGACTACTTAGAAGTCGCTAAAAAGCGTCGTGTATCCCAAAAAGATAGGAAAAAAGCGATTAAAAAGCAGCTTCAATATATCAAAAGAAACTTATCTCATATTGACCAGCTAATCAGAACAGGAGCAACTCTAGAAAAACTAAGTACTAGACAATATAAAATGTTGCTTGTAGTTGTAGAAGTTTATCGTCAACAACTATGGTTGTATGAAAATAAAAAACAGAGTATTGATGACCGAATCGTTAGTTTAAGCCAACCACATATCCGTCCAATTGTCCGTGGAAAAGCTGGGAAAGCCGTGGAATTTGGGGCAAAATTATCAGCTAGTTATTTTGATGGATATGTATTTTTAGACCATATTAGTTGGGATAATTTTAATGAATCAGGAGACTTAAAAGCACAAGTAGAAGCATATAAAAATTATACTGGCTATTATCCAGAATCGGTTCATGTAGATAAAATTTATCGCACAAGAGAGAATAGAGCTTGGTGCAAAGAAAGAGGTATTATCATCAGTGGCCCTCCTTTGGGAAGACCACCTGCTAATCTTAGTAAAGAAAAAAAGAAACAAGATTTAGAATCTGAGAAAATTCGTAATTGTATTGAAGGAAAATTTGGGCAAGCTAAAAGAAGGTTTAGCCTCAATCGAGTGATGGCGAAACTTTCCCATACTTCTGAAACTGCAATTGCTATTACTTTTTTAGTGATGAATCTTTCTACTCACCTGTCGCGCGTGTTTTATGCTTTTTTATGTCTATTTTTGAAAACTGCACCTTTTTTGCAGTTTCCTATAACTGAAAGTTATTATTTTCTGAATTAGAGACAACAAAAGCTTATCTTTCATTTTGCTTGAATAACTAGTCAACCCAAAAGAATTGCTTTTTCATACTTTTTCAGCAACCCCTAATTATTCGCATTGCTGACAATGGCCCAGGGATAACAGAGGAAATACGCAGACGGTTATTTGATCCCTTTTTCACGACGAAGCCTGTGGGTAAAGGCACGGGTATGGGGCTATCAATTAGTTACCAAATTGTTGTCAAAAAACACAATGGGCAAATCCAGTGTATTTCAGCACCAGGAGAAGGCGCTGAGTTTGCGATCGCGATTCCACTCAAGCCGCAACCGCGATCGTTGATATAATCTAAGACTAATTTATCCTCAATCAGCGATGAATTAATCACCACGAACTAGGATTTCTTCCTGAGTTTTTTCAATCTAAAATTCTTGGTGTTGATAGACAAGATAAATAGCTTCTAAAAAGACATCAGGTGTTATGCCTTCTGGCAACTTTTCTAAATTAATAATAGCTATAACTTGCTCAGCTAACTTTAAAGATAGCGATGCTTTTGCTTTTAATGACATTGCACTACGTCGCTGCAAATACTCACGAATAATAGCAAAATCATCAGGCAACAATTGAGATAAATTAGCAGTTTGTAGTAACTCCTCGTGAAGTATCTTTGCTGGTGCGGAAATTGTCAATGTTGCTGATGCGGTGGTTGGTTGAGCTTGAATTACAATTGTTCCAGCTGCCAAATCACCCAAACGCTTTTCGCGGCTACCTAACATAATTAAAAAAGCCCCAATAAACAAAGTCTCATCAAAGGGTCGCAGTAAGGCGCGTAGGGTTGCTTGTTGTAGCCCGATAAGTCTACCATCATCTCGAACCACGCGAATTTTAGCAATGCGTTTACCAGGGGTTTGTCCAAACCATAGGGTTTCAAAAAATACAAAATAGCTAATGTAAATTGCAAAGGCGATAATGAAGAATATTGCTAACAACCAAAGTCCTAACTGACCATTGTTAAAAAAATCTTCTAGAAAATTGAACAGTTGTGTTGAGAAAAAAGTCCATAACAACACAAGCATGAGCAAACTTATACCCAAAAGTGTATAGTCAATTAGGAGTGCAAAAGCTCGATTGCCGATTCCTGCTAGAGTAAATTCCAACTCTACACTTTCTGGAGTCTGGAATGTAATGCGATTAAAAAAGCGCATATTTGAAGTAATTGAAAATTAAGAGAGTTGAACTTAGGTGTTGACTTAACGAAAATCTTGTGAGGGGGGTTCTCGTAACTGCAAACCCAAACCTTCACGCCGACTACGCAAGTCAAAATATAAAACAGCTTTTAGTGCTTGCCAAAATGGCATGATTAAAACTCCACCTATTAAGCTGCCAATCCAAGAAATAAGATAGACAATGGAGTAGAGAGCAGAGCCTTGCTCAAGCCTGATAAGGAATAAGCTAGGTAAATAGTTTAATACAAATATCAAAGGTAGTGTCACGAGAAAAGCAACTACAACGACACCCTGAATGCGAAATACTGAGTCTTTAGTTAACTCCCAACTTCTAGCGACACTTTCCCCGCCATTAATATTTTCCTCAACTGCGAGGGGTACTTCAGCTACTACCCAACGCGAGTAAAACCAGGTTAGTCCCAATACCATAATAATTACTGTTACAATTATTGCCAGTGTGGTTGTAAGTAATACAGTACCTGTATTACCACCTAATATGCTTCCTAATAGTATTCCCAGTAAGGCAGTGAAGATACCCCCAACGATCGCTAATCCAAAATAAATTACCAGCACAGATATTCCTACTTGGAAAGCAACTCTTAAAAATGACCACAAACGTTGATTAATATGGCTGCTAGCAGTTTGGACACTTTCTGGTTGGTAAACTAATTCTCCAAAGGCCAAGCGAGAAATTAATCCTGAAATGGCTGCATACTTTGCCCAGCCATAGATGGGAACTATAATCCACAAGTGAGCGATCGCGGCCAGATTAAGATAAGTCTTGAGATGAGAACGATACAGTCGCACCGCAGCACTGACAACGTTACCAATACTCAGTGGTTGTATGTGAGCGGAAGATCCAAAGTTTTCAGACATAATACCAAATTTCCCTTGAAAGTACGGATCTGAATTTGAGGCTATCTTAAGCTAAGTTAAACTCAGTGTTCCCAAAATTCATGAATATTCAACGTTGGATTGCACGACGAGAACCAAATTGGCAGCGTTTGGATGCCTTATTAAAGCAAGTAGAAAAAAAAGGGCTAAAGTCTCTAAAGGCGGCGGAAATTAGAGAGTTAGCTAGTTTGTATCGTTCAGTAGCGGCAGATTTAGCCCGCGCCCGCACGCAGCAAATCAGCAATACTTTGATCCAAAGTTTACAATCTTTAACAACTCGTGCCTATACGCAGATTTACCAAGGTTCGCGGCGACAGGAATGGCAAGCAATCTTAGAATTTTACCGTTGGGGATTACCATTTGTAATCCAGAAAACATTTGTATATATTGCTGCTGCAACGGCGCTGTTTCTACTGGGTGGATTAGTAGCTTGGTGGTATTCTTGGCAAAATCCTAGCTTTATGTCCTCGATCGTACCTGAAAGCTTGATTACCAAGGTGCGAGATGAGCATAAATTGTGGATGGGGTCAATTGTCGGCATTGAGCCTCTGGCATCGAGCAGTATCACGATCAATAACCTATCGGTGTCCTTTGCGGCTGTCGCTGGGGGCTTCACAGCTGGGGCATACACAGCTTATTTGATGGTATTTAATGGTTTATTAATTGGTGCTGTTGGTACTTTAGTTGGTCAAAATAATTTGGCTTATCCTTTTTGGGCTTTTGTATTTCCGCATGGTTCCTTAGAATTACCCGCAATCTTTTTTGCTGGAGGTGCGGGATTTTTATTAGCAAGAGCAATTTTATTTCCGGGAAAATATCGCCGTGGAGATGCACTGAAATTTTATGGTTCTCAGGCAGTGCAGTTAGTATTTGGGATTGTACCAATGTTGATTATTGCAGGTACGATCGAAGGCTTTTTTTCACCAAATCCTAACGTACCAGATCCGATTAAATATCTAGCAGGAATGGGATTGTTTGTACTTTTGGTGCTGTATTGTAGTCGAAAGCCAGTATCAAATAATTTAGCTGGTGAAGGCACAAGGTAAAAGAGAGGTTAACAATTAAAAATTAAAAATTAAACGTAAACGATATTGCTAAAAGTCGCAGCAATAGTAAGATAAAATACTTTGAGGTTTCGGATGTTGGATTAATTTATGAATCTCGTCAAAGTATATACTCTGACAGCTTTGTTTTCAGCATTGACATTTGTTCAGGGAACTCGCGCTACTGCCATTACTGCACCACCACTTGAGACACAGGTTAAGCAAGTAGCGCAGTGGTTTACTGGTTTGTTCAATAATTCCCAACAAGTGGCAACTAATCCTTCTGTTCCACTGATTACTCTGTCAAGTTGTAATGTGGAATTGACCAATACTGACTCTGTAACTGGAACAGAGAATATTTATCTTGAACAAAAAAGTATTAATCGCTTCCGTCTTTATTCTTTTAGCCAAGACAATTCAGCAGTGAATCTCAGCATTCGTGCGTTTGATACCAACTATTCTCTTACTGGATTATGTAATCGGCCAGAGTCAGAACATATCGTTGACTCAAGCAAAGTTTTATCAACAAGCTGCAACTTAGAACTTTTCTGGGAACCGACTGACTACATTGGGAATAACTCTCCCAATGGCTGTCCAACAAGTTCTGGCGGTAAGGTGGTTTCTAGTGTCACTGTCAAAATAAATGGCATCGACTCTTTAGACAAGATTTTTGGGGCTAATGGTAATTTGCTTTTCGCTACGCCGATTGAGTTTCGCCGAGTTGACTCTATTCCTGAACCTTCATTTACATTAGGAATACTAGCTTTAGGTATTTGGGGTACAAGCAAAACAATTTTAGGTAAACACAAACAGAAATCCACAGTTAAGTAATTCACAGAGCAAGCAGCCCTGCGATCGCCATTATTTATTTGATGACATCACCAACCTCAAAAGTTCGCCCTTGTATTGTTACTCGATCGCTTGATACTAATTTTCGTCCCCGCCGGATTTCAACTGTGCCATTGACCTTAACATCGCCATCAAGAATCATCAGTTTGGCTTGCCCTCCAGTTGAGGCTATACCCACCAGCTTTAAAAACTGGTCGAGTTTAATTATGTTGTCAGTTGTCAAAATTAATTCCCTCTCCACAACCACTCAATTTTATGATGTGGAATGCGTCCAAACAGAATTAGTAGCAAAAGAGCGATCGCTCTTTTCGAGGCTCCATAGCTTTCGCCCAGCGTTTCGTAGAGAAGTGTTGATAATCGTCGACTGTTGACGGTTAACATTCATCAGTTACCAGTCATGTGGTAAATGTACTGGTAGTTCGCCAAGTGAACTTTGCGGGGTAAAGGGTAAGGGGGAAAGGGGAAAGGGTTTAAATCTCTTACCCTTTTCCCTTTCCCCTTTCCCCAGTCCTCACTTAGCATTTTTGGGTTGGTAGACTACTAGTTTTATGCGTAACGGCTTACTATTCTCCCCAGCGATACCACTGGCGAAAATTGGTTCCGGCGCTCACAGCTAAACCAATTTGGTGCTGTGAAGATAGTTCATCGTGGCCACCTTCGTTTGCACCAATGTAGTACATACGGAAACTGCCATCATCCATTGTGACTACACAAGGTGTCCCTACTGCGCGTGCATCCCAGCGACCAGAATCCTTTTGAGCATGAGAAAAGATTGAACCTCCCGCTTGCTCCCCTTTCTCTTTTTGCCAATGAATCCCGTCCTCAGAAATAGCTAGACCAATGGAGTGATAACCACTGGTGTTAACGCCTTCATAGAACATTAGGTACTGTCCGTTTATTTTCAAGACATGGCGAGTACCAATGCCTCGCTCATCAAAACTTTCAGACTCACCTGCTGCTAAAATCTCACCGACTTTTTCCCAGCGAAAACCATCGGTAGAAACAGCTAAACCGACTAAAAACCCTCTTTCAGGATTTAAGGTGTGATAGTACAATTTCCACGTTCCATCATCAACTAACACTTGTGGCCAGGCACAAAACAAACTATCAAACTCCCCTACTTTGCCTACATCAAGAAAAGCTCCTTGATAATTACCTTCCAAGCGTACCCAATTGATGCCATCACGGGAGATAGCGCAACCGGGGCGCATATTTAACCCCTTAGCTTTGAAGCCTCCCATATCGACAACTGTGCGATCGCCACCAAAATACCACATCCAATAAAGACCATCGTGAAAGTAGACATTGCTCACACCAACATGAGCTGAGTCAAACCGATGCGAATCTGGGTGAGGTTCAAAGACAGCCCCCATAGTTAATAATCCCTGAACGCGTTGCCAATCAATTCCATCAGCAGAAACTGCTAAACCACAGCGACCAGTAGGTAAATTGATTTGGCGATCGAACGAGGCATCCCGACCGTAATACCACATTTTCCAGGTTCCATCGGGACAGTACAAGACTTGTGGTGAAGAGACTCGTTCGGAATCCCACCAGCCTTCTGAACCAGGTGTGAGAACTAGTCCAGGTTGATGAATTGGTGTGTTTGGGTAACTCATATCTCTTCAGGGGACTGGGAACTTAGGCGCTTGATAAAGCTATTCTCCAAACTAGCGATCGCTCACTTAAGCTTTCTCCATCATCCCACGCAAATATACCTCACTAGGATAAAAAATTAACCCACGGAGGCAGGGTATAAAGCCCAGTCAAAAAGTGAGACGCACAGTGCGACTTCATTGCGTCCTTAGGGACTTCCAGAGAATAAATTATCCCAAATTCTTTGTACATTTCTAGGGGTTAATTGCTGTCAACTTAAGCCTTGGCAAATAGAATTAGCAGCTACACAACCAAAGTCCCCCTGCGCGGACTAAAGTCAAATTAAGGGCTTGAAACCCACGGAGGTGGGTTTTGTTTGTGTAGACGCGGTTTCTAACCGCCCATTTCGCTGCAATTTATTTCTCTAACTGTAAAGTTTTTAGCTAAATTGCGAAAATACAGGCTCGTGCCGTGATTAAAGATATTAGTTTGCCAGAAAATATTTGATCTATTCGACACACGCCACCAAAAGGAGAAACATCATGATGGATATTTTGTCGCCAGCCCGACGATTTGGCCTCAGCCGGCTTATTTGCGGTAGGACTGCTAGCTGCCGTCTTTTCCTCTGTCTCACTTGCTGAGACCTCCGCCAACGAACTGATGCTGATTAATGTGCAAACCAACAAATGTCTCACTATTGCCGGGGGAGTAAGTACCGAAAACAACGTCGAGGCACTCCAATACGACTGCGACAGCGATCCGTCGCGCCGTTGGATAATAACTGATGTCACTGGCGCAGGTATTTATCAGATTAGGAATGTGCAAACCAACAAATGTCTCACTATTGCCGGGGGAAGAAGTACCGAAAACAACGTAACAGCCCTTCAATACGAGTGCGACAGCGATGCGTCGCGCACTTGGAGAATAACCGATGTGACTGGCGCTGGTGTTTATCAGATTAGGAATGTGCAAACCAACAAATGTCTCACTATTGCTGGGGGAAGAAGTACTGAAAACAACGTAACAGCTCTTCAATACAACTGCGACAGCGACCCGTCGCGCCGCTGGACGCTGAGAGTGAAGCTGTAGCTCTCATCTGCGTGAGAGAAAAACATACCTGAAAATAGCTGTAACTGTAAAAATTCTTAAAATAGCCAACCATAATAGTACCTATATACTAAAATATGCAATTGCCTATCTAAAGCACTATTCAGCGCAGGTGCTATGCCCAAACGCCTTCTTGTAGTCGAATCTCCCGGAAAAGTCAAAAAACTCAGTCAAATCCTCGGTTCAGAATGGATTGTTCGTGCTAGCTGCGGCCATATCCGCGAACTGAGCAATGAAGGCGAAGATTCATTAGGCTTCAGCATGGATGGTAGTAGCGTCAAGTGCAATTATATTCCCCGCGACCAACGAGCCAAGGAAACCATTCAGCAACTAAAAGCTGCCGTCAAACAGGTTGATGAAGTTGTCATCGCCACTGACCCAGACCGAGAGGGAGAAACCATCGCTTGGCATCTGAAGGAAGTGCTGGGATTAAAAGAGCCAAAACGGGTAATTTACACGGAAATTACAGCCTCAGCAGTTCGAGAAGCGATCGCTAAACCCAGAAAACTAGATGTTAACTTAGTCGGGGCGGGACTATGCCGCGATTGTCTCGATAAATTAGTCGGCTACAAGGGAAGTCCCCTAGTTTGGGCATTAAACAATGGCGCAAAAAGCGTTGGTCGAGTTCAAAGCGCCACATTACACTTGATTTGTCAGCGCGAAAGAGAAATTCAAATATTTGTACCCCAAGATTACTGGAGTGTCTGGGTAGATTACGCGGAAGGATTTCGGGCTTTCTACAAAGGGGCAGCAAATTCTGACTCAGATACACCAGAACAAAAAACTGAAACGGATGATGATGCAGCAGTAAATACTACACAAGTCCCCGAAAGCAAGCGGGTTCTCTCGGAAGCAGAAGCCAACAGGTTAGTTGAAGAAGCACGCCACCATCCTCATCAGGTAATCAAAGCTGAGGGGAAAATAGTTAATCGCCAACCACCTCCGCCATTCACCACCTCCACCCTCCAACAAGCAGCCGGTTCCAAGCTGAGATTTTCTCCAGACAAAACCATGCAAGTAGCCCAAAAGCTTTATGAGGCTGGGCTAATCACCTATATGCGAACAGATTCGGTGATGTTAAGTCCAGAGTTTTGTACTAGTGCGCGTCAGTGGTTGGAGCAAAATGACCCGCAGAATGTACCGCAGTTCTTAGCCAAACATCGCAGTGCAAAATCCGCTCAAGAAGCGCATGAAGCTATCCGCCCAACAGATGTTTTCCGTCCTTCAGCCCAGTTGCGAGAAGAACTGCCAACTGATGAGTTTAATCTGTATGTGATGATTTGGAAACGCGCAATTGCTTCTCAATGTCGGGCGGCGCAATTGCGTAAAACTCAAGTAATCACTCAGTCAGGAAATCTGCTGTGGTTGTGTCATGGACAGGTAATTGAGTTCTACGGTTATGCGCGGTACTGGAATAATCTCAGTAAAGATACTGTTATACCTGAGTTGCGACAGGGACAGATAGTCACCTTAAAGAATGCACAGCATGAGAAAAAACAGACCCAACCACCGCCTCGCTACAGTGAACCGAAACTAGTGCAACTCATGGAGCGTAAAGGTATTGGTCGTCCTAGTACTTACGCTCCCACTGTCGCCACCCTGAAGAAGCGGGATTATGTGCAGTTGACAAAGGATCATCTCCAACCAACGGCTTTGGGGTTAGAAGTTGATGCTTTCTTAGAGAAGGCGTTACCGGATTTATTAGAGGCAGAATTCACAGCTAAGATGGAAGATGCTCTAGATGCGATCGCAGTTGGCAAACAAGGCTGGCAGCAATACTTAAGTACTTGGAATCAAGAATACTTTGCACCAGCTTTAGCAAAAGCCAAAACTGTAGTTGCTGGCGCTGCATCTCTAAACAAAGTTTCACCAGGGCAAGAACGCAAATATGAAACTTCCAAAACTCGCTGCCCTGAATGCAAAAGTTTTCTCGCCAAAATTAAGAGCAGCAAGGTCAAAAAGAAGTACTTTCTTAAATGTGTTAGCGGCTGTGAAAACGTTGTCCTTTTTTGGAATGACATTAATAAAACTTGGGAACAACCTCGAAACAAAGCACACAAGGATGAAAGTATTCCCAAGCCTCCAGTGAAGTCAACTTCATACTCTTGCCCAGTATGTAAAAAGCCATTACAGGAGTACAGCTACATTAAGGAAGGACAGAGCAAGACAATGCTCCGGTGTTCCAATCCTCAATCTCGTCAAGATAAAAAACATCAAGATGTGGCTTATTTTTCTACACAAAAAGGTTGGTGGAGTCCTAAGTTTGGTGAGTTGAATTAACTTTCAAGTCACATAAATACTGGGTAATTTAGATAAAAATCGGATTATTTATAAAGATATAGGAGTTCCCCAAATTTTTTAATATTTTCCAAAAATAATTATACAAAATAATCACAGTATTTTTACTGTTGTACAATCTGTTAATGCTTACTTAATATGTAGCACAATATTTTTTATTATCTTAGCCATTGTGAAATCTCTTCTACAGACTTACTTAGAACAAGAAATCTGGATACTAATACGAGAAAAGTGGTATTTTGCGACAATTATCGGAGTTTGGGATGATTTGTTGTGGTTTAAACACAGAACTTACAACAAAGAAACAGAGGAAGATACTCTTTGGGAAATGGTTGTACAAATCAAAGAAGTAATTGCCATTGATAAAGTTCAATCTGTGATGAGTCGAAAACCAGATGTGCTGATTTCACGACTGCTAGAAAGTGAGCAAGGCACAACGGATCATCATCAATAGCATGAACATTAAGGGACTGACAAATAAAAAAATATTCCCCTGTTCACAGTCAACACTTCGGCTCATTTCGGTTCATTTCGGCTACGCTCAATGACCAACGCTCAAATCGAGCGACTTGCACTGAGCAGCGTCGAAGTGAGTCGAGATTCAGTAACCACAGTCACCAACTTCATATGGGATAATTTATTACCTGGAGTTCCCTTATTCTTTGACTTTTTAAGCACTAAAGTGCTTACTACAAACCTTGCAAAAGGCATTCTCTAAGACACTCAAAATGTTTTCACAAGGGAGATTTAATAATAATCTGCTAAACTATCTGAAATTTGAAATTATTGAAACTGGTAGCTCAGGGCTGATAACTAAGTATGAGTGAAGCCTTATTTTGTATCGAAAATCTCCGAGTTGCCTATCCTCAACGAAGTGGAGAAGAATTAAGCTGGGCAGTTGATGATGTATCTTTCACTCTACAACGAGGTGAGAGAATGGGATTGGTAGGAGAGTCGGGTTGTGGGAAATCAACTATTGGACGTGCAGTAATGCGCTTACTACCAGCCGCTAGTCGCATTGAGGGAAAAGTGATATTTCAAGGACAGTCGGTGTTTGACTTGACGCCTAAGCAGTTGCGGAAATTTCGCGGAGAAGCGATCGCCTTAATTTTTCAAGATCCGATGACACGCCTCGATCCGCTGATGACCATTGGTAAGCATTGTATCGAAACCCTGCAAGCACACTCACCAGAATTATCAACATCGCAAGCCAAAGAAAAAGCACTTGCAACATTAGCAAAGGTAAATATTCCCGCCAGCCGCTGGAATCAATATCCTCATGAGTTTAGCGGCGGAATGCGACAAAGGGTAGCGATCGCTCTAGCTTTACTCCTCAATCCCAAGTTCATTGTTGCTGATGAACCCACCACTAGTTTAGATGTCACCGTTTCCGCGCAGATATTACAAGAATTAACTCGCCTGTGCGGTGAAGAAAACATGGGATTACTGCTAATTTCTCATGATTTAGCAATGGTTGCTGAGTATTGCGATCGGATTGGCGTCATGTACCACGGCAAGATGGTAGAAATGGGTTCTACAGAAAGTGTATTTAGACAACCACAACATGAATACACGCGATCGCTCTTAAAAGCAGCTTTACACATTCAAGCAGTAGATGATAGTGGCGAATTAATACTTGTTAATGACGAATCAAAGCAATTACCGAATATTAATGAGAAATCCCCAATTCTGAGTGTTACAGAACTCAAGCAATACTACAGCATAGAGCCTAACTTTATCGAAAAACTGTTTAACAGACAAGAGCAGACAATCAAAGCAGTAGATGGTATTAACCTGGATCTTTATCCAGGAGAAATTCTTGGCTTAGTGGGAGAATCAGGTTGCGGTAAAAGTACATTATCACGAACAATTTTGCAACTAATTCGTCCTACAGCTGGCAAAGTTGAGTTTTTAGGGAAAGATTTAACTAAACTGTCGCGTCAAGAAATTCGCTCCTCAAGGCGACAAATACAAATGGTCTTTCAAGACCCCCATGCTTGTCTCAATCCAGCGATGACAGTAGGACAAAGTATAGCCGATCCTT
Organism: Nostoc sp. C117; assembly: GCF_043099735.1. NCBI lineage: Bacteria > Bacillati > Cyanobacteriota > Cyanophyceae > Nostocales > Nostocaceae > Nostoc > Nostoc sp. C117. The sequence continues at coordinate 6,853,678 of NZ_CP170991.1, forward strand.
TATTTATTCATAATCTTGCCGATGCCATTAAGGCAAAAGAACAAGTTTTGTGGATGTTAGAAAAAGTTGGCTTAACACCGCCACAGGTGTATTATGAGCGTTATCCATCAGATTTGTCTGGAGGACAACAGCAACGAGTAGCGATCGCTCGTGCTTTGATTACTCATCCTAAACTTTTGATTTGCGATGAACCAGTAAGTATGTTGGATGCTAGCGTGCAGTCACAAGTGCTGGATTTGATGTTGCAATTAAAAGAAGAGTTTGAGTTAACTTATTTGTTCATTACTCACGATCTTTGGTTAGCTAGATTTTTGTGCGATCGAATTGCCGTTATGAATGGCGGTAAAATTGTTGAAATCGGTGATACAAAAAAGATTTTCGCTAATCCTCAGCACCCTTATACCAAAACTTTACTAGCTGCTGCTCCTTTACTAGCACGTGCTTAATTACAGCAGTTTGCAAGTAAATTAGGTAGAAAATGTAAAATTCAAAATCGTAATAGAAAAAGTCTTTTTATCTCCTGTCTCCTGTCTCCCAACCCGTAGCTTTGTACCTCATGCAAAAGAAAACTTTTAAATATTTTCTGAAGATTTCTCTGAGACAGCAGCAATGATTATTCGTCATGCGACTGAAACTGATTTGCCTACAATTGTAGCAATTTACAATTCTGCAATTCCCACCCGCATGGCAACTGCTGATTTAGAGCCGGTATCTGTGGAAAGCCGCCTTGCTTGGTTTAAAGGGCGATCGCCTTCAAAACGGCCACTTTGGGTAATCGAAGTAGAAGGAGTAATTGCTGGGTGGCTTAGTTTCCAGTCCTTTTACGGGCGACCTGCCTATAGTAAGACTGCTGAAATTAGTATTTACATAGCCCCTAACTATCATCGTCGTGGTTTAGGAAGGCAACTTTTAGCACAAGCAATTCACGAAAGTTCTAATTTGGGTTTAAAAACTTTAGTATGTTTCATTTTTGCTCACAATCAACCAAGTTTAAAGCTGTTTGAAACATTTGGGTTTGAACACTGGGGACATTTGCCTAAAGTTGCTGAACTTGACAGTGTTGAACGAGACTTAGTTATTATGGGACTGAGAATTAATTAGCCTGTTATTTAATTGGAATGATTGCTAAAAACCAACTACTTAAAAGTAGACCTACCAATTCTTTTTATTGTAGATGTACTTGATTTGAAAAAGCAAAATCTCAAATCCAAAATGGTATTAGATGGATACCGAACGCGATTTAGCTTCAGGAATTGAACGCCCTAAATCCTTAGCTGTTTCTATCCACTCCTCCATCACAAGTTCTACATTATGCAGAGCTTCTTGATAAGTCTCACCATCAGCAGCACAGCCGGGTAATTCTGGTACTTCGGCAATAAAAGCTTCATTTTCTCTACTCCAGTAGAGGCTAATTTCATAGCGAAATATCATTTTTACTTCCTAGCTGATACTTGAGAATTACTGCACGAACTTGTTTAACTTGATAGCTTTTGGCTTTTCCTCTTTTATGTTGCAGGTTTAATATTTCCTCAACACCATCTTTGACAAAAATACGATGATCGCCACGAATCCGTTCATCAAAGCCTAGTTTGTATAAGAGTTGCCACAATTGGGCAAAAGGGATGTCTGTATCAGAAGTCCCAGAGAGAATTTTTCCTAAGAGTTTATCTTGCTGACTCACATTTTTCCGGCTGTCTTCACATTTCTATAGTCTCATATTTTTTGAAAATTGGTTGATCATAAGAGAAAAACAAGTCTTATTTTTGCCAAATCGAGAATGTTTATGACAGTCTATAACTTATGCACTTGGTCTTTTGTATAAATTCAGCAAATATCAAGCGCTCTCTAGCTTAATAAACTTGATGCCCTAATTCTTTCGCAATCTTGATTTACTAAATTTTACCAGATACCTTCAAGATTAACTATAAATCCAGGTAATATCATAATGTGCTTTTAAATTACATAATTCGATCGCTTGACGAAATTTTTAAATTAATTAAGAGACTATTTATCAAGTAAAAATAGAATTACCGTAGAGTGTGTTAGATGCATATTTTGATCCTCAGTCAGAGATTTTCAGACAAAATAGCGATCGCTTTTTATCCGGTTTGATTACCGTTAGGTAATCTTTGAATTTTGAATGTTGAATTGTTAATCATCTTCATACTCTGCCCAAGAATTGGGAGTTTCTGATACTGCAACCTTTAGTTGTACATTAGAAGGGACTTGCTTCTTAGTTTCATCATAGATATATTTGGCAATCATCTCCGCTGTCGTTTCATACTCAGGAGGTAATACATCATTAAGAACACAATGATCTAGACCCCCTTTTGTAACGTCTTTTTTAGCCCAGCGTAAGGTTCTAAAATCTGTCACCATAACCGAATGGGGACAGTATTCTGAAGAGTGTAACTGTGATGATGTTGCTTCAATTCGCACTTTGTAGGTGTGTCCGTGCATTCGACCACATGGACCCTTGTAATCTTTGATATAATGGGCACTATCAAATGTAAATTCTGTTACTAGTTTCCATTTAGGCATTTAGCATTCCTTTAGTCTACCAACACAAAATTAGAGCCAGCATTCAGGCGGAATCTTAGTGTACAAGGTATTTCATGCAGTTGTTGTAACACATATTGAACTTGTGCGTGACTTGGCTGGCTTGATTTTTCCAGAAGCTTGGACTTGGTGGCTAAATACAGCATATTTCAAGCCTATTTATTCTGTATGTGGTTCTCCCCTTCCCCTTTACCTCTTCCTTGACTAGTAAATTGTTGTGATAGTAGCCAATTCCACCCATCCAGCGCCCAATCTCATCGCGGTTAGTATCTGCAATTAGCTTGAATTTACGCGATCGCACACAACTTGTCATTAGGGAACTCCAAGAAATAAAAACAACCGCTTAAAGTTGCTGACTGTTGACTGTTGACTGTGAGCAGTGGAATATTTTTTTATTTGTCAGTTCCTTATTGCATTACAACAGGAAATTGGCACTAAACAATAAGCTAAAATTGCGCTTTTTCGGATTGGGGTACATGTTCAACAGTTGAGTATTGTTTCGCAAAACTATAATTTTTGCTTAGGAATTGACCCTTCAATTCCTTCAACATACCAATCCATTGCCAGTTGTTGCTTATCATTTAATACCTTACCTTTTGGTACTCGCACCACGCCTTTTTGGTCTTTGATTGGTCCATCAAAAGGATGTGCAGTACCTTGAATAAATTCATCGCGCTTTGCATTTACTAATTGTTGTACATCAGATGGAATCACCTGATTCATTGGAGAAATATCTACCATTCCTTCACTAATACCATCCCAAACATCTTGAGACTTCCAAGTATTAGTCATTACAGTTAAGGCTTTATCTGTGTAAAATTTCCCCCATTTATTAACAACTGATGTTAGGTGAGCTTTTTCGCCAAACTTGCTCATATCAGTGTTATGTCCAAAAGCGTAGATGCCTTTTTCCTCAGCCAATTGGACAACAGCAGCAGAGTCGGTATGCTGCGTCAGGATATCCGCACTTAAATTGACCAAAGCTTGAGCCGCTTCTCTCTCTTTAGCTGGATCGTACCAAGTTTGCACCCAAAGTACCTTCACTTTTGCCAGAGGATTTGTTAGCCGTACTCCTTGAGTAAATGCACTTATTCCTCGAATTACTTCCGGAATTGGGTATGCACCAATAAAACCAATTACATTTGATTTTGTCATCTTGCCAGCAATCATACCGGTTAAGTAACGGGGTTCTTCAAAGCGTCCCAAATAAGTGCCAACATTAACAGCACGTTTGTATCCTGTACAATGTTCAAAGATAATATTAGGAAAATCCTTGGCAACTTTCATTGTTGGGTTCATGTAGCCAAAGGAAGTTGTGAAAATCAACTTATTACCATCTAATGCTAATTGATGAATTACTTTTTCAGCATCAGCACCTTCATTAACATTTTCAACAAAGGTAGTTTTTACCTTGTCTTGAAGATTGGCTTCCATGTGTCTGCGACCTAAATCATGGGCATAAGTCCAGCCAAAATCACCCACAGGTCCGACATAAACAAATCCCACTTTCAGAGGTTCATTTACTACTACAGGCGATGCTGAAGGAGATATCTCACTGGGTAAGTTGGAATTTTTGCCTTGAATACAACTAGTTAAGGCAAAGCTAGATCCTGCTAAAGTGACATAGTTAAGAAATTTCCGACGATCCATATTTATCGATTTGGTTTAGCTGCTGAAAAAGTTTTTTCTGATTTTTAGTAGTCACAGACACAGTATTTAATTAATTTTAGCTTTTTATTTTTGCAGAAAACTTAATGGGGAATGGGGCAAAACAGTTCCAAGTTCCGTTAGCGGTAGCGGGGCGTTTAGCCCGTTCTGAGTAAAAAACTGAAATTCCCTACTCAGCACTCCTGAAGGGAATGGGGCATAGGGAAACTAGTAGTTTGCCAACCCAAAATTGCTAGGTTTGGACTGGGAAAAGGGGAAAGGGGAAGGGATTAAAACCTTTACCCCTTACCCTTTCCCCTTTACCCTTTTCCCCGCCAAGTTTCCTTGGCGAACTACTAGTCTTTTTCCTCTCTCTCTGACTTGAAAGTGGTGAGTAAAATTTTTTCATCTAAGGCTTGTGAAATTCGTTTCATCAAGACTGTCTCTTACTTCTAATCAATCGCTTTTGGAGGTTTTGAATGAACTTATTTGATCTGTTAGCTGGAGAAGACAATCATTTAGCCTTGGTTACACCTGAGGGGCGATCGCTAACCTATAAGCAATTGCGCGAAAATGTTGTTGGACTGGCATCCCAACTCTACAGCTTTGGATTGCAAAAAAGCGAACGCATTGCCATTGCCATGACTAATGGTTCCCCAATGGCAATTACTTTTCTGGCTGCTGCTTTATGTGCTACAGCAGCACCTTTGAATCCCAAATACAAGCAAGAAGAATTTGCCTTCTACTACGCAGATACTCAAGCAAAAGCACTGATTACACTCTCAGGTGAACCAGAAGCAGCCATTGCCGCCCTCACACCTGATATAATGCTGATTAATGCTAAAGTCAACGCTGATGGTACTTTGAGCTTTGAATTAAGCATGTGGCATGGGGCATTGGGCATCGGACATGAGAAAGAGCCAGAACAGAAAAACTTACTGCAAGTTCCCCTCCGCCCCTCCGCCTCTTCTCCCTCGCCTTCGGCTGACGATGTAGCGATGATTCTCCACACCAGCGGCACAACGAGTCGTCCTAAACGGGTGCCGATTCGCCATCGCAATCTCGTGGCCTCTGCTAATAATATTATTGGTGCTTATTCTCTCACCCCAGATGACACTACACTTTGCTTAATGCCCTTATTCCACGTTCACGGATTGGTGGGCTGTTTGTTGGCAACTCTGGGATCTGGCGGTACACTGGTTTGTCCCAATGGTTTTAATGCCCTAGAGTTTTGGAAACTGGTAGAAACCTATAAACCTACTTGGTATTCCGCAGCACCAACTATGCACCAGACAATTCTGGCACGTGCTAGTCGCAACACAGAAATTGTTCAAGCAAATCGCTTCCGTTTTGTTCGCTCTAGTAGCGCTTCTTTGCCCCCAATTATCATTGAACAACTAGAGGCAACTCTCAATGCACCTGTGGTGGAATCTTACAGCATGACTGAAGCTTCTCACTTAATGACCACCAACCCCTTACCACCAAAAACCCGGAAACCGGGTACTGTCGGTTATGGCTTCGGCGTCGAAGTCGGGATTGTGGACTCTGAAGGCAATCTCCTCCCCCAAAGAAGTTTAGGGGAGGTGGTGGTAAAAGCACCCAATGTCATTGATGGCTATGAAAATAACCCAGAAGCCAACGCCACTGCTTTTGTCAATGGTTGGTTTCGTACAGGGGATCAAGGCACACTTGATGAAGATGGCTATCTTCGCCTGACTGGACGGATAAAAGAATTGATTAACCGGGGTGGGGAAAAAATTTCTCCCTTAGAAGTAGATGATATATTGCTACGCCATCCTGCTGTCGCTGAAGCCTTAGCCTTTGCCGTTCCCCACAAATCTTTAGGAGAAGATATTCACGCCGCTGTTGTTCTCAAAGCAGAAGCTAGCGAAAAAGAACTTTTAGCTCACTGTTCAACGATGCTGGCAAACTTCAAAGTCCCCAAGCAAATTCACATTTTAGATCGACTACCTCGTGGTGCTACTGGCAAATTGCAACGGCTGGCTATGGCGAAATTGCTTAATATAGGGCAGTAGCCTGGATTTCTCACAACCGAGAAATTGAGGGGTGTGGGGAGTGTGGGGAGAATGAGGAGGAATTGAGAATGGGCGCTTCGTGTCGATCGCTAGCATCTCCCACACCTCCCACACCCTATTAGTGAGAAATTCGGCAGTAGGCGATCGCGATCGCTTAATCATTCTGAAATATTAGTGTTTCTAAATCTAAATCTGAGGCTATTTGAGCAAGTTTATCTAAATCCGTTGGGTTTTCTAAATAGGGTAAGCAACCTAAAACCGGGATATTAGTTAACGATTGAATCAATTCTGGTGGTGTCCAGTCGGCTAATTCTGCATCGGAACGGGGTTGTACACAGTTCAAAACAATGCCTTTGAGATCCACACGCGATTGTCTCGCTAATGCGACATTCGCCACGGCTTGAGCGATCGCTCCTAATCTCACGGGTACCACCAATACCGACGGTAAACGCCATTCTGCCGCTAAATCAGCTACCGTTAATTCCTCCGTTACTGGTGAACCCAAGCCACCCAAGGCTTCTATAAGCACAAAATCACGTTGCGATCGCAATTTAGACAAAGCTTGCCACACCACTGCTAAATCTACTCGGCGATTTTCTCGAGCTGCGGCGAGCGGCGGAGCTAAGGGTGCTTGAAAATACAAAGGTGTAATTTCTTCGGCAGATTGTTCTAATGTGAATAGATTTTGATACCACTCGCGATCGCCAATCCCTGATTGAATCGGTTTCATGATTCCCCAGGTGCGCTGCGGGTAATATTTTTGCCAATAGGCTGCTAACGCTGTGGTTAAAACAGTTTTGCCAGCCTCGGTATCAGTTCCAGTAATCAGTAGTGCGTTTAACAATTTAGGATTGCTGTAGCGAAATATTATCGAATCTTTATTATAAATATTTTTGGTTATTAATTTATTGCCATTTACTTAAATTATAATTTTTTCTTCATTATTAGTTATTAATGATTATAAAATTACCAGTAATAACTAATAATTTATTTCGGTAAAGTTTAAACAACTAAATCCATTAATTGGGAGTATAAACTGCTAAATTTAGGGCGAATTTGTTGGAGAAGGAATTGGTTGGAGTGTACCATCAACAGGCGGATTATTGTTTTCTATCTCTGGAGTTGGAATTGGAGTTGAAATTGGTGGGGGTGTCTGTGTTGGAATTGGTGCGGGCGTCTCTATAGGAGTTGGTGTGGGTGTCTCTATTGGAATTGGTGGAGGTGTCTGTGTTGGAATTGGTGGAGGTGTCTGTGTTGGAATTGGTGGAGGTGTCTGTGTTGGAATTGGGTTGCTCAGTTTTTCTAATCCAATATTGAGATTGTAATTGCTTTCGGCAACGCCTGGAAGCAAAGTTAACTCAATCGTATATACACCACTAATTAGCAATGTGCCTTCATAATATGTAACTGGCTGAGCATTATTAATTGATTGCCCCTTGGGGTTTAAGACTGTTAGTAAAACGCTGCTTCCTGGGTTAATAAATGTAGTTAATTTAGCTCCTGCTCGCCCCGCAAAAGTGTATCGGCTGATTTGATTTGCTTGGAGAATACCTTCAACTGTAGTAGTGTTAAATGCTCCAAGATTGAGAGGCTTGGTAGATATAACAGGTTGTTCTTTGGTGGGTGTGGGTGTGGGCGTGGGTGTTTCTGTAGGTGTGGGCGTTAATGTAGTACCACCAGAAATTACTGGTGAAGGAAAATTTTGGGGAAGCCTTTCATCTAGTGGTGCTTTTGACTGACTGCGAATAGAACTTACCAATGCCCAAGAACCAAATCCCGCTAGGATAACTACAGCGATCGCAATTGCGGCGATCGCTAAGGGATTATCCAAGATTGAGCTAGTCTGACTTGGTGGAATCACCGGAGCAGGTTTTTTGGGCGAAGTTGCTGGTGATACCAAGTCAGGTCGACGACTCACAGCCATTGTCTGCAAATTGGAAACATTGGCAGTAGGGACACTGGGTTGCTGCAAAGATTGTAATGCTTGGGATACATCAGCAGCACTTTGATAGCGATCGCTCGGTAGATGATTTAACATTCGATTTAACACTACAGCAAATCGCGGATTCACATTTGCCCACCGCTGCCAATTCCAAGTTAGTTGGTTTTGATCGAATAGATCTGTTGGTTCTTTACCAGTCAGCAAAACAACTCCAGTCACCGCTAATGCATACAGATCGCTACTAGGATAAGCTCCTCCTGTTTGCACTTGTTCGCTAGGAGAGTAGCCTAATTTTCCCACAGTACTCACTGGCATTGGGCTATCTGGCGATCGCAAACGCGTTGCTAGTTCTTTTACCACTCCAAAGTCAATCAACACAGGTTTAGCATCGCTATCTCGCAAAATAATATTTTCTGGCGAGATATCTCGATGAATAATCCCTCGGCTGTGAATATGCTCTAAAACAGGCAACAACGACTGTATTAACTGCAATACTTCAGTTTCTGTGAAAGTTTGACCCACAGCTTGCTTCTGCTCTAGCAGAGTTCGGTAAGTTTCACCTGCAATGTAATCCTCCACCAAAAACAAGCGTTGGTCTTGCTCAAATCTTTCACGGAATTTTGGCACTTGTGGGTGTTCAATTTGATACAGAATAGCAGCTTCTCGGTGAAAAAGCTCTTGTGCCTTCTCTCTAGCCAAAGCCTCCGTTGCTGATGAAATCAATTCCTTGATCGCGCAAAGTTCGTTAAAGCGCCTCTGGTCTTCTGCCAGATAGGTTCTACCAAATCCCCCCTGTCCGAGAATTTGAATTATGCGGTAACGGTTTTGCAAGACAGTGCCAACTGTAATGGGTGGTTGCATGATCGATTGATTGAGTGTTATGGCAACTGAGGAGGAAGTCACCCACAAAGATTAAGTCCAAGAGGCGACGGACAGTTACATGCAGCGATATTTTACCTTACCTAATAGGTATATTTCCACTTAGGACTTATGGAAAGTAACACTTCAACTATTTTATGCAGACAGGAGGCAGAAGGAACTTCTCCTCTTGGGTTATGGTCTACCACTACTCTCATCTGAAAAAATAGTGGTGTCAGTAAAGAAACTATTGTCAGCGTACACCAACAGAACCCATGACTCTAAGAATTTGCTTAAATACGGGTATTTTCGGTTTCTATTGTGTTAATTAAAACTTAAAATGAAATCTGCCAGTTTATTTATTTCCGATTGATATCATAGAATATAATAAAATACCCCCTAAACACTTAGTCATAAGCCTTCTTCTGTCTAAGAACAAACTTTAATATCACTCAAGTTGTCAATGTATTGCTCTCACTTATAAATGAGATAGTTGGAACAATCTATATATCACATCAATGTTTGAGAGATTAGGGTTATTTAGCTCAACAGAAAAAAATTAAACTAGAGATCTAGTTGTTTGACTTGACTGAGTGTCAGTTAAGGTATCAATAGTTTGTTAGCCAAGAAAATTTAGATAATCAGCAAATGATAATTTTATGTAAAAATGTTTAAATTTTGTATGGAAGCTTCAACAAAACTCACAGATGTTTTTTTAGGCTATTTCTTGGTTAAATCTATTAAATCTGTAATCATAATATTGCTATGAATGCATATCGAGCATCTGCTGTACTCAGTTCTGCAACTTTAAAAGTGCAACCATCTGCAACAGGACTGACTGATAATCATCGTCTGCGTCTGTTTTCAGGCTCTGCGAATCTACAATTGTCTCAAGAAGTCTCTCGCTATCTCGGCATGGACTTGGGACCAATGATCCGCAAAAGATTTGCAGACGGAGAACTTTACGTTCAAATCCAAGAATCGATTCGGGGTTGTGATGTCTATCTAATTCAGCCATGTTGTCAACCCGTCAACGATCACTTGATGGAATTATTAATTATGGTTGACGCTTGTCGTCGAGCTTCTGCGCGACAGGTAACGGCTGTAATTCCCTACTATGGCTACGCCCGCGCCGATCGCAAAACCGCAGGACGAGAATCAATAACCGCCAAGCTAGTTGCTAACTTGATCACTGAAGCAGGTGCTAACCGCGTTCTGGCAATGGATTTGCACTCGGCTCAGATTCAGGGTTATTTCGATATACCCTTTGACCATGTTTATGGTTCGCCAGTATTGTTAGATTATCTAGCAAGCAAACAACTGCCCGACCTTGTGGTTGTTTCTCCCGATGTTGGTGGTGTAGCACGAGCCAGGGCATTTGCCAAAAAACTAAATGATGCTCCACTGGCAATTATTGACAAACGTCGTCAGGCACACAATGTTGCAGAAGTGTTAAATGTCATCGGCGATGTTAGAGGCAAAACCGCAGTGTTGGTAGATGACATGATCGACACTGGTGGCACCATCGCCGAAGGAGCGCGACTACTGCGTGAAGAAGGAGCGCGTCAGGTATACGCCTGTGCAACTCATGCGGTATTCTCACCACCTGCTATGGAACGGTTATCTAGTGGCTTGTTTGAAGAAGTCATTGTCACAAATACGATACCTATACCAGAAAGCAATCGCTTTCCTCAACTAGTAGTGCTGTCAGTGGCTAATTTGCTAGGAGAAACTATCTGGCGAATTCATGAAGATACCTCAGTTAGTAGTATGTTCCGCTAGCCAATAAAAGACTGTAATTATCCTTAGAGGCATGAAGGATGAAGTTTAAAAAACTCCATCCTTCATGCCTTATCTTTTTATTTATCCGAATTAAAAAAAGAAAACTACAGATCATCAAAAGCTAATGGAATCTCAGTCTAAAATTAAAGTATCTATTAAGTTTGCTAGATCATGAACAGCGAACAAGTAACAGTGCAGTCTTTATATACTGTCACTGATGAAGAATTAATGTTAATGAGTTTTCAAAACCCGGAACTGCGGTTTGAACGTAATGCTAATGGAACATTAGAAACTATGCCCCCAACTGGTGGAATTTCTGGTAATCGAGAAATAAAAGCAGGAGCTTATCTATTCAATTGGGTAGAAAGTCAGGATTTAGGTGAAGTTTTCAGTGCGAGTACAGGTTTTAGGTTAGCAAATACCGCAGTGCGATCGCCTGATGCAGCTTTTGTGGCTAAAGGGCGTTTACCAGAAGGTTGGGATCGGGAAGAGGACAAATTTATCAACTTAGCACCCGATTTTGTCATTGAAATTCGTTCTAAGAATGATAGCTTGGCAAAACTCAAAACCAAGATGGAAGAATATATTGCTAATGGTGTGCAATTGGGATGGTTAATTGATAGCAAAAATCAGCAAGCTTTAGTTTATCGCCGCGATGGTTCAATTACCCAGTATCCAGCTACAGCAATATTAAGTGGTGAAGATGTTGTCCCTGGGTTTTCATTACCTTTAAAAAAATTACTGTAGAAGTGATGCATACCGATGGGTACGCCTACACACTTTTAAATCCGATATAGCAACACAAAATTTTCTTGAGAAAAATATTGTAAATTTTTTGATGAAACAGATTTTAACTAGTATGTATTATGTATCAATATCATAAATCATAAAAATTATATATTCTATCTTTCTTTTGAACGATTTTATTCACAAATGGAGGTAAAAAACCAAAAAATTCCATCAGATCAGGAAAATATCGTTATACTTTTAGATAGACAATATTTTAAATTTTACTACATCGCTAGATAGATAAAATTCTCATGTTAGTTTATTAAATTGACTCAAGGAGATTAAAAACAGGAGTCAATTTGAGAATGCCAGAAAATTCTGGGATAGGAGAGCAGGCGCTAAATAAAGCCGCAGAAATAGGTTTATCTAGCCAGTTAGATGAAGTAGAAAATTTAGATGTAAATATTAAAACTGATCCACTTAAACTCCTTCAAGGACAAGTGGATACAGTGGTCATTCAAGGTGAAGGTTTAGTAATGCAAAAAGACCTCCGCATGGAGGAGTTAGAAATGCAAATGAGTAGTGTTGCCATAAATCCTCTGAGTGTAGCTTTTGGCAAAATTGAACTCACTCAACCTACTGAAGCTAATGCACGAGTTGTTTTAACCGAAGCTGATATCAATCGCGCCTTCAACTCAGAATATGTGCGCTCACAATTGCAAAATCAAAAAATACATGTTAACGGAGAAGTCAGGACTATTGAACCTCAAGATGTAGACTTTCGACTACCTGGTGATGAAAAAGTAGTACTGAATGCCAGCGTTAAATTAGTAGAAACAGGCGAAAATCAGCAAGTTGTCTTTTCAGCAGTACCCTGGATTAATGCTAATGGAAAAAGTGTTTCTTTGGAAAATGTTGAGTATGGCGAAAGTGAGGAAATCTCGCCAGAGTTGACAAAAGCTTTGATCGATCAAACGAGCGAAATTTTGAATTTGAGTCACTTTGATTTAGAGGGTATGAGTTTGCAAATTAACCAACTAAAAGTAGAAGTAGGTAAACTAACCCTAGAAGCCTAAGCTTATGTTGAACAAATTCCTTCAGCTTAAAAATTCGACAGTAAATAAATAAATTCAGGATACTAATAATGGAAACTACAGATACAACCCAAACAAATTCAACACCTTTTCCAAATATCCCACCAGTTATTGAAAGTAACGACAGTGAGTATCGTGATACTGGCGTACCTAGCACAGTGGCGATCGCTGGACATCCTCTTCACCCTCTGAGTGTGATCTTTCCCATCGCCTTCTTAGCCGCCGCCTTGGGAAGCGATATCGGCTACTGGTTAACTCGTGATTTCTTCTGGGCTAGGGCTTCACTATGGTTAATCGGACTCGGATTAGTTGGCGGTCTTCTTGCAGCAGCGATCGGGTTGAGTGACTTTTTCAAAATCGAACGAGTCCGCAAACGTAGCGCAGGGTGGGCGCATTTGATACTTAATGTTTCTCTGCTGGTTTTAACCCTTGTCAATTTTCTCCTGCGTTTGGGCGATCCAGAAGCCCGAATACTTCCTTGGGGACTGGTTATCTCATTGATTGTTGGTACACTGACTAGCCTGTCTGGATGGTTTGGTGCTGAACTTTCCTATCGCCACAAAATTGGTGTAGTAGGTGCTGGTAGTCGAAGATATCCATAATTATGGGGACTGGTGACTGGGGACTGGTATGTTTGAGTAGATTTAAGAAAGTTTTTGGCTATTTACATACATATGTTCTCCAGTTCATACTATGCAGTCCTAGTCCCTTATCCCCAGAGGAGACCCCACTTTCCCCAGTCCCCAATCCCTTGTACAGAGGCTAAAATTTTGCTTAGTCTCTAGGCTTTGAGAAAATGCGCCAAAACCAAAATCAAACAATATTTATTATTCTTTCTATGCTCATCGTTGTACCGATGGGTCTTTTGTTTAAGTACTATGCTGGGTTTGCCCATCAGTGGTTTAATGACTACGGAGGAGATATATTTTACGAAATATTTTGGTGTCTGGTTGGATTTTATTTTTTCAGAAGTCGGGCGGCAATAGTTCAAATTCCCATATGGGTTTTTGTTATCACCTGTATAATAGAGTTTTTGCAACTTTGGCATCCGCCACTATTAAACGAAATTCGCACTACATTGATAGGTAAATTGTTACTGGGTACTACCTTTGCTTGGTGGGATTTTCCTCATTATGCGTTGGGTTGTGTTTTAGGTTGGTTGTGGCTGCAACAATTACAAAAAATCGGTTATGCAAAAAAAAGTCAAGGTTAAACCTAATTCAAAACAGCAAAAAATTGAAGAACAACTAGATGGTAGCTTGACAGTTTATTTAAAATCGCCACCAGTTGATGGTAAAGCTAATGAAGAGTTAATTAAACTCCTAGCAGAGAAATTTAATGTAGCCAAATCTGACATCAGAATTAAGTCCGGTTTGTCTTCTCGGCAAAAGCTAATTGAAATTGACACAGTTATTTAATGTTGATTATTTGCTCGCTAATGCTTTGCTAACTGTGAAAACTTCTCGTAATCTCTGAATGTGATACCATACAATATTTGATGGCAAAAGGAATCAAGAGACAGAGATGAGAAAACATAATTTTTATTCTTGTGTATCTTTGATACTAATATACCTGGGCTGAGCTTTGACTCTTTCTATCCAAGCTTTGATGGCAGGAAATTTTGTTAAATCAAACCCACCTTCATCAGCTACATGAGTGTAAGCGAACAAACCAATATCAGCAATTGTGTAACGCTCTCCTACAAGAAAAGTGTGAGAAGTTAAGTGTTTTTCCATCAGGTTAAGTGCTGTATAACCTGGCTCACGTTTTTCCTCGATCGCTTCACTATATTCTTTGGCTTTACCTAAAATAGAAATCCAAAATCTCGATCTGGCAATAAAAGGTTGATGGCTATATTGTTCAAAAAATAACCATTGCAGCACTTGCGCTCGTAAAAAGCGATCGTAGGGTAAAAATTCTGTACCTTCACTCAAATAGACTAATATGGCATTTGATTCTGCCAAATATTTTTCTGGCTCGATTTCGAGAACAGGAATCCTCCCATTGGGATTTTTACTTAAAAATTCTGGTGTTCGAGTCTCGCGTTTCAAGATGTTAACCTCTACCCTTTCAAAAGGCATACCTAGTTGTGTCAATAAAAGACGTATCTTATAACCATTGCCAGAAGGTAAAAAATCGTACAAACGTAGTAGTTCCATGTTAAAATACAGTAAGTAATATGTTGATGGGTAAGGGTTCAAAATACAATATCTTACCAAAAGATTTTGCCAAAACCGGATATATTTTTTATATATTTAGCTTCTGAGTACTAGATAAAATCATCCCAAAAAATAAAAAAGTATTATTTATTTATTTAGAGATTGAGATGTTTAATTCATTCGGGGTTTAAGAAGAAAAGTATGTGTGGAAGATTTACTCTAAATCAGTCAGCAGAAGCTTTAGTTGAAGTTTTCGGTCTCCACCAAGTTCCTGATTTAGCAGCCCAACATAATATTGCACCTACGCAAATGGTGGCAACAGTGTTACAAAATCCTGAAAGCGAAAAGCGTGAATTTAAGCAGTTGCATTGGGGGTTAATTCCCTCATGGGCGAAAGATCCAAAAATGGGGGCAAAGTTAATCAACGCTAGGGCGGAAACTGTTGCTGAAAAACCTGCTTTTCGGTCAGCTTTTAAGCATCGACGCTGTTTAGTGTTAGCTGATGGTTTTTATGAGTGGCAACGCCAACAAGGTAAAAAGCAGCCGTTTTATTTTCGTCTCCAAGATGGGCAGCCCTTCGCCTTTGCAGGTTTGTGGGAAAGATGGCGATGCCCACGGCAACCCCAAGGGGAAACGCCCACTAACGACGAAATAATCTCTTGTACAATTTTGACAACGGCAGCCAACGAATTACTCCAACCCATCCACGAGCGTATGCCAGTGATTCTAGAGCCGCAAGATTACGATTTATGGCTAGATTCCCAAGTGCAAACTCCCGAAACCCTACAGCAGCTATTGCATCCCTATCCAGCGCCAGCAATGGCTGCCTATCCAGTTAGCACCTTGGTAAACAACTCTCGGCATAATAGTCCCGAATGCATTATGCCCCTAACTGAGAAGAATGCTCCCACAAATCAGTTAAATTAACTATTGAGTGTACTAGGGGACTGGGAGGAGATGAGGAGATGGGGAGATGGGGAGATGGGGAGATGGAGAGAGAATTACACCCCATCACCCCATCTCCCCACCACCTCAATGCCCAATGCCCCATGCCCACTTGCCCTGAGCGACTCGTGCCGAGCGGACTTGTACTGAGTTTCGACTACGCGGAAATCGAGCGTTCGCGTAGCGTCTCCGTTAGGAGAAGTCGAGATTCAACTACCGCAAAGCCGAAGTAGCCGAGGTAAGTCGTTCGCGTAGCGTCTCGCAGAGAAGGGATGCCCCATACCCAATACCCAATACCCAGAGATAAATATGCCAAGAACGCAAAAAAACGATAACTTTATTGACAAATCTTTTACAGTGATGGCGGATATTATCCTGAAGATACTGCCAGCTAACAAAAAAGCCAAAGAAGCGTTTGTTTATTATCGAGATGGTATGTCAGCGCAAGCCGAAGGAGAATATGCCGAAGCATTGGAATACTATGAAGAAGCTCTCACGCTAGAGGAAGATACCAACGATCGCGGTTATATTCTCTACAATATGGGGCTAATCCATGCCAGCAACGGTGACCACAACAAAGCTTTAGAGCTATATCACCAGGCAATTGAGTTAAATCCACGCCTACCCCAAGCTTTGAACAACATCGCCGTGATTTATCACTACCAAGGCGAAAAAGCAAAAGAAGCTGGAGATAACGACGGCGGCGAAGCACTATTTGACCAAGCCGCAGACTATTGGATTCGAGCTATTCGCATGGCTCCTAATAACTATATCGAAGCCCAAAACTGGTTAAAAACTACAGGGCGATCGCAAATTGACGTATTCTTTTAGTCATTTGTCATTAGTTCTTTGTCCATAAACAATGCCCTTCACAAGTGCTGTTAGCAGATAGCTAAGGTTTAGCCCGTGCTGAGCCAGGAATCTCACTTATTTACTCGGAATTATTTTGTCCAATGCCCAATGCCCAATAACAATTTATGATTGACCAAGAACAAGTCCACAAAGTAGCTAATCTTGCTCGCTTAGAGTTAACTCCAGAAGAAGAAGAACAATTCACAACTCAATTAGGAAGTATTCTGGATTATATTCAACAACTCAACGAACTTGATGTCAGTAATGTAGCCCCGACAACACGGGCAATTGATGTCAGTAATGTCACACGAGAGGATGTGTTACAACCCTATGCTGACCGCGAAAGCATCCTCAATAGTGCGCCTGAACAAGAAGGCGAATTTTTCAAAGTACCAAAAATCCTCAATGCTGAATAGTTAAAAGCTAGGAATTCAGGAGTCAGAAGTCAGAATCCAGAATCATTGGAAAATCAAGAAGCGATCGCAAGCTTGATTTTTTTAGCTGATTAACCTTGGATATCAAAGTCTTCTGAATCCTGATGTTAAAAGTTAAGCTAATTGTCATTTAAATTGGATTTTTGCCTCTTTGCGTACTGATCCTGATTATGGAATTTAAAAGCACATCAGCTTATTTTTATTCCTGACTCCTCATGTATAAGTTAATGGTATCGGGCTGTCTCAAAAAACATTGATTTTGGCGAAACACCCGTCATAAAATACAAATACTGAAATTCACGACATATAA
This sequence comes from Nostoc sp. C117, assembly GCF_043099735.1. Classification (NCBI taxonomy): domain Bacteria; kingdom Bacillati; phylum Cyanobacteriota; class Cyanophyceae; order Nostocales; family Nostocaceae; genus Nostoc; species Nostoc sp. C117. The sequence goes on from NZ_CP170991.1 coordinate 6,871,025, forward strand.
ATAGTGTCTAAATAGACAATTAGAGCTATGAAATTAGTTTTCCCAAGCAGTTAATTTTTTCATTCTTATTACCTAATTGTTGAAGATTAATTTTATAGCTCTATACCAATTATGATTGGTATGTATGAGCCGATATATGGGTTTAGCTATTAATTATCTGAATCCCGTACAGAGTAATTCTAATACGAGGGATTGACGTGTTTAACTGGCAAACTTCTAACACATAAACGTGATTCAGAAATATTCCGTTTGCGTATTGGGTTAACAACGTCATTAAACGACTAATTTTCAGCACAATTTTACAGCAAACAAATTAAATCTTATGAATACGACACTCTACTGGCTCAAAGATTTGAAAAATCGTATTGGTTGTCAAAAAAATCAGTAGATGTCGTATTTGTGTGTGAGGAATAGGAGAAACAGGTAGTAAAGATGCCAATCTTGTTTTCAACAATCGTGTCAGGCTAAATCTCACCAGTAGCTTTAATGGCACAGACTTGTTAATTGTTGGACTCCAAGCTTACAACTTTAGAGCAACTGATTCACTGTATAGCCGAGGAACCATTCAAGGACAATTATTACCAAATTCGAGTTTTTTGGGCGCAGGTTCAACTAAACTCAGCTTTGAACCTCAATTTCCTGGTTTTAATGCTCAGACATTGCAACCTGATGGTGGAGCCAATTCAGTTAATCTTTATAATGCTAAGGGGTGGGGTACAATGACTCTGAAAATCATTGCCAGCCAAGCATAGGCAAGCAATAGGCAACAACCAATCATTGCTAGCTAAGTTCTGCTCAGCTTCATTTTTAGGTAAAATGCCCAGCATCAAAGCACAGTGAGAGATCGATTATCCTCAAGTAACTAAATGCGATCCTGTAAGATAGCCCAAGAGGGAATCGCTAAATAATTAACTTGTGAGCAAGTTTTTCTTGAGTTTCTACGGTTATGGCAGAAGCCGACATTAGGATACACTGGCTTTTGAATACACTAGAAGTTCATCAGCGAGTTGGTTTGTTGTTCGTGTTTACTTCATCCTTAGTATCCTCGCTTTTTCTTGTATGAAACTTACTCAAATCTACGGTAAGTCCCCTTAAGAAGGTTTTTCCGCATCTACTTAAAGACTCCACTGTTTTGGGCTATAGCCTTAGAATATTTACAAGCATTAATTACAAATTAGCTTTCTCTAGAAAAAGCGCTGTCTTTGTTGTCTAAGCTCACATCCTAGCTGTTTCTATCCTGATTTGTATAGCTTAGCCAATCAGCAGATTCAATTAATATTAAGCCTGTTTTACTATTTAGTTTCTTACTCTGACCTATTAGCCCCCTAGTGTTCATCTCATTTTGTTCATCAATAGCTTTTAGCCCTTATCGCTCCCATGCTGACCCATCATCGCAAGCCCGTGTGCTTATCAATTATTTCTACTGACTTACCAATCTGGTCTGTTGTTGAAACTGCTGGTACATTGTATCAAAAAGATACTAACCGATTTCATTTGCTGTTAACCGCACCGCCCCTAATTACTTGCGAAGTAGAGAGTGTCCTCAGTCCAGAGGAGACTTCTTCACAAACGAAGAGCAAACCTTATGCCCCTAGTAGTCCGAGAATTTTGTGGTTGGAGATTTCCCCATACCGAGTAATTATGACTATGCAAGGTAATGCCCAAGTTAGTTACCGTCACTTCTGGGAACAGGGCGTTTATGGTATTAGTCGTTATTGGTTACCAACTGAGTCATTCCAATCTAACGACCCCATTCGTTTACGAAATTTTACTAGTAGCCTAATTCTTAGCGGACATCCCTTACCAGAGCATTTGCGGCTCGAATATGAATTGTGGGCAGAAAAAGTCCAACTAGGATGCTACATCCTGAATTTGGAAATTAAGCATTGATATTTGGAAACTGGGGACTGGGGACTGGGGACTGGGGACTGGGGACACTTCTCTGCGAGAGGCTGCGCCAACGACAAGCTCAGTGCATCACTGGGGACTGGGGATAGAGAGACAGAATTCCTAACTCCTTGGAAGCGGAGCTTTCCTGGCTCCGCTCAACAATCAACAGTCAACAGTCAACCAAAATAACTCGGTTGTTTTCCAGGTTTCCATTTAATATTGCAACCAACACTCGGCTTTTGCTCAGTCGTAAGAGGTTTATCCACGAGTAGTGCGTCAATGGCTGCACGCAAATCTGCACCCAAATCTGCACCCATTACGGGTTTACCATTACTAGGACGACTATCATCTCCTTTATCTCCGACTCTTTACTGCTGCACTATTATGTCAGAATGAAAATAACAAACATCTCAAGGTGAGCGATCGCTCCGAAAGCTAGATTAAAGGATTGACCTGAGCAATGGCAGAAGAACCCAATCACAATCAAGCGGGAGAAGTAGCTCCCAGTGTCGCCGAAGAAAATGCTTCTAGTACAGACTCACGTGAAGCACCCAAGACAGAAAAACCCGCCGCCGCAGCTAAAGCCGCTAAAAAAGAAAAAGCCCCATCTGTTGAAGATAAACCATTTGTAGAGTTTATTGAGCAATACTACTTGCCAGCTTTACAAAAAGCGATCGCTCAGCAAGGTGTGCAAGATTTAGAAGTGGCTTTTGCAAAACAGAAAGTGCCAATCAAAGGCTTTGAATCAGCCGAAGAATCCTGGCAAGTGATCGGTAGTTTACAAAACGGTCTGTTTCACTTTAATCTGTATTTCCCTGAAGAAGATATTCAAGGGAAAAAGGGTTTTTCTTGTTATGAAGGCAAAAAAGCCAGTACTCTGGAGTCATTCTTAATTGATGAGCGCAAAATTACACTAGACCTATTGGTATTTGGTCTAGTGCAGCGTTTGGACGGTCAAAAGTGGCTAGGTAGAAATTAGTCATTAGTCATTGGTTTTTAACAAAGGACAAAGGACAAATGACAAAGGACAATTAAAGTTCGTGGAAATGGTAGATAACGGCTCCAGTATTGGGGTCGTTATCAATTTTTACATAACCTGATTTATACATCTCTTTGAGAGTATTTTCGACTTCAGCAAAGCTGGCTCCTGTGGCCTTCACCCCTTGAGTGACGGTGAGAGTACCACCTTTGCTTTCCGCCACTTCAATTAGTTTAATCATGAGTTGGTTACCGGTTGGGCGGTGAACTTGAGAGGCGATCGCAGTTTGGTTTAAAGGTACACCAAAGGGAGATACACCAGCTTTTAGTCTCAGGTTGGTTTCGTATTCGTCAACCATGTTGGGGATGAGAAGCAGATCCACTACCTGCCCTATATAAAATAAACCAAAAGTACACAGCCACAACAATCCTGTCCCAATTTTGCCATTGTATAAACGGTGTAGCCCTCCGACGCCGAAAAATCCGACTCCACACAAAATGTAAGAGACAAGAAGCCGGTCTTTATGCTGATTGTTTTCAAGATTCATCTTGTTGTCAACCCTTTGGATTCACTCTTGTTGTCTAATATGGTTTCCCATACTGTTTTGCCTGAGATTCAGTACGGATAGCTAGATTCACATCTTGCACTAGTTGCTTGATGACAATTTTTGTAGTCTTGACACTGCTTAGCGATGGCTACGCCCGCCGTTCGCGTAGCGTCTCGCAGAGAAGGCATCGCTCAAACCCTGATTTTTATCTTGTGGAGAGTGCCTTATCTACGGTTATTAAAATGCTGCAATCTCTTCAGTAGAGTCATATATAAGTATGTAGTAATTGTGCCAGTCATAGAGTGTTAATCCTAAGGCGATCGACTTAAATAATTAAGACTGCTTAATTTATTGTAGTAACAACCACGGAAAATTACTGAGAGAGTGCTAGGTTCCTGGAAGGAAGTTGCACGCGAGTTGCTTTAAGGGCTATTTTTATTTTTGGAGTTACCCTACGTTAACTTGACTACTAATCCGCCATTTTTGATTCCGCAAAACTTGAATGATTGTTGCAACTCTTAATGTTTTGCTTACTAGTTTGTCACCCGCAGCTTGGTAGACTGAATTTTATACTAAATTGATTATTGTCGGCTGCTGTATTCTGTGAGAGCATTCCCTTTGGCTTTCTAGTGTACTCAAGATAATAAAGACGAAAGAGCAATCAAGACATGGTAGATTCCCTCAAAAAACCAGGCTTTGAAGAAATACGGCCAGGAATTAAAGTCCCGGCAAAAGAAACCCTATTAACACCTCGGTTTTACACTACCGATTTTGAAGAAATGGGGCGGATGGATATTTCCGTCAATGAAGACGAGTTAAGAGCGATTCTCGAAGAGTTTCGCGCTGACTACAACCGCCATCACTTTGTTCGGGATGCCGAGTTTGAACAATCCTGGGATCATATTGACGGTGAAACTCGCCGGTTATTCGTTGAATTTCTAGAACGTTCCTGTACGGCAGAGTTTTCCGGATTTTTGCTGTACAAAGAACTCGGCCGTCGCTTAAAAGGCAAAAGCCCCGTTTTAGCAGAGTGCTTTAACCTGATGTCACGGGATGAAGCGCGTCACGCTGGCTTTTTGAATAAAGCTATGTCGGACTTTAATCTGTCCTTAGATTTAGGGTTTTTGACTAAGAGCCGCAATTATACCTTCTTTAAGCCGAAATTCATCTTCTACGCCACTTATCTTTCTGAAAAGATTGGTTATTGGCGCTATATCACCATTTATCGTCATTTAGAAGCGCATCCCGAAGACCGGATTTATCCGATTTTCCGCTTCTTTGAAAACTGGTGTCAAGATGAAAACCGTCACGGTGATTTCTTTGATGCGATCATGAAATCCCAACCGCAAATGTTGAATGATTGGAAAGCACGGCTATGGAGTCGGTTCTTCTTGTTATCGGTGTTTGCAACAATGTATCTCAACGACATCCAACGCAAGGATTTTTATGCGACCCTTGGACTGGATGCACGAGAATACGACATCCATGTAATTAAGAAGACCAACGAAAACGCAGGTAGAGTGTTCCCACTCATGCTGGATGTAGAAAATCCAGAGTTTTATCAGCGCTTAGATACTTGTATCAGCAATAATGAGAAACTGAGTGCGATCGCTAACTCTAATACTCCCAAATTCCTGCAATTCTTCCAGAAACTTCCGCTTTACATCTCTAATGGCTGGCAATTATTGCGGCTGTATTTGATGAAACCGATTGATGCTGTTTCTGCTCAAGGTTTAGCTCGTTAAGTAATAATAAATTTGCGAAAGCTTTAGTGGTTCTGTTTCGTGCAGAACCACTTTATTTATGCGAAATTTTAACCTAAAGGCTATATGCCGTCTTTTGAGTATGCTATCACTCACAATCTGTCTTTATCTACTTGTTCTGACAACTTGGCAATATCTTCAGTGAATCCCATCTTGTTTGCTCCTGGTAGATCAGTGAGTATTGATAAAACTTTTTCCTAAAATTGGAGTGATTGTAAGGAAAAATAGTACATTTGAATTGAAAGTGTTAGCGCGATCGCCTTCTTGATCACTCCTATAAAAGTATTCCCTAATAAGTAGTACTCTGTAACACTGATGAGTTGTTCATAAGTGCAATTGCAACTTTTGAATACTAAACAAGTAGTTATTAGCTGTCGTGTTTACACTAGGGATCGTTCACACCTGAGATAGCGGTTAAGAAAACATTTGCAGCGTACACTACTAATTGACTCAAAAATTCTTGGAGAAAGTATACATGCAAACTAAACAGCTTGGTAATTCGGAGCTGCACATTACCCCAATTGGCTTTGGTGCTTGGGCGATTGGTGGAGGTGATTGGACTTTTGGTTGGGGAGCGCAGGATGACCAAGAATCGATCGCTGCGATCGCTCATGCTCTCGATCTCGGCGTTAATTGGATTGATACCGCAGCTGTCTATGGTTTGGGACATTCGGAAGAAATTGTCGCTCAGGCGCTCAAAGGTCGATCTAATCGCCCCTACATTTTCACTAAATGCTCGTTGATTTGGGATGAAAAGGGCAAAATTGGTAACAGCCTCAAAGCAGATTCTGTGCGGCGGGAGGTTGAAGCTAGTCTGCGCCGACTGGACATTGAAACTATCGATCTCTATCAAATCCACTGGCCTAACCCTAACTCAGACATCGAAGAAGGATGGACAACTCTCGCCAAACTAAAAGATGAAGGTAAGGTTCGTTACATCGGGGTTTCCAACTTCAATGTAGAACAATTAAAACGTGCCCAGGAGATTGCACCAGTTACTTCATTGCAACCACCTTATTCACTAGTTAAGCCCGATGTCGAAAAAGAGATCCTGCCTTTTTGCAAGGAAAACAACATCGGTGTGATTGTTTATTCACCAATGCAATCTGGCTTGCTGACAGGAAAGATGACGTCTGAACGGATTGCTAATTTTCCTGATGATGATTGGCGTAAGAACAGCAGTGAATTTCAAGAGCCACGTTTATCTCGTAATCTAAAATTGGTCGAGGTTTTGCAACACATTGGCGAAAAACACGATCGCTCACCTGGTGAAGTGGCGATCGCTTGGACTTTAAATAATCCAGCTGTGACTGCGGCGATCGTTGGCGCACGCAATCCCAAGCAGGTGGAAGGAATCATTGCTGCTGGCGAATTTCGCCTGAATCAGCAGGAATTAAATGAGATTGACACTTTTATCCGCGAGAATCCCTAGTCCCCAGTCCCCACAGTGACAAAAGCGGCATTACGTAAACTTTGAATAGTGGCGATCGTATGTTTTGCCACAATATCAATTTCCTCTTGTGTATTAAACCTGCCAATACCAAACCGTACTGATGGATACGCTAGTTTTTCTGAGTGTCCTAGTGCTGTGAGAACATGAGAGGGTGCGGTGGTTGCTGACGAGCAAGCAGAACCAGAAGATACTGCCATCACTGGCTGCAATCCTAGCAAAAGTGCGGCTCCATCCACCCCCTCAATACTGATATTCAAATTTCCCGCCAATCGCGCTTGCGGATGTCCGTTGAGATGAATTCCTTCAAGTTGCGAAAGTTGTTCCCATAATTTTTGCCTGAGTTCGGTGAGGCGTTGGTTTTCTGTGGTTAGTTCAGCCAAGGCGATTTCTACAGCTTTCCCCAAGCCGACAATTTGCGGTGTATACAATGTTCCAGAGCGCATTCCCCGCTCATGTCCTCCACCATGCTGCTGAGGAGCCAGTTGTACTCTAGGGTTGCGTCTGCGGACATATAGCGCTCCGATCCCCTTTGGTCCATATACTTTATGTGCGGTGAGAGACATTAAGTCAATTTTCATTGCTTGCACATCCAAGGGAATTTTACCAATAGCTTGGGCGGCATCGGTGTGGAAAATGATTTGGCGATCGCGGCACATTTCCCCAATTTCTGCCAAAGGCTGCAACACCCCAATTTCGTTATTTGCAGCCATCACCGATACTAAAATCGTCTCCGGACGGAAAGCTTTTTCTAATTGGGTTAAATCAATCAACCCATCTTTTAAAACTGGAAGAATAGTAATTTCAAAACCCAGACTTTTTAAATAATTACAAGGGTCTAAAACTGCGTTATGTTCTGTCACCACAGTAATAATATGCTGACCTTTTTTAAAATAAGCTTCGGCAACACCTTTAATTGCTAAATTATTGGCTTCTGTCGCACCACTGGTAAAAACAATTTCTTCGGGAGTGCCGTTAATTGCTGCTGCTAAAACTTCTCGCGTTTGTTTGACAGCCGCTTCTGCTTCCCAACCATAAACATGACTAATACTGGATGCGTTACCAAAGTGTTGTGTAAAATAGGGGAGCATTGCCGCTAGTACTCGTTCATCTACAGGTGTAGTTGCGTGACAATCAAGATAAATAGGGCGAATAGACATAATTATTAACTCAAAATTTTACTCAAATTTTTTAATATACTTAGAACCTGATACAGTTCATTTTTTCTCTTCAAAAGTGTAAATTGGTCAGAAATACCATACTTCGGCTGATTTTCTTTGCTAAGTTTTAGGAAAATAAAATCACTACCATTTGTTACTAATCCAAAAGTAGGTTTGTCTTGACTAGGATTAGCTAGCATATAAACAAGTGCTTGAGGTACGGCTTCTAAAAGAGAAAAGCTAGACCTTTTAGATTCAATTACTAACAACCATAATTGTTCTTGAATAACTAAAAAATCAATTCTACCTCTAATGATTTCTCCTTCATCTTCCGTCGCAATTTCTAGTGATTGTTCGCCTCTCATATAAAAAGGGTCATCATAAAATCCAGCTAAATTGAGTAAAGGAGATAAAACTACTAATTTAACCGTTTCTTCTGACAAAGGAGGATATTTTACTAAACGGAGAAAATGAAGTTTTATTTTGTCTAAATCTTGCTTTTCTAAATCTGTAATTTCCGGTAAATTTTCCAACCATTCGGCGAAGAATGCTTCATCTTCGACTAACTCTAGACTAAATCTGTCCTCCAAATAAGCCAGCCCGATATTTTGTGCTTGGATAAATTGAACCATAATTCATTTAAAATATCCAGTATAGCTATAATTATACTGTTCCAGTATTAAGCTAGATAGCAATAGCAAAGATAATTATCTGGAAATTTTAACGGACTTTAGCTATCAGCCAGGAACTTTAGTCATAGGCGGTTTATGTCTAGGTTGAAATAGCCCTACTGAACTATACTTACATCCAATCATCTTTACATAACTCATTTTTGACTTTGCGTGGCTGCTAATTCCCGTAATTTAGTTAGCACTATTTGAGCATGACCTTTGGTTTTCACATTTGGCCAAATATAGGCAATCATTCTATCAGGTGAAATGAGAAAAGTTGAGCGAGCAACACCCATATATTCTTTGCCCATAAACTTCTTTAAGCGCCAAGCACCGTAGGCTTCTATCAAAGTATGTTCGGGATCGCTCAACAGGGTAATTGACAAGTTATGTTTGCTGATAAATTTACAATGGGACTTACCCGAATCTGGACTTACGCCTAAGATTTTCGCTCCCAGTGCGCTGAAGTCTTGATACAATTGAGTGAAATCTTTTGCTTCGGTGGTACAGCCTGGTGTATCATCTTTGGGGTAGAAGTAGAGGACAATCCACTGATTGCTGAGGTCATCAAGAGTTAGTAGATTGTCGTTTTGGTCAGGGGTGGAGAAATCTGGCGCTGCTTGTCCGATTTGGGGAATGTTACTCATTGTAAGGTTATAAGAGATTCGGTAGGTGTTACCCGTCGTAGACATTGCTTTAGAATTGTACATAGATTGAGCGATCGCACGTAACCACTAATTACAAATAGTATTAGTTTGGCTTGAACAAGAGCAAAACCCAAACAATTACAAGTAATTTTACTTACAAACTACTACTTGACGGAGAAGGTATCAACGCTTGCTTCAAATACTGGTAAGCGTGCTTCAAATTCATTGGCACTAGTAGAAAAAATTACAGCCCTAATACTGCTTTTATCTTTAATTAAATAGTATATTTGTTTAGCATCCCGAAGCCGTATTTCTGTGATTATTTTTCCTAATTCATAACCTTCAATAGATCCTGTCTTGACATTTATCACCTGAATATCAGAAGGAAACTTATTGAGTGTCTCTTGTAAATAAGTTTCTAAATTCATATTGATAGGTATTTTTTCATAGGAGACAATTACATTAGTTGGGAAGTTTGATTCACCCTTGTACGAGTCAAAAGCCAAGATAGAAAAGGCCGAAGGGTTTAGTTTCAGCATTTGAGCAGACCCTTCCCAGTTTGAACCAAGGCTTTTTATTTTTCTAATCATTGCATCTAGGTTTTGACTGGGATCGCCACCTTCCCAACTTGGAGGTAACCACAATTCTGCACCACCACCCTCAAACTTATTCCAACCAGATGGAAGACCTGAAGATATATTTTCCTCGGAAATAGAAGGTTGTTGACTCGTTGAATCAGTACTTGCTTGCTCAGAATTACTTGCTTGCTCAGAATTACTTGCTTGTAGCTCGGTTGGTGTTGAAGTTACCACTGGCTGACTTGGATGAGATTGAAAAGGCTTATAGATTTCTCGACTACCGAATTTAATTAAAAATAGTATAGCGAAAGCAATTACTCCACCTGTGAATTGGGCAGTCTTACTAGAGAATATATTGGTTTCAGTTTTTGAAGATTGAATTTGAGTAGTCGTTGACGTTTTAACTGGCCTACTGTGTTTAGGCTTTTCTATTTCGGTAGGTGGTAATTGTGATGCTGAAGAACCAGTAGAATATGACTGCCCAGATGATTCTGATAGACACCTCAGAATCATCTGAGCATTTTGAGGACGCTTGCCAGGAAATGCTTCCATCAGATAATCAATCAAACCAGCTACCTGCTTAGATATTTGTGAGGCATTATCTCGCCACATTAACTTACCAGTTCGCGGGTCTTCAGAAAATTGATCTGGAGATTTGCCAGTAAGTAAATAAACAAATGTGCGACCGAGGGCGAAGAAGTCTGATTGTGGTACGGCTTTACCATTGGCTTGTTCTAGTGGTGTATAACCTGGTGAAAAAATCCCTGTTATATTCTGCCCTGCTGCTTTTTGATGATAGGTTGGTGTAACTTCTCTTGCTGTACCAAAGTCTATCAAAGCCAGATGTCCATCTGCTTTGAGCATAATATTTGGTGGCTTGATATCTCTATGAAAAAAATTCTGTTGATGCACCTCATGCAAAATATTTGCCAACTGAGTTAGCCATAAAAGTGCTAACTTTTCATCAATGGGGCGATTACCTCGTTGTTCCATATATTGGTACAAATCCAACCCCTCAATTTTCTCCATTACCAAGCAATGCAGTGGCGCTTGGCTATTTTTGGGAGAGAATGTAAAGTACCCATCTCCCTTTGGAATCCCTGGATGATTCAGATGGCTTAAGACTTGTGCCTCTTGCTGAAACAGTGATACAGCTTTGGCATCATCCAGCATCAGAACTTTTAAGACTTTGAGGGTGTTAGCGTGGTTGACTTCAAATGTCTTGGCAAAACCACCAGCACCTAATTGGCGAGTCACTCGATACCGTCCTTCCAAGAGCAATTCTGAGCCACAGGCTTGACAAAACAGTATATTTTCAGAATTTTGAGGTCTTGGGCAGTGGGGATTAATGCAGAGGTTCATGGTGTTTTTTACAACACAGTTTGCCCTAATAGTCTAGCCTTACTGAGATATTGACGTCACCAGTAAAAATTAGGACAATAAGCAATACCTTCGGTCTACGCTTATATTTGTCCTCTATAATAGTGATTTAGCCTGTTAGTATTTTTATTTAATTAGGAATTACGAATTATCCCCACGCTTCAAAGTTGAAATGACTAAAGATATGCAACGCGAATTTACCAACCGCGATGAGTTGGTAGCCTACCTCCGCGAACAATTCCCAAATGCAGCCGAACGCGATCGCCACATCAGCGAAACGGTGGGAGGACGCAAAGCCGCAGAAAAAGCCCTACACCAAATCGATCCAGTACGCTACGCGCAAACACGTAATTTTTTCACAGGTGCAGTCACGCGTCTTTCGCCTTACATCCGCTATGGCGTTTTGAGTTTGCGCGAAATTCGAGATTATGTGCTTGAGAACGTACAGCACCAAGAAGATGCTACGAAACTAATTAACGAGTTAGGTTGGCGCGATTATTGGCAACGATTATATGTAAAGTTAGGGGATGGAATCTGGAAAGAGCAAGAAGAGTACAAAACTGGTTACACTGTGGCTGAATATGCGCTTGAATTACCCCAAGATATCAAACAAGCAACCACAGACAGAGTTTGCCTTGACAGTTTCAGTCGTGATTTGAAAGAAACTGGCTATTTACATAACCACGCGCGGATGTGGCTGGCGGCTTACATTGTCCATTGGCGGCGTATTCGTTGGCAATCTGGGGCTAAGTGGTTTCTCGAACATCTTTTAGATGGCGATCCTGCTAGTAATAATATGTCCTGGCAGTGGGTTGCTAGCACTTTTAGTCATAAACCGTATTTTTTCAACCGTGAAAATTTAGAACGCTATACCAAAGGCATTTATTGTCAGAAATGTCCTCTTTACGGTCATTGTGATTTTGAAGGCAGTTATGAAGAATTAGAACAACGACTTTTTCCCAAAGGAAAATTTAGCAAACAGCCTAATAGCAAGAGTTGGCGGTAAATTTATTGGGTAAATTTTGCACCTAAGTGATTGATTATCGGAGTTATTTCCAGTTAATAGAGCAAATTTGACCATTTTACTTTTTGTCTGCTTTCAACGGTAAACGATCGCCTGGTTGCACAAATGTCTTCAACCTCTCCAGCAATTAGCCATGAGTCGCCAAGCACTCTGAGGCGATCGCATAACCTCATGGAATGCTGGGAATAATAATTTTGGGACACCAGCACCAAAATTCCATGAAACAGCAAAAAAATCAATTCAGCCATCTTACTGCAATCGAAAGAACTTATCTATCATTTCCTGCACAGTTTTTATTAAATCAAAATCTGCTCCAAGGGAAAATACTAGACTTTGGTTGTGGCTTAGGTAACGATGTTAAAATATTGGGCAAAAAAGGCTGTGATATTACAGGCTATGACCCTTATTATTTTCCAGAATATCCTCAAAATAAATTTGATACAATAATCTGCTTTTATGTTTTAAATGTTTTGTTTAAGGAAGAACAATCTAATACTCTTATGGAAATATCCCACTTATTAAAACCGGGAGGTAAAGCTTATTATGCTGTGAGAAGAGACATTAAAAAAGAAGGTTTTAGAGAGCATTATGTCCATAAAAAGCCTACTTTTCAATGTATTGTTAAACTTCCATTTCCTTCAATTTATTCCGATGAAAAGCGTGAATTATATGAATATATTCATTATAATTATCAGCGGAATTCATTGAATTATTGTATATTTTGTAATCCGCGTAAAAATCTAAAATTATTAACTGAATCTGCAACTGCTTACGCTATCTTTGATGGCTATCCTTTAAGTAAAGGACATGTTTTAGTTATTCCGAAACGTCATGTTAGCAATTATTTTGAACTACCATTTAAAGAACAATCTGCTTGCTGGTTTATGGTGAATAAAGTACAAGAAATTATTAGAACTAAATTTGAACCTGATGGCTTTAATGTAGGAATGAATATCAATCAAGAAGCAGGTCAAAATATTATGCACGCCAGTATTCATATTATACCTCGTTACAAAGGTGATACTCTCTCTACTAAAAGTGGAATCAGAAACGTTATTCCTAAAAACCAATAGTTTTTCTGTAATAATTCAATGGTTTTGAAACATCTGTATTTAGTTAGGGAAATCCAATAAATTATCCGGCTTGAAGTTACTAACTGTGGTCACTGAATCTCGACTCACTTCGACGCCGCTCAGTGCAAGTCGCTCGATTTGAGCATAGCCGAAATGAACCGAAATGAACCGAAATTAGCCGAAGTATTGACTGTGAACAGTGGGATATTTTTTTATTTGGAAGTGCCTTAAGCAAGATTATTTGGATCTATTCCCAGCGCTCTTAATTGTTCCGTCAACTGTTGAACGCGTTGTTCTGCAACCTCAGCGCGTTGTGCTTCTTGTTGAGCGCGTTGTGCTTCTTGTTGAGCGCGTTGTGCTTCTTGTTGAGCGCGTTGTGCTTCTTGTTTTATTTGTTCTGCGGGTGTGAGATACCGTTGTCCTTGCTCATCATACCAATACATCCATTCCCGCGTTACACCGCAATAATTTCCCCTTTCGCAACCAATTCCTAAGCCAATTTCTGGTAACCAAACTGGGTTTCCTTCTTGCAATTCATACTTACCATTAACTAACTTATGTACTTCCAGATGGGGTTTGCGGCGGCGACGAGATGAATAAATTACGTAGTAAAGTACACCCAAAGCTTCATATTCATCCAATTTAGTAGTGTATTCCTTGCGATAATTTTGGGAAACTACTTCTAGTACGAAAATCGGTACGACATTTTCATCCCACAGCACATAACTGGGACGCAGTTCTTCATCATAAAATCGCTCTACCCCTAAGCTCAAAAACCCATCTGGCACAATGGGCGGTTTATCAGGGTGATAATAAATACCCATATCTATGGCAAACAACCAGTCTATGCGTTCTGCCCAAAGTATCAGTAAGATCGCCTTGAGTAAGCCTGGTATCAATTCTTGTAGTTCATTATCCACAGGTGTTTCATCAGAGTCGGGTAGTTCTTCGGCTGAGGGCAAGTACCTTGGCAAGTTGTACTCTAACATGGCTGATTTTCCCAAAACTCAAATGATATTTGGTTCTTTTGGCTCACGAAAATTATAGCGATTTTCAGTGCAAGATGTGTTCTAATAAATCTATGCGATCGCCTACCTACTTGTTTTTGCCTGGGCGATCGTGGATCTATTGCCAGTATAGTTGCGATCGCCTCATAAATAGAGAACGCCTAGAAGTGTAGACTCATTTACCTTAGCAATCTGGCATATTCCGCAAAGTTGCTAAACTCAAGAAAAATTTTGGTAACTCTTAACTATTAATAAATATATAGGTGTTTGATCCTATTCATGCTTTATATTTAGCCACAGGGTAGTGCAAACACTCATTCATCTTCAAATACTAGGAGGCAGTACATATCACCTGGAGCAACTCACGCTCTGATACCTTCAGTACACAGTGTAAGTCAAGGTTAAGTTGATATTAAAACCCATAATCTTTGCTGAATTGCGACAGATAAAGACTAAACTAAAAAGTCTTGTGCAGCAAAACCTGTAGCTTTAAATGAAGTAATCATGTCTAAGGTTCTTGTATCTGATTCTATTGACCAAGCTGGAATTGACATCCTTTCGCAAGTTGCCACCGTTGATGTCAAACTAGGTCTAAAACCACCCGAACTGATCGAAATTATTGGTCAGTACGACGCGCTAATGATTCGCTCTGGTACACGCGTCACCCAAGAAATTATTGAAGCCGGCACTCAGCTAAAAATCATCGGTCGTGCTGGTGTGGGTGTGGATAATGTGGATGTTCCCGCCGCCACCCGCCGGGGAATCGTGGTAGTCAATTCTCCAGAGGGAAACACAATTGCCGCTGCCGAACACGCGCTAGCGATGATTTTGGCTTTGTCTCGCCACATTCCTGATGCTAACGCTTCGGTGAAACGCGGTGCGTGGGATCGCAATAGCTTTGTTGGCGCGGAAGTCTACAAAAAAACTCTCGGCGTTGTCGGTTTGGGTAAAATTGGCTCCCATGTTGCCGCTGTAGCTAAGACAATGGGGATGAAACTCTTAGCTTATGACCCATTTATTTCTACAGAACGAGCCGAACAACTTGGCTGTCAGCTAGTAGAGCTAGATTTACTCTTCCAGCAAGCAGACTATATCACCTTACACATCCCGAAAACCCCAGAAACTACCCACTTAATCAATGCCACAACTCTGGCAAAGATGAAACCCACAGCTCGGATTATCAACTGCGCTCGTGGTGGGATCATTGATGAAGTCGCTTTAGCAGCGGCTCTGAAAGCAGGTAAAATTGGCGGTGCAGCCTTAGATGTGTTTGAGTCAGAACCACTGGGCGAATCGGAATTGCGATCGCTAGGTAAAGAAGTTATCCTCACTCCCCACTTAGGAGCCTCCACCACGGAAGCTCAAGTAAATGTAGCCATTGATGTCGCCGAACAAATTCGGGATGTTCTTTTGGGACTACCAGCACGTTCTGCCGTGAACATTCCCGGACTCGGCCCCGATGTGTTGGAAGAACTCAAACCCTACATGCAACTAGCAGAAACCCTAGGTAATCTGGTAGGACAGCTAGCTGGCGGACGAGTGGAAGTACTCAATATTCGACTGCAAGGCGAACTCGCAACCAACAAAAGTCAGCCTTTGGTAGTAGCGGCCTTGAAAGGATTACTTTACCAAGCTTTGCGGGAACGGGTCAATTACGTGAATGCCAGCATAGAAGCCAAAGAACGCGGAATTCGGGTGATTGAAACCCGCGATGCTTCCATTAGAGACTATGCCGGTACACTGCATCTAGAAGCCACAGGTACTTTAGGTACTCATTCTGTTACAGGCGCTTTGTTGGGTGAGCGGGAAATCCACCTCACCGACGTTGACGGTTTCCCAATTAACGTTCCACCCACCAAATATATGCTGTTTACCCTACACCGGGATATGCCAGGAATTATCGGCAAACTCGGTTCCCTGCTTGGCAGTTTTAATGTGAATATTGCCAGTATGCAAGTAGGTCGTAAAATTGTCCGTGGTGATGCAGTTATGGCTCTCAGTATAGATGACCCTTTACCTGAGGGCATTTTAGATGAGATTATTAAAGTCCCTGGTATTCGGGACGCGTATACAGTAACTCTGTAAAGTGCTGAGTGCTGAGTAACGAGTGCTGAGTGAATAAAAGTTAGGAGTGAATACTTAGGAGTAAACAGTTAAACACCAAAACTCCTAATTCCTAACTCCTAACTCCTAACTCCTAACTCCTAACTCCTAACTCTCTCATACTCAGCACGGGCTAAACGCCCCGCTATCCATGTACAGCACTCAGCACTCAAAAATGGCAAACACCTGGTGGGAACTACAAATTTTATGTGAGCCAGACCTAGAAGATTCGATCTTTTGGCGACTGGAAGATTTTGGCTGTCGTGGTACAGCTAGTGAAAGCAAAGGAAATTCCTCCTTAATCAGGGGTTACTTGCCCACAATTCAAACACAACTATTAGATTTGGCAGCACTATCGCTGTTGCTGCGACAAGATGCTCTCTGTGTAGGACTTTTATCTCCGACTCTGAACTGGCAATTAATTGATGAAGAAGATTGGGCGACTAGCTGGAAACAATATTGGCATCCCCAGGAAATAGGCGATCGCTTTCTCATTAATCCCGCCTGGCTACCATTACCAGAAACAACGGAACGGTTAGTGATTCGTCTCGACCCTGGTGTAGCATTTGGTACGGGTAATCATGCTACGACCCAGCTATGTTTGGAATCTCTGGAAATGCGCCTGAGTCAAGTACCTCAATCATTTGTGGGTACTGGTGGCAAACAGGAACATCTGGTAATTGCGGATATTGGCTGTGGTTCTGGTATTCTTTCCATTGGGGCGCTGCTACTGGGAGCAGAGAAAGTCTATGCAGTGGATACTGACCCTTTGGCAGTGCAATCAACTATCAGCAATGCCACCCTAAATAACATTAGCCCAGAACGTTTACTGTCTGCACAGGGAAGTATGGATGTTTTAACAAAACTCCTAGAAAAGCCAGTAGACGGTATCGTTTGCAATATTTTGGCTAATGTGATTATTGAGTTGGTTCCAGAAATGAGTGCGATCGCTAAGCCTAACACTTGGGCTATTTTCAGTGGTATTTTATTGGAACAATCAAAAGCAGTCGCTGACGCCTTGGAAAAAAATGGTTGGGTCGTTGCTACGTTGTGGAAACGCAAAGAATGGTGTTGTTTGAATGTCAGGCGTTCTTAAGCAAAAATATATTAACTGCGTAGGCTTGTGGTAGATATCGCCCCAGAGATAACCTAATTCTTTCTTTTAGCGGAGCGATCGGCTTTAGTTGAAAATTGGTACTTTTGTATGACTTGCTCAATCTGGCAAGTCACCGAATTTATTCTGTGTTTAACTTTATCAAAATCAATACTTACCCAAATGTAGGCTTTGTCAGGTATTTCTGGCTTTTTATTCATAGATTGCCTCTATTGTCAACATGTTTTCTTATATCTATACAATATAGCTATCCTAATATCTAAACTACTTTCTCAAGACGTATAAGTAGATATGCTTAATCTTTACTTAAGATTTTACCTAGTACCGCTGCGGGTAATTTGTAATTTCGTGTTAGCCTGGATTTCAGGCATTTCAAATGGTTGGCTTATTTATACCGTAGTGTAGTAGTATTTCAATTAAAAAATAGCAGGAGGTAGTGAGGAAATATATTACTTACTCTCCGTCGGAAAATGTCTTTAATTTTGAATTTTGAATTTTGAATTGTTAAGGTGATTGGTTTGAGCAAAATGCTTAACACCCCATTCATGCATAGCATAGAGAATTGGTTGCAAAGTTTCTCCTAAAGGTGTGAGTGAATATTCTACCTTTGGGGGAATTTGGGGATAAACTTCTCGATGAATAATGCCGTCTTCTTCCATTTCTCTAAGTTGCTGAGTCAGCATCTTTTGAGTTATTCCAGGTAAAGCTCGCTGCAACTCGCCAAAGCGTTTGACGCCAGCCATTAATTCTCTAATAATCAGAACTTTCCACCGTCCGCCAATAACCTTTAGTGTAGTTTCGACTTCACAAGTCAGCCTGCTATGGTTTTCCGCTTCAGCTTTCATCTAAACCTCCCAGGAGACTTCCAAATCAGTATTATTATATTCGCCTAATGCTGTTTTATGTCTATTGATAGATTTAGATATCTGTATAAAGATAGAAATAATACTTCAAGCGTCGGGTTAGATTGATTCTAATCCTAATAATTGCTGTATTTGTTCAGATTCAATCAAGTGCTATTAGACAACAATTTTTGCGGTAAATGTTACCCCGATTTCTCCTGCGGGGTTTTTCTATGAACGATGCACCAAATTTACTAAGTCTGCAAAGCTTTAAACCACTTATTCAAAACTGTACTGATAGTTTTTTTAATCTGATGGTTACGGTTCCACTTCTGGAATGCCATTTCGTACTCTTCACCTTTGATTTGAAAGGTATTCCAGACATCAAGCCCTAGTGGCAATCCGCAGAATAGTAAAATATAGAGCGACCAAGAAATTCCGCCACCAGCGATTAAATCTACGAGGAGCAAAAAGCCATTAAAAATTACATAATTGCCTAGACGCTTCTGAAATCTTCTTATGCGGTACGTGTCAAAAGCTTTTCGCTGTTGCACTTGACCTTGTTGGACTACCCAATCGCGTTCTGCTAATTTTAAAGACTCAGGTGAAATTTCTAACTCAGCAGCAATTTCTAATATCTGCTGATAAGAAAATTCTGTGTCTTTCTCATCAGCTTGACGAGCGATCGCCAAGTGCAGAATTTGTTGCACGTCTTCTTGGCTATAAGAGCGGATGCTTTGAGGTTCAAAGGCCGTCATAATTCTTTCTTTTAGATACTTTTAATACAAACTACCCTGTTAGCACAGATGTCAAACAGCTACGCCACTACTATTTCTATTATCTCTACATTAGCAAATTTAGATGATATAAGTAGGTCGGTGCAATTAAAGCTAATTGGCGGATGCTGTTATTGGCCATTGGTAAGGATTTGAAGCGTATGTATGTTTCGTAATATAATTTGGTTTATTCCCAACGACTTAACTTAGCGCATCCAAAGTATTGAATTTTGAGTCAAAAGTGTCAATCTTTCCCTTACTTTCCTAAAAACGCAATTAATCGAATGTCTAACGACTTTCTCCACCTACTTTTGGTTGTTGAAAAGCATAAATATCTTGAATAACTTGTACCCAACCGTTAGCGACAGATTCGAGAATGCGATCGCCTTTTTCTTTAGTTGCGGTTGTAGCGTCGCCAATTACTCCACTTTTACTGATATCTCGCGTCACCCAAGCCACTGGTAACTTACCCTCCCAACTCAGTAAAGTACTTTCTAATTGTTCTGGTGGATACTCCGCAACAGCTTTTTCTAGCTTCACTTGCTCTGGTAAAATCGATAGCATAATGCTAGTTTCTGCATCTCCAGCGTGCATTCCTAACGCCGCCTCTTTCGGCGTCAATAATTCTTTAGTAATATTAGGCACACGCCAAGTAAACAGCGGAAATACCAAAAAATCATCATACTGAACATGCAAATCTCGTGCTGCCATTTGCATTACTTGGGGTTGTCCGCCGTGAGAGTTCATTAACACCAGTTTTCTAAACCCAGCACGATAGATACTTTCTCCCACTTCCATAATGATTGCCGTCAGAGTTGCCGTGCTTAGGGTAATCGTACCGGGAAAGTGCCAGTGTTCATTAGATTTGCCATAATTAAGGCTTGGTAAAGCATAAGCCGGAATGTTAGCATCCAGCTTTTCCAATGCTTTTCCCAGCACCCCTATACCAATCGCCGCATCTACAATTAACGGTAAATGGGGGCCATGTTGTTCAATTGCCCCTACTGGTTGAATAATTACAACATTTTCCTTATCTGGCATTGCCTGGATGTCAGTCCAAGTCAGGTAGGGAAAAAAGCGTTGTGGGGGAATAAAGCTGTGCATATGACTTAAATTTATATTTTAGGGCATTGGGCAAAACAGTTCTGAGTGCTGAGTGAGGAGTGAGGAGTTTTGTTTATCTCCTTATCCCCTCATCCTCCCCATTCCCCATGCCCACCAATAATGAAAACTCTCCAAACATCCGAATATTAGCAGATGCAGCAGAGGATAATAACGAAATAACTAGCAGTAATAAGGATATAACTCAATGATTGAAGAAAATGGCTCGATTCGTACTTTATCGGTTGATATTGGTGGTAGTGGCGTTAAAGCGATGGTTTTGGATATTACGGGAAATCCGATAACTGAAAGAGCGCGTTTAGATACACCCCAACCTGCCACACCAGAGGTTGTAATTAATGCAATTGTTGTGTTGGCTGCGGCTCAAGGTGAATTTCATCGCGTTTCCGTAGGTTTTCCTGGTGTGGTGCGGTGTGGAGTCACGGAAACAGCGGTAAACCTGCATCCAGATTGGATCGGATTTGATTTGGAAACAACATTATTAAAACAATTAAACAAGCCTGTACGGGTGATTAATGATGCAGATATGCAAGGACTTGGGGCGATCGCTGGTAAAGGTGTAGAATTGGTGATTACTCTGGGTACAGGCTTTGGTTCAGCTTTATTTATAGATGGTAAGCTCGTACCGAATATGGAAATGGGACATCATCCGTTTCGTAAAGGAGAGACTTTTGAGCAACAACTAGGACGTGCAGAGTTGGAAAAAATTGGCGAGAAAAGATGGAACAAGCGTTTAGAAAAGGCGATCGCCTCCTTGCAACATCTATTCAATTATGATTACCTTTACATTGGTGGTGGTGAAGCTGTGAGAGTGAATCTTCAGTTACCTTTAAATGTAAAACTCATCCCCAATATCACTGGTTTATTAGGCGGTATTGCTTTGTGGCGAGATGAGAAAAGGTAAGGGCTTCAACCCTGATTTTGAGGACTAAAGTCCTCACTACAAACTAAAAATAATATGCCAGTTGCGTAAGTCCTGATTCTTTTCGAGATGCACAGCAAAAGAGTTGATACGTCATTGTTAAAAACTCTTCCCTTCATCAGAGAGGTTTCCTCCTGCCTCCTGCCTCCTTCTTGTTGATGGCATTCCCATACGATCGCATAGTATGTTATTGTCTAAACCGTTGATTTAGATAGGATATCTGACAACTTGATAACTTGATTAAAGATAAAAAAAGCACAAAGGCTAATGATATTAGGCTAATTATACGGAATAGGAGGCGAGCAAATATGATTGTGAGAATATTATTATTGGAAAAAATTACTACATAATTTTTGTATTTGAACAGTATGCACTATCCCGGACAGCATTACTGTTGTTTGTTAAAAGAAATATTGCTTTAAGTAAAATGAACTACAATGACTGAAATTGGTCTGATGATGACGGGCGTGTTAATAACAAGACAAACATCTGGGTATAATTTGCCAGAGCAGCAATTATTTCAGATGGAAAATGACGTAAACCAGTCCATGCAGAGTGAGTTAGAGATAACTGCTCAAGTCACACCACCTGAATTCATACAGACGGATGAAACTTCCCAAGCTTCTCTAAGAGCGATCGCACCAGACAAAGAACATATACTTAAAAAAATCAGCAAAAATAATCAATTACTAGCTTCTTCTGATTTAGCTGAGTCCAAGAAAAAGTATCCTCAGTCCTTAGCTAAAAGCCGTCCTAAGCCTGGGGGAAGATTCCAAAAGTATAGTAGTCAGCCTCTACCAACTCTCTATTTCGGTAGCTCTGGCGTTGCGGTTCGAGCCTTACAACGGCTGTTACTATCTAATGGATATACCGTTAGAGTCGATGGGATTTTTGGGGCGCTGACAGAGACTGCTGTCAAAGCATTTCAAAATCAGCGCAACATAGCAGTAGATGGAATAGTTGGTCAACGAACCTGGCGGGCATTGACCATTTAGTTGAGAGTTAAGAGTTATGAAACTTCGTATTATTCATAATTCCTAATTCATTGGTGAAAATCTCAGAAAGAATCACTTTTGTAATTAACGAACAGCTTTATTATCGGTACTGATGCTGCTCTAATAGCTGTTGCGCTCTTGGCTTATAAATTAAATAGAATAAAGCCTCAAGATAACGCAATAAATCTTCCCGATTCTCCTTTGACGTAAAGTTCCAGAAGCCGTAAATCCGTGCTAATGATAAGAGCTTCGTAGTGTGAATTTTCCAAGTATAGGTGCTGTAAACTCGGTCAATAGCTCGATGGGAAATTTCATTCCAATAGTTAGGATTTTGTTCGCATTTTGTGATAAAGTCAACAATTTTTGTGGCCGTTTCCTCTAAATTTGTTGGGTTAATCAAAAAGCCATTAACTTTATCTTGAATAATCTCCAGTGGACCTCCAAATTGTGTAGCAAAAGTCGGTAATCCTGAAACCATCGCTTCTAAAATTGTCAAACCAAAAGCTTCAAATAAAGCTGGTTGTACAAAAATTCCCTGGCGATCGGCAATGACTCGGTAAATTTCACCAGAATCATTTTTAGTCAACCGCACACCCAGCCAACGAATTTTTCCGTGGAGATTGTACTGGTCAATTACTTGGTAGAGTTTGATAATTTGATCGCGTTCTTCGTTGTCGCTTGATTCTTCAACGCGCAATTTACCCGCTACTAAAATTAAGTTGCAATGCTCCTGTAATTCTTTACTTTGACCAAAGCATTCAGCTAAACCTGTAAGGTTTTTGATGTGGTCAAGACGCGCCATTGAGAAAAGAGGACGCTTGTTAGGATCTTCGAGTTTGCCAAAGATTTGACTGGGGTCATCTAAGGTAAAAAGTATTTCTGCAAGACGTTGGCGATCGCTCTCCACCCGATCTTTAGTCCGGGTGTAAGGGAAGTAATTATTTTCGTTGACTCCAGGCGGTACGACATTAAATTTGGGGCTAAATAATTCAATGCCATTCGTTACATGATACAACTCCGGCATGGTGAAGCACTTATAAGACTCGTACTGTCCCACACTATCCGGCGTTCCCACAATTTCTTGGTAGGTGCTGCTGATCACAAAATTGGCAGCATTCATCGCAATTAAGTCAGCTGTGAATTGTAATGAAAAATGGTATTTATCCTCTAATTCTTGCCAGTAAAGATTACTAAACAAGTATTTAGATTTTTCCAAAGCATGGGCAACATTGCATTGGGTAACTTTCAGCCGTCGCGCCAGCAAAAATGCCACTAAATTCCCATCAGTATAGTTACCAACTATTAAGTCAGGTGTGCCGTGAAATTCTGCCCGTAGTTCTCTTTCTGAGTCAATGGCGAAAGTTTCTAGATAAGGCCAAAACTCAAACCGGGAAATCCAGTTTTGAGTCATATTAGGGTTAAAATCTCGTAAAGGCACTCGCAAAATCCAGGCATTTTCGCTACCGTGGACTTTTTCTAGCCGTTGATTACAAAGGGTACCATCACTGTTGGGAATCAAGCGGGTGAGAATAATTACCTTTGGCTCGACATTCAATCCTTCTAAACCAGCTAGCAAAACATCTTCTTGTAGCTGCTTCTCTAGGCTCTTTGCCTGGTCAAGGACGTAAACTACCTGACCGCCGGTATCGGGACGCCCTAAAACACCCTCTTGGCCAAACCAACCGTGAGCTGACACCAAGACAATTCTAAAAATCATCGGAACCCTTGAAATGAAGGCTTCTAGGGTCTGAGGATCGGCAGAATCAATCAATCCATCGAGAATATTTAGGGTTTCTCGGACTCGCCCTGCGGTGTTACCCCAACCTGGCTCAAAACCCATTGACTGCAATTGGAATCGGAATTGTTCGTAGGGTTCATCATCGGGGCGATTATTAACAAAGCCGATCGCTTTCTTAACTTGCTCAGAAAGTTGCTGCTGTGATTGAATGCGATCGTTGACTAGCAGTTGAACACCGTTGTAGTGATGCAAGCGCAAGAAATTCAATAAGCTATCCAGCAATTGTTTAGAATCTTGAAATATTTTGCTGGATAGATAGCGGTTGAGGAATTGTACCCCTTTACCAATGTTTTTGGGATCGCGGATGACTGGGGTGTAGTCATAAAATGGGCCGAAGTCCAATTCTAGCAAGTCGCCATCGTTGGGATGAAATTTGTTCACCAAGCGATCGCGTAAATCCAATAAATCCTGCACCGTCATCGGCTCAATACTCAAGTCTGATGTTAACCAATAAACTTCTTGGCTAGCAATCTTTGAACGGATGATAAAACAGAAGTTTGAGTCCTCCTGAATAATTTCCTGAGTATAGTAAATGAGTTTACCTAGATCGGAGTTAGTGTAAGATGCCTCAGATTTTTGGTACTTGGAGCAATATTCAGCATATACATTCAGTATGTCGTTTCGCAGCAAGTACTTCTTTTCTTGTTGGCGTAATTCACTAATGAAGGAACGCAAATCACTTTTTTCTTCACTATCTAAGACTACTTGAAGCAATTCAGACATGGTAACTCCAATGGATGACGATGTTTGCATTGTTAACTTTCAAGGTGAGACAACCAAGCGTCTACCTTTTTTGCACCATGTATAAACACGAAAGCACACAGATAAACTATATTTATCTGTGTATCTCTGAGTATCTACTTTTCAGCAGCTACTGACATCATGTTCTACTTTACCTAAAGTATCTATGACTCAGTATTTTTGACTCTAACGAAAGGAATACAATTTTTATTTCTTTTGATAGACGTTGTGAAATAACTGACAAAATCATCTATGCTAATTCTCAATTAGTAATTCGTCAGAAAAAATTTTTGAGTTTTTAATTCTTGGGTTGCTAGTATTATATTGCCCAAGCTAGGGAAATAAAAGTTATTTTTTAAACTTAAAATTTAACTATTTCTACTTCAAATAGAGTTTTTATAAGTAGATTTACTTATATGCTTCAAATTATTTATAAGATAAACTAATCATTTATAGCGAGTTTGTGGTTCTTTCAAGTCTATAAAGCTATATATGACAGATTCTTGTTAAAGTGATGGCTATGAGTGTTCACACTTATAAACATCTTGTACATAAGTGTAGACATCTGAGAAAACTACTTAGGGCGAACGATGGGACTCGAACCCACGAATGGTGGTACCACAAACCACTGCCTTAACCACTTGGCTACGCTCGCCATTCAACAATTTGAATTATAACAATTTTTTGAGAAGCGATCAAGGGTTTTTGTTTAAGGAACGGACTGATTTGATATATAGTCTCTGGAATTTAACAATTATAATCAATCTTACTTGCTTGGCAAACATGAAACAGCTAACCATCATCGCATATACTGGAGTAGCAGCAGGACTCGCCGCCTTGGGTATGACAATGGCGAAGACTAATCCGAGTCAGGTTGCATATGAAGAATATGCAGTGCAGCAGCTGGCAAGCTACTTAAAAACCGATGTATGCAAAAAAACCACGAATTTAATAGAAAATTTAATCCGTTTTAATTGTGCAAAGTTGGTTGATGAAGCTAATCCGCAGATGCAGGAAATTGTTGCTAAGACTACAGAAAGGCAAAATTACATTATTTTTAGTATTTACCGTACAGATTTAAAAATAAATTCTTGGATACCTGCTTACAGATTTGAAACGGTGGGAGCTTTTGATCAATTTTATACTTACACTGCCGAACAAGACTAAGGCAAGCAGTGACTAGAATAGTTGTATTGATTATATTGATAAACTAATGAGGATTTAAGTTGGATAAAACTAGGGCTAGAGCAGCTTAATACAAGCGAATCATTCTGGTAAATGAATGATGATTAGCTTAATAGTGTTGGCGATCGCCAATCTAGCCATTACACTAGCTTAATTTTAAGTAAAATATGAAAATTATTCACTAAAAGTTTCAGCTTGCCCCATGTCATCTGCATATTTATTGGTCTCTCACGGAAGCCGCGATCCGCGCCCTGAAATCGCTATGCAGCAATTGGCAACGCTAGTATGTCAGAAATTACACAACAATCTTCATCCAGCAAATAGCGAAGATGTGGTAGGTATAGCTGCTTTAGAAATGAGTTCTCAGCCTCTATACGAGCAGATTAAACAATTTGCCGAGAGCGCTTTTGGCATTGAGAAAGTGTCTCAAAACAACAATCGCCTCAAAATTGTACCGCTATTTCTGCTGCCGGGAGTTCATGTAATGACAGATATTCCCACCCAAGTAGCACTGGCACAGGAAGCTACTGGTGAAGATATTATGATTGAATTGCAACCATACTTAGGTTCTCACCCAGATTTAGAAAAATTGCTGGCAAAACAAATCTCTAAAATAGAAGCAGAAGCATGGATTCTTTTATCTCATGGTAGCCGTCGCCCTGATTCTCAAAAATCAGTTGAAGCAATGGCGACAAGTTTAGGAGCAGTGGTTGCTTATTGGTCTGTCCCTGCTAGTTTAGAATCACGGGTGCAAGAGTTGGTAACTGGTGGCTATCGGGAAATTGCAATTTTGCCATACTTTTTATTCACTGGTGGAATAACCGATGCGATCGCTACTTCACTAGAAAAGCTAAAATTACAATTCTCGGCGGTAACTTTTCACTTAGCAGAACCTTTGGGAGTAAGTGCAGAATTAGCCGATTTAATTGTGGATTTAACAGAGAAATGAACCGCACAATCACAGAGAGGAACAAGTATTTGGGAAAGGTTTATTTAGTAGGTGCGGGGCCAGGAGATCCAGGACTCATAACCCTGAAGGCGAAAGGTTTATTGGAATGTGCAGATGTAGTCATCTATGATGCTTTGGTGAGTCCAGCAATTCTAGCAATGATTAATCCCCAAGCCGATCGAATTAACGCTGGTAAACGTGCTGGGAGACATTCTTTATTGCAAGAACAAACAACTCAATTGCTGATTGATAAAGCCCAGGATCATGCCATAGTAGTCCGCTTAAAGGGTGGCGATCCGTTTATCTTTGGTCGCGGTGGCGAGGAAATGGCAGAATTAGTCAATGCGGGGATTCCCGTTGAGGTTGTGCCTGGCATCACATCGGGAATTGCTGCCGCAGCCTATGCAGGTATACCTTTGACTCATCGGCTATATAGTTCGTCAGTTACATTTGTTACTGGTCACGAAGCATCAGGTAAATATAGACCGATAGTAAATTGGAATGCGATCGCCCACGGTTCTGAAACGATAGTGATTTATATGGGAATTCATAATCTGCCTTACATAGTGGAAGAATTAAGTAGGGCTGGGTTGAGTTTAGAAACGCCTATTGGTTTGGTGCGTTGGGGTACCCGCCCAGAACAAGAAGAATTGATTGGAACATTGGAGACAATTGTAGAACAAGTAGAACAGACTGGATTTGGTGCGCCGGCGATCGCAGTAATTGGACAAGTAGTAAAGATGCACGAAATTCTGTCTGGTTGTCGTCCAGTTTGATGGTTGGCGTAAAGCTTGTTGAAAGTAAAGCTCAGGTAAATATGACATTAAGCAGAATAGTTACCACCCAGGTAATACTCAACCTTAAACCTCCAAAAAAATATCTTTCTTATTTAAGAGTAGCTATTGTATATAGGATTAATTATTTTATATGTTTAAATATTACTTTTAGTAGATCTCCTTGTGTAAAAGGCTTGCTTAAATAACCTGAAGCCCTAACTATCTTAGCTTTAGCTCTATCTAGAAATCCTGATTTTTCTGACACCATAATCACAGGTGTATTTTTAAAGTGTGAGTGTTTACGCAACAAAGAGCATAGTTCATATCCATCTAAATTAGGCATGGAAATATCCAACAAAATTATATCAGGTTTTGTCCGGATAATGTGCATTAAAGCTTTGAAAGAATCAGTAACTCCAACAACAGAAAAGGTTTGCTCATCTAAATAACTTTTAATCGTATTCAATACTGTAGGACTATTATCAATACAGAAGATTGTGTAGATTTTTTTGTTAGTAGGGGGTTGTATGATTTGCTGACCGCTATTATTAGTAGTATTAATAATATATGTTGGTGAGTTATTACCGTTGTATGGTCTAGGCAACTTTTGTCCAGTTTTGGCTTTAGGTTGTAGCTCATTTATTTGAAACAGTTGTGACGGGTCTGATTTATAAGTTGGCGATGTTTGCCGATAAATCATTTCTCTACGAGAGGCTTCTTTTTCAGAGAGGCTAAAGGTTCGGGGTGTTTGACATCGTTCAACTAGTAAACGGAGATTTAGATGACAAAACTTTGGCATGTCATCCAAAAAGCTTTCAGGGATAAATTCATAACTTCCCTCTTGTAAGTTCAGAAATGACTCTAGAACTTCTAGCGCCAATTGCTCTATTAGTATTGCTGCTTGAGAGGAGCTGATATATTTTTGATTGACTAACCAGCAAATAGCTAGATAATCTGGGTTCGGTATTGCTTGATTCTCAATACCAGTTTCAAATATTGCGCGCAGCTGTTCTTTAATTCCATCAGGGAGAGTAGAAATTTGCTGACTCAAGCGTTGCAAATTTCTATAAAGCGGCTCAAACATTTTCTCGGAGTAGCACGCATAAATTAGTTTCCCCTCGTCTACATATATTGACCAAGAACCTGAGGTACTAAATACTTGTAAACAACCAGTAACCGACTTGCTAGTGATTTTTTTTAATAGAGATAGGGGCTGGAGCTTTTGGAAAAACCTGTATCTACTAATGGGAAGTGTCTTCATTGGAATGGCTCTAGAATAAAATTAATATTTGTTTGCAAGCAAAATTAATGAATTACCTTTTCGGAATTCATGGCGACAATTAATTAGAAGCACTGTTCAGATAAATATAGCGGTCACATTTAAGTTAGTACAGAGATTTCACACCCCCAACACCTAATTAACCAATTTCTGGTAAGCTATAATGCACAAATACAACTAAATAAATCCATTTAGATGCTATTGTCCAATAGCAAAATGACCTGACTATCGTCAGGAAATAGTATTTCAAAAATTAGATTCATTTTCTGTATCTTTCGTTAATCTAGCCAATCTAACAGTAACTCAAGTGCGACGCATAGACCATTGGCTCTCGCCCATCAGTCGTAAAAGTATCACTAATATCCGTATTTAATATGCTAAAATTGCAAGCACTAACCGATGAAGTAAAATCGGTAAAAGGTTGCTAGTAGATACTTTTAGCACAAGTTTTTTCCTAACAGAAACTGCATTCAGGAAAAGTATCCTTTAAAACTAAGCATTGAATAACTTCAATATCTTACTTAGATTTGCCATTGTAGAATTTACCTGTGTAGGGATTTAGCAAAGGTATGAGTTGCAAAACAAGAATGGTAACTTCCGACTAAATCGACGCCATGATGATGTGTAGTGAGATGCACAGGCGACTGACTCAGCACTAGGGAATCTCGTCATAAGTCCTGAAAAATGGTTCTAATCTTGTCTGGGGATAAATAGTCACCGTAGACAATGTTGCGTAATAAACTCAAGAACTTACAGCAAAATTCTTGAATTGTGGTACATACCTGAAAAATAACAATTTTTAGGTCGATGGTAGATCGCAAGTAACGTACTCACTAAAATTCAGGTTACTATAATTTTCAAAGAAAGTTAGCAGAAATATATAAACTTCATGATAAATCAGTAAAGTAAATATGAAAATTAATTAATAGCATATTGCAGACTATTGTTATAAATGTTTATTTATTCAGATGTCCGGAAAGAGTGAAAATATTCAGTAAAAGTTAGTTTGTACGCTTACAGTAAAAGTAAAAATTTACATATAAAACTAGCTTTATGACTGAGTAATAGACATAGTTTATGTAGTTCAGCAACTTGAAATATCTTGTATTTAATTCCACTTAGAAAGAACTGAATGATTAAAAGTAGAAGGTTTTAAAAATCACAAATATAAATAGAAAATCCTACACTTAGGTATAGCTCGTGGTGGACATCACATTTATGAATATTTACCAAAAAGACGCAAAGAATATCTTTGCGTCTTGGGTGTGAGATTTAAAAGTGGACATTCTCGCCGTTATACTTGACTATCTAATTAAAATTGTTCCCGCCAGCACCAGCTTAAAAGTGTACCGCCTACCACCAACTTAACTAATTCCAGTAGCCAATAACCACCGTGCAGTAAATTCATTGTCGAAGGAATAGCAGCAGCAGCTTCAAATAAGTTGAGTTGAACTCCGATAGCGCACATTTGCGGAGTTAAAAAATAGGTGTCAAGCACAGCTATAGTTAGCAGCAGCACAGATAAAACAATACTGCCAATACGCCAATGATATTGGGTTTTGCCTAAAGCTAGTGCCCCAGTCAATACTACAGCCGCAGATAATAATTCCATGCGATTAAAGTTCCAAAAAATCGCATACCCTGCTGTCGTAAAACCAGCTTGGCTCATCATACCAGAAACATAAAGACTAGGCATAATTACCCAGTCTAAAACTAGACTAGCACTGAGCCAAAAGCCCAAAGTCAATACGATCGCAGTTTGCCAAATTGGCCGTTTGAATTCAACGCTAGAAATAGCAGTCATAAAATAATTGCGTGTGTTGTATTTCTTAGTTTGTAACTTCACCAGCAGTTTGACAAGAAATATCAACTAACCTTTACAAAGCGATCGCTCTTAATAATTATGAACTCAATGCCAATTTTTTTGAAACTTAGTTGAGAAATATTAAGTTTTTGTAAAAACTAATATCATGTCTGGTTGAAGACTTATCATTCTGCCTGATATGGGGATCTAGGAAGATTTTAATAATAAGTGATTAGCCAGACCTGATGCGCGTCTCAAGTATATAAAGACTTTTGATGCTCGTTGACTGTTGACGGTTAACAGTTAACAGTTAACAGTCATCATGCGTAACAGCTTATAACCCAATACAGTTTTGACAAAAAGTCTTAACTTAGTTTATTTACCCTTCAAACTTCGCTTGACAAACTACTACTTTCCGTTGCTGCTGTCTCTGGAAGATAGAGTCTATCTTCACTGGCATCATACTCAAACAATTCAGCATAACGCCCCCAATCTACAGCTGTGGCAAATTGTCGCTCCGCTTCTTCATGGGGATAGTATTCATCAAGTAAATCGATAAAGAAATCCGCTCGCATTGACCGATTTCGTTTTTCCCGCAACGTCTGCACCATGCTGACTACAACTGGTACATTTTCCAACACCTGTTGGCGAAACAGGTCTTTACTGCGGAGAATGGTTGTGGTTGCGAAATCTTGCCCAATTTCGGTCAGCTTGACATCTCCCTCTGCAACCTTAGCAAACCCCAGCATCACAGCTGCATCCAGGATCGGCAGGAGATCGTCTACAGCGAGGCGGATTCTTTCTGCCAAGCGGGGAATATCATCTTTGCCCTCTGGTTGATCCACAATTAACTCCAGCAGACCGCTAATGCCGCCGACTCGTGCATGGGGAAAGGGTTTTGCATAGGGTGATTGTTGGATTGCCCCAGGTGATGGCGATACTTGTATAGGTGATATGGATGCTGCAACTGCCCCGCTCACTTCAACTTCTGGGTTAGTCATCACCGTGTAGATATAATCTATCAGCGATTTGAAGCGGATACTGGTGCGATCGTGAGGCCGCGGCAAATCAATCACAACCTCACCGCGAATATGCCCCGGATTCGATCCCAAAATAATTACCCGATCTGCCAGGAATACCGCTTCTTCAATGTTATGGGTGACAATCAAAATGCTTTTGGAGGGAAAAGTACCAGCATTCCATAAATCATCAATTTCACCCCGCAGGTTCTCAGCCGTCAACACATCTAGGGCGCTGAATGGCTCATCCATAAATAGTACTTGTGGCTCCAGCACAAATGCCCTGGCAAAGCCAACCCGCTGCCTCATTCCCCCAGACAATTCTTTGGGATAGGCACTTTCAAAACCATCTAAGCCTACCAAGTCAATGGCTTTCAGCGCTCGTTGTCGTCGCTCATCCCGACCAACACCTTGGGCATCTAGACCTAACTCGACGTTTTCCTGTACTGTCAGCCACGGTAACAGTGCAAAGCTTTGAAATACCATTGTGACATCTGGGTTGGCACCTTGTAGGCGTTTATTATTGCTAATCACCCTGCCTTCACTTGGTGGAATTAGGCCTGCCATAATCCGCAGTAACGTACTTTTGCCACTGCCACTGCGCCCCAGCAACGCTAATACTTCGCCCGCATCTACCGTCAGATTAATGTTGCGGAGAACCTTAAACTCTCCTTTGCTCTCTGGTAGCGGAAAACTCTTATTGACCTGCTCGACAGCGATTAGGACATTATTAGTAACTTGTGTAGAAGTCATGCTTGCTCCTCTAGCGAGCGATGGTTTAGAGATGGTATTTGGTTTCCGCTAGCTCATACAGTCGCCGCCAAAAAACTCTGTTGAGCCCAACAACGAATAGACTCATCATGCCAATCCCTAAGGTAATCCGAGGCCAGTCACCTGCTCCTGTTGCGTGAGCAATATATGCTCCCAATCCGCTAGCAGTCAGGGTGGTTTGTCCCCAAGCGACAACCTCGGAGACAATGCTGGCGTTCCATGCGCCACCAGTGGCAGTGACACCACCTGTTACCCAGGCGGAGAAGATGCCGGGAATGATTAACTTGCGCCACAGCAACCAACCACGCAAACCGAGGCTGGTTGCCATCTCGCGCAAATCCGTTGGGACGCTCATTGCTCCAGCAATGGAGTTGAACAGGATGTACCACTGGGCACCGAGGGACATCAAGAAAATACTACCCCAATCAATGCTGATATGGGAACGGATAAAAAAGAGCGTAGCGAAGGGAAAGATAAAGTTTGCTGGAAAAGAAGCCAGGAATTGCACCACGGGCTGCAACAAACTGGCCAGTCGCGGATTAAACCCAATGGCTACTCCAATAGGTGTCCAAACCAGAGTTGAAAATACCAGCAATACCAGTACACGTAACAGAGTGAGTAATCCTAGCCCAAAGGTCTTGAAGACTTCACCCAGTCCTACTGTTGTGAAAATGAAGTGCAACCCGACAACCAACAGCCCACCAATCAAAGCTAGGAGGATTGAGTTGTAGACGCGATCTGCGATTTGTGACCCACCAGTTTCCAGAATTCGGGGAGTTCGAGGTGGTGTTAGCGATGAGAGAATGCGGTTGATAGTTTCAGCCAAAGGAGTTAGTGCCCGTCCCAACAAACGAGGAATTCGGGCTGCTTTGAGCAGATCGTAAACCCAGGATTCGGGCGCTTGTGCTGCTGCACTCTGTTCCAACCGGAACTTATCTGCCCAAGCGACTAACGGTCGCCAAAATAGTTGATTTACCAGAACAATTACTAGAGCGATCGCCAATAGCGCCCAACCCAAGGCAGGTAAATTCTTGGCTGCAACTGCGGCTGCAACATAGGAACCAATTCCTGGTAATGTGTATTGCTGATTCAGAACGCTAATAGCTTCACTCGCTGCGACAAAAAACCAGCCACCGCCAAAACTCATCATGGCATTCCAAAGCAGCCCAATCATGGCCGTCGGAAATTCCAGCTTGGTGAACCGCTGCCATCCCGACAACCGATAGAGCCTGACGGCCTCATCCAGTTCCGGTGGTAGTGTTCTCAGTGAGTGGTAAAAGGAAAAGGTCATGTTCCAGACCTGGCTGGTGAAAATCGCAAAAATCGATGCTGCTTCCAGTCCTAATAGGCTTCCAGGAAATAGGGCAATAAAACCTGTAACCGTAATGGACAAAAAGCCTAGTACTGGAACTGACTGCAAGATATCGAGTAACGGAATCAAAACCCGTTCGGCACGTCGGCTTTTGGCAGCAACGTAACCATACATTAAGGTGAACAGCGTTGAGTAAAACAGGGCAATAAACATTCGCAGGGTTGAGCGCCCAGCGTAATAGGGTAGATTACGCGGGTCAAGGCTGATACCTGGGACTACATCTGGTGGGACAAAGCTCACCAACGTTCCAGCACCGACACGTGCAATCAGCGCCAGCAGTACCAATGTGCCAAGAATGAGGGCAATATCAGCCAGACCAAAAGGGAAGCGTCGGAGTGCTTCAGGGGAAGGAAAAGTTTGCTTCAGCATTTAACGATAATTACTGGACTGATATACCTTTTTGAGCTAGGAGAATAATTTATTTTTTAAATTGATTTTCCTGCATTAATAAGGTAGGTTTTAAGCAGGATTTTACAAGATTTTGGGCGAATTCTGATTTCTTAAGGGCGATCGCCTGAGAAGTTACATAACCTCAGGTTGCCATCTTCTCCTGGTAATACCCGCACTTGTCCGTTTTCGACAATCGCCACTTCGGAATTTGTTGTGCCTAAGTCAATACCAAGTGCTTTCATAAAATTTAAAAGTTAAAAGTTAAAAGTTATTTGCCCCTGGTTTTAGTTTTCTAAAGCTTTGGTGTTTTGGCAAGCCTTACTCCATTTAGTCTGTACAATTTTCTCAGACATTTTCAAGCTTATCTGGTTGCATAGGTAAATATTGTTTCAGTCTCCTAGATTAGAGATAATATTTCCAAAGGATTAATTCTCTATCATCTATGACTAAAGCCATACCCAAGCTAGTAACCTTTGAGAAATTTGTCGATCGCCTACGTGAAAATTCAGGTCTACGCTACGAACTACATAATGGGGAAATCGTGGAAATGGCACAACCAGTAGGGGAACACGAAGAAGTTAAAGGTTTTTTAGGTATTGAAATTCCTTTTGAAATCAAACGTTTAGGACTACCCTACATTGTCCCTAACCAAGTTATAGTTAGACCTCTGGAAAAAGATTCGGGTTACTTTCCAGATGTGTTGGTACTAAATCGGGCAAATCTGGCAAATGAACCGTTGTGGAAAAAACAATCTACTCTGAGTTTGGGTGCATCAATACCTCTATTAATTGAGGTTGTATCAACCAACTGGCGGGACGATTACCACTTGAAATATGCTGACTATGAAGAGATGGGTATCCTCGAATACTGGATTGTCGATTATGCCGCCTTGGGTGGACGTAATTTTATTGGCAACCCCAAACAACCGACAATCTCTGTCTGTAACTTGGTTGATGGGGAATATCAAATCAGTAAATTTCGAGATAGCGATCGTCTCATCTCCCAAACTTTTCCCGAATTGAATCTCACCCCAAACCAGATTTTTGAAGCTGGTTTAGTTAGTTCGTAGTTCCTAGTTCGTAATTTTCCACTGTCTTAACTTCTCCAAGTCTCTAGTACAGCACCGCGGAAATAAACCACCCATTCCAAATCAACGAAACGCTTACGTAGTATTCATATCTCCTACACTCCTTTGCCCCTCTGCTTGCTTATCCTCCACTGCCCTACCTCACTCCACAAGAGACTTGAGAGCATGTAATAATTGTTGTCTGGTAAAAGGCTTAGTTAAATAAACGTCTGCACCTTGTCGCATCCCCCAAATCCTGTCTATGGGCTGATTTTTAGAACTACAAATAATAATTGGAACTTTTTTAGTTGCTGGATTTCTTTTGAGTTGGCGACAAAATTCAAAACCGCTAACTTCTGGCATTACCACATCAGTAATTATTGCATCAGGCTGGTGATTGATTGCTTTGGTCATACCATCTTTGGCATCATAAGCTTTAATTACTGTGTGTCCACTATCTCTTAAAAAAAAATTGATTAACTCCAACTGAGAAGGAGTATCTTCCACAACTAAAACTGTAGCCATATTAATTTATTCCTACTAAAAAGAAGTTAGTCTATTGATTTATTTAAGTTAAATGGCTGAAAATAATTTTCAGTAATTCGGCACGAGTAAACGGTTTGGTTAGATATCCAGATGCCCCTACCAATCTGGCTTTTACTTTGTCTATAATTCCTTTATTCCCAGTGACAAAGATAATGGGAGTTCGCTTAAATATCGAGTTATTTCGTATAATTTTACACAATTCATAACCATCAATTCCAAGCATATTTAGATCCAGTAAAATTAAGTCTGGTTTGTGCCTGATAATAGACAAAACGGCTTTTACTGGATCGTTGATAGTAACTACAGAAAAATTCTCATTTTCTAAAAAATGGCTAATTTCTTTAAGAATCGTGGGACTATCATCTACAGAAACTATTTTGTGGACTTTTGGGGCACTGATAGTAGCAGCCGTTACTCTTTGTGCAGGAGAATTTATGTTATTTGATATTGTTGGTTCTTGAAATTTTTCTTTTGCAGGAGTAGAAATCTGTGGTAATCGCTCAACAGAAGCTATATTTTCTTCATGAAGATTTGGAAAAGTATTGATAGTAGTATTTACTTCTTGTTTAGTATTAACTAATTCTGTAATTAATTTTGGGAAAAGCGTAGGCGTAGACCGTCGTAGACATCCTTCTTCCAATATCTTTGGTAATCTATCAAATGGTGGATCTGGTTCATGTAAAATAATTTCCCCATTAACGATGTAAGGGTATAATTGACGAGCTAGTTGAATTTCATCTTGATTCAAAATCGCAGCTAAATGACAAAGACTAAAACCTTTCATCCAGTTAGTTATCTGGTGGAGATTTGGTAAATCTTTTTCCGGAAATTTGCTGTCAGCCAACATATGTGGGCGTTGATATGGAGAGGAAATTTGTGGAACAAAAGACTGCCAATTCTCTAATCTTGCTTGGCAGCGTTCTAAAAGTTTTTCTACATCTAACCTGCAAATTTTTGGCATTTTATACAGTGCTTCTGTTAATTCATAAGTACCTTCTTTGATTAGTAGAAATGATTCAATTACCTCTTTAACTAATTCTTGAATCAAAACAGCTGCTTGTGTAGAATGTAAATGTTCTTGACTAACAAGCCAGTATATTGCTTGATATTCAGGAGGCTGGCTTGTCGATTCACTGTTATGCCCGATTAACTGACTGTGTGAGTCAAGTTCAAATATGAGGCGAAGTTGTACGCGAACCTCATTGGTAAGTAGTGGAATTTGGTGGCTAAGGCGACGCAAATGACGTTCTAATCGATCAAAAGGTTCTACTGAATGGGTAGCGTAGGTTATTTTGCCCTGTTCTAAGTAAATCGACCAAGCAACTGAGTTACTCAATGCTTGCAAACAAGTACTGTCAGAACAATTAGATAACTGTCTTAACAAACTTATTGGACGTAGTTTTGTAAATACACCTGAATTATTCATATTTTTCAACTTTTTTTGCGGAATTAGCAACCGAACATTTGTAAATTAAAAATATCAGCTATGAAGTATTTTCTTCTTTGTAAGATTTCTCTATGCACAAATTATTTCTTTTAAATATGTAATGTATATTAAAATTTATAATTTTTGTAACTCTATATAGGAATAGGATTCGTATTTGATTTGGGAAAAAACTCAGTACACATATCTTATCTTCTTTCCTCCAACCCCTGCTATGCAAGTAATTCCAGTCATTCAAACGAATTACAGTAGTTGTATTTTATACTTTTGGTTTGATTGAATAATTAAGTAGCTAGACATAAATAAATGTAACTATATTATCAGTAGATGTTGCTTAGTTTTAACTTTACTCACAATTGATAAATTTTTACCCAAGTCTTTCATAATTACGTTGATTTATGCCCATTCATTTCTGAAGGAAGTTGATTGAAAGTTCTCACAGTTACAGTGCTAAATCTAATGCTTTTAATTATGGTTAATTATTTTTCTATAAAGAAACGATTCTCCTACATAAAATCTTTAAAAACTTATCTAGGAAAGTTTACGTATTTATTGTACTCTAGGTTTGATAGATATAAGTTTTTGGTAGATTTACTACAACAGGTAATGCTGAGTTTTGATAAACTCTTTTTTGCTAAACTAGACCCCACTCAATCTCTCGTTAAATATGTAAAGAATTTGGTGAAAATAATTTGTTTAATGACAATTAGAGGATCTACCACTAGATACTATATCTGTAGTCCCCTAAGTGACTGAAACTATATACTTTTGCAAAAAAGGGAAATAAAACTTTGGACTTTAACATAACACAAAAAGTTATGCATGACACATTAAGACTTGATGAAGTTGTAGAATTTGCTGAGAACCCGGAACCACGTTGTCCGTGTGTACTGTTACTAGATACATCTGGCTCAATGCAAGGAGATCCGATTGAGGCTTTAAATCAGGGTTTATTAAGCTTAAAGGATGAATTAGTCAAAAATTCTTTGGCAGCGAGACGGGTAGAAGTGGCGATCGTCACGTTTGATACTAATATCAATGTAGTACAAGATTTTGTGACTGCGGATCAATTCAATCCGCCGATTTTGACAGCCCAAGGATTGACTACAATGGGTGCAGGAATTCATAAAGCTTTGGACATAATTCAAGAGCGGAAATCTCAGTATCGTGCCAATGGTATTGCTTACTATCGTCCTTGGGTATTTATGATTACCGATGGGGAACCGCAAGGTGAGTTAGATCAAGTGGTAGAACAAGCATCCCAGAGGCTACAAGGAGATGAAGCTAATAAGCGAGTAGCATTTTTTACAGTAGGTGTAGAAAATGCGAATATGACGCGGTTAAATCAAATAGCTGTGCGTACTCCCTTGAAACTCAAAGGGCTAAACTTTATTGAAATGTTTGTCTGGCTGTCAACTAGTATGTCAGCTGTTTCACATTCCCAGGTGGACGAACAGGTAGCACTACCGCCGATTGGTTGGGGGACTGTTTAATTAAAAATCGCAGCTTGATGTTTACACAGTCAGCTGTTGGAACAAAATCTATGAACATATCAAAACAGATTGCTCAATGGCGGATTGTGGCTGCGTCAGTATGTGGAACAAGTCACTTAAAAAACAAACAGTTATGTCAGGATGCCCATCATTGGCAGATGTTGTCAGATGACATTTTAGTAGCGGCCGCAGCAGATGGCGCTGGTTCTGCAAGTCAAGGAAAAGTGGGAGCGATGATTGCTGTGGAGACAGCAATTGAAAACCTTTCGACTAAAGGACTCACACGAAGTACTTTGACTAATGATGCTCATGTGCGATCGCTTTTAAATGATGCCATGCTAGCCGCCAAAAAAGCTATTGAGAACGAGGCTGTTGCTTGTGAAAAACAACCTCACGACTTAGCAACTACCTTAATTATCACCATCGCCACACCAGAAGTTGTGGCTGTAGCACAAATAGGTGATGGTTTAGCAGTGGCAAAAGATCGTACAGGCAATCTTCTGGCACTCACCATGCCTGACAGCGGCGAATACATCAACGAAACCACTTTTTTGACCTCGCCTACGGCCTTAGACACAGCTCAGATGAGATTGTGGCGTACAGACATAGTAAATGTTGGTATAATTACTGACGGGTTACAAATGCTGGCTTTAAATATGGTTGTTGGCGAACCGCACAAACCATTCTTTTTCCCGCTGTTTGAATTTGTAGCCAATGCCGAGGATAAGACGGCAGCAAAGGAGCAGTTGGTAAAATTTTTACGCTCAGAGCGCATTACTCAACGCACTGATGATGATTTGACGCTGATTATAGCTGCATTCAACAACTCATAAGCATTAACTTTAAAAGTTTGAGATTTTAAATAACTCCCGTTAGCGGTAATTGACTATGCAGGTACTACGTTGTTCTCCTAAAAAAGAAATCCTCAGTCTGAGTCTGGCTTTGGGGCGTGGCGGTGAAGCTTGTGTTTATGCAGTGCCATCTGATGGCAACTTGGTAGCCAAGATTTACCACAAACCAACCACTGCCCATGCCGAGAAACTGCAAGCGATGCTTGCCAACCCACCGGAAAACCCCACGGCTAGTTTAGGGCATATCTCCATTGCTTGGCCAGAGGATTTATTGCAAGCAACAGATGGTAGCAAAGGCATCCTGGGCTTTTTAATGCCACGGATTCAGGGAATGCGTCCAATCATCGACTTTTATAATCCCAGAACCCGACGCCAACACTGCCCCTTATTTAACTATCAGTACCTGCTCCGCACGGCTCGTAACCTGGCGGCAGCAATTGCTGCTTTGCACGCTAGCGGATATTGCATTGGGGATGTGAATGAGTCAAACATCCTTGTCAGTGACACAGCATTGGTGACCTTGATAGATACTGACTCTTTCCAGGTCACGAACCCAACCACTAACGTTGTTTATCGCTGCCCAGTCGGTAAACCAGAGTTTACTCCACCAGAACTACAAAATAAAACATTTGCCCAACACGATCGCGAAATTTCTCACGATTTATTTGGGTTAGCGGTGCTGTTATTTCAACTGTTAATGGAAGGGACGCATCCATTTTCAGGAATTTTTCAAGGCGCCATTGAGCCACCACCTTACGAAGCACGCATTGCATCCGGTCATTTCACTTACAGCCAACAGCGACGCGTACCGTACCTACCTACACCCATCGCACCTCCTTGGGAAATTCTTCATCCCAGCTTACAAGAATTATTTGTCCGTTGTTTTGAAGACGGTCACAACAACCCATTGCTACGCCCCAGCGCCCAAACTTGGCTCTCAGCCATCGCCGAAGCCGAAGATTCCCTGATTACCTGCACAACTAATCCCCAACATCGCTACAACAACCACATGCGTAGTTGTCCGTGGTGTGAACGTAGCGTGCGATTAGGTGGACGCGACCCCTTTCCATCACATCGAGCCATCGAAGCCAGAGAACATTTACAACCGCGAATCAAACCCAGAAAGCGCTACAATCAAACACCACGTTTGCCACAAGGAGTCATGTCATCGCACCTAGCGAATTATTGGCAACCAATGACACCAACCGGTGGAACTTACAGACCGAAAAAGTCAAAATTGTCCCCAGTTGTTTTTTGCTTGTTGGGTTTTAGTTTATTGGGATTGGGATATGCAGACTTAATGATTAAATTTACTGAGCCGTTAGTTTCCCACAATGCTTACACTCAGCAATCATTGAAATCTGGCCAGGGAACTAATAAACTCAGCTTCGCTGATTACTATCAGCAGGGTCATCTTGCTTACAAATTGCGAGACTATGAAAAAGCAATTGCCAATTTTAGCCAGGCGATCGAACAAGAACCTAAACATGCTAGAGCAATTGTAAATCGTGGTAATGCTCGTTACAACATGAAAGACTACGAAGGAGCAGTTGCAGATTACAGCCAAGCCCTGAAAATCAAGCCCGATGAAATCAAAGCTCTAGTAAATCGGGGAAATGCCCGCTATATGCTTGCCGAATATAGCAACGATCCTGATACAGAATATAATCTAGCGATCGCCGATTATAATCGTGCTATTGGTCTTGATAGTCATGAAGTGGAAGCTTATATCAGACGCGGAATTGTCCGCGGTCAAATGGCAAAATATAGCGGTGAATCTCAACAAGCTTACAAAAGAGCGATCGCGGATTTTACTCAGGCAATCAAGCTGAATCTATCCAAAGCAGAAGCTTACTTTCAACGCGGTGTTGTTTATTATCAAATTGCCCAATATAGCAGTAATTATGAGCAAGAATATAGTCAGGCGATCGCTGACTTTAATCAAGCATTAATCATCAGCCCCAAATTAGCGAAAGTCTATCTCAAACGAGGTATGGTTCGTTATGAACTAGCACAATATGGTGGTAGTCAATCTAACCAAAATCAAACAAAGGCGATCCAAGATTTACAGACAGCAGCTAAAATATTTCTTGAGCAAGATGATATGGATAATTATCAGCAAGCACTCAGTAATATGTGTGTAGTTGTCGAAAACAAATGCGATCCTTTATTCCAAAACCCAACTAGTTTGGAAAAAGTCAATTAAAAATAAGAAAGTTTTGTTACTTTCATATTTATTGGTTTTGATTTAATAAATCAAGCCTAATTAGGGTTAGCACAAGCTAACCCTAATTATTTTTTATCCGGGTAATTAGTTATGATTCCCATAGTAAGGGACTTTCAGAAAATAAATTATCCGATTTTCATAGTGGCAGATTCTTTCTCCTCTGCCTCCTCTGCATACACAACGATGGAATATTTTTTTAGTTGGAAATCCCTAAGTGTACCCCTCGCGTTGCGAAGGAGCTACTTAATACAGTTCGGTTAGGGCTTTTTGATGAAAATTCTAAATCACAAAGACGCGATAAATCGCCGTCTATTGGCTTAACCGAACCGTATTGAGAGGCTACTCTCTTCCTTCGCGTACTTCTCTTCTCTAGGAGACGCTGGCTGGCGCGTAGGTTGCTTTGCTGTAACGGTATGCGGTTCGTTAAAAAAATAACTTTGACAAAAAGTTTTAACCTTAACTGAACCGTCTTGGGCTTTAGTCATCGCTTCAAAACTTAGGATGTCTACTTCATCAAGTTGAAATTTACTGTATATGTCAATACGATTCACTTAAGGAAAATCGTATTGTTTTATATGTGACATTTTTGTTCAATTGAGTAATCCATTAAAAAAGAATCAAGGCATTATTTGTCAGAATTTAGAAGGATTTATGTACCTAAAATTACGTGGATTTTTATACTTACATGATTTATTCTAACTGCTGTTACCGCAGCGGAGCATAGCCCATTTTGACTTCTGAATTCTGTTGTATAGATATTCATACAGCTTTTATATAGAAAAGATTTTATTTTATATCTTCTTCATAATTTTGCCGCAAATTATAGTTAGATTATTGACTGAGAAAAACAAATTAGAAATCAATTTTTCTCCATCCAAGTGCATCCTCTTCATCTCAGTAAAGTCAAATAATAATATCCCTACAAACCTCCGAGGTAATTGCATGAAAGCGGTAATTTTGGCTGGAGGGCTTGGTACACGCCTCAGTGAAGAAACTAGTATCAGACCCAAGCCGATGGTTGAGATTGGTGGTAAGCCAATTTTATGGCACATAATGAAGACTTACTCTGCCCACGGTATTAATGATTTCATTATTTGTTGTGGTTACAAAGGTTACATCATTAAAGAGTATTTTGCTAACTACTTTTTACACATGTCGGATGTTACTTTTGACATGCGATTTAACCAGATGAATGTCCATTCTGGGTATGCTGAACCTTGGCGTGTCACCTTAGTAAATACAGGTGACCATACAATGACAGGTGGACGTCTAAAACGAATCAGCGAACATGTTGGAAATGAGACTTTTTGCTTTACCTATGGTGATGGTGTCAGTGATATAAATATCACCGAGCTAGTTAAATTTCATAAAGAACAAAATACTTTAGCAACACTCACCGCCGTTCAACCCGCAGGACGTTTTGGTGCTATTTCTTTAGGATATGAGCAAACTAAAATCACCAGTTTCCGGGAAAAACCTGAAGGTGATGGCGCTTGGATTAATGGCGGTTATTTTGTTCTAGAACCAGAAGTGATAAACTTGATTGCTGATGACTCTACCGTCTGGGAGCAAGAGCCATTAGAAAAGCTAGCTGATATGGAACAGCTATCTGCTTTCAAACATCATGGTTTTTGGCAACCGATGGATACTTTACGCGATAAAAACTACCTCGAAGGGCTATGGAATAGCAATCAAGCTCCTTGGAGGGTATGGTAGGAGATGGGGAGAGAATTACACCCCACCACCCCAATGCCCAATGACAAAATAGATTTACTATAACTTGAAGTGCGATAATACTAATGTATGATTTTGCGATTATAGGTGGGGGAATAGTTGGACTCTCGACAGCATTGGCTTTAGGAAAACGCTATCCCAATGCACATATTTTAGTACTAGAAAAAGAGAGTCAATGGGCTTTTCACCAAACAGGCAATAATAGCGGAGTGATTCATTCTGGTATTTATTACAAGCCGGGGAGTTTCAAAGCTAAATTTTGTCGTGACGGTTCTCGCTCAATGGTGGAATTCTGTCAAGAGTATGGAATTGAACATGAAGTGTGTGGTAAAGTAATTGTCGCAACTGAAGAAAAAGAACTACCACGCTTAGAAAATCTCTACCAACGCGGCTTAGAAAATGGCATAGAAGTCCAGAGAATTAGCCCCGAAGAAGTCAAGGAAATTGAGCCTCACGTAAAATGTGTAGGTGGGGTGCGGGTATTCTCAACTGGTATTGTTAATTACAAGCAAGTTTGTTTGAAATATGCCCAGCTAATTCAACAGCAGGGGGGACATTTACACCTAAATACAAAAGTACTGAAAATCTCCCCAAGTGGTAAAAATCAAATACTGCAAACAAACAAAGGTAGCTTTGAAACCCGCTTTGTAATTAATTGTACTGGATTGCATAGCGATCGCACCGCCAAATTAGGTCAAGTTGAACCCCAAGCAAAAATAGTTCCATTCCGGGGAGAATACTACGAACTCACCCCAGAAAAACGCTATCTGGTCAAGACACTAATTTACCCAGTTCCTAACCCAGATTTTCCCTTCCTGGGCGTCCACTTTACCAAAATGATTGATGGTAGCGTTCATGCAGGGCCAAACGCGGTTCTGTCGCTCAAACGCGAAGGTTACAAAAAAACTGACTTTGACTTAGGCGATTTTCTGGAAGTTATCACCTATCCTGGTTTCTGGAAATTGGCAGCAAAACACGCCGATGAAGGTATCCAAG
Source organism: Nostoc sp. C117 (assembly GCF_043099735.1). Taxonomy (NCBI): domain Bacteria; kingdom Bacillati; phylum Cyanobacteriota; class Cyanophyceae; order Nostocales; family Nostocaceae; genus Nostoc; species Nostoc sp. C117. Next base: position 6,915,509 of record NZ_CP170991.1, read on the forward strand.
AAATTATTCGTTCCTTTAGCAAAGCAGCCTTCGTTAAAAGTTTGCAAAAACTCATTCCAGAAGTGCAAGCAGAAGACTTAGTTCCCACCCATGCAGGAGTCCGCGCTCAAGCTTTAATGAACGATGGCAAGCTTGTAGAAGACTTTTTGATTGTTTCCGGTCAAAACTCCATTCATGTTTGCAATGCTCCTTCTCCTGCTGCCACATCTTCTCTAGAAATCGGTAAAGCGCTGGCTATGCAAATTCCCCAACCTTCCCATCTAGTAGTTCGCGAAGGAAACTTGGCGGGGTAAAGGGTAAGGGGAAAAGGGAAAAGGTTTTAATTCCTTCCCCCAACCCCAGTCCCCTTTTCCCAGTCCAAACTTAGCAATTTTGGGTTGGCAGACTACTAGATAATGTAGTAACTGCATAGATAAGATAGTTATTACTTCCGGTGCAGCTGAATTAACGGATGAATCTTGTAGGGTGAGCATCTTGCTCGCCCGAAAATACAAAGGACGGGCAAAAGATGCCCATCCCACAAGAAAAAGCATCAATTCAGAACTGCTATAGAGTGCTGCTACCCAATAGGTAACCCAGCAAAAGGTTTTCGTAACTACGTAATGACTTTTAGCAAAGTCATATATAGTGCTTCTGGATTTAGTCCAATGACCTAACCCTAACCCCCTTCCCTACAAGGCAATGGGAGTAAGATTCCAAGCCTCCTCCTTCTTAGGAGAAAGGTTTGGAGACAGGTCAAGTATTGCATACAAACGAAAAATATAGCGGTTCCTTTTTGGATGCAACACCTCCTTTGGGCACACATCTGTGCGCCTAACGAAATCGAATTTAATTCATAAATACAAAGGCATTAACCACAATGAAAATATTAGTAACTGGCACAGAAGGCTATCTGGGTTCATTATTACCCTCTTTGTTAATCGAACGTGGACATGAAGTTATTGGTCTAGATACTGGTTTCTATAAAGTTGGTTGGTTGTACAATCCTGCTGGAGTCACACCCAAAACCCTTAATAAAGATATCCGCAACATCACACCTGATGATTTGGAAGGTATCCAAGCAATAGTTCACATGGCGGAACTTTCCAATGACCCAGCCGGACAATTAGCACCTAATATTACCTACGAAATCAACCATATAGGTTCAGTTCGTCTAGCTAATTTAGCTAAGACTATGGGTGTGCGTCGTTTTATATATATGTCTTCGTGCAGTGTCTACGGCGTTGCTACTGAAGGTGATGTGACAGAAAGATCCCCAGTTAATCCCCAAACAGCCTACGCAGAATGTAAAACTCTCGTAGAAAAAGATGTTGCACCATTAGCTGACGATGACTTCTCGCCTACCTTTATGCGGAATGCTACTGCCTTTGGTGCTTCTCCTCGGATGCGCTTTGATATTGTTTTAAACAACTTGGCAGGGTTAGCTTGGACTAGCAAACAAATCAAAATGACCAGTGATGGTACACCTTGGCGTCCATTAGTCCACGCATTGGATATTTGCAAAGCAATAGTTTGCGCTTTGGAAGCACCACGAGATGTCGTACATAACCAAATCTTCAATGTTGGAGATACAGCTAATAATTATCGCGTTAAAGAAATCGCTGAAATTATTGCTGATATTTTTCCAGATTGTAAGTTGTCCTTTGGTGAGAATGGTGGAGATAACCGCAGCTATCGGGTATCCTTCGAGAAAATCAACACAATCCTACCTGGATTTAAGTGTGATTGGAATGCCCAACTTGGTGCCCAGCAACTATTTGATTTATTCAATCAAATAGATATGGCTGAAGATACTTTCTTGTTTAGAGGATTTACTCGTTTAAAACAGCTAGAGTATCTGATTCGTACTGAGCAAATTGACAAAGATTTCTTCTGGAATAAAAAATAGCTAGAGTTGCCTAGCAGCGAACAAACAATCTAAGTTTCCGAATCAAATTTTATTGATTCGGACTTATTTCACCTAGCATTTTGTTCACTATTATATGAGACTTAAAATTATGGCGATCGCAAAATGTCGTTTCAGTGGTCAAACTTTAAACCAAACCTTTATTGATTTGGGAATGTCACCTTTAGCCAATGCTTATCTGAGAGCAGAACAGCTAAATAATGCCGAGAAATTTTATCCTCTTCATGCTTATATTTCTGAAGACACTCTTTTAGTTCAATTAGAACAATTTGAAACTCCAGATCATATTTTTAGTGACTACGCTTACTTTTCTTCTTACTCGGCAAGTTGGCTGAAACATGCTAAAGACTACACGGATATGATGACAGAAAAGTTTAACTTTAATCATCATAACCAAGTTATTGAAATCGCCAGTAATGACGGCTACTTACTACAATATTTTTTAGAGAAAGGAATCCCAGTCTTAGGAATAGAACCAGCCACAAATATAGCTAAGGTTGCTCAAGATAGAGGTATTCCTAGTATTAACAAGTTTTTCGGTGTTGAAACTGCTAAAGAACTGGTTATGCAAGGAAAACTAGCAGACCTTTTAATAGGTAATAATGTTTTAGCTCATGTACCAGATTTAAATGATTTCATCGCTGGTATGAAACTCATCCTCAAACCAAATGGAATCTTGACGATGGAGTTTCCTCACATTTTGCAACTCATTGAACAAAATCAGTTTGATACTATTTATCACGAGCATTTTTCCTACTTTTCATTCCTGACAATCGAAAAAATATTTGCAGCACATAACTTGCAACTTTTTGACGTAGAGGAATTAGCAACTCATGGCGGTTCGTTAAGAATTTATGTCAAGCATGACTACGCTGAAAATCCCAGCATTAGCGAAAGAATTAGGCATCTCAAAGAAAAAGAAATCGCTGCTGGACTACATTGCATAGAAACTTACATTACTTTTGCAGAAAAAGTCAAAGAAACAAAGCGCAAGCTATTAAGTTTTTTATTGACGGCTAAAGCAGAAGGTAAAACAATTGCCGGTTATGGCGCACCTGCTAAAGGCAACACATTACTCAATTACTGTGGGATTGGGAAGGATTTTCTTGATTACACAGTAGACTGCAATCCCTACAAGCAAGGCTTATTTTTACCTGGAACTCATATTCCTATATTTGAACCAGAGAAAATTAGTGAAACCAAGCCAGATTATGTACTAATTTTGCCTTGGAATCTCAAAGAAGAAATCATGGAACAAATGGCATTTATTGGCGAATGGGGTGGACAGTTTGTAGTCCCAATTCCTGAAGTCAAAATTTATCCATGTCCTGTTGCTGATAGGCTTTTAATAACTTTGTAATTACTAAATATAAGCAAAACGCCTATTGTTACTATTATTTAGTATTCATCATAAATAATATTTAAAAAGTAATCAAAAGGCGTATTCCTCATCTCAATCAAAACCTAGCCTATTTATTTAGATCCTCGATCAATTTAATTACTCTTTATTGCCATGTCTAAATTACTGACAATTGCCATTCCTACTTATAATCGGGCTGAATTACTAGACAAACAATTAGCATGGCTGGCTCAAGCTATTAAAGGTTTTGAAGATGACTGTGAAATTTTAGTTTCTGATAATTGTTCAACAGATAATACTCAAGAGGTGATCAAAAAATGGCAAGCAGTACTTAGCAGTATCACATTTAAATCGAATAAAAACTATAAAAATTTAGGCGTAGTCAAAAATATTATGTATTGCCTAAATTCTACAACCACAAAATATGTTTGGACAATTGGTGATGACGACCCAATTCAAGATAGAGCTATTGCTTATGTCATCAATAAAATCAAACAATATGAAGATTTATCATTATTGTTTCTTAACTTTTCCGGTCGTAACCAAATCACTGGCGAACCAGTTCATCCACCAACAATTGTTGGTAATCGGTGGTTTGATCTAGATAGCGAAAATGGTGATGGTGATGGTAAAGCCATATTTGAACATTGTTTCTCAAAAAGTGTCGGTGCAGTCATTTTTCTGACTGCTATAATCTACCGCACTGATTTAGTAAAACGCGCTTTACAAATATGGCAAGACGCTGAAAATAACTGGATATCTTTAGCATATTTAGCCGGCTTTTGTGCTGCTAATGGCCGTGTAATTGTGACTAAAGAAACTTATTTGGAATGTGTTGTTGGTGTGAGTTATTGGCAGAAAGAACCAAAATCTGCACTGTTAATGCAATACAAACACATACCAGAAGTTATTTTGAAACTCGAAGAGAATGGATATTCTAAGCAGTTTTGCAGACGAATGCTTTTGCAAAATGGCAAAGAAGTCAACTTCAAAGTTTTTTTGGGTGCTTTAAGAAGATGGCCTATGTCCGCCATCAAAATAGTAGTTCCATTTTTGGCTTTGGTAAGCTTGTCTGCTTTTGACGTGATGATTTCTAAAGAATTAAAATTAGCAGAATCAAGTGAAATATCTAGTCAAGAAGTACGGAGTTATAAGCCATAAACTACTAAATTCTGAAAAATATACATCAACAATAGAAGGTAACCACGCCATGTTTAGTGTAATTCAACGCAAAATATCTACATTATTTTCTGATTTGGAATACTATGTAGCTCTTGTGAAGCATAGCAGAAAATTGCCAGCATTAGAAGAAGGCGATCGCCAAATTCTAAATACTCTCAAAAAAGACGGTGTTTATGTTACAACACTTGCAGATTTAGGGTTAAGCTCTAACTCCGAATTACTCAAGGCTGCTTATCATCAATTGTCTCAGATGGAAAATCCCAATAACAACCATCTAGATGAAAAGTTACCCCAAATTTCCACAGTTACAGGCTTGGCAGAATTTTATGCCTGGGGAAAGGAGAAAAGGCTACTGAACATCATCGAAAATTATATCGGTCTTCCCGTTGCTTTTCATGGTGTACATTTACGCAAAGATTTTCCTAGCAAACATCAGTTTGGGACACTGTTATGGCATAGCGATGCGGAAGACCGTCGGATTATCAAAATCTTTGTTTACTTAAATGATGTAGAAGAAAAGACTGGGCCATTTGAATACATTCCCCGTTCTTTAACTCCTTTTTTTAGTTGGAAATATTTTCGCCTTTATTATAGACTTTTCAAGTCTGGTTATATGGGTATTGACGATGAAGAAGTCAAACCAGTCATTCCTAAATCAGCTTGGAAATCGTGCCCAGGGCTAGCAGGTACAGTCATTATTGTAGATACGAAAAATACTTTACATCACGGCACAGTCCGCACAGAAGAACGGTCAACACTATTCTTTTGTTACACTGCTAACCCCCCTGAAAGACCAGACCTCTGTACTCAATATTGGGATGATACTTATCCGAGAGCAGAGTTACGTTCTGGTTTAGATGCAGTTAAAGTTTCGATTTAGTATCTCACGCAGAGGCACAGTACTTAGGCTCATTTGGACTACGCTCAATGACCAACGCTCAAATCGAGCGACTAGCACTGAGCGGCGTCGAAGTGAGTCGAGATTCAGTGACCCGCGCAGAGAGAAGAGTGAGTAAGTCAACATTTATTTTCAAGGAATCATCATGATCTTTACTAAAACAGAACTCAAAGACGCATTCATTATTGACTTAGAAGAAAAGCCAGATCATCGTGGTTTTTTTGCCCGGAGTTTCTGCGCTCAAGAATTTGAAGCACACGGCTTAAAGCCAACAGTTGCCCAATGTAACCTTTCTTTTAACTATAAAAAAGGCACTATTCGGGGAATGCACTATCAAATTTTGCCAGCAGCAGAAACAAAATTAATTCGCTGTACTAAAGGCGCTATCTATGACGTAATTATTGATATGCGTCCGGAATCTCCCACTTTTCTATCACACATCGGTGTAGAACTAACCCCAGAAAACCGCCGCGCTTTGTATGTTCCAGAAATGTTTGCCCACGGTTATCAAGCACTCACAGATGAGACTGAAGTTGTTTATCAAGTAGGTGAATTTTACACACCTGGATATGAGAAAGGTTTACGCTATGATGACCCATTTTTTAATATTGATTGGCCTTTAGATGTAACTGAAATCTCTGAAAAAGATTTAAATTGGCCTTTATTAAGAATGATGACCGTCGGTGGTACAACTTCCAGATAATCTCAACTCTTCCTCTCCGTGCCTCTCCGTCTCTGCGTGAAAATAAATGCCAAATCCCATCTTATCCCGCATCAGCAACACTGTTTCTTTTGTCTCCAAAAAAGTCCAAGCTCGCATCAATTACGCTAAGACTTTACAAGTTGTTTCCCTAACACCCAAACAACCTTCTAAAGGAAACGTACTTCTTTCTTATCGGATTGAACCATTCTTATTAAAACCAGGTCAGTCAATGCCTAATGACCATACTTGGTATTGGGAAGTCTGGCAAATAGCCCAAACTTTTTTAGATCTCCGCTATAACGTTGATGTCATTCAGTTCCACAATGATAAATTTGTTCCTCAAAAAAATTACACATTTTTCATTGATATTCGTCATCGAATGGAAGCCCTAGCACCAAAGCTGAATCAAGATTGCATCAAAATTTTTCATGTTGACATTGCTAATATGGTATTTCGCAATGCAGCTGAATGCAACAGGCTTTTAGAACTTCAACAACGCAAAGGAATTACTTTAAAACCACAGCGTTTTGAAATCCCGAATTTGGGAATTGAATATGCCGATTGCGCTACCGTCTTAGGTAACGATTTTACAACTGGCACATTCAAATATGCCAACAAACCAATGTATCGCATCCCCATTTCTTCACCTGTAGTTTATCCCTTTCCGGATAAAAAAGATTTTGCAGCTGTCAGAAAAAACTTTCTCTGGTTTGGTGGTAGCGCTTTAGTTCTTAAAGGGTTAGATTTGGTTTTAGATGCCTTTGCCCAAATGCCAGAATACCATTTAACGGTTTGTGGTCCAGTCAGTAATGACAAAGAATTTGAGAAGGCTTTCTATAAAGAACTGTACGAAACATCTAATATTCACACTTATGGTTGGATTGATGTTACTAGCCCTGAGTTTATAGATGTGACAAATAATTGTTTAGGACTTGTTTATCCTTCCGTATCTGAGGGACAGTCAGGAGCGGTAATCAGCTGCTTACAAGCCGGATTAATTCCAATTTTGAGCTATGAATCTGGTGTGGACGTTCACGATTTTGGTGTGATTTTTGACAACCTTTCCCTCGAAGAAATTAAGGCGAAAGTAACAAAAATTTCAAATTTGCCTGTTGAAGACCTAAAACTTATGTCTGGTAAAGCATGGGAATACGCAAGAGCAAATCATACCAAAGAAAAGTTTGCTCAAGCATATAAAAATGCTGTGGAGGAAATGCTTCAAGACCAGAACTCTAAAAAACAGAGCTATTCTATAGAGTCTAGTAAACAACTAGTTAATAATTAGCTCTGGTGATTATAAATTGCGGCTACACAAACCCAGTCCGCACTTCTCAACGATACGCTGCGCGAACGACAAGCTCAGTGACCACCTGTGCGGACTGACAAAAAATTAAGTGTAAGATGTCGCGAATGCCAATTTATCTGGAAAATGTACCTAATATTTAGCTGTAAAAAATTATTAAGTACAAAATTATCGGGAATTTGTAACACAACAAACAGTTCTATAAAGGAGTTTAGTTCATGATTATTATCGATCGCGCCTTACAAGCCAGAGCAGCAGCAGGCAATCCTATTAAAGTGGGAATGATTGGTGCTGGTTTTATGGGTCGAGGAATTGCCAACCAAATTGTCAATTCTGTGCCAGGAATAGAGTTAGTTGCTATCTCCAATCGCCAGATTGATGCAGCCAAACAAGCTTATTCAGAAGCAGGGATTGAAGATATTCAAGTTGTTGCAAATATCGGCGAATTAGAAGATGCGATCGCCAACGGTAAGTATGCAGTCACAGAAGACGCTAAATTACTGTGTCGCGCCGAGAGTATCGATGCACTCATCGAAGTCACAGGTGCGATCGAATTTGGCGCTCAGATTGTTATGGAAGCGATCGCTCATTGCAAACATGTGATTATGATGAATGCCGAACTCGATGGCACCATTGGTCCCATCCTGAAAGTCTATGCCGACAAAGCAGGTGTCATCCTCAGTGCTTGTGATGGCGATCAGCCAGGGGTACAAATGAACCTCTACCGATTTGTGAAAAGCATTGGTTTAACTCCTTTATTGTGCGGTAACATTAAAGGACTCCAAGACCCCTATCGCAATCCCACCACCCAGGAAGGATTCGCTAAACGTTGGGGTCAAAAGCCCCACATGGTGGCTAGCTTCGCCGACGGAACCAAAATTTCCTTTGAGCAAGCGATCGTTGCCAATGCCACAGGCATGAAAGTCGCCAAACGGGGAATGCTCGGATATGACTTCAACGGTTATGTCGATGAAATGACTCAGTTATATGATGTTGACCAACTCAAAGAACTGGGCGGTATTGTTGATTATGTAGTTGGAGCAAAACCCGGCCCCGGCGTCTATGTATTTGCGACTCACGACGATCCCAAGCAACGCCACTATCTGAACTTATACAAATTAGGTGAAGGTCCCCTTTACAGCTTCTATACTCCTTATCACCTCTGTCATTTTGAAGTTCCCCTATCTGTAGCCCGCGTTGTTTTGTTCGGCGATGCGGTGATGTCTCCAATCGCAGGTCCCTTAGTAGATGTGATTACCACCGCCAAAATCGACTTGAAAGCTGGAGAAACCTTGGATGGCATCGGTTACTACATGACCTACGGACAGTGTGAAAATTCCGATATCGTCCAACAGCAAAATCTCCTACCAATCGGTTTAGCCGAAGGATGTCGCTTAAAGCGAGACATTTCTAAGGATCAAGTCCTGACATACGAAGACGTAGAGTTACCTGAAGGCAGACTTTGCGATCGCCTCCGAGCTGAGCAAAACATCCATTTCGCCCCAGAAAAAATCCTGGCGACAGTTGGGTAATAGCGTTTCATATTATTAACGTGGGGACGGGGGGGGACGGGGGGATGAGGGAGACAAGGGGACAAGGGGACAAGGGGACAAGGGGACAAGGAGATAAACAAAACTCCTAACTCTTAACTGCTAACTCCTAACTCCTAACTCAGCACTCAGCACTCCCAATGTAGGTAAAATTCATGAAAATTGCTCTAGTCCACGATTATTTAACCCAGCGCGGTGGGGCAGAGCGTGTATTTGAATTGCTTTGTAAGCGCTATCCGGAAGCAGACATTTTCACATCTCTGTACGATCCGCAAAAAACTATCGATCTAGGCGATCGCGTAGTTAATACAACTTTCTTACAAAAGATTCCCTATGCAGCAAAGTATTTTAGGTCAATGGCTCCTTTGTACTTTCCTGCTTTTCGTGCCTTGGATTTACAAGAGTATGATTTGATTATTAGTAGTAGCACTAGCTTCGCCAAAGCAGTGCGAAAAAATCCCAATGCTCGCCACATTTGCTTTTGCCATAATGTTACCCGTTTCTTATGGGATACGACAACTTATTTAAAGGAGTATGGAGACTATAAATATTTTGCTCCTTTAATCGAGCAAGTCTTCCAAGTAATGAGAAAGGTAGACCTGAAATATTCACAGGAACCTGACCTTTATATTGCTAACTCTAGTGTTGTTGCCCGCCGGATTGAAAAGATTTATGGCAAACAGGCAATGATGGTTAACTATCCAATTGATACTAGTAAATTTGTTTTTTCCGATATTAAAGATGAATATTATCTTGCCTCTGCTCGAATGATTAGCTATAAGCGTCTTGATATCATAGTCGAAGCTTTTAATTGGCTAGGGTGGAATTTATTAATATCAGGTGATGGACCAGAACTCGAACGTTTAAAATCAAAAGCATTACAAAATATTCAGTTCTTGGGACATGTAAGTGATAAAATCCGCAAAGACTTGTTTTCTCAAGCAAAATCAATTATTGTTGCAGCTTTAGAAGACTATGGATTAGTTCCAGTAGAGGCTAATGCTAGTGGTACACCAGTTATCGCTTATGGAGCAGGTGGAGTATTAGATACTCAAATACCTGGTGAAACAGGAGTCTTTTTCAAAAGACAAACACCAGACTCATTGCAAATTGCATTATTAGAAGCCAAAGGAATCTCTTGGGATTACGATCGCATCCGTAATCATGCAGTTGCCAACTTTTCCGAAAATGCCTTCTTTGGTAAAGTTGAGCAAATTATCAACCAAGCTTGTGGTGTGCATCAATTATTCATTTAATTTCTGAATCTCTTCCGACTACAAGATTACCTATTTATTTTATCTCTCTTCCTTGGTGTCATTCTTTTAGGAGATGCTATATGAAGAAAGTTAGTTAAAAAAATAGGTATTCTTCGGAGTATCTCTTAGCGTAAGTCTCGAAGACAAGGATAATAAAAGTGGTTCAAACGAGTCTAAATCCTCATATAACTCCAGCTTCTGAAACTGAACCAAGCTATGGACAAATTTTTACCGTATTTATACGAAGATTCCCTTGGTTTTTAGTAGTCTTTATTAGCTCTCTTGCGATTGCAAGTATGGTAACTTTAAAGACCAAGCCAACTTATAAAAGTTCCATGCAACTGCTAGTAGAACCTAACTATCAAGGTAAGACAGAAGGTGCTGGGTTAGACAATCAATTTACCGATTCTAACGTTGTTATAGATACTGCAACTCAGCTTAACTTGATGCAAAGTTCAGGACTTATCCAAAAAGCAGTTGATAAACTTCAGTCTGATTATCCAGACATCACCGCAGGCGAGATTAAAGGTTCTTTGGTCTTAACTCAATTAAGAAGCAAAGAAGATAATGTTGCAACTAAAATATTTCAAGTTGAATACACTGCTGGAGATCCAGATAAAACACAAAAAGTTCTGGCTGCAATTCGCCAAGTTTATCTTGAATACAACAAAGAACAACAGGATTCCCGTTTACAAAAGGGTCTGCAAATTATCAGGGAACAGTTAAGTAAAGCCAGTGAAGAAGTAAAAGCAGGTGAGACAAATTTACAAAGATTTCGTAGAAACCAAAATTTAATCGATCCAGAATCACAAGCCAAAGCAATTGAGACCGCTTTAAATAATATTGCCCAAGAACGTCAGACAACTCGTTCTCAATATGGCGAGGCTTTAGCACGCCAAAAATCTTTAGAAGAACAACTTAATCGTTCTCCACAAAATGCCTTAGTAGCTTCTCGTTTGAGTCAATCTGTTCGCTATCAAAGCTTACTTAATGAAATCCAAAAAACCGAACTAGCACTAGCACAAGAACGCTTACGTTTTACCGATCAAACTCCCAGCGTCCAAAAGCTCAAAGAACAGCTTCAGAGCCAGAAAGAATTATTGCAACAAGAGGTAGGAAGAACTTTAGGTGGACGTTCTGCTAGTGCATTCACTTCTACAGATTCTCTCTTAGAAAAAGGACAGCTTGGTCAAATTGATCTCAGTCTTGCTGGTCAGTTAGTAGAAACCCAAACAACCATAGTTGCTTTAAGTGCCCGCGATCAAACTTTAGCTCAGAAAGAAAACGAATTGCGTTTTGAAATCAAACGCTTTCCGCCTCTATTATCTTACTACAATCGGATGCTACCACAGTTGCAATTTAGTCGTGAAAGATTAGAGCAACTTTTAAGAGCAGAACAGCAATTGCGGCAAGAACTTTCTAAAGGTGGATTTAATTGGGAAGTTGTAGAAGAACCTCAAAAAGGTGGACAATTAGGTCCTAATCTTCAGCAAAATTTGCTGTTAGGTGCAGTGGTTGGGTTTATGTTAGGAGGTATTGCTGCCTTTATTCGAGAATCAGTTGATGATGCAGTCCATACCACTGCTGAATTAGAGAAACAAATACCCCTACCATTGTTGGGAATAACTCCCAAATTACCGCCAGCTAAACCAAAAGAATCAATGATTAAGTTGCCTTTTGGCAAGCCAGAAGTTCTCGCTCCTTGGACAATTCAAGTATTGCAATCTCCACCGCGTTGGGAATCGCTGGATTTGATTTACAAGAACATTGAACTTTTAAATACTGTTTCTAATTTAAAATCTTTGATGGTAACCTCGGCTTTGGCAGATGAGGGTAAATCAGCTTTAGCATTGGGTTTGGCAATGAGTGCTGCTCGTTTACATAAAAGGGTACTGCTGATTGATGCCAATTTACGCGATCCCAGTCTGCACGAACAGCTGAATCTTCCTAATGAACAAGGGCTTTCAACTCTACTGGCTAGCGATGCAACTCTACCCAACCAGATTAGTATTCAATACTCAGGCTCAGCCTATATCGATATTTTGACTGCTGGTCCCAAACCTGCCGATCCAGCTAATCTGTTGAGTTCTCCTCGGATGATGCAACTGATGGCAGCATTTGAAGAGAACTATGATTTGGTACTCATAGATGCTTCGCCAGTCCTCGGTATGGTAGATGCCATGCTCACCGCATCATCTTGTCGTAGTGTTGTTATGGTGGCAAGTATCGGTATTGTGACACGAAGCCACCTGACTCAAGCTACAGCCATGCTGAGCAAGTTAAACCTGATTGGGGTTGTAGCTAACGGGGTATCAAACTCTAGCAGTAATTACGTACCTTATATCAAACAACAACAGTTAGCCCTGCGCCAGGCTGTAGAAAAATAGATTTATTGGGCATTGATTAGTCGGTGCATTGTGCGCGTTGGCCTAGATCCCCCACTTCTTCAAGAAATGGGGGATCTAAATCCACATATCTTTTTAACTGAGCAAGAAAATTTGGGGTGGCACAGCTGTGCTACCCTACTTTTTTTGGGTAAAAATTTCAATTTGTTACTATCAGGAAAAATTAAGTATATTTATGCTATCTTTATGGCTTTCGATAAAAAATACTAACCATTTAAAGAGTGAATAAAGAAATTATTTAAGCGATCGCTATTTCTACGGACTCTTATATTCTAGAGATTAAAGGACTTACGAAAACTTAGAAGACAAGAGTGAACTCGTTTTGTTAAATCTCTCGACACAAATAACACTTCAGTACAATTAAACGTAGATATAGATTTATAAGTAATTTCCCTCTACATTTCTCTACTGTCAGTAGTTTCCGGAAAAATACCAATTACCCATGAATCTTGATAATAACGTTGCTCGTAATTCAGCATCAGGTTTTAGACCCGACTCTACCTATAAATTTCTTTCAGCTAGGGTTTAAATCTCCATTTCAAACATAATTACGAATTAGTTTTCAATTATCTCCAACTTTTTGGATTAACAACAAAATTTGGGTCTTTGGCATTCATAGCCTCTGATAACGCCTCAGCAATTCACTCTTGTATAAACCCAAAGACATATGACAAGTTCAATAATTCCAACTCTAGAGAATTTCTATGATCTAACCCAGCCACACCGAGATAATCATTCTGGGTACTGCACACTCCAGTGGCGACGGGGTAAACTGTTGGTGAAGTCACCTGGCCAAGTGAAATTACCATATTTACCTTTATTAAATAGTGAGCGATCGCTAGTAGAATGCTTAAAACGTTCTCCTGTAAGTTTGGTTAGCATAGATCCAAAATTAGGTGAAGGTTTACTACAGTTTTGGGCTGATGCGTGTGAACAAGCTGATAAACCAATATTTCTACGCATACCTGTTAGTAATAAATTGCCAAAACAAGGTAACCAAACTTTCAGATTGTTACAGCGAGTAATTGATTGGATGATTGCTTTAGTGTTGCTGCTATTACTCAGTCCAGTTATCCTAGTATTGATTGTATTGATGCAAATTTACTCGCCAGAGTCAGTTTTTTGCCATGAATGGCATGTTGGAGAAAGAGGTAGACTTTTTCGAGCAATTAAGTTTTCTAGAACTGCAAAGCACAACATCATACCGCTAGCAGCTTGGATGCATAAATACAATCTCGATAATCTGTCACTGTTATTTAATGTGCTGCGAGGTGATATTAGTTTGATGGGATCTCGTTCTTGGACTTTGACGGATGCAATAGAACTCAGTTCACAAGGACAACTAGTTGAAGAAGAATTCAGAATGGGCTACGCCCCCCTACGCTAACATAATTCAGAATTCAGAAATTTATCTGTACGCTAATTGATAGTTTCATTGTCATGATTCAGGAGTTAGAATTCAGAATCTAGAATTCTGACTCTTTTACAGACGTGATTAATTGCGTCTCTCCTAACTCTTCACTTTTTAGATGCCAAATTATTATTAGAACAATCAATGCTCTTGAAACTTACTCAATCACTCCGTAATGTGTTTAAAGCTACCAGCTTTTGGAAAGAAAACTATTTGATATTGCAGGAATTTAAACACTTTCGCAAAATTGCAATCTTAGCTCTGGTATTCTCGATTTTGGCAGCGACATTTGAAGGTATCAGTATTGGTTTTTTACTTTCTTTTTTGCAAAGTTTGACTACTCCAAATGCTCAACCTGTCCAGACCGGAATAGAATGGTTTGATATTTGGATTTTAGGAGCTAAGACATCTGCACTTAATCGTCTATATCGCATATCTTTGCTGATTTTATTGAGTACTTGGTTACGTGTTGCCTTCAATTATTTTTCGCAAGTCTATATTGAATTATCTCAACTTCATCTTGGCGATCGCTTACGCAAGCAAATTTTTGAACAGTTACAATCTTTATCGCTAAGTTACTTTTCTAAAACTCGCTCTGGCGAACTAATTAACACAATTACCACAGAAATTGAAAGAATAAGACAGGGTTTTAGTGGCGGAGCATTTTTGTTTACTAGAGGACTAACAACTGTTGTCTATTTAATATCAATGTTTTTGATATCATGGCAACTAACTTTGATTTCAGCATTACTATTTACACTTTTGGGTGTAGGATTATCCAATCTAAATGCTAGGGTCAGAGAATCAAGTTTTGGTCTAACAAATGCTAACGCTAATTTTACATCAACAGCCGTAGAATTTATTAATGGCATTCGCACTGTTCACTCTTGTGGTACTCAAGAATTTGAACGCCAACGTTACTATAAAGCTAGTGACAAAATAGTAAGTAGTACAACTAAAGTTGTATTCACTTGGACACTTGTTAAGCCAATTGCTGAAGGCGTAGCTACTACAGTATTAGTAGGAATGATTATTTTAGCATTCACTAGTCTAGTTAGTAATGGAACTCTACAAGTTGCTTCTTTACTAACATTCTTCTTTGTGCTATTTCGTTTTATTCCATTCGTTCAAGATATTAATGGCACAAGAGCATTTCTCAGTACTTTACATGGTTCAGCAGACAACATTAAAAATCTGTTAAAAAGTGAGAAGAAAAATTATTTTCAGAATGGCAGAATTAAGTTTAATGGGTTACAAACATCAATAAATTTAGTGTGTGTAGATTTTGGCTACGATGATGAAAATCTAGTGCTGCATAATATTACCCTAACCATTGAAAAGGGAAAAATGACAGCATTAGTTGGAGCCTCTGGTGCTGGTAAAACAACCCTTGCTGATTTAATTCCGCGATTTTACAATGCTACAGAGGGAAATGTTTACATCGATGAAGTTGATGTGCGGCTGTTTGAAATTAATTCCCTACGTCGCAAAATAGCTGTGGTTAGTCAAGATACTTTTATCTTCAATACTAATGTTTGGCAGAATATTGCTTATGGGACTCCAGACGCCACAAATGATGAAATTCAAGAAGCTGCTCAACTAGCAAATGCACTCGAATTTATTTTAGAAATGCCCGAAGGTTTTAATACCCAATTAGGAGATCGGGGTGTTAGATTATCTGGAGGACAAAGACAGCGAATTGCGATTGCGCGGGCTTTGCTACGGAACCCAGAAATTTTGATTTTGGATGAAGCAACCAGCGCTTTAGATTCTTTATCAGAAAGGTTAATTCAAGATTCATTAGAAAAGCTATCTGTTGGTAGAACAGTAATTGCGATCGCTCACCGTCTTTCTACTATTGCTAAAGCCGATAAAGTCGTAGTTCTAGAAGCAGGGCGGATAGTAGAACAAGGGAAATATCAAGAATTACTGGGACGCCAAGGCAAGCTTTGGGAATATCACCAGATGCAATACTATAATTCTTAATACTTCTCTACGAGAGGCTGCGCCAACGGCTACGCGGTAGTTGAGCATAGTCGAAACTCAGTACAAGTTCGTAATACTTCGGCTCCCTTCTCCTGTCGGAGACGCTGCGCGAACGGCTTCGCGGTAGTTGAGCGTAGTCGAAACTCAGTACAAGTTCGTAATTCGTAATTGAATAATTACGAATTAATTCTCCTATCCGATTATTTATAGTTTGAACGAGGAAAAATAAATGGTAAATATAGGATATCACACTGCTAAAATGCATGGTAAATTTAATCGCTCTGTATATAAAGCAGCGATTTCTCAGATTGTCAGCATCCCCATCAAACAAAGTCGGAAAGTTTCGATAAGTGTTTATGCTTTATCATGTGAACGCGATTTGCCAGAACAAGTTGCAAGTATTCGCTCATTCATTCGTCATGTTGGCATTCCAGATACATTCACTGTAGTTTCTGATGGTAGTTACACGGATTCTAGTTGTAATTTACTCTGTCGCATCCATCCTTGCGTTGAGGTAATACCTTTACAAAAGTTCGTGAGAACTGATTTACCTCAATGTGTTCTTGATTATGCCCAACTACATCCAATGGGCAAAAAATTATCGGCACTAATGTCAATTCCTGTTAATGGTACTACGATTTACACTGATTCAGATATTTTATTTTTTCCCGGTGGAATTGACTTAGGTAATTTGAGTAAATCGGACAATAAATACTCTCTTTATCTACCTGATTGTTCTAGCTCACTAGATGAGCGAATTATTTATGATGATTCTGAGAGGTTAAATCCAGTAAATGGTGGATTTATCGTATTTAGGCATGAACTTGACTGGACTTTTGCTATTGAACGTTTAGCGAATCTTCAAGAAACTCCTTCTTATTTTACTGAACAAACAATTGTTCATTTGACAATGCATCACAATCATGGTGTACCTCTCTGCTCAAAAAAATATGTTCTCAATGTAGAAGATCAGTTCATCTATCCAGATAAATTTGCAAGTAAAAAAAATGCTCTTAGACATTATGTTAGTGATGTCAGACACAAGTTTTGGTTTAATGCTGGCATATAAAATTATGAGTTTCAGCATCTATTTATATGAGCATTATAATGGATAATTACGTGAAAATAACTGGTGATTAATGCCTAACTCAATCAATAATCTCAAGCAAAACGAGAAACAATTGCACAGTCAACTTGTTGAAAAAAACCTGATTTATCAATGCTCTAATTTTGAGGTAGGTGAAGGCGGGGGTGTTGAAACCTATTTAGGTTCTCTATTTGACCATCGTCCACCTAATGTTAGCGATCGCGTGATCAAATCGCTTAAGGGTGTTGACCAAAGTCAGTTTAGATTACTCCACATCCACAGCCCAGACCTATTATTGCAGCTTACAGGTGAATGTCCTACAGTCTTCAGTGTCCATAATCATGGGCTGTATTGCCCTAGCGGTACAAAGTATTTAGCCGGACAGCGCACAATCTGCGATCGCAACTTCTCTTATTTAGGATGTACCTGGGGTAAACTAGTAGACAAATGTGGTACCCGTAGACCACTAAAAACTGTCAAAGAGCTTCAAACCACTCAACAGTTTTTAAATGTTTTAAAAAAGAGAAAAGTTACTTTTATTGCTAATAGTGAATATGTGCGTCAACAGTTAATTAAAAATGGCATATCATCTGAGAAAACTGTAACAGTACATTGTGGTATTTCTCTACCCCAAACACCAACTGCACCTCTAAGTTTAGAAGTTCACCAAAATCAGAGAATTTTGTTTGTTGGTCGGATTGTTTCTGATAAAGGTTTGGAATGGTTGATTAAAACATTAATACATACAGACCCACAAATTAAACTTGATATTGCTGGTGAAGGTTGGGAACGACCACGGTTAGAAAAGTTAGCAAATACGCTCAAATTGAATAACCGAATCACTTGGCATGGTTGGTGCGATCGCCATCAAATTAATCAACTTTATCAACAGTGTTTTGCAGTTATTTTCCCCAGTGTTTGGCCTGAACCTGCCGGTCTTGTGACTCTTGAAGCTTATGCTCGTTATCGACCTGTAATTGGTAGTGCAGTAGGAGGGATTCCAGAGCATTTACGAGATGGAGAAACGGGTATTCTTGTTCCAGGCAATGATATTCAAAAAATGGCTGATGCCATTAATGATTTGTCTAAAGATTATCAAAAAAGCCGACATATGGGCGAACAAGGTCATGCTTTATTGATGAAAGAATTCACAATGGATACTCATGTTAAAAATCTGCAAAAAATTTATGCAGAAACAATAGCTGAGTTTGATTATCACAGGGAAAAAATATATAGTATCCCTCAATCTAAATAATTATTCTTACTTAGAAAAATCAGCAGAGAAAAATTATGTCATTGTATCAACAACCATTAGTCAGCGTTATTATCCCTACTTATAATCGACCTGAATATCTTAAGCAAGCGATCGCTAGCGCTGTTAAACAAACTTATCAAAATATTGAAATTATTGTTTCTGATAATTGTAGTCCACAAAATACCCAAGCTATTGTTGCATCTTTTGGTGATTCACGCATTAGATTTTGGCGACACGAGCAAAACGTGGGTATGCTTCCTAATCAGCAGCATGCGTTCAAAATGGCGCAAGGTAAATATGTTGCTAGCCTTCATGACGATGATATGTGGAATGAAGACTTTCTCACAAAGTTAGTACCACCCTTAGAAGCAAACCCTGAGTTAGTTCTCGCTTTTTGTGACCAATATATCATAGATGCAAATGGTATAATTAATAATATTGGTACTGAAGCAAATACACGCGGTTATAAGCGAGACAAACTAACACCAGGAATTCATAAAACTTTCTATAAAATTGGGTTAATAGATAAAAGTATACCCACTGCTGCATCTTGTGTAATTCGTAATAACTTTGTTGATTGGGATAGTATTCCCTCAGAAGTTGGTGGAATGTGGGATTTATATTTAACCTACCTTTGCTGTATATCTGGTCGTGGTGCTTATTATTATCCAGAAAGATTAACGCGATATCGTGCCCATGAACAAACTGATACTATGCTCAGTGGTAGCCGAGATGTACAGGCAAAAATTCGCAAGGCTAAAAGCGAAATGTTTTGTTATCAAGCCTTTCTCGAAGATGTTCGTCTACAACAATTTAGAACACACTTTCAACAAAAATGGTTGGAAGCTAATACCACATTGGGAATTGGTTTACTACGAAGTGAACAGATAGCAGCAGCACGTCCTTATTTTTGGCGAGCGCTGAAAAAACAAAAATTTAATGTCCGAACTTTAGCGGCGCTTACTCTGAGTTTCACTCCGCATTTTTTAGGAAATAAGTTAATAGGAGCATCGAAATAATCAAGTAATCGGAAGTTATTTGTTTAAACGAACCGCATACCCCTCTGGGGAAGCAAGCTACGCGTTAGCGTCTCCCCTTCTCCCAAAGGGAGAGGCTAACGCCAAGGGAGAAGGACGCAAAGAGCGCAAAGGGAAAGAAAGAAGATTATTTTTTAAGTCTTTTTCTGCGCCTCTGCGTCTCTGTGTGAAATTTTATCCTTCAAAAAAGTAGTGTATGAAACTTTGTATTGTTACCCATAAAATCAAAAAAGGCGATGGTCAAGGCCGGGTAAACTACGAAGTTGCTCAAGAAGCAATTCGTCGTGGTCATCAACTAATATTATTAGCAAGTGAAATTGCACCAGAATTAGAACACAATAGTCAAGTTGATTGGGTTGCAATTCCAGTCGAAGGCTATCCCACGGAATTTGTGCGTAATTTCATCTTTTCCCAAAAAAGTGCAAATTGGTTGCGTCAACATCGCTCTGAGATTGATTTAGTTAAAATCAATGGTGCGATTAATCTGGCTGCGGCTGATGTGAATGCTGTACATTTTGTCCACAGTTCATGGTTGCGATCGCCAGTTCACATTTCCCGCAACCGCCGAGACTTATATGGCTTGTACCAGTGGCTATTTACGGCTTTTAATGCCCGTCGCGAAAAACAAGCTTTTCAAAGAGCTAAGGTTGTTGTAGCAGTATCCGAAAAGGTCGCCCAGGAATTAGTCAACATTGGTGTACCCCGTTCTGGGATTCAGGTAATTGTCAATGGTGTAGATCTAGAAGAATTTGCTCCTGGTAAAAGCGTAGGCATATCCCAACCTAGCGATGCCTGCGGCGGGCTACGCCTACGCCAAAAGTTAGGTTTACCAGAAAAAGAAAATGTCACCCTAGCACTGTTCGCCGGAGATATCCGCACACCAAGAAAGAACTTGGATACAGTGCTGCACGCCCTAGCGAAAGTTCCCGATTTACATTTGGTCGTCGTTGGTCATACCGAAGGTAGTCCTTTTCCCCAAATGGCAGCATCTTTGGGGTTAAATCAACGCGTTCATTTTGTGGGATTTCGCCGTGATATCCCCGAAATTATGCGAGCGGTAGATTTATTTATTTTTCCTTCCCGATATGAAGCTTGTAGCCTCGTATTGTTAGAAGCACTTTCTTCAGGATTGCCAGTAATTACTGCCGCAGCTACCGGTGGCGCAGAGTTGGTGACACCAGAATGTGGCATCGTTTTATCAGACTCAGATGATATCGATGCTTTGGCAATGGCGCTGATGTCTTTAGACGCGCAGCGGATGCAGCAAATGGGTGAAGCTGCTCGTTCTGTGGCAGAACAACACAGCTGGAGTACTATGGCAAAAACTTATGTGGATCTATTCGAGGAGTTAAGCAAGAATGCGGAACACCGTTCTCATACCAACTTATCGCCGTCCACAAGACCTATCACGCTGCCTTTTGGCGCTACAGAAGCAAACTAAACCCGTCGCTCAGGTGATAGTGGTTGTCCGCGATACGGATGCACAAACGTGGGAATTTCTCGCCCAATTTAAAGCCGATAACCTACCACTACAACCCGTGAAAGTTACACAATCGGGGGTAGTCGCAGCCTTGAACGCCGGACTGGCTGCGGTGGAGGGCGATATTGTTTCTATTACTGATGATGATGCTGCACCTCATCCTGATTGGTTAGAGCGCATCGCCGCTCATTTTACCTCTGATAGTCGCCTTGGCGGTCTTGGGGGGCGTGATTGGGTACATCACGGCAGTAAATTAGAAGACGAATCGCGCTTAGTTGTCGGACAGTTGCAGTGGTTTGGGCGTGTGATTGGTAACCATCATCTCGGAGTAGGAGAAGCTCGTGAGGTCGATGTTCTCAAAGGCGTAAACATGAGTTTTCGTAAAGAGGCCATCGGACAATTGCGCTTTGACGAGCGAATGCGGGGGACAGGAGCGCAGGTACACTTTGAAATGTCATTCACCCTGGCATTAAAGCGAGCTGGTTGGAAGATAATTTACGATCCAAATGTTGCTGTAGATCACTATCCAGCACAACGTTTTGATGAAGATCAACGAAATAACTTTAATGAAGTTGCCTTTATTAATTTAGTTCATAATGAAACCTTAGTTTTGTTAGAACATTTGTCATTTATCCGCCGAATTGTATTTTTATTCTGGGCAATCTTAGTTGGAACATGTGACAGTTTGGGCTTAGTACAATGGTTGAGATTTTTGCCCAGCCAAGGACAGTTGGCAAGTAAAAAGCTGTTAGCATCTTGGCGGGGGCGTTGGCAAGGATATCAAGAATTCAAAATTCAAAACTCAAAACTCAAAATTAAGGAAATTTGAATTTATTGCAAGCTGCCAAATTTATTTATGTGTAAATCTAAAATTGAATGAATTCTAGACAGATACTTTTTAATAGTTTTTCAGAAGAAAACTATTCTCCTGAAGAGCGATCGCTACAAGGATGGATGGCGATCGGAGGCTTCATATTATTAACTGTGGTTTGCTATTTTGCTGGTGCGGCTGCATTATTGCGTCTAGTTTATCCGGTAATAGCTTTAGTAGTAGCGGTCTTTTTATACTTACGCCATCCCATTCTCTACATCAGCTTTACTTGGTGGATTTGGTTTCTCACACCCTTAGCTACCCGCTTAGTTGACTATCGAGTTGGCTGGGATGCTACCCGCCAAATGCTCATAGCACCTTATTTAGTGGTGTTTGTCACCATAGCAACTTTTTTCCGACACTTTCCTCGCGCCTCTCGCCAAGGAGGTTTAGCATTTGTTTTGGCTTTTATCGGAGTCTTTTACGGCTTCTTAATCGGTCTAATTTATAATCCACCAATTCCTGTAGCACGCGGTTTATTAGATTGGCTCAGTCCCATAATCTTCGCTTTTCACCTATTTATAAACTGGCGAGATTATCCCAGCTATCGCCAAAATATTCAGCGAACATTCCTTTGGTCTGTCTTGATTTTAGGGACTTATGGTGTCTATCAATTTGTTGTAGCTCCTGAATGGGATAGGTATTGGCTTATACAATCAAAACTATTCATGAGTTCTGGAAACCCTGTACCTTTTGGTATGCGGGTTTGGAGTACATTGCACTCAGTCGGTCCTTTTGGTTCAGTTATGCAAGCTGGCTTGCTGTTGTTATTTACTAGTTCTGGAAATTTAATTTTTCCCGCTTCAGCCGTTGGTTATTTATCCTTTTTATTGACACAAGCGCGGACTAATTGGGGAGGCTGGTTATTGGGAATAATTATGATTATTGGTTCAGTCAAAGCCAGAATTCAAATGCGCTTAGTTACCATAATTTTGGTGATGGCAATTTGTGTTGTGCCATTGACAACAATCGAGCCAATTTCTGGGATTGTCGCAGCTCGGTTAGAAACTTTTTCCAATCTTCAAGATGATACCAGTTTTAAAGATAGATCCGGGAGTTATGACAAAAACCTGAGTCTAGCTCTTTCTAATGGTCTAGGAAATGGGTTAGGAAATATCTGGAAAGTTAATGAAAAAACTGGTCAAATTGAAGTAGTAGTAATTGACAGTGGTATTTTAGATATGTTTTTCACCCTTGGTTGGTTTGGAGCAATCTTTTATATGGGTGGATTAATATTGTTAATTATTAGTGTTAGCCAATATGGTGAAGGTCGTTTTGATAGTTTTATCAGTGCTGCCCGTGCCATTGGTATTAGCTCTGCGACACAACTAATTATTGGTAGCGGCATGTTAAGCGTCGCAGGTATGATTCTTTGGGGATTTTTAGCGATGGCTATGGCAGGGCATAAATATTATCAAAATCAAAATAATTTATAATTATGAATTATTTTGATTTTGATTTGACTGGATGGGAATTATTTTTGTCGCTCGTTAAAAACAAAATCTTACAACTTAAATAGGATTACTATAGGTTATGAAAGTAATTATTGTAATGCCACTAGCCGAACAACGAGGCGGCGGTGAAATGATGCTCTGGGATTTAGTGCAACAGGGACGTAATGCTGGTGTAGAGTGGCTAGTAATATTTTTAGAAAACGGCCCGATGGTCGAACAAGTAAAGTCACTTGGCATTGATGCGCGAGTTGTGGAAAGTGGACGTTTACGCCAAATTCACCGTTTTATTGCTGCTGTTTTTCGGATAGCTGCGATCGCCCGCGACGAACGTGCAGATATAATTGTCAATTGGATGTGGATTACCCACATATCTGGAGGTCTAGCGGCGATGTTGGCGGGTTTACCTGCTGTATGGTATCAGCTAGAAGTTCCTAGTGATAAAACCTGGTTAGTCCGACTTGCTACTTTAATTCCAGCCCAAGCAATTATCACCCTCTCCCAAGATGGTAAGCAAGCACAGGCAGAGATTTGGCCCCACAGACCAACACCTTTGGTTTATCCTGGTGTCGCACTAGACCGATTTGAACCTAATGCTTTACCAACTCCTGAAGAAGCACGGCGTAAATTAGGCTTACCTTTGCACGGGCCATTGATTGGAATTGTCGGACGATTGCAACGCTGGAAGGGAATGCACGTATTGGTACAAGCAATGCCCAAAATTTTACAGAAGTATCCTGATGCCCATTGTGTAGTGGTTGGCGGTAAGCACGATTTAGAACCGGATTATGAGGATTTTTTAAAAGCAGAAATCGCAGGTTTAGGCTTGAAAGAGCAAGTAATTATGGCTGGGTTACGGCGCAATATCCCAGAGTGGGTGCAGGCGATGGATGTATTTGTTCATGCATCGGATAAAGAACCCTTTGGTATTGTGATTATTGAGGCGATGGCGCTAGGAAAACCTGTGATTGCTGGCGACGCCGGGGGACCGACGGAGATTATTACCGATGGGATGAATGGCCTATTAACACCTTACGGCGATGCGGATAAATTAGCGATCGCTATTCTGCGTTATCTTGATGAGCAAGAGTTTGCCCAAAGTGCGGGAATCGCTGCACGACAACGCGCGCTGGATTTCTCAACCCACAATTATGCTCAAAACTTTATCAATGCCCTTCGTTCTGTAATACCAAGCGTTTCATAGATTACAAAGACACGATAAATCACCGTCTCTACAACAATCCGTATTTCGTAGAGACGGCTATTTATCGCGTCTCTTGCTTTAACCCTATTTTAGTTTTGTGAGTTGCGCTTAGCTTAACCCAGGCTAGTTAATTCAAAATCAAAACCTCAATCTTTATTAGAGTAGACACCACCTCCATAAACTGCAAAGCCACCGTATACAAAAGCTGGCATAATTAGAACAATCCATCATTTTCCGAACAGCCACCATTGATTTACAGGTGTACTCGGATCAATATTGTTAGTGATAAAGAACCCCAAAGCAGTTGCTAAACCCGCTATCACATGAATGTAGAGAGGGCATCTGAAGCCAGCTTTCCACCACGCCACCATAGCAGATATCAAGATAAAAGCGATAAAAATAACTTGGATCGTACTCACGTTTAGTCCTCAACAAATTGAACTCCTTCAATCGTGTTCAGTAATCTCAATATGTGAGTGCTTTACACTCAGGAGTCGATCCCTATAGTATTCGCATATTAATTTCAGACATAACTCACAACTCAACAATAAAACTATCTCGCAAATGAAAATCAGCCTCCGCGCCTCTATGAATTAACGCCCAGTAACTCACCTCACTATCTCTATGTTTAATAACGGTAGTAATGGCAACTTCAATAGCTTCTTCTGCCAAGATAATTTTATCTAAATCAACATTTAAAGCTAGTGTTAAATTATCAGCTTTATTTTTAACATTAAATGTCAATGTTGTAAAAGCTTTTTCCTCTTGCATTCCTTGACGGTATCCATCAAAGCGATAAACATTCCAGTGTCCGGCAGGGGAGAGGTTAAATTCCCAATATTCTGGAGAATTTTTGATGCCCAAAAAAAACTCAAAGCACGTATCTTTCCACAATTCATGCTTGCGTGATGGTGTATTTGATGGTGGGTTGATGGCAATTTCTTTTAAATCGCCTGCAAGCATATAACAGATGGTAAGTTGATGAGAATTTCGAGCAATATCACCGACAATTTTCAAATTAGCTAGGGATTCTGTAGAAGGAAACGGTTGCAGAGAAAATGTCTGGTTATTCATTTAATATCTTTGATAATTTTGCGAATCTGTATTTCTTGGGATTCGATACTCTCGGTTAATTTAAATTGCACGATCGCCCTTGCTAAATTATGTTCTGGGTGCTTCACTTTAAAATAGACATTTCCGGCTAAATAATCAGCAAAAAATCTCAATCCTAATTCAAAGGCGATGAGACGAATTGCATCGTAGATGTAGGCATAATCATTGTCGGTGAGAAACGCCTTTGCTACACCGAGATAACCTGCTAAAATTTCCTTGCACAGATCAGTATCAAAATAAACATTTTCCCACTTCTCCGTTTCTTCTCCACCCGGATTGCAACCCGATCGCAAACAATCGCCAATATCGTAATGTACTAAACCGGGTTTCACTGTGTCGAGGTCGATCACACTGACGGCTTGCTGGGTAGCAATGTCGAACATGACATTATTTATTTTTGGATCGCCATGCATCAAACGTAGAGGTAATTTGCCTTCAGCTTTCGCATTTTCTAGGATATGTGCAAAAATTTGGCGATCGCTAACAAACTGCAAGCAATAATTAATCTCAATATTTTTACTTACATTACTTATCGCTAAAACTTCCTCGTAATGTTGGAGGTAAAGCGGTGTAATATGGAAACCTTCGAGAGTATCGGCAAGTTTTTCTGGTGGTAAATCGCTGATCAGATTGTGGAACATTCCCAAGGCATAACCGATTTCTTGGGCGTGTGAGCGATCGTGCATAGTATCAAAAGATTGTGAGCCTTCAATAAAGCTAATCGCCCGCCAAAAGGAACCATCTACATCTTTCCAGTGGTCTTGAGCATTCTTGGTTAGTAATACTCGCGGTACTTCCCAGCGACGATTCAGAGGAGTAGATTGTAATCTTTTACGAACATGCTCCGTAAACATACACATGTTCTGCATAATTAGTTGAGGCTGACGAAAAACCTGTGTATTAATCCGTTGTAGGACAAAATGCTGCAATTCTAAAGAATCCAGAGTCACCAAGAAGGTGTCATTGATATTACCACTTCCAAAGGCTTTAACGTCTGTAACCTTACCCTGTTGGGCGAATTGATCGGCGATCGCCACCAAATTTTCTGTACCCTGTGTATTCAATTCTTTTATCATGTTCGTGTTTGACCTGCACTATTGCTCATCTACCTTGCACAAAGGCAATAGGGGATATCCTAGCGCAAGTATCAAGATAATTTGTAATTCGTAATTTCAAACATCCTCTTAGCTTGACTTTATCCATTTTTTGGTATGAAAGCTTTGTGGGACAGTAGCTTTAGTTTTTCGATTTCACCGATAATCAGTGAGATGGAAAAAGTTTTTGCCAAAAAGTTAGGATTTTGCCAGATCAAGGGAACAGAAAACAGGAAAAACTGTTAAGCGTTCCCTTTTTTTGAGCAAAAATTTCTTGTGATCGACATTTGTTGAATGCTACCGTCTACAAGGTGACAGAGGATTTCAAGGGGTTTCTTTAACAATGAACCACAGACACAAAGTAGCTTTTGGCTTGACATCGCTAATTAGTCTCAATTTAATATCTAGTTTTGTTGCATTTAATGGGGTGAACGCTACACCACCGAAAACGCCAGATAAAAGTGTCAATTGCGAGATTTTAGTTGTGGGTGGTGGACTATCGGGTGTGGCTACAGCTTACGAAGGTTTACTTGCAGGACGAACGGTTTGTCTCACAGAAATTACCGATTGGCTAGGAGGACAAATTTCTGCTCAAGGGACATCTGCGTTAGATGAACGTCCAACCCAACGAGCTCTTAAATTCTATTCTCGCGGCTACTTAGAATTGCGAAACCGCATTGGGCGTAAATACGGTAAACTTAACCCTGGTGATTGCTGGGTAAGTGAATCTTGTTTTCTTCCCCGTGATGCTCACAACATTTTGATTCAAATGCTTAAAGATGCCCAAAAGCAGGGCAAAGGTAAGCTGGAATGGTTTCCCAACACAGTAATTAAGGATTTAGAAATCAGTGCTGATGGCAAAATAATTAATAGTGCGATCGCTATTCAACATCAACCAGCAAAAGGCGCACCAGCCCTCAATACTTTTACGTTATCTCAAGTTATTGAAGACGCCTATACCTACAATAACTCGTCTCGATTTACCAAAACTATTGTCCGTTTTGTTCCCAAGACAGTTAAAGAGGATGCTCCAAAATGGTACGTCGTAGACGCCAGCGAAACTGGGGAAATTATCGCCCTAGCTGATGTCCCCTATAGATTGGGTATTGATGGGCGTTCTTACCTAGAACCTTCAGCTTCCAGTGCCACCAACGATCCCTATTGCCCTCAAGGCTTTACCTACACCTTTGCAATGGAGGCAACTAAGGAACCGCAACCGCAGAAAATGCCTCCATTTTATGGACAATACTCGTCATATTTCAGCTATGAATTAACCAGACTAGCTAATTTCGACTTAGTTTTTACCTACCGTCGCATTTGGAATCCCCACAAAGGTAAACCAGCAAAATTCGGTGGTGTAAACTTTACCGCGCCGACACCAGGGGATATCTCGATGCAAAACTGGACTTGGGGTAATGACTATCGCCCCGGAACAGCTAATGATAACCTAATTTATACCCGCCAACAGCTAGAGGCTACTGGGCAGTTACAACCAGGAGGTTGGATGGGAGGGCTGCGAACAGAAACCCTCCACAAAGCTGAGGAAAATGCCCTATCTTTCTATTACTGGCTGGTAGCTGGGACTACAGATTCTCAACTAGGGGAAGGTGTCAAGCAGCAACAAAGTAATAATCGCTTGTTATCAGGGCTAAATTCCCCAATGGGGACAGTGCATGGCTTATCGAAATACCCATATATGCGAGAAGGACGCCGCATCATTGGCCGCCCTAGCTGGGGACAACCAGCAGGTTTTACTATCGGGGAAATTGATATTTCTCGGCGAAATTACAATGACGAGTATTACCGCAAAACTTTGCCAGGAGATATGTATCGGCAGTTAATAGCCGCAGTGGCTGGATTAGAAGCTACATCTGTAATTGCGGGTGAAATCTCACCAGACAAAGCAATGCGCCGGACTCGTTCTACCATCTTCCCCGATGCTGTGGGTATTGGTCACTATGCCATAGATTTTCATCCTTGTATGACAAATAGTCCTCCAGAAGCCCCTGGGAATACAGAACGTGCTGGAGAAAGACGTGGTGCTGGTCAAGCTTATCCCTTCCAAATTGCTCTGAGGGCAATGATTCCCCAGAAAATTGACAATTTGCTGGTGGGAGGTAAAAGCATTGCTACTAGTCATATTGCTGCTGCTGCCTATCGAGTACATTCATTTGAATGGTCAGCTGGCGCAGCTGCGGGGACTGTTGCTAGTTTTGCCATCAAAAATGCGATCGCACCCTACCAACTAGTCGATGACTTGCCCAAACCAGAACCACAACTGGAAGCACTCAAAAAGTTGTTAGAACAAAATGGCAACCCCACCGCCTTCCCCGATACATCCATTTTTAACGAAAACTGGGATAATTGGCGGTAGGGGATTGAGTACTGGGTATTGGGGACTAGGTACTGGGCATTGAAAATTTACCCATTACCCATTACTTATTCCATTCCCTACTCCGTCATCTTCCCCAGTCCCCAGTCCCTAGTCCCTAGTCCCTAGTCGCCAGACAATAGACTAGACTAGTTACTTGTAATGTAGTTTTGTAAAATCCTATTGACTAAATTGTTCTATGGTTACGACACTTTCAGCAGATGTTTACGGGATGGCCACAGCACCAACTGTAGCTCCTGAACGGTCTAATCAAGTTACCCGTAAGACTTATCCGAATTACAAAGTGATTGTATTAGACGATGATTTTAATACATTCCAACATGTGGCTGAATGTTTGATGAAATATATTCCAGGAATGAGTGGCGATCGCGCCTGGGATCTAACTAATCAGGTACACTATGAAGGTCAAGCGATCGTCTGGGTTGGTCCCCAAGAACCTGCGGAACTTTATCACCAGCAGCTGCGCCGCGCAGGTTTGACAATGGCACCTTTAGAAGCAGCTTAAATCATTATGGGCAAACCCACCGCAGATCCTGACCGAACGGCTTCGCAAAAAGCTGCCAGACTAGTTTGGAACCACTCCACACACCTTTCTGGACTTATCCCAATTTTAGAACGTCTGTGTCAACAGGATGGTATCCAAACTGTCACGCCCGGAGTCATTGGACGAGTCAGAGGTCATTGCCCAAAAATGCAACTGCGCGTGTCAGTACCAATTCGAGGTGGCTACAAAGTCATCGCACGCCAGGGGAAAACAGTGCAAGAAGTATTTATTTTAACTACTTTGACCCAAGAACAATTAGAGGCGGGATTAGCGATCGCTATGAGATGATAATTCTGTCATGTGTCATTGGTCATTTGTGAAAAGCTACTATAATACCCAATGCTCGATGCCCCATACCCTATTCCTCGACACGATGTACTGCAAATTTATGTAGCGGCAGACTAACTATGCAAGAAAATGTTAAGAAATATGACAGAGCGGTAGTTATTCTTAAAGTCATTAATACAGATTCCCATTCGGATAAAACTATTTTTTCTATGCCGAAAGCAATACAATAAACTAACCAATAAGAAAAGCTCATTCTAAACAAAATGCACTCTGTTTCTTCCACATCATTTTTTTGATGCTTCCCATCCCAGAGTAATGCTAGCCCAATGATGCAAGCTACAAAAGAAACACCAACTACAAATTCGTGAGAAAATATATTTAACGAATGCATTTGTATTTATCTCCACATTCTTTATATTAAAATTCAGTCTAAAGGAATATTCCTTGGAGAAATACAAAATATTTACAAACCTCAATAAAATCAGGGAGTTGATGTAAACAAATGCAACATATAAATAATCATTTGTGATTTGTCCGTTGTGCGTTGTCCTTTTTTATTCACAAATGACAAATGACAAATGACAAATGACAAATAACTAAGAACAATTTTCTCCTAACTGTTCGCAAGCAGCAATACTCACCCAGCGGCTAGAACCATCTTCCCAATGTTCTTTTTTCCATATAGGTGCATTGTGTTTAAGGGTATCAATAGCATAGCGGCAAGCTTCAAATGCCTCATTACGGTGAGGACACCCGACTGCTACTAAAACGCTGATTTCCCCAACTCGCAAACGTCCGATGCGATGATGAATTGCTACTCGATTCACATCAGATGCAGATAAACGAATATCAGCAGCAATTTGATAAAATATTTGCAATGCCATCGGTTCGTAAGCTTGATATTCTAAGGCAACCACAGGTTTACCGTCGGTTTGATTCCGAACCATTCCACTCATCACAACCACAGCCCCATTAGCTGGATCGTCAGACTTTGTGTAAATATCTTCAAGAGACAATGGTGCAAAGCTAATAGCAAAACTATCTTCAGTTCTTGGTTTAACAGGAGAGGCAAATGTAGTTGTCATAACTGGGTTGATATTATGTGGGCTTTTTCTATTCTCCCCGAACAAAGCACTGCCGATCTATCTTGACTTGCTTTTGGTGTTTGCTCAAATACCCAAAATTTGGCATTGCTGAATAAGGGGATGATTGTGGCTGAGACGGCGACGCGGTGACTATGTATTGATTGATCCAAATTCTCAAATCATCCCCCAATTATGCGACGCCCAAAATTTGCTGTTATCATCGTTTAAGCGTTCGTCGGTTTCTGGCAACCTTACACAACGCAAGAATTATTGAACACTTTATATGCAGTTATTAAGCTGATGCGTGTCTAAAGTATATAAACACTCTTGATGGTCGTTGACTGTTAACTGTTGACGGGTTTTCAGTCATCAGTCATCAGGTAAATGTACAAATTAAATGCGTAACAGCTTAATCATTAGTATAATCAGCGTTATCTATCCGATCGCATTCATATCTACCTTTGATCTCGCAATTGAAAAAGCTGCCAATTGAATCAGCGGAATGTAAATCTTCCCAAGTATCCTCGTCTACGCCTAAGTACTGATAAATGGCTCCATTTTGAAATTGAACTTGCAAAATTTGTTCGTCGCTATGGTAGCCTACAGCAGCTGCCATTGTTGAGCTAACTGGTAACATCGCAATTGGTTCTTCTTCAAAGTGTAGTGCAGTAGTTTCAGCGATCGCCTCGTTTAGTTCTTGCAATCCTTCATAAGCTTGTATCGGTGCCGGAATTTCCAAAAACTCTATTTCGTCGCCTCTATCGAGTAACAACTGCAAATATCCATCAGAGTGAGCGATCGCTACTAAACTGCTCAAGTCTACCTTAGATAGCCTCATTTATTTTATGCTCTCCTATTGGCGTAGTCGGGAGTGTTAAAGTTTTATACAACACGAAATTATTTATAGTATAAATGTACTATAAAAATGGTTGTTTGTCAAGCTTTTACTGAGGCTAAGAATCTTGCTTATCGGCTGTAGTTTATTGGTTTGCGCCCAAAGGTATAAAAGATTGTCATATCATTCCAGATGCCTTGTTCAGTTACTAATGTTTCCAGTTCTGCGTCAAATTCTGCCTTAACTTGCTGTATTTGCTCAGATGAAAGTTGTGACAGGGGATTTGGGAATTGTCCGGGTGCTGGATGAGAACCGCCAGTCCACATTTGTTTTGCTTGCTCTAGACTGATATATTTACCGTCTGGCTCAACTTTAATGTCAATCTCCTCAAAGCTTGCTGTTGCCATTAGTTCGTGGCATTTTGCAACTGTGCCTGTTGGTTCGCTGAATGCCAGTGAAACACCATACTTTTGGGCGACCTTCTGCGAAATTACGCCTTCCACAAAAGCAGTGTCTGCAAATGCATGAAAGCCAATTAAGCCCCCAGGTTTCAGTAAATGACGCCAAAGGCTTAATGCACCAGGGATGTCAGCCATCCAAATCAGAGCCGAGGAACACAGTACCACATCAAAACTGTTAGCTGGAAAGTTGAGTTTTTCGGCATCTGCGAGTACAAGCTGAATATTATTTAGTCCCAACGCCTCAATTTTGCGTTTTGCCCGATCGAGCATTCCAGTTGAAATGTCAACTCCAACAACTTGACCTGCAAAACCTACAAGCTGTGCTGCTTCAATCGCCACCATACCTGTGCCAGTTGCAATGTCCAACACATACTGTCCTTGGCTAATGCGTGCATGTTCAACCAGACGATGAGCAATTCGAGGATGCCAATCGCCTTCATCATAAGTTTGGCTTCTGCGACTGTATAGATCTGCAATGTGTTGCTTGTATTCATTGAGATTGAGTTGTTGATTCATAATTGTCTTGCAATAGTGTCTTTTCTTTTACATAATGCTAGAACATTGATTCAGTATTGAAAACAGTAAACAAAATGTCAGAACAAAGCTTTATTCAAACTGACTCTGAGCGATTGCTCGATATTGAGCAGTTTCCTGGCGCGAAGTTTTTGCCTTTAGCTGAGCCTGTACCGCAAGGTTCAATACACCTGTTGACAATGAAAGCGGGTACTACGATTCCTATTCATACTCATCCTTGCGATGAGTATGTTTATGTGATGAAAGGAGTTGTGGAAACTGGGGGAAAAAGTTGTTCTGCGGGAATTTTTTGGTTCACCCCAGCCCACACCCAACAAGGTCCCCACGTAGCGATCGCCGATGTGGAAATACTCACGATTCGCCTTGGGGCAATGGGCGTATTTGAGTCATCTGCCCCAGATGCAATTTAGCGATCGCCTTTACCCAGAAACCATCGCAGTGTCAACCGTCTGAGGCTGAGATTTCTCAATCTGCAAGTAACGATAAAGACGATTCAGGGCATTCATATGGGCATAAGCTGCCGCTACCACAATATCAGTATCAGATGCTTGTCCGGAGAAGATCCGCTCCTCATACCTCAAGCGAACTGTGACGGTTCCCAGTGCATCAATACCGCCAGTCACAGATTGCACCGAAAATTCAATTAGTTGATTGGGAATCTGCACCAATCGATTGATTGCTTGATACACTGCATCCACTGGCCCCGTACCTACACTTGCATCCGTGAGGATTTTGCCTTCAGGAGTGACAATTGTGATGGTTGCAGTGGGGCAAGTGCAGTCACCGCAGATTACTTGGACGTGTTCAATTTGAAAGCCACTTTCTATTTGAATTTGGGTTTCATCTCGAGCGATCGCCTCTAAATCCCAATCCGATATCTCTTTCTTCTTATCAGCGACTTCTTTGAACCGATTGAAGGCTTTGTTCAAGTCTGCTTCGTTCAGTTCAAAACCCAATTCCTTCAGTCTGGTACGGAAAGCATTTCTTCCCGAATGCTTGCCTAAAACAATACGATTTTCTGGCAAACCGATGGTAGCAGCTTCCATAATTTCGTAGGTTTCGCGGTGCTTAATAATCCCATCTTGGTGAATTCCCGATTCATGGGCGAAAGCATTTGCCCCAACGATCGCTTTATTTGGCTGAATCAACATTCCAGTTAGTTGAGAAACCAAGGATGAAGTTTTGTAAATCTCTTGGGTTTTGATATTGGTTAAAGAGACATCTGATTCAACAGAACGGCCAAAATAAGGGTTAAAAAAGGGTTTGCGAACCTGCAACGCCATGACAATTTCTTCCAATGCCGCATTCCCGGCTCGTTCGCCAATGCCATTAATCGTACATTCCACCTGACGGACGCCATATTCAATTGCTGCTAAGGCGTTAGCTGTCGCCAAACCCAAGTCATTTTGGGTGTGAATGGAAAGAATTACTCCCTCAATGTTGGGAACATGCGAGCGAATTCCCTGAATTAAATTACCAATTTCTTTCGGCGTGCAGTAACCAACCGTATCAGGAATGTTAATTGTACTGGCACCAGCGGCGATCGCTCTTTCCAAAACTTCATAAAGAAACTCTGGTTCAGTGCGACTCGCATCCATTGGTGAAAATTCTACATCGTCTACAAACGATTTGGCATAGGCAATCATTTCTGATGCGATCGCCAATACTTCGCTGCGGGATTTTTTCAACTGATATTTCAAGTGAATATCAGAGGTAGAAATCATTGTGTGGATTCTCGGACGAGCCGCGCCTTTCAAGGCTTCGGCGGCTGCTTGAATGTCTTGGCGAACAGCTCTTGCCAAACTGCAAATTATTGGACTACCAGGTATCCCGACTTGTTGGGCAATGGTTTTCACAGCTTGAAAATCTCCAGGACTAGCAGCGGCAAAACCTGCTTCAATCACATCGACGCCAAGGAGAGACAGTTGATGAGCGATCGCTAATTTCTCTTCTACATTCAAGGTTGCGCCTGGTGACTGTTCGCCATCCCGTAGCGTGGTGTCGAAGATGATAATTCGGTCTGGTTGAGATGCAATGCTCATAACTGTCTCCCGAAGAATACTATTCTGGATATTGTATACAATTTTATGTATATTGTATACAATATAAAATATGAACTTAAATGATTTAGCAGCTAACGTGCTGCAACAACAACGCAGTACTCCAGATTTAATTGCCGATGCTTTGCGGGAAGCGATTCTGCGGGGAATTTTTCAGGAAGGACAATCCCTGAGACAGGATGAAATCGCCACTCAGTTTGGAGTTAGCCGCATTCCCGTGCGTGAGGCGCTGAAGCAGCTAGAAGCAGAAGGATTGGTGACACTGCATCTAAATCGTGGTGCTATAGTATCGGTGTTGACAGCCTTAGAGGCGCAAGAAATCTGTGAAATTCGTAGCGCCTTGGAAGTAAAAGCGATGCAGTTGGCAATTCCCAAGTTGAGGGAAACAGATATAGAAAAAGCTGCTGTGATTTTATCAGCAACAGAACAAGCAAGTGATGCTGGTGCCTTGGCAAAACTCAACTGGGAATTTCATGCGACGCTGTATGCTACTGCCGAACGTCCGCGGTTGTTGGGGATGATTAAAACTTTACACGTTAATTGCGATCGCTATGTTCGGGTACAATTAGCCCAGATGGATTACCAAGAGCGATCGCAAAAAGAACATTATCAACTCTTAGATGCTTGTCGCCAGCGCGATTCAAAAACTGCTATTCGGCTACTAAAACGACACATTGACACTGCTGGAGAACAGCTAGTTGCATACTTGCAGCAAATTGCTAAGAAAGGCTGATTTTTGTTGAAACGAGATGATCTACCAGAACAGACCCAACAGGAAATTTACACTATCCTATCAGAGAAGTCAGTCGGGTCATCCATGAAAAAATTGATCCAGCGTCTTAACGCATTGCTCAAACGTATCCTGAAAAAATATTCATCCAATTCTCAGCAACCATCGCCTTTAATAAATGTTCGCCCATTAGACACTTCCATTCCTACTGTTGCTGTGCAATGGGAATCTGGTTTGGTACTTGTGTGTTCGCAATGTGCAAACGAGCAATCAGGCTCAACAGCTTCCGCAAACTTAGAGAATTGGTTGAAATCGTGCCTGAAGTTTGAGGGATTATGGGGTGAATTTCGGGTAGTTAGCACCAGTTGTTTAGGAGTTTGTCCGCGAATGGGGATTACTGTGGTGGTTGTCAGTAATGCAACTGGTGGGAAGAGTCCATGCTTAATTGTAAACCCTCGGAGCGATCGCGAACTTCTCTACTCATACATCAAACATCACAAAGGTTAAAAAGTAAAAAGCAAAATTTGCTTTTTACTTTTTATTTTTACCGTGTCCAGTCGTAAATATTAATGCTTTAAGCGAGGTATATTTGGTCTGACAAAGGTACTTTCAGAATCAGTGCTTTCAGAATTAGTAGTTAAAGAATTAGTGGTTCGGGCATTAGTGCTTGAGGAATTAGTCGTTGGGGAACTCAGATTTAAGAAATCGATGAGTTTGAGAGTACGATTACGGATTTGCCACTTTCCATTTTTCTTGACAACTTCATCTTCATAAGTGCCATTAGCAACATCAATACTAGTTTCCGAACGTTTGTGAGTCGCATGGAGGTAAGAAGTCATCGTTGCGTCATTACCTTGAACTGAAATGTTTATCGTACCCATTAAGTGTTGAGTAGCTGTATAACCATTTCCTTGGAATACTGAAGAGACAAAATCTGCCCAAGAATCTGTCCCATAACGTGTTTCACTCGCGCCATCAGGAAAAATGGCAGTGAGGACTGCATCCTGAGTAAAACACTTCCGATAAATATTCTTTCCCTCTAGCAGATTTCCTCTACCAATAGCATCAGTTCCCAGTGAGTAACAGGATGCTAATTGTTGAATCTCAAATTCCGCGTTAGGTTGAGTTGCACTTGCTAATTCAAATCTACCTCCAATAAACAGCACAAGACTGACTGCAACCACCATCAAAGCTATATTTTTTAACAAAAACGAGATAGCCTTTGAAACAATTTGCCCATTTTCTCTTCTTTTTTCCACAAGATAACTCCCTTAATTTTTACAAGTTTCGTATCTTGTACTTTGCCATAACTGAAAGTGAAAGCTAATAACTTTAGCTCATAAAAGGTTGCTAAAATCATTGCATAATCCACTCTATCTGATATGAAAGATCAGCCAAATGAGGCATTTTCTAGTAAATGATAAAGCTAGTACAAGATTTGATGCATATCACCATTTATAACAGACAAATAACTATTTTTAAGTGTTGATTTAAACGAAGAGTGTGTTGATTTGATTAAGTAAGAAAGTTGCTACTTAGATATTTTTATAAACAGCAAAGTAACTTTTTATTTGAGCAATTGTTCTAACTCAAATAGAATTACTATAGCAATTATGAATTATTCGTGATAAATAACATCTCCCACTTCTCAAAGAAATCGGGAATCTTGGGTAAAGATTAGATATTTTCTTGATGTGTAAGTCCGTTATTCTCCAGAGATGGGAATAGAAATAATAAATTCTGTTCCTTCTCCTAAGACTGATTCACAAATCAAATTACCTGTGTGGTTTTCTACTATAATTTGGCGACTAATAGATAATCCTAATCCTGTCCCTTTACCTACAGATTTGGTAGTAAATAGATTTTCAAAAATGCAGGTTTTAACTTCTTCTGACATTCCCTTAGCATTATCTTGAATCTTAATTACCACATTTTTGCTATCTTCATTTAACTGAGTGAAGATAGTTATAATATTAGGATATTTTTCTTCTATTTCTAGAAAATCACGACCGATGTTTGCTTCTTCTAAGGCATCGATAGCATTTGCTAGAATATTCATAAATACCTGATTCAGTTGCCCCAAATAGCATTTTACTAATGGGATATCTCCATAATTTTTAATTACCTTAATGGCTGGACGATTATGATCTGCTTTGAGACGATGCTGTAAAATCATTAAAGTACTATCAATACCTTCATGAATATTCGCTAATACTTTAGAGGTAGTATCAGCACGCGAGAAAGTACGGAGAGACGTACTAATATTACGAATACGCTGTGTTCCCACTGTCATTGCATCAATCATTTTTGGTAAATCTTTTAGCAGGAAATCTATATCTATTTCTTCAGCTTTCTCTTCAATTTCAGTGCCAGGATTGGGGAATTTTTTGCGGTAAAGTTGCAGATAGTCAATTAAATCTTTAACAGTATCTTTTGCTTGGGCAATACTACCTGTAATAAAACCAATGGGATTGTTGATTTCGTGTGCTACACCTGCAACTAAATTTCCCAGAGAAGACATTTTTTCGCTTTGGATAATTTGTAGTTGTGCCTCTTGGAAATCTTTAATTAACTGTTCTAACTCTCTAGATTTTTCTTGTGCTTTTGTGTACAGTCGGGCATTTTCTATAGCAATCGCCATTTGAGAAACTAAGACTTTTAATACTTCTACCCTTTCTGGAACAAAAGCTCCTGATGATAACTGGTTTTCTAAATAAATAATTCCTGTAAGCCGTGATTGATAAATAATCGGCAAACAAAAGATTGATTTGGTTTGAAATTCCTGAATATAAATATCAAAGTTAAAAGGTTCTGCAATTATTGCATCATTTAATACAATATATTGTTGAGTTCGGAAAACATAATTAATGACAGATAGTGGTATATGATATGTTTCAACAGGAATAGATCGTAAAACTGTTACTGTATTATCAGTACTATTCCCAGAAGCTTCTATATATAGTTGATTATCTTTGACTAAGAGTAGTACTGCTTTTTGTGCGGCAGCGTTTTCTAGCAAAATTCTGATTAACTTGCCTAATAAATTTTCTAAAACAATTTCATTGGTAATTGCTTGCGAAAACTTGATGAATGCATTAAAGTCTAAAAAATCACTCAAGCTACTATTAGTAGTCGTGGTAGTAGTAAGGTGGATTTTATCTAGTTTGGAACTAGAAGTTTCTAGAGTAGTAGTTTGTCCTACTAGAAAAGCATACTTTAATTCTAGATGTTTAACTTTAGCGATCGCCCCCCAACGAATATAGGCATAATACGCTTTAGTTATATACGTTTGAGAAATTAACTCTTTGCCTAGAGATTGATAAAATTTCCCAGCTAACTCATAAGCTAAAGCTTCTTCTTGGAGAAAACCATTTTCTTGAGATTTGGCAATAGAATTTTCATAGTAGTCCATTGCCTCCAGCTTTTGACCCAAAACTTGATATCGCTCTGCCTCCACAAGATAAAATCTATGTAGGTGATTTGTGGGAGCATGAGTAGCCCAGAGTTCCATTTTTTGCTGATTATCTCGGACTTTTACCAAAATAGTTTGCTGCTCAGACTCTTTCGCGGTATGATATATTGCCAAATGGGCTAAAGAATCGTAAAAATAGAAGAGTGGAACAACAAACAAGCCTGTAACACCACCTAAAGATTTTTCTGCGATCGCAGCATTTTCTACAGCTTTAAAATACTTCCCAAATAAGTAAGAAAGCATTAGCTTATTCACAAATAAATGGTTAATTGTATAAAGGTCATTTACTTGCTGATGAATTGGGAGCATACTTTGCTCGTCGTAGGCTTCTCCAATTAAACAGTCCACATTTTCAAAATTTCCTTTCAGATTCAAAACTGTCTGTAAATATACTAAGTTCCAAGTCAAAGCTACTTGTTGCTTGATTTTTTTCAACGAATCACAATAAGCTATTAGTTCTTTTTCTAAAACCCAAAGTTCCTTACCCAACCAAAATGAATGATAAGGATAAATGTAACCACAATAACCAGCATATTCCAAATCTCCAGTTTCCAAACCACTAGAATACCCTGCCATCGATAATGTTAATGTCTCTCTAATATGCTCTTTCCAATGCATAACATGAGCGCTAACAACCGTCAGAATTTTAGCCTTGAGTTCTTCAGCATTAAATTGCGACACTAAATTGGAAGCCAATTTACCAAATTCATAGCCAGAATCAATTTCTCCTTGAACTCCACAAAGAAGTAATCCATAAAGACTATAACCATAAGCAGATACAGCGGTATTGCCATATCTTAATGACAAATTGACCATTTTACAGACAATAATTGGCATCATTGCCGGAGCAGTTTGAAAAGCTGCGGGGAGAACTCCCATTAAGATTCTCATAGCTGCTATCTTGTTAGGATCGCTCATTAATGGTAAGTTAATTAAATCTCCAATGGCTTTCCCTTTCAAAGAAGCAGCAATTTCATCTATTCCTTCTTGAATATCAGTTAATGTTGGTTCACCTGGAAAACTTATTCCTAATAATTGTAGAGTTGATACTGCTATCTGAATAGCTTCGAGTTGCTTGCTTTGAATTATAGCAGCGATAATCCGTACTTCATAGACTTTCACTTTATCTAAAAGGATTTTCGCTTCTTGCTGGACTACCTCAGCCCATTGCTGCATTTGCTGAAAATTACCACTCAAATAGGCTACCTCTGCGGCTCCTTCATATAAACCTATAGTTAAAGTATATTCACTTTTCCAAGCGTCTATACTTAAAAGTTCTATCCCATTTGTAAAGTATTTAAGAGCAGCTTCATAAGCTGTAGAAGCCTTAGCTTTTCTTCCAGCAATTAAATTTAATCCTGCTAATTTAGTTTTTTGAGATTGCTCTATCAGGTTAACAATACCTACATTTAACTGATTGACAATATCAAAAATATTTGCTTCTATTTCCTCCTCAGGTATATTTTCTAGAAGCAATTGGCCAATTTTTAGATGAGTAGATTTTTTTTGTTCTTCTGGAATCAACGAATATGCTGCTTGTTGTACTCTATCATGCAAGAACTTATAACTCACCCGTGAACTATCGAAATTTAAATTAACCGCTTCTTCTTGATTAAAAACTAAAGGAATACGATAAGCTTCACTTAAAGGTAGAATTAATCCCGCTTGCAAAGCTGAGTGTAAATCATTTGCTGTCAAGGAAGGTGATTTTTCATTGACTATTGATAAAACATCCAGACTAAATCTATCGCCCACACAAGCTGCTAGTTTTAAAACTTCTTGGGTAATTTTTGGTAGCTTTTCAACCCGAGTAGCAACTAGTTCAACTACACTTTTATCCGTAATTCCAATTGCTTGAATATCTTCTATACTCCATTGCCATTTAGCATTATTAAAGTCAAATATTAAAAGTTTTTCTTGATAAAGCACCTGAAGTAATTGTGTAATAAAAAATGGATTACCACCTGTTTTATTACAAATTAATTCAGCTAATTGAATAATCTGCTGATTAAAAATACTGCTTTTTTCATCCTGATGAAACTCTGTTTTTTGTAAAGTTTCAGTAACTAACTGAGTCACATTTTGCAAATTTAAAGGTTGCAATACAAGATTATTGATAACTATGCCAGCATTCTTAATTTCTTCTATTTTTTGTATTAAAGGATGTGCTGGACTGACTTCATTATCTCTATATGCTCCAAGAAACAACAGATATTTACTGTCGGCATCAGTTATAAGTAATTGGATTAAATTTAATGTAGCTGAATCTGCCCATTGTAAATCATCTAAGAAGATGACCAATGGATGTTCTTTTTGAGTGAAAACTTGGATAAATTCTTTAAAAACGTGATTGAAGCGGTTTTGGGATTCTGTTGCTCCTATTTGAGCAACTTCCGGCTGTGTACCAATGATTAATTCTACTTCGGGAATTACGTCAGCGATCACTTTTCCATTTGATCCCAATGCTGATAATATTTTATAACGCCATATTTCTATTTGTTCGTTATTCTCTGTTAGCAAATATCGCATTAAATAAGCAAAAGCTTGAATTAAGGAAGCATAAGGTATATTTCGTTTTAGTTGGTCAAACTTACCAGAAATAAAATAACCTTGTCTATGAGTAATGGGTTTATTAACTTCGTTAACTAAAACTGATTTGCCAATGCCAGAATAGCCAGAAACTAGCATAATTTCACTAGTTCCAGATGTAACTCGCTCAAATGCAGCTAAGAGCTGATTAACTTGTTCTTCACGACCATATAATTTTTGCGGGATTAATAACTGGCTTAAAATATCTAAACGACCTGGAACAAAATCACTGATTTTACCATTAGTTTGTAGTTCTTTGAGACATAATTCTAAGTCTGCTAATAATCCTATAGCACTTTGATATCTGTCTTCAGCATTTTTTGCCATCAGCTTGATGACAATTTCTGAGATGGTGTTAGGAATTTGAGTATTTAATAACTGTGGGTTTATTGCTTGAACAGCAATGTGACTATAGACTATTTCTAGGGGATCTTGACTAATAAATGGTGTTTTATCGGTAAGCATTTCATATAAAGTTACGCCAAGAGAATAAAAATCAGTGCGATAATCAAGAATGCGATTCATTCTCCCAGTTTGTTCAGGAGACATATAGGCAAGTGTACCTTCAACACAGTTAGGGTTATTAAATTGGGGATTTTCTTTATTCAGGCGGGAGGCTATACCAAAGTCAGTGAGTTTAACGATACCT
This sequence comes from Nostoc sp. C117, assembly GCF_043099735.1. NCBI lineage: Bacteria > Bacillati > Cyanobacteriota > Cyanophyceae > Nostocales > Nostocaceae > Nostoc > Nostoc sp. C117. The sequence continues at coordinate 6,957,700 of NZ_CP170991.1, forward strand.
GTTTGGAAATTAACGATAATGTTACTAGGTTTAATATCTTTATGAATAATCTGGTTTTTATGTAAATAATCTAAAGCTTTAGTCAGTTGAATAACAATTTTTAAATGGTTAATTAAGTCAAGTTTTTCAGTTTGTAAAATTTGAGCTAAAGATTGTCCGCCAAAGTCTTCTAATAACAGTCCCAATCGATTGTCAAAGCTTTCTAGACTGATGGCTTTAACTATATTGGGATGGTCTAAATCTTGCTGAATTTGATATTCATTTTTCAGGCGAGTAAAAGTTTCAAGAGTAGGATATTCATTTTTCAGCAGCTTGAGAATAACTCGCTGTTGTGTCTTTGGCATTTGTGTCTGATAAATAATGGTTTGGATTCCTTCATGGAGAGTCGAGTTGATTTGGTATTCAGTAAGATTTGGCATTGATTTTTGACCATAATGTTAAAAAATTATCATCACCCCCGTTCTGTCCTGAAAGGGGTCTATTCTAATTATTCCCAGTACGTAGAAAATTATTAACATTGCGATTCAGTGTAAAAGGGTTGTAAATTAAAAAGCTGATTTCCCTTGTAACTGAGATGTTGCAGCATTCTCCATTTCTAACCGCTTACAGCTATTTTCAGGTAAATAACCACATTTTTTTATCTCACGCAGAGGCGCAGAGAGAAATACAAGAGTGTGGTCTAAATACATGAAAACTGCTGTAAAAAAGGGGTTGGGGGGATCTGAAACTTTGAAAACATGCCCTAGTGGTGTGTCAAATTCATTTTGACGCTTAGAGAGACGCGATAAATCGCCGTCTCTACAAGGAATTTATCCATCAATTATTTATTGACAGACTACTAGCACACTGTGGCTAAAACCGGATTGTGACTTTTAGGCCAACCGCAAATAAGGACACTTTTGTAAAAACCCAGAGGCCTTGTTATGGGCATCTATATTATGAGTATGTGCTGGTGTCGGTCGAATAATCCCAGCAAACAGATCGTCCAAGCCATAAGGTGTGAAAAATTGCCATTGTCCTTGTGCATTTAGTCGAACTCCTACAGCAGTAGCAGTGTGTAACCAATCTGTGATTCCATCCTCTGTACTGCTGTAGGGTCTGCTACCAAGACGCCAACGAGCAAAACTAGCTTGATTTTTGACATCAAACAGGTGATGAGGAAATTGTGCTGTGAGATTTGCCTTGGCTGCGAGTTCCTGGGAACGATTTCCTTCTATATCAAAAAATGCAATATCAAAGTCTTTAATAAATAACCCACAATTATCACCAAAAATTGAACGCCAAACTGTGTTTCTGACTGCACCTCCAGCTAACCACCAGTTAGGTAGATTTAGTTGAGCGATCGCAGGTAATACTCTATCAATAGGTGTATCACTTAAAATCATCTCTAAATACGTGTTACTATTCATATCAAATTTCTGTGATTGTCAAGTAAAAGGTGAAAATATTATCATTCACATTTCAGCTTACGTTGTTGATAGTCCTGTTGTAACCTTTAACAACTTCTGTAGTAATAAGTACAAATAAAACAACGTGACATAGAAAAATAAATTTAGAATTTCTATTTATGGAAGATTTATTTGCGCGGCTAGAACGCACACTCAATCCTGAATTACCTACGCTAACAGAGTCACAACAACAACTCTTACAAGAACTCAGCATTAACGAAAGTCAACCTGGTAGGATTCTGCATGACTTTCAAATCCTGATAGATTTTTTACAACCAAATGGTGTGGAAGTTAGTAGTGTTAATAACTTGCTTCCACTGAAGGTACTCTCAGAACTTAATTCTCAATTAAGTCACCCAATTGAAACTCAACTCAAACGCCCCGTACAAAAATCATACCCTTACATTAATGGACTATATCTGTTATTACGGAGTTCTGGAATAGCGCAACTTAAATCTCAAGGTAAGAAGCAAATTTTAATATTAGACGCAGCCATCTTAGAATCATGGTCAACCCTAAATGCAACAGAACGCTATTTCAACTTATTAGAAGCTTGGTTAATTTGGGGAAATAACGAAATTTTGGGCGAACATCCAGACTCATTTGGTAATTTATTTAGATGCATTCAACTTTGGTCTCGCGTCCCAGATAAAGGTTTAAAATTCCCTAAGTATGAAAATCAACACGATATCAGTTATTACCCTGGTCTCCATAATGTTGCTCTTTTAGAGTTATTTGGATTCCTATCTATTCAACATGGAAAACCAGAAGCAGGTAAGGGATGGCGGATTAATAGTTTACAACGCTTGCCTTTTGGTGATGCTTTGTTACAGTTACTATTTCCGCTGGGGATACGAGGAGAATTACAGGATGATGTCAATGTAGTTTTTGGAACATTGCAGCCAAATTTACAACCGTTTTTTTCAGAATGGCAGCATAATTTAACTTTTCCTCAACAAGGCTTCACCGATGGTATTTTTATTTTTAAAGTTTCTATTTCTAAAGCTTGGCGACTCATTGCTATACCAGCGAACAAAACGTTAGGCTGGCTAGCAGAGACTATTCTCGATGCTTTTGATTTTGACTACGATCACCTGTACGAATTTAGTTATAAAGACCGTTTTGGTCGTATCATCAAAATCGGTCATCCCTACATGGAAACACCGCCATTTGCCGATCAAGTGCAGATTGGTGATTTGTCCCTAGAACCAGGTGCTAAAATGATCTATCTTTATGATTTTGGTGATAACTGGAAATTTGATGTGCAGTTAGAAGCTATTAATCCACCTGATAACAAAATTAAAAAACCCAAGATTTTAGAAGTTCACGGAAACGCACCTCAACAGTATTGGAGTGAGGATGATGAATTGCATGAAGATGAAGGATGAGGAGGAATTAGTTAGGTGCAGAGAATGAAAATTTTATCGTGTCTCCGTGTATTCTTTTATGTCTGCTAAAAACCGCTTTATGATTAAGATAGTTTTAGTTACAATAAAGCAACACAAATTATCAGGAGATAAAATCTGTGAGTCTTCCATATAGTGGAGGTTGTCAATGTGGACAGATTCGTTATGAAATTCATGCCCAACCGTTAACCCTTTACCTATGCCACTGCAAAGAGTGTCAGAAACAATCATCTAGTGCTTTCGGAATGTCTCTTACAGTACAACGAGATGCTGTTGTGATTGTTCAGGGAAAACCGAAAGTTTGGACTCGGAAAAATGATAGCGGACGCGAAGTAAATAACCTATTTTGTGGCGACTGTGGAACGCGATTGTTCCATGAACGGAGTTACAATCCAAATACTATCAATGTCAAAGCCGGAACCTTAGATGATACAAGTTGGTTACGCCCAGTGGGTAACATTTGGACACGCACTGCCCAGTCATGGGTGGAGATTTCAGAGCAATTGCTCAACTATGATGGGCAACCAGAGGATACCCAGCCTTTATGGGAAAAATGGAAACAACAACATCCATAAATGTACAATTCCCGATATTCAGATATCATACCCTTGATACTTAAACTAATGCCTTTAGTTGGTAGTTTAACTTATAGAAGATAATAATTTTTTACTGGTAAAGTGCTTTAGTGGATATATTAAATTAAAAAAAAATAGTAAACTAAAATTATAAGTTCAGCTTGTAGCTCATATATATTTTCATACTTGTATGCAAATCATGTTAATAAAACTAATACACTATTAATAAAATTTCATATAAAAACTTCCTGGACATTTTCAATCAAGTGATTTCAGTAAAATTGGATAAGTAAGACTATTTTTGTTCATTTTCAACACTTTTAACAGTTATTTCTAGACAAGCTTGATGAAAAACGATACACCACAAGAATTGAACCCAGACCAAGAGATTGGTCGCTTGATTGATGAAGTCATGTCTTCATCTCTGACTGATGAACAGTATCGGAAAAAGATGCAGCGACGCAAAGAAGTGCAAGATAAACGCATAGCAGAAGCTGTACCAGAAAAAGGGTTAATTATTGTAAATACTGGTAATGGTAAGGGTAAAACCACTGCGGCTTTAGGAATGGTGTTACGATCGCTTGGTCATGGGTATAAAGTAGCGATCGTCCAATTCATCAAAGGTAGCTGGGAACCTTCCGAAAAAAGGGTTTTCAGTTCTTGGGAAGACCAGTTAGAATTTCACGCAATGGGCGAAGGCTTTACCTGGGAAACTCAAGACCGCGATCGCGATCTTGACAAAGCTAGCGCCGCTTGGCAAAAATCATTAGAATACATCCGCAACCCTGACTTTCATCTGGTGCTATTGGATGAAATCAATATCGCCCTGAAAATGGCTTATTTAGAAGTAGAGGATGTTTTAGCAGGTTTGGCAGAAAAACCTGCTAACAAACACGTTATTCTCACAGGAAGAGGCGCACCAGCTGCTTTAATTGAGCGTGCTGACTTAGTAACAGAAATGACTTTAGTTAAACATCCTTTCCGCGATCAAGGTGTCAAAGCGCAACCAGGAATTGAGTATTAAGCAATTAATAGACTAAATACTGAAATATTAATAAGCTAATCCGCCTTGAAGTTGCATAATCCTTAACCTTACAAAGATAGGGGGATGCAATTTGAATGATTATTAGCTATATTATAGCATTTTCTAAGCAACTGGTACACCTAAATCGTAGCTTTGAAAGCGTACCTCATCACGCCGGGAACCGCTATATATAGCAATTACAGATAGGTTATGAAATAAAGTACAAATATGGTACTCTGGATACTACATCATAGGAATCCTATTTGATTTGTGAAAATTGAAAGTCAAATATTCCCAACTTCTTTGATAAGTATGGGGTTTGTCTGTCATAAACAATTTAGGATTGCTATAGAAGAAATAAAAGTCTCAAATTTTCTTAGCGAATAAACACTTTACTACGTTCAAGCATCTCTCTTAAGTTTGCTCGCAAATTTTTTGCTTTGTCAAGACGTTTATGTACGATTTATGTTTATATTATCCTAAGAATTTAATAAATGAGCAACAATAAAGATTTGTCTTTTCAAGCATTTCGCGGAATTGCAATCATCGCAGTAGTTGCAATTCATGCATCTAATACAGGAAAATTATTTATTAATGGTGAATTTTCCTCTTTGAACTACGAACTTTCATTAGTATTTAGACAATTTATCAATTATGCTGTTGCAGTTTTTATCTTCATTTCTGGCTTTTTTGCACCCACAAATGATTTTTCTACAATATCGGATTATTTAGTTTTTTATAAGAAGAGACTAACTAGACTTTTAATACCTTACTTGTTTTGGTGTTTTTTCATCATTTTGTTTTTTAAATCTAGTTACAATTGGAATTTATTCAAAATATTTACAGATATAATTACAGGTCGTGTTCAAGGACCTTACTATTTTATAATTGTCCTGACACAATTAATTATATTAACCCCTTTCATGATTTCATCTATCAGGAGTAGAGCAAAAAGTATTTTATGGCTATCGTTAACTCCTTTATCCGTATTAGTTTCATATTTTTTGCTATTTTATTTCAAGCATGAGATAAACTTTCCTTGGAACGTCATGCCTTTTTCTATATGGGTTACTTTTTATTACTTTGGGATTCTAGCAAGAAATAACCAAAAAATAAGTGATTTTTGTTATAAAAGAATCGACATCACCATTTTTTTATATATAACTTCCTTATTTTTTTCTATTGTAGAAGGCTTAGATTTGTGGAGAATTTGGAAATTAGAAAGTTTGGCTGGTTCTCAAATTAAAATATCATCAATTTTATGTTCTTTTTGTTTGATATTATTCTTTTTGGGATTGCGGAAAAGTGTTGAATATTGGCCTAAAGTTTTGGTTATTCTCGGCGAATTTTCTTTCGGTATTTATTTATCACATATGTTAGTTCTTGAGTTGATAAATAAATTAACCAGTAAAATACAAATTATTTATAACTTCAATTTACTTTGTATATTTATTGCCACTATTAGCACAATTTTTATCTGCTATACAATAATATATATTACGAGAAAAATTATAGGTATTGATATATCCCAAAGATACTTGGGATTTTAAAGTTTATTTTGATACATATGAACGAGATTTGATTCCTGAATCACTCAGACAGAGAGCTAACAGGGAAAGCTTTGTTCAAAAATAAAGTAGGAGTCCTATAGCTCGATTTTTGATCGACTTACCCATTTGGGATTCATCATTAAGATTTTATTTGACTAATTTGGTATATAAACTTCTTGAAGATTATTTGCACATTTGTAATATGCGGCGATCGCTAGCACTGATAGAATTTAACGGATGAAAGTCTTGCAACTCTACCGAATAAGCATAAGTGTATGGCTCATCTTCACCGAGCTTAGGCAGTCTATTGCTTGCAGCTACCTGATTAGACTCATCAGAACTGGCTTCATTGGATGAAGCAGTAACCGTCATTGCTAACTCTCCCGACTGGTCGAGTGTACCCTGAAAACAATTAAACTCTGATTGGGGCATGTACAAAGCACCAGTCACTTTGTCGCGCCGCTTCTGGAATATAATGTAAGCTTGACCAATCTGGTTTGCTTCTGGGGATTGACCATAAAGATAAATCCCATCTTTTGTCGGAAAATTTGCTCTTGGTAAAACTCCCTGAGAATCTGGAACGAGTGCTGTAGTTGTAGCTTTTTGGTTCTTATGCGCCAAAATGCCTGTGTCCCCAGAAGCCATTTGAAGTTGACTTCTTTGCTCTCTAACTTTTCTTAGCTGGGATAAGAGAGAAGTGTCGGAGGTTTTGTGAATCTGAGCCGATGATAATGGAGTATCTGTAAGCGAGCTAATTTGAGTCTGCTTACCTATAAAGCCCAAAGTAAGAAGTAAGCCTAAACCCGCCAGGGAAATCCCCCATTGACGAGGAGATAAGAACCGATGAAAGTTGTTAAGCACCCTACTTCTCCTGTTGATTCTGTTAAAAAGCTAACTAAGTTTTCTAGATTTACTTAAACTATAATCGAGTCTTGATTGCTAATCACTTAATTTCTATTGTCTGAAAAACAAAAGTCTCGAAAACTAAAGTTTTTATTTAATTTAATTTTCCACTCTTTAGACTACCATCAATTAGAGTATTTATGCTTCAGCCAACGGATTAATTCTATTGGGTGAAGTTGGTATTGAGCCGAGATACTAAAAACTCTTTTCCAACTCGAAGATGTTGCCTAACCCCCTTTTTCAGGCAGCACTAATTCATTTTACAAGAGCAAGGAGTTTGTCAATGTCATCACAATACGGTTCGGATAAGCATTTTTCACAATCGAGTGTGGTCTGGGGAAAGGGTAAGGGGTCAAGGGGAAAGGATGTATTCAAAACATGAGTCCCTTTAACCTTTCCCCTTTAACCGAACCGTATTAAATGTCATCAGAGACAAATCTTGGAGCAATTATGATGGAAGCATAACCATTTCGCCGAAGCAGTGAAATCATCAACAACTGACAGAACAGCGATTAAGACTAGTGCTGGTTAGTTAAGCGATCGCTCTAGGTTTGGGGATACTGCAAACCTGCTTGGTGACTATCATACCAATTTGTAGGAGCCAGTAACGCTCTGTTATTGACTTTTTTGGAGAGAGATTACTCGCACACCTTGGTCATGACATAAAATTGTCTAAGTTTCGCTGATTACTTTTTCTGGCGGAATTGAAAATAACGCTCTCTACGAGAGGCTGCGCGTAGCAAGGGAGCGCTAACAAAATTCAAAATGAATACAGCATAAGCGTTTCGTTAAGGGATATCCAAAAATTAAATTATCCATTTTTTCAGAGCGAAGACCATAATTGTCTTCTTCCTCCTCTGCTTCCTCTGCTCAATAACAGCTTACCAAAGCGATTGATTATTTTTTTATTTGGGAGTCCCTAATGTGGAATGGGTGGTTTATTTTACACTATGCTATGGTACGTAAATTTTTGACTACTAGATGTCTAGTGTTAATGACTAATAACTTCTTGAGAAGTTAGGATGAAATTACCATCCAACTTCAGTTGAGATATTTACTCAGTAAATTTCAATTACCAATCCCATGCCACGTTCTCATTATCCTCCCGCCTACTTACGCTATCTCAGAGCCAGGTTGTCGAATCTAGGACGACCGACTTTTTGGATACCTGCAATTCTTTTATCTGCATTAGGGCTAGTAACCTGGGAATATTTGTCAAACCCAGATATTTTCGTTTATAAGCAAAAAAATCAAGTTGCTTCACAAAATCCTTCTGACTCCTCTCTATCAGAAGAAAACAAAGCTATTGCAGCAGATATTGATAATTTGCCAGCTTTGTTTAATGACTTTGACCAAGCAACTCCCCCAGTAACGGCCAACACCCCCAAAGAAAAAACTGATCTAAAAAAGAGCAAAGGCTTATTAGACGATTTCATTAACAAACAAAAATCTGTTAGTGATAACAAATTAAAATCTGGCTTAGGAACTACTAATCCTGAATCTCCCTCAACCTGGAAAAATCCCTTTATCACACAAACAGAAAATTTATTGCGTACTGGGACAGTTGATAGCAACAGCCAGTTTATAGGTCTCAATTCTAATGGGGCGTCTGAAACACAAGACGGAGAGACATCTTCTAGCCTAGGAATTGGATTAAATAATCAAACCAACAAAAATCAAAATTCTGTCTCTATTAGCCCTCTACAAGCAGCACTCAACCAATCCACAAATCAGAACCTGTCTAACCTTAATGGTATTAGTGGAACTCAAACAAATTCCTTGAGGCGGGTCTCTGACACAGGAACAACTTTAATACCACCGACTAACAGCTTACCCAGTCAGAATTCTGTACCAAGTACTGACTTAAGTTCAGGAACAGGGTACACGTCATCTGGTACAAACTTGTCGCCAAATCCATACGGTAATTTAAATAACGCTCAGGTAGTGCCTAATACAGCACCAGTGACGCCCCCGTTTAACTCTGCTACACCAACTAATATTACACCTTACTCCAGTCAGAGTCAGAGCGTTGTGACGCCCACAAACCCTGTAGGATATGGGAATTATGGATTGCAGCAACCAACACAACCAATACAACCAAACTACGGGAATTATGGATTGCAGCAGCCAGCCCAACCAATACAATCAAACTATGGGAATTATGGGTTGCAGCAGCCAACCCAACCAACACAATCAAACTATGGAAATAATGTGTTGCAGCAACCAACACAATCTAATTCCTTATATCTTCGCCAGATTCGAGACAAGTATAGAGGTACAGGTCAAAACTGATTTGAAGCACATCGCTTAACTAAATTTTATCCAGCTAAGGAGATTGTGGACTATTGGGAATGATGGGAACCTCTGGGGTTTCAGATTGTTGCTTTTGGCGTTGCAAGTATTTACTTAATACATAAGCCATATCCCCACGGGTGACGGGCTTTAATGGGGAAATATTGTTTTGAGCATCTGTATTGAGAAATCCTTCAGTGACTACTGTGGCGATCGCTTTTCTCGCCCAAGATGGGATAGACTTTTCATCTGGATATCCAGCCAGAGTCTCATTCACAGCGTCATCGGGAAATTGAAATACGCCATAAGCCTGGGCGAAAATCGCCAAAGCTTCTGCCCTTGTCACCTTTTGATTAGGGAAAAATTCATTGCCGCGATAGCCTTTCATGATATCAGTTTTTAAGACTATCTGTATATCATTAAATGCCCAATAAGAACGAGGAACATCTGGAATAGTTAAATTTTCTTTTTTAGTAGCTTCTCTTCTATCTAGGTGAAATGCTTTTACCATAATCGATGCTAATTCTGCCCTACTCACTAGCCTTTCTGGATAAAATTTGCCATCGGAAAAATTTGTCATCCATTTAACAGCAACTACCTGTTGAATCGAATCAGATGGTATTCCAGAAGTTGTCTCTGGGACTTGACCTTGAGCAATTGCAGGTAAGTTTTGTAGTAGTACTACTAAAGATACAGTAATTGAAAAGTGACGCATCATAATAACTACTTTTAGCGGATAAAGAATCAAAAAAAACTACTTTAGAGGATGTTTTAAAAGTTCTAGCTGAGGTATACCAAAATTTAGATATTCCTAAATACTCCTTAAAGAATAAGATTTTGATAAGGTTATTCCTCCTTTTTCAGGTAGGTTAAATCTCGATACAACAGTAGATTTTACAAACATCATCTAATAACCTGTAACTCAGCTAGTGACGATTTTAAAGTCCTCAATGTTGCGTAGCTACGTAGGGTATTTACTAGTTGTAGCTGCTTGTTATGCTCGTCAAGGAAGTAGGAATCCAATACTGCTCGGTTAAGCATTTTTAACTCGGAATTGGGTTTGGGGTAAAGGTTAAAGGGTAAAGGTTAAAGGTTTTTTCTTTCCCCTTTCCCTTTCCCCTTTTCCCCTTAACCGACAAGTATTGAGTAGGAATCAGCAAAAAGTTGTTTTTTAGCTTTCATCTTTTGGTGTTATCTGCCCACTACTATGGACTATAGTCAGTTTTTCAGGAGTTTTGGCAATGACCGCAGCAGCAGATCCCGTAAAGTTGATGAAGCAAGAAGTTGGCAAAGCCGCCGCCGCCTTAGTAAAGTCGGGTTCGATTGTCGGATTGGGTACGGGGTCAACTACAGCATACACAATTCAGTATTTGGGCGATCGCCTCAAGTCTGGGGAACTCAAAGATATCATTGGTATACCGACCTCGTTTCAGTCAGAAGTGCTGGCGAAGGAGTATGGTGTCCCTCTCGCCACCTTGGACGCTATTGACCACATTGATATTGCCATTGATGGGGCAGATGAGGTCGATCCGCACAAGAATTTGATTAAAGGCGGTGGTGCAGCACATACCCGCGAAAAAGTCGTAGATTACCTAGCAGAACAGTTTATCGTGGTGGTAGATAGTGGGAAGCTAGTAGAACGTTTGGGTTCTAGTTTCGCTGTACCCGTGGAAGTGATTCCAATGGCAATTACTCCTGTAACTAATGCCATCAAAAAACTCGGTGGCAAACCAGAACTCCGTATGGGTGTAAAAAAAGCTGGCCCAGTCATTACTGACCAAGGCAATTTTGTTTTAGATGTCAGATTTGACTCCATTGAAGATCCAGCCAGTCTAGAAAAGACATTAAATAATATTCCCGGCGTTCTGGAAAATGGGATTTTCGTTAACTGTGTCGATTTAGTTTTAATTGGTGAAGTTAAAGATGGTCAGCCATTAGTTCGGCAACTGTAAGAATTTTAGATTTTGGATTTTGGATTTTAGATTTCTCTAAAATCCAAAATTAACGATTCAGAAGCGTAGAGCAATCGCTTTGCTTTTATCCTATAAACTTTTTGATTCTCAAACAAAAACACCACTCTACACAGTGGTGTTTTAAGTGAATATGGACAGATGATAAGCATATCAGGAGCGACTAGGTTGGTAAATCCTGTGGTTTAATCTCCCAATCTTCTTTCTTGATTCTCTGGGTTGCAAGCCGTGCCAGCTTTTCTGCAACTTTCCTAAAAGTTCCTTTGTTCGTGTAATCAGGAGATGGCTCAATTTGTGCGTGAGATGGATTGTCATCTGTTGGTCTTGGACAGACATCAATTTTGTAATTAAAAAGTGGGTTGCCTTTTTGATCGTTTTGAGAAACATTTATCATCCGAACTTCGCCAGCAATTAAACTCACTACACCATCATCTGGGTTTTTCTGTGTGCATTGCGGGTCATAACCACAAAGCTTTGCTCTGTCAACAGAAGGAGCGTGATTTCTATCTGTAAACGCTTGCGAGCTAAGTTCTAACCCAGATTCTCTAATGTGATAGTAGTGTCCTGATCCACAAAAAATGCACCGATACAATAGCTCATCATCTGTAACCACATCGCTCACTGCAAACCTCTATGAAACTAGCCATTTCCAAAGAGCCGTAAGTTCAGCAGGTGATGAAGCCGTGCCGTCTTCCATTTCATTGTCAATGTCAGTCCCCCAAACTTTGATGTATTCTGCGGTATTTCCCAGAATATAAACAGTTAACTTTTTGGTTTCGTGCCACCATTCAAGAACTATTTCTGAGTCAAAGCTCAGATTTACCAGTGGTTCACCCCACCACATTTGGTTAGCAGCAACAACCGCGCGTAGTTGCTTCAACCATTCTATGGTGTATTTATAAGTTTCATTGTCAGATCCTAGTTCAGCAATTCTTCTGTGAGTTTTGTGAGCTGGTGAATAGCTCCAGTTTGAAAGCTCCAGGACTGCATAATTATCAGATTGCTCAGAGATAGCCTTGATCCTTTGAACTGAAGAAGCAGCTATCTTAGACCGATATTTCCAACTCCCCACGGTTGATGTTCTGTCTGTCGCAAAAATAACAAGATTGGAGTTTTGCCCATCTGATGCACTTTGTAAGCCTTCTGCTGATTGAGAAAGCGGAAGTTGGGTTAATTTGCCACGTATCTGAGATAGGGCTGTTGTCTCTGAATTGCGACGATCGTCTTTTATGTAATAGGCGGCTTTACTTGACATCGAATAACTCCCTTGTGCGATCCGTAATCAAACTCTCAAATACTTGCCCTTCTCTACTCTTTAATTCATGTAAATTAGAAAGCACTTCTTTAAAGGATAAAGGTTTTTCTATCCAGGTTTGAGAAATGTCCAAATCAAGTATAAATACAACTTGTTCAGATGGTGGTTCGGAATCCGATAAGGTTATGACTAGACTAATCGGAATATCTTCATAAATTGATTCAGTTCGGGTCACAAATCCGGATATGTTGTTTGGAAGGCTATCTGGAAACTGAGGATATATATTGAAATACTCACTAAGGTCAACTGCCTCATCAGGTGAAATAACTATTCGATTTATGTAGCGAAGAGAAATACGGGTTATGCCAACAGGTTTAGCAACTTCTAAATAAAATTGCAATGCCCGATCAATTCTGTGACTAAATTCGTCCCACCCTTCATAGGGGCGAAGGCTATGGATGCTCAGTGCATCCGGCCCTACACCTACTATTTTTGTGGCATCGGCGGAAGGGAAGAAAAACTTGGGCAGCTCTTGCGTTACCTTAATCTCAGGCTTTGCAGGCGGCATCTGCCTAAATTTAAATTCTGTCGCTATTAAGTTTTGCTGCTGTGGCTCACCTGTGTATAAATCTCTTACTTTTTCATAGAACAAGCCTGGCGTTGTAAAATTCCATGTTTGTCCAGGAGCAAAGCGAAACTCACAGATTGCCTCTTCTATTGGTGGATTAGTATACTGACGGCGTGTCATAAATTACCCAACTGCGGCATAACCTCACGTTTTTAGTAAGCTACAAATTTAATACGAAAAATAACGATTCCTGTTTACTAATCTTAAGATATCTAAGTCTGTCAAAGCTGAAAAGTTTTTTATAACCTCACAATCTCGCTACTGCTATTCGATCGCGAGAGATTTTGTTCACTGGGCATAAAAGCGATCGCCCCCTGGTTCTCAATCCAAAATAAAGCGATCGCCAATCCAAAATTTAAAATCCAAAATCCAAAATGGTATTAGCTATATTCATCCCAAGCCACGGGAAAGGAATAATCTGAAAACGCCGAGAAACCTTGATTTTCACTGCGCGTTTCTTCATCCAAAACTTTGACGACTTTGTTATAAATATCTTGTGCTTGTTGCGGAGAATCACCGATGCTGGTTAATCCCAACTTGCCAAACTGCGAAAGACAACCCATAAGATGAAATACTGTGCCTGTTTCAGTACCACTGTCAAAGTGCAGTCTGTGTTCAGCGATGATATCCATCAAATCATTAGGTAATAATCCCCGATAGCGGTCTTTTTGCAGGTTGTCAGTGGCAATGTAGTATTTTGGACGACCTTGCTGGCTGTAAAATAAGCCTGTGGAAAGGTCATAGCGTCCATTTGTTAACAATTTCAAGGTCATGAATGGATGAGTTGTGCCGCCTTTACGCAGGTTAATTTCGATCGCCTGAATATCCCACTCTCCATTACCCCTGTCAACGGTGATAAAATCGACGCCAAATCGCTCTAAAGCCCCTTTTTCGGCTAGCTTTCTGCCAACTTGTAGCCCCACTTGCTGTAATTGCAATCGATAACTTTGATCAGCAGGAAAGCGACAACCAAGATAAATTTGACCGTCTGGGCCTCCGAGAATTTGGTCGTGAGTTGAGAGGATTTCGACTTCGCCTGTGGGTGTGATTCTTCCTTGAACGCTGGGCGATCGCTTTATTTCTCCTTCCACAAATGCTTCGACAATTGCCCCTAATTCCGTGATTCTTCCCGAAAAATTCTCCCAAGTTTCCAGTTTTGCTTGAAAGCGCATTGTTGAAAAGCGATCGCTAATTGCCGCTACCCTTTCGGTATGAGTACTTTTGTCAGGTGATACATTCTCAATCGGTCTTAAATCCACCAGCGCATTCCCTTCTCCAGAAATGCCTTCGTTGAGTTTCACGACTATCTTTTGTAATGTCGGCTGGCGTTCCCACAAATTACTAGCAGCTTCTGCTAAATCCCGATGATTCCAAACTTTTTCGCTACCATCTGGATGAGGTACTCCACTTTCGCTAAAAATTTGCCGACTACCACTTTTTGTCCCCCAAATCTGTAAATCTGGTGCGGCAGCATATAGCGGTACACCCAATTTTAAAGATAATTCGCCTTCAAAATCCGATGAATTATAGCATATCATGAATGCTTTATCAAGTCTCAAACTTTGATGAATTCGCTCTAGCAAACGGGGACGTTCTAAAATCTTTTGGCTCAGAGGCTTAAGGGAGGAATCGTAAGTAGAAAGTAGCAGCAACCGATTACGAGCATGAGAAAAGGGAATTCCTGGCAAAAGTTGCAAATAATAATCAATGATACTGGGATGTAGTGGTACTGAAGTAATATAAATCAGCCTAGTACGCGGATTCCGCAACCGAATCAAGGAAAATAGTAATCTTTCTTCATAATGTTCGCAGCCTTCGATTTTTTGGAGTTCCCGCTGGTCAAGACTTAGGGAGGGAACAATTAAAATATCTGCTTCACTATTATCAAATAGTTCGATGGTTTTCCAGCGATCGCGCAGGGTTAATTGCAGATGACGAAACTTTTCAAACTGCTCTAACTCAGAAATATCCAGTGTTCCCATAATTTTTACCCTGTCACGCTCCAAAAACTGCTCTACTGTTCTGCTACATCCCAAGTAACTTCCTTAACAACTCACTCAATTGAAGGAAATTAAATAATATTAATTTTCTTGATAAAAAGTTGAGTAGCTTGAGAAATTGGTTTAAGCAAAGCAGAAAAATTTGACAAAAAGTGCTAGAAGATTCTCTAATAATACCAGCTTAAACTCATATTAACGAAAATAGTATCATCATGCATATTTTTGTATTTTATGAATGGCAAGGTAAAAATTTATATTTTAAGTTATCGAATTTTCACCGTTTATAGAGCAACTTTTCAAAATAAGAATAGATAGTTATCAGCAACTTGATAGCTAGGATGGGTTAAATTTATTGTATGTCTTAAGGTTGAGTGAACTTCTAATTGTTTTACGTCTCAGGAACGATAATCTATAGAAATATAGTCGTTAAATTGAAGACAGATAAATAAGTCAAAATCTCTGGTTATATGAGATTTATTTATATTTTTTAGTGGTCGGCTTAATTACTGTATATTAAATAATTTAATCTACATAAAATGTGATAAAGAAGTAGATTTGGCAATTATTCTGTGTCTAAAATCCTAAATTTGTAGCGAAAATCAACCTTGGATTGAATTTCCAATCTGGGGTTTACTTTTGAAATCAGGGAATAAAAATTAATAATTACTAAGATAATCCCCCGCTTACCAGCAAACTAATATTCAATTACCAAGATAAAACCGATGCCTAAATCAAAAGAGAAAAAAGAACAGAAATTACAACCCCCACAGCAACAAGAAGTTCCAGGTGTTGAATCAGAAATGACACCTAAACCGAAAGCAGATGATGCCCAGTATCGGGGTAGTGGCAAGTTACAAGATAAAGTAGCATTGATTACGGGTGCTGATAGTGGTATTGGTCGTGCTGTAGCGATCGCCTTTGCCAAAGAAGGTGCAGATGTGGCGATTCTTTACCTTAACGAACACGACGATGCTAAAGAAACAAAACATTTGGTAGAAAAACAAGGTCGTCGTGCAGTCACCATAGCAGGCGACATTGGCGATGAAACCTTTTGTCAGCAGGCTATACAACAAACAGTTGGTGAGTTTGGCAAACTTGATATTCTCATCAACAACGCTGCTGAACAACATCCGAAAGAAAGTATTGAGGAAATCAGCAAAGAACAACTAGAACGAACTTTCCGCACTAATATATTCTCGATGTTTTTCATGACTAAAGCTGCACTCAAGCACTTACATCCAGGTAGTTCTATCATTAATACCACATCGGTGACAGCTTATAAAGGTAATGCACAACTACTAGATTATTCCTCAACAAAAGGTGCGATTGTTGCGTTTACTCGTTCCTTATCACAAAATTTGGTATCAAAGGGAATTCGTGTTAATGCTGTCGCACCCGGTCCCATTTGGACACCTTTAATTCCTTCAACTTTTCCCGAAGAGAAAGTTGAAACATTTGGAAAACAAGTACCAATGCAACGAGCCGGACAACCAGAAGAAGTTGCACCTAGCTATGTATTTTTAGCCTCGGATGACGCTTCTTATGTCTCTGGTCAAGTGTTACATATCAATGGTGGAGATGTTGTCAATGGCTAAGTTAGTCATTAGTTATTAGTCATTAGTTATTAGTCATTAGTAGTTTTAGACAAAGGACTAATGACTAATTTTCCTCCATTTGGAAGATGAATTAATATTTAAACATTGCTAATCTATCTAGCAGCAAACACTTAATGAATCATAACTACGTCTATGGCTTCTCCTACACCACTGCATGGCACAGAACTAGTAGATTGTGCTAGAGCAAATGCTAAACAAGGAATCGAAACTGCTGCTTATCAATGTGGCTATGGTGAAGATCTGAACAAATTTGCGCGAGAACTTAGACAAGCTTGCGAACAAATGAATTTACAAGTGAAGGAACTTAGTGAACTGATTACTGACCAAGACTTGATACTAGAATTGGGTACGGGCGAAATCATTGCTCCAGATACAGCATCAGAATTGTAAAAGTTGGTCGTTGTCATTTACTAATGCCCAATACTTCTCTACGAGAGGCTACGCCAACGGCTTCTCTACGAAACCCTGCGCGTAGCTTACCCGTAGGGGTACCTTAGTACAAGTCCCCCATACCCCTTTTCATAACTTTAAAATTACTCGCGCCAAATTGAAGTAAATTAAAACACCGATTACATCAACTGCTGTGATAATAAATGCTACAGATATCAACGCCGGATCTAAACGGAGGTAGCGAAATAGGAACGGCAGTGCTGAACCAGAGAGAGAAGCTAAAATAGAAATAGCGATTGATACTGGTGTTTAGAGCGATCGCTACTTCGTAATCATCCTTGCAAAAAGTCAGCTCAGACAGTAGCGATCGTACCTAACATTTCTCGCAATCAAGCTCCGACGATCGCCTCCCTTGCAATTACCTACATGGGATACATACTGTCAGTGTCACCACTTTTGTTAAGATATATTCCTCTTTGGGGCTAAATAATCGTTCCTATGATATTGAAGCCTTATACCAATTTAACGTGAAGTTGCACATATCTTAATCCCCCTAAATCCCCCTTAAAAAGCGGGACTTGAATAGATGTTTTTCTGGTTCCCCCCTTAAGAAGGGGGGCTAGGGGGGATCGAATTATATGCAGCTTCATAAAAAATTGGTATTACAAATTTAATTTGTTGTAGATTTACCTGATGACTGATGACTGAAAACCCGTCAACAGTTAATAGTCAACGACCATCAAGAGTGTTTATATACTTTAGACGCGCATCAGCTTATTAGCGATTGGTAAGACTAATAACCACACAACTCGCTTACGAGCAACTTCTAATAAATTTGTTTAAAAATAGTTTTCAACCCCGAACTCCACACCACCACCCAAGGCGTAGATATCCTGGGTGGTTTCTTATTGTAAAATATCAATCACATAGTCTACAGTAACAATACTTACTAAAAGCTGTTCTTGATCTACTACAGGCACAGCCAGGAAATGATATCTTTGGATTAATCTGGCAACTTCTTCTTGGTCTTCATGAGTGTAGATAAACACCACATCACGCGTCATCATCTCGCCAATCATTTGCTCAAGCTTTTGTAAAACCCTTCAATTTAGTAACTTTAGGTTAGTAATCTATACTCTGCTAATTCTTGTAACGAAAATCTCAATTAAGAGTCACGATAAAGTAAAGGATACATAATACTTTTTTAAATCTTTAAATAGAAAAACTTTCTTTATAGAATATTTATATAATTAGTATTCATGCGGAGAAAAAACATGGGATCATTCTCTACATTAGTAATTTTTAATTAAAAATCATAAAAACTTTGATATTCCTTTAAAAATCTGTATATCAATGTGAATATTTAAACAAAGTTGCACAAAAGAGATAGACATAACACGGTCATCTAGTGTCCAATGTGTAATTGGTTAATCTAAAAAATACACCTAAATACAAGAAACATGAATCATTACATTGATTGCTTACGTATATAATTACTATCATTAAGGGTTGCTTCGCCTTAACTTGATCTGCTTGTATATTCAGTTAGATTATTCGCTTTGAAAAATGGTGGGCTGCAATTTTTAAATAGAATTGACCCAACTAAACTTAGACACACATGTATGTTTTAAATCTGTAGAATTACAGCAGGTTTAAGAATGACTTATGCATCTTTAAATTAATCTCGATTGTTTCTGATATACATATTTTCCTATATATCTGATCTGCTTTGAGTGGAGATATAGGAAGGTATGTAAGTTCATGCAGTTTTATTTGAATTGTTGATACAAAAAGGCAGTACAGGAGCAAACATAGAAGGGCAAAGTAACATATGATGGGAGAAAATTTGTATCAGCAATTAAGTAAAATAATATATACATTCATTAATATATTAATAAGCAGTTAATGATTAGCTTATCAATATATTTACATTAGGGTCATCACACATTTTTCTTCAACAAATTCAGCATAGAACTAATCGTCAAGCATTAATGATGCTATTAGTTTTAAATTTTTTGTGAGGCATATATCTCAATGAATGATTTACAGAATTCAACTACTAATCAACTCTCAACAACATCATCTACAAGTTTGCTAGCTGCTAGTCCATCATCTTCTTTAGCAGCTGCGGATCAGGCACAACCCAAAATATTATCTGGGGCTAATAGCCCCGTGCTTTCTCAGGGAAATGGACTCAAGGCGGAATATTTTGATAACATCGACTTGACCAACCTAAAAGTAACTCGTACAGATGCAAAAGTGGACTTTTTCTGGGGTAGTGGTTCTCCAGATCCGCTGATTGATTCAGATACATTTTCAGCGCGGTGGACAGGTCAAGTACAAGCTAAGTATAGTGAGAATTATAACTTCTATACCAGTAGTGATGATGGTGTGCGATTGTGGGTTAACAATCAACTGCTCATCGATCGCTTTGTCAATCAATCAACTACAGAATACAGTGGCTCCATCGCACTGGTTGCAGGTCAGAAGTACGATATCAAACTAGAGTACTTTGAAAATACTTATACTGCGGTTTCCCGACTTTCTTGGTCAAGCGCCTCTCAGACCAAGGAGATTATTCCTCAATCACAACTTTATAGTCAGGTTAATCCACCTGTTAATCCACCTGTTGGTAATGGAAATGGACTCAAGGCGGAATATTTTGATAACATCGACTTGACCAACCTAAAAGTAACTCGCACAGATGCAAAAGTGGACTTTTTCTGGGGTAGTGGTTCTCCAGATCCGCTGATTGATTCAGATACATTTTCAGCGCGGTGGACAGGTCAAGTACAAGCTAAGTATAGTGAGAATTATAACTTCTATACCAGTAGTGATGATGGTGTGCGATTGTGGGTTAACAATCAACTGCTCATCGATCGCTTTGTCAATCAATCAACTACAGAATACAGTGGCTCCATCGCACTGGTTGCAGGTCAGAAGTACGATATCAAACTAGAGTACTTTGAAAATACTTATACTGCGGTTTCCCGACTTTCTTGGTCAAGCGCCTCTCAGACCAAGGAAATTATTCCTCAATCACAACTTTATAGTCAGGTTAATCCATCTGTTGGTAATGGGAACGGACTCAAGGCGGAATATTTTGATAACATCGACTTGACCAACCTGAAAGTAACTCGCACAGATGCAAAAGTGGACTTTTTCTGGGGTAGTGGTTCTCCAGATCCGCTGATTGATTCAGATACATTTTCAGCGCGGTGGACAGGTCAAGTACAAGCTAAGTAT
Source organism: Nostoc sp. C117 (assembly GCF_043099735.1). Taxonomy (NCBI): domain Bacteria; kingdom Bacillati; phylum Cyanobacteriota; class Cyanophyceae; order Nostocales; family Nostocaceae; genus Nostoc; species Nostoc sp. C117. The sequence goes on from NZ_CP170991.1 coordinate 6,978,003, forward strand.
AGTGAGAATTATAACTTCTATACCAGTAGTGATGATGGTGTGCGATTGTGGGTTAACAATCAACTGCTCATCGATCGCTTTGTCAATCAATCAACTACAGAATACAGTGGCTCCATCGCACTGGTTGCAGGTCAGAAGTACGATATCAAACTAGAGTACTTTGAAAATACTTATACCGCGGTTTCCCGACTTTCTTGGTCAAGCGCCTCTCAGACCAAGGAGATTATTCCTCAATCACAACTTTATTCACCAGCTCTTGCAACCACTATCACCTTGAACCCATCTCCCACCAGTGTGAACGAAGGTGATGGTACTGTGACAGTTACTGTATTAAGGACTGGCGATCTAAGCGGCACATCTTCAATCAAGTATGCGACCTTAGCTGGTACTGCAACAACAGGGGCTGACTACGGGAATGGTGCTGAGGAAATTGGCGGGACGCTCACCTTTAAACCAGGAGAAAGTAGCAAACAGGTAGCAATTCGTATCGTTGACGATTTATTAGTGGAACCAGATGAAACTTTTAGTTTCGCTATCGATCAACCAGACGGTGCAACATTAGGAATCCAAAGAACTCTCGGAATCACCATTAAAGATAATGATAGTAGTGGTTTAAGTTTCACTCAGCCAGTAGTTAATGAGAATGATGGTACTGCGACAGTGACAGTTACACGGAGTAATGCTTCGGGGGCTGCTAGTGTCAACTATACAACTGTGGATGGGACTGCTAAAGCTGGATCTGACTATCAAGCTATATCTGGAGTCTTAAACTTTGCAGTAGGACAAACTAGTAAGACCATTTCTATTGCTATTAAGGATGATACCGTTACTGAAGCGGATGAAACGTTTACTTTGAAGTTTAGTAATGCAGTTGGGGTGTTGCTGCCTATCACTCAGACGAGTGTGACTATTATTGATAATGACACAGGTAAATTTCAGAAAAAGACTGAAGTTTCTGGGTTAGATACACCTACAGAGTTTGATTGGTCAGCCGACAATAAGCTCATGTTCATTGCCCAGAAAGATGGGGTAGTGAAGGTGTTGAACACCGCTACAGGCGTTTTAGAATCAAACCCATTTGTTGATATTTCTTCAGAGGTAAATGATGTATCCGATCGCGGTTTGTTAGGTATGGCGGTACATCCAGATTTTGGTAAGAGTCCGACCGGTAACAACTACGTTTACCTGTTGTTTACCTACGATCCACCAGAAACTAATCCAAGCAATCCCAAGAATATTCCTGGTAAGTCGTTAGACAATCCCGACCAACAAGGTAACCGTGCTGCACGGCTAGTTAGGTACACAGCTGACCCCAAAACCGGCTACAAAACTGCGATCGCTGGCAGTGAAGTTGTACTATTAGGCAAAAATAGCATTTGGGAAAACATCAGTCACCCAGAAATGGACAGTACATCAGTCAATCCTGACAATACATTGAATGTTGGACCATCAGGTATTAGAAACAAAACCACTGGAAAGTTATTTGCCACTACCCAAGATTATTTAGACGCTGTAAAAACCGACAACATCTCAAACATCCAGGATTTTCTAGCGACTGATAGTGGAACTCATTCCGTTGGTAGCGTGCGCTTTGGTAACGATGGTACTCTGTTTGTGAGCTTTGGTGATGCTACTTCCTACAACCGCACAGACCCCCGAGCAATTCGTTCCCAGGATATCAATAATCTGTCTGGTAAAGTCCTGCACATTGACGCTATTACTGGTCAAGGTTTAGCAAGTAATCCTTTTTACAACCTCACTGGTGACCCCAATAGCAATAGTTCCAAAGTCTATAATTTCGGTCTGCGTAACCCCTTCCGCTTCACCGTAGATCAACGAACTAATATTCCGTTTATCGGCGATACGGGCTGGTACACTTGGGAAGAAGTCAATACTGGTGGACCGGGCAAAAACTTTGGCTGGCCATACTATGAAGGTGGTAAAGATTCAGCAGGAAATCTTGTCAGCTTAAAACAACCACTTTATGCTCTGCAAGATGCAGCGAAGAAGTTTTATGCTAGTGGCGCAGCTGTTACAGCACCGATTTACGCCTACGATCATTCAAGCGGTTCCACTTCCGTTGGTGTAGGAACTTTCTACACGGGTGGTAGTTTTAACAATTCTTTGTTTATCTTCAATCCGAGTAAGGGAACTATCGATGCTTTAACGTTAGACAGTCAGAACAAAGTTACTGCAACTACGCGGTTTGCTTCGGATTTATCTGTACCTGTAGATGTTAGAGCAGGAGATGATGGCAAGTTGTATTACGTAGACTTGGGATTAGGTGAGATTGATAGCTGGAAACCTGTTTAGGACTGGGGATTAGGGACACTGCTCTGCGAGAGGCTGCGCCAACGACAAGCTCAGTGCATCGCTGGGGACTGGAGAGATGAGGGAGACAAGGGAGACAAGGGAGACAAGGGAGACAAGGGAGATAAGGAAATAAATAAAACTCCTAACTCAGCACGGGCTAAACGCCCTGCTACCGCTAATAGCACTCCTAACGCCCAATGCCCCATGCCCAGTTCAAGATAACTTTGTCACAAATCCCAGCAGTTTTTTCGTAGTTGATGTCAAGAGTGTGCGGCGATAAGCGTCAGCGGCTTTTTTAATAGCTTCGGCTTGAGTGGGATAAGGATGAATTACACTGCTTAACTTACTTAAGCCGATTTTATTGACAATTGCCGTAGTCACTTCTGATATCATTTCACCCGCGTGACTGGCGACGATGGTTGCACCGATAATTTCATCAGAACCTTTTTTATGATGAATTTTCAGAAATCCTAATTCTTCACCATCGGCGATCGCTCGGTCTACACTATTAAAAGGAATGGCGATAGTTGTTACCTCAATACCTAACTTCTGCGCTTCGTGTTCGTACATTCCGACATGGGCAATTTCCGGGTCGGTATAAGTTACCCAAGGCATTACTAGGCTACTGAGTTTGGCACGTCCGATGCCAAAGGGAGAAAATAGAGTATTCTTGATTACAATCCGCGCTGCTGCATCAGCAGCATGGGTAAACTTCCAGTTCATGCAGATATCACCAGCTGCGTAGATTTTGGGATTGGTTGTTTGCAGGTAATCATTTACTTTTACGCCTTGGTGCTTGTCATATTCTACACCCACGACTTCTAAATTTAGATTTTCGACATTTGGCGATCGCCCTGTACCAACTAAAATTTCATCTACTGTCACAGAATCTCGATGGCCATTGGAAGAAAAGTAAAGCCGTTTACCTTCGGTGACTGTTACTACTTCTTCTAATTTGGAATTCAACACCACGCGAATTCCTTCACTCATCAAAACCTTTTGGAGAATTTTAGCGGCTTCAGCATCTTCTTTATTTAGGATATGAGAACCACTATGGAAAAGTACCACTTCAGAACCCAAGCGCCGGAAAGCCTGTGCTAATTCGCAACCAATGGGACCCCCACCAATTACCGCCAAACGTTCTGGTCGTTGAATCAGGGAAAAAACTGTCTCATTGGTAAGATAACCTGCTTTTTCAATTCCAGGAATCGGGGGTTGTGCGGCTCTGGCTCCAGTTGCAATTACAGCCTTTTTAAACCGGAGAGTTTTATCGCCAACTTCCACGGTATTTTTACTTGCAAATCGACCGCTACCTAAGAACACATCAACACCCAAACTTTTAAATCGTTCTGCTGAGTCAACATGGCTGATATCAGCTCTGATGCGGCGCATCCTGGCCATAACTGTAGGAAAATCAACATCAATATTATGTTGGGGCATATTAACTCCCAAGTTTTTGGCATTCCAGATTTCGCCAACTACCCGAGCCGAGCGAATCACAGTTTTAGATGGGACGCAACCAACATTCAAGCAATCTCCACCCATGAGATGCTTTTCAATTAACGCTACTTTTAAACCCAAATCCAGACCTGCTGCACCCGCCGCCACGACTAATCCCGCCGTCCCAGCACCAATTACTACCAAATCATAAATATCGGCGGGTTGAGGATTGACCCAATTTGTAGGATGAACATAAGACACTAACTTTTGGTTATACTCATCCATTGGGCGAACCGTGACTCTCTCTAATTCTGAATTTATCATTGGCGAAACCTCTTTTAAGAATTGAAAATACTAAAGTCAACTGGCTTTTAAGGCAATTTAAAATTCAAAATCCAAAATCCCGATAAATTTATATGCTTGTTTAACAAGAAATACAACCTTTAAATTGTTTTGTCCGTTTGTGAATTGACAGATAGTATAGAAGTTTTCCTGTATAAACGTTTCGGCAAACAATAATTTACAGCAATTTGCAGTTAAATAGACTACAGCGGGTAGCATCATTCTGCTATGTTATAATTCTTCTTCCAAAGCTTTACGAGCAATTCGGGTGATATAAATTGTAACGGCGACTGTGGCAATAAAACCGATAATTCGGATTGCCCATTGTATGGTGGGGTTAGTGGGTTGAGTTTCAGTACCAATCATGGCTAGATTACCCGCAAGGGAACCAAGGTAAACATACATAATGGTTCCCGGAATCATACCCAAGGAGCCGATAAAGTAATCTTTGAGGGAAACTCCTGTGATCCCAAGGCTATAGTTCAATAAATTGAAGGGAAATATTGGCGAAAGTCGCGTTAACAGGACAATTTTTAATCCTTCTCTACCAACCGCTTGGTCAATTGCGGCAAATTTTTTGTTATCTGCAATTTTATGAGCAATCCAGTCTCTTGCTAAATAACGTCCAACCAAAAAAGCCGCTGTAGCGCCAAGGGTTGCACCAATAAAGACGTACAAAGAACCCCAAACTACCCCAAAAATAACGCCAGAACCTAAAGTAAGGATGGAACCTGGGAAGAATGCGACGGTAGCGATAATATAAAGTGCAATAAAAGCGATCGCTCCTACTGTACCAAGGCTATCAATCCACTGCAACGCATCCCGTAAAATTGCTTGGGGATTAAAAGAATTTGTCTTAATAGATTCTTGTGCTAAAGCAAACTCTGTATTTAACAAAAAACCAAAGCCAATTACTACCAATATTAATCCAATTAATCTAAAACTCCTCATTTTCTCTGCGCCTCTGCGTGAAAAATATCATAATCATGACAAGATTCCCAGCTAAAGAAGCAATATAAACGTACATTACAGTATCGGGGATAATGCCAAAAGAACCGAATATATAATCTTTGAGAGAAAATTGTGTAACTCCAAAAACGTAATTTAATAATACTGGTATGCCATTAAAACAGATAGCAAGAGTAACAGGGTTAGTGAGTCTGGTGAGTCTAATTAACAAATAATCGGTGCAGTCAAACTGCACCGATTGCTGCGCCGACGCTGTACATTAAATAGAACTCGAATTGGAAATCCCATTGTTTCACGCCAATGCGGAAGCTTGGGGTTTAGCAAAAATCATCCGTCCTGCTGTAGTTTGTAAAGCACTGGTGACTACCACCCGCACTTCAGCACCCACATAACTGCTGCCTTCTTCAACGACTACCATTGTGCCGTCATCTAGATAGCCAATACCTTGACTGGGTTCTTTACCTTCCTTGAGAATTTTCAAATCAAGATTGTCGCCAGGTAAATAACTGGGACGAACGGCGTTCACCAAATCATTCACATTCAAAACAGGTACTTTCTGAACGCTGGCGACTTTAGATAAGTTGTAGTCGTTGGTTAGCAGTGTCCCGCTAATTTCTTGGGCAAACCGGACTAATTTCGCATCTACTGTGGGAATATCTTCGTAATCAACTGGGTTAATGAGGATGCGATCGTGGTAAGTTTCCTTGATGCGGTTGAGAATTTCTAGTCCTCGCCTTCCTCGCACCCGTTTTTGGTCTTTGCTAGCATCGGCTACTTGTTGGAGCTCCTGCAAGACAAACTGCGGTACGAGAATTTGCCCTTCCAAAAACCCTGTTTCTAGTAGTGCTTCAATGCGACCATCGATAATGCAGCTAGTGTCTAAAACTTTGGTGTTGGCGGGTTTTAGCGTCCCTTCCACAACCATCGATTCTACTGTGTTGGGATTAATGAACCGTAATAAGCCTCTTCCGTGGGTGTCTGCCAAATTCATGCCAGTGACGGAAAGTATTATACTGCCGACAACTGCCACCAGTGGCTTAATAAAGCCAAAATCAGCCGGGATGGGTAACAAAAATAACGGTGCTAGCATCAGGTTTGCTAGCAATAGCCCAATCACTAAGCCGATCGCCCGCGTTAAGATTACTTCTAGAGGCATTTCTTTGACTTGTGCCTCCAAGCGACGATATGTCGTCTGGAAACTCAGGCCGATGGCACCACCAATAATGGCAGCAAAGACGGCAAAAACTAAGCGTAAAGCTTCTATATTTGTCACCTGATCTAAGGTGCCATTGGGTAGCAGTTCTAAGCTATAGAACCCTATTCCCGACGCTGCCAGAATAAATGAGAAAATAATAATGGCGTCAAGCATGGTTGTCTTGTTTTCCTGCAACTGTGTTAACCGATAAAATTAAGTATTTTTTATTTCATCGGTAAGTATAAACTAATCAATATTGACTTACACTAAGGGTTTAGGTAAATAATATCTGCAATTATTATAACTAAAGGCTTTTATCTTCATATTTTTCATTGTTTCGTTGTAAAATGATAAAAACTTGTAAATAAACTACTCATTTTCATTATTTCTAATTTGCAGTTGGGTTAATTTAATTCTTTCTCAAAATGGCTCTAAATTTTGATGTTTCTGGGATTGTAAGCTCTGCTTATGTACATATTCCCTTTTGTAGAAGGCGATGCTTTTATTGTGATTTTCCTGTGTCTGTTGTAGGCGATCGCTTGCGCGGCGAAACATCTGGTACTATCTCCCAATATGTTGAGGTGCTATGTCAAGAAATTGCCATGACACCAACGCTTGGTCAACCCCTAAAGACAATTTTCTTCGGTGGTGGTACTCCTTCGCTGCTCTCGATAGAGCAGTTACAACGTATACTAGCAGAGCTAGAGAAGCGTTTTGGGATTGCGCCTGGGGCAGAAATTTCTCTGGAAATGGACCCAGGTACCTTTGATTTAGAACATATAGCAGGTTATGGCAGTGTCGGCGTGAACCGCGTCAGTCTCGGCGTACAAGCCTTTGATGAAGAATTATTGCAAGTTGCGGGGCGATCGCACTCGGTTGAAGATATTTTTGCAGCGGTGGAATTAATCCATCAAGTCGAGATTCCCGAATTTAGTTTAGACCTGATTTCGGGGTTACCGCATCAGTCTTTGGATCGATGGCAAGATTCTTTAGAAAAAGCCGTGGCAATTTTACCCACTCACATCTCTATCTACGATCTTACCATCGAACCAGGTACGGCTTTTGGTCGTTACTACAAACCTGGTGACAGTCCAATGCCTACGGATGAAGCCACAGTCAAAATGTACCAGATGGGGCAGCAAGTTTTGACTAGTGCAGGTTATGAGCATTATGAAATTTCCAATTATGCTCAGCCTGGCCATCAATGTCAGCATAATCGAGTTTATTGGCAAAACCGCCCCTATTATGGTTTTGGCATGGGTGCAGCGAGTTATCTAGAGGGGAAACGCTTCACTCGTCCCCGTAAGACTAAGGAGTATTACCAGTGGGTGCAAGCTGGCGGTGTAATTGATTGTGATGTGACTCCCCCAAACGAAGTATTGTTAGAAACGTTAATGTTGGGATTGCGTTTGGCTGAGGGTGTAAGTTTGGCGACGCTTGGGGAAGAGAAAGTAGAGAAGATTTGTAGGTATTTGCGATCGCACTTTGATAAAGGTTGGGTGGAAGTTGCAGAAGGAAGGTTGCGTTTGAGCGATCCCCAAGGGTTTTTGTTTTCTAATGTGGTGTTGGCAGAGTTGTTTAGTAAGTTGGGGTGACGAACTCTTGATGCAGAAAAATCAAGTTAAAAAAGCTGTGATTCCAGTAGCCGGTTTCGGTACTCGTTTGTTTCCAGCGACGAAAGTTGTGAAAAAAGAGCTTTTCCCAATCATCGATGGAGATGGTAGGGCAAAACCTGTGATTTTAGCAATTATTGAAGAAGCAATCAGTGGTGGAATTACAGAAGTCGGAATAGTAGTACAGCCAGACGATCGAGAAATATTTGAAAATCTTTTCAAAAATCCAACCAAAAGAGAATTATTAGAAAAACTTTCCCCACAAAATCAAGAATATAGTCAATATATTGAAAATTTAGGTAGCAGAATTACCATCTTATTGCAAGAGGAGCAATTAGGCTATGGTCATGCGGTATTTTGTGCGAAGGATTGGGTACAAAATGAGCCATTTCTATTAATGCTGGGCGACCATATTTATACATCTAAGATTGAAAAATCTTGTGCTAGTCAACTTTTAGATGTTTACGAAAAAGTCAATCAAAGTGTTGTTAGCTTAACTACAATACCAGCAGAAATTATCCATCAATCTGGGTGTGTCACAGGCGTTTGGCAAGATTTGAACTCAATTTTAGAAGTTACACAACTCTATGAAAAACCAACCATTGAGTATGCACAACAAAATCTGCGTGTAGAAGGAATGGCAGAAAATGAGTTTTTATGTATATTTGGCTTGTATTTACTGACACCGAAAATTTTTGACTTTCTTGCAGAACACATCAATCAAAACTTTCGAGAACGAGGTGAATTTCAGTTAACATCCTGTCTTGATAGATTGTGTCAGGAAGAAGGAATGACAGGATATGTTGTTAAAGGTAAGCGTTTTGATACAGGATTGCCAGATGCTTATCGCCAGACAATGATTGATTTTAGAAATTTATAATACTTCTATTTGCAAAAGGGATTGGGATTATGGACACTCCTCTGCGAGAGGCTGCGCCAAGGATTACATCTTCATCTGGCACAGCAATATCAATAGATTCTTCTGATTTTACATAAAAAGGAGCCAGATAAAAATCCCCAATAAAAAGTAAGGGGTCTAGAATTGCCATTCTGACAACATTTTCTAGTAAAGGTGGGTAATTAAGAAGATTGATATAACCTGTTTTTACCTTGTCTAAAAGTTGTCTATCTAAATTATTAATTTCTGGCAAATCTTCTTGCCATTCGCCAAAGAATGAGTCATCTAAAACTAACTCAATCCCCAACCTATCGATTAAGTAGCGTAAGTCGATATTCTTTGCTTGAATTGTTGGCGTCATAGGTTGTGAGTAGTAGAGCATATAATCAAGCGATCGCTCCTATTTTTCCACACTAACAGCCGCTTCTAACATTTGTATTGTCCCCATATTGGCATCTATTTCTACTTCTACACCAATTGGCAAAGTAAATTTATCCTTAATATGACCAATCATTGAACCGTACCAAGCAGGAATACCTAAAGGAAGTATATGGTCTTGCAATACTTGGATTAAGGTAAATGATGGTTCATCGCCAAGACTACAATTAGTGCATTGCCCAAAGATAAAACCAGCAATTTGGTGAAGTATTCCAGCAGTTTTTAACTGCGTCAACATTCTATCGACACGGTAAACATCTTCGCCAATTTCTTCCACAAATAAAATACTTTTGTTCCAAGAAGGTAGGTAAGGTGAACCTACCATTGCTGTTAATACTGATAAGTTTCCACCTATCAGTTTCCCTCTGGCTTTTCCTGGTGCTATTATCCCAACTCGGACTTCCCCACCGTTGGAATTTTGCATAGTCACTGCTTCGCCATTAAATAGGATACGCTTGAAGTAATCTACTGTAAACTCATTCCAGGTAGACGTAGCTACTGGCCCGTGAAAAGTAATCAGCCGACTACGCGCATTAATTGCCAACAATAAAGTAGTAATATCACTGTAACCGATGAGAATTTTGGGATGGGAGCGGATCAGCGAGTAGTTCAGTAAAGGTAAAATGCGATTACAGCCCCAACCGCCGCGCATGGGGATTATTGCTTTGATGGAGCGATCGCTAAACATTGAGTTTACATCATCAGCGCGATCGGCATCTCTACCTGCCAAATAGCCGTAACGGTCTAAAATATGCTTTCCTTGTTTGACTTTTAACCCCAATTGTAAAAATGATTTTTTGGCGGCTTCGATATCTTTGGCGTCAACGATACCCGCAGGGGCGATTAATCCGACGGTATCACCCATTTGCAGCCGTAGCGGCTTCAGAATGGTGTTTGAGGATGGCTTACCTTGGGCGGTAAGTGCAGGTATTTGGGTGGCTAAGGTAGCGAGTCCAAAGGTTGTGAGAAATTCCCGACGCTTGATAGGCATAATTATTGAGTTAGGGATTGGAGACTAGGGACTATTTTCCTAATACCCAGTTTTGTACAGACGTAGTTATAGCAAGCGTAAATCATTCATCAACAAAAAGATTCCCGACTTTTTAAATAAGTCAGGAATCTAGACCTTTCGAGTTTCAAAAATTAAATAGCATTGCTATATGTCAGTTTTTGTTGACTAATTTTCCTCTTGAATCATACGGCGAAGATCGTCAAGAGGGGATTCTGTTTTGGTGATTTGTGAATTGTTACTATTAGTTATTTTCATATCTTCCTCTTCAGCATAAAATTCAACACTTATTTTCAATTTCACTTTTCCCTTTTTCCAGCTTTCAGAACCAAGTGTTAAAATTTCACAATTTATACCCTTCTGAAACCAATTCACATTAGGAGGCTGTTTTATACTTACTCCTTGCGTACTTAATTCTTCATTTAATGTATCTTCTAACGTGGAGTTAAATGAGGTATTAATTGCTTGTTTAAATTTAGCAACTTTATATGTGTTATCTCCAAAGTCCAAAACATCACCATTATTACACTCGATTGCCTTGAATCCATCTTCCATATCAACCTCTATTTTTGAAAATTTTCGACTTTACGTAAAACTGTAGTTAGTGAACACTAAAGTCACTAACTACAAACTACAAAAATCATCTGTGTTTATGTGATACAGGATTTTGCAAGTAGCTGAGGTAGAAAATGCAGAAATTAAAATCAGATACTTGATGCAAAAAAAATCTGTATGAAGACTAAACCTCTGATATACCATCCACTAAACCATCTGAAATCACAAACCCATTAGTGGCAAATCTCACATCAGTATCTAATACATCAGGGGTAATGTACATAAATTCTACATCACCAATTACAGGCAAAAAATGGTCATATAATTGCATCGCTTGTAAACAATTATTGATACTAGAAGCTGCTGAATTATATGCTTCAATGTTTTCTTCAAGAACATTCACTAATCGGCGATTAGTCGCAATTTTTGCTTCCGCTTCTTGTTCGAGTGTTTTCTCTAAATACGCTCGCGCCTGTGGATATTGTTGCAAAATTTCATCTGCTTGTCTATCTGCCATCGCTAACAACTGAGTTTTGAGGATTTGGTTGATAGTTTGACGGAAAGATTGACGAATCGTTTGAGAAACTTTTGGCTCAAAATCTAGTTTCAATAACTGCCTAATTGCTGGTTCTGCTTCCACAATGCTTTCAGCATCATAACCTTGGGAAGTTTGTAATAAAGTCTGGCGAAATTGATATATGGAAAAAGTACCTTCGTCGTAAAATCTGGGACTTTCTCGCACAAAGCGATCGCACTCTACGCTAGCTGCACTCACTAGTGCTTGAGTCGCTAGTTTTTCCAAATTTCTAATCTCTTGTTCAATACCACCATCATTATCTAATAAACGATACAATTGACGATAATATTCTGATTTGCGAATTTGTTCGAGCAACCGCTGGAAAAAGTTTGCAACTAGTTGCTGAGAGGATTGAACTAAAATATCTTCTAATTGATTTGCTAAGTAATAAAATGCCTCTACTAAAATAGCAATTAAAGGCGCCGTAGAATTTCGAGGATGGCTGATTGTGGCGCGTCGATAAGCATAAGCTACCGAAAAAGTATCTAGTAACTCATCTAGACGACGAATCATTCGTGATTGCAATTGCTTAAAATCAGCTTCAAAGGCGTCGCAGGAGTTATTAATTATTAAATTAACTTCTTCTGTGATATGCTGACTAAACTCTCTACCAATTTGCTGGAGTTGCTGATTCAGGCGTTGTAATTCTTGCGCCTTCATACTTTGAATTTCTTGTGGCTGGCTATCTAAATTACGTTGTAAACTCTGATAATGTTTTTTCAGCTTTATACAAATATCTTGCAAGTCATCAGCAAGATTTTTAAATAATTGCGGACGTTTTTCTTCAGTCAGATAGCGAGTAATAGCTGTGCGAAATTCCTCAATTCCACTATCTTCAATTAGCTGTTCTATCAATTCATTTCCGCAATCTCCCAGAATTCGGACATAATTTTGATTTGGTGTTTCAAAGCTGTTGACAGAAATGCGGAATTTGCTAGCTGACAATTTACCTGAGTTAGCACAGTAACGATTAAACTCATTAATAAATTGTGGCGTTTCTTCTTTACCATCTAAACCTTTAATACTTTCAGCAAAAAAAGAATCTAAACCAAATCGATTCTGTCCACTTGTCTGTTTAATCTGACTGCCGTAAAATCCTAATAATCCACTCGTCTTATAAACTTTGCTGGTATTGCGAAACTGCCCATTAATTAAATCATCTAATCGTTGCCGTAGCTGAGTATTATACCAAGTCTCATCGATCCGATTGAAGATATAGAAAATGCGATCGCGTACTCCGCCATTGTCTCGCATTAGTTCCAAAAGTTCTGTTTCTTCTTTTGTCATATCCCCCGCCGAAGCAGGTTTTAGCACGCATACTACCGCTGAAGTATCGGGATGTTGAATTTTGGCATAAGTGAGCTGTGCATCCTTCTCCACTGGCGCATCGATACCCGGCGTATCAATAATCACATTACCACCTTGTAACAGGGGATGGTTGCAGTAATATTCTATCCGCTTCAATACTGCACTATTGCTACCACGACGAGCATATCCAGCAGCTTCCTTGAGATTAGAAAAGTGAAATTGCTCCATTGAATATGTAGCATTATTAACCGTGTTGATGCGATCGCGGTTTGCTATATATCCCTCCAACAATAACATTAACGCCTTCGCCTGTTTTCCCCGTTCTGATTTACTCTCACCACCCTCGTGCTGAATAATATTTTCACAATCTTGACGTAGCAAGTTCATGACATCAGCTTGGTTAATATTAGCTACTGTCTTAAATCCTAGTTGCTGACATAAATAAATGGCTTGTTCCCTAATTTCCGCTTCACTTAAAAACGTCAAAACAACACGTTCTTTATCTATTTCTGCATACTCAATTTTGCATTCTGTACCTGTAGCGTGTCCCTCTGCACTATAAAGTAATTCTCTCTCTAAAAGTGCATTAATTAGCATTGATTTTCCAGCACTAAATGCACCTGCAAATACAATCTCAAACTTGGGAGAAATTGCCTTATTTAAAGAAGTTTGAACAGATGTAATATCTTGAGAACGTAGCGTTGGTTCTTGCTGTAAAAGTTGTAATATAGATTCAACTTGCTCTTTCAAATTTTTGCACTGAACCAGTAAATCTGACATATTCAGCATCCTGATAATATTTATGTATATATTAGTAACATTAGTTAGGTTGATGGCTCAGTAAAATTCCTGAGAATTTTGTTGTTTAGTTACTAAACATTACTTAAACAACTAATTAAAAATTATTGACTAATGAAAGTTTTTGCGATCGGATTAAAACCCTGCGACAATTTAAAACAAAGCTTAAAGAGTTTTGTCAAACAAGAAGATAAGCAGGATTTATATTAAGTGCCATTGGTAGCTTAGAAGAAGCAAAAATTCGCTTTGCTAATCAAGCGATGAGTACAGTATTAACTGAAAAATTTGAAATCATCGCTCTCAATGGTACAATATCAACTATGGGTGTACATTTGCATATTGCTGTTTCCGATCGAGAAGGCAAAACTATCGGTGGACATCTCGATTATGAATGCATTATCTACACAACTGCTGAAATAGTCATTGGTGTAAGTAAGGAGTTTACCTTTAATAGAACTTTTGATCGACAAACAGGTTATACCAATTTTTTATGAAGCTGCATATAATTCGATCCCCCCTAGCCCCCCTTAATAAGAGGGGGGAACCAGAAAAACATCTATTAAAGTCCCCCTTTTTAAGGGGGATTTAGGGGGATCAAGATATGTGCAACTTCACGTTAAATTGGTATTACGAAGAACTATAAATTATCCGTGATTGAATAATTACTAATTTGTAATATTCGCCTCCCGCGAAAAGCAAGCTACTTAATTTGTAATTAATACTACAACCCCCTCAATTCATTGATGGAGATAAAGAATATAATTCCAATTTCTGCGCCGCCGACTTCAGTCGTTGTCATTTGTTATGCAACCTTCTCTGGCTCTTACTGGCTTAAATATTCTCGTAGTTGAGGATGATGATGATATACGCTTTTTTATTACTACAGTATTGGAAGCAGATGGAGCCACCATTGTAGCAGTTCCATCAGCAGCCCCAGCACTGGAAGTATTACCCCAATTGCAACCTGATGTCTTAATTTCTGATATAGGTATGCCTGGAGAAGATGGCTACACCTTAATCAGGAAAATACGTGCGCTCAAACCAGAGATGGGTGGACAAGTCTTAGCTATTGCCTTAACTGCTTATGGCGATAGTGAGAATCGTATTCGCGCTTTGGAAGCTGGCTTTCAGACTCATGTATCTAAACCAATCTCTCCAGAAGAACTAGTGGAAATTGTCGCTAATTTGTTTGCTTCTTGTCATTGGTAATAGATTATATTTTTATCTCTTTTGAGGTATTAAAATAGGTAGTTTACGAACACCAGCTACTAATTTGGCGTGTTGTCCCACAGTCAAAACATTGAACTGATTACATATAATTTCTAAACTTTTATTCACCACTGCTAGCTTTTTATAAGTGGGGACGCTCATTCCAGGAAAAAATGATAATTCCGGGACATCTTCTTGACTTAAAAAGTCTGTGGGATGCAATAGCAAAGAAGGCTGGGTACGTGTAAGTTTACACAGCCACAGGGCAATTCGTAAGTAAAGTAACGCCAGTTCGCTAGAAAATGTACTTATATACATGATGTAACTGAAGTGAATTGGCACCTTGAAAATTGGCATGGTGGTAACAGGAATCTCAGTCAGTTTATCCTTACCCATATGCCACTGGTAAGGTTTTAGAGGCTGTAAACCGTCTTTGAAACTGCCAAACAAAGCTTCGCGTTTTTTACGTTCTTCCTTACTTAGCTTACATGTCATTAAATAATAAGCTCGTGCCATCGGCCCCAAAAATGTGGGGAAAGTCGAAGCATCATACTCGTATCCTCGTCGTGCTAAGACTTTCAATACCGCAGGTGATAAACTGTATCCAGGTCCCCGGAAGCCTACAGGATGTTGATAGGTAACGCGCTTGATCTGTTCTTCGGCCATAGCCACCTCTTCTTCAATCTGATTTTCGGAATACAGATGTAGCCAAGGGTCGTGGTAGAATGAATGATTACCAATTTCGTGACCAGCGTTGGCGATCGCCTGTATAGCCTGATGATTCTTTTCTAAGGCTGCATCCTGACCGACAACGAATACTGTAATTGTCAAATTCCATTGCTGGAGAATCTCTAGGAAACGGGGTACTGCGATATCCAGGTAAGAGGGGAAAGTCTCCCAACCAGGAGCGCCTTGATTTTTCAGATAAGACCAAATATTATCTAAATCTAAAGAAAGACTGGCTGTTGGTTTTTTTACTTGTCCTTTGGTTTTCATTATTACTTCAAGTATTTGACAATTTCAAAATAAAAAGTGAGTTTAAAATCAGTATCCCGTAGGCGAGTGGTGGTAGATATCGCCTTTAATGTGGACTTTATCAAATCTTCAAATAACTTTGTTGCCCTGAGATTTGATTGCTGGTAATTAATATATCATAGTAAAAACGTATTTAAACGCAGAACGGGAAGTTTTCGCGATCGCTAGTGCTGACTGAGCATTTGATTTTAAATAGGAATTAGAAGTATTTTAAAGCCACTTTCAAAAAAGAATGCAAGATGAAGTTTGTGTAAATTTTATATAAAATTTGTGTATTTGTACTTAGTATACATTCAAATTATTGCATGTATCATGATGTTGATGACAGCATCATTCAAATTAAAAGCCAATTTCCAGTAGAAATAGAACGCTAGTTGAATACTGAATTGTTCACTACGCTTAGTTACTCTTGCGATCGAGCAACCGCGTACTTTGAAAAGCAGTGATTGTATAGGAAAAAATTTTGTCAATTTCACTTAAACAGGTTCAAAGTTAGAGGGATATCTCATGAAAAACTGTTACAAATTAGCAATTACAGCTGCTATTGTTGGATTCGGATTAGGAACACTGAACGTAGCGCAAGCAGCAACTATTAGTTTGAGTAGTTCAAATCAAGGTTGGTGGAGTAAGGACATTAGTAACTTGAACTATAACGACAACTATATAACTGGAAATAATATCAACGCGATCGCTTATCATAACTTTTTTACATTCGATCTTGGTACTCTAGCTGGAGTCTCCACAGCCACTTTGCAAGTTCAGCGATTTAATGGTTTAGGAAATCCAACAAAGACTTTAGGTTTTTTTGATGTTTCAACATCTGCTGATGTACTTGCTCAAAAAGCTAACAATCCCGATATCAATATTTATAATGATTTGGGAAGTGGTAAAAATTACGGTACTTTTAACGTCAGCACTTTTGGCGATCAAAACGAAATCCTAAGTTTTGTTCTCAACTCAGATGCTATTGCAGATATTAACGCCAGAAGTGGGAAATTTTTCTCAATTGGAGGTGCGCTTCTGGGCGATCTTGGAATTGGAAAGCAATATCTGTTTGGAGGTAGTGGTTATTCCTCCGCTAAACTTGTGCTTGATACCGATCTAGCCACTGTTCCAGAACCTGGCACTTTTAGCGGAGCAGTCCTTGTTGGTATTACGAGTTTGTGGCTAAAGCGCAAAATAAAAGCGTTTCAAGCTGTATAGGCTAATTTAATTGGTTCTTCAGTACATAATATGCTTAACTAATAGGTTAAATGCCAATTTAACAAGCATCTAACTCGGAAATTATCAAAGTTTCTAAATCCATAGCCGGAACGTTTAATTAGCTTAAGTTTGTTATTAATGCCTTCCACAACACCACTAGTTGTCCCATTATCAAAGTAAGCAATAATCTCATCAAACCAACGGATAATAGTATTGTTACTCTTGGGAAAATATTTTTTAGCTTTTGCTAACCACATCCCGAGTTTAAAAACTCCCGGATACCAGTTATCTGTCTTATTGAAAATCTTTCTAATTTTTTCTTTTAATTCATGCATTTCTTTGAGAATAGGAGATAAATTTTTCACTTCATAAAGTTTGTTTATCTGCTCTTCATTTAAGTCTGACTCATTTTTCAATAAAACGTATTTACTATTTTTTAGTCCCGACAATACTTTTTCGTACTTAGATTTTTTTGATAATGATTGCGCTTTTTTAACTAATTCTTCTAGATTCCGCTTCTCTTGTTTTCTTTGTGTATCTAGTTCTTTATTGATTTGTGTCATCACATGAAATCTATCTGCTACTACTTGAGCATTGGGCATTAATTCTGTTACTACATTTTTGTAACCTACCCACAAATCTATACTCACTTCCTCAATTCGTGCTAAAACCTCAGTTCCCCACTCTATAAGGGTTTTCTTTACTACCTCTTGTGTGCGCCCACTTAACAAAGTTATTAATTTAGATGTATCTAAATCTATTAATACTGCACAGTAATTACCCTTGCCTTTAACTAGAGCTATTTCATCAATTCCAAGCCTTTTTATAAAATCAGGTTTGTTATCAGATAATTTTTCTGAGGCATCTTTTAACATTCTTTCTATTTCTTCTGTTGTCACTATCCCTTTATTTGCTACACTATGGATATCATTTTCTACAACATCTTGTATTATCTTGTCTGCTAGCCGTTTTGTATAAGTTCTTTTCTTACTTACAAAATCTAGCTTTTCACTAAACGGTTTTTCACATTTTTCACATTTGAATTGTCTCCTATTTATTTCTAAAAATACTGGCTTTTCTCCAAAAGGTAAGTCTTTAACAACGTATCGATGATTTTGATGTAATCTATGGCTTTTTGTACCACAGCGAGGACAATTACTGTATGATTTTGTTGATTCAGTTTGTAAAATCATTCCTATCCCCTCATGAATCCGATGAGATATAACTTTCACATCTTTTAAATCAAGAAGCGCTGTTAGGATTTTAATATTTTGTTTCCTATTCATGACTGTAAATACACAAAAAAATATTTCTCTTGTAATTACAGCTAACAACAAATATGCTTTATAAGTCAATTAGGTCAAAGTTTTTTCTCAATAGCTGATACGATTATTTTTATTTATTAAGCTTTTTGGCTAACAATTTAGCATAACAAGTGCTGAAGAACCATTTAATTTGATGCCTATCCAATAAAGTATTTTTTCCTAGAAAAATTTCAATGCTCTTGCTTTTTTGCCAGAGCATTTTTTACACTAAGGAATAAGAATGAAATAACATACAATTTATGTCCCTGGCTTACCTCACCCTCAATCCCTCTCCTTTATAAGGAGAGGGAAGCTAGAGACATGATGAAGTTTTGCATTTTATTTAATCCACGTTCCTAATTTGTAAAAAAAGTTTATGGTTAGTGAGATTATTCTCTACTCTCTTGTTCCTCGATCGCTTCACTTTTCTCTGTTAACGGCTTCACAACTCGGGCGATCGCTTCTTGAATAAAAGCTTTAATAAATTCATCTCTACGATTAATTTGAAACTGTCGCTGGACAACTTCTGTCATTCCGCCATCACCCCAATCTTGATCGTGACGAAAATATTCAATAAAGCTTTTACCAGCAATTCGCGTTAAATAAGCTGCTGTCACACCTTGAATCGCTCTACCAATCACAAAGGTGGCAACATTGAGTTGTAAAGCTGTGGATAATAATTCAATTGCACCTTTGACAATGCCTAAACTAGCAATGGTTTTTGCTAAAGAAAGAGCTAATTCTCGTCCCCGTTCCATATTCAATTCACAGCCGTAGACTCGACCAATTTCTACAACCATTTGAGCATTGACGGCGGCTGTAGCCAATAAATCGACAACTGGTATCGGCGTCACTGAGACTACACCAGCACCAATCCACTGAAAGCGTTCCACGATTTTGTCAGCTTGGCGGCGACGCTGGCCATCGATGAGTTTTCGCGCCTCATCTCCCAATCGCAGAGATTGTAAAAGAATATTATCCGCCACCAAATCTTCACCTTCGGCGCGTAAAACCGCAGCCGTGCGCCGCAGCAAGGGAACAATATCTGGTTCTGGCTGGAAGGTTTCGCCAGTTTCGAGTTTGGCAGATTGAGGATTAGCAGCGATCGCTACTACATCATTAGTAGCAATAAATCCCCGCACTCGTTGACGCAATCTGGCGAGGATGGATTCTTTATCTTCATCAGTATATAAATCAGTTTTGTTGAGAACCAAGAGCGATCGCTTACCAATTTCAGCTAATCCCCTTAATGGCTCATATTCGGAGCGTCGTAAATCATTATCCACCACAAACAACAGTAAATCAGCTTCTGTTGCTAGTTCTCGCGCCATTTGTTCTCGTTCTGTCCCCGCCACACCCGCTTCTAAAATCCCCGGCGTATCTGTAATTAAAATCTTGCGTTCTAATCCCTTCAATCGGAGACAATAAGTTTCTCCAACTTGGGTTGTACCCATCGGTGCATCCACTTGACCAACCATACGTCCCATGATGGCATTTACCAGGGAAGTTTTGCCAGCACTCCCTGTCCCAAATACTACTACTTGAATTTCACCCCGTGCTAAATTTGCTTCAATCTCCCGCGATCGACTTAATAAAGCTTGGCGTGCGACTTCATCTTGAATTTGGGATACCTGTTGGCGCACAGCTTGTAAAGTTGTGGAAGCAGCATCAGATTTCGCCGCTGGAATTTGCGCTGGAGTCACTCGCTTCGGGTTGCGACGCGATCGCTTTTCCCCAGCCTGAATCACCAGTACATAATAGACAAAAGCCGCAACCAATGCTCCTATAAGTACAATCAGCAGTAATAGCAGCAAATTGCCCAGTAACGGCGAATATGACAATTGCCAGTAAAGCCGCGATAGGGAATCAATTAGCCATAAAGCTAGCCCCAAAATGACGATTAGACCAACAATTAGGGTTACTATACGTGACAGAGGCATGGCTGGCAAAGATTAGTAGGTATGAAATAGGCAGATGCTTCCGATCTTAATAGTTTCAGGATTTTTTACCATAGTGTTAAGCAAATTAAATGCTAGTGTTCATCGCTGCAATGCTTGTCACACCGATCGCCGTAAGGAGTAAGAGATTTAAAACTATTTAAAGTGGCAATACCAAACCAGCCTAGTCTTACTGTTTCCATCCCCTTGAGGGGTAAGAGTAGTCACTTTGGTGGATGTTACTTGCAACTTTATTTTACAAACAGCCTCCTCTAACTTGTTACGCTTGGGGAGAGGTTAAGTATGCTGTATTCTTAACTTCAGCGATAAATTGCTTTTTGAATAAATGCTTAGTTTTATTTCCTATTTGTTTTTGGCTCAAGCATCGCCTTCTCCTGCACCTACACCACAGGAAATCTTCATTCCCCAACCAACAAGACCTTTAACAGGACATCTTGATGAAGTACCAGTATTTAACAGTAATAACCCAGAAGTAGTTCAGAGTGAAGGAATTCTACTATCTACATTTCCTCCTCAAGGCAAAAGAGTGCCCACCGCACACCTGAACTTTCCATTTCAAGGACGGTTTGATTTATTTTCTCACCATATTGCTAGAGCAATTGAGACGCCAAATGATTTGCGAACTCTTTATTTGGGAGTGATTGTTTACAATCCCAGCGATCGCCCTGCAACTGTCAACATCTTGCAAGCAGCTAGTTATGTTAGTCAACCTGATGCACCTTTTATCAAGCTTCCTCCTATGCAAGACAATAATTCAGGAAACATTTATGCTGGCCCAGGCGATCGCGTGATGAACGATCTGCTACGAGTCAAACGACAGTCAGGATGGCCAGCCCAGTTGGTAATTCCAGCCAAACAAAGCCGGATGTTGATGAATCATCCCATTCCAGTGCGTCCTTTAACACCGCCATTGAATGGACGTTCTACTTTGTTGCATTTGTATAGCGATCGTCCAGTTTATCTGGCAAACCTAGCAATGTTTGCCAAACCCAATCCCGATGGTAGCGAACGAGCGCCTACTTTAGAAGAATGGGAGAACTTGTTAGAAAATGGTGATTTTGCTGGGCCGCGTGAAGATGCTCCCAGTCCTCCAGATAAGCTTGCAGGAGCAAAAGAAATTTACGGACGGGTAGCGGGAGTAGCTATTGGCTCTCGTTGGCAAGCACAAGTTACTGACTCTAATAGTTCATACCTGACAATTCCCAAATCAGGGCAAGCTTTTTCCTACGGTTTAAGTACCCTTTTAGCTGGCAAAATGGGTACTGGACAAAACCAAACTGCTAAACTCGTAGCGCGTTATCCTGGTACTGCTTACGAAGCCCACGGCAACTACGGCATTGAATACAATATCTCTCTACCATTATTCAACAATACCGATCAGCCGCAAACTATAAATGTACTTTTCCAAACGCCTATCAAAGAAGATGAGTTAAGTAAACCAGGGCTTCGCTTTTTTTCACCACCCGAACCATCGGTCTTTTTCCGAGGCACAGTTCGCATTCGCTACAATGACGATCGTGGCTTACCCAAAACTCAATACTGGCATTTAGTTCAACAACGGGGACAGATGGGAAAACCACTTGCTCAATTAAAAATATCTCCTGGTCAGCGGCGACTGGTAGAAGTGGATTTTCTCTACCCACCTGATGCTACGCCCCCTCAAATGTTGACAATTCAAACTGTAGATAAGCTGTTACGCATTTAATTCTACATTTACCTGATGACTGATGACTGTTAACTGTCAACGACCATCAAGAGTGTTTATATACTTTATACCAATTTAACGTGAAGTTGCACATATCTTGATCCCCCTAAATCCCCCTTAAAAAGGGGGACTTTAATAGATGTTTTTCTGGTTCCCCCCTTCTTAAGGGGGGCTAGGGGGGATCGAATTATATGCAGCTGCAGCTTCATAAAAAATTGGTATTAGACGCGCATCAGCTTAAAACATAAGGTAGAGGACAAACTACTTAATACGCTCAGTGGAGCAAATTATTCAAATTCAATCAAATCAACAGGTTCAACTTTCCCAATTCCTCAACGACTCCAGCAATCTGCCTGAATACACTTGATTAATGCGATCGCCTATGGCGGGTGCTTGCGCCATCGCTAATCTTCTATTACCCAAACCGAAATTTGTAGTATCCCCTTGACATTATGTAGAAAGCATGCTACAAATGTAGTATGAGAATAAAGAGGACAACAAAAGCAAAATTAAAAAACCCCTTGCAACCTTGACAATTGCATAGATGCCACTTTTGGGGCCGCGATTGGTGTTCGACTGCTCCGAAACCAACAAACGGACGGTTGCAGGATTCGGGTTCAATTCCCGACGGCTCCACTAGACTTGACTGTGGTTTAAGTTGTGTAGAAGCTTGGGTCATGGTTAAATTTCCTAGTCATCCGTGCCCTAACAAAATAAGCATACATACATCCATAACGGTCCTAAAGTAAGATAGTTCGAGCAATCAAATAAGCGAAGTATGATTTCTAAGTCTGCTTTGCTAACTTGTGCGGAATTTCAATTATTTGAATTGTATTTATCTATAACCTTTACTCAATACAGAGGTGAGTTCAATGATGTTAACCAACTCATGTTTAATAACAACTCAATTAGTACAACTGCATTTAAACAACGTGAGATATGAGCGAACATCGTTTGAGCGAGATTGTGATTGAGCGTCCTCGTGGTGGGAGGAGAATTAGCCTCAAAAAGGTGACTGGCTTTAAGAAGCAATTATACAAAATCACCGAAGATGCAATTCAGGATGGATTGTTGAATCCCTACTTGATTAAACCAATAAATAAATCTAAGTATCTTTCAGACCATCTCGGTCCTCTGCGTCGGTTTTTGCGATCGCAAGTCGGACAGCCTTGGAATGACGTTTACAGCCAACTGTGTCAACGACTAGATCCCAGTACAATGGCAGGACGCCATGTTATCGATCATGTGTGGGACTACGTTGAACGGTATGTAGAAATAATTGATGGTGGTTTCTATAGCAAGCCTTATCGAGGGTATCGAAGTCAGCTAGATACAAATCATCGCGATCGCTTCTATATTCATCCTGAAACCGGAATTCTTTGTGCAGCCGAGAAAATACCCCGAAAGGAGAAACAAAAGCAGGAACAAACTGATATTGTCATCATTGATAATTATCATCAATACCAGAAGCTAAACGAGATTTGGTATTTAATTACCTTTGAAGATTTGCCATCGCCACCCATTCATTATGTGAGGGATGCTGTCAAAGGTATAATTCATCGTTCTGTGGCATATACAGGTCGAATGATTTACGCTGTTAGGAAACAGCAATGTAGCAAGAAAGAAATTCGATTTATTTTAAATCAACTTTCTAAAACTTAAAATTTTCACTTCGTGCCCTAACTGGATAAGCTTTACATACTAGCGAATGGTAAGGCATTTGACTGAAGATCAAGCAACTACGGCTTCAAATCCCGTGTGTGAATCAACAGCTTTTTCAACTTGCACGAGGTGATTTTATTTCATTAATGAGTGAAATTATAACTATTACAAAACTCGATAGAAATACTCCCGATACAAATTGCATCTAGGTATTACCTGATTGTCCTGTCGCTGCACTAATCCCATACTGTGCAACTTATAAATCTGCATTGAATCTAATTCAACTGGCTCAGGTGAGCTAACTACCTTTTTTAAGGCTACTTTTAAACCTTGAGCTTCTTCAGAATGTAGCGTCTCTAAGTACCGCCGCAGATGGTTGCTGTAAATTCCTGCTTCTGTAGAAGCATCTTGTAATAGCTGTTTTAATGTTGTCTTTCCAGTATATACTTCATACATTGCTAACCGGATTAGATAAGGATGTCCTCCTACTATTTTCATTAATTCTTCTACCTCGATATCGTTCCAATTCAATTGATGAAGGTGAGCCAAATTTATCACCTGCTGCTGGTCAAATTCCAATAACGTCACTGGTAGCCCTGCATTAAAGGGAGATTGATTCATGTCTAAGGGGATATAAACTTCGGTAGAATGTGCTATCACTAGCCTTAATCGTTTCCATTGCTCAGAAATTTTTCCCTTTTCATGCCAGCTTCGCAGCATTCCTAAAAAATCATCAACCACTTGGTTATAGGGAAAAATCCGATCTACTTCATCGAATCCTAAAACCAAAGGAGAATCTATTTCTGCCAATAAATACTCTTCAAAATAGACTGTGCAATTATCATTGCTACCTAAAATTTCTGTATCCCAATACTCTTTTAAACGATTTTCTAACTTTAATTTTCGACCAACTATTAAACACAACCAGCGTAGCAACTTATCTAAATTCGTTAAAATTGCCCGTTCTACACTACTAAAATTCAAATATACTGTTTGATAGTTCTGGGATTCAGCATGATGTAAAATCCTCATAATCAACGAACTTTTTCCCATCAGATTTGGCGCTTTAATACGAATTAGAGAAGCGGTTTTGATAACTGTTTGGTAACAAACAGACTCTAGTCCATTTCGCTCCACATAAAAAGGAGAATCTAGAGGAACTGAACCCTCTGGAAATGGTAACTCTGCTAAAGAAGATTTTAGCTGTTTGATATTACTATCAATATTTGGAGATAGTTGCCTTGTAGATGCTCTCTCCAACGCTCCTTTAAAATTACTCTTTGTTACCTCTTCTCCTAAAGCCTCTGAAAGCTTTTGCCACAGATGAGGGCCTACATCTCCTCTAAGGTAGTTTACAGAGAGATTGTACTGTTCTGCCATCTTTTCATAGATTACACCTTCCCACGAGCCTTTAAGCACATCCATTTCAATATCTTTGAGATGCTCGCCAAGATTGTTGAAGACAATTTGCTCGGCAATCTGTTTAGCTTTTTCCCACGTAAAGGCTGATTTTGAGTTCATAATAGGATTCCTATTTGATTTTTGAACAGATACGTAGGGTCTGTTATCGCTGAGATTAGGGCACCATTATTAAGGGTTTGGTGCGTTACGAACTTGATTCTAACGCACCCTACAATAACTAATTTCTTTCATAAATCAAACCGGATTACTATAGATGCTGAGTCAGCAAAAATAACTTCATATTGAAGGTTGCATCCTACAATAAATTACAGGGTAAGCTCATCTAATTTGGTATAATTTTAACTTGACAAATTAAAGAAGATAAGCATAAAGTAACAGATAAAAACGCACTTGACAACTGAGTAAGATAAATGGGAAGACTTCAATGCTATTGTCAAAACAATGTCAGGAGTAAAGTTGATGTCACAGCGATCGCTTCCATCTGTTTCTCTATCTATGTTTAGCATCCACTTTTGCAAGAAGCATAATTATTTCGTTCCATAAACCTCACTATAATCGGTTCTGGAAAAAAGTCTATCTGCCAAAATTCAATGTTTTCTTAACCCTTTTATAAATATAGCTTAACCAATTTAATTACTAAACTATTTTAAAATATAAATTATCAAATCTGGCTCTTCAGTTACTTTTATGGTTAACAAACATTAAAGACAATGTAATTAATGCTTACATCTCTTGTTCAAAGAGCTTTTTAATGTTCTAATGTCCTTGCAAAACTTAATTCTTACTAACTTACGCAAGAATTAATGGCTAAAAACCTTGGCTTTTAAGGATTTTAGCTAGTTAAATTTGTTCTTTACCATAAAAATAGCGGAAGAACCTCAAATCTTAGTTTTATGCCTTCTGTAAAGACAATTCATCACTAATATGAACTGGAAAAAAACTTATTGGCAAAATTTGTGATAAATATTGTCTCCAAGTTACAGGGCATATATTGTAATTCAGATTCTGGTTAATTTTTCCATGCAAAAACTCCACATGATTAATAATGCCGAAAGTATGCCGTCCATTATTGTGGTCTTTCACACTAGCTTTGAAAATGTCTGCAATACTAGGGGTGTTAGTTGTCTTCCATAAGGGTAGGGCTTTTGCTTTGATTTTGAGTGATAAATCCCAAAATACTGACAATTCGCGCTTGAGTTTTAATGTTAAGAAAAAGGGACAGTCTGTTATCCGAATTTTGTCTCAAATTATCGATTCGGAACCGCCAATCCCCATCCTAGAGCCACAAGCAAAACCTCCCATCGATCTGCCTACTCAAACATTTCCTTCATCTCAAGAAAGCTTTGTTCTTCCTCAAACGATCGTCGTTAATAAATTTGAGTTTGATGGAAACACAGCATTTAGCGATGAAAAATTAACACAAGTGACAGCCCCATTTACCAAGCGATCGCTAACCTTTGTAGAGTTATTACAAGTTGAGGCTGCGATAACTAAACTTTACACCGATGCGGGGTATATCAATTGCGCTGCTGCGATCCCAGCTGGCCAAACCTTGTCTCAAAAGGGATCTGTCGTCAAAATCCAAATTATTGAAGGAGGACTAGAAGAAATTGCAGTGACGGGTACACGACGGTTGAACTCGAACTATGTACGTAGTAGATTAGCCCTTGCTACCGCTAGACCCCTAAATCAAAAGCGCTTATTAGAAGCATTGCAACTATTACAACTCGATCCCCTGATTCAAAATATATCAGCCGAATTGTCTGCGGGATCGCGTCCTGAATTAAGTTTACTGACAGTCAAAGTCATAGAAGCTGACTCTTTTAATACAGAATTATTTATAGATAATAGTCGTGCGCCTAGTGTTGGTAGTTTACGACGTGGTGTCCGCATAAACCAAGGAAATTTATTCGGTTTTGGGGATGCCTTGAATCTGGAATATATCAATACTGATGGTAGTAACGCCTTTGACTTGCGCTACAACATACCTGTTAATCCTCATAATGGTACAGTTACCTTGAGAGCTGGATTCACGAATACCGAAATTGTCAAACCACCCTTTGACCGCATAGATATTATTGGTAATTCAGATTACTTCGAGTTAGGCTTTCGCCAGCCTTTAATCTTATCTCCCAATAGAGAATTTGCTGTGGGTTTATCTGCGTTACGACAAACAAGCAAATCTCAACTGCTAGGTGTTGGTTTTCCCCTGTCAGCAGGTGCAAACGATCGGGGAGAAACTCGCATCTCGGTTTTGCAGTTCTTCCAAGAATATCAGCAGCGAAATACTCAAGAAGCCTTTTCCTTACGTTCTCAGTTTAACCTGGGTTTAGATATCTTTAATGCCACCATTAACAACAATCCTCCTGATAGTCGGTTTTTTTCTTGGCGCGGACAAGGACAATATGTGCGACTTTTAGCACCGCAGACTTTACTGGTGTTACGTTCTGACCTGCAATTTTCAAACCGTGCCCTTGTACCTCTGGAGCAAATTGGGCTGGGGGGTCTGCGTAGCGTTCGGGGTTATCGACAGGATGTTCTCTTAACAGATAATGGCTTTTTTGGATCGGCAGAAGTGCAATTACCAGTACTGCGGATACAAAAAATAGGAGGAGTTTTGCAAGTAGTACCGTTTATTGATTTTGGTTGGGGTTGGAATAGTTCCGACAATCCACAGCCAAATCCTCATACCTTGCTAGGGTTGGGATTGGGTTTACAGTGGCAAATGAGCGATCGCCTCAATGCTCGTTTTGATTATGGTATTCCATTGACAGATATTCGAGACGGAGGCAGAACTTTGCAGGAAGAGGGTATTTATTTCTCAATAGTGGCGAATCCTTTCTAAAATTTTTTGTCAAAAATTTCTTGATTAGCAAAGGTCTAAAAGTCAACAATTATGCAACATCCTAAGCGATCGCTTCTATCTTCTACTTTACTTCTGCCTATCGGGGTGAACGTTGTGTTGGCTTCGTTGTCTTGTATCACTCCTCGGACAGCAAAAGCACAAATCACACCTGATGGAACTCTGGGCGATCGAGGTTCAGTTGTACTCCCAGACAATTTGAATGGCAATCCGATCGACCGGATTAATGGGGGAGCAATTCAAGGAAGCAACCTATTCCACAGTTTTACGGAATTTAATGTTAATCAAGGAGCAAGAACCTACTTTACGAATCCGGGGGGAATTAACAATATTTTGACGCGGGTAACAGGGGTTAATGCCTCAAATATTCTGGGGACTTTGGGAGTTTTGGGTAATGCCAACTTTTTTCTGATTAATCCTCATGGAATTGTTTTTGGTCCCAATGCGCGTTTAGATGTAGGAGGGTCGTTTGTAGCTTCTACAGCAGATAGTATAGTCTTTGATCGCGGGTTTGAGTTTAGCGCGACGAATCCGCAAGCACCACTTTTAACGGTAAATATTCCTCTAGCATTGCAATTGAGGCAGAATCCGGCGAGCATTGTCAATCAATCATCTGCGGTTCTGGCATTGCAACCGGGAAACACCTTGGGACTGATAGGCGGAAATGTCATACTTGATGGTGGCAGCTTGCAGGTATCTGGGGGACGGATTGAGTTAGGAGGATTAGCTAGTGCGGGAACAGTTGGTTTAAATATTCAGGAGTCTCAAGGGGTACAAAAGCTGACTTCTTTGAGGTTTCCCAATACTATCGAACAAGCTGATATCTCTTTGTCTAATCAATCAATCGTTAACGTTGCCGGCGGTGGTGGAGGGAGCATCGTCAGCAACGGTCGCAACATCAGCGTTTTGGGAGGAAGTAGGCTGCTAGCTGGCATCGCGCCGGGGTTAGGTTCACTTGGGACTCAGGCGGGAAATATTGAAATTAATGCCACCGGAAAAGTAGTTTTTGATGGAGTATCAAACGGCTTTATTAGTGGTGCATTGAATCAAGTCGAAGTTGGAGCGACTGGTAACGCAGGTAGAATCGAGATTAACGCCAATAACGTAGAAGTAAAAAATGGTGGTCAACTAAATACCAGTACCACTGGAAAGGGAAATGCCGGCACAATCCAAATTAATGCTACTGATAAGGTAGTCTTTAGCGGCGCTCCTTTGGGATTCCGCAGTTCTGCATTTAGTCAAGTGGGTAAGAACGCTGAAGGCGATTCTGGTGGAATCGAGATTAACGCCAATTCCGTTGAAGTTACTGATGGCGGTTATCTGGAAGCCAATAGTATAGGACAAGGAAATGCTGGCACAATCCGAATTACTGCTAGGGATCGGGTTTTGTTTGACGGGGAATCTACTTTAGGATTTCGTAGTTCTGTATTTAGCCAAGTGGAAGAAAACGCTGTAGGCAATTCCGGAGGAATTAAAATTAATGCGGGTAGCGTTGAGGTGACTAATGGCGCTCAACTTAGTGCTACTACCCTGGCAAGTGGAGATGCTGGCAAGATCCAAATTACCGCTAGCGATCGGGTTTTGTTTGACGGAGAATCTACTTTAGGATTTCTGAGTTCTGTATTTAGCCAAGTGGGAGAGAACGCCATCGGTAATTCTGGTGGGATTGAAATTAATGCGGGTAGCGTTGAGGTGACTAATGGCGCTCAACTTAGTGCTACTACTGAGGGACTGGGAAATTCGGGTTTGATCCGAGTTACCGCCGCCGATAAAGTGATTTTCGATGGGGAATCTTCTTCGGGATTTCGTAGTTCTGCAACTAGTCAAGTTTTTAATGGCGCTGAGGGCAAATCAGGTGGAATCGATATTCACGCGGGTGATGTTGAAATAACCAATGGCGCTTTGCTGGATGCCAATACTTTAGGTAAGGGTGATTCTGGAACAATCCGTATTAATGCCCGCGATCGCGTGCTTTTTGACGGAGAATCTCATTTTGGATTCTTGAGTGCTGCATTGAGCCAGGTGCAAGAGAAAGCTGAAGGCAATTCCGGCGGGATCGATATTCATGCAGGTAATGTTGAAATAACCAATGGCGCTTTGCTAGATGCCAATACTTTAGGTAAGGGTGATTCTGGGACAATCCGCATTAACGCCCGCGATCGCGTGCTTTTTGACGGAGAATCTCGTTTTGGATTCTTGAGTGCTGCATTTAGCCAGGTGGAAGAGGGAGCTGAAGGTAAATCAGGTGGGATTGATATTCACGCGGGTGATGTTGAAATAACCAATGGCGCTTTGCTGGATGCCAATACTTTAGGTAAGGGTGATTCTGGGACAATCCGAATTAACGCCCGCGATCGGGTTGTCTTGGACGGGCAATCTCATTCAGAATTTCTGAGTTCTCTATTTAGCCAAGTGGGAGAGAATGCCATCGGTAATTCTGGTGGGATTGAAATTAATGCGCGAAGCGTTGAAGTGACTAATGGCGCTCAACTGAATGCTCTAACTCAAGGAGCGGGAAATTCGGGTTTGATCCAAGTTACTACCGCCGATAAAGTGATTTTTGATGGGGAATCTCCTTCGGGCTTTCGTAGTTCTGCAACTAGTCAAGTTTTTACTGGCGCTGAGGGCAAATCAGGTGGAATCAATATTCACGCGGGTGATGTTGAAATAACCAATGGCGCTTTGCTGGATGCCAATACTTTAGGCAAGGGTGATTCTGGAACAATCCGTATTAATGCCCGCGATCGCGTGCTTTTTGACGGAGAATCTCATTTTGGATTCTTGAGTGCTGCATTGAGCCAGGTGCAAGAGAAAGCTGAAGGCAATTCCGGCGGGATCGATATTCATGCAGGTAATGTTGACATAACCAATGGCGCTTTGCTGGATGCTAGTACATTAGGAAGGGGCAATGCTGGAGCAATTCAGATTACTGGTCGCGAACGGGTAGTTTTCGCTGGGGAATCTCAGGTAGGAAATGGCAGTTCTGCAATTAGCCAAGTAACAGATAGCGCTGTAGGCAACTCAGGAGGAATCGCAATTAACGCAGGTACACTTGAGGTAACTAAAGGCGCTGAATTAACTACCACTACTCAGGGAGTGGGAAATTCAGGCACAATCCAAATAACTGCTAATAACGGTGTGGTTTTTGATGGAACATCTAGGAATGGCTCCCGCATTTCTGCTGCAACGAGTGAAGTGGGATTTGGAGCAGCAGGTGACTCAGAGGGAATTCAAATCTATACTCCTAGCTTTCGGGTAACTAATGGCGCTTTTGTCAGCGCTAATACTAACGGAAATGGTAATGCTGGTAACATTGAAGTCACGGCTAACACTATTGAACTCTCCAATGCCGGACAAATCCGTACTAGCACTTCAGCTAGTTCCAAAGCAGGTAATATCACACTGAACGCGCAAAATCGCGTTTTCCTGACTGACTTGGGAACCGCAATCTTAGCTCAGACTGAAAAAACTTCCACCAGTGCTGGTGGTAATATCTTCGTGGTTGGCTCTCCTGAAAATGTCCTGATTCAAAATGGTGCCCAACTCTCTGTGAATAGCAAAGGAACTGGAACTGGGGGCGATATATCTCTGCAAGCAAACTCTATGACTTTAGATGGGGGAACAATTTCAGCCGAAACTGCCAAAGAAAGAGGTGGCAATATCAGCTTAGATATAGCAGATTTATTACTCATGCAAGGTGATAGCAAAATCACTACCAATGCAGGTATTGAGAGCCAACCGGGGGCAATTGGTACTGGCGGTAACATTGCGATTAACACCCAATTTCTAGTTGCACCACCCTCAAGACCTCATGGTAGCGACATCACCGCTAATGCAACTTATGGTAACGGTGGTCGTGTTGATATCACAGCTAATGGGATCTTTGGCATTGAATTTCGGGATCGGGAGAGAGATTTTTTCAATGACATCACCGCTAGTTCCGAGTTTGGTGGAAATCCGGGAGTGGTAAACATCAATCAAACGATTGATCCCAGTCAGAATTTAGTTGAATTACCGACAAATGTTATCGATCCCAATGACCAAATCGCTCAAAATCCCTGTAGTCAAGGTCTTGGCAGTGAATTCATCATTACCGGACGTGGTGGACTACCTCCTAGTCCCAACGAAGACTTGAGTCAAGAAGCTACTCAGGTTGGTTTAGTTGAACCAGTCTCAAGCGTCAGTAATGTAAAACCAACGCCGAAAAACTCCTCCACTTATTCTTTAAAATCCCAAATCCCCAGCCCGATTGTCCCTGCTCAAGGATGGATATTCAACGATCGAGGTGAAATAGTTCTTACTGCCTATAATCCCAACGTCACTGGAACCCACCGTCTACCCAAGAATTTAGGTAGTTGTTCTCCACGATGAAGAGCAGGAAAGTCAGAAAAAATAGGTAGTTTGGTGAAGATATTGATATAAGAGAGGAAATATGGTTTTAAAACAGCACAGATGGCGATGGGCTAGACCTCGATCGCAACGAACGTTCAGGACAAAATTTTTCTGGCAAAATAACCGCCAAGTCGTGAGGGGATCGCAGACTTGGAAGCTAATTCTGGCAGTTCTATTATTTTTCTTGTCTGTGGGAGGAGTGCTAGTTAATAGCCACGTTTGGGGATCAACTGCAATCGTTCAAACTCCGCAGACTCCTTTCTTGTTGGTAGAACAAGCCAAATCCCTATACGAAAATAGACAATTTGAGGAAGCCCTTACTGTTTGGGAACAAGTAGCTAGGGCTTTTGCAGGGCGAGGGGATAGACTAAACCAAGCGATGGCGTTGAGCAATCTTTCCCTGACTGCTCAACAACTCGGTAGATGGGATCGAGCCAAAAAAGCGATCGCTACCAGCTTAAACATCATACAAACACAGGCAAAGACACCAGCACAATTGCAAATCCTCAGTTCCACATTGGATATTCAAGGACAGTTGCAACTAGCAATGGGTGAATCAGAAGCGGCCATAACTACTTGGCAACAAGCGGCTAAAATCTATCAAAATCTCGGCAATCAAAATGGTGTAACTAGAAGCCAGATTAACCAAGCTCAAGCTATGCAAGACTTGGGTCTTTACCCAAGGGCTTGCAAGACCTTATTAAAAACTTTAGAGTTCGATCGTCAAAGCTGCCAGGTTGTAAAAGAACAATTGCAAACCTTGCAACAACATGTCAACAACAAAAATTCCTCATCTTTGCAAATCCTGGCTTTGCGTAGTCTCGGTAATGTTTTGCGCTTTGTTAGTCAACTCCAACAATCTCAAATGGTCTTGTCCATAGCTGGGCAATTGGCTCAACAATCAGGTGATTCTGCCAATCTAGCTGCTATTTATCTAAATTTAGGCAGTACAGCGCGAGCTTTGGGCAATATAAAAATGCAGTCGGAAAAATCAAACCAACAGCCTCTGTTCCTAAACTGTATCCAGGTAGCTAGTACAGCTAATTTTGCTGACTATTATCAACAGGCAAATACTTGTTATCTGCAAGCTGAATCATCTACCTCATCAGATATCAAAAGACAAGCACAATTGAATCGATTTAGCCTCTTAATTCAAACTCAACAATGGTCTGAAATCCCAATATTGTTGTCTGAAATAACTTCCAATCTCAATGACTTACCTACTAGTCATCAGAATGTCTATGCTCACATCAAATTTGCTCAGAGTTTGATGTGTCTTCAATCAAAGGTGAATAAAAACTTATCAAATGCTTTATCTCCAACTCTACAACTATGTAGTTTCGTCAAGAATAAACCTACAAGCACTAGTGTTAAAACTCTTCAATCCTCAAAAATTCCCTCATGGACAGAAATTAGCCGAATTTTAGAAACAGCCCTCAATCAAGCTCAACAATTGGGAGATCGTCAAGCCGAAGCCGATGCCCGTGGTTATCTAGGAGGAGTTTATCAGCAAATGGGGAAATTGGTAGAGGCACGACAATTAACTGAACAAGCTGTGCAACAAAAATCTGCTCTTAGTAATTCCAGTATTACCTATCTTTGGCAGTGGCAGTTAGGACGAATTTACCAAAACCAAAAAGATGATAAAAGCGCCCTAAAAGCTTACACTTTAGCCTATGAAACTCTTCAGTCCTTGCGTAAAGATTTGGTTGGTATTAACCCAGAAATTCAATTTACTTTTCGTGATAGTGTAGAACCCGTTTATCGAGAATTAGTCAATTTGCTCTTACAACCTGTTGATTCTCAACAGATAAAACCAACGAAAATTATTCAAGAGAATCTTAAGCAAGCTCGTGATGTTATAGAAGCACTCCAACTAGCAGAACTGACCAACTTCTTTCGAGAAGCTTGTGTAACCAGCCAACCTCAACCAATTGACCAGTTAGATCCCAATGCTGCCGTTATCTATTCGATTATTTTGCCAGATCGCCTCGCTATTATCTTATCTCGACCCCAAAAGCCTTTAAAATACTACGCAACAGCCCTAATGGTTAATTCTCAGCCAGGAGAAATAGGAGAGGTTGAGCGAGTCTTTGATAATATGTTCGCCGGATTAAACCCTTATATCTCAGATCCAGATTCAGTTCAAGCCCGAGAAATTCTTTACGACTGGTTAATTCGTCCAATGGAGGCGGAACTGCAAAAAGATGATATTAAAACTTTGGTGTTTGTACTAGATGGAGTGCTACGCGGATTACCCATGTCGGCACTTTATGATAAGCAGAAGCAGCAGTATCTGATTGAAAAATATAATCTTGCTTTGAGTCCAGGATTGCAACTGTTGTATTCACGTTCCCTTTCCTCAGATAAATTAAAAACTTTAATTGGTGCTTTGGCTGAAGCTCGTCAAGGATTTTCTAAATTACCTGGAGTGGAAAAAGAAGTTAAAGAGATTGTAGAGATAGTTCCGACAAAAGTTCTCTTAAATCAAGAATTTACTCGTAGTCGGCTGACAAATGAAATTAACAATGTTCCATTCTCTATTGTTCACTTGGCAACTCACGCTCAGTTTTCTTCTCAAGCTGAAAATACTTTTTTATTGACTTGGGATGGTCGAATTAATATTAAACAATTAGACCAGTTATTGCAAGGACGCGATCGCCCCGGTCGCAGTCCTTTAGAATTATTCATTTTGAGTGCTTGTGAAACCGCAGCTGGCGATCGGCGAGCAATTCTGGGATTAGCAGGTATAGCAGTGCGTTCAGGGGCGCGTAGTACCTTAGCAACACTTTGGTCAGTACAAGATGAATCTACATCTGAACTGATGAACAAATTTTATTCAGAATTAAGCCAATCTAGACTAACTAAATCTGAGGCACTTCGTCAAGCTCAATTGTTTCTGTTGCGATCGCCAAAATATCGTCATCCTTACTACTGGGCAGCATTTGTCTTAGTAGGTAATTGGTTATAAATCAACATGCTTGGGTTAAGGGCTAATGGCAAAAATTTTGGGTTTTTGAGACGGCGATTTATCCCGTC
Source organism: Nostoc sp. C117 (assembly GCF_043099735.1). NCBI lineage: Bacteria > Bacillati > Cyanobacteriota > Cyanophyceae > Nostocales > Nostocaceae > Nostoc > Nostoc sp. C117. Next base: position 7,013,250 of record NZ_CP170991.1, read on the forward strand.
TCAACAAGTGTTAATTAATCTAATATTTGTCGTGTTGGTCGCAAATATTTTGAATATTCAGAATTATCTAGTACTATCTTTTTGGCATGTAAATAATTGTTTCTTTCAGATTGCATCTACTTTACCAAAAGTTAATCTAATGTTAAATATTCAACAGTTGACTTATCTACTTACGGTAGGGTTGTTTTTGATCGCGACACAACCAACAATTGCTGAATCATCTGCAAATATTCCCACGCCGACTAAGACGAATCGCTCAAAGTCTCAGAGGATAATATTCAAACTACCACCCAATGATGGTAAGCCAAAATCTACGTTATCAGCGGGGTCGCGTGGTGATTGGCAGTGTCCTCAAGATGCAACGTCAACGACTACACTATCCAAACAGTATCCTCTGATGGTTCTTGTTCCCTCTGACAGCAACTATGGGTTGACAAGCGCAGAGCATCCGACATTTTTAGTGTATTTGCCGCAAACATCTGCCAAACAGCTAATCTTAAGCTTTATGGAAGAAGATAATCAGCTTTATTCTCAAACCTTCATTCCCATTCAAGGTAAACCTGGTATTGTTAGCATCAAGTCGGCGAATAACTCACCTTCTTTGAAAGTAGGCAAAACTTATAAGTGGGCTTTAGTGTTGGTATGTGGGGAAAAGGCTAGCCCTAACGATCCGGTAGTCACATCCTGGGTACGCCGTGTGCCTTTAGCTCAGCCACAGAGTCATCACAAGGCAAGTTTGGAGCAAGCAAATACTTACAGTCAACAAGGAATTTGGTATGATGCTGTGTTGGCTCTAGCTCAAATTAAAAACGCTCAACCTGACAATCAGGCTATAGCAGATATCTGGGCTGATTTTCTCAAGTCTGCGGGGCTAGAAGCGATCGCTACTCAACCGTTGCGATTCTAGAAGTGGCTAAGTGTTTTTCTGCTAACTGCTGCTCGATAAAAGCCTGATGATCTTGGCTTTCTGACTGTTTGAGGTATTCAATTGCAATTACTCCAGCAAAGGGATAATCTTGGCATATTTCTAAAAGCAATGCCAAAGTATGATGGAATTGAAGTCTTTCAAGTTGCTTGTAATTGACCAACTTTAAGACAGTTGCCGATCCCAAAAACACCAGCACAGAGGGAGTGATGGGTAACCACCAGCCTAGCGAAAAAGCTAGAAAGCCAATCCCCACAAGCCCACTGCTAGCAAAGATGATACTGGCAGCGATCGCAATTGAAGACCTCAACTGTCGGCTTACTAGCGCTCCTAATCCTGCCCAAACTAAAATCCACAGCCATTCTATGGGGTCTTCCCAAACACGAAGCAAAGGTCTACCATCAACCGCAGCACTAATGATTTGACTGACAATATTGGCATGAATGGTTACCCCAGGCATCGGTTCAGAAGAACTGAATACACCACCATTGTATGGCGTATAAAATTCATCTTTAATGCTTGCAGCAGTACTGCCAATCAAAACTATGCGATCGCGTAAATCATTAGAGGGAATGCGGTTTTCTAATACATCTCTTAAAGAAAAGGTAGCAAAATTTTCCTGTTTTCCTCGGAAGTTCAACAGAATTTGGTATCCTCGAAAATCCTCATGGAAGTAGATACCGCTATTGCCTAGAAATCGCTCAATAACTGCTTTACCCCAACGAAATTTTTGACGTTGGGGACTGTTATCAAGAAATTCTTGGGTTATCCCTTGGTCTTCTAAATAGTGCTGCGCCAGTTTCATTGCAAAACTGTAGCGTCCTTGATTTTGCGAAAGCTGTACATATAGTAATGCACGACGCACCTTCCCGTCTCTATCTAATACCTGATCTGCAAAGCCTACTCTTTCTAAACTGACAGTGGGAGGAGGGGCAATAACACTTCCCACAACTTTTTCAATTCCATATAAGTTAGGAGTTGATTGAAAGATTTTAACCAAGTCTTGATGCCCAGGATCTACACGCAAATCTCGAAAAATATCTAAACCAATTACTCTAGGTTTTTGGGCTTTAATATTGGTAATTGCATCAGCTAAAATTTGATCGGAGATAGGCCACTGTCGGGCTTTCTTGATATCTTTTTCATCTATAGTGACAATAACTATACGTTTCTCTGGTGACTCTAGCAACACCCGCCAGCGAAAAAACTGATCGAGCATATTCCACTCAGTCCCCTGCAAGAGTCCATTAAAGCGTAGCAGCATAATAGGTACTGTCACACATATAGCAATCAGTGGTATCCAACCCCATCCAATGTGTCGTTGCAAAACTTCTTGTTTAGCTTTTTGTCTAGCTTGTGCCAAAAGTTTGTTAGCTTGTTTTAGTGCTTGCAGTGATATTTGGACTTGGCGTTTGGCTAAGTCCTGACTAGCAACTAAAAATTGATAATCTAAATCGCCGATGCTTTTACCTAATGCCCAAGCTAAGGCATCTTGTAAAGCTTGTCCTTTTAACAGATAGGATTCATCTTGGTAATTTGAGGCTGACCAAAGTGCGATCGCTTCTGCATAAGGTCGTAACTGTGCTAATTTACGCCCAACCCAACTGTGATTAAATACAGCTGCATAGATGCGATTATAGACTTTGAGCTTGCCTTGTCGCTCAACTACTAACCCTGAAAGTCGTAATTCGATTTGTTCAGAAGTACCATCGGCAGGAATTTCGCCTTGACGTAAAATTTGTTGGTATAACTCTAATAATCTAACTGTACGTTTTTGATTTCTGTAGAAGATGCGATCGCGAATCGTCCTCAAATGCTCAGGTTCATCTTGAGATTCCCAATTTTCAACAATCTGTAATCTGACTACTTGCTCAACTGATGAAAATCTTTTAGCCTCTGACTCAAAAACTATAAGTTGACATAGTTTTTGCGTGAGAAATGGTTGCCCACCTGTCCATTGTAATATCTCAATTAAAATCGCTTCAGGGTTAGGAACTCTCCCTTTCAACCCATCTATTAATGGTTGCGCTTCATCAGGCTGAAATCCTTGTAGTTCAATTGCCTTACCAATATTAAATGGTGTCTGAGTCTTATCTTGAATCAGTTCATTAGCATTGCTTACACCCAATAATGCAAAAGTCAAATGCCTATATTCATAACGAACTTCTCTTTTTTGAAAAAAGAATCTAATTAAAGCAAAAAAATCATCTAAGGAGAAATTCTGGCTCAAAACTCGATCGATTTCATCAATAAAAATGACTATATTTTGCTTAATCTCGACTAATAAAACTTCCTCTATAAATTGACTCAAACACTGTACAGGTGAAAGTAAATCTCGTCGCTTACGCCACCAACTCCGCCATTGAATTTTTGAGTTCAGTTGGCAACTACTCACCAAAGATTGGACAATCCCCGCATACCAATTTTCTGGAGTCACATTCTGCGTTCCTATCCCTGTCAAGTCAATAAAAACACAGACTACCCCTTCTGCTTGTAGCCTTTGCATTGCTCGTACTCGCAAGCTAGATTTACCCATTTGCCGCGAGTTTAGTACATAACAAAATTGACCTGCTTTTAATCCTTCATAAAATTCCGTATCAGCTTGCCGTTTCACATAGCTAGGAGCGTTACTATCCAGACTACCTCCGATTTGATATTCAAATTTCGAGTTAGCTTGTACCATCAGCGCTGCCCTTTACATTTTCTAGTCAAAATAACTTTAAGTTATTATACCTGTATAAAATTAATATATTAAGTAAGTTTTTTTAAACCTAATTTTGTTAGGGGATTCATATTTGATTTTTGAACAAAACTCAGTACGCCTTTATTCCTTCTTCCCAGAGGGGACTCCACCTTTCCCAGTCTCTTACATCTACGAGTGATTCAGAAATCAAATCGGATTGCTATATTTTGATTGAGCAACATACTTAAACTTACTTTTACCTACTTTTATTATTTTTTATCAAAAAGATAATTATTAAAGATATTAAGAATATCTGATTTTTTCCGATTGTATTATTAATATTTTCTCCTTATTCTGAATAAGTGCAAAAACTTGCACTGCTACTCAGGCTCTTGAAAAAATACTAATTTTTTCAAATGTACAAGTTTCTCCTTTCCATTAATATTGTCGCTGTTCTTAGTAATGTAACTATGAATGAGTAACTCAAGATTTTTACTCATTTTTGAACAAGAACGAGTAAAACATAGTTTCTTCTTGATAGGAAAACTTTAATGAGACCAACGAAACATAGAATGAACTAGCACAACACACTGGGAATTAACAGACCATTAATTATTTGAGGACTAACAAATATGCTTTCTGCAATCCTGTTTGATTTGGACGGTACTTTAGTAGATAGTGAGCCACTACATTATAAAGCTTGGTGTGAGACATTAAGAAACTATGGACTAGAGATTAATGAAGAATTCTACAAGATAAATATAATTGGAGGAATTAACTCTCAAGTTATTAGAAATATTTTTCCTTCTATGTCATATGAAGAAAGAGAAAAGTTTGCCGATCAAAAAGAAACTCGTTTTCGTCAGTTGGCTGTAGAAGAACTTAAACCCTTGGATGGTTTATCTAAATTACTTATGTGGACTCAAAAGTTGGGACTAAAACGAGCTGTTGTCACAAATTCACCTCGGAAAAATGCTATTTTGACACTGGAAATATTGGGTTTGTCAAATTTCTTTAATGTGGTGGTGGTCGGTGGAGAAGCAGTAGCACCTAAGCCTCACCCAGCCCCTTATCGCCAAGCTCTTGATTATTTAGGTATGATTCCAGAGTCAACAATTGCCTTTGAAGATTCTCTTACGGGTATTTCTTCATCTGTAGGAGCAGGTATCTATACAATTGGTGTTGCTTCAAGTCAAAGTCCAGATCATCTATGTCAAGCCGGAGCAAAAATTTCAATCCCTGATTTCAATTCCCAGCTCTTATGGGAATTACTGGATTCTTCTTCAAGAGTTAGCATCAGACGCTGAATCTAGTGCTTTATTAAGTGACTAAGTACTTAATTGTGAAGTCAATAAATTTGGAATTAGTAATTAACTGTCCTATTTGTGTTAGCAAAAAGCTGGTTAGAAAAGCCAGGACAAACGCATCTAAAGGATAAAGGTTTGAGAGTTTGATGACTCAGGCTATTTTCTCATCAATATTCTTCTCCAGTAGGGGCTAAAAAATCCTGTGCGTTTGCCCTGTTACTCTAATAGATTGCTACACGGTCTAATTCATCTTTGTAGACAAAATATTTGAACTTTTTGGAAGGGTTTAATGACTTTAAAACAATCCACTCTTAATCAAGAGCAAAACGTTTCCTTTCTGATTTTAATTGTCTGTGCTGCGGCATTGGGAGGTTTTTTGTTTGGTTTTGATACGGCTGTAATTAATGGAGCTATTCTAGCCATCTCAAAAACTTTTAATGCAGATAGTATGATGAGCGGCTTTATTGTATCTTGTGCCTTGCTAGCGTCTGCTTTGGGAGCATTAATAGCAGGGCCAATTGTGCATAAACAGGGTCATCGTAAAGCTATGATCGCTGCCGCAATCCTTTTTACTTTAAGTGGAATTGGGTCTGGAATGGTAGTCAGTGTGTGGGACTTAATATTCTGGCGTGTATTGGGTGGAGTTGCAGTAGGAATGACAAGTGTAATTACTCCTGCTTATATTGCTGAGGTTGCACCTTCCAAAGTCCGTGGAAGTCTTGGTTCGTTGCAACAACTAGCAATTGTAGTAGGGATTTTCATAGCTCTGCTTTGTGACTATTTTATTGCATTAGCCGCAGGTGGATCGGCAGAATCACCATTTTGGTTGGGAATTACTGCATGGCGTTGGATGTTCTTGGCAAAAATCCCTCTCGCAATTCTATATATATTTGCCGCGTTGATAATTCCTGAATCACCTCGATATCTAATAACACAAGGAAAATTTAGAGAAGCAGAAAATGTTTTAAAAAAAGTTGTGGGGGGTGATGTCCCAGCCAAAGTCAAAGAGATTTACCAGACAGTTCTAATACAACACCAGCCTAAATTCTCTGATTTGTTCAGCCATAGTGGTGGACTATTGAAAATTGTGTGGATTGGAGCAGGATTATCTATTCTGCAACAGTTTGTTGGAATCAATGTTATTTTCTACTACAGCAATATCTTGTGGCAAGCAATTGGTTTCTCAGAAAAAGATTCTCTTCTGATTACTATGATTACAGGAATTATCAATATTGTAACTACATGCGTTGCGATCGCCTATGTTGATAAAATAGGCCGTAAACCCCTACTTTTAGTGGGTTCAATCGGTATGACTATAATGCTAGGTACTTTGACTATTGTATTCGGCAATACATCTATTACTTCAGACACAGGCAATCCCACTCTTACTGGTTCACTAGGAATTATTGCACTTTTAGCAGCAAACTTATACGTAGTGTGCTTTGGATTCTCTTGGGGTCCAGTTATTTGGGTGCTGTTAGGAGAAATATTTAATAACAAGATTCGTACTGCTGCCCTTTCTTTTGCCGCAGCAATGCAGTGGATTGCAAACTTTATTGTTTCCACTTCATTTCTTTCCTTACTCAAATACCTTGGTTTAGGTTCTACTTATGGTCTTTACACTATTGCATCAGCGACTTCCTTCTTTTTTGTAGCTTTGTTACTAAGAGAAACAAAGGGCAAAGAATTAGAGGAAATGTAAATGCTATGAGACTTTATTGGAATACAGCAGGTTTCTTTTGCATGAAGTACAAAGCTAAGGGTTTGGAGGCAGGACTTAGAAACTGTTTACATCCGATTTGAAGTCCTCCATTTTGTACCTCATTTACTTGCAAACTGCTGTATTTTCTTGGAAACAGTTAACTACTTTATTCCAGGTTTTATTATCGGTTTCAGACATCAAATATGATTCCTATATTAGTAGTATTTATATTTTTGATTAAGGTTCTTTTTAAACAAACTGCAAAGTCGCAAAAAACGCGAAGAGAAGATTATTTTAGTTTAGCAATCTCACCCCTATCAACTAACATTTTTCCCGTCAATAAATCCTTTACCGTCACTACTAATACCCGTTGTTCATTCACTTCAAATTGTGCCTGTATTCGGTCTACTCCCGTTTGTCCAGGCGGTTCGATATGGGCGACACATACCTGTTGATGATGAGTTTCCAAAGAGCGATAACTATCTTGTTTTACTAACTGGCTACTCGTCATCCTTCCTTGAGTATCGTAATAAACTTCCGCTTGAGAAACTTCTGCTACTTCCCCAATATCAAGGCGAATTTCTCGCTGTCCCTCTGTGGCGACTTGCAGAGTTAAAGCTTCAGAACGCGCCCCTGGATATTTTGCCCCTTTTTCAATCAAAGTTAAATAAGAATAACTTTTGCTGTGGGGTTCCCAAAGACGAATAGCATAACTGTGGCGCAGGTAATCATCAACTGCTGCCATTTCACTTAAAGCTAATGCGCCATGTGCGACTGCTTCAAAGGGTTTGTCTAACTTTACCTTTTGTCGTCCAAAATAGGAAATTACTAGTTGTTGCACGGCGGGAATTTGACAAGTACCACCGACTAATAAAACCTGTTCAATTGTAGATTTGCCGATCCCTTTAGAAAGTGCGATCGCTAATACTTCATCTATCGCCTGTCTTAGCTGTTCTAATAATTGTTGATTTTCTAAAATTTCGCTTAACTCGTCCCGATGCAATTGTAATTCATGGGACATAAAATTTTCATCATCAAACCAACTTTCTTTCGCCTCATCTGTTATGGAAAGTTGAATTTTTACCCTTTCTGCCACTTCCAGCAGATTCATAAAACCGATTTCTCCAACTTCAGCACGGGAGGAACCGATTTTTTGCAGGTAATGTTCGACAATCCATGTATCAATATCTACGCCGCCAATAAAAGCATCAGATTTAGCGATAACTTCCGCACGCACTACTTGCTGTTCAGATTCAGCGCTGACAGTCCGTACTAAACTTAAATCTAGAGTACCGCCGCCAAAATCAACCACCAAAACCACAGCACCAGGATGCTTGACAGCATAACCAAGGGCTGCTGCGGTAGATTCATCGACAATTTGCACTGCGGGAATATTTAACTTGTTGCCCAAGTTGCGGAACCATTCAAGATATCGCTCGAATGCACCGACGGGAACTGTGAAAATAACGCTAGTGGGTTGTAATTGCTGTTCAACCTGTTGCCAAATTTCCTTGAGAAACAGTTCCGAAACCACCTCAGCGCTGTAACTATTACCATCCAACTGTCGCGGAGGTGGGACAAAATCTGCTGCTAAATCGCGTTTGAAAGCTCTAAAACAGCGTTCTGGCTGGGCAAACCCCAAGCGTTTGGCGCGTACAGATTCACCAAAAGAAATGCGATCGCGCCCTTCCACAAATACTAAACTGGGTACAACACTAACTTGTTCCGCCCCAACCTCAAACCGACGCGACATCGATTCAAATCTCAACGTCCGTGGTTTTTGCGTAATCAAATCAGTAGTACAAACAACAGTATTGCTAGTACCAAAATCAATTATTACTGTAGTCATTAGTCATTTGTCATTTGTTCTTGGTTATTTCTCCCTTGTCTCCCTTGTCCCCCTTGTCTCCCTTGTCCCCCTCATCCCCCTCACCTCCCCCCTCCCGGTAAAGTGCGACTAACTTTCGCAGGGACAAGAATTCGTCCTTGATGCTGATAACCAACAAATCGAATATAAACTAACTCCTCTTCAGCAATATCAGCAGTGTCTGGTTGATGAATCTGCGGATTGTAAGCTACTTTTTCCCAAGGTTTGCCTATCTGTTCGTAACCCCATTTATTGAGGAGGTTATCTAAAGAAGTAAACATCGAAAGCAGATTTTTCGCAGGTAATTCTGGTTTAACCTGCACCATCTGATGGATGCTGGGATAGTTTGTTAACAATGTCTGCAATTGCTCAAATGTCGAAGAGCGTATTTCGTCTGTTAGTTCAAGACGCTGCTGCTGCAATTCCTCATGCAGTCGCAAGCCTTCCTGATGCAGTGCTGTTTTCTCCAAAACAAGCTGGTGTAACTTTTGCTCTAGTTCTAAGTAATTTTGATGAGTTGCTTTTAGCTCATTTTCTAGGAATTCAATTTGCGTAGACGCTAAGCTGTTTGTTGCTAGACATCTCGCCAATTCTAACTTGTTAGTTTCCAAGTCTGCTTGGCGAGCGATCGCAGCGCTAATTGCTGGAATAATCAAAAGTAACGCCAAAAATCCGATTGCGATCGCCAAAAGGCTTTCCATAGAAAACATCCCCATTCCTTAGATATGTAACAGGTTATCTGCGATCATCAACGTCCCTCCTATTTTTGCTTGAGAGACTGTTGTTCTGTTCCAGTCACATTGTCGTCTCCCTCATAATATTCAGGAAGCAGTTCTTGAGTTTCTAACTCTCCCAAAGCGTTTTCGATTCCAGATGTTGTGCTTGTACAAGCTGCACCAGAAGCGTCAATTACTTTTTCAGTAATTTTACCATCTTTGCCAATGCGATATTCAACTTTCTGATACTCCGCCATAAGTATAATTTCTCGATTTCTTCAGAGTGTTAGAAATGCCACAATCATCTCTATGTTCTACTAAATTTCCGTCAACGGCAATTATTCATTGATGTATGCGTAGCATTTTTGGGAATTCTAATAAGGAATCAGAAGGTAAAGCACCATGACAGACAACCAAAATCAACCCAGAGATTATGATGCAGTGTTGGGAGGACAATCTCCGCCTCCTGTGGATGGAGTAGTTTTAGGAGGAATTGAGGGGGTTAAACGTTGTTTATCAAATCCTGTGATTACAGTCCGAATTGCTGCACTTAGCGAAGCCTTGAAATATGGCGATGCTGGGTTGGATGTATTAATTCAAGCATTGCAAGATGAATCGAGATTGGTGCAGCGTTTTGCTTATCGACTATTGAAGAAAAAAACAGAACCGCAAGTAAAACAAGCTTTGCAAACATATAAACCTTGGAACTTGGAAGAGAGATTTAACGAGTATCAAGGGTATAAAGGAAATAACGTTACTCAATTTGCTAATCGGCAAGTTGTAGAGTTCGATGTAAATGTAGGTATTGTTGAATTTGTTAACAATGCTTATGCTCTCAGGTTTGAGTATGAAAATCATGAGAATTTACCCAGTAAACTTAGTAGACTTCTGCAAGAACCCAACGCCGACAAATTAGAAGCTTTAGTGTTTGGTTTGTGGAGCGAAGGAAGCCAAACTGATTCAAGTAGTATTGTTCAAGCTTTAGTTGATGCTAAACAAAGTTTAACTAATCTCAAAGCTGTTTTTATTGGCGATCTTACTTCTGAGGATTCGGAAATATCTTGGATTCAACAAAGTGATGTAAGTCCCATTTTACAAGCTTATCCCAAACTCGAAATTTTGCAAGTTCGTGGAGGCGATCGTTTACAATTTAGTCCGCCGATACGACACAATAACCTCAAAGCCTTGATTCTTGAAACTGGGGGATTAAGTCGGGATACTGTTGCACAAATTTGTAATATGAATCTACCAGCCTTGGAACATTTAGAATTATGGTTTGGTAGTGAAGATTACGGCGGAGATTGTTGGGTTGAAGATTTAAATCCGATTATTTTTGCAGAAAAATTTACCAATTTGGTTTATTTAGGATTACGCAATAGCCAATTTACCGATGAAATAGTCAGCGTTATTATAGGTTCTCCAATTCTTGATTATATCAGCGTACTTGACCTTTCAATGGGAACTCTGACTGATGCTGGTGCGGAAGAATTGCTGAATAGTCAAGCTATAAATAATCTTGATATTCTCAATATTTCAGAAAACTTCTTATCTCAGGAAATGATTGAGAAATTCTCTGGTTTGGATGTGCGTGTTTTGGCAAATAATCAGAAAGAAGAAGATGAAGATAGCTACATTGACGGCCGCTATTGTTCTGTTTCTGAGTGAAATTTATAGTAATGGGCGACTAGAAGTCGCGGCTACACAGACAAAACCCGCCTACGCAGGTTAAAAAACTTTCTCTTAATTAGTTCAATTTTAGCTATGAATAATAATTCTAATCAACCCGGAGAATTTGACGCAGTACTTGGTGGAGAACTGCAAAATCAAAACTACGGTGTAGTTTTGGGAGGAATTGAGGGAGTTAAAAGTCGTCTAAATAGCGAAGATTATGAAGTCAGAATTGCGGCGCTTGAAGATGCACTAAAATATGGTGATGTTGGAGTAGATTTAATTATTGAGGAGTTATATTACTCTTCAAACGAAACACATGATTACGCTATTGATTTACTCCGAAAAATGGGTATTAAAGGTAAACAGGCATTACTTGATTATGATCCTTGGTTAGTTTTTACTACATTTAAAAATTGGAGAAACCTTTATTTTGATAAAATTGATGATCCAAGAGGTATAGCATACTGTGTGGATATTGAAAATCCATTATCAGATTTACTTAAAGACCCTAAAGCTAAATTGTTAGAAGCAATAAAATGCAGAATATATGACGATGATATAAACATTACAACTAGTTTTAAAGATTTTTGTAACATAATTATTCATGCTCGTGAATTACTTACAAATTTACAAGCATTATTGATTGGAGATGAATACCAAATTTATAATAAAAAATATAAGATATCAAGAGTTAATGTATCTAATATTCATCCTCTACTCAAAGCTTATCCTAATTTAGAATTACTTCATATTCGGGGTAGAATGCTTGAGGAAGATATTCTCAAGCCTGAACTCAAAATACTACAAGTTCGTAATACTCAGAATAATTTTATTATTCCCATTAATTCATTAAAACATGAGAGTTTAAAGACTTTGATTGTTGATGCTGATGGTATATCTGATAGCAATCTTGCCAAAGTTTGCAATTTAAATCTGCCATATCTAGAATACTTTGAACTATGGCTAAATAGAAGCGATTTAAGCAACATTAATATTCATAGTTTAGCACCTGTACTTTCGGGTGAATCGTTCCCTAACTTGGTATATCTAGCGGTGAGAAAATGCGGAAATATGAGTGAAGTTGCTCAAGCTATTGTTAATTCTCCAATTATGGAAAATCTGAAGGTACTTGAGTTAACAGATGGAAATATAAGTAATGGGGATGTTTTATTAACCTCTCCAGCAATTAATCGTTTACATACTCTCGATGTTTCTGGAAATCGTTTACATAACAATACAATTGAGCAACTTTCAACCTTGAAATGTCGAGTAATTGCAGATTCTCAGTTTAGCGATCGCTATTACTCAGTCTGGGAATAAATTAATAAAATAATACAAGATTATCTAAAATGAACAACAATCCAAATCAACCCAGAGAATTTGACGGTGTACTTGGTGGAGAAGTACCACCACCAGTTAGCGGTGTAGTATTAGGAGGAATTGAAGGCGTAAAAAATCGGTTGAAAAGCCCTGAGGCTAGAGAAAGAGCATCTGCATTGATTGATGCTTTACGATATCAAGAAGAAGGCTTTGAATTAGTAATTGAAGCATTGAAAGACTCTTCAGATAAAGTGCAGATGTTTGCTGCTCGTCTCCTACAAAATAAAGGTGGAGAAAAGGGTAAAGAAGCTTTATTGAGACATAATCCTCAGCAATGTTTTACTATGCTAGAAGATTGGCAATTTGAAACTTTTTATCCAAATATTGGAATCACTTCTGCAATTAGTACAGCTTACAATGTTAACCTCTATCGTGAGGAGCCAAATCCTCGTGGAGAATTTCGTGTAGTTGAAGATTTTAATCTAGATGATCTTCAAGTATTCCTCAATGATATCCAAGTCAGTGAAGTTGAAGCTTTAGCTTGTTGGATGCCTGATAAAATTTACTTAGAAATATATCACCAAGAGTGTCTGACACTCATAAATATGCTTTGTAAAGCTAGTCAAAAGTTAAGAAGTTTAAAAGCTTTATTCATTGGCGATCGCCGTCAACATGAATATAAAAAATCACGTATTTATTTAAGTGATATGATTTCTATTTTAGAGAGTTTTCCCAAATTAGAAGTGCTTAAAATACACGGGAATCCTCATAATAATCTCTTTTCACAAAAAATCTACCATCCATCTTTAAAAACTTTAATCTTAGAAACAGCAGATAACTATGCTCTCGCATTAGCACAAGTATGTACTCTGGAATTGCCATCACTCGAATATCTGGAATTATGGGGAGGACGCTGTAGATACTCACATTTTGATTTTTTTAAGACACTATTTTCAGGTGAATTACTTCCTAATTTATCTTATCTTGGTCTACCAAGCTTTGAAAATACTGACGTGCTTCTAGAAGCTTTAGTACAATCTCCAATTATTGAACGTCTAGCAGTGCTTGATATATCTATGGGAACTTTAACTGATAACGGTGCAGAAAATTTGCTAAATTGTCCAAGTGTAAATCGGCTTCATACACTCAATATTTCTAAAAACTGTATATCACCACAGATAATTCAACAATTGTCTCAACTTGATTGTCGATTAATTGCAGATTCGCAGGAAGAAAACTATCGTCGAGGAGAAGCAGGTTCACGTTATTGGGCATTACACGAATAAAGAATATATTAGATAATGCTAAACTTCGTCCTCATCGCCAACCCCGAAAACCGCCGTGTCGGTTTCCTCCAACAAGCCCTCGCCCATTTCAACTTACCACCAGCCACGGTAGTAGATTACGCCGACTTAATAGCAGGAAAACAAACTCTCGAACAATTCAACACACCCAATACTATTATCCGCTTTGACTCTCCAGAAAAAAACTTTGATGTCGATAAAGCCATCATCGCAGAAGGGAGTAGGGAAATTTTTTCTACTTCCAGTCATCAACATATCAGTGCAGAAGCCGCGACAAAATTAGAATTTGACAAAGGACTCATCCTCTATCCGCGACAGTGGTATTTAGGCTGGCGGTATCTGTTGCAAAAATGGGAAACACAACTTACTCCCCTCATCGCTTGCGGGGAGGGGTACTTCATGAACCATCCCCAAGATATCGCTGTGATGTTTGACAAACCAGCTTGTCACGAAAGATTCAGCCGTCATAATATCCCCGTTCCGCGATCGCTAGGTAAAATCCACAACTACGATAATTTACGCGAACAAATGCAAATGCAGGGAATAGAACGAGTATTCGTCAAACTTTCCCACGGTTCCGCCGCTTCTGGAGTCGTTGCTTACCGCGCAAATTCGCGTTTTGAATCAGCCATAACTACTGTGGAACGAGTGCGAGAAAATGGGCAAAATCTGCTTTACAACTCCCGGAAAATTAGGCACTACACTCACCGCGAAGAAATCGCCGATATCATCAACATTTTGACAGCAGAAGGCGTACAAGTTGAAGAATGGCTACCTAAAGCACATTTACAAGAATGTGGATTTGATGTGCGTGTGGTGGTTATCAATGGTGAAGCACAGCATATCGTTGTTCGCCTTGGTAAAAGTCCGATGACAAATTTGCATTTGGGGAACGAACGGGGAAATACAGAAGAATTTTTAGCAAAAGTTGGTGTAGAAAATTGGGAGATCATGAAGCGAACTTGTGAACAAGCAGCAGCGTTATTTCCTAATAGTTTATATTGCGGAGTTGATTTACTGATTTTACCCGATTGGAAAACTCATGCAATTTTAGAGATTAATGCTTTTGGTGATTTATTACCGGGTATTTTATGGAATGGGATGGATACTTATATGAGTGAAGTTAAAGCGATTTTGGAAAGGGACAAGGGGGACAAGGGAGACAAGGGGGACAAGGGAGATTATTCACCGATAATCCATTGATTTGGATTGTTAATCATGTTGATTAAGCCTTTAAGGACTTGATTGTAGGTTTTATATAGTTCTCTACCTTGCTCAATATCTATGTAAGAGCATTTAACAGCAAATTTAATCCATACTTGAGTTTCAGCGGCTTCCGCTTGTCTACGACACGCTGCGCGAACACAATCACTCAACTTTGCGATAAAAGCAGCTTTATATCTTCTTTTTCTCCAAGCTTCTGCTAAATTAGCGCAAACAGAACGAGAGGAGCGACGAATCTGATCTGTTAACGAATATTTTTCTTCTTGAGGAAACTTTTTTGACATCTCAAAAATTTTCATTGCTGTTTCAAATGCCAACTGAAATACCACCAAATCTTCATGACTATAAAATGATTTTTTATTCACAAATCAAACATCCTTTACTGTCTCCTCCTATATTTCCCCGTTTTCTTCTTAATTTCACCCTTGTCCTCCTTGTCTCCCTTGTCCCCCTTTTACCTCTTCGCCATGTTCAATATGAATCAAATCGTCGGAACTTATGACATCTTATTTATTACCTTAGACACATTACGTTATGACGTAGCCAAGGATTTACTCGCACAAAAACGCACTCCAAACTTAGCAAAAGTACTCCCTAAAACAGGCTGGGAAGAACGACATTCACCCGGAAATTTCACTTATGCTTCTCATCATGCGTTCTTTGCAGGCTTTTTACCCACACCTGTAACGCCTGGAATTCACCCCCGTCTTTTTGCTTTGGGATTTGAAGGAAGTACCACGACAACTGATAATACTTGTGTGTTAGATAGCTCAAATATTGTTACTGGATTAGCTGCAAAGGGATATCATACAGTTTGCATTGGTGGAGTTGGTTTTTTCAACAAACGCAACCCTTTAGGTAATGTAATTCCCTCAATGTTTGCTGAAAGTTATTGGAGTCCAGAATTAGGTGTTACTAACCCCGAATCTACAGAAAATCAGGTAAATCTTGCACGACAAATTTTAGAAAAAACGCCAAATAATCAACGTATATTTTTATTTATAAATATTTCTGCTTTGCATCAACCAAATTATTTCTATCTTCCCGATGCCAAAGATAAAATCGATACGATTGAATCTCACGCCGCAGCTTTGGAATACGTCGATCGCCAATTAGCCAAACTCTGGAATATTATACGACAAAGGCATTCTACTTTTTGCATTCTCTGTTCTGACCACGGGACAACTTATGGTGAAGATGGTTACACTGGACATCGACTTAGCCATCCTGTGGTTTGGACTGTTCCTTATGCTGAGTTTATTGTGTGAAAATTCACGCAGAGACGCAGAGGCGCAGAGTTCTAAATTCTTTTAAATTTTATGCTGACAATCCAAAATCTTAAATCGAAAATCGCCCAGTCTCCTTATCAAGCATACGTCTATTCTTACCCGCACAAAACAGCTTACCGTCCCCTCACTCCACCTGTGTATCTCCCGGAACTTTGGGCGCAGCAAGATAGACAAGCGCTATTTCTCTATATACATATACCGTTTTGTGAAATGCGTTGTGGGTTCTGTAATCTGTTTACTACAGTCAGCCACAATGAAGATTTTATGAGTCAATATGTCCGCACGTTACAGCGACAGGCGCAACGGATGAAAGCGGTATTGGGTGATGCGTCATTTGCTAGGTTCGCTATTGGTGGCGGAACTCCCACCCAATTACCAATTCAGTACCTCGAAACTATTCTCAATATTGCTGAAAATACGATGGGTGCAAAGTTACAGGAAATTCCCATTTCTGTGGAAGTTTCACCAGAAACCGCCACTGAGGATAAGTTAAAGCTGTTGCGATCGCACGCCGTCGATCGTGTTAGCATTGGTGTCCAAAGCTTCATCGATTCGGAAGTTTTAGCCACCCAGCGCCGTCAATCTACTACTCAGGTAGAAGCAACGCTGACAAGGATCAAAGAGATGGGATTTCCCACTCTCAACATTGATTTGATTTACGGTTTACCCGGACAAACTGTAAATACTTGGTTGCAATCAATACAAGCTACTTTGCGCTTTCAACCAGAAGAAATTTATCTATATCCATTGTACGTGCGATCGCTCACCGGTTTGGGACGCACAGATCGAGAATGGGACGATATTCGTTTAGCTTGTTATCGGGAAGGGCGATCGCTATTATTGTCAGAAGGATATACGCAAGTTTCCATGCGGATGTTTCGACGCTTAGAAGAGGGACAAGAGGGACAAGGGGGACAAGGGGGACAAGGGGGACAAGGGGGACAAGGTAGACAAGGTGGACAAGGTAGCAATATTTCTCCCTTGTCTCCCCCCTCTTCCTTGTCTCCCCCTTCTTCCTTGTCTCCCTCATCCCCCTCTCCCGTCTACTGCTGTCAAGCCGACGGTATGATTGGTTTAGGTTGTGGCGCACGTTCCTACACTAATACTTTGCACTACTCCAACGAATATGCAGTGGGAGCAAAGGGAATCAGCCAGATTTTACAAGCGTATATTCAAACAGCAGATGAGTCATTTGACTACGCGCACTATGGTTTTCAACTAAATGCTGAAGAACAACGTCGGCGGTATATTTTGTTATCTTTACTTTCCGATGAAGGATTAAATTGTGCTAGTTATCGTCAGCAATTTGGTAGTGAAGTATACGCTGATTTTCCAGAATTTTCAGAACTGCTTGCTTTAAATTTAGCGATAAAAGATGAGGATATTTTGCAGTTAACTGAATTTGGCATTGAGCGTTCTGACACTATTGGCGCGTGGTTATTTTCTGAGAAAGTTCAGGAATTAATGCAGGATTATGAGTTGAAATAGTGGGGTTTCAAAAAGATTTGTAGAGAAGCGATTAATCACGTTTCTACGGATATTTACATTACATCTACCGTTGGAGAAAATATGACAAACAATCAAAATCAGCCTAGAGAATTTGATGCAGTACTCGGAGGAGAAGCACCACCTACAACTGATGCTGTACTAGGTGGTGTTGAAGGAGTTAAAAAACGTTTAGCAAGTCCTTATGCAGAAATACGTGTAGCAGCCCTTCAAGATGCATTGAATTATCAAACAGAAGGGTTAAATTTAGTAATACATTCATTGCATGATTGTTCAAGAAAAGTCCGTCAATCTGCCTATAATTTATTACGTGATAGAATTGAGCCTCAAGTCAAACAAGTTTTGCAGGAATATAAGTATTGGGACTTATTTGAACGAATAGATGAACCCCTAAATCAGGGATATATCTATAATACTTTTAACCAATTCTACAATCGACAAGTTGAGAGCTATGACCCTAAAATAGGTTTACAAAACACTGCTGAAAAAGCTTATGTTCTGGATGATAATGTTACTACTTTTTTAAGAGAACCCGATGTAAATAAAGTAAAAGCTTTGATATTTAGAGGTTACTATGATTTATGGCGCATTTTATCGCCAGATATTCTAAAAAATATTAAAGCTCTTTTTTACGGACCTTATGACATAGATTACCAAATTTCTTGGACATATATTGAGGATATTAGTCTTATCTTAGAAGGTTTCCCTAATCTAGAAATGTTGCTAGTTCGCGGTGGAGATAACAGTTGTCCCTGGGAAAAATTCATTTCTTTACGCCACGAAAATTTGAAGGCACTAATTGTAGAAACTGGAGGATTAGGTCGTGACAAAATTGCTCAAATTCTCTCTCTCGAACTACCAGCATTAGAGCATTTAGAATTATGGCTAGGTAGTGATGAATATGGTGGGAACTCTTCTATTGATAATTTAATGCCAATCTTCTCAGGTAATTTATTCCCTAAATTGACTTACTTGGGACTGCGTAACAGTGAATATGCTAATAATATTGCTGCTACTATTGTTAACTCTTCTGTTATTAATACAATCAAAGTTTTAGACCTTTCATTAGGAGATTTAGGAGATGAAGGTGCTGAAGCTTTACTAAATTGTCCTGCTGTGAATCAGCTAGATATTCTGAACGTTTCTAATAGTTGTTTAACTGAAGAAATGGTTGAAAGGTTGAAACTTTTAGATGTCGAAGTTATCGCAGATACAGAAAAGGAGCCAGGCGATCGCTATTGTTCTGTTTCTGAATAATCAAACTTACAAAAATTAATTTGGATATTTAATTACTATGCACCTCACCATACTTTATCGCGGTTATTTAATTAGTTGCAACTACGGTTGTGAATATTGCCCCTTTGCCAAACGCCAACAAACAGCCGCCGAATTAGCAATCGATAAACAATCTTTAGAACGGTTTGTAGATTGGATTTCCCAACATCCCCAACATCAATTTTCAATTCTTTTTACTCCTTGGGGAGAAGCCCTAATCCATTCTTGGTATCAGCAAGCACTGATAAAATTAACGCAACTCCCGAATGTTAATAAAGCAGCAATTCAAACTAATCTATCTTGTAATTTAGATTGGGTAGAGGAATGTAACAAAGATAAATTGGCGCTTTGGGCAACTTTTCATTCAGAATGGGTGTCACGCGATCGCTTCTTAGCCAAATGCCTTAATCTAGACAACAAAAATGTCAAATTCAGCGTGGGAGTTGTCGGTTTTCCCAAGTTTCAAGCGGAAATAGCAGCTTTGCGTCAAGAGTTACCAAAGCACGTTTATTTGTGGATTAATGCTGTCAAGGCTGAACTTCCAAATTTATCACCAGAAAATCGAGAATTCTTTCAATCTATTGACCCATTATATGAATTAAATACCCAACATTATCCTAGCTTTGGGCATTCTTGTCGGGCTGGAAAATCAGTGATTTCTGTTGATGGTGACGGTACAATCCGCCGCTGTCATTTTATCAAAGAACCAATTGGTAATATTTATGATTCTGACTGGGAAGCAGCTTTATTTGAACAACCTTGTAGCAACCAAACTTGTCACTGTCATATTGGTTACGTTCATCTGGAATATTTAGAAATGGATAAGGTCTTTGGTTCTGGTATTTTAGAAAGAATTCCTGAGAGGATGTTTTAAAAGTGGGTGTCTGTAATTTTAGGCACTTGTTGATCCCCCCAACCCCCTTAAAAAGGGCAGGGCTGTTTCATACAAGCAGAGAAAAACTAAAACTGGGTTTCAAAGCCTCTCCCCCACGGGGGGAGAGGTTTGGAGAGAGGGAAAAAGGCTGGACACAAGAAGTTTCTTCTCCTGGCTCAACTTGGCGATAAATCGCCGTTGTAAAACTTAATTACGTTAGCGCAGCAGTAGCAAATCCACGAACGTCATTACGAATTATTTTAAACACCATTTTGCTTAAACCACGCCAAAAGACGTTTCCAACCGTCTTTGGCTTCTTTTTCGCGGTATGAGGGACGATAATCAGCAAAAAAAGCATGGGGTGCGTCTGGGTAGACGATGATTTGAGATTTGCTACTGCTGGACTTTGAACCATGTCTACCACGGGCTAAAGCTACACGCATTTGCTCTACTGTATCTAGGGGAATACCCGTATCCTTGCCACCATAAAGTCCGAGAATAGGAACTGTTAATTTTGATGCAATATCAATGGGATACTTGGGCTGAAGTTCGCTAGGATCGCCCACCAGTCGCCCATACCAAGCCACACCCGCCTTCACTTGGGGATTGTGTGCTGCGTATAGCCAAGTGATGCGACCGCCCCAACAGAAGCCTGTAATCGCTAATTTATTAGCATTACCCTTTGCTGATTTTACAGCCCAGTCCACCGTGGCATCAAGGTCAGATAGCACTTGCTCGTCTGGTACTTTGGCGACAATTGGGCGAATTTCGTCTATGCTGCTTAACTTTGAGACATCGCCTTGACGCACAAACAATTCTGGAGCGATCGCCAAATACCCCAACTGAGCAAAGCGGCGAGTGATATCCTGAATATGCTCGTGTACCCCAAAAATTTCCTGAATTACCAAAACAATTGGAAAATTCTCACCAGTAGCGGGTACTGCTCTATAGGCAGGAATTTCGCCATCTTTAACGGGGATTTTCACTGCACCAGCTACCAACCCCTTAGCATCAGTCGTGATGACTCCGGCAGAAATGGGTTGCACTGCCAAAGCAAAACCCGTCGCTAAGGAGGCTGTGGCGATAAATTTGCGCCGAGTTATTTCTTTCATCATCTCTACCTTGAATGGGCGAAAACTTTATTGTTTGTTATGCGTACAGTACTATAAAACAGGAATTCTGTATTCCTACTCCTGAATTGTATTTAGGTAAAATTTAAATATTCTTAACAGAAACTTTAACCAGCATCTGAAAAGTAGTAAATGCTTAATCAGCAAACATATTACACTGTGTTCGTTCAGCACTCATTCCAGTGTAATAGTCATTATTCCTTTCTAAACGCAAATGACAAAGGACTACAGTTCATCTGTTATTTTTAAGAATTAACTTACTAGCACTTAACTTTAATCGAGCGCAGAATATATGGGACAGGGTTTTTTACAAATCGGCTTAACGCTGTGTATCGTTGTCGCAATTACTCCGGTATTGGGAAGATACATAGCGCGTGTCTTCTTGGGAGAAAGAACACTACTTGATTTCTTGATGAATCCGATAGAACGAACTATATACTTACTATCGGGTGTTCGCCGAAAAGACGATATGACAGGCTGGCAGTATATCCGGGCTTTAATCTGCACTAATCTGATTATGGGTATTTCAGTATATTTATTGATATATTTTCAGAGAATCTTACCCTGGAATCCCAACGGTTTCGGCGCACCTAAGTGGGATGTACTGCTGCACACAACCATTTCATTTTTAACAAATACCGACCAGCAACACTATGTCGGTGAGACGACCTTAAGCTATTTTAGCCAGGTAGCGGCTTTAGGCTTTTTAATGTTTACCTCCGCAGCCACGGGCTTAGCGGTGGGAATTGCTTTTATTCGGGGATTGACTGGTAGAAAACTAGGTAACTTTTACGTCGATCTTACCCGTGCAATTACGCGAATATTACTGCCAATTTCCATTATTGGGGCGATCGCTTTGGTTGTAGTAGGTGTACCGCAAACATTAGCTAAGACTATGGAACTGACAACCTTGGAAGGAGGAATTCAGTATATTGCTAGAGGTCCGGTGGCATCTTTTGAGGCGGTTAAAATGTTGGGCGAGAATGGCGGCGGCTTTTTTGGCGTTAATTCTGCTCATCCCTTTGAAAATCCCAATGGTGCTTCTAATTTAATCGAAACCATTGCCATGATTTCCATCCCCGCAGCCTTGATTTACACTTATGGGGTGTTTGCCAACAATATCAAACAAGCGTGGCTGCTTTTCTGGATGGTGTTTGTAGTTTTTGTCGTTCTGGTTGGGGTCACGACTGTCGGAGAACTGCAAGGTAATCCCCTGGTTAATAAAGCCTTTGGACTAGAACAGCCGAATTTAGAAGGTAAAGAAGTCCGATTTGGTTGGGCAGAAACGGGATTTTGGGCAGTTACGACCACCGCTACCATGACTGGTGCTGTTAACGGAATGCACGATTCCTTAATGCCACAGGGAATATTTTCGACTCTGTTCAACTTGTTTATCCAGGTTATCTGGGGTGGTCAGGGAACTGGAACAGCTTACTTATTCATTTACTTAATTCTTACAGTGTTCTTGACTGGGCTA
Source organism: Nostoc sp. C117 (assembly GCF_043099735.1). Taxonomy (NCBI): domain Bacteria; kingdom Bacillati; phylum Cyanobacteriota; class Cyanophyceae; order Nostocales; family Nostocaceae; genus Nostoc; species Nostoc sp. C117. The sequence continues at coordinate 7,035,520 of NZ_CP170991.1, forward strand.
ATGGTAGGACGCACCCCAGAGTTTTTAGGACGGAAAATTGAAAAGCGGGAAATTGTCCTCGCCAGTGTTGTACTGTTGATTCACCCAATTGTAGTTTTAATTCCCAGCGCGATCGCCCTGGCTTATCCCATCTCTCTGTCTGGAATTAGCAACCCTGGCTATCACGGCATTTCTCAAGTAGTTTATGAATATGCCTCCGCTGGGGCAAATAATGGTTCTGGCTTAGAAGGATTGAGTGATAACACTCTATGGTGGAACTTGAGTACTTTAGTTAGCTTGATAGGAGGACGCTACATTCCGATGCTTGCCATCCTGCTGTTAGCTGAGGGTATGTCTGGCAAACAACCAGTACCAGAAACCTCTGGTACCCTAAGAACTGATTCTTTGGTATTTACTGGGATCGCGGCTGGAGTCACACTAGTTTTGGGAGTATTAACTTTCTTTCCCGTTCTAGCTTTAGGCCCCATAGCCGAAGGTTTACAACTAGCGTCCGGTAGCTAGAAAAGTTAGAAGTTATGAGTTATGAATTATGAGTTATGACATTCCTACATAATTCATGAAATTCTCTCTTTCTTTACCTAGCGTTCTTAGCGCCTTCTCTACAAGATATTACGCCTTCTCTACGAAATACTACGCGATCGTCTAGAGAAGGCAGTTCTATAATTTTCACAACTCAAATAGGATTGCTATAAGTAGAGCAGGTGAACTATTCATGGTTTGTAGTGTTCGCTTAGCGTCTCTACGAACTAATCTCAAGATTTTTTACATTACTTAATTTATTTTGATTTATTCTCGCCTACTTCACTTATGAGTTTTAAAGTTATAACTCCTATACAGACGCGATTAATGGCGTCTATATTTCTAAATCCTGTAGAAACCCGATTAATGGCATTTCTAACCTTAAATCCTAACTCCTAAACTTTCTTTATGAATAAAGCGGCAACTAACTCCAAAGCTAGACGCCCAAATAATCGTCCTGGCGATCGCCGTCAAGCACGTAAAAAGGCCAGGATAATTACTAAATGGCTGTACTTAAGAGCAATTAGGGATGCTTTTGTCAAACTCAACCCTAAGTATGCAATCAAAAACCCGGTAATGTTTTTGGTTTGGGTGGGGACAATCATCACCATCTTAGTAACCATCGATCCCAACCTATTTGGTCCAGTCACCCAAAAGAACCCACAAGTTTTTAACGGTTTGTTGTCGGGGATTTTATTCTTTACAGTTTGGTTTGCCAATTTTGCTGAAGCTGTAGCTGAAGGGCGGGGTAAAGCTCAAGCTGATGCCTTGCGGTCTACAAAATCAGAGACCATCGCTAAAAAACTCGCTGCCGATGGCTCAGTTAGTGAAGTTTCATCCACCAGCCTCAAACAGGGTGATACCATCTATGTAGTTGCTGGCGATATTATACCCGCTGATGGTGAAGTAATTATGGGTGTCGCCTCCGTAGATGAATCGGCAATTACTGGGGAATCTGCACCAGTATTAAAAGAATCAGGCTCCGATGTTGCCAGTTCAGTGACTGGTGGAACCAGGATTATCTCAGATGAATTGATTATCCGCATTACATCCGATCCGGGCAAAGGCTTTATTGACCGGATGATTGCCTTAGTGGAAGGGGCAGAACGCAGCAAAACACCCAATGAAATTGCCTTGACAGTATTATTGGCAGTTCTCAGTTTAGTATTTTTGTTTGTCGTGGTCACTCTGCCAGCACTTGCTTATTATGTCAACAGCCCAATTAGCGTCCCAATTTTGATTGCCCTCTTAGTGGCATTGATTCCTACCACCATCGGCGGGTTATTAAGTACCATTGGCATTGCAGGTATGGATCGAGTTGCCCAATTTAACGTCATTGCCACCTCAGGACGAGCTGTGGAAGCCTGTGGTGATGTTAATACTTTAGTTCTTGATAAGACAGGTACAATAACACTTGGTAACCGTTTGGCGGAAGAGTTTATCCCGATTGACGGTCATTCCATACTAGAAATTGCGAGTATTGCCTGGGCAGCTAGTGTATTTGATGATACACCAGAAGGTAAATCAATTGTTCGACTGGCAGAAAAGTTAGGCGCAAGGTTTGATTTTGACTCCAGTCAAGCTGAAGGAGTGAATTTTTCTGCCAAAACCCGCATGAGTGGCACCAATTTACCCGGTGGACATGAGGCGAGAAAGGGAGCAGTAGAAGCCATTAAAGGATTTGTTCGTTCTCGCAACGGACGCCATACCCCGGAACTGGATGCAGCCTACGAAAGAGTTTCTCACCTGGGAGGTACACCCTTAGCAGTCAGCCTAGATAACGAAATCTATGGAGTTATTTATCTTAAAGATATTGTGAAACCTGGTATCCGCGATCGCTTTGAGCAACTGCGACGCATGGGAGTACGCACCGTCATGCTAACCGGAGACAACCGAATTACAGCTTCCGTCATTGCTAATGAGGCTGGAGTCGATGACTTCATCGCCGAAGCCACACCAGAAGATAAAATCAGCGTTATTCAAAAAGAACAAGCAGCAGGCAAAATAGTTGCCATGACAGGGGACGGAACTAACGATGCTCCAGCATTAGCCCAAGCTAACGTCGGCGTTGCCATGAATACAGGAACACAAGCGGCAAAAGAAGCCGCCAATATGGTAGATTTGGACTCCGATCCAACAAAGCTAATCGATATTGTTAGCATTGGCAAACAATTGCTGATTACTCGCGGAGCATTGACTACATTTTCCATCGCTAATGATATTGCCAAATACTTTGCGATTATTCCAGTGATCTTTGTTGCTGCTAACCTACAAAGCCTGAATATTATGAATTTAACCAGCCCTAATTCTGCCGTTCTATCGGCACTGATTTACAACGCTTTGATTATTCCAGCTTTAATTCCCTTGGCATTGAAGGGCGTGAAGTTTAGACCGTTGACAGCTAATCAACTATTACAACGTAACATCTTAATTTATGGCTTGGGTGGAGTGATTGCGCCGTTTATCGCTATTAAGTTGATAGATATGGTGATTACAGCTGTGGGCTTGGCTTAAAAAGAGCAAAAGTAAAGACCCTTGAGATTGGCAAGTCAGTGAATCATAAAAAAGTACTGCTTTGGCGACATCCTTATGGCGTAGAGAAAATCTACCACTCGCTATTTTTATCCTGCTGTGATTGAATGTGGTAGTTCTCCCAATTAATTATTTATGCTGTTGACTACATCCTGAAAATTGTTCTACTTTGGCAAAAGATTAAAAATTAAAAATTAAAAATTAATTTTAGGAGCAAGTGGAAAATTTATTATGTCTATTTTTCGAGAAACCATCAGAGCAATTTTCATCACTCTCATGCTTTGGTTGTTGACAGCAATCATTTATCCTCTGGTAATCCTGGTAGTGGGTCAAGTTTTTTTGCCCTATCAAGCTAATGGCAGTATCATGCGGAATCTAAATAATGAAATAATTGGTTCAGCTTTGATTGGTCAGGTATTCACATCTGAGCGATATTTCCATCCTCGTCCCAGTACTGTTAGATATAGTCAAGGCAAAAAAGCTAAGCCAACTGGCATATCTGGAGCCAGCAATCTTGCTCCTAGCAATCCAGAGCTATTAAAGCGAATTTTAGAACAGGCAAATGAATTGCGAGACGAAAATCTTCAACCGATCGCTGATATTATTTACACTTCTGCATCTGGGTTAGATCCCCATATTTCCTTCAAAGCAGCGCGCCAGCAATTGCAGCGAGTAGCTCGTGCCCGTGGAGTCGGAGAAGATGAAATTTTACGTTTAATTAATAAGTATACTGATGGAAGATTTTTATGGATTTTTGGCGAGCCAGGTGTCAATGTTCTCCGATTGAATTACGCTCTTGATTTGCAAGATGTTAATCGTCAGCAAAATCAATAATTGGGCATTGGGCAGGAGGCAGGAGGCAGGAGGCAGGAGAGGAGGCAGGAGGAGAATAACTCCTAACTCAGCACTCAGCACTCAACACTCAGCACTCAGTACTCTATAGCCCTGCAAACCATTCATAGCCCTGATCTTCCCAGTAACCTTTAATTGGTAACAATTTACTGACGAACGTAATCTGGGTTACCCACTTGCTTTGCTTGTAGCCCAGTTTAATTGGGGATGCTAAGCGGATGGGGGCGCCATTATCGGCTGATAATGGTTGTCCATTTTTTTGATAAGCCATGAGGGTTTGGGGATGTATGGCAGAAGCGATATCCCAGCTTTCGTAGTAGCCATCGGCAGATTTAAAGTAGACGTAACGAACATCTGATTTAGGCTGTACTAAGGCAACTAAGTCTTGTAATCGCACACCTCCCCATTGAACGATCGCAGCCCAGCCTTCGACACAAATATGGCGAATCACCATCAAAGTCAAGGGCAGTTTTTGAATATCTCCCATACTCAATTGCATCGGGTTATTAACTTCACCATCAATCCTCAAGCGAAACTGCGCCGGATCGATTTGCGGTGTGAAATCAAATGTATTAATTAATAACTTGTCTGGCTCAATAGCACTGAGAGGAAATTCACCCACTGGTTTCTGACTTAGCAGCAGTGCTTCGAGACTTTGATTTAGTGGCTCAGATATTTTGTTTACACTATCTGAGAGCAAATTTAACTCACAGCCACCTAGAAGCAAACCCATACCCGAAAGTCCAGATAATTGTAGTAAGCGGCGACGAGATAAAGTGTGTTTGGGAAGAATCAGGTTCATAAACTTCTTAATAAAAGAAAAAGTGTTTGTTTCATTCGTAGCTAATGGTGTGTCGCCTATGGGACAGACCACTAGAAAAACATAGACTTAATTAGACGGAAACTTCCTACCTTGAGGGCGAGTAAGGAGTGAGCAATTGTAAACAATATTACTGTGGGAACAGTTATAAAATGAACAGTACGTAGATTTTGCCAACTGCCAAATAGTCCAGAAAGCCAATACAGTTGGGCTGGCTTGTACATAGCAAGGCCGCTCAATATTGCCAGCACTAACACCGGAACGATCGCAGTGTAAACTAGTCGATGCCATGCGTAGTTCTTCCGTTTTGGGTTCTGGCTTACTTGCAATGCTTTCAAATCACCGCCATCAGCAAAACGACGTTGCCAACGACGACTGACGAAAATATAAAGTCCATACCAAAGCAAATTCAGAGAAAAAAGCCACATAGCACCAAAATGCCAATGCCTACCACCCCCTAACCAACCTCCCAACAACAGAAAATCGGGAAATTGCCAACCCCCACGTCCACCAAATACCGGATTGGCATTGTAAATTTGTAGTCCGCTGCCGATCATTAAGATCAAGCTGATGATATTGATCCAGTGAAAGATCTTTGCTAAGAGAGGTTGACCTAGTGTTGATCGCACTTTACGTATAGATGAAGTCATACTAATTTGGGATTTTAGATTTTCCCCAGTCAGAATTTTGGATTGCTATTATATAGAATTTACGTACCGAAGCCTAAAACTCTTAGTTTTTCAATGGGAGAACTTCTAAAGCGCCCAATTGTATGGGTTAGGATATCTAAGTGCATAAGTCCGGTTTGCATCCAAAATCGGCAATCTAAAATTTGCCCAGTTATGCCTACAAGTCTGGAGTGGGGAAGAACGGAGCGAGTTAAAGTAAAAAAGTAAATGATAATTTTGCAGCTTTTAGAAATGCTAAAATAACATCTACTTCTAATTGCAATTCTTGGGCAAGCCGATATAGGTCTTTTTCCTCAATTTACAGTAACCTAACTCAGTACTTGCTACTTTTCATTTTCGGCGTTTTGGCATCGGACGCATAGCTTCACGACCCAAGATAAACATTCCCGTAATTCCCAAACTGACAAACCAAATATATTGATACCAGTATTGCCGAATCTGCTCTACTGTATTGGGTTCTGGATACAACGTGTTTAAGTACAGCAACAGTAGTAATATCATCAGCGCTCCAAAACCAATAAAGCTTAGCCCCACAAAAATTCGTGCAGGTCGCAGTTCAAAATCACTAATATTGTCTAGGTCAATTTCTGTGAGTTCTGTAAAGTAGTCATCTGCCAAAAATGAGGTTATTTGCAATCTCTTACTGAGCTTTGGTGGCAAAATCGGTGATAGTGTTGCTACAGTTGGGCGGCGTAGCAAAGCCTCAGTATCTCGCAGCAATTCTAGTGGCTTACGGGTAGTAGTTGCCTGAGCAAATTCTACATTATCTGTAACAGTTGGGGCATTGGCTTTGCTTTCAAAATCCATAGCAAGTCTCAGAATAAACTGGATATACTTCTTAAATTATGAACTATTCATCCATCTCTTTTAATGTAGCTAATGCTGACGGAGATAAGCGACTGAGATAGCGGAATATCCAGTACTTAAAGATAGTATTTAAAATTACAGGAAACGTCGCAATAAATACAAACATTGGGTCTTTATTGGCTGGTAGACCGAAATGTTCTGCCAATCCTTCTAAAATAACCTCCCAGCCATCTGGTGAGTGAAATCCTACGAATATATCTGTAAATAGAATAATTACAAAAGCCTTAGCACTATCGCTAAGTCCATAGACAATATTATCTATAAACGACTTTACAATTACAATTTGTCTTTTGCTCAGACTGATAACCAGACCAAAAGAAATTAGTGATATTAAATCAGCAAAAATATTACTAATGTTTCTGTTGCTTTTAATGCGAAATTTTTCAGATATATCAATTGCTTTGTTTTTGACTTTTTCTTGTATTGCTTCTGAGTATAATGGTGGTGCTTGATGAAGTAAATATTCAAATCTTAATTCTGATTGAAAATTTTGTAATTCATGGAGGGCTTCTTTTTCCATGTCAGAATTAATAAAAAGTTGAGTGATGTTGTCTCCCCTAATTCTTTCTACTATGGGATTTACTAAAAATTCTTTAGATAAATTCTGGGTTAAAAAAGGTACAAGAATTAGAATTAGGAAAAATCTCAAGGCAGTTATTGTTCTCTGTCTAGAAAATCGATAACTTTTAGTAAAATTTTCTTCTGCTCGTGGGGAAAAATCTCCTTTAATCGAATTAATAGTTCGGATAATAGAACCTGGAAAAATTCCAGTTTTTTCCAATGGGGAGTCATTTATAATATTATTAACATTAGACAATTCTGGCTGCTTTTTTATTTGATTCTGGGTAATTGAATTAATTAGTTCGTTTTTAATTGCATACTTCTCTACAACTTCATCAATAATTTTCAATCTTTCTAATAATACAGAGTTAGAGATATCTATAATTTGGCGACTAAGTGTAAATTCTGCAAGCCTAATCTTGATAATTAGTAAGTTTTTATCAAGATATACTTGCCAATAAGACATCATGCTTTCAGTATATTCTTCAGATGCTGAAGATATCTTTTGGCTACCAAAATATTCAATTTCAATGTCTTTAATTCTCTGAGCAGCTTGATAAGCTTCTAAGAGCGCCCTTTCTGGTGTATCGAAAAACCAATTATTAGACGATCGCCAGTATTGTTTCAACTTTTGAGAAACTAATTTTAGTGTTTTTACGAATGATTTTTTCATAACATAAATAATTGGTGTAAATATTTGTAGTTGCCATCAGGCAAGAGGATTTTAGTCTAGTTTATCTTTAGTTGACATAATATAGTTTAGTTTTATTTTACTGGCTTACTTGTATAAGCATTTACAAGATTTACTAGATGGAAATAAGTATTATTAATTGTTAAAAGACCTATCCTATAATCATCCGTGAGAATTTAAGAGTGCAATGTAACGTCTGGGAGCTAGTTAATTGGTAGTGCCAATTATTTTATCCCAAAGGCGATCGCTAACATAATTGACAGTTTAGTAGTTATGGACTCTTCCTGAAAACGAATACTTAGAATTTAGTGGCAATTATATTTTAAGATATCAGTAATATATCTGATATTTTGTTAGTAAAGCACGCATGAATGATGAGACTGAAATTACTCAAACCAAGATTGATAGGGATTGTAATAGCTTCGCTGACTGGATTGATCGCAACTGCAACCATCAATCAGCCTAGCTATGCTGGAGGCACAACCTTCTACTGCCAAAAAAGCAACGGTATACCCATAACATTTGCGCGTACCCAAGATGGGAGAAACGTGCCCATGATTAAATGGGTTTCTCAAGATTACTTCTCCAAAGAATGGACAAATGAACGTCGTTGTAAAGACGTATCTCGCAGATTTCAAAGGAGCTATGACAACGGTACGCTAAAGTACATCAGGACAGGAACCCTTAGAGGAGAAACAGTTGTATGCGCGGCTGCTAACCAAAATGCTATTTGTACAGATAGCACTTTGTTATTCACTCTCAAACGTGGTAGTAATGCCAAACTTACTATGCGAAGACTATTAAATCGTCGAGGATTGGTAGCTGGAAGTGTGCTGAATGAAAGTAGTGAAGACACAGTGAATATTGATTTTAATGAATATCTAAACAAAGCTACAGATGAGCTAGATAGTGAATCTAATTAAGATTGAGGTAATATTCATATTCTCAGTTGTGTTGTTCTAAATTATACCTGTGGTTTGTTTAAGCCTAATATTCATGGCAAAGTCCTCTAATAGACCTCGGTCTGAAGTTAGCACAGTCACAAGCCGAATTATTTCCAAATTCACAACTTGGGCTGCTATGCCCAAAGGAATGTCAACGATTTTACTAGGCAAGATGGCACTGAAAATAGCGATCGCCTCAGTCATCTCTTTTCTTATTGCTCAGGGATTGCAATGGGAATATCCATTTTATGCAGTCATTGCAGCAATCATTGTGATGTCATCTACCCACGGTAGCACACTCAAACTAAGTATTCAGAGGTTAATTGGGACGGCTATTGGTGCTATAGCGGGAGCGATCTTTGCCATCGCCTTAGGTAGCAATTCATGGTCGCTAGCACTGTGTGTTTTTCTGACCATATTTTTCACTTCGTACTGGAAATTAAATGAAGCAGCGAAACTTGCGGCGTATGTTGCAGCGATCGTAATTTTAAGCCACAGCCAGTCTCCTTGGCTCTATGCATGGCATAGATTTTTAGAAACCTTTTTGGGTATTGGTGTGGCTTTGTTGGTGAACAACTTGATTTTCCCTGCTCGTGTAGGTACAGAACTAAGGCGTTACTTATCTCAAACATTGGTTGATTTAGAGGAATTTTACAGGTTGGTTGTAGACTGCGCCTTTACAGGTAACTACGATCGCCCTACTGTGGATGTATTGAAACTAACTGTTATTAATTCATTGTTGGCAGAACGAGAGTTATGGCAAGAACTCAGACAAGGACAAACAAATGAACCAATAGAAACGCGGGTGAATGAAGCTTGGGAGTTCCTGATTCGGAGAATTTGGGAACATATCCTGACTATGGAACATACTGTACTTGCTAGGCAGCAGGATACATTTTGGCAGGTTTTATCGCCGCAAATAAACCAATTAGCACTAGAAACTCAAAACGCCATGCTGACTTTAGCAACGGCGGTTAAGTCCCGCAAATCTCATCTATCTTTGCCGGAGATGGAAATTGCGATCGCTAATGCAACCCAAGAATTGAACCAACTGCAACAAATTCAGCAAGCAGATTATTCAATGGATGAATTACTGCGGTTTTTTACTTTCTTTTATACCATAGAAGAGGTAAGCAGAAAGTTGCAAAGAATGGCAGCTATGCTCAATCCTAATAATTAATTTGTATTGTATGGTTCTTCAGTAGGGTGTTCACTTGGTGAGAAATTAGCTCAAAAGTTTTCATACAGTTTCTATATCGTCATTTGAAGCAAAAAAGATGCTCTTGAAAGTTTTCTAACTTTTTTTGCAAAGATATTTCAAGGAGCAACACAAGATTTACCGATGAGCGAAGAATTATGAGGCGTTGCAGTAGGTACTTGAGCAACCAAAACTACATTCCCATTGGCATCTATTACCCAACCTTGCGCTTCCACAATTTGAGTAGCTTCATTGACATCATGAACCTTGTGTAGTTTTTCTTCGGTTTGTCGCTGCGCTTGAACAAGCACTTTTTTGTGAATACCATCAGCACGATTATTACTCTCTGGAGAAAGTGCGATCCAATCTGCTAACACTCCATCATCACCTATCAATGTCTGCGTGGGATCGGCTACTATTCCTCCACGCCCAGTTGCAATAAATGAACTTCTTCCTATTTTGCCACCAGAATTACAATCAGCAACAATTTGCTGCGAAGCATCAACCAGATTTACAGGCAATTGCACTAATCCTTGACTGGGATCGGTATCTGGTGAATTGATTTGTACTATGCCATTTAAGGAAGAATTTTGCTGAGAAAATGCCGTAATGTCATTAGTTGGTACATTACTTGGATTTAGTTGGTTTGCATCTTCAGTATTTAAAATCCTCACGAAATCTGCACGAGTACGCTGCACAAATCCAAATATATTTTTAGCAGTAATTGCGATCTTACCACCAGATCCAGAGAAAGCATTGGCGGTAATATCATTATTATCTAAGGGAGCAGCAACAAGAAAACCCGACGGTGCATTAATACTAATATTACCTCCATCCCCACGAGTCTGTGGTGTTTCTGCATTAGTAGATATCTGACTTTGGCGGCGCATCAGTAATAAATTTCGCACATTTAGCGTAATATTCCCGCCCTTACCTAACTCACTTTCAGATATTAGTTTTCCTTTGTTATCCAGAAGTATAGACTGGGCGTTTACACTTAGATTGCCTGCCAATCCCAGATTATTTGCACTCTCTTGGTAAGTAACACCTTCTCGATATCGACTGCTGACAGTTACCACAGCTCCATCTTTAATAATCAATTGTCTTGTAAAAAGGTTTAAATCTCCAGCAGAACCGAAAGCTACAGTTGATGCAGATAATTTACTAGGTGTCGGGTTGATAGCATTTGATGAAGTTCCAGTTAATTGTATAAACTCGGAAGCATTCACAGTCAAATTTCCTCCTTTCCCTGTACCTGCCTCAAATCTATTAGTTTGAAAATTAAATCTTCCGTCAGATTGCGTTGATACCTGTGCCCCTCCCTGGATATTTAACCTTGGAGTATTAATTATGATGTTGCCAGCATTTCCAACACCGTAAGTTGCGCTAAACAATCCGCTGGATATAAATCTATTAAAAGCACCGATGCTTCCTCCGCTCAATTCCACAGAATCTGAAGCGTTTACAGTTAATTGCGGCACAAAATCTGACACTGAATTAGAATTATCAAGTAATACTTGCGCTCCATCTTTAACAATCAACCTCCTCGTGGCAATCGTTAAGTCTCCTGCAACTCCCCCCATAGTCCTTCCAGATCTCAAAGGGTTACCACCGATCAGTTCCACAGAATCTGAGGCAGTAACCGTTAAATTTCCTCCTCGTTCTGTGTCCAAGGCATTGGTAAAAATTGATGAACCGCCACTAATCTGCACATTTTTGCCCTGCACTTGGATGTTGCCTTTACCCTCGCCACTGGGATTTACACTGGCATCTACAGAGGATCGAATGTTATCTCGCCGAATTAGTTGAATGTTTTGGAAATTATGGACATCTTCATATCCCAAAGACCAACCTTGATCCGTTGAATTTAGACTGACCAGACTATCGCCAGCAACACTTCCTAACTCTATTCGTCCCCCTTTTGCTGTTAAATTTCCTCCCTCCAGCCAAATATCACCGCCTACAAATGCCAAAGTTTTATTTGGCTGCACTTCTAGACCAACAGGCGTCCCACTGGGCTTTGCTTGGGATTGATTACGGATAGTAGCCGCAGTTGTTCCGAATTGTAAACCAATAGGAATACTTACTTTTAATAAAGGTATGGTTTGGGGTTCTATAGTACTAAACTTAATGCCGTCAGCAAAATTCAGGCTACTGGCTGTACTGGCTACAAATGAACCGCCGATATTTAAAGAAGCATTAGGGCCAAAAATAATTCCATTAGGATTAATTAAAAATAAGTTAGCTGTACTATTAGCTTTTAAGATGCCATCAATATTAGAGATGGAATTGCCCGTTACTCTACTAATAATGTTTTGAATATTTGCCCCATTGTTAAAGTAAGCTGTACTTCCTTTGAATACAGAAAACTGCTCAAAGCTGTGGAACAAATTTGTACCGCGAATTGCGCCACCATCTATTTGATTACCAAGTTGACCATCAATCACCTTGGATGTAACTACTGAACTTTCAGTTCCTAAAGTGTTATCTTCTCTAACCTGTGCTAGTACACAACATCCAGATGAAGCAAAGATTTCTGTAGTTACCAAAACACTTACTAATTTGAAGTGCCAGCACCAAAGGCTACGGCTTTGATACATCACAGAATTTATACCCCAAAAATAATAGTTTAATGATGAGTCAATTATTTAGCAGTAGCAGCTTTGAACATAGCTAAGTATCCGGTAATAGTTGCACCATCAAAATTTGCATTTCCGACGTGGAACAATTGCCTGTTAAAATTTCCTAGCTTACTGACACTTAGCACTATTACTGAAGAAGAGGAGAGTTGAGTTAGGTTTAATCTACCCAGCAACCATCAGGATAGTCAGGGTTAGGTTGCAAGTCAGGACCTAAGCAAGGGTTACAAAATCCGCCCAGAAAAAACTCTACAGTTGTTTGTCGTGTTTCGAGAATTTCTGGTGAAAATCCCACAGCTTGATGACCATTGCCAGTATCTATACCTTTAAATTGAGTTAGATCGATTGAACACTGAATTTTCAGGATTTTTTGTCCTGATATGCCGTGTTCATTGAGTATCTTACTGACGTTAGAGTTAGCCAGTAGCTCACGAATCTCTTTCTGAATTTTGTCTTGTAACTGCTTTAGGCTTTGGGAATCAATAACTATTGGCTTTGATTCTAATGTTTGACATTCATCGCCTTGTCGCTGCTGTGGCCTTTGCGAATCAATAACTATTGACTCTACTTTTTGAGATTCCATGAGTTTTGCTTTCCTTATCAGACTGATAGATGTATGAATTGATTTTGTAATGTACTAATTAAGTTGAGTTCTATGAGTCAATTCTGGAAATCAAAGAATCCAGTATATAGGGTCTTAAGCTTTAAAAGCTCCCTCAACTTCACACTCAATTAATTACTCAGTCTGGGTTGTAGAAATTACGGAGATTTTAACAAAACTTCATAAATTTAGCGCTAAATTTCTCATCGTACTCGTGATGTTTCTCGTTAGGGAACTCCAAGAAATAAATTATCCAATATTGTGAGGTGGGCATCCTGCCATTGGTATCAAGTTAAGCTCAAACTTACTATGTCAATAAGCATTTAGGCTGAAAAATTCGGTTTGAAAGGGACAAAAAACGAACTTTTTCAGGGACTATTAATGCTTTGTTTATTAGCATCACTCCCAACTTGCGTATAAAAGTCAGAAAAAAGTTCATCTTTATACTTCGTTCCTGGCAAAACCTATCGTTGACAAATGGGTTTTAACCTTAAGTTGACACCAATGGCATCCTGCCCGCCTAGTTGATATGGCTCTCGTGTCACCCACCCCACAAGAGTTAATTGGATATTTTTTATTTGGAAGTCCCTAAGGATGCCAATGTGATTCCCAAACAAGCGCTTGAAGTTGCTGACTGCGATTGCTGAATCTCGACTCACTTCGACGCCGCTCAGTGCAAGTCGCTCGATTTAAGCGTTGGTCATTGAGCGTAGTCGAAATGAGCCGAAGTGTTGACTGTGAAGTGTGAGATATTTTTATTTGTCAGTCCCTAATTTCAGGGGGTTTGTTGCGCTAAAGCATCTCCCCTTGGGAGATGATTCACTATCACTATAAGTAGCTGAACTCTGCGTTGTGTTTTTGACCACTGAATTTTTAATGATTATGTATGTTGCTGTAACCGTTTTTTAATTATGATTATAAATTAATAATTATTTGGTCAATCGAGCTAAAAAGTGACCAAGAATTCAGATTTGCATTAACTACTAACCCACAATTATTAACAGAGGTTGCGACTGTATTCCCTGATAATTCCAGCTAGGACTTGCAAGAATTAGCAGGTATCAGCTTTGTTGTGACTAATGTGAGAAAGTTTGATGGTTGCAGATGAACATAGGAATAATTGAGTCTTACAATAGCGGATTTTTAGACGTTATACCAGAGGGTGAAGATAGTGATTATTGGCAGATTGCAGCTGTACACATTAATGGGGAAGCCTACTGCCCAACTCCTCGGCTTTATCGTTCAGAAAAACTGGCATTAGCAAAAGCTGCACAAATTTATGATTGGCTAGCTGACCACGAAGGAGAAATTACTAATGGAGCTTGCAACTGCTCTCAATTAAAACTCATTCTATGGCAGCAACCAAAATTATCTTAGCTCGACTTTATCCATTTTTTGGCCATGCGATCGCCTCAGATGAACTTCTGTAGGACGGTAGTTTTACTTCTTGGTAATCCCTTATCTGGATTACAAATTCCGCCAAGGTGGACTAATTTCTTTCTTCTAAGTACCGAGAAATTGCGCTGTCAAGGTGTGACATTAATTCACCGCGATCGCTACCAAGAACGCTGTAAGCTGGGCGGGGAGCAATTAAACCAAGTTCTTGCGTAGGACGAGCAATTAAATTACTGACACTCACACCTGCTTTTTTCGCCGCCAATCGGGCTAAGTCAGCCCAAGCAACAGCACTTTTGTTAGCCAAATGCCACAAACCATTCTCGCCATCAATCAATAAATCAAGGCTGGTATGGACAAGATCCGGTACATAAGTAGGCGAAACGATCGCATCTTCGGCTGCGACAAAAGTATTACCAGCAGCTAATTGCCGTAGAGCGATGGTAACAAAATTGTAATCATCCCAGGGACCAAAAAATGCACTGGTGCGAATCACTAGGGATGCTGGATGAGCCTTTAATACTAGCTTTTCTGCCAAAACTTTGCTGTATCCATATACATTCAGGGGTGCAACATTATCAGTTTCTACATAAGGATTAGACTCAGCACCATCGAATACCAAATCTGAAGAGAAAGTTAGCAGCGCTACATTATGTTGAGCGCAAGCAGCAGCTAAAATCCCTGCCCCTTCGGCGTTTACCTTTAAACAAATGTCGGGTTCACCTTCTGCATCGTCTACCCGCACGTATCCGGCAGCGTTCACAACTGCCCACGGTTGCAACTCGGCAAGTACTTTATTGACGGAAGCAGGATTGGCAATGTCCATATCTTGGCGTGTCAGCAGACGATAGGAAATTCCTCGCACTTCACACAACCGAGCAAAAGCTTGGCCTAGTGTTCCTGTGGCTCCGACGATGGCTAGGGGACGAGAGCAGGTAGGGGAGCAGGGGAGCAGGGGAGCAGGGGAAGATACGCGACAACTGACGGCTGGGTATAGTAGGCGCTCTTGTCGCTGCCACCATCCTGGTGTATCCAGTAATGGATGATTGGGTTTATGTCCAGTGGCTAAATATCGCACCATCTTGGCGATCGCTGTTTGTCTGGGACGGGGAGAGCGCAAATCAAAGACGCCTGACTCGTAGTATCCTGCGGAGCGAGTGACTAAACTATTCCAATCGTAGCTGCCCAGAAGTGCCCAAGCAGTCACAGCCCGAACATCTGCACCCTCGTCTCGTAATTCTTGAGCTGCATTCCACACTTCATTGAACCAGCGTAGCTGCTCTTCACGAGTGCAACTCAGGTGAACTTCTGTGACAGCCAGGGGTAGTTTGTAGCGTTCCCATGTCTCTTTCAGCAATGTCCGCGGTCCTGCCAAACCCTCAGCACAAACTCGCACTGCTTCGACATCTGCATAGTTGTCCCGACCATTACCCCCATACGTTCTAGCTGGATAGGTTTCTAGGTTTTCATCCAAAAAGCGATCGCTTGTCAGATAATGGTTAATGCCAAGAATGTCAGGCGGACAAGGATTTTCTAAAAATACTTCAAGTTCAGCTTCGTTGATACCACAGTCGCCCAAGTAACCCCACATGGAATGAGTTGAGTTGATGCGACCGCATAATAAATCAAAACTCAACCAGCGGCGCTCGTTCTCAAATTCTGCTTGATAAGCCAGTTTTGATGTACTGTAAATCTTGCCTAAATCTTCAGTTTGCACGAGTTGGGCATAGGGATTGACTTGGCGGATTGCTTGCATTGAAAGAGCGATCGCTTTACACTCTCCTAACAATGCACGAGCAAAAGTTAAATCATCCTTTCCGTGAGGATACCAGTGACCATACATCCCACTGAATCGTGCTGTAGTTAGTGGCTCGTTTACAGGTGTGTAATGTGTAACCCAAGGATAGCGTTCTGCAACCGCACGAGCAAACACCGCCAGTTTCTCAGGAAATCCAGGATCTACCAAGCTGGTATGACGCGGTCCACTGCCATGATGCACTAATCCCACAATCGGACGGATGCCGAGTTGGCGTAAGCGTCCCAGCCGTTCGTCTGGCCATGACCAATCAGCATTTTCCAAACCATTGGGCGCTATCCTTTCCCAAAGTACTGGATAACGGATAGCGTGTATACCAAGTTGGGCGAATAAATCTAGGTCATCCAAGCGAGTTGCATGACCATTGCGTTCTAACTGATCGAAATACTCTTCACCCACACGATTAACCGTACACTCTACACCAGCCCAAACTTCTAGAGGAAGTTGTGTTTTGTTAGTGTTGAGTGTCGAGTTGAAAGCTGAAATCATAATTTACAACTCAAGCTGATATTTTATTTGATGCGTTCTTTTTGAGTTTTGTAGTGTGTGTTATGCCAAAGGCTAACGCACCATCTTAGATTTTTGGTGCGTTAGGGCTAGGGCGTGTTTTCAAAGTCTTAGATCCCCCTAAATCCCCCTTAAAAAGGGGGACTTTAAGAGATGAAATTCTTAGCCCCCTTTAAAAAGGGGGGTTGGGGGGATCTAAAAAATTAGGTGGTTAAACGAGTAGTTTGAAAACAAGCCGTAATGTCCATAACGCACTCTACTAAATACAGAGCAGTCCTAATTACGAATTACGAATTATTTAAGCCTTAACCGCAATTTGTTTGTACACAGACAGAGCTTGAGCAACACATTGATCCATGTTGTAGTACTTGTAGGTCGCTAATCGTCCTACAAAATAGATCCCTGGAGTTTCATCAGCCAGCACCTTATATTTCTTGTAAATTTCCTGATTTTCAGAACGCGGTACAGGATAATAAGGGTCGCCCTCAGCTTTGGGAAACTCGTAAACAATACTCGTTTTCGAGTGTTCCTGACCAGTTAAGTATTTAAACTCTGTCACACGCGTATAAAGCTGTTCGTTGGGATAATTAATTACTGGCGCTTTTTGAAACACACTCGTGTTGTGCGTCTCATGCTTGAAATCAAGGGAGCGATAGGGTAGTTTGCCGTAGCGATAATCAAAGTATTCGTCAACCGGCCCCGAATAAACCATCTCGCGGCAAGGTATCGCTTTTTGAATTTCTTGATAATCAGTGTTGAGCATTACCTTGATGTTCGGGTGATTGAGCATATTCTCGAACATCCGGGTAAACCCGTGTAGTGGCATTGCCTGGTAAGTATCGGTAAAATAGCGATCGTCCCGATTAGTACGTGTGGGAATTCTGGCAATTACTGATTTATCAAGTTCCGATGGGTCAAGTCCCCATTGCTTGCGTGTATAATTTCGGAAAAACTTTTCATACAGTTCTCGACCAACTTTGCTCACCACCACATCTTCACTAGTGCGGATGTATTCCATTGGTTCAGCCAGGGATTTGTAAAACTCGTCCACCTCAAATGAATTGAGATTCATCCCATACAGCTTGTTGATGGTATCGAGGTTGATGGGTATAGGAACAAGTTGCCCGTCTACACTGGCAAGGACGCGATGCTCGTAAGACCGCCATTTAGTAAAGCGTGAGAGGTATTCAAAAACATCGCGGGAGTTGGTGTGAAAGATGTGGGGACCGTATTTGTGTACGAGAATGCCATGTTCATCATAGCGATCGTAGGCATTACCGCCTATGTGGTTGCGTTTGTCTACAACCAGAACTTTTTTACCAGACTCACTTGCTAAACGTTCTGCAATGACGCTACCAGAAAAACCAGCACCGACAACCAAGTAATCAAAGACAAAATCTCTGGTAATGATATTTGGTGCTTGTTTACCAGGCACACCTTTGGAGTAAGCTTTGTCTTCACCATCACGGGCTGCAATGGCAGAGTCAATTAGCTTCATCATTGATGCCCAAGTACGATCCCAAGAAATCTTTTCTAAAAAGACATCTACTCGACTCAACCATTCTGAGGTTGCGGTGTCTTCTTGCATTCCCTGTTCGGCGGCGACGACAAACTCAGAAACTGTGTCTGCAATTCGTACCAGTTTTGACTCTCCGTAAGGACGCACTACATCTCGAATTGAGGTAGATACCACAGGCCTACCTGCGGCAAGATACTCTGGAGTTTTGGTAGGACTAATAAAACGTGTTGACTCGTTACGCGCAAATGGCAACATCGCTAAGTCCCACCCTGCTAAATATGCAGGTAGCTGTTTATAGTCTCTACCGCCGAGATAATGGATATTTTCGTGCTGTGGGAGAGTTGCTGGATCGATTTTGACAACTGGCCCAATAATTACTAGATGCCAGTCGGGACGTGCTTCGGCAATACCTGCAAGCAGTTCAATATCCATCCGTTCATCAATTACCCCAAAGAACCCAAGGCGAGGATGTGGAATATGAGCTTGATCTTCTGGTTCTTGAATATTTCTCGCCTGGCCAAAGTGGGCGACATCTACACTGCTGGGAAAGGCATAAACGTTGGGGTGCTGGTTCACTTTACTTTCGTAAAGGCTTTGTCCGCCTGTAAATACTAAGTCTGCACGGCGGAATAGTACGGCTTCGTAATTCTTTAAAGTGGGTGATGCTCCCTGGAATGCAGACAATTCATCCATGCAGTCGTAGACTACGGCTTGGGGTTGCAAGTGATCGGTAAAAGCGATCGCCATTGGTGTGTAATACCAACAAATATACTTGCTGATATTATGCTCTGCAAACAAACTATCAATTAATAGTTTTAAATCTGCATTGATTGCTTCTTCACTTATACCTTCTGGTAGATGTGGTACAACTACAACCACTCCACTATCATCTTCCTTGATGTCCAATTTTCTCAAGGGTTCTTGAGAAAAAATCGGCTCCTCAATAAAGAAGACTCGCTTTCCTTGAGCGCAACGAGTTAGTAAATGTTGTGGTCTTTGATAAACAAAATTCCAACGTAAATGAGATAAGCAAACTATATCAGGTGTATCTTTAAAGGTTTCTGTTGATTGAAGTTTTTTATTAGACGAAGTTAAATTTAGCAGTGATTTACTTGATGATTGCATTTCGTCTAGCTGCGATCGCTTTGTTTTACGCTGTTTTGGCGAAATAATATTGCTGGTGCCGTTGTTTTTGACTTGAGCTTTTTCACTTGCCATAGTTCGTCTCATTCTTTAGATTATTAATTCTGACTAGCCAATCGCTAATATCTTTTCTTTACAAGGCAGCGCCAAACTCCCCTTCAGATAAAAGCTTGCAACATAATTTCCTGTATTTTGTATATCAAATCGATAAAATCAATCTTTGTGTTGCATTAATTCTAAAATACTGTTTTATTTATTACTTCATCATCTATCTAAATAAATATAAAATTACTTTCTTGCTTAGTCTTGAGTATTATATTTTTATCGAAAATCCCCCTAAAAGCATTAAGTTATGTTAAGTAATTTTTGGTTTATATTTAACTGCAAGCCTATATATATATAGAAATCTGATTTGATTTATAAAATTACTTGCATAGGTAGGTAATAGGGTTAGAGGACAGAAAGGAATTGATGGGTGCTGACTTTTTTCAAAAATGGAAAAGGTAAATAAAACTGTTTTATCCTCACAAGTTCCTCACAGCTTTCAACTAAACTAAATTACAGAAGCAAAATATTAAGTCTTCAGTCTCTCAAATAGGTAAATTTATGAATAATAAAAATTTGATTTATGGTCTTATAGGCTTATTAAGCAGTAGTGTTTTTGGAGGATTATTAATCATCAATAACACGCAAGCTCAGTCCCCAAACTCACAACATAATACTCATCATCTATCTACTGACATTACTCCTGACGAACAACGGATGATGGGGGAGGTTAATCAGCATTTCATCACAATGATGATTCCTCACCATCAGCAAGCAGTAGAAATGGCTAATCTAGCTCTAACACGTGCAAAACATCCTGAAATCAAAAAACTTGCTCAAATTATTAAAATAGACCAAGCCCGTGAAATTCAACAAATGCAAACTTGGTATAAGGCATGGTATGGAAAAGAAGTACCTGTAACAACCATAAATCATCAAGAAATGATGGTAAGACGTGCGGATATGAGTCAACAAATGAACTCAGGCATGATGAAAATGCCAATGAACCAAAATATGAGAGCTATGAATATAGATTTGGTAGCCTTGAAAAATGCACTAGATTTTGACAAAGAATTTATCCGTCAGATGATTCCTCATCATCGTATAGCTGTGATGATGTCGCAAATAGTTACTAACAAAGCTACCAAACCAGAAATTCGTAACTTAGCTCAGTCCATCATTAAAACTCAAACAGCTGAAATTAGCCAGATGCAGCAATGGTATCAGGCTTGGTATAAGTCAAAGTCCGAAGAAAGTTGAATTCTAGAGCTACTTTTTACCTGACACAACTGGCATTTATTCTTAAGAGAGATCTAACGTGAAAATCTCTAGCTTTATCGTAACTACTTAGTAGTAGAGTTACGGGCTATCGATGATGGTCTGTGGTGTCCAGGTAGGCCCTTGGCAAAGAGGTCCTTCTGGTGTCCAGATCAGCATATCTAAGCAGATTTGCCGCCTATCCATGTTTTCCGTCCAAGCATGGTAGACAAGATACTCAGTGTGACCATCTGGACCAAGAACGATAGAATTATGTCCCGGTCCTCTAACAAAATTAGGAACAGACTTTAGCACCCGTGGCCCGGTTTCATTACCTGCATCAGAGTAAGGCCCGATCGCATTGTCAGCAACGCCATAATCTACACCGTAGTTCTCAGTTTCCCAACGTCCACCACTATAAAAGCAGTAGTATTTACCTTCATGCTTACGAACACAGGGACCTTCTAAAGTATGCCAATCATAGATTTCACCGTACATCAAACGATTGGTTAAAAAACGTTGCCAATCAGATCGCGCCCGCAAAACGACTTTTCCCTCACTCGCAAGTTTAGTCATGGTTTCGAGTCGATCTACAAATAATGCTGTGCCAGCACGCACTCCATCAGATGTATCCAGAAAGTCATGGGCGTAAAACAAATACCACTGTCCATCATCATCCCGGAATGGGTGGGGATCGATCGCAAAGGAACAGGACTTTGGGTCTACAAGTGGCTCACCAACATCTTGATAAGGCCCTAACGGATTATCACTTATCGCCACACGTAACTGATGATTCTTGTCTCCGTGCCCAACAGAGTAGTAGAGATAAAACTGTTCATTGCAATAAGCGACTTCGGGTGCCCAAAAATTATCACCAAGGTCGGGGTCTGGCCGCTGTAGTGCGTTACCAACAAAATCCCAATTTACAAAGTCGAAGGAACGTAACAGAGGAAAAACACGTGATTTGTTAGTGAAGTCTACGGAGGTTACTTCATGTACCGTTTCTTCTGCTTCTGCTGCACCAGTACCGATCGCATAATATACGCCTTGGTGTTGCCAAACAAAGGGATCGGCAAAATAACCTTTGTAGACTGGATTAGTATAAGTTTGCATCTTAAATTATCTATGGAATGACAAAAATCCTTGTTTCACTAGTGGTTTATCAAGTTAAGTTTGCTTGGTTTGTAGTGAGGGCTTTAGCGCTCAAATCAAGGACTAAAGTCCTTACTACAAACTGATTTGCCAAGCATTGTTGCCTTAAAAAACTACTAGTATTTAAAATTCACGTAAGTTTCGACTTTGTTCTGAGGTAAGCTTTCTACTAGCTGACAGCGTAGCATCTGCTTTAGCTTTTCTGGCAGACTTTCATAATAGTCTTGTGGGAGAGTCAAATCTACCTTTGGTGTGTGCAACCAATGCATGGCATAGCCCAGAACTACCATAGGTCTTGGATGGTTTGTCCGATTTGGGGAACCCCGATGCAGCGCTAAAGGCGATCGCACCATCACGTCACCTGGCTGCATATAAAAAGATTCCATCGGAATTTCACCACTAGCAACCTTCTTTAATCCTTCTTCACGCGGTAATATATGAGTCCCGCGTGCCATTTGAAAGGGACCGTTTTCTGCGGTTACTTCCACGAGGGGAAAGTTGACTGCTAGGGCGTAAAGTGGGGTCACTATGCGATCGCTAAATAATGGGCGAAAATCCCGATGGATTTCCTGATAATCTGAACCCTGGAATGGGACATCAACTCCCATCTGAACCATTACGTATTCTTGGAAAAACACGCGCTCTAGGATACCCATAATCACTGGGTTAGCAAAAACTAATTCATTAGCAAATGGGTAAATCCAAGGCAAGGTTAAATAGTAGCGGGAAAATTCACGAGGAGCCAACCCACCTGGTTGATTTTGACGCTCGTGAAATAATTTTTCAAAAGCTTGTGCCCACTCGTCAATCAATTTTTGCTCAAAAACACCGGGAATCACACAAATTCCGTCTTGATTCAGTTTTTGAGCAAATCGGTCTAGGTCGGTAGCTGAATATTTCGCTATACCGCCTATACTTTGAACCATCTTTTTTATCCTCTTCAACTTATAACTAGAGACGTATTAAGTAAGGACTTCCAAATAAAAAATATTCGACTGTTCACAGTCAACAGTCAACAGTCAGCAACTTCAAGCGGTTGTTTTTATTTCTTGGATTTCCCTAATATCAGACCTCTAGGAGATTTTTTAATTGCTCGTCGATAGTAGCGCACTATTTTCCAAATTAGTGGCTTATATACCAATTCTCTGTAACAATTAATTAAAATAAATGATGACGAATTACTTAACAAACTAACTCTTTGATACTCCAGGCAATGCAACACTATCGCCTGGCTTTGAAGGCCATCTGACAGTGAGAATAGTGCAGTCTGACTCAGCAACCCACCAATGGGATACACCTGCACACCAAAGAACGTAATCACCTTCACAAGTTAAGAAAATTTCTCTATCTTCAAATTGCAAGCGAAATTGTCCGTGAATGAGAATTGAAAGCGTCGCAGCTTGGTTATTTACTGCCCATTCAGTTCTACTTTCACCTGCTTTATGAACAGCCCATTTTACTTCTAGCATTTCCGTGGAACGCGGATCGTCTTCAGGGGTGATAAAGTGACCCATGAACCATCCCCAACGATTTACACCTTCAACGGCTGCGTTTCCATAAACAACTTTAGGCTGCATCATTTAACTCCAAGGAAGGAACCAAAATTTGTCCGGTGTAACCTGCTTGCTTGTAGTGTTCAAGAACATGAGTTGCAATATCTTTGCTCTCATACCAATTCTATATGAGGCTGCATAGAAATGTAGAATAGAGAATATGGAAGATAAATGTACATTCGCAAATTAAATGTCGGAATTCGCAGATGTGTCGCAACCGCATCTAAATGCCTGAGACTTTTACCCTGTAAGGATTATAAACTATTTACTCACACAGAAAATAAATAAAATAAATTTGCTTAATTCGCAAATTATATGTCGCAAATTTTAGCTTATCAAATTAGATGTCGTTTGTTAAGATTTAAGCATTTATCAAATTGTATGTCGTATTCTTAGCAAATTAATAGTACATTAGTACCTTAATTATTCATGAGTGTTTTTCACTCCAATGGCAGACAAACAATTTGAATTCACGGAAGAATTAACGCAAGCTCCAGATGCTATTTTTCTTGACAAGAGTAATTTTGTTATAGATCCATCCCAAATTATTCTGGAAACATCTGTCGAATAACTAATTATTTGTCGTCTTAACTAATTAATGTCGTTTATATAAAATAGCTATAAGTCTTACAGAATAAGGTATATAGCTTTTTTAGGCTAAACTTAATACCATTCATGATTTAACTAATTAGCTGTCGTAAATTAAATACATAACATTTTAAGCGTCGTTTTTTCAAAAAACAGCTTTAAAAATTTTTCAGCTATAGATAACGAAATAAGTGTCGTTTTTCTGAAAGAAGATAGATATAAAAAATTATATGTCGTTTTTTGGAACAAAATAGTATTATATTAAATAGTATCCAAACAAAAATAAGTAACAAATAAGACATATATGTACTAATGTCTTATTGTTTTTCTCTACTTGCGAAGTCAATACTCCTATTCCAGCTTCATTTCGATGCAAGCTAAATCTGTAAACTTGGCTTTTCTTAGAGAGACTTGCTGTATTGCCTAATCAATTAGTTTCAAGCTATGAAGTTTGTTTATGGGTGAAACTCCAAACTCCAATCAGGTTGATGAATCTTTGCTTTTGCACGATCGCTCGGATCAGGTTGATAAAACTTCGGAGAGTGCAGATGCAAAAGAAAACAATGTAATTGTTACTGAAATTTCGGC
This sequence comes from Nostoc sp. C117, assembly GCF_043099735.1. Lineage (NCBI taxonomy): Bacteria > Bacillati > Cyanobacteriota > Cyanophyceae > Nostocales > Nostocaceae > Nostoc > Nostoc sp. C117. Next base: position 7,059,996 of record NZ_CP170991.1, read on the forward strand.
AGAGGCTAAGTTGAGAGTGGAGGTATTACAAAGTCTGATTGGTCCATGCGATCGCAAAACCTACGGAATTAAATTAAAGCAAGCCGCAGAAAAACTTGGCAAGACGGTTCGGACAGTACAACGACTCGTCAAAAAATATCAAGAACAGGGGTTATCAGGCGTTACTGAAGCCGAACGATCTGATAAAGGTGCTTATCGGATTGATGATGGTTGGCAAGATTTTATCGTCAAAACTTATAAAGAAGGTAACAAGGACGGTAGAAAAATGACACCGGCTCAAGTCGCAATTCGAGTTCAGATTAGAGCCGGACAGCTAGGTTTAGAGAAATATCCCTGCCACATGACGGTTTATCGCGTTCTCAATCCGATTATTGAACGTAAAGAGCAGAAGCAAAAAGTAAGAAATATTGGCTGGCGTGGATCGAGAGTTTCCCATCAAACTCGTGACGGCCAAACGCTTGATGTACATCATAGTAACCATGTTTGGCAGTGCGACCATACAAAATTAAATGTCATGCTAGTTGACCAGTATGGCGAAACTCTAGCACGTCCTTGGTTGACAAAAATTACAGATAGCTATTCGCGCTGTATTATGGGCATCCATTTAGGTTTTGATCCACCTAGTTCTCTGGTAGTTGCCTTAGCTATGCGTCATGCGATGTTACGCAAGCAGTATAGTTCGGAATATAAACTTCATTGTGAGTGGGGAACTTACGGGGTTCCAGAAAACCTATTTACTGATGGCGGGAAGGATTTTCGCTCCGAGCATTTGAAGCAAATTGGTTTTCAACTTGGTTTTGAGTGCCATTTACGCGATCGCCCGCCAGAAGGTGGTATTGAAGAACGTGGATTTGGGACTATCAACACAGATTTTTTATCGGGATTTTACGGTTATCTAGGTTCAAATATTCAAGAACGCCCAGAACAAGCGGAAGAAGAAGCTTGTATCTAGGGTGTTGACTTTGTGAGAAATTAGCCCAAAAATTTTCATGCAATTTCTGTGTCGTTATTTGAGGCAGTAAACACAGTTCTTCTCTTTGAAAGCATAGATTGACCGAAAACTTGATCGGACCAAGCTTCAAGATCAAGATACCGAACTGTTTCCAAGGCAAGTTTTACAACAGATCCTGTCAACTTCATAGTAGATAAAGAAATGCTCAAAATCATCTGACCTATCTGTTTAAGAGGACATCGAGAAGAAAACTGTTTATATTTGCCAAAAAGCGATTCAATTACATCAGAAGTCGCAAGAATTGTCTGTTCTGACTGAATTTTAGAACTTTCAATTGTTAAATAGTCTATAATCTTTAGTTGGAAATTAACTAGGGGTTGCTGAAAAAGTATGAAAAAGCAATTCTTTTGGGTTGACTAGTTATTCAAGCAAAATGAAAGATAAGCTTTTGTTGTCTCTAATTCAGAAAATAATAACTTTCAGTTATAGGAAACTGCAAAAAAGGTGCAGTTTTCAAAAATAGACATAAAAAAGCATAAAACACGCGCGACAGGTGAGTAGAAAGATTCATCACTAAAAAAGTAATAGCAATTGCAGTTTCAGAAGTATGGGAAAGTTTCGCCATCACTCGATTGAGGCTAAACCTTCTTTTAGCTTGCCCAAATTTTCCTTCAATACAATTACGAATTTTCTCAGATTCTAAATCTTGTTTCTTTTTTCTTTACTAAGATTAGCAGGTGGTCTTCCCAAAGGAGGGCCACTGATGATAATACCTCTTTCTTTGCACCAAGCTCTATTCTCTCTTGTGCGATAAATTTTATCTACATGAACCGATTCTGGATAATAGCCAGTATAATTTTTATATGCTTCTACTTGTGCTTTTAAGTCTCCTGATTCATTAAAATTATCCCAACTAATATGGTCTAAAAATACATATCCATCAAAATAACTAGCTGATAATTTTGCCCCAAATTCCACGGCTTTCCCAGCTTTTCCACGGACAATTGGACGGATATGTGGTTGGCTTAAACTAACGATTCGGTCATCAATACTCTGTTTTTTATTTTCATACAACCATAGTTGTTGACGATAAACTTCTACAACTACAAGCAACATTTTATATTGTCTAGTACTTAGTTTTTCTAGAGTTGCTCCTGTTCTGATTAGCTGGTCAATATGAGATAAGTTTCTTTTGATATATTGAAGCTGCTTTTTAATCGCTTTTTTCCTATCTTTTTGGGATACACGACGCTTTTTAGCGACTTCTAAGTAGTCAATTCTTGCTATTTCCCGATAAGTCCTTGGTTTTTTCTCTAATGTACCTTTTATCTGTTCATAAAGAAGGTCTATTATTTGTTCTGTCTGTTTTCTTGCTTGGTTCAATAGCTCGAAATCTGTTGGATAGCTGATGTCTGCTGGCGCACAAGTCGCATCTAATATTAATTCTCCCCGATTTTTTGGCGTGTTATCTTCTTTTTCTAATTCTTCTTTTTTTTTTTGAGTTGATTCAGTTGATTCAATTGATTCAGTTGCTAAAGTCGAAGATGTTGTCTCTAGTATCCTCTTAACAGTTTCTTGATTTACTTTGTTTACTAATTCTGCACTAATTCTTTCACGAAAATGGACTAGCATCGATGCATTAAATGGAGCTTCATTAATATAGGATGACATCCCTATGAAGTACTGTAGATAAGGGTTTTCCTTGATTTGTTCTACTGTCTCTCTATCACTTATTCCTAGTTTTTCTTTGATTATTAATGCCCCTAATGCCATCCGAAATGACTTTGCTGGCGCTCCCATCTCTACAGAGAACCCGGATGAATATTCCTCTTCAAATTCTGCCCAGGGTATTAAATTCGCCAGAATAATCCAACGATTATCTGATGACAACTTGCCTGAAAACGGAAATTCAAAGTTCTCTGGTGAGATTGGATTTTGCCCCTGTTTTCGGTACATGGTTACAAACAGCACACTTGTGTACTGCTGGTCGCGGTTATGCAAGGATTTTGGGCTATTTTACCCTCAAGTCTTGCACCTGAATATACTTCTTTGGTCAGATAATCTATATCCTGTGAGCTTCTCTTTCTTTTTCAGCAACCCCTAACTAGAGAATTGGCTCCCATTGTTAATTGCTGTAACTTCAGAACGCTGCTTAACTTTTGATTAAGCCCACAATTTTTAAGATGAGTTTCTACAGTTCGAGTCATTTGAACCATTTGGCTCCAAATACTAAGCGGCTCTTGATAATTGATTAACCATCCTAATTTGGATTTTAATTTTTGCCTCAAAATGGCAGGTTCAATATTTGGTAACAGTTCTACCCTGTATGTCTATTGGAGAATCTAAAAGTTTAATAGCCCAATTAATCAGCCTTTCGATATTGAAATAACGACATTGAGAACGTTGAGATGGTGGAGATAAAAAAGATAGCTCTGTTTGTTGTAGTTGTTGTCTACATTGTGTACATTGCTGGATAAAAGACTGATATTTCTCATCAGCTACTAACTCATGTTTTAGCAGTAAAGCCATTGCATGAGTCACATCATAGGTGTAAATCACTTCGGGATATTGTTGTTGATATAGCTTGATTCCTCTTTGTATATCACTACCGTGGTCAGCTATTATTTGTACTAGACAACCAACTTTTTTCGTTAGCTCAGAGAGTTTCTGCTCGATGTACTCTCCTTTAGTTGAGTACATAATTTCTAACGCCAGAAGTTCGACATCTTGATGTCCTAATCCTCGCTTTAAAGGGAAAACTTGTTCTTCAAGCAGTTGTTGTGAAACTCCCAACACTACTAAAGCTTTTTCTGTTCCAAGTTCTACAGTCAAATCAACGATAAAGATCCAATCACTCCGATATTCTTTTTTTCTGTTGAGTTCGTACAATCCAATTCGTCCTAACCATTTTCTAATACTACTAAAGCTTGGAGTCCCGTGTTCGGAGAAATCAACGTACAACTCAAAAGTTTTCTCAACTCCTCGCAAACTATTCCCACAATTGATAACTTGTTGTACTGATATTTGAATTGTTTCGACTGAATAATGATGTCCCTTCGCTATCGGAACAAGAGCCTCTCCACTTGTTTCCAAATTAGCTAAAGCGCTTGGAACTATCTCTTTTTTTTCGTCCCCTATCTCAATATTCTGTTTGAGTAGCTTGGATTCAGCAATTTTTGCTCTGCTTTTCCAATAGTCTCGTGAGGCTGATAAATCTCTGATTTTTATTTCTAATGCTCTAAGTTTTTTCTGTTTTTCCAAAGCTCTCTCTTTCCAATTGTCTCGACCGTTGCGAAACAATCTTGTTAATCGGCTGGTTGGGCTTTTAAACTCTTGCATTAACTTTTATAAAGCTACGTACTTATTGCATGAAAATTTACCACCTTAAAACCCTTAGAGTCAACACCCTACCGTGACTCCTGGAGCATAGGGAGCGTTAGGTCTGTTAGTTTCCCACTTAGACAATTCACCAATAGCTTCTAGGAATTTACGAACATCATGCCCATATTTCACTTGCTGTGGAAGTGTATTCCATCTTTGTTCAACAGCTTGTTTTAGAATTTGCTGCTGTTGGTTGGGAGGTAGGGCACAAGGCTGCTTGAGTAGAGCCGCAGAAAGAGAAACTTCAAATAAACTCCCAGTAAGCCATAGGAACTGTTCAATGTTGGATGATGCTATATTTGCCAAACGAGAGATGCCGTAATAGTAGGGTATTTTAAACTCTTTACAAAAAAATAGCTCTGCTGCTGCACGCACCTGAGAATCGTCACGTTTTTCTAATTCATCTACTTCTAGCGGCAAATCAAATATTGTTAATTGTTTATATGGCTTTCTCTCTTCTCTGTCAATGAGAATCTCCAATGTTTTCCAAGCGATTGCATTATCTTTTTCTGTACCCTCTTGCTGTTCTCTTTCTGAAACCCATTGGATGTAGCGTTGCTTCTGGTCAGCGCTACTGCGTACACGTTCACTAACAATTAACTTTCCTTCGGCAAACTTATTTTGCCACTTTTCTCCATCTAAAGAATTTTGAAGGCATCCATTAAAAGACTCTATATCTGTATCGGCTGCTTCTCTCACTCGACAATCAGCAATATTTTTGACCACTCCCTCAAAGCGCCTATTCCCTCGCCAGAAAGCCTCTAGGTTAATGACTCCTTCATGATCTCGCCCAATTATTGCTCCTTCAGATAAGAGTTCTTCAACACCAAGTGCCTCCAATCTCTCTGCCATCCAAATACCAACAGGAAGACGGTTATCAATAAGTTCTTCTCGCAAAAAACGTCTTTGCTCCCAAGTCAGTTTGTGTACATCATCAAGCATTAGCAGCACACGCTCAGTAATTGGTTGCCCAGCATGTAGTATAAAAGGATATTTAATTATGTCCAGAGCAATTAAATAATCATGCCCAGGTAATCCATCTGTAGGAGTAATAAAGCTATCCAAAGCATCACAAACTTTCTGCTCTACTCCGCACGCCCAGTCATACAATTGCTTACCTGAGCAGGGTAGGGTCAGCCCTACAGAAGATGTGTCTATCGAAAACGAAATTTCAATTTGTTCAAGAGCAGATGTCTCTGGATATCTTAATCCTTTAAGTACCAAAATGCTCCGCAAAACTGCAAGTATAATCCGAGCATTCAATAATGATAAAAGTAAGCGCTTTTTTTTTGCTAAATCTATATCTAACTCATCAAGAGTTGCAAATCCACGGGCGCAGGATAATAGAATACCTAATACCTTGATTTTGCTTTCATCAAGTGCCCCAAGTTGCTTGAGTCGTTGAAATAAGTCTTTAGTATCATTAGAGCGTTCCCGAATAGTGCGAATAGTCAGCAGTGCATTAGGAGTAAAAAGGCGCAATAGAGAAGTTTTACCACCACCAGGAGCACTTCTAAAGATTCGTAGCCTATCAAAAAGACCTTCAGTTGAATCCCCTAATATGTCAAGCACACGCGAACTAAATAAGCGGACAAAGTTTTCATCCGATTCACTTTGCTCTGAGGCTCGCATTCTAAATGGATTACGAGATTCTTTCATAGCTAACTCCGATGCCTTTCCGTTCGTGGGAAAAGACCTCTTACACTGTAAAAATCAGGATCAGCCCAAAGTAAAAATATAGAATTATCCCTCTTCTGTCACTCTCCGAGATAAGCAAGTAGTAACAAAGTGAAATTATCCAGAAGCATAACAGGTTTTAAATTGATTCATTGCACTAATTAATTGATTGAATCCCAGCAATAATTTAGAATTTGGGAAAATATGTATCCAGGGATAAATTAACCAAAATAGTAAGAGTGGTTGGGCAATGAGACGCAGATTATTTAGAGTATTTTTCCATCCGCATTCATGGTTCCATTGTTGATGATTAGAAAAATCAACATCACTATTTTTTTGAACCTCAGCTTCAATTTGACGAGATTTATTTAAGCTTAAGAAGGCTGGAGAATTTAAACTAATCATTGTGTACACACAAAAAATAATTTCCCACCACCTTTCTATATGTTGAAAATTTGTGAACCGATAATCTGTCCAGCCGAGTTCCTGTTTACACTGTCGAAATCCATATTCTACCCAGGTTCTTAATCCATATAAATCGCCTAAAGTTTTTTTGAGTTTTCCTTGAAGATTTGTCATCACAAATGTTGTAGAATTTTCTGGCATGGTTTCTGGGTCAGTAGTTATTTCCCAGTAAGTTATGGCTCTTTTTTTACCATAAATTATTTCCCTAATGTATCGGGTTTCTGATTTTTGATTGCTAAATGTTCTTTCAAATTTACACCACTTATTAGCCCTAACGCTTTGTCCTGCTGGCAACCAGACTCCATGATTACTTCTTATTGCTACGACATAATCTAATTTATATTCAGCTACTTTTCTAATAAATTGGCTACTTTCACCATATAAACTATCTGCCAGTACCAGTTTAATGTTAAAACCTGATTCAATTAATTCTGTAATGATGTCTGACGCTAACTCTATTTTAGTTTTATATTTATCCTCCTCTTTTAACGTTCCTTTGGGTTTGAATACTTTTACAGTTAATGGAAACGTTATATTAGAATAAACTCCATAGGCATTGACTGAAACTATTCCATTATCGACTTTTCCTACACTTCCTAGATATTGCCTGGCTACATAATCAGTCTTTTTACCTTTTTTTCTATCTCCGGTTTCATCTATTACTACTGTAATCGCATTTCCATTTAGTGCTTTTTTAAGTTTATTTAATCTTAGTTGTTTTAATTTATCTACTGACCAGTCTGAATTGGCTAAAAAATGATGTAATGACTGTGCGGAGTTTATACTTACGACTTTCGCTATCTCTGGTAATGATTTTCTTTTAATTTGTGACATTATTCCCAGATGTAAATATTTGAAGCATTCATAATTTCTTACTTCTTTAAACAGGTCTTTATACTCTGCACAATATTCATCTATGGTCGCAACTGTTGGGTGAGCATCTCTTGCCAAATGTTTCAAAATTTGTAATTCTACATCCATTGCCCTACTTACCTTTCAGGGTTTTCTTTTTTTATTCTTTTATTTAGAATAACCGGAAAGTGACAGAAGAGGGATATTCGGCGTATTATGACTTAGCACTAACGGTAGACTACAATCGTTAAAACCTCGCCTCCCATCTCCTTTACCTACATTCATGTGCTTAGTTTTAACCTTGGCATCGTAATATATATCCTTTTCTATTAATTCTAGAAAAAGAGAGTCATCCATCTGCTGTAATGGAACTCCTGTTGATAAAGGTTGTATAACTGTAATATTGCATTTTATAGATTTTTCAGAGAATAAATCTGCTACTATAGAATCTAAGTGAGAACAAGCTTGTTGGGTCGCCATATATAAAACAAGGTGTATATGAAGCTCATTTTTGTTAAAAAGTTTTTCTATACCATTGTTTAAATTACTTGCTGCTTCGTAAAATTGTTTATAAACTTTATTAATTTTTCCCTTAAATTCTTTAGTTTCAGGGTTTTTTCTTAAGTAACTTAGACCACTTGCCGAAAAATCATCAAGCAGAAAGACCATTCTAAAACAGCTTTCATACTCTGTAGGTTTTCGCCCCAGTATACTCTCCATGTCTTCAGATAGGTTCTTGATCATATCCTTAGCTTTTTCGGGAGAAATTTCGTAAGCTTGCCATATTTGTTCATGACTCAGTTCTCGATTGCTGCGACGGAATATATCAGTATGTGCTCCATCACTTAAACCTAGAAAAAGACATTGCCGTCGAAGTACTTTAAATTCCTGGCTATCTGCAAGTCGGCTAATATAGTTTTTGGGAATGCCAGATTCTTTAGCTGTGTAATCCAATAAAATTGGTCTAATAAAATCTGGATATGCAATTGCTACAAGATGTTCCATTTCTGCTGAAGAACAAAAAATTAACCGTTTCTTCACAAATTCGTAAGCAATTTTCCGCTCATTTTTGGAGAATTGTTTGAGCCATAAAGCTAGACTTTCAACAAATTTTCTCCCAGTTGAAAATTGCTGATATTGGTCATATTTGTAAGCAGCCATTGCTTGAAGTGAAGGACGTTCATTAGCAACATTTTCTGATGTCCATTCCATAACTTCCGCTAGAAGCCGCTCTGCCAACTCATCTTTCATTGGTTTTTACTTGCAATTTGTCCTAAATCAAAATGTATACCATCATCAACAATTTGCAGGCAATCTAGGTAAGCAAGAGTTGCTTGCACTCCTCAAAATCCTGGAGGTGCAAGATTCCAGCAAGTTTTAGGATCGGGCGAAACTTCATCCACACTCAAGGAAAATGGCTCTCTCAACAGATAAAAGTCATTACCAGTCCACATACCGTGATCGCCAATACACAAAACTTCACCTGTTCCTAAGATACCCAACATCCTGCGAACCTGCTCTACAACTGTAGATTTGGATACACCAGGCGCTAATACATCAATAGAGTGACTAGACCTGACTATAGTTACATTTGGAGAATTAGTGGCATGAACTATTGTCTGGACTAAAGACCAAATTGTTGTTTATGGTGCAAGAGATTTTGCTTCAACTGTGATCTGCTTCTTACGAACTGTAATTTGTGCCATTTTTGGCAGTCGAATGTCTATTTGAAACGCCTCCGCTAATGGTGCCAACTCAATACATGGTTTTTCTGAGAAATTAGGGTGCTGGTCATCATCTAAAAGCCCACAATCTGCTCCGTTATAGTAGCCTACTAATATTTGCTGCCAGTATCGCTTGGGGATAGCTTCGCGAAGAGCTTCTTTAACAGATTTTCCTCGACCTGTGGCTACCCCAATAACAATGCCTGCTTTTAGCAAACGTGAAAGTTCCTTGGTCATCTTGCTACTAAGGCTACCAAAGCGATCGCTACCATCACACAGAGTTCCATCGTAGTCAAAGATTATGGCAGCAAAAGAAACCCTTTGCATTTTTTGAATAAACTCTTCATAGGATTGTCGCCAAAAATCTAACTCTCCAAATGAAGTAAGAATTTCAGGAATAGTACCCGTTTTACGCATGATACAGAAGGTTGCAATGTCAGTATCTTTACCAAATCTTACTGATGGAGTACCCAAGGCACGAAGATTATATAGTTGCTGTCCAAAGGGTGGAACTCCAGGACGGCCTGGATCGATACCTCGACGCTCTCCAGCAAAAGATACAATGTAAAAACAAGTTACTAGAGCTTTGATCGCCGCAACTGTTTCATTTCCTGCAAAGTACAATTGTACTATAGAGATATCTGATGGAAGTAGTTGAAGGGTTTTTTCTGCAAGTTCTTTTTCTGCCTGCGTTATTAATACAAGTAAGGCTGTGCTTTTTCCACGCTTGGCAAGCCAATGGTGTCTGCCATGAGCAAAATTGCGGTAATCAGCAAGGTGTAATGAACCCAATGCTGCTTCAACAAACTTAGATTCCAGGTCAATAGCTGCTGGGTGTGTAGGGATACTATACAGCACAGAAATATAGTCACGTTCCCACAATGAAATACAATATTCCCGGAGTAGCGAGTGGTACTCATTGGCAGTTTTTCCATCGTATAAGAGTTCTGCTAGGTTTTCGGGAAGTTCTTTGCTAGTATCGAAAACTTGATGATAGGCTCGTGCCAAAAGAACGAAAAAGGCAAGTAGTGAATTGGTGGCTAGGAAGCCATCTTTCTGAGACGGTAAATCAAAATCAAAAATCCCCGCGTAACTATACCGCGCAACAAGACGCGAGAGTGGACTCCCGCTCTTTGCACATAGTACAAATAAATGTTGAGGTTCACGGAGGACAGCCGTTTTAAAAGCGGCTTGAATATCTGAGTTTTTACCTCCTGCACTCAAGCACCAAATTGCTACTTCTCTCGTTACTGGACTACTCTCTATGAAATCGAGAGTCGTGACTGCTTTTGCAACTGTCTGTGCAAATCGTTGATGAAGAGCACTCATAAAGTGCGCGGCTGTGAGCGCTCCTCCTGAACCAGTCACGAGTAGAGGGAGCGACGCTGACGATGCGACAGCAGCAACTAAGCGATCAATATTTAAAGTCATTGCTATAGAGTAAGTATCTGCAAGCTGCTGAAGTTCTGAGAAATATGGTTTGCCCATAAACAATCTCCTTTGGGAAAGCTACTAGCTTACTACAGTGCTTCTCATACCTCAATCACTCAAAGCTTCAAAAATCTTACTCTTCACTCTACATATATTTTTTCATATACTTTTTTCAAGTGTAGCTGCTAGCACTCTTCGCTCTAAGAAAAGCATCTGGGTGTTGTTTTACTTCGTTAACCTGCTCACTAGCCACAGATAAATGTAATACCATTTTGACTTGGGAGTTACTTTCTCTGTCTAAGTTTTCTGAATCCATCTTTTGTAATCATTTTTCCAATTGGTATGATCCAACCACACAGTAATCAAGGGGTGACCTGCTTTTCAGGATGCGATCGCACTTTCCAAGCCAAACTCTACAGCATCAAGCGATCGCTTGATCAATTTGTCTTCCTAGCACCTGCTTCACCAATAAAGTTACGGTAGTGTATGGTCTTCACTTTTGCGGAGATGACAGAATGTCAAAAGCAGATTTAGAGGATTGAGGTGGTCGCATTTCATCTAACCAGAAGTTTGCCTTTACTTTTCGCTGCTGCGATCGCACCACTATTTGCAGTAAAAACTTTAATACCTGGGACAGTCACATAATCACCATCATCGGTAATTATTTGTGTAACTCCAGCTTTGTCCAACGCTTGCAGTATCCGCAAGTCGTAGCCGTCAAGTAATTGGGTTTGAAATCTGGTTAGCGCCCCATTGCTTGTTTCTTCGCTAACCAAAACATCTGTGCATACAGCACTAGATATCACCTGACTTCAAGCGGCTTGAACCTCGGCTACAACTTTTGCTCTCTCGGTTGGGAAGTTATGACGGTATTCTTTAGATTTTAATGTAGAAGAAAATATTTCTCTTTCTGTTTGCTCAATGTTGTGTGCTAATTCTGCCAATGAAAGACCGCAGTACAAAAGCAATGAGTTAGCAGAAATGGCTTTGGCAATGTAGGAAGGATACTCTGTAATCTGATAAGGACGAAATGAAATACTGGCATTAGTATAGGTATACCAATACCAGGCGTTTATATCTACTAAGAAAATATCATCATTTTTCGGAGCGTCAGACCGGATATCAACCACTTCAGCCTGAACTGTGTAGTTGACTGGCATTACTGTGTATTTGCTTGTTCGCTGATAACTTGGTCTACTCTACTACGGAAATCAGGGTCGGAGTAATACCGCTTGGAATTTTCGATTACTAGTTTGAGTATTTGCTTACCAACCGTATTTAGATTGGAGAACTTAAGCAGACTGTTTAGAATTTCTGGCTTAATATCCCGAAGTAATTGTCCAATAGCAAAGTTAAAGAACGGGGAAGCAAAAATTTCTACTCCTGCAAAGTCTAGCTCAACCTCATGAAGTGGTAATAATTCTGGATGAACCAAATCGTACACCTTCTGACCATCGCCAGGTGTAATACAGTTTTTGCCTATTAGGGTTAGGATTTCGTGTTTCATAGCCGCATTTCATCTTAATAGGGGCGATATCTAAAACTTTTTTTCTGTGGCTGAAAACCTTTCAGGACTTACGCAACTGGCACAGTGAGATCGCTAATTAGTAGTACATACGTATTTAATTAGCGAGAATGTGTTTGATTGGCTTTACTCGAATTAGTAACAATAATCAATGATGTATCTTGTTGTTCAAAATTTTATGAGAAAATTGATAGAAGGTGCATCAAAAAGTTGGTTAGTGATGAGATTTACTAAACTTAATTATTGTCAATATTTACTTAGTAGCCAAATTAACTATATAATGACTAATTTAGCAAAATATTTGGAAAATATTAGTCATGATAAAATCAATTATTATTTAAAGAATGAAAAATTAACTCCTCGTTTACTTTGGGATAATGTCAAAAATTTAATTGTCGCTGACGAGGATGCTTACATTATATTTGATGATACAGTTTTAGATAAAAGATTTTCTGAGGAAATAGAAATAGTCCGAAGGCAGTATAGTGGTAATGAACATGGTGTTGTTAGAGGGATAGGAATAGTAAATTGCATATATGTTAATCCTAAAAATCTCAATTTCTGGGTAATAGATTATCGTATTTTCAATCCAGACAATGATGGTTTAACTAAGATTGACCATGTGAAAAATATGCTGCAAGGGCTTGTATATCAAAAGCTTCTACCTTTCGATACAGTTTTGATGGATACTTGGTATGCAGTCAATAATTTAATGCTTTATATCGATAGTTTAAATAAAGTTTATTATTGTCGTTTAAAGACTAATCGTTTATTGGATGATAGTTTTGGTAAAGAAAAATATAAAAATATTGAATCTTTAGAATGGAGTAATGAAGATTTAGAATGTGGTAAAATCATAAAAATTAAAGGATTCCCTGCTGATAAAAAAGTGAAACTTTTCCGGGTTATTATCTCTACCGATAGGACGGATTATGTCGCAACCAACGATTTATCTCAAAGTTCTACTGATGTTACACAACAGGTGTGTAAAATCCGTTGGAAAATAGAGGAGTTTCATAGAGAAATAAAGCAACTAACTGGCATTGAATCATGTCAATGCCGTAAAGCCCGTCTTCAAAGAAATCATATTGCTTGCACTATGTTAGTTTGGCTAAAACTGAAAAGTTTAGCTTATCAAACAGGTCAAACTATTTACAAGCTCAAGCACAATTTGCTTTCTAATTATTTAATTGAGCAATTAAAACGTCCAGAGATTGCTATGTCTTCTGTGTAGTTTTTGGGCGCTCGGTGCGCTTCGCGCACCATTGCTTGTGCCAGTTGCGTAAGTCCTGCCTTTAATAGACGTGTTTCTGCCCCTTCGATGGATGGCATAGCATAAAAAGTCTGTTTAAGATGTATTTAAAGTTCTTTGCTTTTTCTGATAAAAAGGTACATTTTTAGGATGATATAGATATATAGCATTGCAAAGTGGCTGGAAAGCAACTCGCTAGTCGTGTAGTTATATTACAGTTGTATGAGGAGGTTGTCTTACTCAGTCCTGTGTAATCTTAGCCGTTGGTGAGGGTTAATTGTCTAATGCTCAGTAAAAATGTGGAAGTTAGAGATTTTTCGATTGTGGTGGTGGCGGATAACCAAAATCCATCAATCTTGAATCCTGACTTTTTGAAGTACAACCAAATTGTACCGCCTGACTGGGAGTTGGCAATGCCGCCGATTTGTACCCCTGCTCTATCTCAAGTTGTGTTCAAAAATGGAGTTAATGTAGTAGCTCAGTCTGATAGAGTCACTTTCTGGGAAGCATTAGATAATAATAATCTAGTGTTCCAAATCCCAGAAATTTCATGTAAGTATATTGATATCGTTCCTGCTTCCGATTATAGAGCTGTGGGAATTAATATAAATGCTCATCTTCTTATAGCAGATAAAGAAGATAATCAAGATACTGTTTTAAATAAATTAATTAGTCAAGGAAAATGGGCAAATTTTCAAGGTAAGTCACCAAATGCTGTTGTTCAATTCACATATCAGTTAGATAGTGCTAACTTAATAATTGCTATACAAGAAGCAATTATTCAACAAAATCCTAATAACGAATTAGTAAATGTACTTAACTTTTCAGCAAATTTTCATAGAGAATTAATTAACGGTACTTACCCAGAAAAAATATCTTATGTAAAAAATATTATAGAATATTGTAAGGGTGATTTTGAGATTTTTATTTCTTTTGTAGAAGAAGCTTTTTGAGAGTGATAGCAAGGGTAACAATATGAACAAAATCGCTTGGGGAGATACCAGTCTCAATGGTATTAAAGGGAAGGATACCACTTCAATTTATAAAACAGCAGAGCAAATTTATCCTGTTTCTACAACCTACACGAAATGTGTTTTTCCTGTGTCATCTGCTTCAAAAGCTGCTATTTTAAGGTATTTAACTTTTAACCGTGTTTACGATATAAGAAATTCTTCCTTGTTTATCGATACACGTAAGCAACAGGTTTTTGACTGGCAGAAAAATACTAATGCTTATCAAAGAATTATTCACTTGTCAGATTTGGAAGATAAGTGGGATGGTTATGATGCTCCTAAGTTTTCTAAAGAACAGATTGATTTAGCTCTCAACCTCTACTCTAATTTCCGTACTTACTGTATTAATAGAGGGCTTGATTTTTCAAAGGTTGAACCGTTTATCGCCCCATGCTCTGATGGTATGATTTTATTTGAATGGGCTGGTAAACGTTTCCATTTCAGACAGTTAGAAATTTATATTCCCGTGTCAGCAGAGGATAAACTTGAATATTTGAAGACTGAAGGCAATTTAGACATCGAAGGAGAATTCCATCTAGAGGAGTTATATCCTATACTAGATTGGCTATTTAAATTCGACTGTTAATAAATGGCTGAACCCTATCAAGTAAAGCCCTCTGATAAGCTGCTGAGGTGGCTGCATCCAGGTCAAATTCACCCAGAGGAAAATAGACCAACTTCAGCAGCTTTTAGAGATTTTGAGATGTCTGTAGATATACTTTCTCTAACAACAATAGAAGAAAGCTATAACAGAGCTAAAAAAATAGGTAAAAATGCTGTTGTATCTATAAAAGCTCAATTGATCATAGAAAAAGGGTTAGAAATTTGCCATGAGCCAGTTGAAGGTAATGATGCTCATGCTGTTGTTTTAGGTAAAAAAACCAACTCAATTGCTAAGTTTTTGGCTAATAACTGCGAAATAGAAATTTATCCACCTAATCAGTAGTGAGTTAATAGCAGCTTCTCTCCTCAAAATTTTCCTTTAAAAGCTTTATCTAAGATAGAAGGTAGTAACGCATCAAGTTCTTTTATTGCTTCTTCTCTAAGCCGTTTCATTCTGTCTACTTTGGTTTGTAGTTCATCTAGGTAGGTGACGATGCGGTGTTGTTCGGGCAGAGGTGGGACTGGAATTGAGAAAGAAGCAATATGTCCCTGATTAATTTTCCATATACCAGAGGTTGTCTTAGCAACTTCAATTATTTTTTCTCGCATTAGTGGATTATTCCACCAAGCTACAAAAAATGAGGGCAAGATTTTATGGCAATCTAAAGGGACTTGGATAAATAAATCAGGAAATATAGTTCCTTCTGCAAACTTTTTAACAATCCCTGCTTGACCAACTAAATGTTTGCTACCATTTCCACGAACGATAAAAACATCTTCAGCTTTGACTAAATATTGTTGTGCTTCTTCGTGACTCATGGGTACTGGCTTAGAGTCAGTGCAATCTATCTGACCATTTCTGATTGCTGATAGCCTTATGCACTTAATTCCTGATGCTTGCTCAGTTGCCCTGATAGATTTTCCATTCTTAAGATTTGCACGTCCTACTAACTTTTCTATAGAGATGCTACTTTCTATATAATTATCAAAAATTTGTCTAGCAAGATTTTTATAAATCAGATTACTTTCCTCTAGTGCTTTTTGACGTAGCGATCGCACTTCCTCAACCTTCCCCACCAGTTCCTCAACCCGCATCATAATCCGGCGTTGTTGCTCTAGCGGGGGTGGGAGTTCTGGCAGTTCTTCAAAACTACCATCTTGTCGTTTCCTCACAACCTCCAAAAAGTTGCTGATAGCTGACTGAATCTCACTATCAACCATTGGCACTAAAATCTTCATCAATTTTTGACCATTGACGTTAGGCTGTGCAGAGCCTTCCTTTTCATCTAAAATCTGTGTCCAGTAAGCATCAGATTGAAAAAATGAATAAAGATACTCAGGTTCTACCAGTCGTTTTGGACGAATTCGTATCAAGTAGGAAGCAAAAACAGCGTATGGAGCTTCTTTAACAAGATGTGTTTTTCCAGTTGTTGCACCAGTTCTTGCAAACAAAATGTCATTAGGGTAGATCAGATACTTTTCTGGCTCATCACATTTGCAATAGGGTACAGTATCCCAATTGATTCCACCATCTTTTAAATCAGTAATCCGAACAAATTTTGCTCCTACTTCTTCAATTGACGCACTAGCGGTAAAACCATATTGTGGATTTTCGGCAAGTTCAGAAAGAGCTACAGATGGGTAGTGTAATTGATTTAAAGTATTAAATATAATAGTTGAAGCAGCCCGAACCATTAATTCTGCTGGAGTCTGCTTAAATGTCAGTTTTAACATAGATAAGTATTTATATCAGCAAGCGAATCTAACCTTCCAACATACTCTTAATATCTGCCATAATTTCAGATATTCGCTTATCTTTCTCTAAGATATCAGCCACTAACTGCTCAGGCGGTAAATGCTCAAAATCCTGCTGAACATTTGGATTTTTTCGGTCAATATTGTAAATTACCCAGTAAATAGCATCTCCTTTAGCTTTCTCATTTTTCGCAATCTCGCGCTGAATTTGCTCCTCAGTTTGAGCCTGTTTCACTTCATCTTTAAGTAACTCAATCTTATTCTTAATCTGTGTAACTTCTTTAGGTAGGGAAAAATCCAAAATTGAATTTTGTAAACTTTGGATTTTCTCAGCTAATTCCTTAACTGTCTTTGCAAGCTGATTAGCCGTTTCCTCTGCTTTTTTACCAGCATCCCAATGAGGCGTTGCTTCTTTTATTGCCTGCTTATAAGCTTCCCTAAAGTTATATTTATAAGCTTGTTCATTCTCCTCTCGATTCTTCCACCATGCCACACATTCAGCAAAATCTTCATCCTGTATCGGCTTAGTTTTTGTGAAAGTTTTTCGTCCTTCTGGTAATGGAATTTCATAGTACCAAATTTCATTCGTTTGTCCAGAACGGTCAAAAAATAACAAATTTGTGGGAATGCTGGTATCCCTCTTCTGTCACTTTCCGGTTATTCTAAATAAAAGAATAAAAAAAGAAAACCCTGAAAGGTAAGTAGGGCAATGGATGTAGAATTACAAATTTTGAAACATTTGGCAAGAGATGCTCACCCAACAGTTGCGACCATAGATGAATATTGTGCAGAGTATAAAGACCTGTTTAAAGAAGTAAGAAATTATGAATGCTTCAAATATTTACATCTGGGAATAATGTCACAAATTAAAAGAAAATCATTACCAGAGATAGCGAAAGTCGTAAGTATAAACTCCGCACAGTCATTACATCATTTTTTAGCCAATTCAGACTGGTCAGTAGATAAATTAAAACAACTAAGATTAAATAAACTTAAAAAAGCACTAAATGGAAATGCGATTACAGTAGTAATAGATGAAACCGGAGATAGAAAAAAAGGTAAAAAGACTGATTATGTAGCCAGGCAATATCTAGGAAGTGTAGGAAAAGTCGATAATGGAATAGTTTCAGTCAATGCCTATGGAGTTTATTCTAATATAACGTTTCCATTAACTGTAAAAGTATTCAAACCCAAAGGAACGTTAAAAGAGGAGGATAAATATAAAACTAAAATAGAGTTAGCGTCAGACATCATTACAGAATTAATTGAATCAGGTTTTAACATTAAACTGGTACTGGCAGATAGTTTATATGGTGAAAGTAGCCAATTTATTAGAAAAGTAGCTGAATATAAATTAGATTATGTCGTAGCAATAAGAAGTAATCATGGAGTCTGGTTGCCAGCAGGACAAAGCGTTAGGGCTAATAAGTGGTGTAAATTTGAAAGAACATTTAGCAATCAAAAATCAGAAACCCGATACATTAGGGAAATAATTTATGGTAAAAAAAGAGCCATAACTTACTGGGAAATAACTACTGACCCAGAAACCATGCCAGAAAATTCTACAACATTTGTGATGACAAATCTTCAAGGAAAACTCAAAAAAACTTTAGGCGATTTATATGGATTAAGAACCTGGGTAGAATATGGATTTCGACAGTGTAAACAGGAACTCGGCTGGACAGATTATCGGTTCACAAATTTTCAACATATAGAAAGGTGGTGGGAAATTATTTTTTGTGTGTACACAATGATTAGTTTAAATTCTCCAGCCTTCTTAAGCTTAAATAAATCTCGTCAAATTGAAGCTGAGGTTCAAAAAAATAGTGATGTTGATTTTTCTAATCATCAACAATGGAACCATGAATGCGGATGGAAAAATACTCTAAATAATCTGCGTCTCATTGCCCAACCACTCTTACTATTTTGGTTAATTTATCCCTGGATACATATTTTCCCAAATTCTAAATTATTGCTGGGATTCAATCAATTAATTAGTGCAATGAATCAATTTAAAACCTGTTATGCTTCTGGATAATTTCACTTTGTTACTACTTGCTTATCTCGGAGAGTGACAGAAGAGGGATATTTCTTCTTCTACCCTTAAATCAGAAGCTAATCCTATAAAACTTCTGCCTAAATGTAATGGAAGTTCAGATGTATAGTATTTACATTCAACAGCAATAATTACTTTGTTATGTCTAGGCTCATATAAGTTATTTCTACAGTTAGTAGCTTCATCTTCTAATAAAACACATAGGTCACACTCATGAGAAACCCGCGAACGTCCTTGAACTCTGATGCCTACGTGGGCTTCTAATGTTGGCTTATGATCAAATTTTATTACAGCATGAGTATAAGCTTGAGTTGATACGTAAATCTGTCCTGGACTCCGACGAAAAATTAGATATTGAGCATCTTGTCCAAGAGCATCTTTATAGCTGATGCTGCCGCCTTCATTTTGGGCGGCTCTAATCAAAATACTAAAAACGTAAGCTTCATATAGGTCAGATAAATCAGTTGCTGTATTGAACCCTAGTGGAATTAAATGTCCTAACCTACTTCTAATTCCTTGCATTAAAGATGAAGTATCAGGCATTACTTATTAACCTCTTTTCGCAGCATATCAAGTAAATTTTTTAGCTCCATCGCTATCTGTTGGCGTACTTTCACAGAATCAGTATAAAAAATAACTTGATAATCTTCATCATCTTCCTCAGAAAATAGTAGTTTTGGATCTAGTATTGATTCTCGATTTTCTTCGGTCAAAAACTCATTCAGTTCATTTTCTATTTCTGAAGAGTCTAATATTATCCTTTCAAAAGCATCAATTAAAAGAAATAGTTTTTCTTTTTCAGAAAAATTTTCTTGTTTTATTCTATGTGTTTTCGTTTTAGATTTTCTAGGGAGTGATTCTTCTACATTAACTATTTTACCCTCACGAATAGTTTCATTAACCTGCTCGACTACCCAAGTTAAGTTATACTCATTCAGTATTTTTTTAAGCTGATCATACAAGTTTTTATATTCATTATTATTCATAAAAAAAAACTATGCAGTGTAAAGTAAACTTTGCAGATGATTCACGGCTTCTTTAAGTTGTTGAACCCCACCAAATCGTTGAGCGATTTCAGCCACATTCCCATATTTATCAAACTCGCGGTTAGCCTTAAATGTGGTTGGGATATTAAACTCATCAACTCCTTTGTCTGCATACTTGTCCAAAATAATCTCTAAAATTGCCCTAGCATCTTCCCCATATTGTTCAAAAAAATCAACCTTACGGCGACGCAACGCTTCAGCCCGTTGCTTGCAAGTCAGCACCGGAGCATCAAAGGCAATATGACATAGTAAATCAAAAGGGTCAGCTTCGGGAAGATTAGTAACTTGTTTTAACTCATCAAAATCAATATCCCTATCCCTATCCGCTAACAATTCAATAATTTCTGAACGCTGTTCTGGATCTGCCCAGCGTTGCTGTATTTCTATAGTTGAACGATACAGGATGCGAACTTGTTCTCTGGTGTAGTCAATTAATCGAGACAAGCGCAGTTGATTATCTGGATTTAAATCATAAATTCTTTCTTCAACAATCTCTTCGCTTCCCCCGTCAGCGTAATATTTCCGAGGTGGTGTGTCATCATCATCTGGAAGTCCCGGAAATCCAGACCTTTCATCGTCTTCCAAGTCGTCTGCTTCCTCTTCTAACTCTGCTGACTCTAATTCCTCTTCATGTTCAGAGAGTATTTGCCCATTATCATCTATCTCTGATTCATTAATCAGGGCGGGTTCGCCGTCAAAATCTCTATCCTCAAACAACACCGTACTATTGGTGTAATCGAGTATATTAAACGACCGTTTACCCCGTTCTTCTCGTACACGGGTTCCCCGCCCAATAATCTGCTTAAAGTCTGTCATTGAACGAATAACACGGGCAAGCACAACATTTTTACAGGTGGGAATATCTACCCCTGTTGTTAGCAACTTAGCTGTAACAGCAATAATGTGAGTTTCATCCAAGACATCTTTAAATTTGTAGAGATGCCCCTTACCAACATCACCAGCATCAGAGGTAATACGAGTTATGTAGTCAGGATTTATTCTGGTGATATCGCTGTTGAGGTTGCGTAATTCTTTAATCATTGCCTTAACGTGTTCCTCATCCACACAAAAGACAATGGTTTTGGCATAGCGATCACCGCTTCTCAAAAAATCAGTGATGTGTTGTGCGATCGCCTTTGTCCGGGCTTCTCTGACCAATTTTCGCTCAAAGTCTGGAGTGAGATAAACTTCATTGGGAATTGTTCTTCCATAGCGGTCAATCTGTCCAGCGTTAGGTCGCCATCCTTCCCGATCAGAACGGGTAGTAATTCGATAAACTCGATAGGGAGCTAAGAAACCATCATCAATCCCTTGTTTGAGGGAATATGTGTAAAGGGGATTGCCAAAGTAGCGATAGGTATCAACATTATCATCGCGTAGCGGTGTTGCTGTAAGTCCTAACTGATACGCAGGTTCAAAATGTTCTAGAATTTGTCGCCAGTTACTTTCATCCCTGGCGCTACCTCGGTGACACTCATCAACAATAATTAAGTCAAAATAATCAGGATTATATTCTCTGTAAAGTCCAAAGCTATATTGTGTATCACCAATTGCTTGATAAATAGCAAAGTAGAGGTCACGTCCTTTTTTCGCTTCCCCCTGAATTTTGTAAATTTTCTCTTGATTAAAGGCAGAAAAATCCTTATTCATGGGATCATCTACCAAAATATTCCGATCTGCCAAAAACAGAATTCTAGGAGAACGAGATTCTCCAGAAGTATTCCACTCCAAACTTGACAGTTTCCAAGCTATTTGGAAAGCAACACTAGTTTTACCCGTTCCCGTTGCCATTGTTAGCAGTAGGCGCTTTTGACCTTTGAAAATTGCCGCTAGTGCAGCATTAATAGCATTTCGTTGATAGTAGCGCAGTGGTTTATCTGGAATTGGATAAAACGGAGTTAACAGTTTTTCTGCTATGTCTCCTCTAATTTGCTCTTTCCCTGACCCAGTTAATCGTCGCCAAAGTTCATCAGGACTGGGAAACGATTCCATCACATCAGACTGCTTACCCGTGATGAAATCAAACTCTACAATTCCTTGTCCGTTAGTCGAGTAAGCAAACTTCACCCCTAAAAGATTGGCATAGTCTATTGCCTGTTCCAGTCCCTCATCAGGAGTTTTGTGTTTCCTTTTCGCCTCTACTACCGCTAAGGGAAATTCTCCGTTATACAGCAGCAAATAATCTGTAAATTTTCGTTCACCACGAGGTTGACGCTTGTTCTTGGGGCGAATTTTGCCATTAGTGAAGTAATACTGCTCAGTATAATCGTGAGGCTCTTTTTCCCACCCTGCATCTCTTAGTTTTGGCTCAACATACTTACGGCAGGTATTAGCTTCATTGCTCATTGCTTGCTATTTTACTAGTTAGTTTTATAACTTAACACCTAGTTATGTCTACGCACAAAAAAAATAATATTACCCTTGTTATTCAAGATGCAAATAATACCTGAGCAATAATCAGCGATCGCACTGCTTTTCTACATACATCGTGGCTCATAATATCTTTAACATAGTCATGAATCGTGACTAAATATGTTACTCAGATCAAGTAAGGTCATGCGCAGCAAGTTTTCCAAATATTGGCAGTACGACTCTCAAAAACTCGAACTAATTGACACTTTAGAATTAGAAGTTATCAAAAAATTTGAGCATTATCAAATACCAGTCATTCAACTACGTGACTCATTGCCAAAAGATGCAGTGTGCCAAGTTTTTGAGGATACTAATACAACCGGATGCGACCTCAATTTCTTCGATTTAATGAGTTCGAGTTACTGCGTGGGTGATTTTAGCCTTCGAGATGATTGGAAACACCGCGAAAATCGCTTTCAAACATTCAAGGTTTTGCGGAAGGTTCGTAGTACCGACTTTATGCAAGCTGTTACCTTAGTAGCTGGTTACGCTCGAAGAATCGAAGCAGCTAAACAGGGTTGGAATTTAGATAAATTACCTGGTGTTGCTTGTGGTCGTACCGAAGTATGAAAATTAACAAAAGAAGAATATCAAATATGGGCTGACCCAGTTAATAAAGGTTTTGAAGAAGCGGCTCGTTTTTTACGCGGTCAAAAAATCTTTGATGCTGATGATATTGCTTGTCCTATCCAGTTAGTTGCTTTAAGTGCAATTTTAACCATTATTGGCGATCGCTCTCGTTCGTTTCAAGTACGTTCCATGTTAGAGCGTTGGCTGTGGTGCGGAATGTTTGGTGAAATTTATACCCACTGGCACGATTCCCAAGCTGGACGCGATATTGTCGAAGTACCAGCATGGATTGAAGGTGGTTCCGTTCCCTTTGGTATCACGCAAGCAAATTTCTCGTATGAACGACTTCTTAGCGTCAGAAAGCGACTTGGCGCAGTTTATCAGGGATTTGCGGCATTACTAAGGCGTGAAGGCGCAGTAGATTGGATTACAGGCGAAGAAATTAACGACGTTGTTTATTTTGAAGAACAAATCGACTCGCACCACATCTTCCCCGTAGCATGGTGTCGCAAACAAGGCATTGATCCAAAAAAATATAACTGCCTAGTTAATCGCACTCCTCTAAGTGCCAAAACCAATAAAAGAATCGGCAGCAAAGCACCTTCAGCTTACCTCAAAGAGTTCGAGCTACATGGAACTGCGGTAGCTAGCTTGGATGAAATAATGCGATCGCATGGGATCAAACTAGAAATTTTACGCAACGACGACTTTGAAATATTTTTCCAAGTAAGAGCAAAAGCGTTAATGGAACTAATTGGGAAAGCTATGGGCAAAAATTTAAGCCTTGAATTAGTTGAGGATGCTGATGGGGATTTATGTAATGGGAATGCTTACAGGCTAGATCCAGAAATCACCACCAAATATTAGGTGATTAGCAGTAGAGTCAACACTTCCAAGCCAACTCTATTTCTCAGCAGATGCAGACTCTTGTTTTTTCAACCAATCCTTAATAGCATCTTCCAGCGCTGCCGTCTGGGTTACTTCCAAACGAGCGCAGGCAATCTCAAATGCAATTTTTAACTCTTTAGGGATTCTTCCCCTAACTTCTCGTGTTTCTTCAGTCATCCCAGCACCAAGTCCCTGTCCGGGCTTAATTTTTGCACAGTATATTAACAAAAATGTATTTGCGCTATTTAGCTCTTACGCTATTGCGTCATTAAGCTCATAATTAAATTGGGTTATTGATTACAACAATACTTACGTGCATCTATGAGCGTGATCACGATTCAATGTCGCCTAGTTGCAGATGAGGAAACCCTCCGCCATCTTTGGGAATTCATGGCAGAGAAAAATACGCCCTTAGTTAATGAAATATTGGAACGATTAGGAAAACATTCTGAATTCGAGATATGGGTCAAAACTGCAAAAGTTCCCAAAACTGCGATCAAAGAATTGTGTGATTCTCTCAAAACCCAAGAACCATTTATAGGTCAACCAGGTCGTTTTTATACGTCTGCAATCACCTTAGTCACGTATATATACAAATCTTGGTTAGCTTTAAATAGGCGACGACAGCTTAAAATTGAAGGGAAAGAGCGATGGTTAGAAATGCTCAAAACTGATGTAGAACTTGAGCAAGAAAGTAAATCAAGTTTAGAAAATATCAGAACAAAATCAACTGAAATATTAGCTTCATTTGCAACACATCAAACTCATGAGACAAATCATAAGGTGAGAGGCAGAAGAAGCAGGAAGCCTAAAGATGAAAAAGCTGATAGACCAGATAAAGTTGTAACTATTAAACCAAGCCGTCTATTTGAAGCTTATCGTCAAACAGAAGATGCTCTGACAAGATGTGCCTTAGTCTACCTCCTGAAAAATAATTGTCAGGTAAGTTTTGTTGAAGAAGACCTCGAACAATACACCAAACAAAGACGAAAAAAAGAAATAGAAATTGAACGGCTGAAAATCCAATTAACAAGCCGAGTTCCTAAAGGACGAGATTTAACTGGTGAAAAATGGCTAGAGACCCTAGAACAAACAGTTCAGCAAGTTGCCCAAGATGAAAAGGAAGCTAAATCGTGGCAAGCCAACCTTTTAAGAAAATCGAGTTCTATTCCTTTCCCAGTAGTTTATGAAACTACTGAGGACATGAAATGGGAAATCAACGATAAGAAAAGACTTTTTGTTTGTTTTAACGGGTTGGGAAAGCTTAAGTTTGAAATATATTGTGACAAAAGACACCTTCATTTATTTCATCGCTTTCTAGAAGACCAAGAAACTAAACGTAAAGGTAAAAAACAACATTCCAGTAGCTTATTTACTTTACGTTCTGGACGAATATCTTGGTTAGAGCAAGAAGGTAAAGGAAAACCTTGGAACGTACACCGTTTAGTTCTTTTTTGCTCTCTTGATACTCGCATGTGGACTGTTGAAGGAACTCAACAAGTTATTGAAGAAAAAACAGCAGATATTAAGAATAAGTTAGAAAAAGCCGAAGAAAAAGGCAAACTCAACCTTCAACAGAAAGATGATGTCATCCGTAAACAATCTACACTTGCTAGAATTAATACACCCTTTCCTCGTCCTAGTAAACCCTTATATGAAGGTAAATCGAATATTCTAGTTGGTGTTAGCCTTGGTTTAGAAAAACCTGTAACCATTGCTGTTTTTGATGCAGCTAATAATAAAGTCCTCGTTTATCGCAGCGTTAAGCAGTTACTAGGTGATAATTACAACTTACTTAACCGTCAACGACAGCAAAAACAACGCTTCTCTCACGAACGTCACAAATCTCAAAAACAGTTTGCACCAAATGATTCTGGCGAATCCGAGTTAGGACAATATTTAGACAGGTTACTAGCCACAAAAATTGTGGAAATTGCAAAAGTATACTCTGCTGGAAGTATTGTTATACCAAAGCTTGGGGATATGCGGGAAATTATTCAAAGCGAAGTTCTCCTCAAAGCTGAGAAAAAAATACCCGGTTTTATCGAAGGTCAAAAAAATTACGCTAAAGAGTACCGACGACAAGTACATAACTGGAGTTATGGAAGATTGATTGAGAATATCCAAAATCAAGCCGCAAAAGTTGGAATCTCTATTGAAACACAACAGCAAGCAATTAGAGGTAGTCCACAAGAGCAAGCACGGGATTTAGCCTTAATTGCTTATCAATGCAGAATTACTTCATCAATCTAAATAAAATACTGAACCTTGAAAACTTAATATGAAAAATAACAGCGCCGCAATTCATACTGTTTACAGCCTCTGTATTGCGAAAAATCTGGGTTAGTTTGACAGTTGGAAGACTGTTATGCTTTCTGACCCTGGTAACTGCCCGCTCTTGATGCTGCTATCTAGCTTGACTAGACAGGATATGCCCTTTTTTGTAGCTTGGATAAACCAATTATTTTCCGACCTGTTCAGCGACGAAAAAAGAAGTTTATACAAGGATAGCAAAATAGGGACAGGTGCGCTCCCAGCAATAAAGAGTAAGGCTTTTTGCCCTAGCCGTTTTCGTAACGGTGCGGTTTACCGCAGTGGTGGTTACTGAATCACCCTCTTCGTCGGGGGAACCCTCTCAAATATTTTTTGGCAAGGCAAAGCGTGGGCAAAATCCCTGGACTCCCGCCAAAAACTGAAAACCCTTGTCCAGCAGTAAATTCAGAAATCAGACTGTCAGTTAATTTAGTTTTTGAATTTTCAGTTGGACATGCTTCAAAGCAGACCTGACAAAAGTGTTTGTGGACAGCTTGCAAAACAAGGGTACTAGACGGGTCGAGTTTCAACAACCATCCCGGCTAGGGGTGGGTTGAAAGCAGGTCAAAGAAATTGTGATATGTCGAGATTTTGACAGTTTCAACAACCATCCCGGCTAGGGGTGGGTTGAAAGCGGATTTCCCTAATCCGCAAGTCTTGCCCTGTAATGTTTCAACAACCATCCCGGCTAGGGGTGGGTTGAAAGAAGCACATCAAAACCCGTATAAATACGAAAACCAGGTTTCAACAACCATCCCGGCTAGGGGTGGGTTGAAAAAATTTTTCATCATTACAACTTTATTTAAGAGGGTTGAAAGGCGCACTTCGTTCGGGATTATCCTGAATATTTGCAGTTAAACCACGTCCATTTTGAAAACTGGAGGTTTTTAAACAGTCTGTTGATAAATAGCCCTTGGTATATAAACTTTTCAAGCAATATTGCAAACACCACAGGTTTGAACCTGGATGAAGTTTATATTAGACTTTGGGGAAGCTTGATTTTGAACCAGCCCCAAAAAAGACAGTCGGCGACATTAATTTGTTAACGGTTACAAAAGCAACTTTGATGACATTAATTTGTTAACAGCGATATTAATTCGTTAATCACGACATTAATTTGTTAACGACGACAAATAATTAGTTATTCGACAACAACAATCGGGATGACTGGATTTGAACCAGCGGCCCCTTCGTCCCGAACGAAGTGCGCTACCAAGCTGCGCTACATCCCGCCATAAAAATGGCATCCATCATAGATCCAAAATATCATAACCTCTACCAAATAACAAAATTACATCTATATATAATCACTTCACCACAGGGTTTGCTTGCTAGGATTAAATTTGTATAACTTTAGTGGTAAAAGCGGATTGTGACTGTAAAACCAGACTGGTTGCGGGTAAAAGCACCTCAGCGTGAGCGCATTGGTAACGTTAAAGACATTTTACGGGATTTAGCCCTCAATACAGTTTGCGAGGAAGCGTCCTGTCCAAATATTGGCGAATGTTTCAATGCTGGTACTGCCACGTTTTTGATTATGGGTCCGGCTTGTACACGCGCTTGTCCCTACTGCGATATTGATTTTGAGAAAAAAACCAAACCACTAGACCCTACCGAACCTACACGATTAGCCGAAGCTGTTCGCCGGATGAAACTTAATCATGTGGTAATCACTTCTGTAAACCGAGATGATTTGCCAGATGGTGGCGCATCTCAGTTTGTGGAGTGTATTAATGCGGTTCGTAGCGTCTCACCTAACACCACAATTGAAGTCCTAATTCCTGACTTGTGCGGCAATTGGGATGCTCTAGAAATAATTCTAGAAGCTGCGCCAGAGGTATTAAACCACAATACCGAAACTGTTCCACGCCTGTATCGCCGGGTGCGTCCCCAAGGAAATTACGATCGCACATTAGAATTATTGCAGCGAACTCGTCAACTTTCTCCTAGCACATACACTAAATCCGGGGTTATGGTTGGACTCGGTGAAACTGACGCTGAAATTCGCCAAGTTTTGCAAGACTTGCGATCTGTAGATTGCGATATTTTAACAATTGGGCAATACCTCCAACCCAGTCAAAAACATCTGCAAGTCAATGAATTCATCAACCCAGAACAATTTGTAGCTTGGAAGACATTCGGGGAAGAAATAGGATTTTTACAAGTTATTTCTTCACCATTGACAAGAAGTTCATACCATGCTGAACAAGTTCGGGAACTAATGGAACGTAATCCCCGCAACCGATTTTAGATTTTAGATTGGACTCTTGAGTAATGACTAATCCAAAATCCGAAATCGAAAATCCAAAATCCGTTGTAATTCTGGGTGCAGGTGCTTGGGGTATGGCGCTGGCAAATCTAGCAGCCGCGAATGGCCATAAGGTGCGTGTCTGGTCGCGTCAAGGTTCCCAAACTCTCGAAGCAGTAATGAAAGATGTCCAAATAGTCCTGTCGGCTATCTCAATGACAGGTGTTAGGGATGTTGCTTCTCAAATCCGCTCTTTTACCGTTTCTCCAGAGACAATTTTTGTCACAGCAACGAAAGGCTTAGATCCCCAAACCACCTGTACGCCGTCGCAAATTTGGCAAACAGCATTCCCTAACCATGCAGTAGTTGTCCTGTCTGGACCAAATTTATCTCAAGAAATTCAAATGGAATTACCCGCAGCAACGGTGGTGGCCAGTAGTATTCCCACCGCTGCTGAAGTAGTGCAGTTAGTATTTTCTTCACATCGTTTTCGGGTATATACCAATCCAGATCCTCTGGGTGTCGAACTTGGGGGAACACTGAAAAATGTTATTGCGATCGCAGCTGGTGTGTGCGATGGTTTACAACTGGGAACCAATGCTAAAGCTGCTTTAGTCACCCGTGGACTTACAGAAATAATTCGCATTGGTAACGACTGGGGTGCAAAGACGGAAACATTTTATGGTTTATCGGGTCTAGGAGATCTGTTAGCAACCTGCAACAGTCCTTTAAGTCGCAATTATCAAGTAGGCTATCAGCTAGCTTGTGGTAAGACACTGAAAGAAATTCTGACAAATTTACAAGGAACCGCTGAAGGAGTTAACACTTGTCGGGTTTTGATGCAACGAGCGAAGAAACAAAACATTGCTGTCCCAATTACCGAGGAAGTTTATCGATTACTTCAGGGTGAAATCACACCCCGACAAGCACTTGATGAACTAATGCTGCGGGATATCAAGCCTGAGTACAACTCTAGTTACTAGTCGGAAACGGGGACACAGGGACGCAGTGACAGGGTGATAAGCTGTTACGCATTTAATTTGTATATTTACCTGATGACTGATGACTGAAAACCCGTCAACAGTCATCAGTCAACGACCATCAAGAGTGTTTATATACTTTAGACGCGCATTAGCTGATTGAAACACGGAGATATGGAAACATGGGAATACAGAGACATAGAGAGAGTATTTGATAATTTTTCCGCGTCCTTGCGTGTTCCACTCTCTGCGTCTTCTTCACTGTCCGCATCCAAAGGATTTTTGTGTTACCAGCACTAATCAGTTTCCGACGAGCTATTAGTTAAACTTATTACCAAATAATCCTGAGAAAAAATTGGTAAATCGTCAGGATATTACTTTTATAGCCGTGTAAATGTGACTATGCCAATTATAAACAACATATTCACTGAGCTATGTTTATACTCTGTTACAAAAGTAACTATCAAGAACCATTAAAGTTGAAATCTTAACTAAGTAGTTCAGATATTGAAAGTCTAGCTGCGGATTTGAATAGCTATTGGTTCAATCAGAAGCTTAGTATCCGATTGAGTTCAGTAATACTGTATCCAATAAAACCATTACCATAATTTTCTAAAAAATTTGTAATGGAATCCTGTACCGTGTTAGTTCATCGTGAATCACGGGAACAATAGCAACAGTTGAATAGCTGACCGAAATCTTAGCTGACCCTAATCTATTGTTACCTGGAGCCATTGAGACGTTTTATGCCAGCAACATCTTTTTATGCAGACGCCCCCTACAATACCCAAAAGTCCCGCCAGGTTTTGGACTCGGATCTCACAGTTGATGAAAGTGAGTTATCAGTAGACGATATACAAGAGCTAGAAATGGCTTCTGTTGACAATGCTAACTTTGCTGCTAATACTAACCGTCGTAGTACAGATCTTGTACGTCTATATCTTCAGGAAATTGGTCGGGTTAGGTTGTTAGGGCGGGATGAAGAGGTTTCAGAAGCTCAAAAAGTTCAGCGCTATTTGCGGATGCGGATAGTACTTGCTAATGCCGCAAAGCAAGGAGATGAAGTGATTACGCCTTATCTGAGGTTAGTTGAAGTTCAAGAACGTTTGACCTCGGAACTAGGACATCGCCCGTCTTTGGAAAGATGGGCTGCTACTGCTGAAGTAATTTTATCGGATCTCAGACCGACTTTGGCAAATGGCAAACGTCGCTGGGCTGAAATCGCCAAGTTGACAGTAGAAGAGTTAGAGCAAATTCAGTCCCAAGGACTCCAAGCAAAAGAACACATGATTAAGGCTAATCTTCGCCTGGTTGTGTCTGTTGCGAAGAAGTATCAAAATCGTGGCTTAGAATTATTAGATTTAGTCCAAGAAGGCACTTTAGGTTTAGAACGGGCTGTAGAGAAATTTGACCCAACTAAGGGTTATCGCTTCAGTACCTATGCTTACTGGTGGATTCGTCAGGGAATTACACGGGCGATCGCTACTTCTAGTCGCACGATTCGCCTACCTGTTCATATTACAGAAAAGTTAAACAAAATCAAAAAAGCCCAACGCAAAATTGCTCAAGAAAAAGGTCGCACTCCGACTTTAGAAGATCTAGCAACTGAGTTGGAAATGACGCCTACACAAGTGCGTGAAGTTTTATTGCGGGTTCCTCGCTCCGTCTCTTTGGAAACCAAAGTAGGAAAGGATAAAGACACTGAGTTAGGTGAATTACTCGAAACTGACAAT
Source organism: Nostoc sp. C117 (assembly GCF_043099735.1). Classification (NCBI taxonomy): domain Bacteria; kingdom Bacillati; phylum Cyanobacteriota; class Cyanophyceae; order Nostocales; family Nostocaceae; genus Nostoc; species Nostoc sp. C117. Next base: position 7,090,872 of record NZ_CP170991.1, read on the forward strand.
GTAACTCCAGAAGAAATGTTAATGCGGGAATCTTTACAAAGAGACTTGCATCATCTATTGTCAGATTTGACTAGCCGGGAACGCGACGTAATTTTGATGCGATTTGGTTTGGCAGATGGTCATCCTTATTCTTTAGCAGAAATTGGCCGCGCTCTTGATTTATCACGGGAACGAGTGCGACAAATTGAATCCAAGGCTTTGCAAAAACTACGCCAACCCAAGCGCCGCAATCTCATCCGGGATTATTTGGAATCTCTAAGTTAGTCAATGGTCATTAGTTATTAATCATCTCTTACAAAGTCTGAGCAGAGGCTTCCTTCGCTCAGACTTTTCAGTTTGTGATTAGAAAACTTTTCCTGACGGACTGGTAGTAAGCTAATATATTTTTCAATTGCGTATTCAGGGCGGGCAAGATGCCCACCCAGAAGAGTTTTATCTAAAAGCTGTATGCAAATTAAATATTTGAAAGTTTATCATCCAAATAAAAAAATATCCCACTGTTCACAGTCAACACTTCGGCTTATTTCGGCTCATTTCGGCTCATTTAGACTACGGCGAAATCGAGCGACTTGCACTGAGCGGCGTCGAAGTGAGTCGAGATTCAGTGACTACAGTCAGCAACTTGAAGCGGTTGTTTTTATTTCTTGGAGTTCCATTAGTCAATCGATCGCATTATCCGCAGCCAAAAATTCTTTCAGCGCTTCTGTCTCAGCAGCTTTCACTACTGGAAGAGAAAGAGGTACTGAACTGGCGATGCCAAATAACTGTTGTAGTTGACTCAGACCTGTCAAGCTACCACATAACAATACTTGGTCGCCAATTCGCAAGTCCATACCGCCATGAGGATAGCGGATAAATTTACCATCGCGCCGGATTGCCTGTACTTGTACTCCATATTGCTTGGCGATATCTAAATCTGCTAGGGTTTTACCTAGCGTTGACGCATCTGCATTCACTGTAATCCACTGACAAGCACTGTTTTCTCCGGGAACAGCGGCCTGTCCCTTAGCGAATTCTGCCAAAGCTGCTAGTTCTTCATCTGCTCCGACTACCAGCAAGCGATCGCCTTCTTGCAAAAGAGTTTGATTGTTAGGATAATCGATTTCATCGCCGTTAGCGCGGCGAATCGCCATCAAACTTGCTCCAGTTAGGTAGCGCATATCTGCTTCTTCTAAACTCATACCAATCAGCGGTGAACCAGATGGGAGAGGATACCAACGCTGATTTAAATCGCGGGTTGCTTGGCGCAAATCCCGCGCTACTTCCGAAGCAGAACGTTCTGGCCGCAAGTCTAAATAATGATCGTTGCGGATTTGCTGCATTTCTCGTTGGACTACAGCAGGCGACAACAAGCCTAAACTGGTTAATAAATAAGTTGCCATTTCTAAGCTAGCTTCAAACTCTGGTTGCACCACTTCCCTAGCTCCCAATTGATACAGCACTTCAATATTTTTATCCTGGGTAGCACGGACAACTAAATCTAATTCTGGGCGCAATTCCAAAGCGCGTTTCAAGCAAAGACGGGTACTCATGGGATCAGGAAGAGCGATCGCCATTCCTTTGGCATGATTCACCCCAGCAGTTTCTAAAACATGTAAACTTACACAATTGCCATAAACATAAGATACCCCAGCCTCACGCAACTGCTGAATTCTACTTTCTGATTGGTCGATGACTACCAAAGGGAGGTCGTGTTGCTGCAACAATTTCACTAAATTTTTGCCAACTCGTCCATAGCCGCAAACTACTACATGGTCTTTTACAGGTAAATCTTCTGACACATCACGGGGCTGATCTTCTTCTAAATATGGTTTCAACCAGGGCATTGATTCGGCAAAGGTAAATAAAAATGGTACTAACCGCAAGACAAATGGAGTCAGGATGAGAGTGACTGCTGTGGTTCCCAAAATCAGTAAATATATCTGCCGAGATACCAACCCCAAAGATTGCCCTTCACTGGCCAGAACAAAGGAAAATTCTCCAATTTGTGCTAGTCCTAACCCAGCGATTAAGGCTGTTTTCAAAGGATAGCGAAACAGTCTGACTAAGGGTGTGATAATGAGAAACTTACCGATAAAAACTATTGCCACTAGCCCTAAAATCAATTCCAGGTTCTTCCACAAAAATACTGGGTCAATTAACATGCCAATGGAAGCAAAAAACAAACTGGCAAAGATATCTCGCAGTGGTTCCACGTAAGTCAGGGTTTGATCGGCGTATTCCACCTCGGAAATCATCAAACCGGCGACAAACGCCCCCATTTCAATCGATAGCCCCAAATGCTCTGTTAATAGGGCAATGCCCAAACATAAAGCTACAACGCCTAATAAAAATAGTTCTTTACTTTCAGTCCGAGCTAAGAGTCGCAATAAAGGCGGTATTAGCCAAATCCCCGCAGCTACAGCGCCAGCGGCAAATAAACCAATGGTGAATAGTGCTGTTAATACTGCAATGCCAATAGTTTCTGCTGGTTGGTTGAGGGCTGGTAAGACTGCTAACATTAGTCCTAGTGCTAAGTCTTGGACTACTAAAATACCCAGCATCACTTGCCCGTGGGGTGTTTCTGTTTCGTTACTCTCCATTAACGACTTGAGGACAACCGCCGTGGAAGATAAGGAGAGAACACACCCCAAAAACATGCCCTTAGCTGGTAATGCTCCCCAGGCTCCAGTTAAGCCGCAGACTGCAACCGTGACCAAAATCGTCAAAGCAATCTGGAGTCCACCTCCACCAAGAGCGATCGCTTTTACTTTCTTCAGTTCCCCAAAGGAAAATTCCACACCCAAAGCGAATAATAAAAAGGCAACCCCAAACTGTGCCAGAGTCTCTACTTGAATAAGTTCTTTAATCAATCCCAGTCCGGCTGGCCCGACGATCATACCCCCGATGAGATATCCCAACAGCACAGGTTGCTGCAAAAGTGCCGCCAAGAGTCCGCCACAGGCTGCAACCGCCAAAACTGAAACTAAATCAACAATTAACCTAAAATCTTCTTGCACCAGTTTTAAAAGAACTATTAAGACCTATCAAACTCAGGATACGCGATGTGCAACTTTCTTTTGTTCCCTCTTAAAAAGGGGGGCTAGGGGGGATCTTCGTGTGATATGACTCAAATTTTAGATCCCCCAACCCCCTTAAAAAGGGGGCTAAGAAAAAGTTGCACACGGCGTCAGGATACAAAGTTTTATATATCTGAGGATAGTTTATTTTGGGCATGGGGGGTGTGGTTCGACTTCGCTCACCAACCGGGGGATCAGGGGAACGAAACTCAACTGACGATTCTTGATTCACGAGTATAGAAGGTGGATTCATCCAGTTCAAGAGCTTATTCGATAATACTTTTGACTTTTGACTTTTGACTTACGGTACTAGTCGTTGAATTACCCCACCCTAACCCTCCCCGTATGTATTGGGGAGGGAACCGGATTTTTCTTGTTTCCCCCCTTAGAAAGGGGGGGGGAATTCTACTTGTGTGTACACCGTAGCCAATGCATCGGGGGGATTAAGGGGGGTACTTTTACTTGTGTGTACTTAAAAAGGGGGGAACCGAGTCAAATTCCCCCAATTTATTGGGGTATTTAGGCGGATATAGAACGTTTTGCAACCAAGGAGAGGACTTTTCAAACAACCTCTAACTCTTACCCCATCCACAATTCTCATTAAATTTTAGGCGAACTGAGGGCATTCAGTAGCAACAGTGACCACGGCACTTTAATATCAGGTATCAGCCATGAATACTTTCTCAGTACGGGCAATGCAGCTGTCAGCACAAAACGCAAAGAACGTAACGATGCAGGCCGATCGCCATTTTCATCTACAATTCCATATTGGTTAGCGAGTTCGGCAACAATTTGCACGCGTCCTGTACGACGCATAATGTTTGGATCGCCAGCTAGTTTAGCGATCGCCCTTCCAGTAAATAAGGGAGTTTCCCAGTTATAGCGGCTACTAAAAAATGAGTTTTTTAAGTCAGTAGCATTTGTTTGGCTGACTTCAGACGCCATCTGGGAAATTTGCTCAGTCCCAACAATACCCGGCCAAATGGAAACTGAAGCGACGTTATAAGGCTTGAGTTCAACAGCCATATTCGCAGCGAGGCGATCGCAAGCTGCTTTGCCAACACCGTATGCTGTATTAAAAAGATAGGACATACTGCCCCAGGAAGAAAGGGTGCAAATCAGTCCAGACTTTTGCTTAGTCATCATCCGCGCTGCAAAAATACTCGCTACATAGTGACTACGAAGACCAACATTATTGCTAGCATCCCAAAGACTTGGCTCGCCATCCCAAAAGGGCTGCCCATAAGCGTCTCTGATTGCCTTGACTCCTGAGTAAGCATTATTGACCAGCAAATCGAGTTGTCCATTCTGCTCATTTTGGATGCGTTCAAAGAGCAAACGCACCTGTTCATCGTCGCTGTGGTCTACTTGGACGGGAATGCATACACCACCGGCTTGCTCAACGGCTGATTGTGTTTCAGCAAGAGTCCCGGAAAGGTCATCATTGGCATAAGAATTGTTTAAACTGCGCCCAGTAATGTAGACAGTTGCACCTGCTTCACCGAGGGCGATCGCAATTCCCCGACCAATTCCCCGCGTTGCACCTGTGACTAATGTAACTTTACCTTCGAGGTGTTTCATGATTGGTGAATCCTACAACTTAGGAGACAGTTCAAAAGCCATCTGTGAACGATAAAAACAGACATCAAATTCCAAGAAAAAATTCATCCGTCCTAAAAGTAACGGCACATTATCCGTGAGACTCCAAGCAAATACCAATCGGACTGGTACAAAACTGGCTATTTGAGCAGTTAAAATTAACCCTTTTGCTTCAACTGGTGCTAGGTTTCCTGCTAGTTGCACTGAGGTTGTTAGTTCTTCCCAAGTTGCCCCTAACTGAATACCTACACTGTAAGGTAAAACATTAATACTAGCTCCAGTATCCAATAAAGCTGGAAGGTTAACGACAGAATTTTTGTAGCTTAATCTCAGGGGTAATATTGGTACTGCATCGATATCCCCGAACACATCACGACTTTCAACAAAGGGAAATCTTTGGGAATTAAGCATCGTTTACCTGTCTGTCTGCTTCTAGCAGTGCAGCGAGTTTCTGAGCAGCTTCATGAGAATTATAGGGAGACCACACATGATAAGTGACTCCTGACTGTAACGATAATGCTTCTTCTTCAGTGGCTAGTTCTTGAACTAAAAACTGCATGACCTTGAGTTTATCTGCACGAGATAGCTTGTGCAAGGTTGGGAATAAATCTGCTGCGCTCATATCAAGTTGAAGATAAGGACTAAATACTTTTTATATTTTTACAACTACTCTAAGTTGGTTACAAAGTTTGTGGCGATCGCCCTTTTTGCTCGACGGTTCGTGTAAAAAAGTGCAAGCTTCTAGTTCAAAGGTGCAACTTCGAGGGTTAAAGGTGCAACTTTGAGGGTTAGAGGTGGAGCGATCGCCCTTTTTGCTCGACAGTTCGTGTTCAAAAGTGCAACTTCGAGGATAAAAGGCGCAATTTTGAGGGTCAAAGGTGCAACTTTGAGGGTTGGAGGTGGAGCGATCGCTCTTTTTGCTCGACAGTTGGTGTAAAAAGGTGCAACTTCGAGGATAAAAGGCGCAATTTTGAGGGTCAAAGGTGCAACTTTGAGGGTTGGAGGTGGAGCGATCGCTCTTTTTGCTCGACAGTTGGTGTAAAAAGGTGCAACTTCGAGGATAAAAGGCGCAACTTCGAGGGTCAAAGGTGCAACTTTGAGGGTTGGAGGTGGAGCGATCGCTCTTTTTGCTCGACAGTTGGTGTAAAAAGGCGCAAGCTTCGAGTTCAGAGGTGGAGCGTAGATGCGTAAGAGCTTATCATTACCAACATCTTTATAAATCTTCCGCATAAATCTTCAGCTTCGTTGCCATCCCGCCTGGGAATAAATTCCCAGGCTAATAGCTAAAGTCCTCTGAAGAGGACTAAAGACAAGATTTTAAGCAATGTAGATAGCCACACTCTGTAAAAGTAAAATTTTCAGTCCACTTCAATGGAGTTCAGCTATTAGCCAAGAAATTTATTTCTTGGCGGGATGTGGCTCAGTGCGACACTTTGACTGTTGCAAAAATGTGGGTAAGGACAAAACCTGATATCGAGCGTAGACGAGCAGGAGCTTGTTATCAGACATTGCCTAAATGCAATCCTTGATACAGGCTACATTATTAATTAACTCAATATCTCTGCTGCGCGTCCAAGCAGCAACTCGTCGTCAGGCATCACCTCTGTAAAACCCGAAATGACTAACGAAGAACTGCTGCAAATTATTGAAAAAGCTGTCAGAAATAAGGTGACAACATTAGACCTTTTTAACGAAGGCTTAACAAGTCTGCCACCAGAATTTGGACAACTCACCAGGTTGCAAACCCTCGACCTCGGCAACAATCAACTGAGTAATCTGCCACCAGAATTTGGACAACTCACCAGGCTGCAAATCCTCAACCTCTTCAACAATCAATTGAGTAATCTGCCACCGGAATTTGGACAACTCACCAATCTGCAAACACTCTACCTCGGCAATAATCAACTGACTAATCTACCACCGGAATTTGGACAACTCACCAATCTGCAATCCCTCCACCTTGATTTTAATCAACTGAGTACTCTGCCGTCGAAATTTGGACAACTCACCAACCTGCAATCCCTCGACCTCTACAGTAATCAACTGAGCAGTCTGCCACCGGAAATTGTCCAACTCACCAACCTGCAAAAGCTCTACCTCGAAAACAATCAACTGAGCAGTCTGCCATCGGAAATCAGGCAACTATTAAACCTCGAAAAACTGGATCTTCGTAGAAATCCACTTCCTATTCCACCAGAGATTTTGGGGTCGAAGGATTTAAGTCAAGATCCGGGTGATGTGAATGAAATTCTCGATTTCTATTTCGGAGTTCAAGATCCAACCGAAACAGAACCCTTCTACGAAGCAAAATTCTTAATTATTGGCGAAGGAGGAGCTGGTAAAACCTCTTTAGCCAAGAAAATTAAAAACGAAAACTATAAACTCCAGCCAGAAGAAAAATCAACGGAAGGCATTGAAGTCATCCGGTGGGACTTTACACAGCCCAATGGCAAAGATTTTCGCGTCAACATCTGGGACTTTGGCGGTCAGGAAATCTACCATCAAACACATCAATTTTTCCTCAGCAAACGTTCCCTATATGTCTTAGTTGCCGACACTCGCAAAGAAAACACTGATTTTTACTGGTGGCTAAAGGTTGTCGAACTCTTGAGCGACAAAAGCCCAGTTTTCATCATCAAAAACGAAAAACAAGACCGTAAGTGCGAAGTCAATGAGGGGCAGTTACGAGGAGAATTTGACAACCTCAAAGAAATTCTGGCAACTAATTTAGATACTAATCGCGGTTTGGCAGAGATTAAAAAGGCTATTCAACTTTGCATCAGCAATCTTGACCACGTGGGTACACCTCTACCAAAACTCTGGGTAAGAGTTAGAGCCGCTCTAGAAAACAATTCCCGAAATTACATAAGCGTTGAAGAATACTTTACTCTTTGTCGAATCAATAATTTAACAGACCGTAAAGATATGCTGCGCTTAAGCAACTATCTACATGATCTCGGTGTTTGTCTCCACTTTCAAGAAGATTCTACACTCAAACACTACGTTATCCTCAAACCGGAATGGGGTACAGATGCCGTCTACAGAGTTTTAGATAGTCAAACTGTCAAACAAAATGTCGGTTGTTTTACCAAAGATGACCTCAAAAACATTTGGGAAAGCGGCGAATATGCTGATATGCGAGATGAACTCCTGCAATTAATGATGCGGTTCAAGCTTTGCTACGAAATTCCCGATCGCTGTAACATTTATATAGCCCCTCAATTGCTTTCCATTGAAAAAGCTGTTTATACCTGGAGCGACACCAATAACCTCATCCTCCGCTACACCTATACATTCATGCCCAAAGGCATCCTCACCCGCTTTATTGTCGAGACGCACCCTTGGATTGAACAGCAAAAACTCGTTTGGAAAAATGGTGTTGTTCTCAACAAAGACGAAACTCGTGCAGAAGTCATTGAAAACTACAATCAACGGGAAATTAAAATCCGTGTAGCCGGAAACCGCAAAAAAGAATTGATGGCAGTCATCACCCATGAACTCGAAAAAATCCACAACTCTTACGAACGTTTGCAATATCAAACTTTAGTTCCTTGTAACTGCGAGACTTGCAAAAATCTGCTCACACCTTATTCCTATTCTCTGGAAAAACTCAACAAACGTCTGAGCGATCGCCGTTACCAAATTGAGTGCGAAAATAGCTATGACATGGTAGATGTCCGCAAGTTAATTGATGATGTTATATTTCAAGCAATTAAAGCAGATGGTGAATTCAACCCCCAAGTTACAGAGTTGCAAAACGAACTAGAGCAAGAGAGAAATGAATCATTAACACATCGCTCACGAGATAGCAAACAAGAACAAAAACCCATCATGAATACTCAATCTGCGATGGAATTCGAGAAGGAAATTTTCATCTCTTATGCTTGGGGTGGAGAAAGTGAGCAATTTGTCAATCAACTGGATGAGACTTTACAGGCCAAAGGAATCAAAATCATCCGCGATAAACGCGATTTGGGCTACAAAGGACTGATTAAAGCCTTCATGGAACGGATTGGACGCGGTAAATGTGCGATCGCCATTATTAGTGATAAGTATTTAAAGTCGCTCAATTGCATGTTTGAGTTAGTCCAAATTGCAAAAAATGGTGAATTTTATCATCGAATTTTCCCCATTGTGTTAGCAGATGCCCAAATTTATAAACCTGTTGCCAGACTTAAATATATTAAGCATTGGGAAGAAGAAATTAAAGAATTAGATGAAGGGATGAAAGGGGTTAGTGCAGCTAATTTACAGGGATTTAGAGAAGAAATTGACCAATACACCGAGATTCGCAACACGATCGCCGAACTCACCAATTTGCTAAAAGACATGAACACGCTGACTGCTGATATTCACAGCGAATCAGGCTTTGAGGAGTTGTTAAAGGCGATCGCACAGCGTTTAGATGAGTAAAAATAGCCTACTGGTAACGCTTTGAGGGAGAGCAATATCTTGGAGGCGATCCTAATGACAGTAAATATTTTTGTCCGACTATTTAAAAGACGCAAGTTAGAGGATTAAAGGCTCAACTTTGAGGATTAAAGGTGCAACTTCGAGGATTAAAGGTCAAGCGATCGCCTTTTGAACTCGACAATTCGAGTAAAAAGGTACAACTTCCGAGTTGAGAACTCGACAGTTCGTCTTCTAATTACGAATTACGAATTGGTCTTAGCCACCCAAAAACCTGCTCAACAGTCAAATCTAGTTCTAAAAATTTTGGTGTGGGAAGGCGATTATTACCTATTAACTCAACAGGTTCCTGTCCGGGAATAAATGCTAAAATTAGTCGCTCCTCCGGGTCAATTAGCCACCCTAGCTGAGTACCATATTTAAGACAGTGCAAAATATTACTGATAACTTTAGTAGCTCTCTGTTCAGGTGAAAGAATTTCTATAGTCCAATCAGGATAAATTGCAAAAGCATTGGGTACTTCGCCATCAGCCTCAAAAGGAATTCGTTCCCAAATAAAGACAGCAGCATCAGGAACAATAGAACGTCCACCAAATGTGCAGCGCAATTCTGGAAAGGCGAGGGCAATTTGTGATGTTTCTGCAACTTGATTTACAGCATCACAAAACTTGAGTTGTAGGCGGGAATGTTTGCCAGCAGGCATAGGTTTTTGGTAAATTCGACCGTCAATAAACTCACTAGCAGGTTTAGTTTCTGGTAGTTTGAGAAATTCTTTGAGGGTTAGAGATGGAGGAATTGCTGTTGTCACTGCCTTAAGTTCCGTATCATTGCCACTCTGCCAACCAAAATTTTATCGTTTATGTTTTCTGCCCAGATAAATCCATCAAATTCGCTAGCTTATAAACAACCCGCGCTCCAACATTACCATCCCACTCAGCATCACCGACTTCGGAAATATCAAAGCCAATAATTTTTCTCCCACTATTTACCAATTCTCGAAATAGACAAAAAGTTTGCTCTAATTCTAACCCACCTGGAACAGGAGTACCTGTACTCGGACAAAGTTTTGGATCTAAACCATCGACATCAAAGCTAATATAAACATACTCAGGTAGATGATTGACAATTTCTCGACATAAATCAATCCAAGTTGTGCCAGAGTAAAGTTTTTGTTTAATAGCAGGATCGTAATAAGCAATAATCCGACTATTAGATTCATCAATCATTCGCACTTCATCATGAGAAATATCACGCAAACCCACTTGTACTAACTTGGAAATTTGCGGTATTTTCATCGCATTAAACATGATCGAAGCATGGGAAAATTCAAATCCCTCATAAGCGTCGCGTAAATCTGCATGTGCGTCAATATGCAAAATGCCATAGTTTGAGTATTTAGCCGCTAATGCTTGGAAATAACCTAAAGGTGAACTGTGATCTCCACCAATGACTGCGACTCGCTTACCATTATTAATTGCTTGCTGACAATTCTCAAATAGCCATTGATTAACTTGTTCACAAGCCTGATTAATTTCTGTCAGCACCGGTGTTAAATCTGGTGTATCTGAAAGTTCTCTACCTTCGGCTAACCTTTCAATAATTTTTGCTGCTAAGGCACGATAATATTTGTTCTTTTCTAAAATATCTTGGGGAATTTTGACCATAAAAATTCCCTGCTTCCAACCATCAGGGCGATCGAAATCGAACAAATCTATTTGGGTAGAAGCATCTAGAATTCTCTGTGGTGCGTTAGCCGTACCTGCACCATAAGAAACAGTGACTTCCCACGGTACACCAAAGACAATTAAGTTTGCAGAATCGTAAGCGAATGGTAAACCGAAAAGGTTGCCATTTATTTCACCTACGCCGCTGGGGTTGTAGTCTTGTAGTTGATTACTCATTGATTATTTACTGAATTTAGGTAGACAGGAGGGCGCTTAGTAAACATCTGCATTGTAATCCAAAAAACAATAGCAAAAATCCTCAACCCAAGCGTATTGATACTAATTTTAGATTAGACTTCTAGTATTTTCTGATGTAGGGTAAATTAATAAATTGCCCCTACAAGTATCATTGAGAGGTTAAAGCAAAAATAGTTTTTTCAACAGTGATTTTATTTGACGATATCTAATTTTTATCGAACTAAAGTTATGACATTGGTATGCCTTTACTTGTCAGGAGTTTGTTGTAGACGTAATAAAGTATTGTAAACCTCCCGTTTTAAATTAGTGTCATTTTGTAGTTCTATAGTAATTTTGTTGAAGCGATCGATGCCTAGACCATTATCTTGGACAATTTTTTGAGACTGGGTACAGTAATTGACTGCAATATCTTGAGCCTTGCGGGGAAGACCATTTATGCTGTTAGAGTCATTACAAACAATCTTGGGAATTTCTCCATTGCCAATAAGTTTTTTAATTTCTTCAAAGGCTTTTTGACGTGCTGGTTCCATTGCTAGCACGGCTTGAGCATAATTTTTAATTTCAGTATTATTAACTGGTGGAGCTTGAGCGTAAGTTTTTGAACTCGATGAAAAACTGTTGGAAATCAAACCCACAGTAGCTATTACACCGAAAAAGAATGATTGTGAAAGGATTCGCTTTCGGTTAGGTAGAGAAAAGAAATCGGAAACTTTCTTCATATGGTGTGTGACACAGAACTACATTCGGGATTTTATAATAACTTTGAATTATTTTCGGAGTTGGAAGTTCCAGTAAACGTTCAATACATCAAGCTTTTATATTTATTGTGAACTTCCTCTACATACTTGACAAAGTTGGATTACTTTAGTTTGGAGTGTTGACATTTCTGACGCTCCTTGTTTGAGACTCACTTCTAACTCTAGTAGTAGGGGTAAGCAAGAAATTAACTGCTGCACAGAAAGTAGCTTGATTTCTTGCTGTAAGAAGTAGATACGTTTGGGATTACCAATATCAGCAGCTTGAGCGATCGCCTGTTGATTTCGCTCACCACTTTCCATCATAATCTTTACCCATAGCCAGGTGCGAAATTGTCCAATTAGTGTGGCCACTATACGTAATCCCGGCTCGGAAGCATCGATCAGATCGGCTACGGTAATCAAAGCTTTTGCTGTGTCTCCTGTTCTAATTGCTGCTGCTAATTGTAAACTATTTTGGGTAGTATTTCTTACTAACTTTGTAACTGTATCTACGTCTAAAGGACGGTTACTACCTTGGGCATATAGACGCAATTTTTCCATCTCATTGTACAGTAACCGTGTATCATTTCCTACGGATTCAGCTAATAGCTCCGCAGTTTTGGCAGTCAATTTTACACCGATAATCTGAGCTGCTTGGTTAACAGATTGCACCAATAATTCTGTTTTCCAAGGGGGAATGAGTGGAAATTCTCGGAACTCGGTAGCAAATTGTTTTAACAATTTTGTGGATTTGAGGCGTTCATCTGGTTTGTTACGGCTGGTGAGCAATAAAAATGAATTTTCAGGAATCACTGATAGCGATCGCCCTAATTCCGCCAAAACATTCTCTGGACAGTGCTGACAAAGAGTTGTATTTATCAGCCATACCAAGCGCCCACCAGCGCCAAAAGTGGGCGTCATCACTTGATTTAACCCCTGAATCGCAGCATCAGCTTGATCTGGGGGAAATGAAGTGTAATTAAAACTAATCCATTGGGGATCAAGGACGCGATCGCGCAAAACAGCGATCGCTTTTTCCATCGCAAAATCATCTTCACCCCAGTAAACATAGACTGGCATAGGTTAACCTCTTAAATGGTCATGGGGCATTGGGCGTTACGAGTGCTGTTAGCGATAGCGGGGCGTTTAGCCCGTACTGAGTACTGAGTGCTAAGTTAGGAGTTAGGAGTTAAGAATTTTCTTTACCCCCTTGTCTCCCTTGTCCCCCTTGTCCCCTTGTCTCCCTTGTCCCCCTTGTCCCCTTGTCTCCCTTGTCCCCCTTGTCCCCTTGTCTCCCTTGTCCCCCTTGTCCCCCTTGTCCCCCCATCTCCCCATTCCCAATCATAAAAAACTAAATACTTTTAAAATCATTTTCTTAAACGGGATAATTTTCCCTAAAATCTATCAAGTGAGAGCGTGAGGCTATGAAGATTGGACGACAACTATCAAACTTACTTAAATCGTTTGGCACGGCTGACGCTGCCAGAAGCCTACAGATCCCAAGTCCAGCATATCCAGGAATCTTCTAAATTTCAGCCCAATTCTGGGTTGAGACAAGCGGCGTCCTTTCCTGGCTATACGTTAATTACTCCACCTGCTGAAGAATCAGAAAACTCTGCTTTCTATGCCCAATTACAGAGTTACCAACAGGAACTGTTGCAGCTACCTGTAAATGGTGATTTGATTGTATCTGTACCTCCTACTAGCTTCCATCTGACGTTAGCGGATTTAATTTGGGATAGTGCTTACCTTGACGCTTGCGAAAAAAATCCCAAATTTGACGAGGAGTTACACTCTTGTGTAGCGGAAATATTCCAGCAATATCAACAATTGATGACAAATAGGAATCATCCGATTCAATGGCAAATGCTGGGATTGATACTGATGCCAAGAGCTATAGCTGTTTGTTTAGTACCCCAGGATGAACGCTGTTATGAGGAAATTATTCAATTTCGCCGAACAATTTATCAAAACCCCAAGTTAATTGCTTTAGGTATTGAGCAGCATTATCACTTTACAGCGCATGTTACATTAGCGTATTTTGGGGAGATTTCATCTGACTTAGACCGCACAAATTTCGGTTCGATGCTTTCTGAATTGAATCAAGAATGGCGATTGAATCTGCCAGAATTTTTAATTCGTCGCGTCGAATTGCGGAAGTTTGAGGATATGACACGCTATTATCGTGAACCAAACTGGCCTATTTTAGAATTTTGACCTGAGACAAGTATTTTCCCAAAAAATCAACCTGTCTTAAAAATAGGGCATCGGGCATCGGACATTGGGTATTACAACAGAGACATTGTGAGTTTTTTAGCAGGTGCATTAGCCTTTGGCTAATGCACCGTTTTTTAACTTCTAGTAGTCTGCCAACCCAAAATTGCTAGGTTTAGACTGCGAAAAGGGGACTGGGGTTGGGGGAAGGAATTAAAACCTTTACCCTTTACCCTTTACCCTTTACCCTTTACCCTTTACCCCGCCAAATTTCCTTGGCAAACTACTAGTATTCAATGGTGGTGAACGAAGGCTAGCACTTTGACTGATTGAGAATTGCATCAACGTAGCTCGCATAGTGGGCGATCGCTAAATCATCTGCGGCGATCGCACTCGGCAATGCGATACTGTTTTAGTACTGACTTTATTGAAAAAAAGAATCCCATCTCAACTTGTAAAAAATCTAGACTAAACATTGCACTTTTGAGAGAAATCCTTTAAAAATCAAGTAAAAAGCTGGGATGGTACAACCAGAACGTCAAAATACTATCACCTACACACGTGTTATTCACTTAAGTCATGTCATTGATTTGGACATTCCCCAATGGCCTGGCGATCCCCCGGTAGAATTTGAAACTGTGGCTGAATTGAATAACGATGGTTATTACCTGCGGCGTTTTTCTTTAGGGGAACATAGTGCCACCCATATGAACGCCCCTAATAGTTTTTATAGTCATAGTATCGGAATTGACCAATACCCAGCCCAATCTTTAATCGTACCTGCGATAGTCATAGATATCCGTGAAGCTGTAAAAGTTAATTCTGATTATGCCCTGACAATTGCTGATGTTCTGGCTTGGGAACAAGAATACGGTGAAATTTCCGCTGGTTGTGTAGTTATTTTGAATACTGGTTGGCAAAAGAAGTGGTTTAATAAAAATGCATTCCTCAATTACGATCCTGAAGGAATTAGCCACTTTCCGGGGTTTGGTAGTGATGCTACCCAATTTCTACTTGAGCAACGGCAAATTGCTGGGGTAGGAATTGATACTCATGGTGTAGATCCAGGAAACGATAACAGTTTTGCTACTAACTACCTAGTATTAGAAAAACCGCGCATTGTCTTAGAGAATCTTACCAATTTGGATCAGTTACCACCAAAAGGTACTACTCTAGCGATCGCAGTTTTGAGATTGCGTGGTGGTTCTGGTTCCCCTGTGGGGGTTTTGGCATTCGTGCCTTAAGGCAAAGAATTCTGACTTGACGATAACGTAGAAAGCAAGCAAACTTAGTACACAAATTCCACTAGATTATCAGACGGAGATTTTCAAGATGATAACTCCGCTATCTTGCCGCAATTTCATCGAAGGTGAATGGTTGAGTGCTGTAGGGGAAGCAATTTTAGAAAGCCGTAACCCTGCTGACAAAACCGAACTCGTTGCGACATTTCCGCGTTCCCAAACTAAGGATGTAGATACAGCGGTAGCCTCTGCTCGCAAAGCCTACCAAAGTTGGCGCAAAGTCCCCGCCCCAGCTAGGGCAGAATACATCTTTCGCGTCGGTGAAATATTACTCCAGCACAAAGAAGAACTTGCTCAGTTAATCAGTCGAGAAATGGGTAAACCCCTGACAGAAGCTAGGGGAGATGTGCAAGAAGGTATTGACTGCGCCTTTTATACTGCTGGTGAAGGGCGGCGACTTTTTGGGCAAACCACACCCTCGGAAATGCCCAATAAATTTGCTATGACGGTGCGAATGCCCGTAGGTGTATGTGCCTTGATTACCCCGTGGAATTTTCCAGTGGCAATTCCTTGCTGGAAAGCAATGCCGGCATTGGTGTGTGGCAATACAGTTATCCTCAAACCTGCCGAAGATACTTCCGCCTGTGCCACTAAATTGATTGAAATTTTTCAACAAGCAGGTTTACCGCCAGGAGTAATTAACTTAGTGCATGGTGTCGGAGAAGAGGCGGGGAAAGCTTTAGTTGAACATCCCCATGTTGATTTAGTGTCCTTTACTGGTTCTTCCCAAACAGGCGCTTTTGTTGGTGCCACTTGCGGACGCACTCACAAGCGTGTCTGTTTGGAAATGGGTGGCAAAAACGCTCAAGTGGTAATGGAAGATGCCGATTTGGAACTAGCATTAGATGGCGCTGTGTGGGGTGCTTTTGGCACAACTGGTCAACGGTGTACGGCTACGAGTCGCCTGATTTTGCATCGTGACATCAAGGAAAAATTTACGGCGATGCTTTATGAGCGTGCCAGTAAGTTACGCTTGGGTGCTGGCTATGAAACTGATACAGATATCGGTCCGATAATCAATGAAAAGCAACTCCAGCAAGTAAGCAAGTATTTAGATATTGCCCGTGAAGAAGGAGCAAAGGTTTTAATTGGTGGGGAAATCGCCAGTGAAGGTAAACTCAAAAACGGTTACTTCTTTCAACCGACTATTTTGGATGAAGTAACTCCCAATATGCGCGTTGCCCGTGAAGAGATATTTGGGCCTGTAGTGGCATTAATTGAGGTTAGTTCTTTTGAAGAAGCGATCGCCATTCTCAATGATACCAATTACGGTCTTTCCTCTTCAGTTTACACCCGCGATATCAACCGCGCTTTTACTGCTATGCGCGACATCGAAGCCGGTATCACCTATATTAATGGTCCGACAATTGGCGCAGAAGTACATTTGCCTTTTGGTGGTGTGAAACAAACAGGTAACGGACACCGGGAAGCCGGAACCACTGCTTTAGATGTTTTCACCGAATGGAAAAGCGTTTATGTTGACTTTTCGGGAAATTTGCAACGCGCCCAAATAGATAACCGAAATAATTCGTAATTCGTAATGACGGTCGCGGACTCGCTACCGCTACGCTAACGTAATTCGTAATTAAGGAACAAAGCAATTGAATTCGTTTGTTATTTTCAGATACCCGATTGCTGGGTGGAGTAATAATTACGAGTTACGAATTAGTGTAAATAATTAGACTTGATAATTTAATCAGCAGTAGTAATCCTAAAAAACTATGTTAAGTATTCCTATTAACCTAAATTTACCTCGGACACCGCGCCTAATAACTTCGTTACCAGGGGTTTGCGCTCAAGCAATCATACAACGCGATCGCGCTGTAACTTCTCCTTCTTACACCCGCGATTATCCTTTGGTCGTGGCTCGTGGCGAAGGTTGTATGCTGGAAGATGTGGATGGCAATGTATTTCTCGATATGACCGCAGGTATCGCTGTTACCGCCACCGGACACGCCCACCCAGAAGTCGTTAAGGCAATTCAAGAACAGTCGGCGCGTTTGTTGCACATGTCAGGGACAGATTTTTATTATGAGCCGATGGTGGAATTAGCGGAAAAATTGGCGGTTCGCGCTCCTTTTCCCCAGCCAGAGAGTAACAACGGGTTTCCCGCCAAAGTATTTTTTACCAATTCTGGGGCAGAATCTAACGAAGGAGCGATTAAATTAGCTCGATATTACACCAAGCGATCGCTAATCGTGGCATTCCTCGGCGCATTTCACGGACGCACCTATGGAGCCATGTCTCTGACTGGTTCTAAAGCAGTGCAACGAGCCAATTTTGGCCCTTTACTTCCTGGGGTAACTCATATCCCTTACGGAACTCACGCTAGCTTAGATTACTTAGAAAAGCAGCTATTTAGCACAATTTTACCACCGCAAGAAGTAGCGGCGATCGTTGTTGAAGCGATTCAGGGAGAAGGCGGGTATATCGTACCAGAGGATGGTTTCTTAAACCGGATTCGCCAGATATGCGATCGCCACGGTATCTTGATGGTAGTGGATGAAGTACAAGCGGGAATGGGGCGGACAGGACGGCTATTTGCGATCGAGCATTGGGGTGTGATGCCTGATATAGTTACCACCGCTAAAGGCATCGCCAGTGGTTTGCCCTTAGGAGCAATACTTGCTAAACCAGAATTAATGACTTGGCCTCCTGGTTCACACGCCACCACATTCGGCGGTAATCCCGTAGCTTGTGCTGCTGGTATTGCGACTTTGCGACTGCTAGAAAGTGGTTTAATGACCAACGCTACCCAAATGGGAGAATTATTACAAACTGGGCTTACCCAGTTGCATCAAAAATTTCCCAGAGTATCGTTGCCACGGGGTAAAGGCTTAATGGTTGCGGTAGACTTATTAGATGAAGAAGGTAATCTGGATTATAAATTGCGCGATCGCATTATCCAAGAATCCTTCTTAAAAGGTTTATTATTACTAGGTTGTGGTAAAGCCGCAATTCGTTTTTGCCCACCTCTAGTTATCGACAGCGACCAAATTCAAATCGCTCTTCAAATTCTCTCAGAAATATTGTAACCCCACTCCAAAACTCTCTGCGCCTCTCTTGTCTCTGCGTGAAAATGAAACCTGAAATACCCCTGCATCTATGGAAATTACTTTGGCAAGAATACAGCGCCAGAGTAAATCACGCCCGCACCTACCAGCAAATGATTATTGCTGCGGGTGGAAATGTCGCCAACGATCACATCGCCTTTCGTTCCTTACGTCTATTAGTAGATAGCCCAGAGGGTCAAATTAACCTGGGGATTGATTACCTGGGACAAATTGCCGAAGCTTTGGGTTATGTAGTGGCTGGAGAGTATACTTTTGCTCAAACTCATCTCTATGCCCGTCATTATCGTCATCCTCAGCAAGAGGAGTTTAACTTACCTAAATTATTTATCAGCGAGTTGATTGTTGATGAATTGCCTAGCAATATTGCTCAAATAATTTCTGAAACAGTATCTTCAATTCAATACGAACTCACCTCACCTGTTACTTCTCTTCTAGAAAAAGAAGAGAACATTGAAACCATCGCCAAACAACTCCAGCAAATATTCACCCGTCCTTGGCTACCTCCCCAGCGTTCTGTTGTCGAAGAAGTGAATCAGGTTACTCAGTATGGGGCTTGGGTTTTACTGCACGGATATGCCGTCAACCACTTTACAGGCTACGTCAACGGCCAGAACACCTCAGAATATCCAGATGTAGACACTACCGCTAGTGGTTTAGCTGACCTGGGTGTACCAATGAAAGCAGAGATAGAGGGAAATGTTGCTTGTGGTTTACGGCAAACAGCAACTCAAGCAGTAACAGAAATGGTAACAGTGTTAGATGATAGCAGTGGCGCAGAAATTCAGATTCCTTGGACTTACGCCTATTATGAAATTGCCCAGCGCTATCTAGTGGAAATAGAACCTGGAAAGCAGGTACTTTTTGATGCTTTTTTAGGAACTAATGCCCAGCAATTGTTTGAAATGACTCGGTTATCTAAGTAGGAATGGCGCATTGGGCATTGGGCATTAGAGGTGTGGGGAGATGGGGTGGTGGGGTGAAATTCTCTTTTCATACTTCGGCTTTGCGGTAGTTGAATCTCGACTCACTTCGACGCCGCTCAGTGCAAGTCGCTCGATTTTTGCGTAGTCGAAACTCAGTACAAGTCTCCCCAGTCCCTTACCTCTACGAGTGATTCAGAAATCCAAGCAGAGTCTTATTATGTTATGCAACTATACTTACTTTTAGAGCAAGTAATTAACAACCAAGTAACCATTGAATATAAATTAAGCATTACAGATAATCGTTTGAATTTAGGTCTTACCAAAAGATAAAAATGTATAACATAATGTATAACGTTTGAATATGTTACAAGAGTTTAAAAATGTTCTAGCAGATTCTGTAGTTTTGTATAAGTTTAAATGAGTAGAATAGTGCTACAAGAGGAAAAACTATAGAATCGCAGATATTAATAAAATCTAAAGTTCGTAATTTCAGGAGCAAAGTTTTTGCCTTATGGTTAAGCGATCGCTCCAAGCATCACTCAATGGGATTCAACAGGCTAAAACAGCTTTTGCTCGCAAGGGGTGGACACAAGACAATCTAGCAACAGAAGTCAACCTCAAGACTAGACAACCAATTTGGCGCTTTTTCAGTGGTCGTCCGGTTGAGCGTCATACCTTTATTGAAATTTGTTTGATTTTAGAACTGAATTGGCGGGAGATTGCTGCTAATCCTCCAGCAGAATTTTTGGAACGAGAAGAATACATGTATTTTCCTGTCCAGGATATTGATGCATTGATACAAAAAGTGCGATCGCTGCGATTCGATAAAATTCAAGACCAGTGTGGTATTTTGCAGTTATTGGATATCAGTCGTCCAGTTGCGATCGATCACATATATATAGATGTGAACATTTTGGAGTCAATTGCCAGTCTTCAGTACTTAGAAATCACTGAACTGCAAAACATTGATCCCAAAGAATTTGACCGTTTTGGCTTAGGTGATATTGATGATAAACAGATACCTGGTACACAAGCTGTCGGAACATACTCCAAGCTCAGGGTGCTAGGCAAACCAGGAGTAGGTAAAACCACATTTTTACAACATCTCGCAATTCAGTGTAACCAAGGTGCATTTGCTGCAAATCAGATACCAATCTTTATCACACTGAGAAATTTTGCCCAAGAGTCTAAAATTACCAACGAATTCAGTCTATTAAACTACATTCGCCAGGAGTTTCTAACATCGGGAATTTCCGATCCCTCAGTCATCGAAACTTTACTGAACGCAGGTAGAGTGTTACTATTGCTTGATGGCATGGATGAAGTTCTTAACCAACAAAGCAATGCTGTCTTAGGTGAAATTCGCAGATTTTCCGATAAGTATTACAAAAATCAGTTCGTGGTCACCTGTAGAACAGCAGCTCAAAGACATAAACTCCGAGGCTTTACCGATGTTGAAATTGCCCCATTTACCTCAGAACAAATCATTGCCTTTGCTCAAAAATGGTTTGTGGTCTTTAGCAAAACCAACGCTGAAGATGGTCAAGCGCAGTCAGTTGAGTTTATTCAAAAGCTGGACTTAGCTGAAAACTGGCAATTTCGCCAACTCGTCGTCACACCTCTATTTCTACATCTTGCTTGCTGGGTATTTCACGGCCAAGAAAAATTCCCGACTAAGCGGACTGACTTTTATAAACAAGGTTTAGACCTTCTATTAGGCAAATGGGATGAAGCCAGAGGCATAGAACGGGATCAAGTTTACCGAGGATTTTTATTACCACAAAAACTCAAATTATTGAGTCAAATTGCCGCAGCGACATTTGAAGATGGTCAGTACTTTTTTGAGCAACGCATTGTCGAGCAATACATTGGTGACTATATTCAAAATCTAAATAACGTGCCAATGGATACAGAAGAACTGCAAATAGAAAGCGAAGCAGCTCTGAAGTCAATGGAGGCTCAACATGGATTATTGGCAGAACGGGCGCGGGGGATTTTTTCCTTCTCCTATTTAGCCTTTCAAGAATATTTTACAGCGAGGAAAATTGTTGCCAGCCATAACCTAGAGGCATTTGGGCAAGCGCTCGGAGGTCTTGTCAGTCATATCACCGACCCGCACTGGCGCGAAATCTTCTTGTTGACAGCTACTATGCTCAAGAGTGCAGACTCTTTGGTACAGTTGATGAAACAACAGATTGATGCACTGGTTGCCCAAGACGATTATTTACAAGAGTTTTTGACCTGGGCTAGCCAAAAATCTCGCGGTATTCCCACTCAATCAAAAGATGCCACAGTTCGAGCATTTTACCTAGCTTTGAGTCGGACTCCTCACATAGCTGCTCACTTTGCTTTAGCTAGCAGCCTCGACCAGGGAATGTTTCTGGATGCCGCATTAGATGACCTGTTGATGGAGTGTGCAATTGATGGGAGCCAGGACTTTGCCCACATCCATGCTTGCGGAGATGCGATGAGCAACATTTTGGGTATTGTTCTAGATGTTGGACTCTATAAATCTTTGAAACAACTCTCTGAGCAATTGCCAACTTCTCATCAAAGTCAAGAAAGGTTTGAGTTATGGTCGCAGACGAACTATTCAGCTTGGGCTGAACAGTTAAAGAAGACGGTGATTAGTTATCGCAATATTAACCACGAGTGGGAGTTTAGCTCTGAGCAACAGCAAGTACTGCAACGCTACTACGATGCTAATCAGTTACTACTCGATTGTCTGCATAGCAATTGTGAAGTAACAGCTGCTATCAGGCAGGAAATTGAAGCCACCTTATTATTGCCTCAGAAAGAACTTGAAGATAGGGAATGGCAATAGTTCCGTTCATTAATTCTTCAAATAAGTTTCTCTTTTAAAAATGATTTTGACTACATTTTGTGTCGTAGTTAATCAACTCATTTAGCAAATCAAACAACACCCGCTCATAATATAAGAATAGAAGCGAGTAATTGTAAACATCTAGTACAGCACGGCGTAAATAAACCTGACTTTTCACGTCATGTGGAAAAGCTAACGATTGACCTAACCCCCTAGCCCCCTTCCCGAAACAGGAAGGGGGAAAATTCAAAGTCTCTCTCCTTGTAGGAGAGGGATTTAGAGAGAGGTTTTCCACATACCGTGAAAAGTCAGGTAAATAAACCACCCATTCCAAATCAATGAAATACTTACGCTGTATTCATTTTGAATTCACGGCAGTACTAGTTGTTGTCTGCACTTTTTATTTGACCTATTCGGTTGTCTCGCCTCTTTAAGGCTACAGATTTTTTAGCCCACTTTGCACTTAAAGTCCTAATCGCAGGTCTGATTATGAATTTCGTTAATGGCTTTTGCTTGGGAGTTGGGATACTCAAAGGTGTACAAGTACTCGTTGTAGACAACGATCGCGATAGTAGAGATTTATACGCATTTTTACTCAAAGACCTAAGCGCAAATGTGGTCACTGCTGGTTCCGTAAACGAAGCATTAGAAATACTGAATTGCTTTACGCCGAACATTATAGTCTGTGAAATTAGATTCTTCGGTGAAACTATTTATACATTGCTAAATACATTGAGTGCTATGGAAGCCGATAGTGGCAATCATATTCCAATCATTGTGACTTCAACATCTACCACAGGTACTCATGACCAAATTCCAGACGTGGAGTTTGAACAATATTTACTTAAACCATTTGACCTTGACAAATTTGTTTGCATAATTAGGAATTTAGTACAGGAAGAACGGCGGAAAATCTTTGCCACAATGTATTAGTTGTACAGTAAGTAGTGGTCTGTACCATTAATTTTGATGGGTTTGTAGTAAGCGATTTATCGCTCAATTTTAAGCACTGAAGTGCTTACTACAAACTTTTATAACCCTTCAAAACTTTTGCGACAGACCAGTAGTAGTCTGTCAATAAATAATTGATGGATAAATTGCCTGTAGAGACGGCGATTTATCGCGTCTCTCTAACCGTCAAAATGAATTTGACAGACCAGTAGAGCAGCGTGAATCATTCAAGGTTTGTAGTGAACGCGAACAGCATCTCGTAGAGATGCTACATCAGGGTTTTGGGCTGAACTGAACTGTATTGTATATTGTGAAACTTGATTACCTGAAAAAAAAGGACGGGTATCGTACCCATCCTTTGCAGATTCGTCTTGACTTAAGGGACTAGCAAAACTTTTACTGTACTTGCGTCGTGGGGAAAGCACCAGGCTGAACAGCTACGGTAATATTCTGGCCATTGCGGCGTAACTCTAGGCGTAAATCTCCGCCAACTTGGCTATTTTCTACAACCTTTTGAACGCTATTGGCATCTGTAACTGTTTGACCACCGAGCTTTTGAATAACATCACCAGCACGTATCCCAGCTTTAGCAGCTGGGGAATTTGGCATAACTTTTACAACTAATACACCTTTATCTTCATTTACACTCAAACCGCTATTGGGATCTGAGTTAATATTTTGTTTTAGCTGAGGTGTTAACCCCACCATCTGAATTCCTAAATAAGGATGTTGAACTTTACCTGTAGCTATTAATTGACTAGAAATGCGTTGTGCTGTGTTGATGGGAATAGCAAAGCCTAATCCTTGCGCTCCTTGAATAATGGCTGTATTCATAGCAATTACCTCGCCACGGTAATTTAACAGGGGACCGCCAGAGTTACCAGGATTAATTGCGGCGTCGGTTTGAATATACTCTACTCGCTTATCGGGAGCGCCAATTTGATTGCTAGTGCGTCCAGTGGCACTAATGATTCCGGTAGTTACTGTATTATCTAGTCCAAGAGGGTTACCGATCGCGATCGCCCATTCTCCTGGTTGCAGTTTATCTGAGTTGCCCAAGGATACTGTAGGTAGATTATCTGCCTGAATCTTGACCACAGCAACATCGGTTAACTCATCTTTACCTAACACCTTACCTACCAAGGTGCGGCCATCCTTGAGCGTCACTGTCACCGTATCAGCCCCATCTACCACGTGAGCGTTTGTAAGAATCCGACCATCAGCACTGATGATAAAACCGGAACCAGTACCCCGTTCTACCCTTTCTTGTGATTCTGGTACTTGCGAACCAAAAAAGCGTTGAAACAAAGGATCGTTGAATTCATCTGGTATCTGGGTTTTTACGGTTCGGGAAGAATTAATTCGCACTACTGCTGGTCCGACCTTTTGCACCACCTGTATAACAAAGTTAGGATCTGTAGTGGCTAGTAATGGAGGAGCAGCATTCACTGGACTAACGGCCAGATTCGATGCAGTCTGAGACACCTGCTGAGAATGTCCAGCTAGATAGCCACCTGCTAATGTCATACCCGATCCCAGTATTACCAGCGATAGAGAGGCCGCAGCCTTTTTCCAGGGTGCTGGATGATGGTATTTGTTATCAGCAGTGTTGGATAAAATGCTATTTGATGAGTGTTCTCCATCCCGAGATTGGTTTTGCATTGCCGTTTGGAAGCATATTTAGATGTATTACTAATGTAGATATTATTTATGACAGTTTTGTTGCAGAGGTATTGCGTTGTTATGAAAGGTTTGGTATTTTACCTACTGCATCGCAGTTTAACTGAGGGAAGTGGGTATGGGGGGTAGCACAAAGGTGCTGCTACGTGTTCTATTTATGCCTAAAACAATAAAAATGGTACCAGGGAAAATATTACTTAAGTCGGGGACTTTATGCACAAGTGTCAAAGAGCGAACTAAATATGCTTTAGAATGTGGGGCGTTGCTATCGATACCGACGGAATTTGAGTTTGTAGAACAGGATGGCGTGCGCTTTTTAGTGCGGATTTTGACTAACTTAAATCGCAAAAAAGTAGCCAAGGAAAAACAAGAAAAACAATCTGCTACTTCTGGTCAAGAGTTTAATCCTTTCTTACCCTATGAACAAGATTTGTTTGTGGCGGATATCTCTGATACCCATGTATGTATTTTAAATAAATTCAATGTTGTTGACAATCATTTACTAATCATCACCCGTAGCTTCGAGGAACAGGAAAGTTTACTTACCTTGGAAGACTTTACGGCTACATGGGCATGTTTGGCTGATTTTGATGGTTTAGTATTCTATAACAGTGGTAAAACCGCAGGTGCCAGTCAGCGACACAAACACTTGCAATTAGTACCGCTACCACTTACACCTTCAGGGACGCAGATACCTATTGAACCTTTACTGAGTCCAGAAAAATTTCCGGGCTGCATCGCAACTTTATCAAAACTGCCTTTTTTACACGCTTTCGCACCTTTAGATCCCCATTGGGTGCAGTCTCCATTAACAGCAGGTGAAGTAACACTAGAACTTTATCGTAGTTTGTTAGAGGCTGTTGGTTTAGATGCAAAGCAATTGGGTGCTTATAATCTGCTGATGACGCGAGAGTGGATGTTAATTGTACCGCGATCGCAAGAGCATTTCCAAACCATCTCTGTGAATTCATTGGGTTTCGCTGGGGCGCTGCTAGTAAGGAATGCAGCAGAAATGCAGCTTCTCAAAGACCAAGGACCGATGACTATCTTGAAGAATGTTGCTGTATCCTAACAATAAGGGCGCACAACTATGTGCCCATACTCTCAACAAAGCGATTAAGCAGAAGCTTCAGCAGTTTCATAGGCTTGTAGGAGCCTAGCATGATCGAGAGTAAATCCTACCTGCATCGCTATCTGAGTAAATAAATCAATTTCGGGCTGTTGCCAATCACGGGGACTAGAACACTGATGTGCAATTAACAAACCAAATAGCTGGTCATCTTTGATAATAGGTGCTACTAAATTTGCCTTCACAGCGAAGGATTCGAGCAAACTAATGTGACAATCAGCTAAACCGGCTTTGTAAATATTATTTATAGCCACAACTCTACCAGATTGGTACTTTTCTACATAGCCTTCAGTGAAACATGGATCTTGGATTTTAGACCGCAAAACTTTGGGATAACCTGAAACCACTGATTCGGCAATGATAATTCCAAACCAATTAGCGTAAAAGCTATAAACTAGTACTCGGTCAGTACTCAGTGCTTTACGAACCTCTTCTACGGTGGTTTTAATGACATCCTCTTCGTTAAGTGATTCACGAATCTTGCGGATAATATCCACCATTAATTTACTTCGCATACTTTCAGCTTCGATTCGTTGCAGCAGCCTAGCATGGTCTAGAGCAAATCCTACTTGCATCGCTATTTGACCAAATAAATCAATTTCAGACTGTTGCCAATCACGCGGTCTAGAACACTGATGTGCAATTAACAAGCCAAATAATTGTTCATCTTTGAGAATGGGAGCTACTAAATTTGCTTTGACACCAAAGGATTCGAGTAGGCTAATGTGACAATCAGCTAAACCGACTTCATAAATGTTGTTTATAGCTAAAATGCGACCACACTGATACTGTTCTACATAGCCTTGACCAAAACATGGGTCCTGGATTTCAGACTGCAAAACTTTTGGGTAGGTGAGAACAACTGATTCGGCAATGATAATTCCAGACCAATTAGCGTCAAAGCTATAAACCATCACTCGATCGGTACTGAGTACTTTCCGAACCTCTTCTACAGTTGTTTTGAGGACATCCTCTTCGTTGAGCGATTGGCGAATGCTAGCGATAATATCCACCAGCAACCGATTTTGCAGACCTTCCGCATCGATTCGTTGCACGAGTCTAGCGTGGTCGAGAGCAAATCCCACTTGCATTGCTATTTGGGCAAATAAATCAATCTCAGGTTGTTGCCAATCACGGGGTCTAGAGCAGTGATGTGCAATTAATAAGCCAAATAGCTGTTCATCTTTGAGAATGGGGGCGACCAGATTGGCTTTGACAGCAAAAGATTCTAGCAGGTTAATGTGACAATCAGCCAAACTGGATTCATAAATGTTGTTTGTGGCGACAACGCGACCAGACTGATATTTTTCTACATAACCCTGACCGAAACACACATCTTGGATTTCCGACCGTAAAACTTTGGGATAACCTGGAACCACTGATTCGGCAATAATAATTCCAGACCAATTAGCGTCAAAGCTATAAACCAGCACTCGGTCAGTACCCAGTACTTTCCGAACCTCTTCCACAGTGGTTTTGAGGACATCCTCTTCGTTGAGCGATTGGCGAATGCTACGGGTAGTTTCTATAAATACCTGAGCTTTATCTGCCTTTGTATCTACCTGTTTTAGAAGTTTGGCGTAGTCGAGGGCAAATCCTACTTGTATGGCTATCTGAGCGAACAAATCAATTTCAGACTGTTGCCAAAAGCGAACTCTAGAACACTGATGTCCAATCAATAAACCGAATAGCTCTTTGCCTTTGAGAATCGGTGCTACTAAATTAGATTTAACAGCAAATTGTTGGAGCAATTCAATATCAGCATCACTGAGATCGGCTTGATGAATATCATCAATAGCACGGATAGAACCATTTTGGTATTTTTCCAGATATCCTGCCTCAAATCCTGGGTCAGAGACTGTAACCCCAAATATTTTTGGTAAACCTGGTGCTACTGATTCGGTGATAAAGGTTCCATTGGAGTTGGAGTTGAAGCAAAAGATGGTTACGCGATCGATGCTTAAAGCTTTACGAATTTCTTCTGAGGTAGTTTTGAGAACATCTTCTTCATTAAATGATTCTCGGACCCAGCGGGTAATTTTCATCAATAGCTGGGAATAATCGGCTTCAGCTTCTTTCTCCTGCATTAAAACCGAAAGTAACTCTGTAAATAAGCTGATGTTTCTTTCTAACATCACTAATTCATCTTTGCTACCGATGAAAACTTCAGTAAACTCACTGTCTGGACGTAGCTTATTTTTGATAATATTAGAAATTTTTGCAGCGTTGCTGACTCGACTCATAACTCGATTCGCCAACAAAACAGCGATCGCACCTGCCAAAATTGCTGTTATCCCAGTACCAGTTAACAAGAGGGACAATTGTCTTTGTAGAGCAAGTTCAGTTTCTGTTGAACTTCTAGCATTATCTTGTCTGATTTGTGGAATTTCTTTAGTAATTAAATTAGTGACACTGTAGTAAGTAGCTGTTCCAATTGCCACCACTGGAAAGACACTAATGCTTAGTGCCCAAACTATTGCTTTAGTCTTTAAACTCCATTTTTGTTGCCCCAGCTTTTGTTGACGATTTCGTCTTGCTTGGTTTTGAGAAAAAGACTGACTCATAGATGAAACATGGATGTGCTACAATCGGAAGTCAAGTAAATAACCCCACTATAAAATTCTACACAAACGTTATCCAATTAAAGACTAATTTTCAAGCACTAATTTTTTCTGTCATCTCCTATGCGGATATAAGGGTGCGGGGTATATTTTCTTTGTGCCTCTGGGTGAGAAATATCATTCCGCAAATATCTAAGGCCACTAAACTTAGGAATAAGAATTAAATAACATACAATTTATGTCCCTGACTTACCTCACCGTCAATCCTTGTCCTTATAAAGGAGAGGGAGGCTAGAGAGAAGATGAGGTTTTGCATTTTATTTAATCCACGTTCCTTAATATAATTAGTAAAACTGAAATATTAAATCATACTAATACTAGTTTGGTAAGCAATACATCTTCAATATCTGCAAATTACTCGCTTTATCCAGCACGACGGCGAGGCAAGCATAAAATCTTTATTGGTATGGCTCCTGGTGTAGGTAAAACCTACCGAATGCTAGAAGAAGGACACGCACTCAAACACGAAGGAATTGATGTCGTTGTTGGGCTTTTGGAAACCCACGGACGCAAAGATACAGCAGAAAAAGCAGAGGGACTGGAGATTATCGCCCGTAAGCAATATCCTCGCGGTGAATTGACGCTAACGGATATGGATACAGATGAAATTATCAGGCGATCGCCTCAATTAGTTTTAATCGATGAACTTGCCCATACCAATGTCCCTGGTTCGCCGCGGGAGAAACGCTACGAAGATGTAGAAATAGTTTTGGCCGCAGGTATCGATGTCTACTCAACAATGAATGTCCAACACTTAGAAAGTCTCAATGACTTAGTAGCCAGAATTACCGGAGTTGTAGTACGCGAGCGTGTTCCCGATCGAATTTTGGATGAAGCAGATGAAGTTGTGCTTGTGGATGTAACACCAGAAACACTGCAAGAAAGATTAGTAGAAGGCAAGATTTATGCACCGCAAAAAATCCAACAATCTCTCGATAACTTTTTCCAACGTCGCAACCTGATTGCTTTGCGGGAGTTGGCTTTACGCGAAGTAGCAGACAACGTAGAAGAAAACGCGATCGCCACTACTCCCAACGGTCAATTTTGTAATATTCACGAACGGGTTTTAGTATGTATATCTACTTATCCCAACTCAGTGCAACTGTTACGTCGGGGTGCAAGACTGGCTAACTACATGAATGCCCCACTGTATACTCTGTTTGTTGCCAATCCAGAACGTTTTTTGACCAAAGAAGAAAGTTTACATATTCATACTTGCGAGAAACTCTGCAAAGAATTTGAAGGTACTTTTCTTCGTGTTACCAACGGTAACGTAGCCAATGCAATCGCCGAAACAGCTGAGAAATATCGAATTACGCAAATTGTAATTGGTGAGAGTCAGCGATCGCGCTGGCAAATACTCCTCAAAGGATCTTTAACCCAAAAATTGGTGCGCTTACTGAAAAACATCGATTTGCATATTATTGCTAGCGAAAAAATGGTTTCACCTAAATAAGCTAATTGACTGATGACTGTTAACGGTTCAATACTTTTCGGTTAAACCCAATAATGTCTCTTTTGGTCTGGGGAAAGGTTAAAGGGTAATGGGGAAAGGGAAATTCAAACCCTTTCCCTTTCCCCTTTCCCCCAAAACCCGAAAAGTATTGGTTAACGGTTAACAGTCATCAGTCAACGATCATCAAGAGTGTTTATATACTTTAGACACGCATCAGCTTACTTCAATTCAGCAACGCCGATATTTATTTACCCCAAGGGCGAAAGACTTGGCGAAAACCAAAATAGGCGATCGCATCTTTCATATTTGAGACAAAACGTTTTAACATACCCATACGGATATCGGTGACATACTCCAAGGTCAAAACAATCCGCTGTTCATTCTCGCCTAAAGGAGTAACCCTGTGATAAAGTTTGTCACCGTTAAATAATACTAGAGTCCCAGGGGTTAAGGATAGCGATCGCATTTGTGTCTCCCGATTAGGAATATCCCTGTAGAGTTGATATTCCAACTTACTTGACGATGTATCAACCAAACCGAGTAGCACTGTGTAGCGTTTCCCGTGATAGTAAGATGTATCGTAGTGATATTGGATATGATCTCCAGGCTCAGTATAGTAATACAAAGCGTAAGTGTGGGGATCGGTGTCAGGACAGGGAAGGAGTTTTTCTGCCGTAATTTCGTTGAGAAACTCAAAAAAGGTACTTAAATGATAAAATTCTCCGAAAATTGGAGCCACGCTATCTAAGCTATAGCGGCTAATACTACCACCTTTTTTATGATTGGGAATATAGTTGCGATTGATCGCAGGTTGCAGGGATGGTAACAAACTCAAAAAGCGATCGAGGATGGAATTAGGAAGAAAGTTTTCTAGCACCAACAATTCATTCTGTGCTTGAAATTCAGCTTGAAGTTTGTGATAATCAACAGCTGCTATTGCTTGATAAATTTCAGTTTTAAGCTTCATCGATCGGCAAGTAAAAAGTCAAAACAATACAATTGAGTGCTAGTAAAAAACCTACTTATATTACAATACGATTCAGTTAGGAATGTGGATTAAATAAAATGCAAAACTTCATCCTGTCTCTAGCTTCCCTCTCCTTTATAGGCTACGGTGTACACATAAGTTACCAGTTTTACTCCAATACGCTTGGGAACAGCCAGAAAGCCCTCATGTAGAGACGCGATAAATCGCGTCTAAAAAACTGTGACGTTAGAGAGACGCGATAAATTGCTGTCTCTACAAGACGCGATAAATCGCCGTCTCTACAAGTGTTTTGGTCTGATCTGAACTGTATTGACTTATAGCAACCCTAATGTCCAATACCCTTAATTTACTTCCGACTCTGGGAGTGTGAAAAATTGCCAAATTACCCATAATGCAAAGATTGGCGCACCAATTGTAGCTGCAATTAGTAATGGCTCGAATCCATTCAGTAAGGTGACTATAGGAAACAAATACAGCACGTCTTCAATGTCGAAGCCGGCAAAATTTGGTTGATGGCTGGCGTCTTTACCTAAACGTTGTTCTATTTGGTTTCGCAAATGAAAGATACAAGCAACAGATACGCCAGATACTATTCCCATCAGCAACGCCCACCAACCAAATTTTCCTTCTCTAAGACCATATCCAATACAGACAAACAATAGAATGTGAATAATAGCGTCACTAACAAGGTCATATTGATGTCCCCATTTGCTGGTTTTCCCACTCAAACGGGCTAATTCCCCATCTGTGTGATCCAAAAAATTGGATAAAGCAAATAGCCATGTTCCAATGTTAGCCCAAATTGCATTGCCAACGGCGTAGGTGTTGCCCGTCGTAGACATCGCCACGACAGCCACTAACCCAGTCACAAGTCTGACTGTGGTGAGGTGATTGGGGTTTACCCAACTGTCTTTTAGAGGTCTAACTAGCCAGTAAGCAAGTTGAGCATCCCAAGGCTTTGTGGTCATAGATGAACTTGAATACATATTTTATTGATATCGCCGATGGTGAAGCGATCGCTCTACCTCCTCAAAAGTCTTGGCTGTTAGCTACGAACTTTGGTAAGGATTTTTTGGGAATAAAACGAAGCTGATTCTTGATTTTTGGCACAATCTTGGGCAAACTTAATCAAATGGTGTCCCACAAGTCCAGCGTGAATCAAGTTTTCAATCTTACCTGCTTTTAGTGCTGGCTTGGCCATTTTCCAGAAAGTTTGACGATAGTTACTAAATAGGCCTACTCGCAGCAAAATATTGGCTAAATAAGTTAAACCTTTGCGAATATTAGCCCCAGAAGTGCGAGATGGGCTGTTAGGAACTTCGATACGGTTTGGGTAGGTGTGTTCCATGTTGTAGGCGAATCGCTGATATAAAAATTCTGGCTCATAAGCTGTGGTAATGCAGCGCCGCCACATTTCCACAACTTGGTCGTAAGGCATCAAAAACTCAACATTTGATTCGCGGTTTTCATCAAATACAAGTCTCCCTTCTGTTTCTAACCTCCGCCATAAAGGAGTTCTCGGTAATGCATGAAGTAGGTTAATTGTCAACATAGGAATTTGAGACGCCCGAATAAATTCGATAATTCGGTCTGCTGTTTCTGGTGTATCTGTATCTAAACCGATGATGATTCCTGATACTACTTCCATGCCATAGCTATTTAAAACCTGAATTGCTTTTAAGATTGGCATACTCAGATTTTGGTCTTTGGAAATAGCATGGAGAGCGTTTGGTTCTGGTGTTTCGATGCCGCAAAAAATTGTGCAGAAATAGGCTTCGCGCATCATTTCCAGCAGCTTGGGACTTTGAGCGAGGTTGAGGGTTGCTTCACAAGCAAATTGGATCGGGTAGCCATTGCGTTTTTGCCAATCAATCAGGTGTGGAAGTAACTTCATAGCGGCGCGGCGATCGCCCACAAAGTTATCATCGACAAAATATACTGCTCCCAAATTGCCCGATCGCCTCATTGCATCTAACTCAGCGACAACTTGCTCTGGTGTTTTCATTCTGGGACTGTTGCCATAGAGTTCTGGGATATCACAAAACTCGCAACGATAAGGGCAACCACTAGAAAACTGCACGTTTGCCAGAAAATAATCGTTGATATTTAATAAATGATAGGCTGGGATGGGGAACTCAGTTAGAGGCAAACGTTCTTTAGTTTCAAAGCGAATTTGCGCTCGGGGGCGTTGTGAGTTTTGGTCTAGATACTCGATTGTGCGATCGGTTGCATCTCCCAATTCACCCAAATGTAAAATATCAAATTCTGGGTAATACTCTGGACAACCAGAGACAGAAGGACCGCCAATAACTGTGATTTTGCCCGCTTGATGGGCAAGTTGATTAATTTGATTAATCTGTGGTTTTTGGATATGCATTCCACTCACAATTACCACATCAGCCCATTGGTAATCAGCCCTAGTTGCTGATTTGACATTCTCATCAATAAACCGGACTTCCCATTCTTTTGGTAAGTAAGCAGCCACAATCAAAATACCTTGGGGTGGCATAAAAGCCCGGACATTACCCATGAGTGGGTAGGCGTAATGAAATGTACCAAATGAACGGCTGTACTTGGGAAAAATACAAAGGATACGTCGATGGTGCAAGGGAATGTAGCGGTTTTTTTGTGCGCTAGCAGCTGTTTTTGCGTCCGCCGCTAGATGAATTGTTTTCTCTAAAGAGTTCAGATTAACAGTCATCGCAAATTTCACCTGGAAAAACTGAGCAGCTAATTTGGCAATCTACGGGCACAATCAGCTGTAATTTCAACTAGCTTACCGCGATCTTTTCAAAGTTTTTAACTGTAAGATAAAAAACTTACCGTAAAAATGCAACCTAAATTGGTCTGCAAACAACTATCTTGAAAATAGGGATTGGGGATTGGGCATGGGCTATGGGGCATGGGGTATTGGGGATAGCAGTCTGTTATGAATTTGATTTATTTTCTTTTGCGTTCTTCTTGGGGTATGGTGGCGATCGCGATCGCTACTGGATTTTTGAGTGGTGGTAGTAGTGCTGGCTTGATTGCCTTAATTAGCCGTGCTGCTAGTAGCAGTGCGCCTTCGCGTCTAACATCCATAACTTGGGGTTTTGCGGGGTTAGCAATAGTTGCATTGATTACCAGTATTATTTCCCAAGTGATGCTGATTAGGCTTTCTCAGAATGCTGTTTTGCAATTACGAATGCGTTTGAGTCGTCAAATTCTCGCTTCTGAGTTGAGTCATTTAGAACGTTTGGGAAACCCACGATTATTGGCAACTTTAACAGAGGATATTCAGGCTGTTGCTAATGCTGTTTATCAGATGCCTTTCATTTTTATTAATTTAGCGATCGTCTTGGGTTGTATCGCATATATAACCTGGCTTTCTTGGTTGGTATTGCTAATAGTTTGTGTAATTTCTATAGTAGCGATCGCTAGTTGTCAGTGGCTATTGACCAAAGGCGGAAAATTGTTAGCCCTAGCTCGTGACGATGAAGATCATCTGTTCAAACATTTTCGCACGATTACCGAAGGAGTCAAAGAACTCAAGTTGAACTATGGGCGGCGTCAAGTTTTTTTAGAAGAAAAACTGCAATCAACTGCTAATGAATTCCGTCATCATAACGTTAACGGTTTAACCCTTTTTGCCACAACTTCTAGTTGGGGTCAACTCGTATTCTTTTTTGCCATTGGTTTTGTCTTGTTCGCCCTGCCTAATTTACTGACTATTGATGCCGAAACTCTCTCTGGCTACATTTTGACTTTTACTTACTTAGTGTTACCAATGGATAACATCATTAGTAAACTACCTCTATTAAGCCAAGCCAGTATTGCTTTACAAAAAATTGATTCTTTGGGTTTATCTTTAGCTAGCCGTTCTGAAGTATTGACGGTTCCACCTGCCATTAAATCTTCATGGCATAGCTTAAAATTTAAAAGTTTGATCCACACTTACTATACAAATCAAGAAGACAATAGTTTTATTTTTGGTCCCATAGAATTAACACTATATCCTCAAGAATTAGTCTTTATTGTTGGCGGTAATGGTAGCGGCAAATCTACCTTAGCCAAACTCATTACTGGACTTTATATACCGGAAGATGGGGAAATTTGGTTTGATAATGAATTAATTAACGAACAAAATCGAGAATGGTATCGCCAACATTTTTCCGTAGTATTCTCTGATTTTTATTTATTCGACGAACTTTTAGGATTAAAAAATTTAAACTTGGATGCTCAAGCGACAAAATATCTCAAAGAACTGCAACTAGACCATAAAGTAAAAGTTGAAAATGGACAACTTTCTACCACAGCTCTTTCTCAAGGACAACGTAAACGACTAGCTTTACTCACAGCCTACTTGGAAGATAGACCAATTTATCTATTCGATGAGTGGGCAGCGGATCAAGATCCAGTGTTCAAAGGAATATTCTACACTCAACTATTACCTGAACTGCGATCGCGTGGTAAAACAATCCTAGTAATTAGCCACGACGATCGCTATTTTCATTTAGCAGACCGAATTATCAAACTTGATTATGGACAAATAGAATATGACAAAACTTAACAATCTAACACTAAAGCTACAGAGCAACTATTTTGAAATATGGAAAAAGATTATATTTCGAGATATGTAGTACAAGTCCCTAAATTGTCCTCTTTTCAATCGTCTCATTTGCCTCTCTAGTAGTACTCAGCAGGGGTTAAACGCCGTGATGAAACTTAACAGCACCACTAAAGTCACTGCGATGGAACTGATAGAAAATATCAAATTGAATATGGGAAAAATATACTAGTAATTATGCACTGATAACCCGAACATCAACTTAAGAGGTAACACAGATGACGATAGTATCTACAAGCACTTTATCTCAATCTTCTAAAGAGCGATCGCTCATCCTCTGGTTTGATGAAGTTGGTATTAATGATATTTCCTTAGTTGGTGGCAAAAATGCATCATTAGGGGAAATGATTCAACAACTGACACCCAAAGGCATTAATGTGCCTACAGGATTTGCTACCACTGCTTATGCATATCGTTATTTCATCCAATCAGCAGGATTAGAACCAAAGCTACGCCATTTATTTGCTGACTTGGATGTTGAGGATGTAAAAAATTTACGAGAGCGGGGAAAAAAAGCGCGATCGCTATTAATACACACCCCATTTCCGATAGAATTGCGAGAGGCGATCGCCACAGCTTATCAAAGTCTCTCTGAACGATACAATACAGAGACAGATGTAGCAGTCCGTTCTAGCGCCACCGCCGAAGACCTTCCCGATGCGAGTTTTGCCGGACAGCAAGAAACTTACCTCAACGTTGTCGGTGCTGAAGGAGTTTTAGCAGCTTGTCATAAATGCTTTGCTTCTATATTTACCGATCGCGCCATTTCTTATCGCCACACCAAGGGATTTGACCACTTTAGCATTGCTCTTGCCGTTGGCGTGCAAAAAATGGTGCGCTCTGACTTGGCAACCTCTGGGGTGATGTTTTCCATTGACACAGAAACCGGCTTTAAAGATGCTGCGCTGATTACAGCCGCCTACGGTTTAGGTGAAAACGTTGTTCAAGGGTCAGTCAATCCAGATGAATATTATGTTTTTAAACCAACTTTAAAAGCAGGTTTTCGCCCAATCATCGATAAAAAATTGGGCAGCAAAGAACTGAAAATGATTTATGATGATGGCTCTAAATTTACCAAAAATGTCTCTGTTCCTTTCAGAGAAAGAGGTAAATTTGCCCTCACCGATGCAGAAATTTTACAACTAGCAACTTGGGCATGTTTAATTGAAGACCATTATTCCCAAGTTCACGACATTTATACACCAATGGATATAGAGTGGGCAAAAGATGGAATTACTAACCAACTTTTTATTGTCCAAGCGCGTCCCGAAACTGTGCAATCGCAGAAAAAAGGAAATGTATTGCGGAGTTATCGCTTGTTATTAGAGACTGGGGACTGGGGACTAGGAACTGGGGAAAAATCTTCTCAATCCCTACTTCCCATTGTTACAGGAAGCGCTATTGGAGAAGCAATTAGTCAAGGGAAAGTACGTCTAATTTTAGATGTTCAAAAACTCGAACAGTTTCAACCTGGGGAAGTTTTGGTGACAGAAAGAACTGACCCCGATTGGGAACCAATTATGAAACGCGCCAGTGCAATTGTGACTAACTCTGGTGGTCGAACATGCCATGCAGCAATCATTGCGCGAGAACTGGGTGTACCTGCCATCGTCGGATGTGGCAATGCCACGAATATCTTAAAAAATGGTCAAGAAGTGACGATTTCTTGTGCTGAAGGTGAAGAAGGAAAAGTTTACTCAGGATTATTACCTTTTGAAGTTGAAGAAGTCGCCCTAGAGAACTTACCCCGCACCCGTACCCAAATTTTAATGAATGTCGGTAATCCCCAAGAAGCATTAAGTTTATCATCAATTCCTAACGATGGAGTAGGTTTAGCACGGACAGAATTTATTATTGCTAACCAAATCCAAATTCATCCAATGGCATTGATTTATTATGATTTGTTAAAAGATGAATTTGTCAAATCTAAAATTG
The DNA here is from genome assembly GCF_043099735.1 of Nostoc sp. C117. Taxonomy (NCBI): domain Bacteria; kingdom Bacillati; phylum Cyanobacteriota; class Cyanophyceae; order Nostocales; family Nostocaceae; genus Nostoc; species Nostoc sp. C117. The sequence continues at coordinate 7,128,301 of NZ_CP170991.1, forward strand.
CTGATATCACCTCACTTTATGACGATAAAACTCAATATTTTGTCGATAAATTAGCCCAAGGTATTGGGAGAATTGCCGCAGCATTTTATCCCAAACCAGTGATTGTGCGAACGTCAGATTTTAAAAGTAATGAATATGCAAATCTGTTAGGCGGTCAACAATTTGAACCCGAAGAAGAAAACCCTATGCTGGGTTGGCGGGGGGCAGCACGTTACTATGATGAAGGCTACAGAGAAGCATTCGCCTTAGAATGTCATGCCCTGAAGCGGGTACGAGAAGAAATGGGTTTGACCAATGTTATCCCAATGATTCCTTTTTGCCGCACTCCCGATGAAGGGCGGTTGGTATTAGCAGAGATGGCAAAAAATGGTTTAAAGCAAGGTGTTAACGACTTACAAGTTTATGTGATGTGTGAATTGCCTAGTAATGTGATTATGGCTGAAGAGTTTGCTGAGGTATTTGATGGCTTTTCCATTGGTTCCAATGACCTAACTCAGTTAACACTAGGGTTAGATAGAGATTCAGCCTTAGTGGCGCGGTTGTTTGATGAGCGCAGTGAGGGTGTGAAGCGAATGGTCAAAATGGCCATACAAGCTGCGAAAAAATGCGATCGCAAAATCGGCATTTGTGGGCAAGCACCCAGCGATTATCCAGAATTTGCCCAGTTTTTGGTGGAACAGGGAATTGATTCTATTAGTTTAAATCCAGATTCTGTGTTAAAGACAATGCTGGAAGTGGCAAAAGTTGAAGGCACTTGCTAATTCGTAATTCGTAACCATGCTCCGCCCCGCTGCGCTAACAGAATTCAGAATACTAGACCTCTTGCAAAAGTCCCTAACACCCCACCCCCAACCCCTCCCCGATGCTTTGGGGAGGGGAGCGTTTGCTTTACTCAAATGCGGGGTGGGGTTTAAAGAGCTTTCTACAAAAGTGAGATGGTTGCGTGCGATCGCACTTATCCTCATCCAATGCTCAAACCCCAACCAGCAACTCGTATCCATGTGCCAAAATGACCGAAAATAACTTTTGACTACTCAACCATAATTATTTTAGGATCTTGCAGAATGGAAAGTTTGTTTAGTCAAAGATAAGATGACAACCCTGTTGGAAAGCGATCGCTTAATAATTCGCAATTGGATACCCGAACGCGATGCCGAACAAGCGTTTGCTATTTATAGTGACCCCGAAGTGACCTATTTTCTTGGTAATGGTTCTCGCGTTACCAGCATTGAGTCACAGCGTCAACGCTTGATTGAAAACATTGAGCGATCGCGCCGACGCAATAATGGTACTGGATCTTGGGCAATTGTAGAAAAGGAAACTACAACAATTGTGGGAACCATCCTGTTGAAGCAATTGCCCGACAAAGATGGCTTACCCACTGAAGATTATGAAGTAGGCTGGCATTTGCGGCGAGCTTATTGGGGTAAAGGGTATGCAACCGAAGCAGCACGAATTATCCTCAACTACGGATTTAGTGTCTTGAACTTGCCAGTGATTTATGCAGTAGTGAAGGCAGAAAATCATGCCTCAATCCGTGTTACCCAAAGACTAGAGATGAAGCGAGTAGGGCGGACAAACAAGTATTACGGTATCGAACTACTCCTGTTCCAACAAGATGCACCTGTAAGAATAGAGAGGGGCACAGGGGCAGAGGGGAATGACAAATGACCAATGACCAATGACAAATGACCAATGACCAATGACCAATGACAAATGACCAATGACAAATGACAAATGACCAATGACAAAAAAATGGTTCCGAATTGGACTAGCGGGTATATTTCTACTATCACTCGCCTTAAGGTTTTGGGGACTGGAGCGATTCAACACTCTAGTATTTGATGAAGTTTATTTTGCCAAATTTGGTAATAATTATCTCACGCATACTCCATTTTTTAATGCTCATCCGCCACTGAGTCAATATCTTATTGGTATCGGCATTTGGATTGGCAGTCACATTCCTTTTGGGCATGAGATAGTAAATGGGCTGACAGGTTCATTGCGATCGCCTTGGACTTATCGTTGGTTAAATGCCCTGACTGGCTCATTCGTTCCTTTAGTTGTGGCAGCGATCGCTTATCAATTAAGTCATCGTCGTAGTTTTGCAATCCTAGCAGGTTTATTTACGGCTTGTGATGGAATATTTCTCGTTGAATCTCGCTATGCCTTAAGTAATATTTATATTGTTATTTTTGGTCTCTTAGGGCAGTGGTTTTTATTATTGGCATTGGATAATCAAAATCAACAACGTTCTTTTTGGTTAGTTCTTGCTGGCATTAATTTTGGTGCCTCAGTCGGTACTAAGTGGAACGGTTTATGGTTTCTTTTAGGTGCTTATCTCATTTGGGTAACAGCATGGATAATTCAGGGAATGCATTCTTTTCCTAACTCCAAACTTCATTTTAGATCCTCGACAGAAGGCAGAAGGCAGGATAGCGCAGCGGTAGCGAGTCCGCGAGCGTCGGCAGAAAACAGGAGGGAAGAGGCAGAAAACAGGAGGGAAGAGGCAGGAGTTACTATTTATTCTCCCCCATTGCCAATTCCCGATTACCCATTCCCCTTATCTCAGACACCACTACAAAACCTGACTCAAGTAAATGTTTTCCAGATGTTATTTTATCTAGGAATAATTCCAGCTTTTATTTACAGTATTATCTGGATTCCCCATCTTCAACTAGATAAAAGGTACGGATTTATTGCAGTACATCAGGAAATTTTGAAGTTTCATTTGCATTTAGGTGGTAATAGTTCGGATGTGCATCCTTATTGTGCAGCCTGGTACAAATGGCCTTTGATGACTCGACCAATGGCATATTATTATCAAACGGCTGAAACTATCACCGAACCGCTACCTGTTATGGGGCCGCCTTTGCCTCCTGGTGCGGTGAAAATTATTTATGATGTTCATGCAATGGGCAATCCGTTTCTGTGGTGGTTTGGCCTTGCTGCCATATTATTTTTAGTTGGGATGCTGGTGGCGCAAGTCCTGATTCCTTTGGTGAAAGAAAAGCGTTTCTCTGTACCTGCAACTCTTAGTGTTGATACTTGGATTGGATTGTACTTAGTTTTAAATTACGCTGCTAACTTATTGCCTTGGGTAAAGGTGACGAGGTGCGTTTTTATCTACCATTATATGTGTGCATTGGTATTTGTATTTTTAGCGATCGCTTGGTTTGTCGATCAATGTCTTCGCAGCTATTATCAACAAATGCGAGCGGTAGGCGTCACCATTACTTTTATCATTGTGGTTGCTTTTATTTTCTGGATGCCGGTGTATTTAGGTTTACCCCTCTCCCCTGAAGATTATAAACTACGAATGTGGTTCAATTCTTGGATTTAGCTCTTCCCCTGCTTGCCTCAACCAAGAAATTTCAAAACTTAGGCAGTATTGACCGTCGCCCTTCCTTTACTAGAAGTTTAAGCGCTTACAGTAATTTTTACAGGCGGGGAATACACTTCATTGTTGGGGCACAGTATTTTGTGCCCTCGTTGCCAAAGAAATTTTCATCCGTGTTAACAGCGTTTTGCGATCGCTTCTTTTTTCTCTGTTCGTCATAAATTCATTTATCTTTACAAAAAGTTTATGAAAATAGAGTAACTATTTTCGGAATTGATAAATAGGATTTGTAGCCTAATCTATACCAATAAAAGCAACAGATAAGTCCTTAATGTAATAAATATTACTTATCGTAATTAACTTTCTTGCATAAAATAAATAATCAAAAGTGATAAGTATTACAGATATAAGGAAACACTAGCTTTTGTAAAATCTCTACTTATTTATACCTAAAGTAGAGAAATATCCTAAATTATGCATTCAGCATAAGACATTCGTGTGTCTATACATCGAGTAATTATACGTATATGTCCGACTGCGAAACGACAATTCAAACAAAATATACTAGTATAAATACTAGTAAGTATTTAACATCATTTCAGCGTAAATTACTGATAGTAAGTTTAGAAAAAAGTTTACCTGAATCTTACCGACAGCGCATTGAAATCATGTTGTTAGCAGATGAGGGAAAAACTCAAAGGTCAATTTGTCAAATTTTGGGGTGTTGTCCAGCAACAGCACGCCATTGGATGCACATAGCCCGGACGGGGATGGCGCATCAATGGCAAGATTGCCCCATTGGTCGCCCGAAGGCAGTAAATGACGAGTATTTAGAACGTTTGAAAGAGTTGATTGGGAGTAGTCCCCGCGATCATGGCTATTCTTTTCGCCGATGGACAGCAAACTGGCTGGGGAAACATCTAGCAAAAGAATTTGGGATTGAAGTAAGCGATCGCCATCTCAAACGACTACTCAAACAGATGGGATTATCCACACGCCCAAAAGCTAACAATCCTGAAGCCAACAGTATTAAACAGGCTACGAGTTCCAAAATCTTGATTAGTGACCTCAAATCGCCAACTATTCCCGATAATTCCGAAATATTACCTATTAACTTCGCCAAATTAGCAAAAAATTCAGAGATTCATGGTACACCATCTATCGAATCAGTTGGTTTCTCTACAACAACTCAACAATATTCTGGGGTATTCTATTCCAACAGAGGAATATCAACAATGTCTTCAAAAATTTAAAGAGAGCAATCCCAAAGTCGGTAAGTTTTGGGTTGCAAGTGATGCCGAACCAGGAATATATATTGCGATCGCTGGCAAGGTCAGATTGCTCGATAGCACCGATGAGTTAATCGCTACTTTAGAGACAGGAGACTCATTTGGGGAATGTACCTTGTTCCCAGATGCCCAATTTCAGCCTTATACTGCCAGAGCTTCAGTAAATTTGCAACTATGCTTTATTTCCAGTGAGGTGTTGTCATCATTGATGGCTAAATATCCTCAAATTCGGGAAAATTTGTGGGCTAGGGCGCTATCTCTCAATCCCCAACAGCTGGACTCAGATAACTCTGCTGTGAAGGAACTTGAGTCAAATACCTATTATGAAACAGATATTTCATCACAGCCAGCAGATTTGCCCCAGGGGAAGAAGATTAGCAAAGCTTATTTTCCCAATCCTACCCAGCAAGTTGGGCATTTATGGCAGCGAGTAACGCGGCGCTATCCGTTTTTTGCTCAACAGAGTGCATCCGATTGCGGTGCAGCTTGTTTAGTTATGGTATCTCGCTATTGGGGGAAACGCTTTAGTGTCAATCGCTTGCGGGATATCGCCAACGTTGACCGCAATGGTGCATCTTTGCGGGGATTATTGGTAGCGGCAGAAAGTCTCGGCTTTGCCACACGACCTGTAAAAGCTGGACTTATGCAGTTAGCCAAGCAAAGCTTACCAGCGATCGTGCATTGGGAAGGCAAGCATTACATTGTTGTCTACGAAATTACCCCTAAACACGTGATTGTAGCCGACCCAGCGATCGGTCAACGCACCCTCAGTCACGCCGAATTTAAAGCCAACTGGACTGGTTACACCTTGCTGTTGCAACCGACAGCCATGCTTAAAGAGACTCAAGAGAGTTCTACACCCTTTTGGCAGTTTTTTGAGTTGATGAAGCCTCACGCTTTGGTGATGGTGGAGGTGTTTATTGCGTCGGTATTTATCCAGATATTTGGGCTTGTAACTCCTTTATTCACCCAGTTAATTTTAGATCGGGTGGTAGTGCAGCGATCGGAACTCACCTTAACAGCTGTTGGCATCGGATTGCTAATGTTTAACCTGTTTCGGGTAGCCATGACAGGGTTGCGCCAATATCTCCTAGACCACACAGCCAATCGAATAGACCTAGCATTAATTATTGGGTTTATTCGCCATACCTTGCGGTTACCCTTGAGTTTCTTCGAGTCTCGTTATGTCGGCGATATTATCTCTCGCGTCCAAGAGAACCGGAAAATTCAACGCTTCCTTTCTGGCGAAGCATTATCAATTCTCCTAGATTTACTCACCGTCTTTATCTATGTGGGATTAATGTTTTGGTACAGCTGGAAAATGGCGTTGCTGGCATTGTTAATTATTCCACCTTTTGCTTTACTGGCATTGATTGCCACACCTTTTTTACAAAAAATTTCCAGAGAAATATTTAATGCTGTTTCCCAAGAAGGTAGTTACCTAATTGAAGCCCTAAGCGGTGTGCGGACAGTGAAAGCCACAGCAGTTGAACAAACAGTGCGTTGGCATTGGGAGGAATTACTAAATAAAGAAGTAAAAACTAATTTTGCTGGACAAGTTATTAGCAATCGTCTGCAAATATTCAGTAACACAATTCAAGCTCTCATGACTACTGCTTTGTTGTGGTTTGGGGCTTATCAAGTGATTCACGATCAATTAACTATTGGGCAACTAGTAGCATTTAATATGCTACTGGGTAATATTATTACCCCCTTTCAAAGGTTAAGTGTATTGTGGAATCAGTTGCAAGAAGTCGTGATTGCTATGGAACGTATCAATGATGTCTTAGATGCAAAACCAGAAGAAGATTTACACCACCAACCACGGCAAAACTTACCAGCAATTCAGGGTAATATTCGCTTTCAAAAAGTGACATTTCGCTATCATCCAGAAAGCGATATGAATATCTTAGAGAATCTGAGCTTTGAAGTAAAAGCAGGGCAAATGGTCGCTTTAGTTGGGCGTAGTGGTTCGGGAAAAACTACTATTTCTAAGTTAGTTTTAGGGTTGTATCCTGCCACAGATGGCAAAATTTTAATTGATGGACAAGATATTACTAGCATTTCCTTAAGTTCTTTACGTCAACAAGTCGGGGTAGTCGATCAAGATACTTTTTTGTTTGGCGGAACAATTCGAGATAATATTAGCTTAGGGCATCCTGGAGCAGCTTTAGAAGAGGTGATGCAGGCAGCAAAACTAGCAGGTGCTGATGAATTTATTAAAAAATTACCGATGGGGTATGAAACCCAAATTGGTGAAGGTGGGGGATTGTTATCTGGGGGACAAAGACAGAGGATAGCTATTGCCAGAGCTTTATTAGGTAATCCTCAGTTATTGGTTTTAGATGAAGCAACTTCCCATTTAGATACCGAATCAGAAAGAATTATCCAGCAGAATTTCAACACAATTCTTCGAGGAAGAACTACTTTGGTAATCGCCCATCGTCTTTCTACAATCCGAAGTGCTGATTTGATTTTGGTACTAGACAGAGGTGTATTAATTGAAAGTGGAAATCATGAAGAATTAATGGCGAAACGGGGACATTATTTCTATCTCAATCAACAGCAGTTACAGGTTACAGCATAAATTATGAAAACAGAAAAGTTATTCATCATTAATGATTAATAAAATATCCACCTTTAAAAATCTGTATCCAGAGAATTATGCCAAATACTGTAATAAATGGAAAGGTAACCAATCCACTATCAGAAGAAACATTTATCCAAGAAATGTTACCTTCGCCAATTCTCGCCAAATCCACTGATGATTGGTCTCAGATTACCAAAGAATCACTTGACAGTTTTCCTCAGGTTTGGACAAGAGGATTACTATATTTCCTAGTTGTATTTGTATCTATAATCTTACCTTGGGCAATGTTATCTAAGGTAGATGAAACTGGTACAGCGAGAGGTCGAACTGAGCCTAAAGAAAAAACAATTAAACTCGATTCTGCTGTGGCGGGAACTGTTGCCCAAATTCGAGTCAAAGAAGGTGATTATGTAAAAGCTGGGCAGACTTTATTGGTTTTAGAATCAGAATTAGTCAAGGCAGATTTTCAGCAGGCACAGGATAAATTAGAGGGACAATTAAATCGACTTGCTCAGTTAAATGCATCTAAAAATCAATTATTTGTATCTTTAGCGACTCAACAGCAACAAAATCAATCTCAACAATTAGAAAAGCAAACCCAAATCGATCAAGCACGCCAAAATTTAGATGCTCTGAAGAATGCTTATCAATTGCAAAAAGAAGAAAAATTAGCTCAAGTTAATCAAGCACAGCAAACTCTTGAACATAGTAAAACTACTAGTAAGTTAGCCGAAAGTAGTTTGATAAGTACTCAGCGAGAGGTTCAACGCTATAGCAAGCTAAATAAAGAAGGAGTAGTTCCAGAAATAAATGTTGTTGAAAAAGAAGATATAGCTAAAGAAAAACAAAAAGTATATGAGCAAACTCAATCTGATATTGAGCAAGCTAAATTAACTTTGTCAGAGCAAAAAAGTAGTTATGAGAGAAGTATTCAGCAAATTAATACTGATATTGAACAAGCTAGATTGCGACTAAAAGAACAAGAAAGAGGTTATGAAGCTTTGACTCGTTCTAATCAGCTAGCGGTGCTAAAAATTGCCGAGCAGCAGAAAAGTTTAGATACTGATATTACTTCATTACAATCAGAAATAGCTCAAAATAAAAGGCAAATTTTATCATTGAGGTTTCAGTTAGGACAACGAGAAATCAGAGCTACCAGTAGTGGTACATTATTTCACCTACCAATTGAAAAAGCTGGTTCTGTTGTCCAGCCAGGGACAATGGTGGCAGAGATTGCATCGCTGAATTCACCTTTAATAATTCGGGCACAAATGGCAACTACAGAAAGTGGTTCTTTGCGGACAGGACTACCAGTAAAAATAAAATTTGATGCTTATCCTTTTCAAGATTATGGGGTTGTAGCAGGTGAATTAATTAAAATTTCTCCTACTACTACAGAGATAGATACGCCTAATGGAAAAATGGCGGCTTATAACTTAGATATTTCGCTAAAACAGAGTTGCATTCCCTCTGCAAATAAGTGTATTCCCTTCCGTCCTGGGGATACAGCATCAGCTGAGGTGATTATACGCCAACGGCGAATTATTGATTTTCTACTCGATCCGTTTAAGAAGTTGCAGCAAGGAGGTGTGAAATTGTAAATATTTCCCGGTAATTGTACATTTTTCAACCTCCTAATCTATTCTTCTTTCCTTTCATTAACGGAAAAAAGGGTTATTCCGCTTTTAATTTGTTTACCTAATTACCAAAGTAAAATTATGTTAGAATCTATCACTATTACCAACGAAGATATTCTTAATCAAATCAAGCTATCCTGCAAAATTCCTGAGATAATCGAAGACATTATTAACCATAAGATGATTGAAAATGCCGCAGCTACAGTAGGCATCAAAGTAGAAACTGAAGAACTTCAGCAAGCCGCAGATAAATTCAGATTAATGTATCAACTGGAGAGTGCTGAAGATACCTGGGCATGGCTAAAAAAACATGGTTTATCTTTAGATGGTTTTGAAATAGTTGTCTACAACAGGCTTCTATCAACTAAGTTACTAGCTCATTTGTTTTTAGATAAAATTGAACCTTACTTTTTTGAAAATCAACTGGATTATATTGGTGTGGTAATGTATGAAGTTATCCTCGATGATGAAGACTTGGCAATAGAACTTTTTTATGCCATTCAGGAAGGTGAGATGAGTTTTTATGATGTTGCTCACAAATACATCCAGGATAAAGAATTACGCCGAAAAGGCGGATATCGGGGAATACTGTACCGCAAAGAATTAAAGCCGGAGATTTCTGCTGCTGTTTTTGCTGCTAAACCACCACAGCTTCTTAAACCCATAGTGACTTCTAAAGGAATACATTTGATTTTAGTTGAAGAAATTATTCAACCCCAACTGGATAACGTACTGCGCCATAAAATTGGCTTAGATTTATTTCAGCAATGGCTAAATCCACAAATTGCTCAAGTTGAAATTACAACAGTTTTGAATTGATTAGACTACAGTAGATAGTTTTTCCTTTGTAGGGTGAGCATTGCAATGCTTGCCCTATTGTTGTAAATAAACTCGTCAAAAATAAAAAACAGCCCAAGATTTATAACCTTGGGCTGCTATTTTCAAATAACTCTAATTATTAGAAGTTATAGAAAAATCAGGTATTTACTACCACTCTACGCATAATCCTGTCCATAAAAATTCAAATTTGAAACCACCTAAAACACCTGCAATTTCCTGCTCTGTCAACTCATGTAAAAAGGTTTCAGAATCTTGGAACAGATCAGAACCAGTAGGACGCAGATTAGAGATTGCAATGTTAGCCATAGTAAGTTTACTCCTAAGTCAATTTGTTTGAGTTTTTTGGAGGAGTTGTATTTCCTCTCTACATTTATATCATCGATGATTTTATTGATTATTTCAATACTTGATTCATTCTAATATGTGCCAAAAGTAATTCATTTAAATGTTAAAAATATAATAATTTGATTAGTGCTTATATAGATATTTTTCTGAAAAACAATAAATAATTTTGCCAATTTACTTTTTTATCTGGGATACTATTTATAGTAGAGATAAATCATTTGTCAGACTTTGAGTTTGTTGTGAAACCCTTCTAGTCTGCCCTTGGGAAGGTGGGAATAGAGGGGGGTGATTTTTTTGATAAATCATTTAGGAGTGCTATACATTCTATCTGCTAACATAGAATTTAGAAAAATCTAAAAACATTGAGATATTCCTGATTTTTATCTAGATAAATAAAACATTTAAGTCACTTTTGTTTGAATTTTGAATTTTGTTAGCGCAGCGTAAAGCCTTTGGCACAGCTTCGCTTAGAGTGAGTCCACGTACCCTTACAGGAAAACCGAATTTCTCACAACTGAGAAATTCGGGCTATTTATATATTTACCTTGAGAGTTTTAACGTTTAAAGCTGTCGATGGAAGAATAGTTTTGCCGTCCACTATTATCTGTAAATTCTGTGAAGTTCTGTAAAGAAAGTGCATTTCTGCCTTTGAGATCCAAAGTCAGAAGAGTTTGAGCAAATCCTGGATTGTAGCTAGCAGTCCCATAACGGGTGTTTGGGTTTTGTACATTACTGCTATAGGTTATGAGCCTGGTTTTCCCCCATTTACAATCAGTAGGATGGCATTTACCAAATGCTTCGATGTTTAATTTGTTGCCACCGGCTGATGTGATCACCAAACGAGTAATACCACTTGTATTTGAATTAGTATTCACCCAAGTACCAATAAAGTCAGCAGGTGCAGCTAGAGCCGGACTAACTAAAGCAGCAGCTAAAGATGCACTAGAAATAGCAAGCACCAAAGAATTTTTCAACATTTAATTAACAGTTTAAATTTGGTATTGGAACTATGTTCCTAAATTCAGCTACAGTGGTTTAGAGAGAAGTTACGGAAATTTTTAGTGGGATTTATTATTAAGTTTTTCTATTAATTGATTTTCAGCTAGGCTAAAAAATTTCCCGCTAACTGTTTGATTGCTTGATACTGATTTTCATACAGCAGTTTTCTTTTCGATGAAGTACAAAGCTATGGGTTTTGAGCCAGGATAGCCCAGCAGTAGCGAGTTCGCTTACTCATCCAAAGAAGCAAGCTAAAAGCTACGGGCAGCGTCTTGTAGAGAGCGTCAGTTCTCCAGCCATTTCATAACTGATTGAATTTGCTCTGGCTCTAGGCCGCGGCTTTGTTGTCCGTAGCATAGAATAATTGGCTGGGCCGGTTTGGGTTTGAGGAAGTTTAAGAATTTTATGAGACAGGTAAACGCAACTATATAACAGGGTTTCCATTTGATGAGGTACGTTGCTTCCTTATTTCCTGGTTTGTATTTTGCATCAGATGGCAGGGCGCGATCGCATCCCTTCTTAGAGTAAATATTTTATTCAGATAGAAGCTAGATTTATGCCATACTTTACTCAGTATATTATCGGTGAGTAATTAAACTATACTTACTACTTTTTATACATTAAAAAGACTTGTGTAAGTTGCGAGTACTTTGGCATAATTTTGATTTTAATAGCTGAAAAATTTATAATGTCTGCTTTTAGCAAATACCAAAGGCGGAATTTGGCTTGTATGACATTTGCTGGAATTTAAGGAACTATCTGTTCTAGACCAAATTATTTCTTAGTTTTAAATTTATCACATGAAATACATATATCTACTTGTGCTATTTTTTCCGTTGTTACTCGTCGGTTGCGATAAGTCAGGAAGAGAAAAAATTGAGTCTGTAGCATCTCCTAGTTTGCTTAAGTCTGAACTTGGGGATGAAGGGACGACATCTAAAAACCCAGTGTTAATAAGTGAACTGACAACTCCAGAAGCGACAGGATTTAGCGGTGCGATCGCCACAAATCCAGAAGTGACAGGGTTTAATGGTGCGATCGCGCCTCCAGTTGTCGCAACAAATGAAGTTATGGGGAGTGCTGGCTTGATAGTGTACACTTATATACAACCACCACTCGTCGTATTGCAACCGACTCCTGCAACAGTATCAATACCTGAACCGACTCCTGGGGGATTTACAGGGATAGGAAGTGGTTTAATCATGCTGTTAATAGTACGGAGACGATTCACCTGAAAAATCCCCCAGATGAAAAGCGTTGGGGATTTCCAACAAATAAATTATCCAATCTTGTGGATTGGGCAACATGAGCGCCTTTCACTACTAATAGATCGCTTACTTAAACATCAAGTTTGACAGATTGTCTTTTGACAGCGATCGCAACTTCACTTACAGTTCCGCACTAGAGGAGTGCTGAGTAAAGAAGAAAAGAATTTCTTATTACTTCTTCAAAATCTTTATTCTGACACTCAGGACTTATGGCTCAGAAGTTTGTTTATGGTAGATTTGTTGCTGATCGCAATCCTGGGGTTCCTGGGGAGTTTTGGACATTGCTTTGGGATGTGTGGTCCTCTAACAGTGGCGTTTTCCCTGTCTTATCAACCAAAAATTCCACACACACGTTCCTTAGGACAGACATCAACCTTAGAAAAGTGCGATACTTGGCAACAGCAATTAAAATTTCATATTCTGCTAAACCTGGGGCGGATGTTGAGCTATGCTCTAGTCGGTGCTGGCATTGGGGCGCTGGGTTCGGTATTGCTACAAGGTGGACAGCTGGCGGGTGTTGGCAGCGACTTCCGGCGCTGGATGGCAATTCTAACTGGTGTAATGCTTATTTGGTTTGCCTTAGGACAATTAAAACCCGATTTACTACCGCGCATTCCTGTGTTACATCCCTTACTACAAGGTAGTTTACACGATCGCCTCAGCAGCGGAATGGTTAAGCTTTCCTTAAAAACCAAATGGTGGACGCCCATGCTTTTGGGGATGACTTGGGGTTTAATGCCCTGTGGTTTCCTCTATGCTGCCCAAATTAAAGCGGCTGAAACTGGCAATTTATGGATGGGTGCAGCAACTATGCTGGCTTTTGGCTTGGGAACTCTGCCCACGATGTTAGGTGTAGGCGTCTCTACATCATTGGTGAGTAAAGACAGGCGCAGTCAGTTGTTTCGATTAGGCGGCTGGGTGACACTGACTATTGGCATCATCACCTTACTGCGGACTGGTGACACAATGGTAGATTACACCGGACACGCCGCCTTAATCTGTTTAATCTTGGCGCTGATTGCGCGTCCTCTTAGTGGCTTGTGGGCGTCACCACTGCGTTACCGCCGGGGTTTGGGAGTGGGAGCTTTTGTGCTTTCTGTGGTTCATACCGCCCACATGATAGAACACTCATTGGGATGGAATTTTGCCGCCTTTTCCTTCCTACCGCTAGAATTTCAGTGGGGTATGGCTGCGGGTGCTGTAGCATTGGTATTAATGTCCCCTGCCGCATTAACGAGTTGGGAATCATTGCAGAAATCTTGGGGTAAGCGCTGGCGACAGATTCATCTATTGGGTGTGCCAGCTTTGCTCTTGAGTGCCATTCATACTGTGTTGATTGGTTCCCATTACCTGGGTTCCTTACAATCAACTTGGGCAAATAAATTAGCGGCAGTACTGATGGGAATTATTACCCTCGGTGTTTTGATGGTGCGTTCTCGCTTTTTTTGGTCAAAGTTAGCCGTAGAAAAGTTTTATGTCCCTCCAACCAAATCGCGGTAAATCATTGTTATTTTCTGGCTCCATCCCAACAAGTCAAAAACAAAGACATTACCTAAACAAAGGAACAATCAAGTATTTATTATTCCTGAGTACTTTAGTTATCTCAATAACTAATCTTTACCCTGCGTCTGCTCATAAAGTGGAAGTAGCTGGAGATGTCGGCGGTACTCTCCACATTGAACCCGATGATACTCCTCGTGCAGGAGAACCCTCCCAAGCCTGGTTTGCTCTCACCCGCAGAGGTGGAAAAGTGATTCCCTTGGCACAGTGTAATTGTCAATTGGCTGTTTATGCCGAACCCCATGCAGAGGGAGAGCCACCACTCCTAGAACCACAATTAGAAGCTGTGGCGGCTGAACGCTATCAAGGCATCCCAGGTGCGGAAGTTGTCTTTCCCAAGCCAGGTATCTATGAGTTGGAACTCAATGGTAAGCCAGTTTCAGGGGCAAGATTCAAACCCTTTGAGTTAAAATTTGAAGTTACTGTGGCAGGTGGTTCTACCGAAAGTACACGAAACCGGCGAAATATCAATGGTGATGTAACACAGGATGAAAATAAGAGTTTACCACTTTGGGCGATCGCTCTGCCAATCTTCGGATTTATCGCTATCTTATTTGTTGCACTACGAGGAATGAGAGGGGGGAATGGGGAGTAGGGAGTAAGGGAGTAGGGGCTGAGTGCTGAGTGTTGAGTAAAAATCTCAGTCCCCAGTCCCCAGTCCCCAATCCCTAATCATTGACTTATGATACAGAGCAACTAAATTTATTTATAGTGATTGTTAATTTTGAATTTTGAATTCGGAGTGAAGCAACATGACCACTACAACACAAAAGCTCAACCTCGAGCAGTATCTAGCGTATGATGACGGCACAGATACCCGCTATGAGATGGTAGATGGAGAACTTGTGGCAATGTCTCCAGAAACGGATAGAAATAATTTAATTTCTTTGTATTTACTCTCAGAATTTTTGAAATTTGTGCCAATTCGCCTCATTCGTCACAAAGATACAGAAATTATAGTCACGGGAAATCGAGTGCGACTACCAGACTTGATAATATTGACTGAGGAGTTATTTACGGCAATCGGGGGTAAGCGAGCAACAATTACTGTAGATATGCCACCTCCGGCGCTAGTGGTTGAGGTTGTCTCCCCTGGTAAAGCGAATGAAGACCGAGACTACCGCTACAAGCGCTCTGAGTATGCAGCTAGGGGAATTCCTGAATACTGGATTGTTGATTTTGCTAAGCAACAGGTTATTGTACTGACCCTGATAGATGGACTATATGAAGAAGTTGTATTTCAGAATAGCGATCGCATTACATCATTATATTTTCCTGAGTTAGCACTGACAGGCGGGGAAGTCTTGACAGGCGGGGAAGTTTGATCGTACTTCCCCAGCAGCCATTAGCTGCTATATTCAGCGCCATTGAGGCATCTCGGCTCAATGTCATCAAATCTAATTGTGTCGCTTTTGATGCCACTGCCACGCATGAGCAACAATATCTTGGATCGATGTGTACTGAGGTTTCCAGCCTAAGATCGTTCTGGCTTGTTCGCTAGTGCCAATGAGAATAGGGGGATCGCCAGGACGGCGATCGCGTTCTTCAACTGGTATGCTAATTCCTGTTACCGCCTCGGCTGCTGCAATCACTTCTCTGACAGAAAAGCCGCTACCATTGCCCAAATTGAAAACTTCGCTATCGCCACCTTTTAATAAATATTCCAATCCCAAAATATGAGCATCTGCTAAGTCATTAACGTGAATGTAATCACGAATACAAGTACCATCGGGTGTGGGGTAATCAGTGCCGAAAATTGAAATAGATTCTCGTTTGCCTAAAGCAGTCATTAGCACCAAGGGAATCAAATGGGTTTCTGGGTTGTGATCTTCCCCAAGTAAGCCACTAGGATTAGCGCCAGCAGCATTAAAATACCGAAAACGCACCGATTGCAAACCGTAAGCCACATCAAAATCAGTCAGAATCCGCTCTACCATCAGCTTGGTAGCACCATAGGGATTAATCGGATTTTGGGGATGGGTTTCGGGAATTGGTACAAATTCAGGTACACCATAAGTAGCACAAGTGGAAGAAAAGACAAATTTCTTTACAGAAGCCGTCAGCATCGCTTCTAACAAAGTCAGAGTGCCAACGACGTTATTGCGGTAATATTTGGCTGGGTCGGTTACTGATTCTCCCACGTAGGCATAGGCGGAAAAGTGCATTACAGCAGTGATATCGTGGGTTTTGAATAGCTGATCGAGTAGAGGGCGATCGCCTGTGTCGCCGACTATCAGTTCTACTTCTAAAACCTTTTCTACTAGGTCACGATGCCCATAGACCAGATTATCAAGGATGACAACGTTATAACCCGCTTGCTTGAGAGCAAGCACCGTATGAGAACCAATATATCCAGCTCCCCCTGTTACCAAGATCGTAGGCTTTGCAGACGACATAGTTTTTCCTTTGAAGTTAACAACTACTCAATCAATTTAATTTACTGGTGCCACATTACTCTTCTGGAAAATTATAAATAATAGACACAGTGTCAAAAAATTGCACTAAAATCACTACGACGGTAGTCTTTGGGTGTGAGGTGTGAGCTATTTGAAGTTGAACGGTGCTATTACAATTTAACGAGCAAATAAATCCACTTTCCGAAACCTCTAGGCTGGCGGCATCAGAAAATTTGAGAGTTAATCTATGTTTCTATTGCTAAGCCGGGTACTGCTGTGGCTGTTGATTGGCACTATCGTATATTCTCTGTTCCAGCGATTTTATCCTTCAGGAAGTTTTGTCGGGCGATTAATTTTAGTCGTCATCTTGGTAATCGTAGCCCTATCGTTTCTCAACCCCACTGAACCAGCTGTGGCGTCGTTGTGGAAGATGCTGTCTTTTCCCCTTAAGCCTTTAGGAGCTTCTGTTTTATTGATGATTCTTGCAGCTCAGAAAATTAAAGGAGGCGGGATAGACAAACCAGGAGGATACTTAGTCGGTTGGGCAATAACGATTTTGCTGTTGGCAAGTACCCCAGCAGTGGCCTATTTTCTTTATAGAGCGCCTTTAGGAGCGATGGCAGGTGAAACCTATGTAGCAACTGCTGTCCCAACATCTGGGACATTAGTAGCATTAGGGCAACAAACCACCGGAGCAAACATTTCAGATGTGACTGGGGATAACATTCTTTCTTATAATCTGAGAGTTCCTCCGTACCTATTACAAGGAAGTCCTCAAGATATTCGCACACGCGGTTTACGACTTGAAGACTTTGTACCAAATGCGGAAACCTTGCAACTGACAACGAGAACTTGGGAAAGTTATCTTGCTGAAATTTACAGGTTTTTGCGTGTTCAGCGCTAAGAAAGCAAAAAACAAATCCTCAAAAGTCTTGACGCCCTAGTATTGCTAACCTCTAGGCAAGGCAGTACTAGTGGCTGAATTAATTTAGGCTGTGATTACCGCCATAGCATTACAAAGTTTGAGTACATACTAGGAGAAGGGTTTGAGCCAAAGGCAAAGCAAGAACTCAATTCAAAATTGAAAATTGTTCGCGCAGCGTCTCGTAAAAATGAAAGTTACATCAAGGAACTGTTACCCTGACTGTAACTTGCTTCCCGTAAGGTAACTGAACCGACTCAGAGCCACCCAGCCTTTAAGCTAAGTGTTAACGTTCGCAAACAGCGTATCTAAAAGTTGAGGTCTTAAACCCTTTAATCTAGGATAAAAGCTTAATTGATAAGCAATATTTGCTCTACATAGCTGACTTCTGGGACTAGCAGTTAATCTAGGATGATAAAGTTGCAAAATTGCTTTAATGGCAAAATCTCGACGACTCGCTAAACTTAGTGCTTACCTTCGACCCCATTGGCGGGAGGCGTCTTTAGGCATTCTCGCCTTGTTGTCTGTCAACGCATTAGGCGTTTATATCCCTTGGTTGATTCGTGCTGCTGTTAACAAACTATCAACAACCTTCAGTTGGAATCAAATACTACGTTATGTAGTTGTTATTGTCTTACTTAGTTCAGCAATGTGGCTAATGCGTATGGCGTCACGCATCTGGCTATTTGGGGTAGGGCGTCAGGTAGAATTTGACTTGAAGCAACGGATTTTTGAACACTTACTCAGCCTGGAGCCGTCTTATTTCGCTAGTAATACTGCTGGCGATTTAATTAATCGGGCTACCAGTGATGTGGATAATGTCAAGCGGTTGTTGGGTTTTGCCGTCTTGAGTTTGGCAAATATTATATTTGCCTACGCTCTAACACTGCCAGTCATGCTGGCCATTAGTGTGGATCTCACACTAGCTTCTCTGGCAGTGTATCCTTTTATGTTCTTGTTGGTGAGTTTGTTTAGCGATCGCTTACGCAAACAACAAGCAGTAGTCCAAGAGCAACTCTCTGACATCAGCGAACTCATCCAAGAAGATATCAGTGGCATTGCCTTGATTAAAATCTATGCCCAAGAAGCAAATGAGCTTCGAGCTTTCGCTAAGAAAAATCAGCAGTTATTGACTGCTAACTTGGATCTGGCAAAAAGCCGAAATATCCTGTTTCCTTTAATTGGTGGCCTAGCCAATGTCAGTTTGCTGGTAATTTTCTGGCTAGGGGCATCGCGGATGTCTTCTGGGACGCTTAATGTTGGCGACTTTTTAGTACTGTTGATTTATGTAGAGCGTCTCGTTTTCCCTACTGCCCTTTTAGGATTCACAATTAGCACCTATCAACGGGGCGAAGTTAGTATCGATCGCCTTGAGTCGATTCTCTCTGTCACACCAAAAATTAAAGACACCGCCGATGCCATACATTTACCAGTGGGCGAACTCAAAGGAGAACTAACAGCGAAAAATTTCAACTTCACTTATCCTGGTTCTAATACTCCAACTTTAGTAAATCTGAACTTTACCATTGCTCCCGGAGAAACCGTGGCAATTGTTGGGGCAATTGGCTCTGGGAAATCTACTTTGGCTAATGCTTTGCCGCGTTTGTTAGATATTGAACCAGAACAATTATTTTTAGATGGGCTGGATATTACTAAAATAGCGCTGGCAGATTTACGAGGGGCGATCGCCTACGTTCCTCAAGATAGTTTTCTATTCAGCACCACAATCAAAAATAATATCCGCTATGGTGACCCAGTTAGCGAACAAGAACAAGTAGAATATTTCGCTAAACTTGCTCAGATTGATTCCGAAATTCACAATTTTCCCCAGCAATACGAAACTCTTGTTGGTGAACGGGGTATTACTCTTTCTGGTGGCCAACGCCAACGCACTGCCCTAGCTAGAGCTATGCTGGTCAATGCGCCAGTATTAATTTTGGATGATGCCCTTTCTAGTGTAGATAATCAAACAGCTACACAAATTCTCAAAAATCTCTCCGGCGGCACTGAACGAAAAACAGTACTTTTTATCACCCATCAATTATCTGCTGCTGCTGGTGCTGACCGAATTTTTGTCATGGAAAAAGGAAGAATTGTCCAAATAGGAAATCATTTAGAACTTGTCCAGCAACAAGGTCTTTATAGAACTTTGTGGAGTCAGCATCAAGTTGAAGAATTATTGCATTAACATTTTGACATAGGAGGATAATTTATTGGCTGGAAATATTCAACTCAAAAATCAAACTTTTATCCGGAAAACTCCGTTTCATAATTAATAAATTATGGGCTAAAATTGACTGTTACAATGATTAATGCAAGGATAGTATATACATGTTTATTCCTATTTTTGATGATTGCCTTATTTACGATGACAGGTAGGCAATTTGAGAAAAATTCTGTGCAAGTGGCCGATCAAAAGTCAATGAGAGTTTTATTTATTGGCAACAGCTATACCTATTATAATGACCTCCCTTGGTTGATAAAACAGTTGGCTGAGTCGGCACAAGAAACCAGAACCCTCGAAACTGAAATGGTTGTGGTAGGTGGAGCTACGCTTAAAAATCACTGGAAACGTGGTGAAGCACTCAAGCTTTTAAAAGCGAAACCCTGGGATTACGTAGTACTGCAAGAACAGAGTACTTTACCTATTACTAATCCCCAGGAAATGTATAAGTATGCGAGTCTGTTTGATGCCCAGATTAAGCGAGTTAATTCCCAAACAGTATTTTACTTAACTTGGGCAAGGCAAAATCAACCAGAAAAGCAACAGATATTGAGTGATTCCTACATGAATATTGCAAAAGAACTGAAAGCTAAAGTTGCACCTGTGGGAATTGTTTGGCAAAAAATTCAGGAAGAGAATCTGAAATTAAACCTTTACACTTCAGATCAAAGTCATCCTAGTCCTATTGGCTCATATGTAGCAGCGTGTGTATTCTATACAACACTTTATGGGAATAGTCCCGTCGGCTTGAGTCGTCGGATATATAGTAGCGATTCTAGTACACCACAACAAAACAACAGAATTGAGTTGGAAAGTTTAAGTGAAACAAATGCCCAAATGATTCAAAATTTGGTTGATAGCATCGTGAAAAAAAATTCAGAAGTCAGTATTCAGGAGTCAGAATCAATTAACAATATTTTTTTATAATTATGTTGTGTTTGAGCATAATTGCACTTTGCTGAAAGAGGACAATCATTACAAAGAGGATTTTTTGCCCTGCAAACCATCGCTCCAAAGTCCAGCAAGGTTAGATTCCACTTGCCAACTTTTTTATTGGGAGCAATTATTTCTGCTGCATTCCAAAGAATTTTACAGCGCGATTTCACTCTTTCTCCTTGCAAGCCAAAGAAACGTTCGAGGATGCGAGCTACGTTAGTATCAAGTACGGCTAGCGGTTGATTGAAGGCTTGAGAACAGATAGCACGAGCCGTATACTTACCAATTCCAGGTAATTCAAGCAACTGCTTTTCTGAATCGGGGATTTTTCCTCCATACTGTTCTAAAATGATGCAAGCGCACTTTTGTAATCTTTCAGCGCGGAAGAAAAGACCTAAAGGCTCAAGCAATTCGCTCAATTCATTAATGCTTGCTTTTACTAATTGCTCAAGCGTTGGATATTTAAAGAGAAATGTATTGTAAATAGGAACAACCGTAGCTGCATCTGTTTTTTGTAGCAGATATTCTGCAACGAGAATTGCATAAGAATCGCAAGTCTGTCGCCAAGGAAAATCGCGTAAGTTTTGCATTCCCCATATAGAGAGATGCTGGCGAAACCATTTAATTTTTACAACATCCAAATTTGACACTGTGTTTTCTTGAGGTTCTTTTGTCGCACCCTTCACTATTGTTTTCTCAACTTAAATCTAGCAGACTTTTACCACCATTCTGAGAAGAAGTACGCAGCCATTGTAAAAACTCAGCAGTTAAGGTGGGAGTTTCTCGCAAGCGCCGCAAATCTTCGCTTTGTTTTGCCATTTCTCGTACTGTAAACGGATGGTTGGCAACTATTTCTACTAGTTCTTCGTGGGAAATGTCTTCCGAGTATTCGTCTTCAGACTCGCATCTTAAATAATCTATATACTCAAAAAGAGTTTCATGTATTTCTTTTGTTAGTGAAATAGTCTGTTGTACACTTGGATCTAAATGAATTTCTAATTGTAATAGTTGTTCATCTGAAATGTCTTGCGAATTTTCGTCTTCAGACTCGCATGTTAAATAATTTATATACATAAAAAGAGTTTCGTCTATTTCTTTTGCTACTAAAATAATTTGTTGGGGAATTTGTTCGAGACAGAGTTCTATAGTCTCAGACACAATCCACGCGCCTCTCTGCCCTTCTGGAATTTCTTCGTTTTCATAGTCGTAAGGATATTCTTCACAATTAGACAATAACTCACGGAATCTTGTCGTATCGATTTTTTTACCTGCCAAAAATTCCCAGATTTCGTCAAGTGCTTCTCGAATGGGATCTTTCTCATTCCAGCCTTGTTCTTTTATTTCTCGCAAGAAAATACCATAATTTGGAAACAATCTCTCACAACAAGCCGCAGCAAATGCCACTCGATGCATTGGTGGAAGCGCTTCTAATTCTTGCTCCAATATATCGAATTTACCGTACTTTAGATTCATTTTTATAATTTAGTTGTATTGTCAGCAGTTTTGGGCTGATTCTTGATTAGCGATCGCCCCTTCAATCTAAATGTTAGTAACTATTAATACAGCCATTTGTCAGCAGACTCTGACCACTACTCAGACTTTACATAACTTTATGAAGTTAGTACGAACTAGCCTAATTATCACGTTAGTTTTTTGGGGTAGATGGGCAGTATAAATTACCGAAAAAACTAATTTGGCACATAGTAATGTTCAAAACTAAATTATCACCATTCAGTGCCTCACGGCAATTTTATACCTCGAAGGTAGTTGATCGCCATATTGGGGCGATCGCAGCTCTCATTTTAATTAGCTTACTAAGTTCATTGAGTGGAACACCAGCCATTCGCGCCATCTCTAACTCTTGGGAAGGCTTTCTCTGGGGATTGGCAGATCCAGTCATTAGCTTGAATTGTTTAATTGGTATTGTTGCTATTGGCTTACTCTCAGCTATATTTGTTCGTGGCGCTTGGATAGTTGGATATTTTAGCCTAGCAACAGTTTTGGGGATTGTAATTCATTTATTTAAGCTAAATGTACCAGGCACAGAAATAGCGATCGCTATTTCTACCATTGTCTTAGCTACTATGCTAATGATGTCAAATCAAGTAAACTTTATGGTACTTGCTCTGGTGGGGCTTAGTGTTGGTTTATTTCAGGGTTACGCTCATGGTCAATCAATTATTGGAGCAGGAACATTTCCACTACTTGCCTATATACTAAGTATCACCTTGACTCAGTTTGCAGTTGCCATGAGTGCTAGAGAAATTGGTGCTGCCATAGGTATGGGTGAAATAAACCGAATTTCACCCTGGAAAATTAGCATTGCTGGTTGTTGTTTGGGTGCGATCGCCATCGTGTTTTTGAGCAATTCGATTATCTAAATCAAATATTTTAGTTCAATATAATACAGCCATTTGTAGGGATGCACAGTTGTGTGTCCCCATCGTATCTTCCTCCGATTAATAGAACTAATTGACAAGATTTGCAAATAGAAAAGGATCGATCAATTTTCAGAGCGATCGCCATTGGCATAAATAAAAGCAATAAAATTAATAGTCCTACTAAAGCTTCCCTTATACTGTACTGAAGGATAAAGAGTAAATTGCAATTCTCTATTTTGAGAAATGGCACTTAGGAAAATCCTGATTAATCGTCTTTGATCAATTGTTCAGCTAAATGTTAAGCAACAAGGATATAATTACTTAGACTTAATCAGATTATAAACTTAGCCTTATTAAAAGTATCTATTTGAAGTGTAGATTTATTTAATCTAACTCAACTTTATAAGGAGAATAAAATTGTATAAATTCAATCTACAAAAACGTAAGTAATTTTGTGTGTCGCTAATTATTTTCGATATGTAGTCAAAAAGATTGATTAAAAATTGCAATTCATTAAGTACCTGTAGGCATTTAAACATAACATTAGGTAGATGTATCAAAGAACGAGATCACACATAGTATCAGCATGAAAGTGTTATCTAATGTTTGTACTGAAATTAATTATTTCAATTGATATTAGGAGTTTGACTAAGATGCTCTCTCAAAATTAGGATGGTAAAGAAATGATTTCAGCAGGAGTCGAAGTAAAAATAAATCGCTTGGAATCTATTGTCGAGCAAATTGGGGAAGCAGTACTTTCTACAACCGAGACAATTGAACGTCTGGCCGAAAGATTGGAGACTGTCAGCCTACAACTCGAAGCACAGGGACAGCAAGTACAGCAACAAGGCTATCAAATTGTTGCTTTATGTGATGCAGTACAGACTCTTGCTCAATCTCAGCAGAATTCACTGCAAAAACTCAACGAATTGACACAAACTTTAGATCGATTTATGTATTTAATTCAACGGGCAGACGATTAATTTGTAATTACAGCAGTTTTCTTTTACATAAAGTAGAAAGCTACGGGTTTTGAGGCAGGAGATAGAAACTTTTTATATATCGAGCTTACTTGATTCGTACATTTTTTACCTCAGTTATCTGCAAACTGCTATATGTCAAACTCTTAACTTAGTTACAGCGATATTGCCAGAAAAACATACATCCACATCGCTACCAGAAATGCGATCGCGTTTGCCATACTCCCCAACATAATAAAAATCATTACCCTCAATCCGATAACTAACAGGTAAAGGTTTGATACAAGGTTGGCAAAACACCACCTCTGGATTTGGTTCTCCTGGTTGCAAATGTGGTAAGTTGACATTCCAAAAGCTTCCCGGTTCTAAGTGACGCTGGAGTAAGTCTTCTAAAACTTCAGTTGTCAATTTAGCAGCCCGATCCCAATCAAAATTCTGCTTAGCTTTGCGATAGTGAGAAATGGCAATTCCGGGAATACCGTGCATTGCAGCTTCTCGCACAGCTGCAACTGTGCCAGAAATGTAGGCATCCACTCCTAAGTTTCCCCCAGCGTTGATACCTGAAAGTACAAACTTGACATTCGTATTAATTTGTGTAATGGCAATCCTTATACAATCGGCAGGAGTGCCAGCGATCGCATACTCAGTCTCAGAACGTCGCTGGAGGTTGATGGGACGCGTCGTGGTGACTTGATGTCCACAGCCAGACTGATGATCGGCAGGAGCGACAATAATAGCATTTTTGCCATTTACAGCTTTGACCAGCGCTCGGATACCAGGTGCATCAATACCGTCGTCGTTAGTTACAATGATAGTCATAATTATATTGATATAGATTTAGCTTAAACAATTTACTTTAGTACCTAAAAGCTTGAAATTTACAAATTCAAGTCAGTGATTTGTCTAATTAAAACTAATGGGACAAAACATTACTAGCTGCACATATAAAAAATATGATTGATTGTGCTAAAAATACTGATGATACGATATCATTTCTAGATGGTTTGCAAATTCCGCCCTGACATTGGGATTAATTTCCAAAAAGGGCGGTATTTCTTGTAACTAGCAGACCTGTTAGCCTCAGGGTTAATACTTGCAGCCCCGCGGTGAAGAAGTTTGTGCAATCAAAATCCTATAGAATATCTATCTGCCGACAGTAGCAGAAATTTCCTCTTGCAAAAAACCGGAAACGAGGTGATTTTTACAGTAGTTCTGTAGTATTTTGGGTGCAAGTCTGTCTTAGAGTCAATACGATGAAACAGCTCCTCAAACAAGTCTTTAGCAATCAAAAACACCTCATCCGGCTAATTTTACCTTTGGTGACGGTTATTTTCGCAGCTTCGCTGTTTGCCACACCTGCTTTAGCCACAGGTGTATATCAAATACCCAACCTGACAGCAGAGAATAACACCTGGGTTCTGGATCAAGGTGAAGTTATCAGTCGTGTGAATGAAGGTAAGATTAGCAGTGCTTTCCAGGATTTGGCAAAGCAAACTGGAAATGAAGTCAGAATAGTTACGATTCGGCACTTCGACTACGGAGAAACCCCGGAAAGTTTTACTAAAGAACTCTTTGAAAAATGGTTTCCGACAAAAGAAGCCCAAGCTAAGCAAACCTTATTGGTTCTTGACACTGCTACCAACGGTACTGCCATCCTCACTGGGGATCGAGTCAAGGCTTTGCTCACAGACTCTATTGTAGAGAGTGTAGCTTCAGAAACCCTAAGTACACCATTAAGGGAAGGCAATAAATATAATCAAGCGTTTATAGATGCTAGCGATCGCCTCGTCGCTGTTCTCTCAGGTAACCCCGATCCCGGTCCACCTAAAATCACCAAGAATGATAATGTAGAAGGCACCTTTAAGAAAGCAGAAGAAACCGATCGAGGTAGCGCTACTGCTTGGGTAATAGGATTATTGATTGCCGCCACCGTTATTCCAATGGCAACTTACTACATCTATCAGATAAATCAGCCATCATCTAATGGGTGATGAATGAGTGCTGAGTGCTGAGTGTTGAGTGCTGAGTACAACCCCATAGTTAAAACTAGGGGATTGAAACAAGGACGTATTTTCTCTTGCACTACGTGTCTCGAAAAAAATATTTTATTTTTTTCATAAATAAATTTAGGGGCTTGTGACCCTATGTGCTGTTAGCGATAGCCGGGCGTTTAGTCTGTGCAATTAGTTTTACTTTTTACTCAGCACTCGTTACTCAGCACTCAGCACTGTTTTGGTCAGGAGTTATTCGATTTTAGATTGTAGACTTTTTCTTCAATCCCTTCGGGTGATGCTTCTACGTCGCTAAAACTTCGCTAGTAGCAGCCAATCATGGGGAAACCCCCTTGTCTACGAAACGCCCCGCGTTCGCATAGCGGCGCTAGCCTCTCCCTTTGGGAGAAGACGGCGCTACTTTACCAAAATCCAAAATTAAAAATCTAAAATTGGCTTAATCCTGAACATATTCTTGTTCTGTAACTAAAGCCACTTCAGCCCGAACAAATTCTCGACCCAAATAGGCTGCATGATTTAATTGAGTCACCGGACAGGGCTGAGTTTCCTCAAAGATTTTCACACAAAGTTCTTTCGCCGTCCTCCCACTAAAAACTGTGGTGTGGGTTCGTTCTACTTTTTCGCGTGCAGGAATTACCTTCCCAGTTTCTGGATCGACTGCTAAACCGCGATCGTCAATTACATTTGTAAAATGCTTGGCATAAATTAACCCTGCATCTCGATCCAAGTAAATAATAAAATATCCACCTGGATCGAGGTCAATATGACGCCCAGAAAGTTTATCATCAATTGCCGCTAAATCTTTAATCATTAAATCCATAAGCATTATAAAAAGAAATTTTCTTTCTTCAAGGTTTTTATACTCTATATCAAGTGTAATTCCTATCTTCCTTAGTCTTCTTGATATCTTTCAGATATTTTTGATTCCTTTTACTTAAAAGAAAATCAGAGAATTAGACTCAACTATTCCGAATAGTGCCATCTGGCATGATAGTTTTACGAAAAGCTGTGCGATGCAGACTAGATCCTTCCAAATTGGCTCCAGTCAAGTTAGCTTCCCAGAAGTCGCATCCCCCCAAATCAGTTCCGCTCAAGTTAGCCCCGATTAAATTAGCCTTATGGAACCTAGTGTTGTGAAATCTCGCTCCTCTAAGATCGGCATTAGTCAGGTTAGCAACATTGATACTGGCACGTCGCAAGTCTGCTCCTCTAAGATCGGCCTCGGTCAAATCGGCACTATTCAGACAGGCTTCAAACAACTTGGCATTAACCAAACTAACTGCCTTCAAAATAGCACGAGCAAGATAGAACTCCTCCATATTATTCCCAGTCAAGTCACCACCACTCAGGTCAATCCCCGACAAATCTACGTCCAAGTTGACTCCAGAAAAGTTTCTTTCCCCAGCAGCATATCTTCTAATCAACTCATCACGATTCATAAATATTTTCTTGAACTTATTTACAACATCAACGCTGTGTTGATTATCGATCAGTTCCTTTTCCTCAAGTATTTTTCTCACTAAATGGCAACTCTGCATTAATTGCCTCAATTTCCTGTTGTTCGAGTTGATTCACTTCCTTAATATAGGGGCGGACAATTTGTCCTAAACGATTATTGTAAAAGCGGTGCAGACTGTGATTAGGCATAGCGGGGAAACCGCGCCGTTTTTTATGGCGTCCACCAGCGCCAGGATCAAAAATTTTGATGCTGTTAGCGATCGCCCACTCAATGGGTGCATAATAGCAAGCATCAAAATGTAAGCAATCTATTTCTTGAAAACTACCCCAATAGCGTCCATAGAGTTTGTCACCTTTAAACAAACAAAAAGACATTCCTAAAGGATGAGAATTATCTTCCTCGCTATATGCCGCGAAAAACAAGACACGATGGCGGTAATCAGTCTCTAGCTGTTCAAAAAATCGTTGTGTGAGATAGTTGCTACCCCACCAGCCAAATTTATCGCACGTGTCAGTATAAAACTGATGCATCAACCGAAAGTAAGACTGAGGAATTTCCTCACCTGTTAGCGGTTGTAATCGTAAACCCGCCTTTTCTACAGCTTTACGTTCTCGTTTGATGTTGCGACGTTGATTGGCGTTAAATACTTGTAAATAGTCATCAAAAGTTTTAAAGCCAGCATTTTCCCAGACATAGCTATGGTGTAGCCAACTTGTAAAACCATGCCGTTCCACTAAAGGACGCCATTGCGGATCGACAAAGAGAAAATGACACCCAGAAATTTGATTCTTAGTGCAGAAAGTGTCAATTTCATGCACCATCATCGCTGTAATTTCATTTTCATCTTCTCCTGGGGCAATTAAAAACCGATAGCCCTCAGCAGGAGTAAATGGAGTCATTCCCAGCAGTTTGGGATAATATTGTATGCCAAGGCGATCGGCTAACTCTGCCCACTGGTGATCGAAGACAAATTCACCAGAACTATTTCCTTTCAGATAAAGCGGTGCAGCTGCAATCAGCGTTCTATCTCGCCACAATGTCAAGTGATTTGGCAACCAACCACTTTTAGGTATAGCACTTTGGGAAGTTTCGAGATTGTTTAGCCACTCCCACTCTAAAAACGGCGTTTTGAGTGGCATTGCCAAAGCATTCCAGGCACTTTGAGGTACTTCGGCGATTTTGTTCGTCCAAAGAACAGAATAGCGAGGCTTGAGTTGTTCCACCATTAGGGGGACTGGGGATTGGGGACTAGGGACTAGGGACTGGGGATTGGGGAGGACAAGGAGAACAACCTATGCCCTATGCTCAATCCCTTACTTAGGGTAATCTAATAAAGCTTGTCGTTGCAGACGATAGTGCAAAAACACTTCTTGCTCCACTGTCTGAACTTCTAGAAGTTCCAGTTTGGGAGCTAAATCGGATAAAAATCCTTTGCCATCTACGGATGTCGGAGCGCTACTACCACCTAAAATCAGGGGACAGACAGTCAGCCATAATTCATCGATTAAATCTAATTCCAACAACGAAGCGACTAATTTACCTCCACCTAAAACGACCAAGCGTGTTATATGTAGAGTGGCTAGATGCTTTAAAGCTGTGGAAATGTCAATTTCTCCTGTTGGTGTTTCAAAAACCATAATCTGCTCAAATTCTGGTGTACGCTCCTGTGCAGAGGTTTGAGAGGCAGTACTTTGCTCTGGTTCCGAGAGTTGTTGAAACTGCCATTCTTTTGAAAAGCCATCGCCGTGTTCGACTTTCCCCAGTTGAGGCGAGTGGCGTGGAAGTATATTTTCGCGTCTATTCCAGTAAACTGCTCCCGCAGTTGTCGTAAGTAACCACCGTTCAATCGGTTGCTTAAAAAACTTAATTTCCGGATTGAGGTTTGCAAAACGTGTAGTCACTATATGAATCGGCTGGGGAGGCTTGCCTCTTTGTACCCGATGTTGCACCAAAGCTGAATCTGATACTGTAAGTGTGGTTCCATAGGCGCCGAGAGTACCAGCACCGAATAAAACGGCATCAGAGGCAGCGATTTGTTTTTCTAAGTGTGCTTTATCAGCCTTGGAGCCAAACCTAGCAGGCGATCGCCTAAAATCTGCTATCTTGCCATCTGCACTCATTGCTAAAACAACTGTAGTATGAGGACGATGTTGCAGCATTAGATTAATTTGATAGTTTTGATGTTTTGCTTGTTAGTGTATAGATGTTAAAACATCTATGTCTGTAAGCTACTGATTAACAATTTAACCACTGTATTTATATGCAACACAAATCGTTTTTGCATCAACCATATATAAGTTTTGGTATACCACATTTCTTTTTGTTCTCTGAGAATTTGTTATTTTTAAACATTGAAAATAAAGTTATGATAAATTAATAAAATGTCTCATTTAGCTGGTCTAAGTTGCATATCTTTGCTGTTACGGTTTGCAGATGCGAAGTGAGACACTCGATGAACAATTCCCATCAATCATCCTTTCGGAGAATTTTAGTAACCAGAATATTGATTCTGTTCGTTCCGGTTTTACTAATAGGCGAGATTGTCGCTTTGAATAAGGCACGTTCTAGTTTATTGGCAACTGCCCGTCAAAATTTAACAGAAAGCGCTGTTAGTAAAGGTGAAAAAACTGTAGATGCGATCGCTCTTTTAAAAGCTAATTTGCTGAGTGTAAGTAAAACAACAGTAATTCCATCGCGTGTGCCTATAGAAGAGGGAGAAATTCTCAGCCAACTAAGGCAACAACTCCCATCAAGTATTGAGTGTATCCAATTAACGAATTTTAGCACTCAGAAGTTAATTGCTAGTGATTGTGGCGATCGCCCAATTGGAGAATTAAGATTGCCTTTGCCTAGTGATGGAATTAATGTTAAAGCCATCTTTCCACCAAAGGCAGGAATGACTGGTAAAAGAAACACACAAAATCAGCTGCAATTAGTCTTATCTGCACCAGTTTACGATGGTCAAGGTAATTTAGCTTACAGCTTAAGTATTAAGTCTGCACTATACCAAAAAACCATCAATAATCGACCGGGATCGCTCACAGGCGCGATGGTAGTGATTGCTGAAGATGGCACAATTCTGGCGCATCCCTTGACAGGTTGGGTGGGAACTAATATCGAACAGCACCCAAATGCTTCGCAACTCAAAACTATAATCAAAAACGCAATTACTGGGCAAACCGATTCGATAAATTTATCTTTTGAGGGAGAAGAATTAGTCGCTGGTTACACAGCGATCGCCAATCCACTTACTCAACAACAGCAGCAAAAATGGGTAGTTTTAGCTATTACTACTGTTGATAATGCGCTGTTTGGTTTAGAAGAAATCAAACTCATCCTGATTGTTTTGACAGTTGGTTTGATTGGTGCGAGTTTATTAGCATCACTATATCTAGCTCCTTTCCTGGCAAGTCCTGTAGAAGAATTGCGAGACTATGCTTTAAATATTCACTCTCACCACGCTGCACAACCAGTTCCCCGCAACTTTAAAATCCGAGAATTCAATCAACTAGCCCAAGCACTAGACCAAATGGTAGAACGCCTCAAAGCTGGTGCAGAAGAACTAGAAATAGCTTGGAAAGAAGCAAAAACCGCAAACCAAGTCAAAAGTCAGTTTTTGGCTACTACTTCTCATGAATTGAGAAATCCATTAAATATCATTATTAACTGCATTCGCCTAGTTGAAGAAGGCTTATGTGATAACCGAGAAGAAGAAATGGAGTTTCTCAAACGCGCCGATGAAACAACAATTCACTTGCTAGGCATTATTAATGAATTACTGGACATCTCCAAAATCGAAGCAGGTAAGCTTTCAGTAGTCATAGCACCAATTGACCTTCGACAAATATTACTAGAGGTAATTAATTTACAATCAGTTAACGTTCAACACAAAGGCTTGCAATTGAAATGCGAGTTAGATGCCCAAGCAATACCAATTAAGGCAGACGCGGCAAAACTGAAGCAAGTGCTAATTAATATTATTGGCAATGCGACTAAGTTCACCGATATAGGAAGCATTACTATTACTACAGAGATTCAATATAGTGATGGTAAATCTCAGGTAGTAGTCACTGTCAAAGATACAGGTATAGGCATTGATCCCGCTCAACAGCACAAACTATTTCGCCCCTTTGTCATGGTGAATGGTGCAAATACACGCCAGTTTGAAGGTACTGGACTGGGACTGGCAATTTCACGCAACTTAATCGAACTGATGGGAGGGACCATTACTCTTGAGAGTGTAGGACTGCATCAAGGTACCACAGTGAAGATTACCTTACCTTTGATTGATATCTCCCTGTTAAATATTCCAAACAAACAAGAAAATGTCGGAGAGCTTGGATTCTCCCCTGAAGATGAGGGGCTAAAGGTAAGCCGTTACCCTAACTTACTGGAGCCTGGGAGGAGTCTGGTTTTGGGGATCAATAAATCTGCCAAAGCAGGGGTAAATAAAAAGAACTCCCCCAATCTTCAGCAGCTACCAGGGAAAGAAATTTATCAAATTAGTCTTTCGCCCCAGCAAACTATCCTGCTAAGTCTTCCGAAAGGAGCGGCTTGTGTAAATGGGATATGTCAAAGGTGACACAATTTTGGATTGTGTACTTTTACGCAAAAGTAAGCTACATCTGGTGTCTGAGAAAGAAAAAGTTATCTGTTGCAATCATTTTTCAAATTTTGACTCCAAAACTATAATTCAAAAAAACAGGTTTGCCGCCTTGGCTAAGAGATAACGTTGAAGCAGCAAGAATCTCTACTAACTGTGTGCCTACCCAGCCAGACGAAATCTCTGAGGGAGTATTGTTGAGGATAGAGACAACAAAGGACGAGCAAACTCTCTGCAATGGCTCACCTGGTTCTAATTCCACCATTTCTTGCTTTTGATTTATAGGAATAAATTGATTGCCCTGCTGTTCAAACTCCCCATGTATTAGGGTTAGAGGCGACGATCGCCACATTTCATCAAAAATCAAACTGCCAAGGCTGCCTACAATTCCCAACCGTCGCTGCTTATCAGAATTCAGCCAGCATAAATGAATATAAGCTTGAAAGCCATCTGGGTATGTCAGTGTTAGCCATACTAGGTCAGCTAGTCCTTGAGATGACGAAGCCGAAAAATTAGTCCCGATGTCTTCTTTCCCTGCGTCTTTTCCAACTCCTCCCTGTAGCCACACCGTGCCTGTTGCCTGTACTTTCACGGGTAGCTGACCCAGCCATGTATTAAAAATAGCAATATCGTGAATGGCTAAGTCCCACAGAGCATCAACATCTTGCCGTACAGGACCTAAATGAGTGCGAGTGGCGTAACCATAGCGTAAATCACCTAATTTACCTGCTTTTACTACAGTTTGTCCTTGCTCAACTGCTGGATGAAATAAATAAGTGTGGTCAACCATGAGTATTAAATTATGCTGCTCTGCTAACTCGCAAAGTTGCCGACATTCTCTTGGGTCAAGAGTTAGGGGCTTTTCAGCTAAAACATGGTATCCCTGTTGGAGAGCGTCTTGAATTAAAGCATAATGGGTAGTGGCTGGAGTTGCGATCGCCACTGCTTTCAGCCCTGGTACTTGCTTTAAATCATCCCATTGAGTTGTTAATACTACATTTTCATCTAAATTAAACTGCTGTTTTACCGCTGCTAATCGTTCTGAATGGGGATCTACTACAGCGATAACACTTACCTGTGGATGTGCTAAAAAATTCCGGAGTAAATGCACTCCCCAACGCCCAACCCCGATAACAGCTATTTTAATTTGGTTTGTCATTTGTGTTATTTGTCATTGGTCATTGGTCATTGGTCATTGGTCAAATAACGAAGGACAAAGGACAAATGACCAAGGACAATCAACTGATTATCAGTTTATTTGTGTTCTTTTGAGTTCAGGGTTTTTCCTGATTAGTAATTGCTAAAAAAGCTACCTTAGCTGCGGCTTGTTCAGCGGTTTTAATCGAGCGTCCCTTACCTTGTCCGAGGATGTTTCCGTGGAGCCAGACTTCAGCAACGAAACGTTCTTGATTGCGGTGTGGTTGATTGACTTCCACAACCCGATACTCCGGTAAAACTTTAAATTGTGCTTGCGTCCATTCTTGGAGAGCAGCTTTGTAGTTTAGTCTAGCTGGATCGAGGCGAATTTCTGTTGCTAGTTGTAGAAAGTGAGGATCTAACCAAGAGCGGATTAGCTCTAGATTTTGAGTGCTTAAGTAAAGCGCACCCAGAACTGCTTCAAAAGCGTCTGCTAGTCGTGACTCTTGACCAACTTTATCAGCCGTAGCACTGCCAGCAACGAGTAAATATAGCTCTAAACCATATTCTCTAGCTAATTGGGCAAGAATGCGATCGCTCACCAAAACCGAACGAATTGCCGCAAAATCTCCTACTGGACAATCTGGGTAATGTTCCCACAACACAACAGCTGACACTAGGCGTACCACTGCATCACCGACAAACTCCAACTGTTCATAATTTGCCGACTCAGAAACAGTGGGATGAGTTAGCGCTAAGTCTAATAGTTGCCATTTGATTGGTGCTTCTATAGGCAAACCAAACTTTTTGACTAAGCTTTCAAGTTGTCGTTGACGGCGTGGATAAACTAGGGTCATCAGTTCTTAGTCAAGAGTTATTAGTGGTTAGTTATTGGTCATTCACAATTAAAAAGACCATCGGTAGTAAGTCAGGTAACCTACAGATTAAAGATATTACATATATTTCAGCTTACTATTTTTCAAAACGTACAACTTTTGTACAAATTAATCTTGACATACTCCCCGGCGATAACGCACGGGGATTCTAGTAGTCTGCCAACCCAAAATTGCTAGGTTTGGACTGGGAAAAGGGGACTGGGGTTGGGGGAAGGAATTAAAACCTTTTCCCTTTTCCCCTTACCCTTTACCCCGCCAAGTTTCCTTGGCGAACTACTAGGCTCAAACATTAATTGCAGTCTGGGTCTGGCGAAATGATGAATTAACGATCGCCCAAAATTAGTACAAAAAACAATGGAGTACAAACCGTGAAAGGTTCATACTCCTTTATAGAGGAAAGAGCAGGACATAAGCCGGGTTCTGTTCTCTTGCGAGGGCAGTTATCTATCTGGGACGCTTGTTACCAAACGCCTCTAGCGGCTCTTATTGAGCGGAACTGGTAAAAGACCAACCGTAGTTCCTATCGCCTTGCTCCCAACCGGGGTTTACCGAGCCAGCACCTCTCGATGCTGCTGGTGCGCTCTTACCGCACCTTTGCACCCTTACCAACTTGGGGATTGGGGATTGGGGATTGGGGATTAGGAAAATTCTTCCCAGTCCCCAATCCCTAGTCCCCAGTCCCTAGTCCTGGCGGTATCTTTCTGTGGCACTATCCTCACGATCGCTCGCACTGGACGTTATCCAGCAAGTCTGGTCTTTCGGGAGTCCGGACTTTCCTCAAATCAGTGACTATGACCGATCTGCAACCACCTGCGCCTACTCTCTCCCTAGATCCAGTGTAATACCAATTCAAAATTGAAAATTCAAAATTGAGAAATCCTGATTTAATCTGGGTTTCCAGTTTTATATCTGAAGACTACAGGAGGGTTACAACTATCTCAAATTCTGACGAATGATTAAAGATTGCTATAAGCTGATATCCATCTAAATTAAATAAACGCTATTTATAATCGTTGACGGTTATCGGTCATCAATCAGCCGTCAACCTTCATCAGGTAAATGTACAAGTTAAATATGTCACAGCTTATTACTTCTTTTTATTCCAAGGTAAAGCGTAAGTCCAAGGTAATTTCCTGACTGTGAAAGGACAATTGATAATACTAATGGGAGGGAAATTAATACCAGGAGCTAAACCTACACGCACCTCAGATATTCGTAATACTAATTGTAGTGAAAAGTCTAATTCCTTTCTTCTATTGATAAAGTCGTTGTACAATTTTTTTTGCCCTTTTTGCAGCCCATTGATATCAACTAGTGGTTTTTTAGCCGAGTAAGTTCCAGTTGCTTGATCGCGCTGCAAAACATCTTCTGCTGTTACTGTTTCGGAAAGCGTTTTCTTGGGGGCAATCAGGCTAGGACTTTGGGGTACAGCTAAGTCGCGGGTTAAGTCTGGTGATTTGCGAATTACGCGACGCGATTGTTTGGTATGTTCAACTACCAAAGAGCTATTGTCCCAGTCAACATATACGGCAATACTATCAGATTTATTTTCAATACTAATCGATAAATCTTTCAGATCGTCAATTGGATATGAAGATTTGAATTTAAAGGAGATTCCGATTTTATCGTCGAGATTTTGTTCTTTTAGCTGCTCCTCTACGATGGCTTTTTTAAATTCAAATTTAATTTGGTCGTCAATGGATTCAACCATCCGGTTAAAAACATAGGAGACACCAATAATATAAATTGTCAAAACTACTAAATTCTGGTCGCTACTCCTCATATATTAAAAATATTAACTCCCGCTGCTAATGAATGTTATTTGAGTTATTGCCTATCTGCAATCTTTATTAAATCACGCTAATCACGTTTAGTTGGGACAGAATTTTGTAGCCAGCCTCGCTGCCAAAAAAAGAAGAGTAAAGAAAGTGCGATCGCTCCCATCACTCCCCAGCAAAGTGGGTAGCCCCAATACCAATTCAATTCAGGCATATTGTATGGTGATTTCTCAGTATTGAAATTCATACCATATATTCCGGCAACAAAAGTCAGGGGAATAAAAATTGTGGAAACTATGGTTAGCACTTTCATGATCTCATTCATTTTGTTGCTCACTGCCGAAAGGTATACATCCATCAATCCAGATGATAATTCTCGGTAAGTTTCCACCATATCCATCACTTGTACTGTGTGGTCATAACAATCTCGCAGGTAGATTCGCACGTCTTCACTAATTAAATCACTACCATCTCTAATTAAGGAATTAATTGCATCTCGCTGAGGCCAGATAGCACGACGTAATTGCAGTAATTCTCGCCGAATTTGATAAATATTTTGTAGTGTTTGGGGAGTTGGTTTAACTATTACTTCTTCTTCTAACTCTTCGATTCGCTCACCATAAAGTTCCAGTACTGGGAAAAAGCCATCAATAATCGCATCTAACAGAGCATAAGCTAAGTAATCGGCTTTTTGAGAGCGAATAATGCCTTTGCCTTTTTCAATTCGCGATCGCACTGGTTCAAAGCAATCATGGTCTGGTTCTTCTTGTACAGTCAACAAGTAATTTTTTCCCAATATTAAACTTACTTGTTCGCTGTAAAAACCACATGTTCTTTCCTTTGCTACTACCATGCGGGCAATGAAAATTAATTGGTCTTCATAATCCTCTGTTTTGGGACGCTCCGGTACATTGACTACATCTTCTAAAACTAGAGGATGTAATTCAAAAACTTTACCTAATCGTTGTAACATGTCTTGAGAGCCTAAGCCTAGTACGTCTACCCAAGAAACAGATTCACTCTCTAGATATGGAACACATTTTTCTGGAGTCGTGATTTGTTCGCGGATAAAATTCGTTTGGTTATAGTCAATCAAGAAAATTATCGGTGGTGGAGCATCTTCATCAATGAAAATGGTTCCTGGTATAGTCCCTGGTTGGTGATGGAACTCATCTTCATATCGTTTAGATACTACTTTTGGAATACGGCGCTTTTTTTGTGCCATGAAATATTACCTAATAGTCATTTGTCATTAGTCATTTGTCATTGGTGAATAACAAAGGACAATTTACATGTCATTTTACAAAAATTAATAGAAAGACGGTATTTTCTAAATTACCCAATTATTTAGGTGGCTAATTTGGCTATCGGCATTTTGTTACTAGTCTGTTGTTCTTATAATGAATCACTTAAAACTTTCATAATTAAATTTATTTAGGTTTAGTTAGTTATACCAATTTTAAAAATGATTGCAACATATGGATGACCAATATGCACACAGAGAAAGCAATTGCTAATCGAAAATCGAAAATTCAGAATGGTATTACCAGCAATACAGATAACATATTGTTTCTGAATCAGCAATGGCGGATATAAAAAACAGTTTGCCTTAGTAAGACAAACTGCTTCAAAAATATTTATCTCAGAGGATAAGGTGATGGAAGAGGATCGGGGATAAGGGACAGACTTCTCCTTGTCCCCTTGTCTCTTTCTTCAACAGGGTAGAAGTTAGAACATACCCATGCCGCCCATGCCGCCCATGCCGCCCATACCGCCCATGCCGCCCATGCCGCCCATACCACCCATATCAGGGGCAGCAGCAGATTTCTTTTCAGGCTTTTCAACGACGATCGCTTCGGTGGTTAAGACTAAACCAGCGATGGAACCAGCGTTTTGTAAAGCTGAACGCACGACCTTAGCAGGGTCGATAATACCAGCAGCAATCAGGTCTTCAAATTCCCCGGTAGCCGCGTTGTAGCCAATGTTGAATTCGGAATCTTGGACTCTAGAGACGATCACAGAACCTTCAGCACCAGCATTCTCGGCTATTTGGCGTAAAGGAGCTTCTAGCGATCGCCTTACAATATCAGCCCCAATCTTTTCTTCTTCGTTTTGCAAGCTGTTTTTAATGGCTTCTACCTTCTTAGCCAAGTGAATGAGGGTCGTTCCACCACCGGGAACGATACCTTCTTCTACAGCGGCTTTAGTAGCATTAAGGGCGTCTTCAATCCGCAGTTTACGGTCTTTGAGTTCGGTTTCGGTTGCCGCACCCACTTTAATCA
The DNA here is from genome assembly GCF_043099735.1 of Nostoc sp. C117. Classification (NCBI taxonomy): domain Bacteria; kingdom Bacillati; phylum Cyanobacteriota; class Cyanophyceae; order Nostocales; family Nostocaceae; genus Nostoc; species Nostoc sp. C117. Next base: position 7,166,175 of record NZ_CP170991.1, read on the forward strand.
CTGCGACGCCACCAGCGAGCTTAGCGATGCGTTCTTGGAGTTTTTCTTTATCGTAGTCAGAATCAGTTTCTTCCAACTGCCGACGAATTTGACCAATCCGCTTTTGTACTTCTGGCTTGGTGGAACTGCCAGCTACAATTGTGGTGTTTTCTTTATCAATGGTAATTTTGCGAGCAGTTCCCAGCGCCTCTAAAGAAGCGGTGTCTAGACTCAAGCCGATTTCTTCAGAAATCAATTGTCCATCGGTGAGAATAGCAATATCTTCTAACAAAGCTTTGCGGCGATCGCCAAACCCAGGTGCTTTGATTGCAGCTACGGCGAGTACACCCCGTGCTTTGTTCACTACTAAAGTTGCCAAAGCGTCTCCTTCGACATCTTCGGCAATGATTAGTAAGGGCTGACCAGAACGAGCGACTTTTTCCAGAATTGGCACTAAATCTTGAATGCTACTGATTTTTTTGTCAGTAACCAAGATCCGAGCGTTTTCAAATTCCACTATTTGCCGCTCATTGTTGGTGACGAAGTAAGGAGAAATATAACCCCTGTCAATCTGCATCCCTTCAACTACTTCTAGTTCAGTTGTCAGGGATTTGGATTCTTCAACGGTTATTACACCATCTTTGGTGACTTTTTCCATTGCTTGGGCTAGCATGTTCCCAACTTCTTCATCATTCCCAGCTGAGACAGTGGCAACTTGAGCGATCGCACTTCCTTCTACTGGCTTGGCTATCTTGGCAATTTCTTCTACCAGCGCCTCAATAGTTTTGTCGATCCCGCGCTTTAAGCTCACTGGGTTGCTACCAGCAGCAACGTTCTTTAGACCTTCTCTAATCAAGGCCTGTGCCAAAACTGTAGCAGTAGTAGTCCCATCCCCAGCGACATCTTTAGTTTTTGATGCCACTTCCTGGATGAGTCTTGCACCTGTATTTTCTAAAGGATCTTCTAATTCAATTTCCTTGGCAACAGTGATACCATCGTTGACAATTTGGGGGGCGCCAAATTTTTTCTCTAAAAGGACGTTGCGGCCTTTGGGTCCTAAGGTGATTTTTACGGCATCGGCAAGGGCGTTAACACCCCTTTCTAGAGCTCGCCGCGATTCCTCGTCAAATGCAATAATTTTCGCCATGTTTCATTTCTCAAGCGCTTCCATTAGACAATTTAGCACTCACAGGTCAAGAGTGCTAATCTTCCGAGCAAGTCCAGTTACAAATGGAAATAAAAAATTGATTAATATACAGGTGAAGCTCATATTAGATACTGGCAGTAATGCTTGAATTGGGAGATGAACCTAGACAACTCCCTTAAGTCCCTCGGTATTGCCGACCCTAGCGGCACCGGCTGGTTGGCAGTCGTATTTACGTTCCTTTTAGCTTGGCTTGTAACGTGGCGTTTAATTCCGACAGTACGCAAATTTGCCTTGCGGGTAGGTTGGGCTGACCAACCCAATGCCCGGCGACTCAATCGAGAACCTTTACCCAATGCAGGAGGGTTGGCTATCTACGCGGGTGTAATTGCCGCACTGGTATTAGCCAGTCTTTTACGACCTATCGAACTCCAAAACGTATTGGCTCAAGTTCTGACTATTTTGTTAGGAGGTTCAATATTAGTTCTTGTCGGCTTTATCGACGATCAATTTGGTTTACCGCCTTCTGTTCGTTTGTGGGCACAAATTGTTACGGCACTGTTGCTGGTAGCTAACGGTATCAGTGTCAAAGTCTTGTTTGGCACTCCCATCGACTCACTTCTGTCCATCTTCGTGACGGTAATATGGGTAGTAGGGATTACCAACGCGATCAACTTGATGGACGGTATGGATGGGTTGGCGGGAGGAATTAGCTTTATTACCGCTATGAGTTTGTTAGGGGTTTCAGCCCAGTTTGACAATCGCGCAGCAGCAACCTTAGTGCTGGCAGCATTGGGGGGTGGGGCACTGGGCTTTTTGCGCCATAACTTCCATCCGTCGCGGATTATTATGGGTGATGCTGGAGCATACTTTTTTGGCTATGTGCTAGCGGCAACTAGTATTTTAGGCAGACTGCAACAAAATACAGTTTATGCCCTCATACCCACAGTTTTATTTCTGTTGTTGCCAGTGCTAGATACTACTCAAGTATTTGTACGGCGGCTATTGGCAGGAAACAATCCCCTGAGTACTCCTGGTAAAGACCACCTGCACCATCGTTTGCTTGCTTGGGGACTCTCCCAGCGTCATGCGGCGTTCACGTTGTGGTCAATTACCTTGTTTTTTAACTTGCTAGCGATGAGAATACAAGGTATGAGTTTGGCTGTAATGATAGCTACCGCCAGTAGTATTATTCTGCTTTTGGCATTTACTGTGTGGCAAAGAATACGCCAACCACACTAATACCGCCGTCAGTTCAAAATTCAAACAGGTATACAGCGTAAGCGTTTCATTGATTGGGAATGGGTGATTTATTTACGTCGTGCTGCACGAGTTGGTTGTAGGGTGGGCGTTACAATGTCCACCCTTAGCCAAAGGTATAGAAGAAAAGTTGGATATTTTTTATTTGGAAGTTCTCAGGGTGAGAAGGAGGTAGGGCGATCGCTCAGCACATTTTAAAAGCTACCAAGGAAACTGTACATTTGGGTGGTTTCTCCCATCTGCTAAACCCAGCACTGACGATTGATTCTGGCGATACAGTTGACGTAGAAACTTACACTGGTTATTACGTTTATGAAAAAGCACCACCAGAGTTTCTCACACCAGAATTTCTCGATATTTGTCAAAATCTGCTACCAGAACGCAAAATTGCTGGGGGACCGCATTTACTTACAGGGCCAATTTATGTGCGAGATGCGGAACCAGGGGATGTTTTAGAAGTAAAATTAGAAGCGATCGCCCCTAGTTTACCAGTAGGTTTCAATGCCATTCGCACAGGTTGGGGAGCTTTACCACATCAGTTTCCTCAACCAGCCTTAAGATTCATTCCTCTGGATTTAGCAAATAATATCGCCAAATTTCCACCCGGTGCTGACATAAAAATTCCCCTCAAACCGTTTTTTGGGATTCTTGGTGTTGCTACCCCAGAAACGTCTCGAACTTCTGTCCCACCAGGTTCTTATGGCGGTAATATCGATAACCGCGAACTTCAAGCAGGTTCTCGTGTATTTTTGCCAATTTTTATCCCAGGTGCTTTATTTTCCATTGGCGATGGGCATTCCGCACAGGGAGACGGTGAAGTAAATGTCACCGCCATTGAAACTTCCATGAACGGTAGAATCACCCTCAAACTTCGCAAAGATTTACAACTGACAACACCAATTGCGGAAACTCCAACTGATATTATCACAATGGGTTTTGCTCAAACCTTAGATGAAGCCTTAGAACTGGCTTTAAAAAATATGATTGATTTTCTGGAACGCTTCATTAATTTGTCGCCAGAAGATGCTTATGTATTATGTAGTTTAGCTGTTAATTTTCGCATTACTCAAGTTGTGAACAGCCCCCAAAAAGGTGTACATGGAATGTTGCCAAAATCAATTTTATCTAAAACGGTCAACATATAACTTGCAATCTAGTGGTCTATCCCATTAATTTTGCAGAGTTGGATAAATCTTTGAAAGCTTAACTCTTGCATCTTCTGTAGGAAAATGTCAATCTACGCAAACCTGATTAATATTGCGCTCGTACTCCCAAATTGAAACCTCTTTTTGTGACATACTCCTACACTGACTGAGTACAGTACAGTTAATCACAATTTAGTATTACCCTTCAGAACTTATGGGATAGACTACTAGTTCTGAAAGGTTAAAGCTGACACGGAGACGCGGTGGCACAGATAATTTTTTGAAGCTTGCAAACTTAATGTGACTAACTACTACGTGTATTTCAAAAATCACATAGGCTCTAGATATTTCGTTACATTAGTTACAATTTAAGGAAATAATTCGGTTGCTTGAAAAATGGAAGATTCAGTGTTTATTATATTTCTTGTTTTTGGGTGTATTTGGATTTTGATGGGAGTTGTAGGTTGGATTGCCTTTTTAAAATCTGAGGGTGAGGAGATTAAGTTTGGTAAGTGGGGACTTGTGGTTGCTATTCCAATCTTAATACCAATAATTTTTACTTTGATTATTGGTATTTTTTACCACTAATTCAATGAATCAATAAGTATGTTCTAATGTTTAATTATTAGGTAGTTTTTAATTGTTAATCGCACCCCTCACCAGAATGACTGTACTTTCTACACCATTGGCGATCGCTTCTGGAATATTACCTTGAATCGCTTGCTGCAACAATCCCTCACGCGAAGCTCCCAAAACTACAACATCATAACCTTCGGTTTTCACTAGTTTAATCACACCTTCAGCAACAGAATCAGCTTGTACTGGGAGAGCAACTACAGTACTAGATAATTTCCGCCGTCCCATCAGCTGACGAATACCATGTTCTAAAACTGTCATATCTGGCTTGAGTTCAGATGGTTTAAACACCTGTGTTAGGCGAATTTGCGGTTCATTTCCCAAGGTTACTAAAGCCGGGAGCAATTTTATCGCCATTCGTGAATTTGGACCACCAGCCATTGGGACTAGCCAGCGGTTAAAGGAGTGCTGAGTGGTGTTAGCGGTAGCGGGGCGTTTAGCCTGTGGGGAGTTGGGAGTGAGGAGTGGGGTGTGGGTTGTCCTACCCAACTTTACTAAAACTACTTCGCAGCTGGCTTGGCGAATTATCGTATCTACTACATTGCCAAAAATCCTACCTGGGGTAGATGTGTTACCTTTCCATCCCATTAGAATCAGGTCGATGTGTTCTTCGTTGATTGTCTCTAAAATTGCCTGGGCGACATCGTGAGTAACTCGAATTTGTGTGTGCAGGGGAATTTGCCACTTTTTAGCTAAGACTTCCGCGTTTCGTAGTAAGCGGCGACTTTTCGCAGTTCTTACCTGTGTTTCCGAGGGGGAACTGTGCCGTGACACGAGCATTACTTGTACACACTCTATTTCATAGTGCCGATCGCGGGCAATGGCAGCAGCCATTTGTAACAAAATAGCCGCTGTTTCGGGATTAGCTACTGGTACTAATAATCTACCTCTGCCAGTGCTGGGCGATCGCGTTTGATAAACTATATAAGAAGGTTGTGGTCGCAGTTTTGGTGTTCTATCATCACAATTGAGATGGTCTGCTTCTGCCCGAATAATATCTGCACGAGTAATAATCCCAATCAGTTTTCGTCCATCCACCACTGGTAAGCGACTGATTTGATAGCGATCGAGTAAATACAGTACATTGCTTAGGGTATGGATTGGTGTTACTGTCACTGGAGCAGCGGTCATAATTTCCCCTAAGGGAGTATCATTTGCTAAGTTGCGATCGCGAATGTTGAGTAAATCTGATTGCGTCACAATTCCTACAAGCTTGTTCTCTTCCACCACTGGAAAACCACGATGGTGAGAACGGGCAAATGCTTGCATTACTTCATCTAAAGGCATCTCTGTATCGAGAGTTTCTACTTGTTGCTGCATAACATCTTTGGCTGTCAAATTTGTCATAATCCCCCCCGCCGGAGCAGCTTTTTCGATAGTAATGCCATTCCACGCCAAAAGTTTGTCGTATAGCGAGCCTGGGGCTAACTTTTCGGCCACTAGATACGATGTTACCGAGCCAATCATTAAGGGTAATACTAAGTTGAAATCTGTAGTCATTTCAAATACGATTACTATCCCCGTCATTGGCACTCTAGCAACCGCAGTAAAAAATGCGCCCATTCCTGCCAAAGCATAGGTAATAGGTAATCCAGTGGCGATGCCGAAAGGAACCAGCAGACTGTGTTCTCCCATACCCACCAAGTAACCAAGGGCAGCCCCAAGGGTCAAAGCGGGAGCAAATAATCCTCCTGGCACACCAGAGCCATAAGCTACAAGAGTCAGGATAAACTGAGAGAAAAAGGCGATCGCAGCTATTGACCAGCTAGCCTCACCTGTAATTAAAATTTCCCGCAGACCAGTATTATCTCGAAACGCTAGCGGAAGTAATGCGATAATTATCCCCGAGACGAATCCAGCCAACGCCACACGAGCAGGTAAGCCAAAACGTAGAGAGCGGCGGTAAAAAGTTAAGCTGGCAATAATCCCGCGATTGAACAGCGCCCCCATCAATCCAGCCACAACCCCCAACACCAAATAAAAGGGAATATCTTGAACAAAAAAGTCTGTCTTGGAAGCAGTTAATGCTAGATTGAGATCCAGGCTGCGACCACCCAATATGCGGGAGACCACAGCACCGATAAACGAAGCCAGAATCGCAGTACCCAAGGTAAATTCAGAGAAATCCTGTAATAGTTCTTCTACTACAAACAACACACCTGCGATCGGCGTATTGAAGGCAGCTGCTAATCCTGCTCCTGCACCAGCGGCAATCAACTGGCGTCGATGCTCTGGTGAAGTAGGAAACCACCGACTCAGTTGAGATGCTAAAGCTGCACTCACCTGAACTGTTGGTCCTTCCCGCCCTAAAGCTAGTCCCGAACCCAGTGCCAAAATACCACCAACTAACTTGACCAGAGCAACCCGCAAATCTAGAGCAATTGGTATGCGAGCTAGCACTGCTTTCACCTGAGGAATACCGCTCCCAGAAGTTTCCGGTGCTACACGTTCAACCAGCCATCCCGCTAGGAATCCAAAGGCGAGTCCGATACTTGGGAGTACGAACCAAGCTGGTAAGAGCAGCGATGTCTGCACTCGCCACGCCCCTAACAATCCCACCCCCGATTTCAGTAAGACTGCTGCAAGAGCGGAAACCAAACCAATCAGACAAGCTTCAAAAATTGCTAAACGACGCCGTGGTTGTAGCAGTTGCCGAAAGCGCTGGAAGATAAGTAAATACCACATGATGCCAAATTTATTGTGTTATGAGATAAGGTAGGAGGCAGGAGCAGGGGGCAGGAGCAAAGAAGTATTAGAACTTAATATCGTGTCCAGATTAAAGACTCATGGGACTTCAAACTAAAAAAATAATCAGTCGCTTTGGTGAGTAGGGGGGCATACTTCGACTCCTTTCGACTACGCGGTAGTTGAATCTCGACTTCTCCTAACGGAGACGCTACGCGAACGCTCGATTTTTGCGTAGTCGAAACTCAGTACAAGTCCTCAGGGCAAGTCGCTCAGTAACCGGGGGGCAGAGGGAGAAGAAATTTGATATTCGTATTGGATACAGGAATTGAGTAATTTAATTTTTGGAAGTCCCTATCATTAGACTTCTTGCAGAAGTCGGGAAAAGGGGAAGGTGGGGTCCCAAGAAGGGGATAAGGGGCGGGCGAAAGGTTTTGTATTTTCCCCTTCCCCTTTCAATACTTTTCGGGTTTTGGGGGAAAGGGGAAAGGGAAAGGGTTTGAATTTCCCTTTCCCCATTACCCTTTAACCTTTCCCCAGACCAAAAGAGAGATTATTGGGTTTAACCGAAAAGTATTGCTTCCCCTTTAACCTTTTCCCCAAACCCACCTCTTGCAAAAAGCACTTTTGCAAGAGGTCTATTAAGACCGCAAAGGGGCAGAGCAGCAGAAAAGAGGCGTTTTTGGGCTTTCTGCATAAATTCAGGAATTATAACTAATTAGGTGGACATGATATTACGCAAAAACTCTCTGCAACCCTCTTTCCTTCGTGTCCTTTGCGTTCTTTTCTAACCAGACGCGGCGCAAATGCGGTTCGTTTTTTCATAATTCTGTGTAAGTCCTGAGTATGATTGAAAACTTTATTTCTGGATATAAAACCCAATTTAAAAAGAAAAATTGTATTTTTAAGATGCATAGTGCATTAGCGTAACAGCACTCGGTGCAATACAGAGCTTTCACAGCCTAATTTCTATGTAGTTAGGCATAGCTTCCTCCTGCCTACGCTCCCTGTCTCAATTGCTTCTCCCCGTTGTAGATAGTCCTTCTAATATCAGAGATGGGGTGTAACAATAACCATTCCAATCAGCATCGTTGCCCAGTGTAACCAATTGTTTAAGAGCTGTGTAGACATTACCTGCAACCATCGTATCTTTAATGCGGCCGATTACATGACCATTTTGCACGCGGTAACCTAAATCAACGTTGATCGAAAAATCTCCAGAAATACTGCCACCATTACCTAGCATTTGATCCACAATCAAGCCATCATCCAGTTCTTGAATTAAGTCTTGTAACGATGCCGAACCTGGCTGGATCAGAAAATTAAATAAACCAGGGGTGGGATAGCTACCCAAACCAGGACGAAAACCATTTCCAGTGGTGTGAGTATTTAGTTGGCGTCCGGTGGTGCGATCGCCATAGAAATGCTTTAAAGTTCCGTTTTCGATAAATACTAAAAATTGCGTAGGTGTGCCTTCATCATCAAAAGGGCAGCTGTAAGGACCAGCTTCCGGATCTTGGTATAGGGTGAGACTAGATGACATTACTGAATTACCCAAGTGTTCTGCCCAAGGAGAAGCTGCTTCTAAAACTAGCTTGCCATTCAAAGCTGCTTGTACAGTACCCCAAAGCATATCAGCGGCTTTAGAAGTAAACAAAACCGGGACGCGACCATTAGGAGATGAAACATTTTCTCTTGCCCAAATTAACCGCTGTAAAATTTGGTTAGCTAATCTCTCTGGATCGAGTTCGCCCCGCTTGGTTAAACCATCAGAAACACTCAAAAAATCATCACCCCGTACCCATTCTGCTGACATATAGCAGCTAAGGGTAGTATCAGTGTAGTGACAATCTAAACCTTGAGTATTGACTAGTCTAGTGTTTTCAACATCACATTCCCAGTCACCATTGCAGACAACATCCGGGTAGGCATCGCGGATGAGGGCGATCGCTTCTTTGCCCCAATCCACCAAAACCTCTATCGGCACACTTTCTCCCAAATCTGGGTAGGATGGCTGAAAATTGGAGCCTAACTCTACAGGTTCCGATTGATTAAGTTTACTCAAAGCTAGAGCTTTTTCCACCATCACTTGGGCTGGGACAGAACCATAAGCTACAGCGAGTCCTGGACGCCCATTTCGCCAAAGCCGCAGTGCTGTACCTTCGGATTGACTGGTTTCTAGCTGCTTGAGTCGGTTGGCCTCAAAAAACACTGGGCGAGAAAGCGATCGCGACTGATACACCTCAGCTGCTTCTGCTCCAGATTTTATAGCTAGTTCCAGCAGTTCTTCTGCTAGTGTATCTTGTGACAAGTTTTCAGAACCCATGACCCTTAGTGAATTGTGGATTTTGAACCGCATATCAACGTCGATGGACGCAGATAACTATCCAAAAATCATCAGCGTGTCTTTGCAGTTGCGATTTTGAACCACAGATCAACGCTGATGGACGCAGTTAATTATCCCAAATCATTGTCATGTCTCAACGTATCTAGTCATTTGTCATTGGCAAAAGAGTGCTGAGTTAGGAGTTATTATTCTCCCTTGTCTCCCTTGTCTCCCTCATCTCCCGCATTCCCCAGTCTCCATTCCCAATTTTCAAAGATTAACCTCCTGCAACAGCCAAAAACCAGCAAATGATTCTGCTTTGGGATCTGACTGTACACCAATAAAATGAACTCCATTAGCTTTTTGCTTGGCTTCTTCAAAACCCTTGGCTTCTGCTAAGATTTGAGGTTTTTTGATATTTGCCACAATCCAGCTTTCAGTAACACCAGTTTCTAAAAGCAATCTCGCCTCTTCACTGGTGTCAACTTTCAAGAAAGCCAACTCCAAACCAGACATCCAGCCGGCCAAGGGTAACGCTCTCGGTGAGAAAATCAAAATACCAGGAATACGTGTTTCGGGTGAAACTTGCGCCAACTCTAGAGGAAAAGCTTCACCAAAGCCAATTTCCCACTCTGGCATCTGGGCTAAATCCGCAGCTGATAAGGTGACAAATACCCATTGCTGTCCTTCTAAAGCATCGGGTAAACGTTGCGGTAAAAGCTTCTCCAAGCGTACTGAGGGATTAGCCCCCCCTTGATACCCTGGTTCTTGAGGATATACTTCCTCCATGCGCTTTTCTAACCATTGGTTGAGAACCAAAGTGCGGCGGCTAGGTTGCGCGGGAATACCCACATCTTGGCAAGCTTTGGTAATCATATTGTTCATTTGGCGGCGGAAAAAGCGAATTTTTATTGGTGCCTTTCCAGCTTGGGTAATAGCCTCCTCCAATGCTGTCCGCAACCAGCCCGAATTTACCTGGGTACTTGGACAATATTGAGCATAGCGAAACAAAGAATCTGTTCTTGTGCTAATATCCAAGGGACTTTCGCAGACTAAAACTTCCCAAACTTTTTTTTGATTAGCGTCCAAAATTGGACGAGAGTAAAAATCGATTTCCCAAATACTGCCCATGTTTTACGGTAAAAAGCTGGCTGTTATGTTTTCCTGATATCTCGATCATACGAGTCTTAGTGCAGCATTTGTAGTTGGGACATTGGGCAAAAGAGTCCTGTTAGCGGATAGCTAAGGTTTAGCCCGTGCTGAGTTAGAAGTTAGAAGTTAGAAGTTTTGTTTATCTCCTTGTCCCCTTGTCCCCTTGTCTCCCTTCCATGCCCCATGCCCCATTCCCATATCTATTATTTTGCAAACAATAGCGTCATGGGCTTGACTCCTTTAGCTGTGTCCCCCGCTTGCTTTAGGTACTCGTAAATCCCGAAAGCGTCTTCAGTGGTTCGTAATAGTGAGTAATGATTGTAGGGTGTTTTATCTACTACACCTCGTGAACCGTGGTTAGTAATAACAATTGTCGCAATGTGACCACCGCCAAAGTTAGCATTGCTCTTGGGTTCAAAACCACAACAACCTTCAGTCCCAATTTTTTTACGCGGATTACTGTCTTCGTCCCAAGTAATAACGATCGCATTATTACTTGATGCAGCCCAAAGCTTTGATGTGGTGATTTCTTGGACAATTTTACCAATCATATTATCACCAGTTTTAATTAATGGTTGCAGGTTATGGCACTCTTGCAAACCGTGCATTTCATGACATTGATTAAGTATGATATGAGTGTAGTTAGGAACATTACCACTTTTTAAGTCAGTAGCCAGCTGGTCAAAACCCACAATCTTTCTTGGCAAATTCGGATCTTCCTGTACTTTTTTGAAGTTCATAAAACCGTTGTGCTTTGAAGCGTATAGCCCACGGGACAGGCTAGGAGCAACAACGGCCTTAGAACCTGGGGTAGGAATGTCTTCAAAGTAACCCTTCCAAGTTAGACCTTTCTCTTCTAATTGATCGGTTAAGCTTTTAGCGGTGATGGTATGGCTAACATAGTCAGGCTTATGAGAATTGTGACAAAACTGATCGGAACTACCAATCTGGCAATAAAAAGCGTCGTCATCATGAATACCAAAAGTGCTGCCACCCAACATAGCAATATAGTTGGCCTCACTAGGATGTACCTCGCCGTAGAAATGGGTAGCTAAACCGTAGGTTTTTCCCAGTCGATTAATGTTTGGGGCGTTGGGATTACCAATAATCTGATTGTAAGACTTGTTTTCCTCTACAATTACAAAAATATGCTCGTATTTAGGAATTGCCTTGTCTTCCTTTGTTGGTTCTGAGACTGTTATTGTTGTGTTTTCAGGAATGGTAGGCTGTTGTTTGGTTTCTATCTTGTTAGATACTTGAGATTTTGCTGAGCAAGCGATCGCACTGAAATTTAAGCTAAATAAACACAGAGCAAGAATAATCTTTTTAGATGTTTGGTGTGGTGACATAAATACCATAAACTGCTATGAAGATTAGCAGCTAAGTATAAACTGTCTCTTCTGTCAAATCAATTATGGGCGATCGCTCAAAGATAGCTATTTTAGACTTCAATTCCCTTTAGATATCTCCCTCATCTCTCACGGTTAATCCAAACACCTCTCAAGCCAGCGGCTTTCGCTGCATGGTAGTCTTCTATAATGCTATCGCCAACATGCCATGCTGACTCTGCCGAACATTTATGTTTGCTTAAAGCAATGGCGAAAATTTCCGGATCGGGTTTCGCTGCACGTACTTGGGTAGAAATAGTAATAGAGCTAAAAAAATCTCTCAATCCCAAACTTTGCAGTACTGAGTAAATCCGGGAATCAAAATTTGACAGCACCCCTAAAGTAACTCCCAAACGTCGCCAGTTGATTAAAGCTGGTAAAACATCGGGATAAACAAACCACGGTTCAGCAGTGCCAAAGTGAATGTAAAGTTCGCTAAAAAAAGCCGAGAAGTCAGAAAATTGCTTGAGAACACCTGCACTTTCAAAAGTGTTCAGGGCAATTATCCGCCACCAATCAAACTCACGCTGGGGAATATCTTGCAGTTCTGCATCTGGAAATATGGGCGGTGGCGCTGCTTTAAAACTTTGGATAAATGTTTTATTTAATGTTTCAGCCGAAACTGTAACGCCAAATTCCTGGGCTATCTGACTATAAACTTCACCGACACTCCCTTTAACGTCGAAGAGTGTACCTACAGCATCTAAAAAAATAACTTTCGGTTGTTCCATAATTGGGACTGGGGATTGGGGATTGGAGAGTAGGGCGTGTTTTCAAACTATAACCACAAGAGAATGAAGGCGATCGTAATCATAGCTGTATAATTTGTAGCAAGTTTCTCATATCGGGTAGCGATGCGGCGAAACTGATTTAATCCGTTGATTAGTAACCATTTGAATCTCTCCCACTGCTGGTTACTTAAGTCTCCTCGGTTGATCGTGACTATCTATTATAGATAGCGATCGCCTTTTTTCTAAGATATAACGACTTTGAAAACACGCCCTAGAAAGTAAGTAACAGTAAGTGTTTCCACTCTAACTCCATCCCCTCTGCCCCCTGCCTCTTCCCAATCCCCAGTCCCCAGTCCCCTATTTAGAAAGTGTTTCTATAATAGGACGGACTAGCCAATTAAAACCAACTTTGAGCTGATGGTCTAAAGTTGGCAATCTATATAAATAGGCAAGACGACGACCGACGTATGCTAAGGGTCCTTCTAGTTTGATTCCTAAACCCGTGAGGGTGGCGTTATTTTTCCCCAATGCCATCATTTCTCCTAACTGTTGATAGCGGAAGGCAAGTAAGGGGCGATTAGTAAGAGAAGCCCAGATATTCCAAGCAACATAATCAGCTTGTTGAAAAGCTGCTTGCGCGGTGGCGGGGATTTGTTGTCCCTCAGCGTCGTGAGAATCTGCTAAGTCTCCTAAAGCAAAGATTTCTGGATGATCGACGACTTGTAGATTGGATGTAGTGGTGATTTGACCGCGATCGTTTTGCTTGAGGAAAAGAGATTTGACTACGGGTGCAACTCGTGTTCCCACAGTCCAAATGACTAAATCTACCGGAATTATGTCTACCTGGTTTTTATATTCTAGGGAGATGGTATCTTGGGCGATTGATTCGACTTTGGTTTCTAAATCAAGAAATATGCCACGCGCGTCTAAAGCTTTCTTGGCTGCTTCACGGTTAAATTCTGGGGAAGTTCGCAAGATTTGATCGGCGATTTCAATCACCCGAAAGCGTCCTCTTTCGCCTAGTCTGTCGGCTAATTTACAAGCCAACTCTACACCACTGTAGCCAGCCCCAACGATCGCCACACGAATTTTCTCCGCATCGGATTCTTCTAAAAATCGCAGGCGTTCTTCTAAACGATAAGCGTCAGAGATTGTCCGGAATAAGTAGGCGTAGGGTGTGGCACCAGGTACTAAATCTAGTGGTGTCTCGCCTCCTAGCGCCAACACTAATCGGTCGTAAGGAATTTCCAGTCCTTCCTGTAAGTTTACCCGTTGCTCGTCGATGTCAATTCCAGATACAACTCCTTGATAAAAACGCACCCCTGTGCCTTGTAAAAGTTCTTCAAATGGTGGGGCAATTTCCCAGGTTTGCAGTTCGCCAGTGAGTAATTCGTAAAGAAAGGGAGAAAATAAAAAGCGATCGCTTTGATCTACCAAAACAATTTCGGGTTTTTCCGTAGATTCCCAAGATAACTGGCTTAAACGCAAGGCGGTATAGAGACCACCAAAGCCTCCACCAAGAATACAGATTCTAGAAGTTTGTTGAGTCATCGATTCTATGGGACGGTCAATGCTAGGAGGGCAACTAACTTAAGTGTAATGATTTCTTTTGCTCTGTTGCCATAACCCAACTATCCGAGTATTATCTTTCATACAATTTATTAATGTGTAAAAACTTAGTCAGTAAGTCGGTGGAAATAAACCCAATTATGTTAATAAACATAAATAGGCTGAAGACCTCTACCAATGAATAATGAGCAAGGACAAATAACATCCTTATACCAATTTAACGTGAAGTTGCACATATCTTGATCCCCCTAAATCTCCCTTAAAAAGGGGGACTTGAATAGATGTTTTTCTGGTTCCCCCCTTCTTAAGGGGGGCTAGGGGGGAGCGAATTATATGCAGCTTCATAAAAAATTGGTATTAGGCAGTTAGCTTTAATTGCACTGACTTACATCATTAAAACTAAGTTTGTCATCCTCAACTCTGAGACAACCGTTTTATCTCTTCACCAGCTAACACCTCATGTGCTTGTGCTAAGATTTTTGGAATTTTATCAGCGTGAGGACTCTGGGCAAGACATTGCCGCAAGTCTAATTCCTTTAGCCGATCGCCTTTATTACCTGGGAACCAGTGATCGCCATTACCAAGCAGGTTATAGCGCATTTTGCCATAGTCTACCAAATCATAGGCGATCGCTAAATTCCATAACCACAAAATCACCCGAATATTTACCTCACCAGGGGTTTGCTCGAATGTAGGTAAATTATCTTGCCAAGTTTTTAGCCAATTTTCTCCCAAAGTGGCGATCGCTTCTTGTTCCAACCGTGCCAAAATTGGTGGAAGAATTTCTGATGCTCGTTCCACTAATTCTAAAGTCTTCAGGTGTTCATCAAAATTTTCTGGTTTTGCTGCTCCAATACTCAAGGTATGCACCTCTGGATGACTTAAACAAAACAAGTCATTAAAGACCATTGGACTTAAAGGAGCGCAAAGATTGACTAACTTTTGCGGTGGTTGATATAACAAACCTCCTTTATTTGATGGGCTAATGATAAATACCCCCATATCATGGCGTTTAGCTGCTTCAATTGCCGTCCAATTCCATTGATTAATGTAGTACCAGTGCAGGTTGACATAATCAAATTGATTAGTATTAATTGTTTTGACAATTAGATCTGTTGATCCATGTGTAGAAAAGCCAACAAATCTAACTTTTCCCTCTTTTTGCAACTGGTGTACCACATCTAAACAGCCACCAGGACGGATGCTATAGTCTAACAACTTAGGAGTATTGATGCCGTGCAAACCTAAAAGGTCAACATAATCTAGCTGGAGATATTGTAATGATTGTTCAAAAGTCTTGCGGAATTTATTTGCATCTTCCTCTGGGCTGATTTTAGTCTGAACAATCAACTTTTCGCGGGGAAACTTGGGTAATATTCTTCCCAATTGCATTTCGGAAGTGCCATAACCGCGGGCAGTTTCAATATGATTAATACCAATCTCCATAGCCCTTCTGATAGTTGCTTCCAGATTTTCTTGGTTATCGGCAGCAATTTCTGACTCAGGAACATCTTGCCATTTGAACTGGTATCTCATGCCACCGCAGGAAAAGACTGGCATCTCTAATTCTGTGCGTCCAAATCGTCTGTATAGCATTAGTGGATTATGGATTACTTACCAACTTAAAATCTAACAACCAAAGTCAAAATAATTTATAATCTAATTCATAATTATTAGCGCAAGATTAAAAGAGTTTAGCATTGCTAAACCTTTACGCTGTTTGAAATAGCCCAAAGCCGAGCCAGCGCTGTAGACCAATTTTGGACTGAGAAATAAAAATACTCAACCACTTATTGTGGAGTGGGCATCTCGCTCCACTACACAAGTAAGTAGTAGTAATTTATTTCTTCGTAATTCCTAAAAATCCCAGAAGGGCGGTTTAATTGTCCTGCAAATCTATTAGCGAACTGCAACGAAACCAGCTTGCTCAATTGCTTTTTGTCCCTTGTCAGTTAATAAAAGTTTGGCGTAGGCATCCCCAATTTGCTGTTCTCGCCCCTTATTCTGCTTAATAATTACAAACAACTCAGCAGTAATTGGATAGCTACCATTTTTGATCGCCTCAGTATTCACTTGGTTGCGCTGACGTAGACAATTCTCAGGCGAAGCCATAGGTTCGCGGTAAGGTGCAATTAGATTATCAGAAGTGCGACCCAATGGTAAAGCCTTGACACTACACTGAGGTACTACTGAACGAGCAGAAGCGAAATATATACCACCAGGGGTTTTGCTCAGTTGGCGCACTGCCTCGGTACTTGAGTAGACATACTGTACATTGGAGCCAAGTTCTTGCCTTTTCAAGTTGTCATTGCTGGAAAATATAACTGTATCTGCGTTTTCTGGTCGTTGGGAGAAAGGTGTGATTGGTAGATTTGGCCCACCTACTTGTTCCCAGTTAGTAATTTGCCCAGAATAAATCTGCTGTAATTGGTCAACAGTTAAACCCGTTACTTTGAGTGATGGGTTGACTACCACTGCTATCCCATCAATGCCTACCTGACGTTGCTCAAGGGAAAAGCCTTGCTCTTTTGCAATGGCTTGTTCTTTATCTGTCAAGGGACGGGAAGACTGAGCAAAATCGAGTTGTCCATCAAGCAACATCCGAATACCTGAGCTAGAGCCAGGGCTACCATTAGCAGGGTCTACGTAGTTTAATTGTAGTTCAGGGCGATCGCTCTGAATCTGAGAATCTACCAATTGCCGGATAGATGCCCAAGCTGTACTACCACCGTAGTTAAATGAGCCAGTGGGGACATCAGCAATTGTCTGAAAAGTTGATGCGGTAGTAGAGAGAGTGTTTAAACTTTGATTGCTGGCAGTGTTAATACTGTTCCGAGATGATAAATTTGGTTTCAGTAACCACCAAAGCAATCCACCAATAACCATAAGTGTCAGTACTTTACCAATAATCAAACCTCTAAGAAAGAGAGCGATTTCGGCGTTAATTAAAGCTTTTCTTTGGTTTGTATTGTCCATATGTTTAAATTTTGTTTAGTTTATTGTATTTATCCTACAGTAATTTATAAGTATTTACTCTATAATACCTTCTAAGTATTTAAGCCATCAGTAAAGCTTTAGTAAAGTAGTTAAGAGCTATTAATTTAATTGCGAATTGCGAATTGGTTTTCTTCTCGCCTACTTACTTAAATGTTTCTTCTTATATAGTGAAATTTAATTTGTTCTTTGGTAAAGTTGGCAATAGTGTAAGCTGATGCGCGTCTAAAGTATATAAACACTCTTGATGATAGTTGACTGTTGACAGGTTTTCAGTCACCAGTCATCAGGTAAATGTACAAATTAAATGCGTAACAGCTTAGTTGCTTTTAGAGAATCGTTTTTGACTGCTAAAGTATTGATACTAGTTAACTGCGAATCATCAATAAATTTTCTGATGAGACTTTTTAATTGACTAGGCTGGTTGGGAATCGATGTATTTGTATTAATAAATGTATAGATTAAAATTAGTACTATCAAACTGGTAGCAGCACCAAGCCCTATTCCGAGAAACAAAATAAAGTTTCTATAACTTAGCCAACAGTTATCAACACTGTTTTGGTTGATCCCAGCAGATTTTGATGACTGTGACCACGCTATATCTGAATTAAGCGCTGCCAAAGCTTCTGCGGCAGACTGGTAACGTTGACTACAGCGATCGCAAACCATTGTGTCTAAAATATCTGCAAAAGCGTCACTTACTTCTGCCTGATGACGCCACATAACTTCTCCGGTTGTGGGGTCTTCTTGTAGTTGCTCAGGTATTAAGCCTGTAAGAGCTTGAATACCAATCATACCTAGTGCATAGATATCGCTAGAAAGTTTTGGCTTTCCCTTTGCCTGTTCGCTGGGCATATAACCAGGAGTTCCAACAATCACTGTTAAACTGGCTCCTAAAGCACCAATTTTCTTTATGCTGCCAAAGTCAATTAACACAATCTTGCCATCAGAGTACCGCCGCATTAAATTTTGGGGCTTAATATCTCGGTGAATAATATTGTGTTGATGAACGAAGACTAACACTTCCAAGATGTCTTTTAATAACTTCAAGACTGTATTTTCGGTCAGACGTTGACCTGGGATAATTTCTTGAGTTAAGGCATGACCATCAATATATTCTTGGACTAAGTAGAAATCCCCATCTTCATCAAAATGGGCAAACAATCTAGGAATTTGATCGTGGTCGTTACCCAGCTGGTATAAAACTTCTGCTTCCCGAGCAAATAGTTTTTTCGCGATCGCACCAACAGTAGGATTAGGATCTTTTGGGTGGAAATGTTTGACAACACAATGGGGACGTCCTGGTAAATCTAGGTCTATAGCTAAGTAGGTATCCCCAGATCCTCCGCTTCCTAATTGTTTGATCACCTCAAAGCGATTACGAAGTATTTTTCTGACAACAGACTGCTGATATCTATTACTTCTTGCAGTTGCTACCAAGTAGTTTCTACCAGGTTTTGCGCTTTCCAGCACTTTAACAGTCTCAAAGCTACTCCTGAATGTTTTTCTAATGAGAGGGTTCTGGCTCATGTGGCGTATACTACCTGCTATTTGCTGACCATTCAGAGGTGGGGTGAATTTGTGAATAACTACCCCTAGATTTCTTGGTATTTATAGACCAATACAGTTAAGTTAAGCATTTCTTACTTATGTTCGAGACACTTTGCGAAGGAGTCTTTCTCTGCGATACGCTGTGCGTGGCTTGCTTCTTTAGACGAGTACGCGGTTCGTTAAAAAAATAACTTTGACAAAAAGTTTTAACCTTTACTGAACCGTATTGATTTATAGACAGGGATTTTCCCACACTTCATATGCTTTAGAGCAGTTTTATGATTAACCGCTTAATTCGTTGATTACCTATTTTCGTAGGTATTTTAATTTTTTAAATTATGAATAATTTTAGCACTTAAGTAAATTTAACACTAGTCTAAAGTAGAGCAGTTTACAACTTAGTTGTCAAACATTAATAATTACTAGTGGTCTGTCCCATTAGTTACTAGAGGTGAACTCATGCTTAATTTTTCTTCCTTTGCCCTCTTTGCGTCGTTTATGGTTCGTTCTCTTAATCCTCAAAATTAATGGTACAGACTATTACTAGTAGTTCGCCAAGGAAACTTGGCGGGGTAAAGGGTAAGGGGAAAAGGGAAAAAGGGAAAAGGTTTTAATTCCTTCCCCCAACCCCAGTCCCCTTTTCCTAGTCCAAACCTAGCAATTTTGGGTTGGCAGACTACTAGTCTGTCGCAAAAGTTTTGAAGGGTTATAAAAGTTTATAGTAAGCACTTCAGTGCTTAAAATTGAGCGATACATCGCTCACTACAAACCCGTCAAAATTAATCGGACAGACCGACGCGATCGCCTAAACTATGAATCAGGCCTTCACTGGACCACCTGAAGCAACTTTAATAACGCTCTGAACAGTAAATTACGTAAAATACTATTAAAAAAGCCCCCCAAAGGGAGGCTTGTTAAGTTGTCCGCGTGGAGTGAACAACTAATAATTAATACTCACAGTAGATATATCAATCCGAACAAAATAATCCAAATTACATCAACAAAATGCCAGTAAATTTCCGCAGCTTCGATACCAAAGTGTTTTTCATTACTGTAGTGACCGGGTACGCGCGATCGCCACAACACAGCAAGAATCGCTATAACGCCGATAGTAACGTGCAATCCGTGGAAACCAGTCAAAACGTAAAATGCACTGGCAAATAAATTCGTAGTTAAACCAAATTCTAGATGAGTATATTCATATACTTGTCCTGCCAAGAAAATAGCACCCATTGCAGCAGTAATTGCTAACCAGATTCGCGCACCTCGCGCATCGTTCTTTTTAATAGCAGTGTCAGCATTGTGCATGACAAAACTACTAGAAATTAGATTGATGGTATTAACACCGGGTAACAATAATTCTAATTCTGGGGTGCCTGCTGGAGGCCACGCTGGTAAGGTAGCACGGAAAGCCAAGTAGGCTCCGAACAACCCCATAAAAATCATCCCTTCAGCAATTAGGAAGACAAACAGCCCAAACAAGCGATGATCTGGGTGTTCTTCATGATGACCAAGTGTTGCTTCCACTGCGTGGTGATGATTTAGTTCAGTTTTAGCTGGGTCAATTGTTTGACTTTGCATGAATTTTGATAATTGTAGAGTGGGGATTGGGGAGTGGGGACTGGGTATTGGGGACTGGGTATTGGGGACTGGGTATTGGGTATTGGGTATATTTGAATTTATTCCCTAGTCACCAGTCATCAGTTCCCAGTCCCTAATCCCTAGTCCCCAGTCCCATTATTTCCTGTCTTCGGGATTAGCAGCAACCGCTGGATCGGGTTCTGCTCTTAAAACGGAGTTTGGACCACCAGACAAGATTGGATTGGGATCGTATAAGGGTACACCTTCTTTAGCTTTTTCCAAGCCGTAATCGTAGGGGCCTGTAGCCAGTACTGGGGTTCCCTCAAAATTTTCGATCGCTGGTGGTGAGGTAGTCATCCACTCTAAGGTTAATGCTCTCCAGGGATTATTACCAGCTTTCTCTCCGTACAACCAACTCCAAATCGCATTGAAAATGAAGGGGAATGTCGAAATTGCCAGTATGTAAGAACCATACGTGCAGATTTCGTTCAGTGTCGTGAATTTGGGGTCATATTGAGCAATCCGGCGGTTCATGCCCATTAACCCTAGCTTATGCATGGGTAAGAAGGTCATGTTTAAACCAACAATTGTCAAGGCAAAATGAACCTTACCCCAAAATTCGTTCACCATCCGTCCCGTCATTTTCGGGAACCAGTGATAGATGGCAGCAAAAATCCCCAGAACACTACCACCAAACAGTACATAGTGCAAGTGTGCAACGACAAAATATGTGTCGTGGACGTGAATATCAAAAGGCACTGCTGCCAACATGACGCCACTGATCCCGCCAATTACAAAAGTGCCAACAAAGCCAATGGCGAATAACATCGCACTGTTGAGTTGGATTTTTCCACCCCACATGGTTGCTAACCAACTGAAAATTTTAATTCCTGTGGGTACGGCAATGATCATGGTGGTGATCATAAAAAACATCCGCAGCCAGCCGGGGATACCACTGGTAAACATGTGGTGTGCCCAGACGATTAGCCCTAAAAAGCTGATAGCCAGAGATGAGTAGGCGATCGCTTTATAACCAAAAATCGGCTTGCGGGAATGAATCGGAATAATTTCGGAAATTGCGCCAAAAAAGGGCAAAATCATGATGTATACCGCCGGATGGGAGTAAAACCAGAACATGTGCTGGTAAACTACCGGGTCGCCGCCACCAGTTGGGTTAAAAAATGTCGTCCCAGCAATTAAGTCAAAAGAAAGCAGAATCAGACCTGCTGCTAATACTGGGGTTGATACCAAAACTAGTGACGAAGTGGCGAACATCGCCCAGCAAAACAAAGGCATTTTGTGTATGTCCATGCTGGGAACACGCATCTTCAGCAATGTCACCAGGAAATTTATCGACCCCAAAATTGAGGACGTACCTAGCAGCAAGACACTCATAATCCAGATGCCTTCACCAACTTGACCTGTTACCAAACTCAGGGGAGGGTAAGAAGTCCAACCTGCATCCGGTGCATCACCCACCACTAAACTAGCGATGAGTAACACACCCGCAGGGGGAATCATCCAAAAAGCAACAGCATTCAGCCGAGGGAATGCCATATCTTTTGCCCCAATCATCAGGGGAATTAGATAATTAGCAAATCCGGCTCCGGCTGGCACGATCCACAAGAAAATCATGATTGTGGCGTGGAGCGTGAATAAACTGTTGTAAACTTCTGGCGTGACAAAATCGACTTCTGGGGTTCGCAGTTCTGTGCGAACCAAGTCAGCCATGACGCCGCCAATACAGTAGAAAATAAACGAAGTGACTAGGTATTGAATCCCAATCACCTTATGATCGGTCTGAAAACCAAAGAAGTCCTGCCATTTTCTGATCCCCGGTTCCTCAAGCAGGGCGGGGATATTGGCATTTTCTTGCAACTGAGCTTGTGTCATGAGAGTGCTGAGTGCCGAGTGCTGAGTTATTAGTTTTGAGGTAGACTCTTGACTAAGA
This sequence comes from Nostoc sp. C117, assembly GCF_043099735.1. Classification (NCBI taxonomy): domain Bacteria; kingdom Bacillati; phylum Cyanobacteriota; class Cyanophyceae; order Nostocales; family Nostocaceae; genus Nostoc; species Nostoc sp. C117. The sequence goes on from NZ_CP170991.1 coordinate 7,188,267, forward strand.
ATTTTAGATTTTAGATTTTAGATTTTTATTGCTTCATGCCGTACCCTTGGCGGAATAAATCTGAAATTGTCAATCTAAAATCGGCAATCCAAAATCCAAAATTGGTTGACTAATGGTGAACTTGATGGAGGATTTCTGGCTTAATTCCCATGTTCTTGGTGTAAGGGGCAAGAAATTCATTTGGGGAGAGATTGGCAGGGTTAACTGCAACGGCTCTATTTAGAGTTTCTTTGCTAGCAACTAACTGCTCTTGTTGCCATTTCTCAAATGCTTCTGGTGACTCAACTATTACAGATGCTCTCATCGCGCCGTGGTAGGGGCCACAAAGTTCAGCACAGATTAGAACATAATCACCTGCTGTTTTCGGCGTAAAGCGAATCTGACTTTGCCTACCGGGGATCGCATCTTGTTTCAGGCGGAACTCTGGCACCCAAAAGGCGTGGATGACATCATTGGCTGTCATGTTGATGTCCACTTCTCGCCCGATGGGGACGTGCATTTCACCTGTAGTTATCCCAGTTTCGGGATAGGTGAAAATCCAGGCATACTGTAGACCAGTGACGTTGACTCGCAATGCCGGGGGTTTTCCTGCTCTATCGGGACTTCCCCCAATGGTAGGAGCAACGATACCAACACCTGGAGCATTCTGCTTTTGGGGGATTTGGTCAGCATTGCGAACTGCTGCGGTAGCTGGGTCTTGCATCGCCTCATCAGATTTTTCTTGATTGAGGTTAGGTTCGGTGCTAGGAGGAGTATCGCTCAAAGTTGCCGCGATCGCACTTCCATGCCCATGCATTTTCATCGACTGCTGACTAATCGGGGCTTCATGAATGGCATGGGGATCGAAGCCACCGATTTCGTTGTACACATCAAAACTGTAAACAGAAATGCCGATAACGATAATTGCTGGGATCGCCGTCCAGAGGATTTCTAGAGGTATATTGCCCTCAACTGGTGGCCCGTCTTCATTGTCACCTGCGCGCCGACGGTATTTAAATGCAGAGTAAATTAAAACACCTTCGACTATCAGAAATATACCTGTAGAAACGATCATCATCGCATTGAAAAGACCATCGACTAAGACGGCTTCATCAGTTGCTGCTGCTGGCAACAGACCGTGATTTTGACCGTACCAAATGCTGGCTAGAGTTAGTACGATGCCAATGAGTAATGTCCAGATTGAATTTGGAATCTTCACGGCTTACTTAATTGAATTTACTACGTTATCTCAAACCTGCTCACTTACTAAGGTAGTCTAGGCTGTAAGACATGGAATCCAAAGGTCTGAAATTTTCATTAATTTTTTTAACTATTTTACTAATTTTGAGTACAAGGTGACTATTGGCAAGGAGCGGGAGAGCAGGGGAGGTAGGGGAGGTAGGGAAAGCAGGGGAGGAAAGAGGGTTATTTATTGTTCAGTAATTCTTTCTCCTTTTGCCTCCTGCCTCCTCCTAAAATCAGTGAAAAAATTTAAGGAAAAATTTAGGATGGTTAAATTAACTGCTAGTAATCAATTTCTGACATCTTGAAAAATAACTAAAGCTTCAGCAAAACCTAGCTGGAGTGATTCAAAGTATAAGTGAGTGCCAATCTATAAACCCTTAGCCTATACGCTAGGGTGAAGATAGGTGAGTATTGAAAATTAAGAATCTATTAGAGATCCACCAAGACCGGGCGGAAGGTACTGTTCATGAACGAAATTGTCCTACAACAACAAAATGAAGCGGCAGTTGAGCAGCAAAAGCCCAAAGAAATGATTCGTCGCTTGGTGTGGAAAATGTGCATAGCCACTTTGATTTTGATGGCAATCGGCTCTGCCACCCGCGTGATGAATGCTGGGCTTGCTTGCCCAGACTGGCCTTTGTGTTATGGCGAACTGGTGCCAGCCAAGCAAATGAACTTCCAGGTATTCTTAGAGTGGTTTCACAGATTAGATGCAGCTTTAATCGGTGTCAGCGCGATCGCCCTTTGTGGTTTATCCTGGTGGCGTCGCCAGTCTTTACCCACCTGGCTGCCTTGGGCATCTACATTCGCCCTGTTTTTAATCGTCTTTCAAGGCGTTTTAGGCGGACTCACCGTCACCGAACTGTTGCGGTTTGATATTGTTACCGCCCATTTGGGAACGGCGCTATTGTTTTTCACCACCCTCCTGATCATCGGCACAGCCCTCACACCCTATCAGGGAACTGGAACTGTTGGTAAGTTGCCTTGGATAGGTTTAACTGCTGCTGTTTTGGTTTATTTCCAAAGTATCTTGGGTGCTTTAGTCGGATCTCGCTGGGCGGTACACCAATGCTTCGGCGATTCTCAACTTTGTACTGTAATGTACAGTCATATTGCTGGTTTGGTGCCGCCAACCGTGGCAACCTTGGCAATGGTATTTATCAGTTGGCGGACACCAGCACTACATCCAGCCTTGCGGCGACTGGCAAATATGGCTGCTGCTTTGTTGACATTACAAATTTTGTTGGGACTCGCCACTTTCAAATTACATCTCCAAGTTGAGCCTCTCACCGTCTCTCACCAAGCTGTAGGAGCTGCTTTGCTCGGTACTTTAGTGGCTTTCACAGTTTTATCACTGCGTGATTCAGTGAGTGCTGAATCGCAAGTGCTGAGTCACGAGTGCTGAGTGCTGAGTAGGACATTGGGCATGGGGTAAAACAGTGCTGAGTGCTGTTAGCGGTAGCGGGGCGTTTAGCCTGTGCTGAGTTAAAACTTATTTCCCCCCTGCTTCCTCTGCCCCTCTGCCCCCCTCCCTGCTTCCTCTGCCCCTCTGCCCCCCTCCCTGCCCCCCTGCCCCTCTGCTCCTCTGCTCACTTGACCGGGGGCTGCATATAATTTGTTGAAAAATAAGGAACCAGAGCCAACATGATTGAGACTAATGTCTCTCGCCACCACGAAACTTTTCTCCAAGTAATTCAAAGTTACTACCAGCTAACTAAGCCTCGGATTATTCCGTTGCTTTTGATTACCACAGCTGGCAGTATGTGGATTGCCGCTAAGGGACAAGTAGATCCATTGCTGTTACTCGTAACTCTGACTGGTGGCACCTTGGCTGCTGCAAGTGCCCAGACAATTAACTGTATCTACGATCGCGATATTGATTATGACATGGAGCGGACGCGCCATCGTCCGATGCCTTCCGGTAAGGTGCAGCCACGCGATGCTCTCATTTTTGCGATCGCCCTAGCGACAATTTCCTTTACACTCTTAGCAGTATTTGCCAACCTATTAGCCGCTCTATTAGCCTTCTCTGGCATCGTCTTTTATATTTTGGTCTATACCCACTGGCTCAAACGCCACACCACCCAAAATATCGTTGTTGGTGGGGCGGCTGGAGCAATTCCGGCTTTGGTGGGTTGGGCTGCTGTCACAGGTACATTAAGCTGGTCAGCGTGGTTAATTTTTGCCATCGTCTTTTTGTGGACACCGCCCCATTTCTGGGCTTTAGCTCTCATGATTCGGGATGATTACGCAAAAGTGGGGATACCAATGCTACCTGTAATTGAAGGTGACACAGCAACAGTACGGCAGATTTGGTATTATACACTGGTGACAGTATTTGCAACCGTGTTATTGGTTTATCCTTTGGGCGCAAGTGGAATTCTTTATGGTGCGATCGCCCTAAGTCTGGGAGGATTATTTATCCACAAGTCTTGGCGGTTGTTGCGAAATCCAGAGGATCGCGCTGTAGCGAAAGAGTTGTTTCTCTATTCCATTTCCTACATGATGCTGTTGTGCCTGGGAATGGTAGTTGATAGTCTTCCCATCACCCATAATCTAATTAGTGCAGCGATCGGTAAACTGCATTTTATGAGTTAGGGGATGTACAATTTAGCGATCGCGTTGGTAGAATGGCGCGATCGCATTTTCAGAAATTTAAATTATACATAATTAGAGTTTCTCGTATTTGTTTGCGATGTCTACGACGGGCTACGCCTACGCAAGTAAAATTTTACTTATAACCAAATTAATTAAAAAGCTAAATAAAGTTGTAAAAAAAAATAAATGTTGATAAATTACATTCGTACAGCAATGCACAAAGCAACTTATGAGTTGCTTGAGGAAGGAACTTTTTATGGCGAAATTCCAGAATGTCAAGGAGTCTGGGCAAACGCTGCAACACTAGAAGCTTGCCGGGAGGAATTGCAAGATGCTCTTGAAGGATGGATTATTTTAGGATTGCGTTTGGGTCATACTCTACCCATACTCGATGGTGTTGACCTGAATTTCACCAAAGAGGTTGCCTAATGCCACCCTTTGGATCGATTAATCGGCGGGATCTGATTCGTTACCTGAAAGATCTAGGTTTTGATGGGCGTTACCCAGGTGGTAAGCATCAATACATGGTAAAAGGTGAATTAAAGCTGACAATTCCCAATCTCCATCAAGGAGACATCAGTCCAAACTTACTAAATAGAATATTACGTCAAGGTAATATAAGCAGAGATGAATGGGAGGCGTTATAAATTTATGCGTGATCGCTCATGAGACAATAATCTCTAGTGCGATCGCACTAGGAGCTAACTTAATTGATTCTGGCTGTAAATACAATTGAATTCCTTCTTTAATATTTTCCAAAGCTTCTTCTTCAGTTTCTCCTGCTAAAATATAGCCCAATCGCCTGTTTCTAGGTCTGATTCAAGAATCACGCGCCATTTCATAGCTAATCCTCTGGGATGTAAACTACTAAATTTTACTTAATATTACATTTTTCGAGTTGCGAAATTAGACAAGAAAATCTAGAAGTCCAATTACTAAACCCCTGACATAACATAAAAATTCCACTTGGTAGATGTCCTTTAGGTGCTGATAAAGTGAAGTCAAGGTCACTATAGTTTTTCCAATAACTTTTCATACACCATCCCACGCTATTACCAAAATCACACCAGATTTGATAGCTATTAGAAGATTTTCCCCCAATGCTATCCCAAATTAACCTCTGTACAGTGAATCCAAATTTTCCATAGCTGTAATCGACCCAGAGGTTGTTTGTTGTGTGTATTAGCTGATGGTGGAATCTGCTAATATATCCTAAGTCAAACCACTTATCTATTTCTCGACCATATACTTTGAGAAAGAGAGCCATAGTTTCTTCATCAGCATCTCTCCATCTTTGTTGTCTTAATAAGTTCTCCAGTTTTTTGTAATCTAACTGCGCGAGCATACGATAATTTTGTTGGTTAGATGTATTAGTTTTTATATATTTTCCATATCTGGATGTAGACGATGCATAAATTATCGGATTAAAATTTTTTATTACCTCATCAACAGATTGATAGCGTTCCTTCACATAATCCTGAATTAACTTATCTAAAATTTGCCCCAGTTGAGAAGTAATACTTATACCTTGTGGTAAGTATTTTCTCCAAATCCAGCAACCCCTGAACGCATCATAAAGTTCATTAGAAGCACCTGTTTTTGGAAAACACTGAGTCATTAGCCGAATACAAGTTACGCCCAAACTATAAAGGTCGCTTGCAGGGAAAACTTGACCGCGCATTTGTTCGATTGGTGCATATCCAGGTGTTCCAACTGTTGTTCCAACACCTAAAACAGTTACATTCATCTGTTTAGAAACACCAAAATCAATTAATATTAACTTGCCATCCTGCTGCCGACGCATAATATTTTCTGGTTTGATATCCCGGTGGATCACACCGCGTTCATGAATGAACTTCAGGATAGGCAATATATCAGCCAAAAGCTGTTTGATCTTTTCTTCACTAAAGGCTCCCTGCTGCTGTAATTCTTGTAATAAATTCTGCCCCTCAATCAACTCTTGCACCAAATACAGGCGCTTATCTTGTTCAAAATAAGCAATTAGGCGGGGAATTTGTGGATGTTCACCTAAGTCATATAGTCGCTTTGCTTCTTGCTTAAATAACTCTGTAGCTTTCTCAAGTGCAGTCGTTCCTTGAACTTGCGGGACAAATTGCTTAATTACACAAGGTTCATCTATTTTGTCTGCATCTCTGGCTTCATAAGTTCTACTAAATCCGCCATCACCCAAAAGTCGTATTACCCGGAAGCGATTTCTGAATAATAGTGTGAGTGTTTCCCCACACTTAATGCAAAACTTATTGTCATCAGGATTAAAGGGATTTGAGCAGTTGGGATTGGAACAGTAAAGCATATTTGGAAATTGATCGGTAGATAGTGCCATGTTAGTTTTCCCATTTTCTGCTTAGTGGATTTCATCACTCTCTGTTTTTGAGTAGATTTACTTCTAGTGGCGTCTACAGTTTCAATTTACTTTTGCTAACGTAGTCATATAGGGTTTAACACTCCCCAGAACGAGGTTTTAATATGGCTCATTTAAATCAGCGTCGCTCCCAAAATGTCAACGGCGATTTTTATGTAGATACTACTTGTATTGATTGTGATACCTGTCGCTGGATGACTCCGGAAGTGTTTTCTCGTGTTGATGAACAGTCGGCAGTTTATCATCAACCAACGAACGAGACTGAAAGATTAGCAGCACTAGAAGCACTTTTAGCTTGTCCTACTAGTTCTATTGGCACAGTTGAAAAACCAAAAGATATCAAAGTTGCTCAACAAAGTTTTCCAATATTAGTAGCCGAAAATATTTATCACTGCGGGTATCATTCTGAGAAATCTTACGGTGCTGCTAGCTATTTTATTCAACTTCCAGAAGGTAACATTTTGGTGGATTCTCCCCGATTTACGCCGCCTTTAGTGAAGCGTTTAGAAGAGATGGGGGGAATTCGTTATATGTATTTAACTCACAAGGATGATGTCGCAGATCATCAAAAGTTTGCCGAGCATTTTCAGTGCGATCGCATTCTCCACGCTGATGATGTTTCTGCGGATACTCGCAATGTGGAAATACAGCTAACTGGTTCCGAAACATTTACTTTGACTGAGGATTTATTAATTATCCCAGTTCCGGGTCATACCAAAGGACACACAGTTTTACTTTATAAAAACAAGTTTCTTTTCACTGGCGACCATCTCGCTTGGTCAGAAAGATTACACCAACTGGCTGCATTCCACGGTTTCTGCTGGTATTCTTGGTCAGAACAGACTAAATCAATGCATAATTTGGCTAATTACTCTTTTGAGTGGGTGCTACCAGGTCATGGCCGCAGGTTTCATGCTGATAGGGAAATCATCGGTCAACAAATGCAAAAGTGTATTGATTTGATGGAATCTTTGAAGTAGATTTGCTGCTGAGAGTTGCTGATTTGGGTGTCAGGTTAAAGTCTCGATAAAAAATGGGTAATCACTTGTCATTAAAATCTCTAGGTGTCAGCCCTGACGATCAGTCTTAAAGCGAACATGATGTGACTCCCTACCTGACCACACCCAATAGACTCGGAATTCTATAGATTGAAACTGGTAAGCTAAGAATCATTCTAATTCCATCCCCGCGTCTGCCATTCTCGGCGTCGCTGCGTCCTAGCATCATGTCTGCGTTGGAGGTGAAGTAAAATATTAGCTTTGGTCTAAGTAATGGAGGTTAGCGGACTCGAACCGCTGACATCCTGCTTGCAAAGCAGGCGCTCTACCAACTGAGCTAAACCCCCGTAAAATAAAAATAGCAAGTAACTTTGTTTCACCTCGTTATTATAACTTATATTTTTCGATTACTAAAGGGATGAAGCCAGAAAATATTCAAGTTGTCGCAGCACTGTATAAATTTGTTAAACTGCCAGATTTTGCCGAGAAACGAGATCCTCTGTTGTCTTACTGTCAAGCGCAAGGTGTCAAGGGAACAATTTTGCTGGCAGAAGAAGGAATTAACGGTACACTTGTCGGTTCGCGTCATGCCATCGATTCTGTACTCTGCTTTCTGCGTTCCGACCCTCGTCTAGCAGACCTAGAACATAAAGAATCCTATACCAAAACTCCACCTTTTGAGCGGATGAAGGTGCGCTTGAAGGCAGAAATTGTCACTTTAGGGTTGCCGGAAATTGACCCAAATGAACGAGTCGGCACTTATGTCACTCCTCAGGAATGGAATGATTTAATATCCGATCCAGAAGTAACTTTGATTGACACCCGTAATGATTATGAGGTGAATATTGGTACTTTCCAAGGGGCAGAAAATCCCCAAACTGAGTCATTCCGGGAATTTCCTGATTATGTGCGCCAGCACCTTGATCCAAGGAAACACAAAAAGGTTGCTCTGTTTTGTACAGGCGGCATTCGTTGTGAAAAAGCTTCATCCTTTATGCTTGCCCAAGGCTTTGCAGAAGTCTATCATCTCAAAGGTGGCATTCTCAAATATTTGGAAGAAGTTCCAGCACAAGAAAGTTTATGGGAAGGAGAATGTTTTGTTTTTGATGAACGGGTAGCTGTAAGTCATGGGTTGGAGAAAGGAAGCTCTGAGCGTTGCTTCAGTTGTGGGTGTCCCATTTCTGAAGAAGATAAAATCTCTCCCAAGTATGAGCTAGGTATCTCCTGTGTCTATTGTTTCGATAGCCTAACTGATGAGAAAAGAGCGCGTCAGCAGCAAAAATGGCGACATTATCAAACGCAACTTGCTAATTACAAAAATCGAGATGTTAGGTAATACATTGGGCATTTGTCATTGGTTATTTATTAATTTTTCTCCTTTGCCTGTCCATCCCTCTCCTTCACCAGGTATTCTCAGGTTGGCATAGTCGCCGGCTAGTTGAACTTGTGATGGTGGTAGGTGTAGAACTGCACAGCATCTTTGAACTGCGGCTTGGTACTCTCGCCATTGCTTACGGATGGCTCTACTGGCAGTATCGTTACCTAAGTCTGAAAATCTTAGTCCTGACCGAATTAGCCAAGATTCTACATCAGTTGTTTCACCAACTCCTTTCGGAATGGGATTAATCTTATCCATAAGTAGTCTCTAATACAAGCATTAAAAATTTATAGTTTCACTTTAAGAGAAACTATAAATAATAGCCAATACCATTTTTTCTCAAAACAATAAATAAAAATGATTAAAAAATGGGTCACATCCAAGTGTGTAAACTCAGATGTGACAGAATAAATCGTGGGCGGGTACGCGATCGCGGCTAGAATACATCATTATCAGCTGTTATCTAGCTTGTAATCATTAGAAGCGATAGCCCAATCCAGCTTGGAAGCTGACAGCATCAGCATCACTGTTTCTGTAGGCGTCAATACCCCATTTTGCATCACCATAGGCGATGACATTTTTGCTAACTTCTGATTCCAGTCCAAGGGTGACTACAGGTGCATTTCGATTACCTAATGGGCTGTTTTGACCTTCATCAGTTACAAAAGAATAACCACCACCGACATAAAGATTAGTGTCTTTGGCGATGGGTGCGTCGTAAGTGACTATGGGCATAATGGCAGCAGAATCACCATCGTATAGCACAGAACCCCGCACTGAAAAAGGTGTCTTAGGAACGGCGTAGCGTCCTTGAACATTTCCACCAAGTTGTGCTTCATCGTTTCCTTGTCCGCCACTGGTTGCACCAGCCGCAATACCAGCACCAATGTAATTACTGTTAGTACCTGCTGTTTGAGCAGAAGCAATACCACCTGAAAGGATAATAGAAGCAACGACAAATGCGGAAGCAGCTAATTTTGTAAGTTTCATAGAATTCTTCTCACTAGAATTAAGTAAAATCAATGTTCTCTAGTACTAGAATCTCTTTTTTTACAAAATGTAACCTCGTACAGCTGGCTCACCCAAGAGGCTGAATTATTATTCACCCACTTGGGTGTACTAACTCAAATATTCAAATATCGATAAATTTTAGCTTGTACTATTCAGATTTACGTAAAAACTGATTAATTTGAAGTTGCAGTTTCTCTCGTAATTGTTGCGCTTGTTGATAAGCTACTGCACGCTCTTTCTTGGAGTGAGTGTCTAATTCTGCTGGTTCTAGAGGCTGAATAAAGTAACGCAGACGAGTTCTCATTGCCCAAATTCCCATCGAGGGAAACAGAAGTAAGAGAAACATCAAAGGCGATAAAGGCAAGAATGGTAATTTGACTAGTCGTTGCAATTTGCTTAAATTAACAGCCCAAGGATGCAGAAATTCACTACCGATGCAAACTACTGGGAGAATGGGAACATGATAGCGATCGCTTAACTGAATAAAGCTGACATCAAACTTTTGCAGTTGATAGCGTTTTCTCCAACCTTTCTCAAGTCCACGTATACCTTCGGGTGCATATAAAAGAATTTTACCTTGAGCGATCGCCCCCTCAAAATCATTTAATTCTGCTCGGACACCACCTAAAACCTGTGACCATTTCGGTGGTAACCACCAAATCACCCAAGGATGCTCAAATAATGCTCGACTTGCTAAAGGTTGTAGTCGCCAACCTTTAGCTTCACTTAATAAATAACCCAAGGTCAAAAAGTCCCAAGGAAAACACATCCCTGCGTGATTCATTGCTACAATTAATGAGCCTGTTTGCGGCAAGTTTTCAATTTGCTGCAATTCTCCCCGAAAATAATATTTAACTATGGGGCTAAGAATTTCTTCCCGAAAAGCTTGTTGATAGTTAGGATCGAATTCACCAACTTCTTGGCGTGGTGAACGACAACCGAGACGCAACCAACGGCTCAGCATTGCTAGATAAAATCCGCCAGGAATTAAAAATAATCCATATTCTGGCCAATTCCAACCATCTGGATCGGTGTGATAGTTTTGCCAGTGGCGGTTGAATAAAATCAGCCAGCCTGGAGGATACCAAAGACAAAACCAATCAAACCAACTAAATCTGTACCCTTGACCTGGTAATTTTTCCAGTTGAGTATTTAGAAGATTTTCCGATTTTTGATTAATCAAAATAGCAGTAATAATAAGCCAACAATTTACTTAGCAATCTATTATAGCTTTAAAGCTTTGCTATTGGCATCTTACTCTAGAAGGAAGAATAACTACATAGAGCGTTTTTCAGGTAAATGAGGTACATAGGTAGGGACACAACAATGTTCATTGGTGTCAATTTCAGATTAAACAGCTGTTCAACAAACCTTCTACGCCTCCCGTTTCTAAGGCTATGGTGTACACAAAACTTGGGATCTAGCCAGAAAGCTCTCATGTAGAGACGCGATTTATCCCGTCTAACTGCGATGTTAGAGAGACGCGATAAATTGCCGTCTCTACAATAATTAATCTTCAAGGAAATCAAAACCGATTGCGATGTTTTACAACGTAATAGCACTGCATTTTTGGCGGTGGTTAATATCGTAAAATAAATTAAATAACCTTAAATAATACTATTGCAACATCACAAATCCCAGAAAAATTAATGTTTATTTTATAGAAACCTGCCACAGGCGTTTGCTTTCAATAAATTTTTCTGGCAATACTTGAAAACAGCGAACAATTAAATCAGTGAACTTGTAATAACTGATATTAGTTAGTGTTTGACCAAAAGACGGAATTAATAATTGATCGCTGATAACTAATGATTTTTCTAATTCTTCCTCAAGCTGGAGACAAATGACGCGACACGTGTCTTAATCTGCTGACTATGGAACTAGGAAAGCCGCTAAAGATTGCCGATTTAATCCGCGCACTTCGCCAGCAACTGCATCTGTCTCAGGAAAAGTTTGCAGCGAGGTTAGGAGTCTCCCTGCGGACAGTCAATCGCTGGGAAAACGGATCTACAGTGCCTTCGCAGATGGCACTAAAGCTAATTGAAGAAATGTTACAGAAGATGGGTGAATCAGGGAAAAGACAACTAAGCGAGTATCTCTCAAAAGGTGAGCAGAGGGAGGACTCTTAAAATGATGGTGAAAATATCCGAAAAATTTTTGATGATGCGATCGCGTTTACGAAATTATGGTGTGATGATTTTAGCAGTAGTAGCGGCTTTGCTACTGGCGCGATCGCTACTGCCAGTATTCGATCCCAGTGTGTTTACCTTTTTTTATGCCGCCGTGGCAGTTAGTGCCTGGTGTGGTGGGATGGAGGTGGGTGTGGTGGCCATCGCTTTATCTGCTATAGTTGCCTTCTACTTTTTAATTGAGCCAGTCTACACCTTCGAGATGGTTAGTCTGAGAATTTTGATCCGATTAAGCACCTTCTCACTAGTGTCTTTATTAATTACTGCACTCTTCTCAGAATTACAAACTGCTAGACGCAAAGCAGAGTCAAGCTTGAAGTTGTTGCAAAATAGCGAAATGCGCTTTAGCCAACTCACAGAATCAAATATCATCGGAGTGATTGTGAGCGATCTCAAAGGCTGTATCATCGAAGCCAATGATGCCTTTCTCAAGATGGTTGGCTACACGCGAGAAGATTTGTCCGCTAAACGAATAGACTGGCGAGAGATTACTGCACCTGAGTATCTTGTTGTAAGTGAGCGTTCAGTGAAGGAACTTAGAACTACGGGAGTTTGTAAACCTTTTGAGAAAGAATACATCTGCAAAGATGGTTCTCGCGTTCCTGTTGTGCTTGGTTCTGTCCTCCTAGAAGAGACTGAAGAAACAGTTATTGGCTTTGTTGTTGACTTGAGCGAACGGAAACAGACAGAAGCGGCATTACAGCAAGCCAATGAACGGATTACACGCACCCTAGAAAACATGAGTGATGCATTTGTCAGTTTAGACCAAGACTGGCGAATCATTTACCAAAATGCCGAAGCAGAGCGAATTAATGGTAAATCCCGCACAGAAGTCATTGGGAAGTCCCAGTGGGAAGAATGGCCGGCATCAGTAGGTACAAATGTAGAGTATCAATACCGACGGGCGATGAGAGAACAAATTCCCGTCTACTTTGAGCATCACTACTACTTACCACTCCAGTATGATGTGTGGCTAGAGATTCACGCTTATCCTTGTGCAGATGGGCTTGACATTTTCTTTCGTGATATCAGCGATCGCAAACAAGTAGAACAAACCTTGCGAGATCAAGAAGAACGCCTGAAGTTAGCTAACGAGCGTTTCGAGTTAGCTGCTGCTGCTGTCAATTGTCTGATCTATGACTGGGATATCAAGCAGGATATCGTGGAAAGAACCGAAGGGTTAACCCGAATTTTAGGCTATCCCCTCGATATTGCCGAGAAAAATGGTAATTGGTGGCGTGAGCTTGTTCATCCAGAAGATTTGCAACGTGTAGAAGATGATGGCCGAGTTGCCTGGGCAAATGGCGATCGCTATACTGCTGAGTATCGAGTTCGCAAGCAGGATAATCAGTACATCTATGTTCTAGATCAAGGGATAGTCGTGCAGCGAGACGCCGATGGTAATCCCCTCCGGGTAGTTGGCAGCACTACAGATATCAGCGAACGTAAACAGATCGAAGAAGCATTACAAGAACAGGAAAGGAAGTACCGTTATATCTTTGAAGCCACAGGGGTGTCGATTTTTGAACAAGATTTTTCCCTTGTTAAAGTAGTACTTGATGATTTAAAAGCGCAAGGAATCGAAAATTTTCGCACCTTTTTTGCCGAACACCCAGACTTTATTCAACAGGCAGTTGGCATGGTGAAAATTGTCAATGTGAATAATGCGGCTGTAAGAATGTTTGGCGCTCAAGAAAAAAATCAGCTTCTGACTTCCCTTGAACAAATATTTGTGCCAGAAAGTTTAGAGATGTTTGTGGAAAAACTCCTGGCAATTACTGATGGGGAAACCTACTTGGAATCGGAAACAATTCTCAAAACTCTTCAGGGAGAGCATCTCAACATTTTGTTTACAATTACGTTTCCACCCTCAAATGCTAAATTTGACAGCGTATTAGTGAGCATGATGAATATCACCGCTCGCAAGCAAGCAGAAGCCGCAGTTCAAGCTAGTGAAGAGCGGTTGAGGAGTTTTGTTGAAGCAAATGTAGTTGGCATTCTCTTTGGGGATGTGGAAGGTGGCATTAGTGAAGCCAATGACGAGTTTCTGCGAATTGTCGGCTACACCCAAGAAGATGTCCAAACAGGTGGACTCCGCTGGAGTGATATCACGCCACCAGAGTATCTTTATTTAGATGAATTGGCTATTGCCGAGGCTAAAGCCAAGGGAGCCTGTATTCCTTATGAGAAAGAATATATTCGCAAAGACGATTCTCGCGTGCCAATTGTAGTTGGCTACTCTTTGTTAGGAGAATCTCGGCACAAATTAGTCGCATTTATTCTTGATATTAGCGAACAGCAAGCTGCACTCCGCGATCGCCAGCAAATAGAAAAAGCGTTGCACCAAAGTGAAGAGCGCTTCCAGACTTTTATGCACAACAGTCCGGCCGCAGCATGGATTACAGATGTGACGGGGCGTGTGCTTTATCTCAGTCCAACTTATTTCCGCACATTTGATTTAACCACAAACAACGCCATTAATAAAAATATTTTTGAGCTATACCCGCGGGAAATTGCTCAGCGATTCCTCGATAATATTGAAATGGTAGCAAAGACGAATCAAGTCGTAGAAGCGATCGAGTCTGCACCACGCACAGATGGCACCCTTGGCGAATTTTTGGTATACAACTTTCCGATCGCAGATGCGTCTGGGGAATGCCTAGTGGGAGGAGTTGCAGTTGATATTACCGAACGCGAACGCGCTCTCCGGGAACGTCAGCAAGCAGAAAAAGCTTTGCAAGAACGCAGCGAACGACTCAAGTTACTTTCGGAAACAGCTAGCGATTTGCTCTCAACCGAGCGCCCGTTGGATTTAATGAACAGTTTGTTTCATAAACTCTCGGCGCAGATGGATTTGCATTTTTACTTCCAATATCTCATCGAGACACACGAAAATAAACAGAAACTTCGCTTAGTCGGTTGGAATGGCATCACCGAAGAAGTATTTGAAGCAATTGAATATCTAGAATTGAATCAAGGAATGTGCGGACAGGTGGCACAAGAACGACATCAAATTGTTGTTAACGATGTGGCGCACTCAACCCATCCAAATGCCCATATTCTCAGTGCTTTGAACATTACAGCCTATGCCGGTCAACCCTTAATTGCTCAAGGAAAACTGTTAGGTGTACTAGCCTTTGGCAGCCGCACCCGTACCCACTTCACTCCAGAGGAAACTGCTCTTTTACAAGCAACCTCAGATCAGGTAGCGGTTGCTCTGGAACGAACCCAGTTAATGGCTTCGTTACAGCGACGGAAAGAAGAATTGATTCAAGCTAACCGGATCAAAGATGAATTTTTGGCGGTTCTTTCCCACGAACTTCGCACGCCCTTAAATCCGATTTTGGGATGGTCGAAGTTACTGCAAACTAAAAAGTATGACGAAGCAACCACTACTCGCGCTCTCGAAACAATTGAGCGTAATGCCAAACTCCAAACCCAATTAATTGAAGATTTGCTGGATGTCTCTCGGATTTTACAAGGTAAACTGAGCCTGAATATTGGGCCTGTGAATTTAGTAACTGCGATCGCCACAGCCACAGAAACCGT
Organism: Nostoc sp. C117; assembly: GCF_043099735.1. Taxonomy (NCBI): domain Bacteria; kingdom Bacillati; phylum Cyanobacteriota; class Cyanophyceae; order Nostocales; family Nostocaceae; genus Nostoc; species Nostoc sp. C117. The sequence continues at coordinate 7,203,597 of NZ_CP170991.1, forward strand.
GCGTTTAGCCGCCCAAGCTAAATCTATCAATTTGGAATTGGCGATTTTAGATAATTTAGAATCGGACAATCTAAAATTCCCAATCTCTAAAGTTCCACTCCCGGCAAGCCTTAGCTCAGAGTTCTGTCAAAATCCCAAATTCCTAGTAGCAGGTGATTTAGTCCGCTTACAACAAGTTATCTGGAATCTGCTTTCTAATGCCATTAAGTTTACACCCCAAGGTGGAGAAGTAGAAATCAGTTTAAAGTCTGTTGATTCTCAGGTTCACCTGCAAGTACGTGATACAGGTAAGGGAATTAATTCCGACTTTTTACCGTATGTTTTTGACTACTTCCGACAAGCTGACGGCGCAACTACCAGAAAATTTGGTGGGCTGGGGTTAGGATTAGCGATTGTTCGCCATATCATAGAGCTACATGGCGGCACAGTGAAAGCCGAAAGTTTGGGCGAAGAACAAGGAGCAACGTTTACAGTCAAGCTACCGCTGATGAAGATCGATTTAAATAGCCACCGGGTTGACAGACAATCTGATGATTCGCCTGATTTCAATGGCTTGAAAGTTCTGCTGGTAGATGATGAGCGTGATACACGAGAGTTGATTGCTTTTATTTTGGAGCAATCCGGCGCAGTCGTAACCCAGGTAGCATCGGCTGTAGAAGCACTAAAAGTTATGCCTCATTTCCAGCCAAATCTGCTGTTAAGTGACATTGGAATGCCAGAAGTAGACGGCTATATGTTGATGCGTCAAATCAGAGCTATGTCACCAGAACAGGGAGGGGAAATTCCGGCCATCGCCTTAACCGCGTATGCTGGTGAAGTTGATTATCAACAAGCAATTGCTGCTGGATTTGGGCAGCATGTCACCAAACCAGTAGAGCCAGCGAAATTAATTCGAGCGATCGCGAACCTCATATCATATCCGGTTGAAGACTTATCATTAGGGCTAACGCAGGGACACGGAGACGCACAGAGATTTTAATGACAAGGATTACCCGATTATGATATCTTTTATAGATGTAGGTCTACTGCTAGGTCGTTTTAGACCTCATTAATAAAAGAGCGTTAAGCACTTCCTAGAAGCAATTTGCCTAAGACAAGACCGGATTTTGTTAACAATGGCAACTGGCACAGATAAAACCTTCATCGCCTTTCAACTCGGCCGGAAACTATTTCAAAGCCGTTGGAACCTCAGCCAACTACCCGTCGTCCGCGAATTTTGTTTTTAAGCGATCGCAATATCTTAGCCAACCAAGCCTATAACTCTTTCTCAGCCTTCCACGACGATGCCCTCGTCCGCATCAACCCCGAAGCCATCAAAAAACGGGGTAGAGTCCCCAAAAATAGCAGTATCTTTTTTACAATTTTCCAGACTTTTATGACCTGACAGGACGACACTGGCAATCCTACGCCCAAATTCAGCGACTATCCCCCGACTTCTTTGACTTCATCATCATTGATGAATGTCACCGAGGCGGAGCCAATGACGAAAGCACCTGGCGGAACATTTTAGAATACTTCTCTCCAACAGTACAAGTAGGACTTACTGCAATACTGCTCGGGTTTTGCATTTTTAACTCGGCATCGGGTTTGGGGTAAAGCTTAAAGGGTAAAGGTTAAAGGTTTTTTCTTTTCCCTTCCCCCGCCCCCTATCCCCAGAGGGGACCCCACCTTCCCCTTTTCCCCAAAACCCGACAAGTATTGGGACTTACTGCTACCCCCAAACGTGCCAACAACGCAGATACCTACGCCTAGTTCGGTGAGCCAGCTTTGATTTACTTACCAAATATCTCTTCAATGATGAGAAATCATAGTAGCACCACACTTAATGTATTCATAGCTAAAAACCCATAAAAAACGCGAAAGCCTTGTTACACAAGCAGAACAAGCCAAAGCGGAAGAATCAGTGAAGACAGCCGATGAAATTGAACAAGCCGAACGCAACAAACGTCTATCATCAATGATCGCTGCGGAACGAGAAGCCCAAAAACGGAGTCCCTGTATTGTAGAGATTGATTCTTTTCGCCACTGTCAAGCAGAAATTACCCAAGAAGGAGCAGAATTATAAGTAGGAGCAATTCTACCCTAGTAGTAACCAATGGGGATTAGGTAGATAATGTCTGTAGTCTTCATCTGTGCTTAAAGAGAGCAAGAGCAAAAATATAATTTCTTGATGTAGAGGGTGTTATCTTACGAAAATTTTATAATTTCTTGAAAATTAAAGATATTAACTTCATTTTGATGTCAGTGTAAGTAACTTTTTAAGTCTAATACCTGTTCAAAAAGCTACTCAACTATAAATTTGAGGATGAGACATAAATCTAGTGATTATGCCCTATTATTTCGTATTGAGTAAATCACATAATTGATGCATAACGAAAAAAAACAGGAACTAGATAATCATGTCTTTAAAGAAAATTGCTTGTATTGCTGCTCTCTCTACAATAACTTCTATTAGTTATGCTGGTTCAGCACATGCTTTAGGATTTACATATGAAGCTGGAGCTTATCGCCAGGCTACACAAACAAGTGAAGGTGTTTTCTCTGACAATGTTAATAGCGCAGGTTATACAACAATTGATTTTAATAGTGGCACAATCCCAGGCAATGACCTAGTAAAATATTCTTTTTCTAAAGGTAGCTATTCTACCACGGCTTATTCTGGTCAAACTGGTATTTACTCTGACGTTTGGGCACCTTCTGGCGCTCACGCAGAAGTTAATAAAAGTGATTATTTAGCAGTTTTCTCTGATAGCGATACCATTATTGAAGCTCAGGGTAATAATACTTTTAGTTATTTCGGTTTTGATGCAGGCGCTCTGAGTGTAGGTAACACTTTGAAATTCTTTAACGGAACCACTTTAATAAGAGAGTTAACATACGACATATTAAATGGAGCAGCTACTGTTGAAGCCTCCCAACATGGTGGTCAAAAGAATGGCTTCTTTCAGTTTTTCTCAGAAGGTGCAAATGACACCTTTAATAAAATTGTAATTTCTCAGACAGAAGGTGGCGGGTTTGAAAGTGACAACCATACATTCCGTGTTGAAGCTGTGCCTGAACCCAGTGTTAGTTTAGGTTTGCTAGCTGTAGGTGGATTATTTTTATACAAACGTAAGAATCAAAAATTGCAAAGTGCAAATAAATCTGCCTAAACTATTGTTTAGATTGGGTAGTTTCATCTAAATTTTGTGTAAAACCGTTTCCATATAAAGCGAAGGATTTATAAATCCTTCGCTTTGCTTTGATAGATATAGTTTGACTGGAGGCTTTTTTCGCTATTTTTGATTGAGCAAATAAACTCCGAATATATTGCTCCATGTAGTCATAAATCATTGATGAAAATTTAGATCTTCAACTTATTCAAAAAGTTTGGCATCTGGACACCACAAATTTTCATCAATCAGATAAGATTGCTTTATCATCGCCGATATTCGTCACCACAATCGCCAATTAGCTGATATAAATCTCGTGACTGGTGAGATACAGCATTAATGCGATCGCCATCGTCAGTATCTAAACTAAAACTAAATACTTTGGCGTTATCTTCTATATGTTCAGAGACGCCAAGTCGCGCACCAACTATCACACCCCCCACAGTTGGCTGATCTAAAATATAACGCACTGCTACGTTGGAAATGCTTACGCCATGCTTGTTCGCAATTTCCTTCAGGATAGCAAGCAACTCTTGAAATAATTGCCAACCACCCCAAGCATCGATCATATTTTTGTATTTTTTCAAGCTAGAAGTAGCTAGATCAAATCCTCGTGGTTCCGGTTTTCCCAAATACTTTTCTGATAACAAACTACCGCAAAGTGTCCCGTAAGTTAAAAGTTTTATGTCATGCTGTTGACAAAATTCAATCATTTGAACTTCGGGACGGCGATCGACCAGTGAAAACTGTACTTGGTTAGAAACAACTTTGATACCTGCTTCGGTAATACATTTTAAATGTTCCGTGTCAAAATTAGTCAAAGCCAAATGCTTAATTTTGCCCTCAGTTTGAAGTTCTGCCATATATTTGAGGGCATCTAGATAATTTTTATCCTGATATTCCCACCAGTGGAATTGCATCAAATCTAATGATTCCACATTCATCCTTCTAAGAGAAATATCAATATTTTCCTCAACCAATTTTTTGGTCATTTTTCCAGGACGAGGTACCCATTTTGTAAAAGCCTGTACATGGGATAAAGCATCTTTACCACGGGTATCAATTAATTGACAGCGAAACTCACCAATAAAGTCTTCTGCGGGACCATAATGATCTGCTAAATCCCAAGTAGTAAAGCCTGCATCCAAATATTTGAACATAGTCTCAATGGCATCTTTGGGATTAATACGTCCGTGTGCGCCAGAAACTTGCCACATTCCATTTAATATGCGACAGATGTTTAAATCAGAGCTAAATTGGAGACGACTAGCTGCGGGTAAGTTCATTTTCAAGTTAGGAGTTAGGAGTGAGAAGAGTTAATATAGTGAGTTGACAGCAGATTTTTACAGTCTGTTTAACTTTTCTACTTTATTATGAATTATTTTAGGACCGCTAGACTTCATAATTCCTAAAGTCTGAACTCCTAACTCCCAACTTTTTAACGCCAGTCTTTTTCAGCTTGTTCAATAACATAAGTAGCAACATGTTGAATTTGCTGTTCGCTCAGTCGGTCTTTGTAGGCTGACATATTACTTTTACCATTAGTAACTATCGATATAACTGCCTCTATTGAATTCATCCCATATTTATTGAGCGCTTGTTTTTGGAGATTTTTACCTCGCCTGACTATGTTACCACCGTTCATATGACAGCCAGCACAATAATTGCTAAATATTTGTTCGCCATTAACTGTGTCTGATGCAATAGCAGGTAAGGTAAAAGTACTTATCAATAATACAAAAGTTACTAATACCAATGTTAGTATTTTTTCCACTCAGCTTCTCCCGATCTTAAAATACTGGTTATAAAAATAAGTACCACAACAAACATTACAGAGATTCAAATTCCGATGTAAATCCCAGAAAATTTGCACAATCGTCCTGAAAAGCTTCTGCATCGCTAACATCGTCAATTTTATATGACATAATGCGTGTGCCATCTGGCATTTTTTTAGAACCAATTAATTCACCCTGATATTTTTCGGCGATCGCCTTAAATTCAGTTCCATAAAGCTTCCAAGCATCACTAGAACAAGTAATATTTACTCGCCACATATTTGATTCTCAATTACTAGCAGCAAATATTTATCATCTCACAAATAGGCAATATGTTACACATCACTTCTTTGGGTTTGCCATTTTCTATCTTCAGGAAGTGCCTAGCCAAACTAAGACTACGCCATAATGTGTATGTAAATCATCTCTCTAGAAAATTTTATCCCAATTAGTAAAATCCCCAAAGTTGAAAATGCCTAACAATATCAAACAACAAATACAAGCAGACTTGCAACAAGCTAAAGAAACCGGACAATTAAGAACTGAACGGATTCGAGAAATTGTCAAATCCGCAGTTTCTCAAGTAGCTTCTGAGTTCAAACAAGGTTCTAGCGAACTTCGTGGTCTTGTTAAAGATGCGGTTTCTGCTGTCATTGAGAATTTCCAAGAGAAAGGTAGTGAACTGAAAGATGAAGTAACAGCTTCTATTGAAGGAGCGCTCGAAGGAATTAATAGTCAAAGACACGAGGCTATTGTTAAAACTCAGACAGATATTAAGAGACTACAGGCTCAACTGGATGGTGAAGAAGAACAACTCCAGCAAGAAGTTGATGTAATTTTGGCAGAGATTGAAGAGACAGGTAAGGAAAAATCCGCTAGTACCAAAACTGCAATTGATTCTGCTGTCAATGCGATTAAAGATAGTGACGAAGTAGCACTGTTAAAGAAACGTTACGCGCAACTGCAAGCACAGCTAGCCATTGTCCGAGCTAATATGGCTGCACGCTACGGCGGACGTTCTATGGAAGTTAAAGACTATCTAGACGAAGCTCAACACTGGTATGATAAAGCTCGCCCTCAAGCAGAATCTTTAGCTGCACAGGTAGGACAAAAGCGATCGCAGTTAGAAGATAAACTAGGTGAAGCAGGTACATCCTTAGCGAGAAAAGAGCATCAAATCAAACAAACCTTGAGGGAGTTACTCTTAACCGCGGCTGACTTATTCAAAGATAAAGAGCCCGCTGATAAAGAACGGGAAACTATTAATAAATAGACACCTTGTTATACAATTAACTCAATAAAGTAGGGTGGGTAATTACCACCTTATTTTTTTAGTAAGCAGCAAAGATAAATAGTTTTTATTTAATGCAGACGCGCAGTGAGCTAGAAATCTGAAATTTATCATACTCCCATACAGTTCAGATAATACCAAAACACTTGTAGAGATGGTGACTTATCGCGTCTCCAAAACCCAAAACTTTTGTCAGTAGCCCTTAAATCAACCCTATTATACTCTCAAATTACCCCTCTTTCCTTTCCCTGTGCCTTAGTATAAACGAAATTAATTAGCAAAGACCTAATTATAAATAATTACAAAGGAGGTAATTGCTTATAACAATTACCCCTTTATCAAATTAATATTTGATATTAGTAAATACGTCCTTCCCGATTAAGTTGTTCATTATGCTTAGCAATTACCCAAATTGCATGAATACTACCAGGAAGCCAGCCGAGAAGCGTGAGCAAAATGTTAATAATCAAAGTTGGACCAACTCCAACTGTCAAGAAAACGCCTAAAGGAGGCACTACCAAACCTAAAAGATAACGAACTAATTGCATGACGTTTTTACAACTTTGTGATTTTGTTTAATGGCATCCTTTACAAGACACCGAATTAGGAAACTTACATTTCCTTTGGAGTAGAGACGCGAGAAAATTAGCGTTTCTACTCCGGTTGATACTTATCTAGATGGTAATTCACTTTGGCTCTTAACAGTTCCACTGCTGCTTAGAAGGTTTCTTTCCACAAAATAGTTGTTAATCAATGTGTTACCAAAAGATAGAATCACCGGACCAAGAATAAAACCGAGAATTCCATGAACTGAGAAACCAGGAACTAGTGCTGCTGCTAGCCAGAAGCAAAAACCGTTGATGACTAGAGAAAATGCTCCAAATGATAAAAAGTTGATTGGTAAAGAAAGAGTAGAAATAATCGGCTTAAGTGAACCATTAATTAGGCCAATTACGAAAGCAGCAATTAAAGCTGCGGGAAAATTAGCAATGTCAACGTCTGGAACAACTAAATCAACAATTAACAAGCTTAAAGCTGTAGCTAGCGCAGTTAAAAATGGTGTTAACATTGTTTTTTACCTAATAAAGAGTTTCTGTTTGCAACTTCTTACTTTCATCTTTAACTAAGTGCTAGATTTTAACCTCTCTTGGAAGATAGAATTTAGTTCTCTCGTTAGGTCTATTATTAGATAGATGTAATGCACAGTTGGGTAGGAAAGTTGTGCAACCCTACTGTGATGAAATCTTTTTAAGGGAGGGTTAAATAAATGTGGCCCTCCTATAAATTTAAGATTAATTTAATGTCACAAGTTCACAATCACCCAGATTTTCCGGATTCAGGCTTATAGTAAAGGGCTGATTTATATAAGACTTGTTCTTGATGGGTTTCTAAAGTGCAATCAGATAAAGGATAAGTTACACAAGTAACAACATAACCAGCCTGTATTTCACTTGGACGCAGAAATTTTTGCTCGCTTTGATTAACTTCACCCCTGACAAGTTTGGCGATACATGCAGAACATTCACCTTGTTTGCACCCAGATGGTAGGCGGATATGAGCATCTTCCGCCATATCCAGAATGTATTGATCGTCTGGTACTTCAATCGTGCAATCTAATCCCAGACTAGCATTGATGAATCGAACTTGATAAACTGCCATCTGCTGTTTTTAATTACTGCTTAACTGCTTTCATCGATAAACTAATCCGCTTTAATTTCTCGTTGACTTCTAGTACCCGCACTTTGACTACTTGTCCCACCTTCACAACTTTATTGGGATCGTCTACAAATCTATCAGCAAGTTGGGAAATATGTACCAAACCATCTTGATGTACGCCGATATCAACGAACGCACCGAAGTTGGCGACATTGGTGATGATTCCCTCTAATTCCATTCCCTCCTTTAAGTCCCTAATTTCCTTAATTCCTTCTTTGAAGGTGGCATACTTAAACTCAGCACGGGGGTCTCTACCTGGTTTTTCCAGTTCGCTGAGGATGTCGCGAAGTGTGGGTTCGCCAACGGTATCGGTGACGTATTTCTTCAGGTTGGTCTTTTTGAGTTTTTCAGCAATTTGTGTGACCTGATTTAATGGCACATTTAAATCAGATGCGATCGCCTCTACTACAGAATAACTCTCTGGATGCACTGCTGTATTATCTAATGGGTTGTCACCACCACGAATTCGCAAAAAACCCGCAGCTTGCTCAAAGGCCTTTGGCCCTAATTTGGGAACTTTCAACAGTTGGCGGCGATTTTTAAAGGCTCCGTGCTGATTGCGATGGGCGACAATATTATTGGCGACTGTTGAAGTAATCCCAGAGACAGAAGTAAGAAGTTCTTTAGAGGCAGTGTTTAAGTCTACCCCTACATAGTTAACGCAGCTTTCTATGGTTTCATCCAATTTCTTTTTCAATAACTTCTGATCGACATCGTGCTGATATTGTCCCACACCAATGGATTTGGGATCGATTTTCACGAGTTCTGCCAATGGGTCTTGCAAACGACGACCGATACTAATTGCCCCGCGCACGGTAATATCTAAATCGGGAAATTCTTCTAGCGCCACTTTACTCGCAGAATATATAGATGCACCAGACTCATTCACCATCACTTTAACAGGTTTGCGTTCTATGCTTTGTAAGACTTGTGAGACAAACTCCTCTGTCTCGCGGGAGGCTGTACCGTTACCAATAGCAATTAACTCAATTTTGTACTTTTCAATCAGATTTTTGATTGTTTGTGCAGCTTTGAGTCGTTGTTCCGCAGCTTGGTGGGGAAATACCGCTTGGTATTCCAAAAATTTCCCCGTTTGGTCAAGGACAGCAACTTTACACCCAGTTCTAAATCCAGGGTCTACCGCTAGAGTTGGTTTCATTCCGGCTGGTGCAGACAACAGCAACTCCCGCAGATTAGTTTCAAATGTTTTGATTGATTCAATATCTGCATAGATTTTTTTCTCAGAAATCACCTCTCCCATAAGAGAGATTTTCATCAAGCGGTTGAATGCATCTTTTAACATCGCCTGATAAAAATCTCGAATTGTCCGGACTTTGGTTTTAATTTCTTTCGACTCAAGATAGTAAAGTACGGTATCTTCATCAAAAGCGATTTCAAAGCTCAATACTTTCTCAGTTTCACCCCGACACAACGCCAGCATATTGTGAGGTGCAATATTTTTGACACGAATTTGATAGTTACGGTACATCTCAAATTTGGTTGTACCTTCGGGATAATCATCTTTGATGCGGGAGACAAATACCCCTTCTTCTAGAAGATAATCACGGATATATGCTCTTAACTCAGCTTTTTCAGCTACCTCTTCCGCTAAGATGTCAGCAGCACCTTTAAGTGCTTCTTCTGCTGTTTTAACTCCCATACTTTCAGAAATATACTTAGCTGCTGCATCTTCGAGTGAAGCGGTTGCAGCATTTTTGAGATTTAGGGACTTAATAAAGTGTGCTAGGGGTTCTAGTCTTTTTTCCCTGGCGATGGTGGCGCGGGTGCGTCGCTTTGGTCGATAGGGTAAGTATAAATCCTCAAGTTCAGTTTTTTGTAAACAGGATACGATTTTTATTTTGAGTTCATCTGTGAGTTTACCTTGTTCGGCGATCGCACTTAAAATCACCGACTTTCGCTCTTCTAATTCTGTTAAATAAGTATATCTGTCAGCCAGATCGCGAAGTTGCACTTCATTCATCTCATTGGTGCGCTCTTTACGGTAACGTGCAATGAAAGGAATGGTTGCACCTTCCCCTAAAAGCTCTAGCGCGTTTTGCACTTGATGGTCTTTGAGGTCTAGTTCACTTGCCAGTAATTGAGGAATGTTTAACATTGAGTCTCTCAGGTGAAAATGCTACTCCTAAAGGTAATATGCTAAATCGTTTTTCCGACCCCAGTTGGAAGTTTTAAGCTAATTTACCAGATGATTGTTGAATTTTTGTAATTAAGGAATGGAATTTTGCTGCTACATCAGACTTTACACTTGCTTACAAATTCTTTAAATTCACATAGACGAACAAGAGTTTGTATAGCCAAGCTAATAGTTTCAGGAACGAGTAGAACTTTCGGATTTTGAAGAAACACAGGTCTAGGGGTGCAAGGGTGTGGAGAAATAAAAGGTGTTTCTTTCCTTTTCAGCGGGTGGTGTACCGCCAGTAGGTCAGCTTCTTAGCTACCTATAACTTTTACTCATAGGCTCAAGATGTAAAACACAAGATTGCGTCATCTTGACTTTAGATAAGATTTATATCTATTGGTTGTTGTAGCTAAAATCTTCTTAGATGTAAAATGAAGTGCAATTCCAAAAACCATTTCAATCTTTTTTATCAACATCAGAATTTTTAGTCCATAGGTGAGTAACAATGGCTTTGTTTTTCTTGATACCACTGTGTACTGCTTTAGCTACTGGCTACTTCTTGAAAAAGAGTACTGATGAAATTGCATATATTGCAGCTGTATTTGCAGCTATTAGCTTGATTTTAAGTTTAGTATTAGCACCCTGGCAAATTCAGTTTGGATTCTTAATTATTGTATTTATCATTACTAACAGACTTTTGCAGGAAAATGACTCTAAACAAACAGAACTTACAGGAAAAGAACCCAGAGAAACTAAATAATCTCAACCACCATCAACTAATTTTCCTCGATTTTTAAGTACTGTAAATTATGAAACATCTAATCGAGTAATCAAGTCAGAAAGGCGTTTTTTGGTTGTGGTCATGGCATTAATTGGTTGAGACTTACTTTTTTAATATAATCTTTCTTAATAAGAGTAGCTTGACTTTCTCCTCAAGGAGATGGGATTTCTAGTAGGTATTGTTAAGCTTTTCCATCAGTAAGCCTCACCAATTGTTAATTCTATAGTTATCATAAATATGAGTATAAAATAACCTTTTACTCTTGAATTAGAGATATGATTTTCACGTTTATTTTGTATCTGAAGTAACTGTCAAATCAGTTATTTCTCAAATATGGGAATTATAAAATTATTACCGATAAATAAAAAAGTATTTAAACTCTCGGACTTCACCTGTAATTGTTAGTTTAATGTAGTATATTTTTTTGCCAAATTACCTGTTAGTCGATCTGGTGTTCAAGTTCCACTTCTACTTTATCAAATTAAACTTTTGGATTTACACTTTGTTTCGAGTCTGAACCTAAGGTGTATTTCTGTAGGCTTTGTTCACATAAAGTCCTGTATAAATATAGAAATTTTCAGACATAAAAGTGTATGTAGTATGTAGATCTAGTTTATGAAGTTTTTGTTTAAGTAATTTTTCAGTAAATAAATTTTTGATGTTGAATTGCAGCTTGTAACCCTTCAGTACCCAAAACTCAATAAATATACAAATTTTTAGAAATAAAAATTTATATAAAACTAAGTGGCTAGTTTATGAAGTTTTCGTTTAACTAGATTTTCGGCAAATAAATTTTTGATGAAGTGTGACGATAAATTTGCAACATGCTTTTCTCGTGGTATTCTAGTAGGTAATTACATGTAACAATAGAATTTAGAAAAGAACTCTAGTTAAAAATACATGTGAGGATCAAAAATTAGCTAAGTGTAATACCAGGGGAAATTATTAATCTAGGTAAGTTCTGATATATGAGTTAGTGGCTTGACAGTTCAGTAGTGTGTTCAAAAAGATTTCTACAGCAGGATACATACAACTGATGAAGCCTCATTAATGGATTAATAAAAATTTTGGCAATCCATTTTTACTCGCTTAAATATTAAGAATGAGCATTCTCTCAAAACTCAGTAATTGCAAATTACTAATCATTTATGTATATCAGAGTTTTGGCGAAGCTATCAAACTCTCCAATGTCTGTATAGCTTTCATCTAGAATTATCTAATCCAGAATTATAACTAGCTGGCTACAAAAACATGGAACATTGCCATGATTTAGAAACGATTCTAGAACCTACATAAAATTTAGTTGTGACCTCTAGGACATGGGATTAGATGATCATTTTTATCTCTGTTGCTTCAAGGTTAACCTTTCTAATTTTGTTGTCTATTGACTGAAGTGCGAGGTCGAATTGTTGAGAAAGTGTGACCGAGGGAATTTTGAAATCTTCAAAACGACAGATGATCGCTGTCCGGTTCATAGCTACAATTTCCATTGAGGTAAATCTACTATGAAATCTATTTTGCAAATTTCGCACTTTCAAATAACTTCTTATCTGATCTTGCTTATCAGCATTTTATTTAGTATTTGTGGACAATTGCTGATGAAGCACACCATGAGCAATACTCATGACGGACTATTTACTTGGGAATTTATTCAACAATTGGCATTATCTATTACTGTTTATTGTTTAGGAATAGTAACTTGGATCTTCGCTCTGCGAACGGTGAAACTAAGTATTGCTTATCCAGTAACTAGTTTAAATTATGTAGGTATACTTTTTGGTTCATACTATTTTTTTAATGAGGTGATAACACCAACTCGAATACTAGGAGTACTCACCATTTTCCTTGGTGTTCTTTTAGTGGTTATTCCACTTAAAAAATCTAAGTAAATAAATTAATGCTTATTTAACCTAATAATATAGTACTAAAAAATGAACATAATTAATTGGCTAGATTTAATGTTTGTAGTTTTGTTTGGAACCGTAGCCCAACTATCACTAAAGTATGGACTTTATATTTCTAAACCTACTGAAGAAGCAAGTGCATCTATCCAAAAACTTTTATTTTCTCGCTATTTTATAATTTGGTTTATCTGCTATGTATTTATGACTTTATTGTGGCTTTATATATTAAGGACAGTTCCTTTGAGTCAAGCATTTCCAGTTCTCGGATTAATGTATGCACTTGTACCAATTGCTTCTCACTATCTTCTGAAAGAGAAGGTTGTATTTAGCCAGTGGTTAGGAATTTCAATTATCATTGGCGGAGTAATTCTTGTTGTACATTAAATACCCAAAGGAGAGATTTCTTAGGGAATACAATGTCAATAAAGTTGAAATAAAAATTTGAAAAATATTCCTAGAAAAGTCTAAATTATATGAAGATAGGCATTATTGGCGGAGGAATAACTGGGGTAGTATTAGCCCAACGTCTTTCACATCAAGGACATACAGTAAGTATTTTCGATAATAATAAGCAACTTGGTGGACTCACTACTTATCATGATTATGGATTATTTACCTGGGATCGCTTTTATCACGTTATCCTACCTTCTGATACTCACTTAATAAATTTTATTAGAGATATTGGTCTTGCAGATAAGCTACGCTGGCATCGAAGTTTAACAGGGTTTTATGACAATCAAAAATTTTATTCTATCAGTAATGCTATAGAATTTTTGCGCTTTCCTCTATTTGGACTTATAAGTAAAATCAGATTAGCTTTTACTCTTTTATATGGTTCACGCTTAAATAATTGGCGGCGCTTGGAAAAGATTTTAGTTGAAGATTGGCTACTGAAACTCAGTGGTAAAAATACATATGAAAAGCTCTGGAAACCTTTGCTTCTATCCAAACTAGGAGAGAACTATAAGCGAATATCAGCAGTTTTTATCTGGGCTTATATTAAAAGACTATTTTCAGCTCGGGATTCTTCACTAAGTAAAGAACAACTTGGTTATGTCTCTGGTGGTTACAAAACTGTTTTTGACCATATAGAAAAATTAATTTCCGCAGCTGGTGGTCATATCCACACAGGTGTTGCGGTAGAATATATAGCACCTCATCCAGGAGGTGGAATGTGGGTAGAATATCAGGACAAAAAAGAACATTTTGATAAAGTTATTTTTACAGGTCCAGTTAATATTCTGGAACAGGTTGCTGCCAATGAACTGGTAAAAGTTTCAGACACCGGTAAAACAGTAGAGTACCTGGGTGTAATCTGTATGGTACTTATTACTCGCAAGGCTTTAGTTCCTTACTACGTAGTCAATATTGCTGATAAAAATATTCCTTTTACCGGAGTTATTGGTATGAGTAACCTAGTTTCTTTGCAAGAAACTGCGGGATATCACATGACATTCCTACCAAAATACATACTTTCTACTGACCCACTGCTAAAACAGCCAGATGATGAATTGCGCCAACTGTTTTTTCAGGGTATACGTTTGATGTTCCCAGAACTCAAACAAGATGACATTGTTGCAGTACACATTAGTCGAGCAATGAAAGTACAGCCACTACAAGTTTTAGATTATTCAAGTCTTGTTCCTAATGTAAGTACTGAAAATGATGATTTTTTCGTTGTCAATACCTCACAGTTTGTCAATGATAGCGTCAACAACAACGCAGTGGTGAGACACGTTGATGAATTTCTCAAGAAATCAACATTATTGAATTCTTGAAATTTGAGTAATTGTATTTTAAAAATAATACGAGGCATTTATGAGTCTTTTTGTTCTTTTACCGGCATACAATGAGGAAGAATCAATTCCCCCCTTGTTCAAAAAGTTTCAAGCATTGCAGCAAATCTCTAATAGGGACATCCAACTAATTCTAGTTGATGATGGCAGTAGTGATAGAACTGCTCAGACTGCTATAGATCACTCTCAATCCCTGGGTATATTGCTGAAATTAGTACAACATCCCAAAAATGCTGGTTTAGGTCAAGCGATTAAAACAGGCTTCAGAACTTTCTTGGAAGTTTCTCAAGAAGGTGATTTTTTAGCCGCTATGGATTGCGACAATACTCAACCACCAGAACTTTTAATTAAAATGTATGACACGATGATAGCTGGTAGCTATGATATTGCGATCGCATCCAGATATCGAAAAGGCTCTAAAGTTATAGGCTTATCAAAATTCCGAGAGATGATGAGCTATGGAGCCAGTTGGCTATTTAGAATTGCAGCACGCATACCAGGTGTAAGAGACTACACTTGTGGTTACAGACTGTATAACCGTACCTTCCTGAATAAACTGGATATCTATTATGGGGACAATCTATTTACAGAAAGTGGATTTGCTTGCATGATAGATTTACTTCTGAAAGCTAAAGTATTAAAACCAAGAATTGTAGAAGTTCCAATGGTTTTGAGATACGATCAAAAGCCAAGTGCTAGCAAAATGAAAATTATTAAAACTATTGTTAGAACACTGAAACTACTTTTGAAGAATTTATTATCCTCAAGACCAATTTCTAGTTTAAATCAGACATTCAACGAAGAAGAAACAAGAAAAGTTCCGCTGAAAATGGGAAATCGTAAATAAACCTGAGAACGATAGTCTGGATTAAATTAAGCTAATCAGCAAAAGGCCGCCTTTTCATTTATTTGAACCACAATCTCCTCTAGGGTAGGATAGCTAACTGTCTTACCCTACATACTTATTTATCTAAACCAAATCGTAGTGATGAGTTTGTCATATTCGGTTGAATACTTGTCATTATATTAACATGAGTTCGACAAGTCTTATTTGACCTCTCCCCCAGCCCCTCTCCGACACTGAGCTACGGTGTACACACAAGTCAGAAATAGTAGTCTGTCAAGGAATAATTGACGAGTGTATTGTCTGTATTGACGGCGATTTATCGCGTCTCTCTAACACCTCAATCTTTTAGACGCGATAAACTCGTCTCTACATGAGGGCTTTCTGGCTGTTCCCAAGCGTATTGGAGTAAAACTGGTAACTTGTGTGTACACAGTAGACACCGTAGGGAGGGGAGAAAAGTTCATTTAACTCAGTTATATTAGCGCTAATATGAGGAAGTGGAGAGATTTTAATAATTAACTGATTACATGAAACTTGATATCAGGATTTTTGTCAGCACATTAACTAAACTCTAGGTCTGCCTCAAAATCCAGTTTATATAGAGTTTGTAGGCGCTAAGGGTTTAATATAGTACAGCTCCAGCGCTACTTTGATTAATTTCCTCTCTTTTTTTATCAACACAAACCCGATCTGGCAAGTGTAGGATAGAGATTCAGCATCAATTTAATGATTTTTTATGTCTGCTACGCCTCTTGTATCTCAGGTTAACTCACACAACCCAATCAAATCAGAATTACTTCCTCCCATATTAGGTGCCACTGTTGCAGAGTTAACAACTTGGGTGCAGCAGCAGGGACAACCTGCCTACCGAGGAAAGCAACTGCATGAATGGATATATCACAAGGGAGTGCGATCGCTATCTGATATTTCTGTTTTTCCCAAGCAATGGCGTGCAGAAGTAGCAGAAATTCCTGTTGGGCGCTCAATTTTACATTACCGCTCTGCGGCACCCGATGGCACGGTCAAATATCTTCTACAATTAGCAGACGGACAAATTATTGAAACTGTTGGTATCCCCACCTTAGGAGAAAAGGGAGATGGACCAAAAGCCCGTCTCACAGTTTGTGTTTCTACTCAGGTAGGTTGTCCAATGGCGTGTGATTTCTGCGCTACTGGTAAAGGAGGCTACAAGCGCAATTTAGCACGACACGAAATTGTCGATCAGGTCTTAACTGTGCAAGAAGATTTTCAGCAAAGGGTTAGCAATGTCGTGTTTATGGGACTTGGTGAACCCTTGTTGAATACTGAAAATGTCCTCGCAGCTTTGAAATGTCTGAATCAAGATGTTGGTATAGGAGCGCGATCGCTTACTGTTTCTACAGTTGGGATTCGCGATCGCATCCGTCAGTTCGCACAAAACCATTTGCAAATTACTCTCGCTGTCAGTCTCCACGCGCCTAACCAAACATTACGCGAAAAACTAGTCCCCAGCGCCCGCGCCTATCCTCTAGAAGATTTGCTGGCTGAATGTCGGGAATACGTGGAAATCACTAGACGGCGTATTACTTTTGAATATATTCTCCTCGCTGGTGTCAATGATTTGCCAGAACATGCATTGGAACTTTCAAAATGTCTGCGAGGATTTCAAAGTCATGTGAATTTGATTCCCTACAATCCGATCGAGGAAGTAGACTACAAACGCCCTAACCGCGATCGCATTCAAACATTTGTAAACGTCCTCAAGCAGCAAAATATTGCTGTTAGTGTCCGCTATTCTCGTGGTTTAGAAGCCGATGCTGCTTGTGGACAATTAAGAGCAAGTAATAATTAAACTTGTTGGATTCAGTAAATATAACAATTGAGGAAATAACCATATGTTAAATCGCTCATGTATGTTTCAACTATGGCTATTAATAATTGTTTTTGCAAAAACTTTACTGATAAATTCTCCTACCTATGCACAAACAATTCAAGCTAATCCCCAGCAACCCGAATCCTTTCAAGAAAGAATGAGACAACAACAAGAGCAGCGAACTCAGCAAACACAAGAGCAACTTAAAGAAACATGGCTGCGTCTATACAATCAAGAACCACAACTGAAAATACAACAGCAAGAATTTACACGACAACGCCAAGAATTGATACGCCAACAACAATTTAGAGTGCAACAGGAAGAAACGAGACTACAACAGCAAGAATTTACACAACAGCAACAACTTAGACTACAACAACAAAAACTTAGACAAGATCAACAAATTAGACAACAGCAAGAGTTGAGATTACAACAACCCAGACAACAACAATTCATCCAAAAGCAAGATAAGCTGTGAAGTATTCAAAATTTCTGAAAAATAACTTCGCTTTATTGTTAAAAATTAGAGAATATATTCTCTAATTTTTAATTTTTATTCTCTATCGCTGTGCAAGAATTCCTGGGGCATAAGCCTCAATCACTTTGCCAGTGCGAGTACAACTAATCATTAAGTAGTCACAACTAGGGCATTGTGTCCGAGTTAATTGACTATCAGAAATATAATAACGCTCGGCATTGCTACCACAATTTGGGCAATAAATTTTTTGTACTGTCTGCATTTTAAAACTCCTGGTTCTAATTATTTTTTATTTAGTAAAACTGCTAGTTAAACCAGGAAAAATTCTGGTTCGACCCAACTTAACAAACTGCTGTGATATTAGCCGACTATTTTAAACAAAATTTCAGGTTTGAAAAAATTCTGATATTTTGATATATTATCCTAGAATTTAGATTATTTTAACCTCCTACCTTAGATACATAAATTAATTTTTCCATAAATTCTATTTAGAGATTTCGTGATCCCTAAGGTTAATGCCTTGAGAGAGCCTTATTTATAGTCATTTTTGACGAAATATAAAAAAGCTGTTCTTGTATTCAAAAATTAAACACAAGAAATTACTGTATCTTTAGTTACATAATCTCTATCTTAAGATTTAGTTAATATTTACTGATAAGATTTATTAGGATTAAATTCTGGTGAGATAATTTAATCAAAACTAGAAAACTTCCGAGCAGTGGCTTTTTTACTAGAAACTTCGGAAGCAACTTAATTTTTCTCCAATGCTAGTAATTAATAGGAATTCTGCTAGAAAGATAAGTTTTGTGATGAAGACATAAGAAAGAAATATAGCAATCCTATTTGATACGTGAGAAAACACTGACGAAATGTTAAAGTATTAATTGTAACAGTATTTTGGGTTGTAGCGATGTGGATGCAATCATTAGATGATTTTATCAAACAAAGCTTGGATCAACGTGAAATTACACGAGCAATGGCAGTTAAAATGCTGCTGTGTGGATATAAACATAAAGAAATAATGCCAATATTGGGGGTTTCATCAGGCTTTATAAGTACGTGGAAAAAAGCATTTTTTCAAAACGGAGTTGAGGGTTTAAAGTTAGCACATAAGGGTAGTAAGGGATTTTTGGATGCACAGCAACATCGGTCTGTCATTGAATGGTTGCAAACCAAGGAGCAATGGACTCTCAATGAGTTGGAGTATCAACTGGCATCTAAGTATGGAGTGATATTTGAGTCCAAACAAAGCTACTATGATTTGTTTAAATAAGCACGTATTAGTTGGAAAAAAGCTCAAGCTAATAATCCAAAGCATAATCCTGAATTAGTTACCTTAAAAAAAAAGAAATTAGTGAATTGTTGGAGAGGCGACGAGCCGAAATTGAGTCGGGAGAACTAGTTGTATTCATGGTTGATGAATGCCATTTACTCTGGGGAGACATCATAGGATATATCTGGGGTAAAATGAGTGAGCGCATTTCAATTCCAGTTGTCAATGCTCGTGATAAACAAACATACTTTGGTGCATTAGACTATAAAACAAAGGAATTTCTCACCTATTCTGCCAAGACAGGTAACTCGGAAAACACAATTAATTTTTTGGAGTATCTCCGCTCACAACGTCCAGATGCACAACTTTTAATTATTTGGGATGGTGCTAGTTATCATCGCTCTCAAAAAATCAAAGATTATTTAGATTCTTTGAATGCCAACTTAGAAAAAGAACAATGGTTGATATCTTGTGAAAGATTTGCCCCAAATGCACCTCAACAAAACCCAGTAGAAGATATTTGGTTACAAGGAAAAAGACTGATTCGAGAGTTTTATTTTTTCTGTCATTCCTTCTCTGTTGTCAAAGCTTTATTTGAGTTGTCGCTTAACTGTCAAATTTTTGACTTCCCTAAGCTCCATGAATCTGGTGTTTTCTCATGAATCATTTAGGATTGCTATAACAAGAAGACAACGAAGGAGTTAAAAAATTATTAGTATATTTTTGGTGATTCAGATTATCAACTTCAGCGATTGTTAGTTAGTGTTGTTGGGTACTCACGAGACAGTCGGTCTAACAATAGTTATTAGTATTTATCAAAACGTTATGTAGGCTTTACAATTTTGGATTTTTCACTGTTCGCCCTCGTATCCACAAAGCTAATATACTCATCAACAACACCCCCATCACTCCTTGCAGTGGATTATTATTCACACCAGTTACCCAATCAGGAACTTGACCAGAATATTTCACTAATTTACCCACATTAATAATGTAGTAACCCCAAACTAAACCACCATGCAAACCGATTGGTAAACCCAAGCGTCCCCTCCGCCAACGCTTTCCCCATACTTGCGTTAATCCCAGCAGGACTAAAGCTGGAAGTTGCGGTAGTGTATGAATAATTGCTTCCAAGGGTTTAATAAAGTGCAATGTACCAAACGCAGTTGCATCTGTCCACATAGCCACACCCAGACTGTAATCGCGTTGTAATTCATCTAGTAACCAGCCTCGGAATAACAATTCTTCAGCAAATCCAATACCTAAGCCAACAAGTAAACCCTCTAAAATTACTTGCAGCAAAAAAACTTTCGGTTGTTGCCAAACCAACCAACCTAATAAACTTTCTACTCCAAAAAGTATCAGAATATTAATTATGCCCAGAGCCAAGCCACGCACTAAATCCACACCGTTTTGCCGTGTGAATTCTAAACCATAATGCCGCAGAATTGGGGACTGCTGGTAGACATATTTACCCCATAATCTCAACAGAAAAATAAATATTGTATATAACAATACTAATGACAATATACTTTCTAAATTTGAATCATGCACTAGTAAGTACATTGGTGTAGCCAATGGCAACCATAGCAACAATAAAATCAAAATAAAAGCACCCAGCCTAATAGGGACAGGGCGTTCAGCAAAACGGACAAGCTTTTCTTTCATAACAATGTAAGTCACTAGTCAATACTCTATACTTCCACTAATGACCAATGACTAATGACTATTCATCAGGTTCAATCGTGCTACTTAAACCATGACTTTTTAATGTTTCGCAATAAAACTCAGCGTGTTCTAGAGCGCAAGTAATGACTAAAGCGAGCCCGTTAGTATGGGCTTCCATCATGATGCTCACAGCTTGGGGTTGGGTAAGGCTTGGTACAGTGGCTATTAGTGACTGTACAACATGCTCCATCGAGTTGTAGTCGTCGTTATGGAGCAAAACGCGATACCGAGGCGCGAGCTTGCGGGATGTGGAACGCTTTTCAATGGTTTCAACTGACACGGCTCTTTGCTCTTTTCTCGTTACTTCAAACAACAAAAACTCTGTCGAGCGATCGCTTAACAGTTATTTACTTATTCTATAGTATTTCTGTCCATATACTATGGTAAAAACCCTTTCCTGTTAGCGATTGGTCGTACTAGTTTTATGCAGCTACTTATGAGGTACATATCTAGGACATCGCTGCTGTGAGGTGCTACCCTAATCTTACAGAACCCTTCCTTAAAGGTAGCGCATTCTCACTTTTAAGATTAAACATAAGATTAAACATCGTTGCCCCTGCCCAAACCGCATAATGATGGACATGAGCCTAGATTTTCTTCAACCGGGACAAATTGTGTCTTTAGAGTATGGTGATAGCAACCTATATGCAGAAGTCATTCAATTTATAGTTTCCCGCCACTTGTGCTGGGTACGTCCTTTATTAATGGTTACTTTGATTCAAGAATCGCCATTAATTACCGATTTGCGAGATGCGTCTGACCTGCTTTGGCCTGCCAATTTGTTTCGGCCAGCTTTAGACACAGAAATAATTGCCTCCTTGAGCCAACTTTTAGCAAAAGAACCAAAAACTGAGCTTGATTCAGATGCCAAACAGCAACTTAATCAGTTTATTCACCAACTTTGGCAAGCATATCAAGAGGAATTGGGGAAGGTGGAGTCCCCTCTGGGGATAAGAGGTAATGGGGATTAGGACATGGGGCATTTGTTTTTCTCCCTCATTTCCCTTTATTAACTGTAGCGAATACCAGCATCTTTCATTCGTTCAATTCCTTCTTGTAACCGTTCATCACTAATAGTTAAAGCAATCCGGAAAAAGCCTTCTCCAGATGCACCGTAACCACTACCAGGAGCGACAATAATGCCACATTTGTCAAGTAGCAACGTAACAAATTCTGCTGAAGAATATCCTGGGGGAACATGTGTCCAGACGTAAAGAGTAGCTTTCGGAAGCTGAATCGGCCAACCTAAAGATTGTAATCCATTAACAATAATATCACGAAAATTTTGGTAAACCGACATAATAGCTTGGAGTTCTGCATCTGTGGTAGTAGAATAAGCAGCGATCGCTGCTTGTTGAATTGCCTTAAACACCCCAGAATCGATGTTAGTTTTTACCTGTGCTAGGAGTAAACAATCTGGATGGTTATTAGCACAGTTTACGCCAGATTAGGGATCTAAATAGTCAATCTCATTGAAAAATACAAGTAATGATATCGTGTTTGTTATAAGCACTACTTTTAATAAACTTCTTTTAACTATATTAAAGTTTGATTGCTCCAGTTTTAATAAAATTTACTTACTGGATATCGCTAGTAAGACTCTATGTCAAGTAATTCAGATGAACTAATTCTAGGGGATTTAAGTTAAGAAGCTGTTGTCATTAGTTAAGTTTTGTGGGTCTTTCTAAATCCCCATTACAAAACTTTATTACGAATTACATTAGAATCCCAAGCTAGAAACCAACTGAATTCGACCAGCATCCATTTCTGCCATTAATAATTCTAAGGCTTCGTAGTCAACGTCAGAGATGTAACCTAATTCTGTGAGTTCTGAGTTGATTTCATTTTCTATCTCAGGAGTTAGTTTTCTAATATCAAGAGCTTTTTCTACCAATTTACGAATAGCGTATTGAGTTCTCATAAGTATAATCCAACTCTATATAATATTAATTATTCCAGATTAATCTAAGTATAAAAAGCGATCTCATCATTATTAACTAGTGATATAGATCACAATTTAAGTTAGTTAGATAAATAATTTGCTGTGACTTTGCCAATTTGATCGGTAACGCTAAAGTCAGAGATTTAACTTACCGTTAAGAATTGACTAAATTAGCTTAAGTTATAGACTAGGCAACTTTCCTCGGGATACTTACGGATAATCTGTCTGCTTTTGGGCTGTCTATGTTGATTGTTTTTGAAGTGAGATAAAAAAAAAGTATATATAAACACATTTTAAACTGGACTTATAACAATCTTTAAATAGACATACTAAAGAAATAAAGATTCAGCAAAGAAAGCTCAGACATATGGCCGATGCAACCAAAAAAAGTTTATGTTCAAATAAATCTTATCTTGACGCTTCAATAACTCTCATAGGATGTAACTATGCAAGCAGTGCTTCAGTATCCCAAGATTGCAGTTATTCAACCCAAAGGCTGTTTAAATGCTGCAAACGCCTTGGAATTTGAACGAGATCTGACCACAGGGCTAGCAACAAATGATATTTCTATCTTGGTAGTAGATCTAGCGGCAGTAGAATCCTTAGACAGCGCAGGGTTAATGGCATTGTTATCTGCACACAAGTTGGCTCTTAGTCTAGGAAGGAGCTTTAGACTTTGTAGTGTTGCTCCCTCAATTAAAATTATTTTTGAACTAACCCAACTCGATAGAGTTTTTGAAATTTTGGAAAATGAAATTGACTTCTCTACAATATAAATTTATGTAAAAAGTATGTAAAAGAAGCAAAGTTAAGGTATAAGTATAATTTATGTAAAGGAGTTGTAAGTTACAATAATAAACTTTGTTGTAAGAGTCAATTCAATGCTAAGGTTGGTCTTGATTAGCTGTAATTAATGTAGCTAGAAGTAGCATAGTGGCTGTTGCAGTTGAAAAATTAATAACATCGGATATTCTCAAACCAGCGCGTTACCTGGGTAACGAGCGCTTAGCAGTACATAAACCTTGGGATACGACAGCAATACACTGGGTTTTAACTTACCCAGAGGTGTATGAAGTCGGTGCATCTAATTTAGGGCACATTATCCTGTATAACATTTTGAATGGCCAGCCTCGCCAATTGTGCGATCGCGCTTATCTACCAGGACAAGATCTATCAGCAAAACTACGGGAAACTAATACCCCATTATTTGCAGTCGAGTCCAAGCGATCGCTCACAGAATTCGACATTCTTGGTTTTAGCCTCAGTTACGAACTTGGTGCAACTAATATCCTAGAAATGTTGGATCTAGCTGGAATTCCCTTGACTTGGCAAAAGAGAAGAGACACTGAGACACTAAGAAATGGAGACACAGAAAATCAAGAAAATATCAGCCCATCCCCCCATCCTCGCGTCCCCGCTTCTTCCTCTTACCCATTGATTTTTGCCGGGGGACAGACAGCGACATCAAATCCTGAGCCTTACGCGGACTTCTTTGACTTTTTCGCCCTTGGAGATGGAGAAGAATTACTACCAGAAATTGGTTTGGTATTAGAAGAGGGCAAAAAAACTGGATTGAATCGGGAAAATCTGTTATTAGATTTAGCACAGATACCAGGCGTATATGTCCCACAGTTTTATGATATAGCAGAAGATGGCTCAGTTCATCCTCTTCGCCCAGACGTCCCAAAACGAATTCTCCGACGAGTTGCAACCCCCATACCAGCATATTCCATTGGGCTAGTTCCCTACGTAGAAACAGTACATGACCGCTTGACTATTGAGATTCGGCGGGGTTGCACTCGTGGCTGTCGCTTCTGTCAACCAGGAATGCTAACTCGACCAGCACGAGATGTCGAACCAGAGAAAGTAGTAGAAGCTATTGAACAGGGTATGCGAGAAACTGGTTACAATGAGTTTTCCTTGCTATCCCTGAGTTGTTCTGATTATTTATCCCTACCAGCAGTAGGGATGGAAATCAAAAATCGCTTAAAAAATGACAACATTTCTCTGACTCTACCCAGCCAACGAGTAGATAGGTTTGATGAAAATATTGCCAATATCCTTGGAGGTACTCGCCAAGGTGGATTGACTTTTGCTCCCGAAGCTGGAACTCAGCGGATGCGAGACATTGTG
Organism: Nostoc sp. C117; assembly: GCF_043099735.1. Lineage (NCBI taxonomy): Bacteria > Bacillati > Cyanobacteriota > Cyanophyceae > Nostocales > Nostocaceae > Nostoc > Nostoc sp. C117. The sequence continues at coordinate 7,228,405 of NZ_CP170991.1, forward strand.
AATAAAGGCTTGACCAATGAAGAACTGTTGCGAGGGGTGAAAACCGCCTGGGAACAAGGCTGGGATAAAATTAAGTTGTATTTTATGATTGGCTTGCCAGGTGAGACAGATGCCGATGTTTTTGGCATTGCAGAAACGGTAAGTTGGTTACAGCGCGAATGTCGGGGTCAGGGTAGAAAACCCCTAAACTTTAATTTGACAATTTCTAATTTTACACCTAAGCCCCATACCCCATTTCAGTGGCACTCAGTTTCTACCACAGAATTTAAGCGCAAACAAAATATGTTGCGGCAAGAATTCCGCCGATTCAAAGGAGTCAAGGTAAATTTTACCGATGTCAGAATTTCGGCAATGGAAGATTTTATTGGACGAGGCGATCGCACTTTAGGCAAAGTAGTGCGCCGTGCTTGGGAATTGGGTGCAGGAATGGATTCCTGGTATGACAATGTAGATAAAGCTTTTACAGCTTGGGGAATCGCGATCGCCCAAGCTGATTTAGATTGGAAATACCGTCAAATCGAAAACGGCGAATGGAATCTGTTTCATATACAAGAGCAGAGAGCCACAGAGGCAGAGGAAAATACCCAACTCCCCACTCCCCACTCCCCACTCAGCACTTCCCACTCCCTAGATATTCCTCTCCCTTGGGATCATATTGATACTGGGATTGATAAAAAATGGCTAAAAGAAGACCTGGAAAGCGCTCTAGCAGCCACAATCCTACCTGACTGCTCTTTTGAAGGTTGTTCTCACTGTGGCGTTTGTGGCACCGATTTTGGGCACAATATCGTCATTGAACCACCTATTATCCCAAAATTCGCTGGCGAATTTGTACCCAACACAACTAAGGTGCAACGATTCCGAGTCTGGTTTGGAAAACAGGGTAATATGGCTTTAGTCAGTCACCTGGATTTAATCCGTCTGTTTGACCGAGTTGTGCGGCGAGCAAGCTTGCCAATTGCTTACACTGGTGGATTTCATCCAATGCCGCGAATTTCTCTAGCAACTGCTTTGGCTCTAGGAGCTACTAGTAGTGGTGAAATTGCGGATTTTGAATTAGCAACCCCAGTATCACTTGATGCTTTTCAAGAACAACTAGTTCGAGAAATGCCCACAGATATACCCGTATATCATGTGGACGAGATTGATTTAAAAGCTAAAGCAGCTAGCCAACTGCTGGAAGCAGCAGAGTATTTGATGACTTTAGCAACAATTCAGGAAGCATCGCCTACACAATGGCAAAACTGGATTGATACAATCAAAGCCAAAGACGAACTCTGGTATGAACAAACAACTAAATCAGGCAAAAGCCAGTTAATAAATCTGCGCGATCGCTTATTTGAACTGGAATTGGTAGAAACCCACAATAGCACAGCAGAATCCATCTCTGTCATCCGTTATGTAGGTAGCTATCGCCAAGATGGTTGCCTGTTGCGTCCCGAACAAATCGTGTTTATGCTAGAGGCAGTGGCTAATGTAGAATTTCAACTCCTGCACATCCACCGCAATCGCCTAGTTTTAGGGGTATAATCCCTGTATGACAACTTGCTAGTAGTTGTCATAATATGAAAAATCATCCGAATTGATTTTTAGCAAGGTTGCGTTAGAATAGGGTGAAGAGAAATTTTCTGGCGCTGCATTGAATTAGCTGGTTCACCCCTCGGATTCAGAGGGCGAAAGCAAAGATATTAGAGTGCAACTTCTAGGATTTTATCCCAGACCAACTGAGGCAGATTAAAGAACACACACTCTCTCTATAGCTACCTTGTGAATCAGTAACGAACAGCAGGCTCGGTTAGATTCTCTAACTCCATCCTTTTTAAACAACTGCTGAATGTCTAATCCAGAGTAGTGTCCAACAGCCAGTGGGTTACTCTTGTAAAGTTGTACTCCTTATGGAGATCTTGCTATGGAAGCAACTGTTCTCGGCCATGCCGACTTCTAGCTGCCCATAGACACGTCAAGCCAAAGCACAGCTTGTCGTAGGCTAAAGCAACTTTAGGCAGAGTAGCAACTGGTGTTGCTGAATATAACCCTAAGGATAAATCTGGGGAATGGAAAATAGAAGTAGTTTCTTTTTGTTAACAACTTCAGTAGGTTACTCTCAAATAAACCATTCTGAGTTAAAAACTCACTCAGGATTTAGTACTTTCAACTCACAACTCTCTTTCTTGAGGGTATTGCATCACAAATCAACCACGGACGCATGATTTAACAGCTTCCGCGGAATTTCCCAATTTATTGACAGTAACCGATCCACCAAGATATTAAGCCGAGTGCTGGAAACAAAAATCAATAACTGCTTGCCGAAGGCAAACGGTTGCCTGTGGAAGCAAAATAAGACCATCACCGACTTTAGTGTCGGACACCCTTGTGGTTTACCTAACGTGGCATTTGCTTGTGAGACACGAAAATCCGTTCGCGTCGCGTCTCCCCTTGAGAGAAGATGAATAAAACCGTCCTTGTGCTAGCTGTTGTTGGAGAGCAACAACTTCAGCCGTTCGCGCAGTGTGTGACAGACAAAGTAAGTTGGGATACTTCACTTGCTTAAACAATATGAATATGCAGCCGTTCTGGAATAATCAAACGTGTGAACGCTCTTAAGACTGCTAATAGCCTTTTAGCTTAGAAGCTTAGGTTGAGTTGCAACTTTAGATTTTGTGAAAGTCAGAAGACCATTTGCTGACAATCTCTTAGCGTTAGAGGAGTATCACTTTCCAACAGAGATTTTGGATTGTTTTTTTTAGTTTATGTACCGCCCTTGGGGTAGAACAAATCTCAAATAGTCAATGTAAGATCCTCAAGCCTCATACTTTTGTGGTCTTTTTCAATCCAAAAGACCTTCGGAGACTCGCTAACGCTACGAAGAAAGCAAATCTAAAATTGGTTGACGATTGTTATTACCAGTAGCGTCTTTTAAGGCTTACAGGAAAAAAGGTATATATGATATCGAACTCGATTAACACTGGTAATGAAGACTGACGCAAATACCCAAAGAGAAGTTTGAGCGGTGGCTACCCGATGGGGAAACTGAGAGAAGCCAAAAGATAAAACTTTCTGAGAATCAGAACTTTAGGGAAGGTAAGAAGTTTTCAATTACAAGTAATTAAGCGAACTTGAGACAAAAAACCTCTAAACCTGTTAGTGCTGCCAATTTTTGAGGAAATTGAATGCCAAAACAAATTATTATCGCGGAGCAGCACCAAATTGCTGCCGTTTTTTCGGAAGATCAGATACAAGAACTCGTTGTTGCTACGGGACATCATCAAATAGGTGATATCTACTTAGGAGTAGTAGAAAATGTATTACCTGGGATCGATGCAGCTTTTGTCAACATTGGCGACCCAGAGCGGAATGGCTTTATTCATGTCACCGACTTGGGGCCATTAAAGCTAAAGCGAACTGCTGCGGCAATTACGGAACTATTAGCACCACAGCAGAAAGTTTTGGTGCAAGTAATGAAAGAGCCAACGGGAACAAAAGGCCCGAGGCTTACAGGTAATATCACCTTACCTGGACGTTATGTAGTACTGATGCCCTATGGTAGAGGGGTCAATTTATCACGACGGATTAAAAGTGAAAGTGAGCGCAACCGCTTGCGGGCACTAGCAATTTTGGTCAAACCAGCGGGAATGGGTTTACTTGTGCGTACAGAAGCAGAAGGCAAACCAGAAGAAGCGATTATGGAAGATTTGGAAGTGCTGCAAAAGCAATGGGAGGCAATCCAGCAGGAAGCCCATTCTACCCGTGCCCCAGCACTGCTCAACCGAGATGATGACTTTATTCAGCGCGTATTACGAGATATGTACGGCGCAGATGTGAATCGGATCGTCGTTGATTCTAGTACTGGTTTGAAGCGAGTTAAGCAGTACTTACAGAACTGGAGTGGAGGTCAAACACCACAGGGATTATTGATTGACCATCATCGCGATCGCTCGCCAATTTTAGAATACTTCCGGATTAATGCCGCCGTTCGAGAAGCCCTCAAACCAAGAGTAGATCTACCTTCCGGGGGTTACATCATCATTCAGCCCACCGAGGCATTAACAGTGATTGATGTTAACTCAGGTTCCTTTACGCGATCGGCAACAGCTAGAGAAACAGTTTTATGGACAAACTGCGAAGCTGCAACAGAAATTGCTCGCCAGTTACGTTTAAGAAATATCGCTGGGGTGATTGTCGTTGACTTTATTGATATGGAATCACGACGTGACCAACTGCAAGTCCTTGAACACTTTAATAAAGCACTTAAAGCAGACAAAGCTCGTCCTCAGATTGCCCAACTAACTGAACTTGGTTTAGTAGAACTGACCCGTAAACGTCAGGGTCAAAATATTTACGAATTGTTTGGTGAAACTTGTCCCACCTGTGGCGGCTTAGGACATACTGTGCGTCTGCCTGGAGAAAACGAAAACCGATTACCGATACCAGCAGAAATACCAGAGCGTGAGCGTTTTGTATCCCCTCTGCCTCGAGAAAGAGAACCACGTCAGCCAGCCACCCGCATTCCAGAACTACGAGAAACCTATGATGGATTTGGGGAACCATTCGATGGTGACTCAGAATCAAATCATCTGAATCTAATCAATCATCCTAGTTATCAAGAACTTAACGATAATAAACGTCGTACCCGAACTCGCCGCAGTCGTATTGGTGGTATCAATGGATTAAATGGCAAAGATGAAACTCGGACTGGAGTGAATCCATTGGCTTTTGTCAATGAGCCAGACTTAGACCTTGATGTTGAACCAGAACTAGGAGTAACACCAGAAATTCCCTCGCCTACTCTTGGTAAACCAGCTTGGACTGAGAGAATAGAGCGGACTAAAATTACCAAAGCAGAGCCAGTCAAACCAGTGGTAGAACCGCCGGAAATTAGGACTGTAGAAATGACGCTTCAAGAACAGGATATGTTTGCCTTGATGGGAATCTCTCCATTGGTAAAGTTGGAACAAGAGGTTAAAAATCCCAAGGCGGTGATTATTAATGTGATTCAGCCTGGTCAACTGCCAACAACATCAATTGAACCAACCCCAGAACCAACTACTAACCAAAGAGCGACATCTGAAGTTATCCCAAGCAGAATACCTATACCAAAGGTTATTGAGCCAGAACAAAAATCTTTGATACAAGAGACAACTGAATTATCGGGATTTACTGACAATCCTTCGGAAAGCTTGACGAATGTAGATGAAAGTGATGCTAATAGCAGCACTGCCAATGCCAACCGTCGCCGCCGCCGTCGCTCTTCAGCGATCGAAGACAATTAATTTGCTCTATGGTAGAAACACAGCAAACTGCTGCTGCTATTTATTCGCCAGCATCTTTGGAAAAATCTAGTTGGCTGGAGTTTTCTACCTTGTTAGGGATTCCAGGGTTGGTTGCAGGTGTGGATGAAGTAGGGCGAGGCGCTCTATTTGGTCCTGTAGTAGCAGCAGCCGTGATCTTGCCAGATGATGCTTTGCCAAAACTAATAGCAGCTAAAATTAAAGACAGTAAAAAGTTGTCTAGTTCTCGTAGAACTGAGCTAGCGCAGCACATTTGTGGGCTGGCTGTAGATTGGAAAATTGGGTTTGCTTCCACTACCGAAATTGACAAGATAAATATTTTGCAAGCGACGCTGTTAGCAATGAAGCGGGCTGTACTGAAGTTAAAGGTACAGCCTTCACTCTGCTTAGTTGATGGCAATCAGTCAATCAAAGACCTGCTACTGCCTCAACAAACAATAGTCAAAGGGGATGAGCGATCGCTTGCTATTGCCTCTGCTAGTATTGTTGCCAAGGTTTGGCGTGACGATCTGGTACTGCGTTTAGCATTAAAATACCCTATGTACAACTTAGAATGTAACAAGGGTTATGGTAGCCAGAAGCACTTGCTGGCTCTGCAACAATATGGTCCCTCACCCCTACATCGCAAATCATTTCGTCCTTGCCAAATATAAAGTACTGAATCCTAAGTAATTATTTAATTACTTAGGATTCAGCATTGGCAATTCAGCACTGTCACCGTCAAGTCCTGTATCCTTCATTTGTGATATTACCCAATAGCGATAATCTGCCAACAGTTGATGCAATAACCGTTGCTTGACCGTTAACAGGACGCTTTTTAGCAAACCATTGCCGGTGGCTTCTAAAATTGGTTTAGGAGTAAAGGAAAATGGCGGTGGCAGATCCACCTCAACTTCTAAATTAGCCCTTCCTTGCAGGTAAGTGCCAGTGGTTAACTCTTTCGGAGATAAATACCCTTTTAAATTGAGAGCAAACCGCTGGTTAATATACTCGAAACCTAGAATTTCACAGCCTAGCGATCGCAAATGAATTATTCCATTTGCTTCTGCCCAAACTCTCATGTCTACAGTCGGTTGAATACTCAATGACATAAAAGTCAGCGGACGCATTTTCAAGCGAAATACCTCTTCAGAAAGTTGTTGAATCCGGCTATTATCAACCAAAGCCTTAACCAGACGTTGAGGCTGACGCAAGTAGTGCTGAATGGGAATAGGCTCCTCTGGAACAGCGATTTCAACTGATTGAGAGGCAGTAAACCGGGTAGCCATGAGTTAGGTAAAAGTATCTGTTGTTTAATTTTAATATTTTTTAATAATTTAGATCTAGTTAGAAGAAAGTAGAAAGTTTATCGATCATAAAAATTATCTTTCCTTATCAGATATACATTTTCCCAAAACGTTGATACGCTCATTACTATCTTGAATTCAAGAAATATAAATTATAAATTCAGTATTGACATATCAACAATGATGTATACTTGTTGTTTTATCATAAACTAATATAATTTATGTTGAATCTTCAGATGGATTTAGCTAAAAAGCTACCAGGAATTATTCTGATATAAAAATCGTGTTTATAACTTGTTTTCTTAAATTCATATTTTGTTTATTTCTGTATAAATAAAAATCTCTGGGATAAAATCATTTTTGATAAATACTTTCCAGATCCCAGTACTTAGTCTCCAATCTCCAGCCCCATTGAACTCACAACTCAAAGTATGACTTTATCGATCGCACATTTAGGACCGCCCGGCACTTACTCCGAACAAGCAGCTGTTTTTTATCTCAACTGGCTCAGTAAAAGTACGGGAGATGCAGCTATTTTATCCCCCTATCCCAGCATCTCACAATCACTACAGGCCGTTGCTGATGGTCAAGCCCAGTTAGCTGTTGTGCCAGTGGAAAATTCTATTGAAGGGAGTGTAACTATGACATTAGATACACTGTGGCAGTTGGACAGTTTGCAAATTCAGTTAGCCTTAGTATTACCGATTGTCCATACGTTAATTTCCTGTGCGACTAGCTTAGATAGCATTAAAACTGTTTACTCTCACCCCCAAGCTTTGGCACAATGTCAGGGATGGTTAGAGCGATTTCTGCCAACGGTACAGATTATTGCAAATAATTCTACAACCGAAGCGCTACAGCAATTGGAGCAAGATCCGACAACAGCAGCGATCGCCTCTAGTAGAGCAGCTCAACTATACAATTTGCCAATACTTGCCAATGCTATTAACGACTATCCAGAAAACTTTACTCGTTTTTTGGTAATAAGTCAGCGTGAAACAAATACTGGACACTATACATCAAAAGCAGGTGCTAGTCATACATCTCTGGCTTTCAGTACACCTGCAAATATACCAGGAGCCTTGGTCAAACCTTTGCAAATATTTGCTCAACTAGGAATTAATCTCAGTCGGATTGAATCTCGTCCAACAAAGCGATCGCTAGGTGAATATTTATTTTTCATCGATGTTGAGGCAGATGCCAACGAAGCACAGATGAAATCTGCTTTAGCAGAATTAGGTATTTACACAGAGATTTTAAAAATTCTTGGCGCTTACAATGTTTTACCTGTTAGCGTTCTTGATTAGAAAATTACAAGTGAGCAGTTATTAATTATAAATTATGAGTCATCAATTTTCTTCTGTTATTTCTTCCTAACTCCTCATTCTTCACTTTTCATTAAATGTGTCTTTCAGAACAGACCGAGCTGCCAAGTGATTACGAGTAGAAGTTAAAATTTCTGCTTCCCGCTCTAAACGAGTTACAGTATCTTGCATTTCTAGCAATAACTGCTGTTCTGCGGCTACACCATAAAGGTTACTTGCTACCCAATAAGATAACTCTATTGGTAAATCAGGTAAATCTTCTGGCAGTTCAATATTTTGTTCGGTTAATTTGGCTGACAGCCGCACCACATCTCGCAGTAGTTGTTCTACTTCAGTTGACAAAGGTCGCAAATCTTTAGTTGGTGGGTGGTCTTCAATCCACTCTACTAAGCCAACGCGGTATGGCTTTTCCCGAACATATTCCAATACACGAAATCTTTGTTGCCCTAAAGTCAACATCTTGATCCGATCGTCTGGGAGTCGCTGGTGATGAACGATTTCCGCACAGCAGCCAGTGTTTGCGATTGTACCTTTGACTGGATCGAACATCAAAACACCGAACCTGCGATCGCTCTCCAAAATCGTGTTCATCATGATTCGGTAGCGAAACTCAAAGATGTGCAGGGGCAACGGTCTAGTAGGAAACAGAACTACTTCGGGTAACGGGAACAGAGGTAGTTCACGAACTGCAATTTTAGAAGATGATGTCATTGTTACTTTGGTATAAACTTAATCTTTAAAATTTATTTTTCTCTGCTTTCCCGTACTTTCTTTACATTCTATCATTTGTTTTACGGCTAAATAAAATGCCCTGAGATATATTTCTTCAGGGCAAAGTAAATATTCATACTAATGTCATTTGTCCTTTGCCAGAGTAGTAATGACTAATGACCAATGACTAATTAAAGTTTCACTTCAATATCAACACCTGATGGTAGATCTAATTTCATCAGGGCATCAATAGTTTTAGAAGATGGCTGGTAAATATCAATAATCCGGCGATGAGTACGGGTTTCAAAGTGTTCCCGTGAATCTTTATCTACGTGAGGCGATCGCAGCACACAATAGATTCGACGTTTTGTTGGTAAAGGAATAGGACCTATAGCTGTAGCATTGGTGCGGTTAGCGGTGTCTACAATCTTCTCGCAAGATGTATCTAATAAGCGTCGGTCAAAAGCTTGTAAGCGAATTCTAATTTTCTGCTGCTGTAGAGTAGCCATCTTTAATTGTCCAGGTTCTGCGTAATTGGGGGAGTAGTGAGTGAGGAGTGGGGAATAGGGACTAAGGACTAGGGATTGGGGACTAGGACATAGAATTATGTATTTCTAATTCCTAAATAGTCCTAAGCCAATTTCTAATCCCAAATCACCAGTAATTATAATTAAAGGAAGAGAAAGGAGCAGAGTGGAATTATACCATCTCTGCTCCTTTTTTCTCAGGAAAAAGATGCTATTTGAGAATTTTAGAGACGACACCAGCGCCGATGGTGCGGCCACCTTCACGGATAGCGAAACGCATTCCTTGTTCAATAGCGATCGCGTTGATTAATTCAACTGTCATCTTAATGCGATCGCCTGGCATCACCATTTCTACATCTTTGCCTTCATCGGAAGTGTAAGCTTTGATAGTACCAGTTACATCCGTTGTCCGCACGTAGAACTGGGGACGGTAGCCCGCGAAAAATGGTGTCTTACGACCACCTTCTTTTTCAGTTAGGATGTACACTTCGCCTTCAAATTCCATGTGAGGTTTAATCGAACCAGGTTTGGCGATGACCATACCCCGTTCAATATCAGCCTTCTGGATACCGCGAAGAAGTACGCCAGCGTTGTCCCCAGCCATACCTTGATCGAGACTCTTCTTGAACATCTCAATCCCAGTTACGGTGGTGGCGCGAGTATCTCTGATACCCACTAGTTCAACGTTATCGCCAACTTTGACTACACCACGCTCAATCCGACCAGTGGCGACAGTACCACGACCTGTAATTGAGAACACATCTTCTACAGCCATCAGGAAGGGTTTATCAACATCCCGCTCAGGAGTGGGGATGTAAGAATCTACAGCATCCATCAGTTCATAGATTTTGTCTACCCAGGGATTTTCTCCTCGTTGGGTTTTAGGATTCTTGGTCATTGCTTCTAAAGCTTGCAGACCAGAGCCTTTGATAATAGGGATGTCGTCACCAGGAAAATCGTAGCTAGAGAGCAATTCTCGCAGTTCTAGTTCTACCAGTTCCAGGAGTTCTGGGTCATCCATCAAGTCTTCTTTATTCAAGAAAACAACCAGACTGGGAACACCAACCTGTTTTGCTAGGAGAATGTGTTCGCGGGTTTGGGGCATGGGACCATCAGTAGCAGCAACTACCAGGATGCCTCCATCCATCTGAGCAGCACCAGTGATCATGTTCTTCACATAGTCAGCGTGTCCTGGACAGTCTACGTGAGCATAGTGACGACTTGCCGTTTCATACTCTACGTGAGCAGTATTGATGGTAATACCCCGTGCCTTTTCTTCTGGGGCATTATCAATTTGGTCGTAGCCCTTAGCTACAGCCTGACCCATCGCTGCCAAAGTCATGGTGATGGCTGCTGTCAAGGTAGTTTTACCGTGGTCAACGTGGCCAACTGTACCGATGTTTATGTGGGGTTTATTCCTTTCAAATTTTGCGCGTGCCATGAATCCTCGTTTCCTTTTTTAATTAAGCGTTCCCTTTGCTTTTTGCAATGATAGTTTCAGCTACGCTGCGAGGCACCTCTTCGTAGTGGCTGAATTCCATCGTAAAGATACCCCGACCTTGGGTTTTTGACCGGATATCAGTGGCGTAGCCGAACATGGTTGCTAGTGGAACTTTGGATGCCACTTTAGCGAGTCCCTGTTCAGTGCTTTGGCTTTCAATCTGCCCCCGGCGAGCGATGAGGTCGCCAATGACGTTCCCAATATAGTCTTCAGGAACTTCCACTTCAACTTTCATCATAGGCTCTAATAGTACTGGTGAAGCTTTGATCACAGCTTCTTTCATCGCCATTGAGCCAGCAATTTTGAAAGCCATTTCCGAAGAGTCTACATCGTGGTATGACCCATCAATTAGCGTCGCTTTGACATCAATCAACGGATATCCAGCTAGAACACCGGATTCGCAGCTTTCTTTCATTCCTTGCTCCGCTGGGCTGATGTACTCTTTAGGTACTGTACCGCCGACAATTTTGGAGACGAATTCAAAGCCAGTACCGGGTTCTCCAGGTTCCAAATTGATCACTACGTGACCGTATTGACCTTTACCACCACTTTGGCGGATGAATTTGCCCTCAATTTTGCTCACAGCTTTCCGAATTGTTTCTCGGTAAGCTACTTGCGGCGCACCAACGTTTGCTTCCACCTTAAATTCTCGTAACATCCGGTCTACTAGAATTTCTAGGTGTAGCTCTCCCATACCGGCGATCACGGTTTGGTTTGTTTCGGGATCGACTCGGACGCGGAAGGTGGGGTCTTCTTCTGAGAGAGATTGCAGAGCTTTGGATAGTTTATCCATGTCGTTCTTGGTTTTGGGTTCAACCGCTACCGAGATTACAGGCTCAGGAATGAATAGAGATTCCAGAATGACTGGCGATCCATCGTCACAGAGCGTGTCACCTGTCAAGGTGTCTTTCAATCCAAGAGCTGCTCCCAAATCACCTGCTCGCAGTTCATCGACATCTTGGCGATCGTCTGCCTTCATGAGAACTAAGCGGGAAATCCGTTCTTTTTTATTCTTACTAGCGTTGAGAACGTAGCTGCCCTTTTTCAGGACACCAGAATAAACGCGAACAAATGTCAGGCGACCGTAAGGGTCAGCCATAATCTTGAATGCCAGAGCTGCTAGGGGTTCGTTGTCATCAGCCCGCCGCTCAACAGCATCACCATTCGGCAGTAAGCCTTGAATTGGCGGTACTTCACTTGGCGCTGGCAGGTAATCGACAACGGCATCCAGCATCAATTGCACGCCTTTGTTTTTGAATGCCGAGCCACAAAGTACCGGGACGATTGTGCCAGCAATTGTTCCTTTACGCAGGCCAAGAGCGATTTCGTCATCTGTCAGTTCTTCGCCATCGAAGTACTTAGTCATCAGAGCGTCATCGGTTTCTGCCACTGCTTCCACTAGCTTGACGCGGTATTCATCTACCTGCGGTTGCAATTCAGCAGGGATATCAGTTTCCTGGATATCGGTTCCTTGGTCATTAGCGTAAATATACGCACGCTGTTTCACGAGGTCAACGATACCGAGGAAGTCGTTTTCACTACCAATTGGCAGTTGAATGGCGATCGCATTTGCCCGCAGGCGATCGCGCATTTGCTCGTGAACTTTATAAAAGTTCGCTCCTGTGCGATCCATCTTGTTGATGAAGGCGATGCGAGGAACTTTGTAGCGGTCTGCTTGTCGCCACACTGTCTCAGACTGCGGTTGCACGCCACCCACAGAACAAAATACTGCGATGACACCATCCAACACGCGCATTGAACGCTCAACTTCAATCGTGAAGTCTACGTGACCGGGAGTATCGATAATGTTTATTTGATGATCTTTCCAGCTGGTACTGATAGCAGCAGCAGTAATGGTAATTCCCCGCTCCCGCTCCTGCTCCATCCAGTCTGTTACAGCAGTTCCTTCATGAACTTCGCCAATTTTATGAATTATCCCAGAGTAAAACAATATTCTCTCTGTTGTTGTTGTTTTGCCCGCATCTATATGCGCCGCAATACCGATGTTGCGTACTTTCTCTAGCGGGATCGTGCGTGCCACAATTACCTCCTATAGTTTTTGCCTCATGATATCTTGTATATTACTCTTTGTTAAGATTCTATACTTTTACGGAAAACCGTCTTTTTCGGTAAATCCACGATATACCGCTTCCGTAAGACGATATATCGCTTTTCTACTTAGTAACGATAGTGTGCAAATGCTTTGTTAGCTTCTGCCATCCGGTGCGTTTCTTCACGTTTCCGAATTGCATTTCCAGTTTCATTGGCAGCATCCATTAACTCATTTGCCAATTTGCTTGCCATTGTCCGGCCTGGTCTAGACCGGGAATATTGCACTAGCCAACGCAGTGCTAGGGTAGTACCCCGCTCTGAACGCACTTCCATTGGTACTTGGTAAGTTGCACCGCCCACCCGCCGAGCCTTTACTTCTACTAAAGGCGTAGCATTCCGCACTGCTCTTTCAAAAGTTTCTAAGGCACCATTGCCAGTGCGTTCTTCAATGGTTTTTAATGCTTCATAAACAATCCGTGCGGCAAGCGATTTCTTGCCATGACGCATGATCCGCCTGATAATCATGCTCACAAGGCGACTGTTATATACGGAGTCAGACGGAACTGGGCGCCTTTGAATAACACCACGACGAGACATACTTCACCTTTAATTCGGATTTGGCAACGAAATTATATGCTATCAGACACCGGAAACTAAAAGCGGTGGAACCCAACCCTCAGACTTCCTCATTTTTTCGAGCGTTGCAGCGAGGCTGACCTATTGACTTGCGACCTGCAACTAAAATACTCAAGGCGACAAGATTATAAACCTTAATGTCTAGAGTTAAGTTAAAACGAGAATTCATGCTGTCGTTACAGGATTCTCTCCAGAGATTCTACACTTGCTCGCTTAGTGTAGAGTGTAGCTTGCTTGATTGCTTCAAACAAATACAACAGTCTTCATGACTGCTGTTAGAACACAGGTGTCGATCGCCTTTTATCCGTGAGCGTTTCTAAGTTAGACGATTAATCGTAATTTAGTGCGATTAATCGCCTAATCTTATTTTTTCGCTTCTTTTGGACGCTTGGTTCCATATTTGGAACGACCTTGCTTGCGGTCTTTGACTCCGGCTGTATCTAAGGTTCCACGGATGATGTGGTATCTCACGCCTGGTAAGTCCTTAACCCGACCGCCACGAATCATTACAACTGAGTGTTCTTGTAAGTTGTGACCAATACCTGGAATATAAGCTGTGACTTCAAATCCAGAGGTCAGTCTGACTCTTGCTACTTTGCGTAGGGCTGAGTTAGGCTTTTTTGGTGTGGTCGTGTAGACTCTGGTACAAACTCCCCGGCGTTGGGGGCATTGTTTCAGAGCTGGGGACTTGGTTTTCTGACGCGCTTGTTCGCGTTCATTACGTATTAGCTGCTGTATTGTTGGCATGAGTTACAGCGCGTAAAGCTGCTTAGGGTCTAAGTTTTAACAAATCCTGATTATATCGTTTTTTACGGTTTTATGTCAAATGCCATTTGTCCTTTATCTAAGAACTAATGACCAATAACTGATGACTAATGATTAATGGAGAAGGAATTGCCACAAGTACATGTAGCGATCGCCTGGGGGTTGTGAAAGCGAAAACCACCACCCATCAGGTCTTCTGAATAATCCACTATCAGCCCTTTGAGGTTATTTAAACTTTCGCCGTCAATAATGACTTGAATCTCTTCCAGGTCAAAAACCTGGTCGCCAACTTTTATTGCTTCATCAAAAGACATATCATAAAATAACCCGGAACAGCCGCCTGATTTCACTGCTAATCGAAATAAGACATTTGGTTGCTGCTTGGACTTGATTCGGACGATCTCACTTGCGGCTGCTTGACTCAGATGAATCATGAAATTCGTTTTTGCAATTAAATACCCCATCTTAATTCTACAGATGGGTTGACCAATGCCTCTGTATTTAGATGCTACTTATATTTTTAGTTAATATGTATGTAGGCTTTGTTTTACTTAGCTTCTACCTGTATTAACCCAGCAGAGCGATCGCTATTACTATATTTATAGCACTAATATGTTTCAGTCCCCACCTTGACTAGGTAGGGACTTGTGTTGTGCAATAGTTACTAAAGAATTTTGCACAAAGTATGTATTTAAGTTTTTGGATTAGAGCTTTAACAAGAAAGAATTCAGGAGTGAAGAGTCAGAATTCAGCATTCAGTATGAATTGGAGTTCAAGTGTCGGATAGTGCAGCGTCTCGGAGAGATCCTCTGAATATATGATTTCAGTCTCCGACTGAATCTTCCTTTATGCTTTGGGTAGGAAAGATGTAACTATTTTTAATTAGTGGGTTGTCCAAATACCCCACTAATTTATTCTGAATTTCTGAATTTGAATTCTGCGTTCTTCTTTAATAGCGTTCTTTTAGTTTTAATCCTTGGTACGAGCATAATCGTCTTGGTAGCGAATAATATCGTCTTCACCCAAGTATTCGCCATTTTGCACTTCAATTAACACCAAGGGGATTACACCAGGATTTTCTAAACGATGGGCTGTACATTGGGGTACGTAGGTTGACTCATTATTGCTCAGTAACACTTCTCGCTCACCACAAATTACCTTAGCTGTACCAGAAACAACAATCCAGTGTTCGCTGCGGTGATGATGCATTTGTAAACTAAGGCGGTGTCCAGGCTTAACTTCGATACGCTTGATTTTGTATCCACGTCCTTCTTCTAATACTGTAAAAGCACCCCAAGGACGTAACTCAGTTGCAGCGAGGCCTTTGGAAGTAATAGCTGGAGGTAGGTGTAGAGTCTCAGTCTGTGTAGTTTCTTGATATCGAGCCATAGTTACCTCATTTGAAGACATAACAAACCGTTGGTACTCTTAACTATTGACAAAAAAAATTGGCGCTATCTTGCAACTTTGAAAATCAAGAATTTTGTTGCACCTTGCTAAAGATAACAAAATCAAACGTTATGGTGTAAACCATCACTATTAAAAGCTTTATGTCTACACTAATTCTTCATCAAGCAAAATGATAGCTTGTTCTAAACTTTAAAAAAGAATTGGACATGGGGCTTTGACTATTAAGAGATTTCCCTATTCCCCATTTCCTTATTTTCCTGGTTGTAGGAAAATACCAATTCCATTGTGAACACGAGCAGCAGTACTAGGAGAACGGTCAAGCAGCTGCCCCCCTAAGTAAAGACTGGTAGAACTACCACCGTCCAAATTTAGGGCATCCACACACCCCATTTGTTGCATCAGTTGGGCATGTTCTGCCAATGTGGGGCCATAACCGCCTACACGATTATGGACGGCAGTAATCATGACTGTGCCTGTTGGTGTTGTGCAAATACCGCTACGAATAGCTTTTTCTGCAATAAAGGCATTGCTGAATTTTTCGGCTTTGGCATCAAGGACAATTTGACGATTCTGGATTAATAGGGGTCCTGCTCCGATAATGTAGGGATAACGACTAAAATCAGCGGGAGCAGTGGCACTAGATATAGTTATTGCTGTGCCAACAGGTAATTGTGACGCATTACTAGTAGCGCTGGCGCGCAAGGTCAGTAGATAGCCATTTTGGGGAATCGGAATTGTCTTTTCACCAACTTTGCCGCCTGGTAATTGATTTGTAATTTGGTCTTTCTGAACCACTAGGATAATTTCGTTATCCGTCAGGGGTGTGTAAGTCGATCCCCAAGCAGGAGTGTAACGGGCAATGCCACTCTGGACATAAGCACTATTAAGATAAAGAATTGGTAAGCGTTGGTTATTTGCAGTAATTAAAGCTTCTTCTAAGGTGAGGCGACCAAAGTAAAATTCTCCAGAATCATTCCAGGCGATCGCTCCTCGATTGAGAATAGGCCCTGATAACCACTGGCCATCGCGGCGAATCGCACCTAAGGGCAATCTGTTATTGCGGTTAAAGTAACCACCGTTAATGGCAGCTACGGCTAAGTAGCGTTGTGCTGTTTCAAGTAACGGAGCAGTACCCATAACCGTATTAGGATTAACCCACATAGGTTTCAAGGTTAGCCCAACTTTGCGGGGATTAACTTCTAACCAAACCACTGGAAAGCGTTCTGTGCCTAAGCTAATATAATGCTGCCGCCAAACCAATCCCGATGCCCAACTAATATCCCGCTCTTCTAGAGGATCTGGTTGAATATCAATAATCAGGCGATCGGGGTCTGCTACAGTGCTAACTTGAGGTAATAGACCAAAGGGAACACTCAGGTGAATAATGGTTTGGTTGTTCACCACTTCCACTTTTTCAATTATTGTTTCCGGGGCTGCTACTGGTGGTGTAGCTGGCGATAATTGTTTGAGTAATTCTGGCAGTGATGTTGGTGGTGCTACTGGTGGTGGCTGAGGGGTATAGCGTTCTATTAAGGTGCGATCGGCTATTCCATCCAAGGTAACTGTCCACTCCCGATTCGGTGGTGTAGTAGATTTGGGTGTTGGTGTGTCTGGATCGGCGGATAGAATTGGAGTTGTTTTAATAACCGAGCCTTGTGCAACTTGCCAGGGAGTTGGACGATCTAAATTGACAAGAATCTGAGTGTGTTGCAAAGGGGCACTCGCATATACAGGTTCCTGGCTCTGAATAATATTTGTGATTTGTGCTTTTGGGGTCGCAATCACCAAGATGTTCCCATTGGCTTGGATTTGCCATCCAGATGTTTGAGCAAAATTAGTAATATCCAGATAGCGATATCCTCCTAGTTGCCTGGTGGCTAAAACCTGCGGCGTTTTCACCGAGGAAAACCACTGTATTGGTTGCCTAGTCCAGTTACTGCTGTTTAAGAAATTTACTCCGATTAATTGCCTGAATACACCGTCACTGAGATGAGTTGTGATTTGACCCGATCTTCCAGTCTGCTGTAACCAAGTACCTGGTAGAGTCCGGCCATTAAGGGAAATTTGATTACCAGCCAAAGGCGATCGCACCCCAGGTTTAGCAGATGCAGGTAACTGTGAAGTCAACCTTGGTATTGATTTAAGATTTTTCGGGGACTCTTGGGCGTTAGCATAGGTAGTACCTAAGCACAGTGCTGTTAAAAGTATTGGTGAAAAAGTCGCTCGGATAAACTTGCTATTCCCAATCAGCGAAATAGCACTACGGTATTGTTGTTGGCAACAATTCGGCATTTTTACCATAATTTACTAGGTAGTTTTGAAAAGTATCACCCAAGGTATAAACTAACTAAATTATTGGCAAATCTAAAAAACATCAGTTTATTTGGCAAAAAACATGATATTCTATATATTGGCTTGTTATCTCTTTTAAGAATAAACAATCATGTAGCCACTTAACTGACTGTAACTAAATGTTGTAACTGGCACTAATGTTAATTGCACTATATACGGTAGTCTTATTTATCCAAACTGGATTAATATATTGAGTCCTCAGTTTTGGTTGCAAGTCTTGATACTTCAGCGAGCTGCAATTGCTAGTAAGACAGGTAGCAACTGGTCAAAGAGAAATATTTGGGAATTGTCAAATGGGTATATATTGTAATACGCTGATTTTATTACTTGCTCGGGATAGCTTTGAGTTTAAAACCTAGTGCAGCGTTCAATTTTAGTTGTGTTTCAGGTGAGCTGAAATAAGCTCTAACATTAGCTGGTGTGCATCTGGAAAAAAGCAATTGAAAAAATACTTAACTTCAAAATATAAAAAACAAACTGTCAGGGCAATAAGAATGTCTTGGCTAAACTAGTTTGTCTAATCACCGCATAAATACATAAAAACACGCAATTATTTTAACACAGGTAGACTAAAAAGTAAAACCGAAGTTAAAATTTTTTTTCCCTAAATTTCGGTGCTGATGCATTTCTCCATCGCTGAATTGAAAATTTTTTCTCTTAAGCAGTGGCAAAATTGATAACTCAACAGTTCAGGTACAGGGTATGAATAATAAACCGATGAATCAAGACCAGAAAATCACAGCAGATATTGACTTAAGAAATACCTGCCAGGGACCAAGGTGGTTAGTAGAAGAACGGGATGCCTGTGGTGTAGGTTTTATAACTCATCGTCAAAATCATGCCAGCCACGAAATTGTCGAAAAAGCTTTAGCTGCTTTAACCTGCTTAGAACATCGGGGGGGTTGTAGTGCGGATCGAGACTCTGGTGATGGTGCAGGAGTGTTGACAGCAATTCCTTGGGAATTGTTTCAACAAGACTTTGCTCACAGGGGAAAGGAATTTTCATCTACCAACAATACTGCTGTGGGGATGATCTTCTTACCACAAGACCAAGAAGCAGCACAAAAAGCTAGGGCAGCAGTTGAGCAAATAGCCGCTGAGGAGCAATTGATTGTACTAGGTTGGCGAGTAGTGCCAGTGCAATCTGATTTGCTGGGGATACAAGCAAGAGAAAATCAACCCCAGATTGAACAAGTCTTGTTAACTTCCGTTGACAAAATCGGCGATGAATTGGAACGCCAGTTGTATATTACCCGCCGCCGAATTAGTAAAGTTGCCAATAAAATCTCAGAAGAATTTTATATCTGCTCCTTATCAAGCCGGACAATTGTCTACAAAGGTATGGTACGTTCTGCTGTATTGGGAGAATTTTATCAAGATTTAAAAAATCCGGTTTACAAAAGTGCTTTTGCTGTGTATCACCGTCGCTTTAGCACCAACACGATGCCCAAATGGCCGCTAGCGCAGCCAATGCGGCTTTTGGGTCACAATGGCGAAATTAACACCTTGTTGGGTAACATCAATTGGATGATGGCACGAGAAGCTAGCCTCAATCATCCAGTATGGGGCGATCGCATCAAGGAACTGAAGCCATTAGTTCATATTGATAACAGCGACTCAGCTACCCTAGACAACGTAGTGGAATTGTTGGTTTGCTCTGGACGCAGCCCCTTGGAAGCCTTAATGATTATGGTTCCAGAGGCTTACCAAAATCAGCCTTCTTTACGTGAGTCTCCAGAAATTGTTGATTTCTACGAATATTACAGTGGTCTCCAAGAAGCGTGGGACGGGCCAGCACTTTTAGTATTCAGCGATGGCAAAAAAGTTGGTGCAACTCTAGATCGGAATGGTTTAAGACCAGCTCGCTACGTCATCACCAAAGATGACTACATTGTTGTAGCTTCCGAAGCTGGTGTTGTGGACTTCCCAGAAGCCAATATTGTCGAGAAAGGTAGACTTGGCCCAGGGCAAATGATTGCCGTAGATTTAGAAAATCATGAAGTGCTGAAAAATTGGGATATTAAACAGCGCATCGCTCAGCAGGAGCCTTATGGAGAATGGCTGCAACAATATCGTCAAGAATTAAAGTCATTAGTTATTAGTCATACGTCATCGGCAAATGGCAATGGACATACGACAAGTGACCAAGGACAATTGACAACTGACAAACAAACCTTACTTCAGCGTCAAACTGCCTTTGGTTACACCACAGAAGATGTAGAAATGGTGATTCACCCAATGGCGATCGCCGGTTCTGAACCGACTTTCTGTATGGGGGATGATATTCCTTTAGCTGTGTTGTCGGAAAAGCCCCACCTGCTTTATGACTATTTCAAACAGCGCTTTGCTCAAGTAACGAACCCAGCGATCGATCCCCTACGGGAAAAGCTGGTGATGTCTTTAAAAGTCGAACTAGGCGAACGGGGTAACTTATTAGAACCAAAGCCAGAATATGCCCGGAGATTAAAACTTGAGTCGCCGATGTTGACTGAGGCAGAATTAGAAGCAATTAAGCTGTCAGGATTTGCCACAGCGGAGTTGTCAACTTTGTTTGCGATCGCCACTGGTCCAGAAGGATTAAAAGCCGCAGTGGAATCTTTACAAGCACAAGCAGCAGAGTCAGTACGCGCAGGGGCAAAGATTTTAATCTTGAGCGATCGCGTCAATGACACCATCAGCACAGAATACACTTACATTCCTCCCCTGTTAGCCGTGGGTGTCGTCCATCACCACCTGATTCGAGAAGGGCTGCGAATGAAAACATCCCTGATTGTCAATACTGCCCAATGCTGGAGTACTCATCACTTTGCTTGTTTGATTGGCTACGGCGCTGGTGCAGTTTGCCCGTACATGGCATTAGACACAGTGCGCGATTGGTGGTCCGATCCCAAAACTCAGAAGTTAATGGAAGTAAAAAAACTTCCAACCCTAACTCTAGAACAAGCTTTAAAAAATTATCGTAAAGCAGTAGAGTCAGGTTTGCTGAAAATTCTCTCCAAAATGGGAATTTCTTTACTCTCCAGCTATCAAGCAGCGCAAATTTTTGAAGCGATCGGTATTGGCAGAGATTTAATTGAACTGGGATTTTGTGGTACGACTTCCCGTATTGGTGGTTTGAGCATTACCGAATTAGCCTTGGAAGTGCTTTCTTTCCACAGCAAAGCTTTCCCGGAACTGACAACCAACAAATTAGAAAACTTGGGCTTTGTGCAGTACCGTCCGAAAGGCGAGTACCACATGAATAGCCCAGAAATGGTGAAGGCGCTGCATAAGGCTTTAGATAGCAAAAACTACGATCACTACGAAGTTTACAAAAAGCACCTCCAAGGTAGACCAATAACCGCCTTGCGGGACTTGTTAGATTTTCAGGGCGATCGCCCATCCATATCGATAGAAGAAGTAGAGTCGGTAACAGAAATTGTCCAGCGCTTTTGTACTGGTGGCATGTCTTTAGGCGCCCTGTCCAGAGAAGCTCATGAAACTTTAGCGATCGCCATGAACCGCATTGGCGGCAAATCTAACTCTGGGGAAGGCGGCGAAGACCCAGTACGTTATACAGTCCTAGACGATGTAGATGAATCTGGACACTCGCCAACCCTACCTCATTTAAAAGGATTGCAAAATGGCGATGTGGCTCATAGTGCCATTAAGCAAGTTGCATCGGGACGCTTTGGGGTCACGCCAGAATATTTAGTCAACGCCAAACAAATTGAAATCAAAATTGCCCAAGGTGCCAAGCCTGGAGAAGGTGGACAGCTACCAGGTCCCAAGGTGAGCCAATATATTGCCATGTTAAGGCGCTCCAAACCAGGTGTAACGCTGATTTCGCCACCACCGCACCACGATATTTACTCCATTGAAGACTTAGCACAATTGATTTTTGACTTACACCAAATTAATCCCAAGGCAAAAGTCTCGGTAAAGCTAGTTTCAGAAGTTGGTATTGGAACGATCGCTGCTGGTGTAGCCAAGGCAAACGCTGATATTATCCAAATTTCTGGACATGATGGTGGTACTGGTGCATCGCCACTCAGTTCTATTAAACATGCGGGTTCGCCTTGGGAACTTGGTTTAAGTGAAGTCCATCGCGTTTTGATGGAAAATAGCTTGCGCGATCGCGTGATTTTACGAGTTGATGGTGGTCTGAAAAGTGGCTGGGATGTGGTAATAGGTGCATTGATGGGCGCTGAAGAATTTGGTTTCGGCTCCATTGCTATGATTGCCGAAGGTTGCATTATGGCGCGGATCTGTCATACGAATAACTGCCCTGTGGGTGTTGCTTCCCAGAAAGAAGAACTCCGCAAACGGTTTACAGGCATCCCGGAACAAGTTGTCAACTTCTTCTACTTCATCGCCGAAGAAGTGCGTAGTTTGCTAGCACGACTTGGCTACCGTTCTTTGTCAGAAATCATTGGACGTGCAGATTTGTTGACAGTGCGCCCAGAAGTAAAACTTACCAAAACGCGATCGCTAAATCTTGACTGTTTAGTTCAACTACCAGATAGCAAAGAAAATCGTGACTGGTTAGTGCATGAAGAAGTCCACAGCAACGGCGTGGTTTTGGATGACAAATTCCTTGCCGATGCCGACATTCAAGCTGCCATTAAGAATCAATCTACTGTTAGCAAGACCTTCCCCATAGTCAATACTGATAGAACAGTAGGCACAAGATTAGCAGGAGCGATCGCTTCCCAATACGGTGACAGTGGCTTTGAAGGACAAATTCATCTGAACTTTACAGGTAGTGTTGGCCAAAGCTTTGGCGCTTTCAATCTCCCCGGCATCATTCTGACTCTGGAAGGAGAGGCAAACGACTATGTAGGTAAAGGGATGCACGGCGGTGAAATCATCATCAAACCCCCAACTGATTCGACCTACAACGCATCACAAAACGTCATCGTTGGCAATACCTGTCTCTATGGCGCTACTGGCGGCACATTATTTGCCAACGGCTTAGCAGGAGAGCGCTTTGCTGTGAGAAACTCCAAAGGTATAGCAGTGATTGAAGGTGCTGGAGATCACTGTTGTGAGTACATGACTGGTGGCGCGATCGTCGTTCTTGGCAAAGTAGGACGTAACGTAGCTGCAGGAATGACTGGTGGACTGGCATACTTTTTAGATGAAGACGGTTCGTTTCCTGAGTTAGTCAACCCAGAAATTGTCAAAATGCAACGAGTGATTACGCAAGCAGGTGCAAACCAATTGCAAGAGTTAATCAAAACTCATGCAGAACGCACTGCTTCACCAAAGGCGAAGAAGATTCTCCAAAACTGGCAAGAATTTTTGCCGAAATTCTGGCAGTTAGTTCCGCCTTCTGAGGCTGATAGTCTAGAAGCTGATCCTGAAAAAAAAACAACTGAGTTCAATTTAGTAACTAGTCATTAGTAATTCTGAGTTATTCCTCAGAAGCAAAAATCCCCGACTTATCAAATAAGTTGGGGATCTGCCAATACGGTTCTGTTAATGGTGAAAGAGAAAAGGTTTTGAATACATCCTTTACCCCTTAACCTTTTCCCAGACTACAAGGAAAGTGAAAAATGCTTATCCGAACTGTATTCGGGAATATGCAGTTGGCAACTTCCACAAATACAATTCCTATGTAGGATTTTAAGCAAAAATATAAATTTTAGTTGTTACCTGATTAATATATAATACCAAGTCTACATAATCACTTATTATTAAAATCTTTCGGTCTTCCTTCTCAGCCTCAATAATAAGTTTTTAAGCAGATATGATATAATTAAAAACTGATCATTAATAATTATGACTTTTTATTAGCAAGTAACTTTATCTGCGTATCTTCGATTTCTAAAAGTTCGGGGACTGTGACAAACCGATAACCTTGCTTTCTAAAGTTGCTAATAATCTCTGGCAAAGCTTGTATAGTTCTAGAACGGTTACCACCGCCATCATGCATCAGCACAATACCACCAGGTTGTGAATCTTTCATGACGTTATCGATCAACTTTGGTACAGCTGGTAATTTATAGTCCGTGGAGTCAGCTGACCACATAACCACAGCATATTTTTCTCCTTTGGCATAAGCAACTAGTCCATTGTGCATCACACCACCAGGGGGACGAAATAGAGTTGTTTTAACACCTGTAATTTGATAAATTAAATCAGCTGTGCGGTCAATTTCAAAAGCAGCTGCCTGTTGATTAAAGAAGTGATACCAGTGATGCCAAGTATGGTTAGCAATAATGTGACCTTGACCGACAATTTCCTTGGCTAATTCCGGATAATTTTTCACGTTCTGCCCAACGACAAAAAATGTCCCTTTGATGTTATTAGATTTCAAAATATCGAGGACTTGCTTCGTTGTCTCAGGCCAAGGGCCATCGTCAAAGGTGAGAGCAATTACTTTTTCACCTTGAGTCAGTTTTGCTGATTCAATTATTGCCCCTTGAAACCGTGATGGTACAGGATAAGATAATCCTTTTACTTGAGCTTGTTGCTGCCAACTCGTAAGCATCACTGCCTTGAATTTCTCAATTCGCTGCTGAGTTCCTATGTTTGCAGCTACATCGTTGACGTTAATAGTTGGTCTACTCTGAGCCTCCGAAGTATTTGGCCTTAGAAGCATCATAAAACCAACGCCAAAAACACCACTTAAGGCAAGCAGAGCAATTAATATTCCTTCTGGCCAGAGAAACGACTTATTGTTTTCCATTTTATAGCTCCTTCAACGATCAAACCATCAGCCACAATTATGACGGTACTTTATAACACATAATTTTTTATAAATTTTAGAGCCTAGTTTCTTTGTCTAATCCCAAAAATTAGAATTCAGAATATACAGCTTTAACTAAAATCTAGATGCTCTAAATTTGCACGATCGCTGAACATACAATAATTGCTATTGTTTAATCTCAAGTTACTGATAAAATGCGAAGTCTGCATTTCCAGGTTCTGACCGCTAGCTCTAACAAAGAACAAAATTAGATAATTAATCACACCTCAAAATCCTCTTAAATATAATTGTCAACTAACTACTATCAGATACCTGACTGCTAAGTTACATAGTATCCTTTGAAATTCGGTAATTTTGCAAATAAATAAGCTAAGCTGTCATACCTATAAATTACGCTTTTTGACTACTAGATTTTTGATAGTAAAGCTTTCTGATATTAAAGTTTGATATCGGCAGCTTCGTCAAGTATTTGATTAACGTACAAAACTACATGACAAGGAAAGAGGTGTCTGCAAAAAAGAGTGTAATAAACTATTAGTTTTATAACTTATAAGATATATTCTACTGCCTACTGCTATCGCTTCCTTTTTAAGAAAAAGTTAAATTTTTAACTGAGGCAATGTTGTTTTGTAATTTCTCTCAAAAAGATAGACGGAAATTAATTCAATATAGTTTCTCATTGCCAATAGGCACTTAATCGTTAATCTAGATATTTTTCACCCAATTAGGAAAAATAATTTTGTTGGCAGCTTAACTCTATTTTTGATAGTCAAATTTTAGCCAAAATTGCTAATGGCTTTTTATCTGCTAATGCTCTTCTCCATAATTCAATAGATTTATACATTATTAATAATACAATTTAAAATCCTCCGTTACCGTACAATTACTTAAATTAATTTAATTGTCATAAACAAATTTGTAAAATTTTAATAATACACCACACAAAGATTAAAACACTAAGTATACATTTAAATCAAATTTTTATTAACTAATGACACTCGACTCAGCTGGATTTTCTCTGTTCCCAGAAAAACCGACTATTTATTATATGGGTATGAAGTGGGCAACTAGCTTTTTTAGTAGCAAAATGTAAAACTAAAAATTAGCTAGTAACTTGCCTTATAATTGCAGCAATTAGAATTAGGATTTTTTATTTTTAATTATTTATCTAGGAATCCTAATCATCAAGTTATGCTCTTTTAAACACTGCTTGGCTTTATGCTAAACAATAGCTGTATTATTTAATCTATGTATAAGTTGATGTAAAAATTAGCTTGTCTATCAGTATACCTTTAGAGTCAAAATAATCAAGGTATTTATCCCACTTCATTAAATTGGCTAGAAATTTTTATGACCCCTCACGAAAGTGATGCAAAAGAAGAACGTACCTCATTAAAAGTATGGCGTAGTTGGCAAGAAAATCTGATTTTAGTTGCGATCGCTTTATGTTTGGCACTCGTAATCCGGACTTTTATCGCCGAACCTCGGTACATACCTTCTGACTCAATGTTACCCACCTTACATACTGGCGATCGCTTGGTAGTCGAAAAAATCTCCTATCACTTTCACCCCCCCATAACTGGGGATATTGTTGTCTTTCAGCCACCGACAGAACTACAGCGTCGGGGATATCCTAAAGACCAAGCCTTCATCAAGCGAGTAATTGGTCAGCCTGGTGAGATAATTAGTGTTTCTAACGGCAAAGTCTACCTGAATGGTCAGCCCTTAGCAGAAGACTACATTGCTGAACCACCAAATCAGCCGTATCAACCAGTGAAAGTTCCCGAAGACCAATTTTTTGTTATGGGAGATAACCGCAACGATAGTAACGACTCTCGCTATTGGGGCTTTTTACCCCAAAAAAATATCATCGGACGAGCGGCATTTCGATTTTGGCCTCTCGATCGCATTGGGTTTATTTAATTAATTGGTGGTCAGTTGTTTTTTGGCAACTGACTATTTCTCAAAGTTAAATATCAATTTATAAACTTAGCTTGAGCATTATATAGAAAGTTTAAAAACGGAGAAAATACATCAGCTGAGCGATCGTATCACCAGGTAGCTTTAACCGCTGCTGGAAATCAGCCAGGTTATGATAAAGACCAGCAGATTGGCGATTTTGCACTACTGCTTCTGCTAAAGATAAATCCATAAATGGAATTTCTGCTAATTTTTCGACTGTTGCTGTGTTCGGATTAACTAAGTGCGTCAGACGATCTAAAGATTCGTGGTCATAGTAACTAAAATTTAATAGAGGTTTTAATGGTTCTAGTCGCGGCGCTGGCATACCCAAAGCCGCAGCGATATCTTCAATACAGTAAAATTTAACGCCGGAACGCGAAAGTTCCACAAGCGATCGCGCTTGGTGAATAGACAAACCTGGTAGACGTAACCAGTCATCTACAGTTGCTTGATTAGCATCAATGCGGATACCTAATTTTGCCGCTATCTGAATTTCTTCCCCAGATTGTAGGCGATAGTAGGGATCGTTGAGAAGCTTGGTGCGGAGTTTTTGCAGCTTGGGGTTTAAAGGTAGCCAGTTACTCATGATTGTTGCTTACCTCAAGAAATCTGGTCTAGCAATTGGCGGCGTTTTTGCTCAAATTCATATTCGGAAATTAGTCCATCTTGGCGTAGAGCATCTAATTCTCGCATTGCATCAGCGATCGCTCCTACCTGATTACTCACCCGATCTAAATTCCTTGGGGCTGACTTCCCTAGATTAAAATTGCGATCGAAAGCTTCTTCGTCTTGGGCTAAATACCAAACTCCCTCAATCGCACTAGCTACTTTGGGGATAGGCGTCCAGGAAAGCAACACATACAAAACACCCCACAACGGCTGTCCCAGGTAAAATTTATGTAATCCTGAAATTGTCAACGTACCAGAAAAAGCTAGAACAGCAGCAACACTTCGGCTTTTGCGCTTAGTCAACATATTCCTAATAAATCTACCAACACCATAGTTTCTAGAATAAGACAGCCTAAATACAACATTTTCTCAATCTGTAGTCAATTTTCTGCGTCTCTGTGGGCTTACCTGTACACCCTTTGCGTTAAAATTTCAACCCTCAATTCGCCATGACTTTACCTCAAGCTGTACTAAGCAATTGGAAATCTCAAATGAATAATACACGTATGGTAATTATCCTAGCTATTTGACTAATGCTCAGATAAATTCATTTTAGTCAACTATCCTATATTTCCCTGGTGACTTTTGGGTGGAAAGTCCCACGATTTAGTTGTTTGAGAATAAACTTGAGTAAGTTTCACATAACTGTGCATTCAGCTTTGATGCTAATTTTAATTTTTTAGGGGATCGGATTACTACGATGTCACAGACTTTCCTACCGCCAAAATGGCTTGAACAGCTTTGCGATCCTTATGCTGTGCTAGGAATTTCTGTGACTGCTGAAGATCGTCAGATTCTCAAACGCTACCACACTTTAGCAAAACTGCTGCATCCCGATCGCCACACCAAAAGCAGCAATCCAGATGAAGAATTAGCCACGGCTATATTTAGTCATTTAATCAACCCAGCTTATGAACAGCTGAAACATCAACACAAGCGCTATGCCGCCATCGCCACACTCCTCTCAGAAGCAAGAGTTTTGCAGCAGCAAGCTTTGTCTTCTGAAAGTGCCATAGCTCAGGAAATGAGGGAAATGTCTACACCCGAAGCAGAATTATTTTACGAAGAAGCGATCGCCTGCTATGCAGAAGCTCAATACAAATCACTCCATCAGTTTTATCAAGTAACGCAACAAATTAGTACACTTAACTTAGTTTACTTAGACTTGCATAAACCTCACCTGTTTCTACCTCAAAAACCTCTCACTATCATTCCTGAGGTAGAAGTCAAAACTGTTGAACCGACATTATGTGAAAACACTAATGTCAAACCAGTTTTGAAAAACTATGCTCAACGTCACTATGAGCGAGCTATTGAATATACGAGACTAACCAAATGGACCTTAGCTGTGCAAGAACTGCGCGATGCCATCAAGCTAGAGCCAAATAACAGTGATTATTATGCCTTATTAGGTTTTGTGCATCTGCAACAGAAATTATTAGGAATGGCCAGAGTTTACATAACTCAAGCATTAAAACTTAATCCGCAAGATTCACTAGCGTTGAAATGTGCTTCCAAATTGAAAATTCAACCAGGTGAAAAGGCTAATCCTAAATCAATTGCGAAAGCTTTGAGTATAGCAGCTTTATTAAGTGCATTTAAAGACGGTAAACGTTCTCAAGTCAAGTGTTGAAATTTCGGTAACAAACCGTACTAAAACCGAAGTTTGCTTACTAAATTACTCTCCTAGACTAAAATAAAGCATAGAAGTAAAACTGTTAAGCTACTGAGTCTGGGCACTCAGTTTAATATAAGCAACATGGGATTCTTCGATTCTGAGATAGTTCAGCAAGAAGCAAAACAGCTGTTTGATGATTATCAAGCACTGATCAAGCTTGGCAATAGCTACGGTAAATTTGACCGTGAGGGGAAAAAGCTGTTTATTGAGCAAATGGAAGCCATGATGGATCGGTATCGCATCTTTATGAAGCGCTTCGAGCTATCAGAAGATTTCATGGCGCAAATGACAGTAGAGCAACTAAAAACCCAGTTAGGTCAATTCGGTGTCACCCCACAACAAATGTTTGACCAAATGAACCTCACTTTAGAACGGATGAAAGCTGAGTTAGAAAAACAGGTCTAACATAAGTTAGGAGTTGAGAGTTAAGAGTTCTCAATAAACTAAACTCATAACTCATAATCGATCGCTCCTAACTTTAATTGGACTTGGGTCGAGGAAACTGGGAAGGCGATTTGAAATTTTCTACTGGTACATTTTTAAGTGCCTTCTCCATAAAATCTTTCCAAATGGGAGCTACCATCACACCCCCTGTTGCATGGTCAGCTAATTGTCTGTTGTCATCCCTTCCCACCCAGACAGCAGTAGTCAACTGTGGTACAGTGCCAACAAACCAAATATCTTTTTCTGATGATGTAGTTCCTGTCTTTCCTGCTGCCGGACGACCAATAGCAGCACTTTTACCTGTACCCTCAGTAATTACCGATCGCATCACATCAATAATAGCTGCTGATGCCCAAGGATCTAGAACTAGCTGGGGTTTAGGGGTGTTATCTAGTAATATATTACCACTACTGTCTGTAACACGGGCAATTACAGTCGGTGGTGATTGCCAACCATAGTTAGCAAATGTCGCATAGGCGCTAGCCATTTCTAAGGGTGTAA
Source organism: Nostoc sp. C117 (assembly GCF_043099735.1). NCBI lineage: Bacteria > Bacillati > Cyanobacteriota > Cyanophyceae > Nostocales > Nostocaceae > Nostoc > Nostoc sp. C117. Next base: position 7,258,206 of record NZ_CP170991.1, read on the forward strand.
CACCAATTGCACCTAGAGGTAGGGAAGTAACAGGCTCCATTGGACTCATAATGCCCAAGGTTCGGCAAGTTTCGATGACTCTATTCATACCTATAGCCTTACCAACTTTGATCACAGGAATATTGCGTGACTGGGCTAAAGCTGTGCGAATTGGCATAGATCCCCTAAAACTGCCATCATAATTTCTGGGAAAGTACCAACCATTGCCATCTCGATAACTGACTGGAGAATCGTCCACCGTTGAGTCTGGGGTGTACTTCCCACTAGCAAAAGCTGTATAGTAGACAAACGGTTTAAAAGAAGATCCGGGCTGGCGCTGAGCTTGAGTTGCACGATTGAATTCACTGGTCTTAGGATCTATCCCGCCCACGAGTGCTTTGATAAAATGCGTGCGCGGATCAATTGACACCAAGGCCATTTGATTCTTTGATAATCCCTGGTCTAAGAGTGATTTATGCCACTTACTGACAGTTTCTTCTGCCATCCTTTGGAAGTTAGCATCAACTGTAGTTTGTACCCGCATCCCACCTTTGAGTAGTGCGTCACGCCCAAACTTCTTAGCCAACTCCTGGGCTACAGTATTTGTTACATAAGGTAGGGCACTACCTTGAAAGGATTTGATCTTACCAAGTTTGATTTCTTCTTTCAGGGCATCATCGTACTCTTGCTGGCTGATCCAATTCAATTCCAGCATTCGTCCCAGAACTTCTTTTTCTTTCTGTTTTGCCAGTTTCATACTCACAAACGGGCTGAATTCTTCAGGTGCTTGGATTAAACCCGCCATCATTGCTGACTCGCCCAAGTTTAAATATTCCGCTGACTTATTAAAGTAACTGCGTGCTGCCGTTTGTACACCATAGTTGTTATGACCCCAATAAACTTGATTGAGGTACATTTCTAAAATTTGGTCTTTGGTGAGGATTTGCTCTAAGCGAATTGCTAGCACTCCCTCGGCTAATTTCCGGGTAAAAGCACGTTTGTGAGTCAAAAATAGGTTTTTTACCAACTGCATAGTAACAGTAGAGCCACCCTCTCGGACTCCACCTGCTACAGCATTAACTACTACAGCTCGGCCAACACCAGTGGGGTTGATCCCGTGGTGATCGTAAAAGTGACTATCTTCACTGGCCAATACTGCCCGTTTGAGATTCGGGGAAATCCTGTCTAAGGGAACTACTTCCCGGTTAGCTTCTCCGTGAACACTGGCTAACAGTTTACCCTTAATGTCATAGATGTAAGTCGTTTCTGAGGGAAAGAAGTTACGTAGCTGTCTCACATCTGGCAAATTACGGAAACTAATGGCTAAACCAACCAGTCCTCCGGCTACAATGGAACTTGCCAACATGGTCATTGAGAGGAGAGTACCGCCAGTTACCTGACCGACTCCTTTCAAAAACTCAAAACCTGATGAAGCCTGACGTTGTGGCTGCTTATTTTCAAAAGTCCTAGACGACGACACGGCGATTTCACTTCCTCATTTGTAAATTTAACTGTAATTGATTGGGCGAAGCAAGGCGGTTAATTTTTTGCAATTATAGTAGTTTGGCAGATGAGAAAGTGGATAAATTGCAAGTGTTTATAACCAACTTAACTTCTAGTGTGCAAAGCATAGCTAACAGTGCATTTTCTACTATGATGCAAGATTTTTCTTGGCTGCGTCGTGGTGTAGTAGAAGTTTTCCCACAACCAGTTGATGTTAACAGCGAAAGTCTAGAAAAGCGCTTATTGACTACCAACCAACCTTTGAGGATCAAATTGGGGATTGACCCTACAGGTACTGATATTCATCTAGGTCATAGCATACCAGTACGAAAACTGCGAGCTTTTCAAGATGCAGGTCATACAGCAGTCCTAATTATTGGCGATTTTACAGCACGGATCGGCGATCCAACTGGTAAATCTGAGGTGCGTCGTCAGCTTACGGAAGCAGACGTAGCCCAAAATGCTCAGACTTATCTTGACCAAGTACGTCCTATCTTGGATTTTGACACACCGGGAAGATTAGAAGTGCGCTATAACTCTGAATGGCTCTCTAAGCTCAACTTAGAGAAAATTTTAGAGTTACTCTCGACGATGACGGTGGGGCAAATGTTGGCTAAAGAAGGATTTGCCGATCGCTATAAAAAAGAGAATCCGATTTTTATCCATGAGTTCCTCTACCCCTTGATGCAAGGTTTTGATTCCGTTGCTGTTGAGGCAGATGTGGAATTAGGAGGAACCGATCAAAAATTTAACATTGCTGTAGGTAGAGATTTACAGCGCCATTTTGGTCAAAATCCTCAGTTTGGGATGCTGTTACCGATTTTGATTGGTACAGATGGCGTACAAAAAATGTCCAAGTCCTTAGGTAATTATATTGGGTTATCAGAACATCCAGGACAAAAGTATCAGAAGTTACAAGGAGTCCCAGATCATCTGCTGGAACAGTATTTTGAATTGTTGACGGATTTACCTTTAGACAAACTGCCAGAAAATCCCCGCGATCGCCAAACACTTTTAGCATGGGAAGTTGTTAAACAGTATCACGGCGAAACAGCAGCCCAAGAAGCTCAAGAAGCTGCTCAAAGCGGCGGTAAGGAAGGTGCAGTTCCAGAATTCTCTCTAGCTGGAGTGTCCCAATTTCCCGTAAAGTTAGCCTATCTGCTCAATGCCACTGGCTTGTGTAAAAGTACAGGAGAAGGCAAGCGGAAAATTCAAGAAGGTGGAGTGCGCTTAGATGGCGATCGCATTTCTGATGTCGATACTACTTTCGCTAGTGTTGCTGAGCTACAAGGTAAAGTTTTACAAGTTGGAAAAAACAAGTTTGTTCGTTTAGTGCCTTAAATGGCTGAGTGGGAGTAGAGAATGAGGATAAGGGAACAGGCAAAACAACGAGTTATTGTAGCTTTGGATGTGCCAGATTTAGAAAGTGCGATCGCCCTTGTGGATCGACTTGAGGATGTTACTTTCTGGAAAGTAGGCTTGGAGTTGTTTACCAGCAGTGGGCCAAAAATTCTAGAAATATTAAAATCCAAACAAAAGCGCATTTTTCTCGATTTAAAGTTTCACGATATTCCCAACACCGTAGCTGGAGCTTGCCGAGTTGCCGCTCGTTATGGGGTAGATTTATTGACAATTCATTCTACTTGTGGTATGGAAGCCCTCAAATCTGCAACTGAGGCAGCACACCAGGGAGCTGCCCTAGCGGGTGTAAAACCACCGAAGTTAATTGCCATTAGTTTGTTGACGAGCATTTCTGCTAGACAACTAGCCTTTGATTTAAAGATTCCTCTAGAATTGCCAGAATACGCCTTAGAAATGGCATTGATGGCTCAAGAGGCGGGGTTGGATGGAGCAGTTTGTTCGCCTCAGGAAGTGGCACAGCTACGACAAACTTGTGGAGATGATTTTTTGCTAGTTTGTCCGGGGGTTAGACCGACTTGGGCGGATAAAGGCGATCAAAAGCGATCGCTCACTCCAGCACAAGCAATTATCGCTGGTGCAGATTATCTAGTGATTGGGCGTCCGATTACTACTGCTGCTGAGCCTGAGTTAGCTTGGAAGAGGATTTATGAAGATTTGAGTGCGATCGCATGAAGGCAGAAGTCAGCAAGAGGACAAGGGGACAAGGAGATAGGAAGACAAGGGGAAATCTTATAAATAAAAATCTACTGAGCCGTGTAAATTTATTTACGCTGATTATCTTTTTATTTTTTACTTTTTACTTTTTACTTTTTGAATCTAATCGCTCTTTGCAGGCACAGACGGCAGACATCAACACTGAGGCAAAGTCTTTGTGTTCTGAACAAGATTTAGAAACACTAACAACACAGTTATTACAAGATTTACCTAGTTACGCCAACCGTGCGAACCAACGCGCTCGTCGTCGCAGTCGCAGTGCTGACTTATATAGTTATATGCTGGTAGCAGGAAGACCTGAGTTTACTGCGCTACCCCTTAACATTGAAGAATATAGTACAGCTACTCCTGAAAGTTCTGCTTCAGGAGTCGAGCAAGTTTTTTTTACCACCTTAGAGCGTCAATATATAGGTAAGACAGCGGTAGAATTGCAAGAATTTCACTGGCTGTTGTTAACTAAAACTAATAGTGGTTGGCGTCTAGTGATGATGTTTTCTCAAACAGGTGCTTATCCAAAAAAGCAGCCACCGTCACCGCCACGCGATAGCAGTAATGGTGCGATCGCTCAAGGAGTTCAAGTTTGGTTACGCGATTGTCAGGCTGGAAGTGTGCGTAAATAAACGAATTATGAGAACATTAAATAATGTCTAAAATACCCACTCAAATTCTCTACGAACAAGATTATCAATTGTGGTTAGAAACTACATTGAAACAATTGCAAGAACGAGATTTAGATCGTCTTGATTGGGAGCATTTGATTGAGGAGATTGCAGCATTCGGTAACGAACAGAAACACAAGCTTGAAAGTTATCTACTACAACTTCTCAAACATCTGCTTTTGTATCAACATTGGAGTCTGCCTGATTGTAAAAATCATTGGGAGGTGGAAATTGATAATTTTCGGGTGGAACTGAGAAAATTAACTAAATCTAAAAACCTCTATAATTATTTGCTCACAGTACTTGATGCAATACTGCTCGGTTAAGCATTTTTAACTCGGAATTGGGTTTGGGGAAAAGGTTAAAGGGTAAAGGTTAAAGGTTTTTTCTTTCCCCTTTCCCTTTCCCCTTTTCCCCAAAACCCGACAAGTATTGGTACTTGATGAAGTTTACATTGATGCATTACGACAAGCAAAAAAGAAAAGTGGGTTAAATTGTTTCCCACAAAGTTGTCCTTATACCGTTGAGCAAATTTTAGATGTGGATTATTTGCCACTATTTATGTATTTGTGAGAGTCTGTTAATACCGTTCCATTGTCAAGCTGCGCCAAATATTTACTTATCTGCGTGATAGGCTTTGCCTCGCCAAGGGCGATCGCGTATCGCTTTCATTCTCAATTGATGCGTGAAAATATTGTGCCTAACTAACCAAAAATGCCTATGCCTGTGGCGGGCTACGCCTACGCTAAGATTGATTGAGAATCGAGAAATAAAATCAAAAAAAACGCCGAGATTAAAAATATCTAAGAGGTTGTTTGAAAAGTTTTTCGCTGTGATTTTAGGCACGTTTAGATCCCCCCTAACCCCCCTTTTTAAGGGGGGAACCGGAATCAAAGTCCCCCTTTTGAAGGGGGATTTAGGGGGATCTAAGACTTTTGATACCAAAAAAAGGACTTTTCAAACATCCTCTAACAAAATGAGAATACGATCGCACTAACTATCCCGCAGATATGTAAATATTTGGCAGTAATTTTCAAATCCTTCTATGGATTTTCGCTAATTCACAAAACTTTCCTGTAGATTAGTCAATTTTTCTTCAGTATCATTTTGCATATTTTGTACCCAATCTTTGTTTATATTTGGTATGCCTAATTCACTGCCTTTTCTCAAATCTTCTTGAGCGTTTTTATAACTGTTTATAGCGTCTTTAATATTTCCTTCTGATTTAGAATTATCGCCTATTTTAATATAAGTTTCTGCTCTTTTAAAGAAGTTCCAAGAGTTATTACGATTTAGTTCAATAGCTTGTTTAAAATAGCTCAAGGCATTATCATAATTACTGTATATTAATTCATTGAGAGCATTTGTAGTAGAAATTTGGGCTTGAAGTTCTTGTTGAGCCTGTTTAAGTTTGTCTTGAGTCTCTTGAAGTTTTTGTTGAGCCTGTTTAAGTTTGTCTTGAGTCTCTTGAAGTTGGCCTTGAGCCGGTTGAAGTTGCTTTTGAGTCTCTTGAAGTTTGTCTTGAGTGTCTTGAAGTTGGCCTTGAGCCTGTTTCAATTTATGTTCAGCCTCTTGAGTTGTCTTGCTTGCCCACCAACTTATTCCCGCAGCTACAACGCAAATCACAAACAGTCCAACAAAGCCACCTCTAATGATGAGGCGCGCTTTCTTTTGTGCTTTTTCTAAAACCTGTTTCTCACGTTCAGCTTCTCGACTATCAAATTTCTGACTATCACTTAAAAAACGATAATCCAGATCGCTCAAGCCTTTATCTGTTGACCACTCCCAAGCATCTTGCAACGCCTGTCCACGCAACAGGTAAGATTTCTCCTGATAACCGGAAACTTCCCAGATGTTAAAAGCTTCGGCATAAGGACGCAGTTTAGCTAGTTCCTTCTTTACCCAGTCGAGTGCGAACACAGACTGGTAAATGCGGTTATAAACTCGTAATTTACTCATCTGTTGAACCACCAAGCCTGTTAGCCGGAGATCTATTTGTTCAGCACTATTATCAGTAGCAATTTCACCCTGTTGCAAAATTTGCTGATATAGTCCCAGTAGACGGCTCACCCGTTGCTCATTCCTCCAGATGCGATCGCGTATTGTCCGCAAATGCGCCTGTTCGTCCTGAGCTTCCCAGTTTTCGATAATGCGCGATTTCACCAGTTTATCAACACTCAACCGCTGATTATCTGTTTGAAGAAGTTGGCAAATTCTCTGGGTAAGAAACGGTTGTCCACCAGTCCATTGCAAAATTTCTTGCAGCGCCTCTTTGGGATTTTTAAACTTGCCTGCCAATCCCATAGCTAACGGTTTGGCTTCTTCCAACTGAAAGCCTTTAAGTTCAATTCCCTTACCAATATTAAATGGCGTGCGCTTTTTGTCTTCAATAAAATCAGAAGGAGTCGCCACGCCCAATAGTGTGAAGGTGATACGTTGATATTTTAGATAATCGGCACGCTGGTTATAAAAATTGCGGATCAAAGCAAAAAAATCGTCAGTGGGAAACTTCAGACTAAGAACGCTATCAATTTCATCAATAAAGATGACAATGTTTTGTGAAATTTCTACTAACAGCACCTCATCGATAAATTCACCCAAACGCTGAACTGGAGAAATATGAGAGCGATCGCTCCACCAACTGCTAAAGTTAAACTTCCCTGAAAGCTGGAAACTTCGCTCCAAACGCCTAACTATACCTGCATACCACTGCTCTGCTGAAAGTTCTTGACTGCCAATTTCTGTTAAATCAATTACAGCACAGGCAATTCCCTCTGCTTGCAATTTTTGCATGGTTCGTACTCGCAAGCTAGATTTACCCATCTGCCGAGAGTTCAATACATAACAGAAATTGCCAGCTTTTAATTCATCATATAAATCTTTATCTGCCTGTCGTTCTACATAAGTGGCAGCATTGGCTGGCAGACTTCCCCCGACTTGATATTCATAAACCAAGTTTGGTGCTGGGTTTGCTGGCTGTACTGGAGGCAATTGTTGTGATGGGTTTGGTGCTGGGTTGGTTGGTTGATTCTCAACGGATTGTTGTGCAGTAACACTGTGGGTTAGCTGGTGGAAATATTCACGATACAAATTACAGCGAAGAATCACACGATTGTTTTCCCAAGCTATCAACCCCATACTCTTTAATTTGAATGCCAATATTGGCTCTAATTGCACTGGCTGAGTTGTGCTAACAATTTGTGCGATCGCATCCATTAGTTCTGGATGCTGTTTTAAATTCCACCAATGTCGTCTTAAATGGTCACTAAATATTCCAGCATCCGTGGGAGCAATTTTGAGTAGCTGCTCCAATGTAGTTTGTTGTCGAGAAATATGATAAAGTCCCACCCTTAACAAATATGGGTGTCCTCCCAACATTGCTGTTAACTGCTCAACCTGGGTAATATTCCAATTGAGACCGTATCGCCTTGCCAAATCCAACACTTGCTGGCGGTTAAATTCTGGCAGTTCAATGGGTAAACCGACATTAAACGGCGATTGATTTACATCCATACTGATGTAGGGTTCAGTAGAATGGACTACTACTAATCGCAGTTTTTTCCAAATATCCCGACTTTTTGCATCTTCGTGCCAAGCCCGTAATAGCCCAAAAAAGTCACTAGCAATTTTGGGTTGTTGAAAAACGCAATCCACCTCATCTAATGCCAATACCAATGGTTGGTTGATGGAAGATAACAAATACTGCTCGAAGTAAGATGTGCAGTTCTCTTTGCTACCAAACATCTTGTCCCAGTGTTCAGCTAAACGATTTGGTAATCCCAATCTACGACCGACGCTAGCACAAAACCAACGTAAAAATTCATCTAGGTCAGTAAATACTTTACTATCTGCTAGTTGAAAGCTTAATGAAGCAGTGCTATAGCCTTGCTGTCGTGCATAATGTAGAATCCTTGCCATGATTGAAGTTTTACCCATCTGCCTTGCTGCTTTGATGCGAATTAAAGCACCCAGTTTCAAAATTTCTTTATAGCAGTCAGATTCGATGGGAGGACGTTCCACATAAAATGTAGAAGCCAAATCCACCTGTCCTTCAGGTAATTCTGGTTCTGCTGCTGGCAGGGGGGGACGTTGTAAGTTTTCTATTTCAGGTAATATAGTTGGCAATTCTGCCTCTACAGGCTCATCAAACGTTTCGCTTTCATTGACGTTGGCTAAAAGTTTGCATAAATCTTGCAAAATCAGCCGAGTATCTGCATCTGACTTCCATTCTCGCTGTTGAATCTCATTTAAGTAGCCACGTAACTCATAATTAAGCGGGGCACTTAAAGGGAAGTTAACGCGGATTGGCAAAATCCCCGGCTTACGATTAGAACGTAAATCCCGCAATCGTTTCACCTGCTGTACTTCCCGTGTCACCATCTCACTGTTTGCTGATTTCTCAGACAACAGCAGCAAAAAATAATCGCAACGCTGTAGTTCTCTATCGATACGTTGCGACCATTGTTCTCCCCATTGAATGCTTTCTTTTGCCATGAATGGGTCATGTCCGGCATTTTTGAGAGTATCGTAAAATTGCTTTGCTAAACTTATGTCTGGTTCTTGGCTGTGATAGCTGATAAAAATCCTGGCGCTTTGAGTAGCTGGTTTCATTTCATAGAGATTTACTTGTTGCTTAATCCATTGAGGTAAGGCTTCTAACAGCACTTTTGTAGGAATAATAAAAGCAGCTTTGACATCTTGGCGCTGTGTTTCTGCCGCTACAGCCATTCCGGCCACACGCTGTAAATTCTGATCCCAAACTGGTGTACCACTAAAACCTGCTTCTAGACGATAGCTATTTTCACTCTTAACTTCAATCTGCACCCAACCTTTAGCATTTGCCCCCTGTAATACACCCTCAGTCCAAACACCATAGGATCTACCTGTCGGAAACCCAAAAGCTAGAAACTCATGTTTCCATACGTTCTCAGACGGAAGTAATTCCACTGGTTTAGCTTGGTTGGGGCAAGGGTTCTCCAATCGTAAGACAGCTATATCTTCTTGAGATTCAGACGGATTGGAGTTGAGAGGTAGCCAAAAAACAACTTTGGCTGTTAGTTTTTGTTTATAATCTACTGTAGGAAAATCACAGCTAACTGTACCCGTTGGCATTTCAGAAGTACCAGCAGGAATTTGCAAAGCTGAAGCCACAACATGAGAGCAAGTAAAGATATATTTATCGGAAATTAAGAAGCCTGAGCCAATAACGTTGCCACTATTGGAATAAATTCTGATAACGGATAATTCTAATTGTTGGCTCATTTTACGATCTCTCGCTTCCACTTGAGGATAATTTCGTAGTTGACTTCGCCAGTGCCAGAAGCTACAACAGCTTTAAATTCAGAGGTAATTTTGACACCAAACTTGATTTCTATTTCATCCGCAGGCTGATCGAGGCTACCGACTTTGGTGAGTATGGCGTTAGCTACAGGCTTAATTGTTTCCAAGGCGGATTCAAAAGACTTTGTAGACCTTTGAATTATCTGCTCGCGAATACCGATGCGATCGTCAGTAATGCCAAAGTGAGAGTCAGCGAATCCTGGCTCATTCACTTCCACAAGAATCGAGTCGCCGTTTTCTGAAGGAAATTCAACAATGCGTTTCACGTATGACCTCTGTTATTCTTTGGACAGGAAACAACTTAATTGAGATATTTAAAAGAAACAGATCCTTACCAGAAATTTTCGGATATGAAATCAAAAATCTTACTTAAGTAAACGTGAGTTCGACAAAGCTAAAAAATGGCAGGAGGTAAAGCAGACAAGTCTTTTGGATAAGTATCAATAAGATGGTTTTTTAGGCAAATAAGCATAAGCAGCGGAATAAGCCATCAAATTAACCAAAAAGTTAAATGGACTATGATGGCGAGAGTGTTCTATTTGACATATATTTTTGAAGCCATAATTAATATTGCATAATACATACCTTCAAAACAAGTTATTTAAAGTACATTGAATATCATCGATTTCTCATCAATCATTTAGGGTTGCTATAGTACAAGAGTGATACTTAATCTGTCAGGAAATAGCCAAAGCGATCGAAGAATGGGCTAAATCCGAAAATCGAACTGTCAGTAACCTGACCGCAACAATACTGCTTAATGCTCTATAAGTTAAGCAGCAAAACAAACAGGACTCAGCAGCATGAGCGAAGCCACCCCAAACCGCCTAGATCGCATCGAAGCCGCTTTAGACAGGCAAGTTGCCGTTAACGCCGACCTCCGTACATCAGTAGTAGAATTAAAGGCGACCACAGAAGATCTGCGAGCTACCACAGAAGCAATTCTGCAAATAATCCAAATCCATCAACAAAACTTTGAAGTCCTGACCACTCGGCAACTACAAACCGAAGCACGGCTTGAAGAGTACCAACGTACTACTAGCGCTGCACTAGACAGAATTGGCACAGTATTAGAATACCTCACCAGACAGCAAGACCGATAAGGGTATTGGGGATGGGGCAAGCAGGGAGTGTGGGAGGTATGGGAGGTTTGGCAAAGGTGAGAAGCTTTTTTATAATCTCCCCACACTTCTCCATCTCCCAGTCTCTAGTGCTTTCATCTATATTTTCTGAATTTCATCAAGTTTGGCACGCACTGCTTGAATATCTTGCCACATTAGCCATTTCGGACTACCTCTTTCTTTGGAGGGGTTACGCAGCAAATAAGAAGGATGAAAAATTGGCATACACAAACGTCCTTCCCACTCTAGCCACTGTCCGCGAATTTTCGTAATTGCCTGCTTCTCGCCAGTTAAACTTTTGAGCGCAGTTGCACCTGTTAACAGAATGATTTTCGGGTCAACTAGGCGAATTTGTTCTAGTAAATAGGGTTTGCAAGCCGTCACTTCTTGTGTAGTAGGTACACGATTCTCTGGTGGGCGGCAATTATGTACAACACCTGCGGGTGTCACAAAATTGGCTGTGTCTTCAACATCAATACAGTAAACTACGTCAAAATCTGGCTTTGGTGGTAATAGTTTTTTAATAACTGGTTTCCAGTAGGTGACAACTGCTTCTTCTTGATAAACTTCTATGTTAAATGGAATACTATGCAGTTCCTCTGGCAATTTATATCGCATAGACGCAGGAATGTATTCAGCAATATTTTCTAAAAAGCGAATGCCTTCACCATATCTAAAAAATAGTCTCCAAGTAGACTTAAAAACTGCGTATGTTCTGTAGCCTTGAGTCTCAAAATATTTAACAACTTTTTGAGCCGTTTCTGGTGTGATGTTTCCTAAAGCAATTTCAACATCAATACTTTTTCTTATTTGCCCATCTTTGGTTTTTCTTCGCCAATAACCATCATCCATGTACCAAATAGCTAACCCAAAATTGTCTAGTTTTTCTAGTGCTGTTATGGGAAAATCTTTTTTATTATTGGGATACCATTCCTCGCGTAGGTCGTGCAAATAATAGGTTTTTGCCAGTCCCATGCTCAGAGATTGATAAGTTTTGCCATTTTGTGACTTGGCTAGATATTCTTTTAACTGTGGTCGAAAACCATTTAATACTCTTGCTTTGAGTTTTAAATAAGCTGCTTGTTGAATACTATGATTTTCCAAAAACTGACCACTGGAACTAATACAAGCATCACCTAGTAAAGACCCTAGTAATACTTGCAACCCTCTGCTTCCAGGAGCAGGTGTACCAGTTGCAACTAAGTCATCGTCTTGTAATTCTTCAACGGTAATCCAGCCTCTACGGGTAAGTACTTGATGATCTGCTGTAGCAATATAGCCAACTTCACCTTTGTTGTTACATTTACCATCTGGAAAAAAGACTTTGTAAAGCTGCCTTCCTGCAAGCCCAGACCGATACCAACCAGTTACTTGTTTCCAAACTAGGCTGCCATTACTATCAACACTCAACACTTTACCTGACCACTGATGTTTGACAATCCAGTTAAGTCGTTTAGAACCTTCTTCTGTGATGATTCTGGTATAACCACCGAGACATTTATTAATATTGGCAATGTATACATCTTGCTCAGTACTCAAATTTACAGATGCTAGAATTTTTTCCAGCAACTGTCCTGATTTGCCGACAAATGGTAAACCAGTTTCATCTTCATTTTGACCAGGCGCTTCCCCCACAACCATGATTGGTGCTTGGAGATTGCCACGTCCGACAACAGTATGAGTACGAGTGTCTCCTAGTACACAACGGTGACAGCGATCGCAATGCTCAGTCAACTCAGTGATAGTGGAATAAGTTCCAGGAGGGATAGGAATTTTAGAATCAGTAGGTATCAGATCTCGTTGGTTAAAGCTTGAATCGTCGAAGAGGCTGAGTTGGGTTTCGCTGCTCATGAAAATTAGGATTTTGGTATTAGCACCAGCTGTCTTATATGACTTAAGTATGTCTTTGTTTAGAGACTTATCAGAAATAGACTTCAAAAATAGACTTTTACTGAATACTTATTATTTATACAAATCTTATTTTATCAGTTAATTTGAGACATAATTCAGTCATGATAAAAGTAGTGCCGTCGTAATATGCTGGGGGAAACTTATGTCACATACCCCACTTTTTGCCGATCGCACCCATGCGGGTGAAGAATTGGCGCGAGTGATTCATAATGTTTTGACTCAGCAAACTATTGATTCTGGGGTAAAGCCTGTACCAATTGTTTACGCTTTGCCAAGAGGTGGTGTACCAGTAGCAGCACCAATAGCACGTCTTTTGGGTTGTCCGTTGACGATAATTGTAGCGAAAAAAATTAGCCATCCAGAAAACCCAGAGTTGGCAATTGGTGCAGTGACTACTTGTGGAAATGTTATCTGGAGTGAGCAAAAGCTATTTCGCTTTAAAGATGATGTGCGCTGGCGAGAAATAGCTTTAAATAAAGCCATCAAGCAAGCTCAGTTTCTGGAGAGGCAATTAATTTCTGCTTGTCCCCAGGTGAATGCAGAGGATGCTACGCTCATTTTAGTTGATGATGGCATTGCCACAGGTATGACTATAGCGGTAGCAGCAATTGCCGTCAAAGCCCTTTCTCCGGCAGCTGTTTGGCTGTGTACTCCAGTCGCGCCACCAAAATTGCTACCCTGGTTAAATCAATGGGGCGATCGCATAATTGTCTTGAAGACACCAGAAGCTTTCTCAAGTGTTAGTAATTTTTACGCACAATTCCCCCAAGTAGAGACATTAGAAGTTCTCGTATATCTCCAGCAACAAAAAACAATGGGCGAAACGGATGTGTGCGAGTAATTTGGAATTTGGAATTGTTTCCCTGTCTTGCTTTTTAACTATTTGGAAATGTTGTTTACTGGTATTGCATGGCTTTAGCATAATCACCCAAGGCGTAGCAAGCAGCTTTCAGATGAGCAAGAGCATCTTCTTCACTGCGTCGATCTTTGATATTCCTAGCTAACAGCAAACGTTCTTCATGATATGTAATTGCTTTGTTATAATCACCCAAAGCTTCGCAAGCAACTCCTAAACTACCTAAAGACTGTTCCTCACTACGCTTGTCTTGAATTTCTTTGGCTAATTGCAACCGCTCTTCATAATACTTAATGGCTTTGACATAATCACCTAAGGCATAGCAAGCATAACCCAGATTTTTTAGCACTTGAGAAGCACTGCGAACATTTTTTAAAGACCGTGCTAATACTACACACTGTTCATAATAGGCGATCGCTTTGGGATAATTGTTCAAAGCATACCAAGCATTACCCAAATTTTTAAGTACCTGCTCTTCGCCCCAGTTATCTTTGAGTTCGCGCACAATTTCTAGGCTTTGTTCCTGATACTCAATAGCTTGTGTAAAATTACTTAAAGATTTATATACCAATCCCAAATTATTTAGTGCTGCTACTTGACTTCGTTTATCTTGTAGCTGCTGGGTTATTTTCAAACACTTTTCCAGAAACTCAATAGCCTTGTTATAGTCATTTAAATGACGGTATGCATTGCCCAAATGGGAAAGTGCTTGCATCTGCAATGCTAAATCTGAGGTCTGCTGGCTCAAAGACATACACTGTTGAGAGTAGGATATGGCAGTCTTGTAGTCCCCTGCGCTATAAGTTACCAATCCTAAAAAAGAAAGTACCTGTGCTTGTTTTTGAACATCCCCAATTGCCTGAAATAGTCCCAACGATTGTTGTAACGACTTCATCGCGGCGATTAATTCACCAGCTTGCTGCTGTTGAATACCTTGTCGTAGTAACCGAGACGCTTCGGATAAACGATCGTCACTTTCCTGTGGAAGTAGTATTTCTGCATGTGAACCAGGGTCAAAGTTATGGGTAATTGTATTGCGCTTCACTGGTTTTAGGTATGTTATGGGTAGTTGCAGGGGAACTGTATTTTTCGATCTATTATTCCATCTGTCTTTAGACATCAACCCCTTCCTGTTAAGTCTGGTGGTAAATCTAGTGTTCCCAAAACCGGAATGTATCTTTCATGATCCTGGTTGACCACAGCATGAATACTAAACTACTTCTCTTGTGAAGATTGCCACTTTAATTATCGATTACTTTGAATAGTCTGCTTTTTGTTTTAAGACTCTAGTATTGGAGTAAGTCTTCATCGTAACAATATTATTTTACAGTACTATTATCAACATCTCTACTGTCGATATGATGTAGAATTTCTCGCACCTCCATTAAAATTTTTCCTAACATATTTTTACCACTACCATCGGCTCCGCAACCCCAGTAAAAATCGATGGGAGAATTTTCAACAATTTCTTCATTACCTGTGGAAAGTAGAATATCCCTAATATCTAAATGAGTTTTAAATTTACATAGTACGGCTTGGCGCATAATTTCGTCTTTGACTTGTTCCCAATCTTGACGAAGTGGACGGGTTCTCTCACGACCCATTCTTGCAGCATCTTTAGGCATTTTAACCAGGCGGATTTGTTCGTAATGAGGCGTACCCACAAACTTTTGTGCTTGAAAGTAGTGTTCGCTAGTTGGCCAATATAACCCATCTAACTCAAAGCCGTGGGGTGAAAAGTTAGAGAAACAGCCATATTGTTCACGAGTGCTATAAAAGTATATTGTCATGGGATTTAACACCGATTTATAAATTTTTTATAAGACAGAAGAATTATTTTCTGATGCTTCAATAAACGGTTCAAACTGACCATTAGGTGACCATTGAATAGCCCCATCTCGTCCTGTAAAAAAAAGTTTTGTTTTGGTTTGATTCAACTGAGATAACGTTTTGTCATCAAGATTAGCAGCAGAAGAAGCGATCGCCACTTCTGGTTTCAAAGCAAGAACTAAATCTTTCAATGATTGAGGCGCACACCAGAGTACTTGTGGTGGAGGCAAACTGCCATTTTTAACCAGCTGTTGTACTTCTTGAGACTTGATATTACCTACGAATAGCCAGTTACGATCTAAAATTTGCAATTGTAAAATAGGTAATTCGTCGTTGATTAATTGTGCAACTATGGAACCAGCTTGTACAGCTTGACCGACTGCTAAAGATTGATAAGAACCTTGATGTTTTTGTAGTTCCTCTTGAATTGCATCAGTTGCAATGGAATTATCTGGTTTTGGGGAATATTCATAAAAATTTTTGATTGGTAAACGTTCCAATAATTCTAACCAAGCATTACTTTCATTGCTTTGAAAGTCAGTAGCGATCGCCCAATTAATTTGATTTACCCCCTGCTGTTGCAAAAACGGTAAAATTGTGAAGCGTCCTGTACCTTGATCGCCACTATTAATTACAGTTACAGTTCCTTTATCTTGAACAACCACAATCGGTTCCGTACCAGATTCTAATATCGTTATTCTAAATAATGTATTCGCAGAATGCCAAAGGGGGATGAGTACTAAAGCAACTGCAATTATACCAGCAAACCACCAACGCCGTTGCCACCAACCCACTAGCCAAACTAAAATAATTAGTCCATAAATTGCCAACATCTGCCAATTTGAGATGCTGCCCACAGCAACAGAGTTTCCTGGCAAATTACTAAAAAGTTCCACTAACTTAATTAGCCAATCAGTAGGATAATGCAAAACCCCAGCTAAAAGGCTTCCTGCCGGAGTCCAAATTAATGCTGCTATGGCACTGATGATCCCACCTATACTAAGAATAGAAATAAATGGAGTACTAAGCACATTCAGCAACAAACTGTAGGTTGGTACAACTCCAAATACAAAAAGTTGCACAGGTAAAGTCCAAATTGTAGCAGCTACAGGAACGGCAATCAAAGAAGCGATCGCCGGTGGTAACCAAGCCAAACCATCAATAATTGTCGGTACTGTTACAATTAATCCCAGTGTTGCCAAAAAACTTAACTGAAAACCTAAATCCCAAATCCATAGCGGATTAAATAGTAATAACAGTGTTGCAGCTAATAGCAGCGATCCAAACTGTTTTACCTTCCTTTTTAGTAATAGACCAACTAATGCAGCAAAACCCATAATTACGGCTCTAAGAACCGCAGGCTGAAAACCTGTTAAGCTGAGAAAAATGATTAAACCCAAAAGCCCAAGGATAAATTGCGTTCCTTTTTTTGCCCGCTTCGTTAACTGTAATATCACACTCAAAATCAACGAAGTTTGAAACCCCGAAGCAGCTAAAGCATGAGCTAATCCTGCTTTTACAAATAAATCGCGGATATCGTAGGGTAAATCCACAG
This sequence comes from Nostoc sp. C117, assembly GCF_043099735.1. Classification (NCBI taxonomy): domain Bacteria; kingdom Bacillati; phylum Cyanobacteriota; class Cyanophyceae; order Nostocales; family Nostocaceae; genus Nostoc; species Nostoc sp. C117. The sequence continues at coordinate 7,275,096 of NZ_CP170991.1, forward strand.
CTTTGCTACCTAAAACCATTGCACTAACAAGTGGACCTTCAGGGATACCTAAGCTACTAACTTGCGATCGTACAATTCGCTCCCGAATTTGCCACCATCCCCATTTACGTTCTTGTTCCAAAACACTAATTTGTCGCCCAATCAAACCAGCAAACGTTCCTTCTTGCTTGAGAAACTTCTGAAAATCGAAACCACCAGGATTAGAAGCCACCTTTGGTTTGTACAAAATCCCAGTCACAGCGATTTGTTGACTAGGATATAAACCAGTAGCCTGAAGTATCGGAACTGTCACATACAATTTGCCTGTCACCCCTTTTGGGACACCGACTGAGCCTTTTTCATTTTTCACCTCATCTATCTGGCTTGCTTCCAACCAAAATTGTCCTCGCTGACTGCGAGTTAAGCGCGGATTACTAGCGACTTCGCCGCGAACAATCACAAGTTGTTCTTGATTACTGCTATTACCAGGTGGAACAAACTGACTGATATCTTTTGCACCAGGTTGCGGTACTCGCCATTGAAAATACAGACTTGCCAATAATCCAACCAAAGCAGCGGCTAGCCATATTCGAGGATGGGCAGTACTTTGCCAAGTGTTAACCGCTGTCTTAGTTTTGCCTCCAACATTTTCTGGTTTCTGAGCAAATTTCCGTGAAATGATGCTGCGTCTTCTAAAAAAAATTGCTCCCACTATCCCCAGAAGCAAAACCCATACACCACCCCAAGGAACAGCTGTAAACAGCAACCCAAGAATATAGCCAAGACAAATAATTACACCACTGGTTTGAATCATAAAGTTTTATGTAAAGCACCTGGCACAAAATTTGCAGATCGCTCAAAAACAACTAGAGCAGCAATAGAGAAAAATTGGCATTTCTGAATTTGGATATCAAAACTCTTACTCTCTGTGCCGATCACTGAGCGTTGGTCATTGAGCGTAGCCGAAATGAGCCGAAGTGCTGTGTCTCCTCGTGAGTCAATTTCATATTTTCAATTAGCAACGCTGAAAAATCTAGATGCTTGTGCTGAACTATAATCGATCAATTTTATACAAACAAAGCCCGCTTTTGCGGGCTTTATCCTTGTAGCCTTAATATTGACTCAACATTTAACAGTATTTCTGACCTTTAGCAATAGCTAAATTATAGAGGTATGCCTAGCCTGGAATAAAAGGTCAAACCAATTACGGCAAAACTGGTTGCGAAACAGCCTTATTCAGCAGCGGAAAACCCAACTTCTCCCTTTGCTCAACATATAAATGAGCAATCTTCCTCGCCAAATTACGAATCCTAGCAATGTAACGAGTTCTTTCCGTCACCGAAATCACACCTCTAGCATCCAGCAGATTGAAAGTATGCGAACACTTCATTACATAATCTAAGCTAGGCAAGACCAATCCTCGCTCCGTCAATTGGGTAGCTTCCTGCTCATATAAATTAAACAGTGTCAGTAACAGTTCAGGGTTCGACGCTTCAAAATTGTAGGTACACTGCTCAATCTCCGCCTGTAGATAAACATCACCATAAGTAATGTTGTCCGTCCAATGAATCTTAGTAATCGCCTCTACTTCCTGAAGGTACATCACCAATCGCTCTAACCCATATGTAATCTCAATTGACACAGGGCGACAATCGATTCCCCCACATTGTTGGAAGTAGGTAAATTGAGTAATTTCCATCCCATCTAACCAGACTTCCCACCCAGTACCCCAAGCACCCACCGTCGCATCTTCCCAGTTATCCTCTACAAACCGAATATCGTGATCTTCAGGACGAATACCTAAAGCCCTTAAGGAATCGAGATAAATCTCCTGAATATTATCTGGGGAAGGCTTAATTAGGACTTGATACTGATAATAGTGTTGGAAGCGGTTGGGGTTTTCGCCGTAGCGTCCATCTGTCGGGCGGCGGCAAGGTTCAACATACGCCACAGCCCACGGTTCCGGTCCCAATGCTCTTAAAAACGTCTGAGGATTTTTAGTACCAGCTCCCTTCTCAATGTCGTAGGGCTGGGCTATGAGACAACCGCGATCGCCCCAAAACTCATGTAATAAAGCTATTACCGACTGAAAATTCACGCTTCACCCTTCCTTACTCAACACAGTGCATAAACTATTGTTGCCTACAACCAAGCACTGTGGGCAGTTTCAGAGAACACAAAAAGCTTCCAAAAAATATTTTGGAAAAGTAGTTGACAGGTTAAAGGAGGTTCGCTATATTGAATAAGTGCCTGAAGCCGAGCGAAAAGAAGCGACGCTGCAAGGAACACCGAACCTTGAAAATATTATAGTTTGAAAGCCATTATACAACAAGTGGTTAGCGTCAAGAAAATAAGATAACTAAGCTGAAGTTAAAAAAGAGCAGCTATAGAGCTAAAAACAAACAAACCAAAACGGAGAGTTTGATCCTGGCTCAGGATGAACGCTGGCGGTATGCTTAACACATGCAAGTCGAACGGGCTCTTCGGAGCTAGTGGCGGACGGGTGAGTAACGCGTGAGAATCTGGCTTCAGGTCTGGGACAACCACTGGAAACGGTGGCTAATACCGGATGTGCCGAGAGGTGAAAGGCTTGCTGCCTGAAGATGAGCTCGCGTCTGATTAGCTAGTAGGTGTGGTAAGAGCGCACCTAGGCGACGATCAGTAGCTGGTCTGAGAGGATGATCAGCCACACTGGGACTGAGACACGGCCCAGACTCCTACGGGAGGCAGCAGTGGGGAATTTTCCGCAATGGGCGAAAGCCTGACGGAGCAATACCGCGTGAGGGAGGAAGGCTCTTGGGTTGTAAACCTCTTTTCTCAGGGAAGAACACAATGACGGTACCTGAGGAATAAGCATCGGCTAACTCCGTGCCAGCAGCCGCGGTAATACGGAGGATGCAAGCGTTATCCGGAATGATTGGGCGTAAAGCGTCCGCAGGTGGCTGTGTAAGTCTGCTGTTAAAGAGCAAGGCTCAACCTTGTAAAGGCAGTGGAAACTACACGGCTAGAGTGCGTTCGGGGCAGAGGGAATTCCTGGTGTAGCGGTGAAATGCGTAGAGATCAGGAAGAACACCGGTGGCGAAGGCGCTCTGCTAGGCCGCAACTGACACTGAGGGACGAAAGCTAGGGGAGCGAATGGGATTAGATACCCCAGTAGTCCTAGCCGTAAACGATGGATACTAGGCGTGGCTTGTATCGACCCGAGCCGTGCCGTAGCTAACGCGTTAAGTATCCCGCCTGGGGAGTACGCACGCAAGTGTGAAACTCAAAGGAATTGACGGGGGCCCGCACAAGCGGTGGAGTATGTGGTTTAATTCGATGCAACGCGAAGAACCTTACCAAGGCTTGACATGTCGCGAATCTTGATGAAAGTTAAGAGTGCCTTCGGGAGCGCGAACACAGGTGGTGCATGGCTGTCGTCAGCTCGTGTCGTGAGATGTTGGGTTAAGTCCCGCAACGAGCGCAACCCTCGTTTTTAGTTGCCAGCACTTCGGGTGGGCACTCTAGAGAGACTGCCGGTGACAAACCGGAGGAAGGTGGGGATGACGTCAAGTCAGCATGCCCCTTACGCCTTGGGCTACACACGTACTACAATGCTACGGACAGAGGGCAGCAAGCATGCGAATGCAAGCTAATCCCGTAAACCGTAGCTCAGTTCAGATCGCAGGCTGCAACTCGCCTGCGTGAAGGAGGAATCGCTAGTAATTGCAGGTCAGCATACTGCAGTGAATTCGTTCCCGGGCCTTGTACACACCGCCCGTCACACCATGGAAGCTGGTAGTGCCCGAAGTCATTACTCCAACCTTTCGGGGGGGAGGATGCCTAAGGCAGGACTGGTGACTGGGGTGAAGTCGTAACAAGGTAGCCGTACCGGAAGGTGTGGCTGGATCACCTCCTTTTTAGGGAGACCTACACCCCTCAAATATCGAAAACAAACAGTGAATAGATATTGAGATGGTCTAACCTAGGTCGGTCGCTTCTTACTTGTTGAAAACTTTCAAACTATGATTTGGTTCGATATGGGCTATTAGCTCAGGTGGTTAGAGCGCACCCCTGATAAGGGTGAGGTCCCTGGTTCGAGTCCAGGATGGCCCACCTGAAAGTAATTAGTAATTTCTAATTTGTAATTCGTAATTAACTACGAATTAAGAACTAAGAATTACAAATTATGATTTGGGGGTTTAGCTCAGTTGGTAGAGCGCCTGCTTTGCAAGCAGGATGTCAGCGGTTCGAGTCCGCTAACCTCCACCTGTGGCAACTGCCAAAAAAGTCTAAAACAGAGAATAAAATTCAGCAACATGACTAATTAGTAGTCAGACTGCTGGGTTAGAACTCAGCCAGAACCTTGAAAACTGCATAGTAACGCGAAAAAAGCAGGCAGACACAGGCATTCTTTATGGATGTTGAGTGAATGCAAATGTAGCAAAAGAGAAAGTGGTCAAGCTAATAAGGGCTTACGGTGGATACCTAGGCACACAGAGGCGACGAAGGACGTGGTTACCGACGAAATGCTCCGGGGAGTTGGAAGCAAACAGAGATCCGGAGATGTCCGAATGGGGCAACCCTATGTACTACCTGCTGAATATATAGGCAGGAAAGAGCCAACCCAGCGAATTGAAACATCTTAGTAGCTGGAGGAAGAGAAATCAAACAGAGATTCCCTAAGTAGTGGTGAGCGAACGGGGAAGAGCCTAAACCAAGAGGTTTACTTCTTGGGGTAGTGGGACAGCAATATCGAATCTAGCGGTTAGATGAAGCAGCTAAATACTGCACCAGAGAAGGTGAAAGTCCTGTAATCGAAAACTTAAGGATAGTAGCTGAATCCCGAGTAGCATGGGGCACGAGGAATCCCATGTGAATCAGCGAGGACCATCTCGTAAGGCTAAATACTACTGTGTGACCGATAGTGAACCAGTACCGCGAGGG
>NZ_CP170991.1:7282500-7883191 GCF_043099735.1 Nostoc sp. C117
GGTGAAACGCTGTTGCGGCAACGATAGTTTAGGGGTAGCCCTACGCAAAAATAGCTCGATGCCAGGTTTATTCTTACCTAAAAGAAAACCCTCTAGCTCTCAACATTGCTAGGGGGTTTTCTTTGTTACGAAGGTTAAAACTTTTTGTCAAAACCTGAGTTTGGGATAAGAAATCCTCAAAAGCCATGAATTATCGTTGTTCGGTCCAAAGCTCTGTTTTCATCTATTGTCAATAAGACATATTGCTAAGATTAGTTTCATTTGTGAACCTTATTGACAAAATGATTCCACTTTTCAATACCTTCGCCAAAACAAGAGTATGAAGAGAGAGGGCGCTCTGTAGTAGAGTTGTTGTCTTCCCAAACGACAACTCAAAAACTACAATTCGCCCATGTTCGACATCCTATCACTCTTACAATGCCTGCTACCGCAGATAAACGCTACAACGATGCGGCAGTTGAACCAAATAATCCTGGCCATGTTAGCGATGAGCGGACGAGTCACGATGTTGGGAATCTCCCGTTGGGCAGGCATTGGTGGTAGTTATCGGACGATGTTGCGGTTTTTTCATACAGTAATCCCTTGGGCGACGTTGTTTTGGCTATTTTTCCGCAAGCATTTGTTTCGAGCAAATGAGGTATATTTGCTTGCAGGAGACGAAGTTGTAGTCAGCAAATCAGGGAAACATACTTATGGGTTGGATAGATTCTTTTCCAGTCTAATAAGTAAATGAATATCAGGACTATCTTTCTTTACATTATCGAAGATATCTATTGGTTTCTTTCATCCATTACGGACATAGCCTCTTCCGTCAACCGCTTTTGTCACTCTAGGCTAGAAGCTATGCAAATCTGTATATAAAAATCCCCACACAAGCTAATGCTTGTGTGGGCAATATTAAAGAACACAATCCTATTTATTCCCCAAAGAAATAGGATAATTATTTATTTACTTTCTGTAAAATCAGCGTCAATCACATCATCACCAGTACCAGAAGAAGCGGAACCGCTATCTTGGGGTTCAGCACCTGGTGCAGTACCGCCACCAGCTTGTTGATAGATGTTGCTACCAACGGCGAATAGCGCTTGTTGCAATTCTGGGGTGAGCTTTTTGATTTGCTCATCATCATCTTTAGCAACAGCTTCCCGCAGTTCTTTCACTAAACCTTCGACTTTGGTTTTGTCAGCAGCGGGAACTTTATCACCCAATTCTTGTAGCTGCTTTTCAGCTTGGTATGCCAAGGAGTCGGCTTGGTTCTTGCGTTCTATCTTCTCACGCCGTTCTTTGTCAGATGAAGCATTTTGTTCAGCTTCTCTTACCATACGGTCAACGTCATTTTTATCCAGGGTAGAAGCCCCAGTTATACTGATGGACTGTTCTTTACCAGTGCCTTTGTCTTTGGCGGTGACGTTAAGAATACCGTTGGCGTCAATGTCGAACACCACTTCAATTTGGGGGACGCCGCGTGGTGCAGGAGGAATACCATCGAGGCGGAAGGTTCCCAAACTCTTGTTATCATTAGAAAATTCGCGTTCACCTTGAAGGACGTGAATTTCTACGTTGGTTTGACCATCGACAGCGGTGGAAAATACTTCAGATTTCTTGGTGGGAATTGTGGTGTTGCGGGGAATAATTTTGGTCATCACGCCGCCCAATGTTTCCACACCCAAAGATAGCGGTGTTACGTCTAAGAGCAAAATGCCAGTAACATCACCAGCTAGTACCCCGGCTTGAATCGCTGCACCAACTGCTACAACTTCATCCGGGTTGACACTTTGGTTGGGGTCTTTACCCAATACCTGCTTCACAATCTGTTGGACTGCGGGAATGCGAGTAGAACCACCAACTAACACTACTTCATCAATATCGCCTTTGCTTAATTTGGCATCCCGCAGAGCGTTTTCTACTGGGACACGACAACGGTCGATTAAGTCAGAACAAAGTTCTTCAAATTTCGCACGAGTCAGAGTTGTATCCAGGTGCTTAGGCCCGTCCTGGGTAGCAGTGATAAATGGCAGGTTGATTTCTGCTTGGGTAACACTAGAAAGCTCAATTTTCGCTTTTTCTGCGGCTTCAGTCAGACGTTGTAAAGCTTGTTTGTCTTTGCGTAGCTCAATACCTTCGTCTTTTTTGAACTTTTCAGCTAAGAAGTCAACTATTTTCTTATCGAAGTCGTCACCACCGAGATGGGTATCCCCAGATGTGGCTAGTACTTCAAAAACTCCATCACCAACTTCCAGTACGGATACGTCGAAAGTACCGCCACCCAAGTCAAATACTAAGATGGTTTCGTTACTCTTCTTATCAAACCCGTATGCCAGAGAAGCAGCAGTAGGTTCGTTGATAATCCGTAGAACTTCAATCCCAGCAATTTTACCAGCGTCTTTGGTGGCTTGTCGCTGGGAGTCGTTGAAGTATGCAGGTACAGTGATTACAGCTTGGGTTACAGTTTCACCGAGATATTTGCTAGCATCTTCAACTAGTTTTCGAAGAACTTTTGCAGAAATTTCTTCAGGAGCAAATGGTTTACCAGCGATAGGACAATCTAATTTGACATTCCCGTTGCTGCTGAGGACTTTGTAAGAAACTTCCGTTGCTTCGTTACTCACTTCGTCGTAGCGGCGTCCGATAAAGCGTTTGACTGAGTAAAACGTATTTTCGGGGTTCATCACCGCTTGGCGCTTGGCGATTTGGCCAACCAAGTTGTCGCCATTTTTCGCAAATGCAACTACTGATGGCGTTGTCCGAAAACCTTCAGCATTAGCAATTACTGTGGGTTTACCACCTTCCATCACTGCCACGCAGGAGTTCGTTGTTCCTAAGTCAATTCCAACTACTTTTGCCATTTTAGGTGCTGGCTCCGTATAACTACAAATGAATGAATGAGAATATAAAGGACTAAATTTTGAACCAATAGGGTCAATAAATCAGCCAATTCAGCATGAATACCTTTGATTTGGCTTTGCTGGGGTTAAAACTCCAGACTATGCTGATATATATACTGAAGCTTAGTGGTAGCCAGTCCATGAAGGGTGGTTTCCCGAACCTTGCTTGGGACGGTTAAACTAACTAAATTGTGTTTTTAGTCAATTCATGGATTGATTTGCTTTCACTTTGTCTATCACTTTGTCTAATGTATGAGAATTAATACTTTCAGTAATTAGGGTGAACCGTAACGTCTGAGTGGTGTTTGCCGTCTTCAAAGGTAATAAAGTATAGAATTACTTAGGAGACAAGGAAATTAAAAGGCCCGATCGCTTCAGTAATTTGATTTATTTGGGCATTGGGTATGGGGAGAGAAATAATAAACTCCTAAGTGCTAACTCTAAACTCAGCACTGACTAAACGCCACGCTATCTATGTATAGCACTCAGCACTCATCAACAGTTATTCAAGCTGACAGAAAAGACTTTCCCAATTAATCACAGGCGGTCTTTGTCCCTGGTTGACTAGTTCAAAAATTTTTCTGGAACTAGTTAGATGAAAAAGACATTCTACACAAACGTTTGCTACGTCAATTCGGCTGGCATCGCCTGAGAGTTTATCCCCTGTCCCAAGTACCACACCGTATTTGCCCCCTGTTTTTGCTTTGAGGAGGGTGTTGAGGTCGTATGAGGTATAAGGTCCGTCAATCAGGCGTCCTGGGCGGATGATGCTGTAGGGTAATCCTGAATTAATGATGGACTCTTCGCCCTTCTCTTTGGCATCCAAGACGCCGAATGCATTGAGAATGCTGAAGGGAAACTGATTTTTACGGAGAATTCCGCAGGAGGAGACGAAAACGAATCGCTGTAAATTTCCAGGTGCTGCTGCTACAAGGTTGGTGACACCTTGGGCATCGATTTTTGCTGGACTATTTTTTGCCTTAGCTTGACTAGATTGAGGGTTAAGAAAGGTTACTCCCCATTCAATCAAGTTCGGGGGTTGATCGAACTCCCATCTTGTAGAGGGAAAGGCAGTGGTTCCAGTACAGCAAATGATGTGGGTGACATTTTGGGTTGCGGCTGGGAGTGTAGCTGGCTTACGGATGTCACCAACGGCAATTTCTACTCTTTGATTAAACATCTCCTCAGCTTTTTTGGCATTACGTGTTAATACGCGAACCCTAAAACCTTTTTCTAGGAGTTTACCTACCACTAGTTGCCCAACTCCACCAGTTGCACCAGCAACTAGCACCAAATTTTCAACTGGGGTTTCAAAAGAAGTCATAAAATAAAGTGCCTTTGAGATAGTCTATTGCTAATCTACTCAAAAAAAGGCGTAGGCGTAGCCAGCCGTAGGCATCGCCAAAATAGAACGAAATTAAAGATTTTGGTCGAGCATCTTGACTCTGTAGCTTTCAGACCAAGAAGTGGGAATTTTAGAAAAAGGGCAAACTCCCGAAAACTGAATTAAGACAGTAGCCAGCACTTGAGGTTTTGAGTCAGGGATGAAAATTAGTCAAAAATTAATTTTAGGTATTCTAGGAATGGCTACTCTCTCAGGAATTATTGGTGCAATTAGTGCTAATCAACAATTGAAGATAGCTAAGTATCTTGCTGAACAAGAGGCTGAAGAAGTCGCCGGATTACTGGGATATTTCGTCAGTCATGAGCTTGAACAGCACGAAATACGATCGCAAGATCTGATCTTAGCCCATTTGCAAGAGCATGTGGAATCGCTACACAAAAAGCGTCAGCGCGATCTCGAGATTGTAGACCGCAATAAAATCATTCTGGCAGATGTAGTTACGGCAGACATTGGTACGCGATTAGATAGCGATCGCAATAATGAAGTTGGTAAAACCATTGACGATGGTATCCCAAGAACATATGTTGAGATCAGTCCTGAATATCCGAAGGGGATTCAATTGATTGCTGTTGCTTTTAAGACGAGCAACCATCAAACAATGGGTGCAGTAATTTTGGAATATACACCGCTTTATAAAGCAGCACTAGCAATAGCCCATAAAAATATTATTGTCACATCGATTATTAGTTTGGCATGTGGCATCTTTGCCTTAGCAGTCGGTTATCTACTCTCCATAACCATCTCTAATCCAATTAAACAACTCCAGCAAGCTGTGATGAATCTGGCTGAAGGTAAGCTGGATACCAGAGTGAATATTCACTCGCAGGATGAGATTGGCGAGTTAGCCGCCTCGTTCAACAAAATGGCAGACGATCTCCAATATTCTAGACATAAGTTGGTCAATGCTAATGAACAATTACGAGATGAAATTTCCGAGCGCCAACAGGCAGAAGCAGAACTTCAGCAAGCTCTGAAAGACCTGAAAAAAACCCAAATCCAATTAATTCAATCAGAAAAAATGTCGAGTCTGGGTCAGCTAGTGGCGGGAGTTGCCCATGAAATCAATAATCCGGTTAATTTTATCTACGGCAATCTCCAACACGCTGATGATTACACTCAACAACTGCTGCTATTAATTAAGCTTTATCAAAATTATTATCCTAATCCAGAACCAGAAATTAAAAATGCTAACGCAGAAGCAGATATTGAGTATCTAACAGAAGATTTGCCTAAGATGTTAAGCTCAATGAAGATGGGGGCTAAACGCATTCGGGAAATTGTTCTCAGTCTACGAATTTTCTCGCGTTTGGATGAAGCTGAGTTCAAAACAGTCGATCTCCATGAAGGAATCGATAGTACCCTGTTAATTTTACAACACCGAATCAAGGCACAAAATAATCGTCCTGAGATTAAAGTGGTGAAACAATATGGTGAAATGCCTGAAATCCAGTGTTTTGCGGGGCAAATGAATCAGGTATTTATGAATCTCTTGGCAAATGCAATCGATGCTTTAGAAGATTGTTTCCAAAAAGAACTTTGTCCAAATCCCTTGATTCGTATTTCTTCTGAACAGGTAAATGAGAATGCGATTATTCGGATTGCTGATAATGGAGTCGGAATTTCAGAAGAAATCCAGTCACGTTTATTTGACCCTTTTTTCACTACGAAACCAATTGGTAAGGGTACTGGTATGGGCTTATCGATCAGCTACCAGATTATTCATGATAAGCATGGTGGATCTTTGCAATGCATTTCATCTCCGGGAAAAGGTGCAGAGTTTGTGATTACAATCCCGGTTCGATTAGCGAAGATCGCCCCAGCAGCAGTAAAACTCAGCGCTAGTATTTTCAACAATAGCGACTACCATTCACAATAGGAAAGCGTAGATGCTTAGCGGCTTGTCGTTAGACATCGCACTCTGGGTAGTCATAAAGGCGATCGCTATCTTTCATCCACAACCTCAAAAAAGCGTAGATGCTTGATTGACAAACTGTCTTTTTGCATGCAGCCGGAGCAATTTCTACTTCGTAACTCACAAACCTAATTCCCTTTTGAGTTCACCCAAGGAAATCGTACCAACCTCTTGTTGTCTAAGATATCAGAACCTACTATCTAGATATTGCTAACTTTGGGTTTCGGAGTACATTACGCTTTGGGAACTAAGATATAGCAAGTTGGATTGCTTGCCAAGATAGTACGAGTGTTGTACAGGTAGCTTTTACCGTTGTACCAGTAACTTGACTCTGAAATTACAATTGTTCCATCTTGGTTAACTTGTTCAACTACAGCTACATGACCAGATTCCCATTGAGCAATAGCACCAACTTGAGGTTTAGCTGAAATTGTTGCACCAGCATTAGCAGCCTGATTATCCCATTCATAAGCCATTCCATTCATTTTGTTGAGAACGGTTGCATTATAGCCTAACTGCTGTAAACGACCATTAGCATACCAAGTACAGTTGCCAAGAGAACTGTCTAAATTATGACTGGGAGGATTAACAGAGTCTGGTGCATATCCATATTTCCAAAATATGTTGTTTTGACGGTAAGCAGATGAGTTCCAATCTACTGAAATGTTAATAGTTGAAAATTTACTTCTTGCTTCATCACTATTAACAATACTAGAGCGAACTTGAGCTAATGTCATACCTCTACCCAATCCATCTAGCCAACTTTGGAGTCCATTAGCATCAGGGTCTCGACCAAGAATGTCACGATAGAAAGCAGTTACTTTTGCTTTGGCTTCATCACTATGTCCAAAACCAGAACGGACTTGAGCTAATGTTTTATCTTTACTCAAAGCATCTAGCCAAATTTGGAGTCCATTAGTATCAGGTTCTCGACCGAGAATATCACGATAGAAAGTAGTTACTTTTGCTTTGGCTTCATCACTATGTCCAAAACCAGAACGGACTTGAGCTAATGTTTTATCTTTACTCAAAGCATCTAGCCAAATTTGGAGTCCATTAGTATCAGGTTCTCGACCGAGAATATCACGATAGAAAGTAGTTACTTTTGCTTTGGCTTCATCACTATATCCAAAACCAGAACGGACTTGAGCTAATGTTTTATCTTTACTCAAAGCATCTAGCCAAATTTGGAGTCCATTAGTATCAGGTTCTCGACCGAGAATATCACGATAGAAAGTAGTTACTTTTGCTTTGGCTTCATCACTATGTCCAAAACCAGAACGGACTTGAGCTAATGTTTTATCTTTACTCAAAGCATCTAGCCAAATTTGGAGTCCATTAGTATCAGGTTCTCGACCGAGAATATCACGATAGAAAGTAGTTACTTTTGCTTTGGCTTCATCACTATATCCAAAACCAGAACGGACTTGAGCTAATGTCATACCAGATGCCATTTGGCCTAACCAGTACTTTAAACCACTGGAATCTGTTTCACGTCCAAGAACATCACTATACAGTTGGCGAATAAATCCTTCGTTGTTAACTAATAAAGTGCTACTGCCTAAGTTAATGAACTTGGCACTGTTAAAGGCGCTTGTGCCCGGATCGATCGTGCGAGAATTGAATTTGCCATCGCCGTAGTTCCAGTTGAACTCAGAGATTACGAAAGATCCGTTACTATTGACACGCTCTACGAAAGCGACATGTCCAACACTACCTGCACCGCCTTGATTAGCATCCCACACTACAAAGCTATTGGCTGTAATTTGTTTACTCCAAGAGCCTGCTTGATCATCCCATTGCCCCGCATTGCCACGAATTTTTGCACCAACGCCACTATTTGGATTGATTAAGCCTTTCTCTAGAGCACGTCCATAGGCAAATTCTGTACACTGGTCAAGCACAGTGTATCTGAATACATTACCGCCTGCTTGTGTATAAGAATTAGAGTTCAGATTAATGCCAAAATCTGAAGGAGAGGCAAGTTCAACAGATACTGATTTTCCGTTAATTGTGAAAACAGAAGAGTCGTCCTCAGCTTTCAATGGGATGAGTTCACCCTCATTGAATATTTTGCCCTGAACTAGTCTAGCCAATATCTCACCTTCATCACCAGGGGAGTCAACAGGACTAGCATAAGCATCTAGAAAGTGTCCTGACTCTTCAACAAGAACTTTACCTATAGCGGTTGGGTTAGCTGAATTCTCTTTCAGAAAAACACTGTTAACGTAGATTGTGTTCCTACTTTTAGCGTATGCACCTAAAGCACCATTCATCTCAGCATTAGAGAGAAATTGTAAATCTGGCAAGACACCGTAGTTTCCACCCAAGATATCAGCACCTAATGCTTCTGCTTTGTTTATATTAAACGCTTCTCCGAAGGCAATCTGAGCATTAGCAGCAAAGTTATTCTTAAAAATACTCCCAGCAGCGTAAACCAATGCTTGGGTTGGGTTAGTTTGGTTTTGCCATGCGTGGATGAGAGTCTCACCTGCTAATGTCAAAAGTTTCTGTGAACCGAATCCTTTCCAATCGGGTTGTAAAGGATTTAGCGAATTATTATCTAGAGAATTTGATGCATTATTCAAGTTGGGGAGAGAGGAATCGATGCGAAATTGTGGATTTTCAAACATAGTTAAATTGGTTCCAAGTATTGAGAATAAACAGAATCTCTGAAAAGTGACTATTGATGGAGACAAAGATGTTGACTGAGAAGGGATTTTGTCTAGGTCAACTGAAAATTACATTGAAATAAACTCTAACGTAAAGATACTTTTAGTGCCGAGTGCCTATGAATTAAGCATCTAAATCAATTGCTAAAAAAGTAAGTTAATTACAGTAAAAATAAGTATTTGTGCAAACTAAATTGCTCATTTTAGCTTACCTGAATAAGTCAAAAATGGATAATTTAATATTTCATCCTGAGCGCATCTGGCTGGCTTGAAGGATGATTTAGGATTGCTATATGCAATTAAATTTGCTTAAATATTTATTAAATACATCATGACAAGTTACGCTTGAGCGCGCCTATAGCGTGATTACCTAAATTTTCATGAATTTAATGTGAGTTGAAGGAGGTTGAAAAGGTACAAAATAATGACGAGGCTGAAATTAGATGAAAAATATAGAAAAAACCGCTTCATGAATATCAAAAAATAAATTAAATAGATGGATAAAAATATTTATAGTCATTCCGAGCGTTCGCGGAGCATCACCTTGGCAATGAGATTGTGTAATTAATTTTGTTGGACTACTTATCAGTAAGCTTCTTGTCATTCCACACTCCACACTTTTACCTAAATACACTTGGGTCGTAGTAAGATCCCGTAGGATACGAGTGAAACCCAACAAACCCCGAAAAAAGTTGGGTTTCGTTGCTCAACCCAACCCACGCAAGTTAATGTTTCTGGCTGCGATCGCCCTGTCAGGGGTAAAAGTCAGCGCCAGTGTTTTCAACAATAGCGATCGCATTTAGAGGGGAAATTGCCCCCGAATTGTTCGGTTCTACGACTGTTATCTGTACACAAATAGCTATAACCTCTTAAGTAATAGTGAAATGTCTAATCTAGACTAGACGCTGTTAGTCGCTCTTGAATTAAGGGGTGAAAGCCTGTGTACCAATGGATATTGCCAAGCCTGAGCGAAATCTTGGCTGAAAATCAATCAAGTGTGGCTGAATGTTCACCTGAGAAAGCAGAACACCAGTGGCGTGTCAGCCTGGCAGCAACAGAACAATTGCTATTAAATACTTTAGCAACTGTTTCAGGTGATGCAACCCAAGGATTAGTTTTAGCTGCACCAGCACCCCTATTTAGTCACCCAAAAGTGACTCAAAGCTTACAGACAGTAGCTTTTACAGGAAAACCATTTAATCCTTTGGCGCTGATGCCATTTCAGATGCCAAATGCGATGTCTGGGTTTGACTACGCTGACGCAGCACCTGAAGACGATCAAACTGCTCCTCATGAATCAGTACTTCCTTTGCTATCTGCCGATCCGCTGGCAGCAGAACAGTTTTGCTTAGTTTTTACAGATAAATTTAGATTAATACTAGTTTTAGCAACACACAAAAACGGTAAAAAAACATTTTCATTTTCTTTTGAACCAGAAGTAGTAGAGCAAGCTTGGCGATCGCTAGGAGCGCGAGTTATGCTGACTAATCCCGAATTTTTTAGCGAACTTGATGCATTGGTAGAACAGTATTCTCCAGTAGCATCAGATTACCGCATTGTGGTTCAGTTTACCCAGCTCTTGCTTCAGGAATTAACAGAACCAGAAGAGACTAAAGACTCTTTACTAGGGACTGGGAACAAGGACGACAAAGAAAATAACCCATGTCCCATGCCCACTTGCCCTGAGCGAAGTCGTTCGCGTAGCGTCTCGCAGAGAAGGGATGACCCATCTCCAATGCCCAATCCCGATATTGAATTACTTCAAGCATTTGCTCACGAAGTCCGTACACCTCTGACAACAATTCGTACCATGACTCGCCTACTGTTGAAGCGGCGAGACTTAGATACCAGTGCGATCGATCGTTTAAAAGTTATCGATCACGAGTGTACTGAGCAAATTGACCGGATGGAGTTACTATTTAAAGCCGCAGAACTGGAAACTTCTACTTCCGCAAAATCATCAAAAACTCAACTGACGCCGATGTCTTTAGATCAAGTGTTGCAGCAAAGCATTCCCCGTTGGGAACAAGCAGCACATCGGCGGAACTTAACTTTAAATGTTATTTTACCCCAGCAACTACCAACTGTGGTCAGCAATCCCAGTATGTTGGATCGGGTACTCACTGGTTTAATGGAGAATTTTACTCGCAGTTTACCTGCTGGTAGCCATATTCAAGTACAAGTTATTCCGGCTGGAGATCAACTGAAGTTACAATTATCGCCCCAACTCTTTTGCAAAGATACTAGTCTTGCTGCCACAACAGCAACGCCACCAATTCGCAAAGCCCTTGGTCAACTGCTGATGTTCCAACCGGAAACAGGTACGATTAGTTTGAATATGGCCGCAACCAAGCATTTGTTTCAGGCGATCGGTGGCAAACTGATTGTTCGTCAGCGTCCACACTATGGGGAAATATTAACGATTTTCCTCCCCTTAGAAGTTAGCAATAAACAGAAACCAGGTGCTAGAACTTAGGAGTGAAAGCAGAATTGAGCGCTCAAGAATTAGAAGTCTGATTATTTATTAACATAGATAATTTATCGGTTTTCTGTTCATTTGTTATGGTTTTTCAGCAAATAGAGTTTGTTTAGCAATATGATGAAATATTTCTGACTTGGCATCTGTAAAATATAGATGTCAAAAATGTATATATAGCGCTTCTCAGTTGTGTGAAATACAAACCTAACCCCCAGCCCCTTCCCTGCGAGGGAAGGGGAGTGAGCATCAAAGCCTCTCTCCTGAAAGGAGAGAGGTCAAAATGTATTGCATCCAAATGAGAAGCGCTATAAATTCAGCTTACCTACGGAACGCTACGCGAACAGAGAAGCAAGCTACGTACAGAGTATTGTAGAGGGCGTCGGTAAGAATTAGAAACTGTTTGTGTCTGATTTCAATTTCTGCATTTTATACCTTAGCTACTTGCAAAGTGCATAGCAATCCTAAATCATTTGTGGGAATTTTAGATAGTTATAATCCCCCAAAGCATCGGGGGATAATTTTTTTTACAAATCATTTAGGATTGCTATAACACCCCAGCCTATAATCATAAGTTATCACTCCTTTTCAGTAGCGATCGCTCCTGGGCTATCACGAACACTAGCTAATTGCACTGTAAAAGTAGAACCTTCATTTAATTTACTTTTGACAGAAATAGAACCACCACAGCGTAGCAGCAATTGCTGTACTATTGTTAACCCCAACCCTGCACCACCATAATCTTCAGTTGCACTTGTACGTACACGATAAAAGCGATCGAAGATTTTGGGAATTTCATTTTCGGCAATACCGATACCTGTGTCGCGGAATTCTAATTGCACATAATCACCTTGAACACGGGCACGCACCCATACTTGACCGCCGTCAGGAGTAAACTTAATGCTGTTGTGCAGTAGATTAAGCACAATCTGCCTTAGCCCACCACTGACGCACCAAACAGATGGAAGTTCGGTGGGTACGGTGTAAGCTAGCATAATTCCTTTTTCTTGGGCTACAGGTTGGTAGGTACTGACAACTCCAGGCACAATTTCTGAGAGACGCACTGATTCTAATGTTGTCCCCTCCAAATCACGTTCCAGTTTCACCAAATCCAACAAACCATTAATTAGAGAATTCTGGCGATCGCACTGGGTATTTAACATCTGTAAATAACGTTGTCGCTGCGGTGGTTTGAGATTAGGCGAATTCAATAAGGAGAGTGCTGTTTTCATATGTGTCAGGGGTGTACGCAATTCCTGACACACATTTTTCAAGTATTCATCTTTGAGTTGTTCTTTATTATGCAGTTCTTGATTTTGCTGCTGCAACTTTTTAGTGCGTACTGTGATGATTTGACGATTAATTTCATCTTGTCGCAGGAGTTGTTTTGCCAACAATTGATTCATCAGTATAGGTTCAGGCACTGTTGGACAAATAAAATTAGCAGGTAAGATTGGGGATGATTCTGGCGTAATTCCTTGTTGGATACCATTTAATACTTGCTGAATTATTCTCCCCTCAACAGTAGTGATAATCAGCAACGGCTGATTTTTATTAGTATTTACTTTTCCAGGTGGGTTATTTTTACGTTTTTTAAGTGGTCGATGAGCCAAAATTAAACTGCAAAACTGGGGCGATAACACCATCAGAAAATTTTCTCGTCGCAGTTGGCTATGGGGTGGTAGGTGGACGACGATGTGATGGGGGGATAAGGAAGACGCGGCTTCAGAAGACGTGATGACTGAGAGACCAGGAGACGCGGAGAAATAACTCTCCGTGTCACCGCGTTTCTCTGTGTCAGTGTCCTCTTTACTCTTTGCATCCCCGTGTCCGCGCATCCCCGCGTCCTCATTTCCCTCTTTCCCAATATCTTCAATTTGGCAAGTATAGATGAGACTAGATGCACCCACCGACGATTGATAACGGGCTAATTCTAATTGCCAAATTTTTTCTGGTGGTAGCTTCACCCATAAAGTGGCTGCAATTTGCTGCTCAATGAGTAAGTCAATTTGCGCTCTCACCAGTGATAGTAGAGTAGCTGGACTGAGGGACAATGGTTTAGGAGGCGCTTGCACTCCCATAACCAGTTGGTAAACAGACAGATCCTTAGCCAAAGAAACATTCATGAGTCAAGCACAATAAGGATGAAGCAAAGAAATACTTCTGTATTCGATTTTCACCTTTATGTGTGCATTTTCTACAAAATCCCCACGGAAAGAAACATCAATTATGAAAAGCGAATGGAGAATGGGGCATGGGGAGATGGGGAGACTTGTACTGAGTTTCGACTACGCGGTAGTTGAGCGTAGTCGAAACTCAGTACAAGTGCCCCATACCCCATGCCCAAATTAAGATTGTATATTCAGTCTTTGGTGTAAGGCGTCGCGTGCGTGTTCTCGGTCGTCAAAATGGATTTTTTCGGTGCCGAGAATTTGGTAGTCTTCGTGACCTTTGCCAGCAAGCAATACGCCATCACCGGGTTGTGCTTGTAAAATAGCGGTACGAATGGCGATCGCCCGATCGCTAATTACTGTTGGTTTTACTGTTTCGGGAATTCCCGCCAAAATATCCTCTAAAATCCGTTCTGGGTTTTCGGTACGGGGATTATCTGATGTCACTACTGCCCAATCAGCTAATTCCGCGGCAATTTTACCCATTTTTGGGCGCTTGGTGCGATCGCGATCGCCGCCACAACCAAATACACAAATCATCTTACCAGGTATAAATGGACGTGCAGCTTTTAATAAATTTTCTAAGCTATCTGGCGTATGAGCATAATCCACAATCACGCTAATATCTTGCTCAGAAAGAATTTGCACCCGTTCCATTCTTCCAGGGACACCGGGAAAATCAGGTATCACAGATGCCACTAACTGTAAATCTAAACCTAAGTGTAAAACTGCTCCTACGGCCGCTAAAAGATTTTCTAAATTATATTGGCCAACTAAAGGCGATCGAAAAGCGACATCACCTTTTGGTGTATACAAAGTCCCACTGACACCATTGGGCTGATAATTTAAATCACTCATCCATAAATCAGCGCTGTTGTCGTTGACGCTGTAAGTCCAAACCCGTTGGGAATCCAATGAGGCGATTAACCGCCTCCCATAGGAATCATTGGCGTTAATTATTGCTCGTCCCTTGAGATAATCAGGGTTAAATAACAACGCTTTGGCGGCAAAATAATCTTCCATATCGCTGTGGTAGTCGAGATGGTCTTGAGTCAGATTACTAAATACCCCTACCTCAAATTTACAACCCAACACTCGACCTTGGGCTAAGGCGTGAGAACTGACTTCCATTACCCCAAACTCATTACCAGCATTCACAGCCTCAGCTAGCTGCTGTTGCAGTTCCACAGCAAACGGCGTAGTATGAACAGCAGTTTGCTCAAAACCAGGCCAACGAGTGTAGAGAGTTCCCATCAAAGCTGTAGATAGATTAGCTCGATCCAGCAGAAATTCAATTAAGTGGGTGGTTGTAGTTTTACCATTAGTACCAGTTACACCCACCAGCTTCAGTTTTTGCCCTGGATAACCATAAAAAGCACTGGCTATCTGGGCACAAGCTTGAGTTATGTTACTGGCGCTGATGACCACAGCCTCATCTGTGGGAGGGTTTTTCTGTGCCGCTTGCGGAGAGATAATTGCTGCCACAGCACCAGAGGCGATCGCACTTGGCCAAAATTCCCCACCATCAACCCGCGTTCCTGGCATCCCAATAAACAAATCTCCCACACCGCAAGCATGGGAATTTGTCTTCAAGCCCTTAACTTCTGCATCTTCTAAAGCTGGATAGTTAGATAATTGCTCAACACTATCTACTGCCGTTAGTAATTCTCGCAATTTCATCTTGTACACCTCGTCACATACTTTTATTGCGCTTATTCTGCATTATTTTTTTCTAATTGGCGAAATACTTACGCAACATTTGTTCCAACTGCTGCACACTAGCACGAGGAGAAGGACGCGGCAAAGGTTCTTCACTCAACTTTCCTCCCTCCCCACCTCTGTGGTTCGATAAAAAAAGTACCGGTACTTCATACTCATACGCACCGAACCAATCTTCACGAGTCGTAATATCCCGAATTTCCAACTCAAAACTGAGATTTTGGATTTGTTCGAGCTTTTCCTGCAAACCCTCGCATAAATGACATCCAGGTTTACTGTATAAAATTAATCGCATTTGCTTCTACTAAATTTGCCATCAAACAGACGCGATATCTCTCGTCTTTACAAGTCATAATATGCATATTAGTTAGAGAATTGCTAATTTTAAATTTAAGAAAAATCAGGAGCTTCTGGCTTGCTGAGACTCAGAACAAGGCGTGATTTTGCACAAGGATATAGCGACCATGACTCAAGTCAAATCTCAAATGACACTAGAAGAATTCCTCGCACTCCCCGAAGGAGAAGGGGACATAACTTACGAATTAGTCGATGGCGAGGCAAAACCCAAAATGTTACCAAAAAGATATCATTCTAGGCTAACAGGCACAATCTACACACTCCTAAAACTATGCGTGGAAAATCGCGGTGAGGTTGGTATCGAGTGGGCAATTACCTTAAAACGCCGAGGTCGAGATTGGGCACCAGTACCAGACTTACTTTATATTTCCTACTCTCGGCTCAACAGTGACTTAATTGAGGATGAAGCTTGTCCTATACCTCCAGATTTAGCTATTGAAATTATCTCTCCCGACCAAACTTTTGGAGAAATGAGTGCAAAAGCCACAGATTATCTCAATGCAGGCCTTCTGAGAGTTTGGGTTGTGGATGCAAAAGCGAAAACAATCACTATTTTTTATCCTGATGCCCGCCCTGAAACAAAAAGTGGTGTAGATATTTTAGAAGATTCTCTGCTTGAAGGACTGCGAATTACAGCCGAACAAATATTTCAACAAGCAGGAATTCCATAAACTATAATTCAGAATTCAGAATACTCCAGTTAGAAAATGATGAAGTTTTAGCCAAGAATAATTTTGATATTTTTTACGCCAATTTGTACTAGATTACTCCTGATTTTTGACTCATAAGTTTTTGTTGATAATTTATTTAACACCTAACATCCTATGGTTACACTTAAACTCAAACAAATTCAAGTTCCGCCAGGGGAAAGAATAATCCTAGAAGATGTGAGTTGGCAACTATTTGAAGCAATTCTTGATGAGTTAGGAGAAGATCGTGGAAGTCGAGTAGCATACAGCCAAGAAACGCTAGAAATTATGGCTCCATTACCAGAACATGAGCGAGCTAAAGTCATCATCGGGAATTTAGTAATAGTCTTGCTGGATGAACTCGATCGCAATTGGGAATGTTTAGGTTCAACTACCTTTAAACGGAAAGATATCAGTGCAGGTCTTGAACCTGATGATTGTTTTTATATTCAAAACTATCAGCTAATGATTGGGAAAGATAGGCTCGACCTAACTGTAGACCCTCCACCTGATTTGGCAATTGAAATTGATGTCACTTCTAAAACAAAAATTAGTGCATATCAGGCTTTGAGAGTACCTGAAATCTGGCGATATGAAAACAAAAAACTAGAAATTAACTTGTTGCAAGGTGACCAATATGTGAAGTACCAGATAAGCCCCACATTTCCAAGTTTTCCTATCACTGAACTTATTCCCCGATTTGTGGAAATGGCGCGAACCACAGGAACAAGTTCAGCAATCAGAAAATTTCGGCAATGGGTAAAAGAACAGATACAAGATACAGGAACCTGAAGAAGAATTCAGAATAGTTTGATACCCAATTTTAATAAGCTTCAAAAAATCAAAAAGCGATAGTACACTTAATTTTCCAATTATTCTATATTCTGACTTCTGACGTTAAAATAGTGCTACATATAAATCGCGGGGAATTAATCTTAAGTAATTGTGACTGAATTTAATTTACAAATCCTAGAAAATAACGCTGGTTTGGGCGATCGCCTTGACCGCTACCTTTCCCAAGAATTATCAGATATATCGCGTTCCCGCATCCAACAGTTAATTGAAGAAGGTAACGTTCAACTTAACGGCAAAGTTTGCACATCTAAAAAGATTAATGTCAAAGTAGGCGATCGCATTATTCTGGAAATCCCAGAAGCCCAACCTTTAGAACTCCAAGCGGAAGATATTCCCTTAGATATTCTCTACGAAGACGACCAATTACTTATTCTCAACAAACCTGCAGGTTTAGTTGTCCATCCCGCACCGGGTCATCCAGATGGCACTTTAGTAAATGCCTTGTTGGCACACTGTCCCAATTTACCAGGAATTGGCGGAGTCCAGCGGCCGGGAATTGTCCATCGATTGGATAAGGATACAACAGGAGCGATCGCGATTGCCAAAACAGATATTGCCCATCATCACCTACAAGCACAACTCAAAGCTAAAACTGCACGGCGAGAATACTTGGGTGTAGTTTACGGTGCCCCAAAAACTGAAAGTGGCACAATTGACTTACCCATTGGTCGCCATCCCCAAGACCGCAAAAAAATGGCTATTATGCCCCTTGAACAAGGTGGGCGATCTGCGGTGACTCATTGGCAAATACTAGAACGCCTTGGTAACTTCACCTTAATCCACTTCCAACTAGAAACCGGACGTACCCATCAAATTCGCGTCCACAGTGCCAAAATGGGTCATCCCATTGTTGGCGACCCCGTTTATAGTTCTGGTCATTCAGTGGGTGTAAATTTGACTGGTCAAGCGCTCCACGCTTGGCGACTAAAATTACAGCATCCCGTATCTGGAGAGATGATTGAAGTCACAGCCACCCCTCCGACCCAATTTACAAAACTTTTGGACATGTTAAAAAGACGAATTGCACTTTAAAGGGTGGAGAGACAAGGAGACAAATAAAACTCCTGACTTTTGATTTTTAACTCTTAACTCAGCACGGGCTAAACGTCTCACTATCCATGTACAGTACTCAGAACTGTTTTGCCCAATGCCTATAAACAACTAGCGTGCATCAGACATGGGATAGAGTCTGTTTCACTAGTTAGACCTAAATGAAACTCCTACGTAACCCAGGGCTTATGCACGCTATAAAATAATCAAACAGATATACTAACCAGCCGCCGATCAAAAATCGTTACTTGATTCCTGCTAGTTGCCGATAAGGTACAGACTTTTCGATATCGATGTTGAATGACGATATCCTTTGTGGGGGATTGCCACTTGCATTGACATCTTGTGCCATAGACAAGAATAGAGCTGGATCGCCAGCCTTGGGCTTTTTGTCTTGTGGGGTGTATCTGCGTACTTCTACCTGCCAAATAATTTGGGGGAAGCCCAGCTTAGCACGGTGGTAAGACTCGTATCGCGGAGATTTGATGTTGAAAGGCAACTCACCCTCAGCGCGAGATGGCAATACTCGACGGCGTTGATAAGGCACTGTGGAGTATCCAAAATTGCTCAGGTACTCTTCAGTGTTGAGTACTTCATCAATAAAGCCTTTAATGCCCTTGGTAGCAACTACAATTGACCAAGCGATTTTTTCCCGCTCGTTGTATGGGTCGCGTCCTAAAGCCCGTTGGATTACTTGCTCAACAAAACGATAGTTGTTGTTGAGGTCGTAGAAGCTTTTTCTAAAGGTATTAGAAAGCAGCAACCCACGAACAAAGTCCCGCACTGTAATCTGTCCATTACGGAGTTGAGACTCTAAGTATGTTTCGCGATCGGCAGCAAAAGCATGGAAGAAAATTTGACGATATGCTGCTTCGATCAGATTACCTAAATCTGATGGAGAGAGCAGATTGTCTGTAGAAAAAATCCTGGGCTGTTCATCACCCGGTACTTCATATGCAGCTACACGCTGGTTTTGACTTGAAGGATCGTATGTTAACAGAGGAATTGACACTCTAAAGCCTCCATATTCTTAATTAAAGTTAACAACTTTAAATCACATATTAAGGGACGTAGCTGGATCAGAAGCTTAGATTCTGATAAAGTTTCACGAAACTTAACCAAAAGTGATTAAGTATTCGCAGAAACAGCACCATTATGCTGGATTCAAACCGCATCTAGCTTCAGAAAGCCACTGCGGCTTTCAGGTAATGATTTCGTGGCATTTCCTACAGCGATCGCCAGGAATACGATGTAGGTTTTTCAGCCAATCCAGCTATTGCTTAGGAGGTGCTGAAGCTCACTTTTTAGTCCAGGGAATACCTACCGCAGACTATTAATTTCTTACCTTATTGGGGGTTCTTTTGGATTTAGCTAAATAACTAAAAGCTTTGTTCACATAATTTAGATTAGAAGATTCAGTTTCACTTGTTAGAACTGAAGCAATAATTTTTAACATTTAGCAAAAGAAATTAATGAATATTGGGGAATGGGGAGATGGGGCATAGGGTATGGGGAGATGAGGAAGATAAATCAATCTGACACCTGCCTCCTGCCCCCTGCCCTATTACCTATTCTCTTTACCTATCCAAAATTCGAGGGGATCTATAGTTGACTTACAGTAAGGCCAGCTACGTAAAGTTGCTTCCATTCCTGCTTGCCAATAGGGTGGTTCTAATCCCAGTCCTAAACATAGATGAGACAGAATGTTGGCAAACTGCTGATTATGACCGAAGTCTCCTAGATGGGCATGGGCGTATTCATGGACGACAATACCAAACCAATCTTTGGGTGCAACTCGACCGACATCTACCAAAATGGTGATTGGGTTTGTGAGAATGTTGCACAGACCATCTATACCGAAGGATTGAGCGATAGGTACTGCAAAAATTTGGATCTGGCGACGCTCTTGGGGATGAAAGCACTGATGACAGGCTTCTAGATAAGTGCCGATCTGAGCATTAACAATGTTAATGTTCTTGCCGATCCAACTGTAAATGGAAATGCGATCGCGCAGGTTATCGAACACATCCACCATACCCGGTTCTAGAGCCAGTCCCTGTACCAGATGTAGATAATCTCGCCCACGAATAACAGCATCCGTCTGCTTCAGAATCATTCACCAGCCCAAAACAGAATAAAATTGTTTTGCTTCTAAAACATCCTGCTCTTGTTTAGAAGTTACTTGTTCTGTACTAGAAACTTCTTGAGAGGTTTCCATACGGGTTTCGGTGCAAAACGATGCAGTGCTGAAGCCCCCAAACCGTTTTACTGTACTGCTTCGCAATCTCAGATTTGGGCTGGCAAACCAGAATCGCTCAATGGAACTCATGGTTTCATATTCTGTTGTCAGCACTAGTCCGTCTTCGTCATCCATGTGAAAAAGACCGACTACAGGCACAATTTCTGCATAGCCTCGTTCGCGGAGTAATTTGCCTTGCCTTGGGTTATCGGCATCAGGCACGATCGCAAATATGGTTTTTCCCTGATGGTTCTCATCACCCTCTCTATCCCAAGCCATTGTGCCTAGCCAACGCACCCGCGAGCCTCCAACTGAGAGGCTGGGGTCAATCTCATGATATTGGCATAGTTCAATGATTTCTGGATGATCGGCAGCTAGAGTTTCTACCTGTATATCAGATTCTCCTGTCTCTGAGCGCTTGAACGCTAGATGATGAGTTGCACGTTGCGATCGCCACTTACCAGCACTTAGCTGAAAAAATTCTGTTACGTCTATCAATCTTCTGACTCCTACTTATTGCTCCTGCGGATGATGTTTACCTTGTTTTTTGTTTTTAAAGTTATTGGTATAGAAACATTTTAAACATTACAGCCATTAGCGGTTAGCTTCAATCAATTCCTAACAAAGGAAGAAGTCAACATTTTTTCTGTTCATTGTAAACTTTTATGAGGTTATTTTCTTATGGCTTGACAATGTAGACACTTTGATATCTCAGTGCTAAAATATTTGAAAGAGTTGGACTTCAGAGTAGCAGTAACAATAAACACATTAGATTCAGTCAATAAAGAGAAGTAAATCATGGACTTCCCAATCGAACTAACCTTAGAGCAACAGTTTCGCTTACAAAACTTGAAAGACCAAGTAAAGAATTTGAGTCAACAAGAAGCTCAGGAATTTTTATTAGAAGTTTTACGCCAGATGATGGTGAAAGATAATTTGGTCAAACATCTGCTCAAACAAGCTTAATTAAATAAAAAAGAATATTTTTTGCTTAAGACTTATGCAATACGTGTGTAAGTCTTAATTTTTTGTCAATTGGGGCATGGAGAGTGCTGTTAGCGTTAGCGGGGCGTTTAGCCCGTGCTGAGTTAAGAGTAAGGAGTAAGGAGTTTTGTTATCTCGTTGTCCCTTTGTCTCCCTCATCTCCCCCACTCCGCCACCTCCCCATGCCCAAATTAAATATTACAGATTATTACTTTCTCTCTCATAGAAAAGACTAGGGTACTATTAATACCCTATGTTTTTTCTTGGCTACTCGCAGTTGATCTGAACGAGAACACGCCGAAAATAATATCCACCATTTTGTGTATATCAAGGAGAACTCATGGTTCTTGATGCTTTTTCCAGAGCTGTAATTACAGCAGATGCCAAAGCTGCTCCTATCGGTGGTGCTGACTTAGCAGCCCTCAAAGGTTTCATTGCTGAAGGCAACAAGCGCCTTGATGCTGTGAATGCGATCGCTAGCAACGCTAGCTGCGCTGTTTCTGATGCCATTGCGGGAATCGCTTGCGAAAACACTGGTTTGCTTCAACCAGGTGGTAACTTGTACCCCACCCGTCGCCACGCTGCTTGCTTGCGTGATACCGAAATCATCCTGCGCTACGTAACCTACGCGCTATTGGCTGGTGATTCTTCCGTGTTAGACGATCGCGCTATCAACGGTCTAAAAGAAACCTACTCAGCTTTGGGAGTTCCCATTACCTCAACTGTACGTGCTGTTCAGATCCTCAAGGCGATCAGCGTAGCTCACATCACCAACACCAATACCGAAGCTAACGCTGGTAAAAAGTTCCGTAAGCTGGAAGTTATCCAAGGCGACTGCTCTGCTTTAGCTGCTGAAGCTGCTAGCTACTTCGATCGCGTTATTTCTGCTCTGAGCTAATAGCTCATAGTAAACGGCTATTAGCCAAACAAACTGAAATTAAAACCCGATCAAATCCCATCTGGAGTATAAAAAGCAATGAAATCAGTTATTACCACAGTTGTTACATCTGCTGATGCAGCAGGTCGTTTCCCCAGCACCTCCGATCTAGAATCCGTTCAAGGTAGCATTCAACGCGCTACAGCTCGTCTAGAAGCTGCTGAAAAGCTAGCTTCTGGTATCGATAATGTAGCTAAAGAAGGTTATGATGCTGCGTTCAAGAAATATCCTTACTTGAATCAAGATGGTGAAGCTGGCGACACCCAAATCAAGAAAGACAAGTGCCTCCGTGACATCAAGCACTACCTACGCCTCATCAACTACAGCTTAGTTGTTGGTGGTACTGGTCCTTTGGATGAGTGGGGTATTGCTGGTGCCCGCGAAACATATCGCTCTTTGGGTCTGCCTACCGCTCCTTACGTTACCGCATTGACCTACACTCGCGATCGCGCTTGCTCTCCTCGTGACTTGTCTCCTCAAGCATTGACTGAGTTCCGCGCTCTTCTTGACTACGTAATCAACTCCCTGTCATAGTACGCGGATTGATTAGACGTAGACGAGCGATCGTCATACTCTAAAACTAGGGATTCTGAGTCTATTACTTTGCCTAAATTAGGTTGAGCGATCGACTTAGAGTCCCTCAGTTGTTACTAATTTGTAATTCGTAATTCGTAATACTTCTCTACAAGAGGCTGGCGCCAACGGCTTTGCGGTAGTTGAATCTCGACTCACTTCGACGCCGCTCAGTGAAAGTCGCTCGATTTTTGCGTAGTCGAAACTCAGTACAAGTTCGTAATTCGTAATTTTTGGGTTTAATTCTGAATTATAAATAACAAAATTTTTTATTATGACTATAGATTCTCTATTTGAACAGTTGAAGCACCCAAACCCGAATTTGCGAGAACGAGCTATGTGGGAGCTGGCCGAGGTTCGTGATGAAAATACTATTCCTCGGCTGATGAGTATTTTGGATCAAGAAGATGTCACCTACCGCCGAGCGGCGGTAAAGGCGTTGGGTGCTATTGGTGTCGATGCTGTACCAGTATTAGTAGATTCATTGTTAAACAGCGAGAACGCAACCATTCGGGGCAGTTGTGCTAAAGCTCTGGCACAAGTTGCCGCTAACCATCCAGATGTACCTTTCCCAGATGAGGGCTTACAGGGTTTAAAAACAGCGCTTAAAGATGAAAATGGTGTTGTTTATATTGCATCTGTAATGGCTCTAGGTGAGATTGGTTCCCCTGCCTTTGAAATTTTAACTGAAGCTTTGAAAACGACAGATAATGTGGCGGTAGCTGTGGCGATCGTGAATGCACTCGGTTCAATGGGTGATATCCGAGGGGTAGAAGTGCTGACAGCATTGACTAACAATGAAACAGTTGATTCTTATGTTCGTGAGTCAGCAATCAGCGCTTTGCCTCGACTGGATCAGGTGATTAAATATAGCAAAAAGTAGTATAAAGTAGCGATCGCTAGATGAACAAGCTAGGTGTCACCTTGAAGTAATCTCCCAGTGCTTTAGCTTGTGCCTTACTAATCGATCGCTTGTCGTTCACAACCTCAGACACCACACCGCTTGACCCAATGATGCCCACTAAGTCAGTTTGACGGATGTCGCTGGCTTCCATAATGTGTTGGAGAATTTCATGAGGTGCAGATTCATCCATCGGATAGTTTTCTGCTTCATAAGCTTCAATCAACGTTACTATCAGCTTATGCAAAGCTTGCTCTTCTGGAGTTCGTTTTTTGGCAAAGGTTAGGCGCTCTGCAATTGATCGTACTCCTCTTCCGTTTCGATGACCTTGGGAGCAACTTCAGCTAGCAGATTACTATAAGCATCTTGGTCAAAAGTAAGGGTCATTTTTCCATTTGCCTTTGTTGTATTGGCTATTCCCAGGCTTCTTCCTCTAACTGTCTTTCAATTTGCGAAATCGCCAACTTAATCACCGCTTGAACTCCTGCTTCTGTTTCTTGAGTTAATGCGGTTTGCAGCGGTTTTAAAGCAGCACCATCGCCAATTTTCATTAATGCCAAAGCCGCAGCTTTGCGAGTTTCCCAATCGGAATGATGTAGTAACTCCACGAGGTTAGGAATGGCTGCTTGATGGGCTAAACCGCCCAAAGCTACCGCCGCTTCGCATCGCACCATTGGAGATGGATCGGTGAGGGCGTTAACCAAGATTTGAAATGCTTGCGCTTCGGTGCGTTCTTCAGCGATTTTAGCGATCGCTCCCACAACCCCCGCCCGAACCTCTGGGGAGTCCGAGTTAATTTCCCGATACAAGTGTTCCTTCGCCTCTGTTCCAATAAATGCCAACGCCCAGACTGCATATCCTTTGGCACTTTCTGGATATTCAGTTGACGCTAATATTTCCAGCAATGCGGGGACAGCCGCCTCACCGATCTTAGCCAGCGCTCCCACTGACGAACCTTTGACAACCATATCTTCATCATTTAACAAGGCGTTGAGTAAGGTGGGAACTGCGATCGGATCGGCGATCAGCGTCAAGGTTTTAGTGCTAGCCCGCCGCACAACTGGGTTTGGGTGATTTCTCACCGCTTCCATTAACAACGGAGTTACAGACTTACCAACTTTACCCAATGCCTCTGCAAAACTCAAACGTACCATCCCCCGTGAGTCACCCATACTCTCAATCATCTGCTTGAGGATTTTTTGGTCATCAGGGTTAAAGGTATTTAAATTTAATTGTTCATTAACTGCTGCAAGTAAAGCATCAGTTTCTGCACGGGATAGCTGAACAGAATTTTCCCCGGACTGAGTTTCAAAGTTGACCATGTTACTCATAGATAATTAGGGAATGGGGCATTGGGGAATCGATAAAATGCTTGCAGTATAAGAATTACGAATTACTTCCAGTGAGAGTGGCCTGCTGATTGCGGAGTTGCTGGAGAGCAGAATCAATTTTCACAAGCTCAGGCTCCAATTGTGCCATCATGCTTACCCGCATTAATTTAGCGCGTTTTGCTGTTTCTGTAGTTTCTTGAACTAGACGTTCCCGATATTGCTCTAGTTCTGCAATGATCTCTGCTATATCTTCAGCGGTTACATCATCGGTTGTTGTGAATTCTGAGGTTTCATGCATATCGTTATAGTTCCTAAAATTTGTATTTATGATGATTTTTTTGTCAGTGTTCGACTGTTGTTTATTGTTGGTTACTTTTGGAAGGTTAGTAGTTGGCTTTAATGCATATTAAGTAAATATTGTCAATAAGTAACTAACTAATAGCTGACAAATACATACATTCCGATTTTCTCAGATTGCGTTACCACTGGTAAAGCATTTTGAGGAAAATCCTCAAAATCCGAAGCTAAGTGTAGCCCTCAATCGAATTTATGGTAAGTGTTGTAGGGTTTTTGGGATGGAAAGGCCGCGCTAGCATGAGCTAACTAATACCGTGCAGTAGGAGAAGTCAATGTGATAAGTACCAATCCTTGTCTTGAAGCTGTAGTAGAAACTCCGTGGTACGAGGGTGAGCGATTATGGGCGTGGTCTGTTGCAGACCATAAACCGTTCTTCCACATTCGGTTGTATGGCGAGATAACGGATGAGGAGGTTGGCTTGCTATTTGCCCAACTGGTTGATTACAACAATTTAGAGAGGGAGGGTGACGCGAAGGAGGTTCTGCATCGAGTTATTGAATCAGAAACACTTATTTTGCCAGGAGGTCTTCAAGTCAGGTCTACTGCTGATGAACTGATCCGCCCTGGTTGTTGTTGTGGTCTAGAAGAGTGGCGGGAGTGGGTAGATTTTTTGACCACAAGACGATCGCCTTGGCTTGGTCACAACCCAAGCCCCTGGGTTGAGATGGTGGATGGTTTTGTTCGTATATGGTCAGATGGAGGAGTTGATTCAACAACCGATGTATTTCACCTTGATTTTGAGCAATCCACGTTTGAAACAGAACTGAGCAAAGTGCAGCAGGACTTGAGTGCCTTCCTGGTAAAGATTGAGGCGTGGGCTAATGAGATAGGATTTCCAGAACCTAGCAAGCTATCGTCTAAGTTTGACGAATGCTTTGCTATTTCACGCAAATGGTGAGCATAGTTACCTAACCAATCAAGAAGTTTCCTCTAGTGGGAAAATATCACCGCGCAAATAGGATTCAAAGTGTTTTTTAAAGTACTGAATGCTAGTCATATTCGGTTCATCACTTTCTATCGGCGTGAATTCATAAATTGGCACTTTTTCTCTCACCAGCTTGACTAATTTAGGATCGAGTTGCTCAAAAGAATCTACTCTAAATATTGTGGTTTCAAACCTTAATTTAGCTGGATGAGCATATCCTAATTTCATCCAAGGCATCCAAGGACAGTCTCTTGCCCATTTAGCAGGAGGAACATCAGTTGCATCCGGTCGGCAAGCATTTGATATAAAATATTCAACTCCCTGAAACTTTTCTCCAGGGCAATAATCTGAGTATTTACTATCTCCTGCTAAAGGGTGCGGGTATTCTAAAGGAATTTCCATCACAGAGGGAAGATATCCGCTACCTTTAGGTATGAGAATTTTTTTTGGTTTGACTGAACCTTGAACAATTCTGTTAGCAATATGTACTATTGGTACTGGTTTATTTGCTGTTGGTGAATTCCAAAAATGTATAATATCTTGAGTATCTGGATCGCAAAATAGACCTAGTTCTCTATTGATCCGATATCCTACTTCACCGTATTCAGAATCGGGTTTGAGAAATACTTTTGTGGCATTCATACCAATAATAGAAAACAATTTTTCTTTTGGTTTGTCTGGCGTCTCTTGCCACCAAATTTCTCCAGACCAATTGTAATAAAGCTGTAATCCATGATTCTTTCTGTAAAAATCGAGATTATTCAGTTCGTAATCATCTAAGTAATCATTCATAGCTCTTTTGTCATTTGTTATTGGGCATTAGGAGTGCTGTACATGGATAGCGGGGCGTTTAGCCCGTGCTGAGTCTTGAGTTAAGAGTTAGGAGTTTTGTTTATTTCCTTATCTCCCTTGTCTCCCTCATCCTCTCCTGTCCCCAGTCCCTAGTACGATAGTAAACATGATAATTATCCTCAGCAATTGATAAATCAATGGATAAACGGTTTTTTAAAATTTTTGGGCTAACAGAAGAGCAAGCGATCGCCATTATTGATACACCCTTAGAACAACTCGAAGACCCTTCTGATAAATATATTGCTGTTTCACATCTGATTAATTTCCCCACTGAGCAATCGATCGCTGCTTTGGTGCGGGCGATTGAAACCAGTAACCCAACTGAATTAGACCACCGGATTGTCCGACGTAAGGCTGTGGAAAGTCTAGGGCGATTGCAGGTGGAATCAGCTTTACCTGTAATTCGCCAGTGTCTTAAGGATGATGATATTTATACTGTGGAAAATAGTGTATGGGCGATCGGGGAAATCGGAACTAAAGACCCAGAAATTCTGGAAGAAGTAGCAGAATTACTGGATAAACCAGGTCAAATTTATCGGGTAATTATTCATACCCTGGCTAACGCTGATTATCAGGCGTCACTAGAACGTGTGCGGAAATTTACCGAAGTTGAGGATGAACCTACTCGTAGTGCAGCGATCGCTACAGTTTGTCGCTTTACAGGTGACTATTCCCAAATCAGTGAGGTAACAGCGTTATTACAAAGTTCCAATGTGAATGCACGACGCGGTTGTATTCAAGATTTAATTGATTCGCACTATTACAAAGCCATCCCAGAAATCGCCCGTTGTCCTGTATCTTTGGTGTTCCGATTGCGAGCATTGCGGATGCTTTTAGATGCAGGTGTCCCATCTGGTAAAATTACCTTTGGAGAAGTTCAACCTTCCTTAGAACAAGTATTATACGATCGTCCCAACGACATTGATTTAGTACATGAGTATGATGCTACACCTGTATTGAATTTTGTGATTGAAGAACTCTATCAAACTGATTTTGGACGGTGCTATTTAGCAACAAAAACCTTACTGGATGTTTATCCCCAGGAATCACCAGCAGCACTTTTAGCAACTTATGCAGATAAAGCATATAACGATTATGGCGCTCACTATCATGTCATGAAACTTTTGGGTTGGCTGAAATATGCTCCTGCTTACGATTTGTTAATCGAAAATCTGCACAACCGCGAACCGCAATTTCAGAAATCTCGTGGTGCTTGTGCGATCGCTCTTGGTGAATTGGGCGATCCACGGGCAATTACTGAACTTAAAATTTGCCTGAACTCGCCAATTTGGGATTTAAAATATGCTTGTTTATTGGCGTTAGACCATTTAGGAGATTCCTCTGGTCGGGAAATTTGCGCTCAGGATGCTGACTGGTTAATTAAGGCTAAAGCGGAGAGTAATAAATAGTTTCTCATTTGTTATATCAAGGCGTAGGTTGCGTTGAATAACGAAACCCAACCTACTATTCTTACTTAATCCAAGCAATTGTTCATCGTTAAATTAAGAGTTAGTGGTTAGAATTTATAACATTCAGCAACGGAAGTACAAGGTTAGTAGCTTGAAAAATTTACCTCACGAAGTCAGGAACCGCTATACCCTACACCTCGTATCGACAAGACTTACCGTGCAAAGTCAGAGTCACTTTTACATTGGAATTTGAATCCAGAATTCTGTACCTTGTCCCAGTTCTGACATACACTTAAGAATTCCACCATGTTTTTCGACTGTAATTTGGTAGCTAATTGATAATCCTAAACCTGTTCCCTTACCAACAGGTTTTGTTGTAAAAAATGGATTGAATAACTGAGTTTTAACTTCTTCGGGAATTCCTGCCCCATTATCGATAATCCGAATTACGACAGAACTCTTATCTAATATTTGCGTCCGAATTAAAATCTGCGGTTTTTCTGTTATTTTTTTATTAACTATTGACTCTTCTAATGCATCAATCGCATTGGTTAAAATATTCATAAATACTTGATTAAGTTGCCCAGGATAACAATCAATTAAGGGCAAATCAGCATATTCTTTAACAACAGATATATCTAGCCCAATCCCAGTATCTTTCCAGCGATGATGTAAAATTAATAGTGTATTGTCAATTCCTTCATGAATATCAACTAGTTTTTTCTCAGCTTCATCATGACGAGAAAAATTACGCAACCCCAAGACAATTTCACGGATACGATTAGTACCCATTTTCATTGAAGATAGGAGTTTATAAAGGTCACTAGTCATAAATTCTAAATCAATTTCTTCAGTGAAGTCTTGAATTTCTGTTTGGGGATTTGGATAATATTGTTGATAGAGATGTAATAGAGTTAATAACTCTTGAAAATATTCATTAGCATAGGTTAAATTACCATGAATAAAATTAACTGGATTATTGATTTCATGGGCAACACCAGCTACTAATTGTCCCAAGCTAGACATTTTTTCATGTTGGATCAGTTGAGATTGAGTTTGCTGCAATTGATACAAAGTTTGGGTCAGTTTTTCGGCTTGAGTTTGAGCCGCTAAAGTAGCAGAACGACTTTGAGTATAAATTTGTGCATGATCGATGGCGATCGCTAGTTGATCGCAAACAGCTTGTAGCAGACTAATTTCACTGTTACTCCAAAGGCGATCGCCACTACAATGACTGCAAACAATCGCTCCAATTTCCCCGGAATTACTCTTAACTGGTAGCACTAGTTGAGCAGTAATACCAAACTCAACTAAAAGTTGTTGCATCTCATCATCAAGAATTGATTCGTTATTAATATCGTCAATACAAATTAGCTCTTGAGAGAGAAGTATTTTGGTCAAAAAAGTGGATTTTTCTGGCGGAATATTACCTAACATACTAGGTAACTTAGGATTTCGCGCTTCCGAGGTGATAGTCAGGCTTGGCTGCGATGGGTGCGGTAAGTAAGAAAGAAAGTAGCAACGGTCAATTTGTAATAAGCCGCGAATTTCATTAACAGCAGTTTCTAGGATGATATCCAAGTCAAGAGAACTGCGGATTTGGCTAGCTAAACCGAGCAATAGGGCTTCCCGACGGCTGAGGAGTTCTTCTCGCGCCCAAATCCGGTCAATAGCTACAGCGATATTGTTAGCAATCCAATTTAACAGATTATGAGTTGGTTCACTAAATAATTGCTGGCTAAATAAAGCCATCATACCAATTAATTGTTGCTCTACTATCAGCGGATAGGCAGAAAAACGAAAAACTGAGAATGTAGAATTTAGTACTAGTCCTGGATGATTAATTGCTACTTCTTCGTTAAAAATAGCTTGATGGTTTTGAGTCATTAAGCCAATAATCTTATTGGCTAAAACCATGTGATTGGGAAAATCTTGGCTATCGCTCAAAGCACTACAAGTAGACTCTGTGCAATGAACGCCCGCTTGTAATTGTAGCTGGTTTGTCTGTCGCTCAAAAGTCCAGATACAAACAAAGGCAATTTTCAGGTATTGTGAAATAGTATTTGTACAGTTTTGCAAAATTTCTGCAAGTGTACCACTTTGAGATAGTGCTAAGCTGACTTCTGCACTTAAAAGTGATAAACGCGATCGCTCCAATAAAGCTAACTCTGAAAGCTTACGCTGTGTAATATCTGTACGAATTGATACATATTGAACAGGCTTTCCTTCTGAGTCTAACATTGGGGTAATCAGAGTATCGACCCAATAAAAAGTGCCGTCTTTAGCTTTATTTTTGATTTCTCCTTTCCAAATTTTCCCTTTGCTAATAGTTTTCCACAAATTCTGAAAAAACTCCTTTGTATGATACCCAGAATTTATAATCCGATGGTCTTGTCCTAAAAGTTCTTTTCGTGAATATTTAGAAACTTCACAAAATTGGTCATTAGCATAAGTTATTCTTCCTGCTACATCAGTAATAGCTACTAGTGAATGGGCATTCAAGGCAAATTTAAAAGATTCTAATTCCTTGATAGATTTTTGTAAAACTATCTCATTATTTTTATTAAGAGTAATATCACGAGCTACTGCATAAATCAATTTTTCTTCAATGAAACTAGTTGCATTCCATGACAGCCATTTATAAGAACCATCTCGACATTTATAGCGGTTTTCCAAGTAAATTGGATCTGCCGATTCTATAACTTTTTGGGATATGATAATTGTGGCTTCACGGTCTTCAACGTGAACAAATTCGATGAAGGGTTTAGCAAGAAATTCCTCAGTTGACCAACCGAAGGTTTTTGTCCATACTGGGTTTAAATATTTGAAATAACCATCAAAACTGGCAATACATAGTAAATCTATAGAAAGTGAAAAAAATCGAGAGTATTTTGCTTCCAATTGTTGTAACTCAGATTTAGCTAGTTTCATCACTTTTTACGTATTAATATTTTTTTGAGAAAGGTTAATTAAATAACTTAATATGTTTTTCGCCTATCAAATAAACATTCTCATCGCATGTTGACGCGATTGTTTGCTAGATATAGGTTTCCCTAAAAAGCTGTAAATTAAACATTTATATTTTCAACTTAAGATTAAGAAGTATTACATAAACTGAATTTATCAACACTTTGATCTGTCTTCATTCTTAAATGACGAAGCTACTTGCTTAATAAATGCAACATTTTTCAAGAAGAATGCAGACTTCAGAAGTATACTTTATTAAGAATTATTATTTTTCTATACATTTATTTTCAATACATTAAAAAATGTTTCTTGTTTGCTTTAGTCTTTGTTAGCCGATATATTCATAATGAAATTTAGTATCAATTTGTTAGTGGAAAGACGAAAATCATGAATCATTCTAAGAATTGTCCTGGAATGACGCTTTGGTTTACAGGTTTAAGTGGCGCAGGTAAAACTACCATATCTCAAGTAGTTGAACAGGTTTTAATAAGCGAAGGATACTTAGTTGAAAGGTTAGACGGTGATATCGTTCGTCAGTTCTTGACGAAAGATTTGGGCTTTAGTAAAGCCGATCGTGACGAGAACTTGAGACGAATTGGCTTTGTAGCGCATCTGCTCACCAAAAATGGAGTGATTGTCTTAGTCTCTACAATTTCGCCTTACCAAGATATTAGAGCAGAGATGCGACAAAAAATTGGTCAGTTTGCCGAAGTCTACGTGAATGCATCAGTAGAAACCTGTGAGAAAAGGGATACAAAAGGTTTATATCGCAAGGCTCGTAACGGTGAAATTCTCAATTTCACTGGGATCAACGATCCTTACGAGCCACCCGTAAATCCAGAAGTCACTTGCGACACTAATTGCGAGTCAGTTGATGAAAGTGCTGCAAAAGTTATTGAATACGTCAAACAAAGAATGACACAAAATCTAAAGCCGAGTATACCGTTAAGGATGATTTAAAAGAAAGTAGTAAAATATTCTTAAAAGTAATGCGGAAGAATAATGGCTTTTCATCAGACATCGCTTGTTCGCTAACTAAAAATCACGCGATACTAAATTATGATAGAACGTTTTTCAGTGGTGAGGTAATGAGAATATTGATGCATTACATTAATATTAGCAAGTCCGATCGCCAGGTTGGTAATGTCTACGATGGGCTAGGCCTATACCAAAATTAAAACTACAGAGTAACTTACAGATGGAACAGGTAATTAAAACTCTTAAACAAGATTTACCAACACTTTTTGAAAAAGATATTTCCTATGACATTTATACACAGGATATCTACTTTAAAGATCCAGTAAATACATTCAAATACAAATTTAACTATCGCATTATATTTTGGACTTTGCGATTTCACGCACGGCTATTTTTTACCCAAATTTACTTTGATGTACATGAGGTATATCAGTCAGGTGAAGACAAGATTTTAGCGAAGTGGACAGTACGGGGAGTATTGCGTGTTCCCTGGAAAGCACGTTTGTTTTTTAATGGCTATTCAACTTATAAACTCAACCAAGATAATTTAATATACGAGCATATCGACACTTGGGATCGAAAGCCAGGGGAGATTTTACAGCAGTTTTGGCAAAAGAAAAGAAATAGCTAATTAGAAAGCAATACGGTTCGGCTTTTTGATAAAAATTCTAAATCACAAAGACGCAATAAATCGCCTTCTCTTGGCTTAACCGAACCGTATTGAATTAGACAGGTACAAGAGGGTGCATATAATTAATGCATGTTATCAGTCGAAAAAAGCTACGAGAATATTGCAAAGAACATAATGACTGCTATGAAGTGCTTGATGATTGGTACAGAACTGCCAGTCAAGCAAGCTGGGCGAATTTGCTAGAAGTTCAAAGTGTTTATCCTAAAGCTGAAGCAGTTGGTAATTTTACAGTTTTCAATATTAAAGGCAATAAATACCGCCTAATTGCTAGTATTAATTATCAGAAACAGGTCATCTATATAAAATACGTCTTAACTCATGCTGAATATGACAAAGACAACTGGAAAAATGACCCTTACTTTTAACTCAGAAATTTACAGCCAATTACTGTCTCAATATCAACCTCGAATTATCAAGACAGAAGAAGAAAACGAGAAATTTTTAGAAACTGTTGAAGCACTGCTTTCTCGTTCCGATTTGACCCCTGAAGAAGATACTTTGTTGGAATTATTGGTAAAACTGATTGAGGATTTTGAAGATAAGCATTATCAGCTTAATGTTTCAACACCTCGTTCAAGACTCTTGCATTTGATGGAAGTTAGGAGTTTAGAACAAGCTGATTTGGTAGAAATTCTTGGTTCGAGGGACATTGTTGCTAAGGTGATTAATGGTGAGCTAGAAATCACTAAACAACAAGCTGAGGCTTTAGGGAAATTTTTTCATGTTGATACAAGTTTGTTTATTTTAGGATAGGCGATCGCTATTTTAAGTGAAACCTATTTTAAATACATTAGTCGATCATTCATTTAGCCCAACTTAATAATTAAATATAGTGATGAGCTAGTAGGATGCGTTAGCTTTCACTAAAGCATCCTACTACTTTTTGACCGCTGGATACTGTTGTAAAACATGCTGTAAATATTGCCCAGTATAAGACTTGGGATTCGCTGCAACTTCTTCTGGTGTGCCCACAGCAATCAATTCTCCGCCTTTATCGCCACCTTCTGGCCCCAAATCTATCACCCAGTCTGAACAACGAATTACATCTAAGTTGTGTTCAATTACTAAAATTGAATTGCCTTTATCTACCAATCTTTGCAACACATCTAACAATTTGTGGACATCATAAAAAGATAACCCAGTTGTTGGTTCATCTATTAAATAAAGTGTCTTACCTGTGGCGCGTCGAGATAGTTCTGTGGCTAATTTTACGCGTTGGGCTTCACCACCAGATAAAGTTGTCGCAGGTTGTCCTAGTTGAACATAGCCTAATCCGACATCAAATAAAGTTTGCAAACGAGCGATCGCTTTGGGAATATTTTGGAAAAAGCCTAAACTTTCCTCAACTGTCATATTGAGAACATCAGAAATAGATTTGTCTTTGTACTTTACCTGCAAAGTTTCACGGTTGTATCTTGCACCTTTACAAATTTCGCATTGCACGTAAACATCTGGGAGAAAGTTCATTTCAATAACATTCACACCCTGTCCGCTACAAGCTTCGCAACGTCCACCTTTGACGTTGAAGGAAAATTGTCCTGGTTTATAACCCCTAGCTTTCGCTTCTACTGTTTGAGAAAAGACATCTCGAATCGCATCGAAAATTCCGGTGTAAGTTGCAGGATTAGAACGTGGTGTGCGTCCAATTGGAGATTGATCGATAACGATCGCTTTATCAATCGCATTTAATCCCTGAATTTTCTCTAAGTCTTTCGGTAAGGGAACTTTTTTAGTTAGATGATGTTGTAATGACGGATAAAGTAACTCATTTATGAGGGTAGATTTGCCAGAACCAGATACACCAGTAACGGCGACAAGTTTACCTAAGGGAATTTCGACATCGATATTTCTTAAGTTGTTGCGATGGGCATTTTGAATGATTAAACTCCGCCCATTTCCGTCTCGGCGTTCTGCGGGTGTGGTAATTACTCTTCTTCCTGATAAATAAGCACCTGTCAAGGAATCTTCTGCTGTTAATAATGCTTCTAAATCACCTTGGGCGATAATATTTCCGCCGTGAATTCCTGCACCAGGACCAATATCAACTATATAGTTAGCTGCACGAATTGTTTCTTCGTCATGTTCCACAACAATTAACGTATTACCCAAATCCCGCAATTTAGTTAAAGTTTTCAGCAACCTGCCATTATCTCGTTGATGCAAACCAATACTTGGTTCATCTAAAACGTAGAGAACTCCTGTTAAACCAGAACCAATCTGCGTAGCTAAACGAATGCGTTGCGCTTCGCCACCAGAAAGGGTCATTGCGGGACGGTCAAGGGTGAGGTAATCTAAACCAACATCTAACAAAAATTGCAATCTCGCTTTAATTTCTCGCAGTACTAAATCAGCAATTTGGACTTGGCGATCGCTCAACTTGAATTGCTCAATTCTTTGCCGACAATCCCGAATTGATACCGCAGTTAAATCTAAAATTCCATATTGTCCCAATTTGACTGCCAAAGCTTCCGGTTTTAATCTTTTTCCTCGACAAACTTCACACGGCTGATCGACTAAATACTGATCCAATTTTTGCTTAACTAACTCCGAACCTCCCTCATATTGGCGTTGTAAAATTGGAATAACACCTTTAAAATTTTGTTTTTTCTCTCCTTT
Organism: Nostoc sp. C117; assembly: GCF_043099735.1. Lineage (NCBI taxonomy): Bacteria > Bacillati > Cyanobacteriota > Cyanophyceae > Nostocales > Nostocaceae > Nostoc > Nostoc sp. C117. Next base: position 7,318,452 of record NZ_CP170991.1, read on the forward strand.
TGAAGTTTCGTCTTTTTCTCCATACAAAACGATTTGTTGCTGTTCTCCTGTCAGATTTTTCCAATTTGTTTGTAACTCAAAGCCATAACCTTGCCCAATACTGTAGAGTAATTCTAAATAATAAGAATTATCTTTTTCTGACCAAGGAGCGATCGCCGCATATACTGGCGCTTCTGGGTCGGGTACGATCAAATCGGGTGCAAACCTTCTTAAAGTCCCAATTCCATGACAATGAGGACAAGCACCATAAGGTGAGTTAAAGGAGAACAATCGCGGCGATAATTCCTCCATTACTGCCCCATGTTCGGGACAAGCAAAATTTTCCGAAAATACTAATTCTTCTTCTTTTTCTTGTCCGTCGTCAGTAAGTAGACTAACAAGAATAGCGGCAATCCCACCTGATTGTTTAAGACACGTAGATAGGGAATCAACTAAACGTTCTTGGATATCAGGCTTTTTCACCAAGCGGTCAATTACGACTTCGATGGTGTGAGTCAAATTTTTATCTAACTCAATGGAATCTGACAGTTCGCGGACTTCGCCATCAACACGGATGCGGACAAAACCTTGGGATGCCAGACTTGACAAAAGCTTACGATGCGTGCCCTTTTTACCGCGAACAACGGGTGCGAGGATTTGGAAACGAGTGCGGTCTGGTAATTCCATAATGCGATCGCACATTTCATCAATTGTTTGAGGCGCAATACAGCGATCGCAAATCGGACAATGGGGTTCACCTGCACGACCAAACAACAGCCGCAAATAGTCGTAAATCTCTGTCACCGTACCCACAGTGGAACGGGGGTTATGAGACGTTGATTTTTGGTCAATGGAAATTGCTGGACTTAAGCCTTCAATGGCTTCGACATCCGGCTTATCCAACTGTCCTAAAAATTGCCGTGCATAGGCGCTGAGGGATTCCACGTAGCGACGTTGACCTTCAGCGAAAATCGTATCAAATGCCAAAGAAGACTTACCAGAACCAGAAACGCCAGTGAATACAATCAGGCGATCGCGTGGTAATTCCAAGTCAATGTTTTTCAGATTATGCTGCCTAGCACCCCGAATCCGAATGGTATTCTGGCTATTGTGCGAGGGAAGATGTCCGTTCAACAGAGAAGCCTGAGCGTTAGCTTGTTCTGAACGTAACTTCGAGGATGCTGGTAGCTGTTGGTCTGACATATTGGGCGGCAAAAAGGGAGTTTCTTATGAAACAGTCCTTAATAATACTATCTTTAATCAGTTTATAGTAGAACAATCGTACTGTTTTAGATAGTTATTGGGTATGGGGCATGGAATAAGGGGGAAAGGTTAAATTTATCCCTTTAACTTTTCCCCATCTCTCCATACTTCGGCTTTGCGGTAGTAGTCTGCCAACCTAAAAATGCGCTTGTGAGGTCTGGGGAAAGGTTAAGGGATTTAAAACCTTTCCCCCTGCCCCTTCCCCACTTCGTGGGGCCTCACCTTCCCCCTTTCGCTTTACCCCGCCAAGTTCACTTGGCGAACTAGTAGTTGAGCGTAGTCGAAACTCAGTACAAGTCTCCCCACTCCCAATACTTTTCGGGTTTTGGGGGAAAGGGAAAGGGTTTGAATTTACCTTTCCCCATTGCCCTTTAACCTTTCCCCAGACCAAAAAGAGAGGTTATTGGGTTTAACCGAAAAGTATTGTCCCCACTCCCTAAAAGGGTAAAAATTGAAGTAAGAGTGAGCCAACGCTTCCGAATAAGTCAACAAAACTGGGATTACCAGAGCTTGTTTTTTCAGTATAGGGTGTTTGTAGTTCTTTAATAAAAGCTTGGGTTGTTTGGATTCCAGAGGTATTTTGTTGCGAACTAAACAATTTTTCTGCAACTTGAGCATCTAAGAATGCACCTTGACGGTCTAATATTTGGTAGCGGGCGACACCACGAGCTAGATAAGCGCCCGCATATTCTGGTTTAATGGCGATCGCTTGACTAAAATAACTAATTGCTTGCTGTTCGTTGCCTTTTTGTGCCTGTGCTACACCCAAAGCATAAAAATCCTCTGGTGAAGCAATTTGTGAGGGTATTCCAACCGCACCTTGAAAGTTAGTGCCATTCAGATAAGCACCATTTAATTCTGCGTTTGTTAGATAGGTATTTCTCAAATCTGCACCAGCCAAATTTGCGCCACTAAATCTCGCCTGACTCAGGTTAACACCAAATAAACTGGCGCCGCTTAAGTTTGCACCCCGCAAATCTGCACCACTTAAGTTAGCACGGCTGAGATTTGCACCTGTGAGATTTGCACCGCTCAAATTCGCTCCAGATAAGTCAGCCATTACCAAACCTGCACCAGTCAAATCACAGTTTTGACATTGTTTGGTTGCCAATAACTGTCTAATGTGTTCAGAATTCGCAGCTTGTACGGTTGTTGTTAAGCTAATTGTGGTTAAAAAAGCAGCTATGGCTATAATTGGGCTTTTCATATTCGCGTAATTTTTATTACTCAATATTCAACATTAACTGAGATAGATTTATACCTCAGCCTATGATATGAGCAATCTCAACACTTTGCCCTCTGTAGTTGCCTTAGTGGAATCTAAATATTTCACATCACCAGAATTATACAAAAATACTATTTTCTCTTTTCTTTTTACACACTTACACCCTGCACGCCTAATTTTGGTCAATGTAGTACGTAGAAGAATTACGAATTATTTAGGCAGAACCTGTATATTATTACGAATTGTGCATAGTGGTACTACGTTGTTGTAATCTGTCGAAGAAACTCAACATTCAAATCTAACTTTTTTCCTAACCATAAGGAATGATCTGTGTGATCTGCCACAGCATCGCCTGTTTCAGGATGGACAAGAATATCCAAACCGTGGCGATTGAGCATTAACCAGGGGACAACTTTATCAAACTGATTCGGTAAGAAAGCAACTTGATACATTCCTTTTGGATGTGGGCCGATGGGCTTGTCAAACCAACGTCCTAGCTGCACATCAAACCTAGCACCCAATCCTTCACGCACATGGGCGGCGATATCCCGACTTGTAGGATCGAAGTAGACATGAGCGTGAAAACCAGCAATCTCGATAGTATCTTCTTTCATCGTTCCTAAATCCACTTTTCACTCTTAACTCTAATCTTGGGTAGCGGACTTTATTTATTACTCAAAAAGCGATCGCTCAATTTTAGCTTAAACAGAAAGAAGCCCCACGTATAATATGAAGGGCAGTGTAGGATAAATTTTTGGTTCGATAAAGCCAGAAGCCCACACTTACCCAAAGGTAAGTGTGGGTAGTTCATCCATACACTCCTAGCTATGTAACTCGATCGAGAATTGCCTAAAAAGCTAAACTGATGCGCGTCTAAAGTGTATAAACACTCTTGATGGTGGTTGACTGTTGACGGTTAACAGTTAACAGTCATCAGTCATCAGTCATCAGGTAAATGTACAAATTAAATGCGTAACAGCCTATGTTAGTAGTTAGTTAACGCTTGAAACACTTGTAGTTTCTTTGATAAGTTCATCTGTTTTAGCACTAACTGAAAGATTCACAATATGTACTGAGCAAGTAGCATGGTGAAGGACGTAGTTACTTACACTACCGAGAAATAATTCTGTCAGCCCAGAACGACCCCGACGACCGATAACAATTAAGTCAGCGCCATAACTACGGGCTAAGTCACAAGTAATACGACCAGGATTACCAAGGTTTTGGGTAAATTCCGTAGTAATACCTGCTGTATTCGCTTGGGCACAGAAAGATTGCAACATCTCGATGCCTCGATTTTTAAAGGCGTCCCACTCTTTCTGGTATAACTCGAAGCTTTGACTGCTCAATCCCGGATAGTAGTCAAAATTAGACACCATAGGAACATAAGGACTGCCCTCTTCTTCTGGTGATAGGACATGCAGTAACATTAAGTTCGCTTCTGTTAACTTTGCTAAACCCAATGCTTGTTCAAAAACCTTTTGTGCTACTTCCGATCGATCTAATGCAACTAAAATTTTTTTAAACATATAGACCTCCACTTTTATTGGTAATTGGTCTTTACGATTTTGGGTTGCTGGATTGTCAAAAATTAACAATCTCTCTACTATGTTTCCTGACATTACAAGAATTGCAATCAAGCAGCTGGAGCAAGATGTCAGTTTAGGAACATTTGAATTTTAAATTTCTGAAACTTTTTTCGCTTCATAGTTATAGTTATAGCAAAAGAATTTGAGGAACTTGTGAAGAAAACAAAATACAAAACTCAAAGCATCTTATTGCCTTTTTACAAAGGCAACGTATCGAAATTATCTTGATAAAATTAAGCAATACTCCCGCGCTTTCTGGCTTCTTTGTAAGAAGTTCCGACATTTTTCAAACCAGCTTTAATCATTTGTTGTTCGAGAAGGGCGAAGAAACGCGTTCGATCGCCACCTTTTACCACTGCTTGATTATGCGCTTCGGCGATCGCCACGGGGTATCCGTATCCTTTTTGTACTTGTGCTAACATTAGTCCCAAAGCTTGATCCAGCATGGCTGTATTTTGTGCTACCCATGCCGGAACTTCAATCCGAGCAATTTCAGTGCCAACGTGGACATAGCAAAAGTAAATAATTTGGTCACCGTAAAGTTCAAGAATCTGATTATTACTGCGCCACAAATTACTGCGTTGTCCTGGTTTAAGTCGAGTTGCCCAAACAGAAGTATCTCGCAACTGTTCAAAAATTTTACAAGGTACTTTTTCTAGCTGATTTGGGCAATGAGTTTTGCAGTCTGGCGCTGGATGGGGACAAGCCAACAAACGTAAAAAGTTCATGCCTTCGATGTTACGGGAGGCGCTAAGATAGCCCATCAAAGGAATTTGAGCCTCACGCATTTGCTCCCAAGCTTCTAAAATGGGGGGTAAAATGCGATCGCGTGCATCCATCGGTAACTGTTCCAAAAACCAGTAAATTAAGGAACCATCTACCATCGCCAGCGCTGGTGCTTCTCCTTTGGCTGCACAGGCTAATTCTGCTAACACTGTTGTTTCGGAAGCAGTGCGGCGGAAACTCATCCATTCCTCAGTTCTAATTCCCCATTGCCGAGACATATATAAATCTTCTGGGCGATAAAATACCTCTGGTAAACTATCGAGTAGTGGATGGCGATTTTGCCCGTAGTGTAAGACGACTCTGCCAATATTGAGAAGATAACAGTAAGCAATTTCGTGATGGTTGGGGGCAATTTGCGAACCATCAGTAGCAATCACAGTATGAATTTTGGGAGGAACTGGGATATCAATGCAGGTTTCTAGTGGCTCAACTGGGGTGGCATTACCAAATGTTATGCGATCGCGCCATTTTTCCTGGCGATCGATTAAATCTTGTTGACACTCATAAGCATTCTTGAGATATTGTTGTGCCAATTCTAAACGCTGGCGACTAGCAGTTGCTTCTAAGCTAAGATGCTGACTTAAACCCTGCATTTGTCGCGCCAGTTTTGTAAGATCGAGCATATATTTTTTAATATTTAATATACATCTTAATTAATCAGGTTAAAAATGTTAATTGTAGTTTGGTTTAACCGAAGCTCAAACCAAACTACAAAAAATAAATTTCCTACCCTTTTTCAACGTGAGTTCGACAAGTTTTATTTGACCTCTCCCCCAGCCCCTCTCCGTGTCGGAGACGGGAGCAAAAAGCTTAATTTTTCGTTGCTCCTCACTTTCCGAAACGGAAAGGGAGGTTGGGAGGGAGAGGTTCATCGAACTCAGGTCTTTTCAATGCCAAGCTGAGAAATCTTTAGCAAACTGAGACAGTGATAACAGATGAATTCGCTCATCTTTTTGAGCAGATTCTCTTTCTGTTTGGGTATTATAGCCCCAGTCTGCTAGCAAGAGTTTCACATCTTTAAGGTCTGTTTGCTGTTGAACTAAATGCAAAGTCTTGAGTCTATCTTCTACAAACCACAAGCTGACTGAATTTTCTGCTCTTTGGATTAATTCTCGCAAAATTTCGTATTTGGGACGCTTGACCTCTTTCCCAAAAATTGCTTCTGTTGGTAAAATCACCCCTTCTTTTTGTAACAACTGTTGGACAAAACGCCCTTCTTTGGTTGTTATAATATATAGCTTAACTCCACTGCCAAGAGTTAATTTGATTTTTTCTATTACGCCCGGATAGAATCTATGCAGACTTAGCCAACCAGCTAAATCTGTGGCAATCCATTCATCCCGCAGGTTGTCTAATTTTCCACCAATTTCTTTTGCCTGTAGTTGATTGTCTAACAATATTTGTGGAGTAATAGTTAACCATTCATGAAGAATTTTGTCATCAGAAATTCCATCCATCAAGGCTTTGATTAAAACAGGCATTTCCCAACCAGTTTCAATTACAGGGCGGAGGCGATAAAATCTTAAAGCTAAATCATCTGGCGGTGTGTCGTTAGTAGGCGACCAAATTTGACAGTAGGTGCGCCATGCTACCTCAAAATATTCAATTAGTCCGTCGCAAATCACTCCATCAAAGTCCAGGGCTAAAATTGTGGGACTACTTGCCATCATTGTTTTGAGGATTAAACTGCTTTTGTCAGATTAGCCGAGAAATTAAAATCAAGCAGTAATTTTTGTTAATCTTTTGTAATTTCTCACTTTCTCTAAAAATATTGTCGCTCTCCTCACTCCGATGGCGTATTGACAAGTTAACGAGGATCTATAGCAGGTTTTTGATCGACCAAACGAACTTGATTTTGCTTGACTACTACAGTAATCAATGGTAATGAACGCTTAGCGGGTCCGTGAATGACTCGACCCTGAGAATCATATTGAGAACCATGACAAGGACAAACAAAGTGATTCTCCTGAAGATTCCATGCAACTGTGCATCCTAAATGGGTACAAGTGGGATTGATTCCATACTCCGCAATTTGTGGACCGTCTTTAATTATGAGATAATCAACGCTGTCATTTGGCAATCCCTTGACGAGAACTGGAATTCCAGGTTTTGTACTTTCTAACAGTGTCTTAACATCAATGGCCTTGCTGTTTTCATCCAGAGCTTGAGATCCGGGAAGGTAATTTTCACAGCGCGAATTTTTCGGGTATAACGAACAAAGTGTTTCTAAGTCTAACTCACGACCTTGGCTGATACTTGGAAATACATATCCGGCAGCTATTGATGTAACAGTAGTGCCTACCATGTAAATTAAAAAATCTCGGCGTGTTTTTATACTAAGTGGATTTTTGCCATTAGTAAAATAACCTTCTTTCATAACTCAATCTACCTAGAAAGGTCTATTAATATACTATGGCTTAGTCACTCTCATCAAAGATCCGATCGCCATCCTTGTCACATTTATTCGCATAGATTATGAATTATAGATACAGATTGTAATCAGCACAGGACATTATGCGATCGCCACACGAACCACAGATTTTTTCTACTGTCATTAAACATTCAAAGATAGAAGGAGAGTTTCTGCGTGAATTTTCTAATAATTATGTTATTACTAAAACTTCTCTGATGCCCGATTTATCCTGGGAAAATCTTCGGATTCCAGAAATATTAATTCATGGAATGAAGATTATAGGTTTCCCTAATCTCCGAAAAGAGACTTACGATAATTGGATCTCAATCAATAAGGAATCTTCTTTATTAACTCCATTGATTAAAAATACTCAAGTCACTCTGATTTCCGACGAAGAGTGTGAAAAAGTTGTAAATAACCCTGATTATCGTTGGTCTGTTATATATACTTTGACTCGACCAGGATTTTCTGAAGATTTTTCCCAAGCATTAATTCAAATAACTGCCCATTGTCCAGCAGGTCCACCACAGTATGGGAGTTTACTATATTTGGAAAGCAGTGGCTATCGCTGGGAAGTCAAGTCATCTTATGGACTGTACAACCAATAGAAAAAATTTCTTTTTGAGAAACCTTGGGCGGAATACATAGCATTTTAACTGAAGAACTAGATTATTTATTTCTAGAGTCAGAGGTTATTTTTAAACCTTTGATTTAGTGTCTAACTTCAGGTGTGTTTTTCTTGGATCTATTCTGAAACTATTTCTAAAGAAAGAACTCTTGAAGTCTTTAATTTTTTAGAGTGTTATGGGTAAACGCACATTTATCTATACCTAAAAAACCATGACTAATAATAAACAAGAAAATCAAATTAATCAATCCGTGCATGAAGATTCGCATTCTCAGGAAAAACCGGATGTGAATGAAAGAAACTTAACTGCAAATCCGGGAGATGCGATCGCCGATCGCCCCCAATCAGTTGAAGAAAAGGCTAAACAACTCGCTGTCGATCATGTACCAGACATTACAGGCGACAATATCACAGTCCCCACTTACTTCGTTGTCGATGAACCCAACGGCGAAAAGAAAGCACTGCACCACATTAAAGATGCTGAAGAGATTTCCGACGTAATTCGCCAAGCACGACTTGACGAAAATGGTAATCGAGTTTGGTAGTAGTTGCTGATTCCAAGCACACGGATATGGAAACAAACGGAGGGGTAGAGGAGAAATAAGGGATTTCCAACTAAAAAAATATTCCATCGTTATGTATGCAGAGGACGCAGAGGAAGCAGAGGAGAAAGAATCTGCCACTATGAAAATGGGATAATTTATTTTCTGGAAGTCACTAAGCTGATGCGCGTCTAAAGTATATAAACACTCTTGATGGTCGTTGGCTGTTAACTGTTGACGGTTAACGGTTAACAGTCATCAATCATCAGTCATCAGGTAAATGTACAAATTAAATGCGTAACAGCTTACTTACCCCGAATTTCTCACTAATAGGGTGGAGAGGTGTGGGGAGTGCTGCATTGCACAAAGCCCTCAATTTCTCCTCATACTCCCTACACTCCCTCTCATACTCGATCGAGTTAGACTATTAATGACGCAATCATAATTTGGAAATTGTCTAAGGATGAAGAGTAATGGGAAATGTTACAACTTCCGAAGAATTGACATCTTGGACTACGCCAGAAATTAAAAATCATATTTTAGAACTTGTTAAAGAGCGCGATGTAGAGCCGTTAAAAGCCAAAGTAGAATTTTATAAAAATGAATTAGCACCATATTTTGCAGAATTGAGCCTACGTAATCCCATTGGCAAGGTTGCAGACGAGGTGGCGATCGTCATAGGAGGTTGGCTACCGATATGGTCTACTATACCTTTTCAAGATATTTTACCTGGTAGAATACACGAGCAGTCTTACCAAATTTTTCATAACGATGGTTACTATGCAAATATTGCCCGTTATGCAATAGGACATCAGTCTGGTTTTTGGCGAAAATTTACCTCAAAACTACCAGCTTATGACTTAATAGTTTTGCAAAAATATTCAGTTCAAGATGAGCAGTGGAACATCAAAAATGTTGGAATATTCCAAGCTTTAGGAAATAGAGAAATTCCATTGACAATTGACGATGCAGACAAGTGGTTTACGACAAATGTCGAATCTAAATTGAGTCAAACAGAGTCAAAGATAAATTTACAGCAAGAACTCAAATTAGAAGATATGGACAAAAATACGGTCAAAAAATTTGAAAAAGCCTATCTAGCTACTTCTTTTCTGCAACATTTATATATAGATAATGACTTTCGGCTGGTTAAAACTCAAAGAGAAGCTACACAGCGACCAAGTTATACAATTGCTGTTCGCGGACGTTGAAATAATAAAACTTTCTGAGGTTATAGCCTCAATATAACCACAAGTTACTTCCAGCAACAGCTACCTTGACGCTCAGATAACACAACGAAATACCAGAGCCAAGTAACTTGTTACGCATTTAACTTGTACATTTATCTGATGACCGTTGACTGATGACGGATAACAGTCAACTATTATAATTTAATCCTGACGTGAATTCAAAACGTCTGTTTCTGCATCAGGGTTTCAAGACTCTATTTACCTTAGACGTACTTTACTAGTATTTACGTAGACATAATCGCCATAACCTCAGTATATTTTCATGAAAAAAATTTTTTAGCGCCTAAAGATTAAAATTTCTAAGAAGTCCTCACTTACGCATTTGACATCTGGTTATATAACTTTAATAATCTTACTACGTAAAATTTCGTAATTGTATAGAAAACTGAATTTAATCTTGGTTAAGTATACTCAGAGCTAAAACCTATTAGCACTAACTCTGAGTAAGCTTGGCTTGGAAAAAATCAAATTGATTCCTATATAAATTGCCAATAACAGGGTTGTATCATGTTTTTTTCAAATTCAAAATCTAGCGTACAAAGTGGTCAAAAAAATAATAATTCCCATTTCTTTGAAAAGAAAAATAACATAATGCTGCTCAGTGGATATTTAATTGCTTTACCTATTTTTACCTTGATAACCTTATCCTTTTTACTGCCATTATTGCGCGTATTTACGACTAACTTATTGACTCCCATAGAAAAATCACATTACTCTACATCAATTCCTTGGATAAACGATCCATCTGAATGCGAACATACTGGTAGAGACTGGCGCGATCGCAAGTGTTGGGATAACGAACACAATCCTATGTTCTAATTGGAATTAGATCAAAATGGATATGTAACCTGTTGTTTGCTCAACCTTGAATCAACCTAACTTTGTGCGTAATCTCCAAGAAACTCATTTAAACCGTGCCCGCGCCAGTCTCAGGCAAGTGCTGTCTTGGTATGGATATCTTCGCAAATCAGGGCAGCTTTCATCTAACCCAGAATTGGCAGGTTTAGTGAAACCAGAATTAGAGGCTTTGAACTCCATACTCAACAAACTCGATTCTAATGTTATTAGAATTGCCGTCTTTGGTTTGGTGAGTCGTGGTAAGTCAGCAGTTTTAAATGCCTTGCTGGGAGACAAGATTCTACAAACTGGCCCCCTCAATGGTGTCACTCAATGGCCTCGTTCGGTACGTTGGCAACCAGGCAATAAAGTATTAGTAGAATTAATTGATACCCCAGGATTAGATGAAATTGAGGGTGAGTCACGGGCGGAGATGGCGCGAGAAGTAGTGCGTCAAGCGGATTTAATTTTGTTTGTCGTGTCTGGTGATATTACCCGCACTGAGTATCAAGCATTGCTGGAATTAAGGCGATCGCAAAAACCCTTGATTTTGGTGTTTAACAAGATAGATCTGTACCCAGATACAGACAAGTCGGCGATTTACGAAAATTTGCAACAACTCGGTGCAGGACATTCCCAAGCAAAGCCTCTAATACCCGATGAAATTGTCATGGTGGCAGCGGAACCAGCACCAATGGAAGTGCGGGTTGAATGGCCTGATGGCCGCATCACTTATGAATGGGAGACACCACCACCCCAGGTAGATGAACTCAAAGAAACAATTTTCAACATTCTCAATCGAGAAGGGCGATCGCTGATAGCTTTAAATGCACTGATTCAAGCACGAGATGCAGAAGAGGCGATCGCTCAAAAAACCATCGATTTACGCGAACAAGAAGCGGAAGACATTATTTGGCAATTTACCAAATACAAAGCTATTGCAGTAGGGTTAAATCCCATTGCCTTCTTAGATATTATTGGTGGAACTGTTGCCGATTTAGCTTTAATTCGCGCTTTAGGGCGGTTGTATGGTTTGCCAATGACTAGCTATGAAGCCGGAAAAATTTTCAAAACGATTTTATTTAGTTCTGGTGGCTTATTGCTGGGAGAATTAGGCAGTAGTTTCCTGCTAGGTTTGGGCAAGAGTACCGCTGCAATAACCAGTGGTGATAATCCCACTAATATTACTGCCTTTGCTGGCAGTGCGATCGCCCAAGCTGGTATTGCTGGTTATGGCGCCTACTCTGTTGGTAAAGCTGCCCAAGTCTATCTCGAAAAAGGCTGCACCTGGGGACAATTGGGCGCTAGCAGCGTCATTCAAGAAATTCTCTCTCAAGTTGACCAAAATACAATTCTGTATCGTTTGCGACAAGAATTAGGCATAAAGTATTGAGAATAAATAAAAATTGTTACCCATTTGTTGCCGTTTATAAGTGTTCATCAACTTCTATCAAGCTCTTCTGACAATTGACTGACATTCGCAATTTGGGATGCAAGATTGAGAGAATAACCGAAGTAGGGTACAGGTTATAGAAAATCAGACTATCCCCTATTTCCTAATAGACATCTCTGTAAACTAAAGGTGAAAAATATCATGACAACAACCTTAAACTCATTTGAAACTGCTGGGGCGTCAAATCTTGAGCAAGCCATTACTGAAGCCATTACTGAAGCTCGTACAACCTGTGACCTAAATGGCAGTGATTCTGCTGGTTGTGCCGTAGCCTGGGATATTGTCGAAGAATTGCAAGCTGAGAAATCTCATCAACATCAAACAAAACAAAACAAAACCTCTTTAGATAACTACTGCGATCGCCATCCAGCTTCCGTAGAATGTCTAATATACGACGTTTAACTCTTCCGTAAATCAGTTGTTGCTGATTGCGCGATTTGCTTAATTGCCTCTAAATCAGGCGGTGGTGTTTCACTTTCCATTCCCAGCCATAAAAGAAATTCGATATTCCCAGCCGGTCCGGTAATCGGCGACCAAGTTAAGCCTTTGTATTTCCATCCTAATTTGTGAGCCGTCTGCAACACCTGGAAAATGGCATCAGCTTGGTCGTTTGGATCGCGCACAACTCCTTTTTTACCCACACGGGATCTGCCGACTTCAAACTGTGGTTTGACTAACAACACAGCTTCCCGGTTGGCTTGGGTTAGCTGCCACAAAGCAGGTAAAATCTTCGTTAAGGAAATAAAGGAGACATCCACCACCGCTAAATCAGGAACCAAGTCATTTTCGCCATACAATTCATTTGGTTGTAGCTGTCTTAAATTGGTGCGTTCCCGCAAAATCACCCGCGAATCATTTCGCAACCGCCAATCAACTTGTCCGTAACCGACATCAATACCGTAAACTTGTTTTGCTCCAGCTTGTAAAAGACAATCAGTAAAGCCACCCGTAGAAATTCCACCGTCTAAACAAATGCGTCCTGGAATTGGAATGGCAAACACTGCTAAAGCTTTAGAGAGTTTTTCACCACCTCTAGAAACAAAAGGCGATCGCTCTTTAATATTTATTTGAGCCGAAATATCAACTTCTGTACCAGGTTTATCAACTAACTGCTGATTAACAGTAACTTCCCCCGCCTGAATTAACCTCTGTGCCAAAGCGCGAGAAGTACATAAGTTTAACTCTACTAATAATGTATCGAGTCGCTGTTTAGCCAATTAATTAGACTCTCCTGGTAAGATTAAAGTCAAAGCGCGATTGATGATTTGTTCTCGATTAACCAGCTTTTCTAATTCTTGGGCTTCATAACGACCTTCTTCTACTTCTAGAGAAGCTTCATCAATGGCATTTAAATAAGCTTCTCCTAAGATTTCTAACAATTCTTCTGGTGTCAGATAATAACTCCCCGCTTTACCCCGCTTATTTTCTCGTTGAATTTCCCGAACCGAATTGCGAATAGAGACTTCCCAAGAGCAAGTAGTGCGATTTTCTGCTTGTTGTTTAATCAGATGCAAGAGCAAAATCACTGCATTGTCATTTCGGCTCATTTCTGTTAATTCTTCAACTATAATCAATGCTCCTTGAACATCGCCTTTAACAAGTAAGTCTTTTAGGGTTAATAATTCTTCCATAATCAGCGCCTTAAACATCGGCAACTTTTATATGCCTGAGAATACACTCATACTATAAATTTTGCTGTCTATATCCCACTTGCCTAAATACTACTACTATCTGAGGGCTGAATTTTACAAGCCAAACATTAAATGATAACTCCAAAGTTATACTTTTTTGTCAAAATCTACACATTTTTCTCTTGTGTTTTAAAATCAGACGTATATGCATGAATCAGAAAGAAAAATTCTTTACAAAATTAGGTGAAGCCGCAGGAGTGAAATTACTGCATTCAAACCTGATGTTGAAAACAGGAGATAGGCTATTATGACACAGCAAAATGCCGCCCGACTTTTTCAAGCCGTAAAACAAGATCAAGCATTACAAGAAAGGCTCAAAGCAACAGCTAACCCAGAAGCTTTTATTAAGATTGCTCGTGAGCGTGGGTATGAATTCACTGCCGAAGAACTCGACAGTGAAATCGGCAAATTGTCAGAAGAAGATTTAGCCACCATTGTCAATCCAGGATGGGGGAATAGACGCCACCTTACTCCTAGATAATTCCTTAGCAAAAAGTGGTTTTCCAAAGAGAATTCTCAATAAAAGATATTCTGTAGCATAGTTGTTGACTCTCAACAGCTATGCTTTTTTCTTTACTTGGCTCTGCTGAAATTTGCCAATTGCGATCGCTCTAATTTAACGTGAGTTAAATAAGTCCTATTTGACCCAATACTTTTCGGGTTTTGGGGGAAAGGGGAAAGGGAAAGGGTTTGAATTTCCCTTTCCCCATTACCCTTTAACCTTTCCCCAGACCAAAAGAGAAATTATTGGGTTTAACCGAAAAGTATTGCTATTTGACCTCTCGTCCGCCCCTCTCTCACTGGGCTACGGTGTGTATACAAGTTCTAAAATCCTTGTCTGGTATGATACAAGCCTTACTAAGGGACTGACAAATAAAAAAACATGCAATTTTTCTTGTGGAGTGGACATCTCGTCTGCCCAAGGCTTGGGGCGGACAAGATGTCCACCCCACAAGATGGGATAATTTATTTCTTGGTAATCCCTAAACAAGCTTTTGAGTTTTTTATTGTTGACATAGAGATAAAAACAGACATTCCCAAACTAGGCGGGGTTGAGCGTAAGCAAGTAAATATTTCCGAGCTTGTTCTAGCCGGTCGATGGTATCGGGTTGATGCCACTGCTGCCAGTATAATTGCTGAAGATAATCAACTAACCACAGTTGTGCTTCTGTATCTAAATCTTTATCAATTTTCTTGGCTAACTCTAAGGCGTTGCGGTAAGATTTGGGGGCTTTTTTCAAATCTTCGAGTAGTTCACGGGGAATAGCTTCTAATTGCTTATAAGAAGCGATCGCACTTCCGGCACTGCCACCTGCTATGCTCAATACTGCTTGATTCTGCAAAATTTCCTGATGACTTGTTTGTGTGAGTACAACAGCTAAAGACTGGGCATCTAAGCGATAAAAAGGAATGCGTTGACAGCGTGATACCAAAGTTGGCAATACAGACTCAGATGTAGGTGCAATTAAAATTAACGTCGCCTGTCCTGGTTCTTCTAAGGTTTTAAGTAAAGCATTCGCTGCGGCTTCTGCCATTGTTTGGGCTTCCTCTAACACCACCACATTCCTTGGTGCTTCCAAAGGCGGACGACTGAGAAATTCGGTGATTTCCCGAATTTGCTCTAGTCGAATTACTGGGGATGCCTTACGCTTGAGTCCTTTTTCGGCTGCTTGTGCTGGTGTGAATCGTTGTCCTTGGTATTGGTAAGTTGGTTCCACCCAAAATAAAGCCGGGTGGTTACCTTGACGCAAACGGTTTTGTAAAGATGCAGACACTCCCATCTCACCAGAAAATAGCAATTCCACAAAGCACCTAGCTGCTAAACTCCTTCCGATACCATCTGGCCCCACAAATAAATAAGCTGGAGCAACCCGATTTTGTTTCACAGCTTGAGTGAGTAATTCTACGGCTTGTTGTTGTCCTACAAGTGGTGCAAATGGGTCAATAGTCATTAGTTGATTATAATCTGCACAAATTTTCTAATTTTAAGTTTGTAGGCTTTATCTTCTGATATCTCCAATTGAGTCTAAATTCCAGTAGTTACTTATACGGCTACAAGTAAAGTGTAATTTGTTTATCCCTAATTCTTTAGACATTATGCTGCGATCGCTTCCTTTTAGTCTAAACTCCAGTAGTTAGGTCAAAGATCGACTTGAGTTGCATAAACCACTAGTAAAATTTCAGCTAATTCTTCAGATGAGAATCATTGATGTTTTGCTGTTCATTATCTGTCTATCATCTGTCTTATTTTATGGCTATGGGATTTATGCAGCGATAACTTTCTGGAGTCACCCTTATCCCATTGCTCCTCGATTCCATCCGCCTGTTACCATCCTCAAACCAATTTGTGGGCTAGATAGCTATACTTACGAAAACTTTGCCTCATTTTGTCAACAAGATTATCCAAAATACCAGATGATCTTCGGAGTATCCGCTCACGAAGACCCTGTGATAGAGGTTGTGGAAAAAATCATTCACCAATTCCCCGATGTCGATATTCATCTGGTAGTTAGCCCTCAAATCATCGGTACTAATCTGAAAGTGAGTAATCTAGCAAATGCTGTCGTCGCTGCTAAACATGAAATTTTGGTCATAGCTGATAGTGATATTCGAGTCGGGAAAGACTATTTGCAACGAGTCATCCAACCATTCAAAGATCAAAAAGTTGGCGTTGTCACCTGTATGTATCGTTCCGTAGCCAAAGGATGGGTAGCAACTTTAGAGGCGATTGTCACTGCTACAGATTTTCATGCAGGTGTTTTAGCTAGTAATCAATTAGAAGGTACAAAATTTGCCTGTGGTTCTACAATTGCCATCCGTAAAGAAGTACTAGAAGCAATCGGCGGATTTGAGGCAATTGCTGATTATTTGGCGGATGACTTCAAACTTGGTTACCTAGCAGCGCAGAAAGGATACAAGGTTGTGTTATCTGACTATGTAGTTGACCATGTATTGGCTATCACTACTGTCACTGATGCTATTAAACGCCAGATCCGTTGGGCGCGTTGTATCCGCGTTTCTCGTCCTTGGGGTTACTTGGGATTGCTTTTTACTTACGGTACAGTTGCTAGTTTACTTTTGCTGACAGCTATGCAAGGGTCAAGAGTCGGATGGATGGCGCTAGTTATAACTTGGGTAATGCGGTTACTAATGGGTTGGGCAGTTGGGGTGAATATTCTCAACGATCCTATTGCCAAAAAGTTTTTATGGGTCATTCCTTTAGGTGATTTGATTCACTTTGGCATTTGGTGTTATGGCTTCGTTGGTAGCACAATTGAGTGGCGAGGGCGAAGATTAAAGTTGACAAAAGAGGGGAAATTATATGGTGTTCAATCAAAGACTTAATCATTCAAGAAGTCGGAAGTACATAAAACCTCTTGCATAAATATTTTTTTGTCTCACGCAGACGAGCCAGTGCGTTGGGCGGCTCTGCCGACTTGAAGCAACTGGCGTCGCGCAGAGGCGCAGAGAAGAGCGCGGAAAGAAGGACTTTTACCCTCTTAAAAATGGGGCTTTTTAGGGTTCCCCCCTTTTTATGTAATTAGTCAACTCAAAACCGTTAACATTCAAAGCCTCACGTACTTGCTCGCTCAACAATGCCGCAAGCTCGATATCATCAGGCTTTACCGCAGGATGGGAATAAATCTCTACAAA
The DNA here is from genome assembly GCF_043099735.1 of Nostoc sp. C117. Lineage (NCBI taxonomy): Bacteria > Bacillati > Cyanobacteriota > Cyanophyceae > Nostocales > Nostocaceae > Nostoc > Nostoc sp. C117. The sequence goes on from NZ_CP170991.1 coordinate 7,335,762, forward strand.
ATTTGCCTCAATTTGGGGTATCAAACCGAGTAAATATTCCTCGGTTATATTGCCAGTTTCTAATAAGCCATAGACTCTATCGGCAAACTTAATACCATGATATCTGAGCAAATTCTCGCCGTAACGCCGCAATCTATCAAAAACAGCCGCCCAAACTAGCTTAGTTATTAACTTCTGAGTGTTAAGTTTCAGGTTCATTCCCAGTTCCTCAGATGGCAGACGGATGACCCGAATATCAAACTCCTGCGCCAAGTCAACTAAGATACGTAATATCACTGGATGAGTGTGTAAATGTAAATGCCCATCAACATGAGAAAGGGGTAGCTGAGAATCGCGGAATTTTTCTAGCTGGGCGCGGATTTCTTGGTGTAGTTCTTCACGAGCGGCGGGATGGAATTGGTAGCGTAACCCAGCTTGCAGGGGGCTGTCTGAAAAATTGCCTTTTGAGTCTACTAAGTGGGGAATCTGCTTAGGTGGCAAAACAGACCGCCCACAGACTAAAACTAAGTGTAACCCAATACCTAAATTGGGGCGATCGCTAGCTAAGGCGATCGCCTCTTCGGCGGCATCTCCTGTTACCATCAAGCTGGTACTAGTTAGTACACCCTGCTCATAAGCTTGAATAATTGCTTGATTTACACCCTGAGAAAAGCCGAAATCATCACCATTAATAATTGCAAAACGACGGCGTTGGGTATTGGGTATTGAGGATTGGGCATTGGGCATTTTTAAATCACAGCAGTCGAATTAGCTTTGGCGTTGGCTACAGATTGAGTGCGACGTTCTTTCAGGTAAGAGAAGAACTCGCCACCTTCACGCAAACGACGCACCATCATTTGTCTATCAGTAAGCATTTCGCGCACAATTGGCAAAATTGCTTTGGGACGAAAGTAGAATTTCCGGTACATCCGCTCAACAGCATCTTCAATTTCTGCACTAGAAAGAGTCGGATATTCCAAGGTTGAGGTTTGAATCCCAGAGTTAGCTACTAAAGCTTGGTTAGTAAACCAACCATTTTCTTTAGCTTGTTGATAAAGTTCCGTACCAGGATAGGGAGCAGCGATAGAAACTTGAATTGTATGGGGACTGAGTTCGCAAGCAAAGCGGATAGTCTCTTCTACAGTTTCGGGAGTTTCAATCGGCAAACCGATGATAAAAGTACCATGTACAGTGATGCCCAATTTATGGCAGTTTTTCATAAATTCCCGCGCCACTTCTAGCTTGATGCCTTTTTTAATCCGGTTGAGAGTCTCTTGATTACCAGATTCAAAACCGACTAATAGCAAACGCAAACCGTTGTCACGCAGTGTTTTTAGGGTGTCATAGTCTAGGTTGGCGCGGGCGTTGCAACTCCAAGTTAATTTGAGTCGCTTCATGTGTTCGCTAATGGCGATCGCTCGATGCTTATCTATAGTGAAAGTATCATCATCAAACATATATTCCCGCACTGTGTCGCCGAAGATGGCTTTAGCCTCTTCCATCTCGCGTCCCACAGCTTTTGGGCTTTTGTGGCGGTAGAGATGACCACCAATGGTTTGTGGCCACAGGCAAAAGGTGCATTTTGCTGGACAACCGCGCCCAGTGTAAAAGGAAATGTAGGGATGCAGTAGGTAGCCGATAAAATATTTTTTAATATCTAGGTCACGGGCATAAACTGGTAACACGCTAGGCATAGCATCCCAGTCGTGGATCAAGGGGCGTTCTTCATTGTGACGCACATTCAAATTACGATCCCGATAGCTAATACCCTTGATTTCTTCGTAAGGTTTGCCTGATGCGAGTTCTTGACAGGCATAGTCAAATTCATTACGACATACAAAGTCAATAACTGAGTGGTCACGTAGAGTCTCCTCTGGTAACACTGCGACATGGGCGCCAATGAGGCCAATTTCTACATCTGGATTTTGGGCTTTGATAGCTTCAGCACACTTGACATCATTCGCCAGCGAGGGTGTACTGGTGTGCATGATAACCAATTCATAATCTTTAGCAATTTTTAGCACATCCTCTATAGTCTGACCGTGTGGAGGCGCATCTATCAGTTTGCTACTTGGAACAAGGGCTGCGGGTTGAGCTAGCCATGTGGGATACCAAAAAGATGTAATTTCACGCTTGGCTTGATATCGTGAACCAGCGCCACCGTCAAACCCATCAAAGGAAGGAGGGTTGATAAATAGGGTTTTCTTCACTGCTATCTCTCTTATAGTTGAGCAGAGGAGTCAGCCCCCTCATGGGTTTTTATTATATTTGTTTCTCAATCACTGCGCGCAAGAATAATAAGCCGATGTGCTTTTAAGTTGCATCTAGGTGATGGCAATTGGTATTAGAACTGACGAAAAAATACACGCTGTAGGGGCAATTCATGAATTGCCCCTGCCTGAGAATAATGGTTTTGGCTATTGTTTGTGTAATTCTTGTACATAAAAAAAGCCTCTGATAGAAATACCAGAGGTAAAAAGTAAATACCATTTCACTTTATGTTTGTTGCAGATGCCCCTGTTTTTGCCTCTGCCGGAGCAAGAGGCTAGAGTGTTCCTAAAATATTACAGCAAAAAGCGATGAGGTATAAATGTTAGCCAACGTTTGCTAATAGCAACTCTCGTTTTTCTGATTTTTTTACTCTTACTTGAGAGTCATCATCAACATCAACTATCGCTATGTCTCCATCTGTAATTTCACCAGATAGTAGCGCTTCGGCGAGAGAATCTTCTAAAAGGCGCATAATTGCCCGGCGTAATGGTCTAGCGCCATAGCTGGGATTATAGCCTTCTTGTACCACACGATCTTTAAAGCGATCGCTAACTTCTAAAGTAATTCCCTTTTCCGTCAAGCGGCCAGCAACTTCACGCAGCATAATTTCCGCGATTTCCTTAACTTCATCCTTAGAAAGCTGGGTGAAGACGATAATCTCATCAAGACGGTTGAGAAACTCTGGACGGAAGTAAGCTTTCAATTCCTCATTTACTAGGGTGCGGATGCGGTTGTAAGTAGCATCGCCTTGAGTGTCGAAGTCAAAGCCTAAACCGCTACCACCTTTTTCAATCACCTTGGAACCGATGTTGGAAGTCAAAATAATCAGTGTGTTCTTGAAGTCCACTTTCCGACCTTTGGCATCAGTCAGTTGACCGTCATCCAATATTTGCAGCAGCATATTGAATACATCGGGGTGTGCCTTTTCAATTTCGTCGAAAAGCAACACTGCATAAGGTTTGCGCCGCACCATTTCCGTTAGCTGTCCGCCTTCGTCGTATCCTACATAACCAGGAGGTGACCCAATTAATTTAGATACTGTGTGACTTTCCATGTATTCGGACATGTCTAAGCGAATCATCGACTCTTCCGAACCAAAGAAATAGGCAGCCAACGCCTTAGCTAATTCTGTTTTTCCAACACCAGTGGGGCCAGAAAAGATAAAGCTTGCGATGGGACGATTGGGATTTTTTAAGCCGACGCGGGCGCGACGGATGGCACGAGAGACAGATGTGACTGCTTGCTCTTGACCGATGAGCCGCTGATGCAGAGTGTCTTCTAAGTGGAGGAGCAGCTCTGATTCAGATTCAGTTAGTTTGTTAACTGGTACGCCAGTCCAAGAAGCAACGATTTGGGCGATGTCTTCTTCGTCAACTACGCTGGAATTGACAGGTTGATCGTTTGGTGTAAACGTTGCTTGCAGTTGTTCTGCAAGTTTCAATTCTTGGTCGCGCAGTTGTGTAGCTTTGTCAAAATCTTGGACTCTGATTGCTGCTTCTTTGGCTTTGGTAACGCCAGCGAGTTCGCGTTTGAGTTCTTTATTGGGAGAACTTTGAGAGTTCCGCAGACGAACGCGAGAACCAGCTTCATCAATCAAATCAATGGCTTTATCTGGCAAAAAGCGATCGCTAATATACCGATCTGATAACTCTGCTGCTGCTAGTACTGCCGCGTCAGAAATTGTCACTTTGTGGTGCTGTTCGTAAGCGCCGCGTAAGCCGTAAAGAATTTGTACGGTTTCCTCTACTGAGGGTTCGCCAACTTTAATCGGTTGGAAACGACGCTCTAAGGCAGCATCGCGCTCGATATGCTTGCGATATTCATCCAGGGTAGTTGCGCCGATGCACTGGAGTTCACCCCGTGCTAAGGCAGGTTTGAGGATGTTAGCCGCATCCAAACCGCCTTCTGTACCACCAGCACCAACTAAGGTGTGAATTTCGTCAATCACCAAGATGATATTGCCCACGCTGCGGACTTCTTCCACGACTTTTTTGATGCGTTCTTCAAAATCGCCACGGAAGCGAGTTCCAGCCACCAATGACCCCATATCGAGGCTGATGACTTGCTTATCTTGTAAAGTTTCGGGAACATCTTGGTTAACAATACGCTGAGCTAAACCTTCAGCGATCGCTGTTTTACCAACTCCTGGTTCCCCAATCAATACTGGGTTATTCTTAGTGCGGCGACCGAGAATTTGAATCGCCCGCTCAATTTCTTTCTCACGACCAACTACAGGGTCGAGTCTGCCTTCTTGTGCTAATTTGGTCAGATTTCTGCCAAACTCTTCCATCGTTAGCGGTTGGGTGCGCTTTTGGTTACCACTACCAGCAAAAGCCGGTGCATTTTCACCCAAACGGCGAACGATGGCACTGCGAACTGTTTTGAAGTCAACCCCTAGATTTTGCAGTACTTTGGCAGCTACACCTTCACCAGCCTCGGTCAATCCCAAGAGCAAGTGTTCAGTGTTAATGTAATTTTGTCCCAAACCATGAGCTTCTTTAAACGATTGCTCGAAGAGGCTTTTTACCTTGGGAGTAAAAGGAATTTCTGGTGGTACAAAGCCAGAACCCCTACCAATAATTTTTTCTACCTCACGACGTGCGTCTTTGAGGGTAACGCCTAATTCGGCCAGCACTTTAGCAGCAACCCCAGTTCCTTCTCCCATCAAACCCAGGAGAATTTGTTCAGTTCCTACGAAGTTGTGTCCCAGGCGACGTGCTTCCTCCTGAGCTAGCATAATTACTCTAATGGCTTCGGAAGTGAAGTGTTCAAACATAGCGGGTTCTTGCTCCCTTGCTGCTTCGATTTTGGGTGAGATAAGATTCACCCTGATCTAAAGATTTTTGTATTTTCTTAAGGACTAATGTAACTTTATTTAAATTTAACTGGCAGTGGTGAGAGCCGTAAGACCTCAGGTGTAGTTGCCGTCTACTGTAAATGCTGAGTCCTGTTAGCGGTAGCAGGGCGTTTAGCCCGTGCTGAATCCTGAGTTAAGTATAGAGGAAATAAAGAGTTCCAGAGTTGAGAGTTAAGTTTTCGGTATTTGACAATTTTCTTTTACCTGTCCTGTTTCCCACTGTCAGCTAAACTTAAAACTTAGGACTCAGCAATCAGAATTGACAATGACTGAAGCTACGGGCGGTAAAGATCAACAACATCCTCTTTATAACCGCGATCGCCCCCTTATTGATATCTTACTCGCTCAAGAGGCGACAGACTATAATTTGGCAGAATTAGCTAGATTACGAATTCGTTATCTAGGTTTTCCAGGGGCAAGAGACATTCAAAAAGATCTAGATAAAGTCTTGCAGCAGTGGGGTTTGACCGAAGCCCAACTTTATGAGAAAACTCGCCAGATGCACGACTTGGGGGGTATTTATAAAAGTCGCGGCAAGAAAGAGGAGCAAGATTGGAATTAGGGGATGGGGCGTTAGGAGTGCTGTTAGCGATAGCGGGGCGTTTAGCCCGTGCTGAGTTAGGACTTTTATTTATACCATTTCACGAAATTAATTTAATTATTGATACAAATAAATCACTATTCTTGCTCCCCTGCCTCCTCTGCTTCCCCTGCAAGAATCTGTATCAATCTTAAAAACGGTATTATCTCCTTGTCTCCCTTGTCTCCCTTGTCTCCCCTCCGCCCCATGCTCTGCTATATAGCGTAGAAAAAGAAGTTGCGATCGCAACTTCTTTTTCTACAACAAAAAATATTGAGTTAAGCGCTAGCTTGAGTTATGTCCGAGAGTAGCGGAAACGAAGTCTTAGCAATCGCAGCCAGCGTAACCACATTTGTGCAGGTTGTTCAAAGAAAGTAAAAATATCGCCAAAACCCAAATTAGTTTTGTGATGATGTAACCAGTGTCTCTCAGGAGTAGTAATAAATAAAATTTGGCATAAAATATTTACAGGCTTTGGAGTTTCCCAACCCAAAACACTTATGTGTCTCCACCATACATGAAACTGACCAAGCAGTAGTCCTGCAATAACGCCAATGGGAGAAAAAGACCACAGAACTACTGCTATGAGTATGTAAGGCAAAGCGCCCAAGATACCATCTAAAAGAACCTGGCGATTGAAAGTCAAAATAGCATAGTGACGAAAGTCTTTCTTCCAGGAGTGGTGCGTTTTTAAATGAAGGCTACCAAAAACGTGCTCGGGTACATGGTAAATAAATGTAGATAAGAAATCCCCAAAAAATAGTAATAACCAAGCAACAGCGATAGCCTCAAGCATTTTTACTCCTCAAGTTTACTAAGAAAACTCCACAGAAAACATGCAAATGTCATGCTGTGGGCATAGACATATGGTTTCCCACTATGCGACCAGCATCTGTGCATGTCATAGATCTACGCTCCAGTTAATTTGGCTGGCTCAGAGTATATGTAATTCGGTAAGTTGCAGTTTCATAAATCTACGATCCTTAACGTACTAACAAGCAACTACTAAGAGCCTTCAACTTGGCCTATACTTTAGGGCTGATGAATATAATACATCTAAAACCCGATAGTAATACCGTATATTGTCATAGTTACTACACAATCTTCTTACTAAGACATACAGCCTGAGCAAAGGTTGAGTTAAAATTAGTACAAATTTAGGTTAAGGCTTTTTTGAACATTCTTTAAGTTGTAAATCACTTACAATTCAGCCTCAATCGTGGAAGTAACGACAAGGATCGAATAGTCATTATCCCAAGAAAATTAGGATTATTCAGATGAGTAAAGCGGGTTTACAACTAAAATTGCTCAAGAGCAAATTTTGAGGTATCTCGAATTAAGCTAGATGCCTCAGTAGAGTATTTAATACTACTGAAATATTCTACGGAGTATTAAGCGTTCGTCTCTGGCTTGTGTATCTCAATTTCTAAGACTTAGGCGCTGAAAGTCCAAACCTAAATTTTCCACCAATCTCTGATGGGGAACAACTCCGTTGGACGGGTTAAGACGCTTGTACTTCTTGTCTAGAAGATACTCCTGTTCTGCACAGTGGCTCCTTGACTTCGCACTATCCCTTCACTAAAGCAGTTATGCTGGCACTATAAAAAACCCCACACTTAAAAATATACAATTTAAGCAAGGAGATTATTTTGTTGAAGACAGTCGTGATACTACTTACTAAAAGAGCGATTTTTGCAACGCAATGCATCCGGAAATCACTACCTCCAGTAGGCATCTCGACTAATATTTTATTCTTTTAGTGCCAGTATAAAGCCACCTCATTAATTTTTCTGAATTAATCTTACCTTCTGTTCTCTATTTTGCTTTGTCAATAAAATGACATGATAACGATTATTAGATTGCACAATCCCCGGAGAAAGACTGTGTATCAACTTCAACTATGACTCTTCTGGACTCTGAACTTTTAAAACCTGGTGTAAAAAGTTAGGTCATGGCAATGCTTGAATGAGTTCCCGAATCACATCCGTTGCTCTTTTCCCTGTCTGTTCACAATATTTTTCCAGGTTCTTGGCTTCATCTGATGTCAGGTTGATAGTTATTCGCTTGACCGCCTTTTTTTTCGTGGACATTGCCAAACTGGAAAATTTTACGACGGTAGTCTTATTCATTAGATTGATAGACTAAATATTATTTACAAACTTTCGTTATCAAGATTGCCAAATTTACAACTGTCTTTACCAGTGAAAATCCAGATTTTAAGATTGAACTTAAGCTTTAGTCTCTAAAAATATGATTGAAAAGTTAATCTATTAAGCAACTAGCAGCATACATAGCAGTTTTCTTTTTTTTGTATGAGGTACAAAGTTACGGGTTTTGAGACAGGATAGCGCAGCGTAAATCCTTCTTTTCTCCCAAAGGGAGACGCTACGCGAACGAGAGGCTTGTCTGCGACACGCTGTTCGCGTTTACCAACAGTAGCTGCACTAACGCTTAGAGCGAGTCTGCAAGCTTCAGTAGGAGGTAGAAGTTAGAAACTGTTTATGTCTAGATTTTAATTCCTGTATTTTATACCTGAGTACTTGCAAAGCGCTGTATTATGAATCTGGCATTACCCAAATGGAATAAGGTTTCGGTTGGAGAACTGAGGTCAGGAATACACCACATTAGAAGATAGTCTATTGAGCAAAGGCTGTTAACTTAGAGATCGGGGATAGAGCCGCTGACTACAAGCAAATCAGTCTGAAAAAATCAATGGCAATTAGCTTATCACTTCATATCTACAGCAACCTAGTAGATAATTCCTTTTAGTTAAAGGCGATTACGCAAACGGTGAATTAATACATGACTTTACAGAATTGGAAACGCAAGCGTGGCGTTGCACTTACTACTAAAGGGTTGCAAAAAATTAAGGAAGCAAAACATCAGTCTGAAGCAAAGGAAAATTTTGGAAATAGGTATACTCTAGAAGAAATGAGCGCCCGTTCTGGGTTATATTCCGGTACCGTCTCGAAAGTATTGAATCGAGAAGGTGGAGTTGATAAACATACTATTGAGAAGCTTTTTTCAGCTTTTTCGTTAAAAATAGATAAAAGTGACTATTCAAGCTCAAATAGTCGTCTAGATTGGGGAGAAGCTATCTTTACATCAGTTTTTTATGGACGTACACAAGAACTGACTATATTAGAGAAATGGGTTTTGGATCAACACTGTCGATTAGTGGCAGTATTGGGAATCGGAGGCATTGGGAAAACGGCACTATCTGTAAAGTTTGCTCAACAGATTCAGGAAAACTTTGAGTATGTTATTTGGCGATCGCTACGAGAAGCTCCACCTGTTAAAGTTATTCTCGGTAGCTTAATCCAATTTCTCTCTGACGAACACCAAACAGAAGGTAACTTACCAGAAAGCTTTAGCGATCGGGTATCACAACTACTTTATTATTTACAAAATAATCGTTGTTTAGTGATATTTGACAATGCAGAGTCAATTTTTCGTAGTGGTAGCCGCGCTGGACTTTATCGAGAAGGATATGAGGAATATGGCGAGCTTTTAAGACGGGTAGGAGAAGCAACTCACCAAAGCTGTTTACTCCTGACTAGTCGGGAAAAACCGAAAGAAGTAGCATTATTGGAAGGAGAAATACTACCTGTTCGCTCATTACCACTAAGTGGTTTAAACGTGGTAGAAGGGCAAGAAATCTTAAAACTTAAAGGGCTATCTGCGGCAGAAGATGAATGGAAAGTAATGATTGAGCGCTATGCCGGTAATCCATTAGCCTTGAAGATTGTTGCTACGACCATTCAAGATATTTTTGATGGTAAAGTGGCTGAATTTTTGCAACAAGATACTGCGGTTTTTGGGGACATTCGTGATGTTTTAGAGCAGCAATTTGAGCGCTTGTCAGATTTAGAAAAGGACATAATGTACTGGCTAGCGATTAATCGTGAGTCGATTACACTTTCGCAATTGCGAGATGATATTATATCACCAATACCACATCCCAAATTATTAGAGGCTATAGAATCGCTGTGGAGGCGATCGCTAATCGAGAAAGCTACGCCTACGCTCATTGAAAAAACTGGATCGCTTTTTACGCTCCAACCTGTGGTTATAGAGTATGTCACTAATAGGTTGACAGAACAGGTATGTAAAGAGATTGTCACTGAGAATATTGATTTGTTTAGGCGTCATGCTCTAATAAAAGCCATAGGTAAAGACTATCTTAAAGAAACTCAAACTCGCCTGATTATTAAACCAGTTATAGATGGGTTGCTCAATACATTAAGAAGTAAAAGAAAAATTGAAAATCAATTAACTCAAATTCTAGTAAAACTCCGAGAGACATCGCCCCTAGAGCCAGGTTATACAGCTGGAAATATTCTGAATCTGCTTTCTTATCTGGAGACCGATCTAAGTAGCTATGATTTTTCCGATCTAACCGTTTGGCAAGCAGATCTACGAAGTGTGAATTTGCACAATGCAAATTTTGCTCATGCCGATCTAACTAACTGTGTTTTTGCGGAAACTTTAGGAGGCATTCATTCGGTAGCATTTAGCCCAGATGGAAAGTTATTAGCTACTGGGGATACTAATAATCAGATTCGCCTCTATCAGGTTGCGGATGGAAAACAATTGCTTGTTTGTGTAGGACACACAGATTGGCTCTGGTCAGTTGCCTTTAGTTCCGATGGTCAAATGCTTGCTAGTGGCAGTCAAGACCAAACAGTAAAGCTATGGGATACTAACACCGGGCAATGTTTGACGACACTTTATGGTCATAAGGGGGGAATTTGGTCAGTCGCCTTCTGTCCTCAGAGTCACATACTTGCCAGTGGAGGTCAAGACCAAACAGTAAAGCTATGGGATACTAACACTAAGCAATGCCTCAAAACTCTTTCAGGTCATACTAATCGGGTTACATCAGTAGCCTTCAGTCCCGATGGTTGCACACTTGCCAGTGGCGATGATGATCAAACAGTGAGGCTGTGGAATGTTGGTACTGCTCAAACTTTTCAAATTTTGCTACATCCTAATATTGGTATTTGCTCAGTCGCTTTTAGCCGAGATGGCCAAACCTTGGCGAGTGGCTGTCGTGATAAAATTGTGAGGCTATGGGATGTTAGTACTGGTCGGTGCATTCAGACTCTAGAGGGTCATACTGACTGGGTAACGTCAGTTTCCTTCAATTTAGATGGGCATAGAGTGATCGCTGGTTCACATGACCAAACAGTGAAGTTGTGGGACGTTAGTACTGCTCGTTGCCTGACAACTTTCTCAGGACATAGTACTAGGATATGGTCAGTTGCTTTTACTCCAGATGGTCAAACCATCGCCAGTGGTAGCAGTGACCAAACAGTGAGGCTGTGGGATGTCAGCAGTGGTTTATGCTTCAAGACCTTCCAGGGTTATTGTTATGGAATCTGGTCGGTCACCTTTAGCCATGAAGGTAATATAATTGCAAGTGGCAGTGGTGACCAAATGGTAAAGTTGTGGAATGCCAACACCGGAGAGTGCCTCAAAACATTGCGAGGACATAGTAATAGAGTAACATCAGTTGCTTTGAGTCCCGATGGTCGCCTCCTTGCTAGTGGCAGTGAAGACAAAACAGTGAAGTTGTGGGATACCAACACTGGAAAGTGCCTCAAAACTCTGCGAGAGCATAGTAGTCGGGTCACATCAGTTGCCTTTAGTCCCAATGGTCATTTCCTTGTTAGTGGCAGTGAAGACAAAACAGCGAAGTTGTGGGATACTAACACCGGAGACTGTCTCAAGACTTTGCTCGAACACACGTTGGTGATATGGTCAGTTGCTTTTAGCCCAGACGGCCGAACCCTAGCTAGTACTGGTCAAGACCAAACGATCAAGTTGTGGGATGTCAACACTGGTGAATGCCTTCGGACTCTATATGGTCATAGTGATTTTATCTGGTCAGTCACTTTTAGTCCTGATGGTAGAACACTAGCTAGTTGTAGTAGCGACCAAACTGTTAAGTTATGGGATATCAAAACTACTGAGTGTCTTTCAACTTTGCGGGGACATACGAGTTCTGTATACTCGGTTGCTTTTATGGATACTCGCACGCTAGTTAGTGGTAGCAGTGACCAAACTGTCAAGTTGTGGGATGTGACTACAGAGAGTTGCGTCAGAACCTTGTCAGGCCATAGCAATTTAGTCTGGTCGGTCGCTTTTAGCCCGGATGGTCAAATTCTAAGCAGTGCTTGTGAAAGTGGAACAATTAAGCTTTGGGATATCTTGACTGGTGATTGTCTGAAAACTATTCTAAACCCTAGACTTTATGAGGGCATGAATATTACTGGCGTTACAGGTATAACAGAGGCGACTATTTCGACAATGAAAGCTTTAGGGGCTGTGGAGTTTTGACTGCGATCGCTTGCAGCGTCTAACAAGCAAATTGCTATAATCTTAGCAAGAAACCAAGCTTCTAAGCTGATATGCGTCTAAATTATATAAACACTCTTTATAATCGTTGGCAGTTGACGGTTGACAGGTTTTCAGTCATCAGTCATCAGATAGATGTATAAGTTAAATGCGTAATAGCTTATCTTGGGTATCTTTTAGTACTGAGTCAGATTCCTTAGTGGGGTTAGAACCTAGTGCCACGTTGCCCCAGCGCATTACATTCGCAGCTGCGGCTCCTGAGCAACCGGAACCATAGATCAGAACTAGGTCATTTTGTCGAATTTTTCCCAACTGTGTAGCATGATACAAATTTGCTACAGTCAACACTGGCCCGAGGTTTGCATACTGTGGATATAGATTGAGTGTACGTTTTGGGTCGATGCCTAGTACGCGGGTGCAGAAGCTTGCAACCCAAGCTGTAGGTGTATTGAACAGAAAAAAGTCAATTTGGTCAAGATTTACGCCAGCAGCAGCAACAGCACCTTCGCAACATCTACGCAGAAACTCCCCAGCTGTTTCGCTAAGAGCATTCCCGCCCTTGCCCATTCGCATACGGACTTGTGGATTGTTTTGCTTATCTTTTGTGAGTTCAGCAAAGAGAACTTCACTCAATGCAGCAGTGTGAACAGTCTTTGTACCCAGAATTCCCTGATTAGCTTCTAATGCACCAACTACAAAAGCCCCAGCACCGTCGCTAGTAAACCAGGGTAATGTATCATCCTCATCGAAAAAGCGAGAATACGTACAGGAAATCACTACCAGTACATTGCGATATTCTCCTGCTTTCACCAAAGCGCTGGCAGTTTGCAGGGCAGTTGGAGTACTTCCACAGGTAGCATCAAGATTCCATGCAGCACCCTGAAGACCTAGTTGACCAGCGAGGAAAGCGGCATTACCAAATCCAATTTGTTCAGGCCAGACTGAGCAAACAATCATCAGTTCAACGTCTTCAGGAGCAAGCTTTGCCGCATTCAATGCATCCATTGCAGCGCGATACTCCAGTGTCAGAGAAGACTCACCAGGTCCAAGCACCCATCGCTCAATAGCGCCACGAAAGGGGTCTGATAGATAAGGCAACATTTCCTGGTCAAATTGGTTAGTCGCACTTGAATCAGTGAGCGCAAATAGCTTTGCAAAGCCTTTTTGTTCAGCTTGAGTCACTAGCTGTGGGTGTTTTTCTATGTAATAGTCATTTGTGCGTCTGATGCTCGGAAGACTCAAAGCGAGGGAACGAATACCGACTGGAGAATAAATCATATATAAGCTGTTACACATTTAATTTGTACATTTACCTGATGACTGATGACTGATGACTGAAAACCCGTCAACAGTTAACAGTCAACGACCATCAAAAGTGTTTATATACTTTAGACACGCATCAGCTTAATCATCTATTAATAATTTGTAGCGCCTTGTGAAATCAAACTCTGATTGCGACTTTCAGATGGTGGTATTTGTGTGGGATCGATGATTACGTCAACCACAAATGGAGTAGTTGCGGCGATCGCTTTTTCTAGAGCAGACTGAATGTCTGACTCCCTTTCAACCCGAATACCTGCTGCTCCCATACCCTCAGCAATCTTGACAAAATCTGCTTGGGGAATCGTTGCATCGGCGTCATTGAATCCTAGATAGGCCATTCCCTGTTGGCAGATGTTATAACGCCCATCATTGAGTACAATCCAAACCGCAGGAACTTGATATTTTACAGCCGTGTTTACCTCACTGTTCATCAGCATGGCACCATCTCCGACAATAGCAACAGCCTTGCCGTTCCGCGCCAAAGCAGCACCCACTACACCTGTGACAAAATGTCCCATAGACCCAAATCCGTTGCTGATGCGGTAACGATTTGGTGTGCTAAATCGCAGCAGATGAATTACCCAAGCAAACGAGTTACCCGACTCTGCCATCACCAGGGCATCGCTGCCATCAACAATTACTTGTTGAATCACATTCATTAGCACTTCTGGTCGCACTAAACTGTCCGTATGTGGCTCGATCGCATCGGGTTTAAATAGCGGTACAGAGGGAATTTTGGAAGTACCAGGGCGTTCGGGAAAGTACTTCAGCAATGCCTTGAGAAAAATTCTCACGTCTGAGTGGATAGCATAAGTGTTGGCAGATGGATATGCTGTTCCCGGTACGTCAGGGTCGATGTCAACATGCAGGAAGCTCTGGGAAGGAATCATCGTCGGATTCCAAAAGGAGGTAAATTCACCAAGACGCGTTCCCAGTACTAACAGGCGTCTTGGACGTTGCTCCTGCATATATCTCAAAACCGACTCATGCCCACCAAAACCTGTGACACCTACAAACTGAGGATGGTTTTCAGGAAAGATTCCCTTACCCCGTGGTGAGCAGATTACAGCAGCTCCTGTCCTCTGGGCAAGGTAGTAAATCTCTTTTGCCGCAGCCCGTGCCCCGAAGCCTACCCAGATGGCAAACGGCGCTTCAGACAGTAACTGGACACATTCAGCGATCGTTTCCTCAGTTACTGTTGATACACTGTGAGACAGAGTTACTCCTGGCAATGAAGTCTTGAGTAAACTTGTTTGGATATTTGTCGGAATACTTATATGGGCGATGAATCCTCCTGGTTGTCCTAGTCTGAGGGCAAGTCTTTGAGAAACCTCTGGAAGTTCATCACTGGATTCGAGAGTCGTGGCGTAATGGAATATTTGCCCCGCAGTAAAAATACCTGCGCTAGGCATGGTGTATGTGCTGGTTTCTTGAATAGCCCAACGTCCCCGCTGTGCTGCTGAGGTTGAAGCTGACACAAAAATCACCTTAGCCCCTTCCCAACGGGCAGCTAATAATCCTGTCAAAGCGTTGGCGATCCCCGGTCCTGTGGTCGCGAACACCACAACTGGGCGATCGCTCACAAAATAAGCTTCAATGGCTGCAAAAGCTGCTCCGGCTTCATGACGAAAGTGCAACACCTGAATGGAGCTTTGGTGTAACGCCGCCCACATTGGTGCGATCGCTCCTCCCGAAACACCAAACGCATACTGCACTCCCATATCTTCCAATATTTTAACTACTGCCTCTGTTACCAAAAAAGGTACTGATGGCTTGCTATGAGATTGTTGTTTAGTTGAGTTTAATTCTTTACTGGTATTTGCTTTTATATCCTGAAATTTCGCATCCATACAAACATCTTAGGAATAATTTCCTCTCTGGGATAACATTATCCCACACGCTAAGCAGGAAGGTGTAAATATTCGTCGTTTGAATAAAACAGCAAGTATGATGCAATAATTATGATACAAGAGGGTTTTAAGCTACTTTATTTTTCTTAAAATAGTTTAGTTTTATTGTACCGATTTAGCTACTTTGCTTCAGACAGATTGGTATTTTATTCTCTACTTATTTAAACTCTGCTTTGATATAACGGTAGGTTCACGCACTTTAAGGATGGTAAAGGTGGCGATCGCACATAGATTCATATCATGTCCCGCTGAATAGTTATCGTTTAGACTGACACTAGGACAGGGATACGCTACTTACGCGGAGAATTTTTTTCATAAGTGATTAAGCCGATATCATATCACCCATTTTTTGGCTTGTGAAAACTGAACAGTATTAATTAAGCTATGGAGTATAAAAAATGATTGACTTTCATCAGTATAAAGCTCTGACATTCGATTGTTATGGAACCTTAATTGATTGGGAAAACGGCATATTAGAGGCACTAAAGCCACTTCTCCTGGCACACAATAGCGATTTAAATGACGACCAAATTCTGGAACTTTTTGCTGAATTTGAAGCGGAACTCGAACAAGGAGAATACATTCAGTATCGAGAAGTTTTGAGGAGAATAATCCAGAAATTTGGTGAGCGAATTGGCTTTGAGCCAACTACTGACGAACTAAATTCACTTCCTGATTCGATTCAATATTGGCTACCTTTCCCCGATACAGTTGAGGCACTTCGAGCTTTAAAGCAAAAGTTTAAATTGGTAATCATCTCAAACGTTGATGACGATCTTTTTGCTTTCTCCGCCAAGCACTTAGAGGTGGAATTCGATCGGATAATTACAGCAGAACAGGTAAAAAGCTACAAACCCTCTTTAAACAACTTTAGATTTGCTATTGAGAGAATTAACTTACCACTAGAGCAGATATTACATGTTGCTGCCAGTGTTTACCACGATATTATTGCAGCCAAATCTTTAGGGCTATCAACAGTCTGGGTGAACCGTCGAGGAGAGAAAGAAGGAGTTAGTGCTAACATACCAATAATTAGTCAACCTGATTTAGAAGTGCCTGATTTGAGGACTTTTACTGCTTTAATTTCCAAGTAATTTGCCGATTTAAATGTCACCAGATGAGGAACAAAAAGTAGTATCCAACAAATATTCAGAAGTATGGCTTACCCTTTTGAAGGGGAAGTTAGATCTGTGAGTTTTCAATGGAGGAGAAATACCTACGGCACTCATTTTTCTTGGCATAGACTGCGACAAACCAATACGTGTCTACGATAAATTAAGCTTTTTGGTAATTTTTTTGGTAAATCCTGATTTATTAGAGGGAAACAGGGAGAAGCCAAAGTAAGAATCTGTTATTAAAAAACAAAACAGGGATTGCAACATAGATTGATTCTGTCTTACTCTGGAAAAACTACTACGCGAGTTTAAGTTCCTAAACTTTGGGAAGCGCAGCACATAACTGCTTCCCCAGGATCTTCGACCTGCGGATAACCTTGTTCCATAAAACACTTTGATAGCCTAAAACGATGAAAGCATCTGCTAATTTCGACTTTGAAGACGATAAATTCAATGCACCGCCTTCGCAAGTCATTCCCTGGTGTCAGATGATTAATCCTCGGTATGGCACAGATGGCATACAATCCCACGGTTTGGCAATTAAGCTGGATAATGCCAATGCTGTGGGCTTTGTACCCGATGATAATTGGCAGCAGGTAGAGCATGAATTTAGTTCTGGAGTCGAAACGGTTTTTATTACAACTACTCCACGCTTGGTTATTGTACGTCGGGGACCATTGTCTGTTAAAGACCGAGAAAGTGGTCTAAAACTGGGTACGCTCAAAGAGAATTATGATGCTTTTTTAGCCGACAAACTTAAATTTAAAACCTTTACTCGCTATCTAATTTTTATAGTGGGAGAAAATAAAAAATTTTTGCATGGATTGCCACTACAACTAACACTTAATGGTGCAGCTGGAGCAAGTTTTAGCAAAACTTACTCCGAATATCAACAAGGCAAAGTAGTTAGTGGATTCGTTGCTGAACTAGAAAAGGCTTATGCTATTTATCGCAAGCAACCCTTGACACCAAAAGGTCCTTTGTTCCACGCTCATGGGATTTTTTGCCCCATAATTGAATGTGAAGAAAGAGGCATTGAACCAAATACAGTTCTGGTAGCTTCAACTGTAGACTATAAACATCCCACGGTAGGGACTTTAACACAATATTTAATTGCTTCGGATTCTCCTGAGTCTGCAATTATCTGCAAAGCTTTTGAAGAATACAAAGAATTTGGCAAGGAACCCGTAAAACCAGAAACGCCTAAAATGGCAATGGCAGGAGTTTCCAATTCTTACGTTTATGCTGATGAAGATGATTTTGCTTATCCGC
Source organism: Nostoc sp. C117 (assembly GCF_043099735.1). Lineage (NCBI taxonomy): Bacteria > Bacillati > Cyanobacteriota > Cyanophyceae > Nostocales > Nostocaceae > Nostoc > Nostoc sp. C117. The sequence goes on from NZ_CP170991.1 coordinate 7,353,429, forward strand.
CGTATTAGGTGGGATTGGGGATTGGGTATCGGGTATGGAGCATTGGGTATGGGGTATTGATTATTCCACTTATCTCCTTGTCCCCAATCCCCAGTCCCTAGCCTTAGTCCCCAGTCCCCAATACCTATTCTTTGAGCAATAAATAATATAGTGAACCATTACCGCCTGTGATGCCAGCGCGATCGCCCGCTAACTTCCCAGACCCCATAAAATAATCTACTCGTCCCGGGCCTTTGATGGCGCTTCCGGTATCCTGGTCAAGCACAAAACGGTTGACAGTACGGTTCTGGAGTTTGCCAGCACCAGCGGGATAGGGAAATGAGTTGTAAATTAGCGCTAGCGCTCCCGGAGGCATGAGAGACTTATCTGTAGCAATGGAACGCTCCGCTGTCACTGGCACATGAATACTGCCTGTAGCTCCGGTACCGCCAGTTTCTTGGAAGAAAATAAATCGTTCCCAACGCGGTAAATAATTATTTAACTCTTGGGGTTTTTGCCGGAAGTAAGCAATCATCCGCGGCATTGTCAATCCTTCTAATGGCAGTTTGCCATCTTTGGCTAGTTCTTTACCGATACTCGTCCAAGGGTAATCAGTTCCCCCTGCATAACCAACAGATGTTGTTTTGCCGTTAGTTAATTTAATTTGAGCAGAACCTTGGATGTGTATCATGTATGCATCAAGGCGATCCCGGAACCAAAGCAGTTCTAAACCGTGCAACTGGCTTTTATTCCCTAATAAACCATCTTTCCCTTCCAAATCAATTCGTTTGGGATGGGGTTTCTGCCATTGGCTAAAATCAGGTGGTAGCCGATAAAGGGGATACTTATATATTGCAGTCTTGACACGGCTAGCGGTATAAACAGGTTCGTAATAAGCAGTGAATTTAACAGTACCCTTACCATCGTTGCCCACAGACTGGTAAAAAACAAACTCGCGAGCGACAGCAGCTTGTAATTGGGCTGGTGACTTAGAACTGACAACGAGTTGGCGAAAACGTAGCAAACTCCGACGGACGCGATCGAGCGTGATTTCCTTGATGGGATAATTTTGATATGCTGCGATCGCCTCACCTTTTGTTAAGTAACGCAAACTGTTGTCAATAGAAGCCAATAGCGCCGGGCGATCGCCTGTTTTACCCCTTTGACCCCAAATTTGGTCATCCCAACCCAAACAACTCTGCTGAAGCGTACAATTGCTGCCGATAGCGATCGGTTTTAGCGGTGGTGTTACTTCAGGAGCGATTGGAATTGGAATTTGTATAGGTATCGGTGAGAGATTGGGAGGAGTCGGTACTGGCGAGGGCTGTAAGTTAGGAACCTGAGCAACAGATGACCAGAGAGGATTGACAAGGGCAATTCCCAGACTGAGGGAAAGTAAAGCAAGGGTTTTTCTCATCATTTATCTTTCAACACTGGAAGTAAAAATGGGTTCTACCCGGATTGCTACGATCCGAGAAGGGCGTATTACCATATACTCCCCCTGAATATTCTTGATCGGGACGCTAATAAAATCATTAGAAGCAGATTTTGGCACAAGTTCGCCGCTATACCACTTCTGAAACTCTTGAATAGTAGGAAAACGTACTTCTTCCCGATGGCCGCTTTCCAGTAGGAGGTATACGGCGTATTCATTTGGAGTTCTAGCCATAAGATTGAATCATTTAAAAAACATTCAACCCATTGTTAACCACGTAACCCCCGAATGAAAAGGGTAAGCATACGGGAGGTAGGGCGGATGGAAAGGGGAAGAGCAGAAGATTAAAAGTTAATTTTTTGACATATTTCCAATGTCCTATGCCCCATACCCAATGACTCTTCACTCTAGACGACTAATCCTTTAACCAGTTCCTGGAAAAATATCAGTTGACTTTACTTTTGCATAACTCTTCAATTAACCTCTGATAACTCATTGACATTGTTGAACTAAAGTGATTTATAAGGAAAAAATATGAAGCTTTATTATCGTGGTCTGAGCTATGAATACGACTCAAGCAAAGTTGGCAGTAACAAAAGACAGCAGCCATTTCAACCAGTTACTCAAACTGGGACAGCTTATGATCTCATCTATCGTGGAGTTACCTATAGTATTAATCCAAATTCCCAATCACTAGAAGTTGCTCTAGCACCAGTAACCTACAAATTGAGCTTTAGGGGAATCACCTACTCTATAAATAAAACTGCACAAGAAAAAATTACTATAACTTCTCAACCAGCAACTATTTCAAAAGTTGGAAGGCTGCCAATTTCTTAGGAATTAAAGCTTCAATAATATGAAGGTAAGCAGATGTGGAGTTTAGGAAGTCAAATTAATTCATAATTGTTGCGGTATGTGTTGGCTCTGAAATATCGATGCATTGTGTATTTTTATGTCTTCCACTGAGAAAGCAACTTGGTTTGTCCGTAATGATGAATTAATAATTATTGCATATCAAGTTGTAGTAAGCTGATATGCGTCTAAATATATATAAACACTCTAGATGGTCGTTAACAGTTAACGGTTAACAGTCATCAGTCAAACGTCAACTGTCATCAGGTAAATGTAAAAGTTAAATGCGTAACAGCTTACAATCCTCAGAGTATCTTTAAATCTCAGCACTACTTACCTACTGGTCGATCGCATTAATTTTGCAAGCTTTCAAATTCTCCGCGTCCCCGTGTCAGCTTTAACCCTTCAAAATTAATCGGACAAACTACCACTTTATTTCTCCACAGACCTTGCTAAAGCTGATAGTTGTGCCAAGATTAATTTGAGGACTTAAGGCTTGTGAGACAATGTTAGGACAATTATTAGACGGACGTTACCAAGTCCTTCAAGTTTTAGGTGGAGGAGGGTTCGGTCAAACCTACATTGCCCAAGATACCCACCGGCCAGGTTTTCCAAAATGCGTTGTCAAACACCTTAAGCCTGTCACTCGCAGCCCGGAATTTCTCGAAACTGCCAGACGGCTATTTACTAGTGAGGCAGAAACACTAGAACAACTGGGAAACCATGACCAAATCCCCCGCCTTTTAGCATATTTTGAAGACAATCAAGAGTTCTTTTTGGTACAAGAGTTCATTGAAGGGCATACTCTAAAAGCGGAAATTTTTCCCAATCAGCGTTGGACAGAAGACCAAGTGATTCAACTTCTTGAACAAATCTTGGGTATTCTGGAATTTATTCACAGCCACAACGTTATCCATCGAGATATCAAGCCAGACAATATAATTAGGCGACAACAAGACGGTAAGTTAGTGCTGATTGACTTTGGTGCGGTCAAACAAATCCAAACTCAACTACTTTCAATTACAGGGCAAACCAGGGCTACTATTATCATTGGTACCCCAGGATATATGTCTACAGAACAGGGACAAGGTAAACCCCGTCCCAATAGTGATATTTATTCGTTAGGTATTATTGGTATCCAAGCGCTGACGGGTTTACATCCAATAAACTTTGAAGAAGACGAAGATACAGGAGAAATTTTTTGGCAGCATCAGGCTAATGTCAGTTCTGAGTTGGCATCTATCCTATCTAAGATGGTGCTACACCATTTTAAACAGCGATATCAATCTGCATCTGAAGTTCTACGGGTGCTTAAGCATCTCGATACTAGCGTAGAAGTCCAATCACCTCAACCACCATCTTTTACACAACCGTCTCAAGCTTCACTTTCTCAACAAAATTCAATTGGCTATCCGTCTACTTCTATCCTGTCTGGGGAAAATTACAATCGGTTAGAAAAAATTCTTTTGGAATTTGTTGGTCCTGTTGCCCCAAGATTGCTACAAAAAGTTGCGGCGTCAGCGCCCAATTTTGAAGAATTAATTAGTCAATTGGTGCTTCATCTTCGAGACAATCAACAAATTGATTTTAAGAAGAAAACAATATTTCTACTAGAGAAACCTACTCTACTCCAGGATTTTACTGTTAAATCAGATAAATCTGAAATTAAATTAAATGATTTGTTAAATCAACAAGATGAATTAATCAGCGAAAAATTTGTGGAAGAGTGCGAAAGAGAGTTGGCTGATTTAATTGGTCCAATAGCTAAGTTTTTAGTCCAAAAAGCTGTTAAATCTTCTGGAAAAATTTCTCGTGCAGAACTGGTGAAAGTTTTAGCCTCCAAAATTCCTGAATCTAAAAAAGCTTTACAATTTGAACAACGTCTACTTTCTTGAATCTGGCACTAGTATTGCCATGAATTCAAAATTAAAATAATTACCTGCGATCTGTTAGAGCATTTTTTCTAAGAACTGCTTGGCGCGATCGCACTTTGGATTCTGGAAAAACTCACTCGGAACGCTATCTTCTGCTAAAATCCCCTGGTCTAGGAACATAATTCGATTAGCGACTTCCCTAGCGAAACCCATCTCATGGGTAACGATCGCCATTGTCATTCCAGATATAGCTAAAGCTTTCATCACCTCTAGCACATCTTTGACCATTTCTGGATCTAAAGCAGAGGTGGGTTCATCAAACAATATCATCTCTGGTTCGATTGCTAATGCACGGGCGATCGCTACCCGCTGTTTTTGTCCCCCAGATAGTTTGGATGGGTAGACATCAGCTTTTGGCTCTAAACCTACCTTCGCCAGCAATTCTAAACCATGTTGTTCTGCTTTTTGCTTGTCTATTCGTTTCACCTTGATGGGCGCGTAGGTGACATTTTGCAGCACTGTCATGTGAGGAAACAAATTAAAATGTTGAAATACCATTACCAAATGCTGCCGAACTTTAGCAATGTTTGCTTTCGGTTTGGTGATTTCTTGGTCATGAAAGTAGATTCTTCCTCTAGTGGGTTGTTCTAGTAAGTTCATGCATCGCAAAAAGGTAGACTTACCAGAACCAGAAGGCCCTAAAATAGCAACTACTTCCCCTTGATAAAACTCAGTGGAAATATCTTTGAGTACGTCGAGTTGACCAAAGGATTTACACAAGAATTCCGTGCGAATTACTGCATTACTCACTTTGCCGTAATCTCCTTTCTAAAGTGGATGCACCAAAGGTCAGACCCATAACCAAAACATAATAAATTAACCCTGCAAATAGCAATGGTTCAAAATAAATATATTTATTTGCACCGACTATTTGAGCGCTGCGTAATATTTCTACCACACCAATTGTTGACACCAGCGCCGAATCTTTCAGCAGTCCAATGGTTTCATTGACTAATGCTGGCAGAATGTTCTTCAATGCTTGGGGCAAAATCACATCCCACATCATCAACGGATAGGAAACACCCATAGACATCGCCGCTTCACTTTGCCCTTTATCCACCGCCTGAATTCCACCTCTGATGGTTTCCGACATGTAAGCGCCAGAATTCAGGGTAAAAGTTAATACCCCTGCCTGCAATGCCGAAATGTCATAGCCTGTAAGCTGGGGTGTCGCGTAGTAAACTAATGCCAATTGTAACAGTAAGGGTGTACCTCGAAAGATTGAGGTGTAAGCGTTAGCAACCCAAGTAAGCGGCTTGATACCGATAATTTTTGATAGAGAGAGTATTGTTCCCCAGATTAAGCCCAATGATACAGATAGTAGGGTAAACAACAAAGTTAAAGGGATTCCCCGAAGAATAAAGGGAATATCTGGAATGATTCTGGTGAAGTCGAGATTTAACCCAGCTTTAGCAGGAATTGAGGATTTCGTATCGGTGATAATATTCTGGGAAAACCACTTATTGGCTAGTTTTTCTAATGTGCCATTGTCCTTCATCTGTTGCAGGACTTTGTTAAACGGTTCGACAAAGGAAGAATTTTTGGGAAAGGCGATCGCCGATCCACTTGCTTCTTCTGAAGGAATAATATTAAACTCTAAGTCTGGGTTAGCTTGGGCGAATCCCTTAGTCACGGTATCCTCAACAATTGCCGCATCAATTCGCCGAGATTTGATTTCTTGAACTACTTCTGGAACTTTATTGAGTTGCTTTAGCTGAATACCTGCAACTTTTTCAGCAATTTTTTTAGCATTTTGCTCCTGTATAGTTCCTAGTTGTACCCCAACTTTTTTACCAGATAACTCTTGCAGTTGCTTGAGATTGCTACCCTTGGCAGCAACAATCGTATCTTTAGCTTCATAATAAATAATTGAAAAATCAACATTTTTCTGACGTTCTGGAGTTGGAGTCATCCCCGCCATCACAAAGTCGGCTCGATTCGCTTGGAGTGCAGGAATTAAGCCATTAAAATCAGATTCCATAATCTTAAGTTTAAACCCTAGTTTTTCAGCCAGGGTTTTGGCAATATCTATATCAAAGCCAACGATTTGACTTTCACCTGTTTTAGTATCATAAAACTCATAAGGCGGATAATCTGGTGAAGTTATCATCGTTAGCGTGTCTTTCCTTAAAGATGAAGCAGCTTTGAGAGAATCGCTATGTCCTGTGATGATATTAATTAGTACTATTGTTGCAACCAGTATTGTTAATAACCATAGTTTTGTTTTCTTCATCGATTTGATAATTATGCTGGTGTACTCGAGGTACGATATGGGTAATTTTACACGTATTTCGTCATACCCCAGGTTTCTTAGCTTAAATATATTTTAATATCTTCAATTCTATGGTTTTTATCTTTTTGACATCTATATAACTCCTCATAAAATTTGATGTCTACTTCTCGCCAACTTATCCAACCAATATTTGAATATTTATTATCTGTAAAACTGTAAGCTACCAATCTTGGAGTGTTGTTGAGTGAAATTATACAAAAATCGTCTTGAGGACTAACTATGTTATCAATATTGTCTTGATAAACCATAATTTTCAGTGCAGATTGATTGCTCAAGGCTAATTTATTTTCATCATCAAGCGAATTGTAGAAATCCTGGAATTCACCTTGTTGATATTCTATTAAATATCTTTCATACACTTGAGTTTTAAAGAAGTCTTTTAATTTATTAGTTTTCACTAAGTTTCTGAGAAAATGCAGAGTACAAATTGCATTAACCGTAACCTGACCCTGCTTGTATAAATCGGTTAGAGTTTCAACTTCCGAGAAAACAATCTTTCCTTGTTTCAGATATGAGCTACTATTTATTATATTTTTTAGGCTATCTATTTCTGTAATAAATGAAGGTATATTTTGCCGTCTAGTATAATTAGCATCTAAAACGGCTACTACTTCTTTATCGTCGCTTATAAGTAAATGTTCGCGTAATTGTTCTTTAATAATCATTAAGTATTTTTCATATTCTTTTTCCCAATATATAGATTTTATATCTAGCAACTCTTCAATATTTGCGCTATTATTAGTATTCCATTTTGCTACAAAAAAACCTATTTTTTGAGTATTTCCTAATTGAGATTCTAATACGACTTTCCAAATTTCAATACATCTATATTGAGGCTTATTTTGATTCATATTAAGATTATATTCATTAATAAATTCATACCTCGAAGTTGCTTCTTTCTGTTGGGTATAACTTTGATTACTATTAACCCCAAGTTGTAAGTTCTGTATACTAAAAGACCATTTAGCTTCCATTGAATGTTCGCTTTTATTTATTTCTTTAGTTTCTCCTTGAACACTAAATTTTATTTCTCCTTCATCTCTGCTAGCATAATGTTTGCTTTCTCGTTGTAACTTGATTTTTAATAAATCATTGCCATTAGATTTAAATATTCTTAATATAATATCTTTAACTTTGAATTCATATATTAAAGATAGACATAAAGCCATGATAAAGCTGATGACAAATAAATATATCCAAGTATTATCAACTTCTTTTAAATTAAGTCCATATTTTACATTTTCTTCTAATAAATCTAGGAAATTTACTTTCTTTGAGATTTGACTACTTTTATCAAAAAACAAATCTATGCATAAAATATATTCTTCATTTTTATCAGGAATTTTAAACTTGTACCATAATGTTCTAATCGCGTTAGGCTTGGTTTCATCGTTTATATCTATATAGACACCAGTAAGTCCTAAATCATTACCTGAGTATGATTCATCTGGTACTTTAAAATCAGAAGTATACGAGCCATCAGTAGCTGCTCTAAACCAAGGTCTTTCTCTAAAGTCTATGTTTGGTTTATAAGCCTCATTAGTAAATGGATAAGACATCATAAAGCCTGTGCTTTTATTAGTAATATAAATATTATTAATTCTTAAATCTGGTATTATATCCAAATATCGATCATCACCTGTTAAATGTTTGATAACAGCTTTGGTAAAGCTATGTAAATTTTGTATTTCATTTTGATTTGCTATTATTTTATTATTCAAATTATTTTTAATTTTGCTTGTCATTAAATAAGTAAAGTTTTGAAAAACTTTATCATCAGCACTGCGCTTTTTTGCTTGTTCTCTATCAGTATTTTTGCTATTCTTATCTTGTTTTGAATTTAAGTCATTTATACCTACATAATCATAGTAAGCTTCAACACTTTCTCCTGTTTTTTCTATCTTCCATGTAACAGAACCTTGCTTTGGTGAGTTCTGTCCAGAAATCATTTTTTCTTTTATATCAGCAGGAAGTTTTTGGCGTTCAGGTTTTTGAAAATACGATCTATAATCGCCTTTTAATTTTTTTTGTGCTTCATCTATAAAAGAATATAAATTATGTAGATTTTGATTTTCTCGATCGCGATTTGTATCATCTTGTGTATCCAGATTCTCATACCATAAAGTTAGTTGCTTGTATTCTTCTATTTCTCTATTATTTTTGACAATAGATCCAAAACTTATGATAATCATGACTGACACTATATAAAATGAGAAAAACGGGATTGCAATTCTAAATAATTTATTTTTTAAATTCAGCATAATTTATGGCTCTAAATCCAATTACTAAAGTTAAGTAAGAGTCGCTGCTTTGCGGGGTTCCCCCATTGAAGCAAGTGGCGTTTGAGGTACGAAACTCATCTCCCGCTAACCCTTACGAGTGTAACGGGAGTCTCCTGGGGTTTGAGATGAATTACTCGTTTTCGCTCAGGCGTTGTGCGCTCCAAAACTGCTCTGCAAATGCGACAGCAGGGTGAATTGGAGCTTTGGGTTTAGTCTTCAACACCATAGAAGCTTCATGAAGTAAGCGATCGCTTTTTGTTGAGTTACACTTCTCGCAAGCTATGACAACGTTATCCCAACTGTGCTGTCCACCTCTAGAACGGGGAATCACATGGTCAAGGGTTAAACGCTTGGTGCTACCGCAGTATTGACAAGTATGGTTGTCTCGTTTGAGTACTTCACGACGATTCACGGGAGGTACTTTCCAGTGTCGTTCGGGATTACCCGTCGTCAAACGAATGTGTTCTGGAACTTGTAGTACAAGACTTGGTGAGCGCACTTCCCACTGCTTTGTATTGCCAAAATTCAATGATTCTGCTTGACCAGTAACTAACAGTACTATTGCTCGTTTGATGTTGATACGTGCTAATGGTAGGTAGTTCTTAGAGAACACCACTACCGAGTTTTGTAGTATGTGTGGTTGCTGAGTTCGCTGCTGAGCTTGCATAGATAAAAAACTCCTGAAAAAAATAACCCCCACCTCTGGTTATCAGGAGCGGGGGTCAGGTAGTTGATACTTTTTGCCTGATTTTCGGTGCTGTAACACATTTGCACCTCCCGCTTTGGACAAGTCGATCTGGATTTAACCAAAGAGCGATCGCTTTCAAAATACTTTCACTTGCAGATTTAGCGCCTAAGAACCGATAGTTTCCCTCAAACGCAGACAGGGCAAGTTTTTTGCCGGAACCCTTTTGGGGTTGACAATGCATTACGCTATCAATAATTGAAGAGAATCTGCGTATCATCGAAAAGTTGTAGTATTTGTAGTTGAGACTAATATTCATAATACAAGTGTAGTATGGATTTGTCTAGTCTAAATATTTGTGGAGGATGAGGATGGCGATCGCTAGTGAATGAAGGCTGACAGGAGATAGGGGCAACTGTGTTGTCAATTCCCTCATTTCTGAACTCTACTTGTCTTTCCTTAAAGTTTACAGCAATTTTCAGGTAATGAGCCTATATGCTAGGGTAACACATGTTTTCAGCTTGCCTGATTCGATCCTCGATCAAAAACTAAGTAAGAATTCAGGAGTCAGAATCCAGAATGATTGAAAAGTCAAACGTGCGATGACTTATTGATTTTTATAATTTATTTAGCTGAAGTAGCAAACTATTGTGAATTCTGAATTTTGTATTCTGAATCCTTACTCAACTAATTTCTATACTTTACTTTTGGCGATTTTCCATATAACCAAAAGCTAAAGAAACGGCTGACTCTGGGCATGACAAAATAGGTTAACAGCACAACCATAATGATGGTAACGATCAACGAAATAATTAAAGGAGGTAAACCGCGAAGTAGGGGGACTAGAAACGTATTCAACAAATTTATCAACACAAACACAGCAGACCAAGTTAGCAATGCTGTTTTATAGCGCGGTGGAGTTTTCAGTGGTTTACCGGGAAGAGAAAACCAAGCTTCTAATCCACAGATTTCCTGAACATCAGCGTCAGATTCAATTAAAGGTTTACCTTTATTTAGCCAAAATTCGCGATCCTCTGATGTCATCCATGCTTTCAAATTTTCATAACTGTCAAACCGGAAGATAATCACATATTCAGATCGCACGCCCAGTTGGGGACGAATCACATTTGTTCCCATATGACCGGCATAGGTTCTAGAAACACTAGTAATATCTTTCAACCAAGCCTCATAAGCCTTTTCGCATCCTGGCTTTACAAGTTGCGTAATGACTACGGTCACATATTGATCGTCCGATTCCATCTCCATAAGTTCAGTTGTTACGCATTTAATTTGTACATTTATCTGATGACTGATGACTGAAAATCCGTCAACAGTCAACAGTCAACAGTCAACAGTTAACGAACATCAAGAGTATTTATATACTTTAGACGCGCATCAGTTGATGAGAGTAAATGTAATTTGTAGTCATTAGTTATTTGTCCTTTGTAAATACAAATGACCTGGGATTTTGAATTTACAATCTAAAATCCCAAATCGTTCGACTCAGAGAAGCCGAAGTCTAAAATCTAAAATTCCGTCATTCTGAAGTTAAGGGATATCCAGCTTTACCGACCTCAAGCCGAACAACATTAGCAGGAACGACACCTGTAGGCGGAGGTAAAAACATTCCCCCATTAGTGACAACATAAATTGCGGTGCCGCAGCTACGCCCGTCGTAGACATCGCCTTCTTCTTGACCAAAAGCTACTGCTGTGCTACCAATTACACCTTGCTCGGCTTCAGCAATGATAGTTGTAATGCGATCGGGGGCAATTCGTACTACACTATTGTAAATATGCGTTGCTCCGTAAAGATTGCCTTCGACATCAAAGGCGAAGTCATCAATATTAGTCTGCTCAACAAAGATTTCCGGTTCACCTGGTTGATTTGCGCTATCAACGGGAATCCGCAGCAGTAACATTTTTTCCGTGTTTGAGACGTAGAGAAAATCACCAAAACGCTTCAAACCATTTGCAGCTGGAATTACACTCTCAGTACTACTGCGAGCCAGTATTGGATGTTCTAGCCAAATTGATGCACGAGGTTCGGCAATATCAATCAGCCAGATTGCACCGAGATAGGAATCTGCTGTTAAATACTGAGTGTTAGAAATTGGGGTAATGCCATTGAGAAATATTGCATCTGGCAGTTTTAGCAAGGTTTCCACGGTGCCATCTGGGGCAACTAGAGAAACTACGGGTATAGAATCGGCATTCCATCCTGTTGTTACCAGACTGCCGTTGCTAGTGAAAGCTAAACCGCTGACTTTGCCTTCAACAGTGGCATGAATTTCCTGATTGCCATCTGGAGTAATGCGAACAATCTTACCAACTTCATGATTGCTGACAAAGATTGTATTATCTGGAGCAATCGCTAAATTTTCCAAAAAAGTATTGATCGGAAACGAGGTAAGAATTTTGGCAGGTGCCAATTCAACCCGCGTATCTGAATAAATAGGGGGTAAACCTGGTGAATTTTCCATATTGACCTACCACTGTAATTGAATCGGGCCACCGAACTTCCGCATCTCTGCAAAAAACTGTCCTTGCGCTCCGTCATCCGGCAATGTTGCCAAATAGACAGCGGTTTCAGATCCTTCTTCTGCTGTGAACGGAGCATTTTCACCCCCCATATCTGTCTTCATCCAGCCGGGAGAATAGGCATTCACGAGAATATTAGTATTTTGGAGTTCCTTAGCGAGAATCACAGTTAGCCCATTTACTCCCACCTTGGAGAGTCGATAGGAGGGTGCTAAAGGGTAGTAATCAGTGGGAATTGATTCTAGAGACGCCATTTCCGTCGAAATATTGACGATGCGACCGTAGTTTTCCACCTTCATCAACGGAATTAATGCTTGACAAATTCTAAGTACTGCTAAAACATTAGTTTCAAATGTCGATCGCATGGTTTCGAGTTGCACAGTCAGCAAACTGGACTCCTCTGGCTTAGTTGTGGGATTGACACCAGCATTATTCACCAGAATATCTACTTTGCCATAAGTTTCACCTAGCCACTGGGTAAACTGTTGCACACTTCCATCATTGGTGACATCCAATGCGTGATAGTCAACATCAAGCCCTTCATTGGCAAGCTGCTGCTTGGCAGCAAGACCATCTGTTTTATTACGACTCGTCAGAATTACGCGGTTGCCAATTTGGGACAATTTACGGGAAATTGCATATCCTAGCCCTCGGTTACTGCCTGTTACCACAGCAATCCTTTTTTGAGTTGTCATTTTTATGACCTTGAAACTGCTTTTGATTTTACTGTACTGAGATGCAATGAAATGAATAGATTTGTCCTTTATATGCTTTAACTCAAACTTGAAGCTTGCCGTCCACCTAAACGTTGTCCTGAGGCTGTAGGTAAAACATTGACAGAGATAGTTGCATAAACGCCTTGTTTTTGACCACCTATAATCAGGCGAATAAAATCTCCTAAGCCTTCAACCAATCGAGCATTACGTAAAACACCAGAATCTACTGCTAAAAATCCGATTTCTTCAGCAAGCCCCATCACTGTTTTTCTAGCTTGCTCATCGTCTCCTGCAACAAAAACAGAAACTCCATAATCCTTTAGTGGTTCAGGTGCTAATTCAAAGACTTCTTGCGCCATCGTATTAAAAGCTTTTACCACGCGTGCCTGAGGTACATCTTTACCAAGCTTTTCCGCTAGCGATTCTACTATTGGTGGATAAGCAAATCCTTCAGGAATATCTTGATTATTACAATCAATGATAATTTTATTGTCGAGAACTTCAGGATGAGAAAGCAATTCTTTTGGCATAATGTTGCGTACTGTCCACAAAATTACATCAGCAAACGCCGCCGCCCGATCGTTTGTACCACCTTGCGTTCCGCGTCCGGCGAACTCTGCCGTTGCTTTGCTTTTTTCGGCATCACGGGAACCAAAAAATACTTCATGCCCCTGTTCTGCCCAGAGAATACCTAGAGAGCGTCCCATGTTTCCACTACCAATAATTCCAATTTTCATGAGTTAACCCTCATTCTGGCGTAGATTGCGAAAAGATTATAGTTAAAGCAGGTGAAGTAGCCACGAACCAATTATGACCGCCAACTTAGATGTAGCCACAGAAATTATACCAATGGTCTTGCAACTAGAACCTGCGATCGCCATGACCAACGATCAGTTTTACGAATTTTGTCAGCTAAACCGTGATTTTCGCATCGAACGCAATCCTGCTGGAGAATAATTGATTATGCCCCTGACAGATGCGGAAACTGGACAGCGTAACTTTGAAATTATCGGTCAGTTGGGTATTTGGACAAAGCAAGATGTTAGAGGTGTAGGCTTTGGTTCCAGTGGTGGGTTTACGTTACCGAATGGTGCAGTGCGATCGCCTGATGCAGCTTGGATAAAACGTACACGCTGGGAAGCGATACCAGGAGAACTGCGAAAAAAATTTGCACCGATTTGTCCGGAGTTTGTGATTGAATTGCGTTCAGAGAGCGATCGCTTACAAATTTTGCAAGACAAGATGCAAGAGTATATTGATAATGGGACACAACTTGGTTGGTTAATTGATAGAAAACAACGCCGAGTTTTTATTTATCGTCCTAATATTGCGGTTGAGGAATTAGATAATCCTAAAACCCTTTGCGGTGAACTTTTACTACCTGGTTTTATTTTGGATTTAAGTCAGGTTTGGTAGGGAGTAAGCTAGTTTTATAGTACCGAAATCAAAATTATAGGAATCTATGGCGGCGAAAGACATATTCCATGATGCAGTAAAACGCGCTTTGGAGAAAGAGGGTTGGCTCATCACTAATGACCTGCTTTTCCTGCGTTTTGGTGGTTTGGATATGTACATCGACCTTGGTGCAGAGAAAGTTTTAGCAGCTGAACGAAATCAAGAAAAAATTGCGGTTGAAGTTAAAAGCTTTGTTGCTCCATCTACTACAACTGAATTTAGTACTGCTTTAGGACAGTATCTCATATATAAATTAGCACTTGAAGAAGAACAACCTGAGAGACTTCTATATTTAGCAGTTCCCTTAGACACCTATCGTTCTTTTTTTACTTTAGAACTGCCAGGCTTATTAATCCAACGCTACCAAGTTCGGCTGATTGTTTTCGACCCAGAAGAGGAGGCGATCGTAAAATGGCAAAAGTAGAACAGTACCGTCAACTTATTCAAGAACTGCTGCTAGCTTACAGCGAAATCAAAGCCAGCAACGAAGAAGTCGAAGCAGAAGTTATTTTTGATAGAGAACGCGTTGGGCTTTGCCCCGCCGTAGGCATCGCTACCAAGTCGTTCATGCGGGGTGGTCAAATAAGCGCCGTGTATATGGCTGTGTTTTGCATTTAGATATTAAAAACGAAAAAATTTGGATTCAACACGATGGTACAGAAGGAGGTATCGCCAATGAACTTATTAGTCGAGGTATACCTAAAAAAGACATCGTTTTGGCTTTTCATTCCCCCTTTAAACGACAATTTACCGAGTTCGCTGTTGGTTAAGATGGCTGAAGGTTGAAAGGAACCCAATCACTCAGATAAATCGCGGTGCGATCGCCCATACCGTTCGCGTAGCGTCTCGTAGAGAAGCGGTAGCGAGTCATCGAGCGTCATAGCCCGTCGTAGACATCCCAGAGATATTCCACATCCACGGACAAGATTAAATATATGAACACAACACCCTCTAAAAGTGAAACAGATGAAATGCTCAAGTGGTTGAATCGTAACCGCCAAATGTTATTAGATTTATATAAAAATCAATATATCGCTTACAATGCAAATGGAATAATTGCTCACAGCGAAAATTTACGCGAAATTTTAGCATTAGGTAATGCTGCAAAACAGCCTTTTTTAATTTACCTAGTTCCTCGTCGCACTGCTTCTGTAGAAATTTTACCAATTCACTTCCGCAGCGTGGCTCGCCATGATTGGCAACCAAATTATAAGGTTATTTTAAAACATAAAGATATAGAATCTCATACAACAATGTTAGTAGATTCTGGTGCTGAATTAAGTTTAATTTCATTGAAAGTTGGTCAAGATTTAGGCTATGCTTTGGCTGATTCAGAATCAACTTTGTTGGCAGAAACTATAGGGGGCAGAGTTGAGTACGTTTTACGTAACGTCGAAATGACAATTGATGAACACAATTTTATTACTCCTGTAGCATGGTTACAAACCAACACAGGCGGAGAACAATTGCTTTTAGGCCGAGAAGTTGTATTTGATAAATTTAACATTGAATTTAGGCAAGCTGAGGAGAAAATTATTTTTACATGGCGTGAAGATTTGAAGTAATAAAAATTAGGAGGAACCTTAACTCACCTTACAAACTTACTGCTATTTAGACTTAAGAACTCCTATTTTTTCTGCCCATTTGTAATACACTTGTTCTAAGCTCCCAGTATGAACGCTCCAATACCGTTCACCTTTAGTCTGATTAAATATGACTAGCAACCACTCTTGTTCTTTTACATCTGGAGGTTTAGTTGCAAAAATTAGACATAATTCATCGTTCTCCGTAGCATAATACTCTAGTTTGTAAAGACAACCTTGCCACCCTCTATCATTCATTGTGGTAATTTGAATAGCTGCTGTTTCTAGCTCATTTTGAGGAGTAAAAATAAACACCTCAGAGGAACTACTAGGTTTTTCTAACAGAATTTCTTTTACAACACCTCCAATCTCAAAAAAAGTACTTAATAAATATTTCAACAATTCATCTTTCGTTTTTACCTCTAATTCTTTACAGGCTTCTACGTGAGTAAAGTTTTTGACATCTCGTAAAGTCCAATATCCCATGTGATTCAAAGCATGATGATCCCAACCTTCGATACTATTGCGCCACTCATCTTGCCTTTTTGCAATAACTTTATGCCCAATTTTAGAAGTAAATAACTCGAATAGTTCTCTGATATTTATTTCCATTACTTATGCCTCGAACTAGTTTTTTCTTAATAGAGCTATATTTATATAGTTCCCTAAACCGTTGCTAAAGTTACATCTGAGACTAAGTAAATTCAAAAATATGCTAATAAAACCGCTACAAATAGCAATATCAAAGTCCAAAAATAAAATCGGGACTGAGAAATACATCTCAGTCCCGATAAAAAAGCGGGCTAACCGCTATTTATATGGTTAACCCGTGCAGCTTTGGGAACGCGCAGAGAAATTGTTATTGCAATACCAACTTCACGTTAGCGTTTTGTAGACCGCGCTGTTTTACTTCAGCCAAGGTCTTGTTAACAGCATATTTTTGATTAATGGAGTTGATCAACTCGGTTTGGTTGTGCTTCTTAGCAACGCCCCACAGGTCAGCAATTAGGTCAAAGGAACCATCGCTGTTGCGAGACCAGCCGAGGTCATATTCGCCATCTAACATAGCAACGATGTCAGAACGGACGCGCTGACCGTTATAACCACGGACATCAGCTTCAGTCTTTACGCTGATACCGAGGTCGCGCAAAGAAGCTTTGAGGATTTCGGCATCGGTGATCTTGGTACGCAGGGTGCTAAAGTGAGACATTTGGGTTTCCTCCAATGAGAAGATTGAGAAAAACGACAACGGTTTGTTTTGGGCGAAGCCGCGCTTAGCAGGATGCGGCTTTTTCTTATAACTGCTAGCATTTTCAGCTAGCCTTTCCCCCTGGGATGGCAGAGGAAAGCTTTTAAAACTCCATTCGCTGATATTCAGCTACGGAGGATGCTGCGGGGCGTGCGCGCTGTCTGGCCCAATCTCTCAGAGCCGTTACTTGTTCTTGCATCGTTCGAGACAGCGGCAAGGTTGCCTTCAGTGCAGCAATAATATCTAATTGGGTGAACTCCCGATCTTGGGCAAAAGCTTCATACATTGCCGCAACGATCGCTTGCTCAACTTCTGCCCCAGAAAAGCCATCAGACATCTTAGCTAGTTGCTCAAGATCGAATCGAGAGATGTCTTCACGGCGCTTGGTCAGATGAATATTAAAAATATCTTGGCGTTCTTCCGGTGTTGGCAGATCGACAAAGAAAATTTCATCAAAGCGTCCTTTCCTCAAAAACTCACCAGGTAAGCGTTCTACTCTATTGGCGGTTGCCATCACGAACACTGGTGATTTCTTATCTTGCATCCATGTGAGGAAGGAGCCGAAGATTCTACTTGAAGTCCCCCCATCAGAATCAGAGGAACCTCCACTACCAGCAAAGGATTTATCCAATTCATCGATAAACAAAATCGCTGGGGAAATAGATTCTGCTGTTTTCAGGGCGTTTCGCAGATTTGCTTCACTTCGTCCCACCATTGAGCCGTCGTAAACTCGCCCCATATCCAACCGCAACAGTGGTAAACCCCACAGTCGGGAAGTGGTTTTGGCAATTAATGACTTACCACAACCGGGAACTCCGAGAATTAACATCCCCTTTGGTTGAGGCAAACCATACTCTCTCGCTCTTTCTGTAAAGGCGTTCGAGCGTTGCTTGAGCCATCTTTTTAACTCTTCTAAGCCACCTACAGCATCAATGGTTTCATCTTCTTCGATGTATTCTAAGATGCCATTGCGCCGAATGAGTTGCTTTTTCTCAGATAGAACGATATCTACTTCATCTTCCGTCAAACGCCCTGTAGTTACCTGCGCCTTTCGGTAGACTTTTTCAGCTTCATCTTTAGTTAAACCCAAAGCTGCTCTGAGAAGCTTTTCTCTAGCCTCTGTTGTCAGTCGCCGCCCACGATTTTGATCTACATGATGAGTTAGTACTTTATTCAACTCTGCCATATCTGGCAGTGTAAAGTCTATAACAACAACTTCTTTTTCCAGTTCTATAGGTACTTGTTGCATTGGGGACATCAAAATGATGTTCTTTTGCGTACCTTTGAAGCTGGCGATCGCATCACGCAACGATCTGTTGGTTGCAGGTGCATCAATAAATGGATGTAAATCTTTAAGAATAAATATACTAGGTTCTTTCTGCCGGATTATCCACTCGATCGCTGCCTCTGGAGACACGGTATTATGTTGTGTAACATTTCGGGGTTGACCATATTCAACAATCCCGTGGGTTACTGTCCAAACAAATACTCGGCGCTGGGGCTTTAACAACTGGGCGATGGTGGAAATTGCTTGCTCAGCCCGCTCTTCCTCGGAGGTCACAAGGTAGATTAAAGGGTATTGAGCTTGAATTAGGATATTGAGCTCTTCTTTCATACATCGACCTACACGAGACCTTATAGAGACAGTAGAGACATAGCTTCTAGTAAAGACAAGGGAATAACGAGTTATTCGTTATTCCTACCTAGCAAGGAACCAATTCTTCCTCACCCTTGGGATGGGTTTCATCTTCATCCATTTCATCAATAGAAAGATGCTCTTGACCAACTAACCCCGGTTGATTACCCAAACCAACCAGTTCCCCATCACGTAAGACTAATGAGCTTTCACAAGTTGGGCATGAATAAACTCTATGAGTCCGCCCATAAGATGAAGTTTCTACTTCATCAACTAATTCTGAATTAGACAGATAAAAAACGAGGGCACGCTCTGCAAGTTCTGACATTGCTTGGCAATCGACTGCCGAACGAATCTTCAGTTTTCTGTGCAACTCTGGCGATAAATACAAAGTGACCTTTTGCTTAGTTTGCGTTTGCATATAACTCTTTAACGGTCTTACCCGGGTATGTATATCAAGTTATCGGTTCTTTTCTTGGTTGTCAAGACAGTAAAACGTTTTGACGGCAGTTTTGTTACATTTATTCACACTAGAAGCTGAAATGCTGTTGATAACTAAAACTATGCCGAGATTTTTCCTTGGATGGGAATTAACGATGAACCAATGATTGCCTGACTTGGTTTATTTTTTAACTACTTGGAGCGTCAGCGGATTAAAGTTGAACACCTTTCCGGTTGTAAACAACTGATATCCACAGGAGATGCCAGCGAATGACACTAGCATAGAGAAAAGCGATACCGAGCCAATTACAACACCACTGGCGATGAATAGAGCGATGCCGATGCCAATCAGCACCCATCCCAGTTTCCGATTATCGCGCCCACCCCAATTCAGAGCGACTACGCCTCCCATACACAGCAAAATTCCCGGTGTGCTGCGTAAGTAGACGCTCACATAGATGCTTGTACTTAAAAATGTAATGCCTGCTAGGATTAGCCCTAAACCAATAAGCTTACTGGCAAGGATTACTCGATCTTCTTCTTCTTTGGTGACTCTTGGTGCTGTAATTTTTGTGGGCGCAAAGTTGGGTGTAGGATTTTTTATGGTAGATGCAGAATGCTGCCGCGCCCTAAACATGAAAGTTATTTTATCTCCCTGCCCAAGGCAAACTCTGTCTCCTGGATGCAGTGGAGAAAAAACTTGAGGTTGAAGTTTCGCGCCATTAACATACGTACCATTAGAACTGCCCAAATCGGTGATATGGTACTCATCTCCATTTACCCAAATTTTGGCGTGGATGCGAGATGCCACATCGGAATCAGGTAAACCAGAAATATCAATATCTGGTGGTTTTTGGTCGTTTGGCTTACCGATGCAAATTACAGAAAGATTTGCTGGAAATTGCAAAGATGTGTTGGTTTGGAGGTGAAAAAGCTCTAAAGTTAGCTCGGCTGTCTGAGATGCACTGTACATAGTTGGTGTGATAAAGCACTTCTACAAGCTTCTCTACTGATAAGTCAAAAGAGAATGGTAAATATCCTGAATATTATTGAATTTTTAATGAGCGCTTTTTTTGTGCAATTTATTTGAAAAATACTCAACTACTTTTTGTGGGGTGGGCGACACGAGTGCCTTTGGTTATGGGCAGGTTAAGATGCCCACCCCACAAGAGAATTGAATAATTTATTTATTGGAAGTCCCATAACTCGTAAATTGACGAAGGTATTGATTTGAGTTTCTGGTATTTCTATAAAATCAGTGACTTTGGCAAAATGCGTAATGTAAATGGCTACTGCTAATAAAATCTGTAGTTTGGGGCGAAGAATTTATCGGTTTGCCGCCAGTGTTAGCGGGGTCATTGCCCTGTTAATAATGCTGTGGGGTTGTACTGCCAATGATTTTAACGCTAGAGCGATCGCCTGGAAAACTTATAGCAACTCCCGTTATGGCTTTGAATTTCCATATCCGAGTAACTGGACTTCTTTAACAGCCCCAACAAATAGTGATGGAATTGTGTTTATTTCACCACAGGATAACTCAGTCGAAATTCGGAGCTGGGCAAATCAGCAGCTACCAAATTCGATTCTTACAGACCAAGAATCTGGAAAAAAGATAAAACCCAACTTTCAAACGGCTCAAGGAATGTCTGGAGTGATGGTTGTAGAAGTTGCTCAAGGAGTAGGTTCGATAAGACTGACACTAACTCAGAATCAAGTGAAATACTACTGGGAGGGACGAAGCAACAGCCAAAAATTTCCAGATTATTATCGTTTGTTTTATTACATTGCTCAGCATTATCGGATTACGAAGTCTTGAGTTATGGGGCATGGGTGAATGGGGAGACAAGGGAGACAAGGGAGATAAGGGAGACAAGGAGATAAACAAAACTCTTAACTCCTAACTCAGCACTCAGCACTCCCAATGCCCAAAATTGACATCTCCGCCAGAATGATGATTAAGAGGGGACAGAAACCTGATAGATTTAGCTATCAGCGAGTAAAAACTGGTGAAGATGAAAGTCCTGGTTATTGGTGGTGATGGATATTGCGGTTGGGCAACTGCTCTTTACCTTTCCAATCGAGGTTATGAAGTTGGAATTTTAGATAGTTTGGTGCGGCGGCACTGGGATAATGAACTTGGTGTTGAAACTCTCACACCAATCGCACTAATTCAGCAACGCCTCCAGCGCTGGCAAGATTTGACAGGTAAATCTATCGACCTGTTCATCGGCGATATTACGAATTATGAGTTTCTCCAGAAAACATTACATCAATTTCAGCCAAATGCCCTAGTGCATTTTGGCGAACAGCGTTCAGCCCCATTTTCGATGATTGACCGCGAACACGCGGTTATTACCCAGGTCAATAACGTAGTTGGTACGTTGAACTTACTGTATGCGATGCGGGAAGATTTCCCGGATTGTCATTTGGTGAAGTTGGGGACAATGGGTGAATACGGTACGCCCAACATCGACATCGAAGAAGGGTACATCACTATTGAACACAATGGACGCAAGGATACATTACCTTATCCCAAGCAACCTGGTTCGATGTACCATTTAAGCAAAGTCCATGATAGTCATAACATCCACTTTGCTTGCCGGATTTGGGGATTGCGGGCAACGGATTTAAATCAGGGTGTGGTTTACGGCGTCTTAACCGAAGAAACGGGGATGGACGAATTATTGATTAATCGGCTGGATTACGATGGCGTGTTTGGTACTGCACTAAACCGCTTTTGTATTCAAGCAGCCATTGGACATCCGTTAACTGTCTACGGTAAAGGTGGACAAACTCGCGGATTTTTGGATATTCGGGATACAGTACGATGTGTGGAATTAGCGATCGCTAATCCTGCTGAAGCTGGTGAATTCCGCGTATTTAACCAATTTACCGAACAATTCAGCGTCGGCGACTTGGCCTTAATGGTGAAAAAAGCTGGTAACGCTATGGGATTGAACGTAGAAATCAATCACCTAGATAATCCCAGAGTCGAGAAAGAAGAACATTACTTTAACGCTAAAAACACTAAATTGCTTGATTTAGGTTTACAGCCTCACTTGCTTTCTGATTCTTTACTCGATTCTCTGTTAAACTTTGCCATTAAGTATCAGAAACGAGTCGATCACAAGCAAATTCTGCCTAAAGTCTCTTGGCATAGAAGTTAGGGTAAACTCTGCGTGCGGCTGATTACAGAACCTTATTTAACTCAGCTCAGTAATTGGCCGAAAAATGGTCGTCATATTTTAGCACAATATGACGACCATTCAATTGTTGTTTATCAGGCATATCGTCCAGCTATTGGTGATTTCGCCGCCACCTACGGTTATTTTGGTGGTGAGTTCAGTTTTGACCGCATGAGTTGGATAAAACCTAACTTTCTCTGGATGATGTATCGTTCTGGATGGGGTACAGAAAATGGGCAAGAGGTAGTGTTAGCTGTTTGGATTAAGCGTTCGGCTTTTGATGAAATTTTAGCTGCGGCTGTTCATTCCAGCTACGTTCCAGAACTTTATCCTGATAAAAGTGTATGGCAAAAAGCATTGAAGCAATCACAAGTCCGCCTACAATGGGACCCAGACCATCATCCATCCGGGGCAAAATTAGAACGACGCGCTATTCAGTTAGGGTTGCGCGGTCAAGTCCTAGCTGCTTACGCCAAAGATTGGATTGTGAACATTGAGGACATCTCGGACTTTGTACAAAAACAGCGCCAAAACATTAAGTCTGACTGTGCAGAATTGATTACACCACGGGAGACAGTTTACTCTGTTTTTAATACCGAAACGCGACAAAAGCTGGGATTATCTGCCTGTACTGAATAGTTTTTTATGAGAATTGCTTTATTTACCGAAACCTTTTTACCCAAGGTTGACGGCATTGTAACGCGTCTGCGCCATACTGTTGACCATTTACAGCGCAGTGGTAATCAAGTGCTGGTAATTGCCCCTGATGGAGGCATCACAGAACACAAAGGCGCTAAAGTTTATGGGGTTACTGGCTTTCCTTTGCCATTGTATCCAGAATTACAAATGGCATTACCCCGCCCAGCCATTGGTTACGCCTTAGAAGAGTTTCAGCCAGATGTTATTCATGTTGTGAATCCAGCAGTTTTGGGTTTAGCTGGCATATTTTATAGCAAAACCCTCAAAATTCCCTTAGTGGCGTCTTATCATACGCATTTACCCCAATATCTCCAGCATTACGGCTTGGCGATGCTAGAAGGGTTTCTCTGGGAACTGCTGAAAGGCGCTCATAATCAAGCTGCTTTGAATCTGTGTACTTCAACAGCAATGATGCAGGAATTGACAGCACACGGTATTGAACGTGTAGATTTATGGCAGCGGGGGGTGGATACAGAATTATTTCATCCTGATTTAGCTAGTGTAGAGATGCGATCGCGCTTATCACAAAATCATCCAGAAAGCCCTTTACTACTTTACGTTGGCCGTCTTTCGGCTGAAAAAGAAATTGAGCGCATCAAACCAATTTTAGAGGCAATTCCGGCAGCGCGCTTGGCATTGGTTGGAGATGGTCCCCACCGTCAAGCATTGGAAAAACACTTTGCTGGCACAAATACTCATTTTGTTGGCTATCTTATGGGACAAGAGTTAGGTTCTGCCTTTGCTAGCGCTGATGCCTTTATCTTTCCTTCCCGAACAGAAACACTAGGCTTAGTACTACTAGAAGCAATGGCGGCTGGTTGTCCGGTGGTAGCAGCCCGTTCTGGAGGAATTCCGGATATTGTCACAGATGGAGTCAATGGATATCTTTTTGAGCCAACAGCAGATGTTCAAGGAGCATTAGCCGCTACAGTTCGCCTCTTAGAACAAAAACAACAACGAGACATCATCCGTCAAAATGCTCGCCAGGAAGCAGAAAGTTGGGGTTGGGCAGCTGCGACTTCCCAGCTACAAGATTATTATCAAAAGGTGATATTTTCTCAACAATTGGCAAAATAGGGATTGGGGCATGGGAAGACAAGGGAGACAAGGGAGACAAGGAGATAAACAATACTCCTAACTCCTAACTCCTAACTCCTAACTCCTAGCTCCTAACTCCTAACTCCTAACTCCTAACTCCTAACGCCCAAAATCTAAAATCTAAAATTACCATGACACTCCCCAATCCTGGCAGCGTCTTGGCTACATTAACTGAACTGACTGAAGTTAATCGTATTCACGCTCTACTGCGTCGCGTTAAAGATTTATCTGTTAATGAATTTGTTTGCTTACTCGACTTTATAACAGCTGAATTTCAACAATTTCTGAGAGCTATTGAATTAATCAATAATGAAGCTCTAGAAACTATGTTGGAGAAAGTCCTAGAAGCTATCACACTTAAAATTGGTCAAATACTGCAAGCAGAACATACAGCTATTTTTTTAGTTGACTATGATAAAGGCCAACTTTGGTCAAAAGTTCCCCAAGATAATACTCAAAAATTCTTAGAAATTCGTACTCCCATTACAGTGGGTATCCCCGGTCATGTTGCTAGTACTGGTCAGTATTTAAATATATCTGAAACTTATACTCATCCTTTATTTAGCCCAGAACTAGAAAAACAAATGGGCTATAAAATTCACAATATTTTGTGTATGCCAGTTGTTAGTAGCAAAAACCAAATTGTGGCAGTAGTACAACTGGCTAATAAAACTGGAAATATTCCCTTTAATTATGATGATGAAGAACGTTTTCGAGATTTCGCTGCTTCTATTGGGATTATCTTAGAAAGCTGCCAATCTTTTTATGTAGCTGCTCGGAATCAAAGAGGCGCAACAGCTTTGTTGCGGGCAACTCAAACACTGGGGCAAAGTCTGGATTTAGAAGCAACTTTGCAAATTGTTATGGAGCAAGCTCGAATTTTAATGCAAGCAGACCGCAGTACGCTATTTCTATATCGTAAAGAAATGAGCGAACTCTGGACTAAAGTAGCGGCGGCGGCGGATGAAACAAACTTAATAGAAATTCGCATTTCTGCTAACCGTGGCATTGCTGGCTATGTGGCTTCCACTGGTGAAGCTCTAAATATTCCTGATGCTTACAAAGACCCACGTTTTGACCCAACTACAGATAGAAAAACTGGGTATGTAACTAGGAATATCTTGTGTTTGCCAGTATTTAATTCCGCAAATGAATTGATTGGCGTAACGCAATTAATTAATAAGCAACAAAGCAGTTTTACTGCTTCTGATGAAGAGTTTATGCGGGCTTTTAATATTCAGGCGGGAATTGCTTTAGAAAATGCTCGTCTGTTTGAAAATGTATTGTTAGAAAAACAGTATCAAAAAGACATTTTGCAAAGTCTATCTGATGCTGTAATTTCTACAGATATGGCAGGAAGAATCGTCACAATTAATGATGCAGCACTAGAGTTATTAGGTTGTTCCATAAAAGACGCTAATACCAAAAGCAACAAGCTGTTATGGGAACAAAATTTGATTGGTCGCCGAGTTTGGGAAATTGTACCAATTGAAAATCTCCAGATGCGGCTAGAAGATAGTTTAAAAACTGGAGCAAAACATTATGTACCAGAACAAACTTTGATAGTGGGAGTGCATCAAGTTATGAGTGAAACTCACGACGAGCTAAACATCCCGCTACCGCTAACAGCGCTTTATTCTCAGCATTCAATTTTAGCAGTGCGCGATCGCCATAACCCCGATATCTTTATTCCCTGGAATCAACTCCTCACTCCCCCATCTCAGTTTCTCACTTCCGAGCAGGTGCAAATATTAGAGCGCAGCACCAATCTCACTGTCAATCCTCTAACTAATCCAGAAGGCGGTGTCAGGGGTGGTTTGGTGGTATTGGAAGACATCAGTCAAGAAAAACGGATGAAAACTACCATGTCTCGTTATTTGACGCCCCATGTCGCCGAACAAGTTATGGCTTTGGGCGAAGATGCCTTAATGGTGGGTGAACGCAAAGAAGTAACTATTTTGTTTTCTGATATCCGAGGCTACACAACCCTTACGGAAAATCTCGGTGCTGCTGAGGTGGTATTGCTGCTCAATCAGTATTTTGAAACAATGGTGGAAGCAGTGTTTAACTACGAAGGCACCCTCGATAAATTTATTGGTGATGCTTTAATGGCGGTATTTGGTGCGCCGCTACCGCTAACAGAAAATCATGGTTGGAGGGCTGTGCAGTCGGCGTTAGATATGCGACAACGCTTAGAGGAATTTAACCAGCGTCGAATTATCCAAGCACAGCCACAAATTCATATTGGTATCGGGATTAGTTCTGGAGAAGTGGTTTCCGGTAATATTGGTTCTCGCAAACGCATGGATTACACCGTAATTGGCGACGGCGTAAATTTGAGTTCGCGCTTGGAAGCGATAACTAAGGAATATGGTTGTGATATACTTTTAAGCGAATTTACTTACCAATTGTGCAGCGATCGCATTTGGGTGCGCGAGTTAGATAGAATTCGAGTCAAAGGGAAACACCAGGCTATAAATATCTACGAGTTAATTGGCGATCGCAGTACTCCTTTAGATGCCAACACTCAAGAGTTTTTGTTTTACTATCATACTGGACGCTCTGCTTATTTATCGCGTAACTTCGCCCAGGCGATCGCTTGCTTTGAAGCCGCCAAACGTATCAAACCCAAAGACCAAGCTGTAGATATCCAACTAGAACGTGCTTTCAATTACCAACAAACCCCGCCTCCAGAGTCTTGGGATGGTGTTTGGACAATGCTTTCTAAGTAATCATTGGTCAGTTCCTAATACCCTATTCAACCTTGAGCCTCACCTTGGTTATCCTGGAATGGGTCTTCACCGATTCTCAGCTCTTTTTTTGAGCGCTTCAATTGTCTCCATAAATCCTTTATTTGGTCGTAAGCTTCATTTGGAGGTAGTTTTCCACCTGTTTCTAAGTTGCAAATGTAACTTACTCTTTGAGCAAATTCCTGTAGATTAGCATTAAAGACCAAGTTTTCTGGTTTTACTTGACCGTAGTAACGACCACGAGGATATAGAAAATCATCCTTATTCACTATTCTTTTCTCCATTTATTAAATTTCTCTTATTTCTCTTTGAAGCCCAATCAGTAATTACCCCCCATCTTTCTTTACTTTTGTCAGATAGGGAAATCAAATCATTTAACTCTATTTCCAAGCACTGATGCGGGAATTGGTTGATTCAGAGTTTGAAACTGTGAAGATAAAGCTTAAAATGGTCTCACCGTAAACCTTACAAAGAAAGTCTCTGCTAAAGTAACTAGAGAAAATTTTTGACTTTCTTCCCAATTATCAATTTATATCATCTTAATTTATGAAATTTAGATTGAAACTAACCTAGTATAAACCATTACCTAGAAAGTATAAAAACATACTTTTAAAAAAAGATAATTTTCTTTGGATAAATAATTACAAGCAAGTATTTGGTTAATAAACTCCATAGTCAAAATTTACTATCTACTAAAGCTAATTGTCTTCTATTAAAAGTTAGAGATGGAGTTGTGAATCTTTACTAATTGGCTTCTGGACAGCGAGGATTGACCCGAAAACCAGATTGTGACAATTATCTTCACTGAATAAATTTTCTCTAAAGTCAGATAAAAAGCCCCATTCTTCGACAAAAACTGACACAACGCGTTTTTGAATCATCAGCAATGGCTAATGGTTAGTAACTAAAGATAAAATGGTGAAGCCTCAAAGGACAAATTACCGTCCATCGCCTAGAACTCTACCTGCCACCATGTCTGTTAATTCCAAACTATACGAAGGCAAAGCCAAAATCCTCTACACCACGGACGATCCGGAAGTCTTGTTGGCTGATTTTAAGGATGACGCCACGGCGTTTAACGCCCAAAAACGTGGCAGTATTCAAGGAAAAGGAGAAATTAATTGTAGCATTTCCAGCCAGCTTTTTAAACAGTTGGAAGCAAATGGTATAAAAACTCACTTTATCGACAGTCCTACCCCGAATCAGATGCGGGTGAGGGCAGTAAAGATTTTGCCATTAGAAGTTGTGATTAGAAATATTGCTGCTGGGAGTTTGTGTCAGCAAACAGGGTTGCCAGTGGGTACAATTCTGAAACAGCCTTTGGTTGAGTTTTATTACAAAAGCGACCAATTAGGAGATCCTCTGTTGACACGCGATCGCCTGTACCTGCTAGAACTAGCTACGCCGGAACAAGTGGATGCAATTACACATCTAGCATTGCAAATCAACGAGTTTCTGATTGGCTTTTGGCAGCGGTGCGGCATTACCCTGGTGGACTTCAAACTAGAATTTGGTTTGGACTCACAACAGCAGTTGCTCTTGGCAGATGAAATTAGCCCCGACACCTGCCGTTTGTGGGATACCAGAGAACAAGATTCAAACCGCCGGGTAATGGACAAAGACCGTTTTCGTCGGGACTTAGGGAATGTAGAGGATGCCTACCAGGAGGTTTTACAAAGAGTACTAAAAGCAGTAGAGAGTAATTAATTATTAAATGGGGAAAAATAAATTAAACTCGTGTGGATTGTCATTAGTCATTTGTCCTTGGTCATTTGTAACTAATGCCCAATGCCCAATGCCCAATTTCTGATGGTGTGTGTGGTTGTGAAGAGGAATCATAAGTAAAATGCGTTTATCTCCCGTATTGCTAGCAGCAGTAGCAATTGCAGTGCCTTTGGGCGGCTCGCCGAGTGCAAATGCACAAACTGCCAAAAGTTCAAAACAGACAACAGAAGTTTTGACAATAGAAACAAATCAGCAGCCAGAAAAAGACACTGGTCAGGGTAACTCTAGTGAGAGTTTAAAATCTTTGCGTAATGCCACAGAGGTTGCAGAGGCGGAGCATCTCCGGTCTCGCGTTGTCGCAGTTTTCCCTGGTAAAAAAACAGGAGCGATGTCTATCAACAAGCCGCTCCCCGTATACACCACGTCAGGGGTCATAGTGCCAACCTCCACAACAAGAACGGCACAAACCCATCAAATTAATCCAAACCCTACTCCACAAACATCTCCAGCTCCAGAGATTCCAACGCGTTCCCCTACTCCTGAGACTACTCCAGTCCCAGAAAATGTTAACCCCCCGACAACGGAACCTCTGTTACCCACAACTCCAGGAGATACTCAACAGCCATCTCCTGCTCCCGAAATTCCCCAGCCTGGTAGTCAACAAAGAACACCAGCCCCAGCCCCAGCCCCAGGAACTACTCCCCAAAATACTCAACCTGGTGCAACACCAGCTCCAGGAACTACTCCCCAAAATACACAACCTGGTGCAACACCAGAAGCCACCGATCCTCGCGTACTAGTATCGGAAGTAGTAGTTAAATCTCAAACTGGGCAATTATCACCAGAACTAGAAGAACAAGTTTATAAAGTCATTCGTACCCAACCAGGACGAACTACAACCCGTAGCCAACTCCAAGAAGATATTAACGCTATCTTTAGTACTGGCTTCTTCTCCAACGTCCAAGCAGCACCAGAAGATACACCCTTGGGAGTGCGAGTTAGCTTTGTTGTGCAGCCAAACCCTGTGTTAACCAAGGTACAAGTGCAAGCCAATCCTGGCACTGGTGTTGCATCTGTGCTACCAGCTAATACTGTAGATGAAGTCTTCCGCGACCAGTACGGCAAAATCCTCAACTTACGTGATTTGCAAGAAGGCATCAAGCAGTTAAATAAGCGTTATCAAGACCAAGGTTACGTCTTAGCCAATGTAATTGGAGCGCCCCAAGTCTCTGAAAACGGAGTTGTTACCTTGCAAATAGCAGAAGGGGTAGTGGAAAACATTCGAGTCCGTTTCCGCAACAAAGATGGACAGGAGACAGACGAGAAAGGACAACCAATTCGTGGACGAACGCAAGATTACATCATTACGCGAGAATTGGAATTAAAGCCAGGACAGGTATTCAATCGCAACACAGTCCAAAAAGACCTACAGCGCGTGTATGGACTGGGACTGTTTGAGGATGTAAATGTCTCCCTTGACCCTGGTAGCGATCCCAGCAAAGTTGATGTAGTAGTCAATGTGGCTGAACGCAGCAGTGGTTCTATTGCTGCTGGGGCAGGGATTAGTTCTGCTAGCGGACTTTTTGGCACAGTTAGCTATCAACAGCAAAACCTGAATGGTAGGAACCAAAAACTGGGAGCAGAAGTACAGGTGGGAGAACGGGAACTGTTATTTGACCTGCGATTTACCGACCCGTGGATTGACGGAGATCCTTATCGGACTTCTTACACAACCAATCTTTTTCGCCGCAGTTCCATTTCCTTGATTTTTGATGGCAAAAATGAGGATATTAGGACGTTTGACCCAAATAATCCCACTAATACAGATTCTCAGGATCGCCCCCGCATTCTCCGGATCGGTGGCGGTGTCACATTTACCCGTCCCCTCTCCACAAATCCTTACAAAACTTCTGTCTGGACTGCCTCAGCAGGTATACAGTATCAACGAGTTTCCGCCCGTGATGCTGATGGAAATCTCAAAAAAACAGGAGGGCTATTCAATAATGATGGAGTTCCCATTGACCAGAATGGAAACCCCACCAGCGATGGTAAACCAATCGAAGTTCCATTGACAGAATCTTCAGGAGGTCAAGACGATTTACTACTACTGCAAGTGGGTGTACAGCGCGATCTCCGTAATAATCCTTTGCAACCTACGAGCGGTTCTTATCTCCGCTTCGGCGTCGATCAGTCAGTTCCTATAGGATTAGGCAATATTTTCCTCACTAGATTGCGGGGTAGCTACAGCCAATATATCCCCGTCAGCTTTATTAGTCTCAGCAAAGGGGCACAAACCCTAGCATTTAACTTGCAAGCAGGAACAGTACTTGGTGACTTGCCGCCCTATGAAGCCTTTACCCTTGGGGGTAGCAACTCCGTTCGGGGTTATGAAGAAGGAGCATTAAGTAGCGGACGCAGTTATGTCCAAGCATCAGTTGAGTATCGGTTTCCGGTTTTTTCAGTAGTTAGCGGCGCACTATTTTTTGATCTCGGCAGCGATTTGGGAACTACTACCAGAGCGGCTGAAGTGTTGAACAAAAATGGTAGTGGCTTTGGTTATGGTCTCGGCGTTCGCGTCCAGTCTCCTTTGGGACCAATTCGGATTGACTACGGTATCAACGATGACGGTGATAGTCGGATTAATTTCGGTATTGGCGAAAGGTTTTAATTGCTCATTGGTCATTGGTGAATAACAAAGGACAAATGACAATTCTCTTTCCTAATTAACTTGCTAATTGTTACGTTTGCCTCAATACTGTTCCGATAAAGGGATTAATGACATTTTTGAGCGAATATCAGGGGTTTTACCAAAAGAGACTATGAACAATACTCAAATAAATATATTGACTTTTCGGTCATGCAACAGCACACTCTAGCAGCTCCAATCACCCAAACTGGAGTGGGACTGCATAGTGGTGTGACTACACAAGTGCAAATACTACCAGCTGAAGCTGGCAGCGGACACTACTTTGTGCGGGTGGATTTACCGGATTTGCCAATAATTCCAGCCCAAGTTGCAGCGGTTAATCACACTGTTCTTTCAACACAGTTGGGTAAGGCTGAGGTATGTGTTCGCACTGTAGAACATTTGTTAGCAGCACTTTCAGGTATGGGTGTGAATAACGCCCGTATTGAAATTGATGGTTCAGAAGTACCACTTTTGGATGGTTCTGCAAAGGTGTGGGTAGCTAATATTGCTGAAGTTGGCTTAGTAGCACAATCTGTTGAGAAGCAGGAATCTTTGGCTATTAAGGAACCAATATGGGTTTATCAAGGGGATGCTTTTGTATGCGCCCTCCCAGCACCAGAAACTCGTTTTAGTTACGGTATTGATTTTGACTTACCCACCATTGGTAATCAATGGCACAGTTGGTCACTAACGGCGGAAATAGAAAATTCTTCTGCTAGCTTTGCTGCCGAAATTGCTCCTGCTCGCACTTTTGGGTTACTGCATCAAATTGAACACTTACAAAAAACAGGGTTAATCAAAGGTGGCAGTTTAGATAATGCACTTGTTTGTGGTTCTGAAGGCTGGTTAAATCCACCATTAAGATTTGCAAATGAGCCAGTCCGTCATAAAATCTTGGATTTAGTAGGAGATTTAAGTTTACTAGGAACTTTTCCTGTTGCTCATTTCTTAGCGTATAAAGCCAGCCACAATTTACACATTCAACTGGCTCAGAAAATTTTAGGTTTGGGATTTTAGATTTAAAGTTTAAAATCCTAGCTTATTAAGGGTTTCAATATACGAGTACTCAATTCACCGATTCAAAATTAACTACACGGCTAATGTCAATCCTTACTGAAGTGAATAGCAGCGATCGCACCACATCTTCATCTACCGAACAACAGGACACAAATGAGACTAAAATCACATCTGAGATTAAAACAACTTTCACATCTGAAGAGATTCAGAAACTCTTACCCCACCGCTACCCATTTTTACTTGTAGATAAAATAATTGATTACGTCCCCGGTAAAAAAGCTGTTGGCATTAAAAATGTTACAGTGAACGAACCCTGTTTCCAAGGTCATTTCCCTGGACGACCACTGATGCCAGGAGTGCTAATTGTTGAAGCAATGGCACAAGTTGGAGGTATTGTCTTAACTCAAATGTCTCAGAGTGAAGATAAACTGTTCGTCTTCGCAGGTATCGATAAAGTGCGCTTTCGTCGCCAAGTCGTACCGGGAGATCAACTAGTAATGACGGTGGAACTGCTATGGGTAAAACAACGTCGTTTCGGTAAGATGCGAGGTACTGCCGAAGTCGATGGTCAACTCGCTTGTGAAGGCGAATTGATGTTTTCTCTAGTTAACTAAAAGTTTGCTTTCGTGGTATGGGCATAGCCGTGAATTGCCCTTACTAAATCCTGAAAGAGGATAGCAGTTAAAAAATCCACAACAGCATCCTAATAATTTCTTGATTTTCGACGCCCTCTCTTACGAGACGCACTCACGTTCACACTTAACTTGCTTTGCCCGACACTTTTGTTCCCTGAAATAATCATGTTCAGCAATGCCAGTCGCCTCAATGGAACGGCAGTCGCTACAACTCTTTTAAAGAGAGCAAGGTGCTGCTTTACAAATCCCTGACGGTGCTGGTTTATTAAGACAGTTCTGGAGATTCACCCTTGAAAACGCTTATTCATCCAACTGCTGTAATTCATCCCAAATCGGAACTCCACCATACAGTGCAAGTCGGTGCCTATGCTGTGATTGGAGCGCATGTCAAAGTCGGTCCTGAAACAATCATTGGCGCTCATGCAGTGTTAGAGGGACCTTGTGAAATTGGGGCGCAAAATCAGATTTTTACAGGTGCAGCCATCGGTATGGAACCTCAGGATCTCAAGTTTGTGGGAGAACCAACCTGGGTCAAAATTGGTGATAACAACTTGATTCGTGAGTACGTGACCATTAACCGCGCTACCGGTGCTGGTGAAGCGACGGTCATTGGTGATGGTAACCTGCTGATGGCTTATGTTCATGTGGCTCATAATTGCGTGATTGAAGACCAAGTAGTAATTGCCAACTCTGTGGCCTTGGCAGGTCATGTGCATATAGAGTCACGCGCTAGGCTGAGTGGGGTTTTAGGTGTCCATCAATTTGTCCATATTGGTAGACAAGCAATGGTGGGCGGTATGGCACGTATTGACCGGGATGTAGCCCCATATATGTTAGTAGAGGGAAATCCGGCGCGGGTACGAACCCTCAACCTTGTGGGACTCAAACGGTCTGGTATGGACGCAGTAGATTTACAAATGCTTAAAAAAGCCTTTCGTATTCTCTACCGCTCAGACTTGTCCTTTAAAGATGCCTTGGAACAACTGGAATTATTAGGCGATAGCGAACAGTTACAGCATCTGCGTCGCTTTCTGCTACTTTCTCAGATGCCAGGAAGGCGCGGTTTAATTCCCGGTAAAAGAAAAAAAGGCGCAAGTGATGAATCGTGAATTATGAGTTATGGCAGTTTCCTGATGTATAAAGTACATATCAAAACCTCACCCCCAACCCCTCTCCTTACTAAGAGTAGATAAAGCACAGCTTTATAGGGGTGAGGTTAAGCTGTACGTTACTAGATTAGGAAACGCTATAAATTTTTAATTCCTTACTACTCAATCTAAATTTTTACTAACACCAATTATCAAATGCGGATATTTATCAGCACTGGCGAAGTATCTGGCGATTTACAAGGGTCGCTGCTAATTACAGCGCTGAAGCGTCAAGCTATGGCGTTGGGGTTAGAGTTAGAAATTTTGGCGTTGGGTGGCGAAAAAATGGTGGCGGCTGGGGCAACTCTTCTGGGCAATACTAGTAGTATTGGGTCAATGGGTATTTTAGAAGGGTTGCCTTATATTTTACCGACTCTCCAGGTGCAACGACAGGCGATCGCTTCCTTAAAAAAAAATCCACCTGATTTAGTGGTGCTAATCGATTATATGAGTCCAAATCTGGGAATTGGGACTTATGTGAAACGAGAGTTACCACATGTGCCGATAGTATATTACATTGGTCCCCAAGAGTGGGCTTGGTCATTGAGTTTCCGTAACAGTGGCAGAATTGTCAAATTTACAGATAAACTGTTGGCAATATTTCCCCAAGAAGCCCGTTACTACCGCGAGCAAGGGGCAGAAGTTACTTGGGTAGGGCATCCTTTGGTTGACCTGATGCAAGACGCCCCCAGTCGCCAAGCAGCGCGTGCAACACTGGGGATTTTGCCAGAACAAATAGCGATCGCTCTTCTTCCCGCCTCTCGCCGCCAAGAATTAAAATATCTTTTACCAGTAATTTTTCAAGCAGCCCAAACCATTCAAGCTAAATTACCTGAAGTTCATTTTTGGATTCCCCTGTCTCTGGAAATCTACAGACAGCCAATTGAGGAAGCAATTGAGCGTTACGGTTTACGAGCTACAGTTTTATCAGCTCAACAAAAGGAAGTTTTTGCTGCTGCTGATTTAGCCATTAGTAAATCTGGTACCGTCAATTTAGAACTTGCCCTACTAAACGTGCCGCAAGTTGTAGTTTACCGCCTAAATCCTGTGACTGCTTGGTTAGGTCGGAGATTGCTCAAAGGTTCGATAACTTTTGCATCGCCACCTAATTTAGTAGTAATGAAGCCAATTGTGCCAGAATTTTTACAAGAGGAAGCAACACCAGAAAATATTATCGAAACAGCGATGGAACTGCTACTCAATCCCACTCGTAGAGAGCAAACTTTAACAGATTATGAGGAAATGCAGCGGAGTTTAGGAGATGTTGGGGTTTGCGATCGCGCTGCTCAAGAAATTTTGCAAATGCTACCAGAGGGGAGTAGGGGAGTAGGGAGTGGGGGATGAGGGAGATGGGGAGACTTGTACTGAGCGGAGCCGAAGTATGGGGAGATGGGAAAGACAAAGGAGTGGAGAAGCAAATAATAACTCCTCACTCAACAGTCAACAGTCAACAGCTAAAAAGACCAATCGTCATAGATTTATTTGCTGGTGCAGGAGGGCTAAGTTTAGGATTTGAACAAGCTGGCTTTGATGTAAGAGCTGCTGTTGAAATCGATCCAGTTCATGCAGTCGTTCATAAGTTTAATTTCCCCTATTGCGTAGTATTACCCTGTTCCATAACTGAATTATCAGGGAAAGAAATTCGGGAAAGAACTGGAATTGGCAATGAAAATATTGAAATTATTATCTCTGGTTCACCCTGTCAGGGCTACTCTTATATAGGTCGCAGAGCATTAGACGATCCCAGAAATTTTTTAATAAAAGATTTTATCAGAATAGTCCTAGAGCTAGAGCCTTCTTATTTTGTTTTTGAGAACGTTAAAGGTTTGACAGCTGGAAAGCATAAATCTTTTTTATCTGAACTAATCAGAACTTTCAAGAAAAATGGCTATAAAATCCGTTTACCTTGGAAAGTCTTGAATGCTGCTTATTATGGAGTACCCCAAAGGCGAGAGAGACTATTTCTCATTGGTGCAAAAAAAGGTTTTGTTTTGCCTAAGTATCCTACTCCATCCAGCAAACCAAATTCTGTGAAGTCAGGTAATTCTATCTTACCTCCGACTCCATCTTGTTGGGATGCTCTGGGAGATTTACCAGAAGCAGAAGAATTTGAAGAGTTATTATATAGTGATTTTGTCGAAACACAAAAGTGGAGTAATCCCAGCAACTATGGACGAGAAATGAGATGTTTAGATGATAGCAGTTGGCATTTTGGCTATAGAAGAAATTGGAATCCCTCTCTTTTAACTTCTAGCATAAGAACTAATCATTCAGAGATTTCACGGGCTAGATTTCAACTCGCAGAACAGGGAAAAAAAGAACCTATTTCTCACTTTTTTAAACTTGCAGAAAATGGGATAGCGAATACTTTAAGAGCCGGAACTAATGCTGCTCATGGCGCACATACTTCCCCAAGACCTATTCATTATAGTCAACCTCGCTGCATTACGGTACGGGAAATGGCACGGTTACATGGGTTTCCCGATTGGTTTCGTTTTCATATAACTAAATGGCATGGTGCTAGACAGGTAGGAAATGCAGTTCCGCCACCATTAGCAAGAGCAATTGCTACAGAAATTATCAAATGCTTGGGGATTCCTCCAACTACTCCGGAAGTTATTTTAGATTTGGGAGATCCCGAGCTTTTGTCAATGAATACCACACAAGCTGCAAATTATTGGCAGTTTACTATAGCAATCCTAAATGATTCATGAGAAAACACCAGATTCATGGAGCTTAGGGAAGTCAAAAATTTGACAGTTAAGCGACAACTCAAATAAAGCTTTGACAACAGAGAAGGAATGACAGAAAAAATAAAACTCTCGAATCAGTCTTTTTCCTTGTAACCAAATATCTTCTACTGGGTTTTGTTGAGGTGCATTTGGGGCAAATCTTTCACAAGATATCAACCATTGTTCTTTTTCTAAGTTGGCATTCAAAGAATCTAAATAATCTTTGATTTTTTGAGAGCGATGATAACTAGCACCATCCCAAATAATTAAAAGTTGTGCATCTGGACGTTGTGAGCGGAGATACTCCAAAAAATTAATTGTGTTTTCCGAGTTACCTGTCTTGGCAGAATAGGTGAGAAATTCCTTTGTTTTATAGTCTAATGCACCAAAGTATGTTTGTTTATCACGAGCATTGACAACTGGAATTGAAATGCGCTCACTCATTTTACCCCAGATATATCCTATGATGTCTCCCCAGAGTAAATGGCATTCATCAACCATGAATACAACTAGTTCTCCCGACTCAATTTCGGCTCGTCGCCTCTCCAACAATTCACTAATTTCTTTTTTTTTAAGGTAACTAATTCAGGATTATGCTTTGGATTATTAGCTTGAGCTTTTTTCCAACTAATACGTGCTTATTTAAACAAATCATAGTAGCTTTGTTTGGACTCAAATATCACTCCATACTTAGATGCCAGTTGATACTCCAACTCATTGAGAGTCCATTGCTCCTTGGTTTGCAACCATTCAATGACAGACCGATGTTGCTGTGCATCCAAAAATCCCTTACTACCCTTATGTGCTAACTTTAAACCCTCAACTCCGTTTTGAAAAAATGCTTTTTTCCACGTACTTATAAAGCCTGATGAAACCCCCAATATTGGCATTATTTCTTTATGTTTATATCCACACAGCAGCATTTTAACTGCCATTGCTCGTGTAATTTCACGTTGATCCAAGCTTTGTTTGATAAAATCATCTAATGATTGCATCCACATCGCTACAACCCAAAATACTGTTACAATTAATACTTTAACATTTCGTCAGTGTTTTCTCACGTATCAAATAGGATTGCTATATACCGATTAAACATATGGCAATCCTAAATCATTTGTGAGAGACAAGATGCCAGATGTTTTTGAGGAGTAAAATATCTGTGGCTTTCAATTCTCACAAATCAAAACATTAGTAAAATGTATCTTTGATTACAAAAAATCGTGAAGTTTTAGCCAATTTTACGCATCGCTCTTTTACAAAAGTTTTCAATTTAATAACTTTCGATGAGAAATTCCTCACTTAGTAAAAAAAATTGAAGTCAGATGAGAACTATTGTTCTATATACCCTATACTTTTATTAATTACGGTATCCGACTATAAATACCGTAGATTTAGGGGTGTATTCTGATGAGCAAGTCGCAACAACCGATAGAATTGGGTAGATTTCTAATTGAGGGAATGCAAGTTTATACTAGGAAAGCTTTGCAGTCCATACAGTTTTCTTATCAACAGACAATTAGAAGTTGGTTGAATGGACGCAGGGTACAAAGCTTTGTCAGCTTGTTTATTACAGGTACTCTTTTGAGTATGGCGATCGCTTCCTGCTCTGGAAGTAGCTCGGCTACCAAAGCTGATATCAAGCTCAGACTCGTTTCATTTTCCGTGACTAAAGCTGCTCATGACCAAATAATTCCTAAATTTGTCGCCAAGTGGAAGCAAGAACACAACCAGAACGTTACATTTGA
This sequence comes from Nostoc sp. C117, assembly GCF_043099735.1. Classification (NCBI taxonomy): domain Bacteria; kingdom Bacillati; phylum Cyanobacteriota; class Cyanophyceae; order Nostocales; family Nostocaceae; genus Nostoc; species Nostoc sp. C117. The sequence goes on from NZ_CP170991.1 coordinate 7,391,932, forward strand.
GCAAAGTTATGGGGGTTCTGGCGCTCAAACGGCTGCTGTGATTGCTGGCACCCAAGAAGCAGATATAGTACATTTAGCGCTTCCCTTGGATGTCAGTAAAATTCAGCAAGCAGGTTTAATTAAATCAGGTTGGGAAATTAAAGCTCCCAGAAGTGGTATTGTTAGTAGATCTGTAGCAGCGATCGTCACTCGCCAAGGCAACCCCAAAGGCATCAATACTTGGGCAGACTTAGCAAAAGATGGCGTTAAAGTAATTGCAGCTAACCCCAAAACTTCTGGTATTGCTATTTGGGAATTTTTAGCTTTTTGGGGTTCGGTGACTCAAACCGGAGGTGACGAAGCCACAGCATTAGATTATGTCACCAAAGTTTATAAAAATGCCCCTATTCTGACAAAAGATGCGCGTGAAGCTAGCGATTTATTTTTCCAAAAAAATCAGGGAGATGTATTAATTAACTACGAAAATGAGGTAATTTTGGCACAAAAAAGTGGTCTGAAATTACCTTATGTTGTACCAAAAGTTAATATTTCCATTGATAATCCGGTAGCCGTAGTCGATAAAAACGTTGATAAGCACGGTAGCCGAGAAGTTGCACAAGCATTCGTTGATTTCCTTTATTCAACAGAAGCTCAACGCGAATTTGCCAAGTTACAATATCGTCCTGTCAACCCGACTGTTACTCAAGAAGTAGCATCAAAATATCCCCAAATTGATACTTTATTCACATCTCAAGATTTAGGTGGTTGGGATAATATCCAGAAAAAGTTTTTTGGCGATGGGAAAATTTTCGACAAAGTGCAAGCTGTTAACAAAGCATAACCTCTATTATTTTTCCTGTAGCCTTATCTACTACTTTGTCAACTTAGTTTTCAGGGTTTGTAGTAAGGACTTTAGTGGTTAAAATAATCAGGACTAAAGTCCTTACTACGAATTTACTTATCCATCAATTTAAACTTGAAAGACTACTACTTCAAGAAGCAATTTTTAGTTACTTTCTCTCAATTGATAATTTATGAGCTTTCGGAGCAAATTTAAAGATAGCTTTTTCCTAACATCTTTAATGCTGATTACCAGCAGTATCAGTGCTTGTAACAGCGGACAAGAATTAAAAAGCCAGGTGAGTATTGATGGTGCGGCTGTTGGTTTTCCCGTTTCCTTAGCAGTTGCAGAAGAATATGAGAAAGTTAAACCTGAAGCACAAGTTAGCGTTGCTTCAAGTGGGACTGGTGGTGGTATCAGTAAATTTTGTGCAGGTGAGATTGATATTGTTGGTGCTTCTCGTACTATTAAAGATGAAGAAATTAAAAGATGTAAAAGCAAGAACATTGAATTTATCGAGTTACCCATAGCTTTAGACGGTATCGCTGTGATTGCTAATCGTCAAAATAACTTCGTCAAATGTCTAACTATTAAAGAATTAGGCAAAATTTGGGGTGCAAAATCAGATGGGAAAATTTTGACTTGGAATCAAGTTAATCCCAAATTTCCTAACCAAAAGCTGAAATTATATGCTCCAGCTTCTGATACTGGAACCTTTGATTATATGACTCAAGCTGTTACTGGCAAAGCCAAGAATGGCCGTACAGATTACACTCCCAGTCACAATCAAAATTTACTTGTGCAAGGAGTATCAGGTGATGCATCAGCTTTAGGTTATGTAGGGATATCTTACTATATTCAAAATCAAGATAAACTCAATCTAGTTGCTGTAGAAAGTCCCACAGGTAAGTGTGAGAAACCAGTTCCGGTGGATAATGTCATCAAAAATATCTACACCCCTTTGTCTCGTCCTCTGTTTATCTATGTCAGCAAAAAATCTTTAGATACCAAGCCAGCAGTCAAAGAATTTGTAGATTTTTATCTAGAAAATTCTTGGAAGTGGGTAGATAGCGTTGGTTATGTAGCCTTACCTGATGAAGCTTACGTCAAGGTAAAACAAAAATTGGCTAGTGGTGAAACTGGGACAAAATTTAAAAAAGCAAAACCTGGTCAGCCAATCACTAACTTTATTTAAAAAAAGTATCAGTTTTAACGGTATAAATGTAGGCAAAAGTCAACTGTTTATGCAAAATAGCAATTCTCAAGACGATCCTTATTTACAATCTAGGTATTCATTGGAAAAAAATGCATCTGAAGATATCTCAGAAAAGATTGTTGCCGTAATTTTATTTGCTTGTGCTTTAGTTTCGGTTTTGACTACCTTTGGTATTGTCGTAATTATCTTTCAGGAGACATTTGGTTTTTTCCAAGAAGTTTCCTTTGCCCAATTCTTTCTTGACACTAAGTGGACGCCTCTATTTGCAGATAGACATTTTGGCGTTTGGCCTTTGATAGCTGGTACTTTCTTAACTACAGCTATTGCGATGGCAGTGGCTATTCCTTTAGGTTTATGTTCTGCCATTTATTTAAGTGAGTATGCTCAACCCAAAGTAGCAGCAATTTTACGTCCAGCAGTGGAACTTTTGGCAGGGATACCAACTGTAGTTTATGGTTATTTCGCCCTGTTATTCCTCACCCCTTTACTGCGGAATATTGTTCCTCTAGAAATATTCAATGCTTTAAGTGCGGGGTTAATGATGGGGATAATGATTACTCCTACTGTTGGCTCTATTAGTTTAGATGCTATTCAAGCTGTTCCACGTTCTCTGCGGGAAGGAGCTTATGCTTTAGGTATTACTAAATTAGAAAGCATTTTTAAAGTAGTTCTCCCAGCAGCACTTTCTGGAATTATCGCCTCGATTATTCTGGGTATCTCTCGCGCTGTGGGTGAAACAATGACTGTCCTGATTGCTGCTGGACAACAGCCAAAACTGACCATTAACTTTGCCGAATCAGTAGAAACAATGACAGCTTATATGGCGCAAATTTCTGGTGGAGATAGTCCGCGTGGAAGTCTCAATTTCCAGACTTTATATGCTGTGGGCGCTCTTTTATTTCTCATAACCTTAACTTTGAATATTGTTAGCTATTGGATTGCTAATCGCTTTAAAGAAAAATACGAGTAATAGGCATGACGACAAGTTATCAACGAGATGATTCTTTTGATTCGGCGGCAGAATTTACTGATAATGTTGAGAGTAGAGAAACCTTAGGAAAAGTATTTGAGATAGTTTTTTTGTTAGGACTGCTGATAGGTATATTTATTCTGGCTTTGCTACTTTTTGATATTTTTCGAGATGGATTAGCCAGATTTTTAACACCCGGATTTCTAACAGAAACCCCTTCTCGGTTTCCTGACCAAGGTGGTATTCGTCCTGCTATTGTCAGTAGTGTTCTTTTAGGAATTATTGTGATTTTCGTTACTGTTCCAGTTGGTGTGGGAGCAGCTTTATATCTAGAAGAGTATGCACCTAAAGCGTGGTGGACAGCGATTATTGAGATTAATATCAGTAATCTAGCAGGTGTACCTTCTATTGTTTATGGATTGCTCGGTTTAGGAGTTTTCAATTATTTGCTTGGGTTTGGTCCCGCTTTGATTTCTGGTGCGTTGACTTTATCTTTGTTGTCTTTACCAGTAATTATTGTGACGGCGAGAGAAGCAATTCGCGCCGTTCCAGATTCTCTAAGAAATGCATCTTATGGATTAGGTGTCACCAAATGGCGAACTATTAGCAGTCATGTCATACCCTATGCTATTCCTGGTATTCTGACTGGGGTGATTATTTCTGTATCCCGTGCCATTGGGGATGCAGCATCTTTAATTGTTGTCGGTGCTGTGGGTTTTTTGACTTTTGATCCTGGTTTGTTTCAGAGATTTATGGCGTTACCGATTCAAATTTACAGTTACATCACTCGTCCTGAACCAGGTTTTGCTAATGCAGCCGCAGCAACAATTATTGCGTTGTTATTGTTGATTTTAGTATTAAATGGTGTAGCAATTTATATCCGACAACGCTTTTCAATACGTTAGAAATTCAATAGCTAATTAGATAAGTTTCACAAAAAAATCAGGCAGAATATTAGGAGATACGCAAAATGACTTATAGCAACAGTAGAAGTCAATCAGATAGTGCCACGATAGACAAAGAGAATCCTGTATTTAATGTTGAAGGTGTGAAGGTCTATTATGGAGGATTTCTAGCACTGATAGATGTTTACTTGAAGATTCCGGCAAAACAAATTATTGCTTTTATTGGGCCTTCGGGATGTGGTAAAAGTACCCTATTGCGTTGCTTTAACCGGATGAATGATTTAATCCCTGGGGCGAAGGTAGAAGGGAGATTGAATTATCGCGATCGCAATATTTACGATCCCAGCATCAATTCGGTAAAATTACGACGACAAGTCGGTATGGTTTTTCAAAGACCGAATCCTTTTCCCAAGTCAATATACGAAAATATTGCTTTTGGTCCCCGTTCTAACGGTTACAAAGGTAACATTGATGAATTGGTGGAAGATTCCCTCAGACGCGCCGCCATCTGGGATGAAGTCAAAGATAAACTCAAAGAAAAGGGAACTGCCTTATCTGGCGGACAACAGCAACGGCTTTGCATTGCTCGTGCGATCGCCATGAAGCCAGATGTATTATTAATGGATGAGCCATGTTCTGCTCTCGACCCGATTTCGAGCCGCCAAGTCGAAGAACTCTGCTTAGAACTCAAGCAGCAATACACCATCATCATGGTGACTCACAACATGCAGCAAGCTTCTAGAGTGGCAGATTTCACCGCTTTCTTCAATACAGAAATTGATGACTATGGCAAACGTCGCGGAAAATTAGTCGAGTTTAGTCCTACCGTTCAAATGTTCAGTTCTCCCCAAACCAAAGAAGCTGAAGATTATATCAGTGGACGTTTTGGTTAAAGAGCAGAAAGTCCATCAGCAATATCCTGAAATCCGAAAAACATTTCAGGATATTGGTCAGAGTTTGTTTGAAAAGTGTAACCAACTGATAAATTCTCTGAATCCTTAATTAGTCTATTTCTCCGACATCCCGTAGCACTGCATCAATAAGGCTAGGTCGGATATAAATTCCATTAGTGCGTAACCGCTCAATATATACTTTAACTTCCACAATCAAGCCCGCTTTTTTCGCCTTACGCAAAATGCCAAGAGTACCTATCCGGCGAATTCCTAAGCGTTCTGCAACCCTTCGTGCTTGAGCATCATCCAAAAGTACCGTACTATCTGGAGTGGACTGAGCCAAGGCAATAGCTTCAGCCTCTCCACGATCAACTAAAATTGATAATGGTTCTAAGATAATGGGTTCAGGAGTTTGAATTTCTAACCAAGTTAGTTGACTGACGGCTTGTGCGCCAGGTAAACCTGCACCTTGGACTGTTACTTCATCCCATACGGCTGGGGGAATTAATATTCGCTGATACAGTTGAGGAAGAATTTCCAGTTGCTCGATAATTGATAAAGAGATGAGGGGACTGCTATCGGCAACAATCACAGGGTTAATCATCGCGCAATTCGTCGGCGATTTGGTCATCATCTAGGTTGATAACCGGGATTTGTAAACGTCCTAGTTCATACATGAATTGGGGTTTGTTCATGTTGCAAAAGGCGGCGGCCTTACCAAGGGATAGTCGGCGTAGTTCAAATAGCTTGACTGCAAGCAAAAATGTCAGTTCTGCTTCTAATGCTTGGGGTGATTTGCCAGAGGTAATGAGTAAGTCATCTGGATAATGAAGGGATAGGATGTGCATAGTTAGCTTCCTGATTCCTAATTGTTTCTTGATTATGACCGAATTTTAGATTTTAAATTTTGGATTTTGGAAAATATGCTGAGGCTTGACAGTATTAACTAAGGTAAATTTAAGTTAAGTACTTATACTGTGTATTATGTTTAAGCCTCTGTCATTTGCTTTAATTGCAGTCACCCTTCTCACAGCATCCATCCATAACCCCAGCTATACCTTTGCTGGAACTTGTGCCTCTAAGTGTGGTTTGCACCCAATTCAATTTACCCCTGGTCAACATATCCGAGTTGAAGTTGTAAATAGCACACCAAACCTGATTAGAATCCAGAAACCCTCCGAGACTGAGGCAATATCCTTAAGTCCAGGACAGAAATTAAATTTAGAACAAATAGAGGGTACAGAGCCAAATACATCTCTGATATTTTGGAGCGAAAAGGGTTTATCACTACAAGCAATTGTCTCCAAGCCTAACTTTGGCACATTGCGGCTAGAACTCCGTCCGACTTGGCGCTCTCCAGGCGATCGCTCTTTGTATATTATGGACGATGGAAGAATCAGCGTATTTTAGATAGCAAAATAATGTTATTAGTTATGAGTTAAGAAACAACTGTCAATGCAAAACTCATAACTAATAACTCCTAAATTCATACCGTGCTAGACCGACCTGTATCTGAACTATCAAAACCTTCCAGGCGCTTACCCGATCAGCGGTGGCAAATTTATCCACAAAAACCAGAATTTGCCCAAAAGCTGGCGGTTTTGACAAATATTTCCCCCATTATCAGCCAGTTGTTGATTAATCGGGGTATGGAAACACCAGAACAGGTACAAGCATTTTTAGATCCAGAATCTTTAGTTTTACCTTCACCGTTGGAAGATTTCCCAGATTTGGCCATTAGTTTGGAGTTGTTGCAAAATGCGATCGCTTCTCAAACAAAAATCGCTATTTGTGGTGACTACGATGCTGATGGAATGACCAGCACTGCTCTACTTTTACGCAGTCTCCGCACTTTAGGCGCACAAGTAGATTATGCTATTCCCAGTCGCATGCACGAAGGCTATGGTATTAATAAACGCATAGTTGAAGAATTCCACAGCGAAGGTATAGGGCTAATTCTCACTGTAGATAATGGGATATCTGCATTTGAACCAGTTGCTAGAGCGAGAGAACTTGGTCTTGCAGTTATTATCACCGATCACCACGACATCCCCCAAAAATTACCACCAGCTAATGCTATCCTCAACCCCAAACTAATAGCAGAATCCTCACCCTATCGGGGTGTTGCTGGTGTTGGTGTCGCCTACATCTTGGCAGTATCTCTAGCACAACAATTAGGGGAGACTAAGGGCTTAATTAGACCGATGCTAGCACTATTTACATTGGGAACCATCGCAGATTTAGCCCCCTTAATTGGCGTAAATCGTCGCTGGGTGAAACGCGGTTTACAGCAATTACCCAAATCCAACTTACCTGGAATCCAGGCATTAATTCAGGTAGCTGGCGTGCAGGCCAGGGGAGATGAGGGAGCAGGGGAGCAGGGGAGCAGGGGAGAAAATCCAAAATCCAAAATCCAAAATCCAAAATCACTGAAGCCTGAAGATATCGGCTTTCGCCTGGGACCGCGAATTAATGCTATTGGTAGGATTGGTAACCCTCAGACTGTAATTGAACTGCTAACTACAGATGATATGGGGGTGGCGCTGGAAAGAGCAATGGAGTGCGAACAAATAAATATCAGTCGCCAAGAGATGTGTCAGCAAATTGAACAAGAAGCGATCGCTTTTGTCGAAACGCACTATATCACATCTCTACAGCAAGACCGTATATTAGTTGTTGTTCAACCCAATTGGCATCACGGCGTTATTGGGATTGTCGCCTCCCGCTTGTTGGAACGCTACGGTGTTCCCGTGTTCATTGGTACTTATGAGGATGAGGAACACATCCGTGGTTCAGCGCGAGGAATTCCAGAGTTTAATGTATTTGCAGCTTTAGAATATTGTCACGATTTACTAGGCAAATTTGGCGGACATAAAGCCGCTGGTGGATTCTCTCTACCAGCAGAAAATTTAGAATTGGTGCGATCGCGTTTGATTGAGTTTGCTAACGGATGTCTTGAACCCCAACATCTCAAGCCTCTGCTGAGAATTGATGCTGAAGTCAACCTCAATCATATCAATCAGCAGCTTTATCAACAGCTTAATGCTCTACACCCGTGCGGTATGGACAACCCCGATCCAATTTTCTGGACACCTAATGTCCAAGTGGTTGAGCAAAAAATCGTTGGTAAGGGTCACATCAAACTGACAATTGCCCAAACTATTGATAATCAACAGTATAAAATCAAAGCGATCGCCTGGCGTTGGGGTGACTATTTCCATCTACCACTGCGATTGGATGTGGCTTACAAATTGCGAGAAAATTACTTTAACGGTAACACCACCATTGAGCTAGAGTTAGTAGGTGCGAGATTGCCAATTCAGGTTCAGCAATTTTTTGTTTCCCCACCGACCACTTCAAGCATCACTTTTGAGTATAACCAGCGACAGTATATTTGTGGTTTCTATAAAAATGGTTTAGAAACAGAATTAAGAATTAAAAATTCTCAAGGGAAAGTTTTAGCTATGCAACCAGGAGATAGAATTGGTTTACTTGGCACTAATCGTCAAGATGCCAAGGAAATTGATATCTCTCAACCACAGTATGACAGCATTATCCAGGCTGCACTTGAAGCATTATCACTTAAAAGTTAGAAATTCTTATATTAACTTTTGTATGTTCCTGAATGTAAATTATGAATTTTGGATCGCGCAGAGAAATAAAAGTTGAGAAGAGTTGATTTTTGAATTTCAAAGTCACTAACAGCAAGTTTTCATTTCTAACCTGAAAATGTGAGTGCTGAGTTAAGAGTTACAAGTTATAAGTTGAGACTAAAATTTAATTCCTCACTCTTAACTCTGAACTGTTAACTCTCAATCAGCACTCAGCATTATTAAAGGTTACCGTTGCGAAATGCTAGCACAAAGATTACTGCTGGGCCAGCAATCACGATAAGCGCCACGGACAGTAATTGGAAAATAACTTCCCAATTGATGCTGGTAAAAGCATTAACCAAGTCAGACACAGCGTCAAACATTTTTCCTTTTCTCCTACCAATTGCTTTAAAAATTCAACAACTTAGTGACGAAACCCGAAATTGATCATATCTGGCCACAGGGTGCAGGATTTAATTTACTTAACAAAATTATAAGAAAAAACATAAAATAGAAGGATTGGGAATAGAACATTGGACAGGAGGCAGGAGTCAGGAGGAGAATAAATAACTTCTAACTCGTAACTCAGTACAGGCTAAACGCCACGCTATCTATGTACAGCACTTAGTACTCAGCGCTCCTGAAGGACATTGCTTATTTTCCTTATTCCTATGAAGAATTTTTGAGAGGAGGAAGCCTTGGGTCAGATTTCTGTTTTATTCCCCATACCCCATACCCAATTCCCTAATCTAAAATGTCAACTTGGCAATGTGTAAAACAATGTGGAGCTTGCTGTCATCTCGAACCAGCAGAGCGTCCAGATTTGGATGAGTATCTCTCACCAGCAGAACTAGAACTTTATCTCAGCATGGTAGGTGAAGACGGATGGTGTATTAATTTTGATCGTGTTACGCGAGAGTGCCGGATCTATGCAAATCGTCCGCGCTTCTGTCGTGTGGAATCAGAAGTATTTCAAGATATGTATGGAATTGAACCAGAAGAAATCAATGATTTTGCCATTGACTGCTGTCGTCAGCAAATAGAGGGAGTATACGGCGATCGCAGTTTAGAAATACTACGCTTCGACAAAGCTGTTGGCTTTTGACACTGCGATCTTTATTTTTTGTGTGGAGTTGCAATTTATTACAGCAATCTGAGAATATGATAGAAATATGAAAGCAACCTAGCAATAAAACTACTGCTTGTGAAACTAGACTCTGCACCTTTAGAAATTTCTGGCATATCTCAGTCTGAGATCGGGCTAGAACTGAAACACAGCAATGATTTTAACTTAACTCCTACCATCACCCAACGAGTTCAGCCTATAGTTGCCAAGAGTCCTCAAAAGCAGGAATCAGCGCTAGTAGTTTTTGGTACAACTTTCATAACCGTCTTTTTAGCAGAAATTGGAGATAAAACTCAGCTATCCACATTGTTGATGAGTGCAGAATCGCATTCCCCGTGGGTAGTATTTATTGGATCTGGGGCTGCACTGATAACCACCAGCTTATTAGGTGTACTTTTAGGTAGTTGGATAGCCACCCGACTCAGCCCGAAAACCGTAGAAAAATCAGCCGGCGTGATGTTACTGTTGATTTCTCTCATGCTCTTTTGGGATGTATTTATTGGTCATTAGTCATTTGTCATTTACCCCCTCATCTCCCCCTCAATATATGGATTGGCATCTTCTCGGACTTAGCTTTATTACAGTTTTTTTATCAGAATTAGGCGACAAAAGTCAGCTAGCAGCGATCGCACTTTCAGGGCGTTCTCAATCACCCCGTGCTGTATTTTTTGGTGCAGCAGTAGCACTGCTGTTGACAAGTCTATTGGGAGCATTAGCAGGAGGAGCAGTAGCAGAATTATTGCCTACACGCTTGTTAAAAGCGATCGCTGCTGTGGGATTTGCCATACTTGCTGCACGCTTACTGCTATTTAACAATCAACCATCATCTGATTCTGAACAAACACCTTGAAGAATAATTCACAAATCAGAATTACTCTTCGCAAGGGTCTTAAACCCATTTATTTAGATGCTCTCTACGAGACGCTCTTGCTAGCTTGGTTCTGGGTAGGAGTAAGCGGAGACAGCTAAGCTGCATATCCGCCAATCGTACAGAATTCAGAAGGAATCTAGTATAGTTGATATATTTTCTGTTTACCCCAAGGTTGCCACAATAGGCAAGGTTTAAAACCAATATAATATCATTCAGTCGGACTCGAATTCAGTATGAATTCTGACTTCTGAATTCTGAAATTCTTTTTCACAAAGGCTCCCAACCAGTTCCTTTGTAACCATATTCAAAAATCTCTGGATGTAAAATTTCTGCCAAAATTTCTAAAGAATCAACCAGTCTAGGTCCAGGACGATTGAAATACGAATTGCCATCAGTGATATAGACCCTACCAGCTTGAGTGGCGTGCAGTTTTTCCCACTCTGGAAGTTGAGTTAATGGTTGGGCTTCTTGGCGAGTGCGATTTAAATCAAAGCCGCAAGGCATAAAAACAATTACATCTGGATTAGTTGCTAGTAGTGTTTCCCAGGGTAACTGAGGAGAAGGCCGACCTACGACACTAAACAGAGATTGTCCTCCTGCCAAGTTAACTAATTCTGGAATCCAATTGGCCGCTATCATTAAAGGATTAGTCCACTCAATACAAGCTACGGTGGGCAGTTCATTTACAGCAAGTCCTTGGATTTTTTGTTGACAAATTTTAACCCGAGCCTCTAAATTTTCTATGACTTTTACCGAGTCTACACCAAAGGTATTGCCTACTCGCTCAATATCAATCCAAATATCTTGGAGAATGTTCGGTTGTAAAGAAATAATTTTGGGTTGACTGTGAACAAGTGTTGCAACTGCTTTTTTCACTTCATCAAAGCTAACAGCACAGACATCACACTGGTCTTGAGTGATAATGTGGGTAGGCTGCAACTGCTCTAAAACATCTGTTTTAATTTCATAGATACTCAGAGCAGATTGCAATAACTTGTTCACTTCATCATGAATTTCGCCGCTGGAGGTATTGGAATCTAACCGTGCTTGGGTACAGATGGGGAGATTTTTAATTTCTGGAGGGTAATCACATTCATGCGATCGCCCCACAATAGCATTAACTAATCCTAATATTGCTAATATCTCTGTTCCACCAGGAATTAGGGAAACAATTCTCACATTACTATCTATCATCGCTCTACCTCTGTAACAACTACCATTAGCTTAATTCTCGCAAAATTTAAGTCATTACATATCTTTCTCTAGAGGAGTTGAAGGGTATTGTAGTAGTCAGCACCAACCAAGATACGACTTACGCAAGTGTCATATTTTTTTCGTAGAGGTTGAAAAAATTAAAAAGTCAAGAGTCGAAATTTTTAGACTTTTGAACGCTAATCGTTTATCAAGGCAGTCTCCAGCCTAACTTGCTTCCCGCAAATTATCCTTCTTAGGCTCTGGAAGAGAAGACCTGTTCTAAGCATTATGGAAGTCAAATGTTGAAGTCCCTTCGCTTCCCTTGACTCCAAACTCCGGTACTAAGCTGTTACGCATTTAATTTGTAAATTTACCTGATGACTGAAAACCCGTCAACAGTCATCAGTCAACAGTTAACGACCATCAAGAGTGTTTATATACTTTAGACGCCCATCAGCTTAGAAGATATGTATTGTATGCCAGTTGCCTAAGTCCCAGAATAAATTAAACTGACATTAGAAATTAAGGACTGCTAAAACCTTAACGGGGATTTAAACTCAAGCAAAGTGGAAAAAATCTTCTCTTGGATAGTTCCAAGTTTCCATACCAAAAATTTAAAATATTATATTAATTTACAGTATCTTTACTTGATAGTTTAATTCCGTAATAGTAGAATTACCTGATAGTGTAATTCTTTTAAATTGCTAATTGTACCCTGGTAAAAATCACTGACATTAAGTAACAGCATTAATGAGTCAAATCTAGCTGGTAACTAGTTATCCAGAATCGTAAGATTTAATTAGAAAAATTATACTTTCCGGTTATGAAAAACCATATCAAGTAATTGTAGTTATACAAAGATGGTTCTACTATTCCCGTAGAACTGCAAGGCAAAATTATTTCTTGAGGGCAACTGATGCAGGTGGTCGCGGCTAGAAATATTACAGAGTATAATGAATCCCAAGAGGCTTTGCGAATCAGAGAAAATAATCGTCAAAAACAAAGCCAGACGCTGGTGGAACTGGCAAGGAGTAAGACATTTCAGCAAGGTAATCTGAATGCGGCGTTAAGGGAAATCACAGAAACTGCTGCTCATACGCTTTTAGTTGAGCGAGTCGGAGTGTGGTTATATGATAAAGAACGTTCAAAAATGAAATGCATGGATTTATACGACGTAAATACCAAGGAACATACCTTTGGGAAGTCGCTTCTAAAAACAAATTATCCTGTTTATTTCCAGGCTTTAGAACAAGAACGTAGTATTGCCGCAAATGATGCCAGAAACGATGTCAGAACCCAAGAATTATCTGAGTCTTATCTTTCAATTTTGGGAATTACATCCCTGCTTAATGCACCGATTTGGCTAGAAGGGCGTTTGGTGGGGGTAGTCTGTCATGAACACATAGGCGAAGGTCGCCAATGGACTTTGGAAGAAGAAACTTTTGCTGGCTCAATTGCAGATTTAGTAACCCTAGCTATGGAAGCAAATCAGCGAAATGCCACAGAGGAAGCATTGCGACAAAGTGAAGCGCAATTCCGGGCAATTTTTGAGCGTTCCTCTATTGGAATTGCACTTATAAATATGAAAGCCAAGATAGTCGATACTAATTTGGCACTGTGCGAGATTTTAGGATATAGCAGAGAAGATTTATACGGCAAGCGCTTTACAAACTATATTTCCAGAGAAAAAGGTGATTTAGAAATTTACAAACAACTAGTGTCAAGAATTTCCATAGACTTAGAGAAAACTTCAAACGTCCATTTGCAAACTGACAAAGTTGCACAACAGCCTGTTGATAGACATCGTATTGAAATGGAAAGACCTTGCGTGCATCAAGATGGTAGCTTAGTTTGGACTCATATTTCTGTTTCTGTGATTCCAGACAATAATGGTCAACCTGAGTTTTTTCTAGCAATGATTGAGGATATTACTGAACGCAAGCAAACAGAGTTGAAACTACGTGCTTCTCAAGAAGCAGCAGAAGCCGCCAGTCGGGCAAAAAGTGAATTTTTAGCAACTATGAGCCACGAACTGCGGACGCCTCTCAATGCGATTATGGGTTTGTCGCAGTTGCTACAACAAGAAATCGTTGGTTCTCTGAATGAAAAGCAGAGGGAATATATCAATTGTATATATGGTAGTGGTGAAAACCTACTGGAACTGATAAACGATATCTTGGATTTATCTAAGGTAGAAGCAGGCAAAGAAGAATTGTTGCTTTTACCTTTGTCTGTATCAGAGATATGTAATTATGCCATATTGACAGTGCGCGATCGCGCCTTAGAAAAGGGATTACGACTTACATATGAAATTGATCCCAAAGCAGATATTTGCATTGCTGATGAACGGCGGCTCAAGCAAATGCTACTTAACCTGCTCACCAATGCGATTAAATTCACCCCAGCAGGTGAAGTATCTCTGGTAGTCAAAAAAGTACCACAAGGGATGACATTTATAGTTTCAGATACTGGAATTGGTATTGACTCAAATCAGTTTCAATTTCTATTTCAACCATTTAAACAGCTTGACAGTAAATTAAATCGTCAGTACGAAGGTACAGGATTGGGTTTAGCTTTGACACGCAAGTTAGCGCGTTTGCACGGTGGAGATGTGACCGTTACATCTACTTTGGGAGAAGGTAGTCAATTCAGTCTGTTAATACCAAATCTGGGAGATGAGGTAGATGGGGGAGAAAATTTTACTTTGTCCTCATCCTCCTCTCTAGCCATTCCTCAAAATAAAACTATTTTGTTGGTTGAAAACGAGCAAAATACTGCCATAGTGTTGCAAGATTATCTCCAGACAATTGGCTACCAAGTCAAATGGATAAATAACGGCGATGAGTTATTGAACGAGGTAAGAACCATAAAGCCAGATTTAATTTTATTGGATGTGCAATTAGTAGGTGATGTTAGTGGGTGGGATTTGCTAAATCTTATCAGACAAGAGCCTTCTTTAGAATATTTGCAGGTAGTAATGATGGGATTGAATGAAGTTCCAGAAGATAAAGCTTCTCTTATGCAAGCTGGTGCTAATGATTATCTTCCTAAACCAATTCGCGTATTCCAACTAGAGTCAATATTAATGCGATATTTGAATGAGAGCGATTTTTTGATCGACGAAACACTAATTTAGACGCTAGGCGATCGCATTCATATTTTCAGCCACAAAAATTTGCTGTAAAAGCATACCAAGCGTTTGTCTGATTTTCCTCATCCCTAAGAGATACCCCAATTTAGGTATCGCTGCGATCAATATAAAGATTGCATCAAGGTAACTAGTTTTATATACATTGAAGGCTCAAAAATGTGAAGAATATGCAAAGATGGCTTTTTAAGTATAGACATCTAAGTATATTCTGTACTTAATTAATATCAGGTTATTTAAATGTTCGCTATTTTGAAACCAAATACCACGTACAGATTGCTAACAGTCAAAGTTTGAAAATCTCTTTGCCTTTACCTGTCAGCTATTTCCTATTGTCAAGACGGTTAATCACGGGAAAATCTCACAACCAAAGATAAAAAAGGAATATAGCTTACTCTCTACTCGCCTTTTAAAGCTAGTAAGACTTATGCATTGACAAAAAGCTAGTGTGCATTTGAGGCATTCATGGTTGATTGTACGGTCTTTTGTTAGCGATGGCTGCGACGGACTACGCCTAAGCTACTGAATAAAAGATACTTGATAAAAGCCTGAAATGTCCTATTTTATCTTGAATTCACATTCTAAGGAATTTGACAGTGCTTAAGACTTAGATAGTCTTACATACTTGGATAAGTATTTGTTACAAGCTACTCAATAAGATGAATCTTGGGGAAAAATTGGTAACTCTCAAAGGTGAGATAAGTATACCGAAAAACCCAGCTCTCGGCGAGTTCATTGTGCCCTAAAACAGCACTAAGCAGCAGGTTGAAAACTTAAGTTACTGAAAAAATCGATTCAGGTAGGTAAAACTTATGGCAAATATCATTGGAAGCAACGGTAATGATACCCTAGTGGGTACCTCTGATGTAGACACAATTAACGGTAAAGCTGGGAACGATATCATCATAGGCGATGCAGCCAATGACACCCTAGCTGGTGGCGGTGGCAATGATAGATTTATTTACACCTCCTCTTCGTTTTTCAGCTACGAAAACGAAACTGATATCATCACCGATTTTGGTGGTCTAGGTAAAGGTTCAAATCCCTCGCCAGCAGTCATTGCCGAAGCGGATACCCTGATATTTCAAGGTTCTGGCTTAACTGCCCAAAATCTGCTGCTCACCCAAAATGGCAGCAATCTGGAAATTTCCTTTGCACAAAGTAATAGCAAAGTTATCCTGCAAAACTTCACCCTGGAAAACCTAGATAACCTATCAACAGTGGGCAATATCCTGTTTGATGGACAAACCACTATCACCGATAGCTTTGATGTCGTCAATGCGAACTCCACCCAACACAACCTGTTCAACAAAAACACAGTTACCTTCTTTAACGATCTGAATAACTATGTCAACGGTCTTGACAACTCAGATGATGTTATTAATGGTCAGGGCGGTAATGACAAAATCAACGGCAAGAGTGGTAATGACCTGCTCCGTGGCGGCGCGGGCAATGATACTCTCATTGGTGGTGAGGGGAATGATACTCTCATTGGTGGTGAGGGGAATGATGTTCTCAGCGGTGGTGCGGGGAATGATGTTCTCAACGGTGGCGAGGGGAATAACACCCTCAACGGTGGCGCTGGTAACGATAGCTTTGGTTTTAGCTTTACAACAGGCGATAACCTAATCAATGGAGACGATGGCAATGATTATATCTCTAGCTATGTCTTCTACCGCGACGGTGATGGTGCTTTTGGAAATAACACAGTCAATGGTGGTGCTGGTGACGATATCTTGAATGTTGACAATTCACGAGGTGATAACCTACTATTTGGGGGCAATGACGATGATTATCTCAGTGCCTCTGGCGACGTAAGTAGATATGGCAACGCCGCAGCCTCAGGCAATAACACCCTAAATGGTGGCGCTGGTGATGATACCTTGAATGTTGACTTTGCAACAGGCGATAACCTACTTTTTGGGGGCGATGGCAATGATTATCTCTCTGCCTCTGACTACGACTTCCCCGATGGCTATGCCACTTCTGGTAAAAATACCCTCTATGGTGGCGCTGGTGATGATACCTTGAATATTGACTATTCAACAGGCGATAACCTACTGTTTGGGGGCAATGGCAATGATTATCTCAGAGCTTCTGCCGACTCCTTCTTTGGCGCTTCTGGCAAGAACACCCTTTACGGTGGTGCTGGTAACGATACTTTGAATGTTGACTATTCAAAAGGCGATAATCTGCTCTCTGGAGGCGATGACAATGATTATCTCTCTGCCTCTGGCTATTACCAAGAGCAACCAACAGACTCTTATTTTATTACTGCCTCAGGCAATAATACCCTCAATGGCGGCGCTGGTAACGATAAATTAAATGTTGACTTTTCAACAGGTAATAACCTACTAGATGGAGGCGATGGCAAGGATTCTCTCTCTGCCTCTGGTCAATACGGGTATACGCCTGGTTCGTTTGGCAAGAATACTCTTAACGGTGGCACTGGTAATGATAGATTAAGTGTTGATTATTCAACTAGCGATAATCTGCTCTCTGGAGGAGATGACGATGATTATCTCTCTGCCTCTGGCTTCTACAAATATGGCGATACCAATGAATCTTACTATACTGCTTCAGGCAAGAATATCCTGGACGGTGGTGCTGGTGATGATAAATTGAATGTTGAGTATTCAACAGGCAATAATACCCTCAACGGTGGCATTGGTGATGATACATTAAATGCTGACAATTCAAGAGGCAATAATCTGCTCATTGGGGGCGATGGTAATGATTATCTCTCTGCCTCTGGCTTTGGCTATGACTACAGCGGTGGTGCTTCGGGCAATAATACCCTCAACGGTGGTGCTGGGAACGACTTCTTGGATGTTCAGTTTTCAACAGGCCATAATCTAGTTGATGGAGGTAGTGGGAATGATTATCTCGTAGCCTCTAACGCCTCAGGCAATAACACCCTCAAGGGCGGTGCTGGGAATGATACCTTGGTAGGTGGAAACGGTAATGATGTCCTCTATGGAGGGACTGGTACTGATACCTTTATTTTTAATGGTTACGGTCAGGGTGTTAGTACTATTTATGACTTCAACGCAAGTAGTGAACTTATTTGGGTATCGGCTGGTGGTTATGGTGTAGACTTATTACCAATTTACCTCTCAGCTAGTCAGTTTACACTTGGAACATCTGCAACGACGAAAGATCAGCGAATTATCTATGATGACACTACAGGTGCATTATACTTTGACAGAGATGGTAGTGCGGGTGCATTTGCTCAGGTACAATTTGCACAACTACTTGGTGGAGTGTCACTAACCGAAAACAATTTTTATGTGATTGCTTAAGCAATTTTTATGATTTAACTACTGATCAAACTACCTGTGTTGTTACTATATAAAAAAAGGTGGGTTTTTCCCCACCTTTTTTTATAATTTAATCAGCACCTTCAATTGGTGCAAAACCTTGACGTTGAATATTTTCTGTTATCGTCCGTGGTTCTAGGAATTGCAGTAAATAATCAGGACCTCCGGCTTTAGAACCTACTCCAGAAAGTTTGAATCCACCAAAGGGTTGCCGCCCAACGATCGCTCCGGTAATATTGCGGTTAATGTACAAATTACCGACTTCAAACTCTGTCTGCGCCTGTTGAATGTGGGAAGGCGTTCTCGAATAAAGTCCTCCAGTCAAGGCGTAATTAGTTCCATTGGCTACTAATAATGCTTCTTGGAAATCTTTCACCCGAATTACCGCTAGCACAGGTCCAAAAATTTCTTGTTGGGAAATTACCGCATTTGGCGCTACTTCACTAAAAATCACAGGACCGATAAAGTATCCTTGTTGGGGTGCTGGTAACTCCAAAGCTAGTTGTGCTTCTGCCTTACCCTTCTCAATATACTCGCGGATGCGATCGCGGGCATTAGCATCAATTACCGGCCCAACTTGGGTACTTGGTAACTCTGCTTCCCCAATGTTCAGGGATTTTGTCGCTTCTACCAATCGCTGCACAAAGACATCATAAATCGGTTGCAGTACAATGACCCTGGAGGCAGCAGAACATTTTTGGCCGCTGTAACCAAATGCTGACTGCACTACTCCCACAACAGCTTGGTCTAAATCAGCACTTTCATCCACAATAATCGCATTCTTGCCGCCCATTTCAGCAATCACACGTTTCATATGCTTTTGCCCAGGCTTGAGGGTTGCAGCATCTGCGTAAATTCTACAACCTACTTCTTGAGAGCCAGTAAAAGCAATTACATGAGTATCTGGATGATTTACCAAATAAGCGCCGACTTGGGAACCTTTACCCGGTACGTATTGAAATACACCTTTAGGTATACCAGCCTCGATCAAAATTTCTGTGAGTTTGGCTGTAATTACAGAAGATGTTTCCGCCGGTTTTAGAAGAGTACAATTGCCCGAAACCAAAGCTGCAACTGTCATTCCACAGGCGATGGCCAACGGGAAATTCCAGGGGGAAATCACCACAGTAATTCCTCGTGGTTGATAAATATAACGATTAGTTTCGCCTGTGATGTCGTAAATAACACCTTTATCTAATCGTTCCATCTCATTAGCATAATACCGACAGAAGTCTATGGCCTCAGAAACCTCTCCATCAGCTTCCTTAACTGCTTTCCCAACTTCCAAAACCATCCAAGCAGAAAGTTCAGCGCGGCGTTCTTCCATCAAATCACCCGCTTTTCGCAGAATCTGAGCGCGTTCCTGAACTGGTGTTTTTCGCCAACCAGGAAACGCCGCCTTAGCAGCTTGCATCGCCTGTTCAGCTTGTTCAACACTAATCAACCCAACTTTACCAACTACTTCACTGAAATTAGAAGGATTGACAGAATCAACAAATTCTGGGGTATCAACATATTCTCCATTAATTAGCGGTAAATAAGTTTTACCCAACTGTTGGCGAACGTTTTGGAAAGCTTGCGCCGCCTTGCTTCTCTTCTCTTCTTCAGAGTAATCAGTATCAGATGCACCGAGGAAGGAAGAGGACACCGGGAGGTGAGGACGCGGGGATGTGGGGAAATTTTCATTCTCCGCCTCTTTGACAACTGGTGCAGCTAACAGTTCCTCAATGGGTCGATTTTCGAGATTTTGCCGTAAAAAAGAACTATTAGCCGTATTTTCCAATAAGCGCCGAATTAGATATGCCATCCCAGGTAATAATTCACCGTAGGGACAGTAAACCCGAAGCCGATAACCCCTGTCAACCAATGCCTTTGCAACTTTATCACCCATACCATAGAGGACTTGCAATTCAAACCGCCGCCGGGGGACATTTAAACTTTCAGCTATGGCAATGGCACGAGAATGCGATCGCACATTATGGCTACCAATAGCAGAATACACATATTGATGATTTTCCAGCAATAACTGGGTGATGGTTTCAAAGTTAGCATCAGTCGCCGCTTTATCGTTGTAAACTGGCTGTAACCAATGCTTTTGGGCTGCTTTGATCGTTTCTTGATCCCAATATGCACCTTTTACCAAGCGGATTGTTAAGGGATAACCGCGTTCTTTCAACCAAGAAATTAAGTCTTTGGTATCTTGCTCGCTATCACGCAGATATGCTTGAATCGTCATGCCAATATCTGTGCGTTGGCGAAACTCTTCTTCCAGTAACAGTTTTTTCAAGATACTAAGAGTTATGTCCTTATAGGCATACTGTTCCATATCAAAATGGACAGCTGCGCCCAACTCTTTAGCACGACGTAAGAGAATGCGAATGCGATCGCTAACTCGTTCTTCACTACCTTTAGCATCTAAAGGGTCAAATTGCGAATAAAACGCCGTTAACTTCACAGAAACCTGGATTTTTGGTAGCACTTCCCCATCAGCCTCATCAATAGCTGGGATAGCTGTCCAATTCTTTGATGCTTCTACCAATTGTTGCATTAATTCTAGATAGCGTTCCAGATAAGACTGCGCTTCAGCTTCAGTAATTACCGCTTCACCAAGTAAGTCGATGGTGAAAGCCATTTTTTCTTTTCGCAGCCGTTCAACTGTTTTGATGACTTGTTTAATATTTTCGCCAGAAATATATTTATGAGCCAGAGTTTCCACCGCTGTACCAACAGTTGTCGCAGCAACTTGTCCAGGCATAGAATCGGGGTTAGCAAAGTTTAGCATTCCCTTCAAAGCCGCAGGTAATTCTACAGACTCGTCGCCGAGATATTGTTGCAAATGTGAGGCAATTTCTGATTTACTGTGCAGAGCAGGTAGGGTGTCTATAAACCGAAATAATTGCACCCGCAACCCAGGATTACTCATTGCCCAAGCTAGTAATTTATCATCCCAACGCATTTGATCCCGCAGGGAAGCAAAAAACGAACGATTTTCCTGCGTTGCTGCTAGAAGTTGTTTAGCAATTTCTTGGGTTTTAGCTTCGTAGGTGCTTGTTTTTACTTGTAATACCACTGATAATAAACTCCGTTAATCAAGGCAAGGCTTTTTTGACAAAGCCTGTGTCTTCTATTTTGACGCTTTCATTTTAGCTGTCACTATATTGGGGAGTGGGGAGATGGGGGAGACAAGGGAGACAAGGGGACAAACAAAACTCCTTACTCTTAACTCAGCACGGGCTAAAGCCCCGCTACCGCTACCGCTAACAGCACTCACCCTCAGCACTCACCACTCACCACTCCTAACGCCCGATGCCCAATTCCCAATTCAATCATCTACAAGTGTTATCCTTTTGTTGATCTATTTCTTAACTTGATTAGACAGATGTTGCAGCAAAAAAGATTAACTCAGTCATATTAAGAGTGTGAATACTATGTTTATGCCTAGAGAAAACCCCACGTATATTTTATTTTCTAACTGGCAACACACACTCCAACCCTTTGGTATTGACCAAGTAGGAGCTGAGAAAGCCTTTAATCTGTTGGTTGCTGCTTACTCTACCCCCAATCGCCACTACCATACACTGAAACACATTCATCACGTCCTCAACACCATTCAAGTTTTGCAAGGTTACAGCAACAACTTAACAGCTGTTCAAATTGCTGCCTGGTTTCATGATGTAGTGTATGACACTGAAGCTAAAGATAATGAACAAAAAAGTGCAGATTATGCTGTTGAGTTCTTGAGTAATTTAGGTATTTCAGAAAGTATTATAGCTATTGTTAGTCGTCTGATACTTAATACTAAAGACCACCAAGCTAAGGTGGATGACTGTGATAGCCAAGTTCTAATTGATGCAGATTTAGCGATTTTTGCTGCTAATTCAGTTGAATATACAAAATATGCCCGTGCTATTCGCCAGGAATATAGCTGGGTACCAGAAGCAGAGTATATAGTAGGTCGTCGGCAGTTTTTAGAAAGATTTTTACAGCGATCGCATATTTATTCTACGCCTTTAATGTTGGAATTCGCCGAACCATCTGCCCGTGGCAATATTCAGGGAGAAATTCAGTCTTTAGGTTAATGATATTGACCAAATAAGGTAAAAGTAAAAAGTTCAACAAACCCTTTCCTAGCTTGAAGGTGCTGTATATGGGGCGTTTAGCTGGTGCTGGGTGCTGAGTAAAAATACCAGTCCCCAGTCATTCTTTCATCCTTTTTAATCATTTGGAATCACTGCACTTGGTCGCAGCCAATAGTTCAACTCTGGTGCAGTAAATGCTTGGCGGATTTCTTTTCGTTCCTGATTCAAAACCATCGGACGCTGCACGCCAGGGAGAAACTGCACATCATAAAGTTCTTGACAGCCTGTGGTGAACTTCAGCATCCCCACTTGCTGCCCATTTCGCAAATCCACAACGGCCACACCACAAAGCAACTGCTCAAACCGTTGGGTAATGGGCAACCCTCCAAAAATATGCCGTTCCCGAATCTGGCATAGTCCGACTAGAGCATAATACCCGACGCAGCACAATCCCCGCAGAAATCCAGGGAGTACACAGACTACTTGTTTGTCTCCTGATTCCGGATGAATGCGCCATATTTCCCCTGCACCAGAGTTAAGTAACCACAAAAACCCGTCATGCCAAATTGGGGAATGGGGCATTGATAATCCATCTACAATGATTTCATTACTCTCTACTTCCACCACGACCCCACCGTTGGCTTTGCCTGGTCGCCATCCCCCGACGGTATCTGTAGCACCGAGGGCACTGACATACTTAGGTTTTCCATCCACCATTGCTAAGCCATTCAGGTGACATCGGTCTTCTGGCACTACTTCAGAAATAAATTTGGGATGCCAGCGCGTTACAAAGCTAAAGTCTGGACTCAAGGTAGAAAGACACGAAAAGCGAGTGTTGACAATCCACAGCCCTTCTCTGCCAAATTCTAGGTCATGAATGTTCAGGTCGCCTGTAAAATATGTCATCCGTGGCAGATAAAGGGCATCGTAGCGTCCAGGCTGGTCTTCTAAGAACTCATAAGCTAAAGCGGGAGCATTGGCTAATAAACAAACTTCGTGATGGCTAGCAAGTGCCAGTCGTGAACCATTTACTGCCAATCCCATTGGTTTGGAAAATTGGCGTAACAGCATGGTTATTTGTTCTCCATTCCAGCCTACTAATGCTAGTTTTCCAGCTTGGTAGGTGGTGATAGCAATTGAGCCTCCAGCTTGGCTTAGCCAAGAGATAAATCCGCGATCGGCGTCACACTGAATTAAGTTATTCTCTTCTGGGGTAGTAATATTAGAACTAGCTAACATAAATAAAATTTGAAATTTTGTTGGGTAAATAATGTCAAGGGGGAATCTACGTTTCAGTGTTTAGTGCGTAAGTCCTGAATGTTCGAGTAGTAATTTTTCTTTTACAGATTTATGTTATGGTAGTGACTTTTTTTCAAAGAAACATCAATATATATACTGAAGATAAATTTGGTCAAAACTTGAATAATTTGCAACCTGGATCATCAGGTTTTATCCTATAGCCGTGATTCCCATCCTTCGGCTTGAGAAAGTAGGTAACTGTAGCCTCTAGTGGTCTGTCCCATTAATTTTGCAGGGTTTGGAGCGATTTATCGCTCAATTTTAAGCACTGAAGTGCTTACTACAAACTTTTATAAACCTTCAAAACTTTTGCGATAGACCACTAGTACTTAATATTATTAACCTGTTACGCATTTAACTTAGGAATAAGAATTAAATAACATAGAATTTATGTCCCTGGCTTACCTCACCCTCAATCCCTCTCCTTATAAAGGAGAGGGAAGCTAGAGACAGAATGAAGTTTTGCATCTTATTTAATCCACGTTCCTTATACATTTACCTCATAATGAATGACCGTTGACTGATGACCAATAACTGTCAACCGTTGGTTTTGAATTTGAAATTTTTCAGCGTCTGCTACCACCACGATGAGGTAATTCCTCAACTTCAGTATCTTGTAGCTTTTTTGTAGGTGCAAACAGTTCTTGATGCTGTTGCAACTGAATTTTTTCTTGTGCAAACTTTACACGGGTACGAACTCCGAGATCTGCATCTGTATCCAACATTTGTTGAAGTTGATTTGTAATCCGTAAAGCTCGATCGGGTGAAGTTATTGCGTTGTTTACCGCCGCAGGCATCGCTAGTGTTTCTAAACTTGTAACTACTGCATAACGCACAATCCATTCTGGATCTTGAGAAATTAATAATAATGCCTCTAGTACCTGAGTCTGAACAGATTCTAATTTCTCAGGTGGCACTTGATGCCAACGCAATGTGCCTAATCCCCTAGCTGCTGCCCGTCGTACACTCAAGGAAAAATCGGTTTTTGCCGCCTCTAGCAAGGTATCTAGCGCCCGGAAATCCCCAATTCCCGCTAATGCACGAATTGCCCAGGCTCTAGCACCGTAGTTGTAGTCATCAATTAGTTGTAATAGTGGCGCTACTGCGGGTTCTCCTATGGCAATCAATCCATCTACCGCTGCCACCGCCGCTCCTGGATTGTTGTAACCCAAGGCTGCAATTAAAGTGGGAACAGATTCCTCTATACCGGCTGCTGCTAACTCTTGAACTGCGTCTAATAAGCGATCTGAAGAATCCGCTTCTTCCACAGCACGGATCAATATTTGAGCAAGGTCACTGTTATTCATAATAATTTTTTATGATTCAGTAGTCGTCAGCCAATTGTAGCTTAGGTTATCAGTAGTTGCAATGATACATAAACCCCAAACCCTGATTTATTGCTTGGGTTAGGGGTTTATATTGGTTAAACATTTGATTTTCAGGTATTAATGCAAACTCATTATCTAAAACTTAGAACTATAACAGCGAGTCCATCAAATTCATGACTTTAATTGCACCTTCTGATAAAGTACTTGCTGTTGTGTTATTAACTTGATGTTCTAGTAATCCTTTAAGAGAAATTAGTTTCAAACTATTTTCCGCGAGAGTCTCGGCGATCGCATCTGCTGCGGCTAGATAACCAATGGCTCCCAAGTCTGCTAACACTGCTCGACGCAATTGTAATTTATCACCCGCCAAAGCCTTTACCAATCGTTCTCCATAAACTGGTTCTTGGGTTAACTGATACATCGCTCGTGCGGCAGCATATTGCACTAGTTCTATGGGATGCTCAAGAAATGGCTTTACTAAAGGGATACACTCAGTCGCCCTCAAGCTTCCCAAGGCTTCTAAAATAGCGTCGTAGGGTTGAGACAAATCAGGCTGATTTGATATTAGCTGCTCTCCCTCTAAGCCTACTTGCAATAGCTTAATTAGCGCCGGAATACAAACCGGATCGCCTAGCATTTCTAAGGATTGCGCTGCCGCTTCCCGTACATAAAAATCTGAGCAGTCTAAAGATGCAATTAAAGGTATTACTGCTTGGCGATCGCTCAGTTTACCCAAGGCTCTAGCTGCGTTCCGTCGCAGAGGATATCCTCCTTCTGGCGTTCTGTCGGCTTCATCTTCCAAGGCTGTAATCAATGCTTTAACCACAGCTGGTTCACACACCCGAAACCTACCCAACCACCAGGCAGCATAAAAACGTAAGCCTAAATCTGCACTTTCTAGATTGGCGATCGCTTGTTCTACTGTTAACGATTCACTGTCGGTAAAGTCACCTGTTAGTGATAAATCTTCAAATTTCTGCGGACTTGAATTCATCAGAAGAAGGATTGCTCTGTTCGCTATTTGTTTTATCACCATTCAATGGCTGAATGCTGACTATTTTGCCACCTAAGCGAGTAATCCGCTGCATTTCTTGATTCATTCGGTTCTCAGGCACTGTAATAAACTCAGCAGCACTAGAACGAATGGGATAGCCTACTTGTTGGGTTTCTTCACTTTGACGCAAACCGACTACTTCATATCGAAAGTAGCGGTTACTAGTTCTACTACTAATTTGTCCGAGCATAAATCAACTCCAAATTTTAAAGTTGTCATTAGTCATTTTTCATCTGTCTTTTGTCATTTCTCCTTTGTCTTGCGTCATTTGTTTTTTATTTCCAACTAATGACCAATAACTAATGAACAATGACCAATGACCAATGACTAATGACCAATGACAAATAACACTAAAGTGGTTTGACGCTGGCTATTTTACCACCTTGCTTTTGTACTCTTTGGAAGTAACTAGATAGTTCTTCGTATGGGATCACCACAGCTTGATTGACACGACGGATGTTAGGATATCCAGCGCCAAAAACACCTGCTACTTCAACGCGGAAGAGTCTGCCTTCTTTACCAAAAGTTCCTGCACCACCGAAAGTACTGTTGGGGGTAACACCTTTGGCGGAAGCAACGTAGGCAAATCCAGAGGGACCACCAGAAGGAGGAACAACCACGGATGCACTATTACGACCTAATTCGCCAGCTAGGCGAGAGGAAGTGCCTTTGAGTTGAGAGCGATCGCTACTGGCATAGCCGCGATAAAGTTGGAATATCCGGCTAAATCCAACAGTTTTTTGTCCTTGTTGGGTGCTAAAGCCCCGATAGTAAGGCACTATATTGTCACCAAAGCTAGTTTGATATTCTGGCGAATCAATATAGGAATCAATGTCGGCTTCATATCCCTTGGTTTGGTACAAGTCTAAGTGATAGATCACCTCAGACTCATCATAAGGCGCACGACCCAACAAGTGTTTGTAGTTCAACTCAATGACGCGAGTCTGAAAACTGTTGTAGAAAAACTTGGATTTATACAGTTCTGATTTCGCTACTTGACGCACAAATTCTTGAACTGTACTTTTTCCATCACGTAGAATAGATTCAGCACTTGTGAGGCGCTCCGATTTCATTAAATAATCATTGCCCAACAACTGACGATAGACAGCAGATATTACTCTCTCGATGTCTTCTTTAGTTGCATTTGGACGCAATTCCACAGGAGCATTATCACTAAAAGCTTCTGTCCCCAAACGGGATGCTGCTGTTGTAATCGCCATTTTTAAAAATCCTCCTTGAGTAATTGGTAATTAGGAAAATTTAGGAGTTAAGAGTTAAAAGTTAGGAGTTAATAATAGAGGTAGAGTTAGGAATTCAAAACTTCTAACTTCTAACTTCTAACTTCTAACTCCTGACTCACAACTCCTAACTCCTCACTCACCTATTCCCTATTTATACAGGTGTGATGCTAAGCACTCTACTGCCCTTGCGGTTCAGCTGCTGTAATTTACTAGAAAGTTGTTCGTAGGGTACGACCAATTCTGCTGTACCCCGCCGCACTACAGCTGAGTTCGGGGAAGCTGATTGTAATACTCGAATCCGGTATGTTTCTCCTCTACCACCAGTAGTCAGGCCGGTCAACGATCCTGTAGAGGCTGGGTAGATTGGCGAGGCCAAATTCTTGGCAACTTCCCAGGTTAAGCGTCCTTGCTTCTGTCCTTGAGTGCGATCGCTGCTAGCATAACCGCGATACAGTTGGAACAATCGGCTATAACCAACATTTTTCTGTCCTACTTGACTCTTAAAACCCCGATAGTAGGGTACGATATTTTCGCCAAAGCTCTCTTGATATTCTCTTGAGTCAATGTACGAGTTAATCTCAGCTTCGTAACCTTGTGAGTTGTAAAGCTCAACATGGTATGTAATTTCTGACTCATCTTCCGGGGCGCGCCCCAATAAATGCTTATAATTCAACTCGATAAACCGATTCTGGGAGTTCGAGTGAAAAAACTTTTCCCGATAGAGTTCCGATTGAGCAATGGCTAGCACGAATCCCCGGACTGAGATTGTACCTTGCTGTAACAGTGATTCTGCACTGATCAAGCGATCGCCTTCCATCAAGTATGCATTACCTAAAACCTGACGGTAAGCTGCTCGAATGATTACTTCCACATCCGCTTCGGTTCTATCAGGACGTAGTTCTGCCAGTTCTGAGTTTTCAAGGGATGCAATCCCTAATCTTGCTGCTTGTCCCAAAGCTGCCATCTTTAAACCTCCTCAGTTTTTTTTAACTGCAAAACTGAAAATTTTTTAGAAAAATTTTTTCTAGTCTTTTAACAGTCGTTTGAAAATAAAACTGCCCAGAAAGGTAAACCAACTCTTAGCTTCTTGCCAACAGAGCTTGTTTCCCTTTCCGGGCTAAATACACTCTCTAGCTTAGAGCGTTAATTGCGTAGTCGATGTAAGAATTAGCTTCTACAGCAGGATCGCCGCTTAGACCGTGGTTAGCTTTGATGTACTTCAGAGCTTCAACATACCAGCTGGGGGAAAGGTCAAAGGTGCGATTGATTTCAGCCAAGCCGGAAATCAAGAAGTCATCCAATGGACCTGTACCGCCAACAACTAAGGAATAGGTAACGATCCGCAGGTAGTAGCCGATGTCACGCGCGCACTTTGCTTTACCTGTATTGGTAGAAGCGAAGTTAGGACCTTGCTGTTGAGTGGTGTAGGGAAACTTGTTGTAAACTGCTTGAGCTGCACCTTCTGTCAAACGTTGGGCATTAGCTGTCAAGCTTTTTGCTGCTTCTAAGCTAGCAGGAGCTTGGCGGAAACGACCAAAAGCGATTTGAATTTCTGTGCTGGAGAGAAAGCGGCCTTGAGAATCTGCTGCTGCAACTGCTTCGGTAAGAGGTGTTTTCATGGGTTTAGTATCTCCCTATTTACAATTTTGTTGAAATTTGTTTTGTCTAACTGACAATTGTCAGCTAATCGCTTTGAACTGGTTTATGCTACAGCAGAGGCAGCACGATCAAAGTAGCTAGCAACTTCAGCTAACAAAGCGCTGCAATCGCCTCTGGTGATTCCGTTGGGGTCGCCAGCGATTGCCAAAGCAGCATCTTTCATCTTTTGCACGCCAACTGATACA
The DNA here is from genome assembly GCF_043099735.1 of Nostoc sp. C117. Taxonomy (NCBI): domain Bacteria; kingdom Bacillati; phylum Cyanobacteriota; class Cyanophyceae; order Nostocales; family Nostocaceae; genus Nostoc; species Nostoc sp. C117. The sequence continues at coordinate 7,420,833 of NZ_CP170991.1, forward strand.
GAAGCACCAGGAGTTCCTAGAGCCAAGTAGGTTTCGCGTAGACCGTTCAAGCAACGGTCATCCAATACACTGGCATCACCTGCAAAGATTGCATAGGTAACATAGCGCAAGATGATTTCCATATCGCGCAAGCAAGCAGCGTTCCGACGGCTGGTGTAAGCATTACCACCAGGAGCGATCAACTGGGGTTGTTCAGCAAACAGAGCGCGAGCAGCATTAGCAACGATCGCAGAGGAATTGCTGGTAATCCGGTTAACGGTATCTGCACGCTTGTTGCCTTCTTTAACGATGGCGCTCAAGGCATCCAATTGAGCCGCGCTGAGGTACTCACCTCTTGCATCAGCTTGGGAAACTACTTTTGCAAATGCATCTAATACCATTGCTTTTATCTCCTAGTTTGCTTGATTAACAGACTCGTTGGACTTCAAAAGAAAGAAGTTTTTACTTTAAGCCTGACTTCAGACTGTCTGAGCAGATTGGAAAGACCAACAGACATCTAAGGTATAAGTTTAATGTTTTCCGGGTTTCCAATTAAATTTTTTTTTACAAAACTTCAAATTTCTATCACCGACTGGAAAACCTGGTCAATAGGCATTGTACTTGCCTTGCGATGTCGTTTTTTCCTTCCAAGTCCTCTTTATACAATGCTGTCGCGTCATTTTTTATTACAAATTATTGTTATGTCTTTTAATTTCCTTTACATAACTTCACATTTTTATGTACAGTTATTCAGAAGATTGGGCATTGGGAGTGCTGAGTTAGGAGTTTTGTTTATCTCGTTCTCCTTCCCCCTGCCCTATGCCTACTGAACCGCTGTTAATTTTCTCTCTAAATCGAATAAAAAGCCGTGGATATATTCTTCAGTCCATTCAGCACCATAGAAGCGCTTGAACATACCTCGTGCTGGGTCTTTTTCAGCTCGATATCGGAGGTATCGTAGTTGGGCTTGCTCAATAGCTGCTAAATTTTGGGAATCTGTGACAATTTCTGCTTGCTCGACAAAATCCAGATAAGCTTTCAAATAATCTTGGAAAGCAGCAAACACCTGAGTTTCTACTACAGCAGTTTCTTGGGGACGAGTCCACAGAAAAGCGGGAGAGAAAAAAGGTCGTGCTTCTTCGGGAAAATCTCCTCCCCAAGTCAAATGTTGTTGATGAGCGTGGAAAATGGGCAGGATTGGTTCAGTATACTTTGCTTGATACGTTGGATCGTCTCGAAACAGGGGTTGCATATCCAACGCAATGAGATGTCCTCCAGGTAATGTCACCAAATCTGCCCCAAAGAAGGGCAAGTCATAATTGAGGTGGGGGAAAATCACAAAATTCAGGACTTGCAGCGAATTGCCACCTTGTACGTGAGCTGCACGAATTTGCCGCAATTTTGGGGTTTGAAAGGCATAACTTGTAGTGACAACCTCTTCCTGATTTTTTCCCTTACCTACAGTAGCGGTTTTGGACTCAAACCCAGTGGGGATAGGATAGGGTTGCAAATCCAAACGCGATCGCATGTGAGCGATCGCATAATCCAGAAATGGCTGATAGAGTGTCACGTCGCTTCGCTCCGAATTCAAAATTCATTCAAAATTAATAATCTTCAATTGCCCATTTTTATGTAGTTATCTTTTGCTACTGACTGCTAAGGGCACAGCATCTTCAAATAAGAATTCGTGGAGAAAGCGCTCTGACCATTCATGACCAAAGTAGCTGCTAAATAGACCCGATGCGGGATCGCGGTCTGCACTATATTGGTCATAGTCTTTTTGAGCTTTGATAATCCGCTGGATATCTTCTGGATCTTCCAGTGGTTGGGCATTTGCTAGCATTTCCCAATACAAGCTTAAATAATCCTGAAAAGCTGCAAAGACACGCGTTGCTACAGTTTCCGGATCTGTTTTGGCAAATAATAGGTACTTAGAAAAATACTGATTGGCATCGTAAAACTTCATTTCTAAGTTTTGCGACAAATCTGGGTATTTATCATGGAGAGATTTCAACGGAACTATATATTTTTTCTGATAATTTTCATCCTGAAATAAAGGCTGAAAGTCAAGAACAATCAGATTTTTAACTTTACCAAAGGATAAAAAGTCAATACCTAATAGGGGTAGATCGTAGTGATGGCTGGGATAAACCACACTATTAAAAATTTGGGCGCTTTCTCCAGCATCAATGTATGTATAGCGAATTTTCCGTAACTCTTGACATTGGTGACACCAACTGTTTATGGTTGCGGGATTTCTGCCGCGATCGCTAACTTTGAATTCCAAACCAGGGGGAATAGCCCTACTTTGTAAATCAAACCGTTCAAATAACTCTTTTTCTAAAAATTCTAGGAAAGGCTTATACATAGAGCATTACTTGTTAACCCTTGCATGAAAATAAATGATGTCAATCATGCACGTCTCATTTCTGAGAAACAAAGCAACATTCCTTAATGGGGCATTGGGCATCCCTTCGACTTCGCTCAGGGCAAGTGGGCATTGGGTAAAGTCGCTAACTGCAATTACTTTAACCTGTCACAGATGCTACTTAAGAATATTCTGTACTTTCAGGCACAAAATTTAGATGCGCTTACTGTGGGGCGATCGCTTTTTCGTAGAGCGATCGCTTCAAACAAATCAAAAACTGAAAGCTGACTTAGTTTAATCAAACCCAAGTTGCGCTATCCGATCCTGGTATACGAGTAAAATCACTGGCTTGCCAAATTCCATTGACTTTAGTAGCACCTACTATGCCTTCATGACTCCAGTCCTTTGGCTTATCGTATTGTTGACCAATATTACCAAATCGATTCCGTTCATAATTTGAAAGAGAGAGATTATTTTGAGTGAGCAGGCTTGTAAATACCTGAACGACCCCACCATGATATTCGCCATTAAGGTCTAGAGACTGGCCATTTCCATTGAAACGAATTACGAAAGAGTTGTTTGCAGTAGCTGCCCTGTCATTATCTCCATAAAGACCTCCCGACCCATCTAATGCAACAAATGCTGTAGATATATAAGCAGCATCGCGGAAGTCTATGACTGTCTCTTTAGCTGATGTATTTCCATCAATGTCATAGTATGTTCCTCCACCTGGAAGACCAGAATCAGCAGGATCAAGTGCGACTATACTGTTAACCTTGCCGAAAAGTCCACCGATAGTTGCACTCACGTAAGAACCTAAACTATGACCAAAAAGGTTAATTTGGCCTGCGGTTAGTCCCAAATCTTCCAATATATTCTTTGCCCAAGCAGCAACTGGTAAAATCGCTCCAGCCGCATTGAAAGGAATAAGATAATCTCTTGTATCATGTGCTGGTTTTTTCCAATCTAAAGCCAGAATTTGATAGCCACTGTAAGCTGCTGCCGCTGCTTTTGCTAATGATTCAATTTCATTGTCTTCTGTTAAACTCTGCCCATTCGGATTATTACCATGAATTATTACAATGGTATTCTTTCCAGATTCAATTCCGCGCCCCTCAACACCTTGCTGAATAATTCCGTTACTGTCATAACGCCACAGACTTGCTCCTCCACTGTAATTTCGGTCTCCATTTTTGATATCTCCAGATAGGTTAACTATACGGAGATTGTAAGGAGTTTTCGCTAAGTTGTCAGGATAAATACGAATGTAATAGTCACCTGAAATCTCAAATGCATAGGTAATCGCTTCAGTACCAGTGCTAAAACGTCCGGAGATTGAAAGACTTCCCCCATTGCTGTCTAGTAGCTGTAAATCTGCATCTCCAAACAGTCCATCCAGCCCTAAATTAATCCGGCTTGGTCTATCAACATGGAACTTGTAGTAGTCATTGTAGTCACGACCATAGTTCTCGGTATACCCAATTTGGCCAGCTTGGAACAAGTAACTTCCAATAGTACCCAAATTAGTTGCACGACTGAGTGTTGCATCTGGATCAGAAGATGTTGGCTGTGGAGTTGGTTGCGGCTGTGGAGTTGGTTGTGGCTGTGGAGTTGGTTGCGGCTGTGGAGTTGGTTGCGGCTGTGGAGTTGGTTGTGGCACTAGACTAGGCGGAGTGCCATCGATCATTGCACTAGCTACCCAATCCTCAGTTCCTGTAATATGAAACCATTTGTTATCAGGGGTTCCAATGCGATAATCATTGATAGTTTCCCCAGTAGTCCAACCATCAAAGTTGAGTCTAGTGTTGTAACCACTAACGCCATCAGCATCATCAGTTGTGTGAACACCAAAGCGCAGGTTAGCCCCCCCCCTCGGCATCACAGTTCCTGAGAAGCTTTCATGAGTGTAGTTAGACGGACCACTCGTCCTTTTTCTCCAAGATAAATCAACCGATGCATCTCCAGTAGCCTCATACATCTGGAAATGCATATCGTATGCCCCAGCAGCTAGCTGAACCGTATACTCCTTATAATTTCCATAAGCTTGCTCCCAAGAATCCTTCGGTGTGATGTAGACCCAATCATTTGTACCCTGGCGTCTCGCTAGAAGTTGGAAGCCATCATCTGCCCGAATGCTAAACTTGTAAGTCCCGCCATCAAACTGAGTTTGAGTATAAGCCCGCACGGTAAACATATCCGTTGGCAGACGATTATCATGATTGACAGAACCAGCTCCCCAGTTAGCTAGGATTCCAGCTTTGCCATCTGCCCGTATCCCAGAACCCAAATTGACTACCCCGATCGCCATTGGACTTGAGATGCCCTGATTCACTTGTGCGATCGAAGGCTGACTTCCTCCAACTGTATTCCAGTTAGAAACAACCGCAGTCCATTGTCCCTGCTGAGTCTGATCCTGAAAAACCTGAGCCTTTTCCCAAGACAAATCAATCGATGCATCGCCAGCCTTTTCAAACATGTGGAAATGCAAGTCATACCGACCAGTAGGTAGGGCGTAGGAATATTCCTTGTAAGTGTCATAAGACTGTTCCCAGGAACTTTGCGGCGTGATATAGACCCAATCATTCGTACCCTGGCGTCTGGCTAAAAGCTGGAATCCATCATCACCCCGAACCTTGAATTTATAAGTTCCGCCATCAAAATCGGCAGTAGTAAAGGCACGAACTGCAAAGTTATCCGTAGGCAAGCCTAGATTGTTTTTAACGGCTCCTGCCCCCCAATTTGCTTGAAAGCCTTGCTTGCCATCAGCGCGAGTTGAAGAACCTAAATCGAGCAACGCCACAGCTTTAGGATTATTGTTATAATCCCCCTGCCAGAAGTCTGTAGAAGGCTGTCCTTGACCATTCCATTCAAAGACAGTTGCTTGCCAATTCGCTTGTGTCGCACGCTGTTGAATATCTTTCCTCCAATCCAACTTAGCGGTTGCTAATCCAGTATCTTCCCGATATTCAACTTCAATTTTGTGCCACCCAGTCGTCATCGATCGCGTCAGGAGATAGTCCATAGCATTCCGTCCACCCCAGGTATCGTGAACCAGAGCGCCATCAATCTTGACCCGCATTCCATCATCCACACTGGGACGGAAGCGATAATTCCCTTGTTCAAAATACAAGTTTCCTGCCCACCGCACTGAGAAGTTATCATTACCGATACCATTTCCAGGTCCACCTGCTCCCCAATCATAATTAATCCCACTATCAATTTTTGTAAAGACAGGTTGCCCAGCCAGGGCATTGTTGTTGAAATACTCCCCTCGGAAACTATTCATGGGAGTCACCGGATTATCAGTACCTCCACCACTAATCTTCCAGTTAGAATCCAACACCATATCTGCTACCAGATTGGTTACATGGGCATTCCCATTCATCTTCCAGATAACGTTCTCGCCCGTTACCCCTTTGCGCCAGAAAATATCCGCCTGTCCATCGCCATCAAAATCAGCTGTGCTAACAATCTGCCAACTGAGATCGGAGACACGCTCTACACCCAAATCACCCAAATGCGTGCCACCATTCATCCGCCAAACTAAGTTATCCCCACTGACTGAATTCCGCCAGAGTAGATCCGTTCGTTTATCTCCATCAAAGTCAGCAACTCCAACAATCCTCCAATTCAGGTCGGTGACACGATCGACATTCAGATTGCTGACATGGGCATTTCCATTCATCTTCCAAATTAAGTTGTCGCCTGTCACTCCATTGCGCCAGACAATATCCACTTTTCCGTCAGTATCAAAATCAGCTGTTCCGACAATTTGCCAACTTAGATCGGCAACTTTCTCAACACTCAGATCGCTAACATGAATACCGCCATTCATCTTCCAGATTAAGTTATCTCCCGTGGCTGAATTCCGCCAGAGCAAATCGGCTCGACTATCGCCATCAAAATCGCCAGTTCCAACCACTTTCCAGTTTGTGTCTGCAACTCGGTCAATTTTTAAGTCCCCTACATGAGTGTTGCCATTCATCCGCCACACGAGATTTTCACCTGTGGCCGCATTCCGCCAAAACACATCGGCTCGACCATCCCCATCAAAATCATTTGTGACTGGTAGAAGTGCTTTACCCTGACGATCTTGGGCAACGATTTTGCCATCCTTGGCGATCGCCACAAAGCCATTCTCAAACTCTTGATACGCCTTGTAACCCTTGAAATTAGCGCGCTCACTCGTCATCGTAGCGAAGCCCAAACCACCGTTTGTCTTGTCGAACCCACCCAGCGAGCGGTAGACTCTGAGAATTTCACCCTGAACCCTGTAAGGACCGCCCTTGGGTTGCTCAATCTGCTTACCCAAGTCATCTGTATATTTTTCAGTTCCTCCCAAGACTTGCTGCCCATCTTTCAACATCAGGATGCTATTTCCATCAAGCCCTCCCGTGAACTCTTGCACCCAGCCTGTGACAACTCGCCGGACTGCACCCGTAGCCTGTCCAACCGAATCATGCCCAAACCAAGCATAATCATCCTTCCATTGCAACTCTGTACCATTGGGCGCACCCTGACCGACTAAATCAAATCGATCGCCACCACGCTTACTGTAAATCGGGGTAACAACACCACCACGATTCACCAGTTGACCACCCTCAAAATCCATCACAGAACTACCATCCGCCTGTTCATAGATGGCAGATGTCGGATTACCCAGCCCTGAAGCCACCCCATTTAACCCATTAGTTGCACTGGGATTTTTGGTATAATTGTTCGTGTAATAATCCGCGATCGCGCCATACATCAGAAAAACATTCGGCTGCCCCTGAGCGCTTCCAAATGCAACAACATTGCTAGACGGGTTCTGATAAGTACTAATGCCACGGCTGTTGTAGAACGAACGAATTACCCCAGTTCCAAAATAAGAACGAGTTGCCGTCAAGTCAGCACTGTCTGGGTTTCCTAATGCCGTCGCCGAATAGTTTAAGCTGTACCCCGTCGTAGCGCCTTTATCGCCAGCATAAACCTGCACAAAATAAGTGCCTGGGGCTAAAGATACATTAATCGAATCCAGTCCAACCCCCTTCAGCCCTGAAGTTATCAGTACCTCGCGATCGTCAATCCGTCCATTGCCATTTGCATCTTGTATAACCTGGATATCCGCATTACCATTCAAACCTGGTAAAGAAAGCTTCAAATCGCTAGAGCGACTAATAGTCAGTCGATAAGTATCGATTGGATTAGAAGCACTAATCGAATCCACAAGAACACGATTGGTTGTAGACAAATCAAGGGATTTGGCTAAATTCAGGTTCTCTGAGTTAAGTGGCATGGTTGATAGCTAAAATTCAATACTTATGTACACTTGTTAACTAAGTTACTTCAGACATGAATTAAAACCTGAGGTAATAAACACGGATGTGCATTTAAAGTTTCTGTGAGTCCAGGCAAATGTATCTTCAAATGCTTCGCTAATTGAATCGACATCTGGTAAAAAAATGTAGAGACGTAGCAGTGTTACGTCTCTGGATTACGCATATTTAATTTCTGGAAATGCCTAATAGTTCTCTTTCTCGTGCTGTTTCTCCAGCCTCAAGAGCTTTGTTCTTTCATACTAAAAAAATACTAATTAGACAGTTTGGAGGTAAATTAATTGGGAGCATCTCAGTTTTGCAAATATACCAGATGAGAAACAAGATTCTTGCTCCCTCTCCTTGGTAAGGAGAGGGTTGGGGTGAGGTTTTACAAGGCTTTTTACGAAAGTGAGATGCTCCCAAGTAATTCTCTTGTCTCCAAACTGCCTATTCCCTACCTACTATGATTCCGAGCGATCATTTGCTCTAGCACTTCTTGAGAAACACATCGACGCTCAGAACAATAAGTCATCAAATTTACTCCGTTCATCATTCGCACAGTACTAACCCTGACACGAAAATCATCTGTGACAAACCAACAACGTTCTTGACCTTGGTTATTGTCATAATCAGTATTAATTGTTAGCACTCCATCATCAGCAAACTGATACCGACTTACAACCGGAATGCTTTCTACATATCCTTGGTTGCGGATTAATTTTCCAGAACGTTTGGTTTTGTCGTCAGGAATGTCAACTAAAATAGCAGCATTATCAGTATTCGGTAGCCTTGTATCTAGGTTCGCTTGCCATGCAAAGCTAGCACCCCCAGTTGCTTTAGTAGGTTCTATTCCCTGGGCTTTACAGACTTCTTGGACTTTGGGATCGTCTTTTTCCATGACTTTAACGATCAAATTTGATTCACCCGACTCATCCGCCGCCGAGTCAAAGTGATGAACGGAACGTTCCGTAAACCATGTCCCCTCACTTTTACGAAAGAAGTCAATCATTGACAAAGGTGGTATTAAATGCATCTGTGTTGAAACCTCGTTTTTTAAAAGTAAAGTTAGGAGTAGAGACGCGATTAATTACGTTTTGACAGGAACTAGGAATCAAATTCGTCGAGATATCTTTCGTTTTGGTTCTGGTAATTTAGATCGATGTCAATTTAGCTAAAGTGTAGAATAACTCCAAAAGTTCTACTTTTATCAGCTACTATGACAAATAGTGAAATTCAACTTATTACTAGCGAACGCCCCAGTCCAACTCCAGAAATCTTAACAGCCCTAAAAGCAGGACTTCCTCTAGAAAAAGTAGATTTGAATGAATTCAATCTGCGGGAAGTTGATTTACGACAGGCTAATTTGAGTAAAGCCAAGCTACTAGGAGCAGATCTCAGTGAGATGATATTGAGTAATGCAGATCTGAGTGGGGCAGATTTACGAGGTGCTAATCTGTGTGGAGCTGATTTGAGTGGAGCTAATTTGCAGGGAGCTTATTTAAACCGCGCTAACCTTCAGCAAGCTAATCTCAGTGGCGCAAATTTGGAGGGAGCTAAACTTCAAGTAGCGCGTTATGATACCCAAACGAAATGGCCGCCAGAATATAACTATAAAGCTTCTGGAGCAGTGGGTCCAGGTGCGAATCTCAACGGCGCTTATCTCAATACTGCTTCTTTACGCAATGCAGATTTACAAGGTGCTAATCTGCGTGGAGCTTACCTAAGTGGGGCGGACTTGACTGGAGCTAATTTAGAAGGTGCGGCTTTAAGCGGTGCTGACTTAAGTAAAGCTTATTTAACAGGGGCTTGCTTGCGAAATGCTCGATTGACTGGAGTTGATTTGCAGGGTACAGATTTGCGAGCTAGCGATCTTACTAACGCAGAGATGGAGTATCTTCATAGTATAGCTGGAGCAGATTTTACTCTAGCCCAAGGACTCACAGAAGTAACTAAAGCCATGCTTCACAGTCGTCCATCTTCAGAACTCGATGTTTGGAACGCCTATACTCGCCAAACAACCCGTGAAAGTTTAAGTAATTGAAAAGGAGTTGTATTCTGTCCGATTGAAGACTTATCGTTAAGAATGATGCGGGGACACGGAGACTGTTTTTGACAAGTGATTAGGCGGACATGATATTAGGAGTTAGGAATAAAGACTCAAGAAGACTCCATCTATATGCGATAGAATCCTCCTGACTCCTGACTTATGGAATAGAATTCAGGAGTCATAACTCACTTGGGTATGTATTCTGACCCAATACTTTTCGGTTAAGGGGGAAAGGGGAAAGGGAAAGGGTTTGAATTTCACTTTCCCCATTGCCCTTTAACCATTCCCCAGACCAAAAAAGAGATTATTGGGTTTAACCGAAAAGTATTGTATTCTGACCGAAAAAGCAGATAGCACCACAGAGATGAGTGAGACGCTACGCACAAACGCTGGTTAGACAATCAAGACAATCAGAGCCAGGGAAATCAGCTTTGTTATATATTTAAGTTATGCTGCAAATCTCAAATACTATCATCATCCCTGATACCGAACTGGAAATTAGCGCCATTCGTTCTCAAGGAGCAGGAGGTCAAAACGTCAATAAGGTTTCTACTGCTATCCACTTACGCTTTAAGATTGAGGCTTCATCATTACCTACTTTTTATAAAGAACAACTTTTGAAGCTCAATGACCGACGCATTAATCAAGAGGGAGTTATTGTCATTAAAGCACAAGAACATCGCAGTCAGGAGCAGAATCGGGAAGAGGCTTTGAAAAGACTTGAAGAACTTATTAAGAGCGTAGTTGTGCTGAAGAGAAAACGCAAACCCACCAAACCAACTCGCAGTTCTCAAAAAAAACGTCTTGATAGTAAAACTAAGCGAGGACAGATTAAGTCCACAAGAAGCCAAGCTATTGATTAATATACGATGTTCCTTCTGGAACCTTGATGAGCGATCGCATTTAAGTCAAGTGACACAAATAAAGCTAACTGGTAGGAATCATCATTTTTCATTTATCCTTCATCCTTTTTAAGAGTTTCAGGCGTATTTACGTTTCTTAATATAGTTTGCTTTATTCTTGCCTACTTAATATGTGTCCGCATAGTCCAACTGAATAAAAAATGTTCGTAGTAAGGACTTTAGTCCTAGTTTTGGGGACTTCAGTCCCCACTACAAACTGTTTATTATGGGTGATTTCGCGGAGTTCATATAAGTCCTCAACCGGACATGATATTACTTAGTCCATTATGGAGAATCTGGGTTCATAACGCCTGCCAGTTCTGTTTGAGAAGTGCTAAGAATGTAGCATATCCCTCAGAAAAACCAGGCGGATCGGGTAGAACATATTGTGGAAATTCTTTGTACGATCGCCAAGGTTCTGAAGCATCATACCGCAAATATAAAGCACATTCTGATGAACCTGGTAGTCGCCAAGTCATTTGCCCAGTTGGTATATCAGTCACATATGTCTCCCGATCTCGAAAAAGGTGATCTTTTCTTCCAGACTTTCCCAGGCTGCCCGGATGATTTTTCTCAAAAAGTTTCAAACATATTAGCTATTGTTGACTTCAGTTTTATCTCATCATTAAAATTATTCATAATAACCCCGAAGAAGTTGACTGCGTTCTATTATTGTGGTAGCAAGTCTTCTAAAGCAGCTCCGACAACTCGGTGATCCTCATCTTGTCTGAGTTGGTTCAAGGCTGCTTTTGCTCGATCTTCGTCAAATTGTTTGAGGGCATAGGCAACTCGTACCCGCATTCGCCAAGATTCAGCATTTACCAGGGTTAGTAGTTGAGATAATGCCGCAGTATGTTGGCTAGAATCAGCTAATAACCCAAGTACATCAACAGCCGATTCCTGAACTGTGAAATCTTCATCTTTTAAACCGTGAACGCAGATATCAAATAATTCTTCAGGACAATCCATTTCGGCGATCGCAGCCAAAATACTACGCCGCACTAACCAGTGATCATCCTGGTAAAATGTTAGGACTAAATGAGAAACTGCTACTCTACCAAATAGCGATAAAGAATTTGCTGCCTCAGCTCGCACATTGGGCGTGTCGTCAAATTTCATAATTTGCATCAAAGCAGCAAAAGATTCTGCTGATTGCTGGTTACCCAAACCCCTCGCCACAAAAGAACGCACCAAAAATTCTGAGTCATGCAGTTTACTCGTCAAAAGAGGAACTGCAATTTCTGATGCATAATCATTGAGTGCAGCGATCGCCTTTAAACGATACTGAAAATCTGGATTTTTTAGTTGAGCTTTTATTTTCTCGATTTCCATAGGTGCATTTGCTAGGGTTATTCTTTACTTTATTTTACAAATGTCAAAAAATAGCGATCGTATTTGGGAAGATTACTAGGGAATGGGGAATGGGGATTGGGGAATAGGGACTGGGGAATAGGAATTAAAAGTTAATAACCCAGTACCCAATACGCAATCCCCAATCCCTAGTACCCAGTACCCAATCCCCACTACCCACCCATGACTCAATTAACCGAAACCGTTAAGCAATTAATAGCTAAAGCCAGAATTGTCAGCTTTATTGAGTGGGAACAGTCCCATCCTCAAGCTGCGATCGCTATATTCCAAGCTGCTGATGATAATCTTCGCTATCTGAGCGATGAAGATTTGCTACAGATTAAAACTTTATCACCCAATAATGCAGGTTTGATACCTGTTGCTGAATTATTACGCGATCGCGCAGCCGAAATCGTTGATGAAGCTAGAGAAAAAGTTTTGGCAAGTTATCCAGAAATTATCCAGCCTGGAGGGGGTCTTTATCCACCCGAACGCGCCCAAGCTTGCTGGCGAGATTTTTGGCATTTTCTCCGCTGCATTACCTATGGGATTGCAGGTTGCCACACTGAATATACTAGTCCCACAGGACTACATTATATGAATTTGCTTTATCAGGAATTACAAGTTCCAATCGAAGCAATGGTTTTGGGTTTAAAAAGCATCAAAACTGCTAGTTTGAAATGCTGCAAACCGAATCAGCAAGAAACTCTTGCTCCCTATTTTGACCATTTAATCACCCAACTGGCTACTTTCAAAATTCAATCGTCTTGAAAACTTTATACCAACGCTTCAGTTAAGCGTGTTCCTTCTCTAACGAGACGCTGCGCGTAGCTTGCTTCTCCAGAGGAGTACGCAGTTCGTTAAAAAATTGACTTTGATAAAGGGTTTTATACCAATTCTGTATGAAGATGCGCTAAACCATAAGTTCTAGCGATCGCAAAGCCATATTGATTGATTTCGGTGGATTACAGAGAAATCGCAGAAGTTATTAATAGTAACTCTCAACTAGAGGATTTTTCCGGGAGCAATTTAGAACACTTTTACATACTCCACACTGCTGTCTTTCCGTCAATGACCAATGAAGTACTAAAAAAAGCTGTAAATTCTCTAAAGTATCATTTAACTTAATAATTTTTAACAAATATCGCTTCAGCATCGTATCAGAATGTGTAAAGGCAAACGATGCAAAAAACTCAAAAAACTTAAATAATAGAAGCAAAGAGAACTTTTAAAGATTCTATGTTTCTTCTTTTGTCAAGTAATGTAAAGTTTTTTAACATCTGCTGAACATTGTTCTCATAAAATTTAGTTGTTAACTCGGAGATAGTTTGAATGGCTTTCGGACCAGCATCACGATTAGGGGTCGCTTTGTTTGAAGATACCGATCCTATCGATCTGTGGCCAAGTCGCTCTAATGAGGAAGTTGAAACCGTAATTAGATCCGTTTACAAGCAAGTTCTGGGCAATGCTTATGTAATGGAGAGTGAGCGGCTCGCCATTCCTGAATCCCAACTCAAAGGGGGTGAAATTAGCATTCGGGAGTTTGTGCGTCAAGTTGCTAAGTCGGAACTTTACCAATCGCGGTTTTTTGATAGCTCTCCTCGTTATAGAGCGATCGAGTTGAATTTTAGACATCTACTTGGTCGTGCGCCATTGGATCTAGAAGAAACGCGGATACACAGCACTATTCTCGATACAAAGGGCTTTGAGGCGGAGATTGATTCCTATATAGACAGCGACGAATATCAAGAGACGTTTGGGGAAAACATCGTACCTTATATTCGAGGCTACAAAACTGAAGCTATCCAGGGTTTGGTTCAGTTTACCCACTTATTTCAACTAGTACGTGGTTCTTCTAGCAGCAGTCTGAAAGGTGACTTAGCTGGTAAGCAGCCAAAATTGAACAGCCTCCTGATTCAAAATACACCTACCCCTGTGGTTTCACCAGCTAGTGGTGGTGCAACATTCCGCAATCCCACCTCTGCTCCTCGCACTCGTCAAGGTGTGGGATCTAGTGAAGACGGTAAGGTTTACCGGATTGAAGTCACTGGCTACAAGGCGAATGCAGTAAATCGCATTTCCAAGTTTCGCCGCAGTAACCAGGTGTATTTCGTCCCTTACAATCAGCTCTCAGAAGAGTATCAGCGCATTCACAAACAAGGCGGTATCATCGCCAGTATCACTCCTGTGAACTAGAGAATCTAACTACAAACTAAGCTTGGGGAAAAGATAAATGGGAAGCATAGTTATAAATTCCTCTAAGGTAGAGCTATGGGCAACTAGCTCTAATGAAGAACTCGAAGCAGTGATTCGAGCCGTCTATAAGCAGGTTTTAGGTAACGCTCACTTGTTAGAAAGTGAGCGCCTTGTGACTGGGGAATCACAACTGCGCGATCGCAAAATCAGCGTTCGTGACTTTGTGCGAATGGTTGCAAAATCCGAGATTTACCGCGCTCGGTTTTTTGAAACCACTGCTCCCTATCGGTTCATTGAACTAAACTTCAAACATCTACTAGGTCGCGCTCCCCTGGATCAAACAGAGATTTCTGAGCATATTTGTCGTACCATTGAAAATGGTTACGATGCTGATATCGATTCTTATATCGATAGCCCTGAGTATGAAGCTGCTTTTGGTGAAAACACTGTACCCTACTATCGCGGAAACAGTAGCCAAGTAGGACAAAAACAAGTCGGTTATAACCGGATTTTTGGACTTGTTCGTGGTGTAGCCGAAAGCTCAAGTAGCATCAAGTCCTCTCAGTTAGTGTACTCAGTAGCAACCAATACTGCTAACAAGATTACACCAACCTCTGTAATTGGTAGTACTGAAAAGAGATTTAAGATCCTCGTTCAAGGTGGAAGTGGAAAATTTGACAAACCCAGCCGCCGTACTATAACCGAATACATTGTCTCTGCTAGCAATATGACACCGCAAATTCAGCGGATCAATCGCACTAGTGGAAAGATTGTTAGCATCACAGAGATTGTTTAAAAAATAGGTATTGGGTATTGGGTATTAGGTATTGGGCATTGGTTATTCTCTTTGTCTGCCCAATCCCTAGTACCCAGTACTTAGTCCCCAGGTTTCATTAAAAGCAAAATCAATTTTTTTCAATTTAGGATTGTGAATTTATCTAACTATCAATCCTCATTGAATAAGTCGTTTATCTTAATTCAATCCTTGATTAACCAACTACGATATCGTCTGAAATTCAAGCTTTTCAAAAGTTTTAATCCACTAAGTAGTGAGATGTGTTATTTTTAGCTCACTTACTAAAAAATAGTGCATCTGTCAAAAGTAAAAACAATTTACAGAACGACAGAAAATTTCACCATTGATAGTGGTGGGATGGTTTGAAAATCCATTTAATTAACATTGATTTGTCTAATTCAGGGGAGTGGGGAGACAAATTTAGGAGACTAACATTATGTCAGGTTGAAGACCGATCATTAGGCTTGACACCCTGACACGGGGACGCGGAGAGATTTTAATCATAAGGGACATCCAAAAATTAAATTACTCAATTTTTGCATCCAATTAGGAGCAGGGGGACAAGGTAGCAATATTTCTCCCTTGTCTCCTCCTCTTCCTTGTCTCCCAATTCTCCCTTGTCTCCCAACTCCCGAATGCAGTTGTAGTCAAGGAGGCTACCATATAAACTGAGAGAATAATCTTTGAGCCGATATTTTTCTTAGATTGTAAGCTGTTTTCTCCGATCGCTTTTGTAATGGAAATTACCGAATTCTTTGAACTTTCAATTGGAAAATGGCGATCGCAGCGTAGCGGTCATCATTTAGCATTCGCCCATTTTGAAGAAGTGTTGTCTAACATTGACATTGAGCCTCTATCTACCGACGATCCGGCGGTGCTAGAAGTCTGTAAATTGTATGATACTAATCCCGCCAGTATCACCCACCCCTTTCGCATGACTTGGGAAGGTGAATCAGACTGGGATGATAAACCAATCTCTGGTACTACTGTGCTAGTACCAATTCCCGATGTCGAAAATCCTTCTAGAGGCAAACTCCTCCGAGACAAGGGATATGCGGAAACAATCCCCGCAGTGGCTAAATATCATCTGAGTGACGATGGTATTTTTACTCTGCTAACTACTTATGACCTCGCCGCTGCAGAAGAGCGAATTTGGTTTGCTAACCCAAATCTCCGATTTCGAGTAGCAATGATTAAAACCAGCGATGGGAAAGGTGTAACAACAGCTTCCTTTTCTTCAGAGATTCGCTCTTTGTCAAATTTAACCAGTTAGCAGTGTTCACTGATGACTGATAGCTGAAAACCTGTCAACAGTCAACAGTCAACAGTCAACAGTTAAACACTATAAATAAAGAGTGTTTTTTAGCCCACATCGGCTTATCTAATTTTATCACTCCTGAGGTTGAATATGACAATAGCGCCCAGTGACTCTAGCACTAAGGCTAGCGATTTGCTTACCTTAGCTTGTTGGATGGCAGGAGATTTTAGCAACCAAAAGCAATCTTTTGCAAATCCTCAACTTTACGCGCACATTCACATTTTTTTTCGTCCTTTACCATTTGAGTTTTTTTCTGCCATTGGTTTTTATTCGGAACAAGTATATGACCACGATTTATGGACACCCTATCGCCAGGGAGTACATAAATTAGTTGATTGTGGCGATCGCATTTATATCGAAAATTACAGCTTGAAAGATCCTATACTTTATGCAGGCGCTGCTCGTGAATTAGATATCCTCAAAACCATCACCGCAGAAAGCATTCAACGGCGCTATAACTGTTCGATGGTTTTTGTCCGAGAAGATAAAATGTTTCGCGGTAGTGTCGAACCGGGTAATGAATGTGTAATTAGCCGCAATGGTCGCCAGACATATCTTGTTAGCGAAGTGGAAGTAACTGAGCATACTTGGCTAAGTTTAGACAGAGGCATGGATATTGAAACCCATGAACAAATATGGGGATCAACTGCTGGACCTTTGCGCTTTGAAAAACGAGAAAGTTTTGCTGAGGAATTATATGCAGTGAGCGCTTTATGTTAATTCAGCTTGAATGTATTAAAACTAAAATGTTACCTCCACAGGCTGAAAAAAAAATGCGTTGCTGGATTCGCAGCCGCCACTTGATTTGTTCTGGTAACTTTTTTATATTCGAGACATTAGAATATACGACAATTGAAAGATTTTCAGAATGTGTTGCTTCTTTAGGAGGAAGTGTAATATCTGTTGACCCCATTAATAAAATTTGGATGGGCGATCATCGCCAAGTTATTCTATATCAGGCAAAAGCAAGTTTACATACACCTCATCACACATTGAAACAATACTGGATAAAATATGGTGGATTCTATACTAGATTTGATGTGCGTCCTTGAGAGATGCTGTACTTAGCTTGCTTCGACTTAGGAATATGCTCTAATTAAAAGTTCCAACATAAGTCTTGAATTTTGAATTCCTCCCAAAGAGGGTTGACGGCTAACTATTAATGTCTAACTGCTAATTTTGATGATGATTGGCTGTTATTTATTAACCGTTAGCCGTCTCAGTTTGTTAGAAAATGTAACTGAAAAATATCCCAGAACTTGATAACTTAATCTTAAGCTGATGCACATCTAAAGTATATAAACACTCTTGATGGTTGTTAACCGTTGACTGATGACTGTTGACGGGTTTTCAGTCATCAGTCATCAGTAGACTTCTTGCAAAAGTCGGGGTAAAGGGGAAGGGGAAAAGGGTAAAGAAACTCAAAATCCTTTCCCTTTAACCTTTTCCCTTTTCCCTCTCTTGCAAAAATATATTTTTGCAAGAGGTCTAGTCATCAGTCATCAGGTAAATGTACAAATTAAATGCGTAACAGCTTATCTATTGTTCCCAACCATTAGTCACACCTATCCCCACCAACTGAACTATGCAAAGACTTTCAGATGATGAAATTAGACAGAGCCAATATCAAGCATATTCCCAGATAGAAACAATTGAACTGCGGTCTGGTGCTTCAGTTGATGATATCGAAATTGTCATTCAGGCTGTTTATCGCCAAGTGTTGGGCAATGCTTACGTGATGGAAAGTGAACGGCTCATTGTTCCAGAATCACAATTCAAGCAAGGGATAATTAATGTTCGTGAGTTTGTGCGCCAGGTTGCCAAATCAGAGTTGTATCGCTCCAGATTTTTTAATAACGTTTATCGCTACCGGGCGATTGAATTGAACTTCAAACATCTGCTAGGTCGCGCTCCTGAAGATTACTCCGAGACCACCTATCACAGCAACATTCTAGACGAACAGGGTTTTGAGGCGGATATTGATTCTTACCTTGATAGTGACGAGTATTTAAAAGCCTTTGGCGAGAACATAGTGCCATATTACCGGGGCTACAAAACCCAAACGGGTGCAAAAATATTAGAATTTACCAATATGCTGCAACTAGTGCGGAGCAATTCTAGCAGCGACAAGAACTTAACATCAAATAATAAACCTCAGTTGGTGCGATCGCTAATTACCAATACTCCTTACGGTAAGCTCAAACAAACAGATGTTGGTACATTGTTAGCCGATCTGTTCAAGCTCAAACCAGAATCTAGCACAGATCCATTTAATACATTTATTGCAGCTAGTACAACAGCCGAACAAAGCTTGCGCCAAAAAATTCAAGAACAAGAAACCCAGATTACAGCTTTACAACAACAACTAGCGGAGTTACGACCCTTTGCCAGCATTGGTACAACACAATTCAGTAGTAGTTGGCAGTCTTCTAGTTATCAAAGTACAGACGAATACACATCTTTGCAACAGCAAACCGATGGTCTTGCAAAACAGATTACTTCTTTGCAAGAGCAAATCGCTGATACCCGACGCTTTGCCGCAGTTGGAGAAGCTCGTTTGAATAAGTGGCGCAGTCGCGTTTTTAATGGCTAAAGTGAGGTGCATCTGCTTCTCGTTCTGCATACAATTTGTAGTTTTCAGCCGAAGATAGTTAATTAAAGCGATCGCAACATCTATAAAACTGCGATCGCTTTAGTCACTTACAGCACAGCAATTGTAAATTAAAGGTTGTAACTATAATGGACGTAGATGAAATTTTCAAACGCTATGCTGCTGGAGAAAGAAGCTTTCAGCGAGTAAATCTGCAAGAAGCAGATTTAACCAATGCAAACCTCAGAAGCGCAGATTTTAGCAATGCCGATTTACGTCAGACACGACTTGGTAAAGCCAACTTCAGCCAAGCATGTTTGCGGGAGGCCAACCTGAGTGAAGCGATCCTCTGGGGAATAGATTTAAGTCAAGCAGACTTGTATTGTGCCATTCTGCGTGAGGCTGATTTGACTGGTGCAAAGCTGGTTCAGACACGTCTAGACAAAGCCAACTTAATCAAAACTAGTTTATGTGGTGCTAATTTAAATGGTGCAAAACTTTCTGGTTCTCTACTAATTCAAGCAGATTTACGTCCTAGTTCCAATCAACGCACAGATTTGGGATATGCGGTTTTAACTGGGGCAGACTTGAGCTACGCTGACCTGAGAGCGGCTTGTATGCATCATACTAACTTAGATGGAGCGAAGTTATGCCGGGCAGACCTCAGTCGAAGCATCCAGTGGGGAGATTTGGCGACGGATCTTAGTGGAGCCAGTTTGCAAAGAGCAGACTTGAGCTATGCTGACCTCAATGGTGCGATTCTGCGAAAAGCCAATCTGCAAACTGCTGTAACTGGAGTTATTCTCACTAACGTTGATTTCCAAGGAGCGATCATGCCCAATGGTACAATTTATGATTGAAGATGGGCGATCGCACTCGTTGCTGACAAGTCGAAAATCATCAACAATTTGTCAATAAGTAATAGTGCTTAAATTATTGCTAAAAATCGGCGGAGAAATTAAAAAAGAATACTGTAAAACCCAACATTAGCAATAGATGAGGAATATTCTTGAATAGCGATCGCTTCGTAATCCGCAAAAGTGGATAGGGACTGAACACCATCACTGACAGTAGAGTAACACCTTGCAAGAACTGAGCCACGTCCAAACTCCAGGTGAGCGTCGGTAAGTCTGCACCACTGTAACCTAGTGTCCGTGCGAAAACTGGGAGAATCTGCCCTGCTTCAGTCATCGCAGCAGGAATATAATGGGTCAGATTGGCTGCTAGCGTTAACGGTAGATAGGCATAGATGACGGTGAGATAGTCTGGTTGTTCGGAATCGACAAGACGGGCGATCGCTTGCAGTGCCTCTGCTGGCAATTGTCCCCAAACCGGATGAAAACTCAGCCAACTTTGACAATCTTCAACAACCTTTTCATCAACAGTCACATTATCTGTTATCAACGGCAATGGTTGCTCCACAATTGCCGCCACAGGTTGAGTTTGAAAGGTTGCAATGGATTCTGTTTCCAAATTCAAGCCTTGCTGAATGGACAGATGAATGTATTTATTTAGGGACAATTTGATACCTCAAATATTGAAGTAATAATTTAATTAAGTATCTCAGCATTTATTCGGTCTTAGAATAGCACAAGTTTTTTTGGTCAAGGCGTGCAATATCATGACTTAGCCTTGTATTTTCATTTTTAACAGGTGTCACATATGTTTGACTCATAATTGGGATAGGCGTTCACATAATTTAAGAAGTTACTACTCCCGGTTCTCTCATTTTTTTTGGAGTTCGAGAAATTACCGAAAAACAGAAAATCTTCGTTTAGTAATGGTTTTAGCCATTTCCCTAAATTTACCTTGAACTACCACCCTGCTCTAAAAACTCTATTTTTATGCGATGCCTACGGCGGTAAACTACGCGCAAAGTCGGGACTATAGTACGTTTGTATCGTAAACTAGAACCCCTACTAAATCGTTCAGCTTTTTTCTAACTCAATTTAAAGTCGGCGAACCGGGAGTTATTACACAAAGTAGGATCAATCCAGTATTCACCTTGTATAACTTTGATCGCACCTGTAGGACACTGAGGAAGGCAATTGTAACACTGAATACAGCACTTAGTAATGGCGTAGGGCATACCAAAGCGATAGGATATTTTTTAGTTGGAAGTCCCTAACTGTAGCAAAGCCCTTGGAGGACAACGGACTGGAATTTTAGTAACTTCGTAAATTTGTTTAGCTAGCGCAGTTAGTACCTTAGGACTGACACATCTGAGATTTTGACAAACATAACTGCTGGATTCTGTGACGTTATTACCCCTAGCATCCAACTGACGAACCAAGACACGGGGGCGAGAAGGAGTGTTGAGTTGAATTTCGTCAGGTTTAATATGTTGTAATAGTTGGATATAATCTCTTAGAATGTCTGGTTTCCAAGGAGATAAGACCATCGTTTGAATAGTTAGAAATCCCTGGTATTCTTGCCGAAATTGCTCGATGCCCGCCAGTATATCGGGTAAATCAATTGTCGCTACAGGTTGGTTAACTCGCTGTAGTTGATTTGATGAAATGGCATCTAGTTTCACAGCCACAATGTCTGCCAGTTTCAAAGCACTGCGTACTGTGCCATCGCCTAGTAAAGTACTATTTGTCAAAACTATAGTTGGTCGTTTTGTGACTGTTTTAACAGCAGCCAGGATTTCTGCTAAATTCAGCGCTAAGGTTGGCTCACCGCTACCGCTAAGGGTGACTGCATCCACATCTTCCCACGACGTAATTGCTTGTAAGTCACGGAAGATTTGCTCTGTAGGTACAAAAATCTGCCGCTGACTTATATGCTTTTGAATTTTTCCCAATTGGCAGTAAACACAGTTAAAAGAACAGGTAGATACCATACCAATAAGGTCAATACCCAGCGAACTCCCAAATCGCCAAGATTTGACAGGACCATAGACAGAAGAAAACTGTGGATCTGGCAGAGATTGTATTGCATTCATATTTGTTTCGCTACGTAGAGTCTGTTGCTATCTTGGCTAATAGCTAACGAACCGTCCCCCGTAAAGCCTCAGTATTAATGGGTTTGATCAGGTAAATCAACAGCAGATTCCAAACAATTGCTGCAATTAAAGGTAGTTTGCGAATTAACTTCACAACTTTCGGCGCAGAACTGCTCTCAATCTCTGCAATTTTCAAGTTGTAACCTGCACAGCGTTGCAGCCGTGGGAAAAACTTGGGATGTTCGGTATTCAACATCACCGGAAAAGCCCGTCCCGCAGTCTCATTGGTGTTGCGGACAACTTGGAGATCGAATTCTGTGGCATCAAGTCCCAGTGATTTGTAGAACCCGGAACGTTCATGAACTGTCAGGGTGTGAGTAGCAAATACCGATAGCAAGAAAAAGCGACTCCACAGCCGAGATTTCCAGGTGTTCCATAGTTGCGGTTGAGAACGTAATAACGCCTTGAATATATCTCCGTGACGGTTTTCGTCCTGACACCAACTCTCAAAGTAGCGGAAGATGGGGTAAAATTCGTTTTCCGGGTGCTTTTCTAGATGTCTGAAAATAATAATGTAACGCCAGTAGCCGATTTTTTCTGACAGGTAAACGGTGTAAAGTACCCACTCAATGGGGAAAAACGTATAGGTGCGGGTTTTAGTAACAGTGGCTAAATCTAGGGAGACTTTAAAATCACCCATTGCTTTGTTGAGAAATCCGGCGTGGCGAGCTTCATCACGCGCCATCAGTTGAAATATTTCCGCTAGCACTGGACTGCGATTTTTGAGCTTGCGGGATAATTCCTTGAATAGCAAGAAGCCAGAAAACTCAGAAATGCAAGAGCGTTCCAAATATTCTATAAATGCCTGTCTTGCTTCACCGCTAACATGTTCCCAAGACTGCTCAAACGCTTCATCACGAACAAAATGGTGGCGGTTGTAGTCTGTCCGCATTTCTGCTAACATCGCCTGCAACTGAGTTTCCTGGGCAGACAAATCCAGGTTGGCTGCGGTTTCAAAATCTGTAGTGTAAAACCGAGGGGTGAGTACAGTTTCTTTGCTGGGGGTTTTAATTTCTGGCTTGGATAGGGTATTAACCATGAGTGATGCGGCAATTAAATGAATAGCTTTATAGTTATCAACTTATAATGAGGATGATGATTTGGCTAGACCTCTTTACAATCCTTTAGTAAAGTAGCAAAGCGAAAATATAAACGGAAAGCCTTTGAGGACTTGGGTTTAAATAATTTATTAAGTTTTGAAACCTCTTCACATTAAAACGACTATATAGCTATAAAGTTATTTAGTGTTAATTACCCTTACTCAAAGTTTCAGAGGTTTTAATATGGGTCGTCATTGGGAGAATTCTCTGCAAGAATCTAGAAATCACACAACATTGCTGGCATCACCTACTAACACGATACCCCAGGATTCACGTGAGCGATCGCAGCAATTCATGCAGAATTTACAGGATGAAATTTGCACAGCCTTAGAGCAACTTGATGGAAAAGCACGCTTTCAGCAAGACCACTGGGAACGAGCAGAAGGTGGAGAAGGACGTACTCGCGTGATTCGAGAAGGGCGGGTGTTTGAACAGGGTGGCGTGAACTTTTCAGCAGTTTGGGGAAATAGCCTACCTCCAGCAATTTTGGCTCAACGTCCAGAAGCCGCAGGACATGAGTTTTTTGCTACGGGAACCTCAATGGTGTTGCATCCCCGTAATCCTTATGTACCAACAGTACACCTTAACTACCGCTACTTTGAGGCAGGCCCGATTTGGTGGTTTGGTGGTGGGGCTGATTTAACACCATACTACCCCTTTGCCGAGGATGCAATTCACTTTCATCAGACTCTCAAAAATGCCTGTGATGTCCACCATGAACAGTATTATCCAGCCTTTAAACGGTGGTGTGATGAATACTTCTACTTGAAGCATCGCCAAGAACAACGAGGTATTGGTGGCATCTTCTTTGACTATCAGGATGCTAGTGGCAAGCTTTATGTTGGTTCTCAAACAGATAGTCCCGCAGCACTCTACAGTCAGCAAGTCGGAACGGTCTCTCGGAACTGGGAAGATATCTTTGCCTTTGTGCAGTCTTGCGGTCAAGCATTTATACCCGCCTATTTGCCCATTGTCGAACGGCGACAGGAAATAGAATATGGCGAGCGTCAACGTCAGTTCCAACTGTACCGTCGGGGTCGTTACGCAGAGTTTAATTTGGTCTACGACAGGGGAACTGTTTTTGGTCTGCAAACCAACGGTAGAACAGAATCTATCCTGATGTCTCTACCACCTCTAGCACGCTGGGAATATTGCTATGAACCAGAACCAGGCACACCCGAAGCACAACTTACCGAAATTTTTCTCCAGCCTCACGATTGGACTAATGTGACTTTTGCCCAAAAATAACAACATTTTTAGCAATAAGGGTTTCACCATGAGCAGCCATTTAGATGTTCGCTTGCGAGAAGGCACGAAACATTCTCATACAATGACGGAAAACACGGCGTTTATGAAATGCTTTCTCAAAGGTGTAGTAGAAAAGAGCTTTTTTCGGAAATTGTTGGCGGATCTCTATTTTGTCTACAGCGCTTTGGAAGAAGAACTACAGCGCTATCAGCATCATCCGATCGTTGGGATGATGTACTTTCCCGAACTGCATCGTCAGGCAAATTTGGAGAAAGATTTAGCCTTTTATTACGGTGAAAATTGGCGATCGCAGATTGTTCCCTCTCCAGCGGGTCAGGTATATGTTGATCGCATTCGTGAGGTTGCCAACACACAACCGGAGTTAGTGATTGCTCATGCCTATACTCGCTACATGGGAGATTTATCAGGCGGGCAAGCATTGAAAAATATTGCGCGATCGGCAATGGATTTACCAAGCGATCGCGGTACTGCAATGCATGAATTTGAACAGATTCCTACCCCGGAAGCTAGACGGGAATTTAAAGAGCAGTACCTTCAAGCATTGAATTTTCTAATTCTAAATGAAGCAATGATTCAGAAGATTGTAGACGAGGCAAACTATGCCTTTAGTCTGAATCGAGATGTTATTCATGAGTTGGAAGCAGATGTGAAGGCTGTGATTGGTGAGCATATCTTTGACTTGATTACTCGTCAAGAAAAGCTTGGTAGCACAGAGCGTACTTTTAAAAGTGCTGTGGTAGAAATGAAGGGACTGGATTACAACATTTAGCTCTGTAGATGCATAAGCTCTTGTGCTTTTAATTTGCACTTTGAGGCAGCAGAGGGGCAGAGGAGAGAGTTTGAAGGTTTTACCTAAAAGATGATGATGCAACTTGTAGGCGCGACAGCTTAGTAATATTTTCGACGTTGCAGAACAGTGGGATCAATTAGGGCAAGCAGGAGGAAAATTTTGGAAGTTGCTAAATCATCCTGCAACTATGCAACGCCATATTTTGATAGATTCTTCACCTCAGCGCTTGATGATATTTCTGCGTTTTTGTATCTTTTCCCAATCCCCAATCTGATTAAATTTGTGGTTGTTGAGGAAGTATTTCGTGAGATTTAATTCATTACAAACTTCGATATGACTTGGTGGGCAATTGGATTGTTGAAAACAGTCGGTTTGGCAAAAGATGTCAACCTGCCACCTGCTTAGGCTATAAAAGCTGGAGATTTGTAGATTTTGTGGGAACCTGTAGGTATAAGAGTGGAAGTTGTTTTGCCAGATTTAGCTTTTTCCTCAACCTCAAGCATTTATTTTTAATGACTATGCAAAGCTTCCAGTTGAAGCTGTAGCTCTAGCTACTCCTACTGTTGCTAGTAGTCTGCCAACCCAAAATTGCTAGATTTGGACTGGGAAAAGGGGACTGGGGTTTGGGGAAGGAATTAAAACCTTTTCCCTTTTCCCCTTACCCTTTACCCCGCCAAGTTTCCTTGGCGAACTACTAGCTAGTTGTTTATTTTTGTTCCTCAACTCCACAATATCAGCGCTCTCTGTCTAGAGAGCGCTTTTCTCTTTTACAAGTTAGGGACAAAGTATCATATAAAAATCCCCAAGTAGTTGTTGATGAGATGCCGGTACTGTACAGCCATTAATTGTTGTAACTCAGCGAGCTGCCCACGAAGCATCACCCCAGACATCAGAAACTGCAATAGATTTATACAAAATATAACTATATAGTAATATAAGATAGATAATAAATTGAATCTTTATGTCAAAGACCGTTTCTTCAAAAAATACTTCTGAAGTCCTTGCTCCCGTTGCTGAGTATTTCAAGGTACTCTCTGAAACCAGTCGCTTACAGATTTTGAGTTGTTTGAGAACCGGGCCGATGAACGTTACCGAAATGGGTGAAGCTACAGGTTTAGGACAAGCGAACCTCTCAAAACATTTAAAAATATTGACTCAAGCGGGCTTGGTGTCCCGTGAGCAGAAGGGAGTTAGCGTCTACTATGCGATCAGCGATCCTGTGATTTTTGAATTATGTGAATTAGTTTGCGATCGCATTGGCAATCAAATACAAAAACGCGCTAAAGAATTTGAACATATTAAAGCCTTTAGCACCCTCTCAAAATAACTATTTCTTTACTCAAACTAGGTATCCATCATAGAGCGATCGCCAAACTTTTCGGTCTACTGAATTTCTTGATAGTAGGACTGTTATGATATTCGATAAAAAATAGACTGCGATCGCTTTAGCAAATTATTAGACTAAGCAAATGTAAACATGGAAAATGGAAATTTTCTCAATATTTATTAACAATGTTGTAACTGTGTTAGCAAAACAACGATTTCATCAATTGCTTGGCGCATAACTGTTGCAGACTGTTCTGATTGATTGACAATAATACTAAAAACCAATGGCTGATATTTAGGTGGATTCACATATCCAGATAGGGAAACCACACCTGTTAAGGTACCTGTTTTAGCTTGCACAATGCCCTCAGCAGATGTACCTTGAAAACGGCCTTTTAGGGTTCCACTTTTTCCTGCTACAGGTAAAGATGCACGATATACAGATGCTGCTGGGGTTCTGGCAATTAAGCGCAAAGTTTGTACAAAAGCTTCTGGGGTTACTAAATCACGACGTGATAAACCTGAACCATCTACTAAAACATAATTTGCTGGATTAACTCCTAATTTAGTTAAACTCGCTTTGACAACTTCCAAGCCAACATCAGCACTAGTCTGATTTTTAACTCGGGGTTTTTCTACAGCTAATGCTCTTAATAGTGCCTCAGCATAAAGATTATTACTATTCTGAAGAGTTTCCATCAATAACTCAGATAAAGGTGGAGACTCCACAAATGCTATTTCCTGTTGATTAACACCGCCAGGTAGTACTAATGTTTTTCCTATGGTAATTTTTTCTGTTGCCAAAGCAGTACGAAAACGCCGTAAAAAGTAATAACTAGGATCGACTACAGGCAAATCTACTAAATACGGTTCGGAATTCGCTGTTAGTTGTCCTTGAATTCGCAATGTGGTTCCTGATAATTCCCGGGTTACATTGATATAAGTTGGTTGATTTTGTGCAATAGTTACTGACTGATTAATTATCTGCCACTGTCTGGACTCATTGGCATCAGTCCATACCACTTGTAAGGGTTTCCCTACAGCTTGCGGTACAAGTTTTAAGCTAAAAATATTTTGATTGAGAATAAAGCTGCCACCTGGTGCGCCATAGTCTGATTCTATATCTTCCCATTGCCAGGTGGGGTTAACAATATCGCCTTGAATATAACTATCATCGGCAATTAATTGCTGAATTTGAGTAATACCTTTCTGTTTCAACTGTTTTGCTAATGCTTGCAGTTGAGTATCACTTAAACTGGGATCTCCCCTACCGACAATACGTAAAATACCATTACCATTCTGATAAATTGAGGTGCGAATACGAAAATTAGCACCCAACTGTTGCAATGCAGCTGCTGTTGTCAGCAATTTCAGGTTAGAGGCGGGAGTAAAGTATTTCTCAGCATCTCGATTGTAAAGAGTTAATCCGACTGACAGGGGTTGCACTAAAATTCCCCAGCGCACCCGACTAAATAGGGGACGATTGATTACAGCATCTATAGCTGTTCCCAATTTGGTAGAGCAAATTGATTTTGTGGAAGTTGTCGGTGCAACTGGGGTTTGTGCTTTAGCTGCTGGCTGGCTAACACCAATTTGAGTACCCAGAAACAGCAGCATTAAGCTAAGAGAAATTTTTCTGCTCATCACATAGTTATCAAAACTACTTGATGATAATAACTTAGTGTGGCATTTTTTCAACGCCTGTTCTACGGGAATAAATTAATACTATTCTTCTTCTTCTTCTTCTTCTTCCCCGAACACTCCGTCTATCAATTCTTGCGCTCGGTCGTCTGAAATTCTTAAGGCTTCTTGAAGTTCAGAGATGTAATCTTGTTCAATTTCGGGTACTTCTTCGTCAATCCCTACTACTAAAATAGCTGTGATGTATGCAGCTTCTCGATAAGCTTTATTTGGTAAGGATTCAATAGATTGGGCAATTAAATCTTCTGGTTCTTCTTCTTCAATCAAGCTGACGACTTTCTCGGTTAATTCTTCAAAGTCGTCATCGGAGTAATCTTCAAATAAGCCAACCCGACCGAGAAATTCACTCAAAGCATATTCTTCCGTGGAAGAAATACCTTCACCATCAGCAGCAGCGGAAAATAGTCCAATAATTGCGATCGCTACTTCTGGTTCTAAAGCAACTGAACTGATGCTACGGCCTTTAGGCAACCTACGTTGAGACATAATTATCCTCTAAAAGTTACGTGATATTTCAGGAAGTCATACCTGGCGGGTTATAACTCTTCCTCGATTTATGATTCCCAAAAGAATGTGGAAATATACATTGGGATAAATCTTTTTTCTATAAAAAATACGCAGAGGATATATTTATCTGCGTATAAAAAAGTTAGTTCCCTTAAGCGATCGAGGTCTTTAGTATTTGTGTACGCTACTTAGTCTAAAAGGGAAGGGGTTGGGTGTTAGGTCTGTATTGGACTCAACTACAAACTGCTATAATCTCATGTTTATGTGTTGGACGATTACGCTGGAGATAATCGTACCATCCCCAAAACCTATGCCTAGTATTTGTATTGTATGTTCTAGGGAGCGATGTCTACGACGGGCTATTCGGCGTCGCGATCGATCGGCTTCTTCCATTTCGACTATGCCGCTAATTAACTCTACCAGGCATCCAAATAATTATGCTCATCCACCCTAATAAATTTCACTCCGATGACAAACTTTAGTAATGATGATTAACTGACTATCTATATCAAATTCATAGATGACTCGATAATCTCCTACTCTTAACTTATAAAACCCCGACCATTCTCCCGTCAGAGGGAGAGGAGCGATCTGTTCAAAATTGATACTTATTAGAGGATGTTTGATAGTCAGTCAATCTAATAGGTAGATTGCTAAGGTTGCACTCATACCTACATTATGCTAGTTTTGGAAAAACGTGAGTATGATTGAAAAAACATGACTAATAACTCTATTATCCTTACTTCAGAAGAAATCGCCGAATATCGTGATAAATTTGCAGGGTTAGATGACGCTCTCTATGCAATTAAAATCATAGAAGCATCTCGTGGAGATTTAACTAAAGCTGTAAATTTACTTGCTCCTAAATATAATGTTGCTATTACTAAATCACACCCGATTTTAGATGAGTTAGCGCAAAAGTTTAGTCATATTATTTGTGATGAAACATTTATTGATGAGTTAATGACTGGACTATTAACTGTTGCTGTTGGTAGTTTAACGGCTACAGGTCAAATTCCCCAGGCTATTGCTACACCTGTTGTTATTTATTTAACTAAAAAAGGTGTCAAAACATGGTGTAATTCCAATTCATCTAATTCTAATAACCAATAGCTGTAAAAGCTGACCAATAAAAAGGATTAGCGAAGGGTTGTGCATTAGATTTAAGTTTAGTTTTTGCCCCATCAATAAATAACTCTTTAAGAATGTCATCTTGTCCTTCAAACATAACATCAATATAGGGCTGAATTTGCTGTAAAAGCTGTTCTCCTTCTTTACTGGTCAGTTTTCTTAACCAAGTCAGAGCTTTATTTAAAGCAACTGCTATATCTCCCTGTTTTAATTCTGGATAGTTTTGTAAGTTTTGATAGAATTTAATGAATAAAAATGCTGTGGAAACATCATCAACTGTCCAAAGACTACTGACTACACTTGAGCTTCCTGCATAAAGAAATCCACTAGGTAAGCCAATATATTCATCGCTGGTATTTTGGAAATCAACTATACCAGTTTCACAGGCAGAAAGAACAACAAGACGGCATTGGTTGAGATTAAAATCTTTATTGAATAAATCACCCAAAGTTAAGCATTTATTGAGGTCAAGTTTTTCATTAACAATTGCACCATTTAAAAGTAGACAAGAATTAGCAGGGGTATTCAGGTTAAAAGAACCATGACATGAGAAGTGAAGACAATTTACTTCTGCTAGATTTGCTATTTTTGTATCTAAAGCGTTTCGATTAGCATCTTTCCCACGCAATATTGTTGTTTCTTCAATCGGAAAATAATGCTGAATACTTTCTATTTCTACGTCTGCATAAAAAAGGTCTTCTGTAGGGTTTTGAATAGCAAAGAAAGATTGAAAGTCAGGACGTTGACGCAGTTCCACTTGTTGCAGGAGTTGACAACTGGGTGCATAGCCTACGCCGTTGGGGAATAAGTCAAGTAAGTATGATTCCTTGACAGGTAAAGCATGGAGAGGAAACAGGTGCAAAAAGCGATGGGGAATTAGGATTAATCTGTCGCATTCTTGGGATAATGGGGCTAATATTTCCTCAAGATGCAGAATTTCTGCTAATTGTTTCAGCCGTTCTTCTAGCTGATTCTGCCATTGAATTTTATATTGGTCTTGCTGGTTGTAGTAGTCAACCAGATATTTATTTCTCCAATCAATTAAGGCATTCAAGTCTTCTGGTTGTGATTGCCAAAATGTTAATTCTTGCCTGTTAGGTTTGATAACAAAAGTGAGAATTCTATCTGTAGTGATGTACCATTCTATAATCGCAGTGCCTTTGTCTAAAGTTTTTTGGAACTGGTCAAATCTAAAGCCAGAACCAACAGGTAGATAGCTGTCTTGTAATACTTGGCGTTGCTGTCGCAATTGCTGGAGATGTTGGGCTAAGTCTGTGGGATTTTCGGCTTTGCCATTTTGGAGTTGATACTGACCACTGGCTATTTCGTCTCGAAGTTGTTCTAGTTGAGTGACAACTTCTGGAGGGAAAATAGTTTTGAGGTCGCGGTTGAGGATAAGTTCTACTAAATTGCGAGTTTTGCTGCGTTCGATATATTCTATTGCCTTGGTGTCCCTTCTCAAGGCTAGACAAACTTCCACCATACTTGCAAAAAGTTTGTTCCATTCTTCTGCTTGCTTACGCTTGGCTTCTTCGCCAGAAATAATTGTATCTCGCAAAGCTTCTGCTGTTTCTATCGCCGCCACAAAGTCACCGTAAGCTAAGTTAAACTGGTGTTCGTATTGGTATAATTTGCCACGATTGAATAAAGTTTCTACATGATTTTGAGGAAAGGCGCTGCGGGTATATACTTCCAGTGCAGCAGAATAAGCAGCGATCGCACTTTCAATATTCTCGGCTCGTTCTCCTAATATTCTGTCACCGTAAGCAATCCCCAGATTATTTTGCGTGGTTGCCCATTGTTCAGGAAAAGCGTTGCGGGTTCTGACTTCCAGTGCAGCAGAATAAGCAGCGATTGCCATTTCCAGATTCTCGGCGCGTTCTCCAAATATTCTTTCAGAGTAAGCAATCCCCAGATTATTTTGCGTCATTGCCCAATCATTAGGAAAGGCGTTACGGGTTCTGACTTCCAGTGCAGCAGAATAAGCAGCGATCGCCATTTCCAGATTCTCGGCGCGTTCTCCAAATATTCTGTATAAGTAAGCAGCCCCCAGATTATTCTGCGTGGTTGCCCATTGTTCAGGAAAGGCGTTGCGGGTGTAAACTTCTAGTGCAGTAGTATAGGCAAAAATCGCCATTTCCAGATTCTCAGCGCGTTCTCCAAATATTCTGTATGAGTAAGCAGCCCCCAGATTATTTTGTGTCATTGCCCAATCTTCAGGAAAAGCGTTGCGGGTTCTTACTTCTAGTGCAGCAAAACAAGCAGCGATTGACATTTCCAGATTCTCGGCGCGTTCTCCAAATATTCTGTTACGGTAAACCTCTCCCAGATTATTTTGCATACCTGCCCATTTTTCCGGAAAGGCGCTGCGGGTTCTAACTTCCAGTGCAGCTCTATAAGCAGCGATCGCAAATTCAATATTCTCGGCTCGTTCTCCGAATATTCTGTCACCGTAAGCAATCCCCAGATTATTTTGCGTGCTTGCCCATTTTTCAGGAAAGGTGCTGTGGCTATATACTTCTTTAAGTGCAGCAGAATAAGCAGCGATCGCTAATTCAATATTCTCGGCTCGTTCTCCGAATATTCTGTTACGGTAAGCAATCCCCAGATTATATTGCGTCATTGCCCAATCAATAGGAAAGGCGTTGCGGGTTCTGACTTCCAGTGCAGCAGAATAAGCAGCGATCGCAAATTCAATATTCTCGGCTCGTTCTCCGAATATTCTGTCACTGTAAGCAATCCCCAGATTATATTGCGTCATTGCCCAATCAATAGGAAAGGCATTGCGGGTTCTGACTTCCAGTGCAGCAGAATAAGCAGCGATCGCAAATTCAATATTCTCGGCTTGTTCTCCGAATATTCTGTCACCGTAAGCAACCCCCAAATTATTTTGCGTGCTTGCCCAATTTTGGGGAAAGGTGCTGCGGGTATATACTTCAAGTGCAGCAGAATAAGCAGCGATCGCTAATTCAATATTCTCAGATCGTTCTCCGAATATTCTGTTACGGTAAGCATTCCCCAGATTATATTGCATCATTGCCCAATCAACAGGAAAGGCGCTGTGGGTATATACTTCCAATGCAGCAGAATAAGCAGCGATCGCTAATTCAATATTCTCGGCTCGTTCTCCTAATATTCTGTCACTGTAAGCATTCCCCAAATTATTTTGCGTGCTTGCCCAATCAATAGGAAAGGCGCTACGGGTATATATAGAGAGTCCAGAAGAATAAGCAGCGATCTCAAATTCAATATTCTCAGCTCGTTCTCCGAATATTCTGTTACGGTAAGCATTCCCCAGATTATTTTGCGTGCTTGCCCATTTTTCCGGAAAGGCGCTGCGGGTTCTAACTTCCAGAGCAGCTCTATAAGCAGCGATCGCAAATTCAATATTCTCGGCTCGTTCTCCGAATATTCTGTCACTGTAAGCATTCCCCAGATTATTTTGCGTGCTTGCCCATTTTTCCGGAAAGGCGCTGCGGGTTCTAACTTCCAGAGCAGCTCTATAAGCAGCGATCGCAAATTCAATATTCTCGGCTCGTTCTCCGAATATTCTCTCACTGTAAGCAATCCCCAGATTATTTTGCGTCATTGCCCAATCTTGGGGAAAGGCGCTGCGGGTGTAAACAGTGAGGGCAATTATTTCGTAGCCAGCGATCGCAATTTCCATGTTGTTGGCTTTGCTACCCAAAGGAAAATCGCTAATCAGATTACTCAATTCAAGCATTACGTAGGCGATGTATTCTGCTCTATCTGGTTCCGCTTCTGCTAGGGTATTTGTTGCCCAATCGCGCAATAAGTCAGCAAAAATATGATTGAGTTTATCGGTATTTGCTGCCAGCAATGGGTAAATTACTTGAGCATCGCCGTTGCTGTCTGCTGTTGCTTGCAGTATTTCTATTAAAAATTGATCGTAAGTGTCTATATCGTCTGGGGCGATGGGGGTAGTTTTCGGGGTGAGTTGTGTTGCTAGGTTTCTCAACCAGTTTGCAATATTTTCATCACCCTGCTGTGCAAAATGATCTGCTACTGCTGCCAACGCCTGCAAAAAGCCAGCATCAAGCAATTCTGTATTAGCTGCTAAAATCTCTGCTTCTTCCCCATTAGGGCAATTTAGCAAGCTTTCGATGAACTGGTAATAAGCTTGTAGGCGCTGTTCGTTCATAGTCATCTGCAAGTATTATGTAACACCTTTTATCTTATGAAATATCAGTAATTCACGCAATATTTCTCCTTAATGTTGTAATGTTGATGACCAACGTTGTAATGTTTCTCCTTAACGTTGTAACGTTGATGACCAACGTTGTAATGTTTCTTCTTAATGTTGTAACGTTGATGACCAACGTTGTAATGTTTCTTCTTAATGTTGTAATGTTAATGACTAACGTTGTAATGTTAGCTATGCATACCGTCTTATAAAAAAGCGTTCACCTTTTTAGCGCAACCCAACAAACCCAAGGCCCAGTAATTTTTAACAATTTTCTCCTTTAACGGAAAACTATAGCCTCTCCAACACCCCCCTAACAATGCAATTTAGAGCAGGGTGATTTGTCGTAAACATTTTTTGCATTAGTAATTAACACGTATAAAATTATACATTAACATTAAAGCATGAGAAAGGCGATCGCCCTCTGGGAAGAGTCCGCGATCGCCTTGCTTTAACCCCTACTCTAGGAGTCAAGTATCATCAGGTCAGAATTATCAAAAAGCGTTACAACTTTGTTCCACACTCAGCACAGAAGTTATGGTTGGGAGCATTTTTGGCATTGCAGTTGCTACAATAAACTGGCTCTGCTGCCGCTTTAGGTGTTTTTTTGGGTAAACCCACCATTTGAGCGTTGCTTTTGCCAGGGGCTACCATTGGATAGCAGTTTTCGTCTCTGGTGACGTGGGCATTTACGATGACTGGGCCTTTGTGTGCCAGCATTTCGGCGATCGCATCTTTTAATTCACTGCGATCGCTAATTACCATCCCTTTAATGCCATAAGCTTTTGCCAATAACTCAATGTCTGGCATCCCTACTTCCATATTCGAGCATGAGTAACGTTCGCCATAGAAGGCTTGCTGCCACTGACGTACCATTCCCTGCCAGCCATTGTTAATAATTATCGTCTTGACATTAATGCCATATTGTGCTAGTGTCCCCAGTTCCTGTAAGCACATCTGGAAACTAGCATCACCGCTAATACAGATGACTTCTTCATCGGGAAATGCGACTTTAGCACCCATAGCCGCAGGTAAGCCAAAACCCATCGTTCCTAAACCAGCGCTAGAAATCCAGCGTCTTGGGCCGTTCTTCAAAAATTGGGCTGCCCACATTTGATGTTGTCCGACATCTGTGGTGTAGAAAGCGTGGGGTGCTTGGCGACTGACTTCGACAATTACTTCTTGGGGTGAAATGCTGTCGGCATGGTGCGGTATTACTAGAGGGTACTCTTCCCGCCAACGATTAACTAGATTCAGCCACTCTTGGTTTTGATTTGGTGTGGCCTTGACACCTGTTTCTTTGCAGCGACGCAATAAGTCAATTAACACGTTTCGCACATCGCCGACGATGGGTACTTCGGGAACGCGGTTTTTGCCGACTTCTGCCGGATCGATGTCGATGTGAATTACTTTGGCGCGGGAGGCGAATTCGTCTAATTTGCCTGTAACGCGATCGTCAAATCTGGCGCCAACGCAAATCAGTAAATCACAATCACTCACGGCAAAATTAGCGTAAGCGGTGCCGTGCATTCCCAACATTCCCAAAGCTAAGGGATGATGTTCGTCAAAAGCACCGATCCCCATTAAGGTTGTTGTGACAGGGATGTTGAATAATTCAGCGAGTTGTTTGATTTCTTCATGGGCACTAGAGGCGATCGCACCACCACCTACATACAATAGGGGACGGCGACTTTCAGTAATCAACTGAATTGCTGCCTGAATTTGTCGAGGATTTCCCTTCACAGTGGGACGATAACCCGGTAACTTGACTGAACCTGGTTTTACAGGCACATAGTCAAATTCTTCTAAAGCTACATCCTTGGGAACATCAATCAAAACTGGTCCGGGACGCCCAGTGCTAGCGATGTGAAAAGCTTCAGCGACAATTTGCGCCATATCTTTGGGATCGCGCACTACATAAGAGTGCTTCACAATTGGTATCGTAATCCCGTAAATATCAGTTTCCTGAAACGCATCTGTACCAATTGACGCACGCGCTACCTGTCCCGTGACTACAATCATCGGGATCGAATCCATGTAGGCTGTAGCGATGCCTGTCACCAAGTTAGTTGCTCCTGGTCCAGAAGTGCCAAAGCATACTCCTACCTTCCCTGTGGCACGAGCATAACCGTCAGCGGCATGGGCTGCGCCTTGTTCGTGTCTCACAAGAATGTGCTTAATCGCACCAGTTGCTTCCACCTTGTACAGGTCATCATAAATTGGCAGAATCGCTCCGCCAGGATAACCAAAGATATACTCAACACCGTGGCGACGAAGGCTGTCAAGCAGAGCAAAACCGCCAGATTCACGTTTGGGGGCGACTGGCGGGTTAGAATTACGGGACTGTTTGTGATTCTCAGTTTGTGGGATACTAATTTGGGAAGGTGATTCTCCCACGGAGACACTTTGTAAAGGCACGATCAAACCTCAGACTATAGCTAAAGTTAATGCTGATTTCTGTAGTTAAGATTTCATTTTAATAGAAAATTTCAATTTAATCCTGATTAATTTGTTATAGATTCAAAATAAAGCTAGATTGCTAGCCTACATCAGTTAAATTACGTCTTGCAATACTTTGCGGGTATTTTTCCAAGTCCAAACACCGACAAATGCAACCACAAGGCTCATTCCTAGAAGTACAATTAGCAAGCCATATTCTTGATTTAACCAGCCTGTAATCGCCAGTGGTGCGGAAAGCGCGATGTTAACAGCATGATTTTGAAAGCCAAAGACCTTACCATGCATAATCGGTGGAGTCTGCTGTTGAATGAGAGTTTGCATTGGTACACCGATCAGGGAACCACTCACACCCAGTAAAATACACGAGCCGATTGCGAGTGCTTGACTATTAGTAAAGGGAACCAAAGCCAAAATTACCGCCATACTCAAAAAGCCGATCAAAGGTAAAGGTTTGTGATGTGTTTTCTCGCCCCAATGGCCCAAAATACCTGCACCCATAACCATACCGATTCCGACTGCGGCGATAAAGCGTCCAGATTGTTTTCCTTGTAAACCAAACTTTTCTGCTAAGGGAAGAGCAAGTACCATCAACGCGGCAAAGACGCAGTATAAAACTGTAATTTGCAGCATTGCATTTAACACTAAACGGTTTTTCTTGAGGTAGCGTAAGCCTTCTTTGAAGTCAGCCCAAAGATCGATGCGATCGCCCGGAGTTTCGCTCGGTGATTTTTTTTCCCGAAAGTGAATCGGCACCATAACTATAGCTGATAACAGATATAGTAACGCCACTACTAACTCTGGCCCGTACTGTTTAGCTATACCAGTTTCAGCCAAACTCAGCAGCGGATCTCCTAACAAAAAACCGACAATTAATGCGCCCATCATCGTGCTAGTAAACAGTGCATTGGCTGCTATTAAACACTCTCGTCGCACTAGTAAAGGAATTGCAGCTTGTTCAGCTGGGGCAAAAAATTGGGTGACAGTGGAAACCGCAAAGGTGATGAGAAAAAGGATATGAAAATTCCTTGGCAAAAAGGCAAGTCCTATGGTTAATAGCCCACGTAAAATATCAGAGCCGATCATAATCAGCTTTTTCGGTACGCGATCGACAAATACACCCCCTGCTGAACCAAATAAAACCGCTGGTATAGTAAACGCCACCATCAAAAGGGGATACATAGATTCTTTTGCTACTCCCAAAGGAGGTAAGTAGCTACTGTTTTTGTCTACGACCAGATCGACCAGCATTAAAAAGAAGACTTTATCTGCTAACTGGGACACTAGTTGCCCAATCCACAGGAGCATAAAACCACGGTTTTTTAGCAGTGCGCCAAACCCGTTATTAACAGCAGCAGGTTCTGTTGGAAACATCAGTTACTTTCTTTGGGTAGATGGGGCAGAGGGGCAAAGGGGCGGCACTTCGGTTCATTTCGGCTACGCTCAACGACCAACGCTCAGTGACCGAGGGGCGGAGGGGGAGAAATAATCAATTCCCAATGCCCAATGACTAAATCCTATTTACTCACTCCATTGTCCGGATTAATTTGCTTCATAGCGCTTTAACAGCATACGCAAAAATTCAGCTGCTGTCAGATAACCTCCGGGGGGAAAAATTCCAAAGGATGAATCTACCCAGCGGCCTTGTACAATTTGGGGCGATCGCCAAATAGACAGATGATCGACTGCTGGTTCTGCATAGAAGTTATTTTGCCCACTACCGAGCAAACTAGAACTCCAATGAGTGAAATAATCATGACTCATGCGATGAATCGGAAAATTACCCTGTAGTGCCACCCCCCATCCATCTATAGCAATAAATGCTTTGACACGACCACCCAAGAGTTGCCACAGATGCGCTGCTCCGATCGCCCCAACAACGCCAGCACTAAAGCTAATGAATATAATTGGTGATTCTAGAGAGTTGCTTAGGCGATCGCGCAAAAACTCCAAAATATGCAAAGCTGATAAAACTAAAACATCTTTACCTGGATAAATCAGTATATTTGCGGAATTAGGAGCGATCGGGCTATTACTAACTATATCTAATAAGACTACTTTAAAGCTTTCAGTTAACTCTGGCTCATGAATTCCAGGGCAAACAATTATACTCATCTTTAACATTACCTTTCATCACATAAAATCTATCTGCTACCACTTAAACATTAGGAATTAATTCTGCTACTAAATTTTTATAGCCTTGCTATAAATACTATACTTACTTCTTTTTTTTTGCTCTGTGATTTTCAAGGAATATCTGAAGGAAGCACCTGTACAGCAATTGCTCAGTACTTTGGGACATCGGATGGTTCACTCACAATTTAAAATTCTCGGCGTTACAATATCAGCAAAATTGAGGAAGTTGTAGCGACTGTTTAGAGTAGATTGCAATAGTTGGTTGTGTGGTTTAGGGAAAACTTGGCATTGGTGACTATGGGTTTCCAGCCCAAATTATCTTCAGTCTAGACAGAAGCTTTTTAGCTACTCAGCATAGTATGTCCGAGTTCGCAATATGGGAAATTGTAACTGGTAGGTTGATTAGTGCCATCAACACTGACTACGTTGAAGGTGATACTGACCCTGGAGACTCAGATCCAGTACTTTTCAGCCCAGATGGTAGAATTTTAGCAATTGCCGGAACCGCAAATATCACGCTATGGCAAGTTGGCTCTGGAGAAAAAATACAAACTATTAATCGTTACCATCAGAGTTGGGAAGTTGCTTGGCAACTAAAACAGGTGTGTAAATATTTACCTGTTAGACCGATTTCAGTTAGGGATAGTGAATATGGATGCGCCCCTTTTGGCAATATTCCCGCAGATATTCTCGTTCGATTATGCTCAAATCTGTGTTTATGGGGTGAACCAGGAGCTTATTCAGGGATTGGCCGTCCCAAGAAGTATGGTGATAAATTTAAGCTCAATGAACCAATAACATGAAGTGAAGCGACATCTGTGTTGGAAATGAATGACCCAAAATTAGGACGTGTGCGTGTTAAGTTGTGGAAAGATTTACACTTGCGTCAGGCTGCTACAAGCCCAATGTTACTGATGAGGGTTGAACGTCTCAATACACAAGGCAATGAACGAGTGACCAAACCTTTGTGGTTAGCTTGGGTAGGAGAAGAAATGCTACCATTAGAAGAGGTTTGGTGTCTTTACTTGCGTCGCTTTACCATTGACCATTAATATTGTTTTTTAAAATAACGTCTACATTGGACAGTGCCAATTACAAGTCAAATTCAAGTCTGGTTGGATAGATGCACCTCCTATTCCTAGTTTGTTCGTATGCAACATTGGGGATATGCTCGAGCGCAAACACCGCACCGCGTTCAGAACTTATCAACAAGTCATTACCTGTCATTTCCATTCTTCTTTGATCCCAATTTCAACGTTGAAGTCAAACCCATTTAATTAAACGATGTATTAGTGAATGATGATAAAAGCGATCGCTGGGATAAAGCCAGTGTCCACGAATTTCGCGGGACTTATGGCGATTATCTTTTGAATAAAGTCTCTAAGGTATTTCCAGAACTACAACAAAAAGTGCTTTAGAGAGTCCAAATTAACTTTGATAAGGACGCGGTAATTGGCGCAGTTTATGAGCCGTATCCAATTCACTATTATTTTTTCTGCCATATCCCCAACCCAAAAGGCGACGATATTCACCCATGATGCCACTTTCAATTAAATCATCCTCATTGACTGCAACATTGGTATGAGATTCAGGCGCAACATAGAGTGCATCCGCAGGGCAATATGCTTCACACATGAAACAAGTTTGACAGTCTTCTTTGCGGGCGATCGCAGGTGGTTGATTAGGTACGGAGTCAAAGACATTGGTGGGGCAAACTTGGACGCACAAATTGCAATTGATACAGAGTTTATGGCTGACAAGCTCGATCATGATATGCTCCTGCTACAACTTTGATACTGAGGGTGTGGTTTGAGTGGTAATTACTGGTGGTGTAGCAATCGCATCCGTAATCCAATCACGCCTTACCCAAAGCTTATCTAAGCCACCTGTTGCTTGGTAATAACGCTGATTTGGATCGGTTTCGGGATAGTCTATGCGAATATGTTCGCTGCGCGTTTCCGTGCGATGCAACGCGCTAAAATATGCCCATCGTGCTACAGCTGTCAGAGCAGCCGCTCGCCGAGAAAATTCCACATCACGGACTGTATCTTGTTTAGGGTTCCCTTGTACTTGCTGCCACAGCGTTTCTAATTTGGCGAGAGAATCCAAAAGTCCCTGCTCAGAACGCAAGTAATTCTTCTCCAACGGGAACATCTGGGCTTGTACACCGCGCACGATCGCCTCACTATCGAATGTTTCAGAAGTGGTTGAGGACGATGGCATTCCGCCCACCGTAGGCGATCGCAATCCCACTTGACCAGTAGGACGCGCAACCCGTTCATTTGCATGAGCGCCCAGACTCTTAGCAAAGTCCGCTGCCCCAACTCCAGCCCATTGCCCTGTAGAGATTGCCCAGGCAGCATTGGGGCCACCACCTCCAGAAGCTAAACCAGCTAAAAACTCCCGCGATGCGGCATCACCGGCAGCATAGAGGCCAGGAACCTTTGTAGCGCAATTATCATTCACAATCCGAATCCCACCTGTACCACGGACTGTACCCTCTAAAACAAGTGTCACAGGCACTGGTTCTGTATATGGGTCAATACCAGCTTTTGTATAGGGTAGAAAAGCAATGAAATGAGACTTTTCAATCACTGCTTTAACTTCCGGTGTGGCTCGATCCAAACGAGCATAAACGGGGCCTTTCAGCAGGGCATTAGGGAGAAATGAGGGATCTCGACGACCATTGATATAGCCACCCAGATCATTGCCTGCTTCATCACTATAACTAGCCCAGCCAAAGGGGACACCCCTGGTTACAGTGGCGTTGAAAGCCGTTGAAATTGCATAGTGATTGGAAGCTTCCATACTAGAAAGTTCGCCGCCGGCTTCCACTGCCATCAGCAATCCATCACCTGTATTAGTATTGCAACCTAATGCTTTACTCAAGAATGCACAACCGCCATTCGCTAAGACTACTGCACCAGCACGAACGGTATAAGTACGATGATCTTGCCTCTGCACACCTCTTGCACCAGCTACTGAGCCGTCGTCAGCCAATAAAAGCTCTAAAGCAGGACTTTGGTCGAAAATCTGCACACCAACACGCAAAAGGTTTTTACGAAGTACCCGCATATATTCAGGGCCATAATAACTCTGACGCACAGATTCCCCATCTTCTTTAGGGAAACGATAGCCCCAACTTTCTACTAGGGGCAAACTCAGCCAGGTTTTTTCGATAACACGCTCGATCCAACGTGAGTCAGCAAGGTTTTTTCCTACGCGATAACGCTCCGATAAAACTTTGTCCCAATTCTCTGGAGAAGGGGCCATGATGCCGTTACCACTAGCCGCCGCTGCACCACTCGTACCCAGAAAACCTTTATCTACAATGATGACTTTGACACCTTGAGATGCTGCTGCCCAGGCTGCCCACGCTGCGGCAGGGCCACCACCAATTACCAGTACATCAGCAGTTAATTGTAGTTCATTTTCACTATGGACTGTTAGCAATTCCCTTTCCTCAATAAAGTTTCTAAAGTACGGCAGAATTGAGAGGCGCTCCGACTTTTCGCTGCGTCTGTGCATAAGGCAACGCCCACAAAATTAATAAACAGATGTCAATAATTTATCGATCGCAGCCCGAAACGCCGTTGCTGCACCAGCACTCATATCACGAGGGGCGCAGATGCGATTTCTCAAATAT
The DNA here is from genome assembly GCF_043099735.1 of Nostoc sp. C117. Lineage (NCBI taxonomy): Bacteria > Bacillati > Cyanobacteriota > Cyanophyceae > Nostocales > Nostocaceae > Nostoc > Nostoc sp. C117. The sequence continues at coordinate 7,462,953 of NZ_CP170991.1, forward strand.
GCGAAAGTAATAGCTCCCACAGCAGCGAATAGGGGATCAACACTACTATCTTTACCACCAGTCCGACCACCCGGTAAAGTTTCGCCATTGCCATGAATCAGATAATCAGCCAGTTGTCGCAGGTGAAAATCAACAGCATCTTTAACTGTGGTAAAATCACCATCTGCGGCTATTGCTTGGACTCCAGAATTTTTGATAACATCTGCGATCGCAACTTCCCGATTATCGCTCAGTCTTTCAGCTGCTTCGGCTCGATATTGAATTTTCTCACTATCTGCCGCATCCAGAGGTAAAGGATTTCCAATCGGTTCTACACCCCATCTGCGACGCAACAATAAATTATTAGTAATATTATCCGACTTCACCCTGTGATAAGCAGGACGCTGATTAAGTGCATCAAACCAAGTATTAATGCGAGGAAAGCGAGGATTTCCTTTGAGGTGATATCTCCGATACACAGGTAAATTAGCCGCCAATCTATCTAGATGGGGACTATACATAATATCAACTAAGCTAAATGTACTGACAAAGTAGGGGCTAGGGTATTTAGCCAAAGCTTGTTCAAGTTCATCTAACTTCGCCTCAAATGCTGCTTGTAATGCCAACTCATCAGCATCTACAGGTGTTTCTCTCAGAAATTTGTAAGCAATCTCTTTAAAACCATTAGTCTCAGCTTCTTCAACCAACTGCCTAGCAACAGCATTTTCCTCTGGATTTTCCGGCAATAATGCTGGATGTGGAAACCTTTCTTCTAAAGCTAAGAGAATATCTTTGGATTCATATACTAACTTTCCCTCAATTTTTGCTGCTGGGACAAGGGTTGTGGGAACTAGGTCAGTGTACCATTTAGGTTTATTACTTAAATCAATAAACTCCGTTGCAAAGGGAATTTCCTTTTCTTCCAGAGCAAACCAAACTCTCTCGCAGAAAGGACACCAGGAATTAGTATCTCGATAAAGCAAGACTGGCGGTTCTGTGTTTGGCGGAAGTTTATGTAAACTGCTGGGTATTGGTGCAGTAGAAGGAGATTGTCCTGTCCTCTTTACTCTACGTGCAGAGGTATTTTTTCTAGCAGTTTCTAAAACTTCTTCCCAAGTTGACACTGTGTTTTGAATAGACATTTTTTACCTCGCTTTACTAGGAATGCCGGAAAACACAAATAAATGTTGCTCTTTAGGTGCAGCCAAGTTTTCACCAAGGTATCGATTAAGACCAACACCCATATCTCCTGTAGCCGTAAGCTTGAAGTTTACTTCTTCAAATCCAGATGCACTTAAAATTTTCCGCACATTGTCAGAGTAGGTAATACCGTTGGAGTGTCCACGAGTCCAAATGACAAAAGCACCTGGTTTACTCAGAAAACTCAGGTTATCTAGTAAGCGATTGAGTTCAGCCTCATCAGCCAGATTGCCAAAGACACCACACACAATCACGATATCTGCTGGTATTGCTCCTACATAGTTAGTGGCAAGAGTTGCATCACCATTGATAAACTCAATTTGCTTGGCTAAACCCAAAGACTCTATAGTTGCTCGTCCACGCTCAACCAACTGGGGGCTAAGTTCAACAAGTTGTGCATATACGTCATTTATTCGAGGGTGATTTTTTAAAGTTCCTAGTAAATCTCGTCCATCACCCGCGCAAATACTTACGACACGGATAGTTCCAGATGGCGACGCATTCAAGCTGTAAGCAATATATTCCTGCACGATTTCTAGACGCTGCTGCAATTTTGGCTCAGTGTCGTATAGGTCGTGCCATTCATACCAATCTTTTGGCATAAGGAGTGATTCCCATTTGATGCACACTGTAAACTTAAAACTACGGTTAACATATCAAATAACTGTAGTTTAAGCATGAAGGCAGAGTATCACAGACATTCAGATAAAATCAAGTCTTATTCCCTATAATCACTTTTGATGGGGTGGTTATAGTTTTCTGCGTAATGCTCTTTTGCTCGCTTTAGTCTTTTCTCAATCAGATCAATATCTTGTTTTGGTGTAGCGATACCCTGCTTTGATTTCTTTTGAAAAGCGAGTAATAGAGATATTTTTGCAGTCAGAAGAGTTTCAACCTTCTACCTGTTCTATCTCTATACCCATTCCTTGGTCTAGTTCTATGAACTTTGGCCCGGCGAGCAAAACTACGATCATCATTAAAATACTCGTCACCATGATGATGCTCACGACGCTGGGATCTTCAAAATTACTTGTAGCTACTAATAATGCTGCGGCAAAATTACGTTGAGCTGTTCCTACTCCTAGCACTCGTTGGGTATCGATACCAGGGCCGCCTAAAAGATAACCGACGCTAAAGGAGAAGACTATGAAAATAGCACAAACTAAAATTGCACCTGTTTGTAATAAACCAATGATATCGTTAGTGTGAACTATCAGCCTGACTACTAAACCTAAAAGCAATCCAGCATTAGATAATTTGAACAAAATCGGCTGGATAATGGGGGCGATCGCACTGAATTTTGCTTTGATGAATAACCCAATGATTAATGGGCTAACCATCATTAACAATAAGGGTTTGGCAATGTCCCAAGAGTTAATTTGCACACCTTCCACCACTAAGGGCAGTACAATCGGCATATAAAAAATTGTGCCCAGCATTAGTAACATCATTAATCCCACCGAGAAAGCTATATTGCCTTTGACTATATGGGCAAGTTTAGGTAGTGCTGGAGGCCCTGATGCTACTGCCATGATCAGTAAGCCATCTCTTAGTGGTTCACTTAAATGTACTACTTGTAGTAACAAATATACAAAAAGTGGCACTAGCACAAAATTTGTCAGCAGCGATGAGATGACTAAGCGGAGGTTGCGGAGTGGTTCCCAAATCTGTTGTACGGTGAGACTTAACCCTGCACCCAGCATGGTGAACACGATAAATGTGAAAAGTGCGAGTTTATCGATTAGTGACAAGATTTCGTTCATGATTTTTTTCACGCAGAGTTGCGGAGGGGCAGGGGGCAGAGGGGCAGAGGAGGATGAGGAAAATTAATTACCCTTTAACCCTTCCCCTTTCCCCAATCCTCAGTCCTTATTACTTCAATTCCAGGGTGACTTGTTGTAAGTTGCCGGTAAATGCAAAGGGTGTTTGGTAAGTATCTACGGCAGGTGTGCCAGTATCTTGACCAACATCAAAGGTTTCATCTAAACCAAATCGGTAGCCTACGGTTTTATCAATGCGGCCTTCGGCAACCTGTCGATCGTTGATGGATAGCTTACCAGTACCGCCTGCTCCCGGAGCGCCACCATCATAAGTAAAGTCAAATTTGATTTGGGATTTGCCGATCGCAATTGGTTGAGAAGATTGAATGATTGTGCGATCGCTATTTAATAAGTTGTAAGCAAAAGTGGGTTTACCTTCTTGCAAGAATAAACTCCAACCCGCAAAACGTCCGCCTTGGGTGACTAAAACGCCTTCAGTACCAGATGAAGCAGCATCCACATCGGCAGTGATGCTAAAGGAGCGATTCTTAATATTGGGAGCGCTGCCTTCGGGAATTCCTGCAACAGATGTGTAATAAGTAAAGTTATTGCGTCCTGTGATTAGGTTGGAACGGATTTTGACATCAAACCGTTGAAGTAAGCGATCGTCCAAAGGCAGAACTTTGTATTTCTTTGCTTCCTTCAAAAATAGATTTTGTAGTTGCGCTAACTTGTCAGGGTTCTGCTTGGCTAAATCGTTGGCTTCACTGAAGTCTTTGGTAATATCATATAGTTCCCAATTATCTTGATCGAAGGTGGTTTTGGAGACACGCTCCCAAGGTAAGCGTCCATGACGGGCGGCTGCTACCCAACCTTCATCGTAAATGCCACGATTGCCAAGCATCTCAAAATACTGGGTTTTGTGATGGGATGGTACAGCAGGATTATCAAAGCTATAAACAAGGCTAGTACCTTCTATGGGTTGTTGTTTTACACCGTTTACTACCTCTGGTTCTTCAATCCCCACAGCTTCCAGAATTGTGGGAGCAATATCAATTACATGATGGAATTGGCTTCGCAGTCCACCACGATTTTTGATGCGTTCGCCCCAAGCCACAACTAAACCATTACGGGTTCCGCCGAAATGAGAAGCAATTTGTTTTGTCCATTGGAAGGGGCTATCCACTGCCCAAGCCCAAGCTGCATGAAAATGATTGAAGGTCTTTGGCCCACCTAAATCATCTAAAGCCGCGAGAACTTCTTGAGGACTTTCTGCTACGCCATTAAAGACTTTTAATTCATTGATACTACCTGTTAAGCCGCCTTCAGCACTCGCACCATTATCGCCGGCGATGAAAAAGACTAAGGTGTTATCCAATTCACCAAGTTGGTCTATGGCATCAATGACTCTACCAATTTGTGCATCGGTATGACTGAGGAAACCTGCAAATACTTCCGCCTGACGCGCATAAACTTTCTGCTCGGTGGGAGTAAGGGAATCCCAAGCTGGAAGTTCCGCCGGGCGAGGAGTGAGCTTAGTATCGGCGGGAATTACACCCAATGCTAGCTGACGAGCAAAGATGTCTTCGCGTAATTTATCCCAACCTCGATCGAATTTACCCTTATACTTGTCGATCCATTCCTTGGGCGCATGGTGTGGGGCATGGGTTGCGCCAGTGGCAAAGTAGGTAAAGAAGGGTTTATCAGGAGCGATCGCTTGCTGGGTACGAATCCACTTAATTGCATGGTCTGCTAGATCGGGGGTGAGGTGATAATCAGGGCGATTTGGTTTCTGAATATGTTGGGTATTTTCCACCAATGCCGGACTCCATTGATTGGTATCACCGCCCAGAAATCCATAGAAGTACTCAAAACCTAAACCTGTCGGCCAGCGATCGAATGGGCCTGCTGCACTGGTTTCATAGTCTGGGGTATTGTGCCATTTGCCAAAGGCTGCTGTGTTATATCCATAGTCTCGCAAGACTTCAGCGATCGTTGCCGCACTTCTAGGTAAAATCGCTGTATAACCTGGATAGCCTGTGGCTAACTCCTCAACCACACCTGTATTCACAGAATGATGATTGCGTCCCGTGAGCAATGCGGCTCTGGTAGGAGAGCAAAGTGCTGTAGTGTGGAATTGGTTATAACGCAATCCCCTTGCTGCTAGACGGTTTAAATTAGGCGTATCGATCGAGCCGCCAAAGGTGCTGGTTTGTCCAAAACCAACATCATCAAGCAACACCAGCAAAATGTTTGGTGCATTTTCTGGAGCCTTAATTGGTTTGGGGAAGTCTGGTTCGGATTCTTTGTAAGTAAGGCCAATTTTGCCTTTAAAAGATGATTGGGGTAATGGCAATTTGTCGCCATAGTCCGCCCAAGCAGGTAGAGGTAAGAGACTAGAAAATATTAGCGTTAGGGCTGTCAAAAAGGCGATTCTCCTTCTCCTATCGGAGACGCTGCGCGTTAAGCGAAGCCATGCCCGAAGGGCTTTACGGAGACGCTGCGCGATCGCACCAGAACTTAACTTCAGAGATGCATACAAAGAATCTCTCTTGTGAGGATCAGTCATACAATTTTGGATTTTAGATTTTGGATTTTGGATTTATAGGTAGTGTGCAGGAAGGCAAATTTTTAACTAGCCGAAACCCGATATGAGTAGTTCCCGTATCGGGTGATTCTGACTCTCGCGCCGCCGGACGGAAGCGGCTACAGTAATTGGGAGCGCAGAGATACGATCCCCCCTTGATGACGTGTAACGCTGACTCATCAGGCTTGTTGGGATCAAAGCTTTGATTTAAGGCAATAGGATTAATTTGATGGGATTTGGGATCGCGTCCGACTTGAAAGAAATCAGTAGTCCATTCCCACACATTGCCGGTCATGTCATAGAGTGCATAACCATTAGGTGCAAAAGAACCGACGGGAGCAATGCCCAAGTGACCATCAGCTTTGGTGTTAAAAAAGGGAAAAATTCCTTGCCAAGTGTTGGCTCTATGTTCAGAATATTCATTGCCCCAAGTGTATGTTGCACCATCCAAGCCACCACGGGCGGCATATTCCCATTGGGCTTCGGTAGGTAAGGATTTTCCTGACCATTTGGCGTAGGCTAGAGCATCTTCGTAAGCTATATGAACAACTGGATAGTTCGATTTGCTAGCGATAGCACTGTCTGAGCCAAAAGGATGTTGCCAATTCGCGCCAGTAGTCCAATGCCACCAACTTAGAAAGGAAACTTGCTTGACACCCGGTTTTGCCATTTCAAACACTAAGGAACCCGGTAATCGCTGCTCATCGGGTAAATCGGGAAACTGTTCTTGAGATAAGGGACGCTCTGCAACTGTCACATATCCTGTAGATTTGACAAATTCACTAAATTGTGAATTTGTTACCTCATATTTATCAATACAGAAGTCAGTCACCGTTATGTCTCCAGGCGATCGCTCCTCCACAAAACTGGAATTATCAGACCCCATTTTGAACGTTCCTCCTGAAATCATCGCCATCCCTTGGGGACAGGGATTGACTGTGGCTGCAAATGCGGTTGTATTGATGAATAAGAGTGCGATCGCTATTCCCTGAATGAATATTAGTGTGAGAAAGTAATGTTTTTTTACATCTCTAATATTCTCAATTTTGCTAGTTCTAATTGAATACCTGTAGTTCATCAATAAGATTCAACTTTGCTTAAAATTTATATTATTTTGGATTTCAGATGAACAACCCCTATTCTGTTGGTTGTTTTTGTTAATATATTGTTGAATCTTTGTATTGTGTCAGGAATGTAAGCAATTGATATCAATAAAATTACTTTCCAAACTAAGTTTTTTAATCGACTCTATCTCTTTATCCTCTTTTTTGGTGAAGGTGTTGCTGAGTAAAATACCTTTACTCAGCACTCCTAGTAATGCCAAAAATCGGTTTAAACGGTGACTTTTGTACCGTCAAATTTGGTGAAGGTGAAGCCATTGAATATTTCGTTATAACCCAGTCTCTCATCCTTGAGCAGACTAATAGCAACCTCTTCTCCTAAAGCCAAAGCAGCAGAACCATCCGAACGCCAATGGATACCACCGTGACCGCGACCAATAGCATAGTTAGTTGCCAGTTTATTCAACTCACCACCTACAGTTAGTGGTGGCCCACTGTAAGCAATTACTTTTGTTGGGTCACTGGGATCGGGCACTACTGGTGAGGGGATAACAAAGTTTTCATCAAAAAATGCTTTCAACAGTGTGACATTGACGCCAGCAGTGGCAGCCGCACCACCTGTATAGGAGGAATGGGTTGGTGATGCTTCTGGATATGCTTGGGGCAATAGATAGGTGCCGAAGGTGCTAAAAGTCTGAGCCAAAGCATTAGAATTCAAGACCTCAGAATTAATTGGATACTGAGTTCTATTCACAACGTTGTTGTAGACTAGTCCACCATAGGCTTCTGGGCGCAGAATGCGGTGTACATAATACTTCTGCCAGTATGACGCTCTAATCACACGCGAGCTACCCAAGTTAAGCAAGGCTTGTAAATGTCCCACTGCAAAGGTTGCATTAGAACCAATTTGGGTCTTCGATCTGACGTAGGGATTGCCTGGATTCAAAGGAGTACCGATGCTACCAAGAATTAAGGAGGCTCCTAAATATGTAGGACCGCCAATATGGGCATACTCACCTAAATCCCGAACTGTGGCTATGTAACGGTTTTTGGGGTCATATTTAATGGATTTCCCGGAACTACCTCCATTCTGAATAGCCAACCATTCCTCGAAATTGAGTAGAAAGTCATTACCAGGAAGAGCAGTACGAATCAATGGCGAAACAGACTGAGTTCCCCAAGGAATAGTTAGCAACAAAAATTGTGAGAGATAGGGCCCATCTAGCACCCCTGGCGGAGTAACATATCTTGTACTTGAACCGGAACCGACGTAGTTGACACTACCACGAAATAAAGTTTGAGGGGTGACACGACCATTTTGTTTTGGCCCTCGGAACGCCGAAAGCTTGTTGAGGTCTTCGACGGCTGCCAAGACTTTTGGGTTGTCAGTATTGTTTTGGAGCTTGGAAAGAGGTACATCTCGGAGTAAAGCTTGCCAGTAGAGTTCAACTGCTTCAGCAGCGCGATCTGCACTAGCTAGAGCTGGTGGGGGCGGTACAGCTATTTGCGCTGCATTGATCCCTTCTAGGCTAATTGCTAGGGGACCTTGAGGATTGACCAGCTTTCTGGTGCCACCCAAGATGATATTTTCATAATCATTCGGGTTTTGTGTTGTCAGCGCTCTGGTCAAAGAGTTGTAAGCTTCCAGATTGACTTCACCTCGTTCGTTATGCGGTAGTCCCCTACTATCAGAGCCGATTTTGTTGTGATAACGCTCTTCATCGCCGTTGGTCAAATGGGCCGGAATCGGAATATTTCGTTCAAGTGTTGCTGCTTGAAGACGTACTCGATAGGCTTTATCAACAAATTTGCTGTAGTCGAAGGGCCGATTATTATACCGCCTGTTGACGGCTTGGGCTTGTACAACATCTCCAATATCTCTTTCGTTCTTTGAGGAGAAAGGTGAACCTAAAACTCCTGCAACAACGCTAGTGGCACTAAATAAACCAGCGCGACCAAGAAATGAGCGTCTGCTATGACTACCAAAAAAACTTTTGCTAGCTACACGGGGTTGTTTCAGTTTATCTTCACTATTCGTTTGAGTATCTTGTTCGGAACCTTGATAAGAATTTGGATCTAATTGCATGAGATGTTCTCCACTGGAAAAAATAATGCAAAAATTTAGTCATAAGTGAATACATGAGCATCTGAAAACTAGAAAAACTAGTCACACACGAAATTCTCACTTCTAGAGAAACAGGCTAATCTAACCAGATTTGGGATGATATCTGGGGTTACTTTACTGGAAGTTAACTTGCGTAGGAGTGATATCAGGTTCGGTTAAACACTTAATAATATCTATAGGTTGGGTTGAAGAACGTAAACCCGAATGGGAACAGCGTCTCGTAGATAAGGGACTTATCGCAGAGCAACCCAACATTTGATCATTATTTATGTTGGGTTTTACTGCCGTACTCCTACGGGGAAGCAAGCTACAACTCTACCTACATTGATAGATTTTATTAGAAGTAATCACCCAAACTTGATATGATTCTCCTGACAGTCATACCAGCACTAAATGCCGATATTATGCCTTCATCGTATGGCTGTTATAGTTTTTTAGTTGTAATCAGTCCGATCAGATGTTGTCGGGATTAAAGCATAGCTAAAACCACCGCTTGTTTGCAGTCAAGCTAAATAATCCCGTAAATCTATCGTTTTACCGTATTTTGTAGATATTAAATCAGACTTTCTCACAATCGCTGATAAAAATCAAGAGGTTTTTACAATAAACTTAGCAAGAGTATGATAGCCCCAGAGAAGCAAGCGTACAGGGTCTAAGTGCCGATTCAATAGAAGCACGCCTTGCTAAACTCGATATTGTGGCTTGATTTGCTGTAACTACAGGAATCTTTAAATCTACAGCTTAGGGAAGTCAAAAATTTGACAGTTAAGCGACAACTCAAATAAAGCTTTGACAACAGAGAAGGAATGACAGAAAAAATAAAACTCTCGAATCAGTCTTTTTCCTTGTAACCAAATATCTTCTACTGGGTTTTGTTGAGGTGCATTTGGGGCAAATCTTTCACAAGATATCAACCATTGTTCTTTTTCTAAGTTGGCATTCAAAGAATCTAAATAATCTTTGATTTTTTGAGAGCGATGATAACTAGCACCATCCCAAATAATTAAAAGTTGTGCATCTGGACGTTGTGAGCGGAGATACTCCAAAAAATTAATTGTGTTTTCCGAGTTACCTGTCTTGGCAGAATAGGTGAGAAATTCCTTTGTTTTATAGTCTAATGCACCAAAGTATGTTTGTTTATCACGAGCATTGACAACTGGAATTGAAATGCGCTCACTCATTTTACCCCAGATATATCCTATGATGTCTCCCCAGAGTAAATGGCATTCATCAACTGGAGTTTAGACTAAAAGCGATATGAGAGAACGCAAATCAAATGGAATTAGAGATTAAAAATATTATCTTGTCAGCCTCAAAGTATCCGCGACCTTTAACAATTGTGTAGTATGTCTGCCACAATAAGTAATACAATAATGATAATCATGGGAAGAGTGTGAGAGGAACGAGCATCGCTCGTTCCTCTCACACTCTCCTTATTTGATTATCATTATCTCTAGACTAAGACTAGATGGGGAATGGTCAAGAAAAAAAGGGAGTCTGATTGAATACAGTCCCCCTTTTGGCAGAACCTGAGAAACAAACTCCAGTTATTTAGGGACTTCCAGAAAATAAATTATCGCATTTTCATAGTGGCAGCTTCTTTCTCCTCTGCGTCCTCTGCATACACAAGATGGAATATTTTTTTACTTGGAAATCCCTTATTGCCCCACTCACTCCCTATTCCCTTTAAAAGAAATCAGCTACCCAAGGCGAGGCACCTGCAAATATTTGCGTGGCTGCTGAAATAGCGGTTTGTGTCCCATACAGTTTTCCGGCTATTTGCAAATGATACGGAGTAAACAAATTTGTATATAGTGGTGCTAGTTCTCGGACATCTAGCTGTAACTCACCCAACCCACCTTTTTTAACTTCACCGCGTCCATTGGTAACAGAAAGGATGAATTTACCATTGTTTCCATCTAGCAAATTATCTTGAATGTCTAGGTGCAGTTCAGCTTGAATTCCCGATGGATAACCCCGCATTTCCAATGCTTTGACTACATCTACTATTCGCAGCAGCCAGCGAAACTGAGTCGAAATCTTGGCAGTTTGCTCTGGTAACACCAATGTCAGAGTATCAATTGCAGAACTCTTCCAGCGCACTCGCTGAATTTGGGAGCGATGGGTGGCGAGAAAAGACCAGAAAGTTTGTACAGCCTCAACTGTTCTCAGTACCCAATCTTTGACAAAGATAATTTCACCATCTTGTGTTCGTTGTTGAGTGAAGATGATGTAACCTTCGGGTTGGTCTTTTGCACCAATGAAATAAGCATAGGCTATTTCGTTTTTATCTGCTTGAACTAATCGTTCCCAAATTGCGGGATGTCGGTCTAAATACCCATGCGTGAGTTTTGCTTGCTTTTGATACAGTTCGTGAAAGACTTGATGATTAATACTCGCTACTGGTTGCAAAGGTAGGGGTTGCTGTCGTAAACCAATTGCGTTGGTTGCAACTTCCCAAATGTACCAGCTACCCCCTTGTTCATACCCGACTTTTCGATACAAGCCTTGAACTGCTGGATAAAGAGCAGAGAGCGGTATCCCTCTAGCATAAAGTTCTTGGAGGGTGTTCTGCATAAGAGCGATCGCTCCTCCCGAACCACGGTATTCTGGAGCTATACCCACTACGGCAATTCCCGTCATTGGTACACGCTCACCACCCCACCATTGACCCATATCCAGAGTCGCCAATCCACCAATTAATTGCTCTGACTCACGAATAATGCGACAATTTTCCACGCCAATTTGGTTGATGTAAACTCCCTCCCCACCAAGTGCGTTAACAAAACATTGGTCAAAGATACTCCCAAGCCGTTGAATATCCTGGGGATGGGCGAGAGTGCTGTATTTAAATTGAGGTGTCATCTCTTATACCATTAAGAATACAAAAGCAAAACTATAGGACAACTAAGGTTCGTTCAACTTTGACCTTCTGAGGCTCAAAACTTAGACTTCAAAAGCTAGCTAATATTAAAATCTAGATTATAATTCCTGAGACTTGTTTTTGATCGCAGAAAATACGAATGAATCCTGTAATCAATTTATTATTGCTTTTTTTGCTGCCAATTCTCAGTAGCTTTTGCATTGCTCAAAGTTTTAATCCTTTATCTTCATATCAGCCTCTCCAGATTATAGAAGGTGCAGCTTTATATAAAAAACAATTAACAAACGGTAACGAAGCTTATTTACAAATTATTGACCTCCGCAAAATGCACATCGATCAAATTATTGGAGAGGTTGATAATATGGGGCAAAATCAAGGTAAATATTATAAAGGGGAAGGTGGACATTACAGCCCTTTTTTCCAAAGGAAGTTGTTTTCGCAAGTCACAGATGAATATAAAGAACTTTACGCAAATAATGTTTTTTCACTGATTAATTGTTCTTTTTTTGAGCAGTACGAATCTAGTAGTGAGTTATCTTTTCCAATTAAACTTAATGATGTAGTTATCAGTGGTGGCAATAGTCCCTACGGTCCCATCAAAGAACCAAAAGATCAATATTATCGTAATATTCACCTCAAGGCTTTAGTCTGGGATGATAAACAGGCATACATTACAAATTACGATCCACTTAGCGGTGCTACTCTGAACCAAAAAACTGTAAAAAATGCGATCGTCACTTATGAATACAGCGATCATCCAGCAAAAGTATTAGCTAAAAATCAAGTCAATAAATATCAACTCATCGGTACTCTCAACAAAGATGGTGTGAAAGGCGACGAGTTATTGTTGATAATGACGGTCAACCAAGCAACTCTCGATGAGGGAGCGGATTTATTACGCAAATTAGGAGTCAAAGGCGATATCATTACCGTTGACGGCGGTAGATCGACTTATTTGTTCAATTCCCAAAGCGGGAATATTATCGTTCCACAACAGTCTAATTCACAAGAAAATCCTGCTTTCCGAAATTTACCTCATTACCTGGGATTCCGTAAGAAAAGTCAAAATCAGGTAGCGTCAAAAATCTTCATCAGTCAACCAGTCGGTAAAGTCGTTGCCAAGAAGGATCGGCCTTATTTAATATTGTGGCGAGATAATCTTGATGGTGATGTCTCGATTAAGTTGTACTATGGGAAGAAACTTATCCAAAACATTTCTTCTCGTACCGCCAGCGATGGAGTTTATGAGTGGACACCGCGTATTCCTGTAAAAGAAGGCTATTCTGTTCAGGTTTCTAGCTGGAAAGACCGGAATATTGTCGGACAGTTGCAATTTTAATGATAATAGGTGCATTTTGGCGGTGCAGAATGGGAAAATGAAATGGATAACTAGCTAAGCACAAACCTCTCAAAAAGGTTGACGGTGTGGCAGTGGTAGGAATTGTCATAGTTTCTCACAGTAAACAACTAGCTTTGGGTGTGCGGGAACTCGCCGCCCAGATGGTTCAAGGCCAAGTCTCCATCGCGGTTGCAGCGGGTATTGAAGATCCCGAAAATCCGTTGGGTACAGATCCGATTCAGGTTAGTGAAGCGATCGCTGCTGTTTTTTCTGATGCTGGTGTTTTGGTGTTAATGGATTTGGGGAGTGCTTTGCTAAGTGCAGAAATGGCACTAGAGTTTCTCTCAGTAGAACAGCGGCAAAAAGTGTATTTGTGTGAAGCACCTCTGGTTGAAGGTGCGATCGCGGCTGTGGTAGCTGCGGCGGCTGGTAGAAATATTCACCAAGTGATGGCGGAAGCACGGGGCGCATTAGCCGCAAAAGCGACTCAATTGGGTATGGTTAATAATCCGGTGGCGGTTGTTGATAGCAATATCGCAGCAATTAATACAGAATCGCCAACGCGAGAAATTCGGCTAATTGTCAGCAATCGCTTAGGATTACATGCCCGTCCCGCAGCGCAGTTTGTGGGAACAGCAGCCCGATTTCAATCCCAAATTTTGGTGCAGAATTTAACGAGAAATACTGAGTTAGTCAGGGGCGACAGTATTAATCAAGTCACAACTTTAGGGGTGCGTCAAGGACACGAATTAGTAATTAGTGCCATCGGATCGGATGCTGATGAAGCACTGGCGGCATTGCAAGTATTATTCGCCACTAACTTTGGTGAAGATAATGCGACTTTTAATTATCCATCAGCATTAGGGCATGAAGTCACCCCAGCATCTCACGGGGAACTTTTGGGAATTGCAGCTTCTAGTGGAGTGGCGATCGCACCTGTTGTTCATTATCAACCTACTCCCATTACAGTTACAGAATACCACGTAGATAATGTTGAGGCAGAGTGGCAACGTTTACAAACAGCAATTCGCACTGCTCAACAAGAAATTCAGGCGGTGTTCTCACAAGCATCGATTCAAATTGGCGATGCTGAAGCCGCCATCTTTGATGCCCAACTCCTGTTTTTAGAAGATCCAGTACTCCTAGAAGCGGCTTATGGGCGTATTTTAGAACACCACCTAAATGCTGAGGCTACTTGGCAAGCCGTAGTCGATGAGGTGGTAACCTCCTACCACACAATAGAAGATTCTTATTTGCAAGAGCGAGTTGACGATGTTCTGGATGTCGGGCAAAGAGTCCTGCGATTACTAACTGGGAATGCCCCCGCCAACTTGCATCTTGAGTCACCAGCGATTTTAATAGCCACTGATTTAACGCCTTCGGATACCGCTGGATTAGACCCGACAAAGGTGCTAGGCATTTGTACTACTTCTGGTAGTGCCACTTCCCACAGCGCCATTATCGCCCGCACCTTGGGTATTCCCGCTGTTTTGGGAGTAGATGCCCAGGTGTTGTACTTGGCGGATGGTACACTCATGGCTTTAGATGGTGAAAGTGGTAAAGCTTGGGTAGAACCAGAATCACATATCCTGGAACAGCTTCAAGTAAAGCAAGAAGCTTGGCAAACTGCCCAACAGGAAGCACGAGCCACAGCGCATCAGCCAGCAATTACTCGTGATGGTCGGCAAGTTAGCATTTTTGCCAATATTGGTAGTATCAGTGATGTCCAACTTGCTGTGGCTAATGGTGCAGAAGGTGTGGGACTACTTCGGACTGAGTTTTTGTATTTAGATAGAACAAGCGCCCCCACTGAAGAAGAGCAATTAGTAGTCTATCAGGCGATCGCTCAAGTTTTAGATAATCGGCCGCTAATTATTCGCACCCTAGATATAGGCGGTGATAAACCACTTCCTTATCTTCGGATAGGCTTTCCCGAAGCCAACCCTTTTTTAGGATGGCGGGGAATTCGTTTGTGCTTGGGTCTTCCAGAACTTTTTAAAACTCAGTTGCGAGCAATTTTGAGAGCTAGTGTTGGAAACCAGATTAAAATCATGTTGCCGATGATTGCCACGTTAACTGAGGTACGTGCAGCTAAGGTAATTCTGGGTGAAGTGCAAGCTGAACTAAATCAAGCTGGTATTCCCTTCGATGCAGCGATGCAAGTGGGGATTATGGTGGAGGTGCCATCAGCAGTAGCGATCGCCGATCGGTTAGCTGCTGAGGTAGACTTTTTTAGTATCGGCACTAATGACCTTAGTCAGTATGTCATGGCAGGCGATCGTACTAATCCACGCGTAGCAAATTTAGTTGATGCACTGCAACCAGCAGTATTAAGGATGGTGCAGCAAACTGTCCAAGCTGCCCATACTGCGGGGATTTCGGTGGGGTTATGCGGTGAGTTGGCGGCGGATACTTTAGCCACACCAATTTTATTAGGTTTGGGGCTAGATGAATTGAGCGTCAATCCCCAAAGTATACCTGCAATCAAACAGGCGATCGCTAAATTAAGTTTAGGGGAGAGTGAGGCGATCGTGGCATCAGCATTACAACAAGATTCCGCAGAACATATTAGAGAGTTAATTTCAACTTCAGTTATCCCCCCTGGGTAATTAATTCATAATTGATAATTCGTAATTTAATTAGTTAGAGGTTGTTTGAAAAGTCGCAAAGTATACTATAAACCAATACAGTTCAGATAAGACCAAAACACTTGTAGAGACGGCGATTTATCGCGTCTCGAAAACCCAAAATTTTTGCCAGTAGCCCTTAACCAAGCGTATTGCCTCTTAAAGTCTAAATCCCCAACTAATTCAAGACCACCAAGAAAGACAATTACGCGCAAGTGTTTCGCCAATAATTACGAATTAGTTAAAATCTGATTCCCAGTTGCCCATTAAAGCCACGAATAGAATTGTAACCAGCACCTACAAAAACGTTATTTGTAGCACTTACCTGAACACCGCCTGAAACCGCAACACCTTTATCTTCGGAATAAAGTCCAACTCCTACATAAGGTGAAATTACAGGCAAACTGATAAATTTTAAAACATCTACTCCTGTAGCACCATCAGGGCCAGTTCCTAGTTCAACCCCAAAATTTAAAGCCCTAGCTCCTACAGCATAGGTTACATCGCCATCTTTGCCACCAACTGAAACCCAAGGTTGCGGTATAAGTTGAGCTGATGCTTGACTTGGTGCAAATAAAGCTAACAAACTTATAGATGTAAGTAATGTTTTAGTAATAATCGCTATTTTCACGTTGTTCTTCTCCATTAATTGGTGCATCTTAATTGTCTTCTCATAACTACCCTTGTTTCAGGACTGCTGTTAACTAAGATTTGTCCATGATGGCTAATCGTGACGGATTGAACCTCATTTGAGTGCCCAATGAGTGCAACCATTATTTTTGTAATGTAATATTAATTACAGCCGTGTGCAGCCACAATTGTTAATCATCAAGTATATTTGCTGATTAATTTATCAAAATGCTTAATTACTTTCTGAAAATACCTGATTATTTGCTCAAAATACTTAAATGCTTTCACAAAATGCCATTTGACTTACTCATTTCGGTGTTTTCTGCAAACAAAAGCTATGCATCCCTACTCAAAAGTAGACACATCTCGCAGCAAATTAGGAATTTCTCCTTGAGATAAGGGAAACTCCAGCAAGGTTTCTCTAATACCCAAATACCCAGATTCAGCAAACGACAGAAGCATTCGTGAAAGGGCTAGCCAAACCTCTGATTCGTATTCCCAATCACGATACCGCGAAGCTTGACCAGCAATTGAACGTAGCGCCCAGAAATAAGAATTCCGCACCACCGAACCACCCTTTTTAAACTCTGGTAAATCCTCATGGTGGATAAAAAGCACTTTATTTTCAATTCTTGCTCTCATGGCAATTTTAGATTTTGTATTAAAAGTAAATGTTAAGTAGATTGCATTATAACTTTAGCCTAACCTAAGGCTAGAAAATATGGTGCTTTAGTGACTGTTGTCAAACGCGAAGATCCCCTCTAGCCCCCCTTTTTAAGGGGGGTTGGGGGGATCTCCATCACAATAATGTAGAGATTTTGAAACTCCAAAACCTCTACATTTAATACCTAAAAATTGGCGCTTAAACCCAAACGAAAAGTAAAACCAGGGCTATAGATGCGATTAACTCGCTCATATTGCTCACCTAATAGATTTTCTAAGTAAACTGTCAATCCTAAATTGGTAGTTAAAGGTATACGACCAGTTAAATCTAAATTCACAAAAGATGGTGCAAAATCTGTAGTTCTGTCACCAGGATTATTAAAGATAGATCTGCGAGCGCCACTGTTGTAAGTAACATATAAGTTAGCTTGCCAACCTGCATTTTGATAACCTACACCAGTTTGGAGTACAGAGTAAGGAATTAAACCTAACTGTAAACCTCTTTCTAAGCCTGTTTTGATTTGGGAATCTGTATAAGTGTAGTTGAGAAAAGTTGACCAACCAGCCGCAATTTTTAATTGCAATGCGGCTTCTAAACCATTGGTATCTACTAATCCAATGTTTGCCCATCTTCCGGCGACCACTCCCAGGCGATCGCCTATACTACTACCAAAGTAAGTAAACTGTCCAATCAAATTTTCCGAAAAATTGACATCTACTCCCGCAGTCCAAGTGGAGCCAATTTCTGGCTTTAAATCAGGATTAGGTTCCCAACCATGAACTGTATCATAAACATATAACTGATCTAACCCAGGATTGCGCTGTCCCCCAGCCCAACTCCCACGCACTGCGACTATTGGAGTGACAGCATAACGTAATCCAACACTAGGATTAAGATAATTGCCAAACTGGCTGTCAAAGCTTTGTCTTAGTCCTAAATCTATCAAAAAATTCTCGCCAATATTCAAAGTATTCACAGCAAATAAAGCTGTATTAAACAAACTCCTATTTTCAGTTTCGTTATTGGCAATCCTAATAGGATTCGTACTGAAAACATCACCGTTTAAGTCGGTGTTTTTCAAATCTAATCCCCAGCGTAATTTATTATTAGAGGAAACTTTCCATTCATGGTCTACTCTAGCTGTGAGTTGTTGTGTATCTAAAACTCCTGTACGGTAAAATGCTCCTGTAGGGCCATAGGTGCTGAAATAATCTTGATTGTAACCAATTGAGGTTGTCAGATTAGAGCTTTCTCCATTACCTAGTCGAGTTTTCCAAGATAAGCCAACATTTAAACCATCGTGGTCTAATCTGTCTTGCTGGAGAGGAAAACCAAAGTAAATTAAACCGCGACGACTGCTGAGTTTAGTAATATCTAAATTCAAAGAATTTTTTTTATCTAAATCTAGACCAATGCTTCCAAAGTATGTACTTGTGGCTGTGTCTGCATTCGATAAAAATCCCTGACTATCACGATTTGCTGCACCTACAGGAACACGATAACGGTTATCTGTAAAAAATCTCTCAAAGCTAAAGTTGTACTTTACATTATCAGATGAACCACCATAACTCACTTGTTGATTATTTAAACTCAATGAGCCAAATTCTGCACTAGCACTCAATTTAGGTTTTCCATAACCTTCTTTGGTGATGATATTCACAACTCCGCCAAAGGCTGAAGAACCATATAAAGCCGAGGCTGTCCCACTGTATAATTCTACTCGTTCAATAGCCTCTACCGGAATACTATTTAAGTCAGTTCCACCATGATAAGTGTTGACATTATTATTAATTGGTCTGCCATTAATCAGAAATACAGACTGATTAATTGAAGCACCCCGATAATATGTTCCTGTATGAGTATCTGCACCATGACCTGCATCATTGATAGCAAAACCAGGCATTCTTTTCAAAATATCTGCTAGGCTGGTTGCACCTTGCTTTTCAATTTCTTCTTTATCAATGGCGTAAGTTGGCGTAGATTCGGGCAGATTATCTTTTTCTCCGATCGCTTCTATGGAAATATCTGCGTCATCGCTGGGTTCTGACCCTGTTTCTGACTCAATTTCATTTGGCGCAGATTCTTGAGTTAATAATTCAGCATTAGTAGCGGGTAGCTCAATTTCACTCAAACTAGGAATATCTGAAATGGCTTCGGTTGATTTATCGCTATTTCTTCGCTGAATTTCAGTATCAGCAGCCAAGCCAGGAAACGCTATCAGTAAACTCGGTAAACCTACTGTTAGCAACGAAAAATACTTTTTCACTTCTCTATCACACTAAGTTAAAACAGTCACTACCTGTACTTTCACGGTTGCAGTGCAACTATGTCAAAAGACACACTGTCGTATTTACACCAAGTACGAGTACAGCACCCTAGATTTTGCAGCAACTTCAAGAACGCCTACTTCTTTGGGAATAGTTGAATGTTTTTTCTCTTTGGAAGTCTCTAAATTAGCGATCGCTCCTCATACTCAACCTCACTTCAATTTAGGCATAATAGCTTATTGACCTATAATCCTCTCCTAAAGTGCTTTTTGAGAGTATTCATCAAATAGAGCTATGTCAGAAATACATATAAACTACACCGATTTTGCAGACTTAGATATAGTTATTGTTTCTAAATACAGATTTCTGTTTTTTGTCAATCTACCAACAGATACAAAGTTTTATACTATATCTATTTTATACCTAAGTTTTCTGTATATATTAATATCTCTCTTTTGATAGAGAATTCTATCTCCTGCTCACTTTTAATCTTTCTTACACAGGTATAATATATCTTTTTATAGCAGATAAATATGTCATAACTTCATAACATATCAGTGTTAATACTTAATAGCTAAGTATATAGAATATTTTTTATATTTTTGATGATTTTTTTTGATAAGTCTAACTACATAAAATAAAATCAATTTAATTTTATGTATATTTTTTTTTAATATCTCGTTTTTATTAAGTAAATATAAGCAAGCTTATTGATATTAAATTCTATTTAATTTCTGGCAAATACTACATATATATACATGAAGTATATATATGTAATGAAAAAATCAAGGGCAATATTTTCGATAAACCACTTTCCAAGACGAATTCTAAAATATAAGAAAGGGCTAATTTGTTAATTAAGTTTCTGTAAAAATTATAGCTTTTTATAATATATTACACCCTTATTTTAAGTATTTTTTATCTAAAATACGTATTTTATATTACAATTTCATAAATATTACTTATACTTAATTAAAATTACTTAAGACTACGGTTACAAATATAGAAAAAAAGTTAAATAATCATGAACAGGTTAAGAACTTTCAACCAAATAACACTAAAAGACATTTTGTATACTTTAACACTGTAGTAAGTAGTATTTTCTTATTTAGTAGCTTATAGCCATAAAGTTACTTTTATGACTACAGTAATCCTAAATTGTTTGTGAATACTAAAAATTTTTACGATCTCTTTTCTGGGCGTCTTTTTCTAGTACATCAATTCAATAATCAAAAATCTAAATCTCTACTTAGACAGAAGTTATTTTAGGATTACTCAATTAATTGAATTGGTATTCTAGCAAAACTTTGATAGTCGGAAACCGATCCTCAACGCCAGTTTGGTAACACCAAGCGACTGGCTAGACTTTGCCATACGTGTGGTGCATGAGATTATTTTGAAAATTTATATTCACGATCTAAATAGGATAGGTGTACTACTAGTTTAATTCAACAATTACAAAGGATAAAAAGATCGTGGATGCACAGAGTAGAGTTATATCTTTAAGTTTTCCAGTCATAGGCTTATACAAAAGTCTGCTTCGAGAATTGGATTTAATTTGGCAATTTACGGGGCGTGATATTTCGAGTACTATCATACCACCAGTACTATTTATAGTAGCTGCATCGCATTATGTACAATCATCTTTTAGTGAATTACTTTTAGCATTGGGATATGGCACACTATTTGTCTGGTTGTATCTTTTCTCATTTTGCTTATCTAACCAAATAGCTGGTGTAGAAGAAGATCGAATTAATAAGCCTAATCGCCCACTCGTTACAGGGAAAATCTCACTTCATGGAGCTTTAGTGAGATGGTTTTTGAGTATGGGCTTATTTACGTTTGTAGGCTGGTACTTTGGGGTTTTAGAATGGGCTTTAATTTGCCAGATGGTTGTTATTCTCCATAACTTTGGTGGTTGGGATAAATACTGGATTACCAAAAACTTCTTGATTGGATTAGGTACATTTGCCCACCTTGCAGCAGTCTGGCAATTGATAACGCCAATTACACCGATCGCCTGGCAGTGGCTATTTTTGATCGGTGGTATCTGGAGTACACTAGTCGCAGTTCAGGATCTTCGTGATATAGAGGGCGATCTGGCCGTTAACCGAAGCACATTTCCTATCGCCTTTGGAGAAACTACAAGCCGAATCATACTGAGTCTAGGCTTCGGATTATTACCATTAATTATCCATTTCATATTAATGATGCCGACGGTAAATACTGTCAGTACTTTACTATGTGATATTGTACTGGCAGTATTTAGCTGGTTGATTGCAGCGCGGATTGTCTTGAATCGCTCTCCACAAGAAGATCATCATACTTACATGCTGTTTACTTACTGGTATTGTCTTGTTGTCGCTAGTGCGATCGTTGTTCTTTAACACATACAGCAGAATTCAGGGGCATTGTTCACCCAACTTTTCTCAAAAGGTAAAAACGATGACTAATTTCCAAGTATCTACTCCATCTCTACAATCAACTGTTCGCCACGGTAAGCAAGCTCTTGTCATTGGAGGAAGTATCGCTGGACTGCTAGCTGCAAAAGTACTGACCAAATACTTTGAGCGAGTAACAGTTATTGAACGGGATAACTTAAGAGAAGAAGCAGAACATCGCCACGGTGTACCCCAATCTCCTCATGTCCATACTTTACTCAAGCGTGGTTTGGAGTCGCTGGAAGAACTTTTCCCTGGTATAGAGGCTCAATTAGCCGATTCAGGTGCATCTGCTATAGATTGGGGAAATGATCTGCCTTGGATGGGTTTTGCTGGTTGGGCACCCCGTTTTAATTCTGGTTTAATCACCCACACTTGTAGCCGAAATCTTCTAGAACAGACTATCCGCCGCCGATTAGCTGTTGAAGACAATCTTGTATTTATGCAAGAAGGACAGGTAATTTCTTTATTGTCTAGTTCAGACCGAACTAGCGTTACAGGTGTACGAGTACGCTTTCGCAACCAACCAGAAACAGATTTAATTGCTGATTTGGTTGTGGATGCGAGTGGACGCAATTCCTCAGCGCCTCAGTGGTTAGAAGCAATAGGTTACACACCACCCGAAGAGACAGTGATCAACTCTTTTTTGGGCTATTCCAGCTGCTGGTATCAGCCTCCAACTAACTTGCAATTTGATTGGGAGTGTTTGTACATAACAGTACAACCACCAAATAACAATCGTGGTGGTGTAATTTATAAAGTTGAAGGTAATCGTTGGATTCTCACACTCATAGGTGTAGGTAAAGATTATCCACCTACCGATAAAGAAGGCTTTTTAGACTTTGCCCGTAGCTTGCGATCGCCAGCTATCTATGAAGCTATCAGAGATGCCCAGCCACTCTCATCTATCTATGGTTATCGACGAACAGAAAATCGTCTGCGTCATTATGAAAAACTCAAAAGAGTACCAGAAAACTTTGTGTTAGTAGGTGATGCTGTCTGTGCTTTCAATCCTGTCTACGGACAAGGTATGACTGTTGCCGCTATAGATGCATTGACTCTAGATCAATGTTTAAATCAGCAATTATCTAGCCATCTTGACTGGAATTTAATCGGTCTATCTCGGCATTTTCAAAAACAACTGAACAAAGTAATTGCTGTACCTTGGTTGATGACAACAGGTGAGGATTTACGTTGGGATACAACTGAAGGAGGTCAACCCGATTTCATCAGCCGACTCATGCAACGGTATCTCGATCAAGTTCTATTACTACAAACTGAAAGTGCTGAGATTCACAAAACATTCTTAGAAGTGATACACATGCTAAAGCCACCTACTGTATTTTTCCAGCCCAGTATCAGCAAAAAAGTGTTGAAGCGAGTCATTAATTGGCATAGCAAAAACGAGCATTTTACCGATCAACAAGACGTTCCCAAAAAACTGTATGATGTTATTTCTGCTCAGAAATCTCCCGTTACAAAATCATAAAATCATCTCAAAGAGAGTAGTAGTCTGTTAATAAATAATTGATGCATAGATTCCTTGTAGAGACGGCGATTTATCGCGTCTCTCTAACCGTAAAAATCAATTTTATAAACCAGTAGGAGCTGAGGGATGAGGGAGCAGGGCGGGAAAGAATAACTAATGCCCAATTCCCAATTATCCCTGGTGTATCGGTATCTCAATTATGAAATCAGTTCCCTGTCTTGGAACAGAACAACAGGTTAACTGACCTTTGTGTTTATCCACAACAATTTGATAACTAATCGATAAACCCAATCCCATACCATTTCCTACTGATTTAGTCGTAAAAAATGGGTCAAATATTTTTTGTTGCACCTGGGTACTCATCCCACAGCCATTATCAGAAATCCGAATCATCACCCTATTGGTATTTGTTAGTTGAGTAAAGATGTGAATTTGTCTCCGTACCCCTTCTACATCTACTGTCAGTTCTGATGATTGCAAGCGTTCTCGAGGGCTTCTTTCTTTATCATTTACCCATGACGAATGACCAATGAAAAATGACTCTTCTAAAGCATCGATCGCATTACTTAAAATATTCATAAATACCTGATTAAGTTGACCTGGGTAACAAGTAACTTCTGGTAGATGTCCATATTCTTTGATAACTTCTATTTCAGAACGTCCGCTCCTGGGTTCGAGTCGGTGTTGTAAAATCATCAAAGTGCTATCTATACCTTCATGAATATTTACAGGTTTCATTTCTGATTCATCTAAGCGTGAGAAGTTCCGTAATCCCAAAATAATGTTTCGGATACGTGAGCTTCCAAGTTTCATAGAATCCAGAATTTTTGGTAAATCATGTAATAAGAAATTGAGGTCAAATCCCTCAATTCTCTCTTTCATCAGACTAGAAGGATTGGGACACTCCTCTTGATAGATATTCACTAAATTTAGCAAGTCTTGAACATACTCATTAACATGATTTATATTTCCATGAATAAAGTTAATGGGATTATTAATTTCATGTGCAATTCCTGCCACCATTTGTCCTAGCGAAGACATTTTTTCACTTTGAATTAATTGACTTTGGGTACTGTGTAATTCTTGTATAGCTTTGTGTAAGCATTGATTTCTGTCGTTTAACTCTTGTGTTCTCTCATTGACTTTTTCTTCGAGAGTCTGGCTATATTTTTCTAAGTTTTCTTTAGCTTGCGCTAAATTTTTATAGAGGATAGCATTTTCCAAAGAGATTGCTGCTTGAGTACTGAGGAGATTGAGAATTCCAATGCGATCGCGCGTAAATGCTGCCGTTGTTAGATTATTCTCTAGATAAAGGATACCTAGTAAATTACCTTGATTGAGAATAGGAATACACAAGAGACTTTTCGGTTTCTCTTGAAGAATATAGGAATCATTTACTAGAAAGTTAACAATATTTGTATTATCGCTTACAAAGATTTCCCTTGTACGTTTAACATAGTTAATCAAAGTAATAGGAACATCAGAACTGGAATCTAAATTAATTGATGGAAAATGAGTAGAAATATCTCCAAAATTTGAACCCAAACCAATTGCTGCAACAGTTAAGTTCAATTTATCACCTTCACTCAAAATCATAGCGCACTTAGAAGCTCCTGCATTCTCAATGACAACTGCTATCAATGCAGAAAGCAACTCCTCCATCTCGATTTTTCCAGAGATTGCTTGAGAGGCTTTAATTACAGATGCCAAATCCAGCATATCTGAAATGCTAGTACTAAGAACTGTTTCATTATTCCTAGAAAGAGTTTGGGATATACGTATAGAACCAGTACTTGTATCATTAATATAGATATTAAGCTTTTCTTGCTGGATAATCGGAGTTAGTAATTGAGAATAGCGTTTTTGCAAATCTTCAACTTTAGCTAATGCTCCCCACTTAACGTAGCCATAGTAGGCATCAGTAAGGTACATTTTAGCAATCTTTGGTTTCTTGAGTTCTAAATAAAACTTAGCCGCAAGTTCGTGAGCAAGAGCTTCTTCATTAAGATATTTATGTTCTTGGGCATAGGTAATAGCTTGGTCATAATTATCCATTGCTTCAATAGCTTCGCCAAGAACTCGATGTCGTTCTGCTTCTACTAAATAAAATTTATGCAAATAATTCATTGGGGCATAATGTGCCCACTGCTTCATCTTTTCTTGATTAGCAGCTACTTTTTCGAGGTTTTGTTGTTGTTCAATTTCTGTGACGTTAGGATATACCGCTAATCTAGCGAGTGAATCATAGAAATGGAAAACAGGAACAGCTAGTTGTCCTATGCCACCATCTAAAAATTTTTCTGCTAAGACTGCATTTTCTACAGCTTGAAAATATTCTTGAAATAAATAGCAGAGATGTAATTTTCCTAAATATAAATATAAAAGACCTACTGCATCTTTAGCTTCAAGATGGATAGGCAGCATTTGATTTTCGTCGTAAGCTTTACCAATTAAAGAATATGTGTTGTCCGTAGTTCCCAGCAAATTTAAGACGATTTGTCTATAGATATTACTCCAATGCAAAGGTCTTTCTTGTTTGATTTGACTAATAGCATTATTATAATTCTCCATTTCTTGTTCTAACTCAGTCAATTCTCTACCGATGAAATATGAAAAGCTCGAATAATACATTAAAGAATAAGCTGCAAATTCTAAATCACCCGTTTCTAATCCGGCAGAGTAAGACTCAAGTAAACATTTTAATGTTTCGTTAACATGTTTGTGCCAAATTTCGATAAGAGAATAAAATCCTTGCATAACTCTAGCTTTTATCTGTTTAGCACCAGATTTAGCTAATAAATTTAAAGCTAACTTACCAAATTGATAACCAGATTCAAAATCTCTTATTACCCCACAAAGCATCACTCCATAAACTACATAAGCATAAGCAGACAAGGAAGCATTACCATATTTTATTGATAAATTTATTTGCTTTAGGCAAATAAGTAAGAATAATTCAGGAGCAACTTGATAAGCAACAGGAGCAGTACTAGATAAAATACACATAGCTGCTAATAGCTGAGGCTGCTTCATCTCTGAGAGATTAATTAACTCTTCAATGTGCTTTCCAGATAAATTGGATGTTATTTCTGCCATTGCTACTTGAATATCAAGTGGGTTTGGATTATCAGGAAATTCCACCCCTAACAATTTCAAAAAGCTTAAAGAAGTATTGACAGATGTCAATGCTTTATTTTGCGCTCCATAAGCTTGAATTTTAATTTCACAAACTTTTACTTTTTCCAGTAGTGTTTTTGCTTGTGCTAATACTACCTCTACTAATTGCTCCATTTTTTCAAAGTTACCACTGAGGTATGCAGCCTCTGCTGCTGTTTCATACAAAGCGATAGTTATCTCATATTTTTTCTCCCAACTATCATTTGATAGTAGTTCTATACCAGTAATTAAATACTTACTTGCAGCAAGATAAGCTGTTGAAGCTAAAGCTTTACGTCCTGCGATTAGATTCATCTGAGCTAATTCATCACGCTCAGCTTGATCTGTGATAATTTCAACTGCAACATTAAATTGATTCACCAACTGAAAAATCTTTTCTACCCGTTCTGCAACTGAGATATTTTTTAATATTAGTTGCCCAATACGCAAGTGAATTTGCTTTTTTTGGTCTTCAGGAATCAGAGAATAAGCAGCTTGCTGGACTCTATCATGTATAAATTTATAGTGAGGATATTCAAATTTACCAAGTGGTACTTGCTGCGATTTTTTACTATCAAAAGCTTCTACTGAAATCTTGCCATTTTGAAATAATTTATAAGCTTCTGTCTGAGGTAAAACTAGCCCTTCATATAAAGCTTTCCATATTTCAGATGCCGTGTCAACGGCAGATTTTTCATTGATTATGGCAAGAGTCTTTAAGTCAAATTCATTGCCAATACAGGCTGCAAATTTCAAAACATCTTGCGTGATTCTGGGCAACTTTTCTATTTGAAGTGCCATAAATTCAACGATATCATCTGTGAGAGACAATACTTGTAACTCGGCAATATTATACTCCCAACATCCAACACTATAATTAAATTTAATAATATTATCTTTGTGCAAAGACTTCAGGAATTGAATAGCAAAGAAAGGATTACCTTTAGTTTTAGCGAAAACCATTTGATTCAAAGGAATAGCCAAGTTCTCGTGGCAACATAAAGTATCAGCAATCAAACAATTTAAATCATTTTGATTTAAAGGCTGTAGGGTAATACTATTAATAGACCCTCCTGATTTCTCAATTTCCTGTATTGTCAAGCAAAGGGGATGTGCTTGAGAAACTTCATTGTCACGATATGCACCAATTAATAATAAACCACCTTCGCTATTATCAAGACTTTGTGTGTCCTCACCTTCCCAATATTCTCCATCAAAGGTGGGAATCCATAAGTTTTCTTTGCTTTCAATAGAAGACAATAAAGTTTTTTGAGTGAATACATTGCTTTGACTCATTAATAATTGAAGAAATTTTAAAGATGTTGTGTCTGCCCATTGCAAGTCATCAAGAAAGATTACTAAAGGATGTTCTTTACTGATGAATACCTGAATAAATTTCTTGAATAATAAGTTAAAGCGATTTTGGGCAGCATTACCAGAGAGTTCTACAAACTTTGGTTGGTCACCAATAATCTGCTCTAGTGCAGGAATCACATCACTAATTACCTGAGCTTGTTCACCCAATGCCGAAAGAATTTTGACCTTCCACTGTTGAATTTGAGTCTCAGTTTCTACCAAAATTTGTCCGATTAAGTCACTAAAAGCTTGTACTAAGGCTGATAAAGGAATTTCGCGTTGAAACTGGTCAAATTTACCTTTAATGTAGTAACTACGCTGTCGTAAAATGGGTTTATGAACTTCGTTAACTACCGCAGTTTTACCAATACCAGAAAAACCTGCAACCAAAACCATTTCTGTTGTCCCTTGTGTCACACGGTCAAAAGCGGCAAGAAGATTTGCTACTTCTTGTTGACGACCATAAAGTTTTTCGGGAATGAGAAAACGATCTGATATATCTTTAATACCTAAGTTGAATGGTTGAATATTACCAGTTTCTTGCCACTGCTCATAACATATATCTAAGTCATGCTTAAGTCCGTGGGCACTTTGGTAGCGGTCTTCGGCATTTTTTGCCATCAATTTCATTACAATGTTACAAATGACTTGGGAAATCTCTTCAGTTTTGAATTTTGTTAGCGCACCGTTAGCGAGTCCACGAATGTCATTTTGAATTTTGAATTTATCCGGTTGCTTGGCAATATGAGAGTGGATTAACTCCATCGGGTCAGTACTAGTGAATGGTAACTGTCCGGTGAGAATTTCAAAAAATGTCACTCCCAAGGAATAGAAATCGCTACGGTAATCAATACCACGATTCATTCTTCCAGTTTGTTCGGGGGAAATATAAGCTAATGTCCCTTCTAGGACGTTGGGGTTAGTGAGAAATTGAATTTCCCTGGGTAATAGAGTCGCTATGCTGAAGTCAATAAGTTTGACTTCGAGAGTGCTAGGATTAATCAGGATGTTGGCGGGTTTGATATCTTTGTGGATGATGCGATCGCGATGCAGTTCCTCTAGGGCAGATACTATTTGTATGGCAATCTGGAAAAACTCACTTAAGCTAAAAATATCTTTTTCTTTTCTCTTTCCCCAATCTTTGAGCGATATGCCGCTAAAGTCTTCCATCACCAGGGCATAGGCGTTACGGTAATTTTCTAAACTTAGAGGTTTCACTATGCCTTTCAAATTGAGGTTTTTAGTGATTGTATATTGATTCCGGAATTGGGCAATTTCATGGATAGTAGGATACTCATTCCGCATCAGTTTGATGACCACTATTTTTTGGTCTTGTTTTCTGATAGCTCGATAAACTAAGGTTTTACTACCCGAATAAATTTGCTCTGTGATGCGATATCCAGAAAGAGGGAGTATATCATTGGATAATACTAACATTGCAGTGCTATTTATAATATTGTTACTCTGTCTAGTATTCCCTTTTACTTATTCTTAATATCACTTTTTGTATATAGCATTCCTATTTGATTTTTGAAGAAGACTCAGTACGGCTCTATCGTTTATTTACCCCAACCCTAGCCAGACAAGCAACCTCAGGAATAAAACCAGATTCCTATATTAATCCTAATTTTATTTTATTCCGCAAATTTTATATCCCCGACTTCTTTAAGAAGCTGAATATCTTTTTGAACGCTAGTGATTCAATTTCAATACTGCTATATTATGATTTTGATGAAAGACTAAATTATTTCTTTATGAGAGATTTTGCTTAATTAAATATAAATTTAATTTAAAGCCTCCGTATAAATATCACTGTATAACTCAGTAATACTTACATTTTCCAGTCATAAAATTAGCGGGACGAAAAATCCCGCTAATTATTAATTTTTCAAGTTAGAGTTTAGACTACTTCCAGTCCTTATCTGCTTGTTCCAGGACATAAGCAGCTACATTTTCAATCTCATTAGCTTTCAAACGACCGCGGAAGGCAGGCATGGCATTTTTACCTTTTGTTATTTGGGCAATAATGGCTTCTGCTGAGTACATACTATACTTTTCCAAAGCATTCTTCTTCAGGCTCTTATCAGCTTGAACTAAATTCTTACCACCTGCATGACAAGAAGCACAATTAGCACTAAATAATTTACCTCCACTAACACTATCTGCGGCTAAAGCTGGACTACTGAAGGCAAAGGTGAAGATTGCTATGCCTAACAGTATGACTGTAATAATTCTTTTCATTTCCTATTCTCTCTGCAATAACGGCTTATTCGGTGGAATATCCTCCATAATTGTCAGTTGAGCTGTTGCCATAGTCAAATGACAAGCTGTCAAACTTAGCCTCAAAAAGTTCCAAACCCCGTAAACTGACGCACATAGGGTTCGTGAAATGCCAAAATGATATCTTGCTTGGGTACTCCCATTTCAATCAATCGATTGGCAATTCCTTCTTCTGTGCCATCGTGTTGAATCCATATTTTTCCATCTTTAATATCGAGATGTAAAATACAGCCAAAATCGCGTTTATTTCCACGCCAGCCAACATAAAGTAATTGATAGTGGTCTTGCTGTTCGTCAAAAATTGTTTGCACCTCATACTCTTCGGCATTTCGTGACATCGAAGCTCGCTTTTGCCGTTCGGAAAGAATGTGTCGAATATATTGCCGATATTTTTCTACAGCCATTGATGAATAACCTCCTTTTGGACATCGTAAATCATCAATCGTAATTGATATTTTGTAACCGCCGATACAATAAATTTACGTTGAAAAAAACTTTCATAAATCGGTAAACGAACAGCTAAATAAAGTTGGCGTTCTGGTTCAACTTTATTTAATGCATCCCGATAGTTTAAAAATTGTCCCAAGGCTGTATGAAATTCTGAAACATTCGATGGACTAATAAAACTTTTAATTTCTACTGCTATTTTTGTTCCCTCTCGCTCTGCTCCTAAAAGTTGCTCTGCTGCTAAATCAATCTCAAAATCTACATCATCCAGATTAATTTCATAAGGGTCAGCCGTAATCTTCCAGCCGTCTTTTTCTAAAGCTTTTCTAACAATATTATGAAATCTATCTTTTGCCATCAAAGTTCAGTATAGTCAGATAATTTCATCTTCGTAGTCTAACACAGCCCCTAACTGATTCAGCCGATTTTCTGTGATGCGACAAATTCGCCAATCATCTAATATAGATGCTCCCATGCTGCGGTAAAATGCTTGGGCTGATTCATTCCAATCTAAGACACTCCATTCTAACCGCCCACAATTCCGTTCTAAAGCTATCTGAGCTAGTTTAGTTAGGAGAGCCTTACCAATACCTTGCCTACGGTATTCTGGTAAAACAAATAAATCTTCTAGATAAATTCCTGGCTTAGTTAGAAATGTTGAATAATTATGAAAAAATAGGGCAAAACCAACAGCTTGTCCACCACATTCTGCTAATATTGCTTCTATATACTTGTGCGAACCAAACAAATGTTCTTTTAGTGCTAGAGCATTACCAGTGATAGCGTCAGATAATTTTTCATACTCAGCAAGCTCTTCAATTAATTTAAACAGTACGCTGTAATCATCTGGCTCAGCAAAACGCACAATCAAATTGCTACTCGAAGTCATTAGTCTATAGTCTATAGTACATAGTCCATAGTCTATAGTCTATAGTTAATTATGCATTTTTTGACGAATGACTAAAAAAGCCAAAAAAAGGTACAAGACACCCGGTTTTTGTAGTTGGCGTAGGCGTAGCCAGTCGTAGACATTACGAAAGGTCAATAAATATACAGATACAATCTCCATCTTAGTTTCTTAATGGAGGTAATTAGGTGAGCTATTGTATCTCTAGCTGAAGCCAAATACTGACTTTGTAAATGTAATTAAATCAACCAACCTTTTAAACGTTTGGCTATGTGGGGACGCCGCAATTTCCGCATAGCTTTACTTTGAATTTGTCGCACTCGCTCACGCGAAAGATTGAACATATTGCCAACTTCTTCCAAAGTACATGGTTCGCTGGTTGTCAAACCATAGCGCAGAGAAATTACATCTTTCTCCCGTGGAGTTAACACGTCACCCAATACTTCCCAAATCTCCTGACGCATCATGTTTTCATTCATTTTTGCTTCTGGAGATAAGTTATCTTCATCTTCTAACAAATCCATCAATTCCGTGTCTTCTTCTTTGCCAACGCGGTGGTTGAGAGAAAGTGCTTGACGCCGTAATTGTTGGAGTTGTCGTAATTGTTGGACACTTATTTCCAAAAATTCTGCCATTTCACCTTCAGTAGGATTACGACAGAGTTTTTGCTTGAGTTCCCGTTGGGCTTTTTTTAGCTTATTAAGTTTTTCAACAATATGAATAGGTAGCCGAATTGTTCGGGCATCGTTAGCGATCGCTCTGGTAATTGCTTGTCTAATCCACCAATAGGCGTAGGTAGAAAACTTATATCCTTTATCTGGATCAAACTTTTCTGTAGCGCGATTTAAACCCATTGCTCCTTCCTGAATTAAATCCAGAAAAGGCACTCCCCGATTCAAGTATCGTTTAGCAATAGAAACTACTAATCTCAGATTCGAGCGAATCATTTTGCGTTTCGCTACTCTACCTTGATATAAGCGACTGTCTAATTGCTTTTCGGTCATTTCTAGCTCAGAAGCTACTTCTAGCTTGCTAGGTTCCTGTCCCAATTTTAACTGTAAGCTAGCTTGTAATTCCCTAACTTCCTCTAAAAACTTAACTCGTCGTGCTAACTCTACTTCTTCGTCAGCTTTTAGCAGCGGATAACGCGCCATTTCCTTAAAAAACGCGCCTACAGCATCATCATGCTCGGTTTTATTGTATCCCGAAGGACGAGCCGCTGCCATCTGATCTCCATCTCGTTCTTCTGATTCGAGATTTTCTACTAAAATTGGAGACTCTTCATCTACCACTGCATCTAAATTGTCGAGTAATGGTTCTTCACTATCAGCAGTATTCTCCAGTATTTCCATTTTTCCCAATTCAACAATATTCATAGTTTCCTTTAGGGATTGTTGTTTTGTTTGGTACATAATTTTACAGCTACTCATTTGAGGCTTGGTAGTTTTCCCTAATGGACGAATGCACCCGTTCATATAGCCAAATACAAGGTTATGCCAATTTATCTTGAGAAATAAAAATCTGCATATACCTACTAACTAAAGGTTATGGTTAGATACAACCTATAACCTAACCGTTCTTCACACCCAACAAAACTTTGTTCTCAGACTGACAACAGATATATTCTTCATTTTTTTCTTAATTAGCAAATATGTCAAACCTCCTCAAACTTTCTCAACCTTAACAATTATAAAAATCTCAGCTAACCTTCCAAATATCTTAAATCTTCATATATCTTTCTAAATATTTTTAATGTCTAGGTATTTAAAGTGACTGGATAAAATGAAATAAAATTTGGTGTTACGCTTATGCATTCCCAATTCAACTTACCGCGATCGTACAAATTACAAGAATGGCAGCTTAATTGCGGGATATTCTTATTTGTATAAAAGCATCTCATATACTTAAAGAGTTGAATATCTATCGATAGACGGAAAAAAGCTACTCCCTATTTAGTATCTAGAGCAACTTTTGCCGCAATAGCTGAGATGCTTTTATTCGTATAGTGAACACCAAATATTTATTGCATGTATAGTTGATACGAATTTGTCTAGTAGATTACATAAGAGGAAACTTATCAAGTATTATGAAGTATAACAGTATTGGCAAATACCATTTAAGTCTAACAAAGCAAAAAACTAGAGTTGAGTTAGCCAGCTTAATTTTGACTAGTTCAGTGAGTAAAATATCTAACTCTTAAGTCCGGAATTATGTATATTAATGACCTAAGTTTATCTCCTTTAGTAGTAGCAGAACCAGGGCAATCTTATCAGTCCGACTTACTTATTAATCGGTGGGTTGAAGTGCTGGTAGACTGTCCAGGTTCCATAACGGAAGTAGAAAAAGGCGGAAATCTATACCCGTATAAATTGCCAACGGGGTTAGAAGTAAAACCTGGAGATATTTTGAGTGTGCCATTTGGGGCACAACATCTCACAGGGGTAGCCATTAGGTTGCTGACAAAACCTCCAGCGGACTTACCATTAGAAAAAATTCGGGATGTGGAAGATGTTATTCAGAAAAAATTCTTTCGAGATAGTTACTGGATTCTAATGGAACGGGTGTCGCAGTATTACTACACACAATTGATTCAGGTAATACGTACAGCGCTACCACCAGGATTATTGGGGCGATCGCAGCGTCGCATCCGCTTAACTGTAGCTGGTGCAGCAGTGTCTGTTAACACTACTGCTAATGCTTGGTTAGATACACCTTTGATGCGTACTGTTCACCAGCCTTATTCTCGCCTAATTAAGTTTTATTTATTCAACACAATTAAAAATAATTATTTGATTAAGATTTTGGCTTTATTAAGCTTTCAAAGCTTAGTAGTAAAAGTTAATAATGCAGATGCTAATAAAATTCTGCAACTCCTACAACAACAGTCAGACGGGGATTATAGCTTTCGCCACTTACAGGGTCAAGTCCAACGAGCTTACCAAGGAATCCGCGAACTCTTGCGACGAGGTTTAGTAGAAAGTTACTTAGAACCGCCCCAACTAACTAAACCGAAATTTGAAAAAGCAGTGACGCTAGTGGAGAGTACATTCGATCGCGACTTAACAACTCGCCAACGAGAAATTTTAGAAGTGTTGCGGCGGCATGGTGGTGAGTTATGGCAAAGTGAATTGTTGCAAATTTGCCATGCGAGTTCCTCTATCATCAAAACCTTGGGACAAAAGGGCTATATCGTTGTTGAAGAACGGGAAGTATTGCGAACAGAACAAAGCCCAGCATTAGCCCAAGATCAACCAAAGACATTAAATACAGCCCAAGCTAGCGCCCTAGCGACAATCCAGACACTCAACGGATTTGCTCAAGTTTTATTGCATGGGGTGACAGGTTCTGGAAAAACCGAAGTATATTTGCAAGCGATCGCTCCTCTCCTCAATCAAGGCAAATCTGCTCTGGTTTTAGTCCCAGAAATTGGACTGACACCCCAGTTAACCGATCGTTTTCGCGCCCGTTTTGGCAGTAAAGTCAGCGTTTATCACAGCGCCCTCTCAGATGGTGAACGTTACGACACTTGGCGACAAATGCTTACTGGAGAACCCCAAGTTGTCATCGGTACCCGCAGCGCCGTTTTCGCTCCTTTACCCAACTTGGGTTTAATCATCCTAGATGAAGAACACGACAGCAGCTTTAAACAAGACTCCCCCATTCCCACCTACCACGCCCGTACCGTCGCCCAGTGGCGAGCCGAATTAGAAAATTGTCCCCTGGTGTTGGGTTCTGCCACGCCTTCCTTAGAAAGTTGGGTAAGCGTGAGGAGGCAGGGGGGCAAAGGGGCAGGGGAGCAGGGGAGCAGGGGAGCAGAGGAAGAATTCCTAACTCCTCACTCCCCACTCAGCACTCAACACGGGCTAAACGCCCCGCTACCGCTAACAGCACTCAGCACTCACTACCTCTCCCTCCCCGAACGCATCAACTCCCGCCCTCTACCGCCAGTAGAAATTGTCGATATGCGCCAAGAGTTGCAGCAGGGAAATCGTTCTATATTTAGTAGATCCTTGCAAGAAGCTTTAGAAGAGTTGCAAGAAAGAAAACAACAGGGAATTTTATTTATCCATCGTCGGGGACACAGTACTTTTGTCTCTTGCCGCAGTTGTGGATATGTCCTGGAATGTCCTCACTGTGACGTTTCCTTGGCGTATCACCACACCGAAGAAGGAGCGCCGGAATTATTGCGGTGTCATTACTGTAACTATACGCGATCGCACCCCAAATTCTGCCCCGATTGCAGTTCGCCTTACCTCAAATTCTTCGGTAGTGGGACTCAACGAGTCGCCCAGGAATTAGCGCGACAGTTCCCGCAGTTGCGCTTGATTCGGTTTGATAGCGATACCACCCGCAACAAAGGCGCACACCGTACCCTACTTACCAAATTTGCCAACGGCGAAGCGGATTTATTAGTCGGTACGCAAATGCTCACCAAAGGTTTAGATTTACCCCAAGTCACACTTGTGGGCGTCGTCGCCGCCGATGGATTGCTGCATTTATCAGATTATCGCGCCAGCGAACGAGCATTTCAAACCTTGACTCAGGTAGCTGGACGTGCTGGGAGAGGGGAAGATCCGGGTAGGGTGATTGTACAAACATACACCACAGAGCATCAAGTAATTTCAGCAGTGCGATCGCACGATTATCAATCTTTCTCCCAAGCTGAGTTAGAACAACGTCAAGCACTGAATTATCCCCCCTATGGACGGTTAATTTTATTGCGCTTAAGTAGTCTCGATCCCATTCAAGTGCAAAATACAGCGCAAATAATTGCTACAGCTTTGGATGTAGAAGAAGAATTCGAGATATTAGGCCCAGCACCAGCGAGTATTTTACGGGTCGCTAATCGTTATCGCTGGCAAATATTAATTAAATTTGACGCTGATGAATTACCAAAATTGCCAGATTGGGAACAAGTGCGATCGCTTTGTCCTTCTTCTGTTAGCTTAACTATTGATGTAGACCCATTAAATATTATGTGAATTGCGAGAAAAAATACCAATGTATCGGGCTAATTCACATTTATTGCTGCAATGAATCAATTTAAACCTGATTATTATTCACAACACATATTGATAAAATTAATCTCCCGTTAGTACAAAAACATCCCTTTACGCATCGTTAACTTTAAGTATTATTGCTACGTTAATATTTCTCGCTTTAGGTTGGCTGATTACCAAACGTCAATAAAGTTGTACAATCGCTAAAAATACAATCTGGAGAGCGGCTTGCCTAAATCGATTCACTCTACTCAACCACCACTAAAATTTATTCCCCAGCAGTTTAACCCACTGATACTCCAGATTGTTCGGTGGTTACTGCCAATAGGGCTAAGATTCCGCACTCGCCCTTGGTTACCAGCTGGTATTGTCAATATTGAAGCTAAGAATGTTGAAGTATTAGCTGAACTTTATCAACAATTCCAGGCGGGAAAAACTCGCTTTTTGTTGGCATTTCGCCACCCCGAAGTGGAAGATCCCATGTGTATGCTATATTTGCTTTCCCGCATTGTGCCAAAGGTTGCACGTCAGGAAAATATCGAACTCCAATACCCGACTCACAGCTATTTTCTTTACGATCGCGGTATGACGGTTTGGGCTGGAGATTGGCTCGGTTGGCTGTTTTCACGCGTTGGAGGTGTGCCGGTTCATCGCGGTAAACGACTAGATCGCCAAGCCATCCAAACAGCACGGGAGTTATTTGCTAATGGCAAATTTCCCATCGCAGTAGCACCAGAAGGCGGTACTAATGGTCATAGTGGCATTGTTAGCCCCTTAGAACCTGGTGTTTCCCAATTAGGATTCTGGTGTGCAGAAGACTTGCAAAAAGCCAACCGCTCTGAGACAGTTGTAATTGTGCCGATCGCCATTCAGTATCGCTACGTTGACCCACCTTGGTTAAAACTGGATGAGTTATTGACTAAATTGGAAGCTGATAGTGGCTTACCAGTTATGGAAAATCCTCAAGGCGAACGCGAAGAAATTTACTATCAACGCATCTATCGTCTGGGTGAATATCTAATAACTGAAATGGAAGAATTTTACCGTCGCTTCTATCATCAAGATATCCCCAAAACTATTTCAACTGATGAATCTAGTAGCCCTAATGAAGTGTTAATTAATAGACTTCATTGCTTACTCGATAAGTCTTTACAAGTTGCCGAGCAATATTTTGGAGTTCAAGCACAAGGAAATTTCATTGACCGCTGTCGTCGTTTAGAAGAAGCTGGTTGGAATTATATTTATCGGGAAGATTTGCCAAATATTAGTGCTTTACCACGCTTCAAACGCGGTTTAGCAGACTGGATTGCTCAAGAAGCAGACTTGCGAATGCGACATATGCGGATAGTCGAAAGTTTTGTTGCCGTCACGGCTAATTATATCCAAGAGAAACCGACAGCAGAACGGTTTGCAGAGACAACTTTGCTCATCTTTGATATGCTTTCTCGAATTAAAGATACTACACTTCCGGGGCGTCCTCGTTTAGGTTTACGACAGGCGCAAATCACTATAGGAGAACCAATTTCGGTGACTGAACGCTGGAAAAATTCTCAGGGCGATCGCCACGCATCTAGGCAAAGTGCGAGTAATTTAACAAAAGATTTACAAATTGCTTTAGAGAAGATGATTAGTTAATTAACTCACGCAGAATTAATGATAAGTCTTCAACCGAACTTGAGCCGTTGATGGAAAACATCTTTAGCCATTTTGCTATCTCTATATCAGAGTCTCAAAATGAAAATATCCTGTTTTTGGATAAAATTTTATTTACGCTTTGTTGGAATTCCCCAAATCTTTACTACTCGATCGAATCCACCACTTGCAAGAATTTTACCATTTGGACTAAAAGCGATCGCACTTACCCAATCTGTATGTCCATTTAGTGTATTGATTAACTCACCTGAAGTTATATTCCACAACTTAATCCCATCCCTACCAGCACTGGCAAGGGTTTGTCCGTCTGGGTTTATGGCGATCGCATTTACCCAGTTATTATGTCCTATGAGGGTGCGGAGTAGTTCTCCACTATTAACATTCCACACTTTAATGGTGCGATCGCGGCTGGCACTAACTAATGTCTCTCCATCTGGTGTAAAAGTGACACCGCTAACAGCATTAGTATGAGCGACAAATTCACTGATTAATTTACCACTACTCAAATTCCACAGCTTAATTACGCCTTT
Organism: Nostoc sp. C117; assembly: GCF_043099735.1. NCBI lineage: Bacteria > Bacillati > Cyanobacteriota > Cyanophyceae > Nostocales > Nostocaceae > Nostoc > Nostoc sp. C117. The sequence continues at coordinate 7,501,335 of NZ_CP170991.1, forward strand.
ATTGTCACCACTAGCCAAAGTTTGTCCATCAGGACTAATGGCCACAGAATAAATCAAATTGTTAAAGCGTACTAAAGCACCAAGTGGCCGCTGCTGTTGTAAATCCCATAAGCGAATTCCATCTAAAGCCCCACTAATCAAAACTTTACTATCAGGAGACACCGCTAAAGATAATACGTTACTGGTATGTCCAACAAAAGAACGGGTAAATTTATAATTTTTCAGGTTCCAGAGGTTAATCGTATTGTCATCACTACAACTCACCAGGGTTTGACCATCTGGCGAAATGACTAAAGATTCTACGGCAGATTTGTGTGCTTTGCTAATATCCCCCAACTTTTTGCCGTTTGCGGGATTCCAAATGCGAATTATACCCTCGTTGTCTGCACCTCCACTCAGGAGAATTCTGCTATCTGGACTGAAAACAAGGGATTTAACAGTTCCGGTATGCCCTTTGAGAGTATACAGTAGCTGGAATTTAGCAAAGTTATTGGTAGTTTGGGAGTCTGGTGTTACTTCAATAGCAGCTTCAGCGTGATGAATATAAAACCCTTCCCAGGTAGTTATCAAAAAAGCAACAGCTGCCATAAATGGCAAGATAATACACCTACGGCGAAAATTACCTCCACCTCTTCCCTCACTCCTCACTATTTTTTCTCACTTTTTGAATAGGTATAAGAACAAAGTATTACAAATAAATCTTCTAGAGTTATGAGCAATCGTTCATAACTCATAATTCAGTAGAGGCTAAATACCCTATTACCGCTAACAGCACTTTCTAAATAGATGGTTTTTTCTTAGAAACGCTCAGTATTGGTAAAGCCGTACTAGAAGAACGAGAAGGCAAGTAATGTTGTACTATAGGTTCTTCTGGTAGAGGACGACGCTGTTGGATACGCCACAACTTCCAGCCTAGCGCTATGCCAGCTGTTCCCAAACCAAAAGCGAACAACGACCAGCGATCGTCCAACCCGCCAATTAGGGCATCTACCACTCCCATCGTAATTAATATACTAATTAGTGGTTCTTTTCGGTAGGTTGACTTCAAAAAACGAGGTAATACGGCATTCATCACAGCTTGATTAGTTCCAATTCACTTTTTATGTATATTGACCAAGAATACCTCACCCATATTTTGCCTTTTTTATTCAAGGCAGAAACTAATTTAATTATGACTTTGTTTAGTCGGGGAGGAAGTTTACTCATTAACCCTGTTACATGTGCTAGTTGTAAGTTTAGGATATTTCAATCACTAATTAGGTATTTGCATTCCTCTCTTGGTTATATTCTACGGCAACAATTTACAAATAAATCTAATTAAAGTATTGAGGGCGTAATACCAATTTAACGTGAAGTTGCACATATCTTGATCCCCCTAAATCCCCCTTAAAAAGGGGGACTTTAATAGATGTTTTTCTGGTTCCCCCCTTCTTAAGGGGGGCTAGGGGGGATCGAATTATATGCAGCTTCATAAAAAATTGGTATAAGGACTTTGCTATCAGTTATTCAAAGTCAAAACCAACTGGTTGTTCCAGCTGGTTGAAACTTCTCTAAATACTAGCTTATAATTTGTGTGCTTTTTCGTGGCACTACTTTAGACCCAGCCATGATAACACCCCTTGATTGGTGACGTATTCAATCACCACCATTAAGGCGAAGCCAATCATTGCAGCTCGACCATTCAAGCGCTCAGCATATTCGTTAAAGCCAAACTTAGGCTCTTCTAGTTTAGGCGTAATTGTTGGTTGTGATTGTGTCATTTTTTAGAAACCTCTTTTCGGCAAACGGGACTGAATATGAGCTAATTGCAGTGCTGGAATCACAAGATGACCTGACAATTCAGCAAAAGCTTCCTAAAAAGGAGCTATACAACTGCTCTTTTAATAAATTGTTACTATTCTTTATATATTGTATGAATACTTCGGCAATAGTCAAGAGTAAGAGTTTGGCGCTACTCAGAGAAAATTAAGAAACTTAGAACACAGATTAGCTATCTCTAATACAGCTATCCGCAATAGATCGGTAGCAAGCTTGAGATTGGCAAGCTACAGTTAAACAAAAAAAATTATTAGAGGCGGTATATGGAAATCGGCGTTCCTAAGGAAAATAAGGATCAAGAGTTTCGGGTAGGTTTAAGTCCTTCTAGTGTGCGGGTGCTGCGGGAAAACGGTCATAGTATCTTTGTGCAGACGCAAGCCGGTAATGGTGCTGGATTCACAGATGATGACTACACAAGTGCTGGAGCAGAGATTGTCCCCACAGCAGAGGTAGCCTGGAATCGGGAATTAGTTGTTAAAGTTAAAGAGCCGCTGACATCTGAGTATAATTTTTTGCAGAAAGGACAGATATTATTCACTTATTTACATTTAGCAGCTGATCGCAAATTAACAGAGCATTTAATTGATTCTGGCACAACTGCCATCGCCTACGAAACTGTAGAACAACCAGGCGCTAACAGACTACCACTGCTCACCCCCATGAGCGTGATTGCCGGTCGGCTAGCAGTACAATTTGGGGCGAGATTTCTGGAACGTCAGCAAGGTGGTAGAGGTGTGCTTTTGGGTGGTGTACCTGGAGTCAAGCCAGGTAAAGTAGTAATTCTTGGTGGCGGGGTTGTCGGCACAGAAGCAGCTAAAATTGCTGTGGGTATGGGTGCTAGCGTCCAGATTTTAGATGTGAGTGTGGAGCGGTTATCTTATTTAGAAACATTATTTGGCTCTAGAGTCGAATTCCTTTACAGCAACTCAGCTCATATTGAAGCCGCAGTCAAAGAAGCAGACTTGCTTATTGGTGCAGTGTTAGTACTGGGACGCAGAGCGCCAATATTAGTATCCCGCGAATTGGTTAAACAAATGCGTCCTGGTACGGTAATAGTTGATGTTGCAGTGGATCAAGGCGGTTGCATAGAAACTTTACACCCCACATCCCACACAAATCCGGTATACGTTGAAGAGGGTGTGGTGCATTATGGTGTTCCCAATATGCCTGGCGCAGTACCTTGGACAGCAACCCAGGCACTCAATAACAGTACATTACCTTATGTTGTCCAGTTGGCAAACTTGGGTATTAAGGCACTGGAAGTTAACCCAGCCTTAGCTAAAGGTGTGAATGTCCAGAATCATCGTTTAGTACATCCTGCTGTGCAAGAGGTCTTCCCTGATTTGGTAAATTAAGGCGATCGCTTATTCTAATAGAGTTAGTTATCGCTAATCAGACTAAATTTTCTTGCAAAATGCGCGGATGGGTAGGTGTACAAAATAAGCACGATCAAAAAAGGCTGCAAGCTCAATCTAGACAAGACTTTGAGGGCGATCGCACTTTTAAACCATCCGCGCACCTTATGGAGACTGCTTTTCAGCGATTTGCATCTTGTGCTATGACTATTCCCTGTGTTATCATCGACCCATTCGCGCAACTGAACCTTGAAAACCAAATACAAAAAGGCTTTCAGACGCCAGCTATTGCAATTAAACAAAATCCCTATTAGGGATTGAAACACTAGAAGTGCTACTAAAATATAGCATTCCTGAGGATTGCAATTAAACAAAATCCCTATTAGGGATTGAAACGAATAGCACGATATCGCCATTGTCCTTACTGAACTCGTAAGATTGCAATTAAACAAAATCCCTATTAGGGATTGAAACGTTTGAGATTCTCTGCTTTGACTTTCCATGTACCATTGCAATTAAACAAAATCCCTATTAGGGATTGAAACGGATGAAGTTGATGAGATTTACCCGCCGTCGCGACGCATTGACATTGCAATTAAACAAAATCCCTATTAGGGATTGAAACCTTTTTTAATAACTTCATCTTCATTCAAAATCGTATTGCAATTAAACAAAATCCCTATTAGGGATTGAAACAGGAAGGCAATCGCTTTTCAGAAACGATTACAACGAAATTGCAATTAAACAAAATCCCTATTAGGGATTGAAACCCAATGACAAAGGTCGCTCCTCTACCCAAAAATTGCAATTAAACAAAATCCCTATTAGGGATTGAAACTAATGCTTTGTTTATTTCGCCAATATTTCCAGATAATTGCAATTAAACAAAATCCCTATTAGGGATTGAAACTTCAGTAGCAGCATTGATTGCTGCTTGATATGGTGTTAATTGCAATTAAACAAAATCCCTATTAGGGATTGAAACGAAACTTCAAAAAAAATACATTACCAATAAAATTGCAATTAAACAAAATCCCTATTAGGGATTGAAACATTTCTGGCACTACTTCTGCTGAAGTAGGCACTTCTAATTGCAATTAAACAAAATCCCTATTAGGGATTGAAACTGAGATGTACAAAATCTCGGTAGTCTTCTAATAGTATTGCAATTAAACAAAATCCCTATTAGGGATTGAAACATTTCCCAGTTTGTATTTTGCATTATGGGTTTCCAATTGCAATTAAACAAAATCCCTATTAGGGATTGAAACAGTAGGAGCAACGGTAGGAGTTGGCGTAGGAGTTGCATCAGATTGCAATTAAACAAAATCCCTATTAGGGATTGAAACGCAAGTTGTAGTGGGAATTGCCTCTGCGATCGCATATTGCAATTAAACAAAATCCCTATTAGGGATTGAAACGTTACAAAATCTAAGACTGTTTCATGTTGGAAACGCCGATTGCAATTAAACAAAATCCCTATTAGGGATTGAAACAAACAACGTGCTTTACTTCAAAATGACCCTTACAATATTGCAATTAAACAAAATCCCTATTAGGGATTGAAACGAGTGCTTCCCGTTCGTTGGTGAGCCTTGCCCTTATTGCAATTAAACAAAATCCCTATTAGGGATTGAAACCTAGTTTGGTTGTTGGACACAAATACGCACTTTCTATTGCAATTAAACAAAATCCCTATTAGGGATTGAAACAGGAAAATTATTTTTAAGTAAAATCAAAATTGATGATTGAATTGCAATTAAACAAAATCCCTATTAGGGATTGAAACTTTTATGAACATCGCCCACAACTAGATGACGCGGATTGCAATTAAACAAAATCCCTATTAGGGATTGAAACAGGCAAAGCTCTTTCTCTGATAGCCTGACTAAATTGGGATTGCAATTAAACAAAATCCCTATTAGGGATTGAAACCTTTTTGCTGGCCCATGATTCGGGATATGCAATTGCGTGGATGTGCGATATTGCAATTAAACAAAATCCCTATTAGGGATTGAAACCTTTTTGCTGGTGGTGGTGGCATAGAAGCAGGGATGGTCGAAGATTGCAATTAAACAAAATCCCTATTAGGGATTGAAACAAATGATAACTCTAATTCTGCGATCGCAACTGCTTGGGCTTGCATTGCAATTAAACAAAATCCCTATTAGGGATTGAAACATCAGATATAATCATGCTATGACCTTTGCTAGCATTATTGCAATTAAACAAAATCCCTATTAGGGATTGAAACGTTTTGGTAATGCCAAAGATGGCTATGAATTTGGCTATTGCAATTAAACAAAATCCCTATTAGGGATTGAAACAAGAAGATACGCTCAAAGTCCTGAAAGAGACGCAATTGCAATTAAACAAAATCCCTATTAGGGATTGAAACATCCAAAAGAGTACGATTTAGTTATCAAAAAAGAATTGCAATTAAACAAAATCCCTATTAGGGATTGAAACAAGAAAAGTAAACTCTTCAATGGATGCGGCGATTTGGTATTGCAATTAAACAAAATCCCTATTAGGGATTGAAACACGTCTTTGGGTACTCTTGCTGGTGCGGTAACTACTATTGCAATTAAACAAAATCCCTATTAGGGATTGAAACAACGCTATCCGCTTCTGTACTGCCACGAATCAAAATTGCAATTAAACAAAATCCCTATTAGGGATTGAAACAGATACCGTCCGAAATGCGATCGCTAACTTCGTCCCATTGCAATTAAACAAAATCCCTATTAGGGATTGAAACCCTACTGCGGAGCGAAGTTGTATGCTAGAGCGATCGCTTGATTGCAATTAAACAAAATCCCTATTAGGGATTGAAACGAATAACATTCCTAGCTCCCAAAGAATTCCTAAATATTGCAATTAAACAAAATCCCTATTAGGGATTGAAACACTCTGGGCATCTGTGTAATCAACTTCAAGCTCATATTGCAATTAAACAAAATCCCTATTAGGGATTGAAACTTGCGGGCACTGGCAGCACTCTCAACTGCGAAGATATTGCAATTAAACAAAATCCCTATTAGGGATTGAAACATTGCCAAGCAGCCCCGGCGCGGAAACACCCTAAAATTGCAATTAAACAAAATCCCTATTAGGGATTGAAACCAGAACCGACCATCATCACTTGGCGATCGGCAAGGCATTGCAATTAAACAAAATCCCTATTAGGGATTGAAACAACGTGACCAAAGCTAATAAAAAGCGATCGCACTTGCATTGCAATTAAACAAAATCCCTATTAGGGATTGAAACATCAGTGATGAATTCACCCTTATCATTAACCCTTGTATTGCAATTAAACAAAATCCCTATTAGGGATTGAAACCTTGACTTGATTTCTTTTGGTGAAGAAGGTTTGCATTGCAATTAAACAAAATCCCTATTAGAGTTTGAAACTTTCATAACCAAAAGAATAATGCATAAGTCAATTTAAAATATAAAATTGTTAAGCTAATAATTCGTCTACCGCTACACTAAAACCCAATAATACTTTTTGAGTGCTAACTACATCACCAGCTTTGAACCCCAAAACTTGATTATCAGTGATTATAAAAACTAAGCGACTCTCAGGAAATACTAGCCAAACTTCCTCACAACCAGACTGCAAATATTCCTGTGCTTTTAAAAATACTTCTTCAGCTAAATCTGTGAGTGAAACTATCTCTGCAATTAACGGAAAACTTTGTGGTAAAGTCGGAACATTGCCAAATTGAGTAACCAAATCCGGTGTCAGATATGCCACATCAGGACGACGCCCCTGTTTATATGTACGACAAGGTACTTCAGTGTAAACTTTACCACCTACTTGATTGCAGTTGATGTAACTTCTCCAATAAAAGCTTAGATTAACTTCAATTTCACTATGTTTTAATGTCATTCCTGTTTTTTCTACCAGTTGTCCGTCTACCCATTCCATCCCGTCTGGAGGATTTGCCATGAAATCTTCTAAAGAGTAGATTTCAGGGATAGAGACAATATCGTTATGTTTGGAAACTAACATTGGAAGCCTCCACTTTGATTAGTTAAATATAGAATGTATAGAGTAATAAACGAAATTTTGGTAATATTCATTTCTAAATCATTACCAAATTGTCTTGAGTTTCTTCTTCTAATTCATAACCATTAGCCAATTTAGCGATCGCTTGGTCAAGCATTGCTAAACCTTGATCTACCGTTTCAACTACACTTAATTGTCCTCGGAGTTCGGCAGCGCCAACGAAACCCTTAGCATACCAAGTCATGTGCTTACGGGCTTGACGAACACCGCGATCGCCTTTATACTCCCATAAAGCTTGTAAATGATCTCTGGCACATTCCAACCGTTGAATTGGTGTTGGTGGTGGTAATATTTCCCCAGTTTTTAAGAAGCGATCGATTTCTCCTACCAAAAACGGATAACCCAAAGTTCCACGAGAACACATCACACCATCAGCGCCAGTTTCTTCTAAGCATTTCACTGCTGCTGCAATAGAAAAAATATCCCCATTCCCAATCACTGGAATCGAAAGTACTTCTTTTACACGGGCAATCCATTCCCAACGAGCATTGCCATTGTATCCTTGAGCGCGGGTGCGTCCGTGTACCGTAATCATTTTTGCCCCAGCATCTTCCATCCGTTTAGCAAAATCAAGAATGGTAATTTCTTTGTCATTCCAGCCAATACGGGTTTTCACTGTCACAGGTACATCAACAGCTTTCACAACTTCTCGCACAATAGCTTCTGCTACTTCCGGTTGCCGCAACAACGAAGAACCCCCACCATTTTTAGTGATTTTATTTACCGGACAACCCATATTAATATCAACAGTATCAGCACCTTCTGCAACTGCCTTGATAGCTGCTTCTGCGAGAAAATCTGGACGACAATCAAATAATTGAATGCTAATTGGGCGTTCGTTGGGATCTACCTCCATGATTTTGGGCAACTGTTTAACATAATGCAACCCAGTAGCATTTACCATTTCGGTATACATCATAGAATCTGGCGCATAGCGACGCACCAAGCGGCGAAATACCAAATCTGTTACCCCAGATAGAGGGGACTGAAGAACCCGGCTTTTTACCTCTAAGGAGCCAATTTTTAAGGGGTGGGAAAGTCTAGCTTGGAGAATTGGAGAGAGGTAAATCATATAAAAAATTAAAAATTGTCGGAATGTAAAATAGCCGGAATATTGAGAGTATTTGCGATAAATGCTATTTTTAGGTTAAATATCCTGACTGGAATGCTGTTTTTGGATTTCTTACTGAACCTCCTCTAAACTCAAACCTAGCTCTTTGGCTGTTTCTTCAAAACTCAATCCCAATATCAACAACAAAGGAATCATTCTAAATTTTTCTTGACGCTCTCCATCTTCCTTGCCTTCTTGATAAACTCGCGTCTGCTTTAAATCACTTAACTAAAACATTCCTTCAATCTCCTTTCGGCTCATAATTGGAAACTTGTAAACCAAAATTGTCTCTATTAATTCTAATAGCTGCTCGACAATACGATCGCCCTGCATCCAGTGGAAAAATATCAGCGGGTAGCTGTCCTCGCCCGTCAAGGGAATGTGGTAGCCGTTCGACTCGGCAAGCAGGGTTTTAAAGATTTGGTAAAGTCATCTGGAAGCTAAATGAGTAGCATTTGAGTAGCGACGAAGAAAGAAAATGCTCAAGAGCTTGCAGTACAAGCATTCAACAAGACTGTTTAATAAAGTTATTCATTGGGCATGGGGCACTTGTACTGAGCGAAGCCGAAGTATTGGTCAGTGGTCATTCAGAAATGATAAAGAACAAATGACTAATGACCTACTTAATTTATTCTATGCGCTGTAAACTATCAGAGTGCTTTAACTGATACAAAGTGGTGTTGCCAGTGCAAAATAATACTGTGGTGATTTCCGCAATCAGCACTTGTGCCAGTTCTGCAACTGCTGTCTCTGATACTGCTGCTGCTTTCAGGAAGGGCATTGCGAAACCAGCGATATCTGCTCCTAAAGCGATCGCTACAGCTGCATCGAGTCCATGACGCAAGCCTCCTGAGGCAATTAAGGGCACATCTGGGGCGATCGCTCGAATACTTCTAATGCACTCTGCTGTTGGTAAACCCCAATCGGCAAATGTCTTTCCTAAGCGACGTTGCAAGGCATTTTCTGCTCGTTCGCTTTCTACTTTCGCCCAGGAAGTACCACCGGCACCAGCGACATCAATGGCACTGATTCCAGCTTCTATGAGTTTCTTGGCGATCGCCGCTGAAATGCCATTACCCACTTCTTTGGCAATTACTGGCACTGGCATTTTAAAACATAGTTTTGCAATCTTGTCAATTAATCCCTTAAAATTAGTATCACCTTTAGGTTGAATGCATTCTTGTAGAGGGTTAATGTGTAAAATCAATGCATCAGCCTCTAGAATATCAACTACCCGCAAACATTCATCTAACCCGTATTTATAGTTAAGTTGCACAGCGCCCAAGTTGGCAAATAGCAAAACATCGGGGGCATACTTGCGGACAGCAAAAGTATCAGCTACCTGGGGTTTTTCTACTGCTACTCGCTGTGAACCGACACCCATTGCAATTCTATAGTATTGGGCAACTTCGGCTAAACGTTGGTTAATGATTCCTGCTTGTTCGGTTCCTCCCGTCATCGAAGAAATTAACAAAGGTGCGCCGAGGTCTTTACCTAAGAAAGTCGTACTGATATCAATGTCGCTGTGGTCTATTTCGGGTAAGCAACAATGAGTGAAACGATAGCGTTCCATTCCATTGGTGACTTCGTGACATTGAACATCTTCTTCTAGGCAGATGCGAATGTGATCGGCTTTGCGATTTTGAGTTTGTACGGAGACGTTGGTAGGGGAATTCACTGGTAGATTATGACTTAAAGTATATTCTTACATTGTGACAGTCTCAAGTATCCAATGGCACAGAATTAGTTGCTTTCAGAAGGCAGATTAGTTTCTCAATTTTCCCTAACTACTTCTCCTCAAGGGGATGGAAACACAAAAATGCGGTATGAACCGATCGATCTAATTTAAAGTGTAATCAACCTTAAACACTTGATTGCTATGCCATTTTGCTACGTATACTTCCTGGAATTTGCGATCGCTAATATTGATTGAGAATGAACAAAAAAAGCACAGAAATTTATTTAAGAAAACTCCTATTTTATTTATTTTATAAGTCCTTATAAAAGCACAGAACAGAATAGTAAAAGTTTCAGAATTTTTCCGAAATTGCGAGCCTATCCACATATGGGTTAATTTTACTCGTTCATTATTTAACACCAAAAATTTTATTTATCTCTAAATATTCATTTCCAGGCTATTTATCCATCTAAGAAGAATAATCTAAAATTTAGTAACCAATAAGTAATTTCACAAAACAACAATGTAATATATATTACCTTATAGATATTTTACTTGTAAAGTAATAATTATGAGTAATTACGGATATTTTTTTTGAAAAAAATTAATAATATTAAATAGATAGGCTTAATGCCAAACAGCTGCTTGTTAAGTAACACAATCATCGCTATTAAATTTAGACAAGACAGCAGTTATTGATCTAGTGAGGTATGTTTTCAAAGCTATTAAACATGGTACAAAAAAATTAGGATGTAATTCAGGTGCTTAGAAAAGACGATCGCTTGTTTAAATAATTATGTCTGAAAAGGTTAAGCTTTGAAGTTTTAGCCTCAATATGGCAGATTTATTCTCCTATCATTCATCATTTTCCCACTAGACATTTTGATTAATCATATATGTCTTAATACCAATTCTGTATGAATATGCATACATACCAATAACCCATAGTCTGATACATCTCCTCGAACTCGTGGGGAATTTGGGAGAGGTTAACATAATGTGCAAATTCACAGAGAATTGGTATCAATAAGCATTTGTTAGTTAGAAGAAATCTATCTCTAATCAATCATACTTAAAAATCCTAGAGACCCTACTTACAATTAACACTACTTTAAGTTTAAGTCGAGAAATATAGTTGATGAATACACCAACAAAAGCCTTAACTTCAAGACTATTTGTACTAATCCACATTTACGATCGTTTGCTGCACGAAGTATTTATAATGTGGCAATTCATCTGGCGTGATTCTTCAAGCGCTTTGATACCTGGATTACTATTTTTACTAGCTGCTTGTAAAGTTAACTTATTCTCTTTAAATGAATTACCTTTGCAAATCGGCCGCGGCATTATTTATTTTTGGTTGTATCTTTTATCCTTTTGTATCGCCAACCAAATTATTGGCATAGAAGAGGATAAGCTTAATAAACCTAATCGCCCCCTTGTTATAGGACTTGTTTCTCCTCGTGGAGCTTTTATCAGGTGGGTTTTAAGCATGATTGCATTTTCGCTTGTAGGATGGTGGTTTGGAGTTTTAGAGTGGGCATTACTCTGGGAAATCTGCATTATTCTGAATAACTTTGGCAGTTGGGACAAGCACTGGATTAGCAAAAATATAATCATGGGATTCGGCACAGTTGCTCAACTTGCAGCCGCTTTCCAATTAGTAGCGCCTCTGTCTCCTATTGCATGGCGTTGGATATTAATGTTGGCTGGTGTGTGGCTAACTATATCCGCTGTTCAGGATCTCCGAGATATTGAAGGCGATCGCGCTATTGGTCGAAACACAATGCCAATTGCTTTTGGAGAAACTGCAAGTCGAGTAATACTGAGTTTAGGCTTTGGATTATTGCCATTTGCTACTCATCTATTATTAATGATGCCTGTAGGAACAACAGTAAAAGTATTACTGTGTGATATTGGTCTTGCCGTTTTGAGTTTGACAGTTGCAGTACGTATTATCTTTTATCGTTCTCCACAGTCAGATCATCACACTTATATGCTATTTACCTACTGGTTTTGTCTAACCCTAGTTAGTGCAATCTTGATTTTGTAACCTTACTCTCTTAGTACTAGTAGTCTGCCAACCCAAAATTGCTAGGTTTGGACCGGGAAAAGGGGACTGGGGTCGGGGGAAGGAATTAAAACCTTTTCCCTTTTCCCCTTACCCTTTACCCCGCCAAGTTTCCTTGGCGAACTACTAGTAATACTTCAAAAGAAAGAAACAAAACATTTAGCAAAATTTCTGGATAACATTAAATGCAACTACCTAATCGTCTGAAAACTCCCTCTATTTTACAAAAGCTTCAATGGATTATTGATCCTGTTAAGTATATGGAAAGCGCCGTCCAAAAATATCCTGATATTTTCACTGGTGAAGTGATTGGTTTCGGCGATACCTTGGTATTCATAAATGATCCCCAAGCAATAAAAGAAATTTTAACCAACGATAAAAAGAAGTTTGTAGCCTCCAGTAAAGAGAATGGAATTTTGCAACCCATAGTAGGTGACCATTCACTAATGATGTTGGATGGTGAGTATCATAAACAGCGACGACAATTGTTGATGCCCTGTTTTCATGGAGAACGGATGCGGGCTTATGGTCAGCTAATTATTCATCTGACAGAAAATATCTTTAGTCCGTTACCCTTAAACAAGCCCTTGTCTGCACATTCTGCAATGCAAGAAATTTCCTTGCAAGTTATATTACAGGCTGTTTTTGGTTTTTATGAAGGAGAACGTTGTCAACAACTCAAGTATTTAATACCAAACTTAGTTATGGAGTTGTTTCGATCTCCATTGATTTCTAGCTTTCTGTTTTTTCGCTTCCTGCAACAGGATTTAGGATCTTTGACACCTTGGGGAAAATTTCTACGCTTAAGAGAGCAAGTTGATGAATTGCTTTATGCAGAAATTGCTGAACGTCGGCAGAATCTTCTTCCAGATCGGATTGATCTTCTTTCCTTGCTGATGTCAGCAAAGGATGCAACTGCTGAAGGAATGACAGATCCGGAGTTGCGCGATGAATTGATTAACTTAATGGTTTCCGGGCATGAAACTACAGCAACAGCAATTGCTTGGGGATTATATTGGATTCTCAAAAAGCCAAAAGTCTATGAAAGAGTTCTCGACGAACTCGATAGCTTGGGTGATTCTCCAGACCCCATGAAAATTTTCCAGTTACCTTATCTCACGGCTGTCTGTAATGAAACTATGCGGATTTATCCTATAGGGATAATGACACTTCCCAGGGTTGTGCAAGAACCAGTTGAAATACTAGGACATCAGTTAGAACCTGGTACAAAAGTTATTGGCTGTATTTATCTTGCTCATCAACGTCCAGATTTATATCCGCAACCTAAGGAGTTTAAACCAGAGCGCTTTCTAGAACGGCAATTTTCTCCCTATGAATTTCTGCCCTTTGGTGGTGGCGCCCGTGGTTGTATTGGTCAGGCTTTAGCTACATTAGAAATAAAGTTAGTATTAGCAACAATAATCTCTAAGTATCAAATGGTACTGGCAGATCAACACCCAGAGAAACCTAAACGTAGAGGTGTTGTGGTTGGACCTGGAAATGGTGTCAAGATAGTAATTACAGGGCAGCGGATACGTCAACAGTCTCCAACTGCTATGGTAACTACACCAAACTTATTAGTCTGAGACTTTTTCACCAAAATAGTAAACTTGTCTTTGTTCGTGTAGCATCTCCAAGAGTGATGGAAGAGCGATATCGATCGCAAATTGAAGGTTAAAAAACCCAGCTTTTACATCAAAACCGGATTTTTTAGTAATGGTTAATTTATTTCTGAACAGTACAACAGGGTAACAAAGGCTTGTTTGCAACTTGTTTAATGTCTACTGAATTTAACAAATCTTCCCAATATTTCTCCACTTCGGGATCGTTAGGACGTTGACGCCTTAAAATAGCTAAAGTTCTCAGAGCATCTTCCCAAAATCCAGCGGTGGCAAACAAAACTGCCCGATCTAAGTCTGTGTTTGGTTGTTGTAGCTGAAGGGATAGATTTTCGTCTTGCGATCGCACTATTGTACCTTCTACATATGAGTCTTTATCGGGGTTAAGAGGATCGCAACTCATTGAAAAAACCCAACTATATTCTTTGCCGATTTGGAGAGATGACTGATCGGTAGGTACAGTCACACTAACAATACCATTTTGTCCAATAGGTTTGAAAGTTGCTTTATACAATGGGTCAATACTCTTATCATCCCGCAAAACAAATTTTAGTGCTTGTAGTGTTGCAGAAGTTTGAGGAATGTAGAAGAAAAATGTAGGATGTTCTGCTGTAGTTCGTTGAGCTTCCTCATCTGTCGGTGTCAGAGGAATGATAGATTCTTCAATTTTTTTAAAGCAACTTCCCCGTGTTCCTGCCGATCTCACTCTACCAGGTTTACCAGGGACGAAGGCGATACGATTTCTGCTACTGCCACGTTGAATGTAACTTGTAACATTTCTAATTGCAGCAGTGGCATACCTATCTCCAGGACGTAATCGTTCTGCTTGCTGAAAATATCCTAAAGCTTTTCGATAGTTTCTTCGTTTGGTTTCATTATAACCAAGTTGCATATATTGAGTATAAGCAGCTTTAGATTGTGCCAGTTGATAAACTGATTCTGTTGCTAAGACCTGAGTCATACTTACAGTTTCTAAGGGCAGAAATGCTAAAGCAGCAAGTAGATAACTTGCCCAAAATCGATGTTTCATGATATCCATATCCAGTTGTAGTACATTGGTTGGGTTTATATAATACAATAGCCTAAGCTTGACAGCGAGAAAGCTTTATGTGTGCTACTTTGTGGGCGGACTGAAGTAGCTTTCTAAGGAAATATCAAAAAATGATGAAAAAGCGATACCTGCGGAAAGCTACGCTAACGCACCTTTCAGTTCTAACTTTACAGGTTTAAGCGATCGCTCCATGAAACTCAATTCTGACGACTGACGCCAATATTGCTATTTTGATAAATTAAACTTGCTATCAGAATCATTAATTGGTCAGCACGCAATACTTTTCGGGTTAAGGGGGAAAGGGGAAAGGGAAAGGGTTTGAATTTCCCTTTCCCCATTACCCTTTAACCTTTCCCCAGACCAAAAGAGACATTATTGGGTTTAACCGAAAAGTATTGGGTCAGCACAGACAAATAATTAGTTAATTGACGATATTACTGTACATTAACTAATTATTTGTCAATTTAACAAAATATTGTCATAAAATTAAAAATACCTAAACCCCTGATATAGCAAGGATTATATCAGGAGTTTTGCTATTGAAGACCCTAATACCCCTCCAAGTCAGTATTAACAAACTAGATGTCAAATAGCTGAAATTTCGC
The DNA here is from genome assembly GCF_043099735.1 of Nostoc sp. C117. NCBI lineage: Bacteria > Bacillati > Cyanobacteriota > Cyanophyceae > Nostocales > Nostocaceae > Nostoc > Nostoc sp. C117. The sequence continues at coordinate 7,516,721 of NZ_CP170991.1, forward strand.
ATTTTAATTGTCACTTCCCAGAAACCTGAAAAATATGGTTTTGCATAAATTAACAAATTATTTGTCACCAAACTAGTATAGTACAACTATGTTTTAATAAAACATAGTATGCAAAATACAGAATCTTCTACAAGTTGGGCAAGCTCCGCAGATGTTAATAACAATCTTGCTGAAGCAAACGTTATTGTTTCTAAACTTTCAGATGAAGCTTTGCTGAAAATGGAGGTGATTCAAAATCTTTTAGACAATAGCGATCGCACTACATATACTCAAAAGCTCAAGGAAGCGGCAGAAAAGCTTGGTAAATCAGTACGTACAGTGCGACGGCTGGTAGATAAATGGGAACAGGAAGGTTTGGCTGGACTGGCGCAGAATCAACGGATGGATAAAGGGAAGCATCGAGTTGATGAAGACTGGCAAGAGTTTGTATTGAAAACTTATAAGGAGGGTAATAAGGGAAGTAAAAGGATGACTCGCCAGCAGGTATTTATTAGAGTGAAGGCGAGAGCAGACGAACTGGGAGTTAAGCCTCCTTCCCACATGACGGTTTACCGGATTTTGCAACCGTTAATAGATAAAATTGAGCAAGCTAAAAGTATTCGTAGTCCGGGTTGGGGTGGTTCGCGGCTATCAGTTCAAACCCGTGATGGAAAAGATTTACAAATAGAACACAGTAACCAAGTTTGGCAGTGCGACCACACCCTTGTTGATGTTTTATTAGTAGACCAGCATGGCAAAATTCTAAGTCGTCCTTGGTTAACAACGGTTATTGATAGCTATTCGCGTTGCATTATGGGGATTAACTTGGGCTACGATGCACCAAGTTCTCAAGTTGTAGCTTTAGCGTTACGTCATGCAATTTTGCCCAAGCAATATGGTTCAGAATATGGGCTTAATGAACAATGGGGTACTTCTGGTTTACCGCAACACTTTTATACAGATGGGGGTAAAGATTTTCGTTCCAACCATTTGCAGCAAATAGGAGTGCAGTTAGGGTTTGTTTGTCATTTGCGCGATCGCCCATCTGAAGGTGGTAGTGTTGAGCGCCCGTTTAAAACTCTAAATACAGAATTATTCTCAACTTTACAAGGATATACAGGTTCAAACGTTCAAGAGCGACCAGAGGAAGCGGAGAAAGAAGCTTGCTTAACGTTGCGGCAGTTAGAGCAAATGTTGGTGCGTTACATCGTTGATAACTATAACCAGCGACTTGATGCTCGAATGGGCGACCAGACAAGATTTAAACGCTGGGAATCTGGTTTAATTGCTGCACCCGATTTACTTTCCGAGAGGGATTTGGATATTTGCTTAATGAAGCAAACACGGCGACAAATTCAACGCGGGGGATATCTGCAATTTGAAAACTTGATGTATAGAGGTGAACTCTTAGCGGGTTATGCGGGGGAAAGTGTTGTGTTGCGATATGACCCCAGAGACATCACAACGGTTTTGGTTTATCGCATAGAAGGGGATAAAGAAGTATTTATTGCTCGTGCTTATGCTCAAGATTTGGAGACAGAGGAACTATCTCTAGATGAAGCAAAAGCTAGTAGCCGTAAGGTCAGAGAAGCGGGTAAGGCTGTGAGCAATCGCTCAATTTTGGCTGAAGTTAGAGAACGCGAAACATTCCAAACTCAAAAGAAAACTAAAAAAGAGCGTCAGAAAGTAGAACAGGCTGAGGTCAAAAAATCTAAACAACTTATACCTGTTGAGTCAGAGTCATCAGTAGAAGCGGTATCTATTGATAGCGAACCTGAGCCAGAGATGCCGGAAGTTTTTGATTACGAACAAATGCGTGAAGATTACGGATTTTAGAAAATGACTTTACAAGAAGCGCAAGCAATCGCCCAACAATTGGGTGATATTCCCGTTAATAGTGAAAAATTACAGGCGGAGATTCAACGATTAAATCGTAAAGGTTTTGTCCCGCTTGAACAAGTGCAAATTCTTCATGATTGGTTGGAAGGAAAGCGCCAATCAAGACAATCTGGGCGTGTTGTAGGTGAGTCGAGAACGGGAAAAACAATGGGTTGTGATGCCTATAGACTTAGGAATAAACCCTCTCAAGTTGCAGGAAAACCCCCAACTGTACCTGTAGCTTATATCCAAATTCCCTAGGAGTGTGGTGCTAAAGAATTCTTTGGGGTAATTATGGAGCATTTAAAATATCAAGTAACTAAAGGAACAGTGGCAGAAATTCGAGATAGAACACTGCGGGTTCTTAAAGGTTGCGGCGTGGAGATGTTGATTATTGATGAAGCTGACCGCTTTAAGCCGACGTGAGTTCGACGGGCTGAATTGACCATAGTTACTGGTTAGGGCTTCAATAAAAGAGGTGGCGATCGTGTAATACTGTTATGGCGTATCTACAATCTCGCTTGGATATCACAAACGTTTTTTGCGACTTAGACGACTTCTGCCAAATTTTTGAATCAGGATGGAAGGAAGCACACCTACCGCAGATGGCAGGAGAGAAATTAAGCAAGTGTCGAATGTGTTTGAGCGAGATCATGACTATCGTCATTGCATTTCATGGATCTGGGTATCGCACATTTAAAGATTTTTATACATTGCAAGTTCTACCTCATTGGAAGAATGCCTTCCCGAATCTAGTCAGCTACAACCGATTTGTTGAAATCATGCCTTGGAGTCTAATGGCATTGTGTTGTTATCTACACAGCCGTCGAGGAAATACTACTGGGATTAGTTTCATTGATTCAACTCCGATTAGTGTTTGCCATAAGTGTCGTGCAACCTCACACAAGGTATTTAAGGAATATGCTCATTGGGGTAAGAATTCTGTTGATTGGTATTTTGGTTTCAAATTACACCTAATTATCAATGAACAGGGGGAATTAATCGCTTTTAAACTGACCTCAGCTAATGTTGACGACCGTGCGCCAGTTCCAGATATGACACAAAATATTGTTGGTAAATTGTTCGGTGATCGAGGTTATATTTCACACAAACTTTTTGAGGAGCTTTACGAGCGAGGTTTACAGCTAATCACAAAGCTCAAAAAAAATATGAAAAATAAGTTGGTTCCCTTGATGGATAAAATCTTGCTCCGTAAGCGGGCTGTAATTGAGTCGGTCAATGACCAACTTAAGAACATTTGCCAAGTCGAACACTCAAGACACCGCAGTGTACTCAATTTTATGGTTAACCTTTTAGCTGGACTGGTCGCTTACACCTACCAAGAGAAAAAACCTTCTTTAGATATTAACCCTAAAGGTTTACCTGCTTTGCCTGCTGCGGCTTTTTAGGTTCGTCGAACTCACGTTAAGCCGAAAACTTTTGCGGAAGTGCGTGATATCTTTGACAGGTTAGAAATAGCAGTGATTTTGGTAGGAACTGATCGCTTAGATGCAGTGATTAAGCGGGATGAGCAGGTTTACAACCGTTTTCGGTCTTGTCACCGTTTTGGAAAGATGTCAGGGGAAGATTTTAAGCGAACGGTGGATATTTGGGAGAAACAAATACTGAGATTGCCAGTTGCTTCCAACCTTTCCAGTAAAACGATGTTGAAGACGTTAGGGGAAGCAACTGGAGGTTATATCGGTTTGATGGATATGATTCTCCGAGAGACTGCAATTCGGGCTTTAAAAAAAGGACTGCAAAAAATTGACTTGGAAACTTTGAAGGAAGTAGCTGCTGAGTACAAGTAATGGAAGTGGAAAATATTAAGCCTTGGCTGTTTAGAGTTCAACCATATCAAGGAGAAAGCCTAAGTCATTTTTTGGGACGCTTTCGACGGGCAAATGATTTAACCCCTACTGGGTTAGGTAAAGCCGCAGGGCTTGGAGGTAGGGTGTTGACTTTGTGAGAAATTAGCCCAAAAATTTTCATGCAATTTCTGTGTCGTTATTTGGCATAGATTGACCGAAAACTTGATCGGACCAAGCTTCAAGATCAATATACCGAACTGTTTCCAAGGCAAGTTTTACAACAGATCCTGTCAACTTCATAGTAGATAAAGAAATGCTCAAAATCATCTGACCTATCTGTTTAAGAGGACATCGAGAAGAAAACTGTTTATATTTGCCAAAAAGCGATTCAATTACATCAGAAGTAGCAAGGATTGTCTGTTCTGAATGAATTTTAGAACTTTCAATTGTCAAATAATCTATAATTTTTAGTTGGAAATTAACTAGAGAATTGGCTCCTATAGTTAATTGCTGTAACTTCAAGACGCTGCTTAATTTTTGATTCAGCCCACAAGTTTTAAGGTGAGTCTCTACAGTTCGAGTCATTTGAACCATTTGGCTCCAAATACTAAGCGGCTCTTGATAATTGATTAACCATCCTAATTTGGATTTTAATTTTTGCCTCAAAATGGCAGGTTCAATATTTGGTACCAGTTCTACCCTGTATGTCTATTGGAGAATCTAAAAGTTTAATAGCCCAATTAATTAGCCTTTCGATATTGAAATAACGACATTGAGAACGTTGAGATGGTGGAGATAAAAAAGATAGCTCTGTTTGTTGTAGTTGTTGTCGGCATCGTGTACATTGCTCGATGAAAGACTGATATTTTTCATCGGCTACTAGCTCATGCTTGAGCAGTAAAGCCATTGCATGAGTCACATCATACGTGTAAATCACTTCTGGATAATTCTCTTGGTACAGCTTGATACCTTTTTGGATATCACTGCCGCGATCAGCTATTATTTGTAATGGACGACCAACTTTTGAAGTTAGCTCAGAGAGCTTCTGCGATATGTATTCTCCCTTAGTGGAGTACATAATTTCCAATGCAAGAAGTTCTATATCTTGATGTCCTAATCCTCGTTTTAAAGGAAAAATTTCTGATTCAAGTAGTTGTTGTGGAACCCCCAAAATTACCAGAGCTTTTTCTGCCCCTAGTTCTACAGTCAAATCTACAATAAAGATCCAATCACTTCGATATTCTTTTTCTCTATTGAGTTCGTACAGACCAATTCGCCCTAACCATTTTCTAATACTACTAAAGCTTGGAGTACCCTGGTTACAAAAATCAGCGTACAATTCAAAAGTCTTTTCGACTCCTCGCAAACTACTACCGCACTTGATAACTTGTTCTAATGATATTTGAATTGTTTCGACTGAATAATGATGTCCCTTCGCTACCTTGTTAAGAGCCTGTCCACTTGTTTGCAACTTAGTTAGAGTGTTTGAAATTAACTCAACTCTTTTTTTTTCCCTCGCTCGTCTCGATGTTCTGTTTGAGTAGCTTTGATTCAGCAATTTTTGCTCTGCTTTTCCAATAGTCTCGTGAGGTTGATAAATCTCTGACTTTTATTTCTAATGCTCTGAGTTTTTTCTGTTTTTCCAAAGCTCTCTCTTTCCAATTGTCTCGACCATTGCGAAACAATCTTGCTAATCGGCTGGTTGGGCTTTTAAACTCTTGCATTAACTTCTATGCAGCTACGTACTTCTTGCATGAAAATTTACCACTTTAAAACCCTCAGAGTCAACACCCTAGCTTGGAGGTGCGATCGCTCGTTGGGAAAAGTTTCGCTTTAATCCCCCACCGTCTCGGCAGCAGTTGGAAGCATTGGCTGTTGTAGTGGGGGTTGATGTCGATAGCTTAGTGCAGATGTTGCCACCTGTTGGGGTGGGAATGAAAATGGAGCCGATTCGGTTATGTGCTGCTTGTTATATCGAGTCGCCTTGTCACAAAATTGAGTGGCAGTTTAAAGTGACTCAAGGGTGTCCGCATCATAATTTAAGTCTGCTGTCTGAATGTCCTAATTGCGGAGCTAGGTTTAAAGTCCCGGCGTTTTGGGTTGATGCTTGGTGTCAAAGGTGTTTTACGCCGTTTGGGAAAATGGTAGAACGTCAGAAAATAATTTAGGATATCGAGAGTGATCGCCCTACGAACATTATCTATAGCAAAAATGCTATAACCCTTTACTAACAATTGTTTTACCTTGTATACATATCTATAAAGTAAAGCCCTTCTCAGCTATTCGACAAATTAAATATACAAATAACATTGACCACTATCTACCTGTAAAAATTCGTAGTAAATAGTGTCTATGCAGATTTATTAATAAATTTACATTTCTTTATCAGAATGTTTTACACTAAAACAGGAAACCTTCTTGCGTCCAATCAATTTATTGATTAATATAAAAGGTTTTGCCTTTTACGAGACTTCAGTTTTACATAGAGTCTTAAACAGGCTGGCACAGTTCTTCTCTGCGCCACCTCTTGATTTGAGTACAAGATATTCAAAAAAAGGGGCAGCCATCACCCAAGATAAAGTTCCAGAATGTTAAGTTATTGCTGAACAGGCAAAAATTTTAAGAAAAAGTATCTTGAGCTAATATTTGTGTCAAGAATATTTACCTTTGGAGGCTATTAGTGGAGTCAAATTAGATTAGTACTATTTTATACAATAATTTTACTTCGGTCAGGGCATTTTGTGCAGATAGGTGTGTAATTATGTTAAATGCAGTTAACATTGCTCAATACTTTCTTGAGAAAGGTGAAGGATCTGTAACTCAGCTTAAGTTACAGAAACTTGTTTATTATGCTCAAGGTTTTTACTTAGCAAAAATTGGTAATCCTTTATTCCCTGAAGTTATTTATGCTTGGGATATGGGGCCTGTTTTAGTGGAACTCCGTCGAGAATATGGAGCCTATGGTAATAGACCTATTCCTACTGCCAGCATATTACCCCTAGACTTTTCAATAGAAAAAAATACGGTCAGATACTTAGATAATATATGGATATGTTTTGGTCGCTATACAGCAATTCAGCTAGTAAAAATGACTCATCGGGAACAACCTTGGATTGAAGCATACCAAGGAAAAAGAAGCAGCGCAATCATTAGCCAAGAAACCATGAAAAACTACTTCTCTATGCGCTTAAATGAACTAGAAGAAGTTGCTGCCTCTAATAGCATTTTTTGTGAAGATAGTGATATTTTAGACCTTAGTGATTTAGAAGAAGTAATTAACTGCATTGAAAATACAGAAAAATCTTTTGATAGCCAGTATTCACCAGAATTTATTGAGTTTTCCAAAGATATTGCTGAAAAAGTAAAGGCTCAAATGAATCAAGAAGCTTCCGAAGATTATCTGAGTAAATTAGCTAAATATTTAGCGAGTCATACAGATTAAGGAATTGGAATTTGTTGCAAAATATACTTATGCAATGATTCTTTATCTCCATTTTCATATAACCTAATTAAGGTCGTGTAGGGTGGATCTAATGGTCTTGGGTGTATAGTCCAATTTTTTGGCTTGTAACCATAGTTTATTAAGCTAGATATTAGTAAAAATCTACCCATGTGACCATTGCCGTTAGCGTAGGGGTGTATATTTGTTAGCTTAATAAATGCTGCACATGAAAAACTAACTGTTTGAATTAATTTTTTATGTAAAGGTTCTTCTGATTCATGTAAAACATCCAAAGCATTTAACGCTCTATCAATAGAATTGCCAAACTGAACCATATATTTTGGAACATTTTTAGATGGACATCCTACACTTAAATTTCCAGGAATGCCAACCTCGTAATTGTAAAGAAGAGGATAATTTTCACCTCTATAATTTCCTGCAAAATATTCATGCCCAAAAGGAGTTAAATCCTTGAAAAAATGCCGATGTATGTCCCTGGTGTCAATCAAAGATTTTTTGATATCAATGGTTCTACTCCACAATTGTTTTAGCAATTCATAACTTTGTTCCTCTAAAATTACTGAATATTGAGGATAGTCCTTGTATTCCCAATTAAAACTTTGTGGGATTTTCTGAGTTAACATAAATTTCCTGAACTCTCCTCAACTGCTAAGAATAGAACTAGCCACTAGGTAACGGGAAATACTTTGTAGTTTTAGTTGGTACACAACAACCTATTGGATTTTGGTTAAAATCTTACCTATTGCCGCCTTTGAGCGCATAAGCCAAGCAGATATATGCTACTGCTATGTTTAGATTTAGCCAAATGATTATTGGTTGATAATCAACATATATTCTTAAGAATCTGTCTTATTAATTTAATGGCATTAATTTCAGCAACCTTTTTTCATTCCGGCATTAATACCATCTAAATAATCGCTGCGTTTTATCAGATATTAAGCCTGACACTTGACTTTTACGTTCTTTTTCATCTAACATAGAACTATTCATGAAAAAAATGTCTTCCTACTGTGAAGTGGATGATAACTAGTTCAAAACATTAAACAAACGAAATAACTGCCTGTGTTTACATAGCTTGCACTCTGAAGCATAGTTCCCCAACTTTTCAGATAGCTAATAGGCTAAACACAGACTTAATTGAAATTAGAGGTAGCAAAAAAGTAGCTACCTTTTTTATTTTAGAAGAACTTTTCTTAACAAGCAAGATATTCATTTTTTTCCATAGATTTAATATCTGTATTATCCCCAGTATTTGTTGCATTTTGCGTTATCAATAGTAGCATTATTAACTCAGTCAGAAAGTAGCTTAAGTATTTTAACGTATGGCAGGTATTTATCCTTTTACTTAAAATTCGTTGTGTCTTATGATGAAGATATTGTGGACGGCAGGGGATATCGAACCCCTCAGCACTGAGTTTAGGAGACCCGTCTGGCACCAAGCGCCGCCCATAAGCTAAAGCGGTGAGAGTAATATCTCGCCGCTTTTAGTTAAAGGTTGTCAGAATACAAAGTAGTTATCAACGCTTCAGCTTGTTCGCCGCCTATATCTCTGAGACTGTCTGCAATATTTTTTTGCTTCTGGGCAATCATGCTAGCTTGTTGACGTAAAATCAAAAATTCTGTAACCATTGCCATGACTTCTAAATTTCCGTTAGATTCAATCTGAAGTTTAGTTTCTTGCTCAGAAGATTCTTTTTTCATAGAATCGGATTTATTATCTTTCAAAGTTTCGTGATTAACAAAACCATTGCTGGTTGTAAAGTCTTTTGAGTCCGGTTTTGACTTAAATATTGACTCTTGTTGAGATTGGTTGAAAACTGCATTAATCAAACCAGGTGTCAGAGGATCGTTCAAGAAATAAATGTATCCACTCCTACCAGCCTTATCAGATGATACTTTTGGCTTGCGATTCAAAATACCTAAGTCATAAAGCTTTTTAAGAGGTTTATGAGCCGTTGTTTGGCTACACTTCAACTCTTGAGCAGCATTTGAAGATGTAGTTTCCGGTTTTTTGGCAAATAATCTTAAAGCTCTTTGTTCATTCGGCGCAAGTCTCTTTATATCTTTCTGAAAACGTGCAAGCTTTAATACGTAGCCATTTTCATCTTTGCCATCGATAGAATCTGTTTTAGGAAGATTCATTGGTGTAAATTGTTCTATCTTTGCTGAATTAATGGGAATATAATTTCCCTGTGCTTGATATTCAATTGCCAGCTTAATCAAATCTTTTTCAAGAAAAAGCCAATCTGAAAGTCGGAATAAGTATGTTGGCTTTATTCCGGTTTTGGCGCTTGCGATTTCTTCGCAAGATAAGCAATCTATTGCAACTGATTTCTTGCAATACTCCAAAACAGACCACCTTGATAGATGAATTCTTTCACCTATAAGTTTTGCGCTTATACCTGTATCATTTTCAACAGACGCGGCTTGCCAAATTTGCAAGTATATGCGGGGGAATCCTGCAAGCGCAATTATCTTTGCGCTTTTATCTGTTTTTCTTTGGAATAAATCCCTCAAAACGGCTGCTTGACTTTGCAAGACAGACTCCTCTAGACTTAAGCTAGTAAGTCTAGACATAGTAAACCTCCCAATACATCGGGGTTTATCTTCTTCTACTCAAGGTAGACAAAGTGCGTGAGTCCGCGAAAACTTAACATCACTTGTCTACTTAAAGTAGAGTTTTTAGTTTTACAGGAAAAGACCCTCTTATATCTAAGTAGGGTCTTTTTCCTATTACATTAATATCACACATCAATCTAAAATAGATCGTGAAAATTTTTAAAAACTAAGGTAAGTTTTGTTTACTTTGTCTCGTTTTCGCCTCAAAACCAGATTTATCTTTGCTTGGGTATTTTTGAACGCAAATACCGAAGTGTCCATTTTGACGAGAATTCCTCAAAGGGGAACCACTGACCAGTATTTTCTTGAACCGAGATAGAGCCGTTGTCTTCTTTGCGACTACCAATTACAATCCCAAACTCTCTAGCCAAATCATACCATTCACTAAATAAGTCTGCTGGATGGCTTTTTTGTCCAAGGGGTTGATTAGGTCGCCACGCACCTTCAATTGCTTTTTTCAGCCAACCCCCAGGTTTTGGAATCGCTTTATGTCGTAATTGCTCTTTTAATGCCTCAATAGCAGTTAAAACTACTTCTTCGTCAGTGTTCTTTATCGTAGGAGCAAGGGTGGTGTTCAATTCAACACCTAAAGCATCTAGTTCATCTTTAATAGTATCGCTAATCCCATCTTGGATTTTTTTGTTTGAAAGAGATGGAACATTAGATTTTTTTGACACAGAAGGCTTAGGTGAGTGAGAAAGACATTCCTCCAATTCTTTCTTTAACCTTGTGTTTTCTGCCTCCAGTCTCTCCAATTGATTTTAGTGTACGCACATAATTTAATACTTCTTGTGCATCTCCTTCGGGTGGAGCAGGGAGAACACCGGGGAGTGAGAGTTGTCCTGTTTCATAAGCATAAAGATTGGCTATATTTGTTTGCGTTCCTTCAATCCGTGAGGAAAGAACGGCTTCTCGGCGAATAAATAGACGTATGAGCAGAGTCGGATTTGGCATAGTGCGCCCTAATCCAGCAAGTTCGCCTAAAGCGCGATCGGCATCTGAAAGAGTACGCCAAATTTCTATATCTAGTTCAATTACTGGTGGTAGGGGGTTAGGAACAAAAGCATAACAAGGGTTTTTACCTTCTTCTATTTGTACTAATCTACCTGTAGGACTATTTTGAAAGTCTTCAGCGTTCATACTAGGTTTTGATGTTTCTCTAAAATCTGGACATTAAAACTAAGTTTCTGGAAAATAAAAATTTCAATGTAATAACACTGAAAGCTTATCCCTTAATTCTTGTCCACCACCAATAACAGACAAAATAAGATGTAAATCATCGGGATACTTGGATATTTGAATACCTTTTTTCGGAATACTTTTTTTATCAGCTAGGCGATATCTTGGGCAACTCTCCAGAATTTCATTAACTTTGGAAATTATAGACGGATTACCATAAGATTTTAGGTCTAAACGCAATAAAATCGCTAAAGTTCCTAAAGTCCGCTCTGCTGATAGTGCATCTTGCCACTTTGATTGAAACAAGAGTTCCCCGTAATCTAAAAGATCGCAAAAAGCTTCGATGCAGTCACTTTGAGCAATACTAAGTCTAAGTAACTTTGCAGAGTGAAAAAAGTCGTTTCTTAATTCACGCCGTGCTTTCATCCGACTGTGTAGATTGTCAACTATCGAAACTTCAGTACTACGTTTATTATTAAAAACATCGTGAACATCTTGTAGGACACGATGATAATTTTTAAAACGATCTCGCCCTGCACCTTTAACCAATTTCTTTAGATCGTCGGTGATCGGAACTGCACTACTTTTGATAGCGGTATCAACTCTTGTTTTTGCATCTTCAAATTTTTTCATTTCGGTTTCATCGGTATCTGACCAGGTAGGATCATCTTCGATTAAGAAAAGTTTAGAAAGTAATTCGGTGTAGTTATCACAGAGAACAAAAGCAGATTTGATGAATTGTCCAGTTGTTTTACTGCTATAGAAGATTTCTACCCCCGCTCCAATTTCGCGCATTAGGTAAGTTAGCTGGCTCATATTTTAAGCCTCCTCACCCAATAGTTTGCGTTCAAAGCGAGTTTTGGCAGCTTCCCATTCTGTTTCAGCTTCCTGTCGCAGTCTCTTCATTGTTAGTCTTGTATGATCTACCTGCTCTATTACTGAGCATTGTATTTCCAAAGGAGGAATCAAAATTAAAATTTCACCAATTTCTTCTAAGTTGATATTTGCTCTTGCGACTGGGCGTTTGAGATAGTCAAGGATAGCTTGCCCTATTGGAGATGATAAAAACCATCTTACAAAATCAGGTAAAACTCGGCTATTATCTAACCTGACGGCTGCAATTGCTTGATTAATATTCGCACTGGTTGGAAGATTATACACGCCTACTGAACCTATCGTTGCACCAACAATAGCAATCAATAAATCACCTTGTTGTAATTGAGAGCGACGCATTAAACCTTGATGAATTTTTGGCTTAATAAAAATAGCATTATCTTCTGTAACTCTCCCATCTTTCGTAATTTCACCACTGCGTATAAAAGGAATACCTTCTAATTTATTATCGGTATATGCGTCACCGCCAGATTTTGGAGTAGTACCAGAAAATATGTCAGTAGCTAAAGAGCTAAGTTTTAAAACAGGAAATCTATGGGATTGTAAAAGCTGAATTAATTTACGAAAACGTGGTTGATTAGAATGTGAATCTAGTCTTGATTTTATCTGGTCTAAGCGAATTGCAAATACTTGTCGATCAATCTCTCCTGGAATATTTAACCCAAGTTGATCAAGTAAGTACACATCAAGACGAGAAAGTAATTCATCTGCTTGTGCTAGTTTTTGTTTTCGGGTTTGTCGGGCTGCTTCGATTTCGGCAACAAGCAATATTTGAATTTCAAGTGGTGGTAAAGGTATCTTTATTTGAGATATTTCTTCATTATTAAGATTGTTTTGTGCTGCTCCTTTACCAATAAATTGAATTTGTCTCCGTGCAACATTTAAGTCAAAAAAGTAACAAAAAAAGTCTTTATTTACTTTATTTGTATCTAAATCAAGCCTTACTAAAGCCGAATTGAGGTTAGCTTCTTGTATAAAATCAGGAATTATAGAAACTGTCCCTAAATTATCCTTTGTACCGCTAATTGCAAAAATAACATCTCCTCGCGTTACTTTGGTTCTCTGTAAAGTTTTTTCATGTACTTCTCTATGGATATACTTAACATCTAATAAATCAATACTATGTTCTTTTAAGTTATTAACTCTCAAAAAATAAACACCGTTAACTTCATCATCTGTGTAGAAACCTGTTCTTGGGCCATCTCCTCGATTCCATGAAACTATCAAACTGCCCACAGAAACACTTTTCCCTTCTAGGCATTCATTTAAGGCTATAAATTCTGGATTGTAAAAGTATGGATCAAACCTTCTTTTATCAAGGTTGCCCCGTCGAATTGCAAAGCAGTAAGCCTCACTTTCAACGGGGCTTAGACGAAAAAAGGTTGAGGATTCTGCTGAAATTTACGGTACTGTGCCAGAATTCCCGAATCTGGTATAACGCTATCTGGTTCTGAAATCCATTGATCGCCCTCTTTGTGATACGGTACTCGACGATCAAACAAATCACATCGCTGAATCTCCGTTTTTTTGTCGCCCTCCTCCTGAGTTTCCACCACCTTCATAGTTTTCCGTCCAGTCGCGTCATAACCAATATTTTCCGCTACTGCCATAAATATCGCTTCTTCATCGCTGGCTTTCTCACTCGGCTTTCGCTTTCGCAAAAACACCAAACTGGCTTTTACTCCTGCCCCAAAGTGAGAAAATGCTGTCTGTGGCAAACTCACCACTGCCAACAGTTGAAAATTTTCTAACAGCCAATCCCGCACACCCTGAAGCGAAGAATTGGTGAGAATACCATCAGGTAAGACAATAGCAGCACGACCATCAGGTTTGAGAAACCGATGCACTCGCTCACAAAATAAAATCTCTGTCTTTACTGAAGTTTTTGCTTTTACTGCTTTTTTACCTGTCTTAAAGTCAGATTTTGTAGATTTTTTAACTGTATAGGCAATGTTCGCTATCTCATAATCTTCGAGGTAGGGTTTTTCCTCCTGTTTAATCATTGAGCCAAAGGGCGGATTAGTCAGCACCAAAGTAAAGCGGTTTTCAGCAAAGCCTTTGTTATGAGCCGTTAATTTTTCAATTGGTTCGAGGGCATCCCAGCCAATTACATTTGTATGTCCGTCATCGTGTAAGATCATGTTCATCTTGGCGACACGGGTAATCTCTTCGTTAATTTCAATCCCAAACAACCGCCTTTCAGCAAAATCATGCCAGTGCTTGTAATGCTCCTTGCTATCTGGTGCATAATACTCACTTGCCTCTCGCCGCACCGCATCCAGCGCATACAGCAAAAATCCCCCAGAGCCACACGCTGGATCAAGCACAATATCTTCGTGAGTTGGTTCCATCATGGCAACCGCAAACTCAATAATTTCTCGTGGTGTGAAATATTGCCCAAAATCTCCCTTAAAAAAACCATCCATGAACTGCTCAAAGGCGAGTCCTTTTGTATCCAGATCGGTTTTGTTCAGGTTGATGCTTTCCAAGTGCAGCACTATTGTCCGAATGATGCTGTCATCTACTTTGATATTTTCAGTAAAAACCTCTGGATCTTTTGCCTGTTGAGTTTCATACAGTGCGCGAATCCTTTCAGCTAAACGGCGGCTTTCCTCATGGGTTTTAATCTGAAACTCGTAGGGTTCCCCTTTCTTACGTGGGGCTTGCTCATCACTAATTTTAACGAAAATAAGCTTACACAATTCCCCAAAAGCTGTTGGAGGCGATAACCGACCACCACCCCACAAAGTTTGATGACACTTGCGAATTGCCAGAATTAATGCTTCCTTAGTAACAGGCTGAATATCTAGCTGGCTACCCTTTTTGTATTTGTATTCTTCTGGCTTACCGTACTTGATAGGCAAGTCTGCAACGATGTTTTTATCTCGCTCCAGTGCGCCATACTTATCCGTACAATCTAAAACGCGCCGAGTTGACCCCGCCACCACCATCACATAATCTGCCCGGAACTTTGCCCAAGTACCGTTTCCATAAGCCTGTTCAACCGCTTGGTTAAACTCTGCGTCTGTGATTCCATCCCGTTTACACTCAATCACAGCATAGGGACGCTTGCGTTCATCATCCTGAAATACAACTATATCAGCCCGATCTGATGGAGTGCGATCTGGGACAATTATTTCAATTCCTACTCGCTGCGGCTCGTACTGATATCGGTAAACTAATTCTGCCCAAAATTCAGCCCGGACTTGTTCTTCTGGATCGGCATAACGCTCTGTATGATCGACAGCTTTGTAAATAATCTTCTGTTGTTTACCTTCACCTACAATTTCAGCGTGTCCGTCTTTTATAGCGCGTTCAATATAAGTCACGTTAAGGATTCCTTTAATACCAATAATTCTTATGATTTTGGGTGCATAAACCCTACTGCGTCAACTTACTCGATAACCGTTGGTAAATTTCGTCTAACCATACGGGAATCACGGGTTTACCTGCATCTAAAGATGCGATCGCCTTTTTTCTGTCAAACTCCACAAGCTCAAGCGAGCGCTCCTGTGCTTGGGACAACAACATAAACCGCTTACCTTTACCTGAAGTAAATAACTCCGGCTCTTGGTCTTTCAGCTTTTTAAGCGTGGTACTGGCTATGTCAAAACTTAACCCCACAGATAGCCAATATGACATTGCAGCCAGTTCCAACAAATTAGACTTTGAGTAATAAATACTACGTCCTGTCCCAGTATCACTGATTACAGGAACAATCACCCCCCTCTCTCGCCAATACTGTAGCTGACGAAGGGTGCAGCCTGTGATTTCAGCAGCTTCCTTGCTTGTAAAAAATGTCTCCTGCATACAATTTATTTTACAGAAGACTTGTTTAATACAATTGTGTTAGTATTAAACAATATTGTTTTAAAACAATGAGCCAAATCACTATTCAGTGTCGTCTTGTAGCCTCAGAATCATCACGCCACCACCTATGGAAGTTGATGGCAGAGCTAAATACGGCACTGATTAATGAACTATTACATCAGGTAAGTCAACACCCAGAGTTTGAGAGTTGGCGACAAAAGGGCAAACACCCGACTAGTGTTGTCAAAGAACTCTGCGAACCTTTGAAAACTGACCCTCGCTTTATTGGTCAGCCTGGACGGTTTTATACGAGTGCGATCGCATTGGTGAACTACATATATAAATCATGGTTTGCGCTAATGAAGCGATCGCAGTTCCAACTAGAAGGCAAAATTCGCTGGTTGGAAATGCTCAATAGTGATGTTGAATTAGTAGAAATTAGTGGTGTCAGCTTAGATAGCCTTCGCACTAAAGCTGCTGAAATTTTGGCTCAATTTGCTCCTCTCAATACTGCTGAAACTCAATCAACGAATGGGAAAAAAGCTAAAAAGCGCAAAAAATCTCAAAATTCAGATAGCGATCGTAGTTTATCAAAGAATTTATTTGAGACTTACCGCAACACAGAAGATAACTTGACTCGTTGCGCCATCAGCTATTTACTCAAAAATGGTTGCAAAATCACTGATAAAGAGGAAGACACTAAAAAATTTGCTCAACGCCGCCGTAAACTTGAAATTCAGATTGAACGCCTCAGAGAACAGCTAGAAACAAGAATTCCCAAAGGTCGAGATTTAACATCTGCCAAATGGTTAGAAACCCTTGTCGTTACCACTCACAACGTTCCAACAAATGAAGCCGAGGCCAAATCTTGGCAAGACAGCCTTTTAAGACAATCTAGCAAAGTACCTTTCCCAGTAGCTTACGAAACTAACGAAGACATGACTTGGTTTAAAAACCAGTTTGGGCGCATCTGTGTAAAATTCAACGGTTTGAGTGAGCATAGTTTTCAAGTGTATTGTGATTCTCGCCAACTTCACTGGTTTCAACGCTTCCTAGAAGATCAACAAATTAAGAAAAATAGCAAAAATCAACACTCTAGCAGCCTGTTTACCCTCCGTAGTGGGCGTATTGCTTGGCAAGAAGAGGAAGGCAAAGGCGATCCTTGGAATGTTAATCGTGTAACCCTCTACTGTTCTGTAGATACCCGCCTATGGACTAGTGAAGGAACTAATCAAGTAAGGGAAGAGAAAGCTGAAGAAATCGCTAAAATTATCACTAATACAAAAGCCAAAGGCGACCTTAATGAAAAACAGCAAGCCCACATAAAACGGAAAAACTCCACCTTAGACAGAATTAATAACCCTTTTCCTCGCCCCACTAAAACTTTATATAAAGGACAATCTCATATTCTTGTTGGAGTTAGCCTCGGCTTAGAAAAGCCTACAACGCTAGCGGTAGTAGACGGTACTACAGGTCAAATAATTACCTATCGCAGCATCAGACAACTACTGGGTGATAATTACAAACTGCTAAATCGACAGCGACAGCAAAAGCATTTTTTATCCCACCAACGCCAAATAGCTCAAACGCTTGCTGCACCAAATCAGTTTGGAGAATCGGAGTTAGGGGAATATATAGACAGATTACTAGCGAAAGAGATTATTGCGATCGCTCAAACTTACTCTGCTGGAAGTATTGTTCTACCTAAGTTGGACAATATGCGAGAGCAAGTTCAGAGTGAGATTCAAGTCAAAGCCGAGCAAAAATCAGAATTACTAGAAGTCCAAAAACAATATGCCAAACAATATCGAGTTAGCGTCCATCAATGGAGCTACGGTAGATTGATCTCTATCGTTCAAAGTCAAGCGGCTAAAACCGGAATTGTCATAGAGGAGTCAAAACAGCCGATTCGAGGTAGTCCACAGGAGAAAGCGAAAGAATTAGCGATCACAGCTTACCATTCCCGCAAAATAAACTGATTGAAAAAACACCGAACCTTGACAATAAAATAAGAAAATTCAACAGCGCCGCAGTTCATGCTTGTTACAAGCCTCTGTGCTGTGTAAATTTGGGTTAGTTTGACTGCTGTTAAACAGTCTTGCTTTCTGACCCTGGTAGCTGCCCACCTTGATGCTGCTATCCCTTGTGGATAGGAATTAGGTGCGCCCCCAGTAATAGAGGTGCGGGTTTACCGCAGTGGTGGCTACTGAATCACCTCCGACCAAGGAGGAACCCACCTTAATTATTTTTTGGCATGGTAAAGCGGGGGCGATTTCCCTGGGACTCCTGCCAAAACTTTAAATCGCTTGTTTAATAAGGTTTATAGCCTTTAGTGTGTCAGTTGATTTCTTTTTTAAGTATTAACTGACGGGCGATTTTGGGAGACGTGACAAAAATGCCTTCATAACTATTGGTAAATCAAGGGTTTGAAGCGCAGAGTTTCAACACCCCTCCCAGCTAGAGGTGGGTTGAAAGCGACTCCCATCATTTCCTGCCACTTGGCTTTGAGTTTCAACACCCCTCCCAGCTAGAGGTGGGTTGAAAGACTATCTCTTCACCTCGCTTCTTTACTTGGCTGCTAGTTTCAACACCCCTCCCAGCTAGAGGTGGGTTGAAAGTTGCATAACTGGCACGCATGACCTGCCCTTTCAATTGTTTCAACACTCCTCCCAGCTAGAGGCGAGTTGAAAGAGTCGAGTTAGTCAATTAATCAATCAATTAAATTTGATTTTCAAAAGCAATGTCAGAGTAGGGTGGGTTGAAAGATGGGGCAAATTGAGAATAGAAAAGTTAAACACAACGTGAGCTTTAAAAGCTATGTTATTGTGTGCCAAGTTTTATACATCACACAACACATCACGCTGAAAAGTTTAATAAGATTATTTTATTAATAGTTAGCCAACACAATTTGAAGACAAAAAGTTTGTTAACGTGGACATTAATTAGTTAAAAATGACATTATTTTGTTAACAGTGACAAATAATTAGTTAATGTACAATTACCCATCCAGATTTTGCAAACCCATCGCAATCTTACTATGTTTCTCAATTTGCCCCATCACTTGTTTTGCTCTTTGAATCACGACTGCCGGTAAACCTGCTAATCTTCCCGCTTCAATTCCGTAGGATTTATCAGCGCCTCCTGGTTGAACTTGGTGTAAAAAGATAATTTGATCGGGTAATTCTTTCACTGTCACCTGATAATTAGCTACATTCGGCAAAATGCTAGCTAGTTCATTTAACTCGTGGTAATGAGTAGCAAAAATCGTCCGGGCGCGAATATCTACAGCAATATATTCTGCCACTGCCCAAGCTATAGAAAGACCATCAAAAGTTGCCGTTCCCCGGCCAATTTCATCTAACAATACCAGCGACCTAGATGTGGCATGGTTGAGAATATTTGCCGTTTCATTCATTTCCACCATAAACGTAGATTGACCAGTTGCTAAATCATCAACTGCACCGACACGGGTGAAAATGCGATCGCATGTTCCCAACTTAGCAAATCTCGCTGGTACAAAACTCCCAATTTGCGCCATTAACTGAATCAATCCCACCTGACGCAAATAACAACTTTTGCCACTGGCGTTTGGACCGGTGAGAATGATTAAATCGGGATTGTCACTGGTCATTTGTTCTTGGTCATTTGTCCTTTGTCCTTTGTCCTTGGTTATTTGTCCTTGGTCATCTGCTAATGACAAATGATTAATGACTAATGACTCTTGCCCCAATTGTGTGGAATTCGGCACAAAGAATCCCGCAGGTAAAGACTGTTCCACCACTGGATGACGACCATCAACAATGTTAATTTCCCTACCTAGTAACATTTCTGGACGACAGTAACCTTGCTGCACTGCCAATTCAGCCAAACCACACAACACATCAGCCGCCGCTACTGCACGAGATAGATTGCGAATTACCTCCGCCTGTTCTGCGACTTCTTCCCGCAACGCCGTAAAAATCTCATATTCTAACTGATTTAAATCATCCCGCGCCGTGAGAATTCGGGCTTCCCGTTCCTTCAAATCTGGGGTGATGTAACGTTCCTCATTGGTCAAGGTTTGCTTGCGGATGTAATTAGCGGGTACTTGGTCAGCTTTGCTACGGGAAATACTAATGTAGTAACCAAAGGTTTTGTTAAATCCTACCTTCAACGTGGAAATTCCCGTCTTTGCCCTTTCGTCAACTTCTAAATTGGCAATCCATTGCTGATCTCCTTCTACAGTAGCCTTCCTCTCATCTAACAGGGTATTAATACCAGGGCGAATTAATCCGCCTTCCTTAATATATATTGGTGGTGACTCTACAAGATGAGCGTGTAATTTTTGTGCCAATTCTTCCAAAATGGATGGCACTTTTTGCAAAGCTTTCAAGAATGGAGAACGAGTCTGAGCAACTAAATGGGATAATTCCGGTAAGCGTGAGAGGGAATCTGCCAAAGCTACTAAATCTCTAGCATTTGCAGTACCGGAACCCGCCCTTCCCGTCAGTCGTTCCAAGTCATAAATTTGCCGCAATAACTGCCGCAAATCCTGACGTAGGGGTGTATTTTCCATCAATTCTTGGATGGTATCTTGCCGCGCCCGAATGCCTTTAATATCGAGTAATGGTTGCAATAACCACCGCCGCAAAGCACGGCCACCCATTGCTGTATTCGTTCTATCTAATGCCCAGAGTAGAGAACCGTGAAAAGTACCATCCCGGACAGTTTGAGTAATTTCCAGATTGCGGCGAGTTTGATTATCTACAATCAAATAGTCAGTGACGGTATAAGTGCGGAGTCTTTGCAGAGAGACTGGGTTTTCTTTTTGGGTATCTTCCACATATTCTAGAAGACCGCCAGCCGCACGCACAGCTAGGGGAAGATGATCGCAACCGAGTCCTTCGAGCGATCGCACTTTAAATTTCTGCAATAATTTAGGTCTAGCTTCGCCTTGAGAAAATGGTACTTGCGATCGCAAACTATAACAAAATGATGGTGGCAAACACTCTGGCAGATGTGGCGAAGTTTCTCCTGGACGCAGTAAACTACCTAAATCCGGCGCATTTGTGGGAACTAGCACCTCCGAAGGCTGCAAGCGCATTAATTCTTGTGTCAAATGTTCTAAATCACTGCCTTGAGTAGTCAAGAATTCCCCTGTGGAGATGTCTGCATAAGCTAACCCCCAATGATTTGCGGCAATTACTACTGCTGCCAGGTAATTATTGCGACTTGATTTGAGCATTCCCTCTTCTAGCAAAGTGCCAGGAGTGAGGATGCGCGTTACTTCCCGCCGCACCAATCTACCAGTAGCTTCGGCTGCATCTTCTACTTGGTCGCAAATTACGACTGCATAGCCTTTTTCTACTAACATCGTCGCGTAGCGTTCCCAAGCGTGGTGCGGAACACCAGACATCGCCACTCGTCCCTGTTCCCCAGCTTGCTTGCTAGTGAGAACTAATTCCAATTCTTGGGCTAGTTTGACAGCATCTTGGAAATAGCATTCAAAGAAATCTCCTACCCGATACAGCAATACCGCGTGGGGATATTTATCCTTCGTCTCGACATAATGCAGGTACATTTGACTTAGTTTACTGCGATCGACCTGTTGATGGTCAGAAATAAATGTACTTGCATCAGGCTTGGTAGATGGAGTTTCAGAGTGAGAGGCGGTCATAGATGCTATCGATTTACGCACGGAAATTCCACAATACCCGATGATAACGTGATGTGAAAGTTGAATGGCGATCGCTCAAGGATATTTTACGATTTTTGGCGATCGCTTCGACGCGTAGGTGCTGGGGTAGCTGGCTCATAAGCCTTGAGTCCCCCATCGCCCGTAAAAATTTCCACTTGAAATGTGCTACTGGTTTTGGCGTAATATTCAGCCACAGTTTTAATTGTCGCATCTCCGATAGAAATCTTTCTAGATGCTAGAGTAGGCCATTCAGTCGCTAACTGTTTCAATTGTTCTGAATTCCAAAGTTCACCCACTTGAGTTTCAAAAACTCCCCAAGGTATAACTCCATCTGCTACTTTCACTAAAATATTACCGAAAGCTTGAGCAATTTCATATCGCTTAGAGTTAGCTTGTGAAATGTGATTACCAGTGACGATCGCTCAAGCATTTTTACCCTTTTGTTGCGATCGCTTTTCCACGTAAGCTAGAGCTTTCTATATCCTCATCAACCAGAAAATACCAAAGCCAGTTAGATAGAGTAAAAAACTGCGTAATCACTCTATCTAACTGGCTATATTGGACTAATACCAATTTGAAATTCACCACCCAGTTTCTCTAATGGTTAAAATAGAGAATGGTTGAATCACAAATAAAATTTTCTGATTTGGTGCGGGTTTTTGTTTACGGCACGCTTAAACCAGGTGAAGTTAACTATAAAAGATTCTGTGCTGACAAAGTTGTAGATGTTAAAAGAGCTTTTGTCCAAGGCAAATTGTTTGCTTTGCCAATGGGCAACCCAGCAATGACGCTAGGGTATACCCAAGTTCACGGATATTTACTTTCCTTTCCCAACCCAACGATTTTAAATCACCTAGATGCGTTAGAAGATTACCAACCCGCTAGACCAATGTCAGAAAACCTCTATAATCGGAAAACTATCGAGGTTTACGAAGGACAGTCGCTTTCTCTGGGTTGGGCTTGGGTTTACTTGATGAGTCTAGAGCGAGTTGAGGAATTAGGAGGTTTTCTTCAACCTGATGGTTGCTGGAGTGGCTCCGGTTTAACCCCAAACTAGAGTTATAATTTCTCAACTATTAACTTTGCAATTAATTTATGTTGTCTCTGGGGTTTTGGGATTGGGGCTGTATCTGATAAATTGAATTATCGGGAGAGGCTACTGCCGCTTTCGGAATTTCAATTACCGGGTTATTTAGTCCCACCATCAGCGAGGAAGGAGGTACTATAGACGCCGAAGACGTTTGTGCCGGTTCTATTTCTGGTCGTTGTGCCAATTGTGGTACCTTTGTACCACCAGGTAATAAACCAGATACTGCGCCAATCACACAAGCCGCTGCGGCTGCGCTTCCAACCATCCAGTTTAAGCGAGAACGGCGGCGCAAACGCGTTAATACTTGCTCAACTGTCGCTTCTGGGCACTCTTGGACTGTTGGCACTGGGAGAGTCCGCAAGCCTTGTCTGAGCTTTAATAGTCGGGCATACAAACATTGAACGGAGGCATCATTTGCCAGCCATTCTTCTACTTGCTTGCGTTCGGCTGCTGTGACTTCACCATCAAGATAAGCACTCAGTAACTCGAAGCGATCGCGCTTCACCATATCCATAAAACCCGTTGATTCATTGGTATACTCAACCACTCCATCCGACAAATCTTCAGGAAGTTGCAAGGGGGAATGATCATAAAACTGAGAATCAGTAGTCATCTTAACATTATTACCAATTCATACACGGGTAAAGTGAACATAAAATTTGGACAAATTAGTCAATTTTCCTCCTAAAGACAGAAATAATGTACATCTTGCTAGCAATTCTTAATCAATGCTTAAATTAGGCCATTGGGTAGAAGCAAAGTACTGTAAATTAGGAGTCTAGATAATTTTGCAACTGAGCTTGTAGCCTGGATCTCGCTCTGGCAATTCTTGACTTAACAGTTCCCAAGGAAACTCCAGTGATTTCAGCAATTTCTTCGTATGCCATACCTTCAATTTCTCTCAGGACAATAGTAGTACGAAAAACTTCTGGTAAATCAGCGATCGCTTCCCGCAATTGCTCGTAAAATTCTCTGGTGGTCAATTCTTCTTCAGGCCCTGGGGTATCGCCAGCAATTTCCCAATCCATCTCACCATCCTCTACTGAGCGGGGAGCATCAAGTGACAAAGGACTCACAACCCGCTTGCGTTTTCGCAACTCATCGTAAAACAAGTTAGTAGCAATCCGGCTTAACCAGCCCCGAAATTTAGCAGGCTCTTGTAATCGGTTAATATTCCGATATACTCGAATCCAAACTTCTTGAGCTAAATCAGCCCTGTCCGGCCAATCTGGGGCTAAATGGTATAGAACTCTATCAACTTGACTTTGATAGCGGCGTAACAATTCTGCAAACGCAGCACGATCTGGGCGCAGTCCGGCTTGACAGCGTAAAATTAAATCGTGGTTAGGAAGTTTGTCAACTTGCACTGATGCTTCTGGATACTTTGCATCAACCGTTGACCAGGATACAGTAATCGACTGACTCATAGATCGAACTGGCTCTAAATCATCCCTATCTATTAGACCTGGTAATGAGGCACAAGTTCCTTGGCAAGGTGACGGATTTATGACTGGAACACTGAAGCACAGAATTTTAGATAAATTTCTAGCAATCAGAAGAGTCTATTTCTGCTTATACTTTGCATATTTCTCTTTTAGCCATCTGCAAACAAAGGCGCATTAATTATGCACATTTTGTTACTTTTAGCAACTGGGTATATACGCTTGATCGAGATAATTAAATTTGGTTATAAGGATGAAAATGGGAATTTTGTAATTCTGACTTCTTGATACCTTTACAATTTAGGCAATAATTCTGGAAGTTGGGTTGCTCTGGTTAGGATGATGATGATTTATTTTTTGGATTCTGTTACCAGAATGGTTGCTGATTGTTCTGGTTGTAGCCCGTAAGTAGCACCAGAGTTATTTTGCTCTGGAAGGTGAACTTGAAAAAAGAAATTGAGGGAAAATGTAATCGTGGCTGCTAGCAATAGTTTTTCAAACATGGTTTTTCTCCCACCCACACCATTAATGATTGATTGCTGCATTTCAAAAGTTCCACAAGAAAGTCCAACTAGAGGCTTTCGACCTCCTGAACTTTGGAGGAATATTCCTCACTTGGAGTTTTGCTGCTGGGACAATCCGTATAGCCTTAGTTTGCCCAGAGCTATTGGCAGATTTATATCAGAAATGATAAGTATTGATAAATTTTTGATGATCGGATGATGAACCCATCCAATTTTTCAGTTGGATATGTCAGGGATAAACAATAGGCGATAGCAATGGTAAGAAACGAATCTGTAGGGCGTATGGTAATGTTGCTTTGTTTTGGCACAGCATTTTTGTCTTTAGCTGTGCATTGGCGCATTACTACGGCGGGACGGCAGTTTGAAAAGTCGGCATCTGCTTCGATGCGGCGAGGTTCTAGCCTAACCAACCCTCAGGGAAGCCGCCGAGAGGAAGTCTATAAGAATTTCTCACCAGTGAGTTTGGGAGAAATTGCCCTGGGTGCATCTGCTTCTCCTGGTGAAAACACCCAAGGCTCAACTACAAAAATGACGTTGACACCAAAATCTTCGGCTATTGGGTCTGGTACTAAGTCGAAAATAATTAAGAAGAATCTAGCGAAAGGAACAGTTCGGAAGTCTTCTCGGCTCAATCCTCAAACGCAGTCAAAAATAATTAAGAAGAATGTAGTTAAATTAACTCAGAAGGCTTCTACGCTCAACTCTTCTGCTGTGAAGTCTGAAAGTAAGTCCCAAACAATTAAGAACAATATAGCTAATCCTACAGAGCTACCAACGAAAACGCGGTTGGTGGCGCAAACAGAAACACAAAATCCAATTGTGAACAATTGGCCAAAAACTCTATGGTCTCAAGCTTCAGCCCAACAAATACCATCTAATAAGCTTGTATCTGCCAAAACACAAGTGATAGTTGATTTAAGCGATCGCCGCACATACGTATACGCAGGAGACGAGGTGATAGCAAGCTACCCGATTGCTGTCGGTAAGAAAGGTTGGGAAACGCCCACGGGTTCTTTTCAGGTGATACATATGCGACATTATCCAGTCTGGCGTCACCCGATTACTGGTCAAGTATTTAAGTCCGGTACGGATAGTCCTTTAGGAGACAGATGGATTGGCTTTTGGTCAGATGGACGCAATGAAATTGGCTTTCATGGCACACCAGATATTGACCTTGTAGGAACGGCTGTATCTCACGGGTGTTTAAGAATGCGTAATGCTGATGTCAGATTGTTGTATGAGCAAGTGACTATAGGGACAACAGTGTTAGTGCGTGATTAATTAGGTGAATTCTAGTAATAAATTTACCATAGCGTTGGTTTCGACTTCTCTGCGAGACGCTTTGCGAACGCTCAACCAACTGACTGGTCGAGAGTTGAGCGAAGTCTAAACTCGTCAACACAGGTATTTTTTTATGAGAAATCACTTTAAGAGTCGTTTGTTTGCAGGAGTTAGAAGGTAGTCCCGATGAAACAAGTTTCACACGCAAGAATAGACATCTCCGAAAAAGATTTAGATACCACAAATTTGCACCCAGACCTAACCCCCCTTCCCCCCTTCCCTACGTTCGCGTAGCGGCACGAAGTGCGGGAAGGGGGGTTTTAAAGCCTCTCTCCGTTTCGGGGAGAGGTTTGGAGAGGGGTCTTTTTTCTTTTCTGGAGATGTCTAATGAAAGAATAACTGGAGACTGGTATTTTTACTCAGCACTCAGGACTCAGCACTTTTAAGGCAGAAGGTTTTATTTGAGTTGGGGATTCAGACCCTTCCTGAATAAGAACCACCAAATTTTTAATAATGAGCGTCTGGCAGTTTTCTTCGTGCCTCCTGCCTCCTGCCTTCCTCAAACAAATGACTAATGACTAACGCTGTTTTTTGACCAAGCTACAGTCTAATTTTCTCAGTTATAGATAGTTAGGTTGGGTTTCGTAAAGTATTAACCCAACCTACACCTAGATTCACAAAAACCTATAAAAATAAAGGTTTCTAATTTTTATTTAATGAGAGTAATAGAAAAGGCCTAATGACCAATGACCAAATTAGAATTTTTGCTCAAAATTAGGTGCAGATGCTCTAAGTAAAGCACCAAGTTGGTCAAGAACTTCATTCCCAGTGCTTTTGCCCAAAGCTTGTCTTTCTGGGAAGAAATTAGGTCTATCTAGGTAACGATCGATCGCTTCATTTACTTGCTGGGAAATTAGTTCTTGGAGTTCTGCTTGAGCGCGTTGGCGCTGGTAGTTAGCTCCTTCTTCTGTAGTCGCATACAAGGGTGGTAGACGATTGAGAGCGTAGGCTGCAATATCGCCAACATCTAGGGAACTTTCACTGGTGGCTTCAATTTCTGCGACTCGGGCGATCGCTTCGGTTAGTACCAATTCTTCCATGACGTTAATGAATTGTTTACGAGGTACCGCCACTACCTCACCAGTTAAGAGCGCCCCCATTAGGCGATCGAGCGCCATGTACTCTTCAATTGAGAGCTCCGAAGCATTGTCACAGATTCTACCAACTTCTGCTTCCATTGCTGGTGTTAAATAACCATCTTGGAGAGCTTGTTCTACAATTTTTTCGATACTCATAATGCTTATCATCATTTATGTTAGCAAAGCTTGGTAGGGACGGTATCAATCCAACTTATTTTGCCTAATTCTCAGCAAAAAAAACACAAATTATGCACAGACGCGATCAATTCCGCCTCTACTAGTTAACAACCTTAGTTCGCCAGAGTGTTGGATCAACAGATTGTCCGTTGACGTACAAACCCCAGTGTAAATGCGGTCCTGTGGCGGCACCTGTTGAACCTACTGCACCAATTAGTTGACCAGCTTTCACAAAATCACCTTCTTTGACGTTAATACGACTCAGGTGCATGAATATACTGGTTACTCCTTGACCGTGGTCAATGCCAACTACGTTACCGTGAATCCGAAACCCTTGGGATACCCTACCTACCAAAGCAACTCGCCCAGCGGCTGGAGCAATTACGGCTGAACCGGCAGCGCCAGCATAGTCAAGGCCACGATGATAGTAGTCTTTTGCAAATGTACCATTATAGTAGCGACGTACACCATAGTTTGTACTCATCCGCCCAGCATTGGGCTTGAGAAATACTCCACTCCAGTATTTTTCTGGGGTTTGCAGTGCCTTAAAAGCTGCAACGCGCTTGAGTTCATACTCTGTGGCGTCTACTCCAGCTTTGCCTGGTGGTAAAGTAATGCGTTGTATGGGGAACTTACGATTTTGCACATTCACCGCTAAGTTTTGCACCTGTCCATCTCCGGTAACCTGAAGTGCCCTAGTTCCAGCTTTTTCAAGTGGAGTTGTGGGAACAAAAGCCCGATACTGATTTGGTGAAACTTCAAATGCTGGGTATGTGTTTTTACCAGTAGCTACGGTTGGATTTGTACCATTCTGAGGATTATCTAAATTAATTTCTACCGAGAGTGTATCTCCTAATCTAGGATTAGTTGGAATAACTTTCACTTGCAAAGCATCTACAGGCAATGCCAAGGTGATGGGGAGAATAGCAAACATTCCCTTTAACAAATTTACTGCACGGCGATTAAATGTCAACTTTTTGACATTAAAACCAAGCAGGTTCTTGTTTGAATTAATAGTGCGATTCTCAGTAATCATAAAGCTGGAAAATTCCCTTGGTTGTGTTGGAAAATAGACTAGCTCACTACTACTAGTGTTTCATTTTTACACCAGATGTGTTGAAAGCCATAAATTTAGCACCCGCTTTAGGTGCTAATGGACACAAAGGAAACGAGGAACGGGGGCTAAAGAAGAATGATTTGTAACTGTAATTTTGTGAATTTGTATTAACTGTAATAACCAAGCCGTATCACATTGTGATTGTTCGTAAAATTTCACTTGATTTATGGTAAAAACGCTCCTACGGGCTTTCATAGCGATCAATTGTTAGGCAATAAAAGAAACCTTTGATAGTTAAAGTCACTACATAATAGTACTTGAAGAAAATCTTGGAATCAACTGGACACTTATTCAACTGGACACTCATATGACACTATGAGGTTGAAGTCAGTTTGCGTAAATCAGGCAAATTTAGCTAAGTCAGAGGCAAAGTGCCAGAAATAACCCAAAAAAAATGAAGGAGATTAAGATTTTACACAAACCTGGTTTTGTCTATGTAATCCCGAATCTCTATCTACAGAGTGATAACAACAGTGATAACAGATTTTATTACTGTTGGTAAAATATATAAAATTTCAGTAATTTTACTGAGTTTTTTGTTTTGGTATTTAAGCTTGAAGTTTTGAGTTCTCAAGTTGTAGTGATGGAGTCCTAAATTCTAATTTTGGTCAGCGATCAAAATTTAGATCAATTTCAGCAGATTAACTTTAGGTAGAGAGTTTCTCTTTTGACTTGAGCTTACCATCTTCCATGTGAACGATGCGATTGGCAATGTCTAGGATACGGTTGTCATGGGTAACCATTAAAATGGTGCAGCCTTGTTCTTTTGCCAGTTTTTGCATAAGATTGACTACATCTCGTCCAGATTGACTGTCAAGGGCAGCAGTAGGTTCATCTGCTAGGATAATTTGAGGATGACTGACTAAAGCGCGAGCGATCGCAACTCGTTGTTTTTGTCCTCCAGACAGGCGATCGGGATGGTAATGCAGGTGATTTCCTAATCCTACCTGTTCTAGCATTTGGGCTGAGCGAATTCGCATCTTTTTTAACCCAAGATTATGTAATTCCAAAGCCATTTTGACGTTTTGGAGTGCCGTTAAACTACCATGCAAGTTATGCGCTTGAAAAATATAACCATTACGGCGTCGCGCCTGGACTAGTTGTTGGGCATCAGCACCACACAGTTCTCGTCCCAACACGCGCAAACTACCAGATTGGGTAGAACGCAACCCACCCACTAAAGTTAGCAAAGTAGTTTTTCCAGAACCAGATGGTCCGGTCATAATAATAATTTCACCAGCATTAATCTCTAAATTGATATTACATAAAACTTGCTTGCGGAGTGAGCCGTGACCAAAGTGGTGGTCAAGATTTTTAATAGAGATAACGGGAAGCATAAGGGGATTGGGAAAAAGGAGGCAGGATAGCGCAGCCTTAGCGAGTCGGCTTACTCTGTAAGAGTTGCAAGCTACGCTTTTAGCGTCTTGTAGAGAGCGTCATTTTGAATTTTGAATTGATTTGCCCCATGCCCATTTTCTAGAACATGTCAGCGGGATCGGTAGCTTGGAGTTTGCGGGTGGCGATCGCCCCGGAAATTGCACACATAATTATGGTCAGTACTAATACCTGTAATGCCCGAATTGCAGTTATGTACATGGGTAAATTTGTCGCAGTGCGAGTCAGTTGGTAAAGTACTAAGGACACTCCCAATCCGGGAAAGAAACCCAGCGCTGCCAATATCAATGACTCTTCAAACACCACACCTAGAAGGTAGTAATTGCGATATCCCATTGCTTTGAAGGTTGCGTATTCCCGAACATGGGCATTAACATCGGTGGAAAGGACTTGATAGACGATGATCACGCCCACTACAAACCCCATCGATACACCCAGGCTAAAAATAAATCCAATTGGGGAATTTGTTCTCCAGAAGTTATTCTCAAATTCAATAAATTCTGCGTGAGTTAACACTCTGACATCATCTCTCATGTAGGCTTTGAGCATTGCTGCTACTTTTTTTGAGTCATAACCTGGTTTTACCTGAATCAAACCTAAACTGACACTACCGGACTGTCGCCCCGAAAATAGCCGCAAAAAATTTTGATCGCTGGTAATTAAGTTGCCTTCGGCACCAAAAGAAGCCCCAACTTGGAATAAACCACCAATAATAATTGTGCGGCGTTCTATTTCTGCAGTGACGATTTTACCTTGGTCAATTTGGGCGATCGCTTTTTGATAATCTCCTCTGGCGCCACGGTCGAATAAGGCAACACCTGGTAGCTTGATTACTTGCAATTGCTGATTAACATCTGGTAAATCAAAAGCTGGCTTGTCTGGGTTGAAGCCGATAACTAATACCCCCGCCTCACAGTGTGTTTGGGGATTTTTCCAGATTGTATTGTTGAAATACATCGGTTCTGCTGATTTCACCCCTGGTATATCCATCGCTTGGTAAAGTCGCCGTCGAGAAAACGTAGACAAGCTTGGCAAGTTACGGGCTTGGGGACTGGTTAAAACAATGTCTGCTTGTAAACTCCGATGTAGTCTAGTGTTACTGTCATACAGCGCAGTCTGAAAGCCTAGCTGCATGAACATCAGCAGATCCGCAAAGGCAATGCCTGACAAAGCCACCAATAGACGGCTTTTTTCATGACTCAGTTGCAGCCATCCTAGAGGAGTTCGCCGTCGCAGTTGTTCGATCAATCCCATAATTAGGTACTGGGGGTTGAGGACTGGAGACTGGGTACTGGGAATTAGGGATTGGGGGTTGGGATTATTCTTCCTCAGTCCCCAATCCCTGATTTTTTACAATTCAATAACTGTTTTAACTTGCATATTGGTTAGGTTTGCAGCTTTTTGGCTGGAGGCTTGATCTAGTCGGATATG
Organism: Nostoc sp. C117; assembly: GCF_043099735.1. Classification (NCBI taxonomy): domain Bacteria; kingdom Bacillati; phylum Cyanobacteriota; class Cyanophyceae; order Nostocales; family Nostocaceae; genus Nostoc; species Nostoc sp. C117. The sequence continues at coordinate 7,547,627 of NZ_CP170991.1, forward strand.
GACTTCTACGACTCTGTTATCGATATTGCTGGCCGGATCGGTGTTAATGACATTTTGCCGCCGCACTTGCAAGCCTTTACGATCTACGATTCCTTGCAGTTCAATGGCTAGGAAATCGCCAAAGATTCGGACTTTTTGCCCTGAATGTACTTTGCCGATGTCACTTTCATAAACTTCGGCAATGACATACATCTGGTTAGTTTGCCCGATATCAGCAATGCCATTATTTGATACTATTTCTCCAGGATGGGTATGAATCTCGAATATCTGTCCATTTTGGGGCGATCGCACTTCAGCTTGTTGTAAATTGGCTTTCGCTAAATTCATGGCTGCTATGGCACGATTGACTTCTGCTTGGGCAGCTGCTAGATCTACACCTCGCACTTCGCTGATTTGATCGAGTGTTCCTGTGGCTTCTTTGATTTGTTGTTGGCTAGTTAATTGGGTGCGATTTAACTGTGCTTGGGCTTCTTGCAGATTTTTTTGGGCTGTTTCCAAATTTAAACGCTTGGTGTCTCGTTGGGATGCCGAAATTGCCCCTTGTTGATATAGTTCCTGATAACGTTGGTTTTCGACTTGGGCATTTTGCACTTCGGCTTGGAATTTGGCAATTGTCGCTGTTTGCGAATCAATATCGCCAAGGCGTTCTGCGTTGAGACGGGCGATGGCAGCTTTTTGGGCGCTAATTTCACCGCGTTTGGCACCGGCTTGGGTGCGGTTTAGGTTTGCCTGGGCTACTTTAACTTGTTCCTGCGCCTCTTTTAGTGCTGCTTGTAGGCGATCGCGGCTGTTCAAAATGGCGATCGTTTGTCCTGCTTTTACCCTATCTCCCTCCTTCACCAACAACTTTTCTACTCGACTTCCTTCCGCAGACACCGCAGCAGACAGTTTAATTACCTCTCCTTGTGGTTCGATCCTTCCTAAAGCTGTTACCGTTTTTAACTGTGGCAATTGTGTTGCTGACACTTGTGCTTCTTGAGTTACAGAATTTTGCCAGCGTTTTACTGTATAAAAACTTATTCCGCCAACCAATAAAGATGCAATTATACTTATAGCAACAGATGGACGCAGAATAAACTTAGGGAACATTCTGTACCCTAGCTTTGAGTTTCGCACCATAGATTACCTCTTAACTAGTGGCGCAGAAAAATGTCAGACTTCTGAAGTCCGAATAATTAAAAATTCAGGAAAAAAATAACAAATTGAAGAATAAGTCAAAATTCAGATATTGTTCATTTATCACTTGAAATTCCTTCACAAAATTGGTAATTTTTGAGATTTTACTGAGATCGGATGATTTAGACAGATAGGAGAACAAGAAAATTCTCTACTAAATCTGAGGTTTATGTTCTGACTTAACTACTTTTGTTTTATGAAAGTACCAAGGTATAGTAAACGTTTTTAAAATTACGCGTTGTAACAGCGCCAACAATCAGATATAAATTAAGTAAAGTATCTCGAATACAGTTCGATTAAAGGCGAAAGGTTTTGAATACATCCTTGACCCTTTATCCCTTCCGTTTTCGCCAGATTGCAAGAAAAGTGAAAAATACTTATCCAAACCGTATTGATAGTGTCTCTAAAAGAGCGTCCGCAATTCTGACTTCTCTTTTAATTATTTGCAGATTTTATAGGTTTGGTATCCCTGAATACTTGATTTAAGGACATAAGCCATAGAAGACTAATTGTGTCTTTAAATACTAAAAACATGAAAAAAACTAGGCTTTTTAAATTTCTGCTGCCTTGTGTAGCTGTAGCACTACTTGTAGTCTTGATTGGATATTTACGCCCAACTAACGCACAATCATCAAGTGTGCATTTAACCTTAGGTAATCCAAGTAACGCAACAACAAATGTCTCATATCCAAACAACTATTTATTAGTAAAACCCCAGTATGCAATGAGTTACAGTCGTGACAGAGGGACTCCAAATTGGGTGTCTTGGCAGTTAAACTCCTCGTGGCTTGGTTCGACACCAAGACAAGACGATTTCCGCGCTGATACGACCCTCCCTACAGGATGGTATCAAGTAGGTGGTTCTGACTATTCTGGTAGCGGGTTTGATAGAGGACACATGACACCTTCCGCTGACAGAACAAAAACAGTAACGGACAACTCTGCAACTTTCCTGATGACAAATATGGTGCCACAGTCACCAGATAATAATCAGGGGCCATGGGCTTCATTAGAAAACTACTTAAGAAGCTTAGTAACTGGGGGAAAAGAACTATATATTATTTCTGGTGGCTACGGTAGTGGTGGAACTGGCTCCAATGGAACAAAATATACAATTACTAATGGTAGAGTTCAAGTTCCTAGTAGAGTTTGGAAAGTGATTGTAGTAAATAATCCTGGTGCTGGGGCATCTGGAGTTACCACTAGCACAAGAGTTATAACTGTTAATATGCCTAACATACAAGGCATAAGAAACAATGATTGGAAAACATATAGAGTTTCTGTTGACTCAGTTGAAGCGTTAACAGGCTTCGATTTCTTATCTAATGTGTCAACATCTGTTCAATCTGTGATTGAAGCTAGAGTTGACAATTTGTAGTTAAATCAAAACCACACAATCTAGTGAATAATCTGTAATTCGTAATTGGTAATTCGTACTTCAAGTAGCTAGGAGTAAATAAATTAAGGCGTTTAGTCAGGAATTTATTCCTGATAAGCATTGCAGGACTACTAACTACTATGTACCTCATGTAATTACGAATTGCTACAAGTGGCTCATGAATTCCCTGTAACTAAAACAAAGAATAAATTTGTTATTCCTAATCAAGAAAATGAATTCATCCGCCAATTAATTACGAATTACGAATTATTCGCTAGGTTTCTATAAGTTTAGTCGAAAGCCCTGCTAAATCTCCAGATGGTGTCTTGCCGATAATATAGACATCAATATTTATCGTACCTATGCGATAAACTTTGATTTCATTGAGGTTATTTTTCAGCGTCTCTAGAAGTGTTTGAAATTTTGTAACATTCTGTTTCTGCTGTTCGTCGTGCCAGTCTTTTTCATAAGCACAATTCCGAAATAAATAATCTAACTCGACTTCCTCAACCTGAGAATCTTGGGGATGATTTGTTAGCTGGAGTAATTTTTGAGTTGTCAGGTTGTGAGCTTCACTAGTCCAACAAATAACCTCAAAAGGGTAGTCTGACTCACTCATCATTAACAAATTAACAGAAGACTGTTTTAATTTCTCAGTTATTTCATTAGTCATTAGCTATTAGTTTTTGATAACTTTTGATTGGAAATTGATTTAGAACTGGGAATCTCTTTTTTCGTGCCTATTGGCTTATCCCAACTATAAATATTAATGCTAAGTAAGTAGTGCAACGGCACGATCGTTTACTAGTTTGCCATCTTCCATGTGAACAATGCGATCGGCAATATCTAAAATGCGGTTGTCATGAGTCACTAAAAGAATTGTACAACCTTGTTCTTTTGCCAGTTTTTGCATCAGGTTGACTACATCTCGTCCCGATTTACTATCAAGGGCGGCGGTTGGTTCATCTGCTAAGACAATTTTAGGACGACTGACCAACGCACGAGCGATCGCTACTCTTTGTTTTTGTCCCCCCGACAAGTCATCAGGATAGTAATTGATGCGATGTCCTAATCCTACCTCTTCTAACATTTGGGCTGACCGGGTTTTCATTTCTGCCGGTGAAATATTATTATGCACTTCTAAGCCCATTCTGACGTTCTGGAGTACTGTCAGGCTACCGTGCAAGTTGTGCGCTTGGAAAATATAACCGTTATTACGTCGCACTTGGGTAAGTTGTGCTGTACTAGCACCACAAAGTTCTTGTCCCAATATCTGCAAACTACCAGATTGAGCAGAACGCAAGCCGCCTGATAAGGTGAGAAGTGTAGTTTTACCAGAACCAGAAGGCCCAGTCATAATAATTATTTCGCCAGCGTTAATATCCAGGTTGATATCAAAAAGAACTTGCTTACGAAGTTGACCATTACCAAAATAGTGGTCGAGATTTTTTACAGAGATTACAGGAGGCATACTAATTTTAGATTTTGAATTGGTGATTAGGGACTGGGAACTAGGAATTAAAAGTTAATATTCAACACCCAGTACCCAGTCCCCATTTTTTAAAACATATCTGCGGGGTCAGCGGATTGTAATTTCCGAGTAGCGATCGCACCAGAAATAATACACATAATCATAGTTAGTATTAGCACTGTGGTGGCTCGTGCTACGGTCATATAAAGTGGTAAATTGGTGGCGTTGCGAGTTAAAGCATAAAGTCCTAAAGGTGCGATCGCTCCTGGGATAAAGCCCAAGATTGCCAAAATTATCGCCTCTTCAAACACCACACCTAATAAGTAGACATTGTTATATCCCATTGCTTTAAAGGTGGCATATTCTTTCATGTGGGAATTCACATCTGTAGAAAGAACTTGATAGACAATAATCACGCCTACCATAAATCCCATTGCTACACCGAGGCTGAAGATAAACCCGATGGCTGTATTTTTTTTCCAATAATCTGTTTCAAATTCGATAAATTCTGTTTTGGTTAAAACTTTAACATCATTATCTAGATGAGATTCTAAAGCTGCTTTTACTTGTTTTGCATCATAGCCTGATTCTAATTGAACCAAACCGATACTGACACTGCTGGCTTCTCGTTTAGGAAATAGCCGCAAGAAATTCTGGTCGCTGGTAATCAGGTTACCATCAGCCGCAAAGGAAGCACCGATTGAAAATAAGCCGCTAATGGTAATCGTCCGACGGTCAATTTCAGTCGTTACAGGTTTGCCTCCATCAACTTGGGCGATCGCTTCTTGATAATCTCCTCTAGAAGCGCGATCGAACAACAGGGTATCTGGTAGCTTCACCCGATCTATCTGGTTGTTTACATCTGATAAGTTGAAAGCTGGCTTTTCCGGATTAATCCCAATAACTAATACAGATGTCTTTTGCCGTGTTTTAGGATTCTTCCAATCGACAATGTTGACATACATTGGTTCTGCTGACTTCACCCCTTGTACATCCATTGCCTGATACAATCGCCGCCGTGTAAAGGTGGACGCATTTAACAAGTTACGGGCTTGAGGACTAACTAGTAAAATGTCGGCCTGTATACTCTTGTGCAGTTTAGTATTACTGTCAAACAAGGCGGTTTGAAATCCTAACTGCATGAACATAAGAACATCTGCGAAAGCAATGCCTGACAATGCCACCAAGAGACGGCTTTTTTCATGGCTCAGTTGCAGCCATCCCAGAGGGGTTCGCTGCCGTAATTGTTGAATAAATCCAATCATAGTTCAATTACCGCCTTTACTTGCAGATTGGTAAACTTGGCAGCTTTGGCAGTAGATGCTTTGTCTAATCGCACATGAACTTCTACTACTCTGCCGTCAATATTGCTGGAGGGGTCACTGTTGACTAGATTTTGTCGCTGCACCTGCATCCCAATCCAATCAACGGTTCCTTGTAATTCTCCAGGAAGGGAATCGCTGATTACCTTTACCTGTTGACCCGATCGCACTTTGTTAATATCACTTTGATAGACTTCTGCGACTGCATACATCTGGTCGGTTCGACCTAGTTCTACAATTCCGTCGTTAGAAACGGTTTCTCCAGCTCGTGTATTAATCTTCAGAATTTGTCCTGCTTCGGGTGCGCGGACGTATGCCTGGTCGAGTTGGGCTTTAATTTTTCCTACAGTGGCTTGAGCGCTGTCTACTTCTGCTTGAGCGTTGGCAATATCTGTAGGACGAACTTCAGCTGTTTCGTTAAGGGTGGCTTTGGCTTCGTTAATCTGCTGTTGCAAGCTAGCGAGGGTTTGATTGCGGTTCGCTTTGGCTTCTTTAATCTGCTGTTCTAAAGTAGCGACAGTTCTTGTCTTGTTGGCTTGGTTTTCAATTACCTGCTGAGTAGAAGTTTCTGCACTCAAGCGTTTTTGATCGGCTTGCTGACTGGAAATTGCCCCTTCTTTGTATAAAGCCTCATAGCGTTGCACTTCTACTTGAGCGTTCCGCTTTTCGGCGGCGACGCGATCCACTGTTGCTTGTAAACTCTCTCGTTGTCCTTGTAAGTCTGCTTCTAGGCGATCGATTGTGGCTTGCTGAGTTTTGATATTTCCCTCTAGTTCGACTTCTAGACGGCTGACAGCAGCTTGTTTTGCTCCAATTTCTCCCTGTTTTGCTCCCGCTTTTACCTTGTTAAGGCTGGATTTGGCAACTTCAACTTGTTTTTGGGCTTCTACTAAACTTGCTTGCAAGCGATCGCGACTATCCATAATTGCAATTACCTGCCCAACTTTGACGCGATCGCCTTCTTTTACCAATAGTTTCTCAACCAGACTTCCCTCAGTAGAAGAAGTTGCAGACAGTTTTATCACTTCTCCATTTGGTTCTAAGCGTCCCAATGCTGTGACTGTTTTTATAACTGGCTGAACATCTACTGGTACTATTTGCTTTTCATTAGCGGTAGCCTGAAACTTTTGCACGGTGTAAACACTAGCTCCACCTATGGCTAGAGATGCAATTATTGCTAGTGTCGTAGGCGATCGCAAAAGATTTTGGGGAGACTTTAAATCCTCTAATTTCCAGTTCTGCACCATAGTGTTCACCTTTCCCCATTCACAATTTGTACTAAACTGTTCAGTTCAATTCATGCTAAACTAAACGGAGTAGTTTAGTCAAGAGTAAAAAGTAAAACTCGGCATTGGGGATTGAGGATTGTGGCTAAAAAATGCTGTAAATGCCGATTAAGTTATTAAAATTCTTTATAAGAGAGGATAATTAATAAATGGTACGGATTAAAACTGACGAAGTCGATCGAGATAATTCCGTTGATAAAGTAGAGCAAATTCTGCAAGGCGCAATGCAGGAGTTTCTGCAAAATGGCTATGCTGGTACAAGTATGGATCGGGTAGCAGTAGCGGCAAGTGTTTCTAAAGCGACAGTCTACAGCCACTTTCAAGATAAAGAAGGACTTTTTAAAGTACTGATAGAGTACTTGGCACATGAGAAGTTTAACTCTCTGTTTGGCACGGAACCGATGGAGGGAGAACCAAAAATCGTACTGCGCCAATTAGGAACCAAATTATTAGAACAAATGAATAACGACCAGGAACACAGTGCATTTATGCGAGTGCTAATTGGGGAATCTGGTCGTTTTCCAGAATTAACTCAGATTTGTGTTCGGGCAATGATTAAACCAATGCTGGAAACGATCGCCCAGTATTTCGCTGTTCACCCAGAACTAAATATTACCGATCCAGAGGCAACAGCAAGAATTTTTTTAGGTACATTAGTTAATTTTCATGTTACTCAAGATGTGATGCATGGGAAGGATATTATACCAATGGAAAGCGATCGCCTCATTGAGGCCTTAACAAACCTGATTGGTAAATCTGCTGAATGAAACTTCGTTGCAGACAACAAGGAATGAAGAATAGGAAAACTATTAATGGACAAGAAGACAAAGTGAAAAGGGGGTAAACCTCTCTTTGTCCTCTTGTCTCTTTTTTGAGTCATATCATGACTGTACGTTCGCTCATTTTTGAAGGGAGAGAGGAGTTAATACCTTGAGAGGAAAGGAATAGGAGAATTTTCCAACCCCATCGCGTAACACTGACCATTTCTCGGTAGTGTAGAGAACAGCCATAGGGCAATTTTTGACGCCTAGTAGTCTGCCAAGCCAAAATTACTAGGTTTGGACTGGGAAAAGGGGACTGGGGTTGGGGGAAGGAATTAAAACCTTTTCCCTTTTCCCTTTTCCCCTTACCCTTTACCCCACCAAGTTTCCTTGACGAACTACTAGAGCGATCGCGCTCTTGATTGGGGTGCGAGTATAAAGAGAAACAATGGAAATATATTCTCAGCGAATTGATGATATTCCGGTGATAGTGAAATGGCTTAAACAGATAGACATCTCCAAAATAGTATCATTCTGTGATAAAAGAACATTAAAGAGTTATTTTGAGACAGAAGCATGAGCAATATACACAATTACATTGAAGAGAATCCTAAACAAAGACAAAGATTAATAGATAAATGCTTGTCAATAATCTAACTCGTTCAATTTTTCAAAACTGCAATATTCCTTATTTCCATTTTTCCTCTGCCTAGAGTGAGAAAAGAGGGTTATTTTACCTGATGCTAGCGATCGGCTATATCATCAGGTTGAAAGTATTGGATATAACTAAATATTTTTATCTAATTATCAACAGCAAATATTTCAAAGTCTTATTTTCTCGTACAGACTAGCTAATCTAGGATGATTGCATTTACGGGCTACAGCCTAGCCAAACAAAGGCTTTAACTGTTTTCGGAGATGTCTACTGATGTCAGATTGATTGTAAATCATAAGCTTGTAAAACAATGCACAAAACAAAATCTTCAAAGACTTACTCATCTATCTATTGCAATTCCTCGACACCAAACTCACACCCTGAATTAGCGTATAGACCGTTTGCTAGTCAGCCCCCAAAAGTATCAGATGCAGCAAAGACATCAACTGATATAGAAGATGTTGCCTTTGCTGAACAACAGATGGAGGCAACTGGACTTGAAATACAAGCCAAGTATGGTTCAATTACACCCGAAGGACAGGAGCGCCTAACAGTTTTACAAGCCAAGATGGACGGACTATTGAATTCTCGATTGTCACACGCCCGTCGTTTTGGTCATAATATCGTCAATATTCCACTTCATAGACCAGATACACCAACACCAATTCAACCAAAACTGACGATTGGAGAGCCTGGCGATAAGTATGAACAGGAAACTGACGAAACGGCCCGTCAGGTCGTGCAACGAATTCATCAACCACAGACCAATCAAATTCAACGCAAGGTACGACTCGATCAATTTGAAAACGAGCTTCGTTTTAGTAAAGGTAAAGAGCAAGAAGAATCCACTGTAGAAGCTACTGCTGAACCAATACAAGTCAAAGAAGTCGAAAACCCCAATCAAACTGGATTACCGGATAATCTCAAAGCAGGGGTAGAAAATCTCTCGGGATATTCGTTAGATGATGTCAAAGTTCATTTTAATTCGCCTAAACCTGCCCAATTACAAGCTTTAGCTTACACCCAAGGGACAGAGATTCATGTCGCATCTGGACAAGAGGAGCATTTACCCCATGAAGCTTGGCATGTTGTTCAACAGATGCAGAGAAGGGTTAAACCGACGATGCAGATGAAGGGAATGGTGCATGTAAATGATGATACTGCGTTAGAGAAGGAAGCGGAAGTGATGGGTCGGAAAGCAGCACAAAGAGATAATCAAACTACAATGGGGGAGTACTATCTGAATCACCGACTAAAATCTAGCCCAGTAGTCCTAGCTGCAACAGAAAAGTCACCAGAGAGTGTTCAGATGGACACAGCAAATAACCCCAGTTCATCTGTTTGGGCTTCTAGGGAAAAAGTAAGTTTGATTTCTTCATCCATCATAAAAGATCGCCAAGATCGCCAATATATCCCTGTTGTTCAAAGGATGTTGGGAGATGGGATCGCGATCGCCCGTAAGACCAATCTCTATAAGAAAAGATCAAAGACTTCCCAGATCATTAAAGAACTTGATGTCGGAACTGCATGTCAGGAACTCGATAGCGGGTCAAAAAAATGGGTCAAGGTAAAGATATTTGGCGAAGATCGGGAATATACAGGTTTTGTCAACTCGCAAGATACCAAAACCCAGCCTGGTATAGCGGGCAAAAAAAATGAAGAATTGGACTACACGCCAGAAAAGTTTGTACAACTGGATCGCGATCCCTTTGTGGGCGAACCCACAAGCAAGGATATTGAACAGGGGGCTATTGGTGACTGCTGGCTTCTTTCCGTACTCGCTTCCATTGTAGATACATCCGAAGGCAAAAAAGCAATTAAATCAATGATCGCTCCGACGACGGCAGCTGATTCCTGGAGGGTACGTGTTTTCCTGCGGAATTCAGTGGAATCAGAGGAAACACGGAAGGTCGAAGTAACTGTTAACAATTGGTTTGCTGCCAATGAGAGTGGGGAATTGCTTTTTGCCCAGGCCTCTGAAACTCAAGGAATCTGGCCTCAGATCATCGAGAAAGCAACTGCATCTATCAAAGGTGGATATGAGAACATATCAGGAGGGTCAATAATAGAGGCATTCCGGTTGGTTACCGGCAACATTCCCAAGGGCTATTCATCCAAGGAGCATCAGTCTGATTTGGATGCCTCCACAGCAACAGCCGAATCAGAGATGATCGGCATCTTGAACCGGGCGATCAAAGACGGAAAACCTGTAACCTGCTGGATTCCTCCCAAGAAAGAGACCGCTACTATTAAGATGGTAAAATTTGACGAAACAGAATACATGGTATTGGTTCCGCATATCGGAGTCCTGGAAGGAGGTATCCAGGTTAAATACTCAACAAAAGGTGGTGATGTCACAAGAAAAGGTTGGGATGGCAAGACCACCTTACAACATCTTAAAGAACAGGGTTTTACGATAATTTCTGTTAAGCTTGATGAAAATGGCCCGCCATATCCAAAGGATGCTGAGGTCACCTATACTCACACCAGTTTAAAGAGTAAAGGCAAGGAGATCGACGGTGGACATGTCTATCAATTTTTGTCTCTAAACTACAAAAACAAGAAGGCATTTCTCCACAATCCACATGACACAGAATTCGTTACATCGGTAGAGTTCAGCAATTTGTATAATACACTTGGTGCCCGCTTTTATATAGGCGATGGACTGATAAGAGACTAATAGACATCTCCGAAAACAATCAAAGCCTTTCTGTAATTAACCTGTAGCCCGTAAATGCAATCATCCTAAATTAGTTAGTCTGTCAATACCTTCAGCAAAAGAAGAGGATGAAGAGAGAGGGCGGTCTGTAGAGTAGATTTGTTGTCTTCCCAAACGACCTAAAACTAAGGATTATGCAACTTGAAGGCGGATTAGCTGACTACAGACACGTAGTAATAATTGCTCAAATTTATATAAGTATAAACCATACTAAACCGTACCTTTGGGATGTTACAGAGTATAACTTCATGAAAACTTTAACTTTTGAGAAGTATATTGACTATTATTTAAGTATTTTTAACGAGAAATTCATCATTTTTTTAATTGTAATATGCGATATTACATGTATCCAACAGATTTGATCTGTACAAACCCAAAAGGTATATATTATGGCGACTATTGCTGGTACTCCCAACGATGATTTTTTGTTGGGCACAGTTAATGATGATGAGATTTTTGGTGCTGGAGGCAATGATAATATCTCTGGTGGTCTGGGAAATGACACCATCGATGGTGGAAAAGGTAATGACAAATTAGCTGGTAATGGCGGCAACGACATATTTGAAGGTAGTCAAGGGAATGACAGCATTGATGGTGGTGATGATACTGATACAGCAGACTATAGCCACTTAGGTAAAAGTATTACCCTCTCAGGTGTGGGAACAATTACGAAATCTGGTGGATTCGGACAAGACCAAGTATTTAAAGTAGAAACGGTTATTGCTGATACGACTGTTTCCAACAATACTATAGATGCATCTCAATCATTGCCAGGGGTATCTGCCACTGCTGACCTCGAAGCTCAAACTATCTCTGCTAATAATGTCCCTGGTTTAGGAACATTAACATTCAATGTAATCAACTTTGATAATGTCATCGGTACCAATGTTAGTGACACTATTAAAGGTGATGGACAAAATAACCAATTATTTGGTAACGATGGCGATGACATCATTGATGGTAGAGGTGGCAACGACCTTATTGATGGTGGAAAAGGCAATGACAATTTAGCTGGTGGTAGTGGTAATGACACCTTCAAGGGCAGTCAAGGAAACGACAGCATTGATGGCGGCGATGGTAGTGATACCGCAGATTACAGCAAACTAGGTCAAACCATCACCCTCTCAGGTGTCGGGACAGTTGAAAAAGCTGGTGGATTAGGACAAGACCAACTCTTCAAAATAGAAACAGTTATTGCTGATGCGAAAGTTGCTAACAACACCATAGATGCATCTCAATCGTTGCCAGGGGTATCTGCTACTGCTGACCTCCAAGCCCAAACTATCTCTGCTAATAATGTTCCTGGTTTAGGAACATTAACATTCAATGTCATCAACTTTGATAATGTCATCGGTACTAACATCAGTGACACTATTAAAGGCGATGGACAAAAGAACCAATTATTTGGTAACGATGGTGATGACACCATTGATGGTAGAGGTGGCAACGACTTTATTGATGGTGGAAAAGGCAATGACAATTTAGCTGGTGGTAGTGGTAATGACACCTTCAAGGGCAGTCAAGGAAACGACAGCATTAATGGCGGTGATGGCACTGATACCGCAGACTACAGCAAACTAGGCCAAAGCATTACCCTCTCAGGTGTCGGGACAGTTGAAAAAGGTGGCGGATTAGGACAAGACCAACTCTTGAAAATAGAAAAGATTATTGCTGATGCCAGTGTTACCGACAACACCATAGATGCATCTCAATCTTTGCCAGGGGTATCTATCATTGTTAATCTGCAAACTCAAAGCTTGGCTGCCAATAATGTTCCTGGTTTAGGGACATTGCCATTTACAGTAATCAACTTTGATAATGTCATCGGCACAAACGCAAGTGACCAAATTACTGGCGACAAACAAAGTAATAAATTATCTGGTAATGCTGGTGACGATCTATTCAATGGCAGTCGAGGAAATGACAGCATTGATGGCGGAGATGGCATTGATACCGTAGACTACAGCAATCTGGGTAAAAAAATCACCCTCTCAGGTGTCGGAACAATTACCAAATCTGGTGGATTCGGACAAGACCAAGTATTTAAAGTAGAAAGAGTTATTGCTGATGGGAGTGTTGCTAATAACACTATAGATGCATCTCAATCGTTGCCAGGGGTATCTGCTACTGCTGACCTCCAAGCCCAAACTATCTCTGCTAATAATGTTCCTGTTTTGGGAACATTAACATTCAATGTAATTAACTTTGATAATGTCATAGGTACCAATGTCAATGACACTATTAAAGGCGATGACCAAAATAATCAACTATTTGGTAACGATGGTGATGACATCATTGATGGTAGAGGTGGCAATGACCTTATTGATGGTGGAAAAGGCAACGATAATTTAGCTGGTGGTACAGGCGATGACACCATCAAGGGTAGTCGAGGTAACGACAGTATTAATGGCGGCGATGGTATTGATATCGCAGATTACAGCAAATTAGGTAAAAGCATTACTCTGTCAGGTGTTGGAACAGTTCAAAAAGCTGGTGGATTCGGACAAGATCAACTCTTGAAAGTAGAAACAGTTATTGCTGATGCGAGTGTTGCCAACAACACCATAGATGCATCTCAATCTTTACCAGGAGTATCTATCACTGTCGATCTAAAAAACGAAAACTTAGCTGCCAATAACGTTCCTGGTTTAGGGACATTATCATTTACGGCAATCAACTTTGACAATGTTATCGGTACTAATGCAAGTGACCAAATTGCTGGTGACAACCAAGACAACCGATTATTCGGTAATGATGGGAATGACACGATCTTCGGTGGCTCCGGTAATGACTTCATTGCTGGTGGATTAGGTAATGATAGTCTTATAGGTGGATCTGGTAAAGATACCTTTTTCTTCAGCAGTGTTTTGGATGGTCTTGATACTATTAAAGATTACAGCTTTAGTCAGAACGACATCATTCAACTTTCTAAAGTAGGATTCGGTGCTAGTAGTATTAACGACTTTTCTTACAATGCCTCTACTGGTAGTTTGTCTTTTGGCAATACTCAATTCGCTTTTCTTGAAAATACCCCATCTAATGTGAGTTTTAAGTTGGTCTAAAACTAGCAAGATTCACAAATTACTGACAGGCTAAAAGTAGACTGTCCCAATCATTTTTCCAATTGCTATTAGACAAGAGACGGAGTAGGTAGAGACGTGATTAATTGCGTCTATAAGAAGTGATGTTGTTTACAATAATTTTCAATTAATTCAACTACATCACTCCCTACTCCTATCTCATTTCTGGTCTAAATAGCTAAAAATTTGTGTAATTACTTGAAAAATAATGTAGTACTTCCAGAAAACAGTAACAATCTTGTGCGGCAGATATTGTACTTAAAAGAGATGAAAGATGGAATTTTTATAGAAAATAAAATTTAAATATTCTCAGTCTATATTGTAAGATTATTTAATAAATAACCAAAAAGTTAGTTTGGTGTAGATTCAAGAGTTAAGTCTATGCTATAGACGATACTATTTTGACGCTCTTATTCTCAGAAATTCAGGAGTAAGCCTTGTGCAATTTAGGATAAATCAATTATTCAAGTTCTCGGTCAAATATTTACCAGCAATTACAGCTTTAATAACAGTTATTTCATTACCAGTTAGAGCAGCTACATTTTTAGTCACCGATCGCAATGCTTTTGGTGGCAATGATGAAGTTGATTGGTCAAGTTTAGGTCCTACTTCTACTTTTTTACCTAATTCTTTTTCAGCAACGTCTCAAAGTGGTTTAGGGTTGGATGTTAATATAGCTCCAAGTAATAATCCTTTGATTAGCAAACCATTTGTCTTTCAAACTTCACCTCCTCCTGGTATTCGCACTAACTTTGCCAATGGTGATTATGTTCTCTTCGGAGGCATAGACGTAAGAGCTTTTGGACCTAATGCTCCTTTTCCTATCGATGGTAACGGTGGACCTTTGGCCATTAATTTTGATCGGCCTGTTTTTGGTGCTGGGACTCAGATAACTGTAGACGATCGCTTTACATTCAATGCATTTGTTTCGGCTTATGATAGCCTCAATAACCTTTTGGGTACTTTCTCGGCTCAAGGGACTTCCTCGCTACTCTTGGATAATTCCGCACTTTTCTTAGGAGTTCGTAGTGATGAAGCAAATATCTCACGACTCGTTTTTAGCAGTTCTTTTCCAGAACAAGGCTTGGCTATCAATAAGGTAAGCATTCTTGCAGTTCCCGAACCAAGTTATAGCTTTGCGATATTAGTTTTTGGTGTTTCAGGTGCTGTTTTGAAACTACGCCAACGCAATTGATGCTCCGACGTTGAAATAGCTAGATACTCATGGGGACGTATCTATGCGTCCCCATGAGTATCTCATTCAAATCAGAACCAGTATATTACGTCTTGATAGGTAAACGGGAAATTGTCCATAAGACGAGGAGGAACATGAAGTAAATCATACCCACCAGTCCAAACTCAATCAGAGGGATGTAGGTTACTTCGTAAATTCTGCCCAACCCACGTTCGCTCAATCCATAAACACCCAGTACACTCACTAAGAAGGTTCCGTAGATAGTACGTTTAGTCCAAATACCGAGAGGTAAACCGTGGAGTTGGGTAAGTACTAAAATACCAAGAAAACCAAAGAGAAATGTTGGCCATTTACTCTGTCCCAGCATCCAGGAGACAACTACACTATGCAAAAGCACTGTAATTTCTAAAGTGAATGTCCACCAACGGTTTGTATGGCTGCGGTTAAAAATCAACGACGATTGGAGTAGCAGCAAAAACATATAGAGAAAACCAATTAAGTGCCCCAAAGTCGCTTCCATTGGATGATACCAGAACGTATAGATAGCGGCAAAGGAGAAAAAGTACCCGTGGTACAGCTTGATAATTTGCAAAAACTGTTGATGAAATGGAACAGAATTACCAAAAAACAAACCACGTCGAGGCGTTTCTAAGATCAATACGAAGATCAATAGAAGTACAACTGCACCTTGAGAAGCCCAAATTGAAGTATCTTGAGCTAAAGCATCGTACCAAATATAGGTCTGAAGGAAGTGTAAAGCGATGAATGCAAAATTGATGGCAAGCATGATGTAATTAATCGGGTGCAAGGCTGATTTGTATTTCAGCTGGGTTTGCTGCGCCCACCAGATACAACCCCAGATGCTAAACTGATGCCCAAGGTACATACCCCAAGCCGTGGCTCGACTCCAAAAAGTGGGGTTGGGAAGTTTCCAGTAGTACCAGTTTAATCCTTGGTCAGGAAGTTTGATGATACTTGCAGGTATACTCCCACCGAGCCAAATTGCGTAGGTAAGAAGGATGCTTACAAAGATGCCTAAAAATAATACTCGGCGACCTGTCATAGTAATTTGTAATCTAAGAGGATGTTTGAAAAGTAGTGGATGATGTATCAAAAAGTTTAAATCCTCGTAAATCCTTGCTTTTAAAGATGACTTTGAGAAGGTTATTGCTAGCTTATTATGGCTTGATATGGGAAATCGCAACACGTTCTATTTTTGATTTAGGTAAACTACTTTTAGTCACTCGCAAACTAAGAATCAAAGCTACCAGCACTACTAACGATCCGCTCAAAAAAGGAGCAGAAGTCCCAAATTTCATAAAGCTAGCCCCTGCCCACGTTGGTCCAAGGATGCGGGCTAACGCAGAGGAAGAACTGGCAATTCCTAATATTTGTCCTTGCTCCTCTGGGTTTGCCATCTGAGAGATTAAGCTGTTTAATGTTGGTTGGCTAACACTAATTCCCCATGCGATAAGTGTGGTGGCAATTAACAGTGAAATTAAGCTTTGTGAGAATCCAATTAGCAGTAATCCTAAAGCTAATCCTAATATTCCCAAGATAAGTAACTTGATTTCACCTAAATATTTTTTGAATAATCCGATGAGTCCTCCTTGAATGATTGTGCTGACAATGCCCATGAAGGCAAAAAGATAACTAGTTTGTTGAGGACCCCAGTTTAATTCTTGCTTAGACCATAAAGCCAATGTAGAGTCCATAGCTGCAACAGCAAAGGTCACTAAAAAGTAGATTCCAATGAGGATACAGAACTGTGGACGTTGTGAAAGCTCTTGCAAGTTTAGCTGTCGTCGATGATGTTCACGAGCTTGGATTTTGGCTTTGCTCTCAGAATTGAGAGATTCTGGAAGTAATATCAAAGCACAAAGAAATGCTAATAAAGATAATCCAGCTGCAAATAAAGATGGTAGATGAAAGTTAGCATTGTGGGGATCGGTTCCTGTCAAAATGCCTCCAATGGCTGGGCCAAGAATGAAGCCAAGACCAAAAGCTGCTCCTATTATCCCCATACCACGAGCCCGATTAGCTGGAGTGGTGATATCTGCTATGTAGGCCTGTGCAGTAGCAATATTCCCTGCCATGATGCCAGCAAGACTACGAGCGATAAACAAAATCCACAATGAGTTGGCAAGGCCTAGCCCTATGTATGCAATTACAGAACCAAATAAAGTCAGTAATAAAATTGGACGACGGCCGTAGCGATCGCTCCATTTGCCCCATAATGGTGCAAATAAGAACTGCATTAACGAATAAATAGCTACAAGGAGAGTAGCTTCACTTGGTTTTGCAGCCAATTGTTGGGCATATAAAGGCAGTATTGGCAGGATAATTCCGAAGCCAAGTAAGTCTATAAATACAGTTAAAAATAAGACGAACATAGCCCTGCTATTATTTTTACTCTCCATCGGTGCAATTCCCTTTTACAAAAAAAATATTTAATTAATACTGCTTCGTAAAGAAGCAGCATATATTTACCTTGCAGTTATGTCTTTCCCTCAATGTTTTGGAGAGATTACAGGCTGACAAGTGTAAGTTTTCCAAATTTAGTAGAAAAAAGCTAATTTTTTCCTTCAGAAATTTCTCTCGGTGTCTTTGCGTACCCAAGTTCCCACGTCAATCAAAACGCACAATCTAAAAAACCTAGACTTGTCAGGGGATTACATTGGGATCTTGTTATATACATCTTCATAGAGAATTGGTATAACTTGCATTAGTGTTATGAACATCAGGGAACACTTGATAATAGGGATCTCTAGAAAGTAACCACTAATCAGTTCAACCAAAGATTTTTAATTTGAATGTGGTTGAGCCAAATAGCGTGGAACAAACCTACTATAAAAACCAAACCAATAATACTACTTATGAAAGCAACTATCATCTCGTGCTTCCGTATAGCTTTCTGTATCTTCGCATCTATGATGTCTTCTAATTCTTCGTATGACATTGACTTGTATTTGATTTAAGATAAAAATTATCGGGTAACTTATGTAAATACATACAGAAGTTTGGGTATATCGGAAAACTCTAACTTAACTTGCTTAATTGGAGTTAAGCTAAAAGAACTTAACTCCAATTAAGCGTAGTACCAATTTTTGCACAAAGGTACACATATAATAGAAAATCAGGATGAGCAAATGGGTAAGTAATATGGCAAGCTTATACAAAGCTAGGACTTAAAGAGACTGTGGCAGAACTCAAAGTATACTAGACTAATACAAAACATCATCAGGAAAATAATAGACAACACTTAAGCTAGACATTTTAAAATTTTAAAAGTCTGCAACTGTATTGTTTGGTTCAAGGTCACTTACTTACACAAGGCTACTATTTGTACAATGTGTAATTCCCATATTACTATAATAATACATTTTGCAAAATCTAGATAGTAGGTTTGTAATTTTATTAATACTCATTAATCAATTTAGTAATAAACTATACATGCAATACTTGTCGGTTAAGGGGAAAAGGGGAAAGGGAAAGGGGAAAGAAAAAACCTTTAACCTTTACCCTTTAACCTTTACCCCAAACCCAATTCCGAGTTAAAAATGCAAAACCCGAGCAGTATTGACTATACATGAATATGTAATTATTATTTCAGAATACATATATATTACCTCGAAAAATTTTTTCTTAAAGGATAGTTCAGTAGAGTTCTATAGCAATCAGATATGATACCATTTCACTTAAAAAATGATACACATAGGCAAGCAGAGGAAGCAAAGGAGTAGAGGAAGTGATTTGTATCAATAATTTCGTGAATTGGTATGAGTCTAATCTCTTACCCATTAATAACTACAACTAAGCTGTTAGGTATACAACTTATATTTTCAGGGTGGGGAAGATGCCCACCCATAGGAGTTGTGTTTAATTGGGTTATGCAAATTGAGATGTTTTTCAGCTAACTACAATTAACCCAGCGCTGACTTTAACTCAGTTTGCGCTTGTGCCAAAGCCTCTGGTAGTTTACTCGCATCTCTACCGCCAGCTTGGGCTAAGTTCGGTCTGCCACCACCGCCACCACCGCAGATTTTAGCGATCGCTCCCACAAATTTACCAGCTTGCAGTCCTTTTTTGTTCACTTCTGGACTAAAAGCTGCAACTATACTCACTTTCCCTACTTCGGGAACAGAACCCAGTACCACTGCACCATTACCGATTTTTTGTAGCAAACGTTCGGCTGCGGTTTTCAGTGATTCTGGATCAACATCTTCTAATTGGGCGACAATAATTTTAGAATCGCCGACAACTTCCGCTGTTTGCAGCAAACTGTCAGATTTAGCGATCGCCAACTGTCCTTTCAACGATTCTAGTTGCTTTTCGGCTGTTCGCAGTTCGCTTTGCAGACTTGTGATTCTGTCTGGTAGTTCTTCGGGTTTAACTTTAAAGCGATCGCTCAAATCCTTAACGACTTTATCCCGGACGTTGAGATAATCTAATATTGCCGGTCCGGAAACAGCTTCAATGCGCCGCACTCCAGAAGCTACTCCTGCTTCGGAAATAATCTTAAAGACGCCAATCTCAGTAGTATTACTGACATGAGTCCCACCACATAGTTCCATTGATACGCCAGAAAAGTCAACTACTCGCACTTCATCTCCGTATTTTTCGCCGAACATGGCAACGGCACCTCTAGCTTTGGCCTCTGCTAAAGGTAATACTTCCACTTTTGCAACATATGCTTCCGCAATCCAAGTATTTACCTGTTCTTCAATTTGTTGCACTTCGTCTGCTGTCAACGCACGGGGACAGTTGAAGTCAAAGCGCAATCTGTCAAAGGAAACTAGGGAACCAGCTTGAGATATACCATCATCGACAATTTTCTTCAAAGCGGCTTGCAATAGGTGCGTTGCAGTATGGTTAGCTTGGGCGCGGCGGCGACAAGCAGGATCGATTTGGGCGGTGACGCGATCGCCTACGCGCAGTGTACCGCGTTCCATGCGTCCGAAGTGAACAAAGAAATCAGATTCTTTCTTCACGTCTTCGACGCGAACAAGGATACCATCACCAGAGATATAACCGCGATCGCCGATTTGTCCCCCGGATTCCGCATAAAATGGCGTTTTGTCAAGGACTATTTGCACTTCTGTCCCCGCTTCTGCTTCCTCTTGGCAAACGCCTTCGACCAAAATTGCTTCGACTTTCGCCGTCGTCGCAGGTTGGGTGTAGCCTAAAAACTCGGTAACTTGGATGTGTTCTGCTAATTTGTCAAGAGAACCTTGCACAGTTAAATCGATGGTTTCGTGTGCGCCTCTACTTTCTTGTTGTTGGATTTCCATTGCTTTCTGAAATCCTTCAACATCAACTGTTAGGTTGTTTTCCTCAGCAATTTCTTGAGTCAGTTCAAAGGGGAAACCGTGGGTATCGTAAAGAGTAAATGCACTTTCACCGCTAATAGAAGTTTTCCCTTGCTGCTTCACCTCTTGGATAATTTCTTCTAGAAGTTTTTCCCCTCTATCCAGAGTTCTGAGGAAATTTGATTCTTCCCGTTGCAACTCCGCTTTAATTGCTGCTTCCCGTTGCCGCACGTTAGGATAAGCTGATTCGGAAAGAGCGATCGCAGTTTCAGCAACTTGGGTAGTAAATTCGCCAGAAATGCCAATTAATCGCCCATGACGCACCACCCGCCGGATTAATCGCCGCAGTACGTAACCCCGTCCGACATTGGAAGCGCGAATTTCATCAGCAATCATGTGAATGACAGCCCGAATATGATCGCCAATGACTTTTAGCGAAGTTTTGGTTTTTTCATCACTTTTGTGGTAATTAACACCAGCAATTTGCCCTGCTGTTTGAATGATAGGGAAAACCAGGTCAGTTTCGTAGTTATTGGGTACTTTTTGGAGAATTTGCGCCATTCGATCCAAACCCATGCCGGTGTCGATATTCTTGTTTTGCAGTGGCGTTAAATTGCCGGAAGCATCCCGGTTATATTGCATAAAGACGAGGTTATAAAACTCGATAAACCGGGTATCGTCTTCTAAATCAATGTTTTCGTCGCCGCGTTCTGGGTGGAAGTCATAATAAATCTCCGAACAAGGACCACAAGGCCCAGTTGGTCCAGACACCCAAAAGTTATCATCTTCGCCCAAGCGTTTAATTCTCGCTACCGAGACACCGATTCGATCGCGCCAAATCTCAAAGGCTTCATCATCATCTTCAAAAACGCTGACAACGAGGTTTTGGGGAGAAAAGCCAAAGACTTGTGTAGAGATTTCCCAACCCCAGGCGATCGCTTGCTCTTTAAAATAATCACCAAAGCTGAAGTTACCCAGCATCTCAAAAAACGTGTGATGCCGTTTGGTGCGCCCGACGTTTTCGATGTCGTTGGTGCGGATACATTTTTGAGAAGTAGTAGCCCGTTTAAATTCTGGTGTGCGCTGCCCCAGGAATATCGGCTTAAATGGTAACATCCCCGCGATCGTCAGCAGCACGGTTGGATCTTCTGGCACGAGGGAGGCACTTGGCAGAATTTGGTGACCCCGTTGGGCAAAGAAGTCGAGAAATATATTACGAATTTCGTTACCGCTGAGGTATTGGGGATTTGAAGACATGGGTATTTTTAACTTTACTTTTAACTGATGAGGATTGACTGATGACGGTTGACTGATGACAGTTGATAGTTAATGGTCAACTGTCGACAGTTAACTATTATCTGACTTCCGCCTTAGGTCACTAGGTGTATTTCCATAAGCAGCTTTATATATTTTTGCATTTTGTTTGGTATTGCTGCCAGTCATTCAGCTTAATGCAGCGATTATGATGCTTCTATACCACTACATTACTCTGGTAGGATGTGCGATCGCTAGAGACTCCTTTACATTAATTCTTAAGAAATAATTTAAAAATTCCATATAGAGGTAATAAATGGCACTAAAACTGAAAGTATCAAATATTGCTTGCGAGGGATGTGCAGACACAATTACTGAATCAATCCACGTTATGGAACCTGATGCAAAGGTGGATGTAGATGTTAACGCTAAAACTGTCACGGTTGAATCCGAAGCTTCTGAGGAGTCAATCAAACAGGTAATTGTTGCTGCTGGTTACGCTATTGAAGGTTACTAAATCTGATTCTAACCTTTCACCGAGGCTGTTGCCTCCCAGACAACAGGGTTGGGGCAATAGGGAACAGTAAACTTCTGTTCCCTTGTCCCTTGTGAAGCCTCCTTTTTTAAAGGGAAAAGGAATTGGGAGAGGTCTAAATCCTCTTCCAATGCACTCCCTTTTCCCTGTTCACTTTAAAAAATAAGATTTTAATATCTTTAGGGGACGCTAACAAAATTTTTTCTATTAGTTCCGCCCGTTTTGTGGACGGAATACTAATTTATCTAAATTAGGTGCATATTTTGACATCTAATTTTTTATTTACCTTTGTTTTGTAAATTGATGTATTTCTCGCAGATAAAAAATGTCAATTAAATAAATAAACAAAGAAAACTGCAACTAGAAATTGTTTTCTCGTAGGATATTGTTTCAGACCTAAGTTAAATTGTGAATTTCTTGCCCTACGAGTTAACTCTGTAATTCTCAGGTATAATTATCACCTACAAAAGTTAATCGTCTAATACTTTATGAAAAATACCCTCTCAGTGAAAAGCCTGAAATAGTAAAAAACTAAGTAATTCAACCGAAAAAAGCATAAAACAGACCTAATTCACTTATCCAATTCTTTGTGAAACTGAACAAAATGAGGCTTTGTGAGAAAAGTTGCTCAAATAACTTGTTCTATCCACTGTCACAGATAACTAGTAGTCTGCCAACCCAAAAATGCGCTTGTGAGGACTGGGGAAAGGGGAAAGGGAAAAGGGTAAGAGATTTAAACCCTTTCCCCCTTACCCCTTACCCTTTACCCCGCCAAGTTCACTTGGCGAACTACTAGTATTAGGGAAGCTCTCAGGGAAAGTCAAAGCCTCACTCCTTTTAGAAGTAAGGTTTAGAGATACAGCGGATTTCAAGTTGGGTGTTGTAGCACACTAAGTCTTTAAGCTATGTATAAAGCTTATTTGTATGTTGTTAGCAATATCGAGCTTAGCCCATTCTGACTGATTTTGTTTCAGTTACTTAGCATTTTCATATTCATGAAACTTCGGCTTTTACGGTTGAAATTAAGATTGATAAAATTTTTCTTTTTCAGATATAGGGAATTTTGCTGTCTTTGGGATGATTAAAAAATATTTATTCTGGTAATTACCTCAGGTAAATAACACTTAATAAATTACAGCAATAGTTCTTGCACATGTACAAAATATTCAGTGTTTGTACTGTTTTAAAAACATAATGTAAATAAGACATTAGTGATTAGAAAACGATATTTTAAGAAACTGTCTTACTAGAAACAAAGTATTAAGAGGAGATTAAAATTGTGATTTTTTTATAGATATAGGGCTAGAAAATATATATCAAAAAATACAAGTCCGCCGAAAATATCGGTCAAATTAGTATTAGATAACAAGAGCAAAAAGTTTTAGTAGTTTAATCTCCTTAAATTTAAATACTGTAAAAAATGAATATTTCGATTTTGGTCTTTGGAAATAATAACTTTCGCAGCACACTTCCAGAGCAGATACGTTATACGATCGCTTTTAATGTAGAAGCGATCGAAAATCTTAATCAGGCTGTGTCGTACATTCAAAGTACACCGCCCGATATAATACTTGTCCAGGCTAGCCTAGATGGAAGTATGGAATTGTGCAGTTGGTTGAAAGACCAAACAAAGCTATCGTGGATATACTGTATTCTTTTTGAGGATCGTCCCCAACAGCTGACTCAGAAAAATAAGTATGGTTGGCAGAGGGAATTAGAGATGACTGCTGCTGTCTTAAAACAAGGAGCTGATGCTTATATTTGGCATCTTATTGATGAAAAAACAGAGCATAGCTTGGCAGAATTGACTGCCAATCATGGACTAATACTTGCTCAATTGACTGTTGGTTTGCGGAAAGCGCAAAAATACCGAGATTTGATTCGGACAAATGATATGTTATCAGCGATCGCCTTAGCAGATTCATTGACAGAATTAAATAATCGCCGTGCTTTAGAATGGGATTTACCCAGGCAAATTAAAAAAGCTAGGACTCAGAAAACTTCCCTGAGTTTGATTATTCTGGATGTAGATCATTTCAAAAAAGTTAATGATACTCATGGGCATTTAGTTGGCGATCGCCTTTTGCAGGTGCTATGTCAGCGTCTAAAACACAATCTACGCTTTCAAGATACTGCATTCCGCTATGGTGGTGAAGAATTTGTGATTCTTCTGGCTAACACTACCGCAGAAGAAGCACTAATCGTAGCCCGTCGTCTCAATCGCGTAGTCGGCGAAGAACCATTTTCACTCAACAATAAACTAACAATTAATGTCACCATTAGCCTTGGTACGGCCTGTCTAGAAGCTAACGATGACGATCGAGGAGAAAGTCTCCTATATCGCGCCGATCAATGCTTACTACATGCTAAAAATTCTGGGCGGAATCGGGTTATTGACTCTAACTACTTATCTCGTGTTCCACATCTAAAAGCTGTATCTTCTTAAAAGTGAGCATGGGGCGTTAGGAGTGCTGTTAGCGATAGTGGGGCGTTTAGCCCGTGCTGAGTTAAGAGTTAGGAGTTTTGTTTATCTCCTTGTCCCCTTGTCCCCTCCGCCTTCACTCCCCCAACTTTGCATGACAATCTTCTACCGAACTGCGTTGTCGCATAGCATTAACTAAAACCTCGTAGCTAGACCAATTTTCTTGCAGTAGGGTTTTTGCCTGGAGGGCATGAAAGCGCAGTTTTTGTTGAGAAGCTGATTCGGAAAAACCTAAGATTGTTAAGACTTTGATCGTTTTGTTTTTATCATCAGATCCACCCTCAGCATTATTAAAAACTAGGGTTTCCGCAGCAATACCCGCCATCCAAACAGTGCAGTAGCGGTCTAACATTTGGGCAGTCATTTTACCCACTTCTAGTTGAGATGCTAATTCACTATCATCAAAGGTAACACCGCCAAGTCCACCTTGCCCCCGTTTCCAAGCTTCCCAAGCACTGAGAGTATAGCCAGTAACGGGTATACCTAACAGGTAGGCAACTAAGAAATGTCCCGCTTCATGGTGGATAATGCGATCGCGGTGTTCGCTTGAAAAACCAGCAATCCAATCTACAAAGATCGTACCACCCTTGCCCTGCAAGCTAAAACTGTCAAAAGTTGCTATTCCTAAGATAGCAAAGGTAGCGATCGCTGGTACTGCGGGCGATAAGTTGAAGAATGGTCCCAGCAGTACCGATAAGGTCATAAGAAAAATAGATATTGCAATTAAATTTAGGCTAGT
The DNA here is from genome assembly GCF_043099735.1 of Nostoc sp. C117. NCBI lineage: Bacteria > Bacillati > Cyanobacteriota > Cyanophyceae > Nostocales > Nostocaceae > Nostoc > Nostoc sp. C117. Next base: position 7,572,989 of record NZ_CP170991.1, read on the forward strand.
CTGGCTCATTGAAAGTTTTATGAGTATCTGCTTAATCTTTTTTCATTATGAGGCAATGTCTACCAAGGGCATAGGTAAACTCAAATCTTGCACCAACCGTAGTTATCCGTACAGATCGGGTAAACCAGCCTTTAAATGTAACAACAGTTGAACGTCTAACTTCCCTTGCACGTAGTTGTGGTTTTGATATTGAAATTTCCAGGTGCAAGATGTGAGGCGATCGCGCTGATAAAATTGCTTCTACATGGGCAACTATCTTAGCAAAGCGCGAAATGGGAGAATCATTACAGGTCATAGCTCAAGATTTAGAAATGCCTTATGCAACCGTGAAAACTTACGTAAAGTTAGCCCGTCGAGCGCTGAAGCAAGTGAATGAAGGGGATTAGTACCGCCATAAATTCAAAATGACGCTTGTGGACTCGCTCTAAGCAAAGCTATGCCGTTGGCGTTAGCGTCTCTGAAAGAGAAGGCTTTACACTGCGCTAACAAAATTCCAGCATTTTAGAACTCCTGCCTTATGCCTCCTTTGTCCCAATGCTTTATACCCTAAACCTAATTGCAACTATAAACTTCTATCAGGAAAAATGTGTGCATTTATACAATAAAATATTGATAATTGTTATAGTTTTATAAGACCCTTTACTTTTATACTTTTGGCGAAACTTCACCGCCAAAAAAGCACCAGAGCGATAGGAAATTACCTGTGAACAAGTGCGATTGATGCTTATCAAACGCAAAGCTTGTTTAGTTGAACATATTCCTGTCAGCAGCATAGGTTGCTTCCTACGCCCTGGTTATTTACTTATTTTAATCTTGCATAGTTGTGAAGTTGGTTATTAGCGAGGATGTAGTAGCCAATACCATCCAGAACCTTCACGGGTTAGCCAAGAGTCATCAAATTCATTATGATTGTTATTTAGGTCAGGATGATAGATGGAGACATCAGAAAAATCTGAATCGTCTTGAACGTTAATCCTGAGATTACGACAACTTTCATTTACTTCAATAGTTACAGCGTAATTGCGATCGCTAAGAGTAGGTTGCAGAAGGCTATCTCTAATAATCTGCCGCTTACTATCTAGTTGTGGACTATCTGTAGAAAGACAACGCACTCTTACTAATGAGTTTTCATTGGGATTATTTAACAGATAGGGAAGAATTTGAGAGTCATGAATTGTGGGATTTCGGTTGTTTGGTCTTGCAGTTTGTCCATTTGCTAAAGATGGTATAAACAAAAATATGGTTGTAGTCAGGGCAATAATTCTCCCTCTTAGCCTGTATTTCATCGTTTCTCCTAAGGTGAAATTAAAATCAAGTTCAAATAAGCCCAAAACCCTCATGTAGAGACGCGATAAATCGCGTCTTCTCTAGACCAATTATCTACACCAATAACCCTTAATCCAAGGGTATTGGGCTAAATCAACCAATTGTCCGCTGTCCTTTTGAAATCACGAATGAAAACGGACAACGGACAATTTTTACAAATAAGTATGCAATTTAAATCCGTAACAGTTTATTTATTGTCCAGTAATTGATTAACTTGTTGTCCCCGACGAGTAGTTTTGATTTCATAGCGGCGGGTAAGGTTGTCTTCGTAGTTCATATCTCTAGCAGCGGCGGAGTTAACAAAAGCATCACAATTCCTACCTTGTACTACTGTTGAGGAACTACTGATATTTTCTTCTGTGCGGTTACTGCTTTGATCGTGGGCATCACTGTTATTTTTAGTACCTTGGGTAGAACCACTACCGCTGGCACCAATACCGAAAATACTAAAACCACCACCACCGCCATCATTGTGGCTGCTAGAAGAACTCGAACGAGTATTGTTAGTGTTTGCCAAGGCAAGCTTGTTAGAATTGTTGCGAGTATTGTTACCTAAGCCAACGTCACTGCATAAAGCGCGGGGGTCTTTTGCAAGGGTTTTCGGATCAACCCAAGATTGATGGTCGCCTAATCCTTGAATTTCCGTATTACCAACTGCATTGCTAGGTGAGCCAGGAACTGGAGTGCTAGGAACTATATTCCCTACACCTACTCCGGGGTTGATATTAACAGGTTTGAAGATACCAGTAGAGTTGACATCAAAAGGCGCGGCGAAAGATGGTAATGTGCTGGTTAGAAGTGCAGTAGCTGTTAACAAAGAACCAGTTAAGTGACGGAATTTCATCGTCATTCTCCTCATGTTTAAGTGTTAGTGTGTTTTGGGTTTTAACCCTTTCACTTACCTAATAGGTTGACCTTTATTTGTTTATGCACCCTTGTCCCAAATTTTTTAACTCTAGGATTAATGTTAGTTTTTCCCTAAAATTGGGATTAATAGGGTGATAATTTTCTTGTTTTCCCCAAAACTATGCAGTATCCTCTGGAACTCACCTTTAAACTCTGGACATTCGCACCACAAATGTCTGTTGTTGATGCTCAAGGGAATTTGGCTTTCTATCTCAAGCAGAAACTCTTCAAGCTCAAGGAAGCAATTACAATCTTTGCTGATGCTGAGCAAACTCGTCCGATATACTACATCAAAGCAGATCGCATTATTGACTTCTCAGCACGCTATGACTTTACCGATAGTAACGGTACTTACATTGGTTCAGTAAAACGACGCGGATTAAAATCTCTTTGGCGTGCGCGTTATGACATCTTTGATGGCGACACGACTACTTTGAACATCCAGGAGAAAAATCCGTGGGTGAAAATTGCTGATGCTCTCTTTGCAGAAATCCCAATTGTAGGTATGTTCACTGGTTATGTTTTTAACCCAGTCTACTTGGTCAGCCAAGCTGATGGCACCATTGTGATGCGTTTGGAGAAAATCCCCACTTTCCTCTCCAGAAAATTTATCATCAAAGTTGTGGATAAAATCAGCGATCGCCAAGAGCAGCAAATTTTGTTAAGTTTGATGATGATGATACAGCTAGAACGAAATCGTGGCTAATCCGACTCAAAATTCTGTGCGCTTAAGCGCCCCCACTGAACCTTTACTCAGGTCAGTGGTGGGTAGTTTACGCTTTACACTTCCAACAGCTTTAGTCTAACCAATTAATTTTTGCCAGCTAGCAGGTCCGACAATCCCATCGGCATCTAAACCATTTTGCTTTTGAAAGTTCTTAATTGCAACCTCAGTTTGTGGGCCGTAAACGCCATCAGGATCGACACCTACACGGTATTGTAAGTATCTAACAACTGAACCGCCAGCATGGTTTGGTCGGATAATTCGTTTTGCCAAAATTAAATTTATGGCATCCCATGTAGCCGTGTCAGCAACTCCAGTTGACTGAACCCCAACAATAGTCTGAAACTTTTCTGTGGCAGATTTTGTGTTCGCCCCGGTGAAGCCATCTTCCACTAATGTCTTACCATTTTTATCAGTTATTTTCAGTTGATTTAAGGCTTTTTGCAATCTCTGAATAGTCTTATCTATATTCTGCTCTTCATCTGGTACGGGGTTAACAGGAGTAGTTGGAATTTTACCAGTTAAGCCTTTGACGATGGCATTTGCCATTGCTTCTGCATTAAAAAGATTCATATCTTTTGCCGAATCGATAAAGCAACCTTCTACTAAAATCGCTGGCATATCTGTATTTTTCAAAACATACAAGTGGGAACCACTCTTAACACCACGATTGAAAAATCCTAATTTCACGATTTCATCTAATACAGGTTTAGCGATTTTTGTTCCTGTATCGCTAGTTGCATAGACTTCTGTACCGTTCGCTTGGCCGTTAAAACAGTTAAAATGAATCGAGACGTAAATATCTACTTTATTTGTATTAGCTGTAGCACATCTTTTTGAAAGTGATTGAGTTACTGTACTAGCACTACTTGGTCTACATACGACGACTTCGTTTCCCAAAGCCCTTAACTTGGCTATAACTCTATTACCTACATCTAGAGTTAAATTATCCTCAAATTTAATCCCGCTGGCTCCTGTATCTGGGGGACAATTGTGGCCGCTATCAATTCCAAATTTCATGATTTAATCCTCAGCCTACTTATTTTTACACTATCAAAACTCTTAAAAATTATACATAGAAAGTTTTGCTAATAAATTTGTTGAAGTATTTCTTGGTAATGGTTACATTATTTTAATCATTACTACGTTGACAGAAAAAAGAAGTTTTTCCCCGAACCGGAACAGCAGCTTTCCCGTGGTAAAATCCGCTGATTCAAAGGTAATTTATCACAAAAAAACAGAACCATCATAATTTATCAAAATTGGGAATAAACCAGTAATTCTTGCAATAAATTGAAATGCAGCGATCGCCGCCATTATTCAGATAATAACGCTTACTAAAAGTGAAAAGCTATGAAAAATGTACCTAGTACACTTTAGCCGAAGTTTGCCTACCTTTAGCAAGGGGCTTCGGTCATTAGCTACTATGACAAGAACTCTAACGATCGCGATTTGTGGGTAGATATTTAATAATCAGCCTGAAAGCATGTTTAAAATTTAAGTAAAGAAATATTTCGTGGCTTATAGGGATGAAACGCATCGTCTTAGTTGCTGGATTTGAATCGTTCAACGCTGATTTGTATAGAAAAGCAGCTTTTTTGGCTAACTCTCGCTGTCCACAGTTGGATATTCGGGTATTTAGCGATCGCGATCTTATCAGTCAACGTGCCGAGGTAGAAGCAGCACTGCATGACGCTGATGCGTTTTTTGGTAGCCTACTATTTGATTATGACCAGGTTGTGTGGTTGCGCGATCGCATTTCCCAAATTCCCATCCGCCTAGTCTTTGAGTCAGCCTTGGAATTGATGAGTTTAACTAAGCTGGGTGACTTTGCTATTGGCGACAAACCCAAAGGAATGCCCAAACCAGTTAAATTCATCCTCGACAAATTTAGCAACGGACGAGAAGAAGACAAACTCGCTGGTTACATCAGCTTCTTAAAAATTGGCCCCAAACTCCTGAAATACGTACCAGTGCAAAAAGTTCAGGACTTACGCAACTGGTTAATTATCTATGGTTACTGGAATGCTGGCGGTTCAGAAAACGTCGCTTCATTATTCTGGACACTAGCAGAAAAATACCTGGGTTTGAAAGTTGGCGACATAGCCCCACCAATAGAAACCCCGAATATGGGATTACTCCATCCAGACTATCAAGGGTTTTTTGAATCGCCAAAAGCATACCTAGAGTGGTATCAAAAGAAGGGAATAGGGACAATTTCCCACTCCCCAGTTGTCGGAATTCTTCTCTACCGCAAACATGTCATTACTAAACAACCCTACATTCCCCAACTGATTCGCCATTTTGAAAAAGCCGGCTTAACTCCTTTACCCATCTTCATCAACGGCGTGGAAGGACACGTAGCGGTACGAGATTTAATGACAACCGACTATGAAATTCACCAACGACAGCTAGGTAATATAGAGACTCCCTCACTTTCTAGTGAAGCAGTAAAGGTGGATGCGATCGTTTCGACAATTGGCTTTCCTCTGGTAGGTGGTCCGGCTGGTTCAATGGAAGCTGGCCGTCAAATAGAAGTAGCAAAGCGCATTCTTACTGCCAAAAATGTACCTTATATTGTTGCCGCACCACTATTAATTCAAGATATTTCCTCGTGGACGCGCCAAGGTATCGGCGGATTGCAAAGTGTGGTGTTGTACGCCTTACCAGAACTGGATGGCGCTATTGATACCGTTCCCCTCGGCGGTTTGGTGGGCGAAAATATTTATCTGGTTCCCGAACGGGTGCAGCGATTAATTGGTAGAGTGAAAAGTTGGGTCGCTTTACGGCAAAAACCTGCATCGGAACGCAAAATAGCTATTATTTTATATGGGTTTCCTCCTGGTTATGGTGCTGTTGGGACAGCTGCATTATTAAATGTCCCGCGTAGTCTTTTGAAGTTTCTTCACGCACTCAAAGAACAAGGTTACACCGTCGGAGATTTGCCTGATGATGGCGAAGAATTGATTCGCTGGGTAAAAGAAGCAGATGAAGCTAATCCTCTTGTGGGGTGGGCATCTTGCCCGCCATTGTCTAGGGGCGGGCAAAATGCCCACCCCACAAGTAATGTCAATGTCCGTACCCTAGAAAAATGGCTAGGATATTTGCAAACATCTCGCATCGAAAAACAATGGAAATCTCTCACGGGAACTGGAATTAAAACTTATGGCGATGAATTCCAAATTGGCGGCGTGCAATTAGGCAATGTGTGGATAGGTGTACAACCACCTTTGGGAATACAAGGTGACCCCATGCGCTTAATGTTTGAACGAGATTTAACGCCGCATCCGCAATATGCTGCTTATTATAAATGGCTACAAAATGAGTTTCAAGCTGATGCTTTAGTTCACTTTGGAATGCATGGGACGGTAGAATGGTTACCTGGTTCTCCTTTAGGTAATACGGGTTATTCTTGGTCGGATATACTGTTAGGAAATTTGCCTAATCTATATATATATGCAGCGAATAATCCATCTGAATCGATGTTGGCGAAACGTCGCGGTTATGGTGTGTTGATTTCTCATAATGTACCGCCTTATGGTCGTGCAGGTTTATATAAGGAATTGGTGGCGTTGCGTGATTTGATTTCGGAGTATCGGGAAGATCCACAAAAAAATTATGTTTTAAAAGAAGGGATTTGTAAAAAAATTGTGGGCACGGGTTTAGATGCAGATTGCCCGTTTGAGGATGCGAAAAAGTTGGGTATTGCATTTAGTCCGGAAAATATTCGGATGTTTAGCGCTCATGTTTTTGATGATTATTTGGTGGAGTTGTATGAATATTTGCAAGTTTTAGAAAATCGGTTATTTTCTTCGGGGTTGCATACTTTGGGAGAAAAGCCGAGTGAGGAGGAGTTGGGGTCGTATTTGGAGGCTTATTTTGGGAAGGAGGAAGGAATAAACGAACCGCAGACGCACGGAGAATACAGAAAGGAGGAAAGACTAATAAGGGATTTGTTGATGCAATCTACGGATGAGTTAACGAATTTGTTAAGGGGGTTGAATGGGGAATATATTCCGCCTGCGCCTGGTGGGGATTTATTGCGGGATGGGGCTGGTGTGTTACCAACTGGGAGGAATATTCATGCTTTAGATCCCTATAGAATGCCTTCACCTGCGGCGTATGAACGAGGAAGAGAAATTGCTCAAAAAATTATCACCCAGCATTTGGATGAATATGGCAAATATCCGGAAACTGTGGCGGTGATGTTATGGGGATTAGATGCAATTAAAACTAAGGGTGAATCTTTAGGTATTCTGTTGGAATTGGTGGGGGCTGAACCTGTTAAGGAAGGAACTGGTAGAGTTGTTCGTTATGAATTAAAACCGTTGGTGGAGGTTGGACATCCCCGCATTGATGTGTTGGGTAATTTATCTGGGATTTTTCGGGATAGTTTTGTAAATATCATCGAATTGTTGGATGATTTATTTCAACGGGCGGCTGATGCTGATGAATCGGAAGATGAAAATTTTGTTAGGAAACATGCTTTGGCTTTGAAAGTCCAAGGTGTGGAAAATGCATCAGCGAGATTGTTTTCTAATCCGGCGGGTGATTTTGGTTCTTTGGTGAATGATAGAGTGGTTGATGGGAACTGGGAATCTGGTGAGGAGTTGGGGAATACTTGGCAAAGCCGCAATGTATTCAGCTATGGCAGAGAAGATAAAGGTCAAGCTAGACCGGAAGTGTTGAATACTTTGTTAAAAACTAGCGATCGCATTGTCCAAGAAATCGATTCGGTAGAATATGGTTTAACCGATATTCAAGAATATTACGCCAATACTGGCGGGTTGAAAAAGGCCGCAGAAAAACAAAGCGGTAAGAAAGTTACAACCAGCTTTGTGGAAAGCTTCTCGAAAGATACTACACCCCGCAATTTAGACGATTTACTCAGAATGGAGTATCGCACTAAGTTGGTAAATCCCAAATGGGCGCAAGCAATGGCGAATCAAGGTTCTGGTGGTGCGTTTGAAATTTCCCAACGGATGACGGCGTTGATTGGTTGGGGTGGTACTGCCGATTTTACCGATGATTGGGTTTACGATCAAGCCGCTGATACTTATGCTTTAGATGCAGAAATGGCGGAGAAATTACGCAAGGCAAATCCTGAAGCTTTCCGCAATATTTTAGGCAGAATGTTGGAAGCACATGGGCGGGGTTTTTGGCAAGCTGATGCTGATAAATTGGATAAGTTGCGTCAATTATATGAGTTGACAGATGAGGAATTGGAAGGGGTAACAGTTTAGTAATTAAGGATAAATTATGATTAATAGCTAAAATCCCTTCTCGGAAGTGATTTACTGCTGTCTACAACCAAATTTTGTTTTTTTGAACCTACGAAACTTTCTAATTCATCTAATTCTCCAACGGATGGAAAAATACTGAAGTGGTGTCAGGCACTAATAACCATCTGGATGAGCGCGGTACGCCTGAAGCTGTGGCTACTCACGCCAATTATCTTAGCCTGTTTACAACCTCCTCTCAAAATCCTAGAGGCTGAGTCTTTGCGTAAATCCTGTAACCCAAAGTTACACCCGATCTAAGCCCTAGCAATAGCCGTTTCTACGTCTAAAGATACAATTTCATTTAATTTTGAGAGATTAATCACAGATTAATGAGATATTAAGTTGAAAAACAAATTCAGATAGAAACTTATGACAACCGAGCAAGAGCTTCAATCTCTTTTTAATACCTTAGATAGCGATCGAGATGGCAAAGTATCCATTAATGATCTTTTTTTAAGTCCTGGCTTAAGTGCAATTATTTCATCTGAAACAAATACCACTAGTCCCCAGGAATTGCTAGTAAATTATGATTCAGACAAAGACGGCAGTATTACCTTTGAAGAGTTAAAGGAAGCAGTTGAAAAAGCAAATAATTTAAACTAGCAGCTCAATCCCTAACACTCAATACCCAATACCCAAAAATCCCTCTCTAGTCCACGCTTTGAGGGATTTGCAATTTTCATGGTTATTGGTGACTCGCTAGCCCAAAAGAGATGACCTTGGAGGTGAAAGGCTGGCTTTTTGCGATTCTGAGAGGGAAGAGGAGCGATCGCATCTACAGAATTTTGAAAACTAAAAAATTTACTATCCACTCGCGCCAATACTTTGGCAATAGTAGCGAATTGCATTAGCTCCAGGAATGCTCCCCGTGCAGGAATTTCGTCTAGTTACTTGTTTGAGCTTAACTTGACACCATTTGAGGAATAGACTCTAGTTCCAACAATCCAAAGTTTATCATCGCCACATAAAGTCCGATGTTATGGATAACTTCAATTCTCATAAAGTAGCAGGTATCCGAGAAGCTATTGAAAGTGTTGGCGCGAAGCTCGTCTACTTGTCTCCTCTCACCTCGTGATTTTTCACCAATTGAAAACTGTTGGTCTCAGGTCAAAGAGTTTTTGCGTTCGCTTGCTACTAGAGGTTATCAAGAATTAGATCGAGCGATTACAGACGCCTTCAATACTGTGACTAAAAAAGACATTATTGGGTAGTTTATCTACTGCCGTTACTATATTGTACCCAACTGAGAACCGCTATATTTCCCATGTTGTGCATTGGTTTGAGCCTTATTTCTGTCTCAAAAATCTTTCAGTACCGTTATAAAAGTCAAGTATTAAACCTCACTTGTGTCGGGTTTTTATGTTTAAAGTCAAATTTAATTATTTCTAGAAAATAAATTTGATAAAATTCTCAAAAATTTTTCTGAAGATTGCATAAAAAGATCCAAGTAAACCTATTGGCTAAGTGAAAGGCGAAAAACATGAAATGTAAGTAGCCTTACACACTTGACAATTCAGCCACAGTAAGAAAACCAAGAAATAAACTTAAAGGGAAATCAGAATGAAGATTACAAGTTCAACTTCTACACGTTTAGCATTAGTAATGGGTTTAGCAATTGCTAGTTCAATTATTAGCACTGTAGCTAAAGCTGAATCTATCCCACAAGTAAATTCTCATAATAGCGTATCCAATAAGCCTTTTATTAGCAATGCTGCCCGTCGCGATACTCTTTATAATTTGAACCAACGACCGTTGAATAGTATCTTAGAAACTGACGGTGGTAAAACAAAAGAATCAAGCGATAAAGGCAAAGATTCTAGCGATAAAGGTAAGGATAGTAAAGAGACTTGCGAAAGTGGTAACTGTGGTGGTGTTCTTATAGATAGAATTAATCCAGTTATTTTACCAGCAGATCAGCTAAAAATACCTGTACTACGAAATGGGCGTCCTCAAACTTTAATTAAAGTTAACAAGCCAATCTTCTAAAGAATAGAGATTCTGAAAAAATAGATTCCCGGCTTATTCAATAAGTTGGGAATCCAAGCCTCCAATGAGAAAAATGATGGACTAAATATTATGGATTTATTAATTATTGGTTCGAGCGATGACATTTTTTGCCAAGCAGTTAACGAATTGGTGAGAGAAAAAGGTTATACGAGTGAAGTTTTAGATGTTTGCAATGCTGCAAGAATGTTTTCTATCAGTGTTACTTCTGAAAAACCAGAAATTAAACCAGAAATCCCAGTTATTTTACGAATTCCGCCACAAATGCCGATTCGCACTAGTTTTGATGATTCTTTTATTTATGATGAGTGTCTTGCTACTTTATGGGCAGCGATGACATTATCTAAATCACCAGTAATTAATCGTCCAACTGCAAATAGTCTTTGGGGTAATTTATCATATTCTTCTAACTTGACTAAATTAAAGGCTGGTTATAGTAGCAATCTAGAAGTATTCTCTTCGCAAGTTCCATCATCACCGCAAGCATTACTCGATAAACAATGGTATCTCCAAGATTTAACTACTTATAATACTGCTGCGTATCCAGAAATCCCTGAAGGGGTGGGGCCATTTCGCGCAAGTTGGGTTTCGGCGAACCTTGAATATGAAATTGTTGTTGTTTTAGAAGATAAAGCATGGCGTTGCACCAATACATCTCTAGAACATTTGCAGCTAGAAGAAAAAAGTATTTCGCTGCTGAGAAATTTAGATTTGGTATTTGGCACTGTAACTTGGAGTATTGATAGCAACTTAGAGAGTGCCAATATTGCTCGGATTAACCCTTATCCATCGCTGGAAGAAATAGAGTTTGTTTGGTCAGATTTTGCTCCCGCACTTTTGGAGACTATTTTCTCATGATTTATGCAATTGGTCTTGATTCAGATCGCACTTTTTGCCATTTTGTTAACTATGCTGAATCTCGTGGTGTCGAAGTCCAAGTAATTAATTTACGCGAAGTGATTCAAAATGGAGATTGGAGGCTAGCATTACCTGATGATAATCAAAGCTGGATAAGTTGTTCTAGCCAAAAGTATCTATTAAATCCTCATGGTTCTTATTATTGTCGTTTGATTGACCTTTCAACCGTACAATCAGATGTACAAGATGCGATGCGATGGAAAAGTCTTCTTGCTGGACTTTGCTGTTGGCTAGAACATATTCCCGGTAACGTAATTAATCGTCCTGGTGCTGGCGCAAATAATTTCTCAAAACCGCTTCATGAATTTCATCTAAAATCTTTAGGTTTTCAAGTTGCTGATAGCGTTACTAGTTCCAATCCAGAAGTTCTAGCTGAGTTTGCTAACGCTGGATTAACAATTGTTAAGACAACATCGGGTGTTCGTGCCGATAGTAGACTGGTAAAATCAGAGGAGTTTCTCGATTTTCACCCAGACGCTGGCCCAGTTCATTTGCAAAGATATATAAAAGGCGCTGATGTGCGGGCGCATGTAGTAGGTGATAGAGTTCACGCAGAATTAATAAAATGTCCACAAGTAGACTATCGCCATTTTCATGAAGAAGCTGAGTATATCGAGTGGGAGTTACCAGAAGCTTTACATCAAAAAATTATTAATGCAACTGCTGCGTTGGGGTTAAAGTTTGCAGGTTGGGATTTTAAAGTTACTAACGATTTAGAGTACTGGTGTTTAGAAGTTAATCCAATGCCGGGATACGATGGATATGATATTCGGGCAGATGGGAAAATAACCGACTCGCTATTAGCTTTGCTTACAGAAGATATTGCAGTCAATAGTATTAGTTGGTATACAGATTCGAGTAATGAAATTTTCTCAGAACAAATTGTGACATCTGAACAGTGTAATGATATTTGTTCTGTAATTCATAGTTTAAGAGAATTTTGGATAAAACGAGGGAACTCTCCAAAGTTTTTCTATACTTTAGGTACAGCTAGTTACTTAGATTTCTTAAATCAACCTAATTTTTCTAAGGATTATTATACTATAGCTCAGGAATATAATTTACTTCTAGAACTACACTTAGGTTGGCTTTATAAGTTAATCAAAGAATATTTAGAGCAGACGCTTATCAATCCTGTAAGGTATAAACCAGATGCCGCGTTGCCCGGTTTTCATATTTGGCAAGATTCTAATCTTATCACTAAACCAAATGCTACTACACACTTCGATTTGCAATACCGAAACCTCAAATGGGATGAAGGTAAACTCGATACTTTAAATACAATATCCTTTACTTTACCAATTAAACTGCCGAAAAGTGGGGGTGGGTTGAATGTTTGGGATTTCAACTATATAAATGATTATAGTCAAGCGATCGCAAGTGATGTAGAGATTCTTAAACGATTTAGAACCAAAACTTTTCATGATTACAAAGTTGGTGAAATTGTCTTGCACAGTGGACACACACTTCATCAGATTGCACCAACTACTTGTATTTATCCTGACGATGAAAGAATAACTCTGCAAGGTCATGGATTGTTTTGCGATGGTGAATGGTTACTCTACTGGTAATACATCTCCCAATCTCTGACAAGTCTTTGTATAGAAAATTTATCGGCTTGGGACTGCGATTCAGTTTTTATTAATTCTGGTATATGAATTTTATCTGAGTTGTAAGTTTATGCTAATTTTATCCTCAAGTACAAGTTACAGAGTGTTAGAGATGAAGCACTTTTTGAGAAACTTTTAGCATCTTTGCGAATGTTTTACTGTTGTTAAGCGGTTATTTAACTTATTGAATAATTATCAACAATTTGATTTTCTTAAGTTACAACAGTATCTACCTTGTTTACAACGTATTTAGGACTACTGTAATGCCACCAATTGGGATCGCTAGTCGCTCAACTTCAGTCAAACAAACTACAACTCCTAAGCTATGGCTAATGTTGGTGGGAGTCAATCAATATCAAGATGACGGACTACCCAGCCTGAGTTATTCAACAGTAGATTGTCAGGGTTTAGCAGAAGCATTGGTAGATGCTTCTGCACAATTCACTCAAACAGAGGTAACAATATACCATGATTTTGCACCGCAACCACCATCTTTAGAAAACATCCGTGCTAGTCTACGGCAAATTACCACTGCGGCTCAATCTATTGATACTATTCTATTTTATTTTTCTGGACATGGAATTGTAGAACCAAACACGCAGCAAGCATTTTTGTGTTTAGCAGATACTCAAAAATCTCATCTTCAAAACACAGCTTTAGCTTTGCAAGAACTTTTGCTATTTTTGGGTAATAGCGGAGTGCAAAATCAGCTTGTTTGGCTAGATGCTTGTCATAGTGGCGGGATGACGCTCAGAGGTACAACAATAGAATCATTGCTGAATGCTACACCAAAAATGGTTGAAGTATTACAGCAGCGTGCTGCTAAAAGTAAAGGTTTTTATGCTTTGCTTTCCTGTGATGCTAACCAGCAATCTTGGGAGTTTCCCGAATTGGGACATGGTGTGTTTACTTATTATTTAATGAAAGGATTGCAAGGTGAGGCAGCAGATAGCCAAGGCTTAATTTATGTAGATAATTTGTATCGATACGTATATCATCAAACTCTCCAATATATAGATAAAAGTAATCAACAATTGCGGCTGATTAATCAGCAGAAAAAAACTAAAGGAGAAACTCAACTTTTTCGAGAATATCCGTTGCAAACTCCTAAACGAATTGTTGAGGGAGTTGGAGAACTAATTGTAGGGAAAAGATTAACCCAGGCAAATTTTGGAGTGCATCGCCGGATAGGAATAGTAGTAGAGGGATTATCAGTCAGCAAAACAACACTAAATATTAGCAAATTTCTCGGAAGTGCTGGAGATTTTGCACTAGAGTATTTGCCAGCAACAAAAGTATCTGCCGATCGCATTAAAGAAGCGATCGCTCGTCATCTACAACAACCAGCATCAGAAGTTATTCTGCTTTATCTGCGAGGACGAATTGAAGAAACCGATACAGGCGAATGGTTATTGCTGGGAGAAAATATCCGCATCAAGCGTTCTTGGTTGAAACAACAGCTACGCCTCTGTAGCGCTCAACAAATTATTATCCTCGATTGTCCCGTAGCTAATACATCCTTGCAAGATTGGGTAGAAGATTTGCAAATTGACTCCCACCAAGGACAATGTTTAATCGCCTACGCCTCACCTGCTGAAGAACCAGAACGCTTTGCCCAAAAATTTCTCGATACTTTGATGGCGGCAACCCATACAGATGGACTCTCAGCCGCCGGAGCGATCGCTCAACTACAATTATCCTTAGCAGGTAGCGGTGTGACTCTTTCCATCTGGCTATCAGGCACACAAGGCATTATAGAAATTCTCCAAGCAAAAACTTACACGAATACACCAGAAACAACCACAGGATTGGATTTGGGGGTATGCCCATACATGGGACTAAATGCTTTTTTGGAAGAAGATAGTCAGTATTTTTACGGCAGAGAAGCTTTAACTCAGCAGTTAATTCACCAACTACGCGATCGCTCTTTCCTAGCCGTCATCGGTGCTTCTGGAAGCGGCAAATCTTCAATTGTGCAAGCCGGTGTAATTCCCCAACTGCGATTGGGTAAACAAATACCCAGCAGCGAACAATGGTGGATTACAAGCATTCGTCCAGGGGCAAATCCGCTTGAGGCTTTAGCGCGGCGGCTTGGGGGAGCGGGGGGGCAGGGGAGCAGAGGGGCAGGGGAGGCAGGGGAGGCAGGGGAGGCAGAGGAGGCGGGGGAGGCAGGGGGAGTAAAAGAGCAAAAGAATTATTCTTACCCTTTTCCCAATCACCAGTCCCCAATCACCAGTCCCCAATCCCCCTATCTCTTTTTAGAGGGAATATTTCACCAAGGGGTGGAGGGATTTGTTTACTGGATACGCAACCAACCCCATCGAGTTGTGGTGCTAGTGGTAGATCAGTTTGAGGAACTCTTTACTCTGGCTCCAACCGCAGACAGAGAGCTATTTTTAGAATTATTGTTGGGAACGGTGCAATATGCTGGCGATCGCTTCAAATTAATTATTACTTTACGGGCAGACTTTATTGCCTCCTGTTTGGAAGTACCAGCACTGGCTAAAGCTTTGCAGGATTTGAGCGTCTTAGTTCCACCGAAACTAAGTTTAGATGATTATCGGCGGGTAATTCTCAATCCGGCTCAACAAGTCGGGTTAAAAGTAGAACCAGAACTGGTGGAAGTATTGTTGCGGGAGCTAAATCACTCGCCAGGAGATTTACCGTTACTGGAATTTGTTTTAGAACAATTATGGCAACATCGAGTTGCTGGCGAGTTGACTTTACAAACTTATCAAGAGCAACTAGGGGGAATTCAAGGAGCATTAGAGCGATCGTCTCAAGCTGTTTACGAAAGTTTAGATCCCCAAATGCGGGAGTGTGCTAAATGGATTTTTTTATCTTTGACACAACTAGGTGAGGGTACAGAAGATACTCGCAGACGGGTACATAAATCAGAGTTGATAGTCAAAAAATATCCAGCCACATTGGTAGAAAAAACCCTCAACGCCTTAACCACTGCCAAGCTAGTGGTGATGAATTTAGAAGAAGATACAAATATTGCCGAGGGTAGCAAAGGAGACAACAGAACAAGTACCCAACCAGAACAACCAAAAACTTCCTCTCTGTCCCCCTTGTCCTCGTTGTCCCCCTTGTCTCCCTTGTCCCCCTTGTCCTCTTCCCTTTCCCCCATAACAGTAGAAGTTGCCCATGAAATTCTCATCCGTCATTGGTCAACTTTACGCTGGTGGTTAGAAGAAAATCGCGATCGCTTGCGAAAACAAAGGCAAATTGAACAAGCTAGTCAATTATGGCTGCAACGTAGTCAGCAAGCTGATTTCTTGTTGCAAGGAGTACGGCTTGCAGAGGCAGAAGATATCTATATCAAATATACCGACGAACTTTCGGCTGATGTGCAACGGTTTATTGAAGCTTGTTTAGTACAAAGAAAACAACAGCAACTACAAGAGAAAAGCAGACTCAAGCAAGCTCAAAGGGCTGTAGTTGCACTCAGTGTTTTGGGATTAGCGGCTGTCTGTTTCGGCTCTTTAGCCTATTGGAAATCCCAAGCAGCTCAATTGCGAGAAATTGAAGCATTAAATGCCTCATCTCAAGCTAATCTTTTATCGCATCAGCAGTTAGAAGCATTGATTGCCAGTGTCAAAGCAGGTAAACAGCTAAAAAACACTTTTGGCGCACCAACCGATTTGCAAACTCAGACTCTCAATGTTTTACAACAAGTAATTTCTGGAACCCAAGAGCGCAACCGCTTAGAAGGGCATAGCGCTGAAGTATTGAGTGTGAGTTTCAGTCCTGACGGCAAAACAATTGTATCGGCTAGTAATGACAAAACGGCCATAATTTGGGGACGGGATGGCACAAAGTTACGAACATTAACAGGGCATACTGATATTGTGCGGAGTGTCAGTTTCAGCCCAGATGGTCAAACGATCGCAACTGCTAGTTTCGATCGCACCGTGAAGCTGTGGAGAACTAGCGACGGTGGTTTAATTAGAACACTAAACGGTCATACTGCTGAAGTTCTGAGTTTATCTTGGTCTAGGAACGGTAAGACGATCGCTACTGGTAGCGCCGATGGCACTGCTAAAATTTGGCAAGTTAACAATGGTCATTTGCTGAGAACTTTTAGCGGATATAAGGATTTTGTTAATAGTGTCAGTTTTAGCCCTGATGGTGAAATTTTGGCGATCGCTAGTGCAGACAAAACTGTTAAACTTTGGAGTGTTAGTGATGGACTGTTGCAAAAAACACTACTTGGGCATAGTGCCGGAGTTTCCAATGTCGCTTTTAGCCCCGATGGTCAAATTCTAGCTTCAGGCAGTGAAGATAAAACCGTGAGACTGTGGCGCAGAGACGGCAGCTTGTTGAGAATTATTGCAGCGCACAATGCAGAGGTTCTGGGCGTCAACTTCAGTCATGATGGTCAAACCCTCGCTTCCACCAGTGCTGATAGCACAATCAAACTTTGGAGTTCTTTGGACGGCTCTTTACGCCAAACTTTACTAGGACATAGCATTGCAGTCTACAGCGCCAGTTTCAGCCCTGATGACCAGACCTTAGTTTCGGCTGGCGCTGATAAAACTGTTAGACTTTGGCAGCGAGATGATCCTCTATTCAAAACTCTGACAGGACATCAAGGTAAACTCTATAGTGTGAGTTTTAGCCCCGATGGGCAAACTCTAGCCACCGCTGGTGAAGACACTACGATCAAACTTTGGCAGCGTGATGGAACTTTGCGCCAAACCCTGGAAGGTCATAGTACTTCAGTTTATGGACACAGTAAGGATATCTACGGTTTAGCCTTCAGTCCTGATGGCGAGACATTAGCCTCAGCGAGTCTTGACTATTACATTAAACTTTGGCGGACTCGTGACGGCTATATGATTAAAACCCTGCAAGGGCATCGCCGCGAAGTCAATAGTCTCAGTTTCAGCCCTAATAGTCAAATTCTGGCAAGCGCCAGTGCTGATATGACTATTAAACTTTGGAATATTCAAAAAAAAGTTTTAATTAAAACTCTCCAAGGACATTCTGCTGAAGTTTTGAGCGTTCGTTTCAGCCCTGATGGTCAAGTACTGGCTTCATCTGGTAGAGATAACAAAGTTTTACTTTGGAGAGTTTTGGATGGCAAATTACTGTTTACTTTGCCAGGACATACTAACGCTGTCAACGCCATCAGTTTTAGTCCTGATGGTCAAATACTCGCCTCGGCTAGTTCCGACAAAAGTATCAAACTTTGGCAAGTTAGCGATGGAACTTTACAACAAACTCTTACGGGACATACTGATGGCGTCTACAGCATCAGCTTTAGTCCTGATGGCAAGATGATAGCCTCAGCTAGCGGTGATGGAAGCATCAAACTTTGGAACCGTCATGGCAGAGAACTCAAAACTCTTCCAGGTCATACTGATGCAGTATTGAGCATCAGTTTTAGCCCTGATGGTCAATTTTTGGCTTCTGCTAGTTTTGATGGTACAGCTAAACTTTGGCGTCTTTTTAGCACAGAACTGCAAACCCAAGATTTAGATAATCTACTGGTTGGCAGTTGTCATTTACTAAAGGATTACCTCAAAACTAACCCTAAGATTAGTAACCAAGAACGGGGTTCTCTATGTTCAGATTTACGGGGCTAGAGTCGATGGTATTTTGTAAACCTGTACCCAGGTTTTGTAACAAGAGATCTTTGCGAGGAGGTCTCGGACCTGGGCCTTTTACCGGTCTGCCACTACCTGTTGGTCCTGGGGATTGCCCATCCTCTGGGTTTGTAAATTGATTTTTAATTGCAGGAGCTTGAAACTGTGGTTGTAGCAAAACTGGTTGGAAATTACCAACTTTGGGTATAGTAGGTTCTATGGGATTTGCCAAAGTGGGTAATGCGATCGCTAAATTCAAAATTTGCTTTTGCATATCAAGCCTTTTTCCTGTTTAAATATACTTTTAGCTGAACTACTAGGGAGCCTGTACCGTAGATACTTAGCTACAAAAGCAAGCAATAGCATTCCAGATTATCAGTTTAAAACCCTTCAGTGACTTAATAGATCCAGTTGAGTTTTTTTATGCAGTTTTCTGAGTTGTGTTTCCAAAACTCATATCCATTAAATATAAAATTACCAACAGGATGACGGCTGCTTTTAAAGCCGTCCGTCGCCTGATATGCTGTGTATCCTGCTTGGTAGCTTCGGTCACTGGCTAAGAGTAAGAAATATGGGACTTCCAACTAAAAAAATATCTCATCGTTTCGGTGAGTAGGGGACGCAGGGGAGGAAGAATCTAACAATCATCTTCTGTGGCAAAATTGAATAATTTAATTTCTGGAAGTCCCTATAAGGCTACGCCAAATCTAGTAGTTCGCCAAGGAAACTTGGCGGGGTAAAGGGTAAAGGGTAAGGGGTAAAGGTTTTAATCCCTTCCCCTTTCCCCTTTTCCCAGTCCAAACCTAGCAATTTTGGGTTGGCAAACTACTAGTTTGAGAGTATTGTGCCTTCAGTACAATGAACTGACCAATAAAAATAGGGCGATCGCTGCGTCTGGAAAACTTGCGATCGCCTTTTTACCCCAAACAAGAGGTATTTCGGCGTTACTGAATTAAAGTATAAAATTTAAAATTCTAATACTTAAAACCTTTACCTTTGCGTCTTTGCGCTTTTGCGCGAAATCAAATTCATACTCATAAGCAACGCCGATATTTCTAATGATGACCAAGCTTCAGCCCCTAAGCTAACAAAAGATCTGATTGAGCGTTTATAACTTCCTCTTGCTGCTTGAAATATTGAATTTTGGAAATTGCTTTATCATTCATTAACGGGGTAATATTGTCGAGAATACCTTGGTTCATTACCAATTTAAAACATCAAAGATTCCCGACCCCATACCCCAGAAAAAAGAATCAATTGTATGAAACCCTTATCCAATCAGGACTTTGATTCTTGAGTACATAATTAATACATATTAATAGACGCAAATTTTCAAATGAGATACTAATATTTGTAGTATTTATTGAAAGTTAACTTAATAGCAAAAGCAGGTAAGAGGTAATTGGGAAACAGCTTACTATCTTTAGTTTGTTTTGTACTGAGTTGTTTCAACAATCACACCGGATTCTTATAACTGGGGCTGGTACTATTGACTGTTTCAATTAATCATTCTTTGAAACCAGAGGTAAATTCTATCATTAGAGGTGGGGACAAAAATCAAATTATGAACAAAACCTTTGCAACTATCGACGGGAATGAAGCTGTTGCCCGTGTTGCTTACAAATTAAATGAAGCGATCGCCATTTATCCTATCACCCCCTCTTCAGCAATGGGTGAATGGGCGGATGCTTGGTCGGCGGAAGGTCGTCCCAATCTCTGGGGAACTATTCCCAGCGTTGTGCAGATGCAGAGTGAAGGAGGAGCCGCTGCTGCTGTGCATGGAGCATTGCAAACAGGTTCCCTGAGTACCACCTTCACGGCATCCCAGGGGTTATTGTTGATGATACCAAACCTCTACAAAATTGCTGGCGAATTAACTAGCGCTGTGGTTCACGTTGCAGCTCGTTCCCTGGCTACCCATGCTTTATCAATTTTTGGTGACCATAGCGACGTGATGGCAGCTCGTGCTACTGGTTTTGCCTTGCTGTGTTCTGCTTCGGTGCAGGAAAGTCAAGATTTTGCTCTCATCGCCCATGCTGCTACCCTAGAGACGCGAGTCTCGTTTATGCATTTCTTTGATGGTTTCCGTACCTCCCATGAAGTGCAGAAAGTTAAATTGGTGTCAGATGAGGATTTGCGATCGCTCATTGATGATAATCTCATACTCGCCCACCGCCGTCGCGCTCTCACCCCAGACCGCCCAGTATTGCGCGGGACTGCCCAAAACCCCGATGTCTACTTCCAATCTCGTGAAGGCGCTAACTCTTACTACAACGCCTGTCCAGAAATTGTCCAGGGCATTATGGATAAATTTGGAGAACAAACAGGCAGACACTATCAAATCTATGAATATTATGGGGCTAACGATGCCTCCCGCGTCATTGTTCTCATGGGTTCAGGCTGTGAAACCGTCCATGAAACAGTAGATTATCTCAACGCCCGTGGTGAAAAAGTTGGTGTGTTGAAAGTGCGACTTTACCGCCCCTTTGATGTCAAAAGGTTTGTTGCAGCCTTGCCAACTAGTGTACAAGCGATCGCAGTTCTCGATCGCACCAAAGAAGCAGGTAGCGCCGGTGAGCCATTGTATTTGGATGTTGTGGCTGCCATACATGAGGCATGGGGAGATAAGGGAGCAGGGGCAGAATTCCTCACTCCTCACTCTTCACTCAGCACTCCTAAAATCATTGGCGGTCGTTATGGTCTTTCATCTAAAGAATTTACACCAGCGATGGTAAAGGGTATTTTCGATAATCTTGCTCAAAGTCAACCGAAAAATCATTTTACTATTGGTATTAATGACGACGTTACTTATACTTCTCTCAGCTTTGACTCCGGCTTCTCCACAGAACCGGAGTATGTTGTTCGGGCAATGTTCTATGGCTTAGGCGCTGATGGGACAGTTGGGGCTAACAAAAACTCCATCAAGATTATTGGTGAAGAAACCGACAATTACGCCCAAGGCTATTTTGTCTACGACTCCAAGAAATCCGGCTCAATGACCGTTTCTCATTTGCGCTTTGGTAAAGAGCCAATTCGCTCCACCTACCTCATTGACCAAGCTAACTTTATTGGCTGTCATCACTGGGGATTTTTGGAACGCATAGATGTTTTAAAAGCTGCTATTCCTGGAGCGACTTTACTGCTTAACAGTCCCTATGATGCAGATGCCGTTTGGGAAAATTTGCCACTAAAAGTCCAGCAGCAAATTATCGATAAGCAGTTGAAATTATACGCGATTAATGCCAGTCAAGTTGCCCGTAAAAGCGGCATGGGTGGCAGAATTAACACCATTATGCAAGTATGCTTCTTTGCCTTAGCAGGTGTCTTGCCAGAAGAAGAAGCGATCGCTAAAATCAAACAAGCTATTGAAAAGACCTATGGTAAAAAAGGTGCAGAAGTTGTCCGTATGAATCTGCAAGCCGTAGACAACACCTTGGACAACTTACATCAAGTAGACATCCCACAGACAATCAACAATTCAAACTCCCCACTCCAAACTCCTCACTCTTCACTTAACTCCGCCCCCGAATTTATGCGGGAAGTTCTCGGTAAAATCATGATTTGGGAGGGAGACGATTTACCTGTCAGCACCTTACCCCCTGACGGCATCTTTCCTGTAGGTACAGCCAAATGGGAAAAACGTAACGTTGCCCAAGATATACCTGTGTGGGAGACAGATGTCTGCGTTCAATGTGGTAAGTGCGTGATGGTTTGTCCTCACAGTGCTATCCGTGCTAAGGCTTATCAAGAAGATGAGTTACTCAATGCACCAGAAACCTTCAAATCAACTGCTGCCAAAGACAAAGACTTTGCCAATCAAAAATTTACCATTCAGGTAGCTCCAGAAGATTGTACGGGATGTGCCATTTGTGTAGAGATTTGCCCTGCCAAAAACAAATCTGAGCCATTGCGGAAAGCAATTAATATGGCACAACAGTTGCCATTGCGGGAACAAGAGCAGAAAAACTGGGATTTCTTCTTGAGTTTACCGAATCCTGACAGGCGATCGCTAAAATTAAATCAGATTCGCCAACAACAACTGCAAGAACCTTTATTTGAATTCTCTGGTGCTTGTGCAGGTTGTGGTGAGACACCTTATTTAAAACTATTAACACAACTGTTTGGCGATCGCGCCGTCATCGCCAATGCTACAGGTTGCTCCTCAATTTACGGTGGTAACCTCCCCACCACTCCTTGGACAACCAACGCCCAAGGACGCGGCCCCGCATGGTCGAATAATCTATTTGAAGATAACGCCGAATTCGGTTTTGGCTTCCGCCTCTCCCTCGATAAACAAGCTGAATTTGCAGCGGAACTTTTGCAACAGTTGAGCAGTGAAGTAGATGAAAACCTTGCCTATTCTATCCTTAAAGCCGAACAAAAATCCGAAGCTGACATTTGGGAACAGCGGGAAAGAATAGAACTGTTGCAACAGAAGTTAGATGAAATCGTAACTTTCGACCCAAATCTAAAATCCAAAATCCAAAATCTCAAATCCCTTGCAGACTACCTGGTGAAAAAAAGCGTCTGGATTGTTGGCGGTGACGGTTGGGCTTATGATATTGATTTTGGTGGTATCGATCATGTGATTGCAAGTGGTCGGAATGTGAACATTTTAGTTATGGATACAGAAGTATATTCCAACACAGGCGGTCAATCTTCCAAAGCCACGCCAAAAGCCGCAGTTGCTAAATATGCCGCCAGTGGCAAGCCTGCGCCAAAGAAAGACTTAGGTATGATTGCCATGACCTACGGTAATGTCTACGTAGCGAGTGTCGCCCTTGGTGCTAAAGATGAACATACCCTGAAGGCATTTTTGGAAGCAGAGGCTTATGATGGTCCATCAATAATTATTGCTTACAGCCATTGCATCGCCCACGGCATTAACATGACCACAGGGATGAATCATCAAAAAACTCTGGTAGAATCAGGTCGTTGGTTGTTGTATCGGCATAATCCAGAGTTGCTCAAACAGGGTAAAAATCCCTTGCAATTGGATATGCGATCGCCAACGCAACCTGTAGAACATTCAATGTATCAAGAAAATCGCTTCAAAATGCTCACCAAGAGTAAACCCGACGTTGCCAAACACTTGTTACAACAAGCTCAAGCCGAGGTAGATACACGTTGGCAAATGTACCAATATTTAGCAAAACGCGATATTTTCTGAACATCTGCGCTGGTTGTTAGTTATAAACATCGTGATTTTCATCATTAAAATCACGATGTTTATGACACAATACAGTTCAGATAAGACCAAAAAACTTGTAGAGACGGCGATTTATCGCGTCTCGAAAACCCAAAATTTTGTACCAGTAGCCCTTAACTGAACCGTATTGGTTTATGACAAATATTATAATTTTCATTACAAAATCACAAGCTTGGTGATAAAAATTGCGATTTTCATTAAAAGCATTATGATTTTTTTTTTACTAAGGCTGTAGTTTAAGTTGTGTTGAACTAGAACTTTAACCAAAAAACACGCAAATGTTGGGTAAAGTTGCTCAACACAGTAAGAACAGAGGAATGTCTACGACGGGCTACGCCTACCCAAAAACTTTACTTGGCACTTCTTAAAATTCACTATAACTTTACGAAAACGACGCCCAGCCTATTGACACTGTTTATAGCTTCATAAGAGTATTCAAGTAGTTTAACGGTTATCAAAGTAATTTTTGTTTACAAGGTCAAACCGATTGAATAGCTGACACCAAAAAACTGCTATCAATACAATTCGTAATTGTAAACTTTGTAATTCGTGATTAAATTTCCTAATTACGAATTACGAATTACGAATTAGAAATTATGCCTTGCGGTACTAGTGTCTTTGCGAATGACTAACGAAAAATAACTCATAAAAACTAACACTGGAGAAATGATGGCGAATTCAACTTTTAACCTTTCGGATCTCAACGGCACTAACGGTTTTGCCATCAACGGCATCAATCCAGGTGACGAATCAGGCTATTCTGTCAGCAGTGCGGGAGACATCAACAGCGACGGCATCGACGACCTGATTATCGGGGCATTTGATGCCTCCCCCAACGGTAAGAAGTATTCAGGGCAGAGCTACGTGGTGTTTGGCAGCAAGGGGAGTTTTGACGCCCAACTCAACCTCTCCACCCTCAATGGCACTAATGGCTTTGCCATCAACGGTATCAATGCAGATGACTATTTAGGCTATTCTGTCAGCAGTGCGGGAGACATCAACGACGACGGCATCGACGACCTGATTATCGGGGCATCAGGTGCCTCCCCCAACGGTATCAACTTCTCAGGGCAAAGCTACGTGGTGTTTGGCGACAAGGGGAGTTTTGACGCCCAATTTAACCTCTCTACTCTCAACGGCACTAATGGCTTTGCCATCAACGGCATTAATACACGTAGCCTAATAGCCATCTCTGTGAGCAGTGCGGGAGACATCAACGGCGACGGCATTGACGATGTGATTATCGGGGCACCAGGTGCCTCCCCCAACGGCTCCTACGACTCAGGGCAGAGCTACGTGGTGTTTGGTAGCAAGGGGAGTTTTGATGCCCAACTCAACCTCTCCACTCTCAACGGTACTAATGGCTTTGCCATCAACGGCATCAATGCACTTGATCTTTCAGGCTTTTCTGTGAGCAGTGCGGGAGATATCAACGGCGACGGCATCGATGACGTGATTATCGCAGCATATGATGCCTCCCCCAACGGCAAGTATTCAGGGCAGAGCTACGTGGTGTTTGGCAGCAAGGGGAGTTTTGACGCCCAATTCAACCTCTCTACTCTCAACGGCATTAATGGCTTTGCCATCAACGGCATTAATGCGTATGACTTCTCAGCCATCTCTGTCAGCAATGCAGGAGACATCAACGGCGACGGCATCGACGACGTGATTATTGGGGCAGCAAATGCCGACGGTATCAACGGCTCAGGGCAGAGCTACGTGGTGTTTGGCAGCAAGGGGAGTTTTGACGCCCAACTCAACCTCTCCACTCTCAACGGTACTAATGGCTTTGCCATCAACGGCATCAATGCAGGTGACCGATTAGGCTTCTCTGTGAGCAGTGCCGGAGATGTAAACGGCGATGGCATCGACGATTTGATTATCGGGGCACCAGATGCCGACCCCAACGGCTCCTACAACTCAGGGCAGAGCTACGTGGTGTTTGGCAGCAAGGAAGGTTTTGATGCCCAATTCAACCTCTCTACCCTCAACGGTACTAATGGCTTTGTCATCAACGGCAGCATTAATGCACCTTACTTAAGTAACACCCCTGTCAGCAGTGCGGGAGACATCAACGGCGACGGCTTCGACGACCTGATTATCGGGGCACCAGGTGTCAATGTCAACGCCAACGGCTCTTACAACTCAGGGCAGAGCTATGTGGTGTTTGGGGGGAAGAATATAGGCAGTGGCAGCATTAATCTAACGGGAACCCCTAGCGCAGATACTCTTGTAGGCACAATTGGCAACAACATCATTGACGGCAAAGCCGCTAACGATACCCTCACAGGCAACGGTGGTCAAGATAAGTTTATTATTCGGCGAGGCGATGGCAATGACATCATCACCGACTTTGGCGGTGTAGGTAAAGGCTCAAATCCATCGATCGCAGTAATCGCTAATGTTGATACACTGCAATTTACAGGTAATAGCTTAACTGCCCGAAATCTCCAATTAACTCAACATGGCAACAACTTAGAAGTCACCTTTGAAAATGTGGCTAACACTAAAGTCACTCTGAAAAACTTCCAATTAGAAAACCTGGATAACTTGCCAGCAAGTTTTTCAGAACCAGCTATCGGCAATATTCTGTTTAATGGGCAGACCAGCATCGCCGACAGCTTTGATGTGATTAATGCCAACTCTACTCAAACTAGCATTTTCAACAAAAACACTGTCACTTTCCTCAATGACTTAAACAATAACATCGCGGGTTTTGACAAATCGAATGATGTGATTAATGGTCAAGGAGGTAATGACAAAATCGACGGCAAGAGTGGCAACGACCTGCTGCGGGGTGGTAGTGGCAACGATACTCTTATCGGTGGTGCAGGACATGATACTCTTGTCGGTGGCGCGGGTGCTGACAGATTTCTTTACAATACCAATGCTGCTTTTGCTAGTTCTGCTGTTGGTGTAGATGCGATCGCTGACTTCAAACACTCCCAAGGTGACAAGATTATCCTAGATAAAACTACCTTTAATGCAATTACTTCTGCTGCGGGAACGGGTTTTAGTAACGCTACTGATTTTAAAATCAGTTCTCATGCGGGAACCAGCACAGCAAAAATTGTCTACGACGCTGTGACTGGTCAATTGTTCTACAACCAAAACGGCAGTGTGGCTGGTTTCGGTAGCGGCGGTCTATTTGCCACCCTTACTGGTGCGCCGACTCTCACTGCCTCAGATTTTGTGGTGCAAGCATAGTTCACATAAATACATAACCCGGATTTCTCACCACATTCCTCAAAGCCTTTTGCTCTTGAGCAGGGGAGCAGGGGAGAAGTTGCAGTAAGTTTTTCCCCTCTGCCCCTCTGCCCCTCCGCCCCTCTGCTCCATCAAACGTCTGAAGCTTGTGAGAAATGCGGGATAAGTAGGGACGTACTGTATGCCCCTACCTATGTTCAGTTAATTAAACTATTTTTATTCTGGTGAAATTTCCCGATAAGCTTGCCGACACTGCTCATAGTTGTCTGGTAAAATCTCGGCATTACCAAAACATAATTGTTCGTGAGTGGTAATTAAAGTTTCATAAGGCTGTATGGGACTCACAGACGATCGCAGTAATTGCAAATATTCTCCATCTGTACGGCTGAATTTGTGAGGTGCGATCGCTTGCTGATGCAACTGCTGTAACATTGCTAAATAAATACAACGGCAAGCTTCACGATAGTTACCCTGACGATAAAATTGTTGCGATCGCTCCAGCAAAACAGCAATAGATAATTCACTAGAAGGAGTTTTTGCACCCAAATCACTAAAATTGCCCCGTCTACTCAGCCAAGAATATAGATAAGGACTGAATTCTCGCCATAACCGCCAAACTATCCAAGCTATAAATACGCCTAATATCCCCCAAAACAAGAATTTCAGGAACTCACCTACCCAAGGGCTAATTGACCATTTACCAGGCAATTCTGGCAAAGCTTGTTCCAAGCGGTAAAACTGGTATTCCCACCATTCACCCACTTGTTGTTGGAATTGAGAAAGCTGCCAATTCCCGCTATTTTTTTCAAATGCATCTGTAGACATAAAGGGGGAGCTATGAGGGGGAATGGAGACAAGGGGACAAGGAGATAAGCAAGGAGATAAAGAATACTCCTCACTCTTAACTCAGCACTCTTTTGCCTAATGCCCTATTCTTGAATAACTGTTGACTCTTTTTTTATCATTATCCAGCCAATAACGGCAAGTAGTGCCCCGAATGCAAGAAATCCTAGATCCCAAACTAACTGATTTGGACCTGGTTTAACATGATGGATACCGAGAATTTGGTGGTCAATTAATCCTTCAACTAAGTCAAATAACCCAGCACCAATAAGTATTGAACCAATAAAGGTTTGTGATGACCAAGGAACATCATCACGCCCTCCGGCACGCCATAGCAAGATTATTCCTACTACGGTCACTACCCAGTCAAAGGCATGAAATAAACCGTCCCAGAGCATATTCAAATCTTCATTAGCAACATTTGTCAGAGGTCGAATGTTGCTCAGCATATGATGCCATTGGAGCAGCTGATGCAGTAAAATCCCATCAAGAAACCCTCCAAGACCCAAACCAAGAACAATTCCAGCAAGAATTAGGGGTGTTCGTCGGTTGAGGGTTTCGTTCTTCGCCACTATTGTCAACCTCATACATTCGCTTTCTTACCAAAATAGAACTCTTTTGGCAAAAATATCTTCTATCTTGAGGTAAATGCGATCGCTAAAAATGTAAGTTAATAAGCTTAAGTGAAGGCTCTATCGTCCTTCACCCTCTTTAAAAAGGAGGCAATTGAGCAAACTTTTTTAAGTCGGTTGGGGGTATTTTTTGAGGCTGAATATCACTAACCTCAGCGTATTGCCTATGAAGGTAGGCTAGGCGATCGCTTATTAAACAGTAACAATTACTCACCACTCGCCACTCTCCAATGACTCGGAAATCAGCAAGGATGATAATTCTTACTCTTAATCTTTCCTAGATGTAATACATCAGTTCCTTCTGTTGTCGGATTGCTCTTCGTTCACAAAGGTCTTGGAGTGTATATTTTTCTAATACCGAGTTAGCAGCTTGACGTGCTTCCAGCCAAACTTCCTGAATTAGCTCACCTTCTACAGTGTTGGGAGTCGGCTCACAAGTAGAAGCCGCAGCATCTGACCCTTCCATACACATAAAAGCATCCAGTACTGTTATTGCTCGAGGATCTCGTGCTAAAACATAGCCACCTTTAGCTCCGCGTATACTCTTGATCAAACCTCCACGCCTTAACGTTGCGAGGAGTTGTTCTAAATAGCGGTTCGGGATGTCTTGTAATACTGCTATCTCTCGAATTTGTAAGGCGTCACCGTTAGGGTAGCAGGTTGCCAACTCTAACAGGGCTAGAAGTGCATATTCTGATTTGTTAGAGATTACCACAGGCGTAATGTTTTAAACTGACACCTAAAATATACAAAGTTATAAAGTCTATTTCCCTAAGCTACTGCTAAGAAAAACTTTACAATCAACTTATTGTTGACCGGCTAACTCTACTTTAAAGACTATGAGGAATAGAAACAATTGCTTTTTTTTGTTAAATCAATAAATAAAAGTGATGAATGAGTGTAGGTTTGACTACTTTGAGACTAACAGAAATTTTATCTTTATCTTTGTATAATTTATAACTTAATATTGTACCACCTAAAATTCTTGGCTTAGTCAATACTTCGCCAAGCTTTCACTGTCCCTTTGGCAATTTCGCTATAAACAGTTTGACCTACTTTCATCTTTTGCT
Organism: Nostoc sp. C117; assembly: GCF_043099735.1. NCBI lineage: Bacteria > Bacillati > Cyanobacteriota > Cyanophyceae > Nostocales > Nostocaceae > Nostoc > Nostoc sp. C117. Next base: position 7,602,314 of record NZ_CP170991.1, read on the forward strand.
TCACTGAGTCGAGCATCAGCGTTGGCATAGCCCACCGTAGATAAGCTGATGCGCGTCTAAAGTAGATAAACACTCTTGATGGTCGTTAACTGTTAACTGTTGACTGTTAACAGTCATCAGGTAAATGTACAAATTAAATGCGTAACAGCTCATCGATTTTTTAGCAGATTATTCAAAATGCCTGCGACATAGCCACAGGCAATATTGAAACACAAAAAGTTGGTTTTCTATTTGAAAGCTAGAATTTATTTCCTAGCCTTTTGAATTAAGGCATTTCAACAGTGAGAAGATTAAGGAAACCATTTTATTTAAGAGCTGCTAAAGTCCGATGTCCAATTATTCCGTCTGCTCTTAATCCTTTAGACTTTTGAAATTTTATCACCGCTGCACGAGTCTTGTTATCAAATACACCATTCACATCTGCTGTATAAAATCCTTGCTGCTTTAGAGAACTCTGAGCAGTTTTCACTGCTTCTCCTCTGCTGCCTACTGTAAGCACAGTACCAGTGGTGCGTCTTGCCATATTATTGGCCTTGTGCTTGGCACTAACTTTTGGTACAGCATTAGGTTTTTTCATGGTGTTGCCTTGCTGATTACTTTGAGCTACGTGGGTAGTAGTAGCCGTATTTTGGCTTTTATTATTAGTTAAAGAGTAAGCAGGTAAAGCAGTAGCTAGAGTCAGAGCAGGGAGCAAAGCAAGTACTTTCCAATTCATCTTCTTATTCCTTCCAACTATATGAGATTTTGCAATTTTGATTTGAAGAGTCATTTTTATAAGGGCTTATACCTTATAGTGATTCTCCTAGCTTCTGATGTAGGATGAAACTGAATCCTAACGCCAGAGCTATAGCATCACACGTTCTATTGACAAAGCTATTGCAAAATTGTGACAAAATCATGACTAAATGTATTAAAATTTATGTCGCATGAGTTTGCACTCTTGATTTATGAAAATTACTCTAATATTTTTCTGCAATGAGAAAATTGTAAGCTGATGCGCGTCTAAAGTATATAAACACTTTTGATGGTCGTTGAATGTTAACTGTTGACGGTTAACGGTTAACAGTTAACATTCATCAGGTAAATCTACAAATTAAATGCGTAACAGCTTATGTCCCTCGGCAGCTTTTACTAAACAATCTTGTCATTGCCTATAAGCAAATGAGCTATCTACAAACTACATTTAGTTTTTTGGATATGCTGAAAATTATTTACACCTAATTCCGTTTTTGTTCTGATTTATCCAGCATTCGGAGTGTTAGAATTTGCTGGTTGTGTCTCGATAGGATATGTATTTTTTGGTTGCCTGACAAAACCCAAAGTTACTCTTTTCATAATCCAGTACAGCCCAACAAGTATCACAAAACTGATAGCAATAATCACCAATGGCTGTTTTCCAAGAATTTCCTCAACACCTTTGGTTATTACGGCATCAGGTTGAGTAATAAAATCCCAGCTGTTGAAACGTAAGAAACGTCCCCAATACACACCAACAGCGCAAAGAGCATGGGTAATTAACTCAAAGCGCCAAATCCATTGACTCTTGCCGATGCGATGCAAGTAGTAACCCCAATTAATTAACGATATTACATAAGCTTCAAATCCAGCCAGAATTACTAGCAAATACACAGGAATTAATACTAAAGTAATTATCCACACCGATTGAATCGTGCGAATATCGTCTATCAAGTGAATGACATCGGTCAATAAATACGGTGCATTCGGTAAGAACGCGTAGAAAACTAAGAATCCTAGCCACCAAAGCCAAGTGCCACCACGCTTAATGCGAAATAGCCAGACACTCAAAGCTAAAGGTATAAAAGCCAGAAACAAATTCCAAGTCATCCAATTCATATTAATTTTCAAGACCTGTACAACTCTGGCTATCAATTCTTCTTTCATAGGTGCTAACTCAGAAGACGTTTGATTGTTCTAAATCTAGTTTGTAGTGTTAAAAGAGAAGTCAGAAATTAGTGGGAGATTTTGACCTGCCACTGTCTTGTTGACCACCAAATTGAAAATTTGGTGTAGTTTTTCACTGTTTATCCTGTCTTCTTAACCTGAGTGATTGACTGATAAAGTTTTTCTAGTCCCTCAGAAAATTTATTTCCTCCAACAGCAAATAAGGTTTTTGTGTCAGTTAAAAGTAAATGCACGCTGATAGATGTCCCAAATATAGAATTTTTCTGTGTTTGATGTTGAGGGATGAAATTTGTCAATCAATAGGCTTAAGCCACTAGTATAGCCAGAAAATTATCAGGCTAAAATCTACCGCAAAAAGGAATATGACCAGCAAAACGGCAGAGAATACCTCCTGGTGGACTTTTTTAAGTGGAATATTACCCCGTCCTGGCTATTATATAGATTTCATTCTGCCTTGGTAGAGTTCCAGAAGCACCGCAAAGTTTTAGGAAGGGGGAGTCAGTGGAGAATAGTTTTTTCATCATTAAACATCTAACGCAATAGCACTCGGCTCCGGGGACCGATCGCTTGTTTGGGTGCAGAAGGTTTTGTGCAGCTATTGACAAAATCTTTGGAACAAGCAGCTTGAGCAAGAGTTGCAGGGTTGATAACTACTTGATTGACTGTTGGAGAGTTACCAGTACTAAATTCCATATTAGGTGTAGTAGAGAGTGATGGGGAATTAGAGCCAGATGTGTGGCTTGTAGTCATCGGCGAAGCGATCGCACTACCACTATCAACGATTGGTGCAACAGTCATCGCACTACCACTATCAACGATTGGTGCAACAGTCATCGCACTACCACTATCAACGATTGGTGTAACAGTTATCGCACTACCACTATCAACGATTGGTGTAACAGTTATCGCACTACCACTATCAACTATCGTTGGGAGAGTGGGTGTGCTACCACCACTAACCACGGGTGCAGGAGTGGGTGTGCTACCACGACTAACTACTGGTGCAGGAGTGGGTGTGCTACCACTACCAACTACTGGTGTGGGAGTGACGAGAGTTGCAGTTGCAGGTACTTTAATTTGTATTCTCGCCAGGGGAGAATTAGTCATTTCCAAAGATGTCACCTTTGGCGAACCTGGGAGATCGGATTTGAAATCAAAGACTGTGGGGGTTTTACCACCATTGCGATCGCTATATCGCACTCCATATCCACTCACTTCAAAAGTCCCCTGATACTGGTTTCCAGTTTTTGGATCGGTGACAGTACCAGTGTATAAGGCTTTTGTGAGATTAAATTCATCTTGAACTACTCCTTGAAATGTAGTTCCTGCCAATTGTCCTTGGTATTTATAAGGTGTCAACACACCCCCAGACAGAACAGGCGAAGTCAGAACGCCATTAAAGGAAACAATAGGAATTCCTTTAAAGTCTACATAGTACTGTAAACTTCCATCATTACGTGTTCTTACTTGCACATAATCTGATTTGTATATGGGAACGTAATTAGGATTGTTGTTTGTACCTAAGTTCCGAGAGTAAGTGCCCGTATTATCTGTATCAACACGAGTAATGCTTTTATTGAAATTGGGATTATTTCTGGGAAGTTGGATAGTTCCTGATAATGTGCCAGTGCTTTGAATTGTGATTTGAGCTAAAGCACTTGTTCCACCTAAAGCAATCATGACTGCGGCTAAACTGCTGCTGCTAACAAGAACACAACCCAACCGAGTTGATGAATGTAATTTCATAAAAAATTTGCTCCTTTAATCACCTATGAAAAAATACGCACGAATTTTCCTTGCTTACATTGGCTGATGCAAGCATCTAACTACTGAATGACTCAGTAGGAAAAAAGCATATTTAATTACATTTACATTGGTATAAAATTAAAACCGGAAAGTTGCTCTGAGTGCGCCAACAACTAAAGTATCGTTAGCAGCATTGTGATCGGGATTAAAAATGACGAATAAGCCAGGAGTCAACGCGATATTATCGCTCAACTGGGCGCGATAAAAAAGTTCTACGTGAATTGATGTATCAGTGCGTCCACCTGCTGTCCCCCCGTCAGAAAAGTTGGGAAAATTAAATCCCTCAGGTAAAGTGCTAGAAGTAATTTTGGGCGGTTGTCCGACAAGAACACCCCCTAAATTTCCACTACGCAGCAAATTGGGAAAAGCTGCGAACACCATCCAGTTAGTAGTTTCGACACTTCCAGAAAGATGGAATGGTTTGGAGGAAGTGAAGCCACCCCAACCACCCAACTGGAAGTTAGGGTTAATTCGCCAAGCAACAGTACCGCCAATTGCTTGGGTATCAAAAGCTGTAGTCGCTGCAAAAGGCGAAATCAGTTGAGCATCGCCAATACCAGTTCCCAGTAAGCCATCTGGGGAGTGAGAATAAAGATAATGTATGCCGATATCAATGTTATTGGTGGGTGCTAAACTTAACTGAGCGCCAGCAGTAAATCTACTGCCAAATAATCCGGCCTGATTTATATTGCCAGGAAAATTAGGAATTTCTGCACTATAAACGCCTTGCAAACTAAGGCGATCGCTAATTTGCCAATCAAAGCCTATACCACCAGTGCCGTTACCAATACTTAAAATCGGGTTACGCTGACCAAATAGAGAAATTGCACCGTCGCTAGAACCTTCTAAAAGGCTAATACCGCGAAATGTGTTGATGGGGTTGACTCCCGCCGTACCGACGACAATTCCTAATTTATCGGAGACGAGAAATCGATAAGATAAGTCACTAATAACTAGATTGTTGTCTGTATTAGACTCGAAACCCAACCGCCCCATATTGGTAGATACTAACGATGCATTAGAACTCAAATTACCAGCAGATAGGCCTGTTAACAGCAAATCTCGCCCGTTAAATGAAGTTGCTAACGTTAATTGGGCACTACTTGTGAAAGTCAGATTCGTTTTTCCCTTAGTTTCAGATATTCCATCTCTAGGAAACAAATCCACATCGGTGCTATTGGTTCCCTGAACGCTAAAAACGGCTTGACCATATAATCTGGTAGTTGTGGAAAACCGATCGCTTTGTAATTCACTAGTCCGGTTTTCTACAGCCTCGACACGCTGCTGTAATTGTTGCAACTCTGCTTTGAACTGGCCTTGCAACGTTTGCAGCAAGATTAAATCTTGATTGTTAACAGTGTTAAGTTTATTGTTAACGATGGCTTCGTTAATCTTCTCTAAGCAAGCATTTAAACCCACCGCAAATTCATAACGGCTGATGGTACGATTCCCCAGATAAGTACCATCACCATATCCCGCAATGCAGCCATAGCGTTCTACCAAAGATTGCAAAGCTCCAAAAGCCCAGTCTGAGGGTTGCACATCCCCAAGTTGTGACACCGAGTTGATTTGAGACATTTTATTGTCTGAGTCTGAGCCAGCATCGTCAGATTGGGAAATTGGGAGAGGTGGAGACGGGGAGATAGGGAAATGAAGATGATTTTTATCGAGGAAGGCAGGAGGCAGAGGGCAGGAGGCAGGAGGAAAACTGCGCTCTGTAACAGCCGGCGACCCAATAGAGCAAGGGTTTAAGACCCCCACTGAACGAGAGTTCAGTGGCTCTAAATCATTAGGGGATTCGACCCCTACTGATTTACTCCTTCTGCCTTCTGCCTCCTGCCTCCTGCCTCCTTCAACAGGTTCTTCTGTTACAGGTTGGCTATCTTTGAATTCAGGGGAGCTAAGGTTATTTCTCGATTGAATTTTCTCTCTACTTTTTCTCAGTATATTCTCGTATTTAGTTTTTGTACCGGAAGAAGGGGTTATATCTGGCTCTACAAATTCAGGTGGTGTAATTTCAGGAGGTGAGACAACTTGAGATAAAGTTTCTTCTCTTGACTCCTGTACAAGATTATCTGACTTAATTACTTGTTTTTCTGGTAAATTGAGCGCAGATATTGGCGCTGTTGCTAGCAGACTCGCCATCAGTAGACTCATATCACTCCTGGTATTTCATTTGACTTGCACCAACATTTCTTTTGACAGAGAAAGTTGGTGTACATCAGGAATATTTAAAAAAAAGAGTGATAAAAGTTACTATGATTCTCAAAGGCGATCGCTATGTCAGCCGAAGTTGGGAGATGAGTTTTTTCCCTACCCAATCCCCAATCTCCAATCCCCAATCCCCAATTTAGTTATTGTGGCTGCTGGCAATACTTATTCATCTCATTAACTAACGTATCTGACTGCTTGCCAACAGTTGTAGCGGCTGTTGTCAGTGTTGAGTCAATTTCGGCTCTCGCCTTTTGGATTTTTTCTCTACCAGATGCGGAGGCTTCTGCTGTCTTGGTTGCACCAAGCGCCTTACCTGCTTTGGCGATCGCTTGACTGAGATTCTGAAAAATCTTCACAAAACCGCTTTGAAATTCTTTCAACTTGGGGTCTGTTAAATTGAGTTCATTAATTGACTTAGTAATAAATTCCAAATCTTTAGATAGCTGTATGCTAGTTATCACCTGCGTTCCTTTATTTTTATCAATCAGTGATGTTCCTTCATTCACAACTCGAACCAGTCGTTGGCACTGGGAGACTTTACTTTCGCTGCAACTAGTAATTAACAAAGCAATGCTCAGGCTAACAGGAGCAAGAACAGTATATTTATGTGAAACAGACATTAATACCCCAACAGCAATAAAACTGAGAATATAGTATCCAATATTACTAGCAAATGAGGCATTGGGTATTGGGAAAAGACTTACTATAAATTTCCTTGATCTATCTCATCTACCTTGTTGCTGATACGGTACGGCTAAGCTTTTGAGGGTAATGGCGAAACTGTGAGGCGGTAAGGTTAACAAAAAACTATTCATGGTAACCAGATAAATCAGGGAACGAACCAGCAACAAACTAAGTCGCTTCCATTCCTAAGACAATGCCATCAATGACAACAAAATCAACTCTGTGCGGAGTAATTTTCCTAACTGACGAGTTTGTACGCGCAACAACCAAGCTGAGAAAACTGCGATCGCACCATATACACATTAAACAATCTTGCTTATAGTTTGTTTTCGCATCAATGCCAATCAAAAAATAATATATTTCTCGCATAATTGCTAACTTATTAGCATTAGTAATATTAAAAAGTTCTTAAAATAAGATTTATCAATGGTATATTTGTTTACTTTCTTAAGTTGGTGGTACACTGTGTAGATGTTGATATAAAAAATACGTGAGTGACTATACATTACCGTAAAAATAGCTGTTAAAATGTAAAATTTAAATGAACTTTGGAAAAATACTGGAAATTAAGGTGCGGGAATTACTAAACTTTCATCATAGTAAGTTGTAACAAAAGTAATCAGAAAGTTTTGACCAAACCATATTTAGTCAATCAAGCCAGCAGATGAACGGCTACATCAACCTTAGTATTTACACATCCTCCTTCTGCTATTTGAAATATGAACACAAACTCATCCCAATCACTATTAACAGTTCCAACTGGCCCACTAAAAATTTCCGAATTGCCCCCTAGCTATGGGGATGTAGATAGTGGATATACTCATCTTTCTCTAGTAATTCCTACGTATAAAGAACGTGACAATATCGAGAAAATAGTTAGTATATTGAGTCAATTACTAGATGAATCGATTCCAGGAAAATATGAACTGATTGTAGTAGACGATGATAGCCCGGATCGGACTTGGGAAGTAGCACAATCGTTGATGAAAGAATACCCGCAATTGCGGGTGATGCGACGCCAAGATGAGCGAGGGCTGTCTTCAGCGGTGATTCGTGGATGGCAAGCAGCTACAGGGAATGTGTTGGGGGTAATTGATGGAGATTTGCAGCATCCGCCAGAAGTGTTGATGCAACTTTTGCGTAGTGTTGAGCAGGGAGCGGATTTAGCAGTAGCGAGTCGTCATGTGGAAGGAGGCGGTGTCAGTAGTTGGAGTGTTGTTAGGCGTTTCTTGTCCCGTGGCGCTCAGTTGTTAGGCTTGGTTATCTTACCAGGGGTACTGGGTAGAGTTTCTGACCCCATGAGTGGTTATTTTATGGTGCGTCGGAGTGCGATCGCTAATGCAAAACTCAATCCCGTAGGATACAAAATTCTCCTAGAGGTAATCGGCCGGGGAAAGGTAAACCAAGTTGGGGAAGTTGGGTATGTGTTTTGCGAACGCAAAGAGGGTGAGAGTAAGGTTACCTGGAAGCAATATATAGATTACATCCACCACTTAGTGCGGTTGCGGCTTTCTACAGGAAGAGTAGGACGATTGAGTAGAAAAGTCAATTTCCCAATTGGTCGATTTATCCGTTTTGGGTTTGTTGGCTTGAGTGGTGTGTTTGTCGATTTAACGGTGTTTTACTTGCTGCGTACTGTGATTCATTTAGGTTTAACTCGCAGTACAATTCTTTCGGCTGGAGTGGCAATCATCAATAATTTCCTCTGGAATGATTTATGGACTTTTGGTGATATTTCTCAAAGGCAAGGCTCGCCGAATCAACGTTTGAAGCGATTCTTGAAGTTCAGCGCGATTTGTTTGGCTGGAGTTATATTACAAGCTCTAATAATTAACTTTCTCTTTAATGTTTTGGGGATAAATGAGTATTTAGCTAAGTTGATAGCGATCGCAGTTGCTACCATCTGGAACTTCTCGATTAATTTGAAACTCAGCTGGCGTGTCACCGATGTGAAATAATCACAACGAGGGATTTGAGATTTTGATTTTTGTTTTTAGATTTTAGAACAAGCTGAAATCTAAAACGTCAAATCTACAAATCTATGAGTGTGAGGCTGCGCTATGAGAGTTTTTTTTGGGGATGTATCCTATTTTTGCCAAAAAATTATCTTTTTGTTGCCTGTTTATGCTGTACGTCTTATGCCTCGATCGGGCAAAAAATATGCCCAACAACAGATGCGCTTGCATAATTGGTATGCGTCCCTTCCTCCTAGCTGGCTCGATCCTTTACTGTGTTTTATCTGGTTAGTTGTTGGTATTGGCTTACGCCTAGCCAACTTGACTGCAAAACCTCCTTGGACTGATGAGTTTTCCACCTTGGTGTTTAGCTTGGGGAATAGTTTTTTATCAGTACCCTTAGATCGAGCGATCGCACCAGATATCCTATTACAACCACTACAACCACAACCCAGTGCTGATGTTCAAGATCTATGGGCACACTTGAGTTATGAAACCAACCATCCTCCACTTTACTTTGTCTTAACTCACTGGTGGCTCAAGTTATTTCCGACAGAACAAGGTCTTGTATCGTTATGGGGAGCGCGATCGCTTGCTGCTCTTTTCGGTGCCGCATCGATCCCAGCTATTTATACCTTCAGTTGGCTCACTTTTCGCTCCCGCTTAGTTAGTCATTTAGCTGCTGCCATGATGGTAGTATCACCCTACGGCATCTTTCTGGCACAAGAAGCGCGTCATTACACTTTGGCAATTTTATGGGTGATTGCTTCCCTCAGCTGCTTAGTAATTGCCACACGTCATATCCAAAAACGAACACAATTACCCATTTGGCTTATGCTCTCTTGGGTAGTAATTAATGCTTTAGGTATTGCAACTCATTACTTCTTCATCTTCACAATCGGCACTGAAGCGCTGGTTTTAATTTTTCTTGGTTGGCAACACAGCAAACAGAAAAAACCTCATCATCTCCTTTCCCCTCCTTGGCAGCGCATTTACACCGTTTTCATTGGTAGCTTAGTCGCAGCTGTAATTTGGTTGCCAGTATTAATGGGTAATTTGTATGGGAGTAAGTTGACAGAATGGATACAGATGGAATATCCGCGCGTAGGAATTGCCTGGATTAGCCCAATTTTTCAGGCTTTAGGAACATGTATCACAATGATTTCCCTCTTACCAGTAGAATCTCCACAGCTATTGGTTGTGATTGCTTCTGGACTAGTGATGCTGATTTTCTTTATTTGGGCAGTACCAATTCTGCTAGGTGGGATCGAGGTTCAAATACAGCAACCAGAAACTCGGATTATGATTCAGGTACTTGCTGGAATTGCCATCGGAGCGATCGCTTTATTCTTGAGCTTTACATACTTTTTTGGGATTGACCTAACCAGGGGCGCTCGCTATAACTTTGTTTACTTTCCTAGCATCATTGTTTTAATAGCTGCAAGTTTGGCAGCTTGTTGGCATCCCCCCAAAGAATTAGTTGGAACAGAACAAGGAAAAAAAAGCACAGGTAGATGGGGAATCAACGGGAAAAAAGCTGTGATATTAATTTGGTTAATGGGATTTGTCAGTGCAATTACAGTATTCTGCAATCTCGGCTATCAAAAATATTATCGGCCTGACTTGTTTGTACAACTAATTCAACAAATATCCCCAGTACCAGTATTGATTGCCACTACCCAGAAAACTCATGTACATATTGGGGAAATGATGGGCATAGCTAGGGAGTTTAAACTTGGAAATTCCCCACCAAATCCTCTGTTTCTCCTTGCCCATCAGGATCAAGACCCAAACACTTCCAGCATTGCTCTAGAAAATACTTTAAAGACACTAGCACGACCTTTTGATTTGTGGCTGGTAAACTTTCATGCCCCCATAGCAGAAGCCGTTAAAACATGCGTTATATCTGATACTCAATCTTTACCAAGGGTGGACGGCTATGAATACCTACTTTTTCATTGTCAGGAAAGTTAATTTACTCACAAACCCTAAGGAATAAGAATTAAATAACATACAATTTATGTCCCTGGCTTACCTCACCCTCAATCCCTCTCCTTAATAAAGGCTACCGTGTACACACAAGTTATCGAATCACTACCAGTCCTCGAATTACCCCACCCTAACCCTCCCCGTATGTATTGGGGAGGGAACTGGATTTTATTGTTTCCCCCCTTTATAAGGGGGGATTAAGGGAGGTAAAACCCTGATCTGAAAAGAAATGCGACTTGTGTGTACACCGTAGCCTTTATTAAGGAGAGGGAAGCTAGAGACAGGATGAAGTTTTGCATCTTATTTAATCTACGTTCCTAAGTAGGTCGGCCACCAATACTTCTCGGTTAAGGGGAAAAGGGGAAAGGGAAAAGGGAAAGAAAAAACCTTTAACCCTTACCCTTTACCCTTTTCCCCAAACCCTAACGCTTGCAATGAGTGTAAAAATTTTTGTCCGACTACTTATTATTCATTTATTCATCAGCTTCATAGAGAAGAAACCACCACAACTCTAGCCCAATTAAGGCTAAACCAGCGATCGCCACACCAACTTTCAAGCCTAAAGGTTGCTCTATGTATTGAACTGGGCTACTTTCCTGTGAGTGGACTGGCATTTCTGCTAGGGCTACAGCTGATGTTCCAGTCAAAAGGACTAAACCAGCCAAACTTCCCCAAAGCATTTTTTTGCTGAACATTTGTTAAACCCCCCTGGAATTTCTCAGGTAACTTTTGGTTGAAAATTACGCAATCTTAAAGCATTACTAACAACAGAGACCGAAGAAAGAGCCATCGCAGCACCGGCAATAATGGGATTGAGTAACCAACCAAAGATCGGGAAGAGAATTCCAGCGGCAATGGGAATGCCGATAACGTTATAAATAAAAGCAAAGAAGAGATTTTGCCTGATATTGTTGATAGTAGCCCGGCTGAGTTCAATAGCCGTGACAATTCCTTGTAAATCTCCAGAAATGAGCGTGATATCGCTAGCAGCGATCGCCACATCTGTTCCCGTACCAATGGCAATTCCCACATCAGCCTGTGCGAGAGCTGGGGCATCATTTATACCATCCCCTACCATTGCTACCAGGGATTGGGGATTGGGTACTGGGGATTGGGTACTGGGAAGAATTTTCCTTAGTCCCCAGTCCCTAGTCCCCAGTCCCTCTTTTTGCAGAGATCGAATAATCGCTGCCTTTTGATCTGGCCGGACTTCGGCAAATACTCGCTCGATGCCAACTTCTTGAGCGATCGCCTCTGCTGTTTTATGATTATCTCCGGTCAGCATAATTACTTCTAAACCTAGCTTCTGTAGTGCTTTCACTACTGCTGTGGATGAAGGTTTCAGGGCATCGGCAATACCCATTACTGCTTCAATTTCACCATCTACCGCAATCAAAATGACTGTTTTTCCAGCGGCTTCCCATGCATCTTTATACTGCTGGAGAGTCGTAGTGTTAATTCCGAGTTCTGTAAACCAGCGTTCGGTACCAATTTGCACCAGATGATTTGAAACAAATGCTTCAACACCACTACCTGCGATCGCTTGAAAGTTCTTTGCTTCCGTTAAACTTACTTCTTGAGACTGGGCATATTTCACCACTGCTGCCGCTAAAGGATGCTCAGAATTATGTTCCACCGTTGCTGCAAGCTGTAAAACCTTGAGTTCGTTACCATTAGCTGTGCCGTTAACAGTTACAAAATCTGTAACCGTAGGTTTACCCACAGTCAGAGTGCCAGTTTTATCTAAAACGATGGTTTGAATTTTGTGTGCTAGTTCTAAGCTGTCTGCACCTTTAATTAAGATGCCATTTTCTGCACCTTTGCCCGTCCCCACCATTACAGAAGTCGGGGTAGCTAAACCCAAAGCACAAGGACAAGCGATAATCAGTACGCCTACCGTCGTCATTGTGGCTAAGGTGAGGTTGCCTGTGAAATTAAACCAAATGACAAAGGTGGCGATCGCAATGGCAATCACAGCTGGTACAAACCATCCCGTCACTCGATCTGCTAAGCGCTGAATTGGTGCTTTAGAACCTTGCGCTTGTTGCACTAATTTAACGATTTGAGCTAAAAACGTATCTTTTCCGACTCTTGTCGCCCGAAACTGAAATGCACCAGCACCATTAATCGTCGCCCCAATCACCTCATCTCCCGCCTGCTTTTTCACTGGGAGACTTTCACCCGTCACCATCGCTTCATCTACCGTGGAAACTCCTGCAACTACTTCGCCATCTACAGGAATCTTTTCACCAGGACGTACTAAAATCACATCGTTGATTTTGACTTGGGCGATGGGAACATCAATTTCCACACCATCACGGATGACTCTCGCATCCCTAGCTTGGAGTCCCATAAGTTTGCGGATAGCTTCAGAAGTTTGTCCCTTGGCGCGATTTTCTAACAACCGCCCCAGCAAAATTAAGGTAATGACAATGGCGGCGGCTTCATAATAAACATGAGGAATCAAGCCTTGGGCAATAAGAAATCGAGGGAAAACAGTAACAAACAAAGAATATAGATAAGCTGTACTTGTACCCAAAGCAACCAGCGTGTCCATTGTCGCGGTATGGCGCTTAAAAGTTTTCCAACCATTTCGGTAAAAAGATCCACCGCACCAGAAGACGACAGGTGATGTTAATAGTAGTTGCACCCAAGGATTCTGAAGGAAATTAGGAATCAACGGCAAATTTACCCCAATCATCATCGGCAGCGACCCCAAAAATAGGAAAATGCTGATTACACTTCCTACCAGTACTTTGAGGGAAAGTTCGCGTTGTTTTGCTTGTCTACTTGCTGTTTCCGCATCATTGTCTTCCGGGAGTATTTCTTCGGAGAGTGAGTCGGAAGAGTATCCCGCAGATGCGATCGCACCTTGGATTTTTTCTAAACTGGTGAGAGAGCGATCGTAATTAATGCTGGCTTGCTCTGCTCCAAAATTAACGTTGCAGTCAATCACCCCACGAACCGAACGAATCGCCTTTTCAACGTTATTGGCGCAAGCCGCGCAACTCATGCCTCGAAGTTTAAGTGTGAGAGTATCCATGCTGGGGATTGGGGATTAGGGATTTGGGACTGGGAATTAGGGATTAGGGATTAGGGATTAGGGATTGGTTATTCTCCCAGTACCCAGTACCCAGTACCCAGTACCCAGTCCCTAGTCCCCAGCCCCCAGTCCCTAAGAAACTGGATAGCCAGCAGCAGCTAACGCTTCTTTAATCGCTGTTTCTGATGCTTGAGTTTCTACGTTGACAAGCTTGGTCGTTGGATCAGCCTGAATGCTAGCATTGGCATCGACTGCCTGAAGTGCTTTAGTGATGGTATTTGCACAAACAGAACAAGACATGTTGGGAACTGTGAGTTGGAAAGTCATAGATTTACGGGATAAAATGAACAACCTCGCCAGACCAAGCTGGATGACTGGGACGTATATCTTACACATCAGAAACCAGAAGTTTCTGTCTAAAGAATCGCCTTGAATTTATCCTAGACTCTCCAGCTGGCTAGAGAGTCTAGAGATTTTTAAAAGTTTCAAAAATACAAAACACTACAAAAACTTGTCATCGGATGAAAGTGTGTGCTATTAAGGTGATATGGGACTAGTATTTCCCCACAATTCTGGAAAACTACCCTCCCCACCACTTGAGACGCGGCTGCTGAACCTAAGTCTCCTTATCTCTTCACAACAAAGAGTCTTTTTTAAGACTTTATTTGGAGTTTTCATGCAGCCAAAAAACTTAAAACGTCTCCTGCGTGCTTTAGAGCGGCAGGGTTTGGATGTAACTTACAATAATCAGACTTATTCTGTTCGTCTAGTTAATTCTCCTGATGCTCCTGTAGCAGAAGTATTACTGCCGGAAGGTTTTCCCGTAGAAGCCAAGGCGCTCAAGCAGTTAGCAAATTTAGCAAGTGTCCGTCACCCATCTGGTGGATGCGTTTGTCGTGCTTGTGCTACGCCTGACTTTCACCCAGGTGATGCAGGGGTCGCCATTGGTTCAGTTGTAGAAACTGTGGGTCAGGTGATTCCTGGTGCCGTCGGTTCTGACATCAATTGTGGGATGCGCTTGCATGTTGCTGATTTGACAATCGAGGAATTCCTGGCAAAGCGCGACCAATTCGTAGAACGGATGAAGGGAGATTACTTCTTCGGCACGCGTGATGTAACGATGACTGCTCAAGCAATGCAAGCTTTGTTTCAATATGGGGTTCCCGGTTGGTTGGATGCCATGCTAGATAAGCCTACGGGCAGTGTAGTTAAGTCTGATTTGCAACAACTTGCCGAAGAAAGCGACGCCATCTTCTTAGGTGGTTCAATGGATGGTAACTGGAAACTCGCACCAGAAGAATTGGTTCCTCATGCTGGACTAGTGCGCGATGGCGGACTAGCAACCATTGGCGGCGGCAATCATTTTGTCGAAGTGCAGCGAGTCGATAAAGTCGAAAATCGCACACTAGCCCACGCCTGGGGAGTGCGTGAGGGACAGCTAGCTTTTATGATTCACTCTGGTTCTCGAAACGTTGGTAAATACATCGGCGGAATGTGGCGAGATAAAGCCAAAGCAGCTTGGCAAAAAGGTCTGAAATACCCAGATTTTCAGATTTTTCCCCTTTCTACTTCTTCTCACCCCGAACTAGTTGCCAGTTACCTGCAAGCTGAGGCCACAGCCGCTAACTATGGCTTTGTTAATCGCCTCATGTTAGCGGAATTACTACGTCTGCGTTTGCGGGAAGTATACAAAGATGTGGAAGCACCTCTAGTTTATGATTTGCCGCATAACATCACCTTACCAGAAGGTGAAGGATGGGTAACACGCAAAGGCGCTTGTCCCGCCCATACAGGACAACCAGTAATTATCCCTGGTTCAATGGGTGCTTATTCCTATCTGATGGTGGGTAAAGGCAATCCAGCATTTTGTAATTCCGCCTCACATGGGGCAGGAAGAATTCGTTCTCGTTTCGACCTCAATCGGCGAGGTGCATCTCAAAGTGAAGCAGAACTGGGATTAACCGGAATAGACTGCATTACTCTCCGTGAAGAACGGCGAATTGAAGAAGCACCCGCCGCTT
This sequence comes from Nostoc sp. C117, assembly GCF_043099735.1. Classification (NCBI taxonomy): domain Bacteria; kingdom Bacillati; phylum Cyanobacteriota; class Cyanophyceae; order Nostocales; family Nostocaceae; genus Nostoc; species Nostoc sp. C117. Next base: position 7,617,949 of record NZ_CP170991.1, read on the forward strand.
ACAAACCGATTCAGTCTGTGATTGATGTGCAGGTTGAGGCGGAAATGGTTGATGTTGTGGCGCGGTTGAGTCCGGTGTTGACGTTTAAGGCGTGAATTAGTCAAAGGCAATTAATTATTGCAGTTAGATTTATCTAAATGTAATTTAAGAGTTAATAGCCATCTAACTGAACGATAAAATGTAATTAGGGGAGTAAAATAAATTTCAGCTTTTACAACCCTATCTCTTGAAATAAGGAACAGTAATTTTTATGCAGATGCTCGATATAAACACAGCTAGTCCTCCCCTATCAGTAGTTCGCATTGAAGTAGAACGACTCTTTGGTAAATATACATACACTTTAGCAAAAAAAGATAATAATCCTCATACAGATTCTTCACTAATTATCCTTTATGGTGACAATGGTTCTGGTAAGACGACTATCCTAAAAGTTTTATTTCACCTCCTATCAACAGGTCAAGAACTAGAGCATCTTACTTTTTTAGCAAAGAGTAACTTTGGCAAATTTTCAGTTTTTCTGGCTGATGGAACAAGTATTATTGCTAGTCGAAAAAATGATAATTTTATTGGTTCATTCCATCTGGAATTATTAGAGCACGATCATATTATTTTTGAGATGGAATTTCAAGCAGATGCTGAAAATGATGTCAAAAATATACCCAAGAAAAATATACGGAAATATAACTTTTATCAAACTTTTATAAGAATGCGATTAAGCCTGTTTTTTTTGGGTGATGATAGAGTTTTAGACAGTGATATATTTCATGAGCAAGAAGCTAAGGATAAACAAACATCTGTATCACTTTACTTTTCAATGTTTGATAGTTTAAGAGAAAAATCTAAGTCTATATTTAATAGAGAATTGACCCTGAGAACATCTATTCATAGAACTGAAGAATGGATTCGTAACCAAGCATTAAAAGGAGCTAATCAAGGAGAAGCAAATGTTCATAATATATACGAAGAAATTATTACAAGAATTTTTCATGCTTCAGGAGATTTAATCGAAGAAGAATTATCACAATCAACTGAAATGCTAATCAGTGAGCTAAAAGCGCATGAGGATCGTAGTAAAGATTTTTCTCGGTTTGGGTTAATGCCACCATTAGACACTCAAAAAATTGTTAACATACTAAAATTTAATACTAAAACTGATTCTTCAATTATATCAAGAGTGTTGAAACCTTATTTAGATAGTGTAGCGGCACGTTTTGATGCTCTCCAGGATACACAAAATTTATTGACCATTTTTGAAACGACAATCAATAAGTTATTTTTTCGTGATAAATATATAAGGTTGCATGTCAGAGACGGACTAAAAATATTTACTGAAGAAGGAAAAGAATTATCTCCAGAAACGCTTTCTTCAGGAGAAAAGCAACTCCTACTACTTTTTTGTAATACTCTAACGGCGAGAGATAAAGCAACAATCTTTATTATTGATGAGCCAGAAATATCACTAAATATCAAATGGCAGCGTCAACTTATTCGTGCATTGCTTGAACTGACAAAAGGAAGCCAAGTTCAATTTATATTAGCGACTCATTCAATTGAATTACTTTCTCAGTACAACAACAATGTCGTTAAGCTTGTGAAGTTGGAGAAATAATTGAGAAATGGAGAATGAAAGACGACGCACGCTTGACGAGCTTATAACTAGATATGAACTTGAACCGGATCTGTGTGATATATATGTTGAAGGTAGGACAGATAAGCTATTGATAGAATGGTTTTTAGACTATAAAGAACATCAAGATTTTGCTGTTTATGAAATTGATACAGTTGAAATTCCTGCCCAATTACTATTTCAACTAGGATTAAAAGACAATAACCGAAGTCGTGTTATTTATCTTGCCCTATATATAAAAGATAAACTCTCAGAAACTCCTCTACATATTACATGTATTGCAGATAAGGATTTTGATTGGCTATTTGGACAAGAATATCAATGTGATTTCCTATTATTTACTGATTATTCGTGTCTGGAGATGTACCTATTTAACGAGGTTGTTTTAGATAAATACCTGCGTTTAGGGCTACGTTTGTCTCAGCCCAAAGCTAGGGAAATACTTAATCAAGTATCTAGAGTCTTAGAGGATTTATTCTTAATTAGGGCTACGAATGAAGCACTTGAATTAAATATGACATGGTTAGAAAAGTTTGGTGACTGCTGTAAATTGAATAAAAATAATAATCAGGTTCAGTTCGATTTAAAAACTTTCATTACTAAATATTTAAATAGTAATGGTAATAGCTCACAGCAATCGAAATTCATAACTAAACTTGAAGAATTACGTGCAAAAGAACTGATAGAAATACGATATAAAATTCATGGGCATGATTTTACTGAGCTTTTGTGTTGGTACATCAGACACTATCTTAGGAAAGAAATCAGGAATTCTTACAACTCAGAGATTCTTGCAGGGAGCTTATTAGCATGTATTGATGCTGAAAAATTGTCTGAAGAAGGTCTATTTCTGCGCTTACTGGCTCGTGTTGACAGATAATTCAGCCAGCCTCTTTACCTTTCGCTGAAGAATGAGTGCGTTGCAGGTGCGAGTCAATCGTGGCAGTTTAAAGCCAAATAAAAAGCCCCTGGTCAAATCAACACCAGGGGTAAGTATCCATCTTTATTCCCTGATATTAGAATCGCATCTATTCGGCTATGTTGCATGGGCACTAATGTAAATATTGCATAATATTGATGATACTTTTGCAATCAGATGTTTAATTGGTTTGTGATTAGCGATCGCAATACGAGAATTCATCAAAAAAAGCTTAGCTGAGTGCTAAACCTCGATATATTTAGTGCTTTAAAATACATCAAAAATTAATTAAGACTGGCTTTTCACTCAATTAATCTTTCTATAGGCTGTGTGCAAATATCTTGAAAACTGATAATCATAATAAAAGGCTTGGCTTAGCCAAGCCTTTAAATATACCAAGCATTTACTACACCAAGATTAATGTATACTTGCTGTTACTTTTCTTCATCTCCCTATAGGCTGTGTCCAAATATTCGTAAATCTGATATGACGTTTCCTCGTTACTTATGCAACTGACAAATAAAAAAATACTCAACTATTATTAATTAGCGTCTTGATTGCACGATAATTAAGGGCGGGCGAGGGGCTGACAAATAGTAGTAATTTCTCATACTTCCCTTAATGAAAAAAGTGTTGCTCGAAACCAAACCTCAATAATTGATTTCCTTAATAAGAAACTAAATTAATTTAGAGAATATTAAATATTTTTAGGTAATTGCACAGTAAATAAACTGCCTTTACCTATTTCTGAGGTGACTTGGATAGTTCCTGCGTGAGCTTCTACGATTCGGTGTGATAGATGTAGTCCTAAGCCACTACCTGAGCGTTTGTTTCTACCTTGGCGAAATCGCTCGAAAATTGTTGCTTGATCTTCGGGCGCAATTCCATATCCTGTATCTTCTACCTCAATTGTTATCCAATCTTGAAGGTCAGGATTTGGTGATTTTTCCAGAATGCGGATTGTTATCCCTCCTGTATCTGTAAATTTCATGGCATTAGCAATTAGGTTATATAATACTCGCCTTAATTCCAGTCGATCGCCCATAACTATGCCAGCATTTTTATCCAGTGAATCTAATTCACTCACGTCTATTTCTAGAGTCAAGTCTTTTTCATTGGTTAAAGGTGTTATTTCACTCACCACTTCTTCAGCGATTTCTCGCAAATCGCATACCTCCCAATTCAAGGTTTTTTTACCTGCATCAAAACGATAGACTTCTAGGAGGGTGTTCACCATCTGCATCAAATTTTCGTTACTGCGAATCATTACTGCGATCGCCTGTTTCATTTCCGGCGAAATTTTGCAGAATGTTTCCATCTCGAACAAATTCAACATACGATCGGCGGCTACCAAGGGAGTTCGCAAATCATGAGTCAAACGGGAAACAAAGTCTTCTCGTTGACGCGCCATTTTTTGTTGTTCGTCCAAACTGTGCTTGAGACGTAAGAGCGATCGCACTCTTGCCAATAATTCATCAGTATCAAATGGTTTGCGAATAAAATCGTCAGCACCAGCATCTAAACCTTCCACAACGCTAGATTCGTGAAAGGCAGTAATCAGCAAAATTGGGATATAAGTACTAATTGCGCGGTTATTACGAATCCGACGTGTAACTTCATAACCATCAATCCCCGGCATCATCACATCTAGTAAAATCAGATCCGGTGGAGATTGTTCAATTTGCCGCAAAGCCGTTATCCCATTTGCAGCCAAATCAATTTCATATCCCTCACATTCTAAAATTGTTTGAACCAAAATTAGATTATCTCGAGTATCGTCAACTGCGAGTATACGATCAATTTTATAATTTTCATTTCCAGACATGATTTATCAACTTTTATCGGGGTTTTAAAGTAATTTATAGTTTATTTAGGATACCCTATTGGTGCTTTATTAGCTTGAGAAGATGATTGATGTGGATTTTGAGCAGAACAAAAAATTTGCTCCTGTTCCCCCTTCTCCCGCTTTAAAGTCGGAGTTTCGATTGCTAAAGTTGGTGATGTTACTCGACGAGGTAATTCAATTCTAAACAATGAACCAACCCCCACTTCACTCTCAAGAAATATTTTCCCACCCATCATCTGTACCAATGAATCTACAATTGCTAAACCCAGACCTGTGCCGGGGTATTTGCGAGTAATACTTTGATCGACTTGGCGAAATGCTTCAAAAATATGTTTGAAATCTTTAGGTGCTATACCAATACCTGTATCTCTAATGATAATTGCCACTCTGTTTCCAGGTAGCTCCTTAAGCTCAACCCAAATGTCCCCAGACTCTGTGAACTTAATTGCATTGGAGAGCAAGTTAATTAAAATCTGTTTGATACGAACTGGATCGTTAAATCCCAGAGGATTTTGTAAATCAGTTTGCACCAGCAATGAGAGATTTTTTACCTCAGCTAATGAACGCATTTCACCAACAGTAGTATTTATTACTTTTGATATATCAAATATTTCTGGTTTTAAGTCTAATCGCCCTGTCTCTAGCTTGGAAAAGTCGAGAACTTCATTTAGCAACATCAATAACTGTTTACCATTATTCAAGATACGTTCAATCATATCCGCTTGCTGATGCGTTAGTTGACCGAACTTGGGACGCAACAGTATTTGCGAAAAACCAATTATTGCATTCATTGGTGTTCTAAGTTCATGGGACATAGTAGCTAAAAAATGCGATTTTAACCGTGATGCCTCCAATAACTTGAAGTTTTGCATTTGAATTTGTTGCTGTTGTCTTTCCAATTCTTGGTTTTTATAAATCAGTTGTTCATGACTTTCTCTGAGTTGCTGGTTTGCCAAAGCTACCTGCATTTCAGCATGATAAACTCGAATAGCATTTCGCAAAACATGTGCTAAAGTTTCCGCAGATATTCTAGATTTAGAAAGATAGTCTGTAGCACCAGATTTCATTAATTCAACAGCGATTTGTTCATCTCTTTGACCAGTCAGAACTATTAAAGGAACTTTGATTTCCGAAGAGCGTATGTGTTGGATTAGGGTTAATCCGTCCTGGTCTGGTAAGCGATAGTCGAGGAAAACACAATCATAGCTAGTAGTGTTTAAGGCAGACAATGCTTCATTAGCATCAGATACCTCAGACAGATCCATCTCAATACCTGCTTTCGTCAGGGCACGACGTACTGCTATCCGGTCTACTTCGTCATCGTCTACAACCAAAATTTTCAGCGTCTCTTCCATCGGTTTTTATTTTCGCCGTAAAACATAGGTTGATATATAATATTTATCTTTTCAGATTATCCTATTAAATAATGTAAGATTTTCTGATATCTAAAATCTGTAACTTAATTAACTAAGGGATTTTTGCCCAATATTGAATTATGAATGTCTGCTTGACATTTATGACATTAATTTTATTCTCTTATTTTGGTGTATTTATTCCTCATTTAGCCATTTTCTGAGATTAATTGGGTCTGTTGTATCCTCAATCTAGTTAATTGACTAGGTATTGAAATTAAACTTATAGCTCGCCCCCAATGCCTGTAAAATGAGTTACTAATTAAAAACTTAACCCTATTTAACTGGCTACAGTAAACAGGGCTTGTATAAAGTAAAATAAAATACTTTACTAAGCTTAAAACGATTGTAAATGAGTGAGTCCCTGCCCGTCGTCAGTCATTGGTGAGAGTTATACATTATTATTGTGTACCATAAGCTTGAGCAGTTTTACCTATCAGATTGATTAGACTGAGTAAATAGCAAATTACTCTCTGTGTTTATTGGTAAATTTTAAGTAATCTAAAGCTCCTTAAGTTTCAACATTTTTTTTAACGATGACCAGATCGATATTAGTGTTTTCGTGGAGATCGCTAACTTCCAGAGTTGGCAAAATTATAAATTGGGCATTGGGCAAAACAGTTCTGTTGGTGCTAGCAGGGGATTTAGCCCTAAGTCAGGAGGTTTTTATCTCCTTCTCTCTTGTGTCCTCTACTCCCCAGGTTTAGGATACCCATCAGATTCATCGAAACAATCAAGAAAAAAGGTGTGCTTACAAAGCCCTCTAAGGGTAGTTCAGTTTTTCGTCAGGTAACCTCAATTTTTCCAGTTTTGTCTAAGATAATCGTAAATAACTAACAGAGCATACCAAGTGAAAGCTGAATTTTGAGTAAGAGGCTGTAACTTGGTATTCGTATCAATGGTTCATCCTTTTTGTACAAGTAGCCATATATCTCCAGCTAGATTTGTACTCTATCTAAATACTAAATAATAGGACATTGATTATTTCTATCGGTGGATGCAGACTGGTTAAAAGATCATCTATCTTAGGTTTGGGAAATAAAAGATATTGCAAAAGGTAATACTTTGAAAGATGCCAACAGCGTAAAAGCGAGTGTAGCAATGAGTGAAATTAGCATTATTTTAATTGAAGATCACGACTTAACGCGAATGGGACTAAGGGCTGCATTACAGTCTCATAGTGCATTAAAAGTAATTGGCGAAGCCGCAAATGCTACCCAAGGATTAAAACTTTTAGAAACGGCAAAGCCAGATGTAGCTGTTGTAGATATTGGTTTGCCTGACATGGATGGCATTGAACTGACCCGTAAATTCAGACGCTACCAAGCTGAAACCGGGCAATCAGCAACAAAGATTCTCATCCTGACAATGGATCACACGGAAGATGCTGTACTTGCAGCTTTCGCGGCAGGAGCAGATTCTTATTATATGAAAGAGACAAGTATCAGTAAGTTAACTGAGGCTATACAAGCGACTCACGGCGGTAACTCTTGGATCGATCCGGCAATTGCCAATGTGGTATTGCGAAAGATGCGCCAAGGAATACCCGGAGAAAGCCAAGGCTCTGATAAGCCAAAAACTGTCAAAATTGAGGCGCTGGCCACAGAATATGAGCAAGTTCTAGAAACATACCCCTTGACTCAACGGGAATTAGAAATTCTCGAGTTGATTGTAGCTGGGTGTAGCAATGGGCAAATTGCCGAGAAACTCTACATTACAGTTGGTACTGTCAAGACTCATGTGCGGAATATTCTTAATAAACTTTGTGCTGATGACCGTACCCAAGCAGCTGTTAGGGCTTTGCGTTCTGGGTTGGTAGCTTGAGTGAGTGCTGAGTGCTGAGTTAGGAGTTTTATTTCTCCTCCGTCCCCAATGCCCAATCATCCTAATTGTTCCTGCAAACATTCAGCAATACGTAATGCTGCACCTGGTTTTCCCATACGTAGCACACCATTTTCGGCAATAATTTGCAAATTATCAGGATCTTTGAATAAAGACTGTACCATCTTGGCAACTTCTGCTGGCTGCTCAACTAAAATCAAAGATGACCCTAAAAGCCGACTTTGAGCTTCAGCAAAGGCAGGGTTATATTGAGGCCCATTACCGGGAATAGCGATCGCTGGTTTCCCTAAACCGATAAACTGTTCTGTAGCAGTACCAGCCATTGCGATCGCTAAATCTCCCAAATGCAAACAGTCGTTATAAGCTTTTTGTGTTAATAACAAATATGCATTTTTTTGCTTAAATGTCAATAAATTTGTATCGGAAATTGAGAGCGGGGATGTTGCTTCCCTTCGCCAGCCTTGGGATTGCACGCTTTTAGACAAAATATTACAGTCTAGACCAGGAGCGATCGCACCTAAAAATACCACTGTACCAGAAGTGTGGAATAGAGAACCTCGTTGCTGGAAACTTGTCATTAACGCAGATACGGCAATCATAATTGTTTCCCAGTTGGCGTATGCCTCTGGCGCACGGGAACCAGGTAGAAGAGTCACCACAAAAGGCCGGACTGTTTCTTGCTCTTGAGTATCGGCACTGTAAAATTTTTGGCGGGAAAATGTTGGTTCTAAACCATCCATCATCGGATTACCCAAATTGAAAGCTCGAATTGGCCATTGTTTTAATGTTTCCGTCGTCAGCGCATCTCTAGGGAACACCGCCTTACAACGGCGACGACTCATTAACCAACGTTCCCAAGGATGGTAGACTGAACCCGAAAAGTTTTCCCAACGCGCACCTTTGGATTTTCGTGGTAATAATCCAGCTTCATCTCGCACATAATATTCTGATTTTGCCGTACCAACAAAAGCATAATTAGCACCACTAAAAGTAGCAAACAACAACGGGACAATATCTCCCACAGCTAAAATCGCTCTCTTGTTACCTAATTTTTTTTGGGAACTCACCCAACGGCGAATAGCTTTAATTTGGCTAAGAGTAAGTTGTAACAAACCACCGCGTACATCCCGCGCCAATTGGCGCCCATCCATGTAAATAAACCCACCAGAAGGCATAGTGTGTACTGAACCGATGAAGGGAATATCCAATTGTTCGTAAGCACGTCCTTCACCCACCAGAGGTAAAGCAAAGATTTCTGGTGGGTTTGATTGTCGTTGGAGCTCTTGTAAAATCCGGACTGCAATCATATCTTCCCCATGTCCGTTACTCAAAACCAGCAACTGCAAAGGAGAATTTGCACCTGGGGAATTAGAAGCTTGGGATAATCGAGATACATTACTCATAGAACCTCGCAATCAGTATTTTGAGTATCAAGGGATGCTGATATCATGCCATGAAGAGTGGTGAGTGCTGAGTTAAAGACTGCTCACAGGGGGCTAAACGCCACGCTATTCATGTACACCACTCAGCACTGAGTCAGATCAATTCTTAGCCATTCTAAAAGTAAAATTACCTGTTGCGATTGTCGTTGTGACTTGCGATACGCCAACCAAATGGAGTTAGTTACGGCTTTTGTGGGTTTTAAAATCAAGGTTAACCGACCATCGGCAATCCAGTCAGTGCAGAGGTAATCAGGTAAAACACTGTAACCGACTCCTTGGGCGATCGCTTCCCGAATACTTCGTAAATCTGGAATCACCCATTGGGGATTCACATCCAAACGCCGACCAAATATGACCCGCCAAAATCGGCGAATAATCGGTAAGTCTTCGCTGTAAGCAATCCACGGCTGAAGTTTAAGCCACTGTTCTAGAGACGTTAAATCAGCTTGCATGACATCTTGCGATATGGGAATTGCGATCGTGGGTGGTGCAACGAGCCAAAAAGTTTCCTCAAAAATCAGTTGATATTCAAGCTCTGGCTGGGAGATTTTTTGAGTAGCGATCGCACAATCAATGCGATCGGCTAATAGTTCCTCGATCAGCTCTTGCACCAGCCCAAATTTGACTGTAAATAGGCTTTTTTCTCTTTTGGGTAGACGTTGCAAAACATATTCACTGAAAAATTCTGTCGGAGTTCCTAAACGAATCAGTAAAGGTGCATCTGCTAAGGCAGTTTTGGGAGGAATTGATTCTAGCGTTTCGATCGCCGCAGCAACGCGAGTATATAATCGCTTTCCGGCTTCAGTGGGAAGCATTCGACGGGGCATTCGTTGGAATAGAGAAGTTCCTAAAGTTGATTCTAGAGCTGCAATGTGCTGACTGACAGCAGGTTGAGTTAGATGTAAGATTTCGGCTGCACCAGACACAGTACCTACTCGGTACACTTCGACAAAACTGCGATACCATTCCAAACTAACCATAAATTTAATTATGGTAAAGTCAAAAACTCATTATTTGTATTTTCTACAGGTTTACCGTAGTATAAAGTTATAGAAATCCAACTTAATTCTTGCTAGATATACTGAGAACTAAACATTTATACGGTAAGTTCTTAGCTGATTTAGTTTTTCAAAAATCAAGTAGGAGTTCTATATCAGTTAACACAAACTCTTTGAGGGTTTGTCTCATAAGCTGTTACGCATTTAATTTGTACATTTACCTGATGACTGATGACTGATGACTAATGACTGAAAACCTGTCAACAGTCAACCACCATCAAGAGTGTTTATATACTTTAGACGCGCATCAGCTTACCAATCTTTGATTGAATAATGGGAAGTAACTTTATGTCTCAGAAAGTTCTAGTTGTTTTAACGAGCCACAACACCTTAGGGAACACAGGCAAAGAAACTGGATACTACTTGCCAGAAGTGAGCCACCCAGTTGCCGTCTTTGATAGTGCTGGCTTGACTGTTGACTACGTTAGTCCTAAAGGTGGGAAAGCACCGATGATTGGAATCGATCTCAATGATCCAGTGAACGCTGAGTTTCTCAACAACCCTGAGAAGATGGCGCAGGTGGAGAATACTTTGCAGCCAAGTCAGGTCGATCCATCGGCATATGATGCAATTTTCTATGCGGGTGGACATGGCACCATGTGGGATTTTGCCGACAATAAGGAGTTGGCTAGCATTGCAGCCAGCATCTACGAACGAGGTGGTGTAGTTGCCGCAGTGTGTCATGGCCCGGCTGGGTTGGTCGATATCCGACTTTCAAACAATGATTATTTAGTAGCGGGAAAAACAGTGTCTGTCTTCACTAACGAAGAAGAAGCAGCAGCGGGCTTGACCGACATTGTGCCCTTTCTGTTAGAAGCGAAGTTGATTGAGCGGGGTGCAAAAGTAGACAAAGCACCGAACTTTCAGGCGAAAAGTGTGGTGAGCGATCGCTTAGTCACTGGACAAAACCCAGCCTCAGCCAAGGGTGTTGCGGAAAAGATCGTGGAACTGCTGAAACAGCAAAGTCCTAGCCTTGCTTCAACCGGAGGTTCGGCCGGCTAGAAGATTTCTCAGTAATCATAGGGAAGAATAATCATTATGGTGAGAAAGGGGTTACCGTCGGTAACCCCTTTCTCACCATAATTTTCTCTGAAAAAATAGAAATATTTTTGTAACATTTTGGTGTTGCTTACGATCGAGGGAAAGCGGATGATCCCATTGAGTTTGACTATTTTGCTGCCAAAGAAAATTAAGATTTAGGAGCGATCAAAGCGCCGTGAGAGCTAGTCTCGAAGCTGGAGAAAGTCCTTTTTCTTGCACGCTCTTGACAAATGTGCGATTACCTTAATTTCTCATGAATGACGCCACTCCTACTTTTATAAGTACATTGAGAAACCACATCGAAGTTCTATATAAAACGACCTTAGGACAGAAGTATTTTTAGAGACTTATGTCGTAAATAATATATCAATCAAGTTGATTCATGTAATCTTTTTAACTTGGAAAAATTCCTCAAATACTATAAATTGATTATCAGGCTAATAAACTGTCGTATTAGTTGAATAAATTTAGTGTTTTTTATTAAAAAAAACATGGGAATTATACCTTTGATCGTTCTAGTAATAATAGTTACTAGTTTACCTATCTATTTTCTACTCACTTCCAAGAGTAGATGGCGAAAAAAACAGAGAATTGATTCTCTGCTATCTAAACCACTGGTATCGAGGTTTCACAAAGCGATGATAATTGGGGCGATAATAGCGATCGCCATCATCGCTGGAAACACTGTATCAGCGCAAGTTGCACGACCTCTAGCTCCCCTGAAAACAGTCAAAGTTCAAGAACCTGACAATCTGACAGACTTCGTGAAGAACAAAGCTGCCGCAATCAAGTTAGGAAAAGCCCTGTTTTGGGATATGCAGATCGGTAGCGACGGCGTGACCGCTTGTGCAAGTTGTCACTTCCATGCTGGTGCTGACAATAGATCCAAAAATCAGATTTCTCCTGGACTATTGCGAGTTAACGCCGATAAAACAGCAAATCCAGATACAGTTTTTGATGTTGGAGGCGCACCCAACTATCAACTTAATCGGCAAAATTTTCCCTTTCACCAGCTATCAAACCCGAATGACCCCACGACCGTTATCTCCGATCGTAATGATGTTGTTTCTTCCCAAGGTGTCTTCAATAGCGAGTTTGTGGATGTTACGCCCGGTAATGCCGTAGACCAAGTAAAGTATTTGCCAGATCCAGTATTTAACGTTGGCGGTAAAAATGTGCGCCGTGTTGAACCACGTAACACACCAACTGTAATCAACTCCGTATTTAACTTCCGTAACTTCTGGGACGGTAGAGCGCAGGAAATCTTCAATGGAGTGAATGAATTTGGGTTGAGAGACCCGAATGCTTATGTTGTTAAAGCAACTACTCCTAGCTATCTGGAATCTGTGAAAGTTAGTATCAACCATGCGTCTTTAGCTTCTCAGGCTGTTGGTCCACCAATCAGTTCTTTTGAGATGTCTGCTGATGGTCGCACCTTTGCAGAAATTGGTGATAAGTTCGGGGCAGTCGATCCAAAAACTCACAGTGTTAGCAAGGGTAAGAAACTACCCAGAAAAATGGGGAAAAAGTTACTTCCCCTTAGACCACTAGGTAAACAGATAGTAGATCCCCAAGATAGTGTATTAGGCACAGATAGTAGGTCACCCCAAACGGGACTGCATACTTTAACCTATCAACAACTAATTGCCCAAGCATTTAAACCTGAATGGTGGGCATCCAATCGCATTATCCAAGTGAATCCCGACGGTAGCAGAACTTTCGTCAAAAAGCCAGACCGTTCTGTACAAACCAATGAGTACACACTCATGGAGTACAACTTCCCGCTGTTCTTTGGACTCGCGGTGCAGATGTACGAGTCTACACTCATTGCTAGCGATACACCTCTGGATCGCTTTTTAGATGGAAAGGCCGATGCTCTCAGTGACCAACAGAAACTAGGAAAAGAATTATTTGAAGGGAAAGCTGCATGTACTACTTGTCATAATGGAGCAGAACTCACGAGAGCTTCAGTTAGTGCTGTACAGGAACAACGTATCGGGATACTTACCGTCCCGAACTTTCCCAGAATTATTTTTGACAATGGCTTCTTCAATATTGGTGTCAGACCCACTCTCGAAGACCTTGCTGTCGGTGGTAATGACCCCTTTGGTAATCCACTGTCAGAATCACGATTATCTCTGTTAGGTACTTTTAGGCAATTGCTTGGTTCTGATGCGAATACTACTGTTACTTCCAATGACTTGTTAATTGCGGACGGTAGTTTCAAGACACCAGGACTACGCAACATTGAACTTACAGCCCCTTACTTCCACAATGGTGGCTACTTGACTTTGCAACAAGTTGTGGACTTTTACAATCGTGGCGGAGACTTTCGCCAGCAAAGCGCCCTCGCCCCATTAAATCTAACGGAAGAGGAGAAAGCAAATTTAGTGACATTTCTCCAAGCCCTCACTGATGAGCGAGTTCGCTATGAAAAAGCTCCCTTTGACCACCCACAATTGTTTGTTCCCAATGGTCATCCGGTTAACTCTAACTCCTCTGTGACCGACGATGGTACGGGTAAAGCTACAGATAACTTCCTAGAAATTCCCGCTGTTGGTAAGTTTGGTGGCAATGGTACACCTAATTTCTTGGCAAATCAGTAAATTACCGAAGTTTTTTAAATAGCTAATATCTTAGTACTAACCCAATACTTTTCGGTTAAACCCAATAATCTCTCTTTTGGTCTGGGGAAAGGTTAAAGGGTAATGGGGAAAGGGAAATTCAAACCCTTTCCCTTTCCCCCTTAACCGAAAAGTATTGAGTACTAACCCTGTATTTAACAGGGTTTTTCTGTAGAAATTATGCTACCCCCTCAGAACCAGACTGTTTTGATTAAAACTCAGTACGGTTCAGTTAAGGTTAAAACTTTTTATCAAAGTTATTTTTTTAACGAACCACAAAGGACGCAAAGGACACGAAGAAAGAAATGCTTAACTGAACTGTATTGGATTAAAACTGTATTCATTTAGGGATTACCAAGAAATAAATTATCCAATCTTGTGGGGTGGGCGTCTCGCCCGCCCTTGGCACCCCACAAGAAAAATTGGATGTTTTTTTATTTGTCAGTCCCTTATCTTTTAAACCAATACTTATGGTTATTCAGTATGTGTTATGCCATATTAATTAAAACTCAAAATCTACTAATCCATTAGGCTTTAAGCCTCTAAACCGTATAAAGGCTCTTTAAATTGAGTTAGTTAAAAACTGATATTTTTTGTCTGGCATGGGTTTCGAGTTTTTTAGAACGTAGATTTAGCATCCCAAGTACTGAAGAACCATACTTATTATCTAATTGTAGAGAATTAATGCTAAATTCTTAATGCTCAATTCTTCCTCCTAAATCATAATTTTTTATCTCTATTAAATCTTTTATCAATCAGCCTCAAAATTCAACTGTCTCTACTGCTAATATCTCACGTATAGGAATGCTAAATGAGTTACGAACAAAAAGACCCCTGATTTCTTGCATCAGCCGGGGATCTCAGCCTCTCATAGTGTTAGCGCGAAACAAAAAATTATAATTAACTGTCTGTGTATACAGAGGTATGAATGAGGAAATCCGCAACGAAGCTGGAAGTTAGTGTTATTGCTATTCCTGAAACTTTGTGCAACTAATTCATAGTTAATTAGGTGAAATATTATATATTATGAAAATTTCTGCTACTGCAATTTTTACTTTAGCTACTTTGGCTGCTGCCAATGTTACTCAGCAAGCAACGGCTGCACCTGCTAAAGCCGTTACTCCAACTACAAAAACTGATAATTTAGTAGTGCCAGTAATTGAAGATACTCCGACGCAGATAGAAACAATTGCTGCCCCAGAAACTATAGTTGCACAACAATTTTCCCCAAATCCCGCCCCAGTGCTAACAGTTCTTAACAACAACTCCGCAGTAGTCTTAAAACCAGTAGACAAGGCAACATTGAAACAAAAAGACAAGAATTCTTCAGTAATAATCCCCCTCATCTCCTCATCCCCTACTACAAACAACGATTTAGTAGTCACAGCTACAGATGTACAGATAGTGGGAAGTAATCAAGAATTGCAGCAAATCATTCGCAAAGTAATTAAAACACAGGCGGGTGGAGAAACCAGCCAAAGCCAGCTACAAAGAGATATTGGAGCAATTTTAGATACAGGTTTATTTAGCAGTGCCAGTGTAAATAGCCGCAGTACCCCTGCTGGATTAAATGTAGTTTACCAAGTGCAACCGGTGATTGTGCGATCGCTACAATTATCTGGTGCAAAAGTACTCACCTACCAAATAGCCCAAGAACGTTTGCAATCTCAAATCGGAAACACCATTAGTCCCACTGGACTCCAGCAAGCAGTGGCACAAATTAACAAGTGGTACGCTGACAATGGTTATAACTTGGCACGGGTGCTATCACTTAAGCCAAGTCCTCAAGGCATTCTGACTGTGAATGTTGCTGAAGGTTTGGTGAGTGATATCAAGTTTCGCTTTGTCAATGACGAAGGTAAAACCGTTGATAGTAAAGGTAACCCTGTGGTAGGACGCACTAAACCAGATTTTCTGCAACAGCAACTCAAGCTTAAACCTGGTCAAATCTTCCAAGAAAATGTCGTCAAACAAGACATACAACAGTTATATGCCACTGGCTTATTTCAAAGTGTAAATGTTGCCTTAGAAGGAGATGCGACAAAACTTGATTTAGTCTATCAACTGAAAGAAACTGGGGCGCGTGGTGTTAACTTGGGTGGTAGTTACAATGCCGATCAGGGGTTGATAGGCACTATCAGCTATCAAGATCGAAATGTTGGCGGTATTAATGATAATTTAGCGGTGAATGTTGGCGTCAGTAGCCGAGATTTACAGTTTAATACTAAATATATCAGTCCCTATCGAACAACAAACCCCGATCGCTTGGGCTACACTGCGAACGTTTTTCGTAATCAGGAACTTTCGGAAACCTTTGATGACAAAATTAATTTAGCTAATGGCGATCGAGTGCGAGAAAGTCAGATTGGCGGTGGTGTCAGCTTCCAACGACCGATTGATGACTGGAATACCTCTTTAGGATTTAACTATACCCGAACTAGCATCCGCGATCGCCAAGGTAATATTACCCCAACCGATGCTCAAGGCAATCCCCTATCTGCTAGTGGAACTGGCATTGACGACCTAACTACTGTATCCTTCACCGCCACCAAAGACCAACGAGATAACTCCATCAATCCAACTAAGGGTTCTGTTTTGAGTCTGAGTACAGAACAATCTATACCCCTTGGTGAAGGTAATATTTCCCTCAATCGCCTGAAAGCCAACTACAGCCAATATTTACCAGTGCAGTTATTTAACAGCAAACAACCACAAGTATTTGCAGTCAATCTCCAAGCTGGGACAGTTATTGGCAATTTACCGCCCTACGAAACCTTTAACTTGGGTGGTTCCAATTCAGTGCGCGGTTACGATTCTGGAGATGTTGGGAGTGGTCGCAGTTACGTTTTAGCTTCCGCAGAATATCGTTTTCCCGTTTTACCAATCGTCGGCGGTGTCTTATTTGCTGACTTCGCTTCCGATTTAGGTTCTGGCGATACCGTATTGGGAAATCCCGCAGGTGTACGAGATAAACCAGGTTATGGTTTTGGTTATGGGGCTGGAGTGCGAGTAGATTCACCTTTGGGTTTAATCCGCGCTGACTACGGCATTAACGACCAGGGAGAAAGCAAAATACATCTAGGTATTGGTCAGCGATTTTAACACAGATATTCAACTAGCCTTGGCTTCATCCCCAGAAGCTTCAGCCACAGCAGCCAATCTATCTGCCGCAGCTTGGACGATTTGAGCCACTTGGCCTAAAGGCATATGCTGAATTTGTCTCAGAATCAGACTCAAATCTGAGGTTTCTGGAATTGGTTTACCATCTATGCAGCTGATTAACTCTTCCATTGTGTAGCCTGCTTTGGATGCAATTTGAGCCAAATTTTCTGTATCTGGCACCTTCACACCTTTTTCCCACATCTGAACAGCAGTAGCAGATACTCCCAAAAGCTTACCAAATGCTCGCTGACTCATTGAACCGCGAGCTAGTTTAATAATTTCAATCAGTTTTTGTTTGGTTTCGATGTTCACTGCTTGTATAGCTAGCCAACTGTATTTACAAGTTTACTTTCAATATTACAAGTTTACTTTTATATTGACAGCCTTGTATTTTAGTACTAAACTATATCTCTGGTTGTAAATCGGCAACTACAGGCATCAAGCTAGTAGAATAATCCATCTATCTTTGAATCAACCCTAAAAACTTAGTTTGCTACGGCAGTTCGGCTAGTAGCTCAACTTTGCTGCGAAGAAATAATATCGAAGGTGCATCATGTTTCCCAAGCCACGCAAAATTAATCAATATCGCCGCAAAGGTAAAAACCTGATAGCCACTAATAAAATTAAACCAGAAAAGTGGAATATTTCCGAGGCTGAAACCAAAGAAGCTTTAAGAGTTAAAGGCTATGATGTGAAGAAAATCAAAAAAATCTGCTGTTTGAAGCATCAGGCGTGTATTTCCTACTGGGATGCAAAAGGAAATATATGCAGCAGCTTTTTTAGTTACCGAATTTTTGCGCGTTGGCAAGAAGAAGCAGAAAAGTTAATTTATACTTGCCAAACGCTAAAAGAATGGGCAAAGCTAAATTACGTAATGAAATACGAATTTGCTTATTACCATTATCCCAGTGAAATGGAAGATGCACTCCAGGGGACATTAGAAAACCACCTGACTGTGCTAAAAGAGACATTACAGCAAGTGGTTTTACAGTAATTTTAATAGCAAAAATTAGTTAGCGGCAGCAGTCGCTAACTCCGCGAGACGTTCTTGCTGGTCTAGAGAGATACAAGATTGGATAAGGGTCTCTAAATCACCTTCCAAAACCGGGGTCAGAGAATAATTTTGACCTAACCGATGATCGGTAGCCCGGTTATCTTTATAATTATAGGTACGAATTTTTTCCGATCGCGATCCAGTACCAACTTGCGATCGCCGCATAGAAGTTACAGCCGCTTGTTGTTCGCTTAACTTGATGTCATACAACTTCGCCCGCAGAATTTGCATCGCCCGTTCTTTGTTTTGTAACTGGCTGCGTTCTTCTGTACAAAAAATACGTATTCCTGTCGGTTTGTGCATTAAGTCAACGGCTGTTTCCACTTTGTTGACGTTTTGTCCGCCAGCACCGCCAGAACGAGCTGTAGTCATTTCAATATCTTTCGGGTCAATGTGAATTTCTACATCATCCACCTCTGGCATAATCGCCACGGTAGCTGTAGAAGTATGAACCCGTCCCCCAGATTCAGTTGCAGGCACCCGCTGCACGCGATGTACTCCAGCCTCAAATTTTAACTGGCTATAAACGTCATTACCTTTAATTTCGAGAATGACCTCTTTCCAGCCACCCATTTCTCCACGAGATTCGCTCACTAGAGAAACTTTCCAACCTTGAGTTTGGGCATAGCGGGTGTACATCTGCATCAAATCGCCAGCCCAAATACTTGCTTCATCGCCACCAGTACCAGCGCGAATTTCCAACATGATATTCTTTTCATCATTGGGGTCGCGTGGTAGCAGTAAGACTTTCAAGCGAGACTCTAAATGTTCTATTTTTTCTTCAAGTTCTTTTACTTCCAGTGATGCCATTTCTTGCAACTCTGGGTCACTTGCAGATTCTTTGTAAACCTGACGCGCTCCAATCAAGTCTTCTTGGGCTGTTTTCCAAATTTCGTAGGTATCAACTACTTCTTCCAAAGAAGAACGAGACTTAGCAATTTCTTGATACTCATCAGGATTGCTAGCGGTATCGGGGTCGCCAAGACGACGTGTTAATTCATTAAAGGTTTGTTCAACGGATTTTAGTTTGTCCAGTAAGTATGATTCAGCCATGACGAGTGCGATCGCTCCTTAAAAAATAACAAATTGGCTCGAGCATATAAATGAAAATCGACCCAGCTGATGCAGGGCCGTCGTTAACAGCAGAGCCAACCCGCTACTTTTTGTTTTGATCGTCGCCAGATGTTTGAGTGCTGCTCATGCCATACTTACGCAGGAAGCGCTCTACTCGACCCTCAGTGTCAATAATCTTCTGAGTGCCCGTGTAAAAAGGGTGATTTCCAGACCAAACATCTACATGCAATTCTGGCTTAGTAGAGCCAATGGTCATAACAACTTGACCGTTGCAGTAAACTTTAGCATCTGGATACCACTTGGGATGAATATCAGATTTAGCCATTGTTCCTTTTGTGGTGAATCTATATTAATTATAACTTTCAGCGTTCAATTGGGGCTAGGCATTGGGGACTGGGGACTAGGGATTGGGGACTGGGAAAGAGATAAAAAACTGACTTTTCTTAATGCCCAATCCCCAATACCCAGTACCCAGTCGCTTACCGCTTAGAGTACTGAGGAGCTTTCCGAGCTTTATGTAAACCATATTTTTTCCGCTCTTTTGCTCTTGGATCGCGAGTTAGGTAACCTTCGGTTTTCAAAGGTGGACGGTTGTCGGGGTCTAGTTGGCACAAAGCACGAGCAACTCCCAAGCGAACAGAATCAGCCTGTCCGGTCAAGCCGCCGCCTTCTGCTTTCACCAAAATGTCATATTCGTTTTCTAGTCCCAGAGTTTCTAGGGGTGCTTTGATCACTCCCAAATAATTGGCATTGAATTGGAAATACAAGTTTCCATCTTTACCATTAACAGTCAGTTGACCGCTGCCTGGTACTAGACGGACTCTGGCGACTGCGGACTTGCGACGACCAGTACCCCAGTACACGGCGCGACCGCTATTGGCTTCTGCTACTACCATTAGATTTCTTCTCCAGGAATTGTACTAATTTTTAGTTCTTTGGGTTTTTGAGCATCGTGAGGATGGGTAGGTCCAGCGTAAACTTTCAGCTTGGTGAACAAGTGCTTACCTAGACTATTTTTAGGTAGCATACCTTTGACAGCATGTTCTAAAATCCGCTCTGGTAAACGCTGTTGCAGTTTAGCGAAGGTTTCTGTTTTCATCCCACCAGGACGCCCAGAATGGCGACGGTAAAGCTTTTGAGTGCGCTTTTTGCCTGTGACTGCTACTTTCTCAGCATTGATGACAATTACGAAATCACCTGTATCTATGTGGGGTGTATATTCGGGTTTATTCTTGCCTCTGAGGATTTGAGCGATTTCACTAGCGAGGCGTCCGAGACGTTTATCGGTGGCATCTACTAAGTACCACTCATGCTCAAGGGATGCTTGAGAAGGAAGGTATGTTTTAACTGTTGTCATTTGCTATTTGTCCTTTGTCATTTGTTATTTGTCATTTGTCAGTTGTCATTTGTTATTTGTCCTTTGTCATTTGTTATTCACTAATGACCAATGACTAATGACCAATGACTAATGACTAATGACCAATTTTGGCAGGGTGTCGTACCAAATCTCTGGCGGAAAGGGAAAATCCGGATAGCCAACTCGCAACAAGCACAAACCTTGGGCTGGTGCGGAGTGTTTGACTTCTTCGCGGCGTTGTTCTTTCCAAAGTTCGGTGAAGTTAGAAAGTGTCCGTTGCCCAGAACCCACTTGTACCAACATCCCTACCAATAGCCGTACCATGCCATACAAAAATCCATCTGCCTGTATTTCAATATGGATAAATGGCCCACTGCGATGACACTCTACTGCTTGTACCTCTACCCAGGAATGCGATCGCTTTGATCCGGCTCGTTGAAAAGCAGCTAAGTGATGCTTTCCCAAGAGAGGTTTCAAGGCAGCTTGAATTAAGGATTCATCCAGGGGTGCATAATAATAATGCCAACTGAAGGGTCTCACGAACAAGTTAAGTCGATCTTCAGTGTATATTGTGTAGCGATACCGTCGATAGGCTGCACTAAAGCGAGCGTGCCAACGGTCATCTACACTAGCTGAAGCCCTGATTAATATATCTGGCGGCAGATAGCTGTTGAGGATTGTTGCCCACTTCTGAGGCGGAATGAAACCTGTTGCTTCAAAATGGGCTACTTGAGCAGCAGCATGAACTCCAGAATCGGTTCGCCCAGCACCATGTAATGTCACATGATGCCCAAGAATAGTAGCGATCGCAATTTCGATCTCTTCTTGGACTGTCCGCTGGTTTTTTTGCCTTTGCCAGCCGTGAAAATGAGTGCCCAGGTATTGAATTACCAAGGCTACTCGATGAGTTTGTGTAGGCTGGTGGCTTTCTAACATAGAGATTTTGTCCTTTGTCCTTTGTCATTTGTCCTTTGTTATTTGTGAATAACCAATGACTTAATGACTAATGACTAATGACTTAAACCAATTCCAGTATTGCCATCTCGGCATTATCACCCCGACGAGGTACAGTATGCAGGATACGGGTATAACCGCCCTGACGATTACCATATCGAGTGGGAGCTTGCTCAAATAAAGCGTGAACGAGTTGTTTATCGAAGATGTAGCCCAAGGCTTCACGGCGTGCTGGCAAGGAGCCGTTTTTAGCTAGGGTAATCATTTTATCGACTTCACGTCGCACTACTTTAGCGCGAACTAAAGTGGTGGTAATCTTACCATGACGGATCACCTCGGTGGCGAGCGATCGCAGTAAAGCACGGCGTTGATCGGCTGGTTTACTAAGTTGTTTGACGCGACAACGGTGACGCATAATTAGGCACTTATGAACTACAAACGGTTTTGATAATCATGTCCGCTAATCACTTACCAAAAAAAACTCTCCCCATCAGAGTGTCTGTCTAAATGATAAGTAATCAACCAGACTTGATATGATTTAAGGGTGTTTAGAGCCTCTTTCCTGAGGCAAGGTAATGCCCAAACGTCGCTGTAAAGCTTCCACAACTTCTTCTGCCGACTTTTGACCAAAGTTTTTAATCTCTAGGAGGTCTTCTTGGGTATAATCCAACAAGTCGGCCACAGAGTTAACTTGTGCGCGTTTGAGACAGTTATATGCCCGAACAGAAAGTTGCAATTCTTCGATGGGTATTTGGGCGGTTGGATCGTCTGGAATATCCGAACCTGTGTCTGTTGGTTCTAGGGAGATATCTTTCAATGGGTTGAATAAATCTACCAAGATCCCAGCAGCGGAAGATAGTGCTTCTTGGGGAGAAATACTACCATTCGTCCAAACTTCCAACAGTAGTCGGTCTTTTGGAATCAAGCCTTCCCCACGAGATTCTTCAACACTATAGTTGACTTTTCGCACTGGCATAAATATCGAGTCGATTTGCAGAAAGTCCAATGATGTGGCTTCCTCACGTCCTCGCTCTACGGTGCGATAACCTTTACCTTTCTCGATCCGAAATTCCATTTCCAGCTTTCCACCTTCGGCGATGGTAGCTACATACTGGGTCGGATCGATGACTTCTACTTCACTAGGCAAATCAAAATGCGCCGCCGTGATTGTTGCTGGCCCGCTAACAAGTAATCTACCGATTTGGGGTTGCGAGGAATAGTTTTTCAGGATAACTTCCTTCATTTTCATGAGGATTTCCAGCACGTCTTCCCGCACACCCGGAACTGTAGCAAACTCGTGTGAAACGCCCGCAATCCGCACCGCTGTAACTGCTGTACCCTCTAGATTCGACAGTAAAACCCGCCGCAGCGCGTTACCAACCGTTGTTCCTTGACCGCGCTCTAGAGGTTCCAGAACAAATTTACTGTAATGGTTGCGGCTTTCGTCAGTATTAGACTCTACACATTCAATTTGAAACTGCGCCACCGATTAGCCTCCCTTTTTTTAAGGTGCTGCTAGCAGACAAACCAATTGCCTCCCGAATTGAGTGCCAATTTTCGATTTTTGATTTTTGATTCTACTTTTTCGGTTTAAACCAAGCCTTTTGTAGGCGGAAAAAATCTCAAATCGCAAATTTCAAATCTAAAATTGATTAATAGTGTTTTGGGTTCCCGGAAGTTTAACAGCTTTCCATAAGAGAAAATCTGAGGCACTCCCGATCGTCCAAAGTGTCCAAAGTTTATCAGTCTTAAATAAATGAAGTTTGGACAACTAGATGTCTAAGCTTCATTGAAAGTGACTTGATTTTACTTTGACTGTAAATGCTCGTCCTCACTGCCCAAGTTTTGGTATTTAAACTCGACGGCGCTTGGGGGGACGGCAACCATTATGAGGAATCGGTGTAATATCCCGAATCAGGGTAATTTCTAGTCCTGCTCCTTGGAGTGCCCGAATAGCAGTTTCTCTACCCGCTCCTGGACCACTGACCATTACCTCAATTTGCCGCATTCCTTGATCGATCGCTCGACGAGCTGCACTTTCAGCAGCGGTTTGTGCTGCAAAGGGAGTTCCCTTTTTTGCTCCCTTAAAACCGCTAGAACCCGCACTAGCCCAGGAGATGACATCTCCATTTTGATCGGTAATGGTGACAATGCTATTGTTGAAAGTAGACTGGATGTAGGCCATCCCATTAGGGACATTCCGCTTCTGCTTCTTGCTCCCGGATTTTTTAGTTGGTTGTCTCGCCATACTTGTTTAGTTGATTTAAGGTAAAACTTGCTCTGTTTGGCAAGCATCGTGAAATTATTTCCCTGGTGCCTTCTTCTTCCCAGCCACTGTCTGCCTTCTGCCTCGACGGGTTCTGGCGTTGGTGCGAGTTCTTTGTCCTCTTACGGGCAAGCCCATACGATGACGACGCCCTCTGTAAGTGCCAATATCAACTAAGCGCTTGATGTTCATAGACTCCAAGCGCCGCAAGTCCCCTTCAACTTGATAGTTGGTTTCTATCTCTCCTCTGAGGGCTGTTACATCGGCGTCACTTAAGTCTTTAACGCGGGTGTCTGGGTTCACACCCGTAGCCGCTATAATTTCTTGCGCCCGCGATAATCCAATTCCGTAAATGTAAGTCAGACCAATTTCGACGCGCTTATCGCGTGGAAGGTCTACTCCGGCAATCCGTGCCACAATGAACTCTCCCTATTGTTCTCGCAATTATTGGTAGTTAGAAAAACGTGATTAATCGCGTCTTTTCGTTTTAATAATCATATGCGTGTTGCAACCGACTCTGTAGGACTCTGTTGGGAAGAGTGTTATCCTTGACGTTGCTTGTGCTTGGGGTTCACGCAAATTACCATAACGCGACCACGGCGTTTGATCACATTACATTTTTCACAGATTTTCTTGACTGAGGCTCTGACTTTCATGCCTTTTTTACTTTGACTCCAAATATTAAATTATAGCATTTCTAGGGAAATTAATCCAGTTAAATGACTAAAAAACAGTCAAAAAGATGGGTTTATGGTAATATTCTCTACATATACTTACTTTTTACGCAAGCGATAGGTAATTCTGCCTTTGGTCAAGTCGTAGGGAGTTAACTCCACCTTGACGCGATCGCCAGGCAAAATCTTGATATAATTACGGCGAATCTTACCGGAAATGTGTGCTAGCACGTTAAATCCATTGTCCAAGTCAACCCGAAACATCGCATTGGGCAAGGACTCTGTAACCGTGCCTTCCATTTCAATCAAATCTTGCTTAGACAATTTGTTTTTTCCTCAACTCAACAATTTCGTGTTCAGTTGCAGCGGTTCACCTGCAAAGACACACATTTTAAGAAATATATCAATAGTTTATTAATATATCTTAGCTAAAATTGATCTGTTTATTGGTAGGGGGCATTGGGCGTTATCAGTGCTGTTAGCGATAGCGGGGCGTTTAGCCCGTGCTGAGTTAGAAGTTAAGAGTTAGGAGTTTTGTTTATCTCCTTGTTCCCTCATGCCGCTAATCTTAAGCAATGACCTTTTGCAGTTCAACAGTGACTTCTTCTTGGGACTGATTGCCATTGACTGTTAGGAGTTTTTGGCGATCGCGGTAATAATCAATTAGAGGTTCAGTTTCAGCGCGGTAAACTTCTAAACGACGACGAATTACTTCTTCGTTATCATCTTTTCGTCCCCGTCCAAGCAAACGCCCGACTACTACCTCATCTGGTACTTCCAGACTGATTACTCTCTCACCAGACTGGTCTAGTTGTTCTAGTAATTCCTCAAGAAAAACTGCTTGTTTTACAGTTCGAGGAAAACCGTCGAGAATCCAACCTAGCTTCGCATCTAGCTGATTCAGTCGTTCCTGTACCATTTCCTGTACTAGAATGTCTGGCACTAGTTCCCCTTTATCCATATAACTTTGAGCTTTAATGCCCAAACGGGTTTGCTTTTCTAATGCTTGGCGCAATATATCACCCGTAGAAACATGGGGAACATGCCAATGGTCAGCTAGTGTTTTAGCTTGTGTTCCTTTACCAGCTCCAGGCGGTCCCAAGAAGATTAGTCGCGTCACTATTGTTTCACCATTCCTTCATAACGCTGAGAGATCACGTAAGTTTGGATTTGTCTTGCCGTATCGATCGCCACACCAACTAGAATTAACAAAGAGGTAGCACCCAGTCCCTTAAAAGTGGGTACTCCTAAAGCACTTTCTACACCGGTTGGGATAATCGCAACTAAGCCCAAAAATATCGCACCCAAAAAAGTCAGTCGGTTCGACACTCGTTCGATATATTCGCTAGTTGCCTTACCAGGACGAATACCAGGAATACTAGAACCCATTTTCTTCAAGTTTTGCGCTACATCAACTGGGTTGAGAATCAACGAAGAATAGAAATAGCTGAAGAAAACGATCGAGACCATGTAAACCAAAGCATAGACCCAGGAACTAGAACCGCTGGGACTGAGATAAGTGTTAACTATATTGGCCAATTCGGCATTTTTGGTGAAATTGGCAATTAACAGTGGCAAACTGAGGATAGCAGCGGCAAAAATAATTGGCATAACGCCGCCCTGATTTAGCCGCAAGGGTAGAAAGCTACGTTGCTCTGCCAAAACTCGCCGACCTACTTGGCGACGAGCCGAAATAATTGGGATGCGACGCATTCCTTCTTGCACAACAACAATACCAACAATTGTTGCCAGGAAAACTAAGATTAGCACGATCACGCGGCCTACTGTTTCCCGACCGCCTACTTGCACTAAATCGATGGTATCGCCTAAAGCTTTTGGTAATGACGCGACAATATTGACAAAAATCAACAATGATGCACCATTGCCAATACCTCGTTCTGTAATTAGTTCTGATGCCCACATGACGAACATCGAACCCGCTGTCAGGGCGATCGCGGTTTCAGCTACGAAGAATGGACCTGGCTTTAAGGCAAATTGCTGGAGGAATAATGCTGAAAAAGCTGTACTTTGGATAATTGCCCAACCTACAGTGACATAGCGGGTAATTTGGGAAATTTTCCGCCGCCCCGCTTCGCCTTCATTTTTCTGTAAATTTTCTAAAGATGGTATTGCAGCGGTGAGCAATTGGATGATAATGGACGCATTAATAAAGGGCAAAATTCCTAAAGCAAAGACTCCCAAAGTCGAAAGTCCTCGCCCGGAAAATATATCCAATAAACCGAATATGGAATTATTGCCCGATATGGCATCGTGAAACCGCCCTCTATCAATCCCTGGTACTGGCAAGAAGATACCAAGACGAACCAAAATTAAAATACCCACAGTGACAAGCAGCCTACCTCTCAGCCCGGCTGCTTGTGCCATCTGCATAAAAGTTTCTTGAGCCGTTGGGGCTTTGTCTCGACTGATCATAGAGTGTTACCTTTATAGTGAACCAGGCGCTGGCAGCGAGTTGGCTTGCATTTAAGTGCGCTGTTCCGGCTCACTCATAAGACTTCACAACTACCACCAGCTGCTTCAATTTTGCTACGAGCTGTACCTGTGAAAGCTGCCGCTTGTACTTTCAGCGGAATGCTCAATTCCCCGTTACCCAAAATTTTCAATTGACCTTTACCACCAGTGATGATACCTGCTGCTTGCAAGGAGGCCAAAGTTACTTCTGTATTGGCGGGAAGGGAGGCTAGCTTTTCTACATTAATCGTAGTGTAAATCTTCCGATTCACAATCGGAAAGCCCTTGAGTTTGGGTAGGCGGCGGTACAATGGCTGTTGACCACCTTCAAAACCTGGTCGAGTTCCGCTACCAGAACGAGATTTTTGACCCCGCATACCTAGACCAGCACTAGCACCTTGACCGGCAGAAATACCTCTAGCTACACGCTTCTTGCGTTTCTTTGAGCCTTTTTGCGGCTTAACATCATGGAGTCTCATAAGCTAAAAATGTCATTTGTCATTTGTCGTTTGTCATTTGTCATTTGCCATTTGTCATTTGTTCAGAACAAAGGACTGTTGACTTGGGACAAATGACTAGTTAGATGTAGAGATTTTGAATAGGAATACCACGATCTTCGGCGACTTCAGAAAGGGTACGCAGTGTAGATAAGGCGTTAACTGCGGCTCTAGCATTATTGAGCGGATTGTTGGAGCCAAGTTGCTTAGCTAGGACGTTGCGAACTCCAGCCAATTCCAATACAGTCCGTACAGCACCACCGGCAATTACCCCAGTACCAGGCGCGGCTGGGCGCATAATTACCTTTGCCCCACCACCGACACCGTCAATGGGATGAGGGATGGAGTTAGATTTGGTGATTGGGATATCAATCAGGTGTTTTTTGCCATCGGCTACACCCTTTTTAACCGCACCAATTACATCTGAGGCTTTCCCTACGCCGACACCAACTTGACCGCGTTCGTTACCTACAACAACGATCGCTCGGAAGCTGAGTTTTTTACCTCCTTTAACGACCTTGCTGACGCGTCGGATCTGAATTACCCGCTCTTGCCAAGTAGTTTCTTCTTTTTTGGCACGCTTTGTTCTACTTTTACGCTCTGTTGCCATAATCAATGCTCTGTTAATGTCATTTGTCAGTTGTCATTTGTCAGTTGTCATTTGTCTTTTGTCATTTGTCCAATAACTAATGACCAATGACTAATGACTAATGACTTTAGAAATCTAAACCAGCTTCGCGGGCTGCATCAGCTAGGGCTTTGACACGACCATGATATAAGTTGCCGCCGCGATCAAACACTACTTTTGTAATGCCTTTTTCTAGCGATCGCACTGCGATCAACTTGCCAACTTGCACTGATGCATCGCGGTTGGCGCATGAAGCTAAACTAGATTTCAACTCTGGTTCTACAGTCGATGCTGCCACGATGGTTTCATGCTTGGTATCATCAATTACCTGGGCATAAATATGCTCATTAGAACGAAATATCGCTAAACGCGGACGTTCTGGCGAGCCAATAACTTTGCCACGAACGCGTCGATGACGACGTTGTTTTGATTCTCTACGAGTAAGTTTCATTTTTACTTCTTACCACTCTTACCAGTCTTACCAGCTTTCCGTCTTACCACTTCACCCGCATAGCGAATACCTTTACCTTTGTAAGGTTCAGGTGGACGAACGGCACGAATTTTCGCTGCTGTGTTGCCGACAATTTCTTTGTCATAGCCACTGACAATGACGTTAGTGGTACCTTCCACTGCAAACTGAATTCCTTCTGGTGGTTCAATTTGCACTTGGTGGCTGTAACCCATATTTAAAACTAGGTTACGACCTTGAAGTTGTGCCCGGTAACCAACCCCTTGAATTTCCAAACGCCGTTGAAAACCTTGGGAAACTCCCTCAACCATGTTGGCGACTAAAGTCCGGCTCAAGCCGTGCAGTTGCCTTGATGTCCGGGTTTCATCCCGACGGGTTACATGTAATATTTCTCCTTCTTGGGAGACTGAAACATTCGCGGCTAAAGTGCGAGAAAGTTCTCCTTTCGGGCCTTTCACCACAAGCTTAGTGCCATCGATCGCCACTTGTACTTTCGCGGGAATAGTAATTGGACGTTTACCAATACGAGACATGACTTTTTGTCCTTTGTTATTTGTCCTTTGTCCTTTGTCTTTTGCCTTTCACTAATGACTAATGACAAATGACTAATGACCAATGACTACCAAACGTAACAAAGCACTTCGCCACCCAAGTTCTGACGCCGCGCTTCGCGGTCAGTCATAATTCCACTGGATGTAGAAATAATGGCAATGCCGATGCCGCCTAGTACTCTTGGTAATTCTTTTCTGTTGGAGTAAACACGCAAACCAGGTTTACTGACCCGCTTTAAGGCGGTGATCAGAGGTTGGCGATTTTTACCTTTGTATTTCAGGGAAATCACTAGGTTGTGTTTTACCCCTTCTTCTGCTTCTTCGATTTCAGCAATAAAGCCTTCCTCCCGTAGCACTTTGGCAATGCTTCGAGTCATTTTTGTCGCTGGCACTTGTGTAGTTTGATGCCGCGCCAGGTTGGCATTGCGGATGCGCGTCAGCATATCTGCAATTGTGTCGTTAGCCGCCATCGTTCCCTCTATAGATGAACTTATTGATCGCGAAAGGGCATTCCTAATTCTTTAAGTAAGGCGCGACCCTCTTCGTCGTTTTTTGCTGTGGTGATGATGGAAATATCCATCCCACGCACTTGATCGATGCTGTCGTATTCGACTTCTGGAAAAATTAGCTGTTCTCTCA
The DNA here is from genome assembly GCF_043099735.1 of Nostoc sp. C117. Lineage (NCBI taxonomy): Bacteria > Bacillati > Cyanobacteriota > Cyanophyceae > Nostocales > Nostocaceae > Nostoc > Nostoc sp. C117. The sequence continues at coordinate 7,647,557 of NZ_CP170991.1, forward strand.
CACCCAGAGTATAGTTACCCCGTCCGTCAAAGCTTTTAGGGCTAACGCCACGAAAATCTCGAATTCTGGGCAGTGATAGGCTAACCAGTCGGTCATAAAAGGCATACATCCGTTCGGCTCTGAGAGTCACCATGATCCCTACAGGCATCCCTTGGCGAATCTTAAAGCCAGCGATCGCCTTTTTCGCCCGTGTCACCACTGGTTTTTGACCAGTGACTAAGGCAATTTCGTTGATCGACGCCTCTAATGCCTTGGCATTTTGAGCAGCTTCACCCAAACCTCGGTTAATAGTAATTTTTACCAACTTCGGGACTTGATGAACGTTGGTATACTGAAACTGATTGGTCAGCTTGGGGACGATTGTCTCTTGATATAAGGTTTTGAGTCTTGTTGTCGCCATAGTTTTTTGTGCTGATGTCCCTGGGCTTGGTCAGGGAACAAAGTTATGAGTTATGAGTTATGAGTTATGAGTTATGAGTTAAATTTAATTCCTAACTCTTAATTCCTAACTTCTAACTATTTATCTAGAATTTCGCCAGTCTTCTTGAGTTTTCTGACTTTCTTACCTTCTGAGGTAAAGGTATAACAAACACGACTAGCAACGTTTTGCTTGGTGGAATAAAGCATGACGTTGGAGCTATGAATTGGGAATTCTTGGGTGACAATGCGCCCTGATTCCCCTTCTTGCTGGGGTTTAACGTGCTTGGTTTTCAGATTTACACCTTTAACGATTACTTTACTCAGTTGGGGAAGTGCCTGAGTAATTTCGCCAACTTTTCCTTTGTCTTTGCCAGCAATCACTTGTACGGTGTCGCCAGTTTTGACGTGCATTTTGTGGAATACTTTGGGCGTACCCTGTTTGGTTGCCATTACTACAGCACCTCCGGAGCCAGAGAAACAATTTTAGTAAAGTTTTTATCGCGCAGTTCCCGAGCAACCGGACCAAAAACCCGTGTACCTCTGGGATTACCGTCTTTGTTAATGATTACAGCGGCGTTATCGTCAAAGCGAATACTCATACCACTGTCACGATTTACAGCTTTCCGAGTCCGGACAATTACTGCTTCGACTACATCCGACTTTTTGACAGCCATGTTGGGTGTAGCATCTTTGACAACAGCAATAATCTTGTCGCCGATAAAACCATAACGGCGGTTGCCTCCACCTAAGATGCGGATGCACATTAGCTTTCGGGCGCCGCTATTATCTGCAACATTTAAGTAAGTCTGGGATTGAATCACGATTTGTCTTCCTTAGGATGTTGTTAGAAAACTAACATTAAGTAGGTTTGACGTTGAGGACTTCTGTTACTTTCCAGCGCTTGGTTTTACTCAGAGGTCTAGTTTCTTGAATGCGGACGCGATCGCCAACTTTGCAAGTATTTTCTTCGTCGTGAACTTTATAACGCTGGGTGTTGACTACAATCTTGCCGTACTTGGGATGAGGAGCGCGGTTTTCGACGGCAACTACTACCGTTTTTTGCATTTTGTCGCTCACTACCAAGCCAACTCGTTCTTTGACTGCCATAATCTCCTATTTCTCTGCTTGTGGCGGTTGATTTGCTGCTCGTTTGCGTTCTCCCTCTACCGTCAGCAATTGGGATAGGCGGTGCTTAGCGTGTCGAAACTGGTGAGGTTTCTCTAGCTGTCTTGTGGCTTTTTGCAAGCGCAACTGAAATAATTGCCTTTTAACAGCGAGAATTTCGTCAGAAATTTTCTCGTCACTTAATTCTCTAGCTTCTGAAATTTTGGGAAGAGGCATAACCTACTCCTGCTCCTGTGGTTGAGAGCGCACAATAAATTTGGTTTTGATTGGCAACTTAAATGCAGCCAAACGCATAGCTTCACGGGCGATTTCTTCGGAAACCCCGGCGATTTCAAACATAATTCGCCCTGGCTTGACTACAGCCACCCAAAACTCTGGCGAACCCTTACCAGAACCCATCCGGGTTTCAGCGGGACGCATGGTTACAGGTTTATCAGGGAAAATCCGAATCCAGATTTGTCCACCCCGGCGAATATAACGGGTCATTGCTCGACGAGAAGCTTCAATTTGCCGGGAGGTAATCCACGCAGGTTCTTGAGCTTGGAGGGCAAAATCACCGAAATTAAGGGTACTGCCACGGGTGGCTAGTCCTTCCATCCGTCCGCGCTGTTGTTTGCGGAATTTAGTTCTTCTTGGGCTTAACATGATTGGCTACTGGGTACTAGGTACTGGTGATTAGGGATTGGGGATTAGGGATTGGGGATTGAGAATTCTTACCCAGTCCCCAGTTCCCAGCCCCCAGTCTCCATTTACCCTTCATTTGAGCGGTCTTCAAATTGTTGGCGACGACGTTGTTGTTGACGGCGACGAGGTTCTTGATCGCGATCGCCACGTTCGCGATCGCGTTCCCGAGCTGCGGGTGGTGGTGGAGTTTGTTCCTGTCCAGGAATAATTTCTCCCTTAAATACCCATACTTTAATGCCCAAAATGCCGTAAACAGTTTTGGCTGTGCAATAAGAGTAGTCAATGTCAGCCCGTAAGGTATGTAGAGGTACTCTACCTTCACGAGTCCATTCTGTCCGGGCAATTTCTGCACCGTTGAGTCGGCCACTGACTTGGATTTTAATCCCTTGGACACCAGCGCGTTGGGCACGCTGAATGGCTTGTCGCACTACCCGCCGAAAGGAAACCCGGCGTTCTAATTGTTGAGCAATGTATTCGGCAATTAGGTAGGCATCAGCATCAACTCGTTGGACTTCAACGACGTTAATGCGAATTTGGCGATTACTACCCAATAGTCCTTGGAGTCCGGTACGTAAGGATTCGATACCTTGTCCACCACGACCGACTACCACCCCTGGTCTAGCTGTGCGTACTTCTAAGTCGATTTGGTCGGCTTTGCGCTCAATCCGCACTTCGGAAATTCCGGCGTTGTTTTGAGCAAGTCTACCCAGCTTTAGTTCTATGTATTTACGGAGTTTGTGGTCTTCTTGGAGAAGTTCTGGATAGCGTTCAGGAACAGCAAACCAACGGGATTGATGTTCATGTGTGATACCCAGGCGAAAACCAACTGGATGAATTTTCTGTCCCACGAATGCTTCCTCTAAAATTTCTTACTTTACGCAATTTTTCGTCGTGTCTAAAAATTATTTTTCTGGGGCGGCTCCAACAGCCACAGTAATATGACACGTCGGCTTGCGAATTTGGTAAGCTCGACCTTGCGCTCTTGGTTGGAACCGTTTCAATACTGGTCCTTGATCGGCGTATGCCTGAGTAATCACTAGTTGAGTCCGATCTAACCCAGCGTTGTGTTCAGCATTCGCAGCAGCACTTCTGAGAACCTTCAATATGGGTTCTGTGGCGCGATAAGGCATGAATTCCAAGATAATTAGCGCTTCTCGATACGATCGCCCCCGGATTTGATCGAGTACACGACGTACTTTAAAGGGAGAAATGCGTATAAAACGCGCGATCGCTTTCACTTCATTAGTATCAGTAGCCATAACCTTCTCCATTTTTGTCATTTGTCATTTGTCCTCTGTCATTTGTCCTTTGTCGAAAGCTAATGACAAATGACCAATGACCAATGACTACCTACCTGCTTTTTTGTCACTTTTTCCATGACCTCTGTAGGTGCGAGTTGGGGCAAATTCTCCCAACTTGTGTCCTACCATTTGTTCATTTACAAAAACTGGAACGTGTTGGCGTCCGTTATGAACAGCTATAGTATGACCAACCATTAGAGGCAAAATTGTTGAAGCTCGTGACCAAGTTTTAATAACTTCTTTTCTGTTGTTGTCGTTGAGCTTTTCAATTTTCTTTAAGAGATGATCCGCGACAAAGGGACCTTTTTTTAGAGAACGACCCATATTTTTAAGTACTGAGTGCTAAGTTTTGAGTTTTAAGTTTTGAGTTGCGAGTTTCAAGTTTTGAGTCTTGAGTTTTAAGTGTTGAGTTGGAAAATTCCACTCAGCACTCGTTACTCGGTACTCATTACCGATTAAGACTCACGACCACCGCGACCGCGTTTAGAAGACTTACGGCGACGACGCACAATTAATTTACTGCTAAGTTTCTTCTTGTTGCGTGTCTTGGCACCCAAAGTAGGTTTACCCCAAGGTGTTACAGGACCCGATCTACCGATAGGCGCCCGACCTTCACCACCACCATGTGGGTGATCTACCGGGTTCATGACGCTACCTCTAACCTTAGGACGGCGACCTTTCCAGCGATTCCGTCCAGCTTTACCTGCACTCAGGTTTCTCGCATCGGTGTTGCCTACTTGCCCAATGGTGGCGTAGCATTCGCGCCGAATCAACCGGACTTCTCCTGAAGGCAACTTCAGAGTTACGTAATTACCTTCTTTGGCTACTACTTGAGCGCTAGCACCAGCTGCACGCACAATTTGACCACCTTTGCCAGGAGTCAGTTCTACGTTGTGAACACTAGTACCCAAGGGAATATTTGAGAGTGGTAACGCATTACCATTTTCAAAGGGAGATTCCGGACCGGCAATAACGGTTGTGCCAACTTTCAACCCGTTTGGTTGGAGAATATAGCGTTTTTCGCCGTCTTCGTAATGCAAGAGGGCAATCCGGGCATTACGGTTAGGATCGTATTCAATCGCTGCGACTTGGGCAGGAATATTACGTTTATCCCGTTTAAAATCGATGATCCGATAAAGCTGTTTGTGTCCGCCACCCCGACGCCGACTGGTAATCCGCCCTTGATTATTCCGACCTTTAGGGCGATGTACCGATTCCGTTAGAGATTTCTCTGGCTTGCTTTTAGTGATTTCCGCAAAGTCAGAAATCGTAACTTGGCGAGTACTGGGGGTATAAGGGCGATAAGAACGAGTACCCATATTTTTTAGTGCTGAGTGCTGAGTGCTGAGTGCTAAGTTTTCAGTGCTAAGTTTTGAGTGTAATAACTCCTAACTCTTAACTTTTAACTTTTTTAGACATCTGGGAATAGAACTTGTCTAATCTTGTCTTCATCCCCAGCTGCGACGGTAACAATGGCTCGCTTATATTGGGGCTTATAACCAACAAATTTCCCAACACGACGCTTTTTACGAGGTGGTAGGGCAGTATTAACTTTTACAACCTTGACTTGAAATAAGTCTTCGATCGCAGCTTTAATTTCTGGCTTAGATGCCTTTGGAGTTACTTCAAAGGTGTATTTGTTTTGCTCCATTAGGATCGTCGCTTTCTCGGTGACAATTGGGCGACGGACTAAATCGGCAAGATCGCGGGGGTCAAAGCTAGGCACTGTAGACCTCCTGAATTTTTTCTAAAGCTGATGTTGTCAACACAATCTTGTCAGCGTGTAGTAAATCGTAAACATTTAGCTGGTCAGCGGCAATTAGCCTTAAATTCTCTATGTTGCGGGCTGACAAATAGACGTTTTCAGGAGACTCAGACAATATTAATAGGGTCTTATTTTCTGGTGCTGCTCCCCAACGAGCCAATGCTGCTACTAAATCTTTGGTTTTCGGACGTGATAGCTCTTGGCTAAATTCTTCTACCACAATCAAATCGTCAACGCGACCGACCAGTGCTGTCCGCAGGGCTAAACGCCGCTCTTTGCGGTTCAGCTTCTGGTTGAAATCTCTGGGCTTTGGTCCAAAGATCACACCACCACCACGCCATAGTGGTGAACGAATAGACCCGGCACGAGCGCGACCAGTACCTTTTTGTCGCCAAGGTTTGCGACCGCCGCCTCTCACTTCTGAACGAGTTTTTGTACTGGCATTTCCCTGACGAGCATTGTTCAATTGTCGTACTAGGGCGCGGTGTACAATATGCGATGCTGTTGTCTCTTTGGCAACTCGCAACTCGAAAGTCGTTTCACCGACTTGTTCTCCTTGCCAATTTTTAACTACACTTTCAACCATCTTTGTTATCTGTCCTTTGTCATTTGTCATTTGTCACTTGTCTTTTGCCATTTGTCCTTAGCCAATGACTAATGACTAATGACTTTTGACTAATGACTTTGACTATCCCACTAGTTTTGCAGGTACAACACTTACTAATGCCCCTGGTTTGCCAGGAATGGCTCCTTTAATTAGCAATAAGTTGCGTTCTGCGTCTACTCGGATCACAGTCAATTTGCGGATTGTGACACGAGTACCGCCTAAACGTCCTGCCATCCGCTTACCTGGATAGACACGACCTGGGGTAGTACCAGCACCAATAGAACCTGGCGCTCTATGGTTTTTAGAACCGTGTGACATGGGTCCTCGGCCAAAGTTGTTGCGCTTTTGGTTACCCGCAAAACCACGACCAATACTTGTACCAACTACATCGACAATTTGACCTGCACTAAAAATATCTGCTTTAATCTGCTGACCTAAAGCATAATCGTTAGAGCTATCGGTGTGATACTCATTTAAATGACGCAATGCTGGGGCAGATGATTTTGCCAAGTGACCCAACAGTGGTCTGTTTAGTGCCTTTGGTTTTACTTCGCCATAACCAACTTGAATGGCAAAGTACCCATCGGTTTGTTTTGTTTTAACTTGTGTAACAGTGCATGGCCCCGCTTGGATGACAGTTACAGGAATAGCTACTCCTGCCTCGTCAAATATTTGGGTCATGCCCAGCTTGGTGCCGAGAATACCTACAGACACAGTAACTGGTTCTCCTTTCTACTTGCTGACCTTGGAATTGGACTCTAGAGGACACGCTTTGTACGCGTCAGTTTCGGCTATAGCCTGGTAAATTTGAAATGGTCTAAACCACCCCAAATGCTTTAGGACACAACAAATCGTGTCCTTACTGCTTGGTGAATCTGTTTAGTTTGACTCACTAGATCACCAGAACAGCCACAAGTATCTTCCCGTGGGGAAGAAGTAACTTCTGGAATCAATGCAAGGCGCTACAGCTTTAAGCTGTGTGCAGCAATGCTTTCGTCCAAGCAATTGCTCTGGCACTTTCTGGAGGCAGTGTTGCCGCTGGGTTTTTAGATTCGTATCTACCCTGATGACGGCTTTCCTGAGGTTGGCGACTGCCTTTTTGCAGTTGGACTTAAGCGGTTTTTACCACCCAGTATCCATTTACTGAGACTGACGTAATGCGATGAAACCAACATTGCGGCTCAGTTTTCACTTCCCTAAACACCTTAAACTATTGTTTAAGATTTTGCCTTCTTTTTCAGAGGCGCAGGAGTCAATGTCGTCTGAAGCTGAGGATTGGCTTTGGTTGTTTCTCCACAAGCTTCAATTTTCACCTGAAAGCTTTCCTAGTTTACCAGCCTATGAACAATCTGAGTTAGATTATTCTTTTTGGATTGAGTCATCAGTTCTTGATGCTAACGCTATCTCAGAATGACACTAGAAAAGCAATCTAATTTGCGCGATTGGTCACAATCTAATAATATAAATTATTTATTTAGCTTTGTCTACTAATTTTTAGAGTGTTTTTTTGCTTTGAGGTAGTGGGGGCTAGGCGGATGAGGAAGTGAAGGGGAAACAATGCCTAAAAAAAATGCTTTATCTATCGGATCGCGGTAAATAATAGAGATATCTAAGTGGGATAAGACGAAAATCTATGGCACTAATTACCACTGGCAACGGTTTAATCAGAGATCTGGAAAAATTTGGCGCTTTGGGAGTGTATGTTCCTCTTGAAGGAGGTTATGAAGGTCGCTATCAGCGGCGACTACGTGCAGCTGGCTATACGACTCTACACATCACCGCTAAAGGACTGGGCGATCTGGCTGCCTATCTCACAAGAGTTCATGGAATCAGACCTCCTCATCTGGGCAAAAAAAGTACTGGTAGCGGTGCAGCGGTAGGTCATGTATACTATGCGCCACCAATTCTCAGTACTCACTTAGAACAGCTACCACCAAAGTCAAAAGGGCTAGTCTTGTGGATTATTGAAGGGAATATTCTTTCCGATGAGGAAATTGAGTATTTAGCGAATTTGCCTCAGCTAGAACCACGGGTGAAAGTAGTTATTGAAAGGGGTGGCGATCGCGCTTTCCGTTGGACTTCTCTAGAAAAGACTCTCTTAGCTAGCTAGTCCTTTGTCATTCGTCATTAGTCATTTGCTCGTAAGTAATGACTAATGACTCAATTCAATTAACATTTCGATAGTGCTAATGCGAAAACCACAGGATGTAAATAATCGCCGTGCAGTTTCGTTTACATTTGCTGTATCTAACCGAATTTGCTTGACGCCCATTTGATGAAAATGTTCAACACTTTGCATTACTATTTGTCGGGCAATTCCTTTCTGGCGATGTTCTGGCTCAACCCAAATATCATGAATAAAAGCAAATTCTTGTAAACGGTAAATTGGGATTTCTGCTTCAACTGTTGCTACTATAAACGCTACAAGTCGCTGTTCCTTCTCACATACCAGAAATAGGCTACGCTCTTGATTTACTAGACGTGTCAACCATTTTTCATAACGCTGTTCTGGATGGCTTAGAAAACCATATTTAGCAGAATCCCAAGACTCATGCAAAGCACAAATTTTGGCAACCATTGGTAAAACTGCGGGTACATCAGTTGTAGTAGCAGGGCGGATTAGCATAAGTTTTCAAGTACAAAAAGCACAAAGAAAATAGACGTAAAGTTCCTAATCCTGTTGGTGAGCAAATTTATAACTACCCCAGAGAGAAAGAGCGATCGCAATTACTAACAAAATCGGTATGCTATACCAAGGAAACTGGGACAAGGGTAAATGAGCCGCTGCACGCAATCCAATACTGGCGTAGGTTAACGGTAACAGGTAAACTACAGCTTTGAGGGCAACTGGTAATGTACCAGGGTCAAAGAAGGTCGCCCCTAAGAAAGACATGGGGATAATTATAAAGTTGTTGTAGAGTCCGACTGATTCGAGCGATCGCACACTCAATCCCACAATCACCCCTAACCCAGCAAATACAGCAGAATTCAGCACTACTAACAGTAAAAATAGCGGATTGAGAAAATTCCAGTTTCCTGTCAATAGTAGCGCTACTAAAATTACGGAACCAGATGTCATCAAGCCCCGCACTACTCCCGCTAGCATTTTGCCGATCTGCAATGCGAAAGGATGTATAGGAGTTAACAACAATTCCTCAAAAGTTTTGCTAAATAATCTGTCTCCACAAATCGAAAATGTCGTCCCACCAAAGCTAATGGTCATCGACGACAGCGCCACCATCCCTGGTAATATAAATTCCAAATAGTTGTTATAGCTACCACTAATTGCTGAGCCAGGTTTAATGGAACTACCCAAACCTAAGCCAAAAGCTAAAATATATATCAGTGGGGATATTAAGCCTGATGCAGCAACTTGTACAAGTCTCACACGTAAGTCTAGCCAATCTCCCCAAAAAATAGTTAGACTATCAGCTAGGAGAATTTGAAATTGTGAAGTTTTGAACTTCTTACCCGATAATAACGCTCTTTGAAATTTCACGTGCTTCTACTTACGTATTAAAATTGTATTCAAGGTTAATTTACATTGTTTAATACATCAATTACTAGGGGTAATAAAAATCTCTAAAACTAAAACTTTTATCCCAATTAAATTTACTTTTAATTTAGGCTATCTTGGGATACTAAAAATATGTTATAATTCAACTAAAAATATTATTTTATGACTGAGTATAATTAATCTGTAATTTAAAATTGAAAAACCATAAGCTTAATAACTAACATTTTTTTGATCGCCAAATAAATAAAAATACTCGCAAATTTGTGAAGATGGAAACAACAATCGATAAAGTTTGAACTATATCTAGATAACTTATGCTTTTTGTCATTGAGCAAGAATCTTACAGAGAAAGTCCAAGGCAATTACAATCAAGACTAGACATACTGAAATAGAAAGAAAACTTTAGACCACTCCCTACCCAATTGGCGTGAAGGTTATTAAGAAACGATGAGACGTAAATCTACTGGTAGATCGACTACTACTTCTAAGCCCTCAGTTTTCCAATCCCCTATGTTTAACCTCTTCACTATTGCAATTATGGGAGGGGTATTGATTTTGGGGATTGGAATTGGCATTGCTTTTAGTTCTACAACCACTTTAGCTCCATCAAATGTGGCTTCCCGTGAATTCATTGATACCAAAGCACCGAATCCTGAAATTTGTGTGCAGTACGGAGCTAGTGCTATGGTGATGGACGCTAGACTGTTCGTTACTCTCAACCCTTTTAATGTCTATGTTGCTCAGCCGAGTATGCGTCCTGGATGCGTAATCCGACAAAATAACTGGGCACTTTTAGAACAACGTAAGTTGGTGACATCAGATCAGGTAAGAGATTGCAAAAATCGCCTAAACACATTTGGCTTTACGGGTAACTTAGACAGTGACAAACCTGATATTAGATGTATATATCAGAATGAAGCAGCCCAAAACTTCTTCACAGCTCAACCAGGAGCAGTTGGAACACCTCAGGAAACGGATAGGTTTTAGATAGGAGATGGGGTATGGGGCATTAGAAAGAAGCAGAGGCGCAGACTTGCTACTCTGCTTCCTTATCTCTTGATTCCCATTCCCTATTTACTTTTAGGAAATAGGGTGGTTTCATACGAAAAAAGAAAAATACATAAGTCTTGATTGATCGTTTTGTAGCATGGTTTTTTCCCTCTCTCCAAACCTCTCCCCCAGGGGGGGAGAGGCTTTGAAACCCAGTTTTAGTTTTTCTCTGCTTGTATGAAACCACCCTGCCTATTTACTTTTAGGAAGGGGTTGCCCAAACTCAATGACTGGCGGATTGGCAACATTGGGGACTGTTGGGATTGGAGACTCAGATATACCAGAAGTAGGAATACTATTTAATTTATCGGGTTGATTTGGGAAAGAAGGAGGGGGAAGAATAAAACTTGGTTGTTGAGGTTGAGATGGTGCATTGGGAGTCAAGGGAGGTACAGTTACAAAAGGCTGCCCTGACTTAGTAGTAAGTGTTGAGGGCAGTTGACTTGATGGAGATGGAAATGTGAGTAAGGGTAGTTGTGAGTTAGTAGTATTTACCGATGGGTTAGTTGCCGGTTGTGAGTTAGTAGTAGCTATCGGTGCCTTAGTTGGCGGTTTTTGAGGTGATTTTTTTGAAGGTGTTGAATTTGCTGGTTTGATAGCAGTACTTTTACCAGACATAACAGGACGTAAAACCCAGCGAGTGGGGTTTTTTCGGGAAATGGGTTGCAGTTGTACTTGCTTTGGATTGAAAACAGTTCCTGGTGCTAAATCTAGGACAATCCTTGTGGCGTTTTCATTCAGTTGAGAAACGCGAATGCTTTTGATTGCTCCAGAATAATTTTGTTGGGTAGTAACATGGCCTAACTTGGTATTCGGTAAATCTACAACTAAGCGAGGTGGTTGGGCAAGGTAGAAATAATGAGGAGTTGTAGCTGTTGAGAGAGTAATTTCGAGTTTCTGTGTTTTGGGGGAAAAACTCCAATTATCTAGCTTTGCCAGTGGTGTAGCAGCGATGGTGGAACTTTGAAGGGCGATCGCTGTATATAAACCAAATACACTGAAGCTAAGTAGCTTTTTACTCCAGTGACAATCCCAGGTCTTTAATCTCTGAGCCATTTTTAATTATGCCTTTTATGTTGAAATCTGAGAAATTTCTAGTATAAGTTATGAATTAAATTATACTTTTAAGTTTTTATTCCTCAGTTCTGACTTTAAATATATACACTTACTTGTTTAAGTAGCCATGATGAGGTAAGTAGAGTAGAGAGTGGGGGACAAAGAATAACCTACGATCAATGCCCCATAACCTTTTAATGACTGTTAGATTTCTGAGATTTTTCCTCAACTTTTTCTGGCACAGCGGTAAGTTTTAGAGTCTGTGGAATGCTATTTACGGTTAATTGACCTGTGGTATTACCTCTATCAACAAGTTGTATTTGAATTGTGATTGAGTTAAGAGGATCATTTTGGGAATGAGGGATGTTGCAAAGAATTGATCTGTCAATTTTTCCAGATAAATTTAACTGTTGATTTGTTAAGAGACCTGTAAGAGAGTGCTTTTCGTCAATATCAGCGTTGGCGTTTGCTGGTAAAACAGAGGCATTTAAGTAAATACCTGACTGCTGAATGTTTAAGAGCAAAGTGTCTGATTTTTCACAGTTTGGTAAATTTCCAGCTAGGGTTAGACGATAGCGATCGCTAACTACAGGAGGAGCCTTAAGATTATTTTCTCCATATACTGTTACAGTTTTAAACAGAAGTAGCACTGAACTGATGGCTACTCCGTAAAAAGCTAAAGATTTGAAGTTGAAATGATTCACGATCTCAACTCCTGAGTTGTTGGTTCTTCAGTGCTAATCTCAGGAAGTAAGGAAGCCAGATGAGCAGTAACTTGACTATAACGACGAGTAATCAGCAGAGAAGAGCAGCATTGGATGACTAGTTGATCTGTATATCTTCCTAAGGTTTGACGCTCAATACCCCAAGCGCGGCTAGTACCAGCAATTGTCAAATCTACACTTTTTGAGGCTTCGACTACGGTTTGGATGGGATCTGTGCCTTGGACAAGTTTAATTTCTATGCGATCGCTTACACTACTTGGTAATTGCTGGATCATCATATCCAGTTCATGACTCAATTCATCTTTGAGGCGATTTTCTGGTAGAACGTGTAAAACCTGCAACATACAAGTTTGATGATTGATTAAAAGTCTCAAAGCAAGTATTAATGCCAAATCATCGTGGATATTTGCCGAATAAGGCACTAACAACTTTTCTAATCGGTTACTTCCTCGGTCTACAAACACTGCTACATCCACTGGCGCAGTGCTGAGAATTTGACCAACTCTTCCACCCAAGCGATTGCTACTAAAAGCTGGGCGATGCCATCCTACGAGAATTAAATCAACTTGGTCTAATGCGGCAATCTGTGCTGTTTCCCGTGCGACATTGCTGGATATGCGAACGATGGGATGCACGTAAGAGCGTGTTTCTGGAGGTTCGAGAGTATTAATTAATTCTTCTAGCTGTTGACGACGCTGGGCAATTAATCGGTCTGCTTCAACTGGGGTACTCTCAAAAGCATAGTCTTCTTGAAATTCAATCAAACTCAGGGGATGAACAACAGCCTGTTGTCGGTAGTTGAGAGCAATGCCGACGGCGGGCTGTGCCAACGCTACTGCCAATTGTACTAAACCTTTTTGGGTTCCGGGATTAGCGACTGGCACTAAAATTCGGAAAGGATCAGGGTAAGTTTGACCTTCAACAGATGTATTTATATCGGTTTCTGCTTCCGACTCTGGTTCAACTATATCTAACCTGATCAGCTTTTTCGGATATGTCCATTCCAACAGGGGCGAGGTCATAAATGTAGTTACCAAAGCCATAATTACCAGCATGGTAAATATTAATGGGGAAATTACCCCTAACTCCAAACCAATATTTAGGACTATCAACTCAGTCAAGCCGCGAGTATTCATTAACCAACCGAGTGCTGAGGCTTCTCGCTTATTAATGCCACTGACGCGAGCCGCTACATAAGTGCCAACATATTTTCCGGCGATCGCTACTGCTAAAACCAATCCACACAATAGCCACAATTCTGGACGGTTGAGCAAACCAATCTGCGTCCGCAAACCACTGTAGGCAAAAAATATTGGTAGCAAAAATATCAGAACAAAATCTTCAGTTTTGACTGCCAATTCCCGCACTAAATCTTCATGCTTGGGCATGGCGGCTCCCAATAAAAATGCACCAAAAATTAAGTGAATGCCAATTAGTTCAGTAATTAGTGCAGACGCAACCACTGCCATATAAATCCCAGCTAGCAGCAATTGGCTGAGCCGTCTCGCACGTTGGTAATGTGTGGCCAGCCGTTGGAGAAACCAACGTCCCACCGTCAGCATAAAGCCGATGTAGAGTAGGCTGAAAATAATTGTGGGTATTGCACCAGCAAAATCGCCAGTTCTCGCTACAGCGATGGCTACTGCTAATAAACACCAAGCCGTCACATCATCCACCGCCGCACAAGTTAGTGCTAAGGTTCCCAAGCGTGTTCCTTGTAAATTGCTCTCAGTAATGATTCGCGCCAATACCGGAAAGGCAGTAATTGACATCGCCGCCCCCAAAAATAAGGTGAAAGCGGTAAACGATACACTAGCGTTGGAAACCAACGGATAAAGCAGCACCGCTAGTAATGTTCCTAAGGAAAACGGCATCAAAATACTGACATGAGAAGTTAAAACTGCCACTTCTAACTGACCGCTCAGGTATTTTGGATTTAGTTCTAGCCCAATCAGAAACATGAAAAATATTAGTCCCACCTGAGACAAAACATTTAAAAAAGGAATAGTTTCTGGTGGAAACAAAGTAACTGCTACATGGGGAGCAACTAAACCAAGTAAGGATGGACCCAGCATAATCCCAGCGACAATTTCACCAATTACCAGCGGTTGCTTAATAGAACGGAATCCTAGTCCTACTAGCCGTGAAAGTCCAATAACAATCAGTACTTCAACCAGAACGAGAATAACTATGTGCATGGTTTCCTCAAAAGTAACTATCTGGTTTCTCTAAGATGATTCTTTAAAATATTAGAAAGTCTCAACCCCTGCTCTTGCCCAGACACTAGATAAATGGAGGATTCAAAATTCCCACCTTACCATGTTTATAAATAAATTTTTAGGTTTGTATGATTAATTTTGAATTACAAATTATCAGGTCAATTTATGCTTATTTGTGATGTCATTTGTCTTGGTGAGAGAGGAAATAGTGACTAGGGACTAGTCTAGTTAAATTAATTGAAAAGTGCTGTTAGTACTAATGTAACTAAATTAGTATTTCATCGTCAGAGTTTAAGCTGGATAGTTCAATTAGTTATTACCAGCTATTAATTCTTAATTATCTATTGAGATTGAGTTAAGCAGGAAATTTTTCATAGATTGTACCCTTCAATAAAAAGGTAATCAGAGGTGATGCCATAAGTGTGGTAATCACAGCCATAATAACCATGATAGTGAATAAAGTTGGGGTAATTATACCTTGTTCGAGGCCAATATTGAGGATGATTAACTCCATCAAACCGCGAGCATTCATCAGAGCGCCGATAGTTGCTGACTCCCGCCAATTTTCTCCCCCTAATTTTGCTGCAAACATACACGCAACGCCTTTACCAAGAATTGCGATCGCTAAAATTAAGAAGGTAATTCCCCATAATGCAGGTGTATTTACTAGTCCAATTTGAGTGTTCAATCCAGAAAATACAAAAAATATCGGCAGCAGAAAAGAAGTAGTCAAAAACTCGGTGTATTGGCGAATTTGTTGGGCAAATTCTCCCCGTGGTGTCACTGCTCCCAACACAAACGCACCGAAGATTGCATAGATACCTGTGATGTCGGTAAACCAAGCACAAAACATCAAAATTATCAACAATAAAGTTAGAGTTTGTCTATTGACACCTCCATCGCGTTTTGTCATACGGGTGAAGATTTTAAGTGCAGGTTGTCCGATGAAAATTGCAAATAATACGTAGCAAATACCGCCGCCAATTGCTAATATGGCGATGTTTATGGAGTTTTTCACACTAGCAAGCACGATCGCCAGTAAACACCAAGCAACTCCATCATCTACTGATGCCGCACCTAAAGCCAAAGTACCAAAGCGAGTTTGTGCAAGTCCGCGTTCGTAAAGAATCCGAGCTAACATCGGAAAAGCGGTAATTGTCATCGATGCACCAAGATATAAAGCTGCTGACCACGGAACTACTTTTGGTTGAAAAAAATCTCCATTGTGATATAACAAAAAAGAAGCGATCGCTCCTAAAATAAAAGGGGTAATAATGCCAGCCGCAGATAGCAAACCTGCACTTTTAATATGGTGTTTTAAGAGTTTGGTGTTGAACTCTAAACCAATTAAAAACATGTAAATTACCAACCCGATTTGGCTGATGGCATATAAAATCGACATCGATGGATTGGGTATCTTGTTTCCTAAAGTAGTGATAATAGGAAGCTTAGGAAATAACCAATGCTGAAAATCTGGTGCAATCAAACCTAAAAGCGATGGTCCTAACATGACACCTGCAATCATTTCGCAAACAACATCCGTTTGCCCAAGATAGCGGCGTCCTAAAATCGTCACAATACGACAAGTGGCTAAAATTACTGTGAGTTGCAGAAATAACTGAATAACCAGATCAAAATTAGACATTGTACTTTCTTAAGCAGAAATTAAAATTATCAAATTTGAGAGGATCTTTACAGCAGATTTGAGAATGGGCTACGCCCCGTTGCCCTAACAGAAGTAAAATAGGCTTTGAAACTTAGCTTGTGTACTTCACTTTCATTGAAATCTGCTGTCAGAAGTATAAAATACTCTTTTGATTCCCCTGCAAAAAAATCTCTTTTCTAGGTATAACTCAATACGGTTGAGTTACACCTAAAAATCTTTGTTAAAGGTAACAGAGGAATTGTTGGAGGCAGTTTAAATACCCATATAACACCCCTCCTATTCCCTGTTCCCTGTAAAACTCAATTAGATATAGGGATTTCCAACTAAAAAAATATTCCATCATTGTGTATACAGAGGAAGCAGAGGAGAAAGAATCTGCGACTATGAAAATGGGATAATTTATTTTCTGGAAGTCCCTTACTTAGTAGCACTGTTTGCTCTGCTATCGATGTACAGCACTCCTCACTCTTTTTGAGGCCAGCGCCAGTTATAGCGATTCCATTCGTAGATTCCTTGAATTTCATACTCAGCGCCGTTGAAGAAGCGGACGACGCAATTAGTAGAGGAATCATCACGATTGCTAATTTCTTCTACCTGAATCACCATACAGGGAAACCATTCCCGCTTGCAAGGTCCATCTTCTTGCACCCATTCCCACAATGCATTGGAAACTTCAATGCGATCGCCTATTCTCAGTTTTAATGCATCCTCAAAATAAGAATACTTATCAAAATGACATGATTCAACACGATTGAGCCACTGTAAACCGTAGCGTTGGCGGATAAATTGTACTGTTCCAGAGTCATTTTCCAGCAGCCAATCATTGAGTAATTGCACTTTCCAAGTGCGGTTACGTTGTTCCTGGGTCTTAACAAACTCTAAAAATACTTCTAACTCTTCTGGGGTAAGTTCGTCTAAGGGATTAGCAATATCTGACGCCCCAGAGTTAGAATTTCCCTGAATTTGCTCAACTACTTGCAGTAATATCTCTTTCTGGGCGTCAGTGAGAGGACAGCCTACAGCATCACAACTATTAAAGGCTGTTTGCATAGCTGTTTCAATCTCATCTGGAGTCATAAAAGTTAATAGCAATTTAGGATTTGTTTACCTAATTATTACAAATGTTAAATTAAAGTCTCTAATCCTCCTGTAGTCAAATATGGACATAATTCTGGTAGTTGAAGTCGTCAGTTCCGGAATTGAGAACCGCAGTGGTGATTACCGTTATAAACGCACGGAATACCCAGCTAGAGGCATTACTGAATACTGGATTGTCGATTCGGACTTAAAACAGATCACTCTTTGCAAGTGGGTGCAAGGACAGTATGAAGATATTGAAGGGTACGGCGACCATTGCATCAGATATAGTACCCAATTGGGAATTGAGAGTCGAGCAGGTGTTTGCAGTTGTGAATCAATGAGAGAAGTAGAGAATAGAGAGTCGGGGTATGTTGTAAGCTGAGGTTATAAGTTACATCATTATTAGATTAAATCACGGGGTCTTTTATGCGGTTGCGCTCACTCACAGTCGTTTTTATTTCCTGCCTAATCGCTTTTTTCTCGTGGGTGTTTACTCCCTCGGCTCTAGCGCTAACACCGATTAAACTATTTGATATTTCCTATAAAGATTGTCCACCAGAACTGGCAAAAGGGGCTGTTATCAGCAGTGGTAGCGCCGCTGCCAATTGCTTTATTGTCATTGGTAAAGCAGAAAATACTACTAATAAAACAGTCTATGATGCAGATATTTTTGGACGCATCTATGATGCCAACAATGACTCCGTAATGCAAAATCGCACACGTCTTGGTTTGATTACCGAAGTACCACCAGGCATTAGCGATTTTGAATTAAGAATTTCTGTGCCTGCAAGTCAACCTACTCCATTGAAACTCAAGCAGTTTAAAGCATCTGGATTTAGCGCTCAAGTGCGTAAGTAATATCTATAACAGAGAAAATATCGGTAATTTATACGCCATAAAAACTGTAGAGACGTTTTTACAATTTACGTCTCTACAGTTTTTATTTAGGGTAAGGATCAAAATCCCTGTACGATTGGCAAATGAGTTAGGGTTCTCAGAAGCTCACCGGCTAAATTTAGCACCAAGAAAGCTAAGATCGGAGAAAAATCAATTCCTCCCAATGCGGGAATAATTGAGCGAAACAGATTCAAATAAGGGTCGGTGATCTGACCTAAAGCGGCAAATGGCTGGTTATACCAGTTAATTGTCGGGAACCAGGTCAATAAAACCCGAATAATTAGCAAATAGCTGTAAAAGGTGATGAAGGTAGCTAGTGTTGTAATCAGTAAATCCAGAGGATTCATGGATATTTGGTTTCCTACGAAGTGTTAAAAGCGGTCTTATGATTGATTTTAATTTAGTCCATGTCATCATGTCTGTGGATTTAGCACTTACCACACTTAACGCTTTTACCACGCCTGAAAAAACTTTATTGTTCTTTGGTGAGGGAGCGATCGCTAAGTGACTGCGATGAACCACCATTCACATTTCCCAGTTGCTTTCGCACTTCATCAATTGTGGCATTTAGCTGGGCAATTTTATCTTCTAGCGATCGCCTGGCTGTTTCTATACTAACACTCTCATTTTCTGAGGCTTTCATCTGACGTCGCTTTGCAGCTATTTTCTTAGCTTCGGTTTGGCTATCCGTCAGTTCTGTCTGCTCTTCTGCTAGCAATTCGGGATCGCGTCGAGAAGCAATCAGCGCCCCGACAACACCACCAAATAGGCCACCGACAAATGCCCCTGCGAAAAAACCACTGGCAAAACCATCTCGCTGACTCATATTTTTACCGCCTTCAACAAAGCTTGTAACTCTTACAGTAGTTATGCCATGAATCTATCCTAGCTGCATACTAACTTAAGTGCCAAAGATGCGATCGCCTGCATCTCCCAATCCCGGTACAATATACCCCTTGTTGTTCAGTTTTTCGTCAATCGTTGCTGTGTAAACTATTAAACCTGGATAAGCAACACTTAGTTTTTGCAAAGCTGGTGGAGCCGCTACCACACAAACAATCCGTATCAGGCTTGGATTTGCACCCCGTTGTGTTAATTCTTCCATTGCCACCATAATTGACCCTCCGGTTGCCAACATCGGATCGGTAATTAACACTCGCGTTTGCGGGTCAAATTTTTCTGGTAATTTGTTCAGATAACAATGAGGTTGCAGTGTCTCTTCGTCTCGTGCTAATCCCAGATGATAAATCGATGCCAAGGGTAGTAAAGTCTGCGCTCCCTCAAGTAATCCTAGCCCCGCCCGCAGAATCGGTACTACTGCCATTGGTATCAGTGGATCGATCACAGTTGCTGGACAAGTAGCCAAGGGACTCTGCACCGTTGTTTCTTGGGTCGGTAACCAGTCTCGTGCAGCTTCATAAGTCAGCCATCTTCCCAACTCAGTCATTGCACTGCGGAATAATACCGAAGGAGTACCTGCATCACGGGCGACTGCCAGCCAGTGTTGTATCAGGGGATGGGGTGGTACATAAACGCGCAATTGTAGCGTCATAGCCGGAAGTAAGCGCCTTTTTAATTTTATTAGAACCGAAACACCCACCATAATACTCTTTCCGGTATCAGGCTGTCATCGAACAGGACAACGGCAATACAGTTCAGATAAGCCCAAAATACTGGTAGAGACGGCAAATTTATCGCGTCTTCAAAAACCAATTATCTACACCAATAACCCTTAAACCAAGCGTATTAGGGACACGGAGACACGGGGAAGAGTGAAAATTTCTCGTCCTCTTGAATAACAGCTAAAATTAAGCTCATCAAGTTTATTGATAAATATTTGCATTAGTACTTGACATCAATTTTCAAGCAAGGTTATATTCTTATACAGTGTTCTCCTCTCTTTAAGGATCGGCAGACGGGATTAGCCAGCAGCAGCAGGCTTATCCCTCTTTTTTTTGATTAGTCATTGGTCATTAGTAAATTTGATTGACTCCATACAAAAGACAAGGGACAATTACTTCGACTTACCTCGGCTACTTCGGCTTTGCGGTAGTTGAGCGTAGCGAAACTCAGTACAAGTCTGCCCGGCACGAGTCCCTCAGTACAAGTAACAAAGGACTAATGACAAAGGACAAAAGGACATATGGCAATTGACGTAATTGTAATTGGGTCTGGGATTGGGGGTTTAGTAACAGCCACCCAGTTAGCAGCCAAGGGAGCAAAAGTCCTGGTACTGGAACGTTATTTGATCCCAGGTGGTAGCGCTGGTTATTTTGAACGCCAAGGCTATCGATTTGATGTTGGGGCATCGATGATTTTTGGGCTGGGGCAAAACGGCACTACTAACTTACTCACCCGTGCATTATCAGCCGTGAGTGTCAGCCAAGAGGCGATCGCCGATCCAGTGCAAATTCACTATCATTTACCCGCAGGTTTAGACCTGAAAGTAGATCGGGTTTATGAAAAATTTTTGCAAAATCTTATTGCTCATTTTCCCCATGAAGAACAGGGGATTCGTCGCTTTTATGACAAATGCCAAAAAGTATTCAAGTGCCTCAATAGTATGGACTTGCTGTCGCTGGAAGAACCTCGGTATCTATTGCGAGTCTTTTTCCAGCATCCTTTGGTTTGTCTTGGTTTAGTTAAGTATCTGCCCCAAAATGCTGGGGACGTGGCGCGGCGCTACATCAAAGATCGGCAATTATTGAAATTTATCGATATCGAGTGTTATTGCTGGTCGGTGGTTCCATCGGACATGACACCAATGATTAATGCCGGAATGGTCTTTTCTGATAGGCATTACGGCGGAGTTAATTATCCCAAAGGCGGGGTAGGACAAATTGCCCAAAGACTTGTGGAAGGTCTAGAGAAGGCTGGAAGTAAGATTCAGTACCAAGCTAGGGTGACGAAAATTCTCATAGAACAGGGAAAAGCAGTAGGTGTACAGCTAGCTAACGGTAAAGTATATCGGGGTAAACGCATAGTTTCTAATGCTACACGCTGGGATACATTTGAACAATTAATACCAGCAGGAAGAATGCCACTTAATGAGAAAAATTGGCAACAAAATTACCAAAAATCACCTAGCTTCTTGAGTTTGCACATGGGGGTAAAAGAGTCAGTTTTACCTGCGGGGACAGAATGCCACCATATTTTGCTGGAAGATTGGGAAAAGATGACAGCAGCAGAAGGCACAGTTTTTGTTTCTATTCCCACATTGCTTGACCCAGATTTAGCACCAAATAGATATCACATCATTCATTGCTTCACGCCTCACTGGATTGATGATTGGTTAGAACTTTCTGCAAGTGAGTACGAAGCGAAGAAAGAAGAGGCGGCTTGGCGAATTATTGACCGTCTAGAGAAGATTTTTCCCGGTTTAGATGCCGGATTAGATTATTTAGAGGTGGGGACACCTCGCACCCATCGCCGCTTTTTGGGTCGTGAAGATGGCACATATGGGCCAATTCCCCGACGCAAGTTGCGGGGATTGTTGAAGATGCCCTTTAATCGCACTGCTATTCCAGGACTTTATTGTGTAGGGGATAGTACCTTTCCCGGTCAGGGGTTGAATGCAGTAGCTTTTTCTGGGTTTGCTTGTGCCCATCGTATTGCCGTAGATTTAGGATTTTAACCTGTATTAATTAATCAAGGTGATTTAGTAGGTCGGCGCAATTAAAACTAACTGGTAGAACTTTAATTTGTCCTTTGTCATTATTCATTGATAAGGGTTTTAAGCATGTTTCACAACAGAATTTAGTTTATTTCTACCGCCTCACTTACAAGAATAGCCTACGCAGAAACACTAGTAAGCGGATAGCAAAATCTATATATACCTGAGTTTGACGTGCAGTCTGGATTTCGTGTAATATTTTCTGCATCTCTGCCCGATTTTCTGGATTAATTCCGATGATAATAACCTTTAGAATCGCGGCTCTTACCTTATCGATAGTACGTTGGCATTCGCTAATCGCTAACTCGAGCTTGGTTACTTCCTCCCATTTTTTTTGCTCTCGTGCATTGACAAGTTCAAATTCAAGCTGAAAGAGAATATTTTGTAATTTTTCTTCTGTACTATTGAGTTGTTCTAATTCAATTTGATTTCCAGGAACTTCTTTCAGCTGAGAAATGATTTCTGCAAAATTATCTAAAATTT
Source organism: Nostoc sp. C117 (assembly GCF_043099735.1). Classification (NCBI taxonomy): domain Bacteria; kingdom Bacillati; phylum Cyanobacteriota; class Cyanophyceae; order Nostocales; family Nostocaceae; genus Nostoc; species Nostoc sp. C117. The sequence continues at coordinate 7,669,825 of NZ_CP170991.1, forward strand.
TATTGTTAGCCATAATTTATATATTCAATTAACTTGGTAAGTATTATTGATGATTATTAGCGTGTATCATACATGTTTGTAGTAAGGACTTTAGTCCTTAGTTTTTTAAGCACTTCAGTTCTTACTAGGAACTTATCAAAAGTTTTACAATACTAGTTAGACTCTAAATATTATTGACATAATTGAGAATTTGCTGGTTGCATCTGTCTATTTTTAACAGAGATTTCTTTCATAAATTCCTTCAAAATTTGATCTTGATTAATTTGGTTTTGAAGAGTATTAATTTTTGTAATGATTGAATTGTAGTTGTTGCCACTTAAACTGGTAGCTACCCCCACAATCTGAGTAACTCTAGCAGCAAGAACTTCAAAGCTAACATTAGGATAGTCATCAATCAGTTCTGAGAGTTTTCGTCCAGTGTCAGCTGCTACCAAAAGCTTCAAGATAGATTCATTCAAACTTTGTTGTTCAAAAAAATTAACTTTTCGCCACTCATCTATCTGTTTAGCAACTTGACGCTTAATTTCTTCTTGTTTAGCAACTTGAAGCTGAATTTCTTCTGCTTGTGGTTGTGAGGATATAGTTAAATTTCTATATTCGTCAGCGAGACGCTTTAACTCAATGCTGATTAGCACCCGTTCCGGATCGTTTGGTCTTGGTGGTCTTTCCTGAATTCTTTTGGCTAAAAGTAGCATTTTTACTGTTAAGCATCGTGCAGGTTTGGCAGTTTCAGCAACTATCCTGGCACTTTCGTAATCAATTGTTTCAATTTTGTTAAATACCTCGACTGCTGTATCATATTCTAATTGCAATGAATCGAGTGCTTGATCGACATCTGATGAGTGGATATTTTGCTGACTTTTTCCTGTGATAATTGTATTTACTTCTCCAGGAATTGCGAATTGAATACTAGTATCATTTAGTAATCGGTCGATCGCTGAATTATCATTTGTGGGTAAATCATGAAGTTGATAGATTTGTTTCACCGATGTAATCGCGTCAGCTGCTCTATCGCGGAAATTTTCCGCAGTTACTCGCAGCATGGCTCTTTTTTCAGGTGTACAACCGCTGAGGGAGAAACTAATAGTACAGGCTACTATACAAAATTTCCATAAGCTGAATTTATTAATATGGCAAGCTTTTATAGACATACTGGGAATAATTTGTAATTAACTAAGGAGAGTAAGCTGTTACATATTTAATTTGTACATTTACCTGATGACTGATGGTCGTTGACTGAAAACCCGTCAACAGTCAACGACCATCAAGAGTGCTTATATACTTTAGACGCGCATCAGCTTAGCACGTAATACTCATATACTGATTAAATTAAACACTCGTAACAAATGCTTTTTCGTATAAGCACATAATTTACAAAACTTTTGATAATTATGCTTTAATAGTGGGCGGTTTTTGTTTTTCAAGAATCTGACTCACACACAAAGCGATCGCTCATGCTCCTCACACACAAAGAAAACATTTTAAAATTTACCTGGCTTCTATCCAGCTTCTTAAGCTTGTTCCTGTTTGGCTCTACTGTCAAAGCTGCTACGATCGCCAATTGGCATTTTGATAGCAATCGCAATCATCTGGACTTCACCACAGATGAGAATGTTCAACCGAAAGTGCAATTACTTACCAACCCTACCCGTCTGGTAATTGATTTACCTGGAGTTACACTCGGATATCCACAGACTAGTCAAAGGGTGGGGTTAGTAATTCAAGAGATTCGCATCCAGCAGTTTAATGCAGAGACTACCCGTATGGTAGTTACTTTAGCGCCTGGTTACACCTTTGACCTAGCACAGGTAAAACTGCAAGAGGAATCTCCCAATCATTGGTCTGTGCAGTTACCCAAGCCAGTACCATTGACTGCAACCCAGCCGAAATCTTTAGAAATAACTCCGACTGAATCGAATATTTCGCCGACAGTGAGTGATTCTCTGTTTGCTGGCGTGGTTCCGATGCATTCACCGATGAAAGGACTTGAACCTCAAGTTAAAGCCTTGATGAGTCGCTACAGTTTTCTGACAACAGGAATGTTTTTCATCGATCTAGATACTGGCGATTATCTGGATATTGGAGGCGATCGCGTTTTCCCCGCTGCTAGTACGATTAAACTGCCAATTCTCATCGCCTTTTTTCAGGATTTAGATGCTGGTAAAGTCACCCTCAATGAAACGCTAACCATGCGCGGTGACTTGGTAACCAATGGTTCTGGAACAATGCAATACGAACGAGTTGGCAAGAAATACAGTGCTTTGGAAACCATCACTAAGATGATTACCATCAGTGACAATACCGCCACCAACATGATTATCGATCGCTTGGGTGGCGCGGCGAAACTGAATCAACGTTTCCGCACCTGGGGACTGAAAGACACAGTAATTCGGCATCTTTTGGCTGACTTGAGAGGAACCAACACCACCAGTTCTCAAGATCTAGCGCGGGTGCTGGCTTTGTTGGTTAATAACAAACTAGTTTCTTTGCAGAGTCGGGAGCAAGCCTTGGATATTTTGCGTCACACCACAATTCACACCCTGCTTCCCGCAGGTTTGGGGAAAGGTGCAGTCATCGCCAACAAAACTGGAGATATTGGGTTTTTGATTGGTGATGCAGGATTTATAACCATGCCTAATGGTAAGCGTTACCTGGCTGCTATTTTCGTTAAGCGTCCGTATAAAGATTCCAGAGGTAGAGACTTTATTCGTCAAGTTTCCCAACTAGTTTACAATTACCTCAATCAGCCAAACCCAGTTGCTTCTAGTGATTTGCCTTACAGTGTTACGAAGTAGAAGACGCAGGGCTGACACGGGGATGCGAGGACGCTAAGAGATTTTAATAATACAGCGTATTTCAGGTAAAAGAAGTACACGTTTCGGGGCACAACATGTTGTGCCCCTAGGATTATCTGTACCTCACGACTGTTGCAATCTGCTGTAAGTCATTACCCGGACTTAATTGATGCATCGACCTGCACCCAATACTTCTCGGTTAAGGGGAAAAGGGGAAAGGGTAAAGGGTAAAGGGAAAGAAAAAACCTTTAACCCTTACCCTTTACCCTTTTCCCCAAACCCGATTCCGAGTTAAAAATGCAAAACCCGAGAAGTATTGGACCTGCACCTTTAATGCATCGACCTGCAAAAATTAACCTACCCTACTTTAGGGACTGACAAATCAAAAATACTTAAATAACAAGGTGATGAGTGTGACTTAAAAGAAATGCTATTAATCTGTCAGTTAAACAGACTTTTGCCACAACTGTCGATAGATGGCTTCCATCGCTTGGGTATGACTAACAGCATCGCACAGAGGAGAAGCAGCTACTTTTTGGCGGAGATTAGCCCGCACTTGGCCAAGTGTGGGTAAATCGGATGCCAAAGCGACTGCTTTGGCCACATACTCTTGCGGTGTGGAGGCAATTAACTCAGGTAGTCCTACAGTACTCAGCAAGCTAACTGCCACCCGGCTGACATGAGTTTGCCCAGCTAGGGTAATAACTGGAACGCCCATCCATAAGGCTTCGCAAGTGGTGGTTGTACCGTGGTAAGGAAAAGGATCGAGGGCAATGTCAATGTTGCCATAAAAAGCAAGGTGGTGATTGGGGTCTGGAATTAGGCCAATTAACTTCACCCGGCGACTGTCAATGCCACACTCGGCAAACAGTGATAAATAGCGATCGCGGGTTGGTTCATCGTCAAACCACCTGATCTTCAAGATTATCCGAGAATTCGGTACAGATTGGAGAATTTTTGACCACAGGGCAATCACTTCTGGCGTGATTTTGGGCAGGTTATTGAAGGAACCAAAGGTAATTCGCCCCATACTCTTAGCGGGTAAATCCATCACTGCTGGAGCTGTGGGGGAGGGCTGATAACACAAAAAGCAGCGAGGTAGGCGAATGAGTTCTTCGGTGTAATACTCATCCGTCAAACCGGGGGGATCAGCCCAAGTATCGGTGAGGCGATAATTTATGTTCGCTAAACCAGTGGTATTGGGATAGCCCAAATAAGTAACTTGAATGGGGGCGGGCTGGCGCATAAACATCAGCAGACGATTGCTACCAGTATGACCGGCCAAATCTACCAAGATGTCAATGTCATCGAATCGGACTAAATCAGCTAATTGGTCATCGTCCATGTTGTAAACATCCCGCCAGTTGTGGCACAAACCACGAAGGCGATCGGTAACTGCATCTGGGTTGGGCACATTGGCATAGCAAAAAGTTTCTACTTGGGTAGGGTCGTGATGCCTAAGAATTGGCTCGAAAAAATAGTTAACTGAGTGTTGACGGAAGTCTGGCGAGATGTAGCCCACCCGAAGAATTTTGGATTGGGAATCAAGTTTGGATAATGATTTCTGAGGCAAAACTTTCTGCGTCAGACTTGTGACTTGCTGACCCCATTGGCGGTGGGCATCGGCAACTGTAGCGGGGCTGTAGTCTGGGGAATAATTGAGCGCATAGAGCAGATTAGAGTTACCTGGGTGGTAATCTGGGTCAATTCGCAGCGTTTCTTGGAAGCAGGCGATCGCTTCTGGAACTCTGCCTTGGTTATTTAGGGCAAGACCTTGATTGAGGTAGGCCATCGCTAAATTCGGCTGAATTTCTATTGCCCGTAGACAACTGTCAATCCCTGCACTCAATTGTCCGTTTTGAATCAAGGCATAGCCGAGATTATTGTGAGCAATTGCTAGATTCGGGTCGAGTTCTAGTGCTTGCTGTAGGTGCGAGATGGCCTCAAGGTAGCGGCCAAGATTGTTGTAGAGAGTGCCCAAGTAGTAGTGAGCGATCGCTCGATCGGGGTGGCGTTTGAGGTGATTCTGCAACAGAGCGATCGCTTCGGAGTATTTACCTTGAGTTTGCAGTGCTAACAGCAGAGCTTCCCAGATTTTTGGCTCATCGGGCTGAAGCTGCCAACATTGGCGCAGGTGGACTTCCGCAGTACTAGTGTCGCCCTGTTTTTGTAGCAGTTTGGCTAGATGGAAGTGGGCTAAAGTTAAGTCACTTTTCAGAACCACAGCCTGTTTTAAAACTTGCTCTGCCTCCTCAAAATTCTCCAAAGCAATCAACGCAACCGCCAGATTTAACTGAGCTTCAGCCCAGTCTGGTTTCAATTGGAGTGTTTGCTGATAGGCTGCTGCGGCCGATTCGTATTGCTCTTGGGCGGTGAGGGCATTCCCCAGATTGTAGTAAGTCTGTGCCGAGTTAGGTTGCAGTTGCAGTGCTTGACGATGGGAAGTCACCGCTGCGTCTAATTGACCCAGCGCTTTCAGGACGTTGCCCAGATTGGTGTAAGCTTGGGCGGAATCCGGCATTAAGTCAATGGCTTGCCGATAGCAGTCTACCGCCTGAATCAATTTTTCCTGTTCTTGGAGAACTTTTGCCAACTTGAAATGAGCAACACCCAAATTTGGTTTGAGCTGTAGTGTCTGCTTAAAAGCCGATTCAGCCGCTTCTAATTGTCCGATTTCTTGCAGGGCATTGCCCAAATTGAACCAAGTTTCTGCACTTTCCGGTTTTAAGGCTAATCCTTGGCGGTAGATAGCGATCGCTTCTTCAACTTGTCCTAACCGTTTGAGCAGACTTCCCAAATTCGTCAGCGCATCTATATATTTAGGATCGATAGCTAAGATTTGTCGGTAGGTAGTTAATGCGCGATCGAATTGCTGTTGCTGGTGGTAGTTGACTGCTTGGGCAAATAACTGGGCAACATTGGGGGATTGCTGCCTGTTGGTTAGCTTTGCTTTTTTAGGGGATTGACTCCCAAAGCCCTTAGAAGCAGAGATATGGTTATTGTGCGAATTCGATTTGGGAAGATTCTCCATAAATCTGAACTTTGTGGCGGTAAACGTCAGTTTCGGTGATCTTACCCCTAGTTATCTGATTTTTGTAAGTACCTTGCAAAAATCAATCTGACTAAAATTTAGTCAAAATACGAATATATCTATTTTACTTTCTGATATTATATTGAGTCATTCCATTTGATTTATATTAATTTTTTTCTAAATTAAACAAGATAGAAATAAGACAACAACAAGACATCACACCACTATTACAGACTTTTGAAAAGGAAAAAATGTGACTAAAAATTGTATAACATTGAAATATTTTAAAAATGGATTCTACTAGACATACTAGACGTGAAAATAAAAATTATAAAAGTTTAGTGATCGTGGTTATTCTATGTTATAAATAATATTTAAGGGAGATTGTAAGAATACAAACAACAAAATAGGCACAAAGTTATGAATTAACTTTGCGCCTTCAGCTTGTTGCATAAACCAGCGCCAACTGGTGTATGTGTGTTCTTCTAACTTAACAATGCCTCCGGTTTCTCCTAACTAGAGGTCTTATTTTCGTATCTAAATTATGAAAACTTACTTTTATTGTAGCATATCCAGACTGCAAAATAGTTTGTCTTGTCAAAATCCTAAACCAAAACCACCAAAACTAGTTGCCTTGATCTTGGTACTGAACTTCTTGGCAAGCCTCAATCTTGAGATTACAACTCCAGTTTTTCACTTCAAATCCCAGCCAGCACAGAATTCTGTGGTCGCAATGGTCAAGAAGTTGGTCGCTCAGAAATAATCGATTTTTCCTAAATCACGGTTAAAAAGTGGCTTTTTACTCAAAAAGCCATTTTTTAAAAAATGTAATCTCCTTACAAAATCAAAAATTATTGCAGGGTGTCCCTTTTCTCTGAGAAACGTTGGGTAAAAAGTTTTTTTATTTGATAATGGGCAAACCTCCCTTCTAAATTTCATCTTAGGCGAAGGTAGTAGCTTGAAATTCAAAGATCCTCTGATGCTCAGATAGTGAACTTGAGTGTTACCCATACTAGTAAATCTCAGAAGAAAAACTAATGTTAGAGCTAAAACCCAAAATGAGAAAGTGTGGGAATAACACCAGTGAATAACAAGATTAAGGAGTAGTGAAAAGATGTTACGAGTAAAAGTTACACCTGAGGACTTCGAGGAGTCTGCCTCTGATGGCTGGGTTGACGGTCAAGTTCAAGGAAGGTCAGGGATATGGGTATATGTAGAATTAGGGAAAGAAGTTGAATATAGCCCACGTCCGAGCGATGACCCGAAAACAGACTACAAATGCTTTAAAGGCTGTGGTGTTTTTTACGGTAAAAGCCAAGAAATGCTAGAAGAAGAGGAATGGCTGTTTACTGATGAAAACATCACAGTCATTATCTATTGCTGAACTGCAACGTTCTCAACCTCAGCCAACTTCCTTCTCAGCTTTCCTCGGCGCTTGACGTGTTGAACTACTATGTTTTCTTCATTCTCTTGAATGAACTGCTCTAAGTCTTCTACGGCGACTTCGACAGTCTCACCATTTTTTAAAAGTGCAGTAGGCATAGAATTAATCTCTGTTCACTGGCTGTAATAGGATCTTACTCCACTTTATTCTAGGAATGTTTCTATCTGCTTAACTTTTACTCACGATGAAGTTCCTTAATACAGTTCCAAAAAATAACTAGTATTGTAGGGTGCGTTACGGATTTCATCCTAACGCACCATTCATAAGGATTTGGTGCGTTACGCTGTCGCTAACACACCCTACGTATCTTTTGAAAAATCAAATAGTAGTCCTAATTATGATGTATTTTTCATTTTGAGAATTTTGGCATTATGTTGCCAAGGCTGGACGATCGCCAATCCAAGGTTTAGCCGCTTCTAATTGTGCTGCTAGGCTGATGAGTGTCGCTTCAGCCGCAGGTTTACCAATTAGCTGCACGCTGATGGGTAAACCATTACTATCAAAACCTACAGGAATAGCGATCGCTGGTTGTCCAGTTGCATTGGCACCCGGACAAGGGGCTACCCATTGAATAATATTTTGGAATATCTCTTCTGGACTCAGATTAGCCCATTCTCCAACCCGAATGGGTGAATGTAAATAAACTGGCAATACCAGCACATCTACAGTATCGAAAAACGCCACAATTTGCCTTGCCGCTACCTGCATTTGGGCAACTGCTTGCAGATATTCACTAACGGAACCAGTGCGTGTAAATAGCCAGCGATTCATCGGCTGCAAGGCTTCCAGAGGAAGTCCTGACGCCGCTACTCCAGCTTGCCAAACGATTTGAAATGGTTCAATTAAACCGCTAAAATCTGGGGATTTCTGTTCAACTTGATGGCCGAGTTGTTCTAATAATTGGACTGTTTGCTGAACGCCTTGCTGACAGTTGGCGTCAGCTTCTCCCAAAGGAGAAATGCTAGTGTCAAAAGCAATTCGCAAAGCACCAGGTTTTGTTGTGGTAGCAGAGAGAAATGATCTTTCCGGATCTGGTAACCAGTAAGGATCGCCTGTGACATAGCCAGATATGGCATCCAAAAGAGCCGCAGCATCAGCCACAGTCCGGGCAATGGGGCCGTTGACGGCAATTCCAGCGAGGCGTTCGCCTACGGGTGCTTTACTCACCCTACCTCGTGATGGTTTCAGTCCCACCAAACCACAACAAGCCGCAGGCCCCCGAATGGAGCCGCCACCATCAGAACCTTGAGCGATCGCACATAATCCCGCTGCTACCGCCGCCGCCGCGCCACCACTAGAACCACCAGGGGTGTATTCTAAATTCCACGGATTTCTCGCTGGCGGAAAACCCGTAGGTTCGGTATATGGGAATGAACCTAATTCCGAAGTGGCTGTTTTACCGAGAATAATAAACCCAGCTTGCTTAATCTTCGTCACAACCCCATCATCATAGTTAGGGATATTATTCAACAACGCTGGATTCCCATAAGTACACGTAACACCCGCTACAGCATTCAGGTCTTTAATAGAAATCGGTACACCAAAAAACGGTGGTAGTTCTGAGGTAGTTGTGAGTAATTCTGTTTTGGCTTTGGCATCTGCGATCGCTGAAGAAGCCGTCACTGTAAAATAACTTCCCAATTGGGGATTCAACTGCCCAATACGTTCTAAATATATTTCCACCAACTCTAGGGGTGATACTTCCCGGCGATGGATTAATTTGGCTAACTCTAGTGCTGGGGTAAATGCTAAATCAACTTCATTCATACGTTAGTGAATGGGTAGTTTTGTCTTTGTCTGGATCTTTAAACTGAGATTGTTACTTTAATCCAATTTCCGGGAACTATATATTCTATAGTTCCAGAAATTTGTCATTCATTTAGGATACTCAGATGCAATAGAGGTGTTTATGTTCTTACTCAAGCCATTTTAATTGTTTCGCATAAACTTTCGACAAATCCCTAAGGGGTATTTATGGCTAACCTAGAAATACTTGTTAGTGAACTGCCAAAACTGATTCAGAGTCTGAAGCTGACTATTGGCGATTCTAATGAAATCATGGAACAAATTATCATCATCGATAATGCTCAGCAACAACTCAGGAATATTCAAAAATTAATTGTTCACGAATTAAGATTTGACAATATTAAAAATTCGGCGATCGCTACACTCTCTCGAACTGATACAGTAGTTGGTTTGTTTCTACCTAGCATTGGATTAGTCGATCCAGCCATTGCAGCAAAATTCGGCAATTCCGAAACTAAACTTTCATTAACTGACTTACAAAAAAAAATTGATTCCTGGATTGAATGGGGTTATTTTTTGCAAGCAATAGCTGCTGATATTCTTAGTGATATGAAGTTGCTCGACCAACTAAATTCTGATCGTAATCATGTAAGCCTACCCATTAGTTTTAAAGTAATTGTCGAAAACTTAAATAGTAAATTGTTTTTAGTTAACTGTAAGGATTTACAACATCAAATTCAAAAGTTTGACAATTATCAAAAAGAGTTATTAGAGTTACAACAAAAACTAAATTATATTTTTACCACTATCAAAAGTAGTAATAGTTTATTGAATGTATTATTAGGAGTATCTGCTTTTTGTGGTAAATCTGGATTTACTTTAGAATGGTTAGATGACGATCATGAGTTAATTATATCAAGTGATGTTAAATTCCAAGAATTGACAGATATTCTCAATGATTGTGATATTTTTCAAGAAAAAATTGCTGCTTTAATTATTCAGGGTGAAACTTTAGGGAACGAGGCAGAACAAGCCCTGAAGAAAATGGAACAGGAAAATACTAAGGAAGCAATTATTAGCCATAAAGTAGAAATAATTGCCAAATTTTCGAGACAAAAAATACTACGTTCAGCTTTTGTCATCGTTTCAAGTTTATTAGTCTTGGGTTTTGGTGGTTGGAAAATTAAAGACCAAACTCGACAATTACAGACTCAAAATTTAACTGTGGAACAAAGAGCGATCGCCAATTTTAAATATGCTCAAAAATTTGGGATGGAGGCTTCTTCTCTAGTTCAAAATCCGCCACATTCTCTACAAGTTTGGCAACAAGCAAAAACTAAATGGCATCAGGCAATAAACTTATTAGATAGTATTCCTAATCAAACATCTGTTTATGACCGAGCAAGAAATAAATTGGTTCGTTATCGGATTAATTATCATGCTATTAGTCAAAGAGTATTAACTGAGAAAAAAGCAGCTGCGAACTTAGAATCAGCCCAAAAACTAGCAACAGAAGCTACTTTCTTTGTCCAGAATTCACCTCATTCAGTATTAGCTCATCAGCAAGCAAAAGACAAATGGGAGCAAGCAATTAATTTATTACAAGCTATTCCAGAAAGTACCTCTGTGTCTATACAGGCTAAAGAAACACTTGTTATTTATGAAACTAATTATGCAGCTATCAGATAAGATACTCCAAAATTGATACCAGCACTTAAGCTTTTAAATTGCATTATTTAGAAAGAAAGGGAGTCCGTATGAAACAAGTTTTACAGGAACTTGGATAATAGAAGGCTTTACTCTGCCCTATACTGCCTTCTACCTCCTGTCTCCTGATTGAGTACAGTGATTCTACTAAATTTAATTTTTTATTTATTTTCTCTGGTAATTACCGCAGCGATCGCCCAAATACCTGCAAATCAAAGTTTTTTGATAAATCGTTTGCGTTTACTGTTTAGTAAGATACATCAAAAATGATCCTTACAATACTTTTCTATTCTACTAAAAACTATATATTTTGCACATCTAGCACAGTAGGAAACGCTGAGAGAGAGACTGGGTAAAAGGTACAAGGTAAAAAGTACAAAGTAATAAGGTAAATTTCCTTCTTCATTTTTGCCCGCTTTCTATCCTTGTGGCGCAACCATTTTCCCTGCTCTATTTCAGCGTTTTAATTTTTCCTTCGTCCGCCGCAGCAAGTTCACAACAGCTGCGACGGATTTTTGGTTTTTTTGGTTTTTGTAAACCTTGCTGGTATTTAAGTTAATAACCTTGATTTCTTAATTTGTCAATACCTTTGTAAAAAATATTTTATCTAAAAATTTGGTAATTCTCAAATTTGTGAGTTCAAAGCTTAGATATTGGTGTTTTTATTTGAAGATGATGGGCGTTAGGCTAGCACAGATAGGCATGCTAACCTACGAATTGTCATCGTTACACTAGCTCCTATTAACCATTACTATTGTTGAATTTACGTTGCAATTGTTTTAATAATTGATACATATCAGGGAGGCGACGATAAATAGCAGATGCCTTGAGATATGTTTTGTGAGGCATTGCGGGAGTTCCTGAAACAATTTCTCCGGGTGCAACATCACTGAGAATTCCTGCTTGGGCGGATACGGTCACTCCATCTCCCAACTTCACTTTATTGGCGATTCCTGCTTGTCCAGCTAAAATAACGCGATTCCCCAGTTTGACACCCCCGGACAAGCCAGCCTGACCTGCTATTGCACACCCAGTACCTATTTGACAACCGTGACCTATTTGCACTAAGTTATCAATTATTGTATTGCAGCGTATCCGTGTTTCTCCTACGGCTGGACGGTCAACGGCACTGTTACAGCCAATTACCACACCGTCTTCTAAGACTGTATAGCCGGATTGTTCCATTTTGAACCAACCAGTACGGGTAGGAACAAAACCAAAACCTTCTGCACCAATAACAGCGCCACTATGAATTACGCAATCTGCACCGATGTGGGTGCGTTCGTGGATGGTGCAATTGGCGTGTAAGATAGTGCGATCGCCTATTTTGACATCTGGATAGACCACTACATTCGGATGGATGATTGCACCATTACCAATTTCCACTTCTTGTTCAATGACAACATGAGCGCCAATAGAAACATCACTACCAATTTTTGCCGTAGAGTGAATCACAGCGCTAGGATGAATTTCTGCAACAGGGCGATATGGTTGGTAAAAAATGGCGATCGCTTTCGCAAACAACAGTCGCGGCTCTGGAGTTGTTAGCCAAACAACACCGTGTTCTTGTGCAAGGGCCTGTAATTTTTCATCCTGGGGCAAAATTAACGCACTAGCATTGGTTTTACCGATAAAAGACCCAAATTTAGCTCCCTCCACATAGCTGACAGTACCGATAGTAGCTTCATCAATGGCTGCTACTCCTATAATTTCTGGATCTTGGTCTGTGTTAGTAGTTAGACTGTGGTTAGTGACAGCGTTGCCAAGTTGGTGTATGATTTCGCTGAATTTCATTATTGAGTATTTAGTGCTTTTAATAGACTCATCCACAAAGAAGTAAAAAACACAAAGAAAGTTCTAAGGTTATTACATCAGTAACAGGTTAAGATACCATTGCGTTTGTCAATACGCAATTCTGCTACAAGAATGTAGAAAAATCACATAAACATTACGAATTACCTGAGCGTACTCCTGCAAAGAAGCAAGCTACGCGCAGCGTCTCGTAGAGAAGCAGGACGTAGCCCATTAGGAATTTTTAGCCAGTCTGCAATCCTTGACTCTAGATTTTCAGGAAAATGTTACGACTTTATCATTTACTATTAGGTTCTATCTTGCTGGTGTCAATCCCAGTGGGAGCAAAATTTATTTTCCCGCAATTTTCTCCAACCAAAGCGCCAAAACCCCCCGCGATCGCCAAATCTTCCAACCCTAGTGAAGAAAATATCTGGCAGAAAATTTTGGGAAATACTTATGCTCCAACTAACTGGCAAGTTGTTGCATGTAAGGGAAGTACGCTCTTATTGTGTGTCTCCTCTAGAGGACAACTTTTGGGTACAGTTGAGATTAATATTTATCCACTAACAAACAATCAGGATTTTCAAAAGAGACTGATAGCTGCGGGTATTCCAACTGGTTCTCAAATTGACTACCAGAATTCTAACTACCAAAGTGAGGTATTGACAGCGCTTAAGGCTTGGGTTGCAGATAAATACACTACTTTCGCTAAAGATCGTCAGAGTAGATATGGAAAAGAAATTATTTTTTCATCGTATCCAGTGCAATTAGCACCAGTTGGTAAGCTTCAGGGAATCCGCTATGGGTTTGCTGGACTTAAACAACAAGGTGGAATACAAGAGCAATATATTGGTCATGTTGCCTTTGATGGCACTAAACTTTACGTCATTACAACTGCCTTTGACCCAGCAACGCAAACAGGTAAGTTTGAGAAACTAGAAAATTTAGCTATTTTTCAACCTTACCTATATGCGATCGCGGCAGATTTGCATTTACCCTAATGGGCATTGGGCTGAGTGCTGTACATGGATAGCGGGGCGTTTAGCCCGTGCTGAGTTGGGAGTTAGGAGTTAGAAGTTTTGTTTATCCCTTTGTCCCCTTGTCCCCACTCCTCACTCCCCATTCCCCATCAATCTAAATCTCAGCTACCGCCCGTTCAATTAAGCGACGCGCTAAAGTTTGCGTACCTGTGTGTTCATAATAATTTGTTGATACATCCAGGAATGCTGCCAGATAATCTAACTTGTCATCTGCAATATCAACAAAACTTTGCAAGTTGTGGACAACCTTTTGTGGCGTTAAATTATTAGCACTGACTAGCCCACTCATCCAACCTTTTACTGAATCAAAGCTTTCGCCGATAAAGTTGAGTTTCCCAGCGGGGTTGTTACCTGGAATCACATCTTTAATGCCTTGGAAAGTCGAGTTTTGTTCTAACTCCTGTGGATTTGTCTGATTAATCGTAGATAAAGCTTTGCTGATAAAGTCTGGTCCCAAAGGTATCAAACCATCAACACAAACCAATGCCACCATACGAATTAGTGACTCACCGCTATACTCACCCAAAGAGGCGACAAAATCTCCAATACTGTCTCCAGGAATGCCGTTAATTTGGCAGAAAGCCACTAATTCAGCGACTAATTTCAGTGTCAAATCGATAGTTTGGGCTTTGTCAGCTTTGGGAGTGACAGAGTTTAAAAAACCCAATAAAGGAATTTTCTCACCGACTTTGTTAGCTAAAGCGGCTGCACCAAGAGCTCTATCTGTACTGTCAACAGTTTGATATAGCCACAACGCTGTTTGGTATCCTTGGGATTTGTCGTTGAACAAATAAATTGCTCGTTCGCCAATTTGCTGAATTAAATCTTCGTCAGTTTCGCCGGTGACTGTCTTAATAGTGTTGACAAAGCCGACAGTATTTTGCCACTGGCCAGGAGCAACAAAATCGAGTGAGTTTAGCAGAGAAATAGTCAAGCCGCTGGTTGGCAATTGATCGACCAACTCAAAAATTGATTTGCTCACAAAAGTCTCCTGATTTAAGATTTGTTATATTTATGTTGAGAATCGGGTTCATTACAGTTTAGCTAGACCACTGAGGTTAAATTTCTCTAACCAATCTGCGCGATCGCTAGCTTTAAATGACGGATCGCGGGAAAGTACTTTTACTTGATACTTACCTACTAAAATTGCAGTTTGCGTGTTGCCAACTTCTAGTGCGGGATAACCACCTATTTTTTTGGTGCTTTTGGCGAATTTTGCTGCTGCACCAGATATACTGCTGGTATCTGATATAGATAGCATCGCTATATCTTTACCGCCTTTTTTTAACTTCGCTTCAGCAAAACCTTTTTTCTCTTGAGTGTAGACGCGTTGGTAGCCATCACCCGCTTTGGGGAAAAATTTGTTAAATTCACTACCTTGAGTTGCGGTTTTGGTCACGGCTTGACCGCTTTTTTGCCGACTGCTATCTTGTTGCGCTTGGTCAAAACGTCCAGGTGTTTTTGCCGCACAGGATGTTGTCAGTAGTAATACGGACAGCAAAAATGCAGCTAGAACTCTACGGCCACCGTGTAAAATCATTCTTGGGTTCTCCTGAATACTGAGCTTTGAGGCAATTATCTGCGCTACTAGCTATTTTTACCGGAAAAATTTACTTTTTGATAATTATTGCCTAATTTAAAAAATACTCAGCTACTTTTTGGGGGTTGGTCGTCTCGCCATTGGTATTAAGTTAAAGACTTAGGTCAAATGTCAAGTGGTTGCGTTGGTGTCCTTCCATATAACGTTGAGGGGAGCATTCCCAAATGTGCAAAAACCTTGATAGCCCTAATCCCCTAATCCCTTCTCCCATGTTTGTGAGAAGGAAGGGGAACTAGAGTTATGTCTCCCCTCAACGTTATATGGGAGAGGGGCTAGGGGTGAGAGAAAAGATTTAAGCTTGATTGGAATGCTCCGACGTTGAGGCTCTAGTAACCTTCGTAATGAGATTAACTTGTTAGACAAGCTTTGTGGTAGTCTTTTCCCATAGACCAATGCTAAAAGTTCCAATCCAAATATTTACAAAACTTTGAAACCAGTTCTTGCAGATTCTCGTTCAAGTGAATAATTAGGGTTTGATAGCCTTTTCGATTATTTGGCCGAAATATTTGTGAGAATTTTTGAATTGATTCAACTACACTATTTCCAATTCCCAACTCTTAATTCCCTGTCCTAATCATGGACGCTTTTGCTCCTCTCCCACCTGAATGGACGAATCAAGCAATACACGCTTATGAGTTTTGCTGTCCTAACTGCCGCTCAAGTAGCCTAGAAGCTGAAAAAGTTTGGTTAAATAGGCGATCGCCTGTGCTTACAGAAGACCGTCGTCGCAAATGGCAAGAGTTCTATTATTGCCACTGTGGTAGTGTTTGGTGGGCTTGGAGTAGCGATCGCCCCCCAAAAGATATATCCACTCAGTCAGACTATAATCCTACATAGCTAATTTTCTTCCTAAACAAAACCCCACCTAAAAGTGGGGTTTTGTTTATCTAATTCCGAGCTTTATACTTCATCACCAATTTTAGAAGCTGAAGGTAGTACGCAGAGTACCTACATATTCAGTATCATTATTGTCGTTGTTTTCTGGATTGAAGATTACCAACAAGCCAGGAGTGACTTGAATATTATCGGAAACCTTGTACTTGTAAAGACCCTCTAAATGATAAGAGGTGCCAGAGTCTAAGTTACTACCTGTTTTGATGCTACCACCACTAATTCTGGGTGGTTGACCAAAAATAATACCTAAAACGTTACCTTCTTTACCAAAGTCTCTCAAAGCAAGTGTTGCACCGTAGTACCAAGCTTCAGCGTCTCTACCAGCATTAGCACCAGTAAGAGCATCAGCAGTTGTATAGCCTCCCCAACCACTAATAACCAATTTAGGGCTAAATTGAAAACTAGCTTCTACACCATAATTGTTGGATTCGGTACGAGTGCCATTTCCAAAGGGATTGTTAGCAAAAGCGCTACCTGTACTCTGGAAAAGGTTGTTGTTAGCACCATCAGTTTGGTAAGTACGGGCGTAGGTTAGACCAATATTAAAAGCTTCGCTGGGTTTGAAAGATAATTGACCGAAGATGACGCTATCACCATTAAACAGTCCATTATTCACGGTAGGATCGTTAGCAGTCCTAGCTACATAAGCACCACTCAAGCTAATAGGACCTTTAGGATTGAAGGTGACAGTTAAACCAGCACCACCTTGACCTTGGCGATATATAGGACTGAAACGTCCATACCGGGAGAGCGCACCTTTACCAGAGCTTGCAAAGTCAGAGTTGAAGTTATTGACGTTTTCGTATAACTCAGCACCAGTAGCGTCAATTTTAACGCGCACTGCATCAGTCAAGTTGAAAGCATAGTTGATTTTATCGATTACAACAGAGTTACCAGTCCCAGTAACACCATCAAAACCTAAGCGGGTCATGTTTGTACCAGTTACACCAGCATTAGAGATGATGTTTCCAGCATTCAACCGAGTTTGCAACTGGTCTGTACCCATGAAACTGCTATACAAGTTCAAACGAACGCGGTCATCAAATGTGGTATTTGCGTCTAGATTCTGATTTGAATTACCAGCTGCAACCGCTCTATTTCCACCAAAAGGCTGAGATACGTTGAAAATCGCTTCTCCAACTAACTTGGTAGTGGTGGAGAATTGATTAGCTTCCAATTCAGAAGTGCGGGCTTCTAGTCCATCAACACGACCACGCAGAGTTGCTAGTTCAGCAGAGTATTCTTCTTGTAAACGTTGTAAAGTAGCCAGGTCTTGTTTGCTAACCAAATCAGCGGTAGCTGTAGCAATTAGTTCGTTAACCCGATCTAAACAGGCATTCAAACCTGCGGCAAATTCATAACGGGTCAAAGCACGATTACCACGATAGGTACTGTTTGGATAACCTGCAATACAACCGTAACGTTCAACTAAGGATTGTAAAGCTTGGAATGCCCAATCTGTAGGCTGTACGTCCGAAAACTGAGAAACTGATGTTACCTGACCCATATTGTTAGCATCTTGGGCATCAGATAACTGGGCAACATTTGTTAATTGTTCGTTTTCGTTATTAACTTCAGCAGCTAACCCACTATTAGCAGCGAAAAATGTAGCGGCTAGAACAACCGGACTGACCTTAATAAGATTCCAGAATTGCTTTGTCATGTTTTTTATTTCACTCACACCTAATTAATCCAATCAATCTAAAATGCCTAAAGCACTTTACTTTCGGGGATTCCACACACAATCACAAAACCGATTATACATGATGTCCTGTAATTAATACAAGCAAATTAATAGACTGGCGAACTCATTTTGGTAACTGCAAAATAATGCGGCGCTTGTGACGTAAAACTGTTCCTTCTTCCTCAAACTGCTGTAAAAGTCGGGTAACTGTTACTCGTGTAGTATTTAAAACTTCTGCAATATCCTGATGAGTAATATTCAGATCTATTAGCTTCCCTTTGTCTATGTCCCGTCCAAATTTTTCACTTAACCAGACTAAAAATTGCCATAAACGCAACGAAATTGGTTTACGATGTACTATGCTGAGTAAGTCTTCTGCTTGTTGAATGTGAGATAACAAAGCATTTATATCTTGATGCCACAAATGAGGGGGCACAATGCTAACTTCTACAACTGAGAGACATTCAATTTGGTAAGGCTTTATTTTGGACAAAGGATAACCAATTAGATCTCCTAGTCCCCAATAACCGAGAGTGATGAATGTTCCGTCTTCACTCCAAGTTAGGGTACGAACTGCACCATGTTCAATGCGCCAAAGTACATCATATCGAGGTGGAATGACTTCCCGACGAGTAAATAAGCATTGTGATAACTGTCCTCCTAAAGCAGAATTATTTGACAGCCCTGGAGATTTAGCATTGGGAATTGTGGAATACATCATCAACGGTAACCACAGAGATTATTAGGGATTATTGCTACTTACAATTATTAAAAAAATCTAATTTTTTTAGATATCAAAATTTACTTATGTGAAGTTTCAACAACGAGCAATTAAATCAACAGCTTAACAATGGCAACAACTTTTGATTGATGCCATTTACTAACTGAGATACTAGAAAATTGTTTAGTTGTTTCTCCGTTACTCTAATTGTGGAAGTTTAAGAACAGGTAAGCTTTTTGTAAAATATTTAGTTAATTTTGTGCTACTTTATTAAAAGTTATACCATTCCCGGTTTAAGTTAGGGGTTCTTGGCAACTTTTGGTGATCTCGCTTGGGGGAAGGCAGAGGGCAGAGGGCAGAAGGCAGAAGGGGGGAAAAAAAGAAGGAGGAAGGGATAGAATTGAATTACTAACTTCAAACTTTACTCCGTCAAACTTTTGGTATGGAATTGCTATACCACCTGTTACCTGATACAACAAACCTTCAACTGAAGAGATGGCAATTTGACAAAGTACAAGGGACGATTACGTTGATTGTCTCTGCGATGCAAACTGTCATTAATTGCCCAGTTTGTAACCACCCAACTCACCGAATTCATAGCCGCTACGAACGTAAGTTAACAGACCTGCCCTGGGCTGATTACAGTATTACCCTACAGTTACGGGTGCGAAAGTTTTTTTGCATTAACACTTTATGTAAACGGCGTATTTTTACCGAAAGGCTGACAAGTGTAACCGCACCTTGGGCGCGAAGGACTCAGCGTTTAGCGCAACGACTGAGCGCAATTGGTTTATCTGTGGGTGGTGCAGCAGGGGTAAGACTCTCACAGCAATGGGGGATAAAAGTTTCTCGCAACACACTGTTAAATTTAGTCCGCTCAATCCCACTGCCATCAATCGTAACGCCACATACTCTTGGGGTAGACGACTTTTGTTTTCGCAAATGCAAAACTTACGGCACAGCATTGATTGACCTGGAACGTAGCCGACCAATCGCTCTACTCAAAGACGCAAAAGCTGAAACCTTAGCAGAATGGTTAAAAGCTCACCCTGGTGTCAAAGTCGTCTCACGAGATCGGTCAAAAACTTATGAAAGTGGTATTCGTCAAGGCGCGCCAGAAGCCATTCAAGTTGCAGACCGTTTTCACTTATTGCAGAACTTATCTCAAACGCTCTATCAAGTCTTTGGTATTCACGCCAAAGTACTTAAAGAAGTGGAGAAACAAGTATTTAGTACTAATACTAAAGTGCATTTAGAGGTGGAAACAGCACTTGAAGAAGGCATTGGGGAATTGGATGGGGATACATACCCCACCCAATTGCAGACCACTGAAATTCAAAACTTGGCTGGGGGTCTTAAACCCTTTTTGGCAGAGAATACAGACGGATTGGCTGCACAGGAAAACCCTCAAACCAACCTTCTGCCGTCTGCCGTCTGCTCTCTGCCTTTCCCCGATAACCTTTCCATGATTGCTGAGACTAATAAAAGTTCAGTTGTGCCAAGGTTTCCCCAAAACACATCTTTAAAAAGAAAAGTTCAATCCGCCAAAGCACGGGATAGACGGAGGGAAATCCATGAGCAAGTTTGGAGACTGCGGTCTGTTGGCTTCTCAGGGCTAGCAATCGCTCAAGAGCTGGGAGTTTCTAAAACTACCGTATTCAATTACTTGCGTAGCTCAACTTTTACCGAACGTCGTGAACGTAGCGACCACGGTCTGAGTCTTCTCAACCCTTATCATGATTACCTCCTCAGTCGCTGGAATAGCGGGAACCACAACACCCAAGAACTGTTTGAAGAAATTCGCACCTGCGGCTATATCGGTGGTTATGCCACGGTCGCTCGCTTCACTCGTTATCTCAAGACCTTGCCCGGATTTGGGCCAGCAAAGTGTTCAAAGAAAAATGCGTCCCCTAGGGTTAGTTCTTCCTCCCATCGTCCTCTCACCCCCAGTCGCGTCACAGCTTTAGTCTTGCGACGACCAGAATTAATACAGCCTAATGAGCGTGAAATCATCGCTCAACTACAAACAGCCCATTCTGATTTGAAGTCAGCTATTGAACTAGCTCAACAGTTTGCATTCCTTGTGCGTCAACGCCTACCTGAGCAGCTCGATGCTTGGTTCAACAAAGCTAAAAACAGCTCTGTTTCTTTGTTGCGCTCCTTCGCTGTTAGTTTAGAGTCTGACTACAATGCTGTGAAAGCAGGTGTAACTATGTCAGTTAGTAATGGCCCAGTTGAAGGCCATATTAATCGCTTGAAAATGTTAAAGCGACAGATGTATGGTCGCGCCAAAATAGATTTACTTGAACGACGATTTTTGTTGGCTATTTGAGGAGAAAATTTTGACAATTTACACTTGATTATATGAGTTATAGAAATCAGTTTATCTGGCAAAGGGCGGTTCAACTTGCTATCAATTGTTATAAATTTACCCGCCTATTTCCTCAATCAGAATTGTATGGTTTAACCAGCCAAATCCGACGTTCTTCTGTATCTGTAGCATCCAATATAGCTGAAGGCTATGGAAGGCGCTCAAAGCCAGAATACATACAGTTTTTACATATTGCATTAGGCTCTTTGAGAGAACTTGATACCCAATTAATCATAGCTAAAGAAGTAGATTTAGCTGACAAAAACCTTTTCACTCCCCTATTGAATGAGGTCGAGGAAATGCAAAGTATATTAGTTGCTAGCTTAAACAAACTCAAAGCTTGAATTTATTACTTCTACCCTTCCGACTTCTGCCCTCTGCCCTCTGCCTTCTGCCTTGCCCCAACCAAGATCACCAAAAGTTGCCAAGAACCAAGTTAGGGTTTAAATCTTTAACACAAAGACTTAGATATCCTGCCAAATCCCCCATTTGGAAGGAGGATTTGGAAAATCTGATTCCGGCTTGTTTAATCCGAATTGAGGGGATCAAAAAATATTTGATACTTCGGAGATATCCTCTCACTCAAAGCTTGATAACTACTGATTTGATTAAGAGCGTTGACCAGTGACGATATATGCTACCCTTTGACCGATGTTAGTGGCATGATCTGCCATACGTTCCAGACAACGAATTGCCAGGGCTAGCAGCACAATAGGCTCGACGACACCTGGTACATCGCGTTGTTGAGCTAAAGTCTGATAAACGCGATCGTAGGCATCGTCTACAGTATCATCCAGATGCTTTAAACATCGCCCTCTTGCTTCATCAAAATTTGCTAAAGCCACTAAGCTAGTTGCTAACATTGCCTGAGCGTGATGGGACATAACTTCAATCTCTGGTAAAGACGTATGAGGCGCATAAGGAAAGATTTTAATCGCAATCTCAGCTAAATCCTCAGCATAATCGCCGATACGCTCTAAGTCTCGCACCAACTGCATAAAAGCACTTAAGCAACGCAAATCTTGTGGCGTAGGTGATTGCAGCGTCATAATCGCTGTACAGTCTGATTCTATTTGTCTATAAAAACGATCGATTTTTTTATCTAATAGCGGAAGTTCCTCAGCTGCTGCTAAGTCACGAGAAAATAAAGCTTGGTGGCTAAGGCGAAATGATTGTTCTACCAAAGCTCCCATGCGTAATACATCCCGTTCTAAACGCCTAATACCGCGTGCCAGCTGGGGTCTTTGAGGATTGGGACTATAACGGACAGCTTTCACACTTGTAATCTCAAAGCTGAAGATATTCTTAACTATAGTCTTGGGTTAGGGAGTTTGCCATGACTTCAGGAAATTGAATTTGCATCCACGCCCCACCGGTTTCTGGATCATTCATGGCTTTGATTGAACCACCGTGGGCGAGAAGTATTTGCTGAACGATCGCTAAACCTAAGCCATTACCAACGATCGCCCCGATAGAATTATTATCCTGTGGGGAATGGGTTCGCGCTTTATCTCCCCGGTAAAATCGCTCAAAAACGTGGGGTAAATCTGCTTCGGAAAAACCTACTCCCGAATCAATAAGATTTATTTCTAAGCATGAGAAACCAGAATTGCCCTCATTATTATTCGTTGGTAGGATTTTTGCTTGGACGTGAATGCTTGTAGAAGGGAGACTGTACTTAATGCTGTTGTCTAGTAAGTTGAGAAAAACTTGGTAAATACGGGCTTGATCTGCCTTAATCCAAAGATTTTCGGGACCAGAATAGGTCAGAGACAGATTTTGTCGCTGTGCTAAAGGTTCTAGGGTTTCCCAAACAGATGTAATTAGCGATCGCAATTCTACAGCTTTGGCTTGCAATTGTATGTTGGGATTTGCTTCCATTTGGGTGAGTTCTAACCAGCTTTGCACCAAGCTAATCAGGCGATCGACTTCTTGCATCAGGCGGTTAACCCAGCGATTTAAAGGTGGTTCTAAGCGGTTTTGTAAAGTTTCCACAACCAAGCGAATGGAAGTCAAGGGGGTTCTGAGTTCGTGGGCTAAATCAGAAAAAGAGCGATCGCGTGCTTGATTTATATCCAATAGGGGTTGACGATTTTCTAAAAATACTCCTACTTGTCCATTAGGTAAAGGCAAGCTAGATGCTCGCAAAGCCAGAGACTTCATTTTTGGCATCTCTGCTGCGTTATCACATGATGGGTGAAATACCCACTCCCTCGTCTCTGGTTTTTGCCAATCACGAGTTTGTTCAATTAAATGATCCAGCTCATAAGACCGTACCAACTCCAGCAACAACCTGACCTCTCCTGGTTGCCACTTTTGCAGATATAAAGTTTTTTGCGCTTGTTGATTGCACCATAGCAGTTGATTTTCTTCATCTACCTGTAGATATCCCACTGGTGCAAATTCCAGTACATCTTGATAAGTTTGCAAAGACTGCTGTAAATCTTGTCGTTCCTGCTTCACCCTCAGTATTTCCTGCTGCAATCGAGGAATCAAGGGTAGTCCTACTTTATCAAAGTGGGAGGTAAACGGTTGGAGTACGCGCCCCAGGTAGCGGTTAAGTTGAACCTGTTGCCAAACCCAAAACCCAATGCCTACCGCTAAACCGAGAAAAAATGCCAATCCCAATAAGAGCATTCGAGTTGTTAGTTTTTTGCTGACTACTAAAAACTAACAACTATCTAAACTAATTATCCAAACCTATAGCCAAAACCTCTTACAGTCACAATATATTCGGGATGGCTAGGATCTTGCTCTAATTTTTCACGCAACCAACGGATGTGAACATCTACGGTTTTACTATCCCCAACGAAATCTGGACCCCAAACCTGATCCAATAATTGTTCCCGTGACCAAACCCGTCGGGCGTAACTCATAAATAGTTCCAGCAAGCGAAATTCTTTCGGGGAAAGACTCACCTCTTGACCACGAACCAGCACGCGACATTCTTGAGGATTCAAAGTAACATCCTTGAATTTTAATACTGGTAATTGTGGCAAATTGCTTAGGCGTTGACGTCGGAGTAACGCACGACATCGGGCTACTAACTCGCGCATACTAAAAGGTTTCGTCAGGTAGTCATCTGCTCCCACCTCTAACCCCAAAACACGGTCAGTTTCGCTACCCTTAGCACTAAGCATTAAAATGGGTACAGGGTTTCCTTGATGACGCAACAAACGGCAAATATCTAACCCATTAATCTGAGGTAGCATCAAATCAAGGATGATCAAATCAAAGGGAAGTTCCCCTGAGCTGGTTTCAAAACTTTTGAGATACTCTACAGCAGACCGCCCATCGGGGACAGTTATCACCCCATAGCCTTCCTCTTCCAGGGCTACAGCTAGCATTTCCTGGATTAGTTCTTCATCTTCTACTACTAGAACACGGCAGGTTTGTCCAATGTCCGTTCTAGTAGAGTACTTGGTAGATTCACTTGTATACATTGATATCACAAAAGTCTAGGACTGTGCTTGTATCAATTACGATGATCAAATCTATTATCTAGCCTTAGGGCAACCGCACTTCTACTAAGGTTAATTCTTTTAGATTTCCTTTACAAAAGGTAACAGAAGTCACAGTAATGGTTTTATATTATAAAACACTGGGATGCGAAGCTGTCAATAATTTTTAGTAACTTTAAGTCTTCAAATTCTTAAATAGCTTTAATTGTTTCTTGACAAGAGTAAACCATCTATAGTACAAATATACTATTATCTCCCTAGGAAAAATATACTTAATAAACAGAAAGACACTGGTGTGGATAACACTTACATATCTAAGTGTCATATGTTGATTATTTCAGTGTTTACACTGCGCTAAAAATGCGATGCAAAGGCTACTCTGATGTCTGCATAGGGTAGTCATTGGTATGGCTTGCTACCCAATAAATCATTTGCCTATTGAACGGAGTTGGAATATGACTACAGTTGGAGTCAAAGACAGCAAACAACAACTAATGCAAGCATTTCAACAAATTATTATCCAAAGAAAAAAGCTTGAGTCTAAAATAGCAACCAAACAAGAGGAAGCGGAAAAGGCAAGAAGTCAAGAAATTCTGCAAGCAGCTTCTAAATATACAGTTGATAGTATTGTCAAAGGTTTAGCTGATTTACAATTAGAGTTTGGCAGTATTCTCAATGGATTATCGGAAAAACTGGCTCAGGAAAACTCCAAGTTAGATGAATTAAACCAAGCAATAGAAATTGAAACTCAACGGCTACAAGAACTTCAGCAAATTAGAGTTGTTGCTGATACTCTAGACATTTTAAGTCAAGAACACCAAGAGAAATTAAAAGTTTTAGAACAAGATACTATTAGTAAAAAGGAAGCTCTAGAAAAAGAAATTACAATCAGGCGTAAGGAATGGCAAAAAGAGCAAGCAGAGTATGAAGATAAACTCCAAGTATACAACGACCTATTAGCCAAAGATCGCCAGCAAGAGCAAGAAGAATATCAATATAAGTTAGAAACAAATCGCAAACTCAATACAGACAGCTACGAAGCTATAAAGCGCCAACAAGAAAGGGAAATACAAGAAAATTCTCAAAATAAACAGAAAAAGTGGGCTGAACGAGAAAAAATACTCACTGAACATCAACCTCTATTTGCAGATTATCAACAAAAAGTAGCTACATTTCCTAACGAACTAGAAGAAGCTATTAAGAAATCTAGAGAAGAAGCAATTAAGGAAACCAGTCAAAAAGCGAAGATTGAGGCTGATTTATTTGAGAAAGAATGGGAATCTAACAAACAGAGTTATGAACTAAAAATTCAATCTTTGGAAGAAACAATCAAGAAGCAATCTGAGCAAATAGAAGGTATTTCTGCTCAATTGCAAACCGCATTGAAACAAGCACAGGACTTAGCTATGAGGGCTTTTGATAGTTCTAATTCTAAATAGTTATAAGTCTGTAACGTCTTAATCATTTTGAATTTTAAATTCCTGAAGAGGAGGTTTATTGTGGTGGTAAAAAAACCGACTGATAAGAATACTAAAGTAGAAATTCTTCAGGCGTATGAGGAGTTATCCAAAGAAAAAGCAGCGCTCAAATCTCAACTTGAGCAAGTCAGCAAAGAAAACCAATCTGTAGCTCAAGAACAGCCTAAAGTAGAACAAAAAATACCTATGAATCAGCTTTCTAGTGTCCAACAAAAAATGAATAATACAATTGAAAGCTTAGCAAAAATTCAATTAGGTTTTGGAAGTGCTGCTAATGAGTTATCGGAACATTTGACAACTAAAGCTTCTAAATTAGAAGAAATCAGACGAACTTTAGAAGAGGAAATTCAACAATTAAGACAGTTGCATAATTTAGAGATGTCTGATGATATTTTGGATACTCTTATCCAAGCATATGAAGATAATTCTAAAACGTATCAGGAAGAGTATAGCCAACGTTCTGAAGCTTTATTGCAAGAAATACTAGATCAAAGAAATACTTGGGGAAAAGAACAAGAAGAACATCAAAGGGCGATAAAAGAACGGAACGAAAACCTAAATAAGAGTCGTCAACGCGATGCCGGAGAGTATAAGTATACTTTAGAACTCCAGCGCCAACTAGAAACTGACGAATACGAACAAGGACAGAAAGCACTATATAAACAGTTAGAAGAATTACTACAAGAAATAGAAAAACAGTGGGCTGAACGAGAGAAACTAATTTCTGAGAAAGAAAAACAATTTGAAGAACTTAAAGCTAAAGTTGAGGCTTTTCCTAAAGATAAAGAAGCAGCTATTAAAAAAGCTACAGAAGAAGGTAAAGGCATAGCTCACTACCAAGCTAAAATCAAATCAGATTTATACTCTAAGGAAGTGGAAGGGCAAAAGCGCTTTTATGAACAAAGATTGCAATCTTTAGAACAGACTATTACCAATCAAGAAACGCGGATTCAAAATCTTTCTAAACAACTTGAATCTGCCTTGAAACAAGTTCAGGATTTGGCAGTTAAAGCTATTGAAGGTACTTCAAATGTGAATTCATATCAGGCAATGAAAGAAATAGCTTTAGAACAAGCAAAGACTCAAGCGAAAAATAAATAAGCTTATAGCGGTTGACAATTGGGTGGATTACAGACAATGAATAGGGTAGCATAACTATGCTACCCTACTTGTAACTTATTCAAATGAAAATCGCTAGATTGATTTTTGAGAATAATTATAGAGACTTAATTCAATTAAAGTATCTACAAAGATTGATAAGAGTTTTTATTCAGTTTTCTTTGGTTTCTTGATGTCTGGGGGAGGTTGAAGTTTCTTCTTCTTTATTCCAGTAGGCTGTGTTTGATTATATGCTTGATTGGAATTTTGCTCTTGACTAGACATAATACTAAATTTTGAAATCTATTACAATAATTTAATATACATTACGGGTATTGTCGATTACAGAAATCTATCAGAGAAAATTTAAGTTTATTGAAAAAAGTAGGAATCTTAGCTTTTAACGGGATAAATACAAATCTTAATCTATATAAATCTTAATCTATGAGTTAGCGATCGCTTGGTGTGTGGAGAAAATAGATAATGTAACATGGTATCCGGTAATACTGACCACACGGATTATGCCCTCTCCTATCAAAGCTTTCAGATTTGAGGATGTACCTCATAGCTGCTGCAAGTGCTGTATTGAAGCAGCCCACATTGTTCCTTATAGAAATCAAGATTCTCATAATATTGCAAATGGTCTACTACTGCGAGTAGATTTACATAGACTTTTTGTCCGTACCATTCACTGTTTAGTTAACCCGATCAATTTACGCTGTCGCTAAAGTCGGGTGAATCAAGCAAAGCTAGAAAAACCTAAGTTGGGTGGTATATCCTGAATCCGTCCAGGACCGATCGCTTGTAATGCTTCTTTGAGTAAAATATCGCCAGTATACAAAGCACGTCCGACAATTACACCAGTTACGCCTTGTGCTTCTAACGCCAGCAAACTCAACAAATCAGTAAGAGAACTCACGCCACCGGAGGCGATTATCGGGATGGAAATTGCTGCTGCAAGTTCTCGCAAAGCTTCTAAATTTGGTCCGGTGAGTGTACCATCTCTGTGGATATCTGTGTAAATTATGGCGGCTGCGCCCAATTCTTGCATTTGTACAGCGAGTTGGGTTGCTAAAACTTCTGAGGTTTCTAACCAACCGTGAGTTGCTACGCGGCCATTACGAGCGTCAATACCGATAATAATCTGTTCGGGGAATTCTTCACATAGTTGTTGCACAAGCTGAGGTTGTTCTACAGCGATGGTGCCGAGAATTGCCCACTGTACCCCCAAATTAAAAACTTGTTGCACGCTGGTGCGATCGCGCAATCCTCCACCAATTTCAATGGGTATCGATGCCACAGAAGCGATCGCTTCTATTGCCCCCAGGTTTACTACTTTACCTGCTTTGGCACCATCTAGATCGACTATGTGTAATCTAGTAGCACCTTGATCTACCCACTGTTTGGCAACATCAGCGGGATTTTCGCTAAAAACTTGGGAGCGATCGTAGTCTCCTTGATACAGTCGCACACAACGACCTTCTAGTAAATCTATTGCTGGAATTACATCCATTTATTTTTTCCTGATGATTTATAGATTTTTTTCTCACGCAGAATTGCAGCACTTCGACTACGCAGTTCGACTGCGCTCACCGTAAACTCAGTGATCGGCGCACAGAGGAAGGCGAGAGTTAATTTTTTAGTTGCCTTATCGCTTGTCCAAAGCCCAGCACCAGCAAGATGTTAGAAAGGGTCAAAAATACTTCTGCACTACCGTGTAACCAATCTACATTGGCCAAAGACTCGCCATAATGCAGTTGTGCGTAAATTCCTGCTGGGATGGTGATGGCAACAAAGACAAGAGTCCCATAAAATCCATACAGTGCTAGACGTGGCATTTGCGGACTGCGGCTGATAAACCACAAGAAACCCAAATAGGGAAACAGTGAAAGTGCAAACAGGGTTTCTTTAGAAATCATTGTTCTGATTCAATAGGTTTTGGTTCAAGAGTGTTAGGAGATTTGGTAGAACGCCAAATCAAAAACGCCGCCGCCCAAAGTGTAAAATTACCAACTAAAGTCATGGTAGCTTGAAGCGTTACCAGCCATTCGAGAGATTCGGCGTTGTCGAAATAATGCCAGGTACAAGCACACATGGCGCTGACTAAAGCTGGTAACATGGCCAGGGATAATCCCCACCAATTCTGGTTACCAGTGAGTTCGCCATAAGTCCAAATTAACCAAATGGCAACAATCCACTCAATAACGCTAGAAATATGAATAATCCAGGTGGGAATGGAAAGGGCGTGCATACAGTTGGGAGTAATTAAGTTCTGTTGTCTTTCTATAAAATCATCTTCCCACAAGAAAATTCATCTTTGGTAGAGAGGATGGGGGACATTTAGTCAAATATTTAGAGAACTCCAAGAAATAAATTATCCCACTTGAAGTTGCTGACTGTAGTCATTGAATCTCGACTCACTTCGACGCCGCTCAGTGCAAGTCGCTCGATTTGAGCGTAGTCGAAATGAGCCGAAGTGTTAACTGTGAACAGTGGGATATTTTTTTATTTGTCAGTCCCTTAGAAAAAAGTTAATCATCCAAAATCTAAAATTCAAAATCTAAAATGGTCAAGATGCGGGCATTATTGTCTGGGTATTATGGTAAAGGAAATGGTGGTGACGAAGCTTTGTTGGCAACGCTTTTGCAAATGCTACCATCTGATGTGACGCCTGTGGTGCTTTCGGGCAATCCAAAGGAAACACGCGATCGCTACAATGTAGAAACCCACGATCGCATGAGTATTTTACAGGTTTTACAAGCTTTGCGCTCTTGCGATGCCTTGATTTGGGGTGGTGGCAGTCTCATTCAAGATGTTACCAGTAGTATCAGCCCATTTTATTATGGGGGATTGATGGCATTGGCGCAGAAAATGGGTTTGAAAACTATTGCTTGGGCGCAGGGTATTGGCCCTTTGGTGCGTCCCCAAACTCGCTGGTTGGCACGGCAAACTTATAGTAATTGTAGCAAAATTAGCGTGCGCGATCGCACCAGTGCTGCTTTATTATCTGATTGGCAAATTCCTTGTATCATCGCTCCTGACCCAGTTTGGGCGTTAGAATCTAAACCAGTACCAGGACTTTGGGATTTACGCGCGCCGAGAGTTGCTGTAACGTTGCGATCGCATCCTCAACTTACAGAAGCACGTTTGGCTAACTTGACTCGTGCTTTAGTCGATTTTCAAAAAGCCACACAGGCATTTATCTTACTACTCCCATTCCAAAAAAGTGAAGATTTAAGTATTGCCGAAGGTATTCAACCACACCTTCAAGATGTCAGCCAGATTTTATGTCTGGAAGATCCGCAACTTTTAAAAGGTGTGTTTCGCGGTGTGGAAATGGCAATTGGTATGCGCCTACACAGCTTAATTATGGCTGCTGCTGAAGGCTGTCGCTGTTTTGCTCTCAGTTACGATCCTAAGGTAAATCGGCTCATGGAAGACTTAGAAATACCTGGGTGGGATTTGGCGAGTTTACCAGATGACCCCAACTTGATTAGTCTGACTTGGATGGAGCATTATGCTAATGGCGATCCACTCTCACCAGAGCAAATACAATCTTTAGTAGATAGAGCCTTAATGCACCGTGAGTTATTGAGTCAAGTCTTAAGTTAAGGTAAAGGGGACTGGGGACTGGGGATTGGGGATTGGGGATTGGGTGTCAAACCCTTAAAATTATGGTGGGGGCTTTTACCCACCACCAAATTTTAAAAAACTTTTTTCCAGTCCCCAGTCCCCAATCCCAAAGCGGCGTTCCTCCCCCACCAACTTTTTGCGTATGGTGGGGGATGAACGCCGTGACCAGTTAAAAGCTAGAAACTTTTGTTGGTAAAAAAACAAAATTTGGCTGGGGACATACTATGCTACATACAACCAAATCTGCCAATAGTGTCCTTGCTCCAGGGAATTTGCGTAAAGTGCATCATATTGCCCTCAACGTTAAGGATATGCAAGCTTCCCGACATTTTTATGGGACTATCCTCGGTTTGCATGAACTTACAGGCGACGAAGTACCCGCAACTCTGATTGAACTTGTCGCATCAGGAAAAGTAGCCAATTTCGTCACCCCGGATGGTATGATACTAGACTTATTTGGGGAACCAGAATTATCACCGCCAGATCCGAATCCAGAAAAGACTTTTACCAGAGCCTACCATCTGGCGTTTGATATTGATTCGGAGTTATTCGATCGCGCGGTGGCAGTAATCAGAGAAAATGAAATAGCGATCGCACATGGCCCAGTCACTCGCCCTACTGGTAGAGGTGTGTATTTTTACGATCCAGATGGCTTTATGATTGAAATTCGTTGCGATCCAGAAGCTGTTTAAGTGTATATTGAAGAATTATGTGTAAGTTTTAAACATTTACTGTCTACGCTTTACAAGCAAAATTACACCATTAACAAAGATGTCAAACAACCTTTAGAGTTAGACCGCAATCTCTATTGCTTGCAGCTATGACTGAATACTCACTTTGAGGTAGGTTGTTTTTGAGTAGGTTGATTGGAAGTAGGTTGGCTAACTGGAGCTTGGAATGTTGGTTGTAACTGAATTTGGAACCAAGTTCCCAAGGCTGCACCAAGTATCAAAGTAATCACCCAAGATCCAAAAGATACAGTCCGTCTTATACCTTTTCCTTGTTCAGCTTCTGCTCTTAATTGATTCCTAAGTGCTTCTTCCAACTCTGCTCGCATAGCAGCAAAATCATCTTGATTGATTTTTGCAAGAACAGCATATCGTTCAGCAGTTTGTTTCTTCTCCTCAATCTCCTTTGCTAACAAGTCAAGTTGTTTAACTTGCTTTTCAAGGTCATCCTGTAAGCTAGTGATTATCTTGGCAGCTTCCGTTATGTGTGTCTTAGCAAAAGATATACGTTGTTCCGCTTCTGCGTCTTTTTGAGATGTAGGAAGCCAGTCAACAAAGTACTGCCCAACAACATGTTTACTGATACTTTCAATCTGAGTTTCTGTAAGTAATTTACCTGTAATAAGCTTACTAAGTTGTTTAGTTGCTTCGGAGCTAATAAGAGAAACAAGAGAATTTGTATACATCACTTTTTATCGTTTATAACTGCTAATCTTGCTTATCTGAACACTCCACCTTAAAATTAGGTAGACTTTCATCATTTTCTACACTATAAATTTCTAATAGCCTACTCAGTACAAGCTCTTAATAAAATGTGATTTAATTATTTAAGTTTGTTCAAGTTTAACTTAAAGCAATAAACTGTTAAAATTATTACATCAAGGTGGCACATTTTCAGCTTAATAGACACTAATTGTTGAAAGCCCACATTTTAAGTGTTTAATGTCCATTAAACGATGGATAATAGCAAAAGTATCTACTTTTAGTAACAACACCAATGCAAATATTTAAAGTAATTGAAGACACGATCGCAAAACCGCCAATTCCCCACGAACCATACAAGCAATCATTGAAAGCCTGGGCGATGTATTGTTTGCGAGATAAAGGTTTTATAGTTGTTTATGCTCAAAATGCCGACTTTGCTATTGAAAGAAAAGGCACAGAAAAGCTATACTTCAAAGTTTCAAATAGCCCCGATGATTTAGATAATTCTGTTAGCTGGATTGTTTGGGATAACACAACTAAAAGCGCCAGTCTGATTCCACAAAAAATAGACTAATGCCAAAATATTCATCAAATGTTTCCCTGATTTTTTAACTATTCTGATTCCTGAATTCTGACTCACTTCTCTACGAGAGGCTGCGCCAACGACTACGCAGTTCAACTGCGCTCACCATAAACTCAGTGACCACCTGAATTCTGATTAGACAACTGCTGTACGAATATTTGATGTTCTGGTGAATTTAATCCCGACTGCAACACAGCCAATACTTGCTGCACATTGCCAGCAAGTAAATTTGATATTGACAACCACAAACCAGGAAATATTTGACTTTTGATAATTCCGTTTGCGTCCACTTCTAAGGAAACATATTCTCCTTGTTGTAGGCTAAACCAATCTAATTTATTTTCAAATATTTGCCAAATAATATATTCTTTTACCCCATTACGACAATAGGCTTTTTTCTTGTCATGTAAGTCAATAGCAACACTGCTGGCTGCTATCTCTATGACAAGTTCTGGCGCACCTTCAATGTAATCGTCATCGCTGAAATGAGATTGTCCTTTAGCTGTTGGTGTAATTAATAGCACTCCATCTGGTTGTGGTTCATTGTCTCGATCTAAGCGGACTCTTGGCTCAATTCCCAATCTCACACCAGGGGTTGATGCTTCATAAACTCCCAACCAAGTAATTATATGGCCATGTGGTTCAGCATGACTTTCAAAGCGTAATGGGGATGCCAAGTATACAACTCCTTCAATTAATTCTGCTTTTTGATGACGGGGCATTGCTTGATAACGTCGCTCAAATTCGTAGCAAGTGAGGCGATCGCCATTTTCTAAAGGAGGAAATTGCTGCTTGAGTGATACTTTTACCATGATTTTCTACTCTGGCAATGAGTCTTATTTTATGTCAAAATTCGCTAGAATCCGGTTTCTGAAACACCATTAAATGCTGTTGAGGTAACAAGTTTTTGGTTTCACACCAAACTAAACCAACAGCTTGCATTTCTTTACGGACTTGCTTTTGAGTCATTTTATGCAGACCTTTGATCGTAATAAAGGGATTTTCACCCCGATACTCAACTAGCACCACCCGACCACGAGGTTTCAGTGCTTTGACAATTTTTTGCATCACTTCTTGGGGATATTCAAGTTCATGATAAGCATCCACCATCAACGCCAAATCGACACTTTCATTTGGTAGATTTGGGTCGGTAAGGGTTGCCAAAATCGGCTCAACATTGCTGATATTTTTCTCTTTTTTGAACAACTCAATAATCTCGAACATTTCTGGCTGAACATCTACAGCCAAAACCTTACCTGCTGTTAATAACGGTGCGATGCGAAAGCTCAAGTAACCCGTACCAGCGCCAATATCTGCCACCACATCGTTAGGTTTTAGGTTCAGGAGGCTGACTATTTTACTTGGCTGTTCCTCTCCCTCTCGGCTTGGACGTTCTAACCAGCCAGCGCCAGTGTATCCCATCACTTTGGCAATTTCGCGCCCCATATAATATTTGCCAATACCGTCTGGATTGTGGATTATCCGTTGTTCGTAAACCGTGGTGGATGGAGATACGGCTTGTGCTGTGTTAATTGGGTTCAGCAGCGAAAAACTCAAGATGACAACAAGATTTACTATAAAGTGGAGAAAATTGGGCATTTGGTTATGACCGATCGCGATAGTTATAAGCAGCAACTAAGAGAATTTTATGGTAGTAGAACGACTTATGACCATGAAGAAGGTACTCGCCATCCTTTAGAAGCCAAGCTTTTAGTTGACTTTGTGACGCTACATTCGGGACAGAAAATTCTTGATGTGGCGACTGGAACAGGTTTAGTTGCGATACCCGTAGCGGAAAAAGTTGGTTCAGAGGGTTACGTGATTGGGGTTGATATGACCCCTGGAATGTTACATCAAGCAAGACTGAAGATTGCAGCAGCAAGATTACAAAATATCGAGTTGATTGAGGCAGATGCAGAATATATTAACTTTAGTGATAGTAGTTTTGATGTTGTTTTTTGCTGTGAGGCAATTGTACTTTTTCCTGATATCCTTGCTATTTTGCAAAAGTGGTATCGCTTCTTGAAAACTGGAGGGTTTGTGGCATTTACATGTCCTCCTGAAACTGCTTATATGGCATCTCTTCATCAGAGGATCTACACTAAAGTTTTGGGGATATCGCTACCACATATCCTTGAACCACTTGGGACTCCAGAAAAATGTCGTAATTTGCTCAATCAGGTAGGTTTTAGAGATATCGAAATTAAGATTGAGCCATCAGGGCGTTATCGCCCTCTCAGGGATAACAAATTATCTGAGATAGCAATGAATATAAATTTTAAAGGTAATCCCCTGTTGTCAAAATTATCACCAGAACAATTAAATCAGTTGCAAGTTGAGTACAAAGCTGAAATCGAGAAACTAGCGACCGAGCAAGGTATTTGGGAAGATACTACAAAGTTCTTTGTTCGCGCTCGAAAATAAGTTGAGCGGCAAAGCTTTGCTGCCAATCTGAGAGATTGAGGCGATCGCACAGGCTCGTCTTCCTGTTAAGACATCTAATGACAATGACAGTTTAATCTCATAGGCCGATGTGGAAGTAAACATTTTCAGGATTTACTTGAACAGCGCGTTGAAAAATTTGTAATCCACCCCTTGGACGCTTATATGCAAAACCTGTCCCTAATGTTAGTGCCTGTACTCGCTGCACAGAAAGTAGCAGGTGACGGTTTAATTAAACCTCTCGGTCATCACGAGCTGCTGTTAGTACTGGTGCAACTGTCACTATTGCTTCTGGTAGCGCGGGGATTAGGTGAGTTGATGCGCCGGATTAACCTACCGCCTGTTGTTGGAGAATTACTGGCGGGTGTGCTGCTTGGTCCTTCTCTATTTGGTTTACTCCTTCCAGATTTACAAGCACAGATATTTCCTAAAAGTCAAGAACAATCTAATTTACTTTCAGTGATTTCTTGGTTAGGTGTATTATTTTTACTGATTGTAACTGGCTTGGAGACGGATCTAAAACTGATTCTGCGTAAGGGTAAAACAGCTCTGCTGATTTCACTGGGTGGAATTATTGTCCCCTTTATCACCGGATTTGGACTCGGCTGGCTATTGCCAGATAGTTTTTTAGCCAACCCCGAAAAACGACTGGTTTTCAGTTTATTTATCGCCACAGCTATGAGTATTTCGGCAGTACCAGTGATTGCGAAGGTGCTGATGGACTTAAATCTGATTCGCCGTGACATTGGTCAAGTTACCTTAGCTGCTGGGATGACTGACGACACCATCGGCTGGATTTTACTTTCTGTGGTTTCAGGTTTAGCTAGTAGCGGCAAATTTGACTTTGGGACAATTTTCCACTCGGTGAGTGCGGCTATATTGTTTCTAGCGATCGCCTTTACAATTGGGCGTACCATTGTAGACCAGATTTTGCGGTGGGTTGATGACTACGTTGGGGGAATCGCCGCTAGTATATCGGTGGTACTGATTCTTTCTCTCTCAGCAGCGGCACTTACCCATGCATTAGGTCTGGAAGCAGCATTAGGTGCTTTTGTACTGGGGATTCTCGCCGGTCAATCCCGCCGCTTTAGCAATGAAGCTGGACACATGCTAGAAGTCTTCACAGCAGCCTTTCTTGCGCCAATTTTCTTTGCTTCAGCTGGCTTGAAAGTTAATTTGCTAACTTTGTTAGTTCCCCAGACGTTGATATTTGGCTTGATTGTTCTCGTTGTTGCCTGTGTTGGGAAATTTACAGGTGCTTACCTTGGTTCTCGCGTCGGCGGCTTGAGCCATTGGGAAGGTTTGGCGATGGGTTCCGGGATGAATGCTCGCGGGGCGATGGAAATTGTCGTTGCCACGATTGGTTTATCTCTGGGAGTATTGAATCCCCAGATGTACTCGATTATTGTCATGGTGGCGATCGTTACTTCCTTAATGGCTCCACCTCTTTTGCGCTGGTCTTTGTCAAAGGTGGTTATGGGTGAAGAGGAAGCTAGACGTTTAGAACAAGAAGAGCAAGATAGTCGTAGCTTTATTAAACAAATCCAGCGTGTATTAATACCAACTAGCGGCGGTCCCAACATCCAACTAGCGGCGCAGCTAGTCGGTTACATGGCTCGCCAAAACTCCATAGAAGTTACATCTCTATATGCCCTGAGTGATAAACAGCCGCAAAAAAAAGCACGTCGAACGGCAACCCAGGTAAAAGACACCGCCGCAGAGCAAGCTCTAGCGTCCGTTGCTGAGGAAATGCAATTACCTGCTGATACTACCCTGCAAGCAAAAACGGAGTCTGGGCGTAGTAAAGCGGAGGTCATTCTGAATGAAGCGAATAAAAATTATAACTTGATCGTACTAGGAGCTTCTGAGCAGATACGCCCACAAAAAGCTTTGTTCAACTTACTTGTAGATCGGGTAGTACAAGAAGCGCCTTGTGCAACGATGGTGGTGAAGTCGCACTTACCCCACCCCAAAGGCGAGATATGCAAAATCGCTCAACAAGAGCTAAAAAAGATTCTCGTGCCAACGGTAGGAACTGAATACAGCAAAAATGCTGTAGAGATGGCAAGTACGATCGCGGCTCAAACCGGAGCATTAGTGATGATCGTCAATGTGATTAATTTGCCACAGGTTGAGTATATTCTTTACGAACAGCGATCGCTAGCTCCAGTCAAAGAAATTGCTCACGATTTACTAGAACAGCAAGCAGCAATTGGCCGCAATCTCGGTGCTGAAGTTAAAACCTATGTTCTTCAAGGAACTAGCCCAGAAAGGGAAATCCTCAAGTTTGCTCAAGCCAAGGAAGTTGACCTAATTATTTTGGGTAGTAATATCCGAATGGTTACAGGTCGCGTTTTCTTCGGTCACAGAGTAGACGCAATTCTGAGTAAAGCACATTGCCCAGTGGCAGTGATTACCGCGCCGCAGTCGTTATAGTCACAACAGTAGTAATACCAATTTGA
The DNA here is from genome assembly GCF_043099735.1 of Nostoc sp. C117. Classification (NCBI taxonomy): domain Bacteria; kingdom Bacillati; phylum Cyanobacteriota; class Cyanophyceae; order Nostocales; family Nostocaceae; genus Nostoc; species Nostoc sp. C117. The sequence goes on from NZ_CP170991.1 coordinate 7,707,242, forward strand.
AAAAATAATGCGACAAATAGACCATTTGTAGAGACGCGATAAATCGCGTCTTTGCGATCTCAGGTTAGCTATTTAAATCACAAAAGGTTTAGGTTCGCTATTATACCAAACTTCTCCAAGACGCTCAGTAATCAACGGTCTGACGATAAACTTCGGTGGACGACCATCTAAAACATCAATCCGCACGCATGAATAAGGTAGGCGGTTCTGGAAATTTTCGTCATAGCGACCAACAAAAAGCATTGAATCAGCAACTTTACGACTGGGTTTACCTGGAATTTCTGCAAAAGTTTCCATCAATTCAGTCCCCTCTCGCCGTTGATAACGAGGACGATGACCACTACCACCAGAAATAATGCAGTTAATGTGGGAATCAGCAAATCCAGTATCAGTTGTACAAAGATGCTCCAAACAGTGAGCGTGACCGTTTAAAATCAAATCCACTATAGGACGCTCTTTAATTAGAGAACCAAGATTTTCAGCTACTTGTTCAAACACCCAGCGCAAACGGTGGCGAACCGCCAAAGTTTGTGCTTGATGCCATTTAGTAGCCTCTGTAACGTAGGGTGGATGGTGGAAAAAGATCGCACGTCCACGCACCTCAGAAGTATTCCAAGATTCGATTAGTCTACTTCGCAACCATTCAAGTTGTTCAAAATCGATCGCAGGTATTTTCTCAGACGCTAATTGTTTTTCAATATCAATTTTAATCTCATTAATTTGGTCTAATTTGGCACTAAGCTCATCAAGTTGTTCAGCTTCAGTCGGTTTATCTGGGTTTAGTCCATCCCATATTTTCAAAATCTGCAATTCTTCTCGATCTATATCATGACGACGCTTTTGTAATTCCCGCCGGTAAATTTCTCCTTCTTGAGTCGCTGGTAAAGGTGATGGCGTATTAAAGGTATTAGAATCCAGTGCAAAAAAGTCAATCCCACCGTAACGAAAGGTGTAATAGCGATTGGGTAAGCGAGTGAATTGTCCAGGTTCGTAACGTAAACAACGTCCTTTGTCAGTCTTGGCGGTATAGTGTCGATCTAAATGACGTTCTAACTCTTCAGAAGACATCGCCGCCGTATAATCCATAAACGCCCGTGCATAGGTGTTACCTTGATACGATCCATGCCAGCCAATCTCCGTATCTTTATAGCCCAACAGCCGACGTAGCGAGGATGTTGTTCCTGTAAATAACCGATACATCAACGGCACATCGTAGTAATCATGATTACCGAGTACTGGGAGAAACGGCTGATTAAACACCATACGGTCATAAGAAATGGCTTTCGGATTATCACCACCGACAAGAAATTCCCGGTAAGGTTCAATAAAGTTTGTTGAGTAATACTCTTGAGAACCCACCACATAGATTACATCCCCTGTGTGCAACACAAAACTGCAATCCTCTCGGTGAGGAAGCATCAGTTCGGCAACTTTTCGTTGGGGGTGGTGTGGAGAATGGGATTTAGTACCAGAGTCACCAATAACCATAAAGGAAAATTCTGGATTATCCTGTTGGCGATCGCCAATAACCAGACTAGTTTGGTCGATTCCCCGTTGCACAAAACTCGGATGCATCCACCGCACCCGTTCCTTCATCTTTTGAATTTTCACAGGAATCGGTGGATCGAAAATCAAATTCATGGCTGATAACTCTTCAATGCCTAACGCACAAGCCGATTGTAACGAAATAATAAGGAATGGGGACTGGGGATTAGGGACACTTCTCTGCGAGAGGCTGCGCCAACGACAAGCTCAGTGCATCGCTGGGGACTAAGGACTGAGAAAGTACTCCTAAATACTAGTTTCTTACAGCGATTTTCAGGTAAATGAACCACAAATAGACCTTGCTGGCTATACGCTCGTGTATGGTATCCAACCATACTGGAATTACAGGTTGACCTGCTTTGATTTGGGCGTAGACGTTAGGCGGCTTGCCGTTAGGTATCGCTTGTTCTAATTCAAATTCTACAAGTTCGAGCGTCGCAAGTGAAGACCGATTTCAACAACCCTTCGGATAGAGATGGGTTAAAAAATTTATATCTTATTTTTCAGATTAGCTACAAAAGTTTTCTTAAAAAGGGTGGGTTGAAAGGACTCTTAATCTATTGGTCGTCAATGTTTTGTACAAAAAAATATTTTCTAACAAGGTGAGATGAAATGCACAGTACGTTATGGAGTCTTCCTGCAATCGCCAACTGTGGGTATTTTGCAAAAGCATTTTAGACGGTTTCTTTTAAAGTATCGCAATCACCTAAAAGTGAGATATGGGTGGAATAATATTATAGGAAAGTTATATCTTAGTTCTTTAAACTGTCATTAATTTCTCAAAGAGGATATTAATCTGTTAACAATGACATTAATTAGTGAAAAGTGAGAATAATCTGTTAACAGTGACAAATAATTAGTTAATCTACAGAAGGGCTGGAAGCAGTGGGTGACCTGAGATTCGAACTCAGAACCAATAGATTAAGAGTCTACTGCTCTACCGTTGAGCTAGTCACCCACACGAATAAGGATCATAGCAAACTTATCAGACATTTGCTAGTCCCACAGCCCAAAAAACGAGTTAAAGGGATAATTTAACGGTAAAGCTGGTTTGGCCTGCTGCACTTTCTACATCAATTAAGCCGCCCAAATGTCTAACCATTTTCTGTACTAATGCTAGTTCTAGTCCGGTGCCGCTATGTTTCCAACGATCGTGTTTGGAAAGATGATAAAAAGGCTCAAAAATCTGTGACAGTTCGCTGCTGGTAAGCTCAATTCCAGAATTGGTAATCTTCAACTCTACTTGGTCAACTCTCAGTTCAGCCGAAACTGTGATGTATTCCCCTGCTGGGGTGTATTTGCAAGCATGGTTGAGTAGTTCGGTGACAATCCGCTCTAGGTCTGTGATATCTGTTTCTAAAAGTGGGAGTGTGCGATCGACAGTCAGCTTTAAGTGTTGGCGCTGGCAGTTGGTAAGATCTCGAAAAGACTCGACAATCGGCTGAAGCCAAGTTTGTAAGTCAATGGCAATCAAAGTTGGAGGATCGGGTTCGGCTTCGAGATATGTAAGTGTGAGCAGATCGTTAATTAACTTGCTTTCTCGCGCACACTCATTATGCAAAATCTGTAACAACTGCGGAACTATTTCTATATCTAATATTTCTTTTGGTGTGAGAACACTTTCTAGAGTTTGGGCTGCAAGGCTGATGCTAGTTATTGGTGTCCGCAGTTCTTGAGAGAGATTTCTGAGAAATTCGTTTTTGAGCCGATCGCGTTTTTCTAATTCTTTTACCTGTGCCTGATTTTTTTGGTAGAGTTGTCCTTGACGAATGGCGATCGCACATTCATTTGCGATCTGCTGGACTAAACGAGTTTCAAATTCATCAAAGGCCTCTTGTGTTGGTCTTGTTAACCAAATATTTCCCAAAATTCCTTGAGTATCGAAAATTGGACAAGCCATCTTGGCGATAACTAGTAACGTTGGTTGCCATCCAGGAACAATTTCCAAAAATTGCAAAGGTTGTTTTTGTAATAGTGGCTGGTAAATTTCGGGACGATCTGCAATTTGTCTGGCCAATCCCAAAGACTGGGGTAAGTTCGTAGTGTACTCGTAAGTAATTTTTACCAGGGTTTGGCAGGTGCTATAAAGTTCGATTTGGCAACCATCAAGGTTGAGTAACTGCGCTAATTCTTGGGTGACTGTCTGCAAAACCTGACTTTCATCCAGGTTGTCTCGAATTTGTTCTGTCATCTGTCGCACCAAGGCTTCAAAATTTCGCACCTGCTGCAACTGATTGATGTGCTTCTGTTTGTGCAACTCCATCTGGACTCGGAAATCTTCGAGTTGCTGATGAAGTTCTGCCTGTTGGACAGCAATGCCGATTTGAGTAGCTATCTGCTTGAGTAAATCGGTTTCCATTTGCTGCCATTGATGTAATTGGTGGCAATGCTGGGCAATCAACAGCCCCCAAGCATCTTGCTGAAAAAAAATTGGCACAACTAGATTAGCCCTCATCTGCAAAGAGGCGATTAAATCTATTTGCCAAGGATTTAATCCAGGTGTTTGAATATCTTCAATAACTTGAATGCAATCTCGTTCGTAACGTTCTCCATGTTTGCTACTGAAGTAAGCATCGGTGATGTTTTTTCCCAAAAGCGGATTGCTATCGCTATTAACCGTAGTTGATTCGGCAATGACTACTCCACTATCATCAGTACCAAAGCGATAAATTAACACGCGATCGCTCTTTAAAAACTGCCGCAGTTCTTGGGTTGTCTGATGGAGAATTGTCTCTAATTCTACAGATTGGTGAATCCGTCCGGCGATCGCTTCTAGAAGTTCCTCTCGTTGTGCCTGAAGTCCAATTCGTTGTTCTGCCTCTTTAACAGGAGTAATATTGGTACTAGTACCAATCAATCGATAAATCCGGGAATTAGCATCACGTACAGGAGTCAGAGTTGTACTCCACCAAGTGGGAATCCCTTGGAATTGCAAACATTGTTCGTAAGAAATTGTTTCGCCAAATAGCACGCAGTCAGCATAACGCTGACGTACCCTAGCAGCATCGATGGGCGAGAGAATATCTTCTGGTTTTTTGCCCCGTAGTTCGTCTGAGCAAATTCCTATCCAACGCTCATGAGTCGGATTTAAGGCGACATACCGAAAATCCCCGTCTTCTAGGACATCCACTATAAATATTGATGTTTGCACAGAATCGTACATGCTTAGTAGAAACTGCTCGCTACTACTTTTTTTATCGACTTCTGTGCCGAAGAGAATATGAGGAGGTGATAGTTGTGTCAACTCTATAGTTGATTCAGTCGGATTTATATTCATGCGAGAGTATTCATGCGAGAGTCCCTGTCTGGAATTACTGACTCTTCTAGGCGCTCTCTTGTAGTTATGCTGATAGTAGATGCACTTGGGCGCCTAAGGCAAAGTATTGTCAGCCGTTGCTCATGGAAATTTGTATTTTTCTTTACTTCCGATCGGAAATCTAGGAAAGCTAATAGGTGTCAGCTTCACAAATCCTGCTTTTTGAAGGCGAAAATGCATTTGCAGGTTAGGGCAACTTTGGTAATTTTGAACAGTTTTTCAAAATTGTTGCATATACGTAGGTGCGATCATCAAGTTTTATCAATTAAATTTACAATTTGTCATATTGGTATTGGGCATAGGAAAGAGGAGGCAGGAGGTAGGAGTTTTAAAATGCTTGAATTTTGAATTGATTTGTCTCCCCGATCCTACTGATCTCCCTTGTTTCCCATACCCCATTCACGATCGCAATTTGTGAGCATTAATCCCTGTGAGGATGCCAACCACTAGCCAAGTGATAGCTAATCCCATAACTTCCCCTAAAAATAAGTGCGTCAGGCGGCGTAAAATAATCCCGACAACAGAACCGAAAGGAATAGCGATCGCCCAACTTGCGGAAGAGACAAATATCCATCGCCAGACTACAGCCATTGGCTGGGAAATAGCTAACCATTGTGTCAATCCTATTCCTAAGCCGCCGAGTCCTCCATAAATCGCACCATAGAGAATTCTCAGGGGAAGAAACTCAGTACTAGGTACAATCCAACCCAAAGCACCAATGCCGATGGCAGTGATGATACTCCAACCTAAAAGACTTGACAAAATCCACCTAATACAAAATATAGGTTGTTTGAGAAGACAACCTTGAAGAAGTGCGATCGCAAATCCGCCGACAGTGGCTTCTAATACTCCAATATCAGGCTTTTCGCCAATTTCAATGAATAACAAACTCAATAAAAAACCGCTAAAAGTAGCTAAAGTCCAAAGCAACGCAAAGCTAAATCTAGTATTTTCCGGCGCTAATAGCATCAAGAGGAATGGGAAAGAGGGACAAGGGGAATGACAAATGACAAATGACAAAATTAAAGTTGTAATCGTCTAATAGGCTTGGTATCAAACATATCAAGAAAAGCTTTGCGTCGCTGTTGGGGTGATTCAGGTGAGATGTAACCCCACAGACTTTCCCAGTAGAAAAAGGAGATACCATCAAAATTGCGATCGCGCACTGCCTGAACCTGTGCTTGAATTTGGGGGATTTTGACAGGATTATGCACGGTTCCCGATAATATACCAATTCCTACTGGAATTAGACTTTGAGCTAATTTTACAGATGGTTGTTCAAGTTGAGCGATAAAAGAGTTATTGTCATTTCGATATACCTGCAAAATTAACTCATCAACTAAACCTTTTTTTACCCAATTTTCCCAATCTTGCAAATAGTATTTATAGGCAAAAGCTTGATAGTTGGGTGATAAAGATATTTTGACTTTAGGCTTAACTGCCTTTACAGCTTGATAGATTTCTGCCATAAAATCAGTAATTTTATCAGCTCGCCAACGCATCCATTCTAGGTTAAAAGGATCGGCTGGAGGACTTTTGCCTTGATGCTCTTGTTGATAAAGTTCAACGGTGAAGCGATCGTAGCCAAATTGTACAGGCATTCCAAAATGGTCATCAAGTTGAATACCATCGATATTGTAATCTCTGACTACTTCCAAAAGTAGTCCTTGGATAAACTCTTGAACTTGGGGATGTAAAGGATTCAACCAAGCTTGCTTACTCACTAAAGCATTATCAATTTCTTCTGGTGGAGCATCTTGAATAGACTTTATACCTTTTTGTCCAATTGTTAACCAGTCAGGATAACGCCTTGCTAATTCTGAATAATGCGGCGTCATAAACCCATATTCAAACCAGGGAATAACTCTCAAATCTTTATTTTTAGCAAGTTTTACTATCTCTGTTAAAATATCGTGTCCACCATGCATAAACTTGAGAAAAGGTTGACTATCAGATCCTGTAGTCATTTTGGCTACAGCACTCTTATAAAAAGTATGTCCTCGGTTCCAAACTACAGGATAAATGGTATTAAAGTTAAGAGCGGATAATTGATTTAAAGCGCGATTAATACCCCAAGGTACAAATAGTACACCACTGGCAACATTAGTTAGCCAAACGCCGCGAATTTCTGTAGTTAAGGGACTGGTTTTTTGGGAATAAACTGGGAGTGAAGAGTGTGAAAAAACTGTTATAGCGACTACTAATCCCAAACACAGCAAGGAAGAAAAACAACGGCGTGCAACCCGATTCATTTGTCAGCGTTACCTAGTGCGATCGGAATATATATATAACTACAAAATAAAATTGTAATCCTCCGGATTATGTGAAGAAATGATGATTAAATCAGAATAGTTTAAATCATACATAAGCAATTTGAATACAGTTCAGATAAGTTCAGAACCCTGATGTAGAGACGCGATTCATCGCGTCTTCAAAAACAAATTATCTACACCAAGAATCCTTAAATGAAAAGTATTACAGGCAATTTTAGCCATCAATATACTTAACGATCGCCAAACCAGATCAAATCCAAATGAAAAATAACAAATGAAAATTAAAATCTTTCCACACTTTCAAATTGCTTGAGTGCCGATGCGTTTGCTGCTTCACCACAAGTCCGGGGTGTGGGAAATATCTTCTCAGGATTTGCTAAACCTTGAGGATTAAAAACTTGCCTTACCCATTGCATAGTTTCTAAATCAACTTGGCTAAACATCTGTGGCATATAGCACTTTTTTTCTGCACCAATGCCATGTTCACCAGAAATACTACCCCCGACTTGTACGCAAAGCTTAAGAATTTTTCCGCCCATTTCTTCTACTTTTTCTAATGCTCCATGTACGGAATTATCATAAAGAATTAGCGGATGAAGATTACCGTCACCAGCATGAAACACATTGGCAACACGATAACCGTATTGTTGACTTAATGTCTCAATTTCATGCAGAACATAAGGCAACTGAGTACGGGGAATAACACCATCTTGTACATAATAGTCTGGGCTTAAATGTCCAGCAGCAGCAAAAGCTGCTTTACGTCCTTTCCATAATTTCAATCGCGTTTCTGGGTCACTAGCAGAAGTGACATTACGCGCACCATTCTTTTTACAAATTTCAGTAACCCGCTGTTTATTTCCAGCAACTTCAACTTCTAAACCATCAATTTCTATGAGCAAAATAGCAGTAGCATCACGAGGATAACAATTAGTTGCCACAACATCTTCAACTGCATTAATGCTGAAGTTATCCATCATTTCCATCCCACCCGGAATAATTCCGGCGCTGATGATATCAGAAACAGTTGCTCCCGCAGCTTCAATACTAGTAAAATCTGCCAACAATACACAAATTGATTCTGCACTTTTGAGAATTCGCAAAGTAATTTCTGTGGCAATTCCTAAAGTGCCTTCAGAACCAACAAAAACACCAGTTAAATCATAACCAGGCATTTCGGGAATTTGTCCGCCTAAATCAACAATTTCACCTTCTGGCGTGACAATTTTTAATCCTAAAACGTGGTTAGTAGTGACGCCATATTTGAGACAATGTACCCCACCAGAATTTTCGGCAATGTTGCCCCCAATAGAGCAGATAATTTGACTAGAAGGGTCAGGAGCGTAGTAAAAACCAGCACCACTAACAGCTTGTGTTACCCAACTATTAATCACCCCTGGCTGCACAACTGTGCGTTGATTTTCCAAATCAATGCTGAGGATTTGCCGCATTAATGAAGTCACAATTAAAACAGAATCTTCCAACGGCAAAGCGCCGCCAGATAGACCGGTGCCAGAGCCGCGCGCTATGAAAGGAATAGAATATTGGTTGCATATCTTGACAACTTGGGCAACTTGTTCTGTAGTTCTGGGTAACACCACCACAGCCGGACGTTGGCGATAGCCAGTTAAACCATCGCATTCATAGGTAATAAGTTCTTCGCGGCGTTGCACTACGCCATTTTTACCAAGGACAGCCTCGAATGCTTTGAGAATGGGTTTCCAGTTACGTTGTTTTTTATCTTGGGTAAGCATAGTTTTTTAAATTTCAAGGTAGATGATTGGAGGCTGGTTAGTATAGCTGTAATTACTATTGTTGCAAGAATAGCAGCTAAGAGTGAGTAAAAGGCGATGTCTGACGACAAGCTGCTTTGGGTCTACGCGTTTGTTGTAGAGTAAGTGCGATCGCATCGCCTAATTTGACTGCGGCTGGTTAAAGTAACATAGAGTCAGCCATTAAACAGGAGAAGGTGAGATGACTTCCCAAGCTTTAGATTCCACCTCAAAATTAATTGCCAAGTTGCAAACCCTAGCACCCGAACAGCAACAACAAGTGCTAGATTTAGTGGAATTTCTAGAACAAAAATATGCTCAACCCCAACAAGCACCCCAGAAACGGGTACTAGGTTTAAGCCAAGGTAAGATTTGGATAAGTGATGATTTTAATGAACCTTTACCTTTTGACTAGGGAACAGCATAGGTTAGTGTCAAACCCAATAAAACATACATTTCCATCTAAGAACACCAAGTTTTATGGTTTATTTATCCCTCCAATATCCTTTTACTTCAGTTCCATCCTTACGACGATAACCTTCTACATATATTTTGCTGTTAGAGTTACTTAATGAATTACTACCCCAAAAATTTGTATTATTTTGCTGTTGATTTACTTGTCTAATTCCATCTATTCGTCGTTCTTCTATTTTTAATCTTTCTTGTTTATGTTTTTCTTCTCTTAATTGTTGTTCTTTTTTGAGACGTTCTTCTTTTTGCCTTTGTAGCCTCAAGCGTTCTTCTCGAAGGCGCAGTCTTTCTATTCCCGAAATTTACAATGAACTTAACGTAGCGACGGCGAAATCTATGGAAAGCAATGGAGAGCTTTGGATTAGGGTGAATTAGGTTTAAGTTTTTAATCCCACTAAGCAAACAAGTACGACAATGAAACCTTTATATTGTCACAACCTCTATCTTTCATTAATCAACTAACCTAGAAAATCAACTAACCTAGAAATAACGCTCTCAAATACTGGATATAATCATGGTTCAAGAAGTTTTAATCAATAATGATGATTACTATGTGCCAGATGCCAACCAGCTAGTCACTGAAGATGATACACCTGTGGACAATTTTGCTTCCGAAAAACAACAACGCCTTTTGGTTGGCTCTCTTTACAGTTCTCTACAAAACCAGACTTTTTTAGCAGCAGCCAATGTTGGTATATATCATACAGACGGTCAACCCGCAATTGTACCCGACGTTTTTCTCAGCTTAGATGTGCAAGTCCCTGAAAAATGGTGGGAAAAACAAAATCGTTGTTATATGGTTTGGCGTTTTGGCAAACCTCCCGAAGTTGTCCTCGAAATTGTCTCAAATAAAGAAGGTGATGAACTGGGTAAAAAGCTGCAAATTTATGAACATATGCGGGCTAGTTACTATATCGTATATGACCCAAATCAGCAATTAGGAGAAAAAGTACTACGCGTTTATGAACTTAGGGGAAGACGCTACTTTGAAACTTCAGAAAATTGGTTAGAACAAGTTGGTTTAGGCATAACTTTGTGGGAAGGTAAATTTGAAGATAGACAGAATACTTGGTTACGCTGGTGCTACCAAGATCGTGCTTTTTTGCTGACTGGGGATGAACAGGCTGAACAGGAACGACAACGTGCTGAACAAGAACGACAACGTGCTGAACAAGCAGAACAACGCACTCAACTACTAGCAGATAGGCTACGAGCTATGGGTGTAGATCCTGATACTCTATAGGACATTCGCTGTCAAGACGCAAAGTTTTTTTTGCGTCTTGACATGAGCAAAAAAATCTGACTAATTTGTGCAACTTATAAACTCATTTATTCGCTGCCAAACATTCTTTAATAAGTCAGAATCGTTCGCATCAAACCATTCAATTTGTCGATACGATCTAAACCAAGTACGTTGTCGTTTGGCAAATTGTCGCGTATGCAAAACTATTAATTCTTTGGCTTCATTTAAAGAAATATCTCCAGCCAAATATTGCTTGATTTCTTGATAGCCCAAAGTATTCAACAAAGACAAATCATCGCCATATTTTTGACAAAGAGATTCCACTTCTGCAACCAAACCATTTGCTATCATTTGCTCAGTACGCTGTTTAATCCGAGTGCCCAACTTTTCAACATCGCAATCCAAGCCAATTTGCAAAATTGGATAATTTGGTGGATTTTCTCCTTGCTGTTCTGATATTGGGTATCCAGTTACATAATATACTTCTAAAGCTCGTAAAGTTCGCACTGAATCATTAGCATGAATTTTTTGTGCGGCAACGGGATCGACTTGTTGTAATATTGCATAGAGTTGATTTTGACCGAGAGATTCAAGTTGCGATCGCAATTCAATCTGCGGTGCAACTCTCGGAATTTTCATCCCTTGAACAATAGAACGAATATATAAACCCGTGCCACCAACTAGCAAGAGTGGCGTAACACCAAGAGAAGCAATTAATGGTTGTGTTTGTTCCTGATAGTCTGCTACTGTCATCATGTCTGTTGGCTCGCAGATATCTATTAAGTAGTGCGGTATAAATTTTTGTTCAGCCAAAGTTGGTTTCGCCGTCCCAATATCAAACTCACGGTAAACTTGACGAGAATCAGCACTGAGAATTACAGAACCCAACTGCATAGCTAGAGCCAAAGCCAAACTCGATTTACCCGTTGCCGTTGCGCCACAAATCACAATTAATTTAGTCATTAGTCGTTAGTCATTTGTTATGGGGCATACATTAGGAGTGCTGTACATGGATAGCGGGGCGTTTAGCCCGTTCTGAGTTAGGAGTTTTGTTTATCTCCTTGTCCCTTTGTCCCCCTGCTCCTCTGCCCCACTCTTGCACAGGAGTGCAACCCCTGTATAAACTTCTCTTAAAATTGCCCTACAGACGCCAACAAGCCTTTTGTGTTACAATTTTGGAGTGTTTTTACTTTTGTTTGCCTTTAGGCGACTTAAACCCCACGCATCAGGAGAGTTTACATGACGAGCAGTTACAGTGCCGATCAGATTCAAGTTCTGGAAGGTCTGGAAGCCGTCCGCAAAAGACCAGGAATGTACATCGGTACCACTGGACCGCGAGGACTCCACCATTTAGTTTACGAGGTGGTGGACAATTCAATCGATGAGGCTTTGGCGGGTCATTGCACTCATATAGAGGTTGATATCAATGCAGATGGTTCAGTGACTGTAACAGATGATGGTCGCGGTATTCCCGTCGATACTCACTCACGCACCGGAAAATCAGCTTTAGAAACTGTAATGACAGTACTACACGCCGGTGGTAAGTTTGGCGGCGGTGGCTATAAAGTTTCTGGAGGATTGCACGGGGTTGGTATTTCTGTTGTTAATGCCCTATCTGAGGTAGTAGAAGTTACAGTTTGGCGAGATAAAAAGGTTCATCTCCAACGCTATGAACGCGGTATCCCAGTTACCGAACTACAAGTCAAGCCTTACAAAGAAGCTAGAACTGGAACTTCTGTCACCTTTAAGCCTGATACGCAAATCTTCACTACTAGCATTGAGTTTGATTACATCACTTTATCAGGTCGCTTACGAGAATTGGCGTATCTGAATGCAGGTGTTAAAATTACCTTTACTGACAACCGTCTAGAACTCCTAAAAAGCGATACACCCAAAGTAGAATCCTACAATTACAAAGGTGGTATTAAAGAATATATCGCTTACATGAACCGTGAAAAGCAACCCCTGCATGAAGAAATTATCTATGTGCAGGGGGAACGGAACAATGTACAAGTGGAAGTTTCCTTGCAATGGTGTACTGATGCTTACACGGATAATGTTCTCGGTTTTGCCAACAATATTCGTACAGTAGATGGTGGTACGCACTTAGAAGGGTTGAAAGCAGTTCTGACTCGGACATTAAATGCGATCGCCCGTAAGCGCAATAAAATTAAAGAGAATGAACCTAACCTCAGTGGCGAACACGTCCGTGAAGGTTTGACTGCGGTAATTTCGGTTAAAGTCCCAGATCCAGAATTTGAAGGACAAACCAAAACCAAACTCGGTAACACTGAAGTTCGAGGAATTGTTGACTCTTTGGTAGGAGAAGTCCTCACTGAATATCTAGAATTTCATCCTGCCATAGCAGACTCAATTTTAGACAAAGCTATCCAAGCTTTCAAAGCCGCAGAAGCAGCCCGTCATGCGCGGGAATTAGTTCGGCGCAAATCTGTACTGGAATCTTCGCCATTACCTGGTAAATTGGCAGATTGTAGTTCTCGCGATCCCAGCGAATCTGAGATATTCATCGTGGAAGGGGACTCAGCCGGTGGGAGTGCCAAACAAGGACGCGATCGCCGCACTCAAGCTATCTTGCCTTTACGTGGTAAAATTCTCAACATTGAAAAAACCGATGATGCCAAAATCTATAAAAACAACGAAGTTCAATCGTTAATTACAGCACTTGGTTTAGGTGTCAAAGGTGACGAATTCGATTCCACTCAACTGCGCTATCACCGGATAGTCATTATGACGGATGCTGACGTAGATGGAGCGCATATCCGGACTTTGTTATTAACTTTCTTCTATCGATATCAGCGAGCGCTCATCGAACAAGGCTTTATCTATATTGCTTGTCCCCCGCTGTTTAAAGTAGAACGCGGACGCAATCATGAGTACTGCTATAGCGATCGCGAAAAAGATCAAACAATCGCCAAATTTCCTGCTAACGCCAATTATACCATCCAACGTTTCAAAGGTTTGGGGGAAATGATGCCTCAACAACTCTGGGACACCACCATGAACCCAGAAACCCGCAAAATGAAGCAAGTCGAAATTGAAGACGCCGCCGAAGCCGATCGCATCTTCACAATTTTAATGGGCGATCGGGTCGCACCTAGACGAGAATTCATCGAAACCTACGGTTCTAAACTCAACTTCACGGATCTAGATATTTAATTCAATTTTTTCTCACGGTTCTGATAATTTGTGAAGCCGATCATGGGTAATGGGTAGAAACCTATTACCCATTGCATTTTTTATCGACTTTTATGCTACACGCACTACAAGAACTCTCAATTTTTCAGTTAACAAGCGATCGTATAATTTTAGTTATTGTAAAGATTTCAAAAAATCAAAGTTCGACTGCAACATATTTACCGACTAAGTTGGTATAGGGGATCGACTAATGCCTTTTGTACTGACTCGCTGATTAATTTCGCCCAACAGCTAGAAACACATTTGTTATGCTTGAAGAACATAACTAAATACAATTTATCAAACAAGAATTAATAAGTATCTTGAGGATTTCTCATAATTAAGATGATAAAAAGATGAAAAATTCCCCCAAATTTACTGAATTAAAAGTGTTTAAGTTTACAAAAGTTTTACTGAAAAAAACTTACAAACCAAGTCATTAGGCAACTATTGGAGTTTTCTTGGCTTAAGGCTATGACTATTGTGAGCAAACACCATCTGGCTGAAAACTTGTTAATATCTTGATGTAGTAGCGTTGCAATAGCTATTGCCTCGTATGTATCTAATTTACTAGTGCTTTATTTAAGCTAATGCCTACGATCTTCCAAGACAAATCGTTTTTGAATTGATTAAAATATCCTTGTATACAATAAGAAAAGTTTGTCAAGTTTCATAGGGCTGAAATCGCCACAGTGCGCTAACGTGTGAATAGACCGAATTAATTAAACCGACATTGATCTGCTATCAGGTCGATTCTGCCATAGCCTCGACTCCTCAGTTAAGGTAATTCTTACGCAGAAGGTTAACTACATTTGGAGCAAACACAACTCTTGTTGTATTTATTCAACGGTAAACACCCACTTTGATCGAAAGACTGAATATTTTATGAAGGAAATGTAAAATGGGTAAGTTAACACTTCTGGTCTGAGTTAATATAGCAATGCACTGTTTCTAAGTAATTAACGTTGTGTAAAATACATGAAATTGAGCAAAAGCAAGTGTACTTAACTTTTAAATGTAATGAGAGAACCACTCCAATTCCGAAAAGTGTAGAAAAGATTTAAGGGTATAACTCCCATTTTTAATGTCTTTTTGGTAAATGTGGCTAACACTTGTTTAATGAGTTCATGATTAATACACAAAAAGAGTGCAATTTCTGTGAAACAGGCTACAATCGGAAGAGTCTTTATAGGAAAATCTGCCCAGAACCTGAACTTTTTTGTATCAAGTGGCAAGTTTTTGATAAAGGCAAGTCTTTTTTTAAGACCACTCACTTAAAAGCTATGTGTGATAGCAGCACATATGACATTTACTAAAGTGAGTAAGTCATGTTTAGTAGTGACTTAAACTAAAGTAAAAAACCTCCTACCGGAGGTGCAAAACTGCCGAAAATATCTTTGGTAAATCTGCCAAAAAACTTATTTTCGGTTGGCAACTGGCTCATTTAAAAGAGCATTAAACACATCTTGAGTAATTGATTCTGCAAGGAGCATGAGGAACGCGGCATGAACCAGGCTAACAACGTACTCGAAAGCATATATCAGCCTGACCTAGAAATAATGAATCAGCCTGAGCTCGAGTTAGAAGAACTCTTAATTGATGAAGAAGAGGACTTGCTGATCATCGATGAAGGTGACGAGGAATTTTTAGAGCCTCAGTCTGATGAGGACGACGCAAAGTCTGGAAAAGCCGCTAAATCGCGTCGTCGGACACAAAGCAAGAAAAAGCACTATACAGAAGATTCGATTCGGCTTTACTTGCAAGAAATTGGTCGAATTCGTCTGTTGCGGGCAGATGAAGAAATTGAATTGGCACGTAAAATCGCCGATTTACTGGAATTAGAGAGGGTAAGAGAAAGACTTTCAGAACAGTTGGATCGGGACCCTCGTGATAGTGAATGGGCAGAAGCAGTACAACTGCCACTACCAGCTTTTCGTTATCGTCTGCATGTTGGACGCAGAGCGAAAGACAAGATGGTGCAATCTAACTTGCGTCTTGTGGTTTCAATTGCTAAGAAATACATGAATCGTGGTTTGTCGTTCCAAGATTTAATTCAGGAAGGCAGTCTCGGTTTGATTCGCGCGGCGGAAAAGTTTGACCATGAAAAAGGTTATAAGTTTTCTACCTACGCTACATGGTGGATTCGTCAAGCAATTACCCGCGCGATCGCAGATCAATCCCGTACTATTCGCCTTCCAGTTCACCTTTACGAAACCATTTCTCGAATTAAGAAAACCACCAAGTTGCTATCTCAAGAAATGGGTCGTAAACCGACTGAAGAAGAAATCGCTACTCGTATGGAAATGACCATTGAGAAATTGCGATTTATTGCTAAATCTGCCCAATTACCAATTTCATTAGAAACGCCTATTGGTAAAGAAGAAGATTCACGATTAGGCGATTTTATTGAGTCCGATGGAGAAACTCCAGAAGACCAAGTTTCCAAAAATCTCCTGCGCGAAGACCTCGAAAAAGTCCTCGACAGCCTTAGTCCTCGTGAACGCGATGTTCTCAGACTGCGGTACGGCTTGGATGATGGTCGGATGAAGACACTTGAGGAAATTGGACAGATTTTTAACGTTACCCGCGAACGAATTCGTCAAATTGAGGCGAAGGCACTCCGCAAGTTACGTCACCCAAATCGCAACAGCGTTCTCAAGGAATATATTCGGTAATCAAGAGTTATTAGTCATTTGTCATTAGTCATTGGTAAATAAACAAATGACGAAAGACAAATGACAAATAAATAAAAACCTGGTAGTGAATTAGCACTCCAGGTTTTTTTATTTATAGGTCATCTTGAATATTAAAACCTACAGGATACCCCAAAAATGTAGGAAGCCTTGACCAGAAAAAAGCTCAACTAAGATAGCTGCTGAAAAGCCAATCATTGCTAAGCGACCATTCCAAATTTCTGCTTGTGGGGTAAAACCCCAACGCCAAGCGTTGCGATCTTCAATTACAGGAGTAGTGACTTTTGTTGTGGTTGCATTTGTCATGGTTTGGACTCCAAATTTAATTTTTAAGGTTTATTGCCTTATGTAAACTAATATAACAAAAAATTTTAATAAAGCAACATTTTTTATACTTTTATTTCCATACCTTGACATAAATAGAAATAGCTATTTATACAGATTAAAACATCAGCCTTCAGTCAGATTTACTGAGGTAGAGGAAATGTTATTCAGATTTTTCCCGTCATAAATCTATTAAATTATTGGCAGTAATTATTAAATAATTGATTTACAGTGTTTGTCAGGTAAATGAAATACACAAGGTAGGGGCACAACAATAGACTTCTTGCAGAAGTCGGGAAAAGGGGAAGGTGGAGTCCCCTTTAACCTTTTCCCTTTTCCCACCTCTTGCAAAAAGCACTTTTGCAAGAGGTCTAATGTTCATACATGTCAATTTAGAGCCAGGGCGAATGGAATTACCTGCGACACATTGCGTGAATACAGCACCTTCGGTTAAGGCAAGAGATGCGATTTATCGCATCTTTCTGATCTAGAATTTTTATCAAAAAACCTTATCTGAACCGTAGACTAAAGTCAAATTAAGGTTTTGTTTGTGTAGACGCGGTTTTTAACCGCTTAACTTGACACCAATGAACAATGTTGGTTGAAAAAATACTAAGCCGCTAGCCCAACAATTTGACTATCTACTTCAACTACCCAAGCTAAAAACTCACCCAGCTGCATTTTTTCGCCAAGATATTTTCGAGTTACTTCTGCTAGGTTGGCGGTATTAGAGTTACTTTTAATATCGCCAGCCTCACGCAGGAGTTCGACGCGCAGTTGGGTCAGCGCCTCTAAGTCTTGCAAGCTAGCTTATCGCAAGTTGAATATCCCCTTCATTAAATTCGCACTTCGGCAACAGTGATAATTTTTTCATCGCGGTTGAGTTGAAGGATGCTTTCACCTTTGACATCCCTACCTAATATCGGCACTGTTTCTACAGGTATCCGCACTACCCGATCCTTGTTTGTTACTAGGGCTATCTCACCAGAGGCGATCGCCTTGACCATACCAGCTAAGTTGTCAGTTTTGCTGGCAAATTTCAGCGCTTGCGTGCCTAAATCACCGCGATTAGCTGCCCTCAACTGACTAGCAGCCATCCGCTTGGCATATCCTTCTTGAGTAACTAGCAATAGCTGGTCATCTTTACCGACAGTCACACAGCCAACCATTTGCTGATTTCTCAATAGTCGAAATGCTTGTAAGCCCATTGCTGTACGACCCATGATTGGCAGTTGTTCCTCATTGACTGCAAACCGCAATATTCGCCCACCAGAACTAGCTAAAATCAGATGTTCTCCTGGAGTGTTGAACAGGGTAAATGATAATTGATCGTCGTCCTTGAGCTTCAAAATTGTAATTCCGCGACGAGTCAAGTTAGTAAATTCTGCCAAAGACAAACGCTTAATTCGTCCCTGTTTTGTCACGAGAACCATCTGGCTAGTTTCCAGATTTTCCGGTAGTAAAAAGCGGCTAATCACATCTTCTTGAGCGCCTTGAGCAGCACTACTGAGCATGGTAATCAATGGTTTCCCCCGTGGAGAACGTCCGGTGGTTAGGGGAATCTCTCCCACCTTCACAGGGTAGACTTTGCCACCACTAGTTAGAATTAGTAAATCTTTGTCTGTATCGGTCAATACAGTTTGGATAATAAAGTCATGATCCGCTAGACCATTCTCAGTTTTTGGTTTTCTCCCAGATGGCTGAGTGCGGCGCACATAACCCCGTTGGGTAAACTCTAAAATTGCTTCCTCTGCTGGCTCAGAAGATTTGAGGTTTTCTTCTTCCTCCTCTGCCCCTCTGCCCCTCTGCCCCTCTGCTCCTCTGCCCCTCTGCTCCTCTGTTCCTCTGCTCCTCTGTTCCTCTGCCCCTCTGCCCCTCTGTTCCTGTGTTATTTTCGTCCGCCGGGGATCGTTGTACTTGCGCTTGAGCGATCGCAAATCTTTTTTCAGCGCCTTGAGTAATTCGCGGCGATCGCTCAGTAATCTTTGCAATAAATCAATTTGCTCACTTAGTTCCTCAAATTCTTGCTGCAAGTTTTGTTTTTCTAAACCAGTGAGGCGACGCAACGGCATAGCCAGAATTGCATCTCCTTGTACCTCACTTAAATCTAGTCGGCTACAAAGGTTTATTTTTGCCGTACTACCGTCAGCAGCTTGGCGCAAAATTTCAATGACTTCATCCAAATTAGTCAGTGCTTTGAGCAAACCTTCCACCAAATGCGATCGACTTTGGGCTTTTCCCAACTCATAACTGTAGCGACGGTTAAGCGTTTGTTCTCGGAAACTCAAAAACTCCTGTAAAAGTTGCCGCAAACTCAACTGTCGGGGTTGTCCATCCACTATAGCCAGGAGAATTGCCCCAAAGTTACTTTGTAAAGCTGTTTGGTGATATAAATGCTGGAGAATTTCTTGAGGATTAGTGTCCCGTTTGAGTTCAATTACTACTCGCATCCCTTCGCGATCGCTTTCGTCCCGCAGATCGGAAATTCCTTGTAGGCGTCCTTGATTTACTAAGTCCGCTACCTTCTCAATCCAGCCAGCCTTATTCACTTGATATGGCAATTCTGTAATAATAATTGCCGTCCGTCGCTTGCTTCCTCTAGTGGCTGGAATCTCCTCCAGAGTTGCGACTCCCCGCAGCACAATTCCACCCTTGCCTATGGTATAGGCTTCCCGAATTCCCACCTCACCAACTATTTCTCCACCAGTAGGAAAGTCTGGTCCTGGAATTAGCTCGAATAACTTTTCATCTGACAAATCTGGCGTGTCAATTAAAGCAATTAACCCATCAACTATTTCCCCCAAATTGTGTGGTGGAACATTCGTCGCCATACCCACAGCAATACCAGAACAACCATTGAGCAACAGAAACGGCAACTGAGCAGGTAGCACCGTTGGTTCTTGCTGAGAATTATCGAAGTTGCCGACAAATTCCACAGTTTCTTCACCGATTTCTGTCAGCATTCCCTCATGGCTAATGGGTGCGAGGCGCGTTTCTGTGTAGCGCATCGCTGCTGGCGGGTCATTATCGACGCTGCCAAAGTTACCATGTCCCGCTAGCAAAGGATAGCGGCTAGAAAAGTCCTGTACCAGCCTAACTAAGGCATCATAAACTGATTGGTCACCGTGGGGATGGTATTTACCTAGCACATCACCCACTACACGGGCACATTTCCGATAGGGTCTATCTGGAACTAAACCTAGTTCGTGCATGGCATAGAGAATGCGGCGATGCACTGGTTTTAAGCCATCACGCACGTCTGGTAGCGCTCGCCCGACAATTACGCTCATGGCATATTCTAGGTAAGACCGTTGCATCTCGGTGTGCAGGGCTGTTGGAATTACCTGTCCCGTTGAGAGAAGGTTTAACTGTTTTGCCATGAGTTTTTTCCCTGAAATTTAACTATACAAAAACCGATGGAACTCAATACTCTAGCAACCACAGCATAACGGATGAAGTAGGATTCCTGACAAAATCTTGATAGTCACAAAAGAAGAAGCAGTAGTATCATCCTTGATGACGAGGCTGTAAATTGACTATTAAAAAGAATGCAGACGACTATAATCTACATACGCTGTAATTAGCCAGGATAACAACCGCGATTGCATTTCTTAATTTTGTATTTGGCTGAAAGTCAAGCCAGTTTA
Source organism: Nostoc sp. C117 (assembly GCF_043099735.1). Taxonomy (NCBI): domain Bacteria; kingdom Bacillati; phylum Cyanobacteriota; class Cyanophyceae; order Nostocales; family Nostocaceae; genus Nostoc; species Nostoc sp. C117. The sequence continues at coordinate 7,727,721 of NZ_CP170991.1, forward strand.
CTGGCGTTACCTTAGCAGTAGCGTTAGCCCAGCGTCTGATAGAGAGGAACAAGCGTCCGTAGGAATCTTGGCAATTCCTCTTGGGGAAACCCTCATGAGAAACTGCTGAAAGGGTTAGTAGACTAGTACGAACTAGCATGGCAGTTCGGAAACTGACCTCCATCCTGACGCCACTTGCTAAAAAGTGGGAACGCTAAGAGCAAATAAGCTCCGATACCCGTCCAATCCAGTGGTTCAACTTTCTAAGATGAATTTTGAATTTTCAATTGTTGAATCCCTTTACCTCTATAACTAAAATTCTCATGAAAACTGTTTTAATTGTCGAAGACGATCTAATTAATGCTCGTGTTTTTTCCAAGATTTTGTCTAAGCGCGGAGGCTTGGGTGTAAAACATACTGAAAATGTCGAAGAAGTAATGAAAATTGCCCAATCAGGAGAAGCAGACCTGATTTTGATGGATGTTTCTCTCTCTAGAAGTGTTTATCAGGGTAAGTCTGTTGATGGGATCAAAATTACACAAATGTTAAAGTCAGACCCAAAAACAGCAAACTTACCTGTCATTCTGGTGACAGCACATGCTATGGAAGGCGATCGCGAAAACTTTCTCAAGCAAAGCGGTGCTGATGGGTACATTTCTAAGCCAGTTGTTGACCATCAACAGTTTGTTGAACAAATCATCGCCCTTCTACCCAAAGATAACCAATGAGAAATTATGAGTTACAGCAGAATTCAGGAGTCAGAATGGTCTATCTCACGCCGCGCTAACACGAGTAAAACATAATTTATACCTAGCTTTGAGACTTAGCTTGTGTAATTCACAAACTTGAAATCTGCTGTATTTCAGAAATACTCGTCCACCAATGTTTTTGGGTGACTAGTCCCTGTATTAGTTAGTATATATGTACTACGAAAAGGTATGATTAAGCAAGAGTTAGGAGTTAAATATTTCAACTCCCTACTCCCTACTCCCTACTCCCTACTCAGCACGGGCTAAACGCCCCGCTATCCATGTACAGCACTCCTATTGTGTCGGCTGTTGTCCGGGAAGTGATGAGTTTTCCGGTTGCTGTAGGGCTGCTTGAATACGAGGTAATTCTAGGAATTTTTTCGTATCAGATAGTAAACGTTCACCCCAGAGATTTTCTTTGAGAAAATTCAAACTTCCATAGCGCGGATCGATACGGAGTGCGGCTTCTCCGAAGGTAAGTCCTTGCTGGCGCTCGCCTTTAGTATATAGTGCCACTGCCAAGGCTAATAAAGGTTCTGCGGCTTGCTTATCAAGGCTAACAGCAGATTGCCATTGCTTAATCGCTCCTGCAACATTACCTTGTTCGTAGTTGATTAAGCCTATATTGTTGATCGCCGGCCAGAATTTTTTATCTTGGGAGACAGCTTGATTATATTGTGCGATGGCATCTGGAAATCGACCGGTCTGAAAGTAAGCATTACCTAAATCAAACAACCCTTCTGGGTCATTGGGTTTTAACTTCAAACCCTCTTGGTAATTGACAATAGCCTCCTGATACTTTTGCTGTTGAAAATTAGCTGAACCAAGAGCAAACAGAATATCACCATTTTTGGGGTTGAGAGATTGTGCTTTTTTTAAGGAAGCGATCGCTCCATCAAACTCTTTGGTTTGCAACTGCAATCCACCTAACAGCAACCATACCTTATCATTTTTAGGAGCCAGTTGAGAAGCCAGCCGCGCTCGTGGCAAAGCTAACTCAACCTGTTGAAACTGAGCTAGTTGAGCCGCTTCCTGTGCTAAAGTCAACCCCTGCTTTTCTAGCTTTGCTGGATCTAGCTGCAATGTATGGGGTATTAATGCCTGCGCGTTAGCGGCTTTTGGTACACTCCAAATACTACAAAAAACCAGAAGAAAAATCAAATAAAAATGTTTAGGCACACTATCGCCTCTAAGCCACTACTCAAAGAATCTTTCAGCTAGCTTAAACGATCTCCGCGGTTGACGGCAGCAAAATTTTATGTGATTTGTCATTTGTCATTGGGAAAAAGAGTTCTGTTAGCGGATAGCTAAGGTTTAGCCCGTGCTGAGTTAGGAGTGCTGAGTTAAGAATTAGTATTATCTCCCCAGACTTCGGCTACTTCGGCTCCACGGTAGTTGAGCGTAGTCGAAACTCAGTACAAGTCTCCCCATCTCCTTGTCCCTTATGCCCAATACCCATTAGAAAAATTGGTGACTTTGGTCATACACCACTCTGAAATTACTAATGACTTTGGTCATACATTGATTTGGGCTTTTTGAGCAATAATTATTATGTATGAATTTATACGACTAAGTAAATATTAGACATTTTAATACCAAAATAACTGTCTAAAATTGCTGAATCGAAATCGAAGCAGAACAGAATTTTAATGGAATAAGGAGTCAATTATATGTTGAAACAAAACCGTCTATCTATACTTTTAGCTGCTGCGATGATTGTTGTTCCGACTCTCTTGACTGCACCTGCAAATGCTCAAACCCAAGTCAAAGTCGTTGCTCAGAGCGATCGAGATTGGGATCGCGATGGCAGACCAAATTCTAGAGATGTCAGAACTCCTGGAAACTCCAGTAATTGGGATCGTGATGGCAGAAATAATTCTAGAGATGTCAGAACTCCTGGAAACTCTGGCAATTGGGATCGCGATGGCAGAACTCCTAGAAACTCCGGTAATTGGGATCGCGATGGTAGAAATGATTCTAGAGATGTCAGAACTCTTAGAAACTACCGCAATTGGAACCGTGACAACCAACCCTATAGCAGAGTAGACAGACTTAGTAATGGTGATGTTAGATATCCCAATGGACAAATTATTCCTGCTAGGAACATAATTAGACTACGTAATCAAGGTTATTTTAGACTTCCTAATGGAGATATTCTTCTTCCCAATCAGGAAATTGTTCCTGCTGGAAGATTAGTTAGAGTGCGTGATGATTACTTCAGACTTCCTGATGGATTGGTACTGCAAATAAACCTGTAAAACACTCAAAACTCAAAATAATTGTCAGTATGTCGCTACCAGGCTATAGTTTTAGCCGTGAAGAACCAGCTCGGTAGCCTTCTTTTTAGAATAAAAATGGACATGAAAATTGATACATCAAACCCTGTAGATTCTTCAGGTTTGGTTCCAGAGGCAAAGAAAAAAAAAGATCAGAAAAATTGGCTATCTTGGCTACTTGTTCTTACCCTTTTGGGTGGAATTGGCTATGCAGTTTATTACCAAGTAACTGTTGTTCCCGGTCAAGAAGCCAGACGCCGGGTGCTGACAAAGCCTGTACAAAGGCAGAGTTTAGTAATCACAGTTGCAGCCAACGGAGAAGTAAAGCCTGAGCGGTCAATCAACCTCAGTCCGAAAAATTCAGGAATATTGAAAACCCTGTTAGTGAAAGAAGGAGATATCGTCAGGCAAGGACAGATTGTAGCTTACATGGATGATTCCAACCTGCGGGGGCAACTCACATCTGCCCAAGGACAATTGGCACAAGCCGAAGCGAATTTGCAAAAGGCACAAGCAGGTAATCGCCCTCAGGATATTGGTCAAGCAGAAGGAGCATTAGAGGAAGCCCAAGCCAATTTACAAAAGATACAAGCAGGTAATCGTTCTCAAGATATTGGCCAAGCTCAGGCACGTTTACAAAGCGCTCAAGCAAACTTAGGCCAAGCCGAAGATGATTTTCGCCGTAATCAACAACTCTACAATGCCGGTGGTATTTCCCTTCAGACTCTCAACCAAAACCGCGCTACTCGTGATACTGCCCAAGCAGCTGTCAATGAGGCACAACAAGCATTAGCTCTCCAAAAAGCTGGATCGCGTCCAGAAGATATCGAGCAAGCACGAGCTGTAGTCAGGCAGAGACAACAAGCTTTGGCACTCCTTAAAGCTGGAACTCGCCAAGAAGATATAGACGCAGCTCGCGCTCAGGTGACATCAGCTCGCGGTTCGCTGCAAAATATCCAAGCCGAAATCAATGACACGATCATTCGCGCACCTTTTGAGGGTGTGGTGACAAAGAAATATGCCGATCCAGGCGCTTTTGTGACACCCACAACTGCCAGTAGTGAAGTCGCTTCTTCTTCTTCTTCTTCAATCTTGTCTCTAGCTTCAACAAATGAAGTTGTCGCAAATTTAGCGGAAACCAATATTTCCAAAATCCGCCTTGGACAAAAAGTCTCGATTAAAGCAGATGCCTACCCAGATAAAACCTTTGAAGGTAAAGTCAGTCAAATTGCTGCCCAAGCAATAGTAGAGCAAAACGTCACCAGTTTTGAAGTGAGAGTATCACTTTCAGACCCTCAAAGACTACTACGTTCTGGGATGAATGCAGAAGTAGATTTTCAAGTTGGTCAAGTTGAAAATGTTTTAGTAGTGCCAACGGCGTCAGTAGTGCGCCAAGAAAATGCCACAGGTGTATTTGTGCCAGGAAAGAATAACAAACCTGTGTTTACTCCCATCGAAACTGGCGTCACAGTGAATAACTTTACTGAAGTTAAGTCTGGATTGACAGGAAATGAGAGAGTATTACTCAGTTTCCCACCAGGATCGCGTCCCCAATCAACACCAAGAGGTGGAGTTTTTCCGGGTCTAGGAGGTGGTGGTGCTGGAGGAGGAGGTCGTCAAGGCAGTGGCGGTGGCTCTGGTCGTCAAAGCAATGGTTCTGCTGGAGGTCGTCAAGGCGGTGGTTCCCCTTAAAGTTAGTGTTAAATAAAATCTTATGTTTAAGATATTTAAGGGCTTTTATAAAGCTAAGAATACCCGCACAGTACCGTTGCTAGAAATATTATCAATGGCGGTAGAAACACTGTGGAGCAATAAATTACGCACAGGATTAACTATGTTAGGGGTGATTATTGGGATTTCCTCAGTGATTGCTATTACCTCTGTTGGTCAAGGAGTGCAAAAGGGAGTTGAACAACAGATACAAGCATTAGGTACAGATGTACTGCAAATTTTAGCTGGTGCAGCCAGAAGCGGAAATGTCCGTCAAGGAGTAGGTTCTAGCAGCACCTTGACTTGGGAAGATGCCAAAGCGATCGCCACACAAGCACCATCGGTTCAACTTGTTTCTGCCTATCTCCAACGCACTGCACAAGTTGTTTATGCCGGACAGAACACTTCAACAACAATTTATGGTACAGATTTAAATTACCCAGAAGTTAGAAATACTCACCCCCAGCAGGGGAGATATTTTACTCAACAAGAACTAAATAACACTGCACAGGTTGCCATTCTTGGACCCACAGTCCAGCGTACACTCTTTGCACAGGGTGGTAATGTCATCGGTGAGAGAATTCGGATTCAGGGAGAAGCTTACGAAGTCATTGGGGTAATGGAACCTAAAGGTTCTCAAGGACCGATGGATCGAGATGACCAAATTTTTATTCCTCTAACTACTATGTCAGCAAGACTGGTTGGAAACAATGCCTTGGTAGGCGTTTCTGTAACCGGGGTTTTAGTTAAAGGTGCTAATCAAGAAGATTTAGAAGCGGCTCAGTTTCAAGTCACCAATTTATTACGCCTACGTCATAATATTTATCCACCCCAAGCTGATGATTTCCGGCTGACCAACCAAGCTGATATTGTGAGTACCTTCACTAATGTTGTCGGTTTATTTACAGTAATGGTAGTGGCGATCGCTGGAATTTCCTTAGTCGTTGGCGGCATTGGTATTGCCAACATCATGTTAGTTTCTGTAGTCGAACGCACGCGGGAAATCGGCATTCGCAAAGCTGTAGGTGCCACAAATTCAGCAGTCCTCAATCAATTTTTAGCTGAAGCGATCGTCATTTCCATTCTTGGCGGATGTATTGGGATGATAGGTGGAATTTTGATTGCTTATGCAGCTGCAAATATTTTTAAGTTTCCATTCGTGATTTCTTTCTTATCAATTATTGCCGGATTCGGACTTTCATTAACTGTTGGCTTACTTGCTGGAGTAATTCCCGCCCGAAATGCGTCGAAATTAGATCCAATTACTGCTTTACGAAGCGATTAAGCTTTTCTATTATGTCTAATATTGCTGAGGGTTTTGAAAGAAGTTATTTAGGAGAATTTCATCAGTTTCTTTCCATAGCCAAGTCATCTTGTGCAGAAGTGCGTTCTCAACTTTATGTAGCTTTAGATGTTGGCTACCTCGAACAAGTCAAATTCGACCAACTTCTAAATCAAGCAGAAGAAGTGGGCAAAATTATCGGCGGTCTTCGGATCTCAGTTAGTAAACAAAAAGATCAACAAAACTCAGCCACTACCACTAAATAAACTCTTAAAACTCAGCACTCAAAACTCAAAACTCAGCACTCACCACTGACTTATGACAACGATGATTTGGATGGAATCTATTACGAAAACTTACTATTTAGGAGAAGTAAGTGTTCCTATTCTCAAGGGAATTGAACTCTCGATTGAAGAGGGGGAATATGTCTCTATTATGGGTGCATCCGGTTCGGGTAAATCTACACTGATGAATATTTTGGGATGTCTAGATCGTCCAACAACTGGAGACTATATTTTTGAAGGTAGAAACTTAACAACTTTTGATGATGATGAATTAGCCTATATCCGCAACCAAAGAATAGGTTTTGTTTTCCAACAATTTAATTTATTGGCGCGGGCGACAGCACTAGAAAATGTTATGTTGCCAATGGTTTATGCTAACTTACCTAAACCAAAACGGCGTGAAAGGGCATTAGAAGCTTTAGAAAAAGTAGGACTAGCAGGACGCATTTCTAACCGTCCTAGTCAACTTTCTGGTGGACAACAACAACGGGTAGCGATCGCTCGCGCCTTAGTCAACCGACCTGCATTAGTTTTAGCAGATGAGCCAACAGGTGCTTTAGATACTGAAACTTCCCATGAAGTTATGAATTTGCTGACAGAACTTAATGAGCAAGGTATCACAATTGTAATTGTCACTCATGAACCAGATATCGCTGCTCAAACCAGAAGGATTATTCGAGTTCAGGATGGTTTAATTGTAGGTTAGGGCATTGGGTATTGGGCATTACTTATTCTTCATTTCCCACCACCCAAGCTAATTACGAATTACGTTAGCGTAGCGTTAGCGAGTTTTCGAGTGTCATTACGAATTACGAATGTATGAATATGAGCTTGATTTTTTGGTGTGTAAATTCTACCTGGGTTATCTTGGGGGTCGTTATTTTTTTTCCAACTTTAGTTACTGCAACAACTCCCCCAAAAATAGAAAATTCTGCAAGCACTTTACAGCCTCCTAATTCCCTCAATCCTAATCCCAATCCTTTGCAATTTCCTACTAAACCAGAGGAAGTCAAAATTCAAGAAACTGTGTCAATCAGTTTGACACAAGCTTTGGAATTAGCACAACGCAATAATCGAGATTTACAACTAGCGATATTACAACTACAACGCAGTCGTTCATCACTACAGGAATCTCAAGCAGCCTTATTTCCTACTCTTGGACTCAATGGAAATCTGACTAACAATGGTAACGGTTTTAGTAGCAGTTCATCTCAATCCAGCACTTCTTTTAGTGGTTCAGCACAACTGAATTATAACCTCTATACTTCTGGTAACCGAGAAGCTACTATCCGAGCAGCTGAGGAACAATTACGTGTGGATGAATTCAATGTTGAAACTCAAGCACTGACAATTAGGTTAAATGCCACCACTCAATATTATGATTTGCAACAAGCAGATGAACAAGTAAGAATCAATCAGTCTGCGGTGGATAATGCCCAGGCTAGTTTGCGGGATACTCAAGCTAGATTAAGTGCTGGAGTGGGTACGCAGTTTGATGTACTGCAAGCTCAGGTGAATTTAGCAAATGCCCAACAACAACTGACTAATGCTGTCTCACAACAACGAATTGCTCATCGCCAACTGGCTACCTTGTTAAGTTTGCCACAGTCAGTTGATATCAATGCAGCAGACCGTGTAGAATTAGCAGGTCTTTGGCAGCCAACATTAGAAGAAACTATTGTCCGAGCTTTTCAAAGTCGTCCGGAATTGCAACAGCAATTAGCACAACGTAATATTTATGAGCAACAGCGACGACAGGCACTTTCACAGTTGGGACCACAAATTAGTTTAGCGGGTAGCTACAACCTACAAGATCGCTATAACGATGGTGTTAGCGTTACTGATGGCTATTCAGTCGGATTGCAAGCAAGTCTAAATGTGTTTGATGGCGGAGCAGCAAGAGCGCGTGCAGCTCAATCGAAAACTGATATTGCGATCGCCGAAACCCAATTTGCTAGCCAGCGCGACCAAATTCGCTTTGATGTAGAACAGTACTATTATCAATTACGATCCAATTTGGATAATGTACAAACTTCTAGTCTGGCTTTAAGTCAAGCCCAGGAGGCTCTGAATATAGCAAGGTTGAGATTTGATGCTGGTGTAGGGACTCAAACAGAAGTGATTTCTGCGGAAAACGCACTGACAACGGCAGAAGGAAATCGAGTCACAGCTATTTTAGATTACAATCGCGCTCTAGCTAATTTACAAAGATCCGTTACTTCCAGAGCTTCGCGCTAAAGTCAAATCATTACACCTCTTGCAAAAGTTGTTCTTTCCTCTCTGCTCGTGCGTGAGACAAAAAATATTTCTGCAAGAGGTCTATTGCAGAAAAGTTTGAATAATTGGTGTAAATAGTTTTGATTAAACTGTATCCCCATATTTATTTAGCGATCGCTGTTGTTTTTCTTGCGTCTTGCCAATCAACAGAGATTCCAGCAAAATCACAACCCAACGCTACTCAGACAAGCGAATCTCAAAAGATAGTGACTCTGGATAAAAATTTCCAGATTGCAATGGGTCAGACTATCTATGTTCCTGTCTATTCCCATATTTATCATCACAATCGCCAGGAGATTTTTGAGTTAGCAGTTACCCTAAGTATTCGGAATACAGATTTGACTAATCCGATGGTCATTAGTTCTGTGCGCTACTATAACTCAGATGGTAAATTAGTTAAGCAATACTTAGATCGCCCGATTCAACTCGATCCTCTAGCTTCCACAGATTTTTTTATCAATAGAAATGATACTAGTGGAGGTTTAGGAGCAAACTTTATTGTTGAATGGGTAGCTCAAACAGAAATATCTGAACCTATAGTAGAAGCAGTCATGATTGGTACTGATTTTCAGCAAGGAATTTCTTTTACTAGTACTGGTAGGGTTATTAAAAGTCAAAATAACTCTAAGCGATCGCCTTCAAAATAGACAAAAATAAAGTAGTAAATATTCACTACTAAATCTTAATTAGTGTGCGTTAGGCTACAGTAATTTTATTTTACTTACCAAAGGTTGATTCACAAAGCTCAGAGGTTCCTGAGCGAGTATTAAAGACTCATCCCCAATCCCCAATCCCCAAAAACTATCTAATCATCCTCAAGTTGAAGCAATTGTTCATCAATAATTCGTATCCGTCCTTGCACAATTTCTTCTGACAGAATTCGCTTACGAAATGCATCATTGAGCGCTCCTTTTTCTGCCAGCAATAAGCGGCGGCGGATGGCCTCAAGTTTATTATGGTTGCGACTTTTGCCTTCCAACTCCTCTGGGCGACGATTATAAAATTCCCGCAGTGTCTTTTCTGCACTGGCGATTCGCACTTGATAAGCTGAACGCATCTCTTCATAGACGGCTTTTGGCAAGACTCCTGATTTTAATAAGCTATCTAATTCATCTTGTGCTGCTTTACCCGTCATCAACTGAGCTTGCAATTCTTCAACTTGCTGCTGAGCCTCTGAAAATTGAGATAATTTTAAGCGTTTTACTACCCAAGGCAAACTTAAACCCTGTCCCACTAATGACACCAGCACACTACCAAAGACTATAGCAATAAGGATTTCTCGCCCTGGTAGTGTGGTGGGTAAGCTCAAGGCTAGAGCCATTGAGAGTGAACCTTTGATGTTGCCTAAAAAAAGTAAATGTTGCCAGCGCAAGGGAATTGGGCGGTCAAACCAACGAACCCCTGCTAATAACGGATAGACTGTAAGAACTCGCCCGACTTGATAAGCTAAAACTGCAAATAGAATTGCAGGTAAAGTTTTCCAGAGGGTTGGCAGGTCTATTTCTACACCAATCAGCAGAAAAATAAAGGTGTTGACAGTAAAACTGGCATATTCCCAGAAACTTAATAAGGTGATGCGACTAGAAGCAGAAGTATTGCGAGAAAGTCCAAAATTCCCAAAAATTAATCCAGCTACAACTACAGCCACAGCACCAGATACGCCAAGAGATTGCCCAACTTGAAAAGTTCCTAAGGCAACTGCAACCGTGAGTAAAAGACTGCTGAGGGGATCGTCTAAACGAGCGAATACAGGTATGCTCAAGTAACCCAAGACTAATCCCACGACGCAGCCTCCGACAAAGATAAATACCAGTTGTTGGATTCCCTCTAGTAAGGTGAGTGAACCTGTTGAATATACTTGCAAAATCAGGTTGAAGGAAACGAGAGCAGCGGCGTCATTAAATAAAGTTTCTCCTTCAACGATGGTAGAAAGCCGAGAAGGTACTGGTATTTCCTTAAAGACGGCAATCATGGAAACTGTATCAGTGTTTGCCAGAATTACTCCGACAAATAAGGCAGGTATCCAACTCAGTCCCAGCCCGAATTTCAACAGAACAGCAATAATTCCACTGGAAAGCAAAGCTCCCGGTCCGGCGAGGAGAGCGATTGGTTTAAAGGTGCTGCGTAGGCGGCTGACATCTGTATTAATTCCAGCTTCAAAGATGAGAATTGGCAGGAAAAGGTTCAAAACAAGGGTTGGATTTAAACCAATGGGACGAGACAGCAATTCAGTGATTGGTAAACCCGCCAATACCAAACCCGTGACATAAGGAATTCGCAGCCGCCGGGACAGCAAAGCTACAACTGTAGCCACCAGTAAGAGAATAATTGAAACTTTGACTAATTGAGTTACATCCACTACACATTCTAAAAAGTTATTTTGACCTGATTGATTCTCACCTGATTACTGCTCAACGAGCAACTTCAGCAAAAAATTCTCACAAGTGCGTCCTAACTACTTGGCGAAAAAGACTCAATTTGATATTGTTGTCTAACATATCAAACTGATATATCAAAATGTTAAAGCTTTCAGTATTAGGTCTCTTGCAGCGAGAGCCATTAAATGGTTATCGGCTCAAGCAGCAACTAGAGAGATTTATGAGTTGCAGTATTTGTGTCAATTATGGCGCGATTTATCCTTTGCTGAAGCGTATGGAAGAACAAGGTGAAGTGATGCTATGTACAGAACAGGTACAAGAACCTGGACACTGTGGAAAAATCTATCAGATTACACCTCTCGGTAAAAACACTTGGTATCAAGAGATGCTGGAACATCCTCATGAAAGTTGGGTAAATGCCCGATCGCGATTTTTAATTAAATATTTTTTCTTTAGTCATTTATTGCCCGAAGAAAGAATGCAGCTAATTGAATATCGATTGATGTCATGTCGATTACGCCTGACAGAGAAAAAAGCACTTGAAGCTACTGATGATTTATACCAAGTGAAATTACAAAAGCGTGCAATTGCAGTTATCCAATCGGAGATTGAGTGGTTAGTTGAGCAACTCCAAACAGAACAACTTCAATTAACTCAAACGCCAACTTCAATCGAATAGTTCTAACACCAGAAAACTTTTGAAGGATCGTAACTAACTATGTGGATTGTTCGACTTGCTCTGCGTCGTCCTTACACCTTCGTCATTGGTGCTATCTTAATTATGGTCTTGGGTGTCGTAACTATTACCCAGATGGCAACAGACATTTTTCCGGAAATTAATATTCCCGTCGTTAGCGTAATTTGGTCGTACAACGGTGTTGCACCAGAAGAAATGGAACAGCGCATAGTTACGGTGAGCGAACGTGCTTTTACGACTACAGTTAATGACATTGAACACATTGAATCGCAATCACTCAGCGGTGTTAGTGTCATCAAGGTTTTCTTCCAACCTGGTGCCAAAATTGAAGCAGCTGTCGCTCAAGTTACCTCTATTACCCAAACAATTCTCCGGGTTTTACCACCTGGAATTACGCCACCGTTGATTATTCGCTACAACGCTTCTAGTGTGCCGATTCTCCAGATGAGTGTCAGCAGCAAATCGCTATCCGAACAGGAACTTTATGACAACGGTAATAATTTCCTGCGAACTCAGTTAGCTACGGTTCAGGGTGCGTCTGTACCATTGCCTTACGGAGGTAAACCGAGGCAGATCATGGTTGATATTGACCCGCAAGCATTGTTTGCCAAAGGTCTGTCGGCAACGGATGTTACAGCTGCAATTAGTGCCCAAAATTTGATTTTACCTGCGGGAAGTGCGAAATTAGGCGATCGCGAATATAGTGTCAGGCTCAATAGCAGTCCGCAAGCGATCGAAGCCTTGAATAATTTACCAATCAAACAAATCAACGGTACTACTATTTACATTCGTGATGTCGCTCAAGTCCACGATGGGTTTGCAGTCCAGACTAATATCGTCCGTCGCAATGGCAGACGTTCGAGCTTGTTGACTGTTCTGAAAAATGGTGGTGCTTCCACCTTAGATGTTGTTGCTCGGATCAAACAAACATTACCAGGTATCCAGGCTACCTTACCCAAAGAACTAGACTTAGACCTGTTGTTTGACCAATCCTTATTTGTTAAAGCTTCAATTCAAGGTGTTCTTACCGAAGGGCTAATTGCTGCCTGTCTTACAGCCGCAATGATTTTATTGTTCTTAGGTAGTTGGCGCAGTACTTTGGTTGTGGCTATTTCAATTCCTCTATCAATTCTTTGTTCGATTATTGTACTGCGGTTGGTGGGACAAACCCTGAACATTATGACTTTAGGGGGTTTGGCTCTAGCAGTGGGTATTTTGGTAGATGATGCGACTGTGGAAATTGAAAATATTCACCGCAATCTTGGACAAGGCAAACCGATCGAGCAAGCTATTTTGGATGGAGCGCAACAAATAGCTGTCCCTGCTTTTGTTTCCACCCTAGCAATTTGTATTGTATTTGTACCCGTTGTCTTTTTAACAGGAGTTGCACAATCTCTATTTATTCCTCTAGGGATGGCGGTTGTCTTTGCTATGCTTGCCTCTTATCTGCTTTCCCGAACAATAGTACCAATGTTAGCAAATTTTCTTTTGCGATCGGAAGTACATCTCTACACTGCACACGAAGAAGATAATCACAACGGTCACTTATCTTCTCAAGTTGTGAAAAAAGACATCTTTTGGCTAATTCATGAGCGTTTCAACCGACAATTTGAAAATTTTCGCCAAAACTACCGCAACACTTTAGCTTGGACATTAAGTCATCGTCGTTCAGCCTTTGTTATATTTGGCGCTTTTTGGGTAAGCGCCTTAGTTTTATTGCCATTCATCGGTCAAGACTTTTTCCCTCAAGTCGATGCGGGTCAATTTCGCCTACACGTCCGCGCCCCTGCGGGTACTCGTGTAGAAGAAACAGAACGAATTTTTACTCAAGTTGAAGACGTTATCCGACAAACTATTCCTAAGCAAGAATTAGAAATTATTCTCGATAATATTGGTTTACCCGTTGGTGGGATAAACCTTGCCTTTAGCGACTCAGCGACAATAGGTGCTGGAGATGGTGAAATTCTTGTAGCGCTCAAAGAAGGGAAACATCACCCAACTTGGCAATATGTCAAGGAACTCCGCCAGAAATTGACAGCACAGTTTCCTCAATTAAACTTCTTTTTCCAACCGGCAGATATAGTAACTCAGATTCTTAACTTTGGTTTACCGGCTCCGGTTGATGTTCAGGTTATAGGCCCTGCGCGGAATCGGAAAGCAAACTACAAAATTGCCAAACAAATCAAGACAAAAATTGCTCAAATTCCCGGAGCAGTGGATGTTCATTTACATCAAGTACTTGATGCTCCAGAGCTACGTATTAATGTAGATCGTTCTCAGGCACAACGGATTGGTTTGACACAACGAGATGTCGCCAATAACTTACTCACATCATTAAGTTCTAGCGGTCAAACATCACCCAACTATTGGCTCGATCCTGTAAAAGGAGTCAGCTATCTAATAGCGGTACAGGTTCCCCAATACAAACTCAACTCCCTAGCAAAACTTGAGAACACGCCAATTGCTGGTAATTCTAATTCACCACAACTTTTAAGTAATCTTGCAGTTGTCCAACGTGGCACAGCGGCTTCTGTTGTTAATCATTACAATGTACAGCCAGTGTTTGATATTTATGCCAATGTCCAAGGTCGTGATTTAGGCGGTGTCGCTGGGGATCTCTATAAGATAGTTGCAGAATTTCAGCACAAGTTACCTCGCGGAAGTTCGATTATAGTGCGAGGTCAAGTGGAAACAATGAATAAATCTTTCCTGGGGTTGGAAGTTGGATTGATATTTGCGATTGGACTGGTTTATTGCCTAATGGTAGTAAATTTTCAATCTTGGCTCGATCCGTTCATTATTATGATGGCATTGCCGAATGCCTTGGCAGGGATTGTGTGGATATTGTTTGTAACGAATACTACTTTCAGCGTACCTTCCTTAATGGGTGCAATTATGAGTATTGGGGTTGCTACTGCTAACAGCATTTTGCTAGTGACGTTTGCCAACGAGCAACGTTTAATGGGTGAGAAAGCAGTTCCTGCGGCTTTAGCAGCAGGGTATACCCGTCTGCGTCCAGTGTTAATGACTGCCGGCGCAATGATTATTGGGATGTTGCCAATGTCTCTTGGTTTAGGAGAAGGTGGCGAACAGAATGCACCTTTGGGACGTGCTGTTATTGGTGGGTTATTGGCAGCAACAAGTGCAACGTTAATTTTTGTCCCTGTAATGTATAGCATTTTGCGCCGACAACCGCCTCGGAATTTGGATGAGGAACCGTCAACTACTGCCGAATTAACAACTGTAAATAGTTAAGTAATATTTATTTCCTTGTTTGCTTTTTTGCGTTTCGGTAGTTAATTTTGTGCCATTACAAACCTAAAGAATAACTTACTGCAATCAGAAGTCCATCTCCAAAAGTAGAAAACCAACAAACAACTTATACTTCAACCACAATGGATACTCAAGAAAAACACGAGACTGATAATCTTGACTTAAATTCAGTTCCCAAAAAAGCCCGAAAAAGTCCCTGGAGTTCAATTACAATTTTTGCTGGTAGTAGTTTTCTGGTACTTGGACTTTTGGCACTGGGAATTTTACCTCGCGTACAACGTCAATCAGAATTAAATGCTTTTGCTAAATCTGCAACAGTTGATCTTCCCACAGTTAATGTTATTAAACCAAAACTTGCTGCTAATACTACTGAGTTAGTATTACCCGGTAGTATTCAAGCTAACCAGGAAACCACAGTTTATGCCCGTAGTAGTGGTTATTTGCGTCAAAGATTTGCTGATATTGGCGATCGCGTGCATACTGGTGAGTTCCTAGCTCTAATCGATACACCTGAAGCCGATCAAGATGTACAACAAGCCCGTGCGGAATTAGCAAAAGCAGAGGCAAATCTTGCTCAAGCCCATGCAGACTTAGCACAAAAACAAAGTAACTTTTCTCAAGCAAAAGCTAACTTAAAAGCTAAACAAGCCGAATTAACTCAGGCGCAGGCCAACTTAAAATTAGCTAATAAAACATGGCAACGCTGGCAAGCACTAAATCAACAAGGTGCTGTCGCTTTGCAAGATGCTGACGAACGTCAAACAGCATATAGTGCCAGCCAAGCAAATGTAGACTCTCTCATTTCTAGCGTCAGATCGGAGCAAGACAATGTTAATACTGCCCTTGCTGGCATTGACTCTCAAAAAGCTAGTATTGATGCTTTTGTCGCAAGTGTCGGGGCTAGTAAGGCAAATCTTCAACGTCTGTCTGTTTTGCAATCTTTTAAACGAGTTGTTGCTCCCTTTCCAGGAGTTATAACTGCTCGGAACGTAGACACCGGAGCATTGATTTCCGCAGGTAGTAATAGTAATTCGGCAAATGCGTGGCTATTTAAAATTGCTCAAACAGGTACTTTGCGTATTCGTATTAATGTACCACAGGCATTTATTCAATCGATTCATCAAGGCCAAACCGCCCTTCTTCATGTTCGTGAGTTACCAACAAAAACTTTCACAGGTAAAATAGTTCGCACTGCCGATTCGTTAGATCCTAATTCCAATACTTTGGTAACTGAAATCCAAGTACAAAACTCAGGCAATATCCTTCGACCTGGAATGTATGCTGAAGTGACTTTTAAGACTAACCGTGCTAATCCACCCTTACTAGTACCTGCTAATACTTTGGTTATTAATGCCGATGGTACGCAAGTAGTCACTGTTACGCCTGAACATAAGATACAGTATCAGAAAATTGAAGTTGGTCGAGATTATGGTACTGAGGTAGAAATTATTTCTGGTTTGAATCCCAATGTTATGCTAATTACTAATCCTACTAACGATTTACAAGAAGGTGGACGAGTTGATGTTATTGCAATGAAATCTAAAAATCATTCGTGACAAACATTAACTTGACCAAAACAATTCGCAATTCGCAATTGTTTTTAACTGCGAATTACGAATTGGTTTGATATCAATCAGTTCTTGTAGAATCTGACTCCCTAACACTTGATAACTTTTCCGACAAAGGATCTGAAAGGATGAAGTCAGAGCAAGACAAGACAAGGGGCAAAAACCTCTTTTTTGGTGGTGGTGAGATAGGTGCATTGTTGAGATCGCACGATTGGTCGCAAACGCCGCTAGGGGCTGTGGAAACCTGGTCGGACAGCCTAAAAACTACTGTGCAGATCCTGTTGACAGAACTCGAACGAGCCCAGCAGCGAGAATCTGAGCTGCTGTTGGTTAGCAGATCAACAGATGCCTTGCGTCAAGCTGCCCAAGCCGATGCGTTTCGAGTCAAGCTCACCAATGCGCTACGCCCCCTGACTGACGCTAATGAGATTCAGGCGATCGCAGCCCTCGTTCTAGGCGAATCTTTAGGCGCAAGCCGCGTTATTTATATTGAAGTCTTAGCGAGTGGCAAGGAGGTCATCGTTCACAAAAACTACACGAATGGCGTTGCCGAACTGAGTGGACTGTACAATCTAGAAGACTTCGGGCGCAACCTGACAGATGACCATCGAGCAGGGCAAACGGCGATCGTTCCTGATGTGGCAAACTACTCTAAATACACAGCTAGAGAAAAGGCAAGGTATCGAGCGATCGATATTGCCGCGCATATTGATGTACCGCTGATCAAAAACGATCGATTTGTCGCGTTGCTGGCGGTGCATCAGGCAAACCCTCGCCAGTGGACGGAAGACGAGGTAAGACTAGTTGAAGAAACAGCCGAGCAGACGTGGGCTGCCGTGGAGCGTGCCCGCGCCGAAACTGCACTACGCGAATCTGAGGCAAAATATCGTACCTTATTCGATACAATTGCTCAAAGCTTTTGTCTCTGCGAGATGCTGTTTGATGAACAAGGTAAAGCGATCGATTATCGAATCCTGGAAGTTAATCCGATCTTTGAAGCCATGACGGGACTTCAGAATGCGATCGGGAAAACGGCACGGGAACTGGTTCCGGATCTGGAAGCACACTGGTTTGAGATTTACGGGAGAGTTGTGCAGACTGGTGAACCTGTTCGGTTTGAGAATCAATCTATCGCCATGAATCGCTGGTTTGATGTCAACGCTTTTCGGGTGAGCGAACTGAAAAATAATCAATTCGCCCTGTTATTTACCGATGTTAGCGATCGCAAACTGGCAGAAAAAGCCTTGCGCCAAAGTGAGGAGCAGACTCGGAATATTCTAGAAAGCATTGCTGAAGCCTTCATGGCCCTGGATGAGAACTGGCAGTTCACCTACATCAATCGATCCGCAGGGGTACTGCTCGATCGCGCTCCCGGCGATTTGATTGGGAAAAATTTATGGGAAGAATATCCAGGACTAATTGGCCATGAGTTGGAGCAGATTCATTGGAACGCTATGCGCGATCGTGTAGCTGCCTCATTAACTGCGTTTTACCCTGACCACGATCGCTGGTACGAAGTTCGCACCTACCCTGCCCCACAGGGCATCACCATTTATTTCAAGAATGTTACCGAGCAAATTCAAACTGCCGCAACTCTGCGTGAATCAGAGGAACGCTACCGGACGCTGTTTGAGTCGATTGATGAAGGCTTTTGCATTATTGAAGTGCTATTTGACGAAAATGATGGTAGTGGGCTTCGCGCCAGCGACTACCGCTTCTTAGAAATCAATCCTATTTTTGAGCAACAAACGGGACTTCGACAAGCAGTCGGTAAAACAGCCCGTCAGTTAGTTCCAGATTTAGAAGACCATTGGATTCAGATTTATGGTCAAGTTGCTTTAACGGGTGAACCTGCTCGCTTTGAAAATGGTTCTGAAGCAATGAATCGATGGTTCGATGTGTATGCCTGTCGCACGGGTGAGCCAGAGGCGCGAAAAGTTGCCGTTGTCTTCAAAGATATTAGCGAACGGAAACGGGCAGAAGAAATTTCGCGGCGAACCGCTGAATTTAATGCTTTCCGTGTCTCTCTCACCGATGCGCTCCGCCTACTTGCCGACCCAGTGGAGATTCAGGCTACGGCTAGTCGTGTGCTGGGCGAATATCTTGGTGCAAACCGTGTGGCCTACTTTGAGGTTCACGGCGCTGATTACGTCGTTGAGCATGATTATGTCAACGGAGCCGTAGCACTCGCTGGAAACTACCCGATTGATTCCTTCGGTCCCAAGCTGCTTGCAGCCTACCGCACCGGTCGTGCCGTGTCCGGGTCTGATGTGGAAGCCGATCCCAACTTGTCCCCGCAAGAGCGAGCAGCCTACGCCGCCATTCAGATCGGTGCTTACATTGGCATACCGTTGATCAAGAGGGGCGAATTCGTAGCGGGGTTAGCAGTCCACACATCCGGGTCGCGAGCTTGGACGCCGGACGAGTTGTCCTTGGCGGAAGAAGTAGCTGAGCGCACTTGGGCGGCAGTGGAACGCGCCCGCGCAGAAGCAGCCTTGCGCGATAGTGAAAACCGCTTCCGCATGGCGATCGAAGCTGCCCAATTAGGAACCTGGGACTGGAATCTCATCACCAATCGATTGATTTGGGATGAGGGTTGCAAAGCCATGTTTGGCTTACCACCAGAAGCCGAGAGCAGCATTGAGGTCTTTTTTGCCGGACTGCACCCCGACGATCGCGAACGACTAGAACAGGTAGTGCAATGGACTTTGAACCCAGCCAGCAGCGGCAAGTATGACGTAGAATATCGCACGATCGGGATTCAGGATGGGGTTGAACGGTGGATTGCAGCCAGAGGACAGGCTTACTTTGATGCTGCCGACAAGCCACAACGCTTTGTTGGTACTGTACTCAATATCACTGAGCAAAAACGCATTCAGGCAGAACGAGAACAACTCCTTGCCCGCGAACAAGCTGCAAGAGAAGCAGCCGATCGCGCCAACCGGGTCAAAGATGAGTTTTTGGCGGTGCTGTCTCATGAATTGCGATCGCCTCTCAATCCGATCTTGGGCTGGACGCACTTATTACAAAACGGCAAACTGAGCGAAGCCCAGAGAGCTGAAGCCTTGAAAAGCATCGAGCGCAATGCCAATTTACAGACACGACTAATCGAAGACTTGCTCGACATCTCTCGGATCGTGCAGGGCAAACTAAGCTTAACAGCAGCGTCAGTCAATTTGACTTTTGTGATTTCTGCCGCCGTTGAAACGGTGCGTTTGGCAGCAGAAGCAAAAAATATTGCGATCGCTTTCGATCTTGATCCTGAGATCGCTCCGATTTCTGGCGATGCAACCCGCTTGCAACAAGTGATGTGGAATTTGCTTACCAATGCGGTTAAATTCACACCCAACAGTGGACAAGTAACCGTTGAACTAAAGCAACTCGACAGGCTAGCTCAGATTCGGGTAATTGATACTGGTAAGGGCATCAATCCACAGTTTTTACCTCATGTATTTGAGTATTTTCGCCAAGAAGACAGCTCAACAACACGCAAATTTGGCGGCTTGGGATTGGGGTTAGCGATCGTCCGGCAAATTGTAGAAATGCACGGGGGTACAGTTACAGCCGAAAGTCAGGGTGAGAATCAAGGCGCAACCTTCATCATCCAATTACCTGTTATGCAGCAGGTGAGAGCGATGCCTACGGTAAGAGCAAAGCTCAACGCATCCGAACCAATTCACACACAGATAGAAGCAGAAGTGCTTTTAGATGGCATTCAAATTTTGCTGGTGGATGATGAGCCAGATACCCGTGAGTTTCAGGCATTTGTGCTGTCAGAAAGCGGGGCAAATGTGACAGCCGTCGCTTCTGCCTTAGAAGCTTTGCAAGCTCTAGAGCAGTTCATTCCTGACGTGCTAGTGAGTGACATCGGAATGCCTGAGATGAACGGCTATATGCTGATGCAGCAGATTCGCTCTCGCCCACCGAATCAAGGAGGAACCATTCGGGCGATCGCACTCACCGCTTATGCCGCAGAAATTGACCAACAAAGAGCGCTTCAGGTAGGATTTCAAACTCACATTACCAAACCTGTAGACCCAGAAAAGTTAGTGAGGGCGATCGCAAGTCTCCAGAAGTATAGAACCTAATTCGGTTCGCAATTCATCTTGAGGTTCTAAAGATGTTAAACTTAGAACAAAACCCTAATCATTCAATTATTGATAAACCGTAGTAATACGCCACTCTTGGAGAATAGAATGAAATCGCTCTCGGCATTTAATAATCATTAATAGTTTATTCTATTCAAGTAAAGATATGTCTAGGAAATTTAGCATTAAATCAACAGATACAGGTGCAAAACTAGAGTTCTTTAATTTTAGGAATGATTACTTCACACTCATGCTTTCAAGTCCCGCTTTGAATGCATCTAAGGACATCTGGCTTTATACCGAGAATGATTATTCTGATTTTCAGTCTTTAGTTAATTTCTTCAAAGAGATAGCTAGAGCATGGAAAGGTTGGGAAGGTAAAAAGACTTGGAGTTCTATCGAAGGCGACTTTGTATTGTCTTGTACTTCAGATAAATTGGGGCATATAACGCTTCAGATAGAGTTAGTACAATTAGATGAGATTGAAACTTGGTCAGCAAACTTCAACCTCAAGACTGAAGCCGGGCAACTTGAAAAAATCTCCAAAGAAATAGCTATGCTTTCATGTGGGGATGTTTACCCCTTAAATTGCATCTGACAAAATCGTATTATGTAGCAAATCATTTTTCTGTTGTGTGGACAGATTACTTTACCCACGACGGTGTTTTTCGAGTTTGTGTAACCTTAAATGCGTAGATACATCAGGTTGATACTCAAGAGTTGCCAAGTCATAATTTCCTGGATTTAATGTAATAGCTAGTGATTCATTCTCTTCTACGTCTATCCCTGGACAAGAAGAATCTATTAATTTAAAACTAGATGACTTTGCATTAAATATTCCATTTTTCTCCCATCCCTTATTTGGTATGCCATTCAAACTTTTCAGCATTGATTCTTCATCAGGAGCAAAAATCCATCTTAGAAAAATTCCTCCTTCTTCATCGGGGTAGGGGAACCAAGCTGTAGTAGCTGGTTCATCGCCTAGTACGATTACTTGCTTGTCATCAAAATCTATTATTCCGCAAAGATTAGGATATTCACAAGCTTTTCCATAGTGAGTCTTCTGGGGATTGAGAAAATCTTCTTCTAGTACCAAACCGCCTCCCTCCAAATAAATTTCTATTTTGTTTTCTTCAGTGGTAAACGAATAGACTCCGAACCATTTGTTTAGATATTGCGTATGAATGAGGACGAGAGGACCTCCAGTTGAAGAAACCCACTTTAATCGATTTTCCATTTTGTGTAATGCTCCTCAGCTTTAGGCAAAGCGTTCTCCATTAAATGTTCCCAGGTATGCGCGTGGCATTAAATACAAGGTTCTGGCTTAACTTGACCGTAGTAGCGACTGCGATGACCCTGTGTAGTAAAAGACAATTTTGATACTTAACTGATATCAGCCTAAAAGCCATCTTTCATTAGCTGACTCAAGTTTTGGCTCCCGATGCAAGTTGCCGCTCAAAACAACCAACAATATCCATACTCATACAGCATTTAGTCCTATAGCTGACCATATTTTTCTAAGTTGTCGTGAATGATATCTCGTATCTTTTTAGCTAAACTTCCACGCTTAAAAAACCAGAGAACATTGAGAGCAGTACGGGTAAAAGGATCGCTTATAGATTGATTAATCAGACGAGGAATAACAATCTTGACTCGCTCCTCAATTTGTTTTTCGAGAGATTTAAAGTTTTCTGTTTGATATTTAGGCCAATTGGGTAATTTAATTTCTTTTTTTACTGAACCAACAAGAGGAATAATTGGTAAAAATGTTTCTTTTTTCCCCTCTTTTTCAACCTGCAATTGTGGATTTATTTTGAGGGCTTCAGACCAGGAATTAAATAGGGGATTAGAAGCTGGTAAAACAAAATATTTTTCCAGAAATCTTTGACAATTGCGACGACCAAGTACATAATCGTGATGACGAAATTCTTGAGATAGGAAACCACCAAAAGCATTGAGGCTACCACAGGCGAGAGGTTTTCTGCCTTGCTCGTCGCTTCGTTCAGGCGCAATTAAAAAGCGACTGTAAACATCTTCATCCAAAGCGAGAATTAACTCATCGGGTTTGAATCTATTTTGATTGATAAAACTTGTAAATATCCGCGATACTAAGTTGACTAAATTACTCTCTGGGTTAACTGCATCTACATCATTGGGAAATGGATCTATTAATAAAGTAGCTCGGTTTGCTTGGTCTCCATCCCGTGGATTTCGCTCTTCGTGACCTCGCAATCCCAAGCGAACAAGTTCTATTGGTTCATTGCTAATTATGCCGCCATCAACTGTCATAAACTGATAGGAACCTGGAGTCACTAAATCTTTGTCAGGACTGATAGAGCGATACTCTAAACATGTACCTGTTTCCATTGGGTTACGAGTTGGTACAGCCCACTTTCGTTTTTCGTATTCATCAATACTAGCTCGCTCAAGTTGACGAGGAGGAAACCCCACTGGAAAGGCACTGCTGGCTAATGCTGAGTTAATCAGTATTTTCCAGTTATCAATGTCGCTTTTATCTGGTGAAAGAGCGATCGCATCTTCAATTTCACCACTTTTTTCCCCAATGGCAAAATGCATGAAATCTGCATGTTTAACCATAGTAAGTCCTTTGACACTGGAGTTGGCTGCTTCAGACGTAATTAGATAAGGAACGCCCCGCAAATTGGTAACACACACATAAATTTCAAATGGATCGTCGATGTAAGGCCGTTTTTTACCTGTAGATTTTATGTTCAGAACATCTTTCCCAAGTTCATCCAAAATAGTAGAATCAAGAAATGACAAAACCGGGGCTTTTGGATTGTCTAAATCCTCAGCCTTCAAAAGTTCAGAAATATCTATTCTTTGTACCCAACTTTCATAAAGCTTATTCTTGACTGGATTGTTTAACGGATTGCTAATTACAGGGATGATATCGCTAGACAATGAGGATGCGGTAATAGCAGCAACAATTGCACCTGCTGAGGCTCCAGACATAGCCTTAATGAAAATATCATGAGGTGGAATTTCCCATTGTGAAAAATCATCACCATACTGCTCTTGCTGCTTTGCTTTTTGCTCATACCATTGATCTAAAGCTTCAAAAATAAAGTCAATTACACCAGAAGTATATGCACCGGCTGAGACAGCACCAGCCATAACTAAACCAATCTCAAAATGTGGTAATTTGCCTTCCATATCTCAATTCCTGATTGTGCTTTATTAATGGGAATTTAGTAGCTAGGTGTAAATAAATTCAAGTTTGTAGTAAGGACTTTAGTCCTGATAAGTAAGTCGGCGAGAAAAAACCAAACTATGTAACGAAAAGGAAAATCTCTGTATTTGGCTCGTAGTTGCGCTTTAGCGCTAAAGCACAACTACAAACCAATAATTGCGCCGACTTACTTAATCTTTCTTTTAAGCGATGAATCGCTGACTAAGAATTAGGGTTTTAATTATGCCTACTTGGTGAGGATGCTTAAGATGATTTATTCGCAGCATGTTGCAAAATCACATCACTGGCTTTTTCACTAATCATATATATGGGCGTCACAATAAAGAATCCAGGAATAAAAGGAAACACAGATGCATCTACCACGCGTAAATTCTGTGTTCCATATACTCGGAATTCACTATCTAAAACTGCCATTTTGTCATCTTTGCGTCCAATTTTACAAGTCCCACAAGCATGGTGTCCCCAAGCTTCGTCCTTGATGAACTTCTTAATTTCATCTCGCTCATCTATACTGTTTCCTGGTAGCATTTCAGCTTTTGTGAACAACTCACTACGTTTTGTCAATCGTCTGACAAATTCTACTCCCTCAACAATAGATAGTAAGTCCTCTTCATTGACATCATTACCTTCATTGAAGTATTTAAAATTAATTTCTGGAACATCTCTAGGATCGGTTGTTTTCAGTGTTACTGAACCGGCTGTGTTATTGGTATGAGCCTTGAGTATCGCCCAGGTAAAAAGGTCTTTATACTTACCAATATCTTCAGAGTATTTAAGAAAGTAACCTTTGAAAAAAGCTGGTAGTCCAAAAATAAATAAGTCAGGTTCTTTTCTCTCTTTATGGGATTTCTTGATAATTCCTAACACGGCTCCATTCGTTACATATACACCTGATTTGGAAGCATTCCATTCTAATAAACAGGTATCGGTAATTTTCTGTTCGGGTTGCGGTTCAGTGAATGTACAATTATCCAGGATGCTAAATTTTTCAGTCATTTCACTGACCACACCCACTTCGTAACGATCCTGTAAATTCTTACCAACTCCCGGAAGATCCACGCGGACTTGTATACCTAAATTAGTTAATTCTTCTTTTGGCCCAATTCCAGATAGCTTGAGTATTTGAGGAGTATTAAAAGTACCTCCAGACAAGATAATTTCTCTTTTGACAAAAACTGTATGTCTATCTTGGGAGTTATTTTCTATCTTATCTGCTTGCGGATCTGCACGATATATATGTTTACCTTCAAGATACTCTACACCGATCGCAGTATTTTTTTCATCAAACAAAACTTTGGTGACTAATGCATGAGTTTTCACAATCAATCTGTCGGGAAATTGGCGTTCAGTTTCCCGAATATGTTCTCTTGTACCAGTGCGTTTACCGTCCTTGATAGCGAGTGGTACAGAGAAGACACCCTCACCACTGGCTTTGGTAATTCTCCAGTCATTGGGGTCTAAAAGTGTGTCTAAGAACTCCAGAGGATCTTTTTGTCGGAGTTTGAGAAAAGCTAAGATATTCCCTAAAAAACTCTTAAAAACTACTTTAATAACTTGGGGTAGACTTTTACCCTGTTCTGCTAAAGCTTCAATCGCAGATTTAAGAATAACTTTTAGGAGTTGGCGATCGCGCACAACTAACTTCGGATCTGCTAAATTGGTTGTTAGCCAACCATCAAAGCCGTGCCGAGAAGTATTATCATTAGGGTCAATAGGGCGATCGAGATAATTGCAGCGTTCTAACCTTTCAAAATACTTCCGCATATTATCGCTGTTCCAAGAAGCATCTCCTGTAATTTCCGCAATTTTGTCCCAGTCACTATTGTGAGGATATACAGTAATCATCGCATTATGAGCAGTGCATCCCCCTAATGTCCCCGCTCGCGGATACAGAATACCCTTATACTCTGGGCTAAACTTAGAATCACGACTCTGTTGCTCTTCATTGGAATAGTGTTTAACAAAAAAATCCCATCTCAGATCGTCATCTTCTGTCGCCCGTGCATGAAAAGCGGGTACTGAATAAGTGTAGCGTTCTCTATCTTGGCCATTTTCATCGCGTAACGGATCGCCACCTGCTTCTAATAACAAAACTTTGTAACCTGCTTTTGCTAAATTCGCAGCTACCGGTCCCCCTCCAGCACCGGAACCAACAACAACATAGTCATACTCAGCTTCTTGATTCATAATTTTTCTTCAAACTGTTAAATAAAGCAATAAATTGAATATCTTAAACCTCTTCTTTCTCTGCGCGACGCCAGGTGCTTCAAGTCGGCGGAGCCGCCCAACGCACTGGCTCCTCTGCGTCTCTGCGTGAGGTAAATATTTCATCTACCCATTGCGAAACCGTTGATGTCTAAAAAATAGCTGACTATCACCATAAAATGATGATACAAATTCCGATGTAGTTTCAATATGTCCAATAACCTTAGCTTTTTGACGGTTATCATTTTTGTCTGTAGCTTCTTCTTGACTGACACCATAAACAGAATATAAAGATGTTCCAGCTGAAATTGTCGCCAAATCATTCCTAAAATCATGTGGATTTTCAGGAAACTTGATATTTGGATTAGGAACAAGAAAAATCTGAGCGGGATAATAAGCTTTACTTTCTTTTTCTCCGTATTGATTAATTTCTCCCAAATCTTCTAAATAGAGTTTTGTCGGATATTTAGTAACTCGAGTAAAGATTAAATTGGTGATAATTGGTCCCAGACTCTTAGCTATCGGAACGATATTTGATAATTCATTGGCAAAGAAATTATAGTTTTTACCTTGACCAACTAAAGATACTAAAGCCGAGAAATTTTCGGAATGATTTTCATCCACAAATAACTTGATAGCAAGACCTGGAGCAAAACCGCGATCGCTTGGATCTCCGGTTACAGATAATCGCAATAATCCGTAGTCTGCTCCCTTAAATAAACCGGAGAAAGAAGTATTATTTGTTGGAATAAATTTTATTTTTGCAACACTTCCGTGAGCATGAATTGCTTTTTTCCAATTAATCGGAGCTTCGTCTGATTGACGATCCATCTTGGTTTTGAGTACAGTGAAAAATAAAGCAATAATATCAATTTTTTTTAAGGGCGGAAGTTCATCATATTTAGACTTGAGAATTCTAGAATTCCATAAAAAATCTTGCTTTTGAGCAGCTTTCCAGGATTGATAATCTTCCGGTAAAGAACCCAAATCTTCAGCATTATGCCAAAATTTCTGAATTTCTTCTAAATGTTGCATGATCTTCCTCCCTTTGCATGTATGAAGTAGTTAGGAATATAGACGCGATTAATCTCGTTTCTATATTCAACGAACTGGGGATTGGGAAAAAATTATTCTAATCCTTAAGGTGTGTTTTCAAATTACTCGTTTAGCCTCTTAACTTTTTAGATCCCCCTAAATCCCCCTTAAGAAGGGGGACTTTGATAAGTTTTTGCCCACCTTTTTAAGGGGGGTTGGGGGGATCTAAGACTTTGAAAACACGTACTGTCCCCATTCCCCAGTCCCCAGTTCAATCCACCTTTCTCCAAGGTTTAAAGCCATTACTAACGCCAAATAAAGCTGGCGCTAGTTCGGGATAATGACGACGCAGGATTGTTAAGAAGGTGTTGTTGTCAATCCAATCCAATCCAAATTGAGTGTAAACTTCAGCGGTATAGTCTTTGGTAAAGAAGCGATCGCTTTTTAATCTTCGAGATGCCATCAGGATAAATACACGAAAAGCAGTATCACTAAAACCAAAACCCTCTGGAAGATCCTCAGCAAATAAACCCACCATCAAATCTACGCTGTCAATATCGTTGTTATAGACTTCGCGTAGTTCCTTAACCCATTGTTTATTACTTGTAATCTCTTCAAAAGAATTGACTTTACCCCGACCCAATAGTTCACGAAAACGGTTATAACGAGGAACGCCTCTTTCCCGATCCCGTAAAATATCAACAGCAGCCAAATCAAATGCTGGTGTATCATCTCCAATAATTTCTCCCGTCAACTGTCGCAAAAAGCGGGGATAATTATGCAATCTGACTGCTCCTGGGTAAGAAGTTCCAAAAGAGTAAAACAAATCTTTCATGGGAATTTCTTCTAAAATCCCACGAGTATGCTTACCCGCCACTTCCGGAAATTCTTTTTTCTGTAATAATTTCCCATCACTAACTGCATGAAACTCGAATTCATCTGGAATTAAAGGATGCATCCGATATACAGATACAAATTCTTGAGTTAGGTAATAGGGAGCTGTATGGTGGTCAGTTGGTGAGCCAATAATTCCACTTAACAGTTCACTTTCACCAACACGACCCCAACGCTTTTTAAAATCCTCTCCGAGTAATCCCCACCAGTTAGAATTCAAAGCAATCTCTGTAACTGGATGTGGAAGAATTGCAGGAGTCCATTCGACAGTATGAATTTTGGCCGTCAAAGCTGCAATAATTAATCGAGCATGGTCGAAAAGATCATCATCTGTCCACTCAGGATATATTTGCTTTAAGTGGTCGCAGATAACATTATGTTCTTTGACAAATAAGTTGTGTAACATGCTTAGTCCTACCCACCAAGCACCAGAAAAACCTACTTTGTCAATGCCATTTTCTGGGTTAGTTAGTAATAAGCCGTCTTCGCCAATAAGCATTTTTCCATCGACATGAGAACGCACTTGGTCAATGGTTTCTTGACTGCTGCCATAAATTTGTGAGGCATCCCACCAGTGAGTAACATGATTAATAAAACTGGGAGGGTTTTTCGTATCTCCTGTACGCGTTGTATCTTCTAAGGTTTTGTTGACCGGCATTGCTCCATGTTCTGGTAACCACGGGTCATTCTGCTCTACAGGAATCTCAAATTTGTTATCGCGCTGATTGCCACCATGAGTAAACCAATCATGGGTTTGAAATTGAATCCATGAAGCAGCGAGTAAATTTAAGATTGTGGCGGGTTGAAATTCACCTCTTGCCAATAACACTCGGCTGACAGTACGAGGATTTGGATTGAGGATGTTTTTCTCATCTAATTTGGCTTCTTCTAGGGGCACATTCCGCCCAAATCGAGTTCCAGCCATACCCATTTCTGGGTGCTGAAGGTCATTATAGCTGCCATCTGCTGTACGAACTTTCAAATGGCGATCGCCGTCACTTGGAGCGGGTTTAGGTAGCTTGTCGCTATTTGCTAGTTGGGACGTATCGCGGAGGTTATTTTGCCGCAACTTTCCACGGAACTGAACTAATTTTAAAAGTCCAAGGGGAGTGGGCAATTTATGCCACGGAATTCCAAACATTATTTTCATCTCCTGGCAAATATTTCAATTTTCGTCAAACCTAGATATCAAGGCTATTTGATGTGAAAGATTTCCTTGAGTCTGCCGAGAACAAAATAACAAAATCATTGAAATTGAACCATATTTTTAGGAGGTATTTTATAAAACAAATCTTAAGTTATTAGGTTAGATTCACGGAGTGTCAACCACAACCATTAATGGTGTGTTACAGCATAATAAATCGTCAACCAGTTAAGAAATTAGACCTTAACTACGTTTAATACAACAGCATATATTTAGCGGTATAAGCCGCCATTCAGAATGCCTTGGATTACCTAAATTTAATATTTGCTTTATAAATGATCTCTGAAAATAGATGGTAGTGATAATAAATTCAGTGCAAAATTACAAGCAGCAGCAAAAACTTGCAGCGAGTATGTCAGTAATTTGAACTTTGGATCGATCCTGCTCCTGATTTAGATCATAAACCATAGACGATCCCCACTAATGTGGTTAATTGAATAATGCAATATAATTCTTATTATATCAACCGAATTTTAGTAACAAAACATGTCAAATTAAGAGATGTTTTGTAAATGATTGTGAACTAATAAATTGGTATTTTTTGAGCAATTTAAATCTCAAAAAGAAAGGCGCATTGGGGATTGGGGATTGGGTAGGGTGAAAATTCCTCTCCTCTACACCCCGACTCATTGTCTTCATCTCCCCATGACTTCGGCTTTGCGGTAGTTGAATCTCGACTCACTTCGACGCCGCTCAGTGCAAGTCGCTCGATTTCCGCGTAGTCGAAACTCAGTACAAGTCTCCCCATCCCCCTAATCCCCCTGCGGATGCTCATCCCACAAGGTTGTCAGTTCGCGTAAACTTTGATGATTGCCATTACCCAAAATCAGATGATCTAGTACTGGAATGGCTAAAAGCTGCGCCCCTGCTAACAACTGGCGCGTCAATTCGATATCTTCTTGGCTGGGTTCAAGGTTACCAGAAGGATGGTTGTGGGCAATTATTACCCGCGTTGCACCTTGACGAATAATTTCCCGAAAGATTTCACGGGGAGAGGCTAGGGTTTCGGTGGCGGTGCCAATAGTAATTACTTGCGTACCTAGTAAACGATTCTTAACATCTAACAGCAGTACTGCAAAACGTTCTTTTGTTTGCCACATCAAATCTTGGCTGAGGGTAGCAGCAGCAGCAAGTGGGCTATCAATGAGTGTGCCTTCTGAAGGGCGAGATTGAAAGGCACGTTTCCCTAATTCAATTGCTGCTAAGATACTTGTGGCTTTCGCTGGACCAACACCAGGAATTTGCATTAACTCTGCGGGTGTCACTTCTCGCAGAACTGCTAAAGGATCGCGTTGGTGTTTGCTTAATTCACTCAAGATATATTGTCCTAAACCCACAGCCGAGAGTTTGCCTGGTCCTTGACCGGTGCCTAGTAGAATTGCAATTAACTCGGCTGTGCCTAAAATTTTGGCACCATGCGTCATTAGTCGTTCACGTGGACGCTCATTTGTAGGTAAGTCGGCAATTCTAAGGCAATAGGTCATAGCAAACTTAGAGAATAGTCACCATACATGGAACTATCCTTAGTTATCCCTTGTTTCCTTTGCAAATCATCTTTATTTGAGAAAATCTTTAATTTTGGCAAGTTTGTCTGGGCAATCTCATTTGCAAATTTTAAAGGGAATACTACAAATAATATGATTTAGGGCTATGCCTACGCCGGTAAACTACGCTATGTTCGACGATCTATTCAATAATTTAACAAGTTTTATTGGCTCTAAAATTCAGGAAGCTGCTAAAGAGGTGGAAAAACGCTTCGCCGTTCCCGAACCCGCAGAGCCATTTATGCTAACTCGTAGATTCACACCTACCGATTCCACGGTAACAAGGGGAGGCATTGCAACTGTAGGAGAAAGCTGGCAAATTGAAGCTTATGACGATAACGATCAACGCTTAATAACTACTGTAGATCCTTTACGAAATGTTATCTTGTTTGAAGTATCAGAACCAAACTCTCAAGAGTGTGTTATCGCTTGTCAATTTTATGCCAAAGCTTTAAACACCGAAAAAGCAATTAAAGTGAGTTTAGGTTTACGTAGACCAGGACAGTGGGGCGCAATGACGACAACCTCATGGTCTACAGGAGTTTCAGCAACGGAAGATTTTCAGCTGTACGAAGTGCGCGCACATTTTAAAAAAGAAGCAGATGATACCAAAGTTCAAATCAGTGTGCAATTCGAGAGTAGTGGCATTCTTCAGATTAGAGACATTGAACTTTTGCAAGCCCCAGTCAAGTCATAATCACGATCTATATTTAGAATTTGAGTAGTTAGCTGTTAGTGCGATCGCATAATTCAACAGTTCAACACTATACGCGATCGCTAGCAACTCCAAACCGTTATATTTTATAGATACATTTGCGTTGCTTTGAGCATATGGTAGGTAATTATTAACTGGGTAAGAGCGAGAGGGTAACTTTGTAGCGTTTCCCCAGTTGTACCAGCTATTTTACCTAATTCTGGATTGCTTTCGCGATCGCAAATACTTCTTAAATGAGGCATATCCGAACAAATAATATGCTCTAGCTTATTCACTTGTTCTAAAGTAGCATGACCATCAACTTCTAAGACATCTACAGGTTTACTCATATCCCTGTCTAGTCCCAGGCGAATAGCTGAATCAGAATTACCGCTAGAGTTGGTAATTGTGGTGAAATCTGGGTGAGGTATTGTTGGACGCAGCACCAGACGCACATTTAGATGTCCATTGCTTTCATCTTCTTCCTCGGTGGGAGGATAGAAACTAATCACAATATCAGACCATTGTCGCTGGGGACGGATATATTCTGCTGAATCTGGTTCGCGCTTTTCTAGTTCCGCCATTACCTGTTCAGCACTGTAGCCCCGTTTTTGGGTGTCTCGTTTGACTTTCCACTTGGCGCGTAGTTCTTCAGGAGGCGCAAGATAAACTTTCACGTCGTAAGAATCCCGGGCGGCGCGGGTAGAATAACCGAGTAATCCCTCAATAATCACGAATTTATTCGGCTTGATATATTGCGGTGGCTCGAATGTGCCTGTTTTGTGGCTATAAACTGGCTTGAGAATTGGCTGTCCTGTGCGTAATAGCGACAGGTGTTGCTGCATAATATCTAAGTAGTTGCAGTCAGGGTGGAGGGCAGTTATGCCAATTTCTGCACGTTGTTGACGATCGTAACGGTGATAATCGTCTGTACAAATAAGCGTGACATTTTCTGGGCCGAGTACCTGAGCAATTCCCCGCGTTAGTGTTGTTTTACCAGCAGCGCTGTCGCCTACAATACCAAGAATTATTGGACGGCTCATCCTACCTCCCAGAATAAAAGCTAGTTTAGTAATAAAATTTCCCTACAATAGTTCTAATTCTAGAAGGGTTTTGGCTAGGAACTCAAGCAAAGACTTGGTATGCAATATCTCTACACACTATAGGCAGGAGTGCTGAGTTAAGAGTGGGGAATTTCACTTCTTTACTCAGAAACAGGCTAAACACCCCTTACCGCTAACGGAACTCAGAACTGTTTTGCCCAATGCCCCAATCTTATGACAACTCAAACACTAGGACTCGAACAAAATTTATATGACTATTTACTGTCAGTTTCTCTGCGCGAAGCGGAAATATTAACCCAACTGAGGCAAGAAACAGCGCAGCATCCAGTAGGTAGAATGCAGATTGCTCCCGAACAGGGGCAGTTTTTAGCGTTGCTGGTGCAGTTACTAGGAGCTAAGAAAACGTTGGAAATTGGGGTATTTACAGGCTATAGTTCCTTGGTGGTGGCATTGGCGTTGCCGAGTGACGGGAAGGTGATAGCTTGTGATATCAGTGAGGAATTTACATCCATCGCCCAGCGTTATTGGCAGCAAGCAGGAGTAGCCAATAAAATTCAGTTGCATATTGCCCCAGCCTTGCAGACTTTAGATCGCCTACTGGCAACAGGAGAAGCAGAAACTTTCGATTTTGCTTTCATAGATGCAGATAAGAGCAACTATGATGCCTATTATGAGCGATCGCTGCAATTAGTGCGATCGGGTGGGTTGATTGCGATCGATAATGTCCTTTGGTCAGGTAGAGTTGCAGACTCGCAAGTGCAAGATAATAGAACTAAAAGAATTCGAGCCTTTAATCAGAAGCTACATCAAGATCGACGAGTAAGTCTTAGTTTAATTGCGATCGCAGATGGCTTGACTCTGGCATTGAAAAAATAAGCAGTTCAGGAGTGAGTGTCTCAGTAGGAGTAGGCGTTAGAATAGGGCTTTCCTGAGCAACCAAAAAACCTGAACATACCGCTACATAAAACAGATGTAGTAGACAAGAATCCTAGTCAGCTAAAAGATGCTAGGCGTTTTCATATATTTAATATCCATAGAGAGTATAACTACTTATTATGAACGCTGCCAAAAATTAGCCCTCTCACAAAAGTTAGAGAATGGGTTTAACACATCTAAATTTCAGTAATCACTTTTATTGATTAATTTCAAAAGTAAAACTATTTGCTTTTATATTGTAGATTTTCTAGCATATTGATGTAGGGAGTTTATCCCCCCTAATCAAGTTGAATTTTAGCTGATAATTTCAGGTAGAAAATCCAGATCTGAAACTAGCCTAATTAGAATTATCAACTTGATAAATTCTGAAAATATTGTTCTGGGAATTAATTTTATGCCTAAATTCTTTAGGATTGTTACAAAGAATAATAACAACAGTAATTCATCAATAAATACAGCCGTCGATTTTAAAAATTTACCTTGCCAGTCTCCAAATATCAATTGCCTCAAAACCTTTGATACAGCTTTTATTGCATATTACATGATGGGGCTTGACAACTATTAAAATTTTCAGCTAGATACAGCAATCCTAAATTGTCTGTGAACATATTCTATGCTTTCTTTCTTCGTATACTTTGCGTATTTCTCTACGAGATGCTAAGCCTAGCTTACTTATTGGTAGGAGTGGAAGATTCGTTTGCATAATTTTGTGTTCACAAACTATCTGAGATTGCTCTAAATGCTTCGGTGTATACAAAAAACTTTCTAATGAGGATAAAATTATGAAAATCATAAACTTGATAAATTCTGTACTTATCGTTGCTTCTATTGCGTTTATACCTGCAATTGCTGGCGCAGAAACAGCCAATAATAATAATGGCAGTTATGTCCAACCCTTCAATATTGTCTTTCTCGCTTATCAAGGTTATTTGAAAAAACAGGGTATTCCTAGTATGGGCACTTTGTTATATGAATACCAAATAGGAAAGGTGAGTGCAAAAGATGTAGTTCAGGCTGCTGTTAAAGCGAACAAGTTACCAGTAGAAGTTTTAAACGATCAATATTACCTAAGTGCAGTGGAGTTGCAGCTGAAATCATTGGGGAATAGCAATGAGTTATCTAACTAAGTATATATCTAGGAATCATATAAGACTCCGATTTGATTTGTGAGAAAACTAAGTACACATCAAATACGGTTTAGTTAAGCCAAGAAACGCGATAAATTGTGTCTTTGTGATTGAGAATTTTCACCAAAAAGCCCTAACCTAAATGTATTGAGTACAGATCTGTTCCCTGTTCCCTCACTACCAAGTAAGTTCAGTCATCAAATCGGATTCCTATATGTCAAAGTTTACTAATTAATTTTTCGTCACAATAAAATTTATAAAACTAAAACCCCTGCGAATAACAGGGGTTTTTAATTGGGATTTTTTTTTAATGAATATTTATTCACTAACTATGTGACTACAAGCAGTAATAAACTTGACAAAGTTTTGCAAGTTAAATGTCGAAAAACTCAACTATCTTAACTATCTAAAATATTTTATTAAATATCTTAATTATCCTTGCATTGTCGCTAAAAACCTGATAATGTCCTGTTTAGAGAAAGCTAAATGCTGGTTAATAGCAGCTTTTTAGCATGTCTGCAACAACGAAGTAAATTAAACCACAGGAGAAAACGATGGGAATAGTACCAAAAACGCCATTTAAAATTGAGGCAAAAGTAAACTCCTCAACCGAAAGCACATTTTTTGATACAAAAATTGACTTAGATTATGGGGACTTACTAATAGTTGATGTTGACACCCAAGAGAAATGGAGTGCATACGGATTTTCTTCAAAATCATGGGTGAATGCTAACGGTATATCTTTCGCAACACAAACCAATGATGGTATCTATCAAGAACCAGCAGGAACAGCAAGAGGAATAGCGCAAAGTGCTGACTTTCAATTTCCTTTTGGCAGTCTAATTGGTACTGTGGACAATGGCACCACCTATTTTCCTATAGGAACCCATTTGGAATTGACAGTTTTAAGATCGGGTAGACTGAAATTGGTTTTTTGGGGTGGAGACCACAACACAAATGATGGAGCGATAGTAGCGAATATCGAAGTCCGAAAAGCATTTAACCATGACGCCACCATTGACAACAATATAGCGTTATATGGGAACCATTTTGATGTTCATTCAAGAGTACATAGTTTGTTTGGTAAAGCGGATACAGAGACTCACTTAAATACACATATTGAATTAAAGCCAGAAGATGTATTAACAATTGATGTTCATCCCAAAGATTTGTGGAGTGTAATCTCGGATGGTAGAGCGTGGGATCTAAATGCTAACGGTTTAGGTGAGGACAATAAAACCAAGTGGGGCGCCGGATTCGCAGGCAAAAATTTTATCTTTCAATCCGGTACTTTGGTCGGTACTCTCGACGATGGCAAGACTTATTTTGCTGTAGGAACCCATTTAAAATTGACAGTTTTAAACCCAGGTACACTCAAATTAGTACACTGGGATCAAGATTACACAAATAACAACGGTTCTGTGAGAGCATTTGTTAATGTAGACCGCAAATAAATTAGTCTTGAATCTTTGTAAATTTCTCAGCTTAAAGATAGCCAAATTGAGCTTTGTGTATACTGAATATGTCAAGAGTACATATTTAATAACAGTACTAAAGCATTTGGCGAACTACGAATATGAAGTGAAAAGAACATATCTAGTAGTTCGCCAAGGAAACTTAGCGGGGTAAAGGGTAAGGGGAAAAGGGAAAAGGTTTTAATTCCTTCCCCCAACCCCAGTCACCTTTTCCCAGTCAAAACCTAGCAATTTTGGGTTCGCAGACTACTAGTACTTTGTCAAGCTAGTTTTGATTTTTTTAGTAAGCACTAAAGTGATGAGAAAAAAAGGACTAAAGTCCTTACTACGAATTTGCTTAAGCATCAATTTAAACTTGGCAAACTACTATACAGTTCAGTTAGTGGTATTTGGCTACAGAAGATACCCCTCAACCCTACTGAAAATACTTGCTCAATTCGCTGCTTTTTAGGGAAGGTTATGGGATTTATAGCATTCTTAAATAGGATGTGAACAAGTTTAGAGATAATCTTTGTTCACATCCTAAATAAGATTGCTTTAATGCGGTTATAGCCATTGGAATAGAAGCATATCAACATTCTAGGTTGCTATCAGTAAAAAGGAGAAAACGATGGGAATAGTACCAAAAACGCCATTTAAAATTGAGGCAAAATTAAACTGCTCGACCGAAAGTACATTTTACGATACAAAAATTGACTTAGAGGATGGGGACTTACTAATAGTTGATGTTGACCCCCAAGAAAAATGGACTCCATATGCGATTTCTTCAAAATCGTGGGTGAATGCTAACGGGATATCTGTTGACCCAAAAACCTATGATGGTATTTATGAAGAACCATCAGGGACAGCAAGAGGAATATCCCAAATTGCCGACTTTAAATTTCCTTTTGGTAGTCTGATTGGTACTGTGGACAATGGCGTTACCTATTTTCCAGTAGGAACCCATTTAGAATTGACAGTTTTAAAACCAGGTAGACTGAAATTAGTCTTTTGGGGTGGTGACCACAACACAAATGATGGTGCGATAACAGCGAATGTTGAAGTCCGAAAAGCGTTTAATCATGACGCCACAATTGAGAATGATATATCGCTATATGGCAACCATTTTGATATTCATTCTAAAGTACATAGCATAAATGGCAAAATGGCTACAGAGACTCATTTAAATACAAATATTCAATTAAAGCCAGAGGATGTACTAATAGTTGATGTTCATCCTAAAGATTTGTGGAGTATATACTCAGAGAATAGAGTATGGGATATTAATGCTAACGGTGTAGCTGAATCAGACAATAAGACCAGGTATGGGAATGGATTGCCAACCAAGAATTTTAACTTTACATACGGTAGTTTGGTTGGGACTTTGGATGATGGTAAGACCTATTTTCCAGTAGGAACCCATTTAAAATTGACAGTTTTAAATCCAGGTACACTCAAATTTGTCCATTGGGATAGTGATTATACAAGTAACAACGGTTCTGTCAGAGCATTTCTCAATGTAATTCGCAAAGAGCCTGAAGGTGCGATCGCTACTGAGCCGAAGACAAGATATAAGATTAAGATAACTGTTTATGTTCCTACCAGTATTGCCTACAATAACACTTTTGGTATTTTCGCAATGAATAATGATGGTAGTGTTGCTGGAATAAAACCAGGTGAGCCTGATTATGCAGCAACTGTGGTTAAAAATCGTATTCCTTTACCTGGCGCAGATGAAGGTTCTTATAAAAAAGGAGATACGTTTCAGGGTGAGTTAGTGGGTGGTCCAATATATGGAGTTTTCCTCATTGCAAATGGCACTCCAAACCAATTCTTAGAGCAAAATCCTAAAAATGAGCAAAAAGAATGGCGGACTCCTAAAGCTTACTTCTTTAATACGGCAGCTAACCCTGATAAAACATCTCATGCCAAAGTGTCATCGTCAATGGTAGCTAATCCCGATCGAGCATCTAATGTCAAAGTGTTACCGTCAATTGAATACGGTTTTGAGGATTTATACGGCGGAGGAGATCAAGACTTTA
The DNA here is from genome assembly GCF_043099735.1 of Nostoc sp. C117. Lineage (NCBI taxonomy): Bacteria > Bacillati > Cyanobacteriota > Cyanophyceae > Nostocales > Nostocaceae > Nostoc > Nostoc sp. C117. The sequence goes on from NZ_CP170991.1 coordinate 7,765,695, forward strand.
ACGATCTGATTGTTAAGATAGAAACTTTGGCAGTTGAGACTATCATCTAATCTCAAATAGGTAGCTAAGGAATAAGAATTAAATAACATGCAATTTATCTCTCTAACTTACCTCACCCTCAATCCCTCTCCTTTACAAGGAGAGGGAAGCTAGAGACAGGATGAAGTTTTGCATTTTATTTAATCCACGTTTCTAAGTGGGGAAGGTTTATGGGAATTTCAACTCCTTTCACCTTTCCCCAATTTATGCATCAAGGGTAAGCTTACTTTCTGAAGTTCGGGAGTTGCGATGTCTACGACGGTCACTGAACAAAGTCGTTCGCGGAGCGTCTCGTAGAGAAGTGCGGGCTACGCCTATGCTATTTTGAGAAATACTTAGTCTAAATGGGTGTAGGCTTAGCTTGTCATAGAAATCTCTATATTCAATTTTCCGTAGCTTCGGTTTCAAACTGCACTTGTCTGTACAAATGAGCGATCGCTATTTCCACATCCACCGATTCCAGTCGCAATATATCATCCAAATTATACTCCGACAGCACCCATTTTCTCTGTTCGTTGCGCCGAAACACTTCCACAACCGGTTGAGTTACTTGTACTAAGACATATTCTTGCAAGGTTGGAGATTGGCGATATTTGGCAAACTTTTTCCCCCTATCGGCTGCTTCTGTTGAAGGTGATAGCACTTCGATAATTAAACAGGGAAATTGTACCAATTGTGGATCGCGATCGCGTTCATCGCAAGTCACCACGACATCTGGATAGAAATATTTTTGCCCTGGTTCTACCTGCACCTTTACATCTACAATGTATACTTCACAGGTGCGATCGGCTAGGGCATCGTCTAGAAACTTCGAGAAATTCAGAGAAATCCGATTATGGTTGCGTGTAGCACCACTCATCATCACAATTTCGCCATCCCAATACTCGTAGCGTTCCTCTTGGGTAGGTTCCCAAACCAGATATTCCTCTGCACTCATCAAAATGCGATCGGGTAAAGCAACCATTGGCGCAATCTCTTAATGATTCACTTTATTTAGGATAGCGAAAAAAGGGCGTTGTCTTTAACTTGGTAGTTAGATATATGTAGTTCATGATTATTTCTCATCCAAGAATGAATCTACAGCTTTTTGCTTCCACTCTGGAAGTTGTATTTCATTTTTATCAAGGTACTTTATGAGTGCAGCGTGTGAGGCTTTTAGCATTTTTCTTGAAACTTCCTTGATGAAATTGAATTGTTTATCAACATAAGTCTTTGATATAACCAATGAGTCAAAAAACGGACGATCCTTTCCGGACAAAAGTATACTTTTATTTTGTGTGATATACGAAGAGGTGTATGTTCCTCTGTGATGAACTAATAAGTTGCGATCTCTAAGCAAATCGCCATATATCTGCATCTCGTCTTTAGAAAATGGAGAAATCAAAATCAATGCTCTGTAGAGCGCATTAATTTTTTGTGCAGTACCAAAGTCATACTTCTCTGCAATCATAAAACCAATACTGTAAGAGAGAGCATTACCTAGCTCAAGTACTTGAACTGGATCAATACTAATATCCTGTCCGTTTTTTGATAAGTTTCTCAGAATTGATGGCTCTATGTTGATGATTGATGCAAAGTGGTCTTTGCAAAATGCTTCAAAGTAGGACACAAGACCAATCACACACAACTCATTTAACTGGCTACTACCAGGTTTATCTGATTGCGCTAAATAAATTTGCTCTAGCCCATCAAGCGTGTAAGAGAAGAAAAAAGGGGCTGTTGGAACTCCTCCAGAAAATAAATCTAGCCAATCATATGAATTCCTTTCCACACACATACCCTATTAATTTGTAGTCCAGTTTATCTCTGAACACCCACAGATAACCGAGGAGACGATACATATACAACTTGTGTCTATTGACATCTAAAATCCAGTCATCAATAATACCTAACTTAGCATAGGCGATCGCTTTTACTTCTCGATCTAACATTTTATCCCGCAGATGTTTAATGCGATCGCTTTAGCAAGTCATTAACGGCTCAAACACATTCTTTGATTGGATTTTAATGTAATTATTTATACTTCGCGCTTTAAAAAAACGGCTAGCTTTACCGACGACAGATAAAATATAAATGAAGCCAGCGTGTCCAGTACAAGCGTTTTTTAGGCATTTAAAGGACTGGGATTGTTGGGTTTCGTTTCATAGTCTACTAAGTGACTTAATTGCACTAAAAGGAGAGTAGCGATGAAAAAAGTAGCGGTGTTTGGCAATACTGGAGGCGGTAAATCAACTCTAAGCAAAAGATTATCGGAAATCACTGGTTTGCCACTTCACATCTTAGACAAGATTCAATATCAATCAGGCGGTATTGAGGTTCCACACGAAGAATATAAGCACACCCATGAGAAAATTTTGGTTACTGACCATTGGATTATTGACGGGTTTGGTTCGATAGAAACCGTCTGGCTGAGACTAAACGAGGCGGATACTCTAGTTTTTATCGATACTACCGCTATATGTGCATTTCTGGTGGGTGACTAAACGACTAATCACAGGTCGCTTTAAACCGCCAGAAGGCTGGCCCCAAAAGAGTCCAATATTTAAGAGTTCGCTTACTAGCTACCGCGTACTTTGGTTATGTCACAAATATTTGACCCCAAAATATCGTGAGTATATCGAACAGACTCAAAGTACTAAAAGTGTTTATCACATTCGCTCAACTGAACAGATTTCGCAATTTTTTGAATTAATTAAAAATGAGACTAAGTTTCAAGATGATGCATCAGCCTAATGCCGGAGTTGCATCACACCTCCGGCTAAACCTAATTCATATTATTGGCGAATATTGGTCAGCAGAAGATTCACGCTAACGTCCCAACATTTTATCCCGCAGATGTTTAATGCGATCGCGCAATTTCCCCGCCTCTTCAAATTCCAGTTTCTTCGCCGCTTCTTTCATCTGCGCTTCTAACAAAGTAATCAATTGGGGAATCTGTTCTAATGGCAGTTCATCTAAATGTTCATCTACAACTTTCAAGTCAGTTGCATTTAATCGCCGAGATACATCTAAAAAAGCCAAAATAGCATTACTTGATTTTTTCACAATTGGTTGTGGTGTAATTCCATGCAGTCGATTATGTGCTGTTTGAATCCCACGCCGCCTATCTGTTTCATCAATAGCTTTAATCATGCTACCTGTCATATTATCGGCATACAAAATCGCTTGTCCCTGAATGTGACGCGCGGCTCTACCAATAGTTTGAATTAAGGAACGCTCGGTTCGTAAGAAACCTTCTTTATCTGCATCCATAATTGCCACTAAGGAAACTTCGGGTAAATCTAAACCTTCCCGCAGCAAGTTTACGCCAACTAAAACATCAAATTTACCTTCGCGCAAGTTTTGCAAAATCTCAATGCGCTCAATAGAAGTAATCTCGGAATGTAAATACCGTACCCTGATACTGCGGTCTTGCAAATATTCGGTTAAATCTTCCGCCATCCGCTTAGTTAATGTGGTAATTAACACTCGTTCATGGCGATCGGCTCTATCTTTAATTTCGCCTAACAAATCATCAATTTGTCCTTCTGTGGGACGCACGGAAATTTCTGGATCGACCACTCCAGTTGGTCGAATGACTTGCTCAACTACACGATCTTCAGAAATTTCTAATTCCCAATTTCCGGGAGTTGCAGAAACAAAAATACACTGATTTACTTTTTGCCAGAATTCCTCGGCTTTTAAAGGACGGTTATCAGCAGCACTAGGAAGACGAAATCCATGTTCGATTAAAACTTTTTTTCTCGCTTGATCGCCGTTATACATACCGCGAATTTGGGGTACGGTAACGTGAGATTCATCGATAATTAATAGCCAATCTTTAGGAAAATAATCAATTAAACATTCTGGTGGATCTCCAGCTTGTCTTCCTGCTAAGTGACGGGAATAGTTCTCAACGCCGTTGCAATAACCTACTTCCCGCAGCATTTCCAAATCATAGCGTGTACGTTGATCTATACGTTGGGCTTCTAATAATTTCCCAGCTTGTTCTAAGTCTAATTTTTGCTGTTTTAACTCGGCTGCAATGTCATGACAAGCTACTTCTAACCGTTCTTCTGGGGTGACAAAGTGACGTGCGGGGTAGACATTCACCGCTTCCAAACTCTTGAGAATTTCCCCTGTCACCGGGTCAATGTAGCGAATCGCGTCTATTTCATCACCAAAGAATTCGACACGAATAATTCGGTCTTCATAAGCTGGCCCAATTTCTAAGACATCACCACGGACGCGAAATTTTCCCCGACCCATTTCGATGTCGTTGCGGCTATATTGAACATTTGCCAAATCCCGTAAAATTTGGCGTTGATTTACTTCCATACCTATCTGAAGGGGGATGGCAGCTTTGAGATATTCTGCTGGCATTCCCAAACCATAGATGCAACTGATGGAAGCAACGACAATGACATCACGGCGTTCAAACAGCGATCGCGTCGCTGAATGCCGCAACATATCTATTTCATCATTAATCGCCGCCGTTTTTTCAATATAAGTATCGGTAACGGGAATATACGCTTCTGGTTGATAATAATCGTAGTAGCTGACAAAGTACTCGACTGCATTGTTGGGAAAGAAATCTCGTAACTCGTTACAAAGCTGTGCAGCCAGGGTTTTGTTATGCGCCAAAACTAAAGTCGGCTTGCCAATTTTTTCAATAACTGCTGCTACTGAAAATGTCTTACCAGTTCCAGTGGCTCCTAGTAAAGTTTGATAACGATTGCCTGATTGGATACTAGCAGTTAATTGGGCGATCGCTTGTGGTTGATCGCCTGTGGGACTAAAGGGAGCTTGAAGACAAAATTCTGTCATACAGTTTTGCTGTAAATACCCTATCTCATGGTGACGATTCCGCCCTGTATCCATTGTAGCTGGCTTATCAGAGCAAATAAATAGTAATAATTATTTACAAGAGTTAATAATTTAAATTTACTTATGTATCAGTTTTAAAGATTCTTATATCTATATGAGGTTTTTTAAGGTTAAACTCTAAGGTATATGGAAAAAAATTTCATCTTTCCTTAATTATTGTAAAATTCAATTAACAAACCAGAGGTGTTCGTTTATGGCTATTAGCAGCGCTGGCAAAGCAATCAGTTCTCGGCAAAACAATGCTAAGTCTCCGGGGGAAACCACAGAAGAAGTTGAAAATCAACCAGACCAGAGCTTGAATGCTGATAAAGTCGAGGGAGTTACTGAACAGCCAGTGTCGGGATCTTCTGGGCCACTAGCTATTGCTGGAATTCGTCCCATAGGTCCTAGTGACTTAGAAGTTGCTGAAAAACTTTCAATTGCTGGGGTGCGTCCTGTTAGCACCAGTACGTTAGAAGTAGTTGAAACTTATAACGCAATGGGTATTCGTCCAATTGGCGCTAATACATTCCAAGTAGTTGAAAGTATAAATCTCTCTGGAATTCGTCCAATTGCCTCAAGTTCATTGGCAATTTCTGAAAGCTATTCCACGTTTGGGAACCGTCCTATAGCATCAAATGAGATTGACAATTCTGAAAGCCTGATGGGTTTTCTAGATTAGACAAAAAATATCTCCATAAATAAATTTATAAACCCAGTTTCCTAGAGAAGCTGGGTTTTTTATTTAAAGAGTCAAAATTAATTATAAATTACAATCAATATTTTCCCTTATTCTATGTCTTTTAGCATAGGTAACTAAACTGTTATTGCTTTACTTTAACTTCCGCCAACAGCTAGGATGCCTACTAGAATTAAGTTTATTCATTTTTAATTTTTAATTATTTAATATGTCTTGTGGTGGAAGGCTTTAATAAAAAAATTAAGCTACTCTTTAAAAGTAATAACAAAATATTTCAAAGTTAGTTAAAAGCTTTGGAAGAATTTTTGATTAAATCAGGAGTATAAAATGAGCACAGAAGATCGCGCAAAAGCAGCTGCTAAAAATATTGAAGGTAAAGCCCAAGAAGCGTTAGGAAATATCACTGGAGATCCAGAAGATAAAGCTAAAGGTAAAGCAAAGCAAGCTGAAAGCGAAGTGCGTCATGGAATTGAAGACGTAAAAGATAACGTGAAGAAAAAGCTTGACTAATAATTCATAATTTTTTTGCAAAAACTCTTTTTTTAGGGATGCAAATTGGATGGATTGCATTTTTGCAAAGGAAGATGAATTGTTCAAGAGCCAAGCTAAATTCCTTTCATGTTTTCTGAACAAGGAATAGAGAATATTAGCTTCCGTAGCACAGCAATTATAGAGACGTAATGAATTGCGTCTCTATAATTGTAATTTAATTATTTTTATACAATTGATAACTTACTAAATCAGATTTACTACCCTTGTGAAAAAATCCTATAGTGGCAGATATTAGAGGAATTCTAACTGCTAATTAGTTCGGTAGTAGCTAATAAAAATAGGTTCTGATTTATTAGTTTTTATGACTTAGACAATAACTCTCTAAAACTATTAATTATTTCTTTTTTGTGAGAGGCTATGCGTAGCTTGCTTACTCCTTCGGATAAGCAATTCGTTTTTTCATTATTTTGTATTAATCCTGGTTTTTTCTAGTGTTGCGTAATAAACAAGGTGGGCAATGTCCACCTTTATTTTTTGCTTATTATCCAGTAGGGATTCATTATGTATTAAAGATTAGTAAATTATTTGTTTGGTGAAACGACTTTGTGCAATCTAAAAATTATTTTAATTATCACCAAACTGTAGTAATATACCACAGGCATTAACTATCTTCAATTACATCTGATTATTAGCGCTCTTAAATTTCAAATCAATAAGAATGTACTATGAGCCTAACTCTTTATTTCCTCCGTCACGGACAAACAGAATGCAGTCGTAATAATTCCTTTTGCGGTTCCATAGACTCAGAACTTACCCTAGAGGGTTTGGAAATGGCAAAAGCTTTTGCAGACGCATACAGTTCTACTCCGTGGACTGCAATATTTTGTAGTCCGATGCGGCGAACTGTGGCCACAGGAAAACCTCTATGTGAAGCCATAGGTATGGAAGCACAACTTAGGGATGGGTTAAAGGAAATTAATTATGGTGAGTGGGAAGGAAAAACGCCAGAGATAATTAGCCGTGACTATCACGATGATTATATTCGCTGGTCAGCCGATCCGGCTTGGAATGCGCCAACTGGTGGAGAAATGGGAGTGACAATTGCTTTTCGCGCCTTACAAGTAATTGAAGAAATTAAGCAAAATTACAGTAGTGGAAATATTTTAGTTGTTTCCCACAAAGCTACGATTAGAATTATTTTGTGTAGTTTACTGGGAATTGATGTGGGACGCTTCCGGTTTCGTTTGGGATGTCCTGTGGGGTCAGTCAGTCCTGTAGAATTTACCTCACATGGTCCATTGTTGAAGGCTTTGGCAGACCGTACTCATTTGAATGAGCATTTGCGAAATTTACCAGGAACGTAAAGAGGACGCGAGAGACGAAAAATCAAGCAGGAGTTATTTATTCTCCTCTTGGTTCACCTCACTGTCTGGTTCAGGGTATTTGCAGAAAATTTTTATCCCAATTTTTAGAATATATAATACGACAATTGTGGCGATCGCTTAACATCTAAAAATACTGGCATGATTAATCACTACCAGCTTCTTTGGGAGAAAAACTTAAATTTAGTATGAATCAAAGTTTAGCAGCCACACTAGGCGAATTACAAGCTCAAATTTATTGGTTACATGATGCGGAAAAGTTTACAGAATTGGCATCATCAACAGCTACCATATATATGAAACTTGGTTATACTCAACACCAAGCAGAAACAGCAGGTAACTTAATTAGTCAGGCTTATCAATTAGCTGATTATGCTGATAATGCCAAGAAAGCAAGTCATCGCGATCGGGAAATGGATTTTTATCATCAAGCTAAAGATAAATTAACTGAAGCTGAAACTGTATTAAATTATAAAAATACTATTGCCATACATCAAATGCAATGGTGGATGTATTTTCGCCACAAACAAAAAATACAAGTCTTGCTACATTTATTTTTACAAAATTTAAAAGCAGTGGGATTAATTAACTTACTTACTGCGATTAAACTTACCTATTTCCTAATGGAGATAGGCAGGGTTCACAAATTACGTGACATAGAAATCACAAAACAGAATGCTATACAATATTGGGCTGAATTATTGAAAATAAAACCGCCACAATATCCTTATCTTGGTTAAATTAGCCTATTTTTATTTATGGGAATTCCCTTACGCCCTCAGCAAGATAGCATAGCTATCTTATAAATTTTATTTATGAATTAGATGATGTAGATGATTTCTCTGGCTTAGCTTTTTTGATTAATTCCATGTAGACATTAACCTCATTCACTTCTAAATCATGTTCCACTCTAGTTACTTTCCATTTCTCCTTTTTTAGGTAAACTTCCTCTCCTGTTCTAGGAACAAATTGTAGATCGTGGAACTTTTTGAGAAAATCTTTTTGATTTTCTTCCCATAAGATTACTTTCGCTACTTCTTTACTCATTGGTTCTCCTTTTGGATTAGTAAATTTAAGCCAGAATTTGATGACATACATGCAGTGAGTTTATCTTACTAATTTAATTCAATAGCTTAGTTAAAACAATATTATTTTTTAACACTCATTGACTCTGTATGTTATTCATTCTAAATACACAGTAAAGATTCACAAGTTTTTATACTAAAAAAGGTTTGTAGTGAGGGCTTAGACCCTTACAAAAGAACTGAATCTATGATTACGAGCTAATTTGATTAATTTTCTTGCGTTGTGTAATATAGTTTGATTTAAATCTTTTAACCTACTGATATCAAAAAGTACTCCTAATAATAGATGACTTAGTGAGAGGGAAAGGGATAATGCTGAAAGACCTAATTTTCTCTGACCAATTACTGACTAGGAGATTATTTTATGAGAACCAGAAAGCTAGGCAAACAAGGGTTAGAGGTTTCAAATATCGGACTTGGTTGCATGGGAATGTCTGAGTTCTATAGTGGTCGTGATGAAGATGAGGCGATCGCCACAATTCATCGAGCATTAGAACTTGGGGTAAATTTCCTGGATACTGCTGATATGTACGGGCCGTTTACCAACGAGCAACTAGTAGGCAAAGCAATTAAAGATCGCCGAGATAAAGTAGTTTTAGCAACTAAATTTGGCAATGTCCGCACCGAAGATGGTGGTTTTAAAGGAGTTAGCGGTAAACCAGAATATGTCCAAACAGCTTGCGAAGCCTCGCTAAAACGTTTGGGAGTTGAAGTGATTGACCTCTATTATCAACATCGGGTAGATCCAACCGTCCCCATTGAAGATACAGTAGGCGCAATGGCAGAGTTAGTCAAGCAAGGAAAAGTTCGTTATTTGGGGCTTTCGGAAGCTGCACCAGCGACGATTCGCCGAGCTGTAGCAGTTCACCCCATTAGTGCCCTGCAAACAGAATACTCTCTTTGGAGTCGAGAACCAGAAGATGAAATTTTACCGACTGTGCGGGAATTAGGAATTGGGTTTGTTCCTTATAGTCCATTAGGAAGAGGGTTTTTATCAGGTGCGATCGCCAGTCCGGAAGATTTGGCACCTGATGACTATCGCCGAAATTCTCCCCGCTTTCAAGGTGAGAATTTTTATAAAAACCTGCAATTAGTAGAGCAAGTGAAGGCGATCGCCACCGAAAAAGGTGTAACTTCTAGTCAGCTTGCCCTAGCATGGCTTTTGGCTCAAGGAGAAGATATTGTGCCAATTCCCGGTACAAAACGCCGTACTTACTTAGAGGAGAATATTGCAGCTACGGAAATTAGCCTGACTGAGCAAGATTTGAATCGACTGGAAGCAGTTGCACCCAAAAATGTCGCAGCTGGCGATCGCTACCCTGACATGAGTACTGTTAACCGTTGATTAATCTGAGTACTAGAGTCATGAATAGTTATTACATTGTGCTTTAAATCACTTACTAAGCAATGACTCAAGGTGGTAAAAGGATTGTTGTTGGATGATTGTCCCTAGACAACAGTCCAGCAAGAGTTAATTTTTTACCACCTAAGAGACTTTCATGCTAAAAAAGATATCTGCAATTGTCACCATCTTTATCTTAATTTTGGGGTTTGCATCTACATCTCAAGCTGCAACTCCCCGTTCTAGTTGGGTGGAAAATGAAATTTACCAATACAACCATCCCTTTGCTTCTCAATTGCCCCAAGAACTGGCAACGAAAATGCAAAAGATGACAGCTAGCCCCTTCGCCTTCTATCGGGGGACGGCTCACATTTTCTATCGTGATATGCAAACTTTACCAGGTTCAGCATTTGTCAATTCTGCGACATCAGCGATTTGGTTAGAGGGAGATATGCATATGCAAAATCTGGGGGGAATGAGGGATAACAACGGTAACAACGTTTTTGATACCACTGATTTTGATGAAGGTTATCTTGGTCTCTACGTTTGGGATTTGCGACGGATGGCAGTTTCTATTCTCTTAGCAGCTAAAGAGAATGGTCTTAGTTCCAGTGATGCTCAAGATGTTGTGCGGAATTTCCTGGACACTTATCTCAACAAAATGAGCGACTTTAAAGGGACTAATGACGAGCTATCATATCGTTTAGAAGAGAGCAATACCAACGGTGTCGTTAAGGATTTGATTCAAGAAGCAACAGGTAAGAATCGGTCTAGTTTGCTAAATAAATATACGACGCTAAATAGCAGTGGCAATCGAGTTTTTCAGACAACCGCTGAACTCCAGGCTGTATCTAGCGGCACCTACTCAGATATTGCAGGGGCTATAAGTAGCTATATCGCTTCAATTGCTAGCAGTAAGCGCTATAGCAATAGTTACTACACCCTCAAAGATATTCGTCTGAAATTAGGTTCTGGGACTGGTAGTCTTGGTAAATATCGGTATTACTTGCTGATTGAAGGACCAAGTTCCGCGACTGATGACGATCGCATTTTGGAGATGAAGCAGGAAGGTAGTAGCGCTGTGGCGATCGCTGTTCCGGGTCTCTTGCCAAGTTCAGTCTACGGAAACAATGAAGGAGCAAGGGTGACAATCACCACGAAAGCGATGCTTTCTAATACAGATCCTTTGGTTGGCTACACTACTGTTAGTGGCATTCCCTTTATGTTACATGAAAAATCACCCTATCAAGTGGACTTTGATTATACCTTGCTAACCACTAAGTCAAAATTCATGGATGCAATGGGCTATGCAGGGAAAGTCGTTGCCAAGAACCATGCAATCTCTGATAAAGACTACGATCCTACAATTATTTCTTACAGCGTTGATAAAGAAGTGACTGATATTACCAGCGGTAATAAGGCTGTATTTAAAGATGAGATCGTTAACTTTGCTCTAGACTACGCAGCTCAAGTGGAGTACGACTACGCAAGTTTCAAAGACGCCTACAACCGAGGAGTGACACTCTACTAAACTCTACTGTTTGATTGCAATTGTTGCATCTGGGCTACGCCTACGCCCAAGATGCATCACCCTGGGGCGATCGCGATAAAAGTTCTCTGGTAACATTCAACATTGATTCTGGTGTGATTTGCATTCCAAAATGCAAATCTATCGAGGGGGATAATGCTTAATGGTACGAAAACAGAACCATGAAAGCGTGAATACAAAACTCCTCATTTCTCCTCAAGAACTCACGTCTCTGTTAGCAGAAAAGGCATCACATACTGTCATTATCGATACGCGAAGTCCCGCAGATTATGTTATTTCTCATATACCTCAATCCATAAATATTAGAGATTTTTTCACCTATCTTTTAGAGAATTCCTCCTCAGCAGAATTAAAGAAATTGCAAGAGTATTTTGCAGAAATTATGAGCAGGGTAGGAATATCTGGTGGAGAATGGCTAATTGTTTATGAGGATGCCTTAGATAAAGGCTATGGCCAATCTTGTCGAGCAAGTTTTTTACTGAAATATTTGGGTTGCGCTCAGGTATCTATCTTACATGGAGGATATACAGCATGGGTCAAGGCAGGATTATCTACTAGCGATGAAGTACCATTACCTGAAAGCAGAATATTTAGATTGCATCCCAACGCCCAGATGATGGTGACTACCGCCGAGATGTTGCAAGCAATTGACAATCCAGCAATTATTAAATTAGATGTGCGCGATCGCAACGAATGGTTAGGGTTAAGTTCTTCTCCCTACGCTGTTGATTTTTGTCCTCGCAAAGGTAGAATTCCTAACGCTGTATGGTTAGAATGGCATCGTTTGATGACATCTGATTCAGAAATCTCGATGTTCCGCTCAAAGGCAGAAATCTTAGAAATTTGTCAATCTGTAGGTATTACTTCTGACTCTATAGTGTACGTTTACTGTTTTAAAGGTTCTAGGGCGGCCAATACTCTAATTGCTCTGCAAATGGCAGGAATTGACGCCAGAAATTATTTTGGATCTTGGAATGAATGGTCTCGTGATTTTTCACTACCCATTGATAGCAAGATTTTGTGAAAAAGGCAGTCTCGGTGAAAAAATTTTCAGATTATTGTAAAGACGCAATTTATCGCGTCTCTTGCTTTAACCGAACCGTATTGAGGGTGTGACTGGATAGATGATACTCCAATACTTTTCGGTTAAGGGGGAAAGAGGAAAGGGAAAGGGTTTGAATTTCCCTTTCCCCATTACCCTTTAACCTTTCCCCAGACCAAAAGAGAGATTATTGGGTTTAACCGAAAAGTATTGGATGATACTCTGTAGAGCGAAACAAAAACTTGCAGCGATCGCCCAAAATGACCGAAAATCATTGAGTGCGAATTCAAATCTTCAGGAGTAAATTTATCATATCCCGTTTGCTAACAGCGATGCCTAAGTTGGGCTATGCCTACGCCCAAAGAGTATTGTGGAGTGTCACTTTTGCAATACTCTTCACTTTTATTTGTAGTTTAATATTTCCTGGAGCTAGTTGGGCTGCTTCTAGCTTGGGAGTTGATAATGGTCATCTTAGTTCTTGTCCGGCTTCAAACAACTGTGTTGTCAGTCAAAATGCAGATCCCAAACACGCTATTGATCCAATCGCTTATCATATAGACCGCGATTTAGCTAAAGAAACCGTACTCAAAGTTCTCGCTGTTGTTCCGCGTACAGAAGTCATAGAACAGACAGATAATTACATCCATGCTCTTTCTAAAAGCCGCATCTTTCAATTTGTTGATGATGTAGAGTTTTATTTTCCTACTAATGAGTCAGTCATTCATTTGCGATCGGCATCTCGCGTCGGTGAGTCGGATCTTGGTGTCAACCGCAGACGTATGGAACAAATTCGTTTGGCTCTGCGTGATTTAAATATTTGATTTTAGCGATTTGTGATTACTGATATGCGTCTAAATTAGAGAAACACTCTTTTAGAATAAAAGCAAACCCACAGTAATCAATTGTTATGACCCAAGCCTTACCAACAATAATAACCATTGGCGGCTCGGAAGTTTATTGGTAATCCTAAACAACCGACTATTTTAGTTTATCAGAGAATACTAAGTCAGTCAGTTTATGGGTAGCGACCGTATTATATCTCCTAGTTTCCCTGAGTTAATTTTGACAGCAGAACAAATTTTCAAAGCTGGTCAATAAATATTTACAGCGTTTCTCGCTTTAGCGAGGTACATCTCATTAAGTTCAGGGGCTAGAGACTTAGAGGTTAAAGGCTAGAGAGTGTACCTCATATAATCGGGAACTACTATAATTCACCATCTAAAGGATAATCAGCTATGCACAGTATTACAAGCGTGACAGATGAATAGATAGATTCATCACTAAAAAGTTTTATCAAGAGAACCGATACAAAACATTTCCATTTTCAGTCACTTCAAAAGAAGCATTGAGTTCCTTGGCTTTTTCATCTAAATATTGTTGAGCTTTCTGGGTTGATATCTCAGCATTTTTTGTCATTTGTAATACCGTTATCGTTCCAGCATTGTTCTCAATTAATTCTAAAAATACTAACTGAAGACGTTTTTGTTCTGATTCAACAAGTAATTCTTGTTCTTTTTTGTTCTGCTGCACTAAAGACCAACTCAACCAGCATCCTATGAGTGTTGAAGGGACAGTCAAAATAGTTAAAGCCGCTACATCATTTTCTTTGTCTTTAGTGGTAGTTTTGGGATTCATCAGTTCCAGCATTATCACAACAGTTAATGGAATACCAAAGAAGAGAAAACAGAATGCTAAAACTTTTTTAACTAGTTTCATATAATCCTGAATCAGTTACTAATAAATATTCAATTCTTTAACTAATCAAAACTATTTTACTCGGTCATCTTTATCAATATTCTCCATTACAAGTTATGACTACTTCGAGTAGAGAAATTTAAAAAGAATATTTATATTATATGACGTATAATATAATACGTATCGTTAATTTTACTGAACCAGTAAAACTGATTTTACACGTCGCTTGATGGGATTGCCGTTTAAATCAACCTTTCCGTAAAAGGTTTTACCCTTGTAGTACAGCGAAGATGAACTACCTCCATCTAAATTCATCGCTTTCTCGACACCAAGGGTTTTCATCAAATCTGCCAGCACTGGTAAGGATATACCAGAGTTAGCGCCAAGTGAAGGTTTTTGAGCCACCATGACTAAAACAATATTGCCATCACGAGTAATTCCTATGGCAGTTCTAGCATTGGGTTGGTTGCTACCAAGTGCATCTCGTTTATTGGCATTATCCACAAAACCTTCTTTTACTAAGGTGAGTTCTGGTAATAGCTTGGGTCCGGCACCTATGGCATCGACTAACTGACAAGCTGCTGGCGGTGAGTCATTGTGCAAAGCAATATCATATCTGACAGTTTGCCCACATTGATAGCGGCGAAATTCTGTGCGATTGAAAATTTGATTCAGGTAGGGCTTTAAGTTGGGATTGTTTACTAAGCGATCGTTTTCCTTGGGATCGGCTACTAACTGACCTTGTATGACGACATAGGATGTAGATTTTTGATTGGCTGGGTCAAAAAAGCCTGCATTGAAAATAGCGATCGCTCGATGTTTCTGGGCAAATTCTTCTACAGTATCTACTTTCTGTGATAACGCAGGAGTTACGAAAAATTGGTTATTAGCTGGAATGAACAGGATGTTAGCTATACCTTGCGACAAAGTACGCTGTTCATAGCGCATAGGTTTTGGTGGTGAAGCTGCAACTGTTACTACAGTTGGGATTGACGGTGGAAAGGAACGCATACTCAACCACAACACTATCCCCAAACTAACTAATGTCAAACCTAGTAGCCAAATTTTCCTCACTTTTTACTCCCAAACTTATAGATACGATATGAGGACTCAAGAAACGCTTAATTGCTGTATACTTAGTTTTGTGTTCCCTTTTAATATCAGGTATAATACTTACCCAAATAATAGCTAAAACCCTGATTTTCTGGTATTAGCAATTCATGAATTGCCACTATGGCATGTAGTTTTGCGTAAGTCCTAAGTTAGTAAGGTGTCAGATATCTAACTTGAACATCATTTCGTAAACGCTATTGAGTATCATTGGTAAAAAATCACTTATTGGGGGTGAAGTAATGGACGAACCTAATATTGACGACAAAGAAAAATTTCTTTTACCTCGCAGTCGATACTATGGTCACGTAAAACCAGAGAATTTAGTATTTAATGTCAATCTTCAAGAATTTGCTCAAAAAGTTGGCTACATTACCAGTTTAGAAACCAATGGCAAGCTTAACCCAGAAGATGCTTACAATCAGATTAAGGAACTTTGGAAACAGTTAAAATCTAGTAAAAAAGGATTGTCCATTGGTAAAGAACCACCTGAGAAACCCTGAACTTACTCTAATAACCATCCCAGCTCAATGGCAATTGGATTTGAAAATTTACGCCTGAGCTTAAGCTGAGAGTAGGAACTACTAAATCAGGCTTTTTAAGTTGTACAGAGTTTTCTCAAAAATAAAATAGGAGTCTTGTATTATAAACACGTAAGTATCCCTCTTCTGTCACTTTCCGGTTATTCTAAATAAAAGAATAAAAAAAGAAAACCCTGAAAGGTAAGTAGGGCAATGGATGTAGAATTACAAATTTTGAAACATTTGGCAAGAGATGCTCACCCAACAGTTGCGACCATAGATGAATATTGTGCAGAGTATAAAGACCTGTTTAAAGAAGTAAGAAATTATGAATGCTTCAAATATTTACATCTGGGAATAATGTCACAAATTAAAAGAAAATCATTACCAGAGATAGCGAAAGTCGTAAGTATAAACTCCGCACAGTCATTACATCATTTTTTAGCTAATTCAGACTGGTCAGTAGATAAATTAAAACAACTAAGATTAAATAAACTTAAAAAAGCACTAAATGGAAATGCGATTACAGTAGTAATAGATGAAACCGGAGATAGAAAAAAAGGTAAAAAGACTGATTATGTAGCCAGGCAATATCTAGGAAGTGTAGGAAAAGTCGATAATGGAATAGTTTCAGTCAATGCCTATGGAGTTTATTCTAATATAACGTTTCCATTAACTGTAAAAGTATTCAAACCCAAAGGAACGTTAAAAGAGGAGGATAAATATAAAACTAAAATAGAGTTAGCGTCAGACATCATTACAGAATTAATTGAATCAGGTTTTAACATTAAACTGGTACTGGCAGATAGTTTATATGGTGAAAGTAGCCAATTTATTAGAAAAGTAGCTGAATATAAATTAGATTATGTCGTAGCAATAAGAAGTAATCATGGAGTCTGGTTGCCAGCAGGACAAAGCGTTAGGGCTAATAAGTGGTGTAAATTTGAAAGAACATTTAGCAATCAAAAATCAGAAACCCGATACATTAGGGAAATAATTTATGGTAAAAAAAGAGCCATAACTTACTGGGAAATAACTACTGACCCAGAAACCATGCCAGAAAATTCTACAACATTTGTGATGACAAATCTTCAAGGAAAACTCAAAAAAACTTTAGGCGATTTATATGGATTAAGAACCTGGGTAGAATATGGATTTCGACAGTGTAAACAGGAACTCGGCTGGACAGATTATCGGTTCACAAATTTTCAACATATAGAAAGGTGGTGGGAAATTATTTTTTGTGTGTACACAATGATTAGTTTAAATTCTCCAGCCTTCTTAAGCTTAAATAAATCTCGTCAAATTGAAGCTGAGGTTCAAAAAAATAGTGATGTTGATTTTTCTAATCATCAACAATGGAACCATGAATGCGGATGGAAAAATACTCTAAATAATCTGCGTCTCATTGCCCAACCACTCTTACTATTTTGGTTAATTTATCCCTGGATACATATTTTCCCAAATTCTAAATTATTGCTGGGATTCAATCAATTAATTAGTGCAATGAATCAATTTAAAACCTGTTATGCTTCTGGATAATTTCACTTTGTTACTACTTGCTTATCTCGGAGAGTGACAGAAGAGGGGTATATTAAAAAATACGGGAAGACAAAATAGAAAAGTACATTTTATGCAAAAAATTATTTCTCACACACAGTTACAATCTTCCCAAAATCTCAATTGGATTAGTTTGATTGCTGACATTATGCTAGCAGGAATGGTTGTCGGTCCTGTAACTGCCCCCTTTTTGGCTGCGTCTGGGATGTCTTTGCTGGGAGGGATTGCCAACATCATTTATTTCATGGGTAATCATGTCTGTCCGCAACCGACTATGGGGTTAGATTTGGCGTCCCCATTTATTATGGCTGTGTGTATGCGTTGCTATGGTACTGTCACGGGTTTGCTGATTACTCGTCTGTTGTATGGGGTAACGAATGGTAAAGGTTTTTACTGGTTAAGCCAGTATGGCTGGAGTGGTGCAGCGTTAACTAGCGTGTTAATGATGGCTTATCCATTGGAATTAGCAGCACAGGTTTTCGGTTTGTGGAGTTTTAATAATTATGTAGTTACGCCCTTTGGGTTGATTACGGGTTTGGCGTGGGGATTATTTACTATGCCAATTTTGCATAGGTGGCAAGTTGCTAAAACCATCTGAGATAGATTTTAGAGATGTAAAGCGATCGCCTGTCTTCGCCACAATGATTAATAATTTAAGTGGAAGTACGGTTTTTTTCAACCAAAATCACAATCCAGGAGGCAGAATCAATGCTAAATTCTGCCTTCTGCCGACGTTCTCTACAAGACGCTGCGCTTAGCTTGCTTCCCCTGCAAGAATCTGTATCAATCTTAAAGTGAAACGGTATAAGAGTACGTGGAATCTCTAACGCTGTGTCATCCTACCTCCTTCATTTAAACTCTTCGAGTTGATCTACACGTAACCAAATATTTGGTGTTGGCACTTTCCCGAACTTAACAAGTGCATAATCACCTTTGAGATCTACAATTTCGCCTTTAGAGTCAAATAAATAGGAAGGAAAGCGATTATCACTGGCTTTTGCTTCCAGACTGTTTTCCAGTTTCTCGCGGACAGCGCGAACCATATCTCCTTTTTTGACTGCCATCAATTCCCCCCTCAAATTTGTAACTTGTTTCATCTGCATTGTAAGTGAGTTACAACTCACAACTCACAAGTTAGGTCTAAAAACTCCAAACTCCCTATTCTCAGTAGGAGTTTAACATTCTTAAACCATTACTTCCCATAACCTTTGACCAAATTAATTACTCATTCGTAATTTAGGAGGGTACAGCCCTTTTTTCCAAAATATCCAATTTGGTGGTGCTTTTAGGTTAAGGGTATAAGCTCCAAATGCAACTAGAAATTACGAACTTATACTGAGTTTCGACTACGCTCAACTACCGCGTAGCCGTTGGCGCAGCCTCTCGTAGAGAAGTATTACGAATTATTCTGACACTGGGGACAAAAGTGACTCGATCGCCCACCTAGTTTAATCCGCATGATTGTTGTACCACAAACTCTACACGGTTCTCCAGCACGGTTGTAAACCAAGGCAAGACCCCCATAGTTACCGTTAATACCTTTAACATTCAAAAAATTACTAAAAGTAGTACCACCAGCCTCAATGCTGGTTTCTAATACTTGAATTATTGCTGTTCGCAAACGCTCAATTTGCTTTAGGTGCAAATTCGTACACAAGGTTTCAGGTAAAATTCCACTCTTGAATAGCGCTTCATCAGCATAGATATTACCTAATCCCGCCACCACAGACTGATCCAGTAGCGCAGTCTTAATCGGACGGCGGCGGTTTTGGAGTTTGCTTGCGAGATACTCGATGGTGAATTCCGGTGAAAATGGGTCGGCTGCTAATTTTGCCAAACCCGTTATGATACTTTCGACAGCAACACCAGGCGGAACCCACCACATTTTACCGAAGGTACGCTGATCGACAAAGCGTAATTCCTGGCGATCCCCAAAGAATAATCTGACTCGCGTGTGTTTGTGTAATGGTTCATCTTGATGTACCCACAGTAGTTGACCGGTCATTCGTAGATGAACCCCTAGCCAGCTGGTTGATGAAGAGGATGAGGAAGCCAGTTCAGCTAGGAGATATTTACCGCGACGATGCCAAGTGGCGATGGCTGCGCCAACCCCTCCGGGGTACGCATTATTCTTAATTCCATCAACAAACTCACCTACAGAAAACGGGTAGGCGATGGTGCGATTGAGCAACACATCTCCACCCGTAATTTCTTGGTTGAGGGTCAATTGATTTAGACCCGTTCGGACTGTTTCAACTTCAGGCAGTTCAGGCATTTAAGCTGATCGAGCAAGCAATTTTGATATATTTGCGGACTAACAAAAAAGAGATTGGGGTAGTTATGTAAACACACCTGGGTAACTTGCCGTACTACCAATGAGAAACCGTAGATCCCCGCAGGGCGGCTTCTCTTAGATTAAGGTAGGCTAGGATGAAGGATGAATGAACTGAAAGTTTCATACTAGCTTTCGGCAAGCCGTACAAACGGCTTTTACAGACTTCATGCTTGAGACTTCCCTTCCTCATCCCATCAAGCAATCGCCTTGTGGCTTTGGTACTTATTTTTTAGCCTTAGCCTTTGGTGCTTCCACTTCTAATAGTTCATCCTCGGCAAAGTTGTTGGTATTGATACCAGAGTAATTTACCTTTTCAAAACGGACAATTACTGGGTATTTAATGCCGCTTTGATCGACAGAAGCTACTGTTCCCACATCTTGAAACCAGTAGGATTCGGGGCGGAGAATACGTACTTTAGAACCACGTTGAGCCATGATTATTTTCCCTTTTAGTTATCAATCGCCAATCTAGAGGGCTAATTGATTTCACTCTACAACCTCAAGGACGCAGCAGGAGTCTTTGTTAAGTTATTTGTCTGAATTGGGGATTGGGGATTGGGGAGTAGGGACTGGGGAGTGGGGAATGGGGAATGGGGAATGGGGAATTGGTATTTAGTTATTCTTTCTCCCTCATCTCCCTCATCCCCCTCATCCCCACTCCCTACTCCCTACTCCCCCCAAACTTAAGAATGGTATCAGACCCTACTTGACAAGGTAAACGTTATAGCGTACCTTCGTTCGCAAATAGTATTTTTGCACAAGCTTATGTTTTACTCAATACGAACACACTTCCCTCATTACCTCTGCCGATCCGCAGATCTTCATCTATATAAGTAATATCTAACCAGCCTTGCTGTCTATTATTGTTATTGTTTATGGCAACATCAATCCCCGGAAATTTTCTACCTGCTTCAATTTGTTGGATAAAAGTTACCGGAGAATTGTATTCTATTAAACGTTGTAAGCCGATAATAGACCGCTCAAATTTTACTTGGACACGCCGCTCGGAAACTGGCTCAAATTTTGCAGCAACGCTGACTAATCCTTCTAGATAGGGTAAGCCAAGAATCTCTGCTATGTTGTAAACGCTGGTAGTTTCTACCCGAATACACTGATAAATTTGACCGAGTTTGCACAAAGGTAGACGATCTAAGTTTAAAAGGGCCTTGCTAGTGGTGTATAGTAATCGCCAATTGCCATCAAGCAAGTTGTTAGCTTCTACCGGACGTGGTGTAGGATTAAAGTCTTCTAAGTTGGCGATCGCTGCCAAGATATCCTGTTTCTGTAGTTCGGTCGCCAAAAGACCGCGATTTGTACCAGCGATCGCATTTATCAGAGCCGCTTTTCCTATCATCGCCTGTCACCTCAAAAATCAGTCACTTTCCATCAGCATAAACAAGTTATTCATCACCTATGTGTAAACCCCAAAAAATTACTAATAATCGCTTCAGCTAAGCGATATGCCTATCAAATAAAAAATTTCTATCGGAATGCGGATTTATCAACCAAAGGGTTGAAAAGATAACTAAATTAATCCGTGTCAAGTGATAGACTCTAAATGTCAACTTACGTAAACCTTTTCTTGTCTTCCTCGATATGTTGAACTCTCCATTACGTGAAAACCCCCGTAACCAACGAGCCGATGTAATCCCCTTAAAGCAAGAATCTTCACTCATTGATTGGTTACAAACTAACGGTCGTCTGATCGCGCGTAATGTTCATGAACCGGATTTTCAAAATGACGAAGAAGAAATAGAGTCACTAATGGGTGTAGAAGATGGAATTGGCTACGACCTTGATGATGACGACGATATAGAAATCGCTGAAGATTAGTCTTTTAGTTTAGGAACTTGGTAATATGCCTAGTTCGTAGTATTCAGTTTTGTAAGTGTGGAGTGAAGGGAAACTTCTGTGGACGCTAAATTATCTCCTGAGCAAGGATTAAACATTTCTGGAATCGCTCTAGCCTCTTTATTAGCCGTAGGACTGGGCACAACAGCATTTTTCTTGGATTCGATGGCGAATAGGTTTCCCTGGCAAGCTATGTCGCTAACCCTGCCACTATTATTGAGTGCGCTGGCTTCAGGTATTATGGGCTA
This sequence comes from Nostoc sp. C117, assembly GCF_043099735.1. NCBI lineage: Bacteria > Bacillati > Cyanobacteriota > Cyanophyceae > Nostocales > Nostocaceae > Nostoc > Nostoc sp. C117. Next base: position 7,787,491 of record NZ_CP170991.1, read on the forward strand.
TTTGGTAATACCTCTATTACAAGCCCTGAAAACTGGACAAATAATCCGCGAAGATGGGCCTCAAGCTCATCTCAAAAAAGCAGGTACTCCAACAATGGGTGGTATATTTTTTGTACCTGTAGCTGTGCTACTTGCCTGTGTATTGTCTAACTTTGCTAGAGATGTACTGGCAGTTTCCCTATTAACTATCAGCTATGGATTAATTGGCTGGCTGGATGATTGGCAAATTCTCCGCCGCAAGTCAAATAAAGGTATATCCCCTAAGATGAAACTGGCTTTACAGGTGAGTTTCGCGGGAGTGTTTTGTCTATGGCTGATGTTTAATCAACCTTCTAATATTACAAATATAGCTTTGCCTTGGGTTAGCTTTACACTACCTTTAGGTTTTCTATTCTGGCCTCTGGCGGGTTTTGTGCTAGTTGCAGAAAGTAATGCTACTAATTTAACTGACGGTATTGATGGCTTAGCAGCAGGAACAGTGGCGATCGCTCTTTTAGCATTAGCCGCCGTAATCGCACCAACAGCACCAGGTTTGATGATTTTCTGTGCTGCTTTAAGTGGCGGTTGCTTAGGTTTCTTAGCTCATAACCGCAACCCAGCCCGCGTTTTTATGGGAGACACTGGTTCCCTCGCACTAGGAGGAGCTTTAGCGGCTGTGGCGCTATTGACAAACACCTTAGTCGCACTGTTCATTCTCAGCGGTATCTTCTTCGTAGAAACTCTGTCTGTGATGGCGCAGGTAAGTTATTACAAAGCCACCAAGGGTCCTGATGGTAAAGGTAAGCGTCTCTTCAAAATGGCACCTCTACACCATCATCTAGAATTAACTGGCTGGTCAGAATTGCAAGTGGTGGGAGTGTTTTATATCATCGCTGCTATTTTAGCTGCTGTTTGTTTAGCGATCGCTCCATTCTGAAATTTTCTGAATGTTTTAAAAAACTAGTTTAAGACCAACTAACAACCCCCGCATCTACGGGGGTTATTTTTTATCTCAAAAAACGCAAACCTTTTTTACCAAGCTGAGTGTTAAGTGAATTAAGAAGTACTCACTACTTATCTACTTGGGTTTTAGCCCCGCCCTTTGTCGGAGTTTTTCAACTCATCACTCAGCACTCTTCATAAAGTCTGACATTGGCTACACAACCCAAAAAACTCTAGGGTATGGTAAAAAATTTTAAACTGATGGCTGCCTTCTAACTGGTCTTCTAGATTATGGACAGGGCATTGATTAATCTGAATTGAGACACCGCATTGCAAACAGGTCAGGTGGTGTTTGTCTTGCTGCGCTAGGCTATAGAGGGCTTCACCGTTAGCTAAATTCCGCACTTGTACCATACCTTCGAGTTTTAAGGCTTCTAAGGAACGGTAAACTGTTGCTAAACCCATACCTTGATTGCTATTACGTAGTTCTACGTAAATATCTTGGGCAGAAATGCCTTTTTTGATAGTTTTTAGCAGGTTCAGAATACGGTCTTGACTGCGGGTACGTATAGCTCTCATAGACAATTATTTAAATATGCCACTGTAAATTGAAGCTGTTGGACTAGCTAATTAATAAATTAACTCTAACGGCTTCATAATCTTATTCTCACTCAGTTGGAACAGAAAGTTATAGTATAGCGATCGCAGCATTCAGCAAAAAGCCCGTGCAAAGGAAGTATCTAGCTAAAATTCTCGTAACACTTCGTCCTTCAGTCTTAGACCCTGCTGGTGTGGCTGTACAATCCGGTCTTCAGCAGCTGGGATACGATAAGGTTGAACAAGTGCGGATTGGTAAGTACATTGAACTAACCATCACCTCCCCTGATGAAAAGAAAGCGCGTCAAGACCTCAATAACATCTGCGATCAAATGCTCGCAAATCCCGTGATTGAAAATTATCGCTTTGAGTTGATTGAAGTCGAATCACAAACGGGGGTATTTTAGGGAGTGTTTACTGTTGACTGTGGTCACTGAGCGAAGTCGAAATGTTCACTGTTGATTGTTCACTATTGATTGGGGAGTCAGAGAGAAATAAACAATGTTCATGCCCCATTCCCTATTCCCCATACTTCGACTTCGCTCAGTACAAGTTCCCCATTCCCCATTCCCCAAATGACAAAATTCGGTGTTGTTGTTTTTCCGGGTTCTAATTGCGATCGCGATGTCGCTTATGTGACTAGAGACTTGCTCTTACAACCAACTCGCATGGTTTGGCATCAAGAAACAGACATTGCTGATTTGGATGTTGTGATTGTACCTGGTGGCTTTAGTTACGGCGATTATTTACGCTGTGGCGCGATCGCCCGGTTTTCACCTGTGATGCAGCAGGTGATTGAACATGCCCAAAAAGGTAAGTTTGTCCTCGGTATTTGTAATGGTTTTCAGGTATTAACTGAAGCTGGACTTTTGCCGGGAGTGTTAACCAGAAATCGGGATTTGCATTTTATTTGCGATCGCGTTTCTGTAAAAGTTGAGCGTACCAATCTACCTTGGACGCAAAATTATAGTGCTGGTGAAGTTATCACTTTGCCCATTGCCCACGGCGAAGGACGATTCTACGCTGACGCAGCCACTCTGGCAGAAATTGAAGATAACGGACAAGTCTTGTTCCGCTATGCAGGAGAGAATCCCAACGGTTCATTAAACAACATTGCCGGGATTTGCGATCGGCGAGGCAACGTGTTGGGAATGATGCCGCACCCAGAAAGGGCGTCTGACGCGACGCTGGGCAATAGCGATGGTTTACGGTTGTTTCAGGGATTGTTAGAGAAGGTAGCGGCGCTGGTTTAAAGTTAGTTTGCGCCTTCTTGGAGATTTTCAGTCTGGTTTGGCGGACTTTGTGAAAGTGCGGCGACTTCAGTACCTGTGGACTGAAGTCGCTATTTTACTTTTTGTGACTGTAAGAATTAGATGTGGTGGCTGATTGCTTTTGCTACTGGAGATGACAGCAACTTTTCGTCTCAAAATGAAATTAAAAATGTAACTATTAGCAGATGAAATAGCACAGTGATAAACCTCACTGCATCAAAGTTTTGGTTTGAATTTCTGGCAGATTTGAGGCACTAATACCCGAAACCATTGTACGTTTAAGCATTGGGTGATCGGTATGAGTAAATCCCGTGTCAGAGTCGGGATGAAAACAGACAACAGTTAATTTATCTTCCATTGTCCGAAACTTATGAAGGCTATTAGCAGGAATAAAAATAGTGACACCTGGCTGCAATGGAGTAGTACCACTAGGTGTTTCACATTCCCCACTGCCTTCGACTACAATAATTAGCCTGTAACTAGGATGAGTATGAGCAGTCTGATCTACACCTGGGGGAAAATAGAGAGCATTAAGGCAAGGATCTCCTTGCATAATTGGGGGAATTAGCACATTATCTGTGCCTCCATTTATGTAACCCAATCGGCCGATCAATTCAATTGCCCCTCCAATCAGAAATACCCCTTTAAAAGCTGGACAGGTAATCAAAAAACCCGATGAATCTTCACCACCAATCGAACCTTCTCCAGGCAAACTAAAGTACATACCAGGATAAAGTTTATAGTCCTGCAAACCGGCACTACGATGCAAAACAGGATGACCACTGTAAACGAAACCAAAATGAGTTCCCGTATCGGGAAGTTGAATAGACTCTCCGTTCCAAGCCATAAACAAATCTGGTGCTTGGTCGTTAAATTTGGCAAGAGTACCGTGAATTAACTGTTGATAGATTTGAACTGCCATAAGGAATTTACTTTACGCATTGCATTTGTTATTGTGATGTTAAAAATTTCGGGTAGAAAAATACCGAAACCTTTGTTGGAGAAGGGAAAAGTCAATCAGGTAAAAACGATTCCAATTTCCTTCAATTCAGTTATATCAAAAAAAACGATAAATACATGTAAAATACATTACATCTAACTTAAAATAATAATTTTTACAAAATCCTATTCGATATATCAAAGATACGATTAATTTAAATAAATTCCATGAATAATTTACTCAGTTACTAGAAATTAGTATGAATAGATGATTAAGATATATTTTTATCAATCTATCAAAGGCTAGGTCTATTCATGATGCAAGGCTGAATTATTATCAATAGGTAATAACAATGTATCTAAAATTTGTTTTCGAAGTTTGCGATCGATAATACAGTCAGTATTTAAACACTCTATTAAGAGGAGATTAGCTTCATAATACTTCTTCAACAAATTTTTTTCCTCATCATCAAATTGCCAATCATTACTCCCAATTTGACGAGTTTTCTTAGCTAAACTTCTAGATTTATCAGCTATAACTTTAAGCTTTTCTTCATCAAGTTCATCATTGTCAGGCGGAGCATCTTTTTGGTATAGCTTTTCTAAAATATTTTTGATTTCTGGTTGTAACTGGTTAGATTCCAGAGCATATTTAAGAGCAATATACACAGCTTCATTAGCTGAGGATACCTCACTAATTTTTCGCTCTCCCGGAGCCAATTTTTGATCGTATTTCTCAGCGATATGAATACCTTCTTCAAAATCGGTATTTTTCAAGACACGAGCAAAAAAGCTTCCACAAACTAAATAATTAGCTGAAGGGTCTAATAATAAACTAAGTCGCCGCTCTTGATCTATATCAAAATCAATATCAAAATAAAAAGCTCTGATAGCAGATAATTTAACTGAAGTCTGATGAATTAACGATTTTTGCTGTACATAACCAAGAAATTGTTGCAGTTTTTCGTTTTCTTCTAGAATTTTATCAATTTTATGTTTCATACTTTCTAAAAGTAATGAAGCATCTGGTTGAGCCATTTCTGCTGATAGAAGAAATATTTCTCGCCAGTAACGGTCACTCAAATTATTTACCAATTCTTGAAAAGCCTTGTTCTGTGGACGCTTTCTAATGTTAATTTCATGTGCAGTGAAATATTCATGAAAAGTTAGGTGAGAAAAAGAATAAATTCCTTTAGCTCTTTCTACTAAAAGTCCATGTTGTGCTTCAATTGCATGTAAAATTGCTTCACTATCTAACTCTAGAGCTTCTTGTTCTCGATCGGCATTACTGCGGAGATTTTGTATATATTCTTTGATATACTTTTTAGCTTCTTTTTGAGAAAAGAAAAATTCTTTTTCTTGGAAAGTTTTGAAAGCGATATAACTTAATAAATCCTTCTTTCTTTGAAGAGAGAGTTTTTGATAGACTTGCTCTCGCTGAATTCCTCGTTTAGCATCCCACTTACTCAGAAGAATTTCAATTCCTTCTGTGTATAATTCTGAACGATTATTAGGAGAGTGACATTTTTCCTCAAATACTAAACATATTAAAGTTAAGAGTAGAGGTGTTACTGCTAATTGAGATAAGCGATGATTGTTCTTGAGAGCTTTGACTACTTCTTCTGCTTTGATCAGGTTTTTGCTTTTGGTTTCAAACCATTGATAAATAAATATTTCAATTTGCTTTTCCTCGAAATCGGCTAGTTCAACTTCAGTAAACTTGTCTAATACATCATAAGAGTATTCTTTAGCTGCTATTCTACAAGTAATAATAAAATAATTATCATAATATATTCTAGACAAATTTCTAATTTCATTTAATACTCGTTCATAATGTTCATTTTTTACTTCATCTAATCCATCTAATAAAACTAAAAACGATTTACGCACGAAAAGTTCTTGAATTTGCTCAGCAGTGACTCCACATTCCGAAAAAACTTGTCCAATATATTCTAATAAAGGAGGTGAATTAAGGGATTCAGAAAAATATTTGAGGTTCAGAAAAATGGGAACCAAATTTGGCATAAATATTCCCTCGTTACATTGAAGAGCTAGATGTTTAAGAAAAGTTGTTTTTCCTGCCCCAGGTTTTCCTAAAACAATTAGCTTTTTATATTTTTTGACTGCACTTTCACCGGGAACTCGTTCTTCAGTTACTCTGCCTAATCCAAATCTTTCCAAATCTTCTAAATTAGATTCTGCAAGAAACTCTTTAATTGTTTTGCGTCTGTGAGCAGTAAGCTTCTCTAAAATATTTACATCCGTGTATATTTCATTGATTTGTACCGGTTGGGACATATCTAAAACGCGCATTGTCCCGCACCACTCTTGAATAACATCTTTTACTTTACTACGTACTTCTTCTACCAAAGGTGTTATTTCAAACTCGTCTTTATGGCTCGACTCAGTTAGGTCTTGATTAACCATTGCCTCTGAGATAGCAAGCGGATAACAGTCTTCATAACCCAAAGCCAATCCAATCTGGAAAAAGTTGTCTAATAAAATTGGTTTGCCGTTAAGTAAGGCACTGATTACTGAACGATGAAGTCCTAAGTTGTCGGCTAGCATCTTTTGGGTTAATCCCTGCTTAGTCAGCGCTTCTTTGAGAAGTTGGATTCCTTGTAACGAAGCTTGTAAAGTCGGTTTTGCCATAAATGTCTATATCGAAAGTTGTTTAGCCATCATATACTACAATAAACCGTCTTGTAAAAAACTTTAGACAGACATTGCTTGACATTTAAACCGACATGAAGATATCATTTGAGTCAATACCGAGAAGATACGGAAGCAAAGACAGGCGCAAGCACACTCAAGCTAGAGGAGGCTAAGGCTTTATGGACAGTGGGTCGATCGCGGAATTAATTAAAAATATGTCTAGGCCAGGTTGTCCCCTCAGTTGCACGTTAAGAACTGTAGAGGGAAATAATCTAGATTTGCTTGTCCCAAATGTCGGAAGCTTTAGTTTTTCTAAAAAACAGCTAAGAGACTTTGCGCTTGAGCATTGCCTACCAATATCACTTTTTGATTTGATGATTTTAGTTGAGAAGAAGGAGATTAGTTGTCCATCAATTTTTCTTCAAGCATCTCTCACTGCTTTGTCTTTAGGACATGGGTATGGTGTGATTAATCTGGAATATCCCGATGCAAGAGCATTCATTGCGACAGTTGGTCTTTCTTACCGAGTTTGTACCGGGACAAAGAAAAGTAGTTAGTTTGTTTCATCTAATTGGGATTAAAAAACAGTTGTTGAAACTAAATTGAATAATTAAAAACTTAATTTATTAGCAAGCTGGGAGGATTAGAACTTAATCACAAAAGCTGGTCTTAGTGAGATATCACTGACCAGCTTTTTTGTTTGAATTAGTAAACATCACAACTTGACATCGAATAACGAAGTTCAACGACTCTCGCTTGCTGAAGTCGAGGGTGCATTTATCCGAAAATTTCACTCTTAAAAAGGTAAAAACCATGAAAACTAAATTAAATGATGACTCTAATCTCTTATTCATTTGGGCTTGCAAGAGTCTGAAATATTTTCTGCTGACTCTGCTTGGTTTTGCGATCGCATTAGTCATATCTAGAGCATTGGGAGCTTCGACAATTGTTCAGATCCTTCTGTACCAAAGTGTCTGGGAATGGCTTTTACGGATTGCAGCGTTGATTTTTTGTTTCTTTGCGATCGCTATTATCTATGAGTCTTCTCGTTGATTTGCCCTTGTATGTAGGACTCATGTTTGATTTTTCCAAGATACATAGTGGCGTGGCAAGGCTAAATCGATTGATTAATGGATGAGAGTAAATAAGCAAAAGCTTTGATAATGCTTGGTTTAACGCCATTATTCTTTCCACTATTTCAGCCTTGCCACGCCACTATATGTACTATTTTACACACAACAAAAAGACTATGAATTCGATGTCAAATAGCTCTTCAAATAATGATTTCTCTCATCAAGATTTGAGTTGCTGCGATTTGAGCAACCAAAACTTTAGCCACTATCTCTTCATAGGCACTAAACTTAATGGCTCTAATTTGAGTCATTGTAATTTCAATGGTGCAATCTCAAGGATACACAACTATGTGGTGCTAACTTAACAGATGCTAGTTTGTGTGGGGCTAAATTGCATAATGCAAAGCTCAATGGGGCTAACTTGTTTCAAGCAAATCTGGCTGGTGCAAATTTAACGGGATCAGATTTACGGTGTTCTATTCTGAGAAAAGTCAAGTTGAGCAACACTATATTGAATGATGTGAAAGTCGAAAATGCAGTATTTGAAGGATGTGATGGACTAACTGAAGATATGAAACACCAACTGAAAATTAGAGGTGCAATTTTGAAAAATTCTGCATCCAAAGCCGAAAATATCAGATGGTATGTTCAGTATGTAGCTGTACCAATTTTGGTTGCTTTCATCAGTGGCGGTATTTTCTTAAAACCCCTAAAACCACAGAATATAACTCCTTTACCTGCAAACGCTACTAATCAAGAACTCTACAAACAAGGGACTTCAAAATAAAAATATCCCAATGTTAACAGTCAACAGTCAACACTTCGCTCCGTGACCCTAGTCAGCAAGTTTAAGCAGGATAATTTATTTCTTGGAGTTGCCTAAAGAGTTTATCCAATAATTAGATGTTAGGTTTTTGCTATTCTCATCTAAGTTCCTAACATCTGCAAGTTATGCAAAGTGGCATAAAGTCCACCTTGTTGTAGCAGTTGTTCGTGACTTCCTTGTTCGATTAGTTCGCCGCGCTTCAAAACAAAAATTCGGTCTACATTGCGAATTGTAGATAGGCGGTGAGCGATAATAATCGCGGTGCGTCTGCTTAAAAGCTGGTCTAATGCTTCTTGAATTAAAGCTTCTGTACCAACATCTAAACTAGCAGTGGCTTCATCTAGTACTAAAATTTGAGGATTACGAATAGCAGCGCGGGCAAAGGCTAAAAGTTGCTTTTGTCCACTAGAAATATTTGTCCCTCTTTCTCGAAGTTGAGTATCATACCCTTGGGGTAACTCTTCTATAAACTGGGCAATATTGGTTTTTTCTGCTGCTTGTTCGATCTGTTCAAAAGTATAGCCATCTCCTAAAGAAATGTTGCTTTTAACATCGCCAGCAAACAAAAAACCTTCTTGTAAAATTACTGCCATGTAACGCCGTAGTTCTGCTTGTGGTACATCTCGAATATCTACACCATCTATCAGAATGCGTCCTTGGGTGGGTTCGTAGAGGCGACACAAAAGGCGAATTATAGAGGTTTTACCCGCACCTGTAGGACCAACTAATGCCACTTTTTCACCAGGATGAATGGTGAAATCTAAGTCTTTAATTACATAATCATCATTTTTGTAGGCAAACCAGACACGATCGAAACGAATCTCTCCTAGTTCTGGTGGAGAAGTGATATCTGGAGATTCTAAATTTGCAACTATCTCGTCTATGTAGCCGAATTTAGCATCAAAAATTGAGTAGCGCACATTGGCGCGATCGCGGATTTCTATCGGTTCATCCAATATATCGCCGACGCGTTCAATGGCAGTGAAACCAGCTTGAATTACCGTAAATTTTTCGGCAAAATTCTTTAAAGGATCGAATAATCGCTGAGCATATAAGATAAATGTAGATAAATTACCAAAAGTTAGGGCTTTTCCTAACAGCATCCAACCACCCAAGCCCAAAACAGCAGCGATCGCTACCAATCCGATCCATTCTAAGGTTGCGGAAACAGCTGCATCATAAAAGATGTTTTTATCTACTTGCTGGGTGTAGCGGGTATTCGTGGCGCGAAATAATTCGGCATTAAATTTTTCTCGGCGGAACAACTGCACTACGTTGATGCCAACGACATTTTCTTGTAGCTGTGAATTCAGTATAGAAAGTTCTTCCCGACCTTTATAATTGGCTTTACGATACTGTTTCTGCAAGTAAACAATTACCCAGGTAACTGGTAACAGCATAAATAACAGCAAGCAAGCAAGTTCCCATTGGATAGAAAACATTAAAACTGCAATCACCAGCATGTAAAACAAATCGGAGACAATGCCGATCGCCCCAGTAGAAAAGACATCGCCTAAAACTTCCACATCGCTGGTAATTCTGGTAATTAATTTACCTACGGGTGTCCTGTCAAAAAAACGCACCGCTAAAGATGTTACATGATGGAATAAGTCTTGGCGAATTGCTGTGGTGATTTGTTGCCCTAACTTCTGTACTAGATAACCCTGGTAGCCTGTCAATAACAATCGAGTGACGATCGCAATCAGCAATAATCCTTCTAAGATATTTAGCCCTTGTGCTAAGGGGAGATTCCTCAGAAACTCGTAAGCACTTGCTTCCTTGCGAATCAGGGAAATCGCTTGTCCAATTAACAGGGGTTGTATGGCATTAGCGATCGCTAGCGGCACCAGTAGGGATATTGACAGAGCCAAAAGTCCTCTACTGCGACGCGCATAAGGCACTAGGCGCAAAAACAACCGCCAGTCATTTTCACTGCGACCGTGTTGCTTGTATGATTTTTTGAGAGATTGGTAGATGCTCATAATAAGAGCATTATATTAATGTTTCCAAAAAACACACTTTTTTTTGCAATCTTCAAAAAGTTACAAAGAAAGGCAGAGTGCAAAAGGCAGTCCCGATGAAAATAGCGATCTGCTGACTTGGAATATAGGTTTTTTGTCGGGTAGCACTGCTGTGCATAGGTATTAACTTAAGTTGAAAGCTATATGAGGTAGGTGTTTTACACATCACCTCACGCCCTCATCCTCTAACCCCTTCTCCCAAGGGAGAAGGGGAATTGAATCTCAGGCTCCCCTCTCCCAGGGGAGAGGGGCTGTGGGTGAGGGCAAAACGTTCTCACCAACAGGGTTTCACATTAATATGACACCAATGACTGCTGTGCTACCCTACTATATTTTTGTATTAATTGTTGCATTAATCTACTTTTAAGTAATATAAAATACCATAGTTCTCTGTTTACGTCTTATATCTAAAGGTAGAAGATAAAGGTTAACTCCAATTTGGGAAACCTAAGAGAAGTTCATTCCTAAGAACTGTCCTGCTTATTTATCGCAGAGTGCAACTGAGGCCAGATGACGCAACCTTTAAATCAAGTCAAAGAGTGGGAACAACGTCGTGATGAAGCCAACGGCTATTACCACCGGGGAAAATTCCAAGAATATCTCGATCTTGTGACTCAGAATTTACAGCTAGCAAGAGCAATTCCAGACCGAGTTAGGGAAGGTCATACATTGAATGACCTTGGTTTGGCTCATCTGGGTTGCTGGCAACCTCAAAAAGCATTAGAGCGGTTTCAACAAGCGCTGTCAGTTGCCGTTGAAATCGGCAATGCAACCGCAGAGGCAACTGCACTGAGCAATCTGGGTTCTACATACAGTCGGCTTGGGCGCTTTTCGCAAGCGTTGGAGTATTTTAACAAAGCGGTTGCCATCTTCAGGCAATTGCAAGATACTCAAGGAGAAGTTTCTACTCTCAATGATGTAGCCCTAATTTATACTCGCTTAGGAGAGCCAAAACGGGCACTGTTGCTACAAAACCAAATTTTGACGACACGTCGATTGCTGGGTGATTTTTCTGGTGAAGCAACAACTTTAAATGGTATTGGGTTTGCCTACAGCATCTTAGGCAAGTTTGACCAAGCTTTAGAATTTTTTCAAGCAGCACTGCCGATTCAACGCGCTGTGAAGAATTTGATTGGTGAAGCAACCACTTTAAATAATGTTGCCTCAGTTTATAGTGATTTAGGACAGCCAAAACAAGCGCTGTTACTTTATTATCAAGTTCTTTTGACACGTCGAGCCATTAGCGATCGCTCTGGGGAAGCAACAACCCTTCACAACATCGGTTTTACCCACAGTATCCTAGCCCAGAATCGCCAAGCCATGAAGTTCTATAAACAAGCCATTGCGATTTATCAAGAACTGGGCGATTGTCTCGGAGAAATTTCAACTTTGCTGAATATGGGAAGCCTTTACGCCAGAACTAAACGCAAAAAAATGGCGCGATTATGCTACCAAAATGCCCAAAAGTTAGTAGAGCAAATTGAACATCAGCCACTCCTAGAAAAGGTGCAGCAGTTCATAACTTCTCTGTAGCTTTAAAAGTTTGCAACTTGGCAAACTCTAAGTAATAGGATAGAACCTAATGCTCTCAACACCACAAAGAGATGAACGTTTCTATCCGATTACTTCAAGAGAATGAGCTAGCTGCTGCTGACCATATTTTTCGCCTAGCCTTTGGCACATTGTTAGGACTACCTGAACCAACTGAATTTTATGGGGATGCTGCTTACATCCACCACCGCTGGAAAACCGATCCAAATGGGGCATTTGCTGCGGAGGTAGATGGAAAATTAATCGGGTCTAACCTGGTAGTGAATTGGGGAAGCTTTGGCTATTTTGGACCGTTAAGCGTTCATCCTGACTTTTGGGACAAAAAAATAGGTCAGCGTCTTGTTGAAGCCGCGATCGCTTGCTTTGAGCAACGGAATACTTCGATGACAGGATTGTTTACTTTTGCTCAAAGTCCCAAGCATCACGTACTATACCAAAAATTTGGCTTTCGTCTGCGTTTTCTGACTGCAATTTTGGCAAAGCAAGTACAGCAATCACAGCCAATACCTGAAGGAAATAGATACTCACAGTTGAGTGAGGATGAACGTGCCGAAAATCTCAAAGCAATTAATCAACTGACTAATTCTATTTATGAAGGACTAGATTTATCACGAGAAATTCTCACAGTTCAGGCTCAAGGATTGGGTGATACAGTACTTTTATGGAATGATACAGGCTTGGCAGGATTTGCAGTTTGTCACTATGGAGCGGGCACCGAAGCAGGTAGTAATACTTGCTTTGTTAGATTTGGTGCAGTACATTCTGGGAATAATGCAGGACAAAATTTCGAGCAGTTACTAGATTTGTGTGAAGCATTGACAGTGGCTGAAGGAATGTCACGTTTGGTAGCTGGCGTTAATACCAGTCGAGATGAAGCTTACCGCAGGATGCTGGCTCGTGGTTTTCGCAGTGAAATCATTGGAGTTGCCATGCATAAACCTAATGAACCTGGATTCAATCGTCCAGATGTTTTTGCACTGGATGATTGGCGATAACATAGTCTTGGTTGGAAACTAATAGTACACTAATCGAAAACCCAGCGGAATCTATCGTGTCCAATAACAATACGAAAGTTTGGTTGATTACTGGTAGTTCTAGCGGCTTCGGGCGTAATTTAGCTGAAGCAGTACTAAAAAAAGGCGATCGCTTAATTGCTACTGCTCGTAAGCCTGAGCAACTTCAAGATTTGGTCGATCGATACCCAGATACAGCTAAGGCAGTTTCCTTAGATGTTACCAATGCCATCCAAGTCAAAGCCGCAGTCAATGAAGCAGTCAAGGCGTTTGGACAAATTGATGTTTTGGTTAATAACGCTGGATATGGTCTAATTGGGGCGCTGGAAGAGGTCAGTGATGAGCAAATTCGCCGTAACTTTGATACTAATCTTTTCGGTGCAATTAACACCATCCGGGCAGTTTTGCCAATTATGAGACAGCAACAGAGTGGGCATATTATCAATATGTCTGCAATTGCTGGATTCACAAACGAACTAGGTTTTTCGATTTATGGTGGTGCTAAGTTCGCTTTAGAAGGGGTATCAGAAGCAGTACATGGCGAAGTTGCACCTTTGGGTATCAAAGTCACAATTGTTGAACCAGGACCTTTCCGGACTGATTTTATTGGGCGATCGCTTGACCGCGCTACAAATAGCATAGATGCCTACAAACCAACTGTGGGAAAATTCTTAGAGTTCCTCGAAAAAATTGAAGGCACTCAACCAGGCGATCCCGAAAAAGCATCCCAGGCATTAATTAAAGTTGTTGAATCAGAAAATCCACCATTACGCTTAGTGCTGGGTAAGTATGCTTACAGCAAGTTCCGCAATAAAATTACCTCCTTGACTGCTGAGTTGGATGCATGGGAAGCAGTTGCAGCAAATACCGATTTTGAAACTTAGGAATGAAAGCTTACGAAATTCAAAGCAACGCCGGCATTGATGCCCTGACATTAGTCGATCGCCCTGAACCAAAACTGACAGCCGGCCAAGTTCTGATTCAAGTCAAAGCAACATCTCTAAATTACCGTGATTTGCTTGTAATTGAAGGAACCTATGGTTCTAAAGAGAAATATCCCCTAATTCCTTTATCTGATGGTGCGGGGGAAGTCGTGGCGGTGGGGGAAGGTGTGACACGGGTGAAAATAGGCGATCGCGTCGCTGGTATTTTCTTCCAAGACTGGATTTATGGCTCTTTAACCAAAGAGAAAATGAAATCCGATCTCGGAGGGGGTATCGATGGAATGTTAGCTGAGTATGTTGTATTACACCAAGATGGTTTGGTGATTTTACCAGATCATTTATCCTACGCCGAAGGTGCGACTTTGCCCTGTGCAGCAGTCACCGCTTGGCATGGGTTGGTAACAAAAGGCAATATTAGCTCAAGTGATAGTGTTTTATTACTCGGTACTGGGGGAGTTTCAATTTTTGCTCTCCAGTTTGCCAAGATATATGGTGCTAAAGCGATCGTCACTTCCAGCAGTGATGAAAAATTGGCACGAGTTCAACAGCTTGGTGCTGACGAAACAATCAATTACAAAACAACACCAGATTGGGAAAAGCAAGTTTATCAATTGACTAATCGCACAGGTGTAGATCATGTAATTGAGGTAGGTGGTGCAGGTACTCTCCCAAAATCACTACAAGCAGTCCGTATTGGGGGACGTATTAGCTTGATTGGCGTATTATCGGGCAGAGGAAATGAAATTGACCCCATGCCAATACTTTTTAAGAGTTTAACAGTCCAGGGGATTTATGTTGGCAGTCGGGAAATGTTTGAGGTCATGAATCAGACCATACAACAGCATCAAATCAAACCGATTATCGATCGAGTTTTCCCATTCACTGAAGCACGAGAAGCTTATCGTTACCTTAAAAGTGGCGCTCACTTTGGTAAGGTGGTTATCAGCCTCTAGCAGTTTTTGTATGCCTAGAGTACAAAGTGATAAGTCAATACAGTTCAGATAAGACCAAAACACTTGTAGAGACGGCGATTTATTGCGTCTTGAAAACCCCAAATTTTTGCCAGTAGCCCTTAACCTAAGCATATTGAGTTATAAGTTTTGAGACACGACACAGAAAAAATCTGTATATCTGGCTTGGAGTTTTGGGCTTTATACCTGATTCTTGCTTGATATTCGTGAATTACGAATTATTTTAATTACGATCGCTTTGCGTTTCACTATCAGTCGATGAATCTTGCTTTTCCAATGTTGGTACTACTACACCAGAAGGATCTGACTGTTTGGATTTTGGAGGTGGTGCTGCTGGTATAACTACAGAATTGGATGGAATCGCAGGTTTAGGGAAGGCAGAATTCTCATTAGAAGATGGTAACTTATTGTCCGGTAATCCTCTGGGGGAAGCACTACGAGACGATCGGATTGCCCGTAGTTTTTCGACTAGGGAGGGTGTGGGGGAAACACTAGGCGAAGGTATGGATTTTTCCGAATCGCTGCCTTGTGATTCTTTTGTGGGGCTGCTCAAAGGTTCTTCTTGAGAAGAAGGGCGATCGCGCCGACGCCGCCTGACATTAGATGCGGGTGCAGATTCAGATGTTGCAGTACTGTTAGTTTCTTGATTCCCAGGGGAAGATCTATCATTAGAGTCAGGTCCTTTTGCGCCCGAATCTTGAGTAGGTTGTTCAAAAAGCGGCTTTGCAGTTGGCTGCGGCTGAGATTTTGGTAACATGTTAGTGATGGCGAAACCTACTGTAGCAGCAACTAAGGCTACACCAATACCAAGAAAGATTTGAGACAATCCTTGTTTTTTGGCTTGTACATTCTCCTTAGCGATCGCTTTTTGCGAAGAGCTTCCAATGAGAGTTTCTGCCTGGTAGGCTGATAAATTGACAGTTGGCACTGCATAAGTGGGTAAGGCTTGTGCTGTCACATTCACTCGATTCCCCGGTAGCAATTGTAGCCACTCAGCAACAGTTGCGGGACGAAAACGAGATTCCACCGCCATACCACGCATTACCGCTTGGTTGACAGCAGCACTCAAGTGTGGTTGTAGTTCTCGGGGCGCAGGCATTTGCTCGCGATCGCGCAATAATGCTGGCATTGGAACTTGTGCTGTTAACAGTGCATACAAGGTTGCTGCTAAACCATAAACATCAGTGGCGGGCGTGCGCTGTGCTTGGGTTAAATACTGTTCTATGGGAGAATAGCCCTCAGAAACCAAACCTGTGTGCGTCTGCCTGACACCGCCATTAAATTCCCTGGCAATGCCAAAATCAATTAGTACTACTTCTTGTGTTCCTTGGCGGAGGATAATATTATCTGGTTTGACATCTCGGTGCAGCAAACCGTTATTGTGTACGACTTGCAACGCTGCCCCAATTTGCTGGATGTAATGAATTGCTGTGGTTTCAGGTAAAGCTATTCCTGGCAATACAAATGCATCGCCTAAAGTTTGCCCAGGAATATATTCCATCACCATATAAGGCAGCCCAGCTTCCACAAAAAAGTCACTGACTCGGACTATATTTGGGTGGATACAAGTAGCTAATCGTCTGGCTTCATCTTGGAATTGGCGCTCAAACTTAGCAAAATCAGGATGTTGTCGCAGCCTTTCATTGATGGTTTTCATCACCACCTCCTGACCCAAGTAGTGATGGGTAGCTTTAAACGTAATACCAAAGCCACCCCGCCCTATTTCTTGGATTAGGGTATATTTTCCATCTTGCAAAATTGTGCCTGCTAACATAGAAAGTCCTGAGTCTTGAATGAGCAGATAACTAACGAGTCCTAAGTCTTGAGAGATTTCACCAAAATTTTCCCATATTTCAGAGAGGGCAGGCTTTTTGCCTGTCTATCCGACGAGATGATTTAGTTGTTGGAATTCCCTCAGCGGGAAAAACCTCCCTACGATCGCAATAGTTTTATCTTTTTCATAGGATAACGCGAGAGTCAATAAATTCCGAAATAGGAAAAAGATTCAAGCTGTGTTCTAAGAGGATGTTTTAAAAGTAGTTAGCTGTGATTTGAGACACTTGTTGATACCCCCTAATCCCCCTTAAAAAAGCGAGGAACCAAAATTAAAGTCCCCCTTTTGAAACGGGATTTAGGGGGATCTAGAGATTATAAATTGCACAAAATACAATTGTTTTTTCTCCGGAACTGACTGGAATGATAAGATGATGAACTTCAGTCAAAGCTCTGTCATAAATTGGGATTTATTTTTTATCATCAGATAGCATATACCAGCAGTAATCAGATTCTTTGCTGACACAGACATATTAAGGTTTGGGAATAGCTCCAAATCCTAATTTAACTTCCATATTTTTGATGAAGCTTTTTATAAATAAATTTATTTGGCAACCAGCTTTGACGATTTGTACCCTCAAGCTAGGGGTTACTTTATAAGTATAATTCCCTAACCAGCAAGCAAATTAACATCAAGGCAGCGAAAATTAAGGTTATTTCTGTGGCTTATTGATTGAATTTTCTCAACGCAGGGGTATTTAGTTTTACATTAAGTTTTTTCTGCTTGACAAAAAGCTATTTTTCTGTATTAGACACTAATAGCTTCATAGGTCGCCTATCTGAAATATTTCTTAATGCCTACCTGCTTAATTTAGCGGAGCCTAGAGATTTTAAGAATTTTAGAGAATATTTGGCAATTTAATAATATGTTACAAAATTGCACTAACTTACTCTCAAGCAGCAATTAAATGGTTTTGGCTAGCGAGTGAAACTTGGGAATTTATCTCCGATACCTTCTGTTCGAGACGCTTCACGAACGTTGAGCTACGCTAACGCAAATTCCATTAGTATTTCCAGCATCAGGCTGCATATAACTATCTTTACCCTTGAGCATACGCCCCAATACCCTGAAAACACGTTGTACTAACATCAGCTAATTCTATGAAAACCATTGAAAATAGACTCTAATTTATTTTTGTATTTTGTAACTCTTTTTATAAAAATAATTTATAAAAACTTTTTATTAAATCTTTTTAGAGCTATTAAAGTCTTTTAGAGTAATAAAATTCTAAATAGGGCTAAATTAATCTCTCATAAATCAGATAAAACCGTTTTACAAATTCATAGCCACTTTCTTTTCTAGGTAATTTGCCCAATAATGACATCAACACACCTCACGCATCGCCATCTCAGGACAGGTGAAGGCAAATGTTTGAGCCACAAGTTTGACAAGAAGCTAATAAGAGGGAAACAACAGTGAAACTAGCGGTCTATGGAAAAGGTGGTATCGGTAAATCCACAACTAGCTGTAATATATCCGTCGCCCTAGCTAAACGTGGCAAAAAAGTGCTGCAAATTGGCTGCGACCCAAAACATGACAGTACCTTCACCCTGACTGGATTTTTGATTCCGACAATTATCGACACCCTCCAAGAAAAGGACTATCACTACGAAGATGTCTGGCCAGAAGATGTGATTTACAAAGGCTACGGCGGTGTTGATTGCGTAGAAGCTGGTGGTCCACCTGCGGGTGCTGGATGTGGCGGTTATGTAGTCGGTGAAACAGTTAAATTACTTAAAGAACTCAACGCCTTTGATGAGTACGATGTAATTCTTTTTGACGTTCTCGGCGACGTAGTTTGCGGTGGATTTGCTGCACCACTCAACTATGCAGATTACTGCCTGATTGTTACAGACAATGGTTTCGATGCTTTATTCGCTGCCAACCGCATTGCTGCTTCAGTCCGCGAAAAAGCCCGAACTCACCCACTGCGTTTAGCTGGGTTAATTGGCAATCGCACCTCCAAGCGCGATTTGATTGAAAAATATATAGAAGCTGTGCCAATGCCAGTTCTGGAAGTTTTACCTTTAATTGAAGATATCCGTGTTTCCCGTGTGAAAGGCAAAACTTTGTTTGAGATGGCAGAGCAAGATCCTTCCCTAGAGTACGTTTGCGACTACTATCTCAACATCGCCGACCAAATTCTGGCGCGTCCTGAAGGTGTTGTCCCTAACGACACACCAGATCGGGAGTTGTTCTCTTTGTTGTCCGATTTTTATCTAAATCCGGGTAAACCCCAGGTTCCTAATTCACAAGAAGAACTAGACTTGATGATTGTATAAATCACCAAATTCTCAGGATGGGGGACAATAACATGGCATTCTTTCACAGCTTTACGGATTCAATAAAGCAGAAGTGGTTGCAATTTTTCCAGAGTAATCGAGACTGGATTACTCTGCACATGGAAGTGGAATCAGTGTATACCCCTGATGGCGGGAAGCGACCACCTTCTTACCTCATCCTGGGAGTTCTTAACGCCCTAGAGCCAAAGCTAGCGCAGTTAATGTTGCCCTTTGCCAAACTTAATCCTGACGCGGATACGCTGATTGAAGTGCTGGATTTGCATTTTGACCCAGATTTAGCTCTCGGTAATCGCTTCGTCGTCAACCCAGATGTAGAGAAATACGTAGAAGAAGCAGCAGCGATCGTTGACGAAAAGCCAGAAGATGAAACATTGACACATGCTCATACAAATGGCTTTGCGGTAGCGGCAGTAGTTCAAGAATTCACAATGGTGGATTCTGAAGATGAAAGCCTGGGGATCGACGAGTTGGGGGAAATCGAAAATGAATTTGGCGATATTTCCTTAACCAATGGACACGATTCAAAAGATGAGTCTCTCCAAGTCTCTAGTTTAGAAGCAGATGAGTTTGGGGACATGGGCTTCGGTACAACAGCAGCAATGGAAGTAAAGCTGGATGACGAAGCACTTGAAGAGCCATTAGATGAGAATGCCTTTAAAGACGTGTTGTCAGATGTCTGGGGTGATGAAACAGCTTTACAAAAGGCTGAAGAAAACAACGATTTTTTAGGGGAAGAACTGCCAGCAGGTGTTTTTGATGAATCAGAAATTGCCCGCCTCTTCCCCAACGCTTAATTATTGCTGTTCCTCACAATTTTAAGTTTTAGATTTGGGGTTTTGGATCAGGAATTAGGGAAATTGTCGTTAGACAGCGGATACTTTTGTTGTCCCAGCCTTCAATCCAAAATTATCAATCTAAAATCTAAAATTGGTTGAACTGCCATTAAATATCAAGGGGAGAAAAAACCAAAATGACTGTCGCTCAACAACCAGAAGCTTTAAGCTTTGAATGTGAAACTGGAAATTACCATACCTTTTGTCCAATTAGCTGCGTGGCGTGGTTATACCAAAAAATTGAAGATAGCTTCTTTTTGGTGATTGGGACAAAAACCTGTGGCTACTTCCTACAAAATGCGATGGGGGTGATGATTTTTGCTGAACCCCGCTATGCAATGGCAGAGTTGGAAGAGGGCGATATTTCAGCACAGTTGAATGATTATGAAGAGTTAAAACGGTTGTGCTTGCAAATTAAACGCGATCGCAATCCTAGTGTAATTGTCTGGATTGGCACTTGCACTACAGAAATTATCAAAACAGATTTGGAAGGTTTAGCACCGAAGCTAGAATCTGAAATCGGAATTCCCATTGTTGTAGCGCGGGCAAATGGTCTAGATTACGCCTTCACCCAAGGGGAAGACACTGTGTTAGCCGCAATGGCTAACCGTTGTCCTGATAAGTCTCCTGTGGCGGAAACAGAGAAAAGTGAACGTAATGCGATCGCTAAGTTGCTCAACTTTGGTAAAAAGAAAGAAGATGTCGCCCAAGATGAATCTGAGTACGTAGACCATCCACCACTGGTTCTCTTTGGCTCTCTTCCCGACCCCGTAGTTACTCAGTTAACCTTGGAACTGAAGAAACAAGGCATCAAAGTTTCCGGCTGGCTACCCGCGAAGCGCTTCACTGAATTGCCAGTATTGGAAGAAGGGTATTATGTCGCTGGTGTCAACCCCTTCCTCAGCCGCACAGCTACCACCTTAATGCGCCGCCGCAAATGTAAACTCATTGGCGCACCCTTCCCCATTGGTCCCGATGGCACCCGCGCTTGGATTGAGAAAATCTGCTCGGTGTTCGGTATTACTCCCAAGGGTTTGGATGAACGGGAAGCGCAAATTTGGGCAGGTTTGGAAGATTACGTGAAACTGATTCGCGGTAAATCTGTATTCTTCATGGGTGATAACTTGCTGGAAGTTTCCCAAGCAAGATTCTTAATCCGTTGCGGGATGACTGTTCACGAAATCGGCATTCCCTACATGGATAAGCGCTATCAAGCTGCTGAGTTGGCATTGCTGGAGAAAACTTGCCAGGAAATGAATTCACCCCTGCCAAGGATTGTAGAGAAACCAGATAATTACAATCAACTCCAGCGGATTTATGAGTTAAAACCAGATTTGGTAATTACTGGTATGGCTCACGCTAATCCGTTGGAAGCACGGGGTATTAATACAAAGTGGTCTGTGGAGTTCACTTTTGCTCAAATTCACGGCTTTACGAATGCGCGTGACATGTTAGAGTTGGTGACTCGTCCGCTACGTCGGAATAATAATTTGAAAGATTTGGGTTGGGATAAGTTGGTGAGAGAAGAAGCGAAGATTTAGATTTGGGTTTGGATTTAGCAACAGCATAATACTATCTTAAGGGCGAACTTTTGGGTTCGTCCTTTTTTTGACGAACTACAGAGGTGCAGAGAACACAGAGGAAGAGGATAAATTGAAATAATCAAAAATGCTAAAATTTTTATATTAGTCTGATATTTTTTACTTCTAAATATAATGGAAATTATAAAATTGTCCCCTCAAGGACAAGTAATTATTCCCCAATCTTTACGGGAAGCTAATCAATGGGAAGTAGGTCAAGAATTTATTGTTATTAATATGGGTGATGGAATTCTTTTAAAGCCTAAGAAACCTTTTCCAGAAACTAAGTTAGATGATGTAGCAGGTTGTTTAAAACATCAAGGAAAACCTAAAACTCTTGAGGATATGGATAATGCAATTCACCAAGGTATAGAGGAATCGTGATTTAAAAGTAGAAAACTGGCTCAAACCTGATTAAAAAAGCTAACAAGTTTCTATTCCCTAACTCCAGAACTCACCATGACTCAAAAAACCTATCAACTCCCCCTAACCTTCGAGCAAATTCTTAATCTTGTCTTACAACTTCCTGCACAAGAACAAGAACAACTTATTCAAGAAATAAAGAAAACCTTTTCAAATAATAAAGATGAAGATTTACTTAGTGTTTTTGACAGAATCGGCAGAAATGCTCAAGCCAAAGGATTAACCGAAGAAACTCTAGAAGAATTACTTGCCGATGAATCATAAACTAATTGTCATTGACACAAATGTTTTACTTAGTGCTGCTCTAAGTCCTAATGGAACAGCCCGTAAAGCCCTAGATAAACTCTATAAAGAATTCAAAATTGCTCAAAGCGATGAAACTTATCAAGAATTAAATACACGAATTTATAAACCTAAGTTCGATAAATATATCTCAGATGAAGACCGACAAGATTTTTTGGGCATAGTTAAAAAGTACAGTCAATTTATAGAAATAAAATCTCAAATAAACATCTGTAGAGATCCAGGTGACAACAAATTTTTAGAACTTGCTAAAGATGCCAATGCAGAATTTTTAATCACAGGAGATCAAGACCTTTTATCACTCAATATCCTAGCCGAATATCAAAACAAGATTATTACTCCTAGAGACTTTCTTGATCTTGATTAATTCATCTTTAATCCTGTATTTAGTTCATATCGAAGGCTGTAACTCTAGAGGTTTGGACGGAATGATGTACATTAATTCTGTGCCGTCCGGTTTAATCTCTGTAGACGGAGTTAATTTAAGCCAGTCATGAAAACTGATTCCTAGTTGGGATATTGCTTGTAATTCTGTTTGGTAAGATTCAAAGCGGCGATTGGTTTCAATCATAGATTCCATTACTTCAAATACTTGGGGAAGACGTTTGTAAGCTTCTTTTTCAAATCTCCCTGTGAATGGAGTAGGATTTCCTCCGAATATGCCCCATTGAATTTCGCTGCGATCTACAATTGCGGATGGAAGGGAGGATAGCCATTCATCATGACTTTGAGTCAGTTTAAATATATTCTCGCGTTGCATCTCGAAAACTGTATTTTCATCAAAATTTGGGTCAATCCATTGGTAAATTTGGGTTAGTTTATGCAAATCAATCTGACCTTTAAACTGAGGATGTAAGTATGCTGCTGGATTAGAAGTAAGCATGAGTTCAATATATTTTTTAAGCAGCAGCCTGATAAATTTTCCCCCTTCTTGGAAACGACGAAGTGCTGTTTCATGTTCTTCCAGTTCTAAATGACAACGTGCTTCTGCAATATATGCTAAAGATAATGTCAGTATATATTTGTCAATAATTGGGCTTTTATTGGAAAGTTCATTAATTGTGTAATCTTTGTAAATATGTTCTGCCTCTAAGAATCGATTGATGGCTTGTAAGGCACTGCTTCTACGGTTCTCAATTTTAGTCATTGTAAAGGCATTAACTGCTAATTCGATTCCAGCATGGAAGTTAGCATAGAAACTGAGGTCAATTTTACGATTAATTTTATTTAACAATTCTGCTGCTTGTTTTAATTGGTTTTCTATCTCATTGAGACGCTGTGATATGACAGCAAAACCCATTACAGATACCCCAAGATTAAGTACACTACCAGCACTACTTATCTGCAAAAGTTGTGGACTTATTTGTAAAGGTTTTCCAATTGCTCGAATTTGATTTTCAATATTACCTAGTTGCTGGTTAACATCACCAAATTCCTTATCTAATCGCTGGTTAATATTGCTAAATCCCTTAGCTGACACGGCTATATTTGCTCCTGAAGTTAGCAAATTTGCACCAGAAATAATCAGGTTTAGTATGTTATGAGAACTTTTAGGGGTTTGAGTTGTCCCTCTTAAAAATCCAAGGACATTATTTGTTGCAGTATCCCGGATTACACTCCCACATAGTACATATATTCCCTTAGCTAACCCATTGGCAATATGAGGCGCAAGCGCAAAGGAAGCTTTAATAAGTAAACTCACAATTATCTCCTAGTTGATAAATCTTCAGCAGCAGGCATGGCAAGAAGATACTTTGCCTCTATGCAGCCAATATACTCAGTATTCCCAATTTGAGTTGTAGTTTATGCAATAGCGATCGCTCTTTTTAACCAGAAGATGCAGAGCGATCGCAGATACAATCATAAGTAAAAGGCAAGAAGGTAGAAAATGGCTGAAATTGTCACCCTTCAACTCCCTGAAACAGTGGCACAAAAAGCAAAGGAAATCGCTGCTTTCACACATCGGCGACTTGAAGATGTATTACTAGAATGGATTGACCGCGCCATTACCGAACTACCTATGGAGTCATTACCGGATGATCAGGTTTTGGCTATGTGCGATATGCAGATGGAAACTCAGCAGCAAGAGGTTTTCAGTGACTTGCAAGCGCGTCACCGAGAGGGACAGCTTAATGATGCAGAAGTTCATCAACTTGATGAACTCATGCAAGTCTACATACGTGGTTTAGTAAGTAAAGCAAGAGCCTTAAAAGTGGCTGTTGAACGCGGCTTGAAACCAGCCCTCAATTAAAAGTTACAATAAGGTGGTAAAGATAAGAGTAAATATAAATTATGCTTAGTGGGATTAAACAAAAAGCTGTTGTTGGAAAAGATGGCAGGATTGAACTTTCAGCAACGGAACTACCAGAAGGAACAGTTGTAGAAGTTATTGTGCTAGTTGAACCATCAACTGAAGAGGATGAAACTACTTATCTTTTGAAATCAGAGACTAACAAAAAACATCTGCTCAAAGCTTTGGAAAATGTAGAAAAAGGAAATCTAATTTATGTGGATTTAGATGAATATGAAAAAAATTGCCTTTGAACCAGAAGCTTTTGAACAATTAGGTCAGTGGGCAACAGAAGACAAGAAAATTTTCAAAAAAATATTGGAACTGATTAGAGATATACAAAGAGATCCTTTTGCAGGGATAGGGAAGCCAGAACCATTAAAATATGAATTACAAGGTTACTGGTCAAGGAGGATCACAGATGAACATAGATTAGTTTACAAAGTGCAAGAAGATTTATTGATTATTTTGACTTGTAAATATCATTATCAATAATAAATATTATTGAGACTGAAATATTGTTTTATACAGGCGATCGCTATTTTTAATAAATTCAATTAACTAACAGCAAAATCTGTATATTTCCGCACAGATGGTAACTGAAAACCTAAAACAATATCTTCTTTTGGGACACCTAATTCAACCAATTCATTAGCAATACCTACCTCTGTCCCATCTTGCTGAATCCAGATTTTCTCGTCAATAATATCTAGATGGAGAACAGGCCCATATATGCGGTCTTGTTCGCGCCAACCTACATAAACTAATTGATAACGATCGTGTTCTGTATCAAAAATCGTCTCTGCTTGAATGCGATTATCCCAAACAGTACTAGCGTGTTGTTGAAGCAAATTCTTAATATATTGTCGATATTCCTCTAGCTTTGCCATTGGGCGATCGCCTCCTGTTCAATATTATAAATTAGTAAACAGAGTTGATTACTTTGAATGACAGATTGGATAAATGGAAGTATAAAAAACTCATTGTAAACAGTACTAGGAACTGCTAAATATAAAGTGCGATTGGCTTCTTGTTTTTGTAAAGCAATTCGGTAAATGATAAATTGTCCTAATGCAGCATAAAGTTCTGTGATTTTTGACGGACTCAAAAAACTTTTAATTTCAACAGCTATTTTTTGTCCTTGTTTTTCGGCTGCAATAATTTTTTCTGCTCCTAAATCAATATATAGCTCAAGGGTTCCCGCCTGGAGAGTATAAGGATAGTGAGTGATTAACCACCCTTCTTTCTCAAGTGCTGTTTTGACAACTGTATGAAAAGCATCTTTAGCAGACACAGCTTTAATTCCAACTTATGACAGGAATTGATTTAATAATTTTCACTTCAATAATACATTGACAAAGTAGCGAAACTTTCAAAAAAATAAGTAAGTTGGCAAAAATAAAGCTAACTCGTGTTCGCGTAACCTCTTTGCAAGCAGAGGGTTGTCATTTCTCAACAGATACTCCTGACAACTTGTAGAAATTTTCTTAATACAGGCGTCATATCCTCCTCCCGCCACACTACAGCCGTTTCTATTAATGGTGTTTTCTCCTCTAAAGCGCGATAAACTACACCAGTTCTCTGAAGATTTTGCAATGAAGACGGCGCGATCGCAATTCCCATTCCCGCTGACACTAATCCGATAATCGTCTGCATCTGAATCGCTTCTTGAGTCACTTTCGGGCTGAAATTTCCTTGCTGACAAAGGCTTACAATTTGGTCGTAAAGTCCGGGGCCTAAATGCCGAGGGAACATGATAAAGTTTTCGTTTACTAGCGATCGCACTGAAATCTTTTCTTGTTCCGCTAAGAGATGAGTTTCTAACATCGCCACAATTAAAGCTTCTCGCTGAATGCACTCTTGATTAAGTGTGTTGTCTTCTAACGGTGGATGGGCAAAGCCTACATGAATGCGGCTATACTGTAGGGCTTGTTCCTGCTGAGTTGTGGTTAATTCCTGCAATACCAACTCTATTTCTGGAAACTGTTCTCGAAACCGCCGCAAAATCACAGGAAGCAAATCATAAGTTACCAAACTGGTAAACCCGATTCGCAATTGTCCCTTTTCACCTTTTCCTGTTTTTTGGGTTAGCTCAATTGCTTTTTGGAGTTGAGCTAAAAGTTGATAAGCTTCTTGCAAAAAAACTTGTCCAGCTTGCGTTAGTTGTACCTGTCGCTTGGTTTTGCGGTGAAACAGTTCTACCCCCAATTGCGCCTCTAGTTGCTGAATTTGCTGGCTTAAGGGCGGTTGAGCAATATGCAGTCGCTCGGCGGCTCTACTGAAGTGCAGTTCTTCAGCGACAGCAATAAAGTAGCGCAGATGTCGCAATTCCATTTTTTTTGATACTTTATAAGTTTCAATTTTCTATAAATATATATTGGACATCTCAAAAATAGCTCCCTATGATACTCATACAGATATTTGAGGGAGTCACAACTATGCCAGAAAAGTATACTCCAGGCTATTCGATTAATGCGATGAATTTTATGGCAAAGCGCAGCTTAGATACTCATGCTGCGTTTTTCAAGCCTTATTTACGCCCAGGGATGAATTTACTAGATTGTGGTTGCGGCCCCGGTTCGATCGCTCTGGGTTTAGCAAAAGCGATCGCTCCTGGTACGCTTACTGGTATTGATCGAGAAGCTTCTCAAATCCGAATCGCTGCTGAAAGTGCTTTTACCCACGCTGTCAGCAATGCTAATTTTTTGGAGGGGAATATATATGCTCTACCCTTTGAAGATAACTCTTTTGACGCGATTTTTTCTCATGCGCTGTTTGAGCATCTTCAAAAACCTGTGGAAGCGTTAGCAGAACTTCAGCGAGTTTTGAAACCGGGGGGAATTTTAGGTCTTCGTAGTCCTGACTGGGGTGGATGTCTGATTGCACCGTTCCCGCCAGAACTGGATCGGGCGATTACTTATTACAAATGGCTCCATGAGCAGAATTCTGGTAATCCTTATGTGGGTAGAGAGTTACGCGCTTTGCTGCGGGAAACTGGGTTTACTAATATCAAAGCTTCCGCTTCTTATGAATGTTATCAGCCGCTGAGTGCGATCGCAGAATATCTGGCGGAGCGAATCCAGGCTTCTGCAAAGGAGGATCAAGCTGTAGAGAAGGGTTGGACTGATGAGCGGCTGACAGCTATGAGTAAGGGTTTAAGGGAGTGGAGTCGGCACCCAGATGGATTTTATGCTCAAGCTTGGTGTGAAGTTGTCGGATGGAAGGGTTAGGAGTAAAACGCAAAGGGACGCAAAGTGGCGCAGAGGTTTTAGAGAATTTGTGACAAAAATTTGCGTGTTCTTTCTTCTTTGGGGTTGCTGAAAAATGCGTCTGGGGTGGCTGATTCGACGAGGGAACCACTATCCATTAAAATAACTCGGTCGGCGACTTCACGAGCAAATCCAACTTCGTGGGTGACGACTACCATTGTCATCCCATCACGAGCGAGGTTTCGCATTACATCCAAAACTTCGCGTACCATTTCTGGATCTAACGCTGAGGTGGGTTCGTCAAACAACATAATTTTGGGTTGCATAGCTAAAGCACGTGCGATCGCTACCCGTTGCTGTTGTCCACCAGATAACTGTCCTGGGTATTTCTGCGCTTGTTCTAAAATTCCTACTCTTTCTAAGAGTTGCATTGCTAATTCTTCAGCTTTCACTTTTGGCGATCGACGTACCCAAATTGGTGCCAAAGTAATATTTTGCAATACTGTGAGATGAGGAAATAAATTAAATTGCTGAAATACCATTCCCACTTCTTGGCGAATTGCTTCAACATTTCGCAAGTCATGACCAAGGGTAATACCGTCAATTTCAATTCGTCCTTTTTGGTATTCTTCTAAAGCATTAAATGTGCGGATAAAGGTAGATTTACCAGAACCCGATGGTCCCATTAAAACTACAACTTCTTGGCGATTTACTGTCAAACTTACACCCTGAAGAGCGTGGAATTTACCATACCATTTGTGAACATCTTCAGCAATAATTATCGGTTTTTTTTCTGTTGTCACAGATTTACACCTCCGAATTATTTAACCGAGTAAATTAGCGATGCTTCGCGGCAAGCTGATTGATGGGATGAAAATAGCGATCGCCTACCAATAATAACCCTAATTTAGTCAGATTTTACAGCGCGATCGTCTATCTAAGATTTTGCCAGGTAATAATACCATCACATCACAAAGACCGTCAAAGTTAAAAAATTAAAATGAGTCACAATAACAGAATCATTCTAACTTCCGGCTCAAAAATCACTCTTGGGTAATTGATTTTTTAACTCTGCTAACTACTGACTTAACTGTTTTTCTAATTGCCGAGAAGCTAGGGACATTGAGTAACAAAATACCCAGTATATAAATCCAATAAATAGATAAACTTCTGCATAGCGACCAATAAATTGTGGCTGTGCCAATATCGAACGGGCAATACCTGTTAGTTCTACTAATCCGACCAAAGATAAAAGTGAAGTGTCTTTAAATAAGCTTATAAACTGACCAACTATCGCCGGGATAACAGCGCGTAAAGCTTGAGGTAAGACAATTAATAAAACAACGAAAGCTGTATTTAATCCTAGTGCTTTTGCGGCTTCAATTTGTCCACGAGGAACTGATTGTAGTCCACCACGCACGTTTTCTGCCATATAAGCAGCACTAAATAAAATCAATCCGGCAATTCCTCGCAATACTCGATCTAAACGTACATCTGCTGACAAAAATAACGGTAGCATTACCTGAGCGAGGAACAAAATCCCAATCAATGGGACTCCCCTAATAATTTCAATATATAGGATACAAAACCAACGCACTACAGGTAAATCAGTTGTGCGCCCTAAAGCAAGTAAAACCCCAATGGGAAAAGAAAGGACAATACTAACTGCTGCCATTAGTAGGGTAAGTAGCAAACCATTCCACAAATTTGTCGGTACAGGTTGCAATCCAAATCCACCACTAATTAGCCAAAAAATGACGGGAAAAGATAATAACCATAGTAGAGAAAGCCAAGGAGTTAATAGCTTAGTAAACTTCCCGCCAAACCAAAAACCTATAAATAGTAAAACTGCAATTAGTAGTAACCACATGCGTGATGTAAAATCCAGTGCGAAAACAAGCAATAAAACGCCGAATATCAAAGCAAATAAAACAATTTTATACCTTGTTATCTGTTGCTTACCAAAGAATAGACCTCCAGTTATCGCACTTAAGATTGAAGCGATCGCCAGCACAATCCAAACTCGCCAATATAGCGTTTGGGGAAACCGACCAACTAAAAATAAAGGTAAATTAACCTGAATTACTGCCCATTGTGCTTGACTAGTTGCCCAATTAAGCACTCCCCGTACTATCCAAAACAACAACACCAAACATACAACAGTTAACAAGCTGTTGTACCAAGTACTAAACAGGTTTTTACGCAGCCATAATAATTGAGGATTCGTCATTTGTCATTAAGAAACACGATACGGAAAGCAGAAGTTGTTGAATTTTTAATTTTTAATTTTTAATTTTTAATTTTTAATTAATTTTTCCTTCATCTCTCTTTAATTTGCACAGTGCGATTAAATAAATTCATAACTATAGAGATACTCAAACTCAACGTGAGATAGGTCAGTATAATTAGTAATATTACTTCTACTGCTCTCCCTGTTTGGTTAAAGGTGGTAGAGGCGACAAAATAAATATCAGGATAGCCGATCGCGATCGCTAAGCTGGAATTTTTCGTCAAATTCAGATACTGACTCGTTAACGGTGGAATAATTACCCGCAAGGCTTGGGGAAAAATCACCAGGCGCATCACTAACCCTGGTTTTAATCCTAGCGATCGCGCTGCTTCCCATTGTCCCTTAGATACTGATTGAATCCCACCTCGGACAATTTCCGCAATAAACGCACCCGTATAAAAAGTTAACCCCAACAACAAAGCTGAAAACTCTGGTGATAAGGTAAACCAAGGCAGTTCTAAACCATTTTGACTAATGCCAATAAAACCCCAAAGGGATATTTTATTTTCTGTTTTAGGAAAACTGAGAAAAATAGCAAAGTACCAGAATAGTAATTGCAGCAGTAAGGGCGTATTACGGAAAATCTCCACATAAACCATAGTGATATTTCGTACTAGCCAGTTATCAGAAAGTCTGGCTATTCCAGCACTTATCCCTACAATTGTCGTGAGAAAAATTCCTGCGATCGCTACGCGCAACGAGTTAATTAACCCCACCCATAAGGCATAACTGTATGTGTCAGTTGGTTTATAGGTAATTAACGTTTCACCAATATCAAAAGAAGCTTGTTGCTTGAGAAAATCAAAACCAAACTGAATACCTAATTGCTGTAAATTTCGGTTAAGATTACCCCACAGTATTAATACCACAAACACTGCTAAAAATACGGCAACTAATTGCAATGCAATGCGCCAAAAGCGATCGTCACGCCATATAGGCGGTTTTGAATTAGTCATTAGTTATGAGTCATTTGTGATTGGACATTGGACATTGGGCGTTAGGAGTGCTGTACATGGATAGCGGGGCTTTAGCCCATGCTGAGTTAGGAGTTTTGTTTATCTCCTTGTCCCCTTGTCCCCTTGTCTCCCCCGTCTCCCCCATCTCCCGTCCCCTCTACCGAAAGGGTGGAGAATAAAGCAATCCATTCTTGTTCCAAAGTTGATTTTTACCGCGAGCTAGATTCAGTTTTGTTTTGGGACCGAGGTTGCGGTCGTAAATTTCACCATAGTTCCCCACGTGTTTAACTACTCTTGCTGCAAAATCTTTTGTTAAGCCAAGTCCCTCACCAAGGTTGCCTTCTGTACCTAAAAAGCGTTTAATATCTGGGTCATTACTAGTGGCAAACTGCCCCAAATTTTGGGAATTAATGCCCAATTCTTCAGCTTTGATCAGAGAATAAACTACCCACTTGACAGCATCACCCAACCGAGTGTCTCCTTTAGCGACTGCTGGTGCAAGGGGTTCTGAAGAAATTACTTCCTCAAGAATCACGTTATCTTCTGGTTTGGGTAGAAGTGAACCTCGAGAAACCAATGCTGAACGGTCAGCTGTGATACCATCGCAACGTCCTTCGGCATAGGTAGCAAAGGTAACGTTAACGTCTTCAAAGACAACAGGTTTGTAAGTGATGCTTCTTTTTCGCATTTGGTCTGCTAAGTTTTGCTCAGTGGTAGTGCCAGTTTGAACGCAGATTGCTTTACCTTTGAGGTCTGCTAGGGATTTAATACCACTAGTTTTCCGAACCATAATGCCTTGTCCGTCATAAAAGACCACCGGTGCAAATTCCAGACCAACTGAGGTATCACGACTCAAAGTCCAAGTAGTGTTGCGGCTGAGAATGTCTACTTCCCCAGTTTGCAAGGCTGTAAAGCGCTCTTTGGTATTGAGATTGCGAAATTCTACTGCATCTGGGTTATCAAACAAAGCAGATGCGATCGCCCTGCAAATATCCACATCAATACCGCTGTATTTACCGTCAGGTCCCACAAAGCTAAACCCTGGGACTTCGCCACTGACACCACAAATTACTTGACCACGACTTTTAATGCTATCCCAACGATTTTGGTTTGCTGGTACTACTGGATTACTCCCTGGAGTGCTAGCTGTATTTGATGTTTGTCCCGATCCACCACCACAAGCTGTAATTGCAAAGACCAAGGGTGCGATCGCTACAATTAAACCTGATTTATTCATAAACTTCATAGTTACTAGACAAAAAATATGTATTGATCGCTACAAACATTTGGGTAAAAACAATTTGTTGCTTGTAATATAAAACTTTACCAGGCTGGTGCTATGCGAATCTTATTTTATTTATCAGAATTGAAAGTGGGAGATCGAGTTTCTCTGTAATGATTTAGGCTACTTCATATAGCAATCTATTCATTAAACTTGGAAAATAATATGAAAATTTCCGTGAGTTAATTCTATATCTTTGAATAGTTAAGATTTGGTAATAAGCAGTTATCGCTTATTTAATAATAGGCAAGACACTCTCATAAAATATCATTCATAGCCCCGGATGAAAATCTGTTTTTCCAATACCCAATGCTCAATGCCCAATGCCCCATACCTCATAACCTATTTACCATAAGTAGCCACACCAACCTAAACAACTACCACTAGCAGGTTAAACTAGGTCTGGTAACTAGCTGCTCCAGCATTCCTTATGAGGCTTTTATGGGAGCTAACCTTAAACAGATTGCCAAGTACTTAGACAACCTTGGCTGGGACTACCGTTTTGATGATGAAGAAGACCGGATTATAACAGGTGTGGAAGCTGATAACTTAGAAGATTTCCTAATAGTTGTCCAGTTGGATGAAGAAGGGAAATTTTTTCGGGTATTTGCCCCTCAAGTTCTGGCAGGAATTCAAGAGCATCCTCACAAGGCAGCTATCCTACAGACAATGCTTGCCATTTCTTGGGAAACCAAAATGTTGCAATGGGAGTACGATCCATCTGATGGCGAAATCCGTGCCATTATTGAGTTTCCTCTGGAAGACTCCATTCTCACAGAAAGGCAATTTCACCGTTGTCTGAGTGGATTAATTCAAATTGTCGATGGCATAGCGATCCCTCGCCTGAAGGAAGTAATGGCAACAGGCTTCGATCCAGGAAATATAGAACTTGGAGAAAGACTCTTACTCAGTATCCAAGAAGAAGCGCCAGGATTGCTAGATTTGCTAGAAAAAGCAATGGAAGCGCGAAAAAAACGAGGAAGTTTTCCCACTGAATGAGACGGATCATCACTGAAATAGCTATACTCCAAAGTGATACCCTCACTGTATACTGAAATTTTCTGGGGCTGGATATTATGACATCCTATGCAACCTCCTCTGCCAAAGCGGAAATGAGTGAACTTCGGCGGTTGAAAGGCTTACTACCGCCAGAATTGCAGAGCTGGGTCACGGTAGAAGGCACAACTGAGGTCAATCCACCCCTGATCCGCTGCGAAGAAATTGGTAAAGACCAAGTAGAAATTCAAATTGACTTGGTGAAATGGGACGCCCTCGCAATGGATCAGCGTAATCTGCTGTTCTGGCATGAAGTTGCTCGCGTTCAAAATGACACAATACCGAAAGATGGCTGGGAAATGGCAGCGCTAGCCATCGGTTTAGGTGGTGCTGTCGGCGAATTGTGGGTACAAGATGGATTGCTTTTGGTGTTAGCTTTGTCGCTGTGTGGCATTTCCGGCTGGCGATTGTATCAAAAAAATAACGGGGAAAAGCAAATAAAAGAACTGCTCAATGCTGATGAAAAAGCGATCGCCTTGGCAACTCGTTTTGGTTATAGCCTCCCTAATGCCTACAAGAGTCTTGGTAGCGCCTTAAAAACCCTGATTGACAACACTCCTAGTAAGCGTCAACGCTCAAAATACGAAGCAAGGCTCTCTGCCCTCAAACGCAGTGCTAATAAGGCAAAAGCTAAATCGAAAAGTACAGATGAAGGCGAGTAATCGGCGCGGCGCTCTGGGACTGGGGATTGGGTACTGGGTACTCGGAAAGATAGTTTTTCCCAATCCCCAGTCCCTAATCCCTAATCCTTAGTCCCCATTTCAAACTCCTCACTCTTCAAAGCTGATTCAGCATTTTATGGGTTTGGGGTATTACCCGCACTTGCTTGACAAATTTTTTTATTAAGGCCTGCCAAATCAAAACTTCATCGGGCGCAGGAGCAAGGGCAGGTATTGGCGAAAATTGTTCAGATGGTGCTAAAGGTGTAACCGGTTGTAAAAATACTGGGATATCTGGACTAATATCTGCCACCAGCAAAGCTGAACGTTCCAATTCCCTAGGATCTGTGTTTTGAGACACAATTATCTTGACAAAAACATTTAAATATGAATCATGACATAACTGGAGAGATTTAGCATGTTCTGGCCAATGACTTTCACCGCTGACACTAGGCAATTTGAAATCCATTCCCACAGAGTCTAAGTAGGGGAGAATCATCGCCAGTTGTTCTGGGCGGTGTCCGCCAGTCTCTAAGTATATCGGTAGACCAGTTATGGCTCGTACTTCCGGTAGAAACTGCATTAAAAATGGGGCATGAAGAAGTGGTTCGCCCCCAGTTAAGCTAATGCTATCGTGTAAAGAAGGTAGATTTTGCCTTTCCACCCATTCGATTAATATAGGTAATGGGACGGGATTAGAGTAAATTTCAAAGTCGCGCAATCCAGGCGATAGCTCTATCCGGCAATTAACAGGTGCATTCCAAGTGTGGGAACTATCACAAAAGTGACAGCGCAAATCACACAAAGCAAAACGAATAAATATCTGACGTGTCCCTACGTTCAGTCCTTCTCCTTGAATGGCAGAGAAGACTTCAATCAGGCGTGCAGTAGGTGTAACCGTATTTTTAGCAATCATTTGATTCAGAGTAACGCGATCGCGCTGCGTCAGCACAACAGCAAGGATATTTTTTGGCTTCTTGTTCTATTGTGAATCGTCGCGATCTCCAATCTCAGCCCGGTAAATAACAATTAGTCCTTATTAATACTGATTCCGATATTAGGTTAAGTAATTTTATAGGACAAACTCATGTTTGGCATATTACATTATACATGGCAACGAAAGTGCAGAGCTTCATGACTAGCGAACCGACAGAGGTCGATTTTCCAGTTAATACCCTAAACGACACGGCTATAGTGCAGGTGCCGAACCGGTTGAGTGTGCTGGAGGCTTTACGCTTTAAGCAAACCTGCCAAGGCTTACTTGAGACTAATTCACATCCCAAACAAATCATCATTGACTTTCACCAAACTATTTTTATGGATAGTAGTGGTTTAGGTGCCCTGGTGAGTAATTTTAAATCAGCTCAGGTCAAAGGCATTACATTAAAACTGCGGAATGTAACACCTCAGGTAATGGCAGTCCTAAAACTTACCGGATTGGATGAAGTTTTTCCCCTTGAGTATGTGAACGATGGATCGCTAATAGAACCAGAAGAAATAGTAGATAATCGAAAGACAATTTCCCGTAAAATAGAGCAGTTACCCACTACTCATGCTTCTGTGGCATCTTGGATGAAACGGTTATTAGATATTATAGGGTCATTAATTGGGTTATTAATTACAGGAGTATTATTTATTCCGATTGCGATCGCTATTCAAATTAACGATCCCGGTCCTATTTTCTTCATTCAAACTCGTTGTGGTTGGATGGGAAAACGCTTTAAAATTTGGAAATTCCGTTCTATGTGTGTCGATGCTGAAGCAAAGAAATCCCAAGTTAAAAACCAAGTACAAGGTGCCTTTTTCAAGAATGAGAATGACCCCAGAATTACTAAGGTAGGACGCTTTTTACGGCGAACTAGTCTTGATGAATTACCCCAATTTTGGAACGTCCTCAAAGGAGAGATGAGTTTAGTAGGCACTCGACCACCTACACCTGATGAAGTGGAACGCTATGAAGTTCCAGAGTGGCAACGTTTAGATGTTAAACCTGGTATGACTGGCGAATGGCAAGTAAATGGACGTTCTACAGTCCGTAGTTTTGAAGATGTAATTCGCTTAGATTTGCAGTATCAAAAAAATTGGAGTTTGGTCTACGATTTAAAGCTAATTTTTAAAACTATAGCCATCTTGTTTAACAGAAACAGTGGTGCTGTTTAGCTAATTACTCTTATTCACAACTCTCACGAGAATTGTTAGATATACCCAAGTTTGTTTTAAGCTGGGGTATATTTTATGATTTTTTATCACGCAGAAACGCAGAGGCGCAGACAGTAGGAGTTGAGAAGAGTTGATTTTTTAATTTCACGCAAAGGCGCTAATAAAAACTCTGTGTCTGTGCGCCTCTGCGTGAACTTAACCCACTGCGTTCTCAACACCAACAACTTCAAGCTGCTGTACATCTGGCAATAAACGCTTCACGCCTTGCTTAACAAAACCCTGTAAAAAGCCAATCTGCTGATTTTGTTGAAACACCTTTTGCAAAGTTTGCCGCAAATTCTCCAAATTTAAACCAGTCCCAGAACTGATGGCTATTTCCTGCTGTTGGAAATATTCAACTAAACTTAATCCTGCTACTCTAGTTAGATAAGCTGCACTTACTCCTTGCACTACGCCACCAGCCACAAAGGTAACGGCATTACTTTTCAGAACAGTACCAATAGCCTTGGTAGAAAGTTCAACTAAACCGAGTTTCAGCATCAAACTTCCCATTGTTACAGCTACGGTTTGCGCCTGTTCCAAGGAAAATTTTTGCTGATAGACATTACCCAAATCCATTACCATTTGAGCATTAATTGCCGCAGTCGCCAATATGTCAAGGGCTGGTACTGGGTTAGCAAAGGCAGCAGCAGCAGCTATCCATTGATATTGTTCAATAATTGGGGTAGCGCGATCGCATCTAGTTTCATTCAGCCAGTTTTTGGCCTCAGCTTTCAACAACCCGGCTTTCCTCATGGTAGTTACCCAAATCAGGCGTTGTCTCTGCTGTAGCAAAACTTCACCCAACTGCTGTGTTAATTGCTGAATATCTGGTGCTGGTTGTTCCATCCACTCTTGCACAGAACCATCAGCCTCATGCTTTCGGACTTTAATTGGGATGGGAGAGGCCGCAGTTGCAACTACATTTCCCTGCATCCGCTGTTTCAATGACAGCAAGATGCTAGCACGTTCATCGGCTAAATACTGGTCTTGTTTGTTGAAAACCAGCGTTGTGGAATGATTTGCTGCTTTTAGCTGCTGTAAGGTTTGAAATTCTGAGTCTGTCAAATCACCGTTTGTCAAGAACAGAACGAAATCAGATTTTGCTATTTCTGCGAAAACAGCCGCATCTGAATTTTTATTCCCTTCTGTAAACAAAGGCGCTGTCTCTGCTAAAGACACCCAATTTGGTGTCTCGATATTTTGCTTTAGCACTTGAATTAAAGTGCTTTTACCGACGGATTTCCCGCCAGTCACAGCTACTTTAATTTCTTGTCTGTCTAATTCCAATAACAATTGGGCAACTTTTTCTCTGAGTGTCTCTAATGCGCTATGGCTTTCTACTTCTTCTGCCAGTTGGTTAATGACGACTTCAGCTTTAGCGATCGCACTTTCCACTGTCGCCCGATTTACAAGCATACTATTTAGCTGATCTAAACTATCTTTCGGGCGATTTTTTTGGAATAACCACAAACCACCGCCTACAGCTAAAGCACTCAACAACCCAAACTCACCCACCTGCACTATAGAATCGTGCCAACTGTCCAACATCCACAGAGAAAAGGACAGTCCCAATCCTCCCACTAAAATTGGTCGCTGCAACTTCACAACCATGATTCTCCGCGCCTTTTAGATGGCTATTTATTCCAGAATAGATGAAAATTCTGCTTCTGGGAATTGAACAGGCGATCGAACACAATTTTCTTTACTTAACCGATGCTTGTGAAATTAACTCCTAAGCATTCCTATATTGTGCCGAACGGGGTTTGCGCTGTCTTTTCTCAGCCTTAACAAGGTGTATTTCGCTACTGTAGCTAATGAATATGTCTATTGGAATATAAAACAGATCGAGATTTTCTCTTTCAAAGACTTTAGTGTACGACGGAAAAAGAAAGTATCGATATTATCTGAAAAGGAATGTTATAGGGAAACTTTCTATCTATATATTTGTAAAAGTTTCCTTAAAGATGCGTTTAAATCTTCTGATAGATTATAATCTACAACTTCTACATTTTAGTTACTCCAACACTGGATAATTTCATATATGGAAATCTGTAATGGTGAAATTTTTTGAACCTTTATTGGCAAAATGAAGAACCTATTTTAATTAGGTAATAAGCACAATCTGATGCTGCGTGAGTAAATTCTAATGTATGCCGCAAAATGGATCGCGTTCTTTATCAACTTCATTAGGTTGTAATTCTAATTCAGCACGATAAACGCATCCTTCTTGTTTGAGACATTCTTCATTTGTTGATGTCCAATAAGGCACTTCACCGGCGTGCATCCGTAGAATACCTCGATCGTCGAGAGTCACATGATATTGGCAAGGGTAATCTGTTGTAATATCAGGTTTGCTGAGTGCGCCAATCCGTATCCATTTTTTAGTTTGGGTTTCGGCGTCTATTTGATAAACATAGAAGGTGTGCTGGCCAGTTTGCGGAAAGGCAGGTAAGGGATTACTAATTAATCCGGTTCCTGGTTCTGTTACCCCATCGAGCAAATAGTGAAATTGTTTCAATAATTTACTATCATCCTTGGCTACTCCAAATACTAGATGATAGGCATCTGGTTGATCCACAGTTGCGGATTCGATAACATTGACGGCAATATCACCATCATTTAAGTCTTTATTGGTGCGTTCTAAAGCGATATTCCACTTCAATTTTCCATCAGCAAATAGCGCTGAATTTTCTGAAATTACTGCACCTAAATCAATTCCGGAAATATCAATTAAATAATGAGGATTTCCTTGACAAAGTAATATACTAAATTCGAGTGTTTGGTCAATTTCAAACTGAACCTTGATTTTTTTGATAAACTCTGCTTCTTCAATTCCTAGTTTCTTCATCAGGTTTTTACCATCAAAACTACCCCAAAGTCGTAAATCCCCTTCTTCGTAATCTTGGCGGTAGATAATATTAGTTAATTGTATGCCTTGCCAAAGGGTACGAACTTTAGCGACGGTTTCCCAAGATGCTAGTTGATAAAGTTCTTGACCGGCTTTAAATATAGTCAATAAATCGTTGCTTTGGGTTTTGCGTTTGAAGTTGCAAGGCAAATAATAAAATAGGTTTTTGACATCAATTTCTAGTTGGTTAGCTCCTTTACGCAGCAAGCTTTTGGATTCTTCTGGATCGAATCTTAATCTTCGTAATTTTTCGGCATAGCAAGCACCTGCGGATGTAGCGAGTTTAGTAAATTCCAAAACAAAAGTAATGCGTTCTGGATTCCAGACGAAATACGGAGAATTACTAAATTCTTGATAAATTTGGCGCTGTACTAAGTCCAGATTACAAGTTTTTCCAGACAAAATTAACCAATCGACTTTTTGAGAATTCCAAGAATCTTTGGTGAGATCGTTGGGACGCAAACGGCTTTCCATTAATCCTTTAGCAATACCGATCGCTTCTTTAATTCCGGAAACGGCAGCTCGTTCAAATTGCTGCTTGTCTAGGGTAACGCAGATGTTATTGGGATCGTTGACTTGCAATTTAATAGTACTTTGGATCAGGAGTTCAGAAATTTCTTGTTCAGAAAGTGTGAAGGTTAATAGAGAATTATTAGACGGTGTTTTTTGCCCAAGTTTAAGTTTAGCGGTTTCTGCATAATCCCACAAAAGATAAAATGTTTGTAGGCGTTGGGGTGATTGTTGCCAACGAGTAGGTAATACTTTCTCGGCAGTATCTAGGGCATCTTTATAAGCAACATCGCCTTCTGGATTTTCCTTGTCTAGACATTTTAAAAGACTGCCATTTTTAAATTTTCCTTGTTCTAAGAAACGTTCGTTTAACTCCGAGTTAATTAAATCTTCTAACCTTTCGCTTTCAATTTCACCTATAGTTACTGCGGTTAATAAAAAATCAGCGATCGCTACTTTTAATAATCTAAAAATTCGCAGCGTAATTAATTCACCACCTAACTGTAAATGACCAGATGAGCCTAATAGTTTGGGAGTAAGTTTATAGTAACGTCCTCCTAAACCCCTGTCTTGATCGCCAGCAAAAGTTGGGGTTTTATCTTCCAAAGTCAATTCAATTAAAGCTAAGTCTGTAGTACCACCGCCGATATCTAAAACGAGAACATTTTGTGACCATTTGTTTCCTACTTGACGACAACGAGTTTTAAATGATTCGATGCCAATATTCAGATTACCGCCAAATTCTCGCCACAAAAAGAAAATTGCCACGGAAACCGCTTCATCATAAGCAGTTTGGACATCATCGATCGCCAACTGCTCAACTAATTCTCTAACTTCCTTGCGAACAAGCGGTGGGGCGACTGTTGGGTAAGTAACAACTGCTGTTAAAAAATCTCCTTCTGAAAACCTGCGTCGCGCCCGTTGGCGGTAGTCTTCAGTTAATTTAATTAAATGTGCCCAAGCAGATTGAATTAGTTCTTTGGCGGTAATTATTTCTTCTTTCCCATCTAAAATAACTGAAAACGCTCGCTCCTGACCAAAATAGCGTTTGGGTGAATGGTGAAACCTACTGATAATTTCCTTTAAAGTACCGCTTGTACCTTGGGCGATCGCTTTTTTTCTGTTATCTCTCGCTTCCCTACCCATCCGCAGTTCTAATTCAGATAAGTGGGAAATTTCCGACTCACTGGGAATTTCTGTCTCACGGCGATCGATATCCAGCACAACTGGGATGAGATTTTGCGATTCTAAAGTAGGAACCCGGAACACCTCATGATAGATTTGGTAGAGTTTTTTACTAACAGCCCGACGGAATCTTTCGCTGTTTCCTAAACAAAGTTCAATTTGGCGAATCGCTTCTAAAAATCGTTCTTTATTATCATTCTCAAAAACTTCACTTAATTTATTTGGTTCTATTTCTAGGTTTTTACTAATTTCTAGAATAAACTTTTCCCAATCATCATCGCTGACATCTGGTAAAGCCACAGAAGCAGGAGAACTTAGCCATTGAGATAAACGTTCACGTAGGCGTATTTCTTGTTCTTTGGGTAAAATTTCGGCGATGGGTACTTCAATGGGATCGAAAAGTGTAACTGTAGAATTCGAAGTACCAAAATCTAAAGCAAACCATCCGGGAAATCTCTTTTGTTGTTTCTCGTTTGGTTCTTGATCGCTATAGTTGTTCAATTTAAAAGGGTTCATTATAGTATCAAATGATTCTGTTGAGTGCTGGCTTTATCTAAGGCGATGTATAGGTTAGGCTACGCCTACGCTTTTGGATGAAAAGGCGTAGCCATCGCCTTGAAAATTCCACCAGTTACTAAGTTGATGTTCAAGATTTTTGCTCGCTTATAAGCCTTATTTGTTCAATGGTTAAATTAAGTAACTTACTAACATTTTCTATGGACATACCAGAAGCTAAGATCTGAGGTACAAGTTCAAGTTTTAGTTCTTCCCATTCCTATATCCTAGAAATCAATTTATAGAGAAGTCTAAGTTGTTTCTTTTGTTATCTCCAGTCATCTAAATAAGAAATAGCGGCAATTTCTGAAAGAATCTGCAACCAAGTCGGAATTGCTATTTCAGATGGCAACTCACCAGCTGTTAAATATCTAAGTAATACTTCTTTTTTGGAGAGATTTTGCAGATTAGGAATAATTTGATCCAAAATTCCTTCTAGTTCCGAATTAATTTGCTGATTAACTTCACTAACATACTGCACAAGATGAAGGCTAGCGCTAGCAGTCATTTCATCTCGCAGTCGCAGTACTAAAAGTTGATGGTTGCTGGATCTTGCTAAACCTTGGCTTTTTTCGGGTGCCCAGTCAAAAATTTGCCCGACGTTGTGTTTGTCGTCTTGACGCGCTAGGGGAAAAATGATTTCAGGTGCAACGGGTTTGTCT
The DNA here is from genome assembly GCF_043099735.1 of Nostoc sp. C117. Classification (NCBI taxonomy): domain Bacteria; kingdom Bacillati; phylum Cyanobacteriota; class Cyanophyceae; order Nostocales; family Nostocaceae; genus Nostoc; species Nostoc sp. C117. Next base: position 7,829,313 of record NZ_CP170991.1, read on the forward strand.
TTGCTATTAATTTCCGAAATTATTGCTTCTTTCCATTCGTTAGGGTCGCATCCTAATAATAATTTATAAAAGAGATCGGCTTCTTCAAAACCAAATTTTGATTCGATTTCTTGTTCCATTTCTGGGTTGACAATTGCTTTCAATTGCTCTCGTTCTGGGGCTACTTGATTTGACAATTGATTCAATAGATCTACCACTGCCTGACGAATGCGATCGCGGGCAAAATCTTCTACTTCTTTAACAGTTTTTTCAAATATTGGATAAAAATCATCACTCTTTGTTGGCAGAGAAATATTAACGCGATTTCCTCTATCAAATAATTTCCCCGCCGCACCTTTAGATTCCGCGAGGGCGATAGTACCATTATTGGCTTTATTGAATAGTAAAGTCCACTGATTCCAATTCAGGATTTTAAAGGTAAGTTCGTCTTTTACTACATCGCTGACGACAAGACCGCGCCGATCTTTGAGTGGTTCTTTGCCTAAGTTTTTTTGGAAATTTCTGTAGATTTTATCTAAAGTTTCCACTACAAAACGCAACTCAGTAAAAGCGGGACTGTCTCCTGTGGGTATGCCTTGTTCGTGGATTTCATCTATGATGTCTTTCAAATAATCTTGTTGCTGACTTACCACATCAGCAGATCTTCGAGTATCTTCATACAATTGCTTCAGACCGTGAGTAGCAACGTGATTTTTAATCAATTCCCGTAGTTTACCAATACCACCATCTTGAGCAAAGTAACCTAGCTGTCTGCCCAAATAGCTACGGGCGTCAGATTCTAACAGCCGTTCGCTTAAGCGTCCCCATTTATCTTGTAGCCGTTTAGATCTGTCTAAGTAATCAGGATAATCCAAGTTAGATAAGAAGTCTGGTGAACCTGCTTTGACTTTACTCGAACGTTTGGCTAATTCAGCCAGTCCCAACAGTGGCGACAGTAAAACGATGCGGTCTTTTTGGATCGTAAAGGCCTCTGCACCGTCTATAGTAGTTTGCAGAACCTTGAGTTTTTGGAAAACGCTTTCCTCATGTAAATGGCTATTGGTTGGGCTATCTTCAATTAGTTGGTCAAGTTCCCTTTCAACGCCTTCACTGTCTAGGGGTAGTTGATCGAAGCGACCGACACCGACGAGAATTAAATCTTTCAGGTCTTGTCCCGGTCGCTGCTGCTGCATCATGGTAAAGATTTTATTAGCGCGATCGCTCCCCGGCGATTTACCATTTAGCAGTACTAAAATTGTCTGTACTTCTGCCAATTCCCGCAGTGACAAAAAGGTATCCCTCGCGCCGGAATTAGCAGCCCCCAATCCGGGAAAGTCGATGAGAATAAATTTACCAGCACTCGTAAAATCCCAAATTTCCCGTGATATTTTCACATCAATATCTACACGGCGAATCAGTGGGAAGCTGTTTTGTAATAATTTCGTTGGTAGCCTCTGGGGTGGACTCGGTAATCGGATATGCGCTGGTGGTAAATCTTCAAATTTCAGAGTTTGGATTGCCATTGGCTGTTCTACTAGCTGTAACCCTTCACGAGCGGTTGTAGCATCAATCTGGTAGCGCCCAGCACACATCACTTCGCCATAGGCTTGATAAGCTCGTAAAAATAATACTAATTCTCTAAGTAAATAACGTAATTCTAAATTGTTAGAACTATTCCATGCTTCCTCACACCAGCCAACAATATCTTTCCCTGAGTTTAGCTTTGACACTGGTATGGGAGGCAGTCCTGCTGCTGTTGTCCGCCTATTAGCTTCTCCTAGCATAAAGCGCAGACACTCATGTACCCCTTCATGGGAAAGATATTCTACAGTAAAATTGCTGAGTTGAGTCGTACTAAAATCATCTTGGGGTATAATATGAATAGCAGTAACGTTACCTGTAGTCGGGTTTTCACTTACTGGCAAAGCATCTGCATATCCAATCAGACTGCCTAAAAGTAAGGTTTTTCCACTACTGAATTCTCCCATTACACCAATTTTCACAGGCGAAGTAGCAAGATCTACAGTTTTCTCGGCAGCTTCTCGCAGACGACGGAGACAATCATCAAGGCTAGCCGGAACCCAATCTTCTTGTTTAGAAGGGTACTGGGGTACAGAATCTATCTTTCGGAGGATGAATTCGCCGTACTCTTTAAAACTAGCCAGTTTGTCTGGTTCCATAGAGTAGTTTTCGCCTAACATAAATTTCTCTGAGCTTTATAACATATAAAAGGCTTAAGTGTAGCTAGTGGTAGACATCACTAGCAATTTGCACAATGTTCGAGGAACTGAATATGGGGCATTAATTATTCTCCCTCATCTTCCTCATCTCTTTAATATCCCCACTCTTCCTTCACCCACCAAGATAATTTTAAAAAATCTGGTTTTTCTAGGAAAAATAATAAATATTGATTTAGGATGAAAATCTTTAAGATTATGAATTTTCTATGAAGACATAACTGCCTGACCCCCAGCAATTCTATCTGATTTGTGAAAACTTAGAAGATCCCCGATTTTTTTAACAAGTCGGGGATCTTATTTCTCAGGAAGGATTAAATAAAAATATAGTATTAATTAGTAGGTTTTCGTTTTTTCTGGAAGTTATAAGAAATGTGAAAAACCGATTTATTACCCATAATATAGTATTGAATTCGACGCTCGATCATATTCTTCAATTGGGAATTAAAATGATGAAAAAAGTCAGGATTTTTTAGCATTTGCTTTAATGCTGTTAACAATTTTCCTTCCTTTAAAGGCTCTACTACTTGAAAGTAAGCTAGATATTTTTTATTGACTGCAAGACTATGAGATAAAGCACGCATTAAAGCTGGATTTGTCTTCACAGCGTCTTCTTCCATGAAAGAACTAGTAGCTTTACAGTTTTGAATTAAACGCGGTATTCGGCTTTGATGTACGAGAGACCCGGGACGTGAGAGGTAGAAATAATACGGTTTTGGCTCAAGAAAAAAACTAGCTCCTTTGATTAAGCATTTCATATCCAGCCAAAAATCTTGACCCATTCTGATAGCTTCATCATACTCAATGCCGTGCTTAACCATAAATTCTCGTTTGAATAGAGGCTTACTTAAGCCAAGATGCAAGCCTGGTTCTGCAAAAATATCAGATTCTACAAAATAAACAATATCAATTTGCCGAATTTTATCTATATTTTCTCCACTTTCTTGAATCAATGTACCCCAAGGAGATGTTTCACCATCGTTGATTAAATAAAGATCGTCAGCAATCATGTCTGCATTTTTTTCATTTGCTAACGACACAAGCTTTTCTAATCTTTCTGGGGCGTACCAATCATCTGAATCAAGTACAGCAATCCATTCGCCTTGAGCTGCTCTAAGGGCACGATTACGGGCGCCAGCAGCTCCGAGATTTTGTTCGTTAACTATCACTTTGAGGCGTTGGTCGCTAAAACTTTTAGCTACTTCTACGGTTTTATCAGTTGAACCATCATCGACGACGATCACTTCAATATCATTGAGGGTTTGCTCTAAGGCTGACTTAATTGCCTTCTCAATATAAGCCTCAGTATTGTAGGCAGGAATAATGACAGATACTTTGGGATTCACGAAATTGATCTCCTGACGACGCCGTTACGTAAAAATACTAAAGTCCTGACGATAACTTAACCATTTCTTTTTTACTATACAACTAAGTAGCTTAATCAAAATCAACCATGACTTATTAAGCTCAAAGGTTAAATTTTGGGTATTGATAGCTAATACACTGCCATCAGTCCATCCTTACAACCGGGTTTGACAAGCTCAAAGAATTAGTGAAGTATACCGTTTTTATTCCAAGTTTCTAGGCTATTTCCTCATCTAAATGAGAATAGCTAACCCAGAGTTAGTTTCCCTTAGTTGTGCTAGCGACAGTCCCCTTAAGAGATTTACAGTTAGCGATGTAGAAAATAAGCTGTTCACATTCTTTAATGTACTTTGTTTTTTTGTGGCTAGTTACTTACTGGCTTTAAATTGACTGACGTTCTAGACTAGCTTCCATTGTGTTAGTTAAAAAATGACCAGTTAAAATGCCACTACTGAGGTAATATGTATCATCTGAAATCCGATGTAGGGTTTCAAAGCCACTACGACGCTGACGATCGCCTAGTACCCAGTAACGCTGCACAATGGTATCTAAACCAATCCAACCTTCACCTTCAGCTTGCCCCAAAATATTATTTTGTAGTAAAAAATTATACTGACGCTCTCCATCATGCAAGCGTCCCTTGTATTGCAGGGAGATTTCGGAGCGATCGCTACCTGGGAATATCAGCTTTGTGGCCATAGTAAACCAGTTATCTCGATGCCAAGCGACTAATGTCATACCTTTGACACTGATTGGCATACCATTACGTTCCAGCCAATTTCCTTGTATTGTCCAGCGTCCTGGTTCCAATAAAAAAGTATGAGCCACCTTCTATATTTCCTGTCTCGATCGAGTGCCACCAAGACTACAGTTATAGCAGGGCTGAGTATTGAGTGCTGAGTGAGGAGTTTTTTTTATCCCCTTGTCCCCTTGTCCCCTTGTCCCGCACGCAGCATTCAGCAGTGGTGAATTTCACCTAAAAGAACTTCTTGAGATGCCCCAGTGGCAGTAGGTAGGTTGCCAGGAATACCTATATTTCGCCAGTAGGCTAAAACTGCAAAGGCGATCGCTTCTTTAAAATCTGCACTCAAACCAACTTCATCTGTAGTCAAGACTGGTATTGATGGTAATAATAACTGTAATCTTTGTTTCAAATACTGATTACGACTACCACCACCACATAATAATACTCGCTGTGGCATTTCTGGCAAAAAAGTCTGGTAACTATGAGCAATTGAAGCGGCTGTAAGTTCTGTGAGAGTTGCTAATATGTCAGCAGGATTTAGTTGGTATGCTTGTGCATCTTTTAAACACTGCTCCAGATATGTAACACCGAATAACTCTCGACCTGTGGATTTGGGGGGCGGTAGATGAAAGTAGTCTTGGCTTAGCCATTGCTCTACTAATGGATAGTAAGGAGTACCACTCGCTGCCCAATTACCATCTTCATCGTAAGTTTTAGCACCAGCGCTTAAACGCTCTACCGCCAGATCCAACAAACTATTTCCTGGACCAGTATCCCAAGCGCGAATTTTTGAGAGCCAGTCCCCATACCGAGGTGGAATATAAGCAACATTACCAATACCACCAATATTTTGAATACAGCGTCCTTCCTGGGGATGACTGAGTAAATAAGCATCCACTCTGGGCACGAGAGGCGCACCATGCCCGCCAATAGCAATATCAGCAGCCCGAAAATTACTGACAGTTGTAATGCCTGTTATATGAGCAATTAATTCACCTCGCCCTAGTTGGAGACTGTAACCCAAAGGAGTGCTGAGTGCTGTTAGCATTAGCGGGGCGTTTAGCCTGTGTTGAGTGCTGAGTGAGGAGTCAGGAGTTAGAATTGTCCCCTTGTACCCTTGTCCCCCAGGTGGTCGATGATAAACAGTCTGACCGTGGGAGCCAATTAAATCCGCTGACTGGTGACCAATTTGAATATTTTGGGCAGCTTGGGCAAAGACAAAGGCGATCGCATCATCTATTTCTGCCAATTCTGCCATTGATATGGCAACACCTGCACAAAGTCCCAATATTCTTTCTCTGAGTTCGGCTGGATAAGGGTATGTTACTCCGGCTACCAACTCAATTTGGAGATCCAATTCTTTACCGGAAATCTCTACCAATACAGCGTCTATGCCATCTACAGATGTGCCACTAATTAAACCAACAACACGAGTAGGGACAGCAGTTTTTTTAGTCGAATGCATTGACAAATATTGTATTTTAGATTACGAACGGTAGTCTAACAGTTAACAGTCAACAGTTACCAGTGTTCACTGGATAATTGTTGACGGTTGACGGTTGACCGTTATCAGTCATCAGTCATCAGGTAAATGTACAAGTTGAATGCCTAACAGATTAAAACCGTCTGCTCCCTCCTGAGAAATCGGTATCATAGAAAAGTAGATAAAACTTAAAAAATATTTATCGAATGCTGATTCAATCATCTGGGTTGTCCAAGGTAAAAGATTCAGTAAGAGAAAAAATCTTTTTGGGCAATGAACCAAATGCCGAGTTAATTGCAATTCTTGCAGTTTACTTTGTCCAAGGAATTTTAGGGCTATCGCGTTTAGCGATCAGCTTTTTCCTCAAAGATGAACTGCTATTAAGTCCAGTCCAAGTGTCGGCGCTATTGGGAATTGCCTTTCTACCTTGGATGATTAAGCCAGCATTTGGTTTTATCTCTGATGGCTTGCCTATATTTGGCTATCGTAGGCGTCCTTATTTAATTTTGTCAGGGATACTCGGAACTGTTTCCTGGGTCAGTCTGGCAACAATAGTTCATACTACCTGGGCAGCTACAATAGCCATCACCCTTAGTTCTCTTTCAGTCGCCCTCAGTGATGTAATAGTTGACTCACTGGTTATCGAACGAGCTAGAAACGAATCCCAAGCTAAAGCAGGTTCTCTACAATCTTTGTGTTGGGGTATTTCTGCGATCGGAGGTTTGATAACAGCATACTTCAGCGGTCTGCTTCTCCAACACTTTACTACCCGCACTGTTTTTTGGATTACCGCTTTATTTCCTCTCATCGTTTCAGGGGTAGCTTGGTTAATTGCTGAGTCCCCCATTAGCAAAAATGCTAAAGACAGTAATGACACTAACTCTTTAACCATCAAACATCAACTGGGGCAGCTGCGCCAAGCCCTGAGCCAAAAAACAATTTGGTTACCAACACTGTTTATCTTCATTTGGCAAGCTACCCCAAATGCTGACTCAGCCTTTTTCTATTTTTCTACCAACGAACTACACTTTGAACCAGAATTCTTGGGTCGGGTGCATTTGGTGACAAGTTTCGCTTCTTTAGCAGGTGTTTGGATTTTTCAACGTTTCCTCAAAGGCATTCCTTTTCGGGTAATTTTTGCTTGGAGTACCGTCATTTCCTCAATGTTAGGAATGACTATGCTTTTGTTAGTAACTCACACTAATCGACTGTTGGGTATTGATGACCACTGGTTTAGTTTGGGTGATAGTCTGGTTCTCTCTGTGATGGGGAAAATCGCCTTTATGCAAGTGATGGTGCTAGCTGCAAGGCTTTGTCCCTCTGGAGTGGAAGCGACATTATTTGCTTTGTTAATGTCGGTGTTCAATTTAGCAGGAACGTTTTCCCATGCATTAGGGGCATTAATCACCTATTGGTTGGGAATCACAGCAACAAACTTTGATTTGCTTTGGCTATTGGTGCTGATTACTAACCTCAGTACACTGCTACCCCTACCTTTTGTTAACTGGCTACCTGCTGCTGAAGAGAAAAACCAGACAGCAAAGGATGAAAAGCAAGGGTTTTTGCCTGATTTGATGTCTGAGTTAATAATCAGTACACCAGAGTCGGAAGTAGTTGACTAACCAGGCATAGGCAATGGATTTTTTCCACAAGTGGGGGACAAGGATGGAATTTCCATTTACCATTTAATTTTTTCCCGACTTCTTATGATGAAAGCAAGCCTGTAGATTAATCGAATCGATGCTTACCTGTATTAAAGATTTAGCTGCAAAACTAGCGCCTCGCTTAATTGAAATTCGCCGTCATATCCACTCTCACCCAGAACTGAGTGGTCATGAGTACCAAACAGCTGCCTTCGTCGCTGGTGTTTTGTCTTCCAGTGGTCTGCATGTACAAGAAGGTGTTGGCAAAACAGGCGTCATTGGAGAATTGCAAAATAGTAGTCAAAATGGCCGTTTATTAGCAATTCGTACCGATATGGATGCCTTACCAATTCAAGAATGTACTGATTTGGAATACGCCTCTCGTGCAGACGGTGTGATGCACGCTTGCGGTCATGATGTCCATACCACAGTGGGATTAGGAACAGCCATGATACTGTCCCAACTGGCAGAAGACTTGGGTGGTAAAGTGCGGTTTTTATTTCAGCCAGCCGAGGAAATTGCCCAAGGGGCAAGCTGGATGGTGAAAGATGGGGCAATGGAAAACGTCTCAGCTATATTTGGGGTTCATGTTTTCCCTTCTATACCCGCAGGTTCTATTGGGGTGCGTTACGGAGCATTGACTGCTGCTGCTGATGATTTAGAGATTTTGATTATTGGTGAATCTGGGCATGGCGCGCGTCCTCATGAAGCGATTGATGCCATTTGGATTGCGGCTCAAGTTATTACTGGATTGCAACAAGCCATCAGTCGGACGCAGAATCCCTTGCGTCCTGTAGTTTTGAGCATAGGGAAGATTAATGGTGGTAGAGCGCCAAATGTAATTGCTGATAAAGTGCAGTTATTGGGAACAGTGCGATCGCTTCATCCGGAAACCCGTGCCCATCTCCCGAACTGGATCGAAAATATTGTTGCTAATCTCTGCCGTGGTTATGGGGCAAGTTATCAAGTAAATTATCGTCAGGGGGTATCAAGCGTCCAAAATGATTATACTCTGACGCAATTGTTGCAATCAGCCGCAGAAGAAGCTTGGAGTAGCGATCGCGTTCAAGTCTTACCCGAACCCTCTCTTGGCGCTGAAGATTTTTCTATGTATTTAGAACGTGTCCCCGGTTCAATGTTTCGCTTGGGTGTAGGCTATAAAGAAAGAATCATTAACCATCCATTACACCATCCCCAATTTGAAGTCGATGAATCTGCCATTATCACTGGGGTTGTGACTATGGCATATGCCGCTTACAAATATTGCCAGCAGAATTCTGCTTAGAAGAACTTTTTTTAAGATTTATCCAACCCCTTCAGAACTAATGAGACAGAATACTACTGGACTATTTCATCAGTTATGAAGGGTTATAAAAGTTTGTAGTAAGCACTTCAGTGCTTAAAATTGAACGATAAATCGCTCACTACAAACCCCAGTTTCTTGAATAATTCGCAGACCCACGGAGCAACTTTTGCTTAAGTCAGTACTATTCTAATATGGTTCGGTTAGGGCTTTTTGATGAAAATTCTAAATCACAAAGACGCGATAAATCGCCGTCTCTACAATAATCAATCCTTCGTCTTGAGGGCGATTTATCGCGTCTCTTGGCTTAACCGAACCTATTCAGTACATTTGACCCTACAGGTGGATATTTTTTAATTGTCAGTCCCTTACCAGGGAATTTGCGATCGCTCTTGTACAACTCGTTGATAAACTTCTTCGGTTCGCTTAGCTAATTTCGGCCAGCTAAAGCGTCGTTCTAAATCTTCATAAGCATTATCTACCAGCCATTGACGATATCCTGGATTTTTTAACACCTCCAAAATTCCCCAGGCTAGAGAATCGGCGTTATTTACCCAAGTCACAATGCCAGTTTTGGTATGCTGCACTACCTCGGGAAATCCTCCTGTATCAGAAACCACTACAGGCACACGAGAAGCAAAGCTTTCTAAAGCCACAATTCCAAAGGGTTCATAAAGACTCGGAAACACTGCACAGTCAGCAATAGTTTGAAATTTATCTAAGTAATCATCGGTCAGAAACCCAGTAAAATAGCAATGCTGCCAAATTCCCAAATCCCAGGCTTGGCGCTTGAGATGGTCAGTATTACCGCCACCAACGATGACAAATTTAACGTTGCCTCCCATTTCTGAGAGTATTTTGGGTGCAGCATTGAGCAATATAGGTATACCCTTTTCGTAGGTCATACGACCGAGGTAGTAAACAATTTTCTCATTGTCTGTGGCAAATTGGCGACGAAAATCCAGAGCATGAAAATCTACGTGGTGTTTTTTCTTTTCGGCTCGAATACCGTTATAAATGACATCAATTTTGTCCCAAGGACTGTGTAGCGCTCGTTCTACTTCTCGCCGCATATAGTCGCTACAAACAATAATCCGCCAAGCGTTATAAGCTAGCAAGGTTTCTTTACCATTAATATACCTTTGGGTATCTGTATGAATACCGTTATAGCGTCCGTATTCCGTAGCATGAATTGTAGCAATTAGTGGTATTTTAAAATTATGCTTGAGAGCGATCGCAGCGTCTCCTACTAACCAATCATGGGCATGAATTAAATCAAAGGGTCCTTCCTCCAAAATCAACTTACCACCGTGATCTCCCATACTCTGGTTGAGATTGACTACCCAGTGAAAAAAGTCGTTACTATGCCCCACTGGTACTCGATGTATGTTGACTCCCTCCACCACCTCATACATTGATGCTTGACCAAACTCCACTGTAATCAGGTGGACTTGATGCCCTAGCTTGACCAATTCTGGGTACAACTCAGCGACATGACGTGCAATTCCCCCAACTATTCTGGGTGGAAACTCCCAACTCAGTACCAGTATCTTCATCTGCTAGATTCCCCGACACTTTACAAATATCTAAAAAACTAGATTTATCTAAAAATACAAGTCTGACAATTTTAGTGAGTGCATTTCCTCAAATTTTTAGATTTTTTAACAGTTATTTTTTTAAAGCTTATCAAAGGTTATGAACTGTGGGCTAGGAATCAAAAGCCCTAAGGAGGCGAAAAGTAAACAGCACGAACTCGATCGCGTCCGTGTTGTTTGGCTGTATAAAGTGCTTTGTCTGCTGCATTAATCAAGTCTTGCGGCAAGATTTCGGAATTTGGCACAATACTGACAACACCTAGACTCACAGTTACACAGTCAGACACGCTAGACCGAGCATGAGGAATCCCCAAGTCGCGTACTGCTTGCCGAATTGAGTCAGCTAGATAAATTGCGCCTTCAATCTCTGTATTCGGGAGAACTACCGCAAATTCTTCTCCGCCATAACGCGCGACTAAATCTCCGGGACGCTTAACAATACTTAATGAGGCACTTGCCACTTTCCGCAAACAATCATCTCCTGCTAAATGACCATAGGTATCGTTGTAGCGTTTAAAAAAATCGACATCGAACAAAATTAACGATAGTGAGACTTGCTCCCGTTTTAGTCTGTGCCACTCAGTTTTGAGATACTCATCAAAGCGGCGGCGATTAGCTATTTGAGTCAAGCCATCTAAGGTAGCCAATCTTTGCAGTTCTTCATTGGCAGCTTGTAGCTGCTGGTAGAGTAGTGATTGATGAATGGCGATCGCTACTTGACTGGCCAGTTGCTGCAACAAATTAACTTCAAATGCTTGCCAGTAACGAGATTTGGCACACTGATAAGTAATAAGTAAACCCCACAGATCCTCACCATTGACGATCGGCACTACCATCGCGGCTTTCACCTGATAAAGTTGTAATAACTCAAAAATATCAGGGGAAAAATCAGACTGCTGAATATCATGCAAAACCGTAGGTAATCCCTGATAATAGTGACTGAAATCTCCATTAATCCAAAATGGGTACGTTGTCTGTTCTAATCTCTGGGGATAGCCATCACCCACTGATTCGGCTGCAAAGTAACCACTTCCGTCAGCTTGTAACTGGTAAATAGCTACGCAATCTGAACGCAAACACTCCCGAATACTGTTAACTGTTGTATTCAGAACCTCTTCCAAATTCAGCGATCGCCGAATCTGTTGAGTTACTTCAGTAATTAGCCTCTCTCCCTCTGACTGTTGTCGCAGCATCGCTTCAACTTCTTTGCGACTATTAATATCCTCTACCGAGCCAAGAATCTGCGTTGGAATACCATTAGCATCTCTGGCAAATACGACTTCTCGTGTATTCAACCAACGCCATTCACCGTTTTTATGTCGGAATCGGTATTCGGTGGAAAGAACTTCATTGTCTTTCAAATTAACAAAGCGACTCGGTATATCATAGCAAAGATATTGGTCGTCTGGATGAAAGCAATTCATTAACCATTGAGGATCTGCTTGACAAAATTCTTCTGGAGAATAACCTAAAACTGTAAAACTTTGCTGGTTGAGATAAATACTTGTTCCTTGTAATAAGTCAAACAGATACAAAATATGCGGTATTGTATTAGCAACCTTTTGCAGAAAGTCTTGACTTGAGCGCAATGCAGCTTCAGCTTTCTCGCGTTCGTGCAGAGCAGCTTGATGTTCACTAATATCTCGTCCTTCGGAAATTATGACTGTTACACGCCCTGTTTCGTCGAATATGGGACGGAGTGAAAAATCAATAGTGATAACTCGATTATCACGACCCAAAATATCAACTTCATAGCGAATAAATTCACCATTAGCAGCAATGGCGATGGCAGCTTTTAATTGTGTTTGTATTTCTGGAGAAATTGTCCACCATTTTGCTTCCCAAAATAACTGACCAACCACCTCTTCTCGCGTAAGTCCAGCAAAATCTAGGGCTGTTTGGTTGGCTTCTAAGACGATTCCATTCGCCTGAAGCAATCCCATAAACTGAATAGTTTGATTGAAGATGACACGAAATTTTTTCTCACTGTCACTGAGAGCTTGTTCTACGCGTTTGCGCTCAGTAATATCTCGACCCACTGATTGAAATTCCAGCAAAGTGCCTTGGTCATTAAATATCCCTCGAATAATCCACTGCGTCCATCGCAGAGATTGGCAAGCGATAACCCGATTTTCAACGGTGACAACAGGATTTTCTAAACTGATGGAATTTACTACACAATACACACGTTCTCGGTCTTCTTCAAAGACAATCGGTTCATAGTGCTGGCCGATAATCTCTTCCCGCTTCAGTCCAAAAAATCGACAAAAAGCTTGATTTATGAAGGTAATAGTTCCATCTGGTAAGCCTCTAGCAATCAGTTCGTTTTGGTCTTCGAGGATGGCACGATAACGCCCTTCGCTTTCTTGCAGTGCTGCTTCTACCTCTTTGCGTTCACTGATATCAAACACTAAACCCTGAAGTACCTGAGTTTGTCCATCCAGATAGACTATAAGATTAGCTTGATTTCGTACCCAAATTGTTCTCCCATCATACCTAATCATTCGATACTCAATGCTCAAAGGCTCTCCGTTAGAGATTGTAGTGTTGACCGCTTGCCAAAGGCGATCGCGATCGTCTGGATGAGTGTAATCTAACCAACTATTGAATAAATTATGATTCCAATCTTCTGGAGCAATGCCTAATAATTGTTGCAGTTGCGGACTAATATAAGCAACTTTCGCAGTAGTATTAATCGGTGATATATAAAAAACACCTGGAATTTGTTCGACTAGAGTGCGATACTTTTGTTCTGCCTCGAAGAATTTTTCTTCCGCCTGCTTGCGGCTCATAATGTTTTGAATTTCAACAATAAAGTATAATTTTTGATGTTAGAAATCCCGCATTAGAGGCACACTCAAGAAGTATTGAGCCAATAATAAGCCAGTTTCAATTTAAGCAGCTTTATTTTTTCAGAACTTAAAGTTCTAATGGCTAAAACCCCTACACCAAAGGCTGCTGTTGGCAGCCTTTGTAATTAAAATTGACAGATGTTAACCCACCTTGATTCCTGATAACTAGTAAGACGGGCAACTTTTCTCAAGTTTCCAACTGCCTTGGAAGGCGGCTGAATATTTGTAAAGTTACCAGAGTTTGAGATATTGTTGCTTGCAGCTAATCCTCTTTGAGGACTAAGTACAATCAAATTAGCTTTGATCTAAACGCAGCACTGCCATAAAGGCTTCCTGAGGTACATCGACGGTACCCACGGATTTCATCCGTTTTTTACCTTTTGCTTGCTTCTGTAAAAGTTTCTTCTTTCGACTGATGTCACCACCATAGCACTTAGCTAGCACATCTTTTCTTAAAGCAGGAATATGTTCGCTGGCGATCACTTTACTGCCAATTGATGCTTGAATTGGTACTTTAAATTGATGGCGGGGAATAAGTTCTTTGAGTTTTTCTGCCATCGATCGCCCGACGTTGTAAGCTTTATCGCGATGGACAATCATCGCCAAGGAATCCACCGGATCGCCGTTGATCATAATATCCAGCTTCACAAGGGGATTTTCACGGTAGCCAATCAGATGATATTCCATACTGGCATAACCGCGCGATCGCGATTTCATTTGGTCAAAAAAGTCGGTGACAACCTCCGCCAATGGTAGTTCGTAAGTGAGTGTGGTTCGCCCTTGGGTAAGATATTTCATATCTTTAAAAATGCCACGGCGATTTTGTGACAACTCCATCAAGCTGCCGACATAGGTTTCCGGCGTAATCATTTCTACTTGAACATAGGGTTCTTCAATTCTTTCGCGATCGTTGGGAGAAGGTAAACGACTAGGGTTATCGATGTACAGTTCCTCACCTTTCAGAGTGATCACCTTATAAACCACTGAAGGGGCTGTAATGATTAAATCTAGGTTATATTCTCGCTCTAGGCGTTCTTGGACAATTTCCATATGCAGCAAACCCAAGAACCCGCAACGGAAGCCAAACCCCATTGCACTAGAAGTTTCTGGTTCGTAATGTAGTGCTGCATCGTTGAGTTCTAGTTTTTCTAAGGCTTCCCGCAAATCTTCAAATTGATCGGCGTCAATGGGGAACATACCGCAAAAAACCATCGGGTTTGCTTCTGCGTAACCTGGTAAAGGTGCCTCTGCTTTGGCTTTACTGAGGGTAATTGTGTCTCCTACCCGTGCATCAGCGACAGCTTTAATTGCCGCTCCCAAATAGCCTACTTCGCCAGCGTGCAGTTCGTCGACTTGCTTTTGAGTCGGAGAAAGTACACCTAATTCATCAATTTCAAATTCTTTCCCGGATGCCATTAAATGGATGCGATCGCCTTTTTTCAAAGTGCCATCCATCACTCGGAAATAGACGATCACTCCTCGATAGCTGTCGTAATAACTATCAAAAATTAACGCTCGTAAGCGTTCATTGATGGTGTTCGGCGGTGGCGGTACCCGCTCAACTACAGCTTCTAAAATCTCATCAATACCAATTCCTTCTTTCGCAGAAGCCAGAATCGCACCACTGCAATCTAGACCGATAATTTCTTCTATTTCGCCAATTACCCGTTCTGGTTCAGCTCCTGGCAAATCGATTTTATTCAAAACCGGGATAATTTCCAGATTACTCTCTAACGCTAAATATACATTCGCCAAAGTTTGCGCTTCTACACCTTGGGACGCATCTACTACCAATAGCGCTCCTTCACAAGCAACAAGAGAACGCGACACTTCATAAGAGAAATCCACATGCCCTGGAGTATCAATTAAATTCAGCACATATTGCTGACCATCTTTGGCTGTGTAATTCATGCGGGCAGCTTGCAGCTTAATCGTAATGCCGCGCTCCCGTTCTAGATCCATATTGTCAAGAAACTGTTCCTTCATCTGTCGGTCTTCAACAGTGCCAGTAGCTTGTAGCAAGCGATCGGCGAGAGTTGATTTCCCGTGGTCGATGTGAGCAATAATACAAAAATTGCGAATGCGAACTGCGGGAACGTCAGTCATATACTATCTTTGCCTTAGCAGCAACCAAAGTTAAAAGAGCAATTTACTTAATGTATTTTAATGCTTTATTCGCCAAGACGCTCCGGTTTTAGTGAGGACTGGGGATTGGGGATTAGGGACTGGGGATTAGGGACTAGTCCCACACGGCGGAAATAAACCACCCATTTTAAATCTGTAGAACCTTTACGTAATCATAATTACGAATTACGAATTACGAATTACGCGTTGCGGTACTAGGGACTAGAGACTAAGGAACAGTTTTCCTAATCCTAATCCTAATACCCAGTACCCAGTCCCCAGTCCCCAGTCCCCTCTTCACCCCATCTTTAACTTTGCATATAAATAGGTGGACTTTTAAGAATATTATGAAAGTCTATTTGTCGCTGTTAGTATTCATCAGCTTGGAGCTTACAATGAATGTAAATAAGTACATGTAGGGATCGTGGGCAATTGCCACCCGTAATTGTCCGGAATCACTGATTTGCCGACAACACTTCTAGAGAAGCTCTTGTCTAGTCAGTTATATGAAAAATGCGAGTTAAAACTTA
The DNA here is from genome assembly GCF_043099735.1 of Nostoc sp. C117. Taxonomy (NCBI): domain Bacteria; kingdom Bacillati; phylum Cyanobacteriota; class Cyanophyceae; order Nostocales; family Nostocaceae; genus Nostoc; species Nostoc sp. C117. Next base: position 7,845,169 of record NZ_CP170991.1, read on the forward strand.
AAGCTGTTACTTTGGTGCTATTTCAGGGAACTATGTAACTATACCTTTGAAGATTTTCAGTGAATTAGCCCAAATTATGAATATAACTACTTTACAAAGCTTTAAACAAAACCAATTCAGAGTATATAAACCTATGAATATCCAACATAAAGCTACCGAAGCGGAAAACACACCAGCCGATAAGGTAGAAATTGCTGTCCGCCTAGATTCGGAATTACTAGAGCAAATTCAGCATCTCACTAACGATCCCAGTAAAGTGATTGAAGTAGCAATTCGCCAGTGGTTGCGGGGTGAAATACTAAGAGATGATGAACTGACACGCACGCCTGTGCGTACTCCCGTTCCTCCTCGCGGTGAATGGAACGATTGACATTATTAACCAGCTGTCAATTCTACTTAACAAAAGTAAAGTTTGCGAATCTGAATTTCGGAATACTAAAAAATACCCAATTAAAAATGTAAAAGCTGTAAAAATTTATGCCAAGATTTGAGCAGCTTTGGTAAAATCCTGGTCGGATACCGTTTGTTTATCCAACTCAATTAATGATTATCACTGCCAATTCCCAATTGCCGAATATATTTTCCCAAAATCAGGAATCTATTATCAGTAAGACTGATGACTCATTACCAACTCTAGGAGCCGAGTTGGTGTATACGCAAGATGGGGCAGGGCGCTATCTGACCTTTTGTTGGCAGCACAGCGAACTCCTGGGGTTAAAGAGCGAAAAAATAGTTGATGAACTGAACCACACCCAAACCTTTGCTCCGGTGGATAAAGTTGCCTATTTGGAACGATTGCACCGAATTTTGACAAGTTTAGTCCCAGAAAGGTTTCAGTGCTGGTTTAGCTATCGGCAGGAATTATTTGAGTTGGACTTAGTGATTAGTCCGATTATGCCAAGTTTGGGAACAGCTGCCACTACAGCTTTAGTGATGGGACGCTTATTACAAGCAACACTCAGTAAAAAACAAGTTGGTGTACGATCAAAAGCCCCCACACAAATAGAGTTGGCTTTACGTTCGCAACAACATCAAAAACTCGTAAATCGGATTACCCGGAATATTCGGCGGACATTGGATTTACATCTTATTTGGCAGCAAACAGTTGACAGTTTGGGAAAAGTATTGCGGTTGGAACGATGCATTATTTGTCCTTATCAGCCTTGTAGTTCAAAAGTAGAGGTGAAGGCTGAATATCACCAACCAGAACTCAAGGCAATGCTTGGGTCAGAAATAGATATAGCTTCTGAACCAGCCTTTGCTCAGGCTTTAGCAACCCTAGAACCAGTTGTGGTGGAAATGCCTGGATATATGGGGTTTGGGCAGCAGAAAACTTTAGTTGTTGCGACTTGCTATCAAGACAAAGCCAATGGGTTGATTGCCTTGAGTTGGCAGGATGAATGTTACACATTAACAGAATCGGAATTAGAACTGGCAAAAGAAGCAGCCGATCAATTGGGAACTGCGATCGCTCATGCTACTTTATATGAAGAATTAGAGACAGCTCGTAAAAAAGCCGAAGAAGCTTCCCGCCTCAAAAGTGAGTTTCTGGCCAACGTATCCCATGAAATCCGTACCCCCCTTAACGGGATGATTGGCTTTTTGAAGTTGATTTTGGAAGGGATGGCAGATGACCCAGAAGAACAAAACCAGTTTTTACAAGAAGCTCATCAGTTATCAATACACCTGCTGAATATCATCAACGATATTTTAGACATTGCTAAAATCGAAGCTGGGAAAATGGAGTTAGCTTACGCTCCAGTCAAACTAGATGAGCTATTTAGTGATGTAGAAAATTTCATGCGTCCCCAAGCAGAAATGAGAAACCTCAGCTTTCGGATGCAAATGCCTGCTACCTCCGATGAAATTATTGTCCAAAGCAATTACCAAAGGCTACTACAAGTTATGTTGAACTTGGTAGGTAATGCGATTAAATTTACTCATGAAGGCGGCGTCACCGTCAGCGCCGATTTAGTACTCAACAAGACAAAGGCGCAATTTCAAGAGCAGCAATTTCCAGGTATGGTAAAAGTCCGTGTGGCAGACACAGGCATCGGTGTTTCCTTAGACAAACAAGATAAACTGTTTCAATTATTTTCTCAGGTGGATGGCTCCCGAACTCGCCAGTATGGTGGTACAGGTTTGGGACTAGCAATTTCCCAGAAGCTCGTGGAAGCGATGGGCGGCGAGGTACATTTCTACAGTCTGGGCGAAGGACTTGGCTCAACAGTCACATTCACAGTGCCACTATATCAAAAACCGGTGATAGTTTCATCTAATGATAGTGACTCAACAAACAGTGTTGAGTATTGAGTTGGGCATTGGGCATTGGCAGTACCCTACGGAAAGCTCAAGCTACATCTCACCCAGTCTTTTTGTTTTTTAGAAGATGTTGCGCGAACAATTTTGAATTTTGAATTGATTTCTCACCACTCTCCGCCTTCTGTTCGCAACTTTAAACGCTAAAGTAGGAAAGGAGGGAAAAAGGCTTACATAACAAATTTGTTCAGCTAATCACAAAATATAAGTTCCTAAAATCAGCAGTTGTTTAGTAAAAAGTCATTAAAAACTGACGCCTAACAATATAGCGGCAATTAGATCTAGGATCAATTTAACAAAGCTGAAAAAGAAAATTTTGGATAATGGGCAATGGGTGACGGTGCATAGGAATCTCAAGAGGCAGAGGAGCCGAGGGAGACAAGAGAAGTTGTAGTAAGTATTTTCCCAATGCCCAATACCAAATGCCCAATACCCAATACCCAATACCCAATACCCAATACAATTCCCATCCCTAACTAAACAGGTCTAAACTATGGAACTCACAATTGACAACGTTGAAACAGTTTTAGATGAAATGCGCCCTTATCTTATGTCTGATGGCGGCAACGTGGAACTCGTCGAACTCGATGGGCCTATTGTCAAACTGCGGTTACAGGGTGCCTGTGGTTCTTGTCCCAGTTCTGCAATGACCCTGAGAATGGGTATTGAGCGCCGCCTAAAGGAAATGATTCCCGAAATTGCAGAAATTGAGCAAGTAGTCTAGAACTGTGCATTGGGGACACTTCTCTGTGAGAGGCTGAGCCAACGACAAGCTCAGTACATCGTTGGGGACTGGGGATAAGAGGTAATGGGGACTGGGGAAGAATGGATTTTTTCATTCATAATTTATCATTAATACCTAACCCCTAATTTGTAACTCCCAATCCCTAATCCCTAATCACTCGCTATGTCCCATCCTCTCTACATCGCTTTTATCTGGCATCAACATCAGCCGCTGTACAAGTCCCCTGGCAGCGGCATTTCGCTATCTCCTAGTCAGCAGTACCGCTTACCTTGGGTACGCTTGCATGGGACTAAAGATTATTTGGATTTGGTATTACTTCTAGAGCAGTATCCTAAGTTACACCAAACGGTTAATTTAGTACCATCGTTGATATTGCAACTGGAAGATTATATTGCTGGCACTGCTTTTGACCCTTACCTTACAGCCAGCTTGACACCGGATGAACAAATCACCCAGCAACAGCGGGAATTTATTATCCAACACTTTTTCGATGCCAATCACCACACTCTGATTGACCCTCATCCCCGCTATGCCGAGTTGTACCAGCAAAGACAGGAAAAAGGGCAAGCTTGGTGTTTAGCAAATTGGGAATTGCCAGATTATGGTGATTTGCTAGCTTGGCACAATTTGGCTTGGATCGATCCGCTGTTTTGGGATGATCCAGCAATTGCTACTTGGTTAAAACAGGGTCGGAATTTTACTTTAAGCGATCGCCAGCGCATTTATTCCAAACAGCGAGAAATTCTCAGCCGCATTATCCCCCAACACCGGAAAATGCAGGAATCAGGACAGCTAGAAGTTACCACCACGCCCTACACTCACCCAATTTTACCATTGTTAGCTGATACTAATTCCGGTCGAGTAGCTGTGCCAAATATGACACTGCCGAAGCAGCGCTTTCAGTGGGCAGAAGATATTCCCCGCCACTTACAGAAAGCTTGGAAGTTTTATCAAGACCGCTTTGGACAGATACCTCGCGGTTTGTGGCCTTCGGAACAGTCAGTAAGTCCGGCAGTACTTCCACACATTATTAACCAAGGATTTAAGTGGATATGCTCAGATGAAGCCGTCTTAGGGTGGACGCTGAGACACTTTTTTCATCGGGATGGGGCGGGGAATGTGCAGCAACCAGAACTATTGTACCGACCCTATCGCCTCCAAACCGCAGAGGGTGATTTGTCCATTGTGTTTCGTGACCACAGATTATCAGATTTGATTGGCTTTACCTACAGCGCCATGCCAGCAAAAAAGGCAGCTGCGGATTTAGTGGGACATTTACAAGCGATCGCTAAAATGCAAAGAGATAGCCAAAGTGACCAACCTTGGCTAGTTACCATCGCTTTAGATGGCGAGAATTGCTGGGAATTTTATCCCCAAGACGGCAAACCTTTCTTAGAAGCTTTATATCAAAGCTTAAGCGATGAACCTCATCTCAAACTCGTCACTGTCTCCGAATTTCTCGAAGAATTTCCAGCCACAGCCACCATCCCTGGAGGACAACTACATAGCGGTTCTTGGGTAGATGGCAGCTTCACCACTTGGATCGGCGATCCTGCCAAAAATCGGGCTTGGGATTACTTGACACAAGCCAGGGAAATGCTCGCAAGTCATCCCGAAGCTACGGAAGAAAACAATCCAGAAGCCTGGGAAGCATTGTATGCTGCAGAGGGTTCTGACTGGTTCTGGTGGTTTGGTGCAGGACACTCCTCAAATCAAGATGCCATCTTCGATCAGCTGTTTCGAGAACATTTATTTGGCATTTACAAGGCATTAAATGAACCCGTTCCGCCGTATCTCAAGCAACCAGTCGAAGTCCACGAAGCACAGGCAAACCACACTCCACAAGGATTTATTCATCCTGTCATTGATGGTAAAGGTGATGAACAAGATTGGGATAAAGCGGGACGCATAGAAATAGGCGGGGCGCGGGGGACAATGCACAATAGCAGCGTCATCCAGCGACTTTGGTATGGAGTCGATCACCTAAATTTCTACGTGCGGTTGGACTTTAAAACTGGTGCTACACCAGGGCACGATTTGCCGACAGAGTTAAATTTGCTGTGGTTCTATCCAGAAAAAACAATGGTCAACAGCCCAGTTCCTTTAGCAGATTTACCAGATGCAGCCCCACTTAATTACCTTTTCCACCATCTTCTAGAAGTTAACTTGCTAACGCAATCGATTCAATTTCGGGAAGCTGGAGACAATTATCAATGGCAACCTCGTTTCAGTCGCGCTCAAGTAGCAATAAATAGTTGTTTAGAGTTGGCAGTACCTTGGGCAGATTTGCAAGTTCCCCCAGATTATACCCTGCGCCTGATTTTGGTGCTTGCAGATGAAGGACGTTTTTGCAACTATTTGCCAGAAAATGTTTTGATTCCCATTGAAGTGCCTTAGAAATCAATGATAATTACTAATTCGTAATTTGTAATTAAACTGATACCTAGCTAAGAGACTTCCAAGTAAAAAAATATCCAATTCTTTCTTGTGGGGTCGGCGTCTCGCCATTGGTGTCAAGTTAAGCTCAAACTTACTATGTCAATAAGCATTTAGGCTGAAAAATTCGGTTTGAAAGGGACAAAAAACGAACTTTTTCAGGGACTATTAATGCTTTGTTTATTAGCATCACTCCCAACTTGCGTATAAAAGTCAGAAAAAAGTTCACCTTTATACTTCGTTCCTCACAAAACCTATCGTTGACAAATGGGTTTTAACCTTAAGTTGACATCAATGGCGTCTCGCCCGCCTTCGGCTATAGGCGGGTAAGATACCCACCCCACAAGAATAGATAATTTATTTCTTGGTAATTCCTAAGCTGAGTATTCGCACCCCTATGGAAAAGCAAGCTACACACAGTATCAGACTACAGCTCGTCCCTCTATGGATTATTACAGTTCAGAATAAGCAACAAAACTCCCATGTTGTATGCGATTTATCGCGTCTTCTGTAGACCAATTATCTATACTAATAACCCTTAAGCCAAGCGTGTTGTGTTATGGGTAGGATTTAGACCCCGCCCATAACGTAGTTACAAATTATTATGAATTGTTAATACAGTTTTACTCTTTCTTGTCAATCCGTAATGTTTACATAAATTTATTTTTGTTTTTTGAATTTTTCATTAGGAGAGTAATGATGATTTAGCAAAGATCTAGTAATGTTACTGATGCCAAAGAATATTTGTCGTAGAATTAAAAACACTTCAGAGCAGATATTCTCTACTAATGGATCGCTTTTCTCACAAAATTACGGATTCTGACGATCGCCTTTCCCAACAGATTCAGCTTGGTCAAATGTCTAATTTCAAGCGGTTAATTGGCGATCGCTATAAAATACTCCAAGTTTTGGGTAGAGGTGGTTTTGGCATCACATTTTTAGCCAAAAATATCTTATTGCCAGGGAATTCCTTGTGTGTAATTAAACAGCTTTGTCCAAAAGTGACTAGTCCCCAAAGTTGGCAAAGGGCATGTATGCACTTTGAAAAAGAAGCAAAAACCTTGGCTAAACTTGGTAGTCATTCTCAAATTCCTATGTTGTTAGACTACTTTCAGGTAAATCAGGAGTTTTATTTAGTTCAAGAATACGTAAAGAGTTCGACTTTAGCGCGAGAAGTTCGGCAAACTGGAACTAAAAGTGAAGCCTCAGTGAAACAGTTTTTACAAGAATTCTTACCAGTATTACAGTATCTTCATCAACATCGGGTGATTCATCGGGATATTAAACCCCAAAATTTATTACGGCGTGAGGATGATGGGCGAATAGTGCTAATAGATTTCGGTGCAGTCAAAGAACAATTAATTGATGCTTGTGAAAACTCAATTAATTTATCTGCAAACACCAATTTTATCGGGACTCTAGGATTTGCGCCACCAGAACAGTTTTCTCTACGTCCAGTTTATGCCAGTGATATTTATGCATTGGGTGTAACTTGTATTTATATGTTGACCGCTAAAAGTCCTTTAGAATTTGACCAAGACCCAAATACTGGTGAAATCGCTTGGCAAAAAGAGGTAAATATTAGCGATAGTTTTGCCAAAATTTTAGGAAAAATGGTGAAATTTTCTTTACAAGATCGCTTTAAAACTGCGGACGAAGTCATAAAAGCTTTAAATGAGGTAAATTATTTGTCTAATTTAGCTAACTGTCTAACTATCCAAAAATTGAAAAATAAAAGTATTAAACAACACGAAATTGAACATCAGGAAATTACACATAACAAAATTAGACAACCTGAAATTACACAACAGGAAAATTCTGATGTATACCTGCCACCTTTAGTCAGAACTGCTACTGCCATTCGGAAATGGAGAGGAAGAATAAAATAAACAAGGTCGCATAGTTAAGTCGATCGAGTATCAAATAAATATTAATCATGAAATATTGAAAATACAAAAAACTAAATTAGTAAGTATTGTGACTAAGTTTTCTAGTCCGTAATGGTTAATTAATCGGGGTTAATCTTTAATACTTAGTCACTTGTTGATTGCTAATATACAAGAAAAATTACTAAGGCTAACACTTATGAAAAAAATTCTATTCAGATTATTATATAATCGAAAGAATAATTAATCCTATGGCTCTCGTAGTTTTCCTCATCTGTGGAAAACTAACTAAGCTAATGCGCTAAACAGCACATTTTTTCGTGTTACCGCAACGTTTTCCACAGGAGAAGACTGTTATTAGGTATTGGCATGGGGCATAGGGCATTGGCATTGGTTATTCACAAATGACAAATGACCAATGACCAATGACAAATGACAAGTTCACGACTAAACATGCTATTTAAATGCGTCAAAGCTTACTATTTACAAACGCTAACCGATACAAGTAATTCCCCTAATCCCCAGAACAGGGTTTTTCTACCACAAGTAAGCGAGAGCTAATTTTTTCAGGGAAAATACGGGGCAAACTTAGCCTAAGTTGTCATGCAGTCGCGCCTGTCAGATCATGATCTGCTGCTTAAATCCCGATTGCCCAAATCCCCTGAATCCCAATGGAAAGAAGTTTTGCCAAAGTTGTAGCACTCCACTGGTGTCACTTTTAAGAAATCGCTTCCGTGTCATCCGAGTCCTTTCAGATGAAGGGGGATTTGGGAGAACCTATCTATCAGAAGATGTAGATAAACTCAATGAACGCTGTGTAATTAAGCAATTAGCTCCAAAATTCCAAGGAACTTGGTCGCAAAAAAAGGCGATGGAGTTGTTTGCTGAAGAAGCGCAGCGATTACAAGACCTTGGAGAACATCCCCAAATTCCGACTCTCCTAGCTTACTTTGAGCAGGACGGCTGTCTATATTTGGTGCAGCAGTATATCAATGGGGAAAATTTATTAAAGGAGTTACAACAGCGCAAAACATATAATCCTAGGGAAATTCAAGCTATTTTGCTAGATTTACTGCCCATCCTGAAATTTATCCACGATCGCCAAATTATTCATCGAGATATCAAGCCAGAAAATATTATCCGGCATAAAAGTGATGGGCGATTAAGTCTGATTGATTTTGGTTCCTCAAAGCAATTTACAGCCAGAGTTCAAAATAAATCTGGCACATCTATTGGTTCACATGGTTATTCGCCTCTAGAACAAATTAGAGATGGTAAAGCTTTCCCCGCCAGCGATCTGTTCGGTTTAGGGGCTACCTGCTTTCATTTGCTAACGGGAAATTCCCCGTTTCAGTTGTGGATGGAATCTGGGTATGCTTGGGTGAGTAATTGGCGGCAATATTTACGGAGTCCATTAAATCCTGAATTGGATTTTGTCATGGACAAGCTTTTGAAAAAAGACATTCAAGAACGTTACCAATCAGCCGATGAAGTTCTTAGAGACTTGACTCCAAAACAACTACTTGCATTACCACCAGCAGGTAAGTCATCTGGAAAAATACCACCAACTAAAGCATCATATTTACCAAAAAGTTATCCTCTACTAAGAATTTTAATCTTGGTAAGTGCTTTGATTCTGTTGTTTGGATTCAGCGAATCTTGGTATAAATATTTTCGCCGGATTCAAACCAGTTTGTCTTCTAGGTTAATTCAGCACCATAGTCCTGGTCAAAATGATGCAGTTTTGAGTCAGTCGCTAAAGATTTCCTTCGACAAAGTTTCATTGGCTAATACCCTTCAAGGACACGAAAACTCGGTTTTATCTGTCGCCATCAGCCCTGATGGCAAAACCATTGCCAGTAGTGGCGACGATCGCAAAATTAAACTTTGGAATTTAGCAACAGGAAAACTAATCTCTTCACTCAATACTTATGCTCAGCAGGTGAATACCGTGGTGATTAGCCCAGATGGCAAAATTCTGGTGAGTGGTGGTGATGACAACAACATCAAAATCTGGAATTTGGCAACAGGAAAACAAATTCGGACACTAGTAGGGCATTCTGACTCAATTCATGCCCTAGCCATCAGCCTTGATAGCCAAACCTTAGTTAGTGGTAGTGATGATAACACCATCAAAATCTGGGATTTAGCAACAGGAGAGCAAATTCGTACTCTTACAGGGCATACATTCTGGGTGCGATCGGTAGCCATGAACGAAGATGGTGCGATCCTTGCCAGTGGCAGTTTTGACAAGACCATCAAAATCTGGAATCTGGTAAAAGGATACTCAATCCGCACACTCGAAGGAAATTCTCAAACAGTAACAACCGTGGCTATTAGTCCAGATGGTAAAACTTTAGCTAGTGGTAGCCGCGATCGCACTATCAAACTCTGGAATTTAGCTACCGGAAGAGAAATTCGTACTCTTACAGGGCATAGCAACACTGTCACAACCGTAGCTTTCAGTGCTGATGGTAAAATTTTAGCTAGTGGTAGCCGCGATCGCACCATCAAACTTTGGAATCCAGCCACAGGAGAGGAAATTGTCACATTGGCGGGGCACACTAACACCGTGACATCCGTTACCTTCAGCCCTGATAACAAAACCCTTGTCAGCGCTAGCGAGGACAATACTATTAAAATTTGGCGGTTGTCTGAGTAAGTGAGAACTGGAGCAATCAATAAGTAGAACGACGTAAATAAAGCGAAATCGTGGCGATCGTCATTTATAAGAGTTTAAGTGTATTTACGTTTCGTAATCTAGTTTGGTTTATTCTTGCCGACTTACTTCCGGTTCACATAAGCCTAAAATCCTGGTGTAAAGACGGGATTTATCGCATCTTTAAATATTGATATTCCAGCGATCCTATCTGTGGTGTGGTTCGTACAAAATAAAAAATCATGAATAAATATAGGATTTTAAAACCCGATCAAAGTTACACTTTTAGTCAATACTTTTTGTTGCCTAATCCAACAATAGACGTACTAGCTGAGTTTGATTACAGCTACGATCGCACAGAATTAGAATTACCAAAATACTTTGGTGAACTGAGCTATTTAGAATTTTTACAAAATTATTTGCGGCGCAATATAAAGCTTTTTAATCCCAGCGCTGAGATATCAATAAGGGAATTTTTAATTGCACCGATATTTGCTGAAATATGCGCTCAAACGAAGGCTAAACTATATAGTGAGTATCCAATTCATGTTAATGAAAAACTCAAAGGTACTTTTGATTATTACTTACATCAATCTAACTCTCTATTAGTGATTGAAGCCAAACAATCAGATATTAGAAGAGGATTTACACAGCTAGCAGTAGAATTAATAGCTCTAGATCAATCCCTAGATAATCAATCAGGTATTTTATATGGAGCAGTTACCAACGGAGATGATTGGAAATTTGGTATACTTCATAGAGAAAATAAGCAGGTTACAGAAGATATTAAACTTTATCGAGTTCCTGAAGGTTTAGAAGATTTAGTACGAGTACTAGTAGGCATCCTTTCATCTGAGGATTTAGAGGCGATGCCTACAACGTTAAACTAAGTATTGCTCTCAGTTGTGTCAGGAAATAATATCAGCAATTTCCGAAATTTTTGCTACAAATATTTTGATAGCCGAAGTTTCGTGGAATCGTCTTGAGTAAATTAAATTTCCTTAGAAGATAGTCAATCTATATTTACCATTTTCCTGTGGATTCTTGGAAGTAACAACTATATAGTAAGTGTCATCTTCAGGTAACCTAGCTCGGTCAATTAAAGCAGTATAGAGACCATTTTTGTCTTTGTCTTTATCTATAGCGATCGTCTGTCCATGCGAATTTAGCAAAGCTATGTAAGGAGAAAACTCTTCATCAACACTATCTACACGAATACTTACAAGCTGATTTTTTTTACCTTGAAAATTAGAAACATTGTAAGCACCTCCATTTTGTTTTAAGGTTGAACTTTTAGCACTGAGTTGACCTGATTCATCTAAGGTATAGCTAGCTCTATCATTTCTAAGAGCTAAACTATAGCGACCTACCTCACCAGGATCTTGGCTAGTAACTGCAATCTTGTAAGTACCGTTCACAGGCAATCGTGCAAAAATGAATGCATCATCGCCATCACTGCTTTTATCCAAAGTACCTTTTTTGACAATGATATTATTATCAGGATCGTGCAGAAACAACAAGGGTTTTAAACTCAAGTTATTTGTTCTGCGTGTATCATTGCTGCCAACAAGCCTAATTTGTACTAATTGATTTTCTCTACCTTGAAACTGGTAGAAATGAAAATATCTACCTTGAGATTGAAAGTCATTTTTACTCAGAATACCCAATGCAACATCGACAAAGTTAATTTCTTTATAAGTAGGTGTTTGTGAATTTTCGGTATTTTGGTTGTTAACTGTAGCTACGTTAGAACTTGGCTTACGAATTCTCCCTGAGCCAACATTAGAACGATTAGTGTTTGAGTTAGAAGCTCTACGTCTAGACGATCTAGAACTAGAGGTATTATTGGAAACATTAGAGGATCGCTCGGAATTGTCTGAGTTCGCTAATGTCCGACGAGTCTGTATTGGTGACTCAATAGATGGCTTCCGTCTTGGAGATACTGAAACTTGAGGAGCAGGAATTTGCTCAATTCCTTTCTCTACTGCTTCTGGTTGTCTCTCATCTGGTGATTTGGCAATCAAAAAGTCTTGATAATTTTGAGGTTTTCCTAAAGCATCGATAGGCAGTACATTAACCCCGATCGCCAAACTACTACTCAAGCAGTAAATTAAAATCTGATTGAATTTGCGACGATAGTTATTGTTTTCTACTAGCATAATTATGCTCCTAATTTTGCCGACATTTTTGTATTAAGATGATGGATTAATTTAACTTACTGTTTTTCACTCAGGAAATAAATTTAAATTATTTGGAATAGTAAATTGAAATTTAGTATCTTGATTCTTTAACTATTCTGAATCGTGAGGTTTTACTATGTTTTCACGTAGAGCTACAAACTGTAATTCCTGCTTTTCGGATTTTTACCGATATATTTTGCCACAGTTAGCCAAATGCTGTTGGACTAATAAATAGAGAATGGATACATAATATACATATCGAAATCACGCCAGTCAATTAATCAAAAGGCATAACTAAACAGTACAACTTTTTCTTAAGTTATTTAAATTGTTCAATACCTGATGAGGTAAGTAAATTGGCGATTTGTATCGTATCTCAGTGAGATTGACTAACAAGAGAGATTATACTGCATGACTTAAGATGAATATATACCCCCAATGAAATGGATTCCCAGTATGCTCTGTTGCGTGAATCCCGATTGCCAAAAACCTCTAAATTCTGATAAAAACAACTATTGTCACAGTTGTGAAGCGGAATTGATACCCCTAGTGGGAGGTCGCTATCGTCCCACTCGGGTGTTGTCAGATGAGGGCGGATTTGGCAGAACCTATCTGGCAGAAGATGTACATAAACTAAATGAATGCTGCGTTGTCAAGCAATTTGCACCAAAAGTTCAAGGAACTGGCCCGCTCACAAAGGCCGTTGAACTATTTAAACAAGAAGCGAGCCGACTTCAACAACTAGCCGAACATCCCCAAATTCCCACTTTATTGGCTTATTTTGAGCAAAATAACTATTTATTTTTGGTACAGGAGTTTATTGATGGGCAAAACTTGCTGAAAGAATGGGAGATGCGGGGAAGCTATAACGAAAGAGAGATTCGGGAACTTTTACTAGATTTACTCCCCGTGCTGAAGTTTATCCATGTACGCGGAGTAATTCACCGAGATATCAAACCACAAAATATTATTCGCCGTCAAAGCGATCGGCGATTAGTGTTAATCGATTTTGGAGCCTCCAAGCAGCTAACAGTAACAGTGCAAACTAAAATTGGCACTGTCATTGGCTCACACGGCTACACAGCGCTTGAACAAATGCAAGATGGCAAAGCTTACCCAGCCAGTGATTTATTTAGTTTGGGGGCGACTTGCTTTCACCTGCTGACCGGGGTTCGCCCCTCTCAACTGTGGATACAGCAGGGTTATGGTTGGGTTGCATCTTGGCAGCAATATTTGAACAGTCCAGGTAAAGACGGAGGTTCTCTGTCTGTAGAATTGGGTGAAGTTTTGGATAAGCTGTTGCAATTAGATATCCAAAAGCGTTACCAATCCACTGATGAAGTCATCGCTGACTTGACATCTCAGCTACCACCATTATCATCAATCCCCCCAACTCTACTTACACCAACATTTACAGCTACTTCAGCAAACACTAAGCTAGCTTTACCAAAACCAAATAATAAGCTCAAAACTCAACTGATTTTAGGTACTAGTCTTTTGGTGTTGGGATTGGGGGGGGGAGTTTGGTATTTCCAAACTCGTCCTAATGCAATAAGCGAGTTTTCTGAGCCGATTTCTCAGCCTGTCACTTCCCAAAAAAATGTCCTGGAAAGTTCTTATCTAACCAAATCTCTCAAAGGGCATTCTAGCGATGTGAATTCGGTAGCTTTCAGTCCTGATGGCAAAATCCTTGGTAGTGCTAGTGATGACAAGACAATCAAGCTATGGAATCTGGCTACTAAAGAGGAAATCCGCACTCTCGAAGGACATTCCAATTGGATTTGGACTATAGCCTTCAGTCCTGATAGCAAGATCCTCGCCAGTGGAGGTGCAGACAAGACAATCAAACTGTGGAATGTAGAAACAGGAAAGTTAATTCGCACTCTCAAAGGACATACTGACGGAGTTACTTCCGTAGCTTTCAGTCCTGATAGCAAAATCCTTGCCAGTGGGAGTGCTAGTAAGGATAGAAAAATCAAACTCTGGGATTTGGAGACAGGGAAGTTAATTCGTACCTTGGAAGGACATACCAATGGTGTTCAATCTGTAGTCTTCAGTCCTGATGGCAAAACCCTTGCTAGTGGGAGTTGGGACAAAACAATTAAACTGTGGAATCTAAAGACTGGAAACTTAATCCGCACCCTCAACGGAAATGGTGGGTCAGTTCTTTCAGTTGCTTTTGCTCCCGATGGCAAAACCCTAGCCAGTGGGAATAACGACAAGACAATTAAATTGTGGAATCTGGAGACAGGAAAATTAATTCATACCTTAAAGGGACATAATGATAAGGTTAATTCTGTCGTATTTTTGCCCAGCACTACTCTAAATAATCTCACTCTTATCAGTGGCAGTAGTGATAAGACTATCAAAATGTGGAATCCGTTAACAGGAGAAAAAATCCGCACTTTAGAGACGGGTTCTGGATATATTTATGCCGTTGCTATCAGCCCAGATGGACAAACTATTGCTGGCGGTGGAAGTGGTGAAAATATTCTCAAAATTTGGCAAGTAACTCACTAAAAAGTCCTGAGAGTAAATTTTTAGTTTGATATCCGTGAGTAACTGTCTTGTGATAATATCCTCCACAGGGTTGAAAATTATCGATCAAAAAAATATCAAAAAACCTATTCTTATCTACAATTTGGCTTACAATTTAGGTTTTGTGTTGTCAAAAAATTAAATATCTTCAAGAAAAACGTGTGTGTTCTATTGAGGAACATAGCTTATTTCGAGCAGCTTAAGCAATCTTATGACGGATTTTTTGGCTTTCACTGTAATGAAAGCTAACAGATTATTATATTTTAAATTATTAACTACAAAATTATGCTTAATTTTATCCAAAAATCACTTTCAAATAATAAATTTATGATTAATATATTTTTCCTACTCATACTATTTTCTTCGCTCTTAGGGCGAATTAAATTTCCTGGAATCAATATTGGTATTCATTATTTACTACTTCCTGCATTCAGCTTTGGTATAATTAGTTTGTCTTTAAAAGATACGGTACAAATTATCAAAAAAAATAAAACTATTTTGATATCTCTGAGTATATTGTATTTATGGATGTGGGTATCATCATTAGTTAGTCAATTTCCAAATACCGCCATTACTTACACTATTAAGTACTCTACTTATTTTATAATATTTTCTTCTTTTCTATTCTTAACTTATGGAAAATTCAAAACATCATCTTTAATATTTTACTATCGTTCTATATTGTACTTACTACAGATAATTGCGGTTTTTGGTTTTTTAGAAGCTTTAGTTCCCAATCATTGGATTTTTGAGTTACTAAAATTCCCCAGCTTTTATCCTCAAATTGGTTCAATCATGCAAAATCCTAATCAGTTTGGGGTAATAATGAGCATTGGATTATGTTTAAGTCTGATTTTAGAAAAACAAAAAAATATTTCCGAAATTGAATTATATATAAGTGAATTTCTTTTTTTAACTTCTCTAGCATTTTCTGCCAGTAGAAATTCTTGGTTAATTTTTATCTTTGGTATAATTCTTTTATTGATATATAAAATTATTAATGTAAAAAAAATGATTATTATAATTAGCTTATGGTTTTTATGTATTATATCTATCCCAGTATCTACATATAGAATTGGTTTGGGGGATAGTAAAATATTTCCATTAATTAATTTATTTTTACCAAATCCGAGTGATATAGTACTTCCTAGTCCTGTAGGAACAGCTTTGTCAAGGTTTGCTCTTTGGCAAGCTGCTATTATTGAAACTATTAAAAGACCAATTACTGGTATAGGTGTAGGAGTTTTTGCAGAACATATAGGAGTGAAAGTTTTTGGAGTGAAAGGTTTTCATGCACATAACATATTTTTAAATGTGTTAGTAGAACAAGGAGTGACTGGATTATTGATATTCACTAATTTTTTATTACAAATCGCTTCTAAAGTTAAATATGCTAATCCCGTGACTATCGTTCCGATTATGATGTTTTTAGCTTCTCAAATGCCAGATTTTTTTGTTGAAGATTATACTTTTACAACCATTGAGTTTTATTTTCTGGCAGCAGCTATAAATTCTCGAAAAGATTTTGTCATGCAAGAATAGAGATTAAATTAATTACAATGTTTAGAACAGATACAATCAATAACTCTCATTTTCACTTAATATTTCCCAATATGTTTGGTTTTAAGGGAGGTATTCAAGTTTACTCAACATTTTTGCTGAAAGCATTACAAGATTTATATCCTGAAGCTATCTATGATGTGTTTCTGAAATATGATAAGCACAATTTAAAAAAGCCCCAAGGCTCGGAATTTTTAAATTCAACAAGATTTCATTACTTTGGACATTTACCAAGATTGTTGCAAACTATTTTATTTGCTACCAAAATAATTATTTTAGCTACTTTCCAACGTCCTAACGTAGTCATATCAACCCATGTTAACTATGCTACTGCTTGTTATTTTCTCAAACTGATAACTGGGATTCCTTACTGGGTAGTTGCTCATGGCTTAGAAGTTTGGGATATTGAAAATAATGTTACAAAATTAGCATTACAAAAAGCAGATAAAGTTATTAGTGTTAGTAATTATACTCGCCTACGCTTGCTTCAAGAAATAAATATTGATTCCGAAAAAATAGTTATTTTACCTAATACCTTTGATGCCAATCAATTTCAAATAAAGCCTAAACCTACATACTTGCTCAAACGATATAACTTAAGAGATGAGCAGCCTGTAATTCTCACAGTCACACGCATGGGACGTATGGCAAAATATAAGGGTTATGACCAAATTATTCATGCTTTAATTAAAGTACGTTTGTATATCCCTAATGTTCACTTTATTCTTGCAGGTAAGGGAGATGATTTACCTCGAATTAAAGCTTTAGTTAATAGCTTAAATCTACAAGATTGTATTACTATTGCTGGATTTGTGCCAGATGAAGAATTGTGCGCTCATTACAATCTGTGTGATGTTTTTGCTATGCCTAGTAAAGGTGAAGGATTTGGGATTGTTTATCTAGAAGCTTTAGCTTGTGGAAAACCAGTGTTAGCTGGGAATCAAGATGGTTCTATAGATCCATTGGCTGAGGGAAAACTGGGATGCTTAGTTGACCCTGATAATGTAGAAGAAATTGCTGATTGTCTGATTGAAATTCTGCAAGGCGATTGCTCTAATCCAGTAGTTTACCAAGCAGAATACTTGCAACAAAAAACGATTGAAGCCTATGAGTTTAGCCAGTTTCGTACAAGTTTAGCAAAGTTATTTGGCTTGGTAGGAACTAGGTAATAGGCAATAGAAACTAAGGCTTTTTGAATTGTATTGAGTTTTTGTATGCAATCAATACTTCTCACTTAAGCGCAAAATGGGAAAGACAAAACCTTTAACTCTTAACCTTTACTCAAAAGCCGATTCCGAATTAAAAATACTTAATCAGTTTTATATTATTTAAACAAAAGCAATGCTTTTTCAATTATCATAATAATATCAAACGTTCTTCTGAGAACTCTTTAGTCACTTGGAGGTCGGCAGAGCGATCGCTAACTTTTAGTTGAGTTTGAGCTTCGAGTGCAAATACATAGTGACTACACAAACATAGGGATAGCTTCCTTGCAGCTTAGTTTCCATAGCCATACTTCATATAGATCCCGTGGTTAAAGCTTTGAATCTGAGCCACTGATTTCCAGTCTCAAGACAATTTGCCAAAGTTTAAGATCCTTGGAAAAAACTTCTCCTGACAACAAATTGCAGTGATTCTAACAATTGAAATGTTTAGATATCTTACCAAAATATAACCACTGGCAGTTAAGGAATAAATGGTTTTAAAATGGGGAAATCTTAAATGATTTAGAGGGGTATCTATGTCGCTACGCAATGAGCCTTTAGATTGGCAATTGGAAGCAAACGAGCCTTATATACCAGTTTACTATAAAGGTGATTTGGTCGGATTTTTTAAACCAGAATATGCTATTGAAGTTATTAAGTTTTTAAATGAAGAAGATGTTTTAAAGAAAGCACTAAAAATGGCTTGTACTGATTTAATTAAAAAAATGGGTGGTGATACGAATAAAGTCTATTATTTAATGGAAAAATATATAAAAACTAATGAGCGTCCGAAGCATGGAACCAGAGCGATCGCTGTTTTACTTAGGGACAGACAAAAGGAACTTGACTTGAGTAACCAGGAGTTTGCTAAATTCTGCGATACCTTTAAATTGTCGCCCACAGAACTGAATAATATTTATGCCGGACAAGCGTTTGATGATAGTTTGTTAGCACCCCTTACACGGATATTAGGCATAACAAAAGAGCGCTTGCTACAAGTGCGGGATGGTTCTGGAGAACAAAGTAATACATGAAAAGCAAATCAAATTTTTCAAGCCAAGAAGGTGCTGAACAATTTTAGCTTAAAGGTAAACTAAAAGCAGTACCAACAATATTGGCAATAGGGTTGACTGTTGAACAAGTAGCAGAGACCTTAGATTTGAGTGCTGAAGAAGTCAGACAAATAACACCAATACAGCTTTGATAGTAATGCAGTAAGTTTTCTGCGTGACTCAAGCCAAATTTAGTTTGCATAACCCTAGACTTTTTCACGAAGAATTTATAGTTAATTTTTGTTAATATTGGAAGCGGTATTAGTACTTCGTCCTCAACCACCCACTCCCTACCTGAGAGAAACTTAATGCTGCGACTAGAACATATAAGTAAAATTTATCCCACAGGCGAAGTTCTCAAAGATATCAACTGGGAAGTTAAACCAGGCGATCGCATTGGCTTAGTCGGCGTCAACGGCGCGGGAAAATCCACCCAATTGAAAATCATCTCTGGGGAAATCGAACCTACTGCTGGCGAAATCATCCGTCCTAATAGTTTACACATAGCCTATCTCAATCAAGAGTTTGAAGTAGACCCCACTCGCACCGTTAGAGAAGAATTTTGGACTGTCTTCAAAGAAGCCAACGAAGTACAGTTATTTCTGACGCACGTGCCACGAGAGATGGAAACGGCTACTCCAGAGGAACTAGATCGACTGATTGACAAGTTGGATCGCTTGCAGCGCAAATTTGAAGCCTTGGATGGGTACAACTTAGATGCACGCATCGGGAAAATTTTACCAGAGATGGGGTTTGGGCTAGAAGATGGCGATCGCCTCGTCAGTGCCTTTAGTGGTGGTTGGCAAATGCGGATGAGTTTAGGTAAAATTCTGCTGCAAAAACCCGACTTGTTGCTGCTGGATGAACCGACTAACCATCTAGATTTAGAAACCATTGAGTGGTTAGAAAATTACCTCAGAGGACTAATTACGCCGATGGTAATAGTCTCCCATGACCGGGAGTTCCTTGACCGCCTCTGCACCCAAATTGTGGAAACCGAACGTGGCGTTTCTAGTACCTACCTTGG
Organism: Nostoc sp. C117; assembly: GCF_043099735.1. Classification (NCBI taxonomy): domain Bacteria; kingdom Bacillati; phylum Cyanobacteriota; class Cyanophyceae; order Nostocales; family Nostocaceae; genus Nostoc; species Nostoc sp. C117. Next base: position 7,864,776 of record NZ_CP170991.1, read on the forward strand.
TAACTACTCAGCATATTTGGAACAAAAAGCCGAAAGTCAATCAGCACAGCTTAGTGCTTACGAACGCCAGCAGAAAGAATTAGAAAAGCAGCAAACATTTGTAGATAGATTTCGCGCCAGTGCTACCCGTAGTACCCAGGCGAAAAGCCGGGAAAAGCAACTCGATAAAATCGAGCGCATTGAAGCACCAATTGCTGGGGTAAGAACTCTACATTTTCGTTTTCCCCCCGCACCACGCAGTGGACGTGAGGTAGTAGAAATTAAAGATTTAACTCATCTTTATGGTGAGAAAATCCTGTTTTTGTCAGCAAATCTCTTAATTGAAAGGGGCGATCGCATTGCTTTTCTTGGTCCCAATGGTGCTGGGAAATCTACCCTTCTGCGCGTCATTATGGGTATGGAACCACCCACTGAAGGTATCGTTCAATTAGGCGACCACAACGTTATTCCCGGTTACTTTGAGCAAAATCAAGCAGAAGCTTTGGACTTGAAGAAAACTGTTATGGAAACTATCCATGATGAAGTTCCCGATTGGGATAATCAAGAAGTCCGCACGCTTTTGGGACGCTTCTTATTTACTGGTGATACAGTATTTAAGGCAGTTGGAGCATTAAGTGGAGGAGAAAAAGCTCGTCTGGCGTTGGCAAAAATGCTCTTACGTCCTGCTAACTTACTAATATTAGATGAGCCGACAAACCACCTAGATATTCCAGCTAAAGAAATGCTGGAAGAAGCGCTGAAAAATTATGATGGTACGGCAATTGTAGTTTCCCACGATCGCTACTTTATTTCTCAAGTAGCAAACAAAATCGTCGAAATCCGTGATGGTGAATTCCGCGTTTACTTAGGAGATTATCATTACTATCTCGAAAAAATAGCTGAAGAAAAAGAACAGGCAAAGTTAGCCGCAATAGAAGCCGACAAAGCAGCAAAAAAAGCTGCTAAAGCTGCTAAAGCTTCCACAAAAAGGAAATGATAAAGTAGAAAATGCCTTAGTAGTAGCGTTTTCCCGCTACTACTAAGTAATCACTTTCGATCGGCGTTTCAAAATATCACAGAAAAATTACTAAAAATTTAAAAAATATTTCAAAAAACTGCAATTCCTTCATAAAATAAGTTAATAAGCAAAAATTCACTTGCGGCGTGGATTAGCAGTGGTATCATTCGGGTATTACAAAAAGTAAAGGGCAATTTTACTATGACCAAAGCACCTGTTGCTCCTGTGGTGCTAGTCATTTTAGACGGATGGGGCTACTGCGAGGAAACGCGAGGAAACGCCATTACTGCTGCTAAAACTCCTATAGTAGACAGTTTATGGGCCGCTTACCCCCATACCCTCATTCACACATCAGGAAAAGCCGTAGGGTTGCCAGAGGGTCAAATGGGCAACTCGGAAGTTGGTCATTTGAACATTGGTGCTGGGCGAGTTGTACCGCAAGAACTGGTACGCATCTCTGATGCGGTCGAAGACGGTTCTATTACTTCAAACCCAGCACTCGTCAAAATTTGCCAGGAAGTTCGTTCTCGGAATAGCAAACTGCATCTAGTCGGGCTTTGTTCTGAGGGAGGAGTACATTCGCATATCACCCATTTATTCGGACTACTTGACTTAGCCAAAGACCAGCAAATTCCAGACGTTTGTATTCACGCCATCACTGATGGCCGTGACACCGCCCCAACTGACGGTGTAAAAGCAATCAGATTGCTGCAAGATTATCTAGATCGCACAGGAATTGGGCGTATAGTCACCCTCAGCGGTCGCTACTACGCGATGGATCGCGATCACCGCTGGGATCGAGTCAAACGCGCCTATAATGTGATGACCCGAAATGAAGTGGGCGATCATCGCAAGGCTGTAGAAGTCTTGCAAGCATCTTACGCCGAAGGGGTAAAAGATGAATTTGTCAACCCAATCCGAATTGCTCCCGGTGCAATAGAACCAGGGGATGGGGTGATATTTTTCAACTTCCGCCCCGATCGCGCCAGACAATTGACTCAGGCCTTTGTCAGTTCAAAATTTGACGGTTTTGAAAGAGAGCAAATCACACCGCTATCTTTTGTCACCTTTACGCAGTATGATTCAGATTTACCCGTGGCTGTAGCTTTTGAGCCGCAGAATCTAAGTAACATTCTGGGAGAAGTCATAGCCAATCACAGTCTGAATCAATTCCGCACTGCCGAAACAGAAAAATATGCCCATGTCACCTATTTCTTTAATGGGGGCTTGGAGGAACCTTTTCCTGGAGAAGACCGAGAACTAGTAAGCAGCCCAATGGTAGCGACTTACGACCATGCCCCAGCGATGTCAGCAGCAGCAGTTACAGATGTGGCGATCGCTGCGATTCAAAAGGGTTTGTATTCTTTAGTTGTGATTAATTATGCTAACCCAGACATGGTAGGGCATACAGGTCAAATCGACGCTACCATTACAGCCATTGAAACAGTAGATCGCTGCTTGGGTCGCCTACTAGAGAGCGTTATCAAAGCCGGCGGGACAACAATTATTACTGCCGATCATGGCAACGCTGAGTATATGCTAGATGAGGGGGGTAATCCTTGGACAGCCCACACGACTAATCCAGTCCCCTTCATCTTGGTGGAAGGAGAAAAAGTCAAAATCCCTGGATATGGTACAAATGTCGAACTGCGAAACGATGGCAAGCTATCCGACATCGCTCCCACAATTCTAGAGATTTTACAGCTGCCTCAGCCACCAGAAATGACAGGGCGATCGCTCCTAAAAACAGCAGAATATGACCTGCAACGCACTCGTACCCCCGTGCAAGTAGGGCTATGAAAGAGTTCTGAGATGCGATTAATCGCATCTGTACAAGAGTTAGGAGTTTTTAGTGAACTCCTAACTCTTGAATTCTGACTCGTGTTTTTTAAAACTTCTTATAAATGAGATTGCTACCATGACAATTACTAATATTGTGCAAGGCATTTGGGCATTTTCTGCCACTGGTCTAATTATCTTAGTTTTGCTGCATAGCCCCAAAGGTGATGGCATTGGAGCCATTGGCGGACAAGCTCAGCTATTTAGCAGCACCAAAAGCGCAGAAAACACTTTAAACCGAGTTACTTGGGCGTTGACAGTCATTTTTCTTGGTTTAACAGTAGTTTTAAGTGCTGGTTGGCTGCCTAAATAAGGATAGGTAAATGGGGAGAAGAATCCAACACCCGATACTTAGCACCTTAATAAATTTAATTTCCCGACGGTTCATTACAGCTCTTGCCTTGTTTCTTGGCACAGGGCTGTTAATCATTTTTACTCATCTACAGTCGAGTGATGGGTTTACAATAATACCAAAATATGCATCTTCAGACTTAATAATCTCTCTTCCCACCTCCTTACCTTCCCCAAAACCCCATCCCCTACCGCCCACGCTTGTACAGTGGCAAGATAGTACCAACAGTGGTGACTACTTTTCCCAAGTCACAACAACTGAAGTAGGTTATTTAGTCTGGTCAAAATTTCCCGTTCGGGTTTACGTAGAAACACCAAAATTCATTAGCGAAAAACAAGCTCAAACATGGGTTAACAGTGTCTTACAGGCTGTGCAGGAGTGGAGTAATTATTTACCTTTAACAGTAGTAGAACAGCCTGAAGTTGCCGATATTAAGATTGTGCGAAAAGCGCCACCTCTACAAATTTCCCCTGGTAGCAATATACCTCGTGCGCGATCGGCACAAACTACTTACGAGCTATACACCACCAATAATGTTTTATCCCACCACTTCACCATATTGCTAAGTCCCAGTCAAACAGGTGAGTATCTGATTGCAGCTACCCGCCACGAGTTCGGTCACGCTTTGGGAATTTGGGGTCATAGTCCGCGACAAACTGATGCGCTATATTTTTCTCAAGTTCGTAACCCACCGCCTATTTCTGTTAGGGATGTCAATACTTTAAAGCGGGTTTATGAACAGCCAACTACTTTGGGATGGTCTTTAGTAGATAATTCAAATATAAATTGATCAAAAGGTAGAGTATAAGCTCGTCGCTAGAGCAAAAATACTACTGCGAAATGATGACAAATCCGTACCAAGTTGTACTTGATACCAATCTACTGCTTTTTGGTTTACGATCTAACCGTGATGCATCTTACAAACTATTAACAATACTTAATGATAGGCGTTGGCAGTTGAATGTCTCTACGACCTTAATATTCGAGTATGAAGAAATTCTCAAACGAGAAAACACCAGCTTGGATTGGGCTATGAAGATATTGACAACGTTATTGAAGCTATTTGTAGAATCACTAATAGATGTAGAATTTTCTATTTATGGCGGCCAGTAGCACGCGATCATGATGATGATTTTCTCATCGATTTAGCTGTTGAATGCCAAGCAGACTTTATCATCACTTACAATCAAAAAGATTTACAAGGCGCACAAAAATTTGGACTGAGGGTAGTTTCACCCAAAGAATTCTTGCAAATAGTAGGAGAAATTCCATGCCATTGCAGGTAATTGGATTCATATAATGTTTTTATGTCGATAATTGCAGTCATGTGTTGATTTTGTAGCTTTAATTTCCTGTTATTTATTATTTCATTCTAACTAATTTATTAATTTTGCCGATAATTGCTCAGAAAAAACATACACGTAAAACTGGTAAGAGAATTCTTAGTTAGGTATTTGTATTTTATCCGATCGCACTCATTACAATCTTAAGATTTAAAGTGCGATCGCACTTCTTCCCTTTCCCTACGCTCTACGAGTCAATGGTAAAGGTTGCTGTGCTAACACTTCTTTATAAAGTTCTTCCAACAAAGTAATATTTTTACTGAGGGTATAGCGGTCTAATACACGCTGTCTGGCTTTTTGCCCCAGTAGAGTTGTTAACTCTGGATGGTCTTGTAATACTGGTAAGAGAGTTCTTAATTGCGATCGCGCTGTTTTGGTACTAATAACTACACCTGCGCCTTTTTCCAATACTTCTCCATCTGCACCTACATCTGTTGCTAAACAAGCCAACCCACATGACATTCCTTCTAACAAGGATAGAGACAAACCCTCTACTAATGAAGGCAAAACAAATACATCTGCACCACGCAAAATTTCGATCCGTCGGTCTTCATCAGCGACAAATCCCAACCAGATGATGCCGTATTCCGATCCATAAAATGGTTCTAAGGAAGACTTCAAAGGTCCGTCGCCAACAATTACCAACTTAGTACCAGGCTCCATTGCTGACTGCTTCCAAGCCCTGAGAAGGGCTTCCACATTTTTCTCTGGGGCTATTCGACCTTGATAGACAAACAAGCGTTCGGCTTCAAATTCTGCTTTGACTTTAGAAGCCCCTGGAGAATATTTAATAGTATCAACACCGTTAGGAATTACTGCTATATTTTCTTCTCTTACACCCATCCCCGCCAATAATTCTCGCTGAATCTGCGAAAATACAATTACGCGATCGTAGTTAACCAAAAAAGGTGCGTAGAGCTGATAAGCCAAGAGTTGAGTTCCCGATATCAACTTAGCGCCCTTACCTGCAAACGGTGTATGAAAAGTAGCAATTAGGGGCAACCTTAGTTCCTCACAGATTTCTGGTAGAAAAAAGTCCAGAGGAGATAATGTCAAGGAAGCATGGACAATATCTGGTTTAATTTCCCGGAGTGAATCGGTTAAAAGTTTGGTCGCTTTGAAAGTGGGAATTGTGTAAACCTGAGACTTATAAATGAAAGGCAGAGAAACTTCCCGAAGATTTGGCCAATTGTCCGGTTCTGATTCTTCTTGGGCAAAGTGAAGAAAGCTAACTTGATGTCCCCTGTCTAGTAAAGCATTTGTAATTTCTCGACTGTAGGTGACATTACCACAAAAGGGTGATTTTTTTCCAATCCAGGCTATACGCATTCTTTATTTAGCTGTAAGAAAAGCAGGTTTAATGTATTAGCTTTGCGTCCTTTGTTGTTTTTATCCTTGTATACTTGCTAATTCTAGTTAGTAAAATTAATAACCAAAAATTAGTTTAAAAAGCTGATTTTAAGCTAATTAAACCGATGAATTATGGCTTTATTTAATCTACTTATAAGTTGTTAATTTCTAATATTTCAACAACTTATTCTCTCTAATCTCAGATTGATATCCGGCAAGTATCCGATAAATTTTGACTGACATTAGTTTAGCACGAACACAAAAATTTTAAGTAAATTACTAATTACTTCAAAGTTATGAATAATAGCTGGTGTTGATAACTACTGATGTGAGTTATACCAGGTTAATATTCCTCCGGAAAAGACGATCGCTGCTAATCCCAAAAAAACTGCCTGTAATCCCACAAAGGTTTCTGCTACACCAGCTAATGCCAAAGGTAAAGACAGAGCAATATTGATTACATTATTTTGTAGGCCAAATACTTTACCACGCATCTCTGGAGGTGTTTCTGTTTGGATTGCGGTTTGCATAGGAATGCCTACTAATGCCCCGAAGATACCTAATAAGCCTATGAGTAATAAAACTAACCACAAATGTGTCGTAAATACAGATAGACCAATCAAAGATGCTGCCATACCGAGACAACCGCACAAACTTAGTTGGGTGTAGGAGAAGCGTTGACCAAATTGACCGAGAATTGTTGCTCCAGCAGCAATACCAACACCTCCTGCTGCTAGTAAAAAGCCGAACTGGGAGGCTTTCATATTCGGAATTATTTCTGCCATCCGAACCGCTAGAACAGTTAAGGCTGCAAAAACCGAAAATAAGATAATCAATTGCAGCAAAGCATTACGAACGCGATGATTGTCTTTGAGGTAGGCGAAACCATCCCGTAAGTCAGAGAATACGTGGGGAAATTCTGTTTCGGGTGCGTGAGATTTTTCGTTAGTTCTCAGGAGAAACAAAATGATTCCAGCGATCGCATAACTACCACCTACCAAAAGTTCTTTACCTAAACCACCACTACCACCAATGTCCCGCCAAAGTCTATCAGCAATCGCCAACAAAGGTTCCCCAACAGCAAACCCAACAATCACCGACGCCATCATTGTTGTCGTGTAAAGCGAATTAGCCGAGAGTAAATGCTGTTCTTCTACCACTAAAGGAATTGCTGTCTGTTCCGCTGGGGCAAAAAACTGGGTCAGGGTTGAAACTAAAAAAGTCACACCCAGAATGATTAAAAAACCCACTGGTAGCAATCCGATGGGTTTCCAATCATCAGTCAACCACAAAAGAAAGGGAATTGAGAAAACTAGGATACCCCGCCAAACATTTGTTGCTACCAACACAGTCTTTTTTGACCAGCGATCGACAAACACGCCAGCGATGGAACCAAACAATACGGCTGGAATAGTAAAAGCCATCATCAAGGCTGACACCCAACCACTAATGCTCTGATTGCTACCCTGAAACTGAGTATTAATCAAGGCAATCATCAGCACCAAATAAACTTTATCTGCTAGTTGGCAGAAAACTTGACCGCCCCAAAGAGCTAGGAAATTAGGATTTTTTAATACTGGTAAAAACCCCTGTTGTTTTACATTCTCTGAACCAGACTCATCTAACTTAGGTGGTTCTATTTCTGGAAGAGTTTTTACTGGCAAACTCTGACCATTGCTATTATTACCATCTGCGTGGATAGTGGTTAACTGGTCTTCAGATGGTGTTTTTGGTTCACTTGGAACATGAGTTTTTAATATTTCTCCTGTCCAACTTTGATCGTTTTTAGAAACGTCTTTTGAGGACATTTCTTGGCCATTAATTTGATTAGGTGTAGACTTCGATACGGCACTCAGATGATTAGTTGCTATATTATCTGATGCCCTATTCTGTTTTTTAACGAGGCTTGGTGACAAAGGTAGGATTTCTTTATCCAAATCAGACGATTGCATCATGGTTGGCAGCAAAATAAGAGTCGATCAAGGTAGCAGAGCGAATAGGGCGGCCTAATTGATACTGAGTATACTGACGCAAAATCTGCTCAACAGATAACCAGTTATGATCTCTAGCACCATCAAGTTGCATTATCTCTGGTTGTGACAGATGTTGAAGCAGAGCTAGTTCCATTGCACCAAGACGACGAGAAATCACAGGTATTTCTTGGCGATGGACAACAATTGTTTGGGTACTGGGCATTGGGAATGGGGCATTGGGCATTGGGTATTGCTTATCTCCCTTGTCCCCTTGTGCCCTTGTCTCCCTTATCTGCCCTTCTCTTCGGAAACTTTCCCAAGCTTCTAGACAAACCGTTCCACCTGCAGGAATGCTAAATCCTATCTCCCAGTTGGGGTCTGTAAAGTCTGGTTTGAGGGGACGCCCAGATAGACAACAAACTTGCACCTGCGGCGTCAGTCCTCCTAAGGCTAAAAGGTGAAACACTCCATGAGCCAAATGAGCTAAAACACCAGATGTATTTTCATTAGATAACGCCTCCAATCGTTGGAGATGTTCATTGAATAACTCATAAAGTTCTTCTTGGGGTTGTTCGCTTAAAGCCTGACACAGTACTATTTCTGCTAAATACTGACCAGCAGCCAGTTTTCCCAAATTTTTAGTTAGGCCTGGATAAGTTTTTAAAGTCTGTGCTTGAGTAATTTTATCGAGCGATCGCCCTTTGGCAATCAATAGTTCATTTACAACGAACATACCGCTCCTACCGCCCAAGCTAGAGTTGTGCTTGCGTGCCCCTGGAGCTACTGCTCGAATTAGACCGAATTCCGGTGTCAAAATCGTCACTATTTTATCCGATTCTCCGAGCGCCTGGGTTTTAAGATTGATTCCGGTTGCTTTGTAGGTTCTACTCATTTAGTCACTAGCTATTGGTCATTCTTAAATTTGCAAAGGACAAATGACAAATGACTATTCACCCTTTTCCAGGTTATCGCGCTGGCGGATCAAATCGATACCGCGAGATGTGCCTAATCTAGTAGCACCTGCTACGATTAAGTCTAGAGCTTGATTGATTGTGCGGATACCACCTGAAGCTTTAATTCCTACCCTTTCTTTGGAAAATTCCTTCAAAAGTCGTACATCTGCAACTGTGGCACCACCATTCCAACCAGTACTGGTTTTTAAAAATGCTGCTCCCGCCTCCATAGAGATTTCAGCAGCTATTTTTTTTTCCGCATCTGTCAGTAGGTTGGTTTCCAAAATTACCTTCACAGTTTGCCCAGTCTCTTCGCAAATTTCGGCAATCTCCCGATGTACTTCTTCCGTTTTGCCAGCTTTCAACCAGCCCAAGTTCATTACCACATCCAACTCAGTAGCCCCACTTTCCGCCGCTTCTTGAGCCTCATACAGCTTGACTGCTGAAGTAGTCGCACCAGCAGGAAAGCCAATCACCGTACAGACTTTTGGGTTTTTACCGTGGAGTAGTTCGACTGCTTGCTTGACATAAGCAGGGTACAAACAAACTGCCGCAAAATTGAATCTATATGCTTCTTCACACCACTGCTCGACCTGCTCTGGAGTGGCCGTTGGCGTTAATAGGGCGTGATCGATAAATGGCGCAATATCAATGTCTGGATAGTCTGCTGCCATCGTGTCTTCTGCCAGTGATTGATTATTAAACTTTATAAAAAATTAAAACATTTCTTATATATATATTAAACCACATTTATTACGAGTTTATCCTGAAAATCATCTGCTGAGCGATCTGGGATGTCCGTTTTACAAATGTCTCAGAATTACTCTAAGTATTTAAGTTGACATTAAATGAGAGTAATACTAGGAATATCAACAGTGTTTACCACTCCAGTTCCCAAAAAATTAATAATAGTTTTAGCTAAGCTTTGCGATGCCAAATATGGAACACCATTGCCAATAGTTTTAAACATATTCGTCAGCGACATATTATCTGGAAGTACAAAATTTACAGGTAAAGATTGGATAGCTAAAGCTTCTGCCGCAGAAATTCTCCTAATTTTATAAGGATGCAAATGTACTTCATTATTTCCATAGCAAGCTGTTGGAGAATAACGCCATCTATGCAGACGTTTGAAAGATTTTTTAGAATCATCTCCTTCATCAATGGCAGCAATTTTTGTAATCCCTGCTCTTGGCTGAAAATAATGTTCAGCATTGGGATGCTTCAGGACATTATTTTTTCTAAACCAGTACTCAACTGTTAATTCTTGAGGAATACCTTCAGGACAGGGCATAATGGAATTTTCTTGGAATGGATCGCATTTACACCAAGGGTAAGCAAAAACGTTTTCTTGAGGATATAAAATATAATGATTCCAAGGGAAACTTTCTTCGGTTAGTGACTGTTTAAGACTAAAGTCTATTTTTATATTTTTGATAAAATTATTTCGGAAACCAATTAGAATAATTCTTTCTCTATCTTGGGGTACACCATATTCAATAGCATTAATTAACCGCTCTATTAAGATATAACCTGATTTCTCTAATTGTTGCTTAACAGACTCAAAAAATAAACGGTGCTTTCTTGTCCTCCACAAACCCTTAACATTCTCAAATAAAAAGAAATCTGGAAGATTATCGCAAATTAATTCAATATAGGAAGCCGAAAGTTTTCCATTATCTCCCAAACATCCTTTGTTTTTCCCACCAATGGAAAAATCAGGACAGGGAGGCCCACCAATAAACCCAACAACATCATTAGATTTGCGGCAGTCTTTTACTAAATCGCCAATGCGTTGTGCTGATGAACCTTGGGTAAGTTTACTTACATCTGCGGCTTCCCCTTCATGATATCCGTATTCCGGCAACGGTAGATTGAGAAGCTGCCGTGAATAGCGGTATCCTGCCATGAACGGGGAAAAAATTTCATTGACGTAAACAATTTTAAAACCGCTGGTTTCAAAACCTAAATCTAGAAAACCTGAGCCAGCAAAAAAAGAGAAAATACAAGGGCGATTGCTCATTCAATCACTAGTATTGTGAAATCATCATATTTAGACGATCAAACTTAGGGTTTATACTTACGTACTAATCAAAAATGAACAGTTCAAATACTCCTTAAATATTAAAAACGATTCACAAGTTGTCTAAGTACAAAATATCAAAGTTTACTTAATCTTTAAGGAAAATCCCTGACAGATAAATAATTCTGAAGCCACAATTAAATATAGGAGTTTGCTAGCTCCTAACAAATATTTAAGACAAGTACTGTCATTAAATAAAAGACCGGGGTACTTCAGACTAATTTTTTATGCGAATTTTAATCTACTCCTACAATTACCATCCAGAGCCAATTGGTATAGCCCCACTAATGACTGAATTAGCAGAGGGACTAGTCAAGCGTGGACACCAAGTTCGCGTAGTTACCGCTATGCCCAACTACCCTGAGCGTCAAATCTACAAGGAATATCGGGGCAAGTGGTATCTCACCGAATATAAAAATGGTGTTGAAATTCAACGTAGTTACGTTTGGATTCGTCCAAAACCCAACCTGTTAGATCGGGTATTGCTAGATGCGAGTTTCGTTGTCACTAGTTTTTTGCCAGCACTCATTGGTTGGCGTCCAGATGTTATTCTCTCAACTTCGCCATCCTTACCAAGCTGTGTACCAGTTGCTCTTCTAGGATGGTTACGTGCTTGCCCTGTGATCTTAAATCTACAAGATATTTTACCAGAAGCCGCTGTTCATGTTGGTCTACTGAAAAATAAATTGCTCATCCAGTTGTTTGCATTACTGGAAAAATTTGCTTACCACACTGCTACTAAAATTAGTGTGATTGCAGATGGCTTTGTGGAGAATTTGTTATCTAAAGGGGTAGAAGCAGACAAAATTGTGCAAATCCCTAACTGGGTTGATGTCAATTTTATCCGCCCCTTGTCCAAAGAAAATAACCCTTTCCGTGTCGCACACAATCTGAATGACAAATTTGTAGTACTTTATTCGGGTAACATTGCCCTAACCCAAGGTTTAGAAAGCGTTGTCAAAGCTGCTGCTGTATTGCGTCACATCCCAGATATTGTTTTTGTTATCGTTGGTGAGGCAAAAGGTTTAGAACGATTGCAACAGGAATGTCTAGACTGCGGTGCAGATAATGTTTTGCTACTACCATTTCAACCCCGCAAACATTTACCACAAATGTTGGCAGCCGCGGATGTTGGTTTGGTAGTGCAAAAGAAAAATGTTATATCTTTCAATATGCCGTCAAAAATTCAAGTGCTACTTGCCAGTGGACGAGCTTTAGTTGCCTCTGTCCCCGAAAATGGTACGGCAGCAAAAGCAATCAGGCAAAGTGGGGGCGGAGTTATCGTTCCTCCAGAAGAACCCGAAGCTTTAGCAATGGCAATTTTAGACTTATACCAAAACCCTGAAAAAGTTAAAACTTTGGGTTACAAAAGTCGTCAGTATGCCGTTGATCAGTATGCTTTTGAACAAGCCTTAAATCAGTATGAGTCGTTGTGTTACTCATTAATGCCAGAACCTAGAGTAATTCACTCGACAATAGTCACGAAACAAGAAGTTTAATTTATGCTAGTGGAGTTAGATGCACACTTGCGTTTTCAGTAGAGTTGCATCTCCAAGTAAATATAAGTAATAGGAGATTTCTAGAGTAGCTAATTTTTCTTAAAATATTCAGTAAAAGAGAAGCAAGTTTTCCAGTGCGTTATTAAACTAAAAATCCCACGGTTTCGATTTATTCAAGCCGTGGGAATATCAATTTTTTAGCCAAATATCATAATTATACTTTTGTATCGTGGAATACTTACTAGCAGATTTATACTAATCGGACTTTTGCTAGACTATGTATGAGTCTCCTGTCTTGTCTGGTCAATTTTGATAGAAAGTAGCTTAAAAAGCTAGTCTAGAAAAGCAAAATTTGTAATTCGTAATACTCGGATGAAAGTGAGAAGCGAGCTAGGTAATTTCTAATTCATATTGTCAAACAGCCCCCATAGACACCTGTTTTTTTGTTAGTATTCAAAAAAACCTATTGACACATTTTCAGATCAATTGTTTGTTATTTGCTCAGTAAATGTAAACAATTGTTTCAAAAGGAAGAAAGCACCTGAGGTTTAATGACTGATTATTTCCAAGGAAATTTCCCATTACAATCTGTTCCACTGACAAAGAGTGTGGTGAGAAATCCCACTCAAATAGAAGAGTCTAGTGGAAAATTAGCCGCAACGATAGCAGAAGCTGCATCAGATCGCAAAGCTGGTGAGATTTTATTGCTCAAAGTAGTAGAAGTATCTTACCTGGCTGATTATTTTGTGATGATGACTGGTTATTCTAGGGTACAGGTCAGGGCGATCGCTCAAGCAATTGAAGGAAAAGTCGAAACTGAATTACAACGGCGTCCTTTAAGAACAGAAGGAAAACTTGAAGGGAGTTGGGTACTACAAGACTACGGTGATGTGATCGTTCACATTATGATGCCCAAAGAACGGGAGTTTTATAATTTAGAAGCGTTCTGGATTCATGCAGAGCGTATTTCCCTTCCAGAATCTGATGAGGGTGAGGGTAAGCCAACATGATTAGGTCTTCGGTTTCTAATTGCCCAGTTCCTACAGACCAACAACCACTCAATGAGTACGAAGAATTAAAAACTTCCTGGCTGTTTCGTGATAGCACTTTAAATTGGCGCGAGTATATCACGAAACTTGTTTGGATTTGGGGTTTATCTTGGCTGTTGGCAGGGCCGATAGCTGCGGCAAGTTTCCCCCCACACAAGTATATTGTACATTTTCTCCTCTGTGGTGCAGCAGCAGCAAGTGTCGGGGTAGTCCTGGTACTGGTAAGATTGTATTTAGGATGGTTCTACGTGTGCGATCGCCTTTGCAGTCCCACAGTATTCTATGAAGAGTCCGGCTGGTACGACGGTCAAACCTGGACAAAACCACAAGAAGTCCTGAATCGCGATCGCTTAATTGTGGCATACGAAATCAAACCTATCCTACGACGGTTGCAATTTACCTTTGCTGGCTTGGCGGGAATGTACGTTATTGGTACTATAGGTTGGCATTTGTTTTAAAAGTCATTAGTCATTGGTCATTCGTCATTACTCATTAGTGAATAAACAAATGACTAATGATAAAGGACAAAGAACAAAAGACTAATGACTAAATAATTAAAAAAGGTGATAAAAATAAGCCCATGACAATGGGAAAACGAACTCAAGCCACACCACTGGAAGTACGGTTGCTGCGAGAAGGTATTATTGAATCGAGGCATATAGTCCAGGCTGTTGTATGCGACGAACGTGGACGGGTTCTAACCGTTGCCGGAAACTCTGAAACTGCTGCATTTATTCGTTCAGCCCTCAAACCATTTCAGGCACTCGCAGTCACGACTACAGGTACACTGGAACGCTATAACCTCAGCGATCGCGATTTAGCAATTATCACGAGTTCCCATAAAGGAACAATAGAGCAAGTCCGACAGGTATTTAACATCCTTTGGCGAGCCGATCTTGACCCGACTATACTCCAGTGTCCGATTCCTGAAGGCAAACGTAGTCCTCTGGAATATAATTGCTCAGGGAAACATGCAGGGATGTTGGCTGTTTGTCAACAACGCCATTGGCCTTTAAATAACTACTTGGAACGCAAGCACCCAATACAGCAGTTGATTTTGGGCAAAGTAGCAGAATTGCTGCGAATGCCAGCGGAGGAATTTATCAGCGCACATGATGACTGTGGCGCACCAACTTATCTGATGCAACTCGGTCATATGGCCTCTTTATATGCACTATTAGCCTCTAGCACAAATTTGGATATGGAGCGCATTGTCCGTGCTATGACTCATCACCCAGCGATGGTAGCAGGAGATGGAGAATTTGATACAGAACTAATGCGCTTAACTCCAGGGGAGCTAGTCAGCAAATCTGGTGCCGAAGGAGTGCAGTGCATTGGTAGACTCGGTGAGGGTATGGGATTGGCAATCAAAGTTATGGATGGGACAAAACGGGCAAAACATGCCGTTGCTATTCACTTACTCCAACAAATGGGTTGGATTAGTCCCAGCGCCGCAGACAGCCTCTGTGAAAAGTTTGTCACCTTAGGAAAATACAAGCGTTTAGAAGTAATTGGAGAATTATCATTTTTGTAGTTGCCAAACTCTTGACTCTGGGCTATACTAGAAAAGTCAAGAGCGACGCGGGATAGAGCAGCCTGGTAGCTCGTCGGGCTCAACGGGCAAAGTTAACTACACGCTTATTAGTTAATGTTGCTATGGGCGGCACATAAAGAAACTTATGTGCGTTTATCTGTCAAACTCGGGGAAGCCAATAGCGCGGTAATCCCGAACCAAGCTCCCGAAATGGAGAAGGTGTAGAGACTGGAAGGCAGACACCCTAAAGGTAAGGCTGAGGGTGAAGGGACAGTCCAGACCACAAACCAGTCTAGCTGGGCAACGAAAGTTGTAGTTGGTAAGCATAACCCGAAGGTCAGTGGTTCAAATCCACTTCCCGCCACCAAATTAAAATTAAACCCCGGAACTTGAAAAAGTTCCGGGGTTTTGGTTTCTGCTGATTGCTGCATTGTCAGCAATTTGGTCTGACAAATGAATACAAAGTTTAAGGGAGACGTGCTTAAACAAGCCGCTGCTCTTCATGCCTTAAAGCGTGGTTGTGTAGTTTAACCCTCTCTGAAGAAACACTTTGCGTAAAGCTTATGTAGCATGGTTTAGAGAGGATGAAGTATTTAGCGTAGCTGGAGAAATTGGCACAAGTTCAAGACCAAGAGCATTAGCTTTGTTCCTAAGATTTTTAAGAACTTGTTCTTGGTATTTTTGCTCGTAGTAGTCCATACCAGGGTCTAAATATTGTCCTGTGGTTGCCCACATTTGGTAAAATAAGCGTGCTAATTTGTGGGCAGTAGCGGTGATGGCTTTTGGGGCACCCAAGCGCGATCGCAAGCGCCGATAAAAAGCTCCCATTGCAGATCGACTTTGAGTTAAAGAAAAAGCAGCCATGCGGAATGCATTAGCTGCGAGATTGACAACTCGACGAGTTTGGGAGCTTTTTATCGGCACTTCTCTGCGAGATGCTCCGCGATCGGCTGCCCTCAGTGACCGTCGTAGACATCGCTTGCCATACAAAGTTTACTTTTTTAAGTATATTTTTAGCATACTAGGTACTGAAGAACCTTAAAATAGAAGCAATATTAATGGAGCATTTGCGTCAATTATTAGGAATAGAAAACTCAGAATTAGCTAGATTATTGCGATTTAGTCTACACGGACTCGAAGCTACTTTAAACCAGGCTTGCACAGAATTTCCACTAGATCCAGGAATTGAAATATGTGATGAAGTGTTACAAGAACTTCACAGCCTATTACAACCTACGCCTATACCTTCACAGCTAAATAATGCTTGGCAAGATGCTATTATATCGCCCCAAAATCAATTAAAGCTCAGTCATCTAAGGGAAACTTTTGATTCTGATAAAGAACTTAGTTATTATCTAGGTAATTCCCAACTTCAAAGCGAAACTGACTCAGATTTATGGAATGAAATTCAACGCAAATTGCTACGGATACCAGAAGATTTGGCTGCATCTTGGCGACAGCGTTCCTTAGATATGGCTCAAGAAATTGGTGCGATCGCAGATTATTCTAATCTCTATCAAGTTCCCTTTATCCGCGACGAGATTATCTACCCTGGACTCACTGGTAGCGTGCAAACTCAGGGATTGAGCTTGTCTCAACAATCACTTTTAAATTCTCAAATTACTCAAGGGAATGAATCTGATTTCTCAGCCGGATTCTTATTTTTATATATGAAATTTCTTGAAATAGAACCAGATTTACATCATGCTTTAAAGAGTGTTTACAGCTTCGATATAATCTCGTTACATTCCAAACCAGAACACCGGAACCAATACATTGAGGCTTTAAGCGATCGCTACCAACGCACCCAAAAAGCTGAAGACAATACCGATCCCCTATCTATTTTACGTGCCTGGATTGATCTGGACGAAGCAATACATTCCTTAGTATTTGTACCCCCAGCTGAACGCTATTCTTGGTGGGGTAAGCTGCAACATGAATCACGACGCATTCTGAAGAAAATCGCTGATAAAGCTATTAATGCAGGTTCTGAAGTGCGAATTCGCCAATTATCGGGACTTTATGCAGATATCTGCACTTCATCCAAGGATGATTTACAACTAGATTTTGGCGGTACTCCAGGGGAAGTGTTAACTTGTCTGCGGGTGTATGCGCGAATCAATCAAGAAGAATCCCCAGGACGTGTAATATTTCGCTCATCACGGTAGTAGCTGTAATGTTTATCTAACAACATTTCACTTTGACTAGTGTTAGCGTAGCGTCCTCGTAAGAAGAGGGCTGTCCTTTGTCATTAGTCATTTGTATTTACAAAGCACAAATGACTAATGACTAATGACTATATTCTAAATTTATAGAATGCCCCAGAAATGTAAGATCCCTTGACCTGAGAACGCTTCAACTAGAATGGCAGATATAAAACCAATCATTGCAAAACGACCGTTCCAGTTTTCACTCTGAGGAGTAAAGCCCCAGCGTAAAGCATTAGGATCTTCCGAAACCGTAGTCTTATTTGCGTTTGACATAATTAATACTCCGAGCTTCTATGTGGTGACAGTTTTAACTGCCTGTAAAGTAATGTAACAGATTTTTACGAAATTGCAACATAAACATAAATCACTTAGGAAAGATATATTACGGATGCGTGGTTTTTTGCTGTCGTGGCGATCGCCCTTGTATTTCATGCTTTAATAGCCAATATCAAGCTCAATTTTGGAAACTAGTGAGAATAATGACAGAAGTTCTGCACTTTGTAGGATTTATAAAAGGAGTCACATATAGAACTTCTTTAGCCGAAAATTTAAAAGAGATTGATTTAGATTTTTTTGATGTTAATCAAGTAAATACTTATGGTTTAATAAAGTCACCTCTAACTGAAATTGCGTATTCACAATGGGTATCACCTAAGAGAACCAGAAGTTATCCATTTGCTAGAATTTATAATGCTTAAAATTAGTTAATAAAATTAATTTTTGCCAGAATTATGATCAAAAGCCCTCTCCGATATCCTGGTGGTAAATCAAAAGCAATAAATCAAATAGTTGAATATTTACCAGAGAGCTTTTCTGAATTTCGAGAGCCTTTTGTGGGTGGTGGCTCTGTGTTTATTTACTTAAAACAAAAGTTCCCCGATCTCAAAATTTGGATTAACGATTTAAACCGCGAACTTTTCTTATTCTGGAAGTTTACCCAATCCGATCTAACTAAATTAGTTAAAGAAATTCGGCATATTAAAGTCAAATACACAGATGGGAAATTACTCTTTACAGAATTGACTAGCGTAGATGTCAACAATTTATCTGATTTTGAAAGAGCCGTTCGGTTTTTTGTCCTCAATAGAATTACATTTTCTGGCACTGTAGAATCAGGTGGGTTTTCCCAAGAAGCCTTTCATAAAAGATTTACTGATTCTTCAATAGAACGACTAGAAAAATTAGAATACATCCTATCAGAAAATGTCAAAATTACGAATTTAGATTATAGCCA
>NZ_CP170989.1:0-280883 GCF_043099735.1 Nostoc sp. C117
GGAAGCTAAAAAACTCATGTTTCAATTACAAAAAACAAAGGTAGCTTAACCATGAAGAATCGTCAAAAAGTTGCTGTACTACTTTCTGCTACTGTAGTAAGTTTATTACTAGCTACACCCAGTTATGGATTAGTCATTAGTGATTTTTTTAGCTCTATAGTTGATGATATTAAAGGTGAAGTAAGTCAGATCCAAACTTGGACAAAATCGCAAATAGATCAGAGTTGGGCTGGCATTAAGGAAGATGCTCAAGCTGCAATTGATAATACTGTCGGAGAGATGGGAGCGCCAGATCCGATTGCTAGTAGCGATGAACTCAAAAATCGGATTGCTGATACTTACTCTTTACCAGTCGCTAAGGAAAAGGGGCAAGATTTAGAGCGAGAACTGACAAGAGCTTCAATCATCAGTGTTGTAGGTAAAACTGGGCAAGCAGATACGTCTCAAAAAATAGAGAAAACAACACAAATAGCTCAAGACGCAAAAACCATTGCTGACCAGGCTCAAGACATGGATGCTTCTCAAAATGTCCTGAAAGCGATCGCCGCTCAAAATGGTCTGGTGGTTTCCATGTTGGCACAACAGCGCACTGATTCATTGCAAGCAAGGCAAGATAATTCATACTCCAATCTCATGCTGACTCAAGTTGCAGAAAACACAGCAAATGCACGCAAAAAACAAGATTTGAATGAATTAGGTACTCTTTCTTTGACCCATGAACTTATCGGTATATCTCGTTTAGATCCAACGCAAGAAAATTAACCAGGAGAGGAAACTCTTAACATCTTCCTGATTCCTTATCATCAATTCACCCTTATGCTTTCAAAAAATTACTTATTCGCTCAATCTCAGTTTGCTGGTGCAGATTTATTAGAACAAGCAAGTAAGACAGCAGATTTTATTGCTCAAGGTTTTAATCAGACTTGGGAAGAAACTATCACAGGTGATTTATATGCTGCTATGTGCAAAGTCGGTGTATTATTCGCCGTTGCAACATTTGTTTTTTTCATGGTTGAGTGGACAAAGAAAATGCTCTTAGGTGATGAACAACGTGCATACACAGATTTTATTTGGGTGTTGATAGTTATAGTACTCCTAGCAAATAATGGCAAAGCTTTAGGAGCAGGTACTCTCGGAATCAGAAATTACATTAACAATACAAACCAATACATGCTAACACGTACAGCAAAAGGTATTGATTTAAGAGCTGCATATCAAAAAGCTTTGGGTGTAGAAGCGGTGCGTGGAGCTATTGCGAAAGAAATAGAAAATTGCAAAACCTCGTCTTTGAGTCCAGAAGAATCTGTTAAATGTTTATCGGACGCTAAGAATAGACTTCAACAAGACTATCCGAGTTATTTTACTGGTGAAAGCGGCCCGTTTTCGTGGGTCATTCAAAAAATAGACAGAATTATTCAAGCTCCAATAGAGGCAATTAAAGGTGGGGCTAATCCTATACAAGTAATACTTTCTCCTTTCAGTGCTTATATTGGTTCTTCGGTCATCGAAATTGTTTCCATTGTACTGATTGGGTTGAACGGAGCTTACCAATGGGCGATTGAACTAACGATGTTGTTAACAGCACTTCTCGGCCCTTTAGCTGTAGGTGGTTCTTTGTTACCTTATGGTGGAAAAGCAATTTTTACTTGGCTTACGGGTTATTTCGCTGTAGGAATGGCAAAACTTTGTTTCAACGTAATTGCCGGATTAGCCGGACAATTGATTGCTACCTCTAGAGCAGATCAACCTCTATTCTTTCTTTTTACAATTGGGATTTTTGCTCCTTTCTTAGCAACTGGATTAGCAGCTGGTGGTGGTTTAGCTGTACTTCAACAAATCAACAAAGCGGCTGAAACCTATAGCACAATCGCTATTGATGCTACTAAAGCTATAACAACATCTGGTGGCAGTTTAGTATCAAAATTCAGTAAATAGAGGTAATAGCTATATTAAGAGTTCTCTATTAAGAGTTAAGAGTTCCCTCTTCACCAATAATCTAACAATGTTTAATACAAAGAATGGTACAAAGGCAAAACCAGAGCCGTTACAGCTTCTGCAATATAACAAATCTGTCCCAACTAGAATCGGAATAATTTCACTAGCTGGATTTTCGATGGCTTTGTTCTCTTTATTACTACAAATCCTTAATTATGGGGCAGTCAGTAGTTTAGGTAAAAAGCAGTTAGCCCTAGTGCAATTGTCATCAGGAGAATCAGTTGTTGCCCAAGCAGTAGAACCGAATGAACGCTCCGATGAAGTTATTAAAAAATTTATTTCTAACACATTTATCAAGATGTTTAACTGGGATGGACTTGTTCAAACTTTTAATGAAAAAGGAGAACCCATTACTAAACAAGATGCTGGTATAGATGTAGGTAGAACTGAACGTTCTAATGGCAGAGTAACTACTTCTTCTTATGAAGCTGCTTATGCAATCAGTGATCATCTTGATTTTCGGACAGCATTTTTGCGTAAGCTAGCTCAAATGACCCCAGCAGGGGTATTTAACGGTGATACACAAGTATCTTTGATTCCCCGCTTCATTTCATCACCTCGCAAAATTAAAGATGGTCAATGGTCAGTAGATTTAGTAGCTACTCTCGTTACTTTTACAAGAGTTGATAATGCAGGCAAAGGTATACCCTTTAACAAAACTATTACTGTAGAAGCCATTAGTACACCGCAAAACATCCCTAATGATACTACTGCTCTGGCAAAGAAAATATATCAAGTCAGGCAAGCTGGATTAGAAATTACGCAAATCGTCGATTTAAATTTGGCTAACAGACAATGACAAATACTCACATTAATAGCTCATCAACTGTAGATGATTTTCTCCAAATAGATGATGACTTAAAATCTTCAGCAATGAGTTCAGATTCTAGCCCAAGGGAAATTACGTCAGAGGGAGAATTAGATAATCCATCAGTCACAACTAAACATACAGTAATTACTTCTCCCTGGTCAAGATTGTTGGTCATAGCACTCCCTTTTGGATTGACCTTCCTAGCTATATTTTGGCTGTTGAATGGAATTTTTAATCCTGATAACCGCGATACTACTAAAACTATTGAAGAACCAAAGTCTTCAGCAACTAAAGAACAAGTTGAGCAAACAGATGGGGATGTTTACGCTAAGTTAGCGCTGAATCAGCAAGAAGATGAATTAAATAAGATTAATCAGAGTAAGCAGGAAGTTAAAGTTAATAATAAACCTGTGAGTGTTGCAGCTTCACCACCAACACCAACAGCTAGACCTGTGGCACAAACACAAAGTTATAGCCCTAGACGATATTACGTTCCGAGTAGAACTAACCAGACTATTTCATCACCACCTCGTAATCAAACATTGCCAAGAATTAGTAATCCTGTTAGGACTGTTACGCCGAAAACAGAAACGCCAACAGACGTGATAGCTGAATTTAATCGACTTCGCAGCTTAGGATCTTACGGAAAAATCGCTTATACACCTACTTCAAATAACCAGCAGATATCAACAGAGGCGACATCCTTTCAAACACCGAATACAACACTTCTGAAAGTACAGCCACCCAATAGTGCTTATACAACACAGCAAACACGCCCTAACTTCTCTAACAGTACATCCACAGAAATTGAGAAAATTCGCCCTCGTTGGTTAGCCGATTCTAAATCTGATAAACAAGTAGCAGATGGTAATTACTTGTCTCAAGAAAACCAAATTCTGCAACAGCGTAAAACTCGCTATTTAGTCGTTGGGGAATTCGCAAATGGTGTTTTAGTGACTCCAGTGGTCAAGCAGCAAAGCGAAAATACTCGCTTCCAACAACAGCAGGCTCCAGATGATAGTAAACGCTATGTTGCTAGATTAACGGCTGATTTGCATGACAACTATGGAAATGTGGCAATTCATAAAGGCACAATATTTACCGTTGAACCCCTACAGGTTAATGGTGGCTCTTATGTAAGTGTGCAAGTCACGAGCATTATCAAAGATAACACTGAGTACCCAATTAGTAGCGGTGCAATTTCTGTATTAGGAGAAGGCGGGAAACCGTTGTTAGCTAAACAGTTCCAAGATAAGAAAGGGGGAGGTTCTGACTTGACTGTGGGATTAGTCAGTGGTTTGGGCCAAGTAGGAACAATCCTGAATCAATCTGATTCCAGTAGCAGTGTAATTAATTCTGCTACAGGGACATTTAGCTCTAGCACGACTTCAAACAGCCAGCGCAATATTGGCGGGGCATTCTTACAAGGTGCTTTTGGCAAGCTTAGTGACATCATTGCTCGTCGTGCAGAAACTTCTAACCAAGAAATCACCGCTCGTCCCAATGTTTGGTATATCCCACAGGGGACGAAGATTACGTTTTTGGTGAATCGTTCTCTGGAGTTGCCATGAAGAAGTTAAAACTCATGACAGCGCTCCAGCTTGGGGTTGCTGCTTTTTTGGCAGTGTGTCTAGTTCCAGTCAAAACCTATGCTCAAAGTACAGTCCGCACCATAAAGCAATCTCAAGTTAGTGGCAGTAATGCCAAGCTACAAAAAATTCAAGTCTGGAATGGCTCAGGCGTATCAATTTCATTTTATGAAGTCAATGAGATGGTAAAGCGGGTGTGGATTGACGATCCCTCGCAAGTTCTGATTGACACTGATGGTTGTTTAGAGGGAATCGACCAGAACTGTCAAAACAGTAGTGCTGGATTACTTCACTTACGCCGGATTAAAAAGCTTCCGGTTCCAGGACTACCGCAAACAAGTGCAACTTTGCTTACAGTGATTACTCAAACTGCTTCTGGCTCGCGCAAAGTTTACCACTTTCAAGTTACCCCATCTAATTCCCGTCCTGAATATAGTCAAGTGTCAATTATTAACGACAAGCCATTTTCTCTAGTAGCTCGACCGAGATTATCGCCCTTAGTACAAACTATCAACACCACAAAAAAAATCAGAGCGGGGATGAGGGTAGCGATTAATAATGGTTTGCTCTCCTCATCTGATGAACTTCACAATCGGATTGAACAATTCTTGACTCATTTTCAAGCTGGAGAGCAAATGCCTACTGCGGCAGATATTGCTGGTGTCTCGCTTAAATTAGTTAATAAATTAATCGAGCTTGGACAACAAAATGGAACAGGAGGACAAATATGAAATCATCAAAGCGTTCGCCCAAAATTAGTTTTGACACGATTCGCTATTTAATATTGTTTGGATTGCTCGGAGGATTGTTTCTTCACAGTTTTTGTCAATATGGAATTATGAATCAGGTAATTGGATTTATACTGCCCAAAGCCTCGGCACAAGTCCCATTTGTCAGTAGCAACAATGGCTTGATTCCAGA
Organism: Nostoc sp. C117; assembly: GCF_043099735.1. NCBI lineage: Bacteria > Bacillati > Cyanobacteriota > Cyanophyceae > Nostocales > Nostocaceae > Nostoc > Nostoc sp. C117. The sequence goes on from NZ_CP170989.1 coordinate 5,317, forward strand.
CTGGTCAAAAATGAAGTTTCAAGACATGATTGTATCTGAATCTGGTCATGTGACTTACCCATCCGTGAGAGGTAATCAGACTAGAACTTGGCAAGCTGGACAAAGTATCGGCGATTTTATGGAGCTTGGAGATTTTGAAGATGCTAATCTGAATATTGAAAAGCTTAACCTCAAGGCGATATCTCAGGCATTAGCTATTGATTTAGATGGTTTAAAACTTGACGATTTTGGAATCATCAAAACTCAAACCCTTAGCGATTTAGTCAAGGCTATACCTGATTTAGCTAATCAATCAGCCAGTAGTGTAGCACCAATAGCCGACTTTTTTCGCCAAATGGGTATCAGCACTAATCAAAGAATTGGTAACGTTGCTAATTATTACAATTTAGATAATATCACTCTCGGCAATGAAATTGATTTGTCTAAATACAAGCTGACATCGATTCCGGGGATTGAAAACTCATCATTTGATGAATTTGCTAATTGGCAAGATACTCTAATTTCAGACATCCCCGGATTGAAGGATTTATCTTGGAATAATTTTCCTAATGTGCCAGAGCCGGATCTTTCTTTCGTTGGTCAAGTAGATTTGCCATTGGGAGATATAGAAGCTAACCGGATTCGCAGCATTTCTGGCAGTTATCAAGAGGGTTTTAATGTCCCTTGCAATCAAAATAATTGCGTCCACTTTGAAGCTTCAGGTCTTGGTCAGACCACTGGAGCGCAATGGATTTCGGGTAAAGTCCAAAAAGTAAAAGGTGGCTATGGAATTTTAGCTGTAGCTAATGGTGGTCTTGAGCCAACAGGTCGTCATCCCTTTGGTAAATCATTTAAACAAGTTGTTTGGGATATAGATGAATCAAGCGGTTCCGTTAACACTGCTATGTTTTTCCGTTTCTGCAAGACTATTCCTTTTGTTGGTCGGACTTGTACTCCCTACTTTATTGGGCCAGTTCCGTTTATCAATTATCACGAAAAAGACCCAATTATTTTTGGTAGTCCCTCTACTGTTCCTAATTAACTATTCTTAATTCCTGAATTTTTGCGTGATGAGCAATAATTTGACTACTTCTACAAACAAACAACCATTTCATTTTGAACAGTTACAAAATCCACATAGTGACATTGGTAAGTACACTCATCATTTATTTAAACCAAGTGGATTAACAATTATAAGTATGTTAGCTGCTTACATTTTAATGAGAGTATTTTTTGGCGATGGCAGTAATAAAAAGAAGATTGCTACTAGTTACTGGGGAGGTACTAAAGAAACTGCTGCTGCCAAGAAAAAGGCGCTACAACAAATAAATTCACCCAAATGTGATAGTGCTGCACTTTACATAGGTAAGCATAAATGCAAGGGTGCTAAACAAGAAAGTGGCGCTGGCACTACTTTTTATATTCCTGATGTTCAACGAGGAACGGCGGCAATTGGCGCTCCCGGTAGTGGTAAAACTTTCAGTGCTATTAACCCCGCAATTTACTCTGCCATTGACCAAGGATTTCCGATAATTGCTTATGATTTTAAGTATCCCTCTCAAGCCAAAATAGCTGCTTACGCTAAGGGTCAGGGCTATGATGTTCACATTTTCGCCCCAGGATTTCCAGAATCGGAAGTTTGTAATCCATTGGACTTTTTACGAGACAGTAGTGATGCTGAAACAGCTAGGCAAATCGCTACTGTAATTAATAAAAACTTCCGCATTCTTAGTAATAGTAATGAAGATGGTTTCTTTGCTCCAGCAGGGGATCAGTTGACACAAGCTATCTTGATGCTGACTAAAGAGTTTGGCGAATGCGCTGATGTTATGACTAGTGCCGCCATCCTTTCTTCTGAACTTATGGTGCAAAGATTGATGGCAGCTAATCTCAATCCTTGGATTAAAATTGCCTTTGGTCAGTTGTTCAGTTCCGCCGCAAGTGAAAAAACTGTTGCTGGCATTGTATCTACCGCTAGCATCATGTTCACTCGCTTCATGGCCAAAAATACTATTGGTTGTTTCATTGGTAAGACTACTCTTCCCTTATCAATCAAGGGTAAACAGATGATTATCTTCGGGCTAGACAGAGAACGTCGGGACGCAGTTAGCCCTTTGCTCACCAGCATTTTACACATGACAATTGCTCGGAACATTGCTAAAAAGCGTCTTGATCCTCTTATAGTTGCACTCGATGAACTGCCTTCTCTGTACTTACCAGACTTATTCAAATGGCTGAACGAATCACGCTCTGAGGGGTTCTGCGGTATCCTGGGCTGGCAGAATATGGGGCAGCTTGAGAAAAACTATGGAAAGGAAGTTGCTAAGACTATTCTTGGGGCTTGCGGGACTAAGTTTGTTTTCAATCCTGGTGAAAATGAGTCTGCACAATTATTCTCCAGTTTCTTGGGCGATGAGGAAATCAAGTACAAGCATAAAAGCCGTTCTACAGGCGGGGGAAAAGCAAACACTACTACTAGTGAGCAGGAAAAAACTAAAAAACTCTTTGAGTCAGCCCAGTTTTTGAAGTTGCCTCCAGGTAAATGTGTCTTCATTAATCCTGCTTATTCTAATAAAAATGAGGGGTCGGTTCCTTTGCTAAAATCTCTCAAAATCCCTCAAGCTATTCGAGATATTGAAGAATATAACCAGCAGAGATGGACTAACATTGTCAGCCTTTTAGCTCGAAAAAGTACTCAGAAATTTCCAACTCAGCAAGACTTAGATATCCGAATTGCTAATATCAACAATCGTTTCCCTTTATCTCAAAATACTCCAGAAGTTTCTAATAACTCTTTGCCATTGGATATATCTGAGGTTAGTTCATTGATTGATCTTGAATCAAATGTTTTTATTTAAAAGAGTCATTAACGAATTCTAGATGGGTATAAATCCTCCTTTACATTACCCCAGTTAAAAGTTCCTTGTTCCCTATTTCCCTTTCATTGAGAACTTTTCCTTATGCGAATGATTATTGAAGAATCTGCTATTGAGAGTTTTAGTATCCTTGAAAAAATAGCATGGAATCGAAAGACTTGCTCAGTCAGCTTTTTAGATATTCATGCTGAGACTTCCGAAATCATTGCCAGTTTTCAAGCTCTCTCTTATCGAAGGCCAAAACTTAAAAAAGTTGGCATTTATACCATAATTACTTTAAAAAATCTTCATCAGCCTCTGACAGAAGAATCTTGCCAACAAATTTTAAATCAATATGTTCATGGTATTGGTTGGGATGATTTACAGTTTATTAGCTTTTTGGAAATTACACCTGATTGTCTTCATTTACATATTATCTTTAATCGCGTTACTCCGTTAGGGAAACTTATTGATTTAGCCTGCGTGGGAGCTGATTGGAAACAATATGAAATCCTCCAAAGATGTTGTTCTCAGGCTGTGCAAAAATCTTTATCTCAATGGTATCAAGAAAAACTGAACTCATCGCCAAGAGGTGGCATGAAAATATCGGTATAAAGATTAAAAATTCTCAACTAATAGTCTTATGTTTGATGAACGACATTTACAATTGAGTTCTGCTTATGCCAAAAGCAGTGAATACTTTGCCAGAGCAGTGATAGCTCCTTATCTAAAATTTGTATTGGACTCGATAGGGTTAGCAATTGATGATGAAATAAATAAGAGATTAAAATTGTCAATTGGTCAAGAAGCTTATGTGATGACTCCTGATGAAAATGGTGGTTGGAAATGGCAGAAATTTGACCCGCAAACCGAGGAATCTATTCAAGCAGAGTTTGAAGAATTTGAAAAATTATTAACAGAATTATTAACTCCGCTTTTACCATCTGATGATGAATTTCCACTTTTACCACCGGATAATACAGATCCACTTTTGCCTGGCTCTAATACACCTCCTAAATTATCCCCCAGTGATTCACCTCCGATTTTACCGCCGTCTGGTACACCTCCATTTTTGCCCAATTCTGCTATACCCGTTGAACTAGTAGTTATACCAATCGTTCAAGAGGCTGACTCAACAATTTGGGCTGGCGTTGCAGAGGAGGCGGTAGGAGGAGTAGAGTTGCACTTAGAGAAAGAGAACGGTTCAACAGAACAATTTCTGGCCAATAACCTTGTTTCATCCCCAAATCTGCACTTAGGGCATTCTCTAAGTGCAACGCCAGCAAAAAGCTCCCTGCCCCCTACCTCTTCTTCACGCATAGATCCAAACCACTGGCAAGAATTAGTCGAGGAAAGTGCGATCGCTCCAGAAATTGTCGAGCTTAATTTTAAGAGCTTACACTTAGACCCAATAGAACTTGAGCATGAAGCATGGGAATATCTCATGTACAGCAAGAATTTAGAACGTATTAATACCGGACGACTATCTACTGGAATGCTCAACAAATATTCTCACCTTGAGGATGGGGGCTGGTGGTGTAATGCTGGTGTAGATCCTCGTTCTTTTTCAGCAAACGAGCCGGGAGATAAACCCGAACAAAAAATATGGGGATGCTACAAACCTAATAATCCGAGAGAAAAAGCCGATAACAGAGGCAAGTTTATCAAATACGAACATCCCCCGAAAGTTGAATTAAGCATCTTCCTGTTGGATGTTCCCCAAGATATCGCTCAACAAATTTATTCTAAAGCTGGAGTTGAACCAAGTATTAGCGATCGCAAATCGGGGTTTTGGTACTGTGTGTGGAAACATAATGTTCCAGTCACACTCGCCGAAGGAGCCAAGAAGGCCGCTAGCCTATTGAGCCAAGGTGAAGCAGCAATTGGATTACCAGGGATTTATGCTGGCTATCGTAGTAAGGATGGGCTGGGGAATCAAATTGTGCCCATATTACATGATGAATTGGCAGTTTTTGCTACCCCAAACAGGGACATCAAAATTTGCTTTGACTATGAAACTCGGTATAAAACTAAGCGCAACATTGATATCGCTACATACCGTACTGGTCAACTTTTATCTGATGCTGGCGCTCAGGTCAGTATCGTTGAATTACCAGGCCCAGAAAAAGGTGTAGATGATTTGATTGTTGCACAGGGCGCGTCAGCTTTTAGGCAAGTGTTTATTGCATCTGTCCCCCTGAATGATTGGTGGGAGAAAAATCAGCCACCCGATTTACGCCTAACAGTCTTTCTGAAAAATGGTGAACAGATCCATCTTTATGAACAACTTGGTGATGGCACTGTTAATCTAAATCCGTCAAGAGAAAGTGTGGAAGAAGAACAGACAATTGCTCTTTTTGGAAAAACTCGTTCCAAGTTGTCAATCATACAACCAACAGACCTAATTACAACCCCAGAAAGTTCATCCCAAAATATAGGAGGGCAAGTAATAGATGCTGAAGTACTTGCCGATGAAAGTAAAGAAGAAGTTGCTCCTGCTCAAAACGCTTCTCTACCTTTAAAGGAGGTATCGGTTCACTCCTTTGATTCTTGGGCAAGAAGAGAACAGGTTAAACAATACCAGCAGAATTTTTTCAGAAAGCGTTTAGAAGCTAGAGAAAATAAGGAAATTGCTTCTGTAGCTTATGCCCTTGTGAAGAATTATGGTGTTGAAAAAGATGGTAATTTAGTTTATCAGGCTGATGCTTTTACTATCATAAAATCCGGCAATAATTACAGTATTCATCGCCGCGCTGACGAAACCTTGGCACTAATGGAATTTTATGCCGATAAATGGGGAGCTATCGCTCTGTCTGAGCAACCTAAAGATATGTTTCCAATCGAAAGGCAGGAGTTTTTGTTAGTTGCTGATTATCTCAAAAGTGGCAAACAACTACCTTCAGTCGATGAAGACCCCAGGAAGATTGCTAATACCCTTGGTTCACTCTCCCTTAATGGTACGCACACAATTTTAGAGAGCTTTAAAACTTCTGAAATCTTGCAAATCCTCACTCAAACTCTAAAAAGGACTGGTTGTGATGATTTGGAGTTGGGCAATTACCGTATTCTCTACCAGAAAAGTCAACTTGATACTACATCTACTCTGCAACTTCTGAAAACTGAACATACGGGTGCTACAAGAGTTGCTGCCAGCTTTGAATTCAGCAGAACAGATTCAGGTATGACACATCAACTTAAGACTCTTGCTATTACTGAACAAGACATAGCTAAACTCAGATTACTTGCTCAAAAGTTGGATATTCAACGACCTGCTAAGGAAGCAACTGTCAATCCTCATGCTACCCGTGATATGGAAGTGCCTATTCACCCGAAAATTGCTAAACTTTGGCAAGACTTAGAAAATAGGCAACAAAAAAGTAATTCTGTTCCTTACACAGCAGCACAGGTTGAACAAAATTTTCTTTCCCCGGACTCTACGTTTGACCTAGCTAGCAACTCTCAAGATATCAATTTGCAGCCAGCCAATACAGTAGTAGCTAAACCAATCAAAAAAACATCTACTTCTCAACATCAATTAAGCAAATCTGACATCGAGAGCATTCCTCTACCCCTTCATCCTTTGCTTGGTCAATACTGGCAAGAGCTAGAAGATAATCATCGATGGGCTGATATCGCAAAACAGGAGAATGCTGAATTTCGTTTAAAGATTCAATCCAATGGCAAATTCTCCATTGGCGAACAACGTGAACTTTATAATAAACTTTTAATCCATAGTGTTGTTGAGCAAAGCGCCAAAGGATTAACTGATATTTCCCTTCCCCCACTAAATGAAATTATCCAAGATTTGATATCTGTCCGTAGCAAAGTCATCCATAATACCTACAGCCCAAAAGTTGAAGTATATTCCCAAAAATTTAAAAAATCACATCATAAGGCTCAATCTAATTCTGCCGAAAATGAACTGTAAACTACATTAGCCATGTATTCTAACCAATCATCTAATTCACTTCAAGAAACAGTCAGCAATATCAATTGTGACAGTGGCATTTCTAACAACATGATGGCTTACAGACTAGCACTCTTTCTGGAGAAACATCCACCGTCGTTACAATCAACCACCACATTGGATGCATCTGAGCGAGAAAATCTCCAGTCAGAACTGAGAACAACCTTATCTCAAAATCTCCAAAATATTGAAAACTACAGGCAAAATCTCAAACAGAAATATTACACAGAGTATTTAAATAAATTTGCTGTAACTCAACAGTCATCTGTTGCATCTCAACCAGATAACTCAGCAAGAGTTGAAAACTTAATTGCCCAGAAGAAGAATACATTCCTCCAACAGATATTTGAATCGGGAGTGCAAAAATTACCTTTAGGTCAGAGGGTCAGCAAAGATGAAAGGGAGCAAGAAGCTCTTAGCAAGGAGGAAGACAACATAAATAAATCTAGAGAAAACAATGTCTCACCAGCTATTGATATTGCCGAAAAATCTCTTATTAAAGCAGTTATGAGAACTGTCATGACAATGGGCAAGGATACTGAACAAGGACGCATTTATGAAGGCATAGCCTACAGATTGCAACTGTTTATTAAAGAAGGAATGCAACTTCTCAGTGTTCACAGAAAAACTGGTAATCCCAAAACAGCTTTTACAGCCTATAAAGATGACTCTAATGAGTTTAAAATTACACAAAACAACCTTTCACACACAGAGACTAATCGACTCATTGCCTTTGATAAACAGCAAACAGCACAACAGCCCACATCTCAGTCTAATCATATTGATAAAGATAACAGCACTGAGCTTGGTGACTAAGCCCCTTTGGGGGCTGTGGGAGGTGTCGGGAGTTAGTCGAGTAAGCAATCATCTGGATGGGTAATCATTTTGATTAATTCACTAAGAGCTTGATTATAACGAGCGCAGAGTTCTCTTGCTTGTTTAGATGTTTAGATGTAAGGTACTGGCATTTCACCACAAACTTTAACCAAACTTCACCCCCCACACCTTCCACACCCATTTTTGACTAGCTAAAATAACCAGCCAATCTACCCAAGAAAAAACCACCAATCAATGAATAACGTTTTGTCCGCCTCTCTATTCTTGAGAAGGGGGCAATTATTGTTCCTAACATTATGTAAAAGCTCGCCTCCATTATATTGCTACTAAATCTGAGCGTTGCCGCAATCATCAAACCTATAAATATCAGCCATTCCACCATCAGTTCAATTTTATCCCAGAATTTTGGCTCGTATAAATAACGCATCTGATAATTCTCTATTTTTAGATAATCCACTTAATCTGATTTCATCATCTCCGAAAACTTTTTAGCTTTTACTTTGATTTTACCTAAATTCTAAACTTTTTTTAATATCGTAACACCATCAAGATTTACTTAAGTAAATATGTTATAAATGTTTTATGTTCCTGTAATCGAAGTAATCAAGATGATTCGATTAGTAATTATTGAAAATGAAGCTCTGAGTCGGCTCGGAATCAAATCAGTTATTAATCAAGAGCAAGACTTTGAAATGTGTGGGGAAGCTGATAACGGAACTGAAGGGATGAGGCTTGTTGAAGAACTTAAGCCTGATATTGTTTTGCTCGATATTGCTTTGCCAGATATTAGTGGTTTGGATCTCATCTATAACATTAAGACGAGAACGGATAGTAAAGTCATTGTTCTCACTTATCACTCCAGTCAAGATGTAGTTAATTGTGCCTTCCAAAATGGCGCTGATTCCTACATTCTTAAGAAGATGGATCTGCAATTAATTAAACACGCTATCAATACTACTTATCAAAATAGTTCTTTCATTGACCCAGAGATTGCTAAAAGATTTTTTAGAAACTTCGCTTCTGGCAACACAAAAACTAAGGGTAAAAGATACAGAGAAACCCTTACTGCTACAGAAGCCCAAATTCTCAACTTAATTGCCCGTGGTTTTTCTAATAAAGAGATCGCCGAAAAACTCTTTATTACAGTCAGTACAGTTAAGGGACACACCAGCCATCTTTTTTCCAAGTTAGGAGTTAGGGGTCGTGTTAACGCGATCATTATGGCTAGAGAACTTGGCTATTTAGAAACAGAAACCTCTAGAGTTAGTTGAGCTACTTTTTGGGTTTGGTTTTCTTAAGCTGAATCAAGCAATATCCTTGTAATCGGTTTTCTTGTTGACAGGCTGCTACGGCTGATTGGTTAGACAACAATAACTGGTACATTTGTTTTCCTTCGCTTGATTTTGCCCACTGCAAAATCTTCATCTCATTTGCTGACACTACAACTGACTGAGTTCCACCCAAATTTGAGACAACATTCCAAGTTGTCAGCGAACCTAGAAGCGCTCCTACCGCCATTACTCCTGTGCATATCCCTGATATAGACCAAAGTTTCCACCAACCCAAACCTTTGAATGAGGTATTTAAGGTTGATGGTGTTACATTTTTCATTTCATCACGCACAGCTTTCGATACTACTGTATAGTGCATCGACTGAGCGACTTTGCTAGTCGATTCTAATTTCTGGTCAATCATTACTGCCCAAGCTTCTACCATTGCCTCCATTCGTGCTTGCAGGTCAATCATTGTTTCTTCGTTTCTGCCTAATGTTGCCATCAACTTAAACATCGGGTCATCTTCAGCTATTCCTAATTCATGGGATATTTGAGCTATGCGTTGTTGTTCTGCTTCCGAATATCCTTGTAAAATTTGTTCTGTTCTCATTTTTTACCCCTAAATATTCAATTGCTTGATCATTATTTAAAATCGAATCGTAAAAGTTTTTAATCCAGTGATAAATGTAAGTCCGGTAAACCACATAAATTGACTTATCTCTACAAGCTAGTGAGTAAGGTTTTCCCGTCCTCTCCAATTTTTCGTAATGGTCACGATGTAACGCTGGCAAGAATATCTCAGTCCCACCAATTCTTTGTAACTTATCCTGCATTGATTGCTGATACTCTCCAAATCTCGTATCAAAATGCTGATTTTTTACTACTATATAGTTAGCATTATCAGTAGCAAACTCTCCCAAAGTTTTCAGATAAGCTACACAATCTCTTCTGTGCGAAATTGGTTGCAAAAAAGTTAGTTTCCATTGATATGTAATTAAGAGATCGAACAGATCCGAACCCACAATATACTGACAGAGCTTATCTACATATTGCCCTGGCATATCAACAATAATTATATCTAATTCATTTTTGGTGAAATTATCTAAAATTTTATCTGTACCTCCATTAAAAAAGTCTAAGCTTTCAATTGCCAGTAAACTTTCGTAAGCTTTTAATCTCTCACGATTGTCATGATCGTAGACCTGAATTTTTCTTCCTTGAACTTGGAACCAATCAATTAATAGTTTCGTAACTGTAGACTTCCCTACACGAGAGTCTCCTACAGTCATAATCATTCGCTTAGGAGAGTTCAACATTATTTAAACCTAACGACTCTTTTACTGCTTCAATCTCTTCTTTGAAAGTTCTTAACCAACTTGTGACTCTACCTTTAACCGAAGGTAAATCTGTTTGCTCCATCCCTTGCCTAAAAGTCATGCTATTTTCATCCAAATAATCATAACTACGTTCTATTAGTTCTGGCATTTTAATGTCATAAAATGGGCTTTTTTGCGACTTTAGTTGTTCCTTAATTTTCTCAACTTCGGGAGAGTTTTCGTATCTTGTAAATTCATCAGGCTCCCCAAAAAATAAGTTCTTTACTACTATGTAATCTACTTGATTTCCACAAAAGCTATGCAAATCTATTAGTTGATTTATAGAATCGATAACGCGGCTAATAACTACTACCATAGTCACGCGGATATTATAATGTTTTTCAGCTGTTTCCAGGAAAGTCATTTCTTCTACAAATTTTCGCAATATTCTTCTGGACTGTGGTGGTAATTCTAGTAAAAATAAAGATTCTGGCTGGATTATTTCACCATCTCCTCCTACCTTGGGATTCGCTTTTGTTTTCATTTCATCAAAGAACTGATCTATATTGCCTGTTTTAAAAATATCAAGTGGTTCTATATGGCAATGCCGACCATAAAATCTTAATAATTGAGAATTGGAGCTATCAGCATCAAAGCCGATAAATCTTTGTCCTTTATCCAAGTATGTTTGCACTAGTCCCCTTGCAAAAGTAGACTTACCTACACCACCCTTATCTCCAGTTACTATCACTAATCTCTTTTTGGTTATTTGCTCAATTGATCCTTCTTTCGCCTTGTCTTCTGAACCATTATTCATAAGTTCGATACTATCTGTCACTTTCTTTCTCCTCCTCATAATTATTAGTGGTCAAAAACTATAGGTTTAGGGGGTAGATAAATGGCACGCTTGATAACGTGAAACCTTGCCGTTAGAAGGCGTGGGAGGAAAAGAATTTATATTTCCCATACTCCCCTTAGTCCCCTGAGAAACATTCCAGTATTTGAAAGTAAAATATTTCTAAATATCTTTGTTTGCTAAAATCTACTAAATTATCCGTAATTGGCTTGAAGGTTTGAAGAATTAAACCCTGCTCTATAATCTTCATCAAATCATAATTACTATTTAACTTTAAAAATTTATATATAGAGAAATCTAATTCTTGAGCTATTAATAAATTCGGAGCTAATGCTACTAATCTAGTATACAGTTCTTCGTAATTTGTAACTTCCGATAAGACTAGTTTTACCAATTCTAAATACTGCTGCCTGAAGGATAATTCTTGATAGTTACTAGTTCCCGGACAATTAGCAGCGAGGGGAACTTTCTTATAAATCAATTTTAAATATAATTCAATAATTTCTATTTCTACTTCCCATATCTTCTGCCCCTTTGAATATAGGTAGTTTATTAAAGAATCTCTCTTTGGAAAAATAATTCCTGAAGTTATATGCTTAATGTTAGTTTCTATATCCAAATTTGTCTGTTTTCTAAAAATTGGTACTATTTGGCTCCTTACCCATTGCATAAATTGCCTGACCACATCAGCTTTTACTATACCTGTCAATGAATGAATCCCCAAGGCATTCAAAGTATTAACGACGACTATTTTTTGATTAATCATCACTTGTCGCTGATTTGTCTTCGCATCTATTAATATTACCTTTCCATCGTTCAGGGCTGGAGCAATTATTTGGAATACATCAACCGCAAACAACTCTAATCCGCTTGGAGCATCTATCACTCGTACTATATTGTTCGAGAAATGCTCAAATTCCCAAAACTGCCAAACTTCTACCATCGTTTTCTGGCTCAGAACGATATCACTATCCCATATCTGCCAATCACAAAGGAATCGATAAAGGTACGGAAATAATCAGTACTTTCGTATCTTGATTTTTTACTTCTCTTTGTTATATATTTCCAGGTTTACTTTTTTTAATTCAAAGGGTAGGGTGAATGGCACTGCGCTATCACTACCGCAACGCTTATGCTGACACTTTACAATCACAAAACATAATTACGAATTACGAATTGTTTAAAGCTCCATTTCATGATTTTGATGCCGTTGTTGTGAATTATGTTGTTGTAATTTCTGCGAGAGATTGACCAGTTCTTGGTTCCAATCTCTCGCAAAACATTTATTTTTTTTAGCCTGTGGCAGCAATTGTTTAATAGCCCGTGCATCTGCATTTCCAAGTTCGGAAGAGTCAAATGCTACCTGTACATTAAAAATATGCTGCAATTGCTCAACAGGCAAAGTATTAGGGCGATCTATTGCCAGGAAGAGCGTTCTTTTGAGCGGTACGTCGCCCTTGACAAGATATTCCAGCATGGCAAAAGAGATGGTATCAATGGGGGATTTACACAGCACTAACCTTTCTGCTGGATCTGTTGGCTGTCCGCCCAAGTGAAAGTAAAACCAGCCCTCACGCCGCTTAGTCCCAAACTCATAGCCTTTGAAAGTGTTGTTCTCGCCCCGTGTCCCCCGCAGGAATGCACCTTGAGGCAGGGGTTTTTCACTAATATTCCGCATGACGAACACAGCGTTTTGCTGATCATCAGCGTAAACTAACCTCCGCTTATGCAGAACTTCTACAAAGTTTTCAGGTATTCCCCGTTTCTGGGTCAGGTAGTTGTGAACTGCTGTCCACTTGCTTTTATCCTCAACTGGTAGCGTGAATTTGTCGCGTGGTTCTAACTGTACAATCTCAGCAGCCACTTGATAACTTTTTGCGATCGCTGCTCCAATAGCCCCTGCTTCACCAAATCGCTCATGCAACCAGACGACCGCCTGCCGTAGATTGCAATTGTTAACGTGTATCACCAAGTCAATCGCCCCACAGCCGCCTTTCTGCTGTTCGGGTTCAAAGTCGTAGAATTTGGGCCCATCTATATTAATGATGTGTCCGTGACCCTTCCATTTTCCTTGGCTATTGTGTAGCCCCAACTCCCAAGCCACATCTTCCAAGGGCAAGTCGCGCAGTTGTTGAGTCTGAGCCTCTAACGATCGCACCCGTTTTTCTAATTGCTGTCGCTCCCTCTCGCTATCCCTGGCTCGTTGCTCTGCCCGTTCTAATCGTTCTATCAGGAACTTTCGGTCAGCGAGTTGGTGGTTAATCGCTTGGAACTGTTCATCAGACTGAATCCTGTCTACATAACTCCTAGCTGATTCAAACGGTGTTGGCGCTAATTGGTTATTTGTAATGACTGCGGTGAGTGGTTCACTGTTAACGGCTTGGTAATATTCTTTGACTTTGGTGTGGGTTGCCTTACTGCCCTTGACCCCGCGTTCAATGCCCAAAGGAGCAAGTGCAGCAGCATAACTATCTTGGAGTTTGGATAACTTAATTCTTCCCTGTCCACCTCTGCCGCCAAACATCGCGTCATGACTGACTCTCCCGGTTTTATCGTTCAATGGCACGATGTAGGCGTGAATGTGTGGGGTACTTTCATCTAGGTGAAGCTCTGCCCTGACGCATTTTGATCCATAGTTTTGATCTATCCAGTCACGAGATGCGATCGCCCATTCCTGCATCAGTGAATCAGACCACTGCCCCGACAGAGATGGATCTTTTGGGCGGAAATATTCAGGCGATGCCGAGAGAAACATTTCGGTGCATAACACTGCATCATGCCGAGGGCGATGCAGTAGCGTAGAGATTTTTTCTTTGACTATTTCCTCTAGGGCGCGATCGTCTTCTCCCCCAATCAACCGGACATTCTCTTTGGTTGGATCTGCGTTGGGTGTTTCTCTATTCCTGGTAACATGGTCATCACTTCCCGCAACGTTACCAAATGTTTTTAGTTTCTCTATTCTGAGAATTGTTAGTGGCGACATAAAAGTTTTATGCTACAAATGCAGTGCGTTGTAGTACTCAAAAACCTTCCAAGCGAACGGCGGTTTCATGTCACGAGCGCAGCGAGAGATGGCGCAGCCACCCGCAGGGCATGAAACCATAGTGAGTATGGTTATGTTATTCTCTAAGCGAAGAATTGTTGAGGGCAAAAAATAGCAATTAAGAGCGCTAAGTTTTGGCATAGTCTAGGGATAGTCCAAGCATAGTCTAAAGAACTTACTTTCTTGAAAAAACTGATTAAGAGTGCTTAGTCTAGGCATAGTCTAGGGATAGTTCAAACTAAGTTGTGGCATAGTCTGGAGAAAATGTAGTTTGGTATACAATTTTGTTATTTAAAACCCACTAATTGCATAGATTTAGGGGAGATTGTAACTCAGTTTTTAAAACAGAAAAAATCGATTAGACTTTAATAAGTGATTCTGCATTTTGATTTTCTGCAAGTAAAAAACCGAAGCAACGCGGCTGTAAATGTACAGAAACTTTTGCATGAAAAAAAATGGAACAGAACCAACAAGTCTTTTTTTCAATTAGGCGAAGGTTAGGCACTATTGATGGACAGATAATTAATTATCTCCACTCTAGACCCTTCGATTTAGGGAACCTACCTGAAATAGTAATGTTGACCCTGCTTGAATATTGGTCGCCCTTTGCCATATCTGCTGATGGAGTGGATGGTGACGAACTCAGGCAGAGGGCAATTTGGTCAATTAAAAAATTAGAAGCACAAGCGGCTTTGATTCGTGAAATTTTTTTGTCATCTCATGTCCAAACTGCTGTGACTGCGAACAACGCTGAAGTTGGCGATAGTGCCTCGGATCAAAGGCTGGTGTCCACCATTAATGATGAGGATGCTGATGATTTGGCAGAACTAGTTCTGCCAGAAGAAATAAAGCAGATTAACAGCTTGTTTAATGTCGAGTAATAGTTGAGAAAAATTCATGAATACGTCGAAAAGAGAGATTGCACCCGTTTACACAAGGGTAGCTGTGTCCATTGATTTAGGTGGGAGTCAGAGCAAGGTAATTGTTCAGATATATCCTTCGGGTGTGCCGATAGTAATAGCAATGGAGCCAGAAATTGCAGATGTGGGAAAAAACTCAATTACTCAGTTGTCAGGAGACTGTACTTGGGTAGGAATAGATGATGAGTATTATGTCTTGGGCGCTCTAGCTAAAAATACTTTTGCTGGCACACCAGCGCTCAGGGATCTGAAATATCACTATGCTTTACCAAAAATAGCGGGATTATTATGGAAAATTTGTCTTCAATTGGGCTTGAGTAATGGTGTTGATGCTTCCGTGCAATTATTGCTACCACCAGGAGAAATGTCGGACGGTAAAGATTTGGGTAAGAAGCTGTCGGCAGCGTTGAGAAAAGGAATTGCCACACCTACAGGCAAGTTAAAACTTAAGCTACATAATTTTTACGTGGCTCCAGAGGGGAGTGGGATTATGGCTTACCGTAGTCGGGCTTTGGGGGCATTATTTGGGCAAAAAAGTATTGGTTTGTTGATGTTGGGCTACCGGAATGCTAGTTTTTTTGTTTCGGCTAAAGGTAATCAAGCAAAAGCTGAATCTACAGAGTTGGGGATGAATTGGTTAGTGCAGCAATTTGTTGAGCGTACTGCTGTTGGGCTAGCAAAAGATGATTTACGTATACCAAAAGCTTTAGTGTCAGCAAGCTTGGGCAACCAGAATGCACTACAGTCTTTATCACGCAAAGCCACATCTGCTGGAGTTGAATCTGATTTAAAGTTGTTTAACTCAGTTTTACTAGATGTCCGTGGTGATTACTGTCGAGCTTTAATTCGCTGGATTAGAAATATTGCCGTATTGGATGAAGTTATCATTTGCGGCGGGACTGCTGAGTTTGTGCATAAGGAATTAACTCAACATTTTGAAAAAGAGGGCATACCTATTGTTTGGAATGGCAACGTCGAGATGCCTAAGTATCTCGATACCCTCTCTCTAGGTAGCCGAGTTACTGATGTCTGGACTGCACACATTACCTATATCAAGATGTTAGACTACAATTTTGGCTACCAACGTAAAACTGATTTGGTTCCAGACTATCATCAATCCCCACCTGTAAAAAATTCCACCCCACCTAAAGAAGTTTGGGAGAAAAACGGGTTTTTGACCATGCACCCTGGTGTTTAAAGCCCTAATTTGAAAGTGATTGCCTATAAGTAGATTCTCTGCGGCTTGCTCCCAGGCGATCGCTTTCAAATTTGCACACTATACAAATGCTGGTGCGCGGTTATTAGTTATATTGTTATACATTCTAGTAAGTTCCTATAGACGCTCAACTTGATATGATTTAAGTGAATAAAAAGAAGCTGATTTGATTATTTGTTTGAGTTCTTCTGCCCACTGGCTATAAGTTGAAGTACCAATAGTCCCTTCAGACGACTGAATATAATTAACTAAAACTTGAGGATTGACTTTAAATGTACTAATTACATATTTTTTAGCACATTGGAGTAATAATTCATAGTCAGCAAATATTTGGTGGCAAGGATTCCATTTTAAAGCATGATTACGGTAATGAATGAATCCATTGCTATCAAAAATTTCTTGTTGACTTTAAAAAAAAACTTTTGTATTTTTAGCCAGTTACTTTTATCTTCTTGCTAACTGTTGTATTATCTGCTGGAGTGCGACAAAAATAGAAACTATTTTCTTGACAATGCACAAATGCAGACTCTACATCTGACTATTCACACGATTCCGATTCAGCAATGCACTGTTGAAAAAACTCCTTTCAGTATTGGTAGCGATAAATACAATGACTTGGTAATTCCTGATAACAGCGTAGATAAAGGACACGCTAAGATTGCGTTTAAAGAAGGTCAGTATTATTTGCTAGATGAAGGTAGTACCAATGGCACACGGGTGGCAGGGATTCGGCTAGAAGCATATCGATTCCGAGCTTTAACAGACGGGAATCTTATAGAGCTTGGTTCGGTGATCGTAGAAATAAAAATTAGCTCCCCTGCACCAGCCAAAATTCCAATATTTCAGGCAAGGCAACGTCAAACTCTCTCAATTGAACGCATGAGATTAGATGCAATCAATTTAAAAAAATCTAGCAGCCCAATATTAGGTACAACTCTGCTCAACGATATTTCTGTATCATTCTTTCCGCAAGAGTTTGTTGTTATTGCTGGGGTTAGTGGTGGCGGGAAGTCAACTCTCATGGACGCACTCAACGGACAACGCCGCGCTAGAGGTAAAGTACTTGTTAACGGCTGCGACCTCTACAAGAATTTCAACGCTTTCAAAAATAAAATTGGCTATGTGCCGCAGGACGATATCGTTCATTCAGAACTGACTGTGGGGGAAGCACTTAACTATGCTGCTCATCTCCGTCTGCCTTCAGCATCGCCATCAAAAAGGCAGCAACGCATACAAGAAGTACTTGAACAACTGCAACTTACTGGGCGCAAGAATGTCTCTATTGGGCGACTTAGTGGTGGGCAGCGCAAACGTGTAAGTATTGGGGTAGAACTAATCAGCAATCCCAGCATATTTTTTCTGGATGAGGCAACTTCAGGACTTGACCCTGGCACAGAATTACAAATCATGCACCTGCTGCGGAATTTAGCAGATGCTGGAAGTCTAGTAATATTGATTACTCATGCTACCAAAAATGTGGCGATCGCTGACATGGTAGTTTTCCTGGCTAAGGGGGGCAGACTTGCTTATGTTGGCCCTCCGAAGTTAGCCTTTAGCTATTTCAAAGTCAAAGATTTTGATTCAATTTATCCCAGAGTTGAACACCAGTTGTCACCATCAGAATGGGAGCAGGGATTTAAGTCTTACGCTTTCTACAAAAAGTTTGTCAGTGAACGCCAAAAGACCATTCCCCAAAACTCAATTAAGCCCGTACTAGTTAAGCGGGATTTTCTCCAACAATGGGGGGTGTTATGCCGCCGTAACTTGGCTATTCTGCTCAAGAACAAAATCAGTTTAGCGTTAATGCTTCTAGGAGCGCCGATTTTAGGTTCATTGAATTTTGCACTGTGGAAGCCTGACTTATTTAACACTAAGATTGGCAATGCAGGACAGGCAATTACAATGCTGTTTGTCACAGTTATCATGGCTGTAATGTCTGGAGCGCTAGCTACGATGTCGGAGATTGCTAAGGAAACTGCTATTTATCGCCGTGAGCGCAGTGCCGGACTAGGGATAGTTCCTTATGTAGCATCCAAGTTTCAATTAGCATTTTTGCTGGCGCTTTATCAATCAGCAATACTTTTAGTTTGCATGACCACGGCGGTGAAATTAAATGTTGATAACAGTACTTTTACTCTCATGTACCTCAGCCTCTTCCTCGCTTCTTTTGGGAGCATGATTTTAGGGCTGTTAGTTTCTGCGATTGCACCAAGTCAAAGTGTTGCACCTCTGCTAACAATTCTTGTGCTGGTTCCTCAAGTCGTGTTTGGAGGTGGAATTCTCCCAGCGAACGAATTCAACTCTGTGGGCAAAACATTCAACCAGATGATGTTAACTAAATACCCTTTTGAATCTCTAGTATCCCTGAGTGGACTTGGCGCAGATGTGGCCAAAGACTCGTGCTGGCAGAAAACTGAGCAGCAACGGAAAGCGTTATCAGAAAAACAATCCCTCGGCTGTAGATGTTATGGGGCAAGTGTGTTTAACAAGTGCAAATTTCCAGGGATTGGTAAAGTAAAAAAGTCATCGTTTTTAAATGCTGATTTATTAAAGGTACGTTTGCTGATTCAGGGGATTTTTGATAGCTATGGAAAAACTTTTAAAATTGATTTGACAGAAAATCTATTTTCTATGTTGAGATTAATTGTTTTATTAATGATGTTAATTCTACTAGCCCAATTTCTCAAAGGTTAGCAAGTAAAAATACTTATAGCTGAAAGTTCGCTGACTCCAAGTAGGCTGTACGCCATGTCTAACACCCAGAAGAAAGTATTTGATTAATTCTCAAAGTAAAATACTGAATTAGAGCTATAGCATAAATAGACTTATTTTTCTACAGACAAGAGTACGGTTTTTTTCCATACTCTTGTCGATTGATTTTTTGAGAGCAGAAAATATAAACTCTGCGGTGGAAGTAATTATAATTTCCATTTTTACTTGCAGAATCTGGTGTGGAGGAATATTCTTCTGCACCTTTCCCTACTTACTTTCATCTCAAATATCTCTTAAAGAAATCATGCAACAACTAAAATTACCAAGCCACAACAACGGTACATACCCTCAAAAGTCAACAGACTCATTCACTATCCCTCAACAGAAAGAGCGACTAGAAAATCTGTTGTATCAGAAAGTTCAACAAGGGGAAGATATATCGCCTTGTATTGAAGCTCTCTATTATTTAGCTTCAAAGCAAACAACACAAGACCAACTGCAAGTGATGTGGGCTGAAGTAATCAAAGAACGCTCGGCATTCAATTCATTGCAAAGAGTAATCATTACAGCCTTCGCCATCTTAGGAATGATTGCCTTTTTTAATGGGGCATTTCGCTCTGTCAAACCATCGGCAGCTGCTAACCCACCTGCTGTTCAAGCTCATTAAAAGGATTTCACGCATAAGCTGAAAGCGTTGTTTGATAATGCTTTCAGCTTATATTATCACTCGCTCTGCATAGCTCCCGCCTAATATGCTGTGTCTTTGTCGAAAGGCAAACTGTCTTCCGGCTCAAAGTTACGCAGGTCTTGCTCCATCTGCTGCCGACGTTGGACGTATGTTCTGCTGTTTCCAATCCTCCCTTCCATCAACCATTCACCAAAGTTGATGCCTTGTTCTACGTGTGAGGCGGACATTTTATTATAATGATCAACCTCCATTTTCTTACGCCACTCAAGTTGTTCGAGGGCACTTTCACTGATACCAATTTTCTGAGCATATTCTACATATTCAGGTCTGAGAGAACCATCTGGGTTAAATTCCTTTTTTTCTTGTTCAGTAAAGAAATCGTAGGCTGTGTAGATTGGCCACGGTTCTGGATCAATCTCATCCAGGTGCTTCCACTCGTCATACTCTTCTTTTACTCTACGAGCATAACTATCAATTGCTCCTGGATGTGCGCCATTAGATAACTTTTGTTGTCTTACTTCATCTTTTAAAGTTCCATCTGCATTGAATTCTTCCTTATGCATATTTATCCAACGCTTAATTCTCGACATACAAACCTCTCAAGATATTAACCAAGTTTCATTAGCTTCTTAAAACCATGACTCTGGAAATTAAACATTTTGATCCCAGGCTCAATCAATGGATTTATACAGATGATCGTAAAAATATTTTAACTGAAAATCTCAGTAATACTTTACTGGAATTTTACTTTCCTGATAAAAAATTCTCATTTGGGCATTCAGATGAGTACAGTACAGACGAAGAATTAAAAAATCATCCAGATGGACATATCCTACTATTATCTTCAAAAACTCGTTTACTTTATGGAGAAAAGGAATGTTTAGAAACGATTCAAAAAATTTGTCCAGATAGTAAAGACCGTGGGGCTTATGGTTCCATCTTCCTTGGGACTTGTAAAAATGCGATTCACGAAAAATTAAGCATTCTGGTAGTAGATGATTCTACTGAAAAGGCTGGTGAAAATGGAGGGATATTATCGAATGATTTAGCATATAAATTAGTTGGTGACTGTTATGGGCAGATTTCAACACAACTTTATGACAAAGTAACCTTAAGAGAATCCCAAGCAGATAAAAGCTATCGTGTAATTCAGCATCGATTTGGTTGGGTAGATGGAGTTGGAGAAGATACTACTAAATACCGTTTTGGCAAAGGAACGCTCCGACCATACAGACTAGATAGAATAGAATATGTAGATCCTAAAAATGAACCAAAAATCGATATAATTCTTCCCATAAGCAGTTTTAAGGGAACAGACAAGGATAGACCCAAAGGGACTACTAAACCGCAGATTAAGCCAGGATTATATCAGCAAAATATTTGGTTAGCTGAAAAAGGGCAATCTCAACAAGGTCGGATGTCTATCTCCCAACTGCTGGCATCTTTCCCCCAAGGAATTAAAGATTTTGCTGAGGAACTAGAGGTACAAACTCAAAGATTAGCCTCTATTCAAGATGACCCAAGACTTGTTGCTACTTACTATTGTGAAAGATACGAAAAACGTAAAGAATCATTGAGCCAAAATAAACTAAAAACAGGAGAAGTCACAAACCTTGAAACAGATATTAAAAATTTAGAGACAAATGATGACTTAGATGCAGATCAGGAGTTAGATGATGACCCCGCCAAAGATGACTTATTTATGTACAAAGTCATTAAAGCCGATTTACTAGGGCATCAGCAGTTATTAGAAACTGAGAAGGTAAAGCAGGAGCTAAGTCGTTTTGTACAAAGTGAGTGGCGAGATATTGCTATTGGGAAAACGCTCACTTTTGACCGAGCAATGATTATTCCTTCCAAAGAACTCAAAAATGGTGAAATTTGTGTCCCTTGGCTTGATGAGCAAGAAAAAATTCTTAACTTCCGTTCTCCTTTCCTCAACTCTAATGGTTTGTGTGTTTCTAATAATAAACACGTTGAAGACCGTGTTGCTCCAGATGGTAAATCTTTGCAAGGCGTAATTGTAGTCAATGACGAAGACCACAAGCGTATACAAGCCAGAATTACAGAGTTAGAAATACGAGGGATTAGTGTTGATTTTATCGACCCAGCAGAAACCGAATCAGAACGCCAAGCACGAGACTACGATGGTGACTGCATTGGTGTGGCAAGAGCTAGCTTATATCCTAATTTAACAGCAGAGGCAGAGCGAAGAAATCTTCCCCAAAACGCCTATTCGCCCACGGTTAAGCTCAAAAAACAGTCATTTTATGATCCCACAGATGGAACCCAGCCCCCATTTGAAAAAATCGCTATCCACATGAGTGATAGCATCAGCGTGGGCATAATCAACAATCAAGTGACAGCACTAGAGGCATTAGAATCAGAAATTGAGGTACTTAAAACTTACGGAACTATCGAACAACAATCAACTTATTTAGACCAAGTTTCTAGCCATTATCAAAGTTTATTTGAACAGGAATATGGCGAGAAGCCCAAACCAATTAGAGCAGAGTACAAACCTTTCATGCAATCTGTTGTAGCTCTAGCAGAGAATCCTAACAGAACGCCAGAAATTATTCAGCAGGCGATGGATGTTAACCGCCTGATGTACCGGGAAATGATTGGTGAAGGATGTTATCAAAACCAAATAGCGGTTGATTTATTCAAAAGTGCTAAAAAACCTGAGATGAATTTAATCCGGGAAAACAACCGCTACTTGTATCGTGATGTTAATTATATTAAAGATAAAAAGTCGCCTTCAGTTTATTTAAACACGGGGATAACACCAAAGGGCTACTCACCAGTAGAATTATTAATTAGCCAAACCAATAAATATTTCCAAGAATCACAGTTAGAATCGCGCCCCATCGTCCAGTTTAAAGACTTATTCAAAGGAGTAGAATTTACACCACAGCAAAAATTTGCAGCGATCGCCGCCAAGTACGAGTTTGATCAGAAATTCAACGCTGCGGTACGTATGGAGCGACGGCGGGAAACCGAGAAAGGGCCATCAGCAATCATCCAAACTCCACAGTCTTGCCAACTCGAAATTACCAATCTCACCCATTACGAACATCCTCTGATTTGGAAAGCCCAAACGTTGAACATTCGCCTAGATGAAATACCAGAGAAATGGCGAACTAAAGAACGCCCTCATAAATTATTAGCAGTTGCACAAATCAATGGTGAGATTGGGTCAGATGGAAAACCCGCTTACCGCAACCTGGGGACAGTTAGCCAACAATCTGTGACTGACCACAACATCAAGGCGGGGATGACCATGCAGGGAGCTAAACTCCTAGAACTAAAACCAGAACTTACTAGAAGCCAAACTAAATTACTTTTCGATAAGGCACAAGAGGCGGCTCTCGCATTTTACGCTTCTATCCCAGAGTCAGAAAAACTTGCTCTATCCGCCGCCGCTTGGAACATCTGTGCATCCCGCCAGGATGAACTTGAAGTTGCAAGAAAAGAAAACGCAAACCCCCAAGCGATCGCTAAAAAAGTTTCTAATTTTGCCTTCGCTGCTTTCCCCAATGAGATTATCTCTTGCTTAGATAAATTGCAATTTACCGAACCGAAGTTAGTCACACTGAATAATGAAGCGAATCAATTTTTGGGTCGAGACTGGAATCCCACCGAAAAACACCCGATAGAAATTAGAGCTTCTCACCATCCAGTCGGGCATGAGCGCCACGTTTCTAGGCTAATGTTTGTCCAGGATAGTGACGGCGAATATAAGGAATTCGCCATGCTTGAAACCAGAACTGCACAGCTTCCCATTGGTACGAAAGCGCTCTCTTGTATGGTTGGGGTAGAACCTGCCACAGCATCAGCAACTATTGGACTACCAGGAAACGAGCCGGTTGAAATTACTATCCGTGAACTCAAGAACTTCTCTTATGCAGGACTTGTTTTTAACGACCAAGCAGTAAATTTAGAATTTGGCACTGTGCCGGTGACTGACAAAACAGTAAAAATAAAAATTGATGCTTTGACTCTGGGAGAGTTAGACAGTGATTCTGTCCAACAGTTAAAACAAATTGATTACCTGAAAAATGGTAATCCTCTAAAGTTAAAACTTACTTCTATCTCCGAAACTGGAGATCAAGCTTTTGTTCTGGGTGAATCTCCCAATGGGAATCTTCTCAAAATTAATAAAATTAACTTTTATGATTTTTCTGGTCAGACATTCAACGATCAAGATTACCGAAAACTGACTATCGAAACCTCAGCTTCTAAAACTAGAGATGCTGTATTTTTGAATGGTGAACCCTTGGGAGTATTGCACTTCAAAAAAGACAAAGACGCGCTCAGACAACTTGGATTGCTCAAAACCGGAAAACTTACCCCAGCCCCCGCTATTATTCAAAGTAATTTCTCTGTGATTTGCGCTCAAATTGACCCTAATACCGTTGAATATCCTACTATTTGGACGAAGGAATTTCAGGCTTTTGGGACTCAATCAGTTAATCCTCAACAACAAGAGATGATTGAGAGTAGTGCGAAAATTCTACATCATATTAAAGAGCGCCCTACTTTCTTATTTTCGACAGAATCAAACAAAAAACTTGGAGTCATGGGCTTGGCTGTTGACAACCAGAAAGCTGAGACTGTGACAAAATGGTTAACTGCTCAAAATGTTAAATTCTCGCTTGCCCCAACAGAAGATGTTATAAGGCAAACTAAAAAAGGTCTAGCGGTATTTAACTTGGTTGATAGCTCCATCCCTGCCAAAACTTTAGAGAGCATGGCCAAGAAATTTGGGGCTGTGATTGAAACGGATAGTGAGTATCAACAAAGGGTTAATTCCCTCGCCACACGACCGCAGTTTTTGAAACCACCAGAACAATCAGCACAATCCCCACCGAACCAATCTATAACTCCATTACTCTCCACTACTCCTTCTACACCAGACATTAGTAATAACGTGAAAACCGAACCTCTAAGTGTAGAGAAGTCCCCAACAGTTACTATTGATGATTTGAGAAATTGGTACAATGCCGCAGATAAGTTAGGGAAGTCGGAGAATTACAAAAAACGCATTTTAGAAGTGGCAAATGGGTTTAAAGCTGGTGAGCAATTATCAGCCCAAGCGTTGACAGTAATGAATCAAGATACATTTGAACTTGAAGCCATCAGTCGGCTGACTCAAATTGCTCAAAGGATTGGCATGGTCTGGGGTAAATCTGATGAAAATGGTACTCAAGTCCAAGGGAAAATTTATGACTTGGCTTTCAATACCCAGCATAGAGATTTAACTATTTCGCAGAAAAATGGAGAGGTAATTTTCAACTTGCAATCAGGGAGAGTGCAGACTAATAAACTAACTCCAGAGATATTACAAACTTTTGAAGATGTTAATACTCAAATTGATAAAATATTAACTAAATCTCAAACACAACAAATAGACTTACAAAGGTAGGTTTATCTGCCTCCTTCAATAAAAATACGTATTTATAGGCTTTTCAACGAGTCAAAGCCAAAAATCAAAACTTAATTTAGAATCTCAAAAACATTGCTCTATCTCTAACCTATACCAACTGGCTGTGGTTCATGAGTAACAGAGCTAGCCTTCATCGGTGCAGGATGTTTGCTCTCTTGAAGATGATTTACTTCAAGAGAGCGAATCAACTCTCGAATGACATCAGTTGCTGGTCTACCTGTGATTGCACAATAGCGTTCAAGTTTTTCGCTCTCAGTTGATGCGAGATTTATCGTGATTCGTTTGATAGCCCATTTTTTATTCATAACTTGTTCGGATTTTTAAAAGTTGATAAATTAAACGGACATTGCACTCTAGCAATGGTTGATAAATAACAGTTATTAACTCTATTCATACTTGCCTTACCGTCATACTATTATAAACATAAGTTTTTTAAGGTATTTACGTATAATCAAAAACTTCACCAAGAAATCACTGATGTGAATTTCAGATACAGTTTTAATTTTAAATATTACAAATATTAAAGTTTTTTAACTCTAGCTTAAGAAGTTGGCAAAGATACTGACAATAATATCTCCACTTACATACCCTATCCACTCAACCCAATCGGGCGCATCTGTCACCAGTTGAGCAAATTTGTTCGGGTCAAGATCCTTAAACTCCAGCTTACTACTACGAAGGCTACCCCGCTAGATTGAACGATTGCAGGTGGGTTAGAGCAGAAGCTAGAGCAAGCCAAACAGATGATCAATGGGAAATCTGTCAAGAAGTTCAAGTCAAGTTGATCGTAACCGTTCGATGTCTCGCATCGGTGGTGCACCGAACAAGCGGGAGTATTCCCGGCTGAACTGTGAGGGACTTTCGTATCCAACCTGATAGGCAGCAGAGGTGGCATCGCAACCTTCCGTCAGCATCAGGCGACGGGCTTCTGACAGTCTTAACTGCTTTTGATATTGAAGTGGACTCATTGAGGTCACTTGCTTGAAATGCTGATGAAACGACGAAGTAGACATTCTCACTTGCTTTGCTAAGTCCTCGACTCGCATCGGTTGAGTAAAGTTAGACTTGATCCGTTTGATCGCTGAAGCAATCCGCTGCATACTGCTGCCGGATGTAGCAATTTGGCGCACGGCTTCACTTTGTTCTCCCATCAGCAGACGGTAGTAGATTTCCCGAATCATCATCGGTGCCAGCATGGGAATATCTTGGCGTGTATCTAAGAGCTTAGTGAGTCGAAGGGCACAGTCGAGCAACGTGGCATCAGCGTTGCTTACAAATAAGCCTCGGACAGAGTTTTCTTTCTTCCCCGAACTGAAATTCATTTGAGCAACCATCTCACAGAGTTGCATTGAATCTAGAGTCAGCTTTAATCCTAAATACGGTTGATCGGGCGTCGCCTCAACAATACATCTACCGAGGGGAAGATCAACTGAGACAACAAAACATTGCCCTGCCTCATAAGTATACGTTTCTTTCCCCAACACCATGTCTTTCTTGCCTTGAACGAGAAGGGCGAGACCCGGTTGATAATCTTGGTAGATGATGGTAGAGGATGCATCCGATCGCGAAAGGCTCAAGGGTGCGATCGCAGTTGGATAGATCCGGTTGCTATTGGGTTCGGTGTGCCGCGCTACTAATGTCGCCAGCGCTTGGCACTGCTCTGCAACGACATCAGAATTGGGAATAATGAAAGTCATGGTAAAACCTCAATTCATTCAACGCCCTACATGATTATAGAATGCCTTCAAGTTATCCACGTTGGAGAAATAGGCAAAGATTAAAGAGCTTTAGGCATTGGAAACACTGGATCGAATTTGTAGGATGAAAGCATCTCAAACGTTACAGAGTCCAACAGAACAATGCCGCATTGCTTTCCTTAAACGATTAAAAACTTTTTGGAGAAAATGGCAATTCGTCCAAACAAACTTTGTTAGCAGTTTTACGCCTCTAAACCTCTAAACCAATCAATAACAACTCAAGCAATTAGCAGGAGAACCTATTTATGCAAAATACTCCCCAACAAATGAAAGCAATGGCGGTTGACGAGTTCGGTCATGCTGACAAGCTGACGTTGCACACCTTACCCGTGCCTACAGTAGGTGCGGGGGAAGTTTTGATTCGCATCGAGATTGCCGGAGTTGGCGGCTGGGATGCGCTGGAGCGGGAAGGTGAACTGGTGTATAACAAAGTTCACTTTCCGCGTGTACTGGGCGGCGAATGTGCAGGCACTATTGTTGCGATTGGCGATGGCGTAGAGCGTTTTGCTGTTGGCGATCGCGGAGTTTCATGAACGACAAGGGCGGTAGCTATGCAGAATACGTCGTCGTCTCTGAAGAGACGGTCGCGCCGATGCCCGATGGTCTCAATATGTTGATGGCGGGCGGGCTACCCATTGCTGGTGTAACGGCACTCAGTAATTTGCAAGTGTCGGGGACAGGCAACAAAACTAAATTGATGCTGTGGGGTGCGAGCGGTGGTGTCGGTCACGTTGCGCTACAACTGGCTAAACGCATGGGCGCGAACGTTTTCGCGATCGCATCGGGTGCAGACGGTGTAGCTTTGGTTAAGCAGTTGGGGGCGGATGAAGCAGTAGACGGACATAGCGACGACGTTGTGCAACGCACCCGTGCCTTTGCGCCCGATGGCTTCGATGTCGCGCTGGTGCTGGTGGGCGGCGACACCGTTCAATCCACACTGAGTTTGGTACGTCAGGGTGGAACGATCGCCTTTCCTAATGGCGTAATGCCCGAACCATTAGCACTCGACGGTGTGGAACTCAAGAAAGCAAATGGGTTCGCTAACCCAACGTTGTTAGACCAACTCAATCGATTGATCGATATGGGTGAGTTTCAAGTTCACATCGCACAGACATTTGGGCTGGAAGAGGCGGCACAAGCGCAGTCAGCGATGAAACAGCACTATCTGGGCAAAATTGTGTTGCGCGTGAGCGGCGAATAAGATCTGATTGAATTTCCAGCTTTTACAACAACTATACTCTCAACAAACCTTGTACAGGATGAAAGCATCTCAAGAGAACCCTCAAAGAGTCAGGGAGATGATGCTGCATTGCTTTCGTTAAATCACTAAAAAATTCTTGGAGAAAGTAGCAATATGTCTGAGCAAACGAACCTTGGCGGCACTTTTACGCTGCCGAACACCTCAATCACAATGAAGCGCATCGGTTATGGTGCTATGCAACTTGCGGGTCCGAATGTATGGGGTGCGCCACGAGATGTGGATGCAGCCGTTGCCGTTTTGCGCGAAGCGATCTCACTTGGCATTAATCATATCGATACGAGCGACTTCTACGGACCTCACATCACGAATCAGATTATCCGACAAGCGCTACATCCTTACCCCGAAGATTTGGTGATTGTCACTAAGGTTGGAGCGCGTCGTCCTGAAGATGGATCATGGGTTCCCGCAATGTCGCGGCAGGATCTGACTGAAGCGATTCACGACAACCTGCGTAACCTTGGACTCGATACAATCGATGTCGTCAATCTCCGCTTGATGGGTGACGGTCACGGACCATCGGAGGGTTCTCTTGCCGAGCCGCTGACGACCTTAGCCGAACTTAAGGAGCAGGGATTAATTCGTCACCTTGGTTTGAGCAATGTCACGCCGACACAGTTAACAGAGGCGCAAACGATCGCGGAAATTGTCTGTGTGCAGAACCAGTACAATGTCGCACACCGGGAAGATGATGCTTTCATCGACGATCTCGCACAGCAGGGCATCGCTTATGTACCGTTCTTCCCTCTGGGTGGGTTCACGCCGCTACAATCCTCGGTACTTGAAAGCACTGCCAAATCTTTAGACGCAACACCGATGCAAGTAGCGCTGACATGGTTGCTTCAGCGCTCTCCCAATATCTTGCTGATTCCCGGCACGTCATCGGTTGAGCATTTACGTCAGAATGTCTTTGCTGCGGCGCTGCAACTGGAGCAGCAAACAGTGGCTGACCTGAACGCAATCGCAGCAAAGCCGCTGGTAGATCGCTTCAGTCAGTAATTTGAGCTTTGACACAAACTGCTTGACAAACTCTTGGCACAAGAAGGATACCAATATTTACCGAACGTACTCATACGGACACTGAAGCACCTTTATATTGAATTCGACAAGGTATCATGATCGCATAGCACTTTCATGAAGGCAGCTATTTCGCCAAGGCCTGACTCGCATTCGTATTCGTATAAACAAAATCAATTTTGGTAGTTAGGTGACGTTTAGCGATATCCCCAAGCTACATCACCTACACCGCCACCAACCAATCGCACACCACAGACCTACACCCGTCTGCAAAGTTAACCCAAACCTGCCACTGTCCTAGATAGCCATTCCAGTAAGGCTCCCCATCAGCAACGCCGATAGAAGAGCCGATTGTGGAGACTAGCTGTTGGTAGAACTGACCAGCGCTGTCCAAACCTTGCTGCAATTTCAGCTTTAGCCCCTTCCATCCAAGAATCGCAATATTTTCTGGGGTATGTGGTGCTGTGTCACTGAGTGGTGTTGCTAAGACTATATTATTATTGCTGCCTGACACCAAATCAGAATTGTGGGATATGGAAAGTGATGTTGTGTCAGTTACTGGTGTGGTAGTACTTATATTATTACTGACTGACACCAACTCACTAAGAAACACTTCATCCCGATTGAGCCACTGCCCAAAAATCGAATCACGTTGATCATCAGGGGCAACAAACTGGTAAACGCACTCCCGATTTTCACGCTTACCCAACCGACCGACATAATCCAACTTCAAATCAATTTTGCCAAGTAGTTTCTGTGCGATCGCTATGGGAGTAAATTTTTCCGAAATGGTGACGTTTAAACAAGTTTTGATGAGATACCGATTCTTCATCGCCGCCTTCTTCAACTCCTGCATTGCCTCGTCAGAAGAGCGTAACCGAACGCCTGGCGTAAGCAACTGCAACAAGTTCAGTCTCTCCAATAATAAGACAGCAGTCAATAGCTGCCCCTTGTTAAAATCCGGTTTCCAGATAGCATTATTCCCAGCTTCGGCTTGTGCCTTAGCCCGTTTAGCATCACGGTTTGTCAGAAACTCTCGCCCCAGCGTCAAATAATAGTGCATCCGCAGTTGAGGATACCAGCCGTCGTCATCTTTCTCGACCAAATCAGGGGTAACATCAACTTCATAACGACGGGACAATTCAGCCTTGCGCTGCTGATGTCGTTCAGTTTTGGTTTTCGCCCTTGTGTCTTGCAGCTTCTTGAGTTCAGCATCAGAAATGGTAGGAGAATCCGCGATCGCCTGACACTCCGCAGCATACAATTCAACAGAAGCAGCTTTAACCGACTCGATAACTGCCCCACTCTCATCGTCATCAGCATCGTCAGTATCAATAACGGTGTACCCATCTTCGACCAACCCCGCAAGCACCGATTCCCGATAGCGCCGCATCTCAACGTTAAT
This sequence comes from Nostoc sp. C117, assembly GCF_043099735.1. Classification (NCBI taxonomy): domain Bacteria; kingdom Bacillati; phylum Cyanobacteriota; class Cyanophyceae; order Nostocales; family Nostocaceae; genus Nostoc; species Nostoc sp. C117. The sequence continues at coordinate 35,866 of NZ_CP170989.1, forward strand.
CACAGAGCCACGTTTCCCCCACGTCTGTAAGGATTCGGGCTGAAAATTCTGATCAATATAGCTCAAATCCGCATTATCCGCCGCCGACAACAGCGCAATGTTCGCTTGTGTTGCGACGTGTTGACTTCTGAGCAATCCTCCAATGGTAGTAGAGCCATTGCCCACAACGCCCATCCCCCACTCTCGCACCCAAATGTGGCGGTCAACAGTTTCCCTAACCCTTGCCAACATCTGCCGCACAGAGTTAACCGGCTGCACTCCCTGAAAAATTCCCCAAACAGCATCAAAATGTCCTCGAATGTCAATGGATACCCCAGTTTCTAAACTTGGAGATGCGATAACCAAATCATACTCGGTGAGAATTTCGTTCAGGTGAGAAATACACCCCATAGCAGCATGAGAGGGGTCTGCAACAGATTCGCTGTCAATTCTCAGTATTCGTAAGTGAGGGAATTTGCGCCGAAAACGTTCCTCAAGTGCTTGGGTTCCCCATTTGGATTTTGCTTTTTGAGCAGAGCAGCATAATAGATGATGCCCACCTTTGGCAATGGCTTTGTCGAGTGCGGCGATGAGATTCTTCGGGTTACTGCCAGAGTAGTTGTAACAGTTGCCAGCTACGTGCCGATAGTTGTTGACGATAACGAATGGATTAACCCGATATTCACCAGCGAGTGATAAAACATACTTTACATCTGTGTCGGAAACATCGGCACTAGACAGATAAATCCTTCCCTGACTACTCCCTAGAACATTCTGTACTAACTGCTTGAGGTTTTTGAGAACAGACACACGCCGCTTCTGGACTTCAGTACCAGAGTTGAGCAAATGCCAGAATACTTGGTCACATTCATCAATAATAATGACATCATTTGCCCAGTCGTTAGGGTTGAATCGCGCCTGACTCTCTTGATGCAGCGAATCCACACACACGCCATATCCTAATAATGTGCCTGTTTCATTCGTGCGAACTTCTGTGACATAATTCACTCCAAAGCGATCGCACAACGCCTCACCCAATTGGATGCGATGGGTGATGATTAACACCCTACGTCCAAGGTCATGGGCTTTGGCCACCTCAGTAGACAGCCATTCGGTTTTACCAGTACCTTTGGGAGCCTTGAGGATAATCAGTTTTTCGCCTTCGGGAACAAGCAGATGACCGAGGAATCTTTGGTTGAGAGCGATGGAGGGGGGATAAGTCAGCAGAGTGAACAACTTAATCTCCCACAACTCCAGTGCAACGGCTGTATTGTAGAGTGCGTCAAATGCTGGCTGACCCTTGGCGACAATAAAATCATCAACCCCTTTAGAAGCACCTAACGGTAAATCAATCACTCGCAGCGAACAGCCCTCATTTACCAGCAACCGACCCATGCGACTGATAGCAGTTCTTACCCGTTGAACTGTAGACGGTTTGTTGTCCTGGTCAAAGCAAATGTTAACCTGTCTCCCCTGTGTTGCAAAATGTTTCAAGTCGGGAATCAGAAAGGGTTTACCGATGGCAGTACCGTACTCATCTTGGGGTGTGCGGTATCCAGCGTTTACTCCCGGAATTGCGATCGCAGCATAACCAGCAGTCAGTAAGCAAGCAGCTTTTTTGACACCTTCAACAATTGTCACTGGTACGTTGTGCCGCCAAACCCAATGCCAGAAGCCCCCAGGATGCTGCAAGTCCTCTTCAGTAATGGGAATGCCGCTACGATTGGAGACTTTCACCCAGATGCGATTCGGGACTAAGAGGAAGAAAGCGCGTGTCTCTTGTCTGAATGGGTGTTCATACTTGATGAATTTGTGGATCTTTTGGCGGTCGCGTCTGGGGTGGTCGGGTTTGAAGCAGCCCCACATCATTAGCGCGTAGTTGTTGAGGGGGTCAACACCACTGCACCACCAGCCGCCTAGTTCAATGTGCTGGTACTTCTTCAAATCGCGATCGCGTAATCGCCCATCATTGCGACGGGAGATTTTGGGACTGTAGAGCAAGTATTCGTAGGGTGTTGTGCCAGAGAGCGATCGCACATTCAGGGCAATGATTTCTTCGTCAACGCCACTACTGAGCCACTCTTGTAAGTGCTTGGCTTGAGAATCGTTTTCATTTATACGAAGCATGACGGTATTTCCTCTAGATTTTTGACGCATGAAGATGGAGCGGCACTTGAATCTGTGCCGCCGTTAAAGCTTTTAGGCAGATGAAAGATTAAAGAGTTAGTCAGAGTAAAGTTTTTGTTAGCCTTTACTCTTCAACTTTTCAAAGACAAAATAAGTAATATGGGTCGGACTCACTGGCAGGCATTGCAACAACCGGAATCAAAATATTGTCTCTTTGAAAACAAAAGTATTGCAGGGCATCTCTCATCAAAACACCAACCATCTTCCCGAATGTTCTCGTGAAAACTTGCGTTTCCAAACAATTGAGATTATCTGTAGTTTCTGGAGCGTAAACGATACTGATATCACAGGTTTTTGGATTGTTAATTTGACTAATCCAGCCACGTTGTTGTATTCGTGGAGTGATTGAAGCCATGATCTGAAGTTGGTATTCCAGAAATATTGCCCTTGCAAAGTTTTGAGAAGGTGATATAGGAATACTGACGTACTGAGGTGTAACTAATACTGTGCCTTTTGGCTTGAGATAGGCAAATCTTTCTGACCAAGGCTGAGTTAAATCTTGTTTGGAGATGATTGCAATGTCAGTTTGTTTGTTGACAAAATCATCAAAAATCAGAGCGAATTCATCCGGAAGTTGAGTTGTTCCGTAGTTTGGATCTAATAAGCGACGACGTTTAGCTTGTCCCATATTTGGTTGCTTTTTTCAAGTGTGAATACGACAGGTAGATGAATCAGGGGAACGCCATACCAAAGCAGGGGTTTAGTGATGTTTTGTGTGTGGTGGCTCAGGCAATGAATGATTCTGATTCTTGCTTAATAGTACAAACGTACTAAACGAGGGCATTATACATGATCTGGAGAATCAGAATTATCTACCCCCGATGTGTGGTCGAAAAGTAAGATTAATACGTGTACTAACAACTTTGTTGGTTTTCGGGACCTGATGCAGATGTGTAGACTGGCAGCCAGAGTGCATCACAAGCAAGCTGCCGTGTTCCAGCCAGAAATCCGTTGGCCTGCCATTTCTCGGTTTGATTTGGAATTTGCGACATGACCCCAGGCTTATGGAAGCGATCGCAGGGTTAGCTCCCATCGATGATTCATTGTCAGCGTGCCAACCAATCGAATCCTGGGCACTGCGGTATTGATTTCCGATAACAATGCGGAACTTATAGCCAGTTAGCGCAGTGATTCTGTACCGCAAGTTAGACAGAGGTTCTGTCCAAGTCAGGGGTTTTAAAAATACGCTGTTGGAGTAGAGATAATCACAGCCTGTATCACCGTAAAGACATTCAAGACGGGGAACGGGCATTGTTTTCCCCGCGATCCTGATTTGATTTTGCTGCCATTCCAGTTGTAGACAGTGTTGGTAGAGTTCGTTTGCAAGTTCTTGACTTAAGAAATCGGGGTAATAAGTGATGGGTAAAACTGGGGTTGATTCCTGAAACAAATTTAGTTGTTGCATGGTACTTTTCTCCCATTCAAGAAAGTATTCTGAAGATAATTGCTGTCAGTTTTGACCAGTAGAGAAAACCTCAATCAACACGCTTTCTGGATATAAACCAACTTTTCCAAAACGTGGATCATGAATGCGTTCGATTTCTATTCCTTGTTTCCGACACAATGCACTTGCTTTTCGACCCTTAGTACTCGCTTCTTTTACCGAGATTTCTAAACCTTGAAGATTGGCGAATCCAACAACACTATATTTATGGCCGCATGGAGTGTTTACCCTGTCTTGTTCAACTTCAACAGCTTTGAGTCTTGCCAAGATTTGAGTTTGTTGCTGTTGTTGTTGGAGTAAATGCTGTTCTTGCTCCGCCAATTGTTGTGCTAAAGCGGCGAGTAACTGTATTTGAGTCATGGCTGTTTCGCTATTTGAGGTGGGTTTTGTCCAGCCCAATTTGTCTTGAATCCATGCCCGAATGCCGATGGTATTGAATGAACGGCATACTAATCTGGCTTGCTTGGTGCAGTATCTACCAGCTTCGTAAGCGTAGTACTCTAAGATAATTGCGATCGCTATATCAGGGATTCCATCGGTTCTCCACTGGCTGAGGTCGGCGGCTGAAAATCCTTGCAGCATAAGCTCTTTGGCTAATTTTGAGGGTACTAGGTCGGCGCTTGATTTTAAAGCTTTTCTGATAGATTCGTCATCAACTCCAGCTAGTCGTGCAGTAGCTTTGATGCTGGCTTTACCATGACCATTGGAGTCTACTTCAATCTCTTGAGATATTTGCTTTATGATTTCGGTGATTTCAATTGCTGACATAATTTTTAGTTGTGTGATAATTTGCAGTTGTGTGATTAGAAAGAATTAAACATTCACGCGCACCAAACTTTTTTCACCAACCAGTGAGAAACGATTCGATATAGTTGGTGTCTTAATTAATGTTGGTGACATTAACTCAACAAGGTAAAACCAAGAATCATGCACCAGCGCAATCCCCAAAACCAGCCGTTGCTTTGTTCCCTTATCGTGAGAACAGAGGATCACTCTTTCGCCCAGAACGAAAGTAGGTTTTTGCACAGTGATGCTTTCTAATTCTCCAGTTCCGATGATTTGGTTTTGTGTAGCGTGGAGTATTTCTTTTCCGCAATCAATTGAATAAATCCAACATTCGTGTTTCCATTGCATCCCACAGCAGTAGCCGAACGTTCTTGTTGTGCGGAGAAAAACTCTCTCCAGTAAATTAACTGCTACAGGTGGAATTGTTCCACGCCAAGGTGGAGAAAGATACCAGCTTGTTTGAAGTGCGTTAATGTTGTCAATCATGACTTTTTCCTTTGTTGAGATGAAATTATTTTCAGACGTTCAAAAATTAGTGCAGCGCATTGGGGAACAATAAACAATTCGCAATTCGCAATTCGCAATTCGCAATTAATTTAGTTTGTTGATTTTATCCTTAACTTTTCTAGTAGATGTAACTAGAATTTTTCCTACTTCTCTGGTTTCTTGAAGCAGAGATTCAAACTTGTTTTTATCAACCAATTCTGCCTCTATTAATATTTCTAACCAGTATTCGGTTTCTCTCTCCTCTTTAAGTGCAATTTCTAATTTGCTCAGAAAGTCTTTATCAGATTGGGCAGATTGAGCTTCTCTAACATTTGCCCCAATAGCAGTACCACTTCTTAATAACTGTTTCGATAATGTTCGACAAACTCCAGGTTTTTCATCAAGGAAAGTACAAGCTTTAACTATTCTGATTGCTAACGCTTTTGTTCTATCGGTAATACTAATCTTTTGATTCATGTCTTTTAGTCCTAATTAATAATTGCGAATTGCGAATTGCGAATTGCGAATTGTTTTGGGAGGGCAGGGGAGTCCAGCGATGATGCCGTCAACTTCTCTAACTCCGACTCTTGCAAGAGACTCAACTGTAATATCATGGATATCAGGAATAATTGGAATATGTGGGAAGCGTAGACTTAACACTTGTTGGCAGTACTCGTTGATTTCGCAAAATGCCACAGTTTCAAAACCGCCGCAAATCTTATGACCGAGGGTGAAGCCGCCAATACCAGAGCAGAGGTCAAGGACTTTTTGAGTTTTAAAGGGAGTGATTGGGTCAATCATGCGCGTCTCCCCAGCAAGTAATTAATTGCTTCAACATCAAGAGCAGCAATACGTTTTTTAATTGATTGTGGTGGGTTATCAAAAAACTGTTTTAGATGCCATCTCCGAATTTGGTAATGTCTGGCAGAGCGTGTTGTAGCTTTGAGCCATCCTCTTTTTACCCACCTTGTAACAGTTGAGAAATTCAATTGAAGAACTTGAGCAATTTCTTTGCAAGAATAGTTATCAAGAGTGGGACGGGCTGAATAACCTAAGTTGTTTAACTTCAGGTAAATTGCAACTGGTGTGCGTTGATATCCTCGCCTTTTTAGGATTGAAGCTATTTGTTTGACTGTATAGACTTCAGCTTTCGCCTCAATAATTGCAAGTTCTTCATCAGTCCATTTGATACTCATAATCTCACCTTTCCTATTGATGGAGATTTAGTAGAAGAATGTTCTTTTACAATCCGAGCGCTGATAGATTCAAAATCTACTTGGAAGATGTTCATATCTGTGGACATTTCCCCAGTGTTGTAGCGGTCTACTATGTGCTGTTTGATTGCAGATTGATTTAGTCCATCAGGGATATCGATGTGCGCTTCACTGATGATTTTTTCGACTACTGTGACAATGACTCTCATGGGTAATTCCTGTTTGGTAATTTGAATAAATGAGAAGCCAGAATTATTCTGACTTCCGACTTCTAAATTCCGGTTCAGCCTGCCCCAGTCTTTGCTGTTTGTAACTGTTGCATCCATGCGTTGATTGCCGTTAATTCATCAGCACCATTACCAACAGCATCAACAACCTGCTTTTGATACAAAGATTCGGCATGATTTGGATACTCGCACTTGTCTGCTGCCCAAGCCAAACACATTGTTTTTACCAGTTCATTAATCTGGTTAATATCAAGTAGACTTGGGCGGTCAACATCCTGAAATTGCAACCACTCTTTGACCAAATCAAGCGGATAATCAAGCAAAGTACGAATATTTTTAACTCGCAAGTCTTGAGTCGGTACTGGTTGAGGAACTACGCTGAGTTTTGCTGGAGCTACTAGGGTTTCTGCTATAGATGGGATAGTTGAGGATGTGCCACCTAAGCGTGATTGAATATTACGAATGATGCTTGCCCAATCAGCATTTTTATTCCATTCTCTTTCAATTCTGCTTTTATTTACCGCATCATAAAGATTACAGAAAACGGTATTTTGTTCACCAGCATTAGCAGCAATAATCAGTGGCTTAGAAAAATCCTGTACACCTGATGCAGCCAAGAGAAAGCTTTTGGTGAAGTTTGTTTCAACACCGCTTCTGATGACATAAACTTCATCAGCACTCACTACAATATCGAGCTTCAGATTGTCCTTGCCTTTGAACTCTTTAGTTGTAAATCGCAGTTCAGATAGATAACCAGTTAATGCTCTTTGGGAAACAGGGATGGTTTTATCCCGTTCAATATCGTAGTGATACCACAGGTAAGATTCTCCACCTAACTCAGCGTTTTTGACATACAAATAGATGGGTTCTGGAGGGTTGCATAAACCTAGCTTGATTTCAGTAACCATGTTCACCTCGGTTAAGTTTCATTGATTAGTGTTTCGTGTGCAATAATGGGAATTCTGTAGCGGAAGAAAAACTTCCGTGCTTTCATCTGAAGTAATGGCATTCCTTTGGATGAACGCTTTTGTATTAATTAGAAAGTTCTCGATTCCGCTCTAGCTCCCATTCCAGATAAGTGAGTGCAGTTTGAGCATCAGCAATGTTTAAATCAGGTTGATATCCCAACTCCAGTAGTTGTTTGTAGTCTGGGTGCCAAGCAATAAGGGATATCAGAGTTTGGGCTTGTTCAACTAATTGGTGTAGGTTGGGGTTAGACAAATCAAAGCCAAGCCTGGAACATAAATCCTCTGCCTTTACACCTATTGTCCCTGGTTCAATCTCGGTTTCTAACTCTTCAAGCAGAGATTGGAAATTGGGGTGTTCATCGTTAATTTCAACCTCAAACAAATCTGCACTCTTTGTAACGGTGGTTGCCCAATCTGGTAATGTGTGTGGAATCGTCTTAGCGTAAAGTTTCATAATTGGTTCCTCTTCGATTAAGAGCTAAAAATCCTCGGCAATCTCCAACAAAAAACCGCGTCCCGTGTTCTGTACTTGCACAAGTTCTTTATCCAGCAGAGTTTGAATAACTGAATTTGAAACTTGGCATTGGAGAGAGTGCAGAGGAACACAACCACCACAAAGTTGAAGTAAACGCAGGAGATGATTAGCCCGACGGTCAAAACTGTCTGTAGAATTAGCCATTGGTGCTACCTCCAGTGATGGCTAACAACTGTTGTTGCAGAATTGCTATTTGCTGTTGGTAAAGCTCAATTTCTGCTGTGATTTCTGAGAATAATTCCTCTGGGGAAAGCGGTTTAATTTGATCCTCTTTTAAGTACGATATTTCATCAGAATTCTTGTTAGGCAGCAGCACATAGCGCCAACCATCATCAAATTGTTCAGCCAACTCTGTACCCGAAGGATAGTAATAAAGTCCCAAGATGATGCCTTGGGTTGTACGCTGTTCCAAACCAAAGCGAGGGTAGCCCCAGTGTTGAGGGATTGAAATTGTCGGTTTCATAGATGAATAGGTGAATGAAGGGGAAATGAGAGAAGAATTCAGGAGTCAGAATTCAGAAGTCAGAATTTTGGGAAGAAGAGGAGGAAAGAGGGCAGATTTTATTAACTTCCCTGCTCTTTGTTTCTTTACTGACTCCTGACCAAACAATTCGCAATTCGCAGTTCGCAATTCGCAATTGAAAATGCGAATTATGAACTAATTGATTAATTGGCTAACCTTGGAGTTAAAGCCGCCACCATACCGTAGGTTGGTGGTCAACAAGATAGTGGGAGGTACAAGCCCCCACTAAATTGTCTTAATTGCGAATTGCGAATTGCCAATTGCGAATTGGAGTTGACTCCTGGATTCTGACTACTGAATTACGCTGTGACTAACTCCGCTCTCTCCAGCAGGCGCTGCAATTTATCGCCAGTTAGCTGCTCTAACGGCTGATCTAAAAAATATTCCTCAAAAATGGATTTACTATCAGTAGACACATCCACTATCGACAGCGATCGCACAGCATCAAGCACCGAGTTAGAATACTGCTGCTGGACTGAATAACGCCTCTTCACCCACCAGTTCCCGTCAGTGCATCCGACTTGCCCCAGTTTCACGCCGTTGTTGTAAATGCCATCGTCGAGAATTTCAAACCCGTAATTCTGGCACTCGTTGAAGATATGCGCCATGATTTGGTTTTCGGTCGTAGAAGATGACAAGGAGCAGGGTGCGGGGTGTATGGGAGAGAATCTTTCCCCTCTGCTCCCTGCTCCCTGCCCCCCTGCTTCTTTCTCCTGCACAGGTAATGAGCCATCTTTATAGTGAGTGCAGATGAAGCGATCGCAACGCATTAGAGTGTTAGCACGAAATACTTCTTTCTCGTTGACGATGACTACCCAGCGTTGCGTTAAGTGGTTGTCGTCATGGCTGATGCTGGCTATCAGTTGATTACCAGCGTAATATTCGTGATGGTCAAACGAGATTTCGACTATTGTGAGGGGTTCGGGAGCTACAACTTGGGCTTGGTCAGCGATGTAGCTGTCGAGTTCGGCTTGGGCGAGGGCTTGATTGTCGGGGGCAGTGAGGGCGACTTTCTGAATCTTGCTTGCCTGATAGTTAACAATGGCGGAAATCCAAGAATCCTTACAGCGTTTGTCGCTTACTTCAACTGTGCAGCCGATTTCGCTGTAGATTTGCTTGAGCCGCGCAATGGATTTCAGTTGCAGCTGTTGTTGGCTGTAGATTTGGTATGTCATGATTGATGAGCCTTTAAATTTAGGGCAAGAGAAGCGCTTGAGATTGCGAGTCCAGGGCGCTTCTCTATATTGTTATTATCTGCTAACCCGTTAGCGTTTGTCAATAGCACAACGAAATATTATAACTGAATTTACTAACTAGATAATTTAATGAGATATAATACACTCTTGATAAACTTAGGTAATGAATATGAAGCAGCTAAGAGAAAGAAAAGGACTAAGAACAGTAGATGTTGCTAGCCGTGTAGGTATAGCAGAATCTACTGTTCGTAATTGGGAGTATGGGAAAACTATTCCAAAACTACGAATTGATCAGTTCAGCGAACTCATGAAACTGTACGAATGCAGTTTTGATGAACTGATGACGGCAGTAAAGGAATCAGGTAATGCTCTCGAATGAAATAAACCTTTTAAGTGTTACTTTTTTGCTTTTCTGGAAGAGATGATCGCTTCTGTCATCTTAAGTATTTATTACGTTGCAATGAACTTCAAGCTACCATTCCTTGCATTTGGCGCTCCGTAAATCCGTTTCCCAGTATGGATTAGGCATGACTGCTGATAGTTGCGGAATATGTATTAAGCAAGATTAGCTCAACTGAGTTGCAACTTAATGTCGATTTACTTCATAGAGTGGAAACGGCGTTAATCAATATGTCAAACGAGGAAGATCCGGTTTTAGCAGACATAACTGTTACCTCTGTCGAAATTCCAGAGTTGACAGAAGAAGAACAGCGCGACCGCCTTCACCTAGAGCGCCGTGTGGAAAGAGCGTTTTTTGAGGCAGGAAAAGCACTGACGGAATTGAGGGACAGACGGCTTTATCGCTCCACGCATAAAACCTTTGAAGAATATTGCCGCGATCGCTTTGCTCATAGTCGCCAACAGTCAAATTACTTGATTGCCGCAGCTGGTGTTTACGAAAATTTGACAACCATTGGTTGTCAAAATGTGGCAGATGAGAATTTGACAACCAATGGATCACAAATTCTGCCCACGGGTGAGCGCCAAGTTCGACCCATGACAAAGCTTCAACCCCAGGAACAGCAGGAAGTGTGGCTAAGGGCAGTAGAACTGGCTGGAGGGAAAATACCAACTGGTAGAATCGTGAAAGATGTTGTGCAGCGCATCATGGAGCGTACCCAAGTACCTAACACCTATCAATTAGGCGAGGTATGCCAAATTTTAGCCAAGGATAATCCCGAACTTAGGGGCAAGGGTGGCTGCTGGGGGATTGTCAGCCAAGTAAATGACTTTAGTTGTAGCGTGAGAATGTGGGATGGGGAGTACACGGTTGGGTTGCAACATCTGAAATCTTACGAATACTTGCCTGCGGAGCGTGAGCAGGTTCGGGAGATTTGCGATCGCATCAATCGGGTGTATTCGGGTGGGCTGGAGGAGTCGGTACAGAAGTTTTTGGAGATGCTGGGGAAGCTGAATCGGGCTTATTTGACGGCTTTGGAAGAGAAATTGTTGAGTGTTCTAGAGTCTGAGATAAAAGATTAATGCAACAATACTTTCTGTAATCTATTGTGGTAGGGGTGTAATATTGGTACTGATTATCAAAGAAAGGGCGACGCTAGAACAGTTTGAGCAAATGCTGCAAACTCTGGGACTTTATATCAAAATAGCAATAGACATAGAAAGAGGTACTTTAGCGGGGGGAGGGGAAAAGCACGCCTACTGTGAAGCAGCATTACTCGAAGATGGTAGTAGACAGCGAGATATTTGGGGTGCAGACTGGATTCCATTTAACCAATCAATAGCTTACGAATCAATTATTAACATCCGCCCTAGTCAAAATAATCGCTCAATGATAATTCAAAACCCAGAGATTCGAGAACGTGTTAAAAAAATTGCTCAGGAGTTAATAGGTGGATATGAACCAGCAAGGGGATGATAAACAAGCACGGTTTCAAAGCGAAAATACATCAAATCGCTTAGGACATATTGCGTCCAATTTAGCTAGGTTAAGAACATTTTGTAACACTGTTTACCCGGAAGCAGTGGAAAGTGTAGCAGATGAAACTATATGTTTTATTGAATGGACAGCAGCAGAAATTGAACCAGAGTATGCCGAAGAATTGGTTAGCATTCAAGTTCAACTAGCACGATGGAAATTAAAATTTGACAGTCTTTGGTCTGAAGAGAGCGAACGGAAAAATATGTCCGAGCAAGCGAGTACTTGGTCACAGAGGGTATTAGATATGTCAGGTTTATTGTCCCAATCTGCCTAAATCTCCTATTACTTGCATCCAAAATGCTAGGATTTCACCAAAAATGTGAGATTGCGTAATGCGATTCATAATTGCAGACATAGCTTATGCGCCAGATTGCACTAACACCCACAACAGTGATCGCGCCCTCAAGTCATCAAAGTATATCCCCAAGCGGTTACTGAAGTGCATTCAGGAGATGGATGGGAAGAAAGTGGCGTTGAGGGACATTTTGCAGTTTTTGGAGGTGAGAAGATGATGATTCTAAGGTTGAGTTCATACAGAATTACACTAAACGATTATCAGTTAAGGCATAGCAGGGGCAACTGAGGCGTGGTGTTAGACATTGTGCAGCGCTTCAAGGGGCGAACCAGAGTACCAAACACCTACCACTTGGGCGAAGTATGCCAAGTTTTAGCCAAGGACAACCTTGAACTCAGGGGTAAGGGTGGGTGTTGGTGTGAGGTAAAGGTTATTTGCAGCCGCTCAAGCGAACCGTTAGCAGTAGTTACGATGCACTTCAACAGATTAAGGACAAGCAACTAAATCGAAATTACAATCATTACCAGACAAAGTAATCATGGAATTCAACCCAAACAACAATGTTGTTAAACTCTGTCTTCAAGGTATGGGCATGGAAGAAAAAGGCAAACCAGAAGAAGCAAGTAAACTGTTTCTTCAAGCCTGGAACGAAGCGACATACGACTTTGAAAAATTTATTTCAGCCCATTATGTAGCTCGACATCAAAAAAATGTTTCTAATAAATTAAAATGGCTCGAAACGGCTTTGCAGTTTGCATTAAAAATAAATAACGACTCTGTTAAGAGTGCAATACCTTCTCTATATTCAAACATTGCTAAATGCTATGAGGACTTAAGCGACCCTGACAAGGCAAAAAAGAATTATGAATTAGCAACTTCGTGTAAGGATAAACCTTCTGATAAAGGCCCCTTTTATCATGGAACGAAAGCAGATTTGCAGGTTGGCGATTTGCTGACAGCAGGAGGCAGTTCTAATTACAAACTTGAACTCAAAATGAATCACATTTATTTCACAGCCCTTGTCAATGGGGCGGGACTAGCTGCTGGATTAGCAAAAGGCGATAACCGTGAACGTGTTTATATCGTTGAACCAACAGGGGAGTTTGAAAATGACCCGAATGTTACAGACAAAAAATTTCCCGGCAATCCGACACGCTCATATCGCTCCCAAGCACCATTAAAAATCGTTGGGGAAGTCACAGATTGGGTGAGACAAACACCTGAAGAACTCCAAAAATGGCGTGAAAAGTTGACCAATAACAAAGGAGAAATTATTAATTAATTTCTCAGATTCCCACACCCTGCTCACCGATTGAAATCAACGGCCTTATTTAACGGCTGTCGAAGAGAAATTGTTGACGCTTCTAGAGTCGGAGCATGGAAGAATACCCTGAAAATTTTGGCAATTTGGCATCCAATGTCTTTGGGTTGCAGTTTCAATGGAGTTAGCAACACAACGGAACAGTGAAGAAGTTGTACGAGGGAAAAGATAAAACTTCCCGCTTCTTGACATCCAGCCGTAGCCAGTTGTTTAGTTGAGTGCTGTAGAACCCCTCTACATGATTCATATAGCGCTCAACAGAGTTCAGTTAAGACTCTACAACTGGCTAGAAATTAGCAAAACTCAATAGAACCTCAGAAGATGTAGATAACTGGCATTTCTCTAAGAGCGATGCCTGCGGTTCTTGCTAGCCTACGCATTCATCAACTACGGGAAAAGGAAAACTTAGAAGAAGCTGCTAGTTCTGGAGACTGAATCAATACTTTTCGGTTCGGTTAAGAATTAAGCAACATTAACCCTGTTCTGTCACTTTGGGAGAAGCCAATGCCTGAAAGCCTTTGAGAGCTTTGCTTTTGGGTTTTTGGCTATAAATTTTAGTTTCTGTTAGAAAATAATGTCTCAAAGCTTGACTCAATAAAAGTTTTAGAATCTTGCTTCAATTATTGTTTTCCGAGAGTGACATAACAGGGTTAATAATTTAAAAAATAAACGGCTACGCAAACAAAGTGCAGGAAGCTGGACTGTGTTTGTGTAGCCGATTATGAGGTGCTTATACTTATGGTTTCTTTTGAGCCAAGTTGTACTTAATCTCAATTTCAAAGTTACTCTCAGCTGAACCCTCGGTTAAAAAGGGAATACCAGTTTTACCACCCAACTTGATGCCAAATTTAACTGTTACCTCCTCAGCATCAGGTAAATTTTTAAATGCCCCAACCGCTAACTTGGCATAATCACGAATTTTGTTTTGAAATTCTGCAATATTAAGCGTCGGTAAACCATCACGGTATCCTGGTTCCTCTTCTTCTGGAACCTCTGTGGCTGTCTTTGATTCCACATAAATTTCGTACTCTTGATCATCTTCTTTGACAATCAGGCGTTGCACTTCTGACATTTGTAGCCTCAGTTTGTGTTTGGGTTGTTATTCTTGTAATATTACGTAAAAACGGATACTAGATTAGGCAGTATGCCTCGATATGCACTGGTAATTGGCATTGCTAAGTATGACAATTTTACAAACCTACCAAAGGCTGTTAACGATGCAGAAAAAATAGCACAGCTATTGCGTGAGCATGGTCAGTTTGATGTTCAGCCAATGCCTGGTAAGCTAATTGAGAGTGAGAATCGCTGGCAAGTCACACAGGATAAAAAGTTAACTGGTAAAGAACTCGGTCGAACACTGAGAACGTTTTTGCTGGAGAAGGCCAAAGGTAGTGAGGCACTGATTTATTTTGCAGGACATGGATTTGAAGCGCTCAACCTTATAGGTGAACCAGAAGGGTTTTTGGCAACTTCAGATTGTCATAAAGTCGATGGACAAAATGCGATTGCTTTTGATCACTTCAACACATTAATCGCTAAATCTCAACTCAGCAGTTTAGTAGTATTGCTGGATTGCTGCTATGCGGGGTCTTTTCTAGAGAGAAGTTTTATCAGGTCTGGTTTCTCCGTTTTCAACAGCAAACAAGATTACAGCCTAATTACAGCCTCTCGTGCCTTTGAAAGAGCGCGTGAAGATTCAGAAGGCGGGATTTTTACCAAAGCAATTCTTAAAGGACTTGCTGAGGATAAAGCTGATGAAGTGACAGGTGAAATTAATGTCAATGATTTGATGAGCTTCATTTCACGAGAACTCAAGGGGAGTGGACAAGAAGCAATTTACATGGGGGGAGGAAGGTCAATTCCTCTAGTTTGGTATCCGCCTAAAAATTTAGTAGCTACTGAGGTGGTAAGTGAAGAATGCCCCTATCGGGGGTTAGAAGCTTTTGACAAGGTTCATGCAAAGTTCTTTTTTGGTCGTCAGCAAGTAGTTAATAAGATTCAACAAAAACTTGACCAAGCAACATTTGTCCCAATAATAGGCGCTTCAGGAAGTGGCAAATCTTCAGTAGTGCGGGCAGGCTTGATTCCGGTGCTAGAAAAGAATAATTGGAGAGTATTAGAAATAATTCTGCCTGGTATAGAACCGTTAGTAGAATTGAAACGAGCTTTTACCAAGTGGTTTGGGCGCACAGAAATTCGAGAAATTTCTGCTCTTCTTGATGTTAATAATTTATCTGCGGTGATTTCCCGACTCCCAGATACTGAACGTTTTTTGCTAGTAGTGGATCAATTTGAAGAAGTTTTTACCCTTTGTTCTAAGGAAGAAGAGAGAAGTCGATTCATTGAGTTGATAACACAATGCTCTGAAAGTCGGTTGGCAATTGTCACTACAATACGGGCAGATTTTCTTGAACTGTGTTTAAGTTATAAGGGATTGACTCAATTGATTCAGGAACAGGCTGTTTATATGCCGCCATTGCTGGGGGCGGAATTAGAAGAGGCAATTGTATCCCCAGCAAACTTGCAAGGTTATCAGTTGCAGAGAGGACTATTGGGAGCTATCCAGCAAGAAGTAGTGGGACAAGAGAGAGGCTGTTTACCTTTATTACAGTTTGCCCTCACCGAACTTTGGGAACAGCGCGATCAAAAAAAACACCAGTTAACAGTTGCTAAATTTAACAATCTGGGTGGAGTAATTGGAGCGCTGAATCGTCACGCAGAAAAGCTATATGAAAGTTTCACCAAACAGCAAGATCAAGATTGGGTGAAGCGGATTTTCTTGAATCTGGTACGTACTGGTACACAAGAAAAGGATACTCGACAGCGGCTACTTAAAACAAAATTGTTAAATATTGCTAGTGAGAACCAAAGCGATCAGCAAGCCATAAGCGATGTTTTAGAAAAGCTGATCCAAGGACGCTTGATAGTACTAGAAATCGAAGCCACGGGAGAAGTTTGGGCTGATTTAGCTCATGAAGCCTTAATTGAGGGTTGGGAGAGGTTTGCCCAATGGCGACGACAAGACCGAGATTTGCGGCGCTTGAGCGATAGGTTAGCAGATGCTTTACGCGAGTGGGAGAACAAAAAAGAGAATGAAAAATACTTAATCCAGGGAGGATTGCTGGCAGAGGTGCGTGAAAATTGGGACAAGCTACAGCTATCTCTATCATCACCTACCAAAAAGTTTTACCAGCGCAGCGATGCCTATGAAAAAGACCAAATTGCTGAACTGCAAAGAGCGCTCACTGAAGCTAATTTAGCTACTTTGCGAGAGAAAGCGGCAAGGACACAGAATTTATTATCTGTTCAACCTTTAGATGGTTTAGTTCTTGCAATTCTGGTAGTGGGCGAGAATTTAAAGAAAATGCCTCAGCACATTCTTAAAGAAGTTCAAAACAGCTTGAATTGGGCAATGATAAAAGGTATAGTCTCAATTCCTTTTTGGGGACATGATGGTATTGTCATGTCTGTTGCCTTTAGCCGAGACGGACAGACAATTGTCAGTGGTGGTGGAGATGGCACAGTGCGGTTGTGGGACACACAAGGTAACTCCTTAGCAGCTCCCTTTCAAGGGCATCAGGGTTTTGTTAGAGCAGTTACCTTTAGCTCAGATGGTCAGAAAATTGTTAGTGGTGGTGAAGACGGGACAGTACGGTTGTGGGATATACAAGGTAAGCCCTTAGCAGAACCCTTCCGTGGACATGAAGGGATTGTCGTTTCTGTCGCTTTTAGTCCTGACACACAAACAATTGCCAGTTGCGGTGTTGATGGAACAGTGCGGTTGTGGAAAATCAAAGATAATCGTCTGGTAGACCCTTTTAGTGGGCATGAGCATTATGCCTCTTCTGTAGTGATTAGGGTGGATGTACAGCAGATTGCCAGTGGCGGTTCTGTTTCTTGTGCCGATTTCAGTACGAATGGACACGAAATTGTCAATGGCAGTGTTGACGGGAAGGTATGGTTGTGGGACATCCAAGGTCAACCCTTAGCAGCAGCCCCTTTGTTTGGACATCAGGGTTATATTCCTTCAATAGCAATTAGCTTGGATGGACAGAAGATTGTCAGTGGTGGTGCTGACGAAACAGTACGTTTGTGGGCGATCAAAGGTCAACCCTTAGCAGACCCCTTACGTGGACATCAGGGTTATGTCTGTTCCGTTGCCATTAGCCCTGATGGGCAGACAATTGCTAGTGGTGGTGTTGATGGCACGGTGCGGTTGTGGGACATCCAAGGACACTGGTCAGAGATCCCAACACACTCGTTGGTAGACCCTTTACGTGGGCATCAGGGTGATGTCTGTTCTGTTGCTTTTAGCCCTGATGGACAGACAATTGTTAGTGGTGGTAAAGATGGAACGGTGCGGTTGTGGAACATCGAAGGTCATCCCTTAGTAGACCCTTCCCGCAGGCGTAGGATAGATATTATGTCTTTCGTCATTAGCTCGGATGAGCAGACAATTGTCAGTGGCGGTAGTGAAAGTAGGGTGCAAGAATGGTTGGAAGTCTGTTGCAACAGGTTGCGTTACCATCCCATCTTCAAAAATCCGCAAACCGAGGAAGCAAAAGCTGCCTGCGAAGTCTGCCGCAAATATGTTTGGAGTCAAGAAGAATCTCAAAGCGGTGATTAATGAGACTTAGACAAAAGGTAGCCAGAAAACCTCATCAAATGTAGATACAGAAAGACTTTGACATCGATTTGCTTAGTTTCTTGATACATCTGCGTTTCAACCATTTTTGAGCAATGGGTGTATTTTCCTTACTCTGTAAGGGTTTAAGCCTTGTTTTTGCCTCAAAAATGTTTAAGTCCCGTTATTTAACTGGTTTGGAGGAAAAAGTGTTGAGTTTGTTGGAGTTAGAAACTGGCGGCTAATGCAAGGATTACCAGCAGCTTATTATCACTATGAGTTTTTGGAGCGATGGCGATCGCTTAGTTAAGTCATCAAAGTATATCCCCAAGCTTTTACTGAAGCGCATTCCGCAGATGGAGCGAGAGAAAGCGGCGGTTAGGGAGATTTTGAAGGTGTTAGGGGTGATAGAACAGTAAAAAATATTAATTTCCACTTATAGTTTATTTACGAAAGTTTTATGACAAACTTCCTTAATCTCTATTGGGGATTGAATATAAATAATTTTGTAATCCTCCTATATACAGCAAATCACTTATATTAAAGTAAACTACTTTTTTCCTTTTAATTAGATTAGTTGGAATAAAACCAGCATAAATTAGATTATAACTGTCATGTCTTCTATGAATTTCATCTTGGATGTAAATACAAACTAAAACATCATTATTATCAATTTCTTTCTCAGCAATTTTCCATTGGCTTGTTTCTATGTTAATACTATGGCGTGCTTTAACTTGTAAACGAATACTAGGGTTTGATTTTAAAGAGAAATCATAGCCGCCATCACCATATTCTTTATTACTAAAATCAACTGAGGTTATGAGGTTGCCCAAGTATTTTTTTAATGCTAGTTCACCCAACTTACCTTTCATATTATCTTGGTATATACTTTTAGCTGATCGTCTATCTCCTTTTCGTTTATAATCATCGACTTTTTGCCAACAATATTCATCAATTGGCTCTAATTCCTCTGGAGCATCTATATTTATTATTTCCCTATGATATCCATCAAGCTTACAAGTTATGAATTGATTTATAATTATTCGTTTGCTGAACTCTATCTGTTGTGATTTTAAATTATTTATAAAAATATCATCATTTTTGCTTGGTGATTTAATTGTCTCTATTTGATTGAGATAGTCTAAAAATGATGAATTACCAGAACCAAACATATACAATTCATTTTGTGCGCGTGTCATTGCCACATACAGTTGCCTTCGGGTCATGAATGATACTTCTTGAATCTCACAAAGGCATTCATTAAACTGTTGTAACCATAAAATTATTACTACTTTAAACTCTAAGCCTAATGATGAAAGTGTAGTTAGAATTTTTATGCCAGGAGTATTAATACTATATCTTCTCTTTGTCTGGTTATCTTCTGTAACCCAATAGTATCCTATCCCTGATTCTGTTAATTCTCTTATAAGCAGATAAAAACTGGCTTTTTCATCTCTTGTAATAGCTTTGTACAAAATAGCGATATCTTCTAATTCATAACCAGCCTTTTGTAAATCTTTGATTTTATTGACAACTGATTTTATTTCTTGAATTGGTGATTCAGCTATTTGTACTTCAGGTGCTAAACCGTGACGGAGAAATGCCGTTGGTTGAATATTTGGGAAGGTATCATTATTTTCTTCATTTGTAGTTGAAGGTTGAATAATACTCCATGCTGCTGATAGTATTTCCTGAGTATTCCTATAATTTTGGTCTAAATAAAACTGCTTGCTATAAGTTCTACCCTGAGCTTTTATCCCTACTGATGCCCACGTAAATTTAGGTCTATTATATAATTTTTGGTTAATATCAGATACAATTAACAGATGATCTGTATTAGGGTTTTTTAATGCAGATATACAGGCTTTGAACCAGCTAGGATAGAATGTATGCCCTTCGTCTATTAAAATAGCATCCCATTTGGATTGTATAGGCAACTCTTGTAGCCTGATTAATAACTGTTCTCCTAAAAAATCTTCACATCTCTCATCGATTTCTAAATTAGTTGGCACTCTTCCTAATTCCAACGTTAATTTATGTCCAAGCCTATTACGAGTTATTGAATATCTTGAATCTAAAACTTCTTGTGCCCATTCATGAAAGTGGCTGACTTGAATCCTAGCGCTTTCTGCAAATGCTTTATCTTCTTTTAAAATGGATTTAATATAAGAAGATAGACATATATTGTAGCATAAAATCAAAATTTTGTAGTCTGGATGTTGTTGAGCTAGAATTCTGGCACGAGTGAGCAAAATAAGTGTTTTACCGGAACCTGCAACACCCGAAAGTAAACGATGACCGCTACCTATTCTCGTTGCTAAATCCTCTTGTTGTTTATCTAAACGTTTAATCAGAATTTCTGGGTTAAAATCACTAACTTGGCTCATGTGGTTTTTAATTTAGGTCAATTCAAGACATGGCTTGTAATCTTTAGTTATTAGTATTCCCAAAAAACAGAATGTCTTATTCATGAAGAAAGGTCATTTTTTAGATACATGGTCAAAGCCAGTTACTGGTGGAGCGCATTATTGAGCGAACTAGAGTACCTAACACCTATCAATTAGGCGAGGTATGCCAAATCTTAACCAAAGATAATCCAGAACTCAGGGGCAAAGGTGGCTGCTGGGGGATTATCAGCCAAGTAAATGAGTTCAGTTGCACTGTCAAAACCTGGAATGGCGAGTACACCGTTGGTTTGCAGCACCTCAAATCTTACAATTACCTGCCTGCCGAGTGTGAGCAGATGCAGGTGATTTGCGATCGCATCAGTCGGGTGTATTCGGGTGGGCTGGAGGAATCGGTGCAGAGGTTTTTGGATTCGTTGGGGAGGCTGAAGCGGTCTTACTTGACGGTGCTGGAGGAGAAAGTGCTGAACTTGTTGGAGTCAGAAACTAGCAGATGAGGCAGTATTATTAACAGACATATCACTACAAGTTTTGGAGCAATGGCAATTGCAGGCGTGAAGTCATCAAAGTATATCCCTAAGCGTTTGCTGAAGAGATTTCAGCAGATGAAGCGAGAGAAAGTGGCTGTTAGGGAGATATCACAAATGTTGAGAACAGTAAAAATAAATTAAGTTTTAAAACTTGACTAGTGAATCAATTCTAGTGTGCTATATTGGCAACACAACAAAATAGTTGTGTTATGATACCTGAGTTTAATCCTGATGGAAACTTGCCTCCAGGAGTGCATTGGGCTACATGGCAAGAATTTATGGAACGATTTGGAACTACACCGCGCCGACAACAACTTCTTAAAGGACTAAAATCTGTTATTGATTCACTCTCAAAGGCTGGCTGTCAGGTTATTTACATTGATGGCAGTTTTGTAACCGAAAAGGAGAATCCTAATGACTTTGATGGCTGTTGGGACATTAAGGGCGTTGATCCAGAACTTCTTGATCCCATTCTTCTGAATTTTGATAACAAACGTGAAAAACAAAAGGCTAAGTATCAAGGAGAACTCTTTCCGACATCCTGGATAGCAGATGAGGCAGGAAAGACCTATCTCGATTTTTTTCAGATTGATAGAAATGGGAACCCAAAAGGCATTGTTGCTATAAATTTGGGAGAGTTATAACCATGATTAAGAATGAGCGACAGTACCGTGTAACACAAGCTCAAGCTAAAAAGTTTGAGGAAGCATTAGCACAGTTTGAAGGAAATTTAGACAAGAGAGAAGAAGTTCATCCATTGTTGTGGACAGCGCAACGAGATGCTTTACAGAGTCAGCTAAGTGAACTTCGTGAAGAGATTGAAGAGTATGAAGCTCTGAAGTCCGGTCAGCATACAGTGCTTGAGCTTGAGTCATTAGAAGAGCTACCACTTGCTCTTATCAAAGCACGCATTGCTGCTGGTCTTAGTCAAAAAGATTTGGCTGTTCGGCTTGGAATGAAAGAGCAACAGATACAACGCTACGAAGATACAGAATATGCTTCCGCTAGCTTTACGCGATTGATAGAAGTAAGTCAATCTCTTGGAATTAAAGTACGAGAAGATGTCTTTTTACCCAATGCTCAAGTTTCACTAAACACTTTGTTTGGTCGCTTAAAGCAAGTTGGAATTGAGCGCGACTTCGTTATTAAAAGACTTCTTCCCCAATCACTTTTGGGAAATTTGCAAGCAGATGATATATCTGAAGACCAAACAGGCAGTATAGCTTTACGAGCATCAGCAATTTTAAACCGAATATTTGGATTGGCACCAGCTGCTATCTTTAGTTCCAGTCCACTTCAATTAAATACAGCAGCCTTAGCAACAGTTCGCTTTAAAGTAAGTAAGGGAACAGATGAGCATCGTTTAAGTGTCTACACTCTTTACGCGCATTTCTTGGCACTTCTTGTACTTGATGCTACATTTAATTTACCTAAGAAACCAATTCCCACAAATCCTAATGAAGTTCGAGAAGCAATTTTGTCTACTTATGGCTCTCTAACTTTTAAACACGCGCTGCATTATTTATGGAGTTTAGGAGTGCCAGTCCTACCCCTGAATGATTCAAGTGCATTTCACGGTGCTTTCTGGCGTGTAGAAGGTCGTAACGTCATAGTTCTTAAGCAGCAAACAAAGTCAGCAGCTCGTTGGCTTTTTGATCTTTTCCACGAACAATGGCACGCAGCTCAAGAGCCAGAACTGGAGGAACGCATAGTAGTTGAAGATAGTGAAACAAATGATGAGCGATGGAAGTCCAAAGAGGAGCTAACAGCAAATCGATTTTCGGGACACATCATACTTGCTGGTCGTGCTGAAGAATTAGTCGAATTATGTCAGAAGGAAGCTAAAGGTAGTATCGAACGGTTAAAAAATATCGTTCCCTTAGTCGCAGCCAGAGAAAATGTGTCAGTTGCTTCACTTGCCAATTACATGGCATTTCGTTTGTCATTGCAGAGCGAAAACTGGTGGGGAGCCGCAACTAACCTGCAAACTGAGGATACTGACTATACAGACCCTTGGCAGACAGCACGGGACTTTCTGTTAGAAAGAGCTAATTTTGGACGTTTGAATGAAGTTGACCGAAATCTTTTGTTACAAGCTCTATCTGATGTTTAAACATTAAACAAGTTTTATTAGTCATAAAATTTGAAATTTATGTCAAAAGATTGGAATGCAGAAGAAGAACTGAAACCCCTAAAGCTTAAATGTACTAAATCAGATTGTAAGAACGAGTTACATTGCTTTTTGCAAAAATCAAGCCGAAAGGTGAAAGCGACTACCAAATTTGGTCAATGCCGTGATTGTGGGGCAGAATTGATTGATTGGGATCGAGTTCACAAACGCGATCTCAGTGAAGTTAAACATACTTTTGTATCTCTCAAATATGAATGGATTCGACATCATTTTTGGCACACCGAGATAGACCAGTATGCAGCCAATCATGCTCTTAGGAAGGGTCGAATTGAAATGCGTAAAGCATCAGAACACAGAATTAGAAAGTATGTTGGCGAAGTGCATGAGATGCCGGACGGACAAATGCGTCCGTATCGAGATGAGCAGCAAACTCCATTTTCTGGTAACAGTATTTTCTATGCTCAACATGCTACAGCTTGTTGCTGCCGTCGGTGTATGGAGTATTGGCATAACATTCCTAAAGATAGAGATTTAACTGAAGAGGAAATTGGATATTTCACAGACTTAGTAATGCTCTACATTGAGGAACGGCTACCAGATTTAACAGAAAAAGGGGAAAAAATACCACCAATAAGAAAGAAAACTCCTAAAAAGTCATCTACAGAAGATAAGGGAGCTAAGAGAAGCAATGGCAATTAACACAGAAGCTTTGTCATCTCGTTATCGGTCTGCATCGGTTGATTTAAAAGGTAAGCGTCTTCTCATCACCAATTTCTTGAACACAGAACAGGAAAAGGATTTGAGTGAACCTCCTAACTGTGGTGGTGTCGGGCGCATCCGACACTTTCGGCGCATTCTTGGCAGCACTTGTTGGCCACCAAATCCTTTACCCATTGACCCAGCCTGCAAGGTGCTTGGTTTGCCATCAATGGATATGATTCGGGCGCAGGTTTTCCAAAACGCGGCCTGCAACTGGCGTTGTTGGTATTGCTATGTTCCCTTTGACTTGCTTTCTGCTAATCCCAATTACTCAGACTGGTTAACTCCTACCGCTTTAATTGATCGCTATCTCAACCAGGCTAACCCACCGCCCATGATAGACCTCACTGGTGGTCAGCCGGATCTTGTTCCTGAATGGGTGCCTTGGATGATGACTGAACTCAGAAATCGTGGGCTGGAACACCGGGTCTATCTTTGGTCTGATGACAATCTCAGTAATGACTATTTCTGGCAATTTCTCTGTGACGCAGACATTGAACTCATCGCTACATACCCCAATTACGGTCGCGTTTGTTGCTTCAAGGGTTTCAATGCTGAATCATTCGCGTTTAACACTCGTGCGGAACCCGCGCTGTTTGACCAGCAATTTGAGTTGATGAAACGGCTTTTGACGCTAGGCATCGACTTATATGCCTACACTACATTCACAGCCCCATCAGCAATTGGCATAGCAGAAGATATGCATCGCTTTGTTGATCGTCTCCAAATGCTTGATGAAAATTTGCCACTGCGAACAGTACCGCTCCAGATTCAGGAGTTTACCTCAGTCAAACAGCGTTTTAACCAGGATACTTCTTATGCTATACAGAATCAGCAAATTGCAATTGAAGCTTGGCTGCAAGAATTAGAAAGTAGATATTCCAGTGAAGAAAGAGCTTGCAACATCACCGATATACCTCTTCGTGGAGGCAGGTAAGCATGACAGTTACTAAAACTGAAACACAGATTTTTGAAGAAGCTGTTGATGGTTGGGTGCTTGAGGCAATTGCTCGTGGAGCAAAAACATTTAACCAATTGGTAGCATTACTGCCTGGAGTATATCCATCCATTGCCCTCATATCTCTTCAACGCCTTGCCTCCACCCAAAAAATCTCCGCTCAGGTTCTAGCAGATTTCACCGAATTAGATAGACTTAGCCTGAATAGGCAAAATTACTCACCTCACCAAATTGCTTTACCTGTTCCACATCCCCTTGACTATGATTGGCGATTTAGTGATGCAACAGTTCAGTGCTTGTTAGATAAATGTGCAGAACTCACACATTCTGGTGAGACTATTGCATTACTGGGAACTCCTAGTTTGCTGCGTATGGGGATTGAAAAGTCCTACTCACGACAACTGATATTGCTTGAGGCAAGTCGCACCATAACGGATAGCTTTGCTCCAGTAGCACAAAAAAACCAGGTACTCCAATGTGATTTGATTAAAGATCCGCTACCGAATTTTTTGGCAGCAACAGCAGTCCTTGACCCACCCTGGTATCCAAAGCATATTCAATCTTTTCTTTGGGCCGCTTGTCAACTCTGCAAAATTGGCGGATATATTTTTATCAGTATGCCTCCCGTTGGCACTCGCCCCGGCATTGAGCAAGAATGGGCAAATATTTTGGACTGGGCAGAACAGATTGGTCTAACTCTCGTCAAATTAGAGCTAGCGGCTCTGTCCTACATGACCTCTCCTTTTGAGTTTAATGTTCTCAAAACGGAAGGACTGCACACAGGTTTAAGTGAATGGCGGCATGGTAATCTAGCAGTATTCTTGCGTAACCATCAAACAGAAAGCCCACGCCCAACAGTTTGGCCACAAGAAGATGAATGGATTGAACAAGTGCTGCTTGGTGTAAGAATACGTGTTCGGCAGCCAAATTTATCAAGTTTTACCAATCCATCACTGATATCAATTGTACCTGGAGATGTGCTTCAATCAGTGAGTCGGAGAGATTCGCGTCGCCAGTTAGCTGATGTTTGGACTTCTGGAAACCGGATCTTTGCTTGTCAAGGACGAGGTATGCTATTGCGTATTTTACAAGCCTTAGCATTTGAGCGATCGCCTAATGAAATTTTAGCTGCAACTCTAAAACGTCCGTTAAATTTAAATGAAGCTGAACTTGTATCTCACACTGCTAATCAGATTATAGATATTGTAACCATAGAGCAAAAGGAGAATTTATTTTTTGAAAAACAGCGGAACGATACAAAATTCTTTAAACCCGCTGGTTGATCAACTAAGGTCAGCAGTACAGGGTGATTCTTTTTGGGAAAGTTATTTAGAGGAATTGAATTCGCTTGAAGCAATACCCTTTACACTTCACTTAGCCATTTTTGTCGAGCCCTATCTCCAATTTATTTTGGATGGAAAGAAAACTGTGGAGTCAAGGTTTTCAACGCGTAAATTTGCTCCATATAACCGCGTAGATAAAGGTGACGTTGTGTTATTAAAGCAATCTAGCGGTCCAATTGTCGGATTATGTCAAGTTAATTATGTTTGGTTTTATCAGTTAGATCCTGCATCATGGCAAACTATCAAAGAAGATTTTGCAACAGCTATATGTGCCCAAGATCCCGATTTTTGGAAAGAGCGTGAGGCAGCAACATTTGCGACTTTAATGCGAATTCAACACGTTAAGCCTATAGAACCAATCAAATTCGTTAAGCGAGATCGCCGTGGTTGGGTAGTGCTGCACGAAAGCTCTAGTCAACTACAACTCGATTTAGGAATTTTATGAAACCGGTTGTTCTTGGCTTCGCTGGGAGTATTGCTAGTGGTAAGTCAACACTTTCAAACGAGGTAGCTTTATCCCTTGGATGGCAACGTGTCAGTTTTGGCGACTATGTTCGGACTGTAGCACAGCACCAAGGTTTAGGAGAATCACGAGAAGTATTGCAGACTGTTGGTGCCTCTCTAGTTAACCGGGGAATAGAACAGTTTTGTAGCTCAGTTTTAGGACAAGCTAATTGGCGACCGGGACGACCATTAATTATTGATGGCATCCGTCATGTTGAAGCTGTTTCTGTGCTGCGTAAGCTTGTTCTTCCCTCACCATTGCTAGTTGTTTTTATAGCGGTAAACGATAAAACACGCGAAACTCGCTTAATTGAGAAAGGGTTAACTCAATATGAAGAATTACAACAAATTGATGCACATTCTACGGAGGTACAAGTGCAAACATTATTGCGAGATATGGCTGATTTGATAGTAGATAGTAGCCGAAAAATAGAGCAGCTTGCTGAAGAAATAGTGATTTGGCTTGACCAACAAGACTTTCAGAAGTTTTAAAGTAATAAAGATATAGCAATTCTATTTGATTTGTAAAAATGTTGCTTGCTCATACCATTTCACGAAAAATCTAATACAGATGTAAATTCTGAAAGCTTTGCTAATCCTCATTTTTAATTCCGAACTGTAAATTGGTATCAGACTCCCCGATCTCTTAGAAAAGTCTGGAGTTTTGTTATTTACAAATAATTTAGGAGTTCTATACTGATTATTGAATTCTATTTAAAGCTAAATTAATTTATAACTTAACTTCTAAATTCACTAATGTTTACATATATTTAACCAAGAGAAATACCTTTAATTTTTTTGAATAATGAAACCGCATAAGAATCTGTCATTCCTGATATATAATCTGTTACCCTTAAAATATTTAAATAGTTTTTACTTCCTTGCTGTCCGTTAAACATTGTTTGACGAGGGATCATTTCTTTAATTTTCTCACTTTTTTTATTTTTCTTATTAATGTAAACTATAGATTGTTCTTCATTTACAGCAATAATAAATTCATTTAATAAGCCTGATACAACATCATATCCTGCTACTTCTATACTAAGAACTTCTTGACATTTATATACTTTGTTTTTAATCTCATTTTTAATATTTTGTATTTTCTGATTGATGTTCTGAGTATTAGTATGTAATAACGGTCTATCAAAACTGCCGGTAAGTAATTCATCTTCATGATTTTTAAATGCTTCAACAACAACTTCTATCAGCTTATTTATTGCTTTACCACGTAAATACCTGATATTTTCTCTTCTAACAGATTTATCACTTGCTTTTTGTAAAAAATCTAAATGTTCTTTTCCTGCAATATCACTTAGTAAATCTATAGTAGTACTATAATCTATATATCCTGTGTTAAACCCATCTTCAAAATCCATAATTAAATAGCATATATCATCAGCAGATTCTACAAGAAAAGCTAATGGATGCCTACACCACCATGCTAAATTATCATCAATTCGTATTAAACCAACTTTCTCTGCAATCTCTTTAAATATTTCCTTCTCTGATTGAAAGAAGCCATATTTTTTAGCGCTAGTTCTGCTTTGGTGTTCCTGTGTTAAAACTATATTATCATCTCTAATCTCAAGTAATGATTCTCTAGGATATTTACTGAAAGTAGCCAAAATAGCATACGTTAGCTGCATACCCATACGCCCAGTTTGTCCTTCCACTCTTGTAATAATCCTAAATCCTTGAGCATTACCTTCAAATAATTCTAAATCTTCTCTTTCCTGAAGAGTTAATTCTTCTAGATGCTTTTTTCCTATCTCTGAATAAAACCAAGCTTGTATAGCATTTTCACCAGAATGGCCAAATGGAGGATTACCTATATCGTGAGCTAGGCAAGCAGCTTGTACTATAGCACCAAAACTAGCTTCAGTCAGACCTTCTTTACTAACTAATTCACCTAAAGATTCTTTATGCTTTTCAAGTATGTGTACGCCTATAATCCGACCTAATGATCTTCCTATACATGATACTTCCAAACTGTGAGTTAATCTATTGTGAACATGATCGTTATCATTGATTGGAAAAACTTGTGTTTTATCTTTTAATCTTCTGAAAGACTCTGAAAATATAATTCTATCGTAGTCTCTCTCAAAGGGATTTCTATTATGAGGATCTTCATTAGGATGTCTTTCGTATCCTTGACGTTCACTACATAGTAATTTGTTCCATTGCATTTTTTTTAAACTCATATTGGCTTACGCTCCTTTTAATAAATTAATACAGTATTTAAAATAAAACATAAGCATTATCCGTATACTACCGTGAATTCCACATAAAGTAATTATTAAAATAATAAAATAGTTGAGAATTTAAGTATTTTTACAGTAAAGTAAACACACTCAATTTTAAGTATTAAAAGCTTTAAGCAAATACTAAGTAGCAATTTAATTTGGTTAAGCAGTATATATTTAAGTAATTCACAATTTAACCCTTAACTGAAAATTACCAGTACCGTGAACCTCAAGCTGTTCATTTGTCAGTTAGTTGGTTTGGATAGAAATGCAGGGAAACAAGCATTTGGAAAATATTTAGAAGTTAGCAGTTTCAATACCACTTAAATTCACTTTGTGAAAACTATCATTGATTACCTGACTCAAAACGAGGTCATGTGTGACTTGAAGAATATTTTGGACAAGTTGTTCAAGTTTACCTGACAAAAACATCCAAAAAATCACATAAAGGAAAGCTAAACTGCTCAAACTATCTCCCTGTATGCAAGATGAAGGTTTTGCCAATAGCAATGCCAAGGTTAGCAAGCGTTCGCAACGCTAGTAAGAAATCTCACGAGTTAGGAAAAAGTAGGTATCTGAGTAGTATTTATATGGACTTGCGTCCATTTTCTTCTTCCATTTTTGTTATTATATGTCCATTTTCTTTATCCAAAGTTGCGTAGCTTGCCGCCGAAGGCATCGCTTGATTAATGTCTTAACGAAGTTATAAGTATTTCAGCTTGCAACTTGTCCAACTTCTCCTTCCAAACCTTGTCTAAAATCTTCTTCAAGTCACAAGTTCTCTATGGATGAGGTGATTTTGGTAAAGAAAGCTGATTTTGCGTAGCCACTACCTGCGTAGGCGATCGCATTTTGCGTTTCATGAAAGATAAATTTGAGCGATCGCTTGCCAATAGACTTGTCCGAAAACTCCAAAGCCAGACTGTTCAAAGCTTTGAGAGCAAGCTTTGATATCTTTGTGAAAACGTAATCATAAGGTTTTGAGATAGTTACTGATAGTTTAGAGCCATAAATAATACTTCCTAATTATCTAAATTAGCATTACTATTAATAGTAATTAATTTGGTAAAACTAAACTACCAATTCTTAGCCTAACTAAGCCACAAACTGTTAAGATAATCTGTTCGTAAGTATCACTTCTTAAGCGAAATCTTTGTGAGGCTATGCGAAATATTTTCAGCAACCGAATCAAATGCTCAATAAATATACGATTACTAGATAAAGCCTTATTTTCATCTTTCTGTTGCTGGGTTAATTCTTGTTTAGGTTTTCTTTTATGAGGGGTAGTAATATTTTCACCACCTTGGTATGCCTTATCCCCTGAAAATGGTTGAGACTTATCAAATTTTTCCTGAGACTTACGGAACTTTCCTTATATCTGCTGTTGGCCCACGAGAGCCTACATCTACCTCGACAATATCTTTAGCTGATGGCAACCCAATTACTTGATTTTTTAAAGTATGTTGCCTCTTCTTTCCTGAAAAATATTTTTGTTGTTCTTTATCGTCAGAAGGTCTATTTATCGGCTGTTCCATGCTATCGACTAATAATCTGAAGTTTGTTAAGACTTCTTGAACAAACAGTAAATCGCTTTCATTATTTGAGACTTGTTCTAATAAACTAGATGGTAAGATGTCACGAAGAATGGGTATCCAATCATGGAATGTATCATTAGCTTCTGTTTTAGAAACACCAAACAACATTCCTAATACTTGAAATGTTGGCATTTGTCTTAAATAAAATAAGCATAAACATATCTGCTCTTGGATTAATAATTTTTCTGGACGACCTCCACCAGGCGCATTGATTCTAATTTTTTGGCTTTCTTGTTTAGTTTTTATTTCCTTGTAACGATTTATGGCACAATTTAACAGTGATTGCAACTGTTCATAACTAATCCCTAGAATTTGTTTCGTTCGGTGTGGATACTTCTGGATATAATCAAAAACCATAACTAATACAGAAAAATGGTAGACACTTACTTAAACGTTTTACCATTTTTCTTTTCCTAAGTTAATATTTCGGACAAGTCTATTGATTTCATCCAGTTTAGAAAACATGACTGAAATTGTTGAGGATTCAACTGTGCAAAGACTCTTGCAAACGTGTCGTGGGATGGTATCCCATTTGGTAGCTCTAAAAACGTTTTTAACCACTCAGACTTTGCACATCCGTATGTTTCAATTGCCACCCAACTATCTGCCCCACATATTACTGCACAAATGGCAATAGTCAAAATATCGATTAGCTTATGACGTTTTGTACGATCTATTCGTGGATCTGACATCTGTGCAAAGTGGTCAGCAATTGTAATTTTGGGCTTGAGTTTCACGCCTTCCTTCGGCAATATTGTTACTTTTACAATGACTTTACCATCAATGCCCTATTGCTTATCCTTCATACCACACGCGTAGGCGAAGCCCGCCGTAGGCATCGCTGCCTTTATCCTTTATTTAGTATTTATGTACTATATTTAGATGCGTTTGCCCTGGGATACATCCTGGCTGCATAACCCAGATTCAGAAGCAAATTTGTTTCAAAATCTTTACCAAAATCTTTATGTACGCCAGTTTTAGTAGATTGATTCATTGTCCAGTAGTCTGCTAAGGCCAACTTCAAAGAGGGGTCTTGTTTACTGGCTACTAGAAATTGAATTTGCCAATTGTCTATTTGTTCATTATCAGGAGAATGTAACTGGAAGCATAGATGAAAAGGTGAATCAGCTTGAGTGCGGGTAATTTTGGTTTTCCACACCAACCATTGCTGATATTCCTTGAGGGCAGTATTTGTTGTTAGTGGATTATGCTGACTAGGATAAAAGCAAGATTCAATTAGAGAATCAGCAATTTGTTTGTCAAAAGCAGCTGTTGATGGGGTGTGAGTCACTAAATCATCAAGTACATATTCGGAAAAGTGACGCAATAGTGTTTCTCGATCAAAAAACTCAATAGGATAACTAACTGTTGCTTTACCTGCCACACATATTAGTGGCATATAGTCAATATATTTCAGAATATTTGCTTCATATTGTTCGGAAATAATTTCCCAGGTGGCATAAATTTCAAATGCTGCTTTATCAGTCTTGCTTTTGCCTTTTTTCTTCGGATTTTTCGATGATAACTGTCGATATTTTAGGGCGGGAATAAATTGGTCTTTGAGGATTACTTGTTTAAAACTCTGAGTGTAATGATACCAAAATAATAAATCTGAACCAATTTGAAACTTCTCGGCATTATATATTGCTAAAAAATGGATATCTTTAAGTAGTTTGATAATATTAAGTGCTGTGACGTTTTTGGTAGACACTACTGTTTCATAACAATCTACCTGCCAGTATTGGAATTCTTCATAACTATCAGTCAACTCAATTTCTAAATACTTGGTTAATTCTGGTGAGGGTAGGGGCTGATTATTGGTTGTTGGTAAGGCAAAGTATTTAGGAGATATGCGTTGGGAAAATTCAGTATTGTCTTCTTTAATTCCCAATTCTTGTACCAAAAAGGCGATTAATTCGGATTTAACCAAATGTCCAGGATGAATTTGTTGACTATTGGTGTGATTTTTTTTGAATGATTGAGTTTCTACCCACAAGTAAAATGACCCTGACTGAATAAAGTCAGTTTCCTCGTTTGGTATCCAGGTGCCATGAAGTATTCTCATTGTTGTGATGCCTCTGGATTGTTTGGAAATTCACGCGCCTTAGAATTACTTTAGCAAACAGAGGTGCTAGAATTATTTTCTTTATGCAAAAGAAAGCGATGACGCTATAGTGCGATCGCTTGTTCATAAATCAGACATAAATCCTACATTTTGGCTACAAATCAAAATCAAGGCTGAATGTTTCTCCATCAGAATCTTCTTCTTCCTCCTTTGTAAATGAAGTTGAACTCCAAGAGGTGACTTTGTTATTTTCTGTATTAGTCGGCGTGAAAGCTACTTGTTGTGTGGGAAATGCACCCTTCCTAAAAGCAAAATAGCAATCAATGATAAAGTAGAGCGTCTCTAGGTAACTTTTACCTAATTGCTGTGATTCGGCAAATATCCGCTCTCGGTAGCTATCTTTGATCCGAACTTTTTCTGGGGTTAAGTCAAGTTTGTCTGCCATTGTTATAACTTAAGAGATGTAGATGCTGGATTTTTACTGCTGATGGTCTTTGCCATCTCTAAAAGCCCAAAGACATTGGCTTCTACCGGATTGTCGAGAATCTTGAAACCGTTCTTCTCTAACAATTTTTTAAATCCTGGTAAAAGGCAGCCTCC
The DNA here is from genome assembly GCF_043099735.1 of Nostoc sp. C117. Classification (NCBI taxonomy): domain Bacteria; kingdom Bacillati; phylum Cyanobacteriota; class Cyanophyceae; order Nostocales; family Nostocaceae; genus Nostoc; species Nostoc sp. C117. The sequence continues at coordinate 68,723 of NZ_CP170989.1, forward strand.
ACCAATCGCCCAGATTTCATCCCCCTGGTGCTTGGCATCAAGTGTCAGATTCACCACTTTCTTCAAGTATTTTTCATACCAATCTTTTAAAGAAGCGCTGTATATATCTTTGATATCGATGTCACGGCTGTATCTGGTATGCCCCATTTCCAAACAAAATCGGATTTTGGATGGGTCTCCGATTTTTCCGCCATTTAAATGTTTCATTTTTTGGGAAATATCATCGATGAGAACTTCTACACCAATGGGGTAAGCGGTGTGAACTTCTCGTTGACCCCGGTTGTAACGAGAATACAGGGTTGTTCCATTGCCAAAGTCTAAAATGGTTAATTTTTTTGGTAGTGGATGCCCAAACAATGCACCCATACCCTCTAGTACAACTTTTAGCACTTCTACTTTCACGTCTGATTGTTTGCCAGCAAGTATTGGCTGATATTCTCCATTGAGTACTTTTTGTAATTCGTCAGCCAGAGCAACGTCATGTAAGCTGACAACTAATTTTAAGTGCCAAGCCCTACGGTGTGGGAGATGTGCCAATGCACCCAATAAAGTCAGTAATGCGTTGTTGACTTTGTTTTCATTATTGTCTGTGTTGCGGTCAAAATAATTCCCTGTCCGGTAAGCTGACTCTCCAACTGTGTAAGCAGTACCGTTAAAAACTACACGCCCTGGCACATCTTCCATCTCGGCATTTGTTATATAGCTGGGGACACGAACTACTTCAAAGCCTTCAACTAAAAGTTTGAGACTTCCGTAACCGTTATCGAAACCCGCCGGAAAAATTTTTTGTAAGGTGTGAATGTTTGACATAAAGACAAAGGTAATACACTTTGAGAAAGTGAAAATTATCTGTTCAGGTAATTTTAGGGAGTAGGGGAGAGAAGAATAAAATAACTACCTCTTTTTTTCCTAATCTCAAGAGCTTATCATAACCCCTTGGGGGCTAAATGGGGTACAAAATCTCAATTAGTCAAATGTACCCCATATAGCACCTATATATCACCTATATAGGGGTCAAAATCTTACCAAAGTCTTGAGCTATTGTTGGGGTATATATAGCCCCTATATAGCCCCCATCAGAATTTTTTGAAATCTTTTTATCAATGCAGCAGAAATTAATTTAGATCATCGTTGACTCTTTGATTTATACTTTAATATCAATTTTTTGTTGAAAAGCAATTCAGTTTTGATCTTTAACTTCTTGCTGACTACGTAACGAGTGGGTTATTACTTGCTTACAGGTTCAGCTTTCTCTACTGAATTATCATTTACACCCAAAGTCAATTCCAAAGGAGTTTTTTGGGGGTAAGCTTTTACTACTTGCCGATAAACATCATAATTAGTAGGTAGTGTTTGCTGAGTATTACCCACCCCATAAGTCAGTTTGTACTTTACATCTTTCACTAATTCAGGTTTGCCTGCCTCTTCTGGAGATTTTTTGCGTTGTTCAACTTCATCAACACTTGGCCTCGGCGGTAAAGTAGGCCACCATAGCCCTCGATCATCTGGGCCAATTACTTCTCCCGATGGTTTTACTCCATTTCGATTCAGCACCGAAGTAGTAGCAAAGGTTTCAATGCGGGGTCGTGGTTCACTAGTTAGATTATTCGCATACTTAACTTGCCAGGTGTAACTGGTGAGTGCGGTAGCTTCATACTGTTCAGCAGTAGTAGTGCTGCAACTAGTTAGTGTCAGTGCCGTTAGTGCAGTTATTATTAAGGGTAAAATTTTCAACTTTTGCATTATCAATCGTAAATATCTCTTACTAATCACTCTTGAGGAGGGAGTGTGCCATCATTGCTGCCAAGGAGAAGGAATCGCTGTTGTCGAAAGTACTTCTCCTGTTTTTAATCTGATACCAGTCTGCTCACAGTTGGGGTATTGGACTTTCACTTTAATCAGTGCAGGATGTTCTTTATATTCTCCCATTACTAGCTCTTTTGTAAACTCGCACTTTTATTCCCTGTTGGTAGTACCAAAAAAGCGTTTATCTTAGATATATTTCATCAGATATCGGCTAGAAATATTTGTTGTACTGTTGTATTTTCAAGCAAGATTACCCATGCAATTTCTCGTGTGTCAGCAATGCTAATCATTGGCGATGCTGGAAATAAAAAGTGCAATACTGGTAGCGTGCATAAGTTATCAGAATCAGATTCGGATTTTTTTAACACTGGCAGAAGTTAGTCGCCTTTTGTTCGTGTATCTGCATCTAAGACAATTGCTTATAGTTCATTTACTCTCTCTGCTCCCACCAAATACAATTCGCGTTCGCGGTATTCAAATGACAACTTGTATACTCTTGCTACAAGCAACTTCTAGGCAGTATGGAATGGAAAGTAATCTTGCAACCTCTAAGAGTTGTATTCCCCCTAATCAAGCGCTACAATCTGCCTGTATTAGAAGTACTTTTTGCGATAACTGCAATTTATTAAAGTGAGCCAAACCCGGATTATTGCACTATTTAACCAAAGTGGTGGAGTTGCCAAGACAACACTTACTCAAAATCTGGGCTACCACCTTGCACTTAAAAAACGTCGTGTTTTGCTTGTGGATATGGACCCGCAGGCATCTCTCACTACATTTATGGGACTCGAACCAGACGAATTGAGTATCAGTATTCAACAAACAATAGTTGATAACAGACCATTACCTATCTATCCCCAGCCGATTCATAGTATGGCACTTGTCCCTGCTGACATTAATCTTGCCGCTAGTGAAATGCAACTTAGTAGTGCGATCGCTAGAGAATATCGCCTAAAAAATGGGCTTTTGGCTGTGCAAGATAATTACGACTTCATTCTCATTGACTGTCCACCTTCTTTGGGGTTACTCAGTATCATCAGCCTCACTGCTGCTACTCACATTCTCGTTCCTATCCAATGTCAATTTAAGTCATTTAAGGGAACTGAACTTTTACTCAATACGATCACCCAAGTCCGCAGTCATACCAACCCCAGATTGCAATTTGCTGGATTTGTTCCTACAATGTTCGATGGTCGGACTGCCCAGGAATCGCGTACACTTAAAGCTGTACAAGAACAACTATCAGAGATAGCTCCTGTATATCCACCAATTCCAAAAACTATTGCCTTTGCCGATGCTTCTGAGCGCCGAGTCCCACTAGCATTATTTGATAAAAACCATCCAGCCGTGGGTGTACTCAAAAAAATTGCTGATAGCATAGATAAACTTGAATTAAAACTGTGAGTAGCAAACGTAACGAACCTTACGCTGCAATCAAAAAACCTGTCGATCTGCTGTTTGGCACTGTAACTGGGTCACAATCTGAGGATCAAGCCAGCGCTACTAACACAATTGCAATTGCCAAAATTAAGCTACCTTCCTCACAGCCAAGGCGCTATTTCGATGAGCAGAAGCTTGAAGAACTATCACATTCAATCAAAGAATTGGGTATTCTCGAACCTCTGTTAGTGCGTCCGCTCTCTGAGGGCGATTATGAATTAGTAGCCGGAGAAAGACGCTACAAAGCGGCATTGATGGCTCTTTTAACTGAGGTTCCTGTAGTAGTCCGCATAATGGATGATGCGACTACGTACCAAGTGCGCCTTGTTGAAAACCTGCAACGCGAAGACCTCAATCCACTAGAAGAGACTGAAGGTATCCTTGAACTATTGGCATTTCGGTTGTCAATCAGTACGTCAGAAACCGTCAAACTGCTTCAAAAAATGGAAAACGAAGCTAAAGGAAAAATTACCCGTAACGTTACGGGTAATTCTCAAACTCTACTTGTTGAGGAAATATTTACAGTTTTAGGAGGCATGAAGTGGGATTCATTTGTTCGCAATCGCTTGCCTTTACTCAATCTCCCTCAAGATGTGCTTTCAGTATTGCGTTCAGGAAAAATTGAGTACACCAAAGCACGGGCAATCGCTAAGGTGAAAAATGAAAAAACAAGAATTCAACTACTAGAAGACGCGCTCGCCTACAATCTCTCATTGAGCGAAATTAAGCGAAAGATTTCAGAAATTCAGCAGAAGCCGGAATCAGAGTCTCGCACTCAAACAGAGTCAACATCTCTTAAAGACCGCGTTGAGGACACACTTCGCCGTTTTAAGCAGTCCAAGGTATGGGATGATCCGAAAAAAAAAGCAAAGCTAGAGAAGCTCTTGGCTCAGTTGGATGTATTGATGAAAAATGACTTCATAAATTGATAAAAATAAATTAGCTAAAACTGAAAAAAAATTTGATTTTATACCACTAATATTTCGGGGATTGAGTGTGACCTTATCTCAAGTAGTTTAGTAAGATGTTGCAGTACGAGCGGTAGTTGTTAAATCTCAACAATCTGCCTTATTGAGAATAGACTAAAATAGAGGTTCAGATCGAACAATCATAAATCAAAAGTTTCGAGGATATCTTATCCCGAACTCCTAATACCGGGCATCTTGCTTAGTATTTATGTACTATAATTAGCTGACTTCCAATATTATAATAATGTGCGGCATCTGATCATAAGCAATGTCCACTCCCCCTAATCTTTCCCCTCAACAAGTAAGCGCCTTTCCTCAACACGAAACAATCACCGGAGTCGTAGAACGCCTAACTTTTTACTCTGCTGAATCGGGTTACACTGTGGCAAGGCTGACCCGTCCCCGTAGCACCGAACTGACAACAATTGTCGGCAGCTTTGCTAATATTCAGCCAGGTCAAACTCTACAGCTAACTGGTTTCTGGCGTGACCATCCACAATTTGGCCCCCAGTTCCAAGTAGTCAACTACAAAGAAAGCAAACCAGCCACTCTCACCGGAATTGAGAAATATTTGGGCAGTGGACTGATCAAAGGTGTTGGGCCAGTCACAGCAAGACGCATTGTTGCCCACTTTGGTTTAGAAACCCTGGACATTATCGAAAACCAAATTGACCGGCTCATCGAAGTTCAAGGCATTGCCAAAAAGCGGATTAAGTTAATTAAAAACGCTTGGTCAACTCAGAAAGCCATAAAAGAAGTGATGGTGTTTCTCCAAGGGCATGGCGTTTCTACCACTTATGCTGTGAAGATTTACAAGCAATATAAGGATGAAGCAATTGCCACTGTTACCAATAACCCTTATCAGCTAGCAGCCGACATTTACGGGATTGGTTTTCTAACTGCTGACAAGATTGCACGGAATATCGGAATTGCCCCTGACTCAGAATTTCGTTACCGTGCAGGAATTATCCACTGTTTAAGTGAAGCTGCCGAAGATGGCCACTGTTACCTGCCACAAAGCGAATTGATTGAGTTGGTAATAAAACTACTGACAACCGAATCTCATCAGCCCACAGAAGAAGCAATCGCACAAATCATCAAAGACATGGCTCTAACAGATGAACTGATTAGAGAGTGGGATGAGGATAAAACCCTACTTTGCTACAAACCGACTTACTTCCATACTGAACAGAATTTAGCTCAACTGATCCGCCAACGCTTAGAAAAGCCTGTTGATACTGACATTGAGCGCGTGCGTGATTGGATAGACCGCTTCACCGCTAGCCGTAAAATTCAGCTTTCAGAACAGCAACGCCAAGCTGTAGAAACAGCAGCTTATTCCAAAATCATGATCCTTACTGGTGGCCCTGGCGTTGGAAAAACTTTCACCACCCACACCATTGTCTCACTTTGGAAAGCAATGGGTAAATCTATTGCCCTGGCAGCACCAACTGGACGGGCTGCTCAACGCTTAGGTGAAATGACTGGGCTGGAAGCCAAGACTATTCATCGCTTGTTGGAATTTGACCCCCGCTCAAGGGGTTTCAAGCGCGATAGTGAAAATCCTTTACCCCACACGGCAATTATCGCTGACGAAGCTTCGATGCTTGATTTGTTTCTGGCTTACTCCTTAATTAAAGCAGTACTAACTGGCGCTTTACTGTTGTTGGTGGGTGACATTGACCAGTTACCATCTGTGGGCCCAGGTCAAATACTTGCTGATTTGATTAATTCTGGTCGTGTGCCAGTAGTGCGGTTAACTCAGGTATTCCGCCAAGCTCAAACAAGTGCTATTATCACTGCTGCTCACCAAATTAATCGAGGAATTTATCCCACAATCGAGCCAATCTCTGATAATCCTGTGTCTGATTGTCTGTGGCATGGCGGCGGTCATCAGCCTGAACATGGAGTGCAAGCAATCTGCGAATTGATTACCGATTTGATTCCTCGCTTAGGTTTTAATCCTGCTACTGATGTGCAAGTACTTTGTCCAATGTCGCGGGGCTTGGTAGGGACTCGCAACCTTAATACTGTGTTGCAGCAGTTAATCAACCCACCCAGTCCTGACAAGGTTGAGATTAACAGAGGTGGGATGATACTGCGAGTTGGCGATCGCGTCATTCAACAAATGAATGATTACCAGCGTGAAGTCTTCAATGGAGATTTGGGAATTATCACTGACATTGATACTGTTGAACAAGAAGTAATTGTGCAGTATGGAGAGCGTACTGTGATTTACGACTATGCTGACCTGAATGAAATTACTTTAGCCTGGAGCGTTAATATACATAAAAGCCAAGGCTCAGAATATCCGGTGATAGTTCTGCCAATATATATGCAGCACTATATGATGTTGACCCGGAACCTGTTTTACACCGGGCTGACCCGTGCCAAAAAGTTAGCGATCGTGGTTGGAGCAAAAAAAGCGATATCTCTGGCGGTGCGCTCTACTGATGACCAACGGCGGTACACAAGGTTACAGCAGAGGTTACTTCAGGCAGAACTGAATTGGTGAGATGTAATCTATTGGTGATGAATTTTGACTATTAAAAATAAAAAAGTTTCTTGAATTATTTGATTTATACTTTAAAATCCCCCGATTTAAAAAAAGCATTTTTGTTAAGTTCTTTCACCTGCCTTAGACCCAGGTTTTACCCTGCATACCAAAAAGATTTCCAAATGGGTCCCACATTTGACAAATTGCTTGCTGCCCCTCAATTACCAAAGGGCCTCGATAAAGCCTTGCACCATGCTTTTGGACATAATCTAATGCTTGCTCAAAGTTGTCTACACGCCAATACGCTACTTGACCTGCGTTGCCCGGACGCATTTTTTCATCTGCCAGATGGAAAAACATTTCAACGCCGCCAACATCAATCAATGCTCCTCGTATTTCATTTTCTACATAAAAGTAATTCATTGGTATATTTAAAAGCTCGCCATACCATTGAGCAGCTGCAACAACATCATCTACGAAAAAAAATATAGCTTGAACGCCCTTAAACATATACTGCTCAGTTTCTCCTTATCTGGTGAAGCACCCCAAATCTATCCTACTTGCCAAATCATACGCTCGTCACTGCTATTGTGACTCTTGATTTTTCTACATTCTAGGTATTCCACGTCAGAGCTATTACGTATAATTACCTTCATTTTGTACAATAAAAACACACTATTGTTTGAGCGAAAAATAAGCTGATGTATTTATTAGATACATCAGCTATTGACTTACCCCAAGATTTCAATCACAGCCGCTAGAATAGCTGGCGCTTTGTCTGAAACCGGAATGAACACCCGCTTTTTCCAGTTGATGATCTCAGTGAAGCAACCCACAGCTAAGAGTCGCTCTGCCAGTGAGATAGCATTAACCAGTTCTATGCGAGGTTCTGTGGCAATATAAGAACGCCGTAAAGTAACGCCACCTGGTAACTGCTGAGAATAGCCTTCGTTTAGCACTAAAGAGACTAACTCCTGTGGGCTTAACAGCTTATCCTTCAGTCCGAGTTGTTCAGCCACAGACTTAATATCTACTGCACTGACCACCCGACCCAGAATTTTCTCGCCATCGCTGGTCTGCAACCGATATACTCGATTGTTCTTCTGGGGTAGCATTTTCCAGATTGGCAGCAATATCCCAGTCACAAGGTGAATATAATCAGTAGTGAATCTGGGCAATTGGTCAACTTCCTTCGACCAAGCTGCAACAAAGGCATCAGCCGAAACCTGCTTCCAAGTGGAGGATTCCAACTTATCGACAGGGACACGCGTTTCTTTCTGTGGACGAATGAGTAGAACTCTTGGAATCACCCCGCCTTGGTCATCAAAGAAGCTGTGCGTAGGAATGCTCACAGCCGCATTACCGGATTTCTCATTGCTCATGAGTTGCCCTTGATACTTAACAACAAACTCAAGCATTTCCTCAGCCGTTTTGATGTTGTTCTTTTGGACACGCTCAATCTTTAAGTAATTGGTCACGCTACCAGTTTGAGGATGAGTATAAACGGATTCACAGCTTTTGATACTAAATCTATCAGCCCGAAGTGTTTCTACTCCAACTTCAAACACACCATTAGCGATCGCAGTCTCGATTTGTTGACTTAATAGCAACTCGAAACGCTCGAAAATCGTATTTTGCATCCCGATTGTCAAAGCCAGCAGGCGATTGAGGAACTGTCGCAAGGGTGGGAGGTCTATCTTCATTCCACCTTCAGTGGAAGTGAGCGAGAGTCCTGTCATCTGTTCAAACTTCCCCAGAGGAACTTGATAAAATCGACCTTGAAAAATCTGCTTAAACAACTCGTATAAAGCATATTCAGCATAGTTCGATTCTAGATTGTCTTTGGCATCAAACATACCGTTACCGCCAGTTTGCCTCTGACCACGGGTGAGTGCGCCCAAGCTGTCCAGCCGTCTAGCAATCGTGCTGATGAATCGGCGTTCACCGCGCACGTTAGTAGTCACAGGACGGAAGACTGGTGCAGAAGCTTGGTTGGTACGGTGAGTGCGCCCTAATCCCTGAATTGCGTTGTCTGCTCTCCAGCCGGCTTCAAGCAGGTAGTGCGATCGCCTTCTACGATTTACAGCATTTAAGTCAGCATGATAACTTCTGCCTGTACCACCTGCATCGCTGAAGATGAGTATTTGCTTATCTCCCGCCATGAATGCGTTAGTCTCAGCAATATTGGCACCACTACCCCGTGAATCCACAAACAAGCGTCCGGCTTCGTCTTTCAATACTCGTTTGCTGCGTCCAGTCACTTCAGCTACTTGCTTGTTACCGAAATGCCACAGCAGTTGTTCTAATGCACCAGGAATTGGTGAAAGGCTGGCGAGTTTGTCTACTAAGGCATCTCTCAAAGCCACAGCTTCAGATGAAACAATCGGTGAACCATCGGCATCAAAGGCTGGTTCGGAGCGTTCGTCTCCATCAACGCCAGAGTGAATGGAATGCAGATGTACGGGAAAGGCACTTACTAAGTAGTCAAGAACATACTCCCTTGGTGTTAAATCCAGGTTTAAATCCTTCCATTCCTCTGCGGGAACTTCATTTAGTCGGCGTTTAAGTAACTCCTCGTTAGTCGATACGATTTGAATCACAACGGCATTACCCGCAGTTAAATCTTGCTCAATCGCTTTGATTAGCATGGGACACTTCATACCCGTGAGCAAATGGTTAAAGAACCTTTGCTTGTGCGATTCAAATTGAGACATCGCAGACATTTTAGCTGCTCGGTTATATGTTTTAGCACCAGTGATGTTACAGGCTTCTAATGCTTTGTGGAGGTTATTATGAATAATTTGAAAGGCATCGGCGTAATTATCGTAAATCCTTTCCTGAGTAGGAGTAAGTTCGATTTCTAACATCTCATACTCCACACCATCGAAGGAAAGCGATCGCGCCAAATACAGACCCAATGCTTTCAAATCCCTAGCAACAACCTCCATCGCTGCAATACCACCGCCCTCAATGGATTCTACAAAATCCTCACGGGAGGTAAACGGGAAATCCCCAGTCTGCCAAAGTCCCAGGCGATTGGCGTATGAGAGATTTGAGACAATAGTAGCACCAGTCGCAGAAACGTAGACAACCCGTGCCTGCGGTAATGCGTTTTGCAACCTCAGCCCAACAATACCTTGCTGGGATGCTGCAACCATACCGAGTTTACCCTCCTGGGCCATCGCATTGCCCATACTGTGGCACTCGTCATAAGCGATTGCTCCCTCAAAGTCTGCTCCTGCCCATTCAACAATTTGCTTAAGCCGACTTTTACCGTTCTTTTGAGAACGTAGAGTTGAGTATGTGCAGAACAGAATGCCTTGGGTGAAGGGAATTGGATCGCCAAGCTTAATGTTGCTCAGGTCAATGATATCTTTCTCACTACCTCCGAGCGCACACCAGTCTCTACGGGCATCTTCAATTAAGGCAGAACTTTTGGATACCCAGATTGCTTTTCTTCGTTCCTGACACCAGTTGTCGAGGATGATTCCTGCACATTGTCTACCCTTACCAGCACCCGTCCCATCGCCTAAGAACCAGCCACGACGAAATTTTACGGCATTTTCTTCGCTAGTTGCCGCTACAGTCACATTATCCCATGAATCATCCACAATATAAGACCCAGACAGAAATTCACAGTGCGCCTGACCTGCGTAAATAACGCTTTCAAGTTGTGCCTCTGACAACAAGCCTTGTGTGAGAATGTTGCTAGGAAGATGCGGTTTGTAATTTGGTGCTGGTGGCGAGACAAGTGCTAGGGCTGCACTCTCACAAAGCAGTGAGGGATGAGGTAAAGCATCTTTAATTCTGATTCGTTGTGGGCGATAGGTTTCGTATAGGGTGTCTTTCAAACCCTCACTAGCCGTCCACTCGATAACCTCATATTCCAGCACTATTACGTCGTCTGGAAGAGAGGAAACTGTTTCTGGTTGTGCAACTGTAGTACGTTTTGGCAATTGAACAACAATTGCCTTGGCAGCAGCTTTGACTTTTTCTGAGCGTTCCCACGAAGATCGCTGTGGCAACTGCTCAATCAACGCCAGCAGTTCGGGCAAGTCCAAGGTTTCGGGAATACAGGGGATTTGCCTGTAATTATCAGCCGGAACCTTATCAATTACTGTGATTCTGGTGTCGATTTGTGTACCATGCTTTGAGTACACCTTGCCGTTAACCCCGACTGACATTAAAACTCGTGCCTTCTCTTGCCACTTAAGGAAAGTCTCTCGCCAGCTTGGGTTAGCTGGAGAAAACCAGTTGGCTGTTATTGTTACCAGCCGCCCACCGTCAGCCAGTCTTTGCAATGCTGAGTTGATGTGGCGAGGGGTGGCATCAGGGTTGCGACTGCTGATTTTGGGAGATGCGGAGAAAGGCGGATTCATCAGAACAACTGAGGGCTGAGTCTTGCCAACCAGATAGTCGTTAATCTGTTCCGCGTTTACTGAGAATAGTGGAGTGCCAGGGAATAGCCGTCGCAGAATCTTACTTCTATCGGGTGCAAGCTCGTTGAGCATCAGACTTGCGCCTTGTAGTTTAGCCATTTGTGCTAACAAACCAGTCCCGGCTGATGGCTCCAGCACCAAATCAGTAGCTTGTATAAATCCTGCTTTGGCTACCAGAAATGATAGCGGCAGAGGGGTGGAGAATTGGTGAAGCTGTACCGACTCTTCACTGCGCCGTGTTTGGGTTGGGCATAAGGCTACTAACTTCTCCAATTCCAATAATACTGTTAGCGGCGACTCTAATAAAAGCTTGTAACCTTTTTGGCGCAGATATAATATTTGTGCTACTTCCACAGCTTCGTAAGCATCTTTCCACTGCCATGTACCCTCTGCCGCAGTACCGTGAAAGTGGCGATTCATTTGGGCTTGAACAGTTTTCGTGTTCAGGAGGCGATTTTCAAGTAGTGGTTTCAAAAGCTCTTGAGCGACACTTAATATTGATTGCCCATAATCTAATATTGTTTGGAAGTCGAACAGAAAACCTTGGGTGAAAAGTTGCTGTACCATTGTATTACTCACAACATTATTTTTTCACTATTGCTATGGCGAAGCCCTTCTCTTATTAATAAATGAGGCAATTACTTGCCTCATTTAAACTTTTAAATCTTCAGATATTTATTTTTCGGTGATCAGCCGAGAGTTAAAAAGCGAATTAGCCAGCTTTACGCGGTCTGCCTGACTTGCGCTTCCCTGAAGAATTTACATCAGCCTTTTTAGTTCTCGGTGACTTGTTGGCAGTATTGTTAGCTTTATTTGAACGAGTAGTACGTTTTGGTTGTGGTGAAATTTCTTCAACTGGAGGCAGCAATCTCAATGTAGGGAATGAGAGAATAACTGCTTCGTTACTGGTACAATGAATGACTTCATCCTCTAACATCCAAGGATCTGGCAATCTTTCAAAAGTCCGAGCTTGTGGTGTGATTACTTCTGAAACTGATGGGATTATAGAAGTGACTATATTTAGATTACTAACCGAAACAAAATTACTAGTGTAAGCATCCGATACAAATAGTCCGTTAATGAACTGGAATATAACGAGAGTAACGAATGCCCAAAAGATGACTTCGATTGTCAAAGTGAGTAGAGATTGCATATCCATGATTATTTCTCAACTAAGTATTTGTAATTTTCAATTAATTTACGCAAAGCGGATTTGAGCCTTGTCCAAATATGAAGCGAATTTGAACATATCCTCTCTTCAAGAGACGACTTCACTCTAAAATTAGCGTAGCGTCTCTCTAATTTAATTTAGCCAAATTTCTTTGTTTTTTTAAAGCTTAATATCAAATAAAACAGCTTTTATTATTTACCTATTTTTAGATTTCAAGTATTATAGTTATAGCCTTGCTCTTCAAAGATAAATATTAGGTTAAATCTATAGTTAAGATTTGATTTGCTAGTTAATTCTTGAGATAAAACATTCTATTCAAACGAAAAATAAAAGTAGTCGTCACAATTAATTGAAAATATGCCCAGCCCAACTACCGACTCAGTTCGCTCCTACCTAAAAGAAATCGGTCGCTATCCTCTGCTGGCTCCTGAGCAGGAGATTACATTGGCCAGGCTTGTACAGCAGATGATGGCGGTTGAGCAGCAACGGCAAGCTCTTGCACTCCAACTTAACCGACAACCAAGTGATTTGGAATTAGCTACATCGCTTGGGCAAAACGTAGCTGAACTACAATCAGTCGTTCAACAAGGCCAAAAGGCCAAACAGAAAATGGTGACAGCTAACCTGCGGCTGGTGGTTTCTGTTGCCAAGAAATACCAGAACCACAATTTAGAATTTCTCGATTTAATTCAGGAGGGTACACTCGGTTTGTACAAAGGGGTAGAGAAATTCGACCCTAACCGAGGCTATAAACTATCGACTTATGCTTACTGGTGGATTCGTCAGGAAATCACACGCGCAATTGGAGAAAAATCTCGTACTATTCGATTGCCAATTCATCTAACCGAAATACTTAATAAAATCAAGAAAGTACAGCGAGAAAGCTTTCAAAAACTTGGTCGTCATGCTACTGTCACCGAAATTGCTGAAGAATTAAATTTAAAGCCTAACCAGGTTCGAGAATATTTCAGTGTCTCGAAACAGCCAGTTTCTCTGGATTTGCGTGTGGGAGACAACCAAGACACTGAGCTATTGGATATCTTACCTGATGAGAGCATGTCCTCAGACGAACGGCTCACTAAGGAACTGTTGCACCTCGATTTAAATAATCTGCTGGCATCCCTGCCCCCTATACAACGCGAAATACTAATTCTACGTTTTGGGCTAGAGAATGATCATCAACTGAGTTTGACTGAAGTCGGCTTACGCTTAAACTTGAGCCGAGAACGAATCCGTCAGCTTGAGCATAAAGCTTTAGCAATTCTCCGTCGTGAACAAAGTGGCATTAAGGAGTATCTTAATTAATTAGAATTAACTCGCGCTGAAGTTGTCGAATAGGAGAGTATGAGCAAAACCCGCTACTCCAAAGACTGGAAACAGATCGCCACAGCTGTAAAAGATGCCTCCAATTGGCGCTGTACTAAGTGCGATCGCCTCTGCTTGCGCCCTGGCGAGAAACCATCAGAGCTAACTTTATCCCAACGTCGGGTTCATAACCTTCAGGTTCATCATTACAACTTCGACCCATCTGATAACCGAAAAGAAAACTTAGGCTGTCTTTGCAGTGCTTTATGTAGAATCCACGTCGTAGAAGCCTTGATGTGACTGAGTTTTGTTAAATTCTTCTACAACGTAACCTCTGATAACTCCCTTTTAACAAAGCAGAAAAATTTACAAAATGTAACTAGTATTTTTGACTCATTACCGTACTTTTCAGTGCCTAATTATTAAAATCATTGTGTTGATACATTCTTGCTCCCGGCGAAGCAAAAACGTGGTTGAGATGACTGTAAAAATTGCCTACCAACTTGACAAATGGCTTCAATCAAAGTGGCAAAGAGATACGCGATTCTACACCTTAACCCTTTGTCAAAACCTATTTGGAGAATGGACGATCACCAAAACTTGGGGCAGTGCCATCTATCGGGGGTTTGGCAAGTCAAAAGATTTAGATTGCCCTGATTACCAAGCCGCGTTAATAACTTACTACAAACTGCAAGAGCGAAGGGAAAAGCGAGGGTATAAAAGAGTTGACCCTGAGTCAAGATATTGATGAATCTTCATCTAATTCCATTTTCGCTTTAGCTATTTGCCAAGATAGTAGTTCATAACCTGATGAAAATTTATCATTGTTTACTCTAACCTGAATTTCTCCTTGCTGTATGGGTAAATATTTTTTTGGAACATCTTGACAGAAACCACTTTCAATAGCCTGACAATACCAACGTTCAAACTCATCCTCAAGAGGAGTCATCGCTTTGAGAGGAACATTAGGTTCAGCTTCATCACGAATCATTGCCAGCAAGCAAGCACCAGGATTCTCAATGCTATTATGGCTTCGGTATTGCTCAAAGGCGGATATTGCCAACTTCACTCTCTCTGGCTCGTGTTTGGCTATTTCCTGTTTTAATCTAACACCGATTTTGATGCCCATTTCGGTAATTAAATGAGTAATTTCTTGAGATAGATTCTTGAGTTCGCCATTATCAGACTTCTTAGAAACCGAGTTCAGAGAAACAACTTTTGGAGATGACTCAGGTGTGGTCAACTGCTTAATTTGTGTTCGCAGTCGTTCACATTCGGACTTCAACTCGAAAATTTCAGCCACATGACCCCTCAAGTTCTGATTCTGTCGCTTTAATTCTCTATTTTCATCTGACAGTTCTCGAATCCGTTGCTTGAATACTTCGCTTAGAGTTTTGAGGCTATGAGGTCTAGGTTGTTTCTCCTCTAATGAATTTAGTTGTTGTGTTTTTTGCGACTGTAAATCATGAATGTATTCAGTTAATTCAGTCCATTTATAGAGGTAGGAAATGGAACAGCCAGCGACTTGAGCAATGTTAGGGAAGGTCAAGGGTTTACCGCTTTTTTTAATCTCTTCAATAGCGCGAAACACTTGTTCACGTTTCTGCTCTTTTCGCTTTTGTTGGGCTGACCGAAGGACAGCAGTCTGTTTTTCTCGATTAAGTTGCTTCGCCATTAGCAACTTTCCTCAAATCTGATAGCCATTTATCCATTGCTTCTAGGGTAGCCTTGGATTCTTCATAGGCCAGGGCTGCCCCAGCTTGTTTAGCTGACTCCATGCGTTTGTGTTCTCCAGCATATTGCCGTTCATAAAGGGGTAATTTGCTCGTACTGGGGCGGAAACTACTACAGCCGTAACATTTGGGATAGAGGTTGTAGATACAGTTTGTTTTGGGGTCAAGGGTGCAGTGACCATAAACCACCAGACGAGGTGAAATTTCCAGGTCGAGTTCGTGAGATGAAGGGTTTTTGAGGAGGCTTTCAGGTAGGCTTTGCCAGGGGAGGAAGCGGTTTTGCGAATTCAGCAGCAGCTCCTGAAAAGGTAAATCTACTACTGCTACTTGCTCCTTAGTGGGAGGTGCATAGTGCTGAAATGTCGTTTCACTACTGAGGTGGTCAGCATAGAGTTGAGCTGCTTCCATTCCATGTTTAGCCCTCACTTCTTGCAGGCGACTAGCGCGGGTAATCTTACCTGTAAAGCAGGGTTTTTGACCATTGCTATCACGAATGTCTTCTTGCTCTATCAACAGACGAATAAGACGAACCATTGGATTTCCACTTGCTGTTACTTGAGGGGGATTGGGCAATGGTTTGAGACTAGAAAACGAGGGGTAAGAACTCTGTTTAATACTTCTAAAATGACAAAACAGATAGGAGTAATCAGAGTCAAAGGTTTTTCTAATCCATTGCTGTTGTTGTTCAATGACTTGTCTAATTTCACGAGGGGCAGGTAGTCTGTGCCATCGTTCTACCTTATGCTGATAAAACTTGATATACCATTGACCATTTTCTTCAACTAAACAATCAAAAGCCATCTGACAAATATCTGCTGGACGAGCAGCCGTATATTCTTGCACTAAGTAGTGACGAGCAACAGGAGCAGGGATTTTATCAAGATGCTGTTTAATTCCTTGACGAGTGATTTCATCCAACCAATCCACGTCCTGAATTGTCTGTTTAGGAATATCTCGATGACGAACTAAGCTTAGAGATTCTAATCCGAAAAAATCAAAAAAATCTTTGAGGTTATATAGCTTTTCTCGAATGGTTCGACTACAGTTACTTTGGTTGAGGTCGAGAAAGCTTAAAATTAGTTCCCGGCTAATCTCAGAGAGATGCTGGATGTTATTTTGCTTCAAAATTTGACTAAACTGACGCAAAGCCACAAGAGAATTCATCGGTTTTGCACTAGCAGAAAACCTACCTGATTTGAGTAAAGAATATAGATATTGCTTGACTAGGACGCGAAACCACTCAGGTTTAATTGACTTAAAGTTAAGGATTCTTACGGGTGAGTTTTTGATAAAATGGCGAAAATCCCAAACATCATCATCAAAACAGAAATTCAATAAAGTTTCTTGTTGTTGATACCCAACCCAACTGCCATAACTTGTGGCGTTAGGGTGAAAATTTATGTGGCAGAAGTAACAGCGACAATTACTCTGGCTGCTAGTTGTTTGAAATGTCTCGTAAATCCACCCTTTCTGTCCATCAGGGCCAATTTGATGGCACAGGGGATTAGGGCAAACTAAATGTTGGCGATAACCGTGAAACTGAGGTGGAACTTGACAACAAAGCAGGGTTTTAAGGGAGCAAGAATTACATCCTAGTTTGAGTTGATGACTTTGCCCATCAGCATAATGAAATTTGCTGATTTGTCCCTGATTACACTGAGGACAGATAAATTCTCCAGAATACTTTTCTGCCCAATTGACTGACAGAGTTCCTTGAAGAGTTTGATGAATGGAAATTGGTAAATGTTTAAATTTACCAGTCAGGTATGTTACTTGATGACAAAAATCACATCCCAATCTCAGTTTGCAAACAGATCCTTTCGAGTAAGAAAATCTGTTGAGTTGTCCCTGATTGCACTGAGGACAGATAAACTCACCAGCATAATCTGCCTTCCAATTGACTTGTAAAGTACCGTTAAGGGTTTGGTGAATTGAGATAGGTGGGTGTTGAGGAACTTCACAAGTTAAGTTGGTTATCTGAAAGCATGAATCACATTCGAGTCTAAGTTTACAAATTGGTTTTTGAGAGTGATGAAAATTGTTAATTTTTCCCTGATTGCAGTTGGGACAAATAAACTCGCCAGCATAATCTGTCTTCCAATTGACTGACAAAGTACCGTCAAGCATTTGATGAATTGAGATGGGTGGTGATTTTCTCAGTTGGCAAGAGAGGGGAGTGGATTTGTGGCAAGCTTCACAGCTTAATTGAATTTGACACAGTGTTGTCTTGTCGTAATAAAAATGGCTCAATCGTCCGCGATTACAAAGGGGACAAACGAATCCGTGATTATAGTTATCTGACCAATTTACTGGTAAAGTCCCGTTAAGAGTCTGGTGAATTGAAATCGGTGGATGCTTGCGTTTACCCATTAGTTTTATGTTCTTGAAGATTTTGCAATTCTGATAAGCCATCAAAACGATTTTTGATTAAAGCTAATAAGTTAGCAATCTCAGTCACTCGTCTTTCTTGTCCGTTTTTTTGAGCTTGAATTAGGTCTTGCTGTAAGCAGTTCACGTCAGCTTCTAACTGGGATTTATCTTCGGGCGTTATCCGATGATGAGGACAACTTAAACAGGCATAGCGATGTTGACAATCTCCTAACATGGTTGGACGATGACATTCTCCCAGAGGTGTACTAACTTTGAGGAGATTAGCTAATTTTTCATACCTAGTTTTTCTCGGTTTAAAAGAAGTAACTCGACCATACATATCCACATAACCTTTGAGATTAGCTTCTTTTTCTAACCTGATAAGCGAACGCTGACGATAATGAGGTAGCATATCTAAGGAACCGTGACCTAGTACGGCGGCGATATATTCATCCTCTACTTCACAATGAGCCATAATGCTGGCTTTGGTGCGGCGAAACATGTGGCTAGTTAGTTTAAATCTGTTGCCATGTTTGTCTTTTAAGTCTGCTACTTCTCGAAAATTAATTAGCCAGTTACTAATTCTCAATCTGGTAATTGTTTGGGGTTTATAGAACAGTGTTGTGTCTAGTTCTCTATCAGCCCAAGGAATACTTTGATGATGAGTATAAACGGTACAAAATAGTTTATCGAATTCAGAATCTCTCCCAAATTGAGCATCAAGAAATCTCTGCTGTTCTTGGATTAATTCAGCTACTAAAGGATGAATTTGAACAAACCTCCAGTGTTTGCGTTTTTCAACCCAACGTAGTAAGAACCATTTGTCACCTTCTTGTTTCAGGCTATGCCGTGGCATAGTGAGAATTTCTCCAATGCGGCAGCCTAACACCAATTGCAAGCGAAAAAGTCTTTCAAGTGTCGGGGGGAATAAATCAAATTTCTCGTAGATTTGGTAAAGTACTTCCTCTGGAATTGTTTCAATTTTAGGAGATTTTTTTTTGAGTTTAATGGGGGTAAAGGCAATTGAGAGCCACTGTTCTTCTTTCCAAAGATTGAGGGCGTAAGCAATCGCATTCTGACGATTACAGCTATTAATTTCGCTAATAAATTGATGGAGGAGTGCTTCTGTCAAAGATTGGGGTTGTGTATATCCATAATTACACAAAAAACGATCTAAATGGTTTAAACAGCCAACTCGATGAATAATCCGACCGAGCGAATATCGCTCTCGAACGCTGGCTTTAATGGTTAGTTGAGTCAGCCGTTTTAACCAAGGCAGTGAAAACTTGTGAAAGTAAAGATTATAATGTCCATTAATTCGGCATTCTTCTTGGCTATAACCCAATTCTAACAGTGACCAAACATCTTGATTCATCAAAGGATCATTAATCCACTGTTTCCCTAACTCAGAGAGTGTGATTCGTTCCTGTAATGCTTGCAGTGCAAATGCTTCTGCCATTAATTTTCTTCTTCTCTTAAGTATTGGTCTAGGGTCATTTCATCGAGAACATGACTGTAAATGTCTTTCGTTGTGGCAATTGAACGATGTCCTAAAAGCTGTTGTACATATTGGTCAAGGTAATTATCTTGCAGCATTCTAGTAGCGAAGGTATGGCGAAATAAGTGGGGATGTGCTTTAATTCCTGTTCGTTTGTGGAGTTGGTCAAATAATTTATTTAAGCGAACTAAGGACATCGCTTGCCCTACCCATTTACTTGATAAATTGACGAATAACATCCCGCCTCCCAAAGTTTCGGCTCTTAGCGGATATTCTTCTAGTAAGTAGGCATGAAAGGTCTCTTGAATAGCTGAACGATGGTAAATAATGGGGATTTCTCGTTCTCTTCCTTTAGCCATTGCGCGATTAGGATTGTCTTCTCTGCGTACAATCCGAATGCGTCCGCTGAAATCTAAGTCTTTGACATCTTCCAAATGTAATCCTAACAGTTCTCCGCGCCGCACTCCTGTTGAGCGCAGCAGCATGACAATTAACCTGTCTCGATAAGTTGTACAGGCGTTGGCTAAGGCTGCGACTTCTTCATCTAGTAGACAACCACTGAAGAGTTTTGGTTCTTTTATTTTGATGCGTTTGCGTTTATCAGGATTGCTTTTAGCGATTCCTCTAAGAAAGCCTCCTCGTTTTCCCCAACCATGCGCTAGTAGAGTGAAATGTTTTTCTTCAATCCTGCCTTCAATTGTGTGATAGGTATAAAATTCTTGGATGGCGGTGACTGCTTGATTGACAGTGCGAGGACTCCTTTTGGCAACAATTTCTCTCACATTTTCACCAGATTCTTCAACTTCACCACCTAGCAAGTACCAATTCACAAAGTCTGCTAATTCATTTAACCCAACGTCATACCAGTTGAGAGATTTGGATTCTAACCAGCGCCAAAAGTCTACCAGTCGATAAGCGTATGTAGTTACTGTATTCGGTGCTAATTGTCGCTTTCTACAGTAGTTCAAAAATCTTTGGATTGGCTCTATGGGTAAGCAGGTTTTAGGGTCGAAGACACAGCTAAATCGTAACTCTGTGTGGGGGGATATCGCCCATTCTACCTTGGTCATTTTCTACGTTGTGGAAATTAATTTGTTTCTACCCTAACGTAAAAATTAGGGCTGTTGTTGTTGTTCTTTCCACGTTGTAGAATTGGTTGTTGTTGTCTATATAAAGTGGCTGCCATCTCTACTATCACCGATTTAGGCGAGGCAATATTTCACCTGGGCAATTGTCACTGTTTTAGTATTTGAATGCACGGATATTGTAGAACTTGAATGAAAAACTATTATTAAGTAAGAAGTAAGGATACTTTACTAATCAATGCCCAGCAAAACTATTGAAGTCCGAGAGTACACTGTCAGAGCGCACAAGCGGGAAATTCACACTCGCGTTTTCAACTTCGTATGTAAGCAGTGTGAGCAACCCACACAAAGAGAAACTTTTGGAGTTAGACCTCTATATTGCGAGAAATGCCGCCCTCCTCAACCTCCCAAGCAATCGAAAATAGTCCCTATAGGCAAGAGGAAACCCAGAGCGATGAACTATAAGAGTGGTAAAGACATAGCTGGATGATTTGTTGTCTCTTGGGTGAGTGAAGCAGTGCGCTCATTCGCCCAACCTAATTCAAACTGGTAAAAGGTAACTCTAATGAATTCACATTAAACATATTTTCTTCTTCGATTTATCTTTGGGATTAAGAAAACTTTCCAGATTAAGATTAATTGGTAAGCAACTTCAACACAATTCTCAAATCATACACTGGCTCACAAGTAGTAATAAAATCAGGGGCGTGAGTTCGTTCTGGAACGAGTATGACCAATACCAACCCTCAAACCGAATATGATTCGCCGTGGAAACAGATACTACAACTTTATTTTGAAGATTTTATGCTGTTTTTCTTCCCCCAAGCACATGGGGAAATAGATTGGACACGACAGCCTGAGTTTTTGGACAAAGAATTAGAGCAGGTAGTGCGTGATGCCGAACTAGGGAAAAGACTGGCGGATAAGCTGGTAAAAATATACCGCATTGGTGGTGAAGAAACTTGGATACTGATACACTTAGAAATCCAATCCCAGTCAGAGTCAGACTTTAGCGAAAGGATGTTTACCTATAACTACCGCATCTACGATAGATATAAGCGATCGGTGGCATCCTTGGCAATTTTAGGTGATGAGCAGGTAAACTGGCGACCAAATCGGTTTGGTTACGAGTTGTTTGGCACTAAAGTAGAGTTTCAGTTTCCAATTGTCAAATTGTTAGACTATCAACAACGTCAGTCTGAATTGGAAGCCAGCCGTAACCCTTTGGCGACTGTGGTGATGGCACATTTAGCAGCAGTACAAACTAAGAGCGACAGGTTACAACGTAAGCAGCAGAAACTAAGTTTAGTGCGGAGACTGTACCAGCAGGGGTTTGAACGTGAGGATGTTCTAAACTTGTTGGCTTTTGTAGACTGGGTGTTGACACTCCCCCAAGATTTAGAGCGAGAGTTTCTTTTTGAAGTAGAACAATTGGAGGCAGAGCAACGTATGCAGTATGTTACTTCTTTTGAACGCAGTGGCATTGAAAAAGGTAAGCTTGAAGCTTTGTTGAAAGGTATAGCCTTGGGATTAAAGCTCAAATTTGGAGAAACTGGTCAAAATTTATTACCTGAAATCGAATCTATCCAAGATGTAAATCTGCTAGAAGCCATCTTGTCAGGGATAGATACGGCTAGTACTGTTTCACAATTGCGTCAAATTTACCAGTCGTCCACAACAGACACTCAGCAATGAGATTGAGCATCGCCCAATAGACCTATCCTCTCCTTTCTCCATAAGTCCAAAACGAATTTAACGAAAACAAACTATGCCCAAGACTTGGAATATTAAGATAGATAACTATATTCAAGCCAACCCCAATTGCATCATTGCCACCGCCCATGTAGACTCGTTCCCCACAGACCTACCCCTAGAACCCAACATCAGGGAGCCAAACCGCAAAAGCGCGACCTACAGACAAATGTTCGATTCACTGACAACCGAACCCGAAAAATTCTTCTCCCGCCACAGTGGAATCGTTCTGTCAGCTAATATTGTTAAGCCTATCAAGAACAAAACTGAACTAGAGCTAGAAGTCTTAGAAGCTAACGAGGGGGGTAGTGATGGCATTATCAACGGAGGGCACACAGTTTTAGCATTTGAGCAAGCGAAAAATTACAAATATGACCTAACCGAAGCCAGAGTAAAAGTTACGATCCACATTGGATTGAGTGAAGAATCAGCCAAAGATATAGCCCTAGCTTCAAATACTACAACGCCAGTAGATTCTCGCTCCAAAGTCAACGCTAGGGGTGATTACAAATTCATCAAGCAGTATTTAGCCCAGTTAGAACAGAAAGAAGATAGGAAATTCCGCATCGCCTATTACCAAAACCAAAGCGGCGCTCCCAGAAATGCCCAGTGCAATGTTACCCATTTGCTCAAGCTGCTTTACTGCCTCGACAGAAATAAATACAACCCCGACGGCAATAAACGAACCAAACACCCAGTAGGAATGAGTCTTCCAAGTAACATCACAGACACAGAAAGAGAAAAATTAACCGCTTTACTGCCTCTCTTGACTCATGCCCTGTGGATAGAGCAAAGACTCTACGAAATAATCCAAGAATATATCAGCAACCCCAGAAGAAAGGGTGCCAACGA
Source organism: Nostoc sp. C117 (assembly GCF_043099735.1). Taxonomy (NCBI): domain Bacteria; kingdom Bacillati; phylum Cyanobacteriota; class Cyanophyceae; order Nostocales; family Nostocaceae; genus Nostoc; species Nostoc sp. C117. The sequence goes on from NZ_CP170989.1 coordinate 91,639, forward strand.
TTTAGCATCAATAGATATACGTAAAACGACGTTGTTGCCTGACAGCAAGTATTCTTTCGGGTTTGGTGCGCCAACTGACCTGGCATTACCAATAATTGCGTCCTATCGGGTATTTTTGGACAAGGACTATAAATGGATTCTGCCGTTTAACGAATTTGCTGAAGATTTTTTGCAACACTTGTGGAATAACTACTTCCGCAAATATTTGGTGTCGGAGAAAACAGCAGGTAATACAGTCGGAACTAAAATCAGCCGCAATCAAGAGATTTGGGAAAGTTTGTACATTTCGGCGCAGAGTTATCTAAATCAGCACTTGGTGAAAATGGTCAACTCTAGTAAGCAAGAAGAAGAATTAAAGGTGACACAAGGTGCAAACAAGAGCGGAAAAAGGAAAAATGATGGCGCAACTACTGTTATCAAATAGCTTTTTATTGTTCGACTGACTCATTGTAAACTTTGTCCTAAAGCTTTCGGCATAGCTACGCTTAGGGCGCAGCTTAAGAAGAGAAGTAGCGCTCACGGCGAAGCCTTTTTCTGTTGCTCTAAATCTTCTTGATTTAGAGATTTTGGTCTAACCAAGTTTCTAAATCAGTGAGAGATGAAAAATCTAAAAAGGCTTCTCCTAAAGTCTCCAATTGGTCAGTAGATAAACCTCGAATTCGCTCAATTACTGAAGAGTCAATCTCACCAAAGCGATGATTTAGTTGACGTATAATTAAACGTTGTTCTCCTTCCAGTACAGCTTGTTCTTTATCTTGCTGATAAAGTGGTGCTAATCGCATAATCAACTCCCTATCATCTGATTCTTCAATTTGAGACATTACCAAGTTCTGCTGTAAATTGTACAGTAATTCTAGCGTGGCTCTCCGAAACGGGTGATTAGATGATAGCGCTTCTAATTCATCAATAGCCTGCCTTTGTACTTTCCCTCGACCGAGAATTCTTAGCCATAAAGTTTCTTGAGTACGTGGCAGTTTATGAATTACAACGATAGCTGTTCGCAAATACTCCCCCATTAAGTATACTCCAGACACCCAATTAGATGCTTGAATTGCACTAAAACCTGAAAGTATTCTTACAGATACGGTTGGAGAAAGTATCCACAATTTCGGAATTCCTAATTCTTTAATAGAGATTTTATTGCGGTTAGCTTCACGTTGTAAAGCACCTCTTACTTCCAATAATTTCAACAAACAATCACAGATTTCTTCCTCAGAGGCAGGATTGCGAAATGGTTCAAAAATAGCAGGTGTAGCTGCAAATCTCCCCAGAATTCCTAGCATCTCTAAATTATTAGCTTGTTGGGCAGGAGAAAATAAAACATCAATTTCTCTAATCTCACCAGCTACACGGCTAGAAGCTTTTACTTCCCCATAAGGTTTTAGTAACTCTTCCAAATAGTCTTTAGCAAATTGGTCATGAATAAATCGAGTCATTTAAGTTACTATGAAAGTTATTTATTCTAATTAATATTTTATCTCTTTTAAGAGCAAACTTTAAAAATGCAAGCGCTCCAATTGCTTACATTTTCCCTATTTAATACTGAAAATATCAACAATACCTATTATAAAGGCTTATCAGCTGAGAAAGTCTTTTTTTAGGCTGATTAAATTAGCATTAATGTTATATTTTTGAGTAGTAGATAATGATTTACTCCGTATTATTTTACTTAAGCTCCGGCGATTGTTGCCAGAGCTAGAAGATTCATTTTAGCTTTTGATAGTCTTGAAAAAAACGATTCAAATCACTTAAAACTTGACAATACAAGCTATTGTTTTCATAAGTGCCAGTAGCATTTTCCCAAGAATCGCAAATTCTTGGGCTAGTAATCGGCAAAATCAAAACAAATAGAGGCATAATTAATATAAGGTTTCGGACATCAGTAATTAAATCACCAACTTCGCTCAGAATAGGTAACTCATATTGATGACGATGTGTAATTAGTACATCTTTGGTTTTCTGAGGTCGAGTTTTTTGCTCCTTTTCTAAATTGAGATTGGGCTGGATATCTATCTCAAGAATGTTCTTCCTGACTACTTCAATTGCCGTTACCAAATCATCTATAGGTTGTCCATTTTTAGCACGAGTGACAAGTATTGCTTCAAGAATTATTAATCTTGACTTGGAAGTTAATAGTATAGGCATCTGTTGATTAGCTTCATTGATGAAATCCTGTTGTTCTTTGAGAAGCTGACTAGTTTGCATATTATGTAGCCATTGTTTTTGAACTAGTAGTTCGCGTTCTGAAAGTTTAAAGCTTTGAGAAAGGCTGTTAATAAAATTAACAACACTCGTTGTTAACTTTTCTAAAGGGCTTGAGGCTGCTGATAGGGAAGTCTTTTGATTATCGTCTTGCATAGGTTATTCAACAAATTTTAATTTTGATTACTATTCCAGCCGTCAAACTTATATTTAAGATGTGAATTCTGAAGCAATCTTTCGATTCCCAAACGCATTAAATCTGGTGGAACTCCATCCAATTTCAATTCGTTTTGAATAAACTCATCAATTGAGTTAGCTGTTGTTTTTTCTAAAAGCGCCAACATCTGTTGAGCTTGGGTTATTGGTGTGCTTGATAAATTAGTTTCAGCTTGAGAGGTTTGCTTATTACTTGGTGCAGAGTCAATAAAGTTTTTGGTATCCCGGTCATAACCAGAGAAATTCTTTAACAGAGGCATTGGTATCCATTCATTGATGCCGCCGTAATAAACTGCTCGACCAACTGGTGATTGTGCAGCAATCTCCATTACTTGGGTTGAGGTAATCTTGCGATCGCTGGGGATGAGTTGGGTGGCAATCATGGCATTGTAAGCTGGGACGTTATCAGGATGAACCAACGCCACAGACGTTAACTGCGATCGCAGTCCGCCAGAAATGCCCAAGTCATCTGTATGAGGGTTTTGTACGACAATCCAGAAATGCCAACCGGAACTATCACCGCAAGAGCAGTAAGAGATGATTTTGTCTTTGAGCCAGCCGATTTCACCCTTGGTATTTTTAAATTTGGAACAAACAGCCGTACCTTCATCTAAAATAATCAGCTTGGAGCCAGAGATATTTTGAAATTCGGTAAAGCATTCTTTGACCCATTTAACGGCCTCGACCGGGGACATTTCTAGGATTTTAGCCCGTTTAAAAGTATCAACACGACCTTTGAAATAACCGGTTTCTTTCTCGTCACCTTTGGGGTCAATATAAAAGATGTGTATGCCAGGATGCAGTCGCTTAATAGCATCGATTGCATTGCTAATGGTGATACCCTTGCCAGAACCAGGGACACCAACCCAAAGCATATTGGTAACTTTTTTAGCAATGTGAGCGATTAGGTCATACTGCACTTGGGGTTTAGTGGTGTAGGTAGAGATTTCGGTATTGACTGAAGGGGAAGAAGCAGGAGGCATGGGAGCAGGGGGCATGGAAGAAATTTCCCCGAAGCTCCCAGCTTCTTGCCCCGTTTCCTCTTCAAATCTTGCTCCCACACCAGGAATCGGTAATTGAGCAAATCGAGCTTGTGGGATACCAAGATTTTGCGGTTGTATCGCCTCTTGAATAACTGTTACTTGTTGGTAGTTAACTCGCGGGTCAATTGTCACTTGCGCTAAATGCCCAGACAATTGCTCACGGGTGGGAAACTGCCCACGTAGCTGAATAAACCAATCAAGTAACCAACGGTAAGCGTAAAATCTTTTTCCTGGCTCAACAGCGCTCAAGTATTCACACACCACATGAGATGATTGCTTGAGCATGGCAAACTCATACTTAGACATTGGCTCCAGATGCAGCATCAAGTCAGCCAGTTCATTGAAGTTCGCAAAGTATTCGTCCCTGGCAACACTATCTCCCATTGCCGAAAGGAAACTGAAGAAGTCGCCACGGATAAAGGGAATCGGTGCAAATTGATGAGTATCGTTTAAGTCCTGAACAATTGACCATAAATAACCAACACCAGCTACGACTGCGCCGATGGGAGCAAGTGGGGAAGTGGCATAACAAACAGCACCAGCCGCCGCCGTCGCTAAAGTAATGAACTTAGCAAGATTCATACCGTTACGTTCGTCCCTGGCGCGGACTAATAACTGATCTTGACGCTCTTGTAACCAAGAGGCGGTATTCCCAGCTTCCAAATACTCAATGCTGGGGTAATCGTCACGTAAAAGTGCCGTTTCTTTGGTTCCTAGCATTGGCATTTGTTGCTGCATCTTTGTTCTCTCTTACTTAGTTAATTTCCAAATGTTGTAACCAATCTCGCCTGCCATCATTGAGGCTACGTTGTAAGCAAAGCAAGCCAAAATTAAACCTGGGTTAGTGTAACGGAAAGGATTACGACCAACGAATGTGGTGGTGATGTCTAGTACCCAGAAAAATAGTGCGATCGCTCCACCTGTATGACGTTCTTTCATGCCAGCAGCTTTGTAATCACCCCACAATGCCACTGTCAGGTCGATATTGCCATTTGGTTTACTGCCGAGTGTGTATTGTTTTGATTCCTCAAACTCGTTCTTGGCCTGTTGTGGGTCTTTACCACGCAATGTCCTAGCTTCCATCACTTGGACAAGTGCAGAGATACCGAAGCTAATCCAAAACAAGGGATTAACTAGGAGTTGTAACCAACCGAACCAACCAATCCATTCAGTTTCAAACCACGGCAGGAGGGGTTTTCCCTGGAATAAAACCTGCCAAATACTATCAGTAGAAAGAAGTGTACCAATCCAGAAACCAATTGCACCAACAAGCTTGTATCCGGGTGTGCCTGGGGTAACGAATTGGGCAATGATATGTGAAATAAAGATGACTGGCAGTGAGATTAATGCCACAATCCACCGAGCTAATAATTCTAAGTAGTCACTCCCTCCTTTTTTCGGCTCTTTTTGTGGTGATGATTCTGGTTTTGGTTGTGAATTAGATTTGTTTGGAGTGAGATATTTCATAAATCAATTACGGGAATCTTGGTACAGGGGCGAATTCTTACAAGCGTTTTTGAATCGATATTTCCATTTCCATTGCCTCTGTTCAATTCGCCCAATACATAAACCAGTTGAGTCATACACAAAAACTGTTTCATCTTCTAAATAACCTGTAGTGTCGGGTCTAGGGTTACGTTTTTTTGAGTCTAGATAGTTCCTGATTCGTAACTTACTGAATGAGGGCGTAACTCCAAGAGAGTTAATTTTGTCGGCGGTAGCTGCCCTTTGCTCGGCTTTAATGCGTTCTAGTTCTTCAGACTCTCGAATCGTAATGCCACTGTTGTAAGTCTTAAATTGGGCTGGCAGTTGTGATAACCAAGGACTTGCGATTAACCCCATGCCCAATAATCCCAACATCGCTTGCTTTTGGTATTTCATAAGCACTCACCCGGAATATTTTACGGTTGTTGCCCGTCGATAGTTTGCGTTGTCTGGGGTGGCGGTGCATTAATAACACGAACATAAACAGACAGCCCAATGCAAACTAGAAAAAAAATGACTGACAATCCGAAAAGATTCTCCTTGAAGAACTTGCGCCATTTTAAGCTGGAGATTGGAATTTCTCGCTCAACAAAGAGCGTGTCAAATTTTTCAGATCCTGAATTGTCGCAGGTCGTTTCGACTTTTTTTCTGATGTCGGCACTCCTAATTCGTCTAAAAATGCTTTCGGGTCAAAACCAACAGTTGCACCAGTTGTGAGGGTTTGAACTTGTTGTTTTACCTCATCCCCAGTCTTTAACCCGTACTCTTGGGTAATTTGTTGCCTGATTTCGGGATTCTTAGCCAACTGATAAATAAATGCTATTTCATCAAAACCTTGCTCTGTACGTCGCTGTAATGAACGAGCATCAAGTTCACTCGTGATTTCATCGAACAATCCTTGCTCAAACTCATGAACTGCCAGCGCTTGAGCAACAGTCTTGCCTGCCACGATATCCAAGAATGCTTTAAAAGTTTCCCGACTGACTCCAGCAAGATGTAATTGTTCAGTGGCCATGTCCATGTCCATGTCCATAGCTCCCGTCTGTATATTCGCTAAATTGCCGCTACCTCCTAACAGCTTCGATTTGTCGAGGGTTGCTTGCGCTAGATTGAACAACTTTTCTAAGTGATCGCTAATATCCACAGGAAATTCTTGGGCGTTTGGATCAACAGCTGGATCTGACTGAGCCAGTTGTTCTAACCCAGCAATGATTTGCTCTGGCTTGTAGTTAGCACTCAATAATTCAAATAATTCTGCACGAGTAAATATGCTATCCGACATGATGTGTTTCTCCTAAACTGTGTGATGTAAATCCTAATTGCTCTTGTTCAAACTGGGCACGGGTGTACTGGACTTTATTTGCTTCAACAATTGCTTCGACGAGAGCTTTTTTGTCAATCCCTTGAGTGATATCTCCAAACAATTCACCAATCTTTCCTACCACCCACACTTGATAAGATGTGATCGGTGCAGCACGGAGATTTTTCTCTTGAGCTAATGCCTGCATCCTCATAAGTATTAATCTATACTCTGGAATCAAAGAAGCGACTTTTGCCCATCGTTCCAATGTCCGGGGACAAATACCTAAAATTTTTACCGCTTTCGCTTTTGACATTGGTAAAACTAAGGGATTTACCCCTGATTGGCTTTGTTTTTGATTAAAAAGTTGTTTTCTCCATCCTGATTCCATGAACTTAGTCAAATCCGTATCAATAGCCTCAAAAAGATAGTCAATATCCGTAGCATCTAAGTGTCAATATGGATATCAATATGGATGTCCATGTGGATATCAATGACCAGTGTCTATTGACTGTCTATTGACATTCTTCTTTTAGAATAAAAAACCGCACGAAGCGGTTCAAGGTACTGAGTTGTCAACTTTGTTGTCAACTTTGTTGATTGAATGCTTAGAAATTTTTAATAGGATGCTTACCTTCTTTCAACCATCTATTGTGATGTATTGCAGCTAACGCTTTTACTCTTGAAGATGCTTGACGATGAGTTTTAGAAGATTTTTTGCAAGCATAAGCTGTCATTGTTCTGGCTCTAATATTTAGATATTCTGATGCCTGTTCGTAACTTAATCCCCAAATCTCACAAAAAACTAATGGGTCAAGTTCTCTGATTTCTTCAGTTTGTGCGATCATATTTCTAGCTCCAAAGTTAGGTTTTGGGGTCACTGCCATCTATGGCAGGAGCGATCGCATCCCTTCCCTGGTGGCGATCGCTTTAAATTATGCTTCATATGTTTATTAGATTTCTAAAGCATAATACTCACTATATCCTGACACATTTATTTGCTGAAAAACTCCCAATAGTGGAGTTATTCAAATATTAAAATTCTTCGGTTACACCTTCCATTTCCCTACAAACATCAGCAGTAAAGGAATGCTCATTAAAGCATTCCCTTACTGTTATAGATTTTTTTTAACTTCCTCCAAACAGAGATTTTTTAGCTAAAACAGTTGTGGTAATGAAAGTCTTGCTTTACTATTGCTCCTAATGTAACAACGGCAAGATACTTGAGCTTGACCATAGCTCCATTACTCCTCAGTGCTATTCAATAATTTACTTACTTACTTGCTTACCGAAAAACTGAGTGCATATTTAATTTATCCTTGGCTCATGTGAATTTGAGATGCTCCCGCTACATTGCTTGCAATTAGCGGTGAGAGTTGTCACTTGTCCTACAATCATTTTGAAGCTTGACTCTGTTTGACTAGCACCGAACGCAAGTACTGCCGACAAGCTGCTTCTCCCCGATAGATCAGAATTCGCAGCGCTTGTACTTCCTGTATCGGAGAAATACAAATCTCAGCAATCGCAGCAATCAGATTTTGTTGCTTCTGCACGTAATCTTGATGCTGCTGCTCTAACTCTTGAATCTTTGAGTTTAGCTGTTGTATCTGCCGTAATGCTTGCGTCAAGGACGATTCTTTGTTTTGAGAGCGATTATTCAGAGTTAACGTCATTTTCTTACTCCTTTAAATTGAGATTTTTCCTGTTTACTGTTGAGTGGCTTGCTCCACCTGCTCAATTGCGTCTACAACTTCTCCCAAAATATTAAAAGCATCGTTTAGTACAACATCATTTGATGTAGAAAAGTGTTCTGACGATTGAATTTTACGATAATCTCGACTACTCCCCACAAGCCGCAAGGTATATTGACAGCCTTGCAAGATGGTTCGGATTTCTTGTGTAGTTAATTTAATTTCCATCGTTGCTCCTCCTAAAATTTGTCCTGTTGAATACTGAAACTTGCTCCAATCAAAGCACTACCCAAAAAGCCTGAAAAACAAACTAACATCATCCCCAAGCAGGTCTTTTTCTGATGCTGCCAATGTTGAGAACTCGTAGCAATCTCTATTCCCCAGCAACCTGTTGCTCCAACTCCGGCAAATCCGGTAAAAAGTAAAGATACAATTGCAGTTGTTTCTATGATGCGCTCAATGAAAATCCTGGGATTGAATCTTCTCCTAGTACGGCAGCGAAGAACCAATTTACTCTTGTGGTCTAATTGGGATTGGTAAATAGCTTGTTTGTGGTTAGTCATTTAGATTCCTCCAATTGAACATAGAAACCCGCACCTATATTAGTAATCTTCACCAACTTTTGATTGACCAGTGTTTGAATCAGGCTAAGACTAAAGTTTATACTGCACAATCGAGCGCTACCTCCACAGCGCCGGAGATACTGTAGGCATAGTGAGGACTGGTCAATAGGGGTGGGATGAGTAGATTTTCTCGGCATGATATTTTTCCTTTTTGGTGTTATGAGAAGATATGATTGATTCAATTAAGTTCTGGCAATTGTGCCAGCGCTCCTTCCATCCATACTTGAATTGCTTCCATCTCAGAAACACCTCGCAATACAGCATCAATTACGTGTTTCTGATAAGAGTTAACAGCATGATTCAAATGTCCAAACTTATTACCAGCCCAAGCCAAACACATAGTCTTCACTAGTTCGTCAATCTGAACAGAATCAAGCTCACTCGGACTCTTGACACTCCCCGAATTAGAAATTCGAGAATTCTTGCTTCATAGGGATTCCAGTGAATTTACCCTCAGCAAGCATCTTGACCGTATGCCCTACGGCTGCAAGCCCTCTTTGGAGAACTACTTGTGCGGCTGCGACATCTCTATCAGTGATATAGCCGCAATTTGAACAAACATGAGTACGAACAGAAAGCTCTTTTTTGCCTGTTTCAACTCCGCAACTAGGACAAATCTGGCTGGTTTTACGGCTGTCTACTTTCTGGAAATAGACACCACGCTTAAAACAAGTCTGCTGTAGTATGTTGAAGAATTGTCCAAACCCAGCATCTAAGCAATGCTTACCTAGCATTCCACGGGATAAACCAATTAGATTCAAATCTTCAACAAATACCATCCCGGCATTATTACAGATTTGATGAGACAGCTTTCTATGCCAATCTTTACGACAATTGACGATGTACTCATACAATAACGCAACCTTCTTTTGTGCTTTATGCCAATTATTCGAGCCTATATGTTTTCTAGAAACGCGCTGTTGCAGCAATTTCAGCTTGCACTCGGCATCTACAAAAAACCTCGGTCGTTTGACAGTTAGCCCCTTAGAAGTTGCGATAAAACTTGTTAAGCCTACATCAATCCCTATTGCTTCACCGTGCGGAATTAATTGTGGTAGAGATACATTCCATTGCAAGATGAGCAACACATACCAACCAGAGGCACGTTTAACAATATGAGCTTGTTTTACGATATCGCTATCAGGTATTTCTCGTGATTGATGGAATTTAACCCACCCAATCTTCGGCAGTTTTATCTTTCCTTTTTGGATTGGATTAACCCCTAATTGTGGAAACAAAAAACTACGCATTCTCCCAGGTTTTTTGAATCTGGGAAATCCGTGTTTCCTCTCCCACATTGCAACAAAGGCTTGTTCAAGTCGTTTTAAAGTTTGTTGCAAAACGTGTACTGCAACTGCCTTTAGTTCTGGGTATTTTGCTCTAGCTTGGGTTAATGGTTTGCATTGATTGAAGTAGTTTGGTCGTTGTGTCTCAACAGGAATGATGTACTCAGAGCGTAGTGAACAAGCATTAATCTGACAAGAACGAGATTTAATCCAATCTTTACGCTCTGCCAAACCATAATTATAAACACGGCGACATTGTTCTAACCAGTCTTCAAACATTGCAATTTGGGCGCGAGTAGGTTTAAGTTTAAATTCGTAGGTCAGATTAAACACTTGAACTATCTCCTAATCCTTTTTGATTACCCTACCAAATACCTAATGATCTGCGGATCTATGGCAGCAATCCGCTTTTTCTTTTTGGAGCCATTCAATTGTTTCAAGCAGTTCTTTTTTGCTCCAAGCCGCAGTAGATGGTGGTAGTAGAGCGATGGGCATAGAACCTGTTAGTTGTTTCATAAATCCTCTAATTCCCCAACACCTGAATCAGTTGCCACCTTCTTTTGGGATTTCGCTTTACTTATTTGAAATTCGTTTGCTTTAATCACAGGCATAGCAGCTTCTTTGACTGCTGCTTTCGCTTGATGATACAGGAATTGAACCACACCGTCCGCATCTTCTTCATCTTCCACTTGCGCCCATAAAGAACAACCTAATTCGATTGATTCATAATTGCCCAAGTTAAACTTTCTCGAATAACTAACTGAGACAGTACCGATTTTCATTTACTTGTTTGAACCGCTAAATTATGTAGTGGCGACTCATACCAATTCGCAATTCGCAATTAAGAAATTTAGTGAATTGGTTTCAAAGGTGAATCGCCGTTGTAGTGTTTAATTACCGCTTATTAACTTGCGGCATAACAGTCTGATTTTGTCCTTGCAGAGATGCCCTCGCCTCAGTCTCCGAAACTGCTGGTAATGCTGGTGCAGTGACAGCATTACTAGCCCATCGCTCGTAAGTTTCGTTTGTTACCCAATGGAGTGTTGCCCCAGATTCCGCACCACTACGAATCATCTCTGCTGCCTCTAGCGCATCCTTCTCAAAATCAGATTGAGGATTGCGATAGCTCCACTGAATAAACCAGTATGTTCCTAATGTCCCTTCCACTTTCTGAAACTCCGCACAGAAAATGTAATTTTTCAGTACCGAAGCGATCGCCTGATAACAGAACTCTTTGGGATCTCCCGGCATCCCTTCCTCACACCACTGCTGGAAAGCACGATGGGCGAAGTGGTTGTACAGTCCAGCGAAATTATCTTTACTGCGGCGGTGGATTAAGAAACTAAGCAGCATCGAAGCTGGCCCTTTAAACTGGTCTTTGAGTCCTCCTGCCACTGGAATTACCCACAGTTCAGTAAACGGCTCGTTGGTGAAGTTCTCGTTGATGGTCAAGGCACGGTCAGGGCGAGAAATAGCGATTGCAAAGTCAGCCTTGTTACCTTTGAGATATCCTCCTGCTTGTGCTTCTAGAATTGTCAATTTTGGGGGACAATCGAGAAGAAATTGCCCGTACTCTTTAGCGCAATTCGCTTGTAGTTTCGGTTGGCTGGGTGGGATGAGAAAGACGCTGTTGTTGATTTTGATGGTTTCCATAATTGCGTTGTTGTTGCTAAAAATTGCGTTGATACTGGATAGTGTTCGACTTAGCTATTTATGACAATTTCAGGAATTGTTTTTAATTCGTATTTCAGCACTTCGATTTGATATAGCCGCTTTTTAATCTCTGCTTCTAGAAGTGTTTTTAATTTCTGCGGCTTGAGCAATTAAATCTCATTCTCTAAGTGATTTTCTTCGTTACTATCAATCATCTCAATGCTAAGTCTTGTACATAAATCGCTAGCTTTTACACCAATAACTCCTGGCTCTATTTCAGTAGATAATTCCTCAATTATTGAATGAAAACCAGGGTCTTCATCATTGATTTCAACCTCCATCAAACCTGCATCATTCGATATAACAGTTGCCCAGCTTGGCAAAACTTGAGGAACACTAGTTGCGTAGAGTTTCATACTTCTATATCCTGATTAAACTTGACTTCAACGACTTCTTCTACACACCCCATCGCCTGATCCAAGTAGTGCAGAACATCCCCCAAGTGAGTTGCTGCTTCTGGGTCAATCTTTTGATCAGCAATCAACAAAAGCCAGTTTTCGTTTTGGGCGATCGCCTGAATCTTTACGTAGCAAGAGTTAAATTCTTGTAGTATTTCTATGGGTGACATTGGTTTATTCGATGAATTGTGGTGTTACATTCGGATAAACTAATAATTTAGTTTTGCTCCTCGCCATACAGGTGGGTCTACCAAACAATTTGCAATTCGCAATTCGCAATTCGCAATTGCGGATAAAATTGTGAATTGATTCTTTTAGGGTTACAAGCCCCTCAATATTCAGAGCAAGCGCCTTCAGGGGTGAGTTAATAATTGCGAATTGCGAATGGGAAAAAGCGAATTGAGATAGCTGCCCACCCGTTTCCTTACTCACGCTGCAACTAAATCTCTAGTTTCTGGCACGTATCTCTTTAACCTTTCCCACTCCTCAAAAGTTAGCGAATCGAATTCAATATCTAGCAACTCTTCTTCTGTGGGCAATTGTTCTGTAGTCGCTTTTGATACCCCTGCCACCTTCATGAAGTTGTCTAGTCCAACTGCTGCATCAACCGGCTCGGCATATCGAATCTTATCTACAGCATTCGACCAGTGGGTGATGTGTTGAAATATCACTCCAATCATGAAATCATCTGTGTAGACTCGATAAGTTCTGGGGCAAGCTCCACCAACGTAAACCAGCTTGTAGCCAAGAATCTCTTGCACCTCTGCATTGGGGTCGGTTGGAGGTAGGAGGATTTTGTCAACAGATTCTTCAAACTGGGCTTCTTGAAGAGAAAATGTGGTAATCATAGTCTGTGTGTCATGATTTGGATCATAAATTCTGTTGCAGAGGCGATCGCAGTTGTCTTGGTGTGTGATCGCCTTTCTCACTTGCAGCAACTTACGCCGCTACTGCCGCTCGGACTCCCAGCAGCGCAATCACATCTTTGGCACTGCCAGCCACACGATTTACCCCGTACTGTCTTGGTCGAGTGTACCAGCTTTGTTGATTGCACCCGACGAAGCCGACAAAATAACCGTCTTGGTAGAGTTTGGTGCTGAATGAGAGCCAGTCGATTTCGCCGTGATACAGACCAAAAACAGCGCAGGCTTTCTCCAATTCATCGCTTAGGCGTTCATTGCGCTCCAATGGAGTTTCGGGAAATGTCGCTTTAACCTCTGCAACTCTTTTTGCGAACCAGTCTCGGTCAAAAGGCAAGCAGCTACCGTTTATGAACCGCACCCATACCGTAATCCCGCCTTCAATCCAGATGGTGCGAACGGATTCGGGTTGGACTTCGATAATCTCGCCAATGATGCGGCGATCTCTTCTGGTGAGAGGGTCTTGGGTTGGGGCTACAGCTTCGGCTTGGGATTCGAGGTGGCTGTACAGTTCTGCTTGAGCTATTGCTTGCTCGTCTTTGAAGAGAGTATTTGCAATTATTGTTTGATTGAGTTTGAAGCTTGAAGGTGCTTGTTGTGTGTAAACAGATTGCGTCATAATGAGGATCTCCTGCCTCTATATGGGGTTAGGTTTTTCACAAAGGGCGATCGCGTAAGTTTCTCAGGCTAGAGCGGTCGTCTTTTGTTTTGCTATCTTTAGTATAGGCTAAAAGATTTCCTTTGTCAAGCCAAAGTATAGGCTAAAGTATAGGCTAAGTGAGTGAAAGTCCTATTTTATAGGCAAGAACTAGGCTTGTGAGTAGAATTAGGTATAGGCTAAAAGCTATGATTGAGCAGAAAAGGACATACTATGCCAAGAAATCTTGCGGAAGGGGAAACCCAGATGAACTTTCGCATCCCAGAAGAAAAGAAAATTGCTTTCTTAAAAAAGGCCAAAGCGAGTGGGACTTCTGCTAGCAGGCTTCTACTAGAGTTCATCGACAGTTATTTAGGAATATCACCAAGAAGTGACGATGAAATTGACAACATCAAGAAGAAAGTTGCAGAGCTTGAGGAGTTTAAGGAACGTGCTGAGAAAATCCTGGGGGAATTAGCAGCCTGAGAAGCGCCTCGGAGCAACTCAGGCTATCACGTGAACGGATTCGCCAGTTTTTAGAAATTGAAGATGAAGAAAAACCCCCTGAAACATAGCTTCGGGGGTTTTGCAGTTAATGAGATCCCTGCCAAATAAAGGCAGGATTTATCACTAGAGGCTAGCCTAGCAACTAGCCTATAAAAATTATATACTAATTAGAGGTTTAATGATTTCCTTTGTATAGGCTAGAATAAAACTATCTTTAAAAGCTAGGCAAAAAATGAAATGAGAAACTTAAAAACGGATGTTACTCAATTACAAAATTTCAATGAACAAGTAGTGCTGCGCTTGACCGTATAGTCCAGTCTTCGATTGCCTTGTGAGACAGTCTGATCATAGAGCAGGAAACAATCAACCTGAATAATTATTACCCTTGCTGCTTAGTAAAAGCGATCGCCGCCGACCAAAGCAATGCGATCGCCCGTTCAAATCATTCACCACAAAGTGAACTAACTATAATGCTGACACATTTTTGGAAAAATCCATCTTACAGCTACCCTGTTCACTTTGGTTAAACTGCAACACCTCAACTTTCAAGCATTTACCATAGTGAGCAAGAAATATGCTGACACTAGAAAGAGAAGAAACATCAGCACTCGATTACAACAATCTCAACACCAGCATCCAGGAAACCTTCACCGCCATTGATAGGTTCGAGTGGCAAGCGGTAGATGAAATTCTTCAGATGAGAGAACAGCAGCTTTACCTACAAGCTGGTTATAAAAACTTTGAAGAATATTGCCAGCGTGAATTATACGCCTGGGGTGGATACCGACGAATCAACCAACTGATAGGAGCCAAAAAGGTCATAGATGCGGTTGGCGAGTTGGGCGGACACATCAAAAATGAGCGTCAAGCCCGTCCACTGCTGCGGCTAGTCAAGGAACCAGAGAAACTAAAACAAGCTGTAGCGATCGCTCTCAAAGATAACCCGTCCCCTGGTGAATCAGACTTTGCAGCTGCTGCCCAAAAAGTGGTTCCTCAACTTCCACGCAAAAAGGAGTCTATTCAGGAACCAATGGTTCCCAAAATTCAACAACCAATGGTTCCTCAAAAAGCTATTGTCACAGTTTCACAACAGTCACACTCAAGGTATGGAGAAGAAGGAACCATTGAGGCAGACGCACCAAATCACTGGCAACAGATTGTCACCTTTGCTGATGGCGAGAAGTTGTTGATCAACAATGCTGATTTGGATGCCCCAAGCGTTCCCTTCCCCAGAGAGCGCACTTACCCCACAGAATATGCCGAAGCGATCGCTGCTATTGAAGAACGCCATAAACAAGAGTTAGAGCGCCTAGAGGAAGAACTGAGGATTGGCTTGCAAACAGAGGCCGCAGCCAAAGCTGAAGAACAGGTACAAGAGCGAATCCAATCCTTGCAACAACTGTACAAGCAGCAGAAGGAGCAAAATATCCAGTTGCAGCAACGCCTAGACGAGATGGAATCCCTACGACAGTTGGAGACTGAAAATCAGCGACTCCAGCAGCGCATTCAGGAATTAGAACACGCCGTAGAAGAGCGTCCTGTCCAACAGTGGGGAAATACCATGACGCAACAGGCAACCAAAGCGTTGAACAAACAGGTGAAACTTGCACTGGAGAAAACTATTGATCTGCGATCGCTAGCCCAAGAACCGCCCAAAGAGAATGCCCAAGAATGTCTCCGGTTGATGGGTATGGCGTTGAAGAATCTCGCCAGTGCCATGAACAACACCCAAGCGCTCGAAGCTGCGGCGCTAATTTTGGGGAGTGAGCCGACACCAACTGCGATCGCCTACCGTGCCGAGCAACTGGAAATGTTGCCCCAAGCGGTTAGCGATATTCGACGGGTGCTTGCACAGCCTGGGTGTACGTGGCAGGACTATTCGGCAGTGGCGCAAGAGTACGAAGTTATTAAACAGGACTATTGGGCAGAATTGACCAGTGAAGAGACTGATTTAATTACCGCACTCCAGAACGCATCTTCTCAACCGCGCACTATTGGCGTTGGTTCTATTGTTGCCCACGCCGATCCATATCGTACTTTGTATGTCGCCAGAGGTGAAGTGATTCAGGATTTAGGAGATGAGGTAATCGTTGCATGGGATCACTGGAAGGAGCAATCGAAAAAGACTGACAGATACTTTCGAGACGAGTTGCGGTTCTGGAAGGGCGAGAAGCAGTAGATAAAAACTCGCTTTGAGAATAGCTAAAAAACTTAAACGCGGCATTGCAACCATGTCGCTCACATTGTCATGCAAATTTAGGAGATAATTTATGACTACAGCGTTAAAAGCAATTAACGGTGGCAGCAAACAGCGTAATGACCGCAAACAGACGGATGCAGACAAATCAATTAGACCACATTGCAAAGTATCGATTGAGGATATCAACTGGGTTCGTCAACAGCCTCCATCAGTGCAGCAGCTTTGGTTAGATAGCGTAGCAGCTGAACAATTCGGAGGTTCTGCCCATAAACTCGATACTAACCTCACCTACAAATCTCTGCAAAAAGCAGGTGCGGCGTTGACTGCCCAAGGACTGTTTCAGTTTGAGGAAGTGTTTGGCCGCTTACCCTCTGGTAGACCAGGATTGATTAGCTACCGTGTCCGTAACTTGCACGGTTATTACAATCGGTTTTACTGGGAATCGTCCACGTCTGCGGAAACCAATTCTTGTGACGAGAAAGCTGTCCACGTCGGGGAGAAAGTAAACCACCCCGGACGGAATGAAAATCACCCTGGCGTGGAACAGATTCAGTCTGATTTGGAATCATTCCAAAAGAATGGTCAAAAAAGTGAACAATTGCAAGGGTTTCAAAATCCTAACAACGTTTTTAACTACCCGTTAACTACCTACCAACAACCAACTAAGGTTGTTGGTATGGTAGTTGGTTCTGACGCGCTTGCTCGAAATCCGCGTGTTGAAGAAACGGCTCATGCGCCCTTGAGGGGCGCGTCGCCTTCACGTACTGAAAGCGCGTCAGAACTTGAAGAATTGCCTGTGGCAATGGACTGCACGACGCTGACGCTTGTGGATGCTGCACCGAGTCAACCTGTTCCGTTACTGGCTGAAAAGCAGGACTGTGGTGTTGAGGCGATATTCCCTCATAAAGAGACTTGTTCCGCCGCGCCCGTTGCACAAAATGAAGAATATTTAAGTTCAGCGATCGCTAATCAAACTCAGGGGCAGGTAGAACAGGGTCAATTTGCTTTCTTGCCGGAAGAAAACCAAGTTTCAGGTGTAGAAGCCAAAACAGTTTATGAGGGTGAAAGTTCCACCGCACCTGTTACCAGTGCTGAAAAATGGTCGCAGGAGGCCATTGTTGCGAAGTCAAATCTGCGACCGGAGCGTATGCAAAAACTCAAATTAGCAAGCAATTCGGGGCAGAATCCGGGGTTTTGATTTCTTGCAATAGTGCTGGAGGGATGATCCGGCTTTGCAGATTGCGATCAAGAAATTGTTGGCGAAGTTTCCGCAGTGGGGGATTGCGATCGTGGATGGGGTGTTGGTTGATTGGGAGAGGTAGCGCGATCACTATTCATGGTGACTGCAACTTGATGGGAGCTTGTGAGAGCAATTCATCCCCAGATTCAGCAACACCAAATAATAGTTATTTTGGAAGTTTGTTCTTCGGACTTACTACAAAATATAGCTGTGAGCGATAGAAACAAACATCAAACTCCATAAAAAAATTTACTTGTCCTAAAATTAGAGGAACTTGTACAGCTTTTGTCCAAGCAAATACAAGTTGGACAGGTTCAATCTGACCCACTGTTGCTTGAATGACCACAACACGAGCCTCAAATTGAGCCAGATTTCCTGTTAGGTTTAAGGTTGCTGTTTGACGTTCCCAAATATACCCTAAATCTAGACCTATGGGATAGGGCAACACGTTGACTGTCGCTCCTGTATCTAACAGAGTAGATGTGATGGTAGAATGTTGGGGACTTGTAAGTGTAATTGGCATTTGAGGGCGAAAACCAGCCTCCCCCAATTTTGTTTCAGCGTTGACAAAAGGAAATTGTTCAACATTCGGCATTGTTTTGATTTTGTGTTGCTTGCAAAACTTCTAGCATCGTGTTTGCTGCTTCAAAAGCATTATATGGCGACCAGACAGGATAAGATTGCTCTGGTTTAATTAAGTCTGCCTCCTGTTGGGCTAATCCTGAAATCAAAACTTGCACAACATAAAGTTTTTCAGCACGGCTAAGTCCTTGCAGTATGTTCAGTAATTCTGATGAAACCATGTCTGATAATCCTGTCAGTTAAATAGCGTAACTCCATCATGGGATTACATCTGCCCAAGAGTGATCCCATTCCCTAAGGACAGGAATATGCTGTTGTAGGGTTGAGCAACTGTTCGGTTTGCACCTACCAAGCTACCCAACCCAGTTTTATATTTGGATATCGTCACCGACATCACAGGTGCAGGTCTGGACTCTTTAAGGCACGCTCGACGTATTCCCATACGCCGACTCTGGCACAAAAGAGCGCTCGCCGCGGAAACTACAACCCGAAAACCGATGTTGTTGTTCCTATTGTCCGGGTCGTTGTTGTTACGATACGCAGAACGGCAATTCCTCGGATTGTTGTTCCAGGAACCACCGCGCAGCAGCCGGAAGTGCCTACCCCCTCTTCACCCTCTTGTGAACACAAGAGATGCGAATATCTTGTGACGTAATCGCCAAGTGTCACCGTATGCGATATGAGCTACCCAACTCTGAATTGAGTTATGCACGTCTTTAAATTCAATCTTAGCTTGCCCATAGTCCCTTTGCAGCTGCTTTAATCTTCGCTGTCCTCTTCGCAAATTCTCACTTCGGACTCGGATTGTCTCAGGTAAAACACGAAAACCTAGAAAACTTGCCCCAATTCTGGTTTCAAATAATTGGCTTTTCACCGGATGAAGCTTGAGTCGGAGACTATTCAAGTGTTCTTCTATAGCCAATCGTGCTTCTGCTAAGAATCCATAGTCATCTGAAAACAATGCAAAATCATCAACATAGCGAAGATAGTTTTTTGCCTTGACTTGTTCTTTCACAAAATGGTCTAAACTGTCAAGATAAACATTGGCAAAGAATTGACTACTAAGGTTGCCAATCGGTAATCCTCTTCGGCGTTGTAATGGCGAAAGTAAATCATCACCAGGAAAATAGTCAATCACAGATTCTTGAGGATTGCTGCTATCTATAATTGTGTCTGTCAACCACAGAGTATCGTGACATTTTAGTTTCCGACGTAGGAGAGATTTAAGAATTTCGTGGTCAATGCTGGGAAAATATTTTTTAATATCGCACTGTAAAACATATCGGTTAGAACGAGCAAATGTGGTGAAACGATGTAAAGCACGGTGCGTACCAAATCCTAAACGGTTGGCATAAGAATCAGCAATAAAAGTTCTCTCAAAAATTGGTACTATGATATTGCACAAGGCATGATGCACTACCCTATCTCGGTAAGGTGCAGCAGATATTAAACGGTGTTTGGGTTCACAAATCTCGAAAGTTTTGTAGCGTCCTGGCTGATAGGTTTTTGACTCTAACTGAGTCTTGATTTTTGCGAGTTCCGCTTCCAGATTGTAGTTGAATTTTAAAATATTCTCTCGAAAACGCTTTCCTTTTTGTGCCTGATGTGCAGCTAACACTAAATTAGCAAAATCTGTAATTTGAGGATAAAGATTACCGTATCGTCTCATCCCTTCCCCTTTTGTCGCTGTTGTTTAATCCAGCCACCTAGCTCATTCCCAATTTCATTTATGAGTTGACCAGCATATTCATATCGTCGCTCATCGAATTGCTCAAAATCAAACAATAATCGGGTTTGATGACGCAGGATGTCTAACTTAGCATTTAATAATTCGAGTTGAGCCAACTTTTCTTGAGCGTATCGTGCTAAAATTAAGCCTTCTAGCAAGTCGTAAAGTCCCGCTATCATCCTGTCCCCTAAACCAAATTTATGTTTTCTGGGCAGACGATTTAAAATCGGTACGTACCATTTAATCAGATCATAAGTTTTTTGGATAATCGGTAAATTTTGCATTCGGTCAAGAACAAATTTTTATTTCGGACAATCCACTTGACAAATCTAACAGTTATTGTCTACTGTATTAATACAGTCGTGCTAAATATAAACAAAATATCGACCGCCTTCGGCGGAGGTAAGGGAAGAAGCACAGAGGGCTAAAGCGCAAGAGTGTAAAAAATTAAGTCCTCGCGGGGGAAACAGCAACACGGAAGCCCCCGTCGTAGCTCCTGCTGACCGGGTCGTGGCCGATACGAGACGCAGAACGGCAATACCACGGAGTCAAGTCCCAGGAACCACCGCGCAGCAGCCGTCTTTGATTATCATTTTTATCCTGTTTTTTAATATCCATCCAAGCGCTGCCATCTATTGGAGCGCCTTGATAGTTCTCATGCCAGTGGTCATAGCACCATTCCCAAACATTACCGTGCATATCATACAAACCAAAGGAATTTGGCACGAATGTACCTACTGGAGTTGTTTGATTTGCAGATTTACCTTTAGCCTCATCACCATAGGTAACTTCAGCATTGTAACTTGCTAAATCCGATGTGATAGTTTCGCCAAAGTGGAATGGAGTTGTCGTGCCTGCTCTACAAGCGTATTCCCATTCGGCTTCACTGGGCAATCGGTAGTTTCTTTGGGTCTGCTTTGATAGTCTATCACAAAACTCTACCGCTTCATCCCAAGAAATTTGCTCTACTGGTAAATCATCACCTTTAAAGTTCGAGGGGTCGGGTTTTAGTTCCCGGTTTACTTGTTTTAAAGCTGCCACAGCCCGCCACTGCGCTTGGGTGACGGGGTACTTGCCCATGAAGAAAGAGGGAACCGTGACTTCATGCTGGGGGCTTTCATCGTCGTAGCGTTGGGCTTCATCTGGCGGCGAACCCATCATGAATGTGCCACCGGGGATAGACACCATTTCTAGGGTGACGTTGTTGCTGAGGGTTTCGGTGAAGTATTGGGCGGTTTTGGTTACTTGTTGGATGATTTCACCGCGACTGTTGACTGTGGGCGTTTGATACTCAAACCCTATGAGGGAAAAGATAGGTTCTAGTAAGTTTTTTGCAGCTTGATTAATAATTTCAATTGTACTTCGTTCTTGATCAACTATAGTTATTTCTACTGTAAAATTAGATGATAACTCTGACAATAATTGAGTCAATTTTGACAGCATGACTTGAGCAACTTCATGATTAGATAGCCGATTATTTCCAGTCCCTAATAAGGAAAAAACAATCCTCTGTAACTGTCGTTCTAAGCTCAAGGCAATCACGGACTCAACTGCGACGGACACATTTTCTATACTTGCTTTTGGTGATTCTACTGTTGCATAGATCAGAAAATGTTCCTGTTCACTTTCCGCAGGCTGTAGCAGGCGGTTTATCTGAATGGGTAAAGGTATAATTAAGGGTAAATGTGGCGTAATTTCATTTCTTTTCTGTTCTGCTAAAACTAACTTAATTACCCTTCGTAGTTCATCATCATTGTCTTCACCAATATATTCGGTCAATGACCGAGATAAGGAACCTGAAAGCCCAATTTTTGGGCTACAAGAAATCACGAAAGCATCAAATTGTAAATTCCAAGGCTCGTCAGTACAACAACTATAAATTCGGGTATTGCCATTTTCAAAGAGTAAATAATGCTCTTGTGGAAGTTGCAGTGTAATATCAGGAAAATTGTAGGATTGACTAGTATTAGAAGGAATTTGACCTTTGAGCAAGATGCCAACTTCTTCAGCAAGTTCTCTTAATCTGTCATACTGACTTAACTGCGGTCTAAATTCTGCAATGATACGCTTTAACTGAGCTAATTCTGCTTGTCCATTTTTTCCCCTATTAACTAATGCTTGTAGCGCAGTAACAATTTCCTCTTCGGCTTGAGTGCGGTGTTCATCTAAATAAACCATTGCAGCCCATTGTTGCGCCTGTAATTTATCTGGCTTATGGGGGCGAGTTCGCATTAAATAAGTTACATAGTCCATCAATAATTGGGCTACGGACTTGAGGCGATTTGTACCAAATTTCTGCTGAAAAGCTGGTTCTTGAAATTTTGCCAATAAATTTGACCGTACAACCGGAGTCATGGCGTACAATTCATAGCCGATTGGACGACACAAATTGGACAACAGCAAATCTGCTTCTGCAATCCAAGGGACTTCCTCGTTGAGTAAAAATTGCACTCGGATATAATTGACCAATTCGGGAGTCAAAACCAAGGGTAAGGCACAGTGACAAGCTAAATATTCATAGGATGGCTCAAACCGTCCCACAAAGCGGTTAATTTGCTGTTGGGCTAATTCTTGGGTTAATTCATCAGATAAGGGACTGTTCATAAATTTTACCGAATATCTGCGATCGCCTGATTTAAGCCATGAGGATCGAGGGGATACATTGGTAATAAATGGGCGATAAATTGGGCTGTAGTCCCTCGCCAGCGTTCAGGGGGTATGGGATTCAACCAAGCGATTAACTTGGTATGTTGTTTAATTTGCCACAAAACTTCGGCCGTGGCTGAAAATCTTTCGGAACGGCGATCGCCCCTTGCTGCTCCCCCATCACTGACTATTAATATACTGGTATTGCCGTCGCCTGCTGCTAAAATTGACTCCAATAAAATTTTTTCGGTTAAATAAGAGTCTCGATAGATATATTCTGCCGGTACGTTGTGAAAATAGCCTACTCGTACCTGCTGGATGTTACTTTCGTATTGAGCCGTTTCGACCAAATCCCGTGTAAAGTGGTGAAAGGGAGTCATAGAGCCTTCTTGATCTATCAACAGCAGCAAATCGGCGTGATTTCGTTCTCTGCGGCAATATTTTGGTTCTAAGAAAAATCCCTGTTCGCAGAATTTGGCGATCGTTGCGGCGACATCTAAAACATCCTCTCTACCATCCGCAACCATTCGGCGTAAATACCGCCAGCTATAGACCATATACCTGCGAGAAATGGGAGCATAAGTTTGGAAATCCCGATCTTCTGTCTGCTGTTCTAATAAGTGGATGGGAGATTTTACGGGAAGTAAGGAAAACTCAGGTGTGGGAGTCGAAACTCCTACCACAGCAGGGAATTGTTCTCCAGGGGATGCAGGGGGAGGATTGGGAGGTGGGGATGAATCTGAAACTGTTTCTGCGTTACTTTCCCTTGATTCTACCTCCTTTGAGGATTCTTCGGCACTGATAGCCCCAAAAATCACTTCTAAATGATCTTGTTGTGCTAGGGAATGACACCAAAGCGATTTTAAAAGTTTTTTCAGCGCATTTGCATCTTGAGTTCCCCACCCGCCTTGAATAGCTTTTAGCGTGACTAAATATTCACTGACACCCAAAGCAAATCCATCCCGCCGTAAGCGGTAAAAGAGGCGATTCAAGAGAGGATGGGGGTTAAAGTCACTCATGATGAGGCATATTTGGAGTTTGTCCAGTCTTGCCGTAGTTTAAAGATTAAGTCTCGATAGGGAATTGTATTTTCTTCCTTGAGTCGCTCGACAGGATAGGGTGTTAGGGTAAAGTGGTCTAAGGCAGCCAGCCAGTCAAGAAATTCGCTTGTACCAGGGAGCTTAAACAGGCTTTTATCCTGACGGATATTTAAAAATTTGACGATCGCTTCCTGGACTAAATCTGCTTTAGGTATAGTAATTTTCTCTATTTTCTGTTTCTGTGCATAATGAGCATTGACAATTTTTTGCAATTCTTCTGGTTGATTAGGAAATCTTACATAGTGATATAAACAGCGTCGTAAAAATGGAGTGGGTAAGCTGCCTTTTTCTTTATTACTTGTAATAATAATAATTGGTAATTTGTCTGGATTAGCCTTGATTTCTTCTCCAGTTTCTCGAATAAAGAATTTCCAAGGCTTCTCTAAAATTGACAGTAAATCATTAGGAAAATCTACATCAGCTTTATCAATTTCATCAATTAACAAAACGGCTGGGCATTCATGGGATTGAAATGCTTTACCCAGAGAACCTAATTCCCGGTAATCTTTGGGATCTTGAGGCTTTCTCGGTTCTCCAGTTTGGGGATTAATTGATGGGGTTAAATTTTGAGTTTGGACATCATGGAGACGCAAAATTGCATCATATTCATATAATCCCTCTTGAACTTTCGTAGTTGAGCGAATATCCCAGCGATAAAAGGGTAATCCTAATTCATAAGCGATTGCGACTGCTAATCGAGTTTTACCACATCCAGCTTCCCCTTCAATTAAAAGTGGTCTTTGTAGAAAGATTGCCAAATTGACAGCTTCAATTAATCCGCTATCAGCAATATATGGTTCTAATTCTGTGGGAGAATCAGGATGATGATTTTGCGGTCGCGCTTCAGGTTTGCACTCGAAGGTGTATTTAGGAAGATTCATAAATTATACCTTTAGTAAATTATGTAAATGTTTTTCTAAATTTGAACAAACTGTAATGGGAATACCAGGATTAGATAATTTATAAATTTTTTTGGCTATTCCTTGACTTTTACTTTTAGATAATCCATATATTTCTTGTAGCCAATCATCAATATCACCTTCGTCCCAGTTTTTTAAGGGTAATTCTATGATTTTTAACCCATCAAAATTTTGATGATCGCAACAATAATCCAGATGACAATCAGATTCAGGAAGTAGTGAACTTATAGAAATAAACAAAATGAATCTTACCCAAGAATACTCTTTATAAATTTCTGGCTGCTTTTCCTTTAAAAGATGCCAAAAATGCTGAATAAACCAAGATAAAATTTGGTCATCATTTTCTAGAATAAGATCCCAGTTTGTAAAATCAAAAAAAACAATGCTTCTTCCCTGGAGACTAGCACTTATTTTATCAATAATATTCCGAGCGTATTGTTGATCGTTAGGATGGGATTCAACTGGTTGAAAATACTCTGCGATCGCATCTAGCAAACTTCGCTTATCGGAAATATCAGGTCTTAATAAGGGATCGATAGGACAATACTTAAACCTACCATAGCTATTACTACTAAGAAAGTATTGAATATCTGCTACGCATAAATCTCCTCGCATTGAAGAGGTATTTCTCAGTAAAAATGAAGCCGTTCCTCCTTGTTCACCCAAATATTTTTCTAGGATATGATTGACGATTTTTTTGGGTTCACGGAAATTAATTTTAGATAAATTGTGAGAAATAGTATGTTGTTGACTTGGACTAACAGATAAATTCCTATTACTTTCTAATAACTCAATTTCGTTCTCGACTTTTTCTAGGAGTTTAAAATATTCATCAGATTGCCTCTTTAAATCTTGATATTTAGTAAGGCTTGACAGGGAAAAACTCATTTCCTTACCAATTGTTTCAAGATTTGCAGTAATTGTATTTTTTTGTTCTCTTAAAAGTTTTAGTTTAAGTTCAATAGAATTGACCATCTTTAATTTATATATTTATCTAAAAATCAGACAGTTCTCGTTCAATATTTTCAAGTTCTTCAAAATAGAAAGTAATTTGTCTTTCCAAATTCAGATAGTTAGATAAATTTGACTCAAAACTCATTTGTTTGCTTACTGCTTCAATATTTTCTTCAAACTGTTGCTTCCGTTGTTCCAGAAACTTTTTTTTAGCTGGTAATAAAGCTGGCTTACCTGGCTTTTCTATTGGCTTACTTTCGATAACAACTGACTCCAAATATTGCCAAGCCTTAACTAAAATTTGATTGGGAATCATAAATGCGGCTTTTGCAACTTCTCGCCTGCTATCTGCTGCAACTACCATCCCAACGACTCCCTGCAATTGTTCATCCCAAACCGGAGAACCACTAAATCCTTTGGCAATGGCATATCCAGTCACCTTAGTATCTTCCAGTTGTACCCATTGTTTAGCATTTTGCTCTGATAATACCCCAGTTGCCCAAACTCCAAAAGAAACTCCCTGGGGACAACCAAACACTTTAAATGGATGCTTTGAGATATTGTCTGATAAAATCAGACGAGTTGGTTGGGCATGAGAAGGTAAGTGTTCCAGTTTTAAAACAGCAATATCTTCAATTACTACATCCGAGTTTAAGTCAGATGTCGGATACCAATAAACAACCGTCGCCTTGATTTTTTCAGTTGAATTGGCTAAGGGAAAATCAACCTGAATTTTTCCATCGGGAATGTTTGATATTGAGCTATTATTTAATAATAATGCCTCTGTCACGACATGAGCGCAAGTCAAAGCATATTTTTCTGCCACTAGAAAGCCAATACCGACGACATCTTCCTGATAAAATATCCGAATAATTGAATTTTTATGACTGTTAAAATCAATGGCATTCATTAACTATTGTCCTGTCCTTTATTACTCCATTTCAAAGTAATTTCATAGCTGACTTCGCTCCCAACAGACGCAAAAATCGCCCCAGCATCCGCCGTTAACTTCAGTCCAAATTTAACCTCCACCTCATCGGCAGGCTGGTTGAGGTCGCGTAATTTGGAGACAATAGTAGAAGCGACGGGTTTGATTTTATCTAGGGCTTCTTCAAATGTCTGCTGCGCCTTGAGGACTTGTCTTCCTGATGGGAGAGCAACTCGCTCAATTGCACGACCTTCTGGTTCATCAACTTCCACCAGAAATTTAGTTCCATCTGCTAGGGAAAACTCAGCTATTTTTTTTTCTTTCATCATTTATGTACTAATGTGCATAATGGTCAGTCTAAGTAGTGTCTATATAAAGCTACAAATGTACAGAACGCGATTCCAGACTGACTATAGCAGTCTCAGTAGATTTACGATAGAGTTTGCTCAAGCAAATTTAAGCTTTTGTACCAAATACTCGTTTTGTCCCCTATTCAGACTGAATTTGAGCGTTTAAAAACAATTTATCCCTTGAATTTATTTGCTGATTAGTCACAGTCTCATCACAATCGCACCCTCGTTAAGCAAGCCTTGGAGAAAACTATTGATTTGCGATCGCTAGCCCAGGAACCGCCCAAAGAAAACGCCCAGGAATGTCTGCGACTTATGGGCATGGCTTTGAAAAACTTAGCCAGTGCCATGAACAATACTCAGGCGCTCGAAGCTGCGGCGATAATTCTGGGCAGTGAGCCGACACCAACTGTGATCGCATATCGAGCCGAGCAATTGGAAATGTTGCCCCAAGCAGTCAGTGATATTCGGCAGGTGCTAGCTAAACCAGGGTGTAAGTGGCAGGACTACTGCGATGTTGCCCAAGAGTATGAGGTGATCAAACAGGACTACTGGGCGGAATTGACCAGTGAGGAGACAAATTTAATTACTGCTCTCCAAAAAGCATCTTCTCAACCAGACACCATAGGCATCGGTTCTATAGTTGCTCACGCTGACCCATACCGTACTTTGTATGTGGAAAGGGGTGAGGTGGTAGAAGAATTAGGAGACGAGGTGATAGTTGCCTGGGATCACTGGAAGGAGCAATCGAAAAAAACTGATAGGTATTTTCGAGACGAGTTGCGATTCTGGCAACCGGAAAAAGAGTAGGTGAAGTTGTTGATTAGAGCGATTGCTTAGTTAAAAACTGTGCAATCACCCTATGAAAAGTGTCTCCGCCGCAAACGGTAGACAACAACACGATTATAACAATGTAGCTAGTTGTACTGCCAAATGTACTGATAACTTTTAAGACCGATAAATAGCAAACCAAACCCTGCATCACAGTGGGGGAAATTTCCGTGCGTCAATATAAATAGGAGATTATACGATGACTGCAACTATCACAAGACCCAAGTCCAAAAAGGCTGTTGCCAATAAACAGCAATCCCCATACAAGCGGCTCCATGTGATTATTCCCATAGAGGATATGTTATGGGCTTCGCAGCAAAAGCCATCAGTTACGCAGTTGTGGCAAGAGTGCTGGACGGCTGACCCATACGGTTCTCGATGGATGCCTTTGACTTCTGCTTTGGGGTACAGTACTTTTATCTCTGCGAAGAAAATTCTATCTGAAAGCGGGTTGTTTATTTTCAAACCGGACAAGTCTATTCAAGACGGCCGAGAAACGGCTAGCTGGATGGTGAAAAATTTACACGGCAGCAGAATGAAGGAGTTTTGGGAGAAAGCTAATGCTGAAAATCAGCAACCAAATTCTGAAAAACGAGAATTAAATGCTGGGGATTCAGAGATAGATGCTGGCTCTGAAGAAATGGGTGCTTTAAATCAAGCATCTATTTTAGGTCAAAGTCAGTCAGAGCAAGGATTCCAGGAAACCTCACGAACTACTCAGGAACAGTTCACGAACTCTTCAAAAGAGTTCGTGAACTGTGTCTCTGACATGCTTACAGGAAATTCGCGTGAGGAGGAGACGGCTTACGCGCCCTTGGGGGGCGCTTCGCCTCAGGCTGTTGAAAGCGTGTCAGAGAAGGAGGAAGAGTTACCTGCGGTAACGGACTGTACGACGCTGGCGCTCGTGGATGCAGCACAGAGTAATCCCGCTTCGTTGTTTGAAAACCAGGATTGTGGCATTGAGGCGGCAGTCTCTCATGAAGGTGCTTGTTCCGCCGCGCCCGTCGCCCAAAATGAAAAATCTCTAAATTCTGCGATCGCAGATCAACCACAGGGGCAAGCAGAACAAAGTAATCCCACTTTGTTGTTAGTTGAAAATTCAATTTCGGGTGTAGAAGTCAAAGCAGTTGATGAGGGTGAAGGTTCCGCCGTGTCCGTACCAAATCCTGAAAAATGGTCGCGTGAGGCGATTGTAGCAAGGGCAAATATGCGACCGGAGCGGATGCAGAAATTCAAGGTTGCGGCGAATTCGGGGCAGAATCCGGGGTTTGAATTTTTGCAAGAGTGTTGGGAGGATGACCCTGCCTTGCAGATTGTCATTAAGAAACTATTGGTGAAGTTTCCGCAATGGGGGGTTGGTTGCGTGGATGGTATGCTAATTGAGTGGAATGAGTAGCGATCGCACTTTTTGAGTTCATCTAACAAAATCGCATTGCTCCCATTTAAAGTGTGATCATAGTTGATATTTCAATCTTCTTTTACTCCTGCTGACAGCAGAAGTTGAACAATATCTGTATGTCCTGCTAGTTTTCCAAGGCTTAAAGCTGTATCTCCCCTATTATCCTTGGCATCAATATTTGCGCCATATTCAATTAATGATTGAACGGCGTTTATACTACCAGCATTAGCAGCTGCCATGAGTGCATTTCTGCCTTCATTTGTTTTTGCATTAACATCTGCACCCACTTCAAGTAAAAGTTTAATTACAGTAATCTGATTTTCATCTGTTGTAACTGAGGTAAATTTTGCATATCGTGCAAGGCTCGTTCCTTCCGCTGCTGCAATTAATGGGGTTTTTTGCTCATCTTCTGTTTTGCAGTTTATATTCGCTCCATACTTCAGCAATAACTTAACTACAGGTATATGACCCCAGAAAGCCGATGAAACAAGGGCTGGAGTTCCATCACTACCAATAGCGTTGACATTTACTCCTTCCTTGATCGCAGCCTGAACTGCATTGCTATCTCCTATTGCAGCAGCTGCTATAAAATCTTCTGTAAAATTATCATCTGCTCTTTGACGATACACCAAACCTTTAGGCAGTATCTCTTGAGCTTCCTGTCTTAAGTCTAGGGAAGTTAGAGGTGCAAGATAATCAAAAATTTCCTGTAGTCCCCAGTAAGCAGCTTTCCATAAAGCCGAAAATCCACTGTTATCTTGAGCGTTAACATCTGCTCCAGCTTCAACAAGGATATGAACAACATTAATATCTCCTGCCCGTACTGCTTCCATGAGAGAAGTTTGCTCGTCATCAAGTCGGATATTAATGTTAATTCCATTTTGAATTAATTGTGTTAAAGCACTTGTATCACCTTTTTTAAGTGCAGTTTCAAGTGCCTCTTCAAGCAAAATTTTTTGCTTAATATTTGATGTATTCTGCATATGTTTATATCTTTCAGAAGATATAGTTAATCAACAAGATTGGCAATCAGTAGTATAACACCTTGGCTGAAAGCACTCTTTGAAGCTTTTGCGATTGCTACGGCTAATTCACTATCAGAAAGCTTCTGATCATTACCAAAGCGTTTAAAGGTTATGTAGAGAGCTATACGTGTTGCTTCATATTTACTTGCATAAGCTCGAATTGCTGTCCATTGCTCAGAAGGGTTATTTTTCTTAGTTCCTACTCCAGTTATGTCTCCTAAAGCTTTGTTTAAAGTAAGTTTTACATCACCAATTAAGAAAGCATTTGTATCATTAGATTTGTAATTAGTGGGGCTGCCTTCTTTAAATATAAAATCTGGTCTTTTTGAAGCTTTAGGAACTTGTGTAAATTTAAATTCATTACGTTCTGTATCATTGAATAATCCTTTACAGTTTAAACCTGGAGCTGTTGGTTGACCATTAATAGCGACACCAGGCTCTAGCCAAAGACGATCAAAAAAAGGCCCTCCTACAGCATTAAAAATTCCACAAATTTGACCTTTAAGAAAGTTTTCAAGTTTGGTTCCATCTTTAAATTTAGTAGGAAGGTTGTCAAAGTCAACATCACCAAAAGGTAAAAGTTTTTTAACCAATCCAGTGAAAGCATTACCTAGAGCTTCACTAACTTTTCCTTTAAAGTAATCTTTAATTTCATTGGAAGCATAGGTTCTCATTGCATTAAGGGCATTCTCAATGCTAAAAGATGCATTGAGTTCAATCATCGTAAACATCCCAGTGGGATCACTGTAAATGTATGGATTATTGTACACAAACTGATACGGATTGAAACTCTCCGGTGCAGTTGCAATAATATCCACTGGGTCACGGCTCAAGAATAATCCCGTTGTAGGGTCATAATCCCTTGCTCTAAAATGATACAACCCGCTCTCAGACTCTAACCACTGCCCTTGGAACCTAAAATCACCACCCGCTTCAGCATCTGCACCACCTACCTGGGACAAAATATTGCCGAACGCATCATAGAGAAACTTGCCTGAACTTGTACCACTACCATCAGCCAATCCAATCACAGTACCCATAGCATCGGTCAGGTAGTATACAGCATTCCCGTCAGCATCCAATCGCATGAAGGGACTGCTACCACCACCATAAATATAGTTACTAATCAAATTACCACTACCATCAGTAATCAAGTCGGTTGATTCCAATCCACCACCCATCGCAGGTGCTACTAAGATGCGCCGTTCTTGATTTCCTTGAATTTCCTTAACTCTGTTACCAGCACCATCGTAAATATACTGTGTTGTTTCACCAGTCGTCTCATTCTCGACTTGAGTTAAACGGTCATAAGCATCATGATCCAAATCAAGCGTCTCACCATCACGCTGAATTAGCGTCAACCGACCGTTTTGGTCATAATCGTAGTTTTCGGTTTCACCCGCTTCAGTAACAGTATCTAATTGATAACCAGTAGTGTAATTGAAAGTGCGCGACCCACCACTAGTTGACTGCACCTGACGCTTACCAGAAGCATCATAAGTATAACTGCTTTCATTCAACAGTTGCCCAGCAGTATTGTAATACGATTCTTTCTCTACTCGCAATGCCGAATCATACTTTAATAGTACATACGAACCATCCTCACGGGTTATCTTGCTAGGTTCGCCAACTCCTTGACGTTCATAAGTTACAGATGCTAACACTTGACCTTGAGCATTAGTATGAACAATCGACTTCACTCTATCTAAATCGTCATAATCATAAGTCGTTTTCACACCATTAGGCAATATTCGTTCTTGCAAACGGTTCACCACATCGTACTTCATTCTGGTAATCCCACCAGCAGGGTCTTTCACCCAACTAAGATTGCCAAACGCATCATAATCATACTCAGTCGTATATGCTACAGCGTTAGCAGAACCTTTCTCCGTTAATGTCTTAATCCGCCCTACAATATCGTAGGTGTAGCTAATACTGCTACCATTGGCATAATCCATGCCTTCAAGACGGTTGCTGCTGTCGTAGCGGTAAGTTGTTGTACCCGTAGAGTCAGTCATTGTCTTGACTGCACCTTCTTCAGTATAGGTAAAGCTAACAGCACCAGTGGTGGAAGAAGTTTGCGAGGTCACTTGTCCCGCATCATTATATTGATAGGTAATTGTTTCTCCAGATGGCAGCGTCACCGTTTCCAAACGATTATCGGTGGTACTGTAAGTCATTTGCTTGAAAGTACTATCACCATAAGTGACTTTGGCTAAATTACCCAAATCATCGTAGCCATACTGAAGTGTTTCACCTGTAGGACTGGTAATTTTCCCAAGCCCATCATCACCGTAATCGTAAGTATACTTGCCATTCCCCAAATCGCTTGCTGTTTTAAGACGACCCAAATCATCGTATTCAAATACGCGATCATTACCACCAATATCAAGAATTTTGGTTGGATAATCCTTCGCTTCTTGCAGGTTATTAGCGTACAGATAGCTGATTTTCTCTTTTTGGCCAGTGGTATAAATTGTCTCGCTTGGCAGATAGTAATCATTCATTACCGAGGTGGTTCTACGATTTAGCGGGTCAATTACTGTTGTTTGCAACCCATTATATTCATAGCGATATACCTGCTTTTGTACTGTTGGGTCTTCCACTAACTGCCCGGAAGCATCTTTAATGTACTTCCCACGTTCCGTACTCGTCAACTTCCCAGATTTGGGATCATAGAAGTAGCGAGTGAAAACATTTAGTACATCGATTTCTTCAGTGGTACGTCCGCCTGCATCATATTTCTTCGTGGTTGTCGCACCCGTCCGCAAGTCTTTTACTGTAGTTAAACGTCCGGCTGCATCATAACCGTATTCAGTGACGTCATTACCGTTGGTATCAGTCTCTCTCCACAAACGCCCAACTAGGTCGTACTTGAATGTCGGTGTACCACCATCAGCAGTTACCCAACCTGCCAACTTGCCATCAGCAGTCAACTTCCGCTCAATTTTACCAATAGTGGGTGCTTCTAACTTAGTCCAGTCACCACCTGCACCTTCATAATCGTATTTAACCCAGATACCATCCCCGTAATCAGCAAACTTCTCCCGTCCCAGTTTGTCATATTCAAAGGTGGAAACCTCATCGTCACTGGTGTCATTAGGTGTACCGTTATCCTCCACCATCCGCTTGAGCTTACCGTCAGTGTAATACTCCATTATTGTTACGCCGCCATCTGCATCAATGGTTTTAATGACATTACCAAAGTCGTCGTAAAAATAAGTTGTTGTCCCTGTGGAATCAGTCTCAGTTTTTACTTGTCCAAAAGCATCATAAGTGAAGGACTGGATGACATTGCCTAAGCCATCTTTCATCGCTAACATATTGCCAAAGCGGTCATAGTCCATCGTCATTGATGCACCAGTTGGCGTTACCAGTGATGTCATATTGCCGTACTTGTCGTATGTGTAGTATGAAGTTCCCGGCACAACGGTGGGACAACCGCAGTACTCCTCTGTGCGTGACTTCAGGTTGCCTTTGTCGTCATACTCATACTTAGTGACGAGATTATTTGCATCTGTTACTTGCAACAGATTATTCTCATCATCATATTTCATCTGAGTTTGATGACCAAGGGCATCAACTACACGTATTACATTGCCTCTGGTGTCATATTCATAGGTAGTAGGATTACCTAATGCATCCTTGACGGTTTGCAGCGAGTTTGCAGGGTCGTAATCAATTTCTACAGAATTACCTGTGGCATTGAGTGTTTTCTTTAATCTGCCGTCATCGCCATATTCAACTTTTGCACCTGCTCTGTTTAATGGATCAATAATTTCTTTTAGATAATGCGATCGCTCTTGGTCATAAACAAACTGAGTTTTGAATTTTTCTTGGTCGGTTACACTAACTAAGTCCCCTTTCGCATTATATTCATACCGCACCAGTTCACCCATCGGGTCTTTGACACTGGCAATCCGACCTTGTGCATCGCGCTCAAAGGTAATCTGCTTGCCAGTCGAACTGTAAATCCCCTCTTCTGTGTAAGTTAGCTTGTTACCATTGTTATCCGTAACAGTCAACAAGTCACCCGTCGCAGCATCAATCTGGTAAACAATCCCCTCTTTCGTAGTCAGCGTATAAACACCACCATAATAGGTATCAGCCGGGTTATAAGCACTGCCAGCTAGACCGTAGTACTGATTAGTACCAGCGCCATGAATAATGCGGGTGTTTTGCACCGTGAGGGTATCGGTTACGCCAGCATCACCCACAAACGAGGGACGATATATATTCGGGTCAGAATCAACACCACCAGCGCCCCTTAAATACTGAGAAAGTGGGTCTAACTGGGGCTTAAAAGTAAACCCTTCCCGTTTTCCGCCAGGCAAAGTAATGTATACTTTTGTACCATCTTTGAACGGATTTTGCCCCCCAAGTTCCGCAACTTCTCCAGTGGGTTTGCCAACAGAAGTCCGCAAATCCGTGTCCCTAAACTCCATGCGCCAGCCGTAGCCAAAGTCATCTGTGCTACCCGATGTCAAAGAATCATAGGTGCGAGTTAACGTGATGGGTATCCCTGTTACAGGAATCGACAAATCAGTGAATGACAACCGGAAATTACCGAGTTTCAATTCGCCAGACACATTAACCGTGTCTTCAACAAAGCTGACATTCCCGCCCTTATCATGAGCTTCCAGTCGCAGCGTGTAGCTGTCATTTTCCAGCAGTGATGGATCGAATTTACCTAGTACATCATTATTAACAGTGCTTGTGCCTCGGAAAATCTCTTTGAAATCGGTACTACCAATGGGCGCAACCAGCAGGCGGTAGTAGTCCAGGTTATCATCGCTGACCGTGCCTTTAATATCATTGTAAGCACCGTAGATATCTGTTGCTTGAACGCTAACTGTGGTATCGCCGATTTGATTAGCCGTTGGTTGCCAAACAATTGTCCCAGTTTGTGAGTCAATCACCATAGCTTCCCACTTGGTGGATTTATCAATGTTGGGTTAATGTTGGGTTTTGCTTTGCTCCACCCAACCTACGAGGAATTGCGATTCCACTTCTTCGAGCGAAAAGTTTACCCCAATGGCTACCAAGGCTCGTTCATATTGCTTGAATATCTCGTACTTAACTGAGTCTTGTTCCCAAAACCACACAGTTAACGCACCTCCCAAATAATCAGCAATTACAGATGGTCAAATTCTAGTAAGCCACTTGGTAAGCCCAACAGTTCCTTATGAATGAACGTTTTCCGCCGCGCCCGTGCAAGATCCAGAAAAATGGTCGAATGAGGCTATTGCCGAGCGGTCAAAAGCGCGACCCTGGAGGATGGAGAAGCTGAATATGGCTGAGATTATACGAAAAAATAAACAGATTTTTAGAAAAAATTAAACAAGACTACGCTGTGATATAAGCAAGGATATAGTTTTCTATCCTCGCAGCTTTTTGGAAAAAATCCACTATTTTTGAGTAGTAACTTGTAATTGAGATGACAACCTTACTCTGATCTTCTATCAACCAAGTATCTGGGGGTACTTGATGTTCAATCAGTGATGCTACATTATATTGGGCAATTAACATTTCTGGCGAGATTTTAACAATAAGCTCTGAGATTTCTCGAACTTCATCTGGCTCCAGATAGCGTATTGGTCCAAAGTCGAACCAAATATCATCGGCATCTAAAGGGGTTCCACCAAAGACTAATTTTTTGAGTGGATTGCTTTTATTAGCTCCTGGCCCAACAAGTAAAAAGTCAATTGCTCCCCACCATATACCAATACATAGGCAATCCCCATACGGTGATTCTGTTGAATCACTGTAGATTAAATTCTCCTGAATTATACGGCTTTCTTTAATTTTCTTGAATTCAGTAAAATTCATCTGTCTATAGTAAGCTAACATCATTACGTTTGTACCTCCTTAAGATTTCAATAAAAAATACCAGACGTTGAATTGTTAAAATATAAATCCTCTCTGAAGTGCTGCTTGCCCTTGAACCTCGCCAGCAAGCGTACCTATCTGCAAATTATTTATTTGAGAAATTGTGTAAATAGATGCAACGAACACGGTTATAGCTGTACCTATTTCATTAATTGAGGGAGTATATAAAATTTCCCCCGGTGCTGCAAGCCCATAGGTTACTCTTACACCAACAACTGGCTCATTTTCAATTTTGCCGGAAAAATTGTACGTTCCACGTGTAGCAGTTATTCCCAGTTGTGTAAGACCTTGTATATATCTTGTTAGCTGAGGTCCCGCAGGATCACCACCTGCGGGCTTAATCTCATATACCTCATAAGTTCCAGATGGCAGCACTTTGATAACATCAGCTCTTCCGTTTTCTCCATCATTTTTTCCTGCCCCTTGAATCGTAAATTCTCCACGAATTTGCACATCAGGATGTTGTGTCTTGATATCTCGTCTAATAGCTGCACCCACTTTACTGCCAAAATACGACCATCGCTGAAATAACTCGTAGCCTGAGTAAAAATTCTTAAGTACAGTATTGCCATACTTATAGAAGAACTCACTAAGCGGACTTAAGCCTGAAGGATCTGTTAAATTAGGAGGATTATTATAAGCATATACATATTTGTGCAACGTCACTGGTTCACTGAGTTTACCCTCCCAACTATCATTTTTAGTGAATCTACCAGTTTCAGTCTCGTAGTAACGCTGTCTAAGATAGTAATCTTCCAATGTTTGATCGTACTGTTCCCCAGTAAACATATATTTATTACTTGTACTGCCAGTTGAGTTCAACAATACTCCAAAAGCATCATAGTTATAAGTGTTTACAACATTGCTAGCTATATCAGAAAGCAATCGTGTACTCCCCAAACCATCATAGTTATAGAAAGTTCTAGTATTACTTTGTTTCTCTGAAATTAAGCGATTCCCATAAATATAAGACACCTGTATTATGCCATTGCTAGAATACTCCTCTAACACCTCGGCATAGAGTCGATTTGCATCAATCAAGTACCGTGTTTCTTGTCCATCCAAAATTTTAGCAACCCGTATGCCATCTGAATCATACTGATACTCAGTATGATGGGTGCTGTTAGCAGTATTAATATCAGCCGCAATTAGACGATTTTCATAGTTCCAAATATAGACTGTTTTATCTGTGACTGTTTGTCCCGTGGTTTGGGAGCGCGTCTTTGTATTGCCATTATTGTCGTAAGTGTAGGCAGTAATAGAATTAACATCTGTCTCATTTAACAAACGGTTATTGTCATCGTATGTATAAATAGTTACTCTATTGAGCAAATCAGCCTTGGTTTTGCGATTGCCGACCTTATCGTAGGTGTAGTCAGTCGTTTGATTTCCATTTATAGAATCAGTAATCTTCTCTTCAGTCAAGCGATACAGATTGTCATAAGTGTAATCTACTTGTCGTCCGGTATCTTCCACCACCTTTTTACGATTACCTACCGCATCTAAAGTGTAGGTATAACTGGAGATAATGTCACCATTTGCCTTTTTGTTTTCCAGATACTTCAAGCGATCAAGATCATCATACTGGCGGTTTTCTATAGTCCCATTTTGCAATACGGTTTGGACAAGATTATTGACTGTATTATATGTATACTGCGTAATGCCAGAATCAGGGTCAGTTACCGTAGCCAGACGATTTCGTTCATCAAAGGTGTAGTAAGTTGTACCAGAAGCTGTAGTCACAGAAGTGCGATTGCTAGTGGCATCATAAGTGTAACTGATACTACTGTTATCGGGGTCAATGCGCTGAATGAGGCGATCGCGCTCGTCATAATCATAAATTGTCGTTCCCCGTGCATCAGTGACGGTTTTTCGCTGTCCGGTGGGAGTGTAAGTAAAAGTTGTAGCAGTTTGGTCAGGAAAATCTTTTTCTGTTAAACGATTTTGTGCGTCATACTGATAAGTAATAGTGTTGCGGTTGAAGTCTGTATAAGTCTTGAGATTACCCACAGCATCATAGGTCATATCCGATCGCTGGGCCAGTGGTAAAATCGTCGCAGTCCGACTACCTATGCCATCATATTCAAAACTGGTTGTATGCTGGTTAGCATCTGTTTGTGAGATGAGATTTCCAACTTGGTTGTAACTGTAAGTTGTCCAATCACCCACAGCATTCTTCACCCCGGTTAGGCGACCTAGTGAATCGTAGCCATACTCTGTTCTCTGGCGGTTTTGATCCGTTGTGGCAATGCGCCGACCTAAATTATCGTATTCATTGGTAGTGTAAGTCCCGTTAGCAAAATCTGTTTCTTTAATGCGTCCCAAATCATCATATTTATACGAAGTGGTGTGGCTAAGAGCATCGGTTTGAGAAATTTGTTCCCCAACTTGGTTATATTTATAAGTCGTTCGGGGATTATCATCCAGCGTGTTAGGTGTTTTATCTGCATAAATTTCTTCAATTTGCTGACCATCAGCATCGTAACGAAACTCTGTGCGATTTCCTCGTTCGTCAATCTCAGCTTTTACCAACCCATCGGTGTAGTACTCAGTTTTGCTACGTGGATTGTCGTCATCTGTATTAGGCGTATTATCTGCGTAAATAGTCTCAATTAGCCGATCTACTTGGTCGTACTTGTATTGTGTAACTCGTCCCGCTTGGTCAGTCTCTTGAGTTCTGTTACCAGCAGCATCGTATTCAACTTTGGTTCTGGAATTGTCGTCTGGGTTGTCGGGTGTATCATCTGCATAGATTGTTTCTACCAACTGACCTTTATCATCGTATTTATACTCAGTTTTGTGCTGAAGTGCATCAATAACCGCAGTTTGATGACCTAATTTATCATATTCATAAGTCGTTGTATGATTTTCGGCATCGGTCATCGTTTTCATTCGACCGTTGTCATCATACGTCCACGTTGTCAACAATTCTCGTACCTGACCATTGGCAAGAGTCATTTGACGGGTTTCGCTCAGTTTGTCCCCGTTGGTGTTATAAGTATAAGCCGTAACATTGCCCAACGCATCTGTAACACTGGTGACATTGCCATTGTCATCATAATCGAATCCTGTAACATTCCCGTCAGCATCTTTGACAGACCGAAGTTGACCTCTGAGATCGTAGTCATAACTAGTGGTGTGACCAAGAGCATCAGTAGTTGAACGAAGATTACCACTTCTACTGTAGACATTAGTTGTCGTGCGACCCAAGGCATCAGTCTCAGTCATTAGGCGGCTCTTATCGCCATAAGTGTAAATTGTGACATTATGTAGTGGATCTTCTTCCGTTAGCTTATTGCCTTGACTGTCGTAGGTGTACTTAGTGGTAAAACCATTTGGTCCAGAACGGTCTGAAATTACTGTTTCTTCCAAAACATAGTTGTTATCATCGTACTTACGTTTCGTTATTTGCCCTTCTGCGTCAATCTCAGTGAGAATATTACCCCTAGCATCATATTCGTAAACTGTGGCATGACCAAGTTGGTCTAGTACATTGACATTCCCCATGCTTTAGAGATGAGGGTTCCTGCTTCACAGGGATTCCAATGAATTTACCCTCAGCAAGCTTCTTGACCGTATGCCCTACGGCTGCAAGCCCTCTTTGAAGAACTACTTGTGCGGCAGCGATATCTCTATCTGCTGTATAGCTACAATTCGAGCAAAAATGAGTACGTTCTGAAAGCTCTTTCTTGCCTGTCTCGAATCCGCAACTAGGGCAAATCTGGCTGGTTTTGTGACTGTTTACTTTCTGAAAATAGACACCACGCTTAAAACAGACTTGCTCCAAGATGTTGAAGAATTGACCGAATCCAGCATCTAAACAATGTTTGCCTAAGATTCCACGGGACAAACCAACTAAATTTAAATCTTCAACAAACACCATCCCAACATCATTGCAAATTTGATGAGACAGTTTAAAATGCCAATCTCTACGGCAATTAGCAATATACTCATGAAATTTTGCTACTTTCTTTTGGGCTTTATGCCAATTGTTTGAGCCAATACGTTTTTTGGTGACGCGCTTTTGCAGCAATTTCAGCTTACGTTGGGCATCTACAAAAAACCTTGGACGCTTGAGCATTAACCCATTAGAGGTAGCAATAAAACTTATTAATCCTACATCTATTCCTAGTGCTTCACCGTGAGGTATTGGTTGTGGTACATCTACATTCCACTGCACAATTAGCAGCACATACCATCCAGAAGCACGTTTAACAATATGAGCTTGTTTTACTGTACCACTATCAGGTATTTCTCGTGATTGCCGAAATTTCACCCAGCCAATTTTAGGAAGTTTAATTCGTTCTCGCCCAATTAGATTAACCCCCAGTTGTGAAAACACAAAAGAGCGCATTCTTCCGGGTTTTTTGAATCTCGGAAATCCAAGTTTCCGTTCCCACATTGCAACAAAAGCTTGTTCAAGCCGTTTCAATGTTCGCTGTAAAACGTGTACTTCAACTGCTCTAAGTTCTGGATATTTTGCCCTAGCTTTAGTTAAACTTTTGCATTGATTAACGTAAGTTGGACGTGGTGTATCAGCAGGAATGATGTATTCAGAATGTAACGAACAAGCATTGATCCGACAGCTACGAGATTTAATCCAGTCTTTACGCTCTGCCAAAGCATAGTTATAGACACGGCGACATTGTTCTAACCAGTCTTCAAATATTGCAATTTGGGCGCGAGTAGGTTTCAGTTTAAATTCGTAGGTCAGATGAAACACTTGAACTATCTCCTAATCCTTTTTTGATTACCCTACCAAATACCTAATAATTTGCGGATCTATAGCTGCAATCCGCTTTTTAATAGATTGTGGGGGATTCTTGAAAAACCGTTTTAAATCCCGACTTTTAACTAAGAAATTTCTAGTAGAACGTCGCATGGCTTTAAGCCAACCTAGTTTTACCCATCTCGCAACGGTAGAAGAGTTCAACGAAAGGGCTTGAGCAATTTGGTTGCAACTATAATTGTCCAAAGTAGGACGTGCCGAATAACCCAAGGAGTACAGTTTTTTATGAACAGCTAGCGTTGTGCGGTGATAGCCTCGGATTCTGAGCCTATAAGCTATCTGTTTAGGTATATATGCTTCAGACATTTCTTCGAGTATTTCTAATTCTTCAGGAGTCCATTTTCTTTTCATTTCTTATTCCTCTTATGACTAAATAAGCTGAAGAGATATTATTTATTGGTGTTTTTCTAGCCGCTTGTATTCGTCCCAATTTCTGGGGTTGTGAGGTGATGACGTTGATTCTTCAAACTCCCAGTTTTGAGAAGTAATATCAAATAACTCAATTGCTGCATCAAAACCGCATTGCAAAAATCTGGTGTATGATTCTTCAGACCAAAGAATAGACTCGACAATTGCAGTTAAAAGTTTGAGATTGGTTTGGGTTGCTGCTCCCTCGGATTGGAGCCATTCAATTGTTTCAAGGAGTTCTTTTTTGCTCCAGGCCGCAGTAGATGGTGGTAGTGCTGCGATCGGCATAGAACCTGTTAGTTGTTTCATAAATCCTCTAATTCCCCAACACCCTCATCAGTTACCACCTTCTTTTGGGATTTGGCTTTACTGATTTGAAATTCGTTAGCTTTAATCACGGGCATTGCTGCACTTTTTACGGCTGCTTTGGCTTGGTGATAAAGGAATTGAACTACGCCGTCCGCATCTTCTTCATCTTCCACTTGCGCCCAGAGAGAGCAGCCTACTTCGATTGATTCGTAGTTCCCTAAATTGAACTTTCTGGAATAATTAATAGAGACAGTACCGATTTTCATTGACTAATTTTGCTGCTAATTTATGTAGTGGCGACTCAAAGGTGAATCGCCTTTCTAATGCCTAATTACCGCTTCAAACCCTGTGGTAAAACTGCTTGATTCTGAGCTTGCAATGATGCCCTGGCTTCTGTTTCTGAAACTGGAGGTAATGCAGGTGCAGTCACAGCATTACTAGCCCAACGTTCATAAGTATCGTTACCCGGATTTCTCACGAGGGAGAAAAAAACACCTGGATTAGCCAGATTTAGGATAAATTAATTGACACATTGTTGAATTCACCGCCGATTAAAAATATTTAGCAGTAAAAACCGAAGTAAAAAAGATATATAAAATACCTTTGACACAAAATATACTTAAGCACAAAAAATAGTGATAAAAATTGATATGACAAATTGTTAGGTTAAATTAATCAAAATCACCCCGAAAATAGTTATTTAAAACCAGAATTAGCCATTACTTATAAAACCAATTTTCTCATTATCCAGGGCAAGGAAGTCGAGATAAAAGCTCATAAATTGTCGCCAAAATTTCCTTGTAAGGACAAGCACGACTAATTTCGATTAAAACTCGTCTTTTGCTAATCGCAATAACAGCCCCTAGCTTTAATATTTTTGTGCGTATAGTTCCAATCGTTGCATTCTTGAATTCTGTATTGACTAAACATTTCTCTCGCATGAAATTCATTAAAATGTAGGCAATAGCTGTAAACCATAAACGTAATTGATTTCCAGCAAATGTATGTGTACTTGTTCTATCACTTTGTAAATCTAACTTTTGTTCTTTAAGGCAATTTTCCATGTTGCCTCGTGGGCAGTATTTTTGAGTATAAAGTTGTCCTGGAGGAATCTTCTTAACAGGGAGCGAAGTCACAACAAAGCGAGTCTTGACTTCTTCATTGCCATAATCTACCTTGGCTACAACACGACGGCTACGGCTCCAACTATCTAATGTTTGATAGTCCAGAGAACAATACCACACTGAGTTATCAACAAATTCTGCTGCATCTTTTTTTAAATCAGGTGTTCCAGGAAATAAGCTTTCAAAAAACTCGACTATAGGTTGAATTTTTCTCCAATATTCTTGGGATGCACGATACTTTATTGATTGCGATAGTTGGAGTAAACGAGGGTTTTCCGGAACTCCCAACACATAATCTATATCACTCTCAGACTCACACCAAGCCATTATCTCTTCTCTGCAATAAGCACTATCTCCACGAATAATAATTTTGACATTTTTCCATCGTGAACGTATTATTTTTATTACTCTTTGTAATTCTTCTAACCCCCATGCTGCTGGGTCTAAGTTCGATGCACGAAGCTTTGCTGCTAGTATTTGTTTACCGCAGAAAAGATAAAGTGGAGCATAACAATATCCCCTGTAATAGGGATTAAAGAATGTTTCTTCTTGATCGCCATGTACTAAATCATCCGTCACATCTAAATCTATTATTATCTGTCGCGGTGGCTTCTTATAAGATTCTAAAAATAGCTCAACTAAAAGTGTTTCTATCGCCAGAGCGTCATACTCAATACGGTGATACCGACTATTTTCTCTCGAATATACATTTTCTGGACAATGTTCGAGACGATTTAGGGTACTTTTTCCTGCCAAAGTGGTTAATTCTTGTTCTGAGTTAATAACGTTTCCTACCGCGAGTGCGAATATTGGGTCGTGACGTAGGGTTTCATGGTCATTTATATCCTCATACCCCATGATTAAGCCATATATCCTTTGTGCTATTAAGTTATGAACTGGATGTAAAACTTTATTTGAGTCTCTGTAATCTTTGAAACATCCTGCCAATCGTGATGTTATTTTTCTTTTTCTGTCTAGTTCCGCAATTAATGCTAATCCTGCATCCGATGTTACAGGCTCACCCTTGAAATTAACTACTACTGGACATGACTTTGCTTGTCCAAATATGAACTGTTCCGGTATAGAATGATTTTTACTTGGGGTCATGCTTTAAGCTGCTGGAATTCTTTTGCAACATACATTTTGGCAGTTTTTGACCCTCTTCTTTCAATCTTGGTGAGAAATCCGGGAATAGTGGCTAATCAAGGACGGGTTATATTAGCGATTGATGGAATGCAGCCAGAAATTGGACATGAGGTATTATGGGTAATTCGAGATTGCATTGGCTCGAATTACGCTCTCAACTGCAAAAACACCACAAAGCCAGAGTTGAACAGTATCGATTTCGCAGAGACCCCAAGGCTTACTTGGCTAATCTAGAGAGTCGTTTTCTCTAGTGAATTTTACCACACTAGATAATATCTGGCTCTGAGATAATCCAAGCCAGTATTATCTCTCTGCTCACCCGCAAACTGAATAGGGCAAAGGTTGCCAACGCCCTACCCAAAGACACATGAAAAGTCTGCACTTTCCATTTCCTGGAAGTCCCTTGCTCAATCGGTACAAAGCGTCATCATTTCCTCCTGGTGCCCGCCAAGCACAATTCCTCACCTGACCCGTCTTCTAGTTTATTCATACCACTTTGTCAAAATTTAGATGCATTTGCCTTGGCGTTTGCTCTGGTTAATCTTTTGCATCAAGTTCTTCTTGCATAATCTCTTTCACTCTTTTCCAAACATTCTTTCGTGATAAAAATAGTTTTATATGAACATGTTGCTTGCTAACTGGACAATACACTCCTGGAGCCATATGATGCTTTGAAGCCATATCTCCATCAGGAATTATTAGAAGTTCAGACATGCATACGGGGCAGAGAATCTTGACTCCTTGAGAGTGCATATCAACTACCTCTGAGATATTGCTTCCACGTACATATACAAAAGACTTATCCATGACTATAAACCTTAGAATCGATTAAATGGATCTGTTCCTTCATCTAAATCCTTGTACTCAGATTCATTTTTAATATACTTCCATAAAGCTTTTCTCTCTGCTAAAGAAGGTCTCCTTGCAAAGTATGTATCACCACTATTATTAAACAAGGCTTCACGTCTGAATGCTAAATAT
Organism: Nostoc sp. C117; assembly: GCF_043099735.1. Lineage (NCBI taxonomy): Bacteria > Bacillati > Cyanobacteriota > Cyanophyceae > Nostocales > Nostocaceae > Nostoc > Nostoc sp. C117. The sequence continues at coordinate 136,210 of NZ_CP170989.1, forward strand.
TCTTCATATTGAGAGCTTTTATAGCCTGCTGAAGTTCTTTCCATATGTGTACCTTCATGAACTAAAGTTGATAAAGCCTCCTGTAATGAAGGGTTGTTTTGGTCAAATATGCTCACTGTTTTACTATTATGATCGATTAATCCATCATACCGACTGGGTGATGCATCAATCTCTATTGTGTAAGAGTTGATACCTATAACTTCAATAGCTCTTCTTGAAATAGGATTCTCTAGTGCAGCTTTCCCAAAAATTTCAAGAGTATATAATGGTTCACTACCACCAGAGAAATTCACCCTTCGTACAGCATATTGTACATCTGAAGGAGAACCTTCAAACAGTTGAATTTTTATATTATTTTTAGCTAAAATATTCGAGATTTGGTTAAATGGGTTTTCGCTGAAATCTTTACCTTCTTTAAAAAGGAAAGGAGATATGGAAGCAGCAATATCAAAAGCACCAGTTAATCCATGCCCAGCATTAATTTCCTCAATACCAGTCTTGATACCATTCACAGCAAACACTACACCCGCAGCAGGAAATGCAGTAAACAAAGGGCCTAAAATAGCACCTTGATAAGTACTTTGTAAAACTTCATCGAATGAGAGTTCATCTCTAGTACCCTCAATAATTTCAAGGTCTTGGTGAACCACACTAAAAGCTGCTCCAAACAAAGCCCCTGTTATTACTGTTTGACTAAGACTACTGAGGAAACTATTAATCGATTCAGCAGCAGAGAGTTCTCCCAAAGATTCATATCCAGAGGGGTCAGTAAAATTAACAGGATTAGCATTGGCATAGACATAAGCATTTTCACTAATCGGACTAGCCAAATGTCCAGCAAAAGCATCCTTTGAGATAAACCTGCCTAAATCCGAGTTATAATATCTAGCTCTGAGATAATCCAACCCAGTACTATCTCTCTGCTCACCCGCAAATTGATAAGCATTACCCGAACCCCCAGCATGAGCGATTAACCGCCCAAAAGCATCGTAGACATATCTATCTGTAACCTGACCAGTTCCATCAGTCAACAACCGAGTGGAACCCAAACCATCAGAATGATAGAATCTCTCATCACTGCCACTCTCAGACTTAATTAAACCCAAACCATAGAAATACTTCGTCAGAATTTGTCCATTGGCATCATACTCTTGCAGAACCTTAGAATAACCTCTAGGATCGACGAGATAATTCTTCCTTACGCCATCCGTAATACTTGCTACTCTATTACCGCTAGCATCATAGAAATATTTACTTTGAGAAGAATCACTAGCATTAGTTGTAGTTACCCCAATTAATCGATTTTCGCCATCATTAATCCATTGGTAAACAACAGAGTTAGTTCCATCATCAGAAGTTAACATGGAACCATTATTGTCATAGGTATATTGAGTGACCTTAGTTCCAGATGTCTCCGAAATCAGTCGATTATTCTTGTCATAAACATAGGTCGTTAATCCACTGCTGGGATCAGAATCATTACGCTTTAAGCGATTTCCCACCAGATCGTAATCATAGCCAATAGTTCGATTCCCCAGAGTTGGATCGGTAATAGACTCCAGCTTTAATTGATTGACTTCATCGTAAGTGTAGTTAACAGTTCTACCAGTATCCTCTATTACTTGAGTGCGATTGCCCACCCCATCAAGGGTATAAGCATAACTAGATAAAACCCTGCCGAAAGCGTCACGAGTTTCAATTGACTTGAGTCTATTACTCGCGTCATACTGCTGGGTTTGGGTTGTACCATCGGCTAAAGAAGTACTAATTAGATTCCCTACCGCATCATAGCCGTACTTCGCCAACTGCCCACCCGATGTAACCGTATCTAATCTATTCAGCCGATCGTAGGAATAATTAACCGTGCTAGCACTAGTTGTTAAAGTCTTGAGATTACCCAAAACATCATAAGTGTAACCAACCGTCTGACCATCGGGATTAGAAATCAAATTCACCCTGTCATAACTATCAAAACTGTATGTAGTAACTCCTCGACCATCAGTTACAGTTTTCACTTGAAAAGTAACGGGGTCATAAGTATAACTAACTGTAGCAACCAGAGGATTAGAGAATGACTTATTTGCTAGTCGTCCATACTGGTCATAAGCATAATTAATGACATCGCCATTAAAATCTTTAGTGTTGGCTACTTGTCCGAAATTGTTGAAAGTAGTGGCAGAGTCCTGTCCTAGAGGCGGATTTGTCGCAACTTGACGATTGAAAGCATCATATTGATATGTAGTTTTATTGTGATTAGCATCTTCAAACTGCGTTAGTCTACCTAAGTTGTCATAGGTGTAATTGGTGGTAGCTTGATTGGCTAATTTAACTGAAGTTAGCGCACCCAGATTATTATAAGAGTACTGGGTGATATGCTGATTGCCATCTTTTATCGCCGCAACTTGCCCGTACTGGTCATAAGTAGTTTCAGTGCGATCGCCATTAGCATTAATAACTGCGGTCTTACGATTGTATTGGTCGTATTCGTACCCAGTTGAATGGTTTAATGCATCAGTAACTTTAACGAGACTACCGCGACTGTTATAAGTAAACTGAGTTTGTTGATTGAGTGGATTAGTTATTGCCGCGACTTTGCCAAAAACGTCATAATCGTAGCTGGTGGTCTGTCCAAGCTGATTAGTTTCCGACTTGGTGCGTCCTAAAGCGTCATAGGTAACTTTGGATGTCGTGCCATCAAAGTAAGTAGTTACGCTCGGTCTGCCTTTATCATCAATACCAATCAGAGTTGTGCGATTTCTGGCATCTGTAACTGAAGTAACTTGTCCGTCGGCATTGTAAGTATAAGTGGTGTCATTTCCAGTACTGTTGCCGAAGAAATCTCTTTCTCGACTGACTCGACCTAAATTATCATAGGTGTATTCTGTACGAGTGCCAAAAATATCAATCTTAGCTTGAACGCGATCGGCTGCGGTGTATTCTATCTTCTCCCTCGGATTATCATCTGGATTATTAGGAGTGAGATCGGGCAAGATAGTATCAGTCAATCTGCCTAATTCGTCATAAACATAGCGAGTTTTCAGTTTTGTGGCTGATGTTTGGGAAATAACTCTTCCGGCAGCATCGTATTCAGTTAAAACTACAGGGTTATCATCTGGGTTATTAGGGGTATTGTCGGGCAGGATAACTTTAATCTGCTGCCCTTTGTCGTCATAAAAATACTGAGTCCGATTGCCTTTAATATCTGTAGTGGCAATCACATTGCCCTTAGCGTCATATTCGGTTGTAGTAACATTTCCTTGAGGATCTGTTATGGAAGTGGTACGTCCTTGGTTGTCGTAAGTGTAGCTGGTATTTAAAGTTTGGTTCTCTTGGGGGAAAACCATTGACAGAGTTTTGACTTTGCCATTGAGGTCATAAGTAGCAATAGCTTGGTTGCCACGACTATCGGTAAAGACTATGGGATTCCCGAAGTCATCATAAGTATATGTTGATACTTCATTGTCGGGTGCTGTTTGTTTGATTAATCTACCAAAACCGTCATAGCTAAAGGTTGTAGTTTGTCCGTCTGTGTTGGTTCTAGACAGCAAATTACCATGTTTGTCATAAGTTGATGAAACTGTTAACCCTCTAGGCGAGATGATATTAAGCGTTTCGCCATACTGGTTATATGTAATGTGGGTAACATTCCCGTCTTGATCCGTTATTGTTAAAGGATTTCCTTTATCGTCATAAGTATAAGTTGTGGAAACGCCATCTGCGTCTACTTTTTTGAGCAAATTATTGTCTTGGTCATAAGAGCGAGTGATGATGCCACCTAGTGCGTCAATCTCAGTGACTACATTCCCCCGCTCGTCATATTCATAAGTGGTAGGATGACCCAGCGCGTCAGTTATCGTTTCAGTGGAGTGACTGGGATCATAAGCTAACTGTACTGATGCACCTGCGGCATCAACCATCTTCTTCAAGCGTCCATCATCACCGTACTCGTTTCTGACACCAGTTTTGCCCAAGGGATCGATGATTTTGTCGAGGTAGTGCTTACGCTCTTGGTCATACTCCATGCGTGTGGTGTTGTTCTCTCGGTCAGTGACGGACACCAAATCGCCCTGAGCGTCATACTCGTACCGAATTTGCTTACCTGCCGGATCGGTAACAGTAGCAATTCTGCCCTGCGCGTCTCTGCCAAAGGTAATTTTCTGCCCAGTCGAGCTAGTTATATCCGCATCTGTATAGGTTAACGTGTTCCCATTAGTATCCGTGACAGTGAGCAGATCCCCCGTAGCCGCATCAATTTGATAAACGATCCCCTCTTTCGTTGTTAAAACATACACACCGCCATAATAAGTGTCAGCAGGATTATAACCACTGCCAGCTAGACCGTAGTACTGATTAGTACCAGCGCCATGAATAATGCGGGTGTTTTGCACCGTGAGGGTATCGGTTACGCCAGCATCACCCACAAACGAGGGACGATATATATTCGGGTCAGAATCAACACTACCAGCGCCCCTTAAATACTGAGAAAGTGGGTCTAACTGGGGCTTAAAAGTAAACCCTTCCCGTTTTCCGCCAGGCAAAGTAATGTATACTTTTGTACCATCTTTGAACGGATTTTGCCCCCCAAGTTCCGCAACTTCTCCACTGGGTTTGCCGACAGAAGTCCGCAAATCCGTGTCCCTAAACTCCATCCGCCAGCCGTAGCCGAAATCATCAGTAGTACTTGATGTTAGCGTGTCATACGTGCGTGTCAGTGTAATGGGGATACCAGTAACAGGAATCGACAAATCAGTAAACGACAGCCTAAAGTTACCGAGCTTCAATTCACCAGACACATTAACCGTATCTTCCACAAAGCTGACATTTCCGCCCTTATCATGAGCTTCCAGCCGCAAGGTATAGCTGTCATTTTCCAGCAGTGATGGATCGAACTTGCCCAGTACATCATTATTAACAGTGCTTGTGCCTCGGAAAATCTCTCTGAAATCGCTACTGCCAATAGGCGCAACCAGCAGGCGGTAGTAGTCCAGGTTATCATCGCTGACCGTGCCTTTAATATCAGCTGCCCCTGTAACTGTACCGTTAGCGATCGCACCCAAGTTCAGGCTGACATCAGGTGCGCTAACATCACTGGTATCAATTACTGCTACATCAAAAGTTGCTTGCCCCACATTACCAGCCACATCTGTAGCTATTGCTTTGGCAATAATGGTTCCGGCTTGGGTAGGCGTGAACCGTGCCATGCCATTGCTATCCAGCACTACCGCAGTACCGTTGATCAGCAATTGTAAGCCTGCCACCTTGATATTGTCAGTCGCTCGTGCCTGGAACGTTATCGACTCGCCAAGGTTAACTGAGTCGTAGTTGGCAATCAGCCTGACTTTTGGTGCCACACTGTCAGCAGCCACCGACAGATTATACTGTTGCTGGCCAGTACTGCCATTGCCGTCGTTGACTGTAATGACAACTGTGTGACTGCCAAGATTGCCAGCAGTCGGTGTCCAGCGCAGTCTGCCGAGAGTATCCAGCGTCATCCCTAAATTACGGGATGCCTGATCTAGGGTATAAGATAAGCGATCGCCATCTACATCGCTGGCGATTACATCATAACTGTAAGTACTGCCAGGGGTTGCTGTTAGCACAGGTGTAGAGCGAATCACCGGAGCATTATTAACTCGTGCAGTCAGTGTAAAGCCCTGTGCCGCGCCCAAACCAGCACCGTCCACCGCTCCCACAACTATCTTGTAGTTACCAACGACAGGGTTAGCCCAAGTAAGTAACCCAGTATTAGGGTCAATGGTCATACCAGTCACACCCGGAGGCACAGACAGGAGTTGATAAGTCAGGCGATCGCCAGCATCCGGGTCAGTAGCAACGACTTGATAACTGTAAGGACTACCAACTGCGGCTAAGTATACGGGAGTAGAGGTGATACTTGGGGCAGTGTTGATAGCGGTTGCACCAACCTCAACGGTGTAAGTTTGAGTGGTTACAGCACCTTGAGCGTCGCGTGCAAAGACTTCAACTTGTTGAGAACCAATTTGCGACGCTTGGGGTGTCCAGCGAATTACCCCATTGTCATCAATCGTCATCCCCGCAGGTTTACGACCTAAGCTGAAGGTAAGGGGGTCGTTTTCTGGATCGGTGGCAACAACAGTGTAGCTGTAAAGCTGATTTTGGGCGGCTCTGGTTATGGGATTGGAGACAATTGCAGAAGGCGTGTTGACTCCAGTAACATGAAGTGTAAATTCTTGAGCGACATCAAGACCATAAGCATCAGTAAGTCGCACTACAACCTTATGTTCACCAATTTGGTCTTTTTGTGGTTGCCAGCGCAATGCTCCAGATTGGGCATCAATGACCATACCTGCTGGTGCATTATCCAAACTCCACAGCAGCAAATCGCCATCGGAGTCAGTACCAGAAAGATTGTATTCGTAAGTGCGCTCTAAATTGGTAATCAGGTTAGGAGTGGAAGTGATACTTGGTGCATTGTTAGTGCGAATAGTGGAACTGACAACATCAATATTGAAAGCTTGAATGACGACTCCACCTCGACCATCACTAACTTTAATACTGACAGAGTTAGAACCAAGTTGCATTGCTGTCGGTTGCCATATAATTCGGCCCTGTGCGTCAATGGTCATACCCTGGGGAGCAGTTTCCAGAGTGATAGTTAGGGGGTCGAAATTGGGGTCGCTTGCAAGGATACGATATAAATAAGGTTGTCCTAAAGCAATGGTAGTGCGAGGTACAGAGGTAATGATTGGAGAATTATTAGATGGTGCATTGGCAAGCACTTGAATATGAAATGACTGAGTTGTTGTTCCTCCATGCCCATCATTAGCAGTAACGATAAACATTGGACTGCTTCCGATCTGATCTGCTTGAGGTGTCCAATTTACTAAACCGGTTATGGAGTCAATTACAGCGTTTGCAGGAGCAGTATTTAAACTATAAGAAATAGAATTATCTTGAGCATCTTGAGCTTGAAGCTGAAACTGGAAGGGTTGATTAACTACAGCTGGGCTTGTTGGAGCATTACTAATAAATATTGGAGGTGTATTAGCAGCTTTGAGACCCACTTTAAAAGATTGCAGATCAGATCCACCGTGGTTATCTTGAACTCGTAAGAGAATGTTGTAAACACCTGAATCCAGGTAAAGACTGTTATTAGCTTGAAGTTGAGCAAGAGTTGGATTCCATACAATTAAACCAGTATGGGTATCTACCGTCATACCGTCTGGTGCAATTAATAGGTCATAGGTTAAAGTATCTAAATCAGGATCGTCTGCTTTAGCCTTATAGCGCCAGACTTCTCCTACAGTGGCACTAGTTAATGAATTGATAGTTGTGAAGATTGGAGAATTGTTGACTGGATTAGTCTGTAATGGCTTATTTCCAAAATTTTTGTCGTCAGCAATCTCTCCTGTAGCAAGAGAAACAACATAGCTATAATCTTTAGTATCAATAATTTGACGCACTACCACATTATCAAGTACTGCTCCAAAAGAGTCGCCACCATAAGAGTAAAAACCAATTTCTGTGACTGTGGAGTTAGCAGTAAATTGCCACTGTTGAGGTTTATATTGCATATCTCTAGTAGAGCCACCTGCAATACCCACGAATGTGGCCGATTGTCCTCCTGCTAATACTGTCATATTTCTAGTTGTACCAGCTGAAAGAAATCCATGAGCAGACAGATCAAAAGTTACTAAATAATTTTGTCCTGGGATTGTGCTGATGAATTGTGTAATTCCTCCTGGACCTGGCGAACCATCAAGGTCAATACTTACCCGACCATCAGAAGCTTGCCAAAGTCCTATTGTACAGTAGTCAACACTGTATAATTTGACGTTCCAATAAGGAATTACTGTTGAACCTGCATAAACAGGCATCCATCCACTTATTTCAGGTCCCTGTTCAAAACTGCCATTTTGGAGTAAATTTGAACTAAAAACAGGAGTTGGTTCTGGGAAAGTGTATGTAAATCCATTTGGCAAAACTTCTCTAACAACATAAGTACCAGTACTCAAATTTGTAAATTTATACTCACCTTGCTCATTAGTACTTGTAGTAATCTCGTTATTATCAAATAATCCATTTTTATTTAGATCGAGATAAACTTGAACTCCAGACAATACTCTTTCGCCAGAATCTATAACACGGTCACTGTTTAAATCTTCCCAGATAGTACCTCTAATTTCGCTAGGACTGGTTCCTGTGCTGGTCTGTAAAACAAATTTTTGAATATCTACTCCACCACGACTATCCTGCACTTGTACTGTTAAATCTTGCTGACCAGCTACAGGTGTATTCCAGGTAATTTTTCCTGTGTTAGCATCAATTGTCATGCCACTGACAGGTTTTACTAAGGTATAAGTTAGTGAGTCATTATCGGGATCAATTGCTTTGACTTCATAGGTATAAATTTGAGAAGTATAGGCAGTAGTAATTGGATCGCTGATAATAATCGGAGCATGATTTCCAGCTTGTGCTTGTGTTTGCACTTTAAAGGTTTGCTGCGCCGTTCCACCTTTTGTATCTGCCACAGCTAGGGTCACATTATAAGTCCCTAACTGCAAACCAGTTGGAGTCCAACTCAGTACTCCAGTGTTCGCGTCTACTGTCATCCCCTGTGGCGCACTCAGTAGTGAAAAGCTCAATGAGTCATTATCGGCATCTTTGGCAAGTGCCTGATAAGTATAATTGGTATTAATCGCTGCATCGACCAGCGGGGTGGAAGTAAAAAGAGGTGGACGATTTGGTGGAGCATCAATTACCGACAAACTGTACTGTTGTTGTGCTACACCGCCGTGACCATCGCCGACTTCCACAAGAACTGAAGAATTGCCAATGTTACTAGTTACAGTATTCCAACTGATTAAACCAGTAGCTTGGTCAATGGTCATACCATCAGGCGCAACCAGTAGTTTATATGTGAGAGAATCACCATTCGGGTCTGTGGCATCAACATCATAGGTGTAATTATGACCGCCAATAACTTCTTTATTTGCTTGAGTTTGAATCACAGGTGCAGTATTTAACTGAGCCAGCACCGTTAGGTCATAAGTAAATTGCACCCCTTGAGGGTTGTAGAATACAAAAGTTCGCGTAGGAGTTAACTCATTTGGGTCAAACTTGGTATCGCCAACCAACTTACTGAAATCATAGTAAGGTATACCATCAGGTGTAAAACCATCAGGATTGCGAACTAACACCGTGGGGTCACTGAGATGATTGACAGCAACAATTAGGGGAGAATCTACGCTGTAAGAGCCGATGTTACGGAAAGCGATGTCTGCATACAGAAGGTGAGTATCTGCATTGAAGCTGGTGCGGTGATATTCAGTACTTATACTGCTCCCGACATCCGTCAACAAATTAAAATTAGGTGCTGTAGTCTGGCTTATTGGCTTGTCAAAATCTGTTTGTACAGGAGCCTGTGTGCCATCAGGTGCCTTCGTTAAAGCAAAATCCGTAATCCGCACACTAGTAGTAACATCGCCATCATCATTTACCAAGCGGAACACCAACTGGGCATTAGTACCTGGAGTAATACCAGTCAGATTCAAGGAAACAGTACCAGTTGCAGCATCATAACTCGTACCCACACCCAAAGCAGTAGACTCACCCTCAGTCCAGTTAAAGAAAGCATCGCGCCCACTTGCAACAGTGTGAACTAAAGAATTGCCATTAGCATCGACTAACGCCACATCAATTGCATCATTAATTGAATTGAGGGCAGTGGTGTCAAACTGAGGATTAATCTTGAAACTGAGATAAGAAGGTGTAGCTGGAATTGTTAGAGATAGAGAACGGGAGACTGCAAAATTGTTGTTTTCAGTAAAAGAAGTAGTAGGTGCAATAGTAAAATCTTGAATCGCCGTTAGCCCACTAGCATCTGTGACTTTCAAATGGATCTTACTGTTGATATTATCTAGGAAATTTTTTGGTGTACCACGTAAAGTTGCTGTCCCATCAAGGTTATCAACTAAAGTTAGCCAACTTGGAAGATTATCTGTAGTGAATCTTAAACTATCTCCGGCATCGGGGTCAGCAGCAATAATATTGTAAGTATAAAGACTGCCTGAGTCAGCAATGGAAATAGGTGTGCTGGTAAAGCTGGGAGCTTCATTAACATTCTTTACAGCGATCGCAAAAACTTGGGTTAAGCTTAAGCCACTAGCATCAGTACTGGTAACTGTAACAGAGTGCTGAGTACCACTTTCAAAATTGAGTAATTTACCATCAGCGACTTGCAATTGATTGCCAACAATGCGGAAACGCCCATTAGCATTATCTTCTAAAATATAAGTGTGGGTATCACCAGCGTCAGGGTCAGTACTAGTTAATTGACCAATGACTATTCCAGTAGAACTGTTTTCTGCAACTGTGTTGCCTGTTAAGTTGATTGCTGTAGGCGGACTGAAACGGTAGATGCTGGTGGAGAAAGTATTTTGATTACCAGCAATATCAGTTGAACGTGCAATCAAGGAATTATCCCCGATTGCTAACAAGACGTGGGCAAAGGTAAATTGTCCATTGTTGTCTGAAGTTGTTACCGCACCAGTTTGTTCTAAGACTACAGTAGAATTGGCTTCAGCAAGACCTGTTAAGGTTACGGTATCAAATTTCGTGTGTAAATCACCAACTACACCAGAGTCAGATACAGCATTGAGGTTAAAAATAGGTTCTGATGTAGTGCTGTCAAAAGTGAACGAAAAGTCAAAAATATTAGATGTGTTGTGAAATTCGTCCACTGCTTGCAAATGCATTGTGTGGAAACCATCAGGTAACGTACCACCGTAAATAGTTTCTAAGGCAGTCTTTTCAAAAGTAAAGCTGCCATCAGCGTTGCGAAAAGCAGTGACATTGGTGAAATTACCTGCAAGTGTATTATCAAAACCAGCTTTGAACTCAACTACACGGCTAGCATCGATGACAGTTCCAGTAATTGTGGGGTTAAAGGTAATGCGATCGCTATTAGTTTGTCCATTAGGAGCAGTATCATGTAGTAAAGAAGCACTAATCACAGGTGCAGTTTGATCGATAACGACTGTGACATGATATGGAGTAGTTTTAATATTACCTGCCGTATCAGTAGCGGTAATAGTTAGTGTATGCGCTCCATTAGCAAGTCCAGTCAAGTCTAAAGATTGGTCAAATGCTCCTGTAGCATTAAATGGTACTGTAACTGACGCTAAGTTATCAAAGTGATAACTGAGTGCAGTTACAGCCGAGCCAGTACCATCAACACTACCAGTTAATTTAGCTCCTGGTGTCAAAGGTGCGGTATCAACAGGGGTATTGAGCTTGATTTGAGGTAATGCGCTGTCGATAGTGATATTGAGTGCAGCACTGAGATTGCTGACATTACCAGCAATGTCATTGGCTTTTGCAGTTAAATTATAAACTCCGTCTGTTAAAGGACTAGTAACAATTTGCCATACACCTGCATTATTGGCTGTTGCTTGACCAATAGTTTGCCCATTATTGAAAAGTTGAACAACTGCCCCGATTTCAGCATTACCTGTAATATGCGGTGTAGTTTTATTAGTGATGTTGTCAGTATTACTAGTGCCACTATCGTCAGTAGCCAAGAGGTCTAAATTACTTGGAGAAGGGGTAATAGTATCAAGAGTGAATTGAATATCAAAGGTGTTGGAAAGATTTCCGTATAAATCTTTAGCTTGTAAATGCAAAGTGTAAGTGCCATCACTCAGCGTACCACCCTTGATAGTTTCCAGTTGAGAACGGGTAAAGCTAAAGCTGCCATCACTATTGCGCCCTTGCATCACATTTGTGAAGTTGGCAGATGGCGTACTATTAAAGCCAGCACGAAACTCAACTATGGGATTGTTGTCAGTAACTGTTCCAGTAATTGTGGGATCAAAAGTAATAAAATCTTGATTACTTTGTCCAAAAGGTGCAGTATCACGAACTAAGGTGGCAGCGATTACAGGTGGTGTAATATCTGGCATCAAATCAGCAACGGCAATTACAGTGGCTTTGCCATTGAAGATGATATTTCCTTTGGCACTAATCGAACCATACAAGGTGGAAATGCCATTAAAAGTAAAGTTTTTAACACTCAAAAACAATCCCCGAGTGTCAGATGCGCCGTTATAAATAATATCACCTTGGGAAAAGACCTTGAGGCTATCGGTGGTATTTGTACTAGCTGTAGCACCATTGAAGATGATATTACCACTACTACTAGCGTTGGCAAACATTGAGTTACCAGCAAATCTCGCCCCACCGTTCATGTTTATTGAGCCACTAGCAAATACAGACAAATCACGGGAGAGTATATTTGCGAGATTAATATTGCCATTATTAGTAACTAAAGCAACATTACTAAAATTACAATTGCTGCCGTTCAAGTTGATATCTCCCTGCTCAACAGTAATTACATAATTACTTAAGTTGACATTAGCGGGAATATTTAACCCTCCTCCAATAACTCTAACAACAGTAGGATTATTTACTGTACCAGGAGGGGGAAACTTTTTCGACCAATCGCTACTAGTATTGAGTGGGTTTTGAGAAATATTAAAAGTAACAGTTGGTGTGCCAGTGGGAATTCGGCGATTAAGTTCGAGTTGTTTAATATCTGTATAAGCGGGTACAAATACTGTTTGCTGTGCGACTACAGGGGGTGGAACTAAGCCAGAATATTTATTACCAGAACCATTAGCAATACTTGTAGTGTAACCGGCGGCAACTGCTACAGCTTTATCTACCAATACAAGTTTGCCATAGCTGTCTTTTATCGGATTACCTGCGGTATCTCTTTGAACGGGCAATTGAAGATTGCCATTCATGACAAATCCCTTGGTAGCATAAATTCGGGCATCATCACTCAAATCCAATGGATTGCCATCAAAATCGCCATCACCATTAATGCTAATAGTGCCTTCTGTGCGAATCGCAAAATTGGGGATAGAAGGCTGATTGTTTGCAGCACCTGGAATGGAGTTTGTTTGCGCTGAATTAGAAGATGATGTTATCAGTAAATTTTGTTGGGAATTATTTATATTTAACGATGCTCCAACAGCAGTGAGTGATTGTTGGTCACTAGTACCGATTAATAAGCTATTTGTAGTGTTACCTGTGAGTGAGTCCTTTGCTGTGCTATTGTTAGAGCTTTTACTATTATTAGTGCTGAGTAAGAGATTATTTGTGAAATTCTGTGTTTGGTTAGATGATTGTTGAAGAACAATATTAGTATCTAAGGTAGAGTTAGTAGTACTTTGTTGTAACTGTTGGTTTTTATTATTGTCTGTAGAAGCTTGAGCTTTTTCTAAGCGTTCTAACTCGGAAGCTATGGGGTCAGAAGTATTGGAATTATTTAGTGCTTTTTGGAGATTGATTAATGCAGAATTGTCATCTAATGTGGCTCCCAAAGTTGCACTCTCAAGTAAGGATAGAGGTAAAATCCCACCATTACTGCTAGAGCCATTATTGACCAAGTTATCAGTACTGCCCATAACTAACCTCTGACCAATAGTAAATTATTTCTAATTCTGAATAAAATTATGTTGAGATACTTAAGAACTGAAGTTTAACTAGAAATTAAACCTCAGTGTTAGAACTTTAGCAAATTAGCGATTTATCGAACAGAATTCAGGGTCATTTCCAATTCGCTTTTTTCCATTCGCACTCTTGCTATGACCTGTTCCGAAAGGGAGTGCGTCTCGTAGAGAAGAGAGCAATTACGTAAAAGTAACTGCGATTTAACCCCGACATAAAACCTGCTGCCTGTCTTGCTAAGGACTTAAACTGAACATACTTTGTTAAATAAAAAATTCCTCTAGCTTTAAAAATTAAGCTACGGCACTAGCATTATTTGTAAATATATCTGGAATATAAGTATTAGAAGGACTTTGATTCAGAAATTTTGTCTTAATTATTTCTTGATAACTTGACAAATCGGCTTGCCAATTATCAATAATTTGATGCAAAGTCCTGAGACGTTTTGGTGCAGTTTCACTCTTAACTTCATAGCTAAAACTGCCATTAAACAACACAATAGGAGTGCTAGTTTCGTCTGGATTCCGTAACGCTGCTTCATTGATGGTAAGATAGAATGGGCAGCGCTCCATTGTATAAACTAAGTTTAGTGTCGCTCGTACAGGTGCAGTCCCAACTTCTTGCCAAGTGCCAGGAGATAGTAGCATTTCAGCCATATACTGACGGGCTGCATCTTGCTGTTGGTCAAAACTTATGTAGCTTCTGGGATTAAGACCTACAGCTTCGTACTCTACGTTGGGTAGTGCTTGGACATATTTTTTAGCAATGTCTGCAACTATGATTTCTGCTACTGCTTTACCTTCAATAGCTTCTATAAATATGACTCGCGTCGGTTCAGCTACTATAAGAATACCGTTAGTGAAGGCAATTTGAGAAACCTGAGGGGTAGATATTGGTTGACGAGCTAATTCCCATTCTGCCGGAACTATACCACTATATTTAAGAAAATCTGGAATTATGAGCGTGGGGTTATGATTTTTTGCAGCAATAATAATTCCCAACTCTTGGGTGATTAAGCTTTGGCTCATGATGCTTTCCTAATAACTGTTAATTTAAATCCGAAGGTTTTTGCGCCAATTGATTGTGACGTAGATGTTAAAACTATTAACGCATAATCTCTTATTGGATACTGAACACATTTATTTACGGTCACTTGTAACTTTATACTCTTGTTATTCAGATTTACACCAGCGAATTTATGCTTAAAATTGTTTCAATGCTTGTTTAAGTACTAACTATATTAAATGTATGCTTTTCATAAAGCATCTGATATATCTGGACAATTCATTCCCAATTTATTTTTTATCTAAAAGTAGAGAAATCCTTGCAAAATAGCTACTTTATGAGATTGGGGCTTAACAATCAAATATAAATTTATCTTCTATATTTTAAATTTAGTGACTACAGCAGAGTTCGACCATTATCCACTATTCGAGCCAGATCTAGTTACAGAACAGAACTTTTGTCTTATTAAAGGTTTTTGTAAGTATCTCTAAGTATTTTACAGCCATCCTTTGGTTCGATATACGTATACTTATCATTGTCATATTTAGAACGTATAATACATGATGCGAGAGAGAAATTATTTAAGGAAGTTGTTCAGTTTAATTCCCTGGACTTTTGTTGGCCAGTACAAATTGAATGCCTAGCTTTGCGTTAGCGGAGCGGGGCGTTAGCAAGAGTGCGAATTGCGAATTGTTTTAATTCTCCTATCTTGGCTATGACTTGCATCCTATGGCTCACCTAAGAATTGGCAACCAGATAATTACCCAATCAGAAATTGTGCATCTACTGGCTGGTTTCCAAATGCTGCCGCAATTGTGTCGTTTATTGGTGATTGAAAGAGCGATCTCCCTAACAGAACTCACTCCATCAGAAAGAGAGTGTGTTATTGAGCAATTCTACCAAAACAATCAACTGACAACACCACAAGCTATGGCAAAAGCCTTAGAACATTACAGCATGAGCCTTGAGCAACTAGAAGCTGTTGCCATGCGAGAACTGAAGATTGAGAAATTAAAGCAAGCAACTTGGGGTACAAAGCTAGAATCTTATTTTTTGCAATGTAAGCCTCAGCTAGACAAAGTAATTTATTCCCTAATTCGCACATCTGATGCCGAAGTTGCCCAAGAACTGTATTTCCGCATCAAAGCCGGGGAACAAACATTTGCCGACTGTGCCTCGATATATTCACAAGGGGCAGAAGCTCAAACAGGAGGAATGTTAGGCCCTGTTCCCATAAGTCAACCGCATCCAGCAATAGCACAAAAACTGACCATTTCACAACCAGGACAGTTATGGCCGCCGATGAAATTGGATGAGTGGTTTGTGATTGTGCGATTAGAAAAACTAATTCCGGCTCAATTAGATGATGCCATGCGCTCCACACTTCTGAATCATTTATTTGAGACTTGGTTAGCCGAAGAAATCAGTAAAGCGCAATTGACCATACTTGAAGAAGAGGAAGGGAGGGAGGGGGGGAGGGAGGGAGTGACGGAGGGAAGGAGAGAGGGAGGGAGGGAAAAATTGGGCGTTGTATAAATGCGGGATGAATTAGCGGTTGAAACCATTGAAAACTTCTGACAAATTGAGCGAAATTATCCCATGATTCAGCAACGCCAAAAATTGAAAAATTGCACATTTCCACACTCCCCCACTCCCTCACTCCTCCCTTGGTAACAAGATGATAGAAAGCACTACCACGATTCAAGAATTTCTTGCCAGCATCTACCCATTTAATCAGCTTTCTATAACCAGTGTTGAGATCCTTGCAGCAAAACTTGAACCTTTGCGTTACCGTATGGGGCAAGCAATTTTGGTTAGAGAAACCCTCCCAGCTAGAGTAGCCATTCTTTATCAAGGGCAAGCCCGTTTATTGGGATATGCCCCTGGTGCTTCTGCCCCTGATACCCTGCAACTACTAAAACCAGGAGAAATCATCGGTTGGACAAGCTTGCTGCGTGGTGTACCGTGTGAAACAGCGATCGCGTCAGTTGAAACTCTTTGCCTAACCCTCAAAGCCTCGGATTTCTTAAGTCTACTAGAACTCGAACCTATTATTGCCAACGCCTTTGGTAACTATTGCAGCTTAGTTGAAGTTTTTGACCTGTTGGGTGCAGAATTAGAACGCCGGGGCAAAATTCCCGATAATCTTAAAGAACTTGTGATTGCGACTGTAAAACAAGCCACAATCCTGAACTTGCCCCCAGGCAAAACATCGCTTCAGCAATTAGACCCTAACCTACTGTGGTTAGTTAGCAGTAAAGGGTCGAACTATGATATTGGCGATCGCCTAAATCCTGGCTCAGATCGAGCTAACATTACTGGAGAAGTTCGTTTAGTTGGTTTTACCGATCCGACATTCCCGATGCCTGAATCTGACATTAACATCGCCTCATTGTCAGATACTGGAATTTGGGCAAACGCTCCATTCGCTCCAGAGCGCCCAGAAGAACCAGAAGAAGTGGAGTCAGGGCAAGGAATTAAATACCCGCATATATCGGGTCGTGGCCCTGTAGATGGTACTCTTGCCTGTTTCCAAATGCTAGCGCAACACAACAGAATGCCCTTTCGTCGTGATGTTTTGCGCCGTGCCCTAGTCAGCAATTTTCAACGCACAGGCAGTACTTCTATTCAATTATGTGGTGCTTTGGCAGAATTAATGGGGTTGACATCTCAACTGGTGAATGTTCCTGCTGTCGCAATCTCTAAACTACCCACACCAGTTTTGATTCCCTGGCAAGATAGCTATGCAATTCTTTACAAAGCCACGGACAAGGAATTAGTTCTTGCCATCCCAGAACAAGGAATTGTCCGTAAAAAGCCAGCCGATTTTGTGGAAACTTGGGGGGAGGAGGGACAAGTACTTCTGTTGCAACCCACCAAAGAAACTCCTCAAAAGCGATTTGGTTTAAGTTGGTTTTTACCTGCTATTAAAAAACATCGTACTGTTTTAATTGAAGTATTTATCGCTTCTTTATTCGTTCAACTATTGGGGCTAGCAAATCCCTTAATTACTCAAGTAATTATTGATAAAGTTATTATTCAAAACGGGATTAATACTCTCAACATTCTGGGCTTTCTGCTCATAGCGATGGCTATAGTAGAGGGCATTATTACTTGGCTACGTACCAACTTGTTTGTAGATACCACCAACCGGATCGATTTAAGTTTGGGATCGGAAGTAATCGACCACCTATTACGGTTACCACTACGTTATTTTGAGAAGCGCCCTGTTGGGGAAATATCCAGCCGGATCAACGAATTAGAAAATATTCGCTCTTTCCTCACTGGTACTGCCCTGACTGTTGTTCTAGATGCTATTTTCTCTGTTATTTATATTGTAGTAATGATTTTTTATAGCTGGCTGCTAACCATCGTAGCACTGGCAACAGTACCGCTATTTGCTTTATTAACCTTTATATTTGCACCTATTATTCGTAGCCAAACTAGAACTAAAGCCGAACGCAATGCCGAAACTCAATCGTATTTAGTTGAAGTGGTTTCTGGGATTCAAACTGTCAAAGCCCAAAATATTGAACTGAATTCTCGCTGGCAATGGCAATCTCGCTATGGAAAATATATCAGCGCTAGTTTTGAAAATGTTCTGACAAGCAATACTGCTAGTTCCCTTTCCAACTTCCTCAATAAACTATCAAGCTTACTCTTATTATGGGTAGGTGCATATTTAGTCTTGCAGCAAAAACTAACTTTGGGACAGTTAATTGCTTTCCGTATTATCGCAGGTTATGTGACAAGTCCTTTGTTAAGGTTAATTCAACTGTGGCAGAACTTCCAAGAAACTGCTTTATCTCTAGAACGCCTTGCCGATATTCTCGATACTCCCCAAGAAACAGAAATTGCTGGACGTAATAACATCCCCATGCCTGCTATTGTTGGTGCTGTTCAATATGAAAGTGTTACTTTCAGCTTCGCCAAAAGTCCTAACCCCCAACTTAACAACGTTCATCTTGATATCGAAGCTGGTATGTTTGTTGGAGTTGTGGGTCAAAGTGGTGCTGGTAAAAGTACATTAACCAAACTTTTGCCCCGCCTCTACGAACTAGACTCCGGTCGCATCAAAATTGATGGCTATGACATTAATAAGGTAGAACTCTACTCCCTGCGTCAACAAATCGGCATGGTGTTACAAGACACTCTGTTATTCGATACCACGGTACAAGAAAACATTGCTCTAACAATGCCTGATGCCACACCAGAAGAGATTGTGGAGGCTGCTAAGATTGCTTGCGCTCATGACTTTATCATGAATTTGCCATCAGGTTATGAAACTCGTGTTGGAGAGAGGGGTTCAGCTTTATCAGGGGGACAAAGACAACGAATTGCGATTGCTCGGACTGTACTACAAAACCCACCACTGTTGATTCTGGATGAAGCTACCAGCGCACTTGACTATGCCACTGAACGCCAAGTTTGCTTGAATTTAGCCCAAGTATTTAAGGGAAGGACAGTATTTTTCATTACCCACAGGCTAGGAACCATTCAAAATGCCGATGTGATTTTGATGATGAATCAAGGACGAATTGCAGAACAGGGAACTCATGCAGAACTCATGGATTTAACAGGGCTTTATTACTGTCTGTACCAACAACAGGAGGCTCAAGTTTAAACGGATAAGTAGAAAGATATATTTTACGAACTAACAATAGCTAAAACTGATCGCTAACTACTATTTATAAAAAGCTAATCGCTAACAGCTAAATAATTATGAGTATTAATAATGGCAATAGTAATAATGGGAATGGAAATAGCAAACACTCAAACAATGGCAATGGCAGTTCTCAAAATCCAGCAATAACTTCTGTTGACCAATTGGAACAGTTACCAACTGAGACATCTGATATTCAGGCAAAACCAGCTAATACTGCCCCACGTTATATTCCTAAATTCGACCAACCTGTAATTCTCCGGCAATCTCGGAAATGGTCACGCGCTATCCTTTGGGGTTTGATAGCTGCTACAACTGGTACAATTATTTGGGCAAACTTCGCCAAAATTGAAGAAGCAGTTTCTGCTAGTGGTAAGTTAGAACCAACAGGTACGGTTAAAGAAATACAGGCTCCTGTTGGTGGCGTAGTTAAAGAAATTTACGTTGAAGATGGACAGCAGGTTAAACTTGGTGAACATCTTCTCAGCCTTGACCCCACTACTGCTAATGCCCAACTTGACTCTTTAAAGAAAATTCGCTCATCTCTAGTTCAAGAAAATCAATTTTATCAATCTCAAATGACAGGTGGGGCTACAGTTACTGCCACCGATGTTAAAGTTTCAAATCAAATGCTTGACCTGACCAAAAGTCGCGCTACTCTAGTTGCAGAAAACCGATTATATCGTGCCCAACTAGATGGTACAGGTGACAGTAGCGGACTAAACATCGAACAAAGAGAACGCCTCCTCTCCACTTCTTCAGAATTGGATGCGCGGTTCACTGCTGCAAAACTGGAAGTTGACCAATTAGGCCGTCAACTCAACCAAACCCAAATAAAATTGGTTAGCACAAAAGATACTCTCAAAATGAATCAGGGAATTCTCGATAATATTACCCCGTTAATGAATGATGGGGCAATTTCCAAAATTCAATACTTCAAGCAGCAAGAAGAAGTTAGAAATGCTCAATCTGAAATTGACCAGCTTACCCAAGAAGGATTTCGTTTACAATCTGCTATTAACCAAGCACAAGCTAAGTTGCAATCAACTGTAGCTATTTCTCGCAAAGATTGGCTCACCCAAATTGCAGATAATAACAAAAAAATTTCCGAGATTGATTCTCAGCTTACTAAAGCCATTGTCGAAAATAATAAGAAAATTGCCGAAAATGATTCTCAGTTGAGCCAAACTCAAATGAATCTTCAATATCAGTCAATCAATTCCCCTGTTTCAGGTACAGTTTTTGAACTTAAGGCACATACACCAGGATTTGTAGTCACATCCAGCGAACCAATTCTCAAAATTGTTCCTGATGATGCTCTGATTGCTAAAGTTTACATCACTAACAAAGATATTGGTTTTGTTAAAGAGGGGATGACAGTAGATGTCAGAATTGATTCATTTCCTTTTAGTGAGTTTGGCGATGTCAAAGGTAAGCTAGTATGGATTGGCTCTGATGCCTTGCCACCCGATCAGATTTATCCTTTTTACCGATTCCCTGCTAAGGTACGACTAGATCAACAATCAATTTCGATTAATGGGCGTAAAGTACTTCTTCAATCTGGTATGTCTGTCAGTGGTAATATTAAACTACGAGAACGGACTGTAATGAGTATCTTTACTGATATGTTTAGCTCTAGTGTCGAAAGCCTTAAGTTTGTTCGCTAATATAATAACGTGCAAGTTATGTTGCTTTTCTCATGAAATTGGCAATTCTGGCAGTCGTTGCTGATAATAGTTTCAGAGGTAATTATTCAAGAGGTCTCAATTGTGGTCTTTGCTCAAACCAGTCCCCCAAATGTAATAACAACTCGCCTTACTTTAGACGAGTATCGGGCTATGGAAGAAACAAACCCAGAACGCCATGAATACCGCAACGGAGAGATTATTACTATGTCGGGAGGATCGGTTGCTCATAGCGCAATTGCCAGCGACTTCTTAATAACTCTAGGGTTTTTGCTTAGAGACACCAATTTTCGTTTGTATAACAGCGACTTGCGAGTTTGGATTCCTGAATATCAATGCGGTACTTATACTGATTTGATGGTTGTTAATGGTGAACCAGAGTTTAATAGCAATCGCAATGATGAAATTCTCAATCCAATACTGATTGTCGAAGTTTTATCGCCCTCTACCGAAGCTTATGACCGAGGGGACAAGTTCAGAAAATATCGCTCTATTGCCAGCTTTTGTGAATATCTGCTTGTGAGTCAAACTGAACCCTACATTGAACAGTATCATAATTTGGATCGGAACAGTAACGATCGCTGGCTATGGCAAGTTCACTCTAACCTCGATCGGACGATTATGCTGCACAGTTTAAACGTGGAAATTCCCTTGACTGAAATCTATCGTCGCATTAATTTTTAAGGCTGCTTAACTCTCTTGGATCTGATTAGTGAGACTCGTTACCAAAAGAAGCACTGCCAAGAAAGCTAGAAAAAGTAACTAGCATCCAACCGAAACAAATATGTTTTTGGGTTTGCCAATCGTATCTGTCTTCTATCGTCGGGATTGTGTTAGCTTCAACAATTTCTAATCCCCAGTAGCCCAATGCACTGATGCCAAACAACATAGCGCTGACGATAGAAAATTTAGCGATGACTTTAAAAATGTAATTGCTTAAAGTAGGCGTTGTTTGAAAGGATTGTCTGTGACGATGATGGATAGTGAGTTCACTTGGAGCTACAACCAAAACACGTCTTGGTTTTTGTTGAGTGAGTTGGCAGACAATTTGTTTATTATCAGTCATGGGTCAAACCAAGTCCTGTTGGTTGTAGCTAGATTATTACCAGTAACTATATTGTAAACTTTCGTCAGATGGATGTGGTTAAATTTACATAAAACTTCCACATTCAGAAAAGATATTCTAATGGTTAAGCGATGTCATACGAAAAAACCCAGAGAACAAACAAACAATTGAAGAAGAATTCAGCTATTCTGAATTCAGGAGTCAGAATTAATGAGTGGGGGATTCAGACCCACCACTTGATTATTGCACCACTAAATCGGAGATTTAGTGTGGTGTTTCACCGTTTATTCAGGAGCCACTCGCACAGAATTCCCAACTGAATTCTGGCTCCTGACTCCTGAATTCTGTTCGTTAAGCTGAAAGTAAGTTAGAAATATCCCCCAGAGCGGTATAGGCTGGGGGATACACTTAATCAATCCGCATTGCTGTAGTAAATCGGCTGCAATACTTTCCGACAAGCTAATTTACAAATGTCGCCAGAAGTTCTTACTGATAGTCTTGAGACTGACTACCTTGGGTTCTGCTGTCGCTTCAGAGGCATGACCAACAGCCACCGCAGCAACAATTGGTGCGGGTGTGGTTAACAAAGAATTAAGCAATCCCATTTGATAATCAACATCTTCTACTGAGCGATATACTCTGTATGGTTCAATTTGCATACCCAAAGGTGTTGGGACAATCTTTAGATATTGATTTAGGGCATTGATATAAGCAACTGAAAAATTTCTCTGCTCTACATAAAGACGGATAATCTCTAGTAATTCAATCGCTCTGTTGATTTCAGAAATTTCACAATTACTGTCGATTTGTGACTGACTTCTTCTGTAGCCTTTCATCATCTTTTCGGCTACCAGATTGTTAAATTTACTAACCGCCCTCTGATGATTGCCTAATGTGTGAACTTTGGTTTGCGCTTGATAACCAACTCTGCCCCACTGCACTGTTAAGTTACCATCTTCGACAATGGCCGCCCAGAATTTATTGCTGTTCTGAATTGCGTCAACAAAGACTAAATAGATTTCCATCTTTCTTACCCTGTCAATTTCCTAACTTCAGGGCATTGCCCCAACAAATCAATTCGCAATTCGCAGTTCGCAATTCGCAATTGTTAATTAGTGGTAATTTAATTCTCTACCGCTTAATTTTCATTGATTTCTCAGCAATAAGAAGTAAGAAACCATTTAATTTGTTGAATTACTCAATTAGAGTAACCTGTATTTCAACTGCGAATTGCGAATTGCAAAGCCCCCATAGAATCAGGAGACAATCACTTTTTCATCAGTTCATATTCCGAAACTTAGCAGCACGCCCAAAACAATTGTCAATTCGCAATTCGCAGTTCGCAATTAAATTAAATTAAATTAAATTAAATACAGGAAATTTCTTAATTGTTTAATTGTGAATCCTTCAAGTCAAAGTTCCCATTGATTCAATTGCGAATTGCGAATTGCGAATTGCGAATTGAAGTTCACAGAACTGCTAGCCCGTCGTGCGGTGGATGCCCATGCCTGCATTCGTCCAACTGCCGCAGCATCCTGAATCGCAAGCGGGGTAATGGTTTGACGACAGGTTTCCAGATCAGCAAGTGTTACCTGCTGCGGTCTACCCTCATCGAATGCCAGCAGAGCAGCTTCTGAAGCAAGGGTTTCCAGTTCTGCTCCTGAAAACTTAGCGGTCGAAGCTGCGATCGCTTCGAGATATTCGGATTCCAGGTGAATGCCAAAGCGTTGTAGATGAATCGCCAGAATTTGGACTCGCTCTGGTTCTGTGGGAAGATCAACAAAGAAAGATTCGTCAAATCTTCCCTTCCTCTTGAATTCACTTGGTAGTGCTGATGGGTCATTGCAGGTCGCAACTATAAATACGCCGCTTGTACATTCAGCCATGAACGTAAGCAAAGTACCGAGAATGCGTTGAGAAACACCGCTTGTATCGCCCTGACCTGAAAGCGCCTTTTCCACCTCATCAATAAATAAAACGCAGGGTGCAATCGCCTTGGCAGTTTTCAAAGCACGTTTAACATTACCTTCGGATTCGCCAACTAGTGAACCTAGAAGGGACGCAATGTCGAGTTGTAGAAGTGGTAGATTAAGTATGCTAGCGATGTTTTTGGCGCAGTGAGATTTCCCAGTACCTGGAGGCCCTGCCAGTAGCACACCTTTTGGTTGGGGTAAGCTAAGACTTCGCGCCTCTTGTGTGAATAGTCGCCGCCGCCTCATCAGCCACTCACGCAGTAGATCCAAACCGCCAAAAGGAATGGTAGCTGGCTTGCCCAACTCGATACCCATTTGAGAGAGTAGCCGAGTTTTGTACTCGACGGCTTTGGGGATAAAATCAGCGTCAACGACGACACCATCATTAGTTAAGTTTTCTTTGACTGTTAACCGAAGGAAATCACTAATTTCTTCTAGAGTTAAACCCAGTGCTGCACGAGAAAGAGTTTCTAATTCAGCATTTTCGAGCGTAACAGTAAAAGTCAATTCCTGTTCAATAGCTGACTGTTGTAGGTCATGCAAATAAGAATTGAGATGAAGTAGTATTTGGTCAATACTAGGTAAAGGAACTTCACAATAAGGAATCAATCTGACTAGTGATTCGTGTAATTGTATATTCTGACCCAACAAGACAATGCGTTTATCTGTGGGTTTTAACCTGTGGTAAAGGTTTTTTACCTTGCTTAAAATCTCCCACGATAATTGGGGTGAATTCTTAGCAATAAAGGGGTGAATATCTCCGAGGATAAATACACCATTCCCACTAAAGTTAGCAATGTAGTCGAATACAAATAGTAGTGGATCAGCCTGTTGTGGTCTTTTGTACTCTGCAACTGGCTTAAACACCAATCCTCCATCTGCTGCGATTAAACATTGCTCCAAGGTTGATACTCCCAGATTCCAGAAGAACACAGGACTTGAAAGCTTATTGTTAGCTTCAGCAGTCAGCCACTGAATAATCGTTGCTTCATCAGGAGACAGAACATCAAGTGCTGCGATGGGAATTTGTGAATCTAGTGTGGAGAGCAGATTTGAGAGTTTCATGTCAATTATTCAAATATTTCACTTATGAAATGGCGAAGCCTTTATGATCAGCAGTTACCAGCCGAGTTAAGACTGGTAACTGATGACCATTTAATGAAATTCAAAATTCAAAATTCAAAATGAAGAATAGAATAATTTTGAATTAATTATCCTTCTCCTAACGGAGACGCTGCGCGAACGAGTCAAAGCCCCTACTGATAGCGCCGGCGGCAAGCGAGTCCACAAGCGTCTTGTCTTTAATTTTGAATTGATAATTTTGAATTTTGAATTCCCCGAAGGGGTTGACTGATTACTGACGCAAACGTGTTTGATTACTATTCGTAGTCCGAAGTTGTTGGGTTTGAGCTTCATCTTTAAACGTGCGATCGCCCTCCACAACTCCAAGTGCTTCTTCAAATGGTTGCGTAGCCGACAAACAACTCAACCCCTCGAATCCCTCAGCCTCCACACGAACTTCACCTGTAGCGCTGTCAAAATGAATCAGTATTGACCGTTCCATATTTATCTCCGTGCAAATTGTTGAACTTCCTGATGTCCGGCAAAAGTTAGGCGTAGGGTTTGCACACTTCCGTTAGTTGATTCAGCGATCGCACATTCACCAAATTTTTCTTGTAACTCGGCAGCTTTAGCGCGAACCATCCGTTGTCCGTAAGCCAACATCAACTTGTTACTAAAGAAGTCTTGTCCCAACTTTGGAACTGTTTCATAACTGTCGTGTATTACCTGGTACACGCCGCTTGACTGATTCCATTTGAACCCGATGTCTGCACGGGCTTTTATGGTGCAACCAGATACGATGATTTCAGCGCTTTGTCCTTGAGAGCCACCGTAGTATCCTTTTAGTGATTGTGCTGTTTCATGTACTTGCGGTAATAGGTTCAAATCTTGTAAAGCTTGTATTAGACATTCACGGTTAGCAAGCTTGGTTTTAACTGTTGAGAAATGCGACATTTTTGGCTCCAAGGCTTTCAAATTGGTTTGAGAAATAGTACGGGTGCGATATCCTTTTTGGGTTATTCTGGAAACTACATACGAATACGTTGGTCGAGTCTTGAGCGAATGCACCCGCCCAAGACTGTTTTTTACCTGAATTTAAACGACATCACCGTAGCTTTCGATAAGCCCACGTCGTCAGTCGCAAGTGATTGTAGATTGCGTTGTTCATCTAACAACTTGGTGCGAATCTCTTCCATCTTTTGCTGCAATTGACTGCGCGTATCAGAACCCAGATTCTTCGACTCAATCGCCGGATCACTAACGATAGAATCTAGATGCGTCATCATCGCCTCCAAGCTACTGCCTACCTCTGGTGAAGCGTTTGCCAGTAGCACTTGAACCTTCATCAGATGACGCTCCATCTTCTTTTTAAACTGTATGGGTTTCCTCCCTGGTTCCCAATCAGCCAACTCTTCAAGCAATTGGGCGGCGAGTTGTTCACCACCTGCCAGGGCTGATTCCCGTAGCCTTTGCTCTAGATTTTGGTCATACTGTTGAATGAACTTGGTAATCTGGTCTAAACACTCGGCTTGCTGCTGGTTGAGTTGTTCAGAGAGGGCAGGGATAATCACCGGGCGACCAATAACAACTTGTAAATAGTCTTCAAGGTCGGTCAGAGTCGGGAATGCTCTTAACAAGTTTGCTTTGACTGATTCTTGCTTATCCTGTGCTAATTCCCAGGTGTTAAGTGAAAGGAACTGATCAATCCGCTCTTGATAATCAAGAAGTCCCGCTTCGTAATCAGCTTTTAATTGATTACGCAATCCAGGGGCGATATTATCCCTAATATTGATTAACTGATTCCATACCAAGGGAGCTAAATCAATCGGACAAACCCAATCACCAGTATCAGCAGACATCCATTCTTGAACTGAAGCAATCTCTTGCCTTAATTGAGCAGCAGCTTCATCTAGCTTTTTGAAGACCTTAATACCTCGCAGACCGACTTCGGAATTTGTGACTTTAACGAGGTCTGATTCTATTTCAGAAACTTCAGCTTTAAGTACATCTGCCCATTTAGGTGCAGCAGACTTTGTACTTCTCTTCAACTGAATACGAAAGCGAATACGAGTTTTATTTAATTGTGAGAAATTGTGGCGCTCGACTACTGCATCAGTTAGGAAATTCACAGCGATAGGGTTGTCGATTGCTTGTACCATGATTATTGACCTCAATCATTATTTTTCACTTTCGATTAAGCGAAGCTTTCTTTGTGGTGATTTCTCAAGAGAGCGAATGTCTATCAAGAAAGGGAAAGGGGTAAAGGGTAAAGGGTAAAGGGTACCACTAACTTAAAAGCAGGGGTTTCAAAGATGGACACTAATTTTTATCGCACTACGTGTCTTAAAAATCTTCTTTTTTATTCCTCGTATTTAAAAACAGAGGCTTTATACATTGTGGGGAAAAGTTCTTTATCCTTTCCTTTGCCCCTTACCCCTTACCCTTTTTTGGTGTAGCTCTATAGATTACTTTTGTAGAGCTATTCTGTAGGCGAATATGTCTTTTAATGACTGGTGGTTTATGTATGGACATGGCTTAAAATAGCTGAAGTTGCTGCGAATTATCCTGTACCACAGGCTTGTTATAAGTCATGCCTTCGACTTCATAACAGCGAGTCATAAGTTTGTTTCGATTTAGCCGAAAGCTGACTTTTTTTCTTTGATTTGGCAGAGGTACAAATAAATACTGTGGATGTTGGATAGTACCTTCATCACCCAAGTATCGAGAAAGCGTACCGTCGATTTGGTAAACTTTCGATGAACTTAACAGTGTCGCGTCATACACTTTAATCAAATTTGTTTCCATCTGATTAGTATTGAAGTAGAGTGTGTGATAATCTTTTGTGGAATCGATTTTTCTCTACAGTTAGACTGATTGAATCTGACTGTAGAGTTTTTCACGGATAAGCTGATTCTTCTTTCGTTAAGCAGCAACTTTTTCTTTTTTCGGTTTAGACAATCTAGAACCGCTCCCAGAAGTACGTTTAGTTGTTGAAATCGGTGGATTAATTTGACCGAATGGAGTCTGAATCTTGAGGTCAGCTTTTAACTCTGATTGCAGCAATACAAGCTGAGTCAAATAGTAATCAACCTCTTCTAGAATCTCAGCTTCTACTTCTGACGGTGAGAGCGGCGTAATCTGATCTGATTCCAGATATTTAACTTCTTCGGTATGGCGAGAAGTCATGACAATATAGCGATAGCCATGACCGCAATTCTCAGCTAATACGCTATCGTGTGGTAATACTTCGATACCAATGACTTTGCCTTGTTGAGTACGTTGTCCAACATTAAACTTTGGGATTCCATAGCCGCGTGGAAGTGTGATTGTTGGTTGCATTTTCGTTCCCTTTACATTAATTATTGATTAAAAGTGACAAATACTACAGATAGAAATGCTCAAAAATCTGATTTAATTTTTCCTTTGATTCATCTGACAGAGCATTAAAATCAAACTCTTTGGAGTCCCAAACTTCATTAATACTTGTAGACTCATCAACAATATTTGCAATCAAACAAGATTGATCGTCGTACTTCCAGCCATTTGCTAAAAGCCACGGTAGAATCCCGTCAGATTGCAAAAGTTTTTCCAGGTCAAACAAGTCAGAAAATGATTGAAGATTTTCGACGTTGGGGTGAACAATTGTAATACTCATCTGTGATTAGTTGTGAATAGTTGAACAGCAAAAAGAGGGGGAAAGGTTAAAGGGAAAAGGGAAAGGGATTCATGAATTGAATCATCCTTAGAAAAGCAAGGTTTTTACCTTTACCCCTTTACCTTTTCCCCTTGCCCTTCTTTATTAGCTGTAGACAAAGCTTGAGTCACTTATAGCTACAGTCTCCCAAGCCCTGTTTACAACTTTTGCAGTCACAGTTTAGACATAAGTTGGTAATGTCTTTGTCAATCAGATGTGCAATGTTAGATTCATGAATGAAGCTGATTTTAGTGACGCACAAGGCAGGATTTACCTGCCTTACTTCATCTTTAGGACTAAAACGCCATCTCAAGAGCAGCTTTCGTTACAGCTAAAGCCTGTTTACTGACCTCTCGCCACTCTGTTTGCTCGTTGTAGGATGCCATGACTAATTCCGACTCTACCCACACCCGACAGAACAACACATTTTCATCTGTTGTTCCCGCCTGTGGCTGTAGTGTGATGGGAGAATATAATTGTTGTGGGGTTAAAGTTGCGATCGCGGCTAATACAGATTTAGCAAAGTGAGTATCATGCCCACTTTCTAATATATAGGGTCTGTCTGCAAGAATAGTAATCAGCAACTTATAAACTTCTTTACCTCTGCGCTCACACTTCTCAAATTTGAGTTCTTTTAAATATCCAGTTAAGGCAGTTTGAGTAATAGCACTCGCTTCACTGTTGTTTAGGGTGTACCACAGTGAACCATTGTGACGATTGCAGTAGATTTTGCAACTGCCAGCTTCCGAGTGCAATCCCAGTTTTGGCTTATTGATTGAAGCAATTAACTGCTTGAGTAGTTCCTCTTGGCGCATTAAGGCAGCAAGTAAATCGGCATTTTCTTGAGGGTTCATTTGTTTGTACCAAAAGCATTTTCACTTTCGCATTGGCGAAGCCGTTGACTACAAATGTATG
The DNA here is from genome assembly GCF_043099735.1 of Nostoc sp. C117. Taxonomy (NCBI): domain Bacteria; kingdom Bacillati; phylum Cyanobacteriota; class Cyanophyceae; order Nostocales; family Nostocaceae; genus Nostoc; species Nostoc sp. C117. The sequence continues at coordinate 165,767 of NZ_CP170989.1, forward strand.
AAATGTAGAGCCAATAAAACAGCGCTCTTGATTTCACAAAAGCGCTTTTTATTACTAATTATTTGTAGTTACGGATTACTAATGTGAATTAAATCTTGCTAACAACTCTTCACGTGATAAACTAGACAATTCCAGTAAAAATCTTGCAAAGTCATCTGGTGCTAACTGCAACAAATTATCGACCACTCTCGCTAATTCTTCATCCACAGAACCAAACCTAAATCTCAACAAGTTTTCTACAACTTGGCGGCGTTCAAGTTGTACTCCCTCTTGTACTCCTTGCTGTTTAGTGGTTTCTTCCCACTGCTGGTAAGCTTGCGACAAATTCATGATTAATTCCTGCTCATCTTCTGTTAAAGTTTCTTGCTGTTGAACTATAATGACCCGCAAATTAGTAATCAGTTTGAGAGTATTTTGTCTTAATTGGTTGCTTTCGGGTAATGCCAGCAATTCATCAATGGCAGTACGTTGCGTTTCGCCTCTACCCAAAATCCTCAGCCATAATGTTTCTTCTGTTACTGGTAGCTCGTTAACCGCTACTATTGCTGCTCTAAAACATTTCTGGAAAAAGTAAACTCCCCTGCTCCACTTTTCTAAATCTAGTTTAACCTCTAAATCCTCCAACAGAGAGGCTGAAGCGCTAGGCGATATAATCCACAAACGAGCTAAACTATCTTCTGGTAAGCTGGTTTTCTCTCGCTTGGCTTTACGTTGTGAGTCTGCAATCACGGTGAACAGTTTCAGAAAACAGTTGCGTACCTCTGACCTACTTGGTTGATTGCGGAATGGTTCCAATAGTGCCGTATTTAGTACAGCGATTCTACCCAACAATCCAAGATTTTGAGCTTGGGCAGTTGGTGTGCTTGTAAACAAAACGTCAACAAATCTGGCTTCATCAGTTACTTGTTTGTTAACTTCTACTCTACCTAAAGGAGACAACAACTCCTCTAATAATTCCTTAGAAAACTGATCGTAAGGCTTGCTACTCATGTTTTAAAGGCGAACTGTATTTTATTTTAAAAGGATTGGTTATGGTTGCATGGTGGGTATAAAAACCCACCTTTTACTTACGCGGCTACCAATTCCCGACTAACTTGCGGCAGTTCAATCGGAGCAGTTACCCTGGATAGCACCTCTACAGCCTCTTTTACGCTCCAATATCGTACTCCATCCCCACACCGCCAATAGTAAGTCTTGGGGTCGTTTTCCCATAACTCATCAGCATTTCTGACCTTGAAGACAATTCCCAAGAATTCACCATCTAGATATACGTTGTGAGCCGTCTGAAGGTCAGTGCGTCCTACATAAGTCAGTCGGTAGTTGTCCACTGGTTCGCACAAGTCTTCTGCACGAGTCCCGCGATACCCACAGTTACCGCACCCATGACCTTCGCAGTCTGGACAGATGGCAGCAGGCATATTCCACTTCGGCAGTGTAAAATCCCATTCAGCCGGTGGCATTAATATTCGAGCCTTGTGAGAGATATAACAACCAGCGTGACCGATTACCTTATCAGAATGGTATTGGACGCTCAACGATAACCAGTCACAATCACCTAACAAGCCAATTTTCTCAGAAGCTTGTTTTAATTCCTTTTCTTCCTTGTGATTGCGCTCTACTGGAGCAGAAAGACTCGCTTTTACCTCTGCTACTGCACGTTTGAAACACTCTTTGTGGTATCGAGCATAGCCGTGGGTCATCTTTACCCACACGATATCATCACTGTTGATCCAGATAGTCACTACATCTTCGAGCTTGCACTCTTTTGAGTAGTCCGACTGATTGACGATGGTTGCAATGATTTGGCGATGGCTACGCCCGCCGCAGGCATCGCGTGTGGTTAACGGATCTTTTGTTGGCGCAGGGGCTGAAGTTTGTGTAATCATTAGAAATTGCCTCTTGTTTGGGGTAAAAAGGCGATCGCGAGTTTTCCAGGCCAGCGATCGCCTTTTGTTTTGCGTAAACAACGTTGTGGTTTACCGCAACGCTCTCAAAAAGATTTGGCGTAGCCTCATATTTCTGAATTTCAGTTATTTTCTAGCAAGAATTCACAGCACAAGGCTCTAGAGAAGGTATTGAGCAGCTGCCCTAATTGCAGTATGGGTGGATTTATTGAGTGATCTTGAGTATCTCCCCCAGCCGACTTTACCTGGCGTACCTTGTGCTATACGACGGGAGGTTCTTGTTTCTCAAATCTATGTTTTATGTTGATCAAATCTGTGACTGGTTAGACTTGCGAACCCTTTTTGCGTTTGGGTGCAGGCAGTTCGCTTTCCTTTGCCCTATGTTTATTACAATATCGTCAATATGTCAGTATGTCAACATACTGACATATTGACTTGTTGGTATATTGAAGGTAAGATTGTGAATATAGAAAAATACAGCAATATGTTGGTACATCAATATGCTGCCGATCGGAATATGCTTGAGAAGTCTAGGCGTATTCCGATACAAAGAATGGTTAAATACATTGATTTGTCAAAGTTTTGGACTGAGGAGAGTGATTTGTCCATTGAGACTGCACATGAGAAAACGGGACTTAACAGAAGAACCTTATCATCTGCAAAAAAAGGTTTACTCGATAGGTGTCAAATCGACACACTATTTAAACTCAAAGATTTAGCATCGGATTTAGCTGGCAGAGAAGTCAGCTTCGATGAAATCTTCAAGGACGATCAAGCCTAACTCATCCATAAAACTTAAAAGCGATCACCCCCCGCCAAGAGTGCGATCGCTTGACTAAGCCACAGCCATAGCAGAGGAATAGCCATGTCTAACCTATCAGTTTTTTCGTTTGAAGAGAAAGAAGTTCGTTTTGTTGGCATAGCAGAGAAACCAGAATGGGTCGCTGCTGATGTATGCACTTGTTTGCAATTGAGCGATACAAGTAAAGCATTAGAGACTCTGGAGCCAGATGAAAAGGGTACGAAGAATGTTCGTACCCCTGGTGGAGAGCAAGAAATGCTTACTGTTACCGAACCTGGACTATACCGCCTCATCTTTAAGTCCCGTAAACCAGTTGCAAAACGTTTCCAGCGCTGGGTATTTCACGAAGTCCTTCCAGCTATTCGTAAAACAGGTAGTTATTCACTTCACCCATCCCAACCTCCCACACTTGCCCTTCCCCCAGCCGAACAGCGCTTAAAAACTTTGGTAGAAGCAATGAAGACCCTGGCTGAGATAACAGGTGGCAGACTCAACCCCTACATGGAGCAACAGATAAATGATTACGCCGCCAACCTCTTAGCTGACCACAACAGACAGTCTCTAATCGGCACAGAAGAGAAGTGGTTAGGTGTGGTCAATTTTGCAGAAAGCGAATTGGGCAAGAAAGTTCCCCTTAAAGGCTCCCACTATCGCGGACACTTGGGGACATGGGTGAGAACATTCTACCCACACTTAGGCGATCGCCAAGAAACACGATTGGTTAATGGCGTTCAACAGCCCATCTATGTCTACGCTTGTCACGATCCGGCTGTTGCGGCTGGGTTGACCAAAGCTATAGAAGAGTTCTTTGCTCATCCGAGTCCTGGTGCAGCGCTAAGGCAGGCGGGGGCTTTCGCTAGTAAGAAAGCTGTAGTTACTGTTTGATGGTCATTGGTCATTGGTCAAGCAGAGCGATCGCCAAGTAATCAAGAATTAAGACTTTTACAACAAAGGTAAATTTTACCTTGAGGGGAAAAGATATGGAACTCGGCTACTTCCAGAAAGATGTACTCATTGAAAAACTAGCTAAGAAATTCTACGCGATCCAAGGCTATGTAGTCCCCGAATCATATCGGATGCAATCAGCTACACATCCAGCAGAAAGAGCGTGTGTGGCTATGGCTATTTTTGCAGTTGAAGAATTTGAATCCATCAAAGATGAAGGTTCAGATGAGGATGATGACGAATATGAAACTGATTGTTTATTCCCTGAATAACGTTCGTTGCCAGGGGTTTAATTGAAGCGCGAGTAATACACCTTCCTAAATATTTTCTTACAAATTACAAGATGGTTAAACGGATATGAAAGCCATAGTGACAGTAGTTGAAAAAATCTCATCTGAAGCTCACATTGATATTCCTGAAGGTTTAGCAGAATTAGGCATTAGACAGCACGTTGTAGATCATTACAACAGTGGCGAAATGCTTGCCTTACTGAACATTTTCCACGTTGATTTTGAATCTATCAGCGTTCACATTGGTAAAAAACCTCAAATCACTTGGCAACCTGGAAAGCCTTGGAGTTTAAAGCGTCCTTATTACTTTTGCAAACTTGGAAGATTTACTTTGACTCTGTTAACTGACACAGAGCAAAACTTGACTCGTACAGAAGTTTACTTTGGGCATCACAAGCAACTTATTTATACGTCAGAAAAAGAGATATCCAAAGAATTGGCAACAGTCGAACTCCAAAATTTCTTAAGCGGATTAGCTGTTGAACTTCAGATTTTAAGCCACATTGAATTTCCAGAACAAGTTTGAAAATAACAGGAATTAAACATGAGACTAACGACATTAGAAGGTCAATACCAGTGCATCGTGATTGACCCTCCCTGGTTCTATCGGCTGAGAAATCAGGATAAAACTCACCGAAACCGCATTAGCTACAAGCCAATGCACATAGAAGAAATACTGTCATTGCCTGTTCCAGACTTAAGCAATCGCACGGGGTCAGTTCTTTGGCTTTGGTTTACCAACAATCACATGATTGAAGCCGCACACTGCTTAGAAATATGGGGATTTGAACTCAAAACCATCCTGACTTGGGAAAAAGTTACCAAGGATAACACTAAAACACATCTAGGTGTCGGTCATTGGTTGCGGAATTCGACTGAACATTGCGCTTTGGCTGTTCGTGGGAATGTGAAAGCTTTTGCTGGACGGACACTCACAAACCAGTCAAGCATTTTACACTCACCCCGTCGTGAGCATTCACGTAAGCCCGAACAGTTTTTTGAACTTGTAGAAAAGCTGTGTCCTGATATGACCAAGCTGGAGATGTTCGCACGTTCGTCTAGAGTTGGCTGGGATTGTTGGGGTGATGAGGCTCTGAAGTTTGATCAGCCTGTTGAGCAGAGTCAGCAAGATATTTCCTTAACTGCCTAACTAAGGAATAATTTAGGCACTAAAAGTCTACGCTCATCTGGAAAATCCAATACCAAGCTCTTAAACACTAATTTTCTGTGGGAGTGTCGGTTGCTGGCTGATACAAGGAGCGCAATTGTTCTAAGTTACTGGCCGTCTCTAGTCCCGTAAGAACTGCTCTTAATTGCTCGACATCTTCAATTCTGGAAATTTCTGGTAATAGGCTTAAACCCTCAGTACCAAATTTTAGTTTTAAACCAACTGCAATCCCTTCTAATAAAGATTCCATTCTGGCAATTCGCTCAAATGATGTCATGTACTGCATAGATTGTTGTGCCTCCAGTTGTTCTACTTCCCTTTTAAATTCTCGTTCTAAATCTAATGGTAATGTCAACATCCAATCAATAAAACCTAACAAATTCAGAATAGCTTCGCGCTCAAACCCCTGCTCGTACAACCTACGCGCTAAAGCTAATTTCTGCTGCTTACGTTGTAACCTGTCACCACGGGTTTGCATTGCTGCCAAATGAGCCATGACCACCGTAGCAAACGGATTATGGCTCTCTTCAAGCTCCGGCAACCTTTGTTGATAGTCTAGCAGCTTGATCACAGGAAACTGAAAATCAACTGTACAGCCAAACAATTCATAACCAAATTGATTTGGTCGCCAGTCGATGTTGTCATCTCCCAGTACCGCACATGATGCAACAGAGCGATTATAACGGTCAAAAATCCGATAGTTGTATACAAACATACGTTTCGGGAAATCGCTTTCTTCCTGGCTTTGGACTTCGACATGGATCAATAGCCAAGATTCTTCACCCCCAATACGGTAAATTTTCACCAATTTATCAATCAGTCGCTTTCCTAATTCCGCATCACGGACTACTTGCTGTAGCTCCTGATCAAGAAACTCAAAACCTCTACTCCAATCAATTTCACTGTGCGCTTGGGGAAAAAAGAACAACATGAAGTCTTGAAAATACAACTGTAGTATTTGCTTCCAAGGAGAATCGTATTCAGTAAGAGGTGTTTTATTAGCCATTTTCAAATATATTGTCTAGTTTCAAATTTCAGAGGTGTTTATGCCAACAAACATAGAGTGGACAGACTTAACAGATAATATCATCCGTGCTAAAGTCGGCGGTTGGTGGTGTCAAAAAATCTCAGAGGGGTGTAAGAATTGCTATAGCGAAAAGCTGAATCAAAATTCTTTCTTTGGTGGGAATAAGAAACCCTACACTGGGCAACCACCCGAACTAGTGTTAGATACAGAAGCTATTCGGAAATGGGGATTCCAAAGAAAACCTAAGAAGCATTTCGTTTCTTCAATGACTGATGTTTTTGGTGAGTGGGTTCCGCGTTTTTGGCAACATGAAATGCTGGACGGAATGTTCGTTGCTCCCAATCAAGTATTTCAGATTCTCACCAAACGCCCAGAAATCATGCTGTCATCTATGGATGAATGGCTCTCCTGTCATGGACTAGACAAGCTACCTTTAAATATTTGGCCAGGAACTTCGATTGAGAATCGCCGTACTTTAGAAGAACGTAGTCAATTTCTTGCTCAAATTCCGGCTTTAATCCGCTTCTGGTCAGTTGAACCATTGTTAGAAGATTTGGGTGATATCACTCACTACTTGAATGATGTTCAGTTAGTAATTGTTGGTGGTGAGTCTGGCCCAAATTCAAGACCATGCCACATCGAATGGATTAATTCAATTGTCCAACAATGCCAACAATCGAAAACACCCGTATTTGTGAAACAGTTGGGGGCAAATGCGAAATTTGGGGGACAGCGATTCAAAACCCGTGACAAAAAAGGGGGAAAAATTGAAGAGTTTCCTCTTCATCTGCAAGTTAGACAATTTCCGTTTGATGCGTGAATAAAGCAAAACCCCCGCCTGTAGCGCAGTGCGGGGGAAGAATAAACTCACAATTTTTGAGGAATGGAGATTATAACCATGATTTTAGCAGAAAACATGATTTTTGGAGGTCTAGAAAGATGAATTGGCTCTCTGATCAAAACAGTTTTCTAGCCTGGGAATCGCGTTCTAGGGACACGATAGAAGTCAAACGTTGTTATGTAGACGTGGCTGGTGGTGACTTAATCGCTGGAATTTTACTTAGTCAGATCATCTACTGGCATTTACCGGATCATGAAGGGCAATCCCGACTCAAAATTGAACGTGATGGGTACAATTGGCTGGCTAAAAAGCGTGATGATTGGTGGAAGGAGTGCAGAATTACACCCAGACAGTTTGATTTAGCTACTAAGCTTTTGCAGTCCAAAAATCTGATTAAAACTGCAACTTATAAATTTGGAAATAGCCCCATAAAACACATCCGCATTGACTGGGAAAACTTCTTGAATGAACTACAAGCTGTTGTACAAGCTCCTCCTAATGCTCCTGAGCGGATTAAGACAACATTTGCCCGTTCTGACCAAAATGGTAACTTAACAAAATGTCAAAGTCCAAGTTTACAAAATGGTGAGTTAGAACTTAACAAAATGTCAAATTTAAAATTAACATTTTGTCAAGATGATCTAATAGATACAGAGATTACTTCAAAGATTACTTCAGAGATTACACACAATGCGCCCCTGGCTTCGCCACCCGCGCCCCCCACCCAAGAAAGTGTATGTGAAAAAGAAGAACTTGATTTAACAACGAAAGAAGTTGAACTTGAAGAAGCAACTTCAAAAAAACCAAGCTTAGAAGAACCAACTCCAGAAAAACCAACCCCACAACAACCCACTTCGTTGTTAAAAAATTCCGGGTCTTTGCAACAAACTAATAACACCTCAAGAGGATCAACTATTGCGGCGGGGTTGTTCGATAAAAAAAACGAACAAGCAAACAAGAAACCAAGCAAACCAAAATTTCAGTCGATTGATGATTTGCTCAATCACATCTTGCTTGACCCCGGCATCTTGGCATCTGAGCCTTTACCCGCAGTTTACAGAAATGAAATCAAGCTCCGTTCTTGGCGTTTCCCCTGGCGTACTTCTTGCAGAGACAATATTTACCAAACTTGCGATCGCCGTTTGGTGGAGTTAATCGCCAAGGAGAGAGCCGAGTGGGACAAGGTTAATTGGCAGCAAAAAGTCCCCACTGTGATCAAATCAATCAGCAATTTGGAGGTGAGTAAAGCTGGTTTAGAAGAACTGTTGGTTTATTGGTCAAAAGTTCTTGAATTATCTACGCCACAAACTGAACAATCAAAAGCCAATGACCAACCCATCGGTTACTACTCAAATCGTTCTCTTGATTGGCATAAAGCGACCTTCAGTGAACTTCTAGACCGCATGGATGAAGTTGGTAAAGACAAAGCGATCGCTTCTTTCAGCAGCCGTTATGACCAACAAGATCCAGGTGCAACGCTCAAATGGTTAGATTGGTTAAAACTTACACATCCTCAAATGTATGTGTACTTACATCCGCAAGCTGCGTGAGCAATATGGAATCTAGATTTTCTAGAAATCAAAATTTTCAAATGAGGTGAACTATGGCACAAGACAAAACAAACTTCACATCCCAACAAGACCGCTTACCCCCACAAAGCATTGAGGCTGAAGAAGTGATACTCGGTGGCATCATGCTCGACCCAAGCGCCATGAGCCGAATCAGCGATCGCTTGGTGATAGATGCTTTTTACATCAATGCCCACAAAGACATTTATCAAGCAGCCCTACGACTGTACAGCCAAGGATTACCAACGGATTTGCTTTGCATCACCAACTGGTTGTCTGATAATGGTTTATTGTTCCGTATCGGTGGACGCAATAAACTGGCCAGTCTGGTTGACCGTACTGTTTCAGCTGTGAACATCGATGTTTTAGCTGACTTGGTAATGGAAAAATACCAAAGGCGGCAGTTAATCCTTGCTGGCACTGAGATTGTTCAACTCGGCTATGCCACCGAAACTGATTTACCTGTAATTCTCGACGAAGCCGAACAAAAAGTCTACTGCATTGCGTCTGAGCATTCTGCCTCTGACTTGGTTCATATTTCTCATGCCTTAGCCGACACTTTTACCGAAATTGAAGCGCGTCATACTGGTAAGGGATCACCAGCAGCAAGCAGTGGATTTTATGACCTGGACAGTATACTCGGCGGTGGTTTTCGCAAAGGACGGTTGTATGTACTGGCTGCTCGTCCTTCTGTTGGTAAATCTGCTTTGGCTGGTAATCTCGCTCTCAATGTTGCCAAAACTGGGAAGATGCCGATCTGCGTTTTCAGCTTGGAAATGTCTACTGATGAGTACGTACAGCGATTTTTAAGCAGTGAATCTGGCATTGAAAATAACTTCTTGGAAACTGGGAATGTCTCTGACAGCCAGTGGGAACCTTTGAGCGTGGCGATCGCGCAGTTAAGCGAACAACAGATTTTCATCAACGACGAATCTTGCCCTTCTCTTAATGAAATCCGTAGCCAAGTCCGCCGAATTTCATCCCATTACGGTGGTGTTGGGCTTGTGATCATTGACTACTTACAACTGATGGCTCTTGATACTGATTCACGGGTGAACATGGCTCAACGAGTCGGTGAAATCAGCCGAGGATTAAAAAGATTAGCCAAAGATTTGGATGTGCCTGTACTGGCTTTGTCCCAACTCAACCGCGAAGTTGAACATCGTAACGATAAACGCCCTGTACTAAGTGATTTAAAAGACAGTGGTGCTGTTGAGCAAGACAGTGATGTTGTGATCATGCTTTACCGCGAAGAAATGTATAACCCCGATACCCCAGATCGTGGCATTGCTGAGTTAGTTGTTCGCAAGCAACGCAATGGCCCCACTGGTACAGTCAAGCTTTTGTTTGACCATCAGTTCACCAGATTCAAGAATTTATCTCGTGGTCGTAGTTTTTAAGGAGCTACTGGAGGATAAACATTGTCTTTTATGCGGGAACTGAGAATGATTAAAACTTACCAACAGCTTTTACAACAGTGGGCGGCTCTTGCCCCTGATGAATGCTCTACCACTGACAGGGATTACAGGTTTAAGGTAAAAATGCTGCCCCAAGTTGAAAAATGTTCTTTCGATAACCCCTGGCGTTCGGTTACTTCCAAAAACCTTACTTGGCGACTTCATGTAGCTGAAGATGTAATTCTCAGACAGTTGAATTTTGTTCTTCTAACAGTTATACATCGCTGTTCTGGCCGTCAGTCCAATATTCATTTCACTTTCATAGAGCTTGGAACTATCGCCACAATCTGTAATGGGCTGAAGTCGCAAATACATCCACATCCAGCACTTGCAGCATTAGACGCATACATTCAACTACTGGAGTTTTAAAACAGATGAAAGCGCTATCCGTCCGTCAGCCTTGGGCATGGGCAATTATTTATGCTCTAAAGGATATTGAAAACCGTGGCTGGCCCATTCATTATCGCGGCGACATTCTGATTCACGCCGCAAAAACCTGCACCAGAAAAGAGTACCAGCTAGCCAGAGAATTTTGCCAAGGGATGGGGGTAGTAATCCCAGAGTTAATCTCTCTACGTCGCGGTCAAGTTATTGGCATTGTCACAATAGTAGATTGCAAGTTTTCACAAGTTGCATCTGGTTGGGGGATGCCTGGGCAATATCACTGGAAGCTGGAAAATCCACGCGAGATTACACCGATTCCTTACATTGGGCGGTTGGGAATTTTTGAAGTACCCGATGATTTGGTTATGGAGGTGGCTGCATGATTAAATCAGTTCCCATGATTCGCACACTACAACACCTTGGGGCAACCAGGGAAGATATTATCGCTTTTATCAAGAGAGCGAAAACCAAAAAGACATCATCAAAATTAGATGTCTGCAAAAATTTTGATAACACAAAATTAAAACCAGTTCTGCCAGATGATGCCCCGATCGCTGTAGTACTTTTCGCGGGTGGCGGTGGGATTGAAGCTGGGATGCTTCAAGCTGGTATTCGCCCAGTCATTGCAGTGGAGTTTGACCCAAGTAAACCAGACTTGAGCAGGGCGATCGCTCTCAATCATCACCGTAACTTTCATGAATATGGCTGTAGAATAATCCAGCTAACAGTCCAAGAAGTAGCGCAGTTAGGATTCATAGGTTTTCCCCGCCGCCCCGACTACCTTCATGCCTCCCCAGTGTGTGCCAACTTCAGCCAAGCTCACACAGCTAAGGCGGGAAAAGGCATGGAAACGGCTGATGATATGACGGCTGCGATCGCTATTACTGAAGCGATCCGACAGTTGCAGCCACGGGTGTTTACTCTCGAAAATGTGCTGCGTTATCAGAACAGTCAGAGTTTTGCCATCATTCTGAATGCTTTGGAGCAAGAGGGGTACTCAGTCGATTACAGCGTGGTCAACATGGCTGACTTTGGGCTACCCCAGGCGCGGCGGCGGTTAGTCCTGATTGCTTGCCGGGATTTGGCTATCTCACTACCACCTACATCTGACCCTATCGGTTGGTATGGGGCGATCGCTCATCTAATCCGCACGATGCCCGACTCTCAACTACTGCTCAAGCAACAGCAAGCTTTGGAGAAATTTTTAGCCGGGAATGCGCCAACACCATTGTTAATAGAAAGAGTTGGGGGGCGTACAGAGTCCAAGTATAAACCCGGACATTTACCTTGCAACACGATACTGCGATCGCATTTTACAGATCACAAAGGTTGCAACCGAAGCAAATTCGCTGATATCTGGTTGCCGGATGGTACGGTTAAGTCTTTGTCTATTGAGGGGGCTGCAATCTTGCAAGGGTTTCCCGGTTGGTACGAATTTCCCAACGAAACTGCTACGGCGGGGTCAATCATTGGGTATTCCGTGCCTCCCAGTTTCGCCGCGCAGTTATTTACTCACATACAGAAACAATTATCAGGAGCATTTTTATGACAAACCAAGAACAACTCACTTAAAATGTGTTGGTACAGGTAAGGAAGAGGACAACCAACAAGCAGGGGACAAAAAAGAAGAAGCACAGAGGTTGTGCGGTGGGAGCGAATTTCCGCCTGCTTCAATGGTTTTCTTTCCTTAGCGACAGTTCACATCTGGGTTCGCATAATTTTATTAGTGGGATAGATTCATAGCTGCCGCAAGCTCGAACTGCCCTCTGCCTTTCTCAATGAGTTATCTCCAAAAGATTAAAGGTAAGTAATTCAGATTAACTACCAACAGTTTTGAAATCATTTTAGTTAAAATGCCCTAATTAAAGTGCCTAGAGTTGGCGCACCTAAAACTGAAGAGGCTAAATTCCCTGGGATATTCCCATCAATTATCCAGCAGTCAATCCCTAAACTAGAAATAGTCAAAAACTCCTCAACTTTCTTAGCCATCCCGCCAGTAACATCTACTGATTTGCTCTTGCCCAAGAAAGGTTTAATCTGAGAATAGTTAGCTTGAGTAATATTGGAAACTACTTGCCCCTCTTGGTCATATACACCTGCATAATTTCCAACATTTATTAGTCGAATTTTAAACTTACCTTGAAGATAGAAGTATTTCGCTAGTTCTGCAAGCATTGTATCTGTCGAAAAGACAGTACCACCAATAGCCTGATCTAGAACTACATCACCGAAAACTAAAGGAATTAAACCTGCTTGTAGACTACTTTCTATCATACTAAAGTCACTCTTCAATAGTTTTTTGCTATGAGTGATTATCATAGTAATAGGTGGCAAACTTACCACTGGTAAACCTGCCTGTAAAAAATTTTTAGCTAGTAGAGAATTTAAATCTAAAGCATCTTGGTGAACTAAGCAGAACCCTAGTTTTTCTTCATCACCTGAAAAACCGTTAATTGTATTATATTTATTCGCTGATTGGTGGGCGAAAGAACCAGCACCGTTACCAATAATCAGTTTTAGATTAGGATTTTCACGTTTGATTAGGCTCACTTGCTCAACCAGTTGTGTTATAACTTCTCTTCGAGCAGTATAAGGTTTGTCCTTGTCAGTAATTAAGGAACCTCCTAGCTTCACTAATACTAATTCCATAATCAAATATTAAATGAGGAAAGATAAAAACTTATAAAAAACTAATCCTAGACAAAAAAATCAAAATTGCTAATCCAACGAGAATTCCCCAAGATGGTAACTCGCCTGCTCATTGCTAACATCGCTATGATTATCTGATTCAATTGCCGCATGGTCGTAGCATTTATTTGCGGTAGCCAGCATTGTAAAAGTGATAGGATGTCGAATATGGGCGAATTGTAACTTTTGACTTGTCGTTGTGGAAGACAATAACTCTACTACATCAGCCCTTTCCCTTCATACTCTTTTTTTGGCACAGGTATTGCCTGATGTGTTGGGTTTGTTCTAAACGTTTCCTAGAATAGCATCAGATGAGCGCCTGAACTCTCTGAATATCCCGTCTTATTCCTGCATTCGCGCCAATTTCTGCAAGTCAAGTTTTGATATGAATAATACTTACCCAATCACCTCCTTCAGAGCCATTTCCACTAAATCGCTCAGGAACACCAGGCCAAATATTGTTACCATCCAATGCCTGAATTTTGCTAACTGTTAATTTATTGTTATTTAGTTTAAGAATGTAAATTTGACCTGCATCGACTAACCGCCATTTTAAATTTTCTTTTTCCGTAAACAAAGTAATATTTGGGGACAGGGAAATTCGTTTTTGTTGAAATTGCTGACGTAATCCATCAGGAATCATCCCTTTATTTAAATCCCCTTGTAAATTAAACTTTTCGCTCTCAAACAATGGTTCTTCATTCATAATCCAGTCACCATGTAATGAGACAGTAAACTGATAGATATTACTTTGGTAAAAGACAGCTTTTTGCGACCAATCATCAGGTGTAATTAATCTAACAGCTTCTGTATAAGCATTATCTTCACTTGTCAAAGGTTCAACTTCTGTAATTAGATTGATATTACTATCTAATATATCATTGCCCATTGCCCAACGGATAGATTTTATTTCAGTTTTTGTAACTTGAACTGGCTCAACTTTCATTGGCAATATATAAAATACTTCACCTTTCAACACATTATCCGTATGAGCTAAAACAGATATACTACTCTTATGTAAACTATCAATTCTTACTGGTTTTTGAAATTGAATTACTAAACCTAGTTTAGTAAATAAATTTCTAAAATCCTGAGATTTTAAATTAAATAATTGATCCTCTGGGACATTGTTATAATTTTCCTGTGCTTCTGCAATAGTAGCTTCTAAAACTTGATCGTGATGCCAACTAGCATTGATTATGCGATTGAATTCTGTTATGGCTTCTGTAGTGATTTCTTTCTGATTAATAGGTGTTGCAGGATTTTCTTGATAATTCGCTACTACAGGATTATTATTTTTATTACTTATAGGTGGTATAGTGCTTTCTTGACTACCAATCTTTCTTCGGCAATCATAAACTGTTACATTATTAGGATTACCTAAAAATACTGCTAGAGGTGCATAATAATGCGCTATACCGTGCGGTAGTTGAGGTTGAGGCTCTAATTTTCCTTCTTTGTTTTTTTGTTTAGGCCATTCTACATTGCCAGTAGCTGTTCGGACAGGAATTAACCAATAATCACCTACCTGATAAAAGTTATTCTGAGTATCTGCTTTAAATTGAATCTCAATTCCATCTTCAAGGGGAAACCATTTATTCCCCTCTTCAGATAAATTTACTTTGACTTCTTTAGAGTCCCAACGGCGTAATAGAGGGTGCTTTTCTGGAAGCAATGTGTTACTCTTGCTATCTCCTGAGAGAATTACTTGATTCTCAATGCGATCCACTTGCTCAACTTTTAGTAGTTGGCGATCGCTATCTCCAAGTATATAATCATCATTGATGATTTCAACCCAATCACCTGCTGATAAACTAGAATTTTTGTCTTTTCCTAAATGTTCTAGCTTGAATACAAGTACTGAGGAATTTTTCTCAGTAGATGTCACAATAGGAAAAACAATTGAGCTATTCTCGCGTGACCAAACAAATGATAGTTGATTAGTGTTTTTAGCAGTAGAAACTCTAAAAATTTCCGCCCGATAAAGATGGTTTTCAGCACCACGAAATTTGGAATTAAACGGAATAACACATGGATCGTTTATTCCTGTAGAACTAGGCTTTGTAATTCTGGCAATAATTTCGCCTTTTCCAGGCTTCAATAATTCTTGACCTAGCACACTCTGAAAATAATCACGATCCTTACTAACTTGTTTGGCAACCGTTTCAATATCTTGATTATCTTTTAATTGTTTGAGCTTGACTTGCCAAACTAACTTAGAGCGAATTGCTGTATCTGCTCCCCCTAAAGCAACTTCACGAATATTAATTTTGCGATCGTCACGATCTTCAATCGGGGTTATCTGTCGTTCCCAAACATCAAGATAAGCAAGATATGCTGCTCCATTTAATTGAACTTTACAAGTATCTGTGGCTTCCGGCGTAAAATCTGGCTGATGAGGATAAGATACAAGTTCCTCATTTTCACAAAGTATACCATCTACATAATAGTTGCCTTTGCCAATTAAATACTTTTCAGATTGGAGTAGTTGCTTTAGTTCTTGTTTTTTTTCCTCACTGAGATTGTTAATATTATTAATTTGCTCGTCCGTGGCGATAAATTCAAAGCCACAATTCTGCTCTGGGCCACCTTGTAGTCCAAATATATCTTTGGCCAAATTTTGCAGGCGATTTAGTAAAATTGATGTCTGTTCGTTGAAGTCTGCATCTAATTGCACTCTACCTTGTTGCATCAATACTCGAAGGAAGTGCTTGCTTTTGTCGTAGGTATCACGAGTAAAATCGCCTCTAAATTCTCCTTGCATAAAATCCTCTTTAGCTAGCGTAAATAATGCCAATTTCAGTATTAGCGGGTGTATATTCATCTAAATGGATGCGTAGGTTAGCCTCTTTTTGAGGCTGATATAGATTGTGAAAAGCACCCATTTCTGATTCATCATCAGCGCCACGTTTAATTTCTTCAGCACAGGTTGACGCTAACTGACAATAAGTAGGTGTGCCATAATGTATACTGTTGAATTGAGGTTGTACGCGGTATCTAACGATAAGTTGTTCCGCCTCTATTTGTTCTGGCTGTAGTTCTGTTTTTTGTTTAACCATCTGCTCGACTAAATCAGGTTGACAATTATACCGACGTGGTGTGCGTGAGGTAGGCATCACGTAGCAGAAACGGATACAACCTTGTTGGCGACGAGCAACGAATATAATGCCGTTAAAAATACTGTTTTCTGCTAAATCAATTGTATGTACTTGAATCTGACCAAAGACTGTGCAACGTGCAATAGTCAACCGCACATGGGCTATGGAATAACCCACTGCACCGATCGCTTCACCTTCTATACTGATAGCATCTATAATGCTATCGCTAATATTTATGGGTAAAGGGTCAGTCTCTACCTCATCTTGGTTAACCTGAATGGAGCCAATAATACTGTGTGCGATCGTTACGCACGCATTGATATTAAATAACTCCAAACTTGGCTCGCTAGAACGTCGGGGTTCACAGTCACAATGTAATGACCAACCCGGCACTAATGTAGAATGACGGATAATAATCGCAGCTGGTTTTTGCATAATAGAGGTAGAATAATCTCCAAATTGAGTAGGATTACCTTCTATATGCACTCCCCGACCAGTAATCAATAAACCATCGAGAACAAAGCAACTTCCTGACTCTACTGTAACATTTAAAGCATCACCTAAAGAAGTTCTCCAATCGAGAATGCGTATCACCGGACGCTTGTGGTTAGCTGCACGTAATTGCAGACTTTGATTGTTTTCCAGTTCAATATTAATTCGTTCTACATAAACACCACTATCAATAATTTCAATCACAGCATTATGGGGTTTGTCTCGTTGCCACTGTGAGATTGCTTCAGTAATAGTTTGATAATACCCTTGTGAAGTTTGACTAACGCTGTAATGAGCATAATGCTTTCTGATTTGAGATGGAAAAGCTTCTTCTAATAGCAAACGATTACAGCGAATCAGTTCTTTGCCGTGGAGATTTTGCTGAACCAAACGTTTAGTTTTGGCACTCAAGGTGATAGATGCAAAACGTTGTTGATCGTAAAGGCTTTTACCTAAAAGTAGTTGATTTAGCTCTGGAAGCAAAGCTGCAATTAAAGCTGGTTCGGGAGGAGGACTGGTGTAGGCATCCAAAAGCCTTTGGGTATCACTGGAAAATTGCGATCGCAAAAACTCGGATAATGCAGAAGCATCTTGTTGTGAGCTAAAAATTGCTGGCTCTTGAATATCACCAACATCAAGTAAGAAATGTGCTGTAGAATCTAACAAAGTTCGGTCATATTCGCCACCACCAATATCAGCACTGAAACCATAATGATAAGAAACCCAAACACCATTTTTTGGTAACTGGCGGATCGGAAAAATCATTCGGCCTAATTCTGGATCAACTGCTATATAGTCTTGCTCTAGTTGATAATTCCAATCGCCCAGATCGGCAATAATAATTTGCTCTGGAGAGATTAGATGCAGTTTTGAGCCAACACCTTTCCAGACTTGCAAACTTTTGGTAAATTCTTCTGGATTTGGGTTTGAATCAAAATAATCGCTTTTGTGAGATTGCAAAACTTGCCGTTGAATGGGAATAGGTAAATTTAATTCGCAATCAATTTGGGTTCCATCTTTTGCTAATTGGGGACGAGTGTAAAGCGGAGTGTCGTTACCCGTAATACTAAATGTGTAGCAGTTAGAGCTAACTTCTTCCAAACAGAAAGCTGGTGTGACAGTCATAGAATAAGCTTTTAATCGCCAAACAAAAATACCAATATTTGGAGTATTATACTTTCCAGGTTGCTCTTGTGAAGAAATATGGTGGATATCTACTGTATGAGCTAATTCATCGAATGGGCTATTTAATTTTGTGATTCCATCCACCTGGCGCAGATTTAATGTTGTTGAGGTTGACGAACGCAGGTGATTGATATGCTGTGTTTTGCTAACTAGCCGATCAAATTCTACAACTCGTATCGGCCAGCCAGCTATTTTATCAGCCAGCAATTCCAACAAAGCTAGCGTTCCCTTGCGCCGTCGATAGCGAATAGTATTTGCTACTTCCCGACGAGGATTTAAAATCTTGTTATCTTGCTGTTTTGTACCAGAACTATGAACGCTTTGATAACCAATTAAATCACCAATGTATGGTACTACCCAATCTTGGCAAGTTTCAATAAACCAGTTCTCATAGAGTTGAGTAATATCTGCTTCAACAATATCTACTTGTTCAGCAATGACACGTAATAAATCCCGTAGGGGATAGCCAAGTTCTGCATCACGTATGCGGTAAACGGCTGGCAACAGTTCATAAAGACGGTCTGGGGAATTGCTCATGATTTCAACTCCTTCAGAATTAGTGTATCTGGTACTTTCGGGTTGAGAATAGCTAATTGAGCCGGGAAAAGTTGATTTGTTGTTGAATCAAAAACAGCTAAGTTTACAGGAATCCATTGTTTTGGTTGTCCATTTCCACGAGTGCTGCCTACTTTTGCCAATTCTTGAAGTTTTGCATTTAAAATGTCTGGATTTTTGGCTTCAGTTTCGGAAACGCTATCTAAAATATCTACATCCACGTAGTCTACCCCAGGTACTTGTTGAATCGTGCTGATAACTCCACTGAGGACAACATTTTCTCCTAGTTCCTGATTTTCAAAGCTAAATTTATCGAACAAAGCACTGCGAATTATCAATGCTACAGACTCCCATTGATAATTTGCTAAGATTCGCACATTGGCGCTGATAATTAACAGCATTAGTTCCCGCATATCTATTTTTAGTGACTGATAGGGGTCGCCAAACTGGTATAATGCTTGCACAAAACTGCGATATAAATCTGAATTTCTATCAATATAAATATCATCAGCCCCAGCGATGGTAATGTGCAGAATTTGCTCCGAACCATTTGAAAGACGTTGAGCATTTGATTTGCCAATTCCAGTAAAAGTACGCGCAAAATTGGCATAGTCCTGCACGGAAACTGCACGGTTGAGAGATGTTATGCCAACGGGTGCATTACGGCGTATTTCATAATCGCTTTCTGGGTCTGCGCCTCCTGTTGCTGCTATGGGGTTGAGTACGCCACTCAAACCTAGAGGTTGCATTGCCAGTTGCGTAATTTTTTCTGCTGCAACATTACCACTTTTGCCAGTGCCAGCGCGGTAGACTGCTTTGACATTTTCAATCCCACTAGGCAACCTAGCTCCATGTTCACCATTGCCAAAGATAATAGTTGTATTGCCATCACTATCAGTTTGGGTGACATAAGCGCGGTCTGTTGGACTTAACTCAATCAAATTTTCTACTTCTTGCCAACGGACATCATTAACATATACTTCTAAAGTGCTAGCAACGCCACTAGGGATAGGTGCTGGTAGATAGCTAAGGGGCGGTAGTGATAGAGTAAATTGTTGATTTGCTTTAGTACCATCACCACTGCCCAGTATTTCAGTATGAGTCTCGCCATGAGTGGCTTTGACTACGTTGCCATAGATAGTAACAGTCTCTCGTTTGTAAGAATAAGCTAAAGGTCTAGCAAATTTCAGGAATGTATGGGGTTTGTCATTGGATAAATTCGCAGATATATCTTGTCTCACCCCAGCTAACATAACAACTTCGCTAGCCCAGACACCGTTGACATCAGATATATCACTGCGTTCACCGGAGATAATTAACCAACGTCCAGGTTGGAGATTTTCGTAGAGATTGTCTAGTTCAATTTCCATCTGGTCAGATATATAATTTTGAGCGCTTGGTGCATCTTTCAGGTCAACTGGTTTTTCCACCAAATTCAAATCTTCACTCTTGAGATACACTGTGGTTTTACGCATAACATCTAAAGATATATCCTGTTCTTTTAACCAAGGCTTATCTAAAGTGAGTTGGGTAATTCTTCCTACTATGTTATAGGCGATTTTAGAGATATTTTCAACTTTTATTACTTGATAAATCTCAATTTCATTAATATCTACACGTTCAATCGCTAGGTAACTTCCAGGTATAATTCCATCATATTGAGCATCTAAGGCTAAGATATTTCGTAATTCTGATGGTAGTGTGCTAGAGGAGCTTGATATTGACTCATTTACATCTGCAATTTGCCATTCCTCATATTTTTCAATTCGCCCTTGCTGGTCAAAAATCGGCTTTAAAGCTACGTCATGTCCGAAAGGTGCAGCTTTGATTCCTAAAAACTCAATTCGGTTTAACTGATTAGCAGAATTAATTTTATTATTGGTTAAAATTTGATATATTGCTGTGTTTGAAGCGGGATTTAAAGTATTATTAATTAACCGAAAATTCATATCAATATTTTCGGGAGAGAAAATCTGTTGTTTTGTCCGCTCAAGTTCTAGAGCATTGGCAGGTTGTAAGGATGGCAGTTTTATTAATTGTTTTATTCTTTCTTCTATTGTATTTACTAAATTTTTATTAGTTAATTTTTGTGTAACTTTTGGTAGTAATTGTAATGTAATTTTTGTCCGGTTTTCCTCTAGTTGATGCTCAATAATTTGAATTTTGCGAATGAATTGTTTAGCATCACCAAAGATCAGTAAAAGTGGATCATTAGGTTTGAGATTCGCATTTATACCATCTAAATAAATCTTATCAATTTCGGTAACGGTTGTTGAATTAACTTGTTGTGGTTGACTCATCCGGGGCTTGAGTTGATTCAACTGGGCATAAGCTTGCAGTTTTTCGGATGTTTCAAAAAATTCCGGCGATTCGTTAGAATCAGGTATACTCTGGCTACTCAAACCAACAGGAATTTCCAAATTGTAACCATCTTCTAGGGTAAAAGCTAAATAAACGCTGGCGCTGACACCGGGACTATGTGCATAGTCTACTAATCGAGCTAATTCTACTAAGGAACGTCGCTCAATCGCTGTACGTAAGTAACCTTCATTGGCTATGCGTTCCTGATAAAATGTTAGAACGTCTGCGACAGTAGCCCAAGCATCTAGTAGAGCTAAAGACGTGTCTTGAGGATCGCGGGTTTTTAGATGTTTGAGTGAGGGAAACTTGCTTTCACCCAGACGCGCTTTCATTGTCTCGAAAAAGCTTGCATGGGTTCCAACTCGATAAGCTAGGGTAGAAAAACCAGGTTGATTTGCTACTGATGTGGGAGTGATAATTTCGACACCTTCACAGCAACCACAACTAGAGCGATCGCTTGGTTTATAGTTATGACAGTTACAGCTACAACTTAATTTCATCTGCCACCTCGCAAATCGAGTGTAAATTTACCGTTTTCGGGAAAGTTGGGGTTGTTGTCGAGTCGGGCAATTTCCGAAGAACCAATGGGTAAAAAACCTGCTTCAATCTCCTGATTGTCACCTGCAAAAAGACGTTCTAGCTTAGTTATAGAGACGCTTTCAACGCCTGGAACACTATAAGCTTGAGCTACA
Source organism: Nostoc sp. C117 (assembly GCF_043099735.1). Lineage (NCBI taxonomy): Bacteria > Bacillati > Cyanobacteriota > Cyanophyceae > Nostocales > Nostocaceae > Nostoc > Nostoc sp. C117. The sequence goes on from NZ_CP170989.1 coordinate 187,224, forward strand.
ATCTGACTTAATGCAATTCCTTGCCCAAAAGTCAAGTTATTGGGATGGAAAAAACCACGCCGACCATCAGGTAAAATCCGGTTACTGAAAATATCCAGTAAAGTAGCTTTGACATGACCGCGCAAATAGTCAAATTTGACATCAACTCTCATCGCTATATCTAAACAGACGTATGCTGCTCGTTGAACGATGACATCATGACCAATGCGACGATATTTTTCTAGGTCTGTGGTAATATTTTCCAGTAATTTGCGATCTACCGTTTCTTTGTTGAAGGGATCTACTGTCACCCAGACTTCATACCCACTGCCCGTCCAGCGTAAGGTGGCTGTTGCTTGTTGAACTTTTGTTGGGAAATGTTGCATTACTAATTGTGCGTAGTCATCAGCAGTAATGGCACGCTCTAATTTTTTGTGAGATAGGTGCGGTGCATATAATTTCACCTGAGATAGAGGTTCGGGTGCTGTCCCACCTTGAGCGGGGAAGGGCTGGTGTGGCTGCAATGTCGAACCACTAATTGGTTCTTTGTGAAAAACAATATAAGAAATCGCTTCAGCACTAATATTACCTGCAAGTCCATTACCTACCCGGTAAGTTGCTTGGAAGTGAGTATTGGGTGCTGGTTTTATTCCTAATTCACCGTCTCCAAAACGCAAGTGAGCTTGTCCATCGTTGTCCATTTCCACAACAAAATGTTGATCTTCGTTGTTGCTGTCTATGAGATCGTATTGGGGAGTCCAAGTAGAGTGATTTCCAGTACTCCTAAGCTGGATTTGGGGTAATGCTTGCTGAGGGTCTTGAATTAAGAGACTTTTAGCATCTTGGGTGAGGTTTTTTCTAGACAGAGGTTGACTGAAAATTAAAGGCGTTTTTTGCAAAGTAGGACGGAAGCGATCGCCAACTACTAAAATTTCTCTAGGTTCGCCTTCCTCTTCGCACTCGTGAATTATCTCTTTTCCCGGTACAGTTCCTAAATCTTCCCGTTCAATAGTGCGTCCATGATCGACTAGAATCACATTGCCTCTGGCAACACTAATATCAACTAGCCGACAATCTGGTGGGACTATTGCCGAAATACAAAGGGGAAAAGGTAATGCGTCTTCTTCTGCCCATTCGATTTCGACAATTGGCTGATTGTAAAGTTCGTCTACACTTGCCTTGACATTTGTCAAGCGTACAGCATGGCGATGCTTCATATCTGCATCTTCTGGGATACCTGTTTTCGGACTTCTAATTTCTTCAAAAATTAGGATGTCACCAATTTTCAGATGCAATTTTCGCTGATGTTCAAGTTGGGAAGAGGAATTTGCCCTCTCTGGCTGTGTGGGATGTATAAATTCATCCAATAATGTAGCGGTTGTGGAACCAGGAGGAAGACAACAGGAGCGATCGCCCCAAGTATAAAATAGGATTTTGTTATGAGCGTTGTAGAGATGAATCGGTAAGGGCGTTAGCGGTTCAAAAACTTCATAACTGTTAGGAGGAACATCATCTAGATGGCGAGTATCTTCTAAGATAGTGCCAAAGGGAGGCGCGTTTTTATGATTAGTAATAAAGTAGAAATTTTTTGTTTCCAGGGAAATATCAATACTTGTCTCCAGCCATAACCAAGTACGTGCATTACAACCCTCATGCATGGGATAATCGATCAGACGGGCATGACGGCGAACAGAAATGCGTTGACGGGCAGTTTCTAGATAAGCTTCAGTGGCTACAGCGTCCTGATAGTAGCTGAGATAATCGCCAACATAAGCGAGGATTTCCACTAAAGTAATTCCTAAATCGGGAACATGACGTTCTTCCCAATCCGGCATTACTAGGGAGAGGCGGTCTAAAATCAACTGGCGAAAACTAGCATAATCTTTAGCCAAATAGTTGATAGCTGGTTCAACTAATTGTGTTGGCGGACAAGTTTGCTCTTGCTTGCAATCCATGTCAGTGTTACAGATCCCATCTCGGAATTTAAATTCTACTTGGGAGTAGCGCGGGTCAAAATTGGGATATGGTTGATCTGTGGGTTTGCCCTGTTCATCTAATGACACCAAGCGCAAAGTATACACAGAGAAATCGCCAGTTTGGTCAAGATTAACTGTTAAGTAACTCTCACAATTTTGAGGACTTTCTACCTGTAAATTAGTCACATGAAGATGGCGGATGCGCTGGCCGCCTTCAATCAAGAGATTCTCTTTTTTCAGGTTTTCTGGTACCGAACCTAAAAAGTAGACATATAGCGATGCTCCGAAGGAGCCGCTACGCGATCGCAAATCATCGCTAACTTCTACATAATCTAGCCCGTTTTTTCTTTGCCTACGGATTTCTTGGCGGCGCTGTTCGTTTTGGAAAGTAAGGGTGTGGCTGTTCATGGTATGGTCGTCCTAAAAGTAGCCGTTTGTGTTTCACCAGAACTTTGCACCAAATACTCCACCACTATGTAAAGACTGGAATCAATGCTTGTTACTTCCAAAGTTTGTAGATCGATTAAATCGCCCAACCATTGCTCAATAGATGCTTGAATAGTAATTTCCATAGCTTTTGCTAGTTCGGGGCTATTGGGTGCAAAAATTAAAGACAATACACCACTGCCGAAATCTGGGCGGTTGACTCGTTCGCCGGGAGTAGTAAAGAGTAGTTGTTCAATTAAGTCACGGATGTGTTTATTTTCATCGCTGGTGCTGGAGGTGTGATAGTTTCTATCGAAATGAAAGGGAAAATCGATGTTGATGACATTCCTTTGCCTGGGCAGATTTACGAGATATTCTGGCATTAAGTTACTTCCAAATCAAAATTGTTAATCGATACCTTATTACCATTCAGCTTCACGGTCGCACTGTTTCCATTGTTGATTTCAATTCCCGAATTATCCATGACTATTTTCATAGTTTGCTTACCGATTTTGGCTTCAATGGTGATGCTCTGCTTACCTTGTTTATCATTGATTTCAATCTTGCCAATGTCAGTTTTAAGTACCTTAGTTTCTGGGTCATAAGGATTAGCTGGTACTATATTGGGAACCTTTTCATCTGCCCAAAAGCAGCCAGTCCAAATTGGGTAGTCTGGATCTCCGTTTTCAAACTCCATCCACACTAAAGCACCTTTGGGTGGAATCAAGAATAACCCAACTCCAATGCCAGCATAAGGAACGCAGGGTAATGCCCAACCACTGGGATCATTGCCAAAAATTTCTTCCACTTTTGCCTGCACGCGACCAATCTTCCAGGGGTCATCATTGTTAAATACTACGCCTCGGTATTTGCCGTAAAAAGAAGGTCTTTGTTGATTTATACTTCCATAAGTATCAAGTTTTGATTGGTTCATACTTTTAACATCTGAATTGTTGCACCTTGTCCCTCACGTTTCAAGGTAAAACTTTGTTTATATTCGCCACGCTTGATGCGATGCGTTACTTGTTTGACGTAGTAATAACCGCCGTAAGTTTTTCCCACACCTCGCACTCCCACCAATTGACGCACTTCTAAGACATAACCGTAGCGAACAGTATCTACTTCCCCAGTAGCAGTTACGGCATTTTCCTGCGAACGGCTGGCTAATAATTCGGTTTCCTTTTGAGCTAGGATTTTTTCGAGTTTATTGGTGCTACGTAGCACTTCTGTTCGTAATGATTTAGCAGGCTTGTTAGCTAAAGCTTGACCGGGCGATTTAGGAACTTGAATCGAAATTGATGTTCCAGTTTTTTCATCGCTAATTGATGCTTGAGGTTTAATAGATTCTAGAGCATTAAAATTGAAACTTATAGATGAATTTACATTAGTAAACGCCCCCATGTTCATTGACAATGCTGGTTGATAAGGGGTAACTTTCTTTTTTTCCTCACCCCAATAAGCAATATTTTTTCCTGGAGTTTTATCGGGCTTGATTTCAAAAATAAAACTATTACGTAGAGCTAGTTTCTGAATAAACTGTAAGTCTGTACTTTGCTGAGTGGTAATTTGTTCTTCTTTTTTGGGTGAAAAATCTCTAGTAGTATCTTGTACATCTAATGTCAGCCCATATTTAACTTTATATTTTTGTAAAATTTGCTTAACAATTTGAGAATCAGATAAGTTTAGGTAAGTTTCATTTTTATCTTCCAGATCGAGCATAAGACTAATATCTTCACCAGTAACTATTAGCCTTGATTCCCCTGGTTGATTACTTGGGGCAATTTGATGATCGGTAATAATGCCATCAATTAATATAGGGCTTTGAAGACTACGGCTTACACCGACTTTTACATTAACTATGATTTGAATAACAACTCGATTGGGAGGATTCAAAATATCTTTTTGAAGTAACCAATAATCTGAAAAGTTTTTTAATTCTTTACTAAGACTAAAGGTCATTTGAAAGGCACTGCGATCGCGGTCTTGTTGAGTCACTTCTAAGTCTATCAGCGCGTCTATTACTTCATAAGGTGCAGGTGTTGGTATGGTGCTACCAATCATGAGTTTTAGGCGAATATCTGAGTCAGGCATAAGTTAACCTTTTTAGATCAGAGGAATACGTAGTCGCCGACCAATTTGGGCAGTCAATTCATCAGGGTGCATAGCGTTGTTAGCATCGCATAGATGCCAAAAAACTTCCGGGTCATGCAGATAATTTGCAGTGATATTATCTAGGCGATCGCCTTCGCTGACTTGATGTTCTTGAAGAATTTCAAACCTTTGTGATGACGGTAAAAATCTGCGTCTGAGGTAATTGATAGTTTGATTTGATGTTGTTTGCCACTTGGCAATTTCTATATCGTAGTAACGACTGCTTTCAGTAAACATTTTACTCTTTTTTATTTTACAACTAAAAACCTATATTTACCGAGATATTTTTGAGAAACTTACAGATGAAATAATTCATGATTAAAGATAGCCAACTTTATAAGAAAGAAGCAACTGTCTTGATAACAATCGCAGCCGTGTTTACCTTAGCTAGAAGCTCTTTTTGCTTGTGATAGACTCTGAACAAGCTGCTGCCTTTATGGTCAAATCTCAAATCATTTGTGCTTAATACTTGCATACCTAAACTGACTTTGGCACGAATGGGATTTAGTTTAGAATCGAATGCTTCTTCGGTAATGCTGAACTCAGAGAGGCGTACTGGCATTACACGATTTAAGCTCCATATAAATACACTTAAATCCGCCTCATTTGGTAAGATTTCTAAAACACCTGTGCGGGCGAGTTGATTGTTTGTCTGAATTTGGCTGCTTTTAGGATAGATCAGGGTTTCTAGGGCTGCTAATTGAGGGTATATGCCAAACAACACTGTATCTGGATTTTTTGCAGGAAACTCCAGTTGATCTGTGGCATCAATTTCCGCCTCTAGTTGAATTGTCTCTAGCGGTGGTGCAACTAGACGCAAAGCTTCTAGGCGATCGCTTCCTTCAGAACCCGCACCTCTTACCTGTAAAGTGCGTCTGAGTGTTTCAGGATTGTATTGCAGTATAATCAATCCTTTGGGTAAAAAGCTAACAGCATCAAGGACGGCGATCGTTGCTTTTAATGTTTTCGGCGCACGGGGGAAGCTGGACATAAAATTATTCCTAAATCATTTGTGCTTTTTGGTACTAATTTTAAGAAAGGCAAACTTTAAAAGAGTGTGATCGCATAGTCAATAAGAGTACAAAAAGTTGTGTCTCTACAAATTTTTATCAAGTACCTTTTGTTGTCATATTTGTAGTAGTAAAGTATCCCGTACCAGGATAGAAAGGAATGGGGTCTGGTATTGCTGGTGTTACTGGTGTTGGCGGTATTTGAGCTGGCACGATAACTTGAAATCTCGCTATGAAGGTAGTACCTTTGAGCAATACTGCTTTTCGGGTAGATTTAACTTTTCTAGCTTTTTGATTGATGGCTAAGGATTGAATGGAAAGTGTTCCTGTACCAGGGGTGATATTTGGCGGACTTATGTAAGAACAACCAGGTACAATAACTTTTTTCTCGTCACCAACAACGCAAATATTTTTTTTGTTAACTGTTGGTATGCCAGTACCTTTTAAGATGAAAGGACGCACTACAACTATTGCTTTGCCAAAGATGGGGTTGAATATGGCTTGATCGCTAGAAATGAGAATAAAGTCTAACATCAGTTTTTTGCTGAGAAAATAAAAGATTAGTCAGATTAGTTCGAGTTTGCTATGGGAGCGATTTACTTGACTTTTAAGACTATCGTTACAAGATTAGCGATCGCACGTTTATCAATATTTATGTGTGGGCGATCGCACTACGGACGAAGCGAGTGGACTGTTTGAGAGATATTAGGGAATGTTTCATTTTGATTGGGTGCGATCGCCTGGTGTCGTCCGTTAGTTGAGATGTTTTCTTGCAGACCATCGTGGTAGATATTGCAAAATGGCTCTTTGGTGCTACCTGTAAAGAGGTTGATAGATTTGCCTGGGATGTTTTGCATAATCAAAAATTCCTGAATGGCAGCCACACATTCGACGCATTCAAACAAATGAAAGCCGTTAGCGATCGCCGTAATTTACCAGCGTTGTTCATCATTGATCTTCAGGAAATCAATTAGTAGCGATCGCTACGCCAAACCCAGGCATCGTACTTTAAAAGCTTCTTGAGAATTGAGTTTACGGGTAGGGCTTGTTAAACCAGTTGTCATTTTTCCAATTCTCCTTATCGTAGTCTGCGTGGGTTAAAATGGCACTAATAAAAATGATTTTTGCTTCATAGTCAATTTATAGGAACACTTATCTACTTTGATATCTTTGATTTCCCTTACTTATCATCCCATAACGCCTTCATCATGTGCATGCCAATAATAGAGTTTCTTTTCACTTTCCTTATACTCGTAGATTATGTTCCCATATTTTGAATATCCTTTCGTTATTCCTTCTCCTATCTTCAATATATTATTACTACCTTCTTTTATGTCTGTTTGCTGTTGCTTCAAGTATTCAAGAGCTTTTTTAGGTTTTATGTGTTCTTTGTATCTGCTACCTCTGCCATACACTATGACTTGGTTTCCGTTTATTAAAACCTGTCCTACCTCTTTTAGGATTGAGCTATGCACAGAAGTTGCAGATCCTGTCGATGAAGTGACTGCGGGTTTCGATGAAATTACGTTTTCTTCCTGAGGCATTATTTTTTTCTCGGTTTTTAGATACGAAAATATCTCTTCATTATTTTTAAAATCTTTGGTTGTAGAGTCGTTAAGCGCTGTTCTAATTTCATCAAAATTATTGTTATTATAGAAATCCTTACTGACCTGCGTTGCTATCATAAAGTTACTTTTTTCCTCACCATTAATTTTTACTCGCTGTATGACTTCTGAATGTGATGTCAGTTTATGACTCCATTGCGTATTTTTTGTTGACACTTCTTTTGCAGCTAGCTGCTGCACTGGACTGCTATTCTGCTGCACTACATGCGTCAACTCATGGGCAATCAACTCCTGCCCACCTCGACTTCCAGGATTATATTCCCCCTGCCGAAAGAACAGATCCTGCCCTGTAGTGAAAGCACGAGCCTGAATTGATTGATTCAACTGGTCAGATTGAGTATCCGTGTGAACCTTTACTCTACTGAAATCAGTTCCAAATGCCTGTTCCATCGGTTCCCGGATATTGTTTGCTAGTGGTTGTCCACTACCCCTTGCCTGATTGATGGATGCTTCTATGTCTGGGGTAGCAGCCATCCCACCATCATTAGAACTATCCTGTAAGATTGTTGATCGCATCAGTCTTGCTTCATTATCTTTTGTCTCCATCTCCTCTCGCTGAACAGTTTCATCTTCACCTGACTGCACAGACGCAGGTGTATTTATTCGCTGCACCACCTGCGCCGCTACCCGATCCGCTTCCTGTTCGTATTTATCCCCGACAGGCCCAATCATCAACTTCGCCATAATCTGCTGTGGTTTAGTTGTGCTGATAGGCACTCGGCTAAAGTCTTTGGAAAAAGCTGAATCACTGAATGGCTGTACTTCTTGATCATCTGTTGATTGCACTTCTGACTGCGAAACAGAACGAACGGCTGCACGCTGTAAAATTCCACTTTCTTGGGATGCCTCAAGTTTACGCTGCTGATTAAATTGTGTAATTCTCTTATGATTCATCGTCAAATTCCTCAATTTGATTGATAAGCAACTTGGGCTGTTCGACAATTGATAGCTTACGAACCTTGACTTAAGTTACAAATTAGCGATCGCATTTAAAATCAGTTCTATACTCTATTAGCGATCGCCCGTTCATCAACCTTCATATATGAGCGATCGCATTTAAAATCAGTTTTATACTCTATTAGCAATCACACGTTTATCAATATTTATGCGTGGGCGATCGCTTTGTTTGAGGTTTGTTTGGTGTGTTACACATTCGCTAATGCACCTACTGGCGTGTCAAGGCTAAATTTGTGCATTAGATTCATACTCAACTTCTGCGCCAAAGTGCTACTACGAGTCTTTTCTATCGCATCATTTTAGTCTTGACACGCTACTACAAGATTAAGCGATCTCTAGGTTATTGATGAATACCTATCCTGCTGGGTGTATGAATGGTACACTTTCGCTCCTAATCCCTCGCTTGTCTTCATATCTTCCTCATTTGCGTCCATCCTCTCGTTTTTCTTCAAGTTAGTATTGAGCGGATGGACTTCCGACAGTCCTGTATCATATCGATTGTAAGCCTTGAAGCGTCCCACCACAGATACCACCTCACTCTCACTAATCTCTTTCAAGCTCAAGTCAAGAAAGTTTGTACATCCTTGTGCTCCACTACATGGCGTATGATTCTGGTTTATTTCTATCACCACCAATTGACTACTTACCACATATTGAGATTTCTCCAAAATCTCCTCCAGGTCAGGAACAACAGCATTCCAAAATTTCCTCTCAACGTGATTTTGTTTCCCTATCCCCGGGGTATATGGTCCGTATTGCTTGCTGTGTATATATTTTCCCTCATTATCCATAATAGTATATCCACCCAATAGTTCGTTGTGTAATACATTATCATTTAATACTGGGTGCTGAGGAACGGGAAAATTTCCCCATTTGATATTTAAATTGTCGCTCCAGACCCAGTCACTAAATCCTTCTTTTTTTACGATTTTGTTGTGCAACGCCCTTTGCACAACTTCCATGTTTCTATTTGCTTCGTTCTTTCTTATACCAATTTGCGATAGTGGCTGAACTAAGGGGTAGAGTCGAGGGGAGTGTTCCTTCGCTCCTTCCTTTCCACCTGCTTCTGCTGGTGCATTGATCCTTTGTACTACTTGTGATGCTACCCGATCCGCTTCCTGTTCGTAGCGATCGCCTGGTTCCCGGATAGTCAATTTTGCCTGGATAGGTCGTATCGAATGACTTTGGGGATTTCTTGCCTGAAATTGCTGTAGTTTAGTTGTGCTGATAGGTACTCGACTAAAGTCTTTAGATAAAGCTGAATTACTTAATGGTTGTGCTTCTCGATCATCTGTTGATTGCACCTCTGCGTCCGAAACAGAACGAACGCCAGCACGCTGTAAAATGCCACTCGCCTGGGGTTTCTCACTTTTTTGCCGCTGATTAGTTTGGGCAATTCTTTTACCAGTCATGGTTTCATTCCTTAATATTCAACATGCCGTTCATTGTGCTGCTCAGTCGCTTCAGAAATATCTCGTCAGATTTCATGCTATTGTCTCTTTAAACTTTTCAAACGATGCTTCATCAGGCCAAATCCATTTGGGACAATCAGTTCCGCCAGCCATTGTATCTACTGTACGGTGCGTATGAATGTGAGACTTTTGAATTTTGTACTTATCCACCAAATATCCAATGAGATTCAACGAACACTGTTGTTGCTCTTGTGTCATACCTAAATTATTTTTGTCAGCAACGTGTTCGATTCCGATAGAACGATGATTCATAGCTCTGTCACCTGCGTGCCAAGCGGTATGATCTTCTAACACCATTTGGATGCACGTACCGTCACGAGCAACAATGTAGTGTGCAGAAACTTTCGTTTCACGGTCTTGGAATGTGGCTATAGCAGCTTGTAATGAACAGTCGGTGTTGTGACACACAATAGAATCAATTGTCGATTCACGGTAATCAGTCTGATTTTTAGAGCTTGCAGGAATCCATTTTACGTCTGGTCTACTCATCATTTTTCTCCTAACATTTTGATAACTATTTCTTGTGCAATTTGTTGCCCCATTTGGCTGGGGTTAATTCCAGGCTTTACTTGAATAGCACCACCAGGCACTACCCCACCTGAAAGCAAGTTGTCTGGTAAACCTTCATTAGCCAGCAACTTCGCCAATTCACTCTCTACCTCTGCTTGCAATAACCGCGCCTGACTGGGAGAAATCGGCATTCCCTCTAAAATCAGCTTCTCTATATCAATATTGATATTCATACCCTTACCCCCGTAAGTATTGAAACCCGAAAATCTGTCTCATTCACTGGTCGATCCAATTTGCGAAATTCAGCCCGCGCCGCCGCTAACATCAACTGCATCGTTACAGGCGTACCAGCCCCAGCAGCCAGAAATGCTGCATTCAAAGCAATATTGTGGATACTGCCCCCTGTCATATTCAAACGTGCCAAGCGGTTAAAATCTAAATCCTGTATTGGTGTCTCTGGTGGAAACACCTTTTGCCACATCACCTGACGTTCAGCCACACCCGGAAAGGGAAAATTCACAATAAACCGCAAGCGACGCATAAAGGCATGGTCTAACGAACTCTTGAGATTCGTTGCCAGAATTGCCAAACCGCGATAAGCCTCCAATCGCTGCAACAGGTAATTCACCTCAATATTGGCGTAGCGGTCATGGCTATCCTTCACCTCAGAACGTTTACCAAATAAGGCATCCGCTTCATCAAAAAACAGAATCGCCCCCCCATCTTCCGCCGCATCAAACAAACGCCGCAGATTTTTCTCCGTTTCTCCTATATATTTGTTGACTACAGATGAAAGGTCAATGCGATAAAGATTTAGCTGCAAATCATTAGCTATCACCTCCGCCGCCATCGTCTTCCCTGTCCCACTTTCTCCCGCAAACAAGGCACTAATCCCCATACCCCGATTCATGCGGTTGTGAAAACCCCACTGTTGATAAACTAGGCTGCGCTGCCTGATTTGGTCAGCAATTTGGTGCAGCAAGTTTGTTTCTTCTGCTGGTAGGACAATATTATCCCAAGTTGCTTTCGGCTCGAGGCGTTGAGCTAAAGTATCTAACTGCGGACGAGTACTAGCAAGACAAGCTGACCAAAGCTTACCACGCAAGGTTTTTCTCCAAGCCGATTCGTTGAACCTCTCCCCCAACCCCTCTCCTACAAGGAGAGGGGAGTCCTCTTCCTCCCCCCTTCCCTTGCAGGGAAGGGGGGCTGGGGGGGTTAGGTCTTCTTCCTGCGACGGCATTTCCCCCAACACTTGCTGGGCAATCTGCTCAATCTTGACTAAATTCAGGTTAAACTGAGTCGCCAGAAGTTGCGGACTAGTATCTGCTACTCCTCCTAATGCCTCAGTCCAAGTTGCTTTTTGTTCCGTGAGTGTTGGCTTTTCAACATCTACGACAATTGTCGGCAGACCCAATTGCCTAACTTCACGAGTGCTAAGGAAAAGTAGACCACCACTGCGGGTAATAAATCGCTGCAAGGGAAGTGCTTGTCCTTCTGTAGTCGGTTTACCGTCAACCTCTTGGGCATCTAAATACAGCGCCAGCGGTAATAACAAGCTTTCCCGATGCCACAAACGAGCAACCGTCTCTAATTCTCCCGCTTGGGTGGGCAATAATTCCACTGCCAAACGATAGACATATTTATCTACTTGGGCTGCTACATGTTGGGCTATTAGTTGCTTGCTGAGGGAATCTGCCCCCACTAGCTGAATAATAGGTAAACGTTGTTCTCTCTGCGTTTGGTGCAGTTGCTGAATAATTGTTTCGACAACAGCGTTTTGAGATGGGGGTAATTTTACATTCCATTCAGCTGTTTCCATCGCCATCAGTAACGATACCAAGCGATCATCTAAAGAATTTAATCCTTTAACATAATTTAATATACGTTCATCTACCCGTAAACCACTCGTAGTCAGCGGTTGAACTCCTGACTGATGAATTTCAATTAATCGCCAGTAACGCAAAGGTCGTTCCCAACAAAGGGCATCCCAAGTAGGTTCATCGAATAATGATAAAGCTAAGGCAAAGGTAGGATAAGGCTGGTGAGAATTATCTGAAGCTTTGGCGCAAAGACGCGCTATACCTGGATCTAATTCCATTGCAATGCATAACAGTAAGACCTGTTGTTCAAAGTCAGATAAATCTAACTTTTGGCTTAATAGAACTAGTGCTGTGGATGGATTCATCCCTTCCACTATTGCCATTTCTGTGACTTTAGGCTTTTCAATATCAGGTAACTGTGCAAACTCAGACAAACGCCAGCGTAGCCAAGCCAGTTCATTTGCTAGGTATTCTTCATTGTTTGCTCTCCAAGAATCGAGGTTGTTCATAAAATCACCACCTTCTGGTTCTGGTCGAAAACAGGCGGTGTCACTGTGCGATCCACCAGCAAACTATCTACTCCATCAATCCGCACTCGTACAAAATACTCACCCGGTGTAACACCTGCAATCCGAAACTCCAGCCTATCTGTTTGATTTGGATGTGGTTGAGCTAGCACTTCGCGATCGCCTAACAATAACGCCACCCTTTGTCTTGGTCGCACTTGGGGGCTTAAAATCAAAGTGAGGGTTACTTCGCCATTAGCATCTGCTGTTGCCTGTCGTGGTATAATATATAAGATTTTTGGTGCTAAGGCAAAAGATAATTCATTGGTAGTCCGACTTGGTTCGTTAGTCCGCGTTACTTTGACTACCACGGTATAAAAACCCGCCGCCCAATTTACAGGCTCATCAGGTAATTGAACTCTAATATCTGTTGCTGTTATCTCTGCTAAAGGTGGCAATTCCAGAGAAATTTCTAACCGAATATTTGTCAAAGATATAACTACATTTTCAGCATCTAAGTGAAAACCATTAAGAATCAGAATATCGCCCAATCTGGCGCTAGCTTGCTGGTTAGGTAATTGCAGAGAAACTAATGTGGGTAAGGGTGACGATAGGTTTGATTGCAGAATTGAGCCGCGATCGCTAGACTGACGTTTAATAATTGGTAGTGGAGTTTTTGCAGGCAAGCTACTCTCAATCAGCACTACTGACACTTCATAAGCAGCTGAAACTCGATAGGGTACTTGAAAAGTTGACCAGAGATTAAACACCTCTTCCACAGATAGCGGTTGATAATCAATTCGCAACTGTTCTTCTTGTAAGTCAAGGTCGTATTCAGTCGGATCGGTAGTAGGCAAAGCTGCCCTAATATCCGCAGAAGTAATCATAGGATGGTCATTAAAAACACTCATAGCCACGCCTAATAACCGATGACTCGTAGGTTCTGGAAAGTCATCATTTTGGGCATAAGCAGTCAGTAGGTAGTAGAGGTTCAACGGCAAAAGCTGGTGTCCTGTTTCACCCGGCTTCACTTGAGAAGGAATATCCATATTCCGCCAACTCGCGTTGATCTGAGTATCGTAGAGAAATAAATTAACTTGATCGCCACTACTAACAGTATTATCTCGTACTTTATCCAATGGTCGTGTCGTCACAGTGATTCCCCCCGAACTCTCAACATCAAACCTTTGCTGTAGCAAGTGACGCAATGTAATTGTGACAGCCGCAATAGCTAAAGCGTTGCTCATCGCTTACCTCCTTCTGGCACGTCGCTGCAAGTATTCATTCAAACTCATCACAGATGGTTCTGTCCGGGGCTTTGGTCGAGGCGGAGGTGGTGCTGGGGCTGCGCTGCAAATTTCTAGCCGACCAATTGTGACTTGAATCGCAGGTGGTGTATCCAAACCCACTGGTGATGTCTGCGACGGGCTTCGCCAACGCTTCTGGGCTTTTTTGCTACTAGCTGCAACAACTGACAAATTTTTTACAGTGAGGTCATTGATAGGCTGAGATAGCGGTCTGAAATCAGATTCCTCTAGTTGCGTAAAGTACAAAGACTTCACTTCATCTTTACCTCTATCCGCAGACATAGACAAGTTAGGGGATGTATTCTGAGGTAATATTGAATTTTCAACTGGGCTGGTGAATATACCTTCATTGGGATTAATTTTCTGGCGTTGCATATTTGCGGGATGATGGGCGTAGTTAACGTTCATCTCTGCATCACCTTGTCTCAATTCATCCCACTGTTCGACAACACCAATTTTCTGGCTACCAATATGTTGGCGCTTTTTAAATCTATCCGCAGACATAGAGAGGTTAGGGGATGGGTTCTGGGGTAATATTAAGTTTTCAACTGGGCTGGTGAATATACCTTCATTGGGATTAATTTTCTGGCGTTGCATATTTGCGGGATGATAGGCGTAATTAACGTTCATCTCTGCCCCAGCTTGCCCCAATTCCTCCCACTGTTCGACAACACCAATTTTCTGGATATCAATATGTTTGCGATCGCTCTTATTATAGTTTTGTAAGCCGACTTCCTGAGCAGAAGCTTTTTCTCTACGGAAATCAGACAAGTGAGAGTCAGAAAAGTTGACTTGTGATTGTATGTCAATTCCTAGGGTTGAAGGATGTAAAGCAGGAGTTGGTATTATATCTGAATTAATAGCAGTTAGCTGAGTTATCGGTTGTGAAGCGATAGATGATGATAGATTATTTACGAATGGTGCAGTAGAACTGTTTGTCTCAAGCGAAGATAGTTTAGCAGAAGCATCTGCGACAATTGGCTGTATTGATGAAACATTTTTGTGGACAAACCTCTGCTGATTTTCTGGCACATTAGACGTAAGTTTTTCCTGGGGTTCGGCAATTGTTTCTGTAGCAATTGTAGGTGTTAAGCTCTGTTTGTGTGAATTCGCTAAGGTACTATCAATAGTAGATGCGTTAGCGGAGCTTACCGTACCCCTACGGGGAAGCAAGCTAGGCGTAGCGTCTCGTTGGCGCAGCCTCTCGTAGAGAAGAGAAGGTATCGCTCCATGTTGTACTTGTGGTTGAATTACAGGACTTAAGGCGGAAATGCTAGTGTCCATAGTTGGCACAGGTGTTAAAGATAGTACCCGCTCACTTGCAGATGCGTAGGCGTTGGCGTAGCCTCTCCAAGAGTTACCCGTCGTAGACATCGCCACAGGTTCTTCTAAAAACTGGTTGGAATCTAGTTGTGAATTAATGAGCTTTTTTACTTGCAAAGATAAAACATTTTCATTCCCAATTATTTGCGGTAATTGCTGTTGTACTAATTCACTTGCAGACTGTTTTTGGTGTTGAATTACAGGACTGAAGTCGGCAGTGCTAGTTTCTAGGGTCAACCCAGGTGTTAATGATTTTTGATTTGTGGGCAATATTTGATTAGCAACAGGTGCGCTGTCTACAGGTTTTTCTGGAATAGATGGCTGTAAATTTATCAACTTTTGCACTTGAGTAGATGAAACATTCCCATTTCTTTGTAGCGATCGCTTTTGTGATAATAATTCACTCACAAGTTGTTCTTGTGGTTGAATTACAGAATTTGAGGCGGGAGTGCTAGTTTCCACTGCTAGCATAGGTGTTAAAGGCAGAACTTGAGAAATAGTAGGTGCGTAGGCGTTGGTGTAGCCTCTCCAAGAGTTTCCCGTCGTAGATATCGCTGTTGATTCTGATTGGAGTTGAGGAGGAAAATTCTGAGAATTTTCGACCTGTGGTAACTGAGAATGGATAAATACTGAATTATTTTCTATAGGTTGCTTATGTAAATTTTCAATTGCAGATTTCCCCTGTTTTAGAACGCTAGTAATTGATAGAATAGTCCTGGTTTCTGCTTGCATTTCCGGGATATCTTGTCTCAAATACAATACTTTTAGTAAGGAATTAGGAGAAGCTGATTGATTAATTCCAATTGATTGGTTATTTAATGATTTAGTTGTAAATTTTCCTGATTCTTGCTCAAATAAATTTGAGACAGGAGTATTGTTTTCCTTTGCGATTGCAGTCCTTGAAATTGCGGGATTTAGATTTTGTAAAAAAAATATTTTTTCTTGAGGAGTAAAGGAAAACATTACTGTCTTTGTTGGGTTTTCGGAGAAATATGTTTGCAAATCTGACTTTAAAGGTGATTGCAAAGATAAACCCAGACGATTGATTGTAATTAGTTGCTGGGGGAAAGATTTAAGTGGAATCTGCCTCTGTTCAAAGATGGGGTTAGAGAGAGAAGTATTTGATTTTGTGTTGTGTACAGAAACGAGATGATTCGATAGGGAAGTCTTTGTTTGTGGCACAAGTGCAGACTTCCATAACTCTGTCTTGGGATTAGGTACTATTTGATTTATAGTCGGTGAAACTCTTTCTGATTCTACAAAACGTTGAGTTATCAATCGTTCCCAGTTTACTATATTTGAACTTTGGACAGAAGAAACAACAGGATTAATTTTAGTTAGTTGTTTCTGTGATAACTGACCAGAAACCAAATCTAGTGTGGTATTGCTTGTTTTTTGCTCTGAGTTTGAAGGTTGGATAGAAGAAACAACATGATTAATTTTACTTGATTGTTTCTGTGATAATTGAGCAGCAGGAAAAGTTAGTGGAGTAGTGCTTTTTTTTTGCTCTGGGTTTGAAGTAAATTGCTGATTATTAGTGCTGATTTGAGTTAGAACTGAATCTAAAAAAGGCCAATTAGAGGATAATTCTAAGTCAGGCTTTTGTGTTAAATTAGGAATTGACTTTAGTATTGGTTGAGAAGATTCAACAGGTGTTGAAGTTAAATTAGTTAACAGGGGGTTAGTTATCTCTTCAGATATTTGCCCTATTGTTGCAGGCGTTAGCGTTCGCGGAGCGTCTCGTAGAGAAGCTCGCCGCAGGCATCGCTTCTCCAACAACTGCACAATGTCAAAATTAGGAAATTTTTCCGCTTCTGATGTTGTTTCTAACTCAGTTGAGTCTGTGGTAATCGATGGCTCCCAGTCAAGGTTAGACTCTGGTAACGGTTCAAAGACTGATAAGACAAGAGGTTGAACTGTATCCATTAAGTTAAAGCTTTTAGCTACCAAATGAAAGAGATAATTGCTCATCAGTCCGTCACCATCTCTAAATACAATTGTCGCCGTCTGGGACTCATCGCCAAAATATCAGCTTCACGCCAACTGTAAGCAGCAGCCAAAGTATGTACCTCTCGCAACACTCGAAATCCCCAAGCGTTAATCTCAGCCCAGAAGAACGACACAATGTCAAATAATGATTGCCATTGGTGGTTGCAAGCGGAACAGGAAATATCAATTGGCACATTTGCTTGAGGATCAGCTTGAGCCATTTGGGTAATAATTGCATCTCTAGTATGAGATGGTAATTGCTGAAACAGCAGATATTCGCCGTTACACACTGCTTGCAAAATACAGCGTTCTAATAAAATCTCTTGAGCAATCTCTGGCTGTTTGTGTTCAGCGATCGCTATCATATCTAAACTGTTTGGTAGACGAAAACTCACCTGATAATCAGCAAGCTCAAGACAATATTTTTCAACTGGTTCAAGTGACAGTGGTGCTACACGAATATCTGCAATATCAAAATTGAGTTCCAAGACTTCACCACAGTTTGGACAGGTGACTTGACTAACCAGTTGTGAACCAAATGTCCACTCCCGCAATGTCAGCAGCATAGCATCACGCTGACCGAGACTGAATTGAGTAAGCATATCTATGGAGGTTTCAGGACAAGCACTAGCTAGTAGCTTGATTGCTTTAGACCAGGATGGCTGATTAAGTCCCCACTCCCAGACATTTAACAGTTCCGAGGCTGATAGCGATCGCATATAGGAATCGTATAGTTAATTTCCTGCTGGTTAAACAATTAAATCTTGATTAACTAAGCCGAGTTAATCATCAAGCACGTTCCCAACCTTCGTTCTCTATCTTTATGTACTCGATAGCGACAGCATTAGCACTAGCATCTAGGTCTGGTAATGCTTGATATTCTGAAACCCAGCAACCAAAAATGTTATATGAAGTCGCTTTTTGACCAGCTTCATCACGAACCTCAATAGTGATATCTTTACGGAAATCTGCCAGAGACACTTCTGGACTACCACCAAGCGCCCAGACTTTGTTTGCCCATTGTTCAAAATCAGGATCTTTGCTAACACCTCGTTCTAAGGTGATGGCATCGTACTTGCTTTGTCCTGGAGACTTATAGACAGTGCTAGGGTCGCCACCTGTACGGTGTTCTATGACCTCAGTGGTTCGCTTCAAACCACTGACTTTACTTACCCCAGCCACGTCTTTACCAGCGAATTTCACAACAAACTTAAAGTTTTTGTAGAGGTCTAAACGTTTACCTGAAATAGAAGGCATATATTTCTCCTTAAACTGCTATTTGTCCGGCTATTTGCTGAATCTTGAGAATGACAAATTCAGCAGGTTTGAGAGGAGCAAAACCAACAATGATATTCACAATTCCTAAGTTAATATCATTTTGGATTGTTGTTTCCTTATCACACTTCACAAAGTAAGCATCTTCCGGCTTACGACCTTGAAAGGCTCCTTGAAGGAAGAGAGTGTGCATAAAAGCTCCAAGATTCAAGCGAATTTGCGCCCACAACGGCTCGTCATTTGGCTCAAAGACAACCCATTGCGTACCGCGATAAAGACTTTCTTCCAAGAAAAGCGCGAAACGGCGAACCGGAATATACTTCCATTCATCCGTCAGACGGTCATCTCCATTCCGCGTCCGCGATCCCCAAATCACACGACCATAAGCTGGTAAAGTTCGCAAACAATTGATTCCTAGAGGATTCAATTCTCCATTTTCTGGATCTGTTAGAGGTACACTCAATTGTGGTACACCTGTCAATGTTGCTTCTGTGCCTGCTGGAGCTTTCCACACACCGCGTTGAACATCAGTACGAGCAAATACGCCTGCGATCGCACCACAGGGAACAAATTCTTCTATTTGATTTTCCCGTAAAGGATTTGGTTGCTTGATTCGAGGAAAGAAAACAGCAGCATAACTAGTTGGTTCACCAAGATCGTTCTGAATACCAGCTTTGGCCTTATCCTTATCAGTCCAAGTACTGGGCGGATCGATGATGAAAAACGCGCGACGCTCTTTACAAAATTCTGCTGCTTGATCGACTAAAGAATCATAATTTATATTGCCATCGTTTTTATAAGGCGGAATACAAAGCATATTAAACAGGTCGGCTTTATTTAAAGCGTAAAGACCCTGTTTATTTGCTTCCTTATTTGTCCCTGTGAAGTCGTTCACATCTAGATCGTCACCATCCGCACCGCTGTTTGGTTCCGCTTTGGTATTTGTATCGTTATTATCATCCCACAATCTTTTATCAGGTGCGGGTTGAGCATGAGCAGCTGGTCTGTCTGTTGGCAGAGATTCATCTCTAAATCGAACGAAATAAGATTCATTCAACAAAACTTTATCTACTCGTCTTGGATGATTTGGCAGCACCGATACGTTGCGAAATACTTCTAATTGACTTGTCTTTTGATCCAGAACTGTAATGTTGAATAGTTTTTGCTCATTTGCGTCACGTCTGACATTAGTATCTACATATTCAATCCGCACTTTCAAAGCATTTCCCCAACTGCCTTCATTGGCTGCTTCTAAGTTAAGACCATTCACATTTAGTTGTGCTTTCTTAGCTGTGGGTTCAGTTTCCCCTGAAGTTTGACCTTCTGCTGGAGCTTGCCCTTCTGCCTGTTTCAACTTGGAGTGAGTGAGTCGGACAATAATTGCTTGGCTACCACCGTTGAGATAAAAATCTCGTACAGCATAGCCAAGGGTACTATTCAGCCACAATCCGCCAAAAATGCGTTCAAAGTCGCCATAACTGTTAATAGTAATCGGCTCGTCTACAGGGCCTCGTAAGGCGCGACCAATAAAGGCAGTAATAGAAGTAGATACGCCTGTAATCGTGCGTACTCCACTCGGAATTTCTTCTACGTAAACGCCTGGATAAGTTGGTTGTATGGGCATTGTTCGTTCTCTGACTAAGAATTAAAACCTACAAATTGACAAAATAGTCAACTTTTAAATAAAAAAATTAAGATAGATTGTAAATTTTAATATCAGTAATAAGTTATTCGAGCAAGTAAGCCAAATTCGTATTAGATATAACATTGCAGCGAATTACTTTTAATATTAGTTGTCTCATCGACTCTGAAACTCATAAAACTCATCCCATAACTCATAGTAAAACTCATGAAAAATAACATCTTTAAATAGGAATAGTACTAAAATAACTTGTAACTAAGTACCTTGACTCTTAACAATTGCGTAGGGTCAGAAATAGAAGTGAGTTCTAAACCAAAAGCTTGAGCTTTTTTCTTCAGGTTATTAAGTAGGCGCTCTTAATACTGTTACTCATAAAGATTTGTTTACTTTCTAAAAGCTTATTGTCACTCTTTAGGAACAGACCAGAGTTTGATGGTTTTGTCGGCACTGCTGCTGGCTATCATGTTTCCATGCGGTCTGAAAACTACTGACCGCACGCCTCGCTCATGCCCGATCAAATTCTCCAAGAGTTTGCCTTCAGGCAACCCCCATAACTTGATAGTGCTATCATTGCTACCACTAGCTAATCTCTTGCCATCGGGACTGAAAGCCACTGACCACACAACTCCTGAATGTCCGATTAGGGAGTGCAACAATTTACCAGTGGGCATTTGCCAGAGTTTGACTGTCCTATCAGCACTGCCACTCGCTAAAGTCCATCCATCAGGGCTAAAAGTCACTGAGCGCACAGCTTGTGAATGAGCATTCAAGGTTTTTAGAACAGCACCATCCATAAGTCGCCAAATTTTGAGTGTACCACCCTCATTGCCACTAGCTAAGGTCTGCCCATCCGGACTAAAAGCAACAGTTCTTACCCACAATCCATCCGATAACTGATGAACTTGTACGCCAGTCTGCACGTTCCAGATGCGGATGGTTGTGTCAGCACTACCACTGGCTAACCACTTTCCGTTGGGGCTGATGGCTACAGCTTCTACATCATCTGTATGGCCATCTAGGGTACGAAGCAGTTGCCCCGTCTCTAAATTCCAGAGTTTAATCCGGTTATCCCAACTGCCACTAGCGAGCAGCTTGCTATCTGGACTGATGGCAAGGCTTACTACTGCATCGCCGTGTCCTTCTAAAGTATAGAGTAAGGTGTTATTAGGCAGATCCCAAATTTTAATTTTTTTATCGTAACTGCCACTGGCGAGGAAGCGTCCATCAGGGCTGATTGCCAATGCGTAAACCCAAGTTGAATTTCCTTGGACAGAACGTAAGGGTTGAGTGGTTGCAACAGAGATAGTAGCAACACTAGCGTTTCGGAAGTGGAAGAATACGCTAGCACAACTGCTACTACCAACCAAGATCGTTAGGGTGCTGATTGCCAATGCTGCTGTTGATTTCCAGGTAGTTTGTTTTGATCTCATAACAGGACATTCCTTGTGCGAGTGGGAGAATAATCTGACTTGTACCCACTGCGTAATGGTGTCGGAGACTAACGGTACTAGAGAGTAATTTTTTCTGGAATTTGAGATGAGAACCCTTTTCCTTTCGCTTTTTGTTGTTTATTCCGATGTTCAATCCAGCGTCGCATTAAAAATAAAAGGGTTGTCGTGACAATCCCTACTAGCCCAATCGGGGTTAAATAGCTCCAATGCTCTAACATTTTGTCCCAAACGTGCCAAGTGAGCAGGAACATAGCTAAGTAAGTCAGCGTATGTAATCGCTTCCAATTTTTTTTCAGTCTTTTGACACTCCAATCATTAGAAGTAATTGCCAATAGAGTAAAAATTATGAAGGTAGATACACCTTGAATATAAATCCAATAGGTATTGGGATCTAAAAAATCAAGGTCTCTCTTTTTCACTAAGAGGAAAGCGTGAAGCAAAGCCAAGCAGAAAGCTAGAATACCGATAAGTCGCCGATATTTTAACAGCCATTTGGGAAGGTTCGCTTGTTTAGTTTGAGGAAAAATTATTCTGAGATTCGTGGGCATTAAGGTGAGAATATAAGCTCCTAAAGCTAGAAATCCCAGGCTGTTTTCTAAGGGTGCTGTATCGATTGCTGCCATGACCAATTTTCCTTAGTTTTTCAATAAAAGCTACTTTTTTATAAGTTAAATATTTCCTACACCCACATCAGCGAAGAAGGTCAAAGCTTGCCAGCGTAAGAGGTTGTTTGAAAAGTTTTTAGAGGTTAAAAATTCTGCTAATCGCTGAACCATAATGCGTATCATGGCAAGATAAATAAAAGTCTCGGATGTTGCGGGCAATAACTCATAGTCTCGAACTAATCATAGTCTCTAACTAATCGGCGACATCCCATCAACCAACCAAAAGTCCGCTCTACAACCCAACGTTTTTTGAGCAAGACAAAACCTTTAGCCTCTTGCGATCGCAGCACTACTTGTACAATCCAACGGCAAAAATTCATCACCCACTGCATGAAAGGTTCTCCATCAAAACCACCATCTACCCAGATAGTAGTCAAACGAGAGATCTTTTGATTGGACTGTTTGACTCGTTTTAGAACTCGTTTTCCTCCTTCTCGTTCACCAACATTGGCTGCGGTGACTAAAACCCTTAAAACCAACCCCAAGGTATCGACGGTCATAAATCTCTTACGTCCTTTGATCTTTTTACCTGCATCAAAACCAACTGACTGACTCACCATTGCTGCGCTTTTAACACTTTGACTGTCAATTATTGCCTCGGATGGGCTGGGATGACGTTGATGTTCGTTTGCGTTCCCATTCTCGGAGATTATCGTGGATTTTTAGCCAAGTCCCGTCTTTACGCCAATTGCGGAAGTATGTATAGACCGTTTGCCAGGCAGGAAAATCTCCTGGGAGCGTAAGCGTAGCTCGCCGCAGGCATCGCCATCTGACTCCTTCTACCAAAATGTAGAAAATCGCGTTGAGAACCTCCCACATATCAACTTCACGCTTTCGACCACCCGGTTTTGGCTCTGGAATCATGTCACTCAGAAATTTATATTGTGCCAAGGTTAGGTTGCTCTTGTATGCTTTACTCATACCACTCTCTCGGTGCTGTTTAGTATCTATTCACAGCGTATACTGAGAGAGCTTTTTTACAACATTCCCAACTTTTCAAACAACCTCTAACATTGCAGTGAATTACTTTTAATATTATTTGTCTTATAGACTCTGAAACTCATAAAACTCATTCCATAACTCATAGTAAAACTCATGAAAAATAACATCCCTAAATAGCAATGTTATTAAAATAAATTGTAACTAAGTACAACATCTCATTAATTTATAGCGAAATCTCTGCGTGCCTCTGCGCTTACCTCTACGCCTTTACCCTGCGGGAAGGCGAAGCGCCTATGTGTTTAAATTTAAACCCTCAATTCGCCATGATTTTACGCAAATCTGTACTAAGCACCTGTACTCTCAACAATTGCGTAGGGTCAGAAAGAGAAGTGAGTTTTAAACCAAAGGCTTGAGCTTTTTTCTTCAGGTTATTAAGTAGACGCTCTCAATATTATTACTCATAAATCAATACTTCAATTAAGCCTGAAAGTCAGGTAAACTAACTATTATTCCCAAGCATGAAAATTAACTGTGGTACATCTCAAGGATTTATCACTATTGTGTCTAACAATACAAAGTAGTTATTTTGTTTACTATTTTTGCCAATGCGGATTAATGCACATCTTAGACATTCTATAGCAATCGCACTAGTTCATATTTTTATTCTGCAACACAAAATGCTGCTCTTTTTTCCTAAAAAATCGCCGATACAATTCACAACTTGCCATCGCTTCAGATCCAGAAAGTTTAATCAACCCCATACTGCTTAACTTATGAGTAAGGATGGGATCTAAGAGAATAGCTTTATTGGCATTCAGAACCTTATCAAAAGCTTGTGCTAACTCAGGCTGTTTTTGCAAGGTTGCCCAGTGACGCTGCAAGTGATTTGAATAAATTTTGCTAGCAGTGGGAGCAGTTTCTAGTAGTTGCGACAGAGTTACCTCGTTTCGACTCAGATGATAGAGAGCTAAATTTACTAGTGCCGGATGTCCCCCGACCATTGCCATTAATTGTCTAGCTCCTTCTCCATCTGTCCAATTGAGTCCATAGCGTTGGGCTAACTGTTGTACCTCTTCTTGGCTAAAGTTGTCTAACTGAATCGGTAATCCTACATTGAAAGGAGACTGATTAAGTTCAAGAGGAACATAAATATCTGTTGAGTGAACAACGACTAAACGAAGCTTTTGCCAAATGGGCAGTCTTTTTGCTTCTTCGTACCAAGAACGCAACAGAGGTAAAAAATCCTTCGCTACTTGGGGATGCTCGAAAATATGGTTCACTTCATCCAACGCCAAGATCAGGGGAGTATTAATTGACTCTAGTAGATATTCTTGAAAGTAGACGGTGCAGCTAACTTTACTTCCCAAATCTTCATCCCAATACTCGTCTAACATTGGTTGAAGCTGAAGCTGGCGGGCGATATTGGCACACAACCAGCGCAAAAATTGATTCAAGTCGCTCAGAATTGTCTGCTCGACTTGTTCTAGATTCAAGCTGATAGTGCAGTAACCCTGGTGCTTGGCATAGTCAAGAATCCTCAGCGACAGTGAAGTTTTGCCCATTTCTCTGGGAGCTTTGATCCTGATTAACGCTCCTGGTTTCTTAATTTCTTGATAGATTTGCTCCTCAAGGTAAGAACGTTTGAGGTAAAAGGGAGAGGCGAGAGGAACTGAGCCACTGGGGTAGGAAGGTGACGTATCCTGATTAACTGTGGGGGAAAATTGTGTCAGGTCTTGTTTCAAAAGTTTTGTATTTGGAGCTGCTTCAACGATGGCATAAGATTCCAGCAGCACCTGACAGTTTTTCTTGGTCACGCGCTGGCCAATGACCTCAGAGAGTCGCCCAAATAACTCTGGAGCAACAACATTGGTAAAGTACCCAGGACTATAACCTGCCTCTATAGCTATTTGGTTATAAGTTTTATACTGCCAAATCCCACGCAGAATCAGATTTTCGGGGGAATTAAGGGGGCGATTGTGGCTCTCAATTAGCAGGCGATCAACAATCTCAAACAGACTATCAAGGTTCATAGAGATTACAGGCTAATGCTACTAATAAAGATAACAGTCAAGACAACAGGAGTTACGCAAGTAACACAATATCTGCCATTTATTAGTACAATAGTATTGTTTAGACAAATTAAATTATCTAGAAGTATAGACCTCTTCTTTCACTTTCCAGATTAAACAAAAGTTTCGTAAATCAAACAAAAATAGATTCATAAATACGGTTCTGAACTCTCAATTTTCCCTGTTGCTTGACTACTAGCCCTGACAAAAGCAATTCTCTTTCCTCTGAACTATCAACTGCAATAATCTCTCCTTGATGCAAAATTTGACGGTAGAGTTCTAGCAACCGAACGGATTGTTTACTTTTGAGAAGGCGATTGCGGATGGTTCTTAAATGCTCTGGTTCATCCTGTGATTCCCAATTTTGTATTACCGACCTTTGCACCAAATTTTCAATCCATTCAGCTTCTCTATTGTTAGGGATAGGAGATGAAGAATTGCGGATAAATCTACAGAGCTTTTGAGTCAAAAAGGGCTGCCCATTAGTCCAGGCTAACACTTCTTTTAAAACTGTTTGAGGATTGCTTATATTCTCGGTCAATCCTTGAAGTAGAGGTTGCGCTTCATGCTCTTTAAACCCTTCTAATTCAATGGTCTGACCGATGTTAAAAGGCGTTCTTTGGTGGTCATTAATTAAGTCACCAAGGGTAGTTACTCCAAAAAGAGCAAAGGTTAAACGTCGATACTCTAGATTAATACTACGCTGATTATAGCAAGAGCGAATTAGCGCAAAAAAGTCATTAACTGGGAATTTTAAACTTAAGAAACTATCAATTTCATCGATAAAAACTATCAACTTTTTATGTATAGTATCATTTTCTTGAGCAACTTCAACTAGCAAAACTTCTTCAATAAATTGACTCAACCTCTGAACCGGAGAAATATCTCCTTGCTCTTGCCACCAAGTTTTTAAATTAACCTTTTTTAACAAACCAAAACTTCGCCATAGCTCTACTGTTAAGCCTTTGTACCATTGGTCAGGCGTGACGTTTTCACTACCAATACGGGTCAGATCGATCGCCCCGCAGCTAAATCCCTCATGCCGGAGGTGATGTATCATGCGTACCATCAGACTTGACTTGCCCATCTGCCGAGGATTGAGAATGTAACAAAATTCCCCGCGCTTCAATGCCTTATAGAGATAACGGTCTGCTGAACGCACAACATAAGTAGGGGAATCCATCGGCAAACTTCCTCCCACTTGATAGTCAAAGGTAGAAGGTTGTTCACTACTTTTGAGTAACTCGTTTTCAAAGAGTAGTTTGGCTTGTGTGGCTTTGAGATTTTCTAGGGTTAGTGAGTTTAAAAATCTATGCCTATTCCTATTATTCAAATAGGCTTCGGTAGCTTTGAGAATTTCTAGGGTTTTTGAGAGTTCTTGAGTGCGCTCGTCTACTCTCATCTCTAGATTTCGGTTATCATCTTCTAACTGTGCGTACAGACGGGCATTTTCTATGGAGATAGCAGCTTGAGCCGAAAGAATTCTTAAAACCTCAATGCGATCGCTGGTAAATGCATCTGTGGTTAAATTGTTTTCTAGATATAAAATACCGCTTAGTTTGCCTTGATTTAACAAAGGAGTACAGAGAATCGATTTTGGTTGAGTGGCGACGATGTAGGGATCGCGGATAAACTGTTCTTCAACGGTTGCGTTATTAAGAACTACATTTTCTTGAGTACGGACAACATAGTTCACGATCGCAACTGGTAGGATAGGTGTCTGGCGATCGCCATCTACAGAGTCTATGGGAAGCGATGGGAGTAAAGTAACATCATCAGAATCTACTGTACTTTCAGCTGCGATCGCCCATTTACTATCTTTTTCCAATATCAGAAAGCCTTTTTGAGCACCGCCATTTTCAATTACAGTTTTCATTAACTTAGCCAGCAGTTGATCCAATTTAATTTCGCTAGCTAATACTTGAGAGGCTTTGGTAACTGTCATCAGATCGAGTACTTGAGGATTTGTACTACCAGTAGATTCAGTTGTATTAATGCTTTGATCTTCTTTTCGGTTGTTTATATCCATTAGAAACTGTGGGTACTCCAATTCTAGGGCTTTAACTTTGGCTTTTGCACCCCAGCGACTATAACAATGATGGGCATTTTTCATGTATAGTTGTCCAATCACCTTCGTCTGCTACTTGAATTTGCAGAGACTCAAGCACAGCAATCAGGTCTTAAGCAGCAACCGAACCTAATGCTTTTACTGCTACTTTAGTCGATCGCAATCCTTGATGGGCTACTGTGGGAGCAATATTAAGATGATGACAGAAGATGTCTAAGTGCGATGCCAGAGAGTTATCTTCTTGAAGAATATAGCCCTTTTGTTGCATTTGTAATAAAGCATATTGGGCTTGAATACTCACCATTTACCAACTACTTTTGACACACCCAAAATACTGGGAGTTGATACTGCAATTGTTTCACCTGTACTAATTTTCTGCGTTTATTCTGGCAACTGAGAAGCTTTAATTTCTTCACAGAGATGGCGATCGCTCTCACCTGAACCTAGTTGTTGGGATTTGCAGCAGTTGGTGATACATCGTCACACAGATGGCGATCGCTTTTATCTCAATCTACTTTAGGACTTACGCACGGACTACGATTTTACGTGATTACGAGCGAAGCGAAGTAATCGCAAAGGCTTAGTTTTTCGTCACGAGTGCGTAAATCCTATACTTGTTGGGATTTGCAGGGGTCGATGGTACATTGTTACAGAGATAGCGATCGCTCACTTACCAACTACTTTTGACACACTTAAACTACTGGTAGCTGATACTGCAATTGTTTCACCTGTACTAGTTTTCTGCGTTTGTTCTAGCAACTGAGAAGCTTTAATTCCTTCACAGAGATAGCGATCGCTCTCACCTAAACCTAGTTGTTGGGATTAGCAGCAGTTGGTGGTACATCGTCACACAGATGGCGATCGCTATCACTGACTTTGGGGTTATTCTCCAGATAGTCCCGTGCCCAATCACAACTCTGTGCTAAAAGTTGGTCTAAATCTAGGTTCCACAAGACAATAGTACCATCCTCACTTGCCGATGCCAGTGTCTTACCGTCGGGGCTAAAGTCAAGGCTCTTGACAGCAAAGTTGTTCTGTCCTTGAATGGTGGCTAGTTCCTCACCATCGGCACTCCACAATTTAATGTCGCCATTTTCATCACTCCCGATAGCAAGCATCTTGCCATCAGGGTTAAAACTAGCTATATTTCCCTCAAAGCTTCTCAATTTTGCGTGGTCGGAAATCCTGAAGAATTTTATTTTATTCCCATCAGGATCATGATCGACAACCAGGCTCTTGCCATCAGGGCTAAATCTGGCCGTCTCAGATAAGCCGGGACCTGTATAAGCTTGAAACGCTTTCTCCGGCTGGCTGACACTTTTATTTAGGTTCCAAAGTTTAATCCACCCGTCTTTACCAGAGGAAACCAACATCTTACCATCACGACTGAAACTGACACTATTTACTAAATTTTTAAGCACTGGAATTGGTGGTCTAGCTGAACTTCCATCCAATCTCCAAAATTTGATGCTACCGTCGTTACTAGCAGAAGCTAGCATCTTACCGTCTGAGCTAAAACTGATATCATTCGTTCCATTTTCCACATTAAGGATCTTAGGTTCCTTGCCCTCTAAACTCCAAAGTGTAATAGATCTATTACCGCTATCATTTGCAGATGCTAAAGTCTTGCCGTCTGGACTAAAGCTGAGGATAGAAACACTATTACTATCGCTAGTATCTTCCTGGAGTGTTTTAAGTTTCTTACCCTCCAAACTCCAAATTTTTATCATCTTGTCATTACCTGCTGAAGCCAGAGTCTTTCCGTCCGGGCTGAAGCGAACACTATTTACCGAAGAATTATAAGCTTTAAATTTTTTCATTTGTATGCCTTCCACGCTCCACAATTTAATCGTTCCGTCTGTACTTACGGAAGCAAACATCTGTCCATCGGGGCTAAAACAGACACAAGAAATCCCATCGGAATGTCCACCAGCATACGCCTGGACTGTCCATTTTCTATAATTATCTCGCTGTGAAAGTGTAATAAAACCCTCGTCATCCCAACTAACTTGTAATTTTTGATCTGGGCTGAGAATATTTCTAGTAAAACCATTTTTTGATGTGGAACTCTCTATAATTGTAGGTTCACAGTCTCCCAATCTAGAGTTATTAATATCATTGGGTGCCGATATTTCCTTACCCTGTAAGCTAAAGTATTGAATTTCTTCACCTTCAGTCTTTGAAATTAGAGTGCTGCCATCGAGACTGAAGCTGAATCCTAATAAGTGGCGGAATGGCTGTCTTTGAAAAAAACGATTACGCTCTTTAAGATTGGAAAGTGTCTGAAGTAGGGCAGCCACAACCTTATAAGTCGCTTCTTTATTTGCTCCAGGCACTCCTCGCAGTGTCTTACCCGATTTGATAGCTTGTACTAACGCATCTAACTGTTGCTCGAAGGGAGAGCGTACTCTTGAAGATGCAGCCAAGTTCATGCTTTGAGCCTCTTGGTTTTGTTTCCATTGCACATAAGCAACTACAGACACAGCGGCTGTGAACAAAATTACAGAACCCCGAACCAAGTAGAGATTCCAGCGTCTTTTCCAAACGCTTTGCTGCACGAACTCTGTTTCTACCTGGTTAAACCAGTTGTCATCGGAATTGAGTTCTTTATCCAATACTTCGAGATAAGGATTCGCATTCCACAGAAACTGTACTGGTTTCTCTCTCGATTGCCCTTGCTGATTCTGCGGTTGCCGTCGAAGTCGGGAAAATTGAGCAGGAATTTTACTCAATTTGTTTTCGATTGGGAATAATAGTCGTTGATTTAACCAATCCAAAATAGGATCGGCTTTGTCTAGAATCCCTTTTGGCTGTTCTTTGTCCTTATTTTTAATGCTATTCCACTCCGTCGCCGCAGGAGTTAATCGCTGTTGCAGCACTAAACTTTCTTGCTCCTCTTGTTTCCACATCAACAGCTTTTGCCATCCCCGCACCAAAGCATCATGGGCAGGTTCTACATAGGGATTCCCATCAGTATCCTCTCCTTTCACCAGTAACCGTGCTTTGGTAAAGCGTTCAATTACTTCTTTAACCAAAGAGTTTTTCTCTGGCGGATATTCTAGTTCCGATAGCGGTACTCGTCTGCGTGCTAACTCGCCTCCCCCAAGGGCTATCATCCGCAGCATCACATGGCGGATGATTTGGGCATAAGCCGGATTTTCTTTAACTAACGTCTCATATTCTTCATCAGCCCTTTGAGTCAGTGATTGGATGACTCCTCCCAAATCTTGATAATCTTCTTGCGTCAGCGCCCGGTCAATCGTTATACTTCTGTTTTGTGCATCCCGTTGTCGCTTTAAATACTTGAGATAAAGTTCGCTCAAGGCAAAAGAAAGCAGGGGCAATGCTCCCGGCATATTTGCTACTTCATTAATCAATTGTTCTACTAGTTCATGGGGCTGAAAATACATCACCTGTGTTTCTGCGGGTTTCTCAATCGCTTGCCGCAGTTCTCCTCGTGTCATGGCTGGTATAATAAATCGTCCACTGTACCAACGATTTTTCAGTTCCGTATTTTCTAAGTTATTGACTGTGCGGTCAACAAACTTTAAGCCAGCATCTCTGAGTTGGGGTTCAAAGTCAGAGCGTAGGGATAATACTACCCGCAATCTATCACGATGGACATTGATTGCTTTGAGTATCTGTTGAAAAAACTCTTTGCGCTCATCTTCATTTTGACAGAGGGTGATAATTTCTTCGCTTTGGTCGATAAACAGTAATAACTTGGAGTTGGGGTGATTTTTTCCCAAAGCATGAATGCTCATCGCCAGGCTCTGTTGTAGGTTTTGGGCTACTACCTCTGGTAATTGGGCATTTTTCAAAGCATTATTTAACGCAAGCATAGGAGTCTCACCCGGACGCATGAGTGGCAGAATATACCATTGTTCAGTATTATCTTGCCGCAGTTGGGGAATTAATCCTGCCTTGACTAAACTAGATTTACCCGAACCCGAAGCACCCAACACCACTGTTAAGGGATGAGTTTTGACAAAATTATGTAACTTTTCTACCAGTTCAGTTCTCCCGAAAAACAGTTGGCTGTGTTCCTCGTTATAAGATTCTAAACCTCGGTAGGGATTTTTTGAAGCATCCAGAGGTGGTGCTGGCGGTAAGTTGAGTGGATGTCCGGGGGAAAGAAAAATATACTCCCCTTTATCATGCTTCTTCAGAGGCCAAATACCAGGGGTTTGCCGTTGGCGATTTCCTTGAGTGGCTGGTTCAACTGTATCCCGTATATATAAGTAGAGTTCGGTAGCAGTGATGACCCCATCTCCTGAGGGTTTGCCATTGGTAGCAGGAGGATAGATATCAGCTTTACCTACAAGTGCTTCGATTAATGCCGCAGCAAAAGGGGAATGGCTGCCATATGAGCCGCGTTCTGAGTTAAGTGCAAAGGCATCTAAGGCTTTTTGGTCAGAAGCTGCGCTAGTTATCACCTGCCAAGCTGGGTCACTAATAAAACGGTCATAACGCTCTTTGTGGATGACTTCTGGCGCAGTTAATAAATCTCTGTTGCTTGACCAGCGAAACGCTCCAGCAAAACAGCAGTCGAGGATTCCCAAAAAATGACGGCACGGTAATTTACTCAAGGATTCCTGCAACTTAGTCATCGGTAGATAGGTTTGAACATCTCCCAGTTTGGCATCTTGGGGAATCAGATAACCTTCTGGACCATCATCGCCATTCTGGGCTATCCCATGACCGGCAAAGTAAAATAGCAAGCGGTCATTTTCACTTACTTGTTCTGGTAGTATTTTTTCTAAAAGTTCATTGAAATTTTTCAGGCTAGCTTCTTCGTTCAAACACACCCATACTTTATATTCATGCTTTTGTTGCAGTATTTCAACTAGCTCTTTGGCATCATTAACAGCATTGTGTAGAGGGCAAATACCGTTTGTATAATTATTAATGCCAATGATACATGCTATGTTTCTAGAAAATTCAGACATAAAAACAGTTCCTTTAGGGATAATTCAAAAACACAGATGAGGGTTTTAAAATTAGCGTTATGGTTTGGGGCGCACTGTAGTAATGTTGATTTGACTAGTAATCCAGTCATCATACAGTTGCTCTGGTGCGGCTCTGAGATCGCGGGATTGCACACGCTTCATCAAACGGTTTAGGGTTCCCCGCCCTCTGTTTACTTCTCTTTCTGGGAAGAAAGGCAAGTCCAGCTCATTTTGTCTTAGCAAGGTAGCATCAAACTCAGCAGTACTAACAATTAGTTTGAGAATATCTTGGCTCTGAGTTATTCCCTGTTTCCAAAGTTTTTCTGGCACTGTCGGATAGATATTTTCACCTCCCAATGCCCAAGCTGACTCCCCTGGTTTGAGCCAAACACCTCCGGTTTCTAATAATTCTGGACTAACTGCATAGCTATCTGTCAAATCCAGGAGAGCGCAAAAAAGTTCTTGATTGCTAGTATTGTTGAGTTTTACTTTAAAAGTCGGACTTTTCCACAAACCATTTTGCTGTTGATACTGCAAGTTAATCTGAGCATCTTTAACCTCTTGCCCCTCCTGATAAATTACCATTTGGACTGCATCGTCTTGAATGCTACTGGTAGCAGGGCTAGAGAGTTCAGCAATATTTGTCCAACGGGTAATATGCTCCAATCGCTCGATCGCTTGCAAGGCATTTTTTTCTGTATAACCCTGGATTTGAGCCACTATTGGACGGTCATCGGCTGGGCGAGTAATTAAATATTGCCCATTGTGAGCCAGTAATTTAAATTCGGCATTTTCAGTCTTTGCAACTTCCTGAAGGTATAGTGAGGGCTGATTTCCAGTTCCAATGGTCAGCAGTGCGGCGCGAGCTAATTTTACTCCTGCTTCTTCACCAGTAATCAAAACACCCTTAGGCGGTAGAGGTAGACTAGTGACAACTGCTTTAAAAGTCATCCCTGATTCTAAAGTTTCAATACCACTAATCTGGACTAGACTCATTTGGGGCATAACTGCAATGACTTTAGCTTCACCTATGGCTGTTGATAATTCGTGCATCCTTTCGGGGAAACTGTCAAAGGGGAATAATGCAAGTTCGGTTGTTTCATCAAGAGAAGGTTGAGGAATTCCATGAACCGCACCTCCATCAACTATCCACTCATGATCTTTGTGATAACTGACAGTCAGGTAGGGTTTGCGTCCGGCGATCGCTCCTCCCAAAAACGGTTGTTCTAAATCATCTAGTACTGTTGCTTCTAATTGGGGGGATTGATTTGCAACTTTACTGCGAATTAAAGCATTAGTGCGTTTGAATAAATCTCTATAAGTTAAACTGCCATTAGCTTTTTTCAAGGTATCGAGTAAGAAATAAGAAAATGCTCCCCGACTTTGCCCACCTCCGTTATATTCTTTCGCTGTTTCGCGATCGCGGCAAGCTGCTAGAAAAATATGTTTTCCGCGTGGGAAAGTCCAGCTAGTGGTATTTTTTGTCAGACTGCGCTCAGTTAATAGTTGCTCGGCATCTTTATTGGAAAAGATAAAGCTTTCTAAGGGGCGTTTTCTTTTATCAATAGGAGCCAGACGCTCTGCGGTGTCCGCTTCCATATCACCACGGGTGCCAGAGCTGGAGTGGCAGCAGTCCATAATGATTGTAATTTGAGGGTTTTTCTGGGCTATCTCTGCAATCAGCTTTGCTAATTCTTTATCTGCCAAGTCCCAACCCCCTGGACTGCGGCTGTCGTAACAAACGAGAGTTTCATTGAGTCGGTCTGGTTCTATAGTCCAAAACTCTTCCGGGGCTTCCTCTTGAGAACCATGTCCTGCGTAGTAGAAAAATACTATATCTTCACTATTAGCTTGGCACAGGTGTTGACGAAAACCATCAATGACTGCTTGTCGGGTAGCATCTTTGTTCAATAGTGTACGTAGATGTAATTGGTATCCATCAGTATCAACCCGCCCTTCTAAGTATTCTTTGATTGCAGTTACATCATTTATACAGCCCTGCAATGGAGAAACATTTAGATATTCATCAATACCAACTAGTAATGCGTAGATATTCAGATTCATATAGATAGCAACCCTAATTTTTGACGATAAACGGCAAATCAGCGTAGATGTTCATATTTGGCATTCACCTCTGCACCCTTAAGGTCGTTCGGTAGCGAAGGTAGGTCTTTTCTGGCAAATCATCGATATTAATCGGTTTAGTCCCCAATTTTAACTTTGAAATCAGGAAAAGTTAGCTCTTCTCGAGCGATAAATGCGGAGCTTGTATCCGGATTTATCCCTGGACAAGTCTAGCTACCGATTGTTATCGAGTTATTTCGGGAAATATCACATCAAAATTTTAATCGCTGCAACCAAAGCTTCTAAGCCAACTGTGGTAGGTTCACTCAGGAAGTAACTCAGGTGATCGCAAGGTACTTCTTGAATGTTGGGAGGGTGCGATCGCCCTTTGGGAATACTCATGATACTATCCACAATGACTGCTATATCATTCGGTGTGCCAAAAAAGGGCAATTCTACAACTTTCTTAAATAAACGTTGTTGTAGCCGTTCTATGATCGATGCTCTCTCTACTTCTTGTTCTAATGCTGCGGGAATAATAGAGGTATTACCAGCGATAATTGAGTAGGGAATGCCAGGGTCGTCACTCTCAGCGAGAGATTTGATAAACTCAGAAGTTGGGTTCATTTGGGCTAGGGCTACCCGAATATTTTTTTCTAATGTACCCATCAATATAGCTACCACTTTTGCTGGCCAAACAACTGTAGAAAGACCGTTGAGTGCAATACCCAGAGTCAATTTTACCCAATCTTCCACCACAGCCCAAGGAGAACCTGCATTTGGTGTACCCAACATAATCAGGTGTTGGACAACTTTATTACCTCCTTCTCGCTCAATAAACCAGCGAGATACCAAACCACCCATTGAATGAGCAATAATGTGTAATTCTTTCCCGTGATTTTCTGATAAACCCACATCTTTTAGTCGTCGTTTTAAATGTTGGGCATTCTGTTCAATATTAGTATTCAGATTTTCGTAATCAAAAGTGAGAACTACATCATAAAGTTCGCTGATGGAAGACTTTTGCCCATCCGATTGCAATACAGGTTGTTTGATTGTAGACACTAAACTTTCAGTATCGCCGATAATCCCGTGGATGTAGAGGGCAATTCGTTTTGCTTGCGCTATCTGCTGCTTAACATAATTCTCATCGTGGTTATAGGTTACTTTCTTGTCCTCTCCCACGGAGGCTACTGCTAAAATCGGATATTCAAATTCTCGTCCCAAACCCTGGCTGATCACTTTTTGAAAAAAGATGCGAATAGAACCTTCTAAACTACGTTCTCCCTCGCTAACGGGGGCTGGTAATCTTTCTAACTCAATTTCGATGCCATCTCCGGTTGCTTTTCCGCGACCTAAAGGTAAAAAAAATTCACCATCATAACCCACAGGAAGCAGGTATTCATTGTTTGCTAATTGTCCATCAACTAATAATTTTAAAGGTGCATCTGGGGTGACAACTTCGTGGTCTTTAACGTTGCTCAGTTCCAGTACACTTAATCCTGGGTCTGTACCGCGACTGGTAGTAAATTGGAAGGGTCGAATAACTTCTGGATTTTCTCGTAAAATCGGGGGGACAATTTTATTACCTAAATCTCGGCTGACTTGTGGTGTAGTTGTAAGGCGAACATTTGCTACTAAGCTGGGATGGGGTTGTAACTTCACCCCTCCCGCTAATTGTTGTTCTTGTTCCTGAGAAACTGGGCTAGAATCTAAAGGACGGACTGTAGTGATTGTGATTTCCTCAGCGTACCAATCATCAAACCTCTTAGCCGCTCCCATTTCGCGTTCGCGATCTTGCGTGCGAGTCATTAAACGCTCAAGACTACTTTGATTTGGGGATTCTATATCTCTAGTTATAGGTCGAGGAGCATCAAGTTTATCCTGATTTAGCAATCTGACATTAAATTCCTCCTTGGTCACAATCAATTTAAGAATGTCTTTGTACTCGGTAATTAAGAGTTTCCAATACTCATCAGGGACTTCGAGTTCCACCAATTCCTGTCCATTTATTAGAGCATAAGCTTCTTCTCCTGCTTCCAGCCTAATACTACCTGCTTCAAAAAACGGGGTGCTAATAGCAAAACTATCTGAAAGGTTGACCAAAGCACAGTAAAGTGGCTTTCTAGTTGTATTGGTAAGTTTAAGTTTAAATTCCGGTTTTTGCCATTCACCATTTTTATACTTGTACTGCAAACGTATCTGCTTTGATTGTGATAAATCCTCATCAACAAAGATGAGTTCCATCCTCACGTCACCAGGTTTAATTTGAGTCGCCGCAGTATTTGCAAGTTGAGCAATTGTTATCCAACGAGCAATATGTTCTAAGCGTTTAATTGCCTTGTCTGCATTGTCTGGAGTGTAATCATCAATTTGAGCTACTAGGGGTCGGTCATCTGTTGGTTTGCTTACTATATACTGATTATTGCGACACAACAGGCGAAAATCGGCTTTGCCAACTTCTTGTGACTCGCAGACATAGGCTGATGGTTTACCATTAAGTCCGGCTGTTTTGAGCTTTTTAAGCGCCAGATTTACACCTGCTTCATCTCCCTCAAAGTAAACCCCTAAAGGCGGTAGTGGTAAACTGGTAACAACTGCTTTAAAAGTGCGATCGCTTTCGCTTTTCAGGTTTTGCACTCCTTCGATATCTATCTTGCTCTTAGTTGGCAATACCTGAGTCACTTTTGCTCTACCCACAGACTTTGAGGGGTCGCGCAAATCATCCATAGTGGCATCAAAAGGAAACAGTGCCAGTAAAGTAGTTTCGCTATCTTTGGGTGGTTGCACTCCGTGGACAGCACCACCTTCAATCACCCAGCCAGAGGTTTGATCTTGCAGAACAATAAAGTAGGGTTCAATTTCAGCGATCGCACCATCGAGGAAAAATTTGTTATCATCCTCAATGTGATTTACTTCCAATTGTGGAGACTGATCTGACCTTTCACTGCGAACAATGGCATTTGTACGTGCAAATAAATCCCGATAAGTCAGCTTTCCGTTGGCTTTGGAAAGTGTATCCATCAAAAAATAAGAGAAATAACCCCGACATTTACCAGGATATTCCTTTGCTGTTTCGTAGTCTCGACAAGCTGCTAAAAGAACATGACGACCTGTGGGTATCTTCCAGCCAGTCGGGTGTTTTTCGGGGTCACGGTCACGAAAATCTGATAGTTTCTCTAAATCTTCCAGCTTAAAAATAAAGCTATTCAGTGGACGTTCTCGCTTGTCTGTGTTTAAGCGTCGTTCTTTAGCTTCTTGCATTGGGTCTCTGGTGCCGGAACCAGAGTGGCAACAATCTAGAATAATGGTCAGATGCGGCTTTTTTTCTGCTACTTCCGCAATTAGTAGTGCCAATTCTTTATTTGCCAAATCCCAGCCGTTCTCGGTACGGCTGTCGTAGCATACTAAAGTTTCATCCTGATGGTCTGGTTCTATGTGCCAAAATTCCTTTGGTGCTAATTCTTGGGAACCATGACCACTGTAATAGAACAAAACTACATCGTTTTCTCCAGCTTGACAAAGATGGTTGCGAAAGCCATCAATAACACCCTCACGGGTTGCTTGTTCATCTTTAAGTGTTTGTAAATACAGTTGGTATTCTTGTTTGTCAAATCGTTCGTTTAGATATTCTTCTATTGCTGTAATATCGTTTACACACCCTTGGAGGCGATGATTAGGGTTGGGATAGTTGTCGATTCCCACAAGCAAAGCATATAGTTTCCGACTTCCGATTCCTCGCGCCGGAGTCAACACCGCAGTAACAATACTAAGGATTCCATCAATTGCCTCTGTAATTTTAGCTATACTATTAGCTGCTTCAATTTCGCGGTTTAAGTTGTCTATTCCTTTTTGAAACGAAGGTTCATTTAATCGTAGGTCTGCTGAAAGTCTTTCTAATATTCTATTTTCTAATTTCCCAATTTCAGTAGCAAGTTTATCTCGTTTATTGATAAAAGCTAATCTCTTCCCTGGTTCGACATCGTTAATATTTATGTTATTAAGTTTTCTGTAGATTATTTTTAATTCTTTAAGTGCTGCTTCAGAATCAGTAGACATAAATTAAATCCTCCTAATTAATGACTATTTTTTTCGGGAATAAATACCAAGAAGAAATTAGTTTCCTGTATAAAATTATTTAGTTGTTTACTAGTTAATTGTCCTTCAATAGAAGCAATAAAAAGCTCTTTAAATTGATTTAAATTATTACTTGCTTTATCTATTGCTAATATTATCTGAGCATTCTGTGTTAGAACAGTTAATCTTGTCTCGCTCCATTCATTTTCATCTATATTTTCTGACTTAAGAGGTTCAATTAGAAGGCGTTGTTCTTGTAAATCTTGCAGTGTGACGACATCTTGTTCCACTAATTCACTGATGAATTTTAGGACTTTTTCTTGTATTGTTATTTCTCGATAAATTGTGTATTTTCGTTTTTCTAATTCTCTTCTAAGTGAGCCATTAATCCGAGAATCAAGATCTATCTTAGTGACTAATGACAACTGATCAACTTTGATGGGACTTAAATTTATAAGTTTGCTACCACTTCCCTCTAACTGAGCAGTTATATTTCCAACTGCTTTCTCAGTTCTAACTGGAGAGTCAGAATCAGCTAGCTCTATAAGTTTACTAAAGTATGCTTGCAATAACTCATTATGCTTACGAAGTTCATTGAGAAGTGAAAGCCGTTTTTTATCTTGTTCTGACAAGTTATTATAGGTATTAACAATTCCGTCAGCAGGTTTATTACCATTAACTTGTGCCCTATCTCTTCTGCTCTTTAATACTTGTTCAGATGTTGTCTTGATTTTAATCTGACCAGCAGTGTCTAATAGAGAATTAGTAGCTTCAGCAAAAACTTTTCCAGATTCGGCAAATTTTTTATACTCATCTGTAGACCTACAGCCACTTGTGAAAGTTGCTATAATCACTATTACCGCCAATGTTTTATGAAAATTTTTCATCATAAGTATTTGACATTACAATTGTGGCAGGCGTTGCATAAATGTGGGATGAATCAGTTAGGAATGTGGATTAAATAAAATCCAGAATTATGACATCTGTGGTTTAGCAGTGTAATGCCATTGCGGCAAATAATCATCAAACACAATTTCCATCGTTTGCTTGAAATCCTCTGTAACTTGATGACCAGTTTTGTATACTTGATCTAAGACAGTTGTGAACACTCTAAGACCAGTATGAGTCTTTGCCTTGGCCATCAAGTCCTTGACAATTTTGACCGAATCGAAAATTACACCCTGACAAACACGAGTCAGATGGGGAAATAAGCGATGCTCAAACTGTTAATAGTAATCGGCTCGTCTATAGGACTTCGTAAGGCGCGACCAATAAAGGCAGTAATAGAGGTAGATACGCCTGTAATCGTGCCTACTCCACTCGGAATTTCTTCTACGTAAACGCCTGGATAAGTTGGTTGTATGGGCATTGTTCGTTCTCTGACTAAGAATTAAAACCTACAAATTGACAAAATAGTCAACTTTTAAATAAAAAAATTAAGATAGATTGTAAATTTTAATATCAGTAATAAGTTATTTGAGCAAGTAAGCTAAATTCGTATTAGATATAACATTGCAACGAATTACTTTTAATATTAGTTGTCTTATCGGCTCTGAAACTCATAAAACTCATCCCATAACTCATAGTAAAACTCATGAAAAATAACATCTTTAAATAGGAATGGTACTAAAATAACTTATAACTAACAATACCTCTGCCAATTTACAAGGGTTCAACACCCGTAGAAACGGTATGAATACGTCCTAAAGAAGTAAGCTTGGCAAAAATCTGGGTTAATAAAATAGGCTCAGGCATTTCCGGAAGCATTTTTAACATTTCACGAACATATCGAAAACCACGATAATAAGCCTTAAGATCAATAATGCTCGAATCGAGATTGTGGTGGCGAAAATCAGCCAGAAGATGGTGGGATAAATTGACCATGAAAAATGCGTGTTTTAGCAGCATTAGTCACCGCAGTTTGGCTCAAGTTCATGAAATCTTCTAATCCCCAAAACTGCTTGGCATCTCGAAAGTTGAATTCGATTTGAAAGCGCAGTTTATAATAGTCAATTATTTTCTCAGATGACAATTTTAGGTCACTAGAAAAATAGAGCAAGTCATGAACAAAAAATGGGCTGTCAAACGAATCACAATAAATCTTGCATCTGCTGAAAGCGAAAAACTTGAAAAATATTGTGCAAGTACAGGTAGACTTTCAACTGATGTGATTCGGGAGTTAATTCGCTCTCTCTCCATAACCGAGTTATCAGCGTCTGAAAAGACTACACCTACCCTAAAATATGATGTTCCCATTCTGAAATAGTGGCAGTTGAATGACTTGAGTCTGTTTGGCGTTATCCAATTTAGACAAGGAAATTCCCAACAACCTAATACTGCGGTTTTCCAGATCAATCAACTCAAACAGCGCTTTGGCTATCTCAAAAATCGTAGATAATTCACTGATAGGAGCAAGCATTGTCTTACTACGGGTTATCTGATGATAGTCAGAGAATTTAACTTTCAATGTTAATGTGCGGCCTCGCGTTTCATGCTGCTCCAACCGTTGCTCGACAATTTGGGCAATCTGTTCGAGTTCTTGTAACATCAGGCTGATATCGCTTAAGTCTTGTGCAAACGAGGTTTCTGCACCAATCGATTTGCGAACTCGATTTGCTTCAACTGGGCGGTCATCTTCTGCCCTGGCAATTCTGTAGTAATATTGCCCTGCTTTACCAAAGTGGTGTGTTAACTCAGAAAGAGTCTGCACTTTTAAATCTGCGCCAGTATGAATGCCGAGCGAGTGCATTTTCGCTGCCGTCACCTCTCCTATGCCGTGAAACTTTTCAATCGGCAGCTGTTCTACAAAGGCGATCGCATCCTCCGGTAAAATAACCGTCAGTCCATTGGGTTTATTTTGACCTGATGCCATTTTTGCAAGAAACTTGTTAATTGACACACCTGCGGTTGCCGTCAACTGAGTTTCCTGGAAAATTGCAGTTTTGATGTGTCTTGCGATAGTAGAAGCGTAGGGGATGTTTTGCTTATTCTCAGTAACGTCCAAATATGCTTCATCTAGCGCAACCCCTTCCACTAAATCACTGTAGTGTTTGAATATGGCGTGGATTGAAGTGGAAATCTCTCGATAGACATCGAATCTTGGTCTGACAAATATCAGTCCGGGGCATTTTGCAATTGCTGTTACTGACGGCATCGCAGAATAAATTCCAAACTTACGAGCTTCATAACTGGCGGCTGCAACTACACCTCGCTGATTCGGGCTACCACCGACGACTAACGGTTTACCTCGGTAGCTAGGGTTGTCTCGCTGTTCCACCGATGCGTAGAAGGCATCCATATCAACGTGAATTATTTTTCTCACTTGCAAGCAGAGTGAAGCATTAGAAAGTTAGGCTAATCGGTGCTTAGTAAAATACTATATTACCAGCCTTATAGTACATTAGCACTACTTGGTTCAAATACCATATCTGCATTATTCCCCAACGAATTTCTGTTCTAACTCTTCAATTCGAGCCACAAGGGGAGCCATCATAGCTTCAACCTCGGTAGCAGAATAGCGGATAGGTATGTGTTGAGAACAATTTTCACTCAAAGCTTCGACATGAAATAGAATAGCTCGCTCAACTTTTGCTGGATAGCCAGGGATGCGGAGTCGCTCAATTAAAGCACTATCCCCTTCAACATATTCTGCCTTACCCCAAACTTTGATACGTCTGCGTTGGCGGTAATCCATCAGGAACAGAAATGCTTTTGCTTCTCCTTCAAGGTTGCCTACGGTAATGTACTGCACATTCCCAGAAAAATCGGCGAATCCCAGCGTTTTCTCATTCAACACTTTCAGGAAACCGGGCGCTCCTCCACGAAACTGGATATAGGGATAGCCATTGGAACTGACTGTTCCCAAATAAAACCCATCCAAATGAGCAATAAATTCGGCAATTTCTAGTGTAATTGAATCATTGGCAGGCCCGTTGGCAATGTAGCGTTCATAGGTTTGCCGTGATCCCCGTTGTGACTGGGCGGCTTCAACTTCAGGAGTAAAAGCAATTTCTCCAAATTTGCGTGGCATAGTGCGCTCCTAAACTCTAGCAGGTTCTTCAATACCAATCATTCCAATAAAACCGGGGAGATGCTTGAGCCGTTCAATCCAGGCTTGAACATGAGCATAGGGTTCGAGAGAAATCTTACCATCGTTGGCGAGGGCGATGTATGGAAATACAGCAACATCGGCAATCGTAGGATGTCCCAACTCTAGCCATTCACCTTCTGCTAGATGATTATTAAGTTGTGTAAGGATAAACTCTGATTTTTGATTTACTCGTTCTAGATTGATGTCAGTAGCTTTAAACAGGTGATATAAACGTGCCGATTCAGGGCCAAGCCGAACTTCTCCCGCAGTTGTAGATAACCAGCGAATTACACGACTCATCGGCTCTGGCTCCAGAGGCAACCACCCTTCTGTGCCATACTGTCGAGCTAAATAAACTAGAATTGCTTGAGCATCTGCCAATATAGTATTTCCATCAACCAAAACTGGCACTTGACCAAAAGAATTGAGTGCTAAAAATTCTGGCTGTTTGTGCGCTCCTCTAGGCAAATCAACTTTTACCCATTCGTAATCTAAGCCTAATAGCGACAACATTAGTTTTACTTTATAGCTGTTGCCAGAGAGTTCGTAACCGTAAAGCTGAATCATAGAT
Organism: Nostoc sp. C117; assembly: GCF_043099735.1. Taxonomy (NCBI): domain Bacteria; kingdom Bacillati; phylum Cyanobacteriota; class Cyanophyceae; order Nostocales; family Nostocaceae; genus Nostoc; species Nostoc sp. C117. The sequence continues at coordinate 230,138 of NZ_CP170989.1, forward strand.
TAATCCTTCAGATGAGGTAAGAACGAACAAGTTCAATCACAGAAATTAAGTGGCACTTCCTGTCTCATTTCTGTACCGTTCGTTCGGTATATGCTCACTGTACCGTTCGTTCGGTATAATGTCAATATCTATTTTTCTCAACTCTTACAATGCCCAAAGAAACATATATTCCATATCTCATACGGCTGTTTCGCCAATTCGGGTATGATGGCGCAACTCTATCTAAAATTTCTGAAGCTACTGGGCTTGGGAAAGCCAGCCTTTATCATCACTTTCCTGGCGGTAAGGATGAAATGGTTGAGACAGTGCTAGATTTTCTTCAACAGTGGTTAGCCCAAAACATCTTGACAGCACTTACCTCCCAAGGTGATGCGCTAACACGATTACAGAGGATGTGCGATCGCCTGAGCGAACTTTATGAAGGAGGACACCAACCCTGTATGTCTACCATTTTATTGATGGGTTCAGCCCGTGATATCTTTCACACTAGAGTTAATGCTTTATTCTGTATCTGGATTAATGCGATTGCTAATGTTTTAATCGAAAGTGGTATGGATGAAGAACTCGCCAAATATCGAGGGGAAGATGCAGTGATTGCTATTCAAGGTTCCTTAATTTTGTCACAAGGGTTGAATGATCCATCTCCTTTTATGCGTGTTATTCAACAACTACCTAGACAACTTTGTACTCCAAAGCCAGGGCTACAAAAAGACGATTAATACAAATAATTTACCTCACACATGAGGCAACGTTTTATGGAAAGCCATTTGCGAAATAATTGTGTTAGGCGCGGCATGATCAAGTAAGTGAGCAGGGCGACACCGAGTCCTGTACTAATCAGTTGACTAAGCAATACAGGCAAACCAGACAACAACGGTGCTAGCAAACGATTGAGCTGAGGAAGAGTGAAGAACACTCCCAACCACGTCACTAACATCATTTTGTAGCGGGGTGGTGGCGATTTCATCGGTTTGTTTGAGAGAGTAAACCAGGTTTCCAATCCGGTCAGTGTTTGAAGCGCTTCCGGCTTTTCAATCAAGGGCTGCAATCGCTCAATCCATTCCCGCCGAACATCAGATACTAGCCAGGTCTTAAGATTGTCGTAGCAATCGAACTTGAGAATGACCACGTATTCTAGATGGGCGACCATTTAGTAGAATGCTTTGGTAGCAATTCTTTATCCCCCATTAACGCAAAAATAATTGATAACTTTTTAACATTACTGTCTGTTTGCCCCATTTTCTCAATATTCACAATATGAATATCGACCGATTGCAAGAACTTAAGCAGAAACTGACGAATGACGCAGACTTGTCCGATATCTGGCTATTTTATATGGATTATTTTGCGGATCATCTAGAATTCACTGACATGGGTGAGCCTGCCCATAATGAATACCTAGATGCTGTCCTCCAAAAAACTTGTCAGCAGATGTTTGATAGGGCAATAAAGATTACTGACTTTTTGATGATTTACATAGCTCCATATCATTTATTTCATGGAGCTTTCTTTCTTGAAGGGCGTATTGGGGGTGTGATTTATTTCGAGGATATCAAAATTGGGTTAATTGCAGTGTCGGCAGATTATCCCCCTACTGATGCGGTTAAGTATTCACGTTTTACTGAGATGATTCAACTGTCTGCTCCTAATGGCAACGATTACAATTGAGAGAAGCATAACTTATAGATGTTTCAAGAAGTGCGATTACATTTCTTGAGACGGCAGCCGCAGTTTTGAATTTATGGTTATTAGAACAAGGTTTTGTTGGCTTGCAACAAGAGAAGACAATTTCTCAAGGACAGTGACTCTCACGAAAATACTCTACTGAGTTATTCATCTCAACAGAGTATATAAAAATACATTTATTACCTTTCACTAAAATTTAGTTTATACAATACTAGGTATCCATACCTCTGTATAAGTACTGGAAATATTGATTGTAGCGATCGCCAACTTTTCTTTTCCATTAATTCGCCTCCACATAGTTAGTAGAGCTGATTACTCAACATGAGAAATGAAAAACGCAGATATTACAGTATAGCCAACAAAAAAAATCACAGTTGATATCATAAAAAACTCCTTTTTTAGCCAAAAAGTAAATAATATTTACTTACTTTAAATTTATAGCTAATACTAAGTGTAAACATCTACTAAAAGACTACTCTATTAAATGTCTAGAGGATGATTCGGCTTAAGAAAATTATCTTTCATAGTCAGGGTGAAGTATATCTCAATAATTACAGTCATTATTGAGATATACAAATCACTAACAAGTGAGTAAAATTATTTTGGTCTGAGCAGGGCTACTCAGTAAAATACGTGTAAGGAAGAGTATGCTGCTCAAATCACCTTAACTGTGTTACACGCAAAATTCTCACCAATAGATAAATAGCTCAAAATGCTTTTAGAGAGCTAAAACTAATTTCTTCTGTTTATCGATGAGTTTGCTTGCTAGGCTACTAATGTCAGGCACTTACTCAAAAGAAAAGTACTTTCGCCTCGATCTTGGGTATTTGATTTTTTAGCTATCCCCAGATTCAGATCCCTCAAATAAGCGATCGCCATAATGTAGTCTATTGTTAGTGTGGAAACGAGCTATGTACAATGCTGCTCATCTCAAGGTATATCCTTGACAGCAAGACAAACATTACTTTTGGGTTCACTCCGAGAATTAACTCTTTCCTTACCTTTGAACAACTGATGCCAGTATTTGGTCAATCGCTGCCAGTACATCTGTATCTAGCTGTACTCCTGATGCAGCCGCATTATCAACAATTTGTTCTGGACGGCTAGCACCAATAATTGCTGAAGACACACGCTCATCTCGTAGTACCCAAGCTAGAGCTAATTGTGGCATACTCAACCCCAAATCTTGGGCAATGGGTTTGAGCTTTTGTACTGCTGTTAGTGTGCGCTCGTTAAATAACTCTTCCATCAAAAACGAATTCATCTTTTCGTTAGAAGCACGAGAATCTGGAGGTGCAGCTTGTCCTGGTTGGTATTTACCTGTGAGTACACCTTGAGCTAACGGCGACCAAACAATTTGACTGATGCCATTCGCTGCACATAATGGAAACACCTGTGTTTCCGGTTTGCGCCAGAGCATGGAATACTGGGGCTGGCTGGAAACAAAGCGTTCAACATCAGCAAGATTCAGTGCTGCTTGGATCTGCTGGGGACTCCATTCGCTAAAACCGATGTAACGAGCTTTTCCCTGACGCACGACCTCAGTGAGTGCCGTCATCGTTTCTTCTAAAGGCGTATTTGGATCGTAACGATGGCATTGGTACAGGTCAACATAATCGGTACGCAGTCGCTTTAAGGAAGCATCAATTTGTTTTCTGATTTGGGCTGCTGAGAGTCCTCGCTCAGTGGCTGACATGGGAAAGAAAACTTTGGTCGCTAAGACATAACTTTCGCGCTCAGTACCAAGCAATACTTCTCCCAAAAATGATTCAGCCCCTCCCTGAGCGTAAACATTTGCAGTGTCAATAAAGTTAATTCCAACCTCAAAAGCTTTGTGTATACAAGCCTCTGCATTTTGCTGCTCTACACCACCCCCATAAGTCAGCCAGGAACCGAGACTAATTTCGGAAACGCTCAACTCGCTGTTTCCTAATTGTCTGTATTTCATTTGTATTTCTCGTTTCACTGTTGTTTTCATCTTGATTAATCTCCAAGAAGCTATTTTCAGCGTATTTACAAACTTTGTCTCAAGCCACCACAGCTTTCCTCATTCAAATTGCAGATATTTCGTCTGTTTAAATATACCTAATGAAGAGTCTCAATCTCTGCGCCACTACTGCGATCGCTTTTAAGCATCTGCCCGAAAAAGATATTTATGTCCAATTAATAAATTCCTCAACAAGGGACTCGTATTTCCCATAGATTTGGTGTACCTTATTAATTCTGTGCAAATTATTTATACCTATCTTCTTGCAACTTTACTCAGACAAATTTTAAGCCAATGCCTTCAAGGGAACAGCCAATGAATACTTCTAATGATACAGATATTAAGAAAATCATCAAAAAATCTGACAAGCTCACCCTGAGACAGATGAAGTTAATCGAAGAAGCAGAAGACCAACAACTTCTAGCTAATACTGTCAATTCTCCAGTTCCTGTGGTTGAGGTTGAGGAGAAACCAGTAGCGATTTCAGAGCCTAGAGTTCCTGACTATATTCCATTGCTTGACAATCCTCCAGTACAATCGGTGGGCAATTCCGGCTGGCAGGTTTCTGATGTCTGGCGGGATCTGCGCGTGGATGATTTTTGTAATTAAAGCAGGCAATTTGTATTCCCAGACGGTTCTGCATCAAGGCGGTTGCAATTATACATGATCCGAATCTTAGAGATTGAGGCACAGGAACCGCTTCAGGGAGAAAAGTTTTCCCGAATGCAATATTGGCAGCAATACCTCTGCCTCTGTCTCTTCGCTGAACCAATATTATGGCAACCGCCTGAGCAACTTTTGTAAACTATTTTTGCACCAAGTCAAAGCTATAGTTGCATTGTGCTTATAATAAGTTACGGCTAATTATAATTAAAAGTTAGCACTTCACCTGTGTATTGCTTGACTTAGGCATTACAAGCGATACCAGGGATAACCAAAATTCATCGGCAGCGCAATAGTTTCTTTTTCGTTGCCAATATGCTCAGTCAGCGATCGCATATTGGTGAAAGTGTTGTGTCTGGGGAAAAGTAGTTTTTATCGTAGTTTATGTCGGATAAAAGATAAGGGTATGTTATTTTGTGTTCCACCCTAATTCGTGTATTGTCACTGAAAGCATAAGATGAGCAAGTTGCTCACTTTATGGTTTCAAAGCGGGTTGCTCAACTTATGCTTACACAAGGAAGGAGTAGCACCGTCCAGTAGCTCTGGTGTGGGTTCAACTTAGTACACTCGGTATAATTGAGAGACTTTCCAAACCTTCAACAGGGTTAATTCCAAGCTTGTAACACCACCTTAAAAACTTAGTGAGAGTAGGTTTTCGCCGATATTTGACTAGCGGGGTATCTTGAGAAAAAGAAGTCGAACTAAGTGTTGGCATAGCGCCGAAAATCTGGCCAACAGATTGAGCAGCCCACTTTTCCCAATCAAACCGAGACCCCTGAGAAAAAGAAGTATTGTCTACAAACCGACCCAGCCATGCATTACACACACAACAATAACCAAGAGAATTGCAGTCCAGATTGAGAAACTGTTGAAAACAACCACAGTACAAGCACCGCAGTTGTAGGTAACGTTGGTGAACTGGACAAACACTGACAGGTTCTATTGTCCACAACAAAGGGTTATAAATAGGTTTTCCAGCTTCACGCCAGTCTTGATAGCAGCCAGAACACCAACGTTGTTCAGTATGGAAAATATGACTGAAGTTAAGCCGCCAGGAGTGCCATTGAAGTAAAGTCAGAAAACTCAGATCAAGCCTAGCAGTTAATTTCTCAACGATGGCAACTACCTTTGAAACATGTTGCGTTTGGTCTAACCAAAATTTAGCAGACTGCTGTTGTAAAAGTGCAGGCTCTCGATGCCAAGTATTGATGAGCATTTTGATAGCATCATCAGCTTTCAAGAAATCGGGTGGTTGTGGTTGGTTGCTCTGAATAAATAACGGCGTAATTTTATAGCGAATTAAACTAGCAATCGAGACACCATGTGCAGCAGCCAAGCGCTGTAAGTAACTAGTAAAACTTTCAACTGTGGGTGTACCAAAACCTATTGGTTTAAGAGAATAAAGATGGCTGCGTTTTGGAAGTTGGTTCATCGTTAAGTCCCACGACTCATAATTAGCCAAACTTTCAACCGACATTTTCACCACCTCCAACAGGACGACGTTGAGGTTTAGTATTACCAGTAGTAGAGCGACGAGATTTAGTATTGGTTGTATTGGTTGTCTGGGACGTGCTATGTGTAGCTGACCCATGATGAGATTCTAAACCTAAAGCAATTCTCAAAGCCGAACTATCTGGGGTAAACTCAAGTTGCTTTTCTCCTAATCGTGTTTCGTTGAAGATAATCATGCATTGTTCATGAGAGTAAGCAGAAGATTTTAAATGCGACAGAGTGAGAGTTTTAGCTCCATCCAGTAACGCTGTTGCCAATGCTTGAGATAACCAATCTTTGAGAATACCAACACAACCGAAACTGCGTTCGTAGCAAAAATCCCAGTATTTAAGTAAATCAGGCTCTTCTTCAAAAGGTAAATGACGTTGAAAAGTTTGAACAACACCTCTGAAAGCTTTTAAATCTTCTTTATTCTCGACTTTGTATCGCTCAAAATGAATATCTAGGCTGCGCCTGCACAACTGGGCACTCAAGTTACGAAGTATCAACAAGTCATAAGTACCTGCCAGTACGAATTTGACTTGAGTAAGGTTTGCTAGGGACTTAATACAGTCTGTCTGGTCGCGTAATTTTCGACCACTGGCAACTTTACTGAGATTTTGTGCTTCATCAAGGCAAAAAACTTTCAGACGACGATGTTTAAGAGCAGCTTCTAAGGATGTTTTCAACTTCAAATTAGTAATTCGACCATAACTAGGTAACTGAATGCAAGGGTCTTGGAGAACGTCCAAAGCACGTAGATAAAAATCTTTCCAATCAAAATTACTAAATTCCGGGGTAGCAACTTCGATGTTAGCAATAGGAATAAAACCTTTATCTAGTTCCATTTCTTTGTGAAAAGAAGCTAGTAACCTTTGTGTGATGCGACGTAATAAGGTGGTTTTCCCTACACCTGTTGGCCCAAATAAAAAGATTAAAGAAAAGAATCCTGGGTCATCAATTGCATTTTTGAGTTTCTCTGCTGCTATTAATAATTTGGGGTGCGCCATTGTATATTGCTGGAAATAAGAAATTCTGTCAGCAATAGGTAGAGTTAGTAATTCTTGAGGAAAGCTATAATCATGTGCCATTAGAACTCTCCATAATATTCAAGAGTTTCCGTGATATATGCAGTCGAATTGCTGATAGTTTCACAATTTTTACCTTCATTGGTCGAGTCATCTCCTGGACAATCATTATTTTCCTCTACCGCAAATTCTGCCAAATTTAACTTTGGTTCCGGGATCAAATTATTTTGAATAATTTTGTGAACTTTGTCATGTTCAGTATCGCGCAAGCGTTGTTTGAGGATAGCGCCTTCTTGAGCAAATTTTGAGTTTAAAAATTCTACTAATTCCCGATCATTTATTGTTAACTTACGTCCGTAATTGCGTTGGCGCTGATTAAGTTCTGCACTCGCCAGCCGAATTTCTTTTTCGGAACGTCCTTGGAAGTATTGATAGTAAGAAGAAATGCATTTTACCCACTGTCCTTGTGCTAGTGCATAAGCAATTCCTGCATTCCAAGGGTCGTAACGAACCCACAGCATTGATTTTTCGATTTCTGGATCGCGGAATACATCTGCCCAGTAATAAATATTGTGTATTTTGACACCCTTTCCTGGTTGAACTTTACGCTTTCGTTGATCTGGTGCTGGTAGAGTCAGAATCTGGAATAATTCGTCATATGCTACTCTTCGGTGTAAGCGACTTCCACCTGTTGCTAATCCGGTGACAAAAGCATCGCACGGACTAGTACCTAATGCCGGATGCAATCGTTGGTCATAAACCGAATATGCCCATTCACAAAAGGCAGAGTACAGTTCTTCTAGTGTCCAAATTGCTAATCTTTCTGGACTGACAGATTTGGTGACTTTACGATGAAGGCGTTTGATTTGGGTGTTACCTTGCAACTCATGAATAAACTGCGTGTTGGCAGTCCCAAATAGTCTTTCAACAATTGAACCAAACCGAGCATGTGCTGGCGGTCGATACTTCAGCGTGCAAGTATAAGATGCCAATAATTGTTCAAAATAGTGACTGTGAAACTCTTTTCCGTTATCTACAACAATATTTTGCGGAAACCGTCCAAATCTAGCAACGCATATGCGAATTACCATCATACAATCACGGTAGCTTGGCTCATCGAAGGTCAGATAAACTGCTAAAATTCTTCGACTATATGCATCAACCATGAAGGTTGCCCAAGGACGACCTAAATTATGATGAATTGAGTTATTTGTAGCAATATGATAATTAGTTAGAGATTCGAGTGAACTGACTAATTCAATGTCAATTTGAGTATGGTCAATGTGAACAATCTCAAAAGGGCGACTGCCATGCCGTGGAGTAGTTTGCTTTAATTCCCAATAAAATGGTTCTTCGGAAATAGCCGCTCGATTACCAAGACGTTTTCTGGTTTGATGATGTCCGCTTCGCTGTTTGATAGCTTGGCAAAATGTGATTCTCGATGGTGGTTTGAATGGGGGGTCATGGGTTTGGCAAGCTAAAACAAATGATTCATAAACCCGTATTTTTCTGCGTTGTTTGGGTGTTTCATAATGCTCTAGTATAAAATCGAGCATAAATTCTTGGGTTTGAGAATCAATTTTTGGAGTCCGATTGCCTTTATTGTTATGTTTAGGCAGTAATCCCAGGTATCCCTGTCCATAAATGAGTAAAGCTTTTTGGTACTGAGTGCGCCAACGACGGATTGTGCTGCTTGGATATGCTTTCAGAGCATCTTCTAAGTATGGTTGTATTAAATTGTAGCGACGGTTGGCTTCTATAATATCTTCACAAGTTGCGTGTTTAATAATTTCTGCCACTGCTGTTTTAATATTTGAGGTTTGTGTTGTCTTATCTCCCACAATTTTCCCTGTATCAATCAATGCTGTAAATGCTAAATTTGGTAGTTCTATAAGTTTGCCATCTGCACGTAATAATCCAGTAGTGGTCGTCCCAGTATTTACTATCTCCCATGACTCTCCATCCCAATAAATATTAGTACCTACTGCTATTTGAAGTAATATTTGATTACTAGTTTGGGTTGTAGATTCTATTGAGTTAAGATGCTCATAAGATAAAGCAACATCTTGGTTAATAAATACGAATACTGTTTCCGGTTGCGAAAGTTTAACTTTATCAAGTTCTACGTAAAGTTTATCTGTAGCAATTAACCAATAAAGTACATCAGGATTTATTTCTTCATTTTGTAACAGTTCTGTCAGGGTGATTCCTAGATGATTGTTTACTGTGTTTACAATCAAACTTTGCTCGGTTTCGTCTATAATTTCTGATGAGTATCCGAAATAATCTAACAGCCAAATTAGATTTTGTTGGAAGTTCCAATTAATTAGAGCATCTGACCATACATGAAAGTCCAAACCATGACCATAAGCGTATTCTTCACCTGGGGGACAATGCCATTTGCCATCTGAGTTTTTGCAATAGCGATTTGGATTCAATTCGTTCAGCTTGTTAAGTTCAAGTTCTGTTTTGCATTCCTCCCAAAAAGCTGAATCTGTCCGAATTATAAAGAAATCGGGTGTATACTGGTGTCTATTTTTTCGCCCGCTTTTGCTTTGATAGACTAATTCTATTGCTGGCGGTTGGTCGTAATATTCGAGTACGCATGGGTCATGTTCTAGTTCATAAATACGTGCTAATTCGTTATGATGGCTCTCGAATTGAATAGTACATCCCATTTTTCGACTGGGGTAACTGCCACAAACGTTTTTCCTTGCCCCTGTTACTCGCCGAGATGGATTGCTGCTGCGAATCTCCTCAATGATTGCCTGCCCTGCTTGACTGAGGTCTTGTTGACGGCACCAGTTGTTAAACTCAAGGTTGTCAAGCATAATTCTTGGTTAGGAGAGAGTGTTGCGATCATTAGTTTCTCCTACTCTTTATCTCAGCACAAGGCTGTATATTTATGAACAAAGTGTTGAAAATGTTTGCTCAACTTATACTTTCTAAATCATATTTTTGCTCAACTTATGGGTTCTTGGCAACTTTTGGTGATCTTGGTTGGGGCAAGGCAGAAGGCAGAGGGCAGAGGGCAGAAGTCGGAAGGGTAGAAGTAATAAATTCAAGCTTTGAGTTTGTTTAAGCTAGCAACTAATATACTTTGCATTTCCTCGACCTCATTCAATAGGGGAGTGAAAAGGTTTTTGTCAGCTAAATCTACTTCTTTAGCTATGATTAATTGGGTATCAAGTTCTCTCAAAGAGCCTAATGCAATATGTAAAAACTGTATGTATTCTGGCTTTGAGCGCCTTCCATAGCCTTCAGCTATATTGGATGCTACAGATACAGAAGAACGTCGGATTTGGCTGGTTAAACCATACAATTCTGATTGAGGAAATAGGCGGGTAAATTTATAACAATTGATAGCAAGTTGAACCGCCCTTTGCCAGATAAACTGATTTCTATAACTCATATAATCAAGTGTAAATTGTCAAAATTTTCTCCTCAAATAGCCAACAAAAATCGTCGTTCAAGTAAATCTATTTTGGCGCGACCATACATCTGTCGCTTTAACATTTTCAAGCGATTAATATGGCCTTCAACTGGGCCATTACTAACTGACATAGTTACACCTGCTTTCACAGCATTGTAGTCAGACTCTAAACTAACAGCGAAGGAGCGCAACAAAGAAACAGAGCTGTTTTTAGCTTTGTTGAACCAAGCATCGAGCTGCTCAGGTAGGCGTTGACGCACAAGGAATGCAAACTGTTGAGCTAGTTCAATAGCTGACTTCAAATCAGAATGGGCTGTTTGTAGTTGAGCGATGATTTCACGCTCATTAGGCTGTATTAATTCTGGTCGTCGCAAGACTAAAGCTGTGACGCGACTGGGGGTGAGAGGACGATGGGAGGAAGAACTAACCCTAGGGGACGCATTTTTCTTTGAACACTTTGCTGGCCCAAATCCGGGCAAGGTCTTGAGATAACGAGTGAAGCGAGCGACCGTGGCATAACCACCGATATAGCCGCAGGTGCGAATTTCTTCAAACAGTTCTTGGGTGTTGTGGTTCCCGCTATTCCAGCGACTGAGGAGGTAATCATGATAAGGGTTGAGAAGACTCAGACCGTGGTCGCTACGTTCACGACGTTCGGTAAAAGTTGAGCTACGCAAGTAATTGAATACGGTAGTTTTAGAAACTCCCAGCTCTTGAGCGATTGCTAGCCCTGAGAAGCCAACAGACCGCAGTCTCCAAACTTGCTCATGGATTTCCCTCCGTCTATCCCGTGCTTTGGCGGATTGAACTTTTCTTTTTAAAGATGTGTTTTGGGGAAACCTTGGCACAACTGAACTTTTATTAGTCTCAGCAATCATGGAAAGGTTATCGGGGAAAGGCAGAGAGCAGACGGCAGACGGCAGAAGGTTGGTTTGAGGGTTTTCCTGTGCAGCCAATCCGTCTGTATTCTCTGCCAAAAAGGGTTTAAGACCCCCAGCCAAGTTTTGAATTTCAGTGGTCTGCAATTGGGTGGGGTATGTATCCCCATCCAATTCCCCAATGCCTTCTTCAAGTGCTGTTTCCACCTCTAAATGCACTTTAGTATTAGTACTAAATACTTGTTTCTCCACTTCTTTAAGTACTTTGGCGTGAATACCAAAGACTTGATAGAGCGTTTGAGATAAGTTCTGCAATAAGTGAAAACGGTCTGCAACTTGAATGGCTTCTGGCGCGCCTTGACGAATACCACTTTCATAAGTTTTTGACCGATCTCGTGAGACGACTTTGACACCAGGGTGAGCTTTTAACCATTCTGCTAAGGTTTCAGCTTTTGCGTCTTTGAGTAGAGCGATTGGTCGGCTACGTTCCAGGTCAATCAATGCTGTGCCGTAAGTTTTGCATTTGCGAAAACAAAAGTCGTCTACCCCAAGAGTATGTGGCGTTACGATTGATGGCAGTGGGATTGAGCGGACTAAATTTAACAGTGTGTTGCGAGAAACTTTTATCCCCCATTGCTGTGAGAGTCTTACCCCTGCTGCACCACCCACAGATAAACCAATTGCGCTCAGTCGTTGCGCTAAACGCTGAGTCCTTCGCGCCCAAGGTGCGGTTACACTTGTCAGCCTTTCGGTAAAAATACGCCGTTTACATAAAGTGTTAATGCAAAAAAACTTTCGCACCCGTAACTGTAGGGTAATACTGTAATCAGCCCAGGGCAGGTCTGTTAACTTACGTTCGTAGCGGCTATGAATTCGGTGAGTTGGGTGGTTACAAACTGGGCAATTAATGACAGTTTGCATCGCAGAGACAATCAACGTAATCGTCCCTTGTACTTTGTCAAATTGCCATCTCTTCAGTTGAAGGTTTGTTGTATCAGGTAACAGGTGGTATAGCAATTCCATACCAAAAGTTTGACGGAGTAAAGTTTGAAGTTAGTAATTCAATTCTATCCCTTCCTCCTTCTTTTTTTCCCCCCTTCTGCCTTCTGCCCTCTGCCCTCTGCCTTCCCCCAAGCGAGATCACCAAAAGTTGCCAAGAACCAACTTATCCTTACAGTGACATGTATACTGAATTTTTAAATTCAGAGCCACCCAGTGCGATCGCATAATCTAGTGAATAACCCTGAACTAAATAACTTACCTCCCATTAAACTTATTCCTCTGGACGCTGAAACTGCATCGCTCTCTGGGCGTACTAGAGTTACAAGACCACCCACTGATATCCGGTGGGTAAAAGTTCTGGAATTTTTACGCAGCAATAACCTTGCACCCAACAGCCGCAAGCTTTACGAACGAGAACTGAAGCGATTTTTGGCATGGAGTGAGCTGCACTATCATGAGCTACGCCCACGTCATCTTGCACTATATAAAGAATATCTCCGTGATGAAATACGGACTGATGCAGGTAATCCCCTTTCAAAAAGCAGCATCAATGCGGGAATTGCGGCACTCAAAAGCTTTTTCAAATGGATGTGTTACACGTATCCTGAAATTATTTCTACTAATCCGACACTGGGGATAAAACTGGAAAAAGTGCCACTGCCACCAGCCCAAAGTTTGACCCCTGAAGAAATGGAACAGGTTTGGTCAGCGTTGGAGTTATTGGGAGAAACAAAGCAACGAGATACAGCACTCGTCCACATTCTCAGTCATGGACTCCGGGCTGGGGAAGTTGTGCAGCTAAATGTTGGCTCATTTGATGGCAAGCTCCTGTTTTTACCGGACACCAAAACCAATGAACCACGCTTAGTTCCACTGCGAAAAGAAAGCCGAGAAGTCGTGGCAGATTATTTACAATTACGCTCACAGCAAGGAGAGGTGTTAAACAGCCTTAGTCCACTGATGATTTCACACCATGCTTCATACAAAGGTGAACGTTTAAGTTATCACGGCATTTACTTCGCGGTGGAAAAAATCGGTGAAATAGCTCACATTGAGGATTTACATCCTCACTCCTTTCGCCACACCTATGCCACTGACTTATTGCTATTAGGAGTTGACCCCAGCCATGCACGAAAACTAACAGGGCATCAAAGTGAGAAAGCGTTTCGGCGCTATACCCTTCGCAGCGAACAAGAAGCCGCGATCGCTGCTTACTATCGTGCAATCGGTGAAGAAGCGGAGTAAGGTATGCCGAAACCGTTAGACCCCAAGTGTCAGCTATGTTCCAAACTACCAACAATTCAAGCAAAACTACTGCATGGGCCACAAGGGGACAGGTGTTGGAATCCCAAAGTCTGTCATAATCGCCGTTCGTTTTACCGCCACCGCTCCCAGAATAATTCAGCAGAAATTGATGCAATCGCAGTCGAACCACCAGCAACATATTTTGCAGTGCTTTATTTGTATAAAGAACCAGGGGATAAACCATTACACGCCTTGGGCGCAGAACTCTGGCTGGGGCAACAGCCTATTTGTCGCTTAGAACCAATTCACTGCTTTGGACTAACGGCTGGCAAGATCCGCGCCTATACAGATCAGGTGTTGCAGGCTTTTGCAAAACAATACAGTGTTTCACTATATCAATATAAAGATATGTTTGAGATTGCTTCAAGTTACTGCCCAGTGCGACCCTGCCCGTTAAATCCTGAATTTCTTCAATGACCACATATCGTCAATTAACAATCTGGGATGTGCTTGATGAGTTGTCCGAATCTCCACCAACTTCTTCTCTTGATGCTATGTGGGATTGTTTGGATACGGAGCTTGAAAAATTACCCTTGGAGGCACAGTTATTAACCGCAGCACTTGCCTTCAGTCAAATTGCGGATATTCTTAAGTCTCGTGCCGAAGTGCTGTTGCAAGATACCCGCGATCGCAATAACCCAAAGGGGCCAGTTGTTAGCACCGATCTCTTTGCTGGTCTAGTGCGGACAACAATGCACCTTGATTTAGATGATTTGATTGAACCGCAAACACCACAAACCTTTAAACCACATGGCCCACACCAATTTTCATCTCCTACTGAGTTGGGTGATTCTGTAGCAGCACCTGTTGAAAAAGCAAATGTTTTGGCAATGCTCGATGAGGTGACAACTTTAGAAGATGTCCGCAATTTGGCATCAGACGAAAATGTGGAAAAATGGCAGAGCGCAATCGCTAACCATCTGATAAATGTCAAAGATGAGATTTCTTTAGTTAAACTGCAACGTGTGTTGCAAATGCCGATGGTAGAAGTCTGGTTGGGATTATTGCTGGGTGGGTTTACATTAGAACAGCGCGGTGATTTTTATCACAATCAAAATGTCTGGGTGAAAAGTTCTCCAATCACTAACACCTACCCGATTTGATTTCAAATTTTGAACTTTCAAGCTGCTTTGACACTCAATAAATTCATCACTTCTACTGCTGACAAACCAAATTGTACTCTCTCTCAACAGCCACCAGCAGCAAAGCTTGCAAGGATGACAGATACGGTGAAAGCAAAATCCCCAATTCTTGCAACTGCAAAATACTTGAAACCCTTGATTTATTGTTACAATAGTATTAGTAGTTAACAACCCCCAGAGGGTTAGTCTGAGCGCTATTGAGCTTATTCGTTGTCAGAAGATTTCTTATATTCTTCGTCATCCTTGTCAAAATTTGTATTGCTAAGGGGGACTTATGGGTGAATCGAAACGCCGAAAAGCAATATTAGGCAATCACTATGGCTTGCCTAATATTTTCAATGAAGTCCAATCAATGTGGACGCAGATTAATTTCTCGCTCAAGCGAGTCAAAGATTCTGATAGTGGATGTTTACTTGTTCAATGTTCTAACAACGACCGAGGATTCCATCAAGACACTATTGCCCAAATTCAAAAAGAAATAGAAAATTGGAAATGTGATTTGGATATTCCTATCTTGATCCAAGTTCTTCCAAGGGGAGTTCAAAATTCAGGAACTAAACTTTTTGATGGGTTCGTTACCCTTTGGTGTAATTGTCCAGAATTTGAATTGTGGCGAGAAATATTTGAAAGTGAACGAGTTTAGTAAACTTTGTTGCATTAAATTATTGTTTCCTCGCTACACAATCATTTCTGTTGCCTCCACTCGATTTTGTACTCCCGTTCCATAGCCGCCAGCAGCTTTGCCTGCAACGAAGATAAATAAGGTTTAGCTTGTTTCCCCAACCCCTGCAACAGCCAATCCACAGCCTCGTCACGCCTGGCCACTTGATGCAACTGCCGTAACCTCAAACATAACTGCTGCATGAATTGGCAATCTTCATCAAGCAATTCCAGTAACTTCAGGTGTTCAATCTTCACGGTGTAGTCGCCGTCCCAGGTCTGGACTGTACAACTGTATTCCCCAACATAAGTTACCACTCCCCAATAACCCGCTTTACCCCTCAAGTCTGGGTCATCTTTGGGCAGAAGAATGCATATTTCCCCAATGTGGTAAGGATTGGGTACTTTCGTTCTTTCGCGTATCCTATCTACAACATCTTTCACTATGCGACCGGATGGAATCTTATTGCCAGCTTGCTCTACTGCCTGCTGCCATACATCCGCTTGCACAGCCGGTTCCAACTCGGCTTTCGCCAAAAAACGCAATTGTCGTTCGTTGGTCGGCATTGGAATTTGCCGACCATTGGTCGGCAAAAACTTTTGAAGATTTTCATAAACCACAGTAGCCGAAATCTTCAAGTACGCCGCATCACGACTATAATTGAAGCGATCGCGGCAGTATTCTTCAAAAGTACGGTGCGTGGAACGGTACAGCCGTCTGTCTCTCAACTCCATCAGCGCCTGACCCGCTTCTAAAAATGCACGTTCTACACGGCGTTCTAAGTTCAGGCGTAAGCTTTGTTCTTCAGAGGTCAACTCTAAAACTTCAACAGCCACAACCTCAATGGTTGCTGAGGCTGGGTTGTCTTGGGCAGAAGTGTTTTCGGGAGCAAAGTCCGTAGCTGGCTTTGGTTCACCAGATGTCGCAGAGGTAGCTTTCTTGCGTCTGGATGGTAGTTTGTTCATTATGCTACCTCCAAGACAAATTGGCTCGTAGCAATATTGATTTGTGTCATCATGAAAATAGAGTTTTTATTTATGCCCCCATCCTTTAAATCGGTTGGGGTTTTTCGTTACTTTTTATATGTTGCAGTCTTAAAGCACTACCAAATATAAAACATCTTAAAAAGAGAACCCCCTAAACCTAGAGTCGCCTTATACTGTTCGCTTAAGATACGCGAACATGAGTAAATTTCTTCTTTGAGTCGTATTGGGTGTGATGATGCAAGAGCAATTGTCTAAGATTTCTCACCAAATGTCATTCAATCAAACCTAAATGCCGATGGAATGCTTCAACAGCATTTGCCACACCATCTTCACCCCTAATTTTCTCACCCAAGTCCTGGGCTTTAGCTTGCATTCCCCGATCATGCAATACGACTTCAATCGCTGCTGCTAAAGTTTCTTCTGACACTTTCTTGTACGGTATTGGTGCAGGGCTTACTCCTAGCCGGTTTAGCTTTTCACCCCAAATCGGCTGATCCGCAAAAAAGGGTACAGTAACTGATGGTACTCCCGCACGTAACACCGCAGCCGTTGTACTAGCTCCTCCGTGATGTACTACTGCTGGCACTTGAGGAAATAACCAATCATGCGGAACTTCCTTGATCACAAACACTCGGCGCGAATCTTTTACATTCACTGTTCTTCCAACATTTCCCCAGCCAGATAATATAATCCCGCCTTGATGGGTTTTCTTTAAAGCTTCCACGATGTAGTGTGTGAGATATTCTGGATTGGGCATTGTCATGCTCCCAAATCCAAAACACAAAGGTAATTGCTTTCGTCCAAGAAAATCCTCTAGTTCCAGGGGTGGCTCGTAGTCAGAGGCTTGATCAATAAACCAAAAACCAGTCACATACGCCCAATGCGGCCAGTCTTTTGGTTTTGGGATCACGTGTGAACTAAATCCATACAATACAGGGATTCGTGATACATTCGCCGGAGTTTTTTGTCTAAAGCGTCTACCTAAATATGGTAAGGGCGGCAATTTCAAAGTTTCCGTTCTGAAGTGATTGAGCAGTGGACGATATCTTTGCCAGTGCAAAAACTCTACTAGCAAGTAACTGCCATAGTTGATTGCTTTCTTTATTGGGTTTTTAGTTATTTGACCAAATCTCAAAAAACCAAACATCCCTGTGGGAGTCAACGGCAGAACTGATGCAAAAAAGCAAGGTACGCCTAATTTCTCTGCAATGTGATATCCAAAGCTAGCTAGCGGCGTATAAATAATCACCTCACTCCCAATAGACGCTGCCCAAGCTGATTCCAACTGTTCAAGTAAAAGCTTATCTCCTTCTTCTTTTTTCAACTTTTCTCCCGCAATCAATCGCTGCCCTTGTTTTGATTGCAAAAACTCTTGAATATTTCCAGCTATGGGTGCAAACTCTAAATCGAACTTTTTCACAAACGACTCAAAGTTTTCATGTGCTGCTACCTTCACCTTATGCCCCGCACGTTTTAACCCAATACCCAAAGCGCAATATGGTTGCAAGTCTCCTCTTGAACCTACTGTTAGGATTGTGATTTTCAGTTGGCGGCTTGGTGCAGTACGTTCACTCAATTGGTTTCTCCACTCAAAACTCCGGCTCTACTCAAGATTGTACTGAATTACCTGTAGCTGGTGGCGATGGCGCGGAGCGTCCGATGGAAGCGATCACACAATCGAGTCGGTACGCTTGAGCCATCAGAACTGGTTTGATTATGCGATCTCTGCTGAGAATTCTGTCAGCAGGACTATTAACAGTAGCGATCGCTATCGGTGGTTTAGCTTCGGTATCTGCCCAGCATCTTCACACAACTCAATCAAAAGAACAAGAGAAAATTTTATTCACTCCAGACCACCGTCCGAAAACTGGAGTCGGCTGGGAAATTACCACTACTTCTGGTAAGGCAGAGATATCTCTAGCACAGCATTTGGCTAATATAGGTACTAAAGAATATGTTGCATGGTGGTGTCCTCACGAACCAATTCGCAATTCGCAGTTCGCAATTAGCAATTAAATGCAAGAAGTTTCTTTATTGTTTAATTGTTAATTAATGCTAATCAATGCATTCAAACTTCCTCGAATTAAACTGCGAATTGCGAATTGGTTTAATTGGTGTGATGCTGCCAAAATTCCTGGTTTCCTTATTTGGGTCATCAATGGTCGCCAGTACAGTGGTGGGCAGAACCTCAAGGAGCTAGCCAAAGCTTCTGGCTACAAGGGAGACACTAACTTTAAATATGCACACGTGCCTAGATTTTTTTAAGGCAAGGTGTAGATCAGAGGCGATCACTCTGCTCATCATTGGTCAAATCTTTTAGTGCTTTGACAGCCGTCACTCGTATCGTTGCTGAAGCTGATTTGTCCTGCTTATGGCGTAAGTCACACAGCAGATATGCCTTTTTGGGGTACTGTTGAGAGTCAATCGGGTTTTCTCAGGACTTTAAAGCTTAAGTTCAATACTATAACCTCGATCTTCACTGGCTAAGATTTTCCTCTTATGAGAGTTTTATCTTGTAAAAAGAATTAATTTCTAGACAGCTAATAAATAATGAATACATTAGCAACTCAAATATTGCTCCTTAACTTGTATAAAAATCATTCGGGTAGGATTTATTACACATAGTTAAATCTCTATTAATATCTAAGTTAAATCACTATATCTACTTGCAATTGTTTTATAATATGCAATGGATTTAGATATTTTTAAAAACACTACTAATACTTAAATTTTTGTAATGTCTTAGCCTGACAAGCATAATATATACCCATTTTAAAAACAAATTAAAATAAACCTATTTGACTTTTTTATGAATCAATCAGACAATAAAAAATTTTATCAAAAAGATTTCGCTCTGCTATCAGCGCCACTAATGGCAGCTTATAGAGCAATAGAAATCAAAAAAAACGTTCGTCTATTTTACGATCCATTTACTGCTAAATTAGCCACCTTTGAAGCAGAAACGTTCGCCTTAGAAGACCAAGAAGAAAATGGTAGAGCTTATTTAGTTGTCCACATACGCATTTTTGATGATTTTTTAATAAGTTCTGCTCATATTGCACCACAAGTAGTTAGCTTGGCTGCTGGAATGAACACCTGTGCTTTCCGCTTGAATTGCACTCTTTAATTGTTATGATTTCAAGGTTATTATTTCAGATAGGAGTTTAATGCATGACTCACTTTGGTATTCTTTGCCCCTCAACAGATGGTCATTTGAATCCGATGATTGCTTTAGGACGTGAACTACAAAGACGTGGAAATTGTGTGACGCTCTTGGCAATCGCTGACGTTGAATCAAAAATATTAGCAGCAGGATTAAACTATTGTTATATTGAAAAATATAGATATCCTCAAGACACAAACATACATTCTTTGGCAGAGTTAGGTGAACTGAGCGGGTTTCCGGCTTTTAAATATATTCTCAACTTGATGAAACAGGAAGTGCATCTCTTACTTAGTGAAGCACCAAAAGCTCTTGAAAATGCTGGTGTACAAGCATTGTTAGTAGACCAAACTACAATAGGAGGTGAGACTATTGCAGAATATCTACAAATTCCTTTTATTACTGTTTGCAATGCTTTACCAGTTAATCAAGAAAACACAATTCCCCCTTTTTTCACACCCTGGAGTTATAACACAGCATGGTGGGCGTGTTTACGTAATAAAGCAGCTTACTTGTTAATGAAGCGTCTTACACAACCAATTACACAAGTTTTAGACGAATATCGCCGATCATGGAATCTACCCCTCTACCGTGACACCCCTCAAAAGGATAGCTTTTCACGACTCGCTCAACTAAGCCAATTACCTGCTGAGTTTGAATTTCCAAGAAAGGATTTACCTAAATGCTTTCATTTCACTGGCCCCTATCAAGATATATCAGGGCGAGAACCTATACCTTTTCCTTATGAAAAGTTGACAGAGCAACCGTTAATTTATGCGTCACTTGGAACTTTGCAGAATCGCCAGCATTATATTTTTCGTTATATTGCAGAAGCTTGCGCTGATTTAGACGTTCAGCTAGTAATTTCCCTTGGTGGTTCCAATTGCTCTGAATTACTACAAAAAATGCCTGGATCTTTGCTAGTTGTTAACTATGCACCACAACTGGAATTGCTAAAAAAAGCAACCATTACAATTACTCATGCAGGTTTGAATACAGTTTTAGAATCTTTAAGCAACAGCGTTCCGATGCTGGCTATTCCAATTGCTAATGATCAGTTAGGAATAGCAGCACGTTTGGTATGGACAGGCGTTGGAGAAGTAGTACAACTATCTCAATTAAGTATTCCCCGGCTACGAAATACCATTCAAAAATTAATGACAGAGGATCTGTATAAAAAAAATGCTTCTAAATTACAAATAGCCATTAATCGTGCTGGGGGAGTTATTCGTGCAGCCGATATTGTAGAGCAGGCCGTAAATATGAGAAAGCCTGTCCTCTCTGTAAACAAGGAATAAGCGATTGAATGGCGTACCCAATACGCAATATAGACGTTGCATCTTGCAGTATTAATTAAACTTTTTGGCTGAAGACAAAGCTAGATATTTATTCCCACCTTTATCTCTATGCACGGAACAAAAACCATTTCATTGGTTAGCAACAGCTTAATGAACATAAAAATGCATAAAAGGAAATTATATCTTTTTGTGAATATTACTTTACACTGTTTATTATCTACACAGGCTATTGCAGAAATTGTTCCTGATAATTCGTTACCCTCCAACTCCCAAGTAATAAATCAGGATAATATTCATACTATTAATGGAGGTACGAGAACAGGTAATAATCTGTTTCACAGTTTTGAAAAATTGTCTGTTAAAACTGGAGATACTGCTTATTTCAATAATCCAACTGACATTCAGCATATCTTTAGCCGGGTAACAGGTTCATCCATATCAAATATTGACGGCATACTTAAAGCTAATGGTAATGCTGACCTGTTTTTGATCAATCCGAATGGAATTATTTTTGGGCCTAATGCCTCGCTAAATGTTGGGGGTTCCTTTATTGGCAGCACGGCAGATAGTATTACCTTTGCTGATAAATTTAAGTTTAGTGCCGCAAACGCTCAAATTACACCAATACTGACTATTAGCCTTCCAATTGGTTTACAACTTGGTAAATCTTCTGGCTCAATTATTGTGCAAGGCACAGGACATAATTTTAATAACACCTTGTTGTCTCCAGTTTTAGAAGCTAGTTCTAACTCTAATGGTTTACGTGTGTTTAAAGGAAAGACCCTAGCTTTAATAGGAAGCAATGTTAACCTATTGGGTGGTATTTTAACGGCTCCTGGAGGAACCATTGAACTAGGCAGTGTCGAAACTGGTGAAGTTAACCTTAATTCTACTTCCACTGGCTGGATTTTGGATTATAAGGATGTACAAAACTTTCTGAATATTACATTATCTCAACAAGCGTTAATAGATGCAAGCGGGATTAATGGCGGTTCATCAATACATTTGGTAGGCAAGCAGATTTCATTAACTGATGGTTCAGTGGCATTGATTCAAAATCAAGGAAGTGAAACAGGAGCAACGATAAATATAAATGCCTTTGACTCTTTAGAATTAAGTGGGATTTCTTCTGATAAAAAAAGCATTAGTGGACTTTTTAATGAAACAGTAGCAGGAAATACAGGTAATATTGAAGTTACAGCAAAAAATTTAGTTATTCAAGATGGAGCGGCTATAAGTGCTAAAACTTTCACCCAAGCAGATGGTGGCAATATAATTTTAAATATTTCTGAATCGGCAAAGATACTAGGATTTTCTTCTATTGACCCTACTATTACTAGTGGCATTGGCAATTATACTTTTTCTTCTGGTAAAGGTGGAGAAATAATAATTAATGCAGGACAACTCACAAGTTCCAGTGGAGGAACAATAATATCTGGAACATTTGGAGCAGGTGAAGGAGGAAACTTAACTATTAATGCCGACCAGAGTGTTCAACTAAGTGGGTTTAATCCTTTTGTTCCTCTTGCATCAACCCAGTTAGCCGTTGGAGCTTTCAGTACTGGAAACGCTGGCACATTAACAGTTAATACAACAAAAGTTATTTTACAAAATGGCAGTAATATTAATTCTTATACTTTAGGAAAAGGCAATGCAGGGAGCGTTATAGTGAATGCTTCTGACTCTATAGATATAACACGAGAAGATTCTAATGGATTACTTTATAATCAACCTTTTGGTATATCATCAACAGCAGCTTTTACTTCAAATGAAATACAGGAATTACTAGGATTACCAACAGTTACTGATGGAGATGCTGGTGATATAATAATCAATACCAATCGTTTAAGCCTTAAAGATAATACACTAGTTAATGTAAGTAGCTTTGGAACTAGCAATGCAGGAAATTTAATCATTAATGCTAACAACATTAACTTAGACAATTCCGATATTGCAGCAGCAAGTATATTAGGACAGGGCGGCAACATATTTTTATCCTCCTCCCTATTGCAACTACGTTCTAGTAAAATTTCTACAACTGCTGGTATACAAGGCGGTTCCAGCAACGGCGGCAACATTCGGATTGACACGGACATATTGGCAGCCACGGACAACAGTGCCATCACAGCGAACGCATACCAGGGACGCGGAGGCAACATTCGGATTGATACACAAGGATTGTTCATTTCCTCTGACACGCAAATTACAGCAAGCTCCCAAAAAGGGATCAACGGCACGGTAGATATCAATACTTTGTTTACTAATCCCAACCAAAGCAAAATACAGCCACAAGCGATCGCAGAAGCTCCAAGGATAGCCTCACCATGCCAAGCTTATAACCAAACAGGGAGTAGCTTCGTGAATGCTGGCAGTGAAGGTTTGGCAGGTAAAATAAAAGACTCACTAATTATTAGTAGGTCTACTTGGCAGCGTAATTTTGTTTCACTTAAGGGTAATAATTCTGAGCAACCAAAGCCATCAACAAATGAACAACCCACAGAAATTGTAGAAGCGCAAGGCTGGATAAGGAATGGTGATGGAGATATAGTGTTGGTCGCGCAAGCAGATCCAGAAAGCGCTTACACTTCGGCATCTTTTCCTACATGCCATATACAACCTTCAACGGCACAAGTCTCATCTCAAACAAAAACAAGGAGGAATTGAGATAGACAGCACACACTTAGCAGTTGAGGTGGATGATATGAGCAAGGTATCTTTTATTACAAATTAGATTGCAATAGTAGTCTAAAGCTTTTATTCCCAATCTTTAATCACCACTTGCTATTCCTGCTGGGATGTCTAAATACAAAATTTCATGAGCCCCGATATGAGATCATAATTTGATACTCTGCATAATTTTTCCTTTAACTCATGGATTGATACTGAAGTTTCACCATTAATAGCAATGATTACCCCTCGATATTTGTTCAAATACTTGTTACTAGGGATTCTATCGTTAACCATAGCTGCAAGCCAGCCGTCTGCAATTTGGGCTGAGGTTACAAATAAACAAGCACAACAGCAGCAAGCTGAAGTGTTGAACCAGAGGGGGCAAAAGCAACTGAATATAGGGCAAACAGCAGAAGCCTTACAAACATGGCAGCAAGCTACAAAACTTTATCAACAACTTAAAGATTCTGAAGGTGTGACAGGCAGTTTAATTAATCAAAGCATAGCTTTACAAATATTAGGTTTATACCCTCGTGCTTGTACTACACTTTTAAAAGCTTTAAAACTAGATATTTGGATATGTGACACTTCCTTACAGTCACCTGTTGTCTCTACATTTGAACCGTTAAAAGTAACTATACATCAGGTTAACCCAACATCGGTTAACTTACTTGGATTGCAGAATCTAGCAGAAGTGCTACGTTTGTTAAGTAAGCTAAATGAATCTAAAATAGTTCTGCAAGGGACATTAGCACTAGCTCAACAAAATTCATCAGACCATCTGAGTAATATTTATCTATCCCTCGGTAATGTTGAACAGTCAATTTATCAGCAATTACGAGAGAAATATTCATGGATAGAAGAACCGCTTTTTCGAGAGCAGATTGCTAGTGTTATTCCACAAAAGCTACAGCAATCAGCAGAGTATTACAAATTAGTAGAAAAAATAAAAAATGTTCCCGAAGCATTTAAATTACAAGCTCATTTAAATCATTTAACTCTACTGATAAATTGGAAAAAATGGCTAAATGATGAAAAACCGAATGAAGCCAATGCTCATACTGAAGTAAATCAACATATTCGAGTGTTAATAAATCAAATAGAGTTAAATCACTTTGCATTCTTTCATTTGTCACCTGAGTCATCTATTCAAGCTATGTTGATTTTTGCTAAGAATGTAGGCGAGATTCCAAATGAACAGTTCAAGCCACTAGCTGTTCGATATACTAAATTAGCTCTGCAAATAGCTCAAACTATTAATAGTAACCGATGGCTATCTTACAGTTTTGGTACTTTAGGAAAGCTAGAATCACAAGCAGAACAAAAACAGATATATTTTAAAAAAGCTTTAGGATTAGCTCAATCAATTTGGGCTTGGGATATTGCCTATCAATGGCAGCAGCAGTTAGGACATATCTATCAAAAGCAGGGTCAAACTGATTTAGCGATTAAGAATTATGATGCAGCGATTGCAAATATGACTCAAGTTCGTGATAGCCTTTTGTCAACTAATGGAGACTTACAGTTCTCTTTTCAGGAGGAAATGGAACCGACATATCGCAATTATATGCGATTACTCTTATCCTCTCCTAATCCTGATTTAAGAAAAGTAATACAAATAAACGAAGGGTTACAGATAGCACGGTTAGAAAACTTTCTCAGATGTGGCAAGCTTGACCTTGTTTCTTTGAATCAGCTTCAGAACCTCAATAGCGCCCCAGCAGTAATTCACATAATTGATTTAGGGGATACTATCGAAGTAATTGCTCAGTCAATAAATGGCTCACTTCACAATCATTCTGTTGATTCTAAGCTAGTTCGATTTCATATAGATCATCTTTTAGAAGTATTACAGAGTAAAAAAATTACTAATACCAAAGAGAGCGTTATTAATTATTATTCTCAAGCAATTTATGAAAATCTAATTGCACCAATTAAAACATATATCTCACCATCAGAAACACTAGTATTCACTTTAGATAAATATTTTCAAAGCTTACCACTAGCATTACTATATGATGGAAAAGATTATCTCATAAAGCATTACAGCATTGCAGAAACTTTAGGTTCCAGAATTAGACAACCCAAAGTCTTGCATGAAGACCAGATGATAGCTTTAATCGCTGGGCTATCAAAACGTGGCCCTAGTTCTAAAGATCCAAATGCTCCTGAAGGGATGGATGATTTGCCGCAATCTAAGCAAGAAGTAAAAAATGTAGAAAAACAAACTAAATCTTCAGTAGCTTTATTAGACGATAAGTTTACTCTTCAAAGGTTCAAAAAAGAACTAACTCAAAAGAATTTTTCCATCGTACATATTACTACCCACGGTCAATTCAGTTCTGACCCACTCAAAACGGTACTCGTAGCCTACGATCAGCTAATTAATATTAGAGACTTTGACAGCTTAATTAGAGGTAAAACTCAAAATAGTCAAGATACAATTGAGTTACTTGTTCTCAGCGCCTGCGAAACTGCAAAAGGAAACAAGCAGTCAGCAATGGGCATTGCTGGAATAGCTGCACAGGCAGGAGCGCGTAGTACTGTCGCTACTCTGTGGCGCGTAGATGCCAATTCTACTGCTTTGTTTATGGAAGAATTTTATAAAGGGCTAAACAATGGTTTGACTAAAGCAGAGGCACTACGTCAGGCACAATTGAGTTTACTGTCAAATCCCCAGTATCAAAAACCTTATTATTGGGCACCGTTCTTACTGGTTGGAAGTTGGTTGTAGAAATCTACCATCTTCAATCCATCTTGTGACTTTTGTAACTCCGTTGAATTATTACTAATTTTCGCTAAGTCCGATGCCTTAGTGTATTGGCGCTTCGCTTCGTTTGGCAACCAAACCTCTAAATAGCGATCGCCTAGTACTCTATAAAGAGTCGGATTTTGCCTAACATTTGCCGTTGCCATTTTTAACATCTCAATCGTTTCATCCAAAAGATTTTCTGACACATAAATAGCATCTATATCAAGAGCAGTTTCATCTGGGGATAGTCCTAATTCTTTAATGCGTTTAATCTTAAAAGCAATCTCTTCTTGGTAGTTCACGGGCAAGAGGTTTAGAACTGTTGAGTCATAGCTAAAAGCATTACCATCTTTGTAAGCAAAGATATATATTGTATATGCACTCCCTGGTTGAAATGGCTTTTCATCACTTGGGTAGGCAAGCCGGGTTTGATTTACAACTCTTTGCCAACCAAACTCGTAGCCTTCTATTTTGACTTTATAAGAATTAGCACCCTTAACAGGAGTCCAAGTTATTTCAGGACGAGGATTCAATGTTGAAGTACTGTAAGGAGAAATAATAGTCGGCTCATCGCTGTCTTCTGTGCCTCCTTTGGGATGAAAGCACCCCACAACATCGGTAGGGTGGCAATTAGCATTAATCGATTTAGGTTTTGAACATTTGTCGGAAACAACACCACTAGATAATTTTAAAATCTTCCCTGAGCTATAACAGAAAAAGTCGATAAAACCACCATTTATAACTTCTATCCTTTCTTTTTCACAAATCAAGCTTTTGGCATCAAAGCGTTTTTCACCTCTCCCCATTATTCTCCCAATTGGCTCACAGTGAAGCTGGCTCCTCCTGACTCTTATTAATGGGACAATTGCTCCCAATGGAATATCTTTTAATATCAGAAAAAGGAAGAATAAAAATATCAAGCATATTGTATTTTTTTTCATAAAGTATTCTCTCATCTAAGATTTTTTCTTTTAGCAGAATATCACTTTTCCAATATCCGATCTAGTAACTCCTGCCTCCAAATAAAAATGTCTGAATCTGTATATCTAGCCAGTAAACACACTTCTACAGAAATTCTCGCATCCTCGATTTTACCTAATGCTTCTTGCACTTTAGATAATAAGCAATAAGTATCAATCCTTTGACCATCTAAACTAATTGCTTTTTCTAAATATTTTTCCGCGTTACTTATTTCATTCTTTGCTAAACTTGCCCAACCCAAATTTTTATACAATGCAGCTTGTATTACTGGATCTTTTGTTCTCTGCAAAGCTGATTTAGCTAAAGAAATTGCTGCATTATAGTCACCAGTTTTAATATTCAGCCTAGACAAGTTATTGATAGCTATTATCGCATTATCACTCATTTTTATAGCTATATTATATTCTTGCTTTGCTAACCCATAATCTCCTTGTTCGTCATAATAATGTCCTAAGTTATAATATAATTTCCAATCATTAGGATGAAGCTGAAACAACCTCCGATAAACATTTTTTACACATTCACTATCTGATAACTGCTGGCAGGTTATTCCTAAGAGATTATAGGCATCTATATTTTGGTTATTATATTTGATAGAAAATTCATAATTATTTTTAGCTACTTTAATATCTCCTGTGAGCATAAGTTGAGAAGCCTTATCCAAATAATATTTAGAAATAGCAAGTTTAGCTGAAGGATTAAGTTTGATGGCTGAATCAAAAAAATATTGTGCGCTCTGAGAATCATTTGCTGCCTCAGCCCTCTCTCCTTGAGCTACTAAATAATTAGCTGCTAGAGGTATAGATAAAAAGATACCCAAAATACTTAATAAACCTATTAATGTATATTTGCTAAATTTAAATATTTTAGAATTAGCTAATCTATAATTCTTAATTTGCTGAGGCAGCTTTTCTAATCGCTGCAAAATTACTCGCGTAGTTTGCGGACGCTGTCCTGGCAATTGAGCCATCAATTCATCGATAAAACTAGCAACAGGCTTGTCAATATGCGTTGCTTTATTTCTCCAAATTAAATTTCCTGTCTTATTATCTATTGGTAGCTCCATCAGTTTAAGACCAGTAACTAATTCTACAAAAGTCCGACCCAAAGCGTAAAAATCTGATTGTGGTACTGCTTGACCATTAATTTGTTCCAAGGGAGTATAGTGAGGCGTAACAACAGAAGTAACTTCATATCGCCCTCCTCTACCTTTATTAGTTCCCCCGCTTCCACTTACTTTAGCTAAGTAAGTATTAGTTAATCGTCGCGCAGTCCCAAAATCAATTAATGCTAATTGACCGTTTGGCTGAAGAACTATATTAGAAGGCTTAATGTCTCGATGAAAAAAATCAGAACGGTGTACTGTGTCAAGGATTTCAACTAACTGTCTAAGCCATTTTAATGCTAGAGATTGCGAAATCCGTCCATTAGATTCTATCCATTGCTCCAAATTTTCTCCCTCAAATTTATCCATAACTAAGCAATGTAATGTTAAGCGACTATTCTTAGGGACAAATGTAAAAAAGTCGTCCTCAGTGCTTTTGGGAATATTAGAATGCTGAATTAGTTGCAAAGCCAGGGATTCATGCTCAATCAACTTAACTAAATTAGGGGTATCCCATTTCAGAACTTTCATAACTCGCCGCTTATAACCAAGATTCCATTGAGTACTAACGTCGTTTACCTCAAATACTTCAAAATAATTAAATGGGTTATCAGCAAGCTCTCTCAATGGTTCAACTAGGCGGATACGGTCGTTAATAAGCAGCGAAGTACCACACGATAGACAGTTTTCAATGTCATTAGGATTTTGACGGTTATCGCAGAAAGGATTGATACAATAGCATGACATATTTGGAAAACTTATATAAAGTAGGCAAGAATTGACTCTTGCGTATTAACTAATTCACTAAATATTTCATTGCTAAGTGGCTCACCAACTGGCTTACAGGCATATATTCAGGTTTATTCATGGCTTAGTAACAATATTAAAAATTTGTATGCTACTTCCACAAAAAAAGTAATTACAAGCGGAAAAGCCTAGTAAGATGATGTGTGTTATGACACGCTATTAAAATAACGCTAGCTATGGAATTTGACTTAAAAATATCGATTGGCCTATTGGTACAAGGATAGTTATGGATTTTAATGCTGGACAAAGGCTGAATTTACCACTAAATCCTTCCCTGTCTTCGGCTACCATAACAGGACGGAACTTTACTGAACAGAATTGTTCCAAAATAGTAACTTTTGAAAAAGCCTTGGCTGTGGTAGACGACCTAGTGTTTACCAAGACAGGGAGACGTTTATCTGAAGCTGAGATCACCGTCCTAAAGGGAACATGGAATGATTGTGATTACGAGGAGATAGCAGAAAACTCACCCTATAGCCTTAATTACTTACAACGGCGTTTAGCTCCTCAACTATGGGATGTACTGTCCGCTACCATTGGAAATGGTGAACGGGTTTACAAAAAGAATCTAAGGAATTTTTTAGAAATATTAACCCCAGATAAGTATCATACTCAACCAACATCAAGTGAAAATCAAGTAACCTCTGCCAACAACTCTCTACAAATTATTGGAGGTCGGCCACCTGATATATCTAACTTTTATGGACGAGCGCAGGAACTGGCTGATTTAGAAAAATTAGTAACCAAGCAGCGTTGTATTTCACTAATAGGAGTGCCAGGAATTGGCAAGAGTGCTTTAGCTGCAAAGTTAATAGCAGAACTTAGCCTAAAATCTCAACCTAGCTTTGATTACTTTTTATGGAAATCAGTGTCTCATACACCACTAGTTCAGGATTTAGTTTCTGAATTAGTAGAACAAATCCAAACCGTGGAACCCTCATTATCCTTCCCTGAGTATACTCAGGGAAGGATTACAGTGTTAATTAAGCAGTTGCAATCCCGTCGCTATCTGCTGGTATTGGATGAATTTGACACATTATTTCAGAAAAATAGCCCTGAGCAACGGTTAGAGTATGAAACATTTTTTCGTCGCTTACTGGAAGAGCAGCACCAAAGCTGCTTGCTTTTAACTGGCCGAGTTTTTCCTAATGAATTCGATAGCCTAATAAGGGCTAAACGCTCTATTCAGTATCTCAAAATTAAAGGCTTAGATGCAGATGCTGCAATGCAGCTTTTAGCTACCCAAGGATTAACTAATCCACAAAAGTGTCATGATTTGATTAAAAAATATAGTGGTAATCCATTAGAACTAGAAACAGTAGGTGAACGAATTAATTACTTTTTCGGTGGTAGTACTGAAATATTTTTTGAAAACCAAACTACATTTGTTAGCAGTGAACTTGAAGCGATGCTCGATAAGATGTTCAGTCAAGTGTTAAGTGAAATCCAGAGGCAGATTATGATTTATTTAGCAAATGAAATAGCTTCAAATTCTCAATCCATCAGTTTTGTTAAGCTATTAACTAATATAAATCAAAAGCATAAAGTATCTTTATCAACTTCAGAGTTAGTGAAAGCATTAGAAAAACTTGAACGGCTGTCATTGCTAGAAAGTATTAAACATCCAATTACAAAAGAAATTACTTTTACTCTTCAACCGGTAATTAAAAAGTATATCTTGACAGATCCACAAGGATTAGTGCATACATCTGATGCTTTACCAATCTTAGCAAACGCATCTTAACAGCTTTTATCGTTAGGTAATCATACTCTACACGAAAGTATTAAGAACTTAAGATTACCTACCTATTTAAATATTTTTTAGTAAACATGGAGGATTTAAAAGAAAAAATCAAAATGACATTAGATACTA
The DNA here is from genome assembly GCF_043099735.1 of Nostoc sp. C117. Taxonomy (NCBI): domain Bacteria; kingdom Bacillati; phylum Cyanobacteriota; class Cyanophyceae; order Nostocales; family Nostocaceae; genus Nostoc; species Nostoc sp. C117. Next base: position 261,049 of record NZ_CP170989.1, read on the forward strand.
GACGAAAAGAAGTTGTAATATCAAGTTACTGACTAGATGAAGCGAAAATGGAGGTAAATATACGACAAGACCAAAAATTTAAGGGACAAAACGCTACTAAGGAGTAAGTGTTCTGCCCCAAACTTAAAATCCAATAACTCCAGAGCGGGCTTGCTCTTGAATGAACAAAAGAAGTAGTTATCCTAGTTTGGCGACTTTCTTAACTGCTAATTTGTCCAACAGAGTTGAATACACGCTGCTTCTTGTATTATACGAGAAACCATACAAACACACCAGTTTTGTATGGTAATTTTGGCTATGAAATTCTAAAATCGGCGAGATATTAAGTTTGATTAAGAAAAACCCGAATTTCATAGTTAAAAATCTTTAGCAGCGCAACAGCCTCCTCTGAAGCTTATAAACCAAGTTATCAGGGGAAAATCATGACAAACAGAGAACGCCCCAAAAGCGCAGTAGTAGAGCGCATGGGGTCGAGTGCAGCTTTCGCATGGCAATTTTGTGCTGTGACGAAGGGAAATTTTCGGAATATCCAGGCTAGAGCAAGAGTTTCGCAGCTTGAAAGAGTTTTCTCTAAGGAATTCCGAGGGGAGAACCGATGAATAATACCCCGGATATTACGGGGTCAAGGTTAAAGGGAAAAGGGAAAAGGGATGGGGAAGAGTTAACAAATTCTTCCTCCCCTTCCCCTTTGCCCCTTACCCTTGACCCAGGCACAGCCTCTCCAACTGAATACCCAAACAACCTCACGGCAGCGGAGTACCATGAGTTGTTAGCTGGTAGCGCCATTCATCCGGCGTTGATTAAGCGCAACTTTTTCCATGTAGAGGGAGAATCAGTTTATGATTTCCTATTCATATCTGATAAAATCCCACGTAAGAATGCGGGTCGTGTAACAGATGGATACTTAAAGCTGTATCAGCATTTGCTGTTGGGTGGGACGTGGATTCAATCACTTGACCCATTCAAGAACTGGCAACCAATGGAGTGGGGAAGGATCAAGCCCAACTTTCCTCGTATTGATTGGGAAAAAGGGAAACCCGTCAAATACGAATCACCCCCCAAAACCCCCAACCGCGTTACCTACTTTGATGTCGCTAACCCCATTTGGGACAGAGTTGCAAAGCGTTATTTAATTAAGCGCTATCATTCACTTTTAGCATTGCGCTTACTGGATCAACTTAATCCACTAATATTTTGGGAGTGGGTGAAACAGCATCCAGAGATTCCGATAATATTATGCGAGGGTGAGAAGAAAGCCGCTTGCTTGCTTAGTTTAGGGTTTGTAGCGATCGCACTGCCGGGAATTTGGAATGGTCGCGTGGGCAAACAAGATTTTGATGAACGGTTGCATCCTGACTTAGTACCAATGGCTCAGGCGGGGCGCAAGTTCATTATTTTATTTGACTACGAAACTTCTTCTAAAACCAGGTGGTCGGTGTTTCAAGCCACTGTTCGCACTGCAAAAGCAATCGAATCGGCAGGTTGCTTTTGTGAAGTTGCGCTGTTGCCGGGGCCAGAAAAAGGTGTAGATGATTTCGTGGTAGCCAGGGGTGAAGATGCTAACGCTCTACTGACCGCAATCATCGATGATGCTAAATCACTAAAAGATTACCAACGCTCGTATCGTGCTAAAAAATGGGGGTTAAGCAAGTACAAACCAGATGTCACTATTAATGTCAAGTATCTTTCTGAGGCTTTGTGCATTCCTGAACTTGAAGAAAAATGCAATTTGCCTGAGCTTTATGAGCTTGAAAAGGAACAACTTTTCACGCCATCTATAAAAGGACATCCTCCAAAGAAGGAGTCTACGGATTCTGGCGGAGTTAATTCAGACAAATCGAAGAAATCCCCTACCTTCAATTTCCCAAAATCAGGACTGGTCGTACTCTGGAGCGACATGGGTACAGGGAAAACTGAACTTATGCGCTGGTGGCGTGACCAAAATCCTGATGCCAGATTTCTCAACAATGGACATCGGGTTAACTTGCTGAAAAATCTTGCCGAACGCTTGCGGACGGCGATGTATTCCGACTTGGGTTACACAGGTTTAGCCCAGGCCCAAGCCCTTAGTATTACTATTGACAGCTTGCATAAGTTGAATACTCAGTCTCTCACCTACGGCTGCATATTTATAGATGAAGCTTGCCAATACCTCACCCATTTACTGCACAGTAATACTTGCAAACAGCACCGTGCCGCCATTTTGGAGGTACTGGAATATATAGTATACAATGCACCACTGGTCGTCATCGCTGATGCACACATGGATGATTTAACGGTAAACTTCTTTCTTGCAATGCGACCAAAAGGTGAAGTACCTTACATTATCAAAAACGAGTGGCGAAACGGGGAGCGCACAATTTATTGGTACGAGGGGGATAATTCAAGCGCCCTAGTCGCCCAAATCTCGGCAGCGCTGATGCTTGGTGAGAAAGTCATGGTTGCAAGTGACAGTAAGCGTTTTATCAAAAAACTTGACAAATCCTTTACAATCAACTACGAAGAATCTAACTCCGAAAAATCACATACACAAAAAAAATATCGTATCTGGTCGGTTCACTCTGACAATTCTGGCAGTGATGAGAATGTCGCTTTCATCAAAGATATCACCAACGCCGTCAAAAACTTTGATGCCTTGTTCGCCTCTCCCAGTCTCGGTACTGGTGTCGATATTTCCCAGTATCATTTTGACTTAGTATTTGGTGTCTTTCACGGCGTTTCCCAAACTGCTACTGAATGCGCCCAACAGCTTTACCGTTATCGTCCAAAAGTCCCGTTTCATATTTGGGTGGCAAAGCGTCCTCCCTTTGGTTACAAGGATACAAACGCATCCAAGATTAAAGAGCGCTTGCTTCAAACCAATGAAATGACAGCTTTTCTGTTGCGGATTGACAGAGAAACGGGTAAGCGGGGAGCGGAGAAAGATTGGGCGCTTGAGGCTTACTGCCAAATTATGGCTAACCGCCACTATTCTCTCAATAATCTGCGTGATGACTTGCGATCGCTTCTCACAGAAATGGGCAATACATTTATATATGTGGGCAGTGATGATGATGAGCAATCTCTTGAAAGTCTAAAAGCAGCAGCACAAGCTTTGGATAGTGCCCACAATTCGGCTGTTGCCAAGGCTAACAATATTACTTTGAGCGAGTACCGTGCCCGTCAGAGCAAAGATTACCTTGACCCTAATGAAATTTTTGAATGCGAAAAATTCCGCATTTCTGATTCTTACGGCATCGAAGTAACCGAATCACTCGTAGAAATGGATAAAGGTGGTCGCTTAATTAGAGCGATCGCTGGACTTGAGGCCATTTTAGCCCCACCCGAAGAATCGTTTACTGACCCCAAAACTGGACAAAGTTATCCTACCCCACCAACAATTGTCACCCAAAAAGACCGCACTGAACGTGACAATCTACCTTTGTGCATCGATTGGGGTAATTACTCCGCACGGTGGCTTGCTAGATTTAACCTGGGACTGCATCAAATTCTCTTAAGTTTAGTGAGGGGTGATGAAGTTACCGCCGACGATTCCACCTTACTCAAGATGACGGAGATCGCTATACATTGTGCTGCTCACGTCAAAGCAATTCTTGGGTTTACTATTCCCAGTGACTGTAAACCTATTTGGTTGCTAGCGACTTTACTAGAGCAGCTGGGGCTAAAGTTGACTTTCCGCAAGCAGGGTAAACGGGGTCAACAGGTGAAACTTTTTTCTTTATCTAAAGAGGAATTAGAATTTGCAATGCATGTAATTGCTCATCGCGTGGAAAAGCGTAATCAAAAAGAAAATCGAACCTATTATGCCCCCAAAACCCCTGCTGCGTATAGTGTAAACCCCAATCAGCAGCCCGTATCCACACCCCCCCCTAATGCTATAGGGAACTCCCATTGCCAAGGGGAGGATACTACCAAATTTGAGTCGCCTCCGACCGATCGGATTACGCTACTCCACTGCGTAGAAATACTTCGCTCTGGTATTAAGCAGGGGGTTGACGCGATTAAAGGCATCCTTAAGCGATGGACTGGGGATTTGCGCTGGGAGACAGTACTGGAACTTGAGGCGATCGCGGCAAATGAACTGCGACTTGTCGAGGATCAAGTCCCGGAATTTTATGCCTTGCTGAATGAAGAGGTGTTGCCGATGGAGGGATAAAGCCTACGCTGCGACTGAGCTACGTAACCTAGAGCAATCTGTGCCTCATTTTTATCAGTGGCTCGATGAAGAGGTGTTGCCTATGGAATTGTAAATGGCTTTTTGGGAAAATCCTTATAGCCTTTGTCTGGCATAACTCCTGTCTAGATCGTCTTTACTATATTTTCCGATCTAGAAATCCGTCATCAACTTAGTATTGTTCTCAGCAGTGCTATCGCTTTTGCTACTATCTTTGACCACCGGTGTCAGCATCGACAATGCCGCGATCGCACCCCGAACTTGCGACACTTCTACGTCGAGATACTCTTGCAGTTGCTCCAAATTTCGATGTCCGCTGATTTGCTGAATTACTCTCAGTGGAATTCCTGCATTGCTCATCAACGTCAGTGCAGTTCTGCGGCAGCTGTGAGTACTTGCGCCTTCAATGTCTACTAGTTTGCACCCTCTACGAAAAATTAGTGCTGCATAATCCTCATGCAAATGACCGCGCCCCCAGCGTCCAGGAAAGAGATAATTATCACAAGAAACTTTGGGTTTATACAATTCCAGGTGATGCCGCAGATCATCCAGCACAGGAATTGTACGAGTAGACAGCTTGCCCTTCGTGCTGCCTTTGCGAATGTTCAATTCTGGCCTGACTTGCCTTCTGCTGTCATAAATATCCTGAATTTTTAGGGTGACGCATTCGGAGACACGACAAGCAGTGTACAGCATCACCGCACCAAGTGTTCTATCCCGGACTGTGGTTAACCCCGAAGTAAACAAACGCCCGATTTCTTCCGGCGTTAGGACTTTTGCCTTCCCGTGACGGTCAATTTTCACCTTAGATGCACACTCCGCGATAGTTAATCATTATCGCCGATGCTCCCGTCTCAGGATTTATTTCGGTAAAAAAAAGTGTGGAACTAACTGTACTGCAATTGCAACAAGCCATCGACACGCCACTTGCGATCTGCTTTGCAAGATCCCCGTAGGGGTACAGACTGACTGTACTGGATGCAATTATAGCTTTCTTACTCAGCAATCTAACTAGGTACTCAGCACTGTTTCGATGAGCAAAAATTAGATAAAGCAATCCTGCAAGTGTTTAAGCCTGAGATAATTTTTGATCGCCAATGGTAGCCGTTGGCAGTAGCATCTCTTTACAAAAGCCATCGCTTGAAGAATGCGCTGACACATTTAGCGATGATAGCATCAAGGTAATTTATCATGATGAATTACACGATTTAATAAGCGTGGACAGTCCCAATTTACCTAGATGATATGCGAACATGAGCAACACAGGGCGTAAAAAAAAATTAGCATCTTTCAACTGCGATCAAAGAAAGTGGGAGCAGTTTATCGCCTGTTGCAACTCGAAAGGCACAACAGCAACAGCCACGCTGCTCGAATTTATCGATCTCTACTTAGGCGATTCCCAAGATAAGCTTGATGCAATAGGTGGTAATAATTTAGACAAACGCTTAGATTCTCAGATTAAGGCAAGTGTTGAGAAGTACTTAGTTACGAGTAATAATAGTAACACCAGTCCGACCAACGAAACAATAATAGCTATTTGCGAAAGACTTGATAAGCTGGAGTCAGAGTTTTCAAATGAATCTAATAGCAACCAAGCCACAGTAATTGATAATCTCGCCAATTTAGAACAAAAAATTGAAAAGATGACAGCCCGAAGGCTAGACTGTGCCAAAACGGGAAAATTGTACGCTAAGGAATTAATGCAAACGCTATAACCATTGTGAGGCTTAGGTTTCAGGCATTGCTGAAACTCATTTTTTGTTTTATCCCTCAGTTAACAGTTCAAGAGAAATATTAATTCTCTTAAACTGTAAAGTTGACATTGCTATTACTAGCAAAACGATATTTATTTTTAGCCAAATTTTATGGATGTATCTCTCATAGATGTGGCTCCAAACCCGTCTGAACCGTTGGGGCGGTATATTCAACGTGTCCGTGATTCCAATCGTTTAACGCAGTTGGAATTAAGTATAAAAGCGGGTATACATGTCCAAACCATACGTAAAATTGAATCTGGTGGCACATCTCGACTTAGCCAAAAAGGTAAATCGGGGTTAGCGGCGGCATTGGGCATACCCCAGGAATATCTTGATGCTGTCGTCAAACAAACACCTGTTGAGGCAATAGGTGCGTTGAAATTTTGCCCGAAGTGTTGGACACCTGGCACAACACTTGACCCAATGTGGACTTCGTTACGGTCAAAATATTGCTTCGCTTGCGGTACAACTTTACGCGACCGATGTGGAAGTTGCCATGAACCAATCATGTCGCTCAAATTTAAATTCTGCCCTTATTGTGGAGAATCCTATAAGCAGACGTAAAAATTATATGTTTAACAGCAAAATATTTTAATACTTTATAGGATCGATTTCAGGCATTCACAAAAATTAAATTAGATGGTCTAAAACTTGGCTACCCGCGAATTATTATCTATCTTCTACCCCAAGACCAATGGCAGATTCTGTGCAATAACAATGAAATACCAGTGGCAATTACAACGGATTTTACGACTTATATTGAACAGCGTCAAGAATTGTTGTTTGAACAATTCGATAAAGTTTCTGACTTACTAGCAACAGATAAACTACCTGGTGTTGTCATTGAAAATGAAAAATTAGTAATCAGTCCCGTTATTAGTAATATGCCTGACGGCGCTACTCAGTTTAGCGACCAAATTTATAATTTATTACCGCGAATTAAGCTGACAGAATTACTTATTGAAGTTGATTCTTGGACTGGTTTTACTAAACACTTTACCCATCTACAAACGGGAGAATTGGCTTCAGATAAAATTATTTTGCTCAGTACTATTTTAGCTGACGCGATTAATTTAGGTTTGGTGAAAATGGCTGAGGCATTACCCTCACCCGATTTAACTTTCGAGCGATTAGCGTGGGTTGATGATTGGTATATACGTGATGAAACATACTCAAAGGCTCTAGCAGAGATAATTAATTTTCATACCAAAATTCCATTTTCTGCCTATTGGGGTGATGGGAAAACTTCTTCAAGCGATGGTCAGCGATTTAAGGCAGCTGGTCCTAAAAGCTTTAATGAGGAGATTAACGCTAAATATGGAACTGATAGAAGCGTGACATTTTACACGCACATTTCCGACCAGTATGGACCATTCCACACTAACGTGATTTATGCAACCGATAGGGATGCAACTCATGTTCTTGATGGTTTGATGTATCATGAAACTGACTTAAAAATAGAAGAACATTTTACTGATACTAACGGTTTTACTGACCATGTTTTTGGTATATGTCATCTACTGGGGTTTCGTTTTTGTCCCCGGATGCGTGATTTAGCTTCTAAAAAGTTACACTTTTTTGATGGTGTTAATCAGAATTCCCCTTTGTCACCGTTTTTGGGTGAGAAAATTAATGTCAAATTAATTGCTGCTTGCTGGGATGACATTCTCCGACTAGCTACTTCCGTTTCAATTGGAACAGTTACAGCTTCCTTGATCATGCGTAAGCTAGCGTCATATCCTCGCCAAAATAAATTAGCGATCGCTCTGCGCGAAGTAGGAAGAATTGAAAGGACATTGTTCACTCTTTATTGGTTGCAAAGCCCTCAGTTGCGACGTAAAGCTACGAGTGAACTTAATAAAGGGGAATTGAAAAACTCGTTGTCGAGAGCAGTTTTCTTCCACCGTTTGGGAGAAGTGCGCGATCGTTCGTTTGAAGATCAATCAATACGTGCAAGCGGTTTGAATTTGGCTGTAGCGGCGATTGTGCTTTGGAATACGGTGTATTTGGAGAATGCGGTTAATTTATTGAAGTCGGAGGGTGTAATTATCCCAGAGGAATACTTACAACATTTATCACCAATGGGTTGGGAACATATCAATTTGACTGGTGATTATATTTGGAATCTTAAGTCAGCAAGTAGCATTGATAATTTGCGTCCTTTGAGAAGGAGAAAATCAAACTTTAAATTAAGCTGAAATCGTTGTCTGGCAAGGAGTTGAGGAGTTGAACTAATTCCTTAGCGTACAATTTTCCCGTTTTGGCACAGTCTAGCCCCGAATGACACAGTTGGCTGAGGCGATCATTAAAATTCAAGACTATCTCAACAAGCAACAAAAGCGGGGCCAAAAATCGTACTACAACAATTCATCCTATTCTGGGCAAAGTCCGCGAATGCAACCGTTAACTGAAGAAGGTTTGGCCAAGAGGCTTGGTGTAAGTGAGGAAACTGTACGCAAGGAGCGAATTAATCTTCCCCCACCGCTTTTTGTAGCATGGTGTAAGAATAAGGATAGAGCAGGGTTGGGATGGGAATTTAACCAAAATACGGGATTCTATCAGCCAGCAAGTTAGTATTTTGATTAATTTCAACTTATCGCGGCGAATGTGCGCTCTGCTGTTGCCAATTTTCATTTTTTAAAATGTGATTATTTCACAACCTGACAGCAATTCGTCATAAACGGTTAGTTGTTGTGTTTTTAAGTGGTTTGGCAATGAATCGTCATCAAAAGTCAAAGTAACAATATGAGTATTTTTGAGACTAAGAGATGATTTGCTGATATCGGTTATTGCCGCACTCATACCGCTTCGAGTGCCGATCAGATATTTCACCGATTGCCCGATCTTTAACTCTGCTGCTGGAATAGCCATAAATGTTAAAAGTGTAAGTTAAGCAGTAGTCTGGTTGGATGCGATGGCTCAAGCGCCCACGCGATGGCGTAACCGCCCACTGTAGGTGATCGCTGTTCGTAAGTTGGACAGTGTGACTTGAAAAAGATTTTGGACAGGTTTGGAAGAAGAAATTGGACAAGTTGCAAGCTGAAATACCTATAACTTCGTTAAGGCATTAAGCAAGCGATGCCTTCTCTACGAGACGCTATGCGAACGGCGGCAAGCTACGCTCTTTTGGAAAAAGAAAATGGACAGAATAACAGAAATGGAAGAAGAAAATGGACACAAATCCGCTTGAATACGGCTCAATACCAACTTATTGCCTAACTTGTAGGATTTTTCACAAGCTTTGCGATCGCTTGCCGCAGTAAGTATCGCTATTACCAAAACCTTTATCTTGCATACAGGCATAGAGTTTGAGCAATTTAGTTTTCCTTTATGCTATTTTTTTGACGTTCTTGGAAGGTAAACTTGGACATCCATTTTTGGAAGGTAAAGGTGGACAACATGTCCAAAATCTTCTTCAAGTCACAGACAGTGAGTTGACCTGCGCTTTGTTTGCCTGTATTGACACAATGCATTCATCTGACTAAGCAACAAGAGTGATTCCCACAAATGCAAATATATAACAAGCGAACAAAAAACCCCAACCTCAGCAAAAGGTTTGGGGAATAAATTTTTTAATATAGTTACATCTTCATCATGGCACAACTTCATATTCTTTCAACTACTGTTCAGGCAGAGGTGGATTGGTGAACAAACTACCTCGCAAAAGCAAAAAAGCCACCATCTCTGCATCCAACGACGGCACACCACTAGATAACCAAGACTTTGAAGAAAACCCAGCTACAGCCACAATTACCGTGACATCTGTCGAAGTGCGGGAGTTGACTGAGGATGAACAAAGCGATCGCTTACATCTGGAACGACAAGTAGAAAAAGCATTTTACCTTGCAGGGAAGGCGTTGGTGGAATTACGAGACAGAAAGCTTTATCGTAGCACGCACAAAACCTTTGAGGACTACTGTCGAGAGCGTTTTGGTTTTGAGCGTCGTTATCCGTACAGGTTAATGGAAAGTACGGTAGTCGTAGATAATCTCATGAAAATGTGTCCTAATAGGACACAAAATGATTCAGGAGCGGACATATCTACCCCAGACTCTAGTGAAGGACAAGTTTTACCAATCAACGAATATCAGCTACGACCTTTGATTCCGTTAGAGCCGGAAGTTCAAATAGAAGCGTGGAAGCAGGCAGTGGAGCAGGCGGGTGGTAAAGTCCCAAGTGGTAGAATTGTCAAAGATGTTGTGCAACGCATTATTGAGAGAACGAAAATACCAAACACCTACCAAATTGGCGAAGTGTGCCAAATCGTTGCTCTTGACAACCCGGAACTCAGGGGTAAGGGTGGGTGTTGGGGCATCGTTAGTCATGTCGGCGAATTCAGCTGTACTGTAAGAACTTGGGATGGCGAGTACACGGTGTCTTTACAACACCTGAAGCCCTTCAACTACTTACCTGCTGAGTGTGAGCAGATGCGACAGGTTTGCGATCGCATTGAGCGAATATATTCCGACTTGCTGGAGGAGACAGTCAAAAATCTGTTGCAGTCGTTGGGGAAACTGAATCGACCTTATCTAACGGCTGTGGAAGAGAAGCTGTTGGGTTTGATTGAGCGTGAATATGGTGTTACAGACTGAAGTACTATGCTCAACGCCCTACGGCATCAAAGGTTTGGGCAGGCATGTAGACCTACCAGGTATAAAATCCGAGTTTGTTAGGTACTCTATAAAATCTTCCTGTGCGATGCCCTCGTGACAGTTCATTCTGTGCCTTAACTTTTACCTGTTTAAAATCAGCCGCATCAAGTTTTCCATAAATTCCATTGATAATTTCATCAATATGGAAAGGCTTGGGAGCATTCTCTTCTAAAAAAGCAGATAGTGCATCAATTAAAAACTGACCCTGAAATTCTTCAAGCATCGCTATGTCTTTGGGTTGTGCTGGTAAAACTTGTTTATGATTTCTGCCCTTTGCTGTGGTAGATGAATTTTTCATCTGATTTTTGGGTACTTAGTTAAAGAGAGAGTATAGTATCCGGGTTTTCCAGGGACGGTGAACCATTTATTGCTTTCCAAGCCATGAGTAAGGGATGATTTAACTCTGCCTTTGATGACCTTGAAGGCATCTGGCTGTAACTCCCCATAGAGCATTTCGACAATAAAATCGATGTGAACAATGGTGCCAATATGTTCTGCCAATACCTGTTCAATAGCTTCCGGGCGAGACAGGGATTGGAAAATAGGCAGCATGGCCGTCTCGGTTCCAGAGAGCGCTTGCTGTTGAGTTGATGTTTCTATCGGTGGCTTTAGGAGGAATGGACTATCTGTAGCTGCATCAGATTCTTCACCTGACCAAGCTTGTATAAGTGTGAATATATTTTGTTGAGTAGAGTCAAGCAATTGTGTTGCGACTGTTGATGTATCCTGTGAATCGTCTAATAAAGGATGGGTAATAGGTTCAACATCGTCATTAACAGATTCCTCACTTAAGAATAAGAAGAAGTTTTTTCCTTTTTCAGAGGTAAATTCTTCATTATCATTATCTACCTCCTCAGTCAAAGACCAGTTAGATAATAGAGCTTCTACATGAGTCAGATTTGCTTTGGCTAGGGTATATAATTTTCCGTACTCTTCTACAAGAGGTGCGTAGTAATCTCGCAATGCTAATAATGACTCGATTGCTTTTTGGGGAGGTGATAAAGGAAAGGGGCTATTCATCAAGTTTGGAATTAACTATACCTTGCGACACTCGTATAGTTATAAAACGACATCGAGTGAATTGGAAAAGAATTGACAGTTTTACACCTACTGTAAAGTATTTGAGCCAGGAATACGGTGTAGAATTACCTGCACGGAATGGCACGCTTGCTCTTTGCAAACCCCTAATATTACTGGATGAAAGGGTATAGGGTTGCAGGTATTGGGGTGTAGGGAATGAAGAAGATGTTGAATTGACGCAACTAAAATTCAATTTTCTTAAACACATGAAGCTGCAACCCTACCCCCAACAAGATAGCCCAGACGAGGTTTCACGTTTTCTTCGTGCCATTCGGACTTGACCCCAATATTAGTTAAACTGAAAGAGAGTTCCTAATTAGCTTTCTTCCACTCATCAAATGATTGACAAGCTTTCCCTGTAGGAATTAGTCCATTGGAGGATACACCAAAATTTGTAAGAGTTGCATTTTCTATTTGTGCATTTGCGACAGCATCTCGCAATATATTCTCTTTTTCCTGTTTTGGCACGATTTCTATTTTCGCATCTTTAGGTTGAGGATTACTGCCTTTCTTTAGTGGAAATTCTTTGACAACATATAATTGCTCTTGTTTAGCAGTACCTGATGCAAGACATCCCCTAGATTTGACAAAAAGAGTTGAGTCCGATGAAATATCAGCAAAGAAGCTAGGCTTAGTGATAAACTTTATTTCTCCAGCAGGGCCCCATACATAAATGGGTGTTTGGAAACCTTGAGTAGGAATATCTTTAGTTTCATCACACCCCAAATTTATTTTTCTATTTAAATCTACGCCAGCATTCCCACAAACTTTCCAAGTTACTTTGTATAAATCAGGCGTACTCTCGACAAACTGTTTGAACTTTTGCTCTCGCTCTGCTTCTACTGCTTTTTGAGCAGAAGCAGCTTTTTGTTCTGGTGATTGGCATGAAGACACTCCCAAACTTAACAGTAAAGCAAGTACATAAATCCGGTTTTTGTTAAGATTAAATATCATAAAATCACACCTAATTTGCACAATTTTTTGTGAATATTTTAACAGATGAATAAGTTTGAAAGTCAATTTATTAAATATATTTATTTTATCTATAGATAAATATGGCAAATATTAAATACAAAGAATAGTTGAGACTTAAATATTAATATTAATTGCAATTTTCTGATAATATAGCGTTGATTTTAAGTAAAATTGCTCACTCAGACAATGCGGTTGAAGAAGAATTCAGCTATTCTGAATGGGCTAAACGCCCCGCTACCGCTAACAGGAGTCAGAATCAAGACGCTCGCGGACTCGCTTTCCGCTTCGCTTACAGTCGGGGATTCAGACCGGCGCAGGTCTTGTTGACCACCAAATCTACGATTTGGTGGGGGTTTTAAATCCTATTATTCAGACGCTCCTGCGTCGCTAACGCTGCGCTATCCGCTTTTTCGGTCATAAAACATTGCTGAATTCTGACTCCTGACTCCTGAATTCTGTTGGATAAATTAAGAGAGAATGGCATATTGTAGTCAAAAAGCAAGAGGTAAAAGTACTGTATTTTTCAATACTTTTGTCTGTGGAAACAATTTTTTACAACTTTTATTATCAGGATGACCAACAAATAAAAAAACTGATGAATACTACGCTGATAGAGCAAGTATTTGACCTGATAAAACTAAACAATCCTTTGATTGCGATAGAATCTCCACTGCAAGAAAGGGCAAGACTACTGAAAAGCATTGCTAGGGAATGTCAACAAAAGCACGTTTTATGCTATCTGTGGACACTATCAGACGATCAACTACATCAGTTAGAGGTTAATGGGCAGGACTTGATTTTACAACAAGTACTAGAGTATCAGCCGATGACCAAAAATAAACGCGAAGATTACTTTGAGATCCTGCGATTTTGGAAAGCGACTGAAAAAGAAGGCATTTTAATATTAGAGGGGATATTTCCTTGGTTGGGAAACTCAACTACTGACCCGGATTTTTTCTTAACCGCCGAATGGATTAAGTCTGCCCTTATAAATCTGAAACTTGACAACCGGAACTCAAATAGAACAGCTATCCTGTTGGGGCCAAACGCCAGTCTTTCATCTGAAATTACCGCATTTGTGCCGACGATTAGACAAGAACTGCCAACAGTTGAAGAAATCAGCAATTATCTACAAGGGGTATTGCCAAAAAACTATAGTGAAAAGGAAATTAATGAGATTGCCCTTGCTGCTGTGGGGATGTATTTAGCAGATATTGAGTATGGGATTATTTGGGCTACAGCTTCTTGTACCAAAGCCCAAGAACTGACAAAAAAACTTTCTCTTTACAAAACTGACCTGCTCAGGCGAGTTTACAATATTGAGTTTCTCCAGCCCCCAGCAATTGAAGTAGGCGGACTGGACTTGATGCAGGAATCTTTTAAGACATATAAGCGCTTATTAACGCCGTTAGCTAAAGCATATAATCTTCGGCTACCCAAAGGTATTTTATTGATTGGGCCCCCAGGCACAGGTAAATCTCATTCAGCGAAAGCTTGCTCCCAGCGATTGGGGATTCCGATGATCGTTTTAGAGTGGGGCAGTTTTCGTAGTTACGGCAACATGGCGGAGTACAAGCTAAAAAACTTGCTGGCACTAGTAGACAGGATTAACCGTGTAATTCTATACCTAGACGACTTTGACAAGGGATTTACTCTCAATGATGATTTGTCCCGAAGACTAGCAGGGATGTTGTTAACCTGGATGCAGGAAAGAAAGAGTGATGTATTAATTATTGCTTCTGCCAACAACATTGAATGGCTACCACCAGAACTGACTAGAAGCGGGAGATTTGACGACATTTTTAAGGTGGATTTACCCAATAATGGGGAACGACACTCGATTTTTAAAATTCATCTCGCTAGATTTGATTATCGGTTCCGTGATAGAGATGGGTTCAGCGATGAAGAATGGCGTAGACTGCTCAAAGCGACCCATCGCTGTGTGGGTGCGGAAATCCAAGCAATTGTGGAAAGGGCGGCTATCTCTACTTTTTGCCTGATGTTCACAGACGATGTTCCACCTATAGGTGAACTGCCGCCGCTAGAAATTAGACTTGAAGCATTATTGTCAGCGAGAAATAATATGAATCCTCTGGCAATCCGGGAAGCTGAACGGATTGAGGGTATGCGAAACAAAGCTGATTTACAAGGTTTACCGTCCAGTCCCCTTGACTCAAGTATATATAGTGCCGGCAATGTCAATATTTTTGGTTAAATTATGCAATTAGTCAAAATTCCCACAACAATCGACTTATATGCTGCGGCTTACAAACTGTTAAATATTCTTGGCCCAATTGCGGGAATATCAATAATTGTCGCTTCATCAACTATCGCCTACTTGCAAACTCGTCCCCAGCATTTACCCACAAAGCAGATGCTCACCTACAATCAGCGGACATTCAAGTTGGAAGTAGCCACCACACCTGTTGAATTAGAGAAGGGGCTGAAGTTTCGCAATCATTTGCCCGGCGATCGCGGGATGTTGTTTAATTTGGGCAAGGAATACAAAAATGTCCCCTTTTGGATGGAGCAAGTAAAAATCCCCCTAGACATCATTTTCATCAAGGATAGTATGGTGACGACGGTAATTTACAACGCTCCACCTTGTGCAAAAAATCCTTGTCCAATTTACAGGGGTAGTGTTGCTACTCAGGTTTTAGAACTGCCCTCTGGTGCTGTTAAAATTCAAGTCGGCGACAAGCTCAACATCCAGCCATTATCGGTTCCATACTGATGAGAAAACCAACAAAGGGAAAAAAGTCAATAGGCAATCTGGCGCTTATTTCTCTAAATTTCATCAATGAATATAAAATTGTATACCTATATAATTTTAAATACTGATAATAAACAGCTATAACATCTATATAAGCAGTTTACTTGCTAGATTTGCTGTGAAATAGATTGTATTAAATATTCTATGTAGGCAAAGGTACGGTTTTTTTTAGTACTTTGGTTTGTAGGTTTTGTGGGTGAAAACCCGAATAATATGCGTATCGTTTCAGGAGAACGAAATGCATACTTACCACGACGAGACTGAAAGCTTTGTCAATAATGCTGCTGTACTGACTTCAGGAAAAAAGAACAGCAAGATAACAAATAGCACACTAGCGCTAATGGGAGCGACGGGTACGGCAATGATCGTGTCGATGTCAGTCCATAACATCCTCTTAGGTGGATTGATGATTGCTACGGCGATCGCTATAGCACTACCAAAGCAATCTCAAGCTCTGTTGACTAATTTTGAGCAGATACAACGCAAGTATGGAGTCAATCTTTATGCGGTGTTGTTTACGATTTTGACGGTTGTTTGTCTACTTGACTTTGCTTCCTCGCCAGCCGATGCACAGTTTTTTAACACTGCTCAAACCTGGATGACTAATACCTTTGGTAATGCTGGGAACGGACAAACACAAGCAGTTGTAGCATTGTTCTTCAACGTATTAAGGGGTCTGTTCTTACTCTACGTAGGCATCAGCCTAGTCCGGGTTGTTCAAGCAGCCCGGAATGATGAAGATTGGCAAACATTAGCCAGAACTCCATTAATTATAGTACTTGCAGTCTTTGTAGGAGATTTAGTTACTGGCTTGATTGTTGGTGGAGGTGGAGGTGCGGCATAACCAAGAGTAAACAGTTATCAGTAGAGAGTGATGTATTTATCTGCATCGTCAGAGTCCCCCATTTCTCACTCATTAGTAGGTAACAGTTAGGGTCAAACTATTTGACTGAAACTGTGATAACTGATAACTGATTTAATACAGTCTTTTCATGCTGAAATAGTTTGAGATCATGAAAAATGAAAATAAATTTCGGACTGTAAATAGAATTTTGGGAGACAGACCCAGATTAGGCCCATTTCCCGCCGACCAAATTTTTCCTTGGTCAGTAATAGGAGTAGTGAATGTATTTGTTGTTTCTTATACATTTCAAGCTGGATGGTTAGCAACTGGATTAAGTATTGCTTGGGGATGGGCAACATGGTGGGTAGTTTCTACGAATAAAGATTTTTTGGGAAAATTTATCGGCGTACCACGAATTAGTAGAGGTTATATGCCTTTTAAAACATTGAAAAAGAATACAAAAATCAGAATTAAAAGGGAATAGGGAACAGGCAACAGAGGAATTCCCAGAATTAAAGAAGTAGGTTGAGAGTCAAAATTCACTCCGTCAGGGGCGATGCCCTGAGCTTGTCGTAAAGCCTGCGGCATAGCTACGCTTAGGGCGTAGCTTCTCCAAGAGTTGGGTCATAATTCAGGAATGTAATAGACCGAAAAAGCGGTGCTTCGTAGCATCTCCGGCTCTGCTCCTGAATTATTCTTGAATTTCTCATTTTCTACCGTTCCCACTTAAGAGTTAAAAGTTCCCTGTTTTATAACAGTAAATAAATTGAATCATCCACCAATCGTAGATAATTTGTGCCTTCATAATGAAAACTCCGAAACAATCTAAATATCCAGATAAATTAGGTAAGAAAACATTAGAAAAAGAGCAAATTGAGTTTGCTAAAGTCTTGACTCCCTTTGAGGACATTATTCATTTAGCAGGGATTTGCAACTTGAATTTAGGCGGGAGAAAAGGCATAGGTGCATTGATTCTCAAAAAAGGTGAATCTATTCAGATTAAATTTTGTTTTGATTGTTTAGGGATTCATCCGAATTTAGCCAATGAACAAATATTACCGATATTCGAGGGTATAGAAGCCGGACTTAAGGAAATCCCAGAGCAAGAATCAATGACCATACATTTTGGTTCATTTACTTCGGATTATGAACGGCAACAAGAACTTAAGAAAATTGAGAATACTTGTTCAGTCGAACAACTTAAACTCTTGATTCGTAGTGAAAGATTACGAATCAAAGGATTAACCAAAAGTGGAATCCGAAAAAACAAATTCTTGAGGTTATGGTGTACTTATACTGTTGCTTCTGATGAGTCACGAAATCAAGATTTTGTTGAGTCTATTATTAAACAATTGGAGAAATTCTGGTACAAATTCACTGGAGAAATTCACTACATTAATAATACCAAGATTGAAAATATTCTGCAAAATTCATTTAATGCTGGTTTTCAATCATGGGAGAATTTGCTGAGTAATAAGATGAAATTAGGGATTAAAGCTTTGAGTCCTGAAGAACTCTGGACGGTAATCTGGCAGCAATTTAACCATTCTCCACCAACAGCAATCCCAAATCCCTTAAAAATAGATGAAATAAATGGACTAATTGAAACCCAAACAAGCGATTTTCACATCCGGCATCATTTACTAGAAGATGAGCAGTCTTTACCATTTTTGGATCGTCAATGGGTAAAAATCCAAGATAAATATATTGGAGCGCTGAATTTTAGTCAAAAACCAGGGGGCTGGATAGACGAACAGGGACAACTAAGATATCTCTGGTCACTGATATCTAGAGATAGTATTTTCGATACTGAAATCATCTGTCAAGTTACGAAAGCTAACCAAGGAATCACAAAAACTAATCTGCAAAGACTAACTAAACAATCGATTACTTCTACGACATTATCCAGTGATAAAGGTAATATTGATGTCAAGTCGGGACTGAATATTGAGTCAGCAGTAGAAGCTCAAAAGACGATTTACAAAGGAAATGTTGTCGTACACACGGCTGTAGTTTTTCTGGTACACCGTCAATCAACACGCTCTTTAGATGAAGCTTGCCGTTACCTTGCGAGTTACTTCTTGCGTCCGGCGGCAGTTGACCGGGAGATAGAATACGCCTGGAAGACATGGTTGCAGTGTTGTCCATTTGTTTGGGAACCACTGTTAAGCAAGCCTTTTAACCGCAGACTGCCATATTTTAGTTCGGAAGCACCAGGGCTGATGCCTTTAATTCGCACAGCCACAGGAGATCGGACTGGGTTTGAGTTAATTGCAGAAGAGGGCGGAACACCTGTATATCTAGACTTGTACCAAAATCACAAGAATCTAGCTGTTTTCGGTGCAACTCGTTCGGGGAAATCAGTACTGGTGGCTGGAATTCTTACACCAGCACTTGCCCAAGATATCCCAGTTGTCGCTTTAGATTACCCCAAACCAGATGGTACATCTACCTTCACTGACTACACTAATTTGTTGGGGAAAGACGGGGCTTACTTTGATATTTCTAAAGAATACAACAATCTTTTTGAGTTACCGAATTTGCAAGGGCTAGAACCAGAAATTATCAATGAAAGATTGAATGATTTCAAGGAGTTTTTGAAATCAGTGTTGATGACAATGGTGATTGGAACTAGCATGATTGGGGTTAGTCCTGGGATGATTACCAATATTGAATCAATCATTGCTTTAACATTAAAAATATTTTTCAACGATGATGAAATCAAAATGCGCTATAAGTTAGCGCTCTTATCAGGAGTGGGAACTAAGGCATGGACAGAAACTCCAACACTGCAAGACTTTTACAAATACTGTTCCCCAGCCTTTATTAAATTAGATTCTATTGCCAGTAACAGTCGAGACATAATGTCAGCTTTAGAACAAATTCGACTGAGACTTAATTACTGGTTAACCACAAGAGTTGGACAGTCAATTTCTCGCCCTTCTAGTTTTAGAACTGATGCAAAATTACTTGTTTTTGCATTAAGAAATTTATCAAGTGAAGCGGATGCAGCCATCTTAGCTCTGAGCGCTTATGCTGCTGCACTCAGACGAGCGTTAGCATCGAAAGTCAGTATCTTCTTCCTCGATGAAGCACCAATCTTATTTCAATTTGAATCAATTGCAGATTTGATTGGTAGATTGTGTGCAAATGGTGCAAAAGCGGGAATTCGCGTAATCCTATCTGCCCAAGAGCCAGAGAGTATTTATCAAAGCAAGGCAGCATCTAAGATTTTTGCAAATATTGGGACTAGATTAGTCGGGAGGATACAAACCTCAGCAGTAGACCCATTCATAGAGAGATTTAAATATCCTGCCGAAATCATTCGGGTTAACAGTACAGAAGCTTTCTATCCCCAAAAATCGGGGATTTACTCTCAATGGTTGCTTGATGATAACGGTAAACTAACTTTTTGCCGTTATTATCCCGCCCACTGTTTATTGGCATCTGTTGCTAACAATCCCCATGAGCAAGAATTGCGGACTCTTTTTCTAAAAAATTATCAAGATAATCCTTTGTTAGGAATGGTCAGGTTTACTGAGGATTATATCAAAATGATTCGGTCAGAAGAATTATCTGA
>NZ_CP170990.1:0-86831 GCF_043099735.1 Nostoc sp. C117
TGAATATCTGATATTGCTATAGCATTACGTTGAGCATCTGCATTCCCCCCTTGGGTTCCTTGAAAAAATGGGATGCCGATTACATTCAGCAAGCCATTTATTATTCCAATATCTCCGCGAAAGATAGCTGATAAATTATCAATTAATCCGTTTCCTTTTTGCGGTTGTCCTGCTGTTGGTGCCGGGCCAAGAAGGTATTGCAATCCTGGAGTCAAAATAGAAAGCTGAATAGCCTTCTTGTTTCTAATCTTTGCCTCATTAATTCGTTCATTGGCCTCAGCAATCCTGGCATCAATTTCTTTGAGTAAAGGACTTTGAGTAATCGCTTTTTCTTGAAGCTGCTGAAGACAAGTTGCCGACGTTTCCAAACAAGGAAGCCCCCCGCGGAGTAGCCGCCACATATCATCATTCATTTCCTTCTCAAGAATCATATCGATGGAAGGCTTCTTAAAAGGATTCTGTTCAGGTTTGGGTAACTTTGAATCAGATTCTTGATCCGCTTGCTGTGCTTCCTCTGGCGATAAATCTTCCTGTGGCTGTTCTTCTTCTTGGGTTGTCTCGTCCGGTGTCTCGTCTGGCGTGTCGGAATTTTCCCCGGTGGTCGGTTGTGGCGAGGTTGTCGGGGTTGGCGAAATTGTCGGAGTTTTAGCGTCTGGTACTTTGATTGGGACTGGGGACGGTTGGGCGATCGCTCTCCCCTCCATCAAGAGAGGAAACAGCAGGAGCAGTAATAGTAACAACCGTTGTATATTTTCCATCCTTCCCAACCCAAGGCTTAATCCGTTTAATGTAACCATTGCGGGGGCTACGTATCATCGGGATTTGTGCTAATTTATCTTCGATTGTGGCTAGAGAAATGTTGAGTTGGGCTAACTGATAATCTCTGTCTCGGATGTCTTGGGCGTATTGTTGTTGTTGGCGCGAGTATTCCTGTTGTGTTTGGGTTTCTTGTTGGCGTTGTCTGGCCTCATTGAGGCTAGCATCATATTCTAATAAGTTGCGGCGATTCTGAGCCGCAGTTAAGCGCGACTCAGCCACCTCCAAATCAGACTGCGCTAACCTCACATTTATCTGAAGTTGCTGCAATTCCTGTTGCTGGAGTATGGCGGAGGCGTTGAGTTTGGCCTTGGCTTGGTCTAAAGCAGAGTTAGCCTGATCCATCTCCGAGCGCATCTGTTTAAGTTTGGCTTCCTCATGCTGAAGAATTTCAGATTGCAGTTTCATATCCCGCATAGATTGTATTAACTGCTCTTGCTCCTCCACCTTTTGAGAAGCTATCTGCAAGCCAGCTTCAGCCTTCTCCGACTCTGCCCGTCGCTCTGGATTGTCACTTTGTAGTAGTGGGGTACGCGCTTCTAGTAATGCTTGTGCTTGGGTAAGACGTAATTTAGATTGAGCGATCGCACTCTGTTCCTCTGAGAAAATGGGCGGAGGTAGTTGCTTTAGTCCTAGCGATTCCTTTGGTTTGAAGGGTTCAGGAATAGTTTTGTTTTTAAGATTGTCAATTTGGAGCGTGACGGATTTCTTCTGTTTGTCCAGGCGATCGCGTTCTATAGAGTTGTCTGATATTACATCACCTTTCTTAATTTCTTGACCAATTTTTACCTTTAAAAATGACGGATTATCAACAGATAAAGTCATTCGCAAGGGGCGGTTTTCTTGCAAAATTGAAATTGCAGAATCATCATTCAGTTCTTCTTCATTATCTTCAGTAGAGGCATTTTTCTGACTTGTTTTAGTCGTGTCTGATTCAGCGATTGCAGTCTGATTAGGAGGAGAATTTTTAGCCGCGATAGTCAGCCCAATTATCCCCACAACAAAGTAAGTAATCAGATTGCTAAATTCTTTCATAAAAAGGTTTGATTTTACAGCGTTCTCCGTTAGTCCCCATTCTTACAAGGGCTTCTAACGGTTGTAACTGACTAACCAAGCTTTCGGCAAATCTGAAACGTTTTGAAACACGTTTAACTTCTGTCTGATCTACCGCTAGCAACACTTTGGTACTAGAGTTAGCAATCGCTTCATCACTGATTTCTCCATCTCTCTGAGAAGCAACTATTGCATTTAAGCCAAATTTTCTGCCATCACCATAAATTATTTTGATGCTAGGTGAATTTTTAACTTCCTTCGCCTCATCCACTATCAAAAAGGTACGCGGTATTTTCCCCTCAATTTCACCCATAATCCGATGAGAATCCATCAGTTGTTTAGCTAGTGCCTCAGCAGCAATAGCTGAAAGTCCTGGTACTTTGCCCAATGCCGACAAATCAAACCTGATAATTTGAGCATCTAAGGATGGTTGAGGACGGTCAAAGATTCCATATTGAAACGTAGCTGCTAATTTGAGTTGTAATTTGACCGATTCCTTACACCCTGATTCAATTCTCGCTGTAATCTCTCGCCGCACATCTGCAAAGGTGGGTGGTGTTAATTTCCAGCTTTGTTGATTATGTTGTACTATGCCTTTTTGTTGGTAACAGGTGTTGAGGATATCTATTACTAAACCCTCTTGATTGCTGCCTAATACCAGAGCTTTTTTGAAGATGGCGGCGACTGCGATCGCTTGTAGATTCGGTCCACCTCCTAAGACATCCAAATCAATTACTAGGGGATTAATGCCATAGGGACTTTGCATATTCAGGGGATAACAAACTTCCCCAGGTAAGTGTAAATCCCCGTGAAAGTCTGCCAAAACTATTTTGATTTCAGGAAATAATCGCGGTAACTCATAGGCGATCGCTTTGAGGGTTTGAGTTTTCCCAGAACCAGAAGCGCCAATGATGGCAATGTGGCCATTAGGCAACGCGGCAGGGTTCCAGTAGACCTTATCCCCTAAAAGAATGCCACCGGATGCTGATTCTGTGGCGGTTTTCTTTGTCTGATTAGGTTTGAGGGTTTGGGTTGGCAATGGTTTAGGCATGGGGTATTGGGTATTAGGTATTGGGGACTGGGTATTACTGGCTGCTGGTGTTGATGTTTCTAATTTGCAGTTGACCCGTGGCGAATTCTTCACCCAAGATTTTGTGAACAATCCCAAGCGGGGCAGCTTCTAGGGTAACTGTGCTGTCAGTTGCCCGAATGTATGGAAATTGATAAGGGTCACGCGGTAACGTCACACCGTCCAATGTGTCAAAGGACAGTTGACCAGAAATAAACACCATTGCCCCGGTGCGGTTAAATTTGTCTAGTGCAGCACCTATCGGCTCATCCTCTAAGAAAATTGCCTCAATGTTGGTGATGGCTGGCTTCCCCACATCTGCGGTGATTTCCTCTAAGAAAATCTGCGCGTCTGGTTCGGTCGAAGCCTTATAAATCCTGCCATCATCGGCTTGTACTAAAAAGCCTGTGCCTTGAGCTTGGATGATGAGGTATTGCCCATTTACTTTAGAGCGATCGCTTGTCCGCACTCCTTTGATATTGGCTTTAATCAAGTGCGTACTGCCAGACTCGTTGTATATGTGCTGTACGCCGGACGGGGAAGCGATTAACCTATTGAATTGGGTTAGCACTCCTCCTGAGTTATTAATGTTGAAAGTTGCAAGAGCGATCGCAATCAGGATAATCAGCACGAAATACTCAGCATTACTCCCAGTTCGTAAGCGTAAATTACGGTTGCCGGGGCAGACGCACCGCACCGGGGACGGCCAGAACATTTCTACCCCGCCCCGCGTGAAGACATCGGCAAACCAGCCGAAGAAATAGCCAATGCTCAGAGCGTGGACGAGATTAATAAATTGAGGATTAAACAGCGCTGCCCCATATCCAACAGCTGCCACAACTGCACTAGCAACTAAGCTGTGGGTGCAGCTGCGGTGTGGCATCCTCGTTTCAAAGAACGCACTCACCCAAGGCAAGACACGACCAGCCGGGGATGTGGAAATGTCAATGTCAGGGAGCAAACCAGCGATCGCACCAGTTGCAATTAGTGTGGGGCTTGCTGTCCCCAAGAGCAAACTAGTTGCAGTTCCACTAATTAATAGATGCGATATCCCCAACATAATTAATTACGAATTACGAATTACCGTATCCTCTGACTTTCGCGTGGCAAATTATACAACAAGCGGGACAAACCTAAAAAGATAGCTGCTGCAATTCCACCGAAGATGTATAAAGCCTGGTCACTGGTTCCAAGTCCAATGAACCGCATAACGACAAATACAACGCCTACTAAAAGTATTAGAGGAGTGATATCGAAATATCTCCTGTGATCGGCACCCTCAAGTTCCAGCCCTAAGTACTCCTCATCTACAGCACGAGCCGCCAGCATTGGGTTACCCCCGGCGCGTTCTTGAAGTTTAGATAGTTCCGAGGGTTTAAGTTCAATTCCCCGTTCTATTGCTGTCTGCACCATAATCTCTCTGATTGCGTGTTCAGGTAGAGGTTTTAACTCAATACGCGGGACATTTATAAAAACATCGCTTCGCGGTGGATCGGTAGCTAAAAGTAGCATTGGTACACCGTTTCGCTTTAGTTGCTTGAGCCACATTCGGAATTTGGCATCACAAGCGTGGGCATCATCCAGTACCAAGAATGCTGTGTTTGACTCTAAAAAATCGGCGATCGCCCTTTTTAACTTGTCAGCTGTCAGTGACTTGCCCTCTAGGTCTTCGGTTGGTATATCGAACTGGTGGGCAATCTCCAAAAGCATCTGCTTTGGGGTGGCAGGCTCGATAAATGCCACCATAAAGCCCTCGTCCTGCAAATTTTCTACGACTGCACCAGCTAGTACAGATTTACCACTACCATCCTCACCGGCAATTAAAATAGCACCATTAGCTTTAAGTGATGCTGTAGTCCGGTTGAGTTCGGCTTGCCGATAAATTTTGAAGTCCCCAGGCGTGGGTATGTCGTCAGTGCTGTTAGCGGTAGCGGGGTGTTCAGCCCGTGCTGTTAGCGGTAGCGGGGCGTTTAGCCTGTTCTGAGCATTCTTAGAGGAAAGTTTGGGGAGCATGGCGATGCCTACGGCGAGCTGCGCTAACGCTCCCCCCATTGCCAATGCCATGAGTGATAAGGGATTTAGCCCGTTAACAACAACAATCGCCCCAGTTGCCACCATACCGAGAAATTTTAGGCCGCGCTGATGGAACCCATTGCGATACCGATCAATGAGTCCGCGTATGCGAAAGGGTCAACACTGGGCATCTGTGCAGATTCTTTGATTTTGGCCTTTAGTTCGTCTGGTAGCAATTCAGGATTTTGAATGAAGTGTTGAGCTAGTACATTTTCAGCTATTAAAGTACCGGCTGCCTTATTTTGTGCGCTGGTGACTATGGCTGCTACGTCATCTACTGGGGAAGACTGCGATCGCTGCTGTTTGGGTGAATAACTTGGTGTAACTTGCTGTGTCTGTGCTACTGCCAGGGTAGTTGTAGGTGCTGGCTGCTCCTCTTCAATTGGCCCCGATGCTGGCGGTACTGGGTAGCCTTCCATGCGTCCAGTTGATTTGATATGGTCGTGTAGTGCATCCATGTAAGCTACTTGATCGGCATACAAGTAAGCCTTACCTGACAGCTTCCAAGTCTTTATCTGCAAGTATCTCATTCGAGCGTACAAAGGATCTCGACCAATTCCATATTTTTCTTGCAATTCTAATATGGAAATTTTGGAATTTTCTACATCATTTTGGGTGGTATCTGGTTGATTGTCTGCCATATCAAGCAAGTGTATGGTTACGGTTACCTCCATTGTCGGCCATACAGTCTGCCATACAGTCTGGTGAAATCACGGGATGTATTGTGAAGTTTTAACCTACAAGTCTCGACGTTTAACACTTATTCCCGGACGCTATGCACATCATTAAGGAAAAGACTTTTTGCAGATTAATCAGCATAAAGTAAATACCTACTGCGGCTATAGCTAGCTTAAAAAGAAAAAACGTTTCTCTCGACATACATAATATTATTGGTAAAATTCATTACCTGTTATAGCAGAATAGTAAGCCGATTTAATAAAAGCTACTCATCATCTGTATAAATTTCGTATTTCCACTCAGCGCACTCCAAATCAACTGAAAATGCCATATCTTGTACCTGCTGACGGAGTTGATTTACTTGCTCTGACTTTGCATCATAGCTTTGCAAACAATCTTCAGCCTCTTCAAATAGTGTCTTGAGTTCTGGATCACTAGGGTTTTTTAGATACTGTTCAAATTCTTCAGAATTAATGTTCATAGTTGCACCTTTTCACCAGCCTGCTTTGCCTGCTCATAGGCAGCGTTGATTGCGGCCATCTTATCAAGTGAACCACCATAATCTGGATGATGTTGTCGTGCTAGTTTCAGGTATGCTTCCCTTACTTCATCTTCAGTTGCGCGAGGACTAACACCAAGCACTTCCCACCATTTCCTCTCGCTAGCTTGTGGAGGTAGTGCTTGATACCCCGCAAATGCTTGCTCAACACTCCCCACTCCCCATCTCTCCATCCCGCGCATAGCTGCAATGTGTAGGCCAATTGCTCTGAGGTTATCTTTCACCTTGAGCCAGCGATCGCAGCATAAAGCATAGCTCTTATCCTTAATTTGAAAGTAAACTGCAACGCCTGGATCGTCTGGTTCTCTAAAACTGGCATACGGTAGACCATCCCGCCGGAGTGGTACGTTACTGGAAATAACTGAATTTTTTGCACCCAGTAGCCTAAGTTCGTTGAGTAGGTCATCTCGTGCAGTCGAAAAACCAACCTCAAAACGTGCGGCTTGTCGCTTGTGCTGTGGGGTTCTGGGGTAGATGGTCGCCCAGGTGAGGGGATAGGCTGTGTTTTCAGTCATTGCTGCGATCGCTCATCCGAAACAATCACTAATCCTTTACCCAAGGAAAGAGAAATGGCAACTGTAGCCCCATTTTTCAAGCGAGGAAATTTCTGGCTGTGGCTGGGCTTGGGTCAAAGAGTGTAGCGCTCTTGGAGGAATTTTAGGCAGGTGGGCGATCAAGGACATCAATGAATCGAGAAGACTTTGAGGCTCTGATTACACGTTGTAGCCCAAAGGTGTAGCACCACTAACTAAGTTGGCAGATGGTGAAGTAGGAAGTAGACTTACTTAACAGCTTGCACACAGCTCAATTTATTACCTCCCCCTGTATTTGTAATTTGCTGATTTGGAAAGTGAGTAACCTTAAGGCTGTGTAAAGTATCTTGCCCTGAAAGAACTAATCCAGGTGCAGAAGTATTTTGTATCTGTGAGCCATCAATGGTTATTGCCGGCCCTGATGTACACGCACCTCCATCAATAGTTACTTGGGTAGGTACTGGAGGCAGTTGATTAGTTACGTAAACAGTATTGCCTGTGGGGAGAGCAAAGGTTATGCTTCCACCAATGGTTGCATGTTTGAGCGCGTAGGATAATGTTCCTATTTGCTTTGCAGAACCGTCGTCGTTAGTGCTTGTTACTACAAATGGATTGACTGTAGATATGATTGCATCTAAACCTGTAGTGTCGTAATCATATGTGCCGTCATCGCCAGCCCCAACAACAAAGTCAATTATATCTCCAGGAGATATTAATAAAACCTGACTAAATGATTTTCCACTGTTGCGACTATATCCATTTATACTATACGTAAAAAGTTGCTCACCAGTAGAAGGTAAACTAGCCCCATAGTGAACGATATGAACATCAGTAGTTGTTGGGTGAGGATCAAGTCCTGTAAATGTGACATTTATATAATAATTGATACTCTGGGTAGTTTGAGGAGCTGTCCAGCGTACAAAACTATATTCTCTATTCGGGCCTGGATGAAATGCTAATTGACCAGGCGGAAATGTCATATTGGAGCAACTGAGCGGTGTTAAGGTTCCATTATGTGAGACAGATGGATTGAGAATACTACTATTACTCCATGCGTCTATATTACATAGCTGATAAGGAAAATTGTATACGAAAAAACTGTTGCTTCCAAGAGGTTTTGTGTTTTGGAAATCAGATGCATAACCGTATGTCCAAACACCATTGGGATTATTAGTTGCAGAGAAGTCGTCTGCCGCACTGAATGTCTCTGCTTTCACTGCACTAGCTACTCCTAACACAATAAATGTTGTGCTAGATAAAAGCAGATTGGTCAAAATCTTTTTTACTGGTAGTTGCATCATGAAACGCCTTTCTAGAAGTGAAACTTTTGCGGACGGCATTAGTCTGTTAAGAGGCTGCTTGAAAAGTCGGGTACTTTGTCAAAAAAGTCTCTCAGTATAAGCTGTGAATAGATAGTAAACAGCACCGAGAGAGCGACATGAGTAAAGCATACTCTAGAACGCCAGTCCAGTTAAAGTAGTTGACAAGATGCAGAGTTGTTGCAGAGGCTAGTTGAGAGGAAATGTGGTATCAGGAGTGCAACTACTATGCGTCCGTTAGTCTGGAACCCTCCGGTAGAACTGTCAGTAAAAGAAGAAAAAATCACAAAACGTGAAAGCATTGATATTACTTTACTGTGGCTACAAAAGTAAGAAACTCCAGCAACTACAGCACTTCCGGCAGCTATGAGGTACATCTATCATTAAAGCTGAAAGCTATCACAGAAGAGGGGCAATGAGAAAAACTGTATTGCATAATAGCGGGAAGCGCTGTAATTGCTTACTTTGGGCTTGATTCAAGCATTTTTACCATTTGCTTTGAGGCGATCGCGAAGAGCGCCGTCGCACCCCATTACGAAGTCTCTCAGTGCGATCGCCCCAAGCACATCTCACATTTCCTCTAAGAAACTGGCAAGTGCGAAGCGGAGCCTTCCGTAGTCAAGCTCGAAGGAGCGATCGCTAGAAAATTTATACTTAATGCAGTAATGCAGTAATGCAGTATAAATCTAGTTGAATTCTATGAATAAGACTTGAACAGTTTCAGGTTATGCTTACTGCATCAATTCAGTAATGCAGTAATGCAGTAATGCAGTATGACAGTAATTGCCCTTGTCAATCAAAAAGGGGGCTGCTCAAAATCTACGTCTGCCGTTCATCTAGCGTGCTGGTTATCTCGCAAAGATCACAAAGTCCAGCTTTTAGATGCCGACGCTCAACGTAGCAGCTCGATTTGGCTTCAGTCGATGGAGGATAGTAATATTCCTACAACTGTACTGCAATCACCCGACGAACTCTTAGAGCAAATTCCAGAGTTAGCAGCACAGTGCGACCATCTAATAATAGATGGGCCAGCTGGTTTGTCTGAAGCCAGCAGAGCAATATTATTTAGAGCCGATTTAGCTGTAGTTCCCTGTCAGCCCACAGGGTTAGATTTGCAATCCGCGAGTGATGCTGTTCGCTTAATCAGACAAGCTCAGTCTGTACGCGGTGGTACGCCCCAAGCCGCTATATTCATCAGTCGTGCTGTTAAGGGTACAAAGTTACTGGGTGAAGCGATCGCACTTCTATCAAAAACTAAAGAAGCAACTGTACTAAAAACTGTGATTCACCAAAAACAAGCGATCGCAGATACTTTTGGTCAAGCTGCAACAATTTGGGATTTACCTGGCCGTCAAGCGGCAGAGTCAGCACGGGAGTATGAGCGGTTATTTAAAGAAATTTTGGGGATGGTGAAATGACTGCTAAAAAACGAAAGCCCCTTGATGATGCCCTAGCCCATGAGTTTGTTTATGGTTCCCAAAGCCAGGAGACTGCAAACTCAGAGACTCAAAGTGAGACTCAGCCAACACTAGAGCAAGAACCTGTACCACAATCTATATTACCTGTATCACCTATATCCGCCCCGCAACCAGCTAAGTTTAATCTCATGTCTCAACTTCAACAACCTTCTAAAGAGCCAACAATCAGACTAACTGTTGACTTGCCTGAATCAATGCACCGTAAGTTATCTATGCTGGCGGCTAAGACAAGCAGGAAAAAGGTTGAGATTGTGCGGCTTTTACTGGATGAAGCACTTAATGACGTAGAAGAGTAATGCAGTAATTGATGCAGTAATGCAGTATTTAAGTAAATAAGGTTTATGGGGCGATCGCGGTTGTGATGACTGCGATCGCCTACTTTTTGCACCTTAATTTGCTGCAACATCAGCAAAAGAACCAGGTAAAGCTCAATATTTTTGCTGTGTCAATAGAAGCCTTCTGATGCTGCTGGGGGAAAAAAATTAGCGGAATACGCCTTCAAGAAGTTGAAGTTAACAAGAGTAGTGAATTTTTCCAATCCTGACAGTTCATACACTGACAGCATGAGAGAGGAATTTACCAAGATAAATGAGTGTCTCAATTTCTGATGCCACTCAGAAATTGAGATTTGTTGTTGCATACCGAAAAGAACGGCTTCCTACTATGGATACACTAAAACATAGACCTGTTCCGAAGAATTCTAAAAAACGTCTTTGGCGATTTCGTCAAAAATGCAGGTTTTGGCAACCTATTGTGATGTGTGCTACGGCTGCACTAAGCTTGCTGGCGAAAATAATCGTGACATTATGGGAAGTGTTTAGCAAGCACTAACCGTAATCTGATAGCTGTGTCCGAAGCGTCTATATCTTCGATAACATAAGCTTTAATCACCCTGGGAACCAATACAGCAATAGTTTCCTTACTAGTGACATTAGCTCAAATGCTGTAGGGAGATATACTCTATCTCCTTGTGAACTCAAACATAAAGGCGATGCCTACGGCGGTAAACTACGCACTGGTCGCCTTTCCTACTTCTTCCACACAGCTTCCCACTGGTCACCAGAACCAAAGTATTGCTCACAGCTGGCGATAGCCTTGCCGTTGGCATAGCGTTCCTAAGGAAAGGCATCGCCTTTTTAGTCAGCATCATGTAGTGTTGCTTACTGATTCTCAGTCTGTATACTTGAGGTTATGCTAAAAATTATACAGTCAATAGCCAGGGTGATATGGATTTTGTAGTTCTCGATACTGAAGGCAAACCAGAATTAAGTGAACTGGCTATTATTGATAGTCAAGGTCAGGTAATGTATGAAGGCTTTTCCAAAGACCATCCCAACAACGCTACAAATCTGCCTAACCTCAAAAGTCTCAAAGCCCTGTTAACAGAATTTTTGACTATTGTCCAAGGTAAGAAAATAGTTTGCCACTATGCCAAGCATGATATTGAAATACTCCAGTTCAGTTTTCATAAGGTAGGTCTAAAGTGGCCTAACTTAGAATTTGAGTGTACTTGGAATCTAGCAAAAAATTATTGGTTCGGGTTAGAAAGCTACTCGTTGGAGTACCTAAGCAAGCATTTTAATCTGCGGGTTGATAACCGCTACTTTGTCCGGGATATGGCTCATGCTGCCCGGTATGATGCTAAGTTTACCTACCACCTTTATCGCCAGTTGATGATGGATCAATTAAAACACCAACCCAATCCATTTAATAGTAGTCGAGTTGACACTCCTTTTCAGACTCATCCTGATTACACCAATACTTACCACACAGAGTTTCTTACTCTTGAGTCAATCTTGGATGATATCAAACTAGACTCTAACCGTCAGAGTAAAGGGGTAGTGGTTATTGGAGAGCCTGGTTCTGGTAAAACCCACTTAATGATGAGACTCGCCCAGGCGCGGTTATCTAGTAACCGACTGCTTTTTATTCGTCAGCCTAACAATCCTTCGTCTGTGCTGTACCATATCTACAGCCGGATTTTGGAATCTCTGGTAGAGCGGGTTGGTTCCTCTACCCAACTGGACTACCTAATAATTAATAGTTTCCAAAAAATTCTTCGTGACCGAGTTTTAATCCAAAAAGACCAAAGGATTCTTATTGACCGAGGTTTCACCCAAAAAGACCAGGAAATTCTCAAGGCATTAGAGGATAAAAACCTAACTGCTCTTGGTGCAGAAGGAACTGAGCGCAAACGAGAGTATTGGCAACGCATTGAGAAACGGATTAGTGACTGGTGGGTTAGTTCCTACTCGGCTGGAGGTTTTGCTCTATCCATCCTCAAGGGAATTGTTAAGTATTGTAGCTACACTGAGCTTGGCAGAAAAGATATTGCTACACGTTGGTTGGCAGGCCAGATTTTATCAGATGATGAGGCGCAAAAAGTTGGTCTACCAAATTGGGGGGAAGACCTGAGCCTGGAAGCTTTTTCTTTAGAAGCTATTTCAGTTTTGGGTAGACTGTCTATCCAAGATGAGCCTTTGATTATCATTTTTGATCAGCTCGAAGGATTGGGACTGCCCCATAACCGGGAAATATTACTGAACTTTGGAGAAGCCATTAAAGAAATTTTTACCCACGTCCCCCATAGCTTGGTTATCCTCAATATGTTTCCTGACCGATGGGAACAGTTCAAGACCAGCTTTGACAACTCTATTATCGGTCGAGTATCCCAGCACCAAATTCATCTGCGCCAGCCTGCTGAGGCAGAACTTAAAGCAATTCTTAGGGTCAAGCTTGAGTCTGTGAATATACCTTTAGAGCAGCTATTCTCAAAAGAAGACCTGGAGGACATTCTAGAACAAAAGCCTATCAGGGCAGTTTTGAACCGAGCTGCTGACTACTATAACTACAGGGTTCGTCAAATCCCCCTACCCTTTGTCAGAGAAAACCTTCATAAACCAGACAGCAATGAAAAACTAGTTATTCAGCTGCGAGTTTTGGAGCAGCAACAGCAAAAATTGACAGAAGCATTTCTCAATCTGATGCAGGCAGTGCAGGAACCTGGTTCGATTGACTTGACAGACCTACGTCGGCAGCTTGTACCTGATGTTAAAAGCGAAGAGCAGCAGACCTCGCACAATATTATTGAATATCTGGCTCAAAAGAAGGCTTATCTTGAGCAGCAATATAATAATTTGCCCATCATTTCTGATGCTGATGACATAGGTAAACTGAAGACCATTGCTGAAGCTTTCAACCACCTCAAGTCTATTAGATTGACCCATTATCGACTAGGAAAGCGAGTCTTACCAGAGCATATTGTGGTTGAAACTGACAACCACAACTATGTTATGGGCTTTCTTCAAATCGCTCCAAACACCACGTCTTTTACTAGTCGAATTAGTAATTTCAATGAGCTAGTTAGCCTCCACCCTCAAGACCGCTTTAGGTTATTTCGGGATGAGCGCCTAACTGAAATTAAAAGTAAAGTGGCTAAAGAAAAGATAGAACAGCTAAAAAATTCTTCTAATGGAAAGTTCTTTTTACTTAGCAAGCAGGACAGGATTCACTTGGAATTAACTTATCAACTAATTATCGACATTCAGAATAAAGATTTGGATGTCGATTTAGAGTCAGCTTTAAAGGTGTTTGTAACCCACGAGGAATGGTATCACTGGCTGTTTACCATGTTTGGCTTCACTAAACCTCTTGGAAAAA
This sequence comes from Nostoc sp. C117, assembly GCF_043099735.1. NCBI lineage: Bacteria > Bacillati > Cyanobacteriota > Cyanophyceae > Nostocales > Nostocaceae > Nostoc > Nostoc sp. C117. The sequence goes on from NZ_CP170990.1 coordinate 13,239, forward strand.
CTGCGGTAAAGTAACGGAAACTTGCTTGCGTAAATGCTTACGCCTAAGAATGAAAGCGATCGCAGTCAGCACAACGGATCGCTTTTATCCTCTAAGAAAATTGTTAGTTGAGAGCAGCTGCGTAGTTTACCGCCGCTCTCCTCGCTTCCCAATCTGGTCTAAAGTTTTCCCCTTTTATAAACTAGCCCTCATCCCCTGGCTTATACTCTAGCCCTTCACTTTCACCGGGGGCTATTTTTTGAGCGGTGCCATTAAGAATTTGCTCCCACATTTGGTCAAAGGTAATACCCCGCTTTTTGGCTAAGTACTCCACCCGCTCTTTGATTAACTTATCTCGCTCCTGAAGCTTGGCACATAGCAGGGATTGAGCTTGCACAACCTTAGTACGACCGTTTACCCATGCGTCCACAGTCAGCACATCATTGTAATATTCCCCCAAACCGGGGATAGCTAACCTTTCATCCTTTCTGGGCATTTCGTCCTTTCTGGGAAATATCTCTACTGCATCCATATTGCTACCTAAGCGCTGCTATTGTGCCAAATCTGCCCCAGAATTGGCACAAAAAAGGTTTATTCAAATAGCTTATCCCGTATTTGACCCAAATGCGGTACAAATACGCCCATATCTGATAGGATCAAGAGTACACAAGATATATTTAAATCCAAATCAAAAATGAATTTTCGTCAAGTTATTGCCATAGGAACAAGCCTTGTTCTATCTGGAACTGCTTTGCCAACGCGCCCAGTTAACGCGAATCCTGCGGTACTTGCACCTGCCGCTTTTTGTGCAGGCACGGCTGGGGTAGGATGTGTGCTGGTTGGGGTTGCTATTATAGGTGGCACGGTTTACTATGTCTGGCAATCCACAGACGGAAAGCATTATGCAGCAGACGCAAATGGAGAGATTAACAATTCTGAGAGATTGGTTGGTACAGCAAAGCCTTTGCAGAGTTCAGCTATTTCTGGAATAGAAGCAGCAAAACTAGGAGATGCTCACTGGGCTAATACTGTCACCGACTGTTACAAGATTGGTAAAAAGTTAGGTAAAACACTCAAGAGACATCACATTGCTGTTGGTGGTGGATACTGGTGTATTTTTCCTGGAGAACAAACAAGTTTTGGAGATAACAGATGAACTTGCAAGAATTAGAACAGTTCAACGAGTTAAGAGGCAATACGCTTTTGACATCCATCCTGACTTTTCCTAGCTTCAATGCACCAGGATATGAACTTACGGGTGGAATGGAGGTTTGTGTCGGAGTCAATGATGCCATTGCTGAGATTGAACCGATAGTGTGGACTGCTGGTTACAAAAACAACCCACTGCATGAATGGAAGCTGGTTAGCTACGAGGTGTTTGTACCTCAAAAGATGGTTTTAGTTGCTCCTGACAATATCCATTTGTGCGAAACTGCAACATTGCATAATGCTGCCATATTCTGTTATTACAGTCCGATCAAGCCAGAAGTAATTAACCAGTTGATTCAACAAAATCAACCTTGGGTTTTAGACAAGAGTAATAGTTAAAATTTTCTTGCTGCGCTCAATAGATACAATTGGCAATTCCTCACTTATCCCTCCAGTGATGTCAGTTTTAGGCTGACAGGCTGGGGGGATACGTTTGTCACCGCCGCTGCCATTCATCGTTTACTACAAACATTGGATTCAAAGAGGAGGGATTGAAAATCATCAACCTACTAGAAAGGCTTGGGAATTAAGGATTAAGTTTTGGTTGCTAGTGGTAATTCGTTAGTCTCATCAGGGAATTCTAAATTGAGATTATTAAATACAACTATGGACACAACAGAAGATTTTAAATTATTAGAGGAAAGTTTTGCTAAAAAGCACAATCCTAAATTTGGTGACAGAGAATACTTGGTAATACAAAGCTACCCACTTGGTAAAACAATTAGGGTAATTTATCGTACTTATGATTATCAAGAAGCAGAGCGTTTGTGTAACTTAGAAAATCTTTCACATGATTACTCATCCTTTGCCACAAGGATTTATCATGATGATAAACTTTGGATTCCAGGTAATATTGGTTCTTCAGTACATAATATGCTTAACTAATAGTTTAAATGCCAATTTAACAAGCATCTAACTCGGAAATTATCAAAGTTTCTAAATCCATAGCCGGAACGTTTAATTAGCTTAAGTTTGTTATTAATGCCTTCCACAACACCACTAGTTGTCCCATTATCAAAGTAAGCAATAATCTCATCAAACCAACGGATAATAGTATTGTTACTCTTGGGAAAATATTTTTTAGCTTTTGCTAACCACATCCCGAGTTTAAAAACTCCCGGATACCAGTTATCTGTCTTATTGAAAATCTTTCTAATTTTTTCTTTTAATTCATGCATTTCTTTGAGAATAGGAGATAAATTTTTCACTTGATAAAGTTTGTTTATCTGCTCTTCATTTAAGTCTGACTCATTTTTCAATAAAACGTATTTACTATTTTTTAGTCCCGACAATACTTTTTCGTACTTAGATTTTTTTGATAATGATTGCGCTTTTTTAACTAATTCTTCTAGATTCCGCTTCTCTTGTTTTCTTTGTGTATCTAGTTCTTTATTGATTTGTGTCATCACATGAAATCTATCTGCTACTACTTGAGCATTGGGCATTAATTCTGTTACTACATTTTTGTAACCTACCCACAAATCTATACTCACTTCCTCAATTCGTGCTAAAACCTCAGTTCCCCACTCTATAAGGGTTTTCTTTACTACCTCTTGTGTGCGCCCACTTAACAAAGTTATTAATTTAGATGTATCTAAATCTATTAATACTGCACAGTAATTACCCTTGCCTTTAACTAGAGCTATTTCATCAATTCCAAGCCTTTTTATAAAATCAGGTTTGTTATCAGATAATTTTTCTGAGGCATCTTTTAACATTCTTTCTATTTCTTCTGTTGTCACTATCCCTTTATTTGCTACACTATGAATATCATTTTCTACAACATCTTGTATTATCTTGTCTGCTAGCCGTTTTGTATAAGTTCTTTTCTTACTTACAAAATCTAGCTTTTCACTAAACGGTTTTTCACATTTTTCACATTTGAATTGTCTCCTATTTATTTCTAAAAATACTGGCTTTTCTCCAAAAGGTAAGTCTTTAACAACGTATCGATGATTTTGATGTAATCTATGGCTTTTTGTACCACAGCGAGGACAATTACTGTATGATTTTGTTGATTCAGTTTGTAAAATCATTCCTATCCCCTCATGAATCCGATGAGATATAACTTTCACATCTTTTAAATCAAGAAGCGCTGTTAGGATTTTAATATTTTGTTTCCTATTCATGACTGTAAATACACCAAAAAATATTTCTCTTGTAATTACAGCTAACAACAAATATGCTTTATAAGTCAATTAGGTCAAAGTTTTTTCTCAATAGCTGATACGATTATTTTTATTTATTAAGCTTTTTGGCTAACAATTTAGCATAACAAGTGCTGAAGAACCGTAATATTTCTGGGATACCATATAAAATTTCTGAGCAGCAGTTTTGGAAAATTCACCCAGATTATAAATTCAGAGATGTAGATGGTGAAATAGAAATATGTAGTTGTAGCTATCTATATTTTGTAGGTGGAACACAAATTTTAACTTGTCTAGAAAATGATAACGGTAGTAGTATAACTCTGTGCCCAAATTGTGGAATAAGCTTAAAGCAAGATGAGGACCAAGAAGAAGATGATGATGATTACACACCTTTGGCTTGCCTTGGATGCAGTAATTATGATGGTGAATTTTACGGGGATAATCAGCTAATTTGTGCAATTCATCCTTATGGATGTGGTTCAGATTTCTGCCCTGATTTTGTGCCTTAGTTTAGATTTAACATTAATTTTTAGAAGAAACTATGTTTGAAGGTGAAGATAAGCCATGCAAGATGAGAACTATCACAGGAACATTTAAATACTGCAACTCTGGCAGGGAAGAAACTAAAACAGTGACTTGTCTTTTTGATGAAAGAGCAGAACAGTATGAACTGACAAAAGTTTATGTATTTGAATTTGGTTGCAAGTTGATTTTCTCTAAAACAGATAACCATTTTTTGGTTAATGATTAGTGCGATCGCCCTTCATCCTCTAAGAAAATAGTTCTGTAGCTTGTGTCAAATTTGGTAAAATCATTTAAATAGTATTTTTTTAGCATTCTATGTTTACCATCTCTGTTTACCTAAATACTAAACTATTCTCAAACGACAAATACACATTTAGCTTAAATGAAAGTCAAACATCTACTATTCGCTTTGATGAACTATCTTTAATCGCAAAGCTTCATCTAAAAAATATTGAAGAGGATGAAATTTTAGGTGTAGCGTACAGTCTAACTCAAACTAGAGAAAGAGACTGGTATGAAAATCCTGAAATAGAGCTACTAGTAACAGGTGAACAACGTTCAACTAGTGTAGGGGACGTGTTTGGATACAATGATAAATTTTGGATGATATCACCTTTTGGATTTACTGAAATTCATCCACAAAGATAGCGATCGCTCCTTATACTCTAAGAAAATGAAGGAGTATTCACATACCTTATAAAGGTAGAATACAAAAACTGCAAGCACTTAAAAACGATGCAAACACTACCACTAGAACTTGAATTAGCAGCATCTCAAATTGCTGCACAGCACTATCCACACAGACGGTTTAAGCTAATTTATAAAATTGTAAATAATTTTATTGATATCGAATTCCAAGGATACTATACAGAGGAATTTGTTAGCTCACGCAACCGCCCATCAAATCCAACTGATGATTTTTACCGTAATAAAAAAATAGATTTCACAGTTGGTTATGGAAACAATCGGCTCTCCCTATCTGCATGGTGGCGAAGAGCGATATTAACTTTTGATTACAATTCTAAATCTTGGAGCAATGAAGATGGAGAAGAAATTGCTTGTCCCTATCCAGATGGTGAACAATTCGAGATAATTGCAGCAGCACTCTACCCCTTGCTACAGCAGCATTACTAGTTAAAAGAATAAGGCGATACTTGCGGTGGGCTGCGCTTACGCTAACTTTCCTCTGGTGCAGACACACACTACTTGCGTTCGCTTGTAAATTGCTCCTTGGTGATAGGTGAAGGAGCGTTGCGCGTCTATGAAAAGGTTCTAGTTTTCTGGAATTCGCTATCTAGGCGGTGTAGTCCTTATTAGAACAGCGACTTATAAATAACTTCTATTAATAGCCCTTGGGGAATATAACCCCATCAAAAGCCCAAGTCTCACCACCTGGGTTTTTTGGTTTAAGTGCGATCGCACATTGGCCAAGACACGCGATCGCTACTTATCCTCTAAGAAAATGGGGAAGCGATCGCACCACACCCCCAACTTACTCGTAGTTCCTAAGTCTGCGGACATCCCAAGGCAATGAGCGCTGGCTTTGCCTCAAAATAGACTCATAAGCCTCTGGCGATAACCAAGAACCATCCTCTAGTTGCTGGTAGCCTTCAGGTACTTGTTCTGGTGGGGTATTTGAGGGAAGAGTCCAGGGGCGTTTAGGTTTGGCAGATGGTAAGGCACTAAGACGCTGCTCGATTTGTTCGAGACGTTGATTGATGGGGGTTAGCGCTTGCTCAACGGCGGCGGTGATGGTGGCGGCGAGAGATTCGCTATTAATAGGGGATTGACCAGTAGTAAGCCATTGCTCAACCCATTCCTCTATTAGATACCCAAATTCATCGCTCAACCAAATACCAAACCTGATGGCTAGTTTGGGATGTATCCAAGTGCCGCCACCATTTTCAGGAGAACCCTGGAATACTTGATATAACTCAATTACGGGAATTCCCGTCTTTGAACTGAGATGCTCTAAAGTCTCTTGTGTTCGCTTATTTGACAACCATTCACCAACATCTCGCCTTTTACCAGTTGCTAGTTTATAAGCCCTAGTTAAGGCAGTGGCGTTGATGTAGCCGTCTAACCGTCGTTGCTCTACTACAGAGTCATTAATGTTGTGTGCAATTACAGCAAGTTTGTTCATGGTGAAATGCTTTTAAAAATGTAGGGTCAGGTAAGAGGTGCGCTTTTGCGTACCTCAGTAGGGAATGGGAAAATATTCGTTATTGGACAGAAGAAAAAAACTTATCTATTCAAAAAGCTAAAGAAATGACTGGGTTGGACAAAAGAACCTTGTCATCTGCTAAAAAAGGGCAACTTGAGCGTGGGCAGTTTGAGACTCTGTTTAAGCTTAGGGATTTAGCTTCTGAACTAGCTGGCAAACCGCTAACCTTAGAGGAAATTTTCAAAGATGATTGACCCAATAACCATGTTGAAACGTGATGCTTGAGAGGAGCGTCTGCCATGTAAGCGATCGCCACCGGTTCATGGCGGGTACGCCATCGCTGATTGTATAATCCCCAGAAATAAGACCGTTGCGACACCCGCACCATGAATAAAACCACAGTTCACCTCGTTGTCAACATCAATGGTTGTACAATAGTTGTGTTTTATACTGATGCCCATTGCTGGCAATTCCGGGTAATTAGCCCTGGTGGTGCAGTGTTTGGGGAACGCAAGATTTATTACTCGGCTGAAGCTGCACAGAAGGCGGGGCGGGAGTGGATAGGTAAGGGGAGTTGAGGGAAGGCAGGGTGCGAGTTTTTTGAAGCATTTTACTCAACTTCAGTGTCTCCATTACCTTGTACGGTTTTAAGAACTGATTCCAAACGATAGCCAGCCTCACGCATATAATATCCAGCCGCGCCAAGATCTTCAAAAACGTCATCAAATTGAGGATGAGTTTGTGGAAAAATCTTTCTTAGGCGATCGCCCAGTCGCTCTAGTTCTTGCTGAATTGCGATTAGTTCTTGAGTATCATCATCCATACTTACCTACCTACCACAAAGATAGCTGCCCCGGTGTTACATTTGATTTACCACCTTGATGGTATAAAAGGTGGCAAGCACTACATAGGGCTATCAGGTTGCCTCTGTGGTTATTGGCTGGATTTCTGTCCCAGTGATGCACCTGTAGCGTGTATACCCGGCGTTTTGAGCGTGTCAAATCTGATATTTTTTCACCAGGGGGTATGCACTGTAACCCGCACTTTTGACAACGCCATTGGGCTTGTTGCTTAACTGAAGTGGCAAGTTCTGACCAATTGTCTGGGTACAGAGAATGGGTAAACGTCATTGCTTGTAATGCAACTGAGGCTTGACCAATTGTAATATAAATAGCAGCGCAAAAGCCTATTCTTCATCCTTACCGTATGTCACACAAGGACTATCAATTACAATTGCACTTTGGAATGAATTGCAGAAAATGACGGTAGAACAATTCACCCCAAATTCGTCAGGGTGAATGCACTGTATGGCTCCTTCTATTAAGGTATGGAAAGCACAATCATTGCAGATAGTCTGACATTCGCCCACTGCCATCGCACCTTTATCAGTTAAATAAGAACAAGTAACGCAAGATTATCTAATCAAAACCTCGGCAACACTGTACCCGTCCCAGCATCCTTTTTGCGAGGAATATAGGTCTTGGTAGTATCACTCGTAATATGCCCCAACTGATCTTGCACCTCAAAAAGTGGCTTAATTTCCACCGCCCTCGTTGCATGAGAGTGCCTTAGCCAGTGACAGGAAAACTTCACCTTCGCCACCTCGGAGATATCCTGAATCAATCTTTTAATCGCCCGATCGCTCAATGGCAACCCCCGCTTTTTTGGATCAGGCGAGACATTCGGGAACACTGGCATCTTTTCACTAGCCATTCCCCGATATTTTTTAAGCAACTTTGAAGTCTCATGATCTAAGCCAATCTCCCGGTACTTCCCACCCTTACCCCAAAATTTAATTGTGTAATACCCCCGGTGTCTATCCTCCGGCGTTGGGTCAAACTGCCATTTAAAATCGCGCCAATACAAGCCCGGATAATCTTCTTTGGGTTTACCCCGTTCATCACCCGGAACCGTCACCCGACCAACTTCACCAACCCGCATCCCACTATAAAAAATCAAGTTAAAAACTAGCCAATACTGCCCCCCTAACTGCTTGGCAGCATCAGCAAGCTTGGCCATTTCCCAATCTTCGAGATACCGCTCTGCCTTCGGTAAATCACTGAAATTATCGTAATTTATCGTACTTGCAATATTCCGCAAAAAATAGCCAATACTCTCCCCGCTCCCATAACTCCAGAGCGATCGCAATATCAGCACTCGGTTCGTTTTAGTATAAGGGGAAACCTCACCCCAGGAAGCAATAAATTCTAGTAACAATGGTTGCTGAATTAATCTTAAATCAGGTATACCTTCATTACGTACCCAATCAAGCAATTTTTGACCAAAACGGTAGTATTTTCGCTTGGTTTGTTCGCGGTTTTGCGACCCCGCCCAAGCCAAAATTAACTCTTCATCATTACCCACCGCAGGCGTGCGGTAATAATATTGCCGAATTACCTCCTCTACCAATTCTGGAGTTACTTGAGTATTAGTGTTTTTAATTACACTTGGTTGGGGAGTAGGAGGCAGAATTTCTACAGAGCCAATCTCAATATTAGTAACATCCATTTGGTCTTTAGGGTTACACGATGATAAATATATAGCTTCCTGGAAGTGCAGTTTCAGGAAGCTTTTATATTCTACGACAACGCCGTGGATGTGCTTAACTGCTTGCTCCATTATTTGTGGTCAAGCAACACCCCGTTTTTTGTGTTCAAGCTGTAGCATTTAGGCACTTGAAATTATTTCACTGGATGGTAAAGTCCATCTTTTGCATTCCATTCCCAACCTATGCCTCTGGGGTCGCGGTTACGAGTCCAACTGATAAATTCTTTGGTAGTGAGTTTTTCTCTTTCCGGTGCGAGGCTCGACGGACTTAAACCTAGTCGCGGTGCTAGGTTTTCAGGAGGTAATGCAAGGAGTTCAACTTGGGGCTGTTGGTACGGGTGCGCTTGTCTTCGAGGTCTGGTGTTGCTGTATCTACCAGAAGCGTTAGCGGAGCTTATCGTAGATATCGCCCTCTCCATCTGCTCTAACTTCTTGGTAATTGTTTCTAGTTTGTTGCCCAAATGAGATTCCAGATTGTCTAACTTCTCTTCTAGTTTGCCTGAGTTATTGATATCAATATTGCTATCAAACCTAGAGAGCAATTCCTCTAAGCCTTGCAGCAAGGCAATTGTATGTCCCTCTCTGTGCAGTTTGGATAGTTCTTTGACTACTGGAATTAAGGCAGTAGGGACGCGAATCATTTCGCTTGGTGGGGTCTTGTGGTCAGCCATTTGATATCAAATTTGATAGCAATAAACTGATGATAGAGGAAAAGCGTTGCTTGCGGCCGTTAGGCATCGCCCCACCCAATACAAGCGTTCACGTAGTGTCCGCACCAGAGGAAACTTGAGCGATGAGGTAAGAGCGATCGCCAAGCCATTTGATGATTAGCGCAGCCTGCCAAACGCGATCGCGGTTTCTTTTTCCTGTTTAGATTCCCCACCTCGCCAGCGAAATGCGAGCGCCTTGTCAGTACTCTCCACAATCACTCCGATCACTCCTGTGCCTAATCCCGTTTGCTTGTGATGACGACTGTCTTGAGCGTGGGGAGATGAAGTTGAATCGATCACAGGAATCAGCCTTTCATTTACCTGACTTGTGGCAGTTGGTTTACCTCCGATCACCATGACATGACCTGTGTTATGGCTATCACTCTCAGGAGGACGTAGCCAAACCACAATATCTCCTGCACGCAGGCGACTGACTTTCGAGATTTTAACCCAATGGGACGGTTTTAGAGTTGGGTCAGAGAACAATTTGTAAAAATCTTGAGCAAGAGGACGCTTGGATTTAGAAATGGGTACTTCAGCGTAAGCTTGGGGAGAGATTTTCTGCAAGGCATAATCTACAAAGCCTGAGCAATCATAGTTGAAACGTCCGACTACTTCATCGACATCGGTAGAATGCTGATAGACTGAAGTTTTCATTAAAGAAAGTTCACGCTCTGCTTCATGTAATAGCGAAGGGGACTCAGACATACCTAATTCTGGATGGATAGTAACCAGAGCCGCAATTATGGCAACTAAGAGTAAAAAGAAGATAGCCTTTTTTTGATGCATCACTAGGTTCCTTCAATCTAGCTAGTAAAAAATATATGAGAAACAATAAAAAAAATGGTTTTAGTCATAACTAAATAAAAAGCGATACCTACGGCGGCAAGCTACGCTCTTGTAGTCAAAAACTGGAAATCGCCTCAAAAATGATGATGATTAAATTAATCTACGATAGTATCTAAAATTTATGCGTTTAATCAAACGTTTTCAGGCTTTGGCTGTTGCCACTGGGCTAATTGCTCTATTGGGGTGTTCGCCAGCGCAAACCCAGGTGCCAACATCAACAATAGAAAAACCATTGCAGGCAACGCCGATTGTACCTACTAAACCCTCAACCAGCGCTAACCTGCTTTTGGGAAATCCCAGCAATGCGATCGCCCTGGTGGATACTCCTGATAATTATCTGCTGGTTAAAACACAATATGTAGTCTCTTACAACCGAAGCAAGGGAACTCCCAACTGGGCAAGCTGGCAGTTAAATAAGTCATGGCTAGGGAAAGCAGAGCGTCAAGATAACTTTCGCCCTGATAATACTTTGCCTGCGGGTTGGGTGCGGATAACTCCTTCTATGTACTCTGGTTCAGGTTATGACCGAGGACATATTGTACCTTCGGCAGACCGCTCTTTGACGGTAGAGGATAATTCCTCAACTTTCTTGATGACCAACATGATGCCGCAGACACCGGACAACAATCGGAACACTTGGGGGAATTTAGAAGACTATTGTCGAGAACTGGTAAGCCTTGGTAAAGAACTGTATATCGTAGCTGGGCCTTTTGGTAGTCAAGGCGAACCCCTTAAAGGTAAGGTGACGGTTCCCAAATCAACTTGGAAGATAGTTGTCGTACTAGATAATCCTGGCTCTGAGCTTAATGGTATTACTGCAAGCACTCGTGTCATCGCGGTGAACATACCGAATGAACAAGAAATAAACAACGATTGGAGAGCTTATAAAGTCAGTGTTGATGAATTAGAAAAACTCACAGGCTATGATTTTCTCTCCTTAGTTTCGCCAAACATTCAAGAAGTTATTGAAAGTAAAATAGATAATTCGTAAACAGGTCAAGTTTCAACAACTTTTGTGGACAGTCCGATACTGTCTCCCGATGGAGTTTGACCAATAACATAGACATCAATCTCTATTTCCCCAAGGCGATATACCTGCAAATTGCTCAGGTTTTCTTTGAGTGTCTGCACAAGAGCTTGAAATCGTTTGACAGTTGCTTTCTCTTCTTCGCCGTGCCAATCTTCAGGAGTGGTAGCTACTTTGAAAAAATCGTCAACCCCCACAATTTCAACGGGCGTATCTTGTGAATGATTGGTCTGTTGTACAATTTTTTGGGGTGTTACAGGTGCAGCATCTTCCCAAAGAAAAACTTCAAACGGGTACTCAGACTCGCTCATCATGAGTAACCCATTCGCTGCTGTACGAAGCTGTTCTAAAATTTCTGAATTATTTTTAGTCATAAGCACTTAATAGAGCCAACACAAGAAACTGTATCATCCATCTATCTGCTTTTTTAGGCAGTATTGGTGGATTTTTGGCATATTTTAATGTCCGTTGCAGTTAATCGCGGATTTCTCACAAAATCTGAAAAAAAGGGATCAAAAACTGCGAAAATGTATATATAGCAAGCATTTCAGCAGTTATAGAGCATGACCCCAGCTTCGACAGATCGTATACCAAAACAGTTCAGATTTGAACAGCCAAAATCAGTTCCAGTCGTAGTTAATTTCCAGGGTGGAGAAGTAACATCTGATGCAGGTTTAAGCTTAATTGCTGAAATAGACAGAAAACTGCAAATCACATCACAGTTTGCACAGTGTTTCCAAGATTACCGAAAGCCAAATCGAATTGACCATTCAATAGAAGACTTAATTAGACAACGAATCTACGGGTTGGTCATGGGATACGAAGACTTAAATGACCATGAAGAATTACGTCATGATCCGATGTTTGCTCTATCATTAGGAAAAAGAATTGGAGTACAAGATAAGCCTGCAATATTAGCTCCGAAATTGTACATTAAATCGTCTCGAACATTGTCCTGAAGATGTAGAACAAGGAGCAGACAGTCGTTACCATAAAATTGGGCATTCTTCAGAGGCAATTGAAAGTCTATTTGTAAAAATATTTCTAGAATCTTACTCGAAAGAACCACGAAAAATTATTTTAGACTTAGATGTAACTGATGACTTAGTTCATGGAAATCAGGAGCAAGTTTTTTTCAATACCTATTATGGAGGATATTGCTATGCTCCACTTTATATTTTTTGTGGGAAACACTTATTAGCAGCCAAGCTTCGTCCTTCTAATGTAGATCCAGCATTTGGGGCATTAGAAGAGTTGCAGAGAGTTATTAAACAAATACGTCAACATTGGCAGAATGTTGAGATTTTAGTACGAGGAGATAGTGCCTATTCCAGAGACGATATAATGACATGGTGTGAGTCGCAGACTGGAGTTGACTACGTTTTTGGATTGGCGCGAAATAGCCGTTTAATTCAAATGGCTACGGCGACTCAAAATAGAGCCTCGCTTGAGTTTGAGCAGAAGTTATCAACAGTAACTTCATTCTTAGAAACTCTATTTAAACCAGATGAAGAAATTTCCGAACTTGCTTGTGACCTGATTGATAACTCAATTTGGCACAAGTCCTTAGACTATCAGACTCGTGAATCTTGGAGTCGCAGTCGTCGTGTTGTTTGTAAGGTTGAATATGGAATAAAGGGAAACAATATTCGTTTTGTTGTTACAAGTCTTCCTACCAATAAAGTACCCCCTGGTCAACTATACAGACAAAAATATTGTCAGCGAGGGGAGATGGAAAATCGCTTTAAAGAACAACAACTAGAACTTTTTAGTGATAGAACTAGTACTCATACATTTGCAGGAAATCAACTACGTTTATGGTTCTCTTCTCTTGCTTATGTCTTAATGAATGCATTGCGGTCACAATGTTTAGCCAAAACCGAATTAAAAAATTCTCAAGTTGGGACTATTCGGACAAAATTATTGAAGTTAGGAGCCTTAATTACTATAAGCTCACGGCGAATTTTAATTGCGATTACTAGCTCAAGTCCTGTAAAACATATCTTTGCTGCTGCTTACAGATGCTTAAAAATGCTCTCGAATACCGCTTAATTTCAAGTCAAGCAGCATTTCACCTTCTCTCTAATAATATTTTTGGCTTGGTTTGATTCAAGCCTTGTTTTGGATGCTTAATTTTATGAACAGAGTGTTTCAATCTCAGCATAAGCCAAAATATCGGTAACTGTTTTATCTTGATAATTGGTATTTTGTACTTACTTTGTTTACCATCATAAATTTCAATTGATGATGTATCAAAAAATGTCTTACATCAAGCGATGTGAATTGATTTTTTATTGTTTGTGAGAAATTTCGGTTAATCTTGATTGGACACACTAATTCACGCTCGGAGAATTGAATGCGCTTTGGTTTTTTTACTTTATGTGTTCTGGCACTAGCGACAACTTCTGGGCACGCCGCTCAGTCTCCCAAGATCCCAGCACTGGTGATGACCAGCCCGAATTCAGCTCAAGCCAACTACGAAGATAAATGCAGCAACGGCGGTAACCAAGACCTGTTTAATCGCAATCAGTTTCTTAAACTTATGCTGAGTAATAAAAAATCAAAGCTTTCTCAACTGAAAGTAGCTCTCCTCAATGAAATTAAACAAAGTGGTGATGAGCCACGAGGCGAGGGTGTCCATATTGGTGAATGGAATCAAACCTTTCATGACCGAAGTGGTTGTGGCACAAACACTAACAGTTACTCAGCATTTGTTGTCACCGTGACTGGTGGAAATGCAAACCATACGGTCGTGAAATACCTGGTCACGATTGATGACGACGATAACGCAGGCAAAAGAACCCTCAAGATCCGCGACATCCGCCCAATTAACCTACGAAATGATAACTGACCAATGTATCATCTGCCAACTTGCCCTACACAGTATCATCCATCCAGCCACACTCCGGGCAATCCCAATGCACCCGTGCTGACCAGTCCCGGTCAAACTCATATCCACATTGAGGACACTTGCCAGTAAACATAGGATGGGTATCTAGCAGCTCTAGCTGTTGCTGTTGCGTCCGCCGCTGCTGTGGTTGCAAAATCAACTCGCCGTTGTAGTAGCTTGCGCCTTCTGGTTGCCATACTTCCTCTACTTCGGCGTTGGGGTCAAGTCGAAAGTCCAAGCAGCTATCCCCCTGTGGCCCTGCTGGATGTACGGCACAGACGAGGTGAGGATCATGTGAGTAGAGGAGACAGCGATCGCAGTCGGGAATTTTCATAGTACCAGTGTACTGCTTTGAAGCAAACGATCGCTTCCTCCCTGGAATTTTTAAGTGCGATGCCTACGGTGGGTGGTTACGCCATCGCACTTAAGCGGTATCCTTAAATCCTAGCCAGCCACTTTGTAAATGCTAAATCTGGTAGTGATTCTAGAGAATTAGAAACATTGTTGTTTCGCCTAATTTCGGTCTAATGACTAAAAAACAAGTTAAAAACTCTCCGGTTTATACTTATGATTATCCGGTTCATGATTATACAGATAACAGTATTTATCTAGTTATTTACTGCAACGGTAAAAACATTAAATCTCTAAAAAATGAAGATGCACAGTGGTTACTGAAGGCTTTAGAAATCTGGACAACTCCAGAAGATATTCAAGCACTCTTAAGTTCGTATCACTACTAAATTAGCGGAATATTACCCGCTTATGAAGAGATAACACTAATTCTTTCGTTGGGCGTTGGCAGCAATTAGACCAAAAACTATTAACTAATCTTGTTCAATTTCAGCAATTAAATTCCGAAGGTAGTCACGCGCTTCTAACAAAGTTAAATACAAAAAATTACCGTTTTTATCATGTATTTCGTATTCATTGATAACGACCTGATTGGCATCTTCCCCCCACCCAAGACCGTAAATTAATCTTAAAGCACAAGCCTTGCTTCCAAGCTCACCGATTTCTAAAAGTATGTCTTTATATTCCGCTTTTAGCTTCCCTGCCCTAATCATCTCATCAAGTCTGGCTTGATATTCAGCATTAGTTTCACTCATAAAATCAGCTTGGAAACGAAACGAAAGCCCGAAGGCACATCATGATTGCGATGACCTACGGTCGGTCGTAGACGATCGCTCTACACAGTATCATCCATTCATCCAGGCGCACTCTGAGTTTGGGCAATCCCAATGCACCCGTGCTGACCAGTCCCGGTCAAACTCAGCATTGCACCGAGGGCATCTACCTGTAAACAAGTGTACTGCTTGAGAAACAGCGATGCCTGCGGCGGTAAACTACGCTCCTCAAGTGTGCAACTTTTCCTCTAAGAATTTATGAAGGGCGATCGCCCTTAAGGCAACTTGTAAACGTTGCCGCAAATAATATTAGCGCCTACCTAAATATAGGTAAGAGCTATTGTTTTATTTAAATTCAGGGAGAAAATATAGTGAAATGAGTTCCCTGATTTTTACGATTAATTAATTCCAATTTGATTGATTACAAAGCACTGCGGCTAGTTAACGCGTTCCACAAGAAAACAGCGACAATTGCACCAAGAACCGCTACTGCAATACCAGGAATGCTAAGTGTCGGGGCGGCTAATGTCAAGGTTCCTGTACTGAAGAATACACCCAAACTACCACCAACAAAAGCACCAATAATTCCTAATATGATTGTTCCGAGAATTCCGCCGCCTTGATGACCGGGGTAGATAGCCTTTGCAATAGCACCAGCAATTAGACCTAAAACAATCCAAGCAAGAATATTCATTGTTTTAATTTGATAAACGTTTTTTAACTGACAAATACACAATAGCAATCTAAATATTGACATTCAATCTACCAGCAGAATCAACTATTAATAGCCTAGAGTATGAATGCTGTTACTTCTTATGATATACACCTTAGTTGAATAGATAACAAATTAAGAAAAAGCTCCTAGCAGGTCTAAAACTAGGGGCTTATTAATTCATTGCTTGATAATTGCAGTATATGCATTTTTGATTCTTTTTCTCATCTACTTTAAGAATTAAGCTCAAGTTTGAAAGCCGAATATTAATTTGATAAGGTGAAGGAGTAAATGGCTTGTAGCTGCGACCAATGTTTAAGATGTCCTCAATTGCTGGCTTGCTCCCATTCGCCACCGTTACAACTACCTTGGCACTAGCAACAATTATTTTCTATCCATCGAAAACTTTGTCACAAACACCAAGCAACGGGCACAACACAGCTCCCCAAGCAGGTTGCCTATCTGGGTATCCTGATGGTACATATCAAGGTTCGCGCCCAGTTACGCGCTATGAATTTGCTGCTGGCTTGAATACGTGCCTAGAGAGGCTAAATCAACTTATTCCGGTTAACAGGGCAGATTTAGCAACGAAGCAAGATTTGGAAATTTTGCTCAAACGACAGAGCCAATTAAATCAACAACTTCGAGAACTCAACGAGCGAGTTGACACCCCACCTGCTACAAAATAAGTATTCGACAGCAGTTAGTTTATGCGATTGCTCCTCTACCTCGTTTAATTTTTCCTCGCTTGTATTCTGTAAAGGCGATCGCTCTAGAAAGTGTGCAACTTTGACTCGCTTGATTTTATGAAAGGCGATCGCCACTGGAAAAGGCGGATACGCCATCGGACTGTGAGATTTTTATACAAAGATGGAGAGCAGTGATTAGCAGTATTAAAACCCGCTATTGGTTTACTCTAGTTCTGCCTCTAATTCCTTGAATTCTTTGTACTGTCTATCTTTGTGCTGCCAGTATTTATTGACTGTTTCTTTAGCTGCAACTGCACTTTCATATTCTGTTCCACCTTGGAGAGTTAACCTTTCTCTTACTTTTTTACGAAGGTCAGAGATGATTTTACCGTTAACTTTGCGGGTTTTAGCCCAATCTAAAATAGTTTGTGGATAAGAACTAGTGCCAATATATTTACCTAAAATAATTTCTGAGAGAGTGTAATCGTAATCTTTTAGTTCGTTTACCCAATAGTAAATAAATTTGAGGTCTGGGTCTTTTTCTGGAATATTCTTATTTGGGTTATATATGCGAAAAGTATCACTTAAGGGATTAGTAACACCAGCTTGCATCTGCCACTGCCAATTATCAATTGCTAAATCTCCATCTACTAAATAGTTCATATAATGTCTAGCGCCGTGATGCCAGGAAATACCACAGTTGATAGTTAAAAATGTGGCACACATCGCCCTCATGCGAAAATTCATCCAACCCATAGTTTTTAGTTGTCGCATACTGGCATCTAGGAGAGGGAAGCCTGTCATTCCCTGCTGCCAAGCATGAAACAGTTCTTGTTTTTCTGGTGGTAGCTCTAGGGGTGTGTACCATTCATCAAATTCCGGGTAGCGGTTTTTGTAAGCTATTTCTGGGTAAAAATAAAGGCGTTGTGTAAAACTATCGTGCCAGCGTAGACGGTCACGAAAAGCTTTTAAGGAAAATTCTGCCTTGGGTTGATTTGTAAGTTCTGCTGCCCTTGCCTTAGTCTCTTGGTAAACAATGCGAGTTGAAATTGTACCAAAAGTCAGATGTGGTGATAAATGCGATGTTGCGCCTTGTTGTGCTAACCAAGGGCGTGAAAGTTTCCAGTGGTAGCCATTAAATCTACTTTTAATAAATGAATTTAATGTAGCTTGTGCCTGTGTTTCTCCACCAATAAAATATATCTGTTCTGTTTGACAAAAGGCTGAATACTTTTGTTTTAATTCTGGAAATGTAATTTGAGGTACGTTTAGAGAAAGTGAGGGAGTGTTGATACTAGTGGGAGTTGGGTAAACAGATTGTCTTTGATAAGTGTAATATTCGTTAAACCACTGCTCACGTTTATCTTGTGATTGTAAAAAGTTATTTAGCCCCAAATGATAATCGAGATTTAATGCTTGATACAAATTAACTACACTTTTATCTCGGCTAACACCATATTCGACTTGTACATCCCGATTAAAGTAGAGTTTTGGTCTATGTCCCTGTTGTATTAACTGTTGAGTTAATTCTTGTATAATCTCTATAGAATTACCTTCAAACAATATTAATTTGCTACCTAATTTTTGTAAATTACTATCTAGATTCTCTAAAGACTCAAACAAAAACCGCACCCGTGCTTTACCTACATCAACCCATTGATAAAACCAAGGGTCAATAATAAAGAATGGTAAAACTGCGGCATTATTGGCAGACGCTAAGGTGACAATTTCGTTGTCAGCCAAACGTAAGTCTCGACGAAACCACAGAAGGTGCATAACTCAATTTTCTATATCAACTTAGCAATACAATTGTACTAACAAATTTTAATGGTGGAACTAGAACTATGACCTACGCCTACAGCATGGATGACGCGATGCAGGTAGCTAATCAGGCGGCTACTGACATTGAGGCGTGGTTGTGGGGAAAGTCAGAAACCATCAGCGTTGTTAATGTTGAGGATAACCCAGACTACCAACGCAGAGATGTTGACCTCATCTGGACAACACAGAATAGCCAAATTTTGATTGAGATTAAGGGCGATAGGTGGAATAAAACTCGTAACTTATTCTTTGAAACCCACAGCAATTTAGAACGTGGAACCCCCGGCTGTTTTATGTACACTGAAGCAGACTGGCTATTTTATTACTTTGTCAACACTCGGCTTTTGTATCGGTTGCCGATGCCAAAGACGCGGGAGTGGTTTTTGATTACCATGCGGCGGTTTCGGGAGCGCTCAACTACAACACCTGTGGGAAATAGTCACTACACAACTGTGGGGCGACTTGTGCCAATTAGTACGGTGATGATGGAAGTGGCAGGGGTGAAGATGGAGCAGCTGTAGGGGGCGATCGCTCCAGGGGTACAACTTGTTCCTCTAAGAATCTTTCAGCAGATGCTCCATACGATCACCTGTGGGTTGGCATCAAATCTTTTTCAAATGATAGTTTGTTACTCTGATAGCCATTTGCATAAATGGTAAACACCAAGCCCTAATCCAGCAGCAGCAGCCACTGGAGCAGCGGCAGCAATAACTACACCTGCTGCCATACCACCTCCAACTACACCACCAATTGCAGCTAATCCAGAGGTAATTCCAGCCGCACTCACACCAGCAACACTTCCAGCAGCAGCAACTGTTCCCACAACTCCCGCAGTGCCAGCAACAGCACCAATGGTTGTTGCATTCCTTCCCATTTCACGAGCCTGGCGTTCTTCGTCAGTTAAATACTCGTCATCTTTTAATACTTGATCCATAGCCATTTTGGCAGCAACGGCTGGTGCTGCGCCAATTACACCAATACCTGCTAAAGCACCACCACCAACAGCTGCACCTACTGTAGCTAAACCTGACATAATTCCAGCACCGCTGGTAACTGCAACTCCTACTGGCACTGCCGCAGCACCAGCGGCTGCTATTGCCGTTGCTGTACCTGTACTTCCAGCTGCGCCTCCAGCATAAGCTTCTGCACGATCAACTTGCTCACTCATGTGAATACCAGTTTTGCACCATCTAGCAAAATGTTCACAGTTATTTCCAAATAAGTTGTAAGCATTTTCTCCTAATCGGCTTTTGGCTCGTTGAATTACCACATCTGGTGAATCACAATTACCATATTCCACTACTTTTACATTTCTTTCTGATGCAAAAGCAGCCCACGAAGTACAGGCAATAATACCTTTGTGTCCTTCTCTCTTTGTGTAATGTATGACTGTTCCATCACCGCAGTCGATACCATGATGAGTAAATGCACTACAATCTATGTATATATGGTTGCCTTTTGCCATAAGTAAATCCCAATGTTGCTTGTCCCAGTATCTTTCTTGGCAAAAAGATAGTGGCAAAGAAAGGACAAAGATTAGCATAAAATTTGACCAAAAAAAATCAAAAAAAATCAATTCTCTAAGTATAAATACTGGTTTGCTAGCTATCGCTTAGTCAGATTATCAGGCTGTGGGCTTGAATAAAATCTGTATCAGCCTTATATATCAAAGGCTTTGCTATGTTATTTAAGGTAATTAACCCTCTTGTGTCACTATCGCGGTAGTATAATAATGTACAAAACCTAGAACGAAGACACAGAGCATGGTAGAGCCTCGTTCACCCATTAAAACCGTGAAGTTTGTGGATGAATATTGCTTGTGGTATAAAAACCTGTTTTCAGATGTTAGGAATTTTGAAGCTTTCAAATATCTACATATAGGATGTATTTCTGATTTAAAACGGAAAAGTCTACCTGAAATAGCGAAAATTGTTGGACTAGATAACTATCAAGGACTACACCATTTCTTAACTACATCATCATGGTCAGTAGAACAGTTAAGAGCTTTGCGATTGAAATTAATTTTAGAGGTATTAAAAGGTAGACCAATCATTTTAATTATTGATGAAACAGGAGATAAAAAGAAAGGTAACACTACAGACTATGTGAAACGGCAGTATATAGGCAATCTAGGAAAAGTAGAGAATGGAGTTGTGGCAGTCACCGCGTATGGTGTGTTCTGTGGGATGACTTTTCCACTACTGTTTGAAGTATACAAGCCAAGAGAAAAATTAAAGCCAGGAGATAAATATCTGACTAAGCCTCAAATTGGGGCAATGCTAATCAGAAAGCTACAGTTAATGGGGTTCAAATTCAACTTGGTACTGGCTGATAGTTTATATGGAGAGAGTGGGACGAATTTCATATCAGTGCTAGATGAACTTGATTTAAATTATTTAGTGGCGATTCGCTCAAACCATTCTGTAGACTTACTTAAAGGGCAGTACACTCAATACTTAAAGTGGCAAAGGTTTAAAAGGGTGTTCTCTGACTTAAGCAGTGAGAATCGGTTTATTCGAGAAATAATTCACGGCAAACGTGGAGAACATAAGTATTGGCAAATTACTACAGACACGGATAACTTACCTGGAAACTCTACCTGGTATGTGATGAGCAAATATCCCGACATCACACCTAGAGAGGTTGGGAATTTTTATGGGTTAAGAACATGGGTAGAATATGGTTTAAAACAAAGTAAGAATGAATTAGGTTGGGCTGATTATCGTTTTACTCGCTATGAAGATATTGAACGCTGGTGGGAGATTGTTTGTAGTGCCTACCTTATGGTTAGTCTTCATTCAGAATCTCTGCGTCCTTCTCCTCCAGATTCTCAATCAGCATTCGCTTCTCACCCCTGGTGGGATAATGGTAAAGGTTGGAAGAATATTCTCAACAATCTGCGTTTAGTTATTCAACCTTTCGTTTTATTTAACCTCATATATCCCTGGTTAACAGTTTTTCCCATTCCTCAGCTTTCTTTGGGTTTTTCTCAACTTCAATCCATTGTTTATAGGCTAACTTATCCAATTTTCACCTTCCTGGCTCACCCTGAATTCTATTTTTCCTCTGCCTAAAGTGACACAACAGGGTTAAGTGCAATCAGCCTCCGGTTATGGGAAAAGCTGAGGCGATCTTTTCCTCTAAGAATTTTCTAAAGGCGATCGCTCCCCAATTCTCCTGTATGAAACTTGTTAACAACTTTAATGATGGAGAGACAAGCTGCTACACATCTACACATTGCTACCGAAGTGTAATCGCTTGTCTTTCGCCACAGTTTATAGTACATTTGTATCGATAAAACTGCGAGAAAGCCACAGTTCCCGCCGATTAAATGCGGGGATTTTGTTTTGTTGGTAGAGGTGATGGGGTGCGATCCGCGCAGCTTAACGAAGTTATCGCATTCTATACCTTACCTTTTCAGTTGAACAAAACTGCGTTGAATCTTGTTGAGCCAAAAAAATTTCCGAGTATTCGCGGAGAGCGCACCAGCCTTGATGTAGTTAAAATGTGTCAGATGATATATCAAATGTTACATCAAGTTTATTATTTGAGTTCAGAAGCTAGATGGTCACAAAAAAGCCCCTAGTCATCAACCAGCCAGCAGTTGGCAAGCTCATTCGTGAACTCAGGCTTTTGACTGGGCTAACGCAAGAACAGTTTGCAGCTACTTTAGGTGTCACTTACCCCACAATTAACCGTTGGGAAAATGGACGCTCTAAACCGTCGCCTTTGGCAATGGAAAAGATTGAGGCGCAGCTGCACGAGATGGGCGATCCAGGTACGGATTTGTTGCATAAGTATTTAGCAAACTAAATAATATTCTCTGAATCTTTGGAATTTGTAGTGCTAAAAACATAAATTTTCTCTAGGCATTATTTATGACAGTAAGTTTTACCAATATAATAGCCAAAATTGCATCTGTTGATTTATTTAAAAGAAATACTAATACAGGTAATATAGAAACTGGTATTTTTATTGGGCGTCCTTTTCACATTGATTATGAAAAAGCATATATCTTAGTTGCTGACTCTTGGAAGCTGAAAGCTAAGGGAATTCCTCAAGGGTCTTTTTTATTAGCTTATTACGAGAATGAAGATAATGTTTATGAGGTATTGCTTCTCAGGGTTGTGAAACCAGCTAAGTTACCAACTGATAATGATGTTATCAGTTCGATGATTGAATATTATAAAGATAACTTAAAGACGAATGGTAAAGAAAGTCAGTTAGATAGCTACACAAAATATGAATTTAGTTTTTCTGGTCTGGAATGCAGAATTTTAGGAACGTTTTATAAGGATGATAAGGGATATACACGTTTTGGTGCTGACGTTGAAAACTTTTATAGCGCTCATAACTATAGAGTAATTAAGCCAAATCCAGACGTATTAGAACTTATAGTCAACTTCCGTGAAGAGGGGATCACAGGTAAACCAACTGATATCAAAATTGGCAAGGTTCGCTACAGTTCTAGTCTTCGCTTCCAAGCACAGGAAGATGATGTACCTGTATTTGTGAGTCCAAAAGACTTTCTTGGTAAACGTACTGCCCTATTTGGAATGACCCGTACAGGTAAGTCAAATACAGTTAAAAAGGTCATTCAAGCTACTGTTTTAATGAGCGATAAGGCTGCTTATGCACTCAACAGTAAGTTAAACGGTACTGCCGCAGAGAACTTAGAACCTTTGACTGATGATGGTTTACCAAAGTATCCAGTTGGTCAAATCATATTTGATATTAATGGCGAGTATGCAAATGCAAATATGCAGGATGAAGGTACAGCCATATTTGAGATATACAGAGAGCGAACTATCCGGTACAGCACTCTTAATAAAGATGGCTTCAAAGTGATGAAGGTAAATTTCTACAGAGATGTAGAATCTGGATTTGAATTAATACGAAGCCATTTAGGACTAGAAACTGCCGATTATGTAAAAAGTTTCTTGTCGATTGACCTTCAAGAACTAAAGGATAAAACAGATTTTTCAGCGACTACGCGATATGAGCGGAAAAAAGCTGCGTACTTATGCTGCTTGTATAAAGCTGGATTTATTGTTCCTGATAATTTTAAAGTTAAGTTTGATGGACGAAAGGAACTCAATCAATTAGTCAAGGAAGATGAAAGTATAGATCCAAGCAAAGGTATATCACTTGAGGAAGCCAGCAATTGGTTCACTACTATTTGGGAAAACTACAATAATGATTTCTTCAGTAAATACAAAAAAGATAAGGGACATGAGTGGGCTGATGAGGATTTAAAAGCTCTACTTATTTTTCTGACACGTAAGACTCAACCCACTGGTAAAGCAACTATAAATGGCTATATAAAATTACGAGATATTGCTATCCTTCATACAGAAACAGTTGGCAAGCCTTTTGAGGAAGAAATTATTGAGGAGCTTCGCAAAGGTCAGATTATCATTGTAGATTTGTCACAGGGTGATCCAGAAATTCAGCGCCTATATTCCGAGCGCATTTGCAGACAGATTTTTGCTGATGCAATGAATCGCTTCATCCACAATATATCTAATAACTTCATTCAGTTTTACTTTGAAGAAGCTCACAATCTTTTCCCTAAAAAGGACGATAAGGACTTAAGCCAAGTCTATAACCGGATTGCTAAAGAGGGTGCAAAGCTAAATCTTGGTTTAATTTATGCCACTCAGGAAGTCAGTTCAATAAGTTCCAACATTCTGAAAAATACTCAAAATTGGTTCATTGCTCACTTAAATAACGAGGACGAGACAAAAGAAATTAAAAAGTATTATGACTTTGGAGACTTTACTGAATCTCTAGTGAGGTTTAGTGCGGATAGCGACAAAGGCTTTGTACGCATGAAAACCTACTCCAATGCCTTTGTAGTGCCTACCCAAATTGACCGTTTCTCTAAATAATCAAGAAAGCAAGTAGTTTATGGGATATACAAGCAAGCATGGGCGGCGTCCGTCTGAGTACGCCAGCAAGTCTGCACATAGTCATATAATTAATGACCAATCGCTACAGGAGTTTCTTAAGCAGTGCAATCTTCCTAAGTTAGCTTCAGAAGTTACGCTTGATGACTGCGATCGCCTAATTTATCAGCCTGTAGCTAAAAATCCGATACGTAATGTTGTTGCCATTGATGGGGGTTATACCGAGGTAGCTGTACAAACAGGCTTTCCTTCGTCAACTGTCTGCTTTTTCCAAATCGGGGCACTTATCTTTAGCATTGACGACCTTGATGGACTCGGTAAACAGCCTTTCATAGACCCAGATGATATGGCGAAGTTAAAGCAGATTCAACGTTTAAAACTAACTCTGCCTGTTCGCAATATCCAATTTAAAAGTGAGAGTACACTTGTAGACTCGGTACGTAGAACTATTCATAACTTTTTCTGCCAGAAGATAGACAATGAGGAATTGATTGCAACACTAAGATGGTTCATTTTTCAGGAATATGATGTAAGTTTACCAACTAAGAACTTAGCAAGCTGCCCAGTTTGCAGAAATAAAGGTATTCCCCTTCACCTAGAAAAAATGACTAATGACTATACTTTTTCCTGTAATAATTGCGGCACCGAAATTTTTTTAACAGATGTATTCAGGCTACATGAAGCTATTGATGAAGAGTTAGGCGCTGGAGGTATTTTAGGATATTTGATGACTACGTTAGAGCAGATTATCCTAGTTCACTTCATTCGACTCATCCTTAAAATAAAGCCAGCTTTGCTGGAAGAAATCTTGTTTGTTAAGGATGGCCCGCTTGCCTTTTTCGGACAAACAGCAAATATGCACAGTCCAATGCGATCGCTTGTCAACTTTTTATTTAAACATCACAATTTATACCTGGCTGGATTGGAAAAGAGTGGTGCTTTTGTAGAACACGCTGATGAAATCTCCGAAAAGCTTGAAAAGGGAACTGTACTAATTCTGAATAATGATTACATCTACAAGTACATTCTCCCTGGTAAAGCTGACCCAACAAAACCTTATGGCTCTACAACTTACTACAGTAATAAGTTGATTTTTAAGACATTAGCAGGTGGAATGTATATTGTTTCCTTACCAACTTCAAGGGATATGACGAATCCTAAAGAGGCAGACTTCCGAAACTTGAGTGCAATTTTAACTAACATTGAGAAGCTCAAGTGCGATATGTACGATAGCTCTCTCATTCCTATTGCTTTAGCAAACAAGCTTGTCTCTTTAGCTGACCATCCTAGCTCTAGAATTCTCCAGAAGTTTGCCAAAGGAGCAATTCATAGCTGATAACTCGTATAGGGGTTTTAGTGCTGATAAAGTCTGCCATCACAGTTCGTCTGATTAATGTCTTCGGTCTAGTCGCGCCCTGAATAAAAGCTACTCCAAAATTCGCTTTACTACCATCAAGCTGTTAGAAAAGCCACTGCTGAGGGAAAACTTCAAACAAGACCCTGTGTTGAAAAATTTGATTGTAATTCGTCAGCCGAACGCTACAAATTACAAAAAAGTTACACAACAGGAATGGCAGCGTGTACATGAATTAAGAGGATAGCGATCGCGCTTGACCTTTTTAGTAGTCAGTTCACATTCCGTCCGCTCAATGTTCAGCCTGAAATTAGAAAGGTGAGTAATTGATGAAGAGACAAACATTGCTTGGGATGATGACAAGCTTAACAGTTTTGGGTGTAAGCTTCCTACCAGTTCAGGCTCAAAAAACAACAGCCAGTCAACCAAATTCTAACCTGGTCAATGCAATCACAGAGACTATTCATAAAGAATTTACAGATGCTGATTTGAATGAGATTAAAAAAGATATTACATTTCAATATACTGAAGTAGATTTAAATCAAGACGGCACTAAAGAAACTCTTGTTAGCATTCAAAAGGGCTTTCCTTGTAATAATCGTCATTGTCCTGTCTATATTTATCAAAAAAACGGTAATAATTATCGCTTCATTTCGTATGTATTTACCTCACGAGGTGAATTGCAAGTAGCCATACTTCCCAGCCGTAGTAAAGGTTGGATTAATATTGCTGCCCCCGTGTTCACTTATGAACCAAGAGAAATAGCTTGGAGAGTCTTCAAATTTGATGGAAAAAAATATCAACTTACTTCCCAAAAATTAAGTTCAGCACCCAAGCATATTGTGTTGCGCGAGACTTCTGGCTCCAAATATACTTTTCCTGAGTCAAAAGAGAGGACAGATATCTCTCAGGAACAGATAAATAAAGAAACTTCAACAAAGGTAAATATTGGTTGTGTTCCTAAAAATAATCAATCTCGTATTCTCTCGACCCCTAATCCAAACGATATTCATCCTGATTGGAGGGGCGAAAGTTATATTGGAACATCTTGGAGTTTAATAACTAAAGAAATAATTAAAAACAACACAGTCATTTATATTAAAGGCGATTTATACTCCCCACGTGGAGGACTTATAAACGAAAATGTCTTTGTTTTAGAAAATGAGTGGGATTGTTCTCCTAACTGAGATCATCAAATCTCCTTAACACGTAAAACAAAACTATTGACAGCAATTTTAAACATCAGGCGAGGCATCTAATGAACGGTAATACAAACATGAGAACTAACCAGCAAGTCACGGAAATTACAGGCGCTCCTGCCCAAGTATGGGGAAATGTATTAGTGCCAGCAAGAGGAACAATTCTTGTCAAAGTTACAGGTGACACCCTTCAAGGAACAACAAAAACTGGGTTAGAAAAGAGAGAGACTTGGATACGCATTCAAAATATTGATTCAGTAGAAACATTAGAAGCCCCTATTTATGCATTATTGGGTTTTGGAGGATTCCTAGCTTTTTCAGCTTTGGGTGCATTCAGTAACTCTTCTGGACTAGGTTTAATTTTACTTGTTGCAATAGCCCTAATTGTCTATGCAATAACTAATAAACGGCGGTATTTAGCTATCTACAGCCATCGAAATGCAATAGTTATTTTCATGAATAAGTCTCCAGAAGTTTATCAGCAGTTTGCTATGAATGTGTTGGCATTATCCCGGAAGTTAAATACACCTAGCAATACACAAACAAGACAGCCTCAAACCCAAATTCAAGCTTAGTTGATGAAGTCTATGGATACGAACCCCAGGATAGGGAATATAAATTGAAGCTCCACTAAAATAATTGCGATCGCTCCCATTCTTAGAGGAAAACTTGCGTGCGATCGCTGTCTTAACATTACATTAAACATAATTGACTAAAAATGGTTTAAGGAATAGAGCATCGAGTCAAGGGTAATTCTATTGTCTTGGTCGGGGGGAAACTTCCGTATTACTTAAAATTGCAGACAGGTAAGCTATTAGATTTACTAGTTGTAATCTCTAGAACAAATGACAGAGTGCAGATGAATTGAAAGGTTAGTGTTCGCAGTTAAAAAGGAATGTTATATGACCAAAAAATTACAAAAACTAGAGAGTGTTAAGGTAATACCTTCATCAAAAGCAAATAGGCTTGCAAAAGTTGCAAAAAGGTTAGGTAGATTGTCTTTAACAGGAATAGTTACCTTTGGCATTGGAGCATTCACGATTTTTGCTGGAGGCGAGGATTGCTAGGATAATTGGTAAAACGTAAGCAATGCCGTATCCAATATGATCACTAAATTTTAAGTTAACCAAATCCATATCTAGATGTGCGTCAACTTGGATGCGTAGTCCAGAACTTATTTCTCCCATCCATGCTTCAACTTGGTCTATCAAATTTGTTGATTTTGCTTGCGGGTGAGCGAGTTCGGCGATAGGGATTGGTTGACTACCGTATGTATAGAGAAAATGTGCTGTATATTCGCCAAGCGCACCAATTTGTTTAAGTTCTTGCCTTTGGTAATTTAAGATTCCTGATGCAGTTGTTGCACGTTCTGATTGAAGGTAATAAAGTTGCCCGTTGAAAATGCTTGACTGATAAACATCGGCATCAACAGAGTTGAATCCACTCTCTAAAAAATTTGCTTCTCTCTCTAAGGAGTTGTAGTTAAAGTGCCAAATTCCTTTAGTTCCGTTTTTTAAACTAAGCTCAAATCCTACATAATCTTCTTTTGCATTTTCATACCAAGCATCCTGTGCCATACCAATATTTACCAAATTACCATTGAGCAATAAACCAGTGCTTTGTAGTAAATTTTGCTGGTAAGATTGATGCAGCAGTGATAGTGCTTGCAACACACAGGATTTACCAGTGCTATTATAACCAGAGAGCAGGGTAAGCGATTTGAATTCAACCAATTGATTTTCAAATGCTTTAAAATTTAGCAGCCGTAATGAGCTAATCATTAATAGTTAAAATATGGATGTTATTCAATTTTATTATATTTTGTTACCTTGCTCTCATGTTTGAGAACTGTACTACCTGATAACATCATCTATTCTGTTTTTAAGTTATTTAATTGCTCTGCTAAATTTTCAACTTGGTTTTTCACATATTCGATGTTTTTATAGGTGCTATCTCTCAAGTTAAAAAAATTAACCATAATTGGGAT
This sequence comes from Nostoc sp. C117, assembly GCF_043099735.1. Classification (NCBI taxonomy): domain Bacteria; kingdom Bacillati; phylum Cyanobacteriota; class Cyanophyceae; order Nostocales; family Nostocaceae; genus Nostoc; species Nostoc sp. C117. The sequence continues at coordinate 42,084 of NZ_CP170990.1, forward strand.
AACATTTTCACTGTGCATACAATCAAATCCTATCCACCAATCATTAGCGGTTTTTGGTAATAATTTATGACAAACTGCTCTGGGGTCTTCATTTTGGTCAGTTCCTCCAGAAAATGTGATTTTTCCATGAACCCGAATGAACTTTAATTCATTATCATCCATATCCTTACCATAATAAGGATGAGTTTTATTAATAGCCACGTACCCAGAGAAAGTACCTTCATGTTGTCTGACTATTAAACAAGGGAATCCCAGATAAACCCATTCTATTCTGTCAGGTTCTTGTTGCCATTCACCGTCTGCCCATGCAGATTTGTCAATCCAATTCAGAGTTTCCATCAAGCAATAATATCCCCATTTTCATCCCGCCTTACTTCCACCACCTTAACGTCAAAACTTTCCCACTCCTGGACAGTAAACCCTTCTGCGGTTTCCTCTGGATACCGCCGTGCCATTTCTTGCCATGCAGCTTCTTCGTTGATTGCCCAGATGTAATGACCCTGGCGTTCTTTCAGGTCATCGCGCCCAGTGCAGTCATGAGCATAGAGGGCGTTACGGGTGCAGCGATATTCGCGCATATTTTTTTTTGGAAACCAGACGTTGCACCTGCTATTTTAGAACGTTACTGGATATTCAAACTTTGATTTCCAGCCATTATTGCTTCCAGTTCCTGAAAGTGTTTGTGCTGTATTGTATATGGACTGCAAAAAATAGTGCCGTTTTTCTTCCGTGTTGCCCGTTTGCTGAATAAGTGTTTCGCGTAGAGGATGGTTGCTGGTAATCAAAAATTCGTTGCGATTGTGCAGGCGTTCTAAATATTTAGTGTCAGGGAGCCTATCAAATTTTCCCCCTTCGCCTCGGTTACATTCTGTGGATGACAGCACCAAATTCCATACACCATCGATGTTTGGTATAAATTCGTTCAAAGAGTGAGGAAAGAAATGGTCTACATCGGTTAGGTTTTTAGAACCTGACTCAATCGAAATATCTGCAAATGAGTAAAAGCACTTACCTTTTTGATAGCCGTTGAGGGCATCCCGGCATGAGGTAATATCTACCCGCCGCTTGCCTTCGCCAAATGTAAATAGCAACTGTTGGGCTGAGTCGTAGTTTACAGTTAGGAGATTGCGTGAAATATCTAAATCCCAAGCAGTCTCTACAAGTTGCCACCTTGCATCCACTTCTGGTAATAAATTATGAAATTGCTCAGTTTCTAATAACTTAAATAATTCATCCTTAACAATAATCTCTTTGCGCTTCCTGGGCTTGTGGTAAAAACTTATGGGTACTTGTCCAGATCCAACATTATGGAACGCACCCAACACCACATCAAATCCTTTATTCTTCGTTATCTCAAGCAATTCGTCTTTTGCGATCGCACCCGCCTTAAACTGTCGGCACGCTTCAATAAAAGGATACGGGCGGTCAGTTTTTTGATGTTGCCTATCACACTTCTGTATGTGTTCAACTACATAACGTGAATACGGTTCTGCTAAATCTTCCAAGGTGATAGTAGTTTTACCCTGCGGTGCTAATTCTAACAATGACTTTGCCAACGCAAATTTATAACAGGCAACGTTTTTACCAAACAATATAATTGCCCGCCAGTAATCCTCTAACTTCGGGTCAATCGCCAAAAACTTTGACTCGCTCATTGTATTTTTAGATACTCATTACTTTCGGCTAAAGCCTAGCTTTTCAGTATCTGTAAACACATCAGTTGCATTACGGTTATCAGTATTAGCAAGCTAATATTTGCTGTAGAATATGCGGGTTGTAGCTACACATACATCATGACTCATCGGTATCCATTTAGCATCATTCGGCCAACCGTCTATTACGGTCAGCGTGTAGCGGTTTACTTTAACCTGCATTACCACGTCTTTTCACTCAAGTCAGGGGGAAAAAGCGGGTCGCTGCTAACTCATGCTGGGGTGTGTCAACTAACCGATGCCGTGTTTGAAGTTGAGCGCAAGGGACGAGAACGTGCCATCGCTCAAGGTCGTAAAAATGTCCACGCCTATGCTGTGGGTATTTTGCAGTCGTTAGGGTGGGATCAGCTGAGTGATAACGCAGTGCGATCGCTCATAGGATTAGGCTACCAGCGAGTGACATATAACTTGCATCCCGGCCACCCACTGTTTTATTGCAAAGATGTAATGCCTTATACACCAATAACTACTGCTAAAGCGGTTATTTTAAACAATAAAATGGTTCTTGGCAACTTTTGGTGATCTCGCTTGGGGGAAGGCAGAGGGCAGAGGGCAGAAGGCAGAAGGGGGGAAAAAAAGAAGGAGGAAGGGATAGAATTGAATTACTAACTTCAAACTTTACTCCGTCAAACTTTTGGTATGGAATTGCTATACCACCTGTTACCTGATACAACAAACCTTCAACTGAAGAGATGGCAATTTGACAAAGTACAAGGGACGATTACGTTGATTGTCTCTGCGATGCAAACTGTCATTAATTGCCCAGTTTGTAACCACCCAACTCACCGAATTCATAGCCGCTACGAACGTAAGTTAACAGACCTGCCCTGGGCTGATTACAGTATTACCCTACAGTTACGGGTGCGAAAGTTTTTTTGCATTAACACTTTATGTAAACGGCGTATTTTTACCGAAAGGCTGACAAGTGTAACCGCACCTTGGGCGCGAAGGACTCAGCGTTTAGCGCAACGACTGAGCGCAATTGGTTTATCTGTGGGTGGTGCAGCAGGGGTAAGACTCTCACAGCAATGGGGGATAAAAGTTTCTCGCAACACACTGTTAAATTTAGTCCGCTCAATCCCACTGCCATCAATCGTAACGCCACATACTCTTGGGGTAGACGACTTTTGTTTTCGCAAATGCAAAACTTACGGCACAGCATTGATTGACCTGGAACGTAGCCGACCAATCGCTCTACTCAAAGACGCAAAAGCTGAAACCTTAGCAGAATGGTTAAAAGCTCACCCTGGTGTCAAAGTCGTCTCACGAGATCGGTCAAAAACTTATGAAAGTGGTATTCGTCAAGGCGCGCCAGAAGCCATTCAAGTTGCAGACCGTTTTCACTTATTGCAGAACTTATCTCAAACGCTCTATCAAGTCTTTGGTATTCACGCCAAAGTACTTAAAGAAGTGGAGAAACAAGTATTTAGTACTAATACTAAAGTGCATTTAGAGGTGGAAACAGCACTTGAAGAAGGCATTGGGGAATTGGATGGGGATACATACCCCACCCAATTGCAGACCACTGAAATTCAAAACTTGGCTGGGGGTCTTAAACCCTTTTTGGCAGAGAATACAGACGGATTGGCTGCACAGGAAAACCCTCAAACCAACCTTCTGCCGTCTGCCGTCTGCTCTCTGCCTTTCCCCGATAACCTTTCCATGATTGCTGAGACTAATAAAAGTTCAGTTGTGCCAAGGTTTCCCCAAAACACATCTTTAAAAAGAAAAGTTCAATCCGCCAAAGCACGGGATAGACGGAGGGAAATCCATGAGCAAGTTTGGAGACTGCGGTCTGTTGGCTTCTCAGGGCTAGCAATCGCTCAAGAGCTGGGAGTTTCTAAAACTACCGTATTCAATTACTTGCGTAGCTCAACTTTTACCGAACGTCGTGAACGTAGCGACCACGGTCTGAGTCTTCTCAACCCTTATCATGATTACCTCCTCAGTCGCTGGAATAGCGGGAACCACAACACCCAAGAACTGTTTGAAGAAATTCGCACCTGCGGCTATATCGGTGGTTATGCCACGGTCGCTCGCTTCACTCGTTATCTCAAGACCTTGCCCGGATTTGGGCCAGCAAAGTGTTCAAAGAAAAATGCGTCCCCTAGGGTTAGTTCTTCCTCCCATCGTCCTCTCACCCCCAGTCGCGTCACAGCTTTAGTCTTGCGACGACCAGAATTAATACAGCCTAATGAGCGTGAAATCATCGCTCAACTACAAACAGCCCATTCTGATTTGAAGTCAGCTATTGAACTAGCTCAACAGTTTGCATTCCTTGTGCGTCAACGCCTACCTGAGCAGCTCGATGCTTGGTTCAACAAAGCTAAAAACAGCTCTGTTTCTTTGTTGCGCTCCTTCGCTGTTAGTTTAGAGTCTGACTACAATGCTGTGAAAGCAGGTGTAACTATGTCAGTTAGTAATGGCCCAGTTGAAGGCCATATTAATCGCTTGAAAATGTTAAAGCGACAGATGTATGGTCGCGCCAAAATAGATTTACTTGAACGACGATTTTTGTTGGCTATTTGAGGAGAAAATTTTGACAATTTACACTTGATTATATGAGTTATAGAAATCAGTTTATCTGGCAAAGGGCGGTTCAACTTGCTATCAATTGTTATAAATTTACCCGCCTATTTCCTCAATCAGAATTGTATGGTTTAACCAGCCAAATCCGACGTTCTTCTGTATCTGTAGCATCCAATATAGCTGAAGGCTATGGAAGGCGCTCAAAGCCAGAATACATACAGTTTTTACATATTGCATTAGGCTCTTTGAGAGAACTTGATACCCAATTAATCATAGCTAAAGAAGTAGATTTAGCTGACAAAAACCTTTTCACTCCCCTATTGAATGAGGTCGAGGAAATGCAAAGTATATTAGTTGCTAGCTTAAACAAACTCAAAGCTTGAATTTATTACTTCTACCCTTCCGACTTCTGCCCTCTGCCCTCTGCCTTCTGCCTTGCCCCAACCAAGATCACCAAAAGTTGCCAAGAACCAATAAAATTGCTCTAGCTCTAGTTGAGTAAATCAGTAAGAATTTGTGGCAGATGGCAAACGACCTATACAGTTATGTGAATAATGACGAAAAATCTCGCCTACTACGTCAATAAGTTTGTCAATCTCAGGGTATCCCGTTCTAGTGGAGTTGCACCGAATAAACCCATTTTGTTGCTATCAATTATCGAGCTGATCAGCCAAGGGGAGATTAGGCGAAACCAAATTCCTTTATCGGCTGAACTCATCGCCACATTTCTTAAACTTTGGAGTCACCTAGAGCCAGTACGCAAACCAGATATTGGGCAACCGTTTTTTTACCTTAGAAGCGATGGCTTTTGGCATTTCCAACCCAATCTTGGATTTGAATTAACGGTTACATCTAAAGCAAAAATTGTTACTCCTGGGGCTATTCGGCAAGCAGTTGAGTACGCCTACCTTGATGATGAACTCTGGTCACTGCTGCAAAAAGAGAGCGAACGCACTGTACTAACCCACACACTCATTAATTCATGGTTTAACGAGCGTACACAGGATATCGAGTCATTATTACAAGTCAACGCCTTTGCTGAACTACAAGACCAGTTGCAACGCTCCGGCGGTAAGGTCTACCAGCCAGAGGAATTAGAAGATGAACAAGCTGTAATTGTCCGAGATGGTGCGTTCCGTAAAATTGTTGTCTCAAGTTACAACCACACTTGCGCCTTTTGCGGATTGCAAATACTCGACTCACTCGGTCAGAACATTGTTGATGGCTCACACATCAAACCATTCTCCCAGTTTTACGATGACCGCATTGATAACGGGCTGTCACTATGCAAAAATCATCACTGGGCATTTGACCGCTTTTGGTTCACTATCAACGACGATTACACTATCATCGTCTCTGACAACCTGCGGGAAGATTCACCCAACGCCAAACCAATGCGGGATATGGCAGGCGATCGCATCATCTTACCCGCCCAGCAGGAGTATTATCCTAGAAGGGATTCTCTACAATGGCATCGTGAAGAGTTTTCAAGGCGTGCTGCATGAGCAAAAAACCTAAAGGTTGGTATAAAGAAATTGTTATTCGTCCTACCTTGCCTGTAGACGGTTACGAAAGCTATGAGAAAATTTGCGGTTTTGTTGCAGATATTTATTACTCTCAGGAGGAACAAAAACTACTGCACCAATTAAGAACTAATCCCGCAGAATCGATTTACATCACCCTATACACCTTGTTTAAAGTAGGTATTGCAAAATGTCCGGCATATTGGGTCAACAAAGACTTGCTCGAAGCACTCATGCAATCGGTTTTAACTGTTGAAATTGACAGTTTAAATTGGGCAATGAAAACGGGAATGTTTATGTTGCCCAAAGGTGTGATTTTTTCTCCTGAAAATAGGAGCGTTGATGCTATTTTTTGGCATTACGATAGTGAAACTAATATCCTTTATTGGGCAGCAACCGATGGTTCTAGTTCCTTTTGCCGTCGATTTAAACTTGATGCACAAAAACTTACTTATACCGATTCTGAAGATATTGACCCCAAGGTAGTCAAAGGATTTAATGAATATCTGCACTCAATTTTATTGCGATTGATTTTGATTATGGAGTGCCGCCCGGAACTTGTAGACAAAGAAAGCGAACTAGTCAGGGTGAATAAAGGTTTTGGCAAAGCCCAAGCACAAGATTTCTACCAACCGCTTTGGTTAGGACTTGGATATAAACTCAAGCGTGAAGGGACGCAAAGTAGTGAAGGTAGCGGTACACATGGTACTAAGAGCGTTCATTGGCGCAGAGGCTTCTTACGCAATCAACCTTACGGAGAAGGCAGACAGCAAAGAAAATTAGTCTGGATTGAGCCAGTTCTAGTAATGGGTGGGAAAGAATCATAATTATGTCAGACTCACAAAAGCGATCGTATTCAAAGAGCAATGAAAGCCTTGCGCTGACATCGTAAAAATATATTTGCAGATGTTAGTGAACTCAACACAGAGATTGTAAATACATAGTTTACTATGTACAATATATAGAGTAAGCAATCGCAGATTCTGACCATTCCTATTAGAAGCATCATGAAACTGCAACGTATTGAGGCAGGTGAATATCTTACTCCTGATGGTAGGTTTTACATTCGTAATACCTATTACTCTAACGGTATCCCCGGACGGAGTAACACTAGTAAAGGCTGGTTGGTTGAAGATAGAAGCGGGGCAACCCCGTTTCAAGTAAGCAGCAGTCAAAAGACTAAGCTGCGGCGGGTGGATACGCTTGCACAGGCCAGAGAAATTATGGCACGGATTATTCAACGTGACGCTGAAGCAAAAAAGCTACGTGATGCCGGATGGTGTAAGGAAGACAACCCACAACAGCCGGGGGTTTGTTGGCTATCTCCCTACACTGACAAGTTGTTAACCCGAAGTGAAGCACTATTGGAACTGAGTTTGATGTCGTGACCAATAATCCTACTAATTGACACTAAAATTAAGGACTGCTATATGAAAAATTTTGTTGTAAAGGTATCAAGGAAAGAATATTTCGAGATAGAGGTGACTGCTGAAAATAAAGATGAGGCGGCACAATCTGCATTGTCTGGAGAACCACCTGATTGGAAAGTTGAAAGTGTAGAAGAGGTAGTAGATGAACAATAAGTTAAAAAAATGAGCTAATCTGACATAATTATAACTCTTCAAATAAATATTTACAACTTTAATTGATGGACACCACAGAACTAAAACCAAATCAAAAAATAGGCGTATTTTATCACGATGATAATAGAGGATCTAAAGCCAAAATTGAAGAAATAGCTAAAGTTTCTCCCACTGGGTATGTCACGTTAAAAAACGGGAAACGCTACAACCCAAAAGGATATGAGGTAGGAATAGAAATAATTGACGCGACATTTCTTTGCTCGATAGAAAAAGCACAGGCAATTATAGATAAATCATTAGCATTTAAGCAGAAGAAAGAAGAAGAATATAAAGCATATCTTGTTACTCCTGAAGGTCAACGTCAAATTGCTATTCAAGAAGCAGTAGAAGCTGCCATTCAAATACTAAATAAATACGGCTGGTATGCTGATGTCGATGGTCACATGGATGTAATGGAGTCAGAGATTAAGCAAATTATCAAAAAATATCTTAGCGAACACGAACCTATTAACTAAATTACTATGGCTCATACCTTTAAACATACATTTCACGGTAAACAATATCGTGTTCTTCTTGAGGTCACAGATTGGCGTATCTTTCCACGCGAAACTCAGTGGAAAAAAGGCGAAGAACCTCAATGGTCGATTGACCAGAAACAAAAATTATCTAACGATAAAGTAACTATCTCAGCTTACGCTTTACCTCAAACCATGCCTTCCAGCACAGCTTTCAAAAGAGTTGGCAATAAAAATACATGTATTTTTTGGAAACAAAGTAATAGTGAGCAATGCCAAGAAGTTTTTACTGAAGCTTGGGGAAAGGTAAAGGAGTGGACTAGTGTATCTGATGAGGATTTACATCAAAAATTTAAGCCGTACTTGAGTTAAAGATGGCTAAAATATGTTGTGCTAGGAATTTAACTTCTATTAACATATATAAAACAGACATGAATAACTACTCATGCTTAAAAATAAGATTCTAGAATTTGCTAAAAACTGGGGGTATATTCTGATTTACTCCGACTATTCTAGGAAAGCTCGGAGTAATGTTTGGATGCTAAAAGTACCAACGACTACTTTCAAAAATCGTCCTGAGTTCGTCAGAACTTTAAAAATATTAGAAGACAATGATTTAGAAGAACTGTTGGATAAAACTAAAAAATATTTTGCAGGCAGTGAATCTCCCATAAAAGTAATCCTTCGTGATAAAAAATACTCTGGCAGTGAAAATGACAAAGAACTATTTACCATCTAAATAATACTAAAAACTTTGACTGATGTACTACGGATACCGTTGTTATACTAAAGAAGATAAGCTTTTAGGTTGGCTATACACATTTAGCTGTGATACTGAATATGCTTGGACTAATAAAGATTTATATTTGTGCAAGCGCTGGAAGACTGAACGAGGGGCAAAAAAACATTTTGAACATTACAATAGTCGCTGGCAATTCAAAAGTCAAGGAGGCTATCTCAAAATTGAAGTTATGCCAGAGTTTTCACAAAGCAAATCTTCTGCTAAGTCTAATCAGCAGCGATGGAATGAAGCCAACCGTGATGCACTTTACCAAGCTCAAGAAAATTACAACCAGAAGCGCCCTATAATGTCATTTCGTCCAAAAGCCGAACTGTTGGAATGGCTGAAAGAGGAACGTACAGCAGATGACAATGGTGAACCAGAAACTGATGCCTCACTCCTAAATCGCAAGTTAGAAAAACTAAAGAATTTAGAACAACAGGGATTTTAAGACAGTGAAAGCAGAAGAATTAAAAAATTTAATTATTAGTATTCTTCAAGAAAAGCCTAGATTCTTTGACCATGTTTGTACTAAAGATATCAAAGCTTTACTATTAGAACATTATAATATTTCTGTAACTGAGAAAATGATTATTAAAGTGATGATGCAAGTAGTAGAAGAGGGGGTAAGTAAATTTGGTGGGGATGGTTATGAGTGTGGGGATGGTAGTACACTAACATGGGCTGATGAACACGCAGTAGCTGGGTCAAAACTGACAGGAGTTCATAAGTATTGGTGGTTTAATATTTAGTTAAAATTAATTGAATTAATATTAAATAATAAATTTAATAATGAATAATCTAGACCGTCTGTTGGCAATATTAAAAGAACAAGCAGACTTGATTGATAAACTTAACACACGTTCTGACTTTCAATACAAAAGTACACAACGATTAGTTTTAGATTATGGGAAACCTTTTGTAACTCAGGTCAAATCACCATTTAAAGGTGAACTTAAAGCTTGCTTTGAAAACTGCTTAAAAGGATTGTTGAGGTATCCAAACCTAAACTACTGTGAGGGATTTGCTATTAGTGATGATATTGATATAGCTGTATCCCATGCTTGACTAGTAAATAATGATGAAGAATTAATTGATCCAACTTGGATAGGTGAGCGGTTTAAAGGTAGTACTTATTTTGGAGTAGTCTTCACCGATGATTTTGTAAGGGAAATAGCCCAAAAGACTAAATGCTATGGAATCCTAGACAACGATTTCATGAATGAACACCAGCTATTACGAGAAGGATTTCCACCTCACGCACTACTTACTAAGAAGACAAAAGACGCTCAATGATTAGTGCGATCGCTCCCCACCATGAGGAAAACAAAGGAACGTAGGCACAGCCAGATGTAGGCATCGCACCCTAACTTTATGGACTATTTAGTGGGTAATGTGGGTAATAACCTGATTATTCCTGAAAAATGAGATAATTTTCTAATATATATAAATAATGAGGATATGCAATGGCTAACATTTTAAAAGACTCTTTTGGTTTTCCTAAAATTTCTAAATATTCTGGTTCTTCTCCAAACAAAGACAGCTATATTGTCTACTGTGTTGAGTTTGAAGGACGAGAATTAGGATATTGGATTTCTGGTACTGGAGAATGGCAGGATTTCAGGGATAATGATACAGATTTTGAAAGTTTAGAAAAATGTCTTGAAGGGCTTTATGAGATGTACCAATATGACGAAGATTACGAGTTTAGGTACTGGGTTCAAAAAGTCAAAATTAAAGCAGAAATGATTTAGGTGGCAAGGAGTTGCTGAATTATTTACCTAAAGATATCGCTACTCTATAGAAACAGTTTTGGGTACGATGCCTACGGTGAGCGGGTATGCCATCGCGTATGCCATAATATTCAGTACTCTAGTAATATTGCAGTGACGAAGATATGTTAGCTGGTGCAGCACTACGTAAAACAGGTTCTAGTTGGGAATTTGCATCAGAAGCAGCATTAGAAGATTTTGTTTGGGATAACCTACAGCAATTATCAGGCTTAAAACCTTTAAAACGACAGTATGCTGTTAAGGGCGAAATCTGCGATATCTTAGCACTTAACGACACGAGACAATTAGTAATTTTAGAACTCAAAAATACTGAAGATAGATATGTTGTTCAACAACTAACTCGCTACTACGATAACTTACTAGACGAGAAACCATTCCCAGAGCAAATTGATTACAGTCAGCATGTCCGGTTAATTGCGATCGTACCCTCATTTCACAAACATAATCTGATTGACCGCAAACACACAAAGTTGATAGTCGATTTTTTGCTCTTTACTGTTGCCCAGATTAATCAAAATTTTCACTTACAACTGCAAGATATTGATACTAATCAAACTTGGTCAATTCCGATTCCCTATCAGAAACTTGACATTAGCACCATATCAAGCAATATTCCAGAACCACCGCAATTACTTTTAGATTGGCTTGGTGCTTGTACTGGAGAAGAACAACAAGCAATTCTTAAACTTAGAGAGAAAATTCTTAGTTTTGATGGGCGAATAAAAGAAGAAATTGAAGGTAAAAATACTATTAGATATGGCAGAGGTAAGGCTAAACCAGTAGTTGAGTTATGTTTTCAAAGAAAGCTTAATAAACCAGTCATATTTATGTGGTTGCCAACTCCAAGCTCATTATTATTTACACAAAGAAGACAAGTTATTGGCAGAATGAGGCTGTGGATGGATGGTGCTGTTGTTACCCATGCTGGTCATGTACCAGAGGGGTTTGGCCGGATGAGGCTGCAATCTGAATGGGATGCTATGCCGCGAGAACAAAGACCTAGAAATTTGTATTGGAGCCTTTCTTATAAATCATTTTCTCCTGTGGGAATTAACACTTATAAGGAGTTAATTCCAAATCCCGATTCCCTAGAATCACTAGCAGATTTAGCACTTGGAAAGTGGTTGGCAAGAATCTAAATTTGGATAAGCTTTACTTTTTGCGATCGCTATCCTGATTCTTAGAGGAAAACAGCGTAGGCGCAGCCCGTCGTAGACATCGCATACAAAAGAGCTTGGTCATCTCAGAACCAAGCTCTTAACTATCTCAATCTATCATTGGAGGTAGAATAGTTTCACATTATGCAGCAGGAAGTTCAAGATTAACCTTGACAACTTTGTTCTTTTCTTGCTCAGTTTTAGGCAGTATCAAATTCAAGATACCGTCTTTATAATCTGCGGTGACATTGGTATTTTGAACCCTAGCAGATAGAGGAATTACACGTTGGAATTTACCATAGTAAAATTCACTTCTTGTAGTGCCATTGTTTTCGGTTTTAGTTTGGGACTTGCGCTCACCGCTAATGTGAACAGTATCTTCAGTGACTTGAATATCTAGGTCTTTAGCTTCTAGTCCTGGCAGTTCTAGTTTGAGATGAATCGCATCATCAGTTTCGTGCAACTCAGCAGCCGGAACTTTGATAAAATCTCTGTCAAACCGTGGAGATGGTACTCTGGTATCTCCAAATAAACCGTTGATGTGACGTTCTAAAGCGTTCAATTCTTGCCAGGGGTTGTAACGAACTAGTGCCATAACTCTTTCTCAGATTAATTAGTTCTTGTTTAATCGTTTTTGCACTTGGTTTTGTGCTTATGTATTCATAATAAGTATGGTTAAAACTTCTGTAAATTCGGTTCTCATCACCTAATAATATGATGATTGCCGCACTAATTTAGGCAGTAAAAAAGATTACGGTTTACTCTAATTTTGCGGTTCGGTAAACCAGAATCGCTTGTTACTTTGGCACGTTTCGCCAACATAAAGTAGCAATTCAGCAGCAGAATCAATCACAAAATACAAAGCTGCTTGTCCAAAATCATCTGGCATCCGGTAAAAAGCCATTGGTTGTAAATGCAGCGCAAACGGGTCTATCGTCTCTGGGTCACAATGATTAGGGGTAAGGTCAAACAGTGTTGCTTGCTGCACTGGCTTAGTTTCCCTCACCCGTTGCTGATACTCAAATATTTGCGCTTTCCACTTCAGCAGGGCATCAGCACTCATCACCAGCCCCTCTGTTCTAGGTGCTGGTGTGGGCGTTACAGATGGGAATAGGTTTAGCTGATTTGGTTCCAAGGGTATTACGGGGAGCGTGCCGACTAGCTGATTATCCCCCAGAACTGGAATGCAATAAACCTGTTAACGGATTCAAAAGAGGGTAGGCAAGCAAAAACCTTTGGCATCGCCACACTTTACTTGTTTATTGATATTAAGTGTTAATGTGCAGCAGGTTTGTTGTAAATATATGAATATCAACTGATGTAGAATCTGACAATTAGGATTGCTAAAGATGGACTCCGACCCGATTAAAGACTTAGAGATTATTGCTCATGTCATGACAATTGCTAAAACTCATAAAATTAGTACTGAATCAGCTTTGGAGTTCTATTTCAATAAAATCAAATTGGAACTCCAACAGAACAAGAAAGAAAACACAAATTTATCTGACAGTTTAAAATCAAGTTTAAGTCCACAAAATTGGGAATCTGTGATGAAGTATGTACGTCATCATCCTAGCAATGAAGAACTTTCCCAAGCATATTACCAAGCTAAACAAGAGGGGAAATTGAAGCCAGCTAAACTATTAGTGGGTGGAGATTTTTACTTTAGAAATTCTGATTTTGTAGGTAGTAAATATTTACCACCAGGCATTACGGTTGAAGCTGAAGTGTACGATAATACAATTGGTCATGTTTGGCTCTCACCAATTGAGTGCGAATTTGTTTTTATAGATGAACTGGAATTTATTTAAGATTTACTCGATGTAGAAAAATTGAGCTGCATTCTCCACTATTTATGCAGACCTGGACTTGATGGGGCGATCGCCTCCCTCTTATCACCCCTACTACCCCCAATATGGACACTAAAAAGCGCCTCCTTTTTGGAGAAAAGTAGAAAATGATCATCAAAAATATCAAGAATTATGCGAACGCCTGTGTGAGTATGAATTATTAAAAATTATTGAACACACACCACTCCCTCACGCGCTATCTCTTGCAGAACACCGTTAATATTAGATAAATCAGTTTCACAAGTCCATGACCATACCTGACGATTTCGATAATCATGAGTGTATTCTATAGCAGTGGGATGCCAGCCTCCGTCTATACTTTGGCAAATTGCTGATAAACGAAAGCGAATGGGAGTAAGTTCTTTTACATAGAGGTCACGACAGGTTTCTCGATAAGATCCAGGAGGTGGAGCAAAATTACCTCTTGCACAGGTGAGATAGCCATCTATATTGGAGATATCTTCTTTACAAGTATCATAATGTCGAAGCTGACTATTGACCGCTTCACCATTTCCATTACTACAGGTAGCGTAGAGAGTTATGTCTCCATTGGTATTGCCAATCGCCTGAATGTTCCAACAGCTTCTTTGATAAGAACCGGGAGGATTTGCATAAGAAGCAGCTAACATGATACATTGGGTGATGACAATTGAACTAAGTCCTAGCAATATCTTAGTACAGAGATTCATAAATTATTAACTTTGATGAATTAAAGCAGATGGAAGGAATCTACCTTTAATCGTAAATAGTTCTGACTTTGATGTTTTATGCACTTTCCTGTTTTACACAAACATAGGTTCTATTTTTGATAAAATTTTGTTTTCTTCTTTGACACTACCGTAAAGTTTACCACCGCAGACAGACGCTCGAATACTCGCTACCGCTAATTTCAATAGATACGATCGCTCTTCATGCTCTAAGAATTTATTTTTTAGTTTTCGCTCTCCGAATAAAACCGATTATTTCTTCTAAGCTAACCCCTTCATTTTGCATATCTTCAATTAATGGAATCGCTCCTAATGGCACACTCCCAATACTCCGCCCCTTCCATTCTCCGTCTATCTTTTCCTCCCAATTAAACCCCCATCTCCAATGAGTAGGATTGTCAGTATTGCGGTGTCCGATTACACGAGGGTAAGAAACTATACTTCCGTTTTTCAACTTCTTATTCTCAATGTATTTGTACAGGCATCCTTTGCGCTGTCTGGATTTGGACTTCTGCACAGCAACAGGCTGCGGCTTAGTTTCCTCTAAGAAATTTTCGGGTATCGGTTGGGACAAGTCATTTTTAACTAGATCAGCTTTTGACCGTTCGCCTGACGAATATTGATTATTTATCTGTAATTGGTGTGTACGCTGCATATCTGGCTCTAACTCACACATACCGCAGTCGCCACTTAAATAGATGTGCTGTAGTTCGCAACTAGGGCAAAGTACAAGTGGTTCTGATTCATCCTCTAAGAATTTGTCTACTAGGTGTTGGGGAGCGATCGCTAGTTCAGCAATGTACAGTTCGTCTCTTTCCCAGAAGTACCATTTACCTTTTTCTATTTCCCAATCAACAACAAAGAAAGTTGAGCAAAAGCTTTTAATTATGCCAACATTTGAGGAGCGATCGCAGATATAAAGGTCTACTTTTACATCTGACTGTTTAAGCTTATTGAGCGAGTTTGGCAAGGTAACAGACTCGTCTGATTGCAACTGCTGCTTGAAGGGGGCAGACTGCACGGGCGTAGAGGTCGTTGCAATCTCGCCGTTTGTTGAGATGGTGGCGTACTCCGGGATAAATGGGAGCTGCACTGATATTGTCTCGCCAGTATCCATCAAAGGATATTCCGCCCAGCCAACGGGGAACCCCATCATCCAGCCTGGTACTGCTGGGTTTAACTTGTCGCCCGACTTTAAATGTGGCTTCAATTTCTGCTCCAATCTGGTCGCCCCAGATGGCCTGCATCCCGTTGAGCCTTTGGCATACGTTGTTGGTGTAGGCAACAATAAAGAGTCTGTTTCTTTGGTGCGGCGCTCCGACTTCCGCTGCCGATATGAGCTGCGGATCGTCCCAGTGATAGCCGACCACTCGGAGTCCGCCAAGAATCGCTCGTAATCCTCTATGGATAAGCCCTTCAGGATTTTCAATGATGAGGAAACTGGGGCGACCGTCGGCGATGCAGCGCAGGGCTTCAAACCAGAGTGATGATTCTGGGTGTTCGAGTCCTGTACCGTTGCCTGCCGTGCTGGTTCCAGTACAAGGAAATCCAATTGTGTAAAGGTTGAATTCCCCCGGCTGAGGGTAATAGTTGCTGATGTCGCTGTGTATGGGGATTTTTGGAAATCTATATTTAAGGACTGCTTGAGCGTCGGGGTTGTTTTCAATGAAGAGTTCTGTAATGATTCGGTCAGCTGCTCCGGCGGCATCAATTCCGAGTTCAAAACCGGCGATTCCTGCAAAGAAGCTGGCGTGTTTGAGTTGCATTCTCTCGCCTCCTGTGTCTTCTCATCCTCTAAGAATTTTTGATAGTTCCAAGCCTGCATTTGCTTTGGGGTATATTCGCCGGATACCCCGTTTTCCCAAGTAATGGTAATTTTTTTGCTGTGTACACTCGATACTTGGCCTAGTTTCCTCGCGGGGGTGATGATGCGATCTCCTACGGTAAAGCTTGCTACGCCTACCTTAAAATCGTCTATAGAATACTTACTCATCTTTATTGCTTCCTACTAAGTAAGCTTTATTCATTGCCTCCCACTGTTCGGGGCTGATAGCCTCTAGTTCAGCCTTGCGTAGCTGCACTTCACGCTCATCATTAGAAGTGCGGTTTTTTCTGCTTAGACTATGGGATTGGGCAATCTCGCTAGAAGCTTGATTAACACACTGCTTAAACATTTCAAATTGCTTTTGTGTAACCTGCTTCCAGTCAGCGCGGGAAATTGCATCCAGTTTCTTGCACAGATACAAGTCAAAGCGAGTATCTAATACGCCGTACTCCTTTAAATGATAATTGTCAAATTTGTTACAACTCTGACAAACAGGGATGCGATCGCGGTGTGGGTCGTAGTCGGGAATTATCAGCCTGACTAGATGAGCTTGAATTTGTCCCGTGTCCTGGCAACAGAAGCAATGCCACCTGGGTTGCCAAATCTCTTTGTCATCACGCTCAGTTTTATCGTTGATTGGTAGCCGCTCAAATTTGGGTAGTTCAGTCATAATTCACCCTCTTCGAGCCAACTAAATTGTTTAGTTTCGTTACACCATCTGACAAAATCCTGTTTTTCTTTATCAGTGGCGAATTCTAAGGGGTTGGCTGTTTCCTCAATGATGGCCAGCCAATCAGCACGCCGAGGGTCGTTTTCCCATTTAGTGGTTTGTGCTGGGGAACTTTGCCCCTTGGACTTGTACCACTGGGCTGATAATTCCTCCCAGTTCTTCTCTATCCACTTTTGGGGTAATTGCACTGGGGGATTTTTGAGTTTTGCTGCTCTCTTCTCCCCAAATTGTAAAAATTTCTCTCTCTCGCCTTCTGAGAGAGAGTCTAAAAAGTCTAAATAAGTCTTATTAATCTTAGGGGTGCTGGAATCTTTGTCTGGTGAGGCTTTTGGCTTGCGCTTGTTGCGTGGCGATCGCGCAAGTTGCGTAGCGATCGCGCAAGTTGCGTCATGATCACCTAAGTTGCCGTCAGGCAACAAAGTTGCCTGACGGCAACTTGTTGCCTCATCGCAACTTGTTGCCTCATCACAACAATGTAGGCCCTTGGTGAGAACGTGAACCTTGACTTTAAGAAGCTCCATATCGACAAACCCCTTTTCATCCAACGCTTTGAGAGCGCGTCCTACAGTGCTGCGGTGAACTGGCTTTTCTGCGGTAGATAAATCTTTGGCAATCCGTGCTGGCGATACTTCCATTCCGGTGCTGTATGGGTCGAGAGTGCGAAGGTAGTAGAGTACATCCCTCTGTGCTGGGGTTAATTCCCGGCAGGCTCTCAACCATTCTTCATGTTGGAGCGGATAGAACTTCCCCTGAATCTTTGTGTCTGTCATAATGAAGTTGAGTCAATCAAGTTTTTGCCCTTGCCTGCTTATGCAAGAAGGGTTAGTCTTTTGTAAAAAGTTGCTGAAATTTCACAAAATTGTCACACCAACCATATATAGGCAGTGCGATCCTTTGCTAGATTGTATTTCCGAGATAAATTTGATAGTATTCAATAACTTGAAAAAAAGCAAGTAATAGCAGCAATATGGATAAGCATCAAGAAATATTAATTACAGCAATTAATGAAAGTGGCCTAACAGCAAGAGAGATTTCTGTTCGGGCTGGTGTTCATGAGAGTACTATCAGTAAATTTCTTGATGGGAAAAGCGACCTAAAAGCTGGTAATTACTTCAAAATCCTTCATGCTCTGCCAGAAAACTGTAGAATTCCAGCATTAGCGAGAATAGGAGTAGTTGAACTAACTCCTGTTCAGCTAATTGAGTCCGCTACCCCAAAAGAAAAGGCTGAGATACTTAACGCCATCGCTGCTTGGGTATTACAACCAGGGGCTATATCTGTAAAAAATACGGATACGAGTGACCTGCAAGTAGCTGTATAATCGCCTATTAAATTTTTATGTATACAGTTAGGCGCTGATTGTGGTAGATCAAGGTGAAGATGATTTTTTAAAAGAATTAATGGAAAAAAGCGATCGCTTGGATGCCGAGGAAAGAGCCAAATTAATCAAGCATCTCCTTGGCGAACCTGGTTTACAAGTGGTGATAGGCTCTAATCAAGTTCATGCTACGAATGTATACCAAGTTAATTTAAATAGCCCTGACCAGATATCAACGATATTGGAGGCGATCGCGAGAAAAATTTCCTCTGATGATTCCTCAGAAGATAAGACAGAGGGAGCCGGTTGATTCTTAGAGGATGGAGGAGCGATGCCTGCGGCGGGCTACGCCTACGCTTGTTGAGAGGCGATCGCTTTGTAGTCAGCAGTCAGTTGTTATCTCTCCCTTATCCCCTTCATCTCCACTCCCCTGCTCCCTCAATAATTATTGATTGTACGGCAACCTTTTTTTGATACAGTAAAATCATCTTCACGAGCAACAAAATCCTATCAAATTGGTGTATCAAATAAAGGATATTCCCAAATGTGGCTCATATATGGCATTGATCAAGACAAAACCCTAGTGTCAATTGAAGATGTCCCAAGCGGTAAGACTCAGTTAAGGTGTCCCTACTGCGACGGTGAACTGACTGCTAAAAAGGGTCGGCGCAATGAACACCACTTTGCACACACTCATGAAACTTGCCGGGAAGTAAACCGCAGCGATCGCCTGCTTCCTACGCTGCCCCTGTATGATAATTTCAATATATGGCTGACTGGAAAGGAATTCCAGCAACTCAAAGACCTTTGGAATCGCTACGGAATTAAAGATAAGGGTATCCCAGTCAAAGAAGTGCCGAGTATTTTAATTAGAGAAAAACTGCTGGAACGCAACACTTATCGTTATGGTGGGGAATACCAGTTTACAAAGCTGGGTAAAATACCAGTTGGCGCACTTTCCTTGATGCTGTTTAACCAAGTGCAAGAACCAATGTTATTAGAAAAGTTGCAGCACCTAGAGAAAAACGTGCAAGTTGCTTATCTTGAAGATTCTCCTAATTTTAATGAATGTCTGCGAGATTTACAAATCTATCAAGCTGAATTTCGTAAGATTTTATCTAATACTCTCTACTACCTTCAAATTGATACTAGTGGAGGAAATACTATTTATAAAATTGGTGTAACTCGTCGTGACATTGAAGCGCGAGTAGCTGAACTTAAAAATAATTTAGCCTCACATTTTGAAAATGTTTCAATTAAAGTATTAGGAACTTGGTTACATCGTGGAAATGTAGAAAAATACTTTAAATATCGATATTCCTTCTTTAGTATTTCTATTGGTAACTTAACTGAATATTACAATTTTTTTGTTCCTGAAGAAGCTAAAGCTGTACTGCGCGATTTGCGGCGGATGCAGGCAAAGGGATTATCAAAAATTGAGGTAGATATCCTAGAGGGTAATCCTAGCTGGATTGAACAATTGATTGCAGAACAAGAAAAAGCCTCCAGACGTTCAGATGCAATCAAAACGGGGATGGAACGCGCTAAAAACTGGGGTCAACACGTTGGGCGGCCTTCGGTGAGCGAATCGCCACAGGAGTTTCTAGCCAAACCATCATCACAAAAAGTAATCGCAGCACTTAATGAAGGTTTGTCACTTCGCAAAGCAGCCGAAAAAGCAGACGTGGCAATCAATACAGTTCGTAAGGTGAAAGCATCACTAAATAAGAACTAATTCTTAGAGGATAAACAGCGATCGCCCGATTAAAGCGATCGCTGTACTGCTAACTAAAAATCATCATAAAAATCTTCGCCAGTCCAAAATTCTGATTCCATGCCTGCATACCTATAACTAGGTCGTTTTACTTCCTGCTGTTCTTCATCTTTGCGAGATGCAGCATAGAATTTTTGCCAATAGCGATTAAATGCAGCGTACACAGCCTTCCTGTTTTTTTCAGATGAAAATTCAATATTACCTGAATCCTCTAGATCCTGAAGTGAAAAGCCATCTTCAATCAATTTCTTAACTAGCCTTTCTCTAGAGGCTTCAGTAGGGAAAAATGGAGTTAAATCAGCACTTAATTGTTCTTTAGCCTCTCGAAGTAATGAGAAGTAATCATTACTTCTAGAATCAGCTAAGTCAAGATGATTTTCTACTTTATTCGGATTCGCTGAGGGTGTATACCAGTCTGGATAGCCAACTATAAACAACTCAGATTTACTGCGAGTTAGTGCTACATAAAGTAAATTTTCTTCTTGTTCGAGTTGCCAATCCTGCTGATTTCTCCAAGTCATAGGTAAATCATTTGGCTTGTAAATAAATATTCTCTCTGCCTCACCTCCTTTGTATTTGTGGATGTTAGATAAAGTAATAGGCGAGTTTGTATCACTAAATATTATGTCAATACAAAGTTTTAAATTATCAACATTTTTAGCCTGTGTTTGAGATTGATAAATAGCCAGAATTGCTTCTAACTTGTCCAACAATTTTTGTTTAAGTTCTTCCTCATTATCTAGGTCACGATAGCGTTGTAATTTGATTTCCTTGTACTGTGCAACAGCATCGTTAAAAAACTCAAAGCTATACCCAGGCATTTTTGCTATTAGGTCAATCTCTTTTTTAATTAAGTCCCCTACATCACGGCCTTTAACTGTAGCTTTTACACCTTGCCCAATTAACTTTATACACAGGCTAACCAATGGGGCATTTTTCCGGCCGATGATTACATCACCATTTTTTAGAGATTTCTCAATTTCTACTGCTTCAATTTGATGGATTATCCCCTCAATAGCATCTGGTGCTGGCTCAATGGGAATATTAGGGAAGATTTTCTTAACTAGAGCAATATGGGATTTCGGACAACGATAGCAAATTGATAAAGGTAATTCTTTAGCTCTAGTAAGTCTGACAATGTTGTTGTAGCTTTGGTTGTCCGCCCCAGCGAAGCCCATAATAGCTTGCCTTGGATCTCCAACCGCGAGTATGCGGCCAATACTCCCTATGAGCATCAGCACAAATGCTAATTGCAAGGGGTTCAAATCCTGGCACTCGTCAATGAGGACAAATTTATATGGTTTAAACCAGGGTCTTTCGTGAAGTTTCCACTTAACAACTAACCAAATCTGATCGGTATAGTCTAACTTTTTCTCTTGAATTGCCATCTCCTCGCCAATTTTAAGACAGTAGGCAATCCATTGAGCAACTAACTGGGGTTGTTGTACGCTGTCAATTTCGTGATGATTTGCGATCGCTGTAACAATCTTTGCTGTGGGTTCTTGATTGTTCAATCTCACCAAATCAACTAGTTTTAGAAAATCGTCACTGTTACTGATGATTTTTTCACTCTGCAATCTACCTATAGGAATGTTACGTCTTGGGTTAGGAACTAATTCTAAGTTTTGGGCAATCTTCTCATATTTATATTTAGAAATTATTATGTCTTCACTGCGCTTAACTCCAAGTTCTTTTTTAATGAGAGTGAAGGCAGCACTGTGTAATGTACTAATTGAACTTTTCCAAAGGGGGCCGAATTTTTTAATCAGGTCTGCTGAATTGTCTTTACCAAAAACACAGATTTTAATTTCATTGGGTCTTAATCCAGTTTCCCACAAGGATTTCGCAACTATTCTTAATGTGCTACTTTTACCAGAACCAGCTACAGCGTTGCAGCAGCCATTACCTTTTTCATTGATAACCCAATCAATTATTCCTAATTGAAATCTCGAAGGAACAAAACCAAACTTTGCTTTATACTCTGCAATTTGACTATTTGAAAATTCTAGATTTGCTAAAGATGGTGCGGACGGTGCAGTATTTGAGTTAAGTAAAGTATCCTTACTATCTAAGACATCAGGTAATGTAGTTTGTACAGTTGTCTCATCAATATCATTACCAGATAAACATTCTATAGCCAGTTTTATCTGTGCTAATTCATCTTTACTCAACTTATCCAATGCAGAGATGATGGCCTCGAATGGGCTACATTGTCCATCGAGCGCTCGCGCGAACTTTTCTATTTCCTCTAAGAATATCTCAGGTACTCTTGTCGCCTTGGTTGGTAGATTATTCCACGTTGTTTTTTGCTTAGTTAAATGCTCAGTTTTAGGATGTGGATTAGGCATAGTAATTGGAGTGAATACTATTACTAAATAATATCCTGTATCCTGTGTACACTCGATAAAGCTTAATTAAAGTATATTTTGTGGAGAAAGCGATAAGTGACAAATCGCTTACGCGACATGAAGAAATAAGGTTGCTTTGCAGTTTGTTTATTGACTCCCTCCGGTCGATGTCCCCCCCGCCCAAGGGAGCGCTCAGTCGCCGCAGGGCTACCCCGGCTGTCTTATTGTGGCTACGGGCGTCAAGGGCTGCGCGAGTGGCGGGAAATCGTGCTTCGCTTTTATATCTGGGGACACCCCAGACCCCACCGCCACCCTTGACCCCCTCCGCTTAGAAAAAATAGCCGGGGTTGTTCTTGGCTGGTCGTTTCGTTGGGAGTTTCGGTTTATGCGTTCAGTTCCATTTGCGTTCGTTTCTGCTTTGGCTGCTGACTTTGAGGCGGTCGATTGTTTCTGGCGGGAGTCTGACTCGGCCTTTACTGGGTTTGTGGCTGAGGTGTGGTTTAGTGAGTTGCGTTTGGCTGGTGAGTTTGCTACCAAGTGGGCGGCGGTTGTCGGTTACGCGGTCAAGGTGCGTTGTCCTGCTGCTGGTCCAGGTCGGTTTGTGGTTTCGGTTCCTGTCGTTGTGCCAGTTGGTCAGGTCAAGTTGGGCTTTCCTAGTCGGGGTTCTAGGTTGCAGCTAGTTCGTTAGTTGTTGGGGGCGTTAGCCCCTTTTTTGGGGTAACTGCGATCGCCTTTACATTGCTCTTGCCATCTGGCAAAATATATTTTCACGAAACGATAAGCATTTGAGGGTATTTTGTATTGGCGATCGCCTCTGGATGTAAATTGCCAAATGGCAGAACAGCTAGCGATCGCACTTTCCAAGAGAACTGAACAACCCTATCCCCCCTGTCCCCCTTGTCCCCATTCCCTATTCCCTAACCTCAACAGCGATCGCTCGTGTTGCACTGCCGCCCAACTCCGCTTCGCTACGTTCGGCTATATCCTGTACTGGCTTGGCTGTCCCTTCGGTTCCAGCCAAGCCCGGATGATGGTGAAGACTAGCGATCGCCTATCCCTCACGCCCTGGGATAGGCGATTCGCTTTGGACACGTTTTTGCTTCCAATCAAAAATTGTCACACCAGACCTTGCGCTCCACTCATCCAAGGCTTTTTGAATATCGCTTATTTCGCTTGGTATCTCTACTTCCATTGATTGAATATCAGGAATGCATTGTATTGAGTCGCACTCTTCTGGCGATAGATGGGCATAGTAAATTTTTATCAGCATGGTTAAAGTTGTTGCGGGTGATTTGCGATCGGACTTTCAAATAATAAAGGCAGGTGCGACCGCGTAATGGTGTTAGGAGCCTTGCAAAAATAACTTGAACAATTTTGATGGGGAAGTTAAGCTCACAAGTCGTTCCAGATTAAATTTGTACAACTTATTTTTACATGATGCCTTAGGCAGTCGCACCTACTGCGATCGCCTGTTGATAGTACGTTTGTATTTATAAATAGGCAAGATTTCTTACTTTTTGCTTACTGCCCTTAAATAAAGTTTTGTAAAATTTCTCAAATATGTAGAGTCTGTAGTACGGGCGAAAACTTAATTTTTGCGTTTGAATGTAGCACGTTTTTACACGGCGGGAAAGCTTAACAATTGCATGAGCGATCGCACCTTTGCACTGCGGCGATCGCCTACTTTCCCACAGAACTAAGTCCCTCAAAAAGCGGTTGCTTCGCTTTTAATCTTTGAATATATAAGGTTGCTTCGCAGTTGTTGTGCTTTTTGTCTGCTGCCACTAATTAATCCTGAAGTGGCCAAAAATTGGAAGCAGCAGCCAAAAAGCGGTGCAAAAAATGAAGCGAAAAAGCATCTTAGCACACTCCGTTCCTCCGTGTGCAATACTTTTTCTTGGGCTTCATTTTTTGCGAGGAGGAAGAATAAAGAAAGAGAAAAGGAGAGGTAAAGGTATCTTTGGGTGGTTGGCGGCGTGTGCCATTAACCCACAAGTTCCTCAAAAAAACAAGGATTGGGTAACAAATCCGGAAATATTACCCAACCTTGAGAGCGTCTACTTTGGTGGTTCCTCCACCTGGCAGGTTTCCACTTTGGTTTTTAAGCCTCCGCTTGTGTGTTAGCCCTTCACGTCTTACCTCTTACCTTGTGGTTTTAATAATTTAAATATTGGTTGCCGCGGCCAGAGTGTCTTAAAATCCTGTATCTCTGGCTTTAGCCGGCAGCTATCGCGGGTTAGCCGCCGATGGTTGGTTTCATTCGCTCCCTGTCGTTTTCCCCTCGTCCCGCGCCCGTGGGTTCATTGCCTCCGGTGTTACGTCCTTCAACCTTCCACTCTTTTATTATAGCTTTTTTTAGCTACAAATATATAGCTAATTTTAGATATATTATAAAGTTTTATTAAAGCTTTTTATAGCTTGTCTAAAGCTAGGTGATGCTCCACATCAAGAGGGCGGCTTACGCCGCCCACACAGCGCATCGCAAGGCTTGCCCTAATCAAAACAAGGTTAATTGCTCTGAAGCTGGCTCCCGCATCCAATCAGGCAACCAACTATCATCATCAAATCTGGTTTGAAACTGCGGAAACAGATATATCTGCAATCCCCGATACCTTGCATAGGCAATCGTTAGCCACGTTCCCGACCCGCCGCCGTTGGGGTTCTTGCAAGGCTTACACCCCTCTGGACAAAGCTTATTAGGAAAGGCATACAGCCAAACGTCCGGTTGTCCTGCGATACCTTCGGTAGGCTTCGCCAACGCATCAATCATGCGTTTGCTACGTTCTGCAAAGTGCCAGCGTTGGTTTCCTGCAACTTCATACACAGTCAGAGTTTTGTTGTAGTAAGCAGCAGTCCGCCGCACGAAATCATCCAGCCCCGGTGCGTCTCCTACGTGCCACTCTGCGGCGTGGTTAGAGATGAAATCAGCAAAATCCTTATATATCAAGCCTTCTTGCTCTTTAGTCAGTTTGCGTGGCCCTGTAAAAGCTATCTGCATTTTCTTATCCTAATCTTTATATAATTATACCTTAAAAAAGCTTTTTATATAGCTAAAAAAAGCTATAATAGAGATATGAAAAAAACCGAGGTGGCAACCTCGGCATCGATGATTAAATAACTAAGGGTATTGTACAATGCAAGACTTTAACTTCATTCTCAATCACTGCGATCGCACCATCGAGCTTTACAAGAACGTAGAAAAGGGCTTAATTGATAGCAACCTTTCTCCCAACGGTGCTAAATGGGTGCAAGAGGAACTCCAAAGAATTAAATGTTTAATCCAAGGCTACCAAGAAGAAGAAGCCAAAGGGATGGCAAAGCATTTTAATCAATAAAAGTTTAGGGGGGTTTAGATACCCCCATCTCCACCCACAAAAGAATTTAATCTCTGCAAAATTATTCTCTTGTATCCCATGAACGCTACACAAAGATTCTCTGCAAAAGCCCACACGCGCCCCAGTTACAATTACTCGAATTTTCATAAGTCATTGCTTCATGAAAATAACGCAGAAGATTACGCACTGCGACACATTTACAGTGTTGAGAATACCAAAGCTTTACTACAAAGGTGGGGTTGGTCGGTAGAGCAAATAAAAACAGGAATTGACTATGCCACCATTGATGTTTATAAACACTTTGTTTATCTGCACATTCCTAACAAGGTTGAAAAGCGCAAAGAAACTATAAAAATCCGTGGGATTTCTCGATTTATTTCTAAGGTTGATTACGTTGATACTTTAATTAAAAGAACTTGGCAAAAAGCTGACCCTTATAAATTGCAACCGGGGGATAACTGGGACGAATTAATTGCAATGGGCAATACTGGTGATTTTTACGAGGTAAAGCTATATCGATATGAAATCACCTGTACTTGTCATGCCTACAGTGGATTGCAAAAAGCATTTGAGCAGGATGTGGTTGCAACAAAGCATCTGATGTTAAACCCTATCACTCAAGGGCAAATACCAGATAAACACATCTTTGCAGCGTGGAAGTATCTAGGAGCAGAAACACAGCGACAGTATGAATATCAATTCACAGAACGCAGAGAAGGGTTTTTAAAAGAAATAAAACAATCTTTCTATGAAAAAGAATTCTTAGAGGAAATTCAAGAAGATTGGTAAAACAAATCACAGGCGATCGCTATCTCTTCAACCAGAGCGATCGCACCCATATAAGCGATCACCTCTTCTCTACGAGACGCTACGCAAATATTCCTCTAAGAATTTTTAAAAGGTATCCGAATATGCAATTAGTATTTAATTCAGAAGTAGAAGCTTTTGTAGTAGCTGAACAGCTTTACAACGTGCAGCAGGTAGGTAAAATCTTAATTCCTGCCGACAAAACAATTGATTATCAGGCTTTAGAATTAGCCGTTAAATTAGCTCAGGTAAATTTTCCTACTTTTAGTTTTCCCATTGTTAGCTCTTTAAAATGCCGTCTACCATTCCCCAGGCATGAGCGGGAATGCAGCGATGAAAACACACCAAAAATATATGTAGCTTGCTTATCAGCTTACAATAATGGGCATTTACACGGGCTTTGGATTGATGCAACCCAAGACGCTGATGAAATTCAAGAAGATATTAATTGGATGCTTTCTTGGTCGCCTGTAGCAGGTGATGAACCGTGTGAAGAGTGGGCAATTCATGATTATGAAAATTGGCAAGGTATTCAACTTAATGAATGCGAAAACATAGAGCATATTTCAGAACTAGCAAATTTACTAGAAGAACATGGTAAAGCATTCGCTGTTTATTACCAATATTACGGTAGTGACGATAGTTTGGAAGATTTTCAAGACCATTATATGGGTCAGCTCGAGGATGAGGAAGATTTTGTTTATCAGATGTGGGATGAGTGCGGCACTCTGAAAAAACTAGAAGAGTTAGGCATCAATGTATGTTACATCGACTGGAAAGCCATAGCACGAGATTGGTTTATTAGCGATTTCTATTCTGTTGAGGTTGGCTATAAAGAAACCTACGTTTTTAGCCGCTAAATTCATAACAAAAATTTGAGATTGATACATAACTATTACCTGGGTAATCGCCTACTTTTCCTCTAAGAATCTATGCAATCAGCCCACTGTGCATTATCTGTAGCTCTCAAGCAATTTCCAGATGAGCCAGAACTGGATAAAGCCAAAAAACATTTAGAAGCAGCAGTTAATCTATCGGGAGAATATCACAAAACTTACTGGAGTATTTTCTGGAACACTTCAACCGAACGCACCAAAAAGCGCATTAGGGAAAAATGCAATATTTTAGCCTTTGATTGTTACTCCAACATGCTTGATATGGCAGATGAGATTGAAGCGTATATAGATACTAAAAATGCTGAAAAAGTCCCAGCACCTAAAGAATGGAGACAAATAATATTTGATTTAAGACTGGCTTTTGACTGGATAGAAAGGGAGCATCCCACAGAGATTAGATACAAACAATTGTCACTTTTTTGATTTTAACTGGCTGCCAGCCCACAGCCATAAGAGAGGGTAGGTAAAGCTCTTAATTATTGGAGATAACGGTAATGAAGAAAAGCTCTAAAAAAGTACAACTAAAACTGCAAGAAAAGCTGGGAGATTTAATATCTGAAATAGAAAGCATTATCAATGAAGAAGATAATGATGAGCCAAATCAGAGCTTTTTAGACAATCTCGACCTTGCTATTCAATACCTACAAGAAGCTTTAAAAGAAATAGAAGACTAACTAGCATCTCGACCTAGATAAGTCGTTAAACTGTCTGGCTTAAAACTGCCGCCCAACCCGGCCAAGAGCAAGCGGCAGCTTACCCCAAACAAAAACAAGATGAGGTTAATTTAATGTACAACAACATTGCAGAGATAGACCGCGAGATTGC
Organism: Nostoc sp. C117; assembly: GCF_043099735.1. Lineage (NCBI taxonomy): Bacteria > Bacillati > Cyanobacteriota > Cyanophyceae > Nostocales > Nostocaceae > Nostoc > Nostoc sp. C117. Next base: position 70,092 of record NZ_CP170990.1, read on the forward strand.
GGCACTGCGAGAGCAGCGAGATTACGAAATTGCTTACTGGTTTTATATGGGAGAGAGCGATCGCAGCTATGGATTAGCGCCGCAGTACTCCGAAAACCCTTGGTACACCCTCGGCTGGCATGACCGCGACTATCAGCTTCTTATTGGCTTCAATCTACAACCTGTAACTTTTGACCACTTCTAAAACCACTAGCACCCCAGCCGTCGTAGCTGGGGTAATGAAAAGTCATGTTTAAAAAAGCAACCAAATCTCAAATCAAACTGCGTTTGTCGCTTATTGGCATTAGCGGAAGTGGTAAAACCTACTCAGCACTAAATATTGCTCAGTTTTTGGGAAAATCAACAGGTGTTATTGATTCGGAACACCGCAGCGCCAGTAAGTATGCAGACCTATTCAGTTTTGACACTTGCGAACTCACCAGTTTCCACCCCCAACACTATATTGATGCGATTGAGGATGCTAGTACCACTTATGATGTTCTCATAATTGACAGTCTAAGTCACGCCTGGATGGGAAAGGATGGCGCATTAGAACAAGTTGACCGCATAGCCAAGCGATCGCAAACCAGCAACACTTTTGCAGCGTGGCGGGATGTGACACCACTGCATAATAAGTTGGTTGAAGCTTTGCTTAGTTGCCCTTGCCATCTTATTGTCACTATGCGAAGTAAATCTGAGTATGTGATGGAAGAGTATGAAGATAAAGGTGGCAAGAAGAAAACTCGACCTGTGAAGGTAGGACTTGCCCCAATTCAACGTGATGGAGTTGAATATGAGTTTGATGTTGTAGGTGATATGGACAAAGATAACAATCTCATTATCACCAAGTCTCGGTGTCCTAAGCTTTCTGGGCAGGTAATTCACAAACCGGGAAAAGAGTTAGCGTACACCCTACGCGCTTGGATGGGTGAGCCTTGGATACTTTGGAAATCAGAAGAAGATGCGATCGCCTGGGCTGTAACTCAATTACCAGACATCACGCCAGAACAACTGCGCCAAGAATTCAATAACTTATCCCCTAGTAATGGCAAAAAAGCACCCGCCTGGGTAGAGCGAGTCATGCAACTCAAAGAACCCTTTTAAATAATCGGAGCAGTTGTTATGAGCAGCTGCTCATCTAAAATAGAAAAGCCTATTTTTAAGCTATATGTTAATCATGCCTCTTCTGCCCGACCAATCGACGGAGCAAAAAAACGTACTCGAACAATTGATGGAACAAAAGGGCTGGTCATACTACCAGCTAGCCGTTGAGTATGGCAAGCTTGAATATCCAAAACTCAGCCCAGCCGAACTTGCTAAAAAATTCAGCACCAACGTGCGTAAAGCTGTCCGTAACCCAGAACAGGCTAGATTTGAAACCGTAAAAAAGCTAGTTGAATTACTAGGTGGCGAACTGATAATTAGGGTCAAGCGCATTGATGAAATGCCGCTTTAGCCACCAAACAACAGCTTAATGAAACTTGAATCTCTACTGAAACTCAATCGTACTATTCGCGTTATCGGCTTCGATGATGCCCCTTTTATTCGGGGTGCTGGTGGCAATGTTTCTATAGCTGGGGTGGTGTGTGCGGGAACTCGATTTGAAGGTATGGTGTGGGGCGAAGTTCAACAAGATGGTTTTGATGCCACAGAAGTCATCTGCAAGTTGTTGATTGGAAGGAAGTTTTTACCACAACTACATATCTTGTTATTAGATGGAATTGGGTTTGGCGGGTTTAACCTCGTCAACCTTCCAGAATTAGCCGACCGCCTGCAATTACCTTGTGTTACCGTGATGCGCCGCCAACCTGATTTAGTTGCTGTTGAGGAAGCAATGAGTCGTCTACTAGACTTCCAAGAGCGACAGAAACTTTTGCAGCTTGCTGGTATCATTTATGATTATTCACCATTTTTTTTCCAAGTTAGCGGTGAAGAACCTGCTGTGGTAGCTGGGGTGCTTCAGCGCTTAACTGACTGTGGCAAAGTGCCAGAAGCTTTACGTTTGGCACATTTAATTACATCTGCTGTCATGACTGGAGAAAGCTCTAGCTCGGCTTAAGATAAAAGACGTGTTAATGGGCGATCGCATAGTACATAATCAACTAGGTTTTTTGGTTGTGGGGGAGAGGGCGATCGCTGTTTTGAAATAATGTTCGCGTCCTGTCACCGTGTCTTCAAAATTGATTTTTCTCAAATCTGGAATATCTCATAGCCAATCTGTATCAAAATTGAAGTACAACCATCTTCTTATGCAGTTATGCCTCAGGACTTCTCCGGTCAAAATCTCAGAGGTCGTTCTTTTCGAGGTCAGAACCTTGAGGGTGCAAATTTTAGTGGTGCAGATATCAGGAGTGCAGATTTTACAGGGGCGAATTTAAGGGGCGCAAACTTTAGCTGTGCAGATATCCGAGGAACAAAATTTATTAAAGCTAACTTAAGGGGAGCAAACTTTACTGAAGCAAAAGCAGGAGTTAAAAAAAGTTGGTTAATTGTAGTATTAGCTGTTTCTTTATTACTGTTTGGATTGTCAGGATTTAGCTATAGTCTAGCTGGACATTTAGTAACATTGCTGACTGACTTCAATTATTTAGAATCTCCTACTTTGGTTTGGAAGATTTTAATTATAATTCCTTTCTTCTTTATAACAAGTCGTCATCTTATAATTTCGGTTTTAGCAATTACTCTTGCTATTTGTGGATTGTTCTATCTTTATGAATCAGTTATAAGTCCAGCAGTTGTAAAAATATTTAGTAATACAACTACACTCTTTAACCTTTTTTCTGTAGTTGGAATGGGGTTATTTCTTTTTTTGATAATTGTTGAAATTATAATAATCGTTACCATCGTTCTGCTTAGTGCTTACATAGGATGGCTGGCTTTGGGAAGAAATAAAAAAAATGATTTGGGACATAATTGGACTGGCTTGTTTCGCTCATTTGCCACCACCTTTGCAATTATAGGAGGTACAAGCTTCCATAGTGCTGATTTAACAAATACTAATTTCACAGGAGCTACACTTAAGTGTACAGATTTCCGGAATGCTAATTTGGTACAAACAATTTTTTATAACGCTAAAATGCTAGACTATATTCTTCCAGGAAGGACTTACTTGCAAAACACAGAACTTTATCAAGTCTTAGTTACTGGATTTGGACAGAATAAAAACTTTGACCATCAAAACTTACGAGGCATAAATTTTCAAGGAGCGAATTTAGTAGATGCAAGTTTTATCGGTGCAGATTTGAGCCAAGCCAACTTACAGGATGCAGATTTATCCAGAGCAAAATTAGTACAGACACAACTGAATGGAACTGATTTAACAGCCGCTACTCTCACGGGGGCATATATTCAAGATTGGGGTATTACTACCAACACTAAACTTGATCGGGTGAGGTGTGAATACATTTATATGCGACTCCCTACAACAGAGAAACCTGACCCCCTCCGTAAGCCTGATTACCACAATAAAGTGTTTGCAGATGGCGAGTTTGGTGATTTTATTCAACCAATTTTTGACACCCTGGACTTGTACCACAACCAAGGTGTTGACCCAAGAGCGATCGCAATCTCATTCAAACAATTAGCAGAGAATAACCCAGAGGCAGACCTGCGAATTGTCGGCATGGAAGTACGAGGTGAAGATAAGTTTTTACTTCATGCTAAAACGGCTCCTGAAGCTGACAAGTCCCAACTGAGTGCAGAATATTTTGAAACTTACAATGAGATAAAAGCCTTGCCGGAGCGAGAAATTAAATTACTTTTAGCAGAAAAAGATAGTAGAATTCGTAGTTTAGAAAATTTTGTTAATCAGGCATTACAACGCCCTAGCTTTTATTCAAATGTGGAACAAGTAGGTACTATGACAAACACCCCTGGTGGCTTTTCAGTTGGTGGTTCAGTTGGTGGCAACGTCAACAACGTTCAAGGGGACGGCAACCGAGTAGTTCAAGGAGATACAACAATGACTGGCGATCGCAATATCAATATGGGTAGCGGTAATTATAATGAGCGCATCGAAGGTGACTATATACAAGGTAATAAATACACTGCTGGTAATAAGCAAAGCCTTGCCGAAGCTGCCGCCGAAATCCAGAAATTACTCAAACAGCTAGAACAGACCAACCCTACAGCTACAGAAGCACAGAAAGAGGCTTTTATAAGTGCAGGTATAGCACCAACAAAGAAAGAAAGGCTGATTAATGCTTTTATTGAAGGTGGAAAAGGAGCTATTGAAGAGTTTTTAGATAACCCTTATGTAAATGTAGCAATGAAGATTATTGAAGGATGGAAAAATGCTTAATACATTTGAATAATTCCTCTATACATAATTAATAGAGGAGAAATAAACTATGAAAAGCAAAAAAGTACAGACACCAACAGAGCTTTACACACCAAAGCGTCGGTTATCAACAGCAGAAAATTTAGTGTACTACTTTGGTCTATTGTTAACTGTGGCTGGAACGGTCATTGCTATAAGTGGTTTTTTATTATTTGCGAGTTTTGTCCTTTCCTTTATAGGCACAGGCTTTAATACGGTGTTCAATCAAATTTCACCTAATCATGAAGATATTTTCCAAAATATCAAACCTTTTAAAAATGTCATTGATGGCTTTTTCTCTATGGTAATTGGTGGCATAATATCAGGAACAGGTGGATTTTTACAACGTCTAGTTAAACCCGAACAGAATAAATTAAGTACAAATGTGACCCATAACAACAATACTAATAATCGTACAATTAACATGGGAATGGGTAATTATAACGAGTCTATTTCAGGAAATTATATTCAAGGAAATTACATTAATTCGCAACAAAATCTTGCTACAACTGTCGCAGAAATTCAACTATTGCTAAAACAATTAGAGCAAACTTACCCTACCACTACTACATCACAGCAGATGGTAGTAGCAGCAGAAGCTATAAACCGCATTGAAAGCAACCCAACATTCAAAAAACGAGTAATAAATGCTGCCAAAGAAGGTGGCTTGGCTGCTTTTGAAAAAGCTATTGATAACCCAGCAGGTGCTTTTATTGTTGGCGCTATCAAAGGCTGGCAGGAAGTAGAAGCAGAAGATTGAGGGAACTTAATATAACAAATTTCTAAGTTCATAGTTTGCCAACCCGCAGCCTATAGGTTTAAAAATTAGCTTAGGCGAAAATATGGAAGAGCCGAACCCGCCTGAAAACCGCAACATCAATACTGGAAGAGGTAATTATAACGAACGGATTGAAGAAGATTACGTTCAAGGTAATGCCTACAAATTAAATATCAAAAACTTAAAGTTTATTCTCAGCAGGCCGACATTAGCACCTGTAGTCAACCCTGAACGTTCAGAAAACAAGCGAATTTTTGCGAAATTGCTACTGATGCTAAGATTCCCTTCAAAGTTGCAGAATTTGTTCTTATTGGCTCTCATTGGTCTTGGGCTAGCAATTACGGTTCATTTTATTCTTATACTGAAACCAGTACTAGCAGTCATATCCTTGTTTGTGACAGTAATTCTAACATTATTGCTACTTATAAGAAAGTTTATATCAAGTTTTATAAATCAAATTTCAACAAAGTGGGATGTAGGTCAAGAGCAACTGGCAGTTAATCTTGCAAATTTGATTTGGAACCAAATTGAATTTTGGGCTTGGGAAATAACCTCACCATTTCAGCGTGAATATTACCAAAGTTTAATTTATACCTGTAGAGATTATCAAACACAGGGATTAGATAAAGACCGGATTTTAAAATTGCAAAAGGTATTTGTACCACTCAAGATAGTTGCAAAAGAAGCAGTTCAGGCAAGTTCCAGAATGATTCCGCAGATACAAAGTGAAACAAATAACCCAAGAGAAAAGCGAATTTGGGATTTTTTAGCAGCAATGGACAACAGTACTGCATTCCAGCGTATGGTAGTACTGGGCGCACCAGGAACGGGGAAAACTACTCTCTTGAGACACTTAACTCTTATTTATGCAAATAAGCAAGAGCGACTACACCATCGGAAAGCACCAAAACTAATTCCAGTGCTGTTGTATCTCAGAGATATACGCCAGGAAATTGTCAATAAACAACCGCTTTTAGCAGACTTAATTACTGAACAAGTAAAGCAACAACGAAAAATTAAGCCTCTTAATCTACCTCCTAACTGGTTCGCTGAAAAATTGCGTCAAAACAAATGTTTGGTAATGCTGGATGGGCTGGATGAAGTAGCGGATGAAACTCAGCGCCAGCAGGTTAGTCGTTGGGTAGATGAACAAATGCAGATATACCATGACACTGCCTTTATCTTGACCTCTCGACCAATTGGCTATAAAAATGCGCGGCTGCAACAAGAAGTAACGGTTTTAGAGGTACAAAGTTTCAATTTTAAGCAAATTCAAAGGTTTATTCAGAACTGGTATTTTGAAACAGAGGTTATGAATCGTGCTGGGGAAGATGATTTGGGAGTGAGGGAAGAAGTCAAGCAACAGGCTGATGATTTAATTAATCGCATTAAAAACAGTAGTCCCCTAAGGGCAATAGCAGTTAATCCTTTATTACTGACGATGATTGCCACGGTTCACCGTCGCGGTAGTGCCCTTCCTGGAAAACGAGTTGAGCTTTACAAAGAAATTTATCAGGTTTTATTAGAAAGGCGTCTGAGAGCAAAAAATATTCCTGATTCACTAACAGCTACTCAAAAGCAAGCTGTGTTGCAAGTGCTGGCACTGAGGTTAATGCAACAGAACACTCGTGAGTTCAAGATATCAGATGGAGTTTCTTTGAGCAAAGATATATTGGTAATGGTAGCTGGCAGTGGGGTAAAACCAGAGGAGTTTTTTCAGCAAGTTGGAGATATCAGTGGATTGTTAGTAGAAAAGGAATTAGGGGTTTATGAATTTGCTCACTTAAGTTTTCAAGAATATTTAGCAGCAGTTCAGATTAAAGAATCTAACCAAGAGAGTCTATTAATTGCAAATATTAAAGAGTCTTGGTGGGCTGAAACCATCCGTCTTTATGCTGCTCAAAGTAATGCTACTAACCTGATTCGTACAGTCTTAGCTATGCCATCTCCTTCAGTTGAAGCTATGGCACTCGCCTATGATTGTTCGGAAGAAGGTTTAAGCATAGATTCAGACGTTAGACAACAACTTGAAAAAAGGTTAGAGGCTGATTTAGAAAGTCGATGAACGAAAAATTTAATTTAGCAGCTAATGTATTGCTATCTCGGCGGTTCAACAATCTATTGCAAATTGATGAGAATGTCGAAATTGACATGGACTATATAACCTGTGCAGAATATCAGCTTTTTATTGATGAAAAGCTGATATCAGGGGAACATCGTCAACCAGACCATTGGACAAGCGATAGATTTCCACCTGGAGAGGCAAGAAAACCAATTGTTGGGGTAAGGGCCAGTTATGCAGAGGAGTTTTGTGATTGGCTAACTCAGCAGTATTCAGTACTAGATTTTAGGTATAGACTGCCTACTTTAACTGAAGTAGAGGAGTATCCACTTACAGAAGGGGAAATAGGATACTGGTGCAAAGATGGAAAAAAGAACGTAATTGCGGGAATAGAACAAACTCAGTGGCAATTATGGAAAGAACATTTAAATAGTTCCTGTCGGCATGACTTTGGTACTGTCCGTTCCCTTGCCAATACTTTTGACTCTAATCAAGTACTTTATGTTCTCTTTGCTAAAAACATTCGTGAGAATGCAAAGACTATCAATGATAATTATCTTCTGAAACTTTCTAAAGCCCTTTTTGCAGTTACCTCTCCTACTATCCTTAAGCATATAGAGCATATTTTCAACAAAATTGATTTTATTTTTGTTCTTAATATTAATTTTGTTGTTGATAACACAAGTATTGCCAATATTATTAAACCAGCAATAGCCGATGTTATAAAAAATAATGCTTCTCTTCTCTCCGACAGTATGATAAGTAATGCTCAACGTGTGCTTCAGGAGAGTGAAAGTCAGCTTATTAAAGCCGAAAAAGAATTTCAAAAATTACAGAGGAAATTTTCAGAAGAATCTAAGAAATACAAAGAACTCCAACTTATTTTTGAGGAAGCTTTATATAATTTAAACTATTTGAAAAACATAGATAGAGAAAAACAATACGAATTTCGGGAAGCAGAAAATGAGCTAATTATAGCAACAAATAATTTTAAAAGTTTTGAAACGCACTTTCGAGAAAATGAGAAGAAGTTTAAAAGCTGTGAGTCTGTCCGGGACAAAATATATGAAGAGTTCAAATCAAATACTGAAAAGTTAAATAAAGCTCAAAAACAATATAACCAATTACAAGATGATCTTAATCATATCTCTAGGAGACTATCTGAAAATAGTTACTATTATTTGTTGTTCATTGCTCTTATCTTTGACTGGCTATTAACTCAAAAAGACTCTAGCTATCAAACTGAAGCGCAATTAAAGTTAACTGATCAACAGAGTGAAGGTGTAAGCAGTGACTATGCAACTCAAAGAGATGAGATTTTGGATCTATATACCTTTTTGGTATTACGAGATGAACGACGTTCAGGAAGGATACCAGTTTGGGAGGGAATTCGCATTGTCAGGGAAAGAAGTTAGTTGCAGATATGATATGAATTTGGGTAACGGATAATCAAGAGCGCACTAATAAGATTAAGGTGCAAAAACCAATTCTCAAAAAAAACGCCCGTGAGTAGACAGTTTGGTGAAATAGATTCATTCCAACCTATCGTCCCCAGTACAAAGGAAGCGATCGCATTTTGACTGGGCAAGATTTTGTCTTTGTGGGATATTAAGGTGGCCAAGACTTTTGAGGAGGCAGAGCGATCGCAACCGGTGAAGTTGGCACGGTGATGCCAAACTTTGCCTAAAAGAGAACCTAGCTAATTGATTACTTTCGTTGTGTTAATACTTGAATTTCTTCTTGATTACCTAGCCAAAGATCAGACAATCTTAATCCCACGTCTTTACTAACTGAAGTAACAAATATTCCTTCATCTTCATTAGTTAAAGTACTTGTTACCCAAGACCCCTTTAAAGTAATTTCAACATACTCTTCATCAGACTCATTTAAAGCAATAACTTGTTCATCTTCCCGTTTTATAGCTGCTTTAAAAAAGCGTAAATCTGGTATGTCAGTAGGCAATAAAAACGATGCTGTACTAGGTTCAACGCTCAAATTTAGACCTAATCGCAATGCTAAGATTACTCTTAGCCTAATAAACTCTTCTAGTGCTGTTTCTGAAAAGCTTAGAAAGAAACTAGAACTTGTATATGTAAGTATTAATGTACCATTATTACGAACATTAACTCCATCATAGTCTCTATTTATCTGATTGATAAACTCCTCAATTCTAAGAAAAGTATTATCCAAAAATACATGAGATTCATCGCTTGAAGTCTCTTTAACTACTGAATGAATATCTTCTTCGATTGAAATTCCCAACACTTCATTCATTATTGTATTACTTAAGTCAGCACCAGTTAAGTTAGCATCAGTTAGATCGGTATTACTCAGGTCGGCATCACTCAGGTTAGCACCAGTTAGATCGGCATTGCTCAGATTTTGACTACTAGCTCCATTTTGGACAATATCTCGAATCAAACAAGATTTTTCATCTAATTCTGTTAAATCAACGTACTCAACAGGAGTACCCAATACTTCAGTGAGTTCCCCTGATTCAAATAGTTGCTTTATTCTTTCTAAACCTTCATCTGAACCATTAAGAATAATTCTGATACTGCCTTCCTCAACTCGAATAATTTCTATAGTCGCATCACCAGAAATTTTTTGTAACAATGCAAGAATAGCTTTTAATTTACCGTGGTCAACTTCATCAAAACTACCTGCGATCGCAAACGCCAGTTGCTTTTGACTTGCTGTTACTTTCCTGTTGTTTGTGCTTGAAGCGCTTGGGTTAGGAGCAGTTTCATAAATATTTACCGTCTCTGCACTGATATAGTGCCGCTCAATGCGTTCGCAGTAATTACCACCACTCGTTTGTATATCTTTCGCTTCTGGCGTTTGTTTTTCTGTCATCACCAATATCCAACCACAGTTAATAGATTTTCAGTCAAATTTGCATTAGAGAATCAAAGCTTCTTGAATAACTTTTCTGATTGGTTTCCAGGCGATTTCACCTGTGAAATGGTCAGTCCAGTCAGATGGTTTTTCGTAAAAATATAACTGCTTTTTATTTAATTCGTAAACAAGCGGTATTTCGTACCAGAGAGAATCAACTGAGTGTTTTAAAGGATTTATTGTCTGGACATTCCTTCTAGTATTTTCATCTAAATCATCCACTAAAGCAACTGCAAAGCAAAGGTTGGTGGGAAACTTAAAATTATAAACTGCTCCTCCAACAGTAGAAAAATTTGTTTTTGCCTTAGCATACTTTAGACATCGCGTAGAAAATTCTCTTAAAGAATCAGCATTTACTTGTTCTAGTTCAGCAAATATAAAAAAGGCTTCTCCTCTCGTTGGTACAAAGCTAATTGACATATCAAAATTTGTCTTTCTCGCTACTAGTTTTAAAGCTTGTCCATCATCATAAATATTATTTTTTATTTCTAAGAATCCTAATTTTTCTTTGAGATTTGTAACTACAATGTTCAAATATTCATTTAATGATTGCCGATTTTTACATATCTCTGGAACAATTTTATTTTGTTCTGAGGAAGTTCCAGCAGCATAGTAATTACCTTGAATGTAGTTACCTTCAATGCGTTCGTTGTAATTACCGCCGTTTGTGTTGATAGTACGTCGCTCTGGTTCTCTGTTTTCCGTCATAATATATACTAAGCTAAGCGAGTTTCTTTGAACTATGGTTAGATGAATCCACCAGCAACAGAAGCCCAAAACTATACTTAAGTTCCTTTACTTTGCTGCCAGTCTTCCAATGCACCAATTACAAAGCTAGCGGCGGGATGGTTAAGGAATTGCTCGAATGCAGAGACACCACCTGCCTTTAGAGCGCTAAGTATCCGTGCAGCTAACATTGGGTCACTATCGATTTGGTTGATGGTTTCTGTAGCGATCGCCATCTTGCCTGCTGTGGTATTGCTTGGATACGACTTTTCGAGCTGTTCGAGGAGTTTTTGAATCTCGGCGGCAGCTTCGGCAAGACTTTGTGGTTGTCCAGCAGCGTAGTAATTACCTTGGATATAGTTACCCTGAATGCGTTCGTTGTAGTTGCCACCGCCAGTATTGATGTTGCGATCACCTGCCATAGATTCACCTATTTTCTAGAGGAGTATTCGCTATATTGTAAATTAAGTTAGCGAGTATGTTCTTAGTCCTGATATAAAGGTTGTTAATTTTTACGGCATTCAAATTAGAACAACAAATGTAGTAAAAATGACGACTATTGCTTGAAGTCTGCACTTCGCGCATCAAGACCAATTAAGAAATACTGGGTTAGATAAGTGATTTACTCTAAGGGATTTATACTGCTTTTCCAACTAGCTATCCTGTCTTTATCAATTTTTTTCTTCGCTGTTCCAATAGCATTGTCTTTACTTGAAAAACGTCGTTGCTTACTTAAGTCTAAAAGAGAATTATCCTCTCTTTGAATTTCTATATTCCACATATTTTCATGGTCTTTAGCTAAGTAAATTGTATATCCGTTATATGATATGTCATCTCTGTCATTTTTATACTCATTTTCATTATTAGAAATATAATACGTGTATTCTAAAGCACTAGAACTATTGATTTTTTGAATCTGGCTGCTTTGATTAATTTGGTCAGGTTGAGTAATTTGAATAGTTTGATTTATTTGACTAATTTGGTCATAACTTTTAGTCAATAAATCTATAATAATCTTATTTGCTAATTCTTGTTCGCTGCTATCTCCTTTGTCATCAAAATTAGCTTTGACTTCTGGCTGTTTGCGTAATTCTTCAGCTAATTCTTTAGCAAACTGAGATATTGCCTCTACCGGATCTGAGCTTTTAATTATCATCTCATTCAAGATATCTTTAAAATCACCAAGTGTTTCAGAAATATCAGAACCAATTTCTACTTGCTCATTTTTGATATTAATATATTTCTTTATAGAATCGCGCCCGATATAATCTCTTCCAATACTTTCATTATAATCTCCACCATTTGTATTAACTGTTCTTTGTTGATTTGGTGTTGATATTATCTGCTTTATCGTTGCTAATCTAGGTTGATTGTTTGCTAAATATTGATTCCTAAAATGTAAAAATATGCCTGAAAAAAGGGAAGTTAACCCTACTATGGTAAGAACAGGATTTCCTGCCAATGTAGCATGAATTAATGCAAGTAATAATGATATACAAAATGAGCAAAGTACTATAAATAATAATGAATTTCTTGATATTATCCTCAAAAAAAACATCTATATAACCACTAAATGGTGTAAAAAATACTTATAAAGAACTTGCATAATGGTATTTATATTGACATTATGATACTAAATTTTTACAAAAAGCCATGTAATATAAGTCACTATTGATTTGTGATTGGACTTACCTAATATAAAGTTAACCTTTGAAAGTAGTATTTTTTACAAATAACCTTTTAGCCCCTCTGTGCCTACCGATAACGCTTGCGATAATCCCAAGGTTTTTCTAAATTTGGGTTACTCCACACACCCGCCTTAGATGCGATCGCTATTTCCTCAGTCTTTGCAAAAGCATTATGGTTTGGACAGTTTGAGGCATATTGTTTGTAGTAATAGGCCATGCCACTTTTGAGCATTTCCTCTTGAAAACTCATTTCTACCCCCCACTCCCCACTAACTGAGGCCATCACCTCAGCCACAGTTCGCCCGTAACGGTCAGTCTCCACAGGTACGATCGTTACTTGATTTTTGGCTAAGGCAACAAGCGATCGCAGTTTCTCACGCGCCTCATTCCCAAATGGTTGCCCAGGCTGCTTACCGTGTTTCACTTCAGGAGAGTCGATCCCACAGAAGCGGATTTTTTTCCTCTCGTTCCCTCGGCGCACGGTGATGGTGTCACCATCGGCAACGCTGACCACTGTCCATTGTTGCGACAGTGCCATTGCGTGAGGTGATGTGGAGTCTGCCGCCGCTTCCACGAGCGATTTAGTTATGGGAGATGTACCTGCTACAGCAACAACAGCAGTGACAGAGGCAAGTAAGAAAGCTGGGCTATTCAAAAGATTTTTGGGCATTGATGATTATCTTTGCTGTGATACTCCTATCAGTTTGCCCAGTTATCTAGACTTTCTTTTCATGCCTATGGCTTCTGGTGTTACTTTGCGTATTATTTATTTGTCTGCCGGACACTCTTAATCCTATGCAATTGTCTGCCAGATAATAACCCTTTTATTCAACATAATATTAATAAGTGTCTGCCCGATAAAAGTTTAGAAATATGCTTGTATTCCAGACAATAAAATACTTATTTATATAACTATTATTCACATTTGTTTTACATATTCATCGGCATAAATTCTCATGGCTTATCATGCAGGTTTGTTTGAAATAAAAGGTTAATTTTCAGTAACTTCACTCTTTATTAAGAATAAAACTATAGATGAATATGGGTTCAAGAAAAGACGAACTTGAACTTGAATATTGGTGATTTATGAAAAAGCTTCAAATAGCTAAGTTAGGATTAATTGCGACTGCTGCGCTTAGTGCGATCGCTTCTTCAATAGCTCCGGCTACGGCGATTCCTTATAATGGTGCAACTGTATATAAGGCAATGGATAGCGGAAGTACAGTAGTTGTATTTAGTGGAACTGCTGGCAGTCGGATTGCGGTTAGTCTTGGCAGTACAGATAAATCAACAGCCAGATTAGCTGGTAGTTGTGGTGAAGTAAGAATTTCTCTTCCAAGCAGTGGCGATTTTACAGGTTTAAAAGTAGATGGAACCGCTATTAATGCTGCAACTCTACCAAGCCAAACTTTGCCATCTTGTGTAAGTGGCACTTTTTCAGAAGCTAGAACTGCAAATTTTAAAACCCCTACTGGACAAGTCGTTATTGTTGGTAAAACTCCAGGCGCAGCCGTTGCAGTTACATTGCCGTCCCCAACAACTCGAAATGTAACTGTTAATGCTTGCGGGTTCGGAGTTTTAAAAAGTACTTCTTCTAGTCCTCTACCAACTTCTTTTATGGTCGGTACAACTAGCTACACTGTGGCAACTTTACCCGATGCTACAACTGCTCCTTATTGCCGAACGATTGACGGCACTCCTTATGGTTACGTCCCTGCATCCTGGTAATTGAGAGTCAGCGATCGCTCTTTTGTTCCTCTAAGAATTAGCGATCGCCTAAACCTATGAATAAACTCTTCACTCTGTTAACAATATTCATTTTTTTGCAATTACCTGCAATTGCACAGCAAGCCACAGCATTTAAGGACAGAAATAACTCTTTGTTTTTATACGCGCTGCCACCAAATCAAGTTGTAGAAATTGAAATTCAAAAGCCTTTAGAGAAAGCTGTTCAGGCTAATTCGTGCGGGGTAATTGTAGTTAAATCATCTGAAACTTTTTCTGTAGGCAATACAACTATTACGCCCAACTTCAATTTTAATATTCGAGAACTGCCTAAAACCTGTGCAGAACTGGTGGGATATCCGCAAATTTTCAAGACTTCCACGGGTGCGATCGCTATTGGTGGAAAAACCGCGAATGCAGCGTATACGGTATCTTACCCAAACTACAAAGTCAAGAAACAGTTAACTGCTAACGCCTGCGGATTTGTCCAAATTCGTAACTTTCCGGCATCTTTTATTAATTTGCCTACCATCACAGCAGGAAGGGCTGATTTTGCGTTTTCTGCTCTTCCAATTAAAGAGCCTTTATTGTGCCTGAAAAATACTCTCTACTTTCCTCTAGGATTTTCGCCAAGAGATGCGATCGCTAATGCCGTCGGATTTGTACCACCTGTTGCTCCACCTCCAACCATACAGACTACAGTTAACTCACAAACTGCCCAACCTGTAGCGGCGAAAAGTGGGAATTACTTGATAGTTTCTAGTATTCCTCCTGGAACTTATGCAGTTAGCAATGCTGCTAATCCATCTTTGAGTAAAACTTACACTGTGGGAATTAAAGCTTGTTTAGTGAGCGATCGCACACATTTAGGCTCACCTAATAGTTTTTTAATTAGCCGTCAAGGATTAACATTTCCAATCGTTTGGAATGCTTTGCAGCAGGTTGCGTCTGTACCAAGTTGTAATTAGATTTCTATATTCTTAGAGGAAAAGTGCTGAAAAAGTTACTATTTATTCTTGCTTTAATTGCTATAACTCCATCAGTTGCCCTGGCTGAAATGAAGGGATACTTGGGTACTGATGGATATTTTTATATCCAAGGACTAGAAGCTAATAAAAAATACTCTATTGACTTGGGAGGAATGCCATTAATTAGGAGTGGGATTTCTAATAGTTGCGGAATATTAAGAATAGCTACAAGTGGGACTATAAAACAGAGCGATCGCATTGAAATAAAAGATGAAAAATCAGGTTCAACCTATGGCTTTACAAATATAAATATTCCTGTTAAAGAAACTGCAAAGTGTGACGGAACGGTTAAATCTGAGAGAGAAATCTGGGCAGATGATAAGGGGATTACTTATATTTCTGGATTATCACCAAGCAGCGCCCAAACTATCAGATTATTAACCTCAGCACCTACGAGAAATATAAAAGCAAATATCTGCGGTTTCTTGTCTTTTAAACTTGGTGAACCGCGCCCCAAAGCAATCATTATTGAAAATCAAGCTTTTGTACTTGCATCAGCACAATCAAGTGGGGGTATAGCTTGTAGGAAGGGTAAATTGTTTGTAGCTTATCCAAATCCTGTTTTGGTAAGTGCTGTTAACGCGGTTACATGGCGATCGCAAAATCCTATTTCATATTCATCTAGCACTCAAATAGCAAGTATCTCTGGTAGCTCAACTTCTTGGAGTCCGCCGCCCAATCCCAATCCTAATCCCAATCCTGGGCCAGGTGATTCTTGTACCGTTGGTGTAAATTGTGATCCGCCACCTCCGCCGCCGCCAACTTGCCCAGAAGGTACTACGGGTACTCCGCCAAATTGTGTAACTCCTCCACCGCCGCCGCCGCCACCACCACCCCCGCCACCACCACCACCGCCAACTTGCCCCACAGGTACTACAGGTACTCCCCCCAATTGTGAAGCGCCTAAGCCTACGCCAGTATCAGGCAAAATGTGCAAGTATGCCGGAACCCTTGTAGTTATTGGATTGCCACCTAATAAAGAGGTTTTAGCTGTAGCTTCTGAGCATGGAAGCAATGATAGACAAGCTACTTCTGATTCTGGAGGGTGGGCACAATTTGACAACTTCAACTATAACGCTACTTATGAAGGCGATCCAGCAAGTGTTGTAGTGCAGTATAAAAAAGATAATGGAGATTGGGAAAATATCGAAGATTATCCAGGTTATTCTGGCTTTCCCAGCTTTGTTTATATCCCATCAATTGCTCCATGTAAATCCTAAATCTCAGCATCTTTAATGCTGAGAACTAATAATTTAATTGTAAATAAACTACGCCTCATCTTCGCCCAAGCTCTATAAGTTTGGGCTTTTGTATTGTCTAGAGTGTTTTGACGCAGTAGATAAGTATCAGTGTCAGAATTACCCCGACGATATCGAATTTCAAATACTTTAAATTGGTCAACTGCTCGACTCGCCACAACCTGAGCCGTTTGAAAATCAGTTCTTGCCTCATCAAAAGCAATTAACGATTGAGCTACTTTATCCCGAATTGTATCCGCCAGTTGCGCTCTACTTCGCTGAAGTTCTGCTACTTTTACC
>NZ_CP170992.1:0-191628 GCF_043099735.1 Nostoc sp. C117
GTTAAGCTACTATCTCCATCTGCTGACATTATTAACAATTATAAAGATACAAAAGATGATAATGAAAATTTAACTGCTATAGAAGACAATTCATCGTTAGATGATAGTCAATTTCCGACCAATAAGTTAATACAATATGAAAACAGTTCGCCCATAAATCAAGAAATAAACTCATCTGTTGAAATAGAGGTAGATAACAGGTTTGAAGATGATGTGGTCAATAATCTTCAAGAAGAAATCGCACAGTCCGAAGAAACTATTCCAATTCGACGGATAGTTACTAGTAACCATCAATCTCAAAGTCAAGCTGAAGAGGAGGTAAATAAAAATGTAACTCCCAATCAGTTTTTTGCACAAGAGCCAGAGGAACAAGCAACTAATAAGCGAAAAAAATATGCACCTGAATTTACCTATCAAGAAGTAGCTAATTCTCAAGATGTAGAGCCAGCAGCGCAACAGTGGGCGCGTCAGGTTGAAGTACCTATTTATCAAATTAATAATAAACAAGCGCGGGAAGAACGTTACAACGGGGAAAATAAAGACATTGCTGAAACTGCAACGGCAATGTTAAAAAAATACGGCACTCTTGAACAAGATGGGTCACGTATTTACCGTAGCGATACATTTGTGATTCGCCAACAGGGAGACACTGTTAGCATTCATCGCCGCAGTGATGAACTATTTGGGTGGGAGAACTCTTTGATGGATTTTAAACTCAACAAAAAAGAGGAACCCAAAATCACGAAAAAGCCTACAGAGATGTTACCTGTTGAACGTCAGGAGTTTCTCATTGTGGCAGAATACTTAGGCGACAATGGCAAGCTACCTGACCTCAACAATACCGATATCCGTGATGTAGCAAACAGCTTGGGAAGTCTTGCACCTGCCGGCACGATTAAAACGCTGGAAGTATTTAAACAAAATGAGATGTTGCACACCCTGAATAATGTCCTCATCCAGGCTGATAAGGAAGAACTTACAGTAGGTGAATTTACCATCAAGCGATCGCGCAACCCCGAAAAAAATCGAGCCAGCTTGCAATTATTTAAAACTACCGAAGAAAAAGGTACTCAGGAACTTGTCCGGTTTGACCTAACTAAAACCGAAGCCGGCATTACCAAAGAAGTCAGCAAAATGAATATCTCTGAGTACGATATCAACCAAATTAAGTTTATTGCCCAAAACGCCAGCAAACTCAACCTGGAACAAATCTTTGGTGACGAACAATCTACTCCCACCGCCGCATCTGCATCCAAAAAACGAGTAATACAAGCAGTTGGCGATCTGCCTGTCACAGTTCACCCTTACATCGCCGAGGAATGGGCAAATATGGTCAAGCATGGTGGCCCTGACTGGGGAGGGGCAATGAATCAAGGCAATGAAGAAATTCTACAACGGATAAATGAGAACAACGGTAAGTTACCAATTGCCGACCAGCGAGAGATGTACTTCAAGATTATGACCTACAAGGCAACTGAAGCACAAAAGCAAGGAGAAACAGTCGTCGATTTTGTTCCGCTTAAAGATATTATGAATGACTTGCAAGTATGGCGAGGAGAAGAAATTCAGCAGCAATATACCCCTACTGAACACATACCCTCTTCTCAAAAGCAAACTGTCGCTGCTGCACCTAAAACCAAGTCAAGAGAAGTTGAACGAGAAGTTGAACTATAAATTCCGTCACCAAGTTTGCAAAGTTGCATTGGCAATATAAAAACTTCGGTTTAGAAGTTACGTAAATTTACATCAATTGCAAATTTCAAATTCAACAAGCTTTTCATTTATTTAAATCATTAGTTTATTATTTTAAATAACACAATTCAAAGAAAAATTACTACGTAAAGCTCACGCAAATACTCAATGTAGTATTTCAAGCGAAAAATCAAAAAGTGAGCTTAACATCTGAATTAAAAAATAGAAATTCACCTATCAGGGAATGGTTTGACTCTAGACTAAATCAGACATTTATTAAAATGATTAATAGCCATAATCAAATATTAGAAAATCAAGAAATTATTAAACCAGTTGATGGTGTAGATTTTTCCATTAGTAGGAAATGCGATCGCCAAAGCACTTGCTAAGTATCTAGGAAGCATATATGAAGATAAAACATGGTTTACTAATTGTCTTGCTCAGGTTGGAGCCAAAGCCCTCAAAATAGAATATGCTTTTGATTACTGCATTACAAATTCCAATTCACTTGAAGAAGAAGCTCTAAAGTGTATGCTGCTGGGTGCGTTAGAAAATTATGCACGCAGCCGTAACATACATGAAATTATTCAACCTTTTCTACAAGGAGAAAAAACCCTTCAACTTGAACCAGAATATTTCAAAAAATGGCTTCCTACTATCCAAGATACATCTCAAATTATCGGTATTTTACCCCGTACTTGGCAAACTGTAGCTAATCAAGTAAGTGGAAATATCACCTGCAATGCTTCATACCCTTTAAGTGAATATCTTGGAGGTGCTGATTGCCAGATAATCGCTGGAAATACTCTTATTGATGTAAGAACAACTGCCAAGAAGCGTCCCTTCTCTTTAGAAAATTTTTACCAACAAATTAGTTATGTTCTGCTTGATAGCAATGACATCTATCGTATCAATCAACTAGTCTGGTTTTACAGCCGCCAACAGTCGGTATTCTTCTATCCCACTAACAAAATATTCCGCGACTTGCGAGCAACAAGGGAAGAATTTAAAAAAATGATTCTTGATAATTATGAAACAAATAGACTAGCAGAACAGAATAAGGGTTTATATCTTCCCCAGGAAGGATATAAATATGATTCAAGATTTTCAACTTAACCCTAGCTTCAATATTTACTTTGATGGTATGGAGTATCACGCCAAGATCCACTTTGATGATGCTTTTAAAACTGAAGCAGAAGAAATTGCAGCAAGTGATATTAGCACTCTTGCTACTAAAGTCTCTAATCGTTGGCGGCAGTATCTTCTAAGTATTTCCAATAAATACAGAAAGTAATTGAGCAATTAGCCCTCTCCAAGCAGAGGGTTAACTTAACGAATAAAATTCAAAATTTGCTCGTTTAAATACTATGAAACTAGGTTTCTATCCAGTATTGGGTAAGAGTGATTTTCTCAAAATCAAGGGTGAAAAAATCCCGATTTGGCACTTGCTTGAATATCAGCCTGTGGGCTGGCTATACTCACTCGCTACAAAAGCAGAAATTGTTCCAGATAGTCTGATTATTCATGACTGCGGATCGTTTAACTACCGTGACCAAGATATTCCTACTCTCAACGGTAAATATGTTGATGCCCACTGGTCTATTCATAGATATCGAGAACGTTCAAAAGTCGGTGATATTATTGTTTGTCCTGACCATTTACTTATAGGAGAAAATATTAGGAAACGGCAAGAATATAACCTTCAACAAGCAAAAACATTTATCCAACTTGCTAAAAGTTATCTTCCCAATAGAATCCCTCTAGCAGTCATCCACGGGCAGTCTCTCAGTGAACGCCTCGAAGTAGCAAAATATCTTCTGGGGCTGGGATACCGCCATCTTGGCATCGGTGGCCTTGTTCCCCAGGCGAGGGAGTATTCAACTAACTTGCACATTGTCAAAACAATCACTGAGGTTGTGCGTTCACGAAGTGACTCGGAACGCGTATCGCCGTTCGCGAAGCGTGTCCGACAGGACAAGGCGGGCGTTTCGCCATCGCGCAGCGACTCCGCAGGAGTATTGCACGAGCCAAATGTTCATATACACGTTTTTGGACTATGTTCGCCCCAGTATGCCAAAGCTTTTACTCAGATGGGATTATCCTTTGATGGTTCAACTTTTATCCGAGAAGGACTAGGTGGTGGGATGTTCGTCAGCAATGAGGAAAAACTAATTCGGATGCCAGCCCACTGCACGCCAAAGTGCAACTGTCATGTTTGCAGGGTTCTCAATCGACATAGGATTGACCCTCGGTTAACAAACAAAGGACGGACGCATACTATGGGAAGAATCGCCCACAACCTCAATTTGGCGATTGGCACTTACAGAAAATTCATTCCCAAGGAAAAAATCTACCTGGTTGCTGGATGTGGCAAGCAGCTTCCCTACTCTGCTGCCGCCAAAGACTTATATTGTTCGCAGCACTTTCAAGCTTGCCGTCGCTACGTAGAAGAAAAAGAATCAAGATGGTATATCCTGTCACCTTTACATCAAGTTCTTAACCCAGAAACAATCATCAAGCCCTACGATAAATCCCCCTATTCCT
The DNA here is from genome assembly GCF_043099735.1 of Nostoc sp. C117. Taxonomy (NCBI): domain Bacteria; kingdom Bacillati; phylum Cyanobacteriota; class Cyanophyceae; order Nostocales; family Nostocaceae; genus Nostoc; species Nostoc sp. C117. The sequence goes on from NZ_CP170992.1 coordinate 4,237, forward strand.
TATCTCATCAGGAACGTATACTATGGGCGCAACAAGTAGCAGAAAACCTCATACAAGTTGCGTCTTTGGAAATAGAGTTTGTATTCTTGACGGGCAAGCTTTACAGACAGGAGGTAACACCCATTTTACAAGCAAAGGGATACGAGACAAAAGTACCGATGCAGCACCTAGCCATTGGACAGCAACTTGCTTGGATAAAGAAGGAACTGGAGCAAGAAAAACAGCTTGTTTTAAATATTTAACCCAGCAGTAATAACACCAAAACGATTTATGGAGACTACAAAGCGAGTAATTAATATAAGTGGAAAATTCGGTAGTTGGACTGTATTAGAAAAACAAGGAAAGCAAGTATTATGTAAGTGTGATTGTGGAATTCAAAAACTTGTTTACAGTCACACTCTCACCAATGGCCGCTCAACTAACTGCGGTTGTAAGAAAAGAAAAGAATCTATCCCAGTTGGTGCAAATTTTGGGAGACTAACAGTGATATCTGATGTAGAAGTTAAGGGGAAAAGGGGCGAACTACTCCTCCTTACCTTATGCAGATGCGGAACCCAAAAATATGTTAGTAAAAATAGCCTAAAAAGAGGGCTTACACAAAGTTGCGGATGTTTGCAACGGGACAGCCTCAAGACCGATAAAACTATCCACGGTCACTGCAAAAGCCATGAGTATAACTCCTGGTTACACATCAAGCGTATCTGCTATAACAAGAACCACCATCAGTACAAATATCATGGCGGGTGCGGAATTGAAGTTGATGCATCCTGGCGTGATAACTTTACCCAATTTCTAAAAGATATGGGATTAGCACCCGAAGGAACAGTTATATCTCGTATTGATCAAGAGAGTGACTTTGCCCCCGGAAATTGTCTGTGGATACCCAGAAAAGAACATTATCGTCAAATACATTTATTAAGAAGAAAAGAATTCTTGATTTCTCAAATTTTACCTAAACCAGTCGTTACCAATAGTGAGATTAATGTTTCACCAAACATTGTTCGAGCAATCATCAAAGATCATGCAAATGGTGAAGCCAACATGAATAAACTTGCTACACAATATAAAATTAGCACTCAAGACGCAATAAATATTATCCTTCACCACGTTTAACTATCAATTTATTTTTAATAAAAGTGCGTCATCAATTAAAAAGGCGCACTTTTTATTTTACAGCAAGTATTTAGTTTTAAAACACACATCAAACTAGTAGATTAATTACCACAATTGTTACACACATCAGCAAGGTAGTCATTGATGATGTGTGATTCAGGAAATAATCACTAATATCTAAAGTGTTGTACCTGAGTATAAAGTTTACTGCAATGAATAATATTTGCAATTTGAAACCAAGTATTCATACAAATACGAAATCATTGTTCAGTAGACCAAGTAACCAAACTTTCTACCACAGACGAAGTTATCAATTAGCTGAACAAGCAAAGCCTCAAGTCAAAATTATAAAACTTGCACATGATAATACACAACGGCTCTTATATCTGGTTTCATGCAGGACAAACTGCTAGATGGGGAACTATAAATGCGATTAAAGCATTGCCATACCTAATGATTGCATATCAAATCGACGGACAATGGTACAGTGACCCCAATTTTTTACAATCTAAAAATTTAGAATATAAACCAGTAATCCCTATAAGTTCAGCAATTATTCATGTACCAAAAATAACAGTTGAGTTACAACCAATTGTTCAATTATGTGCTGGATTTAGGAACAAAAGAATTCATAGTCTTTGGGTGGTTAATGCTCCCGCTCAGGTATTGAAACATATATTAGAGTGCAGCCCATGGGACAGTATATCACTCAAGCAACTACTAGCAACTTTGCACGAATTAATTATTTATGGCTATGAAGTCAAAATACTTCCCGCCAAAAAAGAAACCATATCCCCTATTGAATGGATGGAATAATAATGACTAATAGCAACCAACAACTCACACTTTACTATCCTTGTGTAGTTCAGATTTTAGATCAGTTTGTACAGACAATATCAGTTGAGTTTTGGATACAGAATCCAATAAACGAAAAATGGAATTTGTTACCATTGAAAAATGGTGATAGCAGCATATCAGGTTACACATATGCGACAGCACCACGTATAATGGCATATCCCAATGAAGAATATCCGTCAATAGAAGCATTTTTACAAGCGAAAAAAGAAGAAGGTGTAGACTATCCCATTCGACATAAAAGAACTTATCTTACAGTTAAGGGTGCAGCATCTCACAAACTATTCTGGGCATGGAAAAATCCTCAGACTAATAAAATTGAACGTATCCATTGGCATCCTTTAGCTATAAAAGTAAAGGCAAGTGAAGATGACCAAACTGACTACTCAAATATAACTCCAGTCAAGATTGTAAATGGAAAATTAATCACACTTGAAAAAGACAATTTACCATCAAATAGAGCAGCTTTTTCAGAGTTTATTGCAGACAGAGAAGAAAACCTCCGTCTTGCACTTGAAGCCCTGAAATCACCCAATCCTGATGCCGCACTCGAACTACTGGCCATCATGGAAGAAATATCCAAAGACTGCTTCTACGCCAGTTGGATTATGGGCAATGGATACAATTTAGAATCAATTCTTAAATCATGGGATGGCACTAGTAACGTCAGCTACGGTAGTGGGGAAATCGCACATCAACAATTAGCACTAATGCGCGTTCTTTCTGAACTATGCCAAGGTTGGTGGTTTTGGGATGAAGATAAGGATACTGGCGTAATTTTCCAAAGTTATACTTACAGGGGAATCGCCTGATTATTGGGGCTGGGAGTCTTGCGATCGCTGTAAAAAATTTATTGGTGGCTTAAACTTACAATTCTATATCGCTGTTCCGAATCGGAAAAAACTGATATTGCTTTTGTTGTGCAGCAGCTATTTCTGATGGAGTATTAAATACAGTAGCCTTTGTACCAAGTTGGAGTTCTTGGTATAAAGGCACACCATCACCATCATTATCGCTGAGAAGAATCCTGGTCATGATATGAACAGGGGCAACTTGCGCGAGGCGATTCACTACATTAGCAACAAACTCGTTAGATGCATCGCAGCCATCAAGGTATCTAATCAACATATCAGCAGTAGTTTCAGTCATCTTGGCTGGGTCTGTTACCCCCGCTTCCAGAATAAAGTCATCGTAAATAGCTTTCTCGCTATCAGTAAAATTTTCCTTGCAAGCTTGTTGGATAATTAATTCAACTTGTTGTTTCTGTATAAATTTCATAATACACATTTGCAAGCATAAATATTAGTAGTAGATTCTGAATATTTTAAATATGAGTTTAATTAGAAAATTAATAATTAAATATACACGACAAACAGAATTGCAATTAAATTATTATAGCTCATGTTACCTGGGTAATTGAACTGTAAAAATGCTACCTTTACCGAATTCACTTTGTACATTTAATTTGCCTTGATGTGCCTGAACAATTGCTTGAGCAATGGCTAATCCTAATCCAGAACCACCAGTGTTACGAGAGCGATCGCTACTTACCCGATAAAAACGATCAAAAACTCGCCTCAGTTCATGTTGTGGGATACCAATACCTGTATCTTGAACTTTAATTACAGCATAATTATCATTACTTTCTAAGATAACTGTGACTTCCCCTCCTTTGAGTGTATATTGAATTGCATTGACAATTAAGTTAGAAACCAATCGATAAAGCTGATCGGAATTCCCTATAACATTCATATTTTGCTTAACTCTGATTGATAATGTCAACTTTACTCCTGCGGTAGTTGCCATCGCTTCAAATTCTTCAATTAAATCGCTAACAACATCATTTAAACAACAAACTTCATGCTGTAACTTTTGAGCTTGTCTATCTAAACGTGCTAACATCAATAAGTCAACGACTAAAGTTGTTAACCTCTGATTTTGACGCTGTATAGTTTGCAATAAATCTCGTGTTTCTTGTTCATCTATTTCTGACATTAAAAGTGCTGATTCTACAGTTGCACTTGTTGCAGCTAAAGGCGTTCGTAATTCATGTGCAGCATCAGCTGTAAACTGTTGAATTTGTCGATATGACTGATAAATTGGCTGCATCGCTAATCCTGACAACCACCAACTGGCACCTGCAATCATAACCATAGCCATCGGCAGCCCTAATATCAAAATTAGCTTGACACTATCCAAATAGTGATTAAACTCTTCTAGACTTCGCCCTACTTGCATATGTCCCCAATCCTGATAATTTTGGGTATGCAGAGATAAAGTAATTTGATGGTATTCTCTGCCTTTGCTATCTTTGAGAAATTGCCAAGTTTTTTGATTAAAAATATTAGGTAATCCCTCTGGATAATAACCAGCATTAGCAATTAATTTTCCTGAAATATCAAAAAAACGTATATAGTAGCTAGTTTTAGTAACAATACCAAGAAGATGACGTTTAGGATGCGGCTGTTCTTGAATACAATTACTATCTTCAACTTTACATTTATCTACATTTGGAAATAACTTGAGTGCCAAAGGTTCCAAACGTCCAGGTTCTTGCAATTTAAGTTCAATACTGTCGTGCAGTGTTCCCGCTACAGTTTCAATTTCACTGTCTAAAGCTACCACATGAGCATGAAACACAGACCTGTAAAAGCTAAAGGCAGATAGGCTTAAAATCAAACCCATAACAATAGCGTAATACAGAGCTAAACGAAGGCGGGTGAGCCGAAACAGTTTATTTTGATTCATCTGAGAAATTAAGACGATATCCCATACCGTGCAAAGTTTCAATTGGGTTAGGACAGTCGTTACTTGTGAGTTTACGACGTAACAAACGTATTTGCGCTGCCACTACATTACTACTAGATTCCGCATTAACTTCCCAAATTTGATTACGAATTTGCTCAGTCGTAACAATCTGGTTAGGATGGTTCATGAAATATTCCAATAGTTGGAACTCTTTATTAGTTAATGGAATACTTTGCTGTTCACTTGTTGTATTTTGTCTAACAACTGTACTGTTGCCATAGTCTAGAGTCAAATTACCAACAGTTAATTGTTGGGGTTGAAAATGGGGGGAACGACGCTGCAATGCCCGCAATCGTGCTAGAAGTTCCACCATGCCGAAGGGTTTTACTAAATAGTCATCGGCACCTGCATCTAGTCCGGCAACTTTATCTTCCATTCTATCTTTAGCAGTTAGCATCAGGATAGGAAGAGGATTACCTTTATAACGCAATCTTTTACACAATTCTAAACCACTAATTCCTGGAAGCATCCAATCAAGAATCGCTACTGTATATTGCGCCGAACTATTTTCTAAGTAAGCCCATGCGTCATTACCATCCATAACCCAGTCAACTAGGTACTTTTGTTGATTTAAAGTACGCTTAATAGCAGCCCCTAAATCCGGCTCATCTTCGACTAATAGCACCCTCATATCAAACTGGGTATTTAAAAGTTCGTTGTAAATTTGTGATTTTAGCATAGTTTGCCATAGGGATACCCCTATTAGTAGATTGACAGAAGCTTATGAAATTAAGATGAAATTCTTAAAAATTAGGATTAAGCTATACAAGACTAAACAGTCAGCTAAGAGTCTTTACGGTACATAATCAAACAGCAAAGACTCAGTATACAAATTGTCAAAGTATAATTTAAAACTAGTTTGAATAGCTATATAAACTAAGTTGTACAAAATGTCTATTGAGTCAATAATAATTTTGGCATATTAGGTTAAAATTCATAATTTTTAGATAAATTTTATAAATTTTATATTTATTGATTAGTTAATGTGCGAATAATGTTGTTTTTCTGCTCTAACTAAAGTTAGTAAATATGTAATAAATATTATAAGTGATTATAATTAATTGGCTCTGCAAAATACTTTTCAAGGGTTAGTAATTCACAAGGAAAAGAACTGGTTCATCAACTTGACAACAGTAGTTGCTGCGACCTTTATTTAGTAGTATGTGAAAGTTAGATTTTTACCAGACATAGCGGAGCCACTTCAGCAGCCTATGGAATGCTTGCGGGTGTAATTAGTGAAATAATCGTGCTTTTCTTCGCCCTTCAAAGGAAATAATCAGAGCAATTATGACTACCTATTATGGCACTATTAACACGGAACAAAAAGTATGATGAAGTACATAATTGCTAACACGACCCAAAACAAATTCTTCCATACCTGAAAGCCACCGCCGCCGTCCAATTACAATCAAGTCTGCTTGACAATTTCGCGCAAATTCACAAATGGTTTCGCCAGGTTGACCAATGTGTTGTTTGTATTCTACTTCTACACCTGCTGCTGTTGCTTCTGCTGTATATAAATACAGCATTTCTAACTTTGGCTGGGAGAATTTATCTAACATTTTTTCGCTATATTTTACGGCTTCGCTGTCTTTATCTTGCTCATAGTAATTTAACAGTTCAGAGTTATCTAAATATCCATCTTCTTCAGGACATACAACATTAAATATCATCAAGTTAGCCTTGGTGAGCTTTGCTAGAGAAAGTGCTTTTTCAAAAACATGCTTGCTAACTTTAGAACAATCTATTGCAACCAGAATCTTGTGAAACATAAAAATATCTCCTGAGTTTTAGAAAAACCTTCAGGGCAGATAGGCATTCGTGACATACTGCCGTACCATACGATGGGTATTGAAAAATGAGGCATTTAGTGCGATCGCACGTCGCATTACATCCACCCACCGCTCGCGCTCTTGATAAAACATTGGAGCTATTACGTTTTTCAACTTCTGATATAAATCCTCTGCATCCTGGCGGTTCAGGACATCTGAACCAGAAAACTCTGGTTCTCTAAAACCAATAGACCAACCAGTCACACCTTCGATATGTCCCTCAATCCACCAACCATCGAGTATGCTGAAACTGGGAACACCGCTATGTGCTGTTTTCATACCCGATGTTCCAGAAGCTTCTAAAGGTCGCTGTGGCGTATTGAGCCATAGATCCACCCCAGATACAATCAGCTTGGATAGCTCCATGTCATAATTTTCCAAAAAAACTATAGGTATCTGCTTCTGTAATTGGTGGGAAATTTCAAATATCCGTCGAATTAACTCTTTGCCAGCGTAATCTTTAGGGTGCGCCTTACCAGCAAAAACAAACTGTAAAGAACCAACCTGTTTGGCAATTTCCAAAAGTTGATTGATATCTGAAAAAATTAAATCTGCCCGCTTGTAAAGAGTAGCTCTGCGAGCAAAGCCAATCGTCAGAGTCTCCGCAGATAGCGAAAAATCGGTTTTTTCCTGAATGTAACTTAAAAGACGAATTTTAGCCGCTAAATGGGCTGACCAAATCTCCTGTTGGGGAATACTGATGGCGTGCCTTAGCATTGAGGGATCGTTACTCCAACCAGGAATATATCTCTCGTAGAGGGTTCTAAAGCTGTCACAAGTCCACGTCCATGAGTGAACACCATTTGTAATGTGGTGGATGGGATAGCCAGGGAACATTTCTTGCGAAACTTCCTCATGTCGCTTGGCAACACCGTTGACATAGTGGCTCAAGTTTAGTCCTAGCATAGTCATGTTTAGGCGATCGCGTCCCCCCAACATTTGCAGTACATCAAACGGCACTATGTGTCCCAAACTATACTGCACTAAGCCGTAGTCAAACTGGTCGTGTCCTGCTGGAACAGGGGTATGAGTAGTAAAAACGCATTGATTTCTGATGCTACTAAAATCCCATGTTTCTGTATTTATCCCGTTTCGTTCTTTTAGCAACTCTAAAAGCAGCAAACTGGCGTGTCCTTCGTTCATATGGAATCTTTCAATTCCCTTGTAATCAAGGACGTTGAGCATTCTGACACCACCAATTCCCAGCAGAATTTCCTGCGCCAGCCGATATCGCTCATCTCCGCCATAGAGAACATCAGTTAAAGTACGGTCATAATCGGTATTTTGCTCAACACCAGTATCTAGCAAAATTAAAGGGACGTTGTAGTTACTTAAGCCAACAATGTCATATTGCCAAGCTCGAACTTGTACAGTTCTCTGTTCAATTTCGACCTGAACAGTTTCAGACAAAAGGTGCAGGAAATGTTCGGGACTCCACAAAACAGGAAATTCCTGCTGTCCTCCCCACTCATCCAGCTTTTGGTGAAAGTAACCTTTGCGATAGAGTAGACTTACCCCAACCGCAGGTATTCGCAAATCGGCAAAGGATTTCAAAGTGTCGCCAGCCAGTATACTTAAGCCGCCACTGTAAGTTGGCATAGCAGAACCAACAGCCACCTCCATCGAGAAATAGGCAACCCGCCGATTTTCTTTGGCTTCGTCGTAACTAGTGGTAGTTAATGTGGTGATGTATAGCTCTGGATGCTGAAAAAATTTGTTTCGACAGAATTCGGAGCAGAAGTGAATTTTTTGCTCCTGGTAAAAAGCAGTGATCTCTCTGCCTGGTTGAACGGTCATGCCACAAACTGGGTCTTTTAAAATAGGGTTCATGGGTTTTCTTTTGTTTTGATAGTTATTAACCCTTGTGATGCCCAATCTTTAGTTTTTTCGAGTATAAAGCCACATTGTTATCAACTTAATATTCCTGTAATTTCTCCCTACCCTACTGGCATAGGTGATAGCATCAACCGTAGGGTAGGATGAAAATTTTTGCAATAATACATTACTGCCAGATTTACAAAGGCTTTTCATGTATATTGAATTTTTTACCTAGTTGCAAAGCTGTTGTAGAGCCGAGCTATCAGGGCAGCATATAAAGCTGTGCCTACAGTCCAAAATAAAAGACCAACAATAAAGCTTCCCCAGGTAATCACCCTAGCAATATTAGTCAAGTCCATGTGCAGGACATAACTAAAAAAAGCCATTGCTGCTTTTGGTGCTATTGCTACAAACAGAATGCAGAGTATATAAACTAAGCCTGTAATGATAGCTGTAGCCAGGGAAAGAGATCGCGTGTTTAACTTGTTAATAGAGTGCCTGACATTATGTTGATTTTCTCGATGATGACTTTGCGATAGCATAATTCACCTCTGATTAACTGAGTGGAAAGCTTGAATAAATTCAATTTTTTAAAAATATATTTATTCCACACGCACAATATCTCTCATTCCTAACCAGTTATAGCGTCGAATCAACCAAGGCAACACTATAATTACAATGAGGAAAATAACAGAAATAGCCATTCCTAAAGGTGTTCCTACGCTTAATGCTCCTCCCATATATGTAAGTAAAAATGTTGAAGGAATCATGCCTAAAAAAGTAGCAAGGGCATATTTAGGGAGAGAAATACCTGCGATTCCCGCAGCGTAGCTAATCAAATCGAAAGAAAATATTGGCAGCATCCGAGTAATAAAAATTAACCAGCTTAGATATGTCTCTCCTTTGTTTTTCGAGAAATAAATGATTTTACCAGTTAAAGCTTTAATTGCTGATCGCCCCAAAGTGCGACCCAAAAAATAAGCAATTAAACCACCGATAAAACCTCCTATTATGCTGTAGACTCCTGCCATGAATGTCCCCCAAATAGTGCCAGCTATAACTGCGAGTGGCGCACTGGGAATAGGACTAATAACTACAGATAAAGCCAAGATACCAATATAGACAAATGGGCCAAGTAACCCTAAATTCTTAACAGTTTGTCTAAATCCTTCCGGTGTTAATATATTTACCTGGGGATTCAGTATCCAATAACAGACGGCTAAACATAGGAGCAAAATTGCCAACGCAAAGGCGTTTTGACGATTAAACAGGATTTTGATTCTTTCCTGTCTTTTCACTTACTTAGTTCTCCTAAGATTTTAGGTATTACTTCTCTTGGTGCTGTCTCCCAGACGAGGGAAAAAAGCTGGTGTATTGCTGGCATAGCGATCGTACTCTGCACCAAATTCTGCTCGCACCTCACGTTCTTCTTGGCGTGCCAGTCGTGCATACATCCACACCAACACTGGGAACATCAACAATGTGAGAATTGTGGGCCACTGAAGCAAAAAACCAAACATGATACTGATAAAAGCTAGATACTGGGGATGGCGAATTGTTGCATAAGGGCCAGTAGTAGCTAATGTGTGAGAACGCTGGGCTTTGTACAGAACCTCCCAAGCTGATGCCAATAAGATAAACCCACCAAAAATGAGGATGTTACTCAAAATATGCAACACATTAAAGTGAGGATTGCCTTTCATACCCAGCATTGTCCACCAGAGATGTCCGACATCATGGGAAAGGAAATCTAACTTTGGATAGCGGCTTTGCAACCAACCTGAAAGCAGATAAATTGTCAAAGGTATGCCGTACATTTCAGTGAACAAAGCCATGATAAAGGCAGAAAAAGCACCAAATGCTCGCCAATCACGGGGACTTTTTGGTTTTGTAAAGCTGAAGGCAAAGATGATAAATACCAAAGAGTTGATAATCACCAGAGACCAAAGACCGTAGGCGGGTGCGTTATTCATTTTTAATCTCCTGTTTATTGCTGTTTGTCACCGAGATGATTGATCATTTGGGTTACTGTGTCCGCCGTGTCCACCATGTCCTCCGTGCATAAATAAGTGCATGAATGGGCAAGCTAAAAGTAACAAGTAGGGCAGAATACCAGCTAGATGTGCTAAGTGTTCAGTGATGAGAAAAAATGCAGCAATGGCCAGGAAAACATATAAGGCTATTTTGGCGGGGCTTCGCCACCAACTATCTTGACTAGATTGATGATTCATAGAATTTTTCCCCCAATGCAGTTAGCAATTGCAATTCAACTTGTTGATAATTTGAATCCTTTCAACAGCGATGAATTAACAATCACTGACAAGGAACTCAAAGCCATCGCAGCTGCGGCAATCATTGGGTTGAGTAAACCGAAGGCAGCGATAGGAATGCCAATGGAGTTATAGATAAAAGCCCAGAATAGGTTCTGTTTAATTTTGAGCATCGTGGCACGAGATAGGCGAATCGAGGTGACAACATCTCGCACATCGTTTTTAACCAAAATGATCCCGCCTGTTTCCTTAGCCACATCCGCACCAGAACCAATAGCAATCCCAATGTCAGCAGTTGCTAGGGCGGGTGCATCATTAACTCCGTCTCCCACCATTGCCACAACTTCGCCGCGTCGTTGAATATCTTTAACGACTTGAGCTTTATCACCGGGTAATACCTCAGCAATTACTTTATCGATTCCTAGTTGACGAGCGATCGCTTCGGCAGTACGCTGGTTATCTCCAGTGAGCATCACGACTTTGACTTTTTCCCGACGCAAAGCTGCGATCGCTTCCTTGGCTTCAGGTTTGATGGTGTCCGCTACTGCCACAATCCCCATCAGCAGACCATTACAACCAACCAGCATGGCTGTTTTACCATCAGATTCCAAACGAGTCAGTATCTCTTCTGTTGCCGGATTTATTTGATAGCCTTGCTTACCGAACAAGCGGCGATTACCAAGCAAAATCCTATCTCGATTGATTTCTCCCCGAATCCCATGTCCGGGAATTGCCTCAAAATTACTCACTTTCGGAATATCTAGCATCTGGTGTTTGGCTGCTCGCACAATTGCTTCACCCAAAGGATGTTCTGAACCCGCTTCTACCGCCGCCGCCAACCGGAGAATTTCATCTTTTGGACGTTCTGCCAAGGGTACAATATCCGTCACACTAGGCTCACCACGAGTCAAAGTTCCAGTTTTATCGAAAATTACAGTAGAAAGCTTTTCAGCTCGTTCTAAAATTTCCCCACCGCGAATTAAAATCCCGGCTTCTGCGCCCTTACCCACACCAACCATCAACGCGGCGGGAGTAGCAATACCCAAAGCACAGGGGCAAGAAATAATTAACACAGCAATAAATGCGAGTAAAGCTTGCGGAAAGTTCCCGACAAGTAACCAACCGAGAAAAGCAAGCACGGCAATTCCCACAACCGCAGGCACAAAATAACCCGTCACTTTATCTGCCAACCGTTGGACTTGAGCCGTACTTGTCTGGGCTTCCTCCACAATTTTGATGATTTGAGCCAGGGCAGTTTCTGAGCCGACACGAGTCGCTTGGAAACTGAACGCTCCTGTTCGGTTTAAAGTACCACCAATCACCGCAGCCCCGGCTTGCTTCTCCACTGGTAGTGACTCCCCTGTCAGCATTGACTCATCTACAGATGAAGATCCATCCAGCACAATTCCATCCGTCGGTACTTTTTCTCCCGGACGGACAACAACTGTTTCATCCACCATTAATTGCTCTGCCGGAATTTCCATCTCCATACCATCTCGGATGACTCTGGCGGTGGCAGGTTTTAAATCTAGAAGTTTGCGTACTGCTGCCGATGAGTTCTTTTTGATAATTTCTTCCATATACTTGCCTAGTAAAACAAAGGCAATGATGACGGCAGAAACTTCAAAATAAACGTCTCGCTCCTCAACACCGACAGGTAGAGCATTAGGAAAGAAAATCACTGCCACACTATAGAAATAGGCAACGCTGGTTCCTAAAGCAATCAGGAAATCCATGTTTACATTGCGGCTTTTGATCGCATTCCACGCCCCTGCATAAAATGACCAGCCACCAATGAACTGTACAGGTGTTGCCAAGATAAAAAGCCAGACTCCCCAAGTAAACCAGGGTAGAGCAGAAATCGGCACCCAGCTTAAGATACTTATGCCTGCTGCCAGTCCCAAAAATGCAGCCGCTCGCATAATTGCTAAAAGCAGTACCCCCGTCATGGCAACGGTAACGCGAGTCCGCATTGATTTGAGTTCTCTCTCAGGATCTAAAAATGTGTTTAAGCAAGTTTGGCTGCAAAAATAGTAATTGCGTCCACCTCTTTCTGTCCTCAAGGATGTGGCTTTAGGTACTGTCATGCCACAGATAGGGTCTTTCGCCATCCCGCCTGGTTCGGGTATAACGCTTGCGTGTTTATGTCCCCGATGCTCGTGAGTTCTTGCCATCTTTCAGTGAACTCCTTCATCATGCTGGTTGTGATTCAAAGGTATGCAGGCAAGTCTGGCTGCAAAAATAGTAAGTCTGTCCGTCTCGCTCGGACTTCAATGCTGTAGCCTTTTCTACAGTCATGCCACATACTGGGTCTACAGCAGTCTTTTCACTATCTTGTGGGCGTTTGCGTCTAAAAAAATTCCACATAATTGACCTCCTTGAGAGCAGATGTCAATCGTGTCAGGTCAAAATCTCTCCGGAATTCAACTTTCTTCGGGGTTGGATTTATACCAGGCCTGATACCATTGCTGCATCTGGTTAATTTCAGCCGTTTGAGTTTTAATGATGGACTGAGCTAAGTTACGAATTTCTGGTTTGGTAGCTTTTTTAGTCGCCATCTGCGACATCATTACAGCCATACGATGATGAGGAATCATCTGACGGATAAATTCTTTGTCAAAATCTGGTGCATTTTTCAAGGCTGCCAAATCTACCTTCATACCCATCATGTTGCAGTTCATCGGCATTTTCATCATGTCTGGGTTCATTTGTTGGCACATACGCTGATGCATTGCCATCATTTCTTGACGAGTCATGGCTGTTACAGGTACTTCTTTCCCGTACCATGCCTTGTACCAAGTTTTCATTTGCTGAATTTCGCGGTTTTGTTCTTGTTTAATAGCTTGAGCTAGCTTTTTAATTTCTGGGTGTTGAGCGCGACTTAATGCGATATCAGCCATTTCCACTGCTTGAGTGTGATGAGGAATCATCATTTCAATGAAATGTTGATCCATATTAGTCATCATCCCTCTTTGGGGAGGAGGAGTAGTTTCTGTAGATGGGTGATGAGTATTGTGTTCTGAGTTTGAAACCTGAGCTTGTGCGTTATTTAAAATTACTAATCCAGCGAGCGTACCACTGGTTAATAGACCAGCCAAGCCATACAAAAATGTTTTTGTTTTCATAGCCCCACCTTGTTTTAGGAGTTAAAGACAACTTATATTTATGAAATTATCGAGAGATTGTGAGGAACTTGTGAGACGAAAAATCTTAAATTAAACTCAATAAAATTGCTCAGAAATCAAGTAATATGCAAGTTTTGTTGGCTTCACTTTTCTTGCAAAAATCAAGTTATTTTTTTCCAATCAAATAGCTAGATCGTTTTATCTTCAACAAAAACCTATACTTTAAGATTTACATCTAGAGATGAAAAGAGGATGAAATATTTTTCTTATACACGTTTCTTTACATAATCAAGGCGATCGCATCCTTACTGGTGTCGTGATAGATGCGATTGCCCGAAGGACATTGCTAAAGGCAATCGCGCTTTTTGGACTTTGTTTGACATCCATACTTAATTCAGGGGTTGGCCCACACCCACTGCTAGCAATTGGTCACGAGTTGGTTTACCTGTCAGCACTAATACTCCATTGATAGCGATGGCTGGCACTGACTGAACTCCATAATGTTCAGCTTTCGCTAGATAAGTCTGCTGCTCCTGACTTGAACGCAAATCATAGACTAATACTTCACAATTTGAACAAGCTAATTCTTGCACTGTACGGACTGTTTCATCACAAAGAGGACAATTGGCTGTAAATATCTCAATTTGACGTTTTGCCATAATCCCCACCAACAATTACTTTACTAGTATTGTCAACTCTCCTGTTAGGTGGAGATTCAAGTTTATGAATACAATCTTAATAATTTGTATAAATTTCTTTGATATTAATTACAAATCAACTTTCTTTATCTAAATTTATAACTATGTTTTGCTTCATAAAAATTTTTCTCGTGATCTCTTGACTCTCCAGTTAAATGGAGCATTAAAGATTAAATTATTGAGTTGCGAAAAGAAAGAATAACGTTTTGTCCTTTCAATAGTTATACATGGAAACTTACTTATGACAAGCAAACAAAAGTTACATCAAAGATTCACATCAAGTTTTGATTCTAAAGTACCTCATCAGAATCAATTCAGCATTCAATTATTATTGGGAAAATTCTGGAGATGGTTTGTTGACTTCCTCTATAAAGAACCCGAACCAGAAGTTTGGGAACGGCGTGATCGCCAAGGCAATACATGGTGGTTTGCTTATGATCCAGCAACAGGTAAATCTGCTTCTTTGGCATCTGAGCAAGAAGTTTTGATTTGGATTGAGCAACTTTATTATCAAAAAACTTTAGCTGCTAACAAACATAGATGGTAAAGCAAAGCCTAAGTTGAATATTTAGTTCTAGGGAGATTAGTTATGAGAATAATACCCAGTAAAATTTTTGATGATTTTCAAATTTACCAAAAACAAGAATGGACACCTTCAGATATTTCTGATGGATTTAGACCTCAATTTCATGAAGTCAGCCAACCTTTGAATTATGCGGCTAGAGCGATCGCTCTAGCTTTGATGGACAATTCAACTGCTTTTATTTGGCAGACAAGCGATCGCATGGGAAATATCTGGTGGATTATTGATGATTCACTGAGCGGAAATCGTTTCCAAGCGTTATCTGAAGAGGAAGTTAGTGCTTGGCTTGCACAACATCACTATGCTAAACCTAACTCATCACAAAGTATTTCAAGTGATGTAGACTTTATTATCAAAAAAAATCTAGTTTATGACAAACAGAAAGGCATAGGTAATACCAATTCTGTATGAAGATACACTCATCTAAAAGAGAAAAAACTTAAACAGGAAGAAATGTAGAGACCTTACGTATAAGGTCTCTACAGATATTACACAAATATGCAAACTGTTGTACATTTAATTTGATAATGTTTAAAATAAATTCTGTAACGCTAACATTTGTTCTTTTAAGCTAACTACTTCCTGGCGCATCAGTGGCGGCAGCTTATCGACTTCTCGGAGTTGATATATCTGAGAACGCAAATGCTCATTTAGCGGTTGATAAATTTCCTCTGGACAAGATAAAAGAAACATTGTTAGCAAATAAGTTAAGTTTTTCTCTTGGAGTTGCCACTTTCCTATAACAGAAGTTTCCGAGAAATTTCTATTCAACAGTACGTTTTGAGCAACTGTCCATAAAGGATGCGATTTAATTTCCTCCAATAAACAGCACCATATCTCAAAAAATTCAGTCGATAGGGCATCTTCAGTAATGTAGAGAACAGAAGTTAACTCTAGTGGTAAGTTTATTAATAATACATCCAGTAACACAAATAATGAATCTGGCTGTTCTTGAGCCAGTAAAGTTGGTGCAATATCTTTAAAATAAGGTGCAACTTTCGCCCATTGATGTATATTAATTCCTACATGAAATAAATTTTGACTGGAAATATTCTTATTAGAAATAAGCATATCCCTGTTGTGTCACTTTAGGCAGAGGAAAAATAGAATTCAGGGTGAGCCAGGAAGATAAAAATTGGAGAAGTTAGCCTATAAACAATAGATTGAAGTTTAGAAAAACCCAAAGAAAGCTGAGGAATGGGAAAAACTGTTAACCAAGGATATATGAGATTAAATAAAATGAAAGGTTGAATAATTAAACGCAGATTATTCAAAATATTTTTCCAACCTTTACCATTATCCCACCAAGGGTGAGAAGCAAATGTTGATTGAGGATCACCTGGAGAAGGGCGCAGAGATTCTGAATGAAGACTAACCATGAGGTAGGCACTACATACAATCTCCCACCATCGTTCAATATCTTCATAGCGAGTGAAACGATAATCTGCCCAACCTAATTCATTCTTACTCTGCTTTAGACCATATTCAACCCATGTTCTTAAGCCATAGAAATTTCCAACTTCTCTTGATGTAATGTCTGGATATTTACTCATGACATACCAGGTAGAATTTCCTGGTAAGTTCTCTGTATCTGTGGTAATTTGCCAATACCTATGTTCGCCACGTTTCCCGTGAATTATTTCCCTAATAAACCGATTCTCACTGCTTAAATCAGAGAATACTCTTTTAAACCTATGCCACTTTAAGTATTGAGTATACTGACCCTTAAGCAAGTCTACAGAATGGTTTGAGCGGATTGCTACTAAATAATTTAAACCTAGTTCATCTAATACAGATACAAAATTTGTCCCACTCTCACCGTATAAACTATCAGCTAGTACCAAATTGAATTTAAAACCCATCGACTGTAACTTTCGTATTAGCATTGCCCCGATTTGAGGCTTGGTCAGATATTTATCTCCTGGCTTTAACTTCTCGCGTGGTTTGTACACTTCAAACAGTAGTGGAAATGTCATTCCACAAAATACGCCATAGGCTGTGACTGCCACAACTCCATTCTCTACTTTTCCCAAATTACCTATATATTGCCGTTTCACATAATCTGTTGTATTCCCTTTCTTTTTATCTCCTGTCTCATCAATAATTAAAATGATTGGTCTTCCTTTTAAAACCTCTAAAATTAGCTCTAATCTCAAAGTTCTTAGCTCTTCTACATCCCAAGATGTTGTAGTTAAAAAATGATGTAGCCCTTGATAGTTATCTAGCCCGACAATTTTCGCTATTTCTGGCAGGCTTTTACGTTTTAATTCCGAAATACACCCTATATGCAGATACTTAAACGCTTCAAAATTTCTGACATCTGAAAACAGCTTTTTATACCAAAGACAATATTCATCCACAAATTTAACGGTTTCTTTGGGTGGACGAGGCTCTACCATGCTCTGTGTCTTCGTTCTGGGCTTTGTACATCCTTATACTACCGCGATAGTGACACAACAGGGATATAGCCACGACACTTACCAGTTGCAGTATCAATGGGTTGTAGAGCATTCCATAAAACAGTTAGGGGAACCCAGTGAGGTGGGTATTTAAAACGAGCCACATCTAAAAGCAACACAAGGTCTCGTTCCGGATGGTATCCTCCCACTGGTGAAAAGTGTCCATCCCCAGTTTGTCCTACAACTTGTCGTGAATAAGAAACAACTAAATGTAAACCTTGAGGTAGAAAGGTGGCTTGCTTAACAGCTTCTCGGAACTCTTGTAGGTTGCTTTGGTCGTAACGATAGGGTTGTACTTTAGCTCCATTGCAACGCGCTAAACAGACAAATTCGTCAAAAGTAATGCCTTGATTTTTAACTGCACTCAGTGGTTGGCAACATTCGAGAAATTCTTCACCGTACCATCTCCATACACCTTTCCAAATTCGCCCAGGATCAATGGATAAGGCGTTGAGAACCATGACTAAAGTACCTAACCCGCAAAAAGCTGGCTCTGATTGAGTATGGAATTGTTCAGCCAGCGGAAAATAACCCTCCATACCACCTAATGCGATCGCTTCTTGAAAGATTTGTCGCCCCTGTGGGGAAGCAAAAGAAATACTAGGAGGAGGTAAGGGACGACGATAAAATCCTTCAGTATCCATGAACAAAGAAAATCCCAAATATGATGGATTGAATTATTGCAGATATTCAGATATATCATTGGTTAGTTATCTGTTGTGTTTAGCATCTAATTGTGTAAGTATAACTGCGGCTAATAAAAGCCCAGTTCCTAATAATCTGGGCGCACTGACGATATGACTCATAACCCCAAATAAACCAAACTGGTCAATGATCAGTGACATCAGCATCTGTCCAAATGCTACAGCCATTGTTGTGTTTGTCAAACCTAATTTAGAAATGCTGAGAGTATTGAGCGTTACGTAAGTTGCTCCCAAAGCACCGCCAAAGAAAGCCCACCAAGGAGCTTGAGACAATTGATTGAGGGATAGTGGGCCGATGACTCCCAGCACCATCAGTAGTGCTAAAGTTGTAAATCCAATAGTGAAATTAACAGTAGCAGCACCGATCGCGGAACGAATTACTTGCATTAATCGAATATTAGCAGCACTACCATAAGCAAGCAGTCCGCCAGCAGAAGCAGCACCAGCGATCGCTAGCAAAATTTCCATACTAATAAAACTAAAAACTCTTATTTCAAAGTGAGAAAAAAAACGGCTAAGAGTAATAATGCTCCAGCAATGCGTCGGTTAGGCGTAAGACGACGAGGCTGCACTGAGAGCCATCCAAAATGATCTACCAGTATACCCATGAAAGATTGACCACTGACAATCAACGCAATTGTGAGCGTAGTTCCCAAGTTAGTTGTCAAGTATGCACTTGAGGTTATGTACCAAGCACCCACCAATCCGCCACAAAAAGCCCACCAAGGTGCTTTGGGTAACGCAGACCAATTTGGTCGTCCGAATTTGCCAGTTAATAGAAGACTTACGAGAACTATAGTGCCTACGAAGTAGGAAATATCTCCAGCTAGAGGGAAAGAACCTATTGACCGAGCTAACTGAGCATTAATTGCTGCTTGAATAGGCAGTACGGCTCCATTAAAGAAAGCAATTAACAGAGAAGGTGAAGGGGGACGAATTAAGGTTGAAACAGTGGGAGATTTTGAAACAGTGGTTTTTGTTGAGGGTAAATGGATGATGCTCATAGCTGTTAGTCCAGTGAATTACAAGTCCGACGCTGAACTATGCCAGAACCTCTGAAATGGTATAACCATAGGCAAATTTTGCCAATAGCGCATTCCAAAAGCTTTCCGAACTTTAGATCAAGGTGGTTATTGTTTGCTGGAGTTTATCTTCAAATATCTAGTTCACTGGAGAGTCAAGAGACTTGAGCAGAAATTTTTCCCCAGTTCAGTTAATGTATGGGAAATAGCTGCAAAGCTAGTTGAGAAAGGACTTTTTGCGTAGTTCCAATTTTTTCCTTTATCCCCTTGACACTCCAGTTCACTGGAGCATTCAAGATGAAATCAGTCTTGAACACGACTTGATAATTGGAGCTTTGAAATGGAGAATGCCACACTTAAACTACGCGGTATGAGTTGCGCTTCCTGCGCCAGAAGTATTGAAGATGCGATTAGTTCTGTCCCTGGTGTAAATGAATGTAGCGTGAACTTTGGGGCAGAACAGGCAACAGTTGATTATGACCCCAGAACAACAGATTTACAAGCTATACAAGAGGCGGTAGATGCAGCAGGTTATTCTGCCTATCCCCTGCAAGAACAAAATCTGATGGCGGGAGAAGATGATGAAGAGAAAAGATATCGCCTGAAAGAATCCCGTGATTTGCAGCAAAAGGTGACAGTAGGGGGAATCATTAGCACTGTGCTGGTGATTGGCTCACTACCAATGATGACAGGGTTAAACCTACCTTTTATTCCCACATGGTTGCATAATCCTTGGGTGCAATTAGTTCTGACCACTCCTGTACAGTTTTGGTGTGGTTATTCTTTTTACGTTAATAGCTGGAAAGCTTTTAAGCGTCATGCCGCGACAATGGATACCTTAATAGCTTTAGGTACAAGTGCAGCATATTTCTATTCCCTATTCCCTACAGTATTTCCTAGTTTCTTCATCAGTCAGGGGCTACAACCAGATGTATATTATGAAACTTGTGCTGTAGTCATTACCCTAATTTTACTAGGACGACTATTTGAAAATCGTGCCAAAGGACAAACCTCAGAAGCTATCCGTAAGTTGATTGGTTTGCAGGCGAAAACAGCACGGTTGATTCGGAACGGACGAGAAGTAGATGTACCGATTGAGCAAGTAGAAATTGGTGATGTGGTGCTGGTTCGTCCTGGGGAGAAAATTCCCGTTGATGGGGAAGTAGTTGATGGGACATCCACAGTTGATGAAGCGATGGTGACTGGCGAAAGTGTACCCGTGAAGAAGCAACCAGGGGATGAAGTCATCGGTGCAACCATCAACAAAACTGGAAGTTTTAAATTTCGGGCGACAAGAGTTGGTAAGGATACTGTACTGGCGCAGATTGTCCAATTAGTACAGCAGGCTCAAGGCTCAAAAGCCCCAATTCAAAGACTAGCAGACCAAGTTACTGGCTGGTTTGTGCCGACGGTAATTGCGATCGCTATCCTTACTTTTATCATCTGGTACAACATCATGGGCAATGTCACCCTGGCGTTGATTACCACAGTTGGGGTGTTAATTATCGCTTGTCCTTGTGCATTGGGTTTAGCTACACCGACTTCAGTGATGGTAGGCACAGGTAAAGGTGCAGAAAACGGCATTTTAATTAAAGGTGCGGAAAGCTTAGAAATAGCACACCAAATTCAAACAATTGTCTTAGACAAAACAGGCACAATTACCCAAGGTAAACCCACAGTTACAGATTTTCTCACAGTTGATGGCACTGCTAACGGTAATGAAATGAAGTTGATACAACTAGCCGCATCCTTAGAACGCAATTCGGAACATCCCTTGGCAGAAGCAGTTGTTAGATATGCCCAATTTCTGCAACTGCCATCAATAGATGTTAAAGATTTTGAAGCTGTAGCAGGTAGTGGTGTCCAAGGTATCGTTTCTAACCGTCTTGTGCAAATTGGTACACAACGTTGGATGGAAGAGTTGAGCATTAACACTCAAGCCTTGCAACAAGATAAAGAACGCTTAGAATACCTGGGTAAAACAGCAGTTTGGTTAGCAGTTGACGGCGAAATCAAAGGATTGATGGGGATTGCTGATGCCATTAAACCCACCTCCACCCAGGCTGTGAGAGCGTTGCAAAAACTCGGTTTAGAAGTTGTCATGCTCACAGGTGATAACCGCCGCACCGCAGAAAGTATTGCCCGTGAAGTTGGTATTAAGCGGGTATTGGCAGAAGTGCGCCCTGAGCAAAAAGCCGCTACAGTGCAAGCACTACAAGCAGAAGGTAAAATCGTGGCAATGGTTGGTGATGGTATCAATGATGCACCAGCCTTAGCGCAAGCCGATGTGGGAATTGCAATTGGGACTGGTACAGATGTGGCGATCGCCGCTAGTGATATCACTCTGATTTCTGGCGATTTACAAGGCATAGTTACAGCAATTCAACTCAGCCGCGCCACAATTCGCAACATTCGCCAAAACTTATTCTTCGCCTTCATCTACAACGTTGCTGGTATTCCCATCGCCGCCGGGATTCTGTTCCCCTTCTTCGGTTGGTTACTCAATCCTATTATCGCCGGTGCAGCAATGGCCTTTAGTTCAGTTTCTGTAGTCACCAATGCGCTGCGGTTACGTAACTTCCAACCTAAAACACTCGCATAGAGGAAATAAAAATGTTCAATCAAACCATATTTTTCGGAACTTTAGCAGGATTTGGATTTCTGCTGGGAGTGATTTCAGGAATTTTAGTTTAGTTGGCAAATTAATCACATTCAAGTAGGAGGTTTTTCAATGGTAAACAAAACAGCACTCATCGGTAGTATAGCCAGTTTAGGAATTGTATTCTCAATTGCATCGGGTGAAGCAATCGCACAAAAATCCCATGATACGCACTCATCCACAACAGTCCAAACTAATCAATTTCAACGTATCGATCAGCCACTAGGGAACAAAATAGCCGTGACTCTCGGCGGATTTGGACTAATCGGCTTACAACTTTGGTGGTTTTTACTCAGTAAACCTAAGTCTCAAAAAGCAGTTGCAACAGGTGGAAATGTCCAAGAAGTCACTGTCACCGTTGATGGGGGATATGATCCAAGTCGAATAGTGGTGCAAGTAGGGAAACCAGTAAGGCTTAAATTTGAACGCAAAGATCCCAGCAGTTGCTTAGAAAAAGTCGTGATTCCAGACTTTCACATTGCCGCAGATTTACCGCTTAATCAAGTAACCACTGTGGAATTTACACCCAAACAAGCCGGAAATTATCTCTTTACCTGTGGCATGAATATGTTTCGTGGTGAAATTCAAGCCGAAGCTTCAGACATTCAATCAACAGTCATAAAGGAAGAAAAAACGATGAAAGAACCACAACCCAAATCCTTCAGTTCAATCGATGAGCATGAAACAACTGTAGAGCAAGGAATTCAGAAAGCCAGCATCAATATTGAAGCTGACATCAAATGAGGAACATCAAATGATTGATATTGGACTTACACATATTGCCCTACCTGTGTCAAACATTGAAAAAAGTATTGATTTTTACGCTACCTATGCTCAAATGCAAGTAGCTCATCGTCGCATTGATACTGACACAGGGGTTGCGGTTGCTTGGCTGACAGACCATACTCGCCCATTTGCAATTGTTCTCATTGAAACTAAGTCAATACATCCTGTTCTCTCGCCATTAGCACATCTGGGAATTGGCTGTAAGAGTCGTGAAGCAATGGATGTTTTGTGTGATCAGGCTCGTCAAGCGGGGGTACTGGTTGACGAACCCAAAGATTCTGGGTATCCGGTCGGATATTGGGCATTCTTGCGAGATCCAGATGGTCACACGTTGGAATTGTCTTACGGCCAAGAGATTGGTCTAACGGTGGAGCAGGGGAATACGTAGCACACATTTTTGAAAATAATAGGAGAATTTTTATGAAAGGCGATCATCTGCGCTCGACTACCCAAGCTACAAATTTACAACCACAAAAACCATACAATACCGGACTTCATGCAACTCGCAATTATTTGCCATTGATTGCCCGCATTCTTTTAAGCTAATCAGCATTTAAGTTGCATAAAAGCAGGGCTGAAGCCCTTACTACAAGCGAATCATTCTGGAAAAATCGATGACGATTAGCTTATCTAGCTTATTCTTGTGGTCAGGGTTCAATAAAATTCTTCACCCAGCTGATACACAAGCATATATGGCCGCCTATGGGATGCCTTTCACCTGGCTATTTTTACCAGTAGCGATCGCCCTAGAAATTTCGGCTGGACTGTCTTTACTCCTGGGTTTCTATGCACGCTTAGGAGCTGCGGCTTTAGCCATATTCACCTTCATCGCTACCTTTATTTTCCATAGCAACTTTACTAACCCAATTGAGCAGATCATGTTCATGAAAAATCTGTGCATCATCGGTGGGTTACTAATGGTCATTCAGTACGGTTCTGGCAATATTGCTTGGCGATCGCGTTAATGGGTTTAATTATCCGTCTTATCTGCGCTCATCTGCATCTATCTGCGGTTAATTATTCTTGATATCTTATTATCTACAACTTTAGATTAATTAGGTATCACAAATTAATTTTTCATCTCGTTTAATTCAACACATTCTAATTCAGAGATGACTATGAAAGTATTAATTGCTGGAGCTACCGGTACGATCGGTCGTCCACTCATCACACAATTAATTCAAGCTGGATATGATGTAACTGGCTTGACTCGTTCTCCCCAAAACGCCAATTTTCTTACTCAGCAGGGAGCAAAATCTGAAATCATAGATATCTTTGATGCTGATGCTGTTCATACTACCCTTAGCCGTATTCAGCCTGAAGTTGTCATTGACCTACTCACTGCTTTACCCAAAAACTATACTCCTGAGTCAATGAGTGCTGCAACGGCCCTAGACCATCGCACCCGCAGAGAAGGAGGAGCAAACCTGCAAATAGCGGCTCAAGCAGCAGGAGTCCGGCGTTACATTCTCCAGTCCAGTGCTTTCTGGTATGCTCCAGGTATAGGTTTAGCTGATGAAGAAACTCCTTTTGCCTTTGATAGTACCCCAGGCATAGCAGCAGGAACAAGGATGTATGCAGATATAGAACATCGCCTTTTGTCTGCAAATACCTTGGAAGGCATTGTCCTACGTTATGGTTTCTTCTACGGGCCAGGAACTTGGTACGCCAGCGATGGGGATATGGCAAATATGGTACGAAAACAGCAATTTCCTATTGTCGGTGACGGACAGGGTGTGTGGTCTTGGATACACGTTGAAGATGCTGCTGCTGCAACTGTTGCTGCTGTTGAGCGTGGTAAACTCGGAATTTACAACATCGTTGACGATCGCCCTTTAGAACTGCGAGTATGGCTATCTGCGTATGCTGATTGGTTGGATGCAAAACCACCTGTGCAGGTATCCGTTGCAGATACACCCAAAACTCAAGGAGCAGATGCAGTTTACTATGCCACCCAACTACGAGGTGCATCTAATCTTAAAGCCAAACGGGAAATTAATTTTCAGCCGCGATCGCTCCAATGGCTGGATAAAACTCTGGCTTTTAACTTGTAAAAGCTAGAGAAGCCCAAATCATTAGGAGATCAGTTTTTTCAAAAATTATATTTTTCCTGCTTGACTCTCCAGTAAACTGGAGAGTTTAGTATAAGATCAGTAATCATATCTCATTCGAGGTTTGGTAAGTATGTTAGTCCAAGTAGAAGCAAAACAGATTGGTTTAGTTGCCAAAGAAAGCGGAGTACCAATTAAAACGATTCGCTACTATGAAGAACTTGGTCTACTCAAATCATCAGGAAGAACAGAAGGTGGCTTTAGATTATTTAACTCTGATGTTTTGGAACGACTACACTTTATTAAACGCGCTCAAAGTTTAGGATTAAGTTTGTCAGAAATCAAGGATTTTTTAAATGTTCATGATAAAGGTGAATTACCTTGTGAGCATATCAAAACTAAACTAGAAGATAAGGTAAAAGCTATTGATGAACAAATTCAGCAATTACTGATTTTAAGACAAGAATTATCAGGGTTGCTTTCTGGTTGGGAAATAAAGCCTGATGATTCTCATTCCACTATTTGTCCAATTATTGAACATGAATAAATTTTACAAAAAACAATATGAGTGAAACTATAGTTCGCAAACATTACGACCAGTTAGCGGGTGTTTACGATTTACGTTGGAAAAGTTATATAACTAATACACTATCTTTCCTAAAAACCTGGGCAGAGATATCACCAACGGATACTATACTTGATGTTGCCTGTGGTACTGGTGAGTTTGAACGTTTACTGCTAGCTGAGTTTTCATCGCAACAGATTGTTGGGGTAGACATTTCAGATAAGATGCTGACGATCGCCAAACAGAAATTTAGTGCTTATCCTCAAGTATCATTCCAGATTGCGAGTGCATCAAATTTGCCATTCGATAATGATAGTTTTGATGTGATTGTGTCTGCCAATGCGTTTCACTACTTTGACGATCCACTTACTGCATTAAAGGAGATGAGACGTGTCCTGAAGCCTGATGGTAAAGTCATTATCCTTGATTGGTGTAGAGATTATTTAACTTGTAAAATCTGTGAGCTGATATTGAAAGTTTTTGATCCGGCTCATCAGCAGTGTTATAGCCAAAATGAATTTCACCACTTGCTTAAAGATGCAAACTTGGCGGTTTCTCGTGCAACCAAAATTCGCTTTGGTCTTGTATGGGGGTTGATGGTAACTACAGCAATTCTCAAGACTTAAGCTGTCTTATTGCTGCTTATTCACCATTCAAAGTTGTCAAATTAATCATGTCGGCAAATTTTCATTAATTACAATAACATAAAGTCAAATTTTATATAAAACCATAGATGCACACAGATAAATCATCGGTGCTTATCTGTGTGCATCTGTCTTAACAAGTTCCGAGCGGAGGAAGCCTCCGCTCAGACTTTTCGCTGTATTTATCTCTGGTTAATTTTTTTGATTTTTACTCTTGACTCTCCGGCAAGATGGAGAATTTATGCTAATTCCAGGTTGAGTAAGGAAAATAAATACTTACTCAAAAAATCCGAATTAGTAGTAAAAAATCAGGAGTTTTCAGAAATGACATTACAACTTACTATCCCTAAATTAGCTTGTTCAGCTTGTGTAGATACTATCAACACTGCAATTCAAAAAATTGATGCAACTGCTACTGTCAAAGCTGACACAAAAACTAAAACTGTCAGTGTAGAAACTCAAGCATCAGAGACGGCGATTAAAGAAGCAATTGCCTCTGTTGGTTATCCATCAATCTAAGGGTTGCTAAGGGTATATCAACAGTTAGCTTCTGCTAACTGTTGATAAAAATTTATCAATTAGAAATTATTTTGACTCAACTTAATTTACAGGAAATTGCTCAAACATGAACCCCTGGGAAAACCAAACTCCTATTCTAAATTCAGACAATGATTTGGAAAACCAGATTCCCATTCTAGATGACGATGATTTAACGACTGAATCACCATCACCCCGATCGCAACGACCTTGGCTTTGGCTATTGCTCACTCTACTATTAGCAGGTGGAAGTATTGCCGGTTGGCGTGTGCTTACTCCCAGTCAAAAACCCCCAGTAGCAACGGCTGCTGCACCTCCTGGCGTACAAGTAAAATTATCTTCCTTAAAAGCCAGCACAATCGAACAAAGTTCCAATTTTATTGCTAACCTTCAATCCCGTCGTTCAGTCGCTCTCCGTCCTAGAATTCAAGGACAAATCAGTCAGATTTTTGTACAAGCAGGAGATGAAGTAAAAGCAGGTACACCCATTCTGCAAATAGATGCGGAAGAACAAAAAGCAGCAGTTAGTGGTGTAGATGCGGCTGTAATGGCGGCGCGATCGCAACTCGAAAATGCCAAAGCAACTCTCAAATCTATAGAAGCTGAACGTTTATCCAAGCAAGCTGATGTCAAGCTAAACGAGTTGGACTACCAAAGGTACTCTTATCTGGCTGCGGAAGGTGCGATATCTCGCCAAACTCAGGATCAATACGCTAACAAACTAGCTACAGCTAAAGCCAGCCTGAGTGCGATTGATGCCCAAATTCAAGCCCAAAAAGCTGCCATCTCTCAAGCCGAAAAAGCCGTACAACAAGCTCAAGCAGCTACCAAGCAAGAACAAGTCCAGTTGAAATACTACAAAATTACTGCTCCCTTTGCTGGCAAAGTAGGCGATATCCCCATCAAAATCGGTGATTTTGTTGATACCTCTACTCAATTGGCAACTATCACCGAAAATCAAACTCTAGAAGTCAATATCTCCGTACCAGTTCAGCAAGCAACCCGATTACGTCCTGGAATGACATTGCAGTTAATTGACGAACGAGGTAAAAATCTCGGAAGCAGTCGCATATTTTTCATTGCTCCCAACACCGCTAACGATACTCAGTCAGTCTTAGTCAAATCACTATTTGATAATTCCCTCAGACAGTTGCGAGCCGACCAATTTGTCAAGGCTAAAGTGATTTGGGACAAACGCCCAGGAGTATTAATTCCTACAACAACTGTTATCCGTTTGGGTACAGAAACCTTTGTTTATGTAGCTGAATCCTCACCCAAAAAACAGGATTTAGTAGCACAGCTCAAACCAGTAGAGCTAGGTAGTATCCAGGGTAATCAGTATCAAGTGCTGAAAGGTTTAACCGCAGGCGAGAAAATTGTTGTTTCCGGTTTGATCAATTTAAGAGATGGCGCATCTATTATTCCTGAACCTTAGTTAAATCCAGATTTTTACCCAGAAAGCATAAGTCTATGTTTGCGAATTTTTTTATCAAGCGACCTGTATTTGCGATCGCCTGCGCTTTAGTAATGCTCATGGTAGGTATAATCAGTATTCCCTTACTACCAGTAGAGCAGTACCCAGATATCAGCCCCGTACAAATCAATGTCACCGCTAATTACATTGGAGCCAGCGCGCAAGTTGTAGAAGATACAGTCACAACAGTTTTAGAACGCCAGATTAATGGTGTTGAAGGCTTGAAATATATCACTTCAACCAGCAGCAGTGACGGTACTAGTAACATCATCGTCACTTTTGACCAAGGCTATGACATTGATACTGCGGCGGCTGATGTGCAGAATCGAGTCTTGCTAGCCGAACCAAAACTACCCGAAGTTGTCCGCCAAACAGGTGTTTCTGTGACAAAGCAATCCAGTGGTATTGTCTTAGCGATGGCTATGTATAGTGAAGGCGATAAGTACGATGACACCTTTATTAGTAACTATGCCGACCTTTATGTTTTAGACCGCCTCAGACGCATTAAAGGTGTAGGTAACATTGCAAATTTTGGCGATCGCCGCTATGCGATGCGGTTGTGGCTTGACCCGACTCAACTTGCTAATCGCAAGCTGACAACGGAGGATGTAATTAACGCCCTTCACCAACAAAACTTACAGTTAGGTATCGGGAGTATTGGACAGCCACCCGCACCAAATGGGCAAATGTATCAAATTGAGTTGCAAACTCAAGGGCGGTTAAAAGAAGCTGACGAATTTGAAAACATGGTCATCAAAGCAGGTACAGATGGCACACTGGTGAAGCTTAAAGATGTTGGTCGTGCTGAACTTGGGGCAGAAAATTACAGTTCCTTTGCTCGTTATAGTGGTCATGTTGCTGTTGGCTATCAAATCCTGCAAATTCCTGGAAGCAATGCTTTAAAGATTGCTAATGCGGTAAAAGCCGAAATGGAGCAAATTGCAAAGGACTTTCCACCTGGTTTGAAATATGAATTTCCCTATGATTCTTCACTATTTGTTGAAGCATCTCGCCAGGAAGTTGTCAAAAATTTATTGGAATCGATTGTGCTAGTTGTCTTAGTAATTTTTGTTTTCTTACAAGACTGGCGCACTACCCTCATTCCCGCAATTACAATTCCAATTTCTTTAATTGGAACGTTTGCCTTTGTAAAAATTTTCGATTTTTCACTTAACAGCTTGACTTTGTTTGGTTTGACTTTAGGGTCGGGGATGGTGGTAGACGATGCAATCATCATCGTCGAACAAATTAACCGCTTTATCCAGAGTAAAGGGATGAATCCCCGGCGGGCGGCTAGTGAATCCATGACAGAACTGTTTGGGGCGGTAATTGCCACATCCCTCGTACTCATGGCTATGTTTATTCCTGTGGGATTCTTCCCTGGAACAACGGGACAACTATATAAACAATTTGCACTGACGATCGCTTTCTCAATTGTACTTTCGACTTTTATTGCTATTACCTTAACTCCAGCTCTGGCAGCTATGTTGTTGCGGAAAACTCAAAAACCACGCGGTTTACTAGGCTGGATTTTTGGAGCGATTAATTGGTTACTTGACTGGATGCAAAAAGGATACCAACAAATTCTCCGGTTGCTGATCAACTTTAAAATCGTTGTTGTGGTACTGTTTATTGCATCTTTGGTTTGGACAGGCTGGCTTTACCTGCGCGTCCCCACAGCATTTTTACCAGAAGAAGACCAAGGTTATTTTATTAACTTAATGCAGGGGCCAGATGGTACTTCACTCAACTACACCCGTGAAGTTGCGAAGCAAGCAGAAAAAACACTGCTGAAAATCCCAGAAATTCAAGGTACTTTTGCAATGGGTGGTGTTGGTTTTAGTGGTAATACTCCCAACCGAGGCTTGATATTTGCACCGCTAAAATCTTGGGATGTCCGAAAAACAGCCCAACAAACTGCATCAGCAATTGTAAATCAAGCTAGAGGTGGACTGTCAGCAATCAAAGACGCAGCCGTGTTTGCGGTAAATCCTCCTACTATCCAAAGTTTAGGGAGTGTGGGTGGTTTTGTTTTTCAGTTGCAAGATAGAGGCGATCGCAATAATAGTGATATCAATAATTTAGTCAAAATCAGCCACGATTTAATCGGTCGCGCCAATCAAACACCAGGATTGCAAGGTGTATTCAGTACCTACACAGCCAATGCACCGCAGTTACTTATCGAAGTAGATAGAGAAAAAGCCGAAGCCTTACAAGTCCCTGTCAGAGATATTTTTAGCACATTGCAAACTTTCATCGGTTCCCGCTACGTCAATGACTTTAATGCTTTTGGTCGCACGTACCGAGTATATGTCCAAGCAGATCAACAGTTTCGCTCTAACCCAGAAGATATTGGACAACTATATGTGCGTTCTGGACGGGGTGAGATGATTTCCCTCAGTAGTTTGGTGAAGGTTACACCAACCACCGGGCCGCAAACAATTAATCACTACAATCTATATCGCTCAATTGAAATTAATGGCGCAGCTGCACCTGGTTTTAGCTCTGGACAAGCAATAGAAGCGATGAAGAATTTAGCCGCTACTGTCTTGCCAAAAAACATGAGCTACGAATGGTCAGGTATTACCTTAGAAGAATTAGAATCTGGTGGTCAAGCACCAATTATTTTTGGTCTAGGAATTTTCTTCGTTTTCTTAGTGCTAGCTGCTCAATACAATAACTTCGTTGACCCCTTGATTATTTTATTGTCAGTTCCGTTAGCTGTTTTGGGAGCATTGTTAGCTCAATCATGGCGCGGTTTATATAACGATGTTTACTGTCAGGTTGGATTAGTGATGTTAATTGGTTTAGCTAGCAAAAATGCGATTTTGATTGTCGAATTTGCTAACCAATTACGCGAACAAGGTTATTCGATTACCAAAGCAGCCGTGAAAGCTTCTTCTGAACGCTTACGTCCAATTCTCATGACTGCGATTTCAACTCTACTAGGAATTTGGCCGCTCGCTGTCGCTACAGGTGCAGGTTCGGCTAGTCGCCAATCTCTTGGTACTGCTGTCTTTGGTGGAATGTTCGTTGCAACTTTCTTGAGTTTGTTTGTAGTGCCTATTCTATATATCGTGATTACTCAGATTCGCTCACTGTTTGTAGGCGTACCAAAGTCAAGGAATCAAGCAGGTAAGTTAGCAAAACAATCAAGAGTTGACGTACTCCCCTGAAAATCAGCGAGAATTCTTAACTTGGCGTACATCCCCTGGCTTGAGCTTAGGGGGTTTTCACTTTACCCCATTATTTTTAATCGAATTGATACTTGACTCTCCATCTGACTGGAGAATCTAGGATAAAGTAGACGATTAAATTTAAGAGAAGTAATTATGCTAGTTCAAGAAAAGTCAAAACAGATTGGTGTAGTTGCTAAAGAAAGTGGAGTGCCGATTAAAACCATTCGCTACTATGAGGAGCTTGGTCTACTCAAATCATCAGGCAGAACTGAGGGTGGTTTTAGATTATTTAAAACTGATGTTTTAGCTCGCCTGCACTTTATTAAACGCGCCCAAAGTCTGGGTTTAACTTTAGCCGAAATCAAAGAATTTTTGAATGTTCATGATGAGGGCGAATTACCCTGTGAACATATAAAAATCAAGCTTGAGGATAAGGTACAAGCTATTGATGATCAGATTCAGCAATTACTTATTTTGAGACAAGATTTGTCAGGGATGCTGTCTGGCTGGAAAATTCAATCAGAAACATATTATCCAACAATTTGCCCCATTATTAATTAAAAATCAGGGTTAATCTAAAAAATAATTTTTAACAATACGTTCACTCAAAAATGAACATATTTTTTATTAATTCAAATCAAAAAAATAAAAATTTCTTGATTTTTCCTCTTGACTCTCCACTCAACTAGACAATTTAAACTCACTTTATCTTGAGTAAAGGAGAAAATCAATGAATAGATTTATAAATGCGATCGCTATCACTACTACTTTGGTACTAGTTCAAGCTTGCTCATCATTACCTAAAGCTGAAGAAAAAGCAATGTCTGTTAGTACACATCAGCATGAGGAGCATTTAACGAGCGGAAGTCATAATCATGAAGAGCCTTCAATCAATGAAAGTCATCATGGAGAACATTCAACAAGTAGCACAGTTCATGGTGAGAAGAAAGCAGTGACTCAAGCAAAACTTAAAGTTTCCAGTGAAATCACCCCAAATAAAAATATTTCGCTATTGATTGATGTTGAAGATTTAGAAGGGAAGGCGATCGCCAAGTTTGACACTTTTCAAGAAAAGCTCATGCATTTAATTATTGTCAGTGACGATCTTCAGTTTTTCAGCCATCTTCATCCTACATATAAAGATAATGGTCAGTTCAAAGTAGAAGCTAGTTTTCCCCAAGCAGGTGGTTACACATTTTTTAGTGACTACAAACCTACTGGTCAAACAGAGCAAATTTCAGTATTGAAAACACAAGTTCCAGGAATCAGTATTGCTGCTCCAGAAATTGACATTAAGCGTAGTAAAACTTTCAATGATACTCAAGTCAATCTCGCTCTTTCTGAACCCACTGTAAAAGCAGGTCAAGAAGTGACTTTAATGTTTAAATTACAAGATGCTGCTAACAATCAACCGTTAACAGACTTGCAACCTTACTTGGGAGAAAAAGGACATTTGGTTATCCTGCGACAGTCAAGCTCATTAACAGCAGCAGATTACATCCATGCTCACGCACTCAAAAATAGCCCAACTGGACAGGTTCATTTTATGACTAGCTTTCCGCAAGCAGGCAAGTATAAACTTTGGGGACAATTCAATCGTAACGGGGAAATTATTACTGCTGATTTTTGGATTAATGTGGTTTAATTTAGCTTATTATGCTTTGAATCATAATATGGTTCTTGTCAGATTTTGGTGATCATTGAAAGTTACGCACTTTAAGGCAGATGGCAGAAGGCAGACGGCAGAAGGTTTTAAAACGTTTTGTTATCCTCGCTAGGACTTGTGACCAAGACGGGCGATCGCTTACGACTTTCAAGTGATGCAGATGTTCTATAATCCAAGCAAAGGGTTCTTGGCAACTTTTGGTGATCTTGGTTGGGGCAAGGCAGAAGGCAGAGGGCAGAGGGCAGAAGTCGGAAGGGTAGAAGTAATAAATTCAAGCTTTGAGTTTGTTTAAGCTAGCAACTAATATACTTTGCATTTCCTCGACCTCATTCAATAGGGGAGTGAAAAGGTTTTTGTCAGCTAAATCTACTTCTTTAGCTATGATTAATTGGGTATCAAGTTCTCTCAAAGAGCCTAATGCAATATGTAAAAACTGTATGTATTCTGGCTTTGAGCGCCTTCCATAGCCTTCAGCTATATTGGATGCTACAGATACAGAAGAACGTCGGATTTGGCTGGTTAAACCATACAATTCTGATTGAGGAAATAGGCGGGTAAATTTATAACAATTGATAGCAAGTTGAACCGCCCTTTGCCAGATAAACTGATTTCTATAACTCATATAATCAAGTGTAAATTGTCAAAATTTTCTCCTCAAATAGCCAACAAAAATCGTCGTTCAAGTAAATCTATTTTGGCGCGACCATACATCTGTCGCTTTAACATTTTCAAGCGATTAATATGGCCTTCAACTGGGCCATTACTAACTGACATAGTTACACCTGCTTTCACAGCATTGTAGTCAGACTCTAAACTAACAGCGAAGGAGCGCAACAAAGAAACAGAGCTGTTTTTAGCTTTGTTGAACCAAGCATCGAGCTGCTCAGGTAGGCGTTGACGCACAAGGAATGCAAACTGTTGAGCTAGTTCAATAGCTGACTTCAAATCAGAATGGGCTGTTTGTAGTTGAGCGATGATTTCACGCTCATTAGGCTGTATTAATTCTGGTCGTCGCAAGACTAAAGCTGTGACGCGACTGGGGGTGAGAGGACGATGGGAGGAAGAACTAACCCTAGGGGACGCATTTTTCTTTGAACACTTTGCTGGCCCAAATCCGGGCAAGGTCTTGAGATAACGAGTGAAGCGAGCGACCGTGGCATAACCACCGATATAGCCGCAGGTGCGAATTTCTTCAAACAGTTCTTGGGTGTTGTGGTTCCCGCTATTCCAGCGACTGAGGAGGTAATCATGATAAGGGTTGAGAAGACTCAGACCGTGGTCGCTACGTTCACGACGTTCGGTAAAAGTTGAGCTACGCAAGTAATTGAATACGGTAGTTTTAGAAACTCCCAGCTCTTGAGCGATTGCTAGCCCTGAGAAGCCAACAGACCGCAGTCTCCAAACTTGCTCATGGATTTCCCTCCGTCTATCCCGTGCTTTGGCGGATTGAACTTTTCTTTTTAAAGATGTGTTTTGGGGAAACCTTGGCACAACTGAACTTTTATTAGTCTCAGCAATCATGGAAAGGTTATCGGGGAAAGGCAGAGAGCAGACGGCAGACGGCAGAAGGTTGGTTTGAGGGTTTTCCTGTGCAGCCAATCCGTCTGTATTCTCTGCCAAAAAGGGTTTAAGACCCCCAGCCAAGTTTTGAATTTCAGTGGTCTGCAATTGGGTGGGGTATGTATCCCCATCCAATTCCCCAATGCCTTCTTCAAGTGCTGTTTCCACCTCTAAATGCACTTTAGTATTAGTACTAAATACTTGTTTCTCCACTTCTTTAAGTACTTTGGCGTGAATACCAAAGACTTGATAGAGCGTTTGAGATAAGTTCTGCAATAAGTGAAAACGGTCTGCAACTTGAATGGCTTCTGGCGCGCCTTGACGAATACCACTTTCATAAGTTTTTGACCGATCTCGTGAGACGACTTTGACACCAGGGTGAGCTTTTAACCATTCTGCTAAGGTTTCAGCTTTTGCGTCTTTGAGTAGAGCGATTGGTCGGCTACGTTCCAGGTCAATCAATGCTGTGCCGTAAGTTTTGCATTTGCGAAAACAAAAGTCGTCTACCCCAAGAGTATGTGGCGTTACGATTGATGGCAGTGGGATTGAGCGGACTAAATTTAACAGTGTGTTGCGAGAAACTTTTATCCCCCATTGCTGTGAGAGTCTTACCCCTGCTGCACCACCCACAGATAAACCAATTGCGCTCAGTCGTTGCGCTAAACGCTGAGTCCTTCGCGCCCAAGGTGCGGTTACACTTGTCAGCCTTTCGGTAAAAATACGCCGTTTACATAAAGTGTTAATGCAAAAAAACTTTCGCACCCGTAACTGTAGGGTAATACTGTAATCAGCCCAGGGCAGGTCTGTTAACTTACGTTCGTAGCGGCTATGAATTCGGTGAGTTGGGTGGTTACAAACTGGGCAATTAATGACAGTTTGCATCGCAGAGACAATCAACGTAATCGTCCCTTGTACTTTGTCAAATTGCCATCTCTTCAGTTGAAGGTTTGTTGTATCAGGTAACAGGTGGTATAGCAATTCCATACCAAAAGTTTGACGGAGTAAAGTTTGAAGTTAGTAATTCAATTCTATCCCTTCCTCCTTCTTTTTTTCCCCCCTTCTGCCTTCTGCCCTCTGCCCTCTGCCTTCCCCCAAGCGAGATCACCAAAAGTTGCCAAGAACCCATAATATGAGAAAAATTTTGAACCATAAATTGAGAAAGAGTTAACGCAATTTCAAGCATTCTCACCAATCACAAAATAAAACTTTGAATCAAATCATGAGATAGAGTTGAAATTTTGAAGCATAACTAAAGAATGAGTTGAAAAAACACAAAGAGACAAAACTTGGACAAAAAATCTCTCTTAAAATTGCTCTAACTTAAACTTTTAATTCAAAATATGGTTCAAAATTCCAAGATATGCTTCACTAAAAACTATGACTCCGTAGTTTTTTCTGGCGTATTGAAATCTTAAAACTGTCTCCTGACAAGAGAAACACTCTTTTCTTGGATGAGAAACTCTCATGACAGACGATGAATTTGATTATTGGTGTAAGCAACAGCAACTAACGGCATCTTGCAAAGACTTAATCGCCGCAATTCGCGCTGCGCCACCTTCTCGCAGAGTACAAGGGCGGGCCAAAAACGTCAGTGGAGTTTACCCTAGCCGCAAAATGGG
Source organism: Nostoc sp. C117 (assembly GCF_043099735.1). Taxonomy (NCBI): domain Bacteria; kingdom Bacillati; phylum Cyanobacteriota; class Cyanophyceae; order Nostocales; family Nostocaceae; genus Nostoc; species Nostoc sp. C117. The sequence goes on from NZ_CP170992.1 coordinate 40,264, forward strand.
TCAAACCATTCAATTTGAAAGCCACACAGTAGAACTGTGGGCGATTTATCAAATGGAACATGACCCACAGGTGCTAGAGTTCTACGACCAACCACCGCCATTTAAAATTCAGTACCAAAACCAAAACGGACGAAAAATAGGTCATTACCATACCCCAGACTTCTTCGTGCTGCGGACGACGGGTGCAGCATGGGAAGAATGGAAAACCGAAACCGAATTAAAACGACTAGCCCAAAAATACCCCTCACGCTACCAAAAAACTGAAACTGGTCATTGGCATTGCCCACCAGGAGAAGCTTACGCCGCATCTTATGGACTCACATACCACGTTCGCACCGATACCGAACTAAATCCCGTATTCACTCAGAACCTAATGTTTTTAGAAGATTACTTTAGGTTCAGTGCCAATATCCCTCACTCCATTACAGAACAAATCTCTTCAGCAGTTCAAGCCACCCCAGGAACAACCATTGCCGCCACACTTGCAAGCATACCTGGAGTACGTGCTAACGATATCTACGCCATGATTGCCACAGAGCAAGTCTACGTAGACTTGTATGCAGTTCCCCTAGTGGAACATTGGCGAGTTCAATTATGGACAGACCAACAAACTCATACTGCTCATACACATTTAGCTATAGGGACAACTGGGCATCATCAACAAATCATCTCGCCCACAACACTTTTGCCCAATACCTTATTAGTCTGGGACGCACAACTTTGGACTTTAGCCCTGTTGTGTCACTATCGCGGTAGTATAAGGATGTACAAAGCCCAGAACGAAGACACAGAGCATGGTAGAGCCTCGTCCACCCAAAGAAACCGTTAAATTTGTGGATGAATATTGTCTTTGGTATAAAAAGCTGTTTTCAGATGTCAGAAATTTTGAAGCGTTTAAGTATCTGCATATAGGGTGTATTTCGGAATTAAAACGTAAAAGCCTGCCAGAAATAGCGAAAATTGTCGGGCTAGATAACTATCAAGGGCTACATCATTTTTTAACTACAACATCTTGGGATGTAGAAGAGCTAAGAACTTTGAGATTAGAGCTAATTTTAGAGGTTTTAAAAGGAAGACCAATCATTTTAATTATTGATGAGACAGGAGATAAAAAGAAAGGGAATACAACAGATTATGTGAAACGGCAATATATAGGTAATTTGGGAAAAGTAGAGAATGGAGTTGTGGCAGTCACAGCCTATGGCGTATTTTGTGGAATGACATTTCCACTACTGTTTGAAGTGTACAAACCACGCGAGAAGTTAAAGCCAGGAGATAAATATCTGACCAAGCCTCAAATCGGGGCAATGCTAATACGAAAGTTACAGTCGATGGGTTTTAAATTCAATTTGGTACTAGCTGATAGTTTATACGGTGAGAGTGGGACAAATTTTGTATCTGTATTAGATGAACTAGGTTTAAATTATTTAGTAGCAATCCGCTCAAACCATTCTGTAGACTTGCTTAAGGGTCAGTATACTCAATACTTAAAGTGGCATAGGTTTAAAAGAGTATTCTCTGATTTAAGCAGTGAGAATCGGTTTATTAGGGAAATAATTCACGGGAAACGTGGCGAACATAGGTATTGGCAAATTACCACAGATACAGAGAACTTACCAGGAAATTCTACCTGGTATGTCATGAGTAAATATCCAGACATTACATCAAGAGAAGTTGGAAATTTCTATGGCTTAAGAACATGGGTTGAATATGGTCTAAAGCAGAGTAAGAATGAATTAGGTTGGGCAGATTATCGTTTCACTCGCTATGAAGATATTGAACGATGGTGGGAGATTGTATGTAGTGCCTACCTCATGGTTAGTCTTCATTCAGAATCTCTGCGCCCTTCTCCAGGTGATCCTCAATCAACATTTGCTTCTCACCCTTGGTGGGATAATGGTAAAGGTTGGAAAAATATTTGGTTCTTCAGTACATAATATGCTTAACTAATAGTTTAAATGCCAATTTAACAAGCATCTAACTCGGAAATTATCAAAGTTTCTAAATCCATAGCCGGAACGTTTAATTAGCTTAAGTTTGTTATTAATGCCTTCCACAACACCACTAGTTGTCCCATTATCAAAGTAAGCAATAATCTCATCAAACCAACGGATAATAGTATTGTTACTCTTGGGAAAATATTTTTTAGCTTTTGCTAACCACATCCCGAGTTTAAAAACTCCCGGATACCAGTTATCTGTCTTATTGAAAATCTTTCTAATTTTTTCTTTTAATTCATGCATTTCTTTGAGAATAGGAGATAAATTTTTCACTTGATAAAGTTTGTTTATCTGCTCTTCATTTAAGTCTGACTCATTTTTCAATAAAACGTATTTACTATTTTTTAGTCCCGACAATACTTTTTCGTACTTAGATTTTTTTGATAATGATTGCGCTTTTTTAACTAATTCTTCTAGATTCCGCTTCTCTTGTTTTCTTTGTGTATCTAGTTCTTTATTGATTTGTGTCATCACATGAAATCTATCTGCTACTACTTGAGCATTGGGCATTAATTCTGTTACTACATTTTTGTAACCTACCCACAAATCTATACTCACTTCCTCAATTCGTGCTAAAACCTCAGTTCCCCACTCTATAAGGGTTTTCTTTACTACCTCTTGTGTGCGCCCACTTAACAAAGTTATTAATTTAGATGTATCTAAATCTATTAATACTGCACAGTAATTACCCTTGCCTTTAACTAGAGCTATTTCATCAATTCCAAGCCTTTTTATAAAATCAGGTTTGTTATCAGATAATTTTTCTGAGGCATCTTTTAACATTCTTTCTATTTCTTCTGTTGTCACTATCCCTTTATTTGCTACACTATGAATATCATTTTCTACAACATCTTGTATTATCTTGTCTGCTAGCCGTTTTGTATAAGTTCTTTTCTTACTTACAAAATCTAGCTTTTCACTAAACGGTTTTTCACATTTTTCACATTTGAATTGTCTCCTATTTATTTCTAAAAATACTGGCTTTTCTCCAAAAGGTAAGTCTTTAACAACGTATCGATGATTTTGATGTAATCTATGGCTTTTTGTACCACAGCGAGGACAATTACTGTATGATTTTGTTGATTCAGTTTGTAAAATCATTCCTATCCCCTCATGAATCCGATGAGATATAACTTTCACATCTTTTAAATCAAGAAGCGCTGTTAGGATTTTAATATTTTGTTTCCTATTCATGACTGTAAATACACCAAAAAATATTTCTCTTGTAATTACAGCTAACAACAAATATGCTTTATAAGTCAATTAGGTCAAAGTTTTTTCTCAATAGCTGATACGATTATTTTTATTTATTAAGCTTTTTGGCTAACAATTTAGCATAACAAGTGCTGAAGAACCAAATATTTTGAATAATCTGCGTTTAATTATTCAACCTTTCATTTTATTTAATCTCATATATCCTTGGTTAACAGTTTTTCCCATTCCTCAGCTTTCTTTGGGTTTTTCTAAACTTCAATCTATTGTTTATAGGCTAACTTCTCCAATTTTTATCTTCCTGGCTCACCCTGAATTCTATTTTTCCTCTGCCTAAAGTGACACAACAGGGTTAGTTAACTTGGGTGAGAAGACAACCACACTTTTACCCGAAGTTGGGCAACCAATGCAATTGCCCACAGCATTTTTTCTGCAATTATTTGATAGCGGCACTATCAACATTCATACTTCAGAAACACACACAACCATCAATGAAAAAGTGCGTGAATTGATGGATGCTGCCTCGCCTACGGATCTACAAAGAGCTAATCACAGATTTCATCTAGTACAAGCATATTTCCAGCACCGCACAGACATATATAAGGACATACCTCAAAGCACCTTGTCTCGATGGGTCAAACAGTTTCGGGAAGCCGAAGCCACTTTTGGTTGCGGTTATGTTGGGTTACTGCCACGTACCGCTAGTAGAGGAAATCGCCTACCCAAAGCACCAACAGATGCAAGCAAATTATTAGATCAATTTATTACCGAACACTTCGAGACACCAAGACAAGCTCCCGCCGCTTCCGTTTATCGCGCCTATACAAGAGCCTGCTGTGCTGCCAACATTACCCCACTGAGTCAGCGCACATTTTATACTCGGCTAAAAAAGCGTCCCATCCATGAGCAGACTTTAAAACGCCAAGGGGCAAAAGCTGCATACGCAACAGAACCGATTGTTTTAGAACTAGCTAAAACTACACCCAGGCATGGAGACAGACCCTTTGCTATCTGCCATCTTGACCACACCCAGCTTGACATTGAATTACGCTCCCAAGTGACTGGTCGGAACTTAGGACGACCTTGGTTGACATTACTGATTGATGCCTACTCCAGACGCATATTAGCAGTTTATCTCACCTTTGACCCACCTTCTTACAGGTCTTGCATGATGGCACTAAGGTTGTGTGTTCAGCGTGAGGGTCGTTTTCCCCAATCTGTAGTTGTAGATGGCGGCAAGGAATTTCATAGCGTTTACTTTGATACCTTATTAGCACGTTACCACTGCATTAAAAAGACTCGTCCTGGTGGTAAGCCCCGTTTTGGCTCAGTAGTTGAGCGATTATTCGGTACAACCAATACAGAATTTATCTTTAACTTACTCGGCAACACCCAAGCCAGTAAGCAGCCACGTCAATTAACCAAAGTTGTTGACCCCAAACAACTTGCCGTTTGGACGTTGGTAGATTTATATACCTACTTGTGTGAGTGGGCATACACCATTTATGACACGAGCATACATGATTCCTTGGGTGAGACACCATTACAAGTTTATACCGACGCAATCGTTGCTACAGGGGAAAGGGAACACCGACGCATTGCATACAACGAAGACTTCCTCATGGCAACACGCCCTAGCACACCCAAAGGTAATGCTAAAGTCCAGCCGGGACAGGGAATTAAAGTTAATTATCTTTATTACTGGAACGATGCTTTCCGCAATCCAGTTGTCGAAAAAACCAAAGTCAGTGTGCGCTATGACCCTTTTGACATGGGTGTAGCTTATGCGTACCTGGAGGGAAGATGGGTCAAATGTATCTCCCAGTATTACAGCACCTTTGCCGGACGCACGGAGAAAGAAGTGCTGTTAGCAGCCCAAGAAATTAGACAACAAGATAAGCGTAATGCTGTGAGTACAAATATCTCTGCCAAACGCCTTGCCGACTTCATCGCGGCGGTGCAAGAGCATGAAACTTTACTCATGCAACGTTTACGGGATTTGGAAGCGGTTGGGGTGCTGGAGAATGTAACACCCAATAAGGAAAGTGTACCCCAGTTCCCAAGAGTCAGCACTCTTGAGCCGGAGATAGAAGCACACAGTCAAGATGACGAACAATTGCCACTACTGCAAAACAACGTTGAACTGTTGGATCTCACACGACTGCCGATACTAGGGGAATACCGTTAATGGACAATTTTTTAACCGACAATCTTAACGGCGAAATACAGTCGAAACTGACTCAGTTTAAGGAGTATGCAGTTTTACATCCCCAGTTAGCACGGGTAGATATGCTGTTAATGCGTGCGATTCGAGAACCCGCCGGATTTGCTCATGTGTTGGTTTATGGGCCAAGCGGTGTGGGTAAAACAACAATGATTCGGCAGATTGCTAAACGGTTAAATGAGAATGTACCCGAACAGTTACCCGGTGTTTCCAATTCATTGAGCTATCGTAACGGCTCTGGGCCCCCAATACCGTTATTGCTGTTAGAAACACGACCACCGGATGGTGGGGTGTTTAATCGAGCAGATTATTACCGCACTGCACTGAAACTTTTGGGAGAACCATTCTATGAGCGGCGGATGCTGATAGATATTGACGCGGAACAAACTTGGGAGAAGAAAGGGCGTGGGCGGACTAAAACAGCCCAGTTTAATGATTCGCCTGAACTGCGTCACGCATTAGAAGAAGCGATGACCAAGCGTGGTGTACGGGCAGTGATTTTGGATGAAGCACAGCACTTAATGAAGATTGGGACTGGTGCAAGTGCTGGTAAGCTTTTAGACCAGTTGGACTGGATTAAGTCCATGACCAATGTTACGGGAGTGCTACATATTCTGATTGGGACTTACGAACTGCTCAATTTTCGCAATTTAAGTGGTCAAGCATCCCGGCGGGGGCTAGATATTCATTTTCCGCGTTATTTATATCAAAATGAACAAGACCGCCAGGATTTTCAAGCAGCATTATTGGCACTGCTGATGCAAGTACCTCTGAATGTTGATGTCAAAGAGTTGATGCAGCATTGGCTTTACTTTTATGAGCGTTCCATTGGTTGTGTTGGGGTACTCAAGGACTGGCTTATCCGGGCTGTAGCAGCAGCATTGCATGATGGTCACGATACTTTGAGTTTAGAACGACTGCATGAACATACGCTCACACTAGCCCAATGTGAACGTATGGCTTTGGATACCACTGAGGGGGAGCAAAAACTCTCTTACATGGAAAGTCGCCGTGAACATTTGTGGCATTTGCTACAGATAGGTATGGGTTCGACCTCTGTACCAAAAGCGGCGGTGGATTTATCTAAGGGGAATAATGATGTAGTTGCACCGCCCCCAAAATCTGACAAACCATCGTCTCCAGCGAAACGAACTCGTAAAAAGCCTGTCAGGGAGAGCGATAATGAAACGACTTCAACAACACCAGATGAAACCTCTATAGAGCCAGCACCCAAGAAAAAACAAACTCGTAAGAAAACAAAACTTGCTGATTCTTCAATTAGTGAAGCACCACTAAAGACAAATATTATCGGCACTCCCACATTAGAAGAGAAGACACTAGATGAAAAAGCAACTCAACAGGAAATGCCTAAAACCACTAAAAAGTCTTCGGGGCGTGTTGGGCAACGCAAACCCAAACGAGATACTGTAGGACTTGAGTAAACATTAAAAAATTCAGTAATAAACAGTTTTTATCCAAGGCATCAGTTTTTCAATAATCTTCGCATTGTTATTCAAGGAAATTATTAATTAATGAGTTTATCTACTTTACCTATAGAATTTGAATTAACAGCCGCTAAAATCTTATCTGCTCATTATTTACATTCTCGCTTTAAATTGACAGCAGAAATTGAAAAAGGGCTTTTAGTAATTGATTTTCAAGGTTATTTTACCGAAACCTTTGATCCGAAAAACCGTCCTTATGCTAATCCTGTTAATGAATTTTATCGAAATAATAAGGTTGATTTTCGGCTATTTTGGGGGAGTGAACATCTAGCATTATCTGGCTGGTGGAGAAATGCTATTCTATCGCTTGAGTATACTCCAATACAGCAAGAATGGTTGAACGAAGACGGTGAAGAAATTTCTCGCCCCTATCCAGATGGTGATAAGTTCGAGGCAATTGCTGCTTCTTTATATCCAATTTTACAACGGTATTTTCCAATTTGAAGATTACGTCTAACAAGGAAAGTAGAGTTAAAATATTACTTACTAAATTTTATTAAAATATCTTTCATATTTAGCAATATTTTACTGAATAAAACAACTAAACTCAGTCAAAAATTAATACCAATTTGATTTGAAAAAATTATTCACTAATTGTTGGTAGAGACAGACTTCCGTAAGCATTAGGCGAATCAAAATGAACAGCAGCACCACCTTGGGGAAAGTGTTTCCGAGCTAAATAATGGCGGATTACTTGATGAATATCGTAAGCGTGACGAGCTACTTCTGGGATATTTTCATCTCTGATTCCAGAGTTTGATTGTTTTGATGTAACTTTGATAATAGACTTGAGTGATTTTAATGTATCAACTAATTCTTGATATTGCTCATCTGGCAACTCAGAAAATAACAAAGCTACTTCTTCAAGTTGTCCCATGTAAATTCGAGATAGAAGTTCGCAAGCTTTTGAAATTATGTTTAATTGTTCATCATTAAGTTCTAAATTTACCATGTTTGTCCTTCTCTATGATAAAGTTTTTAACACCTACTACTGCTCAAACCAGTTGAAGTTAGAACTTGCCCCGTGTTTTCGTCGGTCAGCCTCAGCACACGCTTTGCTATAAACCTCATCCCAACCACGAAGAAAATCTTTTTCATGAGATTCTAAATCCCCATACGGTACAGCCATTTCTCGTTCTAAAGCTTGTAATAATTCTTCAAAGGTCTGAAAATACCCAGGTTCGATTGAGATTGCTTCAAAGAAACTCAACCAATTATTTTTAAATTCTTGACGCAATAGTTGCAATGCTTCAACATTCATCTTCTTCAAAGATGGAGTCAGTGACAATCTCGCCATTTTTAACTCTTGAATAAATGCCTCAATATGCTGTTTTGCTTTTTTGTATTCAGGTGCTTGCTCCTCTAGCTGCAACGATGCCAAGTAGCGCGTGCAAACTTGTTGATAATTCTCAACGGTCGGTACAACTGGTGATAACGCAGCTTCCACTCGTTCTATTACTTCAGTTGCTCCATTGCAGTCTGGGTTTGTATTGCCAAAAAATTTTTGACGGTAAACGGCACTAAGCCTTTCTACAACAGGTTTGATCCCCTCAGCAATCCTGACGTGGGTAGTTTCGTAGGGGGCTTTGTGGCCTCGCCCACCTTTGGCTATTGGGTCAGTCATAAACTTGTTAACAGCTTACACTCGCTAAAATATAAACTTGTTAACATCTTTTGGGATCAACCTGTTAACAATTTTTAATTTTCCCTGGATTTGAAACTAAACTGTTTAGCTTGCCCTGGTGTCATCTACGCTATATCTACCCGTATTTACAAGCGCACCTGTGGAATATGTGATATTACGCCAAAACAGTTGTTTTTCTACTTTGAAGCTGATTTTTGAAGCATAAAATGGTTCTTGGCAACTTTTGGTGATCTCGCTTGGGGGAAGGCAGAGGGCAGAGGGCAGAAGGCAGAAGGGGGGAAAAAAAGAAGGAGGAAGGGATAGAATTGAATTACTAACTTCAAACTTTACTCCGTCAAACTTTTGGTATGGAATTGCTATACCACCTGTTACCTGATACAACAAACCTTCAACTGAAGAGATGGCAATTTGACAAAGTACAAGGGACGATTACGTTGATTGTCTCTGCGATGCAAACTGTCATTAATTGCCCAGTTTGTAACCACCCAACTCACCGAATTCATAGCCGCTACGAACGTAAGTTAACAGACCTGCCCTGGGCTGATTACAGTATTACCCTACAGTTACGGGTGCGAAAGTTTTTTTGCATTAACACTTTATGTAAACGGCGTATTTTTACCGAAAGGCTGACAAGTGTAACCGCACCTTGGGCGCGAAGGACTCAGCGTTTAGCGCAACGACTGAGCGCAATTGGTTTATCTGTGGGTGGTGCAGCAGGGGTAAGACTCTCACAGCAATGGGGGATAAAAGTTTCTCGCAACACACTGTTAAATTTAGTCCGCTCAATCCCACTGCCATCAATCGTAACGCCACATACTCTTGGGGTAGACGACTTTTGTTTTCGCAAATGCAAAACTTACGGCACAGCATTGATTGACCTGGAACGTAGCCGACCAATCGCTCTACTCAAAGACGCAAAAGCTGAAACCTTAGCAGAATGGTTAAAAGCTCACCCTGGTGTCAAAGTCGTCTCACGAGATCGGTCAAAAACTTATGAAAGTGGTATTCGTCAAGGCGCGCCAGAAGCCATTCAAGTTGCAGACCGTTTTCACTTATTGCAGAACTTATCTCAAACGCTCTATCAAGTCTTTGGTATTCACGCCAAAGTACTTAAAGAAGTGGAGAAACAAGTATTTAGTACTAATACTAAAGTGCATTTAGAGGTGGAAACAGCACTTGAAGAAGGCATTGGGGAATTGGATGGGGATACATACCCCACCCAATTGCAGACCACTGAAATTCAAAACTTGGCTGGGGGTCTTAAACCCTTTTTGGCAGAGAATACAGACGGATTGGCTGCACAGGAAAACCCTCAAACCAACCTTCTGCCGTCTGCCGTCTGCTCTCTGCCTTTCCCCGATAACCTTTCCATGATTGCTGAGACTAATAAAAGTTCAGTTGTGCCAAGGTTTCCCCAAAACACATCTTTAAAAAGAAAAGTTCAATCCGCCAAAGCACGGGATAGACGGAGGGAAATCCATGAGCAAGTTTGGAGACTGCGGTCTGTTGGCTTCTCAGGGCTAGCAATCGCTCAAGAGCTGGGAGTTTCTAAAACTACCGTATTCAATTACTTGCGTAGCTCAACTTTTACCGAACGTCGTGAACGTAGCGACCACGGTCTGAGTCTTCTCAACCCTTATCATGATTACCTCCTCAGTCGCTGGAATAGCGGGAACCACAACACCCAAGAACTGTTTGAAGAAATTCGCACCTGCGGCTATATCGGTGGTTATGCCACGGTCGCTCGCTTCACTCGTTATCTCAAGACCTTGCCCGGATTTGGGCCAGCAAAGTGTTCAAAGAAAAATGCGTCCCCTAGGGTTAGTTCTTCCTCCCATCGTCCTCTCACCCCCAGTCGCGTCACAGCTTTAGTCTTGCGACGACCAGAATTAATACAGCCTAATGAGCGTGAAATCATCGCTCAACTACAAACAGCCCATTCTGATTTGAAGTCAGCTATTGAACTAGCTCAACAGTTTGCATTCCTTGTGCGTCAACGCCTACCTGAGCAGCTCGATGCTTGGTTCAACAAAGCTAAAAACAGCTCTGTTTCTTTGTTGCGCTCCTTCGCTGTTAGTTTAGAGTCTGACTACAATGCTGTGAAAGCAGGTGTAACTATGTCAGTTAGTAATGGCCCAGTTGAAGGCCATATTAATCGCTTGAAAATGTTAAAGCGACAGATGTATGGTCGCGCCAAAATAGATTTACTTGAACGACGATTTTTGTTGGCTATTTGAGGAGAAAATTTTGACAATTTACACTTGATTATATGAGTTATAGAAATCAGTTTATCTGGCAAAGGGCGGTTCAACTTGCTATCAATTGTTATAAATTTACCCGCCTATTTCCTCAATCAGAATTGTATGGTTTAACCAGCCAAATCCGACGTTCTTCTGTATCTGTAGCATCCAATATAGCTGAAGGCTATGGAAGGCGCTCAAAGCCAGAATACATACAGTTTTTACATATTGCATTAGGCTCTTTGAGAGAACTTGATACCCAATTAATCATAGCTAAAGAAGTAGATTTAGCTGACAAAAACCTTTTCACTCCCCTATTGAATGAGGTCGAGGAAATGCAAAGTATATTAGTTGCTAGCTTAAACAAACTCAAAGCTTGAATTTATTACTTCTACCCTTCCGACTTCTGCCCTCTGCCCTCTGCCTTCTGCCTTGCCCCAACCAAGATCACCAAAAGTTGCCAAGAACCCATAAAATGATTAATGCTTTTTGAAGCATATCATGAGCTAAAAGTTTATTTTATGATTCAAATCACACTTATACTTCTTAGTAACACAAGAGTACAAAACTTTTTGGCTTCTTACTTTGTATGTCCATAGTATATAGGTGAATTCACCACCTTAAACGGGTGGTGAATTCTTGCTTTTGACTCTTCTTATTACAACTAAGAGTATTATCTCAAGATCTATTGGTTATGAGAAAGCTACATACAGTAACTTTTTGTCTATTAATAGAAACTGTTGTAGGAATTATCTGCCCTGATTGATTTTTAACTTGAATTCTACTACGTCAGGTAACTTAATTGCAAGTTATACCAAAGGTTAACCTATACATTAACTTTAAATTTATGAGTAGCATCTGTGGGATAAGTAGTAATAAGAATGACAACACTTTTAAACAGATGAGAAGTTATAAAATCACCTGTTTCTCCACTTGCCCAAATATTATAACCCGAAAAAGATGTCAAGGCTAAAATACATACATTAACATAAATCTATTTTTTTATTTTGTTTCTTCTAACAATTTCTACACATTTTTCTTTTATTATTAGTTTCACATTTATACATGAGAGTTTCATGAAACTCTTTAGCTTATTAGTAAAAAAACATTTAATCAGTAAGTATGAAATGAAGCAACACCTATAGGTATTTCTGCATCAATGCCAACCTCTCTAACTGAGAAACTGTAAACAGAACCATTACCAAGATTTTGTCTTTTTATCCTGTTAAGGTCGATATCAAACTTAGTATTAGGGGCAACTGGTTTGGCAAAAAATAATAGTATTCTTTTACCAGTGACAGTTACATTAGTATTAATTTTTTGTCCCTTTTCATCGACGGCATCGATATCTTGAATATTATTACTGATAATTATATTTGCTGGAATTTTGACAATTAGTTGAGTAACAGCTTTGCTATTTTGCGGAATGTGCAATCGGAAAGTATGCCTGAATTTTCCCCACTTAGTGGGAGGAAATTGTGTATTTGAATCAATATGAGGAACCTTATCATCATTTGTTCTGGCACTGGCATAGCTAGGAGCAATAATAGCTATACTATTTAGAGCTAAGACAACAGTGTAAACCAATAAATTCTTCATATTTACCTCTACGATAATCAAATAAATTAGCTAAATTACATCTCATTATTTATGATTTAATCTGCTCTTGATAGATATATTAAACTTAGCAAAGCTAAATTTGACTCCCTCATTTGCATAGTCATTAATCAAGAGAATTAGCCAGTTAGCAACCATTATCAGGTTTTAATTGTTAGTGATCTTTTTGTTGAAGAGGTATACTACCTCTATTTACTAGAATGACAACTCACAATGAAATCAAGATGAAATTTAAGCAGTTATAATTTAAATTTACAAATAAATTAAAGTGAAGGAATTTGAACTTCACCCACAGGAATCTCTACATCGCTACCAACAACTTTAGCCGATAGATGGTAAATAGAAAGAGAACCAGTAATTGGTTGTAGTACTTTATTGAAGTTAATTTGTAACTTACTAGTGCTAGAAGTAACAAGTTCAGGAAAATCTATAATAATTCTTTGACTACTTACTAAGATATTAATTTTAATTTTTTGACCTTGCTCATCCAATACGTCAACATCATTAGTTACAGCTACTTTGGGTGGAACGTCTATAATCAGCTGGGAAATAGGCTTGCCATTTTTAGGAATGTGTAGCTGGAATGTCTGTTTTACAAGTTGCCAACCAGTATGAATATATTGCGAACTATCCTCAATAGTACCTAGCTTATCGTTATCCGTTTTTGCAATTGCATAGTCAGCATAGCTCAGAGATGTGATAGCTAGATTACATACGGCAACATAAATCAGCATTCTCTTTGTTTGGATCATTCAATTAAGAAAATATATCAGCTAGATTGTAGATTTATTTTTAGCAAATAAACCTTTATAAAACCAGTTTGACAGGTCACTATGAAATTAAGATGAAATTCTTAGTGAATTTCTACAAAAATAGTACTGACTTAACCAGTTACCGTGTCTAAAAGTACTTCAGAGAAAATGCTGTTACAAACTCTGCTTAACCTAACTGTAATCATCGCAATAGCATTGCATTAACAAATACCACGACAGTTGAAGCACTCATGAACACTGCTGCTAAAGTTGGAGGAAGCAAGATACCTAAAGGATAGGCAACTCTCTTCAAAATGCTCAATGCGCTAGGTATTTGGTCATAGCACCCGGCACCATTTCAGTAGCGACGAGTGCATGACTTTGGTACTCAAATCATTGATTAAAACTAAACCGACCGTTGACTTTTTCACTGCCAATATTCGCTGTAACTTTCACTTGATATTGACCTGCCGCAATTTTATCTAATTTGGCAGCATAGTGTTTACCCTCAGCATCATATGTTAGGGGAACAGTTTTTTGCTTTCCATCTGGTGACTGAATATCAGCAGTAACTTTAGCATTTGGAATTGCTTCGTGTTTGTCACCTGTTTGCAAATATAAATCTAAGTGAGTTGCGCTATCTTCCTTTTCAGGTACTAACTCTAAGTGATATTTTCCTACTTCGACGACTTGAGAGTTTTTACGAAGTGAGCCGCCATGAGCAGATGTTTCAGTTTTGGTGGCTGGTTCAGTTTTATTAGTATTTTCTGTAGCAGCACCTGAAGGATTACTACTGGATTCAGAAGCTTGATTACTACAAGCTCCTAAAAATAACAACCCTGCACTTACAAAAACAATAAAACCTACTTTAAATGATTGCATGAACTTACTCCTGATTGGTTATGAGGAAAATTGCGAGCAATTATATGGTAATTGCATAGATATCTCTATATTTCCAGGGGGATATCTGGAAAGAATTAATAAATTAAGCGTCATATAACTGAACCTGGAGTGACTTGAATATCTTGTAATTCTGTAGTCTTTTTTGATATCAAGAATCTGCCAAATAGTGAATATAAGGCTGGCAAAACTAAGAGTGTTAAGGCAGTAGAGGTAAATAAGCCGCCTAACACTACAACTGCCAAAGGTTGCAAGATTTCCTTGCCTGCACCAGAACCAATTACTAAGGGAACCATACCTAGTGCTGATGAAAGTGCTGTCAGGAGAATTGCAACTAATCTTTCCATCGAACCGTCAACAATTACTTGTTTAAGTGGTGTCCCGTCTGCTAGGCGATTGTTATAGTTATCCACTAACAACAATCCATTACGAGTAGCTACACCAAATAGAGTGATAAAACCAACCATAGAGGCAACGGAAATAATCCCACCACTCAAGGCTACAGAGATGACACCTCCAATTAATGCCAGTGGCAAGTTAATCATAATCATGGCTGTGGCAGGAATCGACTTAACGGCAAAGTAAATCAATACAGAAATCACCGCGATCGCAACCGCACTCGCAATAATTAATGTCTGCGTTGCTTGCTCCTGTGCCTGAAACTGACCGCCAAATTGGACGTAGTATCCTCCAGGAAGTTGAATTTGTTTAACGCGATCGCGTACATCTTTAATTACAGAACCCAAATCCCGTCCAGCAACATTGGCAGAAACTACAATCAGCCGAGAAACGTTTTCACGATTAATGGTACTTGGCCCTGTGCCATACTCAACTTTGGCAACCTGAGATAAAGGAACTTTCTGCCCATTGGGTGTATCTACCAACAAGTTACCAATCACGTCTAAATTATTACGATAGCGTTCTTGCAACCAGACGACAAGATTAAACGTTTGTTGTTTCTCCAAGACTTGGGAAACTACTTTGCCATTCAGTCCAGTCTCAATTGTTTCTGCTAGTTCCCCCACAGTTAGCCCATAACGAGCTGCTGCATCGCGGTCAAATTGAATTTGAATTTGTTTAACTGGGACTTGGGGTTCTAGTTGCAGATCTACAATGCCGGGAATTCCATTCATGGCGGATTGTACCTGTTTTCCAAGGATGCGGAGTTGTTCGAGTTCGGGGCCGTAAATTTTGACAGCGATCGCACTTCTCACGCCTGAGAGGATATCGTCTATTCGGTGTGAGATAAATCCACCAATATTAGTTGCGACACCAGGAAGTTTTTCAAACTCTTTGCGGAGTGCCTCTACAGTCTTGTCCCGATTTTTTGCGCCTGCTTCACTAATCTGCACATCCAACTCACCAAAGTTTACCCCTGCCACTTCTGGATCTCCTTGAGCAAACCCAGAGCGCAACGCAATAAAATCGAAGCGGCGATCATTTTTCAATGAATCCATTACCGCTAAAGCTGCTTGGTCAGTTGCATCTAAGGATTCCCCAGGTAAAAGCACCATCGAATTGACCAAAGAGCGGTCTTGAAACTCTGGCAAGAAGACTTTTCCTAACCCAGGTAAGATAATCATTGATGCGATTAAGCCTGCAAGGGCAATTCCTAAAATCATCCTGGGGTAGCGAATTGAGAACTTCAGCGCCGGACGATAAAGTTGATGTGCTTTACGCTCTAGCCAAGTTTCTGTACTTGGTAAACGGCGATTTGCCAGTAGTAAGGCACATAATGCTGGAGTTAGTGTCAATGCAACCAAGGTAGAAGCAAGAATCGATAGTAAATATGCCATTCCCATCGGCGTGAAAATGCGACCTTCGACCCCAGACAAGACGAAAATTGGTGCAAAGACTACGGCAATAATAACTGTAGAAAATAGAACACTAACACGCACTTCTACTGATCCGTCAAACACAACTTGTAAAGGATTTTTCGGGTTACCTACTATTTGGTTTTCCCTCAAGCGGCGGTAGACATTTTCCATATCAACGATCGCATCATCTACCACTGAACCAATGGCAACTACTAGTCCACCCAAGGTCATTGTATTAATGCCTTGTCCAGTCCAGCTAAGAATAATCATCCCCAACAGTAATGACAGAGGCAGCGCACTCAGACTAATAATTACCGTGCGCCAGTTCATTAGGAAGATAATCAGGATGACTGAAACTATAATGATGCCATCACGCAGAGCTTCCTCAACGTTTTTAACCGAAGCTTCGATGAATAAATCTTGGTCAAAGGTTTTAGTAACCTTGACATCCTGGGGTAGCCCCGGCTTAATTTCTTCCATTGCTGCCTCTACAGCTTTGACAACAGTAGGAGTATCTGCCGCAGGTTGCTTAGAAACAGTTAAAATCACTGCTCGTTTGCCTTGGAATAGCCCATCTCCTCGTCTTAGCCCTGGGCCAATTTTCACCTCTGCTACCTGTTCCAGTAATACGGGTATTCCTTTAACTGCTTTAATAACTGAACGTTTAAGCTTATCAATGGATTCAATCCGCCCAATTCCCCGAATCAGTGTTTCTTGGTCAGGAGTAATCAAAAATCCTCCTGGCACGTTGACGTTAGCATTCTGTACTGCTTTGGTGACTTCGGGCAAGGATACATTGTACGCTTTGAGCTTATCTGGATCTACCAAGACTTGATACTGCCGCTCATCGCCACCATAAAGAAATACATTACTCACACCTGGGACAGCTAGTAAGCGATTTTTCACATCCCAGTTGGCAATGCGCCATACCTCCATCAAGTCGGTACTTTCAGATGAAAAAGCATATTTGACAGCCCATCCCAAAGGTGAATTTACAGGCAAGATTTCCGGCTGCTCAACTCCTTGTGGTAGTTTCACTCCTTGCAATCGCTCTGTTACTAGTTGACGCGCCCGGTAAATGTCAGTGTCCCAGCTAAAAACGGCTTTAACCGCAGAAATTCCAATAGCTGATGAAGACCGCAATGATTCCAATCCAGGTGTACCATTCATGGCACTTTCAATGGGGCGAGTCACTAAAGACTCAATTTCTTCTGGTGCGAAACCAGAAGCTTCCACTTGAATTTCTACTTGTGGCGGCGCAAAAGCCGGAAATACGTCAAGGGGCATTTGCCCGATAGAGTGGAATCCCCACAGGCTAATTAATATTGAGGCTATAACGATTAGCCACCTTTGAGCGATCGACCATTTAACAATGGAATTGAGCATTTTTGAGACCAATCAAGGGTTTTGCTTGACGATACACTGAACCCGTTTGAGATAATCTGACACTGTATTTAATTTCTCAAATGAAGATGAAATCAGGATGAAATCTAGTTTGAATATTTATGGCATAGTGTAGCTATGATTTGGTCGCTCTTATAGCTGTTCCCACATAGATATGCTAAAAGATAAATTTTCTGTGATATTGTCATCGCTCAAAAACTGCTTTTGGTACTTTGATATCCTCTACAATTGACGTAATACGCTTAGGTAGCAAGAATTTACCAAATTTGGCATATAAAGCTGGTAGAACGACTAGAGTTAGTGCCGTAGAAGTAAATAAACCACCCAATACAACTATCGAAAGTGGTTGAAGAATTTCCTTTCCCGGGCCACTCTCAATTACTAAAGGTGCTAATCCTAAAGCAGAGGTAAAAGCTGTCATCAAAATAGCATTTAGGCGTTCCATCGAGCCTTTAATCAAAACTTCTTTCAGTGGTATACCTTCAGCAAATTTGGTGTTGTAATTATCCACAAGTAACAAACCATTGCGGGTAGCAACACCAAATAAAGTGACAAAACCAACTAAAGAAGCAATAGATATCACTCCACCTGTCAAAGCTACTGAAAATATTCCTCCTACTAAGGCTAAAGGCAAATTAATCATAATCATGGCAGTCGAAGGAATAGATTTAACTGACAGATACATGATGACTGTAATTGCTACAAAAGCTATAGCACTCGAAATTAAGATATTCTGAGTTGCTCTTTCTTCTGCCTCAAATTGTCCAGCATACTGGATATAGTAACCAGCAGGTGGATGTACTTGTTGGTTAACTTTGTTTTGAATCTCATTGACAATAGAGCGTAAATCTCTACCACTAGCATTGGCAGAAACAACAATCAAACGGGATACGTTTTCTCTATTTATAGTATTAGGCCCAGTACCATTTTCAATTGCAGCAACTTGTGCTAAAGGAATCTTTTGACCGTTAGGAGTATCAACTAATAAATTGCGAATTGTATCTAAATTTTGCCTTGCATCTGGCTTTAACCACACAGCTAAATCAAAAGTTTGCTGTTTTTCTAAAACTTGAGATACTACTCGTCCATTGAGGGCGGTTTCAATAATTTCTGACAGTTTTCCTATTGTTAAACCATAGCGTGAAGCAGCAAGGCGATTGAATTTAATTTGTATTTGTTCAATCGGTATTTGGGGTTCTAGTTGTAAATCTACAATCCTATTTACGGTTTTCATTACATTATCAACTTGTTGCCCAATGGTACGGAGTTGCTCTAAGTCGGGGCCGAAGATTTTGACAGCGATCGCACTCCTCACCCCAGACAACACCTCATCCATACGATGTGAGATAAAACCGCCAATATTTGGTGCTACTCCTGGTAATTTAGCGAATTCCTGCCGTAACTTCTCAATCGTACCCTCCCTGTCTTTCATCCCTGCTTCGCTTAACTCAATATCCAAATGTGCCAAATTCACTCCAGCTGCGTCTCCATCTCCCGGCGCACGTCCAGAACGCAGTTGCACATATGGAAATCTAGCATCTCCTTTAAGTGCGTGCTGGAGTGTTTCACCAGCAGCATTAGTAGCTTCCAGAGATACCCCTGGGTAAAGAGTGAGTGTATTTACTAAAGTTTGCTCTTGAAACTCTGGTAAAAATATTCTGCCGAAAGAGGGAACAATTACAGCCGCAGCCACCAAACAAGCGATCGCTAAACCTAAAATAATTTGCGATCGCTTGAGTGAAAATGTGAGTACAGGATAGTAAAGTCGCTTAAAAAATCTCGCCACCCAAGGTTCTGTCTCTGGCAAGCGACCATGAGGTAGTAATATGGCACATAAAGCCGGAGTTACCGTCAATGCTGTGATACTTGAGGCGATAACTGCTGCCATATACCCTAATCCCATAGGGATAAAAATGCTACCTTCTACACCAGCTAAAGCAAATACTGGCGAAAACACAACTATGGTAATGATGGTAGCTCCAAATACCGAATCGCGTACTTCTTGACAACCGTCAAATACAACATCTAAAACCGGGCGCGGGTTGGGTGAATATTTATTTTCTCGCAGATTACGGTAGACGTTTTCAGCATCGACAATTGCATCATCAACGGCTGAACCAATTGCTACTGCTAACCCTCCCAAGGTCATAGTATTTAAACCTTGTCCGAGCCAATTTAGTAGTAGCACTCCTAATAATAAAGATAAAGGAAGCGCAGTTAAACAAATAGCTAAATTCCGCCAATTCATTAAAAAAGGAATCAGAATTAAAGCAACAATAATGCTACCTTCAATTAAAGCTTCTCGAACATTTTCAATAGAAGAATCAATATAGTTTTCTTGACGAAAAGTAGGTGTAACTTTGATATCTTTGGGCAATCCTGCTTGAATCTCTGACATTGCCTGTTCTATCGCACGAGTCACAGTAGGAGTATCGGCTTGAGGCTGTTTGTTAATCATGACAATAATTGCCTTTTCACCGTTAAAACTACCATCACCCCGTTTGATAGCTGCACCAATTTGCACATCAGCAACGTCAGAAATTTTGACAGGCGTACCATTACGAGCAGTAATTACTGATTGCTGTAATTCTTCAATAGATTCAATTCGCCCAATTCCTCGAATTAACTTTTCTCGGTCTGGAGTAATTAAATAGCCACCAGGAGCATTAATATTAGCAGCAGAAGCCGCTTGTTCTACATCTTCTAAAGTGACATTAAAGGCTCTTAGTTTTGCTGGATCGACTAATACTTGATATTGGCGAACATCGCCACCATAAGCCACAACTTGACTGACACCAGGCACAGCTAACAGGCGATTTGTCACTTGCCAATCAACAATTCGCCGCACTTCCATTAAAGAAGTATTTTCTGATGTAAAAGCGTATTGTAATACAGTGCCGATAGGAGAACTTGTAGGGGAAATTTGCGGAGTTTCTACCCCTGATGGCAGCTTACTTTGCGCTTGTTGTAATCGCTCTGTTACCAACTGGCGAGCCTGATAGATATCAGTGTTCCAGTTAAAAATGACTTTGACAACAGAAATTCCTGCTGCTGAAGATGAGCGTACTGCTGTAACTCCCGGAGTACCGTTAATTGCACTTTCAATTGGTAAAGTTACCAAAGATTCCAATTCTTCAGGGGCGAGTCCTGGTGCTTCAGTTTGGATTTCGACTTGGGGCGGTGCAAAGCTAGGAAAAACATCCAAAGGCATTTGGATAATCGTCCGAAATATCCAAATGGTCAGGATAATTGTACCCAGGATAACTAACCAACGGCGAGCGATCGCCCATTTAATAATTGCACTCAGCATCTTTATTGTTGAGTATTTTTAGTGATGATTATGACCTTTGATTCTTCAGGCGCACGATGGTTATCATCTAGGTTTATCGAATCATTGGCAGAATTTTCTGGTATGTTGTAGGCAAGTTCTGGCGTTACTTTAACCAGTTGAGGCTTGCTGCGACGACCTGCCATGAAAGCTACAACAGCTATTGCAACTCCTCCACCTGCTCCTAGCAACCACAACGTTACTGGTAAGGTAGATTTCACCTCTGTTGTTTGGGATAGAGCTTGTGTATGTTCGTCTGCTGTTGTCTTAGTATCACCCCGCAATGATTGTGCATAAAGTTGCGGTGCGCGCACAGTCACAATCATATCCCCCTCGAATAAGCCACTCTTGACCTCAACTGTATCTCCAGAGGTTTGACCCAAGGTGACTTCAACAGGCTGATAAGCATTACCATTTTGCAGATACACAACTTTTTTACCATTCGCGTCAACTACTGCTGAAGTTGGAATGGCTAAAGTGGCAGAGGACGTTTGGTCTGTCAAGACTTCTAGCTCTGCGAACATTCCTGGTTTGAGCTGTCCGCTTGAATTATTTACTTCTGCTTGAACTGGTACAACTCTTGTTTCTCCTTCTACCACCGTACCAATTCGAGAAATTCGTCCAGAAAAGGTACGATCTGGCATACTAGCAACTTTTAAACTGATTCTCTGACCAGTTCTTACCTTGTTTAAATCTTTTTCATAAATGTTAGCTGTAGCAAAAAGCTGACTGTCATTAACAATCGTCATTAATTTGCCACCAGCATCATTGAAAGTTTGCCCAATAGTCACTTCTCTATCAGCAACTTTACCAGAGATAGGCGCGGTTACTGTCACTAGTCCTTTAGCATTGGGAAGATTTCCCAGTTGAGCAAGTCGAGTTTGATAACTAGTATTACTACGATTAATATTTGACTTTGCTAGCTCGACTGATGCTTGAGCGCGTTTGAGTTGATTTTCGGCTTCAATAACATCCCGGCGGCTTTTGGCTTTAGTGAGTTCGGCTTTTGCTTGTGCTAACTGAGTTTGAGATTCCAAGGCATTGCGACGGGGTAAAGCGCCTGTATCAGCTAACTGCTTGTCTTTGTTGTACTTCTCCTGAGCAAAGTCAACTTGACTTTGTGCTTGGGCAATTTCCGAGTCGGCTATTTGTTGATATCGTTGATAATTTTGTTGAGCTAGTCTCAAGTCGGCTTCTGCCTGCTTTAAATCAGCTTGACCTTGTGCTAATTTATCCTGAGATTCTACACGCAATGTCACTAAATCTGGGCTGGTAACAACAGCAACAGGCTGACCTTTTTTGACTGATGCACCAGGTTCTACCAACAATTCAACGACTTTCGCCCCCTGTATTGGAGTAGTTACTTCTACTTTTTGGTTGGGAAGAGTTTCGATTTGTCCAGTGGTTTTAATGCCGATCACTAACCTTTGGCGTTGAACTGGCTCGACTTTAATCCCTAGCCGTTTGGCTGTGTCGGCATCAACTTGAATAGAATTATTAGTTGAGGTGGCTTCACTTCCTCCTTGAAATTCATTTCCATGTCCGCCATGAGCCATAACAAGTGTAGGACTTGCTAATAACAGCAGGCTCAGTAATGTGCTAGACACACAACCAATAGCTGTAGATGTTTGAGAACGCAGAGAGTTAGACATCGCTATTAAAAGCCCTTGGATATGGGACAGAAGGAATTGCGATCGCCTTCTCCTGTCGGAGACGCTACGCGGTAAGCGCAGCTATGCCCGCAGGGCTTTACGGCACTGCGCTCCCTTGCAATCGCTCAAAAGTGCTTTTAAGTTTCACCAAATGCACTCTTTTACTAGTCTTTCATTGAGAAATGAAATTAGGATGAAATCAAGCTTGAACAATTGCTGAAATCACCCTACACATACTTGGAATTTAAAGGCGAAACAATACCTTTATTGGTATTGCACACTTACTTTCTGCTTAACACAGATAATTTTGCTTACTGGTTATACCAGGACTTGCGCCACTGTTTCATTTGGTTAATCTCTGTTTGCTGCGAATCAATGATACTTTGAGCCAATTTCTTGATTTCAGGACGCTGAGACTTACTCAATGCATCTTTAGCCATTGCGATCGCACTTTCATGGTGCGGAATCATCGCATTTATAAACCGCAAGTCAAACTCAGTATCGGCAGATCCTAACCCGGATTTCTCACGAGGGAGAAAAAAACACCTGGATTAGCCAGATTTAGGATAAATTAATTGACACATTGTTGAATTCACCGCCGATTAAAAATATTTAGCAGTAAAAACCGAAGTAAAAAAGATATATAAAATACCTTTGACACAAAATATACTTAAGCACAAAAAATAGTGATAAAAATTGATATGACAAATTGTTAGGTTAAATTAATCAAAATCACCCCGAAAATAGTTATTTAAAACCAGAATTAGCCATTACTTATAAAACCAATTTTCTCATTATCCAGGGCAAGGAAGTCGAGATAAAAGCTCATAAATTGTCGCCAAAATTTCCTTGTAAGGACAAGCACGACTAATTTCGATTAAAACTCGTCTTTTGCTAATCGCAATAACAGCCCCTAGCTTTAATATTTTTGTGCGTATAGTTCCAATCGTTGCATTCTTGAATTCTGTATTGACTAAACATTTCTCTCGCATGAAATTCATTAAAATGTAGGCAATAGCTGTAAACCATAAACGTAATTGATTTCCAGCAAATGTATGTGTACTTGTTCTATCACTTTGTAAATCTAACTTTTGTTCTTTAAGGCAATTTTCCATGTTGCCTCGTGGGCAGTATTTTTGAGTATAAAGTTGTCCTGGAGGAATCTTCTTAACAGGGAGCGAAGTCACAACAAAGCGAGTCTTGACTTCTTCATTGCCATAATCTACCTTGGCTACAACACGACGGCTACGGCTCCAACTATCTAATGTTTGATAGTCCAGAGAACAATACCACACTGAGTTATCAACAAATTCTGCTGCATCTTTTTTTAAATCAGGTGTTCCAGGAAATAAGCTTTCAAAAAACTCGACTATAGGTTGAATTTTTCTCCAATATTCTTGGGATGCACGATACTTTATTGATTGCGATAGTTGGAGTAAACGAGGGTTTTCCGGAACTCCCAACACATAATCTATATCACTCTCAGACTCACACCAAGCCATTATCTCTTCTCTGCAATAAGCACTATCTCCACGAATAATAATTTTGACATTTTTCCATCGTGAACGTATTATTTTTATTACTCTTTGTAATTCTTCTAACCCCCATGCTGCTGGGTCTAAGTTCGATGCACGAAGCTTTGCTGCTAGTATTTGTTTACCGCAGAAAAGATAAAGTGGAGCATAACAATATCCCCTGTAATAGGGATTAAAGAATGTTTCTTCTTGATCGCCATGTACTAAATCATCCGTCACATCTAAATCTATTATTATCTGTCGCGGTGGCTTCTTATAAGATTCTAAAAATAGCTCAACTAAAAGTGTTTCTATCGCCAGAGCGTCATACTCAATACGGTGATACCGACTATTTTCTCTCGAATATACATTTTCTGGACAATGTTCGAGACGATTTAGGGTACTTTTTCCTGCCAAAGTGGTTAATTCTTGTTCTGAGTTAATAACGTTTCCTACCGCGAGTGCGAATATTGGGTCGTGACGTAGGGTTTCATGGTCATTTATATCCTCATACCCCATGATTAAGCCATATATCCTTTGTGCTATTAAGTTATGAACTGGATGTAAAACTTTATTTGAGTCTCTGTAATCTTTGAAACATCCTGCCAATCGTGATGTTATTTTTCTTTTTCTGTCTAGTTCCGCAATTAATGCTAATCCTGCATCCGATGTTACAGGCTCACCCTTGAAATTAACTACTACTGGACATGACTTTGCTTGTCCAAATATGAACTGTTCCGGTATAGAATGATTTTTACTTGGGGTCATGCTTTAAGCTGCTGGAATTCTTTTGCAACATACATTTTGGCAGTTTTTGACCCTCTTCTTTCAATCTTGGTGAGAAATCCGGGCTAAGTCCATATTCATCATCATGCCTTGCATCTGCTCGTGAGGCATTGGGACTGTTTTATCTGTTTTCGCATCATAAGCTACTGGGGTACTACTTGCAGAGGGATACCACGCTTTTCGCCATTGCCTTAACTGGGCAATTTCTTGGTCTTGAGCTTTGATGATTTCCGAAGCCAGCTTTTTGATTTCAGAACGTGTTGATTTCTCAAGTGCTTGTTTTGCCATATCAACAGCCCCTTGATGGTGCGGAATCATCGCATCAATAAAGCGCAAATCATAATTAGCGTCGGCTGAACCTAAATCCATTGTCATGTTGTGGTTCATCGTGCCAGCACCATGATTCATCATGCCACCGTCGTGATTCATCGGTTGCTTGTCACTCGTATCAGTAGCGGTGGTATTAGGGTTTGATGCCTGGTTTTGAGAATTAGTTGTAGAACAGGCTGTCAACACGCTACTGCTCAAAGAGGCGATCGCTACTAAGGCTAATGACAAAAATCTATTTGTTAAATTAAACATTTGCAAAATAACTAATTATTTAGAATATACTGTTGCCACTATATAGTTTGACAGACAAAAATGAAATCAGGATGAAATCTAATCTTGTTTATGGCACGCAGCAGTTATAAAAGATTAGAAATTTGTACTAAAGTTTTTAATTACAAAACTACTTATACATACTTAAATGAAATTAGGATGAAATAGTTATAGTCAATTAGTAATAAATATTCTTTATATCACGAGACAGAGGCAAGCATATTAGTAATTTTTTAACTTAAAGGCGAAAAGGTATGACCACTGCCTTTTGTGAAATTGATAACCTGAAATCGGAGGTATAATTATGACGACAACTCAATCTCACCAATCCTTGCTTGAAACTTGCATAGAAGCTTGCTTTAATTGCTTACGTGATTGTGAAAACTGTGCCGATTCCTGCTTAAATAGCAATATGGTACAGATGATGGCTCAATGTATTAAACTATGCCGAGACTGTGCTGATACTTGCGCTCTCTGCGCCCGTTTCATGTCGCGCAATTCTGCTCTCCATGCTCAAATGTGTGAAATTTGTGCGGAAGCTTGCGATCGCTGTGCTAGCGAATGTGAAAAACACGATAGCGACCATTGTAAACGCTGTGCTGCATCTTGTCGTCGCTGCGCCGAGTCTTGTCGCCAAATGGCTACAGCTATGGTGTAAGTATGTATAATTGCTGACTGCTGCGTTGCAATTTATTTATGCTGCGGTCAGCGATCGCAATTTAAATAAAAGTACTAAACAGCATTATTATATTTTTTACTGCTTATGCTTTTAAGATACAAATATTTTATATTTAAACAAATACTTTTTATTTTTTAAATTAATTTAGATGTATTGAAATTTACTCAAATATAATATGTAATTAAATTTCTTGTTAGAAGCTGTAACTACCTATTATAAATTACTATAAAAAAGTCGTGATAATAGAAACTACGACTTTAACTAACGCCTATTTGCTAAAACAGCAAGTAGGTAATTTTTTATGAACCAACCTGAATGGTTAGAAGCAAATAAGCAGGTTTATTCCAAAGAACATGGTGTTATCCATATCGCCGCCATCATTGAGAAAAACCTTTACTTTAAAAAGGGCAGTTTAAATCAAATTATTTTTGACTGGGAGCATGAGGTAAATAACGGTAATTTATTACCTCTAAACCAAGCACCAACAGGTAAAAGCATTCTCTACCAAGAGATAGCTGCTATTCTTGATGGATCTGGAAAACTACAAAACTGCGAAGTAATTCCTGCTCAAGAAGCTAAACTTTATCCCATCCCGGATGATATTCACCCTCTAGTTAAACTGGCTTTAAGTAAGTCAGGAATCGCCCAACTATACTCTCATCAAGTCGAGGCATGGCAAGCTTACAAAAAAGGAGAAGATATAATTCTTCAAACTCCTACCAGCAGTGGTAAAAGTATCTCTTTTCTCATTCCAATCATTCATGAGTGTCTAAAGGGTAAATCAGCTTTAATATTCTTTAACTTGAAAGCACTTGCATTTGACCAAGTAGAGAAAATACGTTCCTTTGTTAGCCACTTAAATGAAAATATTCGCCCCCAAATTCTCAATATTAATGGAGATATTCCTCCCCAAGAGCGCAAACAACTTTACAGCAATAAACCCTCAATTTTATGCGTGACTCCTGATGTATGGAACCACGAACTTAACAACTTTCAATTCGATTCAAATTGGGGATTTAGAGAAACTATTAGAAAACTTTCAATTATAGTCTGTGACGAAATGCACTTTTATCAAGGCATATTTGGTTCGCATTTTGCACTACTTAATCGGCGAACTCAACTCATGATAGAATCTGTCGGTAATGATATTTCAAAATTACAGTACATCTTCGCTTCTGCAACAATTAGTAACAGCAGCGAAATTGCCCAGAAGATATCTAATCGAGAAGAACAAAGTAACCTTGCTATTATTGACCAAAGTGGGGCAAAACGCTCGGAGATTACTTTTATTAGCCTCAAACCACGGAACAATACATTTTACCAAACTGCCCAAGTCGCAGCTATGCTCGTAAGTAAAGGCATCGTCGGGATTTGTTTCTGCGATAGTAGGGAACTAGTTAAGGTTTTAACTAATGCCATACGTAAAGCTTTAATCGAGATGCAACTGCCCCACCTGGGAGAAACCATCTCAGCATTTTATGGGAGCATGAAGGCAAATCAGCGTAACAAAATTATTGCAGATATACAAAGCGGGAAGGTCAAGTTCATTATATCCACAAGTGCTTTGGAGGCGGGTCTAGATATTGGGTGTATTGATGCAACTATCGTACATAGTTACCCTGGCTCAATTCTTGCCTTTCGCCAAAGGGCAGGACGTGCGGGGAGGCAGGAAGCAGGACTATTGGTGTTTATTCCGTCGAAAAGGTCGATTATGGATTCTTACTACGCCAATTACCCAGAACGCCTTTTATCCGATCCTCCAGAAATTATCAACTTTAACCACAATTATGAAACAACTTTGGAGCAGCATATTCTCGCTTGTTGCAAAGAAAGTAAACCGACACAAGCTCAAATTGCCCGACATTTTGGTAATTCTGGTAATGCGATCGCCCGACAGTTAATCGGTGATAATCAACTAATCTTCAGCTACAATCAAAGACTGACAACTAATCGAAATCTCGGTTATGTCCACTCAAAAATTAAAGTTAGAGGTAACACTGACCAAAACATCAGTTATATCAATCAAGATAGCGCAGAAGAGTTTGAGGAAAGTTCGGCATCTTCTGCACTAAGAGAAGTTTACCCTGGTGCAATATATCTTGCTCAAGACTTTGATGGCAACCCCGTACAGTATAAATCAAAAGAGCTAAATTTAACCGAAGGGAAAGCAATTCTCAAGCCAATTGAAGCAACCAATTTATTTAGTCGTCCTGAAGGAAGCTTAAATTTCGAGGAAATTAAAATTGTCGGGGAAGCCAAAATTATCAATCTTCCCCAAGGGGCTGCTAGATTTACACCTGTTTCAGCCAAAATCAAAGAAGAAATTTATGGCTACAACTTGTACAGACTGGAACAAAAATGGACTTGCACTAATAACAGATGTCGCAATTTCAATTTAAATTTACCTGGGCATTTACAAACTTGCCCTACTTGTAAAACCCAACTGATTGAACGAGAATTTGTCGAACTCTTGGAGGAAAATAAATACGAAGAATCACTTGCTCTTAACTACAATACATTCTGTGTCAGGGTTGAAATTAACGCTGATGCACGAAAATATTTTTCAATTTTGGTCAAAAATCACAGAAAAGAGATACTTAACAAACAGAAATATATTACCCATGAGGAGAAACAACTATTTGAAAGCAATGAAACCCAAATTTGCGTTCATACTCTCGCTCATCACCTTATACTCAGTTTACCACTTGTCGAACATGGAGCAAACAGTCGAGATATAGATTTCATGTTAGTAGAAGTGCCGTCTAATACTAAGATAGTTGGCTATTTCTTTGATACTTGTGAACATGGTACAGGTATGTGCGATACCCTCATCAAGTATTTAGAGACTGCCTTTATTAAGGCAAAGTTTCTAGTCGATAATTGTCCTTGTAAATACGGCTGCTCTTCTTGTACAACAATTCAACGCTGCCCTGATGATAACGAAGCACTGTTTAAATCAGTTGGGTTATCTCTACTCAAGGGAATAATTAATCCAACAGAGACAAGAACTATTAATCAATAGTTAAGATAATCCTATCCAGCTTGGGTAGGATTATTTTTTTAGTAATTCAACCACATACATCGCTTACGCACAAGATTGATGAAAGTTTTGAGAATAAGTGATGTACGTCGAACTATTAGCTGATTCAAATCCAAATCCCAAAAGGTTTCAAATTATTCATGCACCATCATATTTACTTATAGAAACAAATTTTCAAATAGGAGATTTTGTCGAGTCGAACAATATTGATTTTATTATCAATCATGCTGTAAATCTAGGTTATCAGGTGAAAATATCCCATCCTGAAACCCAACACTATAATAAATATCCTCTTCCCAAAATCAGTGATGAACTAGCTGATTTGATAATTAATTATCCATCAGACTTAAAACTGCGAACTAATGGGATGGTTTTTGAACAAAGGGCATATTTAATGTCTAAGGTTTACGATGAAGTGTGCCAAAATCTTGAATCAAAAGCTCTTTTAAGAGAAGCAGAGTATTGGCTGATAAATTACGCACGAGAAGTAATTGCCAAGCAATGTCATTACTTACCAGATATCCTAATAAAATTAGATAATCCAACTGTGAGAGCAATGGCAATAGATACACTCATGCTCTGGCAACCAGATTGGAACAAGGCTATCTCTCAATATAGAGGAAGTAAATTTGAGGCTGGCAATAATGAATTTGAGGTTATCAGCTACTATCACAATCAAAAAAAGAAGGGTAGGGAGGGAATAATGGTACTGTGCAAGGTAACAAAAACTATGAATAACCATCTTGAATTTCCTACCTTTCCTTGCAATGCAAACTGTACTCTTGGGACTTACCAAGTCGAAAATGCACTTAACAAAAGGTTAGCTTAAAACATAATCACTATCTGAAATATTAATCATGGACGAGCAACAAATCAACTATTTCATAACAGGTATTTGTACGTTTCACTGGAATGCTGATTTTCATAAATTCTGTCAAGTTTGCAACTTTGACCCTAACCACACCTATTCAAAAGAGAAATGGCAGCAGTGGCAACAATTTGTATCCGGTATCAAAGCGTTTGACCAAAATACACTTGTTAAGCTAGTTGAAGCTGGCCATCAATTAGCACCACAGTCATAATCTCAAACCACTACGGTCACTAACGCACTCGTGCATGAATTATCGAAATAATTAGCCACATGAATTCATGCACGCCCAAATCCGTCATTTGGTATCTTCGCTTGACAACCTACCCGAAGAATGGCGAATCGTTCCTACCTTTGGTAAACGTCCTTTAGGGAAAGAATGGGAAAAAAACACTTACTCTCCCAAAGAACTACAAACTGAACTCATCCGCCGTCGGCTAAAAGTTTGGACAAATAACAGATTTATCACACCCACTGGTGTAGCTTTGGTATGCGGTTTCAATCATCCCGAAGGATACTTAGTAGCTATTGACTGCGATGGGGAAACATCCTGGCGACAAATCATCCAAATTAACGAACATTCTGAACCAGAAGAATTTAATCAGCTAACACCCATCAGCGAAACTCCTATGGAGTCGTTATGCGATCGCGCTCAAAAATATCTCCCTCCCACAATTGCATTTACCTCTGGGAGGAAATATCGCAGCCAACGCCTATACCTCATTCCCAAATCAAAAGCTTGGGAAGTAAAATCTCGCAAAATCAAAACTGGGAAGGACGAACACCTGGAGTTTCGAGGCAAAAACCTAGCTTCAATCCTCCCCCCGTCCTTTCACCCAGAAGGTAGAAATTACAAATGGCTTCCCGGCTGTAGTCCATCTGAAAGGCAAATAGAAATAGCTCCCGATTGGGTAATTGCCCAAATGCTTGCCAAACAGGAGAAAACAAGAAAGTTTAACCTACCCAAAGAAAAATATAACCGCAGATATGGGGTAGATAGGTACGCTCATTTAATTCCCTCAATAGAAACCAATATTCAAACCGCACTTGTACTACTTGAAGTCATCCACCCTCGGTTTGCAGATGACTACCATTCGTGGATTCAAGTCGGGATGGCACTCAAGAGTGTTAGTCCCATTTTATTTAAAGCATGGGACACCTGGAGCCAACTTTCTCCTAAGTACAAACCAGGCGAATGCGCCTACAAATGGCAGTCTTTTAACAAGACAGGTATCACCATCCGCACTTTATTTAGATTAGCTAATCTCTCTTAATCATGAGTAATCAAACATCACATGACGAGAATATAACTGGCTTTGAAGATAACTATAGCAGTAAAGATTTTAATCCTGAGATTCAGGATAATCTAAATTTAGAAGAAACATTAGATGAATCAGTAAATACTAAAGTTATAAGTCAAGATTCATCTAGCGGGATAACTTTTACCAAAACCGCCATAATCACAATTCAGTTAACACCAAATTCTGAAAAAGCAATTGTCTCAATTGGAATTCAAGATGCACCTCCGATTATTAAGATAATTCCTCTAGCTGAGATTAAATCTCAGCCTATCATAAATAACTGGCTAAATGATTTAGAAAAATCTCTCCCAGAAATGCTAAATATTTGCAAACAAAGGATGGAAAAGCAGACTACAGAGCAGAATCGACAGGAACAATCCAGACAAGTACAAAAGCGTAACCTACCTGAAGATAAAGATAAAAAACCTGCACCTAACAACCAACTGTCACTATTTTAATTACCATGAAGTACATTGCTATTATCGAAGGACAAGAAATTTCTCTGGATGAGGCGATCGCCCAGGATGACAATACCCTCAAAACAGCCATTAGCGTCTACTTTCCAGAGTATGCTAATGCCGAAATTGAACGACAAACAACTGATGATACAGTTTCAATTCGTTTAGTAAAAAAAGCAGGTACTAAGGGAAATCTATTTAGAGAATTGAAAAATAGTTATGAAGAAATAAATCATGCACTAAAGTTAGGATGGCAGATAAAGCTTCTAGAGATAAACAGTCAAATTAGTCTCGAAAATTTAATTACCTTACAACCTGAGATAGATAAAGCTATCAAGCTCGGCCAATCTTGGGAGACTTACAGCGAAAAAGTTGCTCAAAGCCTTAAACAGCAACCTGCTATTACGAGTAAATATCCTGTACTGTAATCACAAATTTATAGCCGCTATAACTCGTAGCGGCTGATTAATTATGTTTGGCAACATCCACTCCTTCAAAATACCTATTACTTGTCTAACAGCAATTAATTACCTAGAAAATCTTTCCGAACGAGTAAATATTTTAAGCCTGTATCAAAGATTATTTCCAGAAAAATGGTTAGAATCAACTATACCTATTAATAAACAATCACATCCAACTAGTGCTTACCTAGATAGAGAAATTGAATTTATTAACCTAGTGAATGAAAATCTATTCCCAGTAGAATATATCGATGAAATCGAGTTTAATCCCGAACGTGATAGTATTCTAGTTTCACCACAAAGACTTGAATGGTGGAATGAAGATTTTGAGGAACTGGTATACTCGGAGAAGTTCCTACTTTCATTGATGGGGCAAGGGTACAATATCAGCCAATGGAAACTAAATTTTGGTTTTACTCCTGATTACATTGCTCCAGCAGAAGAAATTTACTTTGAGAAATTCGTAAAGCTGTGTCGTCGTTACAAAAGTCCCCTGCAATATTTAGATATAGCCATACGAATTATAGATTACTCGACTGAAAATATTTGGCTAGATATTACGTGTGAAACAAGCGATTGGCTGGAATGGACTTATGACAATATCGTATTTCTCGCTCAAAAGTGGCGAGAAGCCGTCTTGATGTTGGAGAAATCAAATGAGGTTAGCCATTTGTTAGAAACATCTCTTTCTGCTCGAAAAGCAGCAGTAAAAATTTGGAACCAAGCATCAAAAGCATGAATGTAGACACAAATATATTACCAATAATTAACTTAGAAAATATCTCCCAAATTCTGCTAGCCAATATTCCCCAAAATGATTTACTAGGGCAGTTAATTATCCTCAAAGGACAGTTTATTTTAGTCGAACGCGAAGGCAAAGAGTCTAAATATAAATTCTTGTCTCCTGAAGCAGTAGAGAAAGCTTTTACAAGTAAAACTGCCGCATCTGGATGGCTTTCTAGCAACACGATTTGGTGGGGTAAAAATCCAGAGGGAGAGGCCATTATTCAGTTTTACTCTCCCCAAAAATATCAAATTCAAATTATGGGACAGGAACCTGAAGTAATTACTGTACCAATGCCTGCATTTTTATTTGCTGGATGCGGTAGTAGATATTACCTGTGGGCAGTTAAAGGGAGGGTATTTAAACCAAACGCACAACTGTACAAGCCTCCTCTACCTAACGTTTGGGACGACTCTAGTATTTGCTTTGGGGGAAATTCTCTCAGTATGTGCAGTGCTGCAACCATAAGCCAAGTTTGGAATTTGTTCTGGAAATCACCTTTTAACAAGGATTTGTCTCAAGGCAAGTCAAAAACTCATCTCGATAATATCTGCAATCAGCTAATCAAATTACACGAATCTAAAGCTAAATCCTACCCTTCAAGTGACCTTGTTCCCGTTCATAGCTGGAAAGTCACAACCCCAGAAGACATTATCAATCATTTGTTCAGTTAACAATGAATCCTTTTATCGGTTATCACCTCGCTACAAGTAATAACTTTCCTCCCTACAGTCAAAAACTCCAGGAATACTGGCTGGCAGCAAATGGGCTTTTCTTGCGATCGCACCGCCGCGAGTTAGAGGTTTGCTTGCAACTGACTCAAACTCAAGTTGCTGGACTCCAACCCCTTGAACCCTACTTTCGTCTAAAAGTCCCAAAAGTTCCTTGCCAAGCGATCGCCGAGATTATCAATGCTGCTAGTATCAACCCCCAACAGGAAATCCTATTCTACTTGGGAGTGACAAACAACCAATGGTGGTGTCACACACCACTGCAAACCGCGTCCTCTACTCACGTCTTATCTTTAGAAAGCGCACTCAATAAAAACTATACAGATGGCTTTGTGGAAATGCACAGTCATGGAACTCTAGCTGCTTATCCTTCAAGTGCAGACAATCAAGAAGAAAAAGGCAAATTTCGAGTGTTCGCAATTATTGGCACACTGAATACCATTCCCACAATTTATACCCGCATCGGGATATACAACCACTTTTTCGACATCAACCCCAATCAAATATTTGAACTGCCGCCACAGGTAAAATGCTCGAATTAACTACTTACCAACAAGCTTTACCCGTCTTACCTCGCAATCATACTCGTATCAACTTCGTCTTAGTAGGAGTAGGAGGAACAGGCGGGTTTCTTGCAGAAGATTTATGTCGAATTATTCTGCAACTCCAGCGCACTAAGAAAGAAATTAACTTTGCGATCGTTGATGGCGATGCTGTCGAACTCAAAAATATCAGCCGCCAAAATTATCAACAAGCTGAAATTGGGCTACCAAAGGCAGAAACACTGGCTGCAAGATGCAGTGCCAAGTATGGAATAGAGGTTACAGCCGTTTGCGACTGGTTTGAAGAAGACATGATTCGCACGGCTAGTTGGTGGAATACCATAACGGTAATTATTGGCTGTGTAGATAACAGCACAGCCAGGAGCAAAATTCACTCTGTTCTCAAAATCAACAGTGCAAATGAGCCAGCATCTCTATTTTGGCTGGATTGTGGAAACAGCAACTACTCTGGACAAGTAGTAATTGGAACGCACTCTAATTTTGATATAGTCCAAGCTTCCAATAACCCAGACAAACCTCAATTCTGGTTGCATCTTCCCTCCCCGGTGCTGGTTCACCCAGAACTGCTAGTTCCTCAACCAGAAGAACTTAGCGACAACAACCTTTCATGTGCAGAAATTCAAGCACGGAATTATCAATCACTATTCGTCAATAAAATGACGAGTGCGATCGCAGCCCAGTATTTACTTGAATTAACCCTCACTGGGGGGTTGAAAAAGTTCGCCAGTTATTTTGACCTCAAAGCAATGTCAACTAGAAGTTTATATACAAGCATCGACCAACTCAAAAAATACTATATTCCACAGCCAAATTACCACAAATAGCTTACGCAAATATATCCCAAAAACTAAATTTGGGATATATTTTTATGAATCGATTTAATCACAAAACGCTTGAACTAGTTGAACAGAATCCAGAATATTTATCAACGATAAATTATCGTAATCTAACTGTCAAAAGCGAATCTGAAGTTGCTGGCGGTCAGTTTCACCTCATTATGCAACAAATTGGGTTAGGGCTACCAGTCGAAGCTTTATTGAAGGCATACCCCCAAATTAATAACTGGGTCGATAAGGTAAAACCTTTTCTAAATATTCCTGGCAACAAACAATGGAACGCTCAACTTCAATATTTATACCACGATATTCTTCTCTACAGCGAGTGCGACCTCATTATCTATGGTGAAAATCAAGTAGTTGGATTTGATTGGACAATTCAAAAACCTCCGAAATTTGAAATTCTTGAGAGCAAATGGCAAACTCAACTGAGGTTATTTCTCCTATACGAACAAACTGGAATACCATTGGAGCAAATTAGCCTGGTTTACTTGTTCGTTAATACTGATAGTATTTATCAGTTTACTTATTCTGAATATAAACATTTGAATTTCAAAGCCCGGCTAGAAAAAACACTCGATCCTTTTGTAAAAGATGACAATGAGAAAAAACTTTTAACCCACAAAATGAACCCTCAAGAAGCACATGATAAATGGTTAGCAAAAGAAATATCAACTATGGAATATTTAGCAGCAATTCCTGAAGTTGAAATATGAATCCAACAGAATTAAATATCACGAAAATCGAACTCACTCCTAACAGTGGTTGGACACTAAATATTCTCTCGCGTCGGGTAGCGACTATTACTGACCCCTTGGGAAATAGAAAAACCAGCTACTTCGGGTTCGATAGCAAAAAACCAGCAGAAAAGTTTAGAGATTGGCTTGTCAGAAAAAACAAATGTAGTAGTGCAGTTATCCGTCACTCAGAACGATTAGCTACTGAATGGGAGGTAAAAGCTTGGAATGTGCCAACCTCCCTAATTCTTGAATGCGCCGTCAAAGATTTAAAGGAATCAAGCAATGCAACTATCTCTACTAAATCTACCCTACAACGATGATAATTCACCCATAGCAGATATTTTTAATATTCCTAACTTAGAAAAAGCAGAATTACTCCGTAATTTAGCTGCTTCCATGCAGCCAACAATCGACCAAAAGAAAAATCCTGCTATTGGAAATCAAAGGATAACAAAGCGTCGTAAAACTATAGCTCAAGGAATAATCCAAGAAGGAATTGAACTTGAGATTATTCAGTCTTGGCTATTTGCGATCGCACAAATGTGGGAAGTAGGAAATATCCCACCAATACTACGCGGTATATCTCACAAATCGCAAGTAGAAGCCCTATTTAGAATTTCCCAAATGGGAGAAACAATTCAGAAAGTCCAAGAAAAATTGGCAGGCGAATATTACCAAGACTGGGTAAAGTCTTTGAGTCGCGCCGGATTACATACACCAAGCGAAATCATATCCGCAATAACAGAAATTCAACGGTTAGTAAAACCTGAAGCAATTGATACTACCAAGCAACTACTCAATAAGCTTGAGTTAGAAATCATTGGGATGAAAGATGGAGATTTCTTCCCTACTCCTAAACTAGTCTGTCAACGGCTTGTTCAACTGGCAGATATTAAACCAAATTGGCAAATTTTAGAGCCTAGTGCTGGTAGTGGAAATATTGCTGAGTATATCACTAATACCTACCCTAATGTTCAACTAGAGGTGGTTGAGATTAATTATGATTTACGACAAATTCTAGAACTCAAAGGATTGAATCTCGTAGGGAAAAACTTTCTGGAGTTTAACCCCAATCATTTATACAATGCCTGTATCATGAATCCTCCATTTTGTGAACTTGTCCAACATATCTACCAGGCTTGGAAGTTACTCGTAACGGGTGGCGTATTAGTTTCAGTTATACCTGAATCAGTTTTCTTCAATCGTAAGTACAAAACCTTCAAAGGCTGGCTACAAGCCAATAATAGCTATGTAGAAATGGTAGATCAAGATGCCTTCTTGAGTTCAAATAACCCTACAAACGTAGCTACCAGAATCATTAAACTCATTAAACCATAGTGTACTACAAACGCATGGCATACTGCCAGATTGATAAAACTAAATATGTCACTTATATCTTCCCTATATGAGGACAATATATGAGATACAAAATTCTTACACAGCAAGAGTTAGAAGTAGCACTTAATAAGTGCAAGCTTGCTGGTTGGAAGGTCAGTAATATCACCAAACTTAGTAATAAAATGCTTGAAATCAAACCCAAACGAACAAGGAGATAAATATGGCAATTGAAACTATTGCTTCTTATAGATTTATTCCTGGTAAAGACAGCCAAATAACCAGTTATGGATCTCCTGAAGAACAAACAGTCGCAATTCATAATTCAAGCATGGCATCTGTGTCACTGACTTTCACAACTGAAAACACATCTGTTCTTAGACAAATTATCATCAGTCTTCAGCAAATATACCAGACACTTATAAATACTAAAACTGAAATTATTCAGGGAGATACTTGCATTGACAGCTTTACAGACTTAAGGGGAGAGTGTGATGAAAAGTTTATCTAAATAACTAAGCATCAATCAATCTTTCAAGTCGTCTTAACAACAGACGACTTTTATTTTTTACAACTACTTTTTGCTTTACGCATTAAAGATTGATTTCAATTAATTAAAATTATGCCAAAAAGTCAAACAAAGCCTACTAATTCTGCTACTGAAGAAAGCACAGTATCCCAGTCTGAACCCCCTGAAGAAACAGTTCAAAATAGTACAAACATACAAAAGCGTAAATTAGCTATTTCTAAATTTGCAAATTCTGAGTACAATGCGCCGATTAGTAACATCTGCATCTGCCAAGTCATTAACCACATGGAAGCAGAAAAAGTCGGGTTGTTTATCAAAGATAAATACTTAGCAGCAATTAACTGGCAAGGACAAGAACCTACACACAAGCACACCTTCTCTAGTGGCACGCCAGAAATGGGAGTGTTATTGCAATCGCCCAGGATGCACATTCTTGATGTTTCTCCCAGATATATTGAACAGCGCGATGATGGCAAAATTGTAGGAGTGTACGAATCACCTGATGGGTACGAAATGTACCAAGCACTTGGCAAAGATGCCGCAGTATTGAGAAGGTTCTACTTATTGCAACTTGTTGATGAAAATAATCATAACCTGCACTCAGTACCAATTGTCCTATCAATTAAAGGCGTTGCATCATCAAAATTTGGCGAGGCTTATAAACAGTTCCAACGCGAACTAGAGGTTGCATTCGCCCGATTTACTGATACAACTGTCGCTGAAAAACGTGCAGAGTTTCATCGCCTCGGTGTATTTCAACCCACCTTTACGCCATCTCTTGAACCTAAAGAAGCAGTCAATCAAAGAGATAAATCTTGGGTAGCAGTTGTCACTTCCTATAAATCACCAAACCCCGATGGAAGCGATTTTCTCGAATTCTTCTCAGAAGGCAAAGAAATCGATATCCAAACCACAATGCAGGCAAACCCCGAATTCTCTCACCGCATCGGTAAAACATCAACTGTTGTAGCAGAACATAATCGCCTGGTAGGTGCAGCTGATATGCCAGTAGCAGCACTTCCTCCTAGTACAGCAGGCCAGACTTATACAGCCTACAGTACTGAGATGGAAGCATTGCCCTACTAAAACAACTATCTCATGTAACCAAAAAGGGTGCTAGAAATAGCATCCGTTAAAACATCATCTACTAAAAGCAAAATAACAAATGAAACTAAGCATTGAACAATCTAAACTTGCAGAAATTCTAGAAACCGCTTATCTCGCAATTAGTCCTAAGCCCACTGACCCAATTTTAGGAAATATCTTACTGATAGCAAATGAAGATGGGATAGTATCAGCAACAGGAACAAATCTTAATCTCACAATTCATACTACAACAACCGCAAATGTGGAAACTTCAGGTCAGGTAGCACTACCAGCCAAACTATTAACTGACACTATTAACAATGTCAGAGGAGAAATTACCTTAGAGGTAGAAAACCAAGCCTGCATAATTACTCACAATAGCGGTAAATGCCGTCTGATTGGTGGAAAACCTGACGAGTTTCCAACTCTTCCCAAGGGAAAAAATCCAATAGAAGTAAATTTAAGTGCCAAGAAACTCCAAGCTGCACTTGAAGGGACACTCTATTGCACCAATGGTGACGAAACAAAGTTAGTTTTAACTGGTGTCAACTTCAAAATTGATACCAATAAGTGGCAAGCTGCTAGTACAAATGGTCACAAATTAGCACTAGTCACAGGAACACTTGATAGCGAATATTCTGAACCAATTGACTTTACTGTTCCAGGTAAGTCACTTGGCGAGTTAAACAAAATTCTCTCTCAAAGTGTCGATACGAGCGTGTGCAATATTCTTCTATCAAATAAAACTATTGAGTTTAGTCTTCCTAATACAAAGGTCATTTCCCGACTTTTAGAGGGAGAATACCCCAAAATCAATAGTTTGATTCCCAGAACATTTGAGTATGAATTTACATTAGAACGCAAGGGATTTGAGAGCGCACTGAAGCGGGTAAGTTATCTAGCTGAACGCAAGCAAAAGGTTGTCAAAATTCTTTGGGAATTGAAAGCTACACA
The DNA here is from genome assembly GCF_043099735.1 of Nostoc sp. C117. Taxonomy (NCBI): domain Bacteria; kingdom Bacillati; phylum Cyanobacteriota; class Cyanophyceae; order Nostocales; family Nostocaceae; genus Nostoc; species Nostoc sp. C117. The sequence goes on from NZ_CP170992.1 coordinate 79,825, forward strand.
GGCAACACTTTACACCGAAGCTACTGATATCGGGGATGCAGTTGACTCGGTACTGATGAAACCAGCAACTAGTCATTCAGAAAACATCAGTATTGGATTAAATATCGACTACCTTCTCGAAGGATTAAAGCACATCAGTACTGACGAAATCGTGGTGCGGTGTAACAAACCCACGCAACCAGTCATTATCTGCCCAATGGGAGGACTGCTCAATCAGTTGTATCTGGTAATGCCTGTAGAAATTAAGCAGGGGTTTGAAAAGTTAAATAACCAAAGTACAAAGACAGAAGCCAGCACTCAACCTGAGCCTAGCACTGAAGAATTAACAGATGTAGCACAGGCAACAGATGATAGTGACAATTCTGAAACAGAAATACCATCTTTAGTAGCACAAAATACTACTAAAGGTAAGTCAACCTCACGCTCGTCACGAACGAAAAAAGAAGCCGCGACTGCTTAAAAATTAAACTCCTTATCAGTGCAGTTGGTAAGGAGTAAATAAAACACTTTTAGTCATTAAAACTATGTACCAACCACTACATCTTAAATATCGTCCCCAGACTCTTAGTGAAGTTATTGGGCAAGAACATATCGTTCGCACTCTCATAAATGCGATCGCTCTCCAAAAGATTGCACCTGCTTACCTATTTAGCGGCCCCAAAGGTACAGGCAAAACCAGTACCGCCCGCATCATCGCTAAATCCCTCAACTGTCAATCAAGCAATGAACCGAAAACTAAGCCCTGTGGAGAATGCAATTCATGCAAGGGAATTACAGCATCTTCTTCTGTTGATGTAACCGAACTGGATGCAGCAAGCAATAGTGGGGTAGAACTGATCCGAGAGCTTATATCCACTATCCAATTTGCACCAGTGGAGAGTAGATTCAAAATATTCATTATTGATGAATGTCATGCCCTAAGTAGCCAATCGTGGCAAGCACTCCTCAAAACCATTGAAAGCCCTCCCCGTCATGTAGTATTTATCTTCTGCACAACCGAGTTACACAAAGTTCCAGAAACCATTGTCTCCCGTTGCCAAAAGTTTGACTTTAAGAGAGTTCCTGTCTCGCTAGTTGCAAGCTACCTAGAACAAATATCTCACCAAGAAAGTATCAACATTGCGTCATCAGCAGTTACCGCCGTAGCTAAAGCAAACAAGGGACATCTGCGCGACTCACTTAAACTACTAGACCAGTTAACCTTACTAGGTGAAGAGGAAATTACCTCTAACTGGGTTTGGGAACTATCAGGCACTATTCCTGAATACGATTTACTCACCGTCTGTGAAAATATCATCAAAGGAGAAATTACGGGCAATTTAGGCATTCTCCAAGATTGGATTGAATCTGGTAAACAGCCAACTGCCATCCATACAAGTCTTGTCAACTTCCTCAAAGACTTACTTGTGTGCAAAACTAATCCCAATGGCAGACATCTTACGCAGCTAGAAGAGGACACATGGGAGGAATTAGTAAGTATCTCGCAGTTGTGGAATATTGACCAGATCCGAAATGCGATCGCAATTTTAATGGCACGCCAAAGTCTCATGCGGGATGAAGACGCGCACCTTTGGTTAGAAGCTACACTTATCGAGATAGTGCCAACCACCAAGGATAGTCACCAATCACAACCCTGGAAAGATTGGAAAACTGCTCAAGATGCGATTAACTGGGGCAAGGAACAGTTACCCCACTTAACACAAGCGCAGTTACAAGAACACTGGCAAAAGCTAACACCTATTAATGGTAAAAAGGCACCTGCTTGGGTAGAAGCTGTCCAAAAGCTGCAACAAAAACAATTACAGCAAGCTTAATTTTAAGGAGGGTTATAGCTATGGTTATAACCCTATATTTCTTTGTGTATTCAATCAAATAACCAAATAAATTAACATTTACTACCACAGCAGCATACGCAGTTAAGTTGATAGTTAAAAATTAATATCAACATGAATTAGGAAAATCTCTAATTAATGAGTTATAACCACAGAGATTTTGTAAAAAAATCTAGAGGGATAATCGTTGTCGATGAAGACAAACTAAACATTTATTGGAAAGACCCCTCTCCAATAAAACCTTGGCAGCCCAAAATACAACTCAAGCCGTATCAGGAACTTTCACAAATATTTGTTGATATCGAAACAGCAGGAATAAACCCATTTGAAAGCCGTATTTATGCTATTGGTTGTATGGATTCATTGGGATATTCTACTATTTTCATGGATATCTCAGAAGCTAAAATACTGACCAAATTTATCAACCATCTCAGTAAAAGAAATCCAGATGTAATTTTCACATATAACGGGATGGCATTTGATATTCCATTTATTATTACTCGATGCAACTTGCACGGTATAAAACACCCATTTCAAGTTGCATCCAAATCTCGGACTATTCGTACCGCCCAAGTACGGGGTGAGCCACTAAAAATTCAGGAGGTGTTCATCCGAAATAGCCAACACGTAGACATCTATATCTGTGTTCTCAGGTGGGATTTCATAGCCAAAAAGCTAACTAACGGCAGATCGCTCAAAAAGGCTGTATTGGACATGGGACTGCGCCAGAACACTAGGCTAGTTCTTCCCTATGAGGAAATCCTCGGTTGTTGGAAAGATGGCCCCAACAGTAAGGGATGGAAACGCCTGAAAGAGTATCTTGTGTACGACCTCGAAGACACCCGGCTAATTGCGAATAGACTTGTACCCTCATACTATTACGAAGCACTAATTGTACCGGAAATGAACCTCCAGCAGCTAACACTTGCTGGTAACGGTACTAAATGGGAACGAATATTTGAGCATCATTATCCAGATTATAAACCAAAACCCGATCGCAAGTACAAATTCCAAGGAGGGATGGCTTACTCTATTCCTGGACTGTATAGAAGGGTTGGATATACAGATATTAGCTCAATGCACCCCTGGGCAATGCTAGACAAGGGTATTTGCTCAATTAAAGATACAGAACGTATTGGGCTAAGTATTCTGCAATATTTGGTAAATGAAAAATTTAGGTTGGAACAACTTGCATCTGCTGGAGATGTTGCTGCTAAGGAAAAAAGAGAATCAGTCAAGGTTTTAGCTAACTCCGAATTTGGATTCTTAGGCACCTCTGAACTCGCCTTCAATGATATGGAGGCTGCTGCATTAGTTACAGCCTACAGTCGAAAAGTACTCAAGCTAATGATTGAAATTATCACGCGGTACGGCGGTACTCCTGTGGAAGTTGACACCGATGGAGTGTTTTTCACCCATCCCAACCCAGAAGAAGTACGTAGTTTACTTCAATCTCAATTGCCTAAAGGGATAACTGTCAAGCTAGAGTTTATTGCTGACGCTATGTTTATCCCCGAACGGGGAACCAAAAATTACCTTTTATGGCTTCCAGACGGGAAAATCATCACCAAAGGCAACTGGCGCAACCGCGATCGCTCTCAATTGGAGAAAGAGTTTTCTATTGAGTATTTAACCCTGCTAATTCAAAATGTATCAGCAGCAGAAGATTATTATGCACACATCAAATCCCAGATTTTATCAAGGGAATATCCAAAAGAAAAACTTGCAATCACACGCAAAATTAAAGAGGGCGAAAAAGAAATTCTCAAACTAGGGAAACCTAGAGATGTAGTCACTTACTATTACGGAGTTAGTGGCATAACCAATATCAGCAGTAATGAAAATTACTCACGTCAATACTATCTTCACCTTATTGAAAAAAGGCGAGAAGAAATCCTCAAAATAGCTGCTCCTATAACGCTAGAAAGTAACAAGCGTCAGTTATCTCTTTTCTAAATGAACAAAGTTGAGATTTTAGGTAAATTTTGAAGGCACTAAATATAAAGGTTTTTCAAATTCATACATTCTGATTTGTCTGTAACTAATGAAAAATAAATCCTCTTCTCGCAAGCCCAGGCTTAATAAAAAGCAAAGGGCTTGGGTAAACTCATTCCTGTCGTCTCATCCTAATGCCAGAGTTAGAACTATCTACGAATTAGATGGCGATCGCGTAGTTCAAATTGAGTGGTGGGAAAACACAAACCCAGTAATATTAGACCCGAAAACTTACATTCAAGGAATTATCAGCTACAACATGTGGGTCAAATTAAGAAAGTCTGGCGACCCCAGGAAAACATCTGAGTTCTCTTATCGCATTACCCCACCAGAAAAACGAAGCGCATCATGGCACTTAACAGGTCAACTCTCTCTAGAACTCCCTCAATGTTACGAAGTTGCAGAACCAAACAACCCAGTTATCATTAAACCAAAAAGGAGAAATACTCAAACCAAAAAAGTTAAAAAATTTCTTCAATATACTCTTCCTCTAACAGAGATTAGTATTCAACTTCATACTACAAATATAGAAGATGATGGTGTTACTCTATCTGGACAAAAAATATTACTAGAAAACACACCACACTTAAATTTAGATACTGGTAAAGACACTAAACTTCCCGAAGCTATAGTCAAAATTCTCTCAGAGAAACAAGCCGACTTAAAGGAATGGGAAACAGCTATTACACTATACGAGGTAGCTGGTTCTAGTGGAGTAATAGAGTATCTTCAACAGTTAGATTCTTGGCGCAGATACTTGGGTAATAAACCAGTAGAGAACCATATTGAGAAAGACTCAATTCAAAATTTCGTACAACCAGCACAAACTTAAGTAAGGTATTTACTGGTCACACATAATAAATACCAAGCAGAAAGAGTTAATACTAACTCTTCTTTTTTTAACCACTGCTTATAACTAACGCATGATAATTAGATGTTTATCTAATTTGTGATGCCAGTATACCTATACTACGGCGAAGATACCTATTCGCTCAATCAAAAAATAAACCATTTGGTGAATCAAAATGTTCATACTGAATGGAAAGCTTTTAACTACATCAAGCTATCTGGAAATGAGAAAAATATTGCTAGCAAGGTTTTTACTGAGGTTATGACTTTACCCTTTGGAGATGGTAATAAAATTGTTCATACAGACAGCGATCATTTAATTGGAGGTTTATCAAATGAGGATAATAACCAAGGACTTGAAAATCAACTTTCTCGAATCCCTGCAAGTAACATTCTTTTAATTACTAGTAACAAAAAGCCAGATTCCCGAAGAACAGTAGTGAAAACTATCTTAAAATATGCTCAACAAGAAGAGTTTCCTCTCGTTCCTTGTTGGGATAAAAAGGGGATAGTTAATTTGATAGGGAAGTATGCAGCTATCCATCAAGTTAAACTTACACCGGATGTGACTGATTATTTGGTTGAAGCAATTGGTAATAACACTGCAAGAGCCGATAGCGAATTTGCTAAACTTGCTATTTATGCAAGTGAAAAAATTATTTCCTTTGAGGAAATAAAACAATTAGTTAGTAATCACAATACTGAGTATCAAAAGCTTACTATGGCTATGTTAAGGAATCATTCAAACTTGGCAATAGCGCAGGTGGATAAACTACTAGATAGTAATGAACATCCACTCAAAATAGTAGCAACTCTTACGTCAGTTTTTCGCACTTGGCTAATAACTAAAGGTGGTTTAGAAGCTAAATTATCTGACATGAAGATTGCAGAAATAGCCGAATTGAAGAACCCCAAAAGATTGTATTACCTCAAAGATGAAATCAATTTTGTAGGCATTCAAAAACTGAAAAACAGCCTTACCTTACTTTTAAAACTCGAAACCGAACTCAAAAGCGGCACTAACAATTTAACTAGCCGAATTATCGAAATTTGCACGATATGAAAAACGACTTATTTACAGAAATCATCGGACAGCATACCGCCAAACTTCTACTAACTAAAGCAATTGAACATAATCAAATTGCTCCCGCATATCTATTTAGCAGCGAAGTTGAGGGAGTGGGCAAAGGAAAAATTGCTTTGGCATTCGCAAATGCAATACTCTCAAGAGGAAATCGATCCGCGATCGCAGGAGAATCTAAACATCTAGACATCTTACAAATCAAACCAACCTATACCGAAAACACCTCCCAGCAGAAAAGTGTCCCTGCTATCCGAGTAGAACATATGCGCGAGGTAATTGAATTTCTCTCAACTAGTGCAGTCGAGGGCAAGCAAAAGGTAGTGATTATCCACGAAGCAGATATGCTCAACCCTACTGCCGCTAACAAACTTCTCAAGACGCTGGAAGAATCCAAAACTGGAACGTTTATTCTGATATCATCCTATCCTCAAAAGCTATTACCCACTATCAAGAGTAGGTGTCAAATCATACCTTTCCAAAGGTTGACTGATGAGGAGGTTATTTCTGTTCTTAAAGACCAACAGATTGAGGCAACAGAAAAAATACTAGCTATCAGTTCGGGCAGTCCTGGTCAAGCGATCGCCAATATTAAAATGTTAGCTTCCATTTCACAAGAAATCACAAGTCAACTGGAAGTGCCTCCTGATGATATCCTCAACGCACTCAGTTTAAGTAACTCCATCTCAAGCTGGAATCACCAGACGCAGTTATGGTTGCTTACTTACCTGCAATACAACTGGTGGCAGAAATTAAAAAGCACTAAGCTACTAGCTAAATTCACCCAGGCAAGACGGCAATTGCTGCATCACGTTACTCCCAGAAGCGTTTGGGATAGCCTACTTCTGCCATAACAAAACCCACTCATTATCAAAAAGCACTGCCAGTTAGAAGTATTTCTAGCTGGCAGTATTTGTTTACACATAAAAGATATGAACCAGCAACACAGTTTATTCGATGTCGAAGAAACCATCCGCAACAGTAAAAACCAAAAAACCAGCGAAATATTAAACCCTAGCACTAGAAAGATACTTCAGTTACTAACCAGCCAAGGGATTAACAAAGCTGTAACAGCCAGCCTACTCGATCTAGCAGGAGCAAGTCGTGAAATTGTTCAATACATCGCTGGGCCAATTGTCACTCAGCAGAACGGCTGGCAACAGTCAATTCCCACTTGGGTAGGAAAAGCGATCGCAGTTGATAGATTAGACGCAGCTTTACAAGAGATAGACAAGGGAGAAGTAGGTAAACTCGCCTCTAGCAGCGAAGTCGTTGCACTGATGATGCCAATTGCTTTTGAAGTGCCGCTATCATCCGAATGGACAGATGTTTACCTCTGGGCAAGTTATGATGCCCTTGTCAGACACAGACCTTTCAAGAATTTCAACTACGAAAACCTCTGGGAGAAAATTGGTACAACTCCGGTTTCGTATAACAAAATTCGCTCTGATTATGAAACCCTGGCTGCTGATATTCGTTCTCGTGTAGTCAAACACGCGGCGAAAGAGGGATGGGGTAAGAAGTCTTCAAATAACAACAAGCAACTTGTTACAGCAAATTCAACTGAAAGTAATACTAAGATGGAGCAATTGTCACTGTTCTCATAACTAATTTTTAGCGGGACTTAAACATTTTTGATGTATAAAAAAGCCTTAAATTCATACAGGGCAAGATAAATACATTAAAGACTCAAAAATGCTGGAAACTCAGATATATCAAGAAACTAGGCAAATCCATATCAAAGTGTCTCTATATATATATTTGAGTATTTTTTCTGGCAACTTTTTGTCTAAGTCCCATTAGTGTTTTTTTAAAACTACTCTTAAATTCCTTCCTCTATTTTTCCATGAAAGGAGGAAATTTTCTTGATCTTATCATTACTATGCAGCACTAAAGCTTTATGTTTTTATGTTTGACAAATGTGTATAAAATATGTTGATTCATGATAGGTACTTATTTTTTAACTATTCTCATTATTAGTTAATACGTTATCTTATAGGGTGGTGAATATCAGCAGAGTAGAGGTGAGAGTGACGTATTAATCTATGTTGATGAGAATGGGCGTGTGGTTCTGATTCTAATATTCCCTGGTGATGGTCATGCTGATGATGTTCATCGTGGATGTGTAAGTGTTCGTGCCAAATGTTTTCATGGACGTGTTCATTTTCATCCACTGGTGGCCTTAGGGTAAGTTGTACCACAGCCAGCAGTGCGAAACCAAGGAAGCTGGCATACAAAAATTCACTTTCAGGAAATTGGCTTCCCAACCACCCAGCTAAGGGATAGGAAATTGCCCACCACAAATGACTCCAAGCAAAGTGTGCGCCGTAAACCCGTCCTTGGGCATCACGTTGAATGCGATCAGCAATCAATGTTTGGGTTGGTAGGTTCACACAGTTTTGTCCAAAACCAGCCAATAGCCACAAAATCATCAATACACTTAAAGAAGCATAATTTCCAGGCAGTAGAGACAAAGTTATCAAAACCGCACCGAACAATACAAAGGTTGTTCTGGTAAAGCGTTGACTGATTGCAACAAAAGCTACTGCTGAAAGTGTTGCCCCAATACCAAAAGCAGCCATTACCCAGCCGTACTGCACATTTCCTAATTTCAATGTCCCTTGGACATAGCCAACTGTATTGACCAAAATCTGCGCTCCGGCAATGGATGTAACCAACTGCATAAAGAGTGCGTACCGAATGGGTGCATCACTCAGTAGGCGGGTTGTACCATCTTTAATGTCTCGCCAAGTTCTACCACTCGTACTTGATGGCTGTTGATTCGGCTCTACTCTTAACTGTCCAGGGAGAGTAAAAATTAATACTGCTGCCACAAAGAAAGTTACGGCATCCAAAAAGAAAACCTGTCTTGCACCGATGAAAGCAGCAACGCTGCCAGCAATACCAGGGCCAAGTACACCAAGTAATTGGTAGGTGGCACTAGAAAGAGCGATCGCACCTGCATAATCGTTCTCTCTAGTCACTAAAGGGATTGTAGCTTGGTACGTTGGTGTGAAAAAAGCATTGAAGACGTTAAGAGCAAATATTAAGACATACACTTGCCACACTTGTGTTACAAAAGGTAACAGACTAACAATTACCATCCGTACACAATGCGTTCCCACCAGTATCGATTTGCGGTCAACCCGGTCAGCTAAAGCCCCAGCCAAGGGAGACAGCAAGACAAAGGCAGTAATTCGCAACGTCAATGCCAAGGCAAGTACAACCGCACTATTATCTCCAGCTAACTCGAAAGCAAGCAGAGCCAAACCCACCCAAGTTAGCGCATCTCCTAATAAATTAGTAGTTTGAGCAGCATAAAGCCGCGCAAATACAGGGTTTTTCAAACTGTCAAATAAATGAAGCCTCGTAATCATGCTCCGTCAGTGTTTCTTAAAGCTAATTTATCCCTATTTTATAAGGGGATATGTTTTAAAATTTTTTTATAAGCTACTTTCAAGTATATCCCCTATAGGGGCATACAATTCTTCCACATCTTGCCATGCTCACGTTGTTATCTCAATGGAGCGTAGCATTTCCCGCAGAGTAGCAAAAATCCCACGGCTTTAGCCGTAGGATTGTCAACCTTAGAAAGTGAAGGTGGTTCTGAAAGTACCAATCACAGCATCATTGTTATTAGTTTGACCAGGTTTGGTTAACCAAAACAGGTTTCTGTTGAGGCATTAATTGTTTGCCAAATTTGGCGTAGAGAGCAGGAATAACCAACAAAGTCAAAGCCGTAGAAGTAAATAAACCGCCCAAAATCACGATCGCCAAGGGTTGCAGAATTTCATTGCCAGAACCACTCGCCAGCACTAGCGGGAGTGTTCCCAAAGCTGAGGTAAGTGCGGTCATCAAAATGGCATCAATTCTTTCCAGGGAACCTTTAATAATCACATCTTTAAGGAGCATCCCCTGGGCAAACTTGTTGTTGTAGTTGTCTACCAACAACAAGCCATTGCGAACAGCAACGCCAAATAAGGTAATGAAACCAACAAGAGAAGCAACTGAGATGACACCACCACTTAACAGGATTGAAACAATACCACCCACTAAAGCCAAAGGCAGATTGAGCATGATGGCGATTGTCGCGGAAAGCGATTTAACGGAGAAGAACATCAACACGGCAATCAAGATCGCTGCCAAGATGCTAAACACTAATAGGTTATTGGTAGCACGCTGCTCCGATTCAAACTGTCCGCCGTACTGGATGAAATAGCCATTGGGTAGTTTGATTTTTTGTTGAATTTGGGACTGAATATCGCCAACGACACTGCCCAAATCGCGCTCGGCAACGTTTGCCGAAACAACTATCAGCCGTGACACATCTTCCCGATTCACAACATTCGCTCCCATGCCGTAGTCTACTTGAGCAACCGCGCCCAGCTGGATAGTTTGACCAGTTGGGGTAATCAGAGGAATAGCGCGAATGGCATCTAAACTATTGCGGGCTTTCTCCGTCAAGGAGATAGAAATATCGATAAGCTGCTGATTTTCTGCCACTTGCGATACTACACGACCATTTAAAGCAGTTTCCACCACGTTGGATAACTGCTCCATACTCAATCCATAGGTAGCGGCAGCAGCCCGATTGTATTGAATTTGTACCTGACGAATGGGTAGTTGGGGTTCAAGCTGCAAGTCTACAACCCCTGCAATGGGCTGAATCACATCTCGCACTTGTTCGCCAATCTTTCGCAGTTCAATTAAATCTGGGCCAAAGATTTTCACCGCGATCGCACTTCTCACCCCAGATAACACTTCATCCATCCGGTGGGAGATAAATCCGCCAATATTTGATGCTACACCGGGCAATTTGTTGAACGCTTCGCGCAGTTGTTTAATGCTGGCTTCCCGGTCTTCCATCGCCCGGTCACTTAGTTCTACATCCACATGAGCCATGCTCACTCCTGCCCCATCAGCATCACCAGGAGCGCGCCCAGATCGTACTTGCACCCAATCATACAGAGGATTATCCTTGAGTGAGGTGTACAGTGCCATACCTGCGCGATTGGTCATATCCAGCGACACGCCGGGAAATAAGACCATTGAGTTGACCATCGATTTTTCTTGAAATTCGGGCAGAAACACCCGTCCTAAAGCGGGAACAGTCGCAAAAGCAGCAACCAATGCTGCAAGTGCTACAGCCAGAATGATTTGTGGCGATTTTAGTGAGATGTTGAGCAGTGGACGATAAAGACGCTGTGCCAAGCGAGAAACAAAGGTATTTTCTTGAGGCAAGGTTTGATTCGCCAGTAAAATGGCACACAGCGCAGGGGTGAGGGTCATGGCCACAAATAAAGAAGCCGCGATGGAAAGCAGATATGCCCAACCCATTGGTGCAAAGATGTTACCTTCTACACCTGTCAAACTAAAAATTGGTGCAAATACCACAATGATAATCACTGTGGAAAAGACAACTGCTAATCGCACTTCTACAAATGCGTCAAACACTACCTTAAAAGCCGGGATGGGATGACCTTGCGCCTGATTTTCCCTGAGTTTGCGATAGCAGTTTTCCATGTAGACGATTGAGTCATCGACGAAGCCGCCCAGGGCAACCACCAATCCACCTAAAGTCATGGTATTGATTCCCAAGCCAAAGGCTTTCATCAACATTACGCCAATCAACAACGACAAGGGAATCGCACTCAAAGTAATTAGGGCAGTGCGCCAATTCATCAGAAACAGCAGCATAATCACCGACACAATCACGATGCCTTCGATTAAGGAACTGCTAACATTCCGAATGGCAGTATCAATAAAGTTGGACTGTCGGAATGTTTGTTTCACTTGCACATCAGGGGGAAAAGTAGGTTGCAAAGATTGCAGCACCGCTTCTACCGCTTTTGTCACCGTGGGAGTATCAACATCAGGCTGTTTGTTAATCATCATCACCACAGCCGGCTGCCCATTAAAACTAGCATCTCCCCGCTTCAGTGCCGCACCCGTTGTAACTTCCGCCACATCTTTGAGCAAAATCGGTTTCCCTTCTTGCACCTTCACCACAGATTGCTGCAAGTCTGCAATTGATTTTACCTGGCCAATGCCGCGCACCAACAGTTCTTGACCACCACCAATTAAGAATCCACCAGGGGCGTTAGAATTTGCACCTTTGGCAGCATTGGTCACTTCGGTCAGCGAAACATTGAGCGATCGCAATTTTGCTGGATCGACTAACACTTGTTCCTGTCGTTCATCCCCACCGTAAACGGTGACTTGGGTGACTCCCGGCACAGACAAAATTTGGTTGCTCAGGGTGCTATCCACTAGACGGCGCAAGTCCATCAGTGAGGTTTTTCCCTGCCCATTCACAGTAAAGGCATACTGTAAAATTGTGCCTAATGGCGATGCTAACGGTGAAATTTCCGGTGGATGCACCCCTTCGGGTAACTGATTTGTCACCTGCTGGAGTCGTTCTGTCACTGATTGCCGCGCTTTATAAATGTCGGCATCCTCGTCAAACACCACCTGTACCATCGATAGCCCAACTTTGGAGGAAGAACGCACCGTAGTCACCCCCGGCAAACCATTCACCGCGCTTTCAATCGGCACGGTAATTTGTGATTCTACTTCCTCTGGAGCTAGTCCAGTCGCTTCGGTGTGAATATCCACCTGGGGGGGCGCAAATTCAGGAAACACGTCCAGTGGCATCTGAGTGATAGTGAATACTCCCCACACCGTCACTAAAATCGCAGAAATAACTATGAACCAACGCTGAACAATTGAGGTTTTGAGAATCTGATTCAGAATGGAGTTAAACATCTCAATTAAAAGTCTCCTTTCTTATTCAGACAAGTTGCTTTTCTTTTTGCCCATGCCTGCGACAACGGCGATCGCTCCGCCCACAAGCACCACTCCACCACCGACTCCTGCTAAGATACCCATCGGGAATCCGCCCGATTGCTGAGTTGTTTCACCAGCCTGTGAGACGAGATTACCGCTAGCATCATGGCTATGAGGTATTCCTTTAGCATCTGCCTGAGCATGGGCTGTATCAGTTTTAGGAGTGGCACTTGCAACTGGACTGGTTGCTGTATCGGCGGTTTGGGTTTTGCGAGATTCGGCATAGAGCGACAAACTACCTTGGGTAACGAGCTTTTCCCCAACTGACAATCCTTTGGTAACAGTGATTAGCCCTGTTCTGTCACTTTGGGAGAAGCCAATGCCTGAAAGCCTTTGAGAGCTTTGCTTTTGGGTTTTTGGCTATAAATTTTAGTTTCTGTTAGAAAATAATGTCTCAAAGCTTGACTCAATAAAAGTTTTAGAATCTTGCTTCAATTATTGTTTTCCGAGAGTGACATAACAGGGTTAGTTCGCCTTTGGTCGCGCCAGTTGTAATTTCCACTGGCTCATAAAAATTCTTATACTGTACAAAGACTATCTGTTTACCGTTGGCATCAACTAATGCCGTCACCGGAATCATCACGGCAGATCCAGATTTTGCAGAGGAGGCGATCGGCGTGACCACAATACCTAATAGTTGATCGGTTTGGGGATTGACTTTCACGCGATTAATGCCGCCTGTTGCCTGAAATTCATCACCATGCCCAACGTGAGCAAATACAACTGTGGGCGCAGAGATAATTAAACTGGCTGCCAGAATGGAACTCACTAGCATAAAAGGTTTCATGCTCACTCCTCACAATGGATACGGGTTAAACAAAAGTTCTCCATAGTTTGCCAAAGGGCAGATGAAATCCAGGTGAAATGGCAGATGTTTTTGTAAGATCAGGCTCATGGTTGATTTTCTTGGAGTGATGCGAATTTTACTGGTGGAAGATGAAGCGGATTTGGGACTGGCAATCAAGCAAGTCTTAATTAGCGAAAGATATGTCGTGGATTGGGTAACAGATGGCACTCAAGCATGGCTGTGCCTGGAAAGCCAGTGGACAGACTACACAGTTGCTATTGTTGATTGGCTACTGCCCGAAATGTCGGGATTACAGTTATGTCAGAAGCTCAGACTGCACCAAAATCCCTTACCAGTGCTGATGCTAACTGCTTTGGGTCAGCCGGAAAATCGGGTGGCGGGGCTGGATGCGGGGGCCGATGATTATTTAGTCAAACCGTTTGTTATGGAAGAATTGCTGGCGCGTTTGCGCGCCCTTCAGAGGCGATCGCCTCAACTACAACCGTCTACCCTGACTGTTGCAGGTTTTACTCTGGACACAGCAAACAATGTCCTCCGAGTAAATTCAGATGGATCTACACCCTTAGTCATTCCCTTAACCACCAAAGAATTTCAGTTGCTCATGTATTTGATGCAAAACCCCGATCGCATCATTCCCGGTAGCAAATTGCGTCAACAACTTTGGGATATGGATGAAGAGCCGATTAGTAATGTAGTTGCAGCGCAAATGCGCCTACTACGTCGCAAGTTAGCAAATCATGGTTGTCCCTGCCCGATTGAAACTGTTCCCGGTGCTGGCTATCGCTTTAATTCTCAACATGAATAGCTACTCACTGTTTCGGCGCAGTCGTCTACGGTTAGCCCTCTGGTATGCCGGAGTTATGGGTGTGATTTTGAGTGTTTCTGGCTTGGGGATGTATCGCGCAATGGTACAAACAAACTGGGCAGCAATGGAGCGTGAAATTGAATCAATTGCTGGAACTTTACACGATAGCGTCGAACCACTACTACCTGCTTCCGAAGAACCGACTGCTGTGCTGCAACAAATTTTCCCGGATCTTTGTTTGAGTGGACAACCTTGCAAGGCTACCCCAACGCTGATTCAACGGCACACCATCGGCATCAGCGATCGCACTACATACTATATTCGTCTGTTCAATCATCAAGGGAAGCTCCTGGCTTTTTCACCCAATCAACCGCTATCTCTGCCGCCAACTCTCAACCGCACTTCATGGCAAACCTTTCGCACGGCTAACGGCATTCGCTATCACCAATTCACCACGATTTTGCATAGTGCCAATACCCATCCTTTAGCTAATGAAGCCAATGCTGATTCATCCTGGGGCTATTTGCAAATTGGCCGCACTTTAGAACATTTTGATGCAGAAATCAGGCGAATTCAATGGATTATGGCGATTGGGTTGCCTATTGCTCTGAGCTTGGTTGCTACTTCCAGTTGGTGGCTTTCAGGATTAGCAATGCAGCCGATTTACCAGTCCTATCAGCAACAGCAACAGTTTACTGCAAATGCTGCCCACGAATTGCGATCGCCCCTGGCTAGTCTGTTGGCGACTGTGGAAGCTATCCTCCGCATACCACAATCAAATCAACAAGATATGCAAATAATGCTTCATACTGTTGAGCGACAGGGGCGAAGGTTGAGCCATTTGATCGCGGACTTACTTTTGTTAACCAGTCTTGAGCAAAATTCATCCTCAAAACCTCTTCAGCCCTGTTGCTTAAATGATTTGGTGAGCGATTTGACCGAAGAATTTTTAGAGCTGGCCACTGCTGCTGATATTAACTTAAGGAGCCAAATTCCCACTTGCGAGGTTTATGCTCTAGGTAACGAATCGCAACTTTACCGTTTAGTGTCAAACTTGATTGCCAATGCCATCCAGTACACACCCAGAGAGGGATATGTAACTGTTAGCTTAGTCAAGAGTGATTACACTGCTGTCATTGCTGTAAAAGACACGGGGATTGGGATTGGGCTTGCTGATCAAAAGCGAATTTTTGATCGCTTTTACCGTGTTGATGGCGATCGCTCTCGTAAAACTGGAGGCACAGGGTTGGGGCTAGCGATTGCTCAAGCGATCGCCCAAAAACATCAAGGGATTCTGAAAGTTGAAAGCCAGGTGGGAAAAGGTAGTATTTTTACGCTAGAGATGAAAGTTTTATCTTCTAAATATATAGAAAATTGATCATACATTAACTAGCGAAATTACGTTTTTTACGTAATTGGATGTATTAGCTTTTTAAACTCTCTTGAAGCCACAAAACTTTCCATATTATATGTGGTTCAAAATCACATTGAATTAAAAATTAAAAATTTAGTCTTCAAGCGATAACTAGGAGATGTTTTTTATGGCTCTCAACTATCACTAATTATTTCAAATATGAGTAAGTTTTTCCGAAGATATCAAAGTTTGGTATCAAAGTTTTGAACAATGTGACTTTAAAGTTTTCGGACAAGTCTAGTTATCTGTAATCTTACAAGTTTTAACAGTGAATTGCAATAAAAGAATAATTATTGCTTTCCACTTAACCGGCCTGTTTGATAAAAATCAAGCAGGTTAGGGAAAGCTTTTTCTAGCAGCCAGTTACACCCAATTTCTGATTCGGGAATATTTGAAGCAGCCATGTAATAACCACTTCTGTAAGCAGCTACACCTAAACAAGCTTGCAGGCTGGATATAGCCCGTGAAGAAGCTGGAATAGCCATCAAATCTTCCAAATGACTGGGATGATAATTTTGTCCTACCAGCAAAAAATAAACTAAAGTATGAACTAAAGGGGATAAAATTACTGTTCGGTCTTGCCAACGCTCTAAATGAGACTTAATACAGAAGTAATCAGATAAATCAGCCGCCTGAGATTCATCAAGGAATAAATCGCTTTGCCTTTCGATAAAACTAGAATCCAGACCTATAAACTGTTTTAGAAAAACAAGCGTTTTGCCCCAACGTTCGTGTTCCTTAGTTTCAGGAGAGAATGCACCTTCTGAATACTGTGAACCATACTTTTCTTGAAGCTGTGCAACAGCCTCTTGATTGATATCACCCTGCCAATCAGATTCAGTAAAAAACTCTTTTAAAATATCTTGCAAGTAGATGGATGAAAACTCACAAATATCCGGTGCCTCATCATCAAAATCATCTTCATAAGTATCAATAAGAAATTTCTCTAACTCGATTTCTAGCTCTTGTTTTCTATTAACTGGCAGTAATGATTTAGCGTCTTCTAAAGATAGAGGAAAATCCAGATAAGGATGACCTTTGGCTAAGTAAGAATCACTCAAATCTGCCAAACTTTCAAGCGCAAGAGTCCGGGCAAAATACTCATCTTGTGGGTGTACACATATCCCGTCTAATTCCTTATCCACCAACATCATAGTAATTGCCAGTAGAGCAAACCACGAGGCATCGTGCAAACAAGTCGGTAAATCAGCAATTAAATCTACTAACTTCAGTTCTAGAATTTCTCCCCAAACGCCTATCCTAGCGGTATTAGAAACATCACAAAAATGCTCGACTTCTTCCCCAACAGATGTTTCTCCTAACCAAATAAGATTTTCTACTTGCAAAGGAGAGGAGTAGTCAGGAGTTAGCTGATTTTGGCTGTCTTCATCGAACTGTATCCACATCAAAGCCAAGAGCATCAGCTTACAAATACTTACTCGCTTTAGGAGAAGATATTCAAGCATAAGTCATCACTTATAATTTTTAGATACATACCACGACATTTGCGATCCCACCATAGCACAGGATAATTAGCTGTTCCTTAGTAAAAACCGCAATGCTATGAGAAACAGGGATAAAAAATAACTCACAAGTATGAATCAAAAAGTGTGCTTTAAATAAAACAATTCGTCAAAATAATAAATCCTAAAAGAACTAATGCTGACGCAGCAATAAGAGAAATATATCAATTCTCGCGTTATGAACTATATCAACAAAGTTATGCTAGTTGGCAGATGTGGACAAGAACCCGATCTAAAATTTTTCGAGTCGGGCGCAGTTAAGGCTTCAATCTCTATTGCAGTAAGACCACCCTACAGAAGTGAACAAGCTCTTTGGTTTGATTTAGTCGCTTGGGGAAATCAAGCAGAAGTGATTGGAAATTACGTTCGTAAAGGAACTCAGATTGCAATTACTGGTGAGTTTGGATTTGATCGTTGGGCTGATAAAAATTCTGGTACTATGCGGCAAAAACCCGTAATTACAATCAATGCAATCGAATTATTAGGTTCACCCCGTAAGGAAGAATCTACTTCTACTTCTGTACCAAACGAAACACAGGCTGTAGCTAACGCCAATTTCTAGGAAATTACAAATCGCCTATGCAGTATAAATCGTAGGCGATTAACCATCTAATCAATCTACAAATCAAACGACCATGATTCATAATACTGCAACTATTAATCTTAAATCAGTGAACACAACCCACGACAAAGAAGGTTCCTTGATTGCTTTTGGGATTGCTGAATTCTACTACCGTTCCAAGGAAGGAGTCGTTACTGACGAGATACCATTCCGTTCCAAGGGCGCACCTGCTGTCGTTATCAACGAACAGGGGGAAGGCGTACATGGTACAGCAGAAGGATATCTTGATTTAGTGGTAGATAACAGGGGCGAGTACAAAGAAAAGATTGCCACATTCGTAATTAGAAACTTTATCTCAGCACAACCGATTAACGAACTTACCCAAGTTAGCAAAAACTCTCACTCGCCTGAAACTCCCGATTTTGCCAAGGAACTACTCGAAGATAACGTTACTTCGACAAATGAAGACCTAGACGAAGAACCCCCATTTTAGAACCAACTAACTGAATAATGCTAGTCCAGACAGGTTTACTGGTTTGAACTAGCGTTATTTTTTTTCAAAAATCCAAAATAAAAATCCACTGTTTGGTAGAATCGCTGACATGGGTTCACAAAATCGCTTCATTAATATATGTCATCAACCAAAATAATTGCCACTTTCAATCAGTCAGGTGGTGCAGCTAAGACGACTATTACACACAATCTTGGATACCACCTTGCTAAAAAACACCGTGTACTGCTTGTGGATATGGACCCACAAGCATCACTAACAGCTTTTATGGGATTAGGGGAAGTCAAGCTGCAAACTGAACAAACTATCTATGGTGCGATCGCTGAAGAAACTCCCCTGTATATATGGGAAAAACCTATTCACGGGATGCACATTGTACCAACAAATATCCAATTGGCAGGTACGGAGCAAAAAATTTTTCATGACTTGACCATCGACAACCGCCAACGGCTCAAGTTTGTGCTATCAAATGTACTTGACCAGTATGATTATATTTTGATTGATTGCCCGCCTTCTTTAGGAATCCTAAGCATTATGAGCTTAGTCGCTGCTTCACACGTTATTATTCCTGTTGAAACGCAATATAAGTGCTATCTTGGCACCAACCAACTGCTAGAAACAATTGCCCGACTCAAAAAAGGAGGACACCAGAAATTACAAATTGCCTGTATAATTCCAACCAAATACGATAATCGTAATCTTCAAGACACAGGAATACTGGAAGAAATTAAACAACAGGTTGAAGGACGGATACACGTTACTGCCCCCATTCCTAAATCAACAGCTTTTCCTGACGCAACCCAAGCACATCTACCACTTGCACTCCACAAGAAAAACCACCCCGCAGTTAGCATACTCGAAGAAATTACAAAATATATTACTCAACTATGAGCCAAAAACGCGAACTAGAAAAACTAACCGGACTGGATAATTTATTTGGAGATGAAGACGAACAATCTTTATCTGATTCCACTTTACCTTTATCTCAAATCATCCTTCCGCCGAGTCAGCCTCGTCGCTATTTTGACCCTGTAAAACTCAAATCGCTCGCTGACAGCATCAACGAAGTGGGGTTACTAGAACCCATTGTCGTTAGAAAGATTGAGGAAGATAAGTACGAGCTGGTCGCTGGTGAACGCCGTCTCAAAGCTTGTGAAATCGTAAAACTTGAGGAAATCCCTGTAGTCATTATTGAATGCGACGAGAAAAAAGCTCGTAAACTACGCTTAGTTGAAAACCTCCAAAGGGAAGACCTCAATGCCTATGAAGAAACTATCGGAATTCTCGAATTACTAGCCGAAGAACTCGATGTTGACCAAGAGACAGTGGTCAAACTGCTCTATGACATGAATAACGAAAGCAAAGGTAATTCTAACCATAACGTTATGGTTAGTGATGAAGGACGAATCATACAAGATGTATTCTTGAGGTTAGGAAAAATTACTTGGCAGTCATTTGTAGCCAATCGTCTTCCTTTACTCAAACTCCATTTAGATATCCAAACCGCACTGCAAAAAGGTGAAATTGAATATACAAAAGCTAAGGAAATCAACCGGATAAAAAATGATGATGAAAGACAGAAAGTCTTAAATAAAGCGATCGCAGAAGATTTATCACTATCTGAAATTAGGATTCTAGTAGGAAATATTCTTCAGCAACAGTCAGAAAATAAGCCATCATCTCATAACCAAGAGCAAAAAGAAAAAGCTGACAAAATATACAAAGCACTTAGAAAAAGTAAAATTTGGAATGATGAGAAAAAGCTAAAAAAAATTAATAAGCTTTTTGCTCAAATTGAAGCACTTCTAGAAGAAGAAAAGAAAGATGATCCTTCTTTACAGCAAGGTAGTCTAATCTCGGACAACTCTCTGTAAAAAGTACTGGATGGCTAGAAGTCAACTCATAGATTAATTCATCATTACAAAGTATATTAACTTAGGATTTCTACATAGCCATCCGTTCCATTAACCCGAATTCTCTGTCCGTCATCGATCAGTTTGGTAGCATTATCCACTCCAACAACTGCACTTATGCCATATTCACGTGCTATAACTGCTCCATGAGTCATCAGTCCACCAACTTCGGTAACTAGGCCTTTTATGGATACAAACAATGGTGTCCAGCTAGGGTCAGTAAAGGAGGTGACTAATATATCTCCATCTTCTAGCTCGGCATCTTCCATGTTTAAGATGACACGCGCTCGTCCCTCTATAACTCCGGAGGAAACAGGTAGACCTACAATAGCTTCGGCTGGAAGATTTGAGCGTTTGTATCGACCTGCAATGATTTCACCATCAGACGTAATAACACGTGGGGGAGTTAGTTTTTCATATAATTTGTACTCATCTTTTCGTTTGCCGATCATCCGGTAATCAATTTTATTTGTGCCTACGACTTCGCGAAGTTCTTCAAAAGTGAGATAGTATATATCTTCTTTTTCATGAATAACGCCCGCTTGTACGAGTTGTTCAGCTTCTTTGAGTAAAGCCTGCTTATAAACGAAGTAGCGATTAACTATGGCGTATTTGGGATATTCACGATAACCAGAGAAATTTCGGATCAGGCTGATCATTCGTTTTGTTTCTTCGGCTTTTTGTTCACCATCCGGTAATTGCTTCAATCGCTCTAATAACTCTTGTTCTTTTTTCAAAGCCGACTGTCGCCCTTGCTCAAATTTGCGATCGCCCGCACAAGGCTCAAAGTTTTTGATGTGACTGAGAATCATGGGGACAAGTGTAGTTGGTTTTTCACTCCAACGAGGTCTTGTAATATCGATCTCACCGACACATCGCATTCCGTATTTGTTTAGATAAGCATAGATAGCGTCCCTGGCTGACTGTCCACCCTCAAACTTAATCAATTCATCCAGAAAGTTGTCATCTTTTACCTGTTGTAAATACTCAATTACATTCGGGTAAGGACGAATCACATCTGCGACATCCAATAGTTCCAGACCCATTTCGGAAGTAATATTGTTGGGTACAGATTGAGAAAGCGTGTCTGCTACGCTTTTTTCACCTAACCATTCCTGCATTTTTTCATTGAGCCATGATGAAGCATTCATCGCAGTCATAATCACACCAAAACTTTGTGGATCGGATAAACTCTTCTTTAATTTCTGGATATCTTCTTGAATAAAATCAATCAGATCCGCTCCTGATTTCGTCTGGATGTTCTGTTTTAACTCGTCTATCGATGTTTGACTACGCCCAATCAAATCAGAAATGATCGCCGGATCGTATTCGGTCAGCGTTTGAAAATCCAAAGACGATGCACCCTTATTGCTGTTACCAGAACTTTGTTCTTGCTTGTCATCTGGTAACAATTTTATGAAATCTCCCCGATCTAGTATGGTCATAAGTGCGTCCCTTATAAGCGGATCGGATTTTCCCAAAACATCTACCAGAATCGTTCTTCTCACAGGTGAAGCCAGATCCTGTGTTATATCAACAAACAAACGTCCACCCGCTTTATACATGGGTCGAGCAGCTGTTAACTGGAATAAAGATAATCCCAATGGTTTGATGGGATCAGTCATCATTTGTTGATGACCGACAGATACATAAACGTGATTTTGGCGATCGTTTGCTTCCGGAATGGGATATAAAGTAGTGATGGGGCGACTCTGGACAATATGAAATGTATCATCAACCAAACACCATTCGATGTCCTGGGGGTGTCCGAAATGTTCTTCAATCTTCCTACCGATGCGCTCAAGCTGCAAAATCTGCTCGTCTGTCAGCGCTTGCCTATTCTGCCGTTCAGGCTCAATCTCCTGTTCTTTTGTACCGCCATCTTTTAAGGCGTAAATAGCCAGTTTCTTAATAGATATCTTTTTATCGATCGCTTTGCCGTTACACACTTTGTAGATATCAGCATTCACCAGACCTCTGACCAAGGCTTCACCAAGTCCGAAGCCTGCATCAATGGATAACACCTTCCGATTAAAAGTGACGGGATCGGCAGTAAACAAAATTCCTGCCACCTGCGGAAAGACCATCTTCTGAACAACCACAGACAGGTGGACTTTACGGTGGTCGAAGCCGTTTTGAAGGCGGTACATTACTGCTCTCTCAGTAAATAGCGATGCCCAGCACTTGCTGATATGCTGATAAATTGCTTCCTTCCCGATAATATTTAAATACGTATCCTGCTGTCCTGCAAAGGAGGCTATCGGTAAATCCTCAGCAGTTGCGCTGGATCGTACTGCATAGGCATTTTTTTCTCCAAGCCTGGAGAGAAGGCGCGCGATCTCTTCATTAATGTCTTGAGGGATGGTTATCCCTTCGATGAAAGAGCGAATCTCACCGCTAAGTTCACTGATTTTATGCCGATCTTCCACCTTGAGAAGCGATAACTGGTCGAGTAATTCGTTAATCGAAGACGTTTCCCCAATGATTCTTTTAAAAGCTTCAGTAGAAATACAAAAGCCATCTGGTACGAGTATTCCTTCAATCTTGGTAAGTTCCCCCAGGTTCGAGCCTTTACCACCAACGACCTTGAGTTTTGTTTTGTCAATATCTTGAAAACAAAGGACAAATGAACTCATCAGTTTTCCTCCTTTGGCAATTGATACTACGGTTGCAATCAGCCGCGGCAAACAGCCTTTGCATTACAATCAGGAGCTTCAAAAGTCCGCTACATTGCAATTGTTAGGCGGCTCCACTCACACCGCCTTTGTGTACTTCATAGCGCAACTCAGCCATGCCAGCACCCATCTGATGAACAGACACTAGGCGCAGAACTGGGCTTAGTACTCTGCGAGGGAATAGCGGCTTACCCTTGCCGAGGGTGGCCGAGCCAACCTGGATGATCAGCTCATCCAGTAAACCAGCATCGTAGAACTGACCAGCCAAATCTCCGCCTCCAACTATCCAGATGTTTTTAGTGCCAGCAGCAGCTCGCATTTGGGTGTGGACGTGCTGCACATCTCCATTGACGAATCGGATGTTCGCACCTTCGATTATTGTCAGCTTGCGACTAGAAAATATCCAGGCTGGCTGAGTGTATGGCCACGCAAAGCCAGTCTCAGTAGCTACCTTTTGGGCGTTGCGTACCATCCACTCGTAAGTTGCCGATCCCATTGCCAACGCACCCACATCTGAAATGAACTCTGGATAGCTGGAGTCATTCAGGTCGCCAAGCGGAAACAGCCAATCTAGTGAGTCATTCTCAGTCGCAATGAAGCCATCAAGACTTGTCGCTGTAAAGTACTGAGTTTTCATTTTTGTATGCAACTCCTAAATATGACTTCAAGTGCATAACGGTGTCCATCACCTGCCGCAGATCGCCTTTGTATCATAACCGATCGCTCTCGGCGGTCGGTGTGCATGGGCGTTGTTATACGGCGTTCACGTTGGCGTAGCCTCTCGTAGAGAAGTGTGCCGTACCCCTGCGGGGAAGCAAGCTACGCGGAGCGTCTTTGACAGGAGAAGGTATCGCTCACTAGCTGCCGCTACCGCGATAGTGACACAACAGGGCTATTTGAAAATTTTTGAAAACAGGATAGTAGCGGAGGCGTTAGCATTCATTTCCAATTTAAGATTGTTATTTTTTACACGGACTTACGTCCAAATAAATAAGAGAAAGCACTATAGCTAACGCTCAAATCCTTAAAAAGTAACTCTCACATAGGAGATAAAAATTATGGCTACTAGAACCAAAAAAGTTAGTTTAATTGATGACAACGCAATGGGTATTTACAAAATTGCTGACTACAACGAGCGTAAGTTTAAAGCAGTCTACTACGGGCTACAAGAAACCTGGGGTAAAACTATTCAAGCGCAGTCACAGACTAACTGGAATAAAACACAATGGGATACTTTTAAAGCCAGATTTATTGCTACATTCGGCTCAGTCGAAAACCCCAAATATAGTGTACAACAAATGGTTGACTATTCCATTAAGCACTTCAACAAAGGCTTAGAAGAATTACTCGAAGTCAACAAACGTACTTGGCTACAACGCGAACGTTTATTAGCAAAATAATCACAAATCATCTGATTTTACAGAAAATCTCGCTCATACAGAGTGGGATTTATTTTTTTGACTAATGCTGACGCAGCTAAAAGCGAAACACTCATCAAGGAAACAACTATGGTTGCTAATAAATCTACTAAAGCTCAAGCTGCTACAGTCGATGATTCAACAATGGAGCAATTCAAGATTGAATCATTCGACGTGCGTAAATACAACACAATTTTCTATTCAATTCGTGACCTTTACGGACGCGAATCACAACGGCAACTGGGGTCTGACAATTTCGATTGGAAAGCTTTTAAGCTTCAGTTTGAAATTTGTTTTGGTCGTCCTGAAGATTTTCGTTACACCACAGAACAATTATTGAATTTCGCCAAATACAAATTCAACATGAGTTTGGAAGACTTGTTAGCTTATAACCGTAAATCATGGGAACTCCGCAAAAGACGAGAACAACAATATGCAGACATGGAGCAAATTAACTCTGTAATTCAGCACATTCCAGAAATTACCAATTCTCACGTTGATTGCTCCCAAATGCTAGAGCAACAGCCATACTAAAATCTCAAAGAATCAGTTAGAAAGTACTGTTTTATGCAGCACTTCACTCTAGCTGATTCTTTTTTTACTACATTTATTTTTGCCTGAACCTATCAAACATTCTCGTTTACAGCAATAAAGGTACTAGGCCGCTCACAAGGCGTAAAGTTATACCTACGTTTGACTTCTTCACCTGTATTATTTGTATTACCTTCAACAGATTTATTTAACGGTACAACCTCAGAGCGTATATAACCAGTTAACTTATCAAACTGAATAATCATGTGCTGGTGAAAAGCCCAAACATCCGCCATCCGATTGCCCATACCAGAAGATATTTCATCAGGTATAAAAATATTAGCGTGCCAGGATACTTTCATCCCCTCTTTCTGGAAGTAAGCATCTATTTCTGGACGAATGTAATCCGCAGTTCCTCCGCAAAATACTAGTTCTTCAATATCCTCATCCATCTTTGAGCGCAACCACCTGGCGATCGCACGCCAATATTCGTCTCTAGCAAGTAATAAAGCTTTGGACATCGACTCTCCATCAAGTTGAATCTCATCACCTTTGCGCTTGCGTGAGAGTTTTTGCATCACCTGGGGGTCACAACTGGCTCCAGCTTCTATCAGTACCTCAATAATATTGGAATTATCAGGGCTCAGTCCCGATGTTTTGGAAATCAAATTATTTACTAACCAAGACATACCAAAATTGCTGGTTATTCCTGCGCCAATCGAACCACTCCGAAAGGTGAAAATACTCGCGTTGCGATAACCAAGCATTACGTACATCGAAACAGGTACACGATCGCCAAGCGTTCGCCTACGGTGGAAAAATATTCCACTACCTTCAGAAGCTGCATCATAACGAAGCATTTTCACCCGCATCTTACCTGCTGGTGTATCAAACCCCCGAAACGTATCCTTCAACCGAATTTGTAACTGTTCCTTGTCTTGCACTTCACCCGGCGGCAGCAGGACACTCAAGTAAGCTGCAACATCATTACCCAGGTTCAACTTCTCCTTAGCCAGCCAAAATGCTCCGCAAATTTTGGGAACTGCTAGTTCGTATTTTAACTCCCTCAGTTGCGATATACCCCCAAACCGACGACGAGCAAGTTCTCCCAAGGCGTAATACTCATCACCAATTCCTACCCAAGCACGAGATTCAGGACTACCTTCTTGTTGGACGCTTTCAACTGAGGCTTTAGCAACATCCGCTATTTCTGAGTCTAAAAGTAAAACAACAGGCTTTCCTTCTGGATACTCCTGAACGATAGCCTTGGTTTTACTCGCACCCATATCAATCGTAATTACTATCTTTTTTAAATCTGATTTCTCCTTAGTTTTGGGCATATATAAAGGTTTCAATTCATCTCTGCTATTGCTTACAATTTAACCTTTATAAGTATTAACTCGGTATGGAAAAAGGCTTACTTTACAGCAGTATTACCCTGTCTTAGAAAAAATTTTACAATTATCATCCATTTTTTTTTGCAGCGCAGACGATGACCTCACCACCTTGATACCCAAATCTATAGGGTGGACAATCTACAAATGAGATCGCTGGATACAGTTTCCTTACTCTAAACGAAATCCCGGATCAACTTCTATCTCTGCTTTAGCAATCACATCATCTTCATCATCATTGAAGAAATCATCATCCAAATCTTCCTCTTGAAAAGACTGTTCCTCCACAACAAGCGGCACCTCTGATGAAACAGAAACATCATCGGTCGAAACTACGCCCGTAAAAAAACTCGCACTCTTCTCTGCTTGAGCCTGAATATCAGTTGCAGCTATCAGAGAAAAAACTCCACTACCATGAGGTTGTGTGGTAGTTGCAGCAGAAGTGGGAAGTCCACTACCATAAGGCTGCACTAGCACTACTTGGGCAAGTCCCTCCATCCCGAAAGCCCGTTTCATCTTAATTATTTGTACTTCCAACTGCGCGATCGCATCTAATACGCACGAAGATAATTTTTCACCCCTTACACCCTCTGAGTAGAGCATATAGGGGAGATAGAGGGGAATTATCGCCTCCATTATCATATCCCCCCCTCCCTTTTCACTGTCCTTCAGGTATTGCAACAATCTCGCTTCACTAGAACCTTTCTTTCTTGCCACTGACAATTCTACATAATCTGATTGCACCTTCCTTGGCATAATTCCCCCCTCCGAGTTAGTTACAACAATCAACAGTAATAAAACAATCTCAACTTTTAACCTAATTAATTCAAATTACAATTAGCCAATTTTATACTACATAATGTAGTAATTAGTAATATTAAAACCACTTATTTGATAGGCTTAATCAACATTTCCAGTAATGTAAAAGTGACTAAAATTACTATATCTGTACGCCCCAAGCTACTTCCTCAGTACTCTCCCGCAACTTGCCGAGTACTCACTGACTAAGTGGTAAAAAATCTCTATTTATTAGTTAAATTATTGATTTAGTATACTTTTTCCATTTAAATTAGACCTACATAAGACACACGCACTTCCCTAGTACTCACCGCTTACTCTCTGCTTACTTTTCCCGTACTCACTGCACGCTCTACTACATCCTACCCTCGCACTTGGTGCAATCATGATAGTAAACAAGGTATGGCAAATGGGCCTATTTCAACCTAGATTTATTATCAATAATTACAATTAATTGATAATAAGTTCTATACAACTCATATTTTTATATGCTACAAAAATACAAAATTGTAGTGCAAACCTAATCTAATTAATATACGCTCAATTTTAAACAAATCATTTTCGGTTGATTTTATACATTAAATTAAGTTTATATATTTAGGTAAAATTTCACGCTCGCACACTTGATTATTGACTGATAATCTTTTTTATAACTACAATGGCACGATTACTGCACGGCTCTCAGCATTCTACAATAAATAAAATATGTATTATTTTTAACAAAAAACACAATATTCTCCTTCTCTAGTTAAGGACAGGAAACAAAGACTAGATTTTATAATAAAGTAAGTATTTTTACATAGAGAATAATCTGCGATCGCATAGTTCGACCCTAACAGCATAATGCTTGTAAAAGCGATTTCACAGCAGTTGCAGTACTATTACGAGAGGCATATAGCCGCAATGTCAGTTATACCAAGGATAACGGCTATATTATCCGCAATGGTAGTGTGCGTGAGAAAAGTGGAACTTTTGGTTGTCCAACGAGTTCCCTGGCACAGTACAGAAAAGCGTGATACTTCCCCCAGTCCAATGATTAAACAAGGTATGGTAAATAGGCCTGCTAAACGAACCAAATTAGTTAAGGTATACGTCTTTGAGGAAGAAAAAAACGCCATTGAGGAGAAAGCCACCGCCACAGGACAAACGGCATCTGAGTATCTACGTTCATGTGGGTTAAGACGAGTGCTAGCAGCAAAACCACCCGCAGATGTAATAACCATCCGTGCTACGGCAGGAACCCTCAAAAGCGAACTGATGATGTTATCTCACCTTGCCAAGGAAACAAACAACCAACAAATTATTAACCAAGTCGAAATTGCGATCGCACTCGTAGATAAAACTATTGCTGCTGCATTTAATATAGAGATCGCAGGCTCTAAACAAGACGCTGAGAATCCTGTACACAACCAAGAAATAGAAAAATAAGCTTGTTGAGAACTTATACTAATCAATAACGAAGTATTCAAATTTGAATACTTCGATACAAGTGCTGATATATATAGAAAGTAGAGAAATTAAGAAGCGATAAATCTCTATTTTGTTTATTGATATTAGTTGAGATTAGGCAATAATTAAACTTTGTTCAAATCTTTACAGTCAAGTTCTTTGCGTTTCTAAGTAGAATTGCTAGGTTGGAAAAACGTTCTTAGCTACTAAACTCTAACCTCAACTTGATTCCTGTCATCTATAAAAAACCCAACTTTCTGGACACGCTCAAATATGTGTTGGGCAAAGATGATGCTGCGATTGTCGATACTAATATGATGGGAACAAGGCCAGATGAATTTAATCAGCAGTTTCTCAACATCAAGTACACCAACAAAGCAGTTAAACGGCAGTGCGCTCACCTCATCATCTCAATCGCACATCGCCCCAACTACCACGAGCATTTATCGGACAGTCAGTACAGTTATGTAACACGAGAATATCTCAAAGATATGGGATACTTGCCCAAGGAAGAATCATCTGTAGCAGCTACCAGTCAGTTTGTTGCAGTACGCCACCACGATCGCAACCACGAACACCTGCATATAATCGCTTCCCGGATTCGGTTAGATGGTAGTTTAGTTAATGATTCCTATGATTATTTCAGATCCCAAGTCTCTACTAGACGCATCGCGGCGGAACTAGGATTGGAAGTAACACCGACAACAAATGAAGCCGTCGCCTCTAGGTTAGAGCAAGAGTACGGAATAATTACACTCATCAGTCCCAACCGATCAAAAAGTATTAGAGCAGTCAACAGTAAGCACAAAACCCCAACAAGTAAGGAAATTATTCGCCAAGCAATAGGAGAAGCCATTAAGGATAGTCCCACCGTCTCTACGTTCATTGAACGCCTGGAGGAAAACAACATTGGAGTATTGCCTAAGATGCAGGGGGAAGAACTACTAGGATTTACCTACATTCATAATGATGTAAAAATTGCAGGTTATCAAGTATACAAACCTTATAGCTGGAACAAACTGCGGTCTGAATATGGAATCATGTACGACCCAGATAAAGATAAAGAAGTAATTCAACAAGCTAAAGCCAAAGCAATTGCTTGCATAAATAGCATAATTTTAAGTAATAATGATTACTTAAATAATGATAAACCTAATAGCAGCAGTACAAGTGATAGTAATGGTGACACTGACAGTAACTCCAAAACACTTGTTAGTACATATACACTAAACAGTAATTATCCAAGTGAGATTCCAGTAATACAATCCAAATTAGAAGATAACCCCACATTGGAAACTAATAAGACCAAGAAAAAAGTTCAACCACATCCAAAGAAACAGCACCCACAACAGGATATTTCAGAAGAAAATGGTCTCACTGCTAAACAATTCCTGGAAGAGCAATCTTCCCCTATTCCTCCTTCTCTTAACCTTCTGCCTTCTAATCTCAAACATTTGCCTTCTATAATCACTGACTATATGCTTGTTACCAATAACTTCCGTCTCAAAGGACGGGAGTTGAGTGCCAGCTTAGATAACAATACTCTGAGTGTTTGCCGTTATGGGGATAATACCCCTATGATGCAAACCTGCTACAGTCAGGGAAACTGGTACGAAGAGATACCAACTCGATTAACAAGAAACGAAATTGAGCAGATTGAAAGTCTGCGTTTCTTTACCCAACAACCATTAATCAATCAACAGCGATCGCAAAAAGGTATTGAGCAATAGTAAATCTGTAGCTAAATTGATTAGTTGTTGTAAAACTTTTCACCTGCGATCGCAAAAAGGTATTGAGCAATAGTAAATCTGTAGATAAAGAGAATTTAATCTACTCAGAATTAGGGGTAGGGCTGGCTAAGACACTGTTGGCAAAGTTGTCACCAAGTGCAAACTAAACAGTTTAGGTTTTAAAAATTTCGTCTAGCAATCCAGGTTCTTTGTCAAGCTAGATATGAATTTGGGGCAGCTATTTGTGAATTTGTGGGGGATAAAAAATTGTTTTGTCTATTGGTGTCTAACAATCAAAAGTACAATCTTTTGCGTTTATATTTATTAGAGGTAAATTAAGCCGTAAAATGTAGAAATTCGCTAACTTCAAGGCGGGTACATTCAACAGACAAGCTATCTGGGTTGATTCCGTGAAAGTCTAGATTCTTTTTCTCATAAGTTTTTAGCCTACTGACTGTGCTTTCGGCTAATTCCTTGGTTTTAAATAAGCAAGCTTCTTCTATTTCAAAAGTCCATTCAGTATTTGATACGTAATAGTAATTTAAATCTAGAAAGTGACCAAATACTACCCAGACATCTTTTTTAGGCATAACTTTTATTTTTTTGTCTATTTTTGATTTTATTTTTTTCATAATCGTAAGTAAATTCAGGTATTTTACTAGAGGATTCAATAAAATAAGTCAAGTAACTTTTAATAATTTTAATGTCTTCTTCTAGTCGATTTTTAGTAGATGTTATTCGGGATAATGCAATGTACAAATAAGTATCGATTGAATCTTTATCAGTTCCTTCTGCAAATTCTTCTTTTAAATCTTCTAAATTTTCAATTGAAAAATCTAAGTGGCTAATATGACTGCCAAAATCATCTAAATAGCAAGAGACTCTAGCTACAGCTTCCTTAATATCAGATGCTATCGTTTCATCTATGCACATAATCAAAAGTTATATTTTGTTCCAAAATTAGTTAGCTAATTCTATAATTTTACTTTCTTGTGACATAACTCTTGTTTTTGTCATAAATGTTGAAAGTAATATAACAATTTTACATTGTTTTGCATTTTTGCAGTTCTGCAATGTCTGTTAAAATATAATTCTGACAACATAACTCTCATAACAAAGACAGTTGCCTAGGCAATACATTACCCTTACATCGTGTACGAAGACTGAGGTGACAAACTGTACACAATACACATAAGTTTGTCCGATGATTATCTTATGACACAAAATTTTAGAAATTATATGGATATACTCGATGAGCTTTATATACTAGATGAAAATAAACAACCTATTAAGCCCGACAGTCTTGAGCAATGGTCTAATTGGCGGAAAAATGAGAACAATATACAAGTCGCTTTAGATACTTTTTCGTGGGGAAGAGTATCTACCATCTTTTTAGGAAAGGATTACTCTAATTTTCCGAATCAAGAACCACAGCTTTTTGAAACTATGGTTTTTGGAGGTGAATATAGTGGTAAATTCTGGAGATATTCAACTTGGGAACAAGCAGTTGCCGGACATCAAGAAGTTTGTATGATAGCTATTTGAGCCTATTGGTGAGAAAAATTTAAACTTATAAGAATAATCCTAAACTAAAAAAAAATACAATTGTAAAATTGGTGGCAATTCAGCAATAATTTTCTCTTAATATAGTAAGAATTCAGCACTCATAAGCTAAGAGCCAGAATACAGAATTACCTCAGTATAATTAATAGTTTGATTTGTCAATTTACACTTATTTTTTCTAACTATTTTGACGAATGTATTCTGACATAATTTCTAATCTTATTTTTAGAGAAGAGTAATTTTATTCATTTTATTCGCTCGATTGCCAACTTCAACCAATTCGTTCAGCTTTTGATACAGGAGGTTTTAAAAAATCGAATCCGCTTTCAACAAGCCACTGTTTAGAAATAGCATCAGGACGATTAACAATAAAGCTGCAAGCGTCATCTAATTCTTCAAACACTCTGTTACAAATAGTTGGGTGCTGATAATCTCCTACTCCCACCACCCAAACCTCTTGCCCATAATTAGACAAGTAAATCCTGACTACGTTTTCTGGATAACAATGCCAATTTTTGGGATCGGAAACTACAGATATTGTATCTGTGGGGAAGGGAAGCTCACGATTAATTCTTCCGTCAGGAAACTCAGCACTGTACTTGGCTATATATTCTTGGGTTTTTAGTTTAACCATATTTATTAGCTAAGACACTCAAATGTTTTTATAAATCACAGCGCAACAGCTTAATCTTGAAATACCCTCGTTTAAGTTTCTCACTTCCCCTGACTTCATAAAATTTATCTGGTTTTTGGACAATTTCAACCAGTCCTTGCGCTTCCATCTCCTCAAACAACGACTGCCACGACGCAATATCTTGCTCAGGCGCAAAAATTCTAACATCGTTTATCTCGCCCATAAGCCTCTTTGTTCTAGCTATATAAAATTATAAAAGTAACTAGAACAAAAAACGATAACCCATGCCTAAGAAAAAATGTGGACTTGGATTTGACTGTGCCAGTATGATGCTGTACCCAGGCATAGACCCTGGCGACTGCTTAAATTACAAAACTTGTGGGAGTGCGGTTGAACTAACCCCTGATGAAGAACTCGAACTTGTTCGTATCCGGGAAGAACAAATGCGCCAGTATCAAGAACAAATTCGCCTGACTCGTCGTTCTGCTGCCATTATGATGCTGATGAGGCGCGGTTGCCCGCAGTCACCAGAATCGTTAGGTATTGTCTCCGCCGTCGAGGCGATCGCCACCACATTAGATAATATTCGTACTGGACTTACTAACTTGGACGGACAGTACATCGCACCACCTAGTTGCGAACTCCACATCTACAATGTTAAACGCCCCAGTGGTACGTACTCATACTATAAACTAACCGCCGAAAACGCAATATTTGCACCTTCAGAGAAAGAACAACAAGTACGGGTAATTCACCTCAGCCATCATAATGATGCGCGGTATATAGAAGCACAACTTGGTATCGAACGGCGAAACAAGTTAACCCAGGTGCGAACACTGCTTCAGAACGCAAGCGCATTGCTTGAGGAAGCAACACGTCTACTCGAACAAACTACAGATATGAACAGTCCAAATGCTACAGTTGAAGTTTTCAACATCGATGAAATTATATCCATCGACTAATAAAACCAGCAAAATGGGAAAATTTACTTCATTACTGCCACAAAATATAAATCCTGTATTTCAGGATTATGTGTAAAGCTGCTTTATCTACCAGTGCGACGTGACCATTACAATCAAATCGCTCTGATAGGTATGGCAACAGGCTAAAAACCGACTAGGGAGAAGTGAAAAATGACTATAAGTTTTAGAGAATGGCTTAAACAATTTAAAAATCAAGATATACCTTTTGGTGATTTATGGAGTGATGCCACATCGACTAAAAGAGGAAAATTTCAAGATAATATTTCAGATTCTTGGCAGGATAGCACTATAGAAAGCTTGATAGAGTTTATGGTTAAAAATGAAGCATCATATCAATCTTATAGTGTTCTTAATAAAGCTAATGAGGCGTATCATAATTATTTGGGTTTAGAACCTATAGAAACATCTAAATTGGAAGAATTAGAGAACAAATTTAAAGCTAAATATTACGCAGAACGTCTACAGCACTATACAAGATTATGTATTTTATATAAAAATCCTACTTGAATCTTGCTCAGTCTACTGAGAATTCAAGCTTTTAGGCAGTTTTATTTTTGTTCTAGTTACTTTAAATAAAAATAATAGCTAGAACAAAGGAGACACTTAAAATTGAACAACTACAGGAGAGTGTACATTTAGAATAAAATTCTAAAATTTAAAACAAAGTCTTCAAATTTAAAATAAAGTCCTAAACTAACTGGCACAAAAAGACCTTGTGGTTTACGACGTTAAAGCCGACAAAGAATCGTAGCGATGCAGCTTACACTTGTGTGACAGTTCAAGACTTTATTATTTCGATCTCTTAGCGTCGGTAGATTCCTCCTCTAAAACTTCAGGACTTTATTATTTTCTAGCCCAAACTATAAGTACGCAAAATTAATGCCTTCACGCTTCAGAAATTTTAAGACTTTATTTTAAACGTACAGAGAGTAAAAAATTAGGGAGGTATAAAATTATCAAGGTGCTGCCACACTAATTTAGCTTTCTATCCCAAACTGCAAATATAACCACAATGGCAAACATGAAAAATGTTACTACTGATTTAGCGTTAAGCAAGAAGTAATCAAAAAGTTTGTATATTTTTTTCCACTTAAATTTTAAGACTACGTTGAATTAAGTCTTTAGGAACTATTTTTCAGTAATAATTATATTTCAGGGTATAAAAAAATATAGCTATTTGTTGGTATAAATTAGAAAATTGTTTAATAAATTATCAGTATAGAAAAAGTAAAATTAAACTCTACGGGTATTTTAGTGCCAAAAAGTGAAAATTTATATTTAATTTTATAAGTTTAATTGTTCATATATGACAATTCAAGCTAAACATTTTGACACTAGATTAAATCAATGGATTCATACAGATGGTAATACAAATAACCCAGATTCGCTGTTAAAGGAAGAACTTAATAATACTCTACTAGAATATTTCTTTCCTGGGATAAACTTTTCGTTCGGGCATATGGACGAAAAGTCTACTCTGGAACAATTAACTAATCATCCTGAAGGTCATAAATTATTACTATCGTCAAAAACTCGGTTGTTATATGGACCCGAAGAATGTCTAGATACAATTAGGCAATTATGCCCTGATAACAAAGATAGAGGTGCTTACGGGTCTATCTTTCTTGGCTCATGCAAAAATGCTGTCAATAAAGAGTTAAACATCCTAATAGTTGATGATAATAATGGTGAAAATGGCGGCATTATCAGTAATGACCAAGCATATCTGCTAACAGGAGACTGTTACGGACAAATATCAAAAGACCTATATCACGAATTAACCAAGCATCAAAAAGGTGATAAATATCGAGTAATTCAGCACCGCTTTGGTTGGACTGATCGAGACGGAGATGATCAGAAATACCGTTTTGGTAAAGGTACATTACGCCCTGCTAACCTTGAGCAAATCCTCAATTATCAAAACTCGAATAACTCAACTAAAATTGACCTAATTCTTCCCTTATCTGCGTTCAAGGGAACTGATAAAGATAATCCTAATGGCCCAACTAAGCCTCAAATTCAACCTGGATTGTACAGGCAAAATATCTGGCTAGGTGAAAAATCACAATCTGAACTCGGCAAGACAGCTATATCGCAGTTACTCGCTTCATTCCCTAACGGACTGAAAGACTTTACTGAACAGCTAGAACTTGAAGCCAAAAAGCTTAAAGAAGCACAGGATGATCCTCGGCAACTTGCACAACTTTACTGCGAAAAGTACGAGAAAAGGAAAGCCTTTTTAGAAGAACAAGCAACCACACTAGAAGAACAAGCAGCAGAAGATCCAACAGTAGCAGAAGAGTTAGAAACTTTGCGCGATCGTATTGCTACTGACTCGTTTATTTACAAACTCATCAAAGCTGATCTGCAAGAAGAGGGGCAACTTCTCGAAACTGAGAAAGTACAGCGCGAACTCGCCCGGTTCGTCCAAAACGAGTGGAAAGAAATCGCCATCGGCAAGACGCTCACATTTGAGCGAGCAATGGTCATCCCCTCCAAAGACCTGCAAAATGGGGAAATTTCCATACCGCATTATCAAGACGGGGAAGAAGTTCTCAACTTTCGCTCTCCTTTCCTCAACTCAAATGGTCTGTGCGTCTCAACTAACAAAATTGTAGAAGATATCCTTGGGCCTGATGGTCAACCTCTCGCTGGTGCGATCGCTGTCTCGGACGAAACAAGCTATCGCATTTACAACCGCCTCAATGAGCAAATTAAATCTATCCTGCCAGAAGCTCAAAGAAAAAATATCCAGTTAGAAGGTATTGAAAATTACTTAGACCAAAATATTAGTAAGCTCGAAACTAGAGATAAAATCGAGTTTACTAACAAATTTAATCAGTATATTTTAGAACTAAAATTAGCTGGTTATGAATTAGAGATTCTCCCTCAAGAGTCCGAACAAGAGCGTCAAGCACGCGATTACGATGGTGATTGTATCGGCTTCGAGCGGGCAAGCAAGTATCCCAACCTCACCGCCGAGGCAAAGGAGCGTAACCTGCCCGAAAACGCCTATGCTCCAACTGTCAAACTTAAAAAACAATCTTTTTACCAAGAAGATGGCACTCAGCCAGAATTTGAGGAAATCGCCATCCACATGAGCGATGGCATTAGTGTGGGTGTTATCAACAATCACCTTACCGCAATTGAGGCGTTAGAGTCAGAAATTACGATTCTAAAAAATTTTGGTAGTGAAAAAGACTCAATTGAGTACGTACAGCAGGTAGCCAAACACTACGAAGATTTATTCAAGACAGAAGCCTGGGCAAAATCTAAGGGTATTGAAGGGAAGGAGATTCCAAGCAAGTATCGCAGTTACATGGAAGAGTTCATCAAAACTGTTCGACAAGAACCCACCAATACACTAGTGGCGATGAACATTAATATCCAAATGTACCGTGAAATGATTGCTGAGGCAGCATTTCAAAATCAAATTGCAGTTGACCTTTTTAAGAGTGCCAAAAAACCTGAAATTGAAATTATTCGCAATAATAGTCGGATTCTTCCCCGTGAAGTCAACTATATTAAGGATAAGAAGAAAGATGTCTATATTGACAATATAATTCAACCGACGGGATATTCACCTGTTGAGTTACTAATTGCTCAAACCAATCAGTATTTTGAAAAAGCTCGCCTTGAATCGCGTGAAATCGTTCAATTTCAAGCTTTATTTAAAGGGGTTGAATTTTCTCAAGAACAGCGATTAAGAGCTACCCTCATCAAAAAAGAATTCGACAAATCATTCAACCGAGCAAGTGAGCTATCTAAACAAAAAGAAACTGAAAAAGGGCCGTCTGCAAATATTATCCTTGCTAATGGTAATCAAGTAAGTATAACTAATCTTCTACAGTATGATAATGAATTTATCTGGAAAGCTAACACAATTACGATAAAAGTATCAGAAATATCCGAAGATAAGCGCAACAATAACCGTCCGCATAAATATTTAGTTTATGCTCAAATTAACGGTGAGACTGAGAATGGTAAACCCAAGTTTAGAAAATTAGGAACACTGGCGAGGGAGCAAGAAAATAAACTCGAAGAGATAGGAATTACGCTTGGACAAGAAATAAAATCTAACAAAATATCATTCCAGCCTGAACTAAGCGAAGGTCAAATTAAACTTCTTTACCAAAAAGCTTACCAGATAGCAGAGGAATTTTATAATTCGATTCCAGAATACCAAAAGCTAACAATGGCAGCTGCCACCTGGGCAGTATCAACTACTCGTGAGACTGGTAATGATAAAAGTAGCGATCGCCAAAATAAAGTTTCTAATTTCGCTTTTGCTACCTTTCCTCAAGAGATTATCAGTCAGTTAAATACACTCAAGTTTACCGAGTTTAGTATCACTGGGTTTGACCGGAATAGTGAGTTTTTAAATGAAAATCAACCTCAGAGTATTCGATTTAATCTAGCTGAAGATGGAAAAAGCGTAATTGAAATCCAGAATCAAGAGGGTAATTACGAATCATTCGGAAATATTGAACAAAGTAACGCCCGGCTACCAATTGGTACTATTGCTATTGGTAGTCTTGAAAAAGGTGAAGTATATACCACCTCTGTTACAACCAAAGTACCTGGACTACCAGAACTAACTTTCAAGGTAGGCGAAGTTAATAAGTTTGGAAATTCCCAAAGGTTTAATAATGAACCTGTAATGTTAACAATCGAAAAGGTTGACCTGATTCGGGAAGACTATACTATCTATCTTCAAAATGGTAACAAACCTGAAAAACTAGGCAATATTGATAAAGAATCAATCAAACAAGGTATTGCTCAAGGCTGGCTAGCAGAAAAGCCTGGGAATGGGCAAAAGTTACATCTTAAAATTCAAACTATCATCACTGGACAAAATGCCTATGCTATAGCAGAAACATCTCAAAGCAATCTATTACGAATTAATATTACGAATCCAAAATACAAGAAACAGGAAATTAACAACCAAGCATTTCAAGAAACTTTAATTCGTGCATTTGATAAAAAGCACGTTTATATTGCTAAAATTGGCGACCAATCACTCGGTATTATTGGTCAGCATAATGAACGTCTCGAAGCTGATTTAAATAAAGGGAATATACAAAAACAGTGGCAAAGGAAAGAAAGTAGCACTGTACAAAAATTAATTGATACGGGTATTATTCGCCAAAACCAACAACGAACCACTATCCCTGTACAGATTACCAGTAATGAAAGTACCTGTAAAATAATAATTAATCCAGAAACAGTACAATATCCCGACAAATGGGTTAAACGCAGTCAGCTTATAAGTAATGAAAAGCCTGTCAGAGACGAGCAGCAGGAAAAACGCAACCAAATACTCGGTAAAATTAACGAACGCCCTACAATCATGTTCCAAGATAAAGAGCAAAAATTAGTAGGGCTTTTAGGATTAGCAGTTGATGAAAATATAGCCGAAAAAACCAAAAAGTATCTCGAAAAAGTAGGAGTATCATACGAACAGCTTCCTGTATCACAAGCTCGGTTAGAAGCTAAAAAAGGAATGACTGTATTCGTACTTGATGAAACTACTATCAGCAGCGAATTAAGACAAACCTTTATTAACCGTGCTGGTGGTCATATCAAAAGTGCAGATATAACCTCACAACCCACTCCAATTATTGCCCAACAAACTGTATATTTTTATAATCCAAATCAACAATATAGTTACCCAGATGGATCGCAGGCAGAAACTAAAGAAGCTCTTGGATTAGTAGTTCCCGCACAAGACGCAATCGCTGTAGCCACTTGGTTAGAATCAAAGTCTACTGAAAACAACTATTTTATTGAGAGTAACACAGCTACATTTATTTTTCATAAAAATGAAATTAGTGAGGAAATAAAGAAAGAATTTAATAGTTTACTGGGAGAAGCTATTAATATTGGTGAAGTTGATGGTTTTGACCACTACGAACAGCTTATTACAGAGTTAAATCAAAAAGTTGCAACTGAAGGTAGTCTTTTAAAATTAAACCATATTCCAGAAAATAGTGATTATCAAAAATCTCTAAAAGCACTTCCTAACCGTCCAAGAGAACTCAATCAAGAAGATTCTCCAGTACCAATTGTTCCTGCTAAAGCTTTATCTGAAAAGAATACAACTAATATTCAATTAAATACTAACGCCACAGTTGCAGGAATTTCACAAGTCTATCAAAACGCGGTTGAGATACAAGTAGTAAAGAATACACAATTACAAGCTAAGAATCAACCAATATTACTACCCAACTCGCGTCAAGCCGATCCAACTAAAGCTATCGAAATATTGGGTAAGGTAAGCGAGGAAAAAGTAGAACAATTGCGATCGCATCTTGAAACCCACCTCAAACCCATACTTGAAAATGACAAATCTAACTATGCACCACTGAGACAAGTCGCCTGGATCGGTGCAAAATGGGATTTGAAGGATAAAGATTTCAAGCCAGGGGTGCAGGACGACTCTTTGATGGAACTTGTCAAACAAGTCTATCCTGATGCTGAGATTGTGCTGGTAACTTACTCCGAGAACCCCGGTGGTGGCATTAACTACCACCGCGATGACTCCTACGCCGCGACGGAAGCCCGCAGCATTAATATGGGAAATTCTGACTGGGGCTATCGTGCTGCTAAGGAACGAATGGCATGGACTAGGGAAGAGAATCAGGACGCACCATACCAAGAGTTTAAACTTGAGTCAGGTACAGTAACCCGCTTTAACTGCAAAAACGAACACGCTGCACTGAATACTGAAGCTGGCAGATGGTCTATCAACATCTGGTCAATTAAAAATGACCTGGGCAGAGAAAACAGCGTTCGCCAAAAATTTGAGAACTTCCTCACCTCAAACCAACCTCCGCGTGCGGTAGTCCAAGGCAACAGCGACCTCACCATCAAAGCTAACGAGTGGACACCAGGGGGAGAAATTAAAGTAGAGCGCAGTTATAGCAGCCTCAGAGAAGCCACCCAAAACATACCCTCACACCCTTCAAACCAACCAACTGTCGAAGAAATTATCGCCATTGGCAATTCCACTGCGGCACGCGCTGCTAACCCTCAGATTCCAGACAACCCGGCTATATTTGGCAAACCAGTACCAATGGTTTATTCGCTGCATCTGCACGGCGAAGCTGCCGCAGTACCAGTTGATACAACCATTGATGCTATGCGCGGACACGGTAGGATACACACTACCAGAGGTGTAGACTACCAAAAAACTTATGGTATCAATGAGGGAGATATTGCGATCGCCCAAGGTAAAAACGGCAAGCAAGTTGCTTTTCGGGTAGGTAAGCAATATAAAATTACCACCCAAATGATTCAAGACCCAAGTTACCAGCAAGCCTGGGCGAGATGGGAGAAGCATTCACCAAAAGAACTTACCCAAACTCAAGCGAGTAAGAGTCAGGTATATGGCTTATTCATGGAGCCACTAGGAGATTATGTCAATAGCAAAATTGTTCCGTTCCCAACCATCCAAAAACAAGCTGCAACTCCAGTAAATATCAGCCCCGACTCCAAAGATGGGCTGGGAGTAGCACTAAGTCTTGCCACTGCACTCGCCAAAGAACAAGGCAAGCTGCAAAACGATTACCAAGTTTCAGTCAACAATAATCCAGAAGCCCCTGCTGGGCAGTATGGAGTAGAAACCCATGTCCAAAAACCTCAAGGGGTAGCATACGCATCCGCCGAACACGCATTTAATCACCAAAAGCAGTTGCATCCATCAGTTGATGAATACCAGCTAATGGTAGAAGTGCTTCAGGCTAAACTCGAACAACACCCCCGGCTGACTGAGGCGATCGCCAAACGCGGGGGAGTCAATTGGTTAGAGAATTGTACAAGCATAAGTAATGCCCAGGATCAACAGTGGCAAGGTAAGGGTAAAGAATCCGCATTTATTCAAGCCCTTAGCGAAGCGTATATATACGTAGTTGCAAAATCACAACAAACTACAGTACAAACCCAGCAGGACAAGTCCCAACAGACTGCTGTGCGGCCCACAAATCCACTATCTCAACTCGAACCCATAAACGCCGCCGTCGCTGAACACATGAAAAAAGACATTGCGATGGCCCAAATAGCTACCCAGTTTATCGGTAAATCAGCTGCACCCCCCGGTACACCTTCAAGCACTCGAAATTACGAGGAAGCATGGGGGGAACGCGCCAACACAGGAAATTACTTAAAAGAAGACATCATTATGGTGTCCGGCTCTGGCCCGTGGCGCGGAGTAACAAGTGAGCAAATTGCCCAAACATTTGAAAATCACTATAAACCTTTACTTGATAAGGCAATAGCAGCGAAAAGCTCTTTTCTAGTCGGAAATGCACAAGGAACTGACCAATTAGTTCAAAATTATCTTCAAGAAAAAGGGTACAAAGTAGAACAAACTTCCCAAGGATACGCAGTATTTAATCCTGTAGAAAACACCAAAGTTAGTAGCGATATTATTTCTACCAATACACAAGTATCAGATAACTCATTAATTGCTAAAAACAAAAGCATTTTCTATCCACAACAAAGCCAACAACCAAATATTGACCGAGCACTCGCATCACTTACTCAACCCAAAATGCAGCAAGTTGGAGCGATGGATAGCATTATCGAGCGGATGAAAGCTAATACAGTGCAAAATCTTCAAGACTGGTATATGGCGGCTGAAAAACTCGGTAAATCAGACACATATCTCAATAGAATTCAGGAGGTAACTAATTTATACATTCAAGAAAATATTAGTCTTGAGAATGCTTTTAAGGCAATGGAACAAGACATTAAAGAATTAGAAAAAGTTAATGAGATGACCAGTCTTGCTCAACGTGTAGTTAAGACAATTGGACAAGAAGATATTAATGGCATTATGACAGTCCAAACAGAAAAATATCAGATTGCTACTCAGACTCAAAACCAAACTTATTTAGTTAAAGATAAAAAGGATAATATCTTGCTATATGTCAAACAAGGAAAAACTCAAGTAAGTAACATTAGTGATGAAACATTACAAGATTTTCAAGTTATGAGCGAGCGCATCAATAATGCACTCAAAGATGTCAAAAAAGATTTAGTAGAAAGGTAATTTTACTATGAAAGAACTAATCGATTTTCCAGTAGAAGGTTTAACTCCAGCAATGCAAGCTTGTCTCCTTAGAGAATTGATTGCACAGCTTAATATACCTGATGAAAAATTTGCAGAATATGCAAAAAATCCTCCAACTGCTCAGAAACGACAAGAGGCTGTGTTAAAGTTAAATTCAGAAATAAATAGAATCAGTGAAATAGCACAAGAAGAAGTAAAGTTAAGCTCCACAGAAATTGAAACTGTCAATTTTGTTAATCCAGTTAGTCAAGAGTCATCTTTACAACCCGAAGTAAGCCAGTCTAAAGACAATACAATTGAACCAGAAGTTCTAAAAAACTTTACAGATAAAAATGACGATAATAATGGCGATCTAGTAGAAGAATGTCAACACGATAAAGTACAATCTATTATTGCTAATTTCCAAATTCAACAATTTGTTATTCCTGTAATTTTAGACCGCTTAAATATATTTGGAAAACCAGACAAAGAGACAGAAAGTATCATTTATAAAAGTGAGGTATATACTGCAAGTCTAAAATTAGAAGAAGATTCACAAACTCTTAGCCTTGATAGAAATTCGCCAGAATCAGAAGCAAGTCAAGAAGCACTCCTAGCATCTCGTAATCATAGCTCAGGGAGTTACTCTATCATCATCAATAACCTTACCTATAATGAATTTGAACGGTTTAAGGCTCTGTTCGATGAGCAACAAACACGCTGCGAACAGAACCAACAACAATTCAAAAACCAGGATGCTACTCAAGAGATAGATTAAATCAACCCAAAGCACACACCATACGAGAAAGCTATAAACCCCAAAACTAGCTTGTTATTAAAACTCAAGGGAGTTTTGGGGCAAATAACAACCGCAACAGAAAAATAGTAAAAAGACGCACTAAAGTCAAACAAACTTGTAGGGTTAATAGGTAATCTACCTAACCCGACCAAACATAGCATTCCTATTAAAGACCAAACAACAATATTTTCTATCCATCCTACAAGTTGATTGAAACTCATAAAAAATCGTTTATTACTATAAAAATTCACTTAAACACATTAACATCAAATTTTATCAATATGAAAATCTAGTAAATAGATTGCTTAATGAAAACCACACAAACCATCCAATCACTTTGTAAATTTTTTAAATTCAAAAATAAAGTTTTTAAATAAGCTGATTAATTTATAGTAACTGTAAAGATTAAGAAACAGTAAAAAGTAAATGCTATAAGTATTATTATCAGGGACAATACTAAACCAAACAGTATGTAATATGAAACCTATTAATGTTGTCATCATTGAAAATGAGAACATATCTAGGGTTGGTGCGGCGACGATATTATCTGAAACTGGTAAAATCCAGGTATGTGGCCTTGCAAAAACCGGAAAAGAAGGAATAGAAATTGTTGACCAACAAAAGCCAGATATCGTGGTGATAAATATTGATTTACCTGATATCAATGGCACTGATGTCATAAGTTTAATTAAATGCAAACACACGTCAATTAAAATAGTGGTTATGACTGCAAATAGCAGCCGAGATACCATTAACGCAGCAATTAGTAATGGCGCAGACTGCTACTACTGTAAAAATAATGCCAGGGAAGAAGTAGGAGAAAGATTCATTGAAGCAGTAATGGCTGCATACAATAATGAATCATGGATTGACCCAACTATTAGTCGCATTTTGATTGATAATCTTAGGTCAAATGACACAGCCGATAGAGATTCACTAGATTTGTTAAGTGATTTTTCTAATAAAGAAATTACAGTTCTCAAATTAGCGGCTGGTGGCATGAAAAATAATGAAATTGCTAATGTCATGTATGTTTCCGAAGGTACAGTCAGGTCATATTTACATAATTCATTTATCAAGTTGGGAGTCAAAGATAGATTAAACGCTATCCGTGAAGCTATCCGCCTGGGAATCCTCAGCTTTGCAGACATGAAAATCGAA
This sequence comes from Nostoc sp. C117, assembly GCF_043099735.1. Taxonomy (NCBI): domain Bacteria; kingdom Bacillati; phylum Cyanobacteriota; class Cyanophyceae; order Nostocales; family Nostocaceae; genus Nostoc; species Nostoc sp. C117. Next base: position 124,151 of record NZ_CP170992.1, read on the forward strand.
GAAGAAGTTACTCAAGCAACCCACACAAGAGTCAAAACCAACCAAAATAGTCAAAAGGATACAGCTAAAACGAGTAATAAGGGATACAAAGGCTGGGTTGCCTAGAAAATTAATCAACTGCAATTATGCAGCCACCTGAATACTTCTTCTGCTGACGGCAAGTTTTAATGATGGCAGCGTTTCTAACATAAATACTACGTGCTACCTTACCTTCATTAGATTTGGCCCAATCCAGAAGCTTTTTATCTTCGGGTTGTAAAATAGCAGTTCCAGAAGCCGCCTGCTGAAAAGTTACACTTTCAGCAATAGTTTTGTATGTAAAAACACCAATTGCAGATCCCAAAGCCAGTACAAAACCCAACACTCCCGCTACTTGTGCCAATCGCCAATTACTTACGCCCAAGAGTGGCAATGCCCCACCAGCTTGCTTAGTCATCTTAATTAAATCCTTAGCGGCTTGGGCGATCGCACTTTTTTGTTGCTGTATTGCCACCTTAGAAGCACTATTAAGCTTATCGTCCACCATGTCAGTCCAACCCACCACAAGCGAGTCAAGCCTACCAGGTAGCTGCTGCAACGCAAATTGGGTTGTACCTAGTTCCGCATATAGATTAAACAAGGGGTCATCAGGTCGAACACCCAATTTAAGTATCCAATCAGTGACCTCTGCTTTCTTTTCTTCAGAATATTCTGCAATTACTTTTTCAACAACTTTTGCAATATTGGTCATAGGTTGTTTAAACAGTTAATTTAAAACCTCACTGTCAATTTGGTAAAGCTCATACTTACCATTCTTCAGATTCAATATCTTCATTTACATCAAAATTGGAAGGATGTTGTTGATTTGTACCTACAGAAGCTAGTTCTGTACAGTTCTTACTTAGCCCTAAATAATTAGAAGCAATCTCATTAGAAACAATAAAATTATTAAAATTCTCCATCCAGTTGAATACTATTGAACGCTGAATAGTATTAAGAGGGGATTCAGTTTCAATAAGTTGAGCATAGGGTAAACCAGTATCCTCAAGCAACTCGTAAAAGTCGTTATGCAACCCCCCCAAAACTAGCTCGAAGCCATTTAATTTTTTAATATCAGCTTGGAATCGACTACCTTCATAGTATCGAAATTGCTTGCCAAAGTAATAATTTTTGATAACAACATAGTCAACTTGACTACCAAAATGGTTGTATAAATCCTCAAGATAATCTTCAACACAGTCTTTACGGTGTGATATCGGGTGCAAGAAAGTAACACGATATCCGAGATGGTTAAGATTCCCTATCAGTGAAACATCTTTATCAAAAAACTTGAACTCTTGATGGTTTTGACCTGGCATATCTGTCAAAACTACATCAATATTTGGAAACATTTCTAAGTCCAGTAATAATCTATCCGAATCGCCCCTAGACAATCCCAAATGGTTTATTTCAAAACCTTTTGTTTTATACATCGATAGCTTGTTACGATAACCGTGGTAGAAAACACGCGCATTGCATTTACTTTTCAAGTACAATTCCAGCAAGAGCCTAGAAACTGTGGACTTACCCACACGAGCATCACCCGATGTAATTACAAAACGCTTTCCAAACATAAAAACCAAGCAACCTATTCAATTAAGCAGCTATATCTTCAGATGGTAAATTTGCATCTTGGTTTTTAGCTTTTTCTTTTTCTTCGTTTTCTCTAAGCTCTTTAGATTTTTCCACAACTGCTGGGTAGTAACAGTCATCTGGTTGTATATCAAAACCCAATAAATTAAATGCTGGCTTAATTTGCGTTTCAAACTCACCAAGCCAAGATTTAATTCTTGACTTAATTACAATATTTGTTTCTTTATGAGTCTGACCTTCATTAAAGGTTAAAGCATGACGGTCAAGAAAGTCATAAGACTTGTAGAATAAATCTGGCATTACAAGTTCTATCAGACCTTCTGCAAGCATATTCTGACGTAGGGAAGAGTCATTATATCGCTCAAACTTTTCTTCTTCACCATGAAATAGATTTTTGACTACAATATAATCTACTTGGTCTTTACAAAGTTCACGAAGTTTTTCTAAAACATTTATAGAGTCAAGAACTCTACTAATCACTGAAACCATTATCACTCGACAATTAATTTCAGTTTTCAGAACTTCAAAAAATGCAAGCTCTTTGACATAACTTTCAAAGAAACCTCCAGATTGTGCAGGTAAGTCTAATAATGTGATAGGACAATCACTCTCATCTAGATTAATTAATAAATCATCAGCACCACCTCTATGAAAAATATCAATATAACGTATTATAGGGCGGTAATCTTTTTGAAAATATCTTTCTATCTGAGGATTCCTTAAGTCAGCTTCATAAGCAACACAGGGTAAATTTTTATTAATATAAAGTTGAAATATTGCTCGTGCAAAGGTACTTTTACCCACGCCACCTTTATCACCTGTTATAATTATCAGTCGCTTTTGAGACTTACTATTAGTATTGGAGGAAGTATTGTTTGACATGGCTGGTTGTTCTTTATTTTTTCTGGTCATAATATTATTTACAAAGTGACTAAGCTTTGTTGTGTTAGGTTAATGTCAATCTAAATTTTTAATTTGTAAACACAAAATCAATAAATTAAATTAATAAAATAAAGAAATTGGCAACTATATCGCTCAATAAAATTTTCCTAATTTATTTTGAATAAACTACTTTGATTATGTAACCTCTTGCTCAAAAAGCCAAGCAACAAAAATCCACATTAAACCAACATTTGTTGATATGTAAATTAGTCATAAATTTTATGTAGTTTAAATTAACTTGGCTTTAAAAAAAGGCATTATGATATTTTGATCGGAAATAATCTATGAGTGAAATACGAGCTGATTATGATGGTGCTTGGAAGGAAGGTGTAGAACAATATTTTGAAGCATTTCTTGCATTTTTCTTTCCAGAGATTCAAGCAAAAATTGACTGGGAGAGAGGCTATGAATTCCTTGAGAAAGAACTTCAGCAGTTGATGAGAGAATCTGAAATTGGTAAACAATTCGTCGATAAGCTAATCAAAGTTTGGCTAAAAGATGGAAAGGAAACTTGGTTGCTGATTCACCTGGAAATCCAAAGTCAAGTAGATACCAACTTCCCTAAACGGATGTTTTCTTACCACTACAGAATCTTTGACCGTTATAACCAAGAAGTTGTTAGCTTGGCAATTCTAGGAGACAATCAAGCCAATTGGCGACCGCAAGAATATAGTTATGGTCGTTGGGGATGTCGTTTGAGTCTTCAGTTTCCCATTGTCAAGCTACTGGACTATGAATCTCGTTGGTCAGAATTAGAACAAAGTGATAGTCCTTTTGCTGTTCTGGTGATGGCGCACCTGCGGACACAAGCGACAACTCAAGATTTAGCAGGCCGATTGCAGTGGAAGTTGAGCCTAATTAAACGAATGTATGAGTTAGGCTATAGTAGAGATAAAATCCAGCAAATCTTCCGGTTGCTAGATAGATTAATGACTCTACCACCGGAGTTAGACTTAAATTTTCAAGCCGAATTGGAGCGTTTTGAGGCGGAACAGCAAATGACATACATAACAAGCATAGAACGCATAGGTATAGCAAAAGCTACCCAGAAAAATATTTCTCAAATCCTAACAATTCGATTTAAAGATGTTCCTACTGAATTAGTAGAAAAATTAAATAAGTTATATGACATTGAGTTATTGAATCAATTGTTAGAAAAAGCAGTAACTACAGGTTCAATATCTGAGTTTGAGCAACAATTAAGTTAGGAAGATACAGATACATAGTGTTAAAGTTGCAAGGAACGCTGGCCGTATAGTCATAAATTCTAACTACCAGCTAACTTTGTTTGCTTTCAAATACAAATTAATTCTCCAATCAAATCCGCTGCTCGTTCTCCATATTTTTGTTGAATAGCGTCCCTGTACGGCAAGCAATCTTCACTTAAAAAGTCGCGGATAAATAGAGAAAAATTAAATCCTCTTTTCGAGTCCACATATTCTGCTAATTCAATATTAAACAACGATTTAAATTCATCCTCTCTTTGTTTGAGTGCTGAATATTTAGTTAAATTGTTGGCTTGGAAGATTGGTTCAACTGCTTGATTAAACAGTTTTTCCATTAAGATATCTTTCATATTTTCTTCTATATTTTTGTACCAAATTTTACTCACAAGTATAATAACTTCTGTAAAGCTGAATCACCTCTTTTTGTGCAGTTAAAATCCAAAATAACGAACATCTTACCGCCTGATGTCCCTCATCTTTCCCAAAATTTTTCGCTCTCTAACTCCAAGGAAAATGGTAAACATCCAGGATTGGCAGTCGCCCACTCCTTAGCTTCTGCAATTAGAGTTTCGTTACCCGAATCGAGGTAGAATTGCATTTTGGCACGTTGCTTTAAGCGATCGCGTTCTTGAGTGCTGAGAATATGTCCCGTGATTACGCAGTATTGGCGCACTTTAGCCCTAGCTTGGGTTAAAGCCATTAGCCGTAGTTTTGTCACTCGCTTGAGTTCCTCAATGCGGTAGGAAACATCAGCAGTCTCGTCACCAACAGATGCACCGTGCAAGCCGTTGTTGGGGTTTTGGAGTGGTTGTTCTAGTGGAACCGCAGCAGGTATCGAAACTACACCCAGCCCGTTATTCTCCGTGTTAGATAAGTTTTGATTATCAACTTTTGACGACGTGCCGGAGCTACACAGGTATATAAAATCCTGATGATAACTGAATTCATTTGATTGTAAAATATTTGTATGAACTGAATTCTCTAATTGATTGCTGGTTTGATTTGAATTAATTTCAGCAGTATTAAAAGAATTTATGAATTCAAGATTTTCCACCGACTGGATTAGAGCTGAGTCTGACTGAGAAACATCAGGTTGTGCAACTTCCTCTGCTGACTCCAGCCCTTGGGGGGCTGTAGCAGCAGGAGGTAAGCCAAAGACCTTCATATAGAAAGAATGAACGTAATTACTTATTCCACAAGGATTTTGAGTATCGTGTTTTACAAATGAGCTTTGAAATTCGTAAAATTGCCCGTTCTCGCTTGATTGATAAGGGTTTAAGCTATTTTCTGCCCAAGGGTCTAAAATGTAGCGTGTGGGATGCCACAAATGTAAGTGCTTTTGTAGTGTCTCTTGAGAGATAGTTTTGTTAAAGCGGCGTTTATACTCAGCACGTATAGCTTTTGCCCGTTCAGTAGCCCCTCCTGGTAATCCACTGTCCCACTCTATTGCTGTTACTACTATCTGGATGCGTCTTTGGGCTTGTTGGCTGCGTTCCCAATTCTGCTGGTGGCGACGGTCAAATGAAATTACGTTATCTTTGGGTTGATCAATCCTGCTAACACCTGCTATTGCTTCTGCAAATGTATTGGCGAATGTACCCAACAGCCGTTCGGGATAACTAACGTAGGCACTGTACCATTTGTTACGAATTGTGCATCCTACCCAATGACGTACTCTAGCTTCGATTTCATGTTGGTGTCGGCAATATTGCTTATAGCCAGGGGCGTTAATTGCAGTGGAAAGACAAAATTCGACTAATTTATCGCCTCTTAAGTCTAGAAAGACGATTCCGTAGCCTGCAAAGATTTGTAGGAGGGTGTTTGTTTGTCCTTGTCCTGTCCAACCGATCGCAATTATTTCTTCCCAGTTGGCACGCCACTGTGCAGCATCAGCAGACTCTTGCTTACGATATCTCTCCCGTGCAATTTGTTTTTTGGCTTTGTTCGCTACCCGTTTTAATTTGGTTAAATCTTGCCGACTGGCGGCGCGATCGCAATAGTCGAGGAAGATAGAAACGGAGTCGCTAATTGGTTGTAGATCTTCATCAAGTAAAAATGACCCACTACCTGGTTGCATGGGACAACGGATGGCTTTGTAGTTGGTTATTTGTTTGGCACTATATAGTTTAGTGTTGGGGAAGATTTCTAAATGTCCTTGGCGCAGAATAAAGCCTGCATTTCTCAAAGTAATTTCTAAGGCGCAAGCAACGGCAAAGGTAGGCAGAGGAGATGCAAAGTTTAAAATCAAGTGATAACCACCACTAAAGCTGGACTGGAGAATGACGATATCGACTATGCCGATTTCCTCTAGTGCCGCTTTGATACGATTTATAGATTCAATGTTATGGTAGTCGCCAAAACAGTCTAAATCGATTGTGCCGTAACGGGTTGTGTTGTCAAAACGCAGACCTACTAATTTTGACTTATCTTGGTGCAGCTTCCACAGTTGAGAAGGTTGCAGGTAATGATCGATAGTGCGCCATGCTGGTTTTGCACCTTCTACTAAAGAAGGGGCAACTATCGCCCCAAATGGATGCCAAAAACGCTCTACGTAGCGTTTACCCACAGATTCTGCGGGCAGGTGGGGTTTGATTTTCTTTTTTACAGGCTGTGAAAGGCTTAATTGGGGCCTGTTATCAACATCTGCCCCGAAATCTTCTTGGAACATGAGTGACTGTCCTGATGGTTTTAGTGCATCAGGTAGCCTCGCTGTTGGTCAAAATGTGTTAGCCTAAATTTGAAATTTTTGTTTTATTAAGCGGTTGGTTATCCGCTTGTTGGAGGCGACTGGTAATCGTCTCATGGTTGAAAGCAAACAGAGGTTATACTTGTTTAGGCTTAGACATACGTAGGCTTAGGCTAAGATTTAGTCCAACACGCTTCACCAACAACAATGCGGCTACCCAACTTTTTTTTGAGAGCTATTTAAATACGTCAGTTCTAGCGAAGTTGTGACTAAATCTAGAAAATAGTTTTGGAATAAGAATGCAAAGCTAGTAACACCTAAAAGTGTCACCAAAAACTGGCGGAGGTTAGTACAATAGGTGAAGATGAGATTACACTCCACCAACGAATTTAAAAACAAAAAACAGTCAAATATATCCATACGAGTTCAGCACCCAAAATATGAACTCGTACTGCAATCAGTATTGAGATGCTAATCTATTAGGTAACGTTAAATTGTGGGATAAATTCTCTGCTAGATTAACTGCTCACAGCTACCTATGCAGCACGAATATTATCCTTTTTTCTATTTGTAGACACTTCCATTGCTTGCATTTGGTTCTTATAATCCTCCCAAGTTTTTTCAAATACGTCAGACTCATACATCCGTAATAAAACCTCCTCTTTATCAGTTAAATTTGGTAGTTTTAATAATTCAGCTAAAGATACCTGAACTGGAAAAACATCCCTAAACTTTTCCATTAAGTGAAGTATTCTTGCTCTCTGTTCAGCAGATGGTTCATCTTGCAACTCCGCATTAATCTGTCGCGGACGTAGATTCACGATTTCTAGGTTCATATTTACTAAATTCCTCAATCCAAACACAACAAATTCATTAGTTATACCAATAACACGCCCCACGATTTCCAACTCTGGCCGCAGTCTTTCCTTAAATTGATATACTTGACCAACTTGGAAACGCCGAAACGGATTGCGATCGCCATTCCGCATCCAAGCGATACCATCACTTATACTACCTATCTCGTCTGCTTCAATCAGGTCTATAACCTGGTTACAGATATCTTGATTGCAAACAAACTTGTAAGCTGCATCAATACTCCGGTTAAATTCCGCCTCCAGTGCAACAACTGCCTTAAATTTTTGCAAATCCCGTAATTGAGAAATATATTCAAAAACTTTTTTACCCTTGTGATAACTGCCAACACTTATCCTTAGATTCTCTGATACCTCCCGAATTACAGGTTTGCCCTTATTTAATTGAGAGTTACTCTCATCTATCGAAGTGTTCAAATTTGAATACTTCGATTCATTCAAACGACGAGCGCTTTCCCTCTGTCTTTCTTTCGCTTGGGGACGAAGTACGCTCTCCCAGTACTGCCCTTCGTGAAATTTTTGGTAATGAGTCTTTCCGCCTTCGCGGTGGAGATTAAAATCAAGCACTAATTTCAAATCTTCTTCAGGCGAACTAGACTCGACAAATTCTACTTTCACAGCAGAAATTCCCAACTGGCGGGCTATCTGCAAACGACACTTACCTGCTAAGACTACATTTACACCAGTGCGTGCAGATACCTTTAAAGATTCCAGAATCCCTTTTTCCGAGATACTTTTTTCTAAAGCGGGACGAACCTCATTTTCACCGTATATTTCTATCAGCTTCGGATGAACAACTAACTCCGCAGGAGAAATATATACAATTGCCGGACTATGCACCTCAGACATATTGATACTCCGGGTCACAAATTGCCTAAAAAAGATAAGTTCAATTTTGAAAAGCCTGAGCAGAAAGCAGGAAAACTCAAGCAGCAGGACTGATGGCACTTTCTACAGTGAAAGTGATATTATTAGAAAATAATTAATTTTTGTAAATAATGAACAATTAATTATCAAACAATCTCCCGAAGAGAATTTTTGCAGTAGAAAACTATTATTATTAACCCATTTAAAACCAATTTCATTGAAGAGATATTTTTTGGTGTTATTTTTGGGAAAAATACATCTACCGAAAGAAAGATTTGTAAAACTGGCTAAACTCATGATATGATGTCTCTAGTTAATTAAATTGACAAAACAATGTTCCGCCTTGTTTTACTAACAGGTGGGCTTGTTTTCTCCTCAAAGCCCTGGTGCAAACAGGGCTTTGGGTGGGTTTTTAGAAAAAATGAACGCTACAAAAAGAGTATATCAGGCTTCATTCCATTTGGCAAAATTGTACAGTAAAGAGGGGTAAATTTTTAGATGCCTCATCTTCATATATTAAATTCTCTTGAAAAACAAGCACTAGAACACATAGCGGCAACGAGCAGCGATGAAGTTAGCAAAAGAGCGAAAATTCTGCTAGGGCTAAACGAAGGCAAAAAATATGTAGCTTTAGCCCAAGAGATTGGTGTAACCGAAAACTCAATAGCAAAGTGGAAGAAAAGATGGACATCAAGTACCATCTTGTCAGAAACCCAGGAGTCGGCGATCGCAAAAGCTAATGAAGTATTGGGTGTCAACGTAGGCAGACCTAAGAAGTGCAAAAGTACAGAGGCAAGCAAAATTGTCGAAATTAGCGAATGGAGCAAGAACCGAAAACCTAGTCGTTCCAAGCACCACTACCATATGCAGGTAGCAGAAGAAGCCGCTAGGAGAGGTTTACCAACACTATCGCCCAGAAGTATAGGACGCATTTTAGAAGCTCAACCTTAATAGAAAGAGTCATCAAGCAAATATTATCCTAGCCCAAGGGAGTAGTTTTGCAATCCCAGTTTTTACCGAGGCTTTTCATTACACTCTAAGCAAGCATTTCCACACACTCGACCACTTGAGCAGAGGTCACTTGTTGCGCGATCAGAAAGTCAACGAGTCCATCGAGTTTTTTACGGTTGTAGACGGTAGAATAGCCTTGAATTCGGCGTTCTTTGCAGAACTGTCGCAGCTTCCGCACACCTAAATTCAAAAGCTTTTTCCTTTCTTCCTTAACGTCTACCAGCACAAGCTGTCTGGCTTCATCTACAATCCCAGTTTCAACAACTGGCGGCGCAGTTTCAATAATCGAAGATTCTGGTTTAGAAAATTCTTCCCGAACAGAAACAGCACCAACACCAGTCAAATCCCCATGAGTTCCCAAAACAGGCAACTCTTCAGAAATCACCCCAACGCTATTACTAACTTGAAGTGATACTGATTGAGCAGGGACAAATATCACATAGAAGATTGGGAAGACCATCAAAAACAACTCGATTGGAAACAAAACATCGTTAACAGATTGCACAAAAGGCGATATTGCAAAAGCAGACATAATGTGGTTCCTCCATGAATTACTGATGGGCGGCGTTTAGCGGCTTACCACCCAGTAGCGGGGGAAACCCCCGTACTGAGTGAAAGCTTTTATACCTATTCCAACCAATGGCAGGAGGAAGGAGGGTAAATTGCCTTTTTAAGCAATTAGATGAACTAAGTTTTCCAAAATTTGCAGTTGTTAAATTGGAGAAATTATCAGTTCAAGATACAGAAATTGCAAAAATGCGAAATGCGATTTTTCCGGCTTGTACTCGCAGCTTTTAGAAACTTCCTTATTCATCTCAAAACTCCAGATTTTTTACTCTTAAGGTAGTTAACGTAGCTAACCAAGTTGTAGTTATATCTAAGTTCTTGAGGAACAAAAGTTGAGTAAGGATGTAGCGATACACCATCACGACGAAAGCGATGACAGGGCGCATATATATCAAAAAAGATAGATATTTCATCACCATCAACTTCGATTTGAGCTATGCCCTTGAGTTCCTTTGCAAACTCTAAAACTCGTCCTGTTGCTACGTAGTCAAAGACCACTACATTTCGAGTACGGAAATACTGGATGTAAGAAAGAAGTGTTGCTTCCATACCAAGCTCAAGCAGTCTGTCAGAATGTTTAAGCAAGATACCGGAATAGGAAAAAGAAAACCTACGGTTAGCGTATTCATCCCACAAGATAAGATTGCCGTAAAATTTGTAAATATTCGCTTGATTGGACGATATTTCTCTATTTAACTTTTCGACAACAGCATCATCTTCAAATGGAAACAATGCCTTACGTTCATCCCATTGCTTATCTGGGCAGCAACTATTTTCAAACCATCCATATGGATGAATCCCACAAACAATATTATTGGCACCATGCAGTAACTTACACCCAGCACATACTTGTAAATAGCAAGAACTAAATTCTTCGCTATTAACTGCATTAATATAGCGTCGGTGTATATCTAAATGCTCCTCTAAAGCTTCATAAGGTAAAGGTTTATATGAGGAGAATGTTTGTCCAATTAATCTGTCTGGATCGGTTTCATCATAGATTACTGCCAAGTCGTCAATTTGGTGAGAACGTAGTTCTTCGTAAAGTAGGAATTTCCGATATGGTTCTTCCTCAAATCTAGAAACAACCAAGCACTTTGAATCAGGATGTCCCTCAAAATTCATCACCTTGTAAGTGTAAATTAAAGGCAGACAATCAGATTTTTCAGAGTTCTCAGCTTTTGTTAATACAAGCGGTTTTATGTCAGCTATTTTTGCAGTTTCTCTACTCGAATTAGTTTCCTCCGATTCTTCAACAATGCTTAAGAAAGCACCGCCCAAGGAAGCAAGAATAATTCCGGTAAAGCCCAATACAATAGCACCAGTGCCAATATAGGCAATTTGTTCAGAGCGTTCTTTCTCAACTATTGGGAATCCGCCCCTAGCTAAGTACAATAAGCCCAAACCAGAAAAAGTTGCTACAGTGCCTAAAGCAATAGCAGTCAAAGACACCATTCCAAAAGCAGCATTAAAATTCCTCAAGCAATTAAACGCAAACTTCTTGAACATAATTCATCCCTCCAAATGCAGGTCACAAGGTTTTTAATTACTCCCGCCCCGGCACAAATTGGGATTTGCTGAGAACTACACTACTAACCTACCCCTTACTCTATTAACAATTCCACAACTATTTAATAGATATGTACTCGTTAATTTTCAGTCTCAGTAGTAGTTTCATTCCCAATGGTGATAGCAAGAGTCGAACTTGCTTTGTTGCTTAAAACAACAATCTACCCGAACTGAAATATCACCAAATCACAATATATAGAAATAACATATCTACTTTCCAAAAGTCCAAGTATTAGTTTCGTTTAATTCCAATTCTTCAAAACAGTTAGCAAAACCCGTAAAATGAAAACATCTTAGCGGCAGCCGAGATATTAATAGTAAAGAAAAATTTTCTAGTTGAGCCAACTGTTGTAATCTCAATAAATCATTGCTAAAACTATCGCTCACAAAGTGCAACCTATCAAAATTATCAATTACAAGTAATCTATTTAATCCATCAGATAATTCGCTTATTATATTTTGCCAATCCTGCTGGTAGTACAAATCAAAACTCATAGGAATAACATCAAATAGATGAACCACACTAAAAGGATATTCAAGATTAAGATAAACAGACTTTAAAGTAATATCTTTAAGTAAACAGTTTTTAACAGTAAAAGTCTTACCAATATCCTGTTTACCCCATAAATTAACATTCTTGCCTGCATTTAGTTCACCAATCAACCAAGTATATTCTTTATAACGTAACATTACTATTCTCCTTTAGAGAAACTACAATTGGCTTGAGATTAAATGTGTGATTTTTTGCTTGTGTCTTTCTAAACTTTTTCTAGAAAATTTGTTAGATACAATAAAATTATCTAATAAAAAATCAGGTGATTGTGAAAGTCTTAATAGCACACCATCATCACCACTACTGCGATGATAGTAATGTACAACAGGTGATTGGATAACTGTCAGATTATCGTTACGAATTGCTCGCCCTGTAACTAGCCCATCCATAATAAATTTAGCGGCAGCAGCTACATTATCACTATCTCGTGCAAAATTTTTGAGATACCAATGAAACTCAATCCACACTGTACTATCAAAACAAAATTCACATTCTCTAACAAATTCACCAATTAAGTTTGTCCAATACTTCTTAAGTTCAGCACTAGCTTGCCAACTTGACCGTGCCTGGTTAATAATTTCGTTCATACAAGGCGGTAAAGGCATGGTTAGTTCAAATATCATCTTCAACGCCACCTTTAAAGTTATTTAAAAATTCTTCGACAACGTTTCTAAATTTCTTGTATGACCTACCATCTTGACGGGATAAATTGAATACTGCTTTGACAATTTCATCAAGTTGATAGTCCTTTTGATGCAAATTCATAATTGAGTTTCTTGCTTCTTCGTCAAGTTGCACCTTAAAACTAAAACTGCTCTCAAAATCAGTCTTAGATTGCTTAGTTTTAGTAGCAGTAGTGGCTTTAAATTTACCATTATCATTACTACTACTCTCGCCATACAGACTAGCGACAAATTCATCAAAATCTAACCCAGATTTCCATGCTGTATAAGGATCGTTATGGTTTTTTGCTTCCAAGAGTAATTGCTGGAAGTATTCAAGGTCTTCATCGTCAGCAACATATAAAGCTTGGAGTCGTAAAACTTCAGTCGTCTTGTACAAAAAATCACCGTATCCCAGCAAATAAACTGCACGCTTATCTTTATCGTCCCCCAGGATAATACAACTATCTTCAGGACGGGTTGTAACAAAGGCTGTCTTCGCTGGAAAGTTTGAGCGAATCAACGGGTCTATCACATTTTTGTCAGGTCGTTGAGTATATAACAATACATGAATCCCCGCACCACCCGCTTTTGCAAGCAACTTCATCAGCGCAGTCTCAATGCGATCGCAATAGTTATCATCAGAAAGTAGGTCAAAACACTCGTCAATTAGACAAATTACTCGTGGCATGATGCAATCAGGCGCGAACCGTGAATTGTACTGTGAGATGGTTTCAATACTGCTGTGACGCTCAAATTCCTGGTAGCGCAATTCCATTTCTTCGACCAAGTAATCAAGCAAGTTAGCGGTAGACTCTGCATCACGCGCAACTGGGGCTACAAGATGGGGAAGCCCATCAAATTTACCAAAGGTCACACGTTTAACATCTGAAAGTGCCAATCGCACAACAGAAGGGGGATATCGTCGCACTAAGTATAAGATTGCGGCTTTCTCAAACTGGGATTTTCCACCCCGCGTCCGCCCACCACCCAGGATATGAGTCACGTTATCGCTATAAAGGGGGATTTCGACATAAGTGCCATCAACATCAACACCACCGGGGATAGATACCGAATAAATGTCAGGTTCGCCGTCAAAAGTAAAGTAATCACGAAAATAAGCAAATTGTCTGTCTAACCGAGGTATGTCAAATACAACTCCCCCAGGCACTACACTCACCATTGGCGCAACTTTCAAGCCTAATTCTTCACCAAGCTGCTGTACTAAGTCATTACCTATGTCTTCTACTTTCTTGTAACTAACACCCCGTCCCAGTTTTACCCTAATACGGTTAAAAGTAGGGCCATTTTTGGCATCAACATACTTAGCATTAATATTAAAATCTTCTAAAGTATCAACTAATAGTTTTCCTGCTTGCCCCATAGTTAAATTTTGTGAATTATTTATCTCATTCGCACCAGTATTTCTATCTAAATATTTAGGCTCTTTTAAAAGAATTGAGCCATCACCTGTCACTTTTAAATCTAATGGTTTACCTGTGGCACGCGCAACAAGCACTGCCGTTCGGCAGCAATAGTTTTTAATAAATTTATCTCTTGATTTATTCGCCAAATCAGTAAAATAAATAGTTTCTTTATTGCTCAAAAATAAATTATAAAGATTGTGCTGTACTACTTCATAGCCAATATGCTTGAGATAGATATTTTTGATGGACTCTATATATTCAAATAAAGATTCAATTGGCGAGCTACTAACTATCTCAATCATTTTTTGATAGACGTTATTTTGCTCCCACTGTGATGGCATTCGGTTGAGATGGATATATTCAAGTGCATAACGTACAAACTCGTACTGATTTAAAGTACAGTGTTCTGCACATATTGATAATATTTCATCATCGTTTGTACCTGCAATTACTGATTCGTATATTACCTGAAATAAAAATTCTAAGTTAAATTCAACAACTGGACGTGATAATTTTGCTCTAAAGTCAATCTGCTTTAAAACAGTTTCAGCATAAAAAACCATTGCGTCCGGTAAAGCTTCCCGTACATTCTCTACAATCTCTTCATTGCTCAAACCATCTTGTTTGGCCTGTACAATTGCAGTCCAAAGCTGTTGTTTTTGAATTTCAGTATTACCATTAGTGTTATTGTATGGTAGTAACATTACTAAGTTTCACTTTTTAGAAATTTCAAACTTCTGTAAATGTTGCTGATAGTAAGTTCTTAATTGAGCAATTGATTTCGCATTTTGATTGTAATTATTACAAGGAAACGAAGCCCAAATTCTACCTACTTTGCATACAGCAGTATCAAACCTTCCTGCTTCAATGTCACTTAAAGCATTATTACGACGAATATATTCAATTGCCATCTTGTCCTGAGAAGCTGGACTAAAATCTTTTAAGTTTAACTTTGGCTGAAGGTCATACCAACTTATATCCAACATTTGATAAGCACCAGCCGCAGTTGAACAAACATTTTTACCATTAATAGGAGCGCACTGTTTCTTTAACGGGTGTGTAGAAAAATCATTAAAAGTTCCGTTAAATACTAACTTGCGATAACTTTCTGACTCACTGGTTCCTGTTTCTGCCCAACGAATTGTTGCTAAAAAAGCACTCAAACGTGGTGAATAAAGATGTGGTGAGTAATCACTTGTATTAACTCTGCTTCTTAAACTATTTGACGACAATGAAGAAACACTATTACCTTGAGAAATTGAGAAATAAATGCCTAAAGTAATTAAAGAAGCAGTTGACAAATGAATGGGTTGAAACCGGGATATAAATTGACGACGAGGACTGAAAATCAATCTTGCTAAACCACCAACAATAAACCCAAATTTCCAACTATCAACTGCCTTACCTAAACTACGCACTTGACAAACAGTATCTGCACCCTTGGATACCAATCCACATGGCAGTGAAGCTACTCCATAGGAAAATGCAACAGAGCCGGCTGCACCAACTACACCTGATATAAAAATCGGCACAATTTGCATTGCTCTTGCCAATAACCAAATAACTTTCAACGGTTTGCTAAATATTCGTGTAAATAAGGGCGGGGGTTCTGCGGTACACCATTAATCTGAACCTCAAAATGTAAATGTGGCCCCGTCGAAAACCCCGTACTACCTACTGCTGCAATCATCTGCCCACGGACAACAAGTTGTCCCTGCTGTACATACAGCTGACTGGCATGACCGTAGAGAGTAGATAAACTTCCCTGATGCTGAATAACAACTGCTTTGCCGTAACCATCCTTGTCACCCGCAAAAACTACTCGGCCAGCATCAACTGCATAAATTGGCGTACCCTTGGCTGCGCCAAAATCAATTCCCCTGTGAAACTTGCGATCGCCTGTAATGGGATGTGTCCGCCAACCAAATTCACTAGTTACAGGAGTACCAGCCGCAGTAGGAAAGGCAATTCGACCGTTATTTAAAACCTTATTACTAACAACAGTTCTAGGTAGTATTAGATTCTGGAGAGATTTAACTAACAATTGAGATTCAATCCATCCAGAAACCTGGGGAATGACCATAGCTGCAATGACAACTGAGGTTGCGATCGCATATCTCCAACTTTCACTCGAATTAGTATCGGCTGTCTCATCCAAACTAGTTACAGTCGAATTACTAACCTCCTTTTTACCGTCAGTTTCAAAGATTATTCGCATTGCCTCAACGCCTTTTTGCATTAGCAGGAGAAACCTGCCAACAACCAATCTTTGCAGTACTTAATAATTCTTCAAAATCATTCTGAGCTACACGGCAATCAGGAGAATTTAGTCCATCTCCGGATGTTGCAGATTCCTTAACTTTAGGGGAATAGCGCGTAGAGACAGGATTAGAAGATATATTCACACTAGGTGCAGCAGTAGAAACAGCAGTCGGCGATAAAAAGTGAAGCTTTTGTGCCAACGCCACAGCATTACGCCAGTTATAAAACTGCAAATACCCCGGTTGCAAGATATCTGCAATCCATACCAGCAGTACGAACCAAAAAATTGCCTTTACCGACATTATTCCAATTGTTTAACCACAGGCAGGGCAAAAGAAGGAACTTCTTTGGGTACAACTTCAATCTTTTTGCCAGCTGCATATCCTGGCCCGGTGTAACTGCCATTCAGGAGAAAATTCAACAGCATTATTAATAACCACACTCCTACAGCAGCGACACCCACAGGAGATTTAATTACATCAGATAAAAAATATACTGGATACCAGCCAAATCTCCAGGGATTTTGTGGATGCAACCTATGTGCTTTCCAAGTCTCAATGTAAGGAATTTCTATCTGAGGAACTCTCGGCTTATAAGCAGTAGGTGCATTAATATACCTAACTTCTACAGGTTGAGTATCATAAGTGGTCATAGGAGAAACGCTAGGTTGCTGATTTACCATTCCTCCTTGCTGTACCTGCTGCAACATATTTTGCAACCGATTGGCAGGCACAATTGCTCCACCTTCAGAATAATCAACATCAAAATTACGGCGTTGATTTCTACTCATAATATGACCTCAAATTAACTAACTAGCTGGCGGGTTTATTATTTATTTGAGAGTTAGTATCTTCCCAAAAATCTTCATCTTGAAGTTGAGCGTAAAACTCTTCTGGAGATAACATTCCAGTTTGATTTTGTACTCCATCTTCAACAAACTGACTACTATCTACTCGCCCTAATCCAGAAACAGCAGAACGAGGAGAAAATTGAACAATATTTTTAGCAGAAAACTCGTTATTAAATCTCATCCCAGGAGGCGAAACTGGGGGGATTAAAGAAGGCTGAATATCAGTATTAGGAACACCAGCATGAAGTTGTTGATTGCCAGAATTTCCCAAGTTCTCAGAAACTTCATCTGTTTCTTCAACTGCATTGTTATAGTCAGAAATTCCCCAACTTAAGAAACAAGCAAACCCAGCCAGAAATATAACTGCACTCATCCAATGCACTCCTGAATTGGGAGATGGCATCATTTCAACCGTTGTCCGAGTTGAACCTTCCAGAGTAGTACGAATAGGGGTACGTTTGACTGCCGCTACAACATTGAGCGAACACAAAGCTATGCAAATTATCGCAGCAGCAAACTTGACATACATGACATCACTCCCCTGATTTATTAACAGGCTTTTTATTAGGAATTGGATTAGGTAATTGCTTCTTCATTTGTTGGAGATATATTCGCCTTTCCTCCTCCTTCTGGCGTATTTTCTCGCGGATATCTGCCACCTGTGCCATCTGCTCTACTGGATCTAAATACCCCCGCGCCCGTAATAACTGCGCCTGTGCAAGCGAGTATGGTTCTTGAGCATTCCTAATCTGAATTAGCATTTGATTGAGATCGACCGATGGTTGAGATTCCAAATTCTGGGCGTAATCAATCGCCTCTAATTTACCCAAAATCAAAACAGCAGCAGCCCCGGTTGGTATCTTCTCCTCAACTTTCGTACCATCGGTTTTGCGGTATCCCCAGTAAAAACTATTATTTCCAGAAGCCGCTTCTAGTAAAACATCCAGCGAATTGAATTTAACTATCTCTAGTGCTGGCATATAGTGTAGGCGGTAAAACCCAGATTTCTCATTAGCTTGCATTCTGGATATTTCACCCCGCAATTGCTGTCCCCACAATGCCGCCGCTAACTGTCGCCAGCCTGTAAGAGTAGGCGCACCCTCTACTGAGGAGTAACTGGACAGATGGTCTATATTGTAGTCAGTACGGGAAAGCTTTTCTAAGTACACTTCTCGAATTTGGGCAACTTGCGCCTTTACTTGCTGTACCTCCGATATCTGATTACCTGGAATTTGTTGCTTCCATCCAACCATTAATGCAACCGCCCCAATAACAGACAACGCACTAACAGTCGAACAAACCGTCCACAAGGTAACATTTACCTTTTGTCTTCTTCGACTTGGTTGTTTATTTCGTACAGGTGTAGGAGTAAACATAATTTACCCCTCACGTATTATCAACAACCAACTGCAACTGAGGGCGCTTGTTTAACTCGCGTGCGATCGCAATTCCTGCACCACCCACAACTATTCCGGTTAGTAGTAACAGAGGGTGCAAGGCAAGCGTGACTCCCACTCCCAATAGTTGTCCCACCATCCCAGAAACACCCAGGTTCATCAACAAACCACCCGCAGTGTTAACCAAAAAGTCAAATGCTGCACTCATACTTACTCCCTGGTAAACCAAATAACTACTAGTGCCAGAATCAAACCAACTAATTCACCTATGCATACACCTACCAAAATTGGCTGGATGCTGTAAATCTCCTGTTTATCCTGCGTTGGGGGAATCGCTACCCATGTCCCAACTACAGTACCAGCTACTACCGAAAGTAAATTTATACCAACTGCTTGGGTAGATGTTTTTCTCAAATTAAGTAAACTCTCATCCCGCATTCGATAGCAGATGGGTAGCATCTGAGCTACTATTTCTTCAGAGATTGCCCGGTTTTCGGCTGCGAGGACTTCAACTGTCTCGGCTGCGGTGTCGATGTACCGATCAACAGTGGATGAGTCTCTTCCCCCCAGTTCACCTTGCCGAAAAAATCGTTATCAATGCGCGAATTGATTCGCTCTTGCGCCTGGTCGTAACCAGCCGCAACGGAAGTATTACCTTCAGCCAGCGAACTACTGCCATGAAAAACAAATTCTTCTAGAGCAAGTGTGGAAGATTCAAGCACCACTTTATGGCGTAATTCTCCTAACTGAATACCCCTGTCTGCATCCCGGTAAAGTATTCCTACAAAACTATCAGGGGAAGCTTGTTCTGGGTCTACGCCAAATCGCTGTTTAATATACTCGCGCTTGTCGAACTTATGTTCGCCTACTTCTGATTTACGATCGCGCATTGCAATCAAGTGCTGGGCAGCTTCTTCCAAGGACATACCTTCACGAGAGGCTATCTCTTTGAGTTGAACTAATTGCTGTTCAACAGTTTCGTCAAGCGTATCATTTGGTTGCAAAGCTAAATCTAACAACCGACAGCAGGT
Organism: Nostoc sp. C117; assembly: GCF_043099735.1. NCBI lineage: Bacteria > Bacillati > Cyanobacteriota > Cyanophyceae > Nostocales > Nostocaceae > Nostoc > Nostoc sp. C117. Next base: position 143,684 of record NZ_CP170992.1, read on the forward strand.
ACGTACTACATCAGGCGACACCTGCAAAGTCTCTGCCACTTTGTTGATATGCTTCATTGCGCTCAATTCTCCTAATTACTGATTGCACAATTGGGTTGTTTTTTTCTTCATCAGATATATGCTTGGTTAAAAAGTTATAAAGGGTTAAGCCATTAACTTTTTGTAAATAAGCATCTAAGCCACCAGCAGGAATTACTTGCTGTAAATATTCCTTATACGTCAACCGCCGAATTTTGGTAGCAACGTAGAAAACATCAGCAATCTCAACTGTTGCTGCATCAAAATATCCTCCCCGCTTTCGCGGTTTTACTATACCGGCATAGGGATACCACTTTTGTAAAGCAGAGATTGAAATCCCGTACCTTTCGGCAAGTGTTTTTTGGGTGTAAATAACGTTTTCACATATCATCAAACTCAATTCCAAGTGAAAGACAACATCAATGAGAAGCGAATTAAACTAGCACATTACTAGATTGTTTGTAGATTAAAAAGTAATTTACCAAATATGCCAGTTTAGTACAGGTATAGCTCAACTCAAATACATCTATAGTTCAACCTATCTCCAAATAAACTGCACACTAGCCAAGTTACATACTGCCTGTTGATAATGCAAGCACGTTTGTATATATGAGTAAAAACAATAAAAAAAATACTCTTTTAATAAAAAATTACTCTAACAGAAATATATAACGAAATATGGGACTTAATAGCCTGTGAGAAGTTCATCGAACTTTTACCCATTTATCTTGCAGTCTCATGTTATGAAAATACTTGCCTTCACAATCTAATAACTGCAAAGCTTACCCTTGTTGAGAAATAGCCTGCTGCTGTTTCTTTACCGCGCGAGCTATCAGAGGGGCTTTTTTCTCTAATCCTTGTAGAGTCAAATCACCATCCAAATAAAGTTGATACCATTGTTGACGCTGGCGCAAGACTCTTTCGTCATCCCGTAACCGCAACCGTTCCAAAGTAAATTCTGCCCTTTGAAGTTGTTGCGGAGGAACTTTATCTGTTAATACTAATTGTAGGGAAGGAAGTAAAATTTCAAACCAATCTTCTCCCAAATCAAAAGGATCAAGCACCTGGTCGTCAAGCGTACCTTTACTACTATTAATCCAAGCAGAAGCAAAGCGTAAATTGCTCCATTCATAAGCTAAATTGCGATAATTTTCACGGCTGCGATAATGATCTACTGTCCCAACTGGTTCATACATAACGCTATAGCCACAAAGATTATTAAATCCATCGGCTAAATAACTTTTGAAAGGCGACCAATAATCTCTGGTTCCTTTTTTGGGATCAGGATTTTTTTCCAACCAAGTATTTCCCGGTTGTCGCACTTTTTCATCAAAATCAGGCGGTTCTGGAGGAGGATTAAATGGCATCATCTGTGTTATACCTCTGATAACCCAAAATTTCTTTTCTCCGTTGTAACTATCCAACGGGGCCAAAATGGGTCATGTCCTGGTAAAACTCTTTGAAGTTCCTGATGGATTTGTGTTGGTCTTCTCAAGTGTTCTGGAAACGCATTCATATCATCATTACGCATCCAAGCCTCTGCTGCTTCAATTGCGATTTCTGCTTCTTTGGAACGGGCTTGTTTGAGACCAAAAATTTCAGAGGTTAACCATCCAACTGTATCCCCTTGTTTTGACCAAGGTACTTCATCAAGGCTAACTTCTCTATCTTGTAATTTAAATAAAAATAGTTGATCTTCTTCCTCATTAAAATTTGGCTCTAAGGAAGCAAGAACAAGAGGAGAATGAGTAGTTACTAAAGCCTGTATCTTCATTCTGGGTTGTAATTCTTTCACTACAGCTAAAATAGCTGGTAAAATCACTCTCTGCCAACGAGGATGTAAATGAGATTCAATTTCATCAATTAGTAAAACTATCTGATTTACTGGCTTTTGTTGCCGTAATTCAGCAGCTTTTTTATGTTCGTACCAAGTCCACACTAGTAAATAAGCTAGTCCCAGAATACGCTTCATTCCGGCTGATGTTTGAGTGACAGGAACATTCCCGTAAGGTAGGTTAACAGTAGGAATATCGCGCACATCTTCAATAGAAACTCGCGTTGATTCTCCCACTTCTATCCATTCTGAAGGGTGAGGTGCAAGTTTTTTAATAACATTAGAAAATAGTTGAAATGGATATTTATTTGGTTGATTTTGCCATGTTACCCAATCTTGAATTAAACCATTACAAAGAACTTTATTTTTTAATTTTAATCCATTCCAGAGTGTATTTGGATTAAAATTATAAGCAATATCGCGTTGGCGAGCTGGGTCAAAAACAGAAAAACTACCATCAACCCGTACATAAATAACGACCTCTTTTAATAAAGGAGGCATTTGTAAACTACGCCATTTTTGTTCAGAAAAATCAAAGTAACTCTGATATTCTCTTATATCTTTTTTATTGCTAACTATTCCTGTAATTTGCGGATTTTCACCTCTGACTCGCTGTGGGTACGCTGGTTGCTCCGCCCAATTTGTAGTCATCACCCACCAAGCGATATCTAGTAAAAAACTTTTACCTAAACCATTATCACCTGTAAATATATTGAGCCTATCGGCAAATGCGACATCAAAGTGGGCAGCAGGGCCAACTTGCTGGAGGTGAAGTTCTTTTAACATTTTGCTCTCCTAAACAATTTTATACTTATCAAATAACCTCTTATAAATTAGATAACCTTACTTTAATTATTAACATTATTTCTTTAACTGCGCTTTTAGATAAATTTAGTTAATTACACCTATGAATTTTATGGAACTAGCTATTTTATCGTTTGAAAAATAACAATATTCCGTGCGGATAATTCGTACATTCATCTTCATTAAGATTAGAATGTTGTGATTCATATCCTTGTAAATCTTGACTAGTAAGTGAGTACACATCGCTTGTTATAAGTTGATATCCTTGAGTTTTAAGATATCCAACTAACTTATCAGGGATTATATGGGAGGCACCATATGTTGGTAATAAATTATGTGCAATTTTATCTTCATCTGAAATATCTAATCTAACAATACCTGTACGACAAAATAGATTAAAATCAATTGGTTCAACCAAACTACTTGTAATAATTTCAATTGATTTTACTTCCTCAGCTAACTGATTTGTACTTGCAAAATTCCGCGACCACGGGTTTCCAATTAAAAATAGCCGCACTGATATTGCCTCCGGTTGCACCTTCACTATATCGAGTAACAACCGCATAACGGCATTTGCTTGTAAATAATCTAACACTCCATGTACTGAAATTAACCGTAAGGTTTTAGGAGCGTAAAGTTTTGTCAGTTCAAGTTCTGCTAGATTGCGATCGCAAAAATAATTTAACTGTAGATTTGGGTATTGGCTGCGTAAAGCTAAAAACTTTTCTGGTGGATGAGTAGCAATGTCGTAACAGTCAATTGTCGGAAGTTGGTAGCGCGTCAAGTCAACTCCGTCAAAACCAAAAAAAACTTCACGTTCGGCAAAACCTGCACCCAAAATAGCTACACTATCACCTTTACCTGAAAGAATCGCTTCCCAAGTAAGGGGATAAACATTAGGAGTAAGTTCTAAAAGCCTAGCTTTACTAATCTCTAGGATGTTGCCACTGCCCTTATTTTCTAGGAATCTTACTGCCATAAAACCTCACTATATTATGAAACAACCTTGGGACGACTGATGGGTGTAATATCCTTACCTTCGCCCAAACGATACACTTCCCTGTACCCGCCTACATCAATCTCAAAAAACCTATAGCTCGTAGTAAACTGTGCCCACGCTGCTAAAGGGTTAGTCTTGGGCAGATTTGTCGTTGCCTGGTAAGTGATTTCAAAACCTGTGCTACCGTCTTGCTTAAACTTCTGTATAAAAATCTGGTAGTCTCTAGCGTGCCAAAAATCTGTGGTTCGACGACGTACCACATCTTGTGAGTCAGAACTCATTGCCCGTGCTGCTGATGCAGACACGATCAATTGAAAATTGTCAGACATTCGTGTTAGAGCAAGTTTCTTGTCTGGGTTTGAAAATACTTCATCAACAATTGGTCTGAGTTCAGGGTACAAAAAAGTTTCGGCAATGTAAAAGCCTGGAGATTCGTAGATATTATCCTCAAAGTAGCGATCGCTTCCGGCAAGTCCATCAGATTCAAAACGAACCGACTTTTGTAAGCTCGCAAAAATTAAGTCTTCGTATAACTTCTGCTGCGATGCTGGCGTTGCTGCAAGAATTTTAAATGCAGATCCGCGCATCCCCTGAATTCCAATCAAAGCACAGGTACAGTTGAGAGACGCTGCCCACGTCGCTAGAAATTTTCGATAGTTAGTATAAAGTATTAATGCTTCCTGGTAGTTAGGAGCTTTAATTTTGAGTAAATGCTTTACTGGGTTCGGCTTAATCTCCCATCCAGGTCTAGATAATAAAGTCCACAATGTTGAGGAATCTTCAATGGCATCCATGCATTTATCCCCTCAGCAAATTAATGACAATTATTTGTCTGTCCGTTCCTGTCAAATCTCATACGGGATATGAGTTCCTTCAGATGCGCTGGGTCTACACCAAACCTATGAGCAATGTCATACTCCTCATCTTCAGTTGGCGGTGCATTTAGTGTCAGTAAATGCTCCAAAAACGGTTGTGACCCCCCTAAAGGCAAACCATCATCTGTAAAAGGTAACCTATGTTCGTGCAGTGGCTCCTCAAATACCGCAGGGCGGGTATTTTGTAGCCACGCTCCAACCTCACCAGGTTTTGGCGGATCTATCCCCAATCGCTCACATTCTTCTAATAACTCATTTGATAATTGCGATACTGTAGACAGGCTGCGCGATCGCTCCACCAAATCTTGTAACCATACCTGTAGTTTTCCTGTCTCTGGTAACTGCAAACCCAGCGTCTGACAAGCAGCTACAAACTCTTGCCCAATAATAGCTTCCCGATGCAAATTCCTCAAAAATGCAGCATACTCATCCTCTGATAGTACATTAAGCTGCTGCTGAAAAAACTTCTGAATTTCTCGACTTAAACGAAATATACGTGATGCTCCAAAATCATTATCTTTCCTGATCCCCTCAATATCACCCAAACCAAGGGAGAGATGATCTACAAACCAAACCCCCATCTGACCCACTTCAGGTACTGGTAAACCCAAGGATTCGCACGCAAATATCAGTTCTATACCCAAAGAGGTATAACCCGAAAACATCTGCTCCAAATTACCTGGTTGAGGAACTGGTTTACCACTTTTTTGAGCTAGGTCAACTAAATCCAAACCCAAATCAACTAAACGCCTTAGAGTTTTTGCCAAAGTGCCACCCAATATCGGCAGTACATCATCTACCTTTTGCCGCACACCGGGTGCAAGGGTAAAGGATACCCGGTCAGTATCCCCTCCAGAAAAGCGTTCGCGCTGATTTGACACACGTTTTTTGAACTTGGTTTATCTAGGTTTCTCTTCAGTTTATAGAAACAACAGGGTTTTTAGTTACAAACATTAACTTTTATATCAAAACCCATATCACTACAACAACTAAATGACTTGCCCTCAATAAACCTTTTGAATTTAGTGATGCACTAAATTCAAATAGTGCATCACTAAATATTAACTAATATTAATTTAATACATCACTAACCTTGCGAATCGGTAAACTTTACCTAAAAAGCACAAAACAAGGGCTTGAGATAAATCAAGCTAACTCGGTAAAAATCCTGTAAGAGTTAATAAAGATGCAAAAGAGCTACAAAGTGGTAGAAATACTACCAAAGCAAGGATTAGAACCCAGACAATTTCTACGCTACTGCTTCGGTATAGCCGAACTCAGCCCCCCAGAACTTCTCGAAGAAGAAACCGACTCGCAATACCGCAAAAAATGTATCACTGTACTATGTGCAGTCTTAGGGGTACAAAGACCAACAGTTCGTAAGTGGGGAAGCGATCTCAACTTTGACGGAATACCCAACTACTGCAAAGTTTCACTTGCTTACATTCACGCCGCCGAAATCGTACCAAACCAGCTAAAGAGCATCTTGACAGGAGAATACAACGCACCGGAAGTGGACGCTCAAACCTTTCTAGAAAAAATACTCCTTGAAGGGTTAACTGAAAAACAAATACTGCAAACTGTTTCTCACGCCAATTTTCGCGCAACTTGTGTCAAAACCCTCACGCAAGTATTACATATTGGCACCAAGTCAGTCCAAGATTGGGGTCAAGATATGTCGTTTCACAAAATGCCCAAAATTCACAAGCACACCTTGGGCTATGCTTTGGCTGCTATCTCCAAATCATCAAAAGCTTGGGACAAACAAGCAGCCTGAATTATTTGCGCTGACTGAAATAGGTAAGTGGTCTTTTAAGACCAACGAAATTAATGCAAAGAGAATTTTATCATGCCAGGAACTATCACATCAATCTCTTATCTCCAAAAACATCAATTAGATCCAAATCCAACCGCACATATCGAAACCAGCAGTCTGGAATATTTGCACGCCGCTTTCTTACTCTACGAATATAAAACCACCTACAGCAAGAAAGAATACCGAACCTTGCTCGATACATACGGTTGGGACAAAGGAAGCTCTGAGGAAAAACGAGCGCTCAAAATAGCCGAAAACTTCCAACAATTTTTAACTTGTCCTCAACACCTAGCCGCAATTCCAGTAACAATACTTCTCAGGCTGTGTTCTCCTCAATACAAGCCAATTATTAGTCAGCTACAGGATTATCCAATTGGGGGATTGACCTGCAAACTGATACTGGAGTTAATCGAAGAGAGGAAAGCCCTCCTTAAAGCCCAAAAACAGGAACAACAAAAGCAGATATCAATCTGGCGAAGAACTCCAAAAGGCGATCGCTACTGTCAGTTCCCTCCTCAGTGGGAAGAAGATCACCAAACAGGGGTACTCACACAGGAATTGATTGACGGATATGGACTACTTCCCCAGCAAATTCTCCGCGCTGCGATCGCAGATTATCACGCCAAAATCAAATCCCAAGAAAAAGAGCAGCCCCAGGAAGAGACTGCTGAATCTGAAGTGGTTGAGTCGAGTATGCTTCCACAATTAGAAACATCCCCAACAGAGAGCGAAAAAGCTATAGAAGTTAACTCTAGGCTAAAACAAAAGGAACAAACCAGCACCGATAACGCTACAGAACAGCAGTCAGTTGGGGAAGAAGTATTAATGCTGGCAGAAAAACTCAAATCAGCTACCAGTTATTATCAAATTAGAAGTGCTATCTACAGGCATCTGGCTGTTAAAGATGAAGCTTGGAAGCAGCTTTCCCCAGAAGAACAGTTAAAAATTAAAAGATTGTTCCCCCAGGAAGTATTAGCTCTACAAACAGCCAGAGAAACAGGTTTAATTATTGACTACTATGAGTTAGAAACAGGCTGGCTTCAAGTATTTATTGCAGGTGAAGATAAGCCTGTAAGCATTAGTAAATCAAATGTAATTAGTTGGGTACAAGAACAAGAAATACTCAACTGCGTAACTACGTAAACCACCACAATCAGCTAACGCCTCAGCTTTCAAATTAATCTAAAAAAGCATAAATGGAATTGTCAGGAAAGATACCCTCAATTCCTTGCTGCTACATGATTGAGCTATCTCGTCCGCTTGGAAATGAGAAACATCAAGCTCGTTACTACTTAGGTTCATGCGCGAACCTCAAGAAAAGATTTCAGCAGCATCTACAAGGATCTGGCGCAGCATTTACTCGTGCTGCCATAAAACGCGGCATCGAATTCAAAATTGTCCATGTGTGGAAAACTTCAAGTAAACAAGAAGCCCGTCAGCTTGAAATTCAACTCAAACGATATAAAAACCATGCACAACTATTAAGGAGAGTGCAAAATGTCAAAACGAATTCGACAAAAACTAGGTAGATACCATTTGAAACGTAAGTTACATGGAAAAGTTTTGCTATCAAAGGTTACAAGCTTTAGTTGCTATCAACAAAACCATCAAGAAAAAACCTGTACAACTGCAAGGAAATTCATTCGCAATAACAATATTCAACCACCATGCGTTATCTCGGTACTCAAGATATCGGGTAGCGAAGAGAAATTTTTCTTATCAAACAATGGATTGTTTAGCTATAAATATGCTATTGACAATCACAAACTATTCTCACCGGAAATAGCGTCTGTTGCTAGTTAAATCAGCTATAACTTGAATCTACTACAGCCTGCTATATCTAGCAGGCTAACAACTTGAGTAACCAAAACCAAGAATAGTATCACTACTAAAGTTTACCGGACAGCTACTACTCAGTCTGAGCATTACAGCCACAGGTAACACAACGCTGCCAGAATTTATGTGCGCGGTTAGGATGTCCTTCGGAATTATCGGAACATTCAAGTTAAATACTTATTCTGCTGCTCGCACATGAGTCTACATTTGGTTAAGTTGTTGAATTGCTACATCAGCGTCTTTAACAAAAATCTCCAATCCTAAATGCTCAAAAAGTCTACGAGCTTTTTCATAGGCACTGATAGCTTCTAATTTGGTTCTTCAGCACTTGTTATGCTAAATTGTTAGCCAAAAAGCTTAATAAATAAAAATAATCGTATCAGCTATTGAGAAAAAACTTTGACCTAATTGACTTATAAAGCATATTTGTTGTTAGCTGTAATTACAAGAGAAATATTTTTTTGTGTATTTACAGTCATGAATAGGAAACAAAATATTAAAATCCTAACAGCGCTTCTTGATTTAAAAGATGTGAAAGTTATATCTCATCGGATTCATGAGGGGATAGGAATGATTTTACAAACTGAATCAACAAAATCATACAGTAATTGTCCTCGCTGTGGTACAAAAAGCCATAGATTACATCAAAATCATCGATACGTTGTTAAAGACTTACCTTTTGGAGAAAAGCCAGTATTTTTAGAAATAAATAGGAGACAATTCAAATGTGAAAAATGTGAAAAACCGTTTAGTGAAAAGCTAGATTTTGTAAGTAAGAAAAGAACTTATACAAAACGGCTAGCAGACAAGATAATACAAGATGTTGTAGAAAATGATATCCATAGTGTAGCAAATAAAGGGATAGTGACAACAGAAGAAATAGAAAGAATGTTAAAAGATGCCTCAGAAAAATTATCTGATAACAAACCTGATTTTATAAAAAGGCTTGGAATTGATGAAATAGCTCTAGTTAAAGGCAAGGGTAATTACTGTGCAGTATTAATAGATTTAGATACATCTAAATTAATAACTTTGTTAAGTGGGCGCACACAAGAGGTAGTAAAGAAAACCCTTATAGAGTGGGGAACTGAGGTTTTAGCACGAATTGAGGAAGTGAGTATAGATTTGTGGGTAGGTTACAAAAATGTAGTAACAGAATTAATGCCCAATGCTCAAGTAGTAGCAGATAGATTTCATGTGATGACACAAATCAATAAAGAACTAGATACACAAAGAAAACAAGAGAAGCGGAATCTAGAAGAATTAGTTAAAAAAGCGCAATCATTATCAAAAAAATCTAAGTACGAAAAAGTATTGTCGGGACTAAAAAATAGTAAATACGTTTTATTGAAAAATGAGTCAGACTTAAATGAAGAGCAGATAAACAAACTTTATGAAGTGAAAAATTTATCTCCTATTCTCAAAGAAATGCATGAATTAAAAGAAAAAATTAGAAAGATTTTCAATAAGACAGATAACTGGTATCCGGGAGTTTTTAAACTCGGGATGTGGTTAGCAAAAGCTAAAAAATATTTTCCCAAGAGTAACAATACTATTATCCGTTGGTTTGATGAGATTATTGCTTACTTTGATAATGGGACAACTAGTGGTGTTGTGGAAGGCATTAATAACAAACTTAAGCTAATTAAACGTTCCGGCTATGGATTTAGAAACTTTGATAATTTCCGAGTTAGATGCTTGTTAAATTGGCATTTAACCTATTAGTTAAGCATATTATGTACTGAAGAACCTCTAATTTTTGCCCTAGTTGTTCCTTAGTCATTCCTAGAATTAACCAAGCTCTTGCTTCTAACTCAAAAGCTTCTATGGTTTGTGCAGAATTAATTGCTTGTAATAAAAATTTAAAAGCGTGACGATATTCACCATAATCTTGTTTCTCAGCACCAAGTATACGATGATTATCAGCAATATTAATTAGAGCAGCAATAACACCTGAAATATCATTGAGCTGTCGTTTTATTTCTAAGGAATGATAGTGATAGTCAATCGCTTTATATAACTCTCCTTGAAATTGCAATATAAGACCTAAATAATTTAGGGCATCTGATTCAAAATACCTGTTTTCAAGCTGCCTTGCCATATACAAACCGCTACGGCAGAATTTAAGTGCTTCTTCCAAAGAGGATTTATCCAAATAATAAAGCAGTCCTAAATTCACTAATGCTCCTACTTGAGTGTTATAGTCACCAATCTCTTCCGCAATACTTAAAGATTTCTGATGGCACTCAATTGCTTTGCCGTACTCTCCTATACTACGATAAGCATTACCTAAAGAGGCTATAGCAATGCTAAATTCCCATTTTTCTAACTGCTGAGGCTGCCAAAATTGTGTTAATTTCTCATACACTGTTACTAAAATCTTAGTATGTCCATGTAGATTTAGAAAACTAACTATAGAATTATCATAATCATCAATATCTAAAATCAAATAAAAAGCATCGAGATATTGACCAAGGTTGCAATGGTACTCAAAAACCTCTAAATGTTTTTCAATATCTTTCAATGTTTGCCAATTTGCAGAACTTGGTTGATTAGTATAGCTTTCATTATTTTTTTCTTCCTCAGATAAACAATCTTTAGCATGAAATCGATATTCCCTTAGAAGAACAGGAACCTTACTATATATAATTTTCTCCTTCTCTGAAAGATTAAGCATTGATCTAATAAGAGGATAAATCTGTCCAGATAGGTATTGCCTCACAGTATCGCTATTTGGATAACCACACTCTTTTGCTATTTCATCAGGAGTTTTTGCTAGCAAAATACCTCTTAAAAATTTTTTTGCTGTTATTGTCAAAGGCTTACCATTATTTACAGAGGCTAACTTCATATACAGTGCCTCGAAATTCCAATCATTGCTAACTTCCGGAAAATTCTTATCTTCAAGCTGATTAAAAGACATAACTTAACTCTTTTATACTCATTGTCCTGACTGTAGCAAAATCTCTTAAATTTGACTACTCACGATTGTAATCACAAGCCACTCACAGATGTTAAGTGATTCTATCCTTAGAATTAAGTAGGCTATTAATCAAATTTTTTGATGATGGAAATAAAACATAATGCTATCTAAATTTGCCAATATTCAATACTTAAGATCGCCAGATTTAGAGTCCATGTACAATCAATATCCTCTGGAGATTATTCCTATTACAACCAAGTTAGACGAACTACATGAGTTAACAAAGGAAATAACAAAAACTCTTACTAAATTATGTATCAATGTTGATCTAAGCTTTGCCACAACTTATCAACATATCTTGGACTCTAATACTTGCAAATCATCAGTGATAAAAGGTCACTCTGGTCATCGCAAAGCAGCGTTAAAGGCTCTCAAAGAAGCTAGTAAATGGGTTATTTTTGTCAATCCTTGGACAACCAATTATGGTTTTGATGTTGAAATGTTGGAAGCATACATATCCTGCTTCAATCGGGGAGTAAATATAAGTTTAGGTTGGGGTTTTCAAAGAGATATAGGAAGCCTAATTATCCCAGGAAATGGTTGTTGGAGTTTTAGTAGACCCAATCCCTGGCAATATAGTGCAATGGGTCAATTGCAAAAGCTTAGGCAACAATATCCTGATAAATTCAGGCTTAAATTAATAGGTACCCATGCAAAACTTGTCGTATGTGAATCATTTGCAGCTATAGGAAGCTGTAATGTCCTTTGCTCTAAACCCCGCAGTGAAGATGATTTATATGAGGAACTAGGATTATTTACCCACAATCCTAGTGATATTAAAGTTTTCTTAGAGTGGTTTGAAAAAGCCCCAAATTGGGCAGAACGAAAGGCTGGATGATAATTTAACACTGGGCATTTACGAGAATTTCAGTTACTACCTGGCCGTTTTGATACTGAACAGGCAGATATCTTAATTCTCTTGCCGAGCGGATACCCAGATGCACCCCCCGATATGTTTTACCTGCTGCCGTGAGTAAAGCTGATACAAGGTGCAAAATACCCAAAGGCTGCTGACCAAGCACACCAATTTAATGGTCAGAAATGGCAGCGATGGTCGAGACAGTGATTTTAACACCAGATGGAAATTTGATTGGTCGCATCTGGGTTAGTTCGCAGGAAGTTATTTCCTTACGGATGATTCGTGTTGTTGGGCAGAAAATCCGTTTGCATTATCCAAACCGAGGGCTGGGGGTTTCTCCTCCAGCATTCCAGCGGCAGGCTTTAGCTTTTGGGGAGGCCCTCAATCAAGACTTATCGATGTTGCGTGTTGGGGTTGTTGGTTGCGGTGGTACAGGAAGTGCGATCGCCATGTTGCTACCAAAGATGGGTTTTCGCAACATTGCACTTAGCGTTAAAACGTAGTAATCCTGATGAGTACGAACGCCGCAAGGCAGAAGCCTACGTTATTGGAGAAGGAAACCCCAGCCCTGCCGTTGTTTTATTTACAACAGAGGTTGCAATTATGGCAATACAGGAACTTGTTCACTGTGATTTGAACGATAATTTAGCCAAACGGTCACGAAATACTTCACTCTGTACTAGGACAACATATAGTTCAAAGCTATAAATGGAGTTCAAAAAACTCAAAACTTAATTACAGCAAGGGACATGGTCAAATAGTTCATTTGTACCGTACCGTGATGAGAGAGAAATAAAAATTCAAATTTCAGGCGATCGCTTTATCACTCAATTTTTGGCGAAACATATTTTTGAACCATATTGTGGTTCTTGGCAACTTTTGGTGATCTTGGTTGGGGCAAGGCAGAAGGCAGAGGGCAGAGGGCAGAAGTCGGAAGGGTAGAAGTAATAAATTCAAGCTTTGAGTTTGTTTAAGCTAGCAACTAATATACTTTGCATTTCCTCGACCTCATTCAATAGGGGAGTGAAAAGGTTTTTGTCAGCTAAATCTACTTCTTTAGCTATGATTAATTGGGTATCAAGTTCTCTCAAAGAGCCTAATGCAATATGTAAAAACTGTATGTATTCTGGCTTTGAGCGCCTTCCATAGCCTTCAGCTATATTGGATGCTACAGATACAGAAGAACGTCGGATTTGGCTGGTTAAACCATACAATTCTGATTGAGGAAATAGGCGGGTAAATTTATAACAATTGATAGCAAGTTGAACCGCCCTTTGCCAGATAAACTGATTTCTATAACTCATATAATCAAGTGTAAATTGTCAAAATTTTCTCCTCAAATAGCCAACAAAAATCGTCGTTCAAGTAAATCTATTTTGGCGCGACCATACATCTGTCGCTTTAACATTTTCAAGCGATTAATATGGCCTTCAACTGGGCCATTACTAACTGACATAGTTACACCTGCTTTCACAGCATTGTAGTCAGACTCTAAACTAACAGCGAAGGAGCGCAACAAAGAAACAGAGCTGTTTTTAGCTTTGTTGAACCAAGCATCGAGCTGCTCAGGTAGGCGTTGACGCACAAGGAATGCAAACTGTTGAGCTAGTTCAATAGCTGACTTCAAATCAGAATGGGCTGTTTGTAGTTGAGCGATGATTTCACGCTCATTAGGCTGTATTAATTCTGGTCGTCGCAAGACTAAAGCTGTGACGCGACTGGGGGTGAGAGGACGATGGGAGGAAGAACTAACCCTAGGGGACGCATTTTTCTTTGAACACTTTGCTGGCCCAAATCCGGGCAAGGTCTTGAGATAACGAGTGAAGCGAGCGACCGTGGCATAACCACCGATATAGCCGCAGGTGCGAATTTCTTCAAACAGTTCTTGGGTGTTGTGGTTCCCGCTATTCCAGCGACTGAGGAGGTAATCATGATAAGGGTTGAGAAGACTCAGACCGTGGTCGCTACGTTCACGACGTTCGGTAAAAGTTGAGCTACGCAAGTAATTGAATACGGTAGTTTTAGAAACTCCCAGCTCTTGAGCGATTGCTAGCCCTGAGAAGCCAACAGACCGCAGTCTCCAAACTTGCTCATGGATTTCCCTCCGTCTATCCCGTGCTTTGGCGGATTGAACTTTTCTTTTTAAAGATGTGTTTTGGGGAAACCTTGGCACAACTGAACTTTTATTAGTCTCAGCAATCATGGAAAGGTTATCGGGGAAAGGCAGAGAGCAGACGGCAGACGGCAGAAGGTTGGTTTGAGGGTTTTCCTGTGCAGCCAATCCGTCTGTATTCTCTGCCAAAAAGGGTTTAAGACCCCCAGCCAAGTTTTGAATTTCAGTGGTCTGCAATTGGGTGGGGTATGTATCCCCATCCAATTCCCCAATGCCTTCTTCAAGTGCTGTTTCCACCTCTAAATGCACTTTAGTATTAGTACTAAATACTTGTTTCTCCACTTCTTTAAGTACTTTGGCGTGAATACCAAAGACTTGATAGAGCGTTTGAGATAAGTTCTGCAATAAGTGAAAACGGTCTGCAACTTGAATGGCTTCTGGCGCGCCTTGACGAATACCACTTTCATAAGTTTTTGACCGATCTCGTGAGACGACTTTGACACCAGGGTGAGCTTTTAACCATTCTGCTAAGGTTTCAGCTTTTGCGTCTTTGAGTAGAGCGATTGGTCGGCTACGTTCCAGGTCAATCAATGCTGTGCCGTAAGTTTTGCATTTGCGAAAACAAAAGTCGTCTACCCCAAGAGTATGTGGCGTTACGATTGATGGCAGTGGGATTGAGCGGACTAAATTTAACAGTGTGTTGCGAGAAACTTTTATCCCCCATTGCTGTGAGAGTCTTACCCCTGCTGCACCACCCACAGATAAACCAATTGCGCTCAGTCGTTGCGCTAAACGCTGAGTCCTTCGCGCCCAAGGTGCGGTTACACTTGTCAGCCTTTCGGTAAAAATACGCCGTTTACATAAAGTGTTAATGCAAAAAAACTTTCGCACCCGTAACTGTAGGGTAATACTGTAATCAGCCCAGGGCAGGTCTGTTAACTTACGTTCGTAGCGGCTATGAATTCGGTGAGTTGGGTGGTTACAAACTGGGCAATTAATGACAGTTTGCATCGCAGAGACAATCAACGTAATCGTCCCTTGTACTTTGTCAAATTGCCATCTCTTCAGTTGAAGGTTTGTTGTATCAGGTAACAGGTGGTATAGCAATTCCATACCAAAAGTTTGACGGAGTAAAGTTTGAAGTTAGTAATTCAATTCTATCCCTTCCTCCTTCTTTTTTTCCCCCCTTCTGCCTTCTGCCCTCTGCCCTCTGCCTTCCCCCAAGCGAGATCACCAAAAGTTGCCAAGAACCCATATTGTGGACATTTTGAATTATATTTTGACCGGAAGTTTAAAATTTTCGACTAAATTAGTGTGTCTTACTCGGCATTTTTTACCAAGTCTAAAAATAAAACTTTTGGTCGTATTATGGTTCACATTTAAAACACGCGGACATAATTTGATTCATAAAGCTAAGTTATTGATTGGCTCAAAAGCTTGAAATTACGTTAACTTTTGGTCACGTTATGGTTCAAATTTTGGTCACGCAGGGGGTAAAATCACATTCACCGCCTTCAGGGTTTCCGTGGTGAGGATGGTGCAGCAGCTCACAGGGTTCGTAAATTCCATCTGACGACTGACCGTAAACCAGCAGCAATCCCTAATCCCAATTGCCCAGTTTGCGGGACAGTCGGTGTCCAGTGGTGGGGCAGAGGGGATGTTATGCCTTTTCTCAATCTGGTGGAGTAAGGGATGTTTCTTCGCAGTGTAGTTAGACAGCTATTAATCTGGCTGCGTTTTATTCGTCAGCCAGACTTATCAGCACGGATAGTTTCAACACATCCTGCACCTGAGAATATAAAACCAGGGGAGATTTTAGTCGTTGGTGATGCTGAATATCAGAAATGGGCTTGTTTTCGTTGCCCTGGAGGATGTGGGGAAAGTATTTTGCTGTCCTTAAATCAAAAGCAACATCCTTGCTGGGCGATCGCCATTGATTCGCTGGGGCGACCAACACTTAATCCTTCTGTTAGGCAGCTTAACGAATGCCACTGCCACTTTTGGGTACGTCAGGGAATTGTTGAATGGTGTGCTGATTCGGGGCAGGAATGAACTATACAGTTTTGTGTAGTAGTAAAGTCCACTCCCTACTTACGTTTGAAGTGTAGAGATATACCAATTGTATGAAATATTTGCTGAGTAACAACTCTGTGACGAAGTGCAGATAAATTATGAGGAAAGCGATCGCTCCTCTAGCTTTGAGTTAATCACCAGACTAAACGAGAAACCGTAAAATTACTACTAACTTTAGTTCGGTTTTTACTACAAGTACAATTGTTCTTTTTAATCAAATATGATTAAAATACAATGTAATAAAGTGCTACACAATAATCTATTGTAAGTCAATATCGGCTAAATTCAGATGAATTTGGTTACGAACTATAGGTAATACCAGTAAGTTTTTTCTGGAAGATAGATTTTAATTCAGATATTGATGATGGTGACATATGAAAAGAAATTACCATAGCACTGCGCTATGAATAGCCCAATTCAGTAAAGGTAAAAAATATAGATGTTTCCTCTGATTACACACTTTGAAGAACTGCTCAAGAACATTCAACCTCCTCAAGAACGCCTTGATGCAGCACGCGATTTGCCACCTGTAGTGCGTGAATACATCGCCAAAAGTAAAGATTTTCCTACTGTCTATCCTCACTCTCGACTTGCAGGCTCTTACGCTCAGGACATGACATCAGGGGATGTTAAAGACGTAGATACCTTAATACGCGTCTCTGGAGATCCAAAGGCAAATAAGCCAGAAGCTAAACGATTAATTCAAGACATGAAAAAGTTGCTTGATGGTTTGCCAAAAGCTTTGGGCTTTGACGGATATGCAGAAGCAGAAATAGAGGTAGAGCGGGCACGTCGTTCTGTCCATGTCTACTTCAAAGGCAAAGACTTCCATCTAGACTTTGTTCCTTGCATTGCGCCAGATGGATTCGAGGGTGTGCTTTATGTACCAGATCGAGGATTCAATAAGTGGATTGCATCGCACCCCATTGGGTATATTAACTTACTGAATGAACTACAAAATAAACACGATCGCAAAGTTAAACCACTTGGCAAGCTTCTGAAGCACTTTCGTGACTGCCAAATGAAAAGCCGCAAACCCAAGAGTTACTGGCTTGGTGCTCTGCTGGTTTATCACATCCAACAGAACACTTTAGATATGACACAGCCATTGGCAGTCCTATTTTACGAGCTTTTGAATGCTATTTACCGCCAATACGATCACCTGCTACATACCAGCAATGTTGCAACCCCAAACCTCCCCGACCCGATTCTTGGTCATAACATCTCTTGGAACTGGAGCCGCACCCACTTTGAAACTTTTATGAGACGGATTAATGAGGGACGGAATTGGGCAGCTAAAGCTTTAGAGACTAACGATCGGGAGAAGGCGATTAAATATTGGCAAAAAATTTTTGGAGAAGAATATTTTCCATCAGAGGTGGAAACTGCTGCATCCAAATTAGCTAAAGCGGGTTTACCTGGTAAATCTTACGTCAGCTCTACTGGTTTGATTCTACCCAGCCAACCTGCTTCTGGTTTATACACTTCAACCATTGCAACTAAGTTTCATGGGATTGACCAAGGCTGAATATTCTCAACTGCGACCTACTATCAACCTGGGGCTACAAAACCTGCACATACTGCACAGATTCCCTGGGTTTGTTTACAGGCGAGAGCGCGGGGTAGCCGTATGGCGAGGAACACTTCAACCCCGTCAGTTATCGCCAAAATACCGAGTAGCAATCCGCTACAAACTCAGTTCTTACCCAACCGTTAATGTCATATCTCCGACTTTAGCACCACGACCTCCCCATGTTTGGAAAGACGGAACTTTATGCCTCTACTACCCCAAAGAAAAACCGTGGCAGAAAGATATGCTGCTTGCAAAGACTATCATTCCGTGGACTGCATTATGGTTATATTACTATGAATTGTGGCTAGATACAGGAAAATGGCTTGGCCCATCTTCACACGCCTCAGATTCAAAACTCCAAAGTTGGAGTTCCAATCCCGTTGAAGGGTACTCTATTGTAGAAAAACCGATTGAGCAGCAAACTGCATGACAGAGAGCGAACATTTGACTCCCTCACTTCTAGAACCACAGTCTCGTGGTGGTGATATTGCTGAAGGTGGCTTTTCCTTTCAGGAGCAAGTCATGCTTGCTCGCATCCCTGCTTGGCTAGCACAAGATGGCTTCACAGCTATGATCCGAGAAGGGATTGGAGATGTAGAGGCAAAGTTTTTTGTTCCTGGTCGTGGGTTTGCGATAGAGTTTCTTGAAGTTAAAGACCATACACTCCAACCATCCAAGTTTTTAAATGAAATTCAACGGTTCCGAGAAGTAGATGCTGGTAGTCCAAACACCTATCAGCAGTTTATACTTGTAGCAGCAGGAGTTTCCAGAGACTTAGAGCCTTTGGTAAATGGGTTACGCCGCGTTCGTAATCCTCAAGATTTTTACGAAGAAAACTCTACAGTCAAAGAAAATTCTTTCAAAGAGTATACCCGCCTAGTCAAGAAAATTGGCGGCACGGAACAAGATGCCTTTTTCATTTTTGAAAGGGTGATAGTGGAGGCAGATTGGAACACTGCAAAATCTCATGGCGAAGCTCTTTTTAAGCAGTCTTTGGCTGAGAACTTGAGTGAATATGAAGACTTATCTTTTAAAACTTTTGATAATATTTATAATCACTTAGGCACATTTATACGACAGCGCAAGAATCAAATTATTACCCGCAAAGATTTAGAGACAAAACTGCGAGAAAAAATTCCTCCCAATCAACTTCCTGCCCTTCGTCCCATCTTGATTTACACAGCCATTGCCTCTGAAAATAACCCAGAGCATCATGGATTGTATTTCGATTGGGCATCTTTTTCTGGTGGTGAAACTCGTGCAATTGCCCCATCCCAACAGTGGAATCACTTACTAATTGAACTACAGGATACTCGAAGCTGGATTGAAAAGTATAGAAATACTCAGCGAATCAGGCTTGCTGGCAATCGTCGTCTGGCAGCATGTTTTGCAATAGGATCTGTCTTCTCAGTTGTTAGGGGCTACGCCATCGAAATGGAATACCGTGGAGAGGTATGGGCAACAGATGCTCATCCCACTCAAGAAACCCCCGTTTATCCTTTAGCTCATCAGATTATAGATAAAACAGGAACCCGCTTGGTTGTTAGCATAGGCATTATTCGAGATATTATTCCTGAAGTGGAAGTCAATCTGGAGAAATATGGACTCACAGGTGAGCCACTGCTTCACATTAGAGGAGAGCAGCCTATTACTTCCCCACAACATGCCAACAATGCTGTTGGAAGCATTAAAAAATTAATTGTCAATACCTTAGTGTCCCTAGGTAGTAAAGAAATTCATTTATTTTTTGCTGGACCTGCTCATCTTGCTCTGTTTCTGGGACATCGCTTAGATGCTACAGCACCAATTACTTGCTACGCATGGGTATCTAATGGTCAATACTCTAAAACATTCCAACTCTTCTCAGCAATTTCCAGCTAAATTTGTTTCAGCAAACTAGCAATAGTTTAAATGCAGCAATACAACCTTGCGGTAAAAATAAACTAGGTATTAAGGATTTGTGCGTTGCGTTACTTCCAGACAGCCCTGTGACTTTCACGAGAAAATATCCTCATTTGTGAATCATTAATTGACCGCAAATCTTACTTAGAGGATAAAGTGGCCGCCCCAATCAAGCTAGTGTGTTATTTTTCTGTTGTGTATGGGCTGCACGCGATCGCATCAACTCTTTTAAATACACTCCTATCTTAAGTTATGTCCTGCTGCCACTTTATTTGTTTTATTGTCTGGTCTTTCTAGCTGTTCAGTGCTATGAGTGACAAAACAAGGTTACCAAGTTCTAGCAAATTGTAAAAATCGAATAGCTCAAGTTTTAAGTTAAATATTTTCCCTACCTTATTACTTTCGTTAGTCAACTAGGGGAGAGAAACATTCAGTACGAAAGACTTAACCTTTTTGTTAGGCTGTGATATCTTTATAGCTTCAATTTCAAAATAGTTTTTCGCAGCTTCAAGAGTTGTAAAATTTTTTGTATATCTCTGAGCGTCTGATTTACGATAATCTTGCTTACTCCATTTATCACAATAAAACCAACCAATAAGGTAAACTCCATGTTGACAACTGATATCGCTAAGATAGCGATCAAAAAGCTGTTCTTTCATTGAAGTATTAAGTTCTTCATTCCATGTTCCCTTAACTTCTATAATCACACTAAAAGATTCAACAGTCTGATAATTACCATATTTTGAAGTACAGTCGATACGCAAATCTACATAATCTGTTCGATTAATTTCGACTTCACGACTAACAATCATGCCTAATGGTTTAAGTTCGTTATCTAAGTGCCTTTTTACATAAGAAGATAAGTCATCTTCATCTTTAGGTGTAAATAAATTTTCTTTGAAAATTTCATTTTGTTGAGTTTTGATGGTAGATTCCAAATTAGGAACTATTTTGTATAGTGGCTTTATAATTGTGAGAACCAACTTCTTCAGTACACTAATTTTCACCTTATTCCACAAATCCATTACAGGTAAACTTTCATTATCCTGAAGTTTATTCTCTAATCGCTCTAAAGATTCATAAACTAGATTAAGCAGCTCATCTCCGCTACGAATGAGACGTACTTGACGATTCCTTGCTAGTCCAAGAATATCTTGAGGAAGAGGGCGAGGCCAAGTTTGACTACGAGTTTTAGCTTGAGTATATAAAAGAACTGAATTCAACCAAAGTAGCTCTGGAAACTCGCTTTTAATGCGTTGCACTTCTACCACGGCTTGTGGAGTTCCGCGTTCTCGAATATGTTTCAAGACAGCACTTTTTAACTCAGCAATATAGTCTCTGATGCCACGAGTGTATATACCATAGTGTTTAGGATCTTCAGCGTAAGGATATTGATGAGCAAGCCAAATAAAAAAATCTGCTAACTCACCTTCAGATAGTCTAGAGCCAATATTAACAAAGACATTATCATACCGTATAGCATCCTCAACAACCGCTCGACCAAAACTAGAATTTTGTTGAAATAATGGCCATAGGAAAGACCATCCAGCATCTTCTGCAAAGCTTAGAAGTGTTGAAGCTGCAATTATTGGCTCTTGCCAACTCTTAAAGTAAATTAAGAGTAGCAATAGTTGTTGTTGCAGTAAAGGTAAAAACCACCATCTAACATAAAGATGATTATTTATGACTGTTGAAAGCCAGTCTAATATACTTTGAGTAGTATTGAGTACTTCTTGTTCAGAAATGGTTAAACTCTCAATGAATTTATGTAAAATATTTCTGACTTCTTGACTATTCTGTTTAATTAAAATCTCTAGTAAATTTCTCCATGTTTCCAGTTTCAATCTTGGTTGCTCTAGTTTGCTCAAAATTCTATGAATTAAGCAATTATCCCAGCAATCTCTCAAATATTCTACTAATGCTAATATATATGGTGGTTCTTCCTCGTCATATATATCTATAAGTTTAAGAACAGTTTGAATTGTTGTTTCTGGATTATTATCATACGCAATTTTAACTAATTCATATT
The DNA here is from genome assembly GCF_043099735.1 of Nostoc sp. C117. Lineage (NCBI taxonomy): Bacteria > Bacillati > Cyanobacteriota > Cyanophyceae > Nostocales > Nostocaceae > Nostoc > Nostoc sp. C117. The sequence continues at coordinate 165,399 of NZ_CP170992.1, forward strand.
TCACTTCATTCTGTTCAAATAAGCGACTACCGTAATCAATAATAATAGGTGTCCAATTATTCCAAATTTCTTTAGGAAGATTGAAAATAAAATTTTTTTCTTGTTTTAGAAGGATGTAAAAAGCCCGATATCCTGCCGATGCTGGTCTATATGCTTTTCCTACCCATGTTTCTACATTTGGAATTTGATTGCAAACATAATGTTTTGCTGCTTCTATAATCTTTGGATAAATTATAAAATCTAGATTCTGCCAGATTGGTAATTTTTCTAAATCAACCTCATACTCTAATAAATATTTATTGTCTAAATCGTAAGATATCCAATAGTTTAATTGCCACCAAGCATCTAAATTTTCTTCTAGAGATTTATCTAACAATTGATTGAGAGTTTGATTTATCTCTTGTAATGAAATTTCAGCTTCTTGGGCATGTTTACTCTCTATATATTGATTATCTAACTCTAAATTATTGTAATAATAATTTCTGGCATAATTTGCTTGCTCTGAATCCAACTCAATTGGATCTATATAGGGTGAAAAAGCTTCTTTTAATTCTGCAATATTCTCATTTATAATATATAATATTTGTTCTATATGTTCTCGATTTTGTAAATTAAAAATTTTCAATAAGAAGTTAATCCATACTTTTTTATGCTCTATAGTAATAGCTGTTTTCCAAGAATTGATTAACCATGAAAAATCTTCGCTCCTAACAATTTTTAAGCTATAAAATTTAGTATATAAATTTGGATTATCAATAATTTTTTTAAAATTTAGAAGTAAGCCTTCAAGTTTAGAAAATGTATATTTTAGAAAGCTATACGAACCTGCTTTCACTGCCAAAATTAAAAAATATATTTGCAAAAATGGAATGCTTTTATTAACGATCAGATCCGATATGGCTACTAAAAGCTTATAGCGTTTGTTATCATCATTCCATAATCCCAATTCAAATAATTTTTCAAGAGAACTTCCGCCAATTCTTTGATATTCAAACATTGCAGTTAAGATTGTCTCGGCAAGAGACTCTATAACCCCTGGATAATCAATAAATTCAAACCCCTTACTTATTAAAGAAATTATAAGTTTGCGAAATGAGGAATCTAAACCTTTTCCAGTTCCATTTTCGTCAATCAACCTAAGTTGTTGGTTAAACCAAATTTGTTGTTCTTTAACCCATTCTAATGCTACTAGTAAATCATTCGGTTGAATATCTTTAACTAAATCCTCAGTCAAAAAATTTTCGTAGGCTCCGAATGAATTAGGCTTTTGTGGAAATGTAATTACACTGAATAATTCTGTTGCCGACAAGTATTTAGGCCAGGTAGCTTTTAAAGCATAACCTCTCAATGTATCCAGTTCATCTTCTGGGTTTTCGTTTATTAAAGGTTTAAGCTGGGCTTTTATTTCTTCATCGGCAATACTACAAATAGTTTTTGCTGCTTCTTGACGAACTTCCATAGATTGAGAAAAATCAAGAGCAATTGATAAAATTATAGATTGTAATTCTTTTAATTCACAAACTCTAGCAATATAAATGGCTAACTTTCTGAGTTCATTTCCTTGATTTATTCCTTCAATACAAGCTTTGAGTTGTTGAGATAAATTTGGATGATAAAATTTATCTCCATAAGTTAAAATTGGTAAATCATGAGATACTATTTTATTCTCTTCACAAAGTTGTAGAATAGCAGTAACTAATTTAGATCTATCTTCATTACTTTCAGTATTAATATTTCCCTTCAGTATAACTTCAGGGTCTGAATTTATAATTTCCTGAAACATTTCAGGTATTAGGTATACAACCCAAGCAGCTGTTCCATGTAACTGAGGAACAAGTCTGCCGTCAGGATGAAATAAGAGACTTTTCACCTGAGGTAAAGCCAAACCCTGTTGCTTAATATACCAAGCTGCTAAAAATTCAGCATAACTTTGATGTGTCCAAACGAGCTTATCAGCAGAATCATTAGAGTAGCGTGTGAAAAACCCTTTAGATAAAGTTTCTATTACAGCATCTTTATCTACCGAAATTTCGTTTTTGAAGCCGTTTCTCTCAAAATACTCATTGCCACCAATTAATTCTTCAACAGTTATGGTCGCATCCCTATCAGGGATAGCATCTAAATCTATTCCTTTCCAAATAACAGGGCGACCCGTAAAAATTGAGATAGCGGCTATACGTGCTGCTACAGCCAGACATTGATGCTCATCAAGTTTAATAAGTTGTTGGCGAAGTTCCGTTCGCTCTCTACAAAGCCTTTGGCAGCCTTTTAAGTAAAGATCTGCTTGATTAGAGGGAAGTTGCTTGTTACCATCTTGATACTCTGCAAGCAGTAATTTGAGAGTAACTGGTCTGGCTGCCAAAGGAACAAGCTGTTTGTGATGAATTTCTGCTAGAAATTCATCAGGGTTTATACTATTGTCAGTAGCAGCTAATTTAACATCATCTGCCGTTAGTTGAGCTAACTCATAAAGTCCAAAAGCATCATTATTCCAAATCTTTTTCAGGTTTTGTTCCAACTCCTTGCCCCAAGATCCAGTGCGGCAGGCAATACGCAGAAATAGACGATTTAGTTCATCTTTATGCTTATTAAATTCAATGATTAGTCGCTCACAAATATTCGGAATTCTGGATTGACACTCATCTAAACCATCAAGAAATAAGTGCAAGCAATATGTACTTTGCGTCCAGGCAAGAAAATCTGCTGAATTAAATAAATCGTTGTAAAGAGTTAGTTCACTCCCACAAGCTCCAAGGTTTACAAAAAGTACTTTGTCTTCTTGAGGAATAGAATTTAATTCACTATCTAGTGTGTGAGTTTTACCCATTCCAGACTCTCCTAACATAACTAAACAGGGAATTTTAGATATTTCCTGAAAAAGGACTGCATCTGGATGAGTAATAATTTTCTGTGATGGTAGCCTGTATACTTCTAGAAATCCAGTACTAACACGACTTGCACTTCCTGCTTTGTACCAAAACCGTTCCCATTTGTAATTTCTGTCAGTCATACCAAGATAGCAATAATTTTTTACTAAAAATTTTTCTTAATTTCTGACTTAGTACAAGTCAACTATAAAAGCGATGCTACTGATGCTGCTTTTGTTTAAACGATTTTAAACTTGCGTGGATGGTGTGAATACATTGTCTTACTAGCTTGTAAAGTATATTTTGTCTGAAACGGATGTTTTATGTTGCAAATCATAAGTTCTGTGAAGTAGCGATCGCCCTCCATGAGTTGGGCACATTCAAAAACCCCCAACATCTTCTCCTCCCAAACTGCCTGAGCCTTCCCCAAAAATCCAGTCGCTATCACTGTCGGCATTACCTTCGCCATCCACCTGAAGATTTAAGGAAGGTATGAGCTGTTCAATTTGGCTTTCAAGTCGGGAGATCGCCAGCGTTAAAGAAGCAAGTTGCTCCCTATCCTTCTTAATTTCATTTGAAATCCCCACCCGCAATTGATTTAACCGCTCCTGGAGGGTATGTACTTCCGTTTTGGTCGCAGAAGGAATATTCACCTTCTCGTCCAGGGCGGCGATTTGAGCTTTCAAAGCCTCAATTTCAGCAGCAGTTGCACTATCTGCATCATCCGCACTCTCTTCCACAAGTGCATTTCTAATACAATCCAGCACAAACTCCTTAAAAGTGAGGCGCAACTCCTCAGCACGCTGCTTGGCCTGCTTCACCAACTCCCGGTCTTCTTCAGACAGAAGTTTTATATTTATCTGCGGATATTCCACCATCGCGCGTCCCTTTTGTTGTGGAGAAGTGATTTCTAACCAGTTCTTTAACCATTTGCTTCGAGTTCTAATATTTACTTACTCCCCCTACCTCCCTATCTCCTCCTACTTCCCCAACTTTCCCCATTACCATCATCGCATACGGGATATCCGCGTATATACGATATAGATGATTCTAGATGAGCAATTTAATCGTGTCCTGGAAACAACTATCATAAAGATACCGGGAATTACAGTTCTCGGCATCATAATTATCAGTGGGGGTTGGGGATTTATATTATGGAAAATTTACCCGTCAAAAGCGTGGAATCACTTGCTGTGGAGGTAATTTCTCAGCCGCTTGATGAAGCCCGTATTACGCTTGTAGATTATTATTTCCCCAACCGCCAGAAAATTAATTCGACACAGCAGCTAATTGAGCTATGGGTGCATTCTGTCACTATTAAAAGCGACCAAACGCGACGGGCATATCGGCAAATTGGTTATGAGCTTGTCGATTATATGCAGTCGCGGTTTGGGATATCTGATTTGAGGATGGTAACCTTATTCCACCTACACGCTTATCTGGCTTGGTTGAAAGATGAAAAGCCAGTACGGGGAAAGAAAAATACTTATGGAATTAGTAAAAATACTGCGGCTAAATACACGGCAGCGATTAAAAGTTTGTGGGAGTGGGGTACTAGAGCTTCTATTGGTTATTTTGCTATCGACTTGGGCAAGGACTTAAGCATCCAGTGGGACGATAAGCTCGCAGAGCGGATTCTCTCGGAACGCGAGATTGCTAAGTTGGAAAAAGCGGCGATTGAAGTAGACTTACAACACAACACTAATAAGATGCATTGGCTGCTGTTTACTCTCATGTTTTACAGTGGGGTGAGGGCAGGAGAAATTGCCCGGCAAACTTCTGATTATGGTAAGCGCCTAATTACGCCGGGGTTATTTTGGCGGCAGTTTCGGGAGGATGGGGACTGTCTATTGTTAACTGTGACGGGGAAACGAAATAAAACCAGAACTATTAGTCTCGATCCGGAAACTAGTGCGGTGTTACTGGATTACCGTGGGGATGCCAGCAACGATCAGCCGGTGTTTCCTAGTCCCAGCCGGCGGGACAGGGGTAAACCTTTAAGCGATCGCGGGTTGCGACTAATGATGGAGGAAATTTCTGCTTGTGCGGGAATTAAGTTCAGCGCCCACTTTCTCCGCCACACTCACGCAACGTTGGCTAAAAAAAATGGAGCTTCTGATTTTGACTTGCAAGCAGATTTAGGCCACGCTTCCCCGGCGACAACTGCAAAGTACATTCACCATGTTGGGCGTGTTGGGACTTCTCACGCACTGCGTAAAAAAAGCAAACATAGGTAAAAAATAAAAAACGTAGGTGTACCCCTACGGGGAAGCCACTCCAGAAGGCATCGCCTCCGCCGGGCGGTTAGGCCATCGCACTCATACGCTCATCATGATAGTGTCAAGGTAGTTATCAAGATGGAAACACGCTCAGTTGTTCCTGTCCGCGGATAATTTTACCTAGATAATACCTAGACATTACCTAGATATGAGCAATACAGGGAGAACAAAGAAGCTAGCATCTTTCAACTGTGACCAAAAGATGTGGGAGCAGTTTATCGCCCGTTGCAACTCGAAAGGCACGACGGCAACAGCGACGCTCACCCGTTTTATTGAGCTATACCTAGATGGTTCTCTAGATGACCTTGATGCAATTGCTGGTAATGAAGATAAACGTTTGGACTCTTTAGAACAAAAAACTGAAGAGATAACAGCCCAAATGAAACAATTTGCTGAGGCGATTATTAAAATTCAAAATTATCTCAACAACCAACCGAAACGGCAGAAGAAATCGTACAATAATAATTCATATTATCAAGGGCAAACTCCTCGAATCCAACCGCTAACGGAAGAAGGTTTAGCTTCAAGACTTGGTGTAAGTGTAGAAACTATACGCGAGCAGCGAATTAATCTGCCACCACCGCTTTTTGTGGGATGGTGTAAGGGCAAGGATAGATCCGGTATGGGGTGGGAATTTAATCAGGATACGGGGTTATATCATCCGGCAAGTTAGAATTTTTATTAATTTTAAGAATTTCTGAATTTACACTGATTCGCTCTGTTAATGCGATCGCGGGTAAGAAAAAGAATAGGGCTTTAGTTCCTCCTGGAGATAATACCGCGCTAACACCACGGCACTGGCTCGTGTACACAAACAAAACTTCCCTCCACATAAGGGATTAGAACCAACAGAGCGTTCTGATTATTTTGTAACTGAAAGCTAAAATTTTAATAATGTAGAGGCTGACGAAGCAATGCAGGGAAATGACCGAACTATATAAGGCTGGAATCATTGAGGTAACAGAAGCCGAAGCCGAAGATGAGGATGAAGATTTATTTGAAGTCGCGGTGCATTTTGACGGCGATATTTTTCTTCCCAGCGTTGTTTTTGAAGGCAAAGACCACGCCTTGCGGCAAGCTAAAAAACTTTATGATTGGCTAGAAGCTAATCCAAAAGAAATTAAGGGTGAGCGACTACGTTGGCAATCATACACAGTTAATCGCGAATCTTTAAGAGAATATCCAGCTTGCTATTTACCCTATTACTACTCAAGATATGAGCAAAGTTTAGAAGTTTCAATTTTTGAGCGAGACCAAGAAGCCATTGCTTATGGTTGGTTGAGTGCTGAACCTTTACCCTACTATGTGGATAAAGAAAATAGTTTGGTAGTTATTGGAGAAATTTCAGATGATGCTGTGCTAGCTGGTTGGCATAAAGCCACTGATATACGCAGTTCCTTTTACTCTTTTATTTAGTAGTAAAATAGCCGTTATAAGCTTTAAGAATAAGTTAATAACTAGGAGCTTTAGGTGCAGCGAAAAATCGAATTAAAAAGAGGTAGCGATAACACATCTGTTGAAGCATATTTGGTAGATTTAGGACAAAGACACGTTGATGATTATGTAAATGATTGGGTCGAAAAATTAAGGTTATTTATTCAAGAAGACAAATACTGGGACTGGATATTTAAATTAAGATATATTGCTAATCAAGCAAATCTTGAAGGTTATGCAGTTGAGTGCGAAAACACAACTCAAGGATTAATGATAATAGAAACACAAATGCACGGTTCCCGGTTGAATATTGGTAAGAGACTAGTTTATGTTGATGGTATTGCAACTGCCCCCACTAACCGAATTGAAATTCAGCGTCCGCCTCAATTCAAAGGTGTTGGTCAAGCACTTTTAAATTTTGCCAGAATTAGAAGTGTTGAGCTTGGGTATGAAGGTAGAGTTGGGTTGCATTCTTTACCAAGGTCTGTAGGATTTTATGAAAAACAAAATATGTTTAACTGCGGGCCTGAAGAAGAATATGATAATTTGGTTTATTTTGAGTATGGTGTATTGAGACGGAGAGCCGGTGAAAATTTATGAATCATCAACAGCAAAATAATAATTCTCAGGTGAATGAGCCAGTCACAACCCAAGAAGCTATAGATTTACTTTTTGGTGAAGGATGGCTCGATGAGGCTGTTCGTATCGAAGATGAAGCCAATTGCACTATTGGTGCTGGTTTGGATTGGGGTAATGCACTACCACCTTTAATGCTTAACCTTCCTTTATTTGGTCGCCTATCAACGCTGCGTGTATCACTTAACCGTGAAATCAGGCTAATAATTGAAACATGGGATTTAGGTGTAGGTACAAAAGCGGCAACGGAGACTGCAAGGAGATGCATTAAAGAACGGTTGCTATCTCCTGCGCCTGAGCTATTACCTTACTTAGAAGCCACCCTGCTGCAAGATGATTTATACGGTGAAGAGTTTATATCTAACCGCGAAGTTCTTAAATCGCTACTTGCAGTACTGCTTACTGATTCTGATAGAGCAGAAATTGCAGAGACATCTGCTAATTCAATACGCGCACAAGTTATGTCGCAGGTGAATTTTTCCGAAAAACTTTCTGCTTAAATACTCAATATAAGAACAACAATATTGCATCAAATTAAATCAAATTCATCAAAGCAAAGGAGCAACCGCAAGAGTAGTATATCCTCTGCGTCAATCATTAGCTTGCTCCACTAGAAATCCATACTGATATCAAAGATTTATATTTTATTTTTTGGCGTAACCTGCGTTATTCAATTACAATAATCAGTGCATATCTATCTTTTTTTAAAATTTAAGACTTCCTTAACTACGCAATAAATTTATAAACCAAACTGAATATAAAAAATTAAGTATATTATGATAAACATTAACGATATAATCAAAATTATTTTTGTGTAACCCAAAAGGACTGATTAATGACTAGCAAAACCCGCAGTCGCTATTCTTCAAACTGGGATACTATCGCACTTGAGGTCAAATCAAAATCCGACTGGAAATGCACGCGCTGTGGTATACAATGCTTACGCCCAACTGATAAAAGAGATGGGTTAAATCGTAGAGAACGCAGTATTAAAACTTTAGTGGTTCACCACTGGAATTATCTGCCCGAAGATAATCGAGTCGAGAATCTCGCGGCTTTATGCACGGCTTGTCATCTGCTGTTCCATACGCGACGACGGGGAAACATATCACCAGGACAACTATCTTTGTGGTAGAAAAGCCAGTGGTTAAAGACAAATCAATAGTAGATAGTTATGAGAAAGGTAAAAAATAAATATTATCTTTCTAAGTCAATAGCACAACATTTGCTGACGCAATAACTTCATTGAAAAATTGAAGTTGTATAGACATGAAAACTACTACTAATTCTAATCTAAAAGCTAACAAAAAATTAGTAACCTCTGCCCAGCAAATTCAACAAATAAGCACCTTAATAAGCGAGGCGGATTACTACGACTACGAAGCAGAATTAGCACAAGAAAAGTCAGATTACTATCACTTGCGGTACGGGTACTAGATTCAATTTCTCTTCAAGCATCAACTCTTCCTAGTCAACAAGCAGTAGCAGGTAAATAGGTAACTGCTACTGGCTTTTCATATCAAAAAGTAAATCATGACTCAAGCAATTGAACGCGAAATCAATCAACTCACGCTCAAAGAGTTAAGCTTAGATGCTGCTAAACTCTGGTCACAGATAGAAGAAGCAAGCGAGTTAGGCGAAGAAGGTAAAGTAGAACAACTCGTACAAGAACTGATGGGTGTTCAAGATGGTATCGAAACCAAAATTGATGCGATCGCCTGGGTAGTTGACCAGTTAAATCTTGACCTTGAAACCTGGCAAGAAAGAAAAGCACGAGTAGCCGAACTCCACGACCGGGTAATTTCACGTCGTAAAACTCAACTTGAACAAATCAAGCGTACCCTGATCCATCTGCACGAGATTGGATTAATCAGTGACAAAAATATTGGTAAGGAAAGGGTAATTGAAATCAGGGATAATCCGCCCAAAGTCACTAACTTACTAGTAGAGGTAGACGATCAAGATTTTCCTGATGAATTTAGAGTTATTAAGTACCAAGCTAATAACAAGGCAATTCTTGAAGCCTATAAATCTGGTAAAGATATTAGCGATGTTGCTGAGATAACTATTGGGAAACAGGTACGGTTTAAGGTGCAATCAGCTACTAAGGGGCGCAACAAGAAAAACCACAACTAATGGCATACGCCTCAAACATATAAATCAAACACAGGTATATCCCATCATTTTACAAATATATCATCAAATGGTTAAGAGTCAAATCTTAATCATTTTTATTTTTTTAAAAACTCTACCTCAATTTTAAACTTATTAAAAAAATTATCAAAACTTTGCTTAGATTTAAAATCAGTGAATATATAATCGGTAAAACAGTAAATATCAATTTTAGCAGCAGTAATTATGTGCCGGACTAGGTACAAACATCGTTACGATAGGTTGGTATATTTAACCTTCTGTGATGTGGTTCAGTAGGTAATTGCAATTGATTATATATTTTCTAATTTCCAACTATCAAGATGATAATTCAAACTAGCCTTAAGTTTAATCTTCAGGTATGTAATCACCATAAATAAAAATTAAATATTAGCTATCGGGAGACACCTTCAAATGTCATATCATCAAAATCGAAGTATAGTTATCCGTAACGCTATTATCAACAGTTTGTTTATTATTTGGTGTTTAATTTGGCGTACTGGTTTGGGGCTAACCTTTTTCATCATCTATGCTTCCCTGGGCTACATATATAACTGGCCATTCTATCTTCCCATTTCAATTATTTTGGGATTTGTCCCTTGGGGCTGGAAGGTACAAGAAGAAAGAAGGATTAGAGAAGAAGAACAAAAAATGAGGAATTTGAAAAATCAAATTGGGGATGGTTTTATCTATGCCAAAGCCGAATCAAATGTCGAGATAAATTACAGGGTGGTTATCTTCCTAAAATCAGTATTTGGTCTATTCGTTAGCGGATTTTGGGGAATAATACTTGGCTGGAAAGCTATTTTGGGAATGATACTACAGTTAGTTGATAATATTAGAACAGTTGTTAGATATATGTAGAGTGACATCTTTATCTAAGCAAACCAAGCCCAAGATATTTCATCACTGTTACACCATTGATTTATTCTCGGATCTTTACTTCAGAGTAAATTTACACAAGCTCACGCTTTGATATCAATAGAAAGCTGGTATACCGCTTCATCAAATAACCAGTTACTAGTTATATCAACAGGAGTTAAAACAATGGAATTAGCACAGTATATGCTAACAGGGCTTCTCTACATTCTTATTTACGGATTTTCTACTCTCTTCATTTTTCAATTCTTGCTAGAGATATCTATCGCTTTTGAAAAGCACTGCAACTGCACTACATCGATAAAACCCACTGTAAGTAAAATCGAAAGCTTAACTGATAAATCCAAACTTCGGATATCTAACAAAAATCAAGTATCTACAAACAAACATATCACTGTTTAACAGTTAAGGAAAAGATGCTCACAAGCTGGAATAAAATGGAGTTACGCTATCCAAGTATCTAAAACAGGCAAGAAACGACATCTCAATCGAGAAGAAATGTTAATAGCTCTAAGCCAGATGAAACAGTCAGCATAATAAAAATATAAACTGATAGTAATTACTTTTATTATCAGTTTATATAAAATGGACAAGTATTGTATTTGTTGGCGAAGAAAAAATTCTAGTAAAGACGCATCACCCCTAATTTTCAATCATCCAAATTCTAGACAAGAAGCAATGATGAAAGGTGATTATGGAGAGATGGAATTATGGGATAACCTAACTGCTGCTCAAGCAGAAGTAAAAAAATTTAACCACAGATATCCCAATCTTTTCTTTTGGGTAAAAGAACCAAATGTCAAATAATCATCCCTACAAAATTATTCCTGATAGAGTTATCAAACTAGCAGAAAACCAGATTTTTGTATTTGGCAGCAACACACAAGGAAGACATGGTGCTGGAAGTGCTTTATTTGCGCGACAGTACTGCAATGCAGAATACGGTAATCCCCAAGGACGGCAAGGACAATCCTGGGCGATCGCAACCAAAGACTTAAATAAGGGTATCCGGTCAATTCCCCTTCCCCAAATAAAATCTCAAATTGAGAAACTAGTCGAATATGCAAAGACTCATCCTGAACTAGAATTCCTAACAACTAGGATTGGATGCAACCTTGCAGGATACACTGACCCTGAGATAGCTTCCCTAATTAGCAATTTTAATCTTCCTCCTAATATCTGGTTGCCCCAGGAGTTTGTTGATTGCCTTATAGAAGATAAACCAACTCTAAAAGTGGCATTTACAGGAAACAGTCACAAAAAATTTGATGAGGAAGGATGGAAGCAGGTGCGGAACCGACTTGAAGCTATGATTGTTCGTGCTTGCGATCGCTCTGTTGAGTGGGGTTACAAACGCATCCAGTTCTATTCAGGCATGGCATTGGGAGTTGATACCGCAGCAGTAGAGCTAATCTTAGGCTTAAAGGATAAGTACCCTATTGAGATAAATCTTACTGCTGCCATACACTGCATTAACCAAGATGCCAAATGGAATAATCTCCATAAGCAGAAGTATCATTGGCTGTTATCCCAATGTGACGCTATCAAATTTGTCTCTAACTTACCTTATCAAGAAGCTGGAGGAATTAAATGTTTAAATGCTCGTAATCGATGGATAGTTAATCAAATAAAAAATACCCACGATATGATAATTGCTATCTGGGATGGGCAACCTGGAGGAACAGCTAATTTTATCGCTGATGCAGCAAAAATAAACCGCAGAGTCATAATTTATAACTGGGTTACAAACACTTATCAAAAGTTGGGAAATTGGTAAATTAATCCGCAGTCTTATTGACTGCTGGTTAAGGTATATGCCAGTAGTTCTAATCAAGGGGACTACGCACAGCCTGAGCACCCCGATTCAGAACATCAGTTTCTTTGGACGTTGTTCCATTGGAAGTTGTACAGAAAATTCCCTTTAATACTCTAAATAGGGATGTTATACGGAAAAATTTTGTATAATATCCAGATAGGGATGTCAAAAATAATTTTTTCGTGCATTAAGACAGGAATTCGTTGTAATGCTTGATATATTAGGATTGAGAAAAAGATTATACGGAAAGTTCTCGTATAATAAATAGTTAGGTAGCTTATGCTGCTGGCTGAGGTGGCACATCAAAGTAATTTGCTCAGTCTTCCACGTCAAAATGCAGGCTACACATCGGATAGCCCTCAGAAGCTGTCTACTGGTTATGCGAGGCTAACAAGCGTTATCTTTGTCAAGAACAGATATTAGTTTTAAGCACTCATGAAGCCTCATGCAACAGCTAATCATTAACCCCAAAAACCTGCCCATAGTTGAAATCTCACCTATGTTCAGAGGGCAGATAGCTTTAATTGATTTACTGAGATCAGAAGGACAAATTGCTTTTCAGGCGCGATTTGTAAAACAACCGCAAGGCAATCTTTTCAGAGTGATCGACCAAGAGTACCACTTTATCGTTGAAGTGATTGACTCTGAATTGGTCATCCAGAGAAATGATGAAGCGGTCTCGCTGGATATTTCTCAAGTAGTATTGTCTTCCAGTGATATCTGTTTTGTTATTAACTGGTCGCCTCGTCATTTACGTTTACTTTGCGGAAATCCAGGTGGAACTATGTATGATACAGGTGAGCAGTCTACACAAGTTGTTGTTCCTCCCCCTTCATTAGTTGAGTGGGCTAGAAAGCAGAATCTATTGCCTGTAACTGAATACGCATCTGAAGAAGAATTTAGACAGCGTGTTTACTCAGCCCTTCTTTCTGTCAAAGACAAGGTTGCTGAGATCGGTGCCATTAATAGTTTTTGGAACATCTCCTACAACGGCAGCAAAATTGATGGTCGATTCCCCAAACGAGAAACGGACATTCATCCTACTATTCATAGTCTCTTACACGATCAAATGTTAATGGGGTCTGTTCGTGTCATTCCTGAACGGCAAACAGGAGTTGGAGATCTAGATTTCAGTTTTGTAGGAGCAGTTCAAGGTAGGGGAACGTGTGAAGTCTTTGCAGAATTTAAACTGGCTCATTCAAAAGATGTGTATCACGGGCTAGAGCAGCAGTTACCTGACTACATGAGAAACAAAGGTATAAAATACAGTGCCTACTGTGTCCTATGGTTTAAGTGTGAGTGGTTTGGTGAACCGAAGAATTTGTTGCTTGCAGATATGGAAATGGAGCTTATTGCTAGACTGCCAAACACTAATCTTCCTGGGATCAGAGTTTTTGTGTTTGATTTTGGAAAGGGGACTACTGCTAGTACTTGACAGCTACCTAACCCTGTTTTGTCACTCTGGGAAAAGAAAAATCAAAGTCAAATTTTGAACTCTAGATAGAACATGCATTTGAGCGTTTATTTTCTAACACAATAGCTGAAATTATGGTTTTTTGGTAAAACTCTTATGCTGTAAGCATTTCAGATTATTCTCTCCCGAAAGTGACAAATGAGGGCTAACAAGTCGCTGCACCGGAACACCGAAATATGGTCAGTTGAGTTGTAAAGGTTATCTGCGACCGGTGAGCTGGGTCGTTCTATTGAATATTTTTTTATATCCTTAGTTTCTTCTCTCGTTAAGATAGCCTTGGCGGTAATCACTTTTGTTTAATTTGGAAGCTTGACGTGCAGACCACTGACGCATGGGAGTAACTTTCTCTACATGAAGTAGCTTCTGGCGATAAGTATTATTATCTGTCAGTTGGGCGATCGCACCAGCAATAAATCGAGCGCAGCGTTCTGGTTGAGATGAGACTTGTTCTTCTGCAAACCGGATAACCAGCCAGTTTGCATCGACAAAACACTTGTTTCTATAGTCATCCTCGCCAATACAGTGAGTGGGCTTCCCAGTCGCAAATGAGATAGGTTCATCAACCTCCAAGTCTATGTGTAAGCCAGTATTTGGCTCAATCAACAGAAAATCAGCCGTAAATGGTAGTCGATGCCCTGGTGGAAACATCACCTGCTGAGGAGAAACAATTTCACCAAAATAATGTTTGAGAACATTTTCAAACAGCCCCTCACTTGCCCCAATTGGTGCATCTCCTTGTCCAGATGGAAAAACTAATGGGGTAAACTGTTTTTTCTCTTTAACTAACTCTGGAATAACAACAATTGGATATTCCGGTGTTTTAGCCATAACTGAAAACCGAAAAACTTGGAAAATCAGAGTTCTTGGCAATTATCTAAATTTACAACACCATTACACAATCAACAAAATACTGAAAAGAAACCAACTTTTTTCTAATTTTTTGGATTTAGAAATTAGAAAATTATCAGTTATCGTACAGCATCTCTTCTAGATAAGATTGCTTCTGATTACGCTACAAGCAACTAAGATGAAGTCTAGCTTTGAGTATCTAGAAGACCTGCTTGCGGACAATTATCCAATCATCGCCTGTGAATCCCCCCTCCAAGAACGTCACCGCTTCCTCATTCGTCTTACTACTTCCTGTCAGCAAGTAGGTAAAAAAGTCTATATATGGAATTTAAGCGAGGACAGTATTAAAGAATTGGTCGTCAGCCCCGAAAATAATCTTATTTTTCAATATTTTCACGACTATAAACCTTCTGTTAAACAAAATACGGAAGATTATTTTCAAGTACTCAATTTTTGGAGGGTTTATTCTGGCACTGGAGTACTAATCATTGAGAATATTTTTCCTTGGTTAAAAGAAAGCATAACTAAAGATACTGAATTTGTTCTTCTATCAGAATGGATTAAGTCGTCGCTAGTTAATCTCAAATTTCATACAAACAAAAGTGATAAGACTACCATATTACTAGGAGCCAATGCCGAGTTAGCAAGCGAAATAGCAGCAGAAATCCCACTCTGGAGTCAAGAATTACCAGATACACAAGAAATTATTGCTAATTTAATTAGCAGTAATTTATTTCCTTTAATTTATACTAAACAAGACTATTTAGAAATTGCTAACGCTAGTGCTGGTCTGTATATTTCTGATATTATTCATTGCTTAAACGATATTAGAAAAAATCATGACTTAGGAAATTCCAGTGAGATAGCAAAGCTTCTACTAGCAAAAAAAATTCAACTGCTCAACCGCTTGTATGACATCGAATTCTTACCTCCACCAAAAGTACAACTTGGTGGGTTAGAACTCATGCAGCAGTCATTCAAAAAGTTCAAGCGATTGCTTACGCCGCGTGCCAAACAATACAATCTGCGCGTACCCAAGGGGATTATGTTTGTGGGGCCACCGGGGACGGGAAAATCACACTCAGCAAAAGCCTGTTCTCAGAATATGGGTATTCCCCTCATCATGGTCGATTGGGGCAACTTTAGAAGTTTTGGCAACCAAGCAGAAATGAAACTCAAACGCTTGTTGCGACTGGCAGATAGGCTCAATCAAGTAATTTTGTATTTCGACGACTTTGATAAAGGCTTCGCCGGGGATGATGACCTCGCCAAACGGCTGGCTGGTCAGCTGTTGACGTGGATGCAAGAGCGCACGTCAGACGTACTGGTCATCGCATCAGTTAACCGTATGGAATGGCTGCCACCCGAACTCACCCGTGCTGGACGGTTTGACTATTTATTTAAAGTAGACTTGCCCAATAATGGAGAAAGATATAGTATCTTCAAACTGCACGCTGCCCGGTTTGACGAACGCTTTCGCAATGGCGGCGACCCCTGGAGTGAGGAACAGTGGCGCAGAATTCTAAAAGCCACCAATCGCTGTGTAGGTGCAGAAATCCAGACAATTGTAGAACGCGCCGCTAGTACGATATTCTGCGAAACCATAACAGAAGATACCTACTCAGAAAGCCAACTCCCCACACTTGAACTAACAATTGAGGCATTACTAGAAGAACGCCGTCAGATTAACCCGCTTGCCATCCGCGAAGCCGATAGAGTCGAGTCGATGCGTAACAAAGCTGACCAACAAGCTTTACCTAGTAGCCCCCTCGATGAAAGCAAGTTTGCTATTGGCAACATTGATATTTTCAGCTAGCACACATCATAAATCAATTCAAAGTTTCATCATGTTTGGACAAAAGTAAATGTAACCAAAACATTTCAACAGTTCATAATGCTTGCCATTTCTAAACACTTTACTACCTTATTTAGCTAAAACTATGGAAGTCACAAGACAAACTTCTCAAACCAACATTCAAACTCAACAAGCACAAAATCCAGAAAAAAGCCTATTTTTCAAATTCATCAAATTTATCAAATTTGTTGGGCCAATTGCTGGTTTTACTGCTGCCCTCTCACCCCTACCGCTATACTTTTGGACTCGCCAGCCACAGTATTTACCTATTGGCGCAACCTTTACCACTAACAATCAAACAGTTCAACTCGAATTAGCAGACGATAGAAAAGAATATGCTCACGGACTCAAATTTCGTAATTCGATTCCTAAAAATCACGGAATGTTATTTGTCCTCAACAAACCTGAAAGAGTTCAACTTTGGATGAAGGATACGTATATTCCTTTAGATATGATATTTCTCCAAGATGGAGTTATCAAATCAATCGTAGAAGCGGCTCCCCCTTGCAAAACTAAAACCTGTCCTAAGTACGATTCAGTCTATCCTGTTAACCAGGTTATTGAATTACCTGCTGGCAGTACCAAAACCCTAAATCTCAAAGTAGGTAAGAAACTCCAACTCGATTTCAACACAAATAAAACGCAGAATTAGTTGGCAGAGAGTTTATCCATCACAACAACCTAGCGGTAAACAACCGTAATTACACTACCTCATATATCAATGTTTGACCCCCGATATAGGCTATATCGGGGGTCAAACATTATGAAATCAACCACTGATTTAGTTATTAGAACTTGTCAAGCAAATTTATCTGAGTTTTTACTGAATGATTTACTGAAAAATATAGTGTCTAAAAATAGAAAATTTTTAGATGATTTCACGGTTATTAATTTCATAAAATAAGTTTGCAAGTGAGAAGTTGGAGCAGATATTTACTCCAATCAAAACTTGGGTAAAAAGCAGTGATTCGACCTTAGTTACCCCTACAAAGCTTCATCCACTAATTTCTGAAATAATCTTTTTATGAGAAAAGACTACGAATCTGATTTTGGCAGCGATAGCGAAGCGCTGCTGCGAAGCGCAGATCGCATTCCTTCCCACGAAGAATACGGATACCCCGCTTCCACCCGTCGCAAAAAGCGCAACTGGAAAGAGAACGCTAGCATCGCCGGACTGATGGCAGTTGGTACTGGCTTGATGATTGCAGATATCTCACTCCACCACATGGTGATGGCATCACTCGCGTTTGCAACTGGCATTGTAGCGTTACTACCCAAGGAAGCAAACTTGCTACTTTCTAACTTTGAGAAATGGCAGCGCAAGTATGGCATCAATATTTATACTGTTCTGTTCTGCTTGGTAGGTGTAGTATTTATGTTAGATATCGCCACTGCACCCGCAAACGCCCAGTTCATGCAAAATGCAGAGGACTTCTTCACAGAATATTTTGAAGGTATTAACGAAACAATCATTCGATATGTATTTGCAGTACTGCGAGGTTTGTTCCTAATTTACCTTGGTATTGGTCTTATCCGAGTCGTTCAAGCAACCAGGAATGATGAAGACTGGCAGACTGTTGCAAGAACACCGATTATAGTGGCGCTAACTGTTGTTGTCGGTGATATTCTTGCAGGACTGGTAACAGGCTGATACGTCACTCGTCAAAAAAGCCACCACGAGTGGCACAATTCCACAAGTGCCACTCATCAAAATTTCAAAAACTGACTTTTGCCTTTCGTAATAATGACCAGAGAACAGGAATTTCGTACTGTCAACCGCGTATTAGGAGAACAGCCACGCCTTGGGCCATTCCCCGCCGACCAAATTGTTCCCTGGAGTGCGATCGCTCTCATCTCCTACATGGTAGTCAAGGGTTTTATGCAAGCTTCCTGGCTGGCAACCGGAATTGTAACCGCTTGGGGATGGGCAACTTGGTGGACGGTAAGTTCCAACAAAGCTTTTTTGGGTAAGTTTGTCGGCACGCCCCGCATCACCCGTGGTTACAAACCTTTTGTTTCTCTCGTTAATCCTTTACAACCTCAATCCCAGAAAAAGCACCAGCTGAAAAAACGCAAATAAAGCTCCTCAAGTAATAAACATCACCGAACGAGACTACAGGCCATGAGTTCGACCGCCTCAACGAAAATAAAGGACAAAATTGGTAAAAAATCCCTCGATACCGAACAATTAGGTGTTGTCAAAAACCTAACACCGTTTGAGGATATTACTCATTTAGCCGGGATTGCAAGTATCTCGCTTGCTGGTCGCAGAGATATCGGCGCACTCATCCTCCAGAAAAAAGAAGATATTCAAATTAAGTTCTGCTTCGACGTACAAGGAGTCCACCCGTCTTTACCAGAAGAACAGATTCTGCCGATTTTTGAAAATATTGAGGGTGGACTCAAAGAACTTCCCGAACGCGAAACCTTAACAATTCATCTTGGTTCGTTCACTGATGATTTTCTTCGGCAGCAGGAACTAAAAAAGATAGAGGATAAATGCGACCTAGAGCAACTAACTCTGCTAGTGCGATCGGAACGTCTGCGAGCAAGAGAACTCACTAAAGCAGGAACTCGTAAAAATAAGTTTTTACGTTTCTGGTGTACCTATAGTGTCCTGGCTTCTGAAGATAGTCGCTCAAATGATGCAATTGAAAAAACTATCAAACAATTGCAAAATGCCTGGTTCCAATTTACTGGACAAATTCACAGTGTTCGGCAAGAACGAATCGAAACAATTTTACGGGATAGTTTTACCTCTGGGTTTCAACGGTGGGAACAACTTTTGACAAACTCGATGGGGCTTTCAGTGCGAGCAGTCACAAGTGAGGAAGTATGGTCAATTCTTTGGAGTCAGTTTAACCGTAGCGATGCACCCAAAGTTCCCAATCCCCTCATATTAGATGAAGAGGGGCTTCGAGAAGTTCAAACTAGCGATTTCCACATTCGTCACCGGATGCTGGAGAATGAAAAATCTGTCCCGTTTCTTGATCGCAGCTGGGTAAGACTGCAAGACAAGTATATCGGCGTTCTTCAGTTTAGCGAAAAGCCCCAGGGTTGGGTGGATGAATACGCCCAGCTTCGATACCTCTGGGAGGTAATATCCAAAGAAAAAATCTCCGACACCGAGATTATCTGCCAGCTATCTAAAGCCAACCAGGGACTTGCCAAAACTGCTCTGCAACGGATTACCAAACAGTCAATTACCTCCAGTGCCATGTCTTCAGAGAAGGGGTCAATTGACGTAAAAGCCAATATGAACATCGAGGAGGCAGTTAAGGCACAAGAAACTATCCTCAGAGGCAGTCTCCCGATTCATACTGCTGTTGTTTTTTGTGTCCATCGTCACAGTCGTCAAAAACTTGATGAAGCTTGTCAATACCTTTCTAGCTGCTTCTTACGACCTGCTGTAGTTGAGCGAGAAATCGAGTATGCCTGGAAAACATGGTTACAATGTGTACCTGTTGTTTGGGAAAACCTACTTACAAGGCCCTTTAACCGTCGCCTGCCTTATTTCTCATCAGAAGTTCCCGGACTCATGCCGATAGTCAGAACAGCTACAGGAGATAAATCTGGGTTTGAGCTAATTGCTGAAGAGGGAGGAACTCCAGTACATCTTGACTTGTACAAGCAGCACAAAAATCTTGCCATTTTTGGTACTACCCGTGCGGGTAAATCCGTTTTAGTAGCAGGTTTATTAACACCTGCCTTGGCTCAAAACATTCCCGTAATTGCGCTTGATTATCCTAAACCCGATGGTACTAGCACGTTTACCGACTACACCAATTTTATGGGAGAGGAAGGGGCGTATTTCGATATTAGTAAAGAGTCGAACAATCTATTTGAATTACCTGATTTAAGGGGATATGAGCCTGAAGTTATTAAAGAGAGAATGACTGATTTCAAGGAATTTTTGAAATCAACATTAATGATAATGGTGTTAGGGACAAATCCTGTAGGTGTAAGTCCGACAACGGTATCAAATATCGAAAGTATCATTACAATTACAATTGAAACTTTTTACAACGATGAAGATATCAAACTTCGTTACAAGCTAGCACTAGAAAATGGATTGGGAACACCTGAATGGGCAGATATTCCCACACTTAAAGATTTCTATAATTATTGTTCGCCTGGATTTATCAAACTCGATTCCATCACCAATAATAGTAAAGAAATTCTCGATGCTCTTGACCAAATCAGATTGCGATTAAAGTTTTGGCTAAATTCACGAGTTGGGCAATCAATCGCCAATCCATCTAGCTTTAAAACTGATGCTCGATTGCTTGTATTCGCACTGCGATCGCTTGGGAGTGAAGCCGATGCCGCAGTCCTCGCTCTGAGTGCCTATTCCGCAGCCTTACGTAGAGCTTTATCATCTAAAGTATCAATATTTTTCTTAGATGAAGCACCAATTTTATTCAATTTTGAGAGCATAGCCGAGCTAATTGGTAGACTCTGCGCTAACGGTGCAAAAGCAGGTATACGTGTAATTTTATCTGCCCAAGAACCAGAAAGTATTTTCCAAAGTAAGTCTGCTTCCAAGATATTTGCTAACATCACAACCCGCCTGATCGGTCGGATTCAAACATCGGCAGTTGACCCATTTGTGAACAGGTTTAAATATCCTTATGAAATTATCTCGCGTAATAGTACCGAAGCATTCTTCCCAAAACGCGAAAGTATTTATTCACAGTGGTTACTTGATGACAATGGCAAACTTACTTTCTGTAGGTATTATCCTGCTTATTGCTTACTTGCAGCAGTAGCAAACAACCCGAACGAGCAAGAATTACGCACTCTATTTCTCAATAAATATGTCGATAATCCAATGCTGGGTATGGTGAAATTTTCAGAAAGCTACATACAAATGCTTCGGGGAGATGAGTTAAGTCAAGAAGCACAACAATTACTGGATAACAATAACAATCAGCAATTAAAGCCAGCATAAATTATAGAAGAAAAGCTAAGAGTAATCTGTATTTATAACAAGAAGAATCAATAACTCATAAACAAGTGGCTTAACTTTAATTGCCACATTGATTATTTTATCCACCAAAAGTATGAAACCAAAATTCAAGTTTACTAAGAAAGGAGTAATAATCGGGTCAATAATTGGTCTGGTTACTTTACTCGGTACAGCACCTAGCTATGCCTTTTCAATTGACGATTTCTTCAAGGTTTTAGGGAAATTCAATAACTATTTTGAGGAAACCAAAAAGGAACTCACTTCAGGAACTAATAAATGGGGTGGGATGAAAGGCGAAGCTAAAACTGCTATTCAGACTGGCAGTATGGATATGCCAGATCCAGTAAACTCAGCCGAAAAACTCAAAGAGCAACTTAAGAACAAGGGTAACTGGAATGAAAGCAACACAGTTGAAGCTGCGGTCAGTGCAGCTAACGAACTGGAGAGAGAAACCACCCGCGCTACGATCGCCAGCGTCTTAGGGGAAGTCGGTCAGGAACGTACCAAAAATGAGATAGAAGCAACTGAACAAACTGTAGCTGAGGCCAAAGAACTCGCAGAATCTGCACAACCAATGGATGCTTCACAAAACATCCTCAAGGTCATTGCTGCCCAAAACTCGCAAATTGTCTCAATGTTGGGTCAATCTCGCATTGACGGACTACAAACACGGCACGATAGCCAGCAAACTAACCTGATGCTATCTCAACTTGCCGAACAAGGGGCAAGCGATCGCCGTCGTCAAAACCTGATGATGGACGGTATCAGCGCCCAGTATATCGAAATCAGTGGGTTTAGCAGTCTCAAAACTACCGCAGGTGAATAATTCACCCTAATTAGTTGGTCATCTCTGCAATTGAGATGACCAATTCTCTATCAGGTACATAATACAGACCATGTTAGAACATCTTGTAATTGCAACCGACCCATTTTTTGGGCAAGACATTTTAGAAAATGCGTCAGCTGGAGCGCAACTAGTAGCAGAAGGTTTCAATGAACTTTGGCAGGAAACCCTCAACGGTAACTTGTACGGCTCGATGTGCAAAGTTGGTCAGTTTTTTGCGATCGCTACACTCACCCTTTTTATGGTTGAGTTAGGCAAAAACTGGATAAATCAAGAAGATATGAAAGCTCTCTCCAGTTGGATATGGCCCATTCTGGTTATCGGACTATTAGCTAACAATGGCACTTTACTCAGAAGTGGAACACTCGCCATCCGGGGATACATTAATACTGTTAATAATGACATCCTGGAATTTACTGCTGCCGGAGCCAACCTAGAAGTAGCATTCAACCGCGCAGTCGGTAATATTGCTCTCCAGCAGCAAGTAGGGGCGGCAATGGAAAGATGCCGCTCCATCCCCGGTAACACGCAAGATTCAATCACCTGCTTGCAACAAGCAGAAGCAGAACTCAAAACCTCTGCACCCGATCTATTTAAAGGAGAAGCCCCCGATAGCGGTAGTTGGGAATTTAACCCACTTCAGGCTTTATCTGATGCTAAAGACGCGCTCGAAAATCTCTCCCCTGGTCAAATAGCCGAAAAGATTGGTAATACTATCACCAGTACAATCGGTTCGATGATTACCGGATTTGTCGCAGTTATCCTTCTTGCCCTCAATAACGCTTACCAGTGGGGTATCGAATTCACGATGCTTTTAACTGCTCTACTTGGCCCGTTGGCAATAGGCGGTTCGCTACTCCCCTTTGGCGCAAAACCTATTTTCGCTTGGCTAACTGGTTATTTCACCGTTGGAATGGCGAAACTCTGCTTCAACATGATTATTGGTTTGTGCGGACAACTTATCGCTAATTCCGAACAAAATCAACCGATGATATTTCTACTTTTTGTTGGGTTAGTTTCTCCTATCCTGGCATCTGCATTAGCCGCAGGTGGTGGAATAGCTGTTTGGACAGGATTAGGTAAAACAGTAGCATTTGGCTCTGAAATTGCAGCAGGAATCGCTACAGGTGGAGCAAGTACAACTGCTACGGTTGCTGTCAACGCCACCAAATTTGTTAGTTCCAAAATCAAAGTTAAAAAGTAATTAACAAATAAATATGCTTAAACCTAAGTCTAAATCTCAACCGGCTCGGCTTCTCAGTTATGGTCAATCTACCTCGACACCTATTGCAATGGCGATCGCCGTAACAGCAGGAGGAACTATCTTATCTACCCTATTGCAAATCATAAATATTGGCATGAGTGCTAGCACAAATCATCATGTCAAAGGCATGACGATTGTTCAACTCCAAGATGGGTCTATTTCACCTGGTAAATTTGCCGCTCCTAATGAACGCGAAGCCGAAACTATCAAACGCTTTATCTCAGATAGCATGATTAAAATGTTCGGCTGGAACGGAATAATCGAAGCAACAGAGAATGGTGAAAATGCCACTAAACCTGATAGGGGAATAGATATTCAAACAACAAAAAATAGTAGAAAAAAAATTCCTACTAGAGCCTGGGAAGCTGCATTTGCACTATCTGAAAATCAAGATTTCCGAGCAAATTTTCTCAAGAAGTTAGCAGAAATCGTTCCAAGTGGTGTATTTAACGGTGAAGTTCAAGTTTCACTCGTCACCCGCCATATCTCTGAACCCAGAAAAATCAAGGATGGACAGTGGGAAGTTGATTATATCGCTACGCTCGTCAGCTTTAATAGGAACGAAAACCAAGGCAAGGGAATCGCCTTTAACAAAACAATTACTGTCGAAGCCGTCGATACTCCCAAGTTACCAAATAAGCCAACTGAACTCGATAAAAAAATTTATTTAGTACGAGAACCAGGTTTAGAAATTACTCAGATTGTTGATTATAACCTCGGCAAGAAATAAAAATCATTAATCAAGCATAGAACTATGTTACAGCTAGAGAATGAGGCTACCAATAAACATATATCTTCCGTAAATAGTCTTTTACCAATCGATAGTGCAGAAGAAGATGAAGTTGAAAATTCACAATTTGAGGTGGTTGAAGAAGATGAAACTGAAGTAGAAGATCCCGCGTTAATCCAAACTAAACACGACTTTGTTACATCTCCCTGGTCAAGATTAGGAATTATTGGTGGTGCATTCGGTGCTGGGTTTCTAGTTATATTTGTTGTCCTCAACGGCATGATGAATGGGGGTGGTAAAAACGCAAAAAAACCAGAATTAACTACTACTCCAACTCCCACGGTTGCCGCATCTGAGAAAAAAGAAGGCGATGTTTATGCCAAGCTTGCCCTCGCCAAGCAACAGGAAGAACTTGATGCCCTAAATGGTAAAGCTAATACGGGAGACAAAGAGGAGAAAAAAGAAGCTACTGAAGAAGAACAAGCCAAAAACCCAGAGAAAACCCGTTCTATTCGACAACGAAGGGTAGTTGCTCAAGAAACTCCCCCTACTTCCAGAAGACGTGTATACCGGGAAGAAACACCCGAACCTGTTAGACCAACACGTAGAGTAGTGGCTTCACAGCCAATACCACCTCTGCGTCCTAGCGCTCCTCTGCCAAAATTTGCCAAACAAACAGTTGCCAGCAATCAGAGTGTCGCCAAAGATCCAATAGCCGAACTCGAACGCCTGCGTAACCTGGGTTCGGTTGGTCGAGTTGAGTATATGCTAGCCAGTACCACTGTCAGTGAACCTACAAACACAACAGTACAAGAAGTTACAGCTAAAACTGAAGCAACATTACGCCCAGCAGAACAAAATAGCGATCGCCCCCGTCGTCGCCGTAGCCGACGCAGCGAGAATACCGAAACAGTTACCAATACCCCTAATCAAGTTGAAGAACTGCGCCCGCGTTGGCAACCTGTAACCACAAATGACAGTACTCCTGAGTATGGCAATACTGGTGACAAAGATAACAATCAAGCCGTGCCAGTTATTTATAGCTTCTCGGTAAAAGAACCACAAACCAACTCAGAACTGGCCAAAGAAAAGACCGTAGAATCCAGTTTTGCTAGTAATAAAGAAAACAGCTCCACCCCGCAAATCGAACAAGTTGCAAATAACTACCTGCCAGAAGAAGCACAGATACTCCAAGAAACACAACCGCAGTATTTAGTTGTCGGTTCGTTTGCAAGTGCAACCCTGGTAACTCCACTCGTTATGCCCCAAACCAGTAATAACGCTCGTTCCCAAGAACAGACAAATACATTAAGGTTTGTCGCCCGGTTGGACGAGCCGCTTTACAGCAATACTGGCGAAATAGCCATTCCCGCAGGAACACAGGTAACTATCGCTATGATTTCGGTTGATAGCACATCAGGCGTGCGTGCCGAAGTCGCGGCTATTCTCAAAGACGGCACAGAATATCCTCTATCACCTGGAACAATATCAGTTTTGGGAGAGGCGGGTTCACCCCTAATCGCCAGACCTTACGACGACAAGGGATCTGAAATTGCCAAATATGATGCCACATTAGGGACAATAGCTGGTCTTGCCAAGGTAGGGGAAATTATCAACCAGCCGGATGAAGAAGTCACAGAAGATTTGCCTTTAGGTGGGACAAGAACTCGCAGCCGCAATAACAACCGCAACCTGGCAGCTGCTTTCCTTGAAGGTGCTTTTGGCAAACTTGGCGAAACAATCAGCAAGCGGACAGAACGTGCTACTGACGAAATCAATCGCCGTCCCAATGTTTGGTATGTGCCTAAAGACACCAAAATCACAATCAAAGTCGATAGGTCAATCAAGCTGTGAAACTAAGAGATATAGCAGATTTTAGTTTAAGGATGCCTAGGGCGATCGCCTTTGGTGGGTGCCTCACCATCGCCTCCGTGCTTGCACCAAACCAACTTCTACTGGCAAGTACTATCCGTCAAGTTGCAGCGTCCCAGGTGTCAGGGGAAAATGCTCAATTGCAGACAGTTAAGGTCTGGCCTGGACATGGGGTATCAATATCGTTCTACAACACCAAAGAAATTATCAAGAAAATCTGGCTGGATGACCCATCTAAGTTTGTTTTTGACGTAGACGGATGCTTGGAAGGCTTGGGTAAGTGTTCTGGCAACAGTACGGGTGCAGGACTA
>NZ_CP170988.1:0-6574 GCF_043099735.1 Nostoc sp. C117
ATTCACATTCGCCGTATCGAGACAGTCAAAATCCCCGGTTTACCACAAGCTCCTTACGGGGCGCACATGACGGTGATTACCGAATCTGGCTCAACAAGGAAAAGCTATCACTTCCGGATTGTAGCGGGCAGTGGCACACCAGAGTACAGCCAAATTGAAATTATTGGCGACACTCCCAGTAAACCTGAAGAAGTAAAACCAAAGGTCAGTTACACCGCATTATCTGATAGCAGACATATCGCCAAAGGGATGCAAGTTGCCCTCAAAAACCAGTGGGTTACGACAGACAGCAAGCTCTGGAAGCGTCTGAACCAACTTGTGGAGTTGCGATCGCAAGGAGAGGAACTTGTCGTCGCCGCCAGCACCGCCGGAGTATCAATGCAATTGGTTGAAAAACTCATGCTGTTGGGTGGAAAGCGCTTGTTAGAAATACCACCACAGCGTAATAACCCTCTCACAACAACAAATCCAGGTAAAACAAGTTTTAGATAACAGTGATGTATACCGAAAATCTCACCTCTAACAACCAAATTTTAGATACTACAGCAGAGGTAACTGCGATTGTACCAGTGAGAGCTGCAAGTCAGGAAACTACTCACAACAAAACCAATCGAGGGCTTGAGTATCGGATGGAAAAATTTAATAAATTACGCTACCTAATGGTTGCAGGACTTATTGCAGGGCTTGCCCTGCACGGATTAATCCGATATGGAGGTAGCTATAATATCGGCAGTCTCTTATTCGGCGATAAAGCGGTAGCTCAAACAGTTTCATCGAAGTATTCAAATTTGAACACTTCGACAGATAAGACAAAACAAACCAAACAACCACAGCCCGTTGCAACTAAATACGTCAATGGCGCACCTACTCCCGATTGGAGCAGTATCACGTTTAGAAACATGAAATTTGGCGGTGCTGGCAGTGTCGAATTCCCTAATATCAAAAACCCTGGTATGAAGGAGACACGCACCTGGAGTGCTGGGCAAAGCCTTGCCGAAGTCATGGAACTGGGTGATTTTGAAGCAACTGAGTTCAATATTGAAGATTTCACGCTTGGAGATATCGCTGACATCACGGGCGTTCAACTTAAAAATCTCAAACTGTCAGATTTTGAAACACTCGATTGGCAAACACTCGAAGACCTCGCCGAAGCAATTCCTAATTTAGAAGATTCAGAAATCGCAGCCATCCCACCAATTCAAGAACTAGTGACCAAAGTTACAGGCAGCACCGCAAGCTACCAAACTGTTGGTGAGGTGCTGGACAATTATCCCCAACTGGGAGAAGTGGAACTTGGTGAGTATGTCAAACTTGATAAATATAAACTAACCAGCATCCCTGGTATTGAGAATGCACAGCTAAAAGACTTTACTAACTGGCAAAACACAACAATTGGTAAGATTCCGGGATTGGCTGATGTACCGTTTGATCGGTTCCCCAGCGTTCCCATCCCCGATGTTAGCTTTATCGGCAAAGTAGACTTACCCCTCGGTTCCCTTGAAAGCGGACGCTGGAAGTCAATAAGTGGTAGTTACCAAGCTGGGTTTAATGTCCCGTGCGAGAAAACCTGTGGTCACATCGAAGTTTCGGGTAGCGATATTGTGACTGGCGCACAATGGATGTCCGGTAAAGACCAAAAAGTTAAAGGCGGATTCGGCATCTTGGGCAGTCTCAACGGTGGAAAAGAACCCACAGGTCGTCACCCCTTTGGGAAATCATTTAAACAAGTCATCTGGGATATTAACGAGGCGGACGGCAGTATAACCACCGCAATGTTCTTCCGTATTTGCAAGCGGGGGTGGGTTGACTTGGGTTGCTCGCCATACTTCATTGGCCCAGTTCCCTTCTTCACCTACCGCGAGATAGACCCAATTATCCTTGGTACGCCCCTCACCGTACCTAAAAATTAACAAGTAAAAAGGCAATCATAGAAGAATTTATCCTCTCTAATTTTTGGCTTGAAGAGGACACACTAGACAACCAATGAAGAAATATGCAACTTCACTTCACCGCATATTTCTTCGATTTCCTCATGCAATTAACACAGATTAATATGAATAATTATCTGTTTGCAACGGCTAAAACTAAGACAGTTAGAGAAGTAAAAGCAAACAATAAAAATAGCAATACTGACATTAGTAAATATACAGATAAGCTCATGTCACCTCAAGGTTTGGCACTGGCCGGGGGAATTGGCTTATTGTTGCTTTTACAGCTTTTTAGTAATGGTAAAAAAGGCAAGCTTGCTACTAGCTATTGGGGTGGAGCAAAGGAAACCGCTCAAGCTAAGAAAAAAGCCCTCAAGCAAATCGTCGCTCCTAAGTGTGATAGCGCCAGTTTATATATTGGAGTACACAAATACAAGGGTCAAAAATTACCCAAGGGGAGTGGAGGAGTCCCAGTTTATGTACCCGATGTCCAACGCGGAACTGCTGTAATTGGCGCACCCGGTAGCGGTAAATCATTCTCAGCTATCAACCCGATGATTTACTCAGCAATTGACCAAGGTTTTGGTATAGTACTATACGATTTCAAGTATGCCAGTCAAGCCAAAATCGCCAACTATGCCAAATCCAAGGGGTATGACGTACATATCTTTGCACCGGGATTTCCCGAATCAGAGGTATGTAACCCAATCGATTTTTTACGCGACAGTAGCGATGCTGAAACCGCACGGCAGTTAGCTACGGTAATTAACAAAAACTTCCGCCTGTTAGGTAATGCGTCTGAGGATGCCTTCTTTGGCCCAGCCGGCGACCAGTTGACGCAGGCTATTTTAATGCTAACTAAAGAGTTTGGCGACCGCGCTGATATTATGACGGCTGCGGCAATACTTTCCAGCGAGAAGATGGTCGAACGCTTGATGGCAGCCGAACTAAATCCTTGGATTAGGATAGCTTTTGGTCAATTATTTAGCTCGGCTGGTTCAGAGAAAACTGTAGCGGGTATTGCTGGTAGTGCTTCATTGATGTTCACCCGGTTCATGGCAAGGGGTACATTGGGATGCTTTGTCGGTAAAACAACCTTGCCCTTGGAGGTAAAACGCAAACAGATGATTATCTTCGGGTTAGACCGCGAACGCCGCGATGCTGTCAGCCCCCTGATGACCAGTATTCTTCACATGGTAGTTTCCCGCAGTATTGCCAAAAAACGTAAGGAAGACGGCCCATTAGTAGTGTGTCTTGACGAGTTGCCAAGTATCTTTCTTCCAGATTTATTTAGATGGCTTAACGAATCTCGTTCCGAAGGATTCTGCGGTATCCTGGGTTGGCAAAATATGGGTCAGCTTGAAAAGATTTATGGTAAAGAAATCTCTAAAGCTATCCTTGGTGCGTGCGGTACAAAATTTGTTTTTAATCCTGGTGAAGAAGAATCAGCGCGATTATTTTCTGCATATTTAGGGGAAGAGGAAATTAAATATAAACAAAAATCCCGCTCAACGGGAGGGGGTAAATCCAGCACATCTATCAGCGAACAAGAACGGACTCGCAAGCTATTCGAGCCAGCCCAATTCCTCAAATTACCACCTGGTAAATGTCTATTTATCAACCCGGCTTATAGTAATAAAAATGAGGGTTCAGTACCACTATTAAAAAATATCAAAATCCCCAAATATATCATTGGATTAGAACAAGAAAATGACGCTAAATGGGATAAATTCATCAAAGAGCTTGCTAGAAAAAGTACCCAGAAAAAACCGACACAGGAAGATTTAGATTTACGAGTCAAAGAAGTCGCTCGGAAGTTTCCTATCCCACAAGCACCAGTACAAGCAGGCAATGCACCGTTACCTGTTGATGCGTACAAGAGCTTTTTCTAAAAACTTTAAGTTTAATGACCAACTGGTTTTTATAAAGCACAGTCAGACTGTTTGAATTTATAAAGTATTTTCACCACATCTAATATATGTTTGACCCCAGGCACACTCAAATTAATGAATCATATTTAGGTACAGCCGATACTGCAATTCAAACAAGTCGACAATTAAGTAAAAGCCTAATCAATGCACTTACTAAGATAACTAAAGTAATTCTCGAAAAACTCAAAGAAGCTCAAGAAGCAAGTAAAATTGCCGTTGAAGTTGGCAAAGATATTTACAATCTTGTACCTGATGAATCTACCCCTGGTGCATATAAATGGGAAAAGGTAGATTTAAGCAGCCAAAGTATAAAAAGCAATCAAGAAACTAATATTGTGTTAATGCCCGATTTATTAGTAGAAGGTCAATACACAATAGAAACTGAACCTTTTACTGACTATCAAGCACAAACAATTGCTGCAAGATTAGTAGAAGATGTACCTAATTTCAATAGTGATTATCAGCAAACAAGTGATAATACTCTAAAAATTACAGCTTATCTAGAGTCAGATGGTTCAGAAAAACAAATCGTTATCTACGAACAAAATAGCGAAGGTAAATGTACAACTAATCTCGTCACTGAAATACTTACTCCAGATGAAATAATAGATGTGGCAAGTGAACCATTAGTTAAGCTACTATCTCCATCTGCTGACATTATTAACAATTATAAAGATACAAAAGATGATAATGAAAATTTAACTGCTATAGAAGACAATTCATCGTTAGATGATAGTCAATTTCCGACCAATAAGTTAATACAATATGAAAACAGTTCGCCCATAAATCAAGAAATAAACTCATCTGTTGAAATAGAGGTAGATAACAGGTTTGAAGATGATGTGGTCAATAATCTTCAAGAAGAAATCGCACAGTCCGAAGAAACTATTCCAATTCGACGGATAGTTACTAGTAACCATCAATCTCAAAGTCAAGCTGAAGAGGAGGTAAATAAAAATGTAACTCCCAATCAGTTTTTTGCACAAGAGCCAGAGGAACAAGCAACTAATAAGCGAAAAAAATATGCACCTGAATTTACCTATCAAGAAGTAGCTAATTCTCAAGATGTAGAGCCAGCAGCGCAACAGTGGGCGCGTCAGGTTGAAGTACCTATTTATCAAATTAATAATAAACAAGCGCGGGAAGAACGTTACAACGGGGAAAATAAAGACATTGCTGAAACTGCAACGGCAATGTTAAAAAAATACGGCACTCTTGAACAAGATGGGTCACGTATTTACCGTAGCGATACATTTGTGATTCGCCAACAGGGAGACACTGTTAGCATTCATCGCCGCAGTGATGAACTATTTGGGTGGGAGAACTCTTTGATGGATTTTAAACTCAACAAAAAAGAGGAACCCAAAATCACGAAAAAGCCTACAGAGATGTTACCTGTTGAACGTCAGGAGTTTCTCATTGTGGCAGAATACTTAGGCGACAATGGCAAGCTACCTGACCTCAACAATACCGATATCCGTGATGTAGCAAACAGCTTGGGAAGTCTTGCACCTGCCGGCACGATTAAAACGCTGGAAGTATTTAAACAAAATGAGATGTTGCACACCCTGAATAATGTCCTCATCCAGGCTGATAAGGAAGAACTTACAGTAGGTGAATTTACCATCAAGCGATCGCGCAACCCCGAAAAAAATCGAGCCAGCTTGCAATTATTTAAAACTACCGAAGAAAAAGGTACTCAGGAACTTGTCCGGTTTGACCTAACTAAAACCGAAGCCGGCATTACCAAAGAAGTCAGCAAAATGAATATCTCTGAGTACGATATCAACCAAATTAAGTTTATTGCCCAAAACGCCAGCAAACTCAACCTGGAACAAATCTTTGGTGACGAACAATCTACTCCCACCGCCGCATCTGCATCCAAAAAACGAGTAATACAAGCAGTTGGCGATCTGCCTGTCACAGTTCACCCTTACATCGCCGAGGAATGGGCAAATATGGTCAAGCATGGTGGCCCTGACTGGGGAGGGGCAATGAATCAAGGCAATGAAGAAATTCTACAACGGATAAATGAGAACAACGGTAAGTTACCAATTGCCGACCAGCGAGAGATGTACTTCAAGATTATGACCTACAAGGCAACTGAAGCACAAAAGCAAGGAGAAACAGTCGTCGATTTTGTTCCGCTTAAAGATATTATGAATGACTTGCAAGTATGGCGAGGAGAAGAAATTCAGCAGCAATATACCCCTACTGAACACATACCCTCTTCTCAAAAGCAAACTGTCGCTGCTGCACCTAAAACCAAGTCAAGAGAAGTTGAACGAGAAGTTGAACTATAAATTCCGTCACCAAGTTTGCAAAGTTGCATTGGCAATATAAAAACTTCGGTTTAGAAGTTACGTAAATTTACATCAATTGCAAATTTCAAATTCAACAAGCTTTTCATTTATTTAAATCATTAGTTTATTATTTTAAATAACACAATTCAAAGAAAAATTACTACGTAAAGCTCACGCAAATACTCAATGTAGTATTTCAAGCGAAAAATCAAAAAGTGAGCTTAACATCTGAATTAAAAAATAGAAATTCACCTATCAGGGAATGGTTTGACTCTAGACTAAATCAGACATTTATTAAAATGATTAATAGCCATAATCAAATATTAGAAAATCAAGAAATTATTAAACCAGTTGATGGTGTAGATTTTCCATTAGTAGGAAATGCGATCGCCAAAGCACTTGCTAAGTATCT